>NZ_CP096423.1:0-4791976 GCF_054161505.1 Arthrobacter sp. R3-55 | reverse complement strand
CGGCAAGGTGGTCCGCTCGGCGGTAACCGGCGTCCCTGCCAAGGGCCGCGACACCATGGGCGTCATCTTTGCCAAGCCGGACAAGAATGACCGCATTATTGAGGTTGCGCGCAACAGCGAACGCGGCCTGGAAGTCGAAGAGTCAGAAGACGGACTCGACGATGACGTAACGTTGGCTGCAAACGACGGCGCCTCTGAGGCGACCGTGACGGCCGAAACGGAAAACGACGCAGACCCGGAAACCGAAACGGGCGCGGAGCTGAACGAAGACAACACCGGAGGTAACGAGTGAGTAATTCCGACTCATATCCCAAGCCGAGCACAGGTGTCCCCGGCGGACTCCGGCAGCCCTCAGGCAGCGCACAGGCAGGCACGCCTGCACGGCCCCAGCAGCGTCCAGGAACCGGCGCTGCCGGAACCGATGCCGCCGGGGCACGCCCCGCAAGCAGCGCCACCTCCGGGCAGCGTCCTGCGGGCGCTCCCGGCCAGCGGCCGGCACAGTCGGGCCAGCGTCCCGCCCAGGGTGCTCCCGGTCAGCGCCCGGCGCAGCCCGGACAGCGTCCCGCCCAGTCAGGTCAGCGTCCCGCCCAGGGTGCCCCCGGCTTGGTGAAGCCTGCGCCCAAGGCAAAGGTTCGCCGCGCACGCCTGCTGGTCAGCAAGGTTGATCCGTGGTCTGTCCTGAAAATGGCGTTCCTCTTGTCTGTAGCGCTGGGCATCGTCACTGTGGTGGCTGCCATCGTGCTGTGGACTGTGCTGGATCTCACCGGCATCTTCAACCAGGTGGATAGCCTCCTGGGTACCTTGGCGGGATCGGAAGGCAGCGGATTCGAACTGAAGAAGATCGCTTCGCTGGGCCAGGTAGCTTCCTTTGCCACGATCATTGCCGTGGTGAACGTCGTCCTGCTCACTGCACTCTCGATGCTTTCCGCCGTTCTGTATAACATTTCCGCAACGTTGGTTGGTGGCGTCGGCGTCACCCTGACCGACGACTAACAAAAATCCGCGGAATTTCGCCGAAATTGGTGGAATTTCCTCTCGGAAATGCCTCGATTTGAGATCGGGCCGGGATGTGCTGTACAGTCATATCTCGGCCCGATGAGGCATCGGGGCGTATAGCTCAGGCGGTTAGAGCGCTTCGCTGATAACGAAGAGGTCCCAGGTTCAAGTCCTGGTACGCCCACGGAACCGAAAGGGGTTCAGGTGAAACTGAACCGGAATGAGGTACTTGTGAAGAAGTTGCTGGTAGTTGTAGCAGCGGCAGTCGCAGGTGTCCTGGTCTATAAAAAGGCACAGGAATCCGAGGCCCGGAAGGATGTCTGGAGCAAGTCAACCGACACGGTGGACTAGCCGAGGAGCCCGGTCCGAACTGGTAATTACCAGCCTGGACATGGGGTATGATTGACGGGTTGCTTCTTATGGGGGCATGGCGCAATTGGTAGCGCACCTGCTTTGCAAGCAGGGGGTTCGGGGTTCGAGTCCCCGTGCCTCCACCATAAGAAAAGTCCCGGTCAGAAATGGCCGGGACTTTTGCTTTTAAGGCTCAAGGCCTTATCGCCGCTGAAGCTGCAGCGGTTCAGGCTGCGGGAACCCGTTGCACCGCCCGCTCGAGGAATGCCGCCAGCTCGCTGTTGCCCAGGACAGGTGTCACTACGCCGAGCTCCAAGGTGGGCTGTGTCTTCGCCCCGGCTGTCTTGAGGGCGGCCTCCACATTGCGCCGGGCTGCTGTCGCGGCCTGGGCATCCCCGCGCTTGGCCGCCTCCAGCATGGTGACCGCCTCTTCCACGCCCCGGCCGTACTCCGCCGCCGCTGCAATCCATGCGGTGCCGTCCTGTGCGAATCCCGGCTCGGCCATGCGCGGCAGGAGCTCGGGCAGTTTGCGGAGCAGCCCAGCGCGTGCCTTGAGGTCGCCCGAAGGTGACTTGCCGGCGTCGTACTCCGCCCAGAACAGGTCGATGTCCCGCCGCAGCTCCGGCGCGGAGGGCGTGAGTTCGTCGTCCTGCCAGTCCTGGTTCAGGTCCACAAAAGCCCGCACGGCGTCCCGTACTTCCGGTTCGGGACCGGAGAGCAGCGACAACGCGGCGTCCATGGACGTGGCGGGCTGGTATGCCGGTCCGTTCCATGACAGATCGGCGTAATTGAAGATGGCGGGCAGGGAGAGGTAAGGCTGGATCATCGGGTTGGTGACAATGCCCTGAACGGAACGGTGGAGATCTGCCTCCCTTCCAATCACCGGCGCAAGGAAGAGATGGTCCTGCGAGAAGTCGTTGACCGGGTAGTTGTCCCAAATGACGATGCTGCGGGGGTCCCCGGGCGTCCCGTAGCTCTGGCCGGCAGTTTCTGCCGACTTTCCGGTGATCCGGTGGGAAACTACGTCTTCACCCGTCCACTGCACCACGATCCCGGGGTTCAGTGCCCGGCCAAGTTCGGCTTTGTACGGGGTGGTCCCGGATCCGTTGTAGAAGGTGGGAACAGTTTCAAGCGGCAGGACGCCTGCTTTGCCGGAGATGAACTTGGCATTCACATCGTTGACAAAAGATGCCTGAGCCTTGGCCAGGTTCACTTGCCCCGCTCCGAATTCGCGGAGGTCTTCCGCGCATTGGACCTTGGTGGCGATGTCATCCAGGGGAATAACGAACGAACGCACCCCCAGCGAATACAGGGATTCAAGCTTTGCCACAGCGTCCTCGAGATCGGCCTCACGCGAATAACAAACATCGATCCCCGGCGAGAGCGCATAACTGAATCGGACGTGGTTGGCCGCAGCGGCGTCGATCAGTTCCTGAAGTTCCTCGAGTTCCTGGTCTGTGTATAGCTCGCGCCACTTATCCCGCAGCAGGGGGTCGTCCTTGGGCGAGTAGATATAGGTGTTCATCTTTTGGGCGCCCGCAAATTCGATGACATCCAAACGGGCCTGATGGGACCACGGCGTTCCGTAGAAGCCCTCAATGACCCCGCGCGTTGCCATCAATGGCCAGTCACTCACCAGGACCGGGGCCACTGAGCCGTCCTTGAGCAACTGCCGAAGTGTCTGGACGGCGTGGAAGACGCCGTCGTTGTCCCGTCCGGCGAGTACCGCCGTCGGAATCCCATCAGACTGTCCAGTAGCGATTGAATAGCCTTCAGCGCGTCCAAGGGCGTCGCGTACGGACGAGTCGCCGTCCACTTGCAGGGTCTTGAGGACCGGATCCATGACTGACTCGGTACCCAGATGGATGGCAGCTGATCCGTCACGGGGACTGGAAAGCGCTGTGACCACCTCCGCGGTACCTCCGGCGCCCGCCACGAGGTCCTGGACGGCTGCGGTGGAGGCCGCATCTGTTCCGGCGGGGGCCACAACGTAGACGTAACCGGTCATGGGAACGGGGCCTCCCTTTCCCGCCCGGGCATGCTGCGGTACCGGGAAGATCTTTGGGACGCCTGCCGTATCTCCATCAGGACCGCCGGTTCCGCCAGCGTCACGGGAAACGGCGAACCATCCAGCGACCACCAGAGCAGCAGCGAGCACCGCCGCCGCCACCAGCAGCAGGATGGACCGCCGGCGCTTGGCGCCGGAACCGATGGGCGCCGTATTCAATCAGATAACCCCTTGGGTACGCCGTTGCCGGCTCACTGGAATGCTCACTGGAATGCTGAGTCAAGACAATCACACTGTTGGAGCATCAGATAGGGGCTCGAACGCTCCCCCGCCCCACTAGTGTTGATCCGTGACCCTTCTCATTGCCGCCCTGGGTGTCCTGGGTGTGGCCTCCTCCGGACCGCTCATTGCCGGCACCCTCGGAGCCACCTCCGTGACCGCCCTGGCCATAGCTTTCTGGCGGAATGCGATCGGTGCCGTGGTCATGGCGGCTCCGGTGTTGATCCGTGAGCCACGCGCCTTTGGCAGGATCACCCGGCGGGAATTTGGCTGGTCCACGGTTGCTGCTGTTGCGTTGGCCTTCCACTTCGCCTGTTTTATCACGGCCCTGCAGCTGACGTCGGTGGCGGCCGCGACTGCCCTGGTGTGCCTGCAGTCCGCGTGGATTGCAGTGTTCCAGCTATTCCGGGGCACACGGCACCGGTGGCCGGTGTTGTTGGGCCTCGGGATCGCTTTCGGCGGAGTAGTAGCCATTACCGGGTTCGACATGGGCTCGTCCCCCGAAGCGCTGCTGGGAGACCTTCTGGCACTGGCAGGTGGCGCACTTGCCGGCCTCTATACGCTTGCGGGGGGAAAGGCCCGGCAATCCATGGGAACCGGCACCTACACCACGCTCTGCTATGGCATGTGCGCGGCGATCGTGGCGGTGCTGGCTTTGTTCAGCGCCCAGCCCCTGACAGGGTTCGACGCCGGAGGCTGGCTTGGCATTATCGCCATCACCGTCTGTGCGCAGTTGGTAGGGCATACAGCCTTCAACCACTTGCTGGCCACGATGAGCCCGTTGCTGGTTTCCATGATCATCCTGCTGGAGATCCCCGGTGCTGCAATCCTGGCCGCTGTCTTCCTGGCTGAGACCTTGCCTGCCGGGACTTATGCGGGCCTGGCGCTGATCCTGGTAGGCCTGGCCGTGGTCGTTGTCGGGCAGCGGCGGGGACGGGCTGAAGCAGACCGGCGCGAAGCCGAGCTGGGCACTGACTGAACGTCCGGCGTCGTGCGCTGGTGAATTGGCGCTGTACGCCTAGAGGCCACCACGCCGGGCGCCCTGGGTGGCGTTCGCCGTGTGGATGGCACGGAGTATCTTGGCCGGGAAATAGACCGAGAAAAACACCACCATGGGTGCCTTCAGGGCCATCTTCTTTACGTTGTGGGCCTTGTACGTCCGGTCGAAACGCTGCACGTAGTAACGGTAATCGCGGGGTGAATCCTCCAGCCGGCGGGCAGACATCCCGGACACCATCTGGGGAACGTACTGCACCTTGAGGTCGTGCTCGAAGAGGTGCAGGGAGAGATCGATGTCCTCGTGCATCTCATCCTTGGGATCCAGGCACGCTTCGTCGCGGATGGTCTCCCAAGCGGTGCGACGAAGAGCCATGTTGGATCCGAAGAGGAAATGATACTGATGCTTGGCCAGGCGCAACATGAGCTGGCGCATTTTGTCGTCCGCCTTGAGGCCGAAGCGGCGCATGGGCATGTCGTAGTAGACCACGGGACCTGTTGCCGCAGCGATCGACTGGTCCATGAACGCTTTTTGGACCTGCTCAACCCAGTCCGGCTCCAGGACGGAATCTGCGTCGATGCGCCCCACGACCTCGCCTGTGGCGCTGTTCAACCCATGGTTCCGTGTGGGGATCAGGCCCTGGGCGGCTTCCTGCCGCAGGAGGATGATGGGGCTTTCCGGGTATTCCTGCTGCATCTGGCGCACAATCCGTGCGGTGCGATCCGTGGAGAGGTTGTCCACCACAATGATTTCGTCAGCTGGAACGGACTGGTAAACGGCCGCGATGAGACACTGGCGAATGACGCTTTCCTCGTTATACGCCGGGATGACGATGGACACGCCCGGGGGCACCGGACCATCCTGAAGGGCACCCGCAGAGGGTCTATCGGCTGACATCACTCCAAATCTAACACTCCGGGCAGTGCGTCCGATGGAGGCTTCGGTTACAAGCCGGCAAACACTGAAGGGACCCCGGCAATGACCGGGATCCCTTCAGTTACTGGATGTACTGCCTCTGTTCGAGGCGTCATTCAGTGCTTAGTGCTGTGTACCCTTGGCGTCGGAATCCGAGCCGTCAGCGTCCTTGTGCAAGCTGGCGGCGATGTTCTTGACGGCAGTCTTGGCGTCCGTTGCAACCTTGGCGGAGGAGTCCTCAACGTTCTTGAAGGCATCCTTGGTGGCCTGCTCTGCTTCGGCTGCGGCTTCCTCCGGTGTGAGGTCACTGGTGCCGGAATCAGTCACTGCGGCCGCCGATGCTGATGCCGAGGCGTCAGCGGGGGCTGAAGCAGCAGGTACCGGAGCGGGCGTCGGTGTGACCGGGGAAGGCGTCTTCCACGGATCCTCCACGGGCATGGAAGCCTTCCAGGCAGCAACGCCGGCGGCAGCGGCCGCAGCAATGACGGTAACGATCAGCCAGCCGCGCTTCTTGGGCTTGGGCTGTTCCTTCACCAGTGCGGTGGTAACTGCCTTGCTGGCCTGGTCCGTTACGGCCTTGATGTGCTTCCCGGTGGCCTGGGCTTGCTCCTGGACGCTGTGCACAACACCGGAATCAACCAGTTTCTGCGCCACGGCGTCCACCTGTGCCGGTGCATTCTCCAAAACGTGGTGAACTGCTACCGATGCTTGGCCCAACTGCTCGGACAGCTTGGGCAAGTACTCATCCACCACTTTGTCCCGGGCAAGGCCGAGAGCCGGAGTGGCTTTGTTGAGCGTCTCCTGGATCCTGGGCGTTGCGTCCTCCACTACGTCATGGATCTTCGGCGCGAGGTGCGCCAACCCATCCTGAATCCGCGGCGTAACCACAGCAACGCCGTCGGCGAGGTTGTGCGCAGCAGACTTCAGCCCCTCTTGGATCTTGGGGGAAGCGGTATCAATGCCGTGCTGGATACGCGGAACAGCCCAATTGACGGCAGCTTCCACGCGGGGCGCCGCCCAGTCGCGGGCGTTGTCTACTCCGGCCACAACGGATTGTTCGAGGTCGCGGGCAATACGGTCTGATTTCTTCACAACTACCTCCCGATACACATGCTCGTTTGTTGCTAGCCTACGTCGCTTGGGGAACACCGGCTATTCATCCGGCGGATTCGTCCCGGATTTCACCGAGCGCGGAACCGGCTTTACAACTGCACCGGCGTTGACCCTGCATGGAAGAATGGGGCCATGACCATCGCAACCGCAAAAGCAACGATCCACACGACCCTCGGCGACATCAAGGTTGACCTCTTCGGTAACCATGCGCCCAAGACGGTCGCCAACTTCATTGGCTTGGCCACGGGCGAAAAGTCCTGGAACCACCCCGAGACAGGCGAGGACAAGACCGGTACGCCGCTTTACGACGGCACCATCTTCCACCGCATCATCAAGGACTTCATGATCCAGGGCGGCGATCCCCTGGGCCGCGGCGTTGGCGGACCGGGCTACCAGTTCGACGACGAAATCCACCCGGAACTGACCTTCAACGCTCCGTACAAGCTGGCCATGGCCAACGCCGGTATCCAGATGGGCAAGGGCACCAACGGGTCACAGTTCTTCATCACCACCGTGAACACCGACTGGCTCTTCGGCAAGCACAGCATCTTCGGTGAAGTCACGGATGAGGAATCCCGCAAGGTTGTGGATTCCATCGAGGCCGTCCGTACCGGCATGGGCGACCGCCCGGTCGAGGACGTCGTCATCAACAGCATCGACATCGAACAGCTCTAGTCCCACTCTGAACCTGAGCTCATGAGTTACGGAATCCCGTCGGCAGAGCCGTCCGCTGATATTCCGGTGTGCCCGAGGCACCCGGACAGGCCCTCCTATGTGCGGTGCCAGCGCTGCGGGCGCCCTGCATGCCCCGAGTGCCAGCGGGCGGCCGCCGTCGGGTTCCAATGCGTTGACTGCGTCAACGAACAAAAACGTACGACGCCGGTCTACCGGTCTCCGTATGGCGGCGCCTTGGCTGTGGGCAAGCCCCTGGTGACGTACGTGATCATTGGGCTGTGCCTGTTGATCTTTGTCCTTCAGTGGATTGTGCCCGGCGAGGCGGTGTTCCAGAACTTCGCGTTCGCCAACGTTTTTGCAGATACCGAGCCTTGGCGCATGCTGACGGCCGCTTTCCTGCATTCCCAGGGTTTCCTGCTCCATATTGTGCTGAACATGTACACGCTGTGGATCTTCGGACAAGCCCTTGAGCCCTTGCTCGGGCGGATCCGGTTCCTTGCTGTGTACCTGCTATCGGCAATCGGCGGCTCGGTGGGCTTCCTGTTGTTGACCCCTGACCGGCCCCTGGTGGGTGTGGTGGGTGCATCCGGCGCCATCTTCGGCCTCTTCGGCGCCATGCTGGTGGTCCAGCGACACCGAGGCGGCGAAACCAAACAACTCTGGGTCCTGATCGCCATCAATGGTGCCATCGGCTTCTTTGTTCCAAGCATCGCCTGGCAGGCACACTTGGGCGGTTTGATCACCGGCGGCCTCGCTGCTGCCGTGATTGCTTATGCCCCTCGCGGCAAGAACCAGGCTTTGCTGCAAGCAGGGGGCCTCGCTTTGGTAGCCGGATTGTTAGCCGTGGCGACCTGGTTCCGAGTCACTTCCGGCTGAGCCGAAACCCTACCTTTCCTGACTTCCAGCCGGCCCGACCGGTTGCCGCAGGATGGTCTTGAGCTTTTCCGGCGCGGTCCGGCGAGGATCGCTGAGATAGATCTCGTGATGCTTGCCTGTCATAACCATCGACTGCGCGGGAATGAAGCCGTTGTGCATCTCCTCAAGCACGGATGCCTCGTCATCGTAGGACCCTATGTGTAGTGTTTGCACGCTCAAGCCCTCCTCAAGCGGCTCCAGGCGAAGAGCATCCAACGCCGGGGCCTCCCCCTTCTTCGCTACCACCTCGCACGCCGCATCAAAGTGCCCGGGCCCGATCCAGTCCGGGACCATGGTCATCAGCGTCCAATCCCACTGTGACTTGTCCCTGGCGCTGGTGAAGGACTCCATGTCCTCCGCCCACCAGAGGGCCTCCAACGGCATCACTGCATAATCCTGACCCAGCTGGTCCTTGCTGAAGAACTTGAGCTTGTAGGCAACCGGATACAGCGTTGCCAGAGCATCCTTGTAGGCCTGTGCGCTGTTGGGGTCTCCGTGGCCGTCAATCATGAGGAATTGCAGCGTGGGAACGTTGACCACCGCGAACTCGCCGTGCTTGGCGTTATAGGTGGGAACCAGCTTTTTAAAGTCGCTCTTCATGTGATCACCGTACGCCCAGGTGGGCTGAACCTTCCGGGCCCGACAGTCCGGGGCCATCAGCGGTGGTTATCCACATCTGTTATCCACACTGTGTGTAACTTACAAGTGTGTAGTTAGCCCTTCTTCCCCTCACGCGCACCGTTAAACGAGCAGATATCCCCCGAAAGGCATGCTTTTCTCCACACCTGTGGATAACTTTGTCCCCTTCGGGTGCTGTTTTGTGGACAAAAGCGGTCTCGAACGGCCAGCTGGGGATAACCCTGTTAATGACTCACCACAGCTCTGGCTATCAACAGGCTTATCAACATTGTTAATAACTTACACACGTGTAGTTCAGCGTCCGGACCGCGCTTGGATGACCGGCATTGCAGGGATGTGTTCAGGGAAACCCACAAGTTTTCCCCACCTGTGGATAACTTGTGGGTAGGGCGATGTTATTAAGTGGGTAACTTCAATGTTCCGTGGTTTCCCCAGGCGCTGGCCTGATCACTGCTGTCGCGACGGAATCATGTCCGATGACCTATTGGGTTTTTCTGATGAGCCCTTGACGTGGCTCCAGGCAAAACCGGCAATCCCGAGTCGTTGAACTTTGGGTGAAGACTGGAGCACTATCCACAGTTCGGTCCACAGTGGGTATAACCGACCACGCACATCGATACGCCAAAATCCGGTGCGGGTCCAACGATCATCGCGATATTTGCATGGATGTCCACAGAGTTTATCCACGCCTGTGGATAAAGTTGCGCACTTCTGTGGACAAGGGTTGGGGATTTCCGGCCGCCCGCTCTACGCCGTGCCGGGGCCGGGTCTCAGGCCCAAACTCCGGACGAACCGCGGCGATGACTGTCCAGAAGGTGGGTGTCGATGATGCCGACTGCTTCCATGAGGGCGTACATCGTGGTGGGTCCAACGAAAGCGAAGCCCTTCTTCCGCAGTGCCTTGGAGAGCGCGATCGACTCAGGGGACGTTGTGGGGATGTCAGCAAAGGTGCGTGGAGCCGGGGTTGCTTCCGGCTGAAAAGACCAGACGAAGTCAACCAGGCCACCTTCTTCGCGCAGGGCAATGGTGGCCTTGGCATTGGTGATGGCCGCGCGGATCTTGAGTCGGTTCCGGACGATGCCGGCATCCAGCATGAGCCGTTCGACGTCCTCTTCCGTGAAGGCGGCAACACTCTCCGGATGGAAGTCCAGGAAGGCTGCCCGGAATGCCTCCCGTTTCCTCAGGATGGTGGCCCAGGACAGACCTGCTTGGAACGCCTCGAGGCTGATGCGTTCATACATGCCCTGCTCATCGCGGACAGGCATTCCCCACTCGTGATCGTAGTAAGCCTGCATGAGAGGGTCTGAAGCTGCCCACACAGGGCGGGCGAGGCCGTCTTCACCAATGATGGTTCCGTTGTCCGGGCTCATGCATGCTCCTCCGCGGCCAGGGTTGGTGGACCCAGGCCAGTTGTTGTGGCTTCCGGGGATATTCTGCCGTGCGGCTCTGACATTCAGGGTCCTAGGACAACCCAGTGACCCTCATGGTGATGTTGATTCTGCCGTGCGGGAGGCCACAATCCGTCGGAGCCGTTCCAGGAAGGACTTTGGGAATGCCGTGATAGGCAAACCTGGAGGGCCCACCGAAGACGAACAGGTCTCCGGAGCGGAGCTCCACGTCCGTATACGGCTTGGTCCGGGTCTCGGTGTTGCCGAACCGGAAAAGGCAGGACTCCCCGATGCTGAGGGACACTACCGGGGCCGTGGAGCGTTCGTCCTTATCCTGATGCATACCCATCGCCGCGCCGTCGTCGTAGAAGTTCACCAGCGCGGCGTCGGGCGTGTAGTCCTCGGCGGGATCCGCCAAAGTCCCGTCAACGACGCCTACGGAGCTGTACGCGTCGGCAACAGCCTTCCGCCCCAAACGAACCATCCAGTCGGGGAAGTCGAGTACAGGACGGCCGTTGACGTCGGTGGCTTCCCGCGTGTACTTGTACGGCTGCCAATGCCAGCCAAGGCACACGGTACGCACTGACATCCGGCGCCCGCCCGGAAGGGTTGCCGCCCGCAAAGGAACCGGGCCCTGGGTCCATTCGCCGAAGCGTCCCACAATCCACCGCTGCTGTTCGGAAGTGAGCCAGCCCGGAACATGGACCGCACCTGGCGCAATCAGCCGGGGTTCGGCGTCGTGCGCTTCCGGTTGCACCAACTCCAACGGGAACAGGGCGTCCTCGCTCACGCCGCTGCCTCCAAGGTCAGCAGCGCGAGTTTGGCCTCCGGCCCCCCGAGGTAACCGCCAAAGCTGCCATCCGACTTCACAACTCGATGACACGGGAGGATGACGGGAAGCGGATTGGTGGCGCAGGCTGTTCCGACAGCCCTGACAGCATGGGGGCTGCCCGCGGCCAAAGCAACTTCCGCGTAGCTTTCCGTGCGGCCGTAGGCGATGCGAGGCAGGTGCTGCAGAACGCTCAGCCTGAACCCGCGTGTGAGGCGGAAGTCCACTATGAGATCGAACTCCGTCCGCGTGCCGCCAAAATACTCCTCGAGTTGCCGCGCAGCATCATCCAACCGTGCCGGTGCCTCGAGGATGCGGGGGCTGATGGTCTGGGACAGGCGCTGCAGGACCTCGGCATGGTTCTCCACCTCAAAGGCCACCCGGACTATTCCGCGGTCAGTGGCAGCCAACAGGAGCTTGCCCACAGGCGAGTCCACCACTCTGTAGGCAACGTCCAAGGTGTGGGTCAGCTGGGCATCGCGGGCAAGCCGGGCACGAAGGCTCGCAAGCGCGGGTTCCAGGCCGGCGTCCAGGGGCTCCAGGAGCGACAGTACGTCCACATGGTCGGGGCTTGATTCAAGGGTCATCGGATTTCTCCCTTCGGAAGTGAATGTGCCAGTTCGGGCCCATCAACCAACGCCGACGAACCAGCCAGTGCGCTGCGGAGGGCCTTGACGCCGTCCGCCCCGGCGCGTCGTGCAGCCTCGGGAGTGCCTCCCAGCAATACGGCTATGTCCTTATAGGGAAGTCCAGCCAGATAGTGGTACGCCACGGCTTGCCGTTGCTTCGGTGGAAGGTGGGTCACTGCGTCCAGCAACTCGGTGTGGTCCTCACCCGGAAGGCCAAGGTTGGAAGCATGCTCTGGCGGGGAATCCATCGGCAGGGCCCGGCGACTCCCGGCACGCAGGTGGTCGATGCATTTCCGGTGTGCGATGGTGACCAACCACGCCTGTACGTTGGCCTCCTGTGGAAGGTCCGGATACGCCTGGAGGGCCGCGAGGAAGGTATCGGACCAGGCATCGTCAGCATCGTGCACGCCCAGGACTGCCCGGCACACCCGCAGCACAGAGGCGCCCTGTTCATCCACCACCAACTCGAAAGGCTTTTTGCTGACCGCCTGCCGCTTACCCATCAGAAGAGCTTTCCCTCTTTCACACTCACCGGTTCTTCCAGTTCAAGAAGGAAGCGCTTGTTCCGCAGCCCGCCCGCGTACCCCGTCAGTTGACCCTTCCGCCCCACCACGCGGTGGCACGGAATGATGATGCTGATGGGATTGCGACCGACCGCGGAGCCCACGGCCTGCGCCAAGTGGGGATCGCCCAATTCAGAGGCCAACTCGCCGTAACTGACGGTTTCTCCGAAAGGGATATTTTGAAGCCGGGTCCAGACTTTCTCCTGGAACGGGTTCCCGCGTGCCTCGTGCGGGACATCGAAAGCAGTGCGGTGGCCACCAAGATACTCATCAAGTTCGCGCCGGGTGTTGGCGAACACGGGATCATCAAGCCCCGCGGGGGTCCCGAAGTAGTCGGGTGGAGGCATATGCCAGTGGCCCTCGTAGAAGATACCCGTCAAAAATTCCCCGCGGGCAGTCAGCGTCAACTGCCCCAACGGGGAATCCATGATGGTGTGCCGGATGCTCATATCTTGTAGACGTCCACGGCCACGGAGATGTGAGGTGCGGGTTTCCTACGAGCGCCAGCGCGTGGTCATCAGGAAGCCCACAATGGCAATGCCGAAGCCGGCAACAATGTTCCAGGAAGCCCAGTCGCGGACCGGGAACTGCCCCTCGGTGATGTAAAAGGTGATGATCCAGATGAGTCCGAGGATCATCAGTCCAAACATGACTGCTTTGTACCAAACAGGGTTCGGCTTGTACTGCTGCGCTGCGGAAGCCTGCTGGTCCTGACGGGCAGGCCGCTTGCGGGGCTTGGACTCGGGCACGGATCCTCCTTGGCTGTACGTGGTACCCGTTCCAGCCAGCCTTGATATCCTGCAGGAAGGAAAAATTCCAGCGGTTAACGGCCACGCGGCGTTCCGGGTTGGTTCTAGCTGTCAAGTCTAGCCGCAACTCGGGGTCCGCCCGCCGCGCCCGCGCCCGATCCGAGGAGACGCTGTGGCGCATCAGCAGACGACGACGGCTTCCGTCGTGCCGTCCGGGCGCCGGGGGCAGGAACAAGTTCCCCGCAGGCGTCTCCGTGCCTCGGACGTCATCCGAAAAATCAGCCAGGTGCTGGGTGAACTCCTCATCACCGGCGGTGTTGTGCTGTTGCTCTTTGTGGGCTGGCAATTGTGGTGGACCAACGTTGAGGCGGACGCCAAACAGACCGAAGCCATACAAAACTTCGCCGGGCAACTCACCAGTCCAGTGATACCGGCAGAGTCCGTGGACCCAACGACGTTCGGGGATCCGGTAGTGGGGACAGCCCCTGCCAACGGGGAAACGATCGGGATCATGTACATCCCCCGCTTCGGCGCTGACTACACGCGTCCCATTATTGAGGGCACCGGCGCCGACGTCCTGGACACGCTGGGCCTGGGGCACTACGGAAGCACCAGCATGCCGGGTGCCGTGGGCAATTTTGCGGTGGCGGGCCACCGGCAAACGCACGGAGCCGTTCTCGACAGCATCCACACGCTGGTCCCCGGGGACAAGATCTACGTCCAGACTGCCGACGGGTTCTACACCTACGTCTTCCGCAACAACCAGATCGTGCTCCCCAACCGCACTGATGTGCTGTTGCCTGTGCCAACCCAGCAAGGCGTTGCGCCGGAGGAAAGAATCCTGACAATGACCAGTTGCAACCCGCGCTTCGGGTCACAGGAACGCATCATCGCCTACTCCGTCATGGAGGGGTGGCAACCGGCCTCGGCAGGACCGCCGTCGGACATTGCCGCCCAAGTAGCCAAGGCGCAAGGAAAGGGGTAACGGATGTACGCGTGGATATTCCGCAACCTGCCAGGACCCGTCTGGGTGCGGATCCTGACCTGTTTGGTACTGGTGGCAGCGGCCCTGGTACTGATGGTCCAGTTCCTTTTTCCCTGGTTCTCCCAATTCACCACTTTGACTGACTCAACGATTGGTTTAGTGCAGCAGCCATGAGCACAACAAAAATTCTTGTAGTAGATAACTACGACAGCTTCGTTTACACCTTGGTGGGGTACCTCCAGGAGCTCGGCGCGGAGACCACCGTGGTCCGCAACGACGACGTGACACTCGCCGAGGCCATTGAGCTCGCAGCAACGCGCGACGGCGTCCTCATCTCGCCGGGTCCGGGCACCCCTGCTGAAGCCGGCGTCTGCATCGAGCTCATCAAGTGGTGCGGCGATAACAACAAGCCGATGTTCGGCGTCTGCCTTGGCCACCAGGCACTGGCAGAAGCCTACGGCGGGGTGGTGACCCACGCGCCTGAACTCATGCACGGCAAGACGTCCCCTGTTCAACATGAAGGCAAGAGTGTTTTCGCCGGACTCCCCTCGCCCGTCACGGCAACGCGGTACCACTCACTCGCTGCGGTTCGCGACTCAATCCCGGACATCCTGGAGATCACCGCCGAAACCACCAACGGCGTAGTGATGGGCCTTCAGCACAAGACCGCACCTCTCTGCGGAGTCCAGTTCCACCCGGAATCGGTCCTCACGGAAGGCGGCTACCAGATGCTCGGCAACTGGTTGGAGTCCTTGGGCATGACCGGAGCGGCCGAACGCGCCTCCAAGCTGAGCCCGCTGATCAAGCAATAGGTGGCGGGGCTGCGGCGGTCGGCAGTGACCGCCGCCCTCCGCGTGCCAGCTCGTTCCTCGCCTTGATGCACGCTTCCGGGCGCCGGCCCGCTGCCTTCGGTGATCCAGCTACTTCTTGGTGGCCGTCGGTTTGGGGGTCGGCTTGTCCGTCTCCGTGGGGGTTGGAGTGGGGGTCGGCGTCGGGGTGACGGGGGCTTTGGCGACTGTCAGTGTGACGGTCTTGCCCTGATCCACCTCGGTGTTAAAGGTCTCGCTCTGTGCCGTGACGGTGCCTGCAGCGACCTCGGAGTTCTCCTGCTCCACCACCACCATGGGCAGCCCATTGGTCTTGAGGGAAGCTTCAGCTTCGGCCAGCGGCAGTCCAATCAGCTGGGGCATGAGGACCTTGCCGGAGGAGACCTGAAGTTCCACCTTGGTGCTGATGGCGATCGCCCCGCCGGGAGCCGGCCCGGTGTTGATGACCAGCCCGATGGGAACGGTAGCGCTGTGGGTCCGGACCGTGACGATGTCGCCGGTGATGCCCAGCCTGCGCAGGGCGTCACGAGCGTCCGCCTCAGTACGGCCCACGATGTCGGCAGGAATGGTCACGGAGTTTGGACCGCTGGAGATCTTCAAGACAACTTCGGCGTCTTGATCCAGCATGGAACCGGCGGTGGGAGAGGTACCGATGGTCATATCCTTGGCCACAGTATCGCTGGCCTCGCGCACGGTCTTGGGCACCAGCTTGGCTGAATACAGTTCCTGGATGGCCTGGGATTCGGACATATTGGCCACCACGGGGACAGCGATCTTGGCCGGGGGCGGTGGCTGCGTGTTCATGAGGTTGTAGAGCCAGAACCCGCCTCCCGCCAATACAAGGAGCGTGAAGATCACCAGGGTGGCGATCCAGGTACGACGCCGCTTGTTCTGTACGGCGGTCCGCTCACGTTCCGGTGGGAGGCCCAACGGAAGCGGCTCTTCCGGCTGCTGGTCCACCAGCTCGTTCTTGTACTCCGCGTCCTTGAACTGATCAGCAGCAAGGAAACCCACTGCCGTTGAACTGAGGAGCTGGGTAGCAGGCTCCTCTTGATCCACGAGGTCGTTGGGATCCGTTGGCGCCTCACTGGCCGGCAGGGCCGGAACTGGAATGCCGTTGCTTGCCGCGCGCAGTGCCCGGCGGAACGAGGCAGCGTCCTGGAAACGGTCTGTCCGGCTCTTCTGCAGGGCCTTTGCCAGGACCGAGTCGAGGGCCTCTGAAACATCAGGGTTGTGGGCGCTGGGCATGTCCGGGATTTCACGGACATGCTGATAGGCCACGGAGACCGGGCTGTCGCCCACAAAAGGCGGCCGGCTGGTCAGCAGTTCGTAAAGAAGGCAACCCGCGGAGTAGAGATCGCTGCGGGCGTCCACTGTTTCGCCGCGGGCCTGCTCGGGTGAAAGATATTGCGCTGTGCCTACAACGGCTTGTGTCTGGGTCATGGTGGCAGCGGAATCTGCCATGGCACGTGCAATGCCAAAGTCCATGACTTTGACGTCTCCGGTGTCGGCGCAGACCATGACGTTGGCCGGTTTGATGTCCCTGTGGACAATGCCCGCACGGTGGCTGTACTCCAGGGCCGCAAGGACGCCGAGGGTAAAGCCGATGGAATTCTCCACCCCCAGCTCATTGGCCTTGATCATGTCCCGCAGGGTCCGCCCGGCCACGTACTCCATGACGATGTACGGGACACGGACGTCCTCGCCGGGACCACCTGGGACCGAGTATTCGCCGGTATCAAAGATGGCCACGATGGACGGGTGGTTCAACGCCGCCACAGCCTGGGCCTCGCGTTTGAAGCGGGCCTGGAACTGGGGATCGCGGGCAAGGTCCGCACGCAGGACCTTGACCGCGATGGTCCGTCCCAGCAAAGTATCCGTTCCGCGGTATACGTCCGCCATCCCGCCACGACCGATCAGATCACCGAGTTCGTAGCGGTCATTGAGGATGCGCTGAGAAGACACAGGTGTGCTCTCCTCTCGATGCGCGGGACCTTGGCGTGGCGTAGACATGGGAACTCAGTTAGCTGCTCGGGCTGCCCGTGCCGCTGGGGCTGGAGCTCGGGGAACCGGGGTTGGTGGGCGCGGCGGCCCTGGACAGGAAGTACGTGACGGTGGAACCCGCGGGAACCTCGGCTCCAGCTGCGGGCGAAGACCTCACGAACGTGCCGGGCTGTTGACCCACGGATCCGTTGACGGGGTCTCCAGCTACCCATCGCAGTCCGGCGCCTTCAATGGCCGCACGCACTTGAGACTCGCTGGCGCCCACACTGATGGTGGGGACAGCCACAGCCTCCGGGCCCTTGGAGTACTGAACCGTGATGGTTTGTCCGGGATCAACAGCTCCGGTGGGGTTGAGATCCACCACAGTCCCCGGAGCGGCCGGGTTGAAGACCTCCACACCGTTAACGCCGAGGCCAAGATCGCGGAGTTGAGCGCTGACGGTCTGGAACGGCTGACCCAGGTATTGCTCGGGGATCACGTTGACCTTCTGCGGCGTAGACTGCGTCGGCGTGGGAGACGGTGACTCCGACGTCGGCGTTGGTGTTGGCGTAGCCGAGGTGGATGTCGGGCTCGCCGTCCGGCTGGGACTGGCAGAGGTGGACTGGCTCGGGCTGGGGCTCGGAGAGAAGAACCCGGACTGGGAAATCAGGAAACCTACCAGTGCAAAGAGCACCAACAGGATTAAGGCAACCAAGGGCCAGGTCCAGGGGCTGCGCTTCTTGCGTTCGGGATCGCGATCGTCGAAGTTCTCGTCGTCGGTGTAGGCGACTTCCTCGTCGTCGTTCAGCTGGCGCTCGGCCTCCAAGGCATTGGCGCGCGACAGCGGATTATCGGACGAGGCGGCAGCCGCTCCCACAGCAGCTCCGGCTGCACCTGCACCCAGCACCGGAAGTGCGGAGGTCGCCGTCGAGGACTGCTCTTTTCCGTAAGGCGAGGTGACGACGCCGGTGGGGGCCGTTGCGGTGTCGACCGGCGCAGTGATGGGTCCGGTAGTGGACTCGAACAGCAGCATGCCGGGGACGGCGGCGTGGGCGGTGGCGATATCGCCGTTGCGGATGGCGTCGGCGGCTTCGGCCAGCTTAATGGCATTGGCAGGACGGTTCTTGGGGTCCTTGGCCAGCATGGACATCAACAGGGCGCGCACGGGCGTGGGAAGGGTCTCCGGCAGGGGCGGCGGAGCATCGTTGACCTGTGCCAGGGCGATGGCGATCTGCGACTCCCCGGAGAACGGACGGTGCCCGGTGAGGCACTCGTAGCCGATCACACCGAGCGAGTAGATATCCGAGGAACCCGTGGCAGTTTGGCCGGTGGCCTGCTCAGGAGCCAGATACTGGGCGGTACCCATGACCTGGCCGGTCTGTGTCAGCGGGACCTGGTCTGCCAGGCGGGCGATACCGAAGTCGGTGACCTTGACCCTGTTGTCCGGAGTGATCAGCAGGTTGCCCGGCTTGATGTCACGGTGGACCAGGCCCTGGGCGTGAGCCACGGCAAGGGCGCGCGCGGTCTGGGCGATGATGGACAGCGTCATGTCCGGAGACAGCACCTGCTCGCGCTCAAGGATTCCACTCAGGGGATGACCCGGAACGAGCTCCATGACCAAATAGGCCGAGCCGGCTTCTTCGCCGTAATCGAAGACGTTGGCGATGCCCACGTGGTTGAGGAGGGCGGTGTGCCGCGCCTCGGCACGGAAACGCTGGAGGAAGCCGGGGTCGCCCGTGTATTCCTCTTTGAGCACCTTGATGGCAACGATCCGGCCGAGGATCTGGTCCTTGGCCTTCCAGACCTCGCCCATGCCGCCAATCGCAATGCGACTGGTCAGTTGGAACCTGCCGCCGAGTGTGATTCCCGAAGTAGGCCTCACTTATTCAACACCGCCTCAAAAATCTTCTTTGCGTTCGGACTGGTTAGCTGGGCACCGCTGAGCACATCCACACTCTCCATGACAATGGTGACGGCTACTTGCGGGTCGTTTGCCGGGGCGAACCCGGTAAACCATGAATTGTTCAAACCTGAATCACCGAGTTCGGCCGTACCGGTTTTTCCGGCCACCTTGATACCGGGAACGGCAGCTCCCCTGGCAATGCCGTTGTCCACCGCACTTGTCATCCACTCGCTGATCTGGGCCGCTATGGGCTGCGTGGTGCTGGTACGGAGGGCCTCGGGCCTGAGTTCGCTGATGACCCGGAGGTCAGGGGCGCGGACCGTCTTGATCAGGTTCGGCTTCATCTGCACACCGCCATTGGCGATCGCGGCTGTCATCATGTTGATCTGCAGCGGAGTTGCCTTGACGTCGCGCTGGCCCACGGAAGACTGGGCGAGCTGCGCCTGGTCCAGGTCCTCGGGGAAAATACTGGGGGCTTGCTGGAGCTTGAGCTGATCACCGAAGGTCTCGCCGAAGCCAAACTTCTGTGCCTGTTCGCGGATGGCATCCTGGCCGAGGTCCAGCGCAATGCTGGCAAACGGCGTATTGCAGGACTGCTCCAAAGCAAAGGCGAACGACGCCGTCTCCCGGACGTTGCAGTTACCGCCGGCGTAGTTGGGCAGGCTGGCACTGGAACCAGGCAACGGCAGGGCGCTGGGATTAGGGAGCTCGCTGTCCTTGTTGTACTTGCCCGAGTTCAAGGCAGCAGCAGTATCGATGAGCTTGAAGACCGAACCCGGGGAAAGAAGGTTGCCCGTGGGGCCGCTGACGTTCTGGTTCAGGTTGATACCAGGAACCTGGTTCAGCTCGGCATAGCTTGCTTCAGCTGCAGCCGTGTCATGGGTCGCGATCAAGTTGGGGTCGTAGGACGGTTTGGACACCATGGCCAGAACGGCGCCGGTCCTGGGGTTGGTGACCACGATGGATCCACGCTGGCCATCCGGGATGAGATCGAAAGCCAACTTTTGGATTTCGGGATCCAAGGTCAGTTCAACCGAGGCACCCTTAGGCTCGTTGCCCAGGAACATCTGGCTGATCCGGTCCAGGAAAAGCTGGTCGGAGTTGCCGGCAAGGGTATCGCCCATGGACTGCTCAAGGCCGGTTGAACCAAAGCCCTTGGAGAAGTAACCGGTGACACCGGCGTAGAGCTCGGGCTGGTTGTACTTGCGCTGGAATGCGCAGGACTCTGTTCCGGCAACAGACTCAACCACGGGCTTACCGCCGACGATGATTGCGCCGCGGTCGTTGCAGAACGAAGCCAGGATGGCGCGCTGGTTCCAGGGATTGGCGTTGAGGTCGTCGGCGCCAATGACCTGGACATAGCTGATGGCGCCGAAGATCAAGGCAAACATGGCGACGGCGGCCATCCAGGAACTGCGAATTGCCTGGTTCATTGGTGCTTCACCGCCTCTGTTGGTGCGCTGGGTGTCTGTCCTGTGGTGGGTTTACGTGCGGGCGCGCTGCTGCTGGCCGGAGGTTTGCCAACCATGGGAGTGGTATCCACCGGGCCGCGGGCCGTGTTGGAAATCATGAGCAGCAATCCGACGATGATCCAGTTGGCCAGGAGCGAGGAACCACCGGCTGCCAGGAAAGGCGTGGTCAGCCCGGTCAACGGAATGAGCCGGGTGACACCGCCAATGACCACGAAGCACTGCAGGGCGATCGCGAAGGACAGGCCGCAGGCCAGGAGCTTCCCGAAGGCATCGCGGGTGCCAAGTGCAGCGCGGAAGCCCCGGGTAAAGAGCAGCAGGTAGAGCATGACGACGGCGAAGAGGCCGATCAGGCCGAGTTCCTCGCCGATGAGGGCCACGATCATGTCGCTATTGGCGAACGGAACCAGGTCCGGGCGGCCTTGGCCCAGGCCCGTTCCAACCAGCCCGCCATCAGCCATGCCGAACAAGCCCTGCACGATCTGTCCGCTGCCACCGGGCGACCTGCCGAAGACCTCCGGGGTGAAGGCATTGATCCAGCTGTCGATGCGGAAGGCCACGTGGGAGAAGATCTGCGAGGCGATGAAGCCGCCGCCGAGGATCAGCAACAGTCCTATGACAACCCAGGAGATACGGCTGGTGGCCACGTAAATCATCACGATGAACAGGCCGAAGAAGAGGATGGAGGAACCGAGGTCGCGTTGGAAGACCAGGACGCCGATGCTGACCAGCCACGCGGTGATCATGGGACCGAGGTCCTTGAAACGCGGGAACTGCATGGGGCCGATCTTGCGGCCGGCCAAAAGAATGAGATCCCGGTTGGAGGAAAGATACCCGGCGAAGAATATGGCCAGGGTGATTTTTGCGATTTCACCCGGCTGGAAGGTCATGGGACCCACGCGAATCCAGACGCGGGCACCGAGGATTTCGCCCGCGGAAATGCCCGGAATCAGGGGAAGGATCAGCAGGAACGCACTGGCTGCCAAGGAGATGTACGTGAAACGGCGCAAAATCCGGTGATCCTTGAGGAACCAGATCACGGCGATTGATACGGCCATGGCAATCAGTGTCCAGCGGAGCTGATTGTTTCCCGTGTCATCTCCGGGGCCGTCCATGCGGTGGATCAGGGCAAGGCCCAAGCCGTTCAAGGCCACGACGATAGGAAGTATTACCGGATCTGCATACTTGGCCCGGAGCCTGAGAACCATATGGAAGGCGAATGCCGCGACAGCCAGCAAGCTCGACTGGAACCAGAAGTCCCGGTCCAAGCCGACATCGGAGTTGATGCTTACCAAGGCACTCGCACCCACGCCCACGGCAAGAGCCAGGACAATTAGGACAAGCTCAACATTCCGGCGGGGTTTGGGAGCAGTTTCAGTCTGGATCATTTGGCCGCCTCACAGGGAGTCGGGACGGGCGAAGGCGTGGCAACAGCCGCTGTGCTCGGTACCGGCACAGTGCTGGTGGGCGACGGTGTGGCTGTTGTTGTCGCCGGAGCAGTGGTGGGGCAGTTTGCCGACGCGCTGCCGGTGTTCTTGAGGTTCTCCACAATGGCCTGTGCATCGTCCAAGTCACCCGCAGGAACCGTCTGGCGTACGCTTTGCTGGCCGTATTCCGGCAATGAATCCACCCTGATATCGGTTACGGCCTCGAGCCGGGAGAGCTGAATGGGGCCAAGGCGCTGCGAAATTCCATTGAATATTGCGACGCGCTGGTCGAATTCGCCCACGTAGTAGCGGGTCTGGGTCCAGGCGTAGCCAAGCCAGAGGCCCACCACGACGCCCACCACTACAACTGCCGCAACAGCCGGCATGAGCCATCGCACGCGCCGCCTGGGGGGTTCTTCAACGTCCAGGCGATCCTGCTCGGCCTTGTGGGTGAGGACCGTGGCAGCCCTTCGGGCAACTGTCCGGCCTGCGACAGTGGGAATGGAGCCCGTCTCGGCAGCTGTTGCCGCGGCGCCCACCAGCTCGTGGGGGCGGCTGGCCAGTTCTTCGCGCAGGACCTCTGCGGAGAGGTGCTCACCCAAGTGGGGATCCGTGGTGGTGGGAGGTTCTTTGGACTCTTCCGAGGACGTGGAGGCCTCATCGGAATCGTCGCCTGGGGCGGTGGGATCGCCGGCACTGAAGGACGATCCGGCATCTGCGTCCCTGGCCGCTTTCGCCTTGGAGTCTGAGGTCGCATCCTCAGCGGACTTGGTTGCGGTTGGACCCTCCGGCGACTTGGAAGCGGTCACCGTCCCGGGTTCGTCTACGGCGGCAAGCGCCGCGGCCGGAACGACGTCGACGGCGGCCGTGTTGACGTCGTCGTCGGTCTCTTCCACGATCTCCAACATCACCACGGTGACGTTGTCCGGAGCACCGGCTTCCAGGGTGAGGTCAACCAGGATCTCGGCGCATTCACGGAGGTCTTTGGTCTCGCGGACCATCCGCTCCACGACGTGCCCGGCCACATAGTTCAGGCCATCGGAGCAGAGCAGCCAGCGTTCGCCGGGCTCGACGTCGAGGACGTCCAAATCCAGTTCAGGGCTGGCATCGACGTCACCAAGCACGCGCATGAGAACGTTCTTGTGGGGATGCGTTTCGGCTTCCTCGGGGCGGAGCCGTCCCTCATCGATGAGGCGCTGCACGAAGGTGTGGTCAATGCTGACCTGCTCAAACTTCTTGTTCCGCAGCCGGTAGGCCCTCGAGTCGCCGATGTGCGCGAAGTGGAGCTTGCGGTCTTCCAAGAGAAGGGCTGTCACGGTGGTTCCCATGCCGGAAAGCTTGGGATTCTGGTGAACAAGCTCGGAAAGCAGCGAGTTGGCCGTCTGGATCTCGTCTGCCAGGACAGTCTCGGCACCGTCGGGGTAGTCGTCGTGGTCCAAATGGATCATGTCCAGGACCGTTGAAGCGGACGCCACATCACCGCCGGCGTGGCCACCCATGCCATCGGCAACCACCGCCAGATGACGACCCACGTATGCGGAGTCGTCATTCTTGGAGCGGATCCGTCCGACATCGGAACGGGCTGCGTAGCGCATGATGAGCGGGCGCTCCGCAGGCGTTTCCTTGCCTTCGGGGGTCTCGGGGGAGGCCATGGACTACGGCCTCAATTCAATGACCGTCTTGCCGATTCTCACGGGGACGCCAAGCTCCACCGGCAAAGCGCGGGTGAGCTGTTGATCGGCCAGGTAGGTGCCGTTGGTGGAACCGAGGTCCTCAATAAACCAACGGCTGCCCTGTGGGAACAGGCGCGCGTGCCGGCCCGAAGCGTAGTCGTCTTCCAGGACCAAGGTGGCTTCCTGCGCGCGGCCCAACAGGATGGGGCTGGCAGCCAAGGGAACAGTAGTGCCCTTGAGCGGGCCCTCCGTTACCACCAGATTGCGGGCATGCTGAATGGCTGGCGGCGGGGACGCGGCCAGTTCCGGGTGCTTGCGGACCTCACGTGCCGTAGGAACTCCGGTCACAGCTTTGCGGCCGATCTGGAAGTCGCGGCGCATGGTGGACACGATGCTGAAGATCAAGACCCACAGCAGCAGGAGGAACCCGAAGCGAAGCGCTGTGATGGTCAGTTCGCTGATGTCGTTCACGCGTTGCCACCCGGGGCTTGGGGGAGAAGGCGGAAAATGATCTTGGTACGTCCCATCGTGATGGTTGAGCCGTCTGTAAGTTCCACGCTGCCGTTTACCTTGTGGCCATTGACGTAGCTGCCATTGGTGGAGCCAAGGTCCACGGCCCACGTGCTGCCGTTCTGTGTGCGGATCTCAAGATGCTTTCGGGAGACTCCGGTGTCATCCACCAGGATGTCGGCTTCCGAGGAGCGGCCCAGCACCACGGACCGGGCATTGAGCGAGTACCGCTGGCCGCCGATGTCCAGGACAGGCTGAAGGCGGGTGGGCTGCCGTGCCGGGGCTGCCGGAACGTGGGCCCGCGGGGCCGGGGGAGCCGAAACGGCGTCGTCCGAGGGCTTCTCAGTCCGGGAGGTGATTTCAAAGTGCCCGGCGCGTTCCTCGTCATTGCGTCGGAACGAAATCCTGACCGCGCCCTGGAGCGTGTAGCCCTGGCTGCGGACGTGCTGAATGACGACGTCGCACAATTCCTCTGCCAAGGGCGTTCCCCATTCCTGGGCCCTGGCGAAATCCTCGTCACTGAGCAGGACATCAAAAACATTGGGAGCGAGCGTGCGGCCGGCGGCGATGGTGATGGACTTGTTGTCCAACTCGCGCCTCAGCTTGCTCGCAATCTCCACCGGCTCAACACGTGCCCGCGACCCTGTGGAGAAGACGTTGCGAACGGCTTTTTCAATGCCGCGCTCGACTTTGTCCAGCAAACCCATGTCCTTCTCCTTTCCTTGCCGCGGCACCCGCTGTGCCTGATCCGATAGTCCGTCCACGCACACAGCAAAGTACGCGCCTGACGGCCCTTCCACTTCCCGATACTACTGGGACTGACTGGGAATGGCCTTAATCCACAACGCCTTGCGACCCGGAAAAGTTCGCTCCCGGCCCTTGCTGGCGCGGGAGTCGGGCCATGAAATTTCCGTGGGATTCAGCTGTTGATAAGGGATCTTTTGGGGGCTTGGACGCGTCCCGGTGGGGGTACGGTCCTCCCGATTGGTGTTTTGCCGGGAATGTCCGTTATGCTTGATCTCGCTGCTTTTGAAGGAAACGAAGCTGGGAAACCCGCAGAACTCCGTAAAAAGAAGTTGCGCGCGAGTGGCGGAACGGCAGACGCGCTGGCTTCAGGTGCCAGTATCCGAAAGGGTGTGGGGGTTCAAATCCCCCCTCGCGCACGCAATTGAAAGAGCCCCGGTCTTAGGATCGGGGCTCTTTTGTTTGCCCTGCTGGGCGAGGCCGCCGAACAAACCGTCAGCTGCGCGCGGAACCCGTGAACCGGCGTCGTGAGTTGCTCAGGTGCAGGCGCATCGCGGCCGCGGCAGCCACTTGGTCGCCCTCCGCAATTGCTGCGTATATAGAGGAGTGTTCGTGGACCACTTGGGCGAAGCGTTCGGGGGAGTCCTGGTCTTCGCTGGCCACGAGGCGGGGGCGGGGCATGGTGATCATGGTCTGGCCCAAGGCAGAGATGCAGTCCGTATAGAAGGGATTGCCCGTGGCCGCTGCAACGGCCCGGTGGAACTCGAAGTCCGCCTTCATGGAGTGCCCCGGGTGGCCTGAGCTCGCGGTGAACTGTTCCAAGGCGCCATGAACAGCCTTAAGCTGGTGTTCGGTGTGGTTTTTCGCCGCCAACGCCGCGGCTTCAGTTTCGACGCCGATCCGGAAGTCGAGCATCTGCAGCCGCTCTTCCATGCTGCCAACCGCCCGCGTTCCCGGGGCAGGAGTGGGTCCTTCAGCGGGCGGGGTCAGTGCGAAGCTGCCCCGCCCGCGTTCGGTTTCAACAAGGCCTTCGGCCTGCAAACGTGTCAGGGCGGAACGGACGACGGTCCGGCTCACCCCGAACTCGCTGATGAGGGTGTTTTCGCTGGGGAGCTTTTCACCGGGCTGGATGACGCCGTCGACGATGCGGTTGCGGAGGTCGGCGGCGAGATCCGCGGTCAGGTTTCGGCTCATGGGTTCCAGATTACGCGCCGAACTCCACTGACTCGGTGGTCCACGCACGGGCCTGTTCGCTGAGCGTGACGCCCAATCCGGGGCGGTCCGGGACGATCATCCGGCCGTTCTTGGTCTCCAGGCGCTCCTCGAACAAGGGGTCCAGCCAGTCGAAGTGCTCCACCCACGGCTCGCGCGGGTAGGCGGCGGCCAAATGGAGGTGGATCTCCATGGCGAAGTGCGGGGCCAGGCCAAGTCCGCGTTCATCTGCCAGGGCGGCGAGGCGCAGGAACTGGGTTATGCCGCCCACGCGCGGGGCGTCGGGCTGGATGATGTCGCAGCTGTTGGCGTTGATGAGTCCCTTGTGTTCGGCAACGGATGCGAGCATCTCGCCGGTGGCGATGGGGGTGTCCAGGACCTGGGCGAGGTGCGCGTGGCCCTCGAAATCGTAGGCATCCAGCGGTTCTTCGATCCAGATGAGGTTGAATTCCTCCAGCTGACGGCCCATGCGCAGGGCCGTGGCGCGGTCCCACTGCTGGTTGGCGTCCACCATCAGCGGGACGTCCCAGCCGATGTGCTCGCGGACTCCGGCCACGCGGCGCAGGTCTTCCTTGGAATCCGGCAGGCCAACCTTGATCTTGATGCCGCCGATGCCCTCGTCAATGGACCGGGTGGCGCGTTCCTTGACCTCGTCCAGCGTTGCGTTGAGGAAGCCGCCGGAGGTGTTGTAGGTCTGGACGGAGTCGCGGTAGGAGCCCAGCAGCTTGGCCAGGGGGAGTCCGGCGCGCTTTGCTTTCAGGTCATAGAGAGCGATGTCGATGGCGGCCAGCGCCTGCGTTGCCACACCCGAGCGGCCCACCGAGGCCCCGGCCCAGAGAAGCTTGGTGTAGATCTTGCCGATGTCGTTGGGGTCCTCGCCGATGATCCCTTCGGCGACTTCCTTGGCGTGGGCGTACTGGGCGGGCCCGCCTGCGCGCTTGGAGTAGCTAAAGCCGATGCCGCTGTGACCCTGCTCCGTGGTGATCTCGGCGAACAGGAACACTACTTCGGTCATGGGCTTTTGCCTGCCCGTGAAGACCTTGGCATCGCTGATGGGCACGGTGAGGGGCAAACGTGCCGTGGATAGCTTGACGTGGCGGATGAGATCTACGGTGCTCATGGTTCTCCTAATGGGTGCGGCATCCTTGCCTGCCACTTAGGATACAAGTAATAAACTTGTACTACAAGAGCCGGGGCCCTCAGATCCAGCCCTGTTGCCAGGCTTTCTCAGCTGCTTCGTGCCGCGATACGGCCCCGAGCTTCATCATGGCCGAGGACAGGTAATTGCGGACGGTGCCCGGCGCAAGGCGCAACTGCTCGGCAACCTGCGTCACGCTGGACGTTGATCGGCTGTACCTCAGTGCATCCAGTTCGCGGTCGGTCAGGGGGCAGCGTTCAGCGGCCAAGGCAGTCGCGGCGATTTCAGGATCGATGTAGCGTTTGCCCCCCGCCACGTCACGGATCACGTGGGCCAAGTCTTCGGCGGGGGTGGATTTCGGGACAAATCCTGAAACTTTCGATGCCAATGCCCTGCGGAGGACTCCAGGGCGGGCATGGCGCGTGACGATGATGACGCGCGTCTTGACAGTGGAGAGGATGCGGGCTGCCGCTTCGGCGCCATCCATGCGGGGCATTTCCAGGTCCAGCAGGCAGATATCCGGATGGACTTCCAGTGCCAACTCGGCCGCAGTCACACCATTATCAGCGCTGGCCACTACCTCGATGTCCGGTTCCAGGCCCAACAGGGCTTCCATGGCCCCGCGGATCAGGTGTTCGTCGTCCGCGATCAACAATCGGATGGGCCGGGGGCTTGCGGGATCGGTCACGGAGCAATTCCTTTGGAAGGGATGGATGCCAGCAGCTCGAATCGCTCGGCATCCATGGTTGTTTGGAGTTGGCCACCCAGTGCTGAAAGCCGTTCGCGCAGTCCTGCAAGGCCGTTTCCGAGCGTTTGGACGACCGGCGTCCCGTTGGTGACACCGTTGTTCTTGATGGTGAGGCTGCAACTGTTAGCTGACGCTGACAGCGTGATGGAAGCGTTGGTTGCGTTACTGTGCCTGAGTATGTTGGTGGTGGCCTCCCGGACCGCCATGGCCAGTGCTTTGTGAACGTCCGGGTTCCCCGGTATTGGGTCAATCGTGAGTTCGCAATGTGCTCCAGCGGCAGAAAGCACCTCGCGGGCGTTCTCGAGTTCGTTTTCGAGAACCGTTCCGCGGTATCCCGAGACCAAGGAACGCGTTTCCTCGAGTGCCTGCTTTGCCGTCAGCCGTACCTCATGGATGTGGCCGCGGGCAGCCGCTGCATCCATGGTGAGCAGCCGTTCGGCAAGCTCGGACTTGAGCGCGATGACCTGAAGGTGGTGGCCCTGTATATCGTGCAGGTCTGAGGCAAAGCGCAAACGCTCCTGGGCCACCGCCAGTTCCCCGGCCATGAGCCGGTGCCTGTCCAGTTCCACCACGATGCGCCACCACCACAGGCTGCTGATCAAAACCACGGGCATCAAAGCCGCATAGCTGAAGAGCATGCGGAGGCCGGAGTCTTCCGGGAAGGCATAGCTCCGGTGATGCAGCAGCTGGTACGCGACCGGATGCAGGGCTGTGAGCGCCAGCCCGGCAGCCAGGGTGGCCAGGCGCTGCCGGGTAGGAAGCAAGCAAGCAATCAAGCAGGCAGCCAGCCACAGCGGCACGCTCCACATCAAGGCATTGGTGGTTGCAGAAAGACCCAGTATCCAAACCACAGCCGAGGTGCCTATCAGTGCCAGGTTCCAAGCAACATGCGGAAGACCTCCGCCGAGCCCTGCTCGCAGGAACCAGCAGTAACGAATTTGGGCGGCCATCGCGCAAGCCAGGCTGATGAGGAGTATTCCCGTGACGGACTCCAACGGCGGTGTGGCAGGCTCCAATGCAAGTGCGAACAGCATGAAATCGAGAACCAGGAGGATGAACACCATGCAACCGAGGGTGTATGTCCAGGTTGTCCGCACACTGCGACCAGGGAGGGCAGTGGGCTGTAAAACATCAGGGTTGGCGGCTACGGGCATGACGATCAGTGTAGGCCCATGACATTTGTCATGGGTTTGCCGGCGAATCAGCACATAAATCAGTGACACCAGCGCACTACGCGGGCCCTCAGCATCCCTGAAGGATGTGATTGTCAACGTCATTTACCTGAAATGAGCAATCATGATCGAGTCCCTGCAAGGTTTCACGTCCTCACTGCCCCCTATGCTGCAATGGCTCGGGGTGATGTTGATAGCGGGCATCCCGTTTGTGGATTCGTACTTCGGCGCAGTAGTAGGCGTGCTGTCCGGATTGCCGCCAGTGGTGGCCATTGCGGCAGCGGTTGTGGGAAATGTACTCTCGCTGCTCATTTTCGTCTTTGCCGCGCACAGCGTACGGGCCAAAGTGGCTGCGGGCAGGCCGTCCAAGGAGATCACGCCCCGGCGGGCAAAACTGCGGGCCACGTTCGATAAGTTCGGAGTAGCCGGTGTCAGCCTGATCGGGCCAACCATCCTGCCCAGTCAGATTACTTCCGTTGCGATGATCTCCTTCGGGGCCTCCAGGAACGCCGTTATCCTGTGGCAGATCATCTCCATCCTCATCTGGGGGACAGCTTTCGGCGTCCTGGCCACGCTCGGCATTTCGTTGGTCCGCTAGGAGGCGGGGTTTGATGTGCGTGTCTTTCGAATTCCCGGATTTCTCCGTGTGGCTGCAACACACTTAGCTACGTGGCGGACAAGTACAGGGTATGAGCTACCTTTCGAGAGCCCCGGATCGGGAAGAGGCCTTTCGGGCGCTGTACGAATCCGCGTACGCCGACCTGCTGAAGTTTGTGCAGCGTCGCACGGATTCAGCGGACGCCGAGGACATAGTCGCTGAGGCATTCCTTATAATCTGGCGGCGGTTTTCGGAAGCCCCGAAACAACAGGATGACGCCCGGGCCTGGCTCTTTGGCATCACACGGAATCTCATCCTGAATACTCGCCGCGGAGAGCAGCGACGGCAGGCCTTGGGTGTCCGCTTGGCAGAGGCAACAGCCATGTCCCACAGCGATTCCCACGCTGAACTGGTCAGCAGCCGTGTCGATTTGGGCCGAGCCTGGGCGCTTCTTTCCGAAGTCCACCAAGAGGCCCTTGGGCTTGCGATTTTCGAGAACCTGGCCGCACCACAGGCAGCGCATGTAATAGGTATCTCGCCTGTCGCATTTCGGCTCCGCCTCACCCGCGCAAGGCGGGCCCTACGGCTTCTTCTTGACCACGTCCCCCAGAACGAGTCGCCGGCGCCAGCGACATTTCCCGAAAAGGCCACGACACCATGAAAAACACCCGAAACATCGACACACTTCTGCGGTCCATGGATGCTGCCGGGCAGGGAGCAGCTCCGGATCCGCGCCGTTCGCAGAACGATCTGGAACAGATCCTCAGCTCCCGCCCCACCTCTGTGAGCAGCGACCCCGGAGTCGCTGAATACAAGACGACGACGTCGCGCCCAAGCCGCCGTCGTCGTCGAACCATAGCTTTGGGTGCCATTGCCTTTGCAGCGACGGCCGGGTTCTTGGTTGTGCCGGCACTCTCAGGTGGAGACCCTGCCTTCGCAACGTGGACCGCCGCTCCGGGTGGGCTGGTGGGGGCAGAGCGCGAGAATGCGGTCTCGGATTGCGTGCGTTCGAGTAAAGGTGTTGGTGATGGAATGTATGCCAATGACTTGGCCGCGGCGGAAGTTGCCATCGTGGAAAGGCGCGGCGCCTGGACCACGGTTGTCCTTAGCGGCGCTGACGGTTTCGAAGCCAGCTGCACCACGGACTCCACAGCCCCGTGGTTCAAGAAGGGATCCTTCGGCTCAGTGGGTAAGCCCGGTGATGGACGCAAACCCGTTGCCCGTGAAATCAAGACCACGCAACTGGGGACCGGCGTCATCGCAGACAATCCACTCTCCATGGCTTCCGGCCAGGTTGGCCCGGACGTTGTTTCTATGACTTACACCAGCAAGGCCGGAGAGGGGATTACGGCCACGGTGTCCAAAGGCCAGTTCGCGTTTTGGCTTCCGGGTGAGGAGCTACCGAATTCGTCTGGGGAAGGCGTGCCGGTCGAAGTGACCTACACCGACAACACAACCGAAATCCGCTACCTCGGCCTCTGACGGGCAACTCTTTGGAGCGAAGGGAAAGCTACCCCCGCAGCGCCCCGAACCCGGTAATCAGTGCCTCAAGCCCCAGGCTGAAGGCCACGTCGGTAGGCCTCGTGTGCTGTTCAGCAGCCAGCCGGTCCACCGCAGCGGTGAGGTTGGGGACCTGCTCGGCGAGGCTGCCGGCGTCGAATATGTCCTCCGGTGCGTTGACGTCGTAGGCGGCGCCGAAGACGAACGCTTCCAAGGCGACGATCGCGGAGATGATCATCTCGTCGGGGAAACCGGCGTCTCGGAAGCCTGCCGTCACGGCCTCGTACATGGCCAGGGTTTTGGGTGCGTCGGCCACCGGGAGTACTGCAATCACGGGGATGAGCGGCGTATGCTCCGAGAAAACGTCGCGGTAGGACCACGCCCAGCGACGCACAGCTGCATCCCACGGCTCCACCCCGAAAGCGGAGACGTCAACCATCGCTGCCAAGTGGTCTTCCACCAGCAGCAGTACGTCGTCTTTGGAGGCCACATGGTTGTAAAGGGCAGAGGGCGCGACGCCAAGGGATCGTGCCAAGGCCGCCATGGTGAGCCCGTTGTAACCCTTGTTGCTGATCAACTCGAGTGCCGCCGTCGTAATCCCCTCCTGGTCCAGGATGGCCGCCGTCGGACGTCCGGCGCGCCGGCGCACGGAGTCGGCGGGGGCTGCGGATGAATCGGGGATGGGTGCGGGCATCGGGAGCCTTTCTGCTGCCTGTGTCCCCAGCATTATTCCATCGGGTCTTCACAGCAACCGCCTCCAGCGCTACTATGGACGTAAATGAATGCCATTCATTTACTGGTCAGCCACCACGGACGGCCACGGAGAGGACAACATGCAGAATCTTGATCGCGACGTTGTGATCGTCGGCGCCGGACCGTCGGGGTTGACGGCCGCACGCCAACTGAAGAAGGCCGGACTCAGCGTCGCAGTGCTCGAAGCGCGCGACCGTGTAGGCGGCCGCACCTGGACCGACACCATCGATGGCGCCATGCTGGAAATCGGCGGCCAGTGGGTTTCCCCGGACCAGACAGTCCTGATGGACTTGCTGGACGAGCTCGGCCTGAAAATGTACTCACGCTACCGTGAAGGCGAGTCCGTCTACATCGGCGCAGACGGCAAGCGCACCCAGTACACCGGCGACACTTTCCCGGTCAGCGATGAAACCAAAGCCGAGATGGACAAGCTTGTTGCCATCCTGGACGGCCTCGCCGCCGAGATCGGCCCCACCGAGCCCTGGGCACACCCCAAGGCACGCGAGCTGGACACCATCTCCTTCCACCACTGGCTCCGCCAAAACTCCAACGACGAGGAAGCCTGCAACAACATCGGCCTCTTCATCGCCGGCGGCATGCTTACCAAGCCCGCCCACGCCTTCTCGGCACTGCAGGCAGTCCTCATGGCCGCCTCGGCCGGCTCCTTCAGTCACCTGACGGATGAAGACTTCATCCTGGACAAGCGCGTCATCGGCGGCATGCAGCAGGTTTCACTGCTGCAGGCAGCAGAGCTGGGTGACGACGTCGTCCTTAACAGCCCGGTCCGCACCATCAAGTGGGACGACAACAACGTCACGGTCGTCTCTGAGCAGGCAACCGTGAACGCGCGCTATGTGATCATGGCTGTGCCGCCGAACCTGTACTCCCGTGTCTCCTTCGAGCCCCCGCTGCCGCGCCGCCAGCACCAGATGCACCAGCACCAGTCCCTGGGCCTGGTCATCAAGGTCCACGCTGTCTACGACACACCCTTCTGGCGTGAAGAGGGACTGTCCGGCACGGGCTTCAGCGCCGGCGCGCTGGTCCAGGAGGTCTACGACAACACCAACCACGGCGACACCCGCGGCACCTTGGTGGGCTTCGTTTCCGACGAAAAGGCCGACGCCGTGTTCGAGCTCAGTGCCGAAGACCGCAAGAAGGCCATCCTCGAATCGATCGCCGGCTTCCTGGGCGACAAAGCCCTCACTCCTGAGGTCTACTACGAGTCCGACTGGGGTTCTGAAGAATGGACCCGCGGCGCCTACGCGTCCAGCTACGACCTCGGTGGCCTGCACCGCTACGGCAAGGACCAGCACGCCAACGTGGGACCGATCTACTGGTCCTCGTCCGACCTCGCAGCCGAGGGCTACCAGCACGTTGACGGCGCGGTCCGCATGGGCCAGGCAACTGCCGCCCGCATTGTTGAGGCCAACAAACTGGCTGCGGTGCCCGTAGCCTAAGTCGTTTCCGTACCAACACCGGCAGGCCGGGGGAGCGCGTTTCCCGGCCTGCCGGCTCCACTGTTTAACACCAGAAAGGGACCACCATGCGTTACGTAGTGGGCTACACCGCCAACGCGAGGGGGCACGACGCCGTTCACCTCGCCGTCGCGCTGGCCCGGAACCACGATGTCAGCCTGGACCTTGTCCTGGTGATCCCTGAGGACTCCCCGTTCAACGCCGTCTATCCACCGGAGACCGGCTACAACGACATCCTGAACGAACAAGCGCAACGTTGGTTGGACGAAGGCCTGGCGCTGGTTCCAGCCGACGTGACGGCCCGGGCCCACATCCGCCGGGGCGACTCCGAGGCACAGGCCTTGATCGAAGCTGCCGTAGAAATGGACGCTGCGGCCTTGGTCATCGGCGCCACCAGCGGGGGCCTGTTCAAACGGTTCACCATCGGCTCTGTGGCGGGTTCCTTGCTCCACTCATCGCCCGTGCCTGTCGCATTGGCACCTCACGGTTACGAGCGCACGGCGCCGATCACGCGCCTGAGCTGCGGTTTCGGCACGCGCCCCGGCGCGGACGAACTGCTCGACGTCGCAGTCGAGTCCGCGCGTGATCGTGGCCTCCCGCTGCGGCTCGTCTCCCTGCTGGCCCTCGACGGCGGTAACTCGCCCGGGCTGGCCGACGCCGCCTGGGTGCATGCCGCCGACCGGCTTGCCGCCGTCGGGAGTTCGTCCGAAACGACCGGTTCCGCAGCTGTCCCCGAACCCGAGATCGTGGTAGCCCAAGGCCGCACCATCGAAGAAGCCGTTGACCGGCTCGACTTCGAAGACGGCGAAATCCTGCTGATCGGCTCCAGCCGTCTCGCCCAGCACCGTGCCACGTTCCTGGGTAGCACCGCCAACCGGATCCTTCGCGCCCTCCCTGTCCCCATGATCGTGGTTCCCCGCGACTACACGCGTCAAAGCTCCTAGCAATCGCCTGAGAGGCAAAACCCATGTCAACTGCACCAAAGACGGTCCAGTCGAAAGAAACGTCATCCCTGAGTGAAAAGGGACTGAAAGCCGGATCGGTGGGCCTGATCGGCGCCGTCGTGATTGGTGTTTCCTGCATCGCGCCCGCCTATACGCTGACAGCGGCCCTGGGCCCCACTGTGTCCGAGGTGGGCGTGCACCTGCCCGCAATCTTCCTGGTGGGCTTCATCCCCATGCTGCTGGTGGCGCTCGGCTACCGCGAACTCAACAACGCCATGCCCGACGCCGGTACCTCCTTCACGTGGGCAACGCGCGCGTTTGGTCCGTGGATCGGATGGATGGGTGGCTGGGGGCTGATTGCCGCAACCATCATTGTGTTGTCCAACCTTGCCGCCGTCGCCGTGGACTTCTTCTACCTGATGCTCGCGCAGATTTTCAGTAATCCCTCCTTGGGGGAGCTCAGCAAAATCCTGCCCCTGAACATCGCCACCACGCTGGTGTTCATAGGCCTTGCTTGCTGGATTTCGTATCGCGGCATGGAGACCACCAAGGGCGTCCAGTACGTGCTGGTGGCCTTCCAACTGTTGGTTCTGGGCTGGTTCGCGGTCTCTGCGTTCGCCCACGTAGCGAACGGCACGGCTTTCGATGCCACCGCCATTTCACCGGACTGGTTCAACCCGTTCGCCGTGGACTCCTTCTCCTCCTTCGCCGCGGGTGTGTCGCTCTCGATCTTCATTTACTGGGGCTGGGACGTCACCCTCACCATGAACGAGGAAACGAAGAACCCCGAGAAAACCCCTGGCCGTGCAGCCACCATTACGGTGTTGGTGATCGTGGTCATCTACATGACCGTTGCGCTGGCAACCCTGTCCTTCGCGGGTGTTGGCGAGACCGGACTGGGTGCGGGCAACCCGGAGAACCAGTCCAGCATCTTTGCCGTGCTGGCCGGTCCAGTGATGGGGCCGTTCGCGATCCTCATGTCCCTGGCCATCCTGAGCAGTTCGGCGGCATCGCTGCAGTCGACGTTCGTCTCACCGGCACGCACCATGCTGGCCATGGGCCATTACCGCGCCATCTCACCCAAGTTCGGCAAGATCAGCCCCACCTACAAGTCGCCGAGCTTCGCAACCATCGCCGCTGCGATCGCAGCCGCCGGCTTCTACGTGATCACCAGGACCGTGTCCGAGAATGCGCTGTGGGACACCATCACCGCCCTGGGCATGATGATTTGCTTCTACTACGGCATCACGGCGCTGGCCTGCGTCTGGTTCTTCCGGGCGTCGGCATTCAGCGGCGTCCGTCCGTTCTTCTTCAAGTTCCTGGCGCCCCTGCTGGGCGGAGTGATCCTGCTGGTCATGTTCGTGAAGACGGCCATGGACTCGATGGATCCTGAGTACGGTTCCGGCTCCTCCGTTGGTGGTGTGGGCCTGGTGTTCGTGCTGGGAATGGGCGTGATCCTGCTCGGCGTGGCGGTCATGCTGGTGATGTACCGGCTGCGTCCGGAGTTCTTCAAAGGCAAGGTCCTGTAGGGCTGCGTCACCTCGGCGAGGGTAAGGCGGCCGTTGGGACGCCGGCAGCCCGCTCGGCCGCGGCCAGGGCTTGGGCAAGACGCTCGACGGCGGCACGGTAGTCAGTCCCGGCTGTCACCTTGCAGTACTCGGCCTCGCGCATGGCCCTCGTCAATGCCGCTGTTTCGGCAGCCCTCACGTCCGTCATGGCCGGGAAGTCGATGGTCCGCGCAGGATCCAGCTCATATTGGCGCCACTGCTCCAGAATGTTTTCGTGGCGGGCTGCGTCGTCCGGGAAACCAGCACGACGGCGGGGCTCAGCTGCGTGGAGGCGCTCCACTTTGCGGATGCTCAGCAGGGTTCCGGCCGCAGTAGCGATGCCGACGAAAATCATGACCAGCCCGGCCGGCGACCAATGCACGGCAGGGACAATGATGGCCGGCGCTATGACCACCAGCCCTCCGAACACGTCCCAGAAGATGCCGTCCGGCTCCGGGCCGCGGCCGTGGGTCAGTTTCCTGTTCAGGACATATGTGGTTGCTGCGGTTGCAAGAACCAGAGCAACACCCCACAGGAGCATCATGGCGGGCATCGGACCACCTCCAGGCGAATTCGCTGCTTTGAATTCAGTATGCGGCAGTGGTTGCGTGGGCGCGAGGGGGTGGCTCGGAGTGGCCTGCTATTCAGATAGTCAACTCTCGGTAGACTCTGTGGCAGTGGGCAAGAGCCTGCCGCATCGTTAACAAACAAAAGACCCGACTGCAATCGGGTCTTTGTTCAGCGCGATGCGCTCTTTGGTGCGATTCAAGGGCTTACTCCTTGATGCTCACGCCTCTAGAGTATGCCCCTTCGCGGACGGCGTGCAAGCACTACGCCCGCGGTCGCACCCTTCCTCAGTGAGGGGTGCACCATGTCTCGACGGCGTAATCGTCCCGAGCCTTGGGGCCGCCTGAACTTGCTGGTCAATCTTTCACGCCTTGCGTGGGAGATAGTCCGCTCGTTCTGGCACCTGAAACCCTAATGGGTTGGCGACGGTCGCGGGGGCTTGTCCGCGGCCGTCGTCGCAGGGGCGGCGCGGTCAGGTTGTCGGAGCCGGGCGTAGCCTAGGCAGCATGAGACTGAAAATGTGCAGCATCCACGTCAAGGACCCCGCAGCGGCCCACGTTTTCTACACGGAGACCCTGGGCTTCGAGACCCTGATGGCCATGCCCGAGTACAACTTGTTCATCATCAAGGATCCGGGTGCGGACAACGGCAGCTCACCGGGTTTGCTGCTGGAACCCAGCGACAACCCCATCGCCTCGAACTACATGAACGCCCTGCATGAGTCCGGTCTGGCCGCGATCACCTTCGGTGTGCCCGACGTCCAGGCTGAGTACGAGCGCTTGGTTGCCGCCGGTGTGACCTTCCAAGGCGAACCCTCCGAGGATCCCTCAGGCGTCAGCGCAGTCTTCGACGACGGTTGCGGAAACTTCATTCAGCTCCACCAGGACTGAGCTTAAACAGTTGTGGCCGGGACCCGTTGATCCCGGCCACAACCTGCTAAGACTTACGCGTGATCGCGCTTGGAAGTCTTAGGAGCATCGCGCTTTGCAGCGGCGTTGTCCCGGGCTTCCTTGGTGGCTGCCTTCTTGGCGGCCTCGTCCTTGACGCGCTGCGCCTCGGACCGGACAGCCGCGTGCGTGGCGCGCTCGGTGACCAGCCACTGCGGCGGAGCCTGCAGCAGCTCGGTGATTTCCGCCGTCGTGAGCGCATCCTCGACGCCGCCGCGGGCGAGACCGCTGATGGAGATGTTGAGCTTCTGGGCCACTACCGGGCGCGGGTGCGGGCCGTTGCGGCGCAGTTCGACGAGCCACTCCGGCGGGTTGGCCTGGAGTTCGGCGTATTCTTCGCGGGAGATGGACGAATCCTGGAACTCCTGGGGTGTCGCGGGCAGGTAGATACCGAGTTTCTTGGCAACTGTTGCCGGCTTCATGGACTGGGAGTTCGAGGACGTCATGCTTCAAGGGTATCTGGCCGGTACTGTGAGTGTGTGCCAGACGCTGAAGAATCCGCCGAAACAACCGAACCCCTAGCCGGTCTCCGCTTCGCCTATGTTGCGGGTGTGACTCCTGGGAAATGGATCCGGCGGTGGGAAGAACGGATGCCCAACTTCCCGTTGCACTCATTCATGTCCGACGACGCCGCCCAGGTTTCGGTTTTGCGTGACGGTTCCGCAGACCTCAGCTTTGTTCGGTTGCCCGTGGACCGCGAAGGTTTGAACGTCATCCCTTTGTATGAAGAGCAGCCTGTGGTTGTGGCTCCGAAGGGGCATGAGATCTCGGTGTTTGAGGAAGTCGCACTGGACGACCTCGCCGAGGAAAACCTCTTGGATATTGACGAGATGGGCGGGCCGGACATGGCCCTCCAGGTGGTCGCCTCCGGGGCCGGACTGGCGATCCTGCCCATGTCCGTTGCGCGGCACCTGAACGTAAAGGACACGGTCATGCGGCGCCTGACAGGTGCGCCGGGCACGCAAATCGGCTTGGCTTGGCTGGTTGGAACTGACAGCCCGGTGATCGAAGAATTCATCGGGATCGTGCGTGGGCGGACAGCGCAGAGCTCGCGCCAGCCGTCAGCGCAGCAGGAGAAGCCCAAGAAGGAGCCCAAGCCTGACCGACGCGGTGGGGGTCCCAAGAAGCCCGCGGTCGCGCAGCGCTACGCCCCGAACCCGGACAAGGGCCGTGGCAAGGGCTCACGCAAAAAGGGCAAACGCTGACGCTCCTGCCCGGTTAGATCACTCCGCCGTGACGCTCCTGCCCGGTTGGTGGGGAAATTGATGCGTTCCTGCGCCCAAGTAGCGGGGATTTGGCGCATTTGGGGTGACCAACTGGGGAGGAGCGCTGACTACTCGCCGTGGATGGCGGTTTGCTGCTGTTCTGAACGGTTGAGGTAGGCAAGGAGAAGGTCCCCGGCGCGCTCAAGCTCGCCCGCTTCCAATGCGGAGCAGATCTGCTCATTTTCCTTCAGCCAGTCACTGTAGAAGTGGGCATTCATGGTGGCCTTGTGAAAGTAGAGCCGCATCTCGGCCAGGATCTGCGCCATGATCGTGTTCAGCCTGTTGCTCTCAGCGAGGGCGACTATGGCGCCGTGAAAATGCTGGTTGGCGCTGCCCAGGCCTTCGTTGTCGTTGGCCGAGGCCGCGCGCTGGCCTTCCTCGACGGCGGCCCTGACGGCGGCGATGCGCTCCGGAGAGCCGCCGGCCCGGATTGAGCTGACCTCGATGGCGCGACGAACCGTATAAACATCGTGGATGTCGCCGGCTTCAAGGGTTGCTACAAAAACGCCCTTGTTGGGCTGGCGAAGAAGAAGCCGCTCAGCGGCCAACTCGGCGAAAGCTTCGCGGACAGTGTTGCGCGAGACGCCCAAATCCTCGGCGATGGTGGCTTCGGTCAGCTTGGCCCCCGGCACCAGGAAGCCCTCAGCCAGTTGGTAGCGCAGTTCTTCTGCGACTCTCTCCGCCACGGAGGGGACCCTCATGCGGACCCGCGCCCGCGCACTGTCCATGCCGGTCTGTTCACTTTTTTCCTGATCTTCACCGGCCATGACACCAAAATTACACGATTGCTGAAAATAGGGATCGCTGGATTGTTGAACAATCCAGCAGATTGATGCATGCTGGATGTAACGCACATCACGAGGCAGGGATCACACCATGGCAATCATCGATCCGAACAGCGACGTCGGCGAGTCCTTCGGGCGCTGGACGCTTGGTGATGACGCAGCCATGTTCGAGTCGGTCTCCAGTGCGAATGTTGCCTGTGGATTCCATGCTGGTGACCCCAGCGTCATCCGCAGCACCTGCGAAAAGGCGGTCAAGGCCGGCGTCGTTATCGGCGCCCATGTTGGCTACCGCGATCTCGCCGGGTTCGGCCGCCGCTTCATGGACATCGATCCCATGGAACTGGCGGACGACGTCGTTTATCAGATCGGGGCCCTGCAGGCGTTGGCAGCTACGGCCGGTTCCCGTGTCCAGTACGTCAAGCCTCACGGTGGCCTCTACAACGCGATCGTCAAGCACACCGCCCAAGCCCGCGCTGTGGTGGACGCCGTGAAATCTGTTGACCCCAACCTTCCGATTCTTGGACTGCCCGGCTCTGAAGTACTGCGCCTGGCTGACAAAGCCGGTCTTCGTGCCGTTTCCGAGGCCTTCGCGGACCGCGCCTACAACCCGGACGGAACGCTCGTCCCGCGATCCCAAGCAGGGGCCGTGCTGAATGATCCCGCCGAAGTGGCGGAGCACGTCCTGCGAATGGCCACTGAACAATCCGTCAGGACCATTGACGGTTCCATCCTGAAAATCCGCGCAGAGAGCATCTGCGTTCACGGTGACTCACTCGGAGCCGTCGCGATGGCCACCGCTGTGAAGTCCGCCCTCAGCGACGCCGGCGTCAGTACCGGCTCGTTCCTCTAGCCCGTCCGGGCGCTCCGAACCATCCCCCCATCCCCCCGGAGAACATCATGACCAGCACCAACCATGCAGCCAAGGCAGTGACAAGGAAGCCACCGCCCGGCGCCATCAAGGCGTATGTGGCCAGCCTTACCGGCACATCGCTCGAGTACTACGACTTCGCTATCTATTCCGTGGCCTCGGCCTTGGTGTTCCCGAAGATCTTCTTCCCGGGCAACGACGAATTCGTGGCGCTCATCCTGTCCTTCTCAACGTTCGCCGTAGGTTACTTTGCCCGTCCGATCGGCGGCATTGTCTTTGGCCGTCTCGGTGACAAGATCGGCCGCAAGTACGTCCTGGTCTTCACGTTGATGCTTATCGGCCTTGCCACCGTACTCATCGGTGCGCTGCCCGACTACTCCGTCATTGGCATTGCGGCCCCGATCATCCTTGTGTTGCTGCGCTTGGCGCAAGGCATCGGTGTTGGCGGGGAGTGGGGTGGCGCGGTGCTGCTGTCCAGCGAGTTCGGTGACCCCAACAAGCGCGGCTTCTGGTCCTCTGCAGCCCAGATCGGTCCGCCCGCCGGTAACCTCATGGCCAACGGCGTTCTCGCTATCCTGGCTGCTTCGCTGAGCGAACAAGCCTTCCTCTCCTGGGGTTGGCGCGTGGCCTTCCTTGCTTCTGCCCTGTTGGTGGTGTTCGGCTTGCTCATCCGCCTCAAGCTGGAGGAAACGCCGGTTTTCAAGGCCATTCAAGCCAAGGGAGACCGTCCCAAGGCTCCCATCAAGGAAGTCTTCACTACTCAGCCGAAGGCATTGATTGCCGCTTCGCTTTCCCGAATCTGCCCTGACATCCTCTACTCGCTGTTCACGGTGTTCGTGGCCGTTTACGCCACCAAGGAACTGGGAATGACCACGGGCAACGTCCTGTCAGCCATCCTGATCGGCTCAGCCTTCCAGCTCTTCCTGATCCCGCTGGCCGGCGCCCTGACGGACCGCTTCAACCGCCGCTGGGTTTATGGGCTCGCGGCGGCTGCAACAGCAGCCTACATTCCGGTCTTCTTCCTGATGATCCAAGGAAAGTCCGTGGCGATGCTGATCGTAGGCACCGTCATCGGCTTGGCACTCCACGCCTTCATGTACGGTCCGCAGGCCGCGTTCATCACCGAGCAGTTCCCGGCCCGTCTTCGCTATGCCGGCAGTTCCTTGGCCTACACCTTGGCCGGTGTGATCGGCGGCGGATTTGCCCCGGTGATCTTCACCCTCCTCTATGGTGGCGGATCCGGCGGCTGGTACTTCATTGCCGGCTACATTCTTCTGGCTGCCATTGTCACGATCGTCGGCATGCTCCTCGGCCGCGACCCCAAGCCGGAAGAAGATGTCCGGCTCGTGCAGGGAACACACGCTCAGCCGGCGTCGTAACGAACAATGGGAACCGTGATGCAAACCACCACCGCCAAAAGGGTTCGCTCTGTCCGGCCCGTCGGCACGCGTGCCGTCCTGGCCGAACTGGACGGGCTGCAGGACGTCCTCGCCCTGCAGGACATGCTCTACAAATCGCCGCTTCCGGGGCAAGTGGATGTTCTGGCCGCGGCGGAAACAGTGATGGTGGTGGGCGAGTCTGCGGCCGCAACCCGAGCCATCAGTGCACGGCTCATGGAGTTGGAACTAACGGCGCCGGAAGTGGCTGACTCCGGTTTGGTGGTCATCGATACTGTGTACGACGGCGACGACCTCGCCGATGTCGCGGAACTCACCGGACTGAGCGTGGACGGCGTGATTGCCGCACATACGGGCCAAGTCTGGACCGTTGCCTTCGCTGGTTTCGCGCCGGGCTTCGGCTACATGGTGGGCGAAAACGAGGCCCTCACGGTTCCTCGACGGTCCTCTCCCCGCACAGCCGTGCCTGCTGGATCGGTGGCTCTGGGTGGCCGGTATTCGGCCGTGTACCCTCGGCGTTCCCCGGGCGGTTGGCAGTTGATTGGCCGCACTGGTGCAAGGATGTGGGACCTGGACAGGGCCCAACCGGCGCTTGTTCGTCCAGGCGACCGGGTTCAGTACCGGGCCGTCCGCGAGGTTGTCACGGCCACTGAATCCCCGGCACGCGAACCCGAAAAGGAGCACCGCCCGGAGTCCGGTCTTCGGATTCTTACCCCGGGTGCGCAGAGCCTGATCCAGGACCTCGGACGTCGTGGCTACGGTCCGCTCGGCGTATCGGCTGCGGGTGCGTTGGACAGGGCCTCGTTGCGGCGGGCCAACCGGCTGGTGGGAAACGCTGCTTCGGCTGCAGCCATCGAGTCCGTCAATGGCGGCCTCACAGTGGAAGCTGTGGGTGACCAGGTGGTTGCCGTGACAGGGGCGCCCACCACGCTGACAGTAGAGCCGTCGTCGTGGTTTGAGTCCGGCGACGTCCAAGCAGGTGCCCGGCGGACCGTGCCCATGGCCGCTCCTTTCGCGTTGCTCGACGGCGAAGTACTCACCTTGGGTGCCCCGGAGTCGGGCTTCCGGAACTATGTTGCGGTGCGGGGCGGAGTGGACGTTCCTGAGGTTCTAGGCAGCCGCTCAACGGACACGATGTCCGGGATCGGACCGGGGTCACTGGTCAGCAAGCAGGTTCTTGGCGTGGGTGACGCTACGGCATCCACAGCGGTTGGCAGCCCCGAACTGCAGCCTGACTTCCCGGGTGAGGGTGCCACGGTGCTCGATGTCGTTCCCGGACCACGGGCCGACTGGTTTGACCAGGACGCGCTGGATTCCCTGTGCAGCCAGGAGTGGCTGGTCACTCCGCAATCCAATCGAGTGGGCATGCGACTGGATGGCACCCCGCTGGAGCGCACGCGGGAAGGCGAACTTCCCAGCGAGGGCACCATGGCCGGAGCACTCCAGATCCCGCCCGCGGGGCTGCCCGTCCTCTTCCTGGCCGATCATCCGATCACCGGGGGTTATCCGGTGATCGGGGTGGTGCGCCACGAACATCTTGATCTGGCTGCTCAAGTCCCCATTGGCGGAAAGATCCGTTTCCGGCTGGCCCCGGACACCACCACGACTTTTACGAAGACCCCAGAGAAGTGAGTATTTGATGCGCAAGGTCCTGATCGCGAACCGCGGCGAAATCGCTGTCCGAGTCGCCCGAGCCTGTGACGACGCCGGCATCGCGTCCGTTGCCGTTTACGCAGACATCGATGCCGACGCCATGCACGTTGGCGCAGCCGACGAAGCCTTCAGTTTGGGCGGCAACTCACCGGCTGACACCTATTTGAACATCGGGAAACTGCTCGCCATTGCAGCGGAGTCAGGCGCAGACGCTGTTCACCCCGGCTACGGGTTCCTTTCCGAGAACGCCGATTTTGCACAAGCAGTGCTCGACGCCGGCCTGGAGTGGATCGGTCCCTCACCCGAGTCGATACGCCAGTTGGGCAATAAGATCACGGCACGTGACATCGCCGTCCGAGCCGGAGCACCTTTGGTTGCCGGCAGCGATGGTCCTGTTTCCACCGCCGCCGAAGCCCGTGCCTTCGCGGAAGAACACGGACTCCCGCTGGCCATCAAAGCCGCGTTTGGTGGAGGCGGCCGCGGTCTGAAAGTGGTCCGGGAGTTGGCGGAAGTGGAAGAAGCGTTCGATTCCGCAGTCCGTGAAGCAGTGGCTGCCTTCGGCCGTGGTGAATGCTTCGTGGAGCAGTACCTTGACCGCCCCCGGCACGTCGAGGCGCAGGTCATCGCGGACAAACTCGGCAACGTCGTGGTGGTGGGCACCCGTGATTGCTCGCTACAACGCCGCCACCAGAAACTCGTGGAAGAAGCTCCCGCACCCTTCCTGAGTGACCTGCAACGCCGGCAAATTTACGACGGCGCCAAGGCGATTGTCCGCGAAGCAGGCTACTACGGTGCCGGGACCGTTGAGTTCCTCGTCTCCGCAGACGGAGCCGTGGCCTTCCTTGAGGTCAACACACGCCTCCAAGTGGAGCACCCCATCACGGAGGAAACCGCCGGGATCGACCTCGTCCAAGAACAGTTCCGTATTGCCGCCGGCTTGCCGCTGAGCATCACGGAAGATCCCGTGGCGCGGGGCCACTCCTTTGAGTTCCGCATCAACGCCGAAGACGTGGGCCGAGGGTTCTTGCCGTGCCCGGGAACAGTGGCCTTGTTTGAAGCACCTACAGGTCCGGGAATCCGTGTGGACACCGGAGTACGTTCGGGTTCCTTCGTGGCGCCGCAATTCGACTCCCTGCTAGCCAAATTGATCGTCACCGGAGCTGACCGGCAGCAGGCTCTTCGTCGCGCACGGCGTGCCCTGGCTGAATTCACCATTTCAGGCCTTGCAACCGTGCTGCCGTTCCACCGCGCGGTCCTGGAATCCGAGGACTTCACGTCGGTAGCCGGAATGCGGGTTCACACCCGTTGGATCGAAACCGACTTCGCAGACCGGATTCCCGTGGATCCTGAGTACAACGTGGTGGCCCCGGAAGGGGAGCGGCGCACCATCACCATTGACGTCGACGGCAAACGGCTGGCTGTTGGGCTTCCCGCGAACCTGCTGGACGGCTGGGCCCGCTCCGGTCAGGGCATTCCCGCCTTTACTGCGCCGGCCGATACGCCGGGTTCCGTCAGCAGCGGTTCCCCCGCCGAATCGGCACTTGTCTCCAGCATGGCCGGCACGGTGGTCAAGTGGCTCGCAGAACCCGGCGACGAAGTATCCGCCGGTGATCCCTTGGTAGTCCTGGAGGCCATGAAAATGGAAACCCAGGTCCCGGCCCACCGGACAGGTACTCTGTCCGAGGTGTTGTCCGCACCCGGCGGAGTTGTCACAGCCGGAGCGGTCCTCGCGCACATCGAGTAGCGCCTTGCGGCGGGGCAGGAGCGGGGCAGGAGCGGGGCGGCAACGGCGCAGCGGCCGGGCAAGCGTGACTAGGCGTGCGTCGCCGCCGCGATGCCCAGCACGCTCTCCAGCAAGCCGTTGCGGAACTTCCCCGTTGGGTCGTTGGCCTGAACCAAAGCCCGGAAGTCCTCGAACCGCGGGTACAGTGCGGCGAAGTCATACTCGCCGGGCGTGAACAGTTTGCCCCAATGAGGCCGGGCGCCGAACGGGCGGAGGGCTTCCTCAAGCTCGGGGAGCACCGCTTCCACCTCAGCCTGCAGCGGTTTCCAGGTGAAGTGGAGTGCCACGCTTTGCTGCTGGTAGAACGGGCTGAGCCAGAACTCATCAGCGGCCACGGTGCGGATTTCAGAGACGAACAGGAGCGGTGCGAGCTTTTCGGCGAGCCCGCGGACGGCCTGCAGCGCGGCCGGTGCGTGTTCCAAAGGCAGAAGGAACTCGCTTTGCAGTTCCTCACCGTTGCTGGGCGTGAATTCGTGGCGGAAGTGCGGCAACCGGTCGAGCCACTTGCCCGCCACATCAAGCTGTTCCGTGCAGTTCTCGGCGGACATATCAGGCAAGGGATGCATGGCTGCCGTCGCCGCGGTTGCCCCGAACAGATCAGGCAACGGAGCTTCAGTGTCCAGTGCTTTAAGCCAGACCTGGGGGATGGTTTCGCCGGTGTAATCGGTGAAGAAGCTGACGCTGTAAGCACTGGAAGCGATGGCCTGGAAGTTGGCCAAGGCACCCTCCCAAGAGAGGTTGGTGAGCACTCGCTGCCGCACGTCATAGCTCGGCCGGACCGCGAGTTCCAGCCCTGTGACAATGCCAAGTGCACCCAGTCCCACCACGCTGGCGAGGAATTCGTCGTCGTCGGCCGTGAGGGTCACCAGCTCGCCGGAGGCGCGCACCACATCAACACTGACGACGGCGGCAGCCAAGGACGGGTTGTAGACGCCACTGCCGTGCGTGCCGGTTTGGATGGCGCCGGCCACAGAGATGTGCGGGAGGGAAGCGAGGTTGTGGATGGCGTAGCCCTGGTCCTCAAGCGCGCGGCCCAGAGCTCCGTAGGTGATGCCACCACTGACCTTGACGGTGCCCTTTTCGGTGTCCAGAACCACTTCCTGGGGGAGTCCATCGAGGAGGAGGTGCGTGCCGATGGTGTCGGCAACGGTGTTGAAGGAGTGCCGGGATCCCAGGGCTTTGATCTGCGTTGCCTCAGCTACGAGCCCGCACAGTTGCTCCACGGTTGTGGGCCGCTGGACGTCCGCAGACGAGTACTCAAGATTTCCTGCCCAGTTCTTCATCGAAAGATCTCCTGCTTGTATTTGTAGACTCCCGCAATTGTTAACGTTCTCAACTAATTGCGTCAAGGGGAGTCCACGCCGGTTGCGGATAGAGTTCAAGGGATTGGCCGTCTACCAGGAGTCACAACGTGAGCAAGGGATCCAAGCCCACCATTCGGGATGTGGCCATGGCGGCTGACGTATCGCTGACCACCGTCTCCTATGTGCTCTCCGGCCGCCATGGTGGCACAACCCGGATCAGCCAGCCCACACAGGACAGGGTTCTGGCGGCGGTCAAGGAGCTGGGGTATGTGCCCAACCAGGCAGCCCGGGGGATGCGTCGCGGCAAAACAGACGTGGTTGCCGTAGCCATAGGTAACCTTGAATGGCCTTGGGACCGGGCCCTCGCAACTGCTGCAGCCACCATCCTGCCGCAGCACGGATTCCAGCCGGTGATTCTGCTGGGCGACGACTGGCGGAAGTTCGCAATGTCCGGAGGCGCCGACGGTGTGATCATCGGGTACTTCCCCGAAGCAAAAACGGAGGATGAAACAGTCACCGAACTGGCCCGCCGTGGCGTGGCCCAAGTGGTCATCTCCGGGACCATGAAACCTGCCGGATTCGACGTCCTTGCCCCTGAGACCGACGCCGGGCTCGCAGAATGCATGGATTTCCTCACCGCGTCCCACCGCAGAATCGGCTGCATCCGGAGGGCAGACCCAAGCGGCCGGCCCAAGAGTCGCTTTGCCGCGTATGCAGCCGGGCTGGAGAAGGCCGGCATTCCCTTGGACGAGTCTTTGGTCAGGACCTCCCATCACCGTCCGGCGGCTGCCTATCAGTCAGCCCTCGAGCTGCTCCAGCAGACGGATCGCCCCACGGCCATTTTCTGCACTGACGACATGGAGGCGCTGCAGACGATCCGTGCCGCCTATCGTTTGGGTCTCCGGGTCCCGGAGGACATCCAGATCATTGGGGTGGGAAACTCCACCGAGGGCCAGGAATATGATCCGGCGCTGACTACTGTTGGCCCGGACCCGATCTTCGAGCAGGTTGTCCGGATGCTGCTGGACCGGTTGGCGGAAAACACGCCGGCCGAGGGCATACGGGTGGCGTCGCCATGGAAGTTGCACCGCCGCGGCACTACACAGGGCTAGTCAGTCCTTCAGCGGCCGTCGTGCCAGCCAGGCGGCCACGATTGCGCCCGAGATGTTGTGCCAAAGCGAGAAGACGGCGGAGGGCAGGGCGGCCAGCGGGCTGAAGTGTGCGGTGGCCAAGGTCGCGGCCAGGCCGGAGTTCTGCATGCCAACCTCGAATGCCAGGGCCCGGCGTGCTTTATCGTCCAGTCGGCCGATCTTGCCGGCAAGGTAGCCGAGGCCCAGGCCGAATCCGTTGTGGAGGACAACTGCCAGGAAAACGATTGCACCCGCAGCCACGATCTTGCTGGCACTGCCGGCCACGACGATCGCAACGATCAGTGAAATCACGACGGCGGAAGCCCACGGAAGTGCCGGAAGAACCTTTGCGACGAGCTTCGAAAGGAAGAGCCGGGCGAGCAGGCCGCCGATCACCGGCAACAGTACGGTTTTCACGATGTCCATCACCATGGCCCCGGCATCGATGTGCAGGAAGGACCCGGCAAGGAAGAGAGTCAGTGCAGGGGTAACGATGGGTGCGATCAGCGTGGAAACCGAGGCGACGGCTACGGACAGGGCAACATCGCCCTTTGCCAGGAAGGCCATGACGTTGGAGGCGGTGCCGGACGGAGCGCAGCCAACCAGGATCAGCCCGACGGCCAGTTCCGGAGGTAGTTGCAGGAGTACTGCGATGAGCCAACCGGCACCGGGCATGATCACGTAGTGGGCAACGATGCCGAGCGCTACAGCCCAAGGACGCCGGGCCACCGAGGCGAAGTCAGGCGGCGTCAGCGTGAGGCCCATGCAGAACATGATGACGCCCAGCAGATACGGAACGGCCACGCCCATCGGTTTGAAGAGGTCCGGAATCAGGAATCCAAGGATGCCGGCAACCACCACCAAAAGCGGGAACACCGTGACGGCAATACGCGCAATCTTGGCTTCCGCAGCAAGCGCGGCGTTAACGGGGGCCGCGGATTCTTCTGTTTCTGATGGTGAATTGGTTGCCTCAAGCATTCATCCATGCTCACATTCACCCCGCGAACCCGGCCACTTCGTGACATTCGGCGGAGCGTATATGTCAGATGTCCGCCGTTTCCAACCCAACTGAGTAACAGTTAAAGCTGTTTTGAGCGCTCATACCGACTGTAACTGTTACTCAGTTGGGTCAGGAGTTGAGCTTCCCCGCCAGGCGCTCGCGCATCCGAACACTGGCCTCGTTGAGCCCGATGAACTCCACGTCGCGCCCGTGGTTCCGGTACTTCTCAGTCACCGAATCAAGCACCGCCACCGTGGAGGCATCCCAGATGTGGGAACCATGGAGATCGATGATCACCCGATCTATGCCCTCTGAGGAATCCTTTGCATAGTCGAACTGCGTGTACAGATCGTTGGACGAAGCGAAGAACAGCTCGCCGTCCACGGTGTATGTGGCAACATTCTCGCCGTTGAGCTCAAGTTCGGTCCGCTCCACCGTCGCGAAGTGGGCTACCCGCCGCGCGAACAGCACCATGGCGGTCAGGACGCCGACGCCGACACCCACCGCGAGATTGTGCGTCGCCACCACGGCGGCAACAGTGACGAGCATGACCGCGGTTTCGGACTTCGGGAGACGCTTCAGGGTTGAGGGTCGGATGGAATGCCAGTCGAACGTAATCAGCGAAACGAAAATCATCACAGCCACCAGGGCGGCCATGGGGATCATGCCTACAACATCGCCCAGGACAACCACCAGGACCAGCAGGAATACTCCGGCCAGAAAGGTCGAGAGGCGGCTTCGAGCCCCGGAGCCCTTGACGTTGATCATGGTCTGACCGATCACCGCGCAACCGCCCAGGCCGCCGAGGAAACCGGTCACAATGTTTGCAGCACCTTGTCCCCAAGACACCCGCGTCTTGTTGGAGCGCGTGTCCGTGATGTCGTCCACCAGCTTGGCGGTCATCAGCGATTCCAGCAGGCCCACCAGCGCCATGGACAGGGCGAAGGGCGCGATGATCTGGAATGTCTCCAGGTTCAGGGGAACGTTGGGCAGGAAGAATCCGGGCAGGCTGTCCGGGAGTTGGCCTTTGTCGCTGACGGTGGGAACGTCGATGCCACCCAGCACGGTCACCAGTGTGATGACCACGATCGCCACCAGCGGCGCAGGAATGGCGGTAGTGATGCGGGGTAGTCCGAAGACGATTACCAAGCCCACGATGACAATCGGATAGACCATCCACGGCACGTTGAAGAGCTCGGGCATCTGGGACATGAACACCAGGATTGCCAGGGCGTTGACGAACCCGATCATCACGGATCTGGGGATGAAGCGCATCAATTTGGTGACACCCAGGACCGCCAGGATGATCTGGAAAACGCCAGCCAGAATGATCGTTGCAATGAGGTAGTCGAGCCCGTGTTCCTTCATTACCGGCGCGATCACCAAGGCCACGGCACCGGTGGCCGCGGAGATCATGGCAGGACGCCCGCCAACTATGGCAGTAACCACGCCCATGGTGAAGGATGCGAACAACCCAATGCGTGGATCAACGCCCGCAATCACCGAGAACGCGATGGCCTCGGGTATCAGAGCCAAAGCCACTACGAGCCCGGCAAGGGATTCCGTCAGCAGACGGCGGGGCGAGCGGAAGGTCGCCCGCAGTGACATGAGTTGCTCGGGAGTCATGGGTCCTTACGGTCCAATTGCCCTAGAACATACGTAGCTGTCCTAAAGCGCAGTCTGGCGGTAGCGCTCAATCTGCTTAAGGCGCCGCTGGAGGCTGTCGCGCCGCGGGTGCGGGACGACGTCGGGCGCCTCAGCGGTGAGATCGATGTGTTCGGTTCCGTACTGCCACAGCAGGAGGTCATCCAGGAGGCGGTCGGGACCGGGGGAGTAGCGGTGGTCCAAGGCCTTGCGGACCTCGGTGATGCGGTTGGCACTGAGCAACCCGGCCAGCTCCACGGTCTTGGTGAGGCCGTGGGCGGCGAGCAGTTCGGCAGCCCATCCCCAGTCGTCATCAACTTTACGGTCAACGTGCGGCAGCAGCGTACGCCAGACGTCACGGACCCGGTTGGGCGTCAGGGGCATGCCGCCATCGCCTTCAAGGTCCCAGTAGCCGCGGACTTCCTCGTACCGCTCGTGAAGATCGGCGAAGGCGCTCTCCACTGTTTCCAACATGGCAGCTGTTGCCGTGAATTGACGGTCAAAATGGGGTGTCCAGGCACGCGGGTCTTCGGCCTTGAAGCGGATGTCGTGTTCGATCTCGCTCCACGCGTGGGCAAAGACGGTACGGATCTGGCATTCGAAGAAGTAGCTGCCATTGGCAGGCATGTCCGGGTTGAAGACCTGCTGGTATTCCTTGACGGCCTCGTTCTGGATGGTGCGCAAAATGAGGTGCCGGCTGGAGTATCCGTAGGTTCCCGACTCAATGGAGCCGATGTCCTTCTCACGGTCGCCGCGGCAGTCAAAGAGCTGGCGTTGCCGCTTGATGATGTTGGCCACGGCGGCATTCTCGGCCGGAAGCTTGGTGATGACGCGGATGCCCACCATGTCATTCAAGGTGCGGAAAGGATCCGGGAACTTCAACAACCGAGGTCCGCCCGGCTCCAACGGATCGTCGGTGCGGGAAATCTTTTCCCGGAACGACTCCACCGTTTTGGTCCGTCCCGTGACAAACAACGGAGTGACTTCAGCGTCGTTCAGCATGTCCCGCAAAGTGAGCAGAACATCGCGCGTGACCCGCTTCAGGGCGGGGCGAACGCGTTCATAGAGCGCTACGTTCGCATCCACTGCATCGCGCTGTGCCTGGTCCAGGCTGTCCCAATTGCTTGCCATGCCCCCAGCTTACGGGGCGGGTCCGACACTCAACTGAGCCACCCGCCGTCGGGGTGCCTCTAGCCAAACTAGTGAACCGTCACGATAGGCTCAGTACAAAGGAGGGCGCAATGTTGCGGCACAAGTACAGCTACGGCGAACACCCCAGCCAATGGGGCGAACTCTTCATACCTGAACCGTCCAACGGAAACCATCGCGGCGCGTCTGCGGTTGCCGGAGGAATCGCCGTGGTGATCCATGGCGGTTACTGGCGCTCACAGTACGGCGCGGAGCTCGGTGAGCCTCTTGCGCGGGACCTCGCAGCGCACGGCATCACCGCATGGAACCTCGAGTATCGGCGGGCCGGCAACGGCGGTGGTTGGCCCCATACGTTCGAGGACATCCTGGCTGGCATCGACCACCTGTCCACCATCGCCGGCGATCACAACCTCCAGCTCGGCAAGGTGGTAGCCCTGGGACACTCGGCAGGCGGCCATCTGGCCGTGTGGGCTGCGGGCCGGCAGCGGCTTTCAGGCATAGGCACGCCAGACGCCGATCGCCAGCTCCAGCGAAGCCCTGAGGACAACGCCGTGCACTTGACCGGCGTCGTTAGTCAGTCCGGTCTCCTTAACCTGGCCGCAGCGGAGAAGTTGAACCTCAGCAACGGCGCCGTATGCAACCTGATGGGCGGCGATTCCGCTAGATACCCCAAACGGCATAAGTATGCGGATCCCATGAGTTCGCTGCCCTTGGACGTGCCCATATATGCCGTTCACGCCACGGATGATGAGGATGTTCCAGCCAGCCAATCCGAGGCATACGTCGCTGCGGCAACTGCTGCAGGTAGCGCGGCCCAGTTGTTGCGCGTCCCCGGGGACCACTTTGACCTGATCGATCCCAAGGCCGTGGCGTACAAGAAGTGCCGCGAATTGGTGCAACGGCTGCTCTCGTAACTGGTGGTCCGTGGCTGCCGTCCTCTGGCAGAGTGGTGCCATGCTGACAGTCATTGGTGAGGCCCTGGTAGACGTCGTTCAACGCTCCTCCGGAATCGAGGCGCACGTTGGAGGAAGCCCGCTCAACGTTGCCGTCGGCCTGGCCCGGCTGGATCATCCGGTGCAGTTCATCGGCCGCTATGGCCGGGACGCTTATGGCGATTCCATTGCTGCACACTTGCGTTCGAGTTCGGTCATGGTGCCGCTTCCGCCCGACCAGAAGCCAACCAGCGTGGCCACCGCGCAGATCGACGACGACGGCGCCGCCACCTACGCTTTCGACCTCGCGTGGGAGCTGCCCGGGCTCGCCGGACGGTTGCCCCTCATGCTGCAGGGTTCTACGCTGCTCCACACCGGGTCCATTGCCACCTTCCTGGAGCCAGGCGCTGCGGAGGTGATTGCCGCCGTCGAGTATGCCCATCCGAGCAGCACCATCAGCTTCGACCCCAACTGCCGTCCCAGCATCATCACGGACGTTGAGTATGCACGGACGCAAGCCGAGCGTTTCGTGGTGCTGTCCGACGTCGTGAAAGCCTCGGATGAGGATCTTGAGTGGCTTTATCCCGGTGTTGATCCGTTGGAATCCGCACGCCGCTGGCTGACCTTGGGCGGCGCGGAGGGCCCGGCTTTGGTAGTGGTGACGCGGGGATCACTGGGTCCTTGGGGCGTTACCAGGGCAGGGGAAGCACAGGTTGCCGCGCCGTCCGTGAACGTGGTGGACACCGTGGGCGCGGGCGATTCGTTCATGGCTGGACTGTTGTCCGCGATTGTGGACCACGGGCTGGATGGCGCGCAGAACCGCGCAGAGCTCCGGGCGATGCCTGCAGAAACCTTGGAAGCCATCATGGATCACGCCACGCGGGCGGCCGCAGTTACGGTCTCACGGGCAGGCGCGAACCCGCCCACACGCGCCGAGCTCAATCACGGCCCGGCATAAACGAGGCATAAACGCGCGGGCACAAACGCGGGGCATAAGCGGGCATGGGCCAAGGGACGTTAGCCCGCCCCGTGCCCCGCAGCTACTTCCTCGCCGGCCTTCACCGGTCCCGGCGGAGTGCCCTCACCGAACGGGCTTCCGCCCAGGGCCTCGCGTCCGTGCGCGGTGAGCCAGCCGGATAGATCGGGTCCGGCGGGGACGATCTGCGTGGGATTAATGTCCTCGTGAACTATGTAGTAGTGCTGCTTGATCTGCACGAAGTCGATGGTGTCCCCGAACCCCGGTGTCTGAAACAGGTCCCGGGCGTAGGCCCACAGTGCCGGCATCTCGCTGAGCTTGTTCCGGTTGCACTTGAAATGGCCGTGATAGACGGCGTCGAAGCGTGCCAAGGTGGTGAAAAGCCGCACGTCGGCCTCGGTGATCGAATCACCCACCAGGTACCTCTGCCGGGTCAGCCGCTCCTCGAGCCAGTCCAAAGCGGTCCACAGCCGGGTATAGGCGGCGTCGTACGCTTCCTGGGACCCGGCGAATCCGCACCTGTAGACGCCATTGTTGACCTCGGTGAAGACGCGTTTGTTGACGGTGTCGATTTCCTCGCGCAGGTGCTCCGGGTACAGCTGCGGTGCGCCCGGACGGTGGAACTCAGTCCACTCCGAGGAGAAATCGAGGGTGATTTGCGGGAAGTTGTTGGTCACCACCTGGCCGCTGGGAATGTCAACTATGGCCGGAACCGTGATGCCCCGCGGGTAGTCCGGGAAACGGCGGAAGAACGCTTCCTGCAGGCGTTCAATGCCGAGCACAGGATCTTTGCCATCGGGGTCCAGGTCAAAGGTCCAGGAGCGGGCGTCGTGAGTGGGGCCGGGCTGGCCCAGGCTGATGACATCCTCAAGCCCCAACAGCCTGCGCACAATGACCGCACGGTTGGCCCAGGGGCACGCCCGCGCTGCAATCAACCGGTAGCGCCCCGCCTCCACGGGCCAGCCAGGCTCGCCATTCGCTCCGGCCGCGCCGTCCCGGGTGATCCTGTCCTCGATGTAATTGGTGTCCCGGGTGAACTCGCTGCCGGTGACGTACGCCCCGCGGGTGCTGTGTTCTTCGACTTCGCTGGTCTTCTCACTCATGACTTCACACTATGCCCCGGATCTGGACAATCTCCAGACAACTCCCTCCGTTCCAGACAGGCATCGTCTTGAAGGTGGCGGTACTGCTACAATAAAACATGCCTAAAGGGCTATAAGCGATGTTTTAAGAAGGCTGGTTATGGCGAAGCGTAGCGTCCCCCTTCGTCCTCATATTCAGGACGCCCTAACCGTGTGGGGGCAACTCATCCGCCAAGGACGAACAGAACGAAAATGGACCGCAAAGGAACTGGCGGCTCGTGCGAATGTCTCGGAGCAGACGGTACTCGCAGCTGAGGCCGGCAGCCGCGGTGCGGCCGTAGGCACCATGATGGAACTCGCGGACCTCGTAGGCGTTCCCATCTTCGGTATTGAAGACCGTGCAGAGCTGGCGATTCGTCGTCAGCGTGGGGAGGAGATGCTGGCTCTCCTACCCAGCCGTGTGCGCCGACCGAAGAGCAGGAGTGTCGATGATGATTTCTGACGAGCTCTATGTTTGGATTTGGCTGCCGGGCGGAACCGAGCCTGTGGTAGCCGGGAGGGTGGAGCAATCCGGGCCGCTCGTCACGTTCATTTACGGCCTGAATTACAGATCCCGCCCGGACGCTATCAGCCTGTTCGCCCCTGAGCTTCCCCTTCGGCCAGGAGTGCAGGAGCCTTCAGACGGACTGAGCATCGCTGGCGTTCTCAGGGATGGCAGCCCCGATAGGTGGGGTCGCGGTGTCATTGAGAGGAGGCGGAATGTTGCCCCAAACTCCCTTAGGGAGATCGACTACATGCTGAGTTCGGGTTCGAACCGCTTCGGCGCTTTGGACTTCCAGGTTGATCGGGATGAGTACGTGGCCAGGGATGACTCGGCAACCTTGACGAGTTGCACAGTGCCGCCACCATCCTCGATGAAGGCGGCGAGCTTTCGGCAAGTCTTGACGCAGCCATGATTCATGGCACCAGCCTCGGAGGTGCGCGTCCCAAGGCGACGCTCACTGAGGATGACGGGAGCGAGTGGCTCGCAAAGTTCTCGTCGTCCGACGACCGCGTCTTTTCGGTGGTAAACGCTGAGGGGGCGATGCTTGAACTAGCCCGGCGCGCCGGTATGAACGTGGCCGATAGCAAGGTTGTGCCGTCTCTCGGACGGGAAGTCCTTCTTGTCCACCGATTCGACCGTGACGGGGCGGGCGGGAGACGCCACGCAGTGTCGGGCCTGACCATGGCCCAGACGGACGAGATGTACGCACGATACGTGTCATACCCCCAGATCCTTGATGTGCTCCGCGAGTACGCCAAGGATGCCACCAAGCCGGGACCAGAGCTGTTTCAACGCATCGCGATGAATATTGCCATTAGCAACAACGACGATCACGCGCGAAATCACGCGGCGTTCTGGGACGGGAAACATTTGGAACTGACACCGGCTTACGATCTGGCCCCAGGGCAGAGGTCCGGCGATACTTTCGAACAGGCGATGCGTTACGGACGCGGTGATCGCGGCGCGAAGGTCTCCAACTTCGCAGCTTTGGTGGGCGAGTCCGAGACATACGGGCTCAGCGCAGCACAAGGCCGGGAGATTATTGACAATCTCGTGTCGAGTATCCGTGACAATTGGGACGCTGCTGCAGATATTGCACGGCTGGGTAGGGCAGACAAACAGAGGCTCTGGGAAAAGCAGGTGCTCCCGAGAGCGGCGTTTTTCGACTATGAACCTGACCAGCTGTAGCGGTGAAGGACGCACTGCCGCCCACGTAGACTGGCATGATGCGGCTCGTAGCAAGCGATATTGACGGCACCATCCTCGGTCACGACGGCAAAATCAGTGACCGCACCATCAAGGCATTCCAGGCGTGCCGCGACGCGGGAGTGGAGCTCGTCTTCGTCACGGGCCGTCCACCGCGCTGGTTGTACCCGCTCCAGGAGCAGTTGGGTCACAGCGGGATCGTGATCTGTTCCAACGGGGCCGTGGTGTGGGATCTTGAGACGGAAAAGGCCTTGTCCTCCAGCGTTTTGGATGCTGCATCCGTTTTTGAAGCCCGCCGTATCATCAAGTCCATCAGGCCGGACGCCCTGTTCGCCGTGGAGACGCTTACGGGCTTCCAGCTTGAGCCGGGCTTCATTGAAAACGAAACCAGCGAGTTGCTCGCTGAGTTCACCCCCGCACCGCTTGCCGAGACGCTGACGGCGGATGACGCCGTCGTGAAATTCCTGGCCATCACGCGCAAGGGTACGCCGGACGAGTTCCTGGCCGAGGTCCAGCCGGCGGTCGAGCATCTGGTGAGCACCACACACTCGGCACCGCGGACGGCCATGCTGGAGATGTCCGTTCCGGGCATCAACAAGGCTGTGACGCTGGCCAAGTACGCCGAGTCCCTGGGGATTGAAGCCGCTGACGTGGTGGCGTTCGGCGACATGCCCAATGACATCGAGATGCTTCGCTGGGCCGGTCACGGTTACGCGATGGCCAGCGGGCACCCCGAGGCCATCCTCGCTGCCGGGCAGCAGGCGCCGCACTTCGACGACGACGGCGTGGCCCAGGTTCTCGAGGCAATGCTGACGGAGCAGCGGGTCTAGTCAGGCGCTGCACTGGTAATGTCCGATTCCCGCCAGCCAGATTCCGCACCGGCTGATGGAATGAACTCATGAGCTTCGAACACCACCAAACAGCCGCCCACTTCCGATACCTTCACACGAGCCAAAAACCCTTGGCGTTGAGCAACGCCTGGGACGTGGCCAGCGCTGTCATTACTGCGGCTGCAGGGGCGCCCGCTGTTGCCACTACCAGTGCGGGAGTCGCCTGGTCGCTGGGCCTGCCCGACGGCGACCGACTGGACCGGGAGCGCGCCGTTGCCGTAGTCGCAGGCATCGTGGAAGCCGTCAACGTGCCCGTCACGGCGGACATCGAGGGTGGTTTCTCCGACACGCTCGAGGGAGTCGCTACGACAGTCGCCGGGATTGTTGAGGCCGGTGCCGTTGGAATCAACATGGAGGACGGCTCCAGGCGCCCGGAGGAATTCTGCGCCAGGATTTCGGCTGCGCGGGGTGCCGCACGGAGTGCAGGCCGCGACTTGTTTATCAATGCACGCACCGACGTCTTCCTGGCCGGTGCCGGCACTGTTGAGGAGCAGATCGCGGAAGTCCTGGCCCGGGCCGAACAGTATATTGAGGCAGGTGCCGACGGCATCTTCGTCCCGGGAGCATCAGAGGCAGGGACCATCGCCGCCCTGACCGCCGGGATTTCCGTCCCCGTCAATGTCATGGTTGGTGCGGGATCGCTCAGCGTTAGTGAGCTTGGAAAGCTGGGCGTGGGCCGGGTCAGCCTGGGATCCAGCATCGCCCAAGCCGCTTACGCTGTTGCGCAGCGCGCAACTGAGGAGCTGAACACGGCGGGCACGTACACCACGGTGGCGCAAGCCTTGGATTACGGCTTCCTCAACGGGCTGATGGACTCGTCGACCAAGAACTGAGGGTCTCCCCATTACTGCAAGGGAGGTCCTTTCACCGGCGGGGAATCCAGCAGCGCACTGAATCACGGTATCGCTGGAACTCAGTGCCGAACCGACGTTCCAAGTCCGCTTCTTCGTGCGGCCTTACAGCGTAATTCCACAGCAGCGAGCCGAGCACGGCGTAGGCGATCACCAACCACGAGCCCAGCATCATGCCCACGGCTGCTCCTTGGGAAATGCCGGCCACGGCCATCGGGTTCCGGACCCACCTGTATGGCCCGGCGACCACCAGCCGATTTGGCATGGAGGAGGGCAGCGGGGTGCCGCCTGCCGTGGAGGACATGGTCACCGCCGAAGCAATGCCCAGGAAACTGGCCAGCACCAGCAAGGCCAGCCCGGTAGGCGCCGCCGCGGAGGGGAACGGCACGGCAACCTGCCAGCGCTGCTCGAGCCAGGAAAGCAATGACGGCACTACCACCAGGAAGAATCCCCAGAACAGGACCAACTGAGCCATGGTTGCCGCCACGTTGGCTGCAGTGCTGCAGTGGGTGGATGCCGGCCGGAACGCGAACGGTCCCTGCACGATCAGTTCCGTCGGCACCCGGCCCCGCACCAGAAAGAACAACGCGATAGCTGAACAAGCGGCGGCGGCGATCATGATCAGGACGCCCCACCCCGCTTCAGTAGTGATGGTGGCGTAGGCGGCCAAGGTGATCGCAACGAGGAGCGTCCAGCCGGTGGCCACGGCTGCTGCTGCCCTGACGCCGAAGGCCGCGATACCCGAGCCGATGACGAACAGTGGAACGTCAAAGGCCGCCACAAGGACGGGGTCCAGACTGCCGAGCGTTGCCCCGCGCACCGTTGGCGACAGGAAAACGGCAATCCACCATGTCAGTCCAGCCACGGCCTGCACAGCGAAGTAGGCCCGCCCCCACAGTTGAGCCCCCTGAGCCCCCATGGTCACGGGTGCCGCACGCCCTCTCCGGCCAGCAACGCGCGGTAGCCCTCTTTGTAGGTGGGGAAGGTGGGTTGGAAGCCGGTGGCCCGCAGCCGTTCGTTGGAGCAGCGTTTGTCGCCGGGGCCGGCGTCGGACGCGCCCTCAGGTGCCGCCGTCGGGGGTTCCGGGCATTGCAGTTCAGCGGCGAGGAACCGCATGACGTCCCCCATTTCCGCTGCTAGGTCATCGACGCCAACATAGACGGAGTCCGGGGTGGCTTCCATGGTGGTGAGGTGCACGATCATGGCTGCGGCGTCGTCGCGGTGAACGCGGTTGGTGTGCCGCGGTTGGGCGGGGATAACGGCCTTGCCGCTGCGCACCTGGTCGATCAACCGGGTTCGTCCCGGCCCGTAAATTCCGCCCAGCCGCAGGGATATGGGCTGGCTGCTGGTTCCGCGTGTCCGGCTGGACAACAGCTCTTCCGCTTCCACCAGGACCTTGCCGCTGAACCGGGTGGGCTCCGTGGGCGTCGACTCGTCCACAACAGCTCCGCCGGAATCCTTGTACACAGCCGTGGAGGAGACGAACAGGATCCGTCGCGGCTCGATCGCTTGCCGCTCCAGTGCATCCAGGACGTTCTTGACCCCGTTCAGGTACGCCGCCCGGTAAGCCTCTTCGGTGGAAGCGTCGGCGGCCACAGCCACAACAACAATGTCCACGTCCTTGGGCAGTTCCGGCACTGAGGTGGAGAGGTCCGCGAAGACCCCGCGGATCTCTTCGGGAAGCTTCCCGGGGGAGCGGCGCAGGCCCACCACGTCATGTCCCGCAGCTGCGAAGCGCAGTCCAACTTCGGTTCCAAGGTCGCCGCAGCCGGCAATCAACACAGTCATGCCCCCAGTTTGCCAGTCCCACAGTGTCACCAGGTTCCCAGCTTCCATACAACCGGCGTTCAACTTGCCGCCGTAGGCTTCCAGCCAAGAACCCGTTTGCACGGTGAAATTTGCAGGGTGAAATTCGCACGGTTTATCTGTCTCATCGAATTTGTAGGGGAACCATGGCTAAGCGTCGGATCAACAGCATCAATAACGCACCGTTGCGGCGTATCGAACCGGATCATCACTGGCGTTCGCTTCGCCAGGGCGATCGCGTCAACGTCACGCTGATGCCCGGCTTCGAGTCGGCGGGCGTGGTGGACGCCGTCACCGGCGATGCCACTGCGGTCTGGGTGGAGCTCGACGGCGGTCGCGGCCGTACGCTGGTGCACGTCAGCGACGGCGTCGTGATTGTTCCGCAATCGACGACGACGGCGGTCCCGCAGGAGAGCTAACCGCACCTTGGCGATGGGCTACGCTACGGAAGTGACGCTGCCCTATTTCCTTCGCAAGGACGGTTCAGTAGGCCCTCTGGCCTTCGCTCACCGGGGTTTCTCCTTGGACGGCCTGGAGAATTCCCTGGCTGCCTTCCGCGCTGCAGTGGAACTCGGAACGGTGCACCTTGAAACGGACGTGCACACCACGGCCGACGGCGTACTCCTGGTGTTCCATGATTCCTCCCTGGACCGTGTGACTGATTCCGCGGGCAAGGTATCGGAGCTGACCGCAGCCCAGGTTGCTGCTGCCCGGATCGGCGGGCTGGAGCCGGTTCCCACCTTTGATGAGTTGTTGACGGCCCTGCCCCATGCCCGGCTGAACCTGGACATCAAGGACTGGAACTCCGTGGGTCCCATGGCTGCGGCGATCGAACAGCATGGCGTCCATGATCGGGTGCTGGTCACCAGCTTCTCGGACAGGCGGCGCCGTGCGGTCCTCTCCAGGCTTTCCCGCCGGGTGGCCTCTTCAGCTGGCAGCTCCCTGACCGCGCTTTTCGTTCTACTTGGCCCCGTGCTTCCGGTTCCCTTGGCACGCAAGCTGCTGTCCGGCGTCGACGTCTTCCAGGTTCCGGTTCGCTACGGGCGGTTGCCGGTGGTGACTCCCGGGTTTATCCGTCGCGCCCATCGGCTGGGACGGCAGGTGCATGTGTGGACCATCAACGAGCCGGGGGAAATGGAACGGCTGCTGGACCTGGGCGTTGACGGGCTGGTGTCGGACCGCTTGGACCTGCTCAAGGAAGTCCTTGTTCGCCGCGGCCAGTGGGTCTAACTCGTCGCAACAAATTACTCAGTACCCTTTCTATTTGGGCCGGATCGGCGCTAGGGTCGAAGTGTCCGTACTCTTCGCCGGCAGCCATGACGCTCTCTGTCGGCACGGGAAGAAAGGAACCTGAACATGGCTTCGGAATCTCACACCACCACGGATCACGACGAAATCCGCAAATGGGTGGAAAGCAACGACGGTAAACCGGCCAGCGTCAAGAAGACCGGCGACAAGGATGACGTAGGTATCCTGCGTATCGACTTCCCGGGCGGGGCCGGGGAAGATTCCCTGGACCACATCAGCTGGGATGAGTGGTTCGAAAAGTTCGAGGAGAGCAAGCTCGCTTTCCTGTACCAAGCAAAGAAGGCCAGTGGCGAGGACAGCACGTTCTTCAAGCTGGTCAGCCGCTGATACCCATGCGGGCCCTGGTACTGAACTGCACGCTGAAGCCCTCTCCGACGCCATCAAATACGGACGTCCTGGCCGACGTAGTGGTTGAGGCGCTTCGTGAGAAGGATGTGGACGTCGAGGTGATCCGGGCAGTGGATCACCACATACCGCCCGGCGTTGAAACTGACATGGGGGAGGGCGATGAATGGCCCAGGATTCACGAGCTCCTGAAATTCAGCGACATCCTCATCATTGCTACGCCTACGTGGCTCGGCCAGCCGTCCAGTGTGGCCAAGCTGGTGCTCGAGCGCATGGACGCCATGATTTCCGAGAAGAAGGACGACGGAACCTACGCGGCCTACAACAAAGTGGCCGGAGTGGTTGTAACGGGTAACGAGGACGGCGCCCACCACGTGATCAGCGAGGTTGCCGGTGCGCTGATCGACATCGGGTTCACCATTCCGGGGCAGGCATGGACCTACTGGAACATGGGTCCGGGTCCGGGCCCCTCCTACACGGAAACCGAGCACGGGCACGAATGGTCTGAATCCACGGGAAAGACCATGGCGGCAAACCTGTTCGCCGCTGCCACCGCACTTAAGGCGAACCCACTGCCGCCAGCCGGCTAACCCTGCGGCCGGCCCTGCAAGTACATGTGAATCAACTAGTTGGATAAGGAGATTGCCGTGGCTGAACGAGGAAACACCAAGCACGGTGCGCATCTGGATGAACAAATGCAGCACGAAGCTGAGGGCATGGTCAGGGGCACCAAGCCCGCCCATGTTGAAGAGGCGCGTGAAACCGAACCCTTCCCGGATGAAACCGATCCGGAGGAAGTCAGGGAGGCGCTGAACCCCAACACTGGCAAGGGGGAAGCTGGCGGAGGAGGGGTATCCAATGAGTGAGCAGCTTGCCAAGTATTCCGAGCTCTTCCGCGCCCCGGGCCCGTGGTGCATGGCCTACGTGGATGCCAGCGCCGGCACCGTGGATGGACTGGAGAACGCAGATGTGCAACCCGATAACGTGCGCAACACCCTCCAGGGACTGGGCGCCTCCGAGGATGACCTACAAGCCATTCATGGGGCCATCCAGCCGGCAAAGGGCGAGCCCGCGCCGGTGAGCCGCTTCGTTCTGGTTGGACAGGGGAAAGTGGTGATTGACGAAGTCCTGCCGGGTGCGCTGGTGGGGCCGGAAGTCATTTCCAGGGATGAGATTCCCAACCTTCTGCCCTTGCTGAAGCACCACCCTGGCGGTTTTGCCTATGTGGTGGTGGAAGCCAGCCGTGACGAAGGTGAGATCCGGCTGTACAAAGCTGGTGCGCCGGCAGTGGAGGAAAGCCAGCACATTCAAGGCGACGACGATTCCCTCAAGAAAGTGCCGGTTGGTGGCTGGTCGCAAGGCCGCTACCAACGGCACACGGAAGAGGTCTGGCGGCGCAATGCCGATCAAGTCGCCGAGGAAGTCAGCAGGATTGTGCGGGAACGGCATGCAAAGCTCGTAGTGCTCGCGGGTGATATCCGTGCGCGGCAGTTGGTGGCTGATCAACTCTCTGAAGAGAGCAAAGCCATCCTGTCCACCGTTGACTTCCACACCTTGGCTGCAGGATCGGACAGGGAAAAGTTCGACGACCAGATCAACTCCCTCGTAGCGCAGCAGTGGGCCGCTGAGCAGCAGCAGCTCATGGACCGCCTGGCGGAGCAGGAGGGGCAGGCAAATCCGCTCTCGGCCACCGGGATTGGTTCGGTTGTTCACGCGCTCCAGCAGGCGCAGGTTGACGTCTTGATTCTCGACGACGGCTCACTCGCCGAGCACAACTTGCTCGCCTTGAGCGCCGAGCCATGGGTGGCCAGCTCCGAGGGCGAGTCGCTGGGCGCGGACGTTGTGGACAAGGTGCCTGCTCCCGCAGCGCTCCTGCGTGCGGCAGCGTTGACTGATGCGCGTGTCCTGCTGGTGCCGTCGGGTGTGTTGCCGGAGGGAGTCCAGGTGGCCGCGTTGCTTCGCTGGCCGACCGGTCCGGAAGTGCCGGGTGGTGCCTAGGTACTGTCTTGGGAGGTGAATGGGCCGGGGTCTATCGCCCCGGCCCTTTCATTGCTCCTTTGGCCCGCTGCTAGCTGTTCTGCGTTTCGATCGCGGCTGGCCGGGCCTGGCTGGCGCGGATTCGTTCCAGATCGAATTTGTTGCTGCGATCGAAGGTGAAGATGCCATTCTTTTCCTGGAAAACGTCCGTCAGCTGGGTGTAGCAGTAACCGAACATGTCCGGGTTATCCAGCAGCACGGAGCAAAGCCCGTCAAAGCGTGTGTAGAACTCTTCCTCGCTGCTGACCCGCTGGCCGTAGCCCCAGGAGGAGGCTACGTCGCTTCCGTCCACAGCCTGACGTGCCTCAACTTCGTTCCACCAGATCCCGCCGAATTCCGAGACGAAGTACGGCTGGCCGGCGTAGGGCACTGAATACTCCTGGCCGTCCGCGGTCCGGTTGATGTAGGGCTTGCCGTCGGCGAGGCCCTGCTGTTCCAGCCTGAAGCGGTCCGGGTCCTGCTCATAGGAGTGGGAATCGTAGATGTCGGTTTCCCGGATGCGGTGCGAGTACCCGGAGGCGTCGATGACCGGGCGCGTGGGATCGGCGAGCTTGGTGGCCAGGAACATGGCTTCGGTGACGTCATCCAGCACCGTGGGTCGATCATGCATCACTTGGTGGGTCTCGTTGAGCGGGCACCAGCCAATGATGGACGGGTGGTTGAAATCGCGCTTCAAGACTTCCAACCATTGCGCCACAAAACTCGCTGTGGGCTTTTGGTTGTGCCCCACGGTTCCTCCACCGGAAACGCCCCAGTCTCCGAACTCGCCCCACACCAGGTAGCCCAGCCTGTCCGCATGGTAGAGGAAGCGCTCCTCGAAGACTTTCTGGTGCAGCCGGGCGCCGTTGAAGCCTGCGGCCATGGACAACTCGATGTCCTTGATCATGGCGGCTTCGTCCGGAGAAGTCATGAGTGACTCGGGCCAGTAGCCCTGATCCAGGATCAGTCGCTGGAAGACGGCCTTGCCGTTGATGCGGACAACCTTGCCGTCCAAGGCGATCGACCGGACAGCCGCGTAGCTGCTGACCTGGTCAACAACGTTGCCGGACTCATCGTGGATGCTGACGCTGAGGTCATAGAGGAAAGGGTCTTCGATGGACCAGGGGCGCAAGGATTCAGTGGGGATGGTCAGGCGAAGTGATGGCGTGAGGTCCAGGTCCGCTTTTGCCTTGGCCTCAACACGTACATCGCCTTTGTCGCTGAGGACCGCGGTGATGGTGTGCCCGCTCCGATTCTGGTTGACAGGCACCTCAAGTGTGATGCTGGAGTCCGCCAAGTTGGGGGTCATCCGGAGGCGTTTGATGTGGACCTCGGGGACCGCTTCCATCCATACCGTCTGCCAGATTCCGGTGGTCCGGGTGTACTGGCAGTGGGTGTTGTTGTACCACGTGGCCTGCTTGCCGCGCGCCTGCATTTCGTGCCGGGAATCCCTGGCCCGCACCACAATTACTGCTTCCGTGCCGGGCTCGGCCACTCCTCCGAGGTCCGCGGTGAAGGGCGTAAAGCCGCCGCGGTGCCGGGCAACTTCAACCCCGTTCACCCAGACAGTGGCGTCGTGGTCCACCGCGCCAAAGTGCAGCAGGACGTTCTGCCCGGCCCATTCCTGCGGGACGGTCACTGTCCGCCTGTACCAGACGGCTTCCATGAAATCGACGTGTTCGATCCCCGAAAGGGCGGATTCCGGTGCGAACGGAACCAGGATCTCGCTGTTGAGTTCGCGGGTGGTGAGGCCGCGCTCCAAGCCGGAGTCACCGGCGTCGATCTCGAATTCCCAGGTGCCGTTGAGGTTCAGCCACCTGTCACGAACCAGTTGCGGGCGCGGGTGCTCGGGTTTGGGCATGGTGGAGGTCACATTTTGGCTCACACTCAAAAACCTAACGTGAGATGGGGTTGAGTACCACCAGCCACCGCGCGAGGATGAGTAGCGTGACCCGATTCCGTTTAGCCATCCTTGATGATTACCAGCAGGTCTCCGGCGATTACGCCCCGTGGGATTCACTGCTCGACGACGGCGTGAAGGTGAGCGTCTTCAGCGCACCTTTCCTTTCGGAAGAGCAAGCCGTGGCCGCTTTGGCGCCGTTCGACATCATTGTGGCGATGCGCGAGCGAACCCGATTTCCACAGGACGTCCTGGAAGCGCTGCCCAACCTGAAGCTGTTGGTGACCACTGGCATGGCCAACGCCGCTATTGACCTTGAGGCAGCATCAGAGCGGGGCATCGTGGTGTGCGGTACGGGTGGCTCTCCGGCGGCGGCTCCCGAGCTGACGTGGGCGTTGCTGCTCGCGTTCGCCCGAAACCTGACTGTGGAGGAGAACTCCCTGCGGGCCGGCGACTGGCAGACCGGCGTCGGGTTTGAACTTGAAGGCAAGACGCTCGGAATCGTCGGGCTGGGCAAGATCGGCAAGCGGATGGCGGGTTACGCCAAGGCATTCGGCATGGACGTCCTTGCCTGGAGCCAGAACCTCACGGCTGAGACTGCCGAAGCTGCCGGTGCCCGGAAGGTCAGCAAAGAGGAGTTGTTCCGGGAGTCTGACGTGGTGACCCTTCACCTCCGGCTGTCCGAGCGGTCCGAGGGAATTGTGGGCGCCAAGGAACTGCGCCTCCTCGGGCCGGAGGGTCTGCTGGTCAATACAGCTCGCGGGCCTTTGGTGGACGAGGCGGCCCTGATCCAGGCGCTTGAGGAGGGGTGGATCCGGGGAGCTGCCCTGGATGTGTTTGATGAGGAGCCGCTGCCGGCGGGGCACGCGCTGCTTCATTCCTCGCGGACTGTCCTCTCACCGCACATCGGCTATGTGACGCACGAGAGTTACCGGCAGTTCTACGGCGGGGCGTTCGAGGACGTGAAGGCGTGGCTCGATGACGCTCCTATGCGGGTGATCAACGGGTAGTGCCAACGCCCACGTTACGCTGTGGGCAAGCGCTTTCCGGGCAAAGCTGGCAAGATGGACCCATGCGTATCCTCATCGCCCCGGACAAGTTCAAGGGATCACTGACCGCCGCCGAAGCCGCGTCAGCCATGGCCGAAGGCGCCCTCCGCGTTTACCCGGATGCCGTGACCACGCAGTTCCCGGTGGCCGACGGCGGCGAAGGCACCCTGGATGCCGCCATCGCCGCCGGATACGAGGAACGGAACAACGCCGTTGTTGGCCCCATCCTCAAACCGGTCGGAGCCTCTTGGGCCATCCGCAAAGATGCTTTTGGCGGGGCAAGCGCCGTGATCGAAACTGCCATGGCTTCCGGGCTGGCCCACATGGAGCCTACTCCTGAGAACTCGTTGCGAGCCCACAGCTACGGTTGCGGCCAGCTCATCGCTGCCGCCCTCGACGCCGGCGCCACCGAGATCGTCCTCGGCTTGGGCGGCTCTGCAATGTCCGACGGCGGCAGTGGCGCCTTGCGCGCGTTGGGGCTCAAACCCCTGGATTCGGCCGGTAATGTGGTGCCGCTCGGCGGAGGTTCCTTGACCGACGTCGTTGCCTTGGATGCCTCCGGGCTGGATCCGCGGCTGTCCGCCGTGAAGTTCCGGATCGCCGTCGACGTCCGGAATCCGTTGTTCGGACCGGAAGGTGCGGCACACGTTTTTGGTCCCCAGAAGGGTGCGGACGAGGACGCTGTTGAAAAGCTCGACGCCGGTCTTCGCAACTGGGCATCGCTCCTTCGGGAAACCACTGGCCGCGATGTGAACGTTCCGGGAGCTGGAGCGGCGGGTGGGTTCCCGGCGTCGTTCCTTGCCTTTACTGACTCCGCGCTGGAAGGCGGCTTTGCGCTGGTGGCGGGACTGACGGGTTTGGCCAAGCACCTCGGCGAGGCTGACTTGGTCATCACCGGGGAGGGGTCCATGGACGAGCAATCGCTCACCGGCAAGGCGCCGATCGCCCTGGCCGATGCTGCCAGTGTGCACGGGATCCCGGTAATCGCCGTTGCCGGGCGAATCACTGTCACGCCTGAAGACCTGGCCAAGCACGGCATTGTTGCCGCTGCCCAGCTTTTGGATGTCGCGCAGCGCAAGGACGGCGTCCCGGATGTGGCCGACGCCGTCGCCAACGCGGCAAAGTACCTCGCGTGGGCTACGAGCCAGGTGCTTGAGGGCGCGTAGTTACTGCCGGTAGCCCTCTACTTCGCTGACGGGTCGCGGCTCGGCTTCATCGGGGTTCTCCCCGGCGTCCTTCTTGGCGCGACGTTGGCGCAGCAGGTCCCAGCATTGATCCAGCTGGGCTTCAAGCTGGGCTAATCGCGCCCGGTTGTCGTCGCCGTCGTGTTCTGATCCTGCGGAGTCGCGAAGGCGGTGTTCCTCTTCGACCAGTGACTGGATGCGTTCCAAAAGATCCTGGTTGTCCATCTCTTCTCCTTGCGTTTGTGGGCGGTTATCTCGAAAGTAGTCCTGTGGCTGCGGTGCGTCTACCGGTGACCGGCGGCATACTTGGGACATGGAATTCACAACCACGATTGTGGGCGACGGAAACAAGGCGGGCATCGAAGTTCCTCCGGAGGTGGTTGATGCCCTGGGTGCGGGGAAGCGACCCCCGGTGGTTGTGACCATCAACGGGAAGAGTTACCGCAGCAGCATCGCCGTGATGGGCGGCAAGTACATGGTGGGCGTCAGCTCGGCGAACCGTGAACTGACCGGAGCGGCAGCGGGGGACACTGTGGGCGTTGGCCTCGAAGTGGACACTGAACCCCGGGTAGTAGAGGTTCCTGAAGACCTGGCTGCTGCGCTGGATGCCGAGCCCGAGGCGAAAGCTTTCTACGGAACGCTCAATTACAGCGCCCAGCGGCGCTACGTGGAACCGATCGGGGATGCAAAGACGCCGGAGACCCGCGCGCGACGCATCGCCAAGGTGGTCTCTGACTTGAAGGCCGGCAAGAAGTAGCATCCTAGGCAGGGCCGTTCGCCTTGGCGATGGCAACCGCTTCCTCGATGCCCCTTGTCCAAGGTTCACCATGCCCCGGGAGCACCAGGCCGGCGCGGGTCTGTGCCAACTGCTTGAGCGATGCGAGGTTGAGTGCGCTGTCGGCAGTGGCCGCGCCGGCGACGATCCTCGGTCCGGTTCTCTGCGTATACGGATCCATGGTGACAAGCGCGTCACCGCTGAAGAGGATCCCGCGTTCCCGAAGGAAGAGTCCGCAGTGGCCGCTGGTGTGGCCGGGGGAGAAGACTATTTCCGGGCTGCCGGGGACGGGTAGTGCGCCCGTGCCCGGAAAATGCTGGAGCTCGTGGACGCCCTTGACGTTGAGCACACCGGCCTTGGTCATGCTGGCCATTACGGGCAAGCCCTTGGGGTGGGTCAGGGCGAAGACGAACCGGGAGCATTCGTGCCGGTAGCGGTACGGATGTTCAGCGATGTATGAGTCTTCGCGATGTACCCACACGGGAATGCCCAGCTCTTGGTGGAGGCGTTTGGCCAAACCCAGGTGATCGAAGTGGGCGTGGGTCAGGACCAGGGCGCGAATATCCTGGAGGGAGTGGCCCAAAGCCCTGAGCGACTTCTCCAGTGGTGTCCACATGGCCGGGAGCCCGGAGTCGATCAGCGTGAGCCCGTCGCGGCCTTCCACCACGTAGAAGTTCACGTACGCGTCCGAGTAGCGGTGGACCCCGTCTGCCACCTCGGTCATTGCCATGGTTGCTCCCCTTTCCCGGGCCGTCAGTTGAGGGCGCTGCCACCACTACCATAAGCATGCTTAGTATCTGCGGCAAGGGTGGTCTTGCTGGGGGACGGGCCAGGATCGACCACGTCATAGGGGTGCCCCCGCCAGTCGGATTACGATGAATGGATGCCCGTCGCAGCCGGGCTGACTTGGAATCACTTGGGGGAGCAGTGGAGCACGCATCGGGCTGGGTAAACGTACCCCACGCGCAGATTTACTGGCAATCGACGGGTAACCCGGATGGTGTGCCCGTCCTCTACCTTCACGGTGGACCGGGTGGTTCGCTGGGCAGGGGAGGGTACCGAAAGCGCCACGACCCCCGCCGCTTCAGAACCATAGGCTTGGATCAACGCGGGTGCGGGAAGAGCACGCCTACTGCTCAAGATGACCTCCTACATCTATCGGTCAACACCACGCAGACCTTGATTGAAGACATCGAGGCGGTCCGTACCCATTTGGGGATTGAGCAGTGGATTGTCACCGGGGTTTCATGGGGCAGTACGTTGGCGCTCGCGTATGCCCTGCAGCACCCCAACCGCGTACTGGGCATTGCCCTGGTTGCTGTGACAACAAGCAGCCGGACCGAGATCCAGTGGATCACGGAGGATGTCGGCCGCGTTTTTCCCGAAGAATGGAGTCGATTCCAGGGCGACTCCGGAGGAGCGCCAGGCGAACGCCTTGTGGAGGCTTATGCCAGGCGTTTGGCTGGGGAGGACCGCGATGACGCCCACCACGCAGCGCTGGCTTGGGACCGCTGGGAATCCACGCACATATCCTTGGACCCCAACTGGACCCCCGGAAAGATGTTCGACGACGATCGGCAGAGGATGACTTTCGCCCTGTTGGTGGCGCACTATTGGGCCAACGACGGTTTCCTCGCCCAGGGGAACGAGATCATGCCCCGCGTCCATCAGCTCGATGGAATTCCCGGCTATCTGATTCATGGCAGGCGGGACATCAGCGGCCCCGTTGCTACGGCATGGCAACTGCACCAGCGATGGCGGACGAGTCAGCTGCTGGTCATGGAGGATGAGGGCCACGGAGGTCCAGCCAGTATGGCGGCGCTCACGCAGGCCGTGGAAGAACTCGCAGCCAGGATCGTGTGAAGATCATGAGCGGTACAAAGAATTGATGTGAGGGGCTAACCATGGTCTACGACCGGGAACGTGAGCGGCGCGATGACGCTGTGTACGCGGAACATAAAGAAGCTGTGGCGCGAGGCGAGAAGCGCGTCCTTCGCCGGACCCGCACAGGTGAGCTGCACAGCTATCCCGCAGACGAGATCGGGTTTACACCGGGCCGAGGCCAGGCGCAGGTCAGCACGTGGTGGGGTATGGCCATACTGGCCGCTTTTGGGGCAGCGGTATCCATTGCCATGGTGGCGCTGTTGATTGTGCCCGTCCTCCAGGGAAGCGGACCATCATGGGGCTTGCTGTGGCCCTTGGGCATTGCGGGCTTTTTGACTTGGTACGGGTTCAAGCTGTCCAGGGATGAGTATCGGGCCACGCAATTGCGCGTGAAACGCGGTTCCCCTAAGCCGGGCAACGGCAGCGTCGATCTGAATTTGCTGGAGTTGGGGAGCCGTCGGTAGGCCCGGGGTCGAGGGCAGTCACCGAAAAGCCCTTACCCTCGGCGCGGACTTGCGCTATCTTATTCCCACCTGCGTCGGGCTGGCTGGGGAGCGCACGCCACGTCACAACAAAGCGAGGTAACACAATGCGAATCAAAATTCTCTCCGCTGCCCTCTGTGTAGGTGCGCTGACGGCGTTGTCGGCGACGCCGGCTTTCGCTGCAGGACAAGTGGAAAAGGGCCCGGAGAACTCCAACTCCATCTGCTCATACTCGGGCCTGAATGATCACCCCGATGCGGCCTACCCTGAAGGTGGCCGCGTGCAGTCCTACGGCCAGGGCGTGAGGCAGGGACTCAAAGACGAACTGGCTGAGCGTGGCGAATCGCCCAGCCTGCTCTGCAACGGACACCGGCTTCCTTGGCAGGAAGTGACCGGAAGCCACTGACCCTGCGCTTGAAAGAAGACAGGTGCCTCCCGCACGATGAATTCCGCGGGAGGCAGCTGTTGTCAGCTCACCGCTCTCAGGTGAGTTCCGGCGTCGTCGATGCCTTCCGCGCAATCAGCGCGATTCCCGCCGCGCACCCAAGGAAGACGGCACCCAGAATGCCCCACCCCAACGCGCCATGTTCGACGACGGTGGCCGTCACCACGATCGGTGCGAGCATGGCCCCGAGGGCCGATCCCATCCCGAACATCCCTTGGTAGGCCCCCGCCTGGAGCGGGTCGGCGAGTTCGAAACTCAGTCCCCACGCTCCCGCCTGGGACAGAATCTCCGCAAATGAGTGCAGGAGCGCGGCGCCGCACAGGAGCGACACGGCCGCCACCACCGGCACTCCTCCCGCCGTTGCGTAGAGCACGCAAGCCACGGCCATGAGCACACCACCGGTCATGACGATCTTTCCTGCGCGCCGTGGGTCGTGCGTTCCGCGGGAGAGCGGCACTTGCAGGAGAACGACACACAGAGTGTTGATGACCAGAATGGCGGATATCAGGACATCCGGAGCACTGGTGTCCTGCGAAATCCACAGCGGCACGCCCATCTCGGCAAGGCCGAACTGCGTGCCAAAGATGCCGGACAGGATGGTCAGCACCACATAGCGGCGGTCTCGAAAGGGGGAGACGCGTCGCTGCGGGGGCGGGTCGGCCGGGTCATGACGCGGTGCGTCCACGCGGGTGGGGAGGCGGCGCAGGTGCAGTGCGCTGAGGAGGTAGACGAGGCCCGCGCCGATCATCATTGCCCGGAAGGCTTCGGCAGTTCCGGCCAGCAATGCGAGTCCGGCGACCATGCCTCCGAGGGCGATACCCAGATTCGTTACGGTGCGGAGGACCGCGCGGGCGTTCACGCGGTTCGGACCTTCAAAAGCCCGGGCAATGATCGCCGAGCGCGTGGCGTTCGCTCCCCGGTTCACGCCTACCGCGATACAGGCAATCACGACGGCGGTGCTGAAGTTCGCAGCGAACGTATAGCTCGCGATCGCGAGACCTTCAATGGCGACCATGCCCACCAGGAGTCGACGGGCGGAAAAGCGGTCAGCGAGCCGGCCGCCGATATAGGACGTCGCGACTCCCACGCCGCTGGAAACCGAGAGAATCACGGCGATTTCGACGGCGCTCAGCCCAACGAAACGGCTGAAATACAGAACCGTCAACGTGAGGAAGATGCCGCGTCCTACTGTTGCGACCAGGATGGCAGAAGCGAGGATCCTGAGGGTGGGGTCAGAGAGGGCGGCGCGGAGGCTGTGCTCTGCGGCTGAGGTTGCGGGTGATGTGGTCACCACCTAGTTCTGTCACCCACTGACGGCCGGCGGTATTGATGTAGCGTATTGCTTCATGTTGAAGTACGAGTTGTCAGAGGCAGACCTGGGCGGTGTGCGGTTTGGCATCTCACCTTTGTGCGAACTTGGGCTTTCCCTGAGGGCCATCCGCGACCCCAGCCACTATCCACTGCAGTTGCCTTGGTTGCGCAGGACAGAAGAGGCCCGGTCCCGGTTGGACCTCGATGGACTGCTTGCCCTGGTTGATGATCGGCTCTGGACGCCGGACTTCCTGAACCCCCGCCCTCAGTCCCCACTTACTCGGATCGATGACGAGTTCACGGTTCTGGAGCAGATTTCGGCGGAGCAATTTCATGGAGACTTAATCCGCGTACACGGCACCGTTCCGGCTATCTTTTCCGGACCCGCAGGCCCGGCGGTCAATCGCTTGGTCCGTATCCTCAGGGAGTTCTGGGACACCTGCTTCGCGCCGCATTGGCCGCGCATGCGCACCATCCTGGAAGCGGACATCGTCTACCGCGGCCGGCAGATTGCACAGGGCGGGCTATTCACCATGCTCAACGACTTGTCCGGTGCTGTGGAATTCGACGGCCGGGTGATCTCCGTGAGACTCAAGAACCCGGCATCGAGGACCGAGAAAACCGAGGGCCTGGGGCTGACACTTGTTCCCACCATGTTCACCCGCAGGGCCTCGGCTCCCGTAAACCACGGCGACCCACCCATGCTGATGTACCCGGTGCGGGGGCAAGGTGCCATGTGGGAAGCGGAGCGCGTGACGAACCCAGCCGCCATAGTGGCCGTGTTGGGCGAGGTACGGACAAGCCTGCTCACGGCCTTGGCTGCACCGGCATCGTCCACCGAACTAGGGCTGCGTTTTGGCGTCACAACATCCGCCGTGAACCAGCACCTCAGGGTACTTCGGAACGCCGGACTGGTGACATCCACCCGCTACGGACGCAGCGTGCTCTACTTCAGGAGCGAGCTTGGTGCGGCGTTGCTGCTGGGGTGACTTCACAGGCGGGACGACGACGGCGGGTGGCTGCCGTCGTCGTGCTTTCAGTCCTTGCGGAGACTGTACGTGCTGATCACGTTGCCTTTGCCGGTGGCGGACTGGTTCTCCAGCACGAGGCGGTGCAGAGGGTCGCCGTCCTCAAAGAGGCGTCGGCCACTGCCGGCCACCACTGGGTGGGTCATGAGGGTGAGTTCGTCGAGGACGCCTGCAAAAAAGAGTTGGCGAACCAGTGAAATACTCCCGCAGACGGCAATTTCGCCTCCGTCGCGGCCCTTTAAATCGGTGACAAACTGCTGCACGTCGCCCTTAATGAGCTGCGAGTTCTCCCACTCAAGGGGCTCTGTGAGCGTGCGCGATGCCACGAACTTTTCCACGGGATTGATGAAGGCGGCAAAGTCCTCGTCCCGAGGTGCGTTGGGCCAGTATCCGGCCCATTCCTGGTAGGTGATGCGGCCCAGCACTACGGTGTCCACGGAGTTGATCATCTTGGTCAGGCCCGTTCCCAGTTCGTCGTCGAAGCTGTCGAACTGGAAGTTGAAGGGGTCCTGAACCACACCGTCAACGGAGTGGAACAGGCCTGCGGTGACTTTGCGCATCATTTTCTCCTGGTGCGTGGCGGTTTTGAGTGGCGGTATCAGGCGGCGCGGCTGGCCGTCTGGAGTTCGCGGGATGGCAGGGCGGTCACGTTGTTGTGGTCCTGGCTCAGGCGCACGGGGACCTCATGAATTTCGGAGTAGACCTGGAGTTGGCGCAAGGCGTCCTCATCAATGGTGGCTTGGGACAGGTCCATCTCAACTCCCAAACCGCCGCCAAGGCTCTTGGTGCGCTGAACCACCGGGTAAAGACCCTGAAGGCTCAAAGTGGTCACACGACCGGTGGCGGCGATCTGAATTTGTTCACCGTCAACGTCGACCCGAACAACAACGGAGAGCTTCTCGCTGGCCAATGCACTGCCTTTCATCCTTGCTGCCACGCTGCAGCGTCCCCCAGCGTATGTGGCATGTGTGACCTGCGCAACATTGTGGCGGTGGGCGGTGAGGGAGTTGGGTTTCATCGGCGCTGCGTCTGAAGATCGTCGGCTTCGGTCGCTGCGAACCCATGCTTGGGTGTGGGCTGTTGAGTCCATACCTAACTGTCCCGGAAGTTGTCTTTGTGACAGTTGTTTGTGAGAGCAGTTTTGGGACAACATACGGGACTGAAATGTTACGTGGATGCTCAATCGGCAATGCACCAGTGCTCAAAAGTGCCTTGATGAGTGCCCCGAAACCGTCTGCAAGATGCCCAGAGTGGACGCTCTTTAAGTCCGCTTAACGGGTGCTGCGCGGCGGCGGGGTGCCGCTACGGCCAAAAACAGCCTGGTGGGACCGTGACAACGTGGGTGTCCCAGTTCCAAGGGTTTCGAGACGGCCGGGAGCGGCTTCCACTCCCGGGTAGCGGCCAGTTGGGCCCAAGGAACCAGCGGCGATCCCGGGACTACCGACGGTAGGCTGAACCGATGACGTTGGGGGACACAGGGCAGCAGCTGCACCGCATGAGCGACAGGATGTGGGGCGTGCGATGAGCATTTTCCTGCTTATACCCGCGATAACCCTGGTCCTTTGGCTTGGCCACGCGGGCTTGGCCATCGCCGGCAGCCCTGCTGCGCGCTACACCCGCTGGGTCCTGTTTGGCGGGCTTCCCGTCCTGGCCGCAGGGATGCTTCTTTCAGCCGGAATATTCGGGTTCATGTTCGCAATTATTTCCATCCTGACGTGGCTCGGAATGATGCTCCTGGAAGTCATTTTCACGATAGCGTCGTTAGCCGTGAGGGATGCCCGGGCGAAGAAGGCAGTTTGAAAGCCGCGAGATCCGGAGGGTAGCCCTTCTGACTCCGGCCGAAGCCCGCGCCGGACGGGAAGACAGGGACGTGCCGCCCACGGGCCGCTAAGATGCGAGCCGTCGGTAGCCACTAGGTAGGTATGGAATTGACTACTTTGGATGAGGTTCAGCGAGATCTCGAGGCGCGGGGTTTGCCCTCTCCATTGCGTTCGCAGACACCGTCAGGGGCCCAAGCTCTCATCTGGGGGCCTGAGCTGAACGGTGCCCAGCTGTGGCGGGCCACCGGTGAACTGTCGGGAAGGCTGCCAGGATGGCACATATTCTCCTACGGTGTGGAACCGTCGGACCTCGAAGAACTTTCCGAAGCATGGGCCGAGCAAGGCCCCGGGGTCCGAAGAACTCCCACCCTTGCTCGACGCCGACGCAACCGAGGGCCTCGACAGAGCGCCCCAGTCAGTGGTGTCCCAATGGCAGTGTCCCGGTTCCAAGGAAGTGGGACGGCAGCCGGGCGAACATGGCGGACAACTACAGGGATGCTGTGCCGCCGAGACTGTGTCAGGACTGGTGCTGCTCGCGTGCTAGAGCCAGATGTCCTGCCTTGTATGGGGGAAACCAAGCGGGGCAGGAAACCTACCGTACCAGCCGGCCTCCGGGACCGCTGGCAGTTCATGTAATAAGCGCCTGCCCATCTGGTTGCTGCACGTCCGTTCGTCGGGGTCGCCGAAAGGTGACATCGATTTTCGAAGACGCGGTTCTTGTCATTCAATGGGGGATTAACGGCTAATCTATAAAAGGCACTTAGCGCTCTAATCAATCATGACGATAGAAACAAAATGCGTGCAATTTTGCTTCGCATTTGCTCAGATTGCCGCTCGTTCTGGCCAGCGTGTCGATGACTGGTTTGGGCTAATTACAGCCGCATCTACCATTGGGCCCGTGACGGTTCTGCTGTCGACGCCATGATCATCCGGATCCTCGAAATCCGGGGATCAACTAGACCATCTACTAGCGCCTCTACCTCAATGACCTGCTCGCATTGACGCTGTCAATCCGAGCATTTTCGCTGTCAAGACGCTTCCGGTAAGACACTTGGCCGGACCACCAAATAACTAGCAGGCCGACCATGACGACACCTGCGCTTATCCATGCCCCTGGCCCGGAAAGAATGCCGTTGGCGGCCAGGATGACGGCGGCGACGAGCCAGAGTATCGGAATGATTGCTCCGAGGAACTTTTGCCTGCGGTTTGACAGGATAAACCGGTGCACTGCAGCAACGGCAATGAGGCAAAGAGTGGCCACCGTCGGATTAATGTTGTCCATAATTTCCCCCTGATTGTTTATGGTGCAATTCTATTATGCGCTTGGCGGCATCGCGGGTTATACGCCCTTCGATGGCCATGGCAAAAACTTTCTGTGAGAACTCATCAACGCTCGTGCTCTCGGCTAGCTGTATTTTCTCGATGATCTTGTCCAAGCGGCTACGCACTGTCGGGTATGAAACGCCGTATTCAGAAGCCAAGGCTTTAAGGGAGCCGGAGTGAAGAATCATGGATCTGATGAAGCCGAGGTCGCTCTCGCTCAACTCGTCCATCCATGCGTTGGTCTCCATATGAATAATGTTAAAGCCGTCTTTAATATTATTCAAGTCCCGAGTTGCGCCTTCCCATCTCCAAGCAGGCAAAATGTCCTCTGCTTGGCGCAACTACCAGGTTCTGCGGGGCTGCAGGCCACTGCATGGGTCCAGTGCCGGACCCCGGCTCGACGGGCGCGACATCGGCGGAACCGAGAGTCCATTCGATTTGCGTCGCTCAAAGTAGATCCAGCGTCTCTGATCGGGACGCGTCCCACTTCCAAGGAAGTGGGACAGCGTTTAGAACCTCGAACCACGCGCCTGGGGTGCATGAGTCTAGATCAATGTCAGGGCAACTCGTCATTGTCACGGGTTCCGTGCCGGAGGAGACTTGAGGGGACGGCAACCAATCGTGGACCGTCCGCGGGGCCACCCGGCTGCGAGGCCTCACAGCACCTTGTAGTGGCTGGTGGATCAATGAGTTCCATGACTCGCCCCGAAAAGGCCCCTCAGCGGTCGCGTCAGCTCTTGCCCTTGGTGACTATCGCACTGATCGGATGTCTCGGCGGGTGCGAGTACGAATCTAAAGACGCCTCCTTCCCGTCTGCCAGTTCTCCGATTACCGAGGCTCGCACGGACCCACCGCTGCCGGGGAGTCGCGACACTCGCACAGTCCGCACGCTGCCGGAGAGTGGTGATATCGACGCCGGCACATACCTGGTCCCCGTCGCCGGCTATACGGAGCCTTTCCAGATCACCGTCCCAGACGGCTGGTTTGCTCTCGACGGTAACAGCCTGGGCAAGGACGACCCGGATCACCCGGCTGAATGGGCCGTCTACCTGACTCTTTCGCGCGCGTACTATGTGGCGATGGACGCATGCACCTGGCGCGGCGCCCTTGCCGATTCCGGTCCGTCGGCCAAGGCCTTCATTGACGCGATGGCGGCGCAGTCGTCAACGGCAAGCACCCCTGCCGCCAAGATCCTGGTAGGCAATTACTCCGGCTTCGAGTTCGACCACACCGTCGAGGGCAACGTGGACATCACAGCCTGCGACGGCAGCGGGCTATGCATCCACTCGGAAGATACACAACGCTGCTCAAGCGGGTACAGGAACCAGAATCAACACGAAACCTACCGGGTGGTCGACCTGAACGGCAAGCGGGCTGTCGTAGCGGTGGGCCATATTGACGAATCGATCAATCCCGAGCTGCTGAGGGAGGCGCGCACTGTATTCGACTCGATCGTGTTCGAGTCTACAAAGTGACCAGCTGATCCGATGGCCGATCCCGCCCACGGGTGATGGTTTAAGCGCCAACCACCGACCACAAACACCGCGAAATAGCACCGAGAGCCACACTGGACTACACACTGATGTGTCCCACTTCCTCGGAAGTGGAACAGCCCAGAGTGGGACGCTGCAGCAGCTGATGGAATCAGTTAGTGCACAGAAGCTTGGACCCGACCTTGGTGCCCTTTGCCCAAGACGGAACCAGACCCCATTTTGCGATCAGCAGACGCCGGTCGAGGGTGCCCTCCTATAGGCGTTCGGCCGCGATCGGCTTTTTCTGGGTCGGAGCGACGTCCCAGCTCGGCCTTGGAGGGCAGACTCAAGGGCTTCTTCTACGGTGCGTGAGGCGGCGCCATAGGATTCCTTCCCAGTAGGGCGGTCTAGGATTTCTGATTGCACGAGGGTGGGTAGCAGGCTCCTGCCATGGCTGCACTTGCGAATATCACTACGGGTCCTGCGAGCAGGGCTCCGCCAGCGAGGATGACAGCCGCCCTCTGCGGATGTGATGCGTTAGAGCGCGGACGCGGTGAGCGTCCGGATGGTGCTGGTGAGTTAGAGGTTGGTGCCGCCGGTGGCGTCGATCTTCTGCCCGGTGATCCAGCGCGCTTCGTCGGAGGCAAGGAAAGCTACGATGCTTGCGATATCGTCGGGCTGGCCAATGCGACCCAGGGCGCTGCTGGCAGCTACCCCGGCCTGGGCTTCTTCGTTTCCGCGGAGCCAGGCAGCGTTGATGTCGGTGTCCACGACGCCTGGGGCGACCGAGTTCACGGTGATTTCCCTGGGCCCAAGATGTTTGGCGAGGGTCAGTGTGAAGGCTTCAATGGCGCCCTTGGTGAGGGCGTAACCGATGATTTCCGGGAATGCTATGCGGGTGACGCCGGAAGAGATGTTGATAATGCGGCCCCCGTCAGCGATTCTGGTCAGCCCTTCCTTGACGATGAAGTAGGGTGCGTTGACGTTGATGGCCTGCTGGGTAAGAAAATCTTCCCGGCTGAAGTCTTCAATGGCCCCACGCAGGGTGACCCCGGCATTGTTCACGAGGACGTGAATTGGCTGGTTCAAGACTCCGGCTTCGGCAGCGGCTTTGTCGTAGGCGGCCCAAAAATCCTGTGCTGCGGTATCGGCTCCAAGGTCTGCCTGGAAAGGGAACGCCTTTCCTCCCGCAGCTTCGATGGAGGCCGCCACGTCCGCAGCCGCCTTCCCGTCCCGTCCGTAGTGGACAGCAACAGTCAGGCCCGCGGTGGCAAGGCGGGAGGAGATTGCCGCGCCGATCCCTCGGCTGGCTCCGGTCACAACGGCGATGTGGTCTTTGTGTGTTTCGCTCATGAATGAGATACTTACATACGTTTAGCGATCACTATAAGAAAGATGTCGAAAACTTAGATGTGGCGCTGGCCACAGCTTGAAAAACCACTCTCGTGGAGGCAGCCGGAATAGATGCCGGCTGCTGGGGGCTCTTCTTGAGAGGAACGACGAGAGGACGACGATGTCAGGAAAAGCAGGCCAAGGCCGGAAATTCAATATCGACGACGCCCTGGAAGCAGCCACTTTGGTCTTCTGGGACAGCGGATACGAGGGCACCTCCTTGGCGGAGCTCACAAAAGCCATGGGCATAAATCCGCCCAGCCTGTATAAGGCCTTCGGCTCCAAGGAGGACCTCTTCTTCTCCGTTGTGGACCACTACAACGCAACCCACGGAAGCTTCATGTCCGTCGCCTTCGCAGAAGAAGAATCCGGACTGAAACTCATGCGTCGGCTGCTGATAGAAGCCGCCGACCACTACCCGTCAGACACGTTCCCGGGAGGCTGTCTGGTGATCAGCTCCGCCGTCGCGGTCACCTCCGCGAACCGCCACGTCGCCGAACGGCTGTCCAAAATGCGCAACGACAACATCCTGGCCATGGCAGAAGCACTGACCAAGGACCGCGAAGCAGGCCGGATCCCCCAATCCACCGACACCCATGCAATGGCAGCCTTCGTCGGAGCGACACTACAAGGAATGAGCCAGCAGGCCCGCGACGGCGCCAGCAAAGAAGACCTTCTCCGCATCGCCCACTACGCCATCACCGCGATAGAGGCATGACAGTGAACAGCACGTGGAACGAGTTTCCGTACGTCCCGCCGGTTCGGGCGTTCCACTTCCAAGGAAGTGGGACGGCGAAACCGCGCCGGAGCAGGGAGGCCCGCTTAGCGTGATTTCCTAGCGTGTAGGAAGACGCGAGTACATGTACATGTCTTTGCGCTGGCCGCCAATCTCCAGCCAGCTCCGCAATGTCCCTTCACGTACGAACCCGCTGCGCTCGGCTGTTCGCCAGGAGCCCTCATTCCAAGGCTCGACGTAGAGTTCCAATCGATGAATCCCGGGTTGCGCAAGACCCCAGGCGGCGAGGGCACCTAAAGCAGAGGAGGCAGCTCCCTTCCCCGATGACTTGGCGCCACCCAATAGCCAATGCTCGCCCGACCTTGGCTGAGGTTCTTGAGCCACAGCCCGATTTGGCCCACCGCCTGATCAGATGAGGAATCAGCAATAGCGAAGGAGTACCCGGTGCCATCAACTAAGCGTTGGTGCTGTCTTGCAATGAAGGCCAGAGCTGCCTGGTGTGAACCGCTGGCGGGAACTGTCGTGATGGTGGGAATCAGTGGATCGTCCGAGGCTTCCTGGACTACTGGAGCGTCGGCTGTCGTAAACGGTCGGAGCGTGTAAGGCGGCGCGACGATTACAGGCTGCTCCAAGGGATTCATTCTCAGACTCTACGCTGAGCCCCAGCGGCAGTAACTGAAGTCACCGAAACTGTAGTCTCCGACTTTCGAGGAAATGGAACGCACGATCGGATTAGTGACTTGCAGCGCTCCTTGTCATTGCCGGCTTTTGTGCGTTTGCGCTTCTTCCCGCGAAGGCTAGCATCACGGCAGCGGAGCCGATGAGGCAGGCGCCGACGAGTGCGGGTGTCTGGATCGAGATTCCCACGCGTGGTGCTCCACCGGCGGATCCGGCGGTAGTTCCGGCGTTGAGCACGACTACTGCGGCCCCGGAGGCTATGGTTTGGTTTCCGCGGGGTGCGGTCTAGGATTTCTGATTGCATGAGGGTGGTAGCAGGCCTGCGAGCAGGGCTCCGCCAGCGAGGATGACAGCCGCCCTGTGTGGATGTGACGCGTTAGAACGCGGACGCGGTGCGCGTCCAGATAGTGCTCCTGAGTTAGAGGTTGGTGCCGCTGGCGGCGTCGATCTTCTGCCCCGTGATCCAGCGTGCTTCGTCGGAGGCAAGGAAAGCCACGATGCTTGCGATATCGTCGGGCTGGCCCACGCGGCCCAGGGCGCTGCTGGCAGCTACCCCGGCCTGGGCTTCTTCGTTTCCTCTGATCGGGAAGCGTTCCAATTCCAAGGAAATGGGACGAGAAAAATCGAGCCATCCCGGTCTCAATCACCGGACATCAGCCTTGTGCCTGGCCGTTCTATGAGAAGCGGGTGGCTAATCTCTCGAAGTGCTCGATGTTGTCGATCCCCACTGCCCAGCAGAACCAGATAGCGGCAACGGCGAGCAACAGCACGATCGTCCCGCCTACCAACCGGATCGGGTTCCGCGGTCGGGCCAAAAGGGAGAGGCCGGCCGCTGCCGCCGACAACCCCGGAATCAGCATCGATAGGGCCATCACCCACTGCCTCTCCGGGATCCTGTTGCGGTAGTACGAGCCAGGGTGGTCATTGGGGTCGTGGATGAATCCGGACGTGACAGCGACGAAGGTTGACGCCAGCGTCAGGCACAACAATACGAAAGCCCAACCCAGCCATACATTCCCGCCCCAACGCTTCAACATGCCTGCCATCAAACCACGCCGGCTGGGCCAACTAAGCCTCTGGATGCTGACGGGGGGTATACCAAAAGGCAAGTGCCGCCGTCGTACTTCTTGTGAAGGTACGACGGCGGCACTTGCCATATGGGGGTCGGAGACCGCTAGGCGGTCTGGCCGGCGTGCTGGCCTTCCGAGATCTCTTCAACAACCTTGCTGTTGAAGGCGGGAAGATCGTCAGGGTTGCGGCTGGTGACCAGGCCTTGATCCACCACCACTTCCTCGTCGGTCCAGTTGGCGCCCGCGTTCTTCAGGTCGGTCTGGAGCGTGTGATACGAGGTGACATTCCGCCCCTTGATCACTCCGGCTTCAATGAGGATCCACGGACCGTGGCAAATCGAGGCCACCGGCTTGTGCTGCTCAAAGAAGGCGCGCGTGAAGTTTTGTGCGTCCTTGTCGACGCGGAGATGATCGGCGTTCACGACGCCTCCAGGGAGAACCAAGGCGTCGAAATCGGAGGCGTTGGCATCCGCCACTGCAAGGTCGACGTCGAAGATGTCACCCTTGTCCACGCCGTTGAACCCCTGGAGTTTTCCCGTGGAGGGAGCTACGAGAATCGGCTCGCCGCCGGCATCCTTGACTGCCTGCCATGGGCTGGTGAGCTCTACCTGCTCCACGCCGTCCGTCAGCAGGAATGCGACCTTCTTGCCTGCGATGTTGTGTTCTGACATTGTTCCTCCTCCATTGCGCGGCGGGGTGCTTTTTGAGCGTGGGCCGCCACTGTGAGAGTTGTTTGTCTGACCTGTTCAAGCCTAGGGAAGGACCCTTTAGTAAGCAAGCTGAGTAATGCACCAGGGGCGGCTTCGATTGCTTAAGTATCGAGTATCGATAGAATCAGGTTGTTGTTCGATAAAGGAGTTTCCATGGGAAAGCTAACGATCCTCGCATTGCGGATAGTGATCGCAATGGTGCTGGCGGGTTCACTGTTCGTGCAGTTGTGGATGGTTCCCCTGCTCTCAACTGATTTGGTTGAAGCCGGGGCGCCCGACGGACCTCGCATGGCGCTGCTGGTGGTCGTGGTCCTGGGGATCCTCTGTGTGCAGGTGGTTGCTGTCTGTGTGTGGCGGCTGCTGACGATGGTGCGGCGAGGGACTGTCTTTTCCCATGGAGCGTTCCGTTTTGTGGACGTGATTTTTGGTGCCATCGCTGCCGCAGCAGTACTGATGTTCGGCATCGCAGTGATTCTGGCGCCCGGCGATATTGCACCCGGAGTCGTCATGCTGATCTGCGGGGCAGCGCTGATGATCGGGGGAGTGGCCTTGGTTGTCTTGGTCATGCGGACCCTTCTCGCCCAAGCGGTAGCCCGGGACGTCGAAGCCGCCGGCCTGCAGGCTGAGCTGGATGAGGTCATCTAATGGCAATCATCGTGGATATCGACGTCATGCTTGCCAAGCGCAAAATGCCCGTAGGGGTGCTCGCCGAACGCGTGGGAATTACGCCGGCCAACCTGGCTGTGCTCAAGAACGGTCGTGCGAAAGCCGTGCGGTTTACAACGCTGGAAGCGCTGTGCGAGGTACTGGAGTGCCAGCCGGGGGATTTGCTGCGGTGGGAGTCTGATGATCAGAGGGCCATTCCATAGAGTCGTCGCCAGCTGGAAGCAAAGCTAGCTGCGTTCCCTAAAGTAGACAAAAAGCCGCGACTCACGACTATGCGTCGCGATGAAAAGACTTCCAGTGATAGCACCGAGACCGCTAAGCATGCCTATCGTCAGGAATTGGGTGTACAGGGCATCGGCGATCAAAGGTGCCCAAAAATGTGCTCCCAATACAACGCCCGCCGTGGCAACAGCGCCAGCGGCACCGGCCCATATTGTCGTCTCGACCAAAGTGATACGAGCAAGGTCACCACTCGTCACGCCGGCGTGGAGCGATGACGCGTATTCGAGCCGTCGTCGGGCTCCTCCCAGCAGCCCGATGGCGAACCCCAAGCAGGCTGAAATTGCGGCAGCGTATCTCGTGACGCGATTCTGGTACTCGTCGGCTCCCATAAAAACGAGGCCCAAGGTTGGATTCAACGTCGAAACCGATGCAGATGCTTCCCCTTGGGCGGTGCCCTGAGATGTGCGAATGACGGAGTCGAAGCCAGCAGTTGAGGGCCAGACATCGGCCCAGCATTCATCAGAGGGCCCACTTCCCAACGACGGTAACAGCACAGCGTTAGCAAGGCGGCTGTCTCGACCGTCGTCCTCTGGATACGGGAACACAGCCGCCACGGGTAATGGGCCCTGATCCGATTCCAAGATGTCCCCATGTCGAATCTTCCATCGATTCGCTAGAGGTTCGGAAATGAACACACCCGACTCCAAGGCAGTACCTAGGCCGAGAACCTCTTGGAAACCCAAAGTTGTCTCAAAGGCCGGAGTGGATACCCCAGGCAGGCTTAGGATGCGGATCGGTGCAACGGCCTTCATGGCTCCAGCTGACAGTATTCCGCTTGTGCCGGAGAGAGCATCACATTGTTCAGGGTCAATGCCGGCCTCAACTTTGAGGACGCGAATTGATGCGCCAGCCGTGCGATAATCGTGTGCGCGGTTGTCAAGTGCGGATACTGTCCACAGTTCGGCACAAGATACCAGCGAGATGGCCAATATAAGTGCGACGGATAGCCAGCCGCCCTTGGATGTGCCGCTTTGTAGGTTGCGCCAAGCCTCAAGGAGAACAACTGTAGTGCGCATCACGGCGAAGTGCTTCCAATGTCAGGCCTCATGAGATCTACAACTTCCGAACACGCATCCAGCGTGTCCTCGTCATGGCTGGCCACGATAACTACTGCGCCACTTCGAGCGAGGCCACCCAGCACTGAGTTGACCGTGGCAGCCGTTGCTCGATCGAGTTGCGCCGTTGGCTCGTCTACCAGAATCAGGTCAGGACTTCCGGCTACGGCCCGTGCAAGCATCAAACGCTGCGCCTCTCCACCTGAAAGTAGCGAGAAGCGCTTGCCAGCGCTGCTCTGCAGCCCGAATTCAAAAAGGCGTTGAAGAGCCAGCTTCTCGCTGCGGTCGCGGGACAGCCCTATGGCCAGGTAAGGCAGAGTGACGTGATCAAGAGCTGCGCGCTGCGCGACCCCCAGAGGATTTTGAAATACCCACCGAATTGTGGAGATGTTTGACCTTTGGATGTGGCCTTCTTTTGGTACTTCCCACCCAGCGATGATGGACAGCAGCGTTGATTTTCCTGAACCGGAAGGCCCCCTAAGGCCCCACACGGATCCAGCTCTGAATTCTGCATCCACGTTCTGGAAAAGGAAGCTATCTAATCCAAAGCCGTGCCCCACTCCCTGAAGACTGACTCTTGCAGTGCCCCCGTTACAGCTTGTGGACTTGCTCACTGACATTCTCGCGCTCCGATAGCCGAGCCTAAAAGAACCTCTTTTGGTGCAGAATTCCCGAAAGTGACTAGCACGGACCCGGCGCTTGAGCCGGCAATACTGATAGGAAAAGTGGTTCCGTCCGGTGACTCCACGCAAGCTGTGTCACCATGGACAGCAAACACGCCGGAGACGGGGACTCTAGCTACCTCCAGGGGAGAAACCAGTGCAGTCTTAAGGCTTAGTGGCTTTGGCATGGTGCTCGATTGCGAGGCCGCAAAATCAGGGCTCCGAGACACTTCGGCCAGCAGTGCCTCGTCTGTTACAAAACCGTCAGCGGATACCGGCGCCGATAGACTCCCGAAGGAAACGAGTCTCGCCCCTGCGGCCGGAGGTTGGCCGGAAGGAAAGACGACACGCAAGCTGCTGACAGTTCCAACGGTGGTAAGGAACGGAGTGCCAGGGGAATATTGAGATCCGAGTGACGCATTACAGGATTTCACGCGGACCTTTAGGCCGGGTAGCCAGAGAGTCTCTTCAAGATGGAGGACACCGTCACGGTTCTTCAGCGCCTGAGCGGCCTGGATCTTGAAGATGGCGGCACCTAGATCTGCTCCATAAGCGCCCGTCTCTGCTACATCGGAACCCATTGCCTTGAGCTGCGCGCGGAGTGCGTCGACATCCGGTCCCGCGGTCCCTGGGCCTATATCTCTATAGAACGGAACCGCCGAATGGAGACCGAGGGTCGGCCGACTGCTCAGCGAGGCCACTACACGACCTGATTCGATCTCACCGCCAGCTGTGCACACCGTCGAAGTGACAGTGCCCGAGATGCCCAGCTGGGCCTCCAAGGATTGACCTGCCTCAACTTCTGCAGCCACAGTGCGTTCATCTCGAAATTCGGTCATGGTGATGACAGCAGACGTTGCTTCACTCGGGGGACGGAGCGCGGCGGGTGTAGCCAGGGCCGTTGTCCCAAAAACAGCGACCACCGCGGTGGCCGCACCCGAGACCGCAACAAGCGCATACGACAACCAAGGTGAATTCCTCACTCAGGGTGTCGCCTTCACAATGGTCATATTAGCGCCGACGAAACAAGCTTGGGCTTCATCACCGTAAGGGTCGAATGGCACCCGGTCCTTCAGTGCATTTCCTCCGCTTACTTCGGAGCCGATGGCCTTCCTGAGATCGTCGAATGAGAAACTTGCATCAACAAGGCCCTTGGTTTCAAGGCACTTGTGTGCGATTTCATACGGATTCGTCAATAATTCGGGATTACCTTGTTGAATGCCATAGAGCTCGCTGATCACATTTGTTGTGCCCTGGGCGCACCTGGTCACGATTGACATGGCAGACTGAATCGACTCCCCGTCTGACAAGGGTGTGTTCTCGACTCGATACAGGCCGTTGCTAAGCCGAGTCAACGTAATGGGCTTGCCGGAGTCTGCCATGCAATTCCCGAAACGGCTGTAGGCCTCATCATAGTCTGCTTGGTCAATCCTTCCGGAATCCTTGGCTCGCCTCAGGACGTCAGTATCGAATTCTTCCAGATTGGGATCATTGAGTGCGGTGATGACTAAGTCGCTAAAGTTGTTGGCAATGTGTCGTCGCTCGGAACTCCCTTGGTCGCCGCCTGAGCAGGAGGCGACCAAGGGGAGCATGCAAGCGACGAAGAGTACAGACGCGAGGGATCTGGCGTTGATTGACTTCACCACTAGGATTCTTTCGCCTAGGAGATACGGATCTGGTACGCCTCGTGGGTCCAGCTATAGCCGCTAACGTGCCCAACAGAATATGTCCATGATGGCGCCCCGTAATACCAGTAGTTGCCAAGATGGGCGACTGATTGAAGTCGTTGAGCGTAGTTGAAAATTTCCACCTCAGCGTGCGCATCCCACCAATTCGACCAATTGTTTGTTATGCCATCCACTGCTGCAGATGAGGGCAGGGCTGAAGAAAGCGCGATTCCACTTGCTATGGCGACAACGCTGGCGCCGGAAACAATCTTTTTTGCTAGGTTCGCAGACACATTAATTCCCCAATGTTTATCCCAAAGCTTGTGCGCCGGGAGTGAGTCATGCCTATCACATAGTTTGCCCATCCGCCATTTTTCGACACCGGGAGTGCTTTCTAATTCGCGCTATTGCCAGCTCATCCTTTGGGGTTTTCGAAATGAATGTGATTCATATCACGTCCCGATGGCTGCCCGATTAAAGTCTCAGCGGAAATAATCAGTTTGCTTCTGTTGCGGTGGGAGTCTGATGATCGCTCGAATACCGCAGACCCATCTGCCGACGAGCCTCATCCAGCAGTTCCATCATCCCAACCGACTCGCCAGGGGTCATGAACGGGCTCTCGGTCAGTCCGGCCTGCAGGCACCGGGTCACCTCACGCAGCTCGTAGCTGAAACCATGCCCGAGCACCTCAAACTTCTCTGTCCGCAACGTGCCGTTGCGTGGCTGGATGATGAGCTCGGCCGGGTTGAACAGGGGAGCGGAGGAACGCAGCCAACCCTCGGAACCGCCCACGGTCACTACGCTGGGGCACTCCGCGCCGATTGAGGTGATGAGCTGGGCATACGCCCCGCTCGGGTAGCTCAGGGCCAGGGAATTCTGCAGGTCCACGCCCTCGGGAGTCAGGACACCACTGGCAACCATGCTGCCTGGCTCGCCGAAGACTCCATCCGCCCATGTCAGCGGATACACGGCGAGGTCCAGCAACGCCCCACCCCCGGCTGCCGGGTCCCAGATCCGTGCAGCGGGATCGTAGGCAGGCACGAAACCGAGGTCAGCCTGGAGCCAGCGCGGCTCCCCGATCTCCCCTGACCGCAGGATCTGGACGGCGCGGCAGAAGCTGGGCAGGAACCGGGTCCACACGGCTTCCATCAGGAAAAGCCCCTTATCCCGGGCCAGTTCAGCCAACTCCTGCGCCTGCGAGGCATCCATGGCGATCGGCTTCTCGCACAGGACGTGCTTCCCCGCAGTTAGGGCGGCCAGCGCGACGGCGTGATGCTGCGCGTGCGGCGTGGCGACGTAGACGACGTCGACGGCGGGGTCAGCCAGCAACCGCTCGTAGCCCGGCGTCGTTCCCGTATCCGAGTAGGCCGTGGCGAATCCGAACTTCGCCGCAAAGGCCTGGGCAGAGGCCTCGGAGCGCGAACTGACAGCCTGGAGGACGGCGTCTTCAAGGAGCGCAAGGTCTTCCACCACGCGTTGGGCAATGGAGCCGGTGGCCACTACTCCCCAACGGATCGGGCGGCCGGTTGCGACCGAAGGCGCGACGGTGCTGACAGGAGCAGGAAGCATGGACAGGCCTTTCAAGGCATGGGGCTAAACGGAATCGCGGATCACGATCGAGGTAGGCATTCTTGTGACGCGTTCTGCCGGCTTACCTTCGATCAGGTTCACCAGGGTCTCGGCCATCTTCTTGCCGAGTTCAACAATCGGGTGATGGACAGTAGTTAGGGCGGGGGTCACCGAGGTGGCAAAGGAATCGTCATCAAAACCCACGACGGCGATGTCCTCCGGGATGCGAAGACCCCGCCCTTGGATAGCGGTGTAGGCACCGGCGGCCATCTGGTCATTCGCTGCGAAAACGGCGTCAACGGGAACACCGCGGTCCAGCAAACGGTGCATGGCTTTTGCGCCGGAGGCCAGGGTGAAGTCGCCCTCCTCCATCAGGCCATCCCCAAGACCCTCCTCCCGCACGGCGGTTCTCCAACCGGCCAGGCGATCCAAGCCAGGGGGCATGTCCTGCGGGCCAGCTATGGTTGCCACGTTCCTTCGGCCGCTCTGGGTCAATAACTTGGTGACTTCGTAGGCAGCTTGTTCGTTGGCCACGTCCACGTAGTAGCTTTCCTTGCCGCCCACCAAGGGGCGCCCGGCGAACACCATGGGAAGGGACCCCGAGAGGTGCGTCCAGGAGTTATCGCCGCTGTGGTGCGAGACCACCAGGACGCCGTCCACGTTGCCGCCGAGCAGGAAGCTGCGGGTTTTCTCCGGCTTCGACTCGGAGGAGATCACCATGTTCAGCGTGTACTCGGTATCGGTGAGATACAGGGCGATGCCTTGGACCACTGAGGCGAAGAACGGATCCGCGAAGACCTTGGACGTTGACTCCGGAACGATCAAGGTGACCGCATTCGCCCGCCGTTTGGCCAAGGAGCGGGCTGCACGGTTTGGCGTGTAGTCGAGTGCGAGGATGGCCTTCCTCACCGACTGCGCCATTTCAGGGTCAACACTCGGGCTGTCATTGACCACCCGGGACACGGTGGCCCGCGACACCCCGGCCAAGGCAGCCACCATCTCAAGGGTGGGTACCGGCCGGGGGCCGCTGGTGTCCTGCGTCATGGTCATCTCCGGAACGTAAAGAAAAGTATGCCTCTGAAGGCTACTTTAGGCGTTCGCGGTGACAGCGGCTGATGCTTTGGCCGCTGCGATGACCCGGGAGTAGGCCAGTCCGCTGTCCTTGACCGTGCGCTCGAAAGTGTCGTAATCCACGCGGACCACCCCGAATCGTTTGCCGTAGCCCCAGGACCACTCAAAGTTGTCCAGGAGGGACCACACAAAGTAGCCGCGCACGTCGGCGCCTTGGTCGAGTGCTTCCCCCACCGCCGTGACGTGGTCCAGGACGAACTGGGTCCGCTCGGCGTCGTGGACCGCGCCGTCGGGACTGACGACGTCGTCGTACGCGGCGCCGTTCTCAGTGATGTAAAGCGGCGGCAGCGCAGGATACTCCTCGCCCAAGCGCACCAAGAGCTTCCGCAGTCCGTCCGGGTTGACCTCCCAGTTCATGGCCGTACGCGGCAGCCCACGACTCGGGAAGGAAATGTCTTCCGAACCGATCCAGCACGACGACGTCGGACGGGTTGCACCGCCCGAGTGGCCGTCGCCGTGTTCAGCAGTGGGGTGTCCGCTGATGAGGTCATCGTGGTAGTGGTTGACGCCCAGGAAATCGATGGGAGCACCGATGATGTCCAGGTCGCCGGGCTTGATGACATCCCGGATGCCGAACTGCTCAAGGTCATTGAGGGTGTCCTCCGGATAAGCGCCGCGGAGGATCGGATCCAGGAAGATCCGGTTCTGCAGCGAATCAAACCGGCGTGCGGCGTCGAGGTCCACGGGGTCGGAAGGATCCCGCGGAATGGAGTTGCTGAGGTTGAGCGTGATCCCCAGCTGCTGGGCGCCGCGGCCCCGCAGCTCATTGACTACCAGTCCGTGGGCGAGGTGCTGGTGATGGATGGCCGCGACGGCTGCTTCCGGTTCCTGGCGGCCGGGTGCGTGCACGCCCGCCGCATAGCCAAGCAGGGATGAGCAGAATGGTTCGTTGAACGTGGTCCAGTGCTGAACACGGTCACCGAGGGCCGAATAGACATCGTTCGCGTAGTCGACGAAGCGGTAGGCGGTGTCGCGGTTGGCCCAGCCGCCCTTCTCCTCCAGCGCCTGCGGCAGGTCCCAGTGGTAAAGGGTCAACCAAGGGAGGATGCCGGCGTCGAGCAGTTCATCCACCAAACGTGAGTAAAAGTCCAAGCCTTCGGCGTTCGCAGTCCGGCCGCCGGGCCGGACGCGGGACCAGCTGGTGGAGAACCGGTAGGAATCCAGGCCCAGCTCCTTCATGATCCTGACGTCCTGGGGCATGCGGTGGTAGTGCTGCACCGCGTCCTTCAACGTCTCGCCGTTGGCAATGGCGCCAGGAACGCGGGCGAAAGCGTCCCAGACGGAATCTTCCTTGCCGCCTTCATGGCTGGCGCCTTCCACCTGGGCTGCGGCGGTGGCCGAGCCCCAGAGGAAGCCCTCGGGCCACACCCTGTTAAAGGGAGGGGTCGCGGGGTGGTTTGTTGCTTCGAATGGCATTAGCCCTTCACTGCTCCTTGCATGATTCCGGATATGAGTTGACGCCCCGCCAGGACGAAGAGGGCCAGTAGCGGAAGTGTTGCCATGACGGCGCCGGCCAGGACGATCGAGTAGTCCACGTAACGGGCCGACTGCAGTTGGCTGAGCGCCGTCTGCAAAGTGGGGTTGCCGGCGTCGAGCACCAACAGGGGCCAGAGGAAATCGGTCCACGCCGTCATGAACGTGAACAGGCCCAGGATTGCCATGGCCGGACGCGCCGCGGGAAGTGCCACATGCCAGAACGTGGAGATCATGGACGCGCCGTCCATGCGTGCCGATTCGATCAGCTCATCCGGGATCACGTCCACCAAGTACTGCCGCATGAAGAAGACGCCAAACGCTGTCACCAGAGTAGGAATCACGACGGCGCCGATCTCACCCGTCCAGCCCAGCGTGCGCATCAGCATGAACAAGGGGATGATGCCCAGCTGCGTCGGGATGGCCATGGTGGCGATCACTGCCACCATCAGCCAGTTCCGGCCGCGGAAGCGCAGTTTGGCGAACGCGTATCCGGCAAGGGTGGAGAACCCCACCACGGAGATGGTGATGATGCCGGAGATCAGGACGCTGTTGCCGAGTGCCAGCCAGAACGGGACGGTGTCGAAGACTTCGCCCACGTTGGTCCAGAAGTTGCCGCCAGGGAGCAGCGGCGGCCAGGTTTCCCCGAGGGCTTCGTTGGAGCGGCTGCCGATGATTACGGACCACCAGAGGGGGTAGGCCGAGGCCAGGAAGAACGCAATCAGGAGCCCGTAGGTGAGGAAGCCGGGGCGCCGGCCGTTGCCGAAGAGGGCTTTCCGTGTGGTCAGTGATCGGGAGGTTCGCTGCGGTGCCGGTGCTTGTGGCCGGTTTTGCGTGAGGGTCATTTCCCGCTCCTCGGGGTCGAGTCTGGTGCCGCTACCGGTGCGGTTACCGCCTGGGCGGTGAGGCCGGCGTCGTCCGCTTTTGCCTCCGCTGCCGAAGAACGCTGACGACGACGGCGGCTGGCTGCTCCGCGATCGTCGCCGTTGGTGGCGATGCGGCGGGAGATCAGCCAGTTCACGATGCCGAAGAGCAGGATGATCAGGAACAGGAGCCAGGCGATGGTGGAGGCCTTGCCGAAGTTCTGGCGCTGGAAAGCCATCTCCCACAGGTACAGCACGGTGGTCTGGAACTGGCGCGCCGTTCCGCCGGCCGCAACGGGATCGAACAGCCTGGGCTCGGTGAAGATCTGCAGTCCGCCGATGGTGGCGGTGACAATGACGAACACCATGGTGGGGCGGATGCTCGGCAAGGTGATGCTGAAGAAGCGGCGCATGGAGCCGGCGCCGTCGATTGCTGCGGACTCATAGATATCGCGCGGTACTGACTGCATGGCGGCCAGGAGGATCAGCGCGTTGTAGCCGGTCCAGCGCCAGTTCACCATGGTGGCGATGGCGATGTGGCTGGGAAGGGTGTCGTTCTTCCACATGACGGGATCGATGCCGAAGCTGGACAGGATGTTGTTGATCAGCCCGTACTGCTCGCCGAACATGTTGGTGAAAATCATGGCAACAGCCACGGGAGTCACAACGTAGGGGAGCAGGATGCTCATGCGCCAGAACGTCTTTGCACGCAGGTTCTGGTCCAGCACCGCGGCGATGATGGTGGCCATGATCAGCTGCGGGATGGTGGAGATCAGGAAGATGCTGACAGTGTTGAACAGGGAGTTCCAGAAGAAACGGTCCTGAAGTACTTCCGCGAAGTTTTGGAATCCAACGAATTCTCCCTGGCCTTTGAGCAGGTGCCAGTCGAAGAGGGAGACGAAGAACGTGTAGCCCAAGGGAAAGAGACCCACCAGGGCGAACAGGATGAAAAACGGGGCGATGTAAAGGTACGGGGACGCCTTCATATCGAAGACGTTCAGGCGTTGGCGAAAGGTCGGTTTCGGTTTGGTGGCGGCCGTTCTGCCGGCGGCCGGGCGATTCAAGGTGGTGGTCATGGTCGGGTCTCAGACTCTGTGAGGGGGCCTCCGGTTTCCCGGAGGCCCCACGGCCGGGTGCTGCTAGTTGTTGACCACGAGGTCGTTGAGGAGCTTGACGGCTTCATTCCAGGCTTCATCGGCGGTGCCCTTGCCCGAGTCGAGCATCTTGAGGGCGGGGCCGAAGACATTTTCCTGGATCACAGAGTCATCCGGACCCTTGAACTGGGCGATGACACCCTCGGCGCGGGATTCAAAGATGGCGCCATAGGGAGCATTGTTGAACAGTTCGTTCGGCTTTGCTGCTTCAACGATCTTTGCCTGTGCTTCCAGCGTGCTGGGGAAGTTGTTCGCTGCAGCAGACTGCTTGATCTGCTGCTCGGGTGCGGTCAGCCATGCTGCCAGCTTGGCTGCTTCAGCCGGGTGCTTGGAGGTCTTGGGAACCGAGAGGAAGGCTCCGCCCCAGTTGGAGGCACCGCCGGGGAAGACGTCGGCTACGTCCCAACCGCTGGCTGCTCCGCCGCCAGCCGACTCGAGCTGGCCCTTGATAGTGCCGAGCATCCAGGCCGGGCAAACGTGGGTTGCGAAGGAACCGTCAACAAATGCCTTGCCGTTACCCCAGTCGAACTGGGTCTGGTTGGAGGACAGGCCATCGGCAGTGCCGGCAGCGAGCATGTCGAACTTTGCCCGCATTTCCTTGTTGCCCTCAACATTCAGCTTGCCGTCCTTGGTGTAGTAACCCTCATCCATCTGGTTGACCATGGAGTTCCACACGAAGCCGGACTGGTCATACCAGGCCTTGCCGGTTGCCTCTTTGTACTGGCGGCCCAGCTTGAAGTACGTATCCCAGCTTGCGTCCTTACCGCCGAAAAGCTCAGCGACTTTCTCGCGGTCGCTAGGCAGGCCGGCTGCTTCGAAGAGCTTGCCGTTGAAGCACAATGCCTGCGGCCCGATGTCCGTGCCGTAACCGATCACGCGGCCGTTGGGATCGGTGCCCTGCTTGAACTTCCAGTCCACCCAGTTGCCCTTGATGTCCTCGGCGCCGTGCTCCTTGAGGTCCACGAACTGGTCCGAGACCTCCATGATGGAGCCGAGCCAGCCTTCCTCGATGGCCGTGACGTCGCTGAGGCCCGAGCCTGCCGCCAGTTTGGTGAACGCATCGGTGCGGGCGTTGGAACCACGGTCAATGTTGGTGGCCTCGATGGTGACGCCGGGGTTCTGCTTCTCGTATTCGGCATACAGGTCGTCGTATCCGAAAGTGCCGAAGGTGGTGACGGTCAGCGTGACGGGATTGTCTGCGCTCGCCGCCTTATCGCCTCCGCCGCTGCAGCCTGCGGCCACGAGGGCCAGTGAGGCTACGCCCGCCAGGGCAGTGAATTTCCTTAGTCGCGAAAACTCCACGATCACTCCTTTGTGTGTTCGAGCGACCGTACGCCTAGGGCGAGAGAGCGCTCTCTGGGATGTGGGTTCACAGTATGTGCTGTGGGTCACTCACGTCAAGAGAGCGCTCTCTAGATGGGTTCTGTGTCGTTGTGAGTCGGCCCGCCGAGGGGTTAGATCTCCTGCCGCCGAGGGGTGAGTTCTCAAGTTGGTGAGGGGTTAGCTCTCGGGGGTATTGGGGGCTCTTTCTGCCGAGAACTCACCCCTCGGTGGGCCTCTCACTCACCTGCCGCCGAGGGGTTAGGTCTCAAGTTGGTGAGGGGTTAGCTCTCGGGGGTATTGGGGGCTCTTTCTGCCGAGAACCCGCCCCTCGGTGGCTGCGTACCGCTCACTGTTGATGCTCACGAGTCCTCAACTCGTCACGTTTGACCCGCGATCACATGCCGCCGGTGTTAGCGTTCGAGGGTGCATTCTGTTGACTGCGGGGCGGGGACCCCAATCCTGATCATCCACGGATTCTGTGTCGATCATCGCCTACTGCTGGGGCTCGACCCCGTGTTCGAAGCTCACGGTCAGTGGCGGCGGGTCTACGTGGACTTGCCGGGCATGGGCCAATCAGCGGCAGGACCCGAGATCGATAGCGCGGATGCCGTGGCCGAAACAGTGGTCTCCTTTGCCCGGCAGACCTTCGGTGCCGAAAAGTTCGCAGTCCTCGGAAACTCCTTCGGCGGCATGATCGCCCGTCACATGGTCGCCGAATTCGGGGAGCAGGTTCTTGGCCTGGCGCTCCTTTGCCCAGTGGTCGTTGCGGATAACGGGTCCCGAACCCTGCCTGCCAAGACAGTGCTCCAAACAGACCCGACCCTTTTGGCGGCCTTGGAACCCGCGGATGCGGCCGACTATGAGGCCATGGCCGTGGTCCAATCCCCCGAGAATTGGCTTCGTTTCCGAGACGCGGCTCTGCCGGGGTTTCGAGTCTTTGATCAGGCAGCAGTCCAGCGGATTTCCAGCAGCTACGCACTCCGTACCGAGCCGGAAAATCGCTTTGCCAGCTTTAGGGGGCCCACGCTTATTCTCGCTGGGCGCCAGGACCATGTGGTGGGGTTTGAGGATCAGACTGCGCTGGCGCGCAGCTACGCACAGTCCACCACCGCCGTCCTGGATCGGGCCGGGCACAACGCGCATCTGGACCAGCCGGAGCTAACGGCTGCCCTCCTTGGTGAGTGGTTGGAGCGGGTCAGTGACTGGAAAGAGCACGGCGTCGCCGCACGTTCTATTGAGAACCACGACGGCGGTCCCCGCCCGAGCCTTCGGTGAGGACCGCCGTCGTGCTTCAGTCAGCCGCGGACGTCACGCGTGCTGAACCTGAACCCTGCAAAGGCCACGAGGCCGGCTGTCCAGGTGAAGGTTACTATCGCGGCGGTGAGAGAACCCAGATCTGCATTCGGATAGGAACCTGTAACCAGGCCTGGGTCGAACAGCAGGACCCCGGCCACAGTGGGTAAATAGGCAAAGGCTGGAGTCAGCAGCAGCAACATCAACGACAATTGCGACACCACAATGAGCGTAAACAGCGGTATCAGCGTCTGTTTGAGCAGGATGCCCAGTGCGAACCCAATGAGGGCTATGGCATCCCAGAAAGCTATGGCACCAACCCAGCGGAGAAGGAGGCCTGCCGGAACGGTCCCGTTGATGACGGAAAGTTCGCCGAGACCAGACTGGGATAGCAAGCTCAACAGCGGAATGGTGACGAGGCCCAGCAGTGTGACGAACACTGTCAACGCAGCGCATTTCGCCAAATACAGGCGCTCGCGGTTCGGCGCGGCCACCAGGCTGCTCCGCAGTTGGCCCGACACGTATTCACTCGATGCGGCTATGACGCCGATGACAATGATTCCGATCAGTCCCAGCGCAACCCAGTCAAAACCCACCGTCTCCGGGCTCGCTCCTGGTGCAAGCCCGGGGTCGTTGGTTCGGAGTGCGTCTCCCACCGGGGCCGCCTGGGACCACCCGATGAGAACAACGATGAGACACGTCAGGGCTGCAGTGATCCATACGGACCTCAACGTGATGAGTTTGGTGAGTTCGGCGCGGAATAGGCTGGACTTCCGGGTAGTGTCCACCAGCGTAGTCATACGGCGTTTCCTTTAGCCGCACTGCCGGTCCAATCGAAGTAGGCGGCTTCCAGGTCATGGTGACCGGCTACCAGATCATCGACGTTTCCGGACTGAACAATGCGGCCACCGGAAATGACCACGATGTGGTCAGCGACGTGCTGGACCTCATTAATGAGATGGCTGGAAATAAGAACCGTCTTGCCGTTGGCTGCAAGGGTCCTCAGGAGCCCCCGGATCCAGCGAATGCCTTCGGGATCCAAGCCGTTGGTCGGCTCGTCGAGAACAATAATGCGTGGATCGCCGAGGAGGGCCGCAGCGATGCCCAGTCGCTGACCCATACCCAGTGAGTACGCTCCCACGCGCTTCCGGGCGGCGTCCGAAAGCCCGACGACCTCCAGAACTTCACCGATCCTCGACTGCGGAATGCCGTTGGATTGCGCAAGCCAGGTGAGATGGGCCTTGGCCGTGCGGCCTTTGTGGGCTCCCGAGCCGTCGAACTGGGCTCCTACGGTCCAGAGGGGGGCGGTGAGGTCCCGGTAGGGTTTTCCCTCGATGAGAGCGGACCCGCTGTCCGCCCGATCGAGGCCTAAAAGCAGACGGAAAGTTGTCGATTTGCCGGCCCCGTTCGGCCCGAGAAAGGCAGTAACTTTCCCGGGCTCGGCAGTCAGTGAGACGTCGATGATTCCGTCCGACTGCCCGTATTTCTTGCTCAAATTCTTGATCTCGATCACTGATTGATCTCCTTGGTAGTCGATGTCACTTAGCGGCGAACTGGTTGGCGGCGGAACAGAACAAGTGCAGCGATCAGAGCCGCGACCACCCAAACCGCGAGGACCAATCCGCCCGTAGCAGGTCCCAGGTCGCCCGGCGCAGGAGGCGGCAATTGGTAGAGCTGGGCTCCGGCCTTATCCGGCAGGAACTTGGCGAAGGGGGTGATGTTCACCAGGTACGTGGAGACAATGAGGGCCATCGCCAAGACAGTACCCATGGCTGCCAGCCCGCTGCGCAGGACCACCGACAGGGCGTAGGTGAACAGGGCGATGAGGATCCAGTAAAGGACCACGCCCCACAGGATTCCTGATCCCGCTTGTGGAGTGGCTGCTATCTGGCTGCTTTCGGCGGTGCAGTCGATGACCACGCAACGAATCCCGGCCGACCCGAACACACTCAGAACCGCCGTGACGAAAACGGCAACGACAATCACAATCGCTTTGGCCGCCAACACAACACGGCGCTGCGGGAGGCTGATCAAGGTGCTCCGAAGAGAGCCAGTGTCCGATTCCTGGTGCATGGACCATGCCGCCAGAAGGATGACCCCTATTTGTCCATAGTGGAGGATGACCAAAAAGGCCGTGCCAGCCTCAAGGCCGGCTGCCTCGCCAGGTCTCCCTGCTTTATGGGCAGCGTCGATCAGGCTGGTCAGTATCCAGGAAAGAAGCACCGTGAGCAGCACCGTTCCTGCCATGGTGTTGAGGCAAAGACGCAGTGTCAGAAGTTTGGTGGTTTCGGCCCTGATGGCGCGGATCATGGTGGTTCGCGATCCCGTCCGCACATCGGAGGTCGCGTTGGAAGATGCTGGCATGACTCAAGTCAATCCGGCCCGGCACCGCTTGTCTGTCTGCAGGTGTAGACAGTTGTGTCACCCAAATTAGACGGTCGAGGGGCCGACCAAGCCGCTTTCGTAGGCGATAACTACGAGTTGTGCCCTGTCCCGGGCGCCCAGTTTTGTCAGAATTCGACTCACATAAGTCCGCGCAGTGGTTCGCGTGAGAAACAGGGCCGCTGCTATCTCGTTATTGGAGGCGCCTTGTCCGATGAGGGTCAAGGTTTCGCGTTCGCGAACTGTCAGTTCGCTGATGCGTTCGTGTGCGGCCGGGCCCAGAGTGAAGCGGTCTATGAGGCGGCGGGTGATCTCTGGGGCGAGGAGGGCGTTTCCTTCATGTGCGGTTCGGATTGCCTTGAGAATGTCAGGCAACGGCGCGTTCTTGAGAAGAAAGCCGGAGGCACCCTGGCGGAGCGCCTGATAGACGTAGTCATCCATATCGAAGGTGGTCAGCATGACCAGCCGGGTGCGGGACTTCCGTGATGCCAGAACCCCCGCAGCTTCAAGACCGGTCATCCGGGGCATTCGAACATCCATCAACGCCACGTCGGGTTGATGATCCATGATGGCTTCTACGGCCTCTGCGCCGTCCACAACCACGGCGGTCACCGTCATGTCCGGCTCATCCTCGATCAAAAGGCGCAGCGATGTCCCGATGTGAGCATCGTCGTCTGCGATGAGGACGCTGATCTCGTTCATCGGTGTTCCACCCTCGCTGCAGTTCCCGGCAGTGAAACAGCCACCCCGTATCCATTGGCCTCCCGTCCTGCTTGAAAGGTTCCGCCCAATAACTCAGCCCGTTCACGCATTCCTGTGAGTCCGTGACCGTTCTTGGAAGCCAATGCTGCCCCCGGACCGTCGTCGAGGACGCTGATTCGCAGGTCGTCGCCTTCGGTCCTGATGGTGATCCGGCAGGTTTTTGCTCCGGAATGACGGATCACGTTTGTCAGGGCCTCCTGAATGATCCGATACGCGGTGGTTCGCTGCGCGGCCGGAAGGCCCTGGGTACTTTCGTCGGCGTCGATCACAACAGATATCCCGGCTCGTATGGCCGGCTGCGACAGCTCCTGCACCAGTTCCGGAAGGCTTCCCAGGGGAGTGTCGTCAGCCGCTTCACTGCGTTCCCGGCGCATCAAGACCTGGAGTTGTCTCAACGCGTCACGGGCGTCGGACTCGATGCCCTGCAGCGCGGATCGTAGATCGTCTGTGGTGGACGACTTTACATGGGCCACGACACCTGCCCGCAGTCCAATCCCTCCCAGGGTGTGAGACAGCACGTCGTGGATATCACGGGCGAGCCGAAGCCGTTCCTGCGCGCGGGCATTGCGCTCGGTTTCGTACCGCATGCGCTGGGTGCGGATTCCCAAGACCCACGCTGCCCCGATGATGACAGCGCCAAGGATAATTCCCCGGATGCGCGCTTCGGCGCCCTCGGCGGAGACAAGAAGCAAGGATGCGAACAGAAGAATTTCCAGCGCGATCAACCATGCAGGAAAGAGGCGTGTCCCGAATCTTTCCGCGGCGATGTAGAGACAGAGCCCGGTAAGCAGGAAAGGATCCTCAGTCATTCCTAAGGCCCACCCCGCCGCCGTGACGGCGCCGGTCCAGGCAGCGGCAAGCCACGGAAACCGGGACCGAAGGCAGAGCCCGAGGACAACAAGGCCCCCCAGGGCCAGCTGGACCAGCCGTCCTGGCGATTCCGGCGGAACCACGGTGATCCAAAGCCCGGCCACCACAATGAGGCCGACCAGACCGTTTAGCAGAACCCGAATAATCGTTTCCCGGACTACGGAGGGGCGAACGTTTTCTGGATCAGCGCTGCGCGTCGTGCTCGGGTGTCGTTGCTTCATAGGCCATCTCATTTGTCAGGAATTGGTTCTGAGCGAGTTCCCGATAAAGAGGCGACGTCTGCATCAATTCTGTATGGGTACCGCTTGCCACGACCTTGCCTTCATCGAGCACCAGGATCAAGTCAGAGCTTTGCACGGTGGCGAGGCGGTGGGCAACGATGACCAAGGTGCACCCCGAAGTTACGTCGGCGATGAGTTCCCTCACCCTTTCCTCGCTCACCCCGTCCAGGTTGGAGGTCGATTCGTCCAGAAGAAGCATCGAAGGGTTTGCAAGCAAGGCCCGGGCCACAGCAATTCGCTGCCGTTCTCCTCCGGAGAGGAGCACGGCTCCTTCACCGACCTCCGCGTCGAGGCCAAGTTCTGACCTCCGAAGGATAGATGTGAGATTCAGTCGTTCAAGAATGGCCATCATGTCCTCGTCGGAGGCATCCGGACTCCCTATGTTTAGGTTGTCCCGGAGGGTCCCGGCAACAGCGGGTGCGTCCTGCTCGACATAGGCGATGTTGGCCCGGACCGCTGACCTGGCTACTTGGTTGACGTCGGTTCCGCCGAACAAGATTTGCCCATCGGAAGCATCGTAGAAGCGGGCGATGAGGTTCAGGATAGTGCTCTTACCTGCCCCGGAAGGACCAACGATTGCAACTCGCTGACTTGATCCGATCTGGAATGAGACATCGCTCAACGTTGACCGCTGACTGGACCCTTCCGTCTCCTCGGAAGGATGGTCGTACTCAAAGCTCACACCACGGAAAACCAGGCTGGAATCTCTGATGGTGGGGACCGTGTTGCCCGCAACGACGGGTGTGTCCCGTTCGGTGGGGAGCTGCAGGATTTCGTTAATACGCGCCACGCCTCCAAGCGCTTCCCCTATGGCACTCACGGTGCCGAACAGTTGGCCGAGGGGCATGATGAGGAGGAACAGGAAGAGAATGAACGAAACGAGGTCGGCCACCGTCAATTCGCCCGATGCCACTCTTAGCCCGCCGACTCCTATAACGGCGAGGAAGGTCACTTGCATGGCGATGGAGGAAATAGGGGAAACCAATGCTGTAGTGGCCGCGACGCGTAGTCCAATGGTCCAGACGCTGTTCGCGTCTTCCTTAACGCGTTGGGATTCACGTGTACTTGCGTTGGCTGCACGCACAGTTCGTGTCGCTCGGATGGCGCGGTCCATGGAGGACGAGAGCTTCCCCAGGGCAGTTTGTACGCCGAGGCTGGCGCGTTCGATGTAGGAGGTGACCCAAACGACTGCTGCGACCGAAACCAGAGCGGCTCCCAAGGCAATGATCACCAGAACGGGGTCCAGGAAGAGCATTGCCACGAGTGCGCCGATGATGGTGAAAACACCTGCGAAGGATTCCACAAAGCCTTGGCTCAGCATGTTCCGTATCACTGTGGTGTCCGTCGTCACGCGTGCCACAAGATCGCCTACGCGGCGCTGGTCCAATGTGGGAACCGGAAGGTGAAGGATGTGGTCGATGAGGTTGTGGCGAGACCTCCTGATGGCGGTCTCGGCGGTGCGCTGGATTAGGTACTGCCTGATGCCACCAAGAACTCCCCCCACAAGGATGAGCCCACCAACAAGCCATGGCAGGAGTTCCAAGGGCTTGGAAGCGCTGACTCGGTCGATCACTTCACGGACCAGCAAAGGTTGTGCCAAAGAAAGCGCAGATCCCAAAAGGCTGAGGATCACGATGAGGACAACGAGTCGGCGTTGAACGGCTACGTGACGGAACAATTCAGTCAGTCCGGCACGTCGAGAGGTATTGGCTGTGGTCTTCATTTGTTGCTCGTTTCTCCGGGCTGAGCCACGGTGAGGACAGGGACGTAGCTGCGGATACGATGCGGCTCGTCGATCGGCACCCCGTCCACTTCAATCCATGCATGGGCAGCGAAGGGCTCAAGTTGGTATCCCGTTTTCCATCCCGGAGAGTGACCTTCCATTCGACAGAGCATGAAGGCTGCGATCGACCGCTGCAGGCACCCCTCGCCGGCGCAGCGGGCACTAACGGCACATACGGCCGCCCGTATGAGTCGTGCTTGTTGGGCGTTGGTGGAACGAACTGGATGCGAAAGGCCATTGAGAGCTGACTGAAGAAGCGTCGGCGGCAGCAAGGTCATCACCCAGGCGACGCCGACCACCGTGTGAGTCCGCAACCGGAACAGCCCCTGTGGCACGACGGTCGGCTGTGGACTAATGGGAAGGCTCATGCCTGACCCTTCGGATAATTCCGGACTGCTGTAGTTCACCAATCAAAGCGTGGACATCCTGGCGAACACGGTTGTGGTCAACTCCGTAGGATTCAGAGATTTTGTCAACGACGTCACCCACCTGGAGGTTTTGGTCGATTGCAGCCATGACGTCGGCTGCTGTGCCGTTTCCACGCCAGTAAGTGCCGCCGCGGGCGTCGAAGACCGTTACCCCGTCATCATCTATGTTGAAGGTGATTTTCGGTGAAGGTTGGAATACGTCTCCCGCTGCAATGGTGCGGGTTGTCTTCTTCCTCATTGAATGGTCCTGACCCATCTCTCGACGCCGGCGAGTTGTTCGATTTCAAAGAGTTCATCCGTGCTGACTACCGGCATGCTCAAGGCATCGCGTACAGCGTCAGGGTTGATATGGCCCATGTCCACCAGATAACTTTCGTCGAAGAGGCGGGACAGATCGTGTCGACGCTTCTTGTACTCGGTGAACAGGTCGGAACTGTATTCACCCTTGTCTTCGCGAGTGAACAACCAGCGGGGGGCAACAGGCACCGTCGCCCGTGCCAGGAGCGGTTTGTTGCCGCGCGTTCCAATGAGGATGTCTGTAGGCAGACTCAGAACGAGACGGACTACCGCATCGTCCAAGTAGGGCGCCTCCCAAGCGACGCCGAGGTGTTCGTAGGCATGATTTACTTGCCGCACAATTTCGCCTTGGAACATGATGGCCTCGGTCATCTGATGCCTGAAGCGATCTTTATGGTGCGGACTGGCTCCTTGTCTGAGCGCATCCTTCGCTTTTTCCGCCACTACTTCCCGGGTTTCTGCTGTGGCGAATTTGGAGATGCCGAATCCGGGTGCCCACGAGAAAGCTTCAGCGGGCCCCACGATGTTCCCCGCCGGGGCCTCAACGCGCCTCAGCATTTCAGTTTCAAAGTTGACGTTGGACCCCACCGCTCGGGCTACAGCCAGCGTGGACCACCGCTGCATTTTCCTTAGCCGGCGAATTATACGAAGACCTGCTTTCCATGATGACGTCGTGAGGAGGTCGAGGGCCGTCACGGGAAGTGGATCAAACAATTCGTCGCCGCCAACGCCCGTCACGTGAGCCTTGACCCCACGTTGGGAGGCATCAATTAGCAGTAACCCAAGGTGCTTGGAATTCCCGGCCCATGCCAGCGGGCCGTCATCGATGCCCTGGATGTTCTGATCGAAGTCGCTGAACGCGCCTGCTGTGGCGGTCAGCGACTCTAACTCAGTGAAATCCCCGCGTAATTCCGATGCTGCTCGGCGTGCGTACTGGCTATCCCGGTTATGAGGATCGTCCGTACCCGCATGGTAGTAAATGCTGTCTTCCTGAAGTGAATTCAGTATGTAGGCCAGGCTGGTGGAGTCCATGCCGCCCGACACATCAGCGCTCAATGTCCCGTAGGACAGAATGCGGCGTTCCATAGACCGTGTCAGCTCAGCGAGCAGCAGTTCAGCCGCTTCGGGTAGATCTAGGTTGGGGTGGCCCGCCGCAACTGCCTGATCCAGCACCTGGGGACGCCCATTGCGGTAGGTGAGCGTGGAACCTGGTTTGACTGTATTGATTCCTTCCCAGAAGGGAAGGTGGCGCAGGAAGCCAGGCAAATTTGTGCACAGGGCCAGACGGACCCGGCTGTCATCTAGCTTGCTGTGGGCAATCCGCCGCAGTGCTCCCTGGGATGTCGAGGCAATGGGTGCTCCGCCGATGTCAGTCCAGTACAGAGTCTGTGCAGTTGAGATTGATCCGGTGGTGGCGCGGGCGAATCTCGGCGTTGCGCCATCGTCATCACGTGAATGATGGGGGACCGCGGAATCCCTCACTTGCCGCTCGCTGAGCTTGGAATCGAGGATGATGACATCGGCGCTGGGCGGCAAGGCCGTGGATTCGTCGATCAATCCCGCGGCACTGCGTCTGCTGGCTAAGAAGAGTTGTGGCATTGTGTCCTGGCACCTGACGTGTGATGGAGCGGATGAAAGCCTGATGCAGAACGGGAGCCTCGTCGCGATGACGAGGCTCCCGCTCGTACCTCTGTACTGCTATCAGCCGATGTCGACCTTAACGAATGCCCGACCGCCGAAGATGTCGCGCCAGCGTCCGAACCAAACACCGTTTGTCACTTCACGGAACGAACCCACCCGCGCTACACGCGGAGCAGAATAGTTGCTTTTCATCATCATCCCTCCTCCCTAGGTGATAATTACACGGCCACTTTGCCGGTTGTAACTCGAGTATCACTTCTGGTCGATAATGTGACAAGAGACATCAAGGACTTTCTTAAAATTGTTTTAGTTTCTAATTTTGCTGTGTCATACTGGCGAGGCAGATCCTGTGGTTCCAGTCATGGCAGGGCCGCGGATGCGCTTTCCAGAAGTCATTATCGGGCACTTGTGAGCGCCGCGTATCTCTTGGGCATATTTACGGATACGCATGTGTCAAAACTCAATACGGTATTCAAATAGTTTCAACTCAAAAATGGGGGTTTTTGGGAAATTGGAAAGACTCAATATTTCTATTGGTTACGCCAGGGAAAGCAACTTTGGTCCGTCCCTTGCGGATCAGGTCCAGGTGCTCAAAGCGGCCGGCGCCGTGGATGTCTATGAGGAGCGTGCAACCGGGGCAACTGAGCTCAGGGAGCAATGGAGGGCCTGCTTCGAGGCACTCAAGCCAGGGGACTCGCTGCTGGTGAGTGACCTGACGAGGCTGGGACGCAGTACCTCGGACTTGGTGGGCATCATTGCGCTGCTGGCCGAGCGGAGCGTGACTTTCCGGGTAGTGGCGGAACCTTGGTTGGATACCGGAGGCCAGCACGGTCGGGTGATCCTCGGGTTGTTCGAATCCATAGCGAACTATGAACGCAGCAGGTTGTCCGAGCGAACCACAGTGGGGCTCGCGGCCGCCCGGGCCCGCGGGCGCCTTGGTGGGCGGCCACCGGCGATGACCCCGCACAAATTGGAAGCGGCGCGGAACCTCAGGAGTAAGAAGATGACTCTCAGCGAGATTGCTGACACGTTGGGAGTCAGTACGTCCACAGTCGCAAGGGCCTTGAGTGGTCCACTGTAGGCCGTGGTGATCGGCGGGCTTAGTACCCCAGCTGCTCGCGCAATGCCGTGAGCTGGTGCGACGATTCCACGGCCTGCTCGTGATCCACGGAAACCAGCGCCTGAACCAGGACGTCACTCAGCACGATCGACGGCAACGCCTCCGTAGTCATGCCTGTCGGCGTGTGTGGGGCGAGGATTACGGCATCGGCCAGGTCATGCAAAGCCGACTCGGGCTCATCCGTCAGTAAGACGACGGACGCACCAACCGAGCGTGCCCGCTTAAGCAGCACTTCGACGTCGACCGTTACCCGTCCCGGCGCGAAGACGACCACCACATCCTGGCTTCCAAGCTGGAGCAAATCATCCGCGAGCCGGAATCCGTCGCTGGAAATGCATCGTGCGCGCCTGCCGATTCTGTTACAGCGCAGTGCCAGGTTCAGTGCTGCGATTCCGGACGCGCCCACGCCGTAACTGACAATCGTGGAACCTCTCATGAGAAGTTCGACGGCGGGAGCGATCGCCTCCGCCGGGTCGGCACTGGAGGCGAGTTCCAGCCTGTCCTTGGCCTCGGACCATACATTGTACCAGATGTCTTCGATGCTGGCACCCATGTGGTCGATGCGCTGTTGCATGCGGACTTCCGGCGCCACCGTTGAAGTGAAGGGCGTTGCGATGTCCCTTTTGAGTTCCTGCAATCCGGAGTATTCCAGGGACTGAACCGTGCGGACCACCGTGGCGCTGCTGGTCCCACTCTCGGCGCCGAGCTCCTGCGCGCTCGCGTAGAGAAGACGCTCGGGAGAGCTGTTGGTGAGGAATGTGCTCACTGTCCGCTCGGCCTTGGAGAGCTTGTCCCAATGCTCGCGGACACGACCACGCAGATTAATCATGCCCCGATTTTTCGTAACGTCTGTTACAGAAGTCACATTGGATGTATTGTTCATTCTAAAGAAGCCCTCACTTGTAACGGTTGTTCCAAAGATACCCCTTCCAACACCGGATCACAGTGAGACCCAACCGAATGAAAGGCCCTACGGATATGAACAACACATCCTTGAGGATCGTGGAGATCTCCGGACCTCCGCTGGAACGGGGGCGTCAGTACGGCAGTGCTGCTGCAGACCTGATTACGAAAGCCATCGATTTCTACACCGAGGCTTTCCAGCAGCAGACGGGACTCACTTGGGATCAGCTGCGCGGACGGGCCGGACGCTGGATGGGACTGTGCACGGAAACGGCCCCGGATCTGGTCACAGAAATGCGCGGCATCGCTGAAGGCAGCGGCAGGGACGTCCTGGACATCATGGTGCTGAACCTCCGCGGCGAAATCATCTACGACGCCGGTTTCGCGAAGGCGCCCGAGCCTGAAGAGCGCGACGACGTGGACGGGTGCACCTCGTTCGTTTTGACTGACGGGGCTTCCGGCGACGGCCACATGTACGTCGGCCAGAACTGGGACTGGCGTTTCGGCGCGCAGGAAACTGTGATGATCCTACGGGTGGTCCAAGACCCCAAGCCCACGCTGATCATGCAGGTTGAGGCTGGCCAGATCGGCCGCCACGGAGCAAACTCCGCAGGTATCGCCCTCAATGCCAACGGATTGGGAGGCAGGTTCAATGACGAACTCGGCATGCCGCAGACATTCATACGGCGCATGGTCCTGGATCAGGCTGAACTACCGGATGCGCTGAATACGCTCTTCCGCCAGAAACCGCACATCGCCAGCAACGCGGTGTTGTCCCACCGTTCCGGATTCTCCATTGACGTAGAGACCACACCGGGAAGCAACGGCTGGATGTACCCGGAGAAATCCGGAGTACTGGTCCACGGCAATCACTATGAAGCGTTTATGCCGGTACAACTGGCGGCCACCTACCGGCCGGTCTCCGTGGACTCCCTCTTCAGGGTTCCCCAAGCGAGGCGCGGGCTGGAACGGGTCAGCACTGCCACAAGCACAGGGCAATCCCGGGAACTCATCAAGTCAGCCATGTCAGACCACCTGGGTTACCCCGAATCCGTGTGCACCCACCCGGACGAGCGACGCCCGCGTGTCCGCCAGTGGGCCACATTGCTCTCCAGCTGCGTGGACCTCACAACCGGCGAATACCTGGTCACCAACGGACCACCGTGCGACCACCACTACGAACAAATGCCCTGGAACCTCTACGACGGGCCTGGTTCCGCCCACGACTCCTTCAACCCCACCATTGCAGAGGTATCACTGTGAAACTCAACGACAGATTCAAGCCCTTTGCCCGAACCGGCGTGATCGCCGGCGCGGCCGTCTTCACTCTGGCTCTCAGTGCCTGCAACGCAGCAGGTCCGCAGGCCCAGAGCACCCCCACCGATGTTTCCTTCGGTCCTACAACATCGGAAGCCGCCGGCAAGATCGACTCCTTCACTTGGATGATCACCCAGGAGCCCGCAACGTTCGACTTGGATATCGACAGCGCAACAGCTGAAAACACGGTCATGTCCAACGTCTGCGAACGGCTGATGCAGCTCCAGCCGGATCTCACCACCACGCCCCATTTGGCCGAGAAAGCTGAATGGACCTCGGACACCACAGTGGTCTTTACACTCCGCAACGACGTGACCTTCCACGACGGCACCCCAATGACCGCCGACGACGTGCTCTGGAGCATGCAACGCCACGCAGCCAAGGGCGCCGACGAGTCCGACGAATACGCCAACGTCACCGACATGGCAAAGACAGGTGACAACCAAATCACTGTCACCCTGAAGCAACGGGACGCTATTTTCCTCCAAGCCATGGCCGGCAACGGCGGAATCGTGCTGAACCGAAAAGTGGTGGAGGCACAAGGCGCAAACTACGGGTCGCCGTCGGCCCCTGATGCTTGTTCTGGTCCCCTCAAACTGGACAAGTGGTCAGCCGGTTCCAGCATCACGCTCACTAAGTCCGCCGATTACTGGGATGCCGACAACGCTTCCTTGGCGGACACCATCACCTTCCGCTGGGCTGATGACAACGCGATCGTGAACGCCCTGACCAGCGGTGAAGCCCAAGGCTCGTATCTGGACAGCCCGGCGACGGCGGGACCGCTGCAGAAGAGCGACAAAGTCCAGATCGCCCAGGGGCCTTCCACCAACGTCTGGTCTCTCATAGCTACAGAGCGCGGCACATTGAAGGATGAACGGATCCGTCAGGCACTGTCCCTGGCTTTGAACCGGCAAGGCGTGGCTCAGGCCGCATTCGGAGGACTGGCCAAACCTTGGAAGGCGCCTGTCGGGCCGGGTGCTTGGGGTTACGAAGAACCAACCTTCAGCGCAGCATACGAAGCCCTGGCAGGGGCGCCTGCCCAGCCGTCCAACGAGGATCTGGAAAAGGCAAAGAAGCTGGTGCAGGAAGCGGGCGTGCCTGCGGAACCGATCGTGGTGGCGAACAGCGGCGACTCCATCCGCAACGTCATCTCCAGCGCCCTGGTTGAAGCGGCGCACAAGATCGGCCTCAAGGCTGAAATCGTCACGATCCCGCGCCAGCAGTACGGGGACTTCTACTCGGACGCCTCCTTGCGAGCTCAAGCAGATCTCTTCTCCGACGAGTACTACATCTCCAAGAATGACCCCGTTGGCTTCTACAAGAACGGTGCCTCCATAGCGAAGGTGAACTTCGTGAAATTCGCCAGCGAGAGTTACGACAACACGGTCAAGGAAGCCCAGGCCACCACCGACGACGCGGCCCGGGCAAAGCTTGCCATCGATCTGGAGAAGCAGTGGACGGACGCCGTCGTCTGGATTCCTGTGGCTCACACACCAGCAACCATCGCGATGTCGAAGGACATCAGCGGGGCACCGTCGTCGGCGTCGTTCCTTTACTACCCGTGGGCCGCGGACGTCGGCAGCAGCAAGAAGTAATGCCATGATCCGTGCAGCAACCCGCATCGCGGGAATGATCCTGACCTTGGTGGTGAGCTCGATTGTCATCTTCGCCGCTATGTATGCGGCGCCGGGGGATCCGGTCACATTCCTGATTGGCAATCCGGAGAACATCACCCCCGAGCGGGTCGCTGAAGTGAAGGCACAGTACAACCTGGATCAGCCCCTGGTGGTCCAGTACTGGCTGTGGGCATCCCAGGCTTTCATCGGTGACCTCGGCACGTCTTTCCAGTATCATCAGCCGGTGGCCGAGCTGATGGCCACGCGACTTCCCGCAACCCTGGCGTTGGTAGCCATCGCATCAATGCTGTTCATCGTGGCCGGCGTCGGCCTGGGCATCCTGTCCGCGCTGCGCCAAGGCAAGCGGACCGACTCCACCATCACGGCAGCCACGACGCTGGCGGCCTCCGTTCCTTCGTTCGTCATTGGACTGCTGCTGGTGTCCGTCTTCTCCGTGCAACTGGGATGGTTCCCCGTTTCCGGTGCCGGCGAAGGATTCTTGGACCGGCTGCACCACCTTGCGCTGCCTGCAGTGGCCCTGGCCGTTGGCGCCGTCGCCATTGTCAGCAGGGTGACCCGGCAATCCATGGTGGAGCAGTTGTCCATGGATCACGTGGAAGCGGCCCGGAGTTTCGGGCTGGCTCCGTCCAAGCTGATCCGACGGCATGTCCTGCGCAACGCCTGGGGCCCGATCCTGACCATGGTGGCGCTTGTGGTGGCCAGCATGCTGGCCGGAACCGTCGTCGTCGAAAGCGTCTTTGGCATCAGCGGTGTGGGCAAGCTGCTGGTGGACGCCATCAACACCCACGACTTCCCCGTGGTGCAGGCCGTGCTCCTCTACATGGTGATCACGTACATGGTGGTCACCACGCTGGTGGACTTGGTGCACCCGCTGCTTGATCCGCGCATCAAGGCAAAGGACAAGAAATCATGAGCTCCCTTTCGACGTCCACGTTGGCGTCCACCCCGGTTATTGGCAGGAAGAAGCGCGACGTTGCGTATCTTCTGAGCCTTGGCTTCCTGATCGTTGTGGTTGCGGCCGCACTGCTGGCACCTTGGGTGGCCCCCTACGCCGCCAATGCGGTGGACTTCACCGCGATCTGGCAGGCGCCGGGTGGCGTCCACGTACTCGGCACCGACCAAGTGGGCCAGGACTTGTTCTCCCGGCTCGTCCACGGCGCCCGGGAGTCACTGCTCGGACCGCTCGCCTTGCTGGCGTTGGCCACGGTTTTCGGCGTGACGATTGGAACCGTTGCCGCGTGGAACGGCGGCTGGATAGACGTGGTGCTGGCCCGCATTACCGACGTCATGTTCGCCTTCCCGGGCCTCCTGTTCGTGGTGCTGGTGATCGCCGTGTTCGGCAAAGGACCGGCGACGGCGATCGTCGCCCTAGCGCTGGCTTACGCCCCCGTCATCGCCAAGTTCACCCGATCCCTGGCGCTCGCGGAGATGGCTCGTCCATATGTGGATGCGTATCGCGTTCAGGGCGTAGGCGGCTTCTTCCTCTGCGTCCGGTACATCATCCCCAACCTGACTCCGCCGCTCCTCGGGTACCTCGTGGTGCTGTTCGGTGAAGGACTCATGAGCCTCGCAACTCTCAGCTTCCTGGGCTTCGGCGCCCAACCGCCCAGCTCCGAATGGGGGCTCATGGTCCAGGAAGGCCAGTCCGGCATCATCCAGGGCCACATCTGGCCGACGCTGGTTCCCGGTGCCGCCATCGCCGCCGTCGTGGTGGCCGTCAACGTGGTGGGTGTGCGGCTGTCCGACCGCCTGAACTCACGGTTTGAGAGGTAGGAAAATGCTGCTCAATATAGAAAATCTCAGCCTGACCATCACTGCGAACGGCCTGGTGAACCCGATCCTCGACGACGTGAGTCTCTCCGTTGACGCCGGCGAAGTGGTGGGACTTGTAGGCGAGTCCGGGTCGGGGAAGTCCACCACAGCGCGAGCCGTGCTGAGGCTGTACCCGGAAACGGCCGCCGTCGACGGTTCCATAACGGTGGGCGGGACGGAGGTTCTTGCCGCAACCCGGGCGGAGCTCCACGGGGTTCGATCCTCGGAAGTTGCCATGATCCATCAGGATCCCCGCGCTGCGCTCAATCCGGTCCGAAGGATTGGTGACTCTCTGACGGAGCGGCTGGTTCATGTGCTGGGCGTTAGCCGCTCCGAGGCCGCGGCCACTGGGGTGGAGCTCCTTTCCGCTGTGGGCATCCGGCAGCCGGAAGAACGGATGCGCCAGTATCCTCACGAGCTTTCCGGCGGCATGCTCCAGCGTGTTGTAATAGCTGCCGCGCTCACCGGACAGCCGAAGCTGCTGCTGGCGGACGAGGCCACCAGTGCTCTGGACGTTACAACGCAGGCGGAAGTACTGGCAATTCTGCGTGACCTTCAGACGCAGCGCGGCTTGGGAGTTTTGCTCATTACCCATGATCTCCATCTGGCCGCCGCCTACTGCGACCGGGTGTACGTGATGTACCGGGGGCGGATCGTGGAAGAACTGCGTGGAGCTGACCTCTTCCACGGGGCCCAACACGAATACACCCGGCAACTGCTGGCGGCCGTCCCGGCCATCGGCCATCTTCCGAATTCAGAAAGCAGGGCATCATGAGCGGGCACGTCCTGGAGGTCGCGGGTCTGCAGAAGGCCTTCCGAGTGGGTGCGGGCAACGTTGTGGCCTGCAACAACGTCAGCTTCACCATCCCGCCGGGTGGTTCCATGGGGCTGGTGGGTGAGTCGGGCTCGGGTAAGAGCACTATCGCCCGTATGTTGGTGGGCCTTGAGACGCCCGACGCCGGCACTATCCACGTGCGGGGACGGCAGCTTGGGACTCGGGAACGAGGACGCGCGGCCCGCCTGCGGCGTGCCAAGGAGATCCAGATGGTGTTTCAGGATCCGTACGGTTCGCTGGATCGCCGGCTCACTGTGGCGCAGTGTTTGGATCAGGCGATGAAGCTGCATGGTCTTGATTCCGGTTCATCGCGGGTTGCTGCGCTTCTGGATCAGGTGGGTCTGTTGGTCAAGCACGGTGAGTCCAAGCCCCACCAGCTCAGTGGTGGTCAGCGGCAGCGGGTGGCGATCGCCCGGTGCTTGGCGATTGAGCCGTCCGTGATGGTGTTGGACGAGGCGGTGTCAGCTTTGGATGTGTCTGTCCAGGCGCAGATTCTTGCTTTGCTGAACGAGATCCGTTCTTCGTCCGGAATCGCTCTGTTGTTCGTCAGCCACGACCTTGCAGTGGTCTCCGAGGTCACCGACGATGTGCTGGTCATGTATCGGGGCTCGATCATGGAGCAGGGGCCAACGGGACGAGTGCTGAATGCGCCGGAGCACAGTTACACAAAGCTGCTGATCTCCTCGATGCCCGGGCCGGGATGGGACCCTGCGGATGTCCTGCAGCGGCGCGCGGCGTTCATGGCGGAGGTGGGGGTGTGAGGTTGGCGCCTTTGCCGGATCCGTGTCCGGAGTCGGGGGAGGCCTGACTGTCCGTAGTGCTCGGGCCGGAGACAGCTTGACGTTTCAGCACTGTGTTGGCTTTGACGCCGCCTGCGTCTTGACTGAAAATCTCGTCATCCGCCGCGGGAGAGTCCTTGAATGAACACCCCCAATTCGCAGTACTCAAGAATGAGTGGGCGAACGCCTCGCGGTTTACTGTGCGAGTCGGTGACTGTTGAGAGCATCGGCTCAACCATGGACATAGGGGACGGTCGCGGCGGCTGCAAGTGCCGGGCAACGCCGGAATGATGAATGCCTATATCATGTCCGTTCGGCAAGAACAGATGAGATTGGATCGCAACTGATCGTTGCTTTAGTGCTCAGTGCCGTGGTGATATCAAGGTTTGCGGCTGGCTCGCTAACTCTGTGGCGGCGTGCTCGTCCCCACACTCACAGATTACTGTGTAGCTGGGGTCTATCCATTCGAACCTCTCCCATAGCAGACGGTCGCCGGTGTCTGGACATGCCGAGATGAAGCCCTCCCCATCCTCCGACTCAGACGGCGATTCAGACTCGATGATCATCCCGTCGAATGTTGCGAAAGGTATTTCGTGGTCCGCGTCTGCCAATCCGAGGTAATTGTCATTGAAATAGGGAACAAGGCTGAAATTTGTGAAGCTGAACATCGTGCCAGATTGGAACTTTGTACCTCCGCACCGGACCTCTTTGAGGAATTCGGATGCACGAAACCAAGCATTTCCCTGAAAAGTAACCTTAGAAAGCCATGTTCGCCCCATGAAGAGACAACCATCGAACTGCGCATTGGCACCGAAAGTTGCTTCACGCAAATTGGTGTTCCCGTGGAAGATGCTTGCGTTAAAGTCAACTTTTTTTTGAAAAATGCAGTTGGAGAAGTCTAAAGCTTCAATGAAGCATCGACTCAAATCGAAGCTCATGTTGGACCAGGTGCGAGGGTCATCTAGGCTACGCCTTGTTCCTCGGGCAATTGAGGCAAGAATGGCTCTCCGGACCTCGACTTCGTCGGAGCGGGCGTGCAAATCATATTCATCACCAACCCTTTGCCGTTCAGCCCGGTACGACGCCCGGTCGTGCTTTGAAGGGTGAGCAACAATTTCGGGACGGCTCAGGAGTGATCGCTGAGCTAGTTTCGGCGCTGTTACGTATGGAGTCTTCTCAGTAGAATTCGTGGGAACGGGGCTCCGCATGTATCCGCACAGTAGGTCCACGCACTGTTGTCGATTCTCACTCCATTCATCACCCAATGCGGCAAGTGCGTAGACCCCTCCAAGTCTCGTTGCCGCATTCTCTGCCCCTAGCATCTCTGCAGCCTTTGCAAATCGCTCGTCATAGTGCTCGGTGGAACGTAATTTTGCTTCAGCCTTTTCCAAGTCTAGCTTTTGTTCGGACTGTGTGTGACTTCGATATTTGAGAACTGTGAAGGCGACGAACAAGAATCCGCCGAACAAGGTGATTGCAATTGTGATAGTTGGAACTCGAATTCCCTGCGAACCGCCTGACATGTTGCTCTCCATCGGAGTACCGCACTTTTGGCTTGGGGTTCCATAAAAAGTGGATTCTTGAAAGGCCAGCCCGTAGAAAAGCAGGAAAAGTGTTGAGCACGCCGCTGCAACGAAGATCATTAAGGGCAGCGTCGCGAATTGCGACAGGGGCCTCGTTCGCCATGCTCCGTTACGTCCTTTCGCCAAGAGCCTCGACCCTACGATGAAGGAAGCAGCTGTCACAGCAGCCGTGACGTAGGCCGACAACGCTACAGGCGACAGCAGGTCAAGGCGGCAGTCCATATTTGCGCTTCTCTCGGCAAGTGGGTTCTCAAACCTAATGAGCATACTCGCTGGGGTCTGGCAGTCGGGCCGTCGGTTGAGAATCTGAAACAAGGTGGACTTGAGTTCTGAGATGCGGTGGAGTTGTTGATTCGACCACCCCGCAGGGCATGGCGGTTTTGTGCCGGGCGGTTCGCCCAAGATGCCGGGTGGCTTGGCTCACAAGGCCAACCCCTACTTCCCCTTCTTCCCGCCCCGCTTAGCCGCAGCGTTCATCGCCGACTTCACCGCAGGCGGCAGCCCCGCCGTCTCGGTCTCCGGCTCAGCGACGGTCCCGCGCCAGCGAGCCAGCCCCTTCATGCCGTGGTATATCACCAGGGCAGCAGCGGAACCAAGGGCAATGCCCGTGAACTTCAGCTCGCCAATGGTCCAGGTGTAGTCCGCGATGCCGATAATCAGGGCAACAGCAGCCGTGGTCAGGTTGATCGGGTTGGAGAAGTTGACCTTGTTCTGCACCCAGATCTTCACGCCAAGCACGCCGATCATGCCGTACAGCATGGTCGCAGCACCACCCAGGACGCCGGCCGGGACGGTCGCGATCAGTTCGCCGAATTTCGGGGAGAAGCTCAGCAGGATGGCGAAGATACCGGCCACCCAGTAGGCCGCCGTCGAGTAAACCTTGGTGGCGGCCATGACGCCGATGTTCTCCGCGTATGTCGTGGTACCGGAGCCGCCGCCGAACCCGGCAAGTACGGTCGCGGCGCCGTCGGCCATCAGCGCGCGGCCGGAGACGCCGTCGAGGTTCTGGCCTGTCATCGCGGCCACCGACTTCACGTGCCCCACGTTCTCAGCAACCAGCACCAGCACCACCGGAACAAACAGGCCCACCACGCCGATGTGGAACTCGGGCGTTTGGAACAGCGGCAGGCCAATCCACGCGGCGGCGTCCATCTTTTCGTAGGACACCTCGCCCCGCATCATTGCCACGAGATAACCCACTACGACGCCCACCAGGATGCTCAGGCGACCCAGAATCCCGCGGAACAGAACAGAAACCAAGATGATCGTCACCAGTGTGATGAGCGCGGTAACGGGTGCGAGGTCGAAGTTCGCCTTTGCAGCCGGCGCCAGGTTGAGGCCGATCAGCGCCACAATGGCGCCCGTGACGATCGGCGGCATCAGCCGGTTGATCCATTCCGCGCCAAATTTCTGCACCACCGCACCAATAAGCGCCAGTACGACGCCGGCAAGCACCACGCCGCCCAAGGCGCCACTGACGCCGTACTGCTGCTGGGACGCCATGATCGGGGCGATGAAAGCGAAGCTCGAACCCAGGTAACTGGGCACCCGGCCCTTGGTAATCACCAGGAACAGCAGGGTGCCGATACCGGAGAAGAGCAGGGTGGTGGCGGGCGGCATGCCCGTGATGATGGGGACCAGGAAGGTCGCGCCGAACATGGCCACCACGTGTTGCATGCCGATGCCGATGGTCAGGGGCCATGCGAGCCGCTCATCGGGTGCCACCACGTGGCCGGGGCGAATGGACTTGCCGTTGCCGTGGAGCTTCCATTTGATGCCGAGCATGCTCATGGCGGGCCTTCCTCAGAAGAGTGTTGGGATTCGGTGCAACATTACCGCCATTGCGGGGCCCGCTCTACGCGCCCCGCGCGCTGGGGAGCGCGCAAAGCGGGCCTCACAACGCAAGGAAACGACACGCGGAGTCACGCTGTGTGCCCAACGTCACGGGCCGTCATGGGAAGAGGACAACGGAACTTGAAGTTGCAACCATGGAAAGCAGAAGTGCCCGGCCGGCTCAGGGTCAGGCCCAGCGAAAGGTTCACGAAATGACGATCGCCCACGAAGAAGCAGTCATTGACGCCGCAGCAGTCGACGCCATTTTTGCCGAAGCCCGTACCGCCAACAGCTTCGCCGGTGAGGTCACCGAGGAGCAGGCCCGCGCCATCTACGAGCTCACCAAGTTTGGCCCCACAGCCTTCAACTCCCAGCCGCTCCGCGTGACATATGTCCGCTCCGATGAGGCCCGCGCCAAGCTGGTGGACACCCTTTCCAACGGCAACAAGGCCAAGACCGCCTCCGCTCCGCTGGTCGCCATCCTCTCTTACGACACCGACTGGCAGGGTCAGTGGGACAAGTTCCTGCCCGCCTACGGCGCGCCCAAGGCCATGTACGACGCCGATCCCGCTTTCGCCGCTGCTACGGGCAACAACAACGCTCATTTGCAGGCAGGCTACTTCATCCTGGCCGTGCGCTCGCTCGGTTTCGCTGCCGGCCCCATGACCGGTGCGGACTTCTCCGCGATCGACGCCGAATTCTTCCCGGCCGGCGACCAGAAGAGCTTCCTCGTGGTCAACATTGGCCAGCCCCGCCCGGATGCCTGGGGTGAAGCCAAGCCGAAGTTCGCTTACGAGGACGTTGTTCGCACCGTCTAAGTTTCGCGCCGTATAAGTTCCCACTGTCTAAGTGCGGACGGCCCAAGTTCTCCGCAGCAAAAACGCCCGCTCACTGTCCTGTGAGCGGGCGTTTTGCGTTGCCGGCACCCTCGACCCTCTACCAGATCCCTCGGGCTTAAGGTCGGCGCGCTCTCACATCCCTCGGGCTTGAGACCAACCCTCTATCACCCGCGTTCAGAACCGTGGGTTCGAACCTTCCCTCACGCCGCTCGGGTGCGCCCCCAGCTGTTCGAATCCGGCTTGGTCCGACCCGTGGGTTGTGGGAGAGGGTTCGCTTGAGGCCCGCGGGATGAACTGCTCCCCTGAAGTTGGACTGAGAATTTCAGTTCCGATTTGAGGGGAGCAGTTTTTATGTGTTCGCGTAGTTCTTTGTCTGTGGTGCAGCGGGTCTCGGCTGTAGCGTGTTTTGAAAGGGGTCTGGGGTATCGGGCGGCGGCCCGGTACTTGGATGCGCCGCCTGTGCCGGTCAGGGGACTGTATGGGTTATGGAGGATTCATGGGCGAGGAGTGTTGGTGACCAAGGCGCCGAAGTCATACTCTTTCGAGGTCAAGCTGGCGCTGGTGCAGCGGTTCCTGGCGGGCGAAACCGGGCCGGACTTGGCTGTTGAAGCGGGCCTGTCTTCACGTCAACTGCTGCAGAAATGGGTCAGGGCTTATCGATTGGCGGGTGAGGATGGGTTGCGGCCAAAACGCAACGGCACGCCAGCGAAGCCGAAGGTCGCACCTTCTCGGGAACCCGGGGCCGTGCCCTCGCGGAAGCCTGGTGCCGTGCCGTCCGTGAAGTCCGGGGCAGCTCCGCGGTCTGCGGAGGTTTCGGAGCTTGAGCAACTGCGTCGGGAGAACGAACTGTTGCGGGCTGAGGTGGCCTACTTGGGAAAATTGCGGGCCTTGAGGGCTCAGGAACGACGGTGAAGGTTCAAGCCCTCGTTGCTCTCAAGGCTGATTACCCGCTCCCGGTTCTGCTGCGGGTCGCGGGGCTGGCCCGCTCGACGTTCTTCTACCATCAGGCCCGGCTCCTGTCCCCGGACCCGAAGGAAGCTCTCAAGAGCGCCATCACAACGATCTTCACGACCAACCACGGCCGTTACGGACATCGCCGCATCCACACCGAGCTGGTGAAGCACGGCTGGACGGTGGCGAAGAAGACCGTGCTGAAACTGATGCGCGCCCTGGCCCTGCGCTGCAAGGTTCGGCAGCGGAAACGCTATAACTCCTACCAAGGCGAACAGGGCGTGATTGCACCGAACCTGCTGAACCGGGAATTCGACGCCGATGCTCCGAACCAGAAGTGGGTCACCGACGTCACCGAGTTCCGCGTCGGGGACCGGAAGCTCTACCTTTCACCCGTCATGGACCTTTTCGACCGGCAAATCATCTCCTATTCCATCGGTAACTCCCCGAACCTGGAACTGGCCAACACCTCGCTGCGTCAGGCCATCACCTGCCTGGAACCGGGTCAAAAACCGTTGGTGCACTCGGACCAAGGTTTCCAATACCAGCACGTGTTCTGGCGGCAACTGCTCAGCGAAGCCGGCGCCACCCAGTCAATGTCCCGCAAGGGCAACTGCTACGACAACGCGGTCATGGAGAACTTCTTCGGACATCTCAAGGAAGAACTCTTCCACCACGTCCGGTTTCTCAGCACCGACGCCCTGGCAACAGCACTGCACGAGTACATCCGCTGGTACAACAACGAAAGGATCTCCACCAAACTCGAAGGCCAGAGCCCGGTCCAATACCGGGCCCAGACCCTCGCAGCCTAAAATCCCAATAGCCAGTCCAACAATCGGGGACCAGTTCAGGAGGTGGGAGAGGGTTCGCTTGAGGCCGGCGGGAGGTGCGAGAGGGTTCACTTGTGACCCGCGGGAGGTGCGAGAGCGTGGAGCTAGGCGATGACCCCGTCCACCAGCGCCTTGGCCTCTTCCTGAACCTGCTTCAAGTGGTCTGCACCCTTAAAGGACTCGGCATAGATCTTGTAGACGTCCTCGGTGCCGGAGGGGCGGGCCGCGAACCAGGCGTTCTCGGTGACCACTTTCAGGCCGCCGATCGAGGCACCGTTGCCGGGGGCCTCGGTGAGCTTGGCCGTGATCTCCTCGCCCGCAAGGGACGTGGCGGTGACGTCGGAGGCGGACAGCTTGCCCAGCTTGGATTTCTGTTCGCGGGTAGCCGCGGCGTCAATGCGGGCGTAAACGGGTGCGCCGAACTGATCGGTGAGGCCCTTGTAGAGCTGTGACGGAGAGGACCCCGTGACGGCCGTGATTTCCGAGGCCAGAAGGGCCAGCAGGATGCCGTCCTTGTCCGTGGTCCACACGCTGCCGTCGAGTTTGTTGAAGGATGCGCCGGCCGATTCCTCGCCACCGAAGGCACCTTCGCCAGAGAGGAGCCCGGGCACGAACCACTTGAAGCCCACGGGGACCTCAACCAGCTTGCGGCCAAGTCCACCGGCAACGCGGTCGATGATCGAGGAGGAAACCAGGGTCTTGCCCACAACGGACTCCGGGTTCCAGCCGCTGCGGTTCCGGTACAGGTAATCGATGGCGACGGCGAGGTAGTGGTTCGGGTTCATCAGCCCGCCCACTCCATCAACAAGAGGTGTCACAATGCCGTGGCGGTCGGCGTCGGCGTCGTTACCTGTGGCGACATCGTAAGCGGCGGTGCCATCGGCACCAGCGGCCATGCGCTGAATAAGGGACGCCATGGCCGACGGCGACGAGCAGTCCATGCGGATCTTCTCGTCCCAGTCGAGGGTCATGAAGGCCCACTGCGGATCGACGGTGGGGTTCACCACTGTGAGGTTGAGCTGGTGGCGCTCGCCGATTTCACCCCAGTAGTCAACGGAGGCGCCGCCCATGGGATCGGCCCCGATCCGGACACCGGCGTTCCGGATCGCCTCGAGGTTCAGCACCGACGGGAGGTCATCCACGTAGCTGCTGAGGAAGTCGAACTTGCCCGTGGTGTCGGCAGCAAGGGCATCGTTCAGCGGCATGCGCTTGACGCCACGGAGGCCGTTCTCCAGGAGCTGGTTGGCTCGGTCGGCAATCCATCCGGTGGCATCAGTATCGGCCGGGCCGCCATGGGGAGGGTTGTATTTGAAGCCGCCGTCGCCGGGTGGGTTGTGGCTGGGGGTGACCACGATGCCGTCGGCCTGGGGGGTGCCCGGCGCGGCTTCGCGGTTGTACTTGAGGATGGCGTGGCTCAAGGCCGGTGTTGGAGTGTAGCCGTGGCGGGCGTCTACCAGGACGGTCACGCCGTTGGCGGCCAGTACTTCGAGAGCGGAATTCTGGGCCGGCTCACTGAGGGCGTGGGTGTCTCGGCCGATGAACAGCGGCCCGGTAATGCCCTGGCGGCCGCGGTATTCAACGATTGCCTGGGTGATCGCAAGAATATGGGGCTCGTTGAACGATGCCTTCAAACTGGATCCACGGTGTCCCGACGTTCCAAATGCCACGCGTTGCGTGGGATCGTCCAAGTCCGGAGCTACGTCGAAATACGCGTCCAGCAGGGCTGTGATGTCAACAAGGTCCTGGGGAAGGGCAACTGTGCCCGCTCGGCTAGCCATGGGGTCCAGCATGCCAGACCTTGGCGTCCGCTGACACGAAATGTCCGGGATCCGGCCCCTGTGACGCCGAAAGGCGGTGATACGTCAGGACAAAAACCGCCAAGCCGGCAAAGATTCATTCCCCGTTAAGACCGCACCGGGTGCACCTGTTCCCGCCTGGCGCGCCACCCGTAGCCCAAGGGCGCACCTGTTCGCGCGATTCGCTCCAGAGGTTACGGGTGCGATCGGGGGTAACGGTGGCGAGCAACCCACCCTTACCCCCGGCCGGCGCACCTTAAAAGCACTGCTAGACGGCGGTGTACCCGCCGTCGACCAGTACGTAGGAGCCGGTCATGAAACTCGCCTTGTCAGAGAGCAGGAACGTGGTGACGTTCGCGACTTCCTCGGCCGTGCCCAAGCGGCCAAGCGGGTGCTTCGCTTCAAGTCCGCTCACAACTTCCTTCGGAGCAGCAGCCAGCAACGGGGTGTCGATGTAGCCGGGGCCGATGGCGTTGACGCGGAGACCCTGCGCGCCGTATTCAGCTGCGGCGTTCTTGGTCAGGCCCACCACGGCGTGCTTGGCGGCGGTGTAGGCGGCGTTGCCCGGAGCAGCGACCGCGCCGTGAATGGAGGCCATGTTCACAATGGCACCTTCAGAGGCGCCGGCGGCAAGGATGACGGGGATCTGATAGCGCATGCCGTACAGGACGCCGCTCAGGTTGATGGCGATGACCCTGTCCCAGTCTTCGATGTCGACGTCGCCTACAGGGGCACTGGCGCCACCGATCCCGGCGTTGTTCACGGCATAGTTGAGGGCGCCGTAGGTTTCCACGGCGAAGTCGACTGCCTTTTTGCTGTCCTCGGCCACCGCGGTGTTGCCTTGGAACGGAGCTGCGGTGCCGCCGTCGGCCGTGATCTCGTTGGCCACCCGGGTGGCGGCGTCGAGGTTCACGTCAGCTACTACAACCTTGACGCCGTTCTTTGCGAGGTCTTTGCTGATCGCTTCCCCGAGCCCTGAACCGCCGCCGGTGACGAGTGCGGTCTTGCCTTCGAAGTTACCCATGATTCCTCCTTCGCGGGAATGATCCCGCCGATTTCCTTGGTGAGCGCTGCTTAAGTCGCTACTTCCATAAACCGAGTCGGACTCGAAAAAATTCCATGCTTTTGCATGAATTCTTTCCGATGGGCTGTTGTGCCCATGTCTAAGGTGCGCTTTTCCTTATGCGGGACCCCGGACGGCGGTAGTGTTGGGATCAAAGACCACTTTCAGGGGGATTCCTATGTCAGATCAGCCATCCAAGGGCAACGAAGACAAGCCGGCGGGATACGAACCGCCGCAGTACGTCCCGCCCGCACAGTTCAGCGCGCCCGAGTCCAGCGTTGCAGACCAGGGCGTTGCGGGCCAGGGTGCTGCAGAGCACGGCGTGCCGGGCGAGGGCGCCAACGCCACGCAGCCCCTCCCGCCCTACGAGCAGAGCGCGCACGGGCAGGGCGCATATACACAGAACGCCCAAGGCCAGGACGACTTCTACACCCAGCCGCAGCCGCCCGCCAGCGCCTACACGCCCGGTGAATACACGCCCGGTGACTACAGCCAGCAGCCGCCGTCACCGTATGGCCAGCCGCCCAGCCCGTACCAGCAGCAGCAGCCCTATGGACAGCAGCCCTATGGCCAGCAACCCTACGGCCAGCCGCAGTCACCGTACGGTCAGCCCGCGTACTATGCCATGCAGGCCGAGCCCAAGGGCCTGAGCATTGCCAGCATGTGCTGCGGTATCGCCATTTTTGTTGGCTTCGGGTTCTTCATCTTGCCGCAGATCGCCGCCGTGATCCTGGGCCACCTCGGCCTCAAGCGCGAGCCCGCCGGCAAGGGCATGGCGATCGCCGGCCTGGTGATGGGGTACATCGGCATTGCATTGACGGTGATCTTCGGCATCATCTTCTTTGCTGCGATCGGTGCCTCAACCAGCAGGTACGACTACTAAGCAAAAACGTACGACGGCGACCCTTGCCTCTGGTGGGAATCCCACCGGACGCGGGGGTCGCCGTCGTTGGTTGACGTCAGGCGAGGGCGGGCTGTTACCGCACGCCGCCCATCAGCTTCTTGATGGCAGGTGATGCGGCCGCCAGGCCCACGGCCAGCACTACTGCAACGCTTCCGATCCCCAGGAAGTACGGGAGTTCGTCCTCGGGGTTGTAGAGGCCCGCGAGGATGCCGGCCAAGGTGGTGCCGAGTGAGACGGACAGGAAGAACAGCGCCACCATCTGGGTGTGGAAGGCCTGCGGGGCGAGCTTGGTGCTCACGGACAGGCCGATGGGGGAGAGGAACAGTTCCGCCAGGGTGAACATGAACAGGATGCCCACCAGTGCCAGCAGCGGAGTCTTGCCTTCGCCGGCCAGCGGAATGAACGCCAGGAAAGCCAGGCCCATGATGAACAGGCCTGCGGAGAACTTCAGCGGCGAGCTCGGCTGCTTGGAGCCCAGTTTCGTCCACAGGGCAGCCATGACACCGGCGAAGATGATGATGAACACCGGGTTGATGGACTGGACCCAGGCGGCCGGCATTTCCCAGCCGAAGAGGTTGCGGTCCAGCTTCTCCTGCGAATACACAGCGATGAATGTGAACTGCTGCTGGAACAGTGCCCAGAACCCGGCCGATGCGATGAACAGGGGGATGAAGGCGATCACGCGCTTGCGCTCCACGCCGGTGACCAGCGGGCTGCGGAAGATCAGGAACAGGTAGACCACTGCGGCCCCGATGGCCGCGTAGGCCATACTGCTGGCCAGGTTGTTGGCGTTGACGAGTCCAGTGCCGAGCAGGACGCCAATGACAACCAGGATGGCCAGGAAGATCAGGCCGTACTTGGTGCGGTCCTTCGCCGGAAGGGGGTTGGGAACGCGGTGGGCTTCCTCAGGAAGGCGTTTGCGGCCCAGGGAGTAGATGACCAGGCCGATCGCCATGCCCACGGCCGCGGCGCCGAAGCCCACGTGGAAGCCGTAGCTCGTCTGCAGCCAACCGGTAACCAGCGGGCCAATGAGGCCGCCGATGTTGATGCCCATGTAGAAGATGGAGAAGCCGGCATCGCGGCGCTCGTCCTTCTCGCCGTACAAGCTGCCTACCAGGGCAGTGGCGTTGGCCTTCAGCCCGCCCGAGCCGATGCCTACCAACACCAAGCCCGCGATCAGGCCCGGAATGCCCGGCAGGAGTGCCAGCGCAATGTGGCCGGCCATGATCATGATGGCCGAGCCGAACAGGACCTTTTCGGAGCCGAAGAGACGGTCGGCGAGCCATGCACCGAGGATCGTCGACAGGTAAACGCCACCACCGTACGCGCCCACCAAACCAGCGGCGAGGCCCTGGTCGATGGAAAGACCGCCCTGCTCGGCGGTGAAGTACATGTAGTAGAGCAGGATTCCCTGCATGCCGTAGAAGGAGAATCGCTCCCACATTTCCACGGAGAAGAGGCTGGCCAACATCTTTGGGTGGCCGAAGAATGACGTATCGCCCGCTGGCTTTGCGGACTCAGCCGTGGTTTGAGGTGTGCTCATTTTCTTAATGCTGGCACTGACTGCGGGCATTGTCACATCGATATATGCCCGGGGCAACCACTTTCCATATGCTAGACGCCGATCTCAGCTGCTCTCGAGGGCGGCTGCCAGCTGGAGAAGCAGCAGCTCGGATCCCGGCCTGCCGATCAGCTGGATCCCCATCGGCAGGCCGCCCGGCGTCATGTGTACGGGAATGCTGATGGCCGGCAGTCCGCACACGTTCACCATGGAGGACCACGGCGCATATTGGCATTGCCGTTTGTAATCCTCATCGGCGTCGCCCGCCCACTCGCTCGGCCAAGGCTCACCACTGTGTCCGCCCCCGGTAAACCATCCGATCGGCCGCGGTGTCTGCGCCAAAGTGGGCATGAGGATCATGTCCCAGTCCGAGTACTGCGTGATGGTGTCGTGCTCGAACTGCCGCAGGAAACTCAGGGCTTCGTTGACCTTCGACGCGCTCCGCTGTTGCGCACGACGCCGGAATGTCCGGGTCAGCGGGGTCAGCAACGCCTCGCGCCGGGGTGCTATCCGGGCACTCCCGACGCCGGCAGTCCAGGCTGTTGTGAACGCTTCGGGATAGCGGTTGTCATAGCGGATTTCGGCTTCACCGACCCTGTGCCCGGCCTTTTCCAGCAGTTTGATCCCCAAAGCCAAGGCGTCCATCGCTTCTTCTTCGATCTGGAACGGGTAAATTCCAGCCCAGGGGCTGTCCAGGCTCAGGCCGATTTTCAGGGGCTCCGGCGCCCGCCCCACGTCGGCGAGGTATCCGCCGTCGGGCGCTTGGTCCCGGGGAACCAGCGCGTCCATCAGAAGCGCTGCATCCCCAGCCGTTCTTGCCAGCGGGCCGGCAACAACGAGCTTGGCAGCATCGCCCGCGCCGGCACCCGAGGGCACCACTCCGCGGCCAGGCTTCAATCCCACCAGCCCGCAGGCTCCTGCCGGGATCCGGATGGAGCCGCCGCCGTCGGTCCCGGGCGCAAAGGGAACAAATCCGGCAGCCACCGCAGCAGCGCTTCCGCCCGACGATCCGCCGGAACTGCGTCCCATGGCGTGTGGATTGCGCGACGGCGGTGCGACGCGATTTTCGCTGTAGGCCGTCAGTCCGAATTCCGGAACCTGGGTCTTGCCCAGTGAGATGACACCCCGCATCTTCAGGCCTGCCGCGAGGGCGCCGTCCTCCGGCGCCGCCTTGTGCTCCAGGGCTGCGCTGCCGTGCGTAGTGGGAACACCGGCAACATCGGTGAGGTCCTTGAATGCCGTGGGCATGCCGTGAAGGAGGGGGAGCTCATCCAAGCGTCCCTCCTTCACCAGCGCGGCGTGCAGCCGATCCGCAGCTGCGGCGTCGACCAGTGCCCGGTCAGCCGTGACGGTGACGAAGGCGCCCAGCTGCTTGTTCCGCGATTCAATGGCCCCGAGGTAATGCCCGGTGGCCTCCCGGGCGGAGACTTCACCCGAGGCCAGGGCATCGCGCAGCTCAACAGCGGACATTCGCGAAAGGTCACGCATGGAAGGATCAGCCAAGGAAACGCGACTCCAACCGTTCCTCCACAGCAACAGCATCCACGCTCTCGCCCGCCCCGGCGGTCACCCGGAAGGCAGCCTTGTTCTTCACCTCGGACACCACCTCCACAAGTTCGGTGCCCCGGTAAACCAGCCCCACGCCGTCGTCCGTGCAGTGCGTTTCACCCAACGTGCCGTTGGCCACCAGCTGGTGGATTGCCGGTGCGCGCCGCAGTTCCGAGTCATAGTGGACGCCGTTGCCGTAGGGGAGGAAGCCCAAAGCATTGGTGACGGGCTTGAGCTCGGGGCCAAAGGAATCGGTGACACCACCTTGGTACCAGCAGATGGACCCGGCTGAGACCCCGGCAAGCACAACTCCACTTTCCCAGGCCTTCCGGAGAGTGCCGTCCAGTCCGTGGGCACGCCAGACCGCCAGCAGATTCACTACTGAGCCGCCGTGGACCCACACCACATCCTGCTCCAGCAGATGGGCTTCGGGGTCCTCGATGTTGGGCATGGCGAAGAGGTTGAGGTGGCTGAAATTGAATCCAGCAATGCGTGCGGCCTGGTCCATCTCGGCAGCCCACCAGCGCTGGTCACCCGATGCCGTGCCGATATGTGTGACGCGCGGGGCCCGGCCGGTGACACCGGACAGCTCCACGGCGTAATGCATCAAGTGGTTGAACTCGATCCGGGTGCGCTCGCCGGGCTTGTACCCGCCGGACGTCGCCAAAATGGTCGGTTGCCCGGTAGCCATGGGTACTCCTAACGCGCCGGCGGTGGGGGAGAGCTTGGATCCCAGTCTTAGCGTCCGTGCGTCGGGAAGCAAGCGCGGGCCACCTGTGAAGTTACAGCGCCACGCGGCGGGGACTAGGCTGGATGCTGGACTTAATCGATGGGAAGGGACCACCGCCATGAGCGAATTCGATACCGTGCCTGTAGGCGACATTCCGGCCAACGCCAGCATTCTGGACGTCCGCGAAGACTACGAATGGGTGGCCGGCCATGCCGAAGGTGCCCGTCACATCCCCATGGACCAGCTGCCGGCACGCCTGGACGAACTCGATCCGGACGACGACCTCTTTGTCATCTGCCGCACCGGAGGACGCTCCTTCCGCGCAGTGCAGTGGCTGGTGGGCCAGGGCTACTCCGCGGTGAATGTTGCCGGTGGCATGGACATGTGGTTTGAGGCCGGCAAGCCGATGGTTTCGGACAACGGGCTGAAGCCGGTTGTCCTCTAAACCCCTTATATAACCAGCAAGGAATATCTCTAATGTCGGCACTGACCTACGCATTCCTCGGCCCCCAGGGCACCTTCACCGAGGCTGCCCTCCTGCAGGTACCGGGTGCTGCCGACGCTACGCGTATTCCATGCAGCAACGTCAATACGGCGTTGGGCCAGGTCCGTTCCGGCGAAGTTGATGCGGCCATGGTCCCCATCGAAAACTCGGTGGAGGGCGGGGTCACTGCCACCCTGGATGCGATTGCCACAGGCCAGGAGCTCCGGATCATTCGTGAGGCCCTGGTTCCCATCACCTTCGTGCTGGTGGCGAGGCCCGGCGTCGAACTTTCCGACGTCAAACGGATCTCGACGCACGGCCACGCCTGGGCGCAGTGCCGGCTATGGGTCGATGAGCACGTTCCTGACGCCGACTATGTTCCGGGATCGTCGACGGCGGCATCCGCCATGGGCCTGCTGGACGACGACGCACCCTACGACGCCGCCATTTGTGCGCCGTTGGTTGCTGCCGAACAACCCGGGCTCAACGTCCTGGCAGAGGACATCGGCGACAACCCCGAAGCAGTGACCCGGTTCATCCTGGTCAGCAAACCCGGTCTCCTTCCAGGCCGCACGGGCGCGGATAAGACCACGGTGGTGGTTCCGCTGCCCGAGGATCACCCCGGAGCGCTCATGGAGATCCTGGACCAGTTCGCTTCCCGCGGGGTAAACCTGAGCCGCATCGAATCCCGGCCAACCGGACAGTACCTGGGCCACTACTTCTTCAGCATCGACGCCGACGGCCATGCCACGGATTCACGGGTAGCCGACGCCCTCGCAGGCCTCCACCGCATCAGCCCGGCCACGCGGTTCCTGGGCTCCTACGCCCGTGCCGACAAACAACCCGCCGTGGTGGCTCCGCATACTTCGGACGCTGCTTTTGCCTCCGCGCACGCGTGGGTTGACTCGATCCTGAAGGGCTCCTAGCCACTGTTCACAAGCGGAGCGTCCGCCCTTTCGCAAGGATGCTTCTGTGCGTATGCTTGCTTGATCCATAAACGATGGATGAATGCACCAACGAAAGGAGCGGTCATGTCAGTCCACCGGGATGACAAAGAGGGCCAGGGCATGATCGTCAATCCGAAGCCCACAGGCGAAAACCAGGACGACTGGAATGGCGATGAAGCCGATCGTGCAGACCGGCTCCGCTTTGAAGAAGAACAAGCGATGATCAAGGAGCAAGCCGAGGCACGCGCTGCTGCCAAGGCAGCTACCGAGGAAGCCGACAGGAACGCTGCCCAGCCGGACGTTGGAGCAATCTAGTCCGTCTTGGCTTTCGGCACACGCACCAGCAGGGACCCTGGCTCCACTTGCACCGTGACCGTTGTCGCCTCACCTGAGGGATCGCCGTCGAGCTGTGTAGCCATGGGTTCCTGGCTGCGGATGATGACCTTGCCGGAACGGTAGAAGCTCATCATCGGCAGGTTCGCATTGTGCTTGAACAGGACCTTTGTGTACATGGCGAGCCAACCGAATGCGCTGCGGGGACTCATGACCACAATGTCCAACATGCCGTCGTCGATCATTGCCTGCGGGATGAAGTCGATGCCGCCGGGGATCAATCCGCAATTGGCGAACAGTACGCTGCGGATTTTCCTGGCCTGCTCGGGCTGGTCATCCATGGTGATGGTGACGCGTTTTCGCCGGCCGGGAAGGTGGCGGACGCCGGCTTCGGTATAGGCCAGCCAGCCCACGCTCTTCTTGAGGTTGTCCCTGGTATCGCCAACAACCTCGGCGTCCAGGCCCATGCCCGCGATGACCAGGAACGTGTGCTCGGCGGATTCGCCGGTGATGTCATTGTCTATGCCCATGGTGGCGGTATCGATGTAGCGCTGGTGGCCAAACAGGGCAACCTGAATGCAGTCCGCAATGTCAGTGACGTCCAGGTCCACGTTGCGCGCCAGCAGATTTCCGGTGCCCAGCGGGATGAGGCCCATCGCAACGTTCTTATGGGCCAGCGACTCTGCCACAACGCGCACTGTACCGTCGCCGCCGCACGCCAGGACGACGTCGGCCCCGTAAGCCAAAGCCTCCCGCGATTGGCTGTATCCGGGGTCTTCGATGGTGGTTTCGAAGAATTTGGGGGCATCCCATCCGGCGAGGTCGCACGCGTCGATGATGGCCTGCCGGGCGGCGGCGGCGTTGTTCTTCACCGGGTTGAGGATGACGGCAACCCGTTGGTCCCCTCCACCGGGCTTATGGGCGTCCTCCCGAACCGCGCTCCTGATGTGCCGGGCTTTCAATCGGCGCACACCCCACCAACTGGAGACGGCAAACGCCACGCCCCCAGCGAGAATCACGTACAGGATCCAGTCGCTCATGGTGCTCCAACACTATCCTCCTGGGCAGGTCCCCCTTGGCCTCGTGTCCGGGGCGTGCGGGGTTTGCCCGCTTCGGGCCGGAAATCCGCGGCGGATTCGATACTCTTGTTTGGTGATCGACGTAAAAGACCTCAGCGAAAATCCGGACAAGTTCCGTGCCAGCCAGCGCGCCCGTGGTGCCGACGAGTCCGTTGTGGACGCGATCATCTCCGCTGACTCCGATCGCCGTGCCGCGCTGATCCGCCACGAGACGCTCCGTGCAGAGCAGAACGCTTTCGGCAAGAAGGTGGCGCAGGCCAAGGGCGAGGAAAAGCAGGCATTGCTGGCCGAAGTCAAGGAACTGGCCAACTCGGTCAAGGCCGCTGCCGCTGAAGCCTCTGCCGCGCAAGCCAAGCAGGAAGAACTGCTCCGTGTCATCCCCAACCTCGTAGTGGACGGTGTCCCCGAGGGCGGCGAGGACGACTACGTTGTGGTCAAGACCGTTGGTACTCCGCGTGAATTCACGGACTTTGAGCCCAAGGACCACTTGGAAATCGGTGAACTGATCGGCGCGATCGACATGGAACGCGGCGCCAAGGTCTCGGGCTCACGCTTCTACTTCCTCCGTGGCGTTGGCGCCCGCTTGGAAATGGCACTGCTGCAGATGGCCATGGAGCAGGCCATCGACGCCGGGTTCGTTCCCATGATCACCCCCACGTTGGTGCGCCCCGAGACCATGCAGGGCACCGGTTTTGACGTCAAGCACGACGCCGAGATCTACCGTCTCGCTGAAGACGACCTTTACTTGGTGGGAACCTCGGAAGTGGCCCTCGCCGGCTACCACGCAGACGAGATCCTGGATCTCTCTGCCGGTCCCATCCGCTACGCGGGCCAGAGCTCCTGCTACCGCCGTGAGGCCGGTTCGCATGGCAAGGACACCCGCGGCATCATCCGTGTGCACCAGTTCAACAAGGTGGAGATGTTCATCTACACCACGGTTGAAGAAGCAGCCGCTGAGCACGAACGCCTGCTCGCCTGGGAAGAGGAAATGCTGGCCAAGTGCGAGCTTCCGTACCGCGTGATCGACACCGCCGCCGGTGACCTCGGCATGTCCGCAGCCCGCAAGTTCGACTGTGAAGCATGGGTACCCACCCAGAACGCCTACCGCGAGCTCACCTCGACGTCCAACTGCACCACGTTCCAGGCCCGCCGCCTGAACATCCGCGAACGCGTGATCAATGACGAAGGTATTGCCAAGGGAACCCGCGCCGTGGCCACGCTGAACGGCACGCTGGCCACCACGCGCTGGATCGTTGCCATCCTTGAGCACCACCAGAACCCGGATGGCTCAGTGAACGTTCCGAAGGCACTGCAGAAGTACCTTGGCGGGCTTGAGGTTCTGCCGGTTCTTTAATTCTTTGGCGGATCCCGCCCTCGTTCGCTTCCCCGGCCGTTGTACGGCTCGAGTGGCGGACAGGGGCGGGATTTTCTGTTGCCACTTGTCCTCCACATCCGGGGTTGTGCACATAGGGGTATTCTGCAGCTGAATGATGGCTTGCGCCGGGCCAAGGTGGAGTGATGGACATACCACCTGGTCTCATTGAAACCCCTGCCATTCTTCGCTCCGGGGGCCGGACAGATGCAGTCCACAGCAGCTTCATGGCGGGCAAACTGGTGAGAATTCGCCGCGGCTTCTACGTAGAGACATCCAAGTGGCGGGCGGCTCAGCCGTGGATTCGCTTCGCCTGGACAGTTGCTGCAGCTGCCCGCGCCATTCCAGGCCTTGTCCTCTGCCGTGAAACTGCTGCTTTCGCCATGGGCATACCCATCCTGCGGACCCCGTCCTATGTGGAATGCGTTGCAACGAGTCCAAGCCGCTCGGGACGACGCCGGCCTACGTTGTCCATTGCGAGTGCGGGCATCGACGCCCAGCACGTCCTGAGGGATCGAGGCTTCCCCTTGCGGTATCACCTGCATCCTGAGTCCACCCCCGTAAGCCTCGGAGAATTTGTGGGCACGGGACTTCTGCATACGGCCTTGGACGTGGCGTTCTCATCGACGCTAAGCCAGTCCTTGGTGGTGGCAGATGGAGTAGCACGAGAACTCGGGAAGGGGGGAATCCTTGTGCCGGGGTCCAATCTCATGGACATGGACCGGATTGCGGTGGCCGTCCGGGCGCACCCGCATGCTGCTGCCAGGCGCCGAGCAGAACTAGCGTTGTCACTTGCGTCTCCCCTGGCTGAATCTGCGGGAGAGTCCTTCAGCAGGGCAGCCTTTCAGTTTCTTGGCGTGGAACAGCCGGAGCTACAGCACGATTTCAGCGATATAGACGGATTCATTGGCCGAAGTGATTTTTGGTGGCCTGGAAGGGACGGCAGGAAAGGTGTTGTGGGGGAGTTCGACGGAAAGGCGAAATACACCACCCCGGAACTACGCAACGGCGCCACGGTTGAGGAAGCCGTGTACAACGAGAAGCTGCGGGAAGACCGGATTCGTGCCCTGGGTTTCGGATTCGCGCGCTGGGGATGGGCAGATGTTGAGAACCCGGAGAGGCTGCGCCGAAAGCTGCTCGGTGCCGGACTGCTCCCGGGCGTCCGGACAGGATTGCTGGCGGTGGGCCGTGGATAGCGTTCAAACCCCCATTTGTTCGTCACCCTCCACGTTGTGCGGCGGGGGATTCGAACTAGGGCGGGAATCTAGGCGGGCTTATGGGCAATCACTATCAGTTCGCCCTCCCCGGCACCCACATCTTCGCCGGACCATCCGCCGTAGATGTGGTCAATGGTGAAGCCGGCAGTCGCCAGATCCTGTCGCAGCTGATCTTCCGTGCGGAATGCGAGGACTGAGATCTCTGATTCAGGGACGCCGCCGTTGAAGACCCGGTGCTCGGTCAGGGCAACGCGCCCGTCCAATTCCACAGTGCTTTCGGCCCACGCATCCACCATGGATCCGTCGGGAAGAGTGTGCCGGCGCCTTGTCTCTGCCGGAGTCCAGTGCTCCCACGCCCTGGCGGCAGGGTCGCGGGAATCGAAAGCCAAGCTGCCTCCGGGGACTAATGCGCGGTGGACGTCGGCAAGCGTCCGGGACCAGACGTCGTCGTCGTTTATTGCTTGGGCCACATGCGCCGTCATGATGGCCACATCGAAAGCGTGCGCCACAGGGATCTGCGCCGATGTACCGTCAATCCACGTCACCTCATCAGCCCTTGGTTTCATGCGGGCAGCCGCAAGGGAGTCGGAACTGGGGTCGATGCCAACAACGGAATGGCCAGCCGCAGCAACCGCGAGGGTCATCCGCCCGGTGCCGCAGCCCAGATCCAAAACCCGGCTGTTCGGCCGCTCATTAACGAAGGCCAGAAAGAAGTCATCATCCGCGGCCCACACATTCCGGGCGTCGTAGAGGGCTGAAAGCTGAGCTCCGGTCATTCCTGAAGGCATCCGACTACCCTAGCCCGCGCCCCTCAAACTCGCTGCTGTTCGGCACGCCCGGCGTTATGCGGCGGGGATTTCGAACAATTGCGGAAAAGGGCACAAAAAAGGAAGGGAATGGTCCCTTCCATACTCAATTTATAACCCACATGGGGGCTTGCGGCAAGGCCCCCTACGTGCCGAACAATTGATCCACGAACCCCGCCAACCAAAGAAAAGGGAGTCGTGTGATGCCCAAAATCAGCCCATCAAAAACCAGTGCCTTCATGTTGCCGGAGCACCTCGCCCGGAAGGCCGATCCGCACCTGATCGGCAACGACGAGCAGCAGTTCGAAGCCGTTGAAACCAGCCTCACGGAACAAATTGAGGAGTTGACCGCACGTCTTGATGCCACGCGGAAGCAGCCCGGTGGTCGTGGACAGGCGGCCTTGGACCGGGATCAGGAAATCCACCGGATCACCGGAAGACTGCGTGCTCTGAGGCGCTTCGGCCTGGACCTTTGCTTGGGCAGGATGGTCACTGCGGAGAATCCGGAACCGGTGTATGTGGGCAGGCTCGGCCTGACCGACAGAGAGGGGCGCCGACTTTTGATCGACTGGCGTTCACCGGCCGCCGAGCCCTTTTTCGGAGCAACCCACGCCAACCCGATGGGATTGGTGAGCCGACGCAGGTATCGCTGGACTCGGGACCAAGGTAGAGATAGCCGGATCAGTGATTATTGGGACGAGGTGTTCACTGCCGACGGCCTCGAGGGCAACGCTGCCCTTGACGATCAATCTGCCTTCGTCGCCAGTTTGGGCAGCAGCCGCTCGCCTCGCATGCGTGATGTGCTGGGGACCATCCAAGCCGACCAGGACCGGATCATCCGTGCAGGCTCCCGCGGTGCTTTAGTGGTGGACGGCGGGCCCGGAACCGGAAAGACCGTGGTGGCGTTGCACCGGACGGCGTACCTGCTCTATTCGGATCCCCGCTTGAATCACCACGGCAGCCACCGAAAGAGCGAGGTCCTGTTTGTGGGCCCGCATCAGCCCTATCTTGCCTACGTGGCTGACGTCCTTCCGAGCTTGGGTGAGGAGGGAGTGCAGACATGCACGCTGAGGGACCTTGTCCCGGAAGGTGCCACGGCCGTCGTCGAGCCTGATCCCGAAGTGGCCCGGCTGAAGTCGACCGTGGAGATGGTGAAGGCGATTGAGTCCGCCGTGAAGTTCTACGAGGCACCGCCTGAGGAGGGCATGGAGGTGGAAACGCCCTACGCCGATATGTGGCTCAGCAGTGAGGACTGGGCCGAGGCGTTTGATGCCGCGGAACCCGGCACGCCGCACAATGAAGCCCGCGATGACGTGTGGGAGGCACTGCTCACCATCCTCGTGGACAAACTGGACGAGCATGACATTCCGGAGAGCCTGCTGCGCCGCGCGCTTACCCACAATGCGGAGTTGAGGACAGCCTTCACCAGGGCGTGGCCCCTCTTGGATTACCCGGCGTTGGTGGCGGACTTATGGCGGGTGCCGGCCTATCTGAGGTTGTGTGCGCCATGGCTGCAGCCCGGTGAAACAGCAACGCTTCAGCGGGATAACCCCGAGGCATGGACGACGGCGGACCTGCCCCTTTTGGACGCAGCCCGCCAACGCTTGGGCGACCCTGAGGCCTCACGGCGCAGAGGGGTCCGGAACGCATCGCTTGCGGCCGAGCGCGAGCTTATGGATCGGGTGGTGGAGGACCTGATAGCTGCTGATGACTCCGAAAATCTGGAGATGTACATGTTGCGCGGTGACGATATGCGGGAAAAGCTCGTGAACCAGGAGATGCTGCCTTCCACTGATCCTGACACCCTGGCTGGACCGTTCGCGCACATCGTGGTGGATGAAGCCCAGGAACTGACGGACGCCGAGTGGCGGATGTTGTTGCTGCGGTGCCCCTCGGGGAGTTTCACAGTGGTGGGGGACAGGGCCCAGGCCAGGCACGGTTTCACGGAATCATGGGAAGAACGGCTGGAACGTGTGGGCCTTGGCACCGTCACCGTTGCCGGTCTCAGCATCAACTACCGCACTCCCGAAGAGGTCATGGCTGCAGCTGAACCGGTGATCCGCGAGGCACTCCCGGACGCCAACGTACCTACCTCGGTCCGCAACAGTGGCATCCCGGTGGTCCACGGTGAAACCAAGCAGCTCAGCACGATTCTGGATGGCTGGAAGGATCGCAATCCTGAGGGAATTGCCTGTGTCATTAGCAGCTCGGACGCGATAGCCGGGACTCAAAGGGACCGCGTCAGCTGGCTCACCCCTGAGCTGGCAAAGGGCCTGGAGTACGACCTCGTGGTCCTCATCGATCCGGAAACGTTTGGCCAGGGCATTGAGGGTGCCGTGGACCGCTACGTGGCCATGACGCGGGCCACCCGGCAGCTGGTGATCCTCAGGAGCAGCAAGGAGCCGGCCAGTGACAGCCACTATTCACCGTCCGTTAATCCACAGCTGTGGCGCCGGTCCTAGTTCAGTGTCGGAGGTATCTGCTCTACTGTAAGCATGACTATTTTGACTGATACTCCAGTTGCTGGCATCGATGACCAGCCAAATAACAACAACAATCTCATGGTCGCTTTGGACGTTGACGGCACCTTGGTTGACCACGACGGCCACATGTCGCCGGCTGTCCGCTCCGCTGCGCAGGCAGTGGTTGCCAGCGGCCACGACGTCATGATCGCCACGGGCCGCTCACTGAATGCGACGCTGCCCATCATTGAGCAGATCGGCCTTGAGCGAGGCTATGCGGTGTGCTGCAACGGCGGCGTCACCCTTCGCCTGGATCCCTCATTGGATAAGGGTTATGAGATCATCCACAAGGCAACGTTCGATCCCGCTCCGGCGCTGAGGGCACTGCGCGAACGGCTGCCCAACGCCAAGTACGCGCTGGAGGACGAGGATGGCAACTTCCTCTCCACCGAGCGTTTCCAGGATGCAAGTTTCGGCGTGGAGTCCATCGGCGTCGATTTCCAAACCATGTTGGATGCCACCGCTGTCCGGGTGGTGGTCTTCAGCAGCGAGAACACCTCGGATGAATTCAACGAGGCCATCAAGCACATCGGATTGTCCGGCGTGACGTACTCGGTGGGCTGGACGGCTTGGCTGGACATTGCCGCTGAGGGCGTCACCAAGGCCAGCGCCCTGGAAGCACTGCGCCGGAAGCTTGGCACGGACCAGGCCAACACAGTAGCCGTGGGCGATGGCCGCAATGACATCGAGATGCTCACCTGGGCCGGTCGGGGCGTCGCCATGGGCCAGGCTCCCGATGAGGTCATCGCCGTTGCGGACGAGGTCACCGCGTCAGTGCTCGACGACGGCGCGGCGCACGTTCTGCGCAGCCTGCTGTAACTGCCGCGGGACTCAGCCCCAGCCTGCCTGGACTGGGGCTGTGTTCTACCAAGAGTGCCCCGCGCCGCCCGGATTGCAGCCGTTGTCGGTGCCATGCAGGGCTAGCGCCGGTCGCTGCGCCTACTTGAACACCGTTTGGACCGGACCTCCGCCTGCCGACTCAACAATGGCCTGGGCAACCACCCTGAGCTTGACGTTCCGGTTGCTGGAGGCTTTTTTGATGAGCTCGATTGCCTCCTCCTGGGTGCAGCGGTTTTGGGCAATGATGATGCCGGTGGCGATGTCGATCACCGTCCGCGATTCCATGGCTGCCCGGAGGTTGTTGGCGGTCTGGCTGTGCTCGGCGATCAGCACCGCCAGGCGCAGGCCCTTGGATGCCTGTTGTACGTAGTCGGTGGCTCGTTGCACGGCAGCTTGGTCGAAGGCGTTGGGGTGTTCGGAGTAGAGGTTGAGTCCGGCCCTGGCAGCGTCATCGCTGAGGGGGAACGGTACTGCGAGGACTGACCGGATGCCGTGTTCGGTGACGATCTTGTTGTACTCCGGCCAGGTGTTGTCCTTGGCGAAATCCGGAATGTGAACCTGTGTCACTTCGCGGCAGGCGCGAAGGCAGGGCCCGTCGGCGAAGTTGTACTGCAATTCGTCCAGCATCCGGGCCCGCTCGCCGCTGCTTGCCACGGTCCCGGCAGAACGACGCCGCATCAAGGTGATACCGCAGTACACCTCGTTCCCGGGGGTGCTGAATATGCCGGCTGAGTGCCTGGCCAGCTCCTCCAGGAACGCTTCAACGTCAGGGGTATCGAGCAGCAGGTCCTGGATATCGGCCACGACTGTTGCCGGCTCGGCGAGCTGCGGGTCTTCCATGGGGAACTCCGATCCCTGATTGTGGCTACCTTTCGAGACTAACCCCGGGGACCCGTTGAAAGCTAATAGTAAGTGTGCTTCTCTTTTTAAGGAGTCTTGCCGTGGGCTCACCCTCACCAGCTGGTTAAGGATTGAAGCCCCATGCGTCAAACCCGACCCCTCACAGTCCACACCAGGACCCCTGCCTGCAAACCGGAAGGCAGCATCCGGCAGAGTTTCCAGGACAGCCTGGTCCTTGACCACCTAAATTTGGCGAAGTCCATTGCCGCCAGATACTCCGCCCACACTCACGATCTGGACGACGTCAGGCAGGTTGCGTTCATGGGCCTCATCAAGGCCTCGCGTGGCTACGACGAGTCCAAAGGCGTCAGCTTCCCTGCCTACGCCGCCCCCACCATCGCAGGCGAAGTCAAGCGCTACCTCCGTGATCACTGTTGGGTTGTCCGTCCGCCGCGCACCATCCAGGACGTCCGCCGCCAGGTGTTGGCCCGGACGGAGGAAATGACCCAGACGCTGCAACGTACGCCCTCTCCGGAGGAGGTGGCCGAGGATCTGAACCTGGAACCATGCCAGGTACGTGAAGCCCTCATGGCCGGGACCAGCAAGCGCCCCGATTCCTTGGACGCGCCCGCGTCCGAAGGCCGCGACGGACTGCAAGGCTCCCTGTCGGCATTCGGCTGCCCCACGGACCGGCTCGAAGACGTGCTGGCCCTGCGCAACGCCATCCGCGGCCTGAGTGCCGAGGACCGGCACTTGCTGTACCGGCGCTATTACCGCGAGGAAACCCAGTCCACCATCGCAGAGGCCCTGGGCATGTCCCAGATGCAGGTATCCCGCAAGCTCTCCAAAATCCTTGTTTCCCTCCAGACGCAGCTGCTGGACGAAGAAGCCCACCTGAAGGACGGAACAGCTCCATAAGGTGCACTAGACAGCAAGCCGCTCCACTGCGTCCAGAACGTCGCGGACGCTCACGGCCAAAAGCGCCGGATCGGGATCGGCGGAGAACACATCACCGCGGCGGAGCTCGACGGCGGTGAGCACCACGTGCGGTCCGGGCGGCGGTCCCCACTCTTCCGCGGGGGCCGGACCGAACAGGACAACGGACGGGCGTTCATACGCGGATGCCAGATGAGCCGCGCCGGTGTCGGCTGAGATCACCAGGCGAGCTTCGGCGATAGTAGCGGCAAACTCTGCGAGCCCTTGCCGCCCGGCCAGGAGGCCGTCGTCGAGGTTTGCTCCTTTGAGCTTTGCCAAGGCGGCAGTCTCCTCGGCACGGGCACGCTCCGAAGTGCCGCCCGTGAGGACCACCTGGTGCCCGGCGGCAGCGAGCTCCACAGCAACGTCCGCGAAGCGCTCCACAGGCCAGAGCCTGCTGCCATACGCGGCACCCACATGGATCACCGTGGCTCCGGGACGCGGCGACGGAACGCTGGGACGGTTCAGCCGGTAATCCAAGGGATCAGCGTCGATTCCATGCCAGGTGAGCAGCCTGGTCCAGCGCTCGCGTTCCGGAATGCCGGTGGTCCACTCCGGGCCGTCAGTGCCGGCGGAAGCATGCGCCACTACCCGGTTGGCCTGCAATTCCTCAATCCGCAAACGGCTCTCAGCGCCGTTCCCGTGGAGGTTGACCGCGACATCCACCGCACCCCGGGGCACCGTCAAAGGGTCATCGAGACCAGGCGTAGGCAGGTGGTGAATGCCGCCCACAAGCTCCAACGCCTCGGCGATCCACGCCGGGGCGGCATACAAAATCCTGTGCTCGGGGAACGCCCGGCGCAACCCGCGGAGCGCCGGAACCGCGACCAGGAGGTCGCCGAGTTTCAAAGCGCGCAGGGCAAGCAGCAGGGGTTGATCGTTGCTCTGGTGACTGTTCGATGCTGTGTCCATAGTGGCCTCCCGGTAGGAGTCTAGCTGCACGAAACTTCTCACGGCCGCACTGTTTAGCGTCCGGAGAACTGGGGAACGTTGCGGGTATGGGAGGAACCGGAACGTTGAAGGCGGTCCTGTTTGACCGCGATGGAACACTCGTTGTTGACGTGCCATACAACGGCGATCCGCAGCTGGTGCGGCCCATGGACGGTGCCCTGCCCGCCCTCGAGAAAGTACGTCGGGCGGGACTGGCCACCGGTGTGGTGACCAACCAGTCGGGCGTGGCGCGTGGGCTGTTGACGCTGGACCAGGTCATGGCAGTGAACCAGCGCGTAGAGCAGCTGCTGGGTCCTTTTGACCTGTGGGAAATCTGCCCGCATGGACCCGCGGACGGCTGCGGCTGCCGCAAACCCGCTCCCGGCATGATCCTGGAAGCGTGCAGCACGTTGGGGATCGCCCCGGAGGAAGCCGCGTTCATTGGCGACATCGGTGCCGACATGGAGGCGGCAGCAGCGGCGGGTGCGAGGGCCGTCCTGGTGCCCACCACAGTGACCCGGCAGGAGGAAATCGAGGCCGCAGGCTTTGTTGCGGAGAACCTGGGGCAAGCTGTGGAGCTCATACTTTCCGGAGCGCTGGAAGAACAGGACGCCCCTGTATGAGCCGCGTCCTGGTAGCCCGCTTGGACAGCATGGGCGATGTACTCCTTTCGGGTCCCGCCCTGCGCGCCGTCGCCAACGGAAGCAGGCCCGACGGCAGCCGACCCAACGATGTGGTCCTGCTCTGCGGCCCGGAGGGTGCCAGCGCCGCGGAAATGCTGCCCGGAGTGACCCAAGTGCACACGTGGGCATGCCCATGGATTGTGAACCCCGCACCTCCGGTCACCGAAGAAATGACCAGCGGCCTGATTGAATTCGTCCGCAGCTCCCGGATTCAGGAAGCGGTCATTCTGACGTCCTTCCACCAGTCGCCGCTTCCGCTGGCCATGCTCCTGCGCCTGGCCGGCGTCAAAAAGATCACTGGAGCGTCAACGGACTACGCCGGCTCGCTCCTGGACGTCCGGCTCAAACCGGGCGAAGACTTCCCGGAAGATCAGCCTGAAGTGGTGCGGGCGCTCACCATTGCAGAGGCCGGCGGCTACGTGCTGCCGAACGGTGACGACGGCAAGCTGCGCATCACTTCCGGCCCGGACCCTGAAGGGGTGGCCGACGAGCTGGCTGATGAAGGACCGTACATCGTGGTCCACCCGGGAGCAGCCGCCCCTGCCAGGGCCTGGCCCGCGCTCCACCACGCGGCAACCGTGGAGCTGCTTGAAGCATACGGACACCGGGTGGTGGTCACAGGCGGCCCCGGGGAAACATCACTCACGGCAACGGTGGCCGGCCCATCCGCCAGGAACCTCGGCGGAGGAACCAACCTCCGGACGCTGGCAGCGGTACTGGCCGGAGCCGCCGTCGTGGTGACCGGCAACACCGGCCCCGCCCACCTGGCGGCCGCGGTGGGCACGCCGGTGGTTTGCCTGTTCGCCCCGGTGGTTCCTGCCATCCGGTGGGCGCCCTACGGCGTCCCGCTGGAACTCCTGGGAGACCAGGAAGCGGCCTGCAAGAACACCCGTGCCCGGGTATGTCCCGTCCCCGGGCACCCCTGTCTGAGCTCGGTAACCCCGGAGCAGGTTGTCGAGGCTGTTGAAAGGCTCCTGGGAGGCGTCTCCTCCCTGTCCACTCGACGAAAGGTTTGGAAACCATGAGGATCCTGGTGTGGCACGTCCACGGCGGATGGATGGAGGCATTTGTTCGCGGCCAGCATGAGTACTTGCTTCCGAAATCGTCCGACGGCGGCGCATGGGGTTTGGGGCGGGGCGGCCGTGACTGGCCTGCCGCCGCCCGGGAAGTGGACCTGGACACGTTGGACCCTGCGAGCGTTGACGCCGTGGTCCTGCAGCGGCCCGAGGAGATCGCAGCGGTGGCACGGACACTCGGCCGCCGCCCGGGAATTGACCTCCCCGCGGTGTACCTCGAACACAACACTCCCAAAGGCGACGTCCCTTTCACGCTCCACCCGCTGGCAGACCAGAGCACCATTCCGGTGGTTCACGTGACCCATTTCAACCAGCTCTTCTGGGATACCGGCACGGCAACCACCACGGTGATAGAGCACGGCATTCCGGACCCGGGACACCTGTACACCGGTGAACGGGAAGAAATGGGAGTGGTGGTCAACGAACCTGTCCGCCGTGGCCGCGTCACAGGAACGGACCTGCTCCCGGGCTTTGCCGGTGTTGGGCCATTGCGGGTTTTCGGCATGGGTACGGAGGCGTTGCCGGAAGCACTGAACCTCAAAGGGTTCGGGCTCAGCGAGGAACGGCTCCGGATCGCCGGTGACGTCCCCGCCCCGAAACTCCACCACGAACTGGCCCACTGCCGCCTGTACCTCCACCCGCTCCGCTGGACCTCGCTGGGGTTGGCCTTGCTCGAAGCCATGCACCTTGGCATGCCCGTCCTGGCGTTGGCCACCACCGAGGCCGGCCGCGCCATTCCGCACGGTGCAGGCTTGGTCTCCAACGACGTCGACGACCTCCAGAAGTTCGCCCGGCGGCTGCTGGATGATCCCGACGACGCCTACGCCATGGGCATGATCGCCCGCGAGTCCGCACTGCAGCGCTACGGGCTGAACAAGTTTCTGAGGGCCTGGGACGAACTCCTGGCCGAACTCCCCAAGGGCACGCGCCGGGGAAGCCGTCCGCAATCCGGTTCAGCTTTCACCAGCCATGACACTGACCCCAGCCATGACACTGACGCCCGCCATGACCCTGACGCCCGCCACCACACAGAGAGGACGCACCCATGAAAATCTCCATGGTCTCCGAACACGCCAGTCCGCTGGCCGCCCTGGGAGGCGTTGACGCCGGAGGGCAGAACGTCCATGTGGCAGCGCTTTCATCTGCGTTGGCAGATCGCGGCCATCAAGTCACGGTGTACACGCGGCGTGATGACCCTGAGCTACCAGTGCGGGTGAACGTGGGTGCGGGGCTCACAGTGGTTCACGTGGATGCCGGTCCGGCCCGCCGCATCCCCAAAGACGATCTCCTGCCGTACATGGGAGAGCTGGCGGACGGCATCTGCGCGGACTGGGCGGACGAGCTCCCGGACGTGGTGCACGCACATTTCTGGATGTCCGGCCTCGCTGCCATCCAGGCGTCCCGGCGGGCAGGCGCGGCTGATCCTGTTCCCGTGGTGCAGACATTCCATGCGCTCGGATCCGTAAAACGCAGGCACCAGGGCGCTGCGGACACCAGCCCGCCCGCCAGGGAATGGCTGGAGCCGTGGGTGGGCCGCACTGCCGATTGGGTCATCGCCACCTGCCCGGACGAGGTCTTTGAACTCAAGGCCCTGGGCATCAGCCGGTCCAAAATCTCCATTGCGCCCTGCGGCGTGGACCTCACGCTGTTTCCGGGAACGTCCGACGCCGAGCCCAGGACACGCACGCATCGGATCCTGAGCGTGGGACGCCTCGTGCAACGAAAGGGCGTGGACCTGATCATCCAGGCCCTGCCGCTTCTGGCGGAGGCGGGCTTCAACGACGTCGAGCTCTTGATCGTTGGCGGTTCCGGCGATGCCCTCAACCTCGAGGAGGATCCCGAAGCGCAGCGACTCAGGGCCATGGCAAAGGAACTCGGCGTCGAGGACAAAGTGACCATGCGGGGGCAGGTCCCCAGGGACGCGATGCCGGGTATCTTCCGCAGCGCAGATGCTGTGGTGTGCACGCCTTGGTATGAGCCGTTCGGCATCGTGCCCCTTGAGGCCATGGCATGCGGTGTCCCTGTAGTGGCCGCAGCCGTTGGCGGGCTTCGCGAGACGGTGGTTGACCAGAAGACAGGGCTGCACGTCCCGCCGCGTGATCCCGAAGCGCTCGCCGAGGCACTCGGGAAGCTGCTGGGAGACCCGGAACTCCGGGCCGACATGGGCCGCGCCGGTGCGCGTCGGGCCCGCTCCCGCTACTCCTGGGAACGGATCGCAGCAGACACCGAGAAAGCCTACCGATCCGTCCTGGCCGCCGGGTTGTCCCGGCAGCCCGAACGCTTGGAACCATTGGAAGGAACGGCACTGTGAACATCAACGGCACTGTGAACATCCAAACCACCACCAAGACCCCCGCCTCTACCACTGTTCCGGACACCGTGCCCAGCCGGTGGGCTCCCAACTTCACCGACACAACCCACACCGACGAGGTCACCAAACACCTGGACAACGTCCTTCCGGCGCTGGATTCACTGCGCTCGCAGTCGGGCCGTTTATCTGAGTGGGGCACCGAACTGGCCAAGCGGCTGCTGTCCGGGCAACGCCTGCTGGCAGCGGGCAACGGCGGTTCAGCGGCCGAGGCGCAGCACTTCACGGCCGAGCTGGTGGGGAGGTTCGACGAGGAACGCGCACCGTTCTCCGCTATCTCGCTCCACGCAGAATCCTCAGCCGTCACCGCACTCTCCAACGACTACGGCTATGAGGAAGTCTTCGCCCGCCAAGTCAGGGCACACGGACGTTCAGGTGACGTCCTCATTCTTCTGTCCACCAGCGGCCGCAGCCCCAACCTGCTCAAGGCCGCCCGTGCAGCCAAGGAACGCGGCATCACCACGTGGGCACTCACCGGCGCCGGCCCCAATCCGCTGGCCGACGCCTGCGATCAAGCCATCACCGTTGACGCCATCTCCGCGAACGCCCAGGAAGGCCACCTCATCGCCATCCACGCAGTGTGCCGGGCCTTCGATGCCGAGGTCGCCAGGCGGGCGGGATCATACGGCGCAGCTTCCTCCGGAGGGGGTCAGCCATGAGGATCACGGTGGTAGGTGATGTGCTTCTGGACGTCGATATCAACGGGGCCGCCACACGGCTCAGCCCCGACGCGCCGGTGCCGGTTGTGGACGTCGCCGATATCCGGCGTCGTGCAGGAGGTGCCGGACTGGTAGCCACCGTGCTCGCGCAGGACGGTCACGACGTCGCGCTGGTCACCGCGGTATCGGACGACGACGGCGCCAGCCACCTGCGGCGCGCATTGGCCGGTGTGTCGGTGCTGGCCGGAGCCCCGCTTGCCCCGACGCCCACCAAAACCCGTGTGCGGATCGGGACGCACCCGATGGTCCGGTTCGATGAAGGATGCGCCCCGGCTCCTGTCCCGGCCAGTACCGGGGAGATGCTCGCTGCGATTGCAGCGGCGGACACCATTGTTGTGGCTGACTACGGACGGGGAATCACCGCCAACACCGACATCCGCGCTGCGCTGGCCAGCGCGGCCCGGCGCGTCCCGGTGGTGTGGGATCCGCATCCTGCCGGTTCCGTGCCCGTGGAGGGGGTCGCCGTCGTGACGCCCAACCTTGCCGAGGCGCTGGCCTCCGCGAAGGCCGATGGGTTGGAACCGTCCCGCACAGGTGCCGAAGAAGCCGGCCGTTACCTGCTCGAGAAGTGGGGAAGCGGTGCAGTTCTGGTCACGAGGGGCGAAGACGGGGCGCTGCTGCTCTCAGCCGGTGCAGCGTCCCAGGGCATTCCCGCACCCAAAACCAACGTCAGTGATCCCTGCGGAGCCGGCGACCGACTGGCTGGAAGCCTTGCCGTGCACCTTGGGCGTGGGTTGGACCTCGCGCAGGCGGCCGCCAAAGCGGTGGAGGACGCATCAGCCTTCCTCGCTGCCGGTGGAGCGGCCGCGCTGGCGGTGGTGACCGAAGCGGCTGAGGCGAGCCCCGCGGCTGAGGCGAGCCCCGTCGTCGAACACAGCCCCGTCGTCGAGCTCAAGGGCCTGGAACTCGTTGACCCCGGCGACCTTCGCCCCGAAGGCGTCCACCTGGCGCAGGCCGTCCGGAGCAGGGGAGGCACGGTGGTGGCAACCGGCGGTTGCTTCGACCTCCTCCACGCCGGCCACGCCAGGACGTTGGCTGCCGCGCGCAGCATGGGTGATTGCCTCATCGTGTGCCTGAATTCCGACGAATCGGTCAGGCGGCTCAAGGGCGTACACCGGCCGATCGTCAGCGTGGAGGATCGCGCGGAATTGCTGCTGGCACTCGAATGCGTGGACGCCGTGGTGGTCTTCGGCGAGGACACTCCCGAAGCCTGCCTCACCGAAATACAACCCGACATCTGGGTCAAGGGTGGCGACTACACCCCCGAAGAATTGCCGGAAGCCCGCCTGGTGGCGGGTTGGGGAGGGCGCTGCGTCACCGTGCCCTTCCACCCGGCACGCTCCACCAGCGGCCTGGCTGCAGCATTGGCCAAGGTCAGCTGAAAACAAGCACCGATCAACCGAGAGGAACCGCATGAACACGCAAACACCCGGCCGCGTTATTGTCACTGGAGGCGGCTCCGGCCTTGGCGCTGCGATCGTGGAAGCCATCCGCGACGCCGGCGGCACACCCTTCGTTTTCGACCGTGACGTCAGCAACGTCGCCGGTGCCAAAGCTCTGGAAGTGGATGTCTCCAATCGTGAAGCCGTTGAAGCTGCCGTCAAAGAGGCCGCCGAAACCCTTGGCGGCCTGGACGGGGTGGTGACCGCTGCGGGCATCGATCGCTGCGGCAAGCTGGGTGACGTCCCGGCGGAAGAATGGGAAAAGGTCATCGGAGTGAACCTCCTTGGCACGGTCTCCGTGGTCCGGGCGGCACTGCCCTACCTCAAGGAATCCCGGGGACGGGCCATCACCATTGCCTCCACGCTCGGTCTCCGGGCACTGCCGGATGCCACGGCGTACTGCGCCTCAAAATTCGGCGTGATCGGCTTCAGCCGCGCACTTGCGGCGGAAACCGGCGGCGTCATCGGCGTGACCACCATCATCCCGGGCGGCATGAAGACCCACTTCTTCGACGACCGGGACGAGCAATACAAGCCGCAGGACGATTCCAAGCTCAACGACCCCGCCAACGTGGCGCAGGCCGTGGTGTTTGCGCTCTCGCAGCCGTTCGGCAGCGAAGTCCGTGAACTCCTTATTTGCCCCGCAGAAGAAGGCTCGTGGCCGTAAGGTCCAGCACGTCCTGAACAACGTCGGCCACGGCGATGCCGCTCACCACGGTGTCGTCGTGGCCGCAGTGCGGTGCCGTCCAGCCAACCTGGGTGACGTCTGCCCCGCAGCGCGGGCACCGGGTCACCCAGGACATATGGATGCGGTGCATGCTCCGGCCGCGGGGTCCGGCGTTGAACACGTTCCCCACCCAGAAGATGCCCACCGTGGGCGTTCCCATTGCTTGGGCGAGGTGCCGGGGTCCGCTGTCGCTGGCGAGCATCACTGTTGCATCGGCCAGGAGGGCAGCCAGGTCTCCGATGTCCAGCTCTCCGGCCACCGAGCGCACGGCGTTCTGCTCTGCTGCCGGCAACTGGCGGACAGCCAATTCCGCCACTTCCTGCGCCAAGGCCTTCTCAGACCGGTCGCCCACGATCAATACTTGGGCTCCCTCCAGCGCCAATCCTGCCGCAGCCCCGGCAAAGTTCGACGCCGGCCATCGCCTCCGCGGATCAGTGGCACCCGGGTGGACCACCACCAGCGAGCTCCGCCGCGGGTCCCTTAGCCCCGCAATGTTCTGCTGGTGCTCCGGCCGGGGAAGCAGGGGAGGGGAAATGATGGTGGGAGCTCCGGCCAGGCCAGCGACTTCCAACCAGCGGTCCGGTTCGTTCTGGTAGTAGATGTAGTCAAGGTTCCGTTCCAAAGGCTCCGCGTCCCTGGTCCGTGTGCCCACAGTGTGCCGGGCGCCCAAGCGAAGCAGGAACGGATTCGAGAAGCGGCCCCCGCCATGCATCTGGAACGCGACATCGAACGTCCTGGCCTGCATCGCCTCGAAGAACGACTCCTGCGCTGCCACATCCTCGGCATCATCCTCAAAGCGCTCGCCGTTGCGCGGACCGTCGTGGACGCCGCGCGCCACGGGCAACATCTCGACGTCGTCAACCGGACCTTCCGTGGCAGCGGCAACCGCCGCATGGATGGGGGTCCCAAGAAGCGTGATGGCGGCTTCGGGGTACGCGCTTTTCAGCGCATGCAGGGCGGGGTAGGTGTAGATCAGGTCGCCCAGTCCGCCGCCCCTCAGGACCGCGATCCGCCTGACGTCACTGAACTTTTCAAGCACGGGGCCAATTCCCGGGTTCGGATTCGTCAGCGGATTTTCCATGGATCATTCCTTTCGCCACCGTGCTGCGGGCCGGTTCTTCCGTAGCTCCCGTGGCCGTAGTGCTTCCGTGCGGAAACTCCCGGGCCCGGCGTGTGAAGACCGTGCCGCGGGGTACCTGAGGGGAACAGGAAACTGTAAGCCCAAACGGAAGGTACCCCATGGCACACCTATCCAATCAAGAGGGCCCGGACAACCAGGAAAGCCGGGCCCAGCATGAAGACCCGGCCCGTCGCGAGGGCCTGGATCCCGAAGGCTTGAATCGTGAAGCCCTGACCCAGCATGAAGCCCTGACCCATCAGGAAGGCTTGGCTGACTGGTTGCCGGGCCGCTTGGCCGAGGTACGCCCCGTAGTGACAGTCATCGGCGATTCCATCCTGGACGGCTGGTGGGATGGAACCATTGAACGGTTTTGCCGGGAAGCGCCGGCCCCGGTGGTTCAAGTCCAGCGCCGCGACTTTGCCCCGGGAGGTGCCGCCAATACTGCGATGAACCTTGCCGCGATGGGGGCCCGGGTTCGCTTTGTTTCGCTGGTAGGGCAGGACTCCGGAGGCCGCACCCTCCTTGAGGAGCTCACCTCGGCGGGGGTGGACGTATCCCACGTCGTATCCCATGCAGGCATGACCACCACCACCAAGTTCCGCGTGAGCAGCGGCGGGCAGGTGATGCTGCGCCTGGACGACGCCGCGGAAGAGGTCCCTGCCGATGGGCTCCTGCAGATGGCAGCAGCCATCCCCGAAGCACTGCCCGGCTCCGCAGCCGTGGTTTTGTGCGATTACGGAGCCGGCGCCCTGGAAGGTGCTGTGAGGGATGCTGTTTTCGCGAACCTGGGCCCTGGGAGCGACGGCCCGGACTCCGTGGAAGCCGGCCCGGCCAAGGCACGTCAGGACACCTTGGTGGTAGTGGACGCCCACTATCCAGGACGTTGGGCAGGCCTCCAGCCGGACTTGGCAACTCCCAATGCGCAGGAAGCGGGCAGGTTGCTGGGGACCGAGTTGCCGGGTGGCGCTGCCAGGTGCCCCTTCGTGGAAACCCACGCGGACCAGATTCTGCGCGCCTCAGGCGCGGCCGCCGTCGTCGTGACTTTGGACCGGGAGGGGACCATGACGCTCCGCCCCAACAGCGCCCATAAACCGGCAACCCACCGGACGTGGGCTCGGCCGCAGGCGGAGAAGCAGGCTTCAGGGGCCGGCGATACGTTTGTGGCGGCGTTGACCATTGCCCGGGCTGCCGGTTTGCCGCTCACCACCAGTGTGGATCTGGCCCAGGCGGCGGCCGATGTTGTGGTGCACCGTCCGGGTACCTCCGTCTGCACCACTGAGGAGTTGGCGAAGCACCTCAAAGGGTTCGCGGATACGGCACTGACCGACGCCGAGCTGGCGCGGCAGGTGGAAGAACACCGACGGGAAGGCAGGCGGATTGTCCTGACCAACGGGTGTTTCGACGTCCTTCATCGTGGCCATACCCGCTACCTCAATCAGGCCAAGCAGCTGGGCGATGTGTTGGTGGTGGCGCTGAACAGCGATTCTTCCGTGCGGAAGCTCAAAGGCCCGGACCGTCCGGTCAACCACGAGGCCGACCGCGCGGCAGTCATCGCCGCACTGAGCTGCGTGGACCATGTCACTGTGTTCGACACCCCTACTCCCATACCGCTCATAGATCTCCTGCAGCCCGATGTCTACGCCAAAGGCGGCGACTACACGCCGGAAATGCTGCAGGAAACCGCGGCGGTGGAACGGTATGGCGGCACCGTGACCATCCTCGATTACGTGCCGGAACATTCCACCACAGCGGTCCTGGAACGCATCCGTTCCACGGGCGAAACCCCGCAGACCTGAGGAAGCAGCCATGCGTATTGCCATCATCGGTGCCACAGGACACGGCGGCACGGAACTGCTCAAACGGCTCCACAAGGCACGGTCCGAGGAAGGCGCGGAGCTGGAACTGGTGGGCGTCGTCCGGCGGCAACCTGATCCGGAGGCCGCCCCGTACCACGGCGTGGAGTGGCACACCCTGGACATCAGCGCCCCCGAGGACCAACCCGCGCTGGAAGCAGCTTTGGCGGGCGCAGACGCGGTGGTCCATCTGGCGTGGCTCATCCAGCCCAACCACAATCGGGAGATGCTGCGCCGGACCAATGTGGCCGGAACATCCCACGTGCTGGCCGCTGCGCGCAAAGCCGGGGTGCGCCACGTCGTGTGCGCGTCCTCCGTGGGGGCTTACTCGCCGGCCCCGAAAGACCAGCGGACCACTGAAGATTGGCCTACCAGCGGCATTCGAAGCTCGCACTACAGCGTGGACAAGGCGGCACAGGAAAGGCTCCTGGACGGTTTCGCCAAAGAGAACCCGGACATTGTGGTGTCGCGGCTTCGCCCGGCGCTGATGTTCAGCGCCGGGGGCGGGAGCGAGGTTGGCCGCTACTTCCTGGGCCAGGTTCTGCCGCGGCTGGTTCCGCGCAAGCCTTGGCTGCCGTTCCTGGCCATTCCCAAGGAGCTGGTGTTCCAGGCCGCCCACACAGCTGACGTCGCAGATGCCTACTGGCGGGTGGTGGAACGCAAGGCCGAGGGTGCTTTCAACATTGCGGCCGAGCCGGTCATCGACCCCAACGCCATGGCGTGGATTCTCAACGCCCGGCGGCTGATGCCGTTCCCGCTCAAGGTGCTGCGCGCCGTCGTCGAGGTCAGTTGGCGACTCCGGCTGCAGGTAACCGACGGCGGATGGGTGGACATGGCGGCCAACGCCCCCATCATGGACACGGCCAAGGCGCACGCGCTGCTGGGCTGGTCGCCCAAGCATTCCTCGCTGGAGGCGTTGGCGGAAATGCTGGAGGGGATTGGCGCCGGGAAGGGACGGGAGGCCTCCCCGCCGTTGAAGCCGCGGTAGACCTTACTCGGAGGACAACACCACGGTGAGGATCCGGCGCAGGCTCATGGCCACCGAGGCCGGGGCATTGACCGGCGACTGGTCAGCAGCCGCTTCTGCCACTGCGTCGCTGAGGGAGCTGATGCTGTCCTTCGCCCGCGCCAATCGGTTGGCAAGTTCCCCGTTCTCGGCGTCCCGCCAATGATCCACCACGCCCGCCACCGATTCCAGGGCGTCCGCGAGCGGGGCCACCACCGCATCCGGGATGATCGTCCCGGCACCCTCCTCCCAGATGGCGCTGGCCAGGACGTCGGTGATGTCCTGGACATGGAAAGTGAGCCGTTCAAGGGTTTTCAGTCCTGCAAGGTCGGCGGGAAGGCGGGTGGCACGACGCCGGGACCTGGGGTTCGCTTTGGCGCTCAGTTCAGCTTGATGCACCGCAGTCCTTACGCCGGCCGCTGTCAGCGAAAGTTCGTCGCTGCGGCTGGCCCACGCCTCATGGTTGGGCGGCCAGGACTCTTCCATGGCCCGGGCCATGTCCTTGAGCTGGCGGGACAACGCGCCTTGATGTCCGGCGATGGCGGGGTCGATGTCGTCCAGGTGCAGGGGCGGGAAGATCAACCAGTTCACAGCAAATCCAACGGTGACGCCCAAGGCCATTTGGAGGACGTAGGCGAAAGAGAATCCTTCGGCGTTGGAGTCACCCAATACCAGCACGAACAACGCTGCCATGGGGATCCATTCGGAGGCAGTGCCCAGCCTGGGAAGCCCGCCGATGAGTACGCCAAGCCCCACCACCACGGCAACCGCCAGCGCAGTTGGTGCGGCAACGGTGGTGATGGCGAACGCCATGCCGATGCCTAACACCAGGCCCACCAGGCTTTGGAGCCCGTGCTTGGCGGAGTCGGCCACGGTGGGGTGCATGCTCACCAAGGCGCCGAGCGGCGCGTAGTACGGGTAGGCGGCTGCGGGGCCGGGCATGAAGGGTGCAAGGTACCAAGCCAGTCCTGCCGCCACCGCAGTTTTGGCGGCAAACAGGAGTCGGTGGCGGGTGACGGTTTTTCGAAGCGCGGGAATCAGCCGTCGCCTCGCGGGCAGTTGGCTCATTGGACCTACGTTGACAGGTATGTCCTCCCGTGTCGAGCGGAAAGTACTGAAAGTGGGGCACGCCATCTTTTGAAAATTGTGGTGATTAGAACCGGAGTAAGCGGGTACACACCCATTGATAGTAACGATACTTACTATCCCGGCTGCTGTCCGCAGCCTGCCAACTGTGGAAAGAGAGCGACAATGACTGAGAGCCAATCGCCGCAGGACGGAAGCTTCGCGGCGCCACGGACCGGAGCCCACTCAGGGACCGAGCCATTTTCCGGAAGCTACCTCGACTCGGACGTTGAGACGCAAACTGCAGGAACCACCGGCATCGGCGGAACCCCCACTGGTTCAGGAACCGGTTCTGCCCATTCCGGCAAGGTAGATACCGCCAAGGAGGAAGCTGCGGGAGTGGCTGGGGCAGTGTCGGACGCTGCCGGTGGCGTGGTTGACACCGCCAAGTCCGAGGCCGGCAACGTAGCCCACGAAGTCAAGGTGAACGCACGCCAACTGCTCACACAGACCAAGGGTGAACTGACAGACCAGGCCCAGGTCCAGCAGCAGCGCGTCGCCGAAGGCTTGCGTTCCATCTCCGACGAACTGTCCTCCATGGCCAATTCAAGCCAAAACGGTGGCGTCGCCACGGACCTGGTCCAGCAGGCAGCCCAGCGTTCTTCCTCCATCGCCCAGTGGTTGGAGGGCCGGGATCCCGGCTCACTGCTGGACGAAGTCAAGGGTTTCGCGCGCCGCAAGCCAGGAGCCTTCCTGCTGCTGGCCGCCGGAGCCGGTGTCCTTGCCGGCCGTCTCGGCCGGGGCATGGCCGATAACTCGCCCATGGGTGGCTCCGCTGGTGGAACCGGCAGCCCCACCACCGAGCAGGCGCCCCGTGCCGTCTACTACCCAACGCAGGGCGGCGCAGTGACTCCGCCGGCAGTGGACCTTCCTGGACCCACCACCACCACGGCCGGCTACGGCTCGGCCACCACCACCGGGGCAGCAACCGGCGGGGCGGCAACGGGATACGACGCCGGAACCACCGGCGGTTACGACGGTTCCACGCTCCCGTATCCGGAGACAACCGCCGGTGGAGTCAAGGCACAAGGGGATCCGCTTGCTGGCGCAATTGATCCTGAGAACCCGCTTGATCCGGATGACCCCCAGTACGGAGGTCCCCGATGAGCAGTCCCGCCGACCTGCCTCACACAACAGCCCATGAGAAGGCGGAAAACCTTCCCCTTGGTGAGCTGCTGAGCGACCTGACGCGTGACGTTTCAACGTTGATGCGCCAGGAAGTGGAGCTGGCCAAAGCGGAGATCAAGGATTCCGCCACCAAAGCCGGCAAGGGCGCGGGGATGCTGGGCGGTGCAGCGTATGCCGGCCACCTTACCGTGCTGTTTCTGTCCATCGCCCTGTGGTGGGCGCTGGGCCAGCTCATTGGCCTGGGATGGTCCGCCTTGGTTGTTGCGGTCATCTGGGGAATCGTCGCGGCTGTCCTGGCGGCCAGGGGCCGCAAGGAGCTGAACACGATCAAGGGCATGCCCCGGACCGCTGAGACGGTCAAGGAAATACCTCCCGCTTTGAAACCAAACACTGAGGAGACACGATGACGCAGAACCCCGACGCCCTGCGCGCCGATATTGAAGAAACCCGCCGGCGGCTGAGCACCAACGTGGATGCCGTGGCTGACAAGGTCACGCCTTCGCACATCGTCAACCGCCGGGTGGACAAGATCAAGACGGCCGTCTTCGGCGCCCGTGACGACGTGCATGACAGGGCCGGAAATGCAGCCCACCATGCACAGGATGCTGTTTCCGGCGTAGTGTCGGACATCGGCGACGCACCGCAGGCCATCACCCGTAAAGCCCAGGGCAGCCCCATCGCGGCCGGCCTGATCGCTTTCGGCGCAGGCTTGTTGGTCTCGGCCCTGATTCCGCCGTCGGACAAGGAGCGCGAGGCTGCCCAGGCCCTGAAGGAAGCGGCCCAGCCGCTCACTGATGAGCTCAGCCACGCTGCCCAGGAAGTTGCCGAGCACCTGCGCGAGCCCGCTCAGGATGCAATGCAGAACGTCAAGGACAGCGCCACGGATGCCGCAGCCAACGTCAAGGATGAAGGCCAGGCGGCCGCGGCCGATGTTCAGGACCGCGCACACACGGCCAAGGACAACGTCAGCAACCAGTAAACTCCCACGCTGACCCAACTGAGTCGCAGAAGACGCCGTTTGAAACCCTCAAAACGGCGTTAACTGCGACTCAGTTGGTTAAGCCTGAGTGGGGTCGGGTCAGCGCACTTCGAGGATGAGCTGCAGCAGGCGCGCGGCAGCCGGGCGGGCTGCGTGCTCCTCGGCCCATTGTGCGCGGGCCAACGCCTTGCTGACGGCCTGAGTGGTGATGCCAAGTTCCTGTGCCACAGCCCTTTGCTGGCCCCGGACTCCCGGTGTGAGCAAGTCCAGCACCCGCCATTCCGCTGCACTGCGGTGCTGAACAATGTGTCCCAGGAGACGCAACACCGCCTCCGCCTCCGAAGCCAGTGCGCCAAACGGTCCATCCACAGCAACCGGGACCCGCTCTTTGCCGTTACGCAGCCGGTCCACGGCCCGGCGGGCGTACACCAGGCCATGCCCTGAGGCATCCTTGACCAGGTTGGGCAGCGGCTCATTGATGGGTCCCACGCCGATTCCCACGTACCACTGCCCCGTCCGCAGTGCGATCAACGCAGTTTCCACCGCTTGGTGGCTGGAATCTACGATGCCCTGCACCTCATCCTCAACCGAGCGGTCAAAGTCGAGCCGCGCAGGAATGTGCCGCAGGTCCTTGAGCAGCTGCGGCACGAGGTCGCCGTCGCGGCGGCTGTCGCGTTGGTTGATGGTGAGAGTGAACATAGTGGATCACATGCTACCGGCTGGTAGCGGGTCTGCAAGGGCCGGATTTGCCCTTTGTTAAGGAAAAGCCGGTCAGTCGAGTGCCGTTCGCCCGGTCAGTACGACGGCGGGCAGCGCACCTGCCGCTGCCCGTGCGGCGCCGGGCGTTCCGGCATCTTCCATGGCGCCGTGGATGGCAAGGACCAGTGGGGCGGGATCCTGGTTGGAGGCGAAGACCCAGAATGTTTCCAGGGCTCGGAAAACTACGGCATTCCGGCCTCCGGCGCCCAGGGAGATCTTCCTGCGTGCCACCAAGCGCCGATCGGGGTTGGTGCCGTCGGCAGTGGTCACGGCTTTGATAGTCCCGGGCATGATGTCGTCCCAGGGGATCACCACGAGCGTGTGTTTCTGCGAATATTTGGCGACCACCCCGCCGTCAAAAACCAACAACTTCCGGAAGCTGCCCAAGAGCGTCATGGACCAGAGGACCAAACCCGTCAGGATGCAGGTCAGCACAAAGAAGGCGGGATCGTTGAAGTGCCCGGCTTCCCGGGTGGAACGGATCGGGCTGACGAACTCCGCGATGGTCCCGAAAAGGAACCCCACCACCAGGCAGGGGATGAGGACTTTCCAGTAGATGCGCCGCGACGACGCTACAAAGCGGAGCCGGCCCAGCTCAGGGGCGAGCCTTCGCTCAACACGGCGAACCAGCCAGTTACGGCCGTGCATCCGGGCGCTGGCCATAGAGATTGGGCAAGTTCTGCCGTTCGGCCGCAGCGGCTTGATCGGCGGCTGTCGCTTTGGGGTCCGGAACCGGCGCCTGCCCCTGGGCAATGCCGGAGCGCCGATCGATGGCCGCAAACTTCGGATCCCAGGTGTCGTCCCCGCCGCCGCTGATGGCGGAGGCAATGAGCATCACCACGAAGAACGGAAAGAAAGACCAGCAGATGGCCCGCCAACCGCCCAACCAGGCGCCCGCCGTCGTGCCGTTCTTGATCCGCACGGAGCGCATGCCGGCGGCAGCGTCGCCCACACTGCCCACGGATCCCCAGATCATGCCATAGACGAACAGCCCCACAAACCACAGGACCACGTAGAGGGTCAGCCACAAACCGTCGTTGTACCCGAGCGCAGAGCCGCTGTTCATCATGGATTCCCGGACCACTGCAAGGATCACGGCGAGGACCACATAGCCAACCAGGAACACCATGGCATCCAGCACCCGGCCCCAGAAATGGGCACCCCCGGACGCCTTGACGAAGTACGCGCCGGTGTCAGGGTGGCGGCGAACCGGGCGGCCGTTGACAGGGTCAAGCAGGCCGGTGAGGGTGATGGACTTCGAAGTACTCATGAGGGACTTTCAGCTCGACGGCGGTGTGCGGCTTGGGTACGGAAGGTCAGGCCAGTCAGGCCAGTCCGGCCAGCCCGCCCAGGACGCGGGCCAACGATGCCGCGGAGGTTTCCTGCAGCTCGAACGCCACGGATGCTGTGTCCCCCGGGCCGGATTCAGGCGAACCTTCCACCCGCGGGGTCAGCACGTGAACACCGGACGGGCCTGTGTAAACAGTGACAGTGGGGAACTCGTTGGTGGTGGAGTTGAAGGCCACCACGTTGCTGGCTGCCTGGGTGTCGGCCAGTGCCGTGGCCGCGTGTGCCTCGAACTGCGCTTCGGTGTAGAGGGTGGCTTCGGTGTCGCGGGCGGCCGCCTGTTGGGGGTCCACGAATTCGGCCAGGCGGGGAACCAGTTGATCGCGGGTAACCACGGTGAAGCCGTGCAGGCCGCTTTCGTCCACTTCCTCGAGCAGGACGCCCTCATCATGAAGGTAGCCGTAGAGCCAGCGCTTGCCGGTGGAGACGGTCCTTTCCACGGAGACCACGCTGCTGCCACTGCGGCGCAGGGTGAGGGCGCCGGTGATTTCTTCAGTAGCGTGCAGGCGCGAAGGCTCGGTTTCGCCCTCGAAGACCACGGGGTACACGAGTTCCTTGGCGAGCAGGCCGCGCAAAGCGATGGCGCACATCAGTTCCTTGCTCGCATCCTGGGCAGAAAGCCACGGAAGGGCAACCAGCTGTTCGTGCTGAACGCCGTCCAAGGCCACAACTTCTTCATCGGTCAACGTGGGCAAAGGCGCGCCGACGGCGCTGGCCGAGGCAAGGACTTTGGCTGCGGCCTCAATGTCCCGCTGGGTCCATTTCATGGTGCTGGTGGTCATCCGAATATCCCTCCGACAAAGTTTCCGACTGACTTGGCGGCGTCACTGACCCCGTCTGCCACCTTACTGCCTGCGTCCTTGACGAAGCCCGCCACCTCCTTTGCACCGTCGGCGATGTAGCTGCCGGGGTTGCGGGCAAAGTTGCTGATGGAGTCCCAGTTGTCAGCTACGAGGTTGCCCAACGCCCATGCGCCGGCCACGATTCCCGCGCCGATCACAATGGGAGCGCCGATCGGCCCCAGCAAGGCTGCACCGCCGGCCGTCATGAGCATGATGCTTCCAACACCGCCCACCACCGAAAGGCCGCCGGCAATGCGGTCGCCGGTACCGCGCCAGCCGTCGTGCTGCGGGTTGATCATGTCGCTGATGCCGCCCACAATGTTCAGCGGTGCCGCCAGCGCCCCGGCCACGCGGAGGCCCTTGGAGAACTTGCTGGCATCCTGGAACGCCTGGCTGTAGGGGATGTTGGCCTTGAGGTCCGTGAGGACGTCGGTGACCTTCTCACCGTTGCGCAGCGCGGTCATGGCGTCGCGGACCACAGTCCCGCCTGCCCGCCAGTTGGTCAGGACTTCGCGGGTCTTTACCCACTCGGCGTTGCCGAGCTTGAGGTACTTGTAGGCCGTCCACAGCGGGGCAGCCAGTCCCTTGACACCCATCGCGGTGTCGTAGACGTCCTTGAGGACACCCACTGAAGAGCCCGAGCCATCATTGTGGCTGGCGAACTCCTGCTGGTTGGCGTGTTTTTTCAGCTGGCTGGCATTCTCGCGCAGCATGTTGGCGGCCTTGACCAGGCTCTGCCGGTGCTGGGAGTTCCAATCACCCTTGAACACCGTTGCGTCCTTGCCCTGCCACGCTGTTGTGGAATTGATGGCGTTGGACAACTGCGTGCTTTGCAGGCTGATGGCGTCGGCAGCTTTGCCCATCACGCCGGCCAGACTGCGAAGCTGCCCGATGTCCGCGCCGTAGAACCCAGCCATAAGAACCCCCTGTGTAAGCCATCTGTGTCAGCAGTCGAAAAGTCTCGTCCCAGCCTAGGCGGACCCGCGGGCTGCCGCGATGGGGAGACATGCCCATGCGGATAAACCGTTAAAGAACGACGGCGGCCGGTGGGGTTCGCAGGGAACCGCACCAGCCGCCGTCGGGGGAGGACTAGTGTGCTGCCGGAACGTAGCGCTTGATGGAAGCTTCCAGCTCGGCTTCGGCAGCGGCGCGGTCGCCCCAACCTTCGGCCTTGACCCACTTGCCGGGCTCCAGGTCCTTGTAGCGCGTGAAGAAGTGCTCGATTTCCTTGATCAGGAATTCGCTGACGTCGCTGACTTCCTGGATGTGGTCGAAGCGTGCGTCAACGGGGACGCAGAGGACCTTGGCGTCTCCGCCGCCGTCGTCGGTCATGTTGAAGACGCCGATGGGGCGGGATTCAACAATGACGCCCGGGTGGAGGTCGAAGTCCTGCAGGAGCACCAGTGCGTCCAGCGGGTCGCCGTCTTCGCCCAGGGTGTTCTCGAAGAAACCGTAGTGCGTGGGGTACTGCATGGAGGTGAACAGGACGCGGTCCAGGCGGACACGGCCGGTTTCGTGGTCAACTTCGTACTTGACGCGCGATCCCTTGGGGATCTCGATGGTCACGTCGTGCTTCATGGAATGCTCCTTGACGGGTGTGGGTGGGGCGTCGCTCCGCCGAAGCGGCCGTCACGGGTGACGGTGCCTCAGGCAGGGTGCTCAGCCCGGGGCTGGCGGCAGGCAAAAGGGCAGCCGGTGCCGCCGACTACTATTGAGGATATAGCGAGAGGCCCGGGTTTCTTGAACCGGCGGGGACATTTCAGGACTGACAGGACCAAGCAGCTTTCATGATGGGCGTTAAAAACGGGGGTGCCCGCTGGGTATCCGCGGCGTGGGGGCGCTTGAAATGGCCGGTGCTGTTGGCCGGAGTCCTGCTGTGCCTCGGTGCCGTGGTGGTGGCCGGCATGGTGCCGGGACTGTTCACCGCACCCAAGCCGTCCCCTTCCGTTCCGTCCTGGCAGCAGGTGCCGGACCACCTGAGCGACACGAGCGGTGTGCTTCCCTTGAACGCCGACGCCCCCGTTCCCCTGCCCGCAGAACTTGCCCGGCAACTTGATGCGACGCTGAAACCGGCCGGTCGCGGCAACATCAGTGGCGTGGTGATGGACGCTTCCACGGGCAAGGTGCTCTTTGACCGCGATGCCAACGCCAACCGGATCCCGGCCTCCACCATGAAGTTGCTGACTGCCGTGGCTGCGCTGAAGGCTCTCGGTCCTGAATCGCGTTTCACTACCCGGGTGCTCGCCGCCGAGGATCCTTCCACCGTGGTGTTGACCGGGGGAGGGGATGTGCTGCTGGGTGCCTCCGCGTCGGATCCGTCTGCGGTTCTTGGGCGTGCCGGTCTCGCGTCGCTGGCTACCGATACTGCTGCCGCATTGGCTGCAGCGGGCGTCAAGGGCCCGGTTACTGTCCGCGTGGACGATTCACTCTTCGCCGGCGCACCCCTTAACCCTGCCTGGAGCCTGGACGACGTTGCCGCCGGCGAGACAGCACCTTTGTTTTCCCTGGCTTTGAACTCCGGCCGCTACGCCCCGGACGTACTGACCGGTCCGCGCCCCCAGGATTCCGCCATCACCGCCGCCCAGGTGTTTGCCGAGCAATTGGCGGCTGCAGGCGTTGCGGTGAGTCCCGGCGTCGAACGCGGTAAAGGGCTTCCGGCCAAAGTGCTGGCGGCGGCGGAATCGGCCACGGTGGGCGATCAAGTGGACCTCATGCTTGAGTCCTCGGACAACTTCCTCGCCGAGGCGCTGGGGCGGATGACCGCCTCTGCAAGCGGTCAAAAAGCCACGTACGACGGCGCCACGGTGGCCGTGCGGCAACGGCTGGGGGAGTTGGGAATTACCACGGATTCGATGCAGTTGGCCGATGTCTCCGGTCTCGCCCTCGAAAACCAGGTCAGTGCACGGCAGTTTGCGGAGGTAGTGCGTGCCATTACCAGCGGACCGGACCTTTCTCTCCGGACTGCGTTGGAGGGCTTCCCGGTGGCGGGCCTTACCGGCACCCTGGATGACAGGTATGTGGACGACGGCACCGCCGAGGGCGCAGGGCTGGTACGCGCCAAGACGGGGACGCTTAATACGGTGATTGCCCTGAGTGGATACGTGGTGGACGCGGACGGGCGCTTGTTGGTGTTCTCCTTCATCGGCAACGACCTTGAACCCGGCACTGCCGCCAACAAGGTGGCCATGGACCGCTCGGCTTCGGTGCTGGCCTCCTGCGGCTGCCGGGGCTGACTGCTCCGCGCGGAGCGAACTTAACGGCCCGCTGTCAGTCTGGTGTGGTGTGATGGTCCGTATGGTGTCATCTGCCCGCGAATCGTCAGCAGGGGCCCCGTCCCTGATCAACTGGGACCTGGCTTCCTCTACGGCTGCCCGGCTTGCCCCTCCCGGTCCGGAGCTTAGCGCCGGAGAGATTGGCAAGGCGGTGGAGAACCTGCGCTTCAACGCGGATATTTCCGTCCCGCACGTCCATGACATCACCGGTCTTGAAGCTGCCCGGGACCTGCGTGACTCGCACGTCCTGGTGGTGGACCGCGCCTCGTGGTCAAAAGCCAATACGCAGAGTTTTTCGGTCATGCTCCAGCCGGCGCTGAAGAAAATGCTGGAGAGCCGCAACGGTCCGGCCATGACCCCGGCTGCCGCTGCTGCAAGCGGTGCCATCACCGGCACCCAGCTGGGCGCCGTGCTGGCTTTCCTTTCCAGCAAGGTGTTGGGTCAGTACGATCCCTTTGCTGCGCTGGCCCCCGAGTCCAACGTTCCCCCGGGCGGCCGGCTCCTGCTGGTGGCGCCGAACATCATTTCCGTGGAACGTGAACTCAACGTCCACCCTGACGACTTCCGGCTCTGGGTCTGCCTGCACGAGCAAACGCACCGTGTGCAGTTTGCTGCCGCGCCCTGGCTCCGGCACCACATGCTGGACGAAATCGAGAAGCTCAGCGGAAACCTCCTGGGCAACATGGATTCCCTGGTTGAACGGGCGGGAGCAGTTGCAAAGTCCCTGCGGGACCGCAATCCCTCGGAGAAAGCTCCGGGCCGCGGCGCCATCCTTGACATCCTGCAGGATCCCGAGGAAAAGGCGTCCCTGTCCCACATCACTGCGGTCATGAGCCTTTTGGAAGGCCACGCCAACGTGGTGATGGATGCCGTGGATTCGAGCATCGTCCCCTCGGTGAAGACGATTCGTCAACGCTTTAACGACCGTGGCAAGGACCGCGGCGTGGTGGAAAAGTTCATCCGCAACCTCCTCGGCCTGGATGCCAAGATGCGCCAGTACACCGACGGCGCCAAGTTCGTCCGCGAAGTGGTTGCCGTAGCAGGCATGGAAGGCTTCAACCGGGTGTGGACGTCCGCCGCGTACCTGCCCACCGAAGAAGAGATCCACAACTCCAAGCTGTGGCTTGAGCGGATGGGGCTTTGAGCGTTCCCTCCGGTCCTCTTGGCGGGTCCGCTGGTTCCTCTTTTGGGGTGGCCGGGTCCGCTGGTTCCGTGTCAGGGTCTACCGCCAAGGGTCGACGCCGGCCCGGCCGTTTGGCGCCGGTCGTCGGCAAGGCACGGAAGCAGTTGCAGAACGCCTTGGCTTCCGCAGGCTACCCCCAGCGGGTGCTCGTAGCCTGCAGCGGCGGCCCGGATTCGTTGGCTTTGGCGGCAATCGCCGCCTATTTCGGCCGGCGGGGCCATGTTGATGGACATCCGGTGGCTGTTGCCGCCGTGGTGGTGGATCATCAGTTGCAGCCGGGATCTGCTGAGGTCGCCTCCCGGACTGCCGAGGTCCTGCGGGAGCTGGGCTTGTCTCCGGTGGAGGTGCGCACTGTGGACGTCGCCGCCACCGGCTTTGGTCCCGAGGCCGCGGCGAGGGATGCCCGTCATGCTGCGCTGGAGTCTGCCGCTGAGGACTTGAGCTGTGATGCAATCCTTCTTGGCCACACCTTGGACGACCAAGCCGAGCAAGTGTTGCTGGGCCTGGCCCGTGGTTCAGGGACTCGATCCTTGGCGGGGATGAGGCCCGCCCGTGGCCGGCTCCTCCGGCCTTTCCTTGGGCTTCGTCGCGAGGAGACTCTGGAAATCTGCGAGGTGGAGGAACTTTCCCCCTGGCACGACCCCAGTAACGCAGATCCTGCTTTTGCGCGCTCCAGAACCCGAGTTGAAGTCATGCCGGTGCTGGAGGAAAAGCTGGGTCCGGGGGTTGCCGAGTCGCTTGCCCGCACCGCCGCCATCCTCCAGCAGGACGCCGATTTCCTCGAAGACCTGGCCAAAGAGACCTATCTCTCACTTGTCCAGCGCGAAGGGCCCGATGCGTGGCTTCCCGAGGACGCTGTACGTGAGCTGCCGGCAGCGCTCAGGTTCCGTGTCATTGCCAAGGCTGCCGCCGCCGTCGGGGGTCAACAACCCGGATACGGGCGCCTTCAAGCTGCGGAAGCGCTGCTCCGGCGCCAAGGGTCAGCCGGACCCGTGGAACTTCCCGGCCATGTCAGTGTTCACCGATTGTCCCTCAGCGATTTGGAGCAGCAGCGCCCGGTTTCGGCCGGGGTCGCGGAGGCTGGCAGCATGCGCGATTCAGCCGACGCCGGTCCCCGCGAAGCCGCGCGCTGTGGGAAGCTAGTATTCCGGCATCAGAAACCGTCCCAACAGTAGCCGCACCCGAGCATCAAAACAGGAGCCATTGGTGGATTCAAACGACGTCCAGGCAGATCTCAAGCACGTTCTTTACACCAAGGAACAAATCCAGACGCGCATCGCAGAACTCGCAGCGCAGATCGACAAGGACTACGAAGGCCGCGACATCTTGATCGTTGGCGTCCTTAAGGGTGCCGTGATGGTCATGGCTGACCTGGCGCGCGCATTGCACAGCCACGTGAGCATGGACTGGATGGCTGTCTCGTCCTACGGCTCCGGTACCCAGTCTTCAGGCGTGGTCCGGATCCTTAAGGACCTCGACACCGACCTCATGGGCAAGGATGTCCTGATTGTCGAGGACATCATCGATTCCGGCCTGACCCTTTCCTGGCTCAAGTCCAACCTCGAGTCCCGCGGCACGGCCAGCGTCGAAATCTGCACTGCCTTCCGCAAGCCGACCGCTGCCAAGGTGGAGATCGACGTCAAGTACGTTGGCTACGACATCCCCAACGAATTCGTAGTGGGCTACGGCCTCGACTACGCCGAGAAGTACCGCAACCTGGACTTCGTGGGCACCTTGGCCCCGCACGTTTACGAGTAAGCGCCCTTCTTCGCTTCACGCCGCCACCACCGCGCCCTTTTCCGCCGTTCGCGCCCGTAACCTCTGGTGCGTGTGGCGGGTGTGGGTGCGGTGTTTGCGTTTAAGGGGTGCGCTCGGCGGGTGTGGGTGCGGTGTTTGCGTTTAAGGGGTGCGCTCGGCGGGTGTGGGTGCGGTTGTTGAGTTCCCGAACCTGCCGCTGCGCACCCTCTAGCCGTCGCGCCCTTTTCCGCCGTTCGCGGCCGTAACCTCTGGTGCGTGTGGCGTGTGGCGGGTGTGGGTGCGGCGTTGGTGCATAAGGGGTGCGCTCGGCGGGTGTGGGTGCGGTTGTTGGGTTTGTGAACCTGCCGCTGCGCACCCTTTCGCCGTCGCGCCCTTTTGCGCCGTTCGCGCCCGTAACCTCTGGTGCGTGTGGCGGGTTTGGGTGCGGTGTTTGCGTTTAAGGGGTGCGCCCGGCGGGTGTGGGTGCGGTTGTTGAGTTCCTGAACCTACCGCTGCGCACCCTCTCGCCGTCGCGCCCTTTTCCGCCGTTCGCGCCCGTAACCTCTGGTGCGTGTGGCGGGTGTGGGTGCGGTGTTGGTGCTTAAGGGGTGCGCTCAGCGGGTGTGGGTACGGTTATTGAGTTTGTGAACCTGCCGCCGCGCAACCTCTCGCGCTAAACTGGACCATGACCGGTGCTCCTGCCCGTCTTCTGGCGTGGCTCGCCGTCATGGCGACTCTCCTCACGGCCTGCACTCCTGCGGTCGATCTCGCTGAGCCTGGTTCCGGTCAACCAATCGCGTCCACCTCTAATTCGCCGGCAACGGGCCACCTTGAAGCAGCCCCGCCACCGAGCGCCACACAGACTCCTGTGCCGCCGCAGCCCGCACCTCCGCCCGCTGTGCCTGAGGCTTTTGCCCTGAACCTCTACCAAAAGGGTGACTTCGTCCCGCAATATACGTTCGACTGGTGTGTTGCTGCGAGCATCCAAATGGCGCACAATCTCATCGACGACACCGGCGGAGCCTCTTGGGCCTCCTCCGCGCAGCAAAGTGAGCTGTGGGAGATGGCCCGTGCGAGGTCCTCGAATTCATTCAACGGTGCCAACCCCCGGGGCTGGGCGCAGGTGTTGACTGAGGTTGGATTGGGCCCTTACTCGGTGGTCAGCGTCCCAACCTACGAGGACACGCTGCAGACGGCGGCGCGCGCCATAGCTGAAACTGGCCGGCCGGTGGGGTTGGTCATGTGGAGTGGTCGGCATGCTTGGGTGATGAGCGGCTTTGAGTCCATGGGTGATCCTGCGCAGTTCCCGGAGTTTCAGGTGACGGGGATTCGCGTCCTGGATCCGCTCTATCCTCACGGCAGCGGGCAGTGGGGTCCCTCTCCAGAGCCCAATAGTCTGCTGACTCCGGAGCAGTTGGCCACACAGTTCGTGGTCCGTGAGCCCCGGCGCTGGAGTTCGGACCTGCCCACAGGTTATTTGCTGGTGCTTCCGGTCGCAGCCTGACCACCCGGTGCCTTACGCTGCACGCAAGGAACGAAGCCCGCCGTCGTTCAAAATACGTGCGAACACGCGTGGGTTCATCATCTCGGCCCAGTCCCAGCGCACGACAGTGAGGCCCAGCGCCCGCAGACCATTCTCGCGGGCCTTCTCTGCCATGACCGCCTGCTGGATGGTCTGGTTTCCCCGTAACCTTTTTCTTAGGTACTTTCCGTGTCCATCGAATTCCCCGACAAGGTCCAGCTCGGGCCACCAGAAGTCAGTTCGGGCAGTGCGTCCGTTTCCCAGGGTAAAAGAACCTTGAAGGCTGGGTACGGGAAAGTTGAGCAAGATCATTTGTGCTCGGCTTATGGATTCCCCCACTGATTCGGATTTGTCTGAGGAAAGATCGAGAATCGACTCGGCCCGTCGCTTTCTGGAAACCCTGGTGAGAGCGGAGACAGCTTCAGCAAGTTCGCCGACGCTCGCCGGAGGACCCCACGCTTTATCCTTGTTCCAATTGTCGGCCTCTAAATCATCGCCCCACCCTTGGTTGCGCCGGCTGGAGTCCACTACGGCCAAGGCCTCAGCAAAATTGAGGGCGGCGGCAAGCTCTATTGTGGTGCGGACCTTGTCTGTGACTCGAAAGTCACCAAGTTGGGCCACCCCGGCGTCAAGGGACCCGAAGCTTCTCCGGATCCCGTGCTTGGACCTGCCGCCTCTTGGGTCTTCAGTGACAGTGCATAAGCCCTGAGGTACGCCCACTACGCCGAGCCCCCATAGGAGTGCGGCCGTCTGCAAGTTGAACAGGGGCGCAGTCCTGGCTGCATTGACCAGCGCGGCTGCTTGGAGTCCGTGCCGCTGACGCTCGTTCAACTCCGCCCAATAAGCAGAGCGTGTATAAGCGCCCCGTCGGACCCGCACCAGCTCGCCACGTTTGGCCTGCTTCGCGAGGTGGCGCGCGTCATGCCCGATGCGTGTCGCATCTGCAGCCAGGATGAGTTCTGGAATGGTCATGGGTTCCACGCTTCCCGTTCTAGCGCGAAGTCGAAAGCACCCGTCCGAGCTATGTGGAAAAACAGCATCGAGTCCACACGGAAGTAGCCAAGGTGATGCCCTGCTAACAGCCCTTAGCGGGGCGACGCGCCCCACGGGGCCGCACCCGTTTCCGCCGTTCGCGCCCGTTCCTCAGCACGCCCGCACCCTTTTCCGCCGTTCGCGCCCGTGGTTACGGGTGCGCACGGCGCCTACGGGTGCGCCGGAAGCGAAGGCCAGTGGGAACCCGGGACAAATCGGCTTTACCGGGTGCGCAAGGCGCCTACGGGTGCGCACGGCGCCCACGGGTGCGCCGGAAGCGAAGGCCAGTGGGAACCCGCCCGCCCACCAAGCACAAGACCCCTGTTCCAACAGCACCGACGCGAGTATCCTGTGTACGCCCAGAGGGAACTTTTGGACTTTCCGGTGCGTGAATTACTGGGAACGGTGTATAGCTTGAAACTGAAGCAGCACCACTCGCGCGCAGAAGTTGCGCCTTGCAGCACTACCAGGAGGGACGGGGCAAAGCCCCGATCAGATGAAAGCTAAGAGTTTCTTCAAGGGCCCGGGCATCTGGATTGTTGTCGTCGTTGGCTTGCTCCTGGTGGCATTCGCAACACTGGCTCCGGGCGGTTCCACACGCATTGACACCAAGGAAGGCCTTGAGCTCCTTTCCCAGAGCGGGAAGGTTGAGCAGGCCAAGATTTTCGACGCCGAGAACCGCGTTGACCTGGTACTCAAGGACAACCTGAACCTGGACGGGCAGGACAAGGGCAAGAACGTCCAGTTCTTCTACGTCACGGACCGCGGTCCGGATGTGGTGAAGGCCGTCACCAACGCCAACCCGGAAAAGGGCTTCACGGACCAGCCGATCGAGAACAACTGGTTCTCCGGCTTGTTCTCGCTGCTCATTCCGGTGCTGTTGCTCGGTGTCCTCTTCTGGTTCCTGCTCTCCCGCATGCAGGGTGGCGGCTCCAAGGTGATGCAGTTCGGCAAGTCCAAGGCCAAGCTGGTCAACAAGGACATGCCGCAGGTGACCTTCTCTGACGTCGCCGGTGCTGACGAAGCCGTGGAAGAGCTCCAGGAAATCAAGGAGTTCCTCCAGGAACCGGCCAAGTTCCAGGCCGTGGGCGCCAAGATCCCCAAGGGTGTGCTGCTCTACGGCCCTCCAGGTACCGGTAAGACCCTGCTGGCCCGCGCTGTCGCAGGCGAGGCCGGCGTTCCGTTCTTCTCCATCTCCGGCTCGGACTTCGTTGAAATGTTCGTCGGTGTTGGTGCTTCCCGTGTCCGTGACTTGTTTGAGCAGGCCAAGGCCAGTTCTCCAGCCATCATCTTCGTGGATGAGATCGACGCCGTTGGACGTCACCGCGGTGCCGGGATCGGCGGCGGCAACGATGAGCGCGAGCAGACCTTGAACCAGCTCCTCGTGGAGATGGACGGTTTCGATGTCAAGACCAACGTCATCCTCATCGCTGCCACCAACCGTCCGGACGTCCTGGATCCTGCGCTGCTGCGCCCGGGTCGTTTCGACCGCCAGATCACCGTGGAAGCCCCGGACATGATTGGCCGCGAGCAAATCCTGAACGTCCACGCCAAGGGCAAGCCCATGGCCCAGGGCATCGACCTCAGGGCTGTTGCCAAGAAGACCCCGGGCTACACCGGCGCCGACCTTGCCAACGTCCTCAACGAGGCCGCACTGCTGACCGCGCGCTCCAACGCCAACCTGATTGATGACCGCGCGCTGGACGAGGCAATCGACCGTGTCATGGCCGGCCCGCAGAAGCGCAGCCGCGTCATGAAGGAACTCGAGCGCAAGATCACCGCTTACCACGAAGGCGGCCACGCACTGGTTGCCGCTGCCCTGCGCAACTCCGCGCCGGTCACCAAGATCACCATCCTTCCCCGCGGCCGGGCACTCGGCTACACCATGGTGATTCCCGAGGATGACAAGTACTCGGTCACCCGTAACGAGTTGCTGGACCAGATGGCCTACGCCATGGGTGGCCGTGTTGCTGAGGAAATCGTGTTCCACGATCCCTCCACCGGTGCTTCCAATGACATCGAGAAGGCAACGTCCACGGCCCGGAAGATGGTCACTCAGTACGGTATGAGCGAACGCGTTGGCGCCGTGAAACTGGGCCAGGGCGGCGGCGAGCCGTTCCTCGGCCGCGACGCCGCGCAGGAGCGCAACTTCTCGGACCAGATCGCCTACGTTGTGGACGAAGAAGTACGTCGCCTCATCGATCAGGCGCACGACGAGGCTTACGCCATCCTCACGGAAAACCGGGATGTCCTGGACCGTCTGGCATTGGAACTCCTGGAACGGGAAACCCTGAACCAGGCCGAGATCGCCGAGATCTTCCACGACATCCGGAAGCGCGATTTCCGCGAGATCTGGCTGTCCAAGGAATCACGCCCGGTGCAGTCGATCCCGCCGGTGGAAAGCCGTGCGGAAAAGGCTGAGCGCGAAGCCCAGGAAGAGGCCAAGAAGGCACGCCTGGACGAGCCGCTGGACGTCGTCGCACCGCATGCCCAGGGGGTCAGCAGCCAGGACTCCTTCCAGGCACCGCGGCCCGACGGCGGCAACGACTCCACGCATCACGGCTAAGCTATCTGCCGTGACTCATTTCGACGACGACGACGACCTCGCCGCCGCCCACGGTTCAGCCGCGGGCTCCCAGCACGCCCACAAAGTTGACCGTCCGCGCATTGAAGCGGCTGTCCGCGAGATCCTCCTGGCCATCGGTGAAGACCCTGAGCGTGGGGGCCTCCTGGACACGCCAAAGCGCGTGGCCAAGGCGTACGCCGAGGTCTTCGCGGGTCTGCACCAGCACCCCGCGGATGTCCTGTCCACCACGTTCGACCTCGACCATGAAGAGCTTGTCCTTGTGAAGGACATCCCCTTCTACTCGACGTGTGAGCACCATCTGGTGCCGTTCCACGGCGTCGCGCATGTCGGTTACATTCCGTCACATGACGGAAAGGTGACCGGCCTGAGCAAGTTGGCGCGGCTGGTCGATATTTACGCGCGCCGGCCGCAGGTGCAGGAGCGCCTGACCACCCAGATTGTCGAGGCGCTCGTGAAGCACCTCAACCCTCGTGGCGCGATCGTGGTTGTCGAATGTGAACACATGTGTATGTCCATGCGCGGCATCCGCAAGCCCGGCGCAAAGACCGTCACCAGTGCGGTGCGCGGTCAACTCCATGACCCGGCCACCCGCGCCGAGGCCATGAGCCTCATACTCGGAAGGTAAGCACTATGGACTCCCTCGCTGCAGCACCCGGAACCGGCCCGGCCACAAGCCCGCTGCCGGTTCTCCGTAAACCGCGGCCCGCGGCCAGGTTCCAGGATCTGCCAACGGACCGCACGCTCGTCATGGGAATCCTCAATGTCACCCCGGATTCCTTCAGCGACGGCGGCACGCACCGGACACCGGACACTGCCATCGCGCTGGGCTTGCGCATGTTCTATGCAGGCGCAGACATCATTGACGTCGGTGGTGAATCCACCCGTTCGGGCGCTGAGCCCGTTTCCCCGGAGGAAGAACAGCGCCGCGTTATCCCAGTGATTGAGGCGTTGGTCAAAGCCGGCGCGCTGGTCAGCATCGACACCATGCACACCTCTACCGCAGCAGCTGCCATTGAGGCGGGCGCAGCCATTATCAACGATGTCTCGGGGTTGACCATTGAACCGGACATGCCCGAGCTCGTTGCCCGGACCAAGGTTCCGTACATCCTGACGCACCGTCGCGGTGATGCCTCCACCATGGACAGCCTCACGGACTACAACAACGTCACAGAGGATGTGGTGGCCGAGCTCAGCGGTGTTCGCGACAAACTGTACGCAGCAGGCGTTGCGCCCGAGCAGATCATCATTGATCCCGGTGTTGGGTTCTCCAAGAACGAGGACCAGAACTGGGAGATCCTCAAGAACCTGGACCAGCTCTTCGCGCTGGGCCACAAGGTGATGGTGGCTGCTTCCCGCAAGCGGTTCCTCGGTTCCTTGCTTACGGTGGCCGGCAAGTCGGCTGCTCCGTTGGAGCGCGACGCCGCTACGGCGGCCATCACCGCTTTGAGCGCCACCAAGGGCGCCTGGGCTGTCCGCGTTCACGACGTCGGCCCCAGCCTTGACGCTGTCAAGGTCGCCGCCCGTATCGCCCGCTGATAGGAAACGCTGTGGACAGGATCACGCTGACAGGCGTCACCGCCGTCGGTTATCACGGAGTGTTCGATTTCGAGCGCCGTGACGGCCAGCCTTTCGTGGTGGACGCGGTGCTGTACACGGACTTCACCAAAGCGGCTGAGACGGATGATCTCCAGTACACGGCCCACTACGGTGAAGTGGCTGAATTGATCACCCGGCACATCGAGGGCGAGCCCCTGAACCTGATCGAGGGACTGGCCGTCAGGATCGCCGAGGCCATCCTGGAGAACTACAGCGTGGCCGCCGTCGATGTCACCGTTCACAAGCCCAAGGCCCCCATCGAGGTGCCGTTCGGCGACGTTACGGTCAGCGTGCACCGGGAGCGATCATGACATCCGGTTACACCAAGGCCATCCTGGCCCTCGGCAGTAACCTGGGGGAACGCAACGACACCCTGTCCACGGCTGTGGCCGCCTTGGTTGATCCCCCCGAAGTTCGTCTTTTGGGAGTGTCCCCGGTGGTGCAGACCAAGGCTGTGGGCGGTCCGGAGGGACAGCCGGACTTCCTGAATATGGTGATGGCTGTCGAAACAACGCTGACCCCGTTGGAACTCCTGAAGCATTGCCACGACGTCGAACAGCAGCATCACCGTACGCGTGAGGTGCGCTGGGGTCCTAGGACGCTGGATGTGGACATCGTCGTTTTCGGTGATCTCGTGAGTGAGGATCCTGTTCTGACGCTTCCCCATCCGCGGGCAGCTGAGCGCGCATTCGTGCTCTACCCGTGGTCGCTGCTGGAACCGCACGCCCGGTTGAATGGGCAGAGCGTCGCCGAACTGGCCGCAGCCGCCGCCGATATGCCTGATATCCGGCGCTTTGACGGTTACGGTGACGTCGCCGGAGTTCCTGCGACCGGAGCAGTGGAGCAGCCATGAAAGCAATGCGCCCGGTAGTCCTGGTGCTCATCGCCGTCATCGCTGCGGTCATTGGCTGGTTGGCAACTGCCACCACCAACCGCTTCAGCATGCCCACCCCGGTCCTGCCGGTCTCCGCGCTGGTGACCATGGCCGTCATCGCAGGCCTGACGCTCATCATGGGCATTCGCGTACTGCGGTGGCGCAATGGCAAAAAGAAGAACATGCTCAACCCGATTCTGGCGGCCAGGACGCTGATCCTCGCCCAGGCCTGCGCCTATGCGGGCACCCTGCTCCTCGGGTGGCACGCCGGAATCTCGATGGACCTTCTCCGCATCGGCAGTTTGCGCGGCGGCGAAGGAATCCTGTGGAACGCGCTGCTGATGGGCGGCGGCGGCGTGGTGATGGTGGTGGTAGGGCTCGTGGTGGAGCGTTTCTGCCGCATCCCGCCCGAGGATCTTGAAGGTGGCACTGCCGGACCGGGGACCCGTCGCGGCGAAACCAAGGGTGAAGGCGAGTATGCATACCGAGGCGATTGATCCTCCCGGCATCCAGTGGCTGCGGGTTTCCCCCAAGTACGTCACCGTGCGTTTGGTGGAATGGGCCATCGGCAACGTGCTGTTGCTGGCCGTACTGAGCCTGCCGCTTGTTTTTGTGCTGCTCGGTTGGTGGCGCTGGCCTCCATTGTGGCTCGCCATTGCTGTTCCGTCGGTGATGCTTGTCCTGGCGCTGTGGCGGCTGGTGTTGATTCCCCGCCAAGTGCGTGCCATCGGCTACGCAGAACGCGACGACGACCTCCTCATCCGCCGCGGCATCTTCTTCCAGCGCACCATGGTGGTGCCTTACGGCCGCATGCAGTATGTGGACGTCGCGGTTGGTCCGGTTGAACGCAGCCTGGGTCTTTGCACGCTCAAACTCCACACGGCATCAACCAGCACCAACGCGCACCTGCCAGGACTTCCCGCAGAGGAAGGCGCACGGTTGCGGGAACAACTTTCGGCCCGTGGAGAAGCCAGGCTGGCCGGGCTGTGAGCCCGGAAGACAGCACGGCCGTGGGCCTGCCGGATCAGCCGGAAGCAAAGGTCGACGGCGACTGGAACCGCGTCCACCCTGCGTCACCTTTTGTTCGCGGCTGGGTGGCGCTTGCCGCCGTCGGGTTCTTCTTTGGCCGTGACGCTTTTGAACGCATGTTGCAGGGCCGGGATGTCCTGGATCCGAACCTGAATGGCCGGGTGCCCTGGCTTTTGGCCGGTGGCGCCGTGGTCCTGCTGTTGACGGTGGGCAGCTTCATCCTGAGCTGGTATTTCACGCGTTACCAGGTGGCCGAGGGCTACGTTCGGGTCAACACCGGCTTCCTCTTCAAGCAGCAGCGGCAGGCCCGGTTGGACCGTGTCCAGGCCATCGATATTGTCCAGCCCCTTTTGGCGAGAATTTTTGGGCTTGCTGAACTTAAGTTCGAAGTGGCCGACGCCGGTGAGTCGGCGGTGCGGTTGGCGTATCTTCCGCTCGCCCAGGCGAAGCAGCTGCGCGCTACCATCCTTGCCCGGGCCGCCGGTGTTGTCACTGAGCCCGGTCAGGAAGAGGAAATTCCCGAGGCTCCAGAACATGTGGTGCTGTCCGTGCCCCCGGCACGGCTCATCGGATCGCTGGTGTTGAGCGAGCAAACGGTCGGGATACTGATCGGTGCAGCCGCAGTGGTTATTGTCTCCGTTTTCACGGAGAACCAGACACTTTTCCTGGCGCTCATTCCTGGCATCCTGGGCATTGGTGCCGCGTATTGGAACTCCTTCAACAAGGGCTACAACTTCACGGCAGCGATTTCGCCGGATGGCATCCGGCTCCGATACGGCCTCCTGGATACGCAGGCACAGACGCTGCCTCCCGGGCGCATTCAGGCCGTAATGGTGACGCAGCCGCCCCTTTGGCGGATCTTCGGCTGGTACCGGATGGTTGTCAATGTTGCGGGCTACGGCTTGTCAGGCTCTGCCGAAGGAGCTGCCCGCACCATGCTGCTTCCCGTTGGCATGAAGCCCGATGTCCTCCGGATGATGTCCTTGGTGCTGCCGGATCCGGGGGTGGAAGACCCTCAGCGCGTCTTCACCGCCGGACTGGTTGGGCTGGCTTCCGCCGCACCCGGTGCCGCAGGGACAGATGGTTTTGTCACCACCCCCCGCCGCGCACGTTTGCTGGCCCCGCTTGGCAGGCGCCGCAACGGTTTCTTTGCCACGCGTACGGCGTTGTTGATCCGCTCCGGCCGTTGGTGGCGCACCCTGGTCCTCGTGCCACACCAGCGGACGCAGTCCATGGCCCTTCACCAGGGACCGCTGGCCCGCCGCTTCGGAGTTGCCGATCTTGTCCTCCACACCACCGCCGGCCCTGTTTCTCCCCGGGTTTTCCAAGCCGATGTCAGGCAGGCAGTGGAGCTCTTCGACCAGCAGGCCGCCCGCGCCCGCGAAGCCCGGAAGCGGCAGACCAGCGAGCAATGGCTGGCGCAGGTGGCACCGCAGGAACAACCCCACACATCACCACCCCCCACATCACCACCCCAGGAGGAACGCCACGATGGCTAGGCCAGGACGACTCGGAGTCGGAATCATCGGCGCCGGCAAGGTGGGCGCCGTATTGGGTGCCGCATTGCGCGCTGCCGAGCACGCCGTCGTCGGGGTTTCCGCAGTGTCGGAGGCGAGCCGCGAGCGGGCCGAAAACCTGCTTCCCGGTGTCCCGGTCCTGGAGATCCAGGACATCGTGGAGCGCTCGGAGCTGGTGCTGTTGGCAGTCCCGGACGATGCCCTGGGCGAGTTGGTGGCAGGGCTCGCCAAACTGGGAGCCTGGCAGCCCGGCCAACTTGTGGCGCACACCTCCGGGCGGTTCGGCGTCGGAATCCTGAATCCTGTCCGGACGGCGGGTGCGATCCCGTTGGCGCTCCATCCCGCCATGACCTTTACGGGCATGAGCCTGGACCTGACCCGGCTCATGGATTGCACCTTTGGTGTCACAGCCGATGCTGCGATGCTGCCGATCGCCCAGGCCTTGGTGGTAGAGATGGGCGCAGAGCCTGTGGTGATTGCCGAGGGCGACCGAACCCTCTACCACGCATCCTTGGCGCACAGTTCCAACCACATGGTCACGCTGGTGGCCCAGGCTTCGCAGATGCTGCGGGAGATCGGCGTCGATTCCCCGGAGTCGATGCTGGGCCCCCTGCTGCGGGCAACCCTGGAGAACGCCCTCGCGTCCGGAGAGTCGGCGCTGACAGGTCCGGTTGCGCGCGGGGATGTGGGCACCGTTTCGGCGCACGCGCAGGCGCTGAAAGAGTACGACGGCGGTGCGGGCGGCGACGTTCTTGCGGCCTACCAGGCCATGGCACGGGCCACGGCGCGCAGGGCGGGAAACCGCGGACTGCTGCGTCCCGAACAACTCAATGAGATCGACGAGGCGTTGGGCAACGACCCCAAGTCGCCGGAAGGACACTGAACGGCATGGCCATCAAACTCGTAACCACCGCAACGGAACTGCGGGCGGAGAGCGCCAGGCTCCTGGCCGCCAAAGGTGGAAATTCGCAGGGGTTGGTGCCCACCATGGGTGCCCTGCACTCGGGCCACGCGGCTCTTGCGCGGACGGCCGTGGCAGAGAACGACGTCGTGGTGGCCACCATTTTCGTAAATCCGCTTCAGTTCGGCGATGCCGTGGACCTGGACCGCTACCCACGTACGCTCGACGCCGATATGGCCCTGCTGGATGCTGAAGGCGTGGACCTGGTCTTCGCGCCGTCCGTTGACGAGGTTTACCCCGGCGGCCAGCCGCTGGTTCGCGTAACCTCCGGCCCGCTTGGCGAAAAGTGGGAGGGCGCCTCCCGCCCCGGGCACTTCGACGGCGCCCTCACGGTGGTGGCCAAGCTGCTGCACTACGGACTGCCCGGAGGTGCTGCAGCGGACGGCACGACGGCGGCCTACCGGGCTTACTTCGGACAGAAGGACGCACAGCAGTTGGCTTTGGTGAAGCGGATGGTCGCAGACCTGAACTTTCCGGTCGAGATAGTTCCCGTGCCCATTGTCCGGAGTGAGGATGGACTGGCGTTGTCGAGCCGCAACAGGTTCCTTTCCGAGGAGGAACGCGAGGCTGCCCTCGTCCTTTCGCGGGCTTTGCGCCTTATTGAGTCCCGCGCAAACGCGCACGAACCGCTTGACCTTGACTCCGCCGTCGCGCTTGTTGAATCCCAGCCACTGGTGGAACTGGACTATTTCGACGTCGTGGATCCCGTCACGCTGGAGCCGCTCGCCGAGAACTGCAAGGAGACTCCGTTCCGCGGTGAGGGGCTGGCGATTATCGCGGCCAAGGTGGGGCCGGTGCGGCTGATCGACAACGCCCCGTTGTTCTCCTAGCGTTTGGAATTTTTCTGCTGACGGGAATTGGATGGGCGCTTAGACTGTTCTAGTCTTCACCGGCATCGATCGCCGGACACCAGAACCAACCCTTGGGGAATCCTCATGTCTACCGACGTCACGTCCGACGCCAACGGCAAGCCTGAATCCGGCGCTTCCGGCACTGTCATTTCTGCAGAGGCCGCAGCCCCGCAGGCTCCGGTGTCACCGGCACCCGCGCCGCAGGCTCCAGTGTCCGGGAAGATGTCACGTGAATCCGTGACCGTCATTGTCACGCTGCTGGTAGCAACGTTCGTGGTGATCCTCAACGAGACCATCATGAACGTCGCCCTCCAGCGGCTCATGACTGACCTCCAGGTCAGTGCGTCCACTGTGCAGTGGCTGGCTACCGGCTTCATGCTGACCATGGCCGTTGTCATTCCCACTACCGGGTTCATCCTTCAACGGATGAGCACCCGCGGGGCGTTCATGCTGGCCATGGGACTGTTCAGTGGCGGAACGCTGCTGGCCGCGTTGGCGCCGGGCTTCCTTGTGCTGTTGCTGGCGCGCATTGTCCAGGCCGGCGGCACTGCCATCATGCTCCCGTTGCTGATGACCACCATCCTGACCTTGGTCCCCATGTCCAAACGCGGTGCCGTCATGGGCAACGTCAGCATTGCCATCTCCGTTGCTCCGGCCATGGGCCCCACCGTTTCCGGCATCATCCTGGACCACTTCTCCTGGCGCTTCATGTTCGTGTTCGTGCTGCCTGTTGCCTTGGCCGCCTTTGCGATTGGCGCCAAGTACCTCACCAATGTGGGGGAGCGCGAGAAGACCACGCTGGATGTGCCTTCAGTGATCCTCACCGTCCCTGCCTTCGGTGGACTGGTGTACGGCCTGAGCCAGATTGGCGGCGCGGAGGCCGGCGTCGTTCCCGTCATTGCGCTGGTGGTGGGCGTTCTCTGCCTGGCCCTGTTTGTTTTCCGCCAGCTCGGGCTCCAGAAGTCCGACGCCCCGCTGTTGGATCTTCGCGCCTTCAAGTTCCGCATGTTCACGGTGTCCACACTGCTGATGGTCGTCGCCATGATGGCCCTGTTCGGCGGTGTGATCCTGTTGCCGTTGTACCTGCAGAACACCTTGAACCTGCAGCCGTTGGAGACCGGACTGGCACTGCTGCCCGGTGGTTTGGCCATGGGCTTGCTGGGTCCCGTCATTGGCCGGATCTTCGACAAAGTCGGGCCGCTCCCGCTCACCGTCACGGGTTCTGTGCTGATGGTCCTCACCCTGTGGCAGTTCTCGCGCCTGGACGAAGCAAGTTCGCTCGGCTGGGTCATTGCCCTGCACGTCACCCTGAGCCTCGGACTGGCCTTGTTGTTCACGCCGGCGTTCACCACTGGCCTCAACCCGTTGCCGCCGCACCTTTACTCCCACGGTTCGGCAATCATCAGTACCGCGCAACAGGTTGCCGGTGCAGCCGGGACGGCGCTGCTCGTGTCCATCTACGCTGTGGTTTCTGCGTCCTCCAACGAGGTAGCCGGCATGCAGGCTGCATTTATGGCAGCCACGGTGATCGCGGTTGCTGCAGTGGTGCTCGGTGCCATGATGCGCAAGACCAACGGCGCCGGCGGACACGGCGGCCACTAACCTCCCCCTCCTCCTTCCGACGCTCTGCCACATCCCTCGGGTTTGGCCCCAACGCTCTCTCACTTTTGTGGGGGAGCGTTGGTGTTTAAGGGCAGGGGGCAGGGGGCAGGGGCAAGTGGCAGGGGACAAGGGGCAAGGAGCAGGCTGGGGGTGTGAGTGGGAGCGGTTGCTGGCTGGTCCGGCGGGGTGGCGAGTGGGGCGGTGGTCGTTTTCGGCGCGCTGCTCTTTCGTGGCGTTGGCGCGCGCTGCTCATGCGTCGCCTTGGCGCGCGTTGCCGGACGCTCGTCGCTCCCTTCTGACGCTCTATCACTTTCCTCGGGCTTGAGGGGCTCGCTCTTTCAGGTCCCTCGGGTTTGAGGGGCTCGCTCTTTCAGGTCCCTCGGGGTTGGTGAATGTGTGGGGTTCGACGGTGGTGGTTGCTGTTGGGTGGTGTCGGTGGCCGGGTTGGTGGTTGGGGGTTGTGACGGGCTTCACTGTGGCTTGTGGTTGTTGTTTGGTGGGGTTTTGGGGGTGTTTTGGGGTTGTTTAGCTTGTGTTGGCGGGGTTTTTGGGTGGTGTTGGGGTGGATTTGGTGTGGGGGTGGGGCGCGTGTAAAGTTATTCGAGTCGCCGCCGCTGATGCGGAATGATGGTGACAGACTCCCTTTCAAATTGCCGGTTTCGGTGGTGCTTTGGTGCGCTGCTGGTTGGTGTGGGAGGCCCGGGGTTTGGTTTGCTTTGTGCGGCTGGTTCGGGTAAGTTTGAAAAGTTGCTCCGGAGCGATCTTGGACCCTTTGGTGGGTTTGGGTGGTGCCGGGTGTGTCTGTTGTTTGAGAACTCAATAGTGTGCCAAGTTTGTTGATACCGATTGTTTTATTGATTGGTTGAAATTATGGCTGGATCGTTGCGCACCCCCGTGTGTGGTGGTCTGGTTTTCAGCTGGTTTCGAATTTTGTGCAGCCGTGTTCGCCGTTATTTCCGGTGGGTGTGGTTGTGTCTGTTTGATTTGTTTTACTTCAACGGAGAGTTTGATCCTGGCTCAGGATGAACGCTGGCGGCGTGCTTAACACATGCAAGTCGAACGATGATCCCAGCTTGCTGGGGGATTAGTGGCGAACGGGTGAGTAACACGTGAGTAACCTGCCCTTGACTCTGGGATAAGCCTGGGAAACTGGGTCTAATACCGGATATGACTGTCTGACGCATGTCAGGTGGTGGAAAGCTTTTGTGGTTTTGGATGGACTCGCGGCCTATCAGCTTGTTGGTGGGGTAATGGCCTACCAAGGCGACGACGGGTAGCCGGCCTGAGAGGGTGACCGGCCACACTGGGACTGAGACACGGCCCAGACTCCTACGGGAGGCAGCAGTGGGGAATATTGCACAATGGGCGCAAGCCTGATGCAGCGACGCCGCGTGAGGGATGACGGCCTTCGGGTTGTAAACCTCTTTCAGTAGGGAAGAAGCGAAAGTGACGGTACCTGCAGAAGAAGCGCCGGCTAACTACGTGCCAGCAGCCGCGGTAATACGTAGGGCGCAAGCGTTATCCGGAATTATTGGGCGTAAAGAGCTCGTAGGCGGTTTGTCGCGTCTGCTGTGAAAGACCGGGGCTCAACTCCGGTTCTGCAGTGGGTACGGGCAGACTAGAGTGCAGTAGGGGAGACTGGAATTCCTGGTGTAGCGGTGAAATGCGCAGATATCAGGAGGAACACCGATGGCGAAGGCAGGTCTCTGGGCTGTAACTGACGCTGAGGAGCGAAAGCATGGGGAGCGAACAGGATTAGATACCCTGGTAGTCCATGCCGTAAACGTTGGGCACTAGGTGTGGGGGACATTCCACGTTTTCCGCGCCGTAGCTAACGCATTAAGTGCCCCGCCTGGGGAGTACGGCCGCAAGGCTAAAACTCAAAGGAATTGACGGGGGCCCGCACAAGCGGCGGAGCATGCGGATTAATTCGATGCAACGCGAAGAACCTTACCAAGGCTTGACATGAACCGGTAATACCTGGAAACAGGTGCCCCGCTTGCGGTCGGTTTACAGGTGGTGCATGGTTGTCGTCAGCTCGTGTCGTGAGATGTTGGGTTAAGTCCCGCAACGAGCGCAACCCTCGTTCTATGTTGCCAGCGCGTTATGGCGGGGACTCATAGGAGACTGCCGGGGTCAACTCGGAGGAAGGTGGGGACGACGTCAAATCATCATGCCCCTTATGTCTTGGGCTTCACGCATGCTACAATGGCCGGTACAAAGGGTTGCGATACTGTGAGGTGGAGCTAATCCCAAAAAGCCGGTCTCAGTTCGGATTGGGGTCTGCAACTCGACCCCATGAAGTCGGAGTCGCTAGTAATCGCAGATCAGCAACGCTGCGGTGAATACGTTCCCGGGCCTTGTACACACCGCCCGTCAAGTCACGAAAGTTGGTAACACCCGAAGCCGGTGGCCTAACCCTTGTGGGGGGAGCCGTCGAAGGTGGGACCGGCGATTGGGACTAAGTCGTAACAAGGTAGCCGTACCGGAAGGTGCGGCTGGATCACCTCCTTTCTAAGGAGCTGCTAATAATTGCCGGTGTCCGTGCATGCGGATGGTTGGTGGTTGTCAGTGTTGCCCATTGCGCAGGCGTCTGTTCTGCGGTGGGTGCTCATGGGTGGAATATCAACGAATCAAAGTTTTTTGGCATGGCCTTTGTGGTTGTGTCCTGGTGCTAGTACGGCGGCCTGTGCTTCCTTTTTTGGGGGTGTGGTGTTGTTGGGAACGTGTCCGGGGCGTGGCTGGTGGGGGTTGTGTTTGGCGCACTGTTGGGTCCTGAGGCAACAGGACCTTTTTGCAGCAATGCAGGGGGGCACTTCTGGTGTTTCTTTTGTTCCTGCTTCCGGTACTTCGTCCGCTGTTGATGGCTTGCGCTTCCCTTTGTGGGGTGTGGGTTGTGGTGGGTGTGGTCTGGTTGACGGGGTTGTTGTTTGAGAACTACATAGTGGACGCGAGCATCTAGAACACACGCACGTGGCTGGCCCTTTTGGGGTTGGTGTGGGTGTGTTCTTACAGCAATTTCTTATGAATGAACCTGGCCCTTGTGGTCGTGGTTCTCTCGAGTAAGTTTTTGATCTTGTGTGGTCAAGTTTTTAAGGGCACACGGTGGATGCCTTGGCATTAGGAGCCGAAGAAGGACGTAGGAATCTGCGATAAGCCTGGGGGAGTTGATAACCGAGCGTTGATCCCAGGATGTCCGAATGGGGAAACCCCGCACAACGCTGCAAGGTGATTGTGTGACCCGCATCTGAACACATAGGGTGCGTGGGGGGAACGCGGGGAAGTGAAACATCTCAGTACCCGCAGGAAGAGAAAACAATAGTGATTCCGTTAGTAGTGGCGAGCGAACGCGGATCAGGCTAAACCGTTTCCATGTGTGATAGCCGGCGGGCGTTGCATGGGCGGGGTTGTGGGACTTTCCGTTCTGGTTCTGCCGGACCAGTGAGGTGATGTGCGTGCATAGGTGAACGGTCTTGAAAGGCCGGCCAGAGAGGGTGTGAGCCCCGTAACCGTAATGTTGTGTGCAGCCTGGAGAGTATCCCAAGTAGCACGGGGCCCGAGAAATCCCGTGCGAATCTGTCAGGACCACCTGATAAGCCTAAATACTTCCTAATGACCGATAGCGGACCAGTACCGTGAGGGAAAGGTGAAAAGTACCCCGGGAGGGGAGTGAAACAGTACCTGAAACCGTGTGCTTACAATCCGTCGGAGCCAGTCTGATTCTGGTGACGGCGTGCCTTTTGAAGAATGAGCCTGCGAGTTAGTGTTACGTCGCGAGGTTAACCCGTGTGGGGTAGCCGTAGCGAAAGCGAGTCTGAATAGGGCGAGTGTAGTGGCGTGATCTAGACCCGAAGCGGAGTGATCTACCCATGGCCAGGTTGAAGCGACGGTAAGACGTCGTGGAGGACCGAACCCACTTCAGTTGAAAATGGAGGGGATGAGCTGTGGGTAGGGGTGAAAGGCCAATCAAACTCCGTGATAGCTGGTTCTCCCCGAAATGCATTTAGGTGCAGCGTTGCGTGTTTCTTGCCGGAGGTAGAGCTACTGGATGGCCGATGGGCCCTACAAGGTTACTGACGTCAGCCAAACTCCGAATGCCGGTAAGTGAGAGCGCAGCAGTGAGACTGTGGGGGATAAGCTTCATAGTCGAGAGGGAAACAGCCCAGACCACCAACTAAGGCCCCTAAGCGTGTGCTAAGTGGGAAAGGATGTGGAGTTGCGAAGACAACCAGGAGGTTGGCTTAGAAGCAGCCATCCTTGAAAGAGTGCGTAATAGCTCACTGGTCAAGTGATTCCGCGCCGACAATGTAGCGGGGCTCAAGTACACCGCCGAAGTTGTGGATTTCACACATTGCCCTAGCCTTCGTGGTTCAGGGGTGTGGAGTGGTAGGGGAGCGTCGTGTGGGCAGTGAAGTCGCGGTGTAAACCAGCGGTGGAGCCTACACGAGTGAGAATGCAGGCATGAGTAGCGAAAGACGGGTGAGAAACCCGTCCGCCGAATGATCAAGGGTTCCAGGGTCAAGCTAATCTGCCCTGGGTAAGTCGGGACCTAAGGCGAGGCCGACAGGCGTAGTCGATGGACAACGGGTTGATATTCCCGTACCGGCGAAAAACCGCCCATGCCAAGCGGGGGATACTAACCGCCCGGAGCCTGCCCGCTCACCCTTGTGGTGTTGTGGGTTTTGGCCGAGCGCGGGACCTGATCCCGGGAGGTAAGCGTATTAACAGGTGTGACGCAGGAAGGTAGCCGGGCCGGGCGATGGTTGCCCCGGTCTAAGGATGTAGGGTCAGGGATAGGCAAATCCGTTCCTGTGTGCTTCGAGCACGTGCCTGAGATCTGATGGGACTCCCGTTTGGGGGGATCCGGTGATCCTATGCTGCCTAGAAAAGCATCGACGCGAGGTTTTAGCCGCCCGTACCCCAAACCGACACAGGTGATCAGGTAGAGAATACCAAGGCGATCGAGAGAATTATGGTTAAGGAACTCGGCAAAATGCCCCCGTAACTTCGGGAGAAGGGGGGCCTGCCCCGTGATGGAGACTTGCTCTCCGTGAGCGGGTGTGGGCCGCAGAGACCAGGGGGAAGCGACTGTTTACTAAAAACACAGGTCCGTGCGAAGTCGCAAGACGATGTATACGGACTGACTCCTGCCCGGTGCTGGAAGGTTAAGAGGACCGGTTAGCCCCTTGCGGGCGAAGCTGAGAATTTAAGCCCCAGTAAACGGCGGTGGTAACTATAACCATCCTAAGGTAGCGAAATTCCTTGTCGGGTAAGTTCCGACCTGCACGAATGGAGTAACGACTTCCCCGCTGTCTCAACCATAAACTCGGCGAAATTGCAGTACGAGTAAAGATGCTCGTTACGCGCAGCAGGACGGAAAGACCCCGAGACCTTTACTATAGTTTGGTATTGGTGTTCGGAGTGGCTTGTGTAGGATAGGTGGGAGACGTTGAAACCCGGACGCCAGTTCGGGTGGAGTCATCGTTGAAATACCACTCTGGTCACTTTGGACATCTAACTTCGGCCCGTGATCCGGGTCAGGGACAGTGCCTGATGGGTAGTTTAACTGGGGCGGTTGCCTCCTAAAAAGTAACGGAGGCGCCCAAAGGTTCCCTCAGCCTGGTTGGCAATCAGGTGTCGAGTGTAAGTGCACAAGGGAGCTTGACTGTGAGAGAGACATCTCAAGCAGGGACGAAAGTCGGGACTAGTGATCCGGCGGTACATTGTGGAATGGCCGTCGCTCAACGGATAAAAGGTACCTCGGGGATAACAGGCTGATCTTGCCCAAGAGTCCATATCGACGGCATGGTTTGGCACCTCGATGTCGGCTCGTCGCATCCTGGGGCTGGAGTAGGTCCCAAGGGTTGGGCTGTTCGCCCATTAAAGCGGTACGCGAGCTGGGTTTAGAACGTCGTGAGACAGTTCGGTCCCTATCCGCTGCGCGCGCAGGAAATTTGAGAAGGGCTGTCCTTAGTACGAGAGGACCGGGACGGACGAACCTCTGGTGTGTCAGTTGTACTGCCAAGTGCATCGCTGATTAGCTACGTTCGGATGGGATAACCGCTGAAAGCATCTAAGCGGGAAGCTCGCTTCAAGATGAGATTTCCATACACATTATGTGTGAGAGGCCCCCAGCCAGACCACTGGGTTGATAGGCCGGATGTGGAAGCGAGGACTAAAGACTCGTGAAGCTGACCGGTACTAATAGGCCAACAACTTACACCACACAACACACTGCACGCGTCCACTATGTGGTTCCCGAACAACAACCCGCCACGGGTTGCCGGAACCAAACAACTACATAACAACCAAGCACCACAGTTGTAACCAAACTTCCCACCCAGGAAAACCACACCCCCAACAGGGTTTGATGGACCGGGACGGGTAACAGAGTTACGGCGGTCATAGCGTGGGGGAAACGCCCGGTCCCATTCCGAACCCGGAAGCTAAGACCCACAGCGCCGATGGTACTGCACCCGGGAGGGTGTGGGAGAGTAGGACACCGCCGGACAACCATTAAGGCAAGAGCCCCGACCCAAGGTCGGGGCTCTTCCCCTTTAACCACCACACCAGCCTCACCCCAAGCCAGCCCCTTATGCCGGCGGCGCCAGGATCCAGGTTGCCCGTGGTGGTCCGGACGCCATCCCCCGACGGACAGGCCTAAGCTGATTGCGGCTTGCCTCTTCACTGCAGATGTCGGGATGGAACTGATGGACCTCAACATGCAATCACCGTTGTCATGGACCTTCCGTGCGGGGACGGCCGAAGACCACCCAGGGTGTGCAGACCTATGGATGCAGGCTCTTGCCCTTCGTGATGGCACACCCCCGGATCCCGACATCAAACGCAAGGCGTTGGCGAAACTGACCTCCCCGCGGGGCGTCCTTTCGATCGTGGAAAGCCGTTCAGCGATCAGCGGGTTTGCGCTGGTCATGGATGACACGCAGGCAGGTTCCTCCCGCACGGCCCACATTGCGCTGCTTGTCGTGAACCCGTCCATCCAAGCCCGTGGAGTAGGGCGCGCGCTACTGGCGAACATCACCCGGAGGCTCGTAACGGAGGGTTTCACCTCGGCGTCCCTGAGGGTTGTGAAGGACAACTTGCCTGCACGCAGGCTGTACGAAGCGGCCGGGTGGAAGACTGCCGGCCATGGAGTCTTCGAAGACTCGGGACGTCCCTGCGTCCATTACAAGCTGGGCTTGACGGACGACGGCTCTTAGCGGAGGACCATACCAGCAAGGGCAGCTCAGCACCCCCGTGCCGTGACATCCCGCTGGCTGTCGAGTTGCCGATGAATTAATTGCTGGACTACTTCGCAGACTTCGCAGCTGCTTTTGCTGCTTGCTTGCTGGCGCGGACTTTGACCAAGGACTCCGGGTCCACGATGTCGGCAACCGATAGGTAGGATCCTTCCTCGCCGTAGTGGCCAGCGGCTTCCCGCCACCCCTCGGCCTGGAGACCGCACTGCTTCCCCAGCAGGGCCAGGAAGATCTTGGCCTTCTGTTCCCCGAAGCCCGGCAATGCCTTGAGCCGACGCAGTACCTCGGCCCCGTCAGGGTTACCCTGGGTCCAGATCGTGGCAGCATCACCGTTCCAGTCACTATGCACCGTTTCCGCCAGGGCCTGGACCCTGCCGGCCATGGAACCTGGGAAGCGATGGACGGCCGGCTTCTCCTTGAAGACCTCGACGAAACCGGCCGGGTCGTGCTCCGCAATGACGGCGGGGTCCAAAGACCCAAGGCGGGTACGGATCTTCTCGGGACCAGCAAAGGCCGACTCCATAGTGACTTGTTGATCGAGCAACATACCCGTTAGCAGCGCAAAGGCGTCGTCAGTGAGCAGTTGGTCAGCGGCGGCATCTCCTGTGATGTGCAATTCCATGAGTTCCATCCTCCCACCAGGCGGCGCCAACGTCATTGGTCCCAAGGACAACGTGCCGTATCCCGCGCCGCTGCGTTGCGGGTGTTGGTGAGGCGTTAGGGGTTGGTGTTCGACGGCGGTTTGGTGGGGGTTTTGGGGGTGTGGGGGTGTGGTGTGGGGGTGGATTTGCGTTGGGGGTTGGGGGCGTGTATTGTTTTCTGAGTCGCCGGGTGCGAAACGGAAAGCCGGAAGGTGTGTACGGTTCGGTAGGCGGCCAAAAAATAACTCTTCTTTTCCAATGGCCCTGTTGGGTGCGCTGCTTTGTGTGGTGTGCTGTGGGTGATGTTTTGGGGGGTCTGTTGTTTGAGAACTCAATAGTGTGCCAAGTTTGTTGATACCGATTGTTTTATTGATTGGTTGAAATTATGGCTGGATCGTTGCGCACCCCCGTGTGTGGTGGTCTGGTTTTCAGCTGGTTTCGAATTTTGTGCAGCCGTGTTTGCCGTTATTTCCGGTGGGTGTGGTTGTGTCTGTTTGATTTGTTTTACTTCAACGGAGAGTTTGATCCTGGCTCAGGATGAACGCTGGCGGCGTGCTTAACACATGCAAGTCGAACGATGATCCCAGCTTGCTGGGGGATTAGTGGCGAACGGGTGAGTAACACGTGAGTAACCTGCCCTTGACTCTGGGATAAGCCTGGGAAACTGGGTCTAATACCGGATATGACTGTCTGACGCATGTCAGGTGGTGGAAAGCTTTTGTGGTTTTGGATGGACTCGCGGCCTATCAGCTTGTTGGTGGGGTAATGGCCTACCAAGGCGACGACGGGTAGCCGGCCTGAGAGGGTGACCGGCCACACTGGGACTGAGACACGGCCCAGACTCCTACGGGAGGCAGCAGTGGGGAATATTGCACAATGGGCGCAAGCCTGATGCAGCGACGCCGCGTGAGGGATGACGGCCTTCGGGTTGTAAACCTCTTTCAGTAGGGAAGAAGCGAAAGTGACGGTACCTGCAGAAGAAGCGCCGGCTAACTACGTGCCAGCAGCCGCGGTAATACGTAGGGCGCAAGCGTTATCCGGAATTATTGGGCGTAAAGAGCTCGTAGGCGGTTTGTCGCGTCTGCTGTGAAAGACCGGGGCTCAACTCCGGTTCTGCAGTGGGTACGGGCAGACTAGAGTGCAGTAGGGGAGACTGGAATTCCTGGTGTAGCGGTGAAATGCGCAGATATCAGGAGGAACACCGATGGCGAAGGCAGGTCTCTGGGCTGTAACTGACGCTGAGGAGCGAAAGCATGGGGAGCGAACAGGATTAGATACCCTGGTAGTCCATGCCGTAAACGTTGGGCACTAGGTGTGGGGGACATTCCACGTTTTCCGCGCCGTAGCTAACGCATTAAGTGCCCCGCCTGGGGAGTACGGCCGCAAGGCTAAAACTCAAAGGAATTGACGGGGGCCCGCACAAGCGGCGGAGCATGCGGATTAATTCGATGCAACGCGAAGAACCTTACCAAGGCTTGACATGAACCGGTAATACCTGGAAACAGGTGCCCCGCTTGCGGTCGGTTTACAGGTGGTGCATGGTTGTCGTCAGCTCGTGTCGTGAGATGTTGGGTTAAGTCCCGCAACGAGCGCAACCCTCGTTCTATGTTGCCAGCGCGTTATGGCGGGGACTCATAGGAGACTGCCGGGGTCAACTCGGAGGAAGGTGGGGACGACGTCAAATCATCATGCCCCTTATGTCTTGGGCTTCACGCATGCTACAATGGCCGGTACAAAGGGTTGCGATACTGTGAGGTGGAGCTAATCCCAAAAAGCCGGTCTCAGTTCGGATTGGGGTCTGCAACTCGACCCCATGAAGTCGGAGTCGCTAGTAATCGCAGATCAGCAACGCTGCGGTGAATACGTTCCCGGGCCTTGTACACACCGCCCGTCAAGTCACGAAAGTTGGTAACACCCGAAGCCGGTGGCCTAACCCTTGTGGGGGGAGCCGTCGAAGGTGGGACCGGCGATTGGGACTAAGTCGTAACAAGGTAGCCGTACCGGAAGGTGCGGCTGGATCACCTCCTTTCTAAGGAGCTGCTAATAATTGCCGGTGTCCGTGCATGCGGATGGTTGGTGGTTGTCAGTGTTGCCCATTGCGCAGGCGTCTGTTCTGCGGTGGGTGCTCATGGGTGGAATATCAACGAATCAAAGTTTTTTGGCATGGCCTTTGTGGTTGTGTCCTGGTGCTAGTACGGCGGCCTGTGCTTCCTTTTTTGGGGGTGTGGTGTTGTTGGGAACGTGTCCGGGGCGTGGCTGGTGGGGGTTGTGTTTGGCGCACTGTTGGGTCCTGAGGCAACAGGACCTTTTTGCAGCAATGCAGGGGGGCACTTCTGGTGTTTCTTTTGTTCCTGCTTCCGGTACTTCGTCCGCTGTTGATGGCTTGCGCTTCCCTTTGTGGGGTGTGGGTTGTGGTGGGTGTGGTCTGGTTGACGGGGTTGTTGTTTGAGAACTACATAGTGGACGCGAGCATCTAGAACACACGCACGTGGCTGGCCCTTTTGGGGTTGGTGTGGGTGTGTTCTTACAGCAATTTCTTATGAATGAACCTGGCCCTTGTGGTCGTGGTTCTCTCGAGTAAGTTTTTGATCTTGTGTGGTCAAGTTTTTAAGGGCACACGGTGGATGCCTTGGCATTAGGAGCCGAAGAAGGACGTAGGAATCTGCGATAAGCCTGGGGGAGTTGATAACCGAGCGTTGATCCCAGGATGTCCGAATGGGGAAACCCCGCACAACGCTGCAAGGTGATTGTGTGACCCGCATCTGAACACATAGGGTGCGTGGGGGGAACGCGGGGAAGTGAAACATCTCAGTACCCGCAGGAAGAGAAAACAATAGTGATTCCGTTAGTAGTGGCGAGCGAACGCGGATCAGGCTAAACCGTTTCCATGTGTGATAGCCGGCGGGCGTTGCATGGGCGGGGTTGTGGGACTTTCCGTTCTGGTTCTGCCGGACCAGTGAGGTGATGTGCGTGCATAGGTGAACGGTCTTGAAAGGCCGGCCAGAGAGGGTGTGAGCCCCGTAACCGTAATGTTGTGTGCAGCCTGGAGAGTATCCCAAGTAGCACGGGGCCCGAGAAATCCCGTGCGAATCTGTCAGGACCACCTGATAAGCCTAAATACTTCCTAATGACCGATAGCGGACCAGTACCGTGAGGGAAAGGTGAAAAGTACCCCGGGAGGGGAGTGAAACAGTACCTGAAACCGTGTGCTTACAATCCGTCGGAGCCAGTCTGATTCTGGTGACGGCGTGCCTTTTGAAGAATGAGCCTGCGAGTTAGTGTTACGTCGCGAGGTTAACCCGTGTGGGGTAGCCGTAGCGAAAGCGAGTCTGAATAGGGCGAGTGTAGTGGCGTGATCTAGACCCGAAGCGGAGTGATCTACCCATGGCCAGGTTGAAGCGACGGTAAGACGTCGTGGAGGACCGAACCCACTTCAGTTGAAAATGGAGGGGATGAGCTGTGGGTAGGGGTGAAAGGCCAATCAAACTCCGTGATAGCTGGTTCTCCCCGAAATGCATTTAGGTGCAGCGTTGCGTGTTTCTTGCCGGAGGTAGAGCTACTGGATGGCCGATGGGCCCTACAAGGTTACTGACGTCAGCCAAACTCCGAATGCCGGTAAGTGAGAGCGCAGCAGTGAGACTGTGGGGGATAAGCTTCATAGTCGAGAGGGAAACAGCCCAGACCACCAACTAAGGCCCCTAAGCGTGTGCTAAGTGGGAAAGGATGTGGAGTTGCGAAGACAACCAGGAGGTTGGCTTAGAAGCAGCCATCCTTGAAAGAGTGCGTAATAGCTCACTGGTCAAGTGATTCCGCGCCGACAATGTAGCGGGGCTCAAGTACACCGCCGAAGTTGTGGATTTCACACATTGCCCTAGCCTTCGTGGTTCAGGGGTGTGGAGTGGTAGGGGAGCGTCGTGTGGGCAGTGAAGTCGCGGTGTAAACCAGCGGTGGAGCCTACACGAGTGAGAATGCAGGCATGAGTAGCGAAAGACGGGTGAGAAACCCGTCCGCCGAATGATCAAGGGTTCCAGGGTCAAGCTAATCTGCCCTGGGTAAGTCGGGACCTAAGGCGAGGCCGACAGGCGTAGTCGATGGACAACGGGTTGATATTCCCGTACCGGCGAAAAACCGCCCATGCCAAGCGGGGGATACTAACCGCCCGGAGCCTGCCCGCTCACCCTTGTGGTGTTGTGGGTTTTGGCCGAGCGCGGGACCTGATCCCGGGAGGTAAGCGTATTAACAGGTGTGACGCAGGAAGGTAGCCGGGCCGGGCGATGGTTGCCCCGGTCTAAGGATGTAGGGTCAGGGATAGGCAAATCCGTTCCTGTGTGCTTCGAGCACGTGCCTGAGATCTGATGGGACTCCCGTTTGGGGGGATCCGGTGATCCTATGCTGCCTAGAAAAGCATCGACGCGAGGTTTTAGCCGCCCGTACCCCAAACCGACACAGGTGATCAGGTAGAGAATACCAAGGCGATCGAGAGAATTATGGTTAAGGAACTCGGCAAAATGCCCCCGTAACTTCGGGAGAAGGGGGGCCTGCCCCGTGATGGAGACTTGCTCTCCGTGAGCGGGTGTGGGCCGCAGAGACCAGGGGGAAGCGACTGTTTACTAAAAACACAGGTCCGTGCGAAGTCGCAAGACGATGTATACGGACTGACTCCTGCCCGGTGCTGGAAGGTTAAGAGGACCGGTTAGCCCCTTGCGGGCGAAGCTGAGAATTTAAGCCCCAGTAAACGGCGGTGGTAACTATAACCATCCTAAGGTAGCGAAATTCCTTGTCGGGTAAGTTCCGACCTGCACGAATGGAGTAACGACTTCCCCGCTGTCTCAACCATAAACTCGGCGAAATTGCAGTACGAGTAAAGATGCTCGTTACGCGCAGCAGGACGGAAAGACCCCGAGACCTTTACTATAGTTTGGTATTGGTGTTCGGAGTGGCTTGTGTAGGATAGGTGGGAGACGTTGAAACCCGGACGCCAGTTCGGGTGGAGTCATCGTTGAAATACCACTCTGGTCACTTTGGACATCTAACTTCGGCCCGTGATCCGGGTCAGGGACAGTGCCTGATGGGTAGTTTAACTGGGGCGGTTGCCTCCTAAAAAGTAACGGAGGCGCCCAAAGGTTCCCTCAGCCTGGTTGGCAATCAGGTGTCGAGTGTAAGTGCACAAGGGAGCTTGACTGTGAGAGAGACATCTCAAGCAGGGACGAAAGTCGGGACTAGTGATCCGGCGGTACATTGTGGAATGGCCGTCGCTCAACGGATAAAAGGTACCTCGGGGATAACAGGCTGATCTTGCCCAAGAGTCCATATCGACGGCATGGTTTGGCACCTCGATGTCGGCTCGTCGCATCCTGGGGCTGGAGTAGGTCCCAAGGGTTGGGCTGTTCGCCCATTAAAGCGGTACGCGAGCTGGGTTTAGAACGTCGTGAGACAGTTCGGTCCCTATCCGCTGCGCGCGCAGGAAATTTGAGAAGGGCTGTCCTTAGTACGAGAGGACCGGGACGGACGAACCTCTGGTGTGTCAGTTGTACTGCCAAGTGCATCGCTGATTAGCTACGTTCGGATGGGATAACCGCTGAAAGCATCTAAGCGGGAAGCTCGCTTCAAGATGAGATTTCCATACACATTTATGTGTGAGAGGCCCCCAGCCAGACCACTGGGTTGATAGGCCGGATGTGGAAGCGAGGACTAAAGACTCGTGAAGCTGACCGGTACTAATAGGCCAACAACTTACACCACACAACACACTGCACGCGTCCACTATGTGGTTCCCGAACAACAACCCGCCACGGGTTGCCGGAACCAAACAACTGAATAACAACCAAGCACCACAGTTGTAACCACAGTCTTCCCACCCAGGAAAACCACACCCCCAACAGGGTTTTGGTGGACCGGGACGGGTAACAGAGTTACGGCGGTCATAGCGTGGGGGAAACGCCCGGTCCCATTCCGAACCCGGAAGCTAAGACCCACAGCGCCGATGGTACTGCACCCGGGAGGGTGTGGGAGAGTAGGACACCGCCGGACAACCATTAAGGCAAGAGCCCCGACCCAAGGTCGGGGCTCTTCCCCTTTAACCACCACACCCACCAGCCCTACCCCAACACAAGCACCACCAGCCCCGCACCAAGCGCGGTACGGCGTTGCCTAAATCAGGCAGAAGAATCTTAGGGCCGCACACAGCGGCTATCGGGACCCACGGGTGACTGACACAATCCTGGAATAGTCAGCGCCTGGTCGCCCGGCCCCTGGCCGGTCGCCCTAGCCTGGTCACCAGGCCCCTGGCCGGTCGCCCTAGCCTGGTCACCAGGTCCTAGCCGGTCGCCCTAGCCGGTCACCCAGCCGTCGCCGGCCTCCCTGCGATCCAAAAAGGCCTAGCCCGAGAAGAACTCCGACAACTCGGAGATCAGCTTGTCCGGAGCCTTGTTGGGCCCGTCATGGCCGAAGCCAGGGAGGATGGTGTAGCTGGATCCGGACAGGATGTCGTGGATTTGGCCGCACGCAACGCCGAAGTACGCCGGGCTCTTCTCGCCCACCACAATCAGGGTTTCCAAGGGCAGCTCCAGGAACGGCTCGGGAGGCATATCAGCTGCGATGACGGCCTTGATCTCCCTGACGCCGCAGGTCATCAGCTCACGCATCTGTTTGCCCAGTGGTGTGCCGGCGGCAAGCTTGTTCGCCAGGGTCAACATGGACAGGGGCATTCGAGCGAAGGCGCCGCCGGTCTCTACTCCCTTGATGAGGATGGCGAGGGCGCGATCGTAGTCTCCCGCCGCCGTCGCGCGTTCATAATCCGGGGTCCAGTCAGCCTTGACGCTGTGGTTGACCGAGACGGCAGGATCATAGACAGCGAGGCGCTCAACCGGCAGCGTCCGGGCGGCGTGCAGCGCTACGGCACCGCCGAAGCTGTGCCCGAAGACGTCGGTACTGGAAGTGTGTTTCATGACAGCGTCAAGGTCCTGAATGTCGGCCTCGAGCGTATAGTCCTCGGACTGCGGGGATGAATCGCCACGTCCACGGCGGTTGAAGGTGTGAACGGGGCGGCCCAGGGCTTCACTCAGTTTCTGGGCGAAGCGCGTGTAATCGGCGGCCGTCACCATGGAGGCCGGAACGACGACGACGCCGGAGCCTGCCGCTGCCAGCTCACCGCCTGTAGTGAGTACTTCGAGGTGTCCGCCGTCGGGGGTCATGATGATGTCGCGCGTCATGACTTGAGCCTAACCGAGCGACCTGAGTGCCGGCAGCATGCCGGCCCTTATGTGGGAAAAGCGGCCGGTGTGGAAAAACGCTCAGCCTTTGAAGTAGTCCGAGATATCCGAAACGAGCTCGTTGACGGCTGCAGGAATCGACCCATGAAAACCCTTGGGCGAAACTTCCAGCGTGCTCCCGGGAACCGCCCTGTTCAACCGGGCGGCCGTGACCTTGTAGAACTGCGGGCTTTTCTTGCCCACCATGAAGTGCGTGCTGGAGGGGAGCACGGAGAAGTCGGTTGGAGTGTCCGCGGCTTCGAAGGCTGCCTTCAGCTCACCAACGCCCGAAGGCATCAGCTCGCGGAAGAGCTGATTGACTTTGGTCCGCGACACCACAGCCATGAGTCCCGCCAGAATTGGCTCGGGAACCCGGGCCAAGGCGGTTCCGGGTTGCATCCCGCGCTTCATCCGGGCCAGCGCCAGCCCGACATCACCCTTATTGACCGAATCCGCGAACCCGGCAAGCCATTCGGTGTCCATGCTGCCATCGATGTTCACCGCAGCGTCGTAAACGGCGAGCTTGTCGGGCTGGTGAGGCGTACCGGCAAAGGCTTGGGCGGCGTTCAATGCAACGGACCCACCCAGGCTGTGGCCAAAAATGTTCCGGGCGCCTGTGGCATCCATGATGGTACGGACATCGGCGATTTCCGTCGCCATGGAGTAGTGATCCGGCTGCTCGGTGGATTTGCCCCGGCCCCGGCGGTCGTAGACATCCACGGCCCAGCCATCACCGAGGCCCTTGGCCAAGGCCAGGGAGAACGGCCGGTAAATGAGTGCAGTGAGGAACGCCCCGCCGATGAGGACCACCCTGCGTTCCCCGGGGGCGTCCTCCGCGCCGTAGCTGTACAGGGCCAGCCGGCCGCCGTCGTGCGTTTGAATATCGCGTTCCCTCACCGGAACATCCTAGGTGGCACCGGGAAGTTCGCCGTGGACCCGGGGCCCGGTAAGAAACCGCGCGATGCGTGCGGCGAGCCGCTTCCCGGGGCGCAGGGGCCCTTCGTGGAACTGCAGCGGGACCACGGCAAAGTCGATTGCGGGCACTGCTCCGGCCAGCGTGCGCCCAGTCTCAGCAAAGTACGACGGACTCCAACCACCGCTGAGCATGAGCGTGGGCGTGGAGAGCTTCATGAAATCGTGAAGGTGGGCGTCGGCGTCCAGTACCGCCCGCATTTCGGTGACGGCGGTGGGGAGCAGGGAGCGCATCTCCAGACCCAAACGGGTCCGGGCCGATAGGACACTGAGCGTGCGCAGCGCCCCCATAGGCAGGTAGGAGATGGGCCCGGCGGTCCCCAGCCCCTGCACCAGGTGGGCCCAGGCATGGTCCAGTTGACCGGCCGTTACTGCTTCCTCAAGTTCGGGCCGCCACCTGCTGCTGAGGTTGCCGGACAAGGAAACCGCGGCATCATAGGTGACCAGTTTGTTGATCCGGGCCTGCCTCGCAGCTTGCAGTGCCACGAAACCGCCGTAACTGTGCGCCACTACGTCGGTGGAGCCGCTCTTTTCCATCACTGCATGGAGGTCCGCGATCTCAGTCTCCACCGAATAGCCCGGAGGCTGCGGCGCAGACCTCCCGCGGCCGCGCCGGTTGTAGCTGTGCACAGGGCGCCCCAGCATCACGCTGAGGGTTCGGGCGAAAGGCCAGTACAGCGAGTCCGTCACCAAGGTGCCATGGATGAGCACGACGCCGGCCGGTTCGGCAGGTGCCTTCGAACCGGGAATTGAGGCGCCTGACGCGGGGCGGAAGGTGTGCACCTCAAGCTGCCCGCCGCCGTCGACCGTTTCAACTGTCCATGTCTCCACAGCCCCGAGTCTATTCGTTTGCCCGATCCTGGGGCCCGGACGTGAAGGCCCGTAATCACCGGTAAACTTAAGGACTGTGACTTCCGCAAACACCCCAGCCCTGAACACCTCCGCAGAACCCATCGATGCCAGCGAGCAGATGCGCATCCGTATGGATAAGCGCGCCAAGCTGATCGAGCGCGGCACGGAGGCCTACCCGGTGGGTGTTGAACGGACCCATTCCCTCGGCGAAATCCGGGAGAAGTATGCCCACTTGGAAGCCGACGAAACCACCGGCGATATTGTCGGCGTCACCGGGCGCGTCGTGTTCGTCCGCAATACCGGCAAGCTGTGCTTTGCCACCCTCCAGGAGGGTGGCGTGGACGGTAAGGGCGTCCGGCTGCAGGCCATGCTGAGCCTTGCCAACGTCGGCGAGGAATCGCTCGCCGACTGGAAGGCCCTCGTGGACCTCGGCGACCATGTTTTCATCAAGGGCGAGGTAATTTCCTCCCGCCGCGGAGAGCTGTCCGTCATGGCCGACTCCTGGTCCATGGCCTCCAAGGCCCTGAGGCCCCTCCCGGTCCTGCACGCTGAACTGAACGAGGAAACGCGCGTCCGCCAGCGCTACGTGGACCTCATGGTCCGCGACGAAGCACGTGAGATGGTCTACAAGCGGGCAGCTATCACCCGCTCCGTCCGCGATACCTTGGACCGCCACGGCTACGTTGAGGTGGAAACCCCCATCCTGCAGCTGGTCCACGGCGGCGCTACGGCACGTCCATTTGAAACGCACATGAACGCGTTCGACCAGAAGATGACGTTGCGCATCGCTACAGAGCTTTTCCTCAAGCGCGCTGTTGTAGGCGGCATTGACCGCGTCTATGACATGGGCCGCGTTTTCCGCAATGAAGGCGTGGACTCCACCCACAGCCCCGAATTCACCACCTTGGAATGCTATGAGGCCTGGGCAGACCAGTTCGTCATGGCCGAACGCATGAAGGAAATTATCCTGAATGTGGCGGACGTCGTTGGAACGCGCACCATCCAGACGGAGGCCGGTGAAATCAACCTCGACGGCGAATGGGCCTGGGTTTCGGTTTACCCGGGTATTTCCGAAGCAGTGGGTGTGGAAATTACGCCGGACACCACGGTGGAGGAACTGCTGGCAATTGCCGCTAAGCACGAGGTCAAGGTGGACCCCAAGTGGGACGCCGAGAAGATCGTTGTGGAGCTGTTCGGCGAGATCGTGGAACCCACCTTGCTGAACCCCACGTTTGTCTATGACTACCCGCCCTCGGCGCAGCCTCTGGCCCGCCCGCACCGCGAAGACGGACGGCTCATTGAAGCCTGGGACCTGATCATTGGCGGCATGGAGCGGGGCACGGCCTTCTCCGAGCTCATTGACCCGGTGATTCAGCGCGAACGCCTCACGGAGCAGTCGCGACGTTCCGCAGCGGGCGACGAAGAAGCCATGCAGCTGGACGAGGACTTCCTCCGCGCCCTCGAATACGGCGCGCCGCCCATGGGCGGCATCGGGCTTGGCATTGACCGTTTGGTCATGCTGTTCACCGGGGCCGGTATTCGTGAAACCATTTTGTTCCCCCTGCTGAAGCCTGAAGGTCACTGATCATGGAGTACATCGCAGTCCTGGCGCCGTCCATAGTTGTGGGTTTGATCTTCTGGTTTGCCATGAAGTCGATCTTCAATGCAGACAAATCCGAGCGGCAGGCAGAAGCCCGCGCCCAGGCCGAAGCGAATTCAAAAAATGCCGGACCGGCGCCTGAAGGTCCAGCCCCTAAATAGGCCGCTAAATGGGTTCGAGTTTCGCGTGAATCCAATTGTGCTTTGACGTGCGTGCTTGTTGTGAACGATAATCGACAAAGGAACCCGGGGAATTTCTGATTATCCATCCCTCCAAAAGAGAGGCAACTCATGGCACAGAAAGTAAAAATCATCCTCGTCGATGACCTGGATGAAGGGGCTGCGGACGAAACTGTCCGGTTCGGCCTGGACGGTGTTAGCTACGAAATGGACCTGTCCACAGCAAACGCAGCGTCGCTTCGGAAGGCCCTGGAACCGTTTGTCGCAAAGGCCCGGAAGACTTCTTCCGGCCGTGGGACGCGGGGTCGCGCTACTCCGGCCCGCAACCAGGATTCCGCACAGATCCGGCAGTGGGCCCGTGATAACGGTTACACAGTCAACAGTCGCGGACGTATTCAGGCTGAAATTCAGGAAGCCTACCAAAAGGCCAATTCCTGATTCACCACTTCAATGCCCCGGCAGTCACTGCCGGGGCATTGGTTGTTTAAGGGACCCGGGTTTGTTGGGTGTCCGGTGGGTCCCAGCGGGGAATAGTCGCTGAAACCACTCTGTCCCGGAAGCCGGTTTACGCAGGCTCCAAGGAGTACAGGAAAGCATCGCCCTTGCCTCAGCTTGGAGTACTCGCACGGTGGGTTGGCGACAGTTTCCCGGACCGGCCGGCAGGATGTCACCGTCACCCGCCGGGGTCAAGGGGAAGCGCCCGTTTTATTCCTCCGCGGCGTCATGTTTCCCCTGTGGCGAACACGCCCCAAAAGTGTTGCTCCGGCACGTAGCATCAAAGTACGTCGTAGCTAGGAGTGTGGCGAAATGTTTGAGAGATTTACGGACCGTGCCCGTCGCGTGGTCGTCCTTGCCCAAGAAGAGGCACGGATGCTCAACCACAATTACATCGGTACCGAGCACATCCTCTTGGGTCTGATCCACGAGGGTGAAGGCGTTGCTGCCAAGGCGCTCGAGTCCCTGAGCATTTCGCTCGATGGCGTTCGCGAGCAAGTACAGGAGATCATCGGCCAGGGCCAGCAAGCCCCGTCCGGTCACATCCCCTTTACCCCGCGTGCCAAGAAGGTGCTTGAGCTTTCCCTCCGCGAAGCACTGCAGCTCGGCCACAACTACATCGGTACTGAGCACATCCTGCTCGGCCTCATTCGCGAAGGCGAAGGCGTGGCCGCCCAGGTGCTGGTGAAGCTTGGTGCGGACCTGAACAGGGTTCGTCAGCAGGTCATCCAGTTGCTCTCCGGTTACCAGGGCAAGGAAACCGCAGGCAGCGGTTCCGGCCAGGGCCAGCCGGAAGGTACGCCTGCCGGCTCGGTGGTGCTTGACCAGTTCGGACGCAACCTGACCCAGGCTGCCCGCGAAAACAAGCTCGATCCCGTGATCGGCCGCGAGCAGGAGATGGAACGCGTCATGCAGGTCCTCTCCCGCCGCACCAAGAACAACCCGGTCCTGATCGGTGAGCCCGGCGTCGGTAAGACTGCCGTCGTCGAAGGCCTCGCCCAGGCGATCGTCCGCGGGGATGTCCCGGAGACCATCAAGGACAAGCAGCTGTACACGCTTGACCTCGGTTCCCTGGTTGCCGGCTCCCGTTACCGCGGTGATTTCGAAGAGCGCCTGAAGAAGGTCCTCAAGGAAATCCGCACCCGCGGCGACATCATCCTCTTCATCGACGAGATCCACACCCTCGTTGGTGCAGGTGCTGCCGAAGGCGCCATTGATGCTGCGTCAATCCTGAAGCCCATGCTGGCCCGTGGTGAACTCCAGACCATCGGTGCCACCACCCTGGATGAATACCGCAAGCACATTGAGAAGGACGCTGCCCTTGAGCGCCGCTTCCAGCCGATCCAGGTCAAGGAACCCTCCGTCGCTCACGCGATCGAGATCCTCAAGGGCCTGCGTGACCGTTACGAGGCACACCACCGCGTGACGATTACCGACGGCGCCCTCGCCTCAGCCGCGCAGCTGGCCGAACGCTACATCTCGGACCGCTTCCTGCCGGACAAGGCGATCGACCTCATCGATGAAGCCGGCGCACGCCTGCGTATCCGTCGCATGACCGCTCCGCCGGAGCTCAAGGCCATGGATGAGCGTATTGCGGACGTGAAGATGGAGAAGGAATCCGCCATCGACGCCCAGGACTTCGAGGGTGCTGCTTCGCTGCGCGACAAGGAGCAGAAGCTCATTGCCGAACGCGCTGAGAAGGAACGCACGTGGAAGTCCGGCGGCATGGACGACATCTCCGAGGTTGACGAGGACCTGATCGCTGAAGTTCTTGCGAACTCCACCGGCATCCCGGTCTTCAAGCTCACCGAGGAAGAGTCCTCGCGCCTGCTCAAGATGGAAGACGAACTGCACAAGCGCGTCGTTGGACAGGACGAGGCCATCAAGGCCCTGTCCCAGGCCATCCGCCGTACCCGTGCAGGCCTGAAGGACCCCAAGCGTCCGGGTGGCTCGTTCATCTTCGCCGGCCCCACGGGCGTCGGCAAGACCGAGCTCGCCAAGGCCCTGGCCGAGTTCCTGTTCGGTGAAGAGGACGCCCTCATCACACTGGACATGTCCGAGTACTCCGAGAAGCACACGGTTTCGCGTCTCTTCGGTGCACCTCCGGGCTACGTCGGCTACGAAGAAGGCGGCCAGCTGACCGAGAAGGTCCGTCGTCGTCCGTTCTCCGTGGTCCTGTTCGACGAAGTGGAGAAGGCCCACGCCGATCTCTTCAACTCGCTGCTGCAGATCCTGGAAGACGGCCGCTTGACCGACTCCCAGGGCCGCGTGGTGGACTTCAAGAACACCGTGATCATCATGACCACCAACCTTGGTACCCGCGATATCTCCAAGAGCGTGGCAACGGGCTTCCAGTCCGGTACGGACACCCAGACCGGCTACAACCGGATGCGCGCCCGGGTCACGGAAGAGCTCAAGCAGCACTTCCGCCCCGAGTTCCTCAACCGCGTTGACGACGTCGTGGTGTTCCCGCAGCTGACGCAGGACGAGATCATCGAGATCGTGGACCTGTTCGTGACCCGCCTGGAGCGTCGCCTCAAGGACAAGGACATGGGCATCGAGCTCACGCCCGCTGCCAAGGTCCTCCTGGCCACGCGTGGTTACGATCCCGCCATGGGTGCCCGGCCTTTGCGCCGCACCATCCAGCGCGAGATCGAGGACCAGCTGTCCGAGAAGATCCTGTTCGGCGAACTCCACTCCGGCGACATCGTTGTGGTGGATGTTGACGGCGAAGGTGACGACGCCAAGTTCACGTTCGAAGGCAACGCCAAGCCGCGGATCCCGGAGATCGCTCCCACCGCGTAAGGCAATACAGCACAAAGCCCCGCCAGCTCCCACAAAGGAGCAGGCGGGGCTTTTGCGTAACTGGCCGGCTCTGGCCCAACAGCGGGTCAGCGCCAGGCGGGAATGCCTGCGCCCGCCAGATAATTCGTGATTGCGTTGGTGAATTGTTCCTCGCTGCTGCCTGCACCGGAGTGCCCTGCCATGGCTGCGGCGAGGTGTGGATACTCTCCGGCCTGGAGGGCGTCAAGGATGTGTGAGCCGCGGTCTGCCGAGCTGCCTTCAGTTGGATCTGATGGTGGCAGTGAAGCCAGTTCGTTCTGCACGAATGCCGAGGTGATGGCTGACATCATGGCCACGACTTGGAGTTTTGCCGGCCCGGGAAGGTCCACCGCTTCCATGGCGGCCAAAGTCCCGTCCAGGAAACGCAGGGAGTTGGGGCCCGTGGATGGGCGAGTGATCAGGAGCGGTGCCAGCCAAGGGTGCCGGTGCATGATGCTGCGTCCTTGCCGGGCAAGGTTCAGGAGCCGCCCCTGTGGATGATCATCGGTCGTTTCAAACTGGTACTCGCCGGCGACTGCATCCATCATCAGTTCAACAAGTTCGTCGTGTGATTTCACGTACCGGTAGAGGGAAGCGGCGCCTGCTCCTACGCTGGTTGCAACCCTGCGTATGGAGACAGCTGCCAAGCCTTCCTCATCGGCAATACGAAGCGCCGCCGCCGCAATCCCGTTCCGGGAGTGTTCCGGTTTGGGGCCGACGGCCGAACGTTCCGGGCGCCGCCAGACGTCCGCAGGATCGTGAACCGGCATCCGAGCTCCCTTCATTCCATTGAGATGGTTTGGTGCTCATCCCATTTCACTATATTCTGAATTGCGAACGGTGATCGCAATTCAGGGAAGGTAGGGACCCCATGCGGGTACTCATGGTTGCTCCCGGGACGCGCGGGGATGTTGCGCCCATGGCCGGGCTCGGGAGTCGCCTTCAGGGGCTGGGCTACGAGGTTGCCATTGCGGCGAATCCTGCTTACGCCCCGTTGGTGGTGGAGTCCGGATGCGAATTCAGGCCGCTGCCAGGGGATCTTGCGGAACTCATCAGGCAACCGGCGCCGGGTGCGAAGACCGCGCCTGGAAGCGTGATGGCGTTTTGGCGCAAGCTCGGCGCGTACATGGACAACGCAGCCACCGGAACCCTGGCGGCCGCCGAGGCTGGAGCCGACGTCATCCTGGCCAATTCGGTGGCTCCCTATGCATACGACATCGCAGAAGCCATGGGCATCCCTGCGATCGGCGCACACCTGCAACCCACGGAACCGAGTGCGGCATATCCTCCCGTGCTCATGAATTCGTCCCGCAGCCTGGGGGCATGGGGGAACAAGGTGATCGGTGAGCGTGCCGCTGCCGGCCCCGCCCCGTACGATGCTCCAGGTGCCCGCCTTCGCAAGCAGTTGGGTCTTGGCAAGGAAAGCCGGGCTGCAGGGGAGCGCCGCCGGAGGAAAGCACGGGCAACCATTCTTCACGGCATCAGCCCTTCGGTCCTGCCGCGGCCGTCGGATTGGCACTCTGGTTTGGTCATGGCCGGCTACTGGTGGCCTGCCGAGAATACACGTTGGGAACCGTCCTCGGACTTGGTGGATTTTCTCGCCGACGGGCCGGCGCCGGTTTTTGTCGGCTTTGGCAGCAGCGCCCACCTCGACCCTGAGTTCATCCTGGAGGCGACACGTCGCGCCGGAGTGAGGGCAGTAGTGCAGGGTCCGGAGGGTGCGCTGGGTGATGACGCCCTGGGTGTCGGAAGTGTTCCCCACCAGTGGCTCTTCCCCCGGATGGCGGCTGTGGTCCATCACGCCGGAGCTGGGACCACGGCGGCCGGATTCCGCGCAGGAGTTCCGGCCATAGGCGTCCCCGTCTACACGGACCAGCCTCTCTGGGCTTCGCGTATTGCAGCGCTGGGTGCCGGGCCCCGGCCGATTCCTTACAAGATGCTGACTCCGGAGCGCCTCGGTGACGCGATCGCCGAAACCGTGGCGTCGCCGTCGTACGCCGTTCAAGCCAGGGGCGTAGCGGCCGCCATCGCCACGGAGGACGGAACTGTGCCCGTGCTCGCGGCCCTGCGAAACCTCCCAGCCAAGTAGCAGGAGAGCGCGTTTTGATCCGTCATAACGCGTTCTACTGCGACCTACTTGGGTAAATATGTGAAAGTACTGTTTCACTGTGAGTGAACCACTCTGTGATCGGCGGCACAATGCGTGTTGAATCGGACCATGGACTCTGCTGACATTCACATCCCGGGCGAGCAGCCCGAAACCCCGTTTCACGACATGGACCACTACCTCGCCATCCCGCGGGTCAGCGGCCTCACCCTCAGCCCCGACGGCACTCGCTTGGTCAGCACCGTTTCAACGCTGAACGGCAAGGGAACCGAGTTCGCTTCCGCGCTCTGGGAGATCGACCCCACCGGCCGGAAGCAAGCGCGCCGGATCACCCGCAGTTCCAAGGGCGAGGCCGGTGCTGCGTTCGCGGCGAACGGCGACCTTTACTTCACCTCAGCGCGCCCGGACCCGGACAGTCCCGACGCCGACCCGGTGAACGCCCTGTGGCTCCTGCCCGCCGACGGGGGAGAAGCCCGGGTGGTGCACTCGCGCTCAGGTGGCATCAGCTCGGTCATGACAGCCAAGGACGCGGACGCCACGTTCGTCAACGCCGAGGTCCTCGCCGGATCTACCGACGAAGACAACGACGACGAACGCCGCAAGGCCCGCAAGGACAACAAGGTCTCCGCCATCCTGCACAGCGGCTACCCCGTCCGCTTCTGGGATGCCGACCTCGGCCCCGCCGAGCCGCGGATCTTCGCTGTTGAGCAGGGAGAGGACCAGGAACCCGGCAAGCCGACAACTGTGGATGCTGCCGCTCCGCTCAAGCTGCGCAACCTGACGTCCGGCGTCGGCGGTTCACTGCGTGAGTCAAAAACGGTGGTGAGCCCGGACGGCAAGACCATCTACACCAGCATGACCAAGGCGCTGGCAAAAGCAGACAGCCGTGAGGTGCTCGCCGCCATCGACGTCGCCACCGGGAGCGTCAAGGTGCTGCTGGACCATGAAGGCATGAACTACTTCCCGGGGCCGGTCAGCCCGGACAACAGCACCCTGGTGGTCGAAAGCGAAAGCGACACCACGCCCCACCAGGCGCCCCAGGTGAAGCTGCACCTGCTCAACGTCGCCGGCGGTGAGACCACTGACCTTGAGCCGCTGGCCCATCAGTGGGATCGCTGGGCTACTGCCCTCGCATGGCTCCCGGATGGCAGCTCCATCCTGGCCAAAGCGGACGACGACGGCGCGTCGCCGGTTTTCCGGATTAACGTCGCTGACGGTGGGATCACCCGGGTGACGCAGGACGCGTCCGCCTACTCCGACGTCGTGCTTTCCTCTGACGGGACGACGGCGTATGCCCTGCGGAGCTCCTACGAGTTCCCCGCCGAAGCGGTCCGGATAGACCTTGCTACCGGAGAAGTGACCAGGCTTCAGGCCCCTGCTGAGCGTCCCGTTTACAAGGGACGCCTGGAGCGTGTGGAAACGACGGCGGACGACGGCGCACGCGTGCCCGCCTACCTCGCCCTCCCCGACGATGCCTCCGCGGACAAGCCCGCACCGCTCCTGCTGTGGATCCATGGCGGGCCCTTGGGTTCGTGGAATGCGTGGACATGGCGATGGAACCCCTGGCTGCTGGTGGCCAAGGGGTACGCCGTGCTCCTGCCCGACCCCGCACTTTCCACTGGGTACGGCCAGGAATTCATCCAGCGCGGCTGGGGTGAATGGGGCAAGAAGCCCTTTACCGACCTCATGGCCATCACTGACACGGTGATTGCCCGTCCGGACATCGACGAGTCCCGGACAGCGGCGATGGGAGGATCCTTCGGCGGTTACATGGCCAACTGGGTGGCCGGCCAAACCGATCGGTTTAAGGCGATTGTTACCCACGCAAGTTTGTGGGCTCTGGACCAGTTCGGTCCCACCACGGATGCAGCGCAGTATTGGCTGAAGGAGATGACCGTGGACATGGCCTCGGAGAACTCACCGCACCTGAACGTGGGCAACATTAAGACACCCATGCTGGTGATCCACGGTGACAAGGATTACCGGGTGCCGATCGGCGAGGGCCTGCGCCTCTGGTACGAGCTCCTGTCCTCATCGCAGCTGCCTGCGGACGAGAACGGCCAGAGCCCGCACCGCTTCCTTTACTTCCCTGACGAAAACCACTGGGTACTCCAGCCGCAGCACGCGAAGATCTGGTACGGAGTGGTGGAGCACTTCCTGGCAAAACAGGTGCTGGGCGAGGACGTGGCTTTGCCTGAGGAGCTGGGGATTTAGACCGAAAAGGCTGGCCTGTGCCTCCGCCGACGCGGCGGGGGCGCAGGTGGTGGTGTTCATGGGGACAGTATTTTGCGCAGGTCGCCGTCGAAATCCCCGCCGTAGACAAACCGGGCAAGCCATGCCACCGGCCCGATCGCCCGTGCCTGGGCGATGACAGCCGGGGGTGTCCCTTGGCGCTCCAGCTGCTTCAGTTGATCATTCCATGCCGCTGATACCGAGCCGCCGGCTCCTTGGCCCCAACGTTCCAACGACGTTGCCGCAAGGTGTTCAGCCGCCGTCCGCAAGTTTCGCATCGCCTCTTTGCGACCTGCGGGACTGAGGTCTTGCTGGAGTTCCAGCACACGTTTGCGGTTCAGGCGCCAAGCGAGGAGGGCCAGGAGTGCAAGTGTCAGGCTCATCTTGATGAGCCACGGTGCGACCTGCCCGGAATCAAATCCTCGATCATCGGCGACGCCCGTGACAGCCCTGAAGGTCACGAGGCCGATGACGAAGAGTCCCACAATCAACGTGCACACGGTTCCGTATCGTGCTGCCGGCCTTGCGGGCACCGGGAGGAAGAGCGCAACTGCCAGGAGAACGATTCCGATCACCGCGGCAGGGGAGGCTACCGAAGCTGCCTGCTCCGCGGTGATATAGGTACTCTTGCGATCTGCAGGACCGAACATCACGGCTGCTGTCAGTGCGGCTGACAAGCCGGCGCTGAGGAGGAAGCCCCACGTTGCCTGCCACAGGATTCGCTTTCGTCCCCTCGTAATGTCGGGGGTTTTTGCCATTGCACCGCGACGCTCGTGTAGCCTATGCAACTCGCGGAACAGCGGCCGCCGGACCCTGTCATTTACGGCGATGGCCTGCGCTGCCGCTTCCGAGACGGCGACGACATCGCTGGGGGTGCCCTCCAGAGTGAGAACGGCCTTCTTCATCTCAATACCCTTCCAGATGGTTGGCACCACTTGAGACTAGTTCCTCCCAGGCGTCCTGTCCGACGACAGGACTCCGGATCATCCGTTCACGAACCACTTGGTTCTGTGTCCCTTCAACGACTTTGTCGCCAGAGCTGATTAGCGTCACGATTTGGCACCTGGACGCACTGGATACGGGTGACGGTCATCGTATGGAGATGCATGGCCGTGAAGAACGCTACGGATTCGCGGCATTGACTGCGAGCGAACAGTCAGGATCAAGTGCTCAAGGAGAAAGACGTGCCGGTTCCGGCAGCGGCAGCCGACCCCAGCGGAGTCTTGAACCGGCACTTTACGAATTGGTGCGGTAAGTTCAAGATCTTCCGTACCGCCGACGGCTTCGAAACCGCCACCGGACATGTTGTGTACCCCGCACATGCTATCCGTGAGGCGGACGGAACTGTCTGGTTGTCGGCGCTGGAAGGCTTTGAAAAGTCCGGCATTCGTGGGCAAGTTGAAAAAGACGCGTCCTTTCTGGAGACGCTCCTCGCTGCGGCAAACTCACCAACCAGGATCCCTTTGGGGCTTGCCCTGTTGATTGGGGGCACCCGCTATCAGCTTGTCTTTCAGAACAGTTCCGAGACGGGCGGGGACCACATCATCAACGTGGCGTTCATCAACAGGGGAGAACCGCCGCGACCATGAAATTCGCAATAGCCCGGCTGTTTGAAGGAATTGCAGGCAAGCCGGACTGGTGTGCGTGTAACCATCAGCGCTGGGCACGGCCGGCGCCTGTCCGTCTCGCTAGGATGGGGGAGTGAATCCGACCTTCAGCCTTCGCCCTGCCCGCACCAGTGATGTGGCGGCGATCAAGAGGCTTGTGGCGCCCTTGGCTGAGGAACGGATCCTCATGGCCAAGGAGACCGTGGCGTATTACGAAAGCCTGCAGGAATTCCGGATTGCAGAGTCGGACGCCGGGGAAGTCATAGGTTGCGGGGCGCTCCATGTCATGTGGGAGGACCTGGCCGAGATCCGCACTCTTGCCGCGGCGGACTCGTGGCGTGGGCGGGGTGTGGGGCACGTCCTCGTGGAGAACCTGTTGGAGGAAGCCCGGGCGCTTGGCGTGAGCCGTGTTTTCTGCCTGACCTTTGAAGTGGACTTCTTCAAGCGCCACGGATTTGAAGTCATGGCCGACCAATCGGCCGTGGATCCGCAGGTATATTCCGAACTGCTGCGCTCGCATGACGAGGGCGTGGCAGAGTTCCTGGACCTTGCCCGGGTGAAGCCCAATACCTTGGGCAACACCCGCATGATCAAGCAGCTCTAGCGCGCTAGGAGCGCAGCCGCAATCCTGGCCGATTATGGGTGATTTAATACCCTTTTCTTATCTCAACTTGATGGATAAACTGATTGAGGCTTGCTGGGGAAGCTTCCACCACATCGGTCAATTGAGAGAAGATCATGCAGTCCCACGCCTCCTTTTCAGATGTTTCAGAACTCCAACTCAGCGTGCGCGGTCCAGTGTTCACGCCTGCCGATTCCGGCTTCGCCGCTGAAGTAGCGGCCTTCAATTTATCCACACAGCACCAACCTGACCTCGCCTTCGGCGCCCTCGATGCAGAGGACGCCTCGGCGGCCGTGCGCTGGGCCGCAGAACGCGGTATGCCGGTATCCGTCCAGTCCACCGGTCACGGTGCCACCAATGCCATTGAAGGTGGCTTGCTGATCAGCACCCGCCGAATGCTCGAACTAAGCATCGACCCCCTGGAGAAGACGGCCCGCGTGGGTGCGGGCGTCCGCTGGAAGGCCGTGGTGGAACTCGCCGGGACCTTCGGGCTGATGGGGCTCTGTGGTTCCACCACTGATGTTGGCGTGGTGGGTTACACGCTGGGTGGCGGGCTGCCCATTCTTGGGCGCAAATACGGCTTCGCCTCCGACCATGTGATTGCGTTCGAAATTGTCACGGCTGACGGTGTGCTGCGCCGGGTGACCAAGGACGAGGACTCGGAGTTGTTCTTCCTCCTGCGCGGCGGCAAGGGCAACCTGGGAATCGTCACTGCCATGGAATTCCACCTGTTCCAGGGCTCCGACCTCTATGCCGGCGGAATCTACTTTGACGGTGAGCATGCTCCTGAAGTGCTGCAGGCGTTCAGGGGCTGGGTGCCTTCCTTGCCCGTGGAGGCTTCGGCGTCCCTTGCCTTTCTGCGGCTGCCGGATATGGAGATGGTGCCGCCACCTTTGCGCGGCAAATTCGTGATCCATCTCCGCTATGCCTACCAGGGTGATTTGGCGACCGCAGCAGAACTCCTGGAGCCGATGCGTCGGAGCGCGCCCTTCATGATGGATGCCACGGGGCCCCTGGACGCCACCGCCTTCGACTCGATCCACCAGGACCCGGACCAGCCGGTTCCAGTGCTGGAACATGGCTTCCTCCTGGACAGGTTGGATGAGCCGGAAGCTGATGCGCTTCTGCGGCACTTTGGCCCCGGTGTTGACAGTCCCGTGTTGCTGGCCGAACTCCGGTTGCTCGGCGGTGCTTTGGCCAAGAGTTCGGATGGTGACGATATTGTGGGTGGCCGCGATGCTGCGTTCAGCTTCTTCATGGGTGCCATTGCCGTGCCGCCAAGGGTGGAGATGTTGCCGTCCGTGTTCAACGCAGTTCATGAAGACCTGAGGCCTGCGGCCAATGCCGGAACTTTCGTCAATCTGCATGGCCACTTTGTGGATGCCGAAGACCGGGAGCGGCCGTGGCGGGCAACGGCCTTGGATCGCCTCCGTAAGGCAAAGGCCGAGCTGGATCCGCACAACATGTTCAGCTTCGGGCACGTGGTGGGGCTCCCTGTCATCGATCAGACCGTGCTGCTCCAAGACGTTGTGACCGCCGGCGGCGACGCCGTGCTGAGCAGCTAGGGGCTGAGGGTGATGAACAACCGCGTCACGTTCCCCGACTTCTCCGCTTTCCAGATCGACATCCCGCACGGGACGTGGCCGCACGAGGCGCCATGGTCCGGGGACAGTCGCTCCGACCCGGACCTGTATTCGGCTTTCTGGCCCGAATTCCGCATCCGTCAGGAACAGGAGCAGGAATCGGAGCCGGTATCAGAGCAGGAGCCGACGGCGACACCGGCACCTGAGCGGTAGGGCAACGCGGCAGGGACAGCTCCCAGGAACTGTCCCTGCCGCGTTTGCTTTCGACAACCCGCGGGATGCTTATGACGAACGTCCAACGGCTGGGACGCTGACTTAGGAAACGCGCCGGGGCTGGGCGTCGAAGTGGCGTCGGTAGTCGGTGGGTGTGGTGGAGAAAGCCCGGGCAAAGTTTTGCCGGAGTGTCACGGCGCTGCCGAACCCGCATTCGGCTGCTACTTGATCGATGGACAGGCTGGAACTCTCCAGGAGGTGCCTGGCTGCGTCGAGCCGCTGGGAGCGCACCCATGCTGATGGGGTAGTCCCGGTAGACGCCCTGAAGGCACGGATGAAGGTTCGGCGGCTCATGTGGGCCTGATCGGCGAGGGCGTCGATGGTCAGGTCTTCGGCCAAATGACCCAGGGCCCACTCAAACAAGCGTGACATGGGATCGTCCGCGGACCGGGGCGGCAAGGGGTGCTCGATGTACTGCGCCTGTCCGCCCTCCCGGTGCGGAGCGATGACCAGGCTGCGTGCCACCTGGTTGGCGGCTGCAGATCCCAGTCGGGTCCTCACCAGATGCAAGCATGCGTCCAATCCGGAGGCTGTTCCCGCCGACGTCAAGACGTCGCCGTGATCGATGTACAGCACCGTCTGGTCCAGAAAAACATCCGGGTGGCGTGTCGAGAGCGAACTGAAGGCTTCCCAATGCGTGACGGCGGACCGCCCATCAAGCAGGCCGGCGTCGGCAACCGGGATGGTGCCCAGGCACAGGCCAAGGATGACGACGCCGCGCTCGTGTGCCTGCCGAAGTACGGTGCGGAGCTGCTCATTCGGTGAGCGGCCGTCGTCAAACCAGGAAGGCACCACAATGACGTCTGCTTCGGATGTGGATTCGGGGCCAGGGATCTCTCCCAGTTGATAGCCCTCCGCAGTGCGGATGTGGCCCGCTTGATCCGCGAAGAGCCGGGTGTTCCACTCGGCGAGGCCTTGTCGCGAGACCTCGTCGAAAACCATCTGGGGGACCGCGAGGTGGAACATTGTCACGTCATCGAAGGCATAGACGGAGATGCGCATGGATCCTCTTCTCGATTGGCCTGAATCAATCGTATAAGGGCATTCATGCCACTGGTGGTCACTTCTAAAGACGCCGAGGATGGAAGAGTTGCCACAAGGCGGCCAACGAACCGACCCCGGAAAAGAGAACACCATGAGCACGCCCCGCCGCGCACTGATCCTCGTAGACATCCAGCAGCAATATTTCAGCGGACCCCTTGAGATCCAGTTCCCGCCCCACCACGAATCGATCGTGATGATTGGAAAGGCCATTGACGCCGCTGCTGAGGCAGGCATTCCGATTGCCGCCATTCAGCACAGCGCCGGGGAGGGTGCGCCTGTCTTCGCCCCGGGCACCCCGGAGTTCACCCTCCATCCTGAAATCGAGGATCGCCGTAAGGACTCCTGGAAGACTGTGGTCAAGCACTATGGCTCGGTCTACGCCGACACCGACCTGGCCGCATGGCTGCGGGAGAACGACGTCGACACCGTCACCTTGGTGGGTTACATGACCAACAATTGCATTTTGGCCTCTGCTGTCGAAGCCGAATACATCGGGTTCACCACCGAAGTCCTCTCCGATGCCACCGGTGCGATCAATTTGGCCAATGACGCAGGCTTCGCCGACGCGAAAACAGTCCACACCACCCTGATGGCTTTGCTGAACTCGAACTGGGCAGCCGTCAGCACCACTGACGTGTGGGTAGCTGCGCTGGGCGCAGGCAGCGCCTTGGAGAGGAGCGATCTGGGAAGCTCTGCGGTTGCCGGAGTTGTGCGCTAACCAAAGACGCTCCGGGCCTACCGTGGGCCGGGCTGCCGGTAGTAGGGTCAGAGCACCAGCCGCAGCACGCCCAGGAGCATCCCATGAAAAAGCTCATTAATGATCCACGCGCAGTGGTGGACGAGTCCGTAGAAGGTTTCGGCATGGCCCATGCCGACATTGTGGACGTCCACCCGGAGCCTAAATACGTCGTCCGAAAGGGTGCTCCGGTAGCGGGCAAGGTTGCCTTGGTTTCCGGTGGGGGCAGTGGCCACGAGCCCTTGCACGCAGGTTTCGTGGGGTTCGGCATGCTCGACGCCGCTGTCCCCGGCGCAGTTTTCACCTCGCCCACTCCTGACCAGATCATTCCGGCGACGGTCGCTGTGGACTCAGGTGCCGGCGTCGTCCATATTGTGAAGAACTACACCGGTGACGTCCTGAACTTTGAAACCGCGGCCGAAATGGCGCAGGCCGAAGGCGTGCACGTTCGTTCCGTACTGGTGAACGACGACGTCGCGGTGGAAGATTCGCTGTACACGGCAGGCCGGCGCGGGGTGGGCGGAACGGTCCTGGTGGAAAAGATCGCCGGAGCATCAGCCCAGCGCGGAGACGATCTTGACACTGTCACAGCCATCGCCGAGCGCGTGGTGGCCAACGTGCGGACCATGGGCGTCGCCCTCTCCGGTTGCACCGTGCCGCACGCAGGGACGCCCAGCTTTGAGCTTGCCGAAGATGAGATCGAGATCGGCATTGGCATCCACGGCGAGCCGGGCCGGCACAAGATCGCCATGGAGCCGGCCGATGCCATCACGGACCGCTTGCTGGAGCCCGTGCTGGAGGACCTTGCCCTCGCCTCCGGTGACAAAGTGCTGTTGTTCGTCAACGGTATGGGCGGAACGCCGCAAAGCGAGCTGTACATCGTTTATCGGCGCGCAGCCCAAGTACTGGCCGAACGCGGTGCCATCGTGGAGCGATCGCTGGTGGGCAACTACGTGACCTCCCTGGAGATGCAGGGTTGCTCGGTGTCAGTGCTGCGCCTTGACGAGGAAATGACCAGGCTGTGGGATGCCCCGGTACACACTGCCGCGCTGCGATGGGGAGCCTGAACATGGGCTTGACCGTTGACTGGGCCATGGACTGGATAAAACTCTCCGCCAAGGCCATGGCGGAGCATCGTGTGGAACTGATCGAACTGGACCGGGCCATCGGCGACTCGGACCACGGTGAGAACATGGACCGGGGTTTCCAGGCCGTACTGCAGAAGCTCGATGAGACGCCGCCGGAAACTCCCGGTGCAGCGCTCAAAGCCGCCGCCATGGCCCTCATGTCCAAGGTGGGCGGAGCGGCCGGACCCTTGTATGGAACGGCGTTCTTGCGGGCGGCTACCTCTCTGGGTGAGGCCGTCGATGTTGATGCCGGGGCGCTGGCGGCAGCGCTCGCCGCCGCCCGTGACGGAGTAGTGGCACGCGGTAAAGCTGAACTTGGCGACAAGACCATGATCGATGCGTGGACTCCCGCCGTGGAAGCGGCGCAACAAGCCGCCGGGAGCGGCGCCGACCCCGTTGGCGTGCTGGAAGCAGCCGCGGAAGCTGCTGAAACCGGGGCCATGGCAACGGACCCCTTGGTGGCGCGCAAGGGCCGGGCCAGCTACTTGGGGGAGCGGAGTGCAGGGCATCGCGACCCCGGCGCCGCGTCAACCGCCCTCATCCTCCGGGCGGCCGCAGCGGCGGCCGCCGGATCAACCGGTGACAAGGGAACCGACGCCATATGACCGTAGGGATAGTGGTTGTATCGCACAGCAGCAAGATCGCCGACGGGGCGGTGGAACTCGCAGCCCAAATGGCGCCCGACGTCGAACTGGTCGCCGCCGGGGGCACCGAGGACGATCGGATCGGAACCAGCCTTGAGAAGGTGCTGGCCGCCGTCGAGCAGTCACTGGTGGATTCCGGTGGTGACGGCGTGGTGGTGCTGGCCGATCTGGGTTCGGCAGTCATGACAGCCGAATCGGCCATGGAGTTTGCCAGCGATCCCGACGCCGTGAGGCTGGCCGACGCTCCGCTGGTTGAGGGACTCGTGGCGGCTGCCGTCGCTGCCCAAGGAGGCGCCGGCGTCGAGGACGTCTGCAAGGCTGCAGAGGCCGTGGCTTTTGGCAAGGTGCCCGCCGGCGTGGGAGGACCGGAGATTCCCGACCTCAAGGACGAGCCGGACGCAAGCGGCGATTTCGAACTCATCAACCCCCTGGGCATGCATGCCCGGCCCGCGGCAAAGATCGCCGGCGGCCTGTCCGGGCTGGACGCGGAGGTGACCGTCAACGGCGTCGACGGCATGTCCATCATGGCGCTCATGGCGCTCGCCGCAGGGCAGGGTTCCAGCCTCCATGTCGAAGCGAGGGGCAAGGATGCACTGAAGGCGGTCCAGTATGTGGGCCGGCTGGTTGAGGAAGGGTTCGGGGAGCTCTAGCCGAGACGATTTTCGCTCAAATATTGCTAAGTACACTGATTAGTGATGTTGTAGAGGTACAGGTTCACTACAAGGAAGAGGTACGAATCATGGGTGCTGACGACAAGATGGAGAACGCTGGCGAGAAGCTTGGCGGCAAGGCCAAAGAGGCTGCCGGAAAGCTGACGGACAACGAGCGTCTCGAAGCCGAAGGCAAGGGCGACCAGACGAAAGCCGACCTCAAGGGTGCCGGCGAGAAGCTCAAGGACGCCTTCAAGAAGGACTAAGAATCCAGGCAGGGCCGCTGCAATTGCAGCGGCCCTGCCTTGTTTTGGGGCGATTGATGTGTGAAGCGCCGCTTGCTGGCGCTCTATCTAATGGAGGATCTTCGTGAACATTCTGGTGAAACTTTTCGGCCTGGCAGTCAGCCTTGGAGCGGGCACGCTCGCAAACAAGACGCTGGAAGGCATCTGGGAGAAGAAGACCGGTAAGCCCGCCCCCAAGGACGGAACGGATCTCAACGATTCCCTGCCCGGCGTTCTGGTCTTCGCAGTGGTTTCGGCAGGTGTCGGCGCCATAGTTCACGTACTTACCCAGCGGGGCACCAAGAGCGCCCTGGCCCGCATGAAGAAGACGGCTGACGAGGTTTAACAAATGGCTATAGCTAAGTTCCCCAGTGTTGTCATCGATTGTCCCGACGCAGCGGCATTGGCCGCCTTCTACGGCGAGCTGTTCGGCTGGGAGATCGAGGACAAAGGCGACTGGTTCGATATCCGTCCCAGCGACGGCAGCAACTGCATCTCCTTCCAACAGGTGGAGGTGTACCAGCCGCCTGTGTGGCCCGGCCAGACCATTCCGCAGCAGATGCATCTGGACATGATCGTGGATGACTTGGATAAGGGTGAGGAAGTTGCACTGTCCCTTGGTGCCACCAAGGCCGATCACCAGCCAGGCGACACGTTCAGGGTGTTCCTTGACCCGGCAGGTCATCCGTTCTGCCTCTGCCTGAGCTAAGCTCTTGCCGGGCTTGGCCAGGCGCTCAGCCCTGCTGCGCCGCCCATTCCTCGACGCGGCGGTTGCTCTCTTCCTCGGAGAGGTCTTCGACGCGCGTCATGATGGACCAGCGGACGCCGAACGGATCGCGGATGCTGGCATAGCGGTCACCGGAAACGAACGTGGTCAACGGCTCGCGGATGGTGGCCCCGGCTCGCTCGGCTTTGTGGACCAGCCCGTCCGCATCGGAGCAGTAGAGGCCCATGGAGTAGCAGTCGTCCTCTCCGGTCGGTGACGGGACGAGGTGGTACTCGGGGTTGGGCTCACCGAGCTGGAGGTGGCCGTTTCCAAAGTCGAGTTCGGCGTGGACCACCACTCCGCCCATCTCGGTCTCGCCCACCACACGTGCGCCCAAGACGTCCCGATAGAACGCAATGGCTTCCTTGGCGTTGGCTACCGCGAGGAATGGCGTCAGGCTGGTCAGGCCGTTCGGAATGCCATTGGTGGTGTGGTCCCCGTTGGCGGCCGTGGTTGATTCTGTGCTTGTAGTATCGGTCATGGATACGACGCTACGTGCCTGCCGCCAGGTAGCGCTTGGAGATTTGCGACAGCTTTGATCGCTTCTGGAAAGGCTCCCCATGGAAGGCTCCTTCAAGGGCATCCTTTATCCGGCGCGGCTGCCCACCTTCCATCGCTACCCGGCCCCCTCATCCGTAGCCGGGTTGGTGCAGTGGTTCTGGATTCCGGAATGGAACATCGAGCCCGGCCGGTCATCCCGGCAGCACGTCATTGCCTATCCTGCCTCCAACCTGGTGGTACAGCCCGCGGACGTCATCCTCTCCGGGCCCACCACGCGCGCCTCGCACCGGGACCTCACCGGGACCGGCTGGGCTGTGGGGGCCCTGCTCCGCCCGGCGGCCATTCCGCTTTTCACGGATAATCCAGGCGCCCTCCGTGATCAGGAGGTCGTTCTGGCGCAGAAAGAATTGCATTCTGCCGTCTGCAGGGCAATGAAAGCGCCCGACGGCGGCGCTCACCGGGAGCGGGCAGTGGAAGCCTTTGTGGTGTGGTTGGGTTCCTTGAAGTTTGTTGCTTCAGAGGAGGCGTTGCTCGCCAACCGGATGATGGATGTGATCGCTTCCGGGCCTGATGTTTCAAGAATCGAGGATGTGGCTGATTCCTTATCGGTATCACCCCGAACCCTGCAGAGAATCGCTGGGAAGTACGTTGGGCTCAGCCCCTCGGCCCTGATCCGGCGGCGCCGACTCCAGGATGCCGCCGAGCGTACCCGGTCCGACCCGGAAGCCGACCTTGCCGTGATCGCCGTCGAACTCGGTTATGCAGACCACGCGCACCTGACCAACGACTTCCGGAAGTATCTGGGCTTCACGCCAAGCGGCTACCGGAAGTCGTTCGGCGAGGCGACGTGATGTCCCGGGCGCCCGGAGAGGGACTCCTTAGCGGTCTTCTTCCGGGGTGTCGTCGGGGGTGTCCAGCAAACCGCGCTGTGCCAGGTCCGCCTCGTCCGAGGCTTCCGGGGGAAGGGGATCGGTGGCGTCGGGGACGTCGCTGGGAGCGTAATCGGCAAGGCCTGCGGCAACGCGCTCCTGCTCCGCGGCTCTCTGGTACGTGTCGTCGTCGACGTCCTCGGGCATCTTGCCGTGGCCGGAACGGTCAGGGTTCGGCAGGGCGTCGTCCTGTGGAACGATGACGTCTTCGATGGCCTCGCCGGCGGTGTTTTCTTCACGGGGGTTGGTCATGGCTGCTCCTTTTGTTCTGGTTCCTACTTGTCTTTTCCGGATCCGGGCTCGCTGAGCTTGCGGTTGAATTCAGCTCCGGCGGCGTCGGGCATGACGTTGCTGCCAAGGCCCATGGTGCGGGATTTGAGGGAGCCGCCCAGCACGTTGCCGTCGCCTTCCATCAGGGCCTTGAATCCTTGTTTGGCCACCAACGCGGGATCATCTTTGTCATCACTGCCCACTTTGGTGTCCAGGAGATCGGCCCGTTCAAAGAAGTCGGTCTCCGTCGGCCCCGGCAGCAGCGTGGTGACAGTGACCCCGGTGTCCTTCAACTCGTTGCGAAGTGCCTGCCCGAAAGACTGCACGAACGCCTTGGATGCGCCGTAGATGGCCTGGAAGGGTGCTGGTGCCCTGGAAATGACCGAGGACGTAAACAGGATTTTGCCCTGGTTGCGTTGGGCCATATCCGAGGCAACCCACTTGGCGATGACCACCGTGGAGATCACGTTGAGGTCGATGGTCTTCAGTTCTGCCTCGAGGTCGGTTTCCACGAACGGACCGCCCACCCCGATGCCCGCGTTGATGGCCACTGCTTCCAGCGGCCGGCCCAAAGCCGCGACGGCGGCGTGTAACCGGGCCATGCCCTGTCTGTCAGTGAGGTCGATTTGCTCTGCGTAGGCATCTCCGTCGAGGCCCTTCAGTTCCTCCGCCGCTGTGTGGATCTTGTCGTTTTCGGCAACGATGACGGTGTCGAATCCGTTGCTGAGGAACTGCCTCCCCAGCTCGAATCCAATGCCGCTTGAGGCGCCGGTGACCAGCGCCAGTGGCCGTTCAGTTGTGGACATGGTTGCTGCCTTTCGGTTCCCAGTAACAGACAGGTTACTTAGTATTATCCGATGTGGCACTACCTTCAGTGAAGTAGTTGCACTGCCAAAGTTGGGTCCGGGTTGCCTGCCGGTTGCTTACCGCGGACCATGGCGGATACACCCGGAAGCCGCGTTTTCCGCCGGCACCGTTCACGGACGCGATTCCATGCTTGGCCAGTACCGGTTTCGGGAAAGCGAAGTAGCCGGCCCTGCCGCCTTCCCGGGCTGTTATCACCAGCAGATCCACACCATCTTCGGCGGGGAAGGGCTCAGTGGACCCGTCCTGGGCGCGTTGCCAGACGGCAACGAACAAGCCCACCTTGGTCGGAGTCAGCTTACCCACGCGGAACCGGACCAGTTCCTGCCCAAGATCAACGACGACGGCCCCATACTCATGGTTGTCGGCCTCGGGTACCGGCGCTGAGGGCGATCCGGATGACTGGCTGAGGGCCCGCAATGCCTCGGCTACGTCTGGGTGGACATTGTGGTCAGGCACGCACCCATCCTACGGCGGTGCCGGAAACCTACTGTTGCCGCAAACCCCCGCCATCCAGTATCAGGGCCGCTGAAATCACCCGTCCGCATTGCTCGCCGTAGGGATAGTCACCCTTGGGGATGAAGGTCAGCGTCCGGACTGGCAGTGCGATTCCAGCCGGAGACGCTCCGGTCACGGTCGCCTCAAGGGGGTTCTCACTGAGCGACGGAAGCTCCAGGAAACCCACCTGCGTCCCATCAGGGGAGGAGGTGGCCGAGCACGTGCCTTCAGGCGAGCAGCCTTGGTCCACGGCTGTAGCTCCCGGATGCAGCACCACATCGTTCTCGGTGCAACTGCCATCCTGGCAGGCCTTGAGCCGAAGCGTCCCCATTTGGTCCGTGTACCCCGCTGCCACGGTCACGGAAACTCCGGCTATGTGCCCAATGGCCGGGCAGGCCACTGCTTGGGGATAGCAGCCCGGAAGCAATGCTGCGGTTCCTGCAAGGGTCAACGCCACTGCGATTCTGCCCATGTTTCAGGGTAGGCCAGGGTTAATCGGCTTGGCCCGGTGCATGTGAAAGAAACACCTGCATTGTTACTGCCCGCTTGGTGGCGTTGCCGAACCGATACCGCCCCCGGCTGAACGCTAGGCCGGAAGCCGCAATCCGCCGTCGTGCATTTCTGCCAGGCCGTCAACCAACAGCCCATCCAGGGCGCGCTCGAGTTGCTCCGGCGCCGAGTTGAGCCGGTGCAGCGCGGCAAGCGGGATCCCGATACCGGAGGGTGCGAACCCCAGATCCGCCGGCGCTTGCTCGAACATTTCCCGGGGGACAGGGGCGGCAGCTTCGCGGAGGACGGCCATCACGGCGCCGCGGACCTGGCGGTCGGTGCCGTGCCAGGACTGGCCCTTGGGCGTGTACGACGGCGGTGGCTCACCCGCGGCAAGCCAGGCGCAGCTTGAGCGGACGGGACAGTCGGCGCACTTGGGGCTGCGGGCCGTGCACACCATGGCTCCCAACTCCATTACGGACGCGTTCCAACGGACGGACAGCTCCTGCCCGGCGGGGAGGAGTGACTCGGCCAGGCGCATTTCCGCCGCGGTCAACGCGGGAGCCGGGAGTGCGTTCCCCAGGATGAGCCGTGCATGGACCCGCCTGATGTTGGTGTCCACCACAGTTTCCCGCTGCCCAAAAGCGAAGGCGGCGACGGCGGCAGCTGTATAACTGCCGACGCCCGGCAAACCCAAAAGTCCCGCATGGTTGTCAGGGACGTTGCCGCCATGTTCTTCGCGGATGGCTACTGCTGCAGCGTGGAGCCGCAAGGCGCGGCGGGGATATCCAAGGCGACCCCAATGACGTACGGCTTCACCCGAAGGCTCCGCGGCGAGGTGGCCCGGCGTGGGCCAGCGCTCCATCCAGTCCCGCCATACCGGGAGCACCCGCACCACGGGAGTCTGCTGGAGCATGACTTCGCTGACCAGGATTCCCCATGCGCTGCAGTCCGGCTCGCGCCACGGCAGGTCCCGGGCGGTATCGGCGAACCACTGATCCAGGGCGCTGTGGAGCGCGGTAAGTTGGTGGGCATCGGGAAGTGTCATACTGCCCTCAACTGTAGTGGAACCGCGGACCATGGCCGACGTCACACAGCCCCGGATTAGGGGCCTGCGGCGTGTAGGTTAGGTGCGCTGCGGGCCACGAGCCTAGCCTAGGACCATGGCCACCAAGGGTAAGCAGCAGTCCACCGCGCGCTCCTCAGCGCCGGGGAAGAGTACTGCCCCCGCAAAAAAGCGCCGCCCGAGCCCTGCGGTGTATCGTCGCCGTCGCCAAGTGGTTTTCGGTGGGCTGCTGCTGGTGATCGCCTTGATCGTGGTCGCCGTCGTGTCCATTGGCGGTGCCATGGGTGGGCAGTCCGAACCGCAGGCGGTCAACACAGCCGGGCCGTCACAAGCGCCGACGCAGGGTAGTGTTCCGTCCGGGACCGCATCGCCGTCTGCATCGCCCACGCCCGTGTGCGACTTCAACCTCATGACGGTCGCCGCCAAGACCGATAAACCCGCCTACGGCCCTGAGGAAAAACCGCTGCTCACCATGACCATCACCAACGGTGGCACCGCCCCGTGCGAGGTCAATGTGGGTACATCCCAAATGGAGTACCTGGTGATGAGCGGCGCGGACCGTATTTTTTCGTCCAAGGACTGCCAGGCCGGTAGCGAAGACCTCATCAAGACCATCCAGCCCGGCAAGAGCGAAACCGCGAACTTCCCATGGCAGCGCAACCGCACACTGGAAGGCTGCGGGGCGATCAACGCCAAGCCAGGTGGCGGCGGCGCCTATTACACGTTTGAGGCCCGGCTGGGAAACAAGGCCAGCCCCAAGGCAGTCTTCCAGCTGAACTAGGTTCCGGCTGGCCAGCGTCCGACGACGGCAGCCGGCTTAGAGGAAGCGGTCCAGCAAGCTGGCCTCGGCCATGCGGCTCAGGCCTTCGCGCACTGTACGAGCACGCTGGTCGCCAATGCCGTCCACTGTCATGAGGTCATCGATGGTGGCGGCCATCAGGTTCTGGAGCCCGCCGAAGTAGTCAACCAAGCGATCAGCCACAGCCTTGGGCACGGACTTCAAGCCCGAAAGCAGACGGTAACCGCGCGGCTGGACAACTGCGTCCAACTGCTCCACTCCGCCGGCGAAACCGATGATGTGGGCGATGCGGCTAAGGTCGATCAGTTCGGTGGGGCCCAGATTGAGGAGAGCCTGGACGGCTTCCTCAATTTCTTCGGGCGTGGCGTTGGGATCCGAATAATCCCGGATGATGACTTCGCTGCCCGGTCCGCGTCCCACCGTAAGTTCTTCAACCTGGAGTGAGAGCAGGCGGCCGTCCTCCCCGAGTTCCAGGACGTACTGTGCGATTTCCTCGGAGATGCGGCGGACCATTTCCTGCCGCTGCAAGGTGACGGCAACGTCCCTGACAGTGACCAGGGCCTCGATCTCCAGCGCCGAAAGGGAACTGGTGACCTGGTCCAGCCTGGCGCTGTACCGTTCCAGCGTTGCCAAGGCCTGGTTGGCGCGGGCCAGGACCTTCTCTGAGCCCTCCAGCACGTGGCGCAAGCCATTGACGTAGAGCGCGATGATCTGCATGGACTGGCTGACGGAGATTACGGGAACGCCGGTCTGGATGGCCACGCGTTCAGCCGTGCGGTGCCGGGTGCCTGATTCCTGGGTTTCGATGCTTGAATCCGGGACCAGTTGGACAGCAGCGCGGACAATGTTGCTGGCGTCCTTGTCACAGATGATGGCACCATCCATCTTGGCCAGCTCGCGCAGGCGGGTGGGGGAGAAATCGATGCCTATATCGAACCCGCCGGAACAGATGGAATCGATGGTGCGGTCATAGCCCAGGACGATCAGGGCACCGGTCCGTCCCCGGAGGATGCGTTCCAGGCCATCACGCAGCGGAGTTCCGGGTGCGACTCTGGCCAAGGTCGCCTTGAGCGACTCTTCCGGGCTCCGGGCCATAGGGTTTCCCTTCGAAGGTGCAAGCCTCGGCTCACAGACATGCTGAATCCGGCGTCAGCGGAGCTCGCAAAAAATGCCCGAATGACGACAAGCACAATGATAGGGCTTCCGCGGACCGTTAACCGCACCAGCAAGCCCCAAAGTGGGTCATTTCGTGATGTTCGGCGGTGCCCGGAAAACGGTGGGACGGCCAATTGGCGGATACCCTATTTCCGCCAATCGGCCGCCTGCCGTCTAATTCCGGCCGCGTCCGAGTCCAGTCAGAAGAGCCCCGCCGGCCTCGCGCCACAAGCCATGGCTTCCCGATCCGGCTGTGTTCTGTTCCAGATATTTAATCCAATCGCGGTACTCCGTAATATCCCGTCCTTCGGCCGCGGCCACGGCGTCACAGGCAAAACCCACGGCTTTGCTGCCATCATCCAGCGTGATGGATCCCAGCAGCATGGGTTCGGGCAGTTCAGCCAGGAAGGATCCCAGCGCTGCCTCGGAGAGCAGCCACCTCTCGGCCACGAGCCCGGCCCCGCGCACTGATCGCACCACCCCCGGCTTGGGTGGCGTTGTCTCCAAGGCCACCATCCGGTACTGGGCCGCGGTGGTCACATGCCCGTCCCAGAACGCTCCCCGGTCTTCGAGTTGGGACGCCAGTGGCTGCCCTTTGCGATGCGCCCCCACCACTACAAGAGGTACGACGGCGGCTCCCGCAGCAACCGGCCAGGGAACCTCGGGTGCTAGGGACTTAGCCGCCGCGGCTCCCGCGGCTCCCGCAGCTCCCGCGGCGAACAGCTCGGGCAGCTCCGAGGTGAGCTCGATCCGCCGGGCAATGTCCGCGGCCACGCCGTCCTCGAACGTCCGGGCAACCACGGTCAGGCCGAACTGCGACGTACTGCGTGTTTCAATGCCGCCTGCGTCAACGCCTCCGCTCTCGGTGACGGTGCCCGCCGGTACCGCAACAGCGCTGAGGTCGAAGAGGTTGCAGAAATTGGTATAGGTGCCCATCCGGGAGTTGACCCCCACAGGATCGGCCGCCACCTCAGCAAGCGTTGGGTGGAAAGGCGCTGTGGGAACAACCAAGGCGTCGAAGCCGTCCAGGCGCTCCATGGCCTGGTACTTGAGTTGCTCCAACGCCGCAGTGTCCGCAACGTATTGGTGCGCCGGTACCTTGCCCGCGGCGCTGATGATGCCGGCGACTGTGGGGTCCAGCGTCGCGGCGACCCCGCCCATCGTCACCGAGTCAATGAAGCTGCCGACGGCGGCATAGCGTTCGGCCACCAGTCCGCCGTCGTACAGCAGCCGGGCTGCCTGCAGGAAAACGTCCAGCTCGATTGCTTCGGCCACCACCCCTGTTGCACGGAGCCGCTCAATCTGCGCCTGGAACTCCGCCGCCCACGCTTCGGGGAGGGCCGGCAGCGCAGCGGGATACGCCACCCGCGGAGTGGAAGGCGCTGCGACCCTGACGTCCGTGGGCCAGGCACGGCCGTCCCCTGCCATGACGCCCATGGCCAGTTCGGCGGTGGCGAGGTCCCGGGCAAAGATCGTGGCGGTATCCCAGGAACGGCAGGCCGGGACCACGCCCTCGGTGGATACGACCCCCAGTGTCGGCTTGATCCCCACGATTCCCTGCAAAGCGGCTGGAACCCGGCCCGAACCAGCGGTGTCCGTGCCGATGGCAATGTCCACCAGGCCCAAGGCCACCGCCACCGCGGAGCCTGAACTTGAGCCCCCCGAAATCCGGTCGGGTCGCCGTGAATCGCGGACGGCTCCGTACGGGCTCCGGGTTCCCACGAGTCCCGTGGCGAACTGGTCCAGGTTGGTAGCACCAAGCACCAGCGCACCAGCTTGACGAAGCCTGGCCACCGGCACCGCATCCCGGGTTGCTGTCCCGCCAAAGCCGGGGCACGCCGCCGTCGTGGTCACCCCGGCAACATCCACGTTGTTCTTCACGGCAAGCAACAGGCCAGCCAACGGCAGGTCCTCCCCGGCGGCCGTCGCGGCATCCAGCCGTGATGCTTCAGCGAGCAGCTCATCCCGCCCGCGCAGGTGGATCCAGATTTCGGGGCGTTCGACGGCGTCAATCGCCTCGAGCGCGGCCAGGACGCGTTGCACTGTGCTTCCGTGACGCCCGGTCATGAGGAGCTCCCTTCAAGGACGAGGGCTGGTTCCCGGACCTCTGCAGGCTCCAAGACCACCAAGGCTTCGCCGGCCACTACCTGCGCGCCGGCCGAGGGCAGGACGCGATGCACGATGCCATCCACGGGAGCCTGGATGACCGTCTCCATCTTCATCGCCTCAAGGGAAACCAAGGGCTGGCCTGCAACCACCAGGTCGCCGGGTTCCACATCCACTTTCCACACGCTCGCGGCGAACGGAGACGTCACCAGGGTGCCGCCGTCGGGCACAACGACGTCGTCCGCCGGCGGAGCGAGGGAAACAGCCTGTTCGGCACGGTCAAACTCACCGGCTTCCTCCCACGCTTTGCGCTCCACAGCGAAAGCGGCCGACTGGGTCTCACGGAACTCCGCAATGGACACGCTGTTGCGGTCCAGGAATTCCTCATGCTCGGCAAGGGAGAAAGTGCCGTCCTCAATCTCCACGCCACGGCCCCGGCCAGCGGCCATGTCCGCCCGAAGGTCCAGCAGTTCCTCGGGGCTGACGGGGTACCAGGAAATGCGGTCGAAGAACCGGAGCAACCACGGGGAGCCCGGCTCAAACGGTGAGGCATCCGCGTAGCGGGACCAAACCTGCGTTGTCCGGCCCACAAACTGGTAGCCGCCGGGGCCTTCCATGCCGTAGATGCACATGTAGGCCCCGCCGATGCCCACGGCATTCTCAGGAGTCCAGGTGCGGGCGGGGTTGTACTTGGTAGTGACCAGCCTGTGCCGCGGATCCAGGGGTGTTGCCACCGGTGCTCCGAGATATACGTCGCCCAGTCCCAGCACGAGGTATTCGGCGTTGAAGACGGTATCGAAAACCTCGTTCACCGAGTCCAGGCCGTTGATCCTGCGGATGAACTCGATGTTCCATGGGCACCACGGGGCATCATCGCGGACACCGGCCATGTACCGCTCGATTGCTTCGCGGGTGGCGGGGTCATCCCATGACAAGGGGAGGCGGACGCTGCGGCTGGGCACCACCAGCTCCGAGCTTGCGGGGAGGGATGCGTCCACCTCACGGACCAGGCCCAGGAGTTTGGACGTGGGAAGGACGGACGGATCAGCCTTGATCTGCAGGGAACGGATGCCCGGGGTCAGATCCACAATGCCCGGCACGCGGAGGCGCTCGAGTTCCTGGTGCAACGCGTGGACGCGGGCACGCAGGCCAAGGTCCAGCACCATGTCGCCATACTCCACCAAAAGGTTGTCATCACCGGAGCGGCGATAGGTGACCGCAGGCCGGCCGTCGCCTTCGGGCACCCGGCCCAGCACGCCGTCGTCGCCGTCACCGCGAAGCAGCCCGGCGCTGCCTGGCAGAATCAGCTGCCTCGCAGCGCCCAGTTCCTTGACCGACGGCGCCTCCACCGAGCGGATGGGCACCAACCTGACCTTGTCCCCGGGACGCAGCTGCCCCAGCTTCCAGCGCTCGCCGGTCACAACGGTCACCGGGCAGACGAACCCGCCCAGGCTGGGGCCATCCGGTCCCAGCAGGATAGGGGTATCGCCGGTGAAGTCCAGGGCACCTACCGAATAGGCGGTGTCGTGGATGTTGGAGGGGTGCAGTCCGGCTTCGCCGCCATCGTTGCGGGCCCAGCGAGGTTTGGGTCCGATCAGGCGGACACCAGTGCGGGCGGAGTTGAAGTGGACCTCGTATTCGGCGGCATAGAGCTCTTCAATGTCTTCACGTTGGAAGAATTCAGGCGCACCGTGGGGACCTTCCACCACTTTCAGCAGCCATTCGGTGGTGAGCACGGGACGGCTTTCCGCGGGAACAGGACCGGGGACGGTCTCAGGCAGGTGTCCGGCCACTGTGCGGAGGACATCACTGGCGCGAAGCACCCTGCCGCCGTGGCCGCCAAACTGGCCCAGCGTGAAGGTCGATGCGCTGCCGAGGTACTGGGGAACGTCCAGCCCGCCTTCGAAGAGGATGTAACCCCTCAGTCCCGATCCATCAGCGGAGCCGACGTCCAGGAGGCCATTCTCCGGGACCGTGATGGGTTCCCAGGTGCTGGCCGGATTGCCGTTGACGGTCACGGCGACGTCCGCACCGGTGACGCACACCGTGGTGGCGTGCGTGAAGCGGAGCGCCGGACCCGCCATGGTGAATTCCAGGCCGGGGACACCCTCGGGATTGCCCAGCGCGGTGTTGCCCAAGCGGAACGACAAATCATCCATGGGTCCACTGGGCGGCACGCCGATCTGCCACAGCCCGGTCCTGCCGGGCCAGTCCTGCACGCTGGTCTGGAGCCCTGGCCGTTCAACAGTGATCCTCGGCTCGGGATCACCCACGGTGTTCAGGGTCCCGGTTGAATGCGTCGCGTCCCGGACCACGCCCATCCCGGCCACGGCCCGCAGCATGCCCAAGTTGGTTTCAATGCCATCAATACGTGTTCCTGCCAGCGCATCAGCCAGGGCGTCGAAGGCGGCGTCACGGGTTGCCCCGGAAGTAATGATCTTGCCCAGCAGGGGATCGTAACTGGTGGAGACTTCGCTGCCGGTCTCCACCCAGGCGTCAATGCGTACGACGTCGGAGGCCGGGTACTGCGCGTTGGTGACGGTCCCGGCGCTGGGCTGGAAATTCCGGGCCGGGTCTTCCGCATAGATACGGGCTTCCACAGCGTGTCCTGAAACGGGCACACTGTCCGGCACTCCCTGGATCACTGGCTTTTGCTGTGCGAGGTCCAGCATCCACTGCACCAGGTCCACACCCGTGATGGCTTCGGTGACCGGGTGCTCCACCTGCAAGCGTGCGTTGACTTCCAGGAAAGAGGCTTCCTGGCGGACGGGATCGTAAACAAACTCCACTGTGCCTGCAGAACGGTAGCCCACGGAGGCGCACAAGGCGCGGGAGCTTCGGTGCAGTTCCTCGCGCAGGGCTTCCGGCAAGTCTGGTGCGGGTGCTTCTTCGAGCACCTTCTGGTGGCGGCGCTGCAGTGAGCAATCACGGTCACCGAGGCTTACTACCCTGCCCTCGCCGTCGCCGAATACCTGGACTTCGACGTGTCGCGCGTGCTCGATGTAGCGTTCGGCAAAGACGCCTGCCGTTCCAAAGCTGGAGCTGGCCAGGCGGGCCACACGTGAGTAGTTGTCACGAAGTTCGGCGTCATCACGGCACACGGCCATGCCAATGCCGCCTCCGCCGCCCGTGGCCTTGAGCATGAGCGGGTAGCCGATGGTTTCCGCTGCTGCGACGGCTTCGTGCAGGTCTGCCAGCAGGCCGGACCCGGCGATCATGGGAACGCCGGCCCGTTGCGCAGCGTCGCGGGCGGTGTGCTTGGTCCCGAAGATCCGCAGTTGCTCGGGGGTGGGGCCCACAAAGACCAGCCCTGCCGCTTCCACGGCTTCCGCGAACGCAGCGTCTTCGGACAGGAATCCGTAGCCGGGATGGATGGCGCCTGCCCCGGTGGCTGCTGCGGCCTTGAGGATGGCGTCCACCTTGAGATACGAGTCCTTGGCCGGAGCTGGTCCCAGCAGGACTGCCTCGTCGGCGAGCTTCACATGCTTTGCGCCTCGGTCAGCTTCGGAGAAGACGGCCACAGTGCGCAGCCCCGCTTTCCGGGCGGACTCGATGATCCGGCAGGCGATCTCGCCACGGTTGGCAATAAGAAGGGTATCGAAACGGCTCATGCGCGGGCCTCCGGACGTGTGACGATCATGCGCACCGGCGTGGGGTTGAAGCCGTTGCAGGGGTTGTTGATTTGGGGGCAGTTGGACACCAGCACCAGCGTGTCCACCTCGGCGCGCAGGGCTACCCGCTTGCCTGGTGCGGACAGCCCGTCCACGATCCCCAAAGCACCGTCGGGATCCACCGGCACGTTCATGAACCAGTTGATGTTGGACACCAGGTCCTTCTTGCCGAGGTCCCACTTGGCGCCTTCAATGAGGAAGTTCTCAACGCAGGCGTGCTGTTCATGGGTGTGCTGGCCGTAGCGGAGGGTGTTGGATTCCTGCGAGCAGGCACCGCCGATGGTGTCGTGGATGCCGACTTCATCGGCCACCACCGTCATGAGTTCCTGGCCGCTGTCTGCACGGAGTACGGAGCCGGTGGTCAGGAAGATCGAGCCCTGGGTTGCGATGGTCACAGCAGCGGAGTACCGCGTGCTGGTGTCCTTGGCTGCGTAGAGGATGCAGTCCACGGCCTGGTTGCCGTCGAGGTCCACGATCGTGAGGACATCGCCGGCTGAGACTACCGCTGACCACGGGCCGCGGGCTTCCACCAGTTCGTCCAGAATTACTGTCCCAGGGATCAAAGCAGGGGCTGTTGCCACGGCGTTCATGCGGAAGTCCTCGCGTTGTAGTCGGATTCTGTGTTGTGGAGGGCAAGTCGCCCCTCCGGGCCAAGGTCGACCCCCAGGGTTCCGTCCCTGAGTGCCTCAAGGTCCTGTGGAGCCTGCCAGGCAACGATGTCCACGGCGCTGCCGGTGAACTTCGCACGCGGGTCCAGCGGGTGGGCGGTATTGGCCAGGACCAGCACCGCATCCATGTGGAGGAGAAGTTCTACGGCGGTACCGTCACCGGCGCTGCCAACGAACTGGATGCTGCCATCAGGGTCTACGGTGATGCCCTTGAAGAACGAGATCGACGGCGGCAGTTGCCTTTGGCTGACCCCGTGCTTCATACCGCCAAGGGTGAGGAGTTCGCGGCCTGCCGGTGATGCACTGTGCGCTGATCCGGCACCGTACTTGGCGGTGTTGCCCGTCAGGTGCGTGGTGCCGGTCAGGGCATCATGCTTGCCGGAAGAATCAGCCACCACGGTTGCCATCAGACGGCCGGCGTCGGAGAGGAGCGGGTGCCCTGCGGTGATGTAGGCCTGCCAGGGAACCTTGACGGTGTCCGCAACATTGATCCTCTCGTGCCGGGCTCCGCTGCGGATGATGACAGCGTGAACGCAAGCATCGCCGTCGAGGTCTGTGATCCTTATGCGGGTCCCGCGGGCCAGTTCCATATGGGTGTAGCGGCCGAAGGCCAGCGTTTCGGCCCAGGTCAACGCGCCCGCTGCCTTCAGGGGGAGGCCTTCTGTGAGACGCGCCGGTGCCGATGTGGGCGGGACGTGGATCATGGTCTCGGCCGTGCGCCCATGCTGGGCACGGGCGTGCAGCTTTGCCCCGGCTGTGGTGCCGGTGCCGGGAGTGCTTTCGAGAGTCTGTGTCATGGCAATCATTTCTGTACTTGAGCAGCGTGGTGTGGTGGTGCGGGTCAGGCGGCGTTGGTGGATTCCGCAGCCGTTGCGGCCTTGTTTTCGCGGATCCGGATATTCCGCCGCACCCAGATACCCAGGACCAGGACGGCGCCCACCATGATGGGAGCGGAGAAGAGCAGGATCCCGTTTTCGCCGGAGGGGTCGTACACCTCGGGGCGGGGCCAGGAAAGGTTGATGACCATCAGGGCGCCGTAGAGCACAGCCAGGATGTTGACTGGCAGTCCCCAACGGCCCAAGGAGAAGAGTCCTGCCGGCATGGTCTGGCCCACGCGGTCCCAGTCGCCCCGGAAACGGCTGAGCAGCTGCGGGACCGTGACCATCAGGTACGCCAGGTACACCATCACGATGCACACACTGCAGAGGGTGGTGAAGAGCGCGGAGTTGCCGATGTTGATGGCCAGGATTCCCACAGCCAAGGCTCCAATCGCGATGGAGGGCCACATGGGAGTTCCGCGCTTGGCGTGGACCTTTGCGAGGCTGGCCGAGGCCGGGAGTTTGCCGTCGCGGGCCATGGAGAACACCAGCCGTGAGCCTGCCGTCTGGATGGCCAGGGTGCAGACAAAGATGGCAATCGCAACGTCCACCAAGAGCACCTTGCCCCAGAACGTGCCCAACACAGCCGTCAGGACGTAGGGGAGTCCCTCGGTGGCGAGCCTGCCGTCGTCGAGACTTGGCGCTGCCATGAGTGCCGCGATAATCATGAGTCCGCCCCCAATGCCGGAGATGATGAGCGCGGAGAGGATGGTGCGCGGTGCGGTCTTGCGGGGGTTCTTGGTTTCCTCAGACAGTTCGCCGGCGGAGTTGAAGCCCACCATCACGTAGGCGGCCATCAAACCGGAGACGAGGAAGGCGCCCACGGCGCCGAGGTCCGAGGTAGTAACCACACTGACGTCCGCTACTACTTCCGGGCCGCGCTGCGCGGCTGAGAACAGGGCCAGGATCACCGCGGCGACGCCCACGATCTCGCAGGTGACGCCAATGGAGTTCACATGGGACATCAGCTTCACACCGAGGCAATTGATCACAGTGGTGAGTACCAGGAGGATGGCGCCGAGGATGACGGCGTTGGCTGCGCCCGTCGGGGACGTCAACGCGGGGTCACCGCCCACCAGTTGGAAGCCGTCCCACAACTGGGGGAGGACAACCTGGAGGGCGATTGCCGCCGCCGCGGCTGTAATGACCTGGGCGATCGACATGAACCAGCCGGCAAACCAGCCCACCACCTCACCGCCCATGCGGCGCGACCACTGGTAGACGGCGCCGGACAGCGGGTAACGGGCGGCGAGTTCGGCGAAGTTCAGGGCCACCAGAAGCTGGCCGACCAGCACAACCGGCCAGGTCCAGAAGAAGGCCGGTCCGGCGAAGGAATAGCCGAAGGCGAAGAGCTGGAAGATGGTTGTGAGGATGGAGACGAACGAAAAACCTGCGGCAAACGATGCGTAACGGCCCAGCTTGCGGTGCAACGTGGGCTGGTAGCCAAGGGCTGTCAGGTCTGCGTCGTCGGTGCGGTTGGCCGTCGTCGAAAGGGTGGAAGTCATCGGGTTTCTCCGTGTCTGGAACGGGATGTGGGACCAGCCCGGAGAAGGTTTGACTGCCCTTCCGGAATATCGGTCACTTGATAGTTTTCCAGCGCGGTGTCCCCACGGCGTTTCGGCAATGTAAAGCCTTGGTTACCGCTCGTTTCGGGAATGTAAAGGAATTCTCACCGTCTCTGCGAGGCTCCCGGAACGGCCTTTTTGAGGATGCTGCGATGCAAGAATGAAAGCGTGACTACAACCGGACCGGGACGCCCCCGCAAACAGCAAGCGATACGCCCGGGCGCCACTGCCCGCGACGAAATCCTGGACGCGGCGGCGGAGCTCTTCACAAGTCAGGGGTTCGCCAATACGTCCACCCGGGCTATTGCTGACGCGGTGGGAATCCGGCAGTCATCCCTCTATCACCACTTCTCCACCAAGGACGAGATCCTCGGGGAGCTACTCGGCGGGACGGTATCCACCAGCTTGGCTTTCGCCCGCGCCATGCGGGATCATTCCGACGACGCCGGCCCGGATGCTTCTGCGGCACAGTTGCACGCAGTGGTCCTCTTCGACGGTTCGCAGCTCTGCACTTCCCGCTGGAACCTCGGGGTCCTCTACCACCTGCCGGAGGCCAGGGCGGAAATCTTCCAGCCCTTCATGGCAGCACGGACGGAACTCCGGACCATCTACGGGGAGTTGGGGCGGGAATTGGCGGCCGTTTCCCAAGCGGACGCCGGCCTCGGTGATACCGCGTTCAGGCTGGTGGAGTCGCTGATCAACCTCCGCGCGGACGGGCTGATCTCCAAGGACTCGGCGTCCACTACGGCCGACACAGTGATGATCCTTGCCGGCCTGAGGGAGAAACTCCCGGCGGTGAGGGCTGCCAGCGACGAACTCATCAGCCGGTATGGAGAGGTCAATAGTCGTGGACAAGCCTCTGATCCGGCCCTTGCAGCGAAGAGCGCCTAGTAATCCACCTGCCGCTTGAGTTTGTTCCCGAGCCACAGCATGGCCAGGCTTACCACCAGGAAGCCAACGGAGATAGCGAGGGCAAACACCACCACGCCACCCCAACCGCCTGCACGGGCCGGGTCAATGAACCAGTACGGGTACCAGTTAACGAAGGCGCCGCGGACCAGGCTGTAGACCAGGTAGCCGATGGGGTAGAGCAGCCAATACCAAACGTGCTTGAGCTGCAGGGTTGCCCGCGGCGGTTGGAAGAGCCAGTCAGCCACCATCACCACGGGGATCAGGTAGTGGACCACAAAGTTGACCCAGGGGAGCAGGGAACCGAGGTCCTCACCGGCGAGCAAAGCGCCGAACACCAGACCAACCACGGCCATGGCGATGGTGGCGGTTCCCCGAGTGACGTCATCAATTTCGCTGGGCCTCTTCCGGATCAGCACCCGGTAGCCACTGATGAGGAGCACCAACGCTGCGAAGATATTGGACAGGTTGGTGAAGTAGCTGAAGAAGTTCCAGAGGTCATAGCCCATGCCCACGTGAACTGTCAGCTGCGTTCCCACCGCCACCAAGGTCAGAAGGCCAAAGAAAAACCGTCCCCCGATAAGCACATTCCGTTTGGTCATGCGTCCCATCCTTGCCGACCCCGGGCCCCGTACAGTCCCGACACCCCGAGACAGCTACGTGATCAGCAATTCGAGGGCCTCGGCAAGATGTCCGACCTCCCGAACGGAGAAGCCGTCCGGGATAACGCCCGCACCTGCAGGGCTGGCCGGAACTATGGCGTGGGTGAAGCCGAGCCGGTGTGCTTCCTGAATTCGCTGGTTGATCCCGGGAACAGGACGGACCTCACCGGCCAGGCCCACCTCGCCGAAGGCAATCAAACGCTGAGGGAGAGCCTTCCGGGACTTGGCCGAAGCAACGGCCAAGGCAACGGCCAGGTCTGTTGCCGGTTCGGTCAGCTTCACGCCGCCCACCGTTGCCACATAGGAATCGTCCTTGTGCAGCATGCAGCCGGCACGCTGCTGGAGGACTGCCAGCAGCATGGCCACCCTGGAGCTTTCCAACCCGCTAGTGGCACGGCGGGGTTGCGAATTGGCGCTCTCGGCAAGAAGGGACTGAACCTCTGCCAGCAAGGGCCTGCGGCCTTCCATGGTCACCGTGATGCAAGTACCCGAAACGGGCTCCCGGGTCCGTGAAACGAACAACCCACTGGGATCAGCCAACCCCTCAATGCCGGTCTCGTTCAAGTCAAAGCATCCGACGTCGTCCGTGGCACCATAACGGTTCTTCACGGCCCGGAGCAGCCGCAGGCGCGAGTGGCGTTCGCCTTCGAACTGGCACACCACGTCCACAAGGTGCTCCAGCAAACGGGGTCCGGCGATGGTGCCTTCCTTGGTCACATGGCCCACCAGCAGCGTGGTCATGTTGCGCCGCTTGGCAGCGGAGATGATGGACGCTGCAACCTCGCGCACCTGCGACACGCCACCGGCGCTGCCCTCCACGTCCGCGCTGCTCAGGGTCTGCACCGAGTCCACAATCAGCAGCTTCGGCTCAAGCTTCTCCACTTGGCCCAACGCCTGGCCGAGGTCGGTTTCAGCGGACAGGTAAAGAGTATGGGCGACGGCGTCGATCCGCTCCGCACGGAGCTTCACCTGGGCCGCTGATTCCTCGCCCGTGATGTACAGGACGTCCTGGCCGGTGCGCGCGAACTTTGCCGCTACGTCCAACAGCAGCGTGGATTTTCCGACGCCGGGCTCCCCGGCAAGCAGGATGACGGCACCTGGAACGAGCCCTCCTCCGAGGACACGGTCCAGCTCGTCCACGCCAGTGGGCAGAAAGGCGGCAGTGGTCCCATCCACCTCAGCGATGCGGCGGGCCGGCTCCAAGACTGTAGCGGCCGCCGTCGTGCGCGCTACCGTGGCGCCGTACTCCTCAACGGTTCCCCACGCCTGGCATTCGCCGCAGCGGCCCACCCATTTAATGGCTGTCCAGCCACATTCGGCACACTTGTAAGCGGGTGTTTTGGATGCGCGGGACGTCTTGGAAGCCATGGGTTCAAGAGTAGTGGCGGGGACTGACAGTATTAGCCGCGACGTCCACCGTGCCGGGCTGCGTCGACGAACACCGCAATACCCGTCACCCCCAGCGCAAGCCCCAGGGAAGCGACCACATCGGTGAGCCAGTGGTACCCAAGGTAGATCCGGCTGCAGGCAACCACCAGCGTCAACAGGGCGGCACCGGTGAAGGCGAGAACCGCCGTCGCGCGCGAGCCCGAACGCGAGACGATCAGGTACGTGAGGATAAAGGCGAAGACCCCGGCCCCCAGCGTGTGGCCTGAGGGGAAGGACAAGGCGTCATCAGGGCCAAGGAGGACATCGGACGACGGCGGACCGGAGCGCCCCACGTCCTGCCTCACCACCGCCAACAGGATCACGGCAAACGCCATGGCACCCACAAGGACGGCCGGCCGCCAGAGTTCCCTCTTCCGGACCGCCCAGGCCACCGTCACTGCCACACCAATGATCGTCAGCCACAAGGGTGAGGTCACAGTGGACACCGCCGCGAGGATGGCAGTGGGAAGGGGGCTGCGCGAATCAACCATGAAACTGTGGACCGCGCCGTCCAACGTCGCAAGACCGGTTTCGGACAACACGGCGGCAAACATGAGCCAGAAGACGGCGTCCCCGGCCACCAGCAAAATGCCTGCCCACAGGAACAGGGGCCGCTGCCGAAGCTTGAGCATCGGCGCAGCCCGGAAGCGTGCGGGAAAGGCAGGAGTCATCGCTTCATTCTGCCAAACGGGGCCGGGGTTTCCCTTAAGTCCGGGTTTCCCCTGCAAGCGTCGCGTGGCCAGCGCAGGAATCTTACAGCGCCGGAAGCACCGCGCGGGCCTCATCCGGTTCCATGCCGCTGGCTTCCAGCAAGTCCACCATGAGGGGCCGGAACAGCATCACCACGGTTTCGCCCTCAAGCCTCTGAACATCCAGCATCTTGGGATGAAGGCGGGCGGCGATGTCCGAGAGGTCGTTTCGGGCCCGCCGCAGATGAACCCGCCGGGTCCCTTCGCTTTGCTCGGACAAACCGATGGTCATCTCATCGACCGCGGCGGCGGTCTCCTGCAGCACCTCGGAAATGCTCTCGATCGCTTCGTCGGACAGTGCGGCATGGTTGATGGCGCTGGTCAGCCGGCGCGCAAACACCCGGCTATTACGCAGCGCGAGGTCGATGTACTCCAAGGAGTGCTCCAGCCCGGCGAGTTCATCGCGGTGCCTGCGGTGCGCCGGAGCCAACGTTGCCACCTCACCTGAAGCCCGCAGCGTCTGCCGCATCCGATCCACCAAAGGCTGGCAGTTGCGGCCGCGTATCAGGGCATGCCAGGCGATGGTGGAATCGCTCTCGGTCAGGGCCTTGCCGCATTCCCGCAGCACTTCGGCGAGTTCGTGCAGGATCTTCTGGACGTCTTTCCGGGGTTCCCGCCGCGGATCTTTCGGCACCAGGATGGTTACCAGGAGAGCAAAAACGCCACCGATCACTGCGTCAAGGCTCCGCGTGAAAGGCCCGCCGGCCGGCGCCGGCAACAGCACCACCAGCAAGGACTGCAGGCCCAGTTGGGTGGTGAAAATGGTTCCACTGTCCAGGAACCTGGCCAGGAGGATGGAGAAAAGCAGCACGATGGCGGCCTGCCAGATCCCGGCGCCCAGCCAGTGAAGCAGCAGGTCACCAACCACGATGCCCAGGGTGCAGCCAAGGCCCACCTCGATCACCCGGCGCAACCGCGGATCGCGCGAGAAGCCCAAGGCAATCAGGGAAGAGGTAGCCGCAAACAGCGGTCCCTGGTGGCCCAGCACGTATTCCGCGAAAGCGTACGCACCCACGGCGCACACGGTCATCTGGATGGCCGGAGTCAGGGAATTCCGGCTGCGAACCAACCCCGTCCGGACCCTGGCGCGCAGGAACCTCTTGCTTGCGGAAAATCCCTTAGCGGCGGCCATGCCTTTCAGTCTATTTGCCCGCCCCGGGTTCCGACGAAGACACCAAACCACAACCCGCGCGGCCCTCAAGGTGGCGCGCGCCACATAACCCAATGGTCCGCCGTCGTTCACCTTCCGTTCACCTTTCACCGCAGATCCCGTTACCTGCACTCCTTACCTTCAGTAAAGGAACAAAAGGTCCTCAGCTCGCGCACGCCGAAATCTCCGTTCGGCCCGCATCGAAGAATCCCTGGAAGGGGCACATCCAAGTGAAGGCAACTCACTTCGGCCGCAACGCGGCACTCGCGGTCATCGCAGCCGGCGCTCTCGCGCTCACTGCCTGCGGTTCAGACAACGCAACGGGCACCACTGGCGGCACCCAGACTTCAGCATCCGGCACCAGAGTGACCGGCACCCTGACCGGCATTGGCGCATCCTCCACGGGCGCAGCCATGGACGCCTGGAAGGCCGGCTTCTCCGCCGCCAACTCCGGCGCAACTGTTCAGTACTCCCCGGATGGTTCCGGCGCGGGCCGCAAGGCCATCATCGACGGCTCGGCACAGTTCGCCGGATCGGACGCCTACCTGAAGGACGAGGAGCTTGAGAGCTCCAAGGCCAAGTGCGGCCCCGAGGGCGCCATCAACATCCCGGTATACATCTCCCCGATCGCCGTCGCCTTCAACATCCCGGACGTCAACGAACTGAAGCTCGACGCCGCAACGGTCGCCAAGATCTTCCGCGGCGAAATCGCCAACTGGAACGATCCCGCCATCGCCGCCCTCAACGAAGGCGTCACCCTGCCGGACCTCAAGGTCACCCCGGTAAACCGCTCTGACGACTCCGGCACCACCACCAACTTCACCGACTACCTCGCAGCTGCTGCTCCCGAGGTCTGGACGGACAAGGCTGCCGGCGTATGGCCCGCAAGCCTGGCCGGCGAGAACGCCAAGGGCACCTCCGGTGTCGTCAAGACCGTCACTGACACCCCGGGCGCCGTGACCTACGCTGACGACTCCGCTGTCTCCGGCAAGCTGGGCACCGCCTCCATCAAGGTGGGCGACGAGTTCGTGAAGATCTCCGCCGAAGCTGCTGCCAAGGCTGTTGAAGCCGGCAAGCCCGTTGACGGCCGCGCCGCCAACGATGTGGCCATCAAGCTGGACCGCAAGACCACCGCAGCGGGCGCTTACCCCGTAGTCCTCGTCTCGTACCACGTTGTCTGCTCCACGTACGAGACCAAGGAAGTTGCTGACCTGGTCAAGGCCTTCGAAAGCTACGTCGTTTCCGACGAAGGCCAGAAGACCGCAGCTGACGCCGCAAAGTCCGCACCGCTGTCCAAGACGCTGCAGGACAAGGCCACGGCCGCAATCGAAACCATCAAGGCCAAGTCCTAAGGTTTCCCGGCGGGTTTGCTGAACCCGGCTGAACACTGAAGTTCCCTGTCCCGCGCGGAGTGGCCGCAGCCGCTGGCTGGTCCACTCCGCGGGGCAGGGAACTTAGCCATGTAAGACCAGTTCACTCCAGACTGAAGGAACGTGAAGTGACCACCAACTCCCTGACAACCTCCCAAGGCGCAGGACGCGCCGGGGACAAGGTTTTCTCCGGGGCCGCCATGGCCGCAGGGTGCCTGATTCTCGCGGTCCTCTTCGGAGTCGCGTTGTTCCTTGTGGTGCAGGCAATCCCCGCGCTCACCGCCCCTGCTGAAGACATCCAGGGCGGCAACGGTTTCTTCGCCTACATCGCCCCGATCGTGGTGGGCACCCTCATTGCCGCGGTCATCGCACTCGTCATCGCCACCCCCGTGGCCATCGGCGTGGCACTGTTCATCTCGCACTACGCTCCGCGCCGGCTCGCCTCGGGCCTGGGCTACGTGGTGGACCTGCTCGCAGCCATCCCCTCCGTTGTCTACGGCGCCTGGGGTGCTGCCTTCCTGGCCAAGGAAATCTCACCGGCCTACGACTGGCTGGCCACCTACCTCGGCTGGATCCCTATCTTTGAAGGACCGGCATCCGCTACCGGCAAGACCATCCTCACTGCAGGCATCGTCCTGTCCGTCATGGTCCTGCCCATCATCACCTCCCTGTCCCGCGAAATCTTCCTGCAGACCCCCAAGCTGCACGAGGAAGCAGCGCTCGCACTGGGAGCCACCCGCTGGGAAATGATCAAGATGGCCGTGCTGCCCTTCGGCCGCCCGGGCATCATCAGCGCCATCATGCTGGGCCTCGGCCGGGCGCTCGGTGAAACCATGGCCGTTGCCCTGGTGCTCTCCTCCGGTGTCCTGACGGCCAGCCTCATCCAGTCCGGCAACCAGACCATCGCCGCGGAAATCGCCCTGAACTTCCCTGAAGCCAGCGGTATCAAGGTCAACACGTTGATCGCCGCCGGCCTGGTGCTGTTCGTCATCACCCTGGGCGTGAACATGATCGCCCGCTGGATCATCACCCGGCACAAAGAGTTCTCGGGAGCCAACTAAATGTCCACCACAGTAGTCCGCAAGCGCTCAGCGCTCACCAAGGGCCAGCTGCCCAAGTTCGCGCCCTACATTGTCCTGGCCGTCGCGCTCGTTGTGGGCGCGGCCATCCTGGCGCTCATCGGCTTCAACGCGTTCGGCTGGGGCATTGTTTCGGCCATCCTGTTCGCCGTAGGCCTGGTCTCCTGGAGCGGTGCCGTTGAAGGTGCCCGCAAAGCCAAGGACAAACTCGCCACCTGCTTGGTAGTGGGCTCGTTCCTTATTGCGCTCCTGCCTTTGGTATCCGTCATCGTCACGGTGCTGGTCAACGGCATCCCCGGCCTCATCACCCCGGGCTTCCTGGGAACCTCCATGAACGGTGTCACCGGCGCCTTCGACAACAAGGCAGTAGAAGAAGGTGCCCCGGTCCTCGGAGGCATCTACCATGCGCTCCTGGGCACCCTCCAGATCACGCTCCTTGCCACGGTGATCTCCGTACCGGTGGGCCTCCTGACGTCCATCTACCTGGTGGAATACGGCAACGACCGTCCGCTGGCCCGCGCCATCACCTTCTTCGTGGATGTCATGACCGGCATCCCCTCGATTGTGGCCGGCCTCTTCGCGGCAGCGTTCTTCTTCGCCATTGTGGGCCCCGGCACCAAGACCGGTGCGGTAGCCGCCGTCGCGCTTTCCGTCCTGATGATCCCGGTGGTAGTCCGTTCCAGCGAGGAAATGCTCAAGATCGTCCCGAACGAGCTCCGCGAGGCGTCCTACGCGCTGGGCGTGCGCAAGTGGCGCACCATCACCAAGGTGGTTATCCCGACGGCGATCTCCGGCATCGCCTCGGGCGTCACCTTGGCGATCGCACGCGTGATCGGTGAAACCGCCCCGATCCTGGTGACCGCAGGCTTCGCCACCACCATCAACAACAACGTGTTCGGTGGGTGGATGGCCTCGCTGCCCACGTTCATTTACACGCAGATCCTCAACCCGACGTCGCCGTCCAATCCTGAGCCGTCGGACCAGCGTGCCTGGGGCGCCGCGCTGGTGCTGATCATCCTGGTGATGCTCCTGAACCTCGGAGCCCGCCTGATCGCCCGTCTGTTTGCTCCCAAGACGGGACGCTAGCCGGGCCGGCCGCGCGGTGATCCGCAGCGGCCCCTACAAAAACTTCCACACCCCCAAGGAACAAAGGAACACCATGTCCAAGCGCATCGACGTCAAAGACCTGAATGTCTACTACGGCAACTTCCTGGCCGTCGAAGACGTCAACATCAACATCCAAGCCAAGTCCGTCACGGCCTTCATCGGCCCCTCCGGCTGCGGCAAGTCCACCTTCCTCCGCACGCTGAACCGCATGCACGAGGTCCTTCCCGGCGCACGTGTGGAGGGCGAAGTCCTTCTGGATGGCGACAACCTCTACGGCCCCGGCGTGGACCCCGTAACCGTCCGCACCCAGGTGGGCATGGTCTTCCAGCGCCCCAACCCGTTCCCCACCATGTCCATCCGCGACAACGTGCTGGCCGGCGTGAAGCTGAACAACAAGAAGATCTCCAAGGGCGCAGCCGATGCCCTGGTGGAGAAGTCCCTGGTGGGCGCCAACCTCTGGAACGAGGTCAAGGACCGCCTGGACAAGCCCGGATCCGGCCTTTCCGGTGGCCAGCAGCAGCGCCTTTGCATCGCCCGTGCCATCGCCGTGGAGCCCCAGGTGATCCTGATGGACGAGCCGTGCTCCGCGCTCGACCCCATCTCCACCCTGGCTGTTGAGGACCTGATCAACGAGCTCAAGGACCAGTACACCGTGGTGATCGTGACCCACAACATGCAGCAGGCTGCCCGTGTGTCGGACAAGACCGCGTTCTTCAACATCGCAGGCACCGGCAAGCCCGGCAAGCTGATCGAGTTCGCTGACACCACCAGCATCTTCAACAACCCTGGCCAGAAGGCAACGGAAGACTACGTCTCCGGCCGCTTCGGATAAGGGGTCTTGCAGGTTCCGGCTTCTTTGGGGGGAGCCGGCATACAACGACGGCGGCCGTTGCCTTGGGGGTGCGGCCGCCGTCGTTTTTTGTACCCAAGTAGGTAACAGCAAACGTCGCAATGGGCGCTCATTGCGACGTTTGCTGTTACTCAGTTGGGGGAGGCCCGGGGGTTACAGGTCCGCGAGGGGCGAGAACGCCAGCTCAAGGATGAAGGCTGCTGCGGCTGTTACCAGGGGAGTGGCCACCCAGAACAACAGGATCCGCCGGACCAGGCGCCTGTTGACGGCGTGGAACCGTTGATTGACGCCTGCACCCAGCACCGACGCGGTGAGCGTATGGGTGGTGGAGAGGGGCAGGTGAAAACCGATGGCGCCAATGAACAGCATCACGGACGTCAATGTTTGCGCCACGAAACCGCGCAGCGGATCCACCCGGATGAGTTTGTGGCCCAGGGTGTGGGAGATCCGCCAGCCGCCAAACATGGTGCCTGCGGTGAGCATGAGAGCTGTGAGCAGCAGGATCCAGAGCGGCACGTCGCTGCCGCCGGACAACCCGGCAGCAACCATGGCCAACACCATGACAGCGGCTGTGCGCTGACCATCCTGGAGCCCATGGCCGAAAGCCACTGCGGCCGCCGAAATGGCCTGCGCTCGGCGGAAACGCCGGTTAATGACGTTCGGTTGGGAGTAACGCGCGGCCCACGTCACAGGCCACACCAACAGGTAGGCCGCCACGAATGCGATGACCGGGGAAAGGACCAGCGGCAGTGCTACCTGCGTGAGCAGGACGTTGTCCATACCGCCTACCGCGTTGCCGCCCACCAAGACACTCGCTGCACCGGCACCAATCAGGCCGCCCACCAGCGAGTTGGTGGAGGACAGGGGAATGCCCCGCCACCAAGCGTAGACACCCCACAGGATGGCAGCCGTGAGTGCCGAGGCGAGGATGGTCAGGCCGCTGGTACCGCTGGGCAGTGTGATCCAGGACTGCGTGAAGGCCAGGATAAAGGTGCCGCTGAGCATGGCGCCCACAAAGTTGAAGATCGCAGCCAGGAGTACAGCGACTGAAGGGGTCAGGGCGCGGGTCCGTGTGGAAAGCGCGACGGCGTTGGAGACATCGCGGAAACCGTTCAGGAACGCGAACCCGGAAGCCAAGCCAACTACCAGGACCAGGATGGCGATGGTCACTTCATGATTCCTTGACGATGATGCTGCCTACCTGGGTGGCGACCTTCCGCATGTCCTTGGTAACTTCCACCAGCTGGTTGGCGATGTCCCGGTGCCGCGCGTATTGCGTGGATTTCATGTCCTTGAGCATCTCCGCCACCCAGATGCGGTGCGTCCGTTCCGCCCGTTTGGCCAGTCGAAGGATTTCGATCCAGTAGTCCTCGAGCTCGTCCAGGTCCTCAAGCTTTCGCATCGCGTCCACGGTGAGCTCGGCCTGCCGGCTAATGATCTCCAGTTGGTCGGCTGCGCGCTTGGGGAGCCGGTCCAGCTTGTAGATGGCCACCAGGTCTCCGGCGGCATCCAGCTTCTCCATGGCCTCGGTGAGGTGGCGCGACAGCGTGTACATATCCTCGCGGGGGAGCGGGTTCACAAAGCTGGTGCGCATGTGGGTCAGCAGGGCGAAGTGCAGGTCCAAGGACTTGGACTCGTGCTCATGCAGTTCTTCGGCCAGGCGCTCGTGCTCGCTGGCGGGGGCTCCGAGTATTTCGGAAAGCGTCCCGGTGCCGGCCACGATCACGCCGGCCATCTGCGCAAGGAGGACGAGCCCGGCAGGTTCCTGGGGGAAAAGGCGCAGCTTCATATCGCTTTCCGGGCTGGGGACGGACGGGCGTGGGCGGCTTTGACTTGACGCAGCCCATTTCGGTCCCAACTTTACCGGTCCTTGGAGTGCTCCAGTGAAGGGCAGGAGGCATGGAGGGCAGAAGTCCCCATCGCAGGGCAGCCCGCACTATGAAAGACTGGCAAAGCTCCGGATAAATCCACTCAATGGGGGAACTATGCGTCTCAATAGTGTTGTAAAAATCACCAGCATCGCAGCAGCTGGGCTGCTCGCGCTCAGCGCCTGCGGCACCACCACGGCGGGCTCGACGACGGGTGGTTCCGAACCGTCGTCGTCCGCGTCTTCTTCTTCGTCCGCCTCGCCGTCGACGTCATCCTCGCCGTCCGGTGCCTCTTCCGAGGGTGCCGGTACATCCTCCGGTGCGTACACGGCCGCGGCCTGGGCACTCCCCATCTCAGATGCCGGCGAGAAGCTCGGGAACCTCAAGGGCGAGAGCTTCAGTGTGGACATTTATCAGGTGGCCACGGACGTGGCGTCCAAGGACAGCATGTTCGTGGACAAGGAAACCAAGGAGAACCTGCTGAAGAAGGGTGATCCGGTGGTTTACCTGAACTACGTGGTCACCAACACTTCCTCGGCCGATATTCCCCTGAGCCACTCTCTGATCACCCCGTCCGCCAAGTACACGGACTGGAAGTACCTCGGCGGCATGCCCTCGGATTCCAGCAGCGATGGATACAAGAAGCATGGGCTGTCCAGCAGCGGCGTGAAGCTCAAGGAAGAGGCCCCGTTCGTGCTGAAGCCGGGGGAATCGTTCAACATTGCCGAGAACTTTGCCTACACCGCGGGCAAGGAAACAGAGATCGCGGCGACCATGACTCCTGCTGCAGCTGACGGCAAGCTGGACCACGACAAGAAGGAAAAGGCAGAAACCACGGTCACGCTGAAGTAGTACCGTGCTGCTTTGCCCGGGTCTGGCTCTGTTCCGGCCCGGGCGTCCTGCTTTCGGGCATTAAAATGGTGCCGAATTCCGGGCATTAAAATGGTGCCGAACCGGATACGCCTCTCGGCGGTAGGCCGCTCGAAGCGGCTATAAGTTGAAGCCCGGGGGTTTCGCGGTTCGACACCAGTTTTAGTTTTCACCGTCCGGCGGCCTAAGTCAACATTGACAGTCCGGCGCCGGCGTGGGTACGTTTCGCCCTGTTTGCTGGCTAGTCCAGCTCGCCCAGACGCCATGCGTTGGCCGCGTGCTCAAGGTCCTCGGCTGTCTTCACCAGCTGGTGCGAGTTGCGGGTCAGCTTGCTCGCGTGGCTTTCGTTGCTGTGCTCCGCCCCGTCAGCCAAGGTGGCCTGCCCTAGTGCTACTACGCGGCAGAAAGCGGCGGAACGTTCCAGCGCGACGTCGAACTCGCCGTCGAACGCGCCGGACAAAATGGCGTCAGCCATGGTCTTCATCTCGTCTGCTCCGGGTGGCTCCGCGGCACCGGCCACCACATTGGAAACCTGTGCGGTATCGCGTCCGGCCCGGAAATAGACGGAGATTCGTTCGGGGTTCTGGATGGTGGCCGCGCGAAGGGCATAGAGACGCCACAGCGCGCCCGGCAGGCTCCGTGCCGGGCTCTCGGCCCACATCTCGGCAATGGCTTCCAAGCCCTGTTCGTCGGCCAGTTTCACCAGGCGGTGGGTGACCTTGGGGTCGTCGCTGTCGCGCCCCCGCCGCACCAAAGCCTGTGCGGCAAGGTGGGCCGCCTCGGAAACCCGCGCGGGATCCGCCCCGCCGGCGAACGGTTCGAAATCGATCGGGGCAAAAGGCTTGGGCTTGTGGTGCCTGTTTGCTCCGCCGTACGCGCGTGGTCCTGGCTGTTCGCTCATGAGTTCACCGTACTCCTGTGCTCTGGTGGGGTCGAGTAACGGTTGCCGGGCTGCGCCCTTGCCGGCGCTGTGCCTTAACCACCCGCTTTGCCCCCGTCCCGGGCCCTATACGCCTCGGCCGCCCCGCGCCGCCGTCGAACGTTCACCCAAAGAAGGTGACGACGGCGCGTGTCCGGTTGAGTTCCTCGTCTGCCGTGACGTTGGGGTACAGTATTCATGGCTGTTTCTACAGCTGGAGGGGCCTTTAGCTCAGTTGGTAGAGCATCGGACTTTTAATCCGTGGGTCGTGGGTTCGATCCCCACAGGGCCCACCCTCCAAGACAGGCCGGAGACCTTGAGTCTCCGGCCTGTTTTTATTTTCCCGGCCACGTCCCACGCTGCGATTCCATCGATTATGCTATTCGATGGATTAACTATTCAAGCGAGGGGGCCAGGCGTGGGGATCTTTGATACGGCGGTGGAAATTGCGTTCGACGATGGTGCCGCCGACGCTCTGATCAACGCTGCTGATTCCGCGGATCAGACCCTGCGCTCCGAGGGTAGCTTCTTTGGTGTCGCCACGGGTTACGCGATGGAGGACTTCAAGGGCGGCTATGCGACCTTGTTCAACAACGCTTTGGCCGTCCGGGCCGATGACCGGGGCCGGCTTGCCGGTGTCCTCGCGGCGTTGGCGGAGGACGTCAGGCAAGCAAAGGTCAAGGCACGGGAAGAGAAGTCCCGGCTGAAGGAACTTGCTGCGTGGGAGCAACGCGCCGATTTCCGTGAACAACACTTTCAAACTTTCCAGGGCGTGGCGAGCGATCCGATGCCCGCGGAATGGCCGGTGGCTGCTCCGACGATTTCAGGGGTGTTCTCCGCGGGGGCCCGGGCCCGGTTCGCCGGCGGATCGGGGAACGCTATCAGCTCCGCCGATCCTGGAAAGCTGCGCGAATTTGTGTCCCAATCCCGCGCCTACACCAACATCATGGACGCGGAGCTGGGGAGAATCCGGAACGCGTGGAGCGGTTTCACCTCAGCCTGTTCCTGGGTAAATAGCGGCAGTGTCACGTTTGTGTCGGGATTCGAGCAACTGCTGACTGAGAACGCCGCTGACGCGATCTGGCTTGAGCAGATCGCCGCGGCATTCGAAGCAGCAGGCAGCGGGTCCATGGCCGACATCAAGCTCAACAGAGCTCTCATACTTTACGCACCACCCGAGCAAGTCAGTTTGGACGACATCGGGGCCCTGAACGCCGCACAGCTGAAAGCCTGGCTCGCCGCACCTGCCAACAAGGACCGACTTCAGGGGCTGCTTGAACAACCAGGGCAGGACTCCGTCGTGATAGCCAAGTGGTGGGCCGGGTTCGGCCAGACAGTCGCTGGCGGGACACTTGAACCCGACGAGGCCCAGTTGCTCCTGATCGAGGCCATCCCCGGAGTCATCGGGAATCTGAACGGAATCACCGCGACCGCCCGGAACCTCGCCAACCGCAAGCGCCTCTTCACCGAGCAGGACCGCATCAACGCCGAACTGGCAAGAACGCCTCAACTACTGCCCGCCAGCCAGGGCATGTCCATGACCAACCCGGCTTGGACACGGCTGCAAACCCAGCAGAAAGCCCTGGATGGCATCCGGGGGGCACTTGTCAACGCCGGAGTGTCGGGCGATGGTGTCCTGCTCGGATTCGACCTCACCCACGGCTCTCCCAAGGCACAGGTCTCCGCGGGTAATCCCGACACGTCTGACAACGTTACCTACGCTGTGTCAGGTATGAACATTACACCGCAAAGCGGCTTCAATGACTGGGCAACAAACGCCGCGAACCTCAAGTTGCGGCAAAGCCTGAACGACGCGGGTGAGTCCTTCGCGGTGGTGGCGTGGATCAACTACGAGCCGCCCACGGTTCCGACGGTGAACAGGGGTGATGCCGCTCGTGCCGGTGCCGAACGGTTCGTCACAGACCTTCAGGCGTTCAACGCCGTCAGAGAGAGTTTGGGCAACAGGACCCCGGAGACCCTGCACGTCTTGGCCCATTCTTACGGCACCACTGTGACGTCCAACGCCCTTGCCGCCGCGGCATTGAACGTCGCCTCCTTCACGATGCTCGGCTCCGCCGGCATCGAAAAGGAGATCCGAAACACCGGAGACCTCCACGTGGCCGCGGGGCACGTCTACGCCTCCGAAGCCAGCGGTGACGGCCTGGCTGACCTGGGTCGCTTCCAACGCCAAGATCCGCGGCTGGAATCCTTCGGTGCGAAAGTGTTCTCCTCAGAAGAAGCGACGATCGACGGGACCCAGTACCGAGGCACTACCGAACACAACACCTTGGTACACAGGACAACCAGTGACGGCTACGGCTACCTGGATAAAGAAACCACGGCCCTGTATGAAGCTGCCCTCACAACAACCGGCAACGGAGACCGTATCCTGCCAAACGGACGGCCTGTTTCGCCTCCCCTTGGATTTGCTGGCCGTTGAACAACACAGGAAGAGTGAACTACATGCCCCATAAACCCAAGTCCCGGATAAAGGCCAGCCGCATACTCGCCGCCTTAGTCGGCGCGGCCATGGTGATGAGCGCCTGCACACCCACCACGGAGAACCCTATGACCGGCTCAAGCAATCCCAGCGACCCTGCAACTGTCAAAGCACAGGTTGAAGAGCTCAAGCAAGCCCTCGCGGATCTCCACGCGTTCAAAACCGAAACCCAGAAGGCCATCGGACCCCAGAAGTGGGTCGATAAAGGCACCCGAAACAGCGCCTGCAATGCAGGTGATGGCAGGGAGGGAGTGAACTACAGCGTCATGAGCCAAACCCCTGATCCCGTCGACCTGGAAGCATCAGTCAACGTGGTCAAAACGTTCTGGGAATCGAAGGGCTTTACCACCCGCGTGGAAACCAACCCGTTGGACCCTGGTCTCATCCGTCTCTACGCCAATCAGAATGGCGGAAACCTCATATCCTTCACCGCGAATGTCAAAGGCTCCGGCCTGGAAATGGACACTGTCTGCATCGCCGGAGACCAGCACGAAATCTACAAGGAGCTGTATCCCGAAATTTACGGGACCCCTTCTAGCCCCGGCTCCTCTCCGTCTGCTAATTAGGCTGTCTGATGCGCCAAGGGAGCCGCCTATGTCGCCTCGTGCTGGCTTTTGGCCTGTCAAACAGTTTCAGGAAGAGTGAACCGCATGTCCGATGAATCCAAGGCCCGACTAAAGGCCGGCGGTATTCTTGCCGCCTTGTTTTGTGCCGGCATTGCACTCAGCGCCTGCACACCCACCACGGAGAACCCCAGGACCGGCTCAAGCAACCCCAGCGACCCCGTAACCGTCAAAGCCCAGGTCGAACAACTCAAACAAGCCCTCGCGGACCTCCACGCCTTCAAAGTCGGAACCCAACAAGCCATCGGACCCCAAAAATGGGCCGACGAAGGCCTCCGAAACATGGACTGCAGCACCCCTAAGGGAGAAGAGGGCGTGAACTACAGCGTCATGAGTCAGACCCTTGAAACCCTCGACATGGAATCGTCGGTCAACGTTGTCAAGACGTTTTGGGAATCCAAGGGCTTCACCACCCGCGTCGAATCAAACCCAAAAGACCCAGGAAACATCCGTCTCTATGCCAATAAGAACGGCGGACATCTCGTATCCTTCACGGCTACCACCAATGGCTTGAGCCTCGAGATGAACACCGTCTGCATCGCCGGGAATCAGCATGAAATCTACAAGGAATTGGACAGGCAGGAAGCGAGTGCCAGTCCCACGCCGAGTACCAAGTAGAGCTGACGAGCCCCGGCCCCTTGTTGACTCCGGGCCGGTCCCTAGCAATTAAAGTGGGGGTGGGTTCAGCCAACGCGACCGGGAGTGAGCAGCCGCTTCGCGACGACGGCCGCGTGGGGGCGCATTCCAGGGTCGACGCGGGAGTGCGTACCGACAATGCTGAAACCGGCTTCCTGCAACAGTCCCGACATCTCCTCCACAGACCAGAAATAGGCGGACGTCACTGCATGCGGGAACGACTCACCCGCCGGGCCATCGAAGAAGCCGAGCAGGAGGCTCCCGCCGGGAGCGAGGCAGCGGGCAAACTCGTCCAAAACCCGGCTGATCCCAGCCGGGGGAGTGTGAATCAGGGAGTACCAAGCGAGGATTCCCGCCAACGAGTCATCCGGCGCAGGCAGGCGTTGAAGTGACCCGACAGAGAACTGAGCCTCCGGACAGAGTTGCTTGGCAGTCTCAATAAACTCCGGTACCAAGTCCACGCCTTGGACGTCCACCCCGGTGGAGTGCAGGAAGGCTGTCCATTGCCCAGGCCCGCAGCCGGCGTCGAGGACTTTCCCGGACAATCCCTGGGCCCATGACAGCACGAGCTTCCTGTCGGCCGGATGTGTACTGCTGATGGACCCGAACAACGAGGTGTACTCGGCGGAACGCGCAGAATAGGCGGCTCTCACTGCTCTCAAGGACATGCGTCCCAGCCTAGAGGCAGCCGGCACCCCAGCATGTTCGAATCACCGGCCGCAAAACGGCGTGCCCGGCGAACAGCGGCGCGAAGGAAGCGTCCCGCCAAGAAATCCCTTGACTCCCGCACCAACACCACGTCAGCATGGTTTCTATAACGTTGTAAATCAGCAATGCAGACCACGCAGCACAAGCAGACAAGGACCCACCCTTTGGGAAACCAGGACAACCCCACGGCCAAAATCACCATCGACCCCACCTTCGTTGTGGGCCCCGTCAGGAGGAAGACATTCGGCGCCTTCGTTGAGCACCTCGGACGCTGCGTCTATACGGGAATCTTCGAGCCAGAACACCCGAAAGCCGACGACGACGGCTTCCGCACCGACGTCCTCGACCTCACCAAGGAACTCGGCGTCTCCACGGTCAGATACCCCGGCGGAAACTTCGTGTCCGGCTACCGCTGGGAAGACGGAGTGGGACCCAAGGAGGACCGCCCAACAAGGCTCGACCTCGCCTGGCACTCCAGTGATCCCAACCTGGTGGGCGTGGACGAGTTCGCCAAGTGGTCGGAGAAGGCCGGGGTTGAACCCATGATGGCCGTGAACCTGGGCACCAGGGGAACCCAGGAAGCTCTGGATCTGCTGGAGTACTCCACCATCAAGGGTGGAACGGCCCTTTCCGAACAGCGCAAGGCCAATGGCGCCGTCGAGCCTCACAACATCACCATGTGGTGCCTCGGGAACGAGATGGACGGCTTCTGGCAGATCGGCCACAAGAAGGCGGACGAGTACGCGCGGGTTGCCGCCGAAACGGCGCGGGCGATGCGCATGGTCAACCCGGACCTGGAACTGGTGGCTTGTGGAAGTTCCGGACCCACCATGCCCACGTTCGGCGAATGGGAGCGCGTGGTCCTCAACGAGACGTACGAATTGGTGGACCTGATCTCGGCGCATCAGTACTTTGAGGATTTCGGTGACCTGCAGGAGCACCTGTCAGCCGGGCACCGGATGGAGGCGTTCATCAAGGACTTGGTCTCCCACATCGACCACGTGAAGTCGGCCAAAAAGTCCGGGAAGCAGATCAATATTTCTTTCGATGAGTGGAACGTCTGGCACATGTCCCGCGACGAATCCAAGGCGCCCACAGGAGATGATTGGCCCGTGGCACCGGTGCTGCTGGAGGACCGCTACACGGTTGCCGACGCCGTGGTGGTGGGGGATCTCCTCATCACGTTGCTGCGCAATACCGACCGCGTCCACTCCGCGAGCCTCGCACAGTTGGTCAACGTGATTGCCCCCATCATGACGGAGCCGGGCGGCCGCGCCTGGAAGCAGACAACGTTCCACCCGTTCGCGCTCACCTCGCAAAATGCCTCCGGTACGGTGCTGAACCTCGCCGTCGAATCCCCGCTGCTGGAGACCGAAAAGACGGCCGGGTTCACTGCCTTGTCTGCCGTTGCCACCTACGACGCAGAAGCCAAGGAGGCCGTGGTGTTCGCCGTGAACCGCTCGGCGATGGACGCGCTGACGTTGGATGCCGCCGTCGGGAGCCTCAACGCCGGCAAGGTCATTGAGGCCGTCACTTACACCAACAAGGATCCGTACTGGCAGGCCACTGCCGACGATTCGACGTCGGTCCTGCCCACTGAGAACGTCAGTGTAAGGCTCGACGGCGGTCGCCTCACCGCCGGTCTTCCGGCCGTGAGCTGGACCATGATCCGGTTGTCACTGGAGTCGTAGTCCTTCCGAAGCGCTACGCGATCTGCTGCGTGCCGTCGTGGAACATGGGGTAGGCGGAGATCGGTGTGACTGTTGCGGACAGGGTTGGTTCCGGTGCCTGCGGTGCGGGCGCCGGGGCCGGCTGGTCGACGGTCACGATTTCCATGGACTCCATATCCAGGAGGCGGCGGCTTCCGGTATCGTCCGTGAGCCAGAAAAGGTCGGTGCCGGCAACGGTTTTTACCACGCTGCCACGGTGGTAGAGGCGGCCGTTGTGCCAGGCCTCGATGTAATCACCCGGACTTAGTGGATGCGGTTCTTCTTTGCTTCCAGGCATGGTGCCAAATGCCTGCGCCAGGCTGGCTTGGGTCTTCAGTGCCTGGAAAAGATCCCTGTTTGCAATGCTCATGTCTGCTCCCCTCGGCTCGCCTTGCCGGCTGATTGCCGTCAGCTGTGTGCTGGTTGACTACAGCTTTGCCCATGTTTGTTGCAGGCTCGTTGCACGGGGATGAGCGGTGTGTGACGCCTACCGGGGGTCGTCGCCGTCGTCGGGCAATTCGCCTTCCGCGGGACGAGGCGTTTCGTCCAGGGGAAGCTCGTCGGCGTAGGGCGCGTGCGGCCCAGGTCCACTGTTGGAAAGCTCGTTGGCGGCCATGGCCAGGAGGTCGCGTTCCAATTCGGGGAGGGAAAGCATGCCCTGCAGGTACGCCTCAACCTCGTACTCACCCACAGATCCACCGATGCTGAAGTACTGCAGCCACAGAGTGCCTGTGGTGATGCCCGCGCCCGAGAGTGCCGTATGGAGTCTGCGGCGTTGCTCGGGTTCGTTGTTGTCGAAGCCCATGTCCTGCGGCCTTAGTTCCCGTTTGCCGGTATCCCGGCTACGAGTTCCGCACTGACTTCCTGCAGGCTTTGGTTCTTGTCGCGCGATTGCAGGATGAGTTGTTGGAGGGCCCGCTCGTGGGTAGTTTTGTGGCGTTCCATAAGGATTCCGCAGGCACGGTTGACCACGTCCCGGCTGTAAAGTGCGGCCTGTAGTCCCTCGGAGATGCGTCGGGGTGTCTCGGCGCTCTGGATATGGGAGAGGAGAGTGGCCGCCGGGGAAGCAAAAAGCTCCATGAGGTACGTGGAAGAAGCATCAAAAACATCAGTCTCGGATGCGTAGACTTTGATGGCCCCGATGCTGTGACCGTTGGCCATGAGGGGCGCGCTGACAACCGATCGGATGGGCAAAGGGCTGACGGAGTCGGTCCATTCCGGCCAGCGGGGGTCGCTGCGGACATCGGTGATGAGTACGGATTCCTCGGTGGCCCACGCAGTCAGGCAAGGACCTTGGCCCAAGTCATATTGCAGGTGGTCCGCTTGCTCCACGATGCTGTCCGTGAAACCAGTGCTGGTTCGGCGGCCCTGGGAATCCAGGATGGAAACGCCTGCCCCGATTGACCCCGGCACGGATTCCTTGATGGCCCGCGATAGGCTCTGGACGGCCTGGTCCACCTTTTCCTCGGTAAGGAGCAGGCCCAAAATCCGGCCTATGGCAACCGAGAGTTCGTCAAGAGGAAGCTGCTTCTTCGTCATGGTCTTCTCCCCGGCTCTTCATGTCGGCTGGCTGACATGGACATCCTGTGAATCACTGCACTCCTAAGTTGCCTTTCAAGCCTAATGCTTTTTGCGCGTCAGACCCGAACCGGAAGTCCCTTTGCTACTCCTCAAAAGCTGCTGAAATATTCCGGTCTCCAGCAACGTGGGCTATAACGCTTTCCGCCACAACACGCAGCTTGATATTGCGGTGGCTTGAAGCGTTGACCAGAATTTGGAAGGCAGCGTCCCTGCTGCAGCGGTTCTGGGCCATGATAATTCCGACGGCGGTATCGATCGCCGTGCGTGAATCCAGGGCAGCCGCGAGATTTTCCCGCGCATCCCTGAGTTGGGCGATCTTCAGTGCCAAATACAGAGCTTTCGCCCCGGTGGCTGTCACCCGCTCAGCCGCAACCATGTCGTCATGGGAGAAGCCATGGCTGCGGGTCGAGTAGAGGTTGACCACAGCCTCTGCGGTGCTGTTCAACTCCATGGGCAAAGCCAGAATGGAGCCCACATCGGTGCAGGCAGCGGCTTCCATATAGTCCCGCCATCTGTCCTCGTGCCGGACATCGGGGACATGGGTGATGGTTCGCGTCCGAAGCGCCGTAAGGCAAGGCCCGTCCCCGAAGCTGTTCTGGATATCGTCCAGTTTGCGGGCCATGGGATCACTGTCCGCCACGGCAACAGGTTTCTTTTGCCGGATGACTGTCACCCCGCAAGCAATTGTGTTCCCGGGTTTAGTCAGTTCGCGGGCAGTCAACTCGGCAAAATCCTGAAGAAATTCCCGGACGTCTGCGTTCTGCACAAGGAGGTCCTGCAAATGCACCAGGAAGTCCGTCAGATCGACGTGGTCCTCTAAAGGACCAGCGGTGGGGATCTGCTCCGATGGCTGGGTTTCAGTCATGATTGGTTCCTTACTACTGCCCGGCTGGGTCCGTCCAGCCGTTTAAGCTGAGCTCTCTCATGGCAGTGTCTACGAGCTGCATCTGGCCCGGGGGTAAAGCCAGAAGTTCGTTAAGGTATGCATCTAAAACCAATTCGTCGGCATTTCCTCCAATCCCGAAATAGTAGATCCACAATGTGTTGAGGCTGACATCTCCGACGCGGAATCTGCAGGAGGCCCGCAGTCGTTGATCAAATTCCGACATCCAAGCAGGCTGGGCATTCATCGACTCTACCTGCCCCCCTGATCTCCGTGTCCGGCCCGATCCAGGATGTCGCCGGCTATTTCATGCAGCCGTTTATTGCTGTTGCGCGATGCCAACTGGATGAGTCGCAGCGCCGATTCGCGGTTGCAATGGTTTTGCACCATGATCAGCGAAATAGCGGCGTCCACAATCGCCCGTGACTTCAAGGCTGAACGCAAATGCTCGGGGTACGGTTCCTCCGCGTGCAGCCGCAGTGCCAGCCGCAGAATCCGCGAAAGGGAGTCCGCGTGCCGCTCCACCGACTCCACAGTGTCCGGGGTGAACGTCCCCAGTTCCGTGGAATAGCAGTTCAGGGCAGCCCTTGAGCCGTTGTCAGTGGCGATGGGGACGGCCAGCACGCTCCGGATGCCCTCGTCGGCGATAGCGGCGGCGTAGTGCTGCCACTGGTGATCGGTCTGAAGGTCAGAGATGAGGACTGTGCGTCGCTGCCGGAGCGCCGTGAGGCAAGGGCCGTCGTCGAACTCGTATTGCTTTTCATCGAGGCGCCGGGCAGCGTCACTGCTGCTGGCCACTGTGGAGGGGCCGCCGTCGCGCTCCACCGTGATGGCGCAGAGCATCGGCGCTTCTCCGCCCAACAGCGACGCCGAAATCGTGGTGAGGCCGAGGAGGAATTCAGTGAAGCCGGGGCTCTCCAACAGCAGGTCCTGCAGCTGCTCAGCTGTTGGTACTGCATCGTTCAGGGCCATTAAGGCCTCATTCCCGGGTACGCCGGGCGTGTGAGTCCGGCTGGCGGCAGTGCGCTCGTGTTCGCGCACGGCCCGGATATTCAACTCCGGGCCTTGTGCTTCACCCGAAATCTCCTACTACCGACACTACGCCGTTGCCCTGAAACATGACAGGGCGAGGCCCCGTGATGGGATGTACTGACGCTACAAACAAAGGACGCCGATGCCCAGTGCAGTGACCCTCATTCGTTCCAACCTGCTCAGCTCTGCTGCAGAGTATGCCTATGCAGCGACGGCCCCCGCAGGTGCCAGGCTGATCTTCCTGGCGGGGTCCTGCCCGCTTAATGAGGATGGGACCACTGCAGGTATTGGCGACTATCAAGCCCAAGCCAGGAAGGCGGTGGAGAACATGTGCCTGGCTTTGGAAGCCGCAGGGGCAGGAATCGGGGACGTCATCTCCACTCGCGTTCTCGTCGCCTCTTCCGAGCAGTCCGATCTGGTGGCGGCATGGGAGGTGGTGCGCGAGGCGTTCGGTGAGCATGACGTCCCGAGCACGCTGATGGGCGTCACTGTCCTTGGCTACGACCATCAGCTGGTTGAGATCGAAGCAGTCGCCGCTGTCATGGACTAAGACCGCAACGCCCTGGTCTGCAACGATGTAAGCCAACAGGACAAAAGGAGCACCTTGATGGCCGTCACCATGAACGACGTCGCGCGCGTTGCCGGAGTCTCGTTGAAGACGGTCTCCAACGTGATCAACAACTACGAGTTCATCCGGCCCGCCACCAAACAGCGCGTCCTGGATGCCATTGACGAGCTGGGCTACGAGGCCAACCTGACAGCCCGCAGCCTCCGCTCCGGCAAGACCAGCATGATCGGGTTGGTCCTGGCCGACCTCTCCATTCCGTACTATGCGGAGCTGGCGTCGGACATCATGAAAGCGGCATGGGCCCGAGGCTACCGAGTGCTGGTGGAGCAGTCAGGTAATGAGCCGGAGCACGAAAAAGCGGCGCTCCAAGGGCAGTTCCGAACCCTGACCGATGGCCTCCTTTTCATCCCCCTCGCGTTGGACGCTGAGCAGATCATTCACGCGGCCGGAAAAAAGCCGCTGGTCCTGCTCGGTGAATACGTGCAGGATCCGCGGCTGGACATGGTCCTCATCCAAAACCACCAAGCAGCCGCAGCGGTCACCGCGCACCTGCTGGCGGGCGGCCGCCGTCGTATAGCCGTTGTGGGCGCGCACGACGGCGACACTACCGGCAGCAACGGCCTGCGCCTTGAGGGATACAAGGCTGCGCTCGCTGACGCCGGAGTGGCTTACGATCCCGCCTTGGTGACTGATTGCGACTGGCGTCGCGACGGCGGTGCTGAAGCGACCGCGAGGTTGCTGGACAGCGGCGTGGATTTCGATGCCATATTCGGGCTCAACGACGCCCTCGCCCTGGGGGCGCTTCACGAGCTCCTGGTCCGTGGCAGGAAAGTCCCGGAGGAGATCGCCGTTGCCGGTTTTGATGACATTGATGAGGCGAAGTTCGCCTCGCCGTCACTGACCACGGTGGCGCCGGGGCGTACGGAAATTGCGGAGCGCGCCGTCGAACTCCTCATCAATCGGATCGAGAACAAGGACGCCGCGCTTGACGTGCAGCAGCCGGAGGCGGCCTTCGAGCTGCTGATCAGGCAGTCGGCGCCCTGACCTCCGCTGCGGGTGCCCGGGGCCGTTAGTGTTTGAGGAATGAACGTGATCCCCGCTGAAGTCCTCACCCCTGCCGTGCTGATCGACGTCGATGTCCTGGACCGGAACATCGATCGCATGGCGGCCAGCATGGTAGGTAGGGGTCTCAAGCTCCGCCCGCACGTGAAGACGCACAAGACCTTGGAGATCGCCCGGAAACAGTTGGCAGCAGGGGCCGTGGGGATCACCGTTGCCACGATCGGCGAGGCCGAGGTCTTCGCCGCGGACGGCGTCAGGGACATCTTTATCGCCTACCCGCTGTGGGTGGAAGCCCCACACGCTGACCGGCTCCGCGCCTTGGCAGCACATTGCCGCCTCGCAGTGGGCGTGGATTCCGCTGAAAGTGCGACGGCGATGGGCCGCCAACTCGGGGCGGATGCCGGCAGCATCGAGGTGCTGATCGAAGTGGACAGCGGTCATCACCGCAGCGGCGTTCTGCCGTTCGAGGTGGTGGAGGTGGCCAAGGCGGCGGCCGGCGCCGGGCTGATGGTATCCGGGGTATTCACCTTCCCCGGCCACAGCTACAGGCCAGGTATGCCCACCGGCGCGGCCGGCAACGAGAACGATGCCCTGGGGCTGGCTGCGACGGCGTTGACCGAGGCCGGTTTCGTGGTCACCACCATCAGCGGGGGCTCCACGCCGACGGCACTGATCTCCGGGGAGTCGGCAGCAACCGAACTACGCCCGGGCGTCTACGTGTTTGGCGATGCCCAGCAGCTGGAACTCGAACGGTGCTCGTGGGACGAGATCGCGCTGACAGTTGCGGCCACCGTGGTTAGCAGGCACGAAGCTGCAGGCGGGAACGTCCGCCGGGTTGTCCTGGACTCCGGCAGCAAAATCCTGGGCAGCGACCGCCCGGATTGGGCCACAGGGTTTGCGCGGCTGCCTGAATACCCCGAAGCCAAGGTCACCGCTTTGTCAGAGCACCATGCCACTGTTGTTTGGCCGGACTCCTCGGAGTTGCCACCACTGGGTACCAGGCTGCACGTGATCCCCAACCACGTGTGCTTGACCATGAACCTGGTGGACCAGGTGACTGTGGTGCGCGGTGGGACTGTGGTGGAGCAGTGGGCCGTGGCGGCGCGGGGGAGGAACAACTAGGTACCGTTTTGGTACCGTCGCTGCCTGGCAAAGAATCGGCGCGTTCCTGAAGACCTTGATCGTCGGCTGGGGAAAGCAGAGTTGGTTCTGCAGCGCCGTGCGCGGCGACGTGAAATCAGTGAGGGGTTGGATTTCGTGATGAGTCACGATGCTGAGCTGCTGACGCGCCTTGAGGATGCGTGACAGCGTACCTGGGGGCGCGGCGCGGTCAGCCAACCGCCTGCACGCTGCGGAACAGGGTGTGGAACTCCCGATCGTGATAAACCAGCGGGCCCGAACCGGCAAGGTTGGACCGGATGTCGAGGACTGTGGCGGCCAGCAGGACTGAACCACCCAGTGGTGCCCGGTGGACAATTTCGCAGCGCAACGCCCACTGAGCCTCCCTGAGCAACGGCTCGCCCGTGGGAAGCAATTCCCAGTTCATGTCCTGGGTGAACCGCGGGGCAGCGGGATCGGCGAACGCGCGTGCCAGCTCCAGCTGATCGGCGCCGATGAGGTGCACCACGATTCTCTCCGCTGCGGCGATGTGCGAGGCCGAACGGCCACTGGTTACGGAGAAGGCCAGGGTGGGCGGATCCACGGCAACCGATGCTACCGAGGACGCCGTGAGACCTACGGCACCATCCGGCCCCGAAGCGGTAATAATGGCGACTCCCGCCGGATGGGAGCGGAATGCGGCCCTGAAAAGATCGCCGACTGGTTCGGACTGCAAGGGCTGGGGGTAGGTCATTAACGCACTTTCATGGGACTGGCCAGGGCTGGCGGCCTTGATGGACGCACATCTCACTGATGCTAGGACCTCAACTTAACTTGAGGTCAATTCGGCTGAATCCGACCCCCGACTGAGACGAATTGGAAACGTCGCCGAAACTTCCGCTCCTTACGCTGAACACAATCTGTCCAAGTGCCCGGCGTCCAAGGAGTAACCATGCATCTTTTGCCCCGTGAGCAGGAGAAACTCATGATTGTGGTGGCTGCCGATCTGGCGCGCCGCCGCCAGGCGCGGGGGCTGAAACTGAACTATCCCGAGTCCGTGGCAATCATCAGCTTCGAACTCATCGAAGGTGCCCGGGACGGTAGGACAGTGGCCGAGCTCATGAGCTACGGAACCACCATCCTCCGCCGCGAAGACGTGATGGAAGGCGTCCCGGAGATGATCCACGACGTCCAGATTGAAGCCACGTTCCCTGACGGCACCAAGCTCGTCACCGTCCATCACCCCATCCGCTAGGAGCCTCCATGATCCCCGGTGAATACAGGCTCCTGCCCGGTTCCATCGCTTGCAACAGCGGCCGTGAGGCAATCGCCGTCGAGGTGGTGAACCGCGGCGACCGTCCCGTCCAGGTGGGCTCCCATTATCACTTTGCCGAGGCGAACAGCGCCCTCGAGTTCGACCGCGATGCCGCCTACGGCCGCCGCCTGGACATCCCTGCCGGCACAGCCGCACGTTTCGAGCCAGGCGACCGGAAGACCGTCCAGTTGATCGAAATTGCCGGGGTGCGTGAGGTCTTCGGGCTCAGTAACGCCGTCAACGGAAGGCTCGACGGCGGCACCCGCCTGGGCGGTTCTGCTTCGGAAGGAGACACCAAATGAGCTTCGAGATACCCCGCAAGCAGTACGCCGAGCTGTACGGACCAACCACCGGTGACGCCATCCGTCTGGCGGACACCGAACTGTTCCTCGAAATCGAGAAAGACTACACGGTTTACGGCGAGGAAGTGGTGTTCGGCGGTGGCAAAGTCATCCGCGACGGCATGGGCCAGAACGGACAACTGATCCGCTCGGACGACATCCCGGACACGGTGATCACCAACGTGATCGTCCTGGACTACACCGGCATTTACAAGGCGGATGTTGCCCTGAGGGACGGGTACATCTTCAAGATCGGCAAGGCAGGCAACCCGCAGATTACTGACGGTGTGGACATCGTGATTGGCGCCGGCACGGAGATCATCGCCGGTGAACGGAAGATCCTCACAGCCGGCGGCATCGACACCCACATCCACTTCATTTCCCCGGAACAGGTCCCGGCCGCCCTGTGCAACGGCATCACCACCATGGTGGGCGGAGGCACGGGCCCCGCCGAAGGAACGAAAGCCACCACCGTCACGCCCGGCGCCTGGCACATCTCGCGAATGCTGCAGGCCGCCGAGGGACTCCCCGTCAACATCGGCCTGTTCGGGAAGGGCCACGCATCCGCCGTCGAGCCCCTCGCAGAGCAGATCCGCGCAGGTGCCGTGGGCCTCAAAGTACATGAAGACTGGGGCTCCACCACCTCGTCCATCGACATGTCCCTGCGCGTTGCCGACGAATACGACGTCCAGGTTGCCATCCACACCGACACCCTCAACGAGTGCGGCTTCGTGGAAGACACCATCAGGGCCATCGACGGCCGCGTCATCCACACCTTCCATACCGAAGGCGCCGGCGGTGGGCACGCCCCGGACATCATCAAGATCGCCGGACTGCCCAACGTGCTCCCGGCCTCCACCAACCCCACGCTGCCGTACACCCGCAACACCATCGAAGAACACCTGGACATGCTCATGGTCTGCCACCATCTCAACCCGGACATCCCGGAAGACGTGGCTTTCGCAGACTCCCGTATCCGGGCCGAAACCATCGCCGCCGAAGACGTCCTGCACGATCTCGGCATCTTCGCCATCACCTCCTCCGACTCGCAAGCCATGGGCCGCGTAGGCGAAGTGGTCACCCGCACCTGGCAGGTAGCGGACGCCATGAAACGGCAACGAGGCGTGTTGAAGGATCCCTCCGGCACCACCCACGGCTCCACCGAATCCGACAACTTCCGGCTCAAACGCTACGTGGCCAAATACACCATCAACGCCGCCATCGCCCAAGGCATGGCAGACGTCATCGGCTCCGTGGAAGAAGGCAAATTTGCCGACCTCGTCCTCTGGGACCCCGCCTTCTTCGGCGTGAAACCCGAACTCGTCATCAAAGGCGGGCAGATCGCCTACGCACTCATGGGGGACTCCAACGCCTCCATCCCCACCCCACAACCCCGCACCATGCGCCCCATGTTCGCCAGCTACGGGAAGGCACTGCAGCAAACGTCCATCACCTTCCTGTCCAAGGCCGCCATCGACGCCGGAGTGCCGGCCGAGCTGGGCCTCGAACGCATCATCAAACCCGTCACCGGCATCCGCAACCTCACCAAAGCGGACCTCAAATACAACGGCGAAACGCCCGACATCGCCGTCGACCCCGAAACCTACAAAGTGAGCGTCGACGGCGTCGAAGTCACCTCCCAGCCCTCCGACGTGCTGCCCATGGCGCAGCGCTACTTCCTCTTCTAAGCCGTTTAGGAATCACATGATCATCGAAAAAATCCTGGGAAACCTCCACGAACAACCCCACGACTATGCGGGCCGGCACAAAGAAAAAGTGGTCCTGTCCAGCGCCCTGCTGGTCAAACGCATCCAACGCGTCACCACCGACCACGGCAAAGAACTCGGCATCCGCCTCCCCACCGGCACCGGCGACCTCCGCGACGGCGACATCCTCGCCGCAGATGACCACAACGTCATCGTCATCTCCGTGTTGCCCACCGACGTCCTGGTGATAGGGGCGCGGACAATCCACGAAATGGGGGTCGTGGCACATTCGCTCGGCAACCGGCACCTGCAGGCACAATTCTTCGACGCCTCCTCCGAGTACGGGGCCGAAGTCATGGTTTGTCAGTATGACCACACGGTCGAAGACTATCTGAAGAGCGTTGGCGTCCCCTACGACAGGCAAGAGCGGGTCATGCCGGTGCCCTTCCGCCATGCTGAGCATTCGCACTAACGCTGTGCGCCGCGGCCAGTTGGGCGCGCACGCTTGCGCTCCGCTGGGAAGGGGGCCGTGCCCGCTTCGCGGTGCCCACCACGCCGCGGCCCCCTTCCCAGCTCCGCTCCAGCGCGCAGACATCACCTCCGGCGGTGCGCTTTGAGTGCGACATATCAGCTGGCTCTTCAACAGTTGACTGACTCTGCGTTGCCTACGGGGGCTTTTGCTCATTCTTTGGGGTTTGAGAGCTATGTGCATCGTGGGTTGGTTTGGGATGAGGGGTCTTTTGGGGGGTGGTTGGGGGCTTTTGTGGGGCAGCAGTTGACCTATTCGGAGGGGTTGGCTTTGCGGTTCTTGTATGAGGGTGTGGATGTTTGTTTGTTGGATTCTGTTCTTTCTGCGCAGTTGTTGGCTCGGGAGGTGCGGGAGGCTTCTTTGAAGATGGGTGGGCGGTTGTTGGAAATTGGTGGGGAGGTGTTTCCTTCGGGGGAGTTGGAGGCGTATCGGGAGTTGGTACGTGAGGGGAGGGCCGGGGGGCATCAGCCCTTGGCCTTCGGGGTGATTGCGCGGTCACTGGGCGTTCCGTTTGAGGCGGCGCTCTCTGCGTATCTGTTTGCCGCGGTGACTTCCCTGACCCAGAACGCCGTGCGGGCCATTCCGCTCGGTCAGAACGCCGGACAACGGGTACTTCGCCAAGCGCACGACGCCGTAGCTGCCGCCGTCGAGGATGTAGCACAGCTGTGCTGGGACGACTTCGGGGCCGTCAGCCCCGGACTTGAAATTTCACAAATGCGGCACGAACGGCAACGCGCCCGCATGTTCATGAGCTAGTTGGAGCAAAGGACAGAAAACATGACTGAACCCATCAAAATCGGCGTCGGCGGACCCGTCGGAGCAGGCAAAACCCAGCTCGTGGAACGCATCACCCGGCACATGAGCAGGGAAATCTCCATGGCCGCCATCACCAACGACATCTACACGATTGAAGACGCCAAAATCCTCGCAGCCAACGGCATCCTCCCCGAAGACCGCATCATCGGCGTCGAAACCGGCGGCTGCCCGCACACTGCCATCCGCGAAGACACCTCCATGAACACCGCCGCAATCGAAGAACTCAAAGCCAGGCACCCCGACCTGCAGGTCATCTTCGTCGAATCAGGCGGCGACAACCTCTCCGCCACCTTCAGCCCCGAACTCGTCGACTTCTCCATCTACATCATCGACGTAGCCCAAGGCGAAAAAATCCCCCGCAAAGCCGGCCAAGGAATGATCAAATCCGATCTGTTCATCATCAACAAGACGGACCTGGCGCCACATGTTGGGGCGGACCTGGCCGTCATGGAGAGGGATTCCAAGGAGTTCCGCGGTAGTAAGCCGTTCTGCTTCACGAACCTCAAGACGGACGAAGGGTTGGACGCTGTCCTCAACTGGATCCGGCGCGACGTCCTGATGCTCGACTTGGCGCAATGACCCGGCCAGGGTTCGCAGTTAAGTCACCGGGGGCGGCGCCCGCGGATGAAGGGGGCCGTGCCCGTCCCCAGCCGCTCCCAACTCTCGCAAGCTCGAGCCGGGGCCCTCGCGGCAGTGGGCCCCCCACGTGGCCCACCAGGCCGCGGCCCCTATCACCCGGCTCCGCGGATCGCCCCGCCCCAGCTGCCGCCGCCACGCCGCGGCCCCTTATCCCCGGCTACGCCGCCTCCGCGGTTTGGTCCCCGGCCATTCGGCTGGCGTTCACGGCCGGCCCAGGCTGCAACGTCGCGACGTTCGGGGCGTCCTTCGGGGATAGCCGATGACTGCGCGCGTAGTGGGCTCGGGCGTCGATGCTGGTCCTTGGGGGATCGTGGAGCCGGGCGCTGGGTTGGCCTTGGGGGAGCGGGGGGTGCGGGGGCGGTTGGAGTTGGGGGTTGGGGTGCGCGGGGGGCGGTCTGTTGCTTTGCGGCAGTTTCATGAGGGCGCTTTGCGGGTGCTTAGGCCGCATTATCTGGATGGGTCCGGGCAGGTTTGTTATGTCATGGTCAATCCGGGTGGAGCGTATCTGGGGGCCGATCTGTTTGTTATTGACGTGGAGGTTGGGGCTGGGGCTGAGCTGTTGTTGACCACGCAGTCTGCCACGAAGATTTATCGGACACCGGGGTCGTTTGCTGAGCAGCGGATGAGTGTCCGGCTGGGGGAGGGCTCGCGGTTGGAGGTGATGCCCGATCAGTTGATTGCTTACCGAGAGGCGAGCTATCGGCAGAATTCGCACCTCAGTCTCCACCCGACGTCGAGCCTTGTCATGGCTGAGGTGGTGACGCCCGGATGGTCCCCGGACGGCGCATCGTTTAAGTATGAAGAGGTCCGGCTGCGGAACGAGATCTGGATTCAGGGCAAAAACGGAGAACAACTGTTGGCGCTCGATAACCTCCTGATCCGGCCACCGCTCAATGACGTGACCGGGATGGGGTTCATGGAGGGCTTCAGCCATCTGGGGTCGTTGGTGGTGGTGGATCCTAGGGTTGATCAGGGGCTTGCTGATGACCTGGATCGCATTTCCCGTGACTTTGATGCGCATACCGGAGTTTCCTTGACGGCGACTATTGCCGGGACTACTGGGCTTGTGCTGCGATCGTTGTCCAACAGCACTGAGGTACTCAACATTTTGCTGGGCGCTTGCACCGGCCTCCTGCGGGAGCGTTGGCATGGGCAGGAACCCTTGAACCTGAGGAAGTACTAATGACTGCGCTGACCGGGCTCGCCGCCATGTACCGGGAGCGGGAGACGCTGTCCTTACGTACCCGCCTGCTGTTTACGTTCGGTGCCGTGGCCGCTTTGCACGCTGCCGCCGTCGTGCTGTTGCTTGCAGGCGCCACCGGTGGCGCGCAACCGCTGGCGCTGGGGTTGGTGATCACCGCTTACGTGGCCGGCATCAAGCACAGCTACGACTGGGACCATATTGCCGCGATTGATAACTCCACCCGCAAATTCGTAGCGCAACGCAAGGACCCCGTGAGCGTCGGCTTTGCCTTCAGCCTTGGCCACAGCTCCGTGGTGATCCTGGCCGGTCTGCTGGTGGTGGCAGGTGCCAGCTTGATCGGGCAGTTCATGGAGGACGGGACTACCGGCAACAAGGTGCTGGGCTTGATCGGCAGCGGTGTTTCCGGGCTGTTCCTGCTGGCGATGGGCCTGTTCAACGGCTCGGCGTTCGTTCGTGCCACGAGCGTATACCGTCAGGTGCAGCGCGGCGGCGAGGTGCGTCCGGAGGACCTCGAGGCGAAAGGGTTCGTGGCCCGCCTGCTCGCCAAACCGCTGTCCAAAGTGCAGCGGCCACGAAACATTTACGTGATTGGTTTCCTTTTTGGGCTCGGCTTCGACACCGCCACCACCATCGGGCTACTGGTCATCACCACGACGGCGTCACTGGCCGGAGTCTCGCCGCTCGCCTTGATGGCCCTCCCGCTCGCGTTCACCGCTGCCATGACCCTGTGCGACTCCGTCAACGGTGTGGCCATGATGAAGATGTACACAGCAGCCATCCATAATCCCCGGCGGAAACTTGGCTTCAACGCCGTGATTACCGGGATTTCCGCGGTTTCGGCGTTGTTCATTGCCGTGATCACTCTTGGCGGATTCGCCAACTCCGCGCTCGAACTCGAGGAACCCCTGACCACGTGGCTCGGAAGCATTGACCTCGGCGACGCCGGCTTGATCCTGGTGGGCTTGTTTGTGGTGGCGTGGGCCGTATCAGTGGTGCGCAGCAGAAAGACCAGCGTCTAGGAGGCCGCCACCGCGTTGAAGAGCTCGTTCGTGTCCACACCCGTGTCCGGCGCGTCCAGCACGTTGGTCAGGAACACGACGCACCGGTCCTGCTCCGGGAACATCCACCATTCTGTCCCGGACCAACCAGGGTGGCCGTAGATCCCCTTCGCGAGGAGCTCGGACTCGTTGGCGGGCAGTTGGAAGCCCAGACCCGTGTGCCGCAGGGGTGTGGGCCGGGTGGTGATGTGGGAAACCTCCGTAGTGCGCGGGCGGCGCATGGCAGCCAGGGTTGCGGGCTTGACGGCCTTCCCCGAATCCCGCAAAAGCTCCGACCCCAAGTGCAGCAGGTCCGCGGCCGTGCCGAACAGGCCCGCTCCGGGATGGCGGTGTTTGTACATGGCCTGCACGTTCAAACCCGCGGCCTCGGTGCCATGGACCGTGTGCGGGTTGCAGTCCGAGCTAAAGGTAAGCGATGCCGCGCCGGTGTCATGGGCCAGGGAAAGCAACTGCTCCTCGAACGGGCGCCCATCGGCCCACTCGGCCATCGCCGCGGCCCCTTCAAAGGCGATGTTGCAGTACTGGACCAGGCTTCCCGCATAGAACGCTTGGTCCGCTGCGGTGAGGGCCTCGCGGAGTGGAGTGCCGGCGTCGAGCGCTGGATCCGCAATACCGGAACGGTGGCTGAGCAGCTGTTCCAACGTCACGGTATCCGTGCGGCCGGTGCCGAAGCCTGGGACGGCGGTGCTAAGAGGTGCCCCCAAGGACAGCTTCCCCTGCTCCACTTGCCGCATGACGGTCAAAGCGCTGATGGGTTTGGAAACGGAGAAGAGCGCAAAGTGGTCCTCGGCCGTTGCCGGCCTGCCGTCGTCGGTCCCGAAAGCCACCACATCCTCGATGCCCTGGCTGGACGCGATTCCCAGCACCGCAACCGGCACGCGCCCGAGGTCTACCTGTTTGCGGGCCCAGTCTGCGGACGGTCCTGTTTCCACCATGGTTGTTCCACGCTCTCTTTGGGGGTCTGTGACTCGAATCTACCGCGGCTGCCCAAAGAAACTTGCCAGCGCCTGTAACCGTTGCCGCCCGGCCGGAAACTATACAAGTATCCTGCAGTTCAGGGCTCTATATCAGGGGGAAAAATCGTGCTTTCAGAGCGCGAATTGGCGTTCATCGCCATTCACAAAGACAGCTACCCATCCGTCTTCAAGTTCGTCTGCCGGCGCGTCGAATCTGCGGAGGTAGCGGAGGAGATCGCAGCCGACGTGTTCCGCATTGTCTGGCAAAAATGGGCCGACGACTCACGCCCGGAACTCCCGTATCTATTGACGGTGGCCCGGAACCTGGTGGGGAACGCTTACAGGAGCCGCGATCGGCGGCAGGCACTCCAGGAAAAGCTGCGGTCGACGGCGGTGGAGCGGTTTGGCGATGAGTCCGAGAACGTCGTGGTCCAGGACGCCATGATGCGGTTGCGGGACCAGGACCGCGACATCCTGCAGTTGGCTTATTGGGACGGCCTGAACTCCGCGGAAATTGCGGGTGTGCTGCAGTGCAGCGAATCGGCGGCCAAGGTCCGCCTCCACCGGGCCCGAACGGCGTTCCGGAAACAGATGCCTGCAGGGGCCGAAACCACCACACACAAGATGGGGGTCTGAAGACAATGGATCCGATCAAGAACCAGATTTCAGCGATTGACCCGCTCACTGTCGATCCAATTCCCGAGCCCAATGGGGAAGAAGCGCTGCACAGGATCCTCTCCGGCTCCACGGTTTTCAGCGATACCCGTTCAACGCCGGTAGTGACCTCCCTGGGGGATCGCCGGCGCCGGAAGGCCCGGATCGCGGGTGGTTTGCTGCTTGCCGCGGCGGCCGTTACGGCCGGAGTTCTGGTGGCTGCCAACTTCGGTTCGGTGAACACCGCGCCGGCACCTGCGGTCACTGTCACTTCCGCTGAAGCGACACCCACTCCCAGCGTTTCGGTCACGCCCACACCCACAGTGACCTCGTCGGCAACACCCACCGCCACAGCTACCCCGACGCCCACCCAATCGCCCACACCCACGACACCTCCGGTTGCCGCCTCGGCGCCAGTGGTGCCACCCGTGCAGGCGCCGACCAGCCAGACCTACACTTTCCCGGACGGGCATTTGTCCTTCACCTATCCGGTGGGCTGGAGTATCCGGGTGGAACAAGGACCATTCGATCCTCCCGGGACTGCGGAAGCCTCGCGCATTGTGACTGTCTTCGATGCCGCTGGGGCAGAGGTAGCCCGCGTGTTCAATGGCAACTACGCCGATGGTACGGGCGGCTGGGTGAAGAGAACCGTCTATGACCGAGCCGTAGTACCTGGTGTTGTGTCCTCGACGTCGCCCAACGACCCGGTGCAGTTCGGGTTCTTTGCCCACCAGTCGGCCCTCATGACGCACCCGGGAGAGGAAGCTCCGGCCACGCCGCTGGACGAGACTCCCACGTACATCATGGACGTTCGCCTGGCCTCGGAGATGCAAGCCGGTGAGACAGGTTCAGGCATCAATCAGATCCGCGTACCTAATGGCATTATGAGTGCTTACGCGATTTTCGATCCCGCCAAGCAGCCCGCCTTCGCCACCCCGGAAGCGGCCAAGGCCTGGATGAATACTACGCAGTACGCCCAGCTGAAGGCGATGTTCCTGAGCCTGAGCTACAAATAGCCCCATCTGTGTAACAGCAAACGTCGCACTGACACTCCAGTGCGACGTTTGCTGTTACTTACTTGGGTTAGCGGACGGGGTGGTTAGCAGACGGGGTGGTTAGCGGACGGGTCGGTCAGCGGACCGTGAGCAGATGGCTGGCGGGGTCGTACCGGAAGGTGACCGGGCCGCCGTCGTGCTTCAACGCGATGTTGCTGCCGTTCGGGGCGCCGGCCAAGCCGTAGTTCTCGGCCCAGGAACCGTTGATCGCGGCCTTGAACTCGTAGCTGCCCGCAGCAAGGTCAGGGACCGGGAGCTTCCAAGTGCCGTCCGCCGGGTCCAAGGACAGCTGGGCTTGGGCACAATCCGGCATCCAGTCACCCGCGCAGCCGAGCTCGGAATTCAGGCTTCCCGGCACCGAGACGGCGGCCGGTTGCTGACCCGGGACAGCTGCGCTGATCACATTGGTGGCGTGGTCGTACAGGAACGTGACGGCGCCGCCGGAGTGCGTGAACACAACGTTGGGGCCGTCCAGCTCGCCGCCTGCACCGTAGTTTTCGTCCCAAGTGCCGTTGAGCGCGGCCTTGAACTCATAGGTACCGGCGGGCAGGTTGGGGATGTTCAGCTGCCACAGCCGATGCGTCGGCTCATACGTCATCAACGCCTGTTCGCAGGACGGCTGCCAGTCCTCGGCGCAGCCCAGCTCGGTGTTGAGGCTGCCGGCCACGGTGACGGTTTCCGGCTGGGTGGGTTCACCCACCACACCGCTGCGCGGCTCGCTCGCCGACGTCTGCCCGCGGTTGTCCAGCACCACCGCACGGTACTCCACCGAGGCCCCCGGCTCCAGGGCCGAGACGTTGTGGAACACCTGGTAAGGGGCGTTGTCGTCGGTGCCGATCGGCGTCCACTCGCCACCGGCAGTACGTGACTGGAAGGTGACTTCGTAGAACGAGCTACCGTCGACGTCGGCCGTCACCTTCAATCGGCTGGCGTCACCAGCCGCGGTGACCGGCTTCTTCAGTACGACGCCGGGCGCCTCCTTGGACTTGGCAAGCCGCCCCGCTGCTTCATAAACCACTGCCGAAAGCGGTGGGACGGTAACGCTCAACAGTGCCTGTGCATCGGTTTTGGCATCTGCCGGGGCGTCGCCGTAAACCAGGTTGAACGGTTGCTTGGCTTCATACGTGGGGATTGCCGCAGTCTGGGCGGTCTCGCTGTTGTTGACGGCCACGATGTATTCTTGCTGATCCTTGGCGTCTATGCGGGAGAAGGCGTAGATGCCCGCGCCATCGGCGGCGTAGCGGTTCTGTTGGGCACCGCTGCGCAGTGTCGGGTGCTCGGCGGTGAGGGCGGCGAGTTCACTGATCTTTTTGTACAGCGGATGCTCGGTGTTGAAGTTGTCGGTGGCGTGTGTGGCGCTGGTGCCAAGGAGATCGTCATCCAGGTATTCCTGGACTTTGCTGGCGAACATTGTCTGCCGGGAGTCCTGGTCTCCGCCTGCACCGGTGAAGCCCTGCTCGTCCCCGTAGTAGATCACCGGGTTGCCGCGCGAGAAGTACATCAGCTCGTGGGCGAGCTCGTCACGTTGCACCAGTTCGGCGTCACTTGCGCCCACGTTGTCCTGTGCGATGAAGGTGCCGATGCGGCCCATGTCGTGGTTGCCCAGGAAGGTGGGCAATTGGTAGACGTTGGAGTCAGCGTCGGTGTACCAGTCATCCCCATTGAAGAAGTCCGCCAAACCCGTGGCCTTGCTGCCCTGGGATGCGAAGCTGCGGGCTGCACCTTGGAAGCCGAAGTCCAGGACGGCCTGCATTTGGTTCCTGGTGGTGAACTTGGACGTGATGCTCTTGGAGGTGTCGAAAACTTCGCCGAACATGAAGAACTCGTCCTTGCCCTGTTCCTTCGCGTAGGTGAGAACCTCCGGTCCGAACTTCTGCCAGAACTCGTCGTTGACGTGCTTCATGGTGTCGATGCGGAAGCCGTCGATCCCGAAGTCGCGGATCCAGGTTTTGTAGACGTCCATCATCCCGTTCACCACCTTCGGGTTCTCAGTGAACAAGTCATCCAGTCCAAAGAAATCGCCGTAGAGGGAGTCCTCGCCGGCAAAGTTGGTGTTGCCTCGGTTGTGATAGAGCGTGGGATCGTTCAGCCAGGATGGGACCTTGACGTCTTTTTCGGCCGCAGGGACCACGGGGGTGTACGGGAATGACGTTGCGGCATCGAGCGCCGGGAAGTCCTGCGTCCCGGCGTAATCCCGGTCATCGAAGACCTCGCCCGACGCCGTCCGGTACGGCTCGGTGTCCTTGGAAATGTACGTGGCCGAGGCGGTCTCCTGGTACTGGATCACATCCGCGGTGTGGTTGGTGATGATGTCGAAGTACACCTTCATGCCACGGGCGTGCGCGGTATCAATAAGGGTTTTCAGCTCGGCGTTAGTGCCCAGATGGGGGTCGATCTGCGTGAAGTCCGTGACCCAGTACCCGTGGTAGCCGGCTGAACTGTTCGCCAGGGTGCCGTCACCCTGAACCGCCTTGTTCTTGAAGCTGGGTGTGAGCCAGAGGGAATTGGTGCCCAGGCCTTGGATGTAATCCAGTTGGTCCTGCAGGCCTTTCAGGTCTCCGCCGTTGAAGAAGCCTTTGCGGGTGGGGTCGAAACCGGACACCATCGGATCGGTGCCCAGTCCGCCGTCGTCGTTTGCTGTGGTGCCGTTGTTGAAGCGGTCGGCCATGACGAAGTAGAAATTTTGATCGCTCACCCCTCCGCGGATGGAGTGCAGGGCTGCGGGATCAGCGTCTTTGGAGGCCGGGGCGGCACCCGCGGGGAGGACCGCTGTGGCGGTGAGGGCCGCCGTCGTCAGGACGACTGCGGTGAGGCGGCCGAGGCGGCGATGTGGGGCGAGTGCTGGTCTATAGCTGCGAGATAACAAGTGATGGAACCTTCCGCTAAGCGACGGTGCTGTGGGACAAGTCACAACTGTAAGCGCTTGCTGTGCGTTAATCCATAGATTCTCAGCGTTACGGGATGTGAAGTTCTGTACATCGGGTCCCATTTTGGAAGCGCTTGCAGGCGCGTTAGCGGGAGATGTGCCATGGCGGCACTGTCCTCATGCACGAGCTACCTCCAAAACGCTATGCAGTTGTCTATAACGAAGCCCTTGTGACTTGCATAGGGTTGAAGAGATCTGCTTCACACCACGCAGTGCCCCCGATCTACTCCCAAGGATGAGTTTCAACGATGAAGAGCATCGCCCTCCTGCGCGAACGAGCCACCCGCACTATGCCTACCGGTTCCCACTGCCCGGCCTCGGGCTTGTGGAGCCCGGACTCCGAGCCGGATGCCGTGCAGGCGTTCCCCGAGGGACACGTGCTGCCCGCCCACAACGGCGTGGCAACCCTCTGGCGGCGCCGTACGGCTGCTGAAGTGTCGGCATGACCAGCACCATCCTGAACCGGCCGGCCGACTACCGCCACGTACCGGCGGCAGAATGGTCCGAGCTCAATTCCGGCGATCCCGTCTGGATTTACGACGTCGCTTGGGGCGCGGGCACCGGCCGCGTTGACGATGTCTCCAAACACCAGGAATTGCTCTGGGTCATCCTTGAGCCCACAGGCCGCAAACTGATCTGCGGCACGGACGACGTCCAGGTCTGGACCGTCTAGAAAGACTCGCCGAGACGGCAGTTGATACCAATGTTCGAGCGGAGCATGGGTGTTAACTGCCGTCTCGGTGTCAGTTAACGGGCGGGAACCAGCACGCTCGGAGAACCTGTCTCCACACGGCTCACCGGGCCGTCCGGCAAGCCGGTCCCGGGATCGAGTTTGAAGCTCACGACGTCGTCCGAGCCTTCGTTGGCGACGTACAGCCAGCCTTCGCGGACCAGGTGATGGCGTGGCCACTCGCCGCCGCACGGAACCTCCGCGAGCGGCTCCAGTCCAGCCCCGCCGTGGGAAACCTTCAACACACAGATGCGGTTGGATCCCCGCACGCCGACATAAGCGAAGCGGCCGTCCGGGGACAACGCAATCTCCGCGCCGGCGTCGCCGTCTTTGGCCCCTGAGGCACTCGCTGGAACCATGGTTGCCAGCTCGTACGTGCCATCCGGTTCCATCCGGACCGCTGCGACCTCCACAGAGTACTCGGTGTCCACAAAGACAGTCCCGCTGTGATGCCGGGCCATGTGCCGGGGGCCCGAACCCTTGGGCAAAACCACCTGATGGTCCAGTAGCAGGCCTTCGCCAGGCGAGTACTGCCATACCCTGACCAAATCATGCCCCAGGTCCGTGGTCATGACGCGGCCGTCCGGGAGCATGAGGCTGGAGTGACCCCGGCTGGGCCGCTGCTGGTCGGGAGAGGTAGCGGTGTGGGGATCGACGGCGGCTGCCGCGCTGGTGCGCGAGGTGATGGCGCCGTCGTCGTCCAATTCATAAAGGATGACCTGGCCGTCGCCCCAACAGGTGGCCACAATAAAGCGCCCTTGTGGATCGGCTGCTACGTGGCAGGTAGCTTCACCGGCCGGCCACGGCTCGCCGAACTCCTCCAGCCCGGAGTCGCCTGTCCGGCGATACGCGCGAACGGTCTTTGCTTCCTCGGCCACCGCGTACAGCACCGGAAGCCTTGGATGCACTGCCAGGAACGATGGTGAATCGGCGGCAACGGCCAAGCCCAGGGACGTCAGCCGGCCGTCGTCCTCGGCCAAAAGCGCAGCGATGCCCTCGCCCTTGGCATTCCTGTCGGCAGTGTAGGAACCAACCCAGATCAGTGTCTTTTCGTTAGCCATGGTCAGTGCCCCTGTACGTCCGAGTCCACACCGGCGTCCGGACCGGCGTCGAGGGTTTGCAGTCGAGTGAGGTCGTCGTGGTCCAGTTCGAAGTCAAAAATGTCCAGGTTCTCCTTCATTCGTTGCGGATTCGAGGTTTTGGGGATGGCAACCAGGCCCTGCTGGACATGCCAGCGCAGCACTACCTGACCCGGCGTCTTCGCGTACTTCGCACCAATGCCGGCCAGTACCGGTGCGTTGAGCAGATCGCTGCTGGCACCCAACGGGCTATAGGACTCCGTGACGATGCCGTTCCGCTCGTTGTAGGCCCGGGCTGCCGGACGGGGGATGGAGGGACTCACCTGGATCTGGTTCACCGCCGGTACCACGTCCGTTTCGCGGAACAATTGGTCCAGGTGGGCAGGCTTGAAGTTTGAAACGCCAATGGACCGTGCCTTGCCGGAGGCCCGGAGTTCCTCGAAAGTCTTCCACGTGGAGACGAAATCGCCGCGTCGGGGGAGCGGCCAGTGGATCAAGAGGAGGTCAACGTACTCCAACCCCAAACGTTCCAAACACCCCTCCAGCCCAGCAACAGCCTTCCCGGAACCTTGGAACTCCCCGTCAAGTTTTGTGGTGATGAAGAGTTCTTCACGGCCCACTCCGCAAGCACGGATGCCGTCGCCCACGCCCTTCTCATTGCCGTACTTCTTTGCTGTGTCCACGTGCCGGTATCCGTGCGACACCGCCTCCACCACGGCGTCAGCTACCTCGGCATCATTCAACGGCCAGGTCCCCAATCCCAGTTGAGGAATTCTGTAGCCGTCGTTGAGTTCAATGAGTGGGGCAAGTGTCATGGGCTTGGTCTCCTCCGGGTTTCTCTGTTTCTACGCTGGACGGTTGCTGCTTGGCAACAGCTACCGCCGCGACCAGTCATAAAGGCGATCGCTGAGCTCCATGAAATCCTCCTTCACCACCTGTTGTTCAGGATGGGTGTCATACCAGTCCACGATCTCCCGGGCACCGTCCGCAAAGGGAATCGTGGCCGTGTACTCGGGAACCAGTGCCTTGATCTTGGCGTTGTCGAACACCACGGAGTGGGAGCGGTCGCCCAGCAGGTTGGGGCCAAGCTCCGGGCTGTGGGCTGCGATGGTTTCCGACGAAACATGGAACAGTTCCGGTTCTTCCACCCCGGCCGCGCGCCCAAACAAGCGGTAGACCTGGTTCCAGGGCAGGAACTCATCAGAGGTAATCGTGTAGCTCTCACCGATGGCCTGGGGCCTGCCCAGCAGTCCGACGAAGGCCTTGGCAAAATCCCTGCTGTGGGTCAGCGTCCAAAGGGACGTCCCATCGCCGTGCACCAGGATGGGCATCCCCGCACGCATCCGGTGAATGTCAGTCCACCCGCCCACCATCGCGATCTTGGTCCGATCATAAGTGTGGGAAGGCCGCACCACGGTCAGCGGAAAGTCCTGCTCACGGTAAGCCTCGAACAGCAACTCCTCGCAGGCGATCTTGTCCCGCGAATACTGCCAGAACGGGTTCTTCAGCGGCGTCGATTCCCGGATGGGCAGCGTGGTGGGCGGCTTCTGGTATGCCGAAGCGGAACTGATGAAGACGTACTGTCCGGTCCGCCCGCGGAACAATTCCAAGCCGGCCCGCGCTTGATCCGGGGTGAAGGAGATGAAGTCCGCAACGGCGTCGAACTCCCTTCCTTGCAGTACCTCGCGCACGGCGGCTGCATCCCGGACGTCCGCGTGGAGGACTTCCGCGCCCTCCGGAACCGGCCTGCCGGCTGACCTTCCCCTGTTGAGGATGGTCAGCCGGTGGCCCAGTGCGACGGCGCGTTCAGCCGCCGCCGCACTGATGACCCCGGTCCCGCCGATGAACAGGATGTTCCGCGGCGAGACGGTGTCCGCTTGAGGTAAGAGGCTGCTCACCAGGCGTAGTCCTCAGGGGCAGTCCGGTGACCCGGGAAGATGTCATCGAGGCGCTTGAGTGCATCCTCGTTCAAGGTGACGTCCAGGGCGCGGATGGCCGCGTCGAGCTGTTCCTGGGTTCGAGGCCCAACAATCGGCGCCGTCACCGCAGGCTGGTGAAGCAACCAAGCCAGCGCTACATCTCCCGGTGCGTGGCCCAATTCATCCGCGAAATCCTCGTACTGGCGGATCTGCTCCTCATGCTTCTTGAGGGTCTCCAGTGCGCGGCCTTCAGTGCGGCGAACACCCTGCTCTTCCTTCTTCAGCACGCCACCCAACAACCCGCCCTGCAGCGGCGACCACGGGATCAAGCCCAAGCCGTACTGCTGCGCCGCCGGAATGACTTCAAGTTCAAGTTCACGGCGGAACAGATTGTAGATGGACTGCTCGCTCACCAATCCGGTGTAGTTCCTCCGCCGGGCAGCTTCCTGCGCCTGGGCGATGTGCCAACCGGCAAAGTTGCTGCTGCCCGAGTACAGGATCTTTCCCTGCTGGACGGCCACTTCGATGGCCTGCCAGATCTCGTCCCACGGCGTCTCGCGGTCGATGTGGTGGAACTGGTAAATATCGATGTAGTCCGTCTGCAACCGCTTCAGGCTCGCATCGAGTGCACGGCGGATATTCAGTGCCGACAACTTGGACTCGTTGGGGCGGTCCGTCATGGTGCCGTACAACTTGGTGGCAAGGACGGTGCGCTCACGGCGCTCGCCGCCCTTCGCGAACCAGCGGCCGATGATCTCCTCGGTCCAGCCGCGGTGCCCGGCCCCGCCGTACACGTTGGCGGTATCAAAGAAGTTGATGCCGGAATCCAACGCGGAATCCATGATCGAGTGGGCTGTTGCTTCGTCCGTCTGCGGACCGAAATTCATGGTGCCCAGGCAAAGACGCGAAACTTTCAGGCCGGAACGGCCAAGGTGGGTGTACTGCATTTTCGTCCTTAGTTTTAGAGCTGCGTGAAAGCTGCGACGGCGGGATCGGAACCAATGCGGGCGCCCGCCTCGAGCGCCGTGATGGCGGCCAGTTCGGATTCGGTGAGGGTCAGATCGGCTGCTCCGAAGTTCTCGCGCATCCTCTTGGAGTCCGCGGACTTGGGGATCACGATGGTGCCTTGGGCCAGGTGCCACGCCAGGATTACCTGTGCAGGAGTAGTGCCGTGCGCGGCAGCTACCAAGGCCACTTGCTCGGCATTCAGGTCTTTGCCTTGGCCCAGCGGGCTGTACGCCTCCACGGCGATGCTCAGGTCGCGGCACTTGTTGGCCAGCTCGCCCTGCTGGTAGGTGGGGTGGACTTCGATCTGGTTCACAGCGGGAACTACGTCGGCCTCACGGAGAAGCGTGTCCAAGTGGTCGGACAGGAAGTTGGAGACGCCGATCGACCGGATCTGCTTGTCCTGGTAGAGCTTCTCCATCTCCTTCCACGCCTGTGTGTAAAGACCCTGCGACGGAACCGGCCAATGGATCAGGTACAGGTCAATGACTTCCAGGCCCAAGGCATCGCGGCTGCGCTGGAAGGCGTCGTAGGCCTCGCCCTGCTCGCCATTGCGAAGCTTGGTGGTGATGAAGAGGTCCTCGCGGGGAATGCCCGAGGCTGCGATGGCAGCGCCGACCCCTGCCTCATTGCGGTAAGCGGCAGCGGTGTCGATGTGGCGGTAGCCGGCTTCAAAAGCGTCTTCCACTACCTTCTGCGTTTCCTCAGCAGGTACCTGGAAGACACCGAATCCGAGCTGGGGGATGGTGACGCCGTTGTTCAATGTCAGCTCTGGCATGACGGTCTCCTTCGACGGGATGATGATGGGGTGACACTCCAGAAAGCGTTTTCGGAGGCTCTGTACCGAGCCTATTCACTTTTACCTGCAGAGTCAGCAACACAGCCTGATCCTGTTTTTCCTAGGTCTGATAGTCCTACCCACAATGGTGGTCTTTCACACGCTCCGAACGGCAGAATGGACGGATGGGTCAAAGCGCCGAGTTCGGTAAATTCCTCAAAGTCATGCGTGCCCGCCTCTCACCCGAGGACGCAGGAGCGCAGGAGTCCAGCGGTGCCCGCAGGGTACCCGGGCTTCGCCGCGAAGAAGTTGCCCGGCTCTCCGGCGTGAGCACCGACTACTACACGCGCCTGGAGCAGGGCCGCAACATCCACCCCTCCAAAGCGGTCCTCGAGTCCGTGGCCCGGGCGCTTCGCCTTGATGCAGGGGAACAGGCGCACATGATGGACCTGCTGGAGCACTGCGCGGGTTCGGCAGGCAATCCGGGGCCGGTCCAGAAAGTCCGGCCCGCCCTACGGCAGTTGCTGGACGCCGTCGGCGATGTTCCGGCCATGGTGCTGGGCAGGCGGGCGGACGTCCTGGCCGGAAACCGGATGGCCCACCTGCTCTTCACCGACTTCACGTCCCTGCCTGCTGCGGAGCGGAACCTGACCCGCTGGATCATCCTGGATCCCATGGCAGGGCAGCTGTTCAGGGATTGGAAGACCGTGGCCGCAGAGGCTGTCGGGGCACTGCGCATGGACGTGGGCAGGCACCCCAATGATCCGCAAACCAATCAACTGGTGGGCGAACTCGCCGTGCACAGCGAGCATTTCCGGCAATGGTGGGCCGGGCACCGGGTGACGTCCAGGTCCGCAGGAACCGTTCGCCTGCACCACCCCGTGGTGGGAGACCTTGAACTGAACTTTGAAACGCTCAGTCTCCCGGACGACCCCGACCAGATGCTGAGGATCTATTCCGCGAAGGCCGGCTCGCCGTCGTCGGACGCTTTGACGTTGTTGAACTTTGGCGAGGCGGCCGCCGCAGCTATTCCCGAAGCAGAACCCCAACCCGCCCGCCCAGACGGCAATTGACGCCCATGTTTGTGGAAAACATGGGCGTCAACTGCCAACTCGCGGGAGGGTGATCAGCGCTCCAGGCGGAAACCGAGCTTGATGGTGACCTGCCAGTCGGCCACTGCGCCGTCCTCGAGGTGGCCTCGGATCTCCTTGACCTCGAACCAGTCCAGGTTCCGCAGGGTCTCGGATGCGGTGGCAATCCCGTTCTTAATGGCGTCGTCAACGCCTTCGGTGGATGTTCCTACAATTTCGGAAACGCTATATGTGTGGCCAGCCATGGTGCTCCTCATCAACGTCTTACGAATCTCTGGAAAATCAGGCCCGCCTGGGCAGGCCGTCCATGCAGACTAGCCCACGGATCACCGCGCGGCCAGAGCCTGCAGTGGCTTAGCTTTCGCGCCAATCATTGCTGGTGATGTGCGAACCTGCCTGCGGTCCCATCTGCAACATTCCGCCGTCCACCGGCCATGAGGCGCCATTGACATAGCTCGAATCCGGTGACGCCAGGAAAGCGATCACGGCGGCGATTTCCCGGGCATCACCGGGCCGGCCCACAGGCACGCCGGGCCGTTCCTTGCCCTTGGGGTCCTCGTCTTCCTGGCCGGTCATGGGAGTGGCGATCTCGCCCGGCGCCACATTGTTGGCAGTGATGCCGTGCTCAGCCAGTTCCAGGGCCATGGTCTTGATCAGGCCGCCCAAACCGTGCTTGGAAGCGTCATAGGCGGAGGCTCCAACCCTTGGCTGGAACTCATGGACGCTGGTCACGGCGATGATGCGGCCGCCCCGGCCGGCTTTCACCATGCGTTTGGCCGCCGTTTGCATGGCGACGAAAGCCCCGTTGAGGTTGGTGTCCAGGGTGGACATCCAGGTGTCGTAGTCCAGCTCAAGGAATTTGGTGCCATCGCCGGTGCCGGAATTGTTGACGAAGACGTCCACTCCGCCAAGTTCTTCAGCCAGCTTGTCGATGGCCGCGGCCGTTCCCTGGACATCAGTGGTGTCCAGTTGGTGGACGACGGCTTTCCGGCCCAGGCCGCGGACCTCCTCCGCGGTTTCCTCTGCACCCTGCTGGTCCGAGTGCCAGGTGATGCCAACATCCATGCCGGCTTTGGCCAACGCCACCGCCGTGGCCTTTCCGATGCCTGAATCCGATCCCGTGACGATGGCGGTCTGCGGGGAAAAAGGTGCGTCGCTCATTGTCGTGCCTTTCGGTCGTGTGATCGTTCCGATAGTTGTATCCCTACCCAGTGACACCGGCCGTAAACACTCCCGGCGCAAAAGGGTCATCCCGGCGGAAGGTGATCGAGTGTAGATTTCTTTGCAGCAGCACCCAGTGAATCCCCACAACCAGGAGTACTCATGTCAGAAGTTATTGTGGTCGGCGTTGACAGCAGCGAGACCGCCAAGCGCGCAGCAGTGGCAGCAGCGAAGCTCGCCACCGCACTCGGCGCCGAACTGCACGTGATCAGCGGCTTCTCCGATGACCGGATCGAAGAATTCGGCAGCGGCAGCGATCGCATCACCGTATCCTCGGCAGACTCCGCGGAGTACGTGGCCCGCAAGGTCTCCGAAGAGCTGGACGTTCCCGCCGGTAACATCAAGTACTTCGCGGCCCGCGGTACACCGGCCAACGCCCTCATCAACTACGCCGAGACCAACAACGCCTCGCTGATCGTGGTGGGTAACAAGCGCATGAAGGGCTTGGGCCGCGTCCTGGGCAGCATCGCCAACAGCGTGGCCCACGGTGCTCCGTGCGATGTCTACATCGTGAACACCGACGTCGACGCATAGCCAACCCATGTAGGTAGCAGCAGGTGCCGTTTTGAGCGCTCAGAACGGCATCTGCTGTTACTCAGTTGGGTTCCGGGCGGCGTAGCTGGGCTTAGCGGCGGGTCTTACGGGTGGCCTTCGTGATGCCCTTGAGGGCCAGGACCACACCGGTGCCCACCAGCAGCCACGGTCCGGCAACGATGATCGGGTCCATCCACTGGTGCTTGGTATCCGCCCGCTTCCTTCCCCACCGTGAAGCCATGCCCCGGTTCTTGAACTCGCTCAGCACGCCGGTTTCGGTGGTCGGGTTGTCCGGGTGCAGCGTGCCGAAGGACCGCAGGTGGCTTTCCCAGGCATCAACCCGGTCACCCGCGATCAGGAGCAGCCAGTGCGCGGCCCGCCCCTCGCTGTACTTATAGGCGTATTTCCGGATGGCACCTGAAACGCCCTTTGGCGGCGTGGATGTTCCAAAAACAGGCGTCAGGAATTTGTGCTCAACAGAGCGTTCCCGGGGCCACTTTTCTTCTTGGCGCTCCGGGAAGTCCCAGTGCGCACCGGTGGGAATCCCGCGCTGCTCGCGTGGGAAAGACGGCCGGTCCTTGGGGTCCAGATCGACGCCCCACCCCGGGATTTTGGCCCGCAGTTCTTCAGGCGTCGGCCGCGGGATCGGCCTTTCTGCTGTGTACGGCATGATGTTCCTCCTTGCTATGCCTGATCCGAACGCCTAGACGGTAGTCACGATCGGCTTGATGCAGTCATCCAGCTTGGCCGAGAAGATGTGGTATCCCTCGGCGATGTGTTCCAGCGGAATGCGATGCGTAATGATGTCGCTGGGCTTGAGGTAGCCATTCTGAATGTGCTCGAACAGCCGTGGCCACTGCCTTTTCACGGGACATTGGTTCATCCGCAGCGTCAGCCCCTTGTTCATGGCATCACCGAACTTCACGGCACTGAACATCGGGCCGTAAGCGCCCACCACGGACACGGTTCCGCCTTTGCGGACGGAATCGATGGCCCAGTTCAAGGCAACAGGCGAACCGCCCTGCAGCTTGAGTTTGGACGACGTGATGTGTTGGGTCAGGTTGCCGTCCGCTTCAGCTCCGACGGCGTCAATCACCACGTCTGCGCCGAGGTGGTCCGTGGCCTTCTTCATCTCCACCACGATGTCGTCGTATTCGTTGAAGTTGTACGTTTCCGCATGGGCGAACGTCCGGGCCTTCTCCAAGCGATACTCCAGGTGGTCGATCACTATCACCCGTCCCGCACCCATCAGCCACGAGGACTTCGCGGCATAGAGCCCCACGGGCCCTGCTCCAAAAACCACCACAGTGTCGCCTTGTTCGATGTCGCCCAACTGGGCCCCGAAGTAGCCGGTGGGGAGGGCGTCGGTGAGCATCACCGCGTCTTCCTGATCCATCCACTCGGGTATTTTGGTGGGCCCGACGTCGGCGAACGGCACTCGCACGAACTCCGCCTGGCCGCCGTCGTAACCGCCGGTGGTGTGGGAGTACCCGTAAATGCCGCCCACCGCCGTCGCGTTCGGGTTGACGTTGTGGCAGTTGGAATAGAGTCCGCGGGCGCAGAAGTAGCAGGACCCGCAGTAGATATTGAAGGGCACCATAACACGGTCCCCGACGCTCAGGTTTTCAACCGATGAGCCGACCTCGTGGACCTCTCCCACGAATTCATGCCCAAAGGTCATTCCCACCCGGGTATCGGGCATCATGCCGTGATACAGGTGCAGGTCCGAGCCGCAGATCGCGGCTCCCGTCACCCGGACTATGGCGTCATTTGGATGCTCAATCCGGGGGATATCTTTCTCTTCGACCCGAACTTTATAAGGGCCGCGGTACACCATTGCTCGCATTTTTTACCGCCTCCAACAGCTGCCTGTCGATATACGGTAAAAACACTAAGGGTACTTATTAACGAAGTCCACCCTTGACATTTACCCTGCCGTACCGTTCAGCACCGTTACGTTGGAGCGCGTCACGTCCCTTCCGGTGGACAGCAGCACAGGGCCGGACTGCGGAGTATCGGAAGTGACGGTGAAGTCCCGCAGCGTAGAACCGGCCGCCGCCACCTGGAGGGTGACACCTTCGCTGTTGGTCAGGATCACGTCCGAGGCATTCCCTGTTGCTCCGGCCAGGGTGATGTTGCGTCGATCGCCCCAGATGAACGAGGGCTCGTGATAGATGCCGGGCTGCATGAGCACAGTGACAGGGCCGGAGTTGTTCGCAGGAATGGCACCGATCGCCGCGCGAATGCTGGCAAAATCGCCGGTGCCGTCCAGCGCCACGGTCAACACTTCCCGGAGCGCAGGCGTGGTCTCGCCCAACGGCCCGCCGAAAGCACGCACCAGCGCGGGGAGAGCCTTCGGAGGCGTCAGGTCGTAGGGATAAGGGGGCTTGAAGGCCTCGCCCCGTCCCTCTCCCGTGTTCCCCGTGCACTCCTCAAAGACGTTGTTGCGTGCCACCAGTTCGCCGCCGGGTCCCTGGTGGTGCAGGGGATTCCGGACGTCCCGGAAGTAATTTCCCTCCACCACCAGCAGGGCTGCGTTCCGCCCCAACATCCCATAGCTGGAGATGTTCTCCAGGTAATTGTTGAAGACGTGGGATGCCGCAGTGTTGTCCAGGCTGGCGTTGCGCTGGTGGGTGTTCCGGATCCAGTTGTGATGCAGCGTCAGCCGGGTGACCACGTTCTGGGTCCAGCCCTCGCCAAGGGCCTTGTTGTGGTCCGAGAACACGTTCCAGGACAGCGTGACGTTATCGCAGTCCTTGCGGATATCCACCAGGCCGTCGCCCAACCGAGTGAAGTGCATATGGTCCACCCAAACGTGGGTGCTGGTGTCCATCTGGATCCCGTCCCTGTCATTGTCAGGGCGCTTCCCCACAAAATCGCCGGGAATGTAGGAATCCCGGACAGTGAAGTTGCGGAACACGACGTTGGCGACGTTCACCAGCTTGAACCCGGCATTGACCACCGCCGCTCCTTCGCCTGCGCCGAGGAAGGATTTGTTGGACGTCACCGTTAGTTTTTCGTACTGCGGGAAGAGAAGCTCTCCGTGCAGGATCACCACCAACGATTCGGTGCTCTTGGCGAAGGCGCGGAGCTGCTCAGGCGTGTGGGCGTGGACCAACCTGCCGCCTGCCCCGCCCGTGGTGCCGGCACGGCCGTGGAATGCGACGCCGGCGAACCCGGTGGGCGTCACGGTCCACGCGCCGCCTTGCCCGCCGTTGATGGGCCCGCGGTCGATGGGCAGTCCGGCTTCCCTGAACCCGTTGGAGCCCGAGCCCGGCTGAACATCTTCAGCCGCGGCAGCCCGCGTAGCCGCTCCTAACAGGCCTGTGGAGGCCAAGGTGCCGGCGGCGAGTCCGGCGGAAAGAAGGGTCCGACGCCGGATGGCCGGGTTGTGTGGGTACGCCATCTCAAGCACCTGCCGCCGGAGTCCAGTCACCGAGGAAGGTTTCCTTGGTGAATTTCAGTGCTTCCTGGGTGGTGAGCTGGGGGTGGAACTCGTTGATGTACGCCCCGGGACCTGTGTTGTTGTACTCGGCGAAGCGACCTTCCGTCCAAGCATGGCCGCTCATGTCCGACCAACCCTGCACCGCGATGTGGCTGCCCAGCTGTGAGTCACGGATGACGGCCATGGGGTGGGCGTTGGGATCGCTGCTGGCAAACCAGGGCCTGCCCAGGCTGACGGTCCCCGGGGCGGCATCGGAGGTGAGGGTGCTGTTGACGATCAGGAAGCCGTAGGGGTTGGAATTCTTGGTGCTGGGGGCCACGATGTAGCCGTTGTTGGTGTCGCTGCCACGGTCCAGGGAATGGATGGTGCAACCGTCAAAAACAGCGGTGCCGCGGCCGTAGAGGAAGTCCACGTCGCCTTCGATGTAGCAGTTTTTCAGATACGTCCGGGCGGTCGCGTCACGGCCGGTGGTGTCGGCAAGGTATGTGTCCTGGTTTCCCAGGAACCTGGTGTTGTCGAAAACCACGCGGTCGGCCACGGTCCTGACGGCGAGGGCCTGGCTGCCGCCGTTGACGGCTTCGTCATAGGCGTTCTCCACAGTGAGGTTGCGGACGGTGGTGCCTTCCGCCAGGACGTTGAGCGTGGCACTTCCCGCCGCGCCCCACGTGCCGCCGAAGAACTTGGCGCCGTTGGCCGGGGTGTCGTAGGAAATCACGACGTCGGACGGGTTGCCGGTTGCTCCCTGGAGGGTCACGTCGGGCCGGTCAGCCCAGATGTTTACCGACTCCCTGTAGAAGCCCGGCTTGATGGTGATGGTCCGGGGCTGGGTGTTACCTGCCGGGATTGAGCCGATGGCCGCCTGGACGCTGGCGAAGTCGCCGGTGCCATCCAGCGCGACGGTGACTTCCGTCGTCGTGCCTGGTGCCTTGTTTTCGCGCGGTCCGGCGCTGGAGGTGACCACTCCCGGAACGTTGGCGGCGCTGTCCTTGGTATAGGCGTAGGACTGCGTGGGGTCGAAGGCGGTGCCGACGTTGTCCTTGCGGCCACGCGTGGCATCAAAAATGTTGTCCCTGTTGACGATCTCCGTGGCGGGGTCCTTTGCCACTACGGGATCCGCGACGGCGGTGAAGTAGTTGCCCTCCAAGACCACCTTGGCGGCGTTGCGGCCCATCATTCCGTACTGCCCGATGTCCTGCAGGTAGTTGTTGTAAACGTGGGCTGCCGCAGTGTTGTCCAAGCTGAAGTTCCGTTGGACCGTGTTGCGGATCCAGTTGTGGTGGATGGTCATTTTAGTGACCGCGTTGCTGGTCCAGCCCACACCGAGCGCCTTGTTGTTGTCCGCGAACACGTTCCAGGAGTAGGTGAGGTAATCGGAGTCCTTGCGGGTATCGATCATGCCATCACCCATGCGCTCGAACTTCATATGATCCACCCAAACGTGGTGCGAGGTATCGAGCTGGATGCCGTCGCGGTCGTTGTCCGGGCGCTTACCGTCCCAGTCACCCGGAATGTAGGAATCACGGACCGTGAAGTTCCGGAAGATCACGTTGGAGACGTTGATGAGTTTGAAGCCGGCGTTCACCAGTTCCACGCCCGCACCGATGCCAATAAGGCTCTTATTGGAGGCGACGGGGATCTTGACGTAGTCCTGTGCGGTGATGCTGCCCTTGAGGAAGATCACCAAGGGCTCCTCCGAAGCGGCGAATGCTTTCAGCTCTTCCAATGAAGAAGCGCTGACGTGCCGCCCGGCCTGGCCGCCGGTGGTTCCGTCCAGGCCGTTGCCGGGCAAGGACGCAAAGCCGTCGGGCCGCTGCTTCCAGAGGGCGGCCGATTCGGCCGGGGCGTCGGCGGTGCCCGGTTGGGATTCTGCCCGGGCGGGCGCAGCGGTAAGGCTTCCAAGAATGACGACGGCGGTGACCGCGCCGAGCAGGCGTCGCAGGCGCATGCAAAACTCCTTTGTCTTGTCAGTGTTGGTCTTGTCAGTGCTCTTGTGAGTGGTGGTGGCTCTGTAATGGAGGGACTACTTCAGCCCCGTGGTGGCAATGCCGTTGATCAGGTACTTCTGCCCCGCAATGAAGAACCCGATGATCGGCGCAATGGACACCACCGACATCGCGAACATAGGGCCCCACATGCTCTGGCCTTCGGAATCCATAAAGGCGCGCAGGGCCAGGGGGGCGGTGTACAGGTCCTGGTTCTGGATGTAGAGCAGCGGCCCGAAGAACTCGTTCCAGGTGGAAATGAAGGTGAAGATCGCCGTGGTGGCCATTGCCGGGATGCACAGCGGCAGGATCACCCGGATGAACGTCCGGAAAGGGCCGCAGCCGTCAATCTGGGCGGCGTCGTCCAGTTCCTTGGGCAACGACTTCATGAACTGCACCATCAGGAAGATGAAGAAGGCGTTGGTAGCCATGAAGTTGGGGACAATCAGCGGCAGGTAAGTGTCCAGCCACCCCAACTGCGAGAAGATGATGTACTGCGGAACCAACAGGACGTGGCCCGGCAGCATCAGGGTTCCCAGCATGAGGGCAAAGAACAGCTTCCGGCCCGTGAACTCCATCCGCGCGAAAGCGTACGCTGCCAGCGCGCAGGAGAAGATGTTTCCGATGATGGAGAAGACCACTATTACCATCGAGTTGATCAGGTACACATGGAACGGCTGGTCCAGGGCGGTCCAACCTTGTGCGTAGTTGGAGAAATCCCAGTTCTCCGGCCACAGTCCCAGCTGCCGGAAAATATCGTTGCTGGGCTTCAGTGAACTGGAAATCAGCCACAGCAAGGGATAGAGCATTACCAGCCCTACCAGGCAGAGGATCAGGTGCCGCGAAAAGCGGGAAGCCGGCGTGCCTGTCAGGGCATCTTCGGGCTGTTCCTGCTTGGCCAGCTTGCGCTTGAGGGGTAGATCAAGGAGTGCCATGAGGTTGCCTTAATTGTCGTAGAAGACCCAGAACTTGGATGCGATGAAATTGATGGCGGTGAAAATCGCGATGATCATCAACAGCAGCCAGGCCATGGCCGAGGCATACCCCATCTCGAACTCGGTGAAGCCCTTCTGGTACAGGTACAGGTTGTAGAACAGCGTTGAATCAGCCGGACCACCCGTACCGCCGCTCATCACGTAGCCCTGGGTGAACGTCTGGAACGAGCCGATCAGCTGCATGATGAGGTTGAAGAAGATGATGGGGCTGATCAGCGGCAGGGTAATGCTCCGGAACTGCCGCCATTTGGAGGCCCCGTCAATGGATGCCGCCTCGTAGTACATGCCCGGCACTTGCCGCAGGCCGGCGAGGAAAATCACCATGGGCGAGCCGAAGGTCCACACATTCAGCACAATCAGGGTGCTCAGCGAGAACTGCGGGTCAGTCACCCATGCGGGTCCTTGGATTCCGAACAGGCCGAGGAACCCGTTGACGATCCCGTCATTGCCGAAGATGTAGCGCCACAGCATCACGATTGCCACGCTCCCGCCCAGCAAGGAAGGCAGGTAGTACACGGAGCGGTAGATCGAAAGACCCTGAAGCCCCCGGTTCAACACCAGTGCCACCAGCAAGGCAACAGCCAGGGAAATCGGGACGGACACGAACGTGTAAATGAAGGTGACCTTCAGCGATTGAAGGAGCCGGGGGTCCTCGAACATCGCCTGGAAGTTGGCGAGCCCCACAAAATTCGGCTCGGTGAAGAGGTTGTAGTCCGTGAAGGCCAGGTACAACGAGGCGAAGAACGGGATGACGGTGAACAACATCCCGAGGAACCAAGGGAGCAGGAACAGGTACCCTGAGCGCTGCTTCTTCCGCCGCGACGGGCGGATCCGGGGCTTGCCGTCCAGCGCCGAAGCCGGGGCAGGGGCGCCGGGAGGTTGTTTGGTCAGAACCGACATGGTGCCACCGTCCTCTCAGGAGCGGGACCTGAGTTACTTGTTGATGGCTGCATTGCTCTTCTCCATGAAGGTCTTCGCGGCATCGGCGGGACTCATGCGGCCGAACTCCACTTCAGTGGTCAACTGCTTCAGGGTGTCTGCCACAACACTGGCGCCCTTGGGATATACGTAGGCGGCAGGAAGTTCGTCTTCCTGAATGGCGGCCATCATGTCCACGAAAGTCTTGTCATCCGCACTCAGCTTCGGGGTGATGGCGTCAGCCACCTCCGGGTTGATGGGCACACCGCGCTGGGTAAGGACCTCGGCGGCGCCCTCGGCATCATTGGTCAGGAAGTCCACCAATTTTGCAGCTTCCTTGGGGTGCTTGGACTTGGCAGCGATGGACCACAACATGGTGGGGTCCGCGGAGTAGCCCCGGCGCTCGCCGGTGGTCTCGCCCGGAATGCGCAGCAGGACCACTTCGCCTTCAACGGCCTCGTTGTATCCACGGAAGTTGTTGATGGGGATGATTTGCGAAGCTACGGTGCCCTTGGCCAGGTAGGACTGGGCGGGGGAACCACCGATTTGTTCGAAGAACCCGGCCGGTGGGTAGCCGCCGGCTTTACGGAGGTCCACGCTGTACTGGAACCAGTCCTCGATGGTCTTCTCGCTGACCCCAAGCTTGTTGTCCTTGGTGTAGAAGTCTTCACCGCGTTGACGGGCGAGGATGATGGGCCCGGTTTCGGTGGCGACGTCGTAGCCGGCTCCGTAAACTTTTCCACCGGTTTTTTGGGTAACCTCAGTGGCGAATTTGGCGTAGTCTTCCCAGCTCCAGGTCTTGTCATCCGGGATGGTCACCCCTGCCTGGTCCGTGATGGTTTTGTTGACCACCATGCCGATGGTGGTGACTCCGGTGGCCAGCCCGTAGAGCTTGCCGTCCACCTCGCCGCGGCTCAGCGTGGTTTCCGGGACCTTATCCAGGTTCAGCTCGGGGAATGATTTGAGATCGGCCAGCGTGCCGCGTTGGGCGTACTCCAGGAGGCTGCGGTTGGCCATGGCCAGGACATCCGGCGGATTGCCGCCCGCGAACCGTGTGGCGAGTTTGTCTGCGTAGGGACCGCTGTCCTGGTATTCGGTCTTGACGGTGATGCCCGGGTTCTTCTTTTCAAAGATCCGCAGGGCCGCCTCCGTCATCTTGGCGCGGTTCGCATCGCCCCAGAAGACGAAGTTCAACTCCACGTTTCCACCGCCGCCGGACTGCGCGGAGCCGCCTCCTCCGCAGCCGGTGAGGGCCAATCCTGCCGCAACCACCGCGGCCCCCAGAACCATCCTGCGGGGGATGGGAGTGCTTGCTGTCTTCTTCATTGAATGACGCCTTTCATTGGTCCGTGAGCGGACGGGCTGGTGGAATGTGAATGTACGAAACAGAAAGTTTCTGTGGCAATGGATCGTGAGCCGGGCCAAAAAGTGACTCATTGGGCTCGAGGAGGAGGTTGAAAGTAGTGAGTAAACGATTTCTAGCAAGGAATCGCTGTGACTGTCAACACAATTCTCAGACCTTGGGGAAATAATCCACAGAAACTTTCGTCAAATATTGCCGAACTCTTTCTGTCGTGTTTATGCTGATTCCCTCACCAGCCAACGCCGCACCAGTAACCACGTCCGAAGGGGGGCACATGGAAAGCTTCAACCTCCGTGGAGCACACGTGATGCAGGAGAACACCGGCCAGGGGTTGGCAAACCTCGTATCTCCGAGGCCCTACCTGCACCCGATCCGCACGGTGGCCGGGGCCGTGCTCACCGAGGCGGCACCAGAGGATCACCCTCATCACTTGGGTTTGTCGCTGGCGTTCTCCGACCTGAACGGAACCAATTTCTGGGGAGGGTCAACCTACACGCAGAATGGCCCGGCGGTCCTGCCCAACCACGGGCGCCAAGTCTCCTCGGGCTGGCAACACCGCGCCGGGTACGCCGAAGGGGACGTTGCCTGGATCAGCCACAACGGTCAGCAACTGGCCAGCGAACGCCGGAGCTACCTCTACCAAGAGCACCCGGCCGGGAACGCCTGGAGCTTTTCCTTTTCCTCAGTGATCCAGCCCGCCGGTGCCGTGGAGCAGCTGTCCGTCTCGTCGTCGGCCGTTAAGGGACGGGCAGGAGCAGGCTACGGCGGTATCTTTTGGCGTTTTCCCTCCAGTGAGGGGTCCGCGCAGGTGCGTTGTTCCGCCGGGGCGGGCGTCGAGGCAGCGCACGGCTCCCTGTCACCATGGCTCCTGGTGGGAATTCGGCACCTGGGCAAAGACGCCACCGTCATCCTTGCCCAGGATCCCGGGCATCTCCGTCCATGGTTTGTCAGGACCGAGGGCTATGTCGGGGCAGGGCCGGCAGTCGCATGGGACAAAGCAGTGTCTGCGGACCTGGACAATCCCCTCACGCTGAGCCTCCACGCGGTCATCCACGATGGCACAGTGGCCGACGGCCGGCACGCCCAGGAACTCCTTCAGCAGCACTTTCACTTCAGCAACTCACCCGACAGGACACCATGACAGCTATGGGAAATCGACACCGCGTGCCCGAGTACAGCAACCCCATCCTCAACGGTGACTGGCCGGACCCCGATGCCGTCCAGGTTGGGGGAACCTACTATCTGATCGCCTCCAGCTTCAACCGCGTGCCGGGCCTGCCGGTGCTGCGCTCCACGAATCTGGTGGATTGGGAGCACGCCGGGCATGCCCTCGCGGAGTTGCCGCAAACGAACCACTACTCCCTGGTGCGCCACGGAAGCGGCGTGTGGGCTCCCGCGCTCCGCCATCACGACGGCAAATTCTGGATCTTCTACCCCGATCCTGATCACGGCATCTTTGTCCTGAGCGCGGAAAACCCGGAAGGGCCGTGGAGCGCACCGCACCTCCTGTATGCCGGCCGGGGCCTGATAGATCCCTGCCCGCTGTGGGACGACGACGGACAGGCGTACCTCGTTCATGGATGGGCGAAAAGCCGCATAGGGGTGAAGAACCGCCTGACGGTCCACCGGATGAGTCCTGACGCCACCAGATTGCTGGATCACGGAACGCACGTCATCAACGGCGAGGACCTGCCCGGGTTCACCACCCTCGAGGGCCCGAAATTCTACAAGCGCGGCGACTGGTACTGGATCTTCGCACCCGCCGGCGGGGTGTCCACCGGATGGCAGTCGGTCTTCCGTTCGCACTCGCCTTTTGGGCCTTACGAGGAACGCCGGGTACTGGAGCAGGGTGACTCTCCGGTAAATGGCCCCCATCAGGGCGCTTGGGTCACCACTCCTGAAGGGCAGGATTGGTTCCTGCACTTCCAGGACCGCGGCGCCTACGGCCGCGTGGTCCACCTCCAACCCATGGGTTGGGACGCGGATGGATGGCCATGGATGGGAGCGCCAGCGGCCGACGGCGGTCCGGGGACGCCGGTTCTGGTCCATCCCTACCCGGCGGGTACTTCGCCGGATAACGTGGCACCTCCCACCAGCGACAACTTCACCTCGCCCGGCCTGGGGCCGCAATGGCACTGGCAGGCCAATCCCCGCAAAGAATGGCTGTCCACCTGTGGAGGAGGACACCTGGTCCTGCGCCCACAGGCCAACGATCCCATCAACCTCAGGGAACTTCCCAACGTTCTGGGCCAGATCCTTCCCGGGGTACCGTCCACCTTCACCACCACGCTGGAATTGGACGATGTCCCGGCCGGAACCCGGGCCGGCGTCGTGATTCTTGGCCAGCGGTACGCGTGGCTGGGGATCGTGCGGACCGGTGACGGGTATGTCCTGGGCAGCGGCACCGGTAGCGAAGGTCCGCAAGAACTTCCTGTGGGGCGTGCGGTGGACCTTCCCGGACCACGGATTGAGCTCCAGATCCGCACGGATGAGACCCCACGGGCCACCTTTGCTTGGCGGGTGGGTCCCGCTGATCCGTGGCAGATTCCCCTGTGGGATTTTGACGTAGTGGAGGGGCGGTGGATCGGGGCTGAGCTGGGTATTTTCACGGCTTCGCCCCTGGGTTCCCGCGAAAGCGGCAGTGTTATCGTTGGACCCGTGCGGGTTGAAACTGCGCCGGTCCGCCGGTCAACGGCTCCGCGCATGGCCGCTTCAGTTTCCCCATGAGTTCAAGGACCGCCCCGTTGACCGCCACTCCACGCCCCAGGATTGCAGACGTGGCTGCGGCTGCGGGTGTCTCCGTTCCCACCGTGTCGAAGGTGCTGAACGGCCGTTCGCACGTTTCCGAAGCTACCCGCGCTCGTGTCCAGCAGGCCTTGGAGGAGCTGGATTACACCAAGCGAAGCACCGTCACGGAGCCCGGACTGCTGCAACTGGTGGTCAACAATTTCGATTCACCGTGGGTCCTGGAGACCATGGAAGGCGTGGAAGCTGCCGCTGCGCGCATGGGCTATACCGTGGCCTACACGCGGGCAGTAAACGCTACCGCTGAGGCTTGGCAGAAGCTTCGGGAGCCCTCCGGCAACCGCCTTGACGGGGTGATGCTGCTGGCTCCGCGCCAAGGTTCAGCCTTGGTGGACCAAACCCGGGCAATGAACATTCCGGCTGTCGCCATCGATCCCGAAGGGTCCGAGGGACTGCGAATTCCCAGCGTCAGCCCGGCGTCGTTCTCCGGAGCGTTGGGTGCTGTGTCCCACCTGTTGAGCCTGGGCCATCAACGCATTGGAATCATCACGGGCCGCGTGCACAGCCCCGGCCATGGCCGGGCGCGTTACGCCGCCTACGCCGCCGCGTTGCACGAAGCCGGGCTCCCGGTGCTTCCCGAGTTCGTGCGCGACGGCGACTTCAGCATCGAGTCCGGCCTTCGCCTGGGCGGGGAACTCCTTGACCTTCCCGAGCGGCCTACCGCGATCTTCACGGGCAGCGATTTGCAGGCGCTCGGCGTCATGAACGCCGCCACGCAGCGGTCCTTGAAAATCCCTGCCGACCTCAGCGTGGTGGGTTTCGATGACATTGCCCAGGCCGCGCTGACCTCACCGCCCCTGACCACGGTTCGGCAACCCCTGGCGCAACTGGCATCGATGGCCGTGGGCATGCTCACGGAACAGATCGAGCAGCCGGGTCTCGATTCCCCGGCAGCCCTTGAGGTGGCGACGGAGCTGGTAATTCGCGCCAGCACCGCCCCACCTAACTAGTGGCCTTGGAACGCTTCAGCCAGCCACCACGAGCCGCCGTCCGAGGCGATCTTCGCGTCGATCACCAGAGGCCGGTCCTGGGTTCCGGCTTGGTAGGCCGCGATCCACGGACGCACAGCTTCCAGGTCCGCCACGGTCCGTACCGTCACACCTTCAGCCCCGAATCCGCGCGCAATTGCGGCGATGTCCGTCTCCGGGAACACCACGCTGGCGAGCTCTGCCTCGGTGTGTTCCGAAGCGAAGTGATGCACCTCGGCGCCGTAAGCTGCGTCGTTGTAGACGATGCACACCAGGGGCAGTTTGAGCCGCGCGGCGGTTTCGAGTTCGCTGATGCCCATGAGGAAGCCACCGTCGCCGGCGCCCAGCACGGGTAGCCGGTGCGGTTGGGCCAAGGCGGCCCCGATGGCCGTGTACAAGCCCAAGCCAATAGCTTGGAACGCCTGCGTGAAGCAGAACCCGAACTCATCCGGCACCGCGAGGTATTGGCTGGGGTAGCCCATGAAGTTGCCCGAATCCACGGCCACAATCCTCTCGGCGGGCAGCAGCGAATCAAGCTCTCGGGTGAGAACGCGGGGGTCGATGGACGTCGCCGTGGACAGGTCTTCGGTGTCCACGTCCCGCCACCTGGAGCCTTGCTTGATGGCGAGGGCGTTGGCTTCGGTGCGGTACTTTTCAACCGGCTCGGTCTGCCCGGAGCGCAGGGCCTCCAAGGCATCGGCGGCGGTCAGTGCCGAGTCGCCCAGCACTCCGAGGGTGATGGGCCGGTTGGCGCCGAGTGCGGAATCTTCGACGTCGATCTGCACTACTTTGGTGCCGGCGGAGATGAGTCGCCCATTCCGCATGGTCCACATGTTCAGCGCGCAGCCCCAGCCCACAATCAGGTCCGCACCGCTGATGAGCTCCGCCGTCAGCGGTGAGGAGAAACCGCCCGAAATCCCGAGGTTGTGGGTGTCGCCGTTGAACAGTCCGCTCGCCACGGCGGAGGTCGCCACCAGCGCACCGGCGTGCCGGGCCAACTCCAGGATCTCTTCCCTTGCGCCCCTGCCACCACGTCCGGCGACGAACACGGGCCGTTCCGCCGCGGCGATCAGCGCCACCAGGTGCTGCACCCCGGCAGCGTCCGGGCGGACCTTCAACGGCTCAGGCACGACGACGGCATCCACCTCGTCCGCCGAACTGGCACCTTGGATATCCAACGGCAGGCTCAACACCACGGTGCGGCGCTCGTTCACCGCCGTCCGGTAGGCCCTGACAGTGTCCGCAACAGCGCTTGCGGGGGAGTGGATGCGCTCGGCCACGGCTCCTACGCTGCGGGCCAAGGCGTCCTGGTCGATCTTGAAGTTGGACCTGATAGCGGCGGCCTGGGTATCGGCGGTCAGCACGATCATGGGCGTGCGGCTTTTGGCTGCCTCCCCGATTCCCGTGATGGCATTGCTCAGCCCGCAGCCCTGATGGGTGGAGACCACACCCACTTTGCCGGACATCCGGGAGTAAGCATCGGCCATGGTCGCCGCGCCGCCCTCGTGCCGGGCCGCGGTGAACGGAATGCCTTCGGCCATGAGGGTGCCGGTGACATCGAAGTTGCCGGAGCCCACCACCCCGAAAACGTGCCCGACGTCGAGCTTCGCCAGCGTCCTGCCCACCAGCGTGGAGACGCGTACTTGCTCGCTCATGCCTTTTCCACCGCATCTTTTTCAACCAGTGCGTACACGCGGCTGGGGCTTCCCGTGCCGCCCACGATCGGCAGCGGCGCTACCACCAGGGTGGCGCCGGTGATAGGGAGCCGGTCCACGTTTCGCAGCGAGGTCACGCCGTACTTGTCCGCGCCCAGGAGGAACGAGTGCACGGGGAACATCGGATCCAAGGAGCCCGCCTGGCCGGCGTCGATGCCCACGGTCTCCACACCGAAACCGCTGATCGAGGCGTTGCCCGCAAGCCATTTGGCACCCGCGGCGGAGACCCCGGGAGTGTGGGGTCCGGCGTCGTCCGCGTTGACGAAAGCCGCAGCGTCAGCGCCGCGGGCCGCCCAACCGGTCCGGAAAATGATCCAGCAGTTCTCCGGGAAAGCGCCGTGTTCTTCCTGCCACTGCTCAAAATGTTCCGGTTCCAGCAGGAAATCCGGGTCCGCGGCAACCTCGTCGGTCTTGTCGATCACGGCTACCGGCCCCATCAGGCGGTGCGGTTCGATCTGGTCTACTGACTTGCCGTCCTTGCCGGTGATCCAGTGCACCGGCGCGTCCAGGTGCGTCCCGGCGTGTTCGCCCACGGTGACGTCGTTCCACGCCCAGGCCGGTCCGGCGTCGTCGAAATTACTGACCGGCGAAACCGACAGACCCACCGTGTTCGCGAACGGCTGCGGCAGGTTCAGGATGGGGGTTTCAGAACTCAGGGGCGTGGTGAGATCGATGATTTCCACCGAACCACTCGAAAGGGCTGCAGTGAGCCCGGCCAGAACAGACATTGTTCTCCTATCGCTTGCTTGGTTTAAGTGCTGTTTGAAGACGGGAAAGTGGTGAAGGCGGTGCGGTCAGTTTTTGCGCCACCAGGTGTCCGGAACCGCCGGAAAGGCCGGGCCCGGGATGCGTCGATGCGCCGATGTGCCAAAGACCGTCGACGGCGGTGCGGTGGCCTGCCGCCGCGGGGAACGGCCGCCACAGCAGGTTTTGGAAAAGCTCTGCGGAACCTCCGTAGGGGTCGCCGTTCACAGCGTTGGGATTCGTGGCGGCCAGGTCAGTGGGAGCAATGACATCTGAAGCAAGAACCGTAGCCCGGGTACCCGGCGCGAACTGCTCCAAGCGGTCAAGGACCCGGGCCAGGTAGCTCTGTTTCAACCCCTCAGTCCAGCCCTCCGCAACGGAGAGTTGCCCGGCCGCATCGCCTACCGGCGCGAACGGGACTTCCTGCAGTTGCAGCCACAGTGTGGCTTTGCCTTCAGGAGCCCGGGACGGATCCAGGACACACTGCTGTCCCACCACCACAGTTGGTTCGCTGGGAAGCAGGCCGGCTTCGGCCTGGGCGCACGCAATTCCCGTGCTGTCAGAGCCGTTGCTGATGTGCACCAGTGGAACCTCGTTGAGCCGTGGATCGAGCCACTCCACAGGCTTGTCCAGGGCCAGATGAATCTGCATGGCGCCGCGGCCGTTCTGGTAGCGGGCTGCTGCGTCGGCAGTGCCGGCCGGCGGCTGGCGAAGGAGCCGGGTGTAGAGGGCTTGGGGTGAAACGTTTGCGAGCACCGTGCCGGCGGAAACCAGTCCTTGCGACGTCCGGACGCCGGTGACGGAGCCACCCTTCGTGGAGCCGCCGCCGGAGTCCACCAGGATCTCCTCGGCCTCAGCTCCCAGCATGATCCGGACGCCGTTGTCGCGCAGCAGTGACTCAAACGCGGCCACGAACCTGGACGCCCCACCCTTCACGATCGGGAGCCCAAAGCTGTGCATGCTCATGGCCATCACCGGCAACATGACACCGCCGGTTGCCTGGTCCGGGCCCAGCCCTGCGTGCAGGAGCCAAGGCGACCAGAGTTGGTCCGCTTCCCACCCGTCAAAGCGGCTGCGGGTGTAGTTCCTGCCGCTCATCACCGAGTCCCTGATGAAAGCCTCCGTGCCGGTGAAACGCCCCCGGCGTACAGCACCAAAGGCAATCTTCGCGACTTCCCCGAAGGATCTCAGTTCCGCGCCGAACGCCCCGAACACCGTGCCGGCATTCCGTCCAAGATCGTCCAGCATTGCCCCATAGGCAGCCTGGTCGCCAGGGGAGGTTAACGCAGCAGCCGTCTCACCCGGATCCCGCTGGGCAATCACCACGCGGTGAGCACCCGTGACCGGATCCGCGGCAACGCTCGCGGTCACAGCTCCGGTGGTGTTGCAGTACTCCAAGCCCCGCGCGTGCAGTTCCTTTCCCAATGCCACGTAGGCGCCGCCGGAAACGAACAGTGGGTGCCAGGAAGAGAAGGAATCGTGGATGAAGCCCGGAAGAGTCCGCTCATCGGAATGGATGAAGCCACCCAGCCGTTCCGAGCGTTCGATGATGCACACTCGTTTCCCGGCCATAGCCAGCTCGGCAGCCGCAACCAGGGAATTGATGCCCGAGCCTATGATCGCTACGTCAACTGAATCGTCCATGTCCGCACCTTTCAAGAGGGTGGCTAGAAGTCCGGGTGGCTGGCTGTGGCGTGGTACTTGCCGGCATGGAACACCAGGGGAGCGCCGCCGTCGTAGTCGTATTTCTCCACTTCACCCACATAGATGACGTGGTCGCCGGCGTCGTACCGTGAGACCGTACGGCACTGGAAGGTGGCCACCGCACCGTCCAGCAGCGGAACGCCGGCGATGCCCTCGGCGGTCCCGGCTCCGGCAAATTTGTCGGTAGCCGGAGTTGCGAACTGGCGGGACAGGACGTGCTGGTCGCTGGCCAGGATGTTGATGGCAAAGTGGGTGGCGTTTTCAAAGTCACCCAGGCTGGGTGAGCGTTTGCCGGGGCACCACAGCACCAACGGCGGTTCCATGGAGACTGACGTGAACGAGTTCGCGGTCATGCCCACCTTCCGGCCGTCGGTAGCAACAGTGGTCACCACGGTAACGCCTGTGGCGAACTGGCCCAAGGCACCCCTGAAATCACGGACGTCGAAAACTGAGGTGTCCTCTTCTTTGCGAGCCTGCATGAAGTCGGCGGCGGCTGTGGGATCGAACCACCAGGGGTACGACGTCCGGGGATCATCGAATCCTGCCGCGATGCCAGCTGCCAAAGCCGGGTGTTCCGCAGCTTCGCTGAGCAGCGTTTTCTGGTGGTCACGGCGCGGCTTGAGGAGGTCATTGGTCCACTCCACGGCCCACTGGCCCCATCCACGCCAGAACTCATCGAACGTCCGCTCCATCCAGTGTCGGTCGAAAGGCTCGCCGCCCCGGCGAACAATCGCGTCCAGGTAGTATTTCGCGGCCAGGGTGGCGTTATTGGAGCCCTGCCCGGTGAGGGGATCGTTCAGGACAACGGCGTCGCCGAGCCCGAACACCAGTTTCCCGTTCCCAAGTTCCCCGACGGCGGACCTCACCGTGGGCGTGATGCGCCCCAAGAGGGTGGCGCCGTCGTCGGTCAGTTCGGCAGTGGCGAAGTTTTCTGCCTCGTGCGGGAAGTGCTCACGCAGGATTTCCAGAGACCGTTCCAGTTGCTCTTGCGGTGTCCCGACGGCGGTCCAGCGGTCCATGGGGCCGCCCACCACGCCTTCGAACACCATCATGCGGCACGGTCCGGTGACGGTCAGGCCGGGAAAGGTAAAGAACTCGCCGGCGCCGGGGGCCATGGACATGCGGATAGCGTCACCGTCGCCGGCGGCAGCACCGTCGTCGGGCGTGACGTAGTTGAGCGCAAGGACCCGTTGCGGCCGGTCGAAGGGTGATTTCGCCTTGTCCCGCGGGAAAATCCGGCCGATCTCACCCTTGCCGGTGCTGACAATCACCAGCTCGTAGTCATGGGTGAGTTCTTCGAGCATGCGGGGGGTGACCTGCTCAATGCGGAAGTCACCGCCAGCGGCTACGAACGTCTCGATCCAGAGGGCGCTCTTGATCCGTTGATCGATGGAGCGGGCGGGGCCGTCCAAAGGGGCTTCCCATTCGATGGGCTCGTCCCCATCCACCCGCAGCCGGATGGCGGTGATGCCCGGGACGGAGCCGGACTCATAGAACCCGGTAAGTGCTGTTCCCATCTGGGCTTCGGCATCCAGGGCTGTGGAGAACATGCACTGGCTGGACATGACTTTGCCGGTGCGGATCTGGGCCGCCGAACGGTCGGACAGGAGAGTCACGGAGTAGCCGTCCCGCTGCAGGCCCAGGGCCAGTTGCGCGCCGGATTCCCCGGCCCCCACGATTGCTATTTTTCGCATGGTTGAGTCCTTTTTAGCAGGGGCGTGCTAGGAAACCTTGGCAGCCGAGAGGCCGGCCAGGTAGTCAGCAGCTTTGTCCGGGTACATGAACCACTCCTGGAATTCCGGCGGGTGGTTGAAGCCGTTGGCAAAGCGGTGGGCGATGTCCGGCTCACTGTTCGCGGCGCCCAGGAGTTCAAGGACGTGGGGTGGCGGCGGGGCCAGGAGGGCATTTGTCCAGTGTGCAACGTGCTGGGCGTAATCCCAATAGCGCTCGAACGTGGCCTGCATGAAACCTGCATCGAATGGCCCGCTTCCGTGCTGGAGGATGCTGTCCAGGTAAGACGCCGCGCACTTGCTCGCGTTGTTGGAGCCCTGACCGGTGATGGGATCGTTCAACACCACGACGTCGGCCAGGCCCAGTACCTGCCGTCCGCTGGGCAGCGTAGCAATGGGGTGGCGGACGGTAGGGGCAAAGCGGCCCTGCAAAACGCCGTTGGGGTCGGTCAGTTCCACGTCCGTGGCCCGCTCGGCCTCCCAAGGCAGGAAGGTGTTGAGGATGTCCTTGGAATTCTGCAGGTGTTCCTCGGGGGAGAGGCCCTTCCAGGTGTCCATGGGTCCGCCTGGGACCCCTTCGAAGACCATGATTTCGCAAGGGCCGGTGGTGGTCAGTGCCGGGAAGACGAAGTACTCGCCCACGCCGGGGATGAGGTTGAACGAGACCGCCGAGTACTCATCGCGGGGTTTCAGGCCCTTGACGTAGGTCAATGCCAGGGCCCGTTGTGGGGCGTCGTAAGTGCTGCGTTCGGCGTCGCGGGTGAAGAGCTGCGCAATTTCGCCCTTGCCGGCCGCCACAATCACCAGATCCGAGTTCTGCGTGTACTTCTCCAGCTCAGCCACGCCGGCATCCTCGAAGACCAGTTCCCCGCCACGCGCCGTGAACTCCTCCATGAATTTGGGGAACTTCACGCGCTGGTCGATGGATTTGGCGTGGTGGTCCAGGCGGGAAGCCCAGCTGATGGCCTTTTCGCCCGGCAACTCCGGGTGGGGGATGGTGAACGAAATGCCGTCAACGGTGGGTGCGTCGGGCCAGAAATCCAATCCCAAGGCCCGCTCGTGCTCCAGGGCGTTGTGGAAAATACATTGGCTGGAGGCTACTTTGCCGTCATGGATTTGCTCAGGTGTGCGGTTGGAGATGGTGGTGACCTGGAAGCCGGCGTCGAGGAGGCCGATTCCGAGCTGAAGCCCTGACTGGCCGGCTCCGACGATGGTGATGTGGCGTTGCGTCATGGTGTTGCCCTTTTCTCTTGGTCTGTTTGCGGGTGGAGGTGGGGCCGCTCGCTAGTTGGCGGCAAGCAGGGGGATGGTTTCTTCGGCGCGTTCCGGTCCCAAAGCGGAGTAACCGCCGTCGACGGCCCAATCCGCGCCGGTCACGAAACTGGCTTGGTCGCCGGCGAGGAACGCGACGACGTCGCCCACCTCGTGCGGGCGGCCAACGCGCTTGAGTACATGGAACGGGGCTGCCACGGCGTCCGTCTTTTCGAGGTTCCCGTTGCTGAGGGAATCCATGATGTTGCTCCACACCCAACCGGGGCTGACCGAGTTGACCCGGATGCCGTCCGGTGCGAAGTCCACGGCCATGCTGCGGGTGACCTGGACCAAGGCTGCTTTGCTGGCCGGGTAGAGCCAGCGCCCGGTCTGGGCCACCGAGCTGGAAATGGAGGTGAAGTTGATGATGGCACCGTGTCCGGATGCCTTGAGGTAGGGGCGGGCTGCGTTGCTTGCCACTACCGCGCTGACAAGGTTGACGTTGAGTGCTTCGAGCCAGTCTGCCCGGCCTGATGCTCCGCCGTCGTCCTTGTAGGTGCAGGCCAGGTTCACCAGGATGTCCAGGCTGCCGTGCCGGGCCGCGGTCCCGCTGACCAGCCGGTCCACGGCCGCATCATCCGTGATATCTGTGTGGGAGTAGTGGACTCCTTCGCCCAACCCGGCGGCGAGGGAGGCGCCGTCGGGGTCTATATCCGCAACCACCACCACAGCTCCAGCGTCCCGCAAGGCGGTGACCACGCCCTGGCCCACCTTGGTGGCCCCACCGGTAACTATCGCTGTCCTGCCCTTGAGTGCTGACATGTGCCAAACCCTTTCCTGCGACGATGATGTTACGGAAATATGACGTGCGTCATAGTTGTCCTGCAAGTGACTCTAGGCAGCCGCGGTCTTTCGGAATATCCATTTGGTGCGGGGATTATCCGAATTACGCAGGGTCCTCCTCTTCTTCGTGCCAGCCGACCCAGGCCGCGGAAGTGAGGCGGGTTTCCCTGGCCCGAAGCTCCGCCGCCCAGAGTTCGAAGTGACCCTGATCCCATTCGTCCCGCCGGTCATGCACCAGCTTGATGTTCTTCACTTGTCCTCACCTCGCTCCCGCAACTGTCGCAGTTCTGTGAGCTGCGTCATACTGGTCCTGAAGGCGACTCTAGAGAGTGGCTGGACTCCGGAATATCCGCTCGACGCGGGGATCATCCGAAAAACGAAAAAGACCCGTGCAGCAGAAAAAACCGGTGAAGCAGGTGGCGGATGGTGAGGATTCTTCCTCGTGACGTATTGCGGGGGCGCCCAACCATGGCCACCACCGACGTAGACCAAGCGCACGCCAAAATTGCTGAGCTGTTCTGCAGCCATGAGCTGGCCCCGAGGACCCGCCAAGCATCCGTGGACATGAAGCTGCGCTCCCTTCACCGCGGCGACGTGGGAATCGAGTTCCTTGACTACGGCGCGGACGTTCGGATTGAGCCGGAGGGGCTCCAGGACTTCCACCTGGTGCAGATCCCGCTGGCCGGGCATGCGTCCATGCAAGTGGGTGCCAGCACCGTGGACTCAAATCCGGCCATGGCCACCGTTCCTCCGCTGGACAGGCCCTTCTCCATGAGCTGGGACAGCGGCAGCCCGCACATGATTGTGTATGTCAGGCGCTCAGCGCTGGAGCGGGTTGCCTGGCAGCTCACCGGCACGGCGCCGGGTGGACTGGGCTACGGCATGGACCTTTCAGGTACCGCTGGACGCGCATTCTTGAGGGCCGTCGTCGAACTTCATGACGACATGATCAGCCAGCCGGAGTCCGCGGCTCCCGCCTTTGTGCAGGGATTGTTGGCGGACAGTATGATCTCGCGTTTGCTGATGGCTATGGAACCGCCTGGCGGAGAGAGTCGGGACGTGGATTCCGAGAGCCGCCTGGTCCGGGAATGCCGTGAACTGTTGGAAAAGCACGCATTTGAAGAACTGACGGTACCGGACATCGCTGAGTGCCTGGGCGTTTCGGTCCGCACGCTCCAAACCGCGCTGCGGGCGGAAACGGGCGCGACGCCGTCGGACATGCTCCGCAGTATCCGCCTGGACCGGGCCCGGGAGATGCTGCTGGAGGCGAACCCCCGTGAGCAAAGCGTGACGGCGGTTGCGGAGTTGTGCGGGTTTACACACCAAGGGCGCTTCTCTGCGCTCTATGTGAAGGCCTTCGGTGAGCTGCCCAGCGAGAGCCTGCGCCGCTGAGGGGGGGGCGAGACTATTCTTAATCGCGCAGAATGCGGGGCAGGAATCCCCATTGATCCAATTCCCGAACCAGAAGTGACGTTAGTTCACTCGGGGCCAGCCGAAGCCGGTAGGATCTCTTCCCCTCGGCGATCGGTTCAATGACGCCGCGGTCCAGGAGCTTTCGAATGGCTTGACTTCGTGTCGCAGCTGAGCCTGTGAATGCTGAACTAAGGTCTGCGGCCTTTACGTCAACCTTGCGCGCGATGATGGTCAAGGCCAGGGCTTCGTCCGCCGTGAAGCGCGAAGAGGCGAGGCCTCTTGCAATTGCGGGAACCAGCAGGCCTTCCGTAACGAAGTCCTTGTCACCGAGTTTCGCCAGCCTCCTGAGGTCTGTCAGCAGTCCTTCGAGGACATACGTCGACCAGCGAATCAGGGACTCGGGTTCGAGGGAGTCGGCGTCTTCGAGTCGTTCGTAGTAGAGGGCACGGTTCTCCCCAAATACGGCCGTTGGGTTCAGCGCCCGGTATCCGGCGGTGTCGGAGAACCCTTGCCGCCGCATGGCGGCGTAAGTCATGAGTCTCCCGACACGACCATTGCCATTGCCGAAAGGATGAATCCAGACGAACCGATGGTGGGCGAGCGCAATCTTGAGGAGCTCGTAGTTTTGATCTACGTCCGCATTGATGAAGTCGAGGAGTGCCGTCATGTCTCCGTGCACACTCCCTGGCGAGGGCGGCCGGTGCGATGAGCCGCTGATGGTGACATCGGCGAGCCTGTAGGCACCAGGTGCGCGGTCCCCTTCCCGTTCCAAACCGGCGACGGAGATGCGGTGCAGCTCCCGGACAAACCCGTGCGTCAGTATCGTCCCCCGGCCGACCGCGGAGTCGACGAAAGCCGTTGCTTCTTGGAGCTGGATGATCTCTTGAACACCGTCGTCCCGCTTGATGTCGGCTCGGTCCGCGAGCTGAACGCCTGCAACAGCATCCACAATTGACTTGCGATTGCCTTCGATGCGTGCGCTCATAATGCTCGACAGCAGTTGAAAGAGTGTTCGCAACTGCGTGAAGACCTCGGGAGCGGTGGTTCCTTCACCTAAATCTGCGCGAACCCGTTCAAGGTCGATAATGGCTTTCGCCAGTGGAGAGCTAAAGGGGAACTCGGGAAAATCGAGTGGGTTCACGGGGAGAATTTTCCAGAGAGGTTTCCAGCAATTAAGAGCATGGTTCCATTATTCCCTGGAAATCAATGATTTTCCTAGACCCTGCCTGTGCAGGATTTAAATCGCCCGAGTCCAACAATTAAGACGCCGGTGCCAGCTACGCCTCCAGCACGTACGTCTTCAGGTCATCCAGCGTCTGCTGCATGTGAGCGTCCATGGCAAGCCGGGCTTCGTTGGGATTGCGGGATTCCAGGGCCGTGGCGATCTTCCGGTGGTGTCCGATCGCGTGTTCCTGGATCTCCGGGAAAGCCGATGTTTCGGTGCGGCGTGCCTCGAGGACCCGGTGCAGCGGTTCAAAGAGTACGGCAACAAAGACGTTGCCGGAGGCGTGGAGAATGACGTCGTGGAAGGCCAGGTCTGCTTCCACGAAAGCTGCGAGGTCGTTGACCTCATGGGCGGCCTGCATCTTGTTGACGTGTTCTGTCAGGATCACGAGTTCGTCATCGGAAATACGCTCTGCGGCGAGCTCGCACGCGCCGGTTTCGAGCATGCGGCGGAGCTCAATGAGCTGGATCGCGGCGGCCGCGTCCTTGGTTCCCTCAGATGCCGCCCGCAGTACGGCTTCCAGCGAGGCCCACTGATTGAGGGGATTGACGAAGGTTCCGCGGCCGCGTTCAACGCTAAGGATCCGCTGCGCTTCGAGTGTTTTCATGGCCTCGCGCACTGTCATGCGGCTGACCTCGTGCTTGGCGCTGAGCTCCAGCTCGCCGGGGACCACTGTGCCGGGCGGAAACTCGCCTGCGATAATCCGGTCCAGCAGTTCATCGGCCACGACGCCTACCAGCGACTTGCGTGCCATGTATCCCCATTTCCTGTACCTCAGATCGTCCGGCTCCCCGCGGATTTCCCTTGGGACGGGCGGTTGTCAGACATCTTACGCTGGCAGTGGTCGGCTTGTTTCCCAAAACCCGGTCAGTGCCTTTGCGCATTCCCGGGGTCGTTCCCAGTGGACGTTGTGCCCCGCGCCGGTGATGGCTCTCAGCTGCCGTGCCGGGCTTTGGGCCACGAAGGCGCGCATCTGTTCGATGGGCCGGACCCGATCCTTAGTTCCGGCGATCACCAGCAGTGGCGCGTGGACGCGCCCGGGGACTGAAGGCTCGACGCCGGTCATGGCCGCCAAGGCGCTGGCGGACAGAACAGGGAAGGGCACATCGAAGCCTGCGCTGAGCCGGTCCATGTCTGCCTCGGAGAGCTCTCCGTACCAAGCGTTCATGAGCTTCACTTTGGTCTCGGCATCGAAAAACTTCTGGTCCAGCTGGGACTTGAGCACCTCTTTGAATCCCTGATTCTGCGGCACCGGTGCCATGCCCACCAGGGTCAGCGAGGCCACAAGGTCGGGGCGGGCTGCCGCGAGGGTCAACGAGACACTGCCGCCCATCGAGTGGCCCACCAAGTGCACGGGACCGCTGCCGCGGAGCTCAATTGCCGAAGCCAGCGAGGCCGCCGCTGAACCGAGGGACCATTCAAATTCCGGAGGCAGGATCTCACCCGGGTGGTAGCCGGGGAGGTCCGGAATCCAAACTTCGCGGCCGGCGTCGAGCAGTTTCTTCGCGAGCGGTTCCCAATACACGGAACCGGAGGCCCATCCGTGGACCAGCACTGCGGGAATCCGCTGACCTGCGGGAATGGCCGGCGTGAGGACTTTCACGAACGGGAGCGGAACAGCACTGTCAGCCATGGCTCCAGCCTAGTGACGCGCAGCACCTTGCGTGGTGAAGAGTCGTGTGTCACACTAATTCAAATGTTAGATGTCTGACATCTTACATTCACCAAGCCGCTACAGAGATTTCCCACGATGGAGTGCACAGTGACCCTTGAAGCAGACGTTTTGGCCGCCTTCCCGGCGGAAGTCCAGATTCCCGCTCAGTTGGTTGCCGACGCCGTTGCGGCGTCGTCTGCGGAAGCACCCAAGATCCTGGTAGTCCTCGACGACGACCCCACGGGAACGCAGTCCGTTGCGGACCTCGCTGTCCTCACCCGCTGGGAGGTCAAGGACTTCACTTGGGCCTTCACACACATCCGCGAGAACCAAACCAAGCCTGCGGTCTACGTCCTTACCAACACCCGCAGCCTTGACCCCGCTGAAGCTGCAGCCCGGAACGAGGAAATCGTCCGCAACGCCCTCGCCGCAGCTGCCGGCAACGGTGATGGTCCTCGGTTGAGCCTGGGATTCGTCAGCCGCAGCGACTCCACGCTTCGTGGCCACTACCCCCTGGAACCGGACGTCATCGCCGCCACCGTGGCGGCGGAAACCGGTGAAGCCACTGACGGCGTAGTGATCGTTCCAGCATTTCCCGACGCCGGCCGCGTCACCATCGGTGGCGTCCACTACATGCGTGGGACGGGCGGAAATGCAGGCACCCTCACCCCGGTTGCCGAGACGGAATTCGCCAAGGACGCGAGCTTCGGCTTCGCCAACTCAGAGATGGCCAAGTATGTGGAGGAGAAGTCGCACGGCCGATTCCCCGCCGGCGACGTCATCGTCCTGGACCTGAACACCATTCGCGCCGGGGCCTCCGCACAGGACCCCACCATCTCCGCAAAGGCCATTGCCGATGCCCTGGAACCCGCCACCAACTCCACTCCGATCGTGGCCGACATCGTCACCGAGAACGACTTCCGCGCACTCGCCCTGGGCCTCGAAGAAGCCGAACGCCGCGGCAAGAAACTCCTCTACCGCGTAGGCCCGCCCTTCGTGAGGGGCCGCATCGGCCAGGAAATCCGCGCAGCCCTGACCTCGGAGGAAGCCTACGCGGGCAACAATCCCTCCACAGCCGGGGGCCTGATCGTGGTGGGCTCCCATGTGGGTGTCACCACCCGCCAGCTCAACTCACTGACCGCAGAGCACAGCTCCGCGCGCACCATCGAGATCGACGTCGAGAAGCTCATTGCCGGAACCGAAACCGCGGGTGAAGCAGAAGCCGACGCCTACGTCCAAACCGTCGTGTCCGACGTCGTCGACGCCCTCCGCAAGGGCGATGTGATCGTCCACACCAGCCGTCTGCTCATCAAAACCGACGATCCCGCAGCGAGCCTGAAGATCGCCCGCACCGTCTCCGCCGCCGTCGTCGCCGTGGTGAACCGGACGCTGAAGACCTTCCCGCCGCGGTTCGTCATCGCCAAGGGCGGCATCACGTCCTCGGATGTCGCTGCTCACGGCCTGGAAATCCGCCACGCGATTGTCCGCGGCCCCATGCTCCCGGGCATCGTCTCGCTCTGGGAGCCGGTGGATGGTCCTGCCAAGGGCATCCCGTACATCGTGTTCGCGGGCAACGTGGGCGATGACCAATCACTGACTGACGTCACCCGCAAGCTCAGCGCCACTTTCTAGAACCCCAGCCGCAGAAAATTCAATGGAGAACACCATGACCAGCAGCAACTACACCATCACCGTCCTCGGCCTCGGCGCCATGGGCCTGCCCATGGCAACCCGCCTCGCCTCCGAGCTGACCGTCCACGGCTTCGACATCGCAGAGCCGCGCCTGGAACTCGCCGCCGCCGCCGGGATCAAGACGTTCGCCTCCGCCCGCGAAGCCTCCCAGGACGCCGACGCCCTGCTCCTGGCCGTCCGCAATGGCGAACAGCTCAACGATGTCCTCTTCGGCGAGAACGGCGTGGCCTCGGTACTGAAGCCGGGCGCCGTCGTGATCCTCGGCAGCACCGTGGGCACCGAAGCCATCCCGGCCACGGTGGAAAAGCTTGCAGCATACGGTGTGGCCCTCGTGGACGCGCCGCTTTCCGGTGGTCCCAAGCGTGCCGGCGAAGGCGACCTGCTGATCGTCGTGGGTGCAGAGCCCGAGGCACTCGAAAAGGCCCGCCCTGCCTTGGAACTGCTGGCCTCCACCCTGAGCATCGTCGGCGACAAGCCCGGCGACGGCCAGGCACTCAAAACCGTCAACCAGCTCCTGTGCGGCGTTCACATTGCCGCCGCAGCAGAGGCCATGGCCCTCGCTGATGCCCTTGGCCTGGACCAGGCGAAGACCCTTGCGGCCCTCGAAGCCGGGGCCGCCGGTTCGTTCATGCTCTCCAACCGCGGCCCCCGCATCCTCGAGGCTTACTCCGAAGACGGCGCCGAAGTCCTCAGCCGCCTCGATATATTCGTCAAGGACATGGGCATCGTGGGCAAGGCGACCCGCGCCGCCGGGCTGGCCGCACCCGTTGCCGCCGCTGCTGAACAGCTCTATCTTCTCGGCCAGGCCCAGGGCCTCGCTGCTGCCGACGACTCTGCCGTCATCAAGGTTGTTGCGCCCGCAAAGCGCACTGCCTAAACACCCCACCAGAACGTGCGACGACGGCGATCCCCCCTTCGCCGTCGCCGCCACCTCCCGCCGGTCTTCTTTAGACTGGTATGTCAAAGGAGACACCCCCAATGAATCCCCTCATCAACTCCTTGATGGTCCGGGCGGCCGATGCCCCGCCCATCAAACCCGCAGTGGAGCTGGGAACGCCGCTTCTGCTGACCATCGCAGCCGCCGGCATTGCCCTGCTGCTGGTGCTGATCATCCGCTTCAAAATCCAGGCTTTCGTAGCCCTGCTGGCCGTCAGCATCCTGGTGGGCATTGCCGCGCAGATTCCGCTCAAGGACATCTTTACCGTAGTGACCACAGGTGTGGGCAGCACCATGGGCAAGGTTGCCTTGCTGATCGCCCTTGGCGCCATCCTCGGCCGCATGATCGAGGTCTCCGGTGGCGTGCAGTCACTGGCCACCCACTTCACTGAAAAGCTCGGCGCCAAGCGCGTTGCCGTCGCGCTGACCGCCGTCGGCTTCCTCGTGGCGATCCCCGTGTTCTTCGAAGTGGGCGTGATCGTCCTCGTTCCGATCGTCTACGCTTTCGCCAAGATCGCCAACGTCCACCCCATCAAGTTCGGCCTGCCCATGGCCGGCATCATGCTCTCCATTCACGTAGCTGTCCCGCCGCACCCGGGCATCGTGGCAGGCGCAGGGGTGTTCGGCGCGGACATCGGGCTCATCACCATGATCTCGCTCATCATCTGCATCCCCCTCGGCTTCCTGTCCTACTGGGTCGCCAGCATCATGAACCGCAAGGAGTACGAGCTCCTCCCCGGCGTCAAGCAACAGGTTGAAGAGTTCGGCTCCGAGTCCTTGGTCCACGTTGGCCACGACGGTCCGGGCGCCCGTGCAATCGCCCCTCCGCGTCCTGGCCTGATCATGTTCCTGATTGCAGCACCGATCGCCCAGATCCTCCTGGGCACCGTTGGCACGCTGACCATTCCCAAGGACAACTACTGGTACGGCGTGGCCGCGTTCATCGGTAACCCGTTCTTCGCGCTCCTCGTAGCAGTGGCGCTCTCCTTCTTCCTGCTGGCCGTCCGCCGCAACTGGTCGCTCAAGGAAACCGGCGAGATCTTCGAAGGTGCGCTGCCTCCCATCGCTTCCATCCTCATGGTGGTTGCTGCCGGTGGCGTGTTCGGTGAAGTCCTCCGCACTTCGGGGATCGGTGCGGCCCTGTCCCACACGCTGGACAGCCTGGGCCTGCCGGTGATCGTGCTCGGCTTCATCATCTCGCTGGCACTGCGCGCCGCGCAGGGTTCGGCCACCGTGGCGATTGTGACCACCACCGGTCTGCTCACTTCCGCTGTCATGGAGGGTGGCTACACGCCGGCCCAGATCGCCGTCATTGTGATCGCCATCGGCTTTGGTTCGCTGGGCCTGTCCCACGTCACCGACGCCGGCTTCTGGACCGTGATCCGTTACTACGGACTCACCGTGTCAGACGGCCTCAAGACCTGGACCGTCCTCACCACCATCCTGGGCCTGGCCGGCTTTGTGCTGACGTACGTCGCCTGGATCCTGGTGGGAGGCCTGGCCCACTAATGCGCACCAGACTCGATCACCTGGTTGGCTCTGCCCTGGCTAACGGCTCCGCTGTTCCCGCCTTCACTTGCTACGACTTCACTACCGCGTTGGCTGTTGTTTCGGCCGCCGAGGAAGCCCGCCTGGGAGTGATCCTGCTGGTGGCCCCGAAGACCGCCGGCACAGCCAACGGGCTGCGCCTCATCACGGCGCTGCGCGGCTTGGCCGACGACGCCAGCGTCCCGGTCTCGGTCCAGTTGGACCACGCCTCGGAGCTCACGGTCATTCTCGAATCCGCGGCTGCCGGTGCGGACGCCGTGCTGGCCGATGGCTCGTCCCTGCCTTACGAGGACAACATCGCCCTGGTCCGCGAGGTCCGAGCCGCCCTGGACGCGGCAGGTGCTGCCGACGTCGTGATTGAGGCAGAACTCGGCGGCCTTGCGGGCGATGAGGACAAGGCCTTCAGCGCCGCTGATTCAGCGCTCGACGCCGGTGCTTCCGTTGCGGGACTCACTGACCCGGCGCAGGTGGCGGACTTCGTGGAGCGGACAGGCGCCCAGCTCCTGGCCGTCGCAGTGGGCAACGTCCACGGAAAGTACAACGGCCAGCCAAACATCCGCTGGGATGTGCTGCAGGACGTCGCTGCGCAAACCGCAGTCCCGTTGGTGCTGCATGGCGCCTCGGGAATCCCGGCCGATGAGCTCTCCAAGGCAGCTTCCATGAACGTTGGCAAAGTGAACTTCAACACTGAACTGCGCACCGGGATCCTGGCCACCTTGGAATCGCACACCACGGCCCACCGGGCCGATGGCGAGAACCTGCAAGGCCTGCTGGGCCGGTGGAACGTCTCTGCGGCGACTTTTGCGGGCGCCACGTTGGAGCTGCTCAGCTCCTGACGGGCAGCGCGGCGCCCGGGCACGGCATCACAGGGAGGCTAGGATCAAAACATGATCCTGGCCTCCCTGATTTTTGCGACGATTGCCGCCCTGCTCCACGTCTACATCTTCACCATGGAGTCCATCACCTGGACCAAGCCGAAAACGTGGAAGACGTTCAGCATTACGTCCCAAGCGGATGCGGAAACCACCAAACCCCTCGCCTACAACCAGGGCTTCTACAACCTGTTCCTGGCCATCGGCGCCCTGATCGGCATCATTGCCGTGGCAATGGGTGCCCCGCAGGTGGGTTGGACCCTGATCTTCAGCAGCTGTGGATCCATGCTCCTGGCGGCTTTGGTCCTCGCAGCCAGCGGCAAAAAGTACCTCCGCGCCGCTACCCTTCAGGGAACCACGCCGCTGCTCGCCGTCGTGCTTGGTGTGTTGGCACTGGCTCTCAGCTAGGACTCAGCCTCAGCTAGGACTCCGGCGGTCCGTCCTGGGCCGCGGCGGGGTCCATCCAAACAACTTCCCAGTGGTGCCCGTCCAAGTCACGGAAGGCACGGCCGTACATGAACCCCATATCCATGGGGTCGTAGGTTTCAGAACCTCCGGCAGCAAGGGCCTTGGTGGCCAGGGCATCCACGTCTTCACGGCTATCGGCAGAAATGGCGACTATTGCCGCCGTCGAGTTTTGGGTGTCCGCGATGGGCTGCTTGGTGTATTCAGCAAACTTGGCGTGGGTCAGGAGCATGGTGAAAATGGTGTCGCTGAACACCACGCAAGCGGCGGTTTCATCGCTGAAGTTCGGATTGATGGAGTAGCCAAGGGCCGTGTAGAACGCCTTGGAGGCCTCGAGGTCGCTGACAGGGAGGTTCACGAAAATAGAGGTAGTCATGGCTTAGATCCTGCCGGTGTTTGCCAGCCTCGTCCAGACCCCCATTGCCGGTTGTGGATGACGCGCCGGCCGGGAAGGGCCGCCTGCTGGTCCTGCCACTCCGCCGGGCGGACAATGGAGTCAACACGCAGGTGCGTGGGTTCCAAGGGAGAGCCATGGAGCGGGAACCGCAAGCGCACCCTCGCGCACCTCGGGACTTGGTTGCGCAGAGGGATCCGGCGATCGATCTTGTCCGCTTCACCTGCCTGCTCCTGGTGGTGGCTGCGCATTGCATGATGGTCAACCCGGTTCTGCAAAAGGACGGGACGGTGGCCAGCCAAAACGTGCTCATGGACCAAAGCTGGTTTACCCCTGTGGCCTGGGCCTTCATGATCGTGCCGCTCTTCTTTGTGCTGGGTGGTGTGACCGGCCTGCAATCATGGCGGCGCCTGAAGGCCCGCGGCGGTACCGGGTTCGACTTCGCCCAACTCCGCCTCCTGCGCCTGGTCCGCCCTGCCATGGCATTACTCGCCATCATGTGGGGAGGCCTGTGGGTGGCACTTCTGCTGGGAGTACATCCCCAGGTCATCCAACTGATGACCGCTGGCGCTGCCATGCCGCTGTGGTTCCTGGCCGCCTATCTCACGGCTCAAATCAGTATTCCGGTCCTGGCCCGGATGCATGATCGTGCACCGCTGCCGGCTTTCGCTGCTTTGATGGTCCTGGTCATTACCGTCGACTCCCTGCGCGGGGCCCTTCCCGTGCTGGCTTTCGCAAACATGCTCTTCGTATGGTGCGCAGTCCAGCAGTTGGGTTTTTTGATGGCTGACGGCTTCTTCGAACAGCGCAGCCGCGCCTGGCTGCTGGGCGCTGTGGTCTCCAGCAATCTGTTGCTCGGACTGGTGACGGGCGTGGCTGTCTATCCGGGGAACATGGTGGTGAACATCAACCCACCCAATCTGTGCATGCTGCTGTTGGGCATATCCCAGGCAGCGACGCTTCACCTGCTCTGCAATGGCATCACCTGGCTCGCGGAAGTCCGGTGGGTCCGTTCAGTCATCGAAGTAGCCGGCCGCAGGTCCATGACGGTTTATCTGTGGCATCTTCCTCTGCTGGTGGGCATGTCAGGGTTGTTGCTGCTCACCAACGTGCCCAAGCCCCTGGCCGGAACAGGGGAGTGGTGGTGGGCCAGGATCCCTGTCTTCCTTGCAGTGGTCGCGGTGCTCGTGCCGGTGGTGTGGCTTTTTGGCCGTCTGGAGAACCGTCCGACGGCGGCCAGCCACGCGCGGGGTCCCTCGCGTACCGCTGTGGTGACGGCCGTCGTCGTCGTCTTGACCCCGGTTGCGGACGCGGCGTTCAACGGCCTGACACTTACCTTGCTGGGTGGGGGAGCGGCGTGCTTTGCCCTTTCAGTCCTGTTGCTGGGCAGGGTTCCTACTCCCGTGTTACCGCCACCGCCCGTAGCGAAGGTCCCGGCGTCACCGGGCGCAAAGGTGTCTACGTTGCCAGAGCCCGGTTTAAGTGCCAATCTCGAACCATGACCGAGTACACGGATTCACTGGCAGAATCGTTCCGTCCTGGCGTCACTACGGTGCGCAACGACAAATTCCACCGCTATGAGCTGCATGTAGACGGCGAGTTGGCCGTGATTTCGCAATTCCTTGACCGGCCCGGTCACATCGACTTCATCCACACTGAAACGAAGCCCGGGTTCAACGGCCAGGGATTGGCGAAAGTCCTGGCGCATTTTGCCCTTGATGATGTGGTGGCATCCGGCAAGCGCATCATCCCGCATTGCCCGTACATCGCCGCATACCTCAAGAAGCACGAAGGGTACGAGCAGGATGTTGATTGGCCTGCCGGTCAGCCGGTAGGCGACCCGGACAACGAATAGAGCCCTAGGCCGGGACCGGCTGCTCTGCGTTCCTCCACCTCCGCTTTCGCGACTGTCCCGCCCTGTCCACCGGGAAGGGCCAGTCCTTCCGCGCCCCGCTGAGCGAGACGATTGCGTCATTCTCATCGAACACAACCTGGCCGCGGCAGGTGGCGTGGACTTGCATGGCGCTGACCAGGCTGCCGCCGTGGATGTGGTCTGCATCAGTGACCAGATACGAAAAACTCCGCATCACGGATTGGCCGGGTGCCAGCAAGGGTATCCGGAGGTCGCATTCACAGGGCTCCGAGGTGTAGCACAGCACTTCCATGCCCTCATTGGTGAAGGATCGCGGCACCAGCGTCACGTTCCTCAAGTGGCTTGCAGAGCCGTTGGTGATCCATGCCGTAAAGATGACGGTATCGCCCGGGATGGCAACCGGCCGGTCCGCAGCGTAGGTCAAGGTGGCACGCCCGGCGTTCTTCTTACGGGCGAGTGAAGCAGATCTGTGAGGCGGCAATCCACGGACGATGCCGCCTGGTTGTTGGGATCCGTCCCTGTGGACAGCACGCATCAGTTTCAGGAAGGGACGGGGGCGGCGGATGTCCATAATTCCTCGATTCGCACCAGAGTTTAGGAGGGTCATGTTTATTAGTGCGGCCAAGGTCCAAAACGTGACGCGAAAGTAAGAGTTCTCTACAGGTCCCCGACGATCGATTCAAGTCACGCCGTTTCTGATGTCACACTATTGTTTATGGATCAAGTAGTTGCGGTCAGCGCCGACGGGGCGTCACCACTTTCGGCGACGGCCGGTGGCAGCGATCCGCAGATCATCGCCTTGGTGCGGGAAGGTGTCACGGACGCCTTTGACGTGCTATACCAGCGGCACGTCAGAGTGGCCCAGTTCGTGGCCCGCTCCCAGACAGATAACCCGAGCGACGCAGACGACGTCGTTGCTGAATCCTTCGCCACGATCTTTCAACTGCTGACCGAAGGCAAGGGACCCAAGGAGTTCTTCCGCTCCTACCTCCTGACCGTGGTGCGGCGAACCGCCCACGATCGAAACCGCAAAGCGCGCCGGATTCCCATGGCGGACGATGACGCCATCCTCGATGCTCCGGTCATGGACAACGATCAAGTAGTCAGTGATCTTGAGTCGAGCATGATGGCGAAGGCATTCAAGTCCCTGCCCGAGCGCTGGCAGGCCGTGCTGTGGCATCTGGATATCGAAGGCTTGAAGCCGGCAGCGGCCGCTCCCTTTGTTGGCCTGACGCCCAACGGTGTTTCGGCATTGGCGCTCAGGGCAAGGGAAGGCCTGCGCCAGGCCTACCTCCAACAGCACATCAGCGGGACGGTGGAACAAGCCTGCGGCGAATATGCCAGCCAGTTGGGAAAGTACGCCCGCAATGCGTTGAAGCGTACGTCCAAGGAGAAGGTCACTGCCCATCTGGATGGTTGCGCCACCTGCATGGCCTTGTTGATTGAGCTCAATGACATTCAGGGCGGCATGCGCGCCATCCTGTTCCCCTTGTTGACAGGAATCTCCTTCACTCCTGCGGGTGCAGCGGCGATCGGCTTCGGGGGCGCTGCGGCAGGCGGGACTGCGGCCGGCGGGGCCGGGACAGGCGGGGCCGGGACAGGCGCAAGCAGCGGGGCTTCCGGGAGCAGCCCAGCGCCCGGAGATATTGCCGGCCAAGGAATCCGGGGCGTCAGCAACGCATGGAAGTTGTCGGCCGCCCTGATAGTGGGCGTCATGGCTTTGGCTGGAACCCTTATGTGGTTCCTTCAGCCAAGCCCTGCTTCGCAGTCCTCTGCAACGTCGGAGGCCATCTCCGATCTCCCACCGGCCCAGGAAACGTCGGTGCCCACACCAACACCGGTCGAGACATTGCCCGCGGTGCAGGAACTCCCCGCGGTGGCGCCCTCGCAGGCACCCCCCGGAACCGATAGCCCGGTAGCAGCGCTCCCGCAACCTCCCGCCGTCGTGATTCCTCCAGCCGCCGCCCTGCCGCGGAGAGCCGTTGTTGTGGACTCAGGTACGGTGACGTCGACCCCGGCACCCACTGTTGTGCCTCAGGTGGCACCTGCCACCCAAACAGTTGATGCCGCATTCACGGCCGCTCCAGGAGCGAACCCCGTCGAGCGGGAACTGAAAGTGCAGTTCTCGCTTCAGGGGCAGGGCACACCGACCACCGGCCAAGTGGACTTCACCCTGCCGGACCAGGCAACATTCTTGGCTGGAAAAATGGTCGCACCTGCGGGGTGGACGTGCGCCGCGGCCTCTTCGGGGGACCGCAATATCCGTTGCAGCACCGAGTCCCTGGCCGGCAATGACCTCACCTTCATTCTAGGAGTAGCCATGCCTGCTTCCACCGCAACCGGAACGCTGGACTACCGGTTCGCCGGGCAGGGCGTCATCACCAAGAACTTCACCAACACCTTCAGCTAGGCAAAGCCTCAGCCGTAAGTTACCCAAATGCAGGGCCGCTCCAGGGCGGCCCTGCGTTGTGTGCTGCCGTCGACCCTTCTGACCCCTCGGGTGCCCTTCCCCCGGCGTCCCCCCGCAGGGTCTTTTCAACTTTTTTGGATTCTCTCCCTTTTTCGCGTCACGAAGACCCGTCTCCGTCCACTGGAGTACTGGCGAGTAGCCTAGCTCGACGCCGATTCGCTTTTTCGGGTCGGTTTCGGGCGTGTCCAACGAGAAGTGAGAGAGTCAGTGAAACACACACGTCCACAGAAGCTGTTGGCGGCAGTAGTCGCCACAGCGATCATGTCGCTGGGGGTGGGTGGCGCCTTAGCGCCACCGGCCCTGGCGACAGTCCCGGGGTCGCCGGGAATTGCCCAACCAGGAACACCTGTCTACACCGAGGACTTCTCCAACGAAGATGCCACCAGCGGTGCCATCAGCATCCTCAACTACACCGGTGGCGCTGAAGCTGCCAACGAAACATACTTCGCTGACACCCCCTACACTCCGGCCGGGGGCCAATGTAACGGCTGGATCTTGAACTCCCTGAGCCCGTTGCCCTCCTCCGACGCTGGTTGCGTCAACAACCAGCCTGCTGGATGGGGCCAGATCCAGCAAATGTCGGTAGCGCTTGGCATAGCGCAAGGACAAACTGCGGCCGAAGCCGTGAACAACCAGTCGCTGTCCGAATATACCAATAGCCCCACCGGCCGCATCACGCCGGGCGTCCAGTTCCGGACTGAAGACAACACCATTCCAGCGGTTGAGGGCCACTACTACGCAGTATCGGCCTACTTCGCGCAGGTGAACTGCCAGGCCACCCACGCCAGCGAGACGTTCAGCCTGCTCATCAACGGGGTCCGCCAGGTCCTCAGCACCGGGCTCGATCCCTGTGGCACCAGCACTTTGGCGAGGGTCCACACCACCGAACTCCAGTCTGCTGCCTACCAGATTCCCATGGGAACATCTCCTTCCCTTGGTCTTGAACTGAGGAATGAAGCCACCAGCGGTGCCGGTAACGACGTCGCTTTTGACCTTCCGCAGATCGTGGACGTCACCCCCCAGGTGGATAAGTCCTTCACTCCGTCCCTCATTGGACCGAATGGAATCTCCAAGGTCACACTGACCGTGACCAACACGGATGACCTGATGGCCAAGAACGACTGGTTCATTACGGACACCCTCCCCGCCGGCGTAGTGATTGCCGGTACCCCCAATATCGGTGGTACCTGTGTGCAGGCTGCGGGAACCAATCCCTTGGTAACCACCGCTGTTGCCGGCAGCAATGCCTTCTCGGTAACCGGCGGCGACCTCGCCCTGGGAATGACCTCCTGCACCATTACGGTGGACGTCACTGCAGCGGCCGAAGGCACTTATGTCAACGGCCCCGCCAACATCTACACCAACCTGAACCCGCCGGCAGATGCCACCTTGGTAGTCAAGGCTCCGCGCCTTGAACTGAGCAAGGCGCTCGATGCAACCCGCCTGATGGATTCGGATCAGTTCACCACTGAGATCCGGACCGGCTCGGCTACGGGACCTGTTGTGAGCAACACTGCCAATGCCACCACCACCGGTGCGGGCTCCACTGTCACTGCGGGTACGGGCACCACTGGCGAATACGTCGCCGACGCGGGTGCAACCTATTACCTGACGGAGTCGGGAACCAACCTCTCCGGCTACAGCAAGGTGATCACCTGTGTTGATGCCAACGGCCTCCAGACAGGTCTCCCCAACGGAGCAGTAGTAGATTCTGCGTACTCCTTGGTGCCGGTTGCCGGCGCCGATATCAGCTGTGTTCTCACCAACACGGCCGTCCCGGCCCCGGAGTTGGAATTCACCAAGTCCGCTGACGCTTCAGACATCCAGGATCCCTCTGTTGTGGGTGACCAGATCACCTACACGTTCACGTCCACCAACACGGGCAACGTGCCGCTGACGGGTGTCACCATCAACGACCCCCTGGCCGGTTTGTCTGCGCTGACCTACACCTGGCCGGGAACTCCGGGCACTTTGCTGCCCGGTGAAACCGTCACGGCAATGGCTACCTACGCCATCACCCAGGCTGACATCGATGCAGGACACGTGGCCAACCTTGCCACCACCACGGGTAATCCTCCGACAGGTCCTCCTGTCACCCCGCCGCCTGCAGGTACCGATACTCCGCTGACTCCGGCTCCGGCCATGGAGTTCAGCAAGTCTGCTGATGCCTCGGATATCCAGAACCCGTCTGTTGTGGGTGACCAGATCACCTACACGTTCACTTCCACGAACACGGGCAATGTATCCCTGACCAACGTGTCCATCAATGACCCGTTGGCTGGTCTGTCTGCTTTGACCTACACCTGGCCCGGCGCTGCAGGAACCCTCCTGCCCGGCCAGACGGTCACAGCTACGGCAACGTACGCCATCACCCAGGCTGACATCAATGCCGGTCACGTAGCCAACACGGCCACCACCACTGGTACCCCGCCCGCCGGTCCCGCGGTGACGCCGCCGCCGGCTGGTACGGACACCCCGTTGACTCCGGCTCCTGCCATGGAGTTCAGCAAGTCCGCGGATGCTTCGGCCATCCAGGACCCGTCGGTTGTGGGTGACCAGATCACCTACACGTTCACTTCCACGAACACCGGCAACGTTCCGCTGACCAACGTGTCCATCACGGATCCGTTGGCTGGCCTTTCGGCCCTGACCTACACCTGGCCCGGTACTCCGGGCGAGCTGCTTCCGGGCCAGACAGTGACGGCTACGGCAACGTACGCCATCACCCAGGCTGATATCACGGCCGGTCACGTCGCCAACTCGGCAACCACCACGGGCACCCCGCCTGTTGGTCCGCCGGTTACACCTCCTCCGGGAACCACTGATACTCCGCTGACGTCCACTCCGGCCATGCAGTTCAGCAAGTCCGCTGACGCATCCGCCATCCAGGACCCGTCTGTTGTGGGTGACCAGATCACCTACACGTTCACGTCCAAGAACACGGGCAACGTCCCGCTGACCAACGTGTCCATCAACGACCCCCTGGTTGGCCTCTCGGCTTTGGTTTACACCTGGCCGGGCACTCCCGGGGAACTGCTTCCGGGCCAGACCGTGACGGCTACGGCAACGTACGCCATCACCCAGGCTGACATTGATGCCGGACATGTTGCCAACGCGGCAACCACCACGGGCACCCCGCCGGTCGGTCCTCCTGTCACGCCTCCTCCGGGAACCACGGATACTCCGTTGACCACGGCTCCGGCCATGGAGTTCAGCAAGTCTGCTGACGCTTCGGACATCCAGAACCCGTCTGTTGTGGGTGACCAGATCACCTACACGTTCACGTCCACCAACACTGGCAACGTGAAGCTCACCGGTGTGGTTATTGATGACCCGCTGGCCGGTCTTTCACCGCTGGTTTACACGTGGCCGGGTACTCCGGGCGAGTTGCTTCCCGGTCAGTCGGTGACGGCTACGGCAACGTACGCCATCACGCAGGCTGACATCGACGCCGGTCATGTTGCCAACGTTGCGACCACCACGGGCACTCCGCCCACCGGTCCTGCAGTGACGCCTCCTCCGGCTGGTACGGACACTCCATTGACGGCTGGTCCGGCTCTGGAGCTGACCAAGTCTGCTGATGCTTCGGCAATCCAGGACCCGTCTGTTGTTGGTGACCAGATCACCTACACGTTCACGTCCACCAACACGGGCAACGTCAAGCTGACCAACGTGTCCATCACGGATCCGCTGGCTGGGTTGTCGGCTTTGACGTACACGTGGCCGGGTACTCCGGGCGAGTTGCTTCCGGGCCAGAGCGTGACGGCTACGGCAACGTATGCCATTACCCAGGCTGATATTGATGCAGGTCATGTCGCGAACGTTGCGACCACCACGGGCACTCCGCCCACCGGTCCCGCGGTGACGCCGCCGCCGGCTGGTACGGATACCCCGTTGACCCCTGGCCCGGCTTTGGAGTTCAGCAAGTCTGCTGATGCTTCGGCAATCCAGGATCCGTCTGTTGTGGGTGACCAGATCACCTACACGTTCACGTCCACCAACACGGGCAACGTCAAGCTCACCGGTGTGGTCATCACTGACCCGCTGGCTGGTCTGTCGGCTCTGACGTACACGTGGCCGGGTACTCCGGGCGAGTTGCTTCCGGGTCAGACGGTGACGGCTACGGCTACATACAGCATCACGCAGGCTGATATCGACGCCGGTCATGTCGCGAACAGCGCCACGACCACTGGCACCCCGCCGGTTGGTCCTCCTGTGACACCTCCTCCGGGAACCACGGATACTCCGTTGACCCCGGCTCCGGCCTTGGAATTCAGCAAGTCTGCTGATGCTTCGGCAATCCAGGATCCGTCTGTTGTGGGTGACCAGATCACCTACACCTTCACCTCGAAGAACACGGGCAACGTCAAGCTCACCGGTGTGGTCATCACTGACCCGCTGGCTGGTCTGTCGGCTTTGACCTACACCTGGCCGGGTACTCCGGGCGAGTTGCTTCCGGGTCAGAGCGTGACGGCTACGGCTACGTACAGCATCACGCAGGCTGATATCGACGCCGGTCACGTTGCCAATGCGGCGACCACCACGGGCACTCCGCCGGTTGGTCCTCCTGTCACGCCTCCTCCGGGAACCACGGATACTCCGTTGACCCCGGCTCCGGCGATGGAGTTCACCAAGACGGCTGATGCTTCGGCAATCCAGGATCCGTCGGTTGTAGGCGACCAGATCACCTACACGTTCACGTCCAAGAACACGGGCAATGTGAAGCTCACAGGTGTGGTCATCAATGACCCGCTGCCGGGCCTCTCGGCACTGGAATACACCTGGCCGGGTACTCCGGGCGAGTTGCTGCCGGGCCAGACGGTGACTGCTACGGCAACGTATGCGATTACCCAGGCTGACATCAATGCGGGCCACGTCGCGAACACTGCAACCACCGTGGGCACTCCGCCCACCGGTCCCGCAGTGACGCCTCCTCCGGCTGGTACTGATACCCCGCTGACTCCGGCTCCGGCCATGGAGTTCAGCAAATCGGCTGATGCCTCCGGTGTTCAGGACCCTTCAGTTGTGGGCGATCGCATCGTCTACACCTTCACGGCCAAGAACAGCGGCAACGTGACTCTGACCAACGTATCCATCACGGATCCGCTGGCTGGCCTCTCGGCGCTGACGTACACCTGGCCGGGCGTAGCAGGAACACTGCTGCCCGGTGAGACAGTGACGGCTACGGCAACGTACGCCATCACCCAGGCTGATATCGACGCCGGTCACGTGGCGAACTCGGCAACCACTACGGGCACCCCGCCTGTTGGTCCGCCGGTGACGCCTCCTCCGGGAACAACGGATACTCCGTTGACCCCGGGCCCGGCCATGGAGTTCACTAAGTCCTCGGACGCATCCGCTATCCAGGATCCGGCAGTGGTTGGTGACCTGATCACCTACTCCTTCACGGCCAAGAACAGCGGCAACGTGACTCTGACCAACGTTTCCATCACGGATCCGCTGGCTGGCCTCTCGGCGCTGACCTACACCTGGCCCGGCGCAGCAGGAACCCTCCTGCCCGGTCAGACGGTGACGGCTACGGCAACGTACGCCATCACCCAGGCTGATATCGACGCCGGACATGTTGCGAACTCGGCAACCACCACCGGCACCCCGCCGGTTGGTCCTCCTGTGACGCCTCCTCCGGGAACCACGGATACTCCGTTGACCCCGGCTCCGGCGATGCAGTTCAGCAAGTCGGCCGATGCCTCCGCCATCCAGGACCCGTCCGTTGCAGGTGACCTGATCACCTACACGTTCACGGCGAAGAACAGCGGAAACGTCAAGCTGACCGGTGTGGTCATCAATGACCCGTTGGCTGGCCTGTCTGCCCTTGAGTACGTCTGGCCGGGTACCCCCGGCGAGCTGCTCCCGGGCCAGTCGGTGACGGCTACGGCTACGTACGCCATCACGCAGGCTGATATCGACGCCGGTCATGTCGCCAACAGCGCCACGACCACTGGCACTCCTCCCACCGGCCCGCCGGTAACGCCTCCTCCGGGAACCACGGATACTCCGTTGACCCCGGCTCCGGCAATGGAGTTCAGCAAGTCCGCTGACGCCTCAGCTGTCCAGGATCCTTCGGTTGTGGGTGACGTTATTACGTACACCTTCACCTCGAAGAACACGGGCAATGTGAAGCTCACCAACGTGTCCATCACGGATCCGCTGGCTGGCTTGTCTGCCCTGACGTACACCTGGCCGGGTACCCCCGGCGAGCTGCTTCCGGGCCAGACCGTAACGGCTACGGCAACGTATGCCATTACGCAGGCGGACATTGATGCCGGTCACGTCGCGAACGTTGCGACCACCACGGGCACTCCTCCCACCGGTCCTGCTGTGACGCCTCCTCCGGGAACCACGGATACTCCGTTGACTCCTGGTCCGGCGATGCAGTTCAGCAAGTCTGCTGATGCTTCGGCAATCCAGGATCCGTCTGTTGTAGGCGATCAGATCACCTACACGTTCACGGCCAAGAACACCGGCAACGTGAAGCTGACCAACGTGTCCATCACGGATCCGCTGGCTGGTCTGTCGGCTCTGACGTACACCTGGCCGGGTACTCCGGGCGAGTTGCTTCCGGGTCAGACGGTGACGGCTACGGCAACGTATGCCATTACCCAGGCTGATATCGACGCCGGTCATGTCGCCAACAGCGCCACGACCACTGGCACTCCGCCTGTTGGTCCTCCTGTGACACCTCCTCCGGGAACCACGGATACTCCGTTGACCCCGGCTCCGGCGATGGAGTTCAGCAAGTCTGCCGACGCTTCGGCTGTCCAGGATCCTTCGAAGGTTGGCGACGTTATTACGTACACCTTCACCTCGAAGAACACGGGCAACGTGAAGCTCACCGGTGTGGTCATCAATGACCCGCTGGCCGGCTTGTCTGCCCTTGAATACACCTGGCCGGGTACCCCCGGCGAGTTGCTTCCGGGCCAGACCGTAACGGCTACGGCAACGTACGCCGTCACCCAGGCTGATATCGACGCCGGACATGTTGCCAATGCGGCGACGACTACGGGTACTCCTCCCACCGGTCCGCCGGTAACGCCTCCTCCGGGAACCACGGATACTCCGTTGACCCCGGCTCCGGCAATGGAGTTCACCAAGTCTGCCGACGCTTCGGCTGTCCAGGATCCTTCACAGGTTGGTGACGTGATCACGTACACCTTCTCCGCGAAGAACACTGGCAACGTGAAGCTGACCAACGTATCCATCACGGATCCGCTGGCTGGCCTCTCGGCTCTGACCTACACCTGGCCGGGTACCCCCGGCGAGCTCCAAGCCGGTCAGACGGTGACGGCTACGGCAACGTACGCCATCACCCAGGCCGACATCAACGCCGGTCATGTCGCCAACTCGGCAACCACCACCGGCACCCCGCCGGTTGGTCCTCCTGTCACGCCTCCTCCGGGAACGACGGATACTCCGTTGACCCCGGCTCCGGCAATGGAGTTCACCAAGGCGGCAGACGCTTCCGGTATTCAGGACCCGTCGGTTGTGGGCGATCGCATCGTTTACACCTTCACGGCCAAGAACACGGGTAACGTCACGCTGACCAACGTGTCCATCACGGATCCGCTGGCTGGTCTCTCGGCTTTGGCTTATAGCTGGCCGGGTACTCCGGGCGAGTTGCTGCCGGGCCAGACGGTGACGGCAACTGCTACGTATGGCATCACGCAGGCTGATATCGACGCCGGTCATGTTGCCAACAGCGCCACCACCACGGGCACTCCGCCGGTTGGTCCTCCTGTGACGCCTCCTCCGGGAACAACGGACACCCCGTTGACCCCGGCTCCGGCCATGGAGTTCACCAAGAGCTCGGACGCCTCTGCCATTCAGAAACCTGCAGTTGTTGGTGACCAGATCACTTACACCTTCACGGCGAAGAACTCCGGCAATGTCACGCTGAAGAACGTCACCATTGACGATCCTTTGGCTGGTCTTTCGGCACTGGCCTACACTTGGCCGGGCACTCCGGGCGAGCTGCAGCCGGGCCAGACGGTAACCGCTACGGCAACGTATGCGATTACCCAGGCTGACATCAACGCAGGCCACGTGGTGAACGCGGCAACAACTACGGGCACTCCGCCTGTTGGTCCGCCGGTAACGCCTCCTCCGGGAACTACGGATACTCCGTTGACCCCGGCTCCGGCGATGCAGTTCACCAAGACGGCTGACGATTCGGCTGTTCAAGACCCGTCCGTTGCAGGTGACCTGATCACCTACACGTTCACGGCGAAGAACACCGGCAACGTCAACCTCACCAACGTGTCCATCACGGATCCGCTGGCAGGCCTGTCCGCCCTTGAGTACGTCTGGCCGGGCACCCCCGGCGAGCTGCTCCCGGGGCAGACGGTGACGGCTACGGCAACGTACGCCATCACGCAGGCTGATATCGACGCCGGTCATGTCGCCAACAGCGCCACGACCACTGGCACTCCTCCCACCGGCCCGCCGGTAACGCCTCCTCCGGGAACCACGGATACTCCGCTGGTCCCGAAGCCGGCAATGGAGTTCAGCAAGTCCGCGGATGACTCATCCGTCCAGGATCCTTCCAAGGTTGGCGACGTTATTACGTATGCCTTCTCTGCGAAGAACACCGGCAACGTCACGTTGAAGAACGTCACGATCACCGATCCCCTGGCTGGTCTGTCGGCTCTGACGTATACGTGGCCGGGTACTCCGGGCGAGTTGCTTCCGGGGCAGACGGTGACGGCTACGGCAACGTACGCCATCACGCAGGCTGATATCGACGCCGGTCATGTCGCCAACAGCGCCACGACCACTGGCACTCCTCCCACCGGTCCGCCGGTAACGCCTCCTCCGGGAACGACGGATACTCCGTTGACCCCGGCTCCGGCAATGGAGTTCAGCAAGTCCGCTGACGCCTCAACTGTCCAGGATCCTTCGAAGGCCGGTGACGTGATCACGTACACCTTCTCTGCGAAGAACACGGGCAACGTGACCCTGACCAACGTTTCCATCACGGATCCGCTGGCTGGTCTCTCGGCGCTGAGCTACACCTGGCCCGGCGCTGCAGGAACACTGCTGCCCGGTGAGACAGTGACGGCTACGGCAACGTACGCCATCACCCAGGCTGATATCGACGCCGGTCATGTCGCGAACAGCGCCACGACCACGGGCACTCCTCCCACCGGCCCGCCGGTAACGCCTCCTCCGGGAACCACGGATACTCCGTTGACCCCGAAGCCGGCAATGGAGTTCACCAAGTCCGCTGACGATTCGGCTGTTCAGGATCCGTCCGTTGCAGGTGACCTGATCACCTACACGTTCACGGCCAAGAACACCGGCAACGTGACGCTGAAGAACGTCTCCATCAGCGATCCTCTGGCTGGCTTGTCCGCCCTGGCATACACCTGGCCGGGTACCCCCGGCGAGCTGCTGCCGGGTCAGACCGTGACGGCTACGGCAACGTACGCCATCACTGTGGCCGATATCGACGCCGGTAATGTCGCCAACTCGGCGACCACCACCGGTACTCCGCCTGTTGGTCCTCCTGTCACGCCTCCTCCGGGAACAACGGACACCCCGTTGACCCCGGCGCCGGCCATGGAGTTCACCAAGTCCGCGGACGTCTCCGCTGTTCAGAACCCCACCGTTGCGGGTGACAAGATCACCTACAACTTCACGGCCAAGAACACGGGCAACGTGACCCTGACCAACGTTTCCATCACGGATCCGCTGGCTGGTCTCTCGGCATTGACCTACACCTGGCCCGGCGTCGCAGGAACACTGCTGCCCGGTGAGACAGTGACGGCTACGGCAACGTACGCCATCACCCAGGCTGACATTGATGCCGGTCACGTGGCGAACTCGGCAACCACTACGGGCACACCGCCTGTTGGTCCTCCGGTGACGCCTCCTCCGGGAGAGACGGATACTCCGTTGACCCCGGCTCCGGCCATGGAGTTCAGCAAGACAGCTGTGGCTCCGGCAACGGATGGTCCGTCGAAGGTGGGTGACGTGATCACCTACAACTTCACGGCCAAGAACACGGGCAATGTGAAGCTGACCAACGTGTCCATCACGGATCCGCTGGCTGGTCTCTCGGCCCTGACGTACACCTGGCCGGGTACCCCCGGCGAGCTCCTGCCCGGTCAGACGGTGACGGCTACGGCAACGTACGCCATCACCCAGGCCGACATCAACGCCGGTCACGTGGCCAACTCGGCCACCACCACCGGCACTCCGCCCACCGGTACGCCGGTGACGCCTCCTCCGGGTGAAACGGATACTCCGTTGACCCCGAGCGCTGGCTTGGAGTTCACCAAGACGGCCGATGCTTCGGCTGTTGGAGACCCCACCCAGGTGGGTGACGTGATCACGTATACGTTCACCGCCAGGAACACCGGAAACGTCCCGCTGACGGACGTCTCCATCAACGATCCGATGCCGGGCCTTTCGGCCCTGGCTTACACCTGGCCCGGCGTTGCAGGAACCCTGCTTCCCGGTGAGACCGTGACCGCTACGGCAACGTATGCGATTACCCAGGCGGATATCAATGCCGGTGAGGTTGCCAACACGGCAACCGCAACGGGTACGCCTCCGACGGGACCCCCGGTCACTACACCACCTGCAAGTGCTGTTGTGACTCTTCCGCCGGTGGTTCCGAGCCAGCCTTCGGGTCCGTTGGCCAACACGGGAGCTGTCCTCACCGTGTTGCCCATCAGCCTGCTGGTAGTTGGCGCGGGGCTGTTCCTGTTCCTCGTTGGACGCCGCAAGCGTTCCGAGGCATAGGACAAAAAAGTGCGCGGCAATCGGGGCCCCAACCCCGGTTGCCGCGCATTTTCAACCAACGTACAACCCAGAAAGAACCAGGTAGCCAGACCATGAAGAAGACTGTTGCGTGCATTGCGGGGGTGCTTGTTTCGGCAGCCGCACTCGCCGGTTGTTCGTCGTCCCCGAGCAACGAGGCGGGGACATCGCCGTCGTCAACTACAACCCAAGCCGCCACCACCGGTGAGGCAAAACCTGCCAACCCCGGTACCGGCATCATCGAAGCCACCAAGATGACCTCCTGCGATACTGCGCAGGGGAAGGTCACAGCGAAGGGGACCGTGACTCCTCCTGAGGGAACCAAGGGGACGGTCAAAATTACCGTCAGCTGGGTGGACCCGAAGACCTCGGCCGTCCTCGCCCGCGGGGAGCAGACCTTCAAGGACGCCGCAGCGGGCAAGGCGCTCGACTGGGTCGCCAACGCAGAGGTGACCAAGCCTGCCGCGGAGATCAAGTGCGTCCTGGGGGCCACGGTCCTCTAAGCAAGAAGTTCGAATAAGCAAGCAGTTCAACTAAGCGCAGCTCAGTTAAGCACCGTGCCAAGGCGGCCGGTCAGGTATCCGTTACCTGGCCGGCCGCTTTCTTTGCCACTGAACCGCGTGCCAGAAAAGCAGGCCGGCAGTAATCAGCAAGGCGGCCAACAGTACGTAGGGCGCGTTGGAGAGCATGATGAACTTCATTTGGGCTGACTCGGCCGATTCGGCGGGCTGGACGAATTCCGGAGAGCTCACTATGGCCCCGACTGACGTCGTCAGTGCCCATAGGCCAAGCCACGCCAGGCCGGCATCCAGTACCCAGAGGGCAATGATGAACGGGTTGACCATGGCCCGCTTGCGTGTCGGTTCCACGGGCTCCGGCAGATGGGGGCTGACCGCTTGGACGGCGTTGCCGTGCTCGTCGATCTCGCGGAAGCCGAGGCGTTCGTGCGCGTGGTCCTTCATGTGGTCTCCAACCGTAAACAGTGGATTGTCCCAGCACTCTACTCCGAGGCTAAGTGCCATATCTTGCACCTTCTGTTGCCTGAATAAAAGTCAATGACGCGTTGACCGGTGTTGCATCGGTGAGAAAACGCCTTCTAGGCGAAATAGGTCACAAAAGTTTGACGGAAAGGCTTACCTAAGTAAGGCTTACCTTGCTAACAAGCGCCCCAACGCAATGGAAGGAAGCTGACGTGACGTCACCCAGTGTCGAAGAGCGGATCGCTCAGGAGCAGGATTTTGGCTCCAAAGTGGAACTGGCCCTCGCTGCCACCAACCAGCTGTTCAACGCACGAAATTCACCCAGTTACGTCGCTCAGGTCCTTCAGGGGGTCAACGCGGTCTCCACCAAGGTCCAGCGCACCTCCCAGCCGTTTACCGGCGTCGGGCATGCTGAACTGAAGGCCAAGGTTGGTGCCGTCGATCTTGACAGCCCGCTGCCGGACACGGCCGCGGCCTTGGACGAGCTCGACGAGCTCTACCTGAAGGACGCCATCTACTTCCACGATTCGCGTTACGCGGCACACCTGAACTGCCCGGTGGTCATTCCGGCGTTGGTGGGGGAGGCCGTCCTCTCGGCTGTGAATTCCTCCATGGATACCTGGGACCAGAGTGCTGGCGCAACCATGATCGAGCGCCGCCTCATTGACTGGACGGCGGAGCGCATCGGCTTTACCGAAGAAGCTGACGGAGTGTTTACGTCCGGTGGCAGCCAGTCCAACTTCCAGGCGCTGCTGATTGCCCGCAATCATGCCGTCGCCAAGCTGCGGGCAGCCAATGGGGACGCCCGCCTGCCGCTCCTGCTGGACAGGCTCCGGATCTTCACCTCCGTGGACAGCCACTTCAGCATCCAAAAGTCTGCTTCGATGCTGGGCTTGGGTTTCGATGCCGTAATCGCAGTGCCCACCACCGATGACCACCGCATGGATCCCACCGCACTCGCGGCTGCTTTGGCGGAAGCGCACGACGCCGGCCTGGTCCCGATGGCGGTAGTAGCTACTGCCGGAACCACGGACTTCGGTTCGGTTGACCCGCTGTCCGAAGTGGCCGCGTTGGTCCGCGCCTACGATTCCTGGCTGCACGTGGACGGCGCCTACGGTGGAGGGCTCATCGTTTCCGGCCGCCACCGCCACCTCCTGGACGGAATCCACCTTGCCGATTCCGTCACTGTGGACTTCCACAAAACCTTCTTCCAGCCGGTCAGCTCCAGCGCTGTCCTGGTCCGCAGCGGCTCCATGATGGGCCATGTCACCTACTACGCCGACTACCTGAATCCGGAGAGCGCGGCCAGGGCCGACATCCCCAACCAGGTGGACAAGAGCATCCAGACCACCCGACGTTTCGATGCCCTTAAGCTGTGGCTGACCCTCCGCATCATGGGCGCCGACGCGATCGGTGCGCTCTTCGACGAAGCGATCGACCTCACCGCCCGGGTGGGAACGTTGTTGGCTGATGACGCGGAGTTCGAGCTTGCCGCCGCACCGCAGCTCAGCACTTTGGTGTTCCGCTACCGCCCCATGGTTGACGGCGTGCTACTCGACGAGGATGCCGCAGACGTCCTCAACCCCGCCATCCGCGCCGCAGTCTTCGCTTCCGGCGAGGCTGTTGTGGCCGGCACCAAGGTGGCCGGGCGCCACTACCTCAAATTCACCCTCCTCAACGCCGAGGCGAGCCTGAGGGACATTCAGGAAATCATCGAACTTATCCGCCGGACGGGCAGCGGCCTGCTGGCGAACACCACGGAGGCTGCAGCGTGAGCACCCAAGAGACCATCTACGATGTCGCCGGAATCGGCGTCGGGCCGTTCAACCTGGGCCTGGCCGCCTTGAGTGAGTCGGTTGAGGACCTGGACTGCGTGTTCCTGGATCGTCGCGAGTCCTTCGATTGGCACCCCGGCATGATGCTTGAACCGGCGCACCTGCAGGTCCCGTTCATGGCGGACCTTGTGACGCTGGCCGATCCGACGTCGCCGTTCTCCTTCCTGAACTTCCTCAAGCAGACCGGCCGCCTGTACCGCTTCTATATCCGTGAGAACTTCTACCCGCTGCGCGCCGAGTACAACCAGTACTGCCAGTGGGTGGCCGGACAGCTTGAATCCGTTCGTTTTAGCACGGATGTGCTGGATGTAACGTACGACGACGGCGTGTACCGGCTTTCGGTGCAGGGCCCGGAGGGTGCTGAGGTGCTTCGCGCCCGCCGGCTGGTCCTGGGCACGGGCACCTCCCCGTATGTCCCGGACTCCTGTGCAGGAATAGTGGACGCCGGTGGACTTGTCCTCCACAATGCGGACTACCTGTCGAGGAAGAGTGAGCTGCAGTCCAAGCGCAGCATCACGATCGTGGGCAGCGGCCAGAGCGCCGCCGAGCTGTACTACGAATTGCTTCAGGAAATTGACGTCTACGGATACCAGCTCAACTGGGTCACCCGCTCGGGCCGCTTCTTCCCGCTGGAGTACACCAAGCTCACCCTGGAGATGACCTCGCCGGAGTACGTGGATTACTTCCACTCACTCCCGGGCGAGCAACGTGATTCACTGATCAAGAGCCAGAAGAACCTGTACAAGGGCATCAACGCGGACCTGATTGACGACATCTACGACCTCCTCTACACCAAGAGCCTCTCCGGCATGGTGGACACCCAGTTGCACACGCACTCCTCGCTGACCGCAGCGGAGTGGAACCCCGCCACGGGAACCCACACTCTCCAGTTGCACCACGAAGAACACGGCCGCGACTACACCCTTGAGACCGAGGCCGTGGTCCTCGCTACCGGGTACACCTACAAGGAGCCCGCCTTCACGGCCGGCATCCAAGACCGGATCCGCCGTGACGCCAAGGGCCGGTTCGACGTCGGGCGCAACTATGGGACCGGCGTTGAACCCGGCGAAATCTTCGTTCAAAACGCCGAGCTGCACACGCACGGCTTCGTCACCCCGGACCTTGGCATGGCGGCCTACCGCAACTCCTGCATCCTGCGGGAGATCACGGGCCGGGAGGTCTACCCGATCGAGCGCAGCATTGCCTTCCAGCAGTTCGGCGCGCCGGCTCCGGCCACTCCCGCAGAACCTGCCGGCCTGCCCGTAACCGCTGGAGCCACCGTATGAGCTTCACGTTCCGGCCGGTCCATCCCGTAGCGGACGCACCTGTCCTCCACAGCTGGGTCAGCCAGGAGTATGCACGGTTCTGGGGCATGGTTTCGGCCACCGAGCAGGACGTTGTGGAGGAGTACTCAAGGATTGCCGAGTCCGGTCATCACCAGGCGTTCCTGGGGCTCGACGACGGCGTTCCCGCCTTCCTGATGGAGCGGTACCGCCCGGAGTCATCGCCGTTGGCGGACGTTTATGAAGTCCGGCATGGTGACGTCGGAATGCACCTCCTGGTCTCCCCGCCCAACGGCGAGCCACAGCCCGGTTTCACCACTGCCGTGATGCAGTCCGTCATGGCCGAACTGTTCGCTGATCCGGCAACCCTGCGGGTGGTGGTCGAACCTGACGCCCGTAACCATAAAATTCATGTCCTGAATGAAAAGGTGGGCTTCCGGCCCCACGGCGTGGTGACCCTTCCCGCCGTCGATCCCGCCGAAGACCACAAGCAGGGGCTGCTGAGCTTCTGCACCCGCGAGGATTTCCTTGCTACCCTGACCCCGATTCTGGCCGCGCCCGCCGCGGCGACCAGAGGAGAATCCCTGTGACCACCACTGCCGGCACCACCGAAGAGACCCTGAACCAAGCGGCCGATCCCGTGTCCCACCTGACCCCCGAGCGCTGGTCCGTGGCCAACCGGCACTTGGTCCGGAAGGCGATCGCCGAGTTCTCGCACGAGCGAATCCTGGTCCCGGAGCTGATCCGAGAAGAGGGCTACGGCGTCGGGCTGTACAAGGTAATAAGCGACGACGATACGACGGAATACCGCTTCCGGGCCCGCCTCCTGGAATTGGATCACTGGTCCGTTTCTCCGGAATCCCTTGTCCGGTTGCGGGCTGGCGAGGAACTTCCGGTGGACGCGCTGGACTTCATTGCCGAATTCCACGAGGCCCTGGCCATCCGCCAGGACATGCTGCCCGTGTATCTCGAGGAAATCAGCAGCACGCTGGCCAGCCACGCCTACAAGCAGGGCAAGCCGTTCAGCTCGGCAGAATTGGCTGCCGGTGTCACCGGTGGTGCTGACCGGGCCGCGGACTTCCAGGCAATCGAGCACAGCATGACCGAGGGCCATCCGTGCTTCGTGGCCAACAACGGCCGGCTGGGATTCGGGATTGCGGACTACCACGCGTTCGCACCGGAAACCGGGGCAACCGTGAAGTTGCAGTGGATCGCCGTGCACCGCAGCAAGGCAGTGTTCACCTCGAGCGCGGGTTTGGATTACCGGACGCACTTCGAGGCCGAACTTGGTCCGGCAACCCTTGCATGGTTCACCGCAGAATTGTCAGCCTCCGGATTGGACCCCGAGGATTACCTCCTCATGCCGGTCCACCCTTGGCAGTGGGACAACAAGCTCACGGTGACGTTCGCGGCAGAAATCGCCCAGCGCCACATCGTGAACCTCGGAACCGGTGAAGACTCGTACCAGGCACAGCAGTCCATCCGGACGTTCTTCAACACCGACTACCCGGAAAAGTCCTACGTCAAGACGGCCATGTCCGTGCTGAACATGGGCTTCATGCGGGGACTGTCCCCGCAGTACATGAAGGCCACTCCGGCCATCAATGACTGGCTGCAGGAACTGCTCGGCAATGACCAGGAGCTCCAGGACCGGGGCCTGGCCATGATCCGTGAAACCGCTGCCATCGGCTACCACAACCACTACTACGAGGCCGCTTCGGCAAAGGGGTCGCCCTACCGGAAGATGCTCTCGGCCCTGTGGAGGGAAAGTCCGCTGCCGTTGCTCAAGGACGGGCAGCAGCTGGCTACCATGGCGTCATTGCTGCACGTGGACGCTGACGGAGACTCCGTGGTGTCTGCGCTTATTCAGCGCTCCGGCCTGGCACCCACCGAGTGGCTTCGCCGCTACTTTGAGGCCTACCTCGTGCCGTTGGTCCATTGCCTCTACGAGTACGAGCTCGCGTTCATGCCGCACGGCGAAAACGTCATTCTGATCCTCGAAGACGGCGTGCCGGTCCGCGCGATCATGAAGGACATCGCGGAGGAAATCGTGGTGATGGGGGACCGGCTGGAACTTCCCGAGGAAGTCTCCCGCATCAAGGCCGAGATCCCTGCCGAGGAAATGGTCCTGGCCATTTTCACCGACGTCTTCGACTGCATCTTCCGGTTCCTGGGCGCGATCCTTGTGGAGGACGGGACGTTGCGCGAGGACGAGTTCTGGGGAACCGCGGCTGCTGTGCTGCGGGACTACCAGCAGCGCCATCCGGAGCTGGCGGACCAGTTCGCCATGCACGACCTTTTTGCGCCGGACTTCGAGCTCTCCTGCCTCAACCGCCTGCAGCTGAGGAACAACCAGCAGATGCTGGACATTTCGGACCCCTCTGGCGGGCTCCAGATGGCAGGCCGACTGGCCAACCCCTTGGCCAAGTTCGCCTGAGAATCCTCGCGAGGGGTCAGCTCTCGGCACTTTCAGGAGGTTGAAAGGGTCGAGAGCTAACCCCTCGGCGATGAGATGGCCGCCACGATCTCCGTTGAGTAGCTCTGCGAGGAACTCATGCTCCCTCGGAACCAGCACACGGCGTGTACGGACTCGTCACCCGGGACCACCATGGGGCGGAGATTGTCCACTGTAGATCCCTCGGTGATGGCTTCCCACGTCCAGTTCATGCCTGAATCGGCCGTAACGCCCCGGTAGATCTCATAGTGTGCGGTGGTTTCACCCGTCCGCGGATCCACAGGTGTGGAGATGTAGACGCAGTTCAGGTCATTCGGATCCACCGCACCCAGCCCGGTGTAGTCCTGCTCGTGCGGCAGCAGGCCAGGGCCGGCGACGGCGAGCGGGTGCAGTTTCCAGCGCGCGCCGTCAAAGCGCGCGTACAGCAGGCGGTGATCATCGACGTCGAGCATTTGCTCACGCTGCAGCGGTCCGTTGACGTCGTTGGCGCGGCAGGTGACGATTGCGGCCAGTTCCGTGCCCTGCCGGCGCAAGTCAGTAGTCCAACCGTGGGTGAGGACGTCGCCGTCGAGCGTTGTTCCGGCTTCGAAAACGGTGGTCAGGGCTGTTTGGTTGATGCCGGGAGAGCCGATGACCGGTGCACTGACCACGTTTCCCGAGGCATCGTGGAGGGCGTTGTCCTGGAGGTATCCGTGATAGATGTTGTTGTTGAAATCGCGCGGGTGGTGGTCCGTGGTGATGAGGTCTATCCGGTCCGTACCGTTGCCGGAATAGCGCGTGTACCCATTGACGTAGCCCACCTTGGGCCGGGTGAAGAGCTTGCCGCCGTAGCTCCAGGTACTGGCGTCGTCTTCGGAGGTCATCAGTGTGGGGTCGTCGTTGATGGCGCGGACAAAGTTGTAGACCCTGCCCTCCGTGCTCACAGCGTGAAGGTTTGAATAGGTGGCACCGCGGCCCTGAGCTAGTTCTGTCCAGTCGAACTGCTGCTCCGGCTCCCATTCTGACGCGTCGTGCGGCCGGACCGAGACCCGCCACCGGGAGTAATTGTCCGTCTTGTGCTTGGCGTACATCACCACATAGCGCCCATCCGGCCGGATCAGGAGAGCCGGGGCGTTGTGGTCATCGGCTTCCAAGTGTTCATGGAGTACATGGATCCGGCTAATCCCGGTAGCAAGATCCAGGACCGTGATTTCAATGTTTCCGCCCCTCTCTGCGCCCTGTAGGCCATCCGGCGAAGCCACTGAACCGAGCAGCAGGGTGTTGTTGGCGGGATCGATCAGTGCGCGCTCATCCTGGAACCAGCACCAGGCGCCGTTGTCGTTGAGGGTCTGCAGGGTCTGCGGGGTCTGCGGGGAAAGGGCCTCGTTGACCATGTCCATCCTTTGCATCGTTTCAATCAGCCCATTCTAGCGGTCTGACCCGGCTCCTCGCTCCCAGTGAGCGCACTCTTCTCCGGCTTTTGGCGACTCTCAAAAGATTCTGAAAACTGTGACACGTTTTTCTCCCTTGCGGTACTTGACGATCGAAGCCGCCTGCCCGCAAGCAGCGGCACACGATTTGCACACACATTCAGCTGTGTCATTCGTCGGCGTTCGATCAATAAACGGGGGCTGCCAGTGACGTGGATGACTCCGAGTTCTGGAAGGAATCTCCCTTGAAGTCTCCCCTTGGGAAAGCAACGGCATTTTTGGCCGTGCTCATGGTGTTACTTGGGACGCTGTCATTCGGGGTCTTTGGCCCCGGGACGGCGGCCCAGGCATATCAGGTGCCCACCGCGGCTCCCGTCATTTCCAATGGCATTGCCACCATGACCATGCCCGGTTCCGGGCTTACTACCACCTATTCCGCATCCGGACTGACTGATGTCTTTGTTGGATCGACCCTGGGCAGTCGAGGCTTCGTGCCCAGCGACTACAGCCAAGGTCTCGTCGGGACCCTGCCTGCCGTGGAATTCTCCACCGATGCGGTCAACAACTGCGCCACAACTGGTCCGTGCTCCGGACTGGGCAGCATCACCATCAACTTCAGCCAGCCAGTCCGGAACCCCGTGCTGAACCTCGCAGGGTTGGGCGGCAACTCCGCTTGGGATGAGGGACTCAACGGCAGCATTGACCGTATCTCCCAACTCCATGCCGTGCTTGGGCTGGCAACCACCGGCCTGACCATGACCAAGCTGTCAGGCGGAAACCTTTCAGTGTCCGGCAACACCATCACTGCCGTGAACGACAGCACGTCCGCGCGGTGCAACACCGTGGTCCAATCCTCAACGCCGCAACCGCCGGATGCGGGAGCGACTGCTGCCTGTGGAGCAGTGCGGATCAACGGCCTCGTTTCCACCCTGACCTTCAATGTCTCCGCCATGTTCACCAGGACCACAGCGGCCCTCCCGGGGTATTCGGACAACGACCCCCTATCACCGCTGCACAGCGAAGACAACTACGTGATGACGCTTACCGTGCCGCAGGACTTTGGCGACGCCCCCACGAGCTACGACCAAAACAACGCCGCATCTGCTGTCCTGTCCGACGTCACCCTGGGATCCTCTGTGACCGAAGACAACGCACAGGTTGCGAACGGCACAGTTTCCCCCAATGCCAGTGCCACCGCTGCCTTGGATCAGGACAACGGGGTGGTGCTGACCCCCATGACCTTGGGCGCAACGAGTTACTCCACCACTGTGGCCATCAGCGGAGCCAGCAAGGCAGGCACAACCTGTGGATGGATCGACTTCGACAAGGACGCGATTTTCGACAACCCTGCGGAACGGGCCTGCGCTACCTTCGCGGCCGGAGCCACCTCTGCAACGCTGACATGGGCCACCATTCCCGGCGGCATGACCGCAGGCACTACCTACGCCAGGTTCCGCATCGGCTACACGGCCACACAGATCCAGTCGCCGATCGGGGCATCGAACTCCGGTGAAGTGGAGGACTATGTCTTTACCGTAGCCCCCGCTCCTGCGCCGGCGATTTCCCTGGTCAAGTCCGTGGACAGGACCACGTTGGTGGCAGGCCAGACGGCCACCTACACGTTCGTCGCCACCAACACGGGCAATGTCACACTGACCGGAGTGGTCATCACGGAGACACAGTTCTCCGGCTCCGGCGCCATGTCAGCCCTCACCTACACGTGGCCAGGCCTTCCTGGAACATTGCTGGCGGGCCAGTCAGTCACGGCAACTGCAACTTATGTGGTGACGCAGACCGACGTCACCTCGGGTCTGTTGACCAATACGGCGCGGGTCACTGGAACCCCGCCCGTCGGCGCTCCGGTCACTGCAACCAGCACCGCGCAAATTACTGCGCCACCGGCATGGACCATCAGCAAGGGTGCCACCGTTGGCGGCGTCACCAATCCGTTGGTGAGCCCGGGGCAGACCATCGTCTACACCGTTACCGCCACCAGTACCAGCGGCCAGATCAGCGGGGTAGTCCTCACGGACAACCTGGCGAACGTCTTGGACCAGGCAACCTTCGTCGCCGGATCAGCCACGCTGAAGATCGGCACGGCAGCGGCCACTCCCGTAGCGAATCCGGCAAGCGGTTCAACCACCCTGACGACGACGGCCTTCACCCTCCCGGCGGGCGCCACCGCAACGCTGAGCTACTCAGTAGTGGTCAAGGCAGATGCCTGGAGCGAGGAACTGGTCAATACCGTGACCGGCCGCGGCAGTGTTCCTCCATCCCGATGTGTAACAGGAGTGACGCCGGTTGCACCGGAGTGCACTACTACGCACCGTGTAACCGCCAAATTCCTGATTGAGAAGCTGGGCGAGTCCTCGGACTCCTCCTGGGTGGCCATGGATGGTTCGTCCTGGGTGCTCAGGACCGATGCTGCCGGCACGCCCGGACCCAACACCGCTTACACCGTGACGCCCATCCCGGGACAGACCGGCCAGTTCCAAGTGGAAAACATCCAGCCGGGCACCTATTGGTTGGAAGAGACCCAGGCTCCGGCCGGATTCAACCTGTTGGCCGAAGCCGTCAGCTTCACGGTGGCAGCCGATGGTGAAGTCACCCTCGGCCAAGGCACCGGCGCCGGCGTGGTCACCACGGCGGACCCGGAATCTGACGGGATCTTCCTGGTCAGCGTGCGGGACGTACCGGCCCTCCAGATGCCCGAAACCGGCGGCATCGGCTATTGGCCGTTTGCCCTGGCCGGCTCCGCCACGCTGTTGGCGGCCGCCGTCCTGGCTTCCGGAAACCTCCGCCGCAGAAAAGACCAACCGGCCACCTAAAGCACCATGCGTGCCACCGATTCCGGGGGGACGCATGTCAGAAAGTGTTCATCTCCGAACACCGCACCACCACTAAGAAAGAGGACAGAAGTGAGTAATCACAGCTCACGGCGGCTTTTGAAGACCGCCGCCGCCACCATCACGGGGGCGGTGCTGGCAATGTCGTTCTCCATGGCTCCGGCCTCGGCCGCTCCCCTTGTTGACGGTGACCAGACGGGTTCCATCACCGTTCACAAGTTCGAACGTCCGGACACCCCCACCGGTTTGCCCAACAATGGCACCGTGGTTGATACCACCGGCCTTAGCCCGCTGGCAGGCATTGAGTTCACCATCCAGCAGGTCAACACCATTGACCTGTCCAGCAACGCCGGATGGGAAGCTGCACACAACCTGAGCAGCGTCTTCTCCGCGAGTGACCCGGCAGGTTCCATTTCCGGTGCAGGCTTTACGCTTGGATCCGCCCAGACGGACACCACCGACGCTGCCGGCACCGCTGCTTTTGGCAGCCTCCCCGTTGGCTTGTACTTGGTGTCGGAAACGGCATACCCGTCCGGCGTCACGCCGTCGGCGCCGTTCCTGGTTTCGGTTCCCTTGACGGACCCGGACAACACGGACAACTGGATCTACGACGTCCACGTGTACCCCAAGAACTCCGTCACGGGTGCAGAGAAGACCGTCACCGATGCACCTGACGTCAAGTTGGGCGACCAGATCGACTACACCATCACCGGCGACATCCCCAATGACGCTGTCATTGACGGCTACAAGATCGTGGACCAGCTGGACGCCAAGCTGACATACGTGGATGCCACCGCAACACTGGTTGATGGCACCGTCATCACCGAGGGCACCGACTACACGGTGAACTTCGATGCTGCCACGAACACCGTTTCGGTAGAGTTCACGGCCGCCGGCCGGGCACTGCTTGCAGCAAACAACGACACCCGTGTTCAGTTGGTTGTGAACACCACCGTCAACACCATCGGCGAGATCGAGAACGAAGCTGTTGTTTACCCGAACCTGGGTAGCTTCACCATCGCTCCGGGCCAGCCCGGCGGACCGATCGTCACCCCTCCCGTAGTCACCAAGTGGGGCGAGATCACCCTCCAGAAGGTCAACGAGACCGGTGCTGCACTTGCTGGTGCTTCCTTCTCGGTGTACTCCACCGAGGCTGACGCCCTGGCCGGAACCAACCCCATCACCCTCAACGGTGCGAGCACCTTCACCGTTGCTGCTGACGGTACGCTGACCATCTCCGGCCTGCGCTACTCGGACTGGGCCAACGGTGCAGCTGTTGCACCCGGCTCCGCTGATTACCGCACCTACTACCTGGTGGAGACCACTGCTCCGTCCGGCTACGAGCTGCTTGCTGAGCCCGTTTCCTTCCTGGTAAACGCTGCGTCCACCACCGTAGGCATCGACCTCGAGGTCAAGAACGTACCGTCCAACGGCGGCTTCGAGCTGCCGCTGACCGGTGGCGTTGGAACCGGTCTGCTGTACGGAGCCGGCCTTCTCCTGATCGCCGGTGCCAGCCTGTTGTTCGTCCGCACACGCAGGACCACCAACAGCTAATTCCGGGAGCCGGTCAAAGCCGCGCTCCAGGTGAAAACAGGGTGGGGGAAGACGCATAACCTGCGTTTTCCCCCACTTTGGTTCCTGCATGTACCGTTATCTGCCCAGGATTCTGATGTCACAACTCCCAGCCCGTATCCGCAGCTTTTCCCGACAATGGAGCAAACAGCGAGTTTTCATAGTCCTTGCTGCTGTGATCGGTGTGGGAGTGCTCCTGTATCCCACCGCTGCCGCCTGGTTCTCGGATCGGGTCCATGCCACGGAAATCAGCGGCTACGTGGACTCCGTGCAAAATCTCAATCCCTCGGAACAGAAAGCGCTGTTTGAGGAGGCCCGGAAGTTCAACGAGGGTCTCCCGTCGGGACCCCTCCGCGATCCGTACTCACTCAACAGCAAAGGCGAACAGGCCGTCATCGGCGCCGGTTCCGAGGCCTACAAGAAGATGCTTGCTGTGGGACCGGGCGGAATGATGGGCCGCATCAGTATCCCCTCCATCCGCGCCGACCTGCCGATCTTTCACGGCACGGAAGAAGATGCGCTCTCCAAGGGAGTGGGGCATTTGTTCGGATCTGCGCTCCCGGTCGGGGGCGCCAGCACCCACAGCGTACTGACCGGGCACTCCGGCTTTGTTAATGCGACCCTCTTTGACCACGTGGACCAGATGGCCGAAGGCGATGTCTTCAGCATTTCAACCCTGGACGAAACCCTGTACTACAAGGTGGACCAGATCCTGACGGTACTTCCGGATGAAACCGACGCCCTCAGGAAGGTTGAGGGCAAGGACTACGTCACCCTCATCACCTGCACGCCCAAGGGTGTCAACAGCCACAGGTTGCTGGTACGGGGTGAACGCACCGAGCCTCCCTCTGCCGATGACGGACAACAAGTCCTTCCCAGCACCACGATCGATCCCGGCTTTCCCTGGTGGGCTCTTGCCATGCTGGGCATCACTGTGGTTGCTGTGGTGGTGACCCGGCCACGCGCCAGTAAGCCGGAACCAGTGGGTTCCGGAGGCCACCCCTACTAGTCTTGGCCCATGACCATACGAGCCAATGAACTCACTGCCCTGATCACCGGGGCCACCGCGGGGCTCGGTGCTGAATTTGCGCGCCAACTCGCCGAATCGGGCCATCACGTGGTCCTTGTGGCCCGTGACCAGGAACGCTTGAAGGAAAAGGCCGCCGAGCTCGAACGCGACTTCAGTATCTCGGCGGAGATCCTTCCCGCCGATCTGACCACCGGCGTCGGGGTTTCGGCGGTGGCGGACCGACTCCGGGACGCCACCCGGCCCGTGGACGTACTGGTCAATAACGCCGGGATCGGCCTTCTGAAGTCTTTTGAACGCAATGACCTGGACGAGGAACGGCGGCACCTCCGGCTCCACGTGCAGACACCCATGGAGCTGTGCCACGCCGCCTTGGAGGTCATGTTGGTCCGGGGCAAGGGCAGGATCATCAACGTGGCCAGCGTTGCCGCCTTCGCCAACCGTGGCACGTACTCGGCGGCCAAGGCCTGGCAGGTGACCTTCAGCCGATGGGCAAACATCACCTATGCGAAGTCCGGCGTGCAGGTTACCGCAGTGTGCCCGGGTTTCACACACACCGAATTCCACGACCGCATGGGCATGGACAAGTCCGTAGCCCCCCGGTTCCTTTGGCTCACCGCTGAGCGGGTAGTGCGCGAAGGCCTGGCGGACAACGCCAAAGGCAAGGGCGTTTCCATCCCGACGCGCCGCTACAAAGTGGTCACCTTTTTTGCCCGCGTTCTGCCGGCCAAGCTGACGTCCGGCCCGCCCCGGAAGCCGCTGGAGCCGTAGGCCGGTGGTGCGGACCAGTTCCTACTGCGGAACACGCCTACGAGGCGCCCGAACCAGCACCGCCACCGCAATGCCCACCACTGCGCCCACGAACGTTTCAACAGCACGCTCCATCACCAGCAGGCCCGGGTCCATGGGTGCTGCCAGCTGTGCGATCAGCAGGATCACCGGCGTAAAGAACACCATGGCCCACCCGTAGTGCCGGGCCATGAAGAGCTCCGTGGGGAACTGGCACAGAACCACCAACACGGCGAGCACCACGGTTGTCTGCCCGGGGAAGTACTGAAGCGGCGATAGCGGACCTGGGAAAAGTACGACGGCGACCACCGCCAAGCCGAGGAACGTCCCCACGATGCGGTGGATACCTCGGTGGACGCGGCTTGGGAGGTCGGCTCCGGCGAGGGGCACAGCCGCGGCAGCCATGGCCCAGTGCGGATGCCCGCTCCCGCTCAGCACTCCGATGGCCCCGGCTGCACCGACCGCGAGCGAGTAGCGAGCGGCGTGGACCAGGGCAGCCTGGACCAAGGCTGCCTGGCGCTGCGGTCCGCGAAGGATGGGAACATCACGTCCGGCACCGGCCTCCCACACACGGTGACGGAGCCAGCCGGCAAACCCCACCAGAAGCGAAAAGGCGGCCGACCCGGCACCGATGAGTACCGCCGTCGTGAGTGGAACGTTGGTTGGCACGGAGGCGCAGGCGCCCAAAGCGAGGATGCCGAAGAACGGGCCGATCGGTTTGAGGCGCACTGCGTCCGCGTACAGGGAGCCCGCCCCGGCAAAGCAGGTGGCTACCAGCACCAACCACCATGAATGGATGTGGTTGACCGAGAGGAAAACGCCGATGGTCAGCCCACCCACCAGGAACAGGGCCGCCTGGGCTTGGTGCTTGAGCCTGAGCTGATGCGTTTCGTTGCGGCCGTACATTCCGGTCAGTGCACCGAAGACGGCGTACATCATGAGGTCCGGGCGGCCGATGAGAATGAGGACCAGTGCCGGTACCGCGACGCTCAGGGCAACGCGCACGGCTGAGAGGCGATCGTTGTTGGCGGGCCCAAGCCGGTGGAGTTCGCGGGCGTGGACCATCAATCCGGGCACGGGGGAACACCACCAATCAGTCAGGGCTTGCCTTTGGAAATTAGCACTATCACCGTCGTGGCCGCCATTAGCCCGGTCACAAGCCGTAGCGGACGTCGGTGCGCTGAGGAGGAAAGGTCTGGGAAGATCGAGGTATGCCCGTCGCTTTCGTTTGCCGCACCCGCTCCAGCATGTCGCCGCAGGAGCTGTTTGATCTTTCCCGCAACATCGACGCCCACGTGGGATCGATGACCAAAAGCCGGGAGAAGGCAGTGGCCGGAGTGACCACCGGCCTGATTTCCGAAGGCCAGACCGTCACGTGGCAGGCGTGGCATCTGGGTGTCCGCTTCCGTATGACCAGTCGCATCACGCGGATGGAGGCGCCGTCGTCGTTCTCTGACGAACAGGTGAAGGGCCCCTTCAAGTACCTCCGCCATACTCACGAGTTCCGGGCGGACGGCAGTGGGACGCTCATGGTGGATACCGTGGAATTTGCTGCGCCGTTCGGTCCCGTGGGCAGGCTCGTGGAGAAGCTTGTTCTGGCCCGGTACCTGCAGAACCTGATAGAGAAGCGCAACGAATTCCTGGTGGCCCAGGCACCACCGGCATCACCTTTGGATTCCCGGCAATGATCAGGCTCGCGCATGCCGACGACCTACTGGTCCTGCAGGAGATCGAGCGTGCCGCGGGTGAGGCCTTCCGTTCCTTGGGGATGGATTCAGTGGCGGACGACCCCCCACTTTCCGTCGATGAGCTGCAGGGTTACGCCGCAGCGGGCAGGGCCTGGGTTTCCGTGGACGGGCTCGATTACCCGGTGGCTTACCTGTTGGCGGACGTCGTTGATGGCAACGGCCACGTGGAGCAGGTCAGCGTCCATCCGGATCAAGCGCACCAAGGCCTGGGCCGCGAGCTCCTGCATGCCGCCCGGGTGTGGACCCGTGGACACGGCATGCAGCGGCAAACGTTGAGCACATTCCGCGATGTGCCCTGGAACGCTCCGTACTACCGCCGGCTTGGTTTTGACGTGCTCGACGCCGGCACTTGGGGTCCGGAGCTGACCCGCCTCATGGATCACGAGGCTGAGTTGGGCCTGACCCGCTGGCCCCGCGTAGCCATGTGGCGCCCAGCGGTCCCGCCCACCTAGCTCAGCTGCGCTGGTCCGCCACCAGCTCTACCTCGTAGCTGTCCGTATTGAGCAAGTACGCCGCGTAGTGGTCCGGGCCGCCCGCGTGCGGATACTTCGACTCGAACATCTCATACCAACCCGCGTCCGCACCCAGTGCCCGGATCCGGTCCACGTTCTCCCGGGTTCCGGCATGGAAGGCTACGTGGTTGAGCCCAGGATCGGTGCGCCGGTGCGCGGTCCCGGTGATGGCATCCGTCTGCTCTACCACCACGTAGGTGCCGTCAAGCTTCCAACTGCACCCGGTAGGCCACTCCTGGAACGGCTCATAACCAAGCTCACCCAGCAACCAGCCCCACTCTTGCCGTGCCCGTTCAAGGATCGGCACCCAGATCTCAAGATGGTGGATGGACCCCACCGGACTCTCGCGCATGCGCCGATTCTACGAGGTCCGGGCCGGTTCCACACCGGCTGCGCTCGCGGCACGCGGAATCCTACTTCCTGAGCCTGACACGGACGGCGGCACCGGCGCACAGAATCACCACGAGGCCGCCGATCACGGTGGTCCATGTCATCGATTCGCCGAGCAGGAGCCCTGCCCAGGCGATGCTCATGACGGGTTGGACCAGTTGGATCTGGCTGACCTGCGCCATGGGCCCGATGGCCAGTCCGCGATACCAGGCGAAGAAGCCCAGGAACATGCTCACTACGCCGAGGTAAGCGAAGGACAACCACTGGATGGTGGTGGCGGCAGGCATACCCGGACCCAGTGACACCACCGTCAGAAGAATCATTACAGGGGAAGCCACCACCAACGCCCAGGAGATGGTCTGCCACGCACCGAGTTCCCTGGCCAGCAGCCCGCCCTCCGCGTAGCCAATGGCCGCAGCCACCACGGCACCCAGCAACAGAAGGTCGGCCCAGTGCAGCGAACCGAAACCACCCGATTGGACCAGGGCGAACACCACAGCGGCAACCACGCCCACTGCCGTGAGGACCCAAAACAGCATTCGTGGCCGTTCCCGTCCCCGGATCACCGCTACAGTCGCGGTTGCTGCGGGCAGCAGCGCGATCACCACCGCGCCATGGCTGGCGGACGTACTGGTCAAGGCGAACGTGGTCAGGAGCGGGAACCCGGCTACGATTCCTCCGGCAACCACCGCAAGTCGAATCCATTGCCGGCCTTGAGGAAGACGCTGCCGGGTCAATCCCAAGGCAAGAGCCGCGAGAATGGCCGCAACCACCGCCCTGCCCGCTCCGATGAACAAGGGGGACATCCCCTCCACAGCCACCCGGGTGAGCGGAACAGTGAAGGAGAAAGCAACGACGCCGAGGAGGCCCCACCAGATCCCTGTTGACATCCTGGTGGATACCACTGGCCGCGAAAGTGTAGTAGCGCTACTATTATGACTCATGAATCACGATAGCAGTTCACGGATCGTCGTGCGAGTAAAAGAATGGATCGCAGGAGCGGCGCCCGGAGCCAAACTGCCATCGACCCGGCAACTCGTGGCCGAGTACCAAGCCAGCCCCGTCACGGTTCAAAAGGCACTGCGGACACTCACCGCACAGGGCCTGATTGAGAGCCGTCCCGGCGTGGGAACCTTCGTGCGCGCCTACCGGACGGCCAGGCCCTCGGACTACGGATGGCAAACAGCAGCGTTGCGGGCAGCCCAAGCCGCACGACCATTGAACTCTGCCGCCATGCGGAGCGCCACCAACGATGTCATCGCTTTCCACTCCGGGTATCCGGACCGTGAACTCCTCCCCGAGCGGCTCGTCCGCGCCGCCCTCACTCGTGCCGCAAGGGGAGATGCGGCCCTGTCCCGGCCGCCGGCGCAAGGTCTTCCCGAACTCCAGACCTGGTTCGCGCAGGAACTCAGTACCTCAACGCCGGTGGGCATTACACCGCCCCAGCCGAGCGACGTCGTCGTACTTCCGGGGAGCCAGAGCGGACTCAGCTCGATTTTCCGAGGCCTGGTGGGGCACGGCCGGCCGTTGCTGGTGGAGTCGCCCAGTTACTGGGGCGCGCTGCTGGCGGCAGGCCAGGCGGGCGTCAATGTCATCCCTGTTCCGTCCGGTCCGGAAGGTCCGGACCCGGAAGAACTGGACCGGGCTTTCGAGGAATCGGGCGCGCGGTTGTTCTACGCACAGCCAAACTTCGCCAACCCCACGGGTGCTCAGTGGTCGGCCGAACGTGGGGAAGAGGTCCTGCGGATTCTCCAGCGGCACGGAGCGTTCCTTGTGGAGGACGACTGGGCGCACGACTTCGGTATCACCGCACGCTCAGTCCCGCTGGCGGCCAAGGACGATTCCGGGCATGTGGTCTACATTCGTTCGCTGACCAAGAGCGTTTCGCCCTCCGTCCGCATCGCTGCGGTTATCGCACGCGGGCCGGCACGCGAACGGATCATGGGAGCGCAAGCCGCCGAATCGATGTACGTCAGCGGGCTGCTCCAAGCAGCAGCGCTCGACGTCGTCACCCAGCCCGGGTGGCAAACTCACCTTCGCGGACTCGGACACCAGTTGCAGTCCCGCCGCGACCTCCTGGTCACCAGCCTCCGCGAGCATGTTCCCCAAGCACACCTAAGCCACCTGCCCAAGGGCGGCTTGAACCTGTGGTTGCGGATGCCGGACGGGTTCGACGTCGATCACCTCACCAAGGATTGCGAGGCGGCCGGGGTGCTCATTGCCGCGGGCACGGAGTGGTTCCCGGCGGAACCGGAAGGACCTTACATCCGGCTCAATTTCGCCGGCCCCAATCCCGGCGGTTTCCCGGAGGGGGCCCGGATTATCGGCGAGGCAGTGAAGGCCCAGTTGGGGCTTTAACAGCCGCAGCCACCAACCTCAAGGAGAGCGCCTTGGGGCTGGTGGCTACGGTGGGCGGCACGGCGGCCGCGAACTATCTGAATGGCTTCGCAGAAGTTGCAGGCAAAGAATTCCTAAGCGGGGGTCAGGTCCTTGTTGCCTTTACCGAACACCGCGTCATCAACGGGCTGGCCGTCGAACGGCATCTCGTCCAGGTTGATCAGCGGGTTGGTGTCCTGTGTTGCTACGAGCTCGCGTGCCTCTGCCTGGGTGTCCACGCTGGGCATGGAGCCGGGCAGGGGGCGCTGGGCGGATTCACGCAGGAAGTAGATGGCGATCGCACCAATGATGGACGTAGCCATCAGGTAGTACGCCGGCATCATGTCATCGCCCGTGCCCTCGATCAGGCCCTGCACGATGAACGGTGTGGTTCCACCGAAGATCGCCACCGAGAAGTTGTAAGCGATGCCCATTCCGCCGTAACGGCTGGACGTCGGGAACAGTGCCGGCAGTGCAGAGGCCAGGTTGGCGATGTAGAACGTCACCGGGAAGGCAATCAGGGCAAGGCCGGCCAGCGTGGACCAGATATCGCCAATGCCGATCAGCATGAACGCCGGTATGGAGAAGACGATGGTGCTGCCTGCGCCGACCCACAGCACGGGGCGGCGGCCGATCCGGTCCGAAAGCTTACCGGTCAGCGGGATGCACACGGCCATGATCACCAGGACCGGGATGGTCAGCAAGGTGCCGTGGACGGGGTCGTAACCCTTGGAATCAGTGAGGTACGTGGGCATGTACGAGGTCAGTGCGTAACCAACGGTGTTGGCTGCAGCTGCCAGGATCATGGCCAGCACGATCTGGCGCCAATAGGCCTTGATGATGCCGATGGGTCCCTTGGCCACGGCAGCATCCTGTGAGGCTGCATCCTTGGCCGAGGCTTCCTGGGCATCCAGGGTTGCCTGGAACTGGGGGGATTCCTCGATCTTGCTTCGGAAGTACACGGCAATGAGGCCCAGCGGACCGGCGATCAGGAACGGAATCCTCCAACCCCATTCCTCCATGGCTGCCTGTCCGAGCGTGAGCTGCAGGACCGAAACCAGGGCGGCGCCGAGGGCGAAGCCGATGTAGCTGCCCATATCAAGGAAGCTGGCAAAGTAGCCGCGGCGCTTGTCCGGGGCGTACTCGCTGACAAAAGTGGTGGCACCGGCGTACTCGCCACCGGTGGAGAAACCCTGGATGAGCTTCAGGATCACCAGCAACGCGGCGGCCCAGATGCCGATCTGCGCGTAACCGGGAAGGAGGCCGACGGCGAACGTACTTGCCGCCATGAGCATCAGTGTTGCTGCGAGCACCTTCTGGCGGCCCACCTTGTCGCCGAGCCAACCGAACACGACGCCACCGAGGGGGCGTGCGATGAAGGTTGCGGCGAAGGTGCCCAGAAGGAAAAGTGTCTGGACGGACTTGTCTGCTTCCGGCAGGAAGACAGGGCCCATGGTGGTGATGAGGTAGCCGAACACGCCGACGTCGTACCATTCCATGGTGTTGCCGACGATGGTGCCGCCGAGTGCTTTGCGCAGCATCGGCTTGTTCACCACATTGACGTCGGATTCTTTCAGCCGGCGCTTCGGGCGGAGCTTGGTCTTCTTTGTTGCGTTCTTTACTGCGTTTGCGGCGCCCGTGGGGGCTGCCGCTTCCTGGTTTCCGGTGGCGTTCCTTGCGCCATCCGGAGAGACGGACGTGCTTTGGTCTATGGGCATTTGGGCTTCTCCTAGGGAGGTCATTTGCTTGCGACTTCTGCTGCCCCGCTCTGGGCAGGGTTTCAATTTTACGGGTTTTGGGCCGAAAACCCGAGTTGAGATCCGATTTTTGGGCTCTGAGAGGGTGCAAATTGCCTAGGTGTGTTGCATCTCATTACCTGCTCTTGCCCTGCAATCATGCGGATGACCGGCCGTTTTTGCCCTCGGGAGCACGTTGTTACCAAATTGTTTAGCTACACCCATGTAACGGGGCTGATTCGGCCCTAAAAGCTGACGGTTTGGGAGCCGATTCCGCAGATGAGCCTGCGCGAGAAAGTGGTGGTCCAGCAGTTGCCCGGGCAGAACGAGTCGCTTACACATTGACGGCGGCCACCAGCATCGCGCCAATGGCCACCGCTCCCGGTTAGGGGATGTTGTGCCAGAACAGGCGGACGACATCAACGACTAGTCGGATGATGTTCACCGCCAAGTTCCAGGCGCCCCATGGTTCTTCACGTTTCCGTTTGGATTCCATGCCGGCACCTCCTCCCGGAGGAACAGGGCACGGGCTACACGTGTCTATGAGCACAACAACGTTGCGCCCCACGTGCGTAGGGCCATACACTCAAAGTGTTCGGATTTGAGGATATGACCCTCTGACCGCACCAATGAGCGCACCGCGCTGAACAAAGACCCGATTGCACTCGGGTCTTTTGTTCTTTAACGGCACCTCAGGCTCTTACCTGATGTTCCCAGCGTATCGGCCAGAAGGCGCCCCAACGACCACACCAGCGCAGCCTCAGGCGTTAAGCCGTGCGTCCACAAACCGAGGAGCCATAGACTCCATCTGCTCCATCACCAGTTTGATCGCTTCCGGTTGCTTGTCCGGCGGGTACCCGAAACGGACCAGAAGCCTTTTGATCGATGAACGAAGTTTTGCCTTGACGTCATCGCGTACCGTCCAGTCGGTCCGAACGTCCCGGCGCATCACCGCCAGCAGCTCGCGGGCGATATCGGCGAGCACGCCTTCGCCCTGTATCTCCACGGCAGACTCGTTGGAGGCCACAGCGTCGTAGAAGGCCAGTTCGTCCGAATTCAGAGGGGGAGTGAAATGGGCGCCTCGATTGCCCTCGGCCGCGACTTCGCGTGCCAGCTCGACCAACTCGGCGATGATCTCCCGACGTCAGCTGCTGGTTGGTGTACTTTCGCATCAGCTCGGTAACGCGTTCTGAGAAGGCCCGTTGGCGAATCACGTTGTTTCTGGTCGCAACAGCAGACTCGTCAGCGATGAGCTTCCGCAGTGCCTCTATTGCCAGTTGCGGGTTGCGGGCATTCTGGGTCTTGGCCATGAATTCCGGCGTCAGGTCGTCCAGCGAGGGCTTCGGCATGCCCGCTGCCTCGTAGATGTCCAGTACCTCTCCGGAAGAGGTTGCTGACGCCACGAGGTTACCCAGCAGCCGCTGGATCTCCTCCGGCACCGGCTCCCCGCTGGCCTGTCGGTCTGCGGCGTCGAACTTGGCCATGTAGACCCGCGTCTCCTCGTAGATCTGGATTTCGGGCAGAAGTTCAGCCAAGTTATCCGAGCCGGAACACAGCGCCCACGCCCGTGACAGCTGGCCGGAGTACCGGCGGTACTTTGAGGCCAGTGTTTCTTCGCCTTCAGCCGGCTTGTTCCCCGGTGTTTCCGGGCTCCGCAGGTAGTTGGCCGCGCCCGTGGCCGCGCTGACAAAGGCCCGCGGGCCGCCCTTCACTTTCGGCTTGCGAACGCCAAAGCGGAAGATCTCACCATTAGGAAGCTCACGCGAGGCAACTCGACGATGACCGCCAAATTTGCCGAGTTGGAGGCGGCGAAGACGGCAGGGTGGGACGTCAACTGACGGGCCATTCAGAAAGCCGCTGAATGTACTGCTTCCGCCGCAGATTCTAGAGAACTCCACAGCAGCAATGGACTGACCGACACTTCCTGAGACAACGAAGACCGGCACCCGGAACGGTGTCGGCCTTCGCTGTCTCTGTGTGGGCGGTTCTTTGGTCAAGGCTGAGGGTTGGACGGGCTATGCTCGATGACCGATCACCACGGTTGCATCCAGCTCTTCATCGGAGGCAAGCTCCACCCGCAGCCCGGCCCCGCCAAGGATCCGGGCCGTCCCAGGCGACTGCTCCTGCGATGTTTCGATCAACAGCCACCCGCCCGGCGCCAACCACCCGGCTGCCCCCAGCGCAACCCGACGCTGGAGAACCAAACCGTCAGCGCCGCCGTCGAGCGCTAACCGCGGCTCATGGACCCGCGCCTCCTGCGGCATCATCTCGATGGCCCTGGTAGGAACGTACGGCGCATTGGCGAGCAGCACGTCCACCTTCCCGCGCAGTTCAAGGGGGAGCGCCGCGTAAAGGTCGCCCTGGTGAACAGTGCCGCCGCGGGGCTCGATGTTGTGTCGCGCGCAGTGGACAGCGTCGGGATCGATGTCTGCCGCGTGCAACTCACTGCTTCCCAGACGATCACTGAGCGCGGCACCGATGGCCCCGGAACCGCAGCACAGATCCACGACGACGGCTCCGGGTTGGGCGATCATCGCTGCCATCCGCACCAGGAACTCCGTGCGACGCCGCGGGACGAACACGCCGGGATCCACCGACATCCGCGTCCCGCAGAAATCGGCCCACCCCACGATGTGTTCCAAGGGCAGGCCGCTGAGCCGTTGATCCACCATGCGGCTGAGCTGGTCCGGATGGTGGGCGGCCTCGATGAGCAGTTGCGCTTCATCTTCCGCGAAAACACAGCCGGCGGCGCGCAGGGTGGCCACAACGTCGGATCCCCGGGTCATGAAGGCCATGCTAGCCAAGGGGTTCCCAAAGTTCTCCGTTTTTGGTTAGGGTATGAGGCATGGGAACACTGATTTTTGAGTAGACCGGCCTTTGCCTGAGCGGCACAGCCGAGTTTCACCTGACAAAAATCCACGCCTGTTGAGGCCCTGCCTCCATGCCGTTCCCGTTCTCGATGCCTTTTCCCGAACCGCAACGACAGGGATACGTGTCTCTTCAGGACTCACACTTTTAGGAGTCCACACATGACTGCCAACCCTTCCGAAAACAAGAAGACCCCGGCTACCGGCGGTATCAAATCCAAGCTGACCGACGCCCAGAAGGCCATGCTGGCCAGCAAGTCCGGAGGCGGTGCCCCCGCCGGCTGGCAAAGCACCGGCAAGGGGCACAAGCCCACCTCCGCCAGCGGCAAGCAGGCCAAGACCGAGAAGAAGGTCCGCTGGTAAAAACTGCGGACAAGTACCACTGGAAAACAGGCACAACTGGAAATACAGGCACACTGGAAAGGAAGAACCATGACTGCGAATCACGAATCTGAACGCATCAATCCTGAGGTTGCTAGCCACTTGGTGGAGTCCATGGGCTTGGCGCCGATGCCCGAGCCGACAACCATTGCCATCGCACTGGGCGCTGACCAGAGCAAGCAGTGGCCGGACGGCAATGGCAAACGCCGCCACCCGAAGGACCGCGACCAAGCCCACGGCCGCATGGGCCAGGGCGCAGCTGTGACGGCGATCCACAGGACAAGCCGCCCGCAGATGCCGCACTCCTCCTAACCGAACCACCCGCACCACCCGCGTAGCCAGCCCAACTGAGTGACAGCAAACGTCCCATTGAACCCTCAATAGAGCGTTATCTGTTACTCAGTTGGGCTGGCTTACGTCGTCAGGGGACTTGTCCGGACGCCAACCACGCCACACTGGATGACGTAGTCGGCCGGGCCCTGTCCATTCGCCGAACGTCACCTCGGCCACCAAGTCCGGGCTCACCCATCTGGCGCCCGCAGCGTCCTCCCGTGGAATGTCCGCGAAGGGGGAGTCGCTCACTGCCCGGGGCTCCAACTGCTCCATGACCTCGCGGAGTTGCCAGTCCTTGAAACCGGTGCCCACCCGGCCCACGTAGTGCAGCTTCCCGCCGTCGGGAATGCCCAGCAGCAGCGCACCGAACGTCCCGCTCCGTGCCCCGGCGCCCGGACGCCAACCGCCCACCACAACTTCCTGGCTTTGCTCCAGCTTGAGCTTGATCCAGGACCTGCTGCGGCGGCCGATCACATAACGGCTATCGGCCTTCTTTGCCATGACACCTTCCAGGCCAAGCTCGGCAGCGCTGGTCATGAGGTCCTCAACGTCGTGGTCCAACACTGCTGAAAGGTGCAGCGGGCAGCCTTTGCGTACACGCTCCGCAAACCCCGAAAGCTTCTCCCGGCGATCGCGGAACGGCAGCCCGCTCAAGTCCGTGCCGGCGTCGTAAAGAAGGTCGAACAGCATCAGTTGCACCGGAACGGTTGTGCGGGCACGTTCAATGTCCGCGGCTTTGACGAGGTTCATCCGGAGCTGCAACCGCCCGAAATCAGGCCTGGATCCCTTGCCGAGCGCCACGATTTCGCCGTCAGCCACGAAGTCGCCCTCCGGCCAGCAACCGCGGTCGGTCAGCTCAGGATAGGCGGCGGTGAGTTCGTTTCCGTTACGGCTCATCAGGCGGATCCTGCCCTCGGTGCCGGTGATGATTGCCCGGATTCCGTCCCATTTCAGTTCATACAGCCAATCGTCGCCACGGAGATCAGCAGTGGTCCCGGAGGTAGCGAGCATGGGGGTGTAGTTCGGCATGGGTTGCGGAGCTGCAGGCGCGGCTGCCGGGGGCCGTGTCCCGGACTTCGACGAACTGGTGGCAGAAATTCTCCGACCCCCGGGCTGTTCCTTCATGAGGTGGATGAGCCAATTCTGACCAGTGTTGATGAGCGCGAACCGCTTGGTTCCACCCAGGCCACCACCGGGTTCGCCGGTGAGAGTGGCGATGACTTCCTTGCCGTCCCGCCACTTCTCGCACGTGTACTCGCCGCGATCCCAGATGGTCATGGTTCCAGCCCCGTACTCACCCTTGGGAATGACGCCCGCGAAGTTCGCGTACTCCATGGGGTGGTCTTCGGTGTGCACGGCAAGGTTGTTCCGGTCGGGGGTTTCCGGGACACCCCGCGGCAACGCCCACGACGCCAGGACGCCGTGATGCTCCAACCGAAGGTCCAAGTGATAGCGCCGGGCGTGGTGCTCCTGGATGACGAAGATACCCCCCGGCGGCGGAGGGTCTCCGGGTTTCGGCTGATCGGAGGACTCCGCGGTTTGCGGGGAACCAGCCGACGACGACGGAAACGGCTCCGGCGTTTTCTGCGGATCGCGCATCCCGACGTACTTGGCGAGACGATTCTCCACCGTCACCACACGCTCGCGGGAACGGCCGGGACCGCTGGTGCTGGAACCGGCGCCGGGACCGCTGGTGCCGGGACCGCTTGAAGCAGCACCGCCGTCGTCGTCCTTCTCATCCTCGCCGTGAGGTGGAAGGTGCCGCTCGGAAATCGGGGCGAAGTGGTCCTTGCCCGTCCTGACGCGCTTCATGACGGCCAAGTAGTCGAGGTGGTCCAGCGAAGGGGAGGCGAGCTCGCGCCACGTGCGGGGCGCAGCGACCGTGGGGTGGGCCTTTCCGCGCAGCGAATAGGGGACGATGGTGGTCTTGTTGCCGCTGTTCTGGCTCCAGTCCACCAACACTTTTCCGTGGCGGAGGGACTTTTTCATATCGCTGACCACCAGTTCCGGGTGGTCCGATTCCAAAGCTCGGGCGAGTTCTTTGGCGAAGCCGGACACTTGCTCGGACTTCAGGGTTCCGTCGAGGCCGGTATAGAGGTGGATTCCCTTGCTGCCGCTGGTGACTGGGACAGGATCCATGCCCATGTCCTGCAGGATGGAACGGGCCAGCTTGGCTACTTCGACGCACTCAGGCAGCCCGGCGCCGGGACCGGGATCGAGGTCCAGGACGAAGCGGTCCGGCCGGAGCGGCTTCCCTGAAGGATCCACTTGCCACTGCGGAACGTGGATCTCGAGGGACGCGATCTGGGCCATCCAGGTGAGCGTGGCCAGGTTGTTGACCATGGGATAGACGTTGGTGTGGTCCGAATGCTCAATGGCGGCACGGGGAATCCATTTCGGCGCAGAGTCCTCGAGGTTCTTTTGGAAGAACACCTGGCCGGGATTTTCGGCGGTGCCCACCCCATTGACCCAGCGCTTACGGGTGACGGGCCGGTTGGCCGCGGCAGGAATCAGGAAAGGTGCCACGGCGGCGTAATACTCCAGCACTTCGGCCTTGGTGGTGCCGGTTTCCGGGTAGATGATTTTCCCCAGGTTGGTGAGGGTGAGTTCGTGGCCTTCCACGTTCACGCGCTCTTGTTGCTTGCCTGCCACCTCTTCTCCTCTGCTGTGTTGTGCTGTTGACTGGGTGCATGAGGGCCATATGGAAGGGATCTATCGCGTTCGGTCTGGTCAACGTACCAGTGAAGCTCTACAGTGCCACGGAGGATCACGATATAAGCCTGCACCAAGTCCACAATAAGGACGGCGGGCGCATTCGGTACCAGCGAAAATGCGAAATTTGCGGCGAAGTTGTGGCGTACGAGGATATTGATAAGGCCTACGAAGAAGAGGGCCGCACGGTGGTCCTGACGTCGACCGAATTGAAATCGTTGCCGGAAGAGAACAGCCGCGAAATTGAGGTGGTGGAGTTTATCCCCGCCGAGCAGTTGGACCCCATCATGTACGAGCGCAGCTATTTCCTGGAGCCGGACTCCAAATCGCCCAAGGCGTACATGCTGCTCCGGCAGACACTCGAGGACACGGACAGGATTGCAATCGTCCAATACGCGTTGCGGCAGAAGACCCGTTTGGGGGCGCTGCGGGTGCGTGGGGACGTGTTGTTGTTGCAAGCGTTGCTGTGGGGCGACGAGGTCCGGGAGGCCAAATTTCCGTCCTTGGAGACTGATATCAAGATTTCCGACAAGGAATTGGAAATGTCCTCGGCCCTGGTGGAATCCATGGCCCACGACTTTGACCCCGATGAATATACCGATGACTATCAAGTGCAGCTCCGAACACTGATCGAGGCCAAACTGGAAAAGGGCGAGGCCCTGGATACCGAGGCCACCTTCGGTGCCGTGGAAGGCGAAGGCGAGGGCGGCGACGTCATCGACCTCATGGAAGCCCTCAAGCGCAGCCTGGATAAGAAACGCGGCAAGGAAAAAGCGGACGACGACGCCGCTGCCGCCGGCAAAACTGCCACCAAACCAAAGGCGCGGGCCAAGAAAAAGGCGTGAACCGGCGTCGTAAATAAATCCATCAGAATCCAAGAAAGCAGCGGCCGCCGTACAAGCGGCCGCTGCTTTTTAGCCGCTGTCAGTGATTTCTCAGCATGGAGATAAGCTCGGATTTCTTCTTATCCGAATACCCTTTGAGGCCTAATTCCTTGGCGCGGGACTTCAGCTTGCCTACCGTCCAGTCATCGTAATCACCGGACTTTCCACCCTTGCTTCCTATTTCCTTGCGCCCCTTGGCCGCTGCTGCGTTGGAGACGCGGGCTGCTTTCTCCTTGGACGCCCCATCTTCGCGGAGCTCTTCATAAAGTTCGGGGTCCTTCAAGCTGGAGTTTTTCTTGCCTGGCATGATGTGTTCCTTTCCCGGATGTGGCTAGGCGCCAGTCTCGTAGTGGGGCTCTGCAACCGGCTTTGACTCCGGCGAGCCCCTCTCCCGGAGGTAGACGGAGGCTCCTACCAGCACGGCGACGGCCAGGAACTCGCTTTGCCAGTTCTGGAAGGACTCGAACCAGAACTGGCTGGAACCCATGTACTCCCAGGTGGAGACCTCGGGGAGGCCGTGGCTGCGTTGCTCGTCGTTGTAGGCCGCCGTACCGCCGAATGCGTGCAAGGTGAATGAGAGCAGGAAAAGCAGGCCCAGGAGGCCGGAAAGCGAATGCTCATAGACCTTCAGGACCCAGCCGCCCCGGCGTACCGGCCAAGGGGTCTTCGCGGTCATTTTGGCGTCGCGAGGGTCCTCATCCTGGGGTGCGTCCTTGTCCACGGGCTTCGATTCGGAGGAGCCTCTTTGGAAGAGGAAAACCGTCAGGACCACGTACATGGCCATCTGGAGGAACTCCGATTCCCAGTTCTCGAAGACGGCTTCCCAGAAATTTCCTGAGGTCAGGAAATCAGCAATGCCCGTTGCCGGCTGCCCGTGCGCTTGCTGTTCTTCGCTGTAGCTGGCGGCTCCTGAAATGATCATTCCGCCGAGGAAAACGAAGAACAGGCCCGCGTTGACCAGCAACAAGCCGTGGTCCTTGACCCAATTGCGCTTAGGTCTCTTGTCCTTGCCGGGTGCCTGGTGATCTTGGGCAGGTCGCAGCATCTTGCTCACACCTCTCTGGAATCTCCGCCGTTGGCATAGCCGTTTCCGTTGCCATTTTCGTTGCCGTGTCCGTTGCGGACGGCACGGCGATGTAGCCACAAGGGGGCGCCTACTACCAGCAGCAGCAGCACCAGGATGATGAAGCTGGCCGCCACAATGCCCGCGGTCCGGCCCGCAACGAAGTCGAACACCAAGGTGGCCGAACCCACGATCAGGAGTGCCACACCGCCCAAAGCCCACTTGGTGACGACGTCGGCGCTCGAAACCAGCGTGGCTTTGAGCCCCCTCCGGAACAGTCGCCGATGAACGCTGACGGGAAGGACAATGAGGACGGTGGTCAGTGCTGCCACCATCACGTTGAACAGGTACAGGCTGCGTTGCCAGTCGTCCAACTCTTCGAAGCGTTCTTGGAAGGGCAGCGTCAGCAGGAAGCCGCCCAGAATCTGGACCCCGGTTTGGAGTACCCGCAATTCCTGGATGAGTTCCATCCAGTTGCGGTCCATGCGTTCCTCAAGGGATTCGTTGCGACCGGTTCTGGGAGCCTGCTCCGGCTCTACCATCTGTGCACCTCCATGGTGGTTTTGGTGGACGACGACCATACACGGGACTACGGTCGAACTGTCAGCATTCCTCGATCTTCCATCGGGGCCTCATCGCCATTTCCAAGGAGGAAGCAATGAGCCAGGACGAACACCGCGTGGACCCGGAGAGCGAACCCGGCGGCTACGGCACCCCCACCCCCGAACAGGAAATGCCTGGTCAGGGTGATGAACGCGAGACCCCTGAACGGCCGGCCCAAGGAGTCCCCGACACTCCTGGTGACGAGTTCCCCACACCCCGGGATCCCGATGCGGCCCCACCGCCCTCGGCCACTGGTGACGGCCCGGGCTGAGCCGGATGCCGGAGGGCTGTTCCCACCGCACTTGCAGTGGTGGGAACAGCCCTCATGGTCTGTAAGTGCCGGTGAAGTGCCCGGGGAGCGGGTGCGGCCGCGTTGCCTATACCGTGTGTCCCCTGCGGCCCGACATGAAGCTCAACAACCAGCCAATGGCTGCGACGACGAGGAGGATGACGCCTACCCACAGCAGCCAACTGAGGGCTTCGGTGAAGCCGCCTACCAAGAGAAGAACAATTGCCACTACGCCGGCAATGATCAGAAGTGTATTCATGGTCAGCACATTCCTTTCCAAGGGAATCTTTGATGTATCGCTGATTCCCGAGTATGCATTCCGATTTACTTCAATTGAGTTATGCCGGCACTTCGAGGCGTTTGGCAGCCTCAAAGTGCCTTTAACGCTATTACCTGGCGAAGCTCCCTTGGGGTGGAGTTCGCCAGTTGTGAACACTAACACTCCTCATTGTACTACTAAGCATCCTTATGAAAGGCTTATGGGAGTCGTCACTTGATGATTGGGCAGCTACCGCAGACATTTTGCGGTGCATTTTGGCTCACATGAACGTCTATGAGAGGAACACATGAAAGCGTCACAGCAGCTTGCAGACAACCTTCAGATCGTCCTGACCGACCTCATCGAGCTGCAGCTCCAAGGGAAGCAGGCGCACTGGAACATTGTGGGACCGAACTTCCGCGATCTCCACCTCCAGCTGGACGAGCTGGTCCTTGCTACGCGCCAGTTCGCTGACGACACCGCTGAGCGCATGCGTGCGCTCCATGCCCTGCCGGACGGACGCAGCGCCACCATCGCCAAGGGCACGCGCCTGGAAGAATTCCCCGCCGGCCTGGTCAACACCAAGAACGCCGTCAAGCTGGTCACCGACCGCGTAGAGCGTGCTGTCCAGACCATGCGCGATGTCCATGACGAAGTGGATGAGGAAGACCCCACGACGGCGGACCTGCTGCACGCGTTCATCTCGCGCCTTGAGCAGCTGGTCTGGATGATCAACGCCGAAATCATGAATGCCGGCGCTGCCGTGACGGATCCGGACGAGGCCTAGAAACTGCAGGACCGGCTGAACACGGGTAGGGCTGGCGAAACATGCCACGGCTCAAGCGCAGTGACCTGTCCAAGCCCGGAATTGTCCGCCGCAAGGTAGGAAAAGGGTTCAGCTACCGGCATCCGGACGGGAGCCTGGTCAGCAAAGAGGATCGCCGGCGCATCAATGCGCTGGCGATCCCGCCTGCGTGGACCGATGTATGGATCAGCCCTTTTGAGAACGGGCACATCCTGGCCACGGGCATCGATGATGCCGGTCGCAGCCAGTACATCTACCACCCCACGTGGCGGGAGCGGAAGGACACCGAGAAGTTCATCAGGGCCGCGAAGCTCGGCTTGGTCCTGCCGGCCATCCGGCGCAACGTCACCCTCCACCTGCAGGACACCGATAACCCACGGCAACAGACGCTCGCCGCTGCCGTACGGTTGATGGACCTTGGCGCGCTCCGCGTTGGCTCCGAGGTGTACATGAAGCAGAACGGTTCCTATGGGCTCACCACACTCCGTTGCCGCCATGCACGGGTTGAAGGGCAGGATGTCTTCCTGAAGTTCCCCGGGAAAAGTGGCCAGCTGTGGGACAGGTCCATCCACGATCCCTCGCTGGCAGCCTTTTTGGAACCACTCGCCCAGCGCCCGGGCAAGGAGCGCCTGCTCGCCTACTTTACTGAGGGGACCTGGGTCTCCGTGGACGCGTCAATGATCAACGAATATCTGCGAGGCATCACAGGCGACGCTTATTCTTCCAAGGATTTCCGGACGTGGAAGGGTACCGCAGCTGCGGCGCTTTGCCTTATCAAATCAGGCCACAAGGGCACACCCCGCCAAGCGATCGTGAGGGCCATCAAGGAAGCCTCGGAACTGCTGGGAAACACCCCGTCCGTGGCCCGATCCTCGTACGTGGACCCTCGCGTCATTGAGGCCTACCTCGCGGACCAGCTCAAGGAAGTGAAGCCCACTGAGGCTTCCGTTGCCGCCTTCCTGAACGGCGAAACGCCGAGGTCTTAGCTCTGCGAACTTTGTGAGTACACTCGTACTAATAAAGATCGGAATGAACAAGCTTTGGGGAGCAGTAAATGATTCTGATGGCGATCGTGGCGTGCGAAATTGCATTCTGGGTGGCAATTATTGCCGGACTCGCAGCGAGGTACCTCCTGCGGAGGCCCCGCCTTGGTGCGGCCCTCCTGATCCTTGCTCCGGTGATCGACGCCGTCCTGCTCGCCCTGGTGGCAGTGGACCTGCTCGGCGGAGGAACGGCCTCATGGCACCACGGACTGGCCGCGATCTACATCGGCGTCTCCATTGCATATGGCAAACGCATGGTTGCATGGGCGGACGGACATTTCCATCACCGATTTGCCGGTGGACCTGCACCTGAACGACTCACGGGAACCCGCTACACGGTCAAATGCTGGCGGGATGTGCTTTTGACTGCGTTGGCGGTGGCTATCGCTGCGGGGACACTGGGAGGCATCATCTTCCTGGTCAATGATGCAGAACGAACCTCGGCACTCTCCGGCTTCTTTCGCATCCTGGGAATCATCTTCGCCATCGACTTCCTTTGGGCTGTGAGCTACACGATCTGGCCAAAGAAAGCCGCCCGCCCTTTGCCCGCTGCTGCTTCTTCGAACTGAACACCATGCCCCGCAGAATCGACGCCGAAGCACGCACTGCCGAGATTGCGGAGGCCTCTTTACGTGTCCTTGAACGCGATGGGCTGGCGGGCTTGTCGGTGCGCGGCGTCGCAGCGGAAGCGGGTATTGCTGCTGCCTCGTTGCGGCGGTCATTTGCCACACAGCACGCCCTCCGGGAGTACTGCCTGCAACTCATCGAGGACCGGGTCACCGCCAGGATCTCCGCACTTGAGCTGACCGGCCGCGCCCTGGTTGACGGGCTGCTGCTGCAGTTGCTTCCCCTCGACAAAGAGCGGCGCCTGGAACTGGTGGCGCAAGTCCAACTCGGCGTTCTTTCGCTCACCGACAACCGGCTCCGTCCTCCGGCGATCAGGCTGAGCGAGGGGGTAGATCGCGCGTGCCACGCAGCCGTGCAGATCCTGATCGAGGCGGGCCTGTTCAACAAGCAGCGCGACCCTGTGTACGAAGCGCAGCGGCTGCGGGCACTCCTGGATGGAATCGCCATGCGTGGACTGTGGAGCGGGGAGTTGCCGGCATCGAGCCACATGCCCGGACTGCTCACCCGCCATCTCGACTCGCTCGCCAATCCGTAGGCCTTCCGCCGGAGTGCGGATGAAGGCGCATCAAGGACCATAGCTGCACTCCCGCTGACAACAACAAAAGAGCCTGGCGACACCCGAATCCGGGTGTCGCCAGGCTCTTTGCGCGGCGCTGAGTGTGGAGTCTCCCTACTCGGCGTCGTGGTCCGTTTCCAGGATCTTCACCAGGCTGTCCAGGGCGGCGTCCGCACCTTCGCCTTCGGCGCGCAGCACTACAACGTCGCCGTGGGATGCGCCCAGGCTCATCAGGGACAGGATGCTGGCCGCGTCCATGGCGTCGTCGGCCGGTTCACCCTGGCGGGCGATGGTGACATCAAGGTCCAGGTCTCCCGCGGCCTCGGCAAAAATTGCTGCGGGGCGGGCGTGGAGGCCGACGCGGCTTGCGATGGTGGCTGTACGTTCTGGCATTGGTGCTCCTCTTTGTGAAGGGGTGGCTGTGGTGAAGGGTGGCTTTGTGGGAAGTCTAGACCGTTGGAAGCCTAGACGCTGACGGTTGCCGGGGCGGCTTCCGCTTCTACCGGCTTCTTGACCGCAAAGCGCTTGAGGGCAATGACGGCCAAGGCGCTGACCACCATGCCGGCAACGATGGCGATGATGAACATCGGCAGGTTGCCAATGGCGAAGAAGACGAAGAAGCCGCCGTGCGGTGCCTGGGAGGTTACTCCGGTGGCCATGCAGAGTGCGCCGGTGAGGGCACCGCCCACCATGCTGGCAGGGATGACGCGCAACGGGTCGGTTGCGGCGAAGGGGATGGCACCTTCGGAGATGAAGGAAGCACCCAGCAGCCAGGCGGCCTTGCCGTTTTCACGCTCGTTGAGGGTGAAGAGCTTCTTGTTCAGGACCGTAGCAAGGGCCATGGCCAGCGGAGGAACCATGCCGGCTGCCATCACTGTGCCCATGATCAGCCATGGCGCCTGGTTGTCGGCGCTGCCCGCGGTCAAGCCGGCTACTGCGAAGGCGTAGGCAACCTTGTTGACCGGGCCGCCGAGGTCGAAGCACATCATGAGACCAAGGATGATGCCCAGAACCACTGCTGAAGCACCGCTCATGCCCGTGAGCCAGTTGTTCAGAGCCAGGGTAAGGCCGGCGATAGGGCCGCCGAGGACCAGGAACATCAAACCCGAAGCAAAGATCGAACCGAGAAGGGGGATGATCACCACGGGCATCAACCCACGGAGCCAGCGCGGTACCTGCCAGGTGCCGATCAAGTAAGCGATGTAACCGGCCAGCAGACCGCCGATGATGCCGCCGAGGAACCCTGCGTCCATGAAGCTGGCCACGGCTCCGGCAACGAAACCGGGCGCAATACCCGGCCGGTCGGCGATGGCGTAGGCGATGTAACCGGCCAGCGCCGGGACCAGGAAGCCCATGGACAGGGCACCGATCTTGAACGCCACTGCACCGAGGTAGATGGACAGCCCGCCTTCAGGAAGGTTGGTGAAGTTGTTCTCCAACACCACCTTGTCGGCCACTTCAGTGATGTCGTAACCGCCCAGCAGGAAGCCCAGTGCAATCAGCAGGCCACCGCCGGCGACGAACGGAATCATGTAGCTCACGCCGGTGAGGAGGGCGCGCTTCAGCTTCTGGCCGATGTGCTCACCCTTTTCCTCTTCCGCGCGCTCTGCCTGCTCTTCAGCTCCGGCATGGGGGACGCGGCGTGCACGGGGATCCTCCGCGGCTGCCAGTGCTTCCTCCACCATCTTGGTGGGTTCGTCGATGCCACGCTTTACCGGTGCATTGATGACGGGCTTGCCGGCGAACCGCTCCTTGCCGCGAACGTCGACATCCACGGCGAAGATCACCGCGTCAGCTGCGGCGATCACTGCCGGGTCAAGTGGCTTGGCCCCCGAGGAACCCTGGGTCTCAACCTGGAGGTCGACGCCCATTTCCTTGGCAGCAGCAACCAGCGAGTCAGCCGCCATGTACGTGTGGGCAATGCCTGTGGGGCAAGCGGTCACTGCCACAATGCGCTTTGGTGCGGCAGTCGTCGTCGTGCCGGTGGCAGGGCTGGCAGCAGCGGCAGGTGCGGTATCCGCCGCCGGAGCAGCCGCAGGCTTGTCGGCCAGTGCGCCGTCCACGAGGTCTACGATGTCCTGCTCGGTGGCTGCCGCACGCAGCGCCGCCGTGAAGTCCTTTTTGATGAGCGAGCGAGCCAGTTTGGACAGCAGCTTCAAGTGTTCCTGGTCCGCGCCGTCCGGGGCTGCGATGAAGAAGATGAGGTCTGCGGGCCCGTCCTTGGCGCCGAAGTCCACCTTGTGGGACAGCCGGGCCATGGCCAATGCAGGCTCTTGGACCGCAGCGGAGCGGCAGTGCGGGATGGCGATGCCGCCGGGGACGCCGGTGGCGGTCTTCTGCTCCCGGGCGAAGGCATCGGCGAAGAGACCTTCAACCTCGGAAGCACGGCCGGAGGCGGCAACTTTGCCAGCCAGGACGCGGATGACGTCGGCGGGGGAGTCGCCCAGGTTTTGGTCGAGGGTGACCAATTGGGGTGTGATCAGCTGGGTCACTGTGAGTCCTTTTGGAGGGCCGTGATGGTTACGGCATCGGGGGTTGTTTGGTGGACTGCCGGGACGGTGGAGCCCGGCAGGGAAGCAGCAGCGGCACCGTGCGCCACGGCTTGACGAAGGCAGTCCTGTGCGGATCCGCCCTGGGTTGCAGCCAGCAAATAGCCGGCCAGTGCAGAGTCCCCGGCGCCTACCGTGCTGACGGCTTGGATGGGCGGATGCGTGGCAAGCCATGCTCCGTCCGCCGTCACCAGGATTGCTCCCTTGGACCCGAGTGTTGCGAGAACAGCGCCTACACCGCTTGCGACGACGGCGGCTGCGGCTTCAGCGGCTTTGGCCGGATCCGCTTCCAGTTCGTCAGCTGTGGAGACGTTGGTGAAACCGGCGGCGGCGGCAAGCTCGGCGAGCTCCTCCGCGTTCGGCTTGAGCAGGTCCGGCTTTCCCGAAGCGTCGCCCACCAAGGCGGCCGCGAGCGGCGCCCCGGAGGAGTCGATGGCGATCCGGGGGGCCGCCGTTCCGTCCGCGTTCGACCTGAGCCGACGAGCGATGGTGGCGTAATAATCCGCAGGCACCCCGGGTGGGAGTGATCCTGCGAGAACCACCCAGCCGGCGCCACGGGAGCGCTCCAACAACAGCCCGATCAGGGCTTCCTGCTGGTCACCGCTCAGTTCCGGGCCGGGTTCGTTGATCTTGGTGGTGACGCCGTCCGGTTCGGTGAGCGTGACGTTGCTGCGCAGCGCCTGACCGATGGGTAGCGCGGCGAACGGCACGCCGGCGTCGTGCAGTCCGGAAAGGACCGGGTCCGAGTCCGCGCCCGGAAGGACTGCCAGCGTGTCCAAACCGGAGGCCACCAGCGCCCGGGAAACGTTGACGCCCTTCCCGCCGGATTCCTGGTGGACGGCTACCGCGCGCTGCACCTCGCCGCGAGCCAGGGCCCCGGGGAGTTCCACCGTGCGGTCAAGGCTGGGGTTGGCGGTCAAGGTGATGATCATGCGATCACCACGTCGACGCCGGCATCTGCCAGGGCTGCGGCGAGTTCCGCGGAGGGTTCGCTGTCTGTAATCAAGGTGTCAACATCCTTCAAGGTGGCGAACTGGACCAGTGTTTCGGCGTCCAGTTTGGAAGAGTCGGCCAGGGCCACCACGCGGCGGGCTGAGGTGACGAAGGCGGCCTTGACGGCTGCTTCCTCAGGATCCGGAGTGCTGAGGCCGAAGGTTGCGTGGATGCCGTTGGCACCCACAAAAGCGATGTCGGGGCGAAGCTTGCAAGCGGCCTCCACGGTGGACTGCCCGACGGCGGCCTGCGTCAGTCCGCGGACACGCCCACCAAGGATCTGGAGTGCTATGCCCTGTGTGGAGGAGAGCTTGCCGGCAATGGGGATGGCGTGGGTAATGACCACGAGTTCATCGTTTCCGTTGGCCGACGGCGTCCGCTGGGCCAGGAGATCGGCGAGGGTTTCCGTGGTGGAACCTGCGTCAAGGAGGACACTGCCGGTGGTGAGCTCCGGGATCAGGGCCAGTGCGGCGTTGGCGATACGGGATTTTTCCACCTGGCGCTGGACGGCCCGTTCGAGGATGCTTTCTTCGCGGGTGCTCAGGCGGTCCGAGGGGACGGCGCCGCCATGGACGCGCCGGAGGTTTCCCGAGACTTCGAGGGCCGCGAGGTCACGGCGGACTGTCTCAGTGGTGATGCTGAAACGGTCGGCGAGGTCAGTGACGCTCACCCGTCCGCGCTCTGCGACGAGTGCGGAGATCAGTTGCTGGCGTTCTTCGGCGAACACTTACCCTCCATAGGTCAAGCTGCTTCCTGGGCAGCCACATCAGTGACTGCCGTCACAACGATGTGGAATTGCTTGACTCTATCTTTGTTTATGTTGATAAGTCAAGGGAAACCAACATAAACAAAGATTGGAGGGTTGGCGAGTGGACACAACAAAGGGCATGCCATGCTCCCTGTAGCGCGACATGCCCTCGTTCGGATCCTGACTGGGGGATTTGCCAGGATCCGGTCCATGGGTTGACCGGTCCCTTATGTCAGGGGCGCCGGTTGTTCGCCCTTTCCGGGCGGGGAAGGAACCGCAGGTCCCGGCGTTGGGTCCGGAACGGGCGGCGGGCCCGGCTCCGGCAGCGGTACAGGCTCGGGTGTAGGCCCGGGTTCACGGGTTGGATCAGTCCCCGGCCCCCGCGAGGGGTCTGGATGAGAGGGGTCCGGCGGGAACCCGCTCATGGTCAGGCACTCCTTCGACGCGACGAATGTTGGGGTCGCAGGCTTTCGGGAACAGAGGACGGGTACCGGCTGGAATCCCATCCCGAACTCCGGTAATCGATAGGCAGGTTGTCTGGATCCGGCGGGTCAGGAAGTTTCCGCCGGGCAGCCGGCCTGAGCTGCGAGCCCGTTGTTGAAGAGTCTTTCCTCTGTGATTCCGTGTGCATGCTATCCCTCCCGGTAGCTCCAGAAATGGTGTGGCCGCTGTTCCTCATTCCGGAATCTCCATGCGGAATCCGCAATGGCATCCAAGGATGCGGGTGTTGATAAGGACCTCGTACATCCGCAGCTGGCCACCTGGTTTCAGGACCAAGGGGGCTTGGATCCTGCGAAGCTCGCAGCTCTTGGTTTTCATGGGTTCGCCGCAGTGCAGGTACTGCCCGCCGAACTGGAGCACGCCTTGATTGACGCCCGGACGGTTCAGTATCAGCGCCACCCTCTGGACAGAGGCCACCTGTTGGTAGGCGTACCTGCAGGTATGGCACTCGTAGGTGACTTCAACCATGTTTGGCGCGGGTGGGTAGTGCGATTGGATGGAATTCACCAGCAGGTGCTTGTCCGTATTGCAGTGTTGGCACCACAAGGGCTCGTCAGGCGGTTGGTGGGCTTCATCCGGAACTCTGGAGGCTGGCTGGGCCGGCATGGGTCTGTACCTCTGCATCGAAGAAATGCGGGACGCCCGTCTGCATGAGCTGGAAAGCCTGGGTCCTGTGATGGGGACTGTTAGCTAGATTGTGCACATAGGTGCACCGCATATGCAAGGATTTTGTAGGCACCCTAAAAGGGGTGACAACCTGAACCCGGACGACCGTAAACTAAGGCATGGACGAAATGAACGTTGAATTAGCGCTGCCTGATGCTGCATCAGCGCCAGACGAAGTTTCGGTGCCTGAGCAGCTGCAGGACCTTGTTATTGACAGCGAAGACGTTGGTGGATTCCTGGGTGATCTCGCCGTGTACTCGGCGGCAGCCGTATCCAAAGCTGTCGGGATGCCTGTCCATTGTGGGATCACCGTTAGCCGCCGCCGCCGCACCGCAACGGTGGCCGGAAGCACCCCCGAAGCCAAGCTGATCGATGAAGTTCAGCAGGCGTACGGGGACGGGCCCTGCCTGGAAGCGATGCGAAGCCACGCCACCGTGCACGTTCCCGACACCTCCACGGAGGAGCGGTGGAAGGAGTACTGCACGGTGATCGCTGAGCGCGGACATCTGGCCGCTCTGTGCGTCCCCTTGGAGTTGGACGAAGGGGCCACCGCCGCCCTGAACTTCTTCGCTCCCCAATCCGGTGTCTTCGACGACGCCACCATCCAGAACTGCGAGCTGTATGCGAGCCAGGCTGAACGCTCATTGCGGCTGGCCGTGAGGATCGGCGTGAAGCAACAACATGCCGACGACCTCCAGGAGGCCATGCAGTCCCGGACCGTCATTGACCTGGCCTGCGGCATCATCATGGGGCAGAACCGCTGCACCCAGGAAGAAGCCTTCGAGATCCTGAAGAAGGCCTCCAGCACCCGGAACCAGAAGCTGCGCGAGGTCGCAGAGTCGCTGGTCACGAGCGTGGCAAAGCAGGCGCCCGTGGCCCATTTCGAGCCCTGAGCCACAGAAGCCGGGCTCCCGGCGGCAAGGCCATGACTTGTGAGCCGCGCCACTGGTGAACTACATTTTAGGTGGGTTAAGCAGATAGCCCTTGGAGCCTTATGTCACCTGGTGCCATCCCGGATGGTCCAAGAACTGCACCTTTCAGCCGTGGCCGCTTTCGGCCGGCTCTCCGTGCACGCATGCGGGCTCCTTGGAGAAGTAAAGGAGAATGGCAATGACGCTTGGATCCCTGCCCGTCCCGAAACCATCCAGAGGGACGGATCCCGCAACCGGCGAGACCGGAGCGCGGCCCTGGTGCACAGTTTGCGGCACTGATTCGTACATTTTTGTTGAGACGGTGGTTGAAGCCCAGCCGAATCAGTCCGAGGTAGTAGAAGTCAGCTATACCTGCAGTGAGTGCGATACGTTCTACGCCCACGCTGTCCGCTTGGAGGCCCTGGTGCCTGAGATCCAACGGGAATTTCTTTCCACTTCAGCAGCAGGGCTCTGGTTCAGCTGCACCCATTGCGGCGATCCCATGACGTTGGGACGCCCCACCGAACGGGTGATTGAGGCGCCCCGGACCACGGACGATCCGGAAAGCCCCAACCTCCTGGAGGTCTACTTGCAGACGCAGGTACTGCATTGCCGTTGCGGTTTCCAAATGGAGGTTCCGCGCCACGTTGGATGACTGCCGTCTCTGAATAACCAACAGCGGGAGGGGTGGCTATGCGCACGTTTGGTGTTGAAGAGGAACTGTTGATCGCGGATCCGGCGGACGGTACGCCTTTGGCGCTGGCCGCAGACATCCTTGATGTTGCTGCTCCGCACTTTGGCGAGGCGGAAGGCAGTGCCGGTGATGAGCATGGCGCCGGGAACGCGACGCTGAAGTCCGAATTCAAGCAGGAGCAGGTGGAGGTCAACTCGCGTCCCTGCCGGACTGCGGCTGAACTCAGGGACGAGATCCGTGCAGGGCGGGCATTGTCCGACAAAGCCGCACGGACTGTGGGTGCGCGCGTCGCCGCATTGGCCACCCCGCCCGTCTTCCACGCCACTCCCACCACGGGGAACCAGCGGTATGCGGCCATGGGGACGGAATTCGGGTTGATTTCGCGTGAGCAGCTCACCTGCGGCTTCCACGTCCACGTATCCATAGAATCGCCGGAAGAAGGGGTCGCTGTCCTTGACCGGATGCGGCACTGGTTGCCGGTGCTTCTGGCCTTGAGCGCCAATTCTCCTTTCTGGATGGGAGCCGACACCGGTTTCGCCAGCTACCGGACACAGATCTGGAACAGGTGGCCCACTGCCGGCCCCATGGATGTGTTCGGTTCCGTGGAGGGCTACCAGGAGATGCTTTCGGAGTTGTTGGGTACTGGTGTTCCGCTGGACGAGGGCATGATCTACTTCGATGCCCGCCTGTCCAGGGGACATCCCACTGTTGAATTGCGGATCGCAGATGTCTGCCTCTACGCCGAAGACGCCCTCACCATTGCCGTGATCGCCCGTGCCCTGGTGGAAACATCGGCGGCCGAATGGCGGCGAGGAAAACCGGCGTCGAGCACGTTGACGCCGGTCATCCGCATGGCGAACTGGAAAGCCAGCCGCTTTGGCATCAACCACCAACTGCTGCACCCCCTGGAGCAGCGGCCCTATCCTGCTTCAGACGTAGCAGCAGCACTGCTCCGGCACGTTCGCCCGGCGCTCACAGCCACCGGTGATCTTGCCCTCGCCCGGGCAGGAGTGGCGAACATTCTCCGCCGGGGCACCGGCGAACGGCTGCAACGCCAGGCGTACAGCCAGCGTCGCCGGTTGTCCGACGTCGTATCCGCCGCCATTGCCTCCACGCACCAGGACGGCGAACGGTCCGACGCCGGGGTGCTGAGTCACTAGGGAAATTACTGCAGGCGAAGAAGTAGTGCAGGCGAAGAAGTCCGGCGGGTGAAGGGGCAGCGGGCAGACAGTACGACGGCGGCGGGTCGCCTCGGGTGCGGCGGCAACCGGCAGTCAGTACGACGGCGGCGGTCGCCTCGGGTGCAGCGGCAACCGGCCGCCGTCGTAATGCCGCAGTGGAAGACGAGGGTTGAGCCCGTCAACCGGCCGTACAGCCCGAGCAGAACCCTGGCGTTAAGCCCGTCAGCCCTGGTTGATACGGATCATATTGCCTGACGGGTCGCGGAAGGCGCAGTCGCGCGGTCCCCAGGGCTGATCGATGGGTTCCTGGAGAACTTCGGCGCCTGATGCGCGGAGCTTCTCGAACGTAGCGTCCAGGTCATCCGTGGTGAACACCAGCATGGGCATAACACCCTTGGTCAGGAGTTCCTGGATGGCATCGCCGTCGGCCTGTGAACGGCCGGCGTGCGGCGGGGAAAGCACCAGTTCAAGATCCGGCTGGGCGTCGCTGCCTATGGTGACCCAGCGCTGGCCATCCGAGCCGACGTCGTTCCTTACGTCGAAACCCAGGGCGTCGCGGTAGAAGGCAAGCGACTCATCCACATCGTTGACGGTGACATGTGCATACTTCAATGAAATGTTCATGAATCACACGCTATTGCAGCTGTGGCGCGGGCGCTTCTTCAATCCTGCTCAGTCCATCAGGCACCGAAGCAGGAGCCGAAACCGGGGCCAGGGCCGCGGCCGAAACCGGAGCAGAAGCCGGAGCCGAAGTCTTGCCCCCATTGCGTTCGGGCCGCGTGTGCTGCTTGGCGATACAGGAGGGCATGGCCTTGACGGCGTGGTGTTCGCGCGAGCGGTATTCGCTGGGGTTGATGCCAACGATTTCCGTGAATCGCGTGCTGAAGGAGCCAAGCGACGTACAGCCGACTTCCATGCAGGCGTCCGTGACGCTGGTGCCTGCCCGGAGCAGGGCCATGGCCCGTTCGATCCGCCGGGTCATGAGGTAGTTGTAGGGGGATTCGCCGTAGGCGGCCTTGAACTGGCGGGAGAAATGCGCGGGTGACATGAGGGCGCCGGCGGCCATGGTGGGCACATCCAGGGGACGGGCGTATTCGCGATCGATGAAGTCGCGGGCGCGCCGCAGATGGGCCAGGTTGGCCAGTTCCTGCGGAGTCATGGCGCCAGTCTACTAGGCTCATGCCCATGGATTCAGTGGTGTGGTCAAAGCCCGAAAGCCAGCGCGCGGACACTCCGTTGCTGGTGATGATGCACGGTTATGGAACCAGCGAGCAACGCATGGTGGACCTCTTTCCGCATCTTCCCGGCGAGTTCACGTGCGCTGCACTTCGCGGCCCGAAAGTGATTGGCGACGACTACGGCTGGTTCCTGTTGGACTACTTCCTGACCAACGACTTTGCTGACGTTATTTCATCAACCAACTCGGTTTTCAACTGGATCAACTCCGTCAAGGACAACCACAGCAGCGTGAGCCTGCTGGGGTATTCGCAGGGTATGGCCATGGCCAGCACGCTCCTGCGCCTACGGCCCCACGCTTTCAAGGCCACGGTGGGCCTGTCTGGTTTTGTGCTGGACAACGACCTCCTTGCCCTGAGCGAGTCCTTCGATACCCCACCGCCGTTTTTCTGGGGACGCGACAAGGCCGATCCCGTCATCAATGAGGACGCGATTGCCCACACAGCGGAGTGGCTGGAAGCCAATGTGGCTTTGACGGCACGCACTTATCCGGGGATGGGCCACAGGATCGAGCCGCCGGAGCTGGTGGACGTCAGTGCGTTCCTGAAGTTCTACGTCCTGGGGTGATGTTCCGGGTTGATGTTCTGGGCTTGATCCCCGGATTAGACGTCATCCGGGCCCCCGAATCAATCTCTTGGTGAGATTCGCGTCACAATTTCGCATTCGACCGCACTCTATTGAATGACGAAATTGTAAGCGCTTACACTTTTGGCTGGTGACCCGGTCCGGGTCACACGTGAAGGCGTTAGGCGAGCGTGGAAAGGGCTGAGGCCGTGTTGCATGGTTAGGACTCACAGGGCGACAATCCAGGACGTGGCCGTCCTCTCCGGGTTGTCCATTTGCACGGTATCCCGGGCCCTCAGGAACCTCCCGAACGTTTCTGAAAGGGCTCAACATCAGGTAGCCGGGGCTGCCGCCAAGCTGGGTTACAAGGCCTCGGCCGCAGCGTCCAGGCTGGCGGGCGGCAGGACGGGTTCAGTGGCGATAGTTGCCCCGACAGCCACCTCCTGGTTCTTCGCCCAGGCCGTGGAGGCAGCTGAGGAAGTCCTCGGCGACAGCGGCTACGACACCGTGCTGATCAGCCTGCGTAATAAGGACAGTGTGCGGCGGCAGTTCTTCGCAGACCTGGGAAACCTCGCGCAGAGAGTGGACGGGCTGCTCCTGCTCACCCTTGACCTGGTGCCCGGCGAAGTGGCTGCACTGGAGGCGTGCGGACTGGCGATAGCCAGCGTGGGCATGGAAAATGTTCCGTGGGACAATGTAGCTATCGATGACGAACACGCAGCCTGGCAGGCAACCCAACACCTGCTGGGGCTGGGCCATTGGGACTTGGCCGTTCTCTCGAGCAATGAACACCCCGTTGTGACTGAGACTCCACGGTTCCGTGGCTTCAAGCGTGCGCTGGATGAACATCACCTCACCGTCCACCCGGACCTTGTGGTGGGTGCCGGGCCAAGCATCGATGACGGCCGGCGGGCAATGACGGAACTCATCGCCCGTGGCGCGAGGCCCTCGGCGGTGTTCGCCCATTGCGATGAAGCCGCGTTCGGGGCGTTGAAGGCGCTCCGCGAATACGGTTTATCCGTGCCCAAGAACGTGTCAGTGATCGGAATGGACAACCATCCCATGAGCGGGTTCCTTGGATTGAGCACCGTGGCGCAGCCCGTGGCAGACCAAGGCGCCTTCGCAGCGAACCTGCTGTGCGAACGACTCCTGAATACCGAAACCCCCCATCAACCCTCCAACCACCTGCTCGATACCAAGCTCATCGAACGCAAAACCACGCGCCACAAGCGCTGAACGGATTACTGCACATGACTGATCTTCGTAATGCCTGGACCGGCGCCTCGGCGCTGTTGTTCGACCTCGACGGCGTGCTCACGCCCACTGCCGTGGTGCATGAGCAAGCGTGGCAGGAACTGTTTGATGCTTACCTTGCCGGAACCGGCCACCCGCAGGGATACCAAGAGAGCGACTACTTCGACCACATCGACGGCAAGCCGCGGTTCGATGGCGTCCGGGATTTCCTGGCCTCCCGCGGCGTCACCCTGCCTGAGGGGCCGGTTCATGACGACCCCGCGAACCAGACCGTGCAGGGCCTGGGCAACCGCAAGAACGCCATCTTCAACGAGATCGTCAACTCCCGCGGTGTTGAACCCTACGAGGGGTCGGTCAAGTTCATCAACGCCGCATTGGAGCTGGGTCTCAAAGTGGCGGTGGTTTCGTCCTCCCGGAACGCGCCGGCTGTCTTGAAGGCCGCCGGCCTTGACCACCACTTCGAGGTGGTGGTGGACGGCCAGGTGGCTGCCGCCGTCGGACTTCCCGGTAAGCCCGACCCGGCCACGTACGTCTATGGCGCGGGCCTGCTGGGCGTGCCTGTGGAGGAATGCATCGTGGTGGAGGACGCAGTGTCCGGCGTCCAAGCCGGCGCAGGCGCCAATTTTTACGCCGTGATCGGCGTGGACCGCGGGGCGGGCCGCCAAACCCTGCTCGACGCCGGCGCCACGCTGGTGGTCGACGACCTCAACGACCTTCTCTGACCCTACTTTTTCGAAGGACTTCAACCGCCCATGGCACTCATCAGCTCCGATCGGCTGCGCTTCCCCTGCGAGCCCTGGAAGCTCGTGGAGAACATCCACGTCCCCGGTGACGAGGGGACACTGGAAACGTTGTTCGCACTTGGCAACGGCCACCTTGGCATCCGCGGCTCGCACTCGACAGCGGGCGACGGCGAACTTCCCGGCACGTTCATCAACGGATTCCACGAAATCTGGGACATCAAACATGCCGAGAATGCGTACGGTTTTGCGCGGACCGGCCAGCGGATTGTCTACGTTCCGGATGCCAACAATTTCACGGTTTCCATCGATGGCGAAGCCCTGAGCCTGGCGGAGTCTGCCGTGGTTGACTACCACCGCAGCGTCGACTTTTCCACAGGCATATACGAAGAATCCATCACGTGGGCCTGCCGCTCGGGCGCTACCGTCACCACCGTAGAGCGCCGCGCGGTGGGGTTCGATTCGCGCGGGTGCCTTGGCCTTGAACTGTCGCTGACAGCTGACCGGGTGGTATCCGCGGACATCACCTCCGGCGTCGTGAACCGCCAGGACCAGCCTGTGGAGGACCACTCGGCCCACGACCCCCGCCGTTCCGGACGGCACGCCGGCCGCGTCCTCCTGCCGCTCCACCTGCAAGGCGCCGATGGCTCCCTTCGCCTCGCGTGGGAGACCTCGGAATCGCGCCAACGCGTGGCCATGGCCGTGGATCACTGGATTTCCGCCGAAGGCCAGCCCTTCGAAACCCTGGTGGGGGAGGACGACTCGTCCGTCCGCTACGTTCTGGCAATCCACGACGGCGAGACGTTCCGTTTGGAGAAAACGGTCAGTTACGTCGTCGCCGGTTCCTCGGACGCCGAAGACCGCGGCGAAAGCCTGGCAGCCGACGCCGAAGCGAACCTGGTGCCGTTCGCCGACATCCTGGCCCAAAGCAAAGCGCACTACAACGAATACTGGACCACGGCCGACATCCTGATCGGCGGCCAGCCGGAGATGCAGCAGGCGGTCCGATGGGGCCTGTTCCAGCTGGCCCAGGCCACCGCCCGTGCAGGAGTGGCCGGTATCCCGGCCAAGGGTGTGAGCGGTTCGGGCTACGAAGGCCACTACTTCTGGGACCAGGAAATCTACCTCCTGCCCTACCTGACGTACACCAACCCCTGTGGTGCCCGGAAGGTCCTGGAATCCCGCCACGCCATGCTGCCCGACGCGCGGGTGCGTGCCAAAGAGCTCAGCGTTGACGGCGCACTGTTCCCCTGGCGGACCATCAACGGCCTGGAAGCCAGCGCCTACTACGCCGCCGGTACGGCCCAGTTCCACATTGCCGCGGCCATCGCTTTCGCGGCCAACCGGTACGAGTGGGCCAGCGCAGACGCCACCTTCCGTGGGGAACTGGGTGCCGACCTGCTGATCGAGACCGCACGTATGTGGGCCTCGCTGGGCTTCTTCGGCAAGGATGGCATGTTCCACATCCACGGCGTCACCGGTCCGGATGAATACACCGCCGTGGTCAATGACAACTTGTACACCAACGTGATGGCGCGCTTTAACCTTCGTGCCGCCGCGGCATTGGAGCACGAGGGCATTGCCGATACCGAGCGTTTGGTGTGGCGCCAGGCAGCTGAACGGATGTTCCTTCCGTACGATCCCCACCTGCAGCTCCACAGCCAGGACAACGATTTCATGACCTTGGAGCCGTGGGACTGGAACACGCCCAAGTCCAAATACCCGCTGCTGCTGAACTTCCACCCGCTGGTGATCTACCGGCACCAGGTCCTCAAGCAGGCCGATACTGTGTTGGCGATGTTCCTCCAATGGCAGGACTTCTCAGCCGAGGAAAAGCAGCGCGCATTCGACTTCTACGATCCCATCACCACCGGTGACTCCACCCTGTCCGCCTGTGTCCAGGGCATCATGGCCGCCGAGGTGGGGTACGGGGACGTCGCGCTGCAGCACTTTACCGAGGCGCTGTTCATCGACCTGGACAACTCGCACGGCAACACGATCGACGGCGTCCACATCGCCTCCACCGGAGGGATCTGGAGCTCCTTGGTCTGCGGCTTTGCCGGCATGCGGGACCAGGGAGAAGTGCTGCGTTTCGATCCGCGCCTGCCCGTGGAATGGGAGGACCTGTCCTTCCGGCTCAAGGTCCAGGGCCGCCTGCTGGCCGTTGACCTGGCGCAGGGTTCCCTGGCGCTCACACTCGTCTCCGGGGCTGACTACAGTGACGAACCGCTGACCGTGAACGTGCGGGAGGACGTTGTGACCGTAGGTACGGACACCGTCACGGTGCCCCTGGAAACAGTGCCCGTGCCGCCGCCGTCGATCTTCCCCAGCCTCTTCCCGACGGCGGGACTTCCGATTATTCGGTAACTTCCGGCCGGGAGCTATGTGGAGGAAAGGTCCATGGTGGTCAGGCGCAGCCACAGCCACAGCCGTTTCTGCGGATCCGCCAGGTCAAGGTTGAAATCCTCGGCCAGGCGGGTCACGCGGTACCGGACGGTGTTGTTGTGGACGTGAAGCCGGGCGGCCATGGCTGAGATGTTTCCGTTGCTTTCAAGATAGGCGCGGAGGGTATCCAGGTAATCTGTTTGCTGCTCGGCATCCCTGCCCTGGATTCGGGCGATTTCGTCCGTACCGCCCAATCCGTTCTCCTCAATGAACGCCCCTATCTTGAGCAGGTTCAACGGGATCTGGAAGTCCTCATAGAGGGCAACTCCCGGTACTTTGCCTTCGCTCCGGGCCCTTCCAGTGCCACCTTGTTTTCCGTCGCGCGTATGCAGGTTCAGCAGGTGGTTCAGTGTCTGGACTGCCTCGGACCTGGACCGGGGCAGGTCCTCGATGCCATCGGCGATGCCGCCCACGGTGGCGATGACGGAGTAGGAACTGATGGTGTGTGAGTACGCCTGTATTTCCTGGATGAGCCGCCCGTGCACCGCCCGGGGCGAGGTCCCTTTGCAGGGCAGGATCGCGTAGACCACTGAGCCGAGCAGGGCACTGTGCCCCGTGCCGAATTGCACGGTGCACACCGTGGTCACCAAGTGCAGGAGCCGGTGGATATCGCGCACTGATTCCAGGCTTCCGGACTCCGGGCGGACAATCGAAAAGGCGGCCACTGCCAGCCCGTTCGCGGTGTCCAAGCCCAGCTGGGCGGCGGCGAAGATGGCATGCGGAGTATCATCCATGAGCGTCCGGATGAGGTCAGCGTTGCGGCGCTCCCCGAAGTCGGAGGCAGAGCGGGCATGCAGCATGTGCAAGCCCGCCAGCGGAGCCATCCGGTCCAGCGCATTGAGGGCCGCAGCCCGGTTCTCCTCGCCGGGGTCGATGATCCAGATGGAGCCCAATAGCTCCCCTCCAGCCCGGACGGCCAGCGCAAGGCGGGCCATGCCGTCGTCGGGCGCCGGCACCAGGACCGCTCCAGGGGCGGCGTAGACAATCTTGAAATCCTGGTCGAACGCCGGCGGGGTGGTCTCTTCCAAAGTCAGGGTAGTGATGCGCCGGAGCTCATCAATGGGCTGGCCCGGCAAGGTTGAATAACCCAGGATGCGGCCCAGCGGATCCACGATGCTCGCGGCGCCGTTGGTGATGGAGGCCGCGGCGTTGGCGAAAGCGTAGAGGTCTCCCAGTCGGACCCCGGCCACGGAGTCGGCGGCTGCTCCCATGACGGATGCCCTGGCCAATGCCACCAGCCGTGTCCAATCGGCGTCGTCCGGCGCCACCAGGACGGACAGGCTGTAGCAGACGGCCGCGGAACGGAGTTGCTCCATCTTTGCGCCGTGGGCTTTGACGATCACGGCGGCGGCGTTGCTGTTTGCTGCCCTGTGGAGGAGCTGATCGAAATCCGGAGAGCCGTAGGTGCACCCGACGGCAAGGATGATGCGGTCATCCACGCTGGACCAGTGGTCCAGGGGATCGTACATCAGCACGTCCGATACCGGGTGCCCGAGGTTCTCCGGAGTGGGGTTGGCATGGACCAGATCCGCTTGCATCAGCTGGATGCAATCGGAGAGCCGCACCGCCGATTGTTGGATCCCGGGTTGCTGGGCTGCGTCCATAGCTGGACGTTATCACAAGGGGTATTGGCATCTTGTGGAGGAATTCACATATAGAGCGAGTGAGATCTGCGTCACTATTGGGAAAGGAGCCGGGCGGCAAGCCCGGCAGGACCGCAGAGGACAACCATGAAACTCAAAGACATCAAGGCGCTCGCCTCGGTGCAGGGACCGGCCCGCTCCACCGCGGAGCGGCTGGCCCGGAGATGCTTCAGCGTGGAGGACATGCGGAAACTCGCAGCCAGGCGGCTGCCCCGGAGCATCTTCGAATACATCGAAGGCGGAGGCGAGGACGAGGTCTCGCTTCGGCGCAATGTGTCTTCCTATGAGGACTGGTCCTTCCTTCCCAAATGGGGATCGGTGGACAACTTCGACCTCAGCTCAACACTCCTTGGCGGTCCGGTCTCCATGCCAATCACGCTCTCGCCCACCGGCGGCACCCGGCTGTTCCACCCCGAGGGTGAATCCGCGGCAGCCCGGGCAGCGCTCGCCGAGGGCATTCCCTATGGGCTGGCCCATCTCAGCACCACCACCATGGAAGATGTCAGTGCTGCAGCGCCGGGACTTCGGCGATGGTTCAACCTGGAACCCACCCCGGACAAAGGACTGCTGCAGGCCGTCCTGGACAGGGTGTCCGCTGCCGGCTATGAAGCCCTGCTGGTCAATGTTGACTGCCGGGCCATCGGCCACCGCGAGCGCGACTACCGCAACGGGTTCACCGCACCCCCGTCCATCAAGCCGAAAACGGTGGTGGAGGGAATGCTGCACCCTGCTTGGGCGCTGGGGTTCCTGGCCAACGACGCCATAGCTTTCCCCAACCTGGATGCGGACATTCCGGACGGCCCCCTGGCCAGTTCCCCGGACATGTGGCGCACGCTGCTGGCCGGTTCCTACGAGCCCACGGATTGGGACGACATCCAGGACCTGCGGGAACGCTGGAACGGGCCCATCATCCTGAAGGGCGTCGTCAACCCGAACGACGTCGCGCTGGCTGTTGCCCTTGGCATCGACGCCATCCAGGTCAGCAACCACGGCGGACGGCAACTGGACCATATGGCAGCTCCGCTGGATGTCCTTCCGGACATCGTGGAGAGGGCTGCCGGGCAGGTGGAAATCATCGTCGACGGCGGCATCCGCCGGGGTTCGGATGTGGTTAAGGCGCTGGCACTGGGTGCCGATGCCTGCTCCATCGGGCGCCCCTACCTTTACGGGCTGGCGGCCGCCGGCGAAGCCGGCGTGGCTCACGTCCTAAAAATGTTCCGATCCGAAATGACCCGCACCATGATGCTCCTCGGAGTATCCACCATCCAGGAACTGCGGGCGGAAGGCCGGGAATTGATCCGGCACCGCAACGAAGCCTTCACCCGCACCCCATCCACACCCACCCAGTTCGCCCCCACCCCCGCGGCCGCTCCCACGGCCTTTCACATCTGAGGACTCCCTGATGAAGAATGTCTCCGCCCCAAAACTGCCCCAACGTGCCTTACCTTCCGTCGTCGCAACGGCAGCGATCCTGCTGGCAGTGACGGCATGCACCCCCGCCGGCAACACCTCGACGTCCGGCCCCTCAGGCGGCACTGCAGCCGGCACGGGTGTGCCCGCGCTGGAAGTGAACCAAGCCGCCGTCGAGCTCCTCCCGGAATCCGTCAAGACATCCAAGGTGCTGCGCGTTGCCATCCCCACCAATGAGCAGCCGACGCAGTTCTACCGCGAAGGTACGCAGGAAATGACCGGGACCAACCCGGACGTGGCCCGCCTCATCGGCGAGGTATTGGGTGTCAAAGTAGACATCCACGTGGCCAACTTCGACTCCATCATTCCGGGCCTGGCGGCTAACCGTTACGACATGACCGTGTCTTCCATGACCCCTACGGAGAAGCGCATGGAAGTCCTGGACTTTGTTGACTACATGCAGATCGGCAACGGGATTGCCGTGCCCAAGGGCAATCCCGCAGGCATCAAGGATGAAAACGCACTTTGCGGCAAGAAGGTTGGCTTGTTGACCGGCTCGTACCAGTTGACCGTCAACGTTCCTGACTACGACGCTGCCTGTGCCGCCGCCGGCAAGGAGGCCATCCAGAAGAGCGAATTCCAGGACACCCGGCAGGCAATCTCGGCGCTGGGCAGCGGACGCCTGGATACTGTGCTGGCAGACTCGCCGATCCTGAATTTTGCTGCCACGCAGAACCCCCAAATCGAGATCGCCCACACCTACGAGTTCGCTCCCGTGGGAGTTGGCGTGCCGAAGGAGTCCGGCCTGGTGAAATCCGTCTCCGCCGCGCTGGATGCAGTGATTAAGAGTGACTCGTACATCAAAGTCCTCGGGAAGTACGGGCTGGAGACCAGTGCCATCACCGAAGCCCGCGTCAACTTTGCCCAGTAGTTGAATTCGAACCCCGTAGTTGAATTCGAACCCAGTAGTGAAAAATCCCGATCAAGAGACGGTGGCTATGCAGCAGCAACCCTCAAAACCCGATACCAAGGAGCCAGCTGCGGCGGCTTCCGGTGACTCGATTCCTGTGGTGCCGTTGAGGCATCCGGTCCGTTTGGTCCTGGCTGTGGTTCTCATCCTGGTGGCACTGAGTGCTGCATGGGATGTGGCGGTAAATGAACGTTACCGATGGGACGTGGTGGTGTCCTATCTGTTCGCCCCGCAGATCATTGCCGGTGCCGGCCTGACAATCGTGCTCACTGTGGTGTCCATGACAGTTGGTATTGCCCTGGGCACGCTGTTGGCGATCATGAGGCTCTCCGACAACCCCATCCTGAGCACCATCAGCCGGGGTTACATCTGGTTCTTCCGGGGCACGCCCCTGCTGGTCCAACTGATTTTTTGGTACAACATCGCGGCACTCTACCCGGTGATTGCCTTCGGTCTTCCGTTCGGTGGGCCGTCCCTGGTCCTGGGATCGGCCAACGTCCTGATCTCCCCGCTCGGGGCCGCGCTCCTGGGATTGTCCTTGAACGAGGCAGCGTACATGGCCGAGATCATCCGTGGTGGGATCGGCTCCGTGGACAAGGGCCAGTACGATGCCGCCCGCGCCTTGGGCATGAGCGGTGGAAAACTCATGAAGCGGGTGATCCTGCCGCAAGCGATGCGTGTGGTGCTGCCGCCCACTGGCAACCAGGTCATCTCCATGCTGAAGGGCACCTCCCTGGTGAGCGTCCTGGCGATTTCCGATCTTCTCTACTCGGCGCAGATCATCTATGCAAACAACTACCAGACCATTCCACTGCTCATTGTTGCCAGCCTTTGGTACCTGCTCATGACCACCGTCCTGAGCTTCTTCCAAAACAAACTCGAACGCAGATACGGCCGTGGCTTCGACTCAGCACCGCGACGGACCCGCAAGCCCAAGACAAGGACAGCATGATGACTACTGCAATGGTGGAAGCCCGCGGAGTCCGGAAGAACTTCGGTGTCATCGAAATCCTGAAAGGCATTGACCTCAGGGTTGAAAAGGGATCCGTGACCTGCCTGATCGGCCCATCCGGTTCCGGCAAGACCACGTTCCTGCGGTGCATCAACCACCTCGAAAAAGTCGACGCCGGCAGGCTCTACGTCGACGAGCACCTGGTGGGTTACACCGAGCGCAACGGGAAGCTTTACGAAATGAAGGAGCGCCAGACGGCCCGCTCCAGGCTCAACGCCGGCATGGTGTTCCAGCGCTTCAACCTTTTCCCGCACATGACCGTGCTGGAGAACATCGTCGAAGCACCGGTGCACGTTCTTGGCCGCCCCCGCCGTGAAGTGGTGGTGGAGGCGCAGGTGCTGCTGGACCGGGTGGGCTTGGGCAACCGAGGCCATTCCTACCCCCAGGAGCTTTCCGGAGGGCAGCAGCAGCGCATCGCCATTGCCAGGGCGCTGGCCATGAAGCCCAAGCTGATGCTCTTCGATGAACCCACTTCAGCGCTTGACCCGGAGTTGGTGGGCGAAGTCCTGGACGTGATGAAGTCCTTGGCGGAGGCGGGAATGACCATGGTGGTGGTCACTCACGAGCTCGGCTTTGCCCGGCAAGTAGCCGATCAAGTGGTGTTCATGGATGGCGGTGTGGTGGTGGAAAGTGGCCCGCCCGAGCAAGTCCTGGGCAGTCCACGGCGCGAACGCACCAAGGCGTTCCTCTCCAAAGTCCTGTAACCGGCAACCCCGTTTCAGTGTGCGTTCTTCAGCACACATCCCCTCATCTCACGAAAGGCATCACCCACATGACGCGTCACCAGGTGGTCACCGACCTCGCACCCACCCCGGCCGGGCCCTATTCCCAAGCCATTGTGGCCAACGGATTCCTGTACACCGCAGGCCAGACGCCCCACGATCCCATGACGGACGAGCGTGTAGGGATCACCATTGAAGAACAGACCATCCGGACCATGGAGAACCTGGCCAAGGTACTCGGCGCGCACGGCCTGGACTTTTCCCACGTCGTTAAGGCGACCGTGCATCTGCACCACCCCCGGCGGGACTTCGACGGTTTCAATGCCGTCTACGAAAAGTACGTCGTAGCCCCTTACCCGGCCCGGACCACGGTTGGTTCGTTCCTGGGCGACTTCCTGGTGGAGATCGACGTCGTAGCCGCCATCCCGTAACCATCCGCCCCCATTAGGGGGCCACCCCGGCACCCTTCACGCGGCCCCGTCCGATGCATGTCAGATGAGCATTGGGCGGGGTCCCCCTTGACTGCGCCCTCATCACGGTTTCGCAGCAGCAACTGAAGTTCCTTCCATGCCTGATCCATGCCATTTATACTGCGAAAGGCCGTCATGTCAGCACAAGCCCTGCCCTACCCAAACCGCGGCGACCCTGCTTCCGCGGAACCACTCAGCGACCAACAACTGCTGGCTTTGGTTCGTGGCGGTGACGTTGCCGCTTTCGGCGAACTGTTCATCCGTTACCGGCGGGTGGGAGGGTTCGTGGCCCGCGCGGAATCAGACAACCCCAGCGATGCCGCAGACATCGTGGGTGAAGCGTTCGCCGCAGTCTTCCAAGCGATCATGGAGGGCCGCGGTCCGATCGAGTCCTTCCGTCCCTATCTGCTAACCACAATCCGGCGGATGGCACACCGGAAGAATTTGAAGGCAACGCGGATGGTCATGGTCGATTCCAACACCGTGGACGCCTTGGCCTTAGCCGGAGACGACCACGTCCTGGGTACCCACGAGTCCATCGTCTTGGTGCGCGCCTTTCGGAAACTTCCCAAGCGTTGGCAGGATGTGCTCTGGTACGTCGACGTTGAAGGACTGAAACCCGCCCAAGCAGGCCCGTTACTGGGGTTGGCCCCGAACGCCCTCTCCGCCCTGGCCATTCGGGCACGTGAAGGCCTCCGTCAGGTGTATCTGCAGGAGCATGTCGGCGAGGCAACTGTTCAGTCCTGCACGGAGTACCTGAGGTACCTGGGCAGGTATGTTCGGAACGGCCTGAGCGGAAACGCCCAAGTAAGGGTCCGGCAGCACACTGAACGCTGCCCCCACTGTTCAGCCGTTCTCACGGAGCTCCGCGAGCTCCAGGCTTCCATGCGGGGCACGAAGAACAAGTAACTGACCAAGGCGTGGCAGCAAAGACTGTGCAGTGCTACCCCATCTCAGGGCTGACGTGATCCTCGCCGACATCCTGGTTCGCCAGGGCAGCCTGGCTGCCGCCCGATGCCTGGTTGGCCAACAAACGCCGGCGCTCCAGCTCGCAGTTGATCAGATCCAGCAATGCCTGGGCTGGTTCGGACAAGTGATGTGTGTCCGGTGAGCCGAGTTGGTCGCAGTGAATGAGGACGTGGCGGATGCGTTCCAGTTCACGGGATGGCACCAACGGCCAGCGGTGGAACAACTGCCGGACGGCAAGCGCTCCGAGGAGGGCATCGGGCTTGTGCGCCGTACTGTGGGTTCCGTGCTGGGCTGCTGCCCTGCGTCTGGCAATACTGGCCGCGGAGAGCACGACGCCATGGGCCATGAGATTCTCGGCCTTGAGTGAGTTCGGGGCCATGGGGGACCTCCCCGGGGTAGAGCGAAGGAAGCCGTTTGCCTGACTATGAAATTAGCTTACAGAATGTGAGTTATGTCATGTCAATCGTTACGTGAGATCGCCGCCGTCGTGCCCTAATATTCGTCCGGAGCGGGCATGCGCCCGCGTCAAAAGCCGCGCCGGACCGCCGCTTTGTCTTGATCGAAGTGATGCCGGGCCCGGCGGAGAAAGCTGCCGAGCGCCTCTGTTTCCGACTCGGTGCGAAGTATTGAGAAGTCCATGATCCCAGCGCGCTCGTCAGTGTCCCACACGCGCCAGCCCGTGCCGTCACGGTCGATCCAAGCCGAAAGTTCGGCGCGGCCGGTCCGACCGAACCAGTTTGCGGTTGCCACGCGAAGTGTGGCCAGATATTCCGCTACCCTCGCCATGGTCAGGGATTCGGGGTCCGCCAGCAGCTCGTCCAAGCCGTGCAGGTAGTGCAGCTCTTTATTGTGCATGATCCCAGTATCCTTCGGGTTGCGGCGGGATCCGGTCATTGCCTGCTGCCCACATGCCAGGGCCCGTCGGCGGGTCGGCCTCGAATTCAAAACCAAAGAACACATAGTGGAGCAATGAGCCGCGCGAACCGACCCATCACCCAAGTTGCCATAGTTGCCGTTGTCCTTCTCGCCCTCATCTCGTGTGCCGCTCCGGTGCCTTTGCGCGATCCGCCCTCCCGGTCCATCCCGCACGACGCGGACACCGGGCAGACTCTTGCAGAAGCCCGCGAGGCCGTAGAGGCAGTGCCCGGAATTTCCGTCACCCGCTTTGCCGGCGGAGGACCACCGAACGTGAAGGGAAACACCGGGTACTCGGTGGCGTTCACGATCGAACCCGGATACACCCTGGTTTCCGGCGACTTGCTCATCGACTACATCGTCCGCAACGTTTGGGCTGTGGGGGAAGGGTACATGCCGAACACCCAGATTCAGATCAGCTCGCGCACGGCTGACGGGGAGCCTTTCTTCGACCTGGCAGCTGCAGCCGTTGGTTCGGCCTGGCTCAACCCAAAGGCTTCCTTCACCCCTTCGCAACACAGCACCGTCGTCATTCCACTCAGTGCTGAGGACCCCGAGGGGGCCCGCAACCTCATGAACTTCAAGCGGGACGGTTCCTGGCCGGGCGTCATCCCTAAACCGCTCCCGGATGGCACCACCCGCTTGGTAAATTCCCCCGCCGCAGCGAGATAGCGGCCGCACCTGATACTTGCCGCGGCGCCGGCACCCGCTACGGGGTGACGGCGCCCATGCTGCTAGCCCAGGTGGACGTGCGGGGTCTCGCCCGCTCCGCTGAAGGTCTTACGGTCGATCCTGATCAGGAGAAGTGCGATCGGTACGATCAAAACCGCTACCCCGGCCGCCCAAAGGAACACCATGGAGTAGCCCGACGTCAGAGCTGCCAGGGGCTCGCCGCCGACGGCAACGGTAGCTGCGGCTGCAATGGCACTGAAGAGGGCGATGCCCAGCGAGCCGCCGATTTGCTGTGATGCGTTGACTAGGGCGCTGGCTACCCCGGCGTCGTCCTTGTCCACGCCGAAGAGGGCCAGGTTCTGCATGGGGACGAAGACAAGGCCCAGTCCCATGCCCATCAGGATCAATGCAGGCAGCATATTCACCGCGTACGTTCCGTCCGGCGTGACCTGGGTGAGCCACAGCATGGCTGCTGCCATGAAGACCGGGCCGAGGGCGCTCGGAATTTTGGCGCCCAGCCTGGGCAGGTTCTTTGCCACGATGCCCGCCGTGATGATCAGCACCACCGTCATGGGCAAGGATGCGATTCCGGCCGCGAACGGCGCGAACCCCAGGACGATCTGGAGGTAGAAGTTGATGAACAGGATGCCCCCGATCAGCACGGCTCCAGCAAGGAAGGATGCCAGGAAGGCAGCGGCGCGGTTGCGTTCGGTGGCCACGTGCAGCGGCAGCAGCGGGTTTTTGACCTTGCGTTCGACGGCGACGAACAGGACCAGCAACAGCACACCTGCCGCGATGAAGCCCCAGGATTCCACTGCACCCCAACCATGTTCGGCGTTGGCGAAGCCGTAGACCAGGGAGCCCAAGCCCAAAGCGGCAAGAACGACGCCGGGCCAGTCGTATTTGGTGGAGCCTCCGGCTTTGCTTTCGCCCACCAGCGCCCACACGCCAATGAGTGCGACGATCGCGATGGGGACGTTGACGAAGAAGCACCACCGCCACGAGACGAACTCGGTCAGGAAGCCACCCAGCAGGACTCCCACCGCTGCGCCCACGCCGCTGATGGAGCCGAAGATGGCGAAGGCGGTCCCGCGATCCTTACCGCCGGGGAATGCCACCGTCAGGAGTGCCAGGGCTGCCGGGGCGAGGAGTGCTGCGAAGATACCCTGAAGTGCACGGGCCCCGATCAGTTCCCAGGGCTGCTGGGCCAATCCGCCGATGAGCGATGCCACGGCGAAGCCCGCCGAGGCTGTGATGAAAGTCCGCTTCCGTCCCCAAAAGTCCGAGATCCGTCCGCCCAGCAGGAGGAAGGCGCCGAAGACCAATGCGTATGCAGTGACTACCCAGGACCGGGTGGAATCGCTGATACCCATTTCCATTTGGAGACGGGGGAGTGCCAGGTTCACGATGGTTCCATCAAGGACCACCATGAACTGAGCGAGGGCCAGGAAAGGCAAGGCCCGCCAACCGATGCTCTTGCTGCCTTTACCGCCCGGCGGGGTTCCGGTGCTCGTTGGGGCTTGAGCGCCCGATGTCCCTAGTACTTGTGATGCCACGCGTCACCCATTCTTGAAAGTAGTAATACTTATAAAATTATAAGTACTTCCGATAAGCGCCGTAAGCGATTAAGAGGTGACATGCCTTACGTGCCGCTTGAGCGGGGATGAGGCTGCGGAAGCGAAGCTTCGGGCTCTGAAAGGAACGAAGCCAGCCGCTCCAACGCCGGAAGGCTCGCCGCGATCTGCGCACGTTCTTCCGGGAGCAGGCGGGCGCTCGCGGCAATAAGTGCCTCAGCCCAAGCACCTTCCAAGAGCGACTTGATCCGGCGGGACTCCTCGGTGGGATGGAGGGAAACGTACCGTTTGTCCGAGGCGTCCTTCACGCGCGTCACCAGGCCCGCCGCGACGAGCTCGCGCAATTGGGAGCTGACGTTGCTCAGCTGCCGGCCAAGTCTGGCCGCCACCTCGGCTACCGTGACGCCCGGATGGCTTTCAACAACACGGAGGATCTCCAACACGCCGTTGGAGATCGGGCGGAGGCCCGTCTCATTGAGCGACTTGCGGCGAATATCGGAGGAGATGTCAATCATGCAGACGGCCAAGGCCTTGTGGTCCACAGTCTCTTCTCCCATCCCTCAAGCATAGGTGGGCCGGCGCCTCTTCAATCTGCCTGCCAACGGCTGCAATACTCGCAATCATGATCAACCAGCAAGAGCTCTGGGACCATGACGCCGCCCAACGGTACGACACACCCGGGCAGGGGATGTTCGCCCCTGAAGTGCTTGGCCCCACGGTGAAGGTCTTGTCGGAACTCGCCGCGGGAGGAACCTCCTGACGCAGGATGAGCAGGTCCGTTGCTTCCAGAACGCTGCCCGCCATCTGGCTCCCGGAGGCCGGTTCGTCGTCGAGCTCTGGGTGCCGCAGCTGCGTTCACTGCCGCCCGGGCACGGTGGGACGGTGGAAGTGAGCCAGCCCGGGTACCTTCTGGTGGACACCTACGATGTTCTTCGGCAGCACGTCATCTCACACCATGTACAGTTCGGCCCCGAACTTTCGGAGGGGCGCGAGGCACGGATTGATCGGACTCCACACCGCTACATCTGGCCCGCCGAACTCGATCTCATGGCGCGGATAGCCGGCTTTGAGCTCGAAACCCGGTGGGCCGACTGGGACGGCAGTGAATTCACTGCGGGGTCGCGCAGCCACGTGTCGGTGTACCGGCTACTGACCCCCGGATGACCTGACGCTGACCCCAGGATGACCTGACGCGCAGCATAGCCGGATGGTTTGCGGGAGGACGTCCCGGCGCAATCCCGTCAACAAGCATCCCGGAGTTTGGAAAAGCACTTCAGGCCTGTGCCGGCATCCCGGTCCGGGGTATAGTCGGCGCATGCTTTCAACGCGTCGATTTACCTGCCCCCGACCGGTCTCCGGTCGTGAGGGCTGGATGGCGCGCGCCTAGGTCCTGGCGGCGGAGCGGCTCGGGGGAGGACACCCCGCTCTCTCCAAACCTTAAGGACCAGTCATGCCTGCTTACCTCACCCCGGACGAGCTCCACCAATCGCTGATAGTCAGGGACCTATCCAACCCGGACCATGGACCGCATTCCATGCAGACCCTTCTGCGGGACGTGACCGCCGCCTTGCATCACCGGTGGAATGTGCCCGAAAAAGTCATCCGCCACAGCCCCTTGGTCAGTATCGCCGACAACTACGATCACTTGGGATTCAGTCCCGCGGATGTCACCCGGGACCAGCGATACTCCCGTTATGTCAGCCCTACCGTCATGCTGCGTAGCCACACATCGGCTTCCATCCCTGCCCTCTTGCGGGAGCTTGATTCATCTCACCGCCTGGACGAGCTCTGGGTGATCCCGGGCCTGGTGTACCGCCGCGATTCCATTGACCGCACCCACGTGGGCACGCCCCATCAAGTGGACTTGTGGCGCGTGAGTTCTACGTCTGAACTGGGCGGCGACCATCTGCACGAAATGGTTACCACCTTGGTGGCAGGGGTGTTACCGTGCGCTGAGTGGCGCGCAGTTCCCGCAGCGCATCCTTATACGCGGAAGGGCTTGCAGATTGACGTCCGTAAGGACGGCGAATGGCTGGAACTGGCGGAGTGCGGGCTCATGGCCCCGAAGCTTTTCCTGGACGCAGGCCTGGACCCGCGCAAATGGTCGGGCCTGGCGCTGGGTATGGGGCTGGACCGTGCCCTCATGCTGCGCAAAGGCATCCCCGACATCAGGTTGCTCAGGTCTAAGGACCCCGGGATTCAACAGCAATTGCTGGACCTGTCGCCGTGGAAACCCTCCTCCAGGATGCCGTCCATTCGCAGGGATCTCTCCATAGTTGTCGATGGGGAAATGGACGGTGAATTGCTCGGTGACCGGGTTCGTTCGGCTTTGGGGGAGCGGGCTGACGATCTTGAAAGTGTGGAGTTGTTGGCAATGACGCCGTGCCAAGACCTTCCGGCGGCAGCGCGGGAGAGACTCCGTATCCGGGATGGACAGTCGAACGTGCTCATTCGGATGGTGATGCGTCCGCTTGCGAGGACAATGACCGATCCAGAAGCAAACCAGGTCCGGGATGACGTGTATTTGGCACTGCATGAAGGCCCGGTCAAGGAACTCATTGCGGGCTAGGCCAAGGAGCGGTGCGTGAGGACATGCCCGGCGTTATTGGCGGATTGCTAGGCTGGACCCATGACCCGTCGCCTCGCTCTCCTGTCCGCCGTACCCGTTTTGCTGTTGCTCGTCGGTTGCGGAGCCGTGGAGGAAGCAGCCAGCAGTGCAGCCAGTGACGCCGCGTCCAAGGTGGCCACCGCAGCCGCCGATGAAGTAACCAAGCAGATCTGCGCAGTGGTCCAGGACGGATTGGTGGGCGTCGAGGATAAGCAGGTGCTCGCTGGCCTGGTCACCGCCGCCGATGCTGCAGGCGTTCCGTCTGATATCACTACACCTCTTCGTCAAATCGCCGAAGCCGGAGATCAAGTACCGGCCGAGTCCGTGCAGGCATTGAAGGACGCCTGCCCGGCATAGCAGGTGTTGGCATGCTGCTGTGTGCCTCGTTCGACTGTGCTGCATTTAGTTTCGACTGTGCTGCTGTTAGTTCTTCCGGACGTGCTGAGCGCGTAGGTGCTGCAGGTGCTGTGGGGGTTCCGCTGTAGGCAGGCTGATGTGCGGCGTCGGTGACGGTGCGTCCTCGTGCCCCGGCAGAGGCGGCGCTTTCGACTGATAGATGTGTCCGGTAGGAGTCCGGACTTCCAAAGTGTGCGTGTTGCCGGTGTGCGTGTTGCCGCGGGGAACTTGGGTGCTCCACCCCGGGTTCTCCTTGGTGTGATTGCAGGCCTCGCACAGCCCCGCGCCGTTGTTCAGGGTGGTGGCTCCGCCCTCGTGCCACGGCACCACGTGGTCCAGATGCCTGATGGGGGCATCGCAGTACGGGGTTCGGCAGGTGTGGTCACGGGTCTCGATGAAACGGCGTAATCGTTGTGGAAAGATCCTCGCTTTCGAGTCCATTGTCAGGAGTTCTCCACTTCCCGGGGCGGTGTACAGACGCCGAATCAGGACTCGGAACTCTTGCTGCTCCGCAGCTTCCGCATCCTGCTGGCTACGGCTTGTGGACCCAGTCTGCGATTTGGTCCCTGTCTGCGATTTGGTCCCGGGTTGCACTTTGGTTCCGGGCTGCACTTTTGGCCCTGATGGACCGTCGGTCAGGAGGACTCTCGCCCATTCAGCGGGGACGATTCCGTAGCCTTGGATGCGGGCGGGTTCGCTGTCTCCTTGAAAGAGGGTGCGATCTGTCATGACCAGTTGAAGGTCGATCCCCGCGATCCCTCCCGGTGTTCCGGTGACGCGTTCAACTAGGGTGTCGGCCATGATCTGTCCACGGTTTCGGGTGTCGCCGGTCGAGCGGGCTGAATCTGCGTGTCGGCTAAGGGCCGCGTAGGCGGCGACGCCTTGAGCCACTGGAAGCAGAGCGGTGAGGATTGTCATGGTGTCCGGAGCCGGGCGAAGACTGACCCTACGTTCTGCGGCGGCATGGCTTGCCCTCTGGGCGACGGAACGTGGATCACGCCTGTATGCGGAAGCTTTCGCAGCAGCGATGATGCTCCGGTCCCCGGCTCCGTTGAAAGTACCCGTGTCCGGTGCCAGTTCTGCATCCACCGCAGAACGGTCTTCAACACTGAGACATGCAGTTTCCTTGACCAACAGCGTGGCGCGCCACTCATTGAGCTGACCTGTTTGGAGGGCGGCCATGGTTCGCGGCATCTCGTTGACAAGAGCCTTGGCGAGTCCGAGCAGCCGCGACCCGCGATTCGGTGACTCGCGCCGGGCCAGAGCCAGCTGTGCAGCGACTCCACGGCCCTGCTCCGCCGTGGGCATACCGGCTTTGGCCTGCTCCCGGCGCTGAGCCAGATCCAACGCGACAGCTGCCTTGGCCTGCCGGGCGGTGATGGCCGACTTCAGGTCTTCGAGGGCTCGAATCTCCGTGACCAGTTCGCCACTGCTCGCGCTGAGAGGCAACGAACCAACGGCGGCTGCCAGGGTTCCTAAGGTGGGAAGGGGTTGAGCCGTTTCCCATGGCATGGAAGCATCGGCCGCCAAGGGCGTGACCTTGACGCCCGCTTGGCTGGTCCGAATCTGATCCATATCCCCACTCTTCCAGTCGGGAGAAGGGGTTATCAGTCCTGAATTGGTCTATGTGGAAAACCGCGGGAGCTGCGAAAAGAGCCGCACTACCAAGGCGCTACCCCCGCACGCACCGCTACAGGGCCCGGACGCCCCGGCCGGAGGCCCCAGCCAACAGCGCCCGGGTCCGCACCGTGATGGCGGCACCGAGAACCAGGGCAGCAGCGACGGCCGCTGCGACCGCCGTCGGGAATGACTCGGGTGCATCGGCACTGCGGCCGACGGTGATCCAGACAAGACCCCACGCGATGGCAGCTGCGAGGGCGAGCCGCCCGTGGCCCTTGATCGCCAAGGCAATGCCCACCAAGGCCACCACCACCAGGACGGCTACAGACCAGACCTCGGGCCGCAACCCGAAGCCCCCAAACCCTGAGGCCTTTAAAGCAGCAGCAATGTTGGCGCAGACGGCCACGCTGGTCCAGCCCAGATACAGCCCAAGGGTCCCGTCCACCACCACGGCCTCCACCCATGAGCCTGCACGGCTTTGGCTGTAGCGGAGGAAGGCCAGAATCAAAGTCACCAGCAATGCCAGAATCACCAGCACACTGCCCGCGAGCCAGCCGGCCTGCACGGACAAGATCCACGCCGCGTTGAGGATCATTGAGGCGGCAACTATCCATCCCAGCGACCTCTGCCGGGGACTGGTCCGCTGGGCGGGCAGCCATTGCCACACCGTGAAAGCAACCAGGCCGGTGTACACCACGGACCAGATGGAGAAGGCCGGGGTGGCGGGCGCCAGGAGGGTTGAGTCGGCGGCCAACGCGCCGCCGGCTGCCTGGGCGATCGGCGTCCCACCGAACACTCCGACGCCGATCATCGAACCAACAATGCAGATCACCAAGCTGAGGGTGACTGCGATCTGCCGCTTTAGATCTGAGCTGCGGGTTGCCATATGCTGAGCCTCTTTCCTTGCCGGATGTGCGGAGTCATGCATTCACGGGGTGCGTGACTTACTATCAAATTGCTAGTGAAACAAGCTTTACGTTAATCAAAGGAATACCGAATGGATTCGGAAGGCCACGCAAAGGGCTATTGGTACGGCAAAGACCCAGGTCAGAAGGCCATTGCCATTGACGTACTGAACGCCTTGCGGGACTACCGTGCCTCCGAACAAGCGATGCGCCGAAGGACCCGGTCTTCCATGGGAATGGGCGAGAAAGACCTGCTGGCCCTGCGCTACCTGTTTGAAGCCGAGGCTGACGGCAAAGTGATGAAACCCAAGGATTTGGGCGACAAGCTGGGAATAACGTCAGCGTCCATGACCACCCTGATTGACCGTTTGGTGGAGTCCGGCCATATCCGGCGGGAACCGCACCCCTCGGATCGGCGTGCCCTGATTTTGAAAGCAACGCCGGGTTCGGACCAGGAAGTCCGGCACACCTTGGGCGGGATGCACCGCCGGATGCTGGATGCGGCGTGCGCCTTGAGCCCGGAGGAGTCGCAGGTGGTGGTGGGTTTCCTGCAGCACATGCGGGAGGCCTTGGACACGATCGACGAAGAGCCGGAAGGACCCGAGGAACCACCCCGGTCATGACGTGAGGCTCCATTGCAGGATGAAAATGAGCGTCACCAGGAATCCTGACCCGTAGTTGAGCCGGATGAACCGCCGCCACGCCACATTGGTGCGTGCCGCCGTCGTATCCGTGACGTTCCAGTGAGGCGCGCAGTTGACGATGTACGGGATGGCGATGATCGCCGCGAGCGGCCCGGGCCATGGCGTGGCCAGCATCGCCAGTCCCGCAACAAGCCACAGCACGACGGCGAGCCTCACCGTCTTGCGCGCACCGATCACTGTCGCTATGGATCCGATGCCCGCCTGGCGGTCGGGTTCAATGTCCTGGACGGCGCCGAAAGCGTGCGCAGCCATGCCCCACAGGAAGAAGGCCGCCAGCAGGATGATCAACCCCGGCGTCACGTTGGCCCCGGCCAGCGCGAGTCCGACGACGGCGGGACTGACAAAGTGGGTGCTGGACGTCAGCGAGTCCAAGACCGGGCGTTCTTTGAAGCGAAGCCCTGCCACGGAGTAGGCCACCACAGCGAAGGCACTCACGCTCAGGCTGATCCAGGCGGCAGGCCCGCCGGCCAATGCCAGCACCAGCAGGAACGGAACGTTGGTGACAGCGGCGAGCCACAGCATGGGCCGGTGCAGGTGCGGCTGGAGGAGCGCGCCTTCGATGCCGCCCTTGCGGGGGTTCTTGAGGTCCGATTCGTAATCGAAGACGTCGTTGATCCCATACATGGCCAGGTTGTAGGGGATCAGGAAATAGAAAGTGCCTACGATCAGGACCCAGTCGATCTCGCGGGTGGTCAAAAGCATGGCGGCCGCAAACGGGTAGGCGGTGTTGATCCAACTGACCGGGCGGGATGCCAGCAGGGCTTGAGGGACCAGGCCTTTGAAGCGGGCAGGGCCTGCAAGGCCCCCTGAATCGGAACCGGCGCCTTTTCGCTTGCGCGTCAGCCACATCCACAAACCGGGAAGCGCCACGACCCCTGCCAACGGGTAAGCGAAGTCCTCGATCGGAGCGAGCCCTACCTTGACGCCGAGGATATGCGAGGCATCGTAGTGGAAGAGTTCCATGCCGATCATGACGGAATCAAAGACCGCTGTCAGGATGGCAAGGGCCGCGAACGCCAGGCCCACAGCTTTCCAGTGCTTGCCCGATTCCCCGGGCCGGGCACCTCTACGGGCGAAGAGCACGCCGGCAACGGCTGCTGCGGCGATGAAGGCGAGCGCCAGCCATGAGTACGTCATGCGTTCTCACGCTCCCGTTGCTTCTCCACGCGATGTGCGGGGATCCGGTCGATCAGCCGCCGTGCACCGGTATACAAGACCATGGTGCACAGCACCAGGAACAGCAGGAAGACGGGTTCCTCGATGGGCAGTTCCGGTGCGATCAAAAGTCCTGTTGCAATGGTGCCCTCGCCGCGCAGGAAAATCCCCAGGCCGATTCCGGCCAGGTCCCAGGCAAGAAGGAACAAGACCCCGACGACGGTAACGATCACCGCTGCTTTGGCGTCCCGCCAGAAGAACAGACGGAAGCGGTGATCGAGCAGGAGCATGCACATGATGCCTGCCAGCAGCGAGAGAAGATACAAAACACCCATCAGCCAATCCTGCTGGCTACGGGCCTCACAGTGATAGGCCCGGCACTGTGATCGCCGCGGATCCGCTTCACAACCAGCTCTGCGCTGATCAGGCACATGGGCACTCCGACGCCCGGGGCCGTGGTGGCACCGGCGTAGTAGAGCCCCTGTACGCGCTTGGAGGCATTCTGCGCCCTGAACATGGCGCTTTGTTTCAGCGTATGCGCCGGGCCCAGCATTCCGCCCCGCCAGGAATTGTACTGGTGGGCGAAATCGGCGGGACCGATGGTCTCCCGGACCACGATCCTGCTGCGGAGGTCCGGGATGTTGGCCCACTGGGCGATCTGGTCGATGGCGGCGTCGGCGGTCCGCTCAATGAGGGCGTCCCCGGTGCCGTCGGGGCCACCTGCTCCCAGGTGCGGATCGGCCGGGACCGGAACCAGGACAAACAGGTTCTCATGTCCGTGGGGCGCTACGTGGGGGTCGGTGGCACTGGGTTTGCACACGTAGATGGATGCCGGGTCCGGGATGCTGGTGTTTTCGCCAAAGATGGCGGCGAAGTTCGCCTTCCAATCCCTCGTGAAGAACAAGGAATGGTGGGGGAGCTCCGGCAGGGGACCCTGCACGCCCAGCATTACCAGGACGGCGCCGGGACCGCTGGTGCGGCTCTGCCAGTACTTGTTGTTGTAGCTCCGGTCCCTGACCCCCAGTAACTGGGTCTCGGTGTGGTGGAGGTCTGCGCCGGAAACCACCAGGTCCGCCACGCTGTAGTGCTCAGCGCCGGCAGCGTCGCGCCACTTGACTCCCGTCACCTCCCGGCAGTCCTTTCCGGAAACAGATGGCGGGAGCTTTACGCCATCGAAACGCCCCACCTTCCTGGTCCGTGGTGCCTCCCGCGTGGTGATCTTCAAGGCTTCCGCGCTGGTGTGGATCCTGACCCCGGCGTCCACCGCCAACGCTTCGAGGCGGCCCACGAGCTCCCAAAATCCACCCATGGGATACTGCACGCCGTCGCCCAGGTCCAAGGCGCTCATCAAGTGGTACATGGCGGGGGCGTCGGAAGGATTAGTGCCCAGGAAAACGGCCGGGTATCCCAGGACCTGCCGGAGTACGGGATGTTGGAAGCGTTGGGATACGTACTTATCAAGCGGTGTCAGGAGCAGCTTCGCCAGCTTGGGCAGGCTTCGCAGCACTTCCGGATGAAGCAGTCCCTGCAGCCTGGTGAACGGGTTGTAGAGGAAGAACCGTTCGGCCATCTCCGTGGTGTGCCGGGCGGAGGCGAGATACGAGGTAAGCTCCCCGGCGCTGCCCGGCTCCACCTGCTCGAAGGTCTTCAAAACCTGATCGCTGCCCAACGGGACTGTCAGCGGGTCCGGCCGGACGCCGTCGTGGTTTGGTTCGCTGAAGACGCGGTACGCAGGGCTGAGCGTGCGGAGATCCAACTGTTCGGCCGCGCTGGTGCCGAGGAGTTTGAAGAAGTGGTCGAAAACTCCGGGCATCAGGTACCAGGAGGGGCCGGTATCGAACCGGAACCCGTCCCGCTCAAGGCTGCCGGCGCGGCCGCCCACACGGTCCCGCTGCTCCAGGAGTTGGACCTCGTGGCCTTCATGGGCGAGGAGTGCGGCGGTGGCGAGCCCGGCGATGCCGCCGCCGATCACTACAGTCCGGGTCATCGGTGCAGCTCCATCCAGGTAGAGGCGACGGCACGGGCGGCGAGGCCGGCTTTCACGGCGTCCGGCACCCGGACCCGCGAGCGGTACAGCTCGTCCACCGTGGTCTGCTCGATCTTGTCCGTCAAGGCCTGGAACAGCGCCGACGCGCTCCGGACAGCAGCCCTGGCATCGCGGGGCAGCATTGGAATGACGGCGTTGGCGTCCGCCAGCTGCGCCCGGACGGTCCTGACCCACTCCACCCGGTCATGCTCCTCGAGGTGGTCCGAAGTGCCGAGGTAGTTGCGGCCCAGACGCGAGGTATCGTCCGCCAGATCGCGGAGGAAGTTGATGTTCTGGAAAGCAGCGCCCAGCCGGCTGGCGCCGTACTGCAAAGCCGCGGCATCGGCGTCGTCGATCTTTTCATCCCGCATGAAAACACGCAGGCACATCAGCCCCACCACCTCTGCGGAACCGTGGACGTAGCCATCGTGGGCATCGGCGTCGAAACGGAGCTGCTGTGCTTGCTCCTGAACGGAAGTGGTGGCAGGCGTGCGCTCGCCGAGATCCGTTCGCATGGAGGCAAAGAAGGGATCGATGAGGGCTTCATCGATGCCCGCGGCCCGGGCGGTCTGGGCAAAGGCGTGAATTATGAGGTCGCTGCTGTAGCCGAGCTTGACCGCGCGGTGAGTCTCATCGATGAAGTGGGCCAGGGCGTCGCACTGCTCCTGGTAGCTGAGTCCGGCTTCCGCGGTGACGCCGTCCACGAGCTCGTCCGCCACACGCACCAGTGCGTAGATATTGCGTACGTGCTGGCGGTGCCGGGGCCCCAGCAGCCTGCAGGCCAGGCCGAAGGACGTTGAATAGGCCGCGATTACCTGGTTGGCTGCCCGCTCTGCCGTCCGGGTGAAATGGGTGAACGAGGTATCGGTGGCGAGGCTCATGATTGCCGTCCTTCCAGCTGCCCCGCAAGGTCAAGCAGTACGTTGCGTGCGCCCGCCGGGATGGTGCTTGTGAGCTGATGGTTGAAGGCCGCCAGCTGTTCTTCGATAAGGCCTTGGACAAATGCTTCGGCTCCGCACTCAGTGAGGTGGCGTCGAACGTGCTCGCCGTCCTCGCTATTAAGTCCGGGCCTGCCGAACAGGGGCTCGATATGCGGCCAGGTGCTGGTGGTCCGCGCATGGGCGATGATGGCCGTTTCCTTGCCTTCCCTCAGATCGGAAAAAGGATCCTTGCCGTGGCGGCGCGGATCCCCGAAAGTGGACAAAAGGTCGTCCTGGAGTTGGAAGGCCAGGCCCAGGTGCCTGCCTGCGGTAGCCAGCGCAGTCTCGACGGCGAAGTCCGCACCGGCCAGCGCGGCAGCGGCCCGCAAGGGGAGCTCGAACGTATAGGTGGCCGTCTTGTACCCGCACATCACCAGGATGGTGTCGAGGTCCGGCGCTACGACGCCATCGCCCAGCCCCACGTCCAGTTGCTCGCCGGCAACGGTCTCATTGATGGTGTGTTCCAGGAGGTCCAGGAGGCGGAGCCGTAATTCGTGCGGGAGGTCCGCGCGGGCGAAGGACTGGTGGGTTGCGGCCAGCAGCATGTCGCCCATCAGGATCCCGCCGGTCTGGGCCCAATGGAGGGCGCCGTCCGGGCGGGGGAGTTCGCCGGCCTCGGCCAGGAGGGAGCCGATGAGGTTGGGATGCCCGCGGCGGACGAGGTCGCCGTCGATCACGTCATCATGCAGGAGGAAAGCGTAATGGAGAAGCTCGATCGCTGCGGCGATGCTGATGGCAGTTTCGCGGTGGCCGGGTTCGCTGTTCCCCGTGGAGCTGCGCTGCTGGAGGGCGTCGAAGGTTTCCATGAGCAGCAAGGGCCGGACGAACTTGCCGCCCAGCACGTTTTGGCCCGCCAGCGCCCAGAGCCGGGCGAAACTTGGTCCGTACGCTGTGGCGGCGCTTGCCCTTTTACCGATCAGTCCGGTCAGCTCGTTTTCGATGGCACCGCAGAGGTCGGTGCGGCTGCGAACGGCTCCGGAGGTGACGGTCATGCTTTGGCTCCGTCATGGGAGTGGGCGTGGGAGTGGGCGCCGTCGTGGGCGCTGTCGTGGAGCGGCAAGGCCCGGGCGTCAAGCAGTTGGGGGAACTGCAGTCCGAGCCATGGGCTGAAAGCAGACGGAGTGTGGGCCAAGGCATCCTCCAGCAGTGCCGGAGAGATCCAGGCCCAGTCAGCAACCTCGGCTGGATTCGGCTGCAGGGGGCCGCTGATCCGGGCGATGAATACCGGGCAGACCTCATTCTCCACGATCCCCGTGGGGTCCACTGCCCTGTACCGGAAGTCGGGGAGCGCCAGTTCGATCCTTTTGGCGTCCACCCCGAGTTCGAACTGTGCGCGGCGCATTACCGCGTCCTCGAACTCCTCGCCTGGCGCAGGGTGGCCGCAGAAACTGTTGGTCCACACTCCGGGCCAGGTCTTCTTTTCCGGTGAGCGGCGGGTCAGGAGGACCTCGCCGGCGTCGTTGAGCAGGTAGCAGGAAAAAGCCAGGTGAAGGGGCGTATCCAGCGTGTGCACTCCCGCTTTTGCTGCCTCCCCAATGGGTGTTCCGGCGTCGTCCAGGAGGACCACCATCTCTGTCGCGTTCATCCTGCGCCTACCTCCTACACCCAGTGCCTTAGAGAAACTTGAATATTGCTAGACAAGCTAGAAGAAAGGCTACCATGTAGGAAGTTGGGTGTAACATACTCAACATGTCCAGACCTGATGAGATTCCTGAAGAAGCCGGGACCCCGGTTTCCTCCGGCATCTATCACCTGGACGCCAACGATCCCCATGGCGAACTCATGGACCGCTCCGGTCTTTCAGATGAGGATGTCCAGCAGATCAGCGACCTCATGGCTGCCCTTGGACGGTTGCGCGAGGCGGAACAGCGGCTGACCGACGCCTCCCTGAGGTACATGAAACTCAACCAATCAGACATGCGCGCACTGCACTATTTGATTGTCTGCGCCAACCATGACGTAATTGCCACACCAGGCGCAATAGCGTCCCGCCTCAACATCTCGACGGCGTCAACCACCAAGCTGCTCGATCGGCTGGAACGCGCGGGGCACGTCACCCGTCGTGCCCACCCCTCGGACCGCAGGGCGCTCGCGATCGCCATCACCCCCGAAACGCACGAGGCCGCCATGCGGACAGTCGGCCGGCAGCAGGCCAAACGGTTCCTGGCTGCAGCAAAGCTCACTCCCGAAGAACGCGGGACCGTCATGCGATTCCTTGATGACATGGCGCAGGAAATCGAAGTCTCCGAAGAGGCGTGGGCAGGTTCGGAGTAGGCCACTACCCGGTGGTCACCAGCCTCAGTACAGGAAGATCGGCAGCCAATCGCGGTTGTGTGCGTGGACCAACGCCAGGAACAAGACGAAGTCGAAGAGCAGGTGCACCGACACCACGTAGGTGAACGACTTGGTCAGCTTGAAGGTGTATCCCTGCAGCAAGGCGAACGGGAACGTCAGCAGGGGACCCCAGGACTGATAGCCGATTTCCCACAGGAATGAGGAGAAGACCACGGCCTGCAGGAGGTTGGCCAGCCAGTCCGGAAAGTGCTGGCGCAACAACGTGAACGTGGTGCAGATGAAGAACAGTTCGTCCCAGATTCCTACGGCATTGACGCCCAGGAAGAGCCTCCAGAAGATGTCGGGATCGGAGGCATCCGGCCAATTTTGGTAGACGCCGGTGCTGATCAGGTAGACAGGCAGGATGAAGTAGCCCAACGCCACAACGCCCATCAGGTACAGCTTCGCTGCCAAAGGCCATTTTCGGCCGGTGTTGACGGGGAACTTGATGATGTCTTCCCGGTACACAAAACGGGACACCAGCCACGGCACCAACACGGCCAACGCGAGCGCCCCGCCCATGATGGCCATGTGCTCTGTGCTGAGGTCGGCATTGAGCGGAACCAGGCTGAAGATGGTCATGCCTGTCGCGATCAACGCCAGGTGCCGCATCAGCCGGCTGTCAATGAGTGCGGCGGTAACAACGCTCGCCAGGAGCAAACCGTAGCCCAGCAGCCCATTCCCTAAGGCAAAGAGGGGAATGCCGGACAGGGAAAGCAGCGCTGCCGGTAACAGTTTCCAGCTCAGCGCGGTACGGGGTGCTTCCGTTGAAAGGGACGTCACCCCCTAAGCATCTCAGGGCCGGTGGCCCAACAACACGGTTTCCGCGCAGGGAAAGCGCAGGCAACAAAGGCGGACTGTTCTTCTGTATTATTCGTCACAGGGCCCACAGATGGGTCGGTCGGGTAGTTGTCTGGCTTAGCCAGCGGGGGATACACATAAAGGAATAGCTGATGGCTCAAGAAGAGGGCTCTCTTTCACCGGATGGCGGTGCGGACTCCGCACGCCCGGATGACGCCGCCGCGTCGCCGCTAGTCGAAACCAGTATGCGTGAGCAGGTCAAGGACATCATCGAGTCCATCCTTGCCGATACCGATTCCCGCAGCGAAGCCGCCCGGAACAGGCTCCGCGCGTTGATGGAGACGTATCCGGAAAACCCTCAGCGTGCCCTGTTGGAGCACCTGCTGGAAACCCGCAAAGAAACCTCGCCGGCCTCCAACGTGCCGGTTCACCTCGAATCCGCCAGTGTGCATCTCGAGTCCGTCGACGCAGCGCGCACGGTTTCGGTCCCCGTCAGTCTTGAGGTCCGGGAAGGCATCCAGGCGGTCCTGGCGGACAAGCTCCTGTTGACAGCCTTTCAGCCTGTCCACGCACTGCCCACCGGTGAAGTGGTGGGCGTTGAAGCGCTCACCCGGTTCGTTGGGGAAGATGGCGCCGGAGCCGATGTCTGGTTCAGCGAGGCTGCTGCTGCGGGACTGGGAACCGAGTTGGAGATTGCTGCCCTTCATTGCGCACTTACCGCGGCGCACGATGTTCCCGAGACCATGTCCGTTGCCCTCAACCTCACACCTGCAACCTCCGGGGATACCAGGGTCCGGAACCTGCTGGCTGCCGCGGCCCTCGCCCCGGACCGGATCATCGTTGAGCTCACAGGCAGCCTGGCCGATGTGGGCGGCCAAACCGGCCGTGACGGACTTGGGCCCCTGCGCGCCTTGGGCCTGCGCCTGGCCATCAGCGCCTCCGGAGCGGCATTGGTTTCCCTGGAGCGGGTGGAACAACTGCGCCCGGACATCATCAAGCTGGACCGCCACCTGATTGAAGGCATCGAGAGCAGCGAGGGCCAAAGGATCCGAGCCAGGGCCATCGTTGAGCTCGCCAGGGAGATCGGCGCGGAAGTCATTGCCGTGGGCATTGAAACGGACGCGGAACTCCAGGAAGTCACGGCGCTCAAGATCACCGCAGCGCAGGGTTACCTCCTGGGGCGCCCCTCGGTTCACCCGCTGGACTGGTCGGCATGGAGCATCCGGGCACAAACGGAAGCCCAGCCAGCAAGCTGAGGGTCGCTCCACCCTAGGAAGGCCGCACGATGTTCTGCGGATCGTTGCCAAGGAAGGTTCCAGGCAGCATCCCGGCGCCGAAGACGGGGCCAGGTTCCGGCCGCTTAGGCTGCCTGCCGTCGTCGGCGTTGCGTTGCCTCAGGCGGCGCACCACCCACGGAAAGAGGTGTTCGCGCGCCCAGACGATGTCGCCCGCCCGGGCCTGGCGCCAACTGCGCTCCGGCAAGGGTTTAGGCGCCAACGGTTCCAGTGAGTGCGGAACGTTGAGTGTTCCGAGCACCATGATGGCGATGGTGTGCTGTCCCAGCGGGGAGAAATGGAGCCGGTCCGGATCCCACATCCGCGGATCGGTGAGTTGCCGCAAAGCCCAGAGGTCTGCGATCAGTGCGTCGTGCCGGGCCGCGATGACACGCAGGTTCTCGTTGAAGATGGCCACCTTGCCGCGCGTGAACCCCAACACCGGGGTGGCGCCCCAGTCAGGCCCGGTGAACAGCAGGATGGTGGCGCCTGTGGAGGCCAGTGTTTCCACGCCGGCATCCAGCTCCAGTGCGAGCTTGTCAGGATCGCTCCTGTGGAAAAGGAGGTCGTTGCCGCCGGCGTTGAGGCTGATCAGGTCCGGTCTAAGGTCCAGCGCCGGGCCCACCTGCTCCTCCAGGATCTGGTGGAGCAACCGCCCGCTGATCGCCAGGTTTGCATAGGCGAAATCCTCATGGCCGATGCTCAGTTCTTCGGCAACCCGGTCCGCCCAGCCACGGAGGCCGCCCGGACTCCGTGGCTCCGGATCGCCCAAACCTTCGGTGAAGGAGTCGCCCAATGCCACATAACGGCTCCAGGGGTGCGGGCCAGCCCGGAAGCCGCCGGAACCACCCTGCTCCCATCCGTTGGCGCCCTGGGCGTTCATCTCCCCATAGTGCGCTGGATCATCGGATTTTTGTACAGCTGCTGGCGGCTTTTCCGCGCGGCAGGCGGATTTCAAGAAAAAACTGTGGATGCGCATCCAGAACAGGCCTCCGGACGGTAGTAGGGGTGTCAGCAAAATTCCCGCAGGTCGGGCCGATTGAGGAGAAGGACATGCGCAGCAGAATATTCACGGCAGGAGCAGGAGCCAGCGTTGCGGCACTGGCAGCAGCTATCGTCTTGGCTGTCCCCGCACAGGCGGCGGAGGGTGACGCCCACCTTTCTGTCCTGCACGGTGTACCCGGATTGACCGTTGATGTTTGGGTCAACGGAGCACGTACCCTGGACGATTTCACACCCGGCACCCTGGCCGGGCCGTTGGCGCTTCCTCCCGGAGCCTACGATCTGGCGATCACCGCCTCCGACGCTGCGGACGCCTCGGCCCCGGTGATCGGCCCGGTGACGGTGACCTTGGCAGCGAACGGCAACTACACCGCCGTCGCGAATCTCGATGCGGCCGGGAAGCCGACAGCTAACTTCTTCACCAACGACGTCTCCCGCATCGACGCCGGGAAGGGCAAGTTGACCGTCCGGCACACGGCAGCGGCACCAGCAGTGGACGTGCTTGCCGGTGGCACGGCAGTGGTGACCAATCTGGCCAACCCCAACGAACAAACATTGACCCTTGACCCCGGTACGGTTTCGGCCGCCGTGGCCGCAGCCGGCACTACGGCACCGGTGATCGGCCCGGCCGACGTAACGGTCGCCGAGGGCACGCACACCATTGTCTACGCCTGGGGAAGCCTCGCGGACAAGAACCTCCAACTGGCGGTGCAGAACATTGAAGGCCTGCATTCGGCTCCCGGATCCGTACCCGGTGCCATGGACGGCTCCTCCGGCGGCGCCTCCACCGAACAGTTGGTGCTCGGTAGCGGACTTGCTGCCGCAGCGTTGCTGCTGATCATCATCGGTGTTGGCAAGGCCCGCACGCCCGCCTCCGCGCGGAAGCCCTGAAGCGAGGGCAACTGCCTGAGATAGGTAGCGGAACAGGTCCTGGCCGTCAGTGCCGATGAACTTTCGGGCATTGACTGAACCTTTGGGCATTGACGGCCAGGACCCCCATCCACCACGGCAACCCCAGGGTGTTGCCCGTAGACCCGCCAGGACACCGTCACATGACATCCACGCAAAGCATTAAACCCCGACGGCGGATCCCCCACCGGGGGTCGGTCGCCCTCGCTGCCGTGGCAGTGCTGCTGATGACAGCGTGCGGGACAACGGCACCATCGATGTCCGGGACTGCTTCCAACGAGGCGACCAGCCCGAGCCCGGGTGTGAAGCAGGCGGCACCTTCCCCGTCTCCACCGGATCAGTCGGCACCACTTGCCGGCATCGACTTGCAGGGCACTGCTCCCACGCAGGCCGCGGCGGCTCCAGTTCCCGTATCCCTCCAGGTAGCGGGAACATCCATCGACATGCCCGTTATCCCCGTGGGGGTCTCGGACGGCGGAGCCATGGAAATACCGGAGACCTTATACGAGGCCGGGTGGTACCGCTTCGGGCCCGCGCCGGGAGCAGCCCAAGGCACAGCGGTCCTGGCCGGACACATTGACACCACCTCGGACCAGGCGCCGTTCTCGCAGTTGAAATCCCTGCCGGCCGGAACCCTGGTGACTGTAGGGAGGGACGGAGCCCCTGCACTTAAATACCGGGTTGTGTCGGTCACGCTCATGGCCAAGGACGCTTTTGATGGCGACTCGCTCTTCCGCCGGACCGGCCCGCACGAACTCAAGGTGGTGACCTGCGGCGGACGATGGCTGGACGAACGAATGGACTACAGCGACAATGTGATTGTCACCGCGGTCCTTGAATAAGTACCCCAACCCGGCCGTGGTCATCGTCGCTGACGCCGGGAAGGAGTCTCCTTTGGTATCCCCAAACGAGGTTTCCTCAACCTGGGATGACACGTTGACTGATTCCTTCATGGCAGGGGATGAACGGGCGCTTGTGGCTGCTTACAAGGAGTTCGCCCCATTGGTGCATACGCTCGCGTTGCGATCACTGCGGGAACGCGCGGCGGCTGACGATGCCACCCAAGAGGTGTTCATCCGGGTATGGCGCTCCCGCAGCACCTTCAATCCGGCGGTGGCGCGGCTGCCGGCCTGGATCGTGGGTATTACACGCCATGTCATTGCGGACGCGCAGTCCGCTTCAACCAGGGAAACCCGCAGGGTCCTTGCCGTTGCCCGGACCCGGGAAGCGGCGGGGGAAGTTCCTCCGGAACAAGCCGTCGAGGTCCTGGCCGACCGGCTGCTCCTGGACGGAGAACTGGACCGGCTCGGCGAACCGCAGGGTGCCATCATGAAGTTGGCGTTTTACGAGGACCTGACGCATGAGCAGATCTCCCGCAAACTTGAACTTCCGCTTGGTACCGTCAAGAGCCACATTCGGCGCAGCTTGATCCATCTAAGAAGCAGACTGGAGGTCGACCATGCCGCACCTTGATCCGGAAGAGTTGAGCCTCCACGCGATGTACGGCGACTGGCTTGATGAGGAGGGCCGGAAGCACCTCGCAAGCTGCGATACCTGCACGGCTGAATACACCACGCTGCGCCGTACCGTGGATGCCATAAAAACCACGCCGGACTCCAGCAGCCTGGTAGTGCCAGGACCACATGTGTGGGGTGCAATCCACCAGGAATTGGGGCTTTCCGAAGCAGCCCGAAAAGACCCTTTGGACTCTGCACAGGGAACCGAAGAGGGTTTCACCAGTCCGTCCGAACCCGTGCGGCCGCAGGAACCACCCGCGGATTTCGATTCCTTTAAGAAGCGTCCCCGGGGCTGGAAGCGCCCCGGTATCTGGTTGGCCGTTGCCGCAGCCGGTGCACTGGCAATCGCCGGTGCGACCCTCTGGAACATCAATCAGGCAGCAACTCCCTTGGCGCGGGCAGAGTTGTCCCCGCTGGCCCAACACTCTGCCACGGGTTCAGCCACAGTCCTTGAATCAAGGGACGGAGCCCGCACTTTGGAAGTGAAGCTCAGCAAAGACGAAGCACAGGGCTACCAGGAAGTCTGGCTCATCGGCCCGGACCTTACCCGGCTGATCAGTTTGGGAATCATGGACTCGGACTCCGGTACCTTCCCCCTGCCGGCGGACCTCAACCTGGCCGATTTCCCTATTGTGGACGTTTCGGATGAGCCATTGGACGGAAACCCGGGCCACTCCAGCGTAAGCATTGTCAGGGGCTCGCTCAGTTCCTGAGGGGTGTGCCCATCAGGCGCTGCATCTGTTCCCCGGCGTCGCTCCCTGGCGCCGGGGTGTAGACCACGATATGCAGGTCCGGGCGGTCCGAGGGCGAGACCTGATGGTGTTCCACATGCAGCACGCCCACGGCAGGGTGGTGGAACTGGCGCTCGCGGGATTGGAAGCCAAGAATGTCATAGCGGTCCCAGCTTTCCTGGAATTCGGGGCTGGCCTCCTTGAGGCGTTCAACTTGGTACTCCACATCGGGGTCGCCCAGGCGCTGTCCGGTCTCAGCCCTGAACTCAGCCAGGAAGCGCTTGCTGGTGACGTCCCAGTCGGGCAGAAGATCACGAATGTAGGGGTCGGTGAAGACCAACCACAAAAGGTTCCTGTCGGCGGCGTCGAACGTTCCAATGTTCGGATAGAGCGCCTCGTAGGCGCGGTTCCACCCGGCGATGCCCCAATCCGGCGAAAGCGCGTAGGAAGGATTGGGATCCAAGGCGTCCAAGAGCCGCTGCACATGGGCAGGCGCATCGGCGGCCACAGGACCTTTGGGCAGTGCAGATGAATAGCCGCCCAGGGAAAGCACGTAGCTCAGCCCGGTGTCCGAAAGGTGTAACGTGCGGGCAACGGCCTCCAGGACTTGCCGGGACGGGCTGATGTCCCGTCCCTGCTCCAGCCAGGTGTACCAAGTGACGCTGACCCCGGACAGGAACGCGATCTCCTCCCGGCGCAGGCCGCGCTCTCGGGAACGTCCCACCGGTGGCAGTCCGTAGTCCGAACGCAGGGCTTGGTTTCGGCGGGTCCTGAGGAAGAGTCCCAGTTCCTTGCGCCTCTCATCTTTCACGGGATCAACACTATTACTCTGGTACTTTCACTACTAGTAGCAGCACCGTCTTCCGCCGGGTGTAGAACAACAGCAGGATGGTACTTATGCCTGCACTTCGCTCCAGAACAGTTACCCATGGCCGCAACATGGCCGGAGCCCGCGCACTGTTGCGCGCTTCCGGCGTCGCCAACACCGACATCGGCAAGCCGATCATTGCCGTTGCCAACTCCTTCACCGAATTCGTCCCCGGCCACACCCACCTGGCCCCCGTGGGCAGGATCGTCTCCGATGCGATCCTCGCCGCCGGAGCGGTTCCGCGCGAATTCAACACCATCGCCGTGGACGACGGCATCGCCATGGGCCACTCGGGCATGCTCTACTCCCTGCCGTCCCGCGACCTGATTGCCGACTCCGTGGAGTACATGGTCAACGCCCACTGCGCGGACGCCCTGGTCTGCATCTCCAACTGTGACAAGATCACCCCGGGCATGCTCATGGCCGCGCTGCGCCTGAACATCCCCGTAGTGTTCGTCTCCGGCGGCCCTATGGAAGCCGGCCGCGTGACCCTGACTGATGGCTCCGTTCGCTCCCTGGACCTGGTGAACGCGATTTCCGACGCCGTGGACGAGTCCATCTCCGATGAAGACATCAACCTCATTGAAGAGAACGCCTGCCCCACCTGCGGGTCCTGCTCGGGCATGTTCACCGCCAACTCCATGAACTGCCTCGCAGAAGCAATCGGCCTGGCCCTGCCCGGCAACGGCTCGGTGCTGGCTACCCACACCGCGCGCAAGGCGCTGTACGAGAAGGCCGGCGCCACGGTGGTCGAACTCGTCAAGCGCTATTACGACGGCGACGACGACTCCGTGCTGCCGCGCTCCATCGCCACCAAAGAGGCCTTTGACAACGCCATGGCCCTGGATATCTCCATGGGTGGCTCCACCAACACCATCCTGCACCTGCTGGCCGCGGCCCAGGAAGCCGGCGTTGATTACGGCCTTGCCGAGATGGACGCCAAGTCCCGCCAGGTGCCGTGCCTGGCCAAGGTGGCCCCGAACGTCGCCGGGGACAAGACCTACTACATGGAGGACGTGCACCGCGCCGGCGGCATCCCCGCGCTGCTGGGCGAGCTGAACCGTGGCGGCCTCCTGCACAAGAACGTCCACTCGGTGCACTCCGACGACCTTGATGGCTGGCTGGACGATTGGGACATCCGCGGCGGCAACGCCACCGACGAAGCGCAGGCACTGTGGCACGCTGCTCCCGGTGGCGTCCGTTCTTCCACCGCATTCTCTCAGTCGAACCAGTGGACCTCACTGGATACCGATGCTGAGGGCGGTTGCATCCGTTCGGTGGAGCACGCCTTCTCCAAGGACGGCGGCCTGGCTGTGTTGCGCGGCAACGTGGCAGTGGACGGTGCCGTGGTGAAGACCGCCGGTGTGGACGAGTCCATCTGGGTCTTCGAAGGCCCCGCCGTTGTATGCGAGTCCCAGGACGAAGCCGTGGAGAAGATCCTGAACAAGTCCATCAAGGAAGGCGACGTAGTGGTCATCCGCTACGAAGGGCCCCGAGGCGGACCGGGGATGCAGGAAATGCTTTACCCCACCTCATTCCTCAAGGGCCGTGGCCTGGGCAAGAAATGTGCCCTGATCACCGATGGCCGCTTCTCCGGCGGTACCTCGGGCCTGTCGATCGGGCATATTTCCCCGGAGGCTGCTTCCGGTGGTGCCATCGCCCTGGTGGAGGACGGCGACATCATCAGCATCGACATCACTCAGCGTTCCCTCCAGCTGCAGGTCCCGGACGAGGTCCTCGCTGAACGACGCGAAAAGCTCGAGGTCAACGGCGGCTACAAGCCGAAGGACCGCGAACGCCACGTCTCCCCGGCGCTGCGTGCTTACGCCGCCATGGCCTTGTCCGCGGACAAGGGCGCCGTGCGTGACGTCTCCCTGGTGGAGAACCTCTAGGTACAAAGAGAAACGTCGACCTGCCCGGTTGGGCAGGTCGACGTTTCTCTGTGGACGTTTCTGTGGTGGAGGGCAGGACTAGTTGATGGCTGCCTTCAGTTCCTTGGCGGCCAGTTCAGGATCCTCAGCGCTGTAGATCGCGCTGCCGGCAACGGCGACGTCGGCGCCTGCCAGTTGTACTGCCGCAATGGTTCCGGCATTCACGCCGCCAGCTACTGAGAATGGCACGCGGGCTTCTTCGCCCGCATTGAGCAGGGTGCGCAGGTTGTAGCCGGGCTGGGCCTGCTCATCCAGGCCCGCGTGGAACTCGACGAACTTGGCGCCCAGCGCGCGGGCTTCCTTGGCGCGCGAAACCTTGTCTGCCACACCGATCAGGTCCACAACAATGCCCTTGTTATGGGCTTTGGCTGCCTTGACTGCCCCGGCAATGGTGGAATCATCGGCGGTGCCCAGGACCGAAACCAAGTCCGCTCCAGCCTTGAATGCGATGTCGGCCTCGAGCTCGCCGGCGTCCATGGTCTTCATGTCGGCGAAGACGATCTTGGTGGGGTGCGCATCCTTGATGGCGGTCACGGCTGTGAGGCCCGCAGCCTTGATCAGCGGCGTGCCGAGTTCGATGATGTCCACGTGCTCGGCCACCTTGCCGGCCAGGTCAAGGGCGTCCTCTACGGTGAGGAGATCCAGGGCTACTTGAAGTTTCATGAGTTCTTCTTTCTTGTGGATGGTGTTGCTGGGAGGGGTGGTGCAGGTTTGGGCGCTACTCGAGATTGGCGTGCCGGAGCCAAAGCTGCTCGGCAGGCTCATCCGTGTTCTCCCACAGGGTTTGGAATACGGCCTCGGTTGCAAGGAAGAGGGATTGCTCGAACAAGCTGCCGGAGTACTGGCGCGAGAGGTTGGAGCCGTGATCGGTCTTCTGCGCGGCGGGAATGATCACCAGGACATCGGCGAGTCCGGCCAGGGGTGATTCCGGGTTGGTGGTCACCGCGGCGACGTCCGCCCCCGCGGTGATGGCCGTTTCCGCCGCCTTGACCACGCCGGAGGTGGTTCCTGAGCCGGATGCCACCAGCAGGAGGTCGCCCGGAGCGATGGCCGGCGTAGTGGTATCCCCGGCGACATGGACTGTCAGGCCGAGGTGCATGAGCCGCATGGCAGCCATGCGGAGCACCAGCCCGCTGCGGCCCGCGCCGGCAAGGAAGACGCGTTCCGCCGCCCGGATCCTGCCCGCGAGGGCTGCCAACTGGTGGACATCGATCGCGTTGGTGGTGCTCACGATCTCGTCCTGGATCAGGGACAGGTTCAGGGTTGTCTGCGCTGGTGCTTTGCTCAGGGACGGCTTTTCTACGACTGCGTCCACTCTCTCTCTCCTTCAGTTGCCGTGGCTGGGTTCGCTTTGCTTCCCTTCCAGCTTGGTGCAGCGGGTGGGTGGGCGGAACGCTGATTTGGGATGGCTTTCCCCACCCCTTTGGGTAGTTCCTGCTCCTGAATGTCGCTTATGCTGGCCGAATGCAGAACTGGGCTCTCCTCCACTCCATCAGCGACCTCGCTGCCGCGCCCCTGAACCGCATTGCCGAATCCCTCCGCGATGCCACGCTCCCGTTCCTCTCCAGCAGTGCCCTGGTGATTTTCACCGAGGACTGCACCGGACGGCCCCAGAAGAAGGCCGGCGATGAAGGCGTGGTCAGCCGGGTGTCCATTGCCGAACTGGACCGGCTGAGGTCGGCGATGCCGGGTGAGGAGCCGTGGCGAACCTCTGCGGTCATCGCCGGCGAGCAGCGGGAGGTCCTTGCCCTGGGCTATGCACCCAGCAAGGCACTGCTGGTCCTCACCGACCCGACACTGACCGACATTTCACCGAAGGACGACGCCCTGGTGCAGGGGCAGGTGCAGGGAAGCGAAGAGGAGGCTCTCCGTCTTCTCAACTATCTTTGGCGATTAACCGCCCGACGCATCCAGGAGAAAGTAACCGACGCGCCGCCGTCGTACCTTCTGGAATCGCGGGCCGCATCTGCTGAGCGGATCCGTGTGACGGCCGAGTTGATCGACCAGCACTCCACCACCCTCGAAACGCTGCTGGCAGCCTTGCGGTCAACCTCCATGGACGACGCCGCGGCGCGCGCCTCCGTGACCGACCTCGCCGTCAAGGCCTTGGTGGGCCTGCGGACGCTTAGTGACCGGACCAGTGACCTGGTAGAGGAGCCGGTGGCGACGGCGTTCGAGCGGCTTCGCGAGGATCTTCGGCCGTTGATGCATTTCAGCAACATCGACATCCAGTTCATTGAGCCGCCCGCCAATGGCCGTGCGCTCCCCGGCGAAGTTGCCCACGCTGCCCGTGCCGTTGTCCGGGGGCTGGTGTTGGCGATCGCGGAGCAGTCCGACGTCCACCGCGTGCGAGCCCAGTGGGACTGCGACGGGGAGAACCTGCTGATCAACGTGCGCGACGACGGTTTGGGCGCGCTCTCGCAGGATTCGCCCAGTATCGCCCGGTTGCAGCAGCGGGTGCAGGCCGTTGACGGGCGGATGTCCCTGGAGGTGATGCAGGGCTGGGGTGCGGACATTTCCGTCGTGCTGCCGCTGGATCCGCCGCCCGCCCCGGGTGGGGATGTTGCAGTTTGGGATCTGGCACCCCGTGAGTTGGAAGTCCTGCAATTGCTGACCGCGGGGCAGCGGAACCGAAGCATCGCCGGTGCTCTGCACATCAGTGAAAACACGGTGAAGTTCCATATCAGGAATCTCTTCAGGAAGCTCGATGTCCGTTCCAGGGCCGAGGCTATTGCCTTGGCGCACTCCGCCGGGCTCCGGTAGCGCCTGCTACTTCCCGGCCTCAGCCCGCAGCCGTTCCTCTCCCTCTGCATAGGCATCCAATAGCTTCCGTGCGTGCTCGCCGGCCGGGCCTTCCTGGGCCAGCGCAGACCGCATGCCTTCAAGTTTTTCTGCTCCGGCCGGGAAGGGTGGCAGCAGCGGGATGTTCGGATCGGTCAGCACTTCAATGACAGCTGGACGATCCATGCCAAGGGCGTAGTCCCAGGCGTCGCCCAGCTTGGCAGGATCCTCCACCCTGATTCCCGCCAAGCCCAACAGCTCCGCGTATGCCGCATAGGGGAAATCGGGAATTTCCTGGCTGGCCGGGAACCTTGGCTCAGCCTCGGTCTCCCGCTGTTCCCAGGAGACTTCAGCGAGGTCGCGGTTATTGAAGACGCAGACCACAAACCTGGGATCGGCCCAGGCCCGCCATCGGTGTGCCACCGTTATCAACTCAGCCACCCCCAGCATCTGCATGCCGCCATCTCCGGCCAAGGCCACCAACGGGCGGTCGGGGTGCGCCAGTTTCGCCGCCAAACCGTAAGGGATGGCGCATCCCATGCTGGCGAGCGTCCCGCTCAGGTGGGCCGGGACTCCGGCTGGAAGGATCAACTGGCGCGCGTACCAGTAAACGCAACTGCCGACGTCGATGCTTAGTTGTGCGTTGCCGGGGAGCCGGCCGTTGAGCTCGCGGATCACCAGTTCCGGATTGACCGGATCGGAGGGGATAGCCGCCCGGTCTTCCGACAACTGATGCCACGCCCGGACCTGGCCCTCCACGGCCTCCCGCCAAGCAGTGCGAGAGGGCTGGGTTTGGTCCTTCAAGCGTTTGCCCAGGGCCGCGAGTGTCCCGGCGGCATCGCCCACCAGGCCCACCTCAACCGGGTATCGGTTGGCGATTTTGCGGCCGTCGATGTCGATTTGCACGGCCTTCGCGGTGCCGGGCTTGGGGTAGAACTCGGTCCAGGGATCGTTGGAGCCGATGATGACCAGGGTGTCGCAGTTTTCCAGCAGGTAGGCGCTGGCGGTGGTGCCCAGATGGCCCATGGTGCCGGTGGCGAAGGGGAGGGTTTCATCCACGTAGGGCTTTCCTAGCAGGCTGGTGGTGATGCCCGCGTCCAGTTGCTCGGCGAGCTCCACCACTTCCTTTTGGGCGCCGCGTGCACCTTGGCCCACGAACAGGGCGATGCGTTCGCCCTGGGTGATGATGTCCGCGGCTGTCTCGAGCTGCTCCTCGAGGGGAGTGACCTGGGCTGGATGCCATACAGGCGCGGTCACCACAATTCCGTGCTCATGCCCGAGCTCGGGAACTTCGGCCGTCTGGATGTCATGGGGGACGATTACCACGCACGGGGACTTGGTTTCCAAGGCGGTGCGGAAGGCCCGGTCCAGCAGCATGGGGACCTGCTCGGGTGAACTGGCCAGTTGCGCGAACTGGGCCGCGACGTCCTTGAAAAGAGTCAAAAGGTCGATTTCCTGCATGTAGGCCGAGCCCAGAACCGTGGTGCTCTGCTGCCCGATGATCGCTACCACCGGAACGCTGTCCATCTTTGCGTCGTAAAGGCCGTTGAGCAGGTGGACGGCGCCGGGACCTTGCGTGGATGTCACTACTCCCACGCCACCGGTGTACTTGCCATGACCCACGGCCATGAAGGCGGCTGCTTCTTCATGCCGGGCCTGCACAAATTCGACCTTGCCCCGGGACCTGCGGAGCGCACCCATGAAACCGTTGATGCCGTCACCGCTGTAGCCGAAGACCCTGTCCACGCCCCAGGCTTGGAGGCGGTCCACCATCAGGTCCGAAACTGTTTGCTGGGTCATGCCGGTGCTCCTCGTCAGTAGTGGAGAGGTACTTCCTGACGCCATAGTAAGCATACTTAGCTATGCGGCACGCGGGGGAAGGGTTTGCCGCTAAGCAGCTTCGTCACTCCGGTTGCCTGTGAGCGGCAGGCGCGTCGCTTCGCCGTCGGGCCTGTCCCGTTGCAGCGGAACGGCGCCGGGAGTGGCGGTATCTTCTGCGGGCTTCGTGGAACGCGGCCGGGCAATCAGCAAGGCGGCGATCGGCGCCAACAACAGGAGAAGTACCACTGTGCCCGCTCCGGCCAGGCCCGTCAGGAAAATCAACCCCGCCATCAACAGGAGGTGGACGTTCGGTGCGTCGGGAAACGCAAGGGCGGCCGTCATGGCCAATCCATTTGGTGACTTCACAATCATGCTCCTGGCGCATCTTCTGGCTGTTCTTTCCTCAACTGGTATGTGGGCGGAACGGAGAATATGTGATGCGATTCCAAGGCGTTTTATCGTCAGCATGCTGACGATAAAACATTTCTTCAAACACTGCGTCACGTTTTCGCAGGTCAAGGCACATATTGAGTGCCCATGTCGTTGAACCGCGGACTGCGCCGTTGCCCTTTTCGGCTGCGTTGCGGTTCACCGACGGAGTTAGCAGCGATGGGTGTGGTGGGTTCTGGGGCCCGCCCGGGGCGCCGTCGCTGCGTAAACCGGGCTAGTGCGGTCGGTCGTCTGAGTCGCGACCGGCCGCATGATCCGGCATCTGTGAATGATGAACGCCATCAAATGTTTACAAGCAATTCCTCCAAACCGTGGTGAATTCCTGAGGTGTAAACCTAGACTGACCGCATGGCGCAGACCCAGACCCGCATTTTCCGCGCTGTTTCCCTGGCATTGGTTGCCGCCGCATTTTTGGCAGGCTGTGCGGGAAGCGGTTCAAGCCCATTTGTTGGTGTGTGGGGTGACACCAGCGACACCAAGCAGCCCTCCCTCGAACTGAAATCAGATGGCGCTGCCACGGGGACTGATGGCTGCAACAGGCTCGTCGGCTCCTGGAAAGAGGACGGCAAAACCATTTCGTTCGGAGGTTTCTCCTCCACCCGCATGGCCTGTGAAGGCGTTGACACGTGGCTTTCGAACGCTGCCACGGCCAAGATCCAGGAAGACGGAAAGCTTGCGGTTTTCGGTCAGGGCGGAGACCAGATCGGCACGCTTGCTGCCGGCAAATAACAGGGTTCCTCCGGAAGTGGATTTCAAGCGGATCTTTGGGGGTAGCTGTGTTGGATTCAAATACTGAGGGTGTTGAGCAGGCGGCATCAACAGGAACATTGCCCGGCTGGGAGCAAGTCGATTCCCTGGTAATTGCCGCCCACGAGCGGAACCGCGGGTGCAAGGACGGTGCGGTGGCGGACTACATTCCCGTCCTGGCGCAGGCCAATCCTGAGCTGTTCGGCGTCTGCGTGGTGGAAGTCGACGGCGGAGTACACGCGGTTGGCGATGCGGACGCGGAATTCTCCATCCAGTCCATTTCCAAAGCTTTTGTCTACGCCCTGGTCTGCGAGGAATTCGGTCATGCGGCTGTGGCTGACCTGGTGGGGGTGAACAACACCGGATTGGCCTTCAACTCGGTGATAGCCCTTGAGCTCAATGATGGCCACCCCATGAATCCCATGGTCAACGCCGGTGCTCTGGCCACCACAGCATTGATGCCCGGCATCACCCCGGATGAACAGTGGGCTGCCATCCACTCCGGGCTCTCTGCCTTTGCAGGCCGTGACCTGGTGCTGGATGAGGAGGTCTACCAGTCCGAAGCGGCCACCAACACCCGCAACCGGGCCATCGCGCGTCTTCTGGAAAGTTACGGCAGGATCGGGCGTGATCCGCTGGCCGTCGTCGATGTCTATACCAAGCAGTGCTCACTCCGGGTCAGCGCCCGTGATCTTGCCGTCATGGGTGCCACATTGGCTGATGGCGGCGTCAACCCCGTGACCGGCAATCGGGTGGTCTCAGCCGACGTGTGCCGGGATACCCTGGCGATCCTGGCCGCCAACGGGCTGTACGAACGGTCAGGGGAATGGCTCTTCGAGATCGGACTTCCGGGTAAGTCCGGGGTGTCCGGCGGGCTGCTCACGGTCTCGCCAGGGAAAGCAGGAATCGGCACTTTCTCGCCGCGGCTTGATCCGGCGGGAAACAGTGTCCGCGGCCAACAGGCCACCGCGTATCTCTCCAGGGTCCTGGGCCTGAACATTTTCGCTTCCCAAGCGTACGCACCGACTTCCCAGGCGTACGCACCGAACGGAAGGTCCACAGAAGTCCCCTAGTATGGCCGAAACCTACTGTGCGATGCCCCGCATGCTGTTGTTCCGCTTTTCGTGCGTCAGCTCCGCCAAGCCGAGGGCCTCGAGCAGCGGTGGCATGTACATTCCGAACCGGCCCCGGTAGCCCTTGCGCAGCCCGTACCAACCACCCTCCTTGGTTCCTGCGGCCATGATGTGTCCTTTCGTGGTGATGCCTACGCTACACAGCGTCGGGCTGGGTGTCTGCAGCCTCAGGACCCGGGGTGTCCGAGGTCAAGGGATTGTTGATCTCATCGGTCGTCATTCGCGCTGCGAAGAGAGCCACGAACGCCATGGCGGGGCACACCACACCACCAACGAAGAAGATCAGCCAGAGGGGAACAACCTCGGCGAGCGGGCCTGCCAAGGCCATGGAAACGGGCATCAAGGCCAGGGAAACAAAGAAGTCCAGGCTGGAGATCCTGCCGAGCAAGTGCCGTGGAACGCGCCGTTGCAGCAGGGTGCCCCAAATGACGGTTCCGATTCCCTCGGTAACTCCAAAGATGAGCATGGCGGCCGCGAGCATCCAAAAACTGTCCATGAAACCAATCGCGGCTACAGGCAGGCTTCCCAGGCCCCACGTCAGAACCATGACGGTCAGGTAGCGGCGGGGGAGGCGCAGGGACGCAGTTGCCAAGGCCGCGACGGCGCTACCGACGCCCATGATGGCGAGCAGGAAACCGAACATCCTGGAGTCGCCGCCCAACTGGTCCTGGACTACGAAGGGAAGCAGGACCTCGATGGGTCCAATGAGGAACAGCACGGACAGGCAGGCCCACACCAAGGTCCATAGCAGCCAGGGAGTGCGGACGGTGTAGCTGAATCCCTCAGCAAGATCCTTGAACAGGGACGATTTTGCGGGTGTCCCGGCAGGCCCATCCGCGCCATCCACGACAACTGCGCCATCCGCGCCAACAGGGCCCACGCCCAGGGCTTCCCGGCTCAGGAAATTCACTATTCCAAACGCCAGCAAATGGCACACGGCAACCCCCGCAACCGCGTGTGCCGGGGACAACGTCGCCACCAGGATTCCGGCAAGTGCCGGGCCCGCTGCCTGTTGCAGGACCGGCCGCACCGTGCCCTCCAGGCCGTTGGCGGCAAGGAGGTCATCCGCAGGCAGGATGCGTGGCAGGATCGCGGAATATGCAGGGAAGAAGAACGCCTGCCCCACACCCAGGACGAACGCGCCCAGGGCCAGATGCCCTAGCTGAAGGACGTCGGCCATGGCCAGTGCCGTGATGGTGGCAATGACTGCCAGGTTGGCACCTTCAACCGCGATGATCAGGAGCCGTTGCGGGAGCCTGTCGGCCGCGATGCCTCCGGCCAGAACGAACCCCACCAGGCCCACGCTGGCAGCGGTAGCCACCAGCGACAATTCCAAGGGACCGCCGCCGAGGTGGATGACCTCGTAGACCATGGCCACTGCCCACATTCCGGATCCAAAAATGGAAATGGACAGCGCAGCGATCAGTACCCTGAATTCCCGGTGCGCAAAAGGGCGCAGCGCTCTCAACGCGGCCATTTCACCAGCCCGGACCTGCGCGTTGATACTGCGGAAGACGCGCCGGCCGAGGGCGCGTACGGCAGGGACCTGCGGTTATGAAGCGTCCGACGACGGCGCATCGGCGTCGTCGGTGTCCGCACCTTCCGCAGGGTCCTGGCTATGGCGGCCGGTATCTTGCGGAACCCAGCCTTCCGGTTGGCCTTCCGCGGGGGCGTCGGTGTGGCGCCGGGTAGCGTCGTCGTGCTTGTCCGAAGTGTTCATGGCGGATACTCCCTGTCCTTGCTTGGACTGCTTCCGTGAGTGCCCCCAGTCTACGCCGCACTATGGCCGGTACCACGTCCGCTGTACGCGGAATAGTATCCACATAGGCCCCCACTGGGGCTTTGCAGGTCAGGGGTGTGGCATAGGCTGAATCCAGCAGTTCCCGTACCACGAACCAGCTGCCAAGGAGAGGTGAAGATGCCCAAGCGACCCAACCCGGCGGTGAAAATCGCCCAAGAGACAGCCCATAACGCCGTCTTCGATGAGCAAGGCAACACCAAGCCCGGCGTCCACAATGTCCTGCTGAAAGCAGTCGAAGTCCAGCGGCCCCTGGTCCTGGCCAACCTGCGTAGGCTGCAGCGCAGGTACCCCAACGACAACCCTGCACAGCTGGCCGCGAAACTTGAGCGCCACTACTTGCTTGCCATCTCCGGTGGCGGTGCAGCGGTAGGTGCCACCGCCGTCGTGCCTGGCATTGGAACCGCAGCCAGCCTTGGACTCTCAGCGCTTGCCACTGTGGGTTTCCTGGAGACAACGGCGTTGTATGCGTCGTCCCTGGCCGAGCTCCACGGCATCCGGCTGACGGATCCCGTGCGTGCGCAAACCATGGTCATGGCCATCATGTTGGGGGAGGAAGGCACGTCCATGCTCGGAGCTTTGAGCGGCCAGTCGCTCGGTCGCAGCAAGGGCGTGACCAACGCATGGGGCAAGACCCTCACCAAGAAGATTCCTGGCAGTGGCTTCGGGGTCATCCGTGACTCCATCCAACGGGCCTTCCTCAAGAACCTCGTGAAGCGCCAAGGAACCGCCTTCCTCGGCCGTGCCCTGCCGTTCGGCGTGGGTGCAGTGGTGGGTGGTGCGGGCAACCTCATGATGGGCCGCGCTGTGGTCTCCACTGCCAAGGAAGCTTTCGGGCCGCTGCCGGACACCATCCCGGGCGAACTGCTCCCCACTGCCACCAAAAACTCTGTCGCGGCTGAAGCGGCACCGGAAACCCTCACGCTGGAAGGCGGTAACAGTGGACCTGAACGCTGACCTCGGAGAATCTTTCGGCTCCTGGACCATGGGAGACGACGCCTCAATGTTCCGCATCGTCAGCAGCGCCAACGTGGCCTGTGGATTCCATGCCGGAGATCCTCTGACCATGTTGGACAGCTGCCGCGCCGCTTTTGAATTGGACGTCCGTGTAGGAGCCCATGTGGGCTACCGGGACCTGGCGGGCTTTGGACGACGTTCACTGGATATGACCTTCGACGAACTCTTCGGCGACGTTTTGTACCAGCTCGGCGCCCTGGACGGTATGGCCCACGCAGTGGGTGCATCGGTGGATTACGTGAAGCCGCATGGTGCGCTCTACAACCGGATCGTCAATGATGCCGAGCAGGCCGAGGCCGTGGTCGCCGCGGTCCACGCCTACGATCCCGGCCTGCCTGTGCTGGGATTGCCGGGCTCTGAGTGGCTGAAGCTCGCAGAGGAATCCGGGCACCCGGTATTCCGCGAAGCATTCGTTGACCGCGCCTACCTTCCGGATGGCACACTGGTTCCCCGTACCCAGGACGGTGCAGTGCTGCATGACCCGGCCGCCGTCGTGGCCCAGGCCGTCCGGCTGGCAACGCGCAAGGAAATCCTGGCCATCGACGGAACTGTTGTCCCCGTCGTGGCTGATTCCCTCTGCATCCACGGCGATACTCCGGGAGCGGTCGACATGGCCGCTGCGGTCCGGGAAGGGCTGGAGCAGGCCGGCGTGCAGATTGAGGCGTTTGCGTAGGACAGATTTTGGGTAGGACATGTCCTGCTGAATCTTGAGGAGGGTTTTGCCGATGGGCGCAGTGGTGGCGGCTCCCGGAATGTTGACCCTTGCCCTTGCACCCGATCACGCACTGGACCGGACGTCCCTGCAGTTGGCGAACGCCTTGCTGGGAAATCCGAAGCATGCAGCCGGGCTCGAGGTGCTTGTAGGCGGACTCAAGCTGAGGTTCGTGACCGGATCCGCGGTGGCAGTCACCGGCGCCGAGGGCGTGGTGACGCTCAACGGTTCAGAGTTTCCGCTGAATACGGCCGTCAGGGTAGCTCCTGGAGCAGTGTTGGCCTTCGGCCCGGCATTGTTCGGGATCCGATATTACGTGGCGCTTCAAGGCGGTGTGCAGGAATCCGGTGAGGTGCTGTCTGCCGGCGCGGCCGTGACGTTCGGAAAGCCGTACGGTCAGGCTCTCCCTGCAGGCAACAATCCTGTGGGCAACAATCCTGTGGGCAACGGCTCTGCCGTGCACCACTCTGCCGTCAGGCAACCTGGCGTCATCCACCCTGCCCGGCGGGCACTGGACCCGGAACGACCGGTTGTTGCCAGGATTTCACGCGTGCCGAAAGACCCCAAGGCCCAGGATGTCGACGCCGGAACGTGGCTTCGGTTGACCACGGAACCGTGGACCCTCTCGCAGGAATCGGACCGTGTGGGTGCACGGCTTCTTGGTCGGCCGCTTGAGGTGGGCCAAACGGCCCCAGCTGCCAAAGCCCAAGCAGCCGAGCCACAACCGTTGGCCTTGGGCTCAGTGGTGTTGCCGCCGTCGGGCCTTCCCGTCATTGCGTTGGCTGACCGTCCGGCAACGGCCAAATCCCCGGTGATTGCACTGGTGCGTGACGAAGACCTGGACTTGCTCGGCCAAGCAAGGCCAGGGCAGATGGTGCACTTGCTCGGCTGAGAAAACAGGGCAACATCTCAAGGAGCGCTGGATGATTTTGCTGCAAGGGCCGGCGTAGGATCAGGCCCTGAACTCAGCCCCGCCGTTTTTCGGCCAGACGCTGCACCTGCCACCCATGGACGTCGGCCAGCCACTCCAACGGAGCGGACGGGCCAACCCTCGGGTCCTCCGCCTCACGGTCATCTTGCAGCGCCTGAACGTAGGCGCGATCCAGAGCGATGCGTTCCCGCAACTGCCCAGCCAGGCCCACTGAACCGTGGCCCGGGACGACGGCAACAACATCGTCGGCCACGGAATCGAAGAGCCGCAGCGCTTCTAGATAGTCAGTGAGCGGATCCGCTGCTTCGAGGTCGAGGAACGGCATCAGGGTGTCGGACAGCATGTCGCCGGCTACCAGGACACCGGACCCTTCGATCAAGAGGGCCGCGTGGCCAGGGGCGTGGGCCTGATGCTCCAGGATGCGGACGGTGGGTCCGTCCCACGGGATCTGCACAGTACCGGCAGGCAGTCCGGAAATGAGGCCGAGCAACGCCATCGGGATCTCATCGGCATGCTCCGGAGGCAGCCCTTCTGCTACCTGTTCCTTCCAGTCGGCAGCGGCCAGGACCGTCTGGATGGAGGCCGCGCAGCGCGCCGTGCCGTAGCGGGGCGGGTTGCCGAAGTCAGGGTGCCAGAGCACATGGTCCCAATCGGGGTGCGTGGAGAAACCGGCCACGACGGGCTGGCCCAACTCGCGGAGGTCGTCCGCGATGGTGGCCATTTCGTTGACTGTAATACCGGGGTCGATCAGCAGGACACCGTCCCGGCCTTGCACCACCGTGCAATTGCTCTGGATGAATTCGCTCTCGTGAACCAGAACGCCCTCAGCGACGTGCTTCAGCATGGAAGCGCCTCAGCCCTGGAGCTTCTGCGCCAGCATGACCAGGATCCCGCTGGGCCCGCGGAGGTAGGTGAGCTTGTAAACGCCCTGGTAGTTTGCCACACCACGCAATGGGTAGCATCCGTGCTTGGCGGCGATCTCCAGGGCTTGATCGATGTCGTCCACCGAGAAAGCAACCCGGTGCATGCCGATCTCGTTGGGGAGGGTGGGATTGGTCTCGATCGCATCAGGGTGGATGTACTCGAAAAGCTCCAGCTGGCCGTTGCCATCCGGCGTTTGGAGCACCGCAATCTTTGCGTGGTTGCCGTCCAGCCCTACTGCCGTATCGGCCCAGTCACCGCTGACCGTGTCACGGCCCAGCACGGTGAGGCCGAGATCCGTGAAAAAGGCGATGGTCTCTTCGAGATTCCGGACCGCAATACCAACGTTTTCAAGTTTGATGGGCATGCGTTGAAGGTACCAAGGCGCAAGGGATAGCTCCAGAGAGGCAGTTATGCCTGGCCGCCCGCTTGTCTCTTAGCCGAACAGCAGGTGCGCCACCGTGAAGATCGCCAGCCCGGCCAGCGCTCCCACCACTGTGCCGTTGATGCGGATGTATTGCAGGTCCTTGCCCACCTGCAGTTCGATCTTCTGGGACGTCTCTTGGGCATCCCAACGCGCCACGGTGTCAGAGATGACGCCTGCGATGTCGGAGCGGTAGGTATTCACCAGATACCCGGCCGCGTCTCCGATCCAGGCGTTGACCTTGCCGGCCAGTTCGTCGTCGTTGACCAGCCGTGTACCGAAGTCACGGACGGCGCCCTTGAAGCGCTGGCTCAGTTCGCTGTCGGGATCGTCGACGGCGTTGAGCAGCGCAGTCTTCACGGTTCCCCAGGTGCGGGACGCCAGTTCGCGGACCTCGGGGTCGCCCAGGATCTGGGCTTTGATGGATTCCGCTCGCTCGATCATGGCGGGATCATGCTGCAGGTCCTGGGCCAGGTCGGTGAGGTAGGCGTCGATCGACTGGCGCACTTGGTGGTTCTGGTCGGCCTGAACTGCGCGGACAAATTTGGAGAGCTCCACATAAACCCTGTCGCCCACCAGGCCGTCCACGAACGTCGGCACCCACAAGGGGGAACGGTCCGAGACGAGCCTGTTCACCGTTGCATGGTTGGCCTCCACCCAGTCGGCGGCACGATCAACCAACAGGTCAACCAGCGTGTGGTGGTGCCCGTCGGCGAATATCCGTTCGGCCATCCGGCCCACGGGTGGTCCCCATGGCGGGGTCAGCAAATGCTTGCGGACCATGCCCTCGATGACAGCCTGTACGTCGTCGTCGTTCAGGACGGTGAACGCGCCACGGATGATCGCGCCACCTTCCTTGGCCACCCGTTCAGCTCCCCCTGGCGCGGACAACCAGGTGCCCGCCTTTCGGGCAATGTCGATGCTGGACAGCTTGTCTTGCACCACTTCCTGGGAGAGGAAGTTGCTCTCCACGAAGTCACTGAGCGATTCGCCGATCTGGTCCTTCCGGCGCGGAATGATGGCCGTGTGGGGGATCTTCAGGCCCATGGGGTACTTGAACAGCGCAGTGACAGCGAACCAGTCGGCCAGGGCACCCACCATGCCGCCCTCGGCCGCCGCCCGAACATATTCCAGCCACGGATACTGCTTCTGGAACGCGAACGCCACGGTGAAGATCACCGCCATGGCGATCAGCAGTGCCAAGGCCAACCGTTTCATGCGAAGCAGCGCGGCGGCTTTTTCCATGTCACCTGTTGAGAGCCCGACGACGGCGGACCGCCGTGCGCGCGGGGAACCTGCACGTCCGGAACCTGCGCTTCGGGAATCTGGGGAACCCGGCTGTTGGGGCAGCGGATTGGGGTTGGTGGCGTCTTCAGTTGGGATTTGTTCAGAGTTCACCTGCATGAGCCCAGCGTAGCGCCGTAGATGCATGGACGTGGGCTACCGTGTCTGCATGACTAGCGACGACTACGCCCCAGGCCGCCCCAAGGTCTACGCCCATCGCGGTGCGAGTGCAGCCTACGCCGAGCACACCAGGGCTGCTTATCTGCAAGCCATCGCAGATGGCGCCGACGGTGTGGAGTGCGATGTCCACCTGACCCGGGACCAACATGTGGTGTTGCTGCATGACGCCAACCTGGACCGTACGTCCACGGGGACGGGCCCGGTGGCCGAGCACACCTTGGAGGAACTCCGGGCTTTGGATTTCTCGTCCTGGAAGGGCGCGCGAATTCCCGACGCCTATGGGGGAGTGGCGGATCAGTTCCTGACCCTGCCGGAATTGCTGGACATCCTGCGTGGGGCCGGACGGGAGATCGGCTTGGCGATCGAGCTCAAGCATCCCAGTCCTTACCGGCTCAAGCTGGAGGATACGGTGTTGGCCTTGTTGGAAGAAGAAGGCTGGACGCCGGAGGAATCCCGTGTGGACAACATCCGGATCTCCTTTATGAGCTTTGATACCGATTCCGTCCAACGCCTGCTGCAGAGCGTGCCCAAAGAGCACGTGTGCCAGCTGGTGGACGACTTCACGGTGAAGGAGCTCCGTGAGGAACTCGGGCTGGGCTTCCTGACCGGTGGTGCAGTTGCCAACGTCATGCGCGCCACGCAGCTGGAGGCTGAACGGGTCCTGGACGACGGCGAAGCAGTGATTGCCGGTCCCGGTATTGATTATGTGCGGGAGCACGCACGGAACGTTCAGCGGTGGTTGGAGGCCGGCCGTATATTCCGTGTGTGGACTGTAGATTCGGAGAAGGATGTGGCCATGTGCCAAGGCCTCGGCATCCATGAGATCACCACCAACAAACCGGCGCAGGTACTGAAGCAGTTGATGGTGTCAAGCTGACTTTGGGTGCCACCTGGCTTGTGATTGAGTGGTCTCATGTCATTTCGCTGGTCAGCACAAGCAACCCGAACCACGTCCGCAGTAGCTTTGAGTGCACTGCTCATGGCCAGCGCTGCGAAGCACCTCCGCACGCCTAAGTTCTATTACCCCGTGGTTCCGGACTACCTGTGCCGCAATGACGAGCCGGAAAGCCGCCCCAATGGACCCCTGGCAGTGATGTCCCGCGAGGAATGGGTTGCGTCCTCCGGCCTGATCGAGGCCGCGGCCGCCGTCGGGCTCCTGATCCCTGCCACGCGGAAGGTTGCCGCGGACGCCACCACGGCGATGTTCACTGCATTCCTTGCCGGGCATATTGATGCGCTTCGTCGCGCCTACGGCCCCCAAGGCACGCCGGCCGAACGACGCATCCACACGGTCCGCTTGCCGCTGCAGATTCCCCTGATCTTGTGGTCTTGGAGCCTGCGGAAATGAGCAACAGGGCCACCCCCGTCAGGCTGAGGGAGTCACCTGCCTTCAAAGTGGCAGTGTCCTTGAGTATTGCCACGGGACTCTATGGCGTGTCTTTCGGAGCGCTGTCCGTAGCTTCGGGGTTCGACTTTTGGCAGACCATGGTGTTGAGCCTGTTGCTGTTCAGCGGCGGCTCGCAGTTTGCCTTCATTGGTGTGGTGGCAGGTGGCGGTTCCGGCGTGGCGGCCATGACGGCCAGCGCCCTTCTGGGTCTCCGCAACGGCATCTACGGCATGCAAATCAACGCCATGCTCCGTCCCGGCGGGTGGAAGCGTTACGTTTCCGCGCACGTCACCATCGACGAATCAACTGCGACGGCGTCCGGCCAGTCTGATCCCGACGAGCAACGCCGCGGTTTCTGGACTGCCGGAATCGGTATATTCATTCTTTGGAATATCTTTACCGCCATCGGAGCTTTGGCCGGTGACGCCATGGGCGATCCCAAGCAGTGGGGTTTGGACGGGGCTGCCGTGGCCGCCTTCCTGGCCTTGCTGTGGCCGCGGTTGAAGGGCCGCGAACCCTGGGCCATCGCCGCTGCATGTGCTCTGGCAACCATTTTGGCCGTGCCCTTCGTTCCCTCGGGCGTTCCCATCCTGGTGGCCGCGGTAGTGGCGGGCGTTATCGGCTGGTTCAGCCACGGCCGCCTGGATGAAGGGCTGGAACCAGACCTGGATCCCTATGCAGAGAAGCACCGGCACGGGCAGGGGGAGAGCAAATGAGCCTTTGGCTGTGGATCCTGATTGCCTGTGTGTTGGCATACCTCACCAAATTGGTGGGCTACTTTGTGCCGGCCAAGCTGCTGGAGAGTCCTCGCATCATGCATGTGGCCGGCACCATGACCATCGGGTTGTTGGCCTCCCTCACGGTGGTGAACGCCGTTGCTTCGGGCCAAGGCATTGTCCTTGATGCCCGCATCGGCGCCTTGGCGGCCGCCGCCGTCGCGCTGTGGCTCCGGGCACCGTTCCTGGTGGTGGTGATTTCAGGCGCTGCCGCGGCCGCCCTCCTCAGGCTGCTCGGCTGGGGCTAGGCTGCTCGGCTGGGGCTAGGCTGCTGCCGGGTTAGCGGTACTGCTGGCCATCGGGGTTTTGGGATGGCGGCTGCTGTCCTGGGATCTGTTGTCCGGGGAACTGCTGCGCCGGGGGCTGCTCTCCATAGCCCTGCGGATACGCGGGCGCATACCCCTGCGGGTAGGGCACGAACTGCCGTCCGGCAGCCGGTCCCAAGTAGGGTGCCGAGCCATAGGACAGCATGGGCACGAACACCACGGGCAGCAGGACCAATCCCACGGTGTAACCGGCGTCCTTGCCGAAGGACTTGGAGAGATCGTGAAGTGCCACGATGCTGAAGTAGATTCCCGCGAACGGGATGAAGGACAACAGGAGCCAGTACCACGGGCGCCCGGCGATCTCCATGACCTTGATGCTGTTGTAGATCGGGACAAAGGCGGCCCACGCCGGACGGCCGGCTTTGGTGAATATTCCCATGTAGAGCACGCCGACGATCGCAAAGACCACGGCAAAGTAGATGACCATCAGCAGCATGACCAAGCCGGCCGCAGCAGCAGACTCGGAACCACTGGATGAGTATGAGCTCAAGGGAATATTCATACGCCTGAGCCTACTGCCCGCAAAGCCTTCGTCGCGATGGGCAGGAGTCACCATGCAGGCGGAAAGAGACGCGGCTAGGGAGCCTCGGTCAGCGTCACGCCTGGGATGCCGGACTGCTCGGGAAGGGGCCGGGACGGGCGCTCGGTCCGGATGGCATCCTCGATCAAGGCCACAGGACGCTTCCATGCCTGGGAACCAGGTTCCATGGTGTCCACGGCGCCGATCAGCATGGCCACCAGCCGGACCATGTCCTCAATGGTGATATCCCGCCGCAAGGAACCTTGGCCCTGGCCGCGCTCCAACAGGGTGGCCATGGAGCCGATGATGCCGCGGGTGATGCCGATCAGGAGTCCGCGGCGGCCGGCGACGGCGTCAAGAAGGTTCGCGTCTTCGCTGGCAACCTGCATCACGGCGTCGATGACGTTGATGAGTCCTTCGGCTGCATCCATGCCGTCGAGCGCGGCCTTGGCGACTGGGTCCACATGCTGGCGCAGTTGGCGTGACAACGCTGCGAGGACCAGCTGCTCTTTGTCCGAGAAGTTGCGGAACAGCGTTGCGGGGCCAACTCCGGCTGTGGCGGCAATGGTCTGCAGCGGCACTTCGGGGCCGTGTTCCCGGAAGCATTGCCGCGCAGCGGTGATGATCTTGTCCACATTGCGTGCGGCGTCTGCCCTGAGGGGCTTGCGTTCAGAGGGCTGTTCCATGCTTGTCAGGGTAGCAACGGAGCGTCGAAGGCCTCTTGTTACGCGGGAGTAGGCCGTTATATGACAAACCAGTACGTGAAACACTGGATTTTATGTTGCTTGCCTTCTCAGTCGCCCCTTCGGGCCAGCCCGCATCCGCCGCCAACGGCGGACCCACCCCCGACGCTTCGGTCCACGACGCCGTCGCTGCCGCCGTCAAGATTGTCCGCGAGTCCGGACTGCCCAACCAGACCGACTCCATGTTCACCACGATCGAAGGCGAATGGGACGAGGTGTTCGACGTCGTCAAGCGCGCCACCGAAGCTGTGGGCCGCTACGGCAGCCGTGTCTCCCTGGTGATCAAGGCTGACATCCGGCCCGGGTACAGCGGCGAACTGACCGGCAAGGTGGAGCGGCTCGAAGAGGCGATCGCCGGTTCGGAAGAGGAAAACATCTAGTTCGCCGTGAACATCGCATGATGCCGTGTCAGGCGCCACGGCATCATGCGGGGACGGGTTTCAACTGGTTTTGATTGTTCCGCCGTCGATGACCAGGTCCGCGCCAGTGATGCTGTTCGCAATTGGCGAGGCCAGAAACGTGATGAACGCCGCCACGTCTTCCGGTTCCGCAATGCGCCCGGAGGCAACGCCGAACGTCGCTGGCATTGCTTCGAGGAATTCTTCGTGGGTTGCCCCGTACATCTCGGCGACCCTTGCTCCGAAGCCATCGGAATCACGCCAAAGCCCAGTGCCCACGGGCCCGGGCGAGACTGTGTTCACCCGTACCCCCTGCGGTCCGAATTCTTCGCTGAGCCGTTTGCTGAAGGCTGTCAGGGCGGCCTTGGCCTCGCTGTATCCGACCGGGCCGGTGGAAGGGATGCGCGCATTGATTGACGAGACGTTGACGATGACGCCTTGGTGTTCCACGATGCTTGGCAGGGCAGCGCGTGAGGTCCGTACCGCGCTGAGCAGGTTGAGGTCCAGCAGTCTCTGCCACTGATCCTCGTCGGCATCGAGGAATCCGCCCAGCTTCAAGCTGTTGGCGTCCCCGGCGCCCACGTTGTTGACCAGGATGTCCACTCGGCCCTCTTTGGCCAAGGCCGCATCGATCAACTCCTGCGCTCCGGTCCTCGTGGACAGGTCGACAGAAACGCCAAGGCTGCACACTTCCCGAAGTTCGGGGCTGATGGTGCGGGCCGCCCCGACTACCCGAACGCCCTCCGATGCCAATGCCCGTGACGTGGCTAGCCCGATGCCACGACTCGCGCCAGTGACAACAGCAACTTTCCCGTTGAGTGAGTAATCCATGCACCTATCCTTTTCTGGAACAGTTGGTCAAAAATTAGGGTACTAATCTCCCGGGCTGCTTTCCGGTGAGAACTAAAGAACTGCCAGGGCGGTGTCGATGACGCGATGGAGAGTCGGTGCGTCGTACGTCATCGCCATCACTCGAAGGCCGGCCAGGGTTGTGGCCAGATGCTCGGCCAAGGCCTGCGCGTCGCGGTCGGGGGAAATGTCTCCCTTGAGCTGGCCGCTTTGGATTCGAGCAGCAAACCATCCGGTCGATTCGTCCTGCATCAGCCGGAGCTTGCCTGCCAGTGCCGGATCCTGCCCGGCGAGCTCTACCGCAGTATTGCCGATCAAGCACCCCCGGGGATGGGCCTGCTCCAAGTCGTTGTCAACGATCGTGCGAAGGGCCGCGCGAAGACACTCCTTGGTGGTTCCGGGGTGCTCCAGTAACTCCTGGGCCATGTGCATCATCTGGTCCTGGTACAGGTTGAGGCAGCGGTCAAAGAGGTCCCGCTTGCTCGTGAAAGCGTTGTAGAGGCTCCCCTTGGCGATGCCGGTGGCTTCGGCGAGTCTTGCGGGCGAAGTTGCCGCATAGCCGTGGGTCCAAAACGCGTCCATGGCGTCGGAGATGACTTTTTCGTCGTCGAAGCTTCTTGGCCGGCCCATGCCCGCAGCCTAGGCCCTTTTTGACCATCAGGTCAAAAAGGGTTTTCTGCCGAAGCCACCAGTGCAAGACTGGGGGCCATGATTGAACACGTGACAGAGCCCGGTTGGGTTGACGTCGAGCGTTACCTGACCGACGTCGTCGTGCGTCCCGAACCTGCCCACCGGCGTGCGCTGACATCGGCCGTCGAAGCCGGCATGCCTGCGATTGAGGTTGCCCCCAACGCAGGCAAGCTGCTCCGGATGCTGGTGCAGATGTCCGGGGCCAGGCGGGCCCTGGAGATCGGGACCTTGGCCGGTTTCAGCACCATTTGGATGGCGCAGGGATTGCCCGACGACGGCCGGGTGGTCACCTGCGAATTCCTGCAGAAGCACGCGGACGTAGCGCGCGCCAATGTGGATGCTGCCGGTGTAGGACACAAGGTGGACATCCGCGTCGGTGCGGCACTGGATACCCTTCCCACGCTGGCGGGCCAGGAATCGTTCGACTTCGTCTTCATTGATGCGGACAAGGAGAACGACGCCAATTACCTGGACTGGGCCATCCGGCTTGGGCGCTCAGGCACGGTGATCGTGGTGGACAACGTGATCTGGGGCGGAGCAATCCTTGAGCCGGCCCGTGACGAGGCCAACGCGCCGGGCATTGTGAAAATGCTGGAAATGATGGGCCAGGATCACCGTTTGGACGCCACTGCCATCCAAACGGTGGGCAGCAAGGGCTGGGACGGTTTCGCGATCGCGAGGGTCAGGTAGCGCATGGATTTCACGCTTCGCCCCGCCACGGTGGATGACGCCGAGGCCATAGCCGTCATGCATGTGCAGTCGTGGCGCGAAAGCTATGGGCAGCTGCTCCCTCGGGAGTTCTTTGAAAAACAGCAAGCGGCGCTGCCCGACCGCATCCAGCGCTACCGGGATTACATCGCTGCGGGCCACACCAGGATGCTGGCCCACGATCCCGACGGTCTCCTGGTAGGCATCGGCGCCGCAGGCCCGGGCAGGGATGAGGACAGTCCCTGCGAGCGGGAGCTTTTCATGCTCTACACCTTGGAACGCATTCATGGGCGAGGAGTGGGCCAAGCATTGGTGGATGCCTTGATCGGCGACGGCCCCGCATACCTCTGGGTCCTGGATGACAATCCGCGCGCCCAGGCCTTCTATCGGCGAAATGGGTTTGTTCCGGACGGCAAGCGGCAGCTGTGTGATCCATCCTGGCACTCACTGCCGGAGCATCGGATGGTCCGTCCCGGGCTGCAGCAAGTTCCCGCCCACTGAACTGTTCCCACAGCTGACTCCTGTGGATATGGTGATCTCGGGCGGTGTCGACGAGGTCCGCCCGGTCCGATTCCCGGGAGGAAGCATGTCTATTCCAGAGCAGGATCCAAGCGAGCAGGAAGGCCCCGCGGACGGTGGCGCGGACGGCGTCCCCGGCATGCACGACGGCGGTGCTGACGGTGGTGCCGACGGCGGTGCGGATGGTGGGGCTGAAGGCCCCGCGGACGGTGGCGCTAACGGCGTCCCCGGTACCCATGATGGTGGCGCTGATGGCGGTGCCGATGGTGGCGCTGATGGCGGTGCCGACGGTGGTGCTGATGGTGGTGCTGATGGTGGTGCTGATGGTGGTGCTGATGGCGGCGCCGGACAACAAGGCAGCTGATTTTGAGCTCTACCAGCACTGATTTCCAGGACCCCGGCGCGGTAAGAGGCGGCGGGGTCCTGGAAACACGCTTGATCGACATCGGCCAGGACAAGTTCGCCAGTGACGTCTGGGGCCGGACAGCCTTGCTCACCCGTGGTGTCAGCGATTTCTCCGATGTGTTCTCCGGCAGCGCCGTTGATGAATTGATTTCACGCCGCGGGCTCCGGACACCTTTCCTGCGTGTCGCCAAGGGAGGATCCACCCTTCCTGAGTCCTCCTACACTTCTCCGGCAGGGGTCGGCGCCACCATCCCGGACCAACTCGATGACACTGCGTTGTGGCGCAAATTCGCTGACGGCGCCACCTTGGTCCTGCAGGCGCTGCACCGCACCTGGGAGCCAGTGTCGAGTTTCAGTTCGCAGTTGAGCACCGAACTGGGGCACCCTGTGCAGGCCAATGCCTACATCACGCCGCCCCAGAACCGTGGCTTCGATGACCACTACGACGTCCATGATGTCTTTGTACTGCAAATCGAGGGAACCAAGCGCTGGATCATCCATGAGCCGGTTCACGTGGACCCGTTGCGCAGCCAACCCTGGACCGACCGCCGGGACGCCGTTGCCCAGGCCGCCAAGGGCGAGGCTTACATTGACACTGTCCTGGAGCCGGGCGATGTCCTTTACCTTCCGCGTGGTTGGTTGCATGCCGCCCAGGCGCAGGGGGAAGTTTCCATCCATCTCACCTTGGGAGTCCATAGCTGGACCCGCCAAGCCTTGGCCGAACACTTGGCACAGGCAGCAGTTGCTGCGCTGTGCGAGGATCCCGGGATGCGCCGTTCCTTGCCGTTGGGTGTGGATGGACCTGAGGAGGAGATCGCCGCAGTCCGGGAGCGCCTCGCAGCCGCTGTCATGGAAGCGGAAACCACATCCCTTTTCCACCGCGCCCGAAGGGGACAAGGGCGTCCGGCTCCTCTGGGTCCGGTGGCCCAACGTGCGGCCCTTGACGGACTCAGGCCGGAGTCGGTGGTGCGGCTCAGGGACGCCTTGGAAGCACGGCTGGAGGGCTCACGCTTATCGACCCGCGTTGGGTGGCTCGATTTTCCCGAGGACAATATGCCCTCCGTGCGGCGTCTGCTGGAGGGCGGGGATCATCTGGTGGCTGATCTCGGGATTGAGCTGGTCGAAAGGCTCTTGCGCGCAGGAGTTCTCGTCCCCGTTGAACAGTGACTTTCCCGTGGCGGCAACGGGGCGTTTCTTCTGCGCGGAAAGCGCCAGGATACGCGGTGACTCGATGGCAGGCACGGCGTCACCTTCCTTGGTGTGGGTCCTTGTGGAGTACCCGGGTGGGTGGCCGCCCAACGGATTCGATGGCCTTGACCTGGAGCCCGGGACAAAGGCCCTGGTCAGTTCCGCCGCGCGGACTGCCCGTGCGCGGGTCCTCTTGGTGCGGCGGCCCGGCCCCCGGCGGCTAGGTGCCCGCCGGCGGCATGGTCCGGCCAAGTGGGCCGTACTTTGGCACGAAAGCTCCGGGGCTTATCGCCAATTGTGGGGAACGTGGGACCGGGATGAGGACCTGGCCGAGATTGCCTTGGCTTTGGCATCTCCCGGCGAGACCGGATTCCCGCCGACCATCCTGGTCTGTGCCCATGGGCAGCATGACACCTGCTGCGCCGTGCGGGGACGGCCGGTGGTGCGCGCGCTCACGGAGCGTTGGCCGGAGCTGGTGTGGGAATGTTCGCATGTTGGGGGTGACAGGTTCGCTGCCAATGCCGTCATTGCCCCGGACGGCGTGTACTACGGGGGGCTCGACGCCGGATCCTCCATCGCCACCATTGAGGAGCATTTATCCGGGCGGATCCATGCACGGTACCTGCGCGGGTATACGGATCTCCTGCCCCCGCAGCAAGCCGCTGTTGCGGCCGTCCTGGCGCAGTTCGGCCCTGCCGGCCGGCATGACTATGTGGTCACTGAGGCCCTGCGTGAGGGCGATTATTGGCGCATCCGGATCAGCGGTCGGCCGCCCCACCCGGCAAAGATCGAGGTGGAATTGCGGGCGAGCAGGGGCCCGGAGCGCCAGTTGACGTGCCGGGCAGTGACGCCGGGCTCGGTGATAGTCTACGAACCCACGTCGATCCGGCGAACGTGACGCCCACAAGCCGAGGACTTCGCTTAAGGCGTTTTGGGTGATTCGGGATCGTCGGGGGGATCCATATCCAGCGGAGGGTCCAGGAGGCCCGGAGGTTTGGGCACCCGGGCAAGCATGAGGCAGACGACGGTCAGCCACGCCACTGCCACCGTCAGCACCTCCGCCCACACAGTTTCTCCAAGATCCATGTAGAGATCATAGGACCCAATGGCCCTAAATCATAAGTATCCTTAGTGTCGGTGGACGGTGAGGGGGAATGTGTCGCTCCACTAGGCTTGGAGCATGACTCGGACGGGGCGGAAATAGTGGCGAAACGCGGTAAAAGGTCGACGACGGGAGTCGTCGAGGTGCCGTCCGGCGCCCGCCCTGATGGTCCAGTGGCGGGGATCTATTACATCGATACCGGCGACTGCGAACTCATCCCGGACCAGGACAACTCCAACGGCTGGTTGCTGAAGATCAACGGCGTCATGAGCTCGCACATCGACCTCGCGGACCCGCTGTTCCTGGATTTCGAATATATGCGGTGGATTGCCGCACTGGTTGAATCGCGCTGGCCCCGCGAACAGAAACCGAAGCTGCGTGCCCTGCATCTTGGCGGGGGAGCATGCTCCATGGCCCGCTACTTCCATGCGGCCTACCCCGAAGCCAGGCAGGTAGTGGTGGAGCTGGACGGCAAGCTTGCCGACTACGTCCGCGGTTGGTTCGACCTGCCCAAGGCGCCGCTGTTGAGGCTCCGCGTCGGTGAAGCCCGGCAGGTCACTGAATCCCTCACTCCCGATACCCGCGACCTCATCATCCGCGATGTCTTCGCCGGAGCCTTCACCCCAGGGGCCTTGACCACGCGCGAATTCACGGCGCACGCTGACGCGGTCCTGGCTCCGGACGGCCTGTACGTGGTCAACTCCGGGGACGCCCCCGACCTCAAGAACGCCCGCGCCGATGCCGCCACGATCGCTGACACGTTCGAGCACACCATGATCATCGCGGACCCCGCCATGCTCAAAGGACGCCGCTACGGCAACATGATCATGGCCGGCAGCCACGCACCTTTCGGTGATGACCCCACCTTGGCCCGCAAACTCCTGGGCGGGGGCGTCCCGGCGCACATCTGGGATGACGCGAAAGTGCGCGCGTTCGCGAAGGGAACCCCGGTGCGGCACGACCCCCGGGAGTGAGTTTTTGCACTACAAACTCCGGATCAATTCCGGCTGAGTGAGCTGTTCCAGGCCTCCCACAACGTGGCATACCTGCCGCCGGTGGCCAGCAGTTGCTCATGCGGGCCCGATTCGATGATCTGCCCGTGCTCCATCACCACCACGGTGTCTGCGGAGGCTGCCTGTGATAATCGGTGTGCGATCACCACGGACGTCCGGCCTGCCAGCGCGGCTTCGGCGGCCTCATCCAGCATGGTGGCCGAGCCTGTTCCCGCCTCGGCCGTGGCTTCATCGAGGACTGCGATAGGCGGATCCTTAAGCATCAGCCGGGCAAGAGCCAGTTGCTGTGCCTGCTCGGGGGTGAGCTGGTGCCCGCCGGCGCCTACGGGCGTCTCCAGTCCGTCGTCGAGCATGTCAGTCCAAGCAGCTCCAACGGCTTCCAGTGCGCGGCTAACTTCTGCCGCGGAAGCGTCCGGTTTGGCGAGCCTGAGGTCCTCGGCGAGCGTGCCGGAGAAGACGTGCACCTCCTGGCTGACCATCGCGATCCGCGAGTGCAGGTCCGCGGGGGCTGCGGCGGCGGAATCGAGTCCGCCCACCCAGGCCGTCCCGCTATGGGGGTGTTCCAAGCCCATGATGACCTTGGCCAGGGTGGTTTTTCCGGCACCCGAAGTGCCCACGATCGCGATCCGCTCGCCCGGACGGACGGTGAGCGAGACCCCGTTGAGGGCCGGTCGCTGGCCCGGGTAGGCAAAGGTGACGTTGTCCAGGACGATGCCGGCATCTGTAGCAGCTGACGTTGCCGTTGCGGGAGATGGGCCTGCGGTCATGGTCAACCCGAACATGCGGCCCAATCCGGCGGCGGCTTTCTGGAGCTCATCGAACTGCCCAAGGACCAGGCCGATGGGGTCGAACAGCCGGTAGAAGTAGAGGGCTGCCGCGGTGGCTGCGCCAATAGTGACAGCCCCTCGGCGTGAAGCCAAAACCCCACCACCAGAACAGCGGACAGACCGATCAGTTCGGCAAGGTTGAGGCGGTTGTAGAACCGCGTCAGGAAACCCACCCCGCGCAGCGAATGACCGATGTTCTCCTTCGAGGCAGCCGCCACCAGGTCCGCGTGACGGGATCTCAGACCCAAGGCCAGGACAGATGGGGAACCGTGGACGGTCTCGATGATTTGCTCGGTCCGGTTGGCCTCGGTGATGCGGACTGTCCGATAAATGGGGGCGGTCCGTTTGAGGAACCACCGCAAGGTGAAAATTTGCAGTGGCGCGGCAATCAACACGGCCACGGCAAAACGCCAGTCGATGACGCCCAGACCCAACAAGGTCACGCCGATGGTAAAAGCAGCGCTGGTGAACGCGGGCAGCACGCCCGAGATCGCTTCACTGACGGCCTCGACATCGCCGGATACCCGGGCCACGACATCGCCGATGCCCGCCTTTTCCAACTGTGCGAGCGGCTTCCGGACGGCGGCCGCGAACACTTCCTCACGTAGCCCGGCCAAGGCTTCCTCGCAGATCCGGGCCAGCAGGTTTTGGCCCAGGACGCCCAACAGCGCCTCCAGGCCGCCGGCCACCAACAGCCCGATGGCCAGCCACAGCAGGGACATGACGTCCCCGCCGGATGCCGCGATATTGACCATCACGCCCAAAATTGCCGGGGCCGCCAAGCCACAGCAGGACGCTGCCAGCAACACGAAAATGGTCACAGCGAGCCTGCCGGGACGCCGCGCCAACAGGCGCCACATGGCCCTCCGGGTCTCGCGGGGGGTGGCAATAGGCAGGATCTCCGAGCTCATGAGCCCACCACCTCGCGGTAGCCGGCCGACGTCGCGAGCAACTCCCGGTGCGTCCCTGTTTCCGGTGGTCTATCGGCGCCGCCCACCACCACGCGATGGCACACGGCCAGCAGCGTAGGACTGGTAGTGACCAGCACCAGGGCCTTATCCGGGAAATTGCCCAGACCGCGGGCAATGACGGCCTCGGTGGCGGTATCGACGGCGGTGGTGGGGTCGTGCAGGACCAGTACCGGTTGCTGCTGGTGCAGTGAGCGCCCCAATACCAGCCGCTGACGCTGGCCACCGGAAAGGCTCTGGCCGTGCCCGGTCAAGACGGTTTCGGTGCCTTCCGGCAGTTGTGAAATAAAATCCCCGACGGCGGCAGCCGCCATGGCCCGTTCCTGCAGCCGGGCATCGGCTGCTGCCACGTTCTCGCGGACGCTGCCGCGGAAAAGTACGCCCTCGTGACTGTCGGCAAAGACTCTGGCGCGAACGTGCACCGGGTCCAGGTCGGCGGCATCGCGGCCCTCAATGGACACCACGCCGCGGGGAGCCGGTATGCGGAAGCCGAGGGTATCCACCAGCCGCCTGGCTTGGGAGCCGTCCGGAAGCACCACGCCCACGATTTCCCCCGCGGACGCCGTGAACGGCGGGAACCCCTTGCTGTCCGGACCGTCGAGCAGTTCCAGGAGCGGGATTGGCTGCCCCGCGGAGACTGGCTGTGCCGCGAACCCGGCGGACGTCGTCGAGCTGGAACCAGGCGCGGGCACGGCGTCCGGTTCCTCGAGCAATACCGCGATCCGTGCTGCCGAGGCCCGTTTGCGTGCGAGTTCAACACTGAGGAAGCCCAGCCAGGTCATGGGCCCTTGAACAAACTGGGCTACGCCAACAACAGCCACCAATTGCCCCACCGTAATGCTTCCCTGGAGGGCGAACCAGGCTGCGAAGAAGGCGATACCTGCCAGGAACGCTGCGGACAAGGCCGTGCTTGCTCCTGTGTAGGCTGACTTTGCGCGGATGGCTTTGAGGGCGGATGCGAGCGATGTCCGGCTCGCTTCACGATAGCGGCCCATGGCAGCGTGCTCTGCGCCCAAGCCTTTCAGCGGCCGGGAACCGGTGATGAAATCGGTGGCCAGGGCGCCGGCTCGTGCTGCCGTGGACTGTTCCACGTCGCTGCGGTTTTCCAGTGGTTTGGTCAACCGGTGCATCACCAACAGCATGATGGGTGTTGCCAAGAGAACGGCAAGGCCCAACGGCACGGAGATGAGCAGGAGAGTGACGGCTGAGGTAATCACACCTGCCGCTGCAGCAAGGGCGCCGCTGATCAGCCAGGAAAGCCCGGCAACCCTGTCGGCGTCCGAGGAAGCAATTGCAACAATTTCACCCGGGGCCCGTCGGGTGGCCATTCCGCGGGGATGGAGTGTCCGTTCCACCACCAGTTGGCGGAGATCGTGCGAGCCGTAATTGTAGGATCGCTCGGTGGCCAGGGTGCCGAGGCGCCAGGAGAGTGCCAGCACTACGAACACCGCTGCCAAGGCGCCCAACCATCCCAGGAGGGCGCCGGCGTCGTTCGGTTCAATGGCGTTGTCCACCGCAGCGTCGATGGTTGCCGGAACCAAAGCCTCGCTGACTTGGTGCAGGGAGAGCCCGGCGCAGCCCGCCACCAACAGCTTCCAGCGGCCGTTGGCGAACAATGTGAAGCTGAAGAGCCGGGAGGCTTTCCAGGGTGCTTGCTTGTTACGCCCGGGCGGGCAGGGCGGAGTGGCGGAACGGGAAGGCATGCTTACCATAGTAAGGCTCACCTAACTTCGAGAAGGCCAGATGACCCGCCAAGCTATATCGCAATCCGGACACGCAGCGGCCCAACTGGAAGTGTTGCCGGGAGTGCTCGGGGAAGCGCGGCAGGACGCCCCGGCCGAAGGCGGGATGGTGTCTCAGGTCAAGGGCGTCTCCACGCAGTATTTCGAGTGCGCGACGCCGGCAACGTGGACGGACCATGTCCACACTATATCCGGCGGGCAACGGCAGCGCGTGTGGGTGGCCATGGTCCTGGCCCAGCAAACCCCGCTGCTCCTGCTGGACGAACCCACCACGTTCCTGGACATCGCGCACCAGATCGAGCTGCTGGAGCTGTTCCGGCGCTTGAATCGGGAGGGAAACACCCTGGTGGCCGTGCTGCACGACCTCAACCACGCCTGCCGTTACGCCACGCACCTGATCGCCATGAAGGACGGTGCCGTGGTTGCCGAGGGGCGGCCCGCCGACGTCGTCACAGCCGAGCTGGTGGAGCACGTGTTCGGCCTGCCGTGCATGGTGATCGATGATCCGGTGAGCCACACGCCACTGGTGATCCCACTCGGGTCCTGACCTCGGCACCCGCGTTACTCCGCGCCCAGCAGCTCCTTCCGCCGCTGCTCCGTCTCCTCCCGCAAGGCCTGCACGACGGCGGCTACCGCGGGGCGGCGCATGGAGTCCGGGCGGAGGACCATCCAGTAGGGGAGGAGCTCGGCGAAGTCGGACGGGAGCAGTCGCACCAAATCCGCGTGCCGGTCAGCCATGAAGCACGGCAGGAATCCCACGCCTGCTCCGGCCCGGGTAGCTTCCACATGCACAAACACGTTGGTCGAACTCAGGCCGTCCCGCATCGTGGGGACCAGCCTGCGGGGTGCGTCCAGGTCGTCCACCTGAAGCATCGAGTCAACAAAATAGACCAGCTGGTGCTGCGTCAGTTCCTCGATGCTCTCCGGTGTGCCCTTGTCAGCCAGGTAGGCACGCGAGGCATACATCCCCAGCCGATACTCACCCAGCCTGATGGCCTCTGCCCGGTGGACCTGCGGCGTCCCCACCACCACTTCGATATCCAGGCCGGAACGTTGCTGCAACGCCCTGCGTGTCACCGTTACGATCTCCACGCTCAGCCCCGGGTGTTCCCTTCGCAGGCGCGCCACCGCCGGCGCCGCAATGTAGGCGCTGAAGCCATCCGTTGCGGTCATGCGTACGACGCCGGTGATGGGGTCGGGTGCACGGTCGCTCGGTCCCAGCGCGCTCACCGCAGCTTCAATCCGCTCAGCGACCAATACGGCTTCCGCACCCAACTCGGTCACTTCCCAACCACCGGCCGCACGCGCGAGGACCCTGCCGCCCAGCGCCTTCTCCAGCGCCGCTATCCTGCGCGAAACGGTGGTGTGGTTCAGTCCCAAGGCCTGGGCCGCCGTCGTGAATTTTCCTGAGCGTGAAACGGCCAGGAAGATGAGGAGGTCGTCGGGGTTCGGATTCATATCTGCAATTCTGCACACATAGGGTGCCACTTTGGTCATTGAGCGCGGAAGAATCTGCAGCAATACTCAGTGGAGCATTTCGTGTTGTGGATCACATCACGGTCAAAAGGGTCAAAGAGGACACTGAGGAGATGGATATGAGCGTAGAGCAGCGCTCCGCATCAAAAGCAGGGAAAGGCGCCGGCGAAGGCTCCGGACTCAAGAAGATCGTCGCGGCCTCGATGGTGGGCACGGTGGTGGAATGGTATGAGTTCTTCCTGTACGCCACGGCTGCCACGCTGGTTTTCGGCAAGTACTTCTTCCCGAGCACCGGCAACGAGCTGGACGGCATCATCCAGGCATTTATCACTTACGCCGTGGGCTTCGTAGCCCGTCCGCTCGGTGGCATCGTGTTCGGCCAGATCGGCGACAAACTGGGCCGCAAGCCCACCCTCCAGCTGACCATCGTGATCGTAGGCGTTTCCACGTTCCTGATGGGCTGCCTCCCGGGCTTCGTGGACATCGGCTACTGGGCACCGGCCATGTTGGTGGCGCTGCGCTTCATCCAAGGATTCGCACTTGGCGGCGAATGGGGCGGTGCTGTCCTGCTGGTAGCTGAGCACAGCCCCAACAAGTCCCGGGGCTTCTGGTCATCATGGCCGCAGGCGGCAGTGCCGGTAGGTAACCTCCTTGCCACCGCCGTCCTGTTCACCATGTCTTCAGTCCTCAGCAGCGAGGCCTTCCTGGGCTGGGGCTGGCGTGTGGCGTTCTGGTTGTCGGCAGTGATCGTGTTCGTGGGCTACTACATCCGAACCCACGTCACCGAAGCCCCCATCTTCCTCGAAGCCAAGGCGCAGGTGGAAGAGTCCAAGGCCATCAGCTACGGCGTGGGCGAAGTCATCCGGAAGTACCCCAAGGGCATCCTCCAGGCCATGGGCCTCCGCTTCGCGGAGAACATCATGTACTACCTCGTGGTGAGCTTCGCGATCGTCTACCTCAAGAGTGTCCACAAGTACGACACCTCATCGCTCCTCCTGGCGCTCCTGATCGCCCACGTCATCCATTTCCTGGTCATCCCGCAGGTCGGGCGGCTCGTGGACTCATGGGGTCGCAAGCCGGTCTACTTGGTCGGTGCGATTGCCGGTGCAACCTGGCCGTTCTTCGCCTTCCCCATGTTTGACACCAAGAACGCCGTGATCATCGTCCTCGCCGTCACCATCGGCCTCTGCCTGCACGCCTTCATGTACGCGGGCCAACCGGCCATCATGTCCGAGCTCTTCCCAACCCGCATGCGCTACTCGGGTGTATCGCTCGGCTCCCAGGTCACGTCCATCTTCGCCGGCTCGCTGGCACCGCTGCTGGCAACCCAGTGGCTCAAGGACACCGGCTCCTGGGTTCCAACAGCCATCTACCTCGTGGTTGCTTGCGCCATCACCGTCGTCGCAGTTGTCTCGCTGAAGGAGACCAAGGGCATCGCGCTCCAAGAGGTGGACCAGGCCGACGCAATCCGGCACGGCCTGACAACCACTACCCCGAAGGGCTGATCCGATGGACAACTCCTTGAACGGACGCAAAGCACTGGTGACCGGCGGGGCCGGCGGAATCGGGGCCGCCTGCGCCCGGGCGCTCGCCGCCCGCGGGGCGAAAGTAGTAGTGGCCGACGTCGATGCCTCCGGAGCTGCGGCGCTCGCCGATGAGTTGGGCGGCACGGCCTGGACCGTGGACCTGCTGGACGTGGACTCATTGGCCGCACTCAGCCTGGACTGCGACATCCTGGTCAACAACGCCGGAATCCAAAAAGTTGCCCCGATCGAGGAGTTCGAACCCGCGGAGTTCCGGCGGATCCTGGCCCTGATGCTGGAGGCCCCGTTCCTCCTCATCAGGGCCGCGCTCCCGCACATGTACGCCAACGGTTTTGGCAGGATCATCAACATCTCGTCCGTCCACGGGCTCCGCGCATCGGCGTACAAAAGCGCGTATGTTTCTGCCAAGCATGGACTCGAGGGCCTGAGCAAGGTCACCGCCTTGGAGGGTGGCGAGCACGGCGTCACGTCCAACTGCATCAACCCGGGCTATGTTCGGACGCCCTTGGTGGAACGCCAGATCGCGGATCAGGCCCGGCTCCACGGCATCGCCGAGGCAGAAGTCCTGGCCAAAGTGATGCTGACGGAGTCCGCGGTGAAACGGCTGGTGGAACCGGAGGAAGTTGCGTCGCTGGCCGCGTGGATGGCCTCCGACGACGCCGGTATGGTCACCGGCGCGAGCTACACGATGGACGGTGGGTGGTCGGCCCGGTAGCCCTGTAGTTTCGGCGGTGTGGACGGCAAGTCACCTTCGCTGTTGTTGGGGTCTTTAGTTCTTACGCGGTCCTGTATCTCGACGCATTCGTTACACGGCTGCGCTTCAAACGGCTGCTGCGAAGCGGGCGTTTGGAGTGTTGGATCCGCTGCCACGAGCCACAGGAAAGCGGCCGCCGGACGGGCTGGGAGCGCGGGCTGGTGTCGTTTCGCACCCCTTCCCGGGCGTTTTGAAGGTTGTCCACATAGACAACATGGGGTCTGATGTTCGGCCCGAGTCGCTGGAAGAGTGGCTTCATGGACGGAAACGGGGGATCGCAGCAAGCGCCAGTGGCTTCGCCACCGAATGCTTCTTCCCTTGTCCTGACTCCCTCGGCTACCGCCTCGGCGGTATCTGGCGCGGCCGTTCGAGGACCGGGCATTCAGGGGCTCATCTTTGATCTGAGGACACTTCCGATCAACGCCGATAGCTCGGGGCTTATTGATGAGATGCGCGAACTTGAGGAACTGACGTCTGCAATTTCGGCCCGGCAGGCCCGGGTTGCGGTGGCGTTTGATCTTACGCAGCGGGCCGAGCAGGCCCAGTCCGGGGTTCCCGCGGCAGAACGCGGCATGGGCGTTGCTGCGCAGGTGGCGTTGGCACGGCGGGAATCACCAAACAAAGGGTCCAGGCTTTTAGGGCTTGCCAAGGCGCTGGTCACGGAGATGCCCCGGACCATGGCAGCCCTGGAGTCGGGCCAGTTGAACGAATGGCGGGCAACGCTGCTAGTGAGGGAAACAGCCTGCCTGTCCGTTGAAGACCGGGCTGCTGTGGACGAGGAACTCGCCCCTGACGCCGGGACCTTTGAAGGAGCCGGGGACAAAACCATCATCGCTGCCGCCAAGGCCGCCGCGTATCGCCGTGACCCGCGCTCGGTGGCGCAACGAGCCAGCCATGCAGCCACGGAACGGACGGTCAGCCTCCGTCCTGCGCCGGACACCATGACATACCTCACCGCCCTGCTCCCGGTCGCCCAAGGCGTGGCTGTCTATGCCTCGCTGACTCGGACGGCTGACTCCCTTCGCTCCAGCGGAGACGGGCGAACCCGCGGCCAGGTCATGGCAGACACCCTGACTGAACGCATTACCGGTACACCGGGTGGTGTCTCAGGTATCAACCTCAACCTCGTCATGACCGATCGCGCGCTCTTCCAAGGGGATGCCGAACCCGCCCGACTCGAAGGCTACGGAATCGTACCCGCGGAATGGGCAAGGGCGCTTCTTGCTGAGGAACCATCCGGGTCCGAGGACCAGCATCATCGCAGCGAATTCACAGTGTTGCTCCGCCGCCTCTACACCGCTCCCGGCAGCGGCGAACTCTTGACGATGGACTCCAGAGCTCGATTCTTCCCGCAACGGTTGCGGCGCTTCATCAACATCCGGGACAACACATGCCGTACCCCGTACTGCGACGCGCCCATCCGGCACATCGACCACATCATTCCATGGCATTCGGAAGGCGGCACAAACCTCCAAAACGGAGCCGGTCTTTGCGAAGCCTGCAACCACACCAAGGAAAATCCGGGCTGGAACGCCGCGAGCATGCCCGGTGAGGTGCACACACTTCAGGTCCGCACTCCCACCGGGCATAGCTACCAATCCAAAGCACCACCGTTGCCGGGGCACAAGTCCACACGCCTCAGAAGCTGAGGCTGGAGCGCCTTCAACAACAAGAGGCCTTCAACAAATTAGCTTGCCTTCACCACGGGGATGGCGGCCGTCTCGTCCACCAGCTCTGCCCGGCGAAGGCCACCCCCGCGGACCCACAGTTTGTAGGCCACGAACAAAAGAACCAGCCAGGTGCCGCCCACATAGAGCGCTATCCGCGTGTCCTCGAAGACGCCGAGGATCACGATCACCATGGCCATGAACGCCATGGTCAGGATCGAGGCAACGGGCCACAACGGCGACCCGAATTCCGACGCCGGCAGGCCCTTGCGCTTGATCTCCCGCTTCATGGCAACGTGCGACGCCAGGATCATCACCCAGACCCACACTGTGGCAAAGGTAGCGATCGAGGCGATGAGCACGAACACGTCCTCCGGAATGACGGCGTTCAAGATGACACCCACCAGCAGGATGCCGCCCATCATCAGCACGGTCATCCACGGAACTCCGTGCCGGGAGATCTTGCTGAAGCTCTTGGGCGCATGGCCCTGCTGGGCCAGGCCGAACAGGATGCGTCCGGCCCCGAAGATGTCGCTGTTGATCGCCGAGAGAGCAGCTGTAATCACCACGGCGTTGAGGATGTGGGGCGCGGCAGGGATGCCCAGGCCGTCGAAGATCTGCACGAACGGGCTCCCGCTGCTTCCGATCTCGTTCCAGGGGAAGATGCTCATCAGCACGCCGAGGGTCAGCACGTAGAAGAGCAGCACACGGACGGGAACAGTGTTGACTGCCTGCGGGATGACCTTCTTGGGGTTGGTGGCCTCGCCGGCCGTGATACCGATCGTTTCGATCCCACCAAAAGCAAACATCACGACGGCGAACGCGGCCAGGAGCCCTTCGAAACCGTTCGGGAACAAACCGCCATGGTTCACCAGGTTCCCCAGCCCCGGTGCCACTCCACCGCCGTCGCCGGTTTGGAAACCGAACACGACAATCGCCGCACCGCCCACAATCATGGCGATGATCGCCACAACCTTGATCAGGGAGAACCAGAACTCCAGCTCTCCGAAGACCTTCACACTGAGCAGGTTCATGGCGCCAAGGAACAGGATGATCGCGAGCACCCAGATCCATCTGTCCACTTGGGGGAACCAGAAGCCCATATAGATGCTGAAGGCCGTGACGTCGGCAATAGCCACAATCGCCATCTCGAACACGTAGGTCCACCCGGTCACAAAGCCGGCGAAAGGCCCCAGATACTTGGACGCGTACTGGCCGAAGGAGCCGGACACGGGGTGTCGGACGGCCATTTCACCGAGGGCGCGCATCACCATGAACACGGCTGCGCCGCCGATGATGTAGGCCAGCAGGACAGCCGGGCCGGCTTTTTGGATGGCAGAGGCAGAGCCGTAGAAGAGGCCGGTACCGATTGCGGATCCGAGGGCCATGAAGCGGATGTGGCGGACGTTCAGGCCTCGGCTGAGCGCCGTACCCGCGGCTTGGAGGACAGAGTTCTCCGCAGCCAGCTTGGTTTGTTGCATAGTAAAACCTTCTCGTCTTTGGGAGGGGATCGCTATCCAGCAGATCACTTTTGAGCCCCTTGTGATCGGACTCACGGGCGTTTGGTGTCTTTGATCGCAGACAGTGCGTTTTACGAGCGGGCACTGCCTTGCGGGATGGTGGTCAAAGTCATAGTCCGGGGTCGGATATGATGACCGCGGACAGCTCATCAAACCGGTCAGGCATCCCTCGCTTTCAGCGTCGCCCCCCTTGAATTCAGCGCTGCCATCGCATCCTTATGGGGGACTTTTGATTTCTGTATTTCGCCGGACCCGACGCCGTTTGACCGCTGCCGCTGTTGCCATTGCGGCTGGCTCATCCTTGCTCTTTGCTGCCCCCGCGCAGGCTTACGACACCCCGGATTTTGAGGTCCCGAGCGCTTCCCAGGCTCCCTTGGCGTATGTGCAGCGGGCTTCTGACAACGCTGGCGTCATGGAGCTGTGGAGGACGGGTGGCCCAGCGACCCGCGCCGCCGCCGCGGCAGCGCTGATTGGCGGGGCAGCCGCGGTCCAGGCATTCGTCGACGGCGGACAAGACGCTCCGCTGGCAGCGGACCGCAAGCAGCTGGTCACCGAGCTGACGCAGCGGGGGAGTGAGCATGTGCGCTCGAAAGCGAAGGAGATTCTGGCCTCCAACAACCCCGCGCTGATCGATGCGTTCCTCGCCTCCGGCTGGGAGAGCACGTGGAGGGTGGACCTCAAAACAGTTGCCTACTACTTCACCGAGTACAACAATGGCCTGGTCCAGCGCGAGGCTCAGAAGAGCCTTGATGAAGGCCAGCAAGCAGTCGAAGAGTTCGTCCTGAGCGGCTGGATGGTCAAGGCCCAGGTGTCGGACCGACAGGCAGCGTACGCACTGATCGCCTCGCCCAACCCCGCGGTTTCAGCCGGAGCCAAGACCGCTCTCGCCACCACAGAGCCCGCCGCCGATGCCGCGAAGGTTGCTGATTACCTCCGCTACGGCCAGTTCGTCGCAGGCGACCACCACACTGAGTCGGCTGCCACTACTGCCCTTCTCCAGCAGGTCAAAGCTGACGTGAAGGCCAACCCGGCGGGAGACGCAGGAGTCGCAGACCGTGCGAAGACCGCCGTCGAGCAAGGACGCAACACTGCCGCCGCTGCCCGCACAGCAGACTCGGCCCGCTTGGTTGCCGATCGCGACCTCCTGAGCGCCCATGCTGTTCCGCGCGGAGCCCTGGATAACGCGACACTGGTTTCGGAGAAGCCGGCCAGGGAAGCGTTTGCCGCTGCAGCCAAGGAATTGCCGGGACTTCTGGCTGCCCTTTCGGCGCCTGATGCCGATCCCGAAGCCCTGATCAAGGAAGCCCGCCAAGCCACGCTGGATCTCGCGCTGGTGGGCACACCTGAGGTGAAAAAGGCTGCCGAAAAGGCCTTGTTGGCGGGCGACCCGGCGATCAAGAGTTTTATAGCCAAGGGCCACGACGAGGCCATTGAGAAGGATTCAAGCGGAGTATCTGCGTTCGGCACGGACCGCCAGCGCGTGTACCAGCTGTTGAGCCTCGGTGGCAGCCACGTTAACAAGGCGGCAGACCTCGCCCTGGGCTCCACCAACCACGCAGAAGTCCGCTACTTCCTGGAGTACGGGTTCGCTACGGCGCAGGATCTGGACAACCGCATCCTTGCCTACGCATCCCTGGACAAGGCCGGGCCGGAACTTCGGGCGGCCGCCACAGTGGCCCTCGAAGGCAGTCGCGCGGATCTTCGGGCATTCGCCGCCAGCGGGCAGTTTGCTGCCCTCAAGCGCGACGAAGCCACCGCAGCACATGTGGCGTCGGTTGATGCCATGATCGCCGAACTCACGGAACTGGCGGACAAGGCAGCGCTCGACGCCGGTATAGCAGCCGACGCTGCGAGGGCCGCTGAAGCAGCCCGCCAGGCGGAAGCTGCGAGGGCCGCTGAAGCTGCGAGGGCGGCTGAAGCTGCGCGCCAAGCAGAGGCAGCCAAGGCCGCAGCGGCGGCCGAGCAGGCTCGCGGTAAGCTCCCGCTGAACGTGCCGAGGGGTGACTCGTCCGAAATGTTCGCAGCAGCTCCCACCGTGGTGCCGTGGCCGCAGGCGCCGGTTCCCGCCGTCGCGCTGGCCGTCACGGGTGAGGCGCCGGACGGCGAGCCTGTTGCCGCCGAGCGCCCGGAGGCAACGGATGCCAGTGTCCCGCCGGCAGCTACGTGGCCCAGCGAATCGGCCACGGCGGAGTCGTTGTCGCAAGAGGCGGCGGCCCCCTTGGCAGCTTCCTCGCCTGGGATGGGACCTTGGACCATCGGCCTGATCGTGGCGCTGGTTCTGGCCGCAGCCGGGGCAATTACGTTCCTGCTGCGTCGGAAAGCCCCAGTGCCGGCGCCCGCCGCGGCGTCCACCGCCGCGTCCACGCCCAAGGACTCACCCAAGCCGTAGCTTCACCCAAGCCGCAGGCAGCTGGGGGTCGTTCTGGTATCCCAGACACCTACCCGGGGTGGCAGGTTGGCTGCGCGACTCCAGAGGGTGCACGCTTGGGTACGGGATACCGGACAGCCATCGCGTCCGCTCATCCAGGACCCGAGCAGTGAGGAACCATGACAACGTCGCCAGTAGCACCAGGCAAGGCCACCTCCAAAGTCCCTGCGGCCGAGAATACGCTGCGAATCCTGAAACTGTTGGCCTCGCGCCGGGGTCCCATGGCGGCGTCGAATATTGCTACGGCCTTGGGTTTGCCGCGTTCCAGCGTCTATCACCTGCTGGGCGTGATGGAGGCCAACGGCTTTGTCCTGCACCTTCACGAGGAGCAGCGGTACGGGCTCGGGATCAGCGCGTTTGAACTCAGCTCCGCGTACTCCCGCCAGGAGCCCTTGTCCCGGCTGGGCCGGCCCATGCTCGCATCGCTGGTGGACGTGATCGGCGAGAGCGCCCACCTGGCCGTTCTCCACGGCCGCGACGTCCTCTACATCGTGGAGGAGCGCGCCAAGAACCGCCCCAGCCTGGTGACCGACGTCGGAGTCCGCCTGCCCAGCCACCTCACGGCCTCCGGGCGGGCGATCCTGGCCGCCCTCCCGAAGTCGCAGGTCCGCGCCCTGTACCCCAACGCGGCTGCCTTCACTTCCAGGCACGAGGTGGAGTTTCCCATCATGAAATATTCGGCGTTGTCCTCCCATCTGGATCAGGTGAGGCAGCGTGGCTACGCCACGGAAAACGGCGAAGTCACGCCAGGATTCGGCTCCATCGCCGCCGCTGTGACAGACCATGTGGGATGGCCGACGGCGGCAGTTGCCGTCACGTTCCTGGAGGACAAAGTGCCTGCTGAGCAATGGCCGGTGCTGGCTGCGCGGATCCGGAAAGCCGCCGACGAACTCTCAGTCCGGATCCATGGGCGGCCTGGGCAGTAAGTTTCCATTAGGTCCTCCCTGCATGCGGGAGACTTCCTCCAGGCAAGGCTTGGGCGCGTCTGTAATCCCGGACAGCACCATCCCAAAAGCCGTTCCGGCCCCGGGATAAAGGGGCTTTAGTAGAAGCAGGAGATCTTTCCACCACCTACTTCCCACAGACGAAGGAGTCACCATGGCACCCGCCGATTTCACCACTGGTGCCCGTCCGGTCAAGGCCGCCCGGGGTACTGAGCTCACTGCCAAGTCGTGGCAGACCGAGGCGCCGTTGCGCATGTTGATGAACAACCTTGATCCGGAGGTCGCTGAGCGTCCGGATGACCTGGTGGTTTACGGCGGCACGGGCCGTGCTGTCCGTTCCTGGGCCGCGTTCGATGCGATCACCCGGACCCTGGAGACCATGGAGAAGGACGAAACCCTCCTGGTGCAGTCGGGCAAGCCGGTGGGTGTGTTCCGCACCCATGAGTGGGCGCCGCGGGTGCTTTTGGCGAACTCGAACCTGGTGGGGGACTGGGCGACGTGGCCTGAGTTCCGCCGGCTCGAGGCTGAGGGTTTGATGATGTACGGGCAGATGACGGCCGGGTCCTGGATTTACATCGGTACCCAGGGCATCTTGCAGGGCACGTACGAAACCTTCGCCGCCGTCGGGAATAAGCTGATTGCCGCCAGGCAGAACCCCGCCCGTCACCCGGCGCCGTCTTTGGAAGGCGCTGCCGCTGCGGGTTCCTCGGAGGGCCCGCTGGCCGGGACCCTGACCTTGACCGGTGGTTGCGGTGGCATGGGCGGTGCGCAGCCGTTGGCGGTGACGTTGAACGATGGCGCCTGCTTGATTGTGGACGTGGATGAGACCCGTCTGCGTCGCCGCGCCGGCAAGCGCTACCTGGACGAGGTGGAGACGGACCTGGATGCGGCCATCGCGAAGGTCCAGAAGGCCAAGGACGAGCGTCGTGGCTGGTCCGTGGGCTACGTGGGTAACGCCGCTGAGGTGTTCCCGGAATTGCTGGCCCGCCACAAGGCCGGGGAAGTGACGTTTGATGTGGTCACGGACCAGACAAGCGCGCATGATCCGTTGTCTTACCTGCCTGAGGGCATCACGGTGGCCGAGTGGCACACCGAGGCCGAGGCGGATCCGGATGGGTTCACCAAAAAGGCTCAGGCTTCCATGGCCCGGCACGTCCAGGCGATGGTGGAGTTCCAGGACGCCGGTGCTGAGGTGTTTGATTACGGCAACTCCATCCGTGATGAGGCACGTAAGGGCGGGTACGAGCGCGCTTTTGAGTTCCCCGGCTTCGTCCCGGCCTACATCCGTCCGTTGTTCTGCGAGGGCCTTGGCCCGTTCCGCTGGGTTGCCCTGTCCGGGGACCCGGAGGACATCGCCGTGACGGACAAGGCAATCAAGGAGTTGTTCCCGGAGAACAAGCACCTGCATAAGTGGCTCGACGCTGCTGCGGACCGGGTGGAGTTCGAGGGCCTGCCGGCACGTATTTGCTGGCTCGGGTATGGCGAACGCGCCAAGGCCGGCCTGCTGTTCAACCAGTTGGTGAAGGAGGGCAAGGTCAAGGCTCCGATCGTGATTGGCCGTGACCACCTGGATTCGGGTTCCGTGGCGTCTCCGTACCGTGAGACCGAGTCCATGGCCGATGGTTCGGATGCGATTGCGGACTGGCCGTTGCTCAACGCCCTGATCAACACCTCTTCGGGCGCTACCTGGGTTTCGATCCACCACGGCGGCGGTGTCGGTATTGGCCGTTCCCTGCACGCCGGACAGGTCTCCGTTGCTGACGGAACCGACCTCGCCGCAGAGAAGCTCGAACGGCTCCTGACCAACGACCCCGGCATGGGCGTCATCCGCCACGTCGACGCCGGCTACGACCGCGCCGTCGAGGTCGCCAACGAACGCGGCGTCCGCATCCCCATGAACGAATCCGCAGAGAGCAAGTAAGAACATGACCATTACCTCGAACGAACAGCTCACCGTCACCCTCGGCTCCAGCGGCGTCACCCCGGAAGACGTCGTCGCCGTCGCCCGCCACAACGCCAAGGTGACCATCTCCCAGGACGCCCTGGACAACGTGGCCAAGGTCCGTGCCCACATTGACGACCTCGCCACCAGCGACGTCCCGGCCTACGGCATCTCCACGGGCTTCGGCGCGCTGGCCAACCGCCACATCCCCAACGACCTCCGCACCCAGCTGCAGAAGTCGCTGATCCGCAGCCACGCCGCCGGCATGGGCCCGGCAGTTGAACGCGAAGTGGTCCGCGGCATCATGTTCCTCCGCGCCAAGACCCTGGCTTCCGGCCGCACGGGCGTCCGTCCGGTGGTCCTGCAGACCATGGTGGATGTCCTCAACGCCGGCATCACCCCTCTGGTCCGCGAGTTCGGCTCGCTGGGTTGCTCCGGCGACCTCGCGCCGCTGTCCCACTGCGCGCTGGTCCTCATGGGCGAAGGCGAAGCAACAGGACCCGACGGCGAACTGTACGGAACCGCAGGCAAGCCCCCTGTTGCTGAGCTGCTCGCGCAGCACGGGATCGAGCCGGTTACCCTCGCCGAGAAGGAGGGCCTGGCCCTCGTCAACGGCACCGAAGGCATGCTCGGCATGCTCCTGATGGCCATCGCGGACATCCGTTTGTTGCTTGCGACGGCGGACGTCACTGCCGCGCTCAGCGTCGAGGCGCTGCTCGGCACGGACCAGGTGTTCCTGCCGGAGCTCCATGCCGCACTCAGGCCGCACCCGGGCCAGGCTGCCAGCGCGGACAACATGCTGCGTGTGCTGTCCAACTCGCCGATCGTCGCGTCCCACCGGATCAACGACACCAAGGTCCAGGACGCCTACTCGCTGCGTTGCGCCCCGCAGGTTGCCGGCGCTGTCCGCGACACCGTGGACCACGCCGCACTGGTTGCTTCCCGCGAACTCGCCGCAGCGATCGACAACCCGGTGGTCCTCCCGGACGGCCGCGTCACGTCCAACGGCAACTTCCACGGCGCCCCCGTGGCCTACGTCCTGGACTTCCTGGCCATCGCAGTGGCGGACCTCAGCTCCATCGCCGAGCGCCGCACCGACCGTATGCTCGATCCCGCACGCTCGCACGGACTGCCGGCCTTCCTTGCCGGTGATCCGGGCGTCGATTCCGGCCTCATGATCGCGCAATACACGCAGGCCGGCTTGGTCTCTGACAACAAGCGCCTCGCTGTTCCGGCGTCGGTGGACTCCATCCCGAGCTCCGCCATGCAGGAAGACCACGTGTCCATGGGCTGGCACGCTGCCCGGAAGCTGCGCAAGGCCGTGGAGAACCTCCGCCGCGTGCTCGCCGTCGAGCTTGTCACCAGCGCCCGCGCCATCGACATGCGCACGCAGATGTCCGACGGCGAACTCACCCCGGGGCCCGCCGGCACGGCAGTGCTTGAGGTGCTTCGCGAAGTGGTCCAGGGACCGGGCACCGACCGGTTCCTTTCGCCGGAACTGGAAGCGGCTGACCGTCTGGTTGGCTCCGGTGCGGTCCGCGCGGCCGCCGAATCCGCCGTCGGGGTTTTGGCCTGACGTCGAATAAAACGCTCATCTGATGGGCATATTTGCCACGTCCCGGTCTTTGTTCGCAACGCAATGACCGGGGCGTGGCAAATGTAGTAGAACTTATGGTGTACGTCACGTCCACAACAACGGTGTTGTGGGCTTGACGGTCAACCGTTCACACAACTCAATACACAACAGAGAACATCCACAAAGGGGTAGAAGTTCAATGAAGGCACGCGGAGCAGTCCTGTCCAGGCGAAGCGCTCACACGGCTACGGTTTCCGACTGGAAGACGCTGACAGTTGGCGAGGCGGTGGAAGTGGTCAAATACGCCCACGTGATTGCCACTGGCCGGGTCGAGGAAATCTCCAGCAGCGGAAACGTGGTGTGGCTTGAGCACTCGGGCCCGGGCGTTACCGAAGAGGGCAAGGAACTGTTCATGAAGTCCGACGGCGTCACTCTCCGCCGGGCATAGCTGCAGTTACCGTCGAGGTACTTGTTAAACAGAAACCGGGGCTCGTTCCCTTTCCGCGGGTAGTAGATGCGGAAAGGGAACGAGCCCCGGTTTTTGGCGTCGCTGGCCCGGAATACGTTGGGGTATCAGGCAGCGAGTACTTCGCGGGTCTGACCGAAGGGAACGGATTCGTCCAGAGCCACGGTGTAGGTGCCGGGCTCGTGCCGGGTCACCAGAATGCCGCAGTTAGCATCTGCTGCTGCGTTTTCGATCAGGGCATCCACGGCGCGGTCGAGTCCGTCGTGGATTTCGTCTGCCTTGGAAAAGGACAGGCGAATTTCGCGTTCTGCAATCATTGCAGGGGTCATGGGGGTGCCTCCTATTACGTGCCGCATGCGAGGGCGACCCATCAATCATAGTGGTCGCGCCCGAAAATTTGTAAGATGACCAGCACTTCGGTGACGTGGGTCTCACATGCGGCCCGGGTGTGGGGCGAACCGGCGGCGGGACTCCAAAGACGTGGTGGCGGGATTCGAACCCGCGTGCGCTGCTTTGCAGGCAGCTCCCTGGCCTCTTGGGTACACCACGTGCCAACGACACTAGGTGCACCCAAGCGGGCCCGGCAAAGTTCATGTCCCGAGCTTTCCCAGGGCTACGAATGGTGTCGCCCGGCTAAGAATTGGAGACGTCCGGGGACGTGAAGATTGCGCCGGGTTGCCTCCAGTGACCGGTTGCCTGCAGTGACTCCATCGACCGGCCAACCCCGGGCTTGTTCGCTGACGCATGGCGCTCAAGGGCGGGTGTCACGGACAAGCGCGGGATCCGTGGATTCACCCCGTGCGGAGCGCCGCCCCGCCAGCTTGGTCACTCCGACGACGATCAGGAGTGTCAGGATGGACGCCGCCATGTGGGTATAGAGAAGGAGGTGGACGTCGCCGCCACTGGTCGCGGTGCCGGCCGGTACGTCCGCCACCGCCTGTTCTCCGTGCAGGTGGTCAAAGAATCCGCTGCCGGGAAAGTACCCTCCGAAAGCGTCGAACCCCAGGTGCAGCACTTGCTGGGCCAGGCCGGACAGAAACAGGAGCACCAAAGGTCCATGGACCCAGCGGGCGATGAGCTGGGCTGCCAGGCAGGAGAGTGCGGCGAAGGCCAAGAGGACGGGAATGGCGGGGATGCTGCCGCCGGCCAGGGCATGCGCGGCCAATCCCAGGGCGACCGCTGCCAGCCCTGCCACCCAGGCCCACTTCTCCTGCACAAGGGGTGTGCGCATCGCTGTCCTTTCCTCCACACAGGCTATGTGGAGGAACGTGCCCGGGAACAGGCCCTTTCAAACGTGTCTCTAAGCGAGCAGGGTGTTGATCAGGCGGGCCGCCACTTTTGCGGTGCGGTGATCTATGTCGAACTCCGGATTCAGCTCCGCGACGTCCAAGTGCAGCAGCTTCCCGCTCGCAGCAACCTGGCGGCAGACCGCGCTGATCACCGGCAACGGCACACCGTAAGCAGCAGGGGCGCTCACCCCCGGAGCCACCGACGCCGGCATGACGTCGAGGTCGATGGTCAGGTACAGCACGTCCACCCCGGCCAGGAAGCCGGCAACAAAAACCTCCACAGCCTCGGGGGTGCACAGCTCGTCCAGCAGGTACTTCACACCCAGGCGTTCGGCTGTGTTGAAGAGCGTCCGCGTGTTGTTGGGCTCCGAAATTCCGACGACGGCGTACTGCAGTTCGCGCCCTTCGGCAGCTTCTGCGCGGGCCATCTGAAGGAACGGCGTGCCCGAGCTCGGCGTGGGCTCGTCGCGCAGGTCAAAGTGGGCGTCCAGGTTCAGTACGCCGAGCCTTTTGCCACGAACCGCTTCAGAACCTGCCACGCCAAGGTAACTGGCAAACGCGGTCTCGTGCCCGCCGCCCAGCACCACGGTGAGGTTGCCGGCGTCGAGCAATCCCGAAATGGCGCGTCCGGCGCGCTGTTGGCCCGCTTCCAGTGAGTCGTCCTCCACCACTACATCACCGGCGTCGAACACGTCACGGTCGAGGTGGAAAGCCAGGGGACCCAGCGCCTCTCGGATGGCGGCGGGAGCAGCGGCAGCACCCACGCGGCCCTTGTTGCGGAGGACTCCGGCGTCACTGCAAAAACCAAGCACGACGGCGGGGCGCGAGGCCGTTGCCGACGCGGAGGACGTGAACGGCGTTACCGCTTGCCACCAGCGCCGGTGTTCGGCGCCGTCCCCGTCAAAGCGGCCCGTCCAGGGTGTGGGGCTGACGTCGACAGTGGGGATGCTGCTGGTTTCCATGCCTTAAGCACACCCGAAGGCGGGCACTAAAACCAGCGATCCAATCACCCGGGTGTCCGGAATCCCGGACTTCCCTACTTGACGCCCAACAACTCCTCCACAGTTCCGATCCCGAAGAACAGGAGGAACGCCGCGGCCACAGCCCACATCAGGGGATGGACTTCACGGGCGCGGCCTTGGAAGGTGCGGATCAGGACGTAGGAGATGAAGCCGGCGCCGAGGCCGTTGGCGATCGAGTACGTGAACGGCATGAGGGAGATGGTCAGGAAGGCCGGGATGCCGACGCCCCAGTCCTGCCAATCAATCTTGCCCACCTGGGAAACCATCATGAAGCCCACTACCACCAGCGCCGGGGCGACGGCTTCGAACGGGACAAGGTTGATGAGGGGCGTGAAGAACATGGCCACTAGGAACAGCAAGCCGGTGACGATCGAGGCGAGGCCGGTGCGGGCGCCTTCGCCGATGCCTGCGCCGGACTCAACAAAGATCTGGTTGGAGGAAACCGAAGCGCCGCCACCTACGATCGCGCCGAGGGCATCCACTTGGAGCACACGGTCAACGTTGGGGATGTTGCCGTCCTTGTCCACGGTTCCGGCCTCGTTGGCCAGGCCCACCATGGTGCCCATGGCGTCGAAGAAGATGCTCAACAGGATCACGAATGCCAGCAGTGCCGCCGCAATGAGTCCGAGGTGTTCAAAGGCGCCGAACGGGTTGGCCTTGCCGATGAGGGACAGGTCCGGGGCGCCCCACTCCGAAAGGGTGGGAGCAACCAGGGACCAGCCGCGGGGGTTGACGTTCTTGCCGTCAAAGCTGGGGCCGATGTGGAGGGTGAATTCAAGGATGGCGGCCAGTGCAGTGGAAACCACGATGCCGATCAGGATGGCACCACGGACCTTGCGGACCACCAGGGCGATGGTCAGGATCAGGCCCACTGCGAACACCAGGGTAGGCCAGCCCATGAGCTTGCCGTCCACGCCGAGGCCCAGCGGGACCGTGGTGCCGGCGGCGTCGGGAATGCGGCGGACAAATCCCGCATTGACCAGGCCAATCAGTGCAATGAAGAGGCCAATGCCCACCACGATCGCAGTCTTCAGGGCCTCCGGGACGGCCTTGAACACGGCGGTCCGGAATCCTGTCAGCACCAGGATGAGCATGGTGACGCCGGACAGCACCACAAGGCCCATCATGTCCGGCCAGGTCAGTTCCGGGTGCGAGGCCACGGTGACGGCCACAAAGGCGTTGACGCCCAGGCCCGTTGCTACGGCAAACGGGTGTTTGGCCCACGCGCCCATGAGGATGGTCAGGATGCCCGCTACGAACGCCGTGGTGGCCGCGACGGCAGTGAAACCAAGGGATGCCCCGCTCGAATCAGCCCCGGAGAGGATCAACGGGTTCAGCACCACGATGTAGCTCATGGCGAAGAACGTTGCGAAGCCGCCACGAATTTCCCGCGAGTACGTGGATCCACGTTCAGTAATCTTGAAGTAGCGGTCTACTGCAGAACCTTGTTTAAGCATGAAGGACTCCGGGGATCGAGGGGAGTGTGCTCTCAAATCCTATGCGGTCCGGTACGGGCGCTCCGGACGATTCGCCTAGTCTGTAAGGAAGCCAACACTAGGAGAAACCGCCCCATGCGTACCATCCGCCCGCTTCTGGCCGCCGTCGTTGCTGCTCTTGCCTTCGCGTCCGCCCTGCTGTTTTCGGCGGCTCCGGCGTCCGCCCATGACGTCGCCGAATCCACGACGCCGGCCAACGGTGCCGCTGTGACGGAAGTGCCGGCGTCGGTCGCCATTACCTTCAACAACCGGCCGCTTGCCATCGGTTCGGGCGTAACTGTCACGGCGGGTGGCGAAAACTGGGCCGACGGCCCCGTTGAAATCATTGACAACCAGGCGGTTCAAAAGCTGCGTAAAGGCGCCCCCGCCGGCGAGTACACCGTGGTCTGGCGGGTTGTCAGCAGCGATTCCCACCCCATTGAAGGCACCTTTACGTTCACTGCCACCGCGGGAAGCACGACGTCGACAGGCGCTTCGGCAGGTGCCTCGACGTCGGCCCCGGCTTCATCCTCCGCAGCGGTGCCGACCGCAGGAACCGGGGCGCCTGGAAACGGCAGCAGTGAACCGGCCGCGGATGCCTCCCAGCCCTTCCCGTGGAGCATCGTGGGACTGGCCGTGGTTGCTGTAGGTCTCGTTATTTTTCTGGCCGTTACTGCACGCCGGAAACTGGCTGCGTCAAATGACTCTGAGGGCGATTCTGCCGCGGAATAACGGGGTTTTCTACGTAGCTGCGAAGATCTCGAAATGGTCACCACGACACGCCAGAAGCGCGGTTCTCGTTACTTAAATGTGACTTCGGCGTGATCATCGCGTACGGTTGTACCTGTGCCTGTTCCACGTAGCGGGCACTTCCGGCCTGATTGCCTAGCTCTGCCGCAGTCCGGAATCCGTTCGCAGACAAACCTTACGGCAGAGACGGGGAACCCATTTTAGGTCGCTTTCGAGCGTGCCTTGGGGTGAAGTCACGAAGCTTCCGCGTAACAGCGGGGCGTAGTGGCCGGGTGACTCCCATCCGAATCCGACAGCTAACCTCGCAGGCATCGGGAGAGGCTCTTTCATGTCTTCACGCATTCTTCGCGGCCGTCGTAAGGCGGACAGCGTACGTCCTAATCCGTTCATCTCCATCTCCAAGGCAGTCGCCAGCAACGCTTCCGGCGCTGGCCGCCAGGCAGCTGTTATCGCAGCAGCCTCCGGCCTTGTCCTGACCGGCTCCATTGCTGCCCACGCAGCTGAAGCTCCGGTTCAGCGGGATTCCAGCCCTGCAACGGTCGCTGAGACCGTTTCCGAGGCTCCCACCCAGGTTGTGACCGCATTGGCCACGGCTACCGTCAACTTCGAGCGCCCCGCTGTTGCTTCCGTAGCAGCTCCGGTCATCGAGAAGCCGGCTCCGGTTGCTCCGGCTCCCGTCGCCAAGAAGGCTGCAGTCACCACTGCAGCTGCAACGGCTCCTGTTGCCAAGGCTGCTGCTGCCGCTCCGGCCGCAGCTCCGGCTCCGGCTCCGGCTCCTGCTGCAGCCCCGGCCGTCGGTGGCGTCAACGCTGCCATGGTTGCCTCGGCTTACGCCCAGATCGGCATCATGCAGGACTGCACCGCCATGGTGGAGCGGGCCCTCGGTTCCGCAGGCATTCCTGTTGGCGACCTCGGTCCCATGCAGTTCATGAACTACGGCAAGGTTGTCAGCTCGCCCCAGCCCGGCGACATGATCGTCCAGTCCGGCCACGTTGCCATCTACATCGGCAACGGCCAGGCCATCAGCGGTGGCATCAACGGCAACCAGACGGGCATCCACCCCATCAGCTGGTTGACCGCAACGGGTCCCCTGACCTACGTACGCGCTGGCGCATAAGCCTCACGCTTCAGTTCAAAGGCCGGTGTCTTCGAAGAACCAATCTTCGAGGACACCGGCCTTTGGCGTTAAATAATGTGAGTTAAAGTTCAGAGTCCTAGGCGGTAGCGATGCCCGGGCCTGCCGGGAGGGCAACCTTGGATGATATCGCCTGGCCCACAGCCTTTGCCTGGCGAAGCACTTCCTTGGGTGTGGGCGTAATGAGTTCCCCGACTCCCACCAAGTGCATCCCGACGGCCCGCATGGCGGCCACCAGATTCTGCCCGATCGCTATGCCCAGTTCGGCCAGCATGCGGCGCAACTGACTCTGTGCGCAGCGCGTCACCACAATATGGTCGGCCAGAAGGACCCCGTTGGCAGTGTGCACGGCCCACTGACGGCGGGTGGATTCGAGTGGACCGGAGGCGTGGAGCCCCGTTCTGAGCCCGGCAGTGGTCATGCTGGCAGCCAGTCCGTAGCCGATCTGCTGGGACGGGTCGGAGCCAAGGAAATCAAGGCGTACAGCCCGGGTGGTGCTGCGGACATCCAGGTGGTGGCTGGCGGCGTAGTTCCGTAGGTGGCGGAGGATTTCGTTGCGTTCCTGCATGGCTGCTGGATCAGCGGCGTCGCAGCGTTGAAGCATTCCGGTGTGTACTGACGGGCCGGTTGCGGACAACGCGCCGAACCCGTCCACCACTATGGAGCCCACGCCATAACGGCTGAGCTCACTGGCAACTGCCAAGCCGGACAGGCCGGCTCCGATGACCACGGTGGTGGTGCGTTCCGTGGCGGAATCAGGCGTGAGTGACACTGCTTGGTTCCTCCTTGACGTGTGTGCCCTTGGGCATCGCATGGGGTCGCGTCCGAGTTCCCCAAGCGGCCGCAATAAATGGCCGGAGTGTGTTGTGGAACACGTTTGCCGGCCATTCTGTGACTCGAACACTACCGAACTTTTTCTGCCATGGATAGCCTCCGGGGTGCGCGTGTTTCCGGTGTTCATCCGTAGCGCAAAACGGCCTTGCTGCAACCGACCCCGGACCGTTACCCACATAGCCCGAAGTCGCCTTGATTCGGCGTTCCCGACCGAGAATAGTGGGCCTTGGGAGGAAGAATTTTATTGTTTCTTCTGCCCCGGCCATTGACAAGGGCGCTGTGAGGGAATCCTGGAAGGAGAACCTCTGGCAGAATGGCCGGAACATCAAGCAGCAGGTGGAGAGGCGGGCCCCATGGACCAGCACAGCAGGCACAATGAAGAGCCACAGGACGGGCAGGACCAGGCAGTGGCGCCTGGTGGCATCGTTGTTGGAGTGGACGGTTCGGAGCACGGTCAATGCGCCTTGGTATGGGCCGCGCGGGAGGCCGAGCGCCGTCAATTGCCTTTGCACATCGTGACGGCTTACTCCGTCCCCATCTTTGCTGCATCCGGACTCGATGGCGGCTATGCAACTGTGGATGATTCAGTGATTCGCGAGGGCGCGGATGCCATCATCAAACAGGCCATGGACAAGGTTTCCGGTTACGCCATCGACGTCGATGCTTCGGTCGAAAACGGCGACGCTGCCGGTGTCCTCCTGGATCTCTCCGCTGACGCTGCGCTCCTCGTTTTCGGCAGTCGGGGCCGCGGTGGCTTCGTTGGACGCCTCTTGGGATCGGTGAGCAGCGCCTTGCCCGCACACGCCAAGTGCCCCACCGTCACGGTCCCCTTGTACTGCGCTGATCGGCTGGGCGAAAACACAGAGGACAAGCACATCAAGGCCGAGCACGCCAAAGCCGGACCCCGCACTGTCGAGAACGTGGTTGCCGTGGGCGTGGACGGCTCCGAGCAAGCCCGTGTGGCTATGCTTGAGGCAGCCGAGCAAGCCCAACGCATGGGAGCGAAGCTCCGCGTCATCTGCGCGGTACCGCAATACAGCGGGTCCTTGGCCTGGGTACCGGCCCCGTTGGACCGGGATGCCCTCTTTGCCGACATCAAGGTCCAGCTGGACGCCGGTGTCGCATGGCTTAGGAGCCACTTCCCCCAACTGACCATCGAGACGGACCTCCGGGACGGCTCGCCGGTGGACGTCCTGGTGGAAACCAGCCGCAGCGTCGAGCTGGTGGTTCTGGGAACACGCGGCCGGGGCGGCTTCGCAGGCATGCTTTTGGGTTCCACCTCGGATGGCGTCCTGCACCATGCCAAGGGTCCTGTGCTTGTTGTCCCTGACAGGGAGGACCCGCGGCTGGCTGATCGCCATAAGTTTGGGCCCATGCTCGGCGCAGCTTAGGCGGCGCAGCCTGGTGCTCATCCTCGACATCGCCGGCATCCGTGCTTCCATGCTTCCTGACGTGGGTGGCAAGGCGGCCAACCTGGGTGAGTTGGCACGTTCGGGGCTGCCCGTACCGCCCGGCTTCTGCCTCACAACGGCCGCCTACCGCCAAGCTCTCTCGGGCGCCGGGCTGGAGGCTGTGCTGGCAGCGTTGAAAGAGACCTCTGCGTCCCAACTCGAGGATTTGAACCGCCTTGCCGCCCGGGCCAGGTCCTTGGTGCTCGACGCCGGCGTCCCGGCGGGGATTGCCGAGGCGGTGCGGTCCGCTTATCAGCAGCTGGGAGAGAACGTCCCGGTTGCCGTCAGGTCTTCAGCCACTGCCGAGGATTTGGCCTTCGCGAGCTTCGCGGGTCAGCAGGACACCTTCTTGAATGTGGTGGGCGGGGACGCCGTCCTGGACGCAGTGAGCCGCTGTTGGGCTTCGCTGTGGACGGACCGGGCCGTGACCTACCGGACCGTCAACGGCATGGATCATGCCTCGGTCACCCTGGCTGTGGTGGTTCAGGAGATGGTGGATTCAGCTACTGCCGGCGTGATGTTCACTGCCAACCCTGTAACGGGAAACAGACACCAGACGGTGATTGACGCCAGCCCTGGCTTGGGAGAGGCAGTTGTCTCCGGAGCCGTGAACCCGGATCAGTACGTTGTTGACCTTCGCCGCCGCGCCATGGTGAAGAGGAGCTTGGGGGACAGGCAGGTGGAGATCAGGGCGCTCCCAGGCGGCGGCACGGAACGCGTTGAACGGAGCGCCGGGTCCCTGCGCGACCAACAAGCCGGTTCCGAGCCCCAGCCCTGTCTCAGCGAAACCCAGGTCCTGAAATTGGCGGACCTGGGCCAACAGATCCAGGGGCACTACGGAGCCCCGCAGGACACGGAATGGGCCATCGACCCAGCGGGAAAACTGTGGATCACCCAAGCGAGGCCCATCACCACCTTGTACCCGCAAACCACGCGCACCCCTTCCACCCCCGGAGAGCATGCCTTCCTGAATTTCAGCCTCGCCCAGGGGCTCACCAGGCCGCTGACGCCCATGGGCTTGGCCGGGATTCGGCTCATCGCCTCCTCTGTGGCAAGGACTGCGGGCTTTGACGTCCCGGATCCGCGGTCCGGCCCGTCGCCGTATTACGAGGCCGGGCAGCGCATCTTCTTTGATCTCACTTCGGTGGTCAGGAGCAGGGTCGGCCGGGTGATCGTGCCCCGTGTTTTCGACGTCATGGAAGCCCGCTCAGCCAGCCTGATACGTGGTCTTTTCGATGATCCACGCTTCGCTGTGACCATCAAGACACCCTTGAAGCTGATTCGCCACGTAGCTCCGGTCGCAGCCAAGTACCGCGTCCCGGAAACGCTCTTACGCGGTCTTTTCCGCCCCGGTGCGGCAATGAAGCGCGTGCAGGGGTTTGGTTCGAATCTGCGGACCTCCCTGGCCGTCCCGGCGGAAGCCACAGCCCATCAGAGGATCGGCCACGTCCAGCGAATCCTGGGTGAGGAGCTTTTCGCCACAGTCCCCCAGGTACTGCCGCTTCCTGCGCTGGGCTTTGCCATGCTGGCGCTGGTCAGGCGCCTTCTGGGCGACCAAGCCTCCTCCGGGGAGCTTCAAACAGTGCTACGGGGCCTGCCAAACAATGTCACAACGGAGATGGACCTGGCCTTGTGGCAGCTCGCCTCCGGGATTCGGGAAGACCCCGACGCCGTTGCCTCCATCACCGGTCGGTCGGCGATAGAGCTGGCGGAACAGTATCGGGACGGAAGCCTCCCGGCCGTTGCCCAGGCCGGGTTGGCTTCCTTCCTGAACACTTTCGGGCACCGGGCGGTCGCAGAGATCGATCTCGGAATGCCGCGCTGGTCAGATGACCCCACCCATATCCTTGGAGTCGTCTCCAACTATTTGAGGCTCCCGGACGACGCGGAGGCGCCGGACCAGCAGTTTGCGCGGGCAGCTCGCGAGGCCGACAACCAGATAGCCCGGTTCGTGGCCCGCGCCAGGACCAAGAGCCCGCTGCACGCAGCGATCGTCAGAGTTGCCCTGGACCGGACACGGCGCTTCGCAGGACTGCGCGAGTTGCCAAAGTACAACCTGGTCCTGGGATTGTCCGCTGCGCGGAAGCAGCTGCTCCTGGTCGGGGAGGAGCTCGCCGCAGCGCATCGGATCCAACGTCCCGAGGACATCTTCTTCCTGGATCTGGACGAAGCCGAGACCGCACTGGCCGGAGATGAGCTGCAGGAGTTGATTGCAGAGCGTCGTGAGGCCTATGAGCAGGAACTGCGGCGGAGGCATATACCGCGGGTGCTCATGTCTGACGGCACTGAACCAGAGGCTGCGCCCGGAACCAACCGCACGCAGCGCCCGGGCACTTTGTCCGGCAGTCCGGCGTCGGCGGGGCAGGTCACAGGCCCTGCTCGCGTCATCATGGATCCCGTCGGCGCCCACCTGGAGCCCGGAGAAATACTTGTGGCGCCGTCAACGGATCCTGGCTGGACGCCGTTGTTCCTCACGGCCAGCGGGTTGGTCATGGAAATGGGCGGGCCCAACTCGCATGGTGCTGTGGTGGCCCGCGAGTACGGCATTCCTGCAGTCGTGGGAGTTCCGGATGCCACAGTGCGCATCAGCACCGGGCAGCGCGTCACCGTGGACGGCGCCGCGGGGAGCGTGGCTATTGAGGACGCGGGAGGCGCGGCCGGCTAAGCGTGCTGGTGTGATTCGTGCTCGGAGTGGCTTACAGGCTCCAACTGGAAAGTGCAGTGCTCGGTGTCGAAGTGCCGGCCGAGGCAGGATCCGAGCTGATCCAGGATGTTGTCTGCCCCGCTGGCATTGAGGACCGCGTCCTCCACCACCACATGGGCCGAGAAGACGGGGACTCCGGAGGTAATGGTCCAGATGTGGATGTCGTGGGCATCCACCACACCGTCCACGGCAATGATGTGCTCGCGGATCATGTTCACGTCCACACCCTTGGGCGTGGCCTCGAGCAGGACGTCCACCACATCGCGCAGCAGATGCCAGGCGCGGGGAATGATCATCACTGCGATCAGCATCGAAGCGATGGGGTCGGCGGCGCTGATTCCCGTGGTCATGATCACCACAGCCGCGACGATGACGGCGATGGAGCCCAGGAGGTCGCCCAGGACTTCAAGGTAGGCGCCGCGGACGTTGAGGCTCTCCTTCTGTGCTCCCTGCAGGATCAGGAGTGAGACCAAGTTGGCTACAGCACCCAAAATGGCTGCCCACAGCATGACGTCCGTCTGGATCTCCGGGGATTCCCCGAAGCGGCGGATGGCCTCGATCATGATCACCACGGCAATGACGATCAGGATCAGGGCGTTGGCCAACGCGGCCAGGACCTCGGCCCTTTGGTAGCCGTACGTTCGCTGGTCACTTGCCGGCCGGGTAGCGATCCATGCCGCCATCAGGGCAATGAACACACCTGCCGCGTCGGAGAGCATATGCCCGGCATCGGCCAACAGCGCCAAAGATCCGGACACGACGGCGCCGATCACCTGGATGCCCACCACCCCTAAGGTGATGGCGAGGACGGCAATAAGCCGCTTCCGGTGCTTGCCGGTTGCTGTGACTCCGTGGGAGTGGTTGTGGTCGTGCCCCATGTCTATAAGGCTATCCCCAGCCGAGTTCGTGCAAGCGATCGTCGTCGATCCCGAAGTGGTGTGCGATCTCGTGGACCACCGTGATGGCCACTTCATCAATGACTTCTTCGCGGGTGCTGCAGATGTCCAGAATGGGCTGCCTGAAGATGGTGATCCGGTCCGGCAGGGAACCAGCCTCCCACCAGGAATCGCGTTCGGTCAGCGGGACGCCTTCGTAAAGGCCCAGCAGGACGGTGTCCGGATCTTCGCCCGGTTGGGGCGTGTAGTCGTCCTCAATAAAAATGGCTACATTGTCCATGGCACTGGCCGCTTTGGGCGGTATCAGTTGGAGGGCGTCACTGACAGCTTCTTCGAATTCCTCGGGTGACATGTCGAAAGCCGGGGTGTGCCCCACCGAGGCGTGTTCAGCCGGGCTGTGCACCGCATTCCTTGCCGGGAGAGGCGATGAGGGGCGCTCGCCGTCCGGAACAATGGGCAAGCCGGGTGGAAGATTCGCGGGCATGATCTGACTTTAGTCCGCCCTGGCAGCATCGGCGCCGTGTGTGATGAGAGATACTAAAAGTCAATCCTCTCTCGACAGACACAGGAACCGCATGACCGGCACATCTTCCCTCGCGCCTGAGCCCCTCGATGTCGTCGTAGTTGGTGAGGCGTTGATCGACATTGTGGAGTCGTCCGAAGGCCAAGTGGAGTATCCAGGCGGTTCTCCGGCAAACGTCGCTTTCGGTCTGGGCCGTTTGGACGTCAAAACCGGCCTGCTGACGGCCATTGGACGCGACACCCGCGGCGATGCCATCGCAGCACATCTGCACAGCGCCGGTGTGGTGCTGTTGCCCGGTTCTATGTCAGCAGGCAAGACAGCCACGGCCACCGCGCGGATATCAGCCGACGGTTCAGCCGACTACACGTTCGATATTGACTGGAAACTGGCTCCGATTGCCCTGCCCTATGCGCCAAGGATCCTGCACACAGGCTCCATCGCCACCTTCCTGGAGCCCGGAGCAAGCGTTGTGCGCAGCCTGCTGGAGCAGGCTCAAGGCGGGTGCATGGTCACGTACGATCCCAACATCCGCCCCGATCTCCTGGGAAGTCACCACGAGGCACTGGCCCTCTTTGAGGAAATAGTGCCGCTGACCGACGTCGTGAAGCTCAGCGGTACCGATGCCCGTTGGCTATACCCGGGCAAGGCGCTTGAGGACACGGCAAACCACCTCTTGGCCCTCGGCGCCGGGTTGGTCGTTGTGACCCAAGGGGTCAAGGGATCACTCATGGCAACGAAGCACATACAGCTCAACGTCCCCGCCGTCCCGGCCACGGTGGCGGACACCATTGGCGCCGGTGACTCCTTTACGGCAGCCCTCATCATGGGGCTGTTGCTGCGGGGCAGCGACGGATTGGCGCCCACCGTCATGGAGCGGATCGGCACCATCGCCTCCATGGCGGCTTCCATCGCCGTCGGCCGCCCAGGTGCCAACCCGCCCACACACCGCGAACTTTTGGTGGGAATGGCCCGCTAACGCATCGGCTTACGGGTTCGGCGCCGGGTCAGGCCAACGCCGATCAGGCACACCACGCCCCCGATCAGCCCCCAAATGGTGGGGACTTCCTGGAGGACAGCCCACGAAATCAGGATGGTGGTGCCCGGAACCAGGTAGGTTGTGGCCGCAAGCTTTCCCGCCGAGATCAGAGAGAGCGCGTAGGCCCAGGTGGTGAAGGCAATGGCTGTGGGGAAAATGCCCAGGTACACCAGCCCGAGGGTCGCCGGCAGCGGTGCCGCTTGGATTTCGGAAATCAACTGTCCCGTCCAGGGCAGGCAGCAGATGGCGCCCACCATAATCCCGAACCACGTTGCCTGCCCGGCCGTGAACTTCCGGAGCACGGGTTTCTGCAGGATCGCGCTCACTGAGGCGAGCACAGCGGCAAGCAGGCACAACAGCACACCGGCGACGTCCGCCGTCGAGCGCTGGCCGGAACCCAAAGCGATCATCGCAACCCCGCAGAACGCCACACCGCTGCCGATCAGGAGCCACCGCGGGAAGCCCTCCTTGAGGAAGATTCCAGCAAGGATGGCGATCAGGATGGGGGAGACGTTGATCAGCATGGCGCTGGTGCCGGCGTCGAGTACGTGTTCCGCGGCGTTCAAGGCCACGTTGTAGCCGCCGAACCACATCACCCCGTACGCAACGATCGGCAACCATTCCCGACCCCTCGGCCACACCTTCAGCGTCGGCAGGACAACGATTCCAAGCACGACGGCGGCCACCGCTAACCGTCCCAGCGTCAAGGAGCCGGGGGAGAAGCTGGGGCCGACCGCGCGGATGCCCACGAACGCCGACGCCCACAGGACGACGGTGATGATGACGGCGGCGATGCCGAGCTTACTGATGGCTGCTCCCGGCGCGGGGGTGGTGCGCTGGGGCAGGTCCGGGGAAGGCTGGCCGGGTTCGGCCGGGGTGGTGGTTGTCATGAGCCAAATCTATCCGGCAGGCAGCGGGGGCGGCTGGCGGTTTTCGGACGCGTCAGGACAAGATCCTGCCAATGTTCGGCAGGCGTCCTCCCTGGGCTCTTCCTGCGTGTTCGCGAGGGGCGGGCTCTCGGCACTTTGGGTGTCCCTTTGGGGCGAGATCCAACCCCTCGATGGTCATCGGATGGGGTGTCCAGATGCCCGGCAAATCCTCGATTTGGGAATATCGCCATCTATGCTCTAAAGTTTTAGAGTCCAGTTCGGACGAGCGAGACACGGAAAGAACGCGTAAGCGTCGCTTTTGTTTTGTGAAATCCGAATTGAGTTCAGGCCCCCATCGTCTAGCGGCCTAGGACACCGCCCTTTCACGGCGGCGGCACGGGTTCGAATCCCGTTGGGGGTACGCAAGGAAGTGGTAAACCGGATGAAAAAAGTCTGGTAAGCTAGAAGCCTTGAAAAAAACGCGGTAGAGATACTGCAAACGCAAGGCCCTGTAGCGCAGTTGGTTAGCGCGCCGCCCTGTCACGGCGGAGGTCGCGGGTTCAAGTCCCGTCAGGGTCGCTCTGAGCGCCGAAGAAATTCGGTTCTCAAGGTGACATGTCACCTAGGCTCTGTAGCTCAGTTGGTAGAGCGTTCGACTGAAAATCGAAAGGTCACCGGATCGACGCCGGTCGGAGCCACCAGCGAAAACCCCGCAGTTCCCAGTAATCCTGGGGATCGGCGGGGTTTTTCTTTGCTTCGTCTACACGCCGAATCCGGCTTGGATCGGATCCAATCGGGAAGAATCGGAACAGCACCCTTGGTATTTCCTTGGTAGAAACCCTGGGTCCCAGCGCCGTCGGACCTAATAATTATCTTCTCGTGCCATGTTCCACCATCGTGCCGTGGACGGAGGCGAGAAGCGCAAGCTTTAAAACAGTTTCTACTCTGACGCGGGGAGCCTAGTCCTTACCGACCTTGTAGTTGCCCCCGGTCAGGTAGCGGAGGCGGGCTCCACTCAGCTTGATCATCCATTTGGCTGACGGAATGCCTTCCTCGCCTATCCGTCACTTGCCGGGTCATCGACTGTTGACGGTGTGGGTAACACTCACCATGTTGAGTGCGTGACGATGCCGCCCTCTATCTGGAACATGAGGCCTGGCGTGACAAAACCAACTGACTTCATCGGAACTGACTCGGCGGGCTGGATGGACTGAATGTACCGCCGTGATGCAATTCGACCGCCCAAGATGGCGCGGGAGGCCTTGCGCTGGATCCGCGCGACGGGTTCGTTGTCTGTGGCTTGGAAAGTAACGATCCACCCTGAAGTCGAGTGCACGCGCGCCGTCGGTTTGTAGCCCAACGAACGAGAGACTTCGAGAAATCCGTCAATGATGCGCCGGTTGGTGTTGGTGAACTGAACCTGGCCCTTCGCGGTGACATTGCCGTCCGAATCGATCATGCCCTGCATGAGTGAGCGGCGTTGCTCCGTCCCGGCAAGCAAGAACAGATCCGGTACGTGCTTGTTTCTCAGCAAACCCAAAGTTCGGAGCCGCTGGAACAACGACTGCTGCGGCGACACTCTGGAGGGTTTCTTGATGTTCCGGATGTTGAGATGGTGACACAGGTTGTAGTCGTAGTACCTACAGGTGATTATCTCGTACGGCAGCAAAACTCTCGTTAGAATCGCGGTCACCTCTTCCACGTCCGCGTTACCGACTGCGAAGGCCCCATTTGCTGCGTACCCATCACCGAGCCAGTAGCCGAAAAGGTAGGGATCGATGGGAAGATCGAGATTCGGCGATTCACGTTTAGTCAGAGGGATACTTATTGCTGACCGTCGGCTACCTTTCATGATGGCGAGTTCCTCCGTTGTAGCCGTGAACTCGACAAAGGCGTTGTCGTGTCCATTACGGGTCTGAACGGTCCAACTCTGTGACGCCGCGGCCCGGATCCGCTGACCGTCGTCAAAGGTTATCTCGAAGCAAGGCTGCCGACGATACGTCGGGGAGGTTTCGGAGACTGGTGTCATTGCGCCGGTGATGTCAAATACCAAGTCGTTTGGGACAAGTTCGGCAAGGGGCTTCCATCCCGTCGGAGTAGCAACCCGGTGTGTGACCGCAAGTGCTTGACGTCCTGTGGCAGCGGTGCTTCTTGCCTGGGTTGCGCGAGCCTGCCCACGAGGCTGAAGGTAAAGCGCCCGAAGGTGGGCAGGCACCGATTCCTTGTCATCGGCAGCGAACTCCTCGCTCAAGTGCCCGTTGGTGACGAGGTGCCCTGGGCTTGGACCTCTAGAGACCTCGAAGAGGGCTGCTTGCCCCGGTACTTCACTCTCAACGAATGGCGTCATAGCTGGCTCCCTAAATTTTCCATGTATCTCTAAGAGAGCAGACAACTATGACAATATTAGTTGGCATTGATTCATGCCCATTAGTCCGCAGCAGTCCTCCAAAGAGCAAACGCTCCGATGGGCTGAACGACGGGCAGCTGTTGGAAGCCGTATCCGGGAGATTCGCCTCGAGCAGGGCTTATCGCAGGAGGCCCTGGCCTTAGAATCGGGCCTGAGTCGGAATATGATCATCGGGATCGAATGGGGCCGTAAGAGCGTTGCGTATGAGCGTCTGTGGGATATTGCAGCGACCCTGGACTGTGACATCACGGAATTGTTTACGCCCGCTGAACGCCGTCCAACGGTTAGCCCATACCGAGGTGGCAGTAGGGCGATGAACCATTCAGCCGGTAGGTGACGGGCTCCACTTACACGAGGCGTGAGGTTGGGCGCGGCCCAAGAAGCTGAGACCTGAGACACGAGTGTTTGGACAGAGCTACCTTCGTCGGATCATTTGTTGAACCGATGGATAGCTTGCCGGTCCAGCTACATGCTCGAATGGCTGACCGTCGAGCCCATAAGCAAAGGGCCCCCCACCGGGAGTTGCCCTGCCGATGGGCAATCCTCGTCGCATCGCCCACAGTATTGTCGCACCGCTCATTTGCTTGATGCTGACGAGATCCTGAATAACTGCCTCTGGTTGTTCGGCAGCGCGGCGGTGCTCCAATTCGCTGTTGCGGCGTGAAGTCATGGGCATCATGTGGTCCGGGCGAACGCATAGGGTGTTGCGGCATACGTGGTCGAGCGTCAGGCGGTTTCCGTGGCCGCCCATGAAGAGGCCGTAAGCGTAGCGATGGGCAAGCCATTCGTGGTTGTCGATGCTGATGACGCCGTATCCTGGCCGTATTTCACCTGTCGGGCTGAAAACTACCTTGTTGATTCTTCCGCTCCATGGCCAACAGCCAAACAGGCCATCGAGGCCGTCGCGTGTCGGCGCGATCTGTCCCCGGAATTTGTTCAAGGTTCGGCGCATGGCTTGAGGCGTGCGGATGGGTTCCACAAGTAACAGGGGCTCGTCCATCCGGCAATAGCCTTCTCGGGAATATCCGGGTACCAACCGGGTTGTACAGCCGGTGGCCTTGCACTTCGGCTTCTTCCGGTGTTCTTGCCGGTAGTGCTTTTCGCAGAGCCCCTTGGCGTAGTGGGGGTTGGGCGGAACATGGCGCTTATTCGTGGCGAGGCAGCGAAGGCAACTGCGGCGAAACTCGGCTCTCGGTCTGACCATGTCGTCGTTTCCCCCCACCACGATGTGTCCTATGTAACTCCGTCGGGGAATCCTACAGCGGTGCTGTGCGGCCCGCAAGACAGGGGTTTCCGGCGGTGAATTGCTCGATTCGGCGTGCAGAGAGTTAGGGCAAATGGCGGGGCCTTTGGAAGGTCTATTCGTAGGGCCGGGTCTGGTGGCTAGCGCCCTCTCGGAGTCTGACTGGCGGTCTGCCCCTGAGGGCGGACCGCCTCACGCTCTCTGATATGGCCGCTCCGCATCCTGGGGGCTCTATTCCCCCGGCGACGCTGGATCATGGCTCCTTGCCACGAGGCACCTGTCGCCCGGTGCGTTGTTGCCTGCTGTCACCGGCATCCCTCGTGCAATGCACTCCGGAGATGCGGATTGCTGGGCATCAAAGCAGGGCGCAAATTCACCAGTGACTCGGCCAGGCCGGAGCGGACAACCGGGCATCAGTAGGCCAGGAACGACTCAACAATTGGCTGGTCCTTCGTTCCGCCGACCGTGCACTCGATGGTTACGTCGGCTTTGGCGTTGGACTGGTTGGTCACGTCAGCCCCCACCTTGAAGAACCACCGGTCGTTCACGATCTGCGCAGCCTGCCTGTCCAGCGCCCAGTGCGGGTCCCAACCATAACGGAACTCCTGTTTGCCGTGAATGTCACACGCAGCTTGAGCGTATAATTCGTCCAAACCAGTGGACGTTGACGGCCCGGTCGCCGGTTCGGCTGCCTTGGTTTCCTCAGGCTTGTGGACCTGGAAAACAACCTTTCCGCCGGTCTTGACTACAGTCCCGGGCAACGGGGAACTGGACAGGACAGTCCAGTTCTTCGGGGACAGGACCGCCTTGCCGTTCACCGCGTCCTCGGCATCGTAAAGGGTGCCGTTCTTGAGCAACTCCGCGAGAGGGACGTCCAGAGTCTTACCCACGTAGTCCGGGAGGGTGAAACCCGCGGTCGACTGGGTCGGGGGCGAAATGCGCGTCGTCGCGCTTGGCGGGGCGGTCGTAGCCGGGGGAGGTGACGCAGTTGGAGCCGAAGGGCGGGAACAGCCTGTGAGGATAGCGAGGATGAGTAGAGCCGCTACCAGGTGGTGCCTTCTCTTTTCCGTGGCCTTCACGCCCTCTGTTCGGTACTAAGGTTGTGGCATGGCCCCGGCGTCACGAGGACTGCTGTGGCCATCAGCGTTTCGTAGGGCTTGGATCCGTCCTCGTGCTTCGGTTGAAGCATCATGCCAGAGCATGTCCCGCTCGCGGATCAGCTTCTGAAGGTCCGCCCACGCAATTCTGCGGAACCGGGTTCGCGGACGCTGCATGGACGCCGCGCGCATGCGTTCCAACTAGTCAGGGTCACGCTGGGTCATACCCATGGATGAAGCATTGGCCAGATGCGCATTCCAGTCAATATCCGGGCAATCCGGCGACGGTCGGCTGCGGCTGGGGCGGGAGTCCTGTGACGGCCTCGCAGAGGACATCCATGTCCTCGTGCTTCACTTCAACCACGACCTGACCCCGCCGAGGCGCACCTGCGTCTCTCGTGCAAACGGAAGCCGGGCAGGCAGGTTGCGAGATATCAACGTAGGACGCAAATTCACCTGCGTCTCTCACTGGGAATCGAAGAGAGCGCACCTGCGTCTCTCTCAAGGGCCCTTTGGGATCCAACGCCTTGAGGTGCACGCCTCGTCTGCCGCCGAGGTTGGCTACATAGTGCCGGAGCGTGTGAGCCCCGGAAAACAACGCGCCGTAAGCCCAGGCCTACCCGAACCGGGGCCCAACGAAGCGTCGTCAGAATTTCGTCACACTAGGCCGTTTACAGGGGCGCTAGGCCCACAGCCATGATCCTGAACAGCTGGTTTCCCGGGCTCCCAACGGTCTGGGTGGATCTGACTGGTTAGCTGTTCTAGCGTCGTCCACCACAAATCTGATGGGCGCGCCCTGCCAGAGATGGTGGGCTCCCGCTACTGGCTGTCTATTCGGCGTGCGGTTGGTGTGCCCGCTTGTGCCGAATTTCCTCTCGGTCTCTAAGTACCCACTCAGTGATCGACATGGCCATCACCACCGCGATGTAGGCCCATGCCCACATGCCGCTCAGGATGCCGGTCGCCAGCAGCAGGAAGCCGAGGGCAACAAGTGCCCACGACGTAACCTTGAGTGCGCGCACAACGCTTGCGACTGGCATGCAATGATCATCCCTTTCCTTGTGACTGCCGTAAAGACCATGCAGCCGGTAAAGCATGGAGCAGTCACGAAGCCCCTTGGCGGCGGATCTCGAGAAGTCATGAGTGCGCTACCCCCACGCAGTACAGGGTGATACCCGCCTTGCCTAATGGGTGCGGCCCGACCGGTGAGTGGGAATCAGCATGACAGCCACCCTTTGGGCCGATAACCGGCCAATATGGGTGACAATCACCATGTTCATTGCTTCGACCGCAGCTACCAGCAACGGGGTGGGGGTAGACCCTCGTTTCACGGGCAGCCCGGCCCGCCCGTGATAGCGGCTGGGGTACCGTACGGGTTTGACAGTATTAAATATGTTTTAACCTTGTGATCTGAGGCTGGCCCGTGAGATCGGCGCCGACGTCATCGCGGTGGGCGTGGAAACCGCCAAAGAACTCGCAGAAATCAGCGCGTTGAAAATCACCTCCGCGCAGGGCCGGCCCACAGGTATCCCTCCGTTCACCCGCTGGACTGGTCCGCGTGGAGCATCAGCGCACAGACCGTAACCCAGCCTGGCAACTGACCCCCACGCCAGCCGGAAGGCGATTGTTAGTGAACACTCCTACAGCAGGTTGGTACACCGATCCCAGCAACTCAACAGCGGTCAGAGCAACTTCCAGAGGAAGTCAACAGCATTCCAATTTCACGGAAGTGGGACATCTTGGACCATCTGGTGCACCAGAAGGGGATCGGGGGTTCAGGATGTTGCTGGCCCTGCAAGCCGGGATTCTTGCGGGCAGAATTGATCTACCAGATCGCGGAGTTGGCAGGCCGAAACGGTTTCGGAAGATAGGCAGATGCGCCAGCAGAAAAGCCGTCCAGCTCGTCTCCGGTTGCCGCGAACGCGGTGATCATCAAAATCGGGGCCTTAGTCACGTCGCGTAGTAAGCCAGCTACTTCGCGGCCATCCATGTCAGGGAGCCCTAGATCCAGAGTGATCAGCTTCAATTCCACGCTGGCGGCCGCCAGGAGACCTTCCGTCCCCGTTGCCTCTACCCGGACGTCAAAGCCTGCGGTGGTAAGAAGTACCTCGATCAGTCCGGCGATATCCTCGTCATCCTCGATAACCAGGCACCTACCGCGTGAAGTCATGTCCCCCCTGTGACGTCCCAGTCAGTCTACGGCCGTACGCACGGACCAATCCATAAGCGGCGCTTGGCTATAGAAACCTGCACAGCGAGAGAAGGAGCCCCTTCGCCGGAGGCTGGGTTTCCTTTTCTTGTGTATGCGGAAGCTCTTCCTGTGTTGTTGGTCGGCCCTAGCTGCGGAGTCGTAGCTTGGCTGCTCGTCCGATAAGCATGGGCACATAGTCGCGGATCGGGCCGTCGTTAAGGGCGGTGTATTCCTCGCTGACGATCCTCGACCTGGGTTCGTGGGTGTCCGGAAATTTCTTCGCCAGTCTGTCGATAACTGCTGCTACAGTCTGTGCTTCGTCTTCTTTAGCCATGGCCCAGTGTCAGCGCATAAGGCTGTCCCGTCAACGCCGTTCCGGTTCCAAGGAAGTGGGACTGGCCGCGCGGGCTTGGTCGCTGGTCAATGGATGCAAGCTGTTGACGTCCATCATCTGCCTCTTGTGGCAGAAGCCAAAGGAAGGACCGACCCTAGGGCCGATCCTTCCTTCGCACGCTTTGGCAGAGCTCCAGCCGGCAGCCCCCGAGGAGCGTCTAGGCGATTACCCCACGAACAAACCCAGCCCGGGGACGATTATCGCCACGGAGATGGCCATAGAAATGGTGTTACCGATGAAGGGGTGGAAGTCTTTCGGGAGCCGGGCTGAAACGGCGCGGGCTATCAGCGGGCAAAGCAGGGCGCCCGCGACGGCGCCGCCGATGATGGAAAGTGCGCTGCCGTTGTAGGCGAGTACGCTGGCTGGTCCAACGGAGACGACGGAGATGTAGGTGGGGGCCCATCCGCCGGCCCGGTAGAGCTTTCTCCAGACGATGACGCCGATGGCTGATGTGAGAGCTTGGACAAAGAGAATCTGGGGTAGGAGATTCGTTCCGTATGCCGGGAACAGCGGGTTCATCAGGAAGGCTGCGACGACTCCGAGGATCACGCCGATGCTGGCTAGTTCGTTGGCGTAGAACTGGGTTTCGGTGAAGTCTGCGATTACCCTTCGGACCGTCCAAACGGCGTCCTTGATTAGAGTTGGCGCTCCAGGAATGGTGCGTACTGGGGTGGGGGATTCGGTTGAGGCATCTGTGTCCTGCTGTGGAGCGGGTTCTGGCAACCGCATCCAAGGCAGGTAACGGGCGATGATGAATGTGGCCGCAGCTCCAATGGACATTGCCAGGGTGTTGGCAACAACCGGCGGGAGAGCGAGAGGGCCAGTGACGAAGTTGATGAGAACCATCGCGACTGGGGTGGTGGTGGCTGCTCCCAGGATGGCGCCGGTCAGGAAAACCGGCCAACCTTTGCCGTAGACCAGAACGGTAGCGGTTGCAACGCAGACGAACGGCACAAAGGTGGGTTGCCATCCTTCGCCGAGTCCTCCGCCAAAGGCGAGGTTCGAGAGGACCAAGCTCAGAGTTGCCGATCCCAGAATCCATGGCCACAGTCCGGTTCCATAGGATATGGGCATTCCGGCCCATTTCTTGTTCCGGGATCCGGCCCACCATGCCAGCGCTGCGCCGGCCAGCAGGCCGATGGAGGCCAGCCAGGACTTGTAGAACTGGGGTTCTGTCATGTCTCCAAGGGCCCATTGGGCCCGGGTGAGGAGATCGTTCGGTAGTGGTTGGACCCACTCGGTGTAGGTGGGGCCTTGTTGAGCGAGCAGGGGAGAGAGTGCGCTGATACCTACGGTTAGGGCTCCGAAGAGTGCGACGACAGCTGTGGCGCCGATGAGAAGTCCTGCGAGGCTGAGTTCGGTGCGGGGCGTTGGTGCCGAGGTTGTCTGTGGGGGAGGGCCGAGTTGGGTGTTGGGAACCGGTACATCGGCGAGCATTTCTTGAGACGGATTTTGTCTCGTGTTGTCGGTCATGGGAGGCCTTAGGTCAGGGTCTGGGTGGTGGCCGGACTAGCGGACGAGGGGGGTACCGTTGAACCCCAGAAGGGGGTCATAGAGGTCTGTTCGGCGGTCACGGGCCAAATCGTTGAGGTCGTTCCAGATCATGGCTGCCCGGGATGCGGTGAGGTCGAGGTCCGCGTAAATAATGGTTTTGGCTTCGGCATCTGCGATTCCTCCTATAGGCCAGCCGTTCGTTCCGGTGATCAGGGAACAGCCGAGGAACTTGCCTCCGCGTTCTTCGCCGACCCGGTCGGCTGCGACGATGGGGATGGTGTTGACGTGCGACGCGGACATGGTGAGGTAGGAGGCCATGCAGTTGCCGGCGTCGTCAAAGAGGGGAGGCGGCGTCCAGACCCAGTTGTTGGTGGAGCAGATGATGTCCGCGCCTTGGGCAGCGAGGATTCGTGCTACTTCCGGGAACCAGATGTCCCAGCAGATCAGCAGGCCGATGCGGCCGATTTTTGTTTCGAAGACCGGGTACTCAGTGCCAGGTGTGAAGAGCAGCTTTTCCCGGTTCCACAGGTGAGTCTTGCGGTATTTTCCGATGAAGCCCTCGGGGCCAATGAGGACGGCCGTGTCGTAAAGTGTTACGCCTTCTTGTTCCAGGATGCCTGCGACCACGTAGGCGTCGTGTTGGCGGGCGGCTTCAATCCATGCTTGCGAGGTGGGGCCGTCCGGGACAGATTCTGCGTGAAGATATGCTTCCTCCCTGGTATCGAAGGAGTACCCGGTGCTGGCTAGTTCCGGCAAGACGATGAGCCTTGCGCCCTCATGGGCAGCCTCGGCGATGAGAAGCAACGTGGTCTCGACATTTGATTTCTTGTTTTCGATGCCGACCTGGGGATCGGACTGCACTGCGGCAACTTTGATTTCGCTGGCCGCGGGTGAGGTTCCTGTGCGCATTTGGTTAGTTCCTTTTGATGTGAGGGTTATTTCGGGTGTGAATAAGCTGCTGTTGAACTGATGAAGGAATTGCGCACCTCGTCAGGGGTGTCGACATACCGAGTGCGTTCGGCGCCCATCGCGTTCCGGATCTGCTCGACGTCAGCACCGGAGGCCACAAGTGCGGCCAGAAGAATGCGCGCCTGGCTTGGCCTGAGGTGGCCGGCGGGGATGGCTCCGGCGGACATCAAGTCAGCACCCCCGCCACCCCCTCCATAGACTCCCCGGATCGGACCTCCGGCAACCCGGGACGAGACGACGACAGGAATCCCGTTCCGAACGTGTTCGGCAACGGCACCCACAATGTCGGGATTCGCGTTGCCGTACCCCGTCGCCTGCAGGACGATGCCCCGCGCGCCGGCCTGGATATTCGCATCTAGCGCGACTCGATCCACGCCGGGGTATATCGCGATGGTGTCGATGCGTATGTCTCCGATCGAAACCGGATGCCGCGGCCCGTCGGACGGAGGACTGACCTTTGAATGCACACGCACACAGCGGTCAATCACGATCCCGAACGGCCCATGGTCTACATCGAAGAAGGCTGACAGTGCACTGTTGTGGATTTTGCGCGTCCCCCTTGCCGCATGCAGTACGCCTCCAAAACAGATGAGGACACCGCATCCACGGGCATTTGATGAGGCCGCCACAGCAATGGCATCCGCCAAATTTTCGGGACCATCGGTGTTGGGATCATCAGCGCTTCGCTGGGCACCAGTGAAAACCACAGGACGGGGGTCGTCGTGGAAAATGTCGACCAGCATCGCGGTCTCTTCCAAGGTGTCGGTTCCATGGGTGACGACGACCCCACAGGTGTCCAGCTGACTCAGGGCTTCTCTGACAGCGTCGTGGACGGCATCCATATCAGCCAAGGTCATCGAATAGCTATTAGTCGAGAGAACCTGAACGACGTTGACGTCGACACCCTCCGGCGTCGCAATGCCCGCCACCAAAGCTGACCCTGGGATCGCGGCAGATTTCACCCCGCGACCATCGGTCGTGCTGGCAATCGTTCCGCCAGTCGTGATGATAACCACTTTTCTCATTACTTGCCCAATCGTTTGCGCGTCGTATCTGAGTCAACCATAAGTGATATGGTGTGGATCACGCAATCGTTTGTGCAAAGTATTTCGCGACACCAGAAAGCAGGGCCTGATGAGCACCGATCCACTGCCGTTCGCAGATGAGGCTGGTCGCCCTACGCTGCGGACAGTTGCCGAGATGGCAGGTGTTCATGTTTCGACGGTGTCGCGTGTGTTGGCCCCGTCGCTCCGGCCCGGCGTTCGGACAGCTTCGAAGGCCACGACTGAGCGGATCAAGGCCATCGCCGATTCGCTGGGCTATTCACCGAATCCAATTGCCGCCGGTTTACGCACCAGTCGCAGCTCCTTGGTGGGAGTGCTTGTTCCAAGGCTGACTGACATCGTGCTTGCCACAATCTATGAAGGGATCCATGAGGCTGCCCGCGGTCATGGATACCAGACCTTCGTTGCCAATAGCGAGGACAGGCAACCCGAGCGGGTAGCCGGGGCGGAAATGCTTCTGGCGCGGCGGGTCGATGGGCTGATTCTCGGAGACTGCACGCTGGACTCGACATTTGCGGATTCCCTGCAGCAACGCGGCATCCCGTTCGTGCTGGTAAGCCGACGCTCCGGCAAGCATCCTGCCGTAGTGGGCGATGATTACGCGGGAGGCCGGCTCGCAGCTGAACATCTGCTCTCTCTCGGACATACCGATGTGGGGATAATAGCGGGCGAGGCCTACGCAAGCACAGGTGTCGACAGGACCGCAGGGTTCGTGGACGCATACGCGAAGGCGGGAATCAACATACCGGACTCCCGGATAGTTCACTCCAGCTTCGACGTCATCGGCGGACGAGAAGCATCGACGCGGATCTTCGCCAGCAAACCCTGGCCCACAGCACTGTTTGCAGTAAACGACTTCGCGGCCATTGGAACGTTCGGCACCTTGCGCGGTCTGGGACTCCGCGGCGGTGAGGACATTGCCGTGGTGGGCTACAACGACACCGTCCTGGCCGCCGAACTCCCCGTTCCCCTTACATCCGTGCATTCCTCCATGCGTGAGATGGGCGAAAAGGCTTTTGAACTGCTTCTTTCCCGTCTCAACGGTGAGCCCGTCGTGTCACACATAATCCCGCCAACTCTCGTCGTCAGAGAATCAAGCGCCGGCGTACGCTCTACCCTCCGTATCGGGAGCAACTAGGCGGGAGACCCCGCCGGCGTGCCGTTCACCAGTGAACAGTACGGAAATTCACGTCAAGCAGCCTCAGAGCGAGGTTGCCAGCCCTGTATGCGCGGTAGCAGCGTCCTCTTTCTAGCCGGCCGCTGCAGGTTCGGTTGACCCAGTCCTGGTACGGCCAGCCACATTTGACGCGCTGAGGGGCGTTAGCCAGTGTTCCTCGGCACCATCTGGGGCGGACGTTGTTGCCGAGTGGCCTATCCTGGCCAGCGGGGGTACTTGCGGTGCGACGTCGTTGAACCGCCCGGTGCGGTTGCAGCGGCTAGCCGCCGCCATGCCATTGAAGTTCTCAGCGCGGAGAGCCAAATGGTGAATTCATTGTCTTTTCAGTTTCCTGAAACGCCTGCACAGCGGAGAGAATCGTTCCGGCTCCCAGTGCCTGCGTGATCCGATGGGTTCGAAAGGCGGGTTCTTTCGCTTTAGCCAACAGGGCGCGTCATGAATGCTCGATGGAAGCTAGCTTAGCTCTACATTGCAAGGGGGCAGAAGGGAGACCACTCAGGCTGGATGATCGGCGTCGTAGTTGAGGCAGATCTGCTGCCGGATGATGTCCATAGCAGCGATGATTGCGATGCTGTCCTGTGGGGGGAGTATGGTTCCTGCGGTAGGAAGCTTTTTGATCAAGGACTCCATCTCCATTGCTTGGAATTGCATGCCTCTGCCCTTTGCCGGGTGGGTGAAGACCTCGACCAGGTGGCCCTGGTTGTCGTACCGTCCGAAGGTTGCGCTCTGGTTCCAGACGGATTCGATGCTAATCCAGCCCTCGGTTCCGATGATGGTTGCCCGGTTGGCTCCGGCGGCATCAAGTGCGCAGTCGAGCAGCGCCTGTTCACCGTGCGGGTAGGTAAAGATGACCGCGGTCTGTCGGTCAACGCCCGTGGTGGTCTTTGCGGCGCTTGCCTGTATTTGTTGTGGTGCGCCGAAGATGTCGAAGGCGAAGGAGATCGGGTAGACGCCGAGGTCCAGGAGTGCCCCGCCGCCCAAGGCGGGGTTGTTGAGACGGTGGGCGGGGTCTTTCGGAAGGTTCCGGTTGTGGCTCGCTGTGATCTTGCGGATCTCCCCGAGTAGTCCTTCTTTGATGATTTCGCGGATGCGGACCATGTGGGGGAGGAAACGAGTCCACATGGCTTCCAAAACCACCAGACCATTTATCTCTGCCAGGGCCACGATTTCCTGCGCCTCGTGGACGTTGATGGTGAAGGGTTTCTCGACGAGCACATGTTTACCGGCGTTTAGTGCCAGTAGCGCATGGGTGTGATGGAACGTGTGCGGGGTCGCAACGTAGATGACGTCGACTTCTGAGTTGGCGACCAACCCCTCGTAGCTTTCATGGGCATCCGGGATGCCAAACCTGGCGCTAAACGCTCTGCTTGAGTCCAGGGAGCGGCATCCAACGGCTTGGACCGTAAACCCGTAGTCGATCAAGTCCTGCGTTTGTGCGGTAGCGATTCTGCCGGCGCCAAGGATGCCCCAGCGGATGCTGTTAGTCGGCGTACGGACTGCTATTTCATTCACTTCGGCGCTTTCTTGTGTTGCGGGCATGGCGAGCGTCGCCGGGAGGATCCTGGCTACCCGTGTGTGTTTGGGATGCCAATTGCTGCTTCTCGTTGATGTCCCCGTTTCCGGCCCACTTTCCCCCGGCTTGGTCGCCTTGGGCGGTGTTGGACAGCCAGGCGATCGCTTCCAGTGTCGAGCACTCCAGGGATGCTGGTTCTGGCCATTGCGCTGGGACTCGTTCAAGGGCTTCCGTGGGAGGCGCAGGCCAGGGCTCGTGACGGATGTCGTCCAGAGAACCGATTGCCATGAGGCCCTCGGTCAAGGCTCTTTTGAGGAGTTGCAGCACTGTGCCCCTCAGGTCCCTGCCGCCTACGCGCGTGTACGCGGAAACGTAGTCGGTGAACATGCCCAGACTCATAACGTCGCCGCGGTTCTCCACCAAGATGCGGTGCAGGACGTCGGGTTGACCGGGGCAGACCCGTCGCTGATGGTTTAAAGTCTCCGATTCAGGGGCTGTGTTTCTATGGAGAACGGATCCGGGTGCGACATTAGTTGGTGCTCCCGATTGTCTGGGTCGTTGAATAGATCCCGTACCGTAGCGAGGACGGTGCCGCTTGCTCGTAGTACGAGGACGGGGTCGAAGGACGGTTCGGATGTGACGTTTCGAAGTCGTCCCGTCTGAGTGTCAGGGCTCGGATGTCGGCTGTAGAGATACTAGCTTTCGAGTGGTGTTCGGCAGCCTTTGCCGAACGGCATTGGCAAGCTGTGGGCGAGGCCTCCGGGCGAAGGTTCTCTGCAAAGATGGACATGTTTTTCTGCGATTCTCGGGTCAGTGGCCTGGCGTCGGACGTGCACAAGGAGCGTGTCGACGTTGCAAGATAGCCCGGGCGCAGATGCGGGCAGCGATCACAGTCTGGAGCCGCGGAACTCCTGCGCGACTCCAGACTGTGTTGGTTGTGCCCGCCGTCTGCTTGAGGGGCGCAAAGTCGCTCTTAGCGCTTTACGCGTTCGTTGTAGGCCTTCAGGGCAGCGGTTCCTTTGTCCTGGGCCGTAGTCAGGGTTGCTCGTACGTCGGCTCCGTCGGCAATGGACTGGATGGCGCTGCGTACGTCGGCGCGGCTCTGACCAAATGCGCCGTTGTGGCAGCCAGCCGCTGCGTTGGCATCTTTGGTGCTTGCCAGTTGTTCCAGGAGAGCTTTCTTCGCCGGGTCGGTTTCAGAGCCTTTCAGTTCATTCAACGCGGCTTTTGAGGAGGGAAGGTAGCCGCTGTCCTTGAAGATCTCCTTTTGTACGTCGGCCGATCCCATGAATTCGGCGAACTCGAGGGCTGCTGCCTGTTCGGAGGGCTGGCGTCCTTCGCCGAGGATCCACAGGGCACTGCCACCGGGCACTGCTCCGCCCTTGTCGGAGGCAACGGGCAAGGGCAAGGCGTCAATCGTGAACTTGGCTGCTGCTGCAGTTGTGCCGAGGCTTGCTGATGATGCCAGCAGCATCGCGGCCTGCTGGCTGCTGAACGCTCGCTGTGCGGCCGTTCCGTCGCTGCCGACGTTCAGGATTGCACCCTTCTTCAGTGATTTTTGGTAGTGCGTCCATGTGGCCACGAGTTCATTGTTGACGTAGTCGAACGCGTTTGCCGGCTCGGTCCCAAGCCCATTGTCCGGCGTGCAGTAGGTGAAGCCGTTGGATGCGCTGAACTGTTCGTTCCACCATTCATTGTGTTGGAACACTAAGCCTGGGGTGCCTGTGGTCTCGTGGATGGTGTCGGCCCAGTCGAAGAGCTCCTGGATGTTTTTGGGCCGTTCGGCCGGGTTGATCCCTGCTTGGGCAAGTACTGCGGGGTCGAAGAACACGGCCGGTTGGGAGACCATCATCGGAACGGCCCAGAGTTCGGAGTTGATGGTGTAGTAGTTGGCCGCGGCTGTGGCCACGGAGTCGCGGTTGAATTTGTCGCCGTCAAAGGGGCTGATGGAGCCAGGGATTGTGGCGAGTCCTGAGTCGTGTAGGTATGCGGTGAAGGTGTCTCCGCCTTGGAACAGGGGAGGTGTCTCGCCGCTCTGTACTGCGTTGGTGAGTTTGGCTGCTGTTGCGGCGTAGTCACCTTGGTAGATCGCGTTGATGGTGATCTGGTGTTTGTTGCTGGTGTTGAAGGCGTTGACTTGTTTCAGAAGTGCGTCCGCAGATGAGCCTCCGACTGAGTACCAGAAATCCAGTTGGACCGGGCCTTCGGACTTGACTGTCGTTTGTGTCGTTTCGCTCGCGCAGCCGGTAAGGCCTACAACCAGGGCGGCCGCGGCGCCCACGGCGCCAAGGCGGAGGGACGTAAGGTGTTTCATTTCACTGCTCCTTCGGTGATTCCCCGTGCGAGGAATTTTTGACCCACGAGCACCAGGATGATTGTGGGAATACTGACGATGATCAGGCCGGCGAGGCCTGCCCCTATATCTGTGTCCGCTTCGTCGAAGAGCGCTTTGACGCCTACTTGGACGGTGCGCGCTTCGGGGGATTCGGTGACCAGAAGCGGCCAGAGGTATCCGTTCCAGGCGGCGATGGCGGAGACCAAACTGACGGCCATTACGGTGGGTTTGGTCAATGGAATGAGAAAGCGGGTGAGGAATCTGATGGGTCCCACGCCGTCGAGTCGGCTGGCTTCCACAATTTCGGTCGGGAAGCTGAGGAATGACTGGCGCAGCAGGAAGATTGAATATGCGGACGCGATGAAGGGAAGGAAGACGGCCAGCAGGGTATCGAAGAGGCCGAGGCTTCTGATCGTGAGGTAGTTGGCGACGACGGTGGCCTCGTTGGGGATCATCATCGTGACCAGGTAAAGGCCCAGAATGAGGGTTGGCCGCTTGAAACGCCCAAAGACAATCGCGTAGGCCGCGAGCAAGCTCGTGAGTACCTGTAGTCCTGTCTGAGCGATGAGCACTAACGTGGAATTGAGGATCTGTTGGAACAGCGGTGCCCGGTTGAACGCTGACACAACGTGGTCCCACGTAAAGCCGGTGGGGATGATGTCCAGGAGTGTCCCGGCCACCGCGGGGGAGGGCCTGACTGCACCGAATGCCACGTACGCGATGGGGAGAACGATTACCAGTGCGACGGTTGCCAGATATGTAAGGAGCGCTATCCGGGTTGCTGATTTCATTTGTAGTTGACCCTTCGCTCGAGCACGCCGAATTGGATCGCGGTGAGTGCCAGTATGAGTATGAGAAGGACGATCGATCGGGCCGAAGCTGCACCGTAGTCGGCCGTGCCGCCGAACGCGGCGTCGTATATGTCCAGCACGAGTGTCTTGGTGGAATCGGCCGGCCCGCCGCCGGTCAGGACGCTGATCACAGTGAATTCCCTCAGGGACTGGATAGATTGCGTCACAACGATGAAGAACAGCGTCGGTGTGATGAGCGGAAGTGTCACTGACGTCAGCTGGCGCCAGAATCGTGCTCCGTCAATAGCTGCCGCTTCGTAGATTTGCGTCTCAATGGAGTCGAGCGCAGCCAGAAGCAAAAGAACAGTGAAACCGAGGGCAGTCCACACATCGACCATGATCACGGAGATAAGCGAGATGCTGGTCGACGTCAGCCAACCCACGTTTTCGCCGCCGAAGGTATTGGCGATCACGTCGAACAGGCCACTGGATGGGGTCATGAGAGCCCGGAACGCCAAGCCCGCGACGGCGACCGAGACGGCCATCGGCACGAGCACCGTGGCCCTGAAGATAGCTGTACCGCGGAGCCTGGATGACAACGGGACGGCAATGGCCAGACCGAGGAGAAGTTTGCCGGTGACGGACCCGGCCATGAAGGCCACCGTCGTCCCCAGAGTCCGCCAAAAGTCAGGATCACTGAGCATGTCGGCGTAATTATCGCCGCCGACAAAGCCCTTGGGCTGCCCGAAGAGGTTCGTCGTTTGCATGGACAGGAACAGTGTCCGCAGCAGCGGCCAATAGTCGAATAGGGCTATGGCGCCGAGACTGGGGATGAGGAACAGAACAGCCCAGAGGTGGGGACCCTTACGGCGCCGCGGCGGACCATTGCGGCCCTGCGGCGGCTTGAGCGCCGGTCTTGATGGATTCGATTGAAGCGCAACCATGATCATTCTCTTCGTTGGGAAATTGGACTATTGTGAAAAGTGTAGGGAACGTTCCCTACATAGACAACAGATTTTGGTGAAGTTTTCATGAACAGGCGGCCGGCCCCTTGCCAGCGCCGGGAAGGCAGATGATTGCTGCACATCGATTGGATCAATAATTCAACGCTGACAGAGCTCGCGCTAGTGGGGATGGCGTACGTCTTTTCGGCGCTGGTGGGGATAGAACGCCACCGCCAGGTCAAGAGCGCGGGTCTGCGCACGCACACGCTGGTAGGCCTTGGCGCAGCGGTGTTCACCTTGGTATCCGGCTACGGCTTCAGCGCCATTACAACGTCCGATGTCATTCTGGACCCATCACGCATAGCCGCGCAGATCGTTTCGGGTATCGGCTTTCTGGGCGCCGGCGTCATCTTTGTGCGACAAAACGTCGTCTCCGGCTTAACGACCGCAGCGTCCATCTGGGTAGTCGCGGCGATTGGCATGGCTTGCGGGGCCGGCATGCCGGTGCTCGCTGCGACAGGAACAATCCTCCACTTGCTCACGGTGACTCTGCTTACACGGGTCGCCCGTCAGATTCCGGTGGCCGGCAGGGGTCGGGACCTAACGGTCCATTACGGCGACGGGCAAGGCACCCTTCGAGTCATCCTTGAGCGGGCTACTGAGCTTGGATTTGAGGTGGCTTTGAAAGGAACCCGCCGCCAGGAAACGGCCCGTGCCGGCACCGTCATTGAGGCCAATCTTCGCTTTAACCGTGGCAGAGTCTCGATCGACCATCTGGTTGAACAGCTCACCGACGTCTCCGGCGTTCAGCGGGTCGTCAACGCCACGGACGCCGACAGTTCCCTGTAAGAATGAGTACGCAGGCCAAACACGACAATAGGAGCTGGCATGACTTCCCCATCCGCGCGGGAGCAGGCAATCGGCCGAGTTGCGGCCGGTGAGTCCGTCAAGGACGTCGCGCTGCGCTTCAACATACAACCAGTCGCTTTGCAGCGCTGGGTGGCGGAGGAAACGGGTGTTGAAGGACTGATTCCCGCTGAACAACCAGCCGTACGCAACGGCCACGTGACGATCGTTGACGTGGCCCGACGGGCCAACCTTTCAAAGTCCGTCGTCTCACGGGCACTCCGCGGACAATATGGTGTCAGTAACGAGGCCCGTAAGAAGGTTGAGCAGGCTGCCCGCGAGCTGGGCTTCGTGTTCAACGCGGCCGCACAAAACCTTAGCTCCTATCGGACGAACACCATAGGGGTCTTGGTCCGGGACGCTTCGGCCGCCTTCTACGGCGAAATGCAGAGTGCGCTCCAAAAGAGAGGGACCCAGGTTCAGAACCGCGTCTTCATCACGTCCGGGGCCTTGGACAACCACGACGAGAGACGGGCCCTTGAGGATCTGATTGCCCTTCGCGTCGATGGCCTCATCGTGTGTAGCGGAAGACTGCCCGCCGAGGAAGTGAAGCGATTCTCAGACCGCTTCCCCGTCGTGGTTGCCGGGCGGCCGGAAGCCGATCCGGCACTGAACAGCGTTTTCGGAGACGAAGACGCTGGGGTGGCCGACTTGGCGCAGCACCTCATTGACCTGGGCCACCGGGAAATCGGTGTACTTCAGCCATCTATTAGTGCCTCGCCCATACTCCACCGGCGTACGAACGTCATGGCTGAGGAACTGAAGCGACGCGGCGCCATCCCTCACCTCCTTCCTGTTGAGTCAGCAGAATCCGCGCCGGAGTCGCTGGACTCAGCCCCCGGAACAATCACCGCCCTCATGTGCCCCAACGACCGCTACGCTGCCGTCTGCCTGGAACTCTTCGAACAGGGGCGGCCACGGCTTGCCATCACCGGATTCGATGGGGTGGGAGGACTGGCCAGCAACCTCATTGGCATTACAACCTGGCGCCAGCCCATCGATGAGATAGGAACCGCTGCCGTTGATCTGCTCATGAAGGTGATCGCTGAACCCGGACGGCCTGTTGAACGCCTCGCCATTCCCGGACAGCTCAGGGCCTCGCGGTCCACGGCGGCGATCTAGAAATTACCCTCTGGACAACCAGCAGGCTTTATTGGATCATCGTAGGGAACGTTCCCTACACTTCCGGAATAGACCATAGGACAGCAAAATGACGACGAAATACACGTACGGTGTCTACCTGCGACCAGACCCGCTCACCTGCAAAGCCGTTTCCGACCTCACCAGCTTGGCTCGTCGTCAGTTCGGCATTGTCTCGGCTGCCGCCTTCCCGCCGCATGCAACCCTTGCCGGGGCCATTCCGAGCAAGGCCACTGAAGATGACCTGGTCTCCGCACTGGACCCTGTCCTGAGCACCACCAGTGCAATTGAGGTCCACAACGCCGGCATTTGCCGACACAACGTGGCCATTACCTTCGATGTTGACCACACCATCAGCGGGCAGAAGAACCAAGCCATCAAGGACTTGGCTGTGGCAGTCAATGCAGCACTGGCGCCCTTGACTGAAAGCGGCGAGGGGTTGCGCGCCAAGCCCTTCGACGCCGACAACTTCCGCGCCCACCTCTCGTTGGCCTCACACGACCTGGATGCAGCTCCTCATCTGCGCGAAGAGGTTGAGTCATTCCTGCGAGCAATGCCCCACAGTGCCCCCTCGGATTTTGTGGCCAACACTGTAACGCTCTTCCGGTTCTACAGCAGTGACTGGGCAGGGGAGTGGTGGCACGACCTCCAATGGACACATCTGCGTTCTTGGATCCTTAAGTAGCCCGGAAACCATCAGTGGCGGCATGCCCTGGGGAAAGAATGCAGATGATCAAGCCAGACATTTTTCAACATCACGGCCCCACGGGACTCCTCGTCACCGTCGCCTCGGCTGCGGACATGGAGAAGCACCTTACGTCCGCCGTCGAGCAAATCAGAACATCTACACATTGTCGAACCTTCGGGATAATGGTGACGCGTCAAGGACCTGGGACGTTCGTCGTTGATGTGAGCCCCGACGTCCCCGCCGGCACGGTCTACGAACGAGACGCAACCTGAAGCTGCGGGTAGAAGTCCTGGAGCTTGGACTCCGCGGGAAGGACCCTGCAGCCTGGATTCGGGCAGTGGTCGCAGATGATCTCCCTCCCCATCAGCCCGCCGTCCTTGGATCAACGATTGACACGAAACCCAGTGTGGCCAGTGGCGAAGCAGCAATTCCCAGTTCAGGCTGAACCTGGGTCGTGCCGACGTGAGCCCGAAGGCGCGAGCGGCCCGAGCTGGGCCCTAACGCTGCTTCTTAGGTTGCCTCGGTGCCGGTAAGTATCCCCGCCTTGGGGCGTGTCTGGAGCGAAACTGACTTGAGGACCCGTGCTGTAGCCCTTCCTGCCTGCAGTTCGCTGGGAAGTGGGGGTGGGCGGCAATGCGAAAGGATCAATGTGCATAGAACTGAGCGTGACATGCTGGGACCGCTCCAGATCCCAAAAGACGCGTACTACGGGGTGCATACGCTCAGAGCGAGCAGGAACTTCCGGGTCACTGGTTCGTCCATTTCGGAGTTCCCAATGCTTCTGGCAGCGCTGGCAGCTGTAAAGGAAGCGGCCGCGATGGCCAACTCCGAGGTAGGCGGCCTCGATATTGTCCGGACACAGGCAATCGTTCAGGCATGTCAAGAGATCCGGGCGGGAGCCCTGCACGATCAATTTATCGTCGATCCGATCCAAGGGGGCGCAGGTACCTCCACAAACATGAACGCCAACGAGGTCATAGCCAACCGGGCATTGGAAATATTGGGCCTCCCCAAGGGATCGTATTCGAACCTCCATCCGAACGAGGATGTAAATAGGAGCCAGTCCACGAACGATGTCTACCCGACTGCGCTGAAAATCGCAGCGATCACCGCAGGTGCTGACCTCATCGAAGCCTTGCGGCACCTTCGTCTTTCCTTTGAGCGAAAAGCAGTCGAGTTTGCGGACGTGATCAAGGTTGGCAGGACCCAGCTTCAAGATGCTGTGCCCATGACGCTGGGTCAAGAGTTCGCCTCATATGCCACCATGATGGGGGAAGATGAACTGCGGCTCGGGGAGTCCTTGGTGCACCTGCACGAGATCAACCTTGGAGCGACTGCCATCGGAACGGGAATTACCGCTCCCTCAGGGTACGCCGAAGCCGCCAGGCGGCACCTTCAACGCATCACCGGCCTGCTCGTTGTCACCGCCCCAAATCTTGTGGAGGCCACACAGGACTGCGGAGCTTTTGCGCTGTATTCGGGAACTCTCAAACGGACGGCGATAAAAGCTTCCAAGATATGCAACGACTTGCGGCTGCTTTCCTCGGGCCCTCGCGCCGGCCTGTCAGAAATAAACTTGCCGCCCAGGCAGGCTGGGTCCAGCATCATGCCCGGAAAGGTCAACCCCGTCATACCGGAGATGGTGAATCAGGTCGCGTTCGAGGTTGTCGGAAACGACGTGACAGTCACCATGGCCGCCGAAGCAGGGCAACTTCAGCTCAACGCCTTTGAACCAATCATCGCCTATTCCATCTTTCGGAGCGTCGCGCACCTCACGGAGGCGTGCACGACGCTGGCTGATCTATGTGTAGATGGCATCACGGCCAACAAGGAATTCCTCCGGTCCCAGGTCGAGTCCTCCATAGGGGTTGTGACGGTGCTGAGCCCGCACATTGGATACGAAGCCTCCGTCGAAGTTGCCCAAGATGCTCTTCGAACGGGTCGCTCAGTCACAGATTTGGTGATCGAGAAGAACCTTCTCCCAACAGAGGTGGTTCTCATGATGTTGTCACCGGAGATGCTGCTCGGTGCCGGATAAGCCAACCGGCGACCACAAACCACTCACCGTGCCCCGATTCAGATCAAAATAAGGAAACTCATGAACACCGTAGTGGGAGTCAGCTAATGACAGAACAGGCCGAGAGCGGATCTCAAGCGAACGATGGGCGGCTCACCGAGGCATGGATCGAGGCCAATGTTCCGGACGGCTTCACCATGGTGGCTGTGGGAGACCTCGTCGTAGACGACGTCCTGGCTCCCCTGCTCGAAAGCCAGTCCCCTGAGATGATGGCCATCCTCAAAGGATCAGACATAACTTTCGGCAACTTTGAGGGCAATGCCATTGACCTTGAGAAGTTCGGGGGATGGCCGGATGCGGACCCGGGAGGGTCCTGGCTGATCAGTTCGCCCCGGGTTCCAGCGGACCTGCGCAGCATGGGCTTCGACCTGGTGGCGCGGGCAAACAATCACACGACCGACTGGGGCGTTGCTGGCATGCGCTACACGGACCGGTTGTTGACGGAAGCAGGAATCGGTCATGCCGGGACCGGGGAAACACTGGCTGCCGCACGGGCACCGGAGTTTCTCACCGTCCCCGCGGGGCGAGTGTCACTGGTCGCTGCGGCGTCGCGCTTTCAGACAGGTTCTCGCGCATCCGACGCGGCGGGGAGAATCCCGGCCCGGCCCGGCCTGAACGCCCTGCGCACCACGCGCCACGCGGTGGTAACCGCAGCTGAACTCGAAACGTTGAAGGTCATCAGGGACGCGCAACCCGCCGGGTCCATTCGACGCTCCATTCTGGACGCCGATGAACGGAATGGAACCGTCACCCTGTTCGGAGCGAAGTACGTTGCTGCCTCGGCTGAAACTCCACGAGGGGACTTCGTCTTCACCGTCAATCCCCAGGACCGACGGGACATATTGCAGAACATGAAGCAGGGAAAGCAAACTTCCGATTTCGCGATCTCATCGCTCCATACCCATGAACCCGGGAACTACAGTGAAACGCCGCCAACGTTCATGCAGGATATAGCGCGGGACTTCATAGACCACGGAGCCGACGCCTTCATAGGACACGGACCGCACCAGCTCCGGGGCATAGAAATCTACAAAGGCAAGCCCATCTTCTATTCTTTGGGAAACTTCATCTTCATGGAGAACACCCAGCAGCCGTTGCTCCCTGAAGCCTTCGAAAAAGCGCACCTCGACCCGGCCGATACAACAGCGGCAGAAGCCCTCGAACATAAACGCGTCCATGGTGTCTTCAAGGAAAGCGTCTGGTACGAGAGCGTCATCGCAGTCAGCACTTTTGCTGGCAACGGAAGCCTTCGCTCCGTCCGCTTGCACCCCATAGAGCTCCACTATGCCTCGGGCCGTGACGCCGACCGAGGGATACCGCGGCTTGCCCAGGGCAGTTCCGCCCGCCGGATCCTGGAACGACTCCAGCGGCTCTCAGAGCCATACGGCACAGCAATAGACATCCACCACGAAACAGGCATTATCCGGGTCGATCGTGCCAGGTAAGCCGGTACTCAAAAAATATACTTACCGCACTTGAGGTAAGTGATGGCCGTCTCAGGTTGTTGCATTTGTACGCTGATTTCATCAGGAAAACCCGCGAAACGGGCACTCACATCAACCCCAATGAGGCGTGCAATGCGACTAACAAAAACCACGGGCGCCGCAGCGACAGTTGTCGCAGCGGCGCTCTGCCTTTCCGCTTGTAGCAGCAGCGGTGATACCGGCCAGAACCAGCAGACCAGCGAACCAAGAAGCGGCGGGCAACTTGTCGTTGCGTCGCTGCCCACGATCATTGATCCGCTGGGATCAACCTCACGCACCAACTGGCTTGTCGCGGCGTCCGCCTGTGAAGGCCTTTTTGCGAACGACTCCAAACTCTCGGTTCAAAGCGGATTGCTCGAATCATGGAAGTACGATCCAACGACGCTTCGATACGATCTCACACTCCGCAGCGGAGTCAAGTTCCACAACGGAGAAACGCTCACCTCCAAGGACGTCGTCGCATCACTGGAACGGTACCGGGCGAACTCTTCCGGGGCACAGTTCAACAAACTCGTCAGCCAAATGACGGCCGTGGACGATCAGAAGCTGACAATCACCGTCAAGGAACCCACAGGTGCGATTCCCGCCCTGCTGGCGACACCGGACACCCCCGCGTACATCATGCCGGCATCTTTGCTGACCGGGCTCGCTCCCGATAAGAAGTTGGACAACATCGTTTGCACAGGACCGTACAAGGTCGATTCTTTTGCAGCGGACCAGCAGGCAGTCCTGTCCAGGTTCGACGACTACAATTCCCGGTCCGATGCAACTGACGGCGCTGCGGGGAAGAAAACGGCGTACGCAGACAGCATCAAATTCGTACCCTACAACTCAGCCAACACCCTCAACGAGGTGCGCACCAACGCCGTCGACATCGCTCCGCAGTTCGTCAGCCTGGACCAACTGGCGGTTTACGAAGCCGACCCGGCGCTGACACCAAAAATCCAAGAGGGCGGCGGCTTCAGCCTGATCAAGTTCAACCTCAAAGACGGGCTCATGACCAACAAGACCCTTCGCCAGGCGGTTCTGAACGCAGTTGATCCCAAGGCCATCGCCACCCAAACCCTGGGCGGCCTCGATCACTACAAAGACAGCTCCAGCCTGTTTCCTGAAGGATCCGAATGGTACTCGGAAGAAGGCCAGGACGTCTTCAAGAATAAGGACCCCAAGGCAGCTGCAGATCTGCTCAAGCAGGCCGGCTACGACGGGACCCCCGTTCGGCTTCTCTACCGCCCCGAATCAGATACCTACGGTCCATTGCTGCGACAGCAACTCGAAGCAGCCGGATTCAAGGTCGACATGAAGGCAACCGACGCTGCTACCTTCACTGCAACCAGGACGGATCCTACGGCTTGGGACATGTTCATTACCGACGGAACAAAGTACTCCGACCCCTTGACGGTGCCGTTCATCGCTGACACCTTCCCCGGGTGGTGGACCAGCGAAGAAAAGACCAAGCTCATGGCCCAGGTCACTGCCGGCGCCACCACAGCCGAACGGAAACCAGCCTGGGACAAGCTGCAAGCAAATATTTGGCAGGACCTTCCCTTCATCAAACTGGGAACAGAACCCCGACTGGCGATCATCGGCAACAGGGTCAGTGGCTTTGAATCAACCCAGACCATTCGTGGGTTCTACAACATCTGGCTGACTAGCTGAATCAGCGGACCCTCCGATGTCTACAATTCCTCCTCTCAAGGCCACTCACATGCAATTCACCCGGCTTAGAAAACTAGCCACAATGCCCTCACCGATGATCGGCGCAGGCATCCTGGTGATCATCATCCTCCTGGCTGTGTTGGCACCCGTCCTCGGCGGGGACCCGCATCTGGTTGATCCGGCCAACCGACTCAAGCCGCCCTCACCGCAATTTGCCCTGGGAACCGACGAATCCGGTCGAGATTTGTGGACCGTACTGTTGTTCGGTGCCCAGACAACGCTGGGCATCGCGGGATTGTGCACGTTGCTTGCTGTCGCCGCAGGTTACGTCATAGGCATCCTGTGCGGCTACTACCGCCGCTTCGACGCCATCGCGATGCGCATCATCGATGGGATGATGTCCTTTCCAAACATCATCCTGGTCATGAGCTTGGTCGGTGTTCTCGGCGCCGGAATGGGCCCTGTCATCTTCGGACTGACCATCGTGCTCGTTCCGGCCATTGCAAGAGTCGTTCGCGGCGCCGCGCTTTCGGCCGTAGGGATGCCGATGGTCGAATCCGTCCGATCCCTCGGAGCAAAAGACGGCTGGATCCTCACCCGATACGTCGCGCCGGAAGCCGTCTCGGTGCTGATTGTCCAGACCACGCTTGCGTTCTCCCAAACCGTGCTGTCCATCGCGGCCCTCTCCTTCCTCGGAATCGGTCTGCCACCGGATATCCCCAGTTGGGGTGCCAGCCTTTCGGCCGCTCAACAATACATCTACGTCGGATGGTGGATCGCAGTATTCCCCGGCTTGGCGATTCTCCTGACGGTCCTGGGTCTGGTCCTTATCGGTGACGGACTCAGGGACGTATTCGACCCCCGGGCGAAGAGGGACTAAGACAATGATTGAATACATTCTCAAACGCCTGCTGCTGCTGCTGCCGACCGTCGCCGTTCCGATGATTCTTCTGTTCGTCCTCCTAAGGCTCACCCCAGGCGACCCAGCAGCTGCCGTCCTGGGCGACGATGCAACAGTCGAACAAATCAACGCCCTTCGCGACGAAATGGGCCTCAACGACCCCATCCTGGTGCAGTTCCTCACGTGGCTGGGAAACCTCGCCAGGTTCGACTTTGGCGAGTCGATCTTTCTGAACCAACCAGTGGCCGGCCTTGTGCTGAGCCGGGCAGCGATCACTGCCCAGCTGGCCGTGTTTGCACTCGTGATAGCCGTACTTGTCGGCCCGGCCCTTGGCGCCTTCTCGGCGACCCTGAGGAACCGGAAACTGGACAAAGCGTTAGTGGTGGGATCGGCAGTCGGAATCGCGATGCCAACCTTCTGGCTGGCCATCCTGATGATCTTCGTCTTTGGTGTACTCCTCAAGGTCCTTCCTGTCGCAGGGTTCACCAGCATTTTTCAAGACCCATTGAAGTTCTTTTACTACATGGCCCTTCCCGCACTGTCACTGGGGCTGCTGGAGGCTGCAACGCTCTACCGCTACTCACGTAACGGCGTCATGGACGCGAAGAACCAGCCCTACGTGACCACGGCACGTGCTCAGGGAATTCCCGAGCGGGTCATCACCAGCCGGTACATCTTCCGCTCTGCCCTCGTGCCGATCGTGACAATGGTTGGCGTCGCGGCCGCGGGGCTGCTCGGCGGAGCTGTCGTTACCGAATCCGTATTCTCCATCCCAGGACTCGGCCAGCTACTACTGACTGCGGTCCAGCGGCGTGACTATCCGGTGATCGAAGGATGCATCTTCTTCATCGCAGTTGTGTTCGTCGTTGTGAACCTGCTGGTTGACCTGACCTATGCATTCTTGGATCCCCGCATCCGGCTTGATTCAAAGGAGGCCTGACATGATTACCACCAATTCGCCTCTCCTCAGTGTTAGAGACCTGAACATAGATGTAACGACGGGTTCAGGGCGCAGCCGCGTGGTCAGCGATGTCTCTTTCGATCTCCGCAAGGGGGAGACCGTCGGAATCGTCGGAGAAAGCGGCTCCGGCAAATCAATGACGGCCAATGCCATCATGGGAATCCTCCCAGACGTGGCCACTGCCACCGGAACGGTGCAGTACGACGGAACCGAACTCCTCAGTCTCTCTTCGTCCAAACGCCGCAAAATGTCCGGTCCGGGTATCGGCTACATCTTCCAGGAACCGATGTCGGCGCTTCACCCGCTCCTGACCATCGGTGAGCAGATGATTCGACCGCTTCGATATCACCTGAAGCTTACGAAGCAAGAGGCAAGCCTCCGTGCTACGGATCTCCTTGACCAAGTCGGCATCCCGCCATCCAGGGGGGTTCTCCGTTCCCACATCCATGAACTCTCGGGGGGAATGCGCCAGCGAGTCATGATCGCGATGGCAATATCCTGCCGGCCCCGCTTGCTGATCGCAGACGAGCCCACGACGGCCTTGGATGCCACAGTCCAAAAGCAAATCCTTGACCTGCTGGTGCAGCTCCGAGACGACATGGGTCTGGCCCTGGTACTCATAAGCCATGATCTTGGCCTCATCGCGAAGTACTCAGACCAAGTAGTCGTGATGCTCGAGGGAAACGTCATGGAACAAGGGGCTACTTCACAGATCATTCACTCCCCGGCCCACCCTTACACCCGAGGGCTCATGGATGCTTCCCCGCGGCTGGGCCAGAAGCAACATCGGCTCCCGGTCATCGACAAGACGAAGTTCACCAAGTTGGCACCGGCGGCTTCCACCACGACGGAGGAAAAATGAACACTGTCCCGACGGGCCAGCCCGTTCTGAGCATGTCAGCCGTGTGTAAGGACTTCAAATTCGGCTCACTGATTAAACGCTCGGTCCATCACGCCGTCAAAGACGTCGACCTGACCCTGCAAGGCCGTGAAATCCTCGGTCTCGTTGGCGAATCCGGATCCGGCAAATCCACAGTGGGCCGGATGGCAATCGGGCTGGCCAAGCCAAGCTCAGGAACAATCACCGTTCTGGGAGAGGAACTCGAACACCTCAACAAAGCGGAGATGCGCCAAAAGCGACGCACGATGCAGATGATCTTCCAGGATTCATCCAACTCCCTCAACCCACGAATGTCCCTGCACGAACTGCTGTGCGAGCCACTGCGCGTGCAAGGGCTCTACACGGCGGAAGAACGCGACAAACGTGCCGTGTTATTGGCTGATGAAGTGCAACTTGCACGGAAATGGCTGGACCGCAGGCCCCACGAGTTCTCCGGAGGGCAGCGCCAACGCATCTCCATCGCACGAGCCCTGGCCTTGGAACCTGAACTCATCGTCGCAGACGAACCAGTTTCTGCACTGGACGTCTCCGTCCAAGCGACCGTCCTCAACCTCCTCAAAGACATCCAGGAGGAACGAAAACTGTCCATGGTCTTCATCAGTCACGACATGGCGGTCGTCGAATTCATGAGCGACAACGTGGCCGTTCTCTACAACGGCAGCATCGTGGAGTACGGGCCCGCAGATTCCCTCTTCGCGAGCCCACGAAACGACTACACCAAAATTCTTCTCGCATCAACGCCGACCCTCTAGGACACAGATTGAGCACTTCACCTCGAACCAAAACCGCTCCCTCCGCGGTCATCGCCGGGCCTATCCCGGAAACAGCACACTCCTCACCGGTTGTTCTTGAGCCCTACGGTGTCGAGCGGATACCTACCTATAACTACATCCAAGAGGAGTACTTCGTCTCCGGTACGGCTGCGGGACAGCCCTACCAGACCCGAATCCTCGTCCGCCGCCCTGAAAACATTGACCATTTCAACGGGAAAGCCGTAGCTGAGGTCGCGCACATCTGGGGAGGTACCTCAGTCTGGCGGGTCCTGAACCGCCACCTGATGCGCAATGGGTACATGTGGATCGAGATCGACTCCCAGTCACCCAGCGCGCTGGGCCTCATCGCCGGATCAAACCCGGAACGCTACCGCTCGATGACCTTCATCAAGGGCCCGCTGGCCTCGGATTTCGCTGCCACCATTCCGTTCGTGGAAGATCCAAACCAGGAAGAGCTCGCCAAACAATACGACGAGTTCAAGGAGAAATGGTGGGAAGCGACACCACAGTCCTTTGAGATCATCGCCCAAGTTGCCCAGGCTCTCCGTACCGGCCTTCCCGATCTTCAGGGATCAGAGGTGACAGGTCTCTACTTCATCGGAATCTCCCAGACAGGGGGAGTCGTTCGCCGATTTGTGGAGCAGTATCATTCCCAGTTCCGCAATGAAGATGGCCGGCCCGTCTTCGACGGATATTTGCCAGCTGCATCAGGGGGACCTTCCCTGCCGGACATCGATGTTCCAGTGATCGAGATGCTTGGTGAAGCAGAATTTCAGTCCGTCCGCTGGGAATGCGGGGTATCGGGACAGGTGCGGGGACTAAGCCATCGGCGCCCTGACAGCTCGACGTTCCGCCTTTACGAAGTGCCCGGCATGGCCCATCGGGAAACCCGGTACATGTCCGACAAGGACAAGATCCGTCTGAAAGACTGCCCGCTGCCGGCAGGAGCATATTGGAGTACTTTCCCGAACTCCCATGTTTACAACGCGATATTCGAACAACTTGTCGCGTGGAGCGAAGGAATCAAGGTTCCACCGCCCAGCCAGTACCTCGAAACTGTAGGAACCACCGACACGATTGTGCGCGATGAACATGGAAACGCACTCGGCGGTTGGCGCACCACATACACCGACGTCCCTCATTCGACCCTGGTCGCCGCAACCCCGGTCGGCCGGCCGTCTTGGTACCACGGCAACGAAACACCCTTCGATTCGGCCAAACTCAGCAGGCTGTACGGCAGTCCCGCGGGTTACCGTCATGAGGTCGCAAAGAACCTGCAGGAGCTCATCGAGAACGGTTTTTACCTTGAAGTGGATGCGGAAGACATCCGGCTGCAGGCAGAATCGGTGCAATGGTAGTACAACGAACTAAGGCCTAGCCCATGCCCATTGTCTTGGATCTACATCAACTCCGACCCGAAGCCGTATCCGTGCAGCTATCCCAGATGGCCGAGTTAATGGCCTTCCTCCATGCCGTTGCGGAACCCGCGCATCACTTGGACCGGAGGCAGGAAATCCAGGGCATGACACGAGCCCTGCCGGACGAAGCGAATCGTGCCGTCCGGGCGCTGGCACCCTTCTGGGCAAGATTCAGGGCAAGACACTTGATGCCGATGACATTTGGGCAAGCAAGCGGATTCGAACACGAGTTGAAAAGACTGGAAAACCTCAGCCTCGACCTGTTCGCGGCATTTTCCGCCGAGGTCATCTACGGCACACGAATCATGACCTTTCCCGATGTCACCAGAAGTCCAGTTGCGGCGGCCGATTTCGTTGCCAGGGCCGAAGAACGCTCCGAGGCGCGAGGTATTCTCGCTGCGCAGCTCATCCGAAATCCGGAGGAGCTGCGCAGCCAACTCATCGCGACCTTGAAAGAGGTAAACGAGAAGTTCTTCTCGGAACGATGGATTACCGCATTACCCCAATTGAGAGCCGCCCAAGCTGAGCTTCAGAGCGCCCTCGCCACCCAACCTCTACCAATGGTCTTCACGTCACTAAACCCCGGCACTCACTACTTTCCCAGCACTCAGCAAATTGCTTTCGACAAACTTCAGAATGCATTTATCTCGTCCTCGGATGACCGAAAGTACATACTTCTGCCCTCGTCCTACGGTTCCCCGCACCTGGTCATCAAGTTCGCTCAAGACTACGGACACCAGAGGCTAGACCTTCCGGTAGTGATTCAGTTCCCCTTCACGGAGATGGGGGTCCCCACAACCAACACAATGGAAGAGATTCGCCTCCGACTCACAGTCATGGCTGACCCCGCACGGATGGACCTGTGCCGACATCTGGTCAACGAGCAATGCACAACAACCGAGCTGGCCAAGCGAACAGGCATGACAGTGCCCCAGGTGTCCCGGCATCTACGCAGGCTCCGAGAATCCGGCTTATTGGACTCCGTCAAGGACGGACGCATGGTGCGAAACAGACTCAACCTACGAGCCGTCTACTCTCTGGGTTATGACCTGGTCTCGAGCATCGTCCGCTAGCGAAATCCGGGTGTGGCTCCGTATTCGAGACCAACTGAGTGTGTTGGCTCCCGGTTCCGGTCAGACCGCGGCACAATGCTCTGGTCTCCAAGACGGTCGGCGTCAATGATTCCTGACATTTGTGTACAAACCGACTGAAATCAAGTTTGTGCGTTCACGACCTATCTTCCGTCCGCTGGGCGCGGCTATTCGCAACAAGTACCCCGAGGTCCGGGGATGTGCCCAGCGGACGGAACCGCATGAACCTCTTTTTGTCCCGGCAGGTATCGCGACGAGAGTTTACCTTTGAAAGCCACCTTGAGCCAGATTTTATGGCTTCAAATAGTTCGGCATCGTGTCATCAATTTGCCGCGTCAGCTCGTCATGTGCTTGCGCCGGCAGCCCATAGAAGGACACCACATAGGACAGGGCATTGTAGAACGCTATAACACCCACTCCGAGCAACCTCTCAAGGTAGTCCAAGTCCACTTTCAGGACAGTTCCAACGTATTCGCCTCGGTCAACGTACTTACGCATCTGTCGGGCTTGGTACAGCGAAGGATGGGTTCCGCTCGACAAAAATGAGTAGATTCCTTCGGATTGCTTCTCGTTCACGCTGCCGTTGGCGTTCGCGTTGAGCAGGCCGAACATCCACGAAACGGCGCTCTCTGGCGACAGTAGAGTTTGACTGCCGATCGTCCTGTTACCGAGGTCCTGCGGCGTAGTCTCGGGGAACGCCGCGATTGCCCGCTCTCGAATTGCCTTCCAACGCTTTTGCGCATGCTGGTGAGGATCGTCCTGTTTGGAACCCATGCGACCTGCGGCCATCTTGGCGAATTCCGAGCTGACAAACTCCTCGAGATAGGCGCGGGCCAACATGTCGTCCGCCGTCCCCGAGCCGTCGCCAACTACCCACATCGCGTGAGCACAATACTCCAATACCGACCGTACGAGCGGCAGCGGCGAAAACATGACCTCACCACTGCGATAAAGAGCAGCCAGGCCACCTAGATGATTGGCAGCAACCTCCAGATAGCTCACAACGACTTCAGAGACAAGATCAAACCCTGCCAATATGTCGGCGCTGCTGGTTGCAGGGTCCTTGGCTGTAACATCAATCTTCGCGCGGGCTGCCGCCGAATTTTCTGCGGGTTGCCATGCAGATTCAGCTAGGGCAAGAAAGGCAGTCCGACCTGCGTCTGCGAGTCCAGCCAATTCGGCCAGGCGAGCATGGGGATCGTCTGAGGTAGCTTCCATGGATGCGACACTACGCGAGCGCACCATGTGCCCCAACTATTTCCTAAGCCTGCGCCGTTCGTGGGGGAGGGGCGCGCAGGAAGCTTTGCAGGGAGAAGACCTCGCGTGCCCGCATGCCCTATCGGTGCTAATTAGCGAATGAACCCCGGCGTATGATCTAGCCTTTTCCTCGGCCGACATTCGTCTGGAGCCGCCGCTTCCGCACAATGCGCCGATGCAGGATCGCGTGAATCTTACGAGAGCGGCGGAGACGCCGCTGACGTCGTCGGAGCCGTTGGTTCAAAACAAGAATCTTCACCTTGCTGCGAGCAATGATCACACTCGACTTGAGGAGGATAACCGAGCTGAAGAGAACCGCGGCTACCAAGTATTTCCGGCGGATGAAGTACTTCAATGAGTCGAGTACTGGCTCTCCAGTTTCGGGCTTCAAGAGGAGCTTCTGGAACTGCCATTGCCGGCGAAGAGTCATTCTCACCGGATAAATAAAGTCTCCAAGCCCTCGGGCCTCTGCATACGTCCGAACGGCAATTTCGCTCTCTCTCGCCTGGACACGCAGCTGGTATGAAAAATTGAAATCAGCACTCCGGAGCTTCTTGTGATGCCATTCCAACAGGTGGGTCCCAGTTGCCCTTAGCAGGTCGTTAAGGTCAGAGCTGCACGCTTGGCGAGACTCCAAGTTCTCGGATGCGGCCTTCCGCCTCAACATCACACCCACCGCCATCTCGTGCATCCACCAAGCGAGGTACCGCTGACGTCGAGGAAGGCTTAGTTCAATGATTTCCCGGCTGGTTAGCGCGTTGTAGCTGTAGTCCGGCGCGCTGGATAGCTCGCCGAAGTCGTCTACCCACTTCGAGAGTGCCCGAAACCAGTCTTCGATGACTTTTCGCCGACGCTCTCTCTGCGCGGCCGCGGCGTTGAGCCCGTAGCCCAGCCAGAAGACAGCAACTGATACACAGGCAGTTATGGCAACGGACAACAGACTCGGAGCTGACCCGGCAGCCTGTTCAGTAGATGGGATCAGAAGTTGCACTTGTAGATTCAAGCATGGGAATGACCGTCCGGTTCACCAGGTCATACTGAGAAACACGGCACACGCACCTTGGGCTGTAGCCGACCACGGCAAATCTGCACACCATTAACCCCAAGGGCGAGCGACCCGGGCCAGCCGGACTCAGTCCAAGCGAACGTTCGTGGCAAGCTGGAGTTCCCGCAGCTGCCTAGCGCCACCGGATGGGGCGTCGAGGAATGCATGAGGGGGGATCCGCGTGGATGCACACGGCAGGAGTTCGAAACAATTAGACCGACATCTCATGGCTAATAGCGACAGGGCTAGCAAAATTGCCGGTTCGAAATCGCCCTCAGAAGGGCTAATTGGCGGTGCACTCGTCGAGTTAGCTGTGCAGCCGGTCCCAACTAAACTTCCGGAGGCGCCGCATTCGTTGAAGTCCAACGCATCATCCTGCCGCTTATCCTTGCCTGAACATCTCTGCGTGCTGGCCCGTATGAATATCGGTGGGTCGCTGACATCTAACGAATACCCCGCCACCGAGAACTACGGGCCGGCCTGCGGACCAACTAGACCACCCTGAAACGATGTCTCCTCGTGCCTGCCGAACTGTGGCCTTTCGCCCTATACTGAAGCTGTTCTTGCATCGACTCGTTCGGTGCCTGTGGCGAAAGCTGCTTACCGGCAGGCACGTGAGAACGTGCTGGTTAGACCGAGGAACTAATCCTTTAGAACAGGCGGAGATATGGCCATATCGAAACCCAGTCTTCAGGAGCCAGAAGCCCGGCAGTAACGAATACCGCTCCAAGTCTGAGGCTGGATCGAACTAAACTGCCGGGCTTTTGAGTGCCCGGCCAGGACTAGTCGAAAATGAGCAACCCGTTTCTGTTGCTACTTATCCCAACCTCGTAGCGGCGCCCCAAGTCCTCCCAAGCCCGGGGACTACGGTAATGCTCTAAGCCTGAGGGGGTCGCTTCAACGGTTAAGTAAGGTGCCACTAATACGCCGTGGAGAACCGACGGAGCCACACCCCGACGCATCAGATCATTTACCGGCTCCATACGCAGAAGGCCGCAAACGGCAGCAATGAGAGTCTCCTCTGAATTCAAGGGTTCACGAAGCCCGCGCTGACGCATAAGGAGTTGCATGATGCCGTTCATCTGGCGCCGTATGAGCACGCGATCCAGACTTGGCTGTTTTGTCGAAAAGAGAATGCTGTCAACGCCGTGAGATTGAACGGGCGCACTATGCGCGGCAACGGACACCCGCAGGTTCAGTCCGTCCTCAGGTCTTAAAAGGGGATTTTCTGCGGTGCAGTTCTGAACCAGTCGCACTATCGTTGCGTGCCAGGCACTTAATCGTCCAACAGCATCGAGGGCATCAAGGAAGGCCTTGTCGGTTCGGCCTGATCTGATTCTCACTTCGAGCTCGGCTTTGGCCCCTTTCCCATGGATAGTCCGCCCTGTTAAGGCGTATGCCATCATCGCCCCCCACCCGTAAACGTCGGAGGCGGTTGAGGCTGCATCTCCGTGTGCGACTTCTGGTGGCATGTAGCTTACGGTGCCGAGCCCAAAGGTGTGCGTCGAGTACATCACTGACTCGCGGCTGATGCCGAGGTCAATTATCCGGGCCCCTGCAGCCGACATAATCGTGTTCGCGGGCTTGATATCCCGGTGGATCACACCGCGCTCGTGCATCTCTGATAGGGCGCTCGCCGTCTCAGACATGAGCTGACTGATTCGGGATGGGTCCGTTATTGGGCCGAGTTTTTGAACAGTCTGGCCGAGTGTCAGTCCGTCAATGTACTCCATGGCCAAGTAAGGGTCATGGGCCTCGAGGTCAAAATCATAAAGCGTGGGAGCAAACACGGCGTCTTGGAGTTTTTGAAGTAGCTCCACTTCCCTGATGAAGAGCCGCTTATGATTCGGATCCGGACTGTATCGGAGCATTTTGATGGCTACAGGTCGGTTGCCGGAGTCCGTGGCGTAGTAGACGTCTGCAAAGCCGCCATGGTCTAAACGCCGGAAACCGGAGTACCCGGCGGGCATTGCGGTCATCTCGGCACCGATGACCGGGGCTGCCTCAGAAGGCACCACTCCCGAGTATTGAGCCGTCAGCGGGATTTCGTTCGTCGAAGTCAGGTTCGGTAGGACAGCTAGGTTAGCTGTGAACGGGGTGTTGGTAGTGGCTCCACCAAGGTCTTGAGTGATTTCATTTTGAACGCCCTGCGACGTGAGATGGTCTCTCCTGGTTGCTCTACCGCTGGTGAAAACTCTCAGACCGCCGATTAACAGGGCCACAGCGATACATAGGAGGACCCAATACGGGGCTCCGGCAAGGAAGGACGGCGACGCGAGCCATTCAAAAACGTCAGGGCCTGTCCAATTCATTGCGCCCCACTCCTTGCTTGGCGTGCGTTCAATTGAATCTTCCCATGCGTTGCCCCCGATAGGACAAGCTTGAAATCGCCTTTTCAAAAGGAGCCCCAAACCGCTCCCGTATACTCCGAGTGAAACGGTTGCGGCCGGGATACGGGCCAAAAGAGGTCGGGGACGCGGATGAAAGAAATGTTGTTAGTCGTTGCAACTGCATTTCTGGTGGGCTGGGTAGTTCTGGAAAGGACTTCCAGAGTGGTCGGCAAGCCACGAGGGGAGCTCTTCCAGGATCTGTTTCGATCGGATCTGGATAGATTGCCTATAACTTCGGCTGCGGTGAATCGGAAATATACTGCGCTGATGAGGAGGTCTGGTGTTGTCGGACCTTCTGGACTGAAGCAGCCGCGAAAGCACATAGTCGTCCTGACGCCCAGCGAGGACTACGCCTTCATTAGGGCATTCGGGATCGTCGCATATGAGCGGCAGCTGCTGGACTACTTGCGAAGATATGCCGCTGAAGAAGGCTGGAGTCGTTCGGATGTCGCATCGGTACATTTCGCTCTTGATCGCAATCGAAAAAGACTAAGACCAAGCCTTGCCGTCGCTGGAGGCGACGAACAACGAACTTCAGTGCTTACTCCTCACCTGCCGGCGGAGCCTCGCGGAGCAGAGTTTCCGGAAGAAGCGACTTCCACTGCGACAGAGGCAGCCGGGCCGTTCCAGGCGGCCAGTTTAGAGTATGAAGGTGCTCTTACCCCTCTGCCGACCGATATTGGCGAAGTTACGGTCGGCAGAGGAGAAGAGAACTACGTGGTCATTAGCCACATGAACTTCTCAACGAAGCATCTCATTCTGTGGGCTCACGATGGTCAGTGGTTTGTAAAGACGGCGGACCCAGTCGGTAAGAATGCCACTTACCTGAATGGTCAGCGGCTGACTGGCCCGGCCCGACTGAACGATGGGGACGTTATTCTCGTTGGTGCAAGCACTCCCGTAACGTTTCGAAGTCAATCCTTCTAATACCGGCCACCGACAAAGTCCTGTCGACCGTCCAGGAAGTGGGCAGCCAGGGGGTCAAAGTGCGATCATTCCCAAGGCGCGGAGGACCAATCACAGCACGAGGGGCTCCAACGCTTAGAGTCTCAGCACCGCCTTCGCGCAATCGGAGCTACTCACCAATTCAGTAGAGTGTCAGCCTTGCAATGGGTGCATTGGCTCGTGCCTAGGCGGAGCTCGAGCAGAATCGACTGGTTGAACCACGACGGCGGCATGGGGCCATTGTCGTCGGAGCACCTCCGGCGCCGCACGGCATTACGGGCGCTGACGCCGCGATAGCAGCGGACGATGACGGTTTGCCCGCCCGCTGGTGTGAGTGACGACGGTGCCCCGAGGGTAAGGTCCAGAGGGTGCTACCGGCATTCCGACCACGGGATAAGTACTGTGTTTCTGTTGCAAGGAAACCGGTCACAGTGGCGTAGCTTTCTTCCATGAAGGTTTCTGCCATGGATGATTGCCAGCGCGGCTCGACCGCTACCTTCAAGGTCATCGAAGAAAAGAAGTACTGATGGAGTACCCCCACCGCCGCACTTGGAAAGCAGCCGCTAGAGCCAAGAAGGAGTCTAGGGAGCTCGGTGTGCTGCACGCCGTAGAGCCGGCATCACGCCGCATTGATGGGTCGCCCAGGGTGGGCGCAGACCAGGTTTACGTCGTCAGTTCGGGAAAGGTCTACCACCCAGCTTGGTGCAACTCGGTGGGTAACGTGTGGGATGAAAACCCTAAGCGACTGCTGGTAATCGAAGTCGGTGGGGTCGGCGCACGGAAAGCCTGCAAAGCCTGCGACGAGCCGCTGCAGGCCTGAGCTGCTTGGGAGCGCGGTCGGTCCCTGCCATGCAGGGCAGGGAAAACGACCGCGTAGCCCTTCAGGAAGTGCCGAACTAATGTGGAGCGCCCCCTGCATCACCAACGCCTTTGAATTGGTCTGGTTCTGTGATCAGTCGAGGTTCATGGCCCCTGAAGCTCTCCAATGAGTCTCGCTCTGTCCGGCAAATCATGTCGCCCTGGGCGTCGGGCCCGCCTAGCGATCTCTGCCGAAAACGCGCGCTATGGCATCGTTGACGCGCTGGGTCTCGGCGCCACTGGTCCGCATCTCATGGAGGCCGGAGGAAACGGGAAGCAAGTGGGCTTCGGGGGGCCTCCTCGCTCCCTGTCGATAGGCCTTTAGCTGTGTTAGTCGGGCCAGCTCTGGCTTCTCCCCGATGTACTTTCCTAGACCGGGCGGTGGAACTAGGGTGCCGGTGGCAGAGATACGCCACTCCGGCAGCGGGGCGGATGCAAAGTGGGTGGGGGTACGCATGTGTTGCTCGGCGGTGGGATGACGGTATCCGGTGGTGTAATTCGCAACGAGGATCCCCATCGACTCATGCTCAAGGTCGAGGACGACGCTCGTCAGCGGCAGGTCAAGGATCGGAACGGGAACGTCCGGGGACCACAGCCACACGTCTCGGATTCCGCCGCGCTCATACCCGCCGTGGCGACGGTCCCAGTCCCTCCACTCCATCGGCTTGCGCTGGACCTCGAACGCGAGCTGCTGGCCGCTGGCCAGAGTCGCCTTCACGTCGCTGCGCAGCCGGGCACCGGTCACCCAGAACTCTTCTTCGACGGACCCCGGGATGACGTGGTGCTGGTGCCTGGACCACTCCGTGATGATGTTCTTGCCGCGCATGTGTTCAGCAGTCTCCCCGTGCCTGCCTAGCCCGTCGGGCGCATCTCCCTGCCTGTGGCGGAAATGAAGGCGTCTCTTCTCGGAATCAACGAGTATGACCGGAACGTCCTGGCCGCCCTGCTTGCAGTCGATGCACACAATGTCCTTGGAGCCCTTGTACCCGTAGCGGTCGTAATACGAGCTGTTCCCGCGGCTCATCAACTCCGCAGCGACAACCTGCCCATCAGCATTGTTGTAGGCGACTAGTGGGTCCGAGGGCTCCCACTTGCGAGGACATAGAGAACGTACTTCGATCATGACGAGAGTATGAGCCCGGGGGCTGACAATAACTTCTGCTGTGCCGCCGCGGAATCCGGCCTACTAAGTCCGGACTGCTGCGGCGCCGGGAGCATGCCTCATATGTGAGGCTCCTGCATTTTCATCCGGAAGCGCCGATGGCGGTTCCACAATCGCCCAGCGTGTTCAGCGATCAACTGGCCCTCAAGCACCAATGCCTCAGCTCTGGTCGACACAGTTTGCCAGCGAACTTCTAGACGTGCGTGGTCGATAGCAGAGCGGGCAGCCACTGTTGCGCGCATCGGTCGACCTGCGATGGCCTCGTCCAAGCGTGCTTGAATCCATGCCGGGTCGGCCAGTGCTCGGTCCATCGCGTGCTCACCAAGACCGGATGTCGCTCCCCGCCCGCTCGCGTAAATGGACAGCCGACCACGGATCCCTGTGCCCTTGCGTTCCCCAGCCATCCCGATGTACACCGGACCGGGTTCCGGCTCGTCCGCCTTGCGGAACGTATAAACGCCCGGGAACAGCGGGGCGAGCGGCAGGGCTAGGTCGAACGGTACCCATTCAGACCAGACCCGATGCCCTCTGTCAGTCGCTGGCAGGTGGTAATTCACAATCTCGGAGGTGGGAGCAGAACAGGTGGTGTATTCCTTCGCATGACCGGTGGACCGACCATACTCGGCAGCCAGCTGTTCCACATACCAACCGGCAAGATACCACCGGCCGTTCTTCTTGTTCGGAACTTGGATGGCCCCTGGAGGTCTTTCTGCACGCAGCCGATTGCGTAGCTCGAGACCGGTGATGCCCAATGTATCGGCGGCTTCGTTTGCCGTGGTGCTGTAGTCGTCCATCGACTCTATATTTCCACCCGCCACCTAACCTCGTTGGTCTACAGCAGCACACGCCTAACAGGAACTGAGTGGTATTTGTAGTGACGACCACGTGTCTCGATTGTCAGGGAAAAAGAACGCGCCTGTCACGAGTCTGCTCCGCGGAAGGACCAAGGCGCGGCCAAGGCGTCCGCATGCCATACGGGCAAGGCAGCAATCCGGCCAGTGTGGGCATGGTAGATCCCACTGAGGCGGATTACTTACGGGGCTGAGAGGCGCGGGGGGATTCGGAGGATCGTTCGATTCGCCGTACACCGGCCTCGACTTTGCCAGCAGCGTAGAGAAGAGGGCTGTCGGCCAGCAGCGCTACCGCTTCACCCAAATCCATGCCCTGTATCAGCATTAGCTGGATGTTGGCGGTGACGTTATGAAGGGCAAGCTGCTCCGCTTGTTTTTGTCGCGCAAGAAACATCTCATCTGACTCTCCGGGGTCTCTTATTACGGCGTCGGAAAGCTCTTTTAGCCTTAAGGCAACAAACCTCGTAAGGTCTGCGATGTCCTCTAGCTGTTTTCGGGCTTGCTCCGGAGTGAGATCGGGAGTGTGGCCTTGGGCGGCCTCGACCCCTTTGGCGAGATCAATGGCCGTCGAAGGATCGACATCGGTGACACGTGCTTCTTTGGGAGTCGGGGCGGGATTCGACGCTGCGAGCTTCTTTTTCATTAGGTGGTCCCAGGCGATCTTCGCCTTTGTCTTCATCCAGGGAAGCGCCACATCTTCGAACCAGACCTTCATATAGGGCTTTGCCTCTTCAAACGCCTCTTTCACATACGGCTTCGCCGCGTCCAAAAACCAATAAAGCAGGTCCTCGAAGAATCCACTCCACTGTTTGGCGCGCAGATCGTCGTCCGGCGCGGACTCGGCATACGTGCGCGAACAGTCCGGTGTCTGAGGTTGTTCGTCGGGACTTATGGGATCCCAGTGAACACCTCTGCCTTGCGGTCCACCGTATGTCATGGTCCACCATTCGCCGGCGGCCTTTTCGACACGGAACTGTGTGGACGGTTTTCGAGATGCGTCCGCCATTCCTGTCCTTTCTTCCGAGGCCCAAGATGGCCCATTACGTGTCGCCCGTGCTCTGATCATAGTTTTGCCTACGAGAATTCACGGCAAATGGTGTCCCTACGGCACTGTCGAGAATCTTGTGCCGCGACTGGAGCCCGCAGGGGCAGTAGCCCCCGTAGCTACTTCGCCGACGTGCCTTGATCAGATGCGTAGCGAAGCCAGTCGTAGACCACGCAGAGTTTGCCGTATTGCGTTGTCCACCACGAATATTGGCGTTGTGCAATATTCGCAAGCAGGTATTCCTGCAACCCTGCCCAGTCAGCTGTGTAGCGGACGACCTCCCATGGGTTTTTGAAGATCCATTCGGTTCCCCTTTTCGAGACCAGCTCGTCCATAGTGAGAGTCTGGGGTTCCGACCGCGGGCGCAGCAGCCCGTTGACCCGGTCCACGCGCTTTTTGGCTTGGGACGGAACCTTTGCGGATGGACCAATCTCCCCTTCCGCTGTCAGCGCACCCATCTGGCGCAAATACTTGAAGCAGGGCACGTACCAGGCCAGCTGAAAATGAGGTAGGGCGTTAGCAACGACCTGCTCAGGCGCCAAGCCTCGATCTGGGGCTTCAAGGACGTCGTCCATGATGTCGTGACGAGTGAGGCCGATGATTCCCTTTACGGTCATCTTCGCTCCGACACCGAACACGACATCAAAGTTCTCGGTGTTTTCATCATCCTCAATGTCGGATACGCGTACCAGGCGTCCATGAGGATCGTTGCTCTTGACCAATTCGTAGACCTGGGATTTCAGGTGGCGCAGCACGCGGGCGGGCATGGCTCGTTCGCGTTGACCCAGCACTGTGAAGAGTTCCACGAAGTCGGGGACAACGATTTCTACGGCTTGAATGCTTACGCCGTTAGCCAGGACGGACCTTGTCCGCACCTCCGGTGAGGCGGTGGGTTGCCAGTCTACGAATATTAAGCGGTCGCGCAGCTTATCTACGTTCTTGCCTCTCATGGCTGTTACGAGAGACTCTAGGATTTCCTGAATATTGAGGTCACTCATGCTGTAGCCGAGAAAGATGACCGGGTGTTCGACGAAGACGGTCATTAGTTTTGCCGCCAGGTAGGCGTTACGGGCTCGGAAGTCTTCATAGTCTTCTGCGGTGAGAACAAGTGATCCGGGGTCTGTCGATGAGCCGTGAATCATGTAGATCTCGGCGATTCCCTGAGTGTCAGAAAACAGGAGCTCGTCCTGGCCGACAAACGCGGTATAGCTCTCGTAAGCCTTTGTCAGGAGAGGATCGTAGTTTGTGGTGATGACTCCGTCGGCGTCTAGGGCCTTGAGAAGATCGAACTCAGCCACGTGGTCCGGCGGGATGGGAGTATTGGCAACCTTGCTATCAACCAGATTGGCAACTTCGATCTTCAGCGCAGATGATGGGTCTGTCACCTGGTCCTGCCATTTGGCTCTGGATGCCTCGAAGTCCGGGGACTTCCACCACACCGGGTAGAAAGCATCCGCAATCAAGCTGGCGGTTTTTGGAAGGTCACTACCGGCGAGACCTTTGTAGTATGCATACGGATTAGACGTCAGGTCCGCGAAATACCGAAGGAGCCCCTCCCAGTCTGGGATGCCCGCATAACGGCGGGAGAGTCCGGAACCCACGAAGAGGTACGGGCCGGCCAGACCCTTTAGATGGGGGCCGAGGTAATCTGCTACTACTCCCAAGGTTTAGCCTTCTTTCTGGTCCTGACATGCATTTTCCCCGGCCATTGATGCAAAACCCCCGAGGCGCGCAGCTTGGTTGTCGCTACCCACTAAGGTCGAAGTTACCACCGGCGGTCAGCATTTCCGGTTGCACGCGGGGAGGTTACCTGCAGCAGAGGGAAGCCTCTAATTCGAGTGCTCGTGAGCCGATCCTCTTGCTGGCCCAAGCCCCGACAAGCGGTGGACAAACGCCGTCAGCTACTTCTGGAATCGTATTCTTGCAGCCCTGAACGATGGGAGGCTGTCCTGCTTCTAAGAAGGCGGTTTGACATTTAGTAGCGTTTGGGGCCCTTCACTGGGCATTTCGCGAGCAAGTCTTACGGAACTCAGGTAGCCCGGGTCACGCACAGCCTCTAAAGAGCGTTAGATGCGGTCGGGGTGGGGACTCGGGGCGTCTCGCAACCAGAACAGCGATAGGTGTGAATGGTCGCAGTTCGTTTCAGTTGATTTGGGCCCCTAATGACTCCATGAAGCAGCCAGCCTCGGGGCTTGAGATCTGGCCGTCGCTAGTCGCAGAAGTCTGTGTCGAACCAGAGCTACGGGCAGGCGCGTGACGAACTGCAAGATCAGTTAGGGATCGGTGCGGCGCGCCGCGGCCGTTGATATTCCTGAACGTCAGCCGGGCTGTGTAGGTTCAGGTATGGGCTTGTCTCGGGCCATCCCTTCCGGGGAACTGATGACAGCGGATGACAATTGATTCACCCAGCTAGGAATATGCAGTTATGGCGACGAACGAGAACAAGGCATGAAGCCCGAGAAGGTCAATCCACGGGAGGTCTTTTATCAGCCCTCGAGAATGGTGGTGCCCCTTTTCCAGCGCCCTTACGTGTGGTCCAAGGAGCGGCAATGGGAGCCACTGTGGGAGGACATAGCTCGGCTCGCTGATGTGCTGGCCACGAAGAACCCGGCCGCCACGCATTTCCTCGGCGCTTTCGTCGTGCAGCAGCTGCCTTCCACGCTCGGTTCCATGCCGGAGTGGAGCGTCATCGATGGTCAGCAGCGACTCACGACGCTTCAGATCCTCCTCGACGCCCTTCACTCGCAGCTTGACGCCCGCGGTCTGTCGATGCTCGCGGCGCAGGTCGAGCCGCTTATCGTTAATCCGGCTGCCTTTCTCAAGAAGCAGGATGACCGTTTCAAGGTCTGGCCGACGAATCTAGACCGGGTAGGGTTCAAGTCGGTCATGAGCGCCTCGGCTCCGGTTGACTATTCTAGCGTCGTGCCATCGCGGCTCGCTGAAGCGCATCAGTACTTTAGCTATTCCATCGGCCTGTGGCTCGACAAAGCGGACGAGCTCGAGATTAGTGCGAAGCTTCTCGTTGATGCCGTGTCCGGTCAGCTCGAGATCGTGAGCATCCGCCTCGACGCGACAGAGGATGCCCAGGCGATCTTTGAGACGCTGAATGCACGGGGCGAGCCACTGAGCGCTGCGGACCTAATCAAGAACTTTATTTTCCAGAATCATGCTGGCACCGAAGCGGAAGTCGAAGTCGCCTACCTCAGTAATTGGGCTGAACTCGAGACTCCGTGGTGGGTCACGCCGGTCACGGCCGGACGCGTCTCGCACCCGCGCGCGTCCTGGTTCCTCTGGCACTGGCTGCGCGCCCGACTGCTCGATGACTTCCCGATTCGAGAGCTATTTACTCAATTCAAGAGTTACGTGAATGACAAGCGGCCCGATCTGTCTAACTTGCTACCGGAGATCAAGACGGCGGCGGACAGATATCGGTTCGTGATCGAGGGAGCGCATGCGGTAAACGGTCCGTTGACGAGGGCGCAATGGTTCAGTTACCGCGTCGGCACTCTCGATTCTGAGGTCGTTCGACCGCTGCTGATCTGGCTAGATGAGGAGCCGCAGCAGGATGTTCCGGAAATAGATAAGACCGAGATCCTCAAGTACCTCGAAAGCTGGTTTGTCCGCCGCGCGATCGTGAAAGCCCCTTCGCAGGGCACGAACCGATTCATGGTCGACCTCATCGTTCACCTCAGCAAGCAGCCGCACGATCGTCTAGCCATTGAAGTCCGGTCCTACCTCGCTTCGAACAAGACGCCCGTCGGCTACTGGCCGGATGACGCAGAGGTCATCTCGGCGCTGAAGGGCGCGCCGGCATACAACAAGTATCTTCGGGCTCGACTCCGAATGATCCTTGAAGCGCTCGAAGATTACCGCCGTGGTTACCCTGATTGGAATGCCCTTGGTATGGGGCCGATCGCGCGTGGGGTTGGTACGGTCGAGCACTTCCTGCCTCGGAAGTGGCGGGCAAACTGGCCGGCTGTCTGGTCGCCCGAGGAAGCCGAGATGAAGGCGGCGTCACGTGACCGTGCTCTCCATGAAATCGGCAATCTCACCTTGGTGACCCAGAAACTGAATTCGAAGGTATCAAACGGGTCGTGGGCGACGAAGGTAGAGCACTTTAAGCACATTAACGACGTTCTCCTCACGAACGATGTCATTCAGTCCGTCCCAACCGACTGGGACGAAACGGCGATTGCAGCACGTACGTCGACGCTCGCGGCATCGGTCCTAGAGGTTTGGCCTGCCCCAGCAGGACATATTGGACTCGCAACGCATCCGGCGCAGCCTGAAGCTTTGGGGGAAGTCGATCTGGCTCTGCTTGTCTCGGAGGGGCTCATCCAACCGGGAACCGTTCTCGTCGCTCGTCCCGCTGTCCTAAACGGTGCGACCGCCGCGGTTGGGCTCGACGGGCGCGTGTTCGTCGGCGATGTCGGTTATGACACGCCGTCCGCGGCGGGGGTGGCTGCTAACTCAACCGGCCTGTATCGGGGCGGGATCAATGGTTGGCGATTCTGGAAGATCCAAGGGTCTGGGAAGTCGCTCTGGGAAGTTCGCAACGAATACCGCGCCAGCCTTGGCGAAGATGACCAAGGAGACGAGGTCGGCGTGGATGCCCAAGTCTCAGAGCAGATCGAGGCCGAACTGGTCGCCGCGGAGGGCGCAGACGAAGTTGACGACGAATAGGTCAGCAGGCTTCTGGCTCTTCCCAAGCACTTCGGACGCGCTGGGCTGAATTTTGCCAAGCCTCAGACGCATAGCTGTTCCGTTTATCGATCACTAGCTGGCGCCGGTATTGCCGACTTCATGGCCTCGGTTTGCGGGTGGAATAGCCTGAATCCCATGGTCATTCAGCGGTGCCGTCCTGATCTCGGATGTCCGCAGGGACGTCGTTATCGCTGCCGGCAAGCATGCGTAGATTTTCCGAATCGACGCCTTTCCAGTCATTTAGCACCAATGGCGGGGAAGTGACGTAAAAGTTCGGCGATATAGGGCTTAAAGCCGCCATTTATCGCCGAGCGTCGCAGATGGGGAGTTCCCCGATCTGGCTGTTCCATTTCCAAGGAAATGTGACACCCTGTATATCGATCTGTATACGTTGTGGCGGGCGCTGTCTCTCATCCCAGTTATCGTCATGACATGTACAACACCACAGGGCTGTTCAGTAAAGACGTCAAAGACCCGAAAACCTCTATCGGTCAATACCTCCGCGCCAACTTTCCCAATGCGAAGCCGCTTCAGGCTGAATATAAAGCGCTTGCGGGCGACCTCGTCATCGACTCGTTAGGGGCGAACGCCGGAAACGTGGGAACTGCTGTCGATCTGATCGTGCGTCTACTCCTTGAGCCTGACGAGACCCCGGAGTCAGCGCTCATACTCTTTCCCTTTAACGCGACCTACCACGAAATTGTCAAGGAACTAGCGGGCCTCGTTGGTCGGTCGGGTGACAGTGAGCTAGCCGCTCGCGCGGCCTGGGCTCTAGCTCTCTGCGTGAGCGCATACCGGGCGGGTGCTGCCTGGGCTCCTCTCGTACCCGATCTGGTGCACAGCAATGACTTCACCGTGGACAAGATGCTTGAGCAAGCGAATGATGCCGCTGTCGCTGAGCTAGTTGCGTTGAAGGAACTCGCCGAAGTACGCCTCATTCCGAAGCTCGCAGGTCCACTGAGCCTAGGTCCCACCTTCGATCTCTCGACGCTCGGCGCCACCCAACGCATTGCCGCGGAAGCTGACCTCATCGCAAATGGATTGCTAGTTGATATCAAGACCACACTTGCTCCCAGGAACAAGGAGGGACTCCGCCCAGACGTGCTGAAAGCCGATCATGTATATCAGCTTCTTGGCTATGCGCTGCTGGATTACTCAAACCAATACAACATTGACCGGTTGGGCATCTTCTCGGCTCGCTACGGTACGTTGACCGAGTGGCCTCTCGAGCGAGTCACGTCGCTCATGTCTAATAGGAAGTTCGATTTCCCTGCGGCGCGCCAGGAAATCTGGGACATAATGCAGCAGGACACCGCCTAACTCGCTGCAATTTCTTAGGTACTGCGCCCCGTAGCCATGCCATGCAAGACGGTACTGCCGCCAGATCTGTTTGAGTTAGTGCCATCGGGGAGGGCGTCCCAGTTCCAACGAAGTGGGATGCTGCGGCGCTGCCTCGTATGCCGGAAAGGCATGCCCAACCGGACCCTGACGCCTTTCTTATGGCCTAACAACGTCTTAGCCCGCTGCAGACGGTCATGTTCTTGTCCAGAATCCTCTGAGGAAGCCGCTACAGTGAGACTGCAAGGGACAGACTGAGATAAAGGGGGCGGAATGACTTCGCCTGACTGGTGGGCGCCACACTGGAGCCAAGACAGCACCCAGGATCCCGACGCTGGCTGGAACCCGCCGTCAGATCCGATACTCGTTGGTAATGCTCCTTGCGAGACCCGTGCCGATACAGCGCCCGTCACCGAGGACGCCAGCCTCGCACCCCTGAAAGCGCAGCTTGCCCAGGTTCGCTCACGCGAGCGGGTGCGGGACCTGGCAGAGGTATTTACGCATCAACGCGAAGTCGACGCAATGCTGGACCAGCTGCCAGACGCTTTCATTGCCCTTGACGTGAAGTTCCTGGAACCAGCTTGCGGATCGGGCAACTTCCTCACAGAGGTCCTCAGACGCAAGCTTCGGCTAGTCGCCAAAAATGACTGCGTATCGCAGGAGCAATACGAGCATCGACTGTTGCGAGCGATCGCTTCGATCTACGGCGTTGACATCTCTGCTGAGAACATTTCGGAAGCCCTTGGGCGAATGGCCAACGTACTACTTGAGCATTATCAGTTCGATGCAAACACCACACAGCCCACGACTGGCTTCTTGCACGCATCTGCGCTCATCCTCGGGGACAACATTGTCGTCGGGGACACCCTCAACGCGCCGGAGCAGGTCCAGCTCTGTGACTGGCAGCCACGGCCCGGGGGCTGCTTTGTTCGCGTGTGGAGTAATGCTCTGGTCCCTCCGAATGAGCGGGACCTATTTTGGGCGGAGCGCATCCAGGACAGCGAACCCGTTCACTATGCCGCGTTGGTGCACGAGAAGACAGCACTGGAGTCAGCTCAATCATGGGCACTGGCGTTGCGATGACCACGGACATGACCAGCAAAGTCGTCCGGACAAGACCGAACATGCCTGACATCCTCGACGTGATCGCAGCCCTGTCGTCAGATTCCGTCCCCACACCCCCGGTGCTGGCCCGAGCATTGCTGGACGTTCTTCCCACCGAGGTGTGGTCCAATCCCGACTATAGGTGGCTGGACCCGGCGACAAAATCTGGTTCGATCCTGCGGGAAGTCGCACGACGACTCATGCAGGGGCTCGCCGAGTGGGAAACGGACCCGGCAAAACGCGCGGAACACATCCTTACGAAGATGCTCTACGGCTGCGCCGTATCCCTGGTACACGGGGAAATGACACGGCGTTCGGTGTACATATCCCGAGATGCCACCAGCCCACTATCGATCGCGTCCTTCGATACCCCGGATGGGAACCTGCCCTTCGTATGGGCAGAGCATGACTATCCTCTGAATCGTCAGGGACGCCCGGCCGGCCCGTGTCGAATCTGCGCCGCCCCGGTGGAGCTGGAGCGCGGCGCGACCAGAGAGAACTACGCACACGCATTCATTCACGGGGCATACCCAACAGAGGAGACGAAAGACATGCAGTTCGATGTGATCGTTGGGAACCCCCCGTACCAGTTGGAGACGCAGGGATTTGGGTCTACTGCTTCCACGATCTATCACCATTTCGTCGAGCGCGCGATCGCGATGGAGCCGAAGTACGTGGCTATGATCACCCCATCGCGCTGGTTCACTGGGGGCAAAGGCCTCGGGGAGTTCCGGACCCGCATGATCGCTGACCGTCGACTGCGAGCCATCGTCGACAATCCGAAGCTCTTTGACTGCTTTCCAGGCGTGGAAATTAAGGGTGGCGTGAGCTACTTCCTGTGGGACCGAGACCACGACGGGGACTGCGAGTTCTCTACGCGGATCGACGGAACGATCATCTCGAGCATGAAGCGGGACTTGCGCATGGGCCACGGCGTACTCATTCGGGACAACAAGGCAATGAGTATCGTCGAGAAGGTCAGCTCCAAATCCATGAAGAGCGCCGAAGAGTTGTGCACTGTCACCAAGCCGTTCGGCCTCACTATGCGCTCCAACTATCCAGGCAGCGTACCCGAGCCGTTCGACGGTGCGATCCCGCTTATCTACGCAAGCCACGTCGGGTACAGCCGAACCGACCAGATCCAGCGCAACCACCAATGGATCAACACGTGGAAAGTGCTGCTTCCCAGGGCTGGGGACGGACATGGCCGCGAGGTATCGTACGTACTGGGCGAACCCATCGCGCTCGCACCTGGATCGGCATGCACGCAGACGTATTTCATCGCCGGTATGTTCGGCACACGCGAGGAAACCGAGAACTACGCTCACTACCTGACGACAAAATTCGTTCGCTTCCTCGTTCTGCAGCGTAAGACCACCCAGGACGTCACTCCAGACCGGTTCCGCTTTGTGCCCCTGCTGGACATGAAGCGTCGGTGGACGGATGCCGACCTTTACCAGCACTTCGGTATTAGCGAGGATGAAGCCGTGTACATTGAGTCGACAATCCACCCGCGCGAACCCATTCTGTCGCTCGATTCGCCCACCCCAGCCTCCCACTTGCCCGGCGGCATCAAGTACCGGCCCCCGGGCGTCCGCAACGAGACGGAGGCACCAGACGTTGATGACAGCGATCAGGACGATGAGTGAAGGCCAATAAGGTTCCAGGCCGGATCTACGTCTACAGCGCCCCGGGCTATGATACGGACTGGACCCGCACGGTCGGATCCGTCACTGTAAACGGGCGTGGACGATTCAAGGTCGGCTACACCGGGCGACCCGACTCACGAGTGCGCATCAAGGAGCAGACCGGAACCGTCTATCCCGACGGGGACGGCATAGTAATCCATCTCGACGAACCAGCGGTTCGTCGAGATGGAACCCCATTCGATGATCATGCGATCCACAAGGTCCTTGACACGGCCGGCGTTCAGCGGGACAGCGAAGTAGTCCAGGCAACCCTTGCCGAGGTACGCGCAGCGATTACCGCCGTCCGCGCCGGCACCACCTACGACCCAGCACGCACCGATGATTTCCCGATACGCCCCGAGCAGGCTGCTGCCATCGAGCAGACAGCGGCGTACTTCACAGAACACACCAACGACTCACATCCTCCCCGGTTCCTGTGGAATGCGAAAATGCGCTTCGGCAAGACATTTACCACATACCAACTCGCCCGGCGCATGGGCTGGAAGCGTGTCCTCGTCCTCACGTACAAGCCCGCTGTGCGCAACTCCTGGCGTGATGATCTCAGCGGACACGTCGACTTCGCCAACTGGGTGTATGCCGACCGTAACAACCCCTGTGACCCGGACACACCTGATCCCATCGTGTGGTTTGTATCCTTCCAAGACCTGCTGGGAACGACCACAGGCGGCGATGTCAAGGCCCATAACGTCGACCTTCACTTGATCGACTGGGACTGTGTAGTCCTGGACGAATACCACTTCGGTGCGTGGCAGGGCGCCGCTAAGGAAGTGACCAGCCCCGCTCCGCCGGTCGCCGATGCGGGCAAGTCCGATCTGAGGGCCGCGGAGGCGGAGGCTGAGCACGCGGATGAGATCATCGATCTCGCGGTCGCAGGCACACCACGCCTGTACTCCGCCACCCCGGACGCCGGGATCGCATCCGACCTCGATGCTGGGCAACTTCACCTATCCAGTCGGCACTACCTATACCTCTCGGGCACACCGTTCCGGGCATTGACCGAAGGCGAGTTCAATGAGGATGCGATCTATAACTGGTCGTACCCCGACGAGCAAAACGCGAAGCAGCAGTGGGCGATTGACCCGGCCCGAGACCCGAATCGCAACCCGTACCGCGAATTGCCGCAGATGCAGATGTTCACCTACAGACTGTCCGAGATGGCATCAACTGCCATCGAGCAGGGGGCTGACGGACTGTTCGATCTGTCCGGCTATTTTGAGGCAAAGAAGATCGGCTCGGAGTACCACTTCACGGACCCCGCCCGCGTGGATGAGTTCCTCAATATGCTACGGGGCCGGCTCACCCAGTCGGCCACTGAGAAACTGCTCAACAATTTCAAGCCGCCGTTCCCTTACAGCGACGTTAGGTTCTCCGGTGCCGTTGACCACACCATTTGGTTCTTGCCGACCGTCGCTTCCGCAAATGCAATGAGAGCTGCCCTTGGGGCTCATCCTTATTTCCGCGATTTCCTTGTCCACGTTGCTGCAGGAAACGGCGCGAGGATGGGAGCGGCAGCTAAGGAGCCCGTCGACGCAATGCTGGTACAGGCTGCCAAGCTCGGGAAACAGACCATCACGCTGTCCGTCGGGAAGCTCATGACGGGTGTCACCGTCCCCCAATGGGGCGCCATCCTCATCCTGCGGTCTCTTAAGTCACCGGAGTCGTACTTTCAGGCCGCCTTTAGAGTGCAGTCGCCCTGGGTGATCCGCGAGGACGATGGGACGCGTACTGTCAACAAAGACACGTGCTTCGTGTTTGACTTCGACCCCAACCGTGCACTCACCCTCATTTACCAGTACGGAACAAAGCTTGCTGGAGGAGCGACAAAGACAGCGCCGTCCGACGTAATCGGCGAGCTGATCGAGTTCCTGCCAATCTTCGCGTTCGACGGCGGCCGTATGGATCCGGTTGATGTCAACGGCGTCATGGACTGGGGAACGGCCGGTGCCGGTGCCGCCATGCTGGCTAAACGCTGGGGCAGCCCGCGGCTGATCGACCTGTCTGAAGACGTCCTTGCCAAGCTTCTGTCCGACAACGAACTGGTCCATCGCCTTGAGCAGATGGAAGACTTCCGTAGCCTGCGCCAGGACGCGACCAAGATCATCGCTCAATCCCAAAAGCTGCGCGAGGGCAAGAAGCCGAGGGGCGCTGGTTCTGACGAGACAGAAGACCCCGAGCTTAGGGCAGCCCGCAAAGCCAAACGCGAGCAGGTCAACACACTGCGCTCTAAATTGCTTAAGTTCGCCCAGGCGGTGCCGGTGTTCATGTATCTCACCGATCACAGAGAAGAAGCCCTTATCGACGTCATCGAGTCTTTGGACACGCAGCTGTTCGAGCGCGTCACAGGCCTGACGCTGGCTGACTTCCACAAGCTTTCTGAGGTCGGTGTTTTCCATCCAGCACACATGAACGAGGCCATCTGGCAGTTCCGCCTGTTTGAGCGCTCCAGCCTCGACTACTTGGGCGCTGCAGCACAGGACCTCTCGAAAGTCCGGATGGGGTTGTGGGATTCAGCTGTCGAACTGCCTCCATACTCAAACTGAGGGGTTCAACTGCTCGTCTCCACGACGGAAGTCGGAAGGCATCCCGGCGCCCCTACTCCTGAGCCCACGCACTCGCAGCTCGAGCCTTGGCATGCTTGCCCGTTGTGGCGTTGCCGAAAAGGGCGTCCCATGAGGAGGCCGGCGCTGGTGTATGGTTCTGGAATCTGCCGGACTCAAGGACATGCGGGTGTGTTTTCGGACTGCCCCTTAGGCGTTCGTCTCGCGATTGCACAAGCGTTGTTGGTGGGTTGTCGTGTGTTCTTTCCAACTGGCGTTCGGGACCTGCTGCGCGCCTGATCGTGAGGAACCGCGGCGCCGCCCCGGCGTTCACCTGGCCGGCGTCCACCAACGCCGTGAACGGGCCGCCTGATCTTGCTGGCGTCACTCTGACCTTTTGGGTCGTGACTTTGGCTCTGGCGGAGGAGAAGAGTATTGGCTGCCGGTTCCCAACGGACGCTTTGGTACCTCGGCTATGTCTTTCCAGGCTAAGGCGGGAAGTAGTTCGTTGCGAAGTCGGGAAATGAAGTAAGTCCGCTGCGCGGGTTCAATGAATGCAGACAGTTCGCTGATTTCGCCGTTTACTTCGCTGTAAAGCCTGTGGATCCAGCGACCTTTGTCGTGAGGAACTGGCACCAGGGCGGTACCTGTCAAAGTGATTGTGTGGCTCTCGTGCGCGCCTGAGTCCGCGTCGGTCAGCGATCTAATATTCAGCTGCGGGTAGTTTGCGAGTTCACCGCCGCCAGCCACTCTGGCCTGGTGGGTATCCATCCAGAAGCCAGCCGGCCGACTCAGTGTGAACTCGCCTGCCAAAGTTTCACCTACCCCTACTGGGATGTCCTTGTTGATCCCCGCGAGTTGATTTATGCCCTCGACTCGAGCGGCGTCAACTACGTGGTACTTTATCGGGCGGTTGAAAAGAAGCTTGGCGCTCTTTGGGCCGTCGTTCTTGATGCGGATCCTAATCGAATGTTCGACTTCCAGGTTGCGATCGTGGGGATCCACGATCGCCTCGGGTAAGGCGGCTCCTCCAGACACCTTTACATCCTTGAGGATCGTGGCTTCTTCAATAACAAGCCGAGGCATCTCTGCATCGATGCGCGTCCTGACAGTCTCGGCAGTCACATAGAGTGACTGGAGATGCTGCTGATGCGCGTAGTCAAGCTGGGTTTGCGCGTAGTCGAGTGCGCGGTTAGCAGCATCGGCACTCCGTTTCGCCTCGTTTGCCGCTTTTCGCGTAGCGCGAGTCTGGAATGCCACGAACACGACAGTAACAGCCGTCACAACTGCAGCAGATCCAGTCGCAATAGTCCCCCACGCGGTCCAGTCCCAGTCTCCTGGTTCCACGCGAGCCAAAGGGAAGCGAGACAAGATATCAGCCATCATGTGTTGATTCTGTCAAAGATTTCGCCCTGCACGTTCCACGTACCTGTGTTCGAGGAGTCCGAAACAGGGGGCACACATGGTGGCTGGCGACGTAAATTGCAAACGGCGCGGCTTATGAGCGAGTCATAGCTGCTCAGGAAGGATTAGCTAACCCCTCCATTGCCGTTGTGAAGCCAGCCCAGACTTTTCGCTGGTAAAGGTCAGGATGTGGGTATTCACGGAAATTTTGCTCCATGAAAGATTCAAGGAAATCCGCGCAGCTGGCGAACTCCTCGGCAACAGCTTCGGCTTCTCCAGGGGTCCACACAGCTACCTGATGGGTTCCCATCCCCGATGCCTTCTCGGAAACCCTTCGGCTAAGGACGGCGACATGTTCGCCTGGTTTAGTTCCGCGCTGCCAGACGGCGTGAACTAGCAGGTTCCGGGAGATGCGCAGCTTTGCCAGCCTCTTTGTGATCATAATTATTTCTTCAATGTGATCATCGCTCAGGCTGTTGTTGTAGCGCATTACCTTGAGGCAGGTTCGCCCAAGGGCGGCTGAGTCCTCGCCGGCCGTAATGACTCGACCGAAGGGTGACCCGATGAGGCAGCAATACAGCTCGCGGAGGAGGTCATCAACAATCGCGCTTTCGCCTGCCACTCGACCAATAGCCGCGAGCATGCTCTTTGTAGGGGAATTGGTCGTCACCACATGGCCATGCTAACGGGCCGAAGGCTCAAAAGTAACGCACACTCTCGCTCTCTACTTGAAATCAACATAAGTAGGGGCCAGTGTTGCTCGCTTACGGTCCAGCCGGCTCAGGTCTGACACCGCAGCAGATGTGTAGACGGTCGATGCCGGGCATGCGTACGTTGTCAGAAACTTGCCAGGGATGAGGTGCCGGTGAGTGATGACGAGAGCTGCCTAGATGGAAGTCCGCTGAATTTCAGGCGGGGAAGCCGCGCCAAGTAATTCTGTCTGTCGCCCATGGGTATGACCGCCAATTGCCCGACTGCTGAAATGTCAGGGGCATCCTCGTGCACTGGAAATATGTCACCATCAAGGCCGAGCGCTTAGGGTGGCTGTTTGCTGTTCAACTATCGCCCTCACGACAGCGGAGACTCACCGCACGTCTTGCGATGGCGTTGTCAGGCAATAGGCTTCAGAGCCTGTTCCGACCCGTTCTCGGGGGGATGGTTGACGAGAACTTGGCATCCCGCCGCGGACTACTGCTCCGCCACCCGTTCGGCTTCTTTGCCGGAAATGTGGCGACAATTGGCTTACAAGCCTCGCATGGCAGTTCGTGGTCAGAAAAGCCCAACTGATGACCCCACGCTGCTTGGGCAGCGCAGCGGGAACAGAGTCCCAGTCTGATGTAGTGGCGTTTGATGGTGTCGAACGTCCTGGCCTGCCGAAGACTTTCGGGGTGGGACCCGGACTTGCGCGGTTTCTGGACCACGGTTGGCCTTTCAGGAGTTGGAGGATGTCTCAGACCGCGAGGCCTTGGTAATTCCCAGGACTAGGTGAGTTGCGCGGAGCTTGCTCCGCCGTCCGGGCTGCGCGGGGCTCCGCTTTTGCCTTCACCAGCCACAAGCTGCAGGACGGTTTGTCGCTAGACGCAGGCCTGTTGCCTGCCCCCTTGCCAGCTTTCCGGTTGATGATCAAGCCTCTGCGCCGGAAGGGGCGCGATTTCGGGAACAACCCCGTTGCCCAGCCCAGGCACGACCGCAAGCAGTGATGGCGGGGCAACGGTGGGGGCCTCCTGAAAGAGGCCCGCAAGTGAAACCTTCTTGGAGGGAATGACGCTGTCGGTAGTTGATAGAGGTAGTTCGAATTCAGGTAGTCCTCCCTTGAGGTCGTTCTACCTGAGGTAGTGGAACGGTGAGGTAGTTAGGGGGCGCTATTCCCGCGGTAGCCCTGTATTGAAAAGTTGCTGTAGGTCTGCCGCGATAAATTCGTTCCACCTACCGACTAATTTGTAGGCGGGCTGAGTGGTCTCTTCCGGGGTAGCACCGGTGCTAAACGACCCTTGATAGCTCGGGGAGAGGAACTTTTCCTTTGGAAAGCCCCTCGCCCCTCGCTCGGCTATGTCGTTGGATGATCCGGCGGGGCCTCCGAGCAAGGCTCAGTGATGGTGTAGATAATCGAATTGTTCTTACGAACAGTCTTGAGGAGATAGCCGGCCGCTTCAGCGCGAACCGTATGCCTTGAAATCACCGGCTTCGAAAGACCGGTGGCCTTAGCAAGCGTCGCCAGTGAGGGCCATGCGGTGCCGTCGGTATTGTCTGCGAAACTGGCCAGAGCCCAGCAGACCGCCCGGGCTCCCGTGGGAAGGCGGGAGTTTGCTACCGCCTTCAGGTACTGCAAAGGACGCGACTGCCTGCGCGGAATCGGTTCAGTCACAGTGCTTCCTCCTCCGGGAGTTGAATCCGCCACCCCCGAGACGAGTGGTACATGTTGCCCTGGTGGCGCCCCAAGTAGCCTGCGGTCTGAAGCTCACGAAGGTTGGAGTGCACGCGGGGGTCACGCGACTCCCGACCCAGATAGCGGTTCAAACGCTGCCAATCGGTGAGTGCAACGCGCCCGATTCCGACGGACCGCGAAAGAGCATTGGCGACAAGCAAGGCTTCGGCACTGATGGCGGTGTCACCTGTGACCGCAGCGATCCAGCAGTCCAGGTATGGGTTCAAACCTTGTGCCGGCAATTCAGTGACGCTGCGCTGAGGGACCGGCTGGGGCTGGGAGTGTGCGGCGTTGAGGCGGCGAGCGAGCCGAATGGATGCTTCCCACGCTTCATCGCTCACGCGAGGGCGATAGGTCTTGCGACGCGGAACGGACATGCTGATCGGGCGCCGATTCGGTGAGTGGGACATATTTACCTCCAGTTGTTGAAGTTGCTTGGGCGATAGATGACTCGAGAAAGAGCCGGGAGACAACCGCCTGGCTGTCGTTGCGGCGCGCTGATGGCTGCCCAGTTGTGCAGGTGCTGAGCTCTTTGAGCTACTTGGGGAGTCACTGCCGGCACTCATGCGCCGCCATGTAGGCATCAAGGGCGGCCGCAGAATAGCGCACAAGACCGCCGATCTTGATGATCGGGGGGCCGCTCTTGGTGTTGTTGGCGAGCCAATGCGCGGGCACGTTCAGATAGCTGGCGGCCTCGGAGCGGGTGAGATAAATGGGCCCTGACAGGTTTTCGCCGGAAGCACTAATGAACCCTTCCATGGGGTGTTTCACCTGCACGTCCTTTCATAGTCTTCTACCTGTGTTCATAGTTGCATTCTATGAACGATGGGTCTAAAGTTAGGGCATGGCGCCGAATCTGTCAACCTATGAATCTAAGTTTTGGACTTTGATCGGATACTGTGAGGTCATGAAGTCCGACGTTGCGAGTCCTGCCCTCCGGAAGCTGACTGAAGATTTGGTCCTCCTTGTGCGTCACATGAGCGCGGGGCGCAATAAGCTCCCCAAGCCGATCGATAGGTTGTATGAGAACGTCGCGCTCTCGGCGTTTCCGATCGACAACTGGGCGGTGGGGCTGCGTATTGAGTTCACCCCCGATGACTGGTCGCTGGCGGAGGTACTATTGCTCCCGTTGGGCCGGGCCGCCGGTCTACCTCCGCTTGGGAGCCTTGAGCTGGAGCCGTACGTCGATGCGGCCGTTAGGCGCGCACGCGATAGGCAGCGAGCAGCGGAAGAGCAGGTCGAGAAGTTGAGGGGAAATGCGGCCTACGTTCAAGGTCGCTTCGACGCCTGGCGAGACAAAGCTTCGGCGAAGACAAATGTCGAGTACGCCGCTTTGGCTGCTAAATACGCAGAGCAGATTCGGCTGGGCAACTCGCGTGCGACAGCAACGTTGGCGAAGCTTGTTGACATGTCGCCTGCCGTTATGGCGCAGCGCATAAAGGAAGCGCGTCGACGAATGCTTCTCACTGCGGGTGAGCGAGGAAGGGCTTCCGGTTCGCTGACCCCGCTCGGCGCTCTGCTCACGGATCCTGACTTCCCCGGGTTCCGCCAGTTGCGAATGGCCGGGATGACGCAGAGCGAAATCGCCGAAAAGTACGGCATCAGCGAGCAATACGTATGGCACGGACTTATTGAAGGACGCGGCCCCGATGAACGCGACATCTTCCTTGGTAGCGAGACAGTAGCGTCTGCGGATGATTTCAAGCGGCACTATGGCTAGGAGTGATAGCGATGGGCATTCGCAAGCTTGATTGGGCTGTTACGTACTCGACGGTCTCCGGAAAGCGAATACGGAACGAATACGAGACTGAGGCCAAAGCCCGGCAATTTGCTGAAGGGCAGGCCAGCCGTGCGAAAGAGTATGGCTTGACGCCGCCGGCGGTGTCAAAGCTTAGGTCCCGTCGATGGGAAGTCGGTTATCTGGACCCCCAGCGAAAGTGGAAGACGAAACGATTTAACAAGAAGGACGAGGCTGAGGACTTCCGTAAGGATCAGACGAAGTCAGTACGAACGGGGACCTACGTCGATCCAAGGTCGGCGGCAGGCATGACGATTTCCCAGCTGTACAAAGTGTGGATTGCCCGGATCGAATCTGTCGGGGCGAGTGGGAGACGTCCCGCGACGCCCAAGACAGTGCAGGGTTACGAGTGGCTCTACTGGCGCATGATCGATCCGTACTGGGGGCGGATCCCTTTGAGCAACGTCAAGTATGCGGAGATTGCCCAGTGGACTCGGTCAATGAAGGGGGTTGACGGCCAGGCCGCCTCGGGCGATACGAGAGCTCGGGCGTCTAAGCAGCTATCAAGAATGCTGGACCACGCCGTGAGCATCAGGATTCTTGGTGCCAACCCAGCCAAGGATCCGGCGGGTGGGCGTGACTATGTGCCGTTGATAAAAACAGAACGAAAGCCTGTTTATCTCACGCGTCCGCAGCTCGAGCGGTTGGCATCATGCTCCGGCGGTCATGAACTTTTGATCCGGTTCACGGGGCTCACGGGGCTGCGTTGGGGAGAAGTGACTGCGCTGGTCATTGGCGATCTTGACTTGGGACCTAAGCCTTATGTGTCGGTTTCCAAGGCTTATTCAGAGGTACACGGTCAGCTCGTCTTAGGTGAAACGAAGGGTCATGAATCCCGCGAGGTTCCTCTTCCAGCTTCCTTGGTGAACATCCTTGTTGGGCTTGTTGAAGGACGAGCCCCGGATACGCTGTTGTTTCCTTCGGCCCAAGGTATGCCCATGAGGAACTCCAACTTCGGAAGGCGCTACTTTGGGCCAGCCACGCATTTGGCCGCCACGAGTGTCGGCCGTGTTCAATCCGCCTTAGGAGTGACCGAGACGAGACGTGGGCTGGCCTTCTTCGGAGATCTGACCATTGCCGCTCTGACTGGGTTTCAATACGATCTGGAGTTGCCGAACCAAGGGGCCGTCGGTTCCGAGACCTGGCTGGCGCTCGCTTCCCAAGCTGGGATTGCGGATGAACTGCGTGACGAGTTGCGTCGATCCGAGAGTATCGCGCTCGAATATGGGGACTTGGACTTCCGGCCGCCTGTATTCCACGACCTTCGACACACTGCCGTCAGCCTTTATCTCTCTGTGACCAAGAACGTCAAGCATGTCCAGCGGATTGCTGGACACAAAGATGCCACGACCACCTTGAACACCTACGCGGAACTCTTTGAGGATGATTTCTTTTCGGCAGCCAACGGTCTGGACCGCCTTATCGGAGGATGACGGGCTGGGGAGGACTCTGGTAAACCCTTGGTATAACTCCGCAGCAACCCAGCAAATAGCGGCATTATTCAGCACAAAGCGTTCGACTGAAAATCGAAAGGTCACCGGATCGACGCCGGTCGGAGCCACCACTGGGAAGCATCAGTTCTTCGGAACTGGTGCTTTTCTTCTTTAACGCCATTGGCCTGCCAGGGGCCGGGCGGTCCCGCGAAGGGGCCGGCCGGCTGCTAGTCCACGCAGGCAATGGATCCCTCTTCTCCTGCCGAGGAAGTACCGTCAGCGCGGACAATAACTACCTGGATGCAGAGTTGCTCATCAAAGCCGAAGTAGGCCCGGGCGTGTGGCTCATTTACGGGGTCGTACTGGCCTTCCGGGATGTCGACAGTCCGGTAACGCCACATATAGGTGTCCCCTGGCTGGGGTTGAGGGTTCTTCCACCGGAAATCAGCGAAGTCCGGGTTATCGGGATCCCGCACCCCTACAAGGTCTACTACATCGGGTACGCCGCCGTCCCTCGAGGGGCCAGCTGGCTTCTGGCTCTCCGTTTCCGTGGTGGCCACCTTCGGCTGCGCCATGAAGCCCAGTACTACCCCCACCCCAATGGCGACAACCAGTACTGCTGCGCCGGTGCCGGCCAACCGCCGGTTGCGCTTGCTGTGGCCTGCCGGCGTAGCGTCTTCCTTGGTTGCCGCTGAGCCGGCGGTGGACGGTGGACGCGAAGGCTGCCAGCCGCGCAGCACGGTGGACCCGGCCGTTTTCGACTGTGCAGGGCCGGTGCCACCGTGCGCTGATGTGTAGGGCCCCCGCGCCTGGAACTGCAGCGCATCGTGGTGGATGGGCTGGGCAGGGCTGCTACTCGGCTGCGTGGGCCAAGTGGGCCAGGCGGGCCGCTGTGGGGCGTCGGGTTTTGTGGCATCCGGCTCGGTCGAGGAGATGCTCCGGACACGGGTTTGCTCGAAGTTGTCGTCCGGGTGCTGCTCGTCGTCATGTCCTGGCTCTTCAAGCACCTCAAACGGCGTGACTGAAAGGTTCAGTTCTGTCTGGATCCGTTGGAGCGCCAAGGCAAAAGCGTGCGCTGACGAGTAGCGGGACCCCGGCGATTTCGCCATGGACGTGGCCAGCACAAGTTCAAGCGATTCCGGAACGTCCGCCCGCCCAAGCCTGGGAAGGGGCGAGTTGGTGATGCGCGAAATGAGCTCGCGCTGCGAATTGTCCTGCCCGGGCAGAACAAAGGGCGAACGGCCGGCCAGGAGCGTGTACAGGGTGGCGCCAAGGGCCCAGATGTCCACGGGAACCCCGTCCACGGCACCGCCACGGAACTGCTCCGGCGGCGACCACGGAATGGACATCCCGGCGTCGTCCTCGGTGTCGGCGCCGATGGTACCGGAGATACCAAAGTCCGTCAGGGCAGGCCGGTTGTAGTCGGTGACCAGGATATTTGCAGGCTTAATGTCACGGTGCACAATGCCGGCCCGGTGGGCGGTTTCGACGGCGGAAGCCACCTGGATGCCGACGGCCAGGACCTCGTCCACGCTGAAGCGCTGCCGGCGGTACCGGACATCGAGGCTCGGCCTGGAGCAATACTCCATGGCGAGGTAGGAATGGCCGTTCTCCGTGATCTCCGCTTCGAAGATCGTCACGATGTACGGGTGCGAGGATAGCTGGGCCATCAGGTTGGCCTCGGACTCGAAGCGACGCCGTGCGCCCTCGGTTTTCAGGTCCGAAAGCAGCACCTTAACGGCTACTTTGCGGCGGGGCCTGTCTTGTTCGTACAGGTAAACATCCGAGAATCCGCCCGAGCCGAGCAGGCTGACGTACTGGAATCCCGGGATGGGTGGAGGCGGCGCGGGGGGCCTCTTGGAACTCAAAGAATCTCCTCGAAATGCAGTGAAACAATATCGCCCAACTCGGCAATACCGCCGTCCAGCAGGATATCCATCTCGGTGGGGGCAAGCCGGCGGGATCCCGGATGCTGTCCTGATTTGTTGTGTTCCGAGTTGGTGCGCATACTCAATCATTACCCGTCGCTGGCGTTTCTCTTGCCCCCGGCCCTCGATGAAGGGCATGGAGACTCTCATCCAAGCCCCGGTGCTGGCCCGGTTCGGTTTTGCGGTCTCGGACCCGACCAGGGCCAAGGTTCTTCTGGCCCTCGCGGAGTCCCCGTCTTATCCGTCCGATTTGGCGGACTCGGTCGGGGTGTCCCGGCAGAGTATGTCCAACCACCTGACCTGCTTACGTCCCCGATAAACCGCGCCAACCGAATCTATTGACGCCTTCGATTCCCCATGACACCATAATGACCACATCTTGATACCGGTATCAACTTGTTTCAACTCTCTCAGATCGTCATAGTGAAAGGACCATCCGTGCTTGGCTTCAAAGAAGAGGAATTCCTCACGCAGACCCGCAGCGCACTGGCACTGCAGGGGCAGATCGAAACGGTGGTTGATTCCATCCAGCAGCGCGGGATGACCGACCTGTTCCTCATCGGTGCCGGCGGAACCTATGCAGCAATGCTGCCGTACGAGCACTTCATCCGGTCCCGCTCCACCTTGTCCGTCCGCGCGTCCATCGGCAAAGAGCTGATGCTGACCCAGGATCCCACGTTCGGCCCCGGCTCCGTGGCTGTCTTCGCCTCCGTATCGGGTACTACCGAAGACGTGATCGAGGCCATCGAGTTTGCCAAGGCCAAGGGCGCCTACACCGTCGGGTTCACCGGATTCGGTGACAGCCCGTTCGCCAAAGCCCTTGACGTGGCCTTGGTGACCGAACCCAAAACCTGGCCGTTCGATATCCCCATCATTCTCTTGAGCACTCGTCTTCTCGCCGCGCGGGGCGAATTTGAAGGGTACGAAGAGCTGGCTGCAGAACTCCAGACCGTCCCTGAAAGCCTGGTCGATGTCGCCCGCCAAGCAGAATCAGTGGCTGAAGCGTTCGCTGAGAAGAACAAGGACGCTGACTACCATTTCCTGGTGGGCACCGGGAACCTGTGGGGCCTCACCTACCTGTATTCCATGTGCATCCTGGAAGAGATGCAGTGGCTCCGGACCACCCGCGTGCACGGTGCCGAGTTCTTCCACGGTTCCCTTGAGCTCATCGAGGAAGACACCAGCCTCATGTTGCTCCTGGGTGAAGACGAAACCCGCCCTCTGATGGATCGGGTGGCCAAATTTGCCGAGAACTACAACAAGAACACCACTTTGCTGGACAGCAAGGATTACGAACTCCCGGGGGTCAGCCCTCGATTCCGCGCACTCCTTGCCCCGCTGATCCTGGACACGGTGCTTGACCGTTTCAGCAAGCACCTCGAGCGCGTCCGCAACCACTCCCTGGATCTGCGCCGCTACTACCGGGTGGTCGAATACTGACCAGCGCAACGCCCGCAAAGGCATAAGGCCGCGCTGCGGGCCCGGCACTGTCCGGGCCCGCAGATTCGAGACAGGAAGAGCATGAAAGTAATCGGTTTCGGGGACAACATTGTGGACCGTTTTCTCGACCGTAAAGTGATGTACCCCGGGGGAAACTGCGTCAACGTTGCGGTCTTTGCCTGCAGGCTGGGCGTTGAATCCGCCTACCTCGGCGTCTTTGGCTCGGATCCGCTGGGCACTTTTGTCCGCGATGCCATTGATGCGGAGGGTGTTGACACCAGCCGGTGCATCATCCGCGACGGCCTCAACGGGGTCACTGAAATCAAAGTGGTGGACGGCGACAGGATCTTCCTGGGCTGGAACCAGGGAGGCGTCACCACAAGCGATCCCTTCGTGCTGGACGATGAACACCTCAACTACCTTGCCTCGGCCCAGCTGGTACATTCGAGCGTCTACTCCGCCTCGGAGAACCAGTTGCCTGCCGTGCGAAGTGCTGGGACCCTGGTCAGTTTCGACTATTCGTCCGAGCCCGAACGTAGAACGGACGCCTATTTGGCGCAGACTGCGCCCTACGTGGACCTGGCACTTTTGTCGTGCGGAAACATGACCGTTGCCGCCGTCGAAAATGACCTTAAACGTGTCCACGCAGCGGGCGTTTCGCTTGCGGTGGGGACGCGCGGCCAGTCGGGCGCAGTGATGTACGACGGCGAACGCTTCCTGACGCAGGCGGCGGCAGCTACCGATCCGCTGCGGTTTGCGGACACGATGGGTTGCGGCGATGCCTTCCTGGCGGGACTCGTGGTCAGTCTGTTGGGTTCGGGTTGGAGTCGATCGCATCGGCCGCCGGTTGAGGAGTGTCAAAAAGCCTTGGCCAGAGGTGCCCGGTCCGCCGCTGCCCAGTGCTATGTGGAGGGGGCCTTCGGTCACGGCCGGGCAGTCGAGGTAGCAGCCGGGCACGCGAGGTAGCTACTAGGATCTGATGCAGAGACAAATCAACGGACGGAACCGCCAACGCGGCTTCCACAACTGAAGGGGGCCGGATGGCGACGGATCATCAGAACCACCCGGCTGCCCCGACCATAACCGAAGTGGCAGCAGCCGCCGGCGTGGGCAGGGCAACCGTTGCCCGGACCCTGGGGAACTATGGATCGGTCAGTGAAGCCACACGGGCCAAGGTGATGCGGGCAGCCGAGAAATTGGGCTACCAACCAAACACGTTGGCCCGAAGCATGACCACCGGGGTCACCAAAACCCTCGGTATCGTGCTGGCAGATGTGGCAAACCCCTTCTTCTCAGGCGTGCTCAAAGGTATTTCGGAAACCGCCAAAACGGCCGGCTACGATGCCATCATCCTGAGCACTGACGAGAAGCTTGAGCTGGAGCGCGACGCGATCGCCGTCTTGCTGGCAAAGCAAGTGGATGGCCTCGTTGTGGCTTCAGCTGCGGGGCGAAGTGATGACGTCTCCCATCTGTCCAATGCCATTGATCGAGGAACCCCTGTGGTTCTTATCGACCGCCTGGTGGACAAACTGGAGACGGATTCGGTGGTGATCGACAACCGGGAAGCCGCGAGGTCCGCCGTTGCCTCGCTCATTCACAACGGTCATCGGCGCATAGCATTCGCGTGGGGGCCGGTGACCCTGAGCCCGGCGACGGATTTGAAACAGATGCACAGCATCCTGGACGAAGCGCTTTGGAGTGACGGCGAGCGGTTGAGGGGTTACCTCGATGCGCTCGAAGAGGCCGGGATTCCTTTTGATACTGCGCTCATCACCCACGTTCTCAAGAACGAGGGCCAGGCGACGCGGGCTATCAGTGGAATGCTCGCCCTTGCGGACCCACCCACTGCCATCTTCACCACCGAGACTGAGGCAACGGTGGGCGCCCTTCATTCCTTGCGTGCCAAAAACCTGCGCTTGCTGAAGGACGTTTCCCTGATCGGGTTCGACGACAGTCCTTGGGCAGCCGTCATGGAACCCCCGCTGACCATGATCCAGCAACCCATGCGCCAAATGGGGGCGGTCGCTTCCCAGCAGCTCATCGCGAGGATCGACGGCGATACTTCTGCCCCCAAGAAGCACGTCCTGCCCTCGCTGCTGGTTGCCCGCTCGTCGGATGGCCCTGTGCGGGCTGCCGGCAGCGAATAGAAATTTCCCTGTCCTAATTTTCTTTGCTCTCTTCCCCGATGCCTCAAATCATGATTCACTGTGGTACCGGTATCACAAGTTTCACCCCAACGTTCCAATCAGGAGTTACCCTTCAGCCCGTCTCCGTGAAGCCACCCAACGGCGGGCATAACTTCCCACTCCCATAGAGGAGACCCGGCTGATCGGCCCTTCGACCGAAAGAAGAACTGATGCGTAAAAGCACCCAATCACTGATGGCATTGCTGGCCGGCGCCGCTTTGGCGCTTACCGGCTGTTCCGACGGCGGCAGCCAACCGGCCGCTGTCCTGGATGCCAATGCTGAGCCGCAGTACACAGGAACCCTCAGCATCCTCACCAAGTTCGGCGGGGATCCCCTGGAGCCCTACTTTGAGGACCTGGCTTCCGAGTACAAAAAGCTGCACCCGGAAGTGTCTTTCGATCTCATCCAGGAGACGGACCAGAGCATCAAGGACAAGACCAAAACTCTGACTGCGTCCCAGGCCATGCCGGACATCTACTTCACCTGGGCCGGCAGCTGGGCCAACAACTTCATTGACGGTGGCCTCGCAGCAGATCTGACCCCCGTCATTGCCCCTGGCACTGAGTGGGGAAACAACTTCGGTGAATCCGCGCTGAAAGCATTTGCCAAAGACGGAAAGTACTTCGCAGTCCCGCTCTACAACAACGGCAAGTTCATGGGTTACAACCAGCGGATCTTTAAGGAACTGAACCTGACACCGCCGTCCACCTTCGACGAACTCATTTCGTCTTGCTCAGTGCTAAAGGAAGCCGGCTACGAGCCGATCTCCTTCGGAAACAAGGACGGTTGGCCGGGCCTGCACTACCTGCAGCAACTCTTCGCCTACGAGGTGCCCGCCGAAACGCTGCAAGGGGATTTCAGCCCTGCAACAGCCAAGCTCGAGGACAAGGGTTACCTCAAGGCCATGGACCAATTCACCACCTTGGTCAATGAGTGCACCGGCAGCGGCAAGGATTCCAACGGCGTTCTCTACACCACGGCCCAGCAGGCCCTGGCTGAGGGGAAGTCCGGTATGTACTACCAGGAGATCCTTGAATTCGACTCCACCGCCTCCGCCGATTCAAAGCTCAAGCAGGATGGGTTGGGCATTTTCAAGCTTCCAGCGGCAGCAGATGCCAAGGGCGATCCGAAGGCCATTGAAGGTTCCCCCGAGGGCTACATCATCAATGCGCGCTCCAAGAACGCCGCACTTGCGGCCGACTTCATGAAATTCGCTACCAACAGCCAGAATGCTGCCAAACTTTCCGCTCCGCCGTATGGGCAGCCCAGCGCCGTCAAGGGCGCGGTTTCCACCGAGAACTCCTCAGTGCCTGTGATCGAGGGCATCAAGCAGGTAAACGAAGCATCTGCCGCCATCACCTGGCTGGACTCCGTTACTGTTCCTGCCGTTGCTGATGCCTGGTTGGCCGGCGGGGAAGCCTTGGTGGCCGGAACACAGACCCCGGACCAGGTTCTTGCTTCTGTCCGGGCTGCTTCCAGTGCAGCAAAATAGCAGGCAGTGCCATGACTGTTTCCGATACTGCCTGGAAGCCCGCGGCTCCGCCTCCGGCACCTCTTTCCACTAAGTCGCCGAAAAGCCGGACACGCAAGTCCGCCCGGACGCATGGCTGGCGCAATTTTGTGTGGGTGCTGCCGGCGGTTCTGCTGCTGGGCGCGTTCGCCTACTTGCCCCTGGTGCAGAACCTTGGGTTCAGCTTCCTCAAATGGGACATCTACAGCGGCCGACAAACCTTTGTGGGCGCGGACAACTACCTCCGCATGTTCAACGACCCCATCTTCTGGAAGTCACTCCTTAACAACTCGCTGTACGCGGTCATCTCCATTGCCTTCCAAGTATTCGGGGCGATGATCCTCGCAGCAATGATCGAGGGACTGCGAAGCCAGCGTTGGAGGGGAATCCTCCGTGCGGTCTACTTTGTGCCGTCCGCCATCTCCCTGACAGTTGCCGGTCTCTTGTTCTACTTCATCTATGAACCGGAGATGGGCATCCTCAACGCGGCCTTGGATTTCCTGGGCCTCGGAAATTTCACGCAAGCATGGCTGGGACAGGAAAATACGGCGATCTTTGCCATCATCGCCATGAGCCAGTGGCAGGGCTTTGGATACTGCACGCTTCTCTTCTCGGTGGCCCTTCAACGAATCCCCTCCGAGCTGTATGAAGCTGCGTCGATCGACGGCGTTGGCCCGTTCCAGCGTTTCTTCTCGATCTCCTTGCCGCTTGTCAGGGAAATGACCGGCCTCATGATGATCGTCACGGTGTCCGGAGCCTTCCAAGTGTTCAACGAAGTCATGGTGATGACCAGCGGAGGGCCCAACAACTCCAGCCAGGTCCTTGGCACATGGCTCTACAGGAATGGATTCGTCCGCAACGACTTCGGTTACGCGGCCGCCGTCGCCACTGCCGTTTTCATCATCACCCTGGTCCTGGCCGTCATTCAGCTACGCATCTCCAAGAAAAGGAGGGTCCAATGGTGACGCGCTCAGCCCTGCTGCTGGTACTCGGCCGGGTCCTCGTTAAGGCGTTCCTGGTTGCCCTCGCCGTCGTGGTTGTTTATCCCTTGGTTTGGATGCTGCTCAACGGCGTGAAGTCCAACGCCGAACTCTTTTCCAATCCGTTCGCCCTGCCCGTTGCATGGAAATGGGAGAACTACATCACGGCATGGAATCGCGGGGTGGGCGACTACCTCACTACCAGCGTCCTGGTCACCGTTGCTTCCACCATTGCGACAGTATTTATCAGCGCATGGGCTGCCTATGGCTTGACCCGGGTCAACATCCCCTTCAACAGGGTGGTGCTCATTCTCATCCTTGGCGGACTGATGCTCGCTCCCACGGTTGCCCTGATCCCGCTGGTCAAGATGTTCCAAAGCCTGGGGCTTTACAACAATCTGTGGGCGTTGCTCATCCTCTACACGGCATTCCGGGTTCCGTTCACCACGTTCCTTATCCGGGCTTACATGATGGACTTGCCCGCCGAGGTGGATGAGGCAGCATCCGTGGACGGGGCGTCGAAGGCCCGGGCCTTTTGGCAGGTCATCTTGCCCATGTGCAAACCGATCCTGGTTTCCACTGTCCTTCTGAACATCCTCTTCACGTGGAACGAGTACCTGTTCGCCATGGTGTTCACCAGCGGGGGAGCGTTGCAAACCCTGCCGGTGGGGCTCACCAACTTGATGTCGAAGCACGGCACGGACTATCCCGTGGTCTTCGCGGGCATGGCAATCGCGGCAATTCCGGTGATTGTGCTGTTCTTTGCCGGACAGCGGTACTTCATCCGTGGACTCGCCGACGGAGTGGGTAAGTAGTTGTGGGCGTGATGGGTTTGGAGCATGTACTGAGCTTGGACCAGGTCGGTGGATCGAACTTCGCCTACCAGTACCACACCCTCGAGCGTTGCCTCGATGACATGGCTGAGCTGGGAAGGACGAAGGTGGAGCTTTGGGGCATCGCCCCGCACCTTCACATTCCCCACGTTAATTCAGCACATCTGAAAAAAGTCAGGAGTCAGCTGTCGGAGCGCGAGCTTAGCGTCGCCTGCCTGACCCCTGAACAGGTTGCGTATCCCGTGAATATTGCCTCCGGGGAGGACTGGCTCAGAGATCACAGCTTGCAGTTGTTCTTGCGAGCCGCGGAAGTGTGCAGCGAGTTGGAGGCTCCGCTCTTGTTCCTGACCGCCGGACGAGGGTACGAGGACGAACCAAGGGAGCTCGCTTGGGCGCGTTCGGCCGAAGCCCTGCAGACCATCACTCAGCGCGCTGCCGAACTTGGTGTGGGATGCGTTCTTGAGCCCCTTCAACGTGTTGAGTCGAACCTGGTCACCGATGTCAGCTCGCTCCGGTCAATGCTCGACGACGTCGGATCCTCAACTTTGGGGGTGGTGATTGACACTGTTGCCATGACAGCGGCCGGAGACGATGTCAGCGACTACGCGAAGGCCTTTGGTGAGGAGATCCGACACGTTCATTTGGTTGATGGTGCTCCCACCGGACACCTGGCTTGGTGCGATGGAGTTCTGGACCTCGATGAGATCCTGCGCGACCTCAGCCGGCTGAACTACAGCGGAGCGCTGACCTTTGAACTCTTTGGGGACGGCTCCTACGCACTGCAGCCCCGCCCCGCAGTAGAGCGGTGCCTGGAAGCCGTTAAAGCGAGCCTGACCACGATATCCACCTAACCGGTCTTGGCGTCGGGGCAGCCCCAGGAGTTGGGGTTTTCCTGGCAGGTGTCGGCGACGAGTGCTCTTTCTGTTTTCCAGACGTGGATGGTTTTGGTTGGTGTGGTGAGGTTCAGGGTTCCGTTGATGGGCAGGGGTGGGCCGTTGTTGACGGAGTAGGTGCCGGTGAAGCTGATGGTGAGGGTGGCTTGGTAGTTGCCGGTTTCTGTGTAGCTGTGGCTGGTGCGGGTTTGGTTGTTGAGCCATTCGGTTTCGGGGATGGAGTAGCCGGCGGCTGGTGTTGGTCCGAGGGTGGTGCCGTCGCCGAAGGTGTAGGTGTAGTTGGCGGGTGTTGCGGTGAGGTGGACTGCTTGGCCGAGGATGCTGATGTCGAAGGCTTGCTCGCCGGTTGTGGTGTAGAAGTTGGTGGGTCCGCCTTTGAGGGTGTGGGGGAAGGGTTGGGCTTGGAGGGTTCCGGGGTTGATGGGTAGTTGTTGGAAGTCGTTGAGGATCCGGGCGGCGATGTTGGCCAGGACGTTTTCGGGTTGGGCCGCGTAGAGGCAGGTGGGTCCGCTGACGGGAATCCAGTCGGTCCAACCGGGGTTGGTGATGGCTTTGGGGGCTTCCTTCCAGATGACCGGGGTGCCTGCTTCAGTGTTGGTTGCGGTGGCTGGGCATTCGAGGGCATCGCAGCCGGGGTCCTTGGTGTCGGGCCCGTCGGCGCGACAGTGGGTGTCAGCCATGTACTGATTGGGGTCCTCCTCGGCAGTGGAGGAGGTCAGTGTTCCGCCGATACTGCTTGCTAGCTGTCCGGTCAAAGGGTCGATTTTGAACCTGCTTGTTACGTCAAGGGCATCTTGCTGATTGTTGTAGCCCGCCCAAGAATCCGTGTCAGCGTGTGCTGGACCATATGCCGTGAGCGCGAGTATCACGGCTGCCAGTCCGGCAATCGAGGAAACGCGCGAGAGCCAGCCCGGATGATCAGTTGAGAATGCCAAGATTTGTCACCGTCCAGCCGTGGGAGCCATACGAAGCAAGTAGGCCGAAGGCAGAATTTGTGGCGGCTTCTGTGGCTCTCCCCAAGGTCCCGTCAGCATTGAAGTACTCAATCTGCTCTTGGATTACTTGGACCTTAGCCTGTTGGTTCGCTGTTCCACTTGCCCAGATGGGCTCGACCACCGGGATGGAGATGCTGCCGCCGACAGACCATCGGCCATTGATGTGGCTGTCATTTATGCCCTTCTGGATCCGTTTACAGGTCTCGCATTCGTCGGTGCTGAGTTGGGACCACGTTGTCTGGTCTCCGGTTTCATCTGCATAATTGCCAACCGCATAGTAATACCCAATAAATGCCTCCAACCCCGCCTTGGAGTTCTCCTTTGCCAGCTCGGGCATCACGGGGACCGGCACGTTCTGCGCCTTTCCTTTCGCATCCGCGGGCTTGTAGATTGCGGACGCAGACGGCGCACCGGAGGCCGCCGAAGCAGCCGGGGCGGCGGGACTCGAGGTGGGGGACGGCGTCGTCGAGCCTGTTTGTGAGGGTGAGCCGTCCGGCGCGCTTCCGCCTTGGCAACCCGAGAGGAGCAGGGCAAGCCCCACAGCCAGGGCGGCCGTCCGGGAGGAGGCAAAAGGAAAAGTGGCAGACGAAAGACGTGGCATGACAGGCTCCCCGGCAGCTGTTTTGTGATGTGTCGGCCAGTCTAGGTGGGCTGCCAAGGCCGTCCCAGCCACGAATCCTGCTATGTGGATAACCCGCCGGAAGTGGCTGCTGGAGCCGGCATTTAAGCCGGGTTCACATCAAAACAGGTGCCCGAAGAGAAGCTTCTCCCAAAGCGTCGGAGCTAGACGCTAGGGTGGTACTCAAGAGAAGGGGAGTGCTCCATGGAAGACCAGAACGTGCAGCTTGATCCTGTGCCTGGGGGCGAGATCCTGGGGACTGGACGCACTATCATCTCCGAAGCGGCGGTGGCCAAGGTTGCTGGCATTGCCGCCCGAACGGTGCCGGGCGTCTACTCGTTGGGTTCGGGTCCGTCCCGTGCGCTCGGCGCGATTCGCGACGCCGTCGGCAGTTCGGACCACGCAGCGGGCGTGCGCGCGGAGGTCGGCGAAACCCAGGTGGCCGTGGACATCAACCTCGTGGCCCTCTACGGATACCCCCTGCACAACGTCGCCAACCAGGTCCGCAGCGCCGTTTTCCGCGCCGTTGAAGAGCTTGTGGGCCTGCAGGTCATTGAGGTCAACATCGAGATCAACGACGTCTACGTGGCTCCGCCGATCAAACCTGCCGGAAGCAAAGCGGCCGTAGTGGAAAGGGAGGCGCTCCAATGAGCATGACCGTTGTTGGAATCGCGATCGGCGCCTTTGTGGCGTTCATGTCCTTCTCGTTTGGACTGTGGGGATTCCTGATCTCACTTCTCTTCATGGGCATCGGAGCGCTGCTCGGCCGGGCGGCCGACGGAAAACTCGATCTCCGTAGCGTCCTGGACGCCATTACGGGCCGGCGCTCTTCGTCATGAGCGTGGCTGAGGCTGTGGGATCCACCACCAGCCTGGCCGGCCACAACCGGATCAGTACCCAGGCTTTGACTTCCTTGGCGCGCGCCGCCGCCTCCGAGGCCCTCGGCGTTGAGGCAGGCGACATCCGTGCTGATTGGGCGGACGACGACGGCCTGCTGGCTTTGTCGATCGTGGCACCAATCAGCATCCCGGCTTTGACCGAGGTCCTCCGGGACCCGTCGCGCGTCCAAGGCTTTGGCGGCTCCATTTGGGACCGCGCGGTAGCTGCGAAGGCCACCGTTCTCGAGACGGTCACGCGCCTCAGCGGATCCCAGGTAAGCCGTGTGGACATCAGGATCAGCGGAGCCCACGTGACAGAGGGAGGCCGCGTTCAGTGACACAGGACCAGGAAACCCAGGACCGGCACACCCCGGAACAGCAAGCTCACACCGAAGGATACTCAGGAGCAGCCCCGGTAGCGGGCGAAGACCCTGAAATGAGCCGTATCCTGCGCCGTGAAACCCATTCATCCCGCGCCGGTGCTGCTGCCATTGCCGCTGTTTTGGTGATTGTGCTCTGCCTTTATGCACTTCTTGAGGCGGGCGTGCGGGCTGTGGGTCAACCGCCGTGGTTGATTGATCCCACCACTGCGGCGGAGCGCATCATCGCTCTCCCGGAGGGTATTTCCCCTTTGTTGCTTGGTGCCAGTGGAGCCGTCGTGGCCATGGTGGGACTTTTCTTCTTCCTGCACGCAGTGCTGCCCGGCAGGCGTGCCCGGCATCTGCTGCGGGACCCGCGAACCGCCGTCGTGGTTGATGACGAAGTCCTTGCCTCGGCACTGGCGCGTCGTGCGCGAACTGCCGCGAACGTCACCCAGGAACAGGTGATGGTGATCGTCTCCCGGCAGCTGGTGGTGGTCAACGTGCGGCCCACATCCGGCATCCGGGTGAGTGAGGAAGCGGTGCTGGCAGCAGTTCAGGCAGAACTTGAAGAAATGTCGCCGGTGCCGATGCCTTCCGTCCGGGTCAACGTTGCGTCAACGGGGGTGATCGGAGCGTGAATGGAACACCGCGGGCCCTCAATCGCGTGCTCTTGTTCATCATCGGCGCTAAACTCCTGGCCGTCGGACTCCTTCTCCTGCTGCTGGCCACCGTGCCGGCTGTGGCAGCGTGGTGGCACGGCTGGTCGGCAGCCGTCTGGGCAGGAATGGAGAATGCCTTCCGTCAAACGCGCTTCCCCGGGCGTGAGGAGAGCTGGCTGTGGATTGTGGCTGGAGCAGTCCTGGTTGCCATCATCATCGCCATGGTTGCATGGCTTTCGCAGCAGGGTAAGGGCAGGGCCAACCTCTTGGTCGCCAGTGATGACGATAGCCATATCGATGGAGAAGTACGGATCGGTGGCGGCGTCGCTGAGCAAGCGCTGAGGGCGGCACTGGCTCAGAGGACTGACCTGGCAGCCGCTTCCGTGGCGACCTATGAGGTTCGCGGGAGGCCGGGCCTGCGCATCCGCATCCAGCCCAGGCAAGGAGTTGCTCCGCATCTGCTTGCTGCCGAAGTGTCGCAACTGGTTGAAGCCTTGGACCTGGTCATCGGCCAAAAAACCCCGGTATTGGTGCACATGGTTTCCGGCGCACGCTCCAGGTTTACCAAGGCGGAGCGTGTCCGCTGATATTGCAGAAGGCAAGCCCAAGCCAATAGGTTGAGCCCAAGGGGGAAATCTCCTTTGGCACGCTACGTCACAGATCCGACCCTTACAGAGGAGAACACCATGAGTGAAGAGACCACGGGAGCAGAAGCGGTAAACGGCGCAGCAGGAAACGCCAAGGACACGGCAGGCGAGGTCCTTGAAAATGCCAAGGAATTCGCGGGTGAAGCCGTAGAGAACGTCAAGGAATTCGCCGGTGATGCAGCTGGGAACGTCAAAGAGTTCGCAGGTGAGGCCGCAGAAAACGTCAAAGAATTCTTCTCTGGCGATGTGGGAGAAAATGCCAAGGAATTGGCGGGAGACGTCGCGGAGAAATCCAAGGAAATCGCCGGAGATGTAGCCGAAAACGTCAAGGGACTTGGCACCAAGATCGCTGGTCTGCTGAAGGGCGACAAGTAGCAGGTTCCCCCAACAGCAAGGGATGGCAGCTCGCATCCGCCGCGGAAACCCGCGCGGAAACGGGCTGCCATCGCGGTTTCAGTGCCCAATGCCCAGTGTTCGCTCACGTGAGCCATCCAGCCTGCTAACCCATCCAGCCCGCTAACCTATCCAGCCCGTTAGCCGCCCGCACCTAGTAACCTGAAGCCACAAGCGATGGACGGGAGACTGCAGTGGCTGGAACAACGGTGCTCGACACCACGGTGGCCGGGCTCATGACGGAGTTGGCAGCGCTGGAGGAACCCCGGGCGCGGGAGATCAACGAAAAACACGGCGATGACCATGGCGTGAACCTCAGCAAGCTGCGTGCCGTCGCGAAGAGGCTGAAAACGCAGCAAGAGCTCTCACGTGAATTGTGGGCCACAGGTGACACCGCAGCCAGGCTGTTGTCCCTGCTGATCTGCCGGCCCAAAGCCTTTGAACGGGAGGAACTGGACAGTATGCTCCGGGAGGCACGGGCTCCCAAGGTGCAGGACTGGCTGGTGAACTACGTAGTCAAGAAAAGTCCACACTCTGAAGAGCTTCGCCTCGCCTGGTTCCGGGATACCGATCCCGTGGTGGCCAGTGCAGGGTGGGCGCTGACATCAGAACGAGTGGTCAAGAAGCCGGAGGGCCTTGATCTTTCCGGGCTGCTGGACCTCATCGAGGGCGAAATGAAGGAAGCGCCGGATCGTCTCCAGTGGGCCATGAACCACTGCCTGGCCATGATCGGGATTGAATTTCCGGAGCACCGTGCCAGAGCCCTGGACATCGGTGAGCGCTTGGAGGTCCTGAAGGACTACCCCACACCGGCAAACTGCACTTCACCGTTCGCACCCAGTTGGATTAACGAGATGGTGCGGCGCCAGGCGGGTCAGTGAGGTAAGCGGGGCAATGAGCCAGGCGGGTCAGCAAACCGGCCGTCATTCAGCCTCTGTTGCGGTGCATCATCCGGTACGTGAGCTCAGCGAGGAGCTCTTCGTCGGAAAGGTGGGACGCCCTGGCTATGGGAGCAGCAGGGACAGCGATGCGGGGAGGTCCCTGCCGAGGTTCGTCGCCCGAACGCATGTCGTCCGGAGTGATCATTTCAGGAGCAAACGTCGATTTCCCTTTGAGGACTTCCGAGACGGATCCTGCGCGCCAACCCAGCGCATGCTCAAGCTTGCGCTGATTGATTTCCTGGGTGCGCCGCGTTCCCGATTCCAAGGTGCGGACGGTCTTGATGGCGGTACCTGCCTGTTTGGCCAACTGCACCTGGCTCAAGCCTTGGGCCAAACGTTCTTCCTTGATCAATCGGCCGATAGTCTGCAGTGCTTCAAGTTCATCCACACTTCCTACCTTTCCATAGGCAACACTGGGTAAACAAATCCGCGGCGCCTCCGAATGCTGCCCATAACCGGCCACATGCCCGGCGATTGTGGCCTGCCGCAGCCTCGCAGCAGCCCGCGAGGCGAGATCGGCAGGTTACTTGGTATCGATGCGGTTACGTTCGGTGTAAGCGCTTGCATTTGGGCGTCGATCATGGCTAGTGTGAGCGTCACCACATCAATTGCGCCGCCGAATCACTTGTACTCAGCGAGGAGTCTTTAGCATGAAGAAAACCAAGTACCTGCTACCGGTCGCAGCCGCCGGTGTTCTGGCACTTACCCTTTCCGCCTGCAGCGGAGATGGGGGCGGCGGAGGATCAACCGCAGGCTCGGATGATTGCTCCGCTTACGAAAGCTATGGAAAGCACGACGGCAAGACGGTCTCCGTCTACTCGACGATCGTGGACATTGAGGCAACCAACCTTGAGGAATCCTGGAAGCAGTTCGAGGACTGCACAGGCATCACCATCAAGTACGAAGGCAGCAAGGAGTTCGAGACGCAGATCGGCGTCCGTGCCCAGTCCGGCACCGCGCCCGACGTCGCGATCTTCCCGCAGCCGGGCCTTCTTGCCACCCAGGCAAAGGCAGGCTACCTGAAGCCCGCTCCCAAGACCGTCTCTGACCTCGTGGACAAGAACTGGTCCCCGGACTGGAAGAAGTACGGCACTGTAGACGGCACGTACTACGCCGCTCCGATGCTTGCCAACGTCAAGGGTTTTGTTTGGTACGCCCCCAAGACCTTCAAGGACAAGGGCTGGGAAGTTCCCAAGACCTGGGACGAAATGATCGAGCTGTCCAAGAAGATCGCAGCTGATGACCCCAACATGAAGCCTTGGTGTGCCGGATTCGAGTCTGGTGAAGCGACTGGCTGGCCGGGCACGGACTGGATCGAAGATGTGGTCCTGCGTGAGCATGGCCCCGAGGTCTACGACCAGTGGGTTGCTCACCAGATCCCGTTCAACGACCCCAAGATCGTAGATTCCTTCGACAAGGCCGGTGACATCCTGCTCAACCAGGACATGGTCAACGGCGGCTTCGGTGACGTCCGCTCGATCCTGAGCACCGGTTTCGCCCAGGCCGGCCAGCCGGTCCTCGACGGTACCTGCGCCATGCACCACCAGGCCAACTTCCAGGCCGCCAACTGGCCTGCAGGAACCAACGTTGCTGAAGATGGCGATGTGTGGGCCTTCATCACCCCGCCGATCGACGAAAGCAAGGGCAAGGCAGTCACCGGTGGTGGCGAAATGGTAGGCGCTTACAAGGACACCCCTGAGGTTCAGTCCTTCCTGGCATACCTGGCCAGCGCCGACTTCGCCAACAACCGCGTGAAGCTGGGCGGTGTCGTCAGTGCAAACAAGGGCCTGGATCCCAACAATGCACAGTCCGACCTCGACAAGCTCACTGTCCAGATCCTTCAGGACCCCAACACGGTCTTCCGTTTCGATGGCTCGGACCTGATGCCGAGTGCTGTGGGTTCAAACTCCTTCTGGAAGGGAATCGTGCAGTGGATCAACGGCACGTCCTCGCAGGATGTTGCCAACAGCATCGAATCCAGCTGGCCTAAGAGCTAACTCCCAAAGTGCTGCCTCCCCTGACTGGTTTGCCCAGCCGGGGAGGCAGTGCTTTTCCCGGAACTTAGTGATTCACTCACGCCCCGGAGGTTGGGTATGGAATTTATTGGAGAAAAACTCCTTCAAGTAGTGATAGCCCTGGCGATATTCGCAGCGGTTATCGGCCTCATCATGTTGCTGGTGGACAGGGCCCCCAAATCGGTCAAGGACAAGGTCACGGTGGCAGGCTTCCTTGCTCCTGCGGCGATCCTTATGGTGGTTGGCCTCGTATATCCGGCAATCCGCACATCCATGCTGGCGTTCACCGATGCCAGCGGCAACGGCAACGGTTTTGACAACTTTGTGTGGATGTTTACGCAGCCTGAAGCATTGACCACGCTGCGAAACACCGTTATCTGGACGATTCTGGTGCCTCTGCTGTCCACGAGCTTCGGACTCGCCTACGCGGTGTTCATCGACAAGGCCCGGGGCGAAAAGGTTCTGAAATCGCTGGTCTTCATGCCGATGGCCATCTCCTTTGTGGGCGCCGGCATCATTTGGAAGCTGGTGTACGACTACCGCGGTCCGAACATCGAACAAACAGGTGTCATCAACTTCTTCCGGGTGGCCCTGGGCATGGATCCCAAGCAGTTCCTGCTGGATGCACCGGAGAACACGATCTTCCTGATCATCGTGATGGTTTGGATTCAAACCGGTTTTGCCATGGTCATCCTCTCGGCAGCCATCAAGGGTGTCCCGGTGGAACTCATTGAGGCAGCCCGCCTGGATGGCGCCAACGCCTGGCAGCAGTTCCGCAACGTCACGATCCCGGGTATCCGCGGAGCCTTGGTGGTGGTGCTGACAACCATCACCATCGCTACGTTGAAGGTCTTCGACATTGTCCGAACCATGACCGCTGGTAATTACGACACCTCGGTTGTAGCCAATGAAATGTACACGCAGGCGTTCCGCGCCGGTGAACCCGGCCGTGGTGCCGCCCTGGCCTTGGTCCTGTTCCTGATGGTCCTGCCAATCGTCGTGTACAACGCTCGTGTCCTTCGCAAGCAAAGGGAGATCCATTGACAGCCACGCCAGCCCCGAAAGAGGCCTCGAAGGCCACCCGGCAGCGTCCTGGATCCGATCCCACGGAGGACGCCCAGCCGATGATGCGGCGCGTCAAGACCAAGCTCACGTCCAAGTGGGCAACAGCGGCAGCGATCGTGATCGCCGTCGTATGGTCTGTGCCGACGTTCGGCCTCTTTGTTACCTCATTCCGTCCTGCAGCCAAACAGGTGGGTCCCCGGTCCGACGGCTGGTGGAATGCCTTCGTCGACTGGCAGTTCACGTTCAAGAACTATGCCGACGTCCTCACGCCGGCGGGATCGCAATCTGCCAACCTCTCGCAGTACTTCGTCAACTCCATAGCGATCGTCATCCCGGTCACCATCTTTGTGCTGGTGCTGGCATCCATGGCCGCTTACGTGTTTGCCTGGGGAAAGTTCAAGGGTCGGGACGCGCTCTTTATCTTCGTTTTCGCCCTGCAGATCATTCCGCTGCAAATGGCGCTCATTCCGCTGCTGCAGTTCTTCACCCAGACCCTGCAATTGCCGGCAGGATCCTACGCGCAGCTGTGGATTGCCCACACCATGTTCGGCCTTCCGCTGGGCATCTTCCTGCTGCACAACTTCATCTCCGAGATTCCCGGTGAAGTCATTGAAGCAGCACGGGTGGACGGTGCCGGGCACAGCACCATCTTCTGGAGGATCATCCTCCCGTTGTCGGTTCCGGCACTGGCATCACTGGCGATCTTCCAGTTCCTGTGGGTCTGGAACGACCTTCTGGTGGCACTGGTGTTCTCCGGTGGAACGGCGGACGTAGCCCCGATTACGCAGCGTTTGGCGGAGATTTCCGGTACACGCGGTGCAAGGGACTACCTGAACCCGGCAGCAGCATTCGTCTCCATCATCATCCCCCTCCTGGTGTTCTTCGGCTTGCAGCGCTACTTCGTACGCGGCCTGCTGTCCGGCGGCCTCAAGGGCTAGGAACCGCACCCTCGGTTGCGCAGCGCATTACGCCGCTGCGTAACCGAGGGCAGCAATCCACAAGTACACACCTAAGGTTTTGAAGGCGGAGCAACGGCGGCCGGAGAGGGGAGCCTGTGTCACGAACAACGGGTAGGTCCCAACGCGGCGGCCACACCGGCGTCAGTATTGAGGACGTTGCGGCGGCCGCCGGAGTTTCGACGGCGACCGTCTCACGGGCCGTACGAGGGTTGCCGAGGGTGTCTCCCGCGACCCGCGAAAAAATCCTGGAAGTAGCCAGTTCCCTGGGCTACGTGGCGTCGTCGTCGGCGTCTGGCCTTGCGACCGGCCGTACGCGCACTATCGGTGTCCTGGCCCCCTTTGTGAGCCGGTGGTTCTTCTCCAAAGCAATTGAAGGCGCGGACCGGGAACTGCATTCGCGCAAATACAACCTTTCCCTCTTCAACCTGGGCGGCCACGGCAGCAACCGTGAGCGGCTCTTCAGCTCCACCATGGTCTATAAGCAGATTGATGCCTTGCTGGTTCTCTGCATGTCCTTGACCGAGGAAGAGCTGGAACATCTCCACAAGATCGACATCCCGCTGGTAGTGGTGGGCGGCCATGTTGAGGATTGCGCGTACATCGGCATCAACGATTACGACGCCGCGTCCACCGCCGTCCGACACCTCCTGGACCTGGGCCACAAGGATATTGCGCTTCTTCACGGCGACGATGAAACAGACCTGAACTTTGACGTACCCCGCGTGCGGATCCGGGCCTTCCAGGAAGTGATGACCGACGCCGGCCTGGAAGTCCGCCCTGAATGGGACCAGTGGGGCGATTTCACTGTCGCCAGCGGCCAAGTGGCCTTCAACCGGCTGTGGAACCAACCGGGACGCAAACCGACGGCCATCTTCTGCTCCTCGGACGAGATGGCGATGGGCGTCATCTTCGAGGCTGGCCGCCACGGCGTCAGGGTTCCCCAAGACCTCTCGGTCATCGGTATTGACGATCACGATTTCTCGTCCTCCATTGGCCTGACCACTGTGGGCCAGCGACCCGATAACCAAGCCGAGCTCGCCACCAAGATGTTGCTCGACGAGCTGGACGGGAACCATGGGGCGGTCCATTCCGAGGTGGCCCCCCACCAGTTGATCGTCCGCGAGACCACAGCACCGCCAACAGCGGGCTAGCAGGTCCGCACTGCCGTCTAGCAGGTCCGCACTGCCGTGTTCCTCCACGGCGGGTTCCGAGTGCGGAGCCGGGGATTTTCGTCATGAATCCCGCCCGCGGCCCACATGACTACTGACCCACATAGTTACTGGCCCACGCAGTTACCGGCCCACGCAGTTTGTGGCCACCCATGTACTGTGCCGCGGCCCCGGGTCACTCGTCGAATGAAAGAGGAATCATGCACACATCACTTCCGTCCCGGCTTGGGGCCGAAGCATTGGGGACTTTTGTCCTCGTCTTCGGAGGCTGCGGCAGCGCAGTCTTGGCTGCAAAAGTCCTCTCGGAGGACAAGGTCAACATGGGCATCGGATTCCTGGGCGTCGCGTTGGCTTTCGGCCTGACCGTTCTGGCCATGGCCTATGCCGTGGGGCATATCTCCGGGGGACACTTCAACCCGGCAGTGACTATCGGTGCCGCCTTAGCGGGCCGGGTTGAATGGAAGGCCGTGGGACCGTACATCATCACCCAAATCGCTGCTGCGTCCATGGCCGGGCTGGCCCTGTTTGCCATAGCCTCGGGCAAGAGCGGATTCGATGCCGTGAAATCCGGTTTCGCCTCCAACGGTTACGGCGATAGGTCTCCGGACGGGTATTCGATGGCCGCTGCCTTGGTGACTGAAATCGTCCTGACCGCGATCTTCCTTTACATCATTCTTGGCAGCACTGACTCCCGGGCACCAAAAGGTTTCGCACCAATAGCAATCGGGCTAGGACTGACCTTGATCCATCTGGTGTCCATCCCGGTCACCAACACCTCCGTCAATCCTGCACGCTCGCTGGGCGTGGCGTGGTTCGCCGGGCCTGAAGCCCTGGGCCAGGTGTGGTTGTTCATCCTCGCCCCGGTCATTGGAGCTGCCATTGCCGGCATCACTTACAAGATGTTCTTCCCCAACACCGAAGAAGTGGTCCTCGAGCGCTAAAGAAGGCCGACCAGGACGCTGAAGAAGGCCTGCTAGGACGCTCTTGCCAATTGGCGGATGGGGATCCAGCGGGAGGCGAGCCGACGATACGCGGCAGCCGCCCCGGTCATATCGCCCTCGGCCAGGCATTCGATGCCCAACCGCACATCCATGGGGGACTCGTCCGGGTACACCTTGTCCGCTACTGCCCCGTAGTCCAGCTCCACCATGGACTGGATGTGGAACAGTTCCAGCCATTCGGTGAGCTGCGTCAGGTCATCGAGCATGTCCAAATCCGGCGCAGCCAGGGCCAGGTGCGCCACGGCGAAGCGGGCCCTGTCAAGTGCCTCGGTCAGGGGAGTCCACACACGGACGGTGAGAATGCGCCCTTCGGACTCCACCACGTCCTTCCGGTCCGACTCTGCAAAGAGCGAGAACCAACTGAACGGGATGCCCCATGTTGAGGCGCGGGTATGGACGCGCTTGGCGTCTTCCCCGGCATTGACCCGATCAATTCTGGCCTGATGCTTGTCCCGTTGCGAGACGGGAATGAGGAGGTCGGCGAGGGGACTGTGCACACCGTCCATGAGGGCATTGGCCGCCAAGCCGGCCCGAATCACCAGTTGGCTGGGGCAATAAAGCAGCCGTCCGGCGTCGTGCGCTCTGTGGGCCGGCGCGGCAGTCTGCTCCGATACATCAGGTTCAGCCGGCGCGGCAGTCTGCTCAGGGGAGGGAGCTTGGTCCGGCATCGCCGCGTGCCGCCCCGTGGGCACGCGGGTCATGCGGACCAAGTCCGTTTGTCCTGTGGGGAAAGGATCGCCGCCGGAGCGCGTAATGCGGCCCAGCGAGGCTTGGAGTTCCGCGTTTTCGACGGCGGCCCGGGAACCGCTCTTGCTGCCTTTTGCCACGAGCTGGCGCTGCTGCGCAGGAGGGAACGCTTCGAGGGGCTCGTAAATGCGCAGCGACGAAGAGAACGGCAGCCCTGCCTGGCCCCGGTACAGGTTTCCAGTCATCTCAGCCGCCCCTTTCGTCAGTGGTTCTGTCCTTAGTCTGCGAGCTCCACGATCACGGGAGCGTGATCCGAGGCGCCCTTGCCCTTGCGTTCCTCGCGATCGATCGAGGCTCCGGTGACCCGCGATGCCAGGGCGGGGGAAGCGAGGCAGAAGTCGATGCGCATGCCTTCCTTCTTGGGGAAGCGCAGCTGCGTGTAGTCCCAGTACGTGTAGACGCCGGGGCCGGGCGTGTAAGGGCGGACGACGTCGGTGAACCCGGCGGCTTCGAACGCGTGGAACGCGGCGCGCTCGGGTTCGGAGACGTGGGTGTAATTGTTGGTTCGGAACAGCTCGATGTCCCACACATCGTCGTCGAACGGGGCGATGTTCCAGTCACCCATGAGGGCAATTTGGGCGGTGGGATCGGACTTGACCCACTGGGCCGCATGGCCCTGCAGGACGTCCAGCCACTTGATCTTGTACGGCATGTGTTCATCGTCCAAGGAACGGCCATTGGGAACGTAGAGGCTCCAGATGCGGATGCCGCCACAGGTGGCGGCGATGGCCCGGGCTTCCTGAGCGGGATCCTTGCCGGCCTTGCCGAACGCCGGCTGGTCCAGGAACGTGCGTTCAACATCTTCCAGGCCAACGCGGGAGGCGATGGCAACACCGTTCCACTGATTCACGCCGAAGTGCGCAACCTCGTAGCCCATGCGCTCAAAGAGCTCCCACGGGAAGTTCTCGTCCTTGCACTTGGTCTCCTGGATGGCCAGGACATCACAGTCGCTGCGCTCAAGCCAGGCTTCAACGCGGTCTGCACGGGCGCGGAGGGAGTTCACATTCCAGGTAGCTATCTTCACAGCCACTAACTTACCGAACTTGGCGCTGAGCGCATCCCCTGACGGCTTTTTACCGTACCTTAGTGCCCGTACAACGGCTGCGTGCGGGCCAGTTTCCGCAGCCCGATGCCGGAGGCGATCAGGAGCAGCCCCGTCAGGATCGCGAAGCCCGCCAACATCCACACCAGGCCCAAAAGCCCGAGCCCCGGGTTGAAAAGGACAACGATTCCGAACACCGTGGTGATGAGTCCCGTCAGGAACCAGATGCCCCAGCTCCGGACAAAGATTCTCGCAGCAAGGGACAGAATAATCTGGGAGAGCCCCAGCACCAACGCCCACAAACCGATGAGCACCCCGATCGCGGCGGCCGTAATTCCCGGCAAGGCAATTGCCACAATGCCGGCTGCGATGGAGATGAAGCCGCCCACCAAGGTCCAGCGGGAGCGGCCGGCGGGGTCGTAAAAATAATGGGCAACGCTGGTGATGCCGTCAATGATCGCAAATACACCGAACATGACAACAACAATCAAAGCAGTCGCGCTCGGCAAAACAATGATTAAAAGGCCAAAAACAATGGAAAGGGCTCCCCGGACCAGCAAAGCAGTTCCCGGGTTTTTGAACATTTTGCGATCCGCTGCGTCCGACATATGGTCAGCGTAACCAACCACGCGCCTTTACCGCATCCCCTCGCGCCGGATAGCTGTAGCAATTGCTGCTGCCCGCGTCTCCACGCCCAGCTTGGCATAGATGTGGGCGAGGTGGGTTTTTACCGTCGCCTCGGAAATGAACAGGCGCTTGCCCAGATCGCGGTTGCTGAGCCCCTCCGTGAGCAGGCTGAGTAGTTCAGCTTCGCGCGGAGTGAGGATCTCGTCGGGATTCCGCAGTTGCTGGAACAGCCGGGATGCCACCGGCGCACTCATCACGCTCTTCCCCTGCACAGCACCGCGCACCGCTGCGAAGATCTCCTCCGGCGCGGCGTCCTTGAGCAAATAGCCCATGGCGCCAGCATCCACGGCACGGACAATGTCCGCGTCGGAGTCGTAGGTGGTGAACACGATGATGGCTTGCTTCGGGGTGCGTTGGCGGAGCTGTTTGATGGCTTCGATCCCGTCCATCCCGGCGCCCATGGCGAGGTCCATGAGGATGACGTCGGGGGCATGCTGCTGTGCCGCTTCCAGCGCTTCCTCACCCGACGCGGCTTCACCGACGACGCCGATATCGGCTTGAGTGCCCAGGAGCGCCTTGAGTCCGCTCCGCACTACGGTGTGGTCGTCCACGAGGAGCACTGAAATGGTGTTCACCGAGCCTCCTTCAGGGTGTTTGCCGGATCAGCAGGCCGGGACAGCGGGAACTGCGCCGCAATGATGGTTCCTTCTCCCGGTGAGCTTTCCACGGACAATTCTCCGCCCAACTGTTCCACACGCTGCCGCATGGCCCGCAGCCCGTATCCTCCGGTTTCCGAGGGCGGAGGTACCGTTCCGGGATCAAAGCCGCGACCGTCGTCGTACACGTCCAGGGTGACGGCGTCCGGAAGGTAACCAAGGGTCACGCTTGCCTGGCCGGCGCCGGCATGGAGTTTGATGTTGGCCACGGCGCTCTGCGTGACGCGCAGCAGGGCATGCCGGACCTCGGACGGAAGCGGCCGCGGATCACCGGTGACCTGTACCCGGATGGCCTCAACGTATTGGCGGGCCGCGTGTTCCAAAGCCTCGGGGAGTGGGCCGGTTTCCAAGCCCGGTGCGGAGAGTTCGTGCACCAGGCTGCGGGTGTCGGCGAGATTGCGCCGCAGCAGATCGGCGGCCTTGCGAACGTCGTGGTTCGCGCTCGGAGCGGGCCACGCGCGCTGGGCGGCCTCAAGGAGGAGGAGGCTGCTGGCCAGGCCTTGGGTGACGGTATCGTGGATTTCCCGGGAAACGCGCTCACGCTCCGCTGCGATCCCGGATTCCCGTTCGCTGGTGGCGAGCCGATCCTGGTCCCGCTCAATTTTGTCGTAGATCAGGGTGAGCAGGGCGCCTGCAGCGAGCGGGCCGAGCAACATGGCGATGTCTGTCCAGCCGCTCATCCGGAACAGTCCGACGGCGGTAGCGGCCGCCGTCGCGCCTCCGGCGACGTATCCCGCCCATCCGCGGAAGGCAGTGCGGGTCAGGAAGAAGATGGCGAAGGAACACCAAGCGAAGCTCGGGGCGGCAATGACGAGTGCTGCCCAGGCTGCCACCAACGCGATCATCCATGGAATCCATAGCTGGCGCCGGCCCGGTTGACGTTGGCCCCGTTGCCGTCTGCCCGGCTGCCGTTTGCCCTGTTCCCGTCGATGGGCCAGCACCGCAGTGACCGCGTACAAGGCGCAGACAGTTCCTGCCAGCGCCACCGTCCAGAGGTTGTCCGCGGGGGAGTGCCGCATGACGTAGCGGACTGCGGAAGCGACCATGAGGACGGCGAAGCCCAGATGCACCACAGCATCGATGCGTCCGTCGAGCCGAATGCTCGGCGTCGGCTGTGTAGGGGCAGTGGGCATCCTTCCATGCTAGGTCCCGCACGGGTATTGGTCCCTCCACCTTTTGGCTGATACCAATGGCGGAAAGGCTGAGCCCGGAAACGGCGACCGGGCGATGTGGCCATCCGGCCGTCGGCGGAAACATGGAGGTGTACCCGAAGCTGTGAACCCGATGCCCACTCCAAGGAGAACCCCGTGAAGAAGTCGAACAAGATGATTGCCGCCGCCGCTGCTGGAGCGCTGCTGCTCACCGGCGGTGTCACGGCCGTGGCCAACGCCGTGTCCCCTGCAGGCGCGCCGGCTGCTGCCCCCGTGAAAGTTGCCGCAGAGGTTCAGCCGGCCCCGGAGAACGTCGTAGCCCAGAACCGCATCTCCGTGGGGGCCTCGAGTGCCGCCGTCAACGCTGCGCTCGCCAAGTGCCAGGCGGACAAGCTGCCGTTCGTCACTGTCGCACTGGTTGACCGGTTCGGAACTGTCCAGGCAATCCTGCGTGGCGACAACGCTGCCGAGCACACCATCGAAGCCGCCAAGCAGAAGGCCTACACTGCGGCCGCTTTTGGTGCTCCCACCAGCGAGCTCGCCAAGCGCGTCAACGGTAACGGCCCCTCCATCGCCGACCTCCCCGGCACGCTGTTCCTCCCCGGCGGGGTACCGCTGAAGGTCAACGGTGTTTCGGTGGCCGGCATCGGAGTGGGCGGCGCTCCCGACGGCGCCCTCGACGAAGCCTGCGCCACCGCCGGTGCCGATGCACTGGCTACGGCCGCGAAGTAGCCATGAAAACTCCGGTGGTGGGGGCGGGATTGCTGGTGATCGGGCTGCTGTCCGGATGTACGACGCCGGCCGCCCCGCCTCCCGCCCCGGCCTCGTCTTCCGTAGCTCCAAGCCTGGCCTCGCCTTCAGTAGCCCCAAGCCAAACCGCGACGACGAGCGCTGGTCCCGGGCCGTCGTCGTCCGCTGTACCGTCAACGCTCCCACCGGAGGCCCAACTGGAAACCGACCGTCTCCTGATCCTGGCCGCCAAAGCCAACGACGTACCCCGTGTCCGCGAACTGATCGCCGCTGGTGGCAACGTCAACGCCAAGGATGAGATCCAGGACTCCGCGTTCCTCTATGCCGGGGCGGAAGGCTTCAACGAGGTCCTTCGGTTGACGTTGGCTGCGGGCGCGGATGTTCGCAGCATCAACAGGTATGGCGGAACTGCGCTGATCCCGGCGAGCGAGCATGGCCACACCGAAACGGTTCGGATCCTTATTGCAGCAGGTGTGCCGGTGGACCACGTCAACAACCTGGGCTGGACCGCCATGCAGGAAGCCATCCTGCTGAACAACGGCGGGCCGAACCAGCAGGACGTGGTCCGGCAGCTCCTGGCCGCCGGGGCGAACCCGGACATCCGCGACCCCCAAGGACGAACCGCCCTGCAAAACGCAGAGCGGCTCGGATTTACGGAGATCGCGGCACTGATCCGGAACCGCTAATTAGAGAGCCTCCAGGACGCTGACGTAGTTGGCGATGCCCACGCCGCCCATGTTCTGGACAGCGCCCCGGCGGGCCGCGGGCAACTGCATGTCGCCCGCGGTCCCGCTGAGCTGCATTGCCGCAATGACATGCTGCGAGACCCCCGTGGCACCCACCGGGTGGCCCTTCGCCTTGAGGCCGCCGGAGACGTTGACGGGCAGCTTGCCGTCCTTATATACCCAACCCTCCTGGACAGCACGCGCACCTTCTCCGCGCGGTGTGAGGCCCATGGCTTCGTACATGATGAGCTCGGCGATGGTGAAGCAGTCGTGCACCTCGGCGAAATCCAGGTCCTCCAGGCCTACCCCTGCCATGGTGAAAGCGCGCTCCCACGAAGCGCGGGTGGCTGCGAACTCGGTGGGATCGCGCTTCTCCGCGGGGAAGAAATCGTTGGCGTGGCCGAATCCGGCCAGCCGCACAGGCGCGGTTGCGCCGCCGGTAGCCGAGGTGGAAAGCACGACGGCGGCAGCACCGTCCGAGACCGGCGAACAGTCCGTGCGGCGCAAGGGCTCGGCCACCATGGGGTTCTTCTCGGAGATGGTCCGGCAGAACTCCTCGCCGAAGTCCCGGTGCATCTGGGCATAGGGGTTGTCCATGCCGTTGCGGTGGTTCTTGGCCGCAATGGAGCCCAGGACATCGCCCAGCCCGCCTTCAAAACCCAGGCGGCCTTCAAAGCCCAGTCCGCTGATGCCTGCCCCATAGCGCTTGCCATAGTGCTTGGCGACTTCCGCGAACAGGCCGGTGAACCCGGTGGAGGACGCTTTTCCGGCCATCTCGTAGGAAGCGCCGAGCAAGGCCGCCCCCACCACGTCCGCACCGGCATCGGTCATCTTCTCCGCGCCAATCACCAGGACGTTGCGGGCGGTTCCGGCCAGCACCGCTTTGACGCCCTGCTGGAAGGCCGCCGATCCGGATGCACAGGCATTCTCGGTGCGGGTTGCCGGGACATTGGCCAGATCGGCGGATAACTGCAGGGCCAGCGAGGAAGTGAATCCCAAAGGCTGCATCCCCGAGTTGAACTGGCCGAGGTAGATCTCGTCAATGTCCTTCGGGTCCAGGCCCGAGTTCCTGATGGCTTCGCCGGCCACCTGGACGATCAGCGACTCCAAGGTCTCATCAGTCAGCTTCCCGAACTTGCTGTGGCCCCACCCTGTGAGCAGGATGTCTTTGCCAAATTGCTCTTTCAGGCTCATGCGTTGGCTCCTTCAAGCGTGTGTTCAACAAGCGTGGGTCCGACAGAGGCAAGCGCCACGGCGAACTCTGCGTCCGTCTTGCTGCGGAGCTCCTCCACCGTGACGCCCGGGGCGAGGCGGGTCAGCAGAAGGCGGGTGCCGCCGTCGTGGGTTTCTTCGATGTCAAAAACTGCGAGGTCCGTGATGATCCGGTCCACGCACTTGAGCCCCGTGAGCGGGAGCGTGCATTCGGTGACGATCTTGGCCGAACCGTCCTTGGCGTTGTGCTCGGTGAGGACCACCACCCGCGGGGTGCCGGCCACCAAATCCATGGCCCCACCCATGCCCTTGACCATCTTGCCGGGGATGGTCCAGTTGGCCAGGTCCCCGGAGCCGGACACCTGCATAGCGCCCAGGATGGCCACCTTGACGTGCCCGCCGCGGATCATGCCGAACGATGTTGCGGAATCGAAAATGCTGCCGCCGGGAGTGATGGTGACGGTCTGCTTACCGGCGTTGATGAGGTCGGCGTCTTCCTCGCCCTCGTAGGGGAACGGGCCCATGCCCAGCAGTCCGTTCTCACTCTGGAGGACCACCCGCACGCCGTCGGGCAGGTTGTTGGCCACCAAGGTGGGAATGCCGATGCCGAGGTTCACGTAGTCGCCGTCGTTCAGTTCTTCAGCCGCGATGGCGGCCATCTGGTCTCGTGTCCATGCCATGGTGATGAGCTCCTTTGCTGCTAAACCGTGAGTGATTCGGCTCGTTGCCGGACCGTGCGCTGTTCGATGTCCTTGACCCGGTCCGTGGCTTGAACAAGCCGCTGGACGTAGACCCCCGGGGTCACAATGTGGTTGGGGTCCAGCTCGCCCGGCTGCACAATGATCTCAGCCTCGGCAATGGTCACCGCACCCGCGGTAGCCACCACCGGGTTGAAGTTCCGTGCCGTATAGCGGTAGATCAGGTTGCCGTCCGTATCGGCGGTGTGGGCGTGGACCAGCGCGACGTCGGCGGTGATGGCGCGCTCGCGGACGTACGTGACGCCGTCGAACTCTTCCAGCGGTTTGCCTTCGGCAACCAGGGTTCCCACACCGGTCCGTGTGTAAAACGCGGGAATCCCGGCGCCGCCGGCGCGCAGGCGTTCGGCCAGGGTGCCCTGCGGCGTAAACTCAACCTCCAGCTTCCCGGCCAGGTACTGCTCGGCAAAAAGCTTGTTCTCGCCCACATAGGAAGCGATGACCTTCCGGACCTGGCCTGCCTCGATGAGGACGCCGAGCCCCTTGCCGTCCACGCCCATGTTGTTGGAGACGATGGTGAGGTCCTTGGCGCCGGAGTCACGGACGGCGTCGATCAGGTCTGCGGGGATGCCGCTGAGGCCAAAACCTCCGACGGCGATGGTCAGGCCGTCTGCCATCACCTCACGCAGCGCTTGGGCTGCACTCGCGTACATGGTTGACATTGCGAACTCCTCGTTGAGCTGGTTGGTCCACTTTGTGGACGTGTCTCTTCTTGGAGTCGAGCCTAGGCAGGGCAACGCAAGAGATCAATGGCGGCACGGACCAACTACTCACGCTGTGGACGCTAGACTGAACGGTATCCATATTGTGGACAAAATCGCAGGGAGGATGCTGTGGCAGTGCAAGGAGCCCAAGTTGTGGGCAGGGTGGCGCAGCTGCTGCGCCTGGTGGGCCGCAAGCCGGGTGGAACATCACTGGCGGGTCTGGTGCGCGAGTCCGGGTTGACCCGGCCAACCGTCCACCGGCTGCTGACGTCCCTGGCTGCCGAAGGTTTGCTGGAGCACGATCCGGGCACGGGCAAGTGGGTGCTGGGGCCGGAGATCTTCCTGCTCGGATCGGTTGCTGCCGCCCGTTTCCCCATGGAAGACATCGCCCGGCCCTCCCTGCGCAGGCTGGCCGCGGAAACCGGGGAGAGCGCGTTCTTCTCCCTCCGCCGTGGGAATGAAACCATCTGCGTCCTGCGCGAAGAGGGAGCGTTTCCTGTGCGATCCTTTGTGCTGCACGAAGGGGTCCGCTTCCCGCTCGGAGTGGCCTCGGCCGGAACCGCGATCATGGCCTTCCTCCCCCCGGAGGAACAGGAAGCACTGCTGGGGGACTGGCCTGCGCACGCCGGCGACTTTGCTGTGGGCCACCCCGAAAACGTAGTGCGGGACAACCTGGAACGCACCCGCCTGGCCGGTTACGCCGTTAATCCCGGACTCATCCTCGAAGGCAGCTGGGGTATGGGCGCTGCGGTGTTTGACCAGCAGGGCCACCCTGCCTGGGCGCTCTCCCTGACGGGAATCGAACCGCGCTTCCGTCCTGACCGCCAGGAGTTCCTGGGCAAACTGCTGCTCGAGGAAGCGCACCGCATGAGCGCAAGGTTGCAGGGAGCCCGCCCCAACTAGGTGACAGTAAACGTTCTACTGAGCCCGCATTGGAGCATGTGCTGTTACCTAGTTGGGCTGGCGGAGGTCCAGGCGCATGAGCACCCTGGGGAAACCGTTGAGCACCGAGGTGGTTTCGGCGACCTTCCTGAAGCCCGCCTTTTCGAACAGTCTCCGGGTGCCCACGTAGGCCATGGTCAGATCCACCTTGCCGCCCCTGTTATCCACCGGGTAACCCTCAAGGGCGGGCGCCCCGTGACTCTTGGCGAACTCTATGGCCCCACGGAGCAGCTCATGGGAAATGCCTTTGCCGCGGTGCCCGGGCCTCACCCGAATGCACCAAATGGACCACACCTTTGTCTCGTCCACGTGGGGGATCTTGCGGTTCTTGGCGAAACTGGTGTCCGCGCGCGGGTGAACCGCTGCCCACCCCACTACTTCGTCGCCGTCGTACGCCAAAACGCCGGGAGGCGGGTCCTCGGAAACCAACTTTTGGACGTATTTTCCGCGCTCCTGCTTTTGGAGCTCCTGGTTGAGCTTCGACGGTATGCGGTAGCTCAGGCACCAGCACACGTTCGAGTCGGGACTCTTGGGCCCCAGCATGGTTTTCACGTCATCGAACATGGTCGCGGGTCGGACCTCGATAGCCATCCGCCCATGGTGTCATTGGTGCCGGATTCAGGCAACGGGATACCGCCAACGGGTTCCAGGGCTCAGCTCCGGAGATAAGCGAGCACTGCCAGCACCCTGCGATGGCCCCGGTCCATGGTGGACAGTTGCAGCTTTTGGAAGATGTTGCCTATGTGCTTGCTGACAGCCGTTTCGGTGACCACCAAGCGGGACCCAATGGAAAGGTTGTCCAATCCCTCCGCCATCAACCCAAGGACCTCGCGTTCCCTCGGAGTAAGCGTGCTGATGGGATCGCTGGCCCCGCGGCGGCTCATCAGCTGGGAGATCACTTCAGGATCCATGACGGTGGCGCCGCCGGCAACGCGCCGGAGGGTGTCAGTGAATTCCGCTACCTTACCCACACGCTCCTTGAGGAGGTACCCCAAGCCGGCGGCACCTTCGGACAACAGGTCACCGGCGTAGCGGTCCTCCACGTAAGCGGAGAGGACCAACACCGGAAAGCCGGGCCGTCGTCGTCGGGCCTCACGTGCGGCCAACAGGCCCTCGTTCGTAAAGGTGGGCGGCATCCTCACGTCAAGGACGGCGGCGTCGGCGTCCTCGAGGACGGCAAGGAAGTCGACGGCGTTGTCCACGGCAGCGATGACATCGAAACCTTCGCTCTTGAGCAGGAGCGACAACCCTTCGCGGAGGAGGGCGTCATCCTCGGCAATTACAACCCGCACGGCAGTTCCACCCTCACAGTTGTTGGTCCGTTGGCCGGACTGTGAAAGTCCAGGACGCCCTCGAAAGCAGCCGCCCGGCGTCGAATTCCTGCCAGCCCGCCACCTGGACGTTCCACCGCCCCGCCACGGCCGTTGTCCTCCACTGAAATCAGCAGCCGGTCAGCAGAGCCATCCCGTTTGACCACCACGGACAACCGGGTGGCAGCACTGTACTTATTGGCATTGGTCAAGGCTTCAGCCACGATGAAGTAGCTGGCCGATTCCAGTGCCGCCGGAACCCGGTGGAGATCGGACACCATGAGGTTGCAGGGAATGGCCGAGCGGCCCGTCAAAGCCGAGAGCGCTCCTTCCAGGCCCAGCTCGTCCAGGATGGGCGGGTGAATATCGTGAACCGCGGTTCGCAGCCCGGCCAGGGCGTCGGTGGCGGCTTGCTGTGCCCTGCGGACATGGGGGAGTGCGTCTTGCGGGCTTTTCTCAAGGGTCCGCTCCGCCAGCCCGAGCATCATGACGACGCCCACCAACCGGTTTTGCGCGCCATCATGGAGATCGCGTTCTATCCTTTTGAGCTCCGCCGAATGGGCATCCAACGCCGCCGCACGGCTGGCCGTCAACGCAGTCACCCGCTCGGCCAGGTACGCGCTCGCGGGAAGCGACAACATCTTTCCCTGAATCCAGGCAAGGCCTGCAGCCGCTCCGGGAATCAGCCACCAGGAGACCACTGCATATCCAAGGCCTATCAACAGCATCCACCAAGCACCCTCCCATGACGTCACCGGATACAGGTTGACTACAGGCTGGTCCGCGGGGAGGAGGTACCAGTAGGTGGGAATGAGCAGCGAGTTCAAGGCGCCAAAAGGAAACCCGATACACAGGAGTGCGACGATCGGCATCCCCAGCCCGTGAGCCACCAACCACAGCAGATCGCGTCCGGTGCTGCGGGAGAAGACCAGACGTAGGCGCTCTTCAAAGGAAGGCCTGCGGGGAATGGGAACGTAGTTTTCGGTCACTGGCATACCGGAGTAGCTGGATGTTCGACGGCGGGCTATCGCCGCCCACCAGCGCAGGCCGGCTACCGCCCGGGGCGCTACGAGCCATCCGCCGCTGAAAAGGAACAACGGGATAAGGAGCGCGGCAACCATGAACATGGCCATGGAGATGACGCTGGCGAGCAACTCACCAACAAGGTAGCCGTAGGCACGCAGCCATGGCCGAAAACGAGGTTTGATCATGACTTCAGTCTGCCGCAGCAGCATGGGCCTTGACGGTATAGCCAGCTCCACCTTTAAGAGGGTGGCCCGCACCATCGTGCCTGATTCCGCTGATCCGTAGCGTCGAAGGCATGAAAAGTGACACAACTGCACACCTGTCCCGGCCGCATGTCCCGGGCACTGCACGGGACGCCAGTGTGGACGTCATCCGGAGTTTCTGCCTTGTGGTGGTGGTGGCACTCCACGCACTGATGGTAGGCGTGAGCATTGGCCCCCAGGGGCCTGTGCTGGAGAATGCCCTGGACGGAAACCCTTGGTTCGCCTCTCTGTCCTGGCTTGTTCAAATTATGCCGCTGTTCTTCATTGCCGGTGGCTTCAGCTCCATCACGCAATGGCGTCGGATGCAGCTCCGGGGCGACACCGCCGGTGGCTATGTCCGGCTCAGGCTGGTGCGGCTGCTGGTTCCCGCCGTAGTTCTGGTGGCTTCGGTAGGAACAGGCCTCCTGATCCTTGCCGCATCCGGCGTTCCCGCGGAAATTGTTGAAACGGCCGGTTATCGGATCAGCCAACCCTTGTGGTTCCTGGCCGTCTACCTCGGATGTTCGGCTCTTGTTCCCGTGCTGGCATTCGCTCACGGGAAGGCGGGACTCCGGACCCTGGTGGGGTTGGGGCTGGCCATCGTTGCCGTAGATGCCGGGCGTTTGATCCTGGACCTTCCTGCCCTGGGATACGCCAACCTTGCTTTTGTGTGGCTCTTCATTCAACAGCTGGGGTTTTGGCTTGCAGACGGGCGGGTGGGACGGATGTCCGGGGCTGTGCGGAAATGGACTGCGGGGTTGTCGCTGATACTGCTGATGACACTCTTTGCCTCTGGTTGGTACTCGGGGGACATGTTCAGCAACCTCAATCCGCCAACGGGCGCCCTTGCACTCCTGGCAATCGCACAACTGATGGTTTTCTCCCTCGCCCAAAAGCGCATCAGACGGTGGGCAGAACAGTCCAGCGCCATGTCACTCGTCGGGTTGGTGGGTGCCAGGGCGATGACTATCTATCTCTGGCACATGCCGGTGATGGTTGCCCTTGCGGGTTTGCTGCTCGTGGTCCCGGTACATCTCCCGGTTCCTGGCAGTGCAGACTGGTGGCTTGGCCGGCCACTGTGGTTGGTGGCTGTTACTTCTCTCCTTGTTCCCGTGGTCCGGTGGCTCGGACGCTGTGAAGAGGTGAACGCACCCCACTCGCCCGCTTTCACGGATCGAAGGGCCGCGCTGAGCACGGTCAGTGGGGTGGCCGGCGTAGTGGTACTCCTTATTGACGGAATCACTCCAGCCACGGCCGCTGTCAGCGTGACCCTTTTTATCTGCGCGCTCGGGGTGGACCGTACTCCCAGGATTGCCGCTAAAAGCCCCGCCCTTGTTCGTCCCACTACCCGTACGGCGGCGTAGCGGACGTACAAGGGCGGGACCGTCCGGCGGCATGGAAAAAAAACTTTTTCAATCCGCACCCATCCACCCCGTCCCATCCTCCGAATAGCTGGTGAGACACAAACCGCAGGTGAAGCAAAAGCAACATCAGCAGCCCGTGTCCCACCAACCAATGGACCCAACGCCCTGGTTCCAAAAACAAGGAGAATGACATGTTGTCCACAAAGCGCCCCGCCCTCGCCTTCGTTGGCCTCACTGCAGCCGCCCTTCTCGGTCTCACTGCCTGTGGTGGCACCAGCACCTCCACTTCGCCTTCCTCGGCATCGGCTGCCCCGGAGTCCTCCTCCGCCATGCCGTCCGCTTCCCCGTCGTCCTCGGCCATGAGCAGTGCAGCCATGGACCCGGCCGCCAACCTCGTGGGCCCCGGCTGCGCCGGTTACGCCGCACAGGTTCCGGACGGTGCCGGTTCGGTCATGGGCATGGCCCAGGACCCGGTAGCCGTTGCAGCATCGAACAACCCGCTGCTCAAGACCCTGACCGCCGCTGTTTCGGGCAAGCTCAACCCCAAGGTGGACCTGGTTTCCACCCTGAACGGCAGCGAATTCACGGTGTTCGCACCGGTTGACGATGCCTTCGCCAAGATCGACCCCGCAACAATCGAGACGCTCAAGACGGACGATGCCCTGCTGAGCAAGATTCTCACCTACCACGTCATCCCCGGTCAGCTGACCCCGGACCAGATCGTCGGCACCCACAAGACTGTGCAGGGTGGCGAAGTGACGGTTGCCGGCACCAAGGATGCCCTCACGGTTGACGGAGCTTCCAACGTGATCTGCGGTGGCGTCCAGACCGCCAACGCCACGGTTTACCTGGTTGACTCGGTACTGATGCCCAAATAAGCCCTAGCGGCTACCAGTAGTATCAACAAAAAGCAGGCGCCGGAACCCCGGCGCCTGCTTTGTTGTGTGCTGCTGAGCGTGTTGTGTGCTGCCTGGCGTGTTGTGTGCTGCCTAGCGTGTTGTGTGCTGACTAGCGTCCCAGGTCACTATCGACGTAGGAGCCGGCCTTGCTGTGTTCAGATCCGCAAGGGCAACGGTCAACCTCGATCCGGACAGTCAGGGGTTTGGACGCGTCCAGGGTGACTGTCACGTCCTCATTGGCTTGGTTGTTGAGGCGCACTTGGTTGTTGAGACGGACTTTGTTGTTGAGACGGAGAGTGCCGGTGTCAGAAGTGTTGGGCATGATGGACCTCTAAGAATCGGTAAAGGGGATCAGTTCGAAGCTGGATTACTTGCCGGTGGAGTCCTGTTGGGGCTTACCGACCAGGGGGATGGTTCCCGTTGGTGTTCCCCCGGCGCAATCGGAGTCGGTGCATTTCTCCGCGCACTCGTGCTTGGTGACGAGGTCGAATTGAACACCCCCGTGTTGCTCAACGCCGGTCCGGATAGCCCGGTCCACTACTGAGGTAGCCAAACGCTTATGCAATTGCAGGGGGTCGCGGCGAAGATCCTTGACCAGGGCGAAACAGAGCAACAGCATGACGATCACAAAGGGCAGGGCTGCCACGATGGTCACTCTTTGCAGTCCCGACAAAGCCTCCGATGGCTTATCGCCGCCGGCAAGCAGCATGACTGCTGCCACTGCGCCGGTGAGGCTGCCCCAGAAGATCACCACTCCCCGACGCGGGTGTTCGGCGCCGTTGGAGCTCAGGGATCCCATGACGATCGAGGCGGCGTCGGCGCCGGTGACGAAGAAGATCGCCACCAGGACCATGGCCAGGACTATGACGGCAGCGGTCAGCCAACCGGGCATTCCCAGGTTCTTCACCAAATCGAAGAGGGCGCCATCGAAGTTGATGGAGGGTGCGCCGTCCACCATGGTCACAAGGCCTGGAGTGCCGGCTTTGTCCGCTTCCTGCTGGACGTGGAAGGCGGCCCCGCCGAAGATACCGAACCAGATGACGCTCACAACGCTGGGTACCAGCAGAACGCCGGTGACGAATTGGCGGATGGTGCGTCCACGGCTGATGCGGGCGATGAACATTCCCACGAAGGGCGTCCAGGAGATCCACCAGGCCCAGTAGAAGATGGTCCAACTGGTCATCCAGCTGCGCAGGGAATCATCTCCCACGGCTTCGGTTCGTGATGACATCTCGGCAAGGTCCCTGGCGTAGTCGCCCACGGCGGAGGGGATCAGGTTGAGGATGAACAGGGTGGGCCCGGCCACAAAGACAATCAGGGCCAGGACTACGGCCAGGACCATGTTGATGTTGGAGAGCCACTGAATACCACGGCTGATGCCGGACACCGCGGATGCCACGAAGCAGAACGTCAGGATGGCGACGATGACCACCAGCACCGGAGTGCCGATTTCACCCAGCCAGCCGTTGGACGTCATGCCGCTGCCGATCTGGAGGGCGCCGAGGCCCAGCGACGCAGCGGTTCCGAAGAGCGTGGCGAAGATGGCCAGGATGTTGATGAACTTCCCGAGCGGACCTTCCACCATGCGGATGCCGAACAGCGAGGTGAAGGCGGCGGACACCAGTTGCTTGCGACCCAAACGGTAGGTCCCGTAAGCCATGGCGATGCCCACTACGGCGTACATGGCCCAGGGGTGCAGGGTCCAGTGGAAGATCGAGGTGGCCATGGCAGTCTGGATGGCTGCCGGAGTGCGGCCGTCCACTGTTCCCGGCGGCGGTGAGATGTAGTGGTACAGCGGCTCGGCCACGCCGTAGAACATGAGCCCGATGCCCATTCCGGCGGCGAACATCATGGCCACCCAGGAGACGGTTCGGAACTCCGGTTTTTCACCGTCCTTGCCCAGCGGGATATTGCCAAACTTGCCGAGGGCAAGCCACAGGACGAAGACGACGAACAGTGAGGCGAGGACCATGAAGAGCCAGCCGGTGTACTCCATGACCCAGTTCAAGGCGCCTTTGGAGGTATCGGAGAGGCTGTCCCGCCCAACAAATCCCCAGACCACGAAGGCGACGGCGATGGCGCCCGTGATCCCGAAGGTGACTTTGTCGAGTGTAAGTTTGCGGTTCCGGCGGGCCGAGACGGCCTGCTCGGTCTTGGCATGGCGCAGTTCTTCCATGATCTGTTCGTATTCTTCAGAATCGGGAAGGGGCTCTGCACCTCCGTCCTCAGCGTCGAGGGCGGCCAAGGTGGTGTCGTCGGCGGAGACCCTGATGGTTTCCCCAGGGCTTGCCGCGTGGGCGGGGCTGCTTTCTTTGCTGGTGCTGGCTGCCGGTGAAGTGGCCGCCAACTGGTCGTCGGCAGGTAACTCCTCTGGTGTCAGCGGTTTGGTGTCACTGTTTATAGCCATGAGCGGGTCCTTTGCTCGGAGAGTCATGGGCTTGCGTTTATACATGGCCCTGAAGGGCGAGGTCGGCCGGAAGGTTGGGGGCTTCCTTGATGACCATGATCCTCCCGTTGGCAGCCTGCGGTGCAGGCGTACTCAGGGGCAGATTCATGGTGCACCTCTTTTGCTTGACAGTTGGTTGAACGCCGGGCTTTGGAAGCTTGGAAGGCGTTCCGCATGAATCAACAACATTCGCGCTATGCAACAGAGTGCTCCGCGTCACACCCAAAGTCAAGACTTTTCGGCTGTTTAACAGCAGATTGATATATCAATTGGCTTTGAGTCGCATATGTGCTTGGCACGTGCAGTTGCTCCGTGCCCGCGAAAGTGGTGCCTAGCGGTGCCTGTAGCCCATTCGGGTGCTGATGGTAAGGCCCGCTTCGCGGAGGCCCGCGATGAGCCCGGGTTGGTCCTCGGGAGAGAACCTGAACGCCGGCCCGGAGATACTGACTGCGGCGATCACACTTCCCGCGTGGTTGAAGACGGGCACGGCGATGGCAGTAAGGCCGATTTCAAACTCTTCGTGAACCGTGGCGTAGCCGTTTCGGGCGACCTCAAGCAGTTGCTTTTCCAGCTCACCCCGGTTGGTGACGGTGCGCGGCGTTCGGGCGGGCAGGCCCACTGTCTTGAGGACCTGGGATCTCTCGTCAGCGGTCAACGCGGCAAGAAGGACTTTGCCGCTGGAGGTGGCATGCAGCGGGGTCAGGCTGCCCACCCAGTCATAGGTGGCCAATGTTGAGGGACCCATTGCCTGGTCCACGTTGACGGCATAGTTGGAGCGAAGCACGGCCAGATTCACCGTTTCCTTGTATTCGGCCGCCAACGATTCCAGGACCCCCCGGGCCTCGTGGACCACACTCAGCCTGCCGGGAATGGAAGAGGCCAGGCGAAGTATGCCGAAACCCAGTTGGTATTTGCCGCGCTCGCTGTTTTGCCGGACGATGTCCCGGCTGACCAGGGAACCTACCAACCTGGAGACTGTGGACTTGTGGATGCCCATTTCCTCGGCGATCTCACTTACCCCGGCGTCACCTTCACGGGCCAGGATTTCCAGGATCTGGAGGGCGCGGTCCACGGATTGGACGCCGCCTGCTTGGGCGTCTGCGTCCTTGTCGATGTCCGGGTTGTTCCGTGCGGCCATGATGCCTCGTGTCCGTTGTCCAGGCAGGCCGCCCAAGGTGGTGCGTTGTCCGGCCTGCACGCTCGTCTGACCTCATCCTAGACGGAGTTTTGCAGGGACTCTTTCACACCATGGGCGCTCACCTTATGAGCGTGTCCACGGCAGGGGGAGGACGGGTACGGGCGCGCCGGCCGCGACGCCTTCCGGGGGAACGGCCATGTAGCCGTCTGCCCAAGCAAGCCCGCGCATCATGCCCGGGCCCGTGCGGGAGGCAGGGAACACCACGTCATGGAGCACGCTGCAGGGGATGAGGCGTGTCCGTCCCGGGTCCGGATCGACGTCGGCCCCGGACGTCATCAGGCCGGCTGGCCGGAGCGGCCTTTGTCCGAGGGCGGCCAGCAAGGGTTCGCCTACGGTCATCAGGGCCATCATCGCGGCCAGGGGGTTCCCTGGAAGTCCAATGATGAAGCGGCCCTCGGGAAGTTCCGCCAGCACTGCCGGATGTCCGGGCCGCATGGCGATCTCATCGAGGAGGAACCGGCCGCCGAGCGCGGCAACGGCTTGGCGGAAGTGGTCCGTCCCGGATTTTCCGGTTCCACCGGTGGTGATGGTGACGTCCGGCGGCAAGGCCCCGGGAACGCCTCCCAGCGCGCCCACCCACTCTTCGTACGAGTCGCCTATCCTGCGCTGGCCGCCGGGTTCCCCGCCCAATTGTGAAATGACGGCATCCATCTGTGGCCCGAAGGCGTCACGGACCTGTCCTGCTGCCGGCTCCCCGGAAGTGATTACTTCCGAGCCGGTCAGTACGACGGCGACCCTCGGCTTGCGCTGTACCTGGAGATGATCGTGGCCTGCCACGGCGGCCAGGGCAATGTGGGCGGGGTTAAGCAGTGTGCCGGCGGGGATGAGGACATCGCCTGCCCTGGCTTCCTCTCCTGCCGGACGAATGTGCCGGCCGGGCAACGTTTCGCCCGGTTTTGCATCGTGCCTGAGCAAGAGCTGTCCTTCCCCGGAGACCTGGCCGCTTTCCTTGCGCAGGACCGCCGAAGCGCCGGCCGGGACCAGCCCGCCAGTGGCGATAGTGCTGGCTTCGCCCGGTGAGAGCGGCAGCCCCGCCGTCGTCAATAACCACGGACCGCTGCCGTTGATGGCCCAGCCGTCCATTGCCGATGACGCGTAGTGCGGAAGGTCCCGCGGGGCGGTGACTGCGCGGGCCAGGGTGTGCCCGGTTGCTTCGCGGAGGGAGACTTTGGACGGCGGGAGCGGGCCGGCGCAATCGTAGGCCAACTGCCGGGCATCAGCCCAGGCGGGTGAGTGCCGCACGGAAACGCCGGCGATTTCTTGGGTCAGCATGGATGTCCGCTTCCTGGGAGGAGGTTAACCGCAGATACCGGGGACTGTGCGGCCTTCCCGTAATTCCTGCCGCGCAGTCCCCGGTATCAGTTGATGCGTACTGCCTTAGGCCTTCACGTAGCCGTTGGGGTTCAGTACGAACTTTGTTGCCGCGCCGGCATCGAACTCTGCGTAACCGCGGGGAGCGTCCTCGAGCGGGATTGCCTGGGCATTCACTGCCTTGGCGATCTGGACCTTGTCATGAAGGATCGCCATCATCAACTGACGGTTGTACTTCATGACCGGGCACTGACCGGTGGTGAAGGACAGGGACTTGGCCCAGCCCGTGCCCAGGGAGAGCGAGAGCGAGCCGTGCTTGGCTGCGTCGTCGATTCCGCCCGGGTCGCCGGTGACATAGAGGCCCGGGATGCCCAGGGACCCGCCGGCGGCAGTGATGTCCATGAGGGAGTTCAACACGGTGGCCGGAGCCTCATGGGAGGCGTCCTTGCCGTGGCCGCGGGCTTCGAATCCCACAGCGTCCACGCCGCAGTCCACTTCCGGGACGCCGAGGATCTGCGCAATCTGTTCCTTGGGGTCGCCATTGGACACATTGACCGTTTCACAGCCGAAGGAGCGCGCCTGGGCCAGGCGGTCCTCGTTCATGTCGCCCACAATCACGACGGCGGCACCCAACAGTTGGGCGCCGACGGCGGCGGCAAGGCCTACGGGCCCGGCACCTGCGACGTAAACAGTGGACCCCACGCCCACACCGGCCGTGACTGCGCCGTGGAAGCCGGTGGGGAAGATGTCCGAGAGCATGGTCAAGTCCATGATCTTTTCCAGGGCCTGGTCGCGGTCCGGGAAGCGCAGCAGGTTCCAGTCGGCGTAAGGAACCAGCACGAATTCGGCCTGGCCACCCACCCAGCCGCCCATGTCCACGTAACCGTAGGCACTGCCGGGGCGGTCCGGGTTGACGTTGAGGCAGATACCGGTCTTCTGTTCCTTGCAGTTGCGGCAGCGGCCGCAGGAAATGTTGAACGGCACCGAGACGATGTCGCCCACCTTGATGAACTCGACGTCGGGGCCCACCTCCACCACTTCGCCGGTGATTTCGTGGCCGAGGACCAGATCCTGCGGAGCCGTGGTGCGGCCACGGACCATGTGCTGGTCCGAACCGCAGATGTTGGTGGTCACGGTGCGGAGGATCGCACCGTGGGGTACTTTCCGGCCGACATTTGCGGGATTGACGCCTGGTCCGTCCTTGAGCTCAAACGTTGGGTAGTCGGTGTCGATGATTTCCACCACACCGGGTTCCTTGTAGGCGACTGCTCTGTTTCCTGACATGGTCACTCCCTGTTCTTTGGCTGTTACTGACATACGCTGCCCAATGGTCCGAAAGCGGTGCTTCGATGAAGAAATACCTCCCCAGGTTTCAGGCCACCGAAGCACCTCCCACGGACCATTGGACTGTTGGAACTCTTGTTGGAACTCTTGTTGGAACTCAGGCCTTCTCCAGCCTGATGATCACGGACTTGGACGTGGGCGTTCCGCTGGTGTCCGCCACGGAATCGAGGGGCACCAGAACGTTCGTTTCCGGGTAATACGCGGCGGCACAGCCCTTGGGCGTTGAGTAGGACACGATCCGGAAGTTCTCCGCCCGCCTGTCCGTTCCCTGGAACTCGGAGATCAGGTGGACCATGTCGCCGTCGGAGAATCCAAGTTCGGTGATGTCGTCAGCGTTGACGAGCACCACGCGCCGGCCCCCATGGATGCCACGGTAGCGGTCGTCCTTGCCGTAGATGGTGGTGTTGTACTGGTCGTGTGAGCGCAGGGTCTGAAGGACCAGCCGGCCCGGTGGGATTTTGATGAACTCCAGTTCGTTGCCGGTGAAGTGTGCTTTCCCGGACACGGTGTCGAACTTCCTCGCATCGCGGGGCGGATGGGGGAGCACAAAGCCGCCAGGATGTTGGATCCGGGCTTCAAAGTCCTCAAAGCCATCAAACACGGCTTCAATGTGCTTCCGGATCAGGGTGTAATCGTCCCGCATGGCGAGCCAGGCCGCCTGGGGAGTGTTGGGCAGGCGACTGTGGCCATCGGTGAACAGCCGGTGGGCGAGGTTGCACACGATTGCTACTTCGGAGTGCAGGTGTTCACTTGCGGGCTTGAGGCGTCCGCGTGATGCGTGGACGGCGCTCATGGAATCTTCCACGGTGACGCGCTGGTCGCCGGTCCGCTGGGTGTCCTTCTCGGTGCGCCCGAGGGTGGGCAGGATCAACGCCCGCCGGCCAGTGGACAGGTGCGAGTGGTTGAGCTTGGTGGAGATCTGAACGGTCAGCCGGGTGTTGGCCAAGGCTTGCTCGGTGACCTCCGAATCGGGGGCGGCCCGGACGAAGTTGCCTCCCATGCCCATGAAGAAACGGACTTTCCCGTCCCGCATGGCGCGGATGGCTGCCACGGTGTCGTAGCCATGTTCGCGGGGGGAGCGAAACCCGAATTCCTGGTCCAGCCGATCGTGGAAGGCCTCGGGCATCTTTTCGAAGATGCCCATGGTGCGGTCGCCTTGGACGTTGGAGTGGCCGCGGACCGGGCAGACTCCGGCGCCGGGCTTGCCGATGTTGCCTTGCAGCAGCAGGACGTTCACTACGTCGCGGAGGGTGGGGACGGAATGTTTGTGCTGGGTCAGGCCCATGGCCCAACACACGATGGTGGCGCTGGAAGCGAGCATCCGCTCACCGGTGGAATGGATCTGTTCCAAAGTGAGCCCGGTTGCCTCCACAATGTCATCCCACTCCACCTTCTCCAGGTAGCGCAGGTAATCGTCGAGGCCCACTGTGTGGTTCTCGATGAAGTTGTGGTCCAGCACTGTTTGCAGGCCCGGGGTATTGCGTCCGGCAGCTTCGGCTTCGAGCAGGTATTTGCCCAGTCCTTGGAAGAGGGCCTGGTCTCCGCCGGCGCGGATCTGCAGGAAATCGTCCGTCAGTTGGGTTCCTTGGATCATCCCGGCCACATGCTGTGGGTTTTCAAAATGCAGGAGCCCGGCTTCAGGAAGCGGATTCACCGAGACGATGATCGCCCCGTTCTTCTTCGCCTTTTCCAGGGCGCTGAGCATGCGGGGGTGGTTGGTTCCGGGATTCTGCCCCGCCACGAAGATCAGCGACGCCGTCTCCAGGTCCGTCAGGCTGACCGAGCCCTTGCCGATGCCGATGGTCTCCACCAGCGCGGAGCCGGAGGACTCGTGGCACATGTTGGAGCAGTCCGGGAGGTTGTTGGTCCCAAGTCCGCGGACCAAAAGCTGATAGACAAACGCTGCCTCGTTGGAGGTGCGGCCGGAGGTGTAGAACACCGACTGGCCAGGGTGTTCCATTCCCCGCAGTTCCTCGGCCATAAGGTCATAGGCGTCATCCCACCCTATGGGGGTGTAATGGGTAGCGCCTTCATCCAGGAACATCGGATGCGTAATCCGGCCTTGCTGGCCAAGCCAGAAATCATCTCGGGTTCTGAGTTCGGCAACGGAGTGCTTGGCGAAGAACTCCGGTGTGACCCGGCGTCGGGTAGCTTCCTCGGCCACGGCCTTGGCGCCGTTCTCGCAGAACTCTGCCGCATTGCGCTTTTCGTGTTCCGGCCAGGCGCACCCCATGCAGTCGAACCCGTCCAACTGGTTCACTGCCAGCAGGGTCTGGACGCTGCGCAGCGGCCCCATCTGTTCCAACGAAATTTTCAAGGCGTTGGCAACAGCGGGGATGCCTACAGCTTTGGTCTTGGGTTTGGTGACGTTCAGCTGTGACTCGTCGATGTTCTCGCGCGGAGCTTTGGCATGCATGGGTAAACCCTTCAGATCCGGGAAGTGGAAGCAGTCAGCAGGGCAGCGTGGGACTGTTGCCGCGCAGCCTCAGCCGTGTGCAGCAGCAACAGTGCGGTGGTCACCGACCCCACGCCGCCGGGAACCGGGCTCAGGCCGGCGGCCACGCCGGTAACACTGGCTTCGTCCACGTCCCCCACCAGGGAACCATCGGGAAGAACGTTCGTGCCGACGTCGATCACCACTGTCTCCGGTGAAAGGTGGCTGCCCTTGAGCAGTCCTGTGCGCCCCGCGGCAACTACCACGACGTCGGCCGGCCGGGTGTAGCGTTCCAGCGGTCCGGATTTGGAATGGCAGATAGTGACGGTCGCGTCCCTTTCAAGGAGGAGCAGGGCCAGCGGCTTGCCCACCACGGCGGAACGTCCGACGACGGCCACGTTGCGTCCTGCGACCGGAACCTGGAAGTGGTCCAGCAACTCCACCACAGCCTGGGCGGTAGCAGGTGCGAAGGCGGGCTGCCCCACAGCCAAGCGGCCCAGGCTGAGGGGGTTGGCGCCGTCGATGTCCTTCCCGGGGGCAATGAGCCCCACCAGCCGGTCAGCGCGAACGGCGGCCGGCAGGGGAGTCTGGAGGATGATCCCATGGACGGTTGGTTCGGCGCTGAGGTCTTCGAGGACACCGGCCAGCGCTTGCTCGCTGGCATCCGGGCCTAGATCCACAATCCTGCAAGCAATTCCGGCACGTTCGGCCGCACGCTCGATCGAACGGACATACCAGTGCGTTGACTCGTCCTCCGTGGCCACCACAACAGCCAGGGTGATCCGCAATCCCTCGGAGTGAAGGATGCGGGCCTCATCCCGGGCGTGCTGCTGGATCCGGGAAGCGAGTTCCTTCCCGGAAAGCACCTCGGTGTTCCCACGAACAGCAGTACTCATGAGAGGATCCTTTCGCGTACGCGCTGCACCAAGGCATCAGCGGCGAGAACCACTTTGGCTTCAATCCCGTCCGTCTGCTCCGCCAGGCGGGAACGGGCTTCGCCGGGCTTGATGGCAACCACGTTGATGTCGATGTTGACCCGGGCAGTAGTAGCAGCGGCCCGGGCTGCATCGGCGGCAGCGGCGACGTCACTGATGACGTTGGAATTGGCCACGTCAAAAAGCTCCGTTGCCAGGTCCACCACCTCACCGGCGACCTTGATGAGCTGCGCTGGAGTGTGCGCGGCCTGAACCAGGGCGTCCTGGATGGCAGCGGTTCTTATTGCCTTGAGCTGGTCAGTCTCCGAGGGGAGCTTGTAGGAGTCGATGACGGACTGGAAGGCGTGCTCGTCGGCGTCCGCAAGGCGCAGCGACTCAACGATCAAGTGATCGGCAGCGCTGGTGATCCGGTTGACGAGCCCTGCATGCTGCTCATATTTCGCGCCTGTGGTGTACCTGGCCACCATGGCAACCAAGGCAGCGCCTTGGGCTGCATGCAGAGCCGCCGCCGCACCACCGCCGGGTGTGGGCTGACGCGACGCGAGCCGGGAGAGATAGTTGTTGATGGTTTCTGAGCTGATCATGGGAGGAGTACTAGCCGCGAAGCCGGCTCATGGTGGGGTCGTACAGCGGATCCTGGGTCACGGTCGCTTGGATACGGCGGCCGAAGTACTCAATTTCCACGGAGTCCCCGATTGATACAGCAGAGGGCAGGTAGGCGTAGGCAATCGGCTTGCGGACGGAGTATCCGTAAGCGGCGCTGGTGACGTAACCAACGGCCTGGTCCTTGTAGAACACCGGTTCCTTGCCCAGTACGAGGCTCCTGCCGTCGTCGACCGTCAAGCAGCGCAGGCGACGCGCCGAGCCTTCCTCGGTGCGGCCTTCAAGGGCGGCCTTGCCGACGAAGTTCTCCTTGGTCATCTTCACGGCGAACCCGAGGCCGGCTTCGAATGGATCATGCTCTGTGGTCATGTCCGTGCCCCAGGAGCGGTAGCCCTTTTCGAGGCGCAGCGAGCTGAAGGCTGCACGGCCCGCGGCAATGACGCCGAACGGCTGGCCGGCCTTCCACAGGGCATCCCAGAGGCGCTGCCCGTTGTCAGCGCTGGTGTAGAGCTCCCAGCCGAGTTCGCCCACGTAGGACAGGCGCATGGCCGTGACGTTGACGCCGCCAATGGTGACCTTCTTGGCGCGGAAGTACTTCAAACCGTCATTGGTGAAGTCATCGCTGCTGACCGTGCTGATGAGGTCGCGGGCCAGCGGACCCCACAAGCCGATGCAGCAGGTGCCACCGGTGGTGTCACGGACCTGGACCCAGTCTCCGGAGTCGCCGTTCTCCGTCTGGTGCCGGGCTGCGCGTTCAAAGTAGGCGGTGTCCATGTTGCCATTGGCACCCAACTGGAAGGTGTCTTCGCTGAGGCGGGCAACGGTGATGTCGCTTCGGACGCCGCCGGCCTCGTCCAGCAGGAGGGTGTAGGTCACTGCGCCGGGCTTCTTGGCCAAGTCGCCCGTGGTCAGTTCCTGAAGCAGCTTCAGGGCTCCCGGGCCGGAAACTTCGAGGCGCTTCAGCGGAGTCATGTCGTACATGGCAACTGCGGTACGGGTCTTCCATGCTTCGGCCGCGGCAATGGGCGAGCTGAACATTCCGGACCAGGCGTCACGGGCCGGGGGCTGCCAATCGTCCGGCATTTCCTTGAGCAGTTCAGCATTGGCCTCGAACCAGTAAGGGCGCTCCCAGCCGGCGCCTTCCAGGAAGTAGCCGCCCAACTGCTTCTGGCGGGCATGGAAGGGGCTGACGCGAAGGTTGCGCGGGGAGAGCTTGGGCTGAAGCGGGTGCATGACATCGTAGATTTCCACGAAGTTTTGCTGTGAAGTCTCACTGACGTATTCGGGAGTCAGCTGGACCTCTTCGAAACGGTGGATATCGCAGTCGCCGAGGTCGATCTGCGACTTGCCGGTGGTCAGCAGTTCGGCCACGGCGCGGGCAATGCCGGCGGAGTGGGTGACCCAGACGGCCTCGGCAACGAAGAAGCCGTCCACTTCCTTGGATTCGCCTACCAGCGAGCCGCCGTCAGGGGTGAAGGAGAAGATGCCGTTGAAGCCGTCCTCGATTTCGCTTTCGCGGAGGGCGGGAAGGATCTGCTTGGTTGCTTCCCAGGCGGGAAGGAAGTCTTCCAGCGTGAAGTCCAGGCGCGAGGGCATGTTGTGTTCGCTGATGCTGCTGGGCTCGTAGCTGCCCAGTTCGTCCAGGTCTACCGGCATGGGGCGGTGGGCATAGGAGCCGATGCCGTAACGGTCGCCGTGCTCACGGTAGTAGAGGTCCTGGTCCTGGTGGCGCAGGATGGGCAGCTGGGCGCCGTTGGGCAGCTCGTTCTTGCCTTTCTGGGCGGGAACCGGCGTCGTTTTTACGTACTGGTGCGCCAGCGGGAGGAGCGGAACGGACATTCCGATCAGCTCGCCCACCTTGGCGCCCCAGAAACCGGCGCAGGAAACCACGATGTCCGCGGGGATCACGCCGTCGGCGGTCTCGACGCCGGTCACGCGGCGGTTCGACTGCTCGATTCCGGTCACCTCGGTGTTGCCGATGTACTTAACGCCGGCGGCTTCGGTGCGCTTGATCAGCAATTGCACAGCGCGGGCAGCAAGGGCCAAGCCATCGGTGGGGACGTGGAGGCCGCCCAGGATGTCTTCCTCGTTGATGAGCGGGTAGAGCTCCTTGCATTCCTCACGGGTGAGGATCTTGCCGTCGATGCCCCAGGACTGTGCGTAGCCGAGCTTCCGCTTCAGATCAGCCAGGCGCGTCTCCGTGGTGGCAACTTCAAGGCCGCCCACTTGGTTGAAGCAGCTTTGGCCATCCTCGGTGAGGGACAGGAGCTTCTCCACCGTGTACTTGGCAAAGAGGGCCATGGACTTTGACGGGTTGGTCTGGAAGACCAGGCCGGGCGCGTGCGATGTGGAGCCACCGGGCATGTTCAGGGGCCCTTGGTCCAGGACGGTGATGTTGTTCCATCCGCGGGTGACCAGTTCGTCGGCGAGGTTGGTGCCGACGATCCCGGCTCCGATGATGACAATGCGGGGCGTGGATGCCATGGGGGTTCTCCTGCTGAAGTTCGTGGGGGTTCTGGGGCGACGGGTGGCTTAGCGGAAAACCACGGTGCTGGTCTCATCCAGCAGTACGCGGTGTTCGCAGTGCCACTTGACGGCGCGGGACAATGCCAGGGCTTCGGCATCCTGGCCCACGGTTGAGAGCGTGGTGGGGCCGTAGCTGTGGTCGACGCGGATGACTTCCTGCTCGATGATCGGTCCCTCGTCCAAGTCCGCGGTGACGTAGTGGGCGGTTGCACCCACCAGCTTTACCCCGCGGTCATAGGCCTGGTGGTAGGGACGGGCACCCTTGAAACCGGGAAGGAAGGAATGGTGGATGTTGATGGCACGGCCTTCAAGGGCACGGCAGAGGCCATCGGAGAGGACCTGCATGTAGCGTGCCAGCACCACAAGGTCCACGTTGTATTCCTCCACCAGGTCCAGGAGGCGTTGTTCAGCGTCTGCCTTGGTATCCGGGGTGACGGGGATGTAGACAAAGGGCAGCCCGGCCGCTTCAGCCATGGCCCTGTGGGTCTCGTGGTTGGAGGCAACTACTACAAGGTCACCGCCGAGGCTGCCGCCGCGCCAACGGAAGATGAGGTCGTTCAGGCAATGCCCGAACTTGGACACCATCACCAGGACCCGCTTTTTGGTCTGGTCATGGAAACTGAACTTCATCTCGAAGCGGTCAGCAATCGCGCTGAATTCCTCTTCGAGCCGCTCCGGTGAGTAGCTCAGGGGACCCGAGAAAGCGGTCCGCAGGTGCAGCGTCTGGCGGAGGCCGTCGTCGAACTGCTGGTGCTCTTCGATGTTGAATCCACGCTCAAAGAGGAAGGTGGTGACTGCCTGAACAATCCCGGCGCGCTCGACGCACGACAATGTGAGTACGAACTTTTGTGCTTGCTCTTCGTTGAGCATTTCGGGCTTCGGCAGGGTGCTTACCGGTGAGTCTGTCGCCACGAGGGTCATGTCTCCTCCTTTAGATATATTCTTGAGTCCTGAACTGATATATTAGGATTGGGATTCAGCGTATACTGGTGTTCCGGGCAGGTCAATAGGTTTTTTGGTTGTGAAGAAGGGGATGGCGCTGTGGCTTTTGGAACTCTGGCAATCGCCGGTGAAGACACGAAGAAGTCTTTGGCCGACCTCGCCTACGAACGCCTCCGGGACCGGCTTTTGATGCTGGACATCAAGCCCGGCGACCTCCTCAACGATGATCAGCTCGCCAAGGATCTGGAGATCGGCCGGACGCCGGTGCGCGAAGCCTTGAAGCGGCTGGAGTTGGACCGGCTGGTTATAACGTATCCAAGGCGGGGCACCTTTGCCACTCGCGTGGAAGTGACCGACCTCGCCTTCATCTCCGAGATCCGGGCCCAGCTGGAACCCCTTGCTGCTGCCCGCGCGGCCCGTGTTGCCTCGCCGGCCACCAGGGACCGCCTGCGTGAAGTGATGAGCGCCGTGGAGGACTTTGACGTCAAGGCGGCGTCCGTGGTTGAGACCCTGCGGCTCGACGCCAGTGTCCACCAAGGGATCTACGCGGCGGCTGCAAATCCACACCTTGAAGACATCCTGATCCGCTATGACAACCTGGCCACGCGCATTTGGTGCATGGTCCTGGACCGGTTGCCCAACCTGGAGCACCACCTGCGCGAGCATCTGGATCTGCTGCGGGCGGTCATTGACGGCGACGAGGATAAGGCTGCCGAGTTGGCTCGCGTCCACGTCAGTGGCTTCGAGCAGGCAGTGCGTCAGGCGCTTTTCGCGGCTTAACCCAACGGCGCCTTTTGGCTGTTGACTCCCCGGCCGACCGATTGCATACTGAGTTATCCATCTAATATATCAGCCGGATATCAGTGCGCCGATGCTTGCCGTTGATCCCTCCGGGCGTTGGTGATGCCATCACAACCTTGAACCTTTGGAGTATCGAGTGACGATCAGACCCCTCCTCTTCGAACACATCCCCTTGATGGGCAGCAGCCGCGTGAAGCGGGGCATGGCGGAGATGCTCAAGGGCGGCGTCATCATGGACGTCGTTAACGTCGAGCAAGCCCGCATCGCCGAGGACGCCGGTGCCGTGGCTGTCATGGCGCTCGAGCGCGTTCCGGCCGATATCCGCGCCCAGGGCGGCGTGTCCCGCATGTCCGATCCCGACATGATCGATGCGATCATCGCTGCCGTGTCCATCCCGGTCATGGCCAAGGCCCGGATCGGCCACTTCGTCGAAGCCCAGGTCCTGCAGTCCCTCGGTGTTGACTACATCGACGAGTCCGAGGTCCTCACCCCGGCCGACTACATCAACCACATCGACAAGTGGAACTTCACCGTTCCCTTCGTCTGTGGTGCCACCAACCTGGGTGAGGCCCTGCGCCGCATCAACGAGGGCGCGGCGATGATCCGTTCCAAGGGCGAAGCCGGCACGGGCGATGTTTCCAACGCCACCGGCCACATGCGCAAGATCCGCTCCGAGATCGCCAAGCTTGCAGCCCTCCCGGAGGACGAGCTGTACGTTGCGGCCAAGGAACTGCAGGCCCCGTACGAGCTGGTCAAGGAAGTTGCCGCTACCGGCAAGCTCCCCGTTGTCCTGTTCACCGCCGGCGGCATCGCTACCCCGGCTGACGCTGCGATGATGATGCAGCTCGGCGCCGATGGCGTGTTCGTCGGTTCGGGCATCTTCAAGTCCGGCAACCCCGCAGAGCGCGCCGCCGCCGTCGTGAAGGCCACCACGTTCCATGATGACCCCGATGTCATCGCCAAGGTCTCCCGCGGCCTCGGCGAAGCCATGGTGGGCATCAACGTTGACGAGATTCCCCAGCCCCACCGCCTCGCAGAGCGCGGCTGGTAAGTTTCCACTGCGCCCGGTGGGCGCTGGTCCTCTGTGTGCTATTCCCCGCAACCGCTGCCGCCACTTTCGCGGTGGTTGGGGCGGGGGCCCTTTTACGCACACTGCCGGATCAGCGCCCACCGTCCCGTTTTTGGTGTGTTGGGCGGAAGGTCTTTCCACCCGGAAGCTCTTCGACAAGTCCACGGGCTACCAGGTCTGGGCCTAAGCGGCTCCTGGTTTCAGCGCTCGTCTTCCGGCCGGGCCGTGAGGATGCGGTGGGCGTTCTCCTGCAAAATGCCGAGCGACTCCTGAATGAGTGGTGAGGCGATGCTGCCCCGACGTGCTGCAGCCACAATGCGTCGGGTGGGTTTGCCCTTGCCCGTGATGCGCAACCGGACAACATTCTCTGCGTTGTTCAGGGGTGCCAACCTTGGCAGCAGGCCGACGCCCAGGCCTGCGCCCACGAACGCTATCTGGGTTTCCCATTCCACTGCCTCGTGCGCCACCCGGGGTGTCACCCCCACGGCCGTGAAGGCGGCTGTGAAGAGGGAGTGGTATGTGGAGCCGGCGGCCTCGGTGATCCAAGGTTCGGAGGCAAGCTCTTCGAGCGTTACCGATTCCTGCTGTGCCAGTGGATGGTCCGCCGGAATGATCACGTCCAGGGGATCGTCCAGCAGCACGGTCTGCTCGAACCGGGGATCGTCCTCACCGTAGGTTTCGGACTGCATGGCGACGATTACGGCGAGGTCGATTCGTTCTGCCACCAGCAAGTCGAAACAACGGGCCGGGTTGGCCTCCAGCACTTGGACTTCCAGCAGGGGACGCGTCGAGCGCAGCGTGGCGGCGAGCGGTGCCAGCAACTGTGCGGCCGCCGTCGAGAATCCGCCGAGCCCGAAATGTGACTGCACTTGGTCGCCGGCCTCCATGGCCGCTGCCCGCAAACTCTCCCATTCGGCAATCAGGGCGTCCGAGCCCGTCACCAAAAAGCGTCCCGTGGCAGTCAATCGAACGCCCCGGCCGTCCTTGGTCAGCAGTTGCATTCCCAGCATTCGCTGGAGCTCGCGGAGTTGCGCGGAGACGGCTGAGGGGGAGTAGCCGGTGAGCTCCGCTGTGGCGCCAATAGTGCCGCAGCGGGCGAACACCCGGAGTGTGATGAGCCTCGCATCGATCATGCACCTATTGTGCACGGTTATCTTCTGAATCTTGCGCTTTTGTTGCGGTTCAATCGTCCCTAATCTCATGACTATAAGGTTTTCGACAACGCCGCTCGCCCCCAACGCAGCCGTGCTCCCCACGAAACACACTCTGACCCACGCCTCCCGGGAGGAAACATATGTCTGCACCAGTCTTGCCCCTCAACTCACGCGGAAAACTCGCTTCATCCTTGCCTGCAGAGCAGCTGGCGGAGATCAGCGGTTTGTTCGAGTTCCGGCGCAAGGGATATTCCCTCGATGCGCCGTTCTACACTGATGCCACGATCTTCAAGATCGACATGGAGGCCATTTTTGGCCAGCATTGGATCTTCGCCGGCAGCATTGCCGAACTGCCGGAACCGGGCGACTACATCACCGTCGATTACGGTCCCTACTCCCTGATCGTGCTGCGCAATGACGACGGCGGCGTGAACGTCCTGCACAATGTCTGCCGCCACCGCGGCGCCCGGGTACTGACCGAAGCAACCGGATCAACCGGCAACCTGGTGTGCGGCTACCACTCGTGGACCTACTCTCCGGAAGGCAACCTGATCCACGCCTCCGCACCGGGAGAGACAAAGTTCGACAAGAGCTGCTTCGGCCTCAAGCGTGCCCACAGCCGCGTGGTGGCCGGGCTCATCTTCGTGTGCGTCGCCGACGAGCCGCCGGCGGACTTTGACGAAACGTCCAAGATCTTCGAGCCGTACCTCGCACCCCACGATCTCTCCAAGACGAAGATTGCCTACCAGCAGAACATCATCGAGGAAGGCAACTGGAAGCTCGTCATGGAGAACAACCGTGAGTGCTACCACTGCGACGGCCACCCTGAGCTGGCCTGTTCCCTCTTCCCCACCTGGGGCCTGACGGAGGGCCTGATCCCGGCCCACCTTGAAGAAGTGTGGGACCGCAACAAGGAAGCGCAGTCCTCGCTCGAGGAGCGTTGCCGCCGCTACGGCCTTCCCTATGAGGTTGTGGAGGAGCTCGACACCCGGATCGCGGGAATCCGCATCTCACGTGAATCCCTGGACGGCGAGGGCGAATCCTTCTCCGCTGATGGTCGCAGGCTCTCAAAGAAGCTCCTGGGCGACCTGCGCGACTTCCGCCTGGGCCGTTGCTCGATGCACCTGCAGCCCAACAGCTGGTTCCACTTCCAGAGCGACCACGTCATCACGTTCGGCGTCTTCCCCATCAACGAACACCAGTCCCTGGTCCGCACCACGTGGCTGGTAGCCGACGACGCCGTGGAAGGCGTGGACTACGACCTCGAAAAGCTCACCTACACCTGGAAGCAAACCAACCTGCAGGACAAGGCGTTTGTTGAGTTGTGCCAGACCGGCGCAGGCAGCCCCGCCTACGAGCCCGGCCCTTACATGAAGAGCGAATACCAGGTGGAGGCCTTCATCAACTGGTACGTACAGCGTGTCCAGGAGCACTTGGCATGACCGAACTCCTCACCGAGACGGTAGTCCAGGAGCCACATCGGATCCGCGGCCTTGAAATGCCGTGGAACAGGGTCATGGGCAGCACCGAGGGACCTGCCAGTGCAGCCCGTGCCTTGGGCCCGTGGCATCCGCAGGAGTTCATGGCCGAATGCGTGGAGATTGTTCCCGAAGTGGGCGGCATGATGACGTTCGTGTTCCGTCGCTCCGACGGTGCGCCCCTGGCTTTCCGTGCCGGCCAGTACGTGAACGTCGCCTTCCCCGTGAACGGCGAGGACCAGGATCCGGCGGACCGCAGCTACTCACTGTCCAGCGCGCCCACCAAGCCGTGGACCTTCGACATCACGGTCAAGCGCGATCCCACGGGCCTGGTCTCACCGTGGGTGCACGAGAACATCAAACCGGGGACTGTTTTGGAGATGCTCGGGCCGGTGGGCGCGTTCCACCTGCCCGACGCCGACCGGCGGGCACGGTACCTCCTGTTGGCCGCCGGAGCTGGGATCACGCCCATCATGTCGATGGTGCGGACCATTCACTCCCTGCCGGGAGAAGCCGACGTAGTGGTGCTCTATCACGGAGCAGCGGACGAGGGCTTTGCCTTCAACAAGGAGCTCGCCTACATCGCCTCCGTGGACTCGCGCATCAAGGTCTTCTATTCCCTGGGTGATCGCGGCAAGCCCGATGGCTGGGAAGGGCTCAGCGGAAGGTTGACGGCGGCCATGCTGGACCAAGTGGCCCCCGATGCCAACGGCCGCCAGGTTTACGCCTGCGGCCCTGAAGGGTACCTGAACACTGCCACGGAGCTCCTGGGGAAGGTGGGCGTGGACGATACCTCCATCCACATGGAATTCTTCACCGGAGACCGCCAGACCATCCTCGAATATCAGGCGGAGCTCGCCCACGCGGCCGACATCGCGGAGGAGATCGCGGAGGAAATCGCCGATTCCGCCGAGGACTACTACGAAAGCCAGCCCACGGCGTTCGGACTCTACGAGCCCGGCTACGACGCCGGGGGAACCTTGAAAGCGACGGGTCTCCCGCTGGAATCCGCCGATTCGGAGGCATCCGGTCCGGAAGTTTCCGACGCCGGTCCGGAGGTTCAGCACGAGGTTGCTGTTCCTGATGCGTCGAGTTTTGAGACTGTGGGCACGGGCAGCCTCACCCTGTCCTTCATGCGCACGGGCATCAATGTCCGGGTAGACCCCACTGAGCACATCCTGGGTCCGGCCCAGCGGGCGGGCGTCAGGATTGGTGCCAACTGCAAGGAAGGCATGTGCGGCTCCTGCAAAGTGGTCAAGCTTTCGGGGGACGTGGAGATGAACCACCAGGGCGGCATCCGGGCCCGTGAAATCGACGCCGGGAAGTTCCTGCCCTGCTGTTCCACCGCGCTCACCGACATGGTGATCGACGCCTGAAGGGCAGCAACCGGCAGGAGAGGAGGAAGACGGCCAGTCTTCCTCCTCTCCTTTTTTGTTCCAGTATTTTTTAGGGCGGCTGTAACCCGCCATGGTGCAAGGAAAATTCGTGTCCGCAACCCAGAGTTAACCTGGTTTCCCCTTACTCAGCGGTATAAGGGGTCTATAGTGGGGGATAGGACATTCGCTGATGCAGCCCGGCGGCCCGCTTTTCTTCCGACGCCGGAGGCCCGTAATGACCGACACCCAAATAGGCAGCTTTATTCGCGACTGTGTGGTGTTTGAGGACGACACTGAGAACGGCTTGGATTTTGACACTTTCTATGGCCTGTACATCAGCTGGTGCGTTCTTGGACGCAAAATCCCCATTCCCGACTCCGCTTTCAAGACAGCCCTTGAACTTGAGGGACTCAGGCCCATCAAGGAAAACGGCCGCAGGATCTATGCCGGCATGAGCATGGTTGGCCTTGCCGCCAGGGACTACGTGGTGAACAGCGTTCCCATGTGGCAAGAGACCGAGGCCAGCGCCGCGGCCCTTTCCGAAATTTCTGAGGAAGCTGTTCCCTCCATCGCCTGATTTCATTCAACAGCCAGCGTCCAGCCCGTGCCCCTAGGATTTCAGAAGGGGGCATGGGCTGTTCCTGTTTTTGGGGTGTGCGCTGAAAGGAATTAATGAAACCGTCCATCGTGTGGTTCCGGGACGACCTGAGGGTCGCCGACAATCCGGCCTTGCGTGCCGCCGTCGACGACGGCGAAGCCGTGGCTTTGTTTGTCCTCGACGAAGAATCGCCGGGCATTCGCCCCCATGGCGGCGCTGCGCTCTGGTGGCTCCACCATTCCTTGACGGCACTGCGTGAAGACCTGGAAAAACTGGGCATACCGCTGCTGCTCCGCCGCGGGCCGGCCGGAGAGATTGTGCAGGAAACCGCGACGACGCTGGGTGCGGGCGCGCTGTACTGGAACCGCAGGTACGGTGCGGCTGAGCGGGCGGTCGATGCCGGACTCAAGACCTGGGCGGCCGAGGCCGGCCTGCAAGTGGCGAGTTTCCAAGCCTCCCTTCTTCATGAACCCTGGAATGTCACCACCAAAACGGGCGGGCAGTACAAGGTTTTCACGCCTTTCTGGCGGACGGTGTCCGCGCAGGAATTCCGCGATCCGTTGGCCGTCCCGGCAAAAGGCCACGGATTCACCGGGAAACTGCCTGCCAGCGACCTCTTGGACTCCTGGCAGCTCCTGCCCACCAGCCCGGACTGGTCCGGGGGATTGGCTGAGATGTGGACTCCTGGAGCCGCGGCCGGGCACAAGCGGCTCGCTGCGTTCGTGGTGGACGGGCTGGATAACTACAGCGAGGGCAGGAATCGTCCGGATACCGATGGCAGCAGTTGCCTGTCTCCCTACCTTCGATGGGGTGAGCTGAGCCCTTTTGAAGTGTGGCATGCCTTGGGGTCCAGGCGATCGGAAAGCGCAAGCATTTATGCCTCCGAGCTGGGCTGGCGTGAATTCTGCTGGCACCAGTATTTCCACAACCCGGAGATCGCCACCGCCAACCTTCGCCCTGAGTTCGATCGTTTCCCGTGGGCTTGGCCCGGCACTAACGGAGTGAAAGGGAAGCACCCCGGACACGAGAGTGCGCCGGAGGAGTTCCGGGCCTGGCAGCAGGGCCGCACCGGCTTCCCCATGGTTGATGCCGGGCAACGCCAGTTGTGGCACACCGGCTGGATGCACAACAGGGTACGTATGGTGGCGGCAAGCTTCCTGGTGAAGAACCTGGGCATCCATTGGCAGCTCGGGGAGCAGTGGTTCTGGGACACCTTGGTGGACGCTGATCCGGCGTCGAATCCTGCCAACTGGCAGTGGGTTGCGGGCTCCGGTGCGGATGCCTCGCCCTTCTTCAGGATCTTCAACCCGGAAGCCCAGCGCACGCGGTTTGATCCGGCGGGAAAGTACATTGCCCGTTGGCTCCCGGAGTTCGGGACGCCTGAGTATCCGGAGGAAATCGTGGACCTCAAAACCACCCGGGCGGAGGCCCTGGAGGCATACAAGGAGATGAAGGAAGTCCACTGAGGGCCTTCCAGGCACCCCTCTGGAAATTAGTAGGAAGTCCGAGTATATTCGGATTCAGAGATGACCTGGATCACAGTTGGTCACGTGTTCCCCGCAGTGGTCCCAGTACCTGGCGGCACGGCAGTCATTCACGATGCAAAGGAGCATTTCACCATGGTGCGCGAGCTTTCCCACTACGTAGACGGTCAAAGGATCGACGGCACGTCCGGTCGATTCAGTGATGTCTACGATCCCTGCACAGGCGGAGTCCAGGCGCGGCTTCCGCTGGCCAGCGCTGACGAGGTTCGCAACGCCGTCGCAAATGCCGAGAAAGGCCAGCTCGAATGGGCGGCCATGAACCCGCAGCGCCGCGGACGCATCCTGCTCAAGTTCGTGGACCTGGTCAACGAAAACATGGATGAACTGGCTAAACTCCTGTCCTCCGAGCACGGCAAGACCTTCGCGGACGCCAAGGGCGATATCCAGCGCGGCATCGAAGTAGTGGAGTTCTCCGCCGGGGCGCCGCACCTCCTCAAAGGTGAGTTCTCCGACAACGCCGGGCAGGGGATCGACGTCCACTCGCTCCGCCAACCGCTGGGCGTCGTCGCAGGAATTACGCCCTTCAACTTCCCGGCCATGATTCCCTTGTGGAAATCCGGACCGGCGCTCGCAGCCGGCAACGCGTTCATCCTCAAGCCTTCCGAGCGGGACCCCTCGGTGCCACTGCGCCTTGCCGAGCTTTACAGTGAGGCAGGGGTGCCGAACGGCGTCTTCAATGTCATCAACGGCGACAAGGAAGCAGTGGACGCACTGCTCGAAGATCCGCGGGTGAAGGCCATCGGGTTCGTGGGATCGACGCCGATTGCCCAGTACATCTACGCAACGGCTGCCGCCCACGGCAAGCGCGCACAGTGCTTCGGCGGGGCGAAGAACCACATGGTGATCATGCCCGACGCCGATCTGGACATGGCAGCCGACGCCCTGATTGGTGCCGGCTACGGTTCCGCCGGCGAACGCTGCATGGCAATCTCCGTGGCCGTCCCGGTGGGCCAGGAAACCGCCGATGCGTTGGTGGCCAAGCTGACCGAGCGCGTCAAGGACTTGAAGGTAGGCCACAGCCTGGACAAGGACTCGGACTTCGGACCCGTGGTGGCTGCTTCTGCCAAGGAGAGGATTGAGGGTTATATCCAATCCGGCGTGGACGAAGGCGCGACGCTGGTCACCGATGGCCGCGGCCTCACCGTGGACGGATACGACGGCGGTTTCTGGGTGGGCCCCACGCTCTTCGATCACGTCACCAAGGACATGAAGATCTACAAGGAAGAGATCTTCGGCCCGGTCCTCAGCGTGCTGCGCGCGGCTGACTACGACGAAGCACTCAGGCTCTGCAGCGAGCACGAGTTCGGCAACGGCGTCGCAATTTTCACCCGCGACGGCGACTCCGCCCGGGACTTTGCCAGCCGCGTGGAGGTGGGGATGGTGGGCATCAACGTGCCGATTCCGGTGCCGATCGCCTACTACACCTTCGGTGGCTGGAAGGCTTCCGGTTTCGGCGACCTCAACCAGCACGGCGCAGATGCCTTCCGCTTCTACACCAAGACCAAGACCGTGACGTCGCGGTGGCCCTCCGGCATTCGCCAGGGCGCCAGCTTCATCATGCCGGCAGGCAGCTGATGGGGGCTGAAGCGGCAGAGGAAGAAGTCCTGTTTGAGCGTCGCGGCCACCTGGGGATCGTCACCCTGAACCGCCCCAAGGCGGTCAACGCGCTGAACGCGGGAATGGTGAAAGCCATGCTCCGGCAGCTGACCGATTGGGCCGGCGACGACGCCATTGCCACGGTGTTGGTGCGCGGCGCCGGTGACCGTGGGCTGTGCGCCGGCGGCGATATTGTGGCCATCTATAAGGACATGCTGCACGGCGGCACTGAAACTGCGGAGTTCTGGGCTGAGGAGTATCGCCTGAACTTGCTCATTTCGCAGTACCCCAAGCCGTACGTGGCCTTCATGGACGGGCTGGTACTGGGCGGTGGCGTGGGTATCTCCGCCCACGGTTCGGTCCGGATTGTCACCGAACGGACCCGTACCGGGATGCCCGAGACCACCATTGGTTTTGTTCCCGACGTCGGCGGCACGCTGCTGCTGTCCCGCTCGCCGTGGGAGACGGGAACTCACGCAGCCCTGACCGGCGCCCACCTGTCAGGGGCCGACGCCCTGTTCATGGGGCTCGCGGACCACTTTGTGCCGTCCGAAAGCCTGCCCGCGCTGGCGGAAGCGCTGGAAAGCTCGACGCCGGATGCCGCCGTCGGGCGCTTTGCCCAAGCCGCGCCGGACTCGGCCCTGGCGGCACAGTGCGAGTGGATCGACGCTGCATACGTGCATGACGACGCCGAGGAAATTGTGCGGAGCCTGCGCTCTTTGGGCGACCAAGCGATCGCTGCGGCGGACACGATCGAGTCCAAGTCGCCGACGTCCGTGAAGGTCGCTCTGGAATCGTTGCGCCGGGTCCGCGGACTCCTGCTCGAGGAAGCGCTGGATCAGGAATACCGCGTGGGCCTTCGCTGCCTGGCCGGTCCTGATTTCCGTGAGGGCATCCGCGCACAGGTAGTGGATAAGGACAGGCATCCGCAATGGAAGCCGCCCACGCTTGCTGACGTCCACGCGTCCGACGTCGAGGGCTACTTTGCGCCGCTCGGCGAGCGGGAGTTGGGGCTTTCAAAACTGGGCACTGAGTCGAAGGAGACGGTATGACAGAGAACGCAGCCATGTCAGATAGCCAAGCCCCGGGGACGGGCCTCATCGCGTTCCTCGGACTTGGACACATGGGCGGCCCCATGGCGGCCAACCTGATCAAGGCCGGGCACGACGTCATTGGCTATGATCCCGTTCCGGCAGCCGTTGAAGCGGCGGTGGCCCATGGGATTCCCATGGCCGCCACGGCGCATGAAGCTGCTGCGGAGGCGGCAGTGGTGCTGACCATGCTGCCCAGCGGCAAGCATGTCCTGGATGCCTATCGTGGGGTGGACGGCCCGGGGCTGCTTGCCATTGCGCGGCCAAACACACTCTTCCTGGACTGTTCCACCATCAATGTGGACGAAGCCCGGGAAGCTGCCGCCGTTGCCCTTGAAGCCGGGCACCGCTCAGTGGACGCCCCGGTTTCCGGCGGCGTAGTGGGTGCAGAAGCGGGCACGCTGACGTTCATGGTGGGCGCGCTTCCCGAGGACTTCGAGACCGTGAAGCCCATCCTGGAATTGATGGGCAAACGGATTGTCCATTGCGGTGACCACGGTGCCGGGCAGGCCGCGAAGGTCTGCAACAACATGATCCTGGGCGTTTCCATGATTGCGGTGGCCGAAGCGTTTGTTCTCGGTGAAAAGTTGGGCCTCACGCATCAAGCCTTGTTCGACGTCGCTTCCAACGCCTCGGGGCAGTGCTGGGCGTTGACCACCAACTGCCCCGTTCCGGGACCTGTGCCTACCAGCCCGGCCAACCGCGACTACCAGCCCGGTTTTGCCGGAGCGTTGATGGCCAAGGACCTGCGCCTGGCCCTGAACGCGTTGGAGAGCACGGGTGTTGCGGCGGAAATGGGACCGCTGGCATCACGGATTTACGATGCCTTTGCTGCGGGTGAGGGAGCCGGAAGGGACTTCTCCGGAATTATCACGGAGATCCGGGATAAATCCGTGTGAGAGGTTTGAACCGAGTAGTTGAGGGTCTGAAGAGCGTGGCGAGAGGGAGAGCATGACGGAGCAGTACCAGAACATTGTGGTGGAGCGTCGGGGCCGGGTTGGATTGGTGACCCTGAACCGGCCCGAAGCGCTGAACGCGCTGAACACGGCACTGATGAATGAGCTCGTGGACGCTGTCACTTCAATGGACACCGACCCCGACGTAGGCGCAGTGGTGATCACGGGATCCGCCAAAGCGTTCGCTGCGGGTGCCGACATCAAGGAAATGTCCTCCAACAGCTACATGGAGATGTACGCGGCGGACTGGTTCCGGCGCTGGGAGGACCTCACCCGCCTCCGCATTCCTGTTGTTGCTGCTGTTTCCGGCTTTGCCCTGGGCGGTGGCTGTGAGCTGGCCATGATGGCCGATTTCATCATCGCCGGGGACAACGCCAAGTTCGGCCAGCCGGAAATCAACCTGGGGGTGATCCCGGGCATGGGCGGCTCGCAGCGGCTCACCCGCGCCGTCGGCAAGGCCAAGGCCATGGACATGGTCCTGACCGGCAGGTTCATGGACGCCGATGAAGCCGAACGCTCCGGCCTGGTCTCCAGGGTGGTTCCTGCTGCTGAAGTCATTGACGAAGCGGTCAAGGCAGCGGAAGTGATCGCGTCCAAGTCCAAACCCGCCGCCATGGTGGCCAAGGAAGCTGTCAACGCGGCCTTCGAAATGGGACTGTCACAAGGGGTGGTGTTCGAACGGCGCGTATTCCACTCGCTCTTCGCAACAGAGGACCAGAAGGAAGGCATGGCCGCGTTCAGCGAGAAGCGCCAACCGGAGTTCAAACACCGGTAATTCGCGCGTCTTTTGGGGCCTGGCGGGGATAGACTCGGTGCACTTACAAATGGGGAGAGAACATGTCAACGGAGATCGTTCAGGCTAACCACACTGAAGCGTCCGCCCAGCCGATCAACCGGCAGGCCCTCGTGGCCGCCGCAATGGCAGTCGTAGCCCTCGTCGGGCTGTTCTTCGCGGGCATGGCTGTGATTGCGGTATTCGTGGTGGGGGCAGGGCATGTGGCCCTCAACCAGATCGAGCAGCGCGGCGAACGCGGCAGGGGCTTTGCCATCGCCGCTTTGGTGGTGGGCTACGGGATTGGCCTCCTGTCCCTGGGCTCGGCGCTGATCTTCGCGTTCACCGGGTAGTTCCGGCGGCTCCGCTGTTTTAGTCTGCTGCTTCAGTCCTCTGATTAGGACGCAGCTCACGGTCCTTCCTTCGTCATGTTCCACCTGATTGCGACTCCTACTGAGGGATACACAAGCAGGCGAGACTGAGGGACCCATGACCTGGCAATTTTGCGATAACGATTACTGCTCCGAGGGCTGGCACTGGACTGACCTGACGGGAAGTCCGGAGGCCTGCCGTGGTTCTGATGAAGACGGCTCCGACGAACAGGAGAACCGCACAAGGGTTGTCCGCTCCTACTTCGCGGCGTAGGCCTCGTCAGGGACCAGCGCTGCATCGAAGAACGCCCGCTCCAGCCGCACCGCTTCCGCGAAGGTAGCGGCCACGCGTTGCCGCTCCTGCGGCTGTGAAGGTTCGACGGCGTCGAATTCGTCGCGTAGCCATGTGACCCACGCGTTGTACTCAGGGTTGTTGTGGAGGCGGATCCATTCGGCATGCCTGGGTTCGGCGGGCCACTGGGTGGGGTCTCCGGCGCGGGCGGCCCACTCTCCATACAGCCACTCAGCAACAAGCAGGACTGCCAGGACATCGGGGTAAGAGCGGGTGGACAGGGCGCTGCGCATCAGGTTGTCGAACTCCCGGGTGGCACGTCCGAGAGCGGGCGCAGTCCTCTCGGCTTCCGGAACGTCCAGCTCATTGAAGCAATCCTGGAAGTACGTGTTCTCGTCCGAAGCGAAAGCTCCCAAAACCCCGGCGAACACCAGGCGTGCGGGGAGCGAAGGAGCTGAGGCGACGGCCTGGCCCAGCAGGGCGGTGAAAGCATCGCAGAACTGGTAATCCTGCATAAGATAATGGCGCAGCTGCTCATCGGGAAGGGACCCGTCCAACAGCTGGTCCACGAACGGATGGTTGACGGCGGCGTCCCAATCCCCGGCGGACTGGTTCCTGAGTTCTTCGGCAAAGCTCACGGTGTTTCCTCCTGAAGTGTCAGCATCGGAGCCTAGCAGCGTGTTGCGTTGTGGCGTCGGGCGTTACGCTATGGTGCCTCTCCCGGTGCGGGCGTAGGCTCTGGCCATGACGAACGAGCGCGCATCGAAGATGATCGTGGTTGGCTTTGACGGGTCCGAAGAATCACACCGGGCCGTTCAATGGGCGGCAAAGCACGCTATCCTCCGGGACTGTTCCCTTCACGTTGTGCACTGTTCGTTGTGGGTCATGCTGTCCCACAACAGGGGTCCCGTTCCTGGTGTGGCCGATAGCGGCCTGGAACGGGCCGCGCAAAAGGTGCTTGAAGAAGGCGTGGCGCTCGCCAAGGAGACCGTCCCCGATCTGGACGTTCGCAGCACCTTGTTTCACGGCATGCCGCGCGATCACTTGGCCCACGTCTCGGCCGGTGCTGCGATGTTGGTGCTCGGAAGTCGGGGTCTTGGCGGGTTCATGGGTTTGCTGGTGGGATCGGTGAGTTTGGAGATGGCAGCAACCGCTGAGTGCCCGGTGGCCGTGATCCGCGCCGACGACCATCCTGAAGGTCCCGTCCTGCTGGCGGTGGATGAGACGGGTTCCCCGGCAGCCCTCGAGGACGCGTGCCTGTTTGCAGCAGCAACAGGTGCCGAACTCATGATCGTTCACGTGCTGCACGAACCGGAAGGGTACCGGCGGTTGCGTGAGCCCGTGGAGGCTTATCCGGACGCTGAAGCGATGCTCGACTCCGTGCTGAGCCGCGCCAGGCACAAAGCCCCCGGGATCACAGTGTCCGGCGAGCTCCTGGTGGACTCGTCATTCTCCCGGGCGGTGGTCAAGGCTTCACAAGGGGCTCGCATCACGGTGGTGGGGACCAAAGGACATGGGCTCATCAAAGGAACCATAGGCTCAACGGCCCACGCCGTGCTCCACCATGCCCACAGTCCGGTGCTGGTTTCACGCCGGAGGCCCGAGCCTGCGTAAGCCGGTGGAGGCCCTGGCAGGGACTCCCTCCCGTGACTGACCGGACCTAGCATGGGAGTCATGGATAACCGGGCTGAAGTACGCGAATTCCTGATCTCCCGGCGTGCGCAGGTGGCCCCGGAGCAGGTGGGCTTACCCGCAGGATCCAACCGCCGGGTCAAAGGGCTGCGTCGCAGCGAAGTTGCCACACTGGCAGGGCTGAGCGTGGAGTACTACACGCGATTGGAAAGGGGTGCCATCAGCGGTGCTTCGCCGCAGGTGCTGGATAGCCTGGCCAGGGCGCTGAAGCTGGACGACGCCGAGCGCGCCCACCTGTTTGATCTCGCTCACGCGGCCAGTCCGGTTGCCAGGCCCCCGCGACGCCGGACCTCGAAATCCTATGTACCCCACCAGAGCCTGCAGTGGGCGCTGGACGCTGTCACTGCAGGCCCCGCGTTCGTCCGGAACGGCCGAATGGACCTGCTGGCAGTGAACCCCTTGGCGCGGGCGTTCTACAAGGACTGCTACGACATGCCGGGCCAGGCGCCAAACATCGCACGCTTCACTTTCCTGGATGACCGTGCCCATGAGTTCTACCCGGACTGGGACGCCTTTGCCGAGGTGACCGTTTCCATCCTGCGCACAGAGGCCGGCCGCGACCCGCACAACAAAGAGCTTCACGACCTCATCGGTGAACTCAGCACCCGCAGCGAGGACTTCCGCGCCCGCTGGGGCGCGCACAACGTCCGCCATCACGGTACCGGGTTCAAGACGTTCAACCATCCGATCGTCGGTGATATGACACTCGCTTTTGAGGGCCTGGAAATGGCGGCCGAGCCCGGACTGACCCTGACCATCTACGCGGCGGAACCCGGATCGCCGTCGGCCGAGCGGCTCCAGTTGCTGGCGTCATGGGCGGCCAGCGAATACGCCGTCGAGTCCACTGCCGAGAGGACCCGGGCGGACAGCTGACCACCGGCACGCTCAGCGGCTGACTTCTACCCTGACGTTCTGGCCCTCGAAGCGTGCGAGATCCTCCGGTGTGGCGTTGTAGCGTCCCAGATGGATGGTCTGGTCTGAGAATTCGATGCCCGATGCGTTGTAGTAAAAACCCAGGTTTCGCCAAGGGACGAAGTAGATGAGGTCGCCGTCTTCGGGATCGGATCCGGGGGACCCCTCATGGCTAAGGGGCCTGGGCAGGTCCGCGATCTTCTCCCGGCCGGCGAACTCTTCCATGGTGAGGGTCAGCGGGAGCATGCTCAGGAAGTCCCGGGTGGCGGGGCTGTCCTCGCCGATGGTCACGTTCAGTGTTTCCGAATCGGTACTGTAGCGGACCACGGTACCTATCACGCTGCCTGTGGCGGGGCTGGATGCCTCGCTGGGGCTGGATTTTTTCTGGGGACTGGTGGCTATTTTGCTCGGAGCCGGTGCTGCGTCCCCCGTTGGTGGTGGGCTGCAACCGACTAGTGTCAGGGGCAGCGCCAGGGCCAGGGCCAACGCAACCGTCCTCGCAGGGAACGGTATGCCGACGGTGCTGCGCCTCATGCCACAGCACCTTCCTTCCGGTCCTTCAGCATCAGCAACGTAAGGGGCACGAAGTAGAGCGCGGCGATGACAGTCCCCACCACCACCGGGCCCGTGGCACCGAGCGATGACTCGAGCGCATAGCCGGCGATCCATGAGCCCACTGCCGTGCCCAGATTGAAAGCTGACGTGCTGAGCGCCGAAGCAAGGGTGGGTGCTTGGCCTGCATAACCAACGGCTTTGCCGATCAGGATGGGGTTGGTGGCCATGCCAAAGAGGCCCAGTAGGAAGATCAGGACCACGGTGACCAGCGCGTAGTGGGAGAACAGTGCAAGGGCACCCAGCACCAGGAATGTCATGCCAGCCGGGATAAAGAGTGCCGGATAGGGGCGGTGAGCACCGAAATGGCCGCCAAGATTGGAGCCAATGAAGGCCCCCACGCCGTAGGCCACCAGCACCAATGGCACCACGGTAGCGGCAAGTCCGGTGTTTACAGTCAGCAAGGGCGAGATGAAACTGTAGGCGGCCAAGGACGATCCGCACACGATCGCGCAGCCGGCCAGGACAAGCCAGACCCGGGTGTCGCGCATGCTGGCAAGTTCTGCCCGCACTGACGGAGCAGCGCCGGATTCCGGGGTGACCGGGACCAGCCGGTACACCACGCCAGCAGCTGCCAGCGCGAGGACAGCCAAGGCCCAAAACGGCCCCCGCCAGCCAACCACCTGCCCGGCAAACGCGCCGAGGGGTACACCCACCACATTGGCAAGCATGCCACCGCCGAGGACAACGCCCAGCGCCCGGGACGCTGACGCCGCACCTGCGGCTTTTGCACCCACGACGGCGGCTACCGCCCAGAACGCGCCCGTCGCCAGTGCGGTGACGAGACGAGCCATCAGGATCAGGGTGAAGTCGGACGTGAGGGCAACAACCACATGCCCCACAGCAAATATCACCAGTGCCAGGCTCAGCGTCAGGCGGCGCGGCAGCTTCAGGGTCAGGATGGACATGGTGGGGGTTCCCACGATCATCCCCACCGCGAAGACCGTGATCATGAGGCCCGCATCGGCTACGGACGTGCCAAGATCAGTGGCGATCTCCGGCAGGATGCCCGCAACAATGAACTCGGTGGTTCCCATCAGGAACACGCCCGCCGCCAGAACGTAGGTCACTAGAGGCAAGCGCCGGGTGCGTGTGGGGGAGAGTTGTGGTCATGACTCTAGAACATCAGGGTTATGGACTGGGAGGGAGTCCCGCTTAAGGGAGGTCCTCCGAGGGACTCCTTCCCTGAGCGTCCCGCCCACTGCGCTCCACGTGCGGTCACTGACGTTATTTTGTCGGTGGCTGGTGCCAGAGTTAGGGCATGGAGCGAATTGGGGAGAAGCGAGCGGGCGCACGGGTGCCGGGTCCGCTTGCTGCTGCCTCAACCGCCCACACTCTTGGCGGAGTTCCGCCCCGAGCTGTTCCGTCCAGCGCAGTGCAGCCCGGCACTGCCCCCAACAGCAGCGTCAGTAGCGACCTGATCGAACAGTTGCGGGTCCTGGAGGAGATGAAGTCTGCGATCTCCGCTTTGCAGGCGCGGGTTGCTGTGGCCTTTGATCTCGCCCAGCGTGCCGAGCAAGCCGAGGCAGGCGTCCCTGCTGCGGAGCGTGGACAAGGTGTGGGAGCCCAGGTTGCTTTGGCCCGGCGCGAGTCACCGAACCGCGGGGCACGTCTCCTGGGCTTGGCAAAAGCCCTTGTCACGGAGATGCCCCGCACCTTGGCGGCCCTGAAATCGGGGAACTTGAATGAATGGCGCGCTACGCTTCTTGTTAAGGAAACGGCCTGCCTGTCTGTCGAGGATCGTTGTGCGGTGGACGAGGAGCTCGCCCCCGACACCGGGACCTTTGACGGCAAGGGCGACAAAGCGATCGTTGCCGCCGCAAAAGCTGCCGCCTATCGACGTGACCCGCGGTCTGTAGTCGGGCGTGCCAGCCGTGCTGCGGCCGAGCGGACCGTCAGCCTCCGTCCGGCCCCGGACACTATGACATACCTAACGGCCTTGCTTCCTGTAGCCCAGGGCGTAGCGGTCTACGCCGCGCTGACTCGAGCGGCTGATTCTGCCCGTTCCAGTGGGGATACCCGGGGTCGGGGCCAGCTCATGGCCGACACCCTCACCGCACGCATTACGGGCACCCCGGGCGGGATTTCGGGGATCAACCTGGACCTCGTCATGACTGACCGCACCCTTTTCCAAGGCGACAGCGAACCAGCCCGGCTCAAGGGCTACGGAATCGTCCCCGCAGAATGGGGAAGGGAACTGCTCGCGTTGGGGCAGGCCTCACCTCTGGGTCAGGCGGGCGTGAGCCCAGCCTCTAGAGCAGGACACCCCAGCCAAGGTCCCGCGGCAGCGCTGAACGCAGAGTTCGCCGTATGGCTTCGTCGGCTCTACACCGCGCCGGGCACAGGAGAACTGCTCGCCACCGATTCCAAAGCCCGGCTCTTCACGGGTGGGCTTCGGCGCTTCATTGAAACCCGCGACGATAGTTGCCGGACTCCCTATTGCGATGCGCCCATACGGCATATTGACCATGTGGTTCCGTGGCGCTCCGGAGGAGGGACCAGCCTGGCCAACGGCGCCGGTCTATGCGAAGCGTGCAACCACACCAAGGAAAACGCCGGTTGGAGCACCAAGGTCATGCCCGGGGACGTTCACACCCTGGAAATCAGCACTCCTACGGGACACACGTACCAATCAAAGGCTCCACCCCTGCCCGGGCACGGACCCTCCAGAACGTAAAGAGGTAAAAAGCCTAGTCCTCGAAGTCTCCGGCGTCCCTCCGGAAGCTGCCCAGCACGCGGATGAGGTGGTCCACGTCGTCGGGCCCGAAACCTGACTTTCCAAAAACCTCCGCGTTGAGCGCCGCCGTCGCCTTCTTGGCGAGCGTTCGGCCTTCAGGAGTGAGCTCGATCAGGGTGGTGCGCCCATCGGTGGGGTGCGGTGACCGGGCAACCAGGGCTGCCTTTTCCAAGCGGTCGACGGCGTTGGTCACCGAGGTGGGGTGCACCTGCAGGAGCGCGCTGGCTTTGTTCATAGGCAGGGCACCGCTGCGGGCGAAACTCAGCAGTGCAAGGAGTTCGTAGCGTGCGAAGGTCAGGCCAAAGGGTTTGAGCACTGTTTCGATCCGGGCGAGCAGAATCTGTTGCGTGCGCATGATGGCGGTAATGGCGGCCATGGGCGCAGCGACATCACCCCAGCCATGCCGTTCCCAGTTGCGCTGGGCGTCGGCAATGGGGTCGCGGGGGAGTGGCGTGCCCATGGGCCTCCTTTGTTTGCTTGCTTGGCCTACTGCTTGCTTGGCCTACTGTTCGGTTGGCTAGTCTTTCAGATTCGGAAACTCTTCCTCGGTATATTCCACGCCCAAACCAGCGGGTAGCGGACCGTCGCCGTGCCGGGCGACTTCCGTCCCGCGCAGTTCAACCCGCCTGATCTTGCCCGAAATGGTCTTGGGCAGCTCTCCGAATTCGAGCCGACGGATGCGCTTGAACGGCGCCAGGTGCTCGCGGCAGTACTTCAAAATGTCCTCGGCTACTGCCGGCCCGGCTTCATAGCCGGCGGCCAACACCACAAAAGCCTTAGGCACCGACAGCTTCACGGCATCAGGCGAAGGCACGACGGCGGCTTCCGCCACTGCGGGGTGTTCGATCAGGACGCTTTCGAGTTCGAAAGGCGATAACCGGTAGTCGGAGGACTTGAAAACATCGTCATCCCGGCCGACGTAGGTGATGACGCCGTCGGAATCCCGGCTCGCCATATCGCCGGTGTGATAGTAGCCATCGCGGAAGGCCTCGGCCGTCTTGGCTTCGTCGCCGAAGTAGCTTTTCATGAGCCCCACGGGCCGGGGGTCCAAGCGCAAGCAGAGTTCGCCGTCGTCGGCTTCCTGCCCGGTGAGCGGGTCCACCAGCACGACGTCGTAGCCTGGCAGCGGCCGTCCCATGGAGCCGATCTTCACGGGCTGGGCAGGAGTGTTGGCGATCTGGACGGTGGATTCGGTTTGGCCGAAGCCGTCGCGAATGGTGACACCCCAGGCTTCCTCCACTTGGCCAATGACCTCTGCGTTGAGCGGCTCGCCGGCGGAAACCACTTTCAAGGGCGGGCTGGTGAGCTGGGTGAGGTCGGCTTGGATGAGCATGCGCCACACGGTGGGCGGGGCGCAGAAGCTGGTGACTCCTTCCCGGCCCATCTGGTCCATCAGGGCGGCGGCGTCGAAGCGCTGGTAGTTGTAGATGAAAACGGTGGCTTCAGCAATCCACGGCGTGAAGACGTTGGACCAGGCGTGCTTGGCCCAGCCTGGTGAGGCGACGTTCAGGTGGACGTCGCCGGGTTCCAGGCCGATCCAGTACATGGTGGAGAGGTGGCCCACGGGGTAGGAGATGTGGGTGTGCTCCACCAGTTTGGCTCGGGAGGTGGTGCCGGACGTGAAGTAGAGCAAGAGGGTCTCGTCGGCTTTGGTGGGGGCGTCGGGCGTAAAGTCCGTGCCGGCGTCGTTCGAGTCTGAGTACTGCCTGGCGTCTGGGTTGGCGTGCTCGGAACCGACCTCAATCAAGGTGTATTGACCCTCGACGTCGGCGAACTTGCCGATGTTGGCACTTCCGACGGCCACCCAGGCGGCCCCGCCGCGCTCCACCCGGTCCTGGAGATCACGGGCGCCCATGAGGGTGGTGGTGGGGATCATCACGATGCCCAGTTTGATGCCGGCGAGCATGAGTTCCCAGAGTTCCACCTGATTGCCGAGCATGATGATCATGTGGTCGCCGCGTTGGACACCTTGGCCGCGCAGCCAGTTGGCCACTTGTGAAGACCTGCGCGAGAGGTCCTTGAAAGTCCGGCGGGTGGAGCTGCCGTCCTGTTCCACGATCACCAGGGCCGGCTGGTCGCCGCGGGCCGCGTCCGCCGCGATCTGGTCGAACCAGTCGAGCGCGAAGTTGAACTCTTCAAAGCGGGGCCATTGGAATTCGGAGTGGGCCTGCTTGTAGTCCTCGCGCAATTCCAGCAGCCTGTCGCGGGCCGCACGGAAGTCTTCTGTGACTGTCATAGTCCGCCTTTCGCCTTCGGGTTGTGCCGGCACCTTTGCCGAAGCATCCCGCCTAGTGATCCACATCACCTTGCAATATACTAGGACATCCAAGGGTTTGGAAGAGCCTATGCGGGACATGACGAAGGGGTCTAATGCTCGACGAAAAAGCTGCCGGCACCGTTACCAGCGGTGCGGCATCGACACGCGTCCTTCCTCCTTATCCGGAGGCGGACTTGATGCACGTCATTGACCTGCTCCCCCCGGAGGAGCGCTTGCGGTACCTGGAGATCAGGGAGTTCCTGCAAACGCGAATCCGTGCTGCGAGCATCGAGTACTGGAACCGGGAGGAGTTCCCGTTCGGGCTGTTGGCCGACATGGCCAAGTTCGGGGTGGGCGGGCTGCAAACTGATGGGTCCTCCAAGCTGTTCAAGGGCCTCATGTACACCGAAGTGGCCCGGGCGGACGTCTCACTTTCGGCGTTGGTAGGCATCCACAATGAGTTGATCGTCGGCATGATTGACGAGCTCGGATCACCGGAGCAGAAGCGTAAATGGCTGCCGGGGTTGGAGGCATTTACCCAACTGGGCGCCTTCGCCCTGACCGAACCGGACCACGGTTCGGACATCGCCGGAGGACTTTCGACGACGGCGCGGCGCGACGGCGGTGAATGGGTCATCAACGGCGCCAAGCGCTGGATCGGGGCAGGGACCATTGCCGATTTCGCGTTGGTCTGGGCCCGTGACGAGTCCGATGGCCACATCAAGGGATTCATCGTGGAGACCGACCGCCCCGGGTACTCCGCCACTAAGATCTCCCACAAGATCGGCCTGCGCATCATGCAAAATGCGGACATCGTGTTGGACGAGGTCCGCATTCCCGTGGAAAACCTTTTGCCGGGCGCCACGGAGTTCTCGCGGGCCAATGAACTCCTGCGTGATTCCCGTGCCTGGGTGGGATGGCAAGCGGCAGGAATCCAGCTGGCGGCCTTCGATATTGCCCGTTCCTACGCCTTGGAGCGCAAGCAATTCGGCAAGGAGCTGGCCCGTTTCCAGCTGGTTCAGCAGCAACTCGCAGACATCCTGGGCAATGCCAACGCCTCACTGTCCATGATGGTGGAGCTCGCGCGGATCCAGCAGGCCGGGAAACTCGAGATGGTGCAGGCCGCCATGTGCAAGGCCACCACCACCCGGCTGGCCCGATCATCCGTGGCGATGGGCAGGTCCCTGTTGGGTGGGAACGGAATCACCACGGATTATGAGATGGCCAAGCTGTTTGGTGACGCCGAGATCCTGTACACGTACGAGGGCAGTTATGAGATCAACTCCATGATCGTGGCCCGGGCGGTGACGGGGAAGTCGGCGTTTGTCTGACGAAGCAAGCCCTGGATAAACGCACGGAGCACCCCATAAACGCACGGAGCACCCCTTCGCGGCTGTGAACGTCGGCGAAGGGGTGCTCGTCTGTGGCGTGGGTCAGGAGCTCTGGGTTACTGCCAAGGCGGGATCTTTGTCCGGCCCCGCGTCCGGATCTGTTGTCGGATCAGCGTCCGGACCCGCGCCGGATGGTGCAGCGACGGCGGCGTGCTCGGCCAGGACTCCGGTGCGGTGCCGGAGGCGGAGGCGGTAGAGGAGCGTTCCGCCAATGATGACTGTGCCGACGAAGATCACGCCACCCCATTGGAGGTACCACTCAAACGGCGGCACCGAGTTGTAGATTTCCGGCCGAGGCCACACCAGGTTCAGCGTCATGGCGCCTCCCCACAGCACGGCCAGGATGTTCACGGGCAGCCCCCATTTGCCCAGGCTGAATCCCGGTTCCGATCCGTCGTCCTTCAAAGGCCACTTCTTCAGGAACCGACGGCGGAGCATCGGCACTGTGACCAGCAGGTAGGACAGGTAGATCAGGACGATGCTGATGCTGGAGAGAATGGTGAAGATGGCCGGCTGGGAGATGTTCACGATCAAGGGAATGACGGCCACTACGCCAATGACGATCGCAGCCACTGTGGGGGTTTTCCGGGTGGGGTGCACTTTGCTGAGTTGCCTGCTGAAGGGAAGGTTGTTGTCCCTGGCCATGGCAAACATCATTCGGATGGCAGCTGCGTGGACGGCCAGGGTGCAGACCACAACGGCCACGACGATGCATGCCAGGAACGCCTTGCCGAACGGGCCACCCAGCACCGAAAGCACGATGTACTGCAGACCGCCGTCAGCGGCTCCGAGCTTGGGGTCGGAAAGATCCGGCGCGGCCAGGATTCCGCCGAGAAGGAGCAACCCGCCCAAAAGGAAAGATGCCGTAACGGCGCGCAGGATCGCCCTGGGAGCGGTCTTCTTGGGGTCTTTGGTTTCTTCGCCCAGGGAACTGGCGGTGTCGAAACCGTACATGACGTACCCGGAAGCCATGGCAGCAATGAGGAACACTCCAAAGAAGCCCAAGGGATGCTCTTCACCGAAGCCGGCGGTATCCAGGAGGACTTCCGGTCCGCGAACCGAGTGCCAAATAAGAGCCGCAATGAGCAGGACCGCAGCAACCAGTTCCACGAACACGCCCACACTGTTGATCATGGTCATGAGCTTCACGCCGAAAGCGTTGATAAGGGTGGAAATGCCGATCATGATGCTGGCCAGGATGACCCCGTTGACCGCAAAGTCATAGGGACCTGTGCCATCGCCCACTAGTTGGAAGCCGTCCCAGATCTGCGGCAACGTGATTTGGAGGGCCAAGGCAACCGAGCCAAGGGCCATGATGGAGGAGAGTAGCAGCAGCCAGCCCGCCAACCACGCCCAGGTTCCGGTTGATAGCCTCTTCGCCCAGTTGTACACCGAACCGGCCACCGGATAACGCCCGGCCAATTCAGCAAAACACAAGGCCACCATGAGCTGGCCGACGAAAACGATGGGCCACGACCACGCATAGGCGGGTCCCGCCGTCGAAAATCCGAAGTAAAACAGTTGAAAAACGCCGGTGAGGATGGAGATGTAACTGACGCCGGCGGCGAAGCTGGCAAACTTACCGATGCTGCGGTCCAGGGTTTGGGCATAGCCAAACTCGTCCATACCGCTCGCATCGCTCTTGCAGGGTCCTGATTTGCTGGGTTCTGACATTCGAACTCCTAGTTCAGACATGCATGAATGGTGATAGCCCGCGGCCGTCATTGGACGCGGTGTGTATCAAAAGCCGGGCACCACGGTGTGCCAACGGCTGTTTCCCCCATTTTTTGTTGCGTGGGTCTAAAAGCAGGGTCCCTGTTCAGGCGAGGGACAAGCTGAAGCCGGCTTCCGCCGTCGTGGTGTCCTCCGTCCCGTGGGCCCGGAGGAGGTCGGCCTTGATGAAATCAGCGCAGCGCTCGCCGATCATCATCACGGTGATATTGGGGTTTACGGTGACGTGCTCCGGCATGACGGAGGCATCGGCCACACGCAGCCCGGTGACGCCTTTGACCCTCAGCTCAGGATCCAGCGGCGACATATCGTCCTCCACCGGCCCCATGCGCACGGTGCCTACGGGGTGGTACACAGTGTTGTGCGTTTTGCGGATGTAATCCTGCAGTTCCTCGTCGCTCTGGGCCTCGATGCCGGGGGAGAGTTCCCGGCCGGCCCACTCCGCCATTGCCGGCTGCGCCGCGATTTCCCGCGCCTTGCGGATGCCGGCCACCATCACGCGCATGTCGTGGCCCTCGGGATCGGTGAAGTACCGGGGATCCACCATGGGTTTGTCGCGGAAGTCCCGGCTGCGGAGCCGGACCGTTCCGCGGGAACGTGCGTGAGTGACGTTGGGAGTGAGGCTGAAGCCGTTCTCCGTAGTGGGATAGCCGTAGCGCAAGGTGTTCATATCAAATGGGACGGAACCGTAATGCATCATAAGGTCCGGCCGGTCCAGGCCCTCTTCGGTAGGAGTGAAGATTCCGATCTCCCACCACTGGGTGGAGGTCTGGACCATGGGCTGCTTCGCCTCGAACTGCACCACGCCTTCCGGATGGTCCTGCAAGTGCTCGCCGACGCCAGGTGAGTCCACCAAGACCTCAATGCCATGCGCCGCCAGGTGGGCGGCGGGTCCGATGCCGGAAAGCATGAGCAGCTTGGGCGAATCAATGGCGCCCGTGGACAGGATGACTTCGCGGTGCGCGCTCAGCCTGTGCGTCCGGCCGAAAGCCGAGTCCACAACATCGACGCCGGTGCAGCGCTTGTGGGCGTCGAACACCAATTGGCGGGCCCGCAAGCCGGTCAGCAACGTGAAGTTCTCACGGTCCATGATGGGGTGGATGTAGGACACCGAGCTGGAAGAGCGCGTGCCGTCCGAGCGGCGGTTGATCTGGAAGAAGTTGGCGCCGTTGATCACGGTGGTGCCGGTGTTGAACTTGGTGCGGGGGATGCCGCTCTGCTCACAGGCATCAAGGAGCGCGACGCCGGCGGGATCGTTGGGGGGAACGTTCATCAAATGCACGGGACCGGAATCGCCATGGTGGGGAGCGTCCGGACCGGCGTCTTCGTTGCTTTCCAGGCGCTGGTAGACAGGCCAGGCAGCAGCAGCGTTCCAGCCGGTGGCGCCGTACTTCGACTCCCATTCATCCAGGTCCTCGCGGGGAGCCCAGAAAGCGATGCAGGAGTTGTGGCTGGAGCAGCCACCCATCACCTTGGCCCGGGCGTGCCGCATGAAGGAGTTGCCGTTCTCCTGCGGTTCCACGGGGTAGTCCCAGTCGTAGCCGGATTCCAGAAGTTCCATCCAGCGGTCCAACTGCAGGATCTCCGGCAGGTTGCGGTCATCCGGGCCGGCTTCCACCAAGGCCACCGTGACGGCAGGATCCTCGCTCAGCCGGGCGGCGACGGCAGCTCCGGCCGATCCTCCGCCGATGACCACGTAATCGAACCCGCGCTCGCTGAGGTTCTCAATGTTGTCCACGTGCATTTAGTTCTCCTTGCCGTGATCTGCGAACCACCCGGTCACCTGGGGGTTGGTGTTCTGGTAGATGTGCTTGGCTTCCTGGTATTCGCCCAGTCCAGTGGGGCCGAGTTCACGGCCGACGCCGGACTGGCCGAAGCCACCCCACTCGGCCTGCGGAAGGTAGGGATGGTAGTCGTTGATCCAGACCGTGCCATGCCGCAACCGGCCCGCTACCCGCTGGGCTTTGCCGGCATCCTGGGTCCACACTGCGCCCGCGAGCCCGTAGATGGTGTCGTTCGCTGTGGCTACGGCTTCGTCTTCCGTGCGGAAGGTTTCCACTGTTACTACCGGGCCAAAGGCTTCGTCGATGACCACCGACATTCCCCGTTGGACGCGGTCCAGGACCGTGGGCTGGTAGTAGAACCCGGCGTCGAACTTTTCGCCTTCCGGGGCCGCGCCGCCGCACCGCAGCCGCGCGCCTTCGGCCACGCCGCGCCGGACGTAGGCGTCCACCTTCTCCCGGTGGGCGGCGGAAATCAGCGGTCCGGTTTCGGCAGAGTCATCAAACGGGCCGCCGAGGCGGATGCCGTTGGCCTTGCGGACAAGTTCGTCAACGAAGCGCTCGGCGATGGATTCCTCCACCACCAGCCGCGCCCCGGCAGAGCAGACCTGCCCGGAATGCACAAAGGCGCCGTTCAGCGCGTTGTCGACGGCGGCGTCGAAGTCAGCGTCAGCGAACACCACGTTGGGGTTCTTGCCGCCGAGTTCCAATGCCACCTTTTTCACGGTGCCCGCAGCGGCAGCCGCGATGCGCTTGCCGGTTTCCAGGCCACCGGTGAAGGAAACCAGGTCAATATCGGGATGTTCCGAAAGTGGTGCGCCCGCCTGTGGACCGGGGCCGGTCACCAAGTTGGCGACGCCGTCCGGCAAGCCGAGATCCTGCAGCAACTGCATGGCGAGGATCGCGGTGGAGGGGGTCAGCTCGGCGGGCTTCAGGATGAAGGTGCAGCCGGCGGCCAGTGCGGGCGCGATCTTCCACGCGGCCTGCAGCAACGGGTAGTTCCACGGTGTAATCAGGCCGCAGACGCCCACGGGTTCGTAAACGATTTTGCTCACGACGGCGGGGTCCCCGGCGTCCACTACACGGCCGGCTGACTGCCCGGCGAGGCGTCCGAAGTATTCGAAGCAGGAGGCGATGTCGTCCATGTCGATGCGGCTCTCGACGATTCGCTTACCGGTGTCCAGAGATTCGGCGCGGGCGAACTTCTCCCGGCGTTCGCGCAGTTCAGCGGCGACCTTGAGCAGGAACGCACCTCTTTCGGGGGCAGGAACGTTCGACCAGACGCCGGAGTCGAAGGCTGCCCGGGCTGCGGAAATCGCACGCTCGGCATCCTCGCGGCCTGCCTCGGACACTGTGGCGACCAGTTCGCCGTCGGCCGGGTTGTGAATCTCACGCACCGCGCCGGAAGCGGCCGGTTCCCATGCGCCGTTGATGAAAAGCGTGGAGGCGGAATCGGAAAATGTGGCTTGGGTCATACGAAGCAGGCTAGTGCATCTTGAACATCTGTTCAAGGAAAATCATGAACAGATGTTCAAAGTGACGCGGCCCTGCAGGCTTCAGCTGATGCTGCACCCATCCCTGCTCCCGCCCGCTACGAACTACTGGCATGAAAAAGCTCGGACTCCGGACCAAAGGCCCCGAAACCATGGCAGCGCTGGCAGGCGTGGTGTCTGCCGCCGTCGTGCTTGCCGTCGCCGAGCTGATCGGCGCCTTCTTCACCGCCAGGGCAACCCCCGTATTCGCCCTGGGATCAACGTTCATCGACTTCACGCCGTCGTGGATGAAGGATTTTGCCATTGCCACATTCGGCACGAATGACAAAGCAGCACTGTTCGTGGGGATGGGCGTCACCATCGCATTACTTGCCTGTGTCCTGGGCATAGTGGCCTACAAGAAGTGGGCGCTGGGCGTCCTGGGCGTGTTGTTCATGGGGGCCGTGATTGTGGCCGCCGTTCTGACCCGCGCAGGAGTGGGACTGGCCGACGCCATTCCCTCCGTCCTGGGAACCATCGCCGGCCTGATAGCCCTCCGCCGCCTCATAGTGCCGCTGTGGAGGCTGAAAGCGTGGCCGGAGGCCCCCGCTGACGTGGCGGCCGACGCCGACAAGCAGGTTGGCGGGGCCGGAACCAGCCGTCGTCGTTTCTTTGCCGCTGCCGGAGTCACCGCCGTGGCCGCCGGAATTGCGGCCACCGGTGGGCGGCTGTTGGGCGCGGCACGAAACAACGTTGCCCAAGCCCGTGATGCCCTCAGGTTGCCGGCACCGATCAAGGCTGCGCCCCCTGTGCCGGCGGGTGTCCAGTCCCCGGTGGCGGGAGTATCGTCTTGGCTGACGCCAAACAGCGAGTTCTACCGCATTGATACGGCCCTGAGCGTCCCGGAAATCAACGTCAACGATTGGTCATTGCGGGTGCACGGAATGGTCGAGGAGGAAGTGACCCTCACCTTCCAGGACCTGCTCGACGCCGATCTGATCGAATCGCACGTTACCCTCACCTGTGTTTCCAACCCGGTGGGCGGAAAGCTTGCCGGTAACGCCAAGTGGTTGGGCCTTCCCATCCGCGAAGTCCTGAAAAGGGCCAGGCCCAAGGATGGCGCGGACATGGTGCTCTCGCGATCCATCGACGGCTTCAGTGCCTCCACGCCGCTCGAGGTACTTCAGGACGACCGGGATGCCATGCTGGCCATCGGCATGAACGGTGAGCCGCTGCCGGTGGAGCACGGCTACCCCGTGCGCATGGTGGTTCCCGGGCTGTACGGATTCGTCTCCGCTACCAAGTGGGTGGTGGAGTTGGAGGTCACCCGGTTCGCCGACAGCAAGGCTTACTGGACCGAACGCGGCTGGTCAGAGCGCGGACCCATCAAAACCATGGCACGGGTGGACGTACCCGCATCCTTTGCAAGGCTTAAGGCAGGAAAGGTAGCTGTGGGCGGCACCGCTTGGGCGCAGACGCGGGGTATTACCAAGGTTGAAGTCCAGATTGACGACGGCGATTGGGTGGAAGCAACCCTCTCCGACGAAGCCTCCACCATCACCTGGCGCCAATGGTCTTACGAATGGGATGCCACGCCCGGCATGCATTACGTCAAGGCCCGCGCCACTGACGCCACCGGCGAAACCCAGACCGACAAGCGAGCCGATCCCGTGCCTGACGGGGCCTCCGGCTGGCCGTCCGTGATGGTGACGGTTGAGTAGTACTACGCGATCTGAACTAAGCGGGTTTCGCGGCCTGGATCTCCAGGCGTGAGCGAAGAACAGGTACACCGGGGCCTTGGAGGTCCTCAAGGTAGGGAATACGTCCGGCCATCGCCATGACCAGGGCGAGGGTGGTCCCCGTAACCAGCGGTCCTGTCCCTGCTGAGAAGGGCCCGTCATCCGCCCTCAACTGCAGGTCCGCAGCGTGGGTGCGGCTGGCAACCGCAAAGTCCCGGCGCGCGTAGAACTCCGCGACGGGCGTCAAAGCGTCAATGCTCGGAGTACGGGGAAGCCCCAGGGGCCGGCGGATGTCCTGGGCATGCACGATTACCTCCCCCAGATAGGCCGGAGTATCGGAGGAAGGGGCGATGCTGCTGTGGATGACGGCGCGGAACCTCTCCAAGGTCTTAGCCGGGGTGCTACCACGGTGCTCCTCCAGCCTCCGCTGGTTGTGCACGTCAGGCCGGAAACGGGCACCGAGCATGCTGCGCAACCACTGCCACTGGTTAAGGCTCGCCGCGGCCGTCAGATGCGCGACGACGTGCTCCACATCCCATCGCCCACACAGGGTCTCGTGGCGCCATTGCTCCGGGCTAAGGCCGGTCAGGTCCTCCACCAGCGCGGCGCGCTCAGCATGAACCAGGGTCCAAAGATGGCCGTCCGAAGGTTTCCCCACGTCTTCCTGCTTCCTCTATGAGAGTTCTGTGGTTCCAAGCCCACGCTCGCTTCTTATAGACGCATTCAAACACAGGAGGTCGTCAGCGGAGCGGGAACCCGTCCGGAGCGCTGCAGGCCGGTGGCCAAGCTGTGGCTTCCATGAATCGTGAGAGCATCATGGAGTGACCGACGCCACTTCGCTTGAAATGCCGCCCCTGTATGAGTCGCTGACCTGGCTCACCCCGCTTTCGGAGGAACGTGCCGCCCACCTTGTGGCGTTCTTGTCCGACCCGGCCCCTGCTGAGGTTCTGGACATGGGGTGCGGATGGGGCGAACTTCTGCTTCGGGTTTTAGCCTCGGCCCCGCAGGCACGGGGACGTGGAGTGGACCGTGCTTCGGCATTCATGGACCGGGCGACGCAACAGGCATCCACCCGTGGACTGCTCGAGAGAGTGACTCAGGCCTGCGCGGTATGCGAGGCAATGCTCAACTTTATGTGGTGGGCACTGAGGACCTCTATTGAAGACGGGAAGACCGGGCAGCTGGAACTGCCGCTGAGGACAACCGCAAACCTCGCGCCGGCATCCAGCCAGCCCGCTACAGGGACAGGAGCGGGGAATGACGGATCCTCGGCCCAGGACCCGGGATCAGCTGTAATTGCTGCCGATGGCAGTCCTCCGCGAAATTCAGATTCGGAAATCGATGACGGAACGGCGGAACAGCCTGCGAGCATAGCGGCCAGGCCGGCGACGAAAAACCGAAAACTAGTCCCGATATAACCGAGGCTGGGGTGTCTATGGCTCATGTGCCCGCTGCTGGATGCTCGGACTGTACTATCCGCAAGCCCAGTCGAACGTATCTGATTCAAGGTCGAATTGGGCATTGCCGCCACCGCCAAAGTTGAGCCCAGAAATCTCTTCCAGTTCGAGGTACCAAGGAGTGAGCCCGTCAGGCATTGCTTGGATGGGAAAGGCCGTCCCGCCCAAGTGGCTCATGGCAAACAGGGGTTCTGCCCAGTCGGCAAGTCCGTTGCCTGTTGAGGGATTGACATACCCATCTGGCCCAGCCTCATCTCCCCAGAGTTCGACGGGGGCCTTGCCGGCATTGGGATCGGCGCGCGGAATCAGCCAAATGTCTGTGGTTGGCTCAACCTCGTCCCAGGCGTTTGTACCTTCTGACTCATCCCCATGGTCACCCCCGACACGAAGATCCGGGCGGGGCGCTGTTGGTCCGGCCGCCAATTCATCGTGGGTGAGCCAAAGGATCGCGAATTCTCCGCCGATCACGTCTCTTCGCCTCAAAAGGCCGGGATGGTCCTCGGCTGCTGCAAGGTCGCGCAGGAAAGGATCGGCTGATTCCGCGCTGGGAATGGCAGATGTGTCTTCCACTGCAAACTGGCCCTCGCCGGCAAAGATGGCTATCCCAGGGAACTGTGGCCCGCGCCTTAGGAAGTCTGCGGGCAGCCAGAGAGTCAGCACATGCATCATGGGCAACCCAGTATTGAGGCTGCGCGGCCAGTGTTCCCAACGAACGCCCGGACCATGGCCGCCTGTCCACCCTGAAGGCGGCTGGCTTGGCAGTGCAGCACCGGGAGCTCGTCCTGGCGCGTTGCCAAGGCCATTGCCACAGCGAAAGGCCAGGTTCCAGGCGGTCATCGGCTCAAGGCCTCTCGCTGTGGTACTCATCGGTTTGCGCAGTTGCCTCTGTTGTCGATGAAGAACGAGGACACCTTGTTCTTCAATCCCAGGGCCTCGAGGTTCCATCGTCCGCCGGGTCCGATGCTGAGTGGGTTTCCGCCGCAATGGGAATCGTCGTAGACCCAGACAGTTTCGCTGGTGTTGTTGATGATCGAGGCGGCGTTGTTGTTGACCTGGACGTTCCATCCGTTGGCGCCGGCGGGGCCGTTGTTGAACAGTTCGTCACCCAGCCAACCGTCGGAGTACTGGGTGTCGGCGCGTGCCCCTTCGTAGTTGCTGTTGAAGTACAAGCACAGCCTCTCGTAGGGGCACGTTGAGCCGGCTTGAGCCGCGGGCGCGCCGGCAAGGAACGCCCCTGCTGCCAATCCAAGCAATGACACGGTCCCGGTGATTCGCTTGATGAGTTTCATTGGTAGACCTTTCAATTTCCGGAGATTGACGACATACAACTGCTGACTGCGCTGCTACTGATGTTCCTGGCGGGTCAGCCGATCAGGGCAGTGGCCGCGGAGTAGCGGGCCAGTGCGGTGTACGCGGTCTTCGTTCCTGTCACGCGTACCTTGATGGCGCTTCCCTTGTCCGCGGCAACCAGCTTGTACGTCTGGGCGGTTGCACCCGTAATGGCGGTGCTTCCGCGGAACCACTGGTAGGTCAGGGTCACAGGCGCCGGCCCCCACACGCCGGGGGTTGCCGTGAGCGTGCTGCCTACCGTTTTGGTGCCGGAGATCGTGGGAGTAGGCCCGGTCAGCGTGCCCGCCGCCACGGCGGCAGTCGCCACGGAGGTTTTCGCCGCCGTCGTGAATCCGGTCTTGCTGCCGGTGACGCGGACAGTGATGGTCTTACCCAGGTCGGCGGCAGTGAGCGAGTAGGTAGCTGAGGTGGCACCCGTGATCGCGATGCCACTCCGGAACCACTGGTACGCCAACGTCACGGGGGCAGGGCCCCACGCACCCGGCACTGCCGTGAGGACCGCACCGACCTTCACCGTCCCGGAGATCGTCGGCACCGGAGCGGTCAGGGTTCCCACCGCCACGGCGGCGGTCGCCGCGGAAGTTTTGGCCGTCGTCGTAAATCCGGCCTTGGTTCCCGTGACCCGGACGGTCATGGTTTTGCCAAGGTCGGCGGCAGTCAAGGTGTAGCTGGCAGACGTAGCCCCGGTAATGGCAACACCAGTCCGGTACCACTGGTAGGCCAGCGTTACGGGAGCCGGTCCCCACGCCCCGGGAACAGCTGTGAGGGCAGAGCCAACCTTCGCCGTCCCGGAGATCGTCGGCACCGGCGCGGTCAGCGTGCCTACCGCCACGGCAGCAGTGGCAGCGGAGGTCTTGGACGCAGTAGTGAACCCGGCCTTGGTGCCCGTGACCTGGACGGTCATGGTCTTGCCCAAGTCGGCGGCAGCCAAGGCGTAGGTTGACGATGTGGCACCGGTGATTGCGACGCCGCTCCGGTACCACTGGTAGGCCATCGTTACGGGAGCCGGTCCCCATGCTCCGGGTACAGCGGTGAGCATCGAGCCAACTTTCGCGGTCCCGGACACGGTGGGCACCGGCGCGGTCAACGTGCCGGCCGCGACGGCGGCTGTCGCAACGGAAGTCTTCGCCGTCGTCGTAAATCCGGACTTGGTGCCTGTGACCCGAACGGTCATGGTCTTCCCCAGATCGGCAGAAGCCAATGCGTAGGTAGCTGATGTGGCACCTGTGATGGCGACGCCGCTTCGGTACCACTGGTAGGCCAGCGTCACCGGAGCCGGTCCCCATGTCCCCGGAACCGCAGTGAGCGTCGAACCTACCTTGGTGGTCCCCGTTATGGTCGGGACAGGAGCAGTCAGTGTGCCTGCTGCGACAGTGACGCTGGCCTGGCCGTAGTAGGGCTGCAACGGCCAGTCATGGATGCTAAGCCGTACGGTGACTTTTTTCCCGGCGTCGGAAGCCTGGAGGAGGAACGTTGGCCCATTGGTCCTGTGGTCCTGCACGCCGTTGACGAACCAGTCATAGTAAGGGCCGAAATCAGGGGTGGGGCTCAGGGTTCCATGGTCAACGGTCAGGGTGTTCCCGGCGCTGGGCGTGCCCAGAAGGGTGAAGGGCTTCGAAGCCGTGACAGCCTCGGCTCCGGACTTACCGGCGTGCACCGAGGTGGTGTGCGAGGCGTATCCGGTCTTGGTCCCGGTGACCTTTGCCCAGATGTCGTACCCGGCATCGGCGGCGGTGGGAATGTAGACAGTGGTGGTGGCGCCGGGAATGTCTTGGGCGACCACGCCGTCCTTGGAACGCTGCCACTGGTAGGCGAGCGTCACTGGAGCCGGTCCCCAAACGCCGGGATCGACCGTAAGCTTCTGACCTGCCTGGGCAGAGCCGTAAACGAACGGCCTGTCAGGTGTCAGCGACAGCCCTGCAACGTCCAGCTGCATGGTCAGCTTGATGCGCTGGCCGGCAGCAGTGGCCGTCAGGACGGTGGCCGTGTCCAGGGTGGCGGTGTTGTCGTAGCACTCGGCCTTGTATCGCTTCTCGCGGGGTGCGCCCTCGTAGAAAGTGTCCGAGACGCAGAGCTTGTACTTCCTGCCTACCGTCATGCGCCAATAGATCTTGCCCTGCGCATCCGATGTCAGCGGCCCCATCTGTGGGCCTTCCCAAGCTGCCGTGGCTTCGTTGTAGACCATCGGCGAATACCCGACGTCGGCAATCGGCGCGCCGGCCGGATCGACGACGGTGGCCTCCATGACGGTTTCATCCTTGAGGACGAAGTTCACGTTGGTCCATTTAACTCCCGCAGGAACAGTGGCCACCGTGTAGGTGTCCACCATGGTGGTGCCGGTCCAGTACTGCTCCAGGTAGAGGCGCTGGCCGGACTCGTCCCGGACGCTGATGTAGGCCTGGTTGGGGCGGATCTTGGTAAGGGTGAAGTAGCCGTTGGCGTCCGGCTTGGTGCTGCTGATCTGTCCGCCGTTGTTGGGCGAAGCTGAAACGGACACAGCAGTCAGTGGCTGGCCGGCCTTGTTGGTGACCCGTCCGGTCATGCTGCCGAAGGCTTCCAACTGCGGGTTGAAAGTGGTGGTGGGGGCAGCGTCGGTGACGGCAACCGGCGTCGAACCGTAGGAACTGGACTGGTTGCCGTTCCACTCATCCGCATACGTGGCGGAACAAGGTCCGGTGCTGCAGGTAGTCCATATCTTGTAACTGCCGGCCGTCGGCACGGTGAAACTGTACGAGCCATCGGCCGCGGACCAGGCGCCGGCCACATAGGAGGCCCGTTCGTCGTTGGTATACGCACCCACCCACACGTCGCCCAGGGGAGTGGCCGTTGCGGTAGCTGTCAATTTTCCTTTGACGACTCCCTTGAAGGTGTACGTCGCGGCCGAAGCGGGCGCGGCACCGGCGAAGAGGCCCGCCGCCACCAGGATGACTGCCGTCAGGATGGCCCACACCCCCTGCCGCGTCCTTCGAATCGGATGGTGGGCGGCACGTCGCTGCAACGGCATGGGTAAGGTCCTTTTCCCCAAAAAAGTGACTAAAGGGGACCGAGTGGTCCACTGACATCGTAGGCGTCGGCCCGCAGCAGTGCCATGGGGAGTTCTGCCCCGGTCTATACAGAGGCCAGCGGCTGCTGGTTGAGTCCTTCCAACCGGGCTTGAAGTTCATCGGAGGTTGGAGGATTGGCGCCGGGCCTGCTGACGGTGATCGCGGCGGCAATAGCTGCGGTCTGTCCGATGTGGCCGAGGGCTGTTGGTGCGAAAGCCTTTTCCCCTCTGGCCAGCAGTTCAAAGATGAGCGCGGCCATGTAGGAGTCGCCGGCGCCGATGGTGTCTGCAACCTGGGTCTTCACAGACGGGATGGTGGCGCGCGCCCCCGGAGTGGCAAGGAGTGCACCTTCGGCGCCACGGGTGATGACGGCCATCCGGGCGCCGTGGTTGAGCAGGCGGGAGGCGACGTCGTCCGGCGAGGACTCGGGATAGAGCCACTGCGCGTCCTCATCGCTGAGTTTGATGACGTCAATAAGGGGGAGCAGGTCCTCGAAAGTCCGCTGCGCTTCGGCGTGGCTGCCAAGGAGGGCCGGGCGGATGTTGGGGTCATAGGTGACCAGGCAGGAGTCGTGGCTCTGCTCCAGGAGGGTGCGCACGGTGGACGCTCCAGGGGCCAGGAAGGTGGCGATGGATCCGGTATGCAGGACTTTCGGAATCATGGCCGGTGCAACGGGTGCAAGTTCCCAGCGGATGTCGAACTCGTAGCTGGCCGAGCCGTCCGCTGCGAGTGTAGCGGTGGCTGTGGCGGTGCGCGTGAGGGAAGTAGATCCGGGAAGCAGTTGGACACCGGCGCTGTGAAGGTGGGATGTGATGGCGGCGCCGTGTTCGTCGTCGCCGATCGCTGTGAGAAGCCCGGTCGGCACCCCGAGGCGGCCCAGTCCGTAGGCGACGTTGGCAGGGGAACCGCCAGGGTAGCTGATGCGTCCTTCCCGGGTGTTCACAATGTCCACCAAGGCCTCGCCGATAACGAGGACGTCCAGTGGGTTTTGGGCGGATCCGCCCGGGGGAAGGTTGTGCATCTTGGTTCTTTCGTCGGGTTGCCGGCTGATCGGAGGAGCGGCAGGGGGATGGGTCCGGGCGCATTTTCACAATGACAACGTTGTCAGTCACCATGTAAGCAAGCCCACACGATAGAGTCAAGTGTTGAATCAAGATGAGGAGAAGCAAGTTGACAACGGTGTCCAGTCCTTACCAATCGGATTCCGGGCACAAGCGCCCAACGATGAAGAACGTGGCGGATCTCGCCGGGGTTGGGATCAAAACGGTCTCCCGGGTAGTCAACGACGAGCCTGGAGTCTCCGAGGCCACCCGGCAGCGCGTCATCCGTGCCACCGAACAACTGCAGTACCAACTGGACATCACTGCGGGCAGCCTCAAGCGTTCCGGACGCAAGACCCAGTCCATAGGCCTGCTGCTTCCGAGCGTATCCAACCCGTTCAGTGGAGAAATTCACAGGGCCATGGAAGACGCCCTGGCTTTGCGCGGAATTGCAGTCTTCGCCGCCAGCCTGGATGACGATCCCGAGCGGGAAAAGAAGCTCATTTCAGCTTTCCTGGGCCGCCGGGTTGACGGGCTTGTCCTGACCACCATTTCCAAGAGCCAGGCATACATGATCCCGGAGCACTCCCGGGACCTGCCACTGGTATTCATTGACCGTGAACCGGCGGGTATCGAAGCTGACGCGGTAGTCACTGATAACGAAGTCGGTGCGGCAAACGCGGCGGCCCATCTCATCGAGCACGGACATACCCGGCTGGCCTACCTTGGCGACCGGACGGACATCCAGACTGCCGGGAAGCGCCGGACGGGATTCCTGGACGGCGTCGGCGGTGCAGGCATTTCCGCCTCCGTTGTCGCGGTTCGGGAGAACCTGCACGATGAGGAAACCGCCTTTCGGGCCGCTCACGAACTACTCACCTCGGAAAACCCTCCGACGGCGATTTTCTCCAGCCAGAACCTGGTGACGTTTGGCGCCATGCGGGCCCTTAAAGCACTGGGACTGCATCACAAGGTTGCCCTCATCGGGTTCGATGATTTCATGTTGGCCGACATGATGGACCCCGGGATCACCGTGATCGCCCAGCACCCCGAGCGCATCGGCAAGCTTGCAGCTGAGCGGATCCTTGCAAGGATCGACGGCGACGCGAACCCCGCCCGGACCTATGTCGTCCCCACCGAATTGATACAGCGGGGCTCCGGTGAAATCCGTCCCCCGAGCTGATCCGGACAAGGCAGACAACGACGGCGGTGCTGCCGCCGTCGTCGTTTCTTCCGGAAGACTAAGACCCGGCCTGGTGCCGCGACGGCGCGAAGGCAATCTCTTCCGTGCGGGCAATGCCGCGCTCGATTGCGGCCTTGTCGATCCCCAGGAGGGTGGTGAGCCACATGCCGTTCTGCACCACCACGATGTCGGCCGCCCGCTCCCTGGATTCATCCTGCGACAACCCGGAAACGGCATTGCCGATCAATGCCGCAAGCCCTTGAAGGTAGCGGTCGAAAGCTGCGGCGTTGATCCGGGCAAACTCCTCGTCGGCCTGAGCGAGGGCCCACAAGTGGAGGCGAAGTGAAAGGTACGGGGTGGTCAGGAGCCCTGGATCGGCAACCCGACGAAGAGACTCCCGGAGTTGTTCGTCCGGGGTTGAGGTGGGCGAAGGCTCCACCAGCAGGAGGTCGTGCTCTTCGATCTGGTGGAGCACCGCGCGGATCAAACTCGATTTGTCTTCGTAGTAGTAGTTCACAAGCCCCAGTGCGACGCCGGCTTCACGTGCCACGGCCCGCATGTTGATGCCCGAAATGCCGTGGCGGGACAGCAATTCCAGTGCCGCTTCGAGAATGCGCTTCTGCCTGTCAACCTGTTCGCCGGATTTCACGGTGCTTGTACCCATTCGGTCAGACTATTGCCTAACTCTGATCAGCGCATCCCGACCGTTTAGAGGTTTTTTTCTGCGTAAACCCGCAAAGCGTCCCGGACGAAAATCGCCCCTGTTTCCCCGCCGTAATTGGCGGCAAACCTAGGGTCAGCGACGTACATCTCGCCAAGTCCCGTGACGTAACCCTTGATGTCTCCGCCAGGTGCCGCCGTCGGGGTTCCGGGTATGCCGCGAAGCCATTCAACGTGACGTCGTGCCAAATCCTGTGCTTCGGTACTGTCAGGTGCAACGCCGGACTCTGCTGCTGAGATCCAGTCCGTGCCCAGCTTTTGGACGCGATCCTTCCATTGCTGCTTTTCCTCGGCGCTCATCCCGCGCCACCACGAATCACTGGCGGCGTAGGCGTCCTTGCCCCAGCGCTCCTCCACCTCGTCCTTGTATTGAGTGTGGTCGAAGCCATCAAACATGTTCTGTGCCATGTACTTTCCATCCCCTTTCATTGTGTCGATGGTTTGCCGAACGGAGGCAATCTGCCGGGTCAACCGGTCCTGCTCCTGGGCGAGCCAGTCCAGGTGGCTGCTGAGCGCCTTGACGGTATCGGTCTCGCGATCGAGAACTTCGGCGATGGCCGGCAGGCCAAGCCCCAGTTCCCGGAGCAGGAGGATGCGCTGGAGCTGAACCAAGGCCGGACCGTCATAGTAGCGGTAGCCGTTATGGCCGGTCCGGCTTGGCTTCAGCAGCCCAATGTCGTCGTAGTGACGCAGCGTGCGGCTGGTTGTCCCTGCAATCTTGGCGATTTCCTGAATTGACCAGTCCATACGTCCTCCGTCCTGTGCTTGTTCTTCGACAGTAGGGGTTGACGTTACGTCAAGGTCAAGAGGACTTCAGCAGGCATTAGTCAGCCAGGATCAGGTAGAGGGCGCGGCGGGTCTCGTCGAGCTTTTCAATGGCTGCCTGGCGCTGTTCGTCCGTGGCGGCCGAGCGGAACTGGTGGATCACTCCCATGAGTTTGCCGACGCTTTGGTGGAATGCAGGTCCGGTTGCATCGGCCTCGGTGTTCCAGGCGTTGGCGAGCTCTTCCTCATGCTCGGCAATATAAGCCTTGCCATCGTCCGTGAGGGTGAACTCGGTGCGGCGGCCCTCGCCGACGGCGACGATCAGTCCTTCGTCCACCAGCTGCTGCAAGGTGGGGTAGACCGAGCCGGGGCTGGGACGCCAGGCCCCGGATGTCTTCTCGGCGATGGTCTTGATCAGGCCGTATCCATTGGACGGGGCCTCGGCCAGGAGCGAGAGGATCGCTGCCCGGACGTCACCACGGTTGGCTCGGCGTGCACCGCCGGGACCGAAGCCCCTCGGCCCGAAACCGGGGCCAAACCCGGGACCGAAACCGCCGGGCCCGAAGCCCGGACCGAATCCGCCCCCGCCGTGCCCGCCCGGTCCGCGCCGGCCCTTGCCCCGGTTGAAGCGGCCTCGGCCGTGTCCGTGTTCGGGGTGTCCGTGGTCGTGCTCAGGGAATGAGTTGTTGTTTTCGTTGATGCCTTTCATAACAGCATCGTCCTTTCGGTTGTGTGAATCACCGAAGAAGTATCGGCGATAGTTAACGATATATCGGTAACTATCGGGACGTCAAGACCTGGCGCGGGATGTGGGAGAGGGTTGGTGGGAAGGCCGCGGGATGTGGAAGAGGGTTGGCGGGAAGGGCTTGGGATGTGGGAGAGGGTTGGTTAAAGCACGACGGCCGGTGCGGACTTCCGTAGGGAAGCCGGCACCCGCCGTCGTGGTTTTGTCAGCGCGGTGGTTTTGAACGCTCTGGTTTGGTCAGAGCGGTAATGCGCTTATTTCCACCAGGTATCGAAGATGGTGACCGGAACGGTGCGCTTGTGGCGCGTCCGGAGGTACTTCTGCTCGATGAGCTCGGCCGCTCCATCAGGCACCTCGCGGCCTTCGAGGTAATCGTCGATCTGGTCGTAGGTGATGCCGAGCTCGTCCTCGTCGGTGCGGCCGGGCTTGTCGTCCAGGAGGTCGGCAGTGGGAACCTTCTGCCACAGGCGGGCGGGAGCGCCCAACTCGGCAAGGAGCGTCCGGTTCTGGCGTTTGTTCAGGCCGAACAGCGGAAGGATGTCCGCACCGCCGTCGCCGAATTTGGTGAAGAAGCCCGTGACGGACTCGGCGCCGTGATCGGTGCCGATCACCAGGTAGTTGTGCTCGCCGGCCAGGGCGTACTGCGCGATCATGCGGGCCCGGGCCTTGGTGTTGCCCTTGTGGAAGTCGGAGATTTCAGCGCCGGTGGTCTTCTGGAACTCGTCCTCGAAGCAGTCAACGGCCGCGGAAATGTTGAAGGTCCACTCGGTCTTGGCCTTGATGAAGTCCAGGGCCGCCTGGGCGTCGTCTTCGTCGTGCTGGACGCCGTAGGGGAGCCGGACGGCCACGAAGTTCGCATCAACGCCTTCAGCTTCGAGCTCCTCGACTGCCAGCTGGGCCAAGCGCCCGGCGAGCGTGGAATCGAGCCCTCCGGAAATACCCAGCACAAAGCCCTTGGTGCCTGTTGCTTTGACGTAATCCTTCAGGAAGGCGACCCGCTGACGGATCTCCTCCGCAGGATCGATCCGGGGCTGGACGCCCATTTCTTCAATGATCTTTTCCTGGAGTTCGCGCATGGTCCAACACTAGTCAGCCGCGTCACGAACCCTCAACCATATTGCGCTGGTGATTCGGCTGCGCTGGTGATTCGGGCTGGATGTCGATTAGGCCTGGGGGGAGGGGACAGGACCAGTGGAGCCGCGAACCGTGAGGTGGGTGGGCATGACCGAGCGGTTCCTGTTGCCGCCGCCGGCGAGTGGATTCAACTGGGCCAGCAGCATGGATACCGCCACCCTGCCGGCCTGCTCAATGGGCGAGCTCATGGTGGTCAGCGGCGGATTGCAGAAATCTGCCCCGAAGATGTCATCACAGCCCACGATGCTCATGTCCTCCGGCACCCGGAGGCCACGTTCCCGGAGCCGTTGCAGCATGCCGATGGCGATCAGGTCATTGAAGACTATGCAGGCAGTGACCCCGCTGTGGACGGCGGCGTCGGCTGCGGCAGCGCCGGATTGCGTCTTGGGTGCGAACGGTCCAAGGCGGCGGACCTCCACGCCGCGTTCCTCCGCGGCCGCTGAGAGCGCGTCCCATCGCCGGGCGCTGGACTGCGAAACGGCAGGGCCGGACACGTAGGCAACGGACGTGTGGCCCCAGGAAATGAGGTGGTCCAGTGCTTGTGGCATGGCTGAGGGGGTGTCGATGATGACTGCGGGGACGCCGTCGACGTCGCGGTTGACCGTGACCATCGGCATCAGCGCCGCGGCAGCGGCCAGGGAGTCGTCATTGAGGCGGGACGCAGCAACAATTACGCCGTCAGCACTTTTGCGCAGCTGTTCCAGCGTGCTGGCCTCTACCTCGTCCGATTCCTCGGTATCGACCAGCAACTGCGTGTAGCCGGCGGCTTTGAGTTGCAACTGGGTGCCGCGGATGAGGTCGAAGTAGAACGGGTTGGTGATATCCGGAACCAGGACGCCCACGGCGCCGGTCTTCCCGGAGCTGAGGGCTTTCGCCTGCGAATTGGGCGTGTAATTAAGCTCGACGGCGGCAGCTTGGATCCGCTCGCGGGTGCGGATGTTGACGCGCTCAGGATTGGCTAGCGCACGCGAAACCGTGGACGCCGCGACGCCGCACAGGGCCGCGATGTCGTGGATGGTGGCAGGCCGGCCTGTTGCCATGGGTTGCGTCGCCATGGGCGTTCCTCTCTGAACAGCAAACATGGGCGTTCCTCCCGGAACGACAAAAAATCATCCGGCTGTGACTACTGCCACACCGTGGGTCAAGAATGCCATACCTTGGCAGTTAATGGCAATCGGTTGTCAAGATAGTGCCACGATGGCTAAACTCGTGAGGACAAGACACTCCTGTGAACTGCATCACTGTGCTCCTGCCGGTGGCATCACGGGGCTACCTAGGAGAATTCGTGACCCATCCCCAAGCCGTGTGGAGCCTGTCCGGTTTCGGCGACGAAGTAGATCCAGATCCCGCCGTCCAGGCCGCAGTACTGCTGGCCCTCGGCGCGAGTCACGTTGAAGTCCGCAGCGTCTGGGGCACCAACGTCTCCGAGCTGGAGCCCGATGCTGTGAAGCGGCTGAAGGGAATCCTGGATGAAAAGGGTTTGAAGGTTTCCGCCGTAGCCAGCCCCATCGGCAAGGTGGATGTCGGCCTCCCGGTAGAGCACGAGCTCGCACGGCTCCGCCAAATCATCTCCGTGGCGAAGGCCTTGGAGACCAAGTACGTGCGCATCTTCTCCTTCTATCGTGGCGAGGACCAGAGCCAGGAAGAGATCCGCGATGCCGTGATGGAGCGGATGACGGCCTTGGCCTCTGAAGCGGAAGCCAGTGGTGTGGTTCTGCTGCACGAAAACGAAAAGGGTATCTACGGCGACACCCCGGAGCGCGTCCTGGACATCATGGAAACCGTGGCGTCCCCGGCGCTGCGGGTCGCCTGGGACAACGCCAACTTTGTCCAGGTGGGCGTCAAGCCTTACACCGACGGCTACGCCTTGCTTCGCCCGTACCTCGAGTACCTCCAGGTGAAGGATGCGATCGCCACCACCGGCGAAGTCGTTCCCTCCGGCGAAGGCGACGGCGAACTGGACGCCACCATTGCTGCCCTCGCTGCCGATGGTTACAGCGGCTTCGCTTCCCTGGAGCCGCATTTGGCCAGCGCCCACGAACTCGGCGGATACTCAGGCCCCGTGGCCTTTGGCATCGCGGCGCGTGCTTTCGCCGGCCTGGCAAGCAAGAACGGCGTGACCCTGGCCTGACGGCCTGACCCCAACAATTCAGCATCATCCTTCGAAGGAGCAGGACATGCCTACAGCGGCAGTCATCGGTTGCGGCGACATCTCGACCGTACATTTTGAGGCACTATCTGCGTTGGAGAACGCGGAGTTGGTGGCAGTTTGCGATACCGACCCCGAAAGGTTGGCAGCGGCGGCAGCTGCCCACGGCGTCCCCGGCTACGCAGACTACCTGGACATGCTCCAGGAGGTGCGTCCCGACGTCGTACATGTTTGTACTCCCCACCACCTCCACGCCTCGGTGGCGGCCGACTGCCTTGAGCGCGGCGTCAATGTGATCGTGGAAAAGCCGCTGGCACACACCTTGGAAGAGGGGCAGCGGCTGATCGAGGTGGCGGAGCGGAGTCCGGCAAGGATCGGCGTCTGCTTCCAGAACCGCTACAACGCGACGTCACAAGCCATGCATGAATTGCTCGACGGCGGCACGTTGGGGCAGGTGGTCGGCGCCTCGGCAACCGTCATGTGGCACCGGGACGGAAGCTACTACCGGAACCGTCCATGGCGCGGTACGTGGGCGGAAGGTGGGGGCGGGCTGATGATGAACCAGGCCATCCACACGGTAGACCTGCTGCAGTGGCTGGTGGGTGATGTTGCCAAAGTGGAAGGCCGTGCGTCCACCCGTTCGCTGGGTGGCGTGATCGAGGTGGAAGACACGGCCGAGTTCGTTGCCGAGCACGTCAATGGGGCCCGCAGCGTTTTTTACGCCACCCTGGCCAACGCCGTGAATGCACCCGTGACGCTGGACATCGTTACCGAAAAGGCGACCCTCAGCCTGCGGGGTGATCTCACTGTGAGCTACGCGGACGGGACCGTTGAGGTCATCCAGGAGCGGGTGGCGGAAACCGGCGGGAGATCGTATTGGGGCGTTTCCCATCAACTGCTGATCGCCGACTTCTACGCCACCTTAGGGGAGCCGGGCCGGTTTTGGATCAACCCCGCGGAGGCGGCCAAGTCGCTGGGCATCATCAAGGACATCTATGCGCAAAGCTACCCGGACATGCTTGAAAAGGTGGGCTGAAGCAAGGGTGCAAGCGTGATCCAAGTGCCCGGCCCCGGCACTTGGCAACAAAATAAGAAACTTTTGACAATCGGTTGCCAAACCGAAACAAAGTCCGTACTGTAAATCTCACACCCATAAAAGTGTGGCGCAGGCCACACACCCCCAGCTCTGACTCGCATCAGGCAAAGACTCAGTAGGAGCCGACAATGAAGTTAGGTCCCAAGGCGGCAGCAGCTGCCATCGTTCTCAGCGCCTCCCTGGCGCTCACCGCGTGTGGCGGCGGCGGTGCCGGCGCTGGAACCGGTTCAACCGGCGGCAGCAAGACCGTTACGGCACTGACGTTGGGTACCCTCCGGGACATCACTTCCTGGGATCCGGCACAGGCACATGTTGGTCACGCTCTCCAGCCCTACCAGGCGGCTTACGACTCTCTGATTCTTCGCGAACCGGACGGCAAGCTCAGCCCGATGCTGGCCACGGCGTGGAAGTACAACGACGCCAACACCAAACTCACGGTTGACCTCCGCACGGACGTCACTTTCAGCGACGGTGCCAAGTTCGACGCCACTGCCGCCAAGGCCAACCTGGACCACTTCAAGAAGGCCAACGGCCCGCAGATGGCCCAGCTGGGTTCTGTCTCTGACATCGCCGTGGTGGATGCAGACACCATCGACATCAACCTCACCGCTGCAGAGCCGGCGCTGGAATACTTCCTGAGCCAGGCCGCTGGCCTGATGGGAAGCCCGGCAGCCCTCGGCACGGATGCCATCAAGACCGTACCGGTGGGCTCCGGCCCCTACGTGATGGACAAGGCAGCCTCCGTGAAGGATTCGCAGACGGTCTTTACGGCCCGCGAAGGCTACTGGAACAAGGACCTGCAGAAGTTCCAGAAGCTGACCTTGAAGATCCTGACTGACCCCACTGCCCGCACCAACGCCTTGGTGTCCGGCCAGATTGACGCCACGCTGCTTGACCCCAAGAACGGCAAGCAGGCCGAGGGCGCCAGGATGAAGCTTGAAACCAACCAGGTTGACTGGTCCGGCTTGCTCCTCCTTGACCGCGATGGAACCAAGAACCCGGCTTTGGCCAACGTCAAGGTGCGCCAGGCCATCAACCACGCCTTTGACCGCAAGACCATCCTGGAGCAGGTCATGCTGGGCCAGGGCACACCCACCACCCAGCCGTTCGGCAAGGACAGCGGTGCCTGGACTGAAGAGCTGGAGAACTACTACAGCTACGATCCCGGCAAGGCCAAGCAACTCCTCAAGGAGTCCGGCTTCGAGGGCAAGGTCAGCATCGATGTTCCCACCCTTCCCGGTGCTGAAACGCTGATCTCCGTGCTCAAGCAGCAGCTGGCGGACGTGGGAATCACGTTGAACCCGGGCGCGGCAATCACCAACACCTTCACCGCGGACGTTGCGGCACAGAAGTACCACGCACTCTTCTTCAACCTCTTCCAAGGCGAGCCCACGGTGGCCATTGACCAGATTGTCTCCACCAAGGCCCTCTACAACCCCTTCAAGAACACCACTCCTGAGCTCGAGGCCAAGATCGCGGCCGTACGCTCCGGTGGTGCCGATGCCGGCAAGTTGGCCCAGGAAGTGAACAAGTATGTGGTGGAACAAGCCTGGTTCGCTCCGCTGTTCCGCGTGAACCAGATGTACTACCACAACGACAAAGTGAACGTCACGCCGCAGGCCCAGCAGGCCGTTCCGTCCATCTACAACTACTCGCCTGCCAAGTAGGACCCCATGATCAAGTTCATTGCGAAAAGACTGGGCAGCGGGCTGGTGGTGTTGTTCGTCGTCTCGGTCCTCACCTTCACCCTGCTGTACACCTCCAGCGGAAGTATTGCCCAGAACATCCTGGGGGATCAGGCAACACCTGAACAGGTTGCCCTGAAAGAACAGGAACTGGGACTCGATCAGCCACTGTTCGTCCGATACTTCGCCTGGTTGGGCGATGCCGTGACAGGCAATCTTGGAGCCTCCTGGTTCACATCGGAGCCGGTGGCCAACTCCCTGGCCACCCGCATCCCGGTGACCATGACCATGGTCTTCACCGCAATGATCCTGATCGCCATCTGCGCAGCACTGATCGGTGTTGCCGCAGCCGTCAAGCGCGGCTGGGTGGACAGGGTGGTGCAGGTTGGCGCGATCGTAGGGGACTCCATCCCCGGGTACGTGATCGGCGTTTTCCTGGTAACCATCCTGGCCATCCAGCTGGGCTTCTTCCCCGCCACCAGCACCATCGCTCCGGGGGTGGGCCCGGAGGCCTGGGTCTATTCCATGACGCTTCCGGTGATCGCGTTGCTGATCAACGGTGTGACCGGTGGTGCCCAGCAGATCCGCAGCGCCGTGATCAAGCAGCTCGAGCGTGACTACGTCCGGACGCTGCGCAGCCGCGGCATCGGGGAGCGCGAAATCCTCTTCAAGCACGTGCTTCGCAGCGCGGCACCTGCGGGCCTGACGGTGTTGAGCCTGCAACTGATCGGCATGCTGGGCGGCGTGGTCATCATCGAGCAGATCTTCGCCCTGCCAGGCATGGGTCCGCTGGCCGTCACTGCCACGACCCAAACCGATCTTCCCGTGGTCATGGGAGTGGTGATGTACACCGTGGTGGTGGTCATCGTCGTGAACCTCCTGGTGGACATCCTCAATGGTTGGCTCAACCCGAAAGTACGTGTCTCATGAGCGACTCCGTAGATTCAACAGCAGTATCGGCAGACTCCATGGGCCTCGCAGCGATGCCCGGGGCCGGTCAGAGCGGCACGGTGGTCCGTTCCACCGTGATGCGCCGGCTCCTGAAGAACCCCATGGGCATCGCCTCGCTGACGATCCTGCTGACCATCACTGTTTTGGCCATCCTCGCACCCGTGATCGCACCCTTCGAAGAGAACTTCGCCAACATCTCCAAGACCCTGGCCGCTCCGGACTCCGTCAACATCATGGGCACGGACAGTGCAGGCCGCGATACCTGGAGCCGCCTGCTCTTCGGCGCCCAGCTGACCTTGTTGTCCGCGCTGTTGTGTGCCGGTGTGGCGATCGCAATCGGACTCCCTGCAGGCCTGATCGCCGGGTATTACGCGGGTAAGTTCGAGGCCGTCTCCAACTGGGTAGTCAGCATCCTCATGAGCCTGCCCGGCCTGATCGTCCTGCTGACCATCCGCGCAGCGTTCGGCCCGTCGGTGTGGATCTCGATGATAGCTTTCGGCATCCTGATCAGCCCGTCCTACTTCCGGCTCACCCGCACCGCAGTGCAGTCGGTCAGGAACGAGCTTTACGTCGATGCCGCCCGTGTCTCCGGCCTTTCCGATCTCAGCATCATCGCCCGCCATATCTTCTCCGTGGTCCGCGCACCCATCATCATCCAAACCGCAGCAATTGCCGGTGTTGCCATCGCCATCCAGTCCGGGCTTGAGTTCCTTGGCTTGGGCGATCCCACCAAGGCAACCTGGGGCGTCATGCTCTCCGAGGGCTTCAAGAACGTCTACCTCACCCCGATGCTGCTCCTCTGGCCCGCGCTGGCCATGGCGCTCACCATCGGCGGACTGGTCCTTTTGGGCAACGCCATCCGCGACGCCCTGGAAGACGGTGAAAAGATCAAGCACCGCAAGAAGGTTGTCACTGCTGCAAGCACGACGCCGGACCCCGCCAAGGCGCGCCAGTCACGGAAGTCGGTGGCCGCCGTCGATGCCGGAACCGAACACCACCTGGTCAAGGTGACCAACCTCGGCGTCGGCTATCCGCAGGCAGATGGTTCCATCAAGAAAGTAGTGGACGATGTCTCCTTCCACGTGGACCGCGGCGAAATCCTCGGGATCGTGGGCGAATCGGGTTCGGGCAAGTCCCAGACCGCGTTCTCCATCCTGGGCCTGCTCCCGGACAACGCCCGGATCGTGGCTGGTTCCATACAGTTTGATGGCAACTACACCGTGGCTCCCGGCGAGGACCGTGTCAGCCAGGAGCGGCTGTCCAAACTGCGCGGCAAACGGATCTCCTACATCCCGCAGGAACCCATGAGCAACCTGGACCCGGCCTTCACCATCGGCTACCAACTGGTCACGCCCATGGTCCGCGTCCTGGGAATCTCCAAGGCAGAAGCCCGTCAGCGTGCACTCAAGCTGCTCACCGACGTCGGCATTAACAATCCGGAGCGCACCTTCAACGCCTACCCGCATGAGGTTTCCGGCGGTATGGCCCAGCGTGTGCTGATCGCCGGTGCCATCAGTTGCGAACCGGACCTGGTGATCGCTGACGAACCCACCACCGCGCTGGACGTCACCGTCCAGGCCGATGTGCTGGATCTGCTCCGCGAGTTGCAGCAACGCCTGAACATCGGCGTGATCCTGGTGACCCACAACTTCGGTGTTGTTGCCGATCTGTGTGACCGGGTAGTTGTCATGCAGAACGGCCGGCTTGTGGAAGAGGGGACCGTCCGCGAGATCCTCCGCAATCCGAAAGAGCCGTACACGCAGACCCTGCTGGGCTCCATGCTCGAAGGAAAGACCCCCATGACCATGCTTGTATCCAAGGACAAGGAGCCTGTCGCATGAGTGCCGCAGACAAGTCCCCGCTCCTCGCAGTGGAGAACCTGGTGGTGGAGTACCCCAGCAAGCGGTTCCGGGCCAAGCCCTTCCGGGCGCTGACGGACATCAACATCACCATCGGCCAAGGGGAGACCCTGGGTTTGGTGGGGGAGTCCGGTTCCGGCAAGACCACCCTCGGCCGGGCCGTGCTGGGCCTGGCCCCCGTCACCGCCGGAAAGGTGGTCTTCGAGGGCAATGACATCAGCAACGCTTCGCGCAAGGAACGCCGCACGCTGAGCCGGGACCTGCAAGTAGTTTTCCAGGACCCGTACACCTCGCTGAACCCGGCCTTGGAAATCGGTGACATCCTTGCAGAGCCGCTGGGCGTGCAGGGCATGGAGGCGGGCGCCGCGAAAAAGCGTGTCAAGGAACTCCTGGACCAGGTGGGCCTGCCCACCGATGCGATCCACCGGCTGCCGCGCGAGTTCAGTGGTGGCCAGCGCCAGCGCGTCGCGATTGCCCGGGCGCTTGCCTTGTCTCCGAAGTTGATTGTCTGTGACGAGCCGGTCAGCGCGCTGGACCTCTCAACCCAGGCCCGCGTGCTGGATCTCTTCCTGCAGATCCAGAAGGACACCGGCGTTTCGTACCTGTTCGTTTCCCACGACCTCGACGTCGTGCGGCACATCAGCCACCGTGTGGCCGTCATGTACCACGGCGAGATCGTGGAGCAAGGGCCCGCAGAGGTAGTCACTCGCGATCCGGAGCACCCCTACACGCAGCGGCTCCTGCTGGCCTCGCCCGTGCCGGACCCTGACCGGCAGGAACAACGCCGGGCAGACCGTCACCGCTTGCTGGCAAGCCAACACAGCCAAATCGAACAGCAAGGTGCCGTGGCCTGAACGGCCCGGCACCCCATTAGCGACCCAGGGTCCGGTAGGGCCCAACAACCCCGGAGGAAAAAGTGGCCACAATAGGCGTCCAAGCCATGATGCTGAAGGACAGTTTTGCTGATGTTGGAGCGTTCGAAACGCTCCGCAAGGTCAGCGCGATCGGCTATAACGCCGTCGAGATTTCCCAGATCCCCATGACACCCGAGAACGTGGACGAACTGGACCGTTCCCGCACGGAACTGGGAATGGACATCGCGGCGCTGTCGGTCAACATTGAAGGCCGCAAGGGCATGCCCGTGGAATCACTGGCGGACAACTTCGACAAGATCGTGGATGACGCCAAGCGCCTGGACAGCTCCTTGCTGCGGATCGGCATGCTTCCTTTCGGAGCCATGAAATCCCTGGACTCAGTGATTGAATTCGCCAAGCAAGCCAACGGCTATGCGGAACGGCTGCAGGAACAGGGCATCAGCCTTTACTACCACAACCACCACATTGAGTTCGCGAAGTTCGACGGCAAATACATGCTGGACATCATCGCGGAGAACTCCCCGGCGATGGGCATGGAGATTGACGTCCATTGGGTGCAGCGCGGTGGCCTGGATCCTGTGCGGACCCTGGAAAAGTATGCCGGCAAGACTGCCATGGTGCACCTGAAGGACTACAGGATCGGCCAACTGCCGGAAGCATCCTTCGGGCTCTTGGAAAAGGGCGATTTCGCCGGTTTCATGGCCGAGTTCCGGAACGTCGTGCAATTCGCCGAAGTGGGCGAAGGCAACCTGGACTTCCCCTCGATCATTCCTGCTGCCGTCGCCGCAGGCGCGCAGTACCTCCTGGTGGAGCAGGACGAACTGTATGGACGCACTGTGTGGGATGCCCTCCAGACCTCGTACGACAACCTGGTGGCCATGGGCCACGCCGACCTTTTCTAGATTCCCACACAGGAGATTTCCATGAGTAAAAAAGTACGCCTCGGCATCATCGGCCTGGGCCAGCAGGGCGGCGCCTACGCCCGGTTCATCAATGATGGGCTGGTCCCGAATATGGAGATTGCCGCCATTTGCGACGTCGATCCTGCCAAGAAGGAACTCGCAGCCTCCCAGTACCCGGGTGTCCCGTTCTTTGAGGACTACATCGCGATGCTGGAGAGCGGTTCCGTGGACGCGATCGTCACGTGCGTGCCGCACTTCCTGCACCCGGAAATGGCCATCGAAACGCTCAAGCGCAACATCCATGCCTTGGTGGAGAAGCCCGCGGGCGTTTACACCAAGCAGGTCAAGGAACTCAACGAGTTCGCCGCTTCCAAGCCTGAGTTGTCCTTCGGCATCATGTTCAACCAGCGCAACAACCCGCTGTACAAGAAGCTCAAGGAAATCGTCGATAACGGCGAGATCGGCAGCATTCGCCGCACCAACTGGATCATCACCAACTGGTGGCGTCCGCAGGGGTACTACAACTCCAGCGAATGGCGCGCCACATGGGGCGGCGAGGGCGGCGGTGTGCTGGTCAACCAGGCTCCGCACCAGCTGGATCTGTGGCAGTGGATCTGCGGCGTCCCGAAGTCCGTGTACTCGAAGGTGGCGTTCGGCTTCCGCCGTGACATCGCCGTCGAGGATGAAGTGACAGCCGTGGTTGATTATGGCGACGGCGCCACCGGCGTTTTTGTGACAGCCACCCACGACATCGTGGGAACCGACCGGTTCGAAATCCTGGGCGACCAAGGCAAGATCGTGGTGGAGGACAGCAAGGTGGCCACCGTTACCCGCCTGGTCAAGCCGGAACGGGAGATCAGCGACTCGATGGGCATGGACGATGTCCGCAAGCTCTTCATGGGCCAGCTGAACCGGGAAGAGCTCTACAGCACGGAAGTCATTGAATTCGAGTCCGTCTGGGGCGGCCAGCACGCGGGGGTATTGGAGAACTTTGCCGCCAACATTCTGGACGGTACCCCGTTGCTGGCTCCAGGCTCCGACGGCATCAACGGTGTCCGCCTGGCCAACGCCATCCACCTCTCGGCTTGGACCGGCAAGGAAGTGTCGCTGGACTTTGACGAGGATGAGTTCCTGCACGAATTGAACAAGCGCATTGCCGAAGAGGGCAAGTTCCCCGAGAGGGCCTAGGCAAGCCACATGGGCCGGTTGCTGATTTATTTGGCAACCGGCCTGTTTTTGTTGCCAAGCAGTCTACGATGGAGCGGTGACTGACGTGACGAGTTCCGGAGCAGCAACCGCCCCCACCAAACGCGGACGGGGGGAGAAGTCCTCTGCCACGATCTACGACATCGCCAAGCTGGCGGGCGTGAACCCGTCCACTGTCTCGCGTGCCCTGAGCAAGCCCGGCCGGGTCAGTGCCAAGACGCAGAAGATCATTGAGGACGCTGCGGCAGAGCTGAACTACCAGGTGAACCCTTTCGCGCGCGCCCTGCCTACCGGCCGGACGCAGACCATTGGCCTGATCGTCGCGGACATCACCAACCCCACCTTCTTTGACATCATCCGCGGGGCGGAAACCACAGGTTCCGCCCGCGATTACACGTTGGTTCTGGCGGAATCCGCGGAGTCGCCGGAAACGGAAGTGATCGCTGCCCGCCGGCTCCTGAGCACGGTGGACGGACTTATCCTTGCCAGTCCGCGCATGGATGACGACCATATCCGTGCCTTGGCCGCGGACAAGCCCGTAGCCGTCATCAACCGCGAGGTCAAGGGCGTCCCGTGCGTGGTCCCGGACGTCAACAAGGGCATCAGCGAAGCCGTTCGAAGCCTTGCCGCCAATGGCCACGACAAGCTCGCCTACGTGGCCGGCCCCAAGCAGTCCTGGATGACGGCCCGCCGCTGGGACGGCGTCAAAGCCGCGGCGGAATGGTCCAAGCTCGGAGCAGTGCGGCTCGAGTCGTCCAAACCAACGGTCGACGGCGGACGCCAGGTTGCGCGCGACGTCCTGGAAAGCGGGGCAACGGCGGTGATCACCTACAACGACCTCCTGGCCATCGGTTTGATGCAGGAACTGCAGGCCGGCGGGATGCGGGTCCCTGACCAGATCAGCATTGTGGGCTTCGATGACATCTTTGGCGCCGACTTCACCACCCCCGCCTTGACCACGGTCCGTTCGCCGTTGGGGGAGTGCGGCACCCGTGCCGTGACCATCCTGCTGGACATGCTCCAAGGTCATGACGGTCCCGATGAGGCCGTCCGGGTGGAAACCGAACTCGTGGTGCGCGGCTCCAGCGGCCGCCTGCTGGCATAGTCCCCACCTAAGCTGCTGCCCTGAACAGCCATGCAGCAACTACTTGGCAATTTTTGGCAACCGGTTGACAAAAGTTGGACCCGACCGCCAAGATTGATCTATGTCACAGTCCATCGCAGCACACCCTGACCGGCTCCTGCCCGCAGATCCCGGGACGCGCAGCATCGCGCGGTCCTTGCTGGAGCGCGTCCAGGACCTGCCCATCATTTCCCCGCACGGCCACGTTGACGCCGCAGTCATCGAGCAGAACACGCCGTTCCCGGATCCCGCCGCGCTCCTTGTTAGCCCGGACCACTACGTCACCCGCCTGATCCACGCCAACGGTGTTCCGATGGATCAGCTGCTGGCCGGCACCGCCTCCGCCCCGGACTCCCGGGAGATCTGGCGGACCTTCGTGGAGGCCTGGCCGCTCTTCGAGGGAACGGCCTCCGGATACTGGCTGCGCACGCAGTTCGACAACGTCTTCAAGCTCGGCGCCGACCTTAGCGAGCTGTCCGCCGATGCAAGCTACGACGCCATTGCCGCCAAGCTGGTGGAACCCGATTTCCGCCCGCGGCAGCTCTTCAAGGACTTCAACATCGAGGTCCTGGCCACCACGGACGATCCCCTGGACAACCTGGCCAGCCACAAAGCCCTGTCCGAGGACCCAAGTTTCAATGGCCGGGTCCTGCCCACCTTCCGCCCGGACGCCTACCTGAACGTGGCGCATCCCAGCTGGGGCGCCAATGTTGACCGGCTCATCGAGACCGCTGCCGACGGCGCCACCGGCTACGCGGGCTATATTGCGGCGCTTGAGAACCGGCGTCGTTATTTCGTGGAGCATGGCGCCGTATCTGCAGACCACGGCGTCCGCACGCCTGCCACCCTCAAACTGGATGCCGGGGAAGCCGAGGCACTCTTTGAACGGGCGCGCTCCGGCAAAGCGACGGCTGCTGACCGTGATGCGTTCGAGGCCCACATGATGTACCAGATGGCCAGGATGTCCGTGGAGGACGGCTTGGTGATGACCATCCACCCGGGCTCCTACCGCAACCACCACGGCCCCACCTTCGAGTCGTTCGGGGCCGACACCGGCCACGATATTCCGTTCGCCGTGAATTACACCGAGGCCGTCCGTCCGCTGCTTCAAGACTTCGGCACGGCCAAGGATTTCCACTTGGTGCTCTTCACGCTCGACGAGACAGTGTTTTCCCGCGAACTGGCGCCGCTGGCCGGCTTCTACCCGTCCGTCTACATCGGCGCACCGTGGTGGTTCCTCGATGCCCCGGATGCCATGCTGCGCTTCCGTTCGGCCGTCACTGAAACCGCCGGGTTCTCGCGCTCCTCGGGGTTCATTGACGACACCCGGGCCTTCTGCTCCATCCCGGCGCGGCATGACGCCTCGCGCAGGATCGAAGCCGCCTTCCTCGCGCGCCTCGTAGCCGAGCACCGCGTGACGGAAGACCGCGCGCACGAGCTGATTCTCGACGTCGTCGATTCCTCGCCCCGGCGGGTGTTCAAGCTATGACCGCCGAACTTCCGCGCCTTGGCCGCGACGTTGCGCCGCACCCCAAAGCGCCAGTGCGCATTGTGCACCTGGGTCTCGGCGCTTTCCACCGTTCGCATCAGGCCTGGTTCACCCAGCACGCCGGCGACGCGGGGGAGTGGGGCATCGCCTCCTTCACCGGACGCCGCCCGGACGCCGCCGATGTCCTGGCCGCTCAGGACGGACTGTTCACCGTGGTGGAGCGATCCGACTCAGGCGACACGTTTGAGGTTGTTGGCAGCATCGTCGAAGCCGTGGATGGCGCCAACGTTGGCCGGCTGGTGGAATTGCTCGCCGCGCCGCAGACCGCTGTGGTCACCCTGACCATCACGGAAGCGGCATACGGCCTTGGTGCCGGCGATGTACCGCTGCTTACAGCCGGCCAGGAACCCTCGACGCCGTTGGGCCGCTTGGTCCTGGGCCTCGCCGCCCGCAGGGATGCCGACGCCGGACCCCTCGCCGTGGTGTCCTGCGACAACCTCTCCGACAACGGCAACGTGGCGCGCAAAGCCGTGGTGGAACTGGCGCGGGGAGTCGACGCCGGGCTGGCGGACTGGATTGACGCCAGTGTCAGCTTTGTGAGCACCTCCGTTGACCGGATTACGCCGCGAACCACCCCTGAAGACGTTGCCCTGGTGGCCCGCGAGTGCGGCTACCGGGATGAGGCGCCCGTGGTTGCCGAGCCGTTCCGCAACTGGGTGCTCAGCGGTGACTTCCCTGCCGGGCGGCCCCGTTGGGAGGACGCCGGCGCGGTTTTCGTGGATCACATAGAGCCCTACGAAAACCGCAAGCTCTGGCTTCTCAACGGTGCGCACTCCATCCTTGCCTACGCCGGCCAGCTGCGCGGACACACCACGGTTGCCGAGGCCCTGGCTGATGGCGTGTGCCTGCAAGCTGTGGAGGACTTCTGGGACGAGGCATCCAGGCACCTGGCCGGTGAGGATCTGCGCATCCCCGAATACCGGGCGGCCCTATTGGAGCGCTTCGGCAATTCACGGATCGCCCACCACTTGGCCCAGATTGCCACGGACGCCAGCACCAAGCTGCGAATGCGGGCCATCCCCGTACTCCGGGCTGAGCGTGAGGCCGGCCGGAGTGGTGAAGCCGCAGCCCGGATGATCGCCGTGTGGGCCGCTTTCGAGCAGTCGAATCCGGGATCGCAGGACCCACGGTCCGAGGCCGTGGCTGCAGCCAACCAGCTTTCCGGCCTTGACCGTATCGCTGCCCTGGTGTCCCTGTTGAATCCCGAGCTCGCGGGGGACCCCTCCGTAGTGGAGCTGGTCCATCGCCTCAGCCAAGCATTCGCACCGCGCATGCAATCGGTTGCCACCAGCGGCAATCCGAACTAACACCTAACCACCAGCCACATCCCGAAAGGAAAGCTGTGAAAATCATTGCCGCTGAAGTCTTTGTGACCAGCCCGTCCCGTAACTTCGTCACTCTGCGCATCACCACGGAGGACGGTGTGACAGGCATCGGTGACGCGACCCTCAACGGCCGTGAACTCGCCGTCGCCGCGTACCTCAAAGAACACGTGGCACAACTGCTGATCGGCAAGGATCCGCACCGGATCGAGGACACCTGGCAGTTCCTGTACCGCAGCTCCTACTGGCGCCGCGGCCCGGTCACCATGGCCGCCATTGCCGCCGTCGACATGGCGTTGTGGGACATCAAGGGCAAGGTGGCCGGGATGCCGGTCTACCAACTCCTGGGCGGCGCTTCCCGGAACGGGCTGCGCGCTTACGGCCACGCGTCCGGCGCCGACATTCCGTCCTTGTTCGACTCCGTGCGGGAGCACCTGGAGCTGGGCTACAAGTCCATCCGCATCCAGACCGCGGTCCCCGGCATCAAGGCTGTCTATGGCGTGGCCGCCCAGGCTCAGGCCTCGGGCGAACGATACGACTACGAGCCCGCAGGCCGCGGCAACTTCCCGCTGGAAGAAGACTGGGACACCCGCGCCTACCTTCGCCACCTGCCCACCGTCTTTGAAGCCGTACGCAACGAATTCGGACCCGAGATCCCGCTGCTGCATGATGGCCACCACCGCATGACGCCCATCCAGGCCGCCAAGCTGGGCAAGGCACTGGAACCGTACGACCTCTTCTGGCTTGAAGACTGCACCCCGGCCGAGAACCAGGAAGGCCTGCGACTGGTCCGCCAGCACACCACCACCCCGCTGGCCATCGGCGAAATCTTCAACACCGTGTTCGACTTCCAGACCCTCATCAAGGAACAGCTGATCGACTACGTCCGTGCAGCCTCCACCCACTTCGGCGGCATCTCACCGCTGAAGAAAGTCATGGACTTCGCCGCCCAGTACCAGATCAAGTCCGGCTTCCACGGCCCCACGGACATCTCCCCCGTGGGCTTCGCCGCCCAGCTGCACGTAGGCCTGGCCATCCACAACTACGGCATCCAGGAATACATGCAGCACTCGGACAAGACCAACGAGGTCTTCGAACAGTCCATGACGTTCAAGGACGGCTACCTGCACCCGGGCGACAACCCCGGCATCGGCGTCGAATTCAACGAAGAAGCAGCCGCAGCCTACCCGTACCAACAGGCCTACCTGCCCTACAACCGCCTCGTGGACGGCACTGTTCATGATTGGTGAGGCTGCCATGACTGGTGAGACTGCTGCCGCTGGAGTTGCGCCCCGTCACCACATCGTGGTGATGGGCGTGGCCGGTTGCGGCAAGAGCACTGTTGGTGCCGCCCTCGCCGAACGCCTCGGCGCTGGATTTCTCGACGGCGATTCGCTGCACCCGCAGGCGAACATCGACAAGATGGCCTCAGGTACTCCGCTCAACGACGACGACCGCGCACCGTGGCTGGCTGAAATCGGCAGGCGGTTCCCGGCGTCGAACTCTGCTCTTGTCATCGCGTGCAGCGCGCTCAAGCGCTCGTACCGGGACATCATCCGCAGCGCCGATCCGTCTGTGGTGTTCGTGCACCTGCACGGCACCCACGAGCTGCTGAACGCGCGCATGACTGCCCGGCCCGGGCACTTCATGCCTGCCTCGTTGCTGGACTCCCAACTGGCTACGCTGGAACCGCTCGAGGATGACGAAGCCGGGATTGTTGTGGACATCGCACAGTCCGTGGAGGAGATCGTGAAGGAAGCGCTCGCAGGTTTGAACGGCTCAGCCCAGGCGCCCGATGGAGCGTTCCTTGTGGATCTCAAAGCGGCTCCATACAACCTTGATGACGCCGCTGTGGAGTGGGTGGAAAGCACCCTTGGCTCCATGACGTTGGAAGAGAAAATCGGCCAGCTGTTCATCAACCACAACAATGACTACTCCCCGGCGTACCTGGACGGCATACTGGAGAACTTCCATGTGGGTGGCATGCGCTACCGCCCCGGCCCCTCAGCGGCAGTGCAGGAACACATCCGTTACGCGCAGTCCAAAACCCGGATTCCGCTGCTGATCGCGTCCAATCCCGAGATGGGTGGTGCAGGGAGCTGCGACGACGGCACGTTCGTATCCACGCATCTTCAGGCAGGTTCGCATCCCGATAAGTCCATTGCGCGGCAGATGGGCCAGGTGGCCGGCGTCGAAACGGCAGCCTTGGGCTGCAACTGGGCCTTCGCGCCGATCGTGGACATCCACTACAACTGGCGGAACACGGTCATCTCCACGCGGGCCTTCGGCAACACTCCGGAGATCGTGGTGGAACGGGCCAAGGAGTACTTCGACGGCATCAGTGAATCCCCCACGGTCTGCGCCATGAAGCACTTTCCCGGTGACGGCATTGATGAGCGCGACCAACATGTGGTGACCTCCTACAACACCCTTGGCTATGACCAATGGAATGCCAGCTACGGGCACGTGTACCGCGAAATGATCGGGCACGGCGTGCAGTCCATCATGGTGGGCCACATCGGCGCTCCTGAGGTCTCCCGGCACTTCCGGCCGGGTTTGACGGATGCTGAGATTCGCCCCGCGACGCTGGCGCCTGAGTTGTTGCAGGATATGCTGCGTGGCGAACTCGGTTTCAACGGGCTGGTCCTCACCGATGCTTCGCTGATGGTGGGCCTCACGCAGGCGATGAAGCGGCGCGACCTGGTGCCTGCGACTATTGCGGCCGGTTGCGATATGTTCCTGTTCTTCCGGAACCCGGAGGAGGACTTCGGCTACATGCTGGATGGCTACAAGTCCGGGATCATCAGTGAGGGACGTTTGCAGGATGCCCTGCGACGGATTCTTGGACTGAAGGCGAGCCTGGGGCTGCATCTGGCTTCCCGGGAATCGTTGGTTCCGGCGCCTGAGGCCTTGGCTGTTATTGGCAGCGAGGCTCACCGGGCTATTGCCGCGGAGATCGCCGACAAGACCGTGACGCTGGTCAAGGACACCGCCAACAACCTGCCGATCACGCCTCAGACCCATCCGCGGATCCGTCTCTACGGCATCTCGGGCGGCGCCGACTTCACCCGTGCGGATCCTCTGGCCTACCTGGACACTGTCCGGGAAGAGCTGGAAGCGGCAGGTTTCCAGGTCAGCGTGTTCAGGACCGCCGATCAGCGCGAAGCCGCGGGGGAGACCGGCGTGAACTTCATGCGGGTTGTGTCCGAGGAAGCCACCGGCGATTATGCGGAGCGTTACGATGCCGCGTTCATCTTCGCCAACGTGAAGGGTTTTGCGCAGGAGGCTGCCATTCGGATCAAGTGGTCCTCACCCATGGCTGCCGAGATCCCTTGGTACGCCACGGAGGTTCCCACGGTGTTCGTCTCCTTGAACCAGCCGAACCACTTGATTGACGTGCCCATGGTCAAGACCGCCATTCACGCGCACGCAGCAACGCGGGAGGCCATCCGGGCAACCATCCGGAAGATTCAGGGCGAATCAGAGTTCCAGGGAACGTTCAACCAGAACGTGTTCTGCGATTCGTTCGACACCCGCCTCTGATGTGAGGCGTTGGCCCGGTACCGCTTACAAGCGGTGCCGGGCTTTTCTTCTTTCCTGCATCCGGGCCTCCGGGCCTCCGCGCTTCCGGGCTGGAGCGCCAATTGTGAACGCTAACAACGTTTCAAGTCAATAGCCTCAAGGGTGCTGGAAGTCTGCAACCATTTCGTGATCCACGGCACTTGACCAACGGTAATGTTAGCGTTCACAATGGCATTCGCAATACCTTTTCAATGGCTTGTGCCGCCCCCAGCACGCAGGCCACATCCAGCTTTACCGTGCCGGACGCGCAGATGCTCCGGCTGCATCAGAGTTCGCGGCAATGCTGCCGCGGAAGGAGAGCATCGTGAGATTGAAGAAACTCCTGGGCGCCGTTGCGGTTGTCCTGACCCTAACGGTGGGAGCAACAGGCTGCGGCACCCGCGGTGGCACTGCTGAATCCACCAGCAGCGCCAATCCCAGCGATTCCCTGGTGGGCATTTCGATGCCCACCCAGACGTCCGAACGCTGGATCGCAGATGGCGCCAACGTTGAGAAGTCGCTGAAGGACCTGGGGTACAAGACCGACCTCCAGTTCGCCAACGATGACATTCCCACGCAGGTTTCCCAGATTGAGAACATGCTGACCAAGGGCGCAAAGGCCCTGATCATCGCGGCGATTGACGGCACCACCCTGACCGATGTCCTGGCCAAGGCCAAGGAGCAGAACGTCAAGGTCATCGCTTATGACCGACTCATCAACGGAACGCCGAACGTGGATTACTACACCACGTTCGATAACTACACCGTGGGTGTCCAGCAGGCCACCTCGCTGCTGACCGGCCTGGGCCTTGTTGATGCCAGCGGCAAGAAGGTTGAAGGCAAGGGCCCGTTCAACGTTGAATTGTTCGCCGGTAGCCCGGATGACAACAACGCCAACTTCTTCTGGACCGGCGCCATGGACACCCTCAAGCCGTACCTGGATGCAGGGACCCTGAAGGTACCCAGCGGCCAGACCAAGTTTGAGCAGGCAGCCATTCTTCGCTGGCAGGCACCCGTAGCCCAGAAGCGCATGGAAGACATCCTCACCTCGGCCTACAGCTCAGGCACCAAGCTGGACGGCGTCCTGTCCCCGTACGACGGACTGTCCATCGGCATCATCTCCGCCCTGACCAGCACCGGCGGCTACTCCACCGGAAGCCTTCCCGTGGTCACCGGCCAGGACGCCGAAAAGGGCTCCGTGAAGTCCATCATCGCCGGCGAGCAGTACTCCACCATCTTCAAGGACACCCGCCAGCTCGGCGCGCAGGCCGTCAAGATGGTAGACGCCGTCCTCAAGGGCACCGAGCCGGAAACCAATGACACCAAGACCTACAACAACAAGGTCAAGGTTGTCCCGGCGTTCCTCCTGAAGTCCGTCATCATCACCAAGGACAACTTCCAGAAGGAACTCATCGACTCCGGCTACTACACCGAAGCCGACGTCAAGTAATTACCCTTCCCGGCCTGTGGCCCCGCCGTCTTGTGCTGAATGTGCAGCGCGGCGGGGCCACAGCCTCCCTTAGAGCCTGTCGAGTCCTCGGCCCGGCCAAGTTCCAACCAGTCAGCGGGAATTGACGATGAACGTACCCATTCTTCAAATGCGAGGAATCACTAAGACCTTCCCCGGGGTAAAAGCCCTGCAGGACGTCACCCTGGACGTCAACCGAGGTGAGGTTCACGCCATTTGTGGTGAGAACGGCGCCGGGAAGTCCACCTTGATGAAGGTGCTGTCCGGCGTTTACGCCCACAACACTTTCGACGGCGACATCCTCTTCGAGAACGAGCCCTGCGAGTTTTCGAGCATCACGGACAGCGAAAAGCGCGGCATCGTGATCATCCACCAGGAACTGGCACTGAGCCCGTACCTGTCCATCGCCGAGAACATCTACCTCGGCAATGAACTGGCCAAGAACGGCTGGGTGGACTGGCGGAAAACCAACCTGGAAGCTGCCAAACTGCTGGCCCGCGTGGGCCTCAGTGAAAACCCGGTCACCCCCATCCAGCACATCAGCGTGGGCAAGCAGCAGCTGGTGGAGATCGCCAAGGCATTGTCCAAGGAAGTGAAGCTCCTGATCCTCGATGAGCCCACTGCGGCGCTCAACGATGAAGACTCGGACCACTTGCTGGACCTCATCCTGCACCTCAAAGGCCAGGGCGTCACCAGCATCATCATCAGCCACAAACTCAACGAGATCCGCAAAGTGGCCGACGCCGTCACCATCATCCGCGATGGCAAGTCCATTGAGACCCTGCGGCTGGACCAAGGCCAGATCACCCAGGAACGCATCATCCGCGGAATGGTGGGGCGGGACCTGGAAAGCCTCTATCCGGACCGGACGCCGAACATCGGCGAGGAAGTCCTCCGCATCGAGGACTGGACCGTCCAGCACCCCCAGGACCATTCCCGCATGGTGGTCAACAACGCCAGCCTCAACGTCCGCAAGGGTGAAGTGGTTGGCCTGGCCGGGCTGATGGGGGCCGGCCGGACCGAGCTCGCCATGAGCGTCTTCGGCCGGACGTACGGGCGGGCGGTTTCCGGGAAGGTCTACAAATACGGCCAGGAAATCAACACCTCAACAGTCTCCGACGCGATCGAACACGGCATTGCCTACGCCACCGAGGACCGGAAGCACTACGGCCTGAACCTGATCGAAGACATCAAACGGAACATCTCCATGGCCGCACTGAACAAGCTGGCCAAACGGGGCTGGGTGGACGGCAACAAAGAAACCACCGTAGCCAACCACTACCGCAAGAGCATGAACATCAAAGCGCCGTCCGTTGCTGCCATCACCGGCAAGCTCTCCGGTGGAAACCAGCAAAAAGTGGTGCTGAGCAAATGGATGTTCTCGGACCCTGACGTCCTCATCCTGGACGAGCCCACCCGTGGAATCGACGTCGGCGCCAAGTTCGAGATCTACACGATCATTGCCGAGCTCGCAGCTGCGGGGAAAGCAGTCATTGTGATCTCCTCAGAGCTTCCGGAGCTCCTGGGCATCTGCGACAGGATCTACACCCTGTCAGCGGGCCACATCACCGGCGAAGTTCCCATAGCCGAAGCCACCCAGGAAACCCTCATGCACTACATGACCAAAGAGAAGGAATAGCGAACATGTCCGCCCTACGAGAATCCCTTGGCTTCCTCACAAGCCGCCTCCGCCAGGTTGGCATCTTCGTCGCCCTGATCCTGATCGTCATCCTCTTCCAGGTCCTGACCGATGGCATCCTGCTGCAGCCGCAGAACGTCACCAACCTCGTGGTCCAGAACAGCTACATCCTGATCCTCGCCATCGGCATGGTGATGGTCATCATCGCCGGCCACATTGACCTTTCCGTCGGCTCCATTGCCGGCTTCATCGGCGCCGTAGCAGGCGTGATGATCGTCCATTGGGGATGGGCGTGGTGGCTCGCCATCCCCGCCTGCCTCCTGGTGGGTGCTTTGGTGGGAGCGTGGCAAGGTTACTGGATTGCCTACGTGGGCATCCCGGCCTTCATCGTCACCCTTGCCGGCATGTTGATCTTCCGCGGCTTGACCCTCATTACCCTCAAGAACCAGCAGATCACCCCGTTCCCGAACGAGCTCCGTGCCTTGGGCGGCGGCTTCCTCCCGGACATTTCCGGAGGTACCTCCGTGCTGGAGTGGCTGACGGTCATCCTCGGCGTTGGCGGCACTGCAGCCATCCTTTTCCAGGCATTGAAAGAACGCCGGGTACGCCGCAAGTTCAACCTCGAGAATGAGCCGATGGCCTGGTTCGCCGTCAAGAACGGCTTCATCGCTGTACTGATGCTCATCATCACCTTCCTCCTGGCCAGCTACCGTGGCACCCCGATTGTCCTGATCGTCCTGGCTGTCCTGGTGATCGTCTACTCGGCGCTGATGAACAACAGCATCTTTGGCCGCCACACCTATGCGATCGGTGGCAACCTCCACGCAGCCGAGCTCTCCGGCATCAAGACCAAAAAGGTCACCTTCCGACTGTTCGTCAACATGGGTGTCCTCGCTGCCCTGGCCGGGCTGGTCTTCACGGCCCGCCTGAACTCGGCCCAGCCCGCTGGTGGTACCGGCTTCGAACTCGACTCCATTGCAGCTGCCTTCATCGGTGGCGCCGCGGTCCAGGGCGGCATCGGAACAGTTGCCGGTGCCATGATCGGCGGCCTGATCATGGGCGTCCTGAACAACGGCATGTCCATCCTTGGCCTGGGTACGGACTACCAGCAGCTCATCAAGGGGCTGGTGCTCTTGCTCGCCGTCGGGTTCGACATCTTCAACAAGAACCGGACCGGTGCCGGTGGCGGATCCTCCATGGGTCGGCGCTTCAAATGGAAGACCACGCCTCCGGCCACCGAGTCGGCCCCTGCCCCCACGGCTGCGCCCGTGGGCGTGGACGCTAAGTAGGAATGCATGGCACGCGGCGAACATCCGCCTCCAGCGGGGTCCCGGGCATTGTCCGGGGCCCCGCCGGCCCGGCCTCCCGTCATGGGCGACGTCGCGAAGATGGCCGGAGTGTCGCACCAAACTGTTTCCCGCGTCCTGAACAACCATCCAAATGTCAGCGGAAAAACCAGGGAACGGGTGGAATCGGCCATCGCCCACCTTGGCTACAGACGAAACACCGCAGCCCGCAGCCTGGTGACCCGGCGTTCGCGGACCATCGGCGTCCTCGCCTGTGAAACGGGCCAGTTCGGTCCGGCAAACACGCTTCTGGGCGTCGAACAGGCAGGCCGGGAAGCGGGGTACTTCGTCAGCATCGCCAATCTCCGGGAAGTAACCGGTCACAGCATCAACGATGCCGTTGCGCATTTCCGCAACCAGTCAGTGGACGGCATCGTCATCCTGGTACCGCACCCTGATGTCCTGGCCGTCTTGGGCGATGTTTCGGTACCCGTGCCGATCGTTGCAGTGGGTGCGGGCGCCGGAAACCAACTGACGGGCGCTTCCCTTGATCAACGAATGGGAGCCCGCCTGGCCGTTGAACACCTGATCGGACTGGGGCACCGCAGGATTGCGCACATTTCCGGCCCGCCGCACTGGATTGATGCCGCGGAGCGCATCAAGGGCTGGCAGGAAGCACTGCGCGCGGCCGGTCTGGATGCCGAAGTCCTCCTGGAAGGTGGCTGGGATGCCGCTTCCGGGTATCGCGCCGGACTCGATCTCCTGCAGCACAGCGCCATCACCGCCGTCTTCGTCGCCAACGACCAAATGGCCGTGGGCGTCCTCCGGGCCGTCCAGGAAGCAGGACGTCACGTGCCCGGCGACATCAGCGTGGTGGGATACGACGATCAGCCGGAAGCGGAGTTCTTCATGCCGCCGCTGACCACCATCAAGCAGGATTTCGAAGAACTGGGACGCCGCTGCATGGAAGCGGTGCTGCAGCAATTGGACGGAGACGGAGGGAACGGGGAACAGATGGTCAACCCGCGCCTGGTGATCCGCTCCACCACGGCCGCCCCTGCCCTTGACGAGGCTCCGTTCCCACTAAACTAGGAGCCATGACTTCCTCGCCTGACACTGCAGCTGCCCGCGCCCGCCTTCTTGAACTCATCAAAGAGCTGGCGGTGGTCCGCGGCAAGGTGATCCTCTCCAGCGGCAAGGAAGCGGACTACTACATTGACCTCCGCCGCATCACCTTGCACCACGAGGCTTCCAAACTGGTGGGTCAGGTCATGTTGGCAATGATCGACGACGCCGGCGTTTCAGTTGAGTGCGCCGGCGGACTCACCATGGGTGCCGACCCCGTCGGAACCGCGGTGATGCACGCTGCCGCCGACGCCGGACGTGCCGTGGACGCCTTCGTGGTCCGCAAAGCCCAGAAGTCCTACGGCATGGGCCGCCAGGTGGAAGGCCCCTCTGTTGAGGGCCGCAACGTCGTGGTGCTCGAGGACACGTCCACCACCGGCGGATCCGCACTGACCGCCGTCGAAGGTGTCCGTAAGGCTGGCGGCAATGTAGTGGCCGTTGCCGTGATCGTTGACCGCAACACCGGCGCCAAAGAAAAGATCGAAGCCGAAACCGGCGTTCCGTACCTCTTCGCATTCGGCAAGGACGAGCTGGGCCTCGACTAAGGAGTTTGTGTACAGCACTTGACCTTAAAGGCGCATCTTAAGGGCATCAGCTGTACACAAACTACGGGGCTGTGAGGCACCGCCTTCCGGAGCCTATGCTTGCTGCGTGGACGTTCAAGTAGGGAAGTTCCCGGCACCGGCGGAGGTGGACGAAAACCCTCCCGTGCCGGCTTTTCCTGAACCGGAAAAGGCAGAGGATCCGGGCGCATGGGCCTGGGTCCTCCCTTACGCTGCCCGCCTCAAGAAGACCTCGCGCCGCAACTTCCTCATCGCCGCCGGAGCCTCCGCCGCCCTGGCCGGGGACATGCTCTTTACCCGCCGCGTCCAAGCCGAGCGGCGTGCCACCAAAATCCTCCGGGTGCCCGATCCGTACTCGGACCTGTACTTCCCCAAAGCCAGCTGGATCCTGTTTCCGGGGTATAAAACCAGCTGGGAAGAAGCGCAGTGGATCCTCAACTCGCTGCGTCCTGCCCTGCACCAGCGTGGACGCCTTGCCGCCGTCGGGTATTCCAACCTGGGACTGGACGTTGACGAGATCGTCCGCGAAATCATCCTGCACGTCCGGGAGCTTGAACTGGAGAAGCTCTACTTCTACGGCCATAGTTTCGGCGGTATGCTCGCCACCCAGGTGGCCGCCCGCCTGCTGGAACTTCATGGCGTGGAAACGCAGCTGATCGTCTTGGATTCGAGCCCGTTCAGCCGCGCCGATGTCCTGGACCAGAGCTGGTTCGACGGCGTGGTGTTCCTCTACGAGAATGGCTTCCGCATCCCGTCCGTCCTGCGCGGTGGCTATGAGCTGGGGGAGCGCGTGGCGCACAAGGACGAGCGCACGTGGCGGCAAATCCTTGACCAAAGCCTGGAGCAGCTTTCTCCGATCGCCCCTTCAAGCGTGCTCATCCAGACGGAGTCGGCCTACATCTACCACTTTGACGGGCTCCGCCTGGCCGGAAAAATCGGGGGTGCCAAGATGGCCTTCATGGGCAACGCCAAGGACGGCACCGTGGATTACGAGTCCGCGCGTGCCGGCTGGAGCAAGGTGTTCGGAGCCAACATGGTCCTGCCGACGCTCAGCACCGAAGGTGCCCGGCCTGCGCATGCGAGCCCCCAGTGGAACGGCAGCGTGTACCGGCCCTTGCTGGAACGCATCCAAAATGAGCTCCAGCCGCTCCCACCCGAGCCCGAAGAACCGTCGTACCAAGAACCCAACGGAAAAATCATCCGCCCGGCATAGGTGCGGACCTGGGTTGCCGCGGTGTGAGGGTCAGCGCAGCGATTGAACCTCGACGGCGGTGAGGCCCGCCTCGCGCAGGAAGCCCCGCGCGTCACCGAACTCCTTGGCGAAAGCTGCCAGGAAGTGCCGCATGGCAGCTTCAGGGCTCTGCAGGACCATCAGTTCCGGGCTGAAATAGGCCGCAGGAGTGGAGGGGACATGCAAGCGCCACGTTTCTGCCATCACCTCCAACATGGTGGGAAGGCTGAGGGTGGTGGCTGTGTAATCCTCCACCACTTGGTCATCGGTCCCGCCCGCTGCCAGGAGGGCGAGCGCGGATACCACTCCTGTGCGGTCCTTGCCCAGGGAGCAATGAACCAGCGTGCGCTTGCCGTGGGCAGCGGGACGGAGCGCATCAGCAACCCACTCCGGCCGCAACCGGATCCACCCGAGGTACAGCTCTCCCAGATCCTGGGGCGTCTCCACCGCTTGGAGGGCACCGGCGATTGCATTCGGGTCCAGCGGATTGTGGATGAGTTCGACGGCGGCGTGCCCGTCGTCGTCGTTTTTGTCGCCCTGAACCAGCCAGGGCACCAAGGAGCGCTCCAGGTCACTGCGAAGATCCATGATGGTTTGGATGCCGTGCTCCGCGAGGAAATCCGAGGTCGCAACGGCATCCAAACCGAACGGCTGGCTCCCCCTGAGAATCCGGCCACCGGCCAGAGGACGCAGATTGAACACAGCCATGGTTGGTCCTTTTAGATTTGGCTCTTGAGATCGGCCACCGAGTTCAGAATCTGGTTAGGCCGGAACGGGAAGGAGACGATTTCTTCACGCTGCGTGATGCCGCTGAGCACCAGGACCGTGTGCAGGCCCGCTTCCATGCCCGCCACGATGTCCGTGTCCATACGGTCGCCGATCATGGCAGTGGTCTCCGAATGAGCGTCGATCTGGTTCATGGCGGAACGGAACATCATGGGGTTCGGCTTGCCCACAATGTACGGCTCGCGGCCCGTGGCCTTGGTGATCATGGCCGCTATGGCTCCGGTGGCGGGCATGGGGCCGTCCTTGGAAGGACCTGTGGCATCGGGGTTGGTCGCGATGAACCGGGCACCGGCCAGGATGTGGCGGACGGCCATGGTGATCGCCTCGAAGGAGTAGGTGCGGGTCTCGCCCAGCACCACGAAATCGGGATCAGTATCGGTGAGGATGAAGCCGGCCTCGTGCAAGGCCGTTGTGAGCCCGGCTTCGCCGATGGTGTAGGCGCGGTTGCCCGAATCCGAGGACTGCACTTGGTCCTTGAGGAACTGGGCCGTGGCGAGCGCGGACGTCCAGATATTCTCTTCCGGAACCTCCAGTCCTGACGCACGGAGGCGGGCTGCGAGGTCGCGGGGAGTGAAGATGGAGTTGTTGGTCAGGACCAGGAACCGCTTGGACGTATCCACCCAGCGCTGAATGAGTTCAGCCGCGCCGGGGATCGCCTGGTTCTCATGGACCAGGACGCCGTCCATGTCCGTGAGCCAGCACTCGATTTCGTGGCCGTTCCGATAAACCGATGTGGACGTGGTTTCTTCTGCCATATTTGCCTCCGGCTGGGATTGTTCATGCACTTCCACCAGTCTTCCATCAATCCGCGGTCCGGACATCCCGGGATCCTGCTTATGTGGGTAGTTCTGCCCATGTGGAAAACCGCTGTGACTTGCCCCCGGCGGCTCAGGCTCGACTACGCTTGTGGCGGCGCAGGCGTGCCACCGCCGTGGGTCGGGGGATCGACACAGTGGTTTTTATGCGGCGCCTACGCTTCAGCAGGTCCCCTCTTCCGGTTTATCCATCGGGTGTCCCAGAAACATCCCGGTGACCCACTGCATTCGAAAGGGCCTGTCATGAGCAATAACAACGGAGCGCCTCAGCCTCCCTTCAACCCCGACGGCGTACCGCAACCCCGCTACGGCACCGGCCAAGGCCAGTACGGGCAGGGTCAATACCAGCCCAATGGCGGCCAGACCGAGGCCTTCCCCACCCAGCAGCCGCCGACGCAGGCTTACCCCACCCAGCAGCCGCCGACTCAGGCTTACCCCACGCAGCAGCAAGCGAACCAGCAGGGCAACCCCGACGGCGAATACGCCGAAACCGTGCACCGCTACCCCCAGCCGCAGCAGGACCAGCCGGGCTTCCCTCCGCCCGGAGCCGGCTACCCGGGCCAGCCCGGCGGACCCGGCCAGCCTGGCTACCCGGGTCAGCCCGGCGGACCCGGCCAGAACCCGGGCGACCACAACAAGAAGTCCTTGTTCCTCATCCTGGGTGGTGTCGCCGTCGTCGTGATTATTGCCCTGGTGGTGGCTTTCACGTGGTTGATCCCCGCCATGACCAAGCCCACCGCAGTGGAGTCTCCCGCGCCGTCTGTGACGTCCTCGGACGAAGCGTCGGAGGCGGCGGCCGAGCCGTCCGCTGAACCGTCCGCCGAGCCTTCGGGTGATTCTTCGGCGCCCTCCGGGATGCCTGCAGGGGCCATCCGGTTGCCGGCAGTGTGGGAACAACTCGCCGGTCCCGCCAACGTTCCTGCCGATGGCGATCCCCTCTTCAACAAGTGGGTTACGGGCGAGTCGTCCTTCCAGTACCTGGCCGAGTGGACCCACGACGAGTCGTTCGGCATTACCAAGGACCCCACCACGGGTGAAGAGATCCAGAAGAAGGCCCAGGGCACGGTGGAGACCGACGGCGATGGCATCGCGCTCGCCTATGCCTTCTTCGCGGAGTCCGAGGAAGGCAAGTTCGGCAAGGATCCGGCCGAGATCAAGAAGGCCATCCAGGACATCGAAGCCCGCTACAAGGGCATGTCGGCCACCGAGCTGCCGCAGAACCTGGTGGGCCACAAGTGCGCTTCGGACTTCAAGACCTCAATGCCGGAAATCCGTGAGTTCCGCCGTGGCGCCGCCGTGGTCATCGGTTTCACCTGCACCAACGCCCGTGGCGAAGCGATCCAGGCCGTCAACCTGTTCTCCGTAACTCCCTGGGGAACACCGCAGATGCTCGGCGTCAGCGGCCACAAGGAATACTGGGACGCGCACCCGGGGCTCTTTGAGCAGTTGGCTAACTCGTACCGCATCAACAAGTGGAAGATGGGCTAGTCCAGGAGGGTTCCTGCGGCAGGGCTAAAGTTGAGGGGTGACTGACCTTCCCCCCACTACAGCCCTGCCCACCCCTGCCCTGTCCTCTGCCGACACCACAGGGGACGGCGAGGCGGAAGCGAAACCCGAGGTCGGCGTCGGGCCCTGGGAAGGTGAGTGGCCCGTTGGTGACCACTGGGACCCTGACCTGTTGAGGGACGGTGACCGCCGCAACGTGGTGGACCAGTACAGGTACTGGAAGCATGAGGCGATCGTTGCGGACCTTGATTCCAAACGGCACGATTTCCACATCGCCATTGAAAACTGGCAGCACGACCTCAACATCGGCACGGTGGTCCGGACCGCCAACGCGTTCCTCGCCAAGGAGGTCCACATCATTGGTCGACGCCGGTGGAACCGTCGCGGGGCCATGGTCACCGACCGCTACCAGCACGTCCGCCACCACCCCACGGTCGAGGACTTCGTGCAGTGGGCCGAGGGGGAGGGGCTTGCCGTGATCGGCATCGATATCTTCCCCGATTCCGTGCCGTTGGAGACGTACGACCTCCCGAAGAACTGCGTGCTGGTGTTCGGGCAGGAAGGGCCTGGCCTGACACCCGAGGTGCACGATGCCGCCGTCGCCACGCTTTCCATCGAGCAGTTCGGCTCCACCCGGTCCATGAATGCTGCTTCCGCGGCCGCCATCGCCATGCACGCCTGGGTCCGCCGCCACGTGTTCCAACAGCCCGTGAGCTAGACGAGCTGTCAGTATCACCCCGGGCAGCTGCCGTTCTATTGGTCTTTGAGAGTCGCTTTTCCGTCGACGATGTGGATCTCTCCTGAGGCTCTGGGTATTACAATCTCAACCTTCGGCTCCCATTGCGGGGCGTCGTCACGGCCGCTGTTCACTTCGTAGCTCACCGAAGCCGCGCCCGATTGCGCCGACTGAATGATCCAACTGTCCTCGCCGCGAAGGAGAGTGAAGGTGGGCTCCTTCTCGATGGTCCATTTCACGTTGCGGGTAGGTCGGTATTCGGAGATCGCAAACCCGGAACAGCCACGACGCGTCGCTTCGGCGGTACTAGCCGGAGCGGAGGCAGTGCATTCAGTCCGTTTGTTCTCAAGAAGTGTCCGGGTCTCGTCCAGGAGCAGCTGGGTGGGTAACACTTTCAATCTTTCGGGGTTCTTGGAAATCGCCCGGTCAATGCTGATCAAGGCCTTCTGCTCTTCTGCCGTTGTGTACTTGTCTCCGGAAATGCCGAGGGTGTACTCGCCGGGGAAGGCCGGCATCAGCAGGGAATCACTGGCAGCGGTTCCGGAGTCAGGAGCGGCAACAACCACGCCGTTCACGGTGAACGACCCCACGGGACGGCTGGAACTGATCCGGATTTTCTGGAAGTTTTTGGGCCCAACCTTCCACTCGCCTTCACGTGACTTGGTCATCCTCAGAATGATTTCCTGCTTGCGGCCGTTCTGGGTGACTTCGGCAGTGACGAACTCCGACCTTGCCTCCAGGATCCGGTAACCGTCAATGTGCTGCTTTGCATTTTTATACACGTTGTTTTGGAGGAGAGCCCGTTCATTCTCCGGGACGCCGGGGTCCGATACGCTGAGGGCTTTCTCACTGTCACCATCGATCAGGGCCTGGAAGTATGTTTTTGCTGTGCCGCTCATGCCCCGGTCCGGTGAGAACAGCGGTAAAACCAGGAGAACCAGAGCAACGATGGCTGCCGTGAGGAAGACCGCCGCGCCCGCTGCAATGGCAATAATCATCTTCCGCTTCCGCCCGGGGTGCGCTTCCGGGAAAGTACCGCCCTGGTGCGGCAGGGGTGGCGTTGGGCGGGGCTGATGGTTTGCGCTCGGGGGGATCTCCATTCCGGCAGTATATCCACCGTCTCGATGAATCAGGGTAGCTGGCGGAGTGCCAACTCGGCGGAAGTGTTAAGAGCCCCCAGTGACCCGAAACACGGCGTCCCGGCGGATATCGCTAGGATGGGTGCTAGCCGTAAGCGGTCTACTCCAGGGTTACCCACCCACAGACGAATTCAGCATAGGAGTCACCATGCCCATTGCAACCCCAGAGATTTACTCCGAGATGATTGACCGCGCAAAGGCTGGCGGATTCGCTTTCCCCGCGGTCAACGTGACGTCGTCGCAGACTCTGAACGCTGCGATCCGCGGTTTCGCCGAGGCCGAATCCGATGGCATCATCCAGGTTTCCACCGGTGGCGCAGCCTACTGGTCCGGCGCTTCGATCAAGGACATGGTTGCCGGTTCCCTCGGCTTCGCAGCGTTCGCCCGCGAAGTTGCCAAGAACTACAACGTCAACATCGCCCTCCACACGGACCACTGCCCGCAGGACAAGCTGGCGGACTTCGTCCTGCCGCTGCTCGCCGCTTCCGAGGAAGCCGTCAAGGCCGGCAACGACCCCATCTTCAACTCGCACATGTGGGACGGCTCGCACGAGACCCTTCCCGAGAACCTGCGCATCGGCCGCGAGCTGCTGGAACGTGCAGCTGCTGCGAAGATCATCCTCGAAGTTGAAATCGGCACCGTTGGTGGCGAAGAAGACGGCGTAGAGAACGAAATCAACGAGAAGCTCTACACCACCACCGAGGACGCCCTCGCCACGATCGAGGCACTCGGCGCCGGCGAACACGGCCGCTACCTCACCGCGCTGACCTTCGGCAACGTGCACGGCGTCTACAAGCCGGGCAACGTCAAGCTCCGCCCGGAACTGCTCAAGCAGATCCAGTCCGAGGTTGGCGCCAAGATCGGCAAGGAAAACCCGTTCGACCTCGTGTTCCACGGCGGTTCAGGCTCCACCGAGCAGGAAATCGCTGACGCCGTTTCCTACGGTGTCATCAAGATGAACATCGACACCGACACCCAGTACGCCTTCACCCGCCCGGTTGCCGGCCACATGTTCTCCAACTACGACGGCGTCCTGAAGGTCGACGGCGAAATGGGCAACAAGAAGACCTACGACCCCCGCGTCTGGGGTGCTTCGGCCGAAGCCGGCATGGCCGCGCGCATCGTCGAAGCCGCACAGCAGCTCGGTTCGGTGGGCAAGACCTTCTAATGTCTGACGAATTCCGCAAGAACCTGATGGGGCCGGAGCCCACGCTCCTGCCCGCTGAAACCGAGATCTACCAGCACCTGGCGCTCGGCAACGAAGCGCTGGACCTGGTGGCCAAAAACCCTACGTCGTCCCTGCTGTGGGCCATCCTCGCTGAGGAAGCCTGGGCCGAAGGCCGGACCATCGAGTCCTACGCCTACGCCCGCGTCGGCTACCACCGCGGACTGGACTCCCTGCGCCGCAACGGTTGGCGCGGAGTGGGACCCATCCCGTGGGAGCACGAGCCCAACCAGGGCTTCCTGCGTGCTCTCTACGCTTTGGGCCGGGCAGCGTCGGCTATCGGCGAGGCTGAAGAGCCGGAGCGGATCGAGAAGTTCCTGAACGACTCGGACCCCAAGGCCAAGGCAGCGCTCGAAGCCCGCTAAAGCGGACTCAACAAAGCACACGACGACGGCGATCCTCACCGAAAGGCTAGGGTCGCCGTCGTCGTTAAGCGCGTTTGTTGAACAGCGCTCAGTCCGTGACAGCGGAGTGCCGCGGCCGCCCCAGCGGAACCACCAGCGGCGTGTGCGTCACGGGGTCGTCAATAATCCGGCAGGCCATGCCGAACACTTCCTCCACCAAGGACTCGGTGATCACGGAAGCGGGAGCGCCCTCGGCCACCACCACGCCGTCCTTCATGGCGATGATGTGGTCCGCGTAGCGGCTGGCATGGTTGAGGTCGTGGAGCACGGCAACCAGGGTGTGGCCCTTGTCCAGGTTGAGCTCGCGGAAGAGTTCCAACAGTTCAATCTGGTGGGCTATGTCAAGGAACGTGGTGGGTTCGTCCAGGAGCATCAGCGGTGTTTGCTGGGCGAGGACCATGGCCACCCACACTCGCTGCCGCTGCCCGCCGGAGAGTTCGTCCACCAAACGGCCGGACAAGGATGCGACGCCGGTGGCCTCCATGGCTTCCACGACGGCGATCTCGTCAGCCTCGGACCACTGCCGCAACAGCTTCTGGTGCGGGTACCGCCCGCGGGCCACGAGGTCCGCAGCGGTGATGCCGTCGGGGGCTATGGACGACTGCGGCAACAGCCCGAGGCGCCGGGCAAGCTCTTTGGCCGGCAAGGTGGTCACGGACTTGCCGTCCAGCAGCACCTGACCGCTGCGGGGCTTGATGAGCCGGGCGAGGGCGCGCAGCAGTGTTGATTTGCCGCACGCATTGGGCCCGACAATCACCGTGAACTGCCCTTCGGGGATCCGCACGTTGAGGTTCTCGGAAATGACGCGTTGCTCGTAGCCGATGGTGAGTGCTTCGGCGTGGAGCTGTGGCGCGGCAGTAGTGAGGCTCATGATTTCCTTGCTTCCCTGGCCAGCAGCCAGACGAGGTAGATACCGCCGATGCACACCGTCACAACGCCCACGGGCAGCTGGATCGGGGCGAACAGGCGCTGGGCGGCGAGGTCACTGGCCACCAGGAGGAAGGCGCCCATCACAGCCGAGGGAACCAGCGTGATGCCGGCGCTTCGAGTCAGGCGACGGGCAAGCTGGGGTGCCGCGAGGGCAACGAAGGCGATGGGCCCGGCCACGGCGGTGACCGCTGCCGTCAGTGCGACACCCAGGATGAGCAGCAGCAAACGGGTGGGTTCCGCCCGGACGCCCAACGCGCGTGCGGCGTCGTCGCCCATTTCCAGCAACTGCATGCGGCGCCCGACTACCAGCGTGCCCAAGGCAACTACAACAACCACGACGACGGCGGGCGCCGCCTGCTCCCAGGTGATGCCGTTGAGGGACCCGGCTCCCCAGACAGCTGCTGCCAGGGCGGCCTCCAGCTCGGCCTGCAGTATCAGCCAGTGGTTGAAGGCGGCCAGCATGGCGCTGATACCGATGCCCACAATAATGAGCCGGAAACCTTGGGAGCCGCGGCGGTAGGCGAGCAAGTAGACGGCCAACGCGGTGAGGATTCCGCCAACCAAGGCCCCTGCAGCGATGCCTAAATATCCGCCGCCGATGGTCAGCATCACGATCAAGGCACCCGTGTAGGCGCCGGTGTTGAAGCCGATGATGTCCGGGCTGCCCAGCGGATTGCGGGTCATGGATTGGAAGATTCCGCCGCTCATCCCCAAGGCCGCACCGAACACCAGCGCTGCAAGGACGCGCGGGAGCCGCCACTCCATGACGATGGTTTGGGCAAGACCCGGCGCGTCGCCGGCGAAGGCCTGGAGTACCTGCTGCACAGGAACGTCGTAATCGCCGGTTGCCAGGCTGGCCACGGCCACGGCTAGCGCGGCAAGGATCAACGGGATGCACACCAGGATGCTGCGGATGTCGAAACGGAGGCTCAGCCAACGGTTTCGGAGCAGTACCGTGGGTCGGCCAAAATCAAGGCGTGTCCTGGGGTTCAGGTCCGTCATAGCCCGCTCACTTTCCGGCGCCGTGCCAGGGCGATCAGCACCGGAGCGCCAATGAAGGCTGTCACCACGCCCACTTGGAGTTCTCCGGGAGCGGCGATCCGGCCCACAACGTCCGAGACCACCAGCAGGATGGGGGAGAGCACCACGGTGGTGGCCAAAATCCACCGCTGGTCCGGGCCGACGATCCAGCGGGCTACGTGCGGAATCATGAGGCCCACGAAACCGATGGCACCTGCACCGGCTGTTGCTGCTCCGCTGAGGAGGGTGATGGCCACGACCCCCAGGATGCGGGTGCGGTTGACGTTGGCGCCGAGGGAGGTAGCAAGGTCGTCACCCAGCGCCATGGCGTTGAGCCCGCTCACGCAGAACAGGGCGATCACCAGTCCCAGGCCCATGAACGGCGCCACAGTCATGACTGCGTCCATGCTTCGGGTGTCCAACGAGCCGATGCTCCAGGAGCGCAAGTGGTCAAAAGCCTTAGGGTTCAGGAGCGTCAGCCCTGAGCCAATTCCCGTGAGGACAGCGCCCAACGCAACACCGGCGAGTGTCAGCCGGATGGGATTCACCACGTTCCGGCCGGAGGTGCCGATCAGGTAGACCGCTGCGGTGGTCAGGATGGCCCCGGCAAAGGCGAACCAGATGTAACCGCTGAGGGAGCCGATCCCGAAAACTCCGATCGCCACCACAATGGCAAACGAGGCACCGGCGTTGACGCCCAGAATCCCCGGATCAGCCAAGGGATTGCGCGTGATCGCCTGGATGAGCGCACCGGCCACGCCCAGCGAAACTCCGACGGCGATGCCCATCAGGGTGCGCGGCAGCCGGTTTTGCAGGATGATCGCGTGATCCGCAGTGTCCTGCGGATTGGTGAATGCTTCCAGCACCGTTGAGGCCGGGATGAATTTGGCTCCCACGCCGAGGCTCAGAATCACTGCGCCGAGAAGGACTGCCGCCGCAAGGACCAGGAAGAGGACCCGCCACCGGGACTTGTTGACGACGCCGGATCCGACGGCCGCGCTGACAGCCGGGCGGGCAGGGGCGGCTACTTGGGACATGACGCCGTCGATGGGGACACAGCAGGGACCATTTCGAAGAGGGGCAGTAATAAGACGGCCCATTGTCCGTGACCGTCATCACAACGTCACGAATGTGTGCCTTAATTAGGTTAGCCTTACCCAGTGAAAAATGACGATTTTGAAGTGCAGCCGCGTAAGGCTTCCCGCGTACGCAAACTTGCCATGAAGGTGGCCTGTGCCGCCGTAGTGGCGGGTCTCCTCGCGGGCTGCGGTGCCGGTGGCGGCTCCGGCTCAAGCGCCGGCAACGCTGATGTTGCTACGGGCGGTTCCAAGTTCACCACCGCGGACCAGGAAACGGCCAAGCTGGGCACGGACGCTGCCCCGGGCGTTTTCCCGCGCACCCTGAAGCATGCCAATGGCGAAACCACCCTGGAGAAGAAGCCCACCCGCGTGGTGGTCCTGGACACCGGCGAGTTGGACGATGTGGTGACCCTTGGCATCACGCCGGTGGGCATGGCCACTACCGAAGGAGCCAACCCTGTCCCCACGTACCTGGCGGACAAGGTCAAGGACGTGGCCTCGGTGGGGACCATCCAGGATCTCAACCTCGAAGCAATTGCTGCGCTGAAGCCGGACCTCATCCTGGGCAGCCAGCTCCGGGCCGACAAGCTTTACAAGCAACTGTCCACCATTGCCCCCACGGTGTTCAGCATCCGTCCCGGCTTCCCGTGGAAGGAGAACTTCCTCCTGGTGGGCAAGTCCTTGGGCGAGGAAGACAAAGCCGTAAAGGCGCTCAACGACTACCAGACCGAAGCCGATGCCCTCAAGGCAGAGGTCAAGGGCGATCCCAAGATCTCACTGGTCCGCTTCCTCCCGGGCAAGATCCGGCTGTACGCAAACAAGTCGCTGATCGGCGTCATCTTGAAGGACGCCGGTCTTGCCCGTCCGGAGAACCAGAATATCGATGAACTCGCTGCCGAGATTTCGGCCGAGAACATCGAGCAGGCCGACGCCGACTGGATCTTCTACAGCAGCTACGGCGACCCCTCGGCAACGGGCGAGACGTCCGTGGTTGAAGGCGCAGTGTGGCCCAAGCTCGGCGCAGTCAAGGCCGGCAAGGCAAAGGCCATCAGCGATGACGTCTGGTTCCTGGGCCTCGGCCCGACAGGCGCACAGCTGATCCTGAAGGACCTCCGCAGCATGCTGGTCGGCTAACGCCGCCACCTCAGTAAGCCCCAACAACAGCACCCCAACGACGACGGCGGCCCTCACCGGAAAGGTGAGGGCCGCCGTCGTCGTGCGTTGTGAGGCCTGATCTACGCGCCTACCCGGAGGTTTGGGGCGCAAAGCGGGCCACGCAACGAAGGGTGCGTTGCGTTGTGAGGCCCGGTCTACGCGCTTACCCGGAGGTTTGGGGCGCAAAGCGGGCCACGCAACGAAGGGTACGTGTGTTGTGAGGCCCGGTCTACGCGCTTACCCGGAGGTTTGGGGCGCAAAGCGGGCCACGCAACGAAAGGTGCCGGCGTTGTGAGGCCCGGTCTACGCGCTTACCCGGAGGTTTGGGGCGCAAAGCGGGCCACGCAACGAAAGGAACTACGCCTTGCGGGGAATACCCGTGCGTGCCATGGCTTCGGCGTAGGCGCCGTGGATGGCATCCAGGTATTCCTGCTGGCGTGCCGGGGTGCCGGCGAAGGAACGGCCACCGAGCGAGCGGACCTTGAAGGTCTTGAAGCCGCGGCGGGCAATGCTGGCCGGTGCAGCCTTCATGAGCTGATCGGCCAGGCGGTGTGCCTCGTTGCCGTGTGCCACCAGGGCAGAGGTGCGCGGCAGGAGCTGCAGGAGGCGCAGAAGCGGCTTGAGGCCTTCGGTGATGTTGGCCGGCGTCAGCTTGCCAGGTTCCTCGGCGGGTTCAATCCACGGGTACGCGTTCCACGGCATCATGAGCTCGGGACGGAGGCCCAGCTGCCACTGCATGCCGAGCATGCGGGTGGCGGCTTCTTCGTCGCCCGGGGTGATGAAACCTTCGCCGGTGGTGGTGCGCTGGTTGGAGAAAAGGCTGACGATGCGGCAGTCATCCATGCTGTGGGCGGGGTCGATGTAGAGGACCTCGCTGCCCGGCTTCTGCTCCTTGATGGAGTCGCACAGCTCGTTGACCTCGGCGATGTGCGGTTCGTAGCGGCGGTTCCAGAGGATTTCTTCGGGTGATTCAGTCGCCAGTTCTTGCATCAGGGGTTAGGTCTCCTAGGTGTTACAGCGCACCGTTCCAAGGGGCCGCGGGCATGCCGCAGCCGAACCTCAAAGGGTGCTGTTGGGGGCTAACTAACCTTACCGGACTATGGGGGTTAACGGGTCCTGCTCCGGCGCGCCCTTTAAATGCGACGCGGCGTGTTGCCCCGAAACGTGTCCAGCGTCTCGACGGCGGCATCCAGCCCTCCGCGCATACTCTCGACGACGCCACGCGGTGTGGTGCATGATGCGCCCTATGGAGAAACAGGATTCGTCCGCTGTCGCCGTTTCCGCTTTTGAGGAGCTGGGGGAGGACCTGGCGCCCGCCGACGTGGTGATGGGGCAGATGTTTGGTGCCACCTCACTCATGCTGAACAAGAAGGCGCTTGCCTGTTTGAACGGCGACAAGGTCGTCTTCAAATTAGGCCGGGACACCGCGGAGCACGCCCGCGCACTCGCGCTGCCCGGAGCCGTGCCCTTTGATCCATCAGGTTTGAACAGGCCCTACAAGGACTGGGTGGAGTTGCCGTTTGATGCGCATGAAGAGTGGCCGGCCTTTGCCGAAGCGGCGCTGAAGTTCGTGGCGGGTAAGTAGAGTCTTGTAGCTATTTCTGCAGGTCAAAACGTTGACATACCTTCGCGGGGATGATGGGTTGGAACCATCGGTTTTGGGGGGAACCAGCTGGGGACCTCCACCTCCGGGCTCCGATCTCCTGATCGTCAGCATCACAACTAATGTGGGGGTAATAGTGGTTGCATCAACAGCATCGCCAGAGACGGATCATCGCGATACCAAGCCTGGAAAGTCACCTAAGATCCGCGCCATCCTTGCCGGCGGCCTGGTGCTGGGGGTGGGCGCAGCCATTACCTTGGCCGCTTGGAACGATTCCGAATTTTCCCAAGGAACGTTCACCGCCGGTGCCTTCAACCTTGAGGGCAGTACGGACGGGACGACGTTCGGAGAGAACCCGGTCACCGCCCCGGCAACGCTGGGCTTCACCGCCACACCGGGCAACCTGGCACCCGGCGATGTGGTCACTGCGCCGTTCGCCGTCAGGTTGGACGACACAACAACCAACGATGCCACCGTCACCGTAACTACCGAAGCTTCCACCGGAGCCCTCACAGGCCTGACGTACTCGTTGACGCAGTCCGCTGGTTTCGGGTGCACTGAACCAGTGACGGAAACGCTGGTGGCCGCAGGACAGGCGTTGGGCACGACGCCGGGCAGCGTCACCTTCGACCTCGCGCAGGGGACAGGCACAGCCAACGGCGACGCCGTGAACCTCTGCTTCCGGATCACCGCAGACGATGACCTCGTCCAATCCCAATCCGGGACCACCACTTGGGAATTCGCCGCACAATCGCAGTAAGCCATGGGCCGACGACAAGCCGAAACCAAGCGCGGTGCGGCCCTGCTCCGCATCCGCGCACTCCTTGCAGGGGCACTGGTGCTGGGGCTCGGGAGCTCCGTGACCCTGGCCTCGTGGACTGACAGCGACTTCGCCACCGGTTCCTTCGGCGCGAGTGTGTTCGCCACGGAATCCAACGTCACCAAGCCGTACAGCGCGTCAGGGGCCTGGAGCCCCAACAACGCCTCGCCCGGTGCAGCGCTGGTTTTTACCGCGACTGCCATGAGCCCTGGCAGCGTGGTCTACGCACCCTTCGCCATCCGAACCACGGCAAACTCGGTGGCAGGCGAAGTGGTGCTCGGCGTTCCAACGGTTACCAGCAGCGGAACGGTAACTGCAGATCTTGGCGCAGCCTTGCGCTACCGGGTGGTTCGTTCCGCAACGTGCGACGCTGCCTCGTTCACCGGGAACCCACCATTTGTGGTGGGCACCGACGGCGCCAAGGCGTTCACGCAAGGGCAAGCGGCCGGCGTCGTCAATCCCTTGGCAGCTGCGTCGGCAACGTTGCCCGGAGCGCCTACCCAGTTCTGCTTCGAGGTCACGCTTCCGGCCGGTGCCAACAACGCCCTGCAAGGCCAAACTGCTACTGCGACCTGGCAATTTACGGCCACCTCAAACTCATGAGCCGCGGACAAATCCAGGGCAGGCTGCGGGAAACCGTGCTCAACGTCGCTGCCGCGGGCGGTGCCGTCTGCATCCTGGCAGTGGTGTGCGCGCTCTTGTTCAACATCACGTTGATCATGTTCAAGACGGGGTCCATGTCCCCGGCAATTCCGGCCGGATCACTGGCCGTGGTCCGGGAAATCCCCGCACAGGAGATCACCGTTGGGGACGTGGTCACCGTGGACAGGCCTGGAAAGCTGCCCATCACGCACAGGGTCCAAACCGTGGACCCTGCGGAGGGGGCCGCTCGAATGATCACCATGAAAGGCGACGCCAACACGGAAGCTGATCCCGCCCCTTATGTGGTGGAAAAAGTCCGCCTGGTGCTCTGGTCCGCGCCGGGGCTCGCGCACCCGCTGGCCGCTGCAGCCAACCCAGTGGTCCTGGGCGCCACCACGGTTGCAGTATCGGCGCTGGTGACATGGGTCCTGTGGCCAAGGAGCGCCGGCCGACGCAGGAGCGGACAGAATGTTGCGGCGTAGATCGGTGGGGATGGCGGGGCTGTTGCTGGCGGTGCCCCTCGCCGTCGTGCTTTCCGTGATGAATCCGCCGGCCGTCACCGAGGCGGCGTGGCAGCATGGACAGTTCGCGTCCGGCAGCTTCGGGACGGTGACCATTCCAGCTCCTGCGCTCAACGGCCAGTGCACATACAACCCGGGCGTCCTCGGACTGGGGGCCTACGTTCGTATTCTGTGGAAACCGCCAACCGGGTACACCTCAGCCAACGCGGAAGTGCAGGTATCCACCAGCGGATTGGGTTCGGCACTGGCGCCGCTGACAGGATTTTCGCTGACGTCCAACACCACGGGTTCGCCGGCGGCAGGCTATGTTACCGATGTTCCGGTCAATCTCCTGGGTGGGCTTCTGGGGCTTGGAACGGAGCTGCAGATTGCCATTGTGATCAAGGACGGTGGCTGGACTTCCAAGTCCGCCTCCGTAGCAACCAACGCGGGGCTGGTTGCCGGGTTGGGCGGCTCCTGCAGGAATCTGGCCGCCTGATCCATAACCTGTGGCGGCCCCGCCGGGGTTTCCTGGGGGAAAACTTCACCAGGAGGCCTTTCGCGACGCCTTGACACCAGAGAAAGCGGTGTCATCGGCTAAACTTGGCTGGTAAGAGCCCCGAACTCTTGCGTATGCCGGCCCTGGTGGCAGGCTGCACGGTTTCTTCGGGGCATTCTCATGTACGGCGTCTCGTCCTGGCCATCCGGCTGGGTCCGGGCCCGAAAGAATGGGGGAGGATCCCATGCCCGCTATCGTGATCGTCGGAGCCCAGTGGGGCGACGAAGGCAAAGGCAAAGCAACTGATCTGCTCGGTGGCCGCGTTGACTACGTGGTCAAGCCCAACGGCGGTAACAACGCCGGGCACACCGTGGTTGTTGGCGGTGAGAAGTATGAGCTGAAGCTCCTTCCCGCGGGCATCCTGAGCCCCAACGCCATTCCCATTATCGGCAACGGCTGTGTGGTGAACCTTGAGGCCCTGTTCCAGGAAATCGACGGCCTTGAAGCCCGTGGCGCGGACACTTCCCGCCTGCGTGTTTCGGCCAACGCCCACCTGGTTGCTCCGTACCACCAGGTGCTGGACAAGGTGACCGAGCGCTTCCTTGGCAGCCGCGCCATCGGCACCACGGGCCGCGGCATCGGCCCCGCGTACATGGACAAGGTGGCCCGCCTGGGTATCCGGGTCCAGGACGTCTTTGACGAGTCCATCCTCCGCCAGAAGGTGGAGGGCTCGTTGCGCCAGAAGAACGAGCTCCTGGTCAAGGTCTACAACCGCCGGGACATCATTGCCGACGAAATTGTGGAGTATTTCCTCTCCTTCGCCGAGAGGCTGCGCCCGCTGGTCATCGACAGCACACTGGTCCTCAACAATGCTTTGGACGAGGGCAAGGTTGTGCTCATGGAAGGTGGCCAGGCCACGTTCCTGGACGTCGACCACGGCACCTACCCGTTCGTCACCTCCTCCAACCCGACCGCCGGCGGCGCGTCGGTTGGCTCGGGCATCGGCCCCACCCGCATTTCCCGCTCCATCGGCATCATCAAGGCCTACACCACGCGAGTCGGTGCCGGCCCGTTCCCCACGGAACTGTTCGATGACATGGGTGTCTACCTCCAGAAGACCGGCGGTGAGTTCGGTGTGAACACCGGCCGTCCGCGCCGCTGCGGTTGGTACGACGCCGTCCTGGCCCGCCACGCTTCCCGCGTCAACGGCTTCACGGACTACTTCGTCACCAAGCTGGACGTCCTGACGGGCATCGAGCAGATCCCGGTCTGTGTTGCCTACGATGTTGACGGCGTTCGCCACGACGAAATGCCCATGACGCAGACCGAGTTCCACCACGCGGTGCCCATCTTCGAGTACTTCGACGGTTGGACCGAGGACATCACCGGAGCCCGCACCCTGGAAGACCTCCCGGAGAATGCGCGCAACTATGTGCTGGCCCTGGAAAAGCTGTCCGGCACGCGCTTCTCGGCCATCGGCGTCGGCCCGGACCGCGACCAGACAATCGTTGTTCACGACCTCATCAACGACTAGGTTTTACTGAATTTACGACGACGGCGGGTCACCTTGGTTCCTCATGGAACCGAGCGGTGGCCCGCCGTCGTGGTCTCAGGGGTGAGCACGCGACTGGCCGGGCGGGTTGTGCGGCCGGACGCTGCATGGCGGCGACGGATGGCATATTCGGCCACCGCGAGGTTGATCACCCAGGATGCGCCCATGAGAACTGCGCGGGTGGCCTCGTCCGTGGGACCCACCAGCAGGGTCCACGGCAGCAGCACCAAGGCCTGTGTTCCGGCGCCCACTGCTATGGCGTAGGCGCGCGTCATCCACGCTCCGTGCGCAGTGAAGTCACGTCGGCGGATCGCAAGGATGCCCATGATGATGCCCGCAACCATGGCGGAACCAAAAACCACGCGAAGAACCAGAAGAGCTTCGCCGTCGGTTTCCGGAAGGACGTAGAACACGGACATCCACAGGCCGGACAGGCCGGCGAGCAAGCCTGCCGGAATCAGAATGCGGCCGGCTGTTCGGTGCCAGGACCGCTTGCCGCGGCGAAGATTGGGGGCGAACTGGAAGGCTCCCAGCAGGCTGTAGACCGTGACAGTGACGATGTGGATGACCACCGGAAGGGGCGAGCTGAAGAACCTGGCATTTTGGGGCGTCACGGTAGAGCCGCCGGTCAGCTCGGTGAGCCGCGCCGCGCCGGCTAGCACTGGGATGAGGCTGAGGGCGATCAAGCCCATGGGGACCGCCCACGCAGCGCGGCGCTTGGCGCGAGGGGTGATGTTTTTGGATGTCATGGCTCTGCCTTGGCTACGAGGTGTACGGCGTACACCTTTATGGAAAACAGGCTAGGTGTACGCTGTAAACCTGTCAATCCCCATCGTGGAACAACCCGGTTTACTCGGAGGCCCGCCCATGACCCAGCACGCTGAAGCAGTACGACGCGTACCGCTGAACCGGGACCGGGTGCTTCAGGCCGCCGTCGTTCTCGCCGACGAGGTGGGCCTTGATGCGCTGAGCATGCGCCGGCTTGCCCAGGAGCTCAGCGTCGTTCCGATGGCGCTTTACAAGCACGTAGCCAACAAGGAGGAGCTCCTCGACGGCATGGTGGACGCCCTTGTGGGGGAGATCGACCCGCCCACCCCCGATGTTCCGTGGAAAACCGCGGTCCGCCTCCGGGTGCTTTCGGCCAGGCGCGTACTTCTTCGTCATCCATGGGCCCGCCCTGTGATCGAGACCCGTACCAACACCACCCCCGCCGTCCTGGGGTACATGGACACCTTTGTGGGAATGTTCCTGGCCGGTGGTTTCTCCGAGGACCTTACGCACCACGTGATGCATGCCATGGGAAGCAGGATGTGGGGCTTTACCCAAGAGGTCTTCGACGACGCAGGGCGGCAGGGCGGGAACCCGGAGCCGAAGGCGGCGCCGGAAGTCCAGGCCGCCATGGCGCAGATGATGGCAGAGAACTACCCCAACCTTTTTCGGATCGCGGTGTCCGCTGCGCATGACGACGAGTCAGTGGTGGGGAACGGCTGCGACGACCAATTCGAGTTCGAGTTTGCCCTGGACCTGCTCCTTGACGGATTCGAGCGGCTCCATCAACGGAACTGGACATCACACGGGAGGGCGCATGAGCACAGCGACTGAAGAAGGAGTCGGGTTCCGTTCCCGGCGCGGACCGATCCTGATTGCGCTGATGCTCGCCACAGGCCTCGTGGCGATCGATGCCACCATCGTTGCCACGGCCGTGCCGTCCATCGTGGCGGACATCGGCGGGTTTGCCTCGTTCCCTTGGCTGTTTTCGGCGTATTTGTTGGCACAAGCGGTCTCCGTGCCTGTCTATGCCAAGTTGTCGGATGTAGTTGGGCGCAAGCCGATGATCCTGGGCGGGATTGGCCTGTTCCTGCTCGGTTCCATTCTCTGCGGGCTGGCGTGGAGCATGCCGGCTCTGATCGCGTTCCGGGTGCTCCAAGGGCTCGGCGCCGGCGCGGTCCAGCCTGTGGCGATCACCATTGCCGGTGATATCTACACCCTGGCTGAGCGTGCCAAAGTGCAGGGCTATCTGGCCAGCGTGTGGGCCGTGTCTTCGGTGGTGGGGCCAACTCTGGGAGGGGTCTTCGCCGCATTGGGAATCTGGCGGTGGATCTTCCTCATCAACATTCCGCTGTGCCTGTTGGCCGGCTGGATGCTCCTCCGTACGTTCCACGAGAACGTGGAGCGGACCAAGCATCGGATCGACTACTTGGGAGCAGGGCTGCTGACGGTTTCCTTGAGCCTGCTGATCCTCGGGGCCCTGCAGGGTGGTCAGGCGTGGCCTTGGGACTCCGCGATCAGCATCTCCGTTTTTGCCGGCGGAGCCTTGCTGTTCGTCGCGTTCCTCCTGGTGGAAAGGAAAGCTGCGGAGCCGGTCCTGCCGCCATGGGTTGTCTCCCGCAGGCTGCTGGCGACGACGGCCCTGATCTCCTTCGGCGTTGGTGCGGTCATGCTGGGGCTGACTTCCTATGTCCCTACGTTCCTTGAAGGATCCCTCAAGACCTCGCCCCTTTTGGCCGGACTCGCCTTGGCGGCCTTGACCATTGGCTGGCCCATCAGTGCATCACAGGCCGGCCGGTTCTATCTCCGGATCGGGTTCAAGAGAACAGCTGCCATCGGCATCGTGATCACGGTCATTGGCAGCGCAGTTCTTGCCCTCACTGCCCAAACGCCCAGTGTTCTCCTGGTGGCGGTGGCCTGCTTCATTGTGGGCCTGGGATTGGGCCTGGTGGCAACGCCCAGCCTCATTGCCGCCCAGACCAGCGTGGAATGGAATGAGCGCGGCGTGGTCACCGGTACCAACCTCTTTGCCCGTTCCATCGGCAGCTCCATCGGCGTGGCCGTGTTCGGTGCCATCGCCAACGCGATCTATGCCAAGGGACCCGGTGGCGGCCCCGATCCGGACACTACGGTTGCAGCCTCCACTGCCGTCTTCATGGCGGTCCTTGTCAGCGCAGTACTAACGGTGGTGGCGGTCCTGGTGATGCCTTCCGATGGAAAGCTCAACACCAAGGAAGCGGCAAGGAAGCCCAGCTCGGAACCTGCCAACGACTAGTCTCAAAACATGGAGAATCTGATCACAGGCACCCTGGAAAAGTTGTTTGAAGGAACAGTGTGGGCCGAGGGCCCCCTGTGGATTCCGGAGTCGCAGACCGTTCGCTGGAGCGACATCCCCAACAACAGGATCCTCGAGTTCTCTCCAGCCACCGGCTCAACGCGCGAGTACGCCACCGGCGTTGAATACACCAACGGGCGAACACTTCACCGGGACGGCAGCGTGGTGCAGTGCAGCCACGGCCGACGGCGGGTGGAGAGGGATCACGACGGCGTGGTGACGCCGATCGTTGAAGCGTTCGGCGGGCATCGGCTTAACTCGCCCAACGACGTTGTGGTGGCCGGCGATGGAACGGTCTGGTTCACCGATCCGCCCTACGGAATCCTCCCCGGGACGGTCGAAGGGCATGAAGGTGAGCAGGAATACGGCGGTTGCTACGTGTTCCGCTTCGATCCTGAAACGCAGGAACTGACTGCGGTGGTCACCGATCTAGTGCACCCCAACGGCCTGGCGTTCTCCCCGGATGAATCGCTTCTCTATGTTTCGGACACTGCAGGACGCGGCTACGGAGTGCCGTTCCGCATTGCTGTCTATCCGGTTGAGGGCGGCGAATGCGGAGAGGGCAGGACCTTTGTTGAGCTCGAAGACGACGCCGCTTCGGACGGTTTCCGCGTTGACGCCGAGGGCCGGGTGTGGACCTCGGCTGGAGCGTCGGTCCGTGTCTACGACCACGACGGCGCGCTGCTGGCCGCCGTCGAGCTTCCTGAAAAGGTCTCCAATCTCTGCTTCGGCGGGCCCGACGGCCAGGATCTCTACCTCACAGCCACCACGTCCTTGTATCGGCTGCGCACATCGACGCGGGATGCCAGGGAGGCGCGCCAGCAATCCTGAGCAACGCTGAGGCGGATTAGTAAGGTTGCTGTAGGTCTGGGCGCGGTGATTCGATACGCTGGCATGGAGCAACAGCACTGCGATCGAGGGAGTGAACATGTCCGGAAGCAACCCCGACCCGTATGAGGACAAGATCACCGGCTTGGAGCCAGGCGGGGGAGTGCCCCCTGGGGAAACCCCTCCCGGCGAATCGTCAACGGCCGGCCCCCAAGGCCATGACGAGGGCGGACCCAGGAAGGGAACCCAGGTCTTCTGGCTGGCTGCCATCGGTGCCGGAGTCCTGCTCTCCCTGCTGTACTTCATCGGCTACATTGTGGGCTTCTTCGACTAGCCGGCAGGTCGTCGTCGTGCCTTCGTGGAATACGCTGCACTAAATGGGAGTTGGCGCTCATATGAAGGCAATGACTTACAGCGAATATGGAAGCCCCGACGTCCTGGAACTGACGGAGCGGCCCATGCCCAAAGTGGGGCCGGGCATGGTCCTGGTCAGGGTTAAGGCATCCTCGGTGAACCCGGTGGACTGGAAAATCATGGGTGGCTACTTGGACTCATTCATGGATCTCCAATTTCCGGCGATCCCCGGCTGGGATGTGGCCGGTGTTGTGGAAGCGGTTGGTATTGACGCTCCGCACTTCAAACCCGGCGACGAAGTGATTTCCTACGGCCGGAAGGACTACGTCCACGGCGGCAGTTTTGCCGAATACATCGCCTTGCCGGAACGGCTGCTGGCCCGCAAACCGGCATCATTGGACTGGAATGAGTCGGCGGGGCTGCCTTTGGCCGGTCTCACGGCGTTCCAGGTCCTCAACCGCTTGGGCGTGCGGTCAGGGGAGAGCATCCTGATCCACGGTGGATCCGGCGGAGTGGGCTCCCTGGCCATCCAGATCGCCGCAGCGCGTGGCGCGAAAGTGATCGCGACGGCGTCGGAGAAGAACCATGACTTCCTCAGGTCCTTGGGCGCCGAACCCGTTGCCTATGGCGAAGGGCTCGCCCAGCGGGTGAAGGCGTTGCGCCCGGAAGGGGTGGAGGTGGTGGCCGACTTCGTGGGCGGCAACCTCGAGGCAACACTGGCGGTGCTGGCCGGCAATGGCCGGCACGCCTCCATTGCCGACAGCGACGTGGAGGCCCATGGCGGCACCTGGATGTGGGTCAATCCCGTGGGTGCTGAACTTCAGGAGCTCGCTGACCTGGTGGACGAACACAACATCCGGGTGGAAGTGGCCACTGCACTTCCCTTGGCCGATGCGGCCGACGCCTTTCGGCTCAACATGGAAGGGCATACACGCGGGAAGATCGTGGTCACTGTTCCATAGGCGTGGCCACTGTTCCGGCAGGGCTCGACGGCGGGGCTCGACGGCGGGCTGCCGCGGCTAGCGCGCCTCGAGGTCCTCGAGCGTCTTGCCCTTGGTATCCGAGGACATCAGTGTTGCCACGGCCGAGACGAGGCAGATGCCCAGTGTTGTCAGGCCGATGACCATGGGAATGTTTGCGGATCCCGGGGGAGCGATGGCCGTGAAGAGGCTCGGGAAGAACGAGGCAATCATCAGGCCGATGTTCTGCGAGACGGCGAAGCCGGTCACCCTCATCCGCATGGGGAATTGCTCCTGGAAGAACGTGGCGAACGTGGCGTTCCACATCTGGAAGAGGATGCCCTGGACGATCACGACGCAGACGAACACCAAGGGCAGGCTGCGCTGTTCGATCGACCACAGATACCCCACGGTCAGCAAGCCGCCGGCGATGCCACCGGCCACCATCAGTGTCCGCCGGCCGATCTTGTCGGACAGGGCGCCGAACAGCGGGATGGTCAGGACTGCGGCCACGTTGGCAGCCAGGGTAACCCAGAGGAACTCGCTGCTGGAGAAGCCGATCCCGTAGCCCTTCTGGGTGGCGAAGGAGACGCCGAAAATGAGGGTGGCCATGCCGATCACGTTGGTGAACGTCATGATGATGCAGCGGACCAGAACCCAGGGGTGGGTGCGCAGGAGGTCCACCAGCGGGAAGCGGCGCTTGGCGGCTACGTCATCGGACTGGGCCAAGTACGCGGGCGGTTCTTCGACGCGGCGGCGGATAACGTATCCGGCAATGATCACTACGGCGCTGAGCAGGAACGGCAATCGCCAGCCCCAGGAGTGAAACTGCTCTTCCGGGAGGAGTGCTGCGAGTGGAATCAGTACGGCGGTGGCGAGGATGGAGCCCACCTGCGTGCCCTGCAGGCTGAAGCTTGCGAAGAACCCGCGCTTTGCATCCGGGGAGTGCTCCACGATCATCGCGCTGGCGCCACCGAGTTCACCTGCCACCGCAAATCCCTGGATCAGCCGGAGAATCACCAGCAGGACGGGGGCCAGGAGGCCCACCTGTCCGTAAGTGGGCAGGAGCCCGACCGCAAAGGTGGCGAAACCCATGAGCAGCATCGCGAAGACCAGCACCTTCTTGCGTCCGTGCCGGTCTCCGTAGGCGCCAAGGATCACGGCACCGAGCGGGCGGGAAACGTAGCCCACGGCGTAGGTGGCCAGCGAGGCAATGATGCCTACCGTGGCATTCTCGGTGGGAAAGAAAATGGTGGGAAACAGCAGCGTCGCTGCCAGTGAGTACAGGGCGAAGTCGTAGTACTCCAGCGCACTTCCGATCCAACCGCTCATGGCGGCCTTCTTCGGATCCTTCTGCCCGGTGGTCGGTGCAGGGCTGGTGTTTGGTTCGGGGGAGGTGCTGAGGTCCCTCCGGTGCGTGACTGTCACGTCGCTGTACTCCTCTGGCGTCGTTGGCAAGGAACAAGAACTCTTCCCATCCAGGACTGAACAGAGTGGTCATTCAGCGTGAGGAAGGTTACATCTTGAATCGATTCATAAATCATAGATCGAGATGTGAGCTACGTCAACGCACGACGACGGCAGCTCGCCTCCGGTTCCGTGGGGAACCGGGGCGAGCTGCCGCCGTCGTGAATGTTTTTGCTGGTGAGTGGCTACTTGGCCAGGAAGCGCAGCAGGACCTCGTTGATTTCGGCGCCGTGCGTCCAGAGCATGCCGTGCGGGGCGTCCTCGATCTCCACGTATTCGGCGGAGGGCAGGCGCTTGGTGAACTCGCGGCCGGTGGCATCGATGGGCAGGATGCGGTCATCGGTGCCGTGGACGATCAGGGACGGGACGGTGACCTTCTCGATGTCGGAGCGGAAGTCCGTGAGCCAGGAATCCACCACTGCGAAGGATGCGTACCAGGACGAGCCGGCGGCGACGTTCCAGGCATTCTGCAGGGCTTCTTCGCTGAGGCGGTTGCCCAGGAAGTTATCGGTGTTGAAAAAGTCGTTGTAGAAGTTGGTGAACCAGGCGTAGCGGTCCTCGATGGCGGCGCTGCGGATGCCGTCGAAGACTGTGGACGGAACGCCGGTGGGGTTGTCGTCCGTCTGGAGGAGGAAGGGTTCGAGGGATGCCAGGAATGCGGCCTTGGCAATACGGGCTTCACCGTAGGTGCCGAGGTAGCGTCCAACTTCGCCGGTGCCCATCGAGAATCCGACCAGCACCACGTTCTGCAGGTCCAGGGTTTCCAGTACGGTGTTCAGGTCCGCCGCGAAGGTGTCGTAGTCATAGCCGGTGGTCGGCTTGCTGGACTTGCCGAATCCGCGGCGATCATAGGTGATGACCCGGTAGCCGGCGTTGAGGAGGGCTGCCGACTGCTTCTCCCAGGAGCCGCCATCCAGTGGGTAGCCGTGGATCAGGACTACGGGCTGGCCCGTTCCGTGGTCTTCGTAGTAGAGCTCGATGTCCGTGGTGTTCTCGGTGCCAACCTTGATGAAACCCATGATGTGTCCCTTTTCTCGAAGTGGAGAACGGTCGTTCTCCCTCTGTGTTCTCCATAGTAGAGAACGTTCGTTCTCAATGCAAGTAGAATAGGTACATGGATATTTCCGAGGTTCGCGAACGCATCGTTGTCACCGCCGACGAGCTCTACAACGCCAAGGGAATCCAGGCCGTCGGCATGGATGAACTCCGCTCTGCGGCCGGGGTTTCCTTGAAGAAGCTCTACGGGGAATTTCCCTCGAAGAGCAGCATCGTCATGGCTGTCCTGGAGCACCGGCACCAGTCCTGGACCGAAGGACTCGACGCAACGGTCCAACAAGCCCGAACACCCCGGGATCGCCTCCTCGCCATCTTCGACTACCTTGCGGGATGGTTCTGCCAGGATTCGTTCCGCGGGTGCGGGTTCATCAACAGCTTCGCTGAACTGGGTGCGGTGAGCCCCGAAGTTGCCGAGTATGCGCGGAAGCACAAGGAATCGTTCCAGGAATACGTCGGACGCCTGGCGCTCGAGGCAGGCGCACCGGCCTACCTGGCGCCGCAGCTGGCGATCCTCGCCGAAGGAGCCCAAACCACTGCTGCCATCGCAGGAACGTCCGATGCCGCCGGACAGGCACGTCAAGCAGCCGAAGTCCTGATCGACGCAGCCCTGCCGGCCGACTAGGCTTCTGACACGCGTTCCAACGCTGCAGGAAGAAGACTATTCGTGTTCGAAGCCCCCAGCATCTTGTTCCTTTCGGCCGGCTTTGCGGTGTTGGCCGCAGCGGTCCTGCCGAAATTGCTGCGCAACATGCCCCTCTCCATGCCCATGGTCTTCCTGGGCAGTGGCATGCTGGCGTTCACCCTGCTCCCGGACCTGCCCAGCCCCGATCCTGTGCAGTACGCGGATTTCACCACACACCTGTCCGAAGTGTGCGTCATCATCTCGCTCATGGGTGCCGGATTGGCCCTGGACAGGCCCTTCCGTTGGCGCGGCTGGACCACCACCTGGCGGCTCCTGGGAATCGTCATGCCGTTGTGCATCCTGGTGATGACCCTCCTGGGGTTGTGGGTGTTGGGGCTGGGGCTGGCTGCTGCCATCCTCGTCGCGGCAGCGCTTGCCCCTACTGACCCCGTGCTGGCCTCCGAGGTCCAGGTGGGAAAGCCCGCCGACACCGAAGATGACCCGGACGAGGATGAGGTCCGCTTTGCCCTGACCTCCGAGGCAGGCTTGAATGACGGCCTGGCTTTTCCCTTTGTGTACCTGGCCATCCTCATCAGCGTGGTGGGGGCATCACCGGAAGCCTGGCTGGGGGAGTGGCTTGGGGTGGATGTCCTGTGGCGCATTGGGGTGGGAGTGCTGCTCGGTTTCGGAACCGGAAAGCTCCTCAGCCTGATCTTCTTCGCCGCCAAGGGCAAGAGTTTCCGCTTATCCGAACACTCCGAGGGCTTCGTGGCGCTCGCAGCTACCTTCCTGGCCTACGGCGTTGCGGAGATGCTGGAAGGCTACGGCTTCGTTGCGGTGTTCCTCTGCGCCCTGACCATCCGCTCCGCTGAGCACAATCATTCCTATCACCAGGTGCTGCACAGTTACGTGGAGCAGCTGGAACGCCTCATGACCGTGGTGATCCTGGTGCTCCTTGGCGGAGCCATAGCCCGGGGATTGTTGGAGGGAATCGGCTGGGCCGAGCTGTTGGTGGCGTTCGCGTTCCTCTTGCTGGTCCGCCCTTTGGCTGGATGGCTCGGATTGATGGGCGGCAAGACCGGACCGCGCGAAAGACTTGCCATCTCCTACTTTGGAATTCGCGGCATAGGGTCGCTCTATTACGTGGCATATGCGCTGACCCATGGAAACTTCGATGCCGAGGCACGTGAGCTGTGGGCCTTGATCGGTTTGGTGGTTGCACTGTCCATCGTGGTGCATGGAGCCACCACCGCGCCGCTGATGAACAGGCTGGATCGACTCCGGGCTGCTGAAGCACGGAAGCAGCATGGTGATGAAGGCCGGGCGCCAACAACTGCTGTTTAGCAATGAATCTGCTCCGCAGCCATGGAAGACTGGACGCATGTCTCCCCGTCCCATGAAACCGCGCCCCTCTTCCGACGACGTTGACAATGAAAGCACGCCGCTGAGCAAAGGTCGCCGTCACCTCGCCATGAGGCTCGACGACGCGTGGCTTGGTTTTCAGACCCGTCTTGCGATCCGGCGTGGCCGGGTTGAGACCGTGATCCCTTACACGGGGTACGGCAGCACCTCCTGGGTCCGGGTATTGGCGCGTGTAGTACGCAGTGATCCCCGGGACGCTGCCGGTCACGCCAAACCCCTGCAGGAAAGCATGCGTGGTTGGCGCAACTTCACCAGTGCGCCCGTGGCCCATGCCCGGGTGAACGTGACCATCGCGGGCACCGTCTTTGATGTCAGGGCTGACCGCGGGGGCGTCGTGGATGCTCGTATTCCGGTAGCACTGGGTGCCGGCTGGCACACCATCACGCTGCAATCCGGGGAGTCCGAAACCGTGGAGGCTCCCGTGGAGATCGTCGCGGACGATGCCCATTTCGGCGTCGTGTCCGATATTGACGACACCGTCATGGTGACCGCGCTGCCGCGTCCCTTCCTCGCCGCCTGGAACACGTTCGTCCTCAACGAGCATGCCAGGACTCCCACCCCGGGCATGGCTGTGCTGTATGAGCGGATCGCCAGGACGGCACCCAATGCCCCGGTGCTGTACCTGTCCACCGGGGCGTGGAACGTCGCCCCCACCCTGTCCCGCTTCCTGTCCCGGAACTTGTACCCCGCCGGTCCCAAGCTCCTCACCGACTGGGGTCCCACTCCTGACCGCTGGTTCCGCAGCGGCCAGGAGCACAAGCGGACCTCGCTGGAGCGCCTGGCGGAGGAGTTCCCCACCATGAAGTGGCTGTTGGTGGGCGATGACGGACAGCACGATGAAGCCATCTATTCCGAATTCGCCCAGCGTCATCCGGACAAGGTGAGGGCCATCGCCATCCGCCAGCTCTCCGTGGGTGAAGCGGTGCTGGCCGGTGGACGGTCAAAGTCCGGCGGCCAACCCACTCCCGGCATTCCTTGGATCTACGCCCCGGACGGCGCCGGCATGTCTGCCCAGCTCGAGGAACTTGGCATCATCCGGAACGAAGTACTCTCCGCCGATGACCCCGAGGAAGGCGAAGTCCACACCGCATCGGAGTGATGGCTACGCTGAGTGATGGCTAGGCGACGTCGATGAACACCGGGTTGGCATAGAACCAGGTATCCGTCCATGGGTCAGCGTCGCCGAGGTTGTCTCCATGGCGGATAGGCCCGGCAGGGTCCACGGCCGCGCCGTAATAGCCTGCGCCATGGCGGTTTCCGTCGCTGCCGCGGAGGCGGAAGTAGCAGGAACCCTGTACATCCTTGATGACGTGCTTGATGGTGAACGTTCCCGTTCGCCCGGAAACATCGATCTGCTTCCATACCGTTGTGCCAGGGGCCCTCAAAGTGTCGCGATCTGCCGCGGCGCCGGTTACGGAGCCACCTATGACGTCTACGTGCGCGAGCTTTGGCACGATGCCCGCGGAGTTGCGGTAGTCCGTCGTCGTGATGGTGATGGAAATTTCGACGTCGGCACCTCGCCTCACCTGCAGGCGGGAACCGAGGGTGACGCCGTTGCGTCCGTTGCTGCTGCCGACGCCGTGTCCGCGCACTTCACGCACGCGGACGTCCAGTCCATGGAGCAGGTGGCCGTGATCCACCCACATGCGACCATTGCGCATCGCTTCCAGGACGCCGGTATAGGAGCGCTGGGTGACGCCGGTGTGGAGGCGGCTGAACTGTCCCGGCCAGTAGTCGCTGCCGCCCTGCTTTTCGCCGGTATCGAACGGATCGGGACGCTTGCCTGTGACCGACCAGCGGTCGAATTCGTTAGGCAGGCTGAGGTAGGGCTCCTCGGCAGGGTAGGGGCCGGTCTTCCAGGTGTCCTTGATGGTGAGGTGGTTGTCCGAGTTGGACGTGATCCAAAAGGGCAGACCTTCGGCGAGCATGGAATCCCACACACCGCCTACGGTGGCGGTGGCCCAGTCGAAGCCGCCATAGGGGCGGAAGGCGTCCGCGGGGTAGCCGGGGAAGCTGTACTGGGTGGGGTTGTTGGTGTACTCGCCGCGTTGGTCGCCCGCCCTGGAGAATTGGCTGACTCCGGATCCTTGTGCGCCGGGTGCGCCTTCCATGCCGATCATCACCTCGCGGGCGGCGTCACGCCATGCGCGCAGTTCGTGCGGGGAATCGATGCCCAGCCTCATGGGGTGGTTTGCCAGGGCTACGACGTCGTCGACGTAACCGGAGCGGCGCTGGCCGGCCAACCAGGCGATGGCCTCAACAGCTTTTCTCTCGAAGGTTTCAACTTGTGCAGTTCCGGGGGTTGGCTTCTCCCATTGGTTCAGCTTTCCGTCCCATACAAGTTCGAAGGTCCGCAGGAGGTTCACTTCATTGGGGCCCGGGGCGACCATCACGGTGGCATGCTCGGCGCCGGGGATGTACCACTCAAGTCCCTGGAAGATCAGCAGCCCGGGACGTGCTGCACGCTGCGCTTGGATCTCTTTGTTGGCGTTGACTGCCCCGCCGTTGTTGGCATGGCCGAAGTTGCTGTGTTCCGTCAGAGCCAGCCAGTCAACGCCGTAGGCCTGGGCGGCATCGAGTTGCTGCTTGATCATGTACTTTGCGTCGTGGCTGTACTGGGTGTGGACGTGGTGGTCTCCGACGAGCCATTTCAGCTGGGGGTCGTTCCCGCCCGGGTTTGCCATTGCGGTGCTGGCCGTCGCTGCCGAGGCTGCAGTGCCGGCGGCCAGGATGCCGGCCGACTGAAGAATGCGTCGGCGGCTCAGCCCCATGGTCTTCAGCTCAGCATCGGCCAGTTCCACACTTCGGCTGTGGGTGGTCTTGTTTTCTTCTGCGGTGCACATGGCATCTTCCCTCTGTTGATTCCGATCCCCCCAGCGGGATCACAGTAGGGAAGCGGCGTGGCGCGGAGGTTAACCGGACGGGAACGGCAGAGGGCCTCAGCCGCCCGCCTGGCTGAGCGCCTCCGCATCCTTGGGCGCGCCGATGGATCCCCGGTGAATCAGGGTTGCCACCAGTTCCGGAGCGGGCCCCGTGGATTTCCTGCCCTCGATCCGGCGGATCAGTGCTGAAGCCGCCGCAATTCCCATGTCGTAGACGGGCTGCGCAATCACGGTGAGCGGGGGAGTGGTCAGTCGTGTCCAGGCAAAGTCGTCGTACATGAGGAATGAAACGTCGTCCGGGATGGACAGACCCGATTCCTGGATGGCTTCCACAACGCTCAAGGCGATCAGGCCGTCGGAGGCAATAATTGCCGTGGCGGGGTCCGGTCCGCCCAGAAGCTCCCTCGTGATGCGCCTGATGGAATCGGCATCTCCTGCGCTGAGCCGGATGAGGTCCGAGGGGTAGGGAAGCCCGGCGTCGTCGAAAGCCCGGTGGATTCCGTCCAGTCGGTCTGAGATTTGCGAGGAGTCCAATTTCATCCCGGCCACATAGGGTGCGTCTGTGCGAACGGTGGATACAAAGGCAATCCGCCGATGCCCCGCTTTGATCAAGTGCGCCGTGGATTCGTAGGAAATGCTTCCCATGTCCACCGCAAAGGTCTCAACATCAACCCCTGTAGCGGCACGATCCAGCAGCACCAACGGCCGCCCGGACTCGCGGACCTGCTGCAGATGCGAGGTTTCCAAGGATGATGCCGGGGCCACAATAAGCCCGTCCACCCGTTTGTCCAGGAGAACACGGACAGCGTCCACCTCGGCAGCCCGTTCCTCGTCCGTGTTGATGAGGATCACGTTGTAGCCGCTCTTCTTTGCGGTGTCCGTGATGCCGCGCATGGCGAGGCCGAAGTGGGGGTTTTCGATGTCGCCCACCACCACGCCAATGGTGTTGGATTTGCCGGTGTTCATGCTGCGGGCAAGCTCATTGGGCCGGTACTCAAGCTCCTCCGCCGCGGCCAGGACGCGCTCGCGGACGTCATCGCTCACGGCGCCGTAATTGCCCAGCGCCCGGGCGGCTTGTGCTTTGGACACTTTCGCGGCTTTGGCGACGTCGGCAACCGTTACGTCCCGTCGTCGGGATCCGTCAGTGCTCATGTTCACCTTTCAAGAGGGGTGTTGACGCGGCTTTGTGAGTTCCGCTACATTTCTTATCAATCGATGTGAGTCCGGTCTCAATCCTAGGTGTTGAGACCGGACTCAACAAGACCCCGCATCGAGCAATAACTTTCAGCGGCTCCTGACAGCACCGCTTCCCTCCCACGATTGGACAACGCTGTGATTAAACTGAAATTCCGCCCGGCAGCGCTCGCAGCAGCAGCCCTGGCGGCCATTCTCGCCCTCTCCGGCTGTGGCGGATCTTCCGCAAGCTCCTCGCCGTCGGCAGAAAACCCGTACGGCCTGATCGAGCCCGGCACCATCCGGGTGGCCAGCCTGGGCGACTCCAAGCCCTACACGTTTACGGACGGCTCCGGTAACTTCACCGGCTTTGACGTGGAACTCTTCAAGGACGTGGCCCACCGCGCCGGGGTAGACAATGTTGTCTTCACCGGACAGGACTTTTCCGGCCTGCTGGCAGCGGTCGCCAACGGCCAGTTCGACGTCGGCGTGGCAGCTATCGGTATCACGGACAAGCGCAAGGAAACCGTGGACTTCTCCGAGGGTTACCTCGCCGGATACCTGACGGTCATCACCACCAAGACTTCGGGGATCAAGGACGCCGATGCCCTCAACGGCAAGCGCCTCGGCGTGGTGCAAGGCACCCTGCAGGAAGCCTACGCAGTGAAGAACTTCACCTCTGCGCAGCTGGTCCGCTTCCCGGACAACAACACCGCCATCTCGGCAGTGAACAGCGGCTCCGTGGACGCCCACTTCCTGGACTACGAGGCAGCCAAGGAATACCAGGAGCAGTTCGGACTGGTCAGCGCTGCGGACATTCCCTCTTTTGATGCCCCCGCCGGCTTCGCAATCGCCAAGGACAAGCCTGCCTTCAAGGAAGCACTGAACAAGGGTCTTGCCGAAGCCATGGAGGACGGTACCTGGAAGAAGCTCTACGAGAAGTGGTTCCCGGGCTCCCCGATGCCGGAGCAGTACCTGCCCAAGGCTGAGCAGACCTCCAGCCCTTCACCGACCGCCAGCAAGTAAGCCACCCCGCACAACTAACGTCTGAGAGCACTCAATGGATTGGCTCAATACCATCAGCCGCACCTTCTTCGACTTTGAAGCCATGGTCGAAGTGCTGCCCCAACTCCTCGGAGTCGGCCTCCTGAACACCCTGATCATCTCCATCGCAGCAACCATCCTCGGCGTAGTGATGGGCATGGTGGTGGCGGTCATGGGCATCTCGCGGTCCAAGTGGCTGCGCATCCCGGCAAGGATCTACACGGACCTCTTCCGCGGCCTGCCCGCCATCCTCACCATCCTGCTGATCGGCCAGGGTTTCGCGCGGTTGAGCCAGTCGGTCTTCGGGCCCTCCCCCTACCCGCTGGGAATCATCGCCCTCAGCCTCATCGCCAGCGCTTACATCGGTGAGATCTTCCGGGCCGGCATCCAAAGTGTGGACAAGGGCCAGGGGGAAGCTTGCCGGGCTTTGGGCATGAGCTACTCCAAGTCCATGGCCTTGGTGGTGGTGCCGCAAGGCATCCGCAGGGTCCTCCCGGCCTTGGTGAACCAGTTCATTGCGATCGTCAAAGACTCATCCCTGGTCTACTTCCTGGGACTCCTGGTCAGCGAGCGTGAACTGTTCCGGGTTGGTCAGGACGCCGCAGTACTGTCCGGCAACCTTTCACCGCTGGTCATGGCAGGCATCTTCTACCTGATCATCACGGTGCCCCTGACCCACCTGGTCAATTACTTCGACAACAAGTTCCGCACCGGTCGTCGTCGTCCCACGGCGCCCACCAGTGGTCTGAAGGAAGTCAAGGAACTCGATGCGGCCTCGCCGCTCATCACCGGGAGCAACACGTGAACCTCACAAGCAGCAGCAACGCCACCAGCACCAAGAATTCAGCACAGGATATTGAGAAGTTTCACGGCTCCAGCCTGGAACTGCGAAACCTGACCATGGCATACGGGGACGTTGAGGTGCTCCGAAACGTCAGCCTCAACGTGGCACCAGGAACCACCACCTGCATCATCGGCCCCTCCGGATCAGGGAAGTCCACGCTCCTGCGCGGCGTCAACCGCCTTCACGAACCCAAGAGCGGCGACGTACTGCTGGCCGGGGAGAGTGCACTTAAGGTCAAGCCGGACATTCTCCGGGCACGCATCGGCATGGTGTTCCAGCACTTCAACCTCTTCCCGGATCACACCGCCTTGGAGAACGTGGCGCTGGCCCTGTGGAGCGTCAAGGGAATGTCCAAATCCGAGGCCCGCGAACGTGCCCGGCGACGCCTTGCCGAAGTCGGTCTCGCCGAACGGGCCGATCACCGGCCACGGGACCTTTCCGGCGGCCAGCAGCAACGCGTCGCGATTGCCCGGGCACTGGCCATGGAGCCGGAGGTCATGCTCTTCGATGAAGCCACCAGTGCGCTGGATCCCGAGCTGGTCAAGGGCGTCCTCAACCTCATGGCAGGCCTTGGGCGTCGGGGCATGACCATGCTGGTGGTCACCCACGAGATGGGCTTTGCCCGGAAAGTGGCAGACCAGGTGGTGTTCATGGATGAGGGCGAAGTGGTGGAAATCGGAACCCCCACCGAGCTCTTCGACAACCCGCGCAGTGAACGCCTGCAGCGCTTCCTCTCGGAAGTGCTGTGATGGCGGAGGTAACTACGGCACCCATCCGGACCGCCGTCGTCGGGTTCGGCGTCTCGGGCAAGGTGTTCCACGCGCCGCTCATCGAAGCGGACCCGAACTATTCCCTGGACGTTATCGTGACCGCCGATCCGCAGCGCGCGGCGGAAGCGCGGCGGCTTTACCCGCAGGCCAGGATTATCCCCACCCCGGAGGACATGTTCACCCTGGCCGGGGACCTTGACCTCGTGATCCTTGGGACGCCGCCGCTGACCCACCTGGAACTTGGTGCCACGGCAATCGCCCATGGGCTCAACGTGGTGGTGGACAAGCCTTTCGTCACCACGGTGTCCCACGGTGAGGAGCTGGCTGCCCGCGCGTCCGACGCCGGTGTGCAGCTCACGGTATTCCAGAACCGCCGGTGGGACGCCGACTTCCTGACGCTGCGAAAGCTGCTGCGGGACGGCGCCCTGGGCGAGGTGCGGACGTTTGAATCGCGTTTTGAATGGTGGCGTCCGGAAGGGTTCGGGAACTGGCGCGATTCCGCCACCTTGGCTGAGGGAGGGGGCATCCTCCACGACCTCGGCGCCCACCTGATCGACCAAGCAATCCAGCTGTTCGGCCCGGTGGAGGACAGCTATGGCGAGACCGCCAACCACGGCCCCCACCCGGAAGCTGCCGACACCGAAGCTTTCGTGTCACTGCTGCACCAATCAGGGGTCCGGACACGGTTGTGGATGAACGGAATGGCCGCCCAAGGAGGCCCGCGCTTCCACGTCCTAGGCTCCAAAGCCGGGTACACCAAGTGGGGACTCGACGGCCAGGAACCTGCCCTCGCGGCCGGCATCACGCCGTCGGACGCTTCTTACGGCCGCGAACCCCAGGAGTCTTGGGGGCTGCTGGGAGTGGACGGAACAGCTACGCCGGTCCCGGCGGAAAAGGGCGACTACCCACAGTTTTACAGGGAACTAGCGTCCTCGCTCCGCGGCCAAGGGGCCCTTCCCGTCCAGCCGGCCGAAGCGCTGGAAACCCTCAGGATCATCGAAAGCATCCACGCGTTCGCCTAGGCGCGACACAAAGCATCTACCTAAAAGAAAGGGAGAACCATGTCCTCCACCAAGCACGTTGCCGTCATCGGAGGCGGCATCCTGGGCGTTTCCACCGCCGTCCACTTGCTCCGCCAAGGCGCCTCAGTCACCCTGCTGACCGAGCAAGGCCTGGCCAGCGAAGCCACGGGCCGGTCACTGTCCTGGCTCAACTCGGCGGGCGAACGCTCCACGCCGTACCACCAGCTGCGGGTAGCCGGAGTTGACCGCTACCGCACCCTTTTCGCCGCCGATCCCAGCCGTGAATGGCTGCAGTTCGGGGGTGGCCTCATGTGGAACGCCGCCGGCCAGGGCGAGGTCACCGAAGCCCGCCACGCCTATGAGAAGTCCATCGGCTACGACTCCAAGCTGCTGGCCCCGGAGGACGTTGCCTCCGTGACCTCCGGCATCGATTCCGCAGCAATTCCCGAGAACGCCATTTTCAACCCCGGCGAAGGATGGGTCAGCCTGCCGGACCTGGTGAACTTCCTCATGGAGGAATTCCACGCCCTGGGCGGCCGGTTGGTCCTTAACGCCGGCAAAGCCTCGGTGATGGTCGACGACGGCCGGGCCACCGGCGTCGAAACTGCAGGCGGTGAAACGTACCCCGCTGATGCCGTGCTGGTTGCCTGCGGTGCGGGGACCCCCGCTGTCGTGAAGCCGCTTGGCGTGGAGATCCCCAACGGTTCGCCGGTGTCCATGCTGGTGGTTACCAAACCGGTGGAGCACCAGGTCACTGCGGTGATGAATACTCCGCGGGCTGCTGTGCGCCCGAATCCGGGCAACACCTTCGCCTTGGATCACGACTGGTACGAAGAGCAGATCACCGAGCATGCCGATGGTTCCTTCACCATCCCGGATGACGTTGTCCAGGAGTTGGCGGACGAATCGTCCAAGCTCATTGCGGGTAATCCCGAGCTCAAGCCGGCCTCATGGAAGATCGGTTACAAACCCATCCCCGGTGACGGCGAACCGGTCTTCGGCGAACTCGGCCAAGTGCCCGGCTGCTTCGTTGCCTTCACCCACTCCGGCGCCACGCTGGGCCTGATCGCCGGTGAATTGCTGTCCGGTGAGATCCTGAGCGGGGAAAAGCACCCGATGCTGGCGACGTTCCGCCCCGGGCGTTTCTCCTAAGGCCGTCCCTAATAAAGGCCAACGGCCCCGATACGCCATCTGCATCAGCGTGTCGGGGCCGTTGGACTCTTTTTAGGTTGCTGTGGGCTCAGCAGCTGAGCGTGCCCTTGAGCACCTTGCCGGTCCAGACGTTGCTGGTGCCGGGGACTTTGTAGTAGCCACGGATTTCGTAGCTCCATGTGCCAATGATCTTTAGCCCGGATGTGTACGAATGGCCGGAGGCCTTGTTGAGGTCTCCCGTGAATTCGAGGTTGCCGTAACGGTCGAAGAGTTTGATGTCGTGGTAATTGGCGTGTTCCACGGCGCTGAAGGAGTTCACTGTGACAGTGGCGCGGATACCGAACGAGCAGGTCATGTGAACGCTGGCAGAGGCCGGAGCTGCGAGGCTCGCCGCGGAGAACTGCGGGCTTGCGTGGTCCGTGTCCGTGAACGCGGCGAATGCTGCCGCCGGTGCCGCAACCAGGCCGAGGAGGACTGCGATGCCGATCGCCAGGGTACGCAGGAAGCTGTTCCGCGTGATCATGGGGATCGTTCTCCTGCCTGTGCTTGTTCTGGCTGACTGGAACTACTCTGCCGCGGCAGGATCAAGAACCAATCCTGCAAACCCGCAACACTTCCTCAGGAAAAACTCAAGACTCCCGCACGTCACCAACTGAGCAGTTTCGGAGAAGCTTCCTGCCCGCCTGCACCGTAGCTTGGGGTTAACCGCAAGATCGTGCACCACAGCAAAGGACGGCATCATGGCTGAGACCGGAACATCTGATAAGACCAAGTCCTACGACGGCTTCACTGAGGAAGAGCGTGCGGCCATGAAGGAGCGCGCACAGGAACTGAAGAAGGCTCCTCGCAAGAAGGCAGGCAAAGCTGACGGTGAAGCCGACGTCATGGCCAAAATCGCGGAGATGCCCGAGGGGGACAAGGCCATTGCCGAGGCCCTCCACGCGATCGTCAAGGAACACGCGCCCGAACTCACTCCCAAAACCTGGTACGGAATGCCGGCCTATGCCAGGGACGGAAAGAACATCGTCTTCTTCCAAAGCTCCCACAAGTTCAAGGCCCGCTACGCCACGCTCGGGTTCGAGGAAAATGCCAAGCTCGACGACGGGGACATGTGGCCCACCTCGTTTGCCCTCAAGGAAGTCACGCCGGAGGTGGAAGCGAAGATCGTGGAGCTGATCAAGAGGGCGCTGGGTTAGCAGCCGGCTTCCGTAAACCCTAGGTCGGCTGGCTGTTGACCGGCGGCAGGTCCGGGTTCATGGGTTCAAGATCCGGATCTTCCGCCGTCCACACCTGCACGATGGCCCACGCGACCGCGGCAATGGGAACGGACAGTACGGCTCCGATGATCCCGGCGAGGATGGTGCCTGCCGTCAGGGCCATCAGAATGACCAGCGCGTGCAGCTCAAGGGACTTACCCATGACGACCGGCTGGAGAAGGTCACCTTCGAGCTGGTTGACGGCGATCACGGCGATCACCACGATCAGCGCCACGATGGGACCGTTGGCGACGAGTGCCACCAAAGCTGCGAGGATTCCGGCCACGGTGGCACCCACCAAGGGGATGAATGCGCCGATGAAAACGATGATCGCGAGGGGAACAGCCAGTGGCACTTGGAGGATGAGCAGGACCGCACCGATGGCTACCGTGTCCACCAGGGCGACGATCGCCGTGCCCCTGACGTAGCCGCCCAGGACCTCCATGGTGCGCTTGCCGACGCGGCGAAGCTTGGCCTCCCTGAGCCCTGTGAAGGGTCGCAGGAAGAACTCCCAGATTTTGGCGCCGTCCTTGAGGAAGAAGAACAGGATGACGATCACCAGGCTGGCCCCGGCAAGAAACTCGGTCACCACCGATAACCCGGTTACCGCGCCGGACCGCACCTGACTGCTTTGGGCAAACTCCACCGCGGCTTCACGTGCCTGGTTCAGTTGCTCCCGGTCGATCGGAAAAGGCCCTGTCAGCAGGAAGTTCTCCAACTCATCAAGGCCGGCCGCGGCCTTGCTGATCAGTTCGTCCCACTGGCTGCGCACGGAAAGGACGATCACCGTGATGACCCCGCCGAGCACTATCAGCAGGCCCAGGAAGGCGACGCCCGTTGCGAGACCTCCACGCCAGCCCCGCCGTCGAAGCATGTTGACGAACGGACCTATGGCCGCCGCGAGAATCAGGGCTATGAGCACCGGGATGACGAGCAGCCGGATCTGCAGCAGCCCGAAGATCGCTACCACCGTCAAGGTCAGGATGAGCAGTATTTGCGCTGCCCGGATGGAGGTCCGGCCCAAGGAGTCTTTCCAGAGCTCGGGTTTGCGTTGCTTTGGGATGGAAACGGGCGCCGTTTCCTTGTGGGCCGTCATGGTGGACTCCTGTTCGTTCGCATCGGTCAACCGACATGATCAAACATAAGCCTACTGACTATTGAGTTTTAGTGCGTCGGATCGGGATGCGGCGGTACGGGTCCGGGGTCGGGAACCGGTGAAGGGCCGGGAGTTGGGTTTGGGTCCGGGATGGGGCTGGGCGGGAATGGCGTAGTGGGGTCCGGCGGCGGTGGCACCGGCCCCGGGTCCGGGGGAAATGGCTCGGGCTCGTGAGTGGGAGGAAGGGTCATGATCTCTCCTTTGCGTACTCAGGTGTGTTGCTCCGGGCGGATACAGGCAGCCTACTCCGGGTTGCATGGCAGCTACAGGGGTTTCGGCATTTCCCGATTCTAGGTCATGTGACCTAGAATCGGGATCATGAATGATCGTCTCGAATTCGATCCCACTGGACCCGTGCTGATCGTGGGCGGGTATGGCACAGTCGGCACTGCACTCACGCAACTCATCGGGTCGCAGTGGCCGGTGCTCCTCACCGGCAGGAATCCAGGCAAGGGCAGCCACCTGGCAAGTGGAAACGTCTCCGTTTACAGGTGGGACCTCGGCCAGCCGGAACCCTTCGCAGCCAAGGTCAGGGCTGTCATCAGTACGGTGAATGATCCCGACGACAGGGTGCTCCGCGCAGCCGTCGGGGCAGGCATTCCTTATGTCGACCTCACCCGGTGGACCAGCCGTGTCACCAGGGCCATTGCCCAAGCCGCCCTCCTGCGGCCTGCAGCCCCTGTCCTGCTGAGCTCGGGCTGGATGGGCGGCGTGACCAACATCGTGGCGGCGGCCTTGGCCGACGAGGTTCGCGGTGCTGACAGCATCGATGTCGCCATCCGTTACGACATCAACGACCGCGCCGGAGTCGATTCCGTCGACTTCATGGACAGGCTGGGACTGGACTTTGAAGTACGCAAAGGCGGTAAGGCCGCCGTCGTACGTCCTTTGACCGATACCCGCTGGGTGGACATCGCCGGCCACCGCACCAAAGTGGCGCGGTTCGACACCCCCGAACAGTTCACCCTGCCGCTCACCCTTGGTGCTGGGTCGGTGGCCACGCGGATCGGTTTCAGTTCAAGGACGTCCACGACGGCGTTGCTCACCGCGGGTGCGGCGGGACTCTTCCGTTGGGGGAGCGGTGAGCGCTGGGCGCCCCTGCGGCGCTCCCTTTTGTACTCGCCCGGTTCCGGCGGAACCGCCCACATCCGCATCGACGTGACAGGGCCGGGCGGGACCCGAACGGCCGTTATCTCAGATCCGCAAGGCCAGGCCCACCTCACCGCAGTGGGCGGATTCCTGGGGCTCCACAACGTCATGTCCAGCCATGCCACGCCGGGCGTTTCCTTCCCGGAATCGGCTCCGGACCATGGTTCTGCGCTCGCAAAGCTTGAATCGCATGGTGTGACAATATTGAGGTCATGACCGAAAGCAAGGGCGCCCTGAGGAAGGCGGCGCTCCTTGATGCTGCCGAAGAAGTTCTGGTCACCAAAGGCAACGCGAACGCTGCCATGCGGGATTTCGCCGCCGCCGCAGGAGTGCGGATCGGGCACCTGCAGCACTACTTTCCAACCCGCTCGGACCTCATCCGTGCTGTCCTTGAGCGAAGCTTGGAGCGATCGCTCAGGCGGCTTGAAGATAGTGCAGGGTTCGACCTCCATTCGGAGGCCGCAGGCACGTTGTCCCATGATGATTCCTACCGTCTGCTCACAGCACTGCTCCACGAGCACTCGGAAATGGCCGATGTCAGGATGCACCTTGAAATTTGGGCGCTGGCGGCCTCGGATGAACAGGCGGCCGGTGCCCTGCGCTCTTTCTACACTCAGTACGCGGCGCACGTTCAAGGTGTGGTCCGGCGCGGCAGGCCGGAACTGCCGGAGCCGTCCCTTGTGGGCCTTGCCGCCGCGATCGTCAGCCTTTTTGAAGGAGCAGCCGTCACACGCTCGGACATCGCGGGCTTGCGAACCGGGTCCGGCGACGACGCCATCATCCGCACCGCCCAATGGTTGATCCACGGACAGGAGCCCACCCAGTGACCTGGCTTGTGCCAACACCTGCCCAGCTCCGCTGGCAGCAACTCGAATTCGGCGTCTTCATCCACTTCGGCATCAACACCTTCGCCGGCAAAGAGTGGAGCGACGGCACCATCCCGGCGTCGGTCTTCAACCCGTCGGAGCTCGACGCCGCAAGTTGGGTGCGTACGGCCAAGGAAGCAGGTGCGAGGTACTTCATCCTCACAGCCAAGCACCACGACGGATTTTGCCTCTGGCCCACCTCGACCACTGACTACTCCGTGGCAACCGCACTGTGGCGCGACGGCAAAGGTGATGTGGTCCGCGAGGTCGCGGACGCCTGTGCCGATCAAGGGATGGGGCTGGGCCTCTACCTGTCTCCCTGGGACCGGAATGCCGGGTGCTACAGCGATCCCGCAGCGTATGACGACTTCTATGTCCAGCAGCTCACTGAACTCTGCACCGGTTACGGGCCCCTCATGGAACTGTGGTTCGACGGAGCGGGGTCCGTGGGCCGGGAATACGACTGGGACCGGATCATCGGGGTGGTTAAGGAACACCAGCCGGACGCGATGATTTTCAACATGGGCCAGCCCACCATCCGCTGGGTGGGTAATGAGAACGGATTGGCGTCGGATCCGGTGAACTACGTGGTGGACCGAACGTCCGATACCCAGTACACCGAGTCCACCTCGGGGCTGCGGGCCGAACACTATCTGCCGCCGGAGTGCGATGTTTCCCTCCGCCGCGGCTGGTTCTGGCACCCGGACGACCAACCCAAATCCACCGAACACCTGCTCGCCATCTACTACCAATCCGTGGGAATGGGGGCGAACCTCCTGCTGAATCTTCCCCCGGACAGCCGCGGGCTCATTCCTGAGCAGGATTCTGCGAGGCTCCGCGAGTGGAAGAGGGAATTGGACCGTCGCCTTTCCGGGGCTGTTGAGGCAACCGTGGAACATTACGACGGCGGAGCGCTCCTGACCTTTCCGGCTGCGGTGACGTTCAACCATGTGGAGCTTGCGGAGGATCTGGGCATGGGGCAGCGGATTACACAGCACTCGGTGTTGGCTGGGGGCGTTGGTGATGGTGATGAGGGCCTTGCTGGTGACGGGGCTGGTGGAGACGGGGGTGGTGGAGCTGTCCTTGTTGAGGGGAAGACGGTGGGCAACCGGCGGATCCACCAACTGCCCGCTGTCACCGCAAAAAGGTTGCACGTGAAACTAAACGGCGGGGGTCGGCTGAAATCGGCACGAGTCTACACCGGAGCCCTGGATGCTGGAGTTCCCATGATTCCCGAAGGATACGAGGCCCCCACGGACGCGCCGGACTAGTTCCCTTGGGCCTGCTCCGGTTGCTGCGAGCCCCGTGCCGGGCAACAGGCCTAATAATGTCAGTGCCTCCTACGAGAGTTGGGGCATGAAGCAGATCCGGGCAAGGCAAGCACAGGCAGCGGCGTCAGCTGTGCCTGCCGGTTCCTTGTCCCGTGGGGTGGCTCAGCCCGGGACCATCAGCGGTGACCTGATTGCTCAGTTGCGGGTGCTGGAGGAAATGAAGTCGGCTATTTCCGGTTTGCAGGCCCAGATTGCCGTGGCCTTTGACTTGGCGCAGCGGGCCGAGCAGGCCGAGGCCGGAGTGCCGGCGGCCGAACGTGGCAAGGGTGTCGGTGCGCAGCTGGCGTTGGCCAGGCGGGAATCACCGAACCGCGGCTCACGGTTGTTGGGCCTTGCCAAAGCGTTGGTCACGGAGATGCCGCGGACCCTGGCGGCGTTGAACAAAGGCCTGCTCAATGAGTGGCGGGCCACGCTGCTGGTCAAGGAAACAGCCTGCCTGTCCGTCGAAGACCGGGCCGCGGTGGATGAAGAGCTCGCCCCTGATGCCGGGACGTTCGAGGGCGCCGGAGACAAAGCCATCATCGCGGCCGCGAAGGCCGCTGCGTATCGTCGGGATCCGCGGTCCGTGGCCCAGCGCGCCAGCCACGCCGCCACCGAACGAACCGTAAGCCTGCGACCGGCACCGGACACCATGACGTACCTGACCGCGCTGCTACCGGTCGCCCAAGGCGTGGCCGTGTATGCGGCACTGACCCGCGCGGCTGATTCGGCCCGTTCCCGCGGTTGGGTCGCAGGGTCCGGCGGTGGCGCGGGCTCCGGCGGTGGCGCGGGCTCCGGCGGTGCTGCCGGGTCCGGGAGTGTCCCGACCCGCGGGCAGATCATGGCTGACACCTTGGTCCAGCGCGTCACCGGCACCCCGGGCGGGGTCTCCGGGGTTGAACTCCAAGTCGTCATGACCGACCGGACCCTGTTCCAAGGAGACTCCGAACCGGCCCGGCTCCACGGCTACGGCATCGTCCCCGCACCCTGGGCAAGAACCCTGATCGGCGCAGCAGAAGAGACACCAGCACGAGGAAAACAACCACGAGGTGCTGCACCGCCCCACGCGAAGCTCCCGGACCACCCGACAGGCTACCCGTCCCCGCCCGATCTACGGCGAACACCCGGACAGAAGCAGGAGTTCAAGGTCTGGCTCCGGCGGCTCTACACCGCACCCGACACCGGCGAGTTGTTGGCCATGGACTCCAAAGCCAGGCTCTTCCCGCAGCGGCACCGGCGATTCATCGAAGCCCGCGACCATACCTGCCGCACACCCTACTGTGACGCGCCTATCCGGCATATCGATCACGTCGTGCCGTGGCGCTCCGGCGGGGCCACCACCGTGGACAACGCAGCAGGGCTCTGCGAAGCCTGCAACCACACCAAAGAAAACCCCGGCTGGAACGCCACACCCCTGCCCGAAGACACCCACGCCCTGAGCACCCACACCCTGAGCACCCACACCCTGAGCATCAGCACCCCCACCGGACACACCTACCAATCCAAAGCCCCACCACTACCCGGACACAGACCCTCCAGAACGTGATGAAGGACAGTGTGATCACGACGCGATGCGGGGCCTTGCACCTGTGCGGTGAAAAAACCTCACGGGGTGCCAACCGGCTGCCGTGAAGAGCGCAGCAGAAAGTTTTTAAAAAAACTTTGTAACCGGCGTAACCCTTTGGAGCACCGCGTCGATTACGTCTGTGAAAGGGCCGAGCTGGAATTTGTCCCCCATCATGTTCCAGCTCGGCTCTTCCTTGTCCGCAGTAGTTTTTTCGCGGACAAGCGGGTCCTCCCTGTGGATGGCCCGGCAGAGCAGATACCCTTGGTGGGGTCGTCCGTCGTACAAGGCTGATGACCTGGCTGGAAAGCCACGGACCTGCCGCCGATCGAAAGTCCCACAACTGTGACCGACGCATTGACCGACGAAGCGCTTAATGCGCTCAGGGGCAATACCGCGGAACTGTTCAGCGCCGTTTACCAGGCTTACGCAGGCCAGGTCCTCGGCTATCTGACGGCCAAAGGCGTGCCCGATCCTGAAGCAAGTACGCAGGACGTGTTCCTGGCAGTGTTGCCGCGGCTCGATGACCTCAGCGGTGGTGTCAGTGGCCTGCGGACTTTCATCTTCTCGGTGGCCCATGCACGCATGGTTGATGAGCATCGGAAGCAAAGCCGGGCGCCGATCCAGCACGAGTTCGAGCCCGAACGGGACACCCGCGAATCGAGCTCTGCCGAGGCTGAAGCTTTGTCCAAACTGGCGCCATACGAGGTTGCGGCGCTTCTGGACACTCTGGGCGACGAGCAACGGGAGGTCCTGAACCTCCGCATTGTGGCCGGCCTGACGGTTGAACAGGTAGCCGACATCATGGGGAAATCCGCTGGCGCAGTCAAGCAATTACAGCGCCGGGCCCTCATTACGCTCCGTGAGCATTCGGCAGTAAAGGAATATGTGTCGCCATGACATACAGGGATACAGAACGCGAAGCGATCGTGGACGGGCTCTTGCTCGACGCCGATCTCGCCGATGCTTCGGACGTCCGGCAAGCGCTGGTTTCGCTCGGTGCCTTCGCCAACCTTTCGGCCCCCGCTCCCAGCCCGGAACTCGCGGCCATGATCGCCGGCCCGCACGACGAACTCTCCAAGCGCCGTTGGCGCCACCAGCACCGGACCGCGATGGTCAGTATTGCAGTGGTGGCTGCCATGGGACTTGGGGTCAGCGGCGTGGCCGCGGCCAGTTCGGGCTTCACCCGGAACCCGTCGTTCATTGACCAGCTCATCAGCAACTTCCAGCCCCAGCCACCTGTGGCGGCACCCGAACTGCCATCGCCCGATGCTCCTCGGGTCAGTACGGAGCCTGCACCCGCCGCAGATCCCGCGCCCGCCGCAGATCCCGCATCAGTTCCGTCTCCCTCAACGGGGCAGTCGATTCCCGTCCCCGCGGCGGCGTCCGCTGATAACGCGGCACAGGCACAGGCACAGGCGCCCGTCGTCCCTGCTGCTCCTGCTCCGAAGCCAGCGAACCCTGCCCTGCCGAACCATGCCCTGCCGAACCCTGCGCAGCCACACCATCCAGTTCAAGCGCCCGCCCCGGAACCGCAGGCGAGGCTCAACCAGACCACGCAGCGAGTACCGGATGCCACCAACGTGGAGGTGCCAAAAACCGACACTGGAAAGCCGGCCAAGTCCGGAACCAGCACCAAGCAAGGGACCAGCGTCAAGCAAGGGCCGCTGCATCCGTCGGCGTCGGAAAAGCGCACCGAAGAAGAGTTCCAGTCCGTGATGGACAAGTGGAAGAAGTGGCTGAAGCAGGGGCACCGCTAGGCGCGCATTCCTATACCAGGACCTGGGTAGGCTTGGCTCATGATGCATGTCAACGATCCGGCCGTCGTCGAACGATTGATGCGAACAAAAGGCACCTGGGCAATTGTGGGCCTGAGTACCAACCAGTGGCGCTCCGCCTACGACGTCTCGTTGTACGTCCGGGACAAGATGGGCATGGAAATCATCCCCGTTAACCTCAAGGGCGAGGACGTGCACGGTGAGAAGGGGTACAAGTCCCTGGCGGAGATTCCGGAAAGCCGTCACCCCATTGACGTCGTTGACTGCTTCGTCAACTCCCAGCGCGTCGGCGCAGTGATCGACCAAGCGATTGCCATCGGTGCCAAGGCTGTGTGGCTCCAGCTGGGCGTATTCGACGACGAAGCCACCCAGCGTGCCAAGGACGCGGGCCTGGAAGTGGTAGTAAACTCCTGCCCGGCGCGTGAAGGTTGGCACTACGGCTTGTGATTCCCGGCCGGATTCCTCTGTTAGATTGCACCTGGATCATTTCTTGAGTCTTGGGGGACAGCCATGTCAGGCGGCCATTCTGCGGTGCCATTTTCCACTCCCGGCAGACGGGCGGCCCTCGGAATCCTGGGCGCTTCCCTGCTGGCCGGGCTGACTGCCTGCACAGGAGCTGAAAGTTCGACGCCGGCGCTGGCGCCCAGTGGCGCTGCCGGCTCGCCTGAGGCGCCCGGCCCGAATGGTGCGCTGGCCGTCGGAGGCGAGATTCCGACGTCGTCCGCTTCACCGATCCCTACCGCGACCCCCACGCCGACCAAGCGCATCCGGCGGTCCTTCATCCCGGACTACCAGCTCCCACCGATCACGGGCGGGCTGGCACCTGTGATTACCAAGATTCAGACCAAGCACCCGGTGGTTTTCCTGACCATTGACGATGGCAACATCAAGACCCCCGAATCCGTGAAGCTGATGGCGGAGTACGACTACCCCGCCTCGCTCTTCCTCACCAAGGACACGGTGGCTGATGATCCTGCCTTCTTCAACGCGTTCAAGGCCCAAGGCAGTTTGGTCGAGAACCACACCGTCAGCCACAACATCAACATGGTGCGGCAGTGGGGGTACCAGCAGCAGTTGAACGACATGGTGGGAATGCAGGAGTACGCCTTTGCAAACTACGGCCGCCGCCCCACTCTGTTCAGGCCGCCGGGCGGCGCGTACTCCACTGTGATGCGCCAAGCCGTAGCTGACGCAGGGATGAAGGCGATAGTGACGTGGGAAGCCAAGGCGAACGCCGGGAAGATGGACTACCAAGTGGGCAACTCCTTGCGCCCCGGTGACATCGTGCTCATGCATTTCCGTGCCGAGTTTGCCGCGGACCTCGCTGCTTTCCGGGCTGCCCAGCTGGCCGCGGGACTGGAAGTGGTGTTGCTGGAGGACTTCCTGGGCGTTGCGTAGGCGCCGCGCCGGTGTGATGGGAAACCAGTAGGCTCGCTCCATGGACGTTTCCACCCTTCGCGAGATTTGCCTCGGTTTTCCGGGCGCGTTCGAAGACTTCCCGTTCGGTCCCGAGACTTCGGTGTTCAAGGTCCGTTCCGCCGTCGCGGGTGGTTCGCGTCAGGAGGCCAAAATGTTCGCTCTTTCCACCATGGATCCGGACAACTGGTCCGTGAGCCTGAAGTGCGAGCCGGCGCTGGCGGAGCAGCTCCGGGCAGCCAACCCTGAAATCACCGGCGCCTGGCATATGAACAAGACCCATTGGAACGGTGTGCGACTGGACGGGGCCCTGGCCGATGACATGATCCGGGACATGGTGGAGGACTCGTACGACCTCGTGGTGGCCACCCTGAGCCGCAAGCAGCAAGAGCAACTTGGTTGGGCCCGCCTCGCAAACCCAAAGGGCAACTGACACGCCTGCGCACACCCTCCCCACGGCGCTGACATGGGACTAGATTGATACTGCATACCTAAGGACCTCAGCCACGGGCTGGTCAGGAGCGGTTTGATGCTGGATCAGAAGACACTGGACCACCTATGGAATTTTCGCGATCCGGCAGCCTCGGAGGCCGCATTCCGCGCCGCAATGATCGAGGACACGTACGACGCCGATGAACGCGCTGAGTTGGCAACCCAGCTTGGGCGGGCCATCAGCCTGCAGGGCCGGTACGAGGAAGCCGATGCGCTCCTGGACGGCATCGACGACGACGAGCCAACAGTAGGTGTTCGTATCCTCCTTGAGCGCGGGCGGGTTTTGAACGCCGGCGGACGTCCGGCCATGGCTGTGCCACTCCTGGAGCAGGCAGCGGAGTTGGCGGACCATCTTGGTGAGGAATTCCTGGCTGTGGATGCACTCCACATGCTCTCCCTCGCGGATGACGCGCATGCCGAAGTGTGGATGCGAAGTGCCTTGGAATATGCCTCCACGGCCCATGATGAGCGAACCAAGCACTGGATGATCGTTTTGCACGTTGCACTTGGCACGTTTCTGCGGGGTAAAAAGCGGCTCACGGAGGCCCTGGTGGAGTTCCAATTGGCCGAACAATGGGCGGAACGACTGGGATCCGAGGCCCATGGAGCTTTGGCCCGGGAAGCCATCACCGAGTGCGGAAAGGCGCTCGCGGAGGGACCGTAGAAAGATCACGCTTTGACAAATGTTGATCGAAACTGCCGCGAAATATTGATTTTCGATCATTCGTGGTGAATTATGTCACAGAAGGTTGGTGCTGCCAGAGCGCCAACCCAGACTGTCTGACTGAACGGCTTTCCCGCCGCAACAGTCGACACTACGAGTCACTGGAGGGTTTAGAAATGAACGTTCAGCACCAGTCCGTCGGTCGCCGTGGATTCCTGCGCGGAGCACTCGCTGCAGCCGTGCTCGTGCCCATGGGGGGAACCATTGCTTCATGCGCAGCAGGTGGCGGCACCACAACCACCGGCCCCACGGGCACCGTCTCCGAGACCAACCCGTTCGGCATGGCAGACAAGGCCGCCCTCGACGCCGTGATCTTCAAGGGTGGCTACGGGATCGACTACGTCGAGTTCGCCGGCAAGATCTTCGAAAAGACGCATGAGGGCTCCACCGCCAAGATTTCCCCGTCCACGGATATCGCCCAGGAACTCCAGCCGCGCTTCGTCGGTGGCAACCCGCCGGACCTGATCGACAACTCCGGCGCGAAGGCGATCGGCTTCAGCACCATCCTTGCCCAGCTTGAAGACCTCACCAGCGTTGTGGAGGCCAAGAACCTTGAGGGCAAGGTCATCAAGGACACCCTGTACACAGGCGTACTGGCTCCGGGCACTTTTGACGGCAAGCTTGCCGCACTGAACTACGTCCTGACCGTCTTTGCCGTGTGGTACTCCGATTCCCTCCTCAAGGAGAACGGCTGGACCGTTCCCAAGACCTGGGATGAGATGTACGCGCTCGGCGAGCAGGCCAAGGCCAAGGGCAAGTACCTCTTCGTCTGGGGCAAGGAAGCGGCCACGTACTACCAAGAACTGGCCATCGCCTCCGCCATCAAGGAAGGCGGCGACGACGTTCGCCTCGCCTTGGAGAACCTCAAGGCAGATTGCTGGTCGCACCCGGCCATCCAGTCCGTCTTCACGGCCCTGGACAAGATCGTCAAGGCCGGCTTCTTCAAGCCCGGCGGCTCCGGCACCCAGTTCACGGCCGCCCAGGCACAGTGGAGCAACGCCCAGGAGGCTGTGTTCTACCCCTCGGGTTCCTGGATCGAAAACGAAATGAAGGACCAGACCAAGGCCGGCTTCAACATGATGGGCGCCCCGGCCCCGTCCGTGAGTGCCAGCCCCAAGATGCCCCAGACAGCACTCCACAGCGCTGCCGGCGAGCCGTTCATTGTTCCGAGCCAGGGCAAGAACGCCGCCGGAGGCAAGGAACTGCTCCGGATCATGCTCTCCAAGGAAGCGGCTACCAACTTCGCCAAAACCAAGCTCGCGCCCACGATCGTCAAGGACACCGTCCCTGCCGATGGTTTCGGGTCCACAGCCTTGGTTTCGCAGACGAAGATGCTCAGTGACGCCGGCGAGGACATCTACACCTGGAACTTCATCGACCTGTACGGCACCAACAAGGACCAGCTGGTGGTTTGGAACACCTTCCTGGACGGCAAGTCCGACGTTGCAACGCTCACCTCCGCACTCCAGAACATCACCGACAAGGTCCGCAACGACAGCTCGGTCAAGAAGATCGAAGTGAAGTGACGTCAGTGAAAACTCAGCAGAGCCGGAACGACGACGGCCTGGCCGCCGTCGTTCCGGCGCCGGCTCCACCGCAAGTGATTAAGCGGCGGCGGAAGCCGTTGACGTGGGACAAGGTCAGTTTCTTTGCGGTCTTCCTCGGACTGCCGTTGGCGATCTACCTCTTGTTCGTCATTTGGCCGTTCATCCAGGCCTTCGGATACTCGCTGACGGACTGGTCCGGTTTTTCGCCGAACCAGAACTTCATCGGCCTTGAAAACTATGTGAAGATCTTTACCGACGACATCTTCATGAAGGCGATGTCCAACAACATCGTCCTGGTGATCTTCCTCCCGATCATCACCATCATCCTGAGCTTGGTGCTTGCCTCGCTGGTGACAGTGGGTGGAAGCAGCAAAGGCCAGATCAAGGGTTTGCGCAATTCCAGCTTCTACCGCGTGGTCTCGTTCTTCCCGTACACCATTCCCGCAGTAGCCATTGGCATCATGTGGGGGCAGATCTACGATCCCTCCGGTGGTCTGCTGAACGGCATCCTCACCGGAATGGGCCTGGACCAGTTCAAGGACTTCGCTTGGCTGGGTGATAAGAACACCGCCATGATCGCCACCATGTTCGTGATCGTGTGGGGCTTTGTGGGCTTCTACATGGTCCTGTTCGTGGCCGGCATCAAAGGCATTCCTGCCGAGCTTTTCGAAGCCGCCAGGATCGACGGCGCGGGCCGCTTCCGCACCGCAATGTCCATCACCATCCCGCTGATCCGCGACAACATCCAGACCGCCTACATCTACATGGGCATCCTGGCTTTGGATGCGTTCGTCTACATGGCTGCGTTGAATTCCGGCGGTGGCCCGGACAACTCCACGCTGGTCATGGCACAGCAGCTCTTCTTCACTGCCTTCAGCAAGGGCCAGTTCGGCCTCGCCAGCGCCATGGGCGTTGTGCTGGCGGTTGCCACGCTGATCTTCTCCGGATTGGTGTTCCTGGTCAACCGGCTCACCGGCGGCGATAAGGATGTGAGCCTGTAATGAGTACCAAAGTCTCAACGCCGGAAATGAAGTCACTGCACTTCCAGCCCCGGACCCCGGCAACCACCAAGGGCGACAAAGTAGTGGGAGCGGTGTCCCACACCGCGCTGACCATCTGGACCTTGATCGTTATCCTGCCGCTCCTGTGGACGTTCATGTCCTCGTTCAAGACGTCCAGCGAGATCTTTGCTTCACCGTTCGCTTTGCCCGGTGAATGGAAGCTGGACAACTACGTCAAGGCCTGGAGCGACGCCGGCATCGGCAGCGCCTTCCTGAACTCGATCGTCGTAGTGGCGGCAGCGCTGGTGATTGTCATGGTCCTCGGTGCCATGTGTGCGTACGTGCTGGCCCGGTACACCTTCCGTGGCAGCAGGGCCATCTACTATCTGATGCTCGCCGGGCTGACGTTCCCGATCTTCCTCGCCATGGTGCCGTTGTTCTTCGTGCTGAAGAACATGGGGCTCCTGAACACCCTGCCCGGCCTGATCCTGGTGTACGTGGGCTTCGCGCTTCCGTTCACGGTGTTCTTCCTGTTCTCCTTCTTCAAGTCGCTGCCGCACGAAATCACTGAAGCGGCGGCCCTTGATGGGGCAGGGGAGTGGCGGACGTTCTTCCAGGTGATGTTGCCGATGGCCAAGCCGGGCCTTGCCTCGGTTGCCATCTTCAACTTCCTGGGCCTGTGGAACCAGTTCCTGATTCCGGTGTCCATCAACGCTGCCGGCCCGCGCGTCCTTTCCCAGGAACTCGCAGCCTTCGCGGGTCAAATGGGCTACGCCGTGGACTACGGCGCACTGTTCGCAGCCGTCAGCGTTACGGTCATTCCGGTGCTCATCGTGTACGTGATCTTCCAGCGCCAGCTGCAGGGTTCCGTTTCGCAGGGCACCTCCAAGTAGTTCGAAAAGTAGTGCACCCAAGCTAACAAACAGCGTTCGACGGCGGTCCCCACCTTATGGTGCGGGCCGCCGTCGGGCGTTAAACCTGAAAAGATGGAACGGAATCTGTAGTGCAACGAAAGGCAGCAGCCCGTGATCTTCATTGTGGTCAAGTTCAACGTCAAGCCCGACTGGTCGGAGCGCTGGCTGGACCTGGTGGCCGACTTCACCGAGGCGACCCGCGCTGAACCCGGCAACCTGTGGTTCGACTGGTCCCGCAGTGTGGACAACCCCCACGAGTTCGTCCTGGTGGAAGCCTTCGAAGACGATGCCGCCGAGGCCCACGTCAACAGCGATCACTTCAAGAAAGCCATGGCGGACATGCCCCAGGCCTTGGTGGAGACCCCCCACATCATCAGCCGCCAGTTCGAAGGCAGCGGCTGGGACCGCATGGGTGAGCTGACCATCGAATAGCTAGTCCTCGCTATGCAGCTCCCGCTGCCGTGCGCTCAGCAGCTCAAACTCCGGCCGGGCAGCCACGAACCGTTCAACGGCGTCGAGCACTTGCTGCAGGTGTGCGTGGTCCGGGGCCACCAGCGCCGCGCCGATCAAGGCGCGTCGATGCTGGTCCTGGAGCCCGGTCTCTGCAGCAGAGACGTCGAAGCGCCGTTTCAGCTCCGCCACCAGGGGACGGACCATGGAGCGCTTCTCCTTGAGGCTATGGACATCGCCCAAAAGGACATCGAATTCAACCCAGCCGATCCACATGGTTCATTATCGCCGCAGGTCAACGCCATAAGGAATGCGTTCTTGATCGAAACTTGAGCAAACCCAGCAAGGCACCTTGAGTTCGGTTCGGCAGTGTCTATGAGGTTGGCCGTACAACGGCCCGGACTCATTCGCTGCTAGTTACTCAGGACTGACATCGTGCCCCAAACCCCTGCCCGGCCCCGCCCGCGCCTCCACAACCGACCCCAGGCGATCAGGATCCTGCTAGCCTGCGCCGCGATCCTCTCACTGGCCACCGTCGGTGCGCCGGCAGCAACCGCTGCACCTGCACCTGCACCCGGACAGGGACCGGCAGTGCGGGCGTCCTCCAGTGTTTCCGCACTCGCCGGCCAGACCGAGCAAGTGGTATCGGTGCCAGTGACGGCAGGCTTGGAGCCCACCCGGGTAAAGGGCACCATTCTGGTCTCGGGAAAGCCCGAGGGCACCGTCCGGGCCACGGTCAACGGCCGGGTCATCCTCGAAAGCAACGCAGCAGCCACCGTTCCCCTGGACGAAGCCGTCAGCAATGCCGACGTCGTGGGCCAGCAGCTCACAGTGGGGCTGCAATTCATTCCGGTCACCCAAACCATGTGCGTCATGTCCACCTCAACCGCCACCCTGAACAACCTGGTGGTCGACGTCAGCGGGACCGCCAAGGTTCCCACCACGGTGGGCGAGTTCTTCCCGGCGTCCGTGCCCGCCGTCGTACTTCCCGTCCCCGCGGATCCCGGTGCCGACGTTTCGGCGGCCATCATGACGGCGTCGGCTGCCATGGCCCAGCGCTACCCGGAGGCCGCGGTCAGCGTAGTCCCCGAAGCCGAACTTGAAACGCGAGTAGCAAACCTTCCGGCGGGCAGCCGGATCCTTAGCGTCATCACCGACCAGGGCGAAACGGCCACCAGGCTGGCCACTGCGGCCGGCTTCCCGCAGCTCATCCTCAGCGGCCACGACGAAAAGCTCCGCACCGCAGCCCGCGCGCTCGCCAGCGACAAAACCGCGCTCGCCGTGACGTCCTCGGTCACCGGATTGACCTCGGCATTGCCAACTGCTGCTGGACTGACCCAAAGCCTCAAGGACCTGGGCAGCTCCACGCTCAAGCTCTCCGGCTACGGCACCCCGGAATCGTACGTGGGCGTGAGCCAGTCGCAATTCGGCGGCCCGGTTTCGTCCGTGAAAGTCCAGCTCAAGGGCACACACACTGCGGTCCCGGACAACGCCCAAGCGCAGCTTTCGGTCTTCTGGAACGACTACCTGCTCAGTTCCAGAAACCTCGACGGCGGTGACACCTTCACGGTGGACGCTGAAGTCCCGGCGGGACAGCTTCAGGCAAGGAACGGCCTCCGGATCCGGCTCGCGGCCCTCCCGGCAGGCGGCGACTGCAGCGGCCCCGCAGGCGTCATTCCCATGGAGATCACCCTGGACACCGCAGGCAGCACCCTCACAGCTGTCCGGGGCGGTTCCACCAAGGCCGGCTTCGCCAGGTTCCCCCAGGCTTTTGGACAGAGCGTTCCCGTGGCGTTCGGTGACCACAATGCCCAGGCCAACACCGTCAACGCTGCCACGCTGGTAGCTTCCCTGCAGCGTGACGGCGCTTCCCTGCTTGATACCCGTGTGGTTGGCCTCGAGGAGCTGGCAGCTTCCAGTGAGTCCGGGCTGGTGGTGGGCGCCACCGCCGAGGTTGCCAACAAGCTGTCCGCACCGTTGCGTCTGGCGGAGTTCCGCACCATCTCGCCCGACGACGTCGAGTACGGCGTGGGAGCTTCGGCACCGTATGGCGTGCTGGAGGCCTTTGAAAAGGATGGCCGGGATCTGCTGATGCTCGGCGCCTGGGCGCCGGAGAATGACGCTGCTGCCGCTTCCACGCTCCAGGCATCATTGGCCTCACATGTGGGTGCTGTTGAAGGCGGTTGGGCATCGTTGTCCCGGAACCTCCTGGTCACCCAGCCCTCCGGAACGCCCGTGCTGCTGGAAAGCAACGTAGTGGTTCCGCAGAAGGCAGTCACCGACGATTACCGTCCCTACGCCTGGTGGATCGGCGGGGCAGTGCTGGTGCTGGGCCTGGCCTACGCCGCACGGACCGTGCTCCTGAGGCGGCGTGCCCGGGCGGCGCGGGCCTACGTGGACGCTGAACAGGCGGAGGCCACCCCCGATCATGGCAACTAACGCCTGGGTACGGCTCGGTGCGCCGGTGATGGGCCGCAAGGTTCCCGGCACTCGAATCGTCGCGGTGGTGTCCCTGCTGGTGGGCTACCTTGCCTGCCTCTACACGATCGGCAACGGCAGCAACCTGGATTACTCCGACGCCCAAAGCCACCTGACCATTGCCCGGCGTATCTTCGACAGCAAAGCACCCGGCTTTGAACAGTTGGGCACCGTCTGGCTGCCCATGCCCCACCTGTTGCTGGCTCCGTTCGTGCTGAACATGTGGTTGTTCAGCACGGGCTGGGCCGCCGGAATCCTGGGAATCCTGGCATTGTCCGCCACCACCACCGGGCTGTACTTGATCGCCGCGCGCCTGGGGTTGGGCCGGGCCGGACGGCTCGCCACCACCCTGGTGGTCCTGGCCAACCCAGCCGTCCTCTACGTCTACACCACGGCGCTGACCGAGCCGGTGCTGATCATGTGCATTGTGGGCGGCATGGCCGGGCTGGCGCATTGGGCCACCAGCCGACGCCGGATGAGCGCCGGAGAGCTCGCCGTTTTCGCGGGGATTCCCTCGGCCGCCGCAGTGCTGTCCCGGTACGAAGGCTGGGCGCTGGTGATGACAGGGACCATCTTTGTCCTGATCGTGACCATGCGCCGAACCCGGGCTTGGCGGGAAGCCCTGATCATGGCCGGCGGCTATGTGATGATCCCGGCCGCAGCTGTCCTCTGGTGGATCTCCTACAACTGGGCCATCTACGGGAACCCGCTGGAGTTCATGTTCGGGCAGTACTCCGCCTACGCCCAGCAGAAAAACATCACCGACGGCGGCCTGTTGCCAACCAAGGGCAACGCGGGACTCACGCTGACTACTTTCCATTGGTCGCTGCTGGAGACAGTCGGCGTCGTCGTCCTCGCCCTGGCGGCATGCGGCGCCGTCGTGCTTGTTTTCCGGAGGGGATTTGCCAACAGCACCTTGCTGGTGGCGGTGACCGGCAGCGCTTACGCCTTTGCGCTGCTGAGCCTGTTCCTGGGCCAGACGGCCATCAACAACGATCATTCGCTGCCGTCCACCTGGTGGAACAACCGGTTCGCGTTGACGGCCTTACCGCTGGTGACCATCCTGGTGGCCGTCTTGGTAGAGGAGCTCAGCCGGCCGGCGCGGATCAGGCCCGTGGTGATGGGCGCTTTGCTGGCCGGGCTGGTGATGCAAAACGCCTGGTGGGCTGGGGACCCCGCAGGCCGGCTTGCCGTGTTGGCAGAGGGCCGGATGTCCGCAGAATCCACCGCGAACTCCACCGCCGCCGCACGATGGCTCAAAGAGCATTACCAGTCCGGCGGAATCCTTATGGATGAGAGCGCCAGGGGCAACGCCGTGCTCCCCGTCATGGGAATTCCGCTCAAGGAAATCTATAACCGGGCCTCCGGGGACTACTTCGGTCCGGCGCTCCAGGACCCTGCAAAGTACGCGCAGTGGGTGTTCGTGAACGTTGAAGCCGGGACGGGAGCGCGGGATTCGGGACCCACTGATCTGGTGTACCAGGCGATCAGCACAGACCCATCCTTCACGGTCCAGTACTCCTTGGCTTTCTCGACTCCCACCCACCGGATCTATGAAAGGTCCTCGCACTGATGACTTCGTCCCCTGACCTTGCCGATGCCACCATGAACCGGCAATCAATCGGCCAGACGCTGCTCGCTGCCGGACTCGTCACCCCCGAACAGCTGCAGCGTGCGCTGGACCGGGCCGCCAGCGAGGGCGGCTTGCTGGGCAGGCACCTGATCCTGGAAGCCGGGCTGGACCGCCGTCGAATATATGAAGTGTTGGCCCGGCATTGGGATGCGCCGCTTGTTGACTTGGTGGCCGAACCCGTGGATGACCGGCTGATGGAGCTGCTCGGCTACAGCGGGTTGGGGGAGCCGCGATGGCTGCCGTGGCGGATGGACGGAGACGTTCTGACGGTAGTCACTGCGGTGGCCCCCTCCGCAGCGATCGCCGAGGAGGCCGCCCTGAGGTTCGGGGCGGGCGACGTCATTTTCCGCACCACCACTGACTGGGACATCAACCAGTCAATCCAGCGTTCCTTCCGCCGCCACCTCCTCTACGAATCCGCCGAGCGCCTCGCGGAGGAACGCCCGGGGGAATCTGCGCGCATTGCCCTGACACCGTGGCAGCGAATCCTTCCGGTAGTCCTGGTCCTGGGAATCATCGCTGCGTTCGTGTTCTCACCGCTGACGGCGGTGATCGTGCTGTTGGCAGCGGCCAACATCGTCTTCCTGGTGAGCATCGGCTTCAAGACGCTCGCCAGCCTTCGCAGTCCCTTCGACCGGATGCACGACGCCGCCGTGCTCAAGGCCCGGGACAAGGAGCGGGCCAGCCGCGGCCTGCCGCCCCTGGCTGAAGAAAGGGTTCCCGACGCCGAGCTACCCGTCTACACCATCCTGGTTCCGGTGTTCCGGGAAGCGAACATCATCGACAAACTGCTGAACAACCTGGGCCAGTTGGACTACCCCCGGTCCAAGCTGGACGTCATGGTTCTCCTGGAAGAAGACGACGCAGAGACCATCGCAGCGGCAAAGGCTTCGCGACCACCGGAATACGTCCGCATCCTCATCGTGCCCAAGGGCGAACCGCAGACCAAGCCCAGGGCCTGCAACTACGGCCTGACATTCGCCCGCGGCGAGTACGTGGTCATCTACGACGCCGAGGACCGCCCCGAACCCGGCCAGCTGCGTGCATCCATCGCAGCGTTCAAACGCGACGAATTCGAACGCGAACACCTCAACCCGAACCGCAAACCGTTGATCTGCGTCCAAGCCGCGCTGAACTACTTCAACGCGGACCAGAACGTCCTGACCCGGATGTTCACTATCGAATACACCCATTGGTTCGACTCGATGCTTCCCGGCTTGGACAACTCAGGAATTCCGCTTCCGCTGGGCGGCACCTCCAACCACTTTGTCACCTCGCTGCTCAAGGAAGTGGGCGCTTGGGACCCCTGGAACGTCACGGAAGATGCGGACCTGGGGCTTCGGGCCGCCGTGGACGGATACCGGGTGGGCGTCATCAACTCCACCACCTGGGAAGAAGCATGCTCGCAGGTACCGGCATGGATCAAGCAACGTACCCGATGGATCAAGGGCTACATGGTGACCTCCGCCGTCAACACCCGGAACACTATGCGGTACATCAAGAGCACAGGCGTTGCCGGCGCCGTCGGGTTCCTGGGCCTGATCCTGGGCACACCCCTGGCGTTTCTGGCCTACCCGCTGGTGGTGGGCTTCACTGTAGTCACGTACATCGGCTACGACATTGTTGGACTGGTCCTGCCCGGATGGCTGTTGGTGGGCGGCGTGGTGTCCATGCTGTTCGGCAACGCCATGATGATCATCGTCTCCGGGGTGGCTACCTTCCGCAGGCACGGCTGGAGGATCGCCATCTTCGCGCTGCTCAACCCGTTCTACTGGGTGCTGCACTCCATAGCGGCCTGGCGGGCGGCCTGGCAGATGCTCACCAGCCCGCACAAGTGGGAGAAGACGCCGCACGGCCTTGAGGCCGAATATCACGACGACGGCCACTGGGTTGGCTGATCTTGAGCAAATCTTGAGCAAATGCCGCAGTGAGATTGAGTAAGCGTAGCCACACTGATCTCAAAGCCGCAGGATGACCAGCTGAGGGGGTTGGACACGGTGCTCGATGCTTTCTCGGTACGGGTTGCTTTAGGCGTGATTACAGTGACCCTCCTGGTGCTGTTCTGCGCCTCCTTCCACCGCACCCGCTCGCCGTATGCCGGCTGGTGGAGCCTGGCCCTGCTGGAGTTCATGGTGGGCAACGCAGCCTTCCTGCTCAACGGCACCCCCCACCAGCAGTGGGCGAATCCCGTGGGCAACATTTTGGTGGTGGCCGGAGCGTTCAGCGTCTGGGCAGGAGCAAAAACCCTGCGGGACCGGAAAGCCGCGCCATGGCAGCTGCTAGTGGGGCCGGCCGTCACCGCAGTGGCGTCCGTCCTGGACAACCCGGGGACCAACGTGTGGTCCGGGGGCTTCGTCTATCTGGCGATGATGACCGCGGGCATAGCGCTGGCCGCCTATGACTTGTGGTTCATCAAGTCTTCGCACTCCCAGGTCCACAAAGCGCTGTCCCTTGCCGCGGGCTTATTGGCTGCCTACTACTTGGGCCGCTGGCTGGTCTTCACACTTGAAGGCCCGTTCAGCCACACCTTCACCACCTACTTCGGACCAGCGCCTTCAGCCCTGATCTCCATGGTGCTCCTGGTCACCGTGTCCTTCAGCATGACCGCCCTGACCAGCGATCAACTCATCAAGGGACTCAAGGAACGGGCTGACCGCGACCACCTGACCGGCCTGCTCAATCGTGGAACTTTCCTGGACCTGGCCACCACGGAGCTCAACCGCTTGCAGTCCACAGGGTCCGGCGCGGCCATAGTCCTTGCCGACCTTGACCATTTCAAGGCGGTCAATGACGAATTCGGCCACGGAGCCGGGGATGTGGCCCTGCAGGCCTTCGCCGAATCCTGCGGCGCCTCTGTCAGGTCCACCGATCTGATCGGACGCTATGGCGGCGAGGAATTCATCCTGTTCCTGCCCGGGGCCACCCAGGACCGGGCCGAGGACATCGCAGCCGAAATCAGCCGCCGGATGGCAGCCGCCCCCGCACCCGAGGGCGTCGCATTCCCCACCATCAGCTACGGAGTCACCTCCAGCATTCCAGAAGGGGCTGACTTGAAATTCATGATTGAGGTGGCCGACGCGGCCCTGTACAGCGCCAAGGCGCAAGGAAGAAACCGGATTGTAGGAGCGGACCGCCTTGAGGCGGCCACGATTGCGGATGAGGCACGATCATGACCATCAACGAACTCACCACCAGGATCCAGATCCAGCACACCCAGGAACTGTCCGCCTTCCGGCAAAGCATCACCAGCCCGCCCTATATGGCCGGGACGCCCACATCACTGAACGCTGACCGCCGATCGGTCCGAATGGGCCCCGTTCAATCGGTGGAAGATACCAACGCCAACCTGACCATTGTGGCCGACGTCGAAGGACTCGCCTGGTTCACTGCGGACAAAGGCCTGCTGGGCAGCTGCATCACGGTCTCGATCGCCGGCCACCGCAGGAACACCGGCACCCGGGTCCACCTTCCGCTGGCCGAATGCGACGCCTGGATCGAGGCAATCCTCGGCGGATCCTGGATCACGCACGTCTACCGCGCCGGCCAGAAAGTGGAGCCTGACGGCAGGCTGGACGTGGCCTCCTACCGGCTCTTCCTGGACGAGCGCCGCCACCCCGTCGCCAAACCCCAGGCCGTCGCCGACACATCGCTGCGACGCCTGGAAGAATCGTGACCAGCACCAAGCCCCGACGACTGGTTGCTACAGACGATTCCCGGATTGAACAACTGGAGCAGCGTGTCCGCACCCTGATGGAGGAACTCCACCAGGTCCGGAATGAGCAACGCCGTGAAGCACTGACCGATGCGCTCACCGGACTCGGCAACCGGGCGGCCTTGATGGATGCCTTCGTTGCTGCCCGGAATGCCGCAGCCGGGGGCGCTGCCCAGCCTGCGGTTCTCCTGATCAACCTTGATGGCTTCAAAGCACTGAAGAACTCCGCCGGCCACGCCGCGGCGGACCAGGTCCTGGTGGCCGTGGCCATGCGGATCCAGTCTGCCGTGCGGGAGGGCGACGTCGTGACCCGTCTGGGTGCCGACGAATTCGCCGTGCTGCTGCCCGCCACGCCCCCAACCCGGGCCACCGCCGTCGGGAACCGCATCCTGGCCGCGCTGGAACCGAACATCGACGTCGGGAACAACAGCGTCCGCTGCGGTGCCAGCATGGGCTTGCGGGCAGCCGAGACCCACCACACCCTGGAGGACCTGCTTCAAGAAGCCGATTTCGCGGTGGAGGAATCCAAGAGCGAGGGCAGGAACAAGCTCAAGGCGTTCGATCCCGCCACGGCGCACGCCCGGCAACTTCAGCGGCAGATTGTGGGGGAACTCCGCGAGGCCATCAGCTCGGACCAACTGGTCCTGAACTACCAGCCGATTGTGGAGCTGGCTACGGGAAGGATCGAAGGCTGTGAGGCCTTGGTCCGGTGGAACCACCCCGTGCATGGCCTGATCATGCCGGACCAGTTCATTCCCGTGGCCGAGGCCACCGGACTCATTGCGGAGCTGGGACGGTGGGTCCTGCGCACCGCCGTTGGACAGTTGCGGCACTGGCGGGAGGATCCGGCCACCGCACAGCATCAGTTCTCCATGCGCATCAATGTCTCCGCCGCGGACCTGCAAAGCCTGGAGTTCGTGGACGATGTCAGCGAAGCCCTGGCCGAGGAAAGCCTGCCGCCCGAAGCGTTGGTCCTGGAGCTGACGGAGAGCGCCATCATCCACAACAATGAGTTGGACCGCTACACCTTGGCGAGCCTGCACAGGCTGGGTGTAGGGCTGGAAATCGACGACTTCGGTGCCGGCTACTCCTCCATGGGCTACTTGCGGAAACTGCCCGTGGACCGGGTGAAAGTGGACCGGCAGTTCGTGAAGGACCTTGGGAAGGACCCTTCCCAACTCAAGTTCCTGGCCGCCATCCAGGACGTCATCCGGTCCTGCGGGCTCGAAGGGGTGTGGGAGGGCATTGAAACCGCCGAGGAGGCAGAAGCCCTCCGCAGCATTGGCTGCACCAGCGGCCAAGGGTACTACTTTGGCAGGCCGTTGCCCGGGCCCGAGTTCACCGAGCAGCTGGTCCGGCAGCGGACCTGGCCTGGGTAAACCGCCGCGGACACGCGCAAGGCCCCGGTACTCTCCGAGCACCGGGGCCTTGCGACGTTAGCTGTCCTTAGCCGAAGTACTTCGGCAGGGTTCCTTCGTGTGCTTCGCGGAGGGCGTCCAGGGAGAGCTCCTCTACGCCGTTGATCTCCAGCTTTCCACCGGCAGCGTCAACAACGCCGATCCGGAGGTGGGCGAAGCCGCGGGCCGTGCACATGTCCTTGAAACGGACTTCCTCGGAGCGGGGCACGGACACGACGGCCCGGGCCTGGGTCTCGGAGAAGAGGGCCGTGAAGAGGTCCACGCCGTCGCGCTCCATGAGTTCCTCAAGGGCGATCCGGGCACCGACGCCGTAGCGCAGCGAGGACTCCACCAAGGCAGCCGCGAGGCCGCCTTCGGAGAGGTCGTGTGCTGCGTCAACCATGCCGTCGCGGGAAGCGTTGATCAGGATCTCGCCCAACGCGCGCTCAGCCGCGAGGTCCACCTTCGGCGGCAAACCACCGAGGTGTCCGCGAAGGTTGGACCATTCCGAACCGTCCAGTTCTGCTGCGGTGGTACCCAGCAGGTAGATGGCCTGGCCGTCCTCGCGCCAACCCGACGGCGTACGGCGGGCGACGTCGTCGAGCTTGCCCAGGACTGCCACCACAGGGGAGGGGTGGATCGGCGTGGTGCCGGTCTGGTTGTACAAGGAGACGTTGCCGCCGGTCACCGGGATGCCGAGTTCCATGCAGGCGTCAGACAGGCCACGGATGGCTTCGGCAAGCTGCCACATGACATCCGGGTCCTCGGGGGAGCCGAAGTTCAGGCAGTCGCTGACGGCCATCGGAACGGCGCCGGAGGTAGCGACGTTACGGTAGGCCTCAGCCAAAGCCAGTTGCGCGCCCTGGTAGGGCTCAAGGTAGGTGTAGCGGCCGTTGGCGTCGGTAGCCAAGGCAACGCCCAGGCCGGTTTCCTCGTCAACGCGGACTACGCCGGAGTCATCCGGGAACGCCATGGCGGTGTTGCCGCCAACGTAGCGGTCGTACTGGTTGGTGATCCAGGCCTTGGAGCACATGTTCGGCGACGCCACCAGCTCAGTGACGGCTGCTGCAAGCTCGGAGGGAGCCGACGGACGGCCGGCGTCTTCCACGGAACCGGTGAAGGTGTTGGCCTGCACCGAGTCCTGCCACTCCGGGCGGGCGAACGGACGGTCGTAGACCGGGCCGTCGTGCGCAACGGTGCGGGGATCGACGTCGACGATTACCTCGCCTTCCCAGGTGATGATGAGGCGGCCGGTATCGGTCACTTCACCCAACCAGGAGTACTCCACGGCCCACTTGTCCATCACAGCTTCAAACGCTTCGATGTTCTCCGGGGTGACCACGGCCATCATGCGTTCCTGCGACTCGGACATGAGGATCTCGCCCGGAGTCAGCGTGGGGTCGCGCAGCAGGACGGAGGTGAGCTCCACCTCCATGCCGCCGTCGCCGTTGGAGGCGAGCTCGGACGTGGCGCAGGAGATGCCTGCCGCGCCCAGGTCCTGGATGCCTTCAACCAGGGAGCCCTTGAAGAGCTCCAGGCAGCACTCAATGAGGACCTTCTCAGCGAAGGGGTCGCCCACCTGGACGGCCGGACGCTTGGAGGGCTTGGTGTCATCGAAGGACTCCGAGGCCAGCACCGAAGCGCCGCCAATGCCGTCGCCGCCGGTGCGTGCACCGAAGAGGACAACCTTGTTGCCCTTGCCGGAGGCGTTGGCCAGGCGGATGTCCTCATGGCGCATGACGCCTACGGCCAGTGCGTTCACCAGCGGGTTGCCCTGGTAGACGGAGTCGAACACCATTTCGCCACCGATGTTCGGCAGGCCAAGGCAGTTGCCGTAGCCGCCGATGCCTGCGACGGCACCGTGCATGACGCGGGCGGTGTCCGGGTGGTCGATCGCGCCAAAGCGCAGCGGGTCCATCACGGCAACCGGGCGGGCACCCATGGAGATGATGTCGCGGACAATGCCGCCGATGCCGGTAGCGGCACCCTGGTAAGGCTCAACGAACGACGGCGAGTTGTGGGACTCGATCTTGAACGTCACGGCCCAGCCGTCGCCGAGGTTGGTGACGCCGGCGTTCTCGCCGATGCCCACCAGCATGTCCTTCTTCATTTCCTCGGTGACCTTCTCGCCGAACTGGCGGAGGTGGTTCTTGGAGGACTTGTAGGAGCAGTGCTCGCTCCACATGACGGAGTACATGGCCAGCTCGGCGCCGGTGGGGCGGCGGCCGAGGACCTTGACGATCTCATCGAATTCGTTCTGTTTCAGGCCCAGCTCGGCCCACGGGAGTTCCGTGTCCGGGGTCTTGGCAGCGTGCTCAACGGTGTCGATGTTGAACTTCTTGGTGGTTTCCGTGGTCACTTGTCGCCTCCCACAATCTTGGTCAGTACGGAGGTGAAGAAACCGAGGCCGTCGGTGTCGCGGGGAGCGCCATCAAGGGACTCGGGACCGAAGCCGGTCTCCACAGCGTGCTCCGGGTGCGGCATGAGGCCCACCACGTTGCCGGCTGCGTTGGAGATGCCGGCGATGTCGCGGCGGGAGCCGTTCGGGTTGAAGCCCACGTAGCGGAACACCACGCGGCCCTCAGCCTCGAGGGCATCCAGGGTCTTCTCGTCAGCGATGTACTGGCCGTCCTGGTTCTTCAACGGCACGATGATTTCCTGGCCATCCGTGTAGTCCACGGTCCAGGCAGTGTTGGCGTTCTCCACGCGCAACGTCTGGTCCCGGCAGATGAACTTCAGGTGGTCGTTCTTGATCATGGAACCGGGCAGCAGGTGCGATTCGGTCAGGATCTGGAAACCGTTGCAAATACCCAGCACGGGGAGCTTCGCCTCGGAATTCGCTGCATCGATGATCTTGGACATCAACGGAGCGAAACGCGAAATAGCGCCGGCACGGAGGTAGTCACCATAGGAGAAACCACCGGGGATGATGACGGCATCAACATCGCCCAGCTCGGAGTCCGCATGCCACAAGGACACGGCAGTACCGCCTGCAAGACGCACTGCGCGGGCGGCATCGCGGTCATCAAGGGTGCCCGGGAAGGTCACCACGCCGATCTTGGCGCCGGCGAGGCGGGGCTCTGCGGCGATGGCCACGGCCTCGCCAATCAGGGGAATCGACGTCATATCAGGCCTCGACGACCTCGACGTTGACAACATCCTCGATCACCGGGTTGGACAGGAGAGTCTCGGCAGCTTCGCGGGCCTGGGCCAGGATAGCGTCGGTCACCTCGCCGTCGACGGTCAGTTCGAAGCGCTTGCCCTGGCGGACTGCGCTGAAGCTGTTGAAGCCGAGGCGGGGCAGAGCACCCACGATGGCCTTCCCCTGGGGGTCCAGAATCTCGGGCTTGGGCATGACGTCAACGACGATCCGGGGCATCCGGTAACTCCTGTGCGTGAGTTGGGTGAACCTTAAATAAGGCTGCCGCGGAGGTGCCGTCTCACGCCGTTCAGCCGCATCCAAACAGCGTTTCAGCACAGGGCTGAAGACGATGTGAACTGCAATGTTTGAACGGCATGGGGGGCGCTCCGCGAGCTTGCACACCTATTCTACCGGGATCAACGCGCATACCCTATTCAGCCGGATTGCGCGAGGGCACCCCGCCGTGGCGGTCCAAAAAGACCCGCTGAAGGCCGACGGCGGCACTTTCCCGGGGTGTCCGGCGTCACTAGGATTGCGGCATGGCTGAGAAACCGAAATCGATGGTGCTGGGTGTTGTGGCCGCGGCAGTTTTTGCGGGTTTGGGCCGGATGGTGATCCAGAAAATCGCGGCGGACAGAGCGGCACGGAACAACCGTGTGACTGCTCCCCTGGATGCAGAAACGCGCGCCAGGATCAGTGACGCTTTGCGTACTCCAAGTAAGTGAAACCTAACCTTGGAAGTGCCGTTTTTCGGCGGAATGGCGCGGATTAGGGCACATACAAATGCGCTATTCAAAGCGGTTAAATGATGTGATTCCGGCGTATTTTGGAAAGTACACGCGGGGTTCGCCCCAGTACTATTCAGGATCCAAACCAGGAGGAACAATGACCGACCACATTGCCGAAGTATCCGCCTGTAGCGTTGGCAGCTGCGGCTTCAACCACGATGGCTGCACCGCTTTTGGAATCACCATCGGTGGAACCCAGGATCACGCTTCCTGCGCAACCTTCATTGACACCAATGCCATGGGCGGCCTTCCCAAGGTCCTTGCCCACGTGGGCGCCTGCCAGCGCTCGGAGTGCGTCCACAACAACAACCTCATGTGCGAGGCACACGACGTCAAGGTGGGCCCGGGCCGCGAGGCCGCGGACTGCCTGACCTACGAGCACGCCTGATATCTCCTGACGAACAAAAAAGGATCCCCGCCTCGAAAGAGGCGGGGATCCTTTTTGCGGTTTAGCCCACCTTGGGGTTGTCCGCGTCCTGCAACTCCTGCTCGGCCACGGCTTGAATCATCGCCAGGAGCTCGGGGTCCAGCCCGGGGGCGAACTCCTCCTTGCGTTCGGGAGCCATAGTCATGGGGAAGCCGTCAGGCATGACGTCGGTGGTCAGCTCGGTGCCGTCGTTGGACGGCGAAGCGCCGCGGTAGAGCTTCCCTGCCTCGCTGAGGTTGTCCGCGCTGAAGGTGTACTGGACGCTCTGCAGGCCCGTGTCCAGGAGTTTCTTCACCTCAGGGAATTGCTCGGCGTTGGTCTTCGGAATCGGGAGGACCTTGCCCCAGTTCACGCCCAGGCTCTCCAGGGCCTTGGCATAGGCATTCTCATGGGCTTGGTCGCGGACAATCAGGTACGCGATGGTGGAGCGTGCGGTCTTGTTCTCCGTCATCTCGTAGATGCGGCACTTCTGCAGCCTGCCCGTGGATTCGAGCATCAGGTTGTACAGCAGGTCCAGGACCAGGTTTCCACTGTTGTAGACGTACGAACCGCTCCACGGGTTGCCGGCGGCGTCCACGGGCAGGGCGCCCTGGGCGCCTACCAGGTAGTGGTGGATGTTGCTGTGGTCCAAGGCGATCTTCAAGGGGGTGGCTCCCTTGGCTCCGGGCTCGTCCACGGGATCGGTCTTCTTGCCCTGGTAGCGCGGTGAGCCATCCAGGAGGCGGGAAATGGTGGTTCCGATGAGTTCCACGTGGCTGATCTCTTCGGTGCCGATGCCCTGAAGCAGATCCTTGTAAGGCTTGGAGGCGGGGTCGCCGCGGAAGTTCATGCTCTGGAAGAGGTACTGCATCATGGTTCGCATTTCGCCGAACTGGCCGCCCAGTCCTTCCTGGAGTGCGTTGGCTGCAGCGGGGTCAGGCTCGTCTACGGCAATTTCGTTGATGAGAAGTTGGGTGTGCAGGTACATTGCGATTCCTCACGTTGTTCATGCTGCCTGTGGGGTGGAAACCCTCTGCTGGCCACCCCGAACCACCCCACCATAAGCATGCTTACTATTCAGAGGCAATGAAAAATACTGATTTTTGGTGGCCAGGCGTCAGCCGGCAACCTGGTTGGTCAGGGGCTTCCCGTCCTTGAGCGCACTGATGTTGGCCAGGACCAGCTTTGCTGCACCTTTGGGGCGGTTGCCCGCAACGTGGGGCGTGATGATCAGGTTTGATGCGCCCCACAGCGCGGAATCGGCGGGCAGCGGTTCCTTCTTGGTGACATCCAGGGCAGCGACCCGCAGGCTGCCGTCTTCCAGGGCTGCGAGCAGGGCGTCTTCATCCACCGTTGCGCCGCGGCCAACATTGACAAAGATGGCGGTGTCCGGAAGGGCTTGGAGGATATCGCGGTTCAGGGCATTGGCGGTTTCCGGAGTGGCCGGCAGGATCGAGACCAGGATGTCGGTACCGCGCAGGACTTCCTGGAATTCGTCGTCCGCCACCACGGGGAAGCCGTAACGCTCGCCTTTGGAGCTGGCGACGCCGGTGACGTTCGCACCCAGGGCGGCCAGCAGGGGAGCCAGCCGGCCCGCGATTGAACCGAAGCCCCAGATGGTGACATTGGCGTCGTCGAGCGTGTAGAGCTGCTCGGTGTCAGGCGCGGACTGGGCCGCGTTGTACGGCTCGTTCCAGGTGGCGGCCTGCTGGGACTCCATGAGTTGGTCCATGCGGCGGACCGCAGCCAAAATCAGTGCCAAGGCGTGTTCGGCCACGGGGCCATCGTGAAGCGAGCGACCGGAGGTGATGGCCACGTTCTCCGCGAAACCCGCTGCCAGCACGGAATCCGGGCCGGCTGCCAGGGTCTGTACCAGCTTGAGTGCGCGCAGTTCCTTGGCGGCATCGGCCAGGTTCTCCCGGGTGTTTCGCCAGGCAACCAGGACCTCTGCATCGCGGTGTTCGGCGGGAATGGGCTCGTCCACGGCGTAGACCACCACGTTCTCTCCTGCGGCTGAGAGTTGGGAGAGGTCCAGTTTGATGGTGTCGGGGACGAGGATTTTCACTTCAACTCCTGGGATGGCGCGGCTCGGGCATTCGCCTTTGAGGCTACCTCCTTGGTGCCGGGGCAGGGCTTTCCGCCTTCATCTCTGGCAATGTGACGGCGCACACCTTATGGTTGTAGGACGTTCGACGTAGCACGTAACACGAACGCCAATCCGAGTTGTCACTTCACCCCCATCCCTGCGCTGGTCATGGGTGTGAGCCGCCAACCCGGAGTCGATTCGAAAGGACATCGGATTTGAGATCCTCAACATCACCTCTCGCCCGCATCGCCGCCGTCGGCACCTTGAGCTTGGGCCTGCTGGCCGGCTTGGGCCTGCCGGCCATGGCAGCACCCATCCCGCCCAACAACCCTGCAGCAGCTCCCGGCACTTTCACCGAGGCCAACCTCGCGGCGAATCGGACCGCAGCCAACTTCTTCTACCGGATCCCCGCCTTGACGTACCTCGGCAACAACGTGGTGCTCGCTGCCTGGGACGGGCGCCCGGGCTCGGCCGCTGATGCGCCCAATCCGAACTCGATCGTGCAGCGCCGCAGCACTGATGGGGGACAGACTTGGGGACCTGTCACGGTCATCGCCGCCGGACATGCAGGCGACGCCAGCGGACCCAAGTACGGCTACAGCGATCCCTCCTACATTCATGACGCCGAGGCAGGAAAGGTGTTCGCCTTCTTCGTCTACTCCAAGGACCAGGGGTTCGGCGGCAGCCAGTTCGGCAACGACGACGCCGACAGGACGGTGATCTCCTCCGCGGTCATCGAGTCCGCGGACGGTGGCGTGACCTGGAGCCAGCCCAGGCTCATCACGGGCGTGACCAAGCCCGGAACCAGCAAGACCAGCCCGGTGGCGGGCGACGTCCGCTCCAACTTCGCATCCTCCGGCGAAGGCATCCAGCTCAAATACGGCCCGTACAAGGGTCGCCTGATCCAGCAGTTTGCCGGCGACATCCGGCAGGCCGATGGCACCAACAAGATCCAGGCGTACAGCGTCTACTCCGATGACCATGGCGCCACCTGGAAGAAGGGCGCCAATGTTGGGGACCGGATGGACGAGAACAAGACAGTGGAGCTCTCCGATGGCAGGGTGCTCCTGAACTCCCGGGACAACGCCAACCAGGGCTACCGCAAGGTGGCCGTTTCCACCGACGGCGGCCTCACCTACGGCCCGGTCACCCAGGACACGGAACTCCCGGACCCCGCCAACAACGGAGCCATTGCACGCATGTTCCCCCAAGCCGCCCAGGGTTCTGCTGATGCCAAAAAACTCATCTTCACCAACGCCAACTCCACAACAGGGCGCGAAAACGTCTCGGCCCGGGTCTCCTGCGACGACGGCGCCACCTGGCCAGGCGTCCGCACCATCCGCCCGGGATTCTCCGCCTACTCCACCGTGACCCGCCTTGAAAACGGAAAATTCGGTGTGCTCTACGAGGGCAACTACACCGACAACATGCCGTTCGCGAAGTTCGATGATGCCTGGCTGAATTACGTCTGCGCGCCGTTGTCCGTCCCCGCTGTCACCACAGCCCCGGGGGCCACGCAGCAGGTGCCTGTAACTGTCACCAACCAGGAAGCAACCACGTTGTCCGGCGCCGCCGCCACCATCTACACGCCCACCGGCTGGTCCGCCACCACCGTTCCGGTTCCTTCATTGGCGCCGGGCGCGTCCGCCACTGTCAACGTCGCTTTGACGGCACCCGCGAATGCCAGTGGACCGCAGAAACTGAACGCAGCCTTTACGGCCACGGACGGACGGGTTTCGCAGTTCACCTTCACCGCCACTGTGCCGGCGGCCCCGCAAGTGGGGCTCACCATCACCGGGACGGCGCCCGCCCGGGATGTCGTTGCAAACCCCTACCAGGCCGGTGACATCCTCGGATACACGTTGAACGTCAAGAGCACCTCCAATGTCACAGCCAACGCGGTGCCGGTTTCCGGGACGTTCGACTCAGGCTTCCTGCCGCCGTCGGCTCCCAACTGCCGCTACAACAACCTGGCCGCAGGTGGCAGCTACACCTGCACCACTGCCAAGCACGTCATCACGGCGGCGGACATCGAGCGTGGCTACTTCGTTCCCGAAGCAGGCTTCAGCATCACGGCAAGTTCGACGCCGTCACTCACCAGGACGGTCCCGTTCACAGGCGCTGCGGTGGCCTTGCGCGACGGCTTGCTGACAGCTGACATCAGCGGGGTGCGTGCCGACGTCGGGCGTGATCTTGCCAGCCAGCCGTATGCGGCAGGCGAGTTGGTCCCGTATACCTTCACGGTCAAGAACACCAGTCCGCTGGTGGAGAAGGTAGTCCCCACCGCCGGAAACTTCAGTCCGTTCCTTCCGGAGGGGCCGGGGAACTGCCGTTACAGCGTGCTGCCGGCAGGTCAGGGCTATCAGTGCGCCACCCCTCGCCACACGGTCACAGCCGAAGAGGCGGAGCAGGGATTCTTCGTTCCCAAGAGCACCTGGGAGGTCAGCTCGGCAGGCCAAAGCACCAAGACGTTCACGGTGGATGGGGGCGAGGTGGACCTTAAGGTCCGGGAACCGAAGCTGGAGGCCACCGTCACTGCCTCCTGGGATGACGCCGACGGCGACCGCTTCGCCAGCGCGGGCGATCCCGTGACCTACACCTACACGGTGGGTAATGCCGGCAACGTGGCACTGGCAGGTTTGGAGGCTCCGGAGGCCGGTATTTCCGAAGCCACGCTGGCTGCCGGATCCACGGTATCTGCCACTCGCCAGCACGTCCTGGGTGCTGCGGATATTTCTGCCGGCCGCTTGGGCCCTGTCTCGTTTGCGGCGAAAGCAAGCAATGGTTCCCGTGAGGTCGCCGCTGTTGCAGAGGGGGATCCGCTGGTGCTTGCCGTGCAGCCTGCCCGGCCTGGCTCTGTGCCGGTAGTGACCGTCCAGGAGCTGGGCATGCCGCCCGCTGACCTGGGCACGGCGGAGAAGTACCGCACGGGCCAGAAAGTGGTGTTGAAGTCCCTGGAGTATGGGAACTGGTATTACCTGTACCTGAACAAGACCGGGTACCGCCTGGGCTGGGTCTTTCCGACCACGGACAATACCGTGGAGTTCATCCTTCCCGCTGAGGTGAACAATGGGCGCGACGACGTTGTGGTCCTGGACAAGGATGGCGTCCAAGTGTCTTTTGACCGGCTGCAGGTGACACCAAAGGGCTAGCACTTTATTGGGGGAGGGCCGGGCAATTGTGACAAGACAAAATTCCCAAAATGTGCTGTATGTCATATTCGGCTCTCACTAGGTACTCTGTGACTCGGCTGGTTGCGCGGCTTTGACAAGAACTGTCAAAGGTTCAACCAACTAAAAGTTGACAGGCCCAGGCGATGGAGCCTGGTCCTCCCTCAGTGAAAGGTGCAACCACTCGTGAAATCACAAGGAAAGAGCTTCGTCAGAAGCGGGGGGCTTCGAAAGGCCGCGGCACTGGCCGTGGGCTTGCCGTTGCTTCTCTCTTCGATGGCGATGCCGGCCCAGGCCGCTCCCACGCCGGAGACGCCCGGGAACGTTGCAGGCGTGGCCAAGAAGAACCTTGACCCCAGCGCCTACAAGGATGGCCGTTACATGGTTGTCCTGGCGGAGAAGCCTGCGGCAACTTACGACGGCGGAACGGCGGGCCTTGCGCCCACCAAGCCTGAAGAGGGCAAGAAGCTCGACGCCGACAGCGCCCAGGTGAAGGAATACCAGCAGCACCTGCAGACGCAACAGCAAGAAATTGCCACCCAGGAAAACATCACCATTGAGCGTGACTTCACCACCGCCGTCAACGGCTTCAGCGCCAACCTGACGGCCGACCAGGCCATCAACCTGGCCAAGGATCCCAAGGTCCTCATGGTGGCACCGGACACGCAGTACGCGCCGGACTACTCCACCACCGACTTCCTCAAGCTCAGCGGCCCCAACGGCACCTGGGCCACCCAGTACGGTGGCCAGGACAACGCAGGCAAGGGCACCGTTGTTGGCGTCATCGACACCGGCTACACCCCCTCCAATCCATTCTTCGCAGGTGAGCCCGTAGGCCCGCTGGTCGGCAACCCGCAGGTAGGCGTTCCCTACCGCACCGCCGACGGCAAGATCGCCATGCTCAAAGCCGATGGCGATACCTTCATCGGCGAATGCCAGCCAGGCACTGACACCGGCGCCGACTACGATGGCAGCGCCTGCAACTCCAAGGTCCTGAGCACCCACTACTTCGCCGACGCCTTCCTTGAGACGGTCGCCCCGGAAAACCGGGCTCCCGAAGAAGTCATCTCTGCCGTTGACGTGGACAGCCACGGCACCCACACGGCCAGCACCGCGGCCGGCAACGCCAACGTGGACGCCGTAGTGGACGGCCGCAGCTTCGGAACCACCAGCGGGATTGCCCCGGCTGCCAAGCTCGCGGTCTACAAGGTCTGCTGGGAGGACAACGATCCCGCTACGGGTGGTTGCTACGGCTCCGCTTCCGTGGATGCAATCGAGCAAGCCATCCTGGACGGCGTGGATGTGCTGAACTACTCCATCTCCGGTTCAACCACCACCACCACGGACCCTGTCTCCCTGGCCTTCCTGTCCGCAGCGTCGGCAGGCATCTTCGTGGCTACCTCGGCCGGTAACTCCGGACCGACTGCCAGCACCGTGAACCACGGAGCGCCATGGCTGACCACGGTTGCCGCAACCTCGTTCTCCCAGGAACTCCAGGGCACCGTTGAATTCTCCGACGGCAGCAAATTCCGCGGAGCGTCCATCATGAACCGCGAGGTGAGCGGGGCCGGCGTCGTGCTGTCCACCAACGCTGCAAGCGGTGAAGGCAACGCGGCACTGTGTGCTCCGGGCTCATTGGACCCCGCCAAGGTAGCCGGCAAGGTTGTTGTCTGTGACCGCGGCGTGGTTGACCGCACCGCCAAGAGCGCCGAGGTCCTCCGCGGCGGCGGCGTGGGCATGATCCTGGTGAACCTGACGGACTCCTCGCTGGACACGGACAAGCACGTCATCCCCACGGTCCACGTGAACCCGCCTGCAACGCAGACCATCAAGGACAAGGTCACGGCCAACCCGGCCATCACCGTTTCCCTGCTGAACCGCGATACCACGGGCCTTCCTGCCGAAGCCCAGCCGCAGATTGCCGGATTCTCTTCCCGCGGTCCGCTGCTTGCCACCGACTCGGACCTGCTGAAGCCTGACGTCTCAGCTCCCGGCGTCGCGATCCTCGCCGGTGTTTCCCCGATCGGAACCGGCGGAGACAACTTCGGCTTCCTGTCCGGAACCTCCATGGCTGCCCCGCACGTTGCCGGCTTCGGCGCGCTGATCCTGGCCAAGAACCCGCAGTGGTCCCCGGCCACCGTGAAGTCCGCCATGATGACAACCGCAGGCCCGGTCAAACTGGCCAACGGTTCGGTCAACAAGGACGTCTTCGCCACCGGTGCCGGACAGGTTGACCCCGCCAAGGTCCTCTCGCCGGGCCTCGTTTACGATGCCACCACCGAGGACTACCTCAAGTTCGTCCAAGGCACGGGCATGGACCTGGGCATTGAAGGACTCGGTACCACTGCACCGCGTGACATGAACGTTCCCTCCTTCGCCCTCGGCAACCTTGCCGGCAAGATCGAGGTCACCCGTACGCTGACCGCCCTCACGGCAGGCACCTACCGGGCGTCAGTCAACGTTCCGGGCGTCAACGTCAAGGTCACTCCATCGGTGCTCACCTTCGGGGCTCCTGGCGAGAAGAAGACGTTCAAGGTCCAGTTCGAGAACAGGAACGCCGAGCTGGGCAAGTTCGCCATGGGTTCGCTGAGCTGGCAGGGTGCCAACAAGACCGTCACCTCGCCGATCGCCGTACGGCCGCAGTCCGTCATTGCGGACAAGGCCCTGGCGTTCACCGGAACCGGCCCCAACGGCTCCGGAACCATCAACATCACCTCCGGCACCAACCTGCCGGTAGGGGTGACCGTCGATGGCCTGTCCAAGGCTGATTCCTCGGCTGTTGAGCTGGTCCCCGGGCCGTTCGCGGGCGAAACCAATGCGTCCAACTACGTCAAAAAGGTGACCGTTGGCCCGGGCAGTGCCCTTGCCAAGTTCTCCGTGATCTCCTCCAGTGAGGCCGCGGACTTCGACATGCTGGTCCTCACCCCGTCCGGTCAGCAGTTGCCTGCAGCCACGGCCTCGGCCAGTGAGACGCTCTCCGTTCCCAACCCGGCAGCGGGCGACTACTACATCTTCGCCAACCTGTACGCGAGCCCCAACAACCAGGCCACCAAGGCCACCGTTGATGCCGCAGTCCTCGGTGCCAACCAGGGCAACGCCACTGTGACGCCTAACCCGATCCGCCTCGCCAATGGCAAGACGGGCCAGATTTCGCTGAACTGGAAGAACCTGGAGCCCGGTTCCTACATCGGCCGCCTCACCTTCGCAGGTACCAGTGAGCCGAGTTTCGTCACCGTCCTGGTCAACCCGGGCGGGGCCGTAGTGGTTCCGGACGAGGAAGACCCGAAGAAGGACAAGAAGGACAAGAAGAACCACGGCAAGATCCGTGGCGACGAGCCGACGCAGAGCAACAACGCCGGCTAGTGTTCGCTTGATCCAGTAACTGATGCCTTAACAACAGTGGCCGGCGGGGATTCCCGCCGGCCACTGTTGCGTGTATCAGATGTTGCCTGTGGAGCCTCCGGTGTTCCCCAGCAGGGACGCCAGGGCCTTCCAGCGGGCGATTTCGCAACCGTCAGTCCTGCTGAACCGGCTGTTGACTTTTTTCCCACGGAACCAGCCCGTCACTACGGCCACCTGCGGGCCGCCGTACTGCTGGGTGCAGATCCTGTCGGGGCGGGGCTCGGGGAAGAAGATTTCCTCGCCGAATTGCTCGACGGCGGCCAGCGCCGCGGCTGCATCCGGCAGGTTCGAGTCCAGGGAGTCGGGATCGGGCGAGAGGATGCCTGCTGCGGACCGAAGGCGGAACTCGCGTGGTTCAGCGTCAGGTGCCTCAGTCAGCGTGACTGTGAGATCGACGTCGTACTCGCTGTTCGGTGACTCGCTCGTGGGGGAAACCATGGTGACCTTTCGCTGGTGGCGGCGGGTGCTCAGGCGGCCAATCCACTCAGCTCGGTGAGGAGCGGATCTATTGCCTGTTGCACGCGGGTCCGCAGCTCCTGGGATTCGGCCGCGAAAGCCCGCTGGTATTCAACGTACTCGGCCTTGCCCTGCGGTGTCTCGATCCTGATGGGTGGGTAGCCCCATTGTTCGAGATCGTAGGGGGAGGCCTTCATGTCCATGGCGCGGATCCGCCACGAAAGCTCGAAGCAGTCCATCACCAGTTCGCTGGGCAGTGCCGGGGTCAGCTTGTACGCCCACTTGTAGAGGTCCATATTGGCGTGCAGGCAACCGGGCTGCTCCATGGTGCGCTGGTTTTCGCGCGTGGGGGTGAGCTCATTCAGTGGCGTGGCGTCCGGGGTGTAGAAACGGAACGCGTCAAAGTGCGAGCACCGGATACGGTTCTCTTCCACCACGGTGTCCGTGCCCTCACCGCCAAGCCGCAGCTTCAGGTATTCATGGCGGAGTTCGAACTTCTCCTGCCGGTACACCATGGCCCACTCGTGCAGGCCGAAGCAGCCAAACTGGGCCGGGCGCTTCGCCGTGCCCGCCAGGATGATTCCGGCGAAGCGGACAGCTTCGGCGCGGTCAGCCAGGAAGCCGCCGCGATCAAAGGTGACCGCCGGCGTTCCTGCCGGGAGCCCCAGTGAGGCGAGTTCGTCGTCGTCGAGCGTTCGGTAGAACTTCCACGCGGCCCGCTCAAGGGCCCGCGGACCGCTGAGGACCGTACCGTCGCCGGGATGCCAGCGCAGCAACTGTCCGGGTTTCTGCGTGTAGTAGGTGAACAGGAAGTCCTCAACGGGGTGCTTTTTGCCGGCCGAACGCCTGGCCAGGTACGGGTCCGCGTAGCGCGCCACCCGGGCGTGATGGGCTGCCTCCAGCCCGAGCCAATGCTCCTGGGGGAGGTGCCGCAGCCTAGAGGCCGCCATCTGATCCGAGGACGCTCTTCGCGGCGTCCCATAGGGCGATCTGGCAACCGTCGGTGCGGTTGAAGGCTGCCGTTACTTCCTTGCCGTCCACGGCGCCGGTCACCTTTGCCGTTGCCGGGCCGCCGTACTGCATGGTGCAGGCCTGGTCCGTTTTGGTGGGCGAAGGGCTGAGGATGGCGGGGCTGTCTTTGATGGTGGTGCAGGCTTCCCGGGCGGTTGGGTGGTTGCTTTCAGCGGCGGGTACACCGTCCGCGCAGACGAGCGTGAAAGTCTGCGGCGCTGCTTCCGGGGATTCAACCAGTGTGATGGAGAGTTCGGCATTGCCGGCGCCAGGTGCCGCCGTGGCGCTGGGAGTGGCGCTGCTGCCGGGGCTGGTGCTTGCGCTGCTGCTTGAAGGCGCCGACGACGACGGCGCCTGGCTTGCGCTGCCTGTGGAACCGGGCGTGGGGGAGCCGGAGCATGCGGCCAGACCGGCGACGGCCAGGACTGCCAACAGGGGCCGAACAAATCGCATGCGCATGGAATCTCCTAGGTTGCGTCCATTTTACGTGGCACTTGTGGTGCCCCGTTTCGGTGTTCGCTTCAAGAACACCATCGGGGCAGTGCACTTGGCTAGGGGACGCGCGGGTGGTTTGCCGGGGTTGTCGGGGTTGTAGGGGTTGCGGGGGTTGCCAGCCAACGGGGGGCGGCTAAACGGTGCGGCTAAACGGTGCGGCTAGAGGGAGTTGTGCCGCTGGGTTGCTGCGATCAGTCCCGTCATGGCCTGATGCAATTCTGCAACTTCCTCGCGGGTGAGCTGAAGGCGCTCGCGGATTTCGCCCGGGACAGCCGTTGCCTGTTCACGGAGTGCGGCACCCTTTTCCGTCAAGGTGATGGCCAGGGCGCGTTCATTGCCAAGCACGCGCCCGCGGGTGATGAGTTCGGCTTCTTCGAGGCGTTTCAGCAGCGGTGACAGGGTTGCGGGGTCGTGGAGGAGGCTGTCGCTGATGTCCTTCAGCGTGCGGGGGCTCCGCTCCCACAGGGCCAGCATCACCAAGTACTGGGGATGCGTCAGGCCGAGCCGTTCAAGCACGGGTTTGTAAACGCCCACTACGCTGCGGGACGCCACGGTCAGCGCGAAGCACAGTTGACGCTCCAGCAGGAGGTCGTCGGTTTCCTCGGCTTGGTTGGTCGCCGTCATGGTGCCTCCTGTTTGCTGCCTTGATCGGCACTCCGATCGCATTAGTTAGTGTACTAATGATTAGCGTACTATGGAGTTATTGAACCCGCCTAACAAGGAGTCGATCAGCAGTGGCCAAGGAATCCCTCACCCGGAAGTTCATGCGCGCCACGGGCAAGTTCCGGGTGGTTTTCGGCCCCGCGCACAGCAGTTCCCTCGATCATGAGATGACCGAGGCCAACCGGAAGTTGCTCGCCCAGCGCCAGGCCGAGACCCAGCAGTGGGAAACCCTCCGCCGCCCTGATGGCAGCACCTACGTGGTGCCCCGTAACCCGGACGACAAGTCCCTCCGGTAAGCCACCCTTCCTTCTCCGCCGAGTTGGCCCTTGGCCCCCAGGTTTCCCAAAAACAGGGGGGCCACGTGCCCACTCGGCGACGGATTCGGGCGTAAAATTGGCCTCACTGAACGGCACGCGCCAGCCCTGCCGCTTTTTCGCTCTCCGGTAAGAAAGGAGGTGGAAAACATGGGACGCAGAATGGAAGGCTTCGTCCACGTCACCGAGCGGCTCCAGTCCGTTTTTGGACCGGCAACCCACGGCGACACGGATAGCCCCGTGGTGCACAAGCATGATGATTTCGAGACCGCTTCCGAAGCGGATCTGAAGAACTTCGACATCGAGACTGATTCCCAAGGCCATCACTACGCTGTCCGGAACAACGATCCGGGCCCAACCTCGACCGACTACTCCCTGCGGCACTGACTACCGCTCAACTCATCAGCATGCTTACTATGTGTAGGACCAGGTGATGCCGGAACAAGAGGGGGCCGTCAGTGAGTTTTCAGGATGATGCCGCGGGAATGCCAGCGGGGTCCGAGCGGCACGAGCGGCCGGAGCGCCACGCCGCACCAGCTGCGCCAGCCACGTCCAGGCCCACCCGCACTGCCGCCCTATGGGTCGCAGTTGCCGTGGGCTTGGTGGTGTTGGTGATGCTGATCGTCTTCTTCGTCCAAAACCAGGACATGATCACGGTGCGGTTCTTCGGTTTGGAAGGAACGCTCGCGCTAGGCACCACACTCTTCATTGCCGCTGTGGGCGGAGGCGTGCTGGTGGCCCTTGCGGGAGGGGCCCGGATCCTGCAACTCAGGATCGCCAACCATCGCCGCAGGAAGACCGTCGGGGGCCCGGAAGGCGGCTACCAGCTTTAAACGGCTGCCGGCATTAACTGCGGAAGGACCGGAGCGCTTGCTCCGGTCCTTCCGCAATTTAATCCCGACGACGGCACTCCCTGACGATTTTAGGTCCGCCGGGGTGGTGGGCTGTCTTAGCCTTCGCAGTCGGTGCAGTACGCGACGCCGTCTTTTTCGCGCGCGATCTGCGAGCGGTGGCGAACCAGGAAGCAGGAGTGACAAGTGAACTCGTCGTTGGCCTGCGGAATAACCTGGATCACCAGTTCTTCGGCGACGATTTCGCCGCCGGGGCCGTTGGCGTCGAGGCCATCGGTTTCGTCCAGTTCAAGCACGACACTCTTGGCCGTGGGAGCGCTGGCGGACTGGAGAGCCTGGAGGGACTGCTCCTGGTTCTCTTTTACATCGGTACGGAGTTCGTCGTAATCGGCTGCCACTTTTTAATGCCTCTTCGTGTTAGGGGGTTACCGGGTATGCAACGTACAGCATGCCACGAAAATTCCATACCATACCCCAGTTCCGTCGCTTGTGGCGAAAACCACGTGGGTGACGGCCAAAAAACCCCGTCACCCAGCGTGATTTTACTCATGTATTACCGGAGTTCGATGTCCAAAGCCTGGAATTTATCGGACGCGTGGCGACCAACCAGCATGCCGAACGTGCCCTGCTCAAACTGCCAGCCGGCGTCGTAATGTGCAAACGCCTTGGCGGGGATGCGTATTTCCACGCTCTCGGTTCCGTTTGCGGCAAGGTGCGTTCCGGCGTAGCCGGCAAGCCAGCGAACGGGACGCTCTACGTCCGATTCCCGGCGTTCCAGATAGACCTGGACAACTTCCCGTCCGGTGCGGGTGCCGGTGTTCTTGACGGGCACGTGGACCACAACATCGTTGCCGGCCGTGACCACCTGCGGGGCATGGGCCGTGCCGAGTTCAAAGGTTGCGTACCCGAGTCCGAAGCCGAACGGCAGGGCAGGAGCGGCGCCGCCCTCGGATTCCTGCTTGAGCCAGGCGCGGTAGCCGATGTGGATGCCCTCTGAGTAGACCACTTTGCCGTCAACGGGGGTGGTGTTGAGGACCGGGACGTCGTGGAGGGCTGCAGGCCACGTGGTGGGCAGGCGCCCGCCGGGCTCTTCGACGCCTAGCAGGATGTCCGCAATGGCGTTACCGAATTCCTGGCCGCCGAACCAGCCCAGGAGCACGGCACCCACCTTGTCCAGCCATGGCATGAGCACCGGTGATCCGGAGTTCACCACTACCACCGTGCGTGGGTTGGCTGCGGCGACTGCCTCCACAAGCTGGTTCTGGTAGCCGGGCAGGTCCAGGTCTTTGCGGTCGAAGCCCTCGGACTCGATGGCCGCGTTGGTGCCCACCACCACCACGGCAACCTCGGAGTTCCGGGCAGCTTCCACGGCGGCGTCAATCTCTGCCTGTGGGTCCGCCACCACTGTTTCCTCGCCCAGGAGGATGGCGGTGAAGGGAATGACCTGCTCCTTGGGCAGCTGGTACTCGGCCTCGATCCGGACGATCTGGCCGGCGGTGGTTTCCACTGCATGGACGGTCTTGGGCGGATCGAACAGGGCGGCGCCCAAAACTTCGGTGTCGTCCTTGATCTCGTCATTGAACACTTCCGCCCCGTCCAGCACCAAGCGGATACTGCCCACGGTTCCGACGCCAACGTGGTGCACGCCTGCTGTTTCGGCTGTCCAGTCCGCTTCCATGCGGATGGACGCGGCGCCGTCGGGAATTCCAACGCCGAACCAGATCAGGTGCGAGGCCAGGCGGTCCTCACCGGAAATCTCCGTGCCATCGGCGGCGAGGAAGGTCACGCGTATTCCGGGAACGCCGGAGACCGGGTTGTGGAGGGATGTGCGGGGGAAGGGCTGGAGGCCCTCGGCTACCTTGGCGCCACGGGCGTAGGTGAGGGTGACGTCGTCGGGCAGTGCTTTGCGCAGGCCCTCCAGCGGCGAGATTGTGTACTTAGGCATCACAGTGGCGCTGCCGCCGCCCTGGGTCCGGGCTTCATCGGCGTTGTGGCCGATCACGGCGACACTGCTGAGCGCCTTCGCGTCGACCGGCAGGACGCCCTTGTTGCGGACCAGTACGGCACCACGGACGGCCACTTCACGCGCGACGACGGCCCCGTCCAGTTGCGCCGGGAGCTGGCTCACCGCGGGCTCGAAGCCTTCGAGGGAGCCGACGCGGGCAGCCAGGCGCAGGATGCGGGTGACTTTTTCAAGGATGGCCTCACGGCTGACGCGGCCATCCTTGACGGCGGCAAGGAGCTTGGGTCCCCAGTGGCCCACAGGGCCGGGCATTTCCAGGTCCTGGTGCGCGTTTGCCGCGTCCACGGAGCGCACACCGGTCCAGTCGGAGACCACCACGCCATCGAAGCCCCATTCGGTGGACAGCGGGGTCTCCAGGAGCGTGTTCTCACTGGCGGTGGTGCCGTTGATGGAGTTGTAGGAGCTCATCACCAGCCAGGCCCGGGCCTCGGTGATGGCGTCCTCGAAGGCCGCCAGGTACAGCTCCCGGAGCGGGCGTTCATCCACTACGGAATCGGCGGTGAAACGCTCGGTTTCGGCCTCGTTGGCGAGGTAGTGCTTGGGAGTGGCGCCCACGCCCATGGACTGGACCCCGGCAACGTACCCGGCAGCCATCGTGGCTGTGAGCCTGGGGTCCTCGCTCATGCATTCAAAGTGGCGGCCGCCCAGCGGAGAGCGGTGCAGGTTGATGGTGGGTCCCAGGACGGCGTGCACGCCTTTACGGCGGGCCTCCTGGCCCAGGACCTGCCCGTAGCGGCGCGCCGTCTCAACGCTCCACGTCGCGGACAAAGCGGAGGACGACGGCAAGGAGACGGAGTCGTGGCGTTCGTCGAAGTCTTCGCCGCGGACGCCGGCCGGACCGTCGGACATGACGACGCGGGACAGTCCGATCTCAGGGATGGCGTGCGTGGACCACACGTCTGCGCCTGTCAGCAGTTGCACCTGCTGTTCGAGGGACAGGCTTTGGGCCAGTTCCAGGATCCTGGCTTCAGCATCCTGGGCTCCTGCTGGTGGCGTGGTGACTGCCGGGGAGAGTGCGGGATTCATTTACTTGACTCCTTTGATACGTGTGACGAGGAGGGCTCCGATGATGCCTACCACCGCACCTCCGAGGAACAATGCGGGGTAGCCACCCAAGGCGATGACCGGGAAGGCGATTGCCGGAACCAGCGATTGGGGGAGGGCCTGGGCGATGTTGAAGACGCCGAAAGTCTTGGCATTCTCCGACTGGTCGCTTGGCAGCAAATCCGTAATGAGCGCTACGTCCACGGCGCTGAAAACGCCGAGGCCCAGGCCCAGGATTCCTTGGCCCAACAGCACCTGACCCGTGTCGGTGCTGGTGGCGATGACCACCAAGCCGCCCATCATGATCAGGGCAGAAGCGATCACCATGCTCTTGCGCTTGCCCAGGCGGTCGCTGATCCAGCCACCGGCAAGGCTGGTGATCACGGTGCCGGCAGAGCTCACCAGGGTTGCTTGGAACACCAGGCTGGGGACCTCCGTTTCGGCGACCTGGAGGTGGTCCGTGAAGAAGTACGGCAGGTAGAGCAGTCCGGCACAGTAGCCAACGTAGACCAGGAATTTAGTGACCCAGGCCCACCCCAGGCCGGGGTAATCCTTGGGGTTGAAGTAGAAGGAACCCAGGATTTCCTTGACGTTCAATGGTGCCGGTTTCCCGGTGAGGACCCGGTCCTTGAAGGTAAACGCGAAGACGATGGCAATCGCGGTGCCGATGACGCCGGGGACTACAGCCATCAGCAAGGCGGTTTCGAACATCTGCGCCAGGAAGGCTGCTGCCACCAGGCCAATAGGCAACGTCATGCCGATGAGCCCGGAAAGGCGGCCGCGCTCCGTGGGGCCGGCTTGGTCGGGAAGGGTTGCCACCAAGGCGGCGAGTGCCGCGTTGAAGCCCAGCTGTGCTAGAACCCAGCCGACGAGGACTGCTCCCACTTCCGTAGCCGACCCCAGCAGGAAAAGTGCTGCGAGGCCGATCAGTGAACCGCCGACGATCCACGGTTTCCGCATGCCGAAGCGGGACGTCGTACGGTCGCTGAGCCGGCCAAAGAACGGATTGGCGAGCAAGGCGACAGCGGCTCCGACGCCGGCCACGAGGCTTAGCGCACCGGCGCGTGTCTCCGGGGTGGTGATTTCCGAGACCTTGATGGCCAGGACTACCAGGGCCGGTGCGAGGACGGCCATCCAGAGTCCGGCGCTCGCGATGGGCATGCCAATGATGTAGGCGCGGGAAGCAGCTTTGGGCGGCGCGCTTCCGAGGCCCGGGGCGATGGTTTCCATGCCCGCGGGCTGCTGATTGATGTTGAGGGCCACATTGCCTCCTGCTGAACAGTGACCCACCGTTGGGTCTTGAAGGAAGACTCTAGTCCTAAAAATCGAGTGTGACTAGGTTTTCAAGAAAAATGTCGAGTGAAGCTCGACTTTCGAAGGGTCAAATAGACTGAACGGATGTCAACGTCCAAGGCCCGGGGCCAGTACGCCAAGGGTGCGGAACGCCGTGAACAGATCATCCAAACGGCAACCGATGTGTTTGCCACCGAAGGTTTTGAAGGAACAGCACTCAAGCGGGTTGCCGAACTCGTGGGAGTCAAGGAAGCCACCCTGTTCCACTACTTCAAAGGCAAGCAGGAACTACTGACCGCGGTCCTGGCCGAACGGGACAAACGGTCACTCGCCGTGGGCGGCACCGCAGAAGTGGGTTTGAGCCTCATGCCGCCCATCGCCGAACGGAATGTCCGCGAACCTGGCCTGACCACGCTCTATGCGGTTGCCTCAGCTACAGCCAATGACCCTGAGCATGCTTCCCACAGCTACTTCAAAGAGCGGTACGAGACAGTGGTCCGGGACATTGCCGACGACATCGCAAAGCGACAGGACACCGGCGAGGTGCGCACCGACGTCGACTCCGTGATGTTGGCGCGGCTGACCGTGGCAGCCTTCGACGGGCTCCAACTGCAGTGGCTGTATGACAAGGACGTGGACATGGCTGATGGGCTCCGGCAACTCATTGACGTTCTGCTGGCGCCGGCTCACCCGACTGAGTAACAGTAAGGCCGTTCTGAGAGCTCAGAACGGCCTTAACTGGTACTTATTTTGCCCGCGGTTGCCCGCGGTTGGCTAGCGGCCGGTGCCGCCGTAGACGGTAGCCTCTGCGTCGCCGTCGAGCTCGAACGCGTTGTGGATGGCGCGCACGGCATCATCCAGGGCATCAGCGCTGGTAACAACGGAGATGCGGATTTCCGAGGTGGAGATCATGTCGATGTTGATCCCGGCGTCGGAGAGGGCCTTGAAGAACGTGGCCGAAACGCCGGGGTGTGAACGCATGCCCGCGCCGATCAGGGAGAGCTTGCCAACGTGCTCGTTGTATTCGATGCTTTCGAAGCCGATCTGGCCCTCGGCTGCGCGCAGGGCCGCAAGGGCGTCCGCGCCTTCCACGATGGGAAGGGTGAACGAAATGTCCGTGCGGCCGGTGCCGTGGGTGGAGACGTTCTGGACGATCATGTCGATGTTCGAGTGCGCGTCAGCGATCACCTGGAAGATCGCGGCAGCCTTGCCGGGGATATCCGGGACGCCTACCACTGTGACCTTGGCTTCGGACCGATCGTGTGCAACGCCGGAGATGATTGGCTGCTCCAAGGCAACTCCCTCTTGAATAGTGAACTTTTCGTCGGCTCCGGGGATGACCCAGGTGCCTTCGTTTTGGCTGAAAGACGAGCGGACGTGCAGCGGCACACCAAAACGGCGGGCGTACTCCACACAACGCAGGTGCAGGATCTTGGCGCCGGATGCGGCCAGTTCCAGCATTTCCTCGCTGGAGATGCGGTCGATCTTCTGGGCGCTGGACACTACCCGGGGGTCGGCGGTGTAGATGCCGTCCACGTCCGTGTAGATCTCGCAGACGTCAGCTTCCAGGGCCGCGGCCAAGGCAACAGCCGTGGTGTCTGAACCGCCACGGCCCAAAGTGGTGATCTCGTTGGTGCTGCGGCTCATGCCCTGGAAGCCTGCCACGATCGCGATGTGGCCCTTGTCCAAGGCAGTGCGGATGCGGTGGGGATCGACGTCGATAATTCGCGCCTTGCCGTGGATGCCGTCGGTAATCATGCCGGCCTGGGATCCCGTAAAGGACTGCGCGGAAGCACCGAACTTGTTAATGGCCATGGCGAGCAGGGCCATGGAAATCCGTTCGCCCGCAGACAACAGCATGTCCATTTCGCGGGCGGGAGCTGAGTCCGTGACCTGGCTTGCGAGGTCCAGGAGTTCGTCGGTGGTGTCACCCATTGCGGAGACAACAACCACAACCTCGTTGCCGGCCTTCTGCGCATCCACGACGCGCTGTGCGACCCGCTTGATGCCATCAGCATCGGCAACCGAGGAACCGCCGAACTTCTGAACGATCAGCTGCTTGGTAATGGCAGCCTCGTTGGAGAGCTCTTCGATCTTCACTTCGGTAGTGGGCATAGTCATGCGCGCACCCTCACTGCATCAATAGGGTTCGAACGCGGCATGCTCCAATTCAGGCACGCCTGCGTAGCTTATTTGCCCAGTTTATCGCCGTGCGCTGTCCCTGCAGGAATTGTGACCACATGGCGGCCACCTGCGATGACTACCACCCCGCAGTGCCCGGGCCGCCCTTGAAGGGGCCTACGATTCCACGGGTAATCCACCCGCCGTAGAAGCTGCCTTCCTGGAACCTCACCCGCTCCCCGTCCACCTCGCATGAGTCCATGTGTTCCGGGTACAGGGCTATCCGGCTGCTGAGGGCCTCGAACCCCCGTGTGGGGTGTGGGTAGGTCCATCCGCCACGCTCAACAGCCGTGCCGCCGGCTCTGATGGTGAAGTAACTGGCTTCTCCCTTGAACTCACAGAAAGTGGTGCCGCCGACGGGAATCAACACACCGTCCGGGAAAGCATCCAAAGGGACGTAGTAGACCGGCGGGTGGCTGGTTTCCAGGACCCGCACGGCATCGGTGGTGTCCACGATCACCTGACCCCCAAGCCGCACCACAACCCGCTCTGATCGCGGCTCCACCCGTGGCGGGCGCGGGTAGTCCCACACCGATTCCTGGCCCGGGGCGGGCTCGATGGGACGGGGACGCCTGAACACACCGTTGCTGGAGACCATGAGCCATGGTGACACCCTTGGCTGGGATTCTGCCTTGAAGCCCCGCCGTATCCGCGCCGGCCTTCCCGGCGTACCATCCATTCATGAGGAGTGCGAGCGGCGATGGCCGGCGTTCCTGAGCACCAATCCGGTTCGGACCCAGCCCGGGAACCCGAATACGAAGTGATCGGCGGCGTGATCGACGATCAGCCATCCGGCTTGGCCACCCCAAAGCCGCCTGCGGACCCATCTGGAGGTCCCGGAGTCCTGCGGGTGGCTGCAGGCGCAGCGTGGGTAAACACCCGGAAGTCCCTTGCCTCGTGGTGGTTCTGGATGGCCTGCATGCTGGGGACTGCTTTCGCCTGGGGAATGGCAGTGACCTTGGTTAGGTGGACAGAATCAAACGGTTGGTTCGCGGCCGGGGCTGCAGGATCCACCCCTGTGATCATGGCGGCAATTCTGGCACTTGCAGCTGCTGTGTTGGGGGCTGGCTGGGGATTCAGGCATCCGGAAGGACGCATCCCTGTGTTGCTGCTCTCCGGAGCCATGCGGGGTGCGGCTTTTGCTGCGATGGCCGGCGCGGCGTTGTTCGTGGTGGGCCTCAACGACGGCGGGTCGATCGCGCTTGTCGGTGCCGCCGTCGTCGTGATTGTCCTTGAAACAGCGCTGTTCGGGCTGATCGGTGCCGGTTCGCGGAGATGCTTCACCCACGTGGCGCCGGGAGCGGTGTTGGCCACGGTGCTGGTGGCGTTTCTCTGCGTCGGCAACGTAATGGTCACCATACTGCTGCTCCCTGCCACTGCGGGACCGGACCAGATGTCCGTGCCCGTGAACGTGCAGCGGGACGCTTCGGGAAGGACCATCTCCTACTTGTGTGTTGGTGACCTTCGCCCCGTGCAGGTTGAGCACACGGACCGGATAGCCTGGCTGGCCACGTCCAACCCCGTCTTCATTCTCGGCAGCCTGGGGGTCGATGCTGCGTCTCCGAACAACGAGCTGGGATGGCTGTTTTCCAGCCTTCAAATCGCTGTGGACGGACCCTCCCGCGAAGTGCCATGCCTCGGCGGGATCTCCCGCGACGGACTTGCCCCGTCCACGCCCATAGCTCTAACCGGGTTGGCGCTACAAGGGGTATTGGCCGCGCTGGTGCTCGTTCCTGGACGCTGGCTGTCTGCGCGGAGGCTGCGCGCTAGATCGGCTTCATGACTGGCCGCCGCACGTACTCAGAGATCACCACGCCTGAGCCGAACGCCGTCGTCGAGACCTCACGGAAGGCGCTGGGCTGGTAGGCGCCAGGTGCGAAGAGCGGGATGCCGTTGCCAAAAAGGAGCGGGCTGCGTTTGAGGACCAGCCGGTCTATTTCACCGGCAAGGCGGGTTGCCAGCTGACCGCCGCCGCAGAGCCAAATCGACTGGCCGGGCTGGGACTTCAAGCGCCGCACCACCTCTACCGGGTCCTCGGAAGTGACCGTCAAATTGGGGTACTCCCCGGGAATATCCGCCTCGGTGCGGGTCCGGGAGAACACAACTTGTTTCAGGTGCTGGTAGGGGCTGGTCATGCCCGCCGGTAGACCAACCGCGTAGGTATTCCAGCCCATCACGACGGCGTCGAAGGTCGCGTTGCTTTGTTCCATGCCCATGGCGTCGGCGGCCACTGTGGGTATGGCCTCAGGGAAGCGCTCAATCTGCGCCACCATGTGGTCACCCTCCACCGGAAACGCATCGAATTCCCCGCCCGGTCCGGCGATGTAGCCGTCCAAGCTCACTGCGACGTAGTACACAAGTTCCCGCACGGGTCCCCAATCCTGGTTGAAGTTGTGACTGCGAGATTACAACAGGGCGTTGCGCCTGCCCTCGAAGGCCCGGCCGAGAGTGACTTCATCGGCGTACTCCAGGTCTCCGCCCACAGGCAGGCCGGAAGCCAGCCGGGTCACGGCGATGCCGATCGACTTGAGCATCCTGGCCAAGTAAGTCGCCGTGGCTTCGCCCTCAAGGTTGGGGTCCGTGGCGATGATGATTTCCTGGATGGCGCCATCGTTCAGGCGGGTCAGGAGTTCCCGGATCCTCAGCTGTTCGGGGCCAATGCCGGCAATGGGATTGATCGCACCGCCCAGCACGTGATAGCGGCCGCGGAAAGACCGGGTGCGCTCAACAGCGAGGACATCCTTGGACTCCTCCACCACGCAAATGACGGACGGATCTCGACGCGGATCCCGGCAGATATTGCAGGTCTCCTGCTCCGTCACGTTGAAGCACACACTGCAGAACTTCACCCGTTCCTTGACCGTGGTGATCGCGGTGACGAGCCGCTTCATGTCCTCCGGATCCGCCTCGAGAATGTGGAACGCCAGGCGCTGCGCCGACTTAGGGCCCACACCGGGAAGCCGGCCGAGCTCGTCAATCAGCTCCTGAACTGCACCTTCGTACACAATGTCCTCGTTTGTTTGAAATCAATGCTGGAATCAGCGGGTTTGCAGGGGAGAACCGTCCAAGGCGCGCTCTTCGATCAGCTTTCCGCCCAGAATACGCTCCACCGCTGCCCGCCCAAAGACCCGCGATTCCTCAATGGTTTCGTCCTCCGGGCTGGGAATGTCCTCCGTCACGGTTGCCGGGGCTGCTTGGGTCCGCGCCGGCGCCTGGACACGGCCGGCCTGGGCCTCGGGGCTGTTGGTCAACCGCTGATACAGGCTCTGACGGCCATTCGGACTGCCCGACGGCGCACCCTCCTCGAGCGTCGCAACCGAACCGTGCGCCTCCTCGGGTTGGGCGGCCAGGGAGGGCCAGGGTGCAGGGGCGACGCCGGGGCGCGCCCCGGAAGCGCTGCTGGTTGCCGGGGCAGGCATGGATTGCGTTCCGGGCCAGCTCGACGCCGGTGCGACGTCCCAGCTGGAGCTTGGGTTCTGCTCCGCGTTGGTTGGATGGCCGTAAGTTCCGGTGGCCGGCTCCGTGGTCCGCTCAGGCTCCGGGGCCTGGGCCGCTGCCGGCTCGTAATCCGGGGTATGCGTTGCGGGCGGGATTTCCGGGGTGGATTTGGCAGGGCCCTTGCCCACATTCGACTCCGAGGTCACAACCCAGGTACCCGGCGCTTGCTCGACTGCCCGCGACCAAGGGTCATCGGACGCATTGCCGCTCGAGGCGCGCGACGATGTGGCTGCGGCCGGGGTTTTGTCCGGCCCGGAAGCTGGCGGTGTGGACGGCGAAGCTGTGGCCGGGGGGACTGCGGGTGCGGCCGGTTGTGAGCCCATTCGGCCATAGCCCGACGGCGGCTCCCAGTCCGCGGGAGGCTCCTCCTCCAAAGGCGGCGCATCCTCGTCGAGCGGCGGACCCCAATCGTCGTCAGGGTAGGAGTAATCGCCGGATGGCTGCGAAGGCTCGGGGGCCGGCTGGGAAGGTTCGGGAGCCGGCTGGGAAGGTTCGGGCGCCGGGGCAGCATGAGCTGGTGCCGGGGTGTTCGGTTCCACGGCAGTGGGTGCTGCGGAAGCGTTGGGCTCTTCACGCGCCGGGGTGGCCGCCGCTGGCTCGGCTGCTGCCACTGCGACGGGGGCAGGCGGGGCTGCTGCCGGCGGGGAAGCCGGTGCGAGACCCCATGCGGAGTCGACAGCTGACACCGGTGCCGGCGTTGATGCTGTTTCAGCGGGCGCTGACGTTACACCTGCTGCTGTTGCCGCCGGGGGTTCCTCGCGGACGGACGCCGGGGCGTTCTCGGGTGCAGCAGCCGGCGTGGGCCGGCTAGTAGGCGCTTTTGGGTTTGGCTCAGAGCTCGCTGAGCTGTTGCCGCCAGCGACTGCCATGATCTGGCAGTCGATGCCGAGGGTTTTGTGGATTGCCTGCCGAAGGTTCTCGGAGTGGTCTGCACGGCCGAAAGCACCCGCAAGGCCGCCAGTGGTGAAGGCGAGGGTCAATACCTGGCCATCGAACTGTGCCACTTGGGCGTTGGGTTCCACCAATGCCCAAGTGCTGCGCTTGATCTTGGTCAAGGTTTGAAGGACATCGGGCCATGCCCGACGCAGGGCCTCCACGTCTCCGGTAGCACCGGAAGCACCCGGCCCTGCGGCCGTGATCGTTTGCGGGGTCGGCTGCGGTGCAACGTGTGCGGGCGGGGCCTGTTCCGGCGGGGCCTGTGGCTCCGGACGCGCGGGTTCCGGTCGCACGGGGGCCGTCTGGGAAGGTGCCGCGGAGGGTGCTTGGGGGGACGCTTGGACCGGAGGAGCTGGAGGAGCCGGAGGAGCCGCTGAGGCCGCCTGGACGGGCTGGGATTGCTGTGCGGGTAGCGATGCAGGAGCAGCCTGCTGTGGAGGGGCAGCCGGCGACGGCCGGCTGGATGCGGGTCGGCTGGATGTGGCGCGTTCCTCCACCGGCCAATCGCTGGTGGATACCCGTGGGGCCGTGAGGGCGTCCCGGGAGGCAGGCTCAGCGGACGGCTCGGACACAGCCGGCGCGGGCTGGGGAGCAGCGGACGGCTGTGACGCCGGCGGTGTGGGGGCAAGGGACCCGGCCGCCGGCGCAGCAGCCGCAGCAGCCTGTGGGGCAGCAGCAACAGCCGGGGTGCCGCCGTCGGCCGCGTAATTCAGGCGACGTTCAACGCGGTCAATGCGGGCCGCAATGCCCCGCTCTGTCTGTTCGGCGCTGGGCAGCAGGATCCGCGCGCACAGCAGCTCAAGGTGCAGCCGGGGCGAGGTAGCGCCTGTCATTTCCGTGAGGGCGGTGTTGGTGACGTCCGCCGCCCGGGACAGCTCGGCGGCGCCAAGGTTGGTTGCCTGGTTGCGCATCCGGGCGATTTGGTCCGCCGGCATGCCGCGGAGGATGGCCTGGGCGCTCTCGGGCATCGCCTGGACAATGATGAGATCCCGGAAGCGTTCCAAGAGGTCCTCGACAAAACGCCGTGGATCGTGACCGGTTTGGATGACGCGGTCCACGGCTTTGAAGACCACCGCGGCGTCGGACGCTGCCACAGCGTCCACAATGTCATCCAACAAGGAAGCATGGGTGTAACCGAGCAGCGCAACAGCGAGTTCGTAGTCCAGGCCGTTGGGACCGGCGCCGGCCATGAGCTGGTCCAGGACGGACAGGGTGTCGCGAACGGAACCCCCGCCTGCGCGGATGACAAGCGAAAGCACGCCGGGAGCGACGGGAACGTTCTCCTGCCGGCAGAGGAGCTCGAGGTACTGCATCAGCGGCTCCGGCGGCACCAACCGGAAGGGGTAGTGGTGCGTGCGGGACCGGATAGTGCCGATGACCTTGTCCGGCTCCGTGGTGGCAAAGATGAACTTGATGTGTTCCGGCGGCTCTTCGACGATCTTCAGGAGCGCGTTGAAGCCTGCCGACGTGACCATGTGGGCTTCGTCGATGATGAAGATCTTGTAGCGGTCGCGGACCGGGGCGAAGGTTGCGCGTTCGCGGAGATCGCGGGCGTCGTCAACGCCACCGTGGCTGGCCGCGTCAATCTCGATGACATCCAGTGAGCCGGAGCCACCGCGGGCAAGCTCGATGCAGCTGGGGCATTTGCCGCAGGGAGTGTCGGTGGGGCCCTCGGCGCAGTTCAGGCAGCGTGCAAGGATGCGGGCGGACGTGGTCTTGCCACAACCGCGGGGGCCGGAGAAGAGGTAGGCGTGGTTCACACGGTTCTTGCGGAGCGCCGTCATCAGCGGCTCCGTGACGTGTTCCTGCCCGATAACGTCCGCGAAAGAGTCCGGGCGATACCTTCGATACAGGGCAGTTGTAACAGTCACAAGTGAAACCTACCTATAGAGACTGACATTTAAATAAGTGACCCCTCATGCACCCGCCAGAGCCCATCTACCCTTGCTACCTTCCGGTCCTGGGGGAGTTCAACAGGATGACGCCACATGAGGGGCCGTCGACAAGCTTACCCGAACTTGGGTTGGGGTTCGAATCGGCCCGGAGGTCTGTGGATAAGGCTCGACGGCGGGTGGCTTGGTTGCGCCGAATCATCGCCAGCCATTCACGGGCCACGTCATGAAAGCCGGCTCCTCGTAAGGGTGCGCGGCCCGCAGAGCCCGCACAACGGCGTCGAGCTTGTCCTCCTCAACCACGCACTCAACCCGGGTTTCGGGCACCTGCTCCTCAATCCCCACGTGCCCAACAGTGGGATGTGCTCCGGGCAGCGGCGTGAAGCGGCCGGTGCCGGGCGAGGTGAAAGCGCAGTGCGAGTAGTTGCCGATCCGTCCGGCGCCGGCGTCGCCAATGGCCAGAAGTACCTCTTCGATATGTGTCTCGGGAACGTAAACAACCAGGGTGTGCAGCTGAGTCATGGGGACATCGTGTCAATAAACTTCGGCTACAAACAGGTCTCAACCATTGCAAAAGCCGGGGCCACAGCGGACCATGGGTATGTACACCGATTGGGGCAATCTCAAGATTGTGAGCTGCGGGGCCTGGGAGCGAGGGGCCGGACCCGGTAGCTCAACGATGTACCGCAAGAATGGGCGCGTTGGGGGCGTCCATTTTTCCGTTAACGGGCTGGATTCGGAGGCCCTTCCAGGGGCGGCTCTTCACCCCGATTACACGATGCTGAAATTCTCAGGTACAGTAGTATCTGCTTTCGAATCGGAAGCAAGGAGAATTCGCCTAGCGGCCTATGGCGCACGCCTGGAACGCGTGTTGGGTTAACGCCCTCGGGGGTTCAAATCCCCCATTCTCCGCGGTTGGCCCCAGTCCTTGGACTGGGGCCTTTTGCGTTCCCGGAAGCTATCCGGCATCTGCCTGCTGCTCTGCATCCTGCTGTTGTGCAGCCGCCACCCGTTCCAGCACTTCGCGGCAGGCTGCGGTGGCGGGGTGGATACGGCCGGCTGTCCTGGTGGAAGTGAAGACGGTCCGTTTCGGCAGGCTTGGAAGATCCAGCAGTTGGACGGTCAGGTTGCGCCCGGTCCAGACAAGGTCCGGCATTAGTGCCACGGCGTTACCGGATTCGATGAGCCGGATCTGTGCCTGGAGGTCGGCCGTTTCGTAGCGCACGTCCGGTTCGAAGCCCGCAGACCGGCAGGCTTGCTCAGCCCAGTGCCGCGAAGCTGCGCCGCGGGGTTCCATGACCCACGGCATCGAGGCGGTGTCGGCAAGGGAGGAGACGGTTTCGCCCCCCAGCCCAACCGGGGGAGTGGCCAGCCGGATGGCGTCGCTGGTGAGGATAACGCGGTCCAGCCCGCTGTGGTGCGGGGCGGCATGGCCGGGGTATTGCTCGGCCACCACCAGGTCGAAGTCCCGCGCCCACGTTTCGTAAAGTGCGGTTTCGGGTTCGCGCTGGGTCATCTCCACCCGCACTTCGGGATACTCCTGGCGCATGATGGTGAGGAAGTCGGGCAGGAGGGCCAATGCTGCGGACTGGAAGACGGCCAAGCGGACGGTGCCGGTGACCATGGACAGCGAGGCTGCCAGTTCGGTTTCGGCTCGTTCCAACGTTTCAAGCAGCGCCGCTGTGTGTGCCACGAGGATCTCTGCCTGCGGAGTCAGTTGCACGCGGCGTCCCGCCTTGCGCAGCAGTTCCACCCCTGCTTCCTTCTCCAGCAGGGTCAGCTGCTGGGACACCGAAGAGGGGCTGTACTGCATGGCATCGGCCACTTCCGCGAGGGTTCCGCGGATCTTCAATTCGTGCAGCAAACGCAGCCTGCGGACGTCCAGCACGGCGGCCTCCAAAAGATCGGGATGGGTAATCAATATTCGTCAGAAAAGATCGCTTTTCCTAACGTGATTGTAGATCCATACTGATGGAAACGAACAAACTTCTCCGTCCCAAAAGGAGCCCCCATGACCAGCACCATCCCGGATGCCACCGCCCCGAGCACCCAGGATTCCGGCCAGTTCGATGCCTTGGCGCAAGAAGCCATCGCCTTGGTCCGGCACTGGCTGACAGAAGCCGGCAAGATCCCCGTGGACGTCTCCGCCCAACGCCTCGCCGGCGTCTTGAAGGACCCCAACGGCCTGGACTTCACTGTCGGATTCGTCGACGGCGTCATCCGCCCGGAGGACCTGTCGGTCGCCGGCCGTAAGCTCGCAGAACTCGCTCCCAAGGTGCCCAAGTTCCTCCCGTGGTACATGCGCAGCGCAGTCCGCGTGGGTGGTGTCATGGCTCCGATCATCCCGCAGGTGGTCATCCCGATCGCCCGCCGGGTGCTCCGCGAAATGGTGGGCCACCTGATCGTGGACGCCACCGATGCCAAGCTTGGCCCCGCCATCGCCAAGATCCGCCAGGACGGTGTTCACCTGAACGTCAACCTCCTCGGCGAAGCAGTCCTGGGCGAGCACGAAGCACAGCGCCGCCTGGAGGGCACCCTGAAGCTCCTTGCCCGCGATGACGTGGACTACGTTTCCATCAAGGAATCCTCCACCGTGGCGCCGCATTCCCCATGGGCCTTCGACGAAGCCGTGGACCACGTGGTGGAGAAGCTCACCCCCTTGTACCGCCTTGCTGCCTCCTTCCCCAAGCCCAAGTTCATCAACCTGGACATGGAGGAATACAAGGACCTCAGCATGACCATCGCGGTGTTCAAGCGCATCCTGGACATGCCCGAGTTCAAGAACCTCGAGGCCGGCATCGTCCTCCAGGCCTACCTTCCGGACGCCCTCGGCGCCATGCAGGAACTTCAGGAATGGGCTGCGGCCCGCCGCGCCCAGGGCGGCGCTCCCATCAAGGTCCGCGTGGTAAAGGGAGCCAACCTTCCCATGGAGCAGGTGGAAGCGTCCCTGCACGACTGGCCACTGGCTACCTGGGGCACCAAGCAGGACTCCGACACCAGCTACAAGAACGTCATCAATTACGCCCTCACCCCGGAGCGCATCGACGCCGTCCGCATCGGCGTAGCGGGCCACAACCTGTTCGACGTCGCGTTCGCCTGGCTTCTTGCCAAGCAGCGTGGCATTGCCCAGCAGGGACCGAAAGCCATTGAGTTCGAGATGCTCCTGGGCATGGCGACCGGCCAGGCCACGGCAGTCCGCAAGGACGTAGGCAGCCTCCTGCTCTACACACCCGTGGTGCACCCGGGCGAGTTCGACGTCGCCATCGCCTACCTGATCCGCCGCCTCGAAGAAGGCGCCAGCCAGGAAAACTTCATGTCCGCCGTCTTCGAGCTGAGCGAAAATGAAGCACTGTTCAAGCGCGAGCAGAAGCGCTTCCTGGACTCCCTGGCCAACATGAAGGACGAGGTCCCAGGCCCCAACCGCCAGCAGGACCGCCGTCTCCCGGCAGAGCCCGCGCCGCTTGAGGGCTTCGGCAACACCCCGGACACCGACCCCGCCCTGCCTGCCAACCGTGCCTGGGGCCGCGACATCCTCAGCCGCATCCCCGGCTCCACCGCCGGCAACAAGATCGTCGAATCCACCAAGGTCTCCGACGCCGCCGAACTGGACCGCATCATCGCCACCGCCGTGGACCATGGCAAGGCCTGGGGCGCCCGTCCGGCCGCCGAGCGCGCAGCCATCCTGCACCGCGCCGGCGAAGTCCTCGAAGCCCGCCGCGCCGAGCTCCTGGAGGTCATGGCTTCCGAAACCGGCAAGACCATTGATCAGGGCGACCCCGAAGTCAGTGAAGCAATCGACTTCGCGCACTACTACGCCGAGCGCGCCAAGGACCTGGAAACGCTCGACGGCGCCACGTTCGTCCCAGCCAACCTCACCGTGGTGACACCCCCGTGGAACTTCCCGGTGGCGATCCCCGCAGGCTCGACGCTTGCAGCGCTCGCCTCAGGCTCCGCCGTCGTGATCAAGCCTGCAAAGCAGGCCCGCCGCTCCGGTTCGGTCATGGTGGATGCGCTCTGGGAAGCCGGCGTGCCGCGCGAAGTGCTGGCACTGGTGCAGCTTGAAGAGCGCGAGCTCGGCACCCAACTGGTCTCACACCCAAGCGTTGACCGCGTGATCCTCACCGGCGGCTACGAAACCGCTGAACTGTTCCGTTCCTTCCGCCAGGACCTGCCGCTGCTGGCAGAGACGTCAGGCAAGAACGCCATCATCGTCACCCCCAGCGCTGACCTGGACCTTGCTGCCAAGGACGTCGTGTACTCGGCGTTCGGTCACGCAGGCCAGAAGTGCTCTGCTGCCTCGCTGGTGATCCTGGTGGGTTCGGTTGCCAAGAGCGCCCGCTTCCACAACCAGCTGATCGACGCCGCACGGTCCCTCACCGTTGGTTACCCGGAGGACGCCACCACGCAGATGGGGCCGATCATCGAACCGGCCAACGGCAAGCTCCTGAACGCCCTCACCACCCTGGGCGACGGCGAGACCTGGGCCATCAAGCCCGAGCGCCTCGATGAAACCGGCCGCCTGTGGTCCCCGGGCATCCGCTCGGGTGTCAAGCGTGGTTCATACTTCCACCTCACGGAGTTCTTTGGCCCGGTCCTGGGTGTCATGACCGCCGAGACCCTCGAGGAAGCCATCGCCATCCAGAACGAGATCGAGTACGGCCTCACCGCCGGCCTGCACTCCCTGGACTCCGCTGAAATGGGCGTCTGGCTGGACACCATCCAGGCCGGAAACCTCTATGTCAACCGCGGCATCACCGGTGCGATCGTCCAGCGCCAGCCGTTTGGCGGCTGGAAGAAGTCGGCCGTTGGTGCCGGAACCAAGGCCGGTGGACCGAACTACCTGATCGGCCTGGGCAGCTGGCTCCCCGCCGAAGCCAAGGCAAAGCGTGGCACCGTCCTCCAAGGTGCTGCTGCGCAGATTCTCGCTGCGGCAAAGTCCGCCGACGTGTCCGCTGAGGAACTCCAGACCCTGCAGCAGTCACTCTTCAGCGATGCCGCCGCCTGGGAATCCGAGTTCGGGACCCGCAAGGACGTCTCCGCTTTGTCCGCAGAGCGCAACGTCTTCCGCTACCGCTCCCTCCCTGTCACCATCCGGCTTTCCGAAGGTGAGCGTCTCGCGGAACTGCTCCGTGTTGTGGCAGCCGGCGCAGTGGCGGGCTCGAAGCTAACGGTGAGCTCCGCCGTCGTACTTCCCGACGCCGTGGTGGCCGTGTTCGCGAACCTGGGCGTCAGCGTCCGGATCGAGGACGACGCCGCGTGGCTGGCCCGTGCGGCCAACTTCGACGCCGGCCGGATCCGCTTGATCGGTGGCGACTTCGCCGCGCTGAGCGCAGCCATGGGTGGGCGACCTGACGTGGCTGTCTACCACGGCGCCGTGACCCAGGCCGGCCGGATCGAGATGCTGCCGTTCCTCCGCGAGCAGGCTGTGTCCATCACCGCCCACCGCTTCGGCACCCCGAACCACCTCTCTGATCACCTGATCTAGTGAGTCCCGCCGAGGGGTGAGCTCTCGGCAGTAAGTGCGCGTGAAAAGGTTGAAAGCTAACCCCTCGGCGACGTCCACACCACGTGGGTTGACGCCGAGGGGTTAGCTTTCGGCTTTAAGGTGTCCGCGTCGAGGGGTGAGCTTTCGGGAGTAAGTGGGCTTGAAAAGGTTGAGAGCTAACCCCTCGGCGGAGGTGGGGGAGAAGCGATAGGTGCCTAAGGGTTGAGAGCTAACCCCTCGGCGGAGGTGGGGGAGAAGCGAAAGGTGCCTCAAGCCTCGGCGTACCCCAGCCTTTGCAGTCTTCGGCGGGCGGCTTGCTCGCTTGGTCCATGGGAGCCCAAGGCAAACCGGACCATGCTCAGCACGGCCCTGGCAGCGGTGACGGCCGGCAAGGGAACGGGCCCGACCCGCGGGGCGCGTAGGCCGAGCAAGTCACGATACTTGGGCTCAAGGCTTGCGACGGCGGCCGCGAACAGGATGCGGTAGCCCGGCGCCAGCAAGGGGCTCAGGGGCGGATTCCGGATGAAGGAAACCGTCTCGGCCAGGCGTTCGTCGGCCCGCAGGACCCCTGAGGCGTACCACTGCTCCAGTTCGTCACGGACCTGGGCTTCGGTCAGCGGTGGATCCTGAACTCCCATCAGCCGTCCCGCCGCGGCCCATTCCCGGACGTAGGCGTCCGCACCCCCGGGGATAGGCCGGCCCCAGATGCGGTTGGCGGTAAGGAACGAGTCCGCGTAGGTGACGTGGACCCAGCGGAGAAGCTCGGGATCGTTGGCTGCGTAATCGTGCTCCACACCGTTCCCGTCAAGGTAGGTTCCCCGGACACGTTCGTGGATCTTCCGGACCCGGGCGGTCGCGGCTTCGGCTGCTTCCGTGGAGCCGTAGGTCACCGTGAAGATCCAGCGGACGGTGTTGGCGAGCCGGCCCAAGGGGTCTTTCTGGAATCCGGAGTGCTCGTACACGCCAGCCAGCGCACCGGGATGCAGGGCCTGCATCAGCAGCACCCTGATCCCGGCCACGATGGTGGCAACGTGTCCGTGCACCGCCCAGACGGCCGACCCCGGAAGGTGATATCCGGCGTCGTTCCCGTCTGCAAGGCGCGGCACCCACTCCGGAGGCGTGCCCGACGTTCCCGTGAAGGTGCGCTGCAGTTCATGCCTGTACTCGGTGAGGTAGTTCCTCATGCATCCCATTCGACCTCCATTTGGCGGAGGTGTACAGGGGCACTATCTGTACGCCTCCGACAAATTTAGGAACGCACGCGCCGGCGGCTTGGGGCCGCTGCCACCAGCAGGGCGGCGATCGCGACGGCGGCACTCAGGATGAGCCCCGGCCGGTACTGTTCCAGCATGGCTTGGGCGCTGACGGTTCCGGCGGTTTGGCCGTGACCGCTGACCAGTGCCGTGGTGACCGCCAAGACCAAGGCGGCTCCCACCTGGGTGCTGGTCTGGATCAGGCCGGCTGCCAATCCCTGCTCCGAATCCTTGATCCCTGCGGTGGCCTGGACGTTGATCGATGGGAAGGCCAGCGCAAACCCGACGCCCAGCAGGATCACCGACGGCAGGATGTCGAGTACGTAGTTGGGCGTAGTGCCGACGCGGAGGAACAGGACGTAGCCCAACCCCATGGCGGTGAGGCCTGCCAGGATCAGCTGCGTGGCGCCGAACTTCTCTATGAGCCTGTCCGCGAACGGCGCGCTGCTGGCCACCAACAGGCCGGCCGGCAGCAAGGCCAGCGCCATTCCCAGGGGAGTCCAGCCGAGCACTGACTGCAGGTACATGGTGACGATGAACTGGAAGCTCAGGTAGGACCCGAACAATCCCACCGCACTGAGGTTGGCCCGTGCCACCCAGCCTTCCTTGAGGATGCTGAAGCGGATCAGCGGGTGCCTGACCTTGTTCTCGATTACCGCGAAGGCTGCCAGCACGGCTACGGAAACTGCGAATCCGGCGATTGTTGCCACAGATCCCCATCCCTGTTCCGGTGCTGATACCAAGGTGTAGACGAGGCCAAGCATGCCCAGCGACAGGGTCACGGCGCCCCAGACGTCGTGGCCGCTGTCCTCAACGGCTGGCTTGTCCTTGGGAATGAACTTCATGCCTAGAAGGACAACCACCACCGCGATCGGCACCGAGACCAGAAACGTCCAGCGCCAACTGAGGCTGGTCATGAGGCCACCCACCACCAGGCCCAGCGAGAACCCACTGGCGCCGAACGTGGTGAAGATGGACAGCGCCTTGTTGCGCTCGCGTCCCTCCGCGAAGTTGGTGGTGATGATGGAGAAGCCGGTGGGGGCGGTGAAAGCGGCGGCGAGTCCTTTAATGAACCGGGTGGCGATCAGGATGGCGGGGTCGTCCACCAAGCCGCCCAGCAGCGATGCCGCGGCGAAAACGGTCAAGGCGATAAGGAAGATACGACGACGGCCCAACAGGTCCGCGAGTCGGCCGCCCAGGAGCAACAGGCTCCCGTAGCCGAGAACGTAGGCGGAGACGATCCACTGCAGGGAATCGGTTCCAAGGTTGAGTTCCTGTCCGATAGACGGCAACGCAACGCCAACCATGGAAACGTCCAGTCCGTCGAGGGCCAGGACGGTGCAGACGACCATCAGCAGCAACCACTGGGCGCGGGTCCAGTGAACGGCTGAAACCAAAGGCGGCTCAGTTGAGGATGTGAGGGTGGTGGGTGATGTCATGCGCTTCAATCTATATGACACGTCATTCAATGACAAGGACTACGATGACATGTCATTGAATGACGAAGAATCTTATGACGTGGATTCAAATCGCGTCATGAACTAGAATCAGGGACATGGCAACGACGCGTGACCGTCAACTGGTTGAGCAGTGGCGCAGCATCCAGAACTCCTACTTCCGCACCGCAGGAGCGATCGACCGCGCGCTGGAAGCCAAGTTCGACATTGGCCTCAATGAGTTCGAAATCCTGGACCTCGTGGCCGAAAGCGAAGAATCCGCGTGCCGCATGAAGGCACTGGGGGAGCGCACCCCCATGACGCAGAGCGCCGTTTCCAAGGTGGTTGACCGACTGGAAAAGGCAGGACTGGTGTCGCGCCAAACCTGCGTTGATGACCGCCGCTCCCTATTCCTGGAACTGACTGACGCCGGCCGCGCACTCCACTCAACGGCCGCCGTCGAGCACCGCGCGCTGCTGAAGGAAAACCTGGGCTGATCCCTGCTGGATGAGTGAGCGGAAGATGTTCCAGCCCGTTCCGATGGTTTCGGAGGTGGGAACGAATCCGGAATACTTCAGCAGTTCCCCGTCCGGGTTGATGGCAATGGTGTTCATTCAGGCTCATTCCTGGTGGGATCCGGCACACGAGGTCAGGTATGGAACCGACCCGGTCCCTTGGGTCCTAACCTAGCTCAAGACATCTTGAGCCAAAACTGATGGAACCTTTCCGTGGCAAGCATCCGGGAAGCCTTTATTTCTTCTCTGATACCGGCAACAATGGTGCTTGCACGCCAGGCTGGGGTTTGGTGCCGCTGGCTTTTGGGGAGTGTTTTGTGGGCAAGCATCATGATTCAGACCGGGTAGTAGACCTGATCCGTGCCGAAGGTTTCCGTCGCGTTCTCATCGCGGGAAGCCTCGCAGTCCTTGCCTTCTTCGCTTTTGGCTTCCAACCGCTCAATGCCGTTCCCTCCGGCATGGTTGATAACTCCCTGGCGCAGGGAGTCGTAGCGCCCACGGCTTTGGGTACCTTGGTGCCGCCGGAGGCCGAGACCCTGGTCATCGATCCCATGCCCGAACCGCCGGAACAACTTCCCGGCACCCCCATGGTCTTCTTCGATCGCGCCATGGTCCGAACCGTCAGTAAAGATGGCTCCACCGGCCTCACCGTAGCTTCCGCCGGGCTGTCCCGGCCGCCAACCGGCGCCCTGTATGCACCCCTTGAGGTCCTGAACCTGAGCTCAAACTACGGTTACCGCTACAGCCCGTTGACGGGCTTGGCCGGCGAGTTCCACTGGGGCCAGGACTATGCTGCCGCCTGCGGAACGCGCGTTTACGCAGCCGACGCCGGTGTGGTCAGGGCCGTCGGCTGGCACCTGTGGGGTGGCGGAAACCGGGTGGAAATCGAACACGGCAACGGCCTGGTCACCACCTATAACCACCTGCAGGCCATCGGCGTGACCAAGGGCCAGTCCGTCCGCGTTGGCGAGGTCATTGCCCAGGTAGGCACCACCGGCTGGTCCACAGGTTGCCACCTCCACTTCGAGACAATCGTCAACGGCCTGCACACCAACCCCAACGGCTGGACCTACTTGCCTATGCGGCAGATCGATCCGCTGCAGAACATCTCCATGGTCAACTACCAGCCCGGTGTTGGGACAGGGACGTCCGCGGCTCCGGTCTGGGCCGTCCCGGTAGGCGACGGCACCAACCGCGCCGTCATCGGCGGAGAGCACGAAGAACCCGAGCCATTGCCGGTGGTGGTTCCGCCTACCACCACGACGCCTACCACCACGACGCCTACCACCACGACGCCGCCGGTTACGCAGACGCCGGCTCCAACGCAGAGTCCGACGGCGACCGCCTCACCGTCCGTGACGGCAACGCCGACTCCAACCCCGACGCAGACTGCTACGCCTACTCCTACGCCGACAGCTACACAGACTGCTTCACCCACGGCCACGCCTAAGCAGACCGCTACCCCGACTCCCACGCCTTCTCCGACCACTTCGGCCCCGGCTGCGACTACCACCGTCACTTCACCAGCAGCGAAGACTGTGGCACCGCCGGTGACATCGGACGCGCCGACTCCTACCGTCGTCGTGCCTCCTGCGGCACCGGCTCCTGTGGCTCCAGCGCCGGCTGCTCCCGCTCCGGCGGCACCAGCGCCGGCTGCTCCCGCTCCCGCAGTGGTTCCGGCTCCTGCAGTAGTGGCGCCGGCTCCGGTCGCTCCGGCCGTAACGCAGGCCGTGGCGCCTGCTCCCGCCCCCGTGGCACCAGTTGCTCCCGTGCCGGCTCCGGCGCCCGTGGCGGTGCTGCCGTCGACGCCTCCACCGGTGGTTCTTCCGCCCGGATACGTCCTGGTGGCGCCGGACAAGGTCCGGCTGCCCAACGGTACGGTGGTTCTGTTGTCCACCCTCGTCCTGCCTCCGACGCCCTAAAGGTCCGTTTCGCGCCCCAAAGCCGGCTCCCGTAAGCTCGATGGCGGCAAGCCCGCCAGCCGACGTCGTCAGGAAGCGAATCCCATGACCAGCCTGTACAGCATTCCCCTCACCTTCAACGATGGCTCCGAAGCGGACTTCGGCCGGTTCGAGGGGAAAGCGGTCGTGGTGGTCAACGTCGCTTCCGAATGCGGCTTCACCCGCCAATACGCCGGGCTCGAAGAGCTGTACGGCAAATACCGTGAGCAGGGCTTGGAAATCCTTGGAGTGCCCTGCAACCAGTTCGGCGGCCAGGAACCAGGCGCGGATGCGGAGATCGCCGAGTTCTGCGAGCGGAACTTCGGGGTAACCTTCCCGCTGACCAGCAAGGCCAACGTCCTGGGCAAGGAGCAACACCCACTCTTCGCGGAGTTGACCCAGGATGAGGACGGCCAGCCGGTCAAGGTGAAGTGGAACTTCGAGAAGTTCGTCATAAACCGGGACGGTGAACTTGTGGCAAGGTTCCCATCCACGGTGGAGCCTGACTCCGAAGACCTTGTGACGGCAGTGGAAAAGGCACTGGCATAAGGCCATCAATTCTGAAGGGAGGAAAGTAATTTTCCAACATTCCGCCGGATGTTAGCCAGATGTTGGCTAGTTGTCTGGTTGGATTGGCCCTACTGGATTGACACGGGAGGCGCCGTCTCCCACCAAACGCTAAGGCAAGCCATGGAGCTCATCGAGGCCGAACACCCCAAACCAGGTCATGTGCTTTTGCACCTGAGTGATCTGCACCTGGTGGGTGGTCCCGGCACGCTTTATGGTTCCGTGGACAGCGCAACCAGGCTCCAGGAGATCTGCGATCAGATTGTCGCCTCCAGGATCAGGCCCGAGGCCATCATCTTCACCGGAGACCTCGCGGACAAGGGTGAGTTGGAAGCCTACAACCGGCTCCGCGACATGATCGAACCGGTCTGCGAAGCCCTAGGTGCCAAAGCCATCTGGGCCATGGGCAATCACGACAACCGCGCGAACTTCCGCTCCGCCTTCGCCGATGCTTCCGAGGCCAGCAAACCCCAGGACCCGGTGGACCGCAGCTACTACGTCAACGGCCTCCGCATCATCACCCTGGACACCACGGTTCCGGGACACCACCACGGTGAACTGTCGGAATCACAGCTGGAATGGTTGGCTGCCGAGTTGGCCACCCCGGCGCCCGATGGCACCATCCTCGCCCTGCACCACCCACCCGTCCCATGCGTCCAGGACCTCGCCGTTTTGGTGGAGCTGCGCGGCCAAGCCGCACTGGCCGCCGTCGTGCGTAATACGGACGTCCGCACCATCCTGGCCGGTCACCTGCATTACTCGACGACGGCGGGCTTCGCCGGCATCCCGGTATCGGTGGCCTCGGCCACGTGTTACACCCAGGACCTGGGCGTCCGCGCGGGCGGACAGCGGGGCAGGGACGGCGCGCAGTCGTACAACATGATCCACGTCTACGAGCACACGATTGTGCATTCGGTGGTGCCCATGTCCGGCGGCGTCACAGTGGGCGAGCCTTTGGACGCAGCCGAGGTTCAGCGCAGGTTGGCTGAGGCAGGCATCCGCATCCCGCACGAATCCAGGGTGGGTGCCCACACATCGCCGGGCACGCACACCTCTTCCATGCCGCTTGTTTCTCCCGGTGGCTTTACTTCTCCCAAGGCGCCTTGACGGGGAAGTACTTCTCCAGGAAGTCCGTCACCAGGTCGGCGCGCTCGTTGGCTTCAACCTCGGGGAAGCTGCCGTCGTTCAGGCAGAAGAAGTCCATGTGGCGCTTCGCCAACAGCTTGGGCAGGTAGTGGAGGCCGGCCCACATGGTGGAGTCAACGTACCTGACCTTGGCATTGGTCTGCGTGACTGCCCGGCCCGTGAGCAGTGCGTAGTAGTGGTAGAACGAGTTGGTGACCGAGATGTTGTCCGCAGCGCGGAAACGGCTTCCAGCGGTTTTGGCGAAATCGGCCGGGAATTCCTTCTCCATCTGAGCCACCACGCTCCGCCGCAGGGGAGCAGCAGTGTGTTCGAGGTGCCGGGTAGTGATCCGGCCGAAGCGCTCCCAGAGCAGCTTGCGGTTAACGCGTGCCGCGTTCTCGAAGCCACTGCGCTCGGCGTCGTTCTCGCCCAAGCCGATCCTGGTGTCCGCTTCGATGAACTTGGTGATGCCACCGGGCGTGAAGAACATGTCCGGGCCCACGGGGCGGCCAAAGAACATGTCGTCATTGGAGTACAGGAAGTGCTCTGACAGTCCCTCGATGTGGTGGAGTTGGCATTCCACGGCCTGCGAGTTGTGAGTGGGCAGGACGGAGGTGTCGGCGAAGAATTCCTCGCTGCGGACAATCGTCACTGACGGGTGGTCTGCCAGCCATTCCGGCGCGGGGGAGTCGGTGGCGATGAAGATCCGCCGAACCCAGGGCACGAACATGTGCACCGAGCGCAGCGCATACTTCAGCTCATTGATCTGGCGGAAGCGCGCCTCATGGTCGTCGCCCTCGCCTAGGACTGCCCCGGCCTGCTGTGCGCGGCGCCGGGCAATGTACTCGGGGTCGCTGCCGTCCACCCACGAGAACACCATGTCGATGTCAAAGTCGATGTCGCTGGCATGGTCCGCAAACATGTTCTCGATGGTGGGCCAGCTCAGGCCATGCCGCTGTACGGTGCCACGGACTGCGTCCTGCCGCAGCATGGTGCGGCGGGTCAGGGAATTCTCCACAGGCAGCTCAAGGTGATCGCCTTCAAAGCGCCACAGCTCAAGCTGGACGCCCAGGGCCGGGCCGTACCAGAGGCCGCCGCCCGTTTCGACGCGGGGGCGGTACAAACGGAAGATGCGGGCTTTTCGGTTGGCGGACAACTCGCCGTCAGCCACCAGAACCGAAGTCTTCTTCTTGGCGTCCACGGTCATCGAGTAGAAAGGCTCGTTGCGGAACGCTGAAACCAGCGCCTCGCGGACATCCTTGCGTGATTCCCAGTCCACCGCGATGACGGGCCGCTCATCATTGCCGCGCACCAGGATGAAATCGACGCCGGCAGCGTCCAGCGCCGCCCTGACCGCCAGGAGATCGGACACCATGGCTTGTTGCGGGGTGAGGTCGGCGTTAACCAGGGCGTACCGCCCACGGTGACGGACGACGTCGGACCTGTGCTTAAGATGCGCTACGACGGCAGGCGAGATCGCCTCAGCAATCGTGTCCTCTTCAATGGACGGGCTGCCGTGGTAAATCGGATCGACCTGTGCTTGTGTGATGGCTGTTTCTCCGGGATCGTCGGTGCGTGGAACTGGTTTCACTGGTTGCTAGATGGAAAGCGCCTCGCGCCAGCTGCGGAGGAAAGCGCCGCCGGCGTCGTCGTGGATGACATCGTCCGCCAGTTGAAGGTCAGCGGCCGTCAGGATGGTGTAGGGCTTCACCGGTACGCCGTCTGCGGGCCGGACGTCCACGTGCTTTACATCGTGATCGTTGTGGTGAAGCCAGTCTGCCATGGCATAGTCCGTGCGGGAATCACCCACGGTCCGCCAGGCAAGCGGCGTAATGCCTTGGGCTGCGAGAAGTTCGACGGCGCGGCTGGCACCGAGGTCCTTGCCGAGGCGGACGGATTCGATGTCCGTGGAGATGATGGTGGGGTCCAGCCGGTAGTCCGCCGTGTCATCGGATTCCGGTGCATGGTGGTCCAGAATCGCGGCGTTGAGGCCGTGGCGTCCCATGATGTCCAGGGCATCGGCGTCGAAGAGTTTCTGTTCCGCCAGGTAGTCCGCGCTGGCTACCTCAAGGTGCTGCTCCACGGAAACCATGGCGCGCTTGGTCTCGTCAAAGAACATGTGGGCGGAATAGTCTTCGGCAACCAGCCTGCGGATGTCGTCCCCGTAAGCCTTGGGCACGGCGAGTTCGTGGTCCACATGGATGGGACCGGGGCCTTCGGCGGTGTAACTGAACCACACGGCACCCTTCTCGCAGATCGCGTGGATAACAGTGTTGGCAGGCATGCCGGCGGCGATCATGGGTTCCATGACTTGCTCGCTGATGAACGCATCAGAGCGGCCCGTGTTGAAGATGACGGGAATGCCTGCAGCGGCCAGCGCCACCAGGTCCGCGATGATGTCCGGCTTGACGTCCCGCGTCACAGGGCTGGCGATGGGGCCGTCGACATCCAACAGCAGCGCCAGGGCAGGCGTGGTGTGGGCAGCGGTCCGGTCAGTACCTTGGAGCGGTTGAGTCATGCCCCTATTCTGTCAGTCCGCGCGGGTGCGCTCACAGCTGTGACGTCTGTGACGCCACAGGAGGGATATAGACGGCACCCGTGGAAAGGATGCGCCAGTACCGGCGGACTTTGCAGGCCACTGCTACCTACCGGAATTTTCCTTCGGGATCGGGCGCGCATCGGGTGTTGCCGCCGAGCGTGGTGCCCAAACTGCTCGTTCCAAGCTGCATGGAGAACTTGCCATCGCCAAAGCCAGTGGTCGTCTGGTCTCGGTTCGCCCCCGAAGGCTGGGTTTGAACAACTCTTAGCCCATTGCTTTCAAAGACTTCCTTTACCGACTTATGTATCGCTTCAGCCTGATCTTCTGAGATCGCGCCCTGCGTACTGTCGAAGCTGAATTGAGTCCCTTCCATGCCCAGAGGCAGATGGCAGACGTCCCCCTGTGCCTCTGGAGTGACTTTTGTCCAGTCGCCGGGGGCGAGGGCTTGGACTTCCGTGAAGAGATCAAGGTAGTCCTTGCGGGCTTGGTCCGGGTCCACGGTTTGCTCCGCGGTGCTGGTAGGAGGGTTGGTGCTCGGCGCTGTCCCGCACCCCGCAAGGGTGAGAAGGATGATCGCAGCGGCGGGAAGGACGTGTCTGGACCTAGACGCCATCAGTAGTCGATTCAACGTTCTTGATTCCCTCATTCGCCGCTAACCACTAGTCTGCCCGGGACAGGCTATTTGCTACCCTGCGGATCAGGAACGCAGCGGCTATTGCCAGCGACAGTAGTGCCGAGATCGCCGGTATAAACCTGGAGGACCAGTCCATCTGGCCCGAAGCCGTTGGTTATGATGAGCTTGTTCGTGGCCGTTGATTGATCAAAGACTTTCACGCTGTAGCCGCGGGACTTGTAGAACTCTTCGACTTTTTGCCTGAGCACCTCGCGGTCCGTGACACTAAGGGGATCTCTGGTCCTGGATCCGCCGAATTCTTTGCCGTTTCCGGTTCCCTGGAAGTTGCAGTAGCCACCTGCCGGAACGTCCTCGTTCACCCAATCACCAGCTGCCATGGCCTGGATCTCATCGAGGAGTCCGAAGAACTCCGTTCTGGCCTCTTCCGGTGTCATGGTTGCTCCTTTCCATCGGGAAGCATGTTGCTTGCAGCGGTTTGAGAGCCTGATGAGGCTGTATCAGTGCCCTGTCCCGGAGAGGAAGGGGAACATCCGGACACGAGCAGGAGCAGGACGGCACTGGTGGATAAGATGCGCCAGTACCGGCGGCGGTATGTGGTGGTCATTGGTTCCTACCGGAATTTGCCTTCAGGGTCGGGAACGCAGCGGGTATTTCCGCTGAGGGCGATGCCGTATTTGCCGGTGGTGATTCCCATGACGAACTTTTCGGGGCCGGAGACGGTAGTTCTTCTGACGAAGTTCTCGCCTCCGTCAGTTGATTGCTGGACCGTGAAGCCGGTGGTCACGAACTGTTCCTTGACCTTCTCGTGGAGAGCATCCATTTCCTCTCGGCTCAGTGGGCTCCGGCTTGTATTGACTGAGAATTGGGTGCCGTCAGTCCCGTCCGGGAGCCGGCAAGCGTCGCCTTGAAACTCGGAGGGTGGCGCGACGCCCCAGTCGCCGGGGGCGAGGGCTTGAATCTTGTTGAAGAGTTCGAAGTACTCTGTACGTGCTTGCTCCGGGTCCATGGTCTGCTCCACAGTGCTGGTAGGAGAATTGGTGCTGGGGGTTGTCCCGCACCCTGCAAGGGTGAGAAGAATGATCGCCGCGGCGGGAAGGGCGCGCCTGGACCTAGACGGCATCAGTAGTCGATTCAACGTTCTTGATTCCCTCATTCGCCGCTGTAACCATTACCGTGCCCGTGGAGAGGCTATTTTGCTACCTCCGGGTCCGGGACACAGCGGCTGCTGCCATCGATTATTGTGCCGAGGTCGCCCGTGTATAGGGCGACGGATAACCCATCGGGTCCGAATGCAGTAGTGATGAGCAAATTATTGGTGGTGGTTGATTTATCGAGGGTCTGAACTTTGTACCCGCGTAATTCATAAAATGCTGAGACTTTCTGCCTGAGTGTCTCGCGCTCGGCGGAGCTGAGGGGTCCCGTGGTCCGGCCGCCGGAGAACTGCTTGCCGCTTCCGGTGTCCTGGAAGTTGCAGTATCCACCTGCCGGAACGTCCTCGTTCACCCATTCAGTTGGTGCCAGGGCTTGGATCTCATCGAGGAGTCCGAAGAACTCCTTACTGGCATCTTCCGGTGTCATAGTTGCCCCTTTCCCGTCGTCGGGAAGTTTGTTCGTTGACGTGGCTTCAGAAGACACAGTCGGTGTCGTGTTGCCGCCGTCCTGCGGGGCGGAGGCACATCCGGATATCAGCAGCATCAGGACGGTGCCCGCGGAAAAGGCTGCTGCAGTCAGTCGTCGTCGATTCAACAATCTGATTTCCTTCATTCGTGATTTTCCACAGTGAAAGCTTGCCGCGATCATCGGACCTGATGCCGCAGGCGTCCTTGAACAAGCGCCCGTAGCCCCCGTTGAAATCCTGCACTGCCTGCTCCACGGCCCCGTACAGGAAGCCTCCCTCGGCACGCAGCACCTCGTGGGCGGAGTTCGCGGCACTGATCAGCGCGTCGGCTGCGCCGTCATCAAAAGCAAGTCCCATGCCCGCCCCCCAACCAGAACAATAAATCCAACGACTAGCATAACTGCTGTTTGCGCAATTGGAGGTCCATGGTGTTTGGACGGCTTTAGGAGGTTGTGTATGCCAGAGGGTGCCTAGATGCACCGGTTCCTGACGACGGAGCGGGTGGCCGAGGAACTGAATGTGTCAGTGAAGCAAAGCAAGGTGTTGCTTGAGCCGGTGATCTGGGGTCGTCCCAGGTCCGGGGCCGTAGGAGCAGTCGCCGGAAGTCACCTTTTGGCTACAACCTGCCTGTGCTGCGGGTCACAAGTTCCGTTAGAGCGCCAACTTCCATAGGCTTGCAGGGTGATCTTCAAAGCTGTGGGCGAGGGACGCCCGTACCCTGACCATGGATACTCGGCGCCGCGGGACTGGGCTGCCTTGCCCCCGCGCCCTATCCGCCTCGATGAACTGGTAACCACCAAACGGACCCTGGATTTGGAGGCATTGTTGGCTGAGGACTCAACCTTCTTTGGCGACCTTTTCCCACACGTCGTCCAGTACCAGGGCGTCATGTATCTCGAAGACGGGCTCCACCGGGCCGTCCGCACGGCGCTTCACCAAAGGACCGCGATCCACGCACGTGTATTGGTAATCGATGGCTAGGCGGACGGGTCCCACCAGTCCGGAGGAGCCCCCAGCAAAAAAACGTAAGCGTCCCAAGGATGTGACGCTGCTCCATGGCCACCACGTGGTCACCGGCCCGGAGCTCCGAGCCACCTTTGCCGAGGATGCCGCGGCCCAGAAGAGCCGTTTCCGGCGCCGGCTGCTCCACGGAATTGTCCTGGTGCTGCTGGTGGGTGTGATCGCTGCCGGGGCGGTGGGAGCCTGGGCCATCATGAACGGCGTGATCAAAGTCCCCACCGCGATCGCCAGTAAAGCCCCGGTGAGCCTGTGCCCCACCACCACGTTCGACTACGTTCCGAACGAAACAGTGAACCTCAACGTCTTCAACGCAACCTCCCGCGGCGGCCTGGCAGGTACCGTGGCTGAGCAATTTACTGCCCGGGGCTTCAAAGTGGCCTCGGTGGACAACAGCGAGACCGCCTACGCCGGAGTGGCCGTGGTGGTTTCGGGAGTCAAGGGCCAGGCGGCTGCCTTCAATGTCCAGCGCAACCTTGCCGGCACGGACTACTTCCAGGACAACCGTGAGGACGAGTCCGTGGATGTCATCCTCACCTCAGGCTACGAAGGCCTGGTGGAACCGGAACTGGTGGATCAAACCCCGGGGAAGCTGCTGTGCCCGCGCGAGGACCTGCGGATTGCCGATAACTCCAAGTGGCCGATCATCCCGACGCTTCCAGCGGGGCAGTAACGGCAGGCAGCCGCCCCTGTGCTAGCCCGCCAAGGCGTCGTGGATGGGTGCTTCCTGGACGGCTGCATCCAGTCGGATCGGCCGCCCGGCTTCGTCGAAGCGTGCTCCCGCCCCGAGCTGGATGAAATGTACGGTCTGCGCAGTATGGGCTTCAATAGATGCGTGTGCTTCAACAGCTGACTTGACCTCGACGTCGGAGGCCGGGGCAGGCGCGGTAGTCCCGCCGTCGGGCGTTCGGTTGCGTCGCGCGGCGCTGGCAGACAGCGTTCCGTGAATGAGTCGAGCCAGCTGGGCGACGTCGACGTCGGGAAGGTAGCCCTGGCGGACGCCGTCTTGAAGGATGTCCTGCAGAAGGATATTGAGATCGCCCACGTGGTCCGCGAGCTTAGCAAAGGAGCCGGGGGAGAGGACTGCGGCCATGGCAGGTCCCGGGGGCAGGTGGCGGCGGCTCAGGTCCTCCACTTGCGCGCGGACGTAAAGGGCCAGCCTGTCCACGGGGTTTTCCAACGCGGCCAGTGACTCCCGGAGATCAACAATGAAGCGCTCGGTCTCGTCCAGGGCGTACGCGATCAGCAGTTGTTCCATGTCCGCGTAGTAGTTGTAGACGGCGGTGCGGCCAACGCCCGCGTGGCGGGCGACGTCTGTCATGGTGAGGCCGGGGAGGCCGTGGGTGAAGAGGAGTTCACCGAAGGCCGTGAGAATCCTCCGTTGGGTCTCGGCGCGTTGGGCAGCGTTCGTGGCGGCCGTGATCCTGGGCATATAGACACTTTACAGTGATCTGTCACTAAGAGGGGGCTTTGTCAGGTGTTGGTGATTCCTTCAGGAACCCGGGCAGTCGTTTTACGAAGCACCAAGTGCGGCGTCCGGACCACGCTGCCCGGCGACGAGACTCCTTCGATCCGGTCCACGGCGCGGCCAACGGCGGCGGCGGCAAGGAGCGGAGCGTCCTGGCTGACGGAGGTCAGCTGGACGTAGCTCAGCTTGGCGAAGTGGCTGTCGTCGTAGCCAATGACTGACACATTCCCAGGAATGCCGATCCCTGCGGCCTTGAAACTTTCCATAATTCCGAGCGCTGACCTGTCGTTGAAGGCGATGACGGCCGTGGGCAGGTCAGCCTGGAGGATCCTGCCCGCGTCCATGCCGTCTTCCTCTCCCGCCCCGCCCGGAACAACCAAAGGAGTCAGTCCGCGCCGGATCATCTCCGTGCGGTAGGCTTCCCGGCGATTTTCCGACGAAACCGCAGTGCCGCCGTCGACGTGAACGATCCTCCGGTGGCCCAAACTGACCAAGTGGTCAACGGCCATGGCGATGCCGGCTTGGTCATCGCTGCTGACCGAATCCACGGCCTGTCCCAAGTCGTCACGCAGAAGGCTTACCACCGGCACCGAGCGGGCGTGCAGCGCGAGATCTTCCACGCCAAGGGTGGGGGCTATGACGATCAATGCCTCGGCGCCCACATCCAGCAGGGTTTCGATGGCGCGGGCCTCAGGCCTGCCGTTGGCGACGGCGCTAAGAGTTATTTCGTAGCCTTTGGCCGACGCCTCGGCGTAGGCGGCATCGACAATTTCGGCATGAAAGGGCTGCGCGGTGGAGAAAGAGAGGCCCAGGAGCTTGGTCCGGCTGCTCCGCAGCAGCCTTGCCCGGGAGTCTGCCCGGTATCCCAGCTCATTGGCCGCTTGAAGGACTTTTTGCCGGGTGGATTCGGCCGCTCCGGGAGCTCCCCGCATGACGATGGACACCAGGGCGCGCGAGACGCCGGCCGCTTCGGCTACGTCCATCAGGGTGGGGCGGCGCTGCAGTTCTGACATATATCCTCCAGTTGCAACCAGTGTATAGAACGATCTAGACGGGACGTAAACCGCATGTCAATATAGTCGAACTAGAACGATCTAGATGAACATATTCAGGAGCACCATGGGATACCTTCAGCATCCGGTCAGTGAAGACCGGCCCGTTCGCATTGGCCTGATCGGGGCGGGGTGGATTGGGAGATTCCACGCCGAGTCCGTCGCGCGACGCATTCACCATGCCCGGCTGGAGGCAATAGCGGATCCGTCCCTTCCCGCCGTCGAGGCCTTGGCCGACCGCCTGGACGTCCGGAAAATCAGCACTGACCCTACCGATGTCCTGAATGACCCCGAGGTGGACGCTGTTCTCATTGCTGCTCCGGCCCGCTTTCATTCCGGGCTGATAGCTGCGGCAGCGCGTGCTGGAAAGCATGTCTTCTGCGAAAAGCCCGGCGGCCGGACCCTGGAAGAACTCGACGAGGCACTGGAAGCGGCAGAGGCTGCAGGCGTGGTGGTCCAGTTCGGTTTCAACCGCCGCTACGCTGAGGACTTCGCTGCCGCCCGCAGGTTGATTGACCAAGGGGCTGTGGGAACCCCGCAGTTGTTGCGCTCCTTGACCCGTGATCCGGGCAGCCTGGAGGGGATTGCCAATCCGGAGCGGATTCCCCCGGGCACCATCTTCCTTGAGACCCTTATTCATGACTTTGACACCCTGAACTGGCTGAACCCGGGGGCTGTCCCCGTTCGCGTTCATGCCGTGGCTGATGCGCTGGTAGCCCCTGAAGCAAAAGAGGGTGGGCTGTTGGACACCGCCGTGGTCACCGTGACTTACAGCAATGGAGCCATAGCCGTGGCCGAAGCCAACTTCAACGCCCTTTACGGCTATGACATACGGGGAGAAGTGTTCGGCTCCGCCGGAATGGTGACGGCCGGAGGCCCCCAAGCCAGCACGGCCACGAGCTACACTGCCGCCGGTATTCATTCGGATACTGTCCGACTGAACGTAGACCTCTTTCATGACGCCTATACGGCCCAACTGGCGCACTTTGTGGATGCCGTCAAGGCGGACCGCGACGGTAATGAAGCCGAGGCGGGGGCTGCTGCTGGAGCAGTCCGGGCTGCCGGTGCAGTCGACGCACGGAACGCGCTGGTTGTTGCCCTGGCCGCCTCCCGTTCGGCTCAGACAGGGCTGCCTGTTGAGGTGGCATCAATTGCCGTACTGCAGCCGGCGGAGCCTGCACTTCTGAACGTAGGAGGAAACGCGTGAGTTTCCGCCTGGCTGCCTGCGCCGAAATGCTCTACGGGGAGCTGCCCTTGACGGAGCGGGTGGAAAGGATTCACGGGCAAGGCTTCGAGGTGGAGTTGTGGGATACCCGCGGCCGGGACATCGCGGCTTTGGCATCCACGGGAGCCCGGTTCTCCTCAATGAGCGGCTATTTTGGCGGCAGCCTCATCGATCCTGAAAGCGCCGATGAAGTGCTGGCATCGGCAGAGAAGTTAATTCCGACTGCACTGGAACTCGGCATCGAGCGCATGGTGGTCCACCCTGCGGAGCTGGGCGAGGGTGGCCGGGCTGTCCGGCCCCTTCATCGTTCTACCGGCGAAATGTGGCTCACGGGCAGGAGCACCCTCGAGCGTTTGGGGGTGTTGGGTGAAAAGTACGGCGTGGTGTTCGCGTTGGAGAACCTGAACACCGTCCTGGACCACCCGGGAATCCCGTTGGCGCGGGCCAAAGACACCCTGGCGCTGGTCTCGGCGGTTGACCACCCCAACGTCAGGATGATGCTGGACCTGTATCACGCTCAAATCGGCGAGGGGAACCTGATCGAACTGGTCCGGGCGGCTTTGCCCTGGGTGGGTGAAATACAAGTGGCCGACGTTCCAGGCCGGTGCGAACCGGGGACAGGGGAGATCAACTACCCGGGCGTCGCTGCTGCTCTCCAGGGCGTCGGTTATACGGGCGTCGTCGGCCTGGAAGCGAATGCCGCCGGAGGAGCCGGCGTGGAAGCAGGCGATGCGGCACTGGCGGCTTTCCGCGCCGCCTTTGAAAGCTAGCTAAGAGCGGCCTGCCCGCGGGGCCGGGATGGCACCGTACGCCCTCGCGTTGGCCATAGCTGGCGCGGGGGCGCTGCATCCAGGGCGCAAAATTCGCGTAGCATCAAGGAAAACCGGTCAATCGCATCGCCGGTGAACACTGTAGCTAGGGGGCGTATTGCGCGCAACGGTCAAGGACGTGGCGCGCCGTGCGGGGGTTTCGCCCAAAACGGTCTCGAACGTCATGAACGGGATCGTTCCGGTCAGTGGTCCCACCCGGCTCAGGGTAGAGCAGGCCATGGCGGAACTGGATTACGTGCCCAATCTATCTGCGCGCGGGCTGCGGAACGGCCGCTCAGGTGTTATTGGCCTGGCGTTGCCGGACCTCGCCACTCCGTTCTCGGCTGAACTTGCACAGAGCATTGTGGAGGTTGCCCACGCCCAGGGGTTCAGTGTCCAGATTGAGGAGACCGGCTCCGACCCCCACCGTGAGCATGAGCTGATGACCCGTGCCAGGGCCAACCTCATTGATGGGCTGATTCTTAATCCCGTGGTGCTCAAGGAAAGTGCCGTCCAGGTGGGTGTGGCCTTGCCGCCGGTGGTACTGCTGGGTGAGGTTACCCAGCAACTGGCGGACCGCGTCTTTGTGGACAGCTTCGCCGCAGCGCGCGACATGACCCTGGCCTTGGCCAGGCCCGGCCGCCGGCGTATCGCTGTTCTGGGCGTCAACCGGGGAAGGCAATCAGCCACCGCGATCCAGCGGGCAGGCGGCTATGAAGCCGCGCTCCAAACACTGGGAATCGCCAAGGATGAATCGCTGATGATCTCTTGCGACAGTTGGACGCCGGCATCCGCTGCTGAATCACTGGCGGAGTACTTGGACGCCAATCCTTTGCCCGAGGCGCTGTTCTGTTTTACCGACTCCATGGCCCTTGGCGCCCTGAATACGCTGTGGAAAAGGGGAGTCCGCGTTCCGGATGACATTGCGGTGGCGGGTTTCGACGACGTGATCGACGGGCGCTTTGCCGTGCCTTCCTTGACCACCGTCTCCTTTGACAAGCGAGCCATTGCCACCCATGCCCTGCGCCTGCTGACTGAGCGCATGTCCGACAGGTCCCATGGGCAGCGTTTGGTTGAAATCGACTACACGATTGAGGAACGGGACAGCAGCAAGGCCTGATCCGAGAGCTGCCCACCAAATTGTGTGCGCTAACAATTTTCTCTTGCCCTGCCCATTACATCGATGTAATGTGAGACCTGCGTCACCCCCGGGCCACCAAATACCCGAGTGTGGAGACGCGCCGGAGCCGGACTTCAAGCGGTGCAGCAGCAGTGCAGCGCAGCAACAACAACGCAGCAACACCGCAGTGCAGCAGTGACCTTTCAGCGGACCCATCCAAAGGAGTGACGGGTGAAGCAGTTTGAATCTTTGACCGGGAAGCAGTTGTCCCGGAGACAGTTATTGACAGGATCTGCCCTTCTTGGCGGAGGCCTCATGGCTACTGGCCTGACGGGCTGCGGAGGCGCGGCCCAGGCTACTACAGTGCAGGAGATCGGGTTCTGGCACCTCCTTTCCGGTGGTGACGGCATCAAGATGCAGGCCATGATCAACGCCGCTAACCAAGCGAACCCCGGCTTCGAGGTGCACCCCACGGTGCTGGCTTGGGGACCGCCGTACTACACCAAACTGGCCATGGCATCGGCGGGAGGTCGCCCGCCCGAGGTGGCCATCATGCACGCCAGCCGGGTTCCCGGATACGCCCCTGGCGGACTTATTGAGCCGTGGGACTTGGACCTGCTTGCAGAGAACGGTGTAACGGCAGCCGACTTTGCCCCCAGGATCTGGGAGAAGAGCCAGCACGACGGCAAGGTCTTCTCCATCGCCTTGGACTCGCACCCGTTCGTGATGTTCTACAACACGGACATCGCAGGAAAAGCCGGCGTCCTGGGCAGCAACGGGCAACTGCAGGAAGTGAGTTCTCCGGACGAGTTCAAAGCCATGGCTTTGGAAATGCAGAAGGTCACCAAGTCCCATGGCCTGTCCTTCGGCTACCTCGGCAGTGGTTCGCAGATGTGGCGCTTGTTCTACACCCTCTACAAGCAGCACGGCGTGGACATGGAACTGACGCCGGGCCAGCCCATGAAGGTGGACCGGGACGCTGCCATTGAATCGCTGGAGTTCATGGCCTCCCTGTTTGACGACACCATCGCCGCCCAGGCCGGAGACATCAGCACGGGCATCGCGGAGTTCGCCCGCGGCGGCTCAGGGATGCTGTTCAGCGGCGTTTGGGAATTGCCCACCATGAAGAAGGCCGGAATACCCGTTGATGCGGCCACCATCCCCACCCTCTACGGGACGCCGGCCTCCTACGCTGACTCCCACTCCTTCGTCCTGCCACGGCAACTGAGCTTGAACGAGGACAAGCGCCGGGACGTCTACAAGTTCGTCACCGATGTCCTCAAAGGATCACTGTCCTGGGCAGAAGCCGGACACATTCCGGGGTACCAGCCCGTGGTCCAGTCACAGGCCTACCGCGAGCTCACTCCCCAAATTCACTACGCCAACGCGGCGGACATCATTGCCTACGATCCCGAGTCCTGGTTCAGCGGTTCCGGCTCGGACTGGCAGACCTATTTCGCTGAGACGGTGCAGAACGTCCTCCTTGGAAGAGACAAGGCAACCGTGGGATGGGATGCCTTCGAGCAACGCACCAACACCCTCCTCTCCCGTCCCAACCCCGTCTGACCGGCCCACCTACCGAGTGACCAAAGGAGTTCTTGAATGAGTACCTCTACGCTGTCCCGGCCGAGGCCGGAGAATCTGCGCAAACCCGGAAGCCGCACCCGAAGCAACCTCAGCGGCTGGGGATTCGCCGCTCCGTTCCTTGTTTTCTTCCTCGTTTTCCTCGTGTGGCCCATTCTTTACGGCTTCTACATGAGCCTCACGGGCAAGTCCCTCACCGGCGCGAACGACAGCCTGATTGGCTTCGCGAACTACGCCGAAGCACTGGCCGATGCCGATATGTGGCGTTCCCTGGGCAATACCCTCTACTTCACAGTGATCAGCACCGTCCCACTGGTCCTCGTGGCCCTGGTCATGGCCGCGCTTCTCAACATCGGGCTGCCGGCCCAGTGGCTCTGGCGCCTGTCCTACTTCGCGCCCTACCTTCTGGCCTCCACAGTGGTCTCGCTGTTCTTCACCTGGATGTACAACCCGCAGCTTGGCCTGATCAATGAGTTCCTGACAGGCATCGGGCTCCCACGCGTTGCCTGGCTGAACGACCCCAATGTAGCCATGTGGGCCATTGTCATTGCCACGCTGTGGTGGACCGTGGGCTTCAACTTCCTCCTGTACTTAGCGGCCATGCAGAACATTCCCGCCCAGCATTACGAGGCAGCGTCCCTGGACGGCGCCGGAGCCTGGCGGCAATTCTTCTCCATCACGCTGCCGCAGTTGACCCCCACCACCGTGATGATCGTGCTGCTCCAGATCCTGGCGTCGCTGAAGATCTTCGATCAGGTGTACCAGATGACCGCCGGCGGTCCAGGCGGATCCACCCGTCCCGTGGTGCAGTACATCTTTGAAACCGGGTTCACCGGATACCGGCTGGGCTACTCGGCAGCCATCTCCTACATCTTCTTCGGACTGATCGTGGTCATCTCCATCATGCAGTTCGTCATCACCCGCCGCAGGAGTGCATAACCATGGCAACCCCTACCCTGACCCGTCCCGCCCCCAACGCCACCACCGGCAACAGCCTCAAGGTCCGCCAGCCGCGGAAGAAGATGACGGCCGGCAGGATCGCCGCGATCGTCGTCGCAGCTTTCATCGCAGTGCTGTGGCTGATCCCCTTCGCATGGGCCACCGCAACCGCTTTCAAAACCGAAACGGACGCCGCAGCTCCGGACGTGACCTGGCTGCCGCCGTCGGGCTTCACTCCTGAAGCGTTCGTCAAGGTCTTCCAGGACGGCAACATCCCGCTCTGGACCTGGAACTCGCTCTATACCTCGGCGGCCATCACGACCATTACCCTGGTGATCTCGGCACTGGTGGCCTACGCGCTCTCGAGGATCGACTTCAAGGGCAAGAAGGTGCTGATGACGGTGATCATCGCGTCCATCATCATCCCGCCGCCCGTGCTGATCATCCCGCTGTTCTACCAAATGCTGGCGCTGCAGCTGATCGATACCTCCTGGGCCATTATCCTGCCGCAGGTCATCCACCCGGCCATGGTGTTCGTGCTGAAGAAGTTCTTCGACCAGATCCCGCGCGAACTCGAGGAAGCGGCCGTCATGGATGGCGCCAGCCGCTTGCGCATCTTCACCCAAATCATCCTGCCGTTGTCCCGGCCCATCCTGGCCGCCGTCGCGATCTTCGTTTTCATCGGGGCGTGGAACAACTTCCTGTGGCCGTTCATCGCCACCAACGACGGCAACCTGCTCACCCTCCCGGTAGGTTTGCAGACCATCAAGAGCGCCTACGGCATCCAGTACGCACAGAATATGGCGTCCGCACTGCTTGCCGCGCTGCCGTTGATTGTGGTCTTCCTCTTCTTCCAGCGCCAAATCATCAAGGGCGTTGCGACGACGGGACTCGCCGGAACCTGACCGGCACGTTTTTGACAGCAACAGATTCAGAACACAACAGATTCAGAACACAACCAAGGAGATCCATGTCCCGCGCACGCATCACCCTCGACCGCGATTTCACCATTGGCGAGGTACCCCGGCGACTCTTCGGCTCCTTCGTGGAGCACATGGGCCGCTGCGTCTACACCGGCATCTATGAGCCCGGGCACCCCGAAGCTGACGAAAACGGCTTCCGCCAGGACGTCATGAAACTCGTCAAGGAACTCGGCGCCACCGTCATCCGCTACCCCGGCGGCAACTTCGTCTCGGGCTACAACTGGGAAGACGGGATCGGTCCTGTCAGCCAACGGCCCCGCCGGCTCGACGGTGCCTGGCACACCGTGGAGACCAACGCCTTTGGCCTGCACGAGTTTGTGGACTGGTCCAAGCAGGCCGGCACGGAAATCATGGAAGCCATCAACCTGGGCACCAGGGGAGTGGACGCAGCCCGCGAGATCGTGGAGTACGCCAACCACCCCGGCGGAACCTACCTGTCCGACCTCCGCGCCAAGAACGGTCACAAGGACCCGTTCAACATCAAGCTCTGGTGCCTGGGCAATGAGCTGGACGGTCCGTGGCAGATCGGCCACAAGACCGCCGACGAATACGGCCGGCTGGCACAGGAAGCCGCCAAAGCCATGCGGTTCGTGGACCCCTCGCTTGAACTGGTGGCCTGTGGCAGTTCCAGCTCCAGCATGCCCACTTTCGGTGCGTGGGAACAGACGGTCCTCACCCACACCTACGACGAAGTGGATTACGTTTCCCTCCACGCCTACTACCAGGAACACGAAGGCGACGTGGGCAGCTTCCTGGCCTCCGCCGTCGATACCGACTACTTCATTGAGTCAGTGATCGCCACCGCGGACGCTGTGCGCGCCAAGGGCAAGCACAAGAAGCACATCAACCTCTCCTTCGACGAATGGAACGTCTGGTACCAGCGCGGGCTGGACACCGAAGACCAGCCGCACAACGTGGCCAAGGCCGGCTGGCGCGAACACCCACGCGTGATCGAGGACAAGTACAACGTGACCGACGCCGTGGTGGTGGGAACCCTGCTGAACTCACTGCTCCGCCACGGTGACCGCGTCAAGATCGCCAACCAGGCCCAGTTGGTCAACGTCATTGCGCCCATCCTCTCGGAAGAGAACGGACCGGCGTGGAAGCAGACCATCTTCCACCCGTTCGCGCGGATGGCTGAGCTTGCCAAGGGCCAGATCCTGCGGCTCTCCGTGGACTCGGACAAGTACTCGAATGCACGGTTTGGCGACACGGACCTGGTGGATGTCAGCGCTACCTGGAACGAGGAAACGGGCCGCGTGGCATTGTTCTTCGCGAACCGAGGCCTGGAAGAAGCCGCCGACGTCGAGGTGGCCCTGCGCGGCTTCGACGCCCGCCAGGTGCTCCGCGCCGAAGTCCTCGAAATCCCCGAGGACGGCGACCGTTTGACCATCAATTCCCAGGATCAGCAGGACCGTGTTGGCCTGACGGCCCTGGAAGGAGTGAAGGCCACCGGGTCCGAACTCCGCCTGACGCTGCCCGCGCTGTCCTGGGCCGTCGTCGAGCTTGACGTGGTGAAAGGCTAGCCGCGTACCCAACTGTGTAACAGCAAACGTCGCTATGAGCACCCATAGCGACGTTTGCTGTTACTCAGTTGGGCTAGGGCACGACGGCGGTTGGTTGGCTAGATCGCGCAGCCGTCCGGGCCGCAGGCCTCGGCGTCGGAGGCACCCACGGGGATCAGCGGGTTGGCTTCCTGCCATGCCTGGTTCAACGCCTGGCTGAAAAGCTCGGCGGGCTGGGCGCCGGAGATGCCGTACTTGCGGTCGATCACGAAGAACGGGACGCCGGTGACGCCGATGGCCCGGGCCTCGTTGATGTCCTGCGTGACCTCATCCGCGTACTTGTCCGAGGTGAAGAGTTCTGCAACCTCGTCGGCCGGCAACTCAAGTGCGGCGCCGAGTTCGGTGAGGTACTCCTGGCTGCCGATGTCCTTGCCGTGCTCAAAGTGATCGCTGAGCAGGCGCTCCTTGGCGGCGTCCTGGCGGCCGTGGGCGGCGGCAAGATGGATGAGGCGGTGGGCGGTGAAGCTGTTGGCCACCACTACCTTGTCGAAGTGGTAGTCCAGGCCTTCGTCCTTGGCAGTCTGCGTGACGTGGGCGAACATCTGCGTGACCTGCTCCGGGGCCATGCCCTTGCGCTTGCTCAGGTAGTCCAGCTCCGTGCCGTCGTAGTGCTCCGGGACAGAGGGATCCAGCTGGTAGCTCTTCCACTCGATGTCCACTGCATCGCGGTGCGGGAACTGTGCCAGGGCGGTCTCAAAACGGCGCTTGCCGATGTAGCACCACGGACACGCGACGTCTGACCAGATCTCAATCTTCATGTTGGCTGCAACGCCCTGACGTGGCCCGACATTCCGGGAGGGTGCTGTTAGTTTCCTCACCTACCTCCAAGGTGTTGCCGGGGTGGGCTGCCAAGAATATCTTTGGAGAAGGTTGAGCAGACAGCCTGCGGGTTGGGGGTTTACACGGAGAAACCTCGTGCGAATCGGACTCATAGTTGGACCATGGTTTACCGTACCGCCCGAAAAGTACGGCGGAACAGAACGTGTAGTGGATGCCTTGGCGCGCGCTTTGTACGACGCCGGCCATGACGTCCGGCTGGCAACGGCAGCGGACAGCACGTGCCCCGTGCCCCAGATTCCGGGGTTTGGCCCGGCCATTCCGGAGGACCTGGGGCAGAGTTTCAGCGAATTGGGGCATGTCATCAAGGCCTACGCTCAATTGCGGGACGTGGACATCATTCACGATCACACTTTGGCTGGCCCGCTCTATGCGCACAGGCCGCCAGGCATTCCAGTTGTCACCACCATTCACGGGCCGTTGTCGCCCATTTACACACCCCTCTACCGGGACATGGCCCAGGACACCGCCATCATTGCCATCTCCCACGATCAGTGCAGCCGGGTGGAAGACCTGGAGGTCTCCGCAGTCATCCACCATGGGATCGACCTCACGGCCGTGAGCGTAGGCCGGGGTGCCGGGGGATACGCGTGCTTTGTGGGCCGCATGTGCCCGGACAAGGGGCTCATGGAAGCAGTGGCAATCGCACGGGAAGCGGGGGTGCCCTTGCAGATAGCGGCCAAGATGCACGCCAAGGAGGAACGGGACTACTTTCACGACGTAGTACAGCCGGCTTTGGGTTCCAACGAAGAGTTCCTGGGAGAACTTTCCGATCCTGAAAAGTACCAGCTCATGGGCGATGCGATGGCGCTGCTGAACCCCATTCAGTGGCACGAACCCTTCGGGCTGGTGATGATCGAGGCACTTGCCACCGGAACTCCGGTGCTGGCAACACCCATGGGGGCGGCTCCGGAAATCGTCAAGCACGGGGTTACCGGTTTTGTGGGTTCTTCCGGGGAGTTGGCCGGGTCCTTTGCCCGCATCCCCGGCCTGAGCCGCGACGCCTGCAGGCGCTCCGTGGAGGACTCGTTCAGCGCCCAACGGATGGCGGCCGATCACGTCAAGCTCTATGCCAAGGTGATTGAACAATTTCAGGAAAAGGCCCTTCCGGACGGGAGCATGTTGCAAGAGAATCAGACATGACCGCTTGGAACGAAGACACCGAAGCCGGGGCGTCCGAGCTCGGTGCCGTGACCGTCGTCGAAGGTTCATCCTTTTGTATTTCCTCGCACTCCGGCGACATCCACGGTGGCGGCTCCCAAGGCAGCTACTACCAGGACACGCGGATCGTGTCGCGCTGGATACTGAGGATCAACGGCGCGCTGAGGGAACCGCTGGTGGCCCGGAATCCCACGGCCTTCCAAGCGGAGTATGTGGGCAGGGCATGCTCGGCGGACGGCAGGTTCGACAGCCCCTTGGTAGTCCAGCACCAACGCCATGTGGGCGCGGGCCTGCGTGACGACATCACCATCAGGAACTACTCCGGGCAGGACGCACCGTGCGAGATTGAACTGCTGATCGACGCCGACCTAGCCGACCTCTTCGACGTCAAAGGCGGCCGGACCAACAAAGCCGGCGCACCAGCGAAGAAGGCGCACAAAAAAGAACTGCACATCGAGTCCCTGCACTCCAGCGGCGAGCGCCGGGGAGTCGCCTTCCGGGCCTCCGGCGCCAAAGTGTCCGAGGACGGTTTGCGGTTCCACGTCAGTATCCCCGCACGCAGCCAATGGTCCACCAGCATCATCGCCCTGCCGTTGGTCAACGGAAAAGGTCCCAACGATCCCTTCACCGAAACCACTCCGCTGCACCACACCCCGGGCGTTCGCCGGCACGTTGCCTGGGAAGAGCACGTTCCCCGGATCGCCGTGACGGACCGCAATGTGGAGGAAGTCCTGGAGCGGAGCCAACGTGACCTGGGCTCGCTGCGCATCTTTGATCCCGGGCATCCGGACAGGGTGGCGGTGGCTGCAGGAGCACCCTGGTTCATGGCACTGTTCGGGCGCGATTCGCTGTTGTCCTCCTATATGTCCCTCATGGTGGACCCGCGGCTGGCGGCCGGGACCCTGCAGACCCTGGCCGCGCTCCAAGGCAGCACGGTGGATGTGGATTCCGAGGAAGAACCCGGGCGCATACCGCACGAGGTCAGGCTCGGGGTTACTGCCGGACTCTCACTGGGCGGGACTGCCTACTACGGAACAGCCGATGCGACACCGCTGTTCGTCTCCACGCTCGGCGAGCTCAGCAGATGGGGTCTGGGGGCGGACATCATCGAGTCCCTCCTCCCGCACGCCGATCGTGCCATCGAATGGATGGAACACTACGGGGACCGCGATGGGGACGGCTTCATCGAGTACCAAAGGCCCAACGAGCACGGGTTGGTGAACCAGGGCTGGAAAGACTCCTGGGACGGCATCAACTTCGCCGACGGCAGGATGGCCGAGACGCCCATAGCCCTCTGCGAGGTGCAGGCCTACGCGTACGCGGCCTACGTGGGCCGGTCCCTGCTGGCCCGCGCAGCCGGGGACACCGCCGTCGAACGCCGTTGCGCGGACCGCGCCGAAGCGCTGAAAGCGGCCTTCAACGAGGCCTTCTGGCTCCCGGACCAAGGCTATTTCGCCCTTGCGCTGGACAAGGACAAAAAGCCCGTGGACTCGTGCACCTCCAACATGGGGCACTGCCTGTGGGTGGGCATCGTGGACGAGGACAAGGCGCCCATGGTGGCCGAACGGCTGATGTCCCCGGAAATGTTCACCGGATGGGGCATCCGCACGTTGGGCTCCGACATGGGTGCGTACAACCCCGTCAGCTACCACAACGGTTCCGTGTGGCCCCACGACACCGCGCTCGCCGCCACCGGGCTCATGCGTTACGGCTTCGTCAAGGAGGCCAGCCGGGTTGCCAGCGGACTGTTCGACGCCGCCGAACACTTTGGCGGTCAGCTTCCCGAGCTTTTTTGCGGCTTTGACCGTGGCGACTTTTCGAAGCCGGTACCGTATCCGACGGCGTGTTCCCCGCAGGCGTGGGCGGCCGCGGCACCAGTACAACTGGCCCGGATCCTGCTGCGGTTCGATCCCGACTTCACCCGGAACGTGCTGCACCTGGCGCCGATTCTGCCGGACTCCTATGGGTCCTTCCGTGCGGACAACGTGTTGCTGGGACGGTCCCGGATCACCATTGAGGCCGCGGGTTCGTCCGGCAGTGTGACCGGGGTGCCTGCTGGCCTTGAGTTGAGGTCGGATCCCCGTCCGCCCCTGACGGGGGAGATGTTCGGCTAGCCGTCCTTAGAGTTCCAGCTCCATGACGAAATCGTGTTCCACGGTGTCGCCGAGTTTGAAGGACTTGGTGCCCACTTTTTGGAAGCCGCTCTTCTCATAGAAGCGGATGGCCTTCGCGTTCTCGCTGTTCACGCCGAGCCACACCCCGGCTGCGCCCTTATCCCCGGCATGTGCCAACGATGCCCTCATGAGCTGCGATGCAGCGCCCTTGCCGTGGTGGTCCGGGTGGACGTAACACTTGCTCAACTCGGTTGAGGGGAGCGCTGACAGTACGGCTGCGACCTCGGGATCGGTAGCCGGCTTCGCGATCAGCATGGTGTACCCCGTGAGCTGACCGTCGTCGTCGAGTACCAGGATGGTGATGTTGGCATCGGCGAGGTAGCCCTCGAAGTTGGACTCGCTCAAGGTCTTTTCGAGGTGGGCCTGGATGTCCGCCGGGGACGAGCCCGGCGGGCACGCCAACGGAAAGGTGACGGCGGCCAGCTCAGCCAGCTTCCCGGCGTCGTGGGTTGTTGCGGTGCGGATGGTTTCGGCCATGGTTCCCCCTTGCGAGTTTTTGTACAGGTAATGCCCCTAAGAACGAATCTTAAGGGCATTAGCTGTACGAAAACTCCTAGTCCGCCTTGACGGCCAGGACCGGGCAGTCCGCCTCCAACAGGATCCGCTGGGAGACGCTGCCCATGATGAGCTTGCCTACCGGGCTGCGGCGGCGAAGGCCGATGACAATCAGGCTGGCGTCATTCTCGTCGGCCGCATCCAGGACTTCGGCTGCCGCGTCATGGCCGCGAACCGGCTGCTTGATGATGTGCTGGATGCCTTGGTCAGCGAGCCGTTCTTCGATGCTTTGGATGTCCGGCCCCTGGGCGTACCGGTTATCCACCAAGGCGTCGCCCTTGGAAGAGTTGATGACCAGCAGGGTTTCGTTGCTCTTCTTGGCCTCGGTGATGGCTTGCGTCAGTGCCGCTTCGCCTTCCGGTGTGGGGACGTATCCCACCACGATGGTCATGGTTTCTCCTGCTTCTGGTGGGTTGTTGTGGTCGGGTCGCCAGCCTGCGCGGGTGACTCCGCTTCGCTGCGGGCTGACTGCTCAGACGGTCCGGCGAAGGCTGCCACTGGCCGGTTGCGCCGGATGAGCTTGAAGATGAACGGCCACACCAGGATGATCGCCACGATGATGTACACCACGATCGCGATTGGCTCGCTGAAGAGGCCCGCGGGATCGCCGGCGCTCAGCTGGAGCGTCTTGCGGAGCTGGCCTTCGATGCGCGGACCCAGGATGACTCCGAGGATCAGCGGCAGGACCGGAAGACCAAAGCGACGCATCATGAAGCCAAGAGCGCCGAGTACCAGCAGGATCACCAGGTCGAAGGCCTGCAGGTTGACCGAGTAGGCGCCCAAGGTAGCGAAGAAGAGGATGCCGGCGTAAAGGTACGGGCGGGGGAGTTGCAGCAGCTTGGCCCAGACCGGTGCCAGGGGCAGGTTGATGAGCAGCAGCAGGAAGTTGCCGATGAAGAGGCTCGCAATCAGTGCCCACACCAGCGGTCCTTGGCTGGAGAACAGCTGCGGACCCGGTTGGATGCCGTAGGACGTGAAGGCGGCAAGCATGACGGCGGCTGTTGCGTTGGTGGGCAGGCCGAGTGCGAGCAGCGGCGTCATGGTTCCAGCAGCTGCCGCGTTGTTGGCAGCTTCCGGTCCGGCGACGCCTTCGATAGCACCTTTGCCGAACTCTTCGGGGTGCTTGGTGAGGCGCTTCTCCGTGACATAGGAGAGGAACGTGGGGATCTCGGCGCCGCCGGCGGGCAGGGCACCGAACGGGAAGCCAAAAGCGGTGCCGCGGAGCCAAGGCTTCCAGGAGCGGCCCCAGTCCTTCTTGCCCATCCACGGGCGGCCAACGGGAATGACGTGGAGCGGGGTGCGGCGCAGGTGGGCAGCAACCCAGAGGGCTTCACCCACGGCGAAGATTGCAACAGCAACCACCACGATGTCCAAACCGTCCACCAACAGGGGCTGGCCGAAGGTCAGGCGGCGTTGGCCGGTCACCGAGTCGATGCCCACGAGGCCGATTGCCAGGCCGAGAGCCAGGGACGCAAAGCCGCGGAGCCTGGACGAGCCAAGGACGGCGGTCACTGCAAGCAGGGCAAGGACCATGATCGCGAAGTAGCTGGGAGCTCCCAGGCTGACGGCGAATTGGACCACGATGGGCGCGAAGACTGCCAGCAGTGCGGTGCCGATGGTGCCGGCGATGAACGAGCCGATGGCTGCCGTGGCAAGGGCTTGGGCGGCCCTGCCGGCTTTGGCCATCTTGTTGCCTTCAATGGCCGTCACCACCGAGGACGATTCACCTGGAGTATTGAGGAGGATCGAGGTGGTGGAACCGCCGAACATGCCGCCGTAGTAGATGCCGGCGAACATGATGAAGGCGCTGGTGGGCTCCAACGCAGCGGTCACCGGAAGCAGCAGCGCCACGGTCATGGCCGGGCCCAGTCCGGGAAGGACGCCGACGGCGGTACCGAGGAGTACGCCGATCACGGCGAACAAGAGGTTCATGGGGGTCAGGGCGGTGGCGAAACCGTCCATCAGGGAGGACCAGACGTCCATTAGAGGATTCCTTCCAGGAGCCCGGCCGGCAGTGCGATGCCCAGGCCAAGGTAGAAGCCGTAGAAGGTCAGCAAGGACAGGGCGACGGAAATGAGGGCGTCACGGATGTAGCGGCGGCTGCCGAGGGCCAGCACACTGCCCCAGAACAGGACGGTGCCGGAGATGACCCATCCGGCCCAGTCGATGAGCAGGATGTTCAGGATGAACGCGCCGGCCAAGGGGAGGACGGTCTTCCAATCGGCGGGGTGGGCCAGGTCAACGTCTTCGCCGCCTTCGGCTTCACCCTTGCCGCCGCGCAGGACGTTGATGGCGAGCAAAACAGCGCAGATGATCAGCAGCCCGGAAACAATGAACGGAACAGTCTTCGGGCCCACCGGGTCCGACTGCGAGTACGGGGTCACCAGGCCGTTCGCGTCCAGGAAGACCAGGACGCCGACCACGCCGAGCAGGAGGGCTACCCCCAGCTCGGCGCGGCCTTTAAGGCCTGTGGCTATGGAGCTCACGCCAACCCGAGCTTGGTGAGGACATCCGCCACGCGCTTGTCCTGGTCGGTCAGGAAGGTCTGGAACTCGTCACCGGTAACAAACGCATCCGTCCAGCTGTGGGTCTTGAGTGCTTCCTTCCAGCCGGCGGAGGCGTGCATCTTCTCAAGGGCGGCGATGAGGGACTTCTTGTCGTCCTCGCTGATGCCCGGAGGGGCCACAACGCCGCGCCAGTTAGTGAAGACCAAGTCAATGTTGGATTCCTTCAGCGTGGGAGCATCCACGCCGTCCAAGCGGTTCTCGCCACTCGTGGCCAGTACGCGGATTTCGCCGGACTTGATCTGCTGCAGGTACTCGCCTGCACCGGAAGCGGCGAAACCAAGCTTGTTACCCAGGATGGCGGGCAGAAGGTCGCCACCGCCGTCGTAGGAGACAAAGTTGACCTTGGTGGCGTCGATGCCAACGGCGCCGGCCAACTGCATCGGCAGGAGGTGGTCAGGGCCGCCAGGCGAGGATCCGCCGCCCACTGCGATGGAAGCGGGGTCGGCCTTCCAGGCCTTCACCAGGTCATCAATGGTCTTGTATGGGGAGTCCTTGCCGACCATGATGGCGCCGGGTTCCTCGATAAGTTTCGCCAGCGGGGTGGTCTCCGTCAGCTTCGACTCGGACTTGTTGGTGTAGCTGGCTCCAACCACGCCCAAACCCATGAGCATGGTGAGGTCGCCGTTGCCCTTTTCATTGACGATGCGGGCCAGGCCAACCGTGCCACCTGCACCGGCAAGATTGAATACCTCGGTATTGGTGGAGATCTTCTCGTCATCCAGGACTTTGGCCGCTGCGCGGGCTGTGGTGTCATAGCCACCGCCCGGAGTGTTGGGGACCATGATCTGGAGTCCGGTCAGGGGCCCGGCCGCGCCGGAGCTTTCAGAACCGGGGGAGTTCTTGCCTGTGGCGCCACAACCGGTGGCCATCAGGGCGATGCCGGCTGCGACGGCGGCGACTCGCAATGCGCGGAGGTGGCGCATGGTGTTCCTCTTCTCATCTTTGAAAATGCGGGTGCAGGGCGATGCCCCGTTGATTTGATGCTAGGCGCGTAAGTGACAGGCATCACTCTTGTGTTCGCAGTGATCTTTAAGTTCATTGCGTTCACGGTTTCCTGGTGCATTCCGGCCCTCTGAGCTGGTCTTCCGTGCCACTGGGGTCTTCTGTGCGGCTGGGGTATAGTTCCGATACGCCACGGGGGAAGCTGTTGCCTGCCCCTGCTCACTGGCACCATCAAAGGAACCCAGCAAGTGACTCGCCTGACCCGACTGCCTCGAAGAAGAGGAATGTCCCTGGCCGGACAGTACCTTCTGCTGCAGTTGCTGATCGTCCTGGCTGTACTTGTGGCCGTCGTGGCCATTTCACTGGCCCAATCCGCCGCCACGTTCGAACGGACTGAAGGCCGCAGGGCACTCCTCGCTGCCGAAGCATTAGGCAGCAACCCCACGGTCCGTGCGCTGCTCCCTGACGCCGAACCGCGCGTCGGTTCAGCACTCCCGGCCGTGGCCGAATCCGTGCGCACCGTCTCGGGCTCATCCCATGTGGCACTGGCCAAACTGGACGGCACCGTAGTGGCATCATCCGATCCCAGCCTGCTGGGCCGGGCCCTGCCATTGGGCGACAGCCAAGTGATGGAAGGACGGGCCTGGACAGGCGTCTTGCCGGGCAGCAGCGGTGCCGTGCTCTCCGCCCATGTCCCGGTCCTGGATGATTCCGGAAAAGTCATCGGCGTAGCATCCGTCAGCAGGAACTACCCCTCCACCATTGAGCGGCTTGGTGACGCCGTACCCAATCTGCTCACCTATTTGGGTGTCGCCAGCGTCCTGGGAGTGGCGGGATCCCTCCTGTTGTCCCGCCGCGTCAAACGGCAAACCCTGGGCATGGAACCGCGGGAAATCACCGGGCTGGTGGAAAACCGTGAAGCGATGCTGCAGGGCCTGAAGGAAGGCGTGGTTGCTTTGGATCCCCACGAGCGCATCACCGTGGCCAACCAGAGTGCCCGGCAGCTCCTTGGCCTGCCACCGGATTGCGTCGGCAAGAAGCTCCGGTCCCTGCACGTGGATCCCGCGCTGAAAATCGTCCTGACCCGCGAACAGTCCGACCCCGATCAACTGGTACTCGTAGGGGAGCGGTTGGTGGTCATGAACCGTGTGGCCCTGCGCTCGCACGGCCGGGACATCGGTTCGGTGACAACGCTGAGGGACCGGACCGAGCTGTCATCCCTGGAAAGCGAACTCGGTGCCACCAGGACGGTCACGGACACCCTGAGGGCCCAAGCACACGAGTTCGCCAACCAACTCCACGTCATTTCCGGCCTCATCCAGATTGGCGAATACGACTCCGTGGTGCAGTTCGTCAACGGCGCAACAGTGGACCGCACACGGCTCAACGACGACGTCACCAGCCGCATCGAAGACCCTGCGCTCGCCGCCCTCCTCATCGCCAAAGCCAGCCTCGCCACCGAGCGCGGCGTGGAACTTCAGCTTGACCCGCAGTCCGCGCTGCCCCGCGTGGACGAAGAACTCTCGCGCGACCTCACCACTGTGGTGGGAAACCTGGTGGATAACGCGTTCGACGCCGTCACAGGCCGCGCCGGGGCATCGGTCCGTGTGTTGGTGGTCAACTCCGCGGACGGCGTAAATGCCCAGGGCGGCGTGACGGTCACGGTCCGGGACAACGGCCCGGGCGTCCCATCCGACGCCACTGAGGACATCTTCCGGCAAGGGTTCTCCACCAAGGACCCGGGTCCTGGTGATGCCAGGGGATTCGGGCTGGCGTTGTCGAGGGTGATCTGCCGGCGGTCCGGGGGCGATCTCTCCGTGTCCAACGACAATGGGGCAGTATTTACTGCGCGGTTCAGCACGAGCGACTCAGGCGTCAACAAAGGGGCACATCTACGGTGATCAAGGTTCTGATTGTGGACGACGACTTCATGGTGGCCAAGGTCCATGCAGGCTTCATCCAGCGAACACCGGGGTTCGGGGTGGTAGGCGTGGCACACACCGGCGCCCAGGCCTTGGTGGAAACCGGGCGGCTCCAGCCGGACCTGGTGCTGCTGGATATCCACCTCCCGGACATCAACGGCCTGGATCTCATGCATCAACTCCGTGACGTGGCTCCGGACCTGGATGTGCTGGTGATCAGCGCCGCCCGGGAAGTGGAAACGGTGCGCAAGGCGCTCCGTGGCGGGATTGTCCACTACCTCATCAAGCCATTCTCCCAATCCGATCTGCAGGAGCGGCTGGAACACTACCTCAGCGCCTACCAGGGGTTGGACGCGTCCAAGGTGGAGGCCGAGCAATCAGACGTGAACCGCGTTTTCGGGCTGGGAATTTCCGAGCGGACCCTGCCCAAAGGCTGCAGCGTGGAGACCCTGGAACTGGTGGAATCTGCCCTGAAATCAGCGCCGGGGGACCTCTCCGCCGCTGAGCTGGCCGAGCAACTCGGGACCTCGCGAGTCAGCGCCCGGCGTTACCTTGAGTACCTCCACGACGAGGGGGCGCTGGAGGTCAGGCTCAAGTACGGCGTCGGACGCCCTGAACGGCGATATGTTCTGAAGGGGCGGTAGATCGCTCTTCCGCTAGGGAAGTTCAGTCCAGTCCTTGCCAACCGGGTGGGCATGGTCAATGAAGTTGCCCGCGATAATTTCCAGGGCGGGATCGACTTCCGCGCCACCGCCATCTTCCGCCGAATGTCCGCGAAGGTGAGTATCGGCGTCGTCCTTGGGGAAGTAGCCCATTCTCTCGCCTGGCCCGAACGGGACTGTGGAGCGGCTGTTTCTCGACGATCCCCACACCAGGTGGAAACCGGGCTCGGTGATGCTCATGGATGCTTCCACCAGACGTGCTGCATCGTCGGGCGAGAACCAGGTGAAGGCATGGCGCGGAGTGGTTGGCTTGTCGCTGAATTCCATGATCCGCGCTGCCACTACGCGCATGCCGAAGCGGTCCGCGTACATGCTTCCCAAGGCCTCGCCGGCTGCCTTGCTCACTCCGTAGAGTGTGTCCGGGCGTGGCGGCAGGACGTCCATGGTGCCGGCGGCTTGAAGCGTGTTGAAGCCCACGCAGTGCAGGGAACTGGCAAAGAAGACGTGGGACACACCGGCTTGGCGGGCGCTCTCAAACGCGGTGTAGGTGCCGGTGATGTTGGTCTCGGCGAGTTCGGGCCAGGGCCGCTCGGAAGGATCGCCGCCCAAATGGATCAGCGCTTTGGCGCCGCGGCATGCCTCTGTGGTTCCTGCCGGATCGGTGACCTCAACGCGACGGAACTCCTCATTGGCTCCAATCGGCTGGGATGGTTCCGTCACATCCAGCAGCCGAATGGTCCGGCCGGGCTTTTGCAATCGCGGACGGAGGGCTGAAGCGATGCGGCCGGCACCGCCGGTGATCACCACGATCTCTTGGTCTGGCATGTCTCCTCTTCCTTGGGTCCTCTTTCACCGGCTAGGCGCCCACCGTCTTCAGATAGTTCCGGATCCCGTCCACCACCATCTGGTGGTCTTCGTCCGAGGACAGGCCGGACACCGTGATCGCGCCAATCACACCGGCGCCTCGTACGCGGAGGGGGAACGAGCCGCCGTCGAGCGTGTAGTCCTCCGGAGCCAGCCACCCGCCTCCCAGTGGGTTGCGCTCGGAAAAGCGCTCACCCAACAACGCCGTGCTGTGCTCGAATCGCAGCACGGCGGCAGACTTGCGGCGGATCCACTCTTCCTGATCGGCCGTGGATCCTGGCAGGACACAGCGGAAGAGGACCAGATTATGCCGCCTGATATCGATCGCCACTCCAAACCCTGAAGCGATGGCGTGGTTGGCGATCAGGGAGCCGAGCCGCCAGGCATCGTGGTGATCGAAGGAAGCGAAAACCAGCTCTTCTTCCTGCTGTTGGAGTTCGGCGAGGCGTGCGGAATCGGACATCAGTCATTTCCTTCCAGGGCGGCGTCGGCGTCGTACCGCAGCCCGATCTGCTCCCGGATCTGGTCCATGGCCGCCATGATGGCCACGGTTTCGCTCGGCGGGAGGATGGTTCCGGCAGTTTCGCCGCTGCGGATGAGGCGCTCCAGTTCTGCCGCCTGGTACTGCATGCCGCGGCTGGTCACGGGCTGGTCGTAGCGTTCAACAACAGTGCCATCAACGGCAAATACCGTGAAGGGGACCGGGTTGTACCAAGTGGACTCAATGTCGATCCAGCCCTCTGTGCCAATGACCATGGACCGGTTGGCGCTGGCCGCATCCAGCTCACAATCAACAATTGCTTGAGCTCCGTTGGCGTACTCGAAGATGGCTGCCGTTTGGCGGTCCACGCCGGTGGCTGACATTGAGGCGCTGGCCTTGATGGACGCCGGCGTGCCCAGGATGTCGAAGGCAAAGGAGATCGGATAGATGCCCAGGTCCAGCAGGGCTCCACCACCGAGCGCGGGATCATTGAGCCGGTGGGCGGGGTCCTTGGGGAGGCTCTGGTTGTGGGTGGCCACCACCTTGCGCACCTCGCCAATGGTCCCGGCCGCGATGAGCTCCCGGATCCGGATCATGTGCGGCAGGAACCTGGTCCACATGGCTTCCAGGGCCACGAGCCCCTTGGATTCCGCCAGGTCAACGATCTCCTGTGCCTGCCGGGCGTTCATGGTGAACGCCTTCTCCACCAGCACGTGCTTGCCCGCATTCAACGCCAGCAGGGCATTTGCGTGGTGGAAAGGGTGTGGCGTGGCCACGTAGACCACGTCAACCATGGGGTCGGCCACCAGATCCTCATAGCTGCCGTGCGCAGTGGCCACGCCATGCTCATCGGCAAACAACTGGCTCGAGTCCAGCGAACGGGACCCCACGGCCTGAACCGTAAAGCCGTTCTCCTTCAAGTCCTTGGTTTGGAGCCCGGCAATAAACCCGGTGCCGAGAATGCCCCAGCGGATGGTGCCATCGGAAGTGCCATTGCTGAGGGTCACGTGGCTAGTCCTTGCTGCTGAACGCGGCGTCGAAGGAGGTTTGCGACGCCGGGAAGTCGAACTTCTTCAGCGCGGCGAGGGCTTCGGGTGCGCCGTGGAGGCGGTCCATTCCGGCGTCTTCCCATTCCACCGAGATGGGTCCGTCGTAGCCGATGGCGGTGAGGGTGCGGAAGGACGATTCCCACGGCACATCGCCGCGTCCGGCGGAGACGAAGTCCCAACCACGGCGGGGATCGCCCCAGGGCAGGTGCGAGCCCATCACGGTGTTCCGGCCGGTGGGACGGAGCTTGGTGTCCTTGCAGTCCACGTGGTAAATCCGGTCCTTGAAGTCCCAGATGAAGGACACAGGATCGATTCCCTGCCACATGAAGTGGGACGGGTCCCAGTTCAGGCCGAAAGCAGGCCGGTGGCCGATCGCTTCGAGGGTCCGGACGGTGGTCCAGTAGTCGTAGGCAATTTCGGAGGGGTGGACCTCGTGGGCGAAACGGACACCGCATTCGTCAAAAACGTCCAGAATGGGGTTCCAACGGTCGGCGAAGTCCTGGTAGCCGGCCTCGATGACCTTCTCCGGGACGGGCGGGAACATGGCCACGTACTGCCAGATGGAGGAGCCGGTGAACCCGACGACGGTGTCCACGCCGAGCGCTTTGGCGAGCCGGGCGGTGTGCTTCATTTCCTCGGCGGCGCGCTGGCGGACGCCCTCGGGCTCCCCATCGCCCCATACCCGGGAGCCAACAATGGCTTCGTGGCGGAAGTCGATGGGGTCATCGCAGACCGCCTGGCCCTTGAGGTGGTTGGAGATGGCCCAGACCTTCAGGTTGTACTTCTCCAGGACGGCGAGCTTGGATTCGACATAGCCGGGTTCATCCCAGCGCCAGGCGTCCAGGTGGTCTCCGGAGACGGCGATTTCCAGGCCGTCATAGCCCCAGCCGGAAGCGAGCCGCGCGACTTCCTCGAAGGGGAGGTCGGCCCACTGGCCGGTGAACAGGGTGTACGGGCGGGGCATGTCAGGCTCCTTCAGTAACGGACGTGTTGAGCAGGATCAGTGAGCTTTTGGCTGCCGCGGACTCTTCCACGGCGGCCAGGATGTGCTGGACGTTCAGTCCGTCTTCGAACGACGGCGACGGCGCCTCACCGGCCGCGATGGCGTTGAGGAAGTCCCTAATCTGGTGGGTGAACGTGTGTTCCCAGCCGATGATGTGGCCCTGCGGCCACCAAGCGCCCACGTACGGGTGCTCGGGTTCGTTGACCAGGATCCGACGGAATCCCTGTTCGCGGACGGGCACCGTGGTGTCCATGAAATTGAGCTCGTTGAGGTTTTCCAGGTCGAAGGTCAACGATCCGAGGGAACCGTAGATTTCGATCCTGAGGGAGTTCTTCTGGCCGGTTGCCACGCGGGAGGCTTCCACCGAGGCGATTGCTCCTGAGGCGAGTGAGAGGTTCACCCAAGCGGCGTCGTCGACCGTGACATCCTCCAGGCCTTCAGCACCGGGGCGCTGGTCAACAAAGGTCTGCAGGCGGCCGGAGACCTCGGTGACGTCATCATCCAGAAGGTAGAGAATCTGGTCGATGGCGTGCGAGGCAATATCGCCCAGGGCGCCGGACCCGGCGGTTTCCTTCCGGAGACGCCAGCTCATGGGGGACTCGGCGTCGGTCAACCAGTCCTGCAGGTACGCGGCGCGAACCTGCCGGACGGTGCCGAGCCGGCCCTCCGCAATGAGCTCACGGGCCAGGGCAAGCGCAGGGACGCGGCGGTAGTTGAAGCCGATCATGGACTGCACGCCCCGGGCCCGGGCTTTTGCGGCGGCTGCTGTCATCAACTCGGCCTCGCCGAGGGTGTTGGCCAGCGGCTTCTCCACCAGGACGTGTTTGCCGGCCGCCAGCGCCGCGGTGGCGATTTCGGCGTGCATCCAACCCGGCGCGCAGATATCGATGATGTGGATATCGTCCCGATCAATGACCGAACGCCAATCCGTGGCGGACTCGGCCCAGCCGTACTTGGCAGCAGCTTCGGCAACGGCGTCGGCGTCCCGGCCTACCAGCACCTTCTGCTCGAAGGCCGGGACGTCGAAGAAACTGGCCACGTTCCGCCAGGCATTGGAGTGTGCCTTGCCCATGAAGGCGTAGCCGATTACCGCAACGCCCAGCGGCGTCTTTTCAGAGGTAGTCATAGTGTTCCTCGCCGGTGCTTAGAGCGTCGCGGTTTCGGGAGCCCAGTCCTCGGGGAGGGCAATTGAAGTGGGAGCGTTGCTGGTGACGTCCACGAACGTGCCTGATTCCACCGACTCGGTGATGGAGACCATGGCGTCCAGCACATGGTAGGCCAGTTCGCCGGTGGCGCGGTGCGGGCCGCCATTGCGGATGGCCCGGGCCATGTCCAGTGCGCCCATACCCCGGCCGTTGGCGGGTCCGGTGGCAGGAATGATTTCCGGTTCTTCCGCGCCCGGACGCCACAGCTTCAGGTCGCCGTCAAAGTAGTTCGGGTCCGGAAGGGACAGGGTGGCCTCGGAACCGGTGATTTCCACGAAACCCATCCGCTGGCGCGGGGACTCAAAGGAGAACACGCTGTGGCTGGACTGGCCGCCTTCGAACTGCGCCATGGCGGAGACGTGCGTGGGGACCTCGACGGCGAATTCCTCGCCGGCCTTGGGGCCGGAACCGATGATGCGGGTCGCTTTGGCGGAGGAGCCGACGGCGGCCACCTTGCGGACCGAACCGAAGGTCTGGATCAGGGCGGTCAGGTAGTACGGGCCCATATCGAACAGGGGGCCGGCACCGTGCTGGAACAGGAACGCCGGGTTCGGGTGCCAGGATTCCGGACCGGGGGTCTGGAACGTGGTCATGCCGGTCAGCGGCGTGCCGATGTCCCCGCGCTCGATGATGCGGCGCGCGGTCTGGAGGCCGGCACCCAGGAAGGTATCCGGGGCGGTGCCCAGGCGGATTCCCGCGGCGTCGGCGGCCTTGAGCAGGCCCAGCCCGGATTCGCGATCCAGGGAGAAGGGCTTCTCGGTCCAGACGTGCTTGCCTGCCTTGACAGCGGCCGTGGCCACCTCGACGTGGGCTGCGGGGATGGTGAGGTTGATGATGAGCTCGACGTCGGGATGGTTCAGTGCCAGCTCCGGCGTACCGAATTCGGCGATCCCGTATTCCTTGGCGCGGGCCTCGGCGGTTTCGACGAAGAGGTCTGCGATGACCAGGACTTTCAGGTCCGGGAAGACCGTGAGGTTGTCCAGGTACTGCTTGCTGATGTTGCCTGCGCCGATGACGGCTACGCCTACGGGGCCTTTGCGGGTGGAAGGGGAGAAGCTCATGCCTGTGCTCCTTCTGCTGCCTGGGTGCCGGCTGCCTGGGTACCGGCTGTTTGGGTGCCGGCTGCGTCGGCGCTGGCGGCGGCGGTCAGGAAGGCCAGGCTCTGGGTGATGCCCTCGAAGATATCGCCGGAGTAGTCATCGAACTCCACCACTCCTACTTCCAGGGACTTCGCGGCTGCAATGACGTCCAGAACCGGAACGGTGCCCTGGCCTGCCGGCTGCTGGGCCTTGGTGTCGGTGGTGGCCGGGCCGTCCTTGATGTGGATGAGCTTCACACGGTCGCCCAAGCGGGCCAGGAGTTCCACGGGGTCCTGGCCGCCCACGGCAACCCAGTAGGTGTCCACTTCCAGGACCAGTTCCGGATCCAGCAGACCCTCAAGGTACTCCAGGGCGGTCTTGCCCTCGATGATGGACTCCAGCTCCCAGGCGTGGTTGTGGTAGCCCACGCGGATGCCGTACTCAGCACCCTTCTTCGCTGCTGCGTTGAGCTTGGCGGCGGTGGCCTGGATGTCCTCGGCGGACTGCCAGTGTTCGGCCGGAAGGAACGGATCGATCACCGTGGTGATACCCAGTTCCTTGGCCGCGGCAAAGATTTCATCCTGGTCCTGGGACAGCAACGGGGCGTGCCCGGACGGAGCGGTCAGGCCGTTCTCCTTCAACGCAGCACCCAGTTCCTTGGCCGTGGCCACGAAGTTGTACGGCTCTACCTGGGTGAAACCGATCTCGGCAACTTTCCGGATGGTTCCCGGCAGGTCCTCCTGAAGAGCGTCCCGCAGGGTATACAGCTGGATCGAATAAGACATTGGATTCCTTTTCCGGGGAGGTTTGTTCTGGAATTTTGGCGAGATGGCGCCAGTCTAGTGAGCGCCCGGCGAGGGAGCTACAGCCTGCACCAACGAACCGTTGTTATGCACTCATTTCAGCCTAGAGGGACTTTTGTCGAGCGTCTAGCAAAAGTTGCAATAATTCCGACAAACTTCCGTTGGATGACATGCATAAGCAATCGTGCTTCACTAATTGGATGACAACGACTGCCGGAACTGACGCCGGAAACAGCTCCGCGCCAGAGGCCGGCAATCTCTCACGTGCCGGGAATCTTTTCCAGCTTCTCCGCGACGGCAAAGCCCGCACCCGCGCTGAGCTCGCCGAAACCACCGGACTGGCCCGATCCACCGTGGCCTCACGCATCGATTCGCTCATCAACTCCGGCCTCGTCGGACCTGCCGGCGAAGCGACCTCCACAGGCGGCAGGCCGCCGTCGCGCTTTGCCTTCAACCCGGCAGCGCGGGTGGTCCTGGCCGTCGACGTCGGAGCTACCCACGTGATTGTTGCCGTCACCGACCTCGGCGGCAACGTCTTGGCGGAGCGACGATTGGGGCAGGAAGTTGCCGACGGACCGGACATCGTCCTGGGCCGGGTGGTCACCGCGGGCCGCGAGCTCCTGGCCGAAGCCGGGCGGGCGCTGGGTGACCTCGCCGGAATGGGAATCGGGCTGCCGGGTCCGGTGGAACACCATTCCGGGCGACCCGTGAAGCCACCCATCATGCCCGGCTGGGACGGATTCGACGTCGTCGCCTACGTTCAGCGCTCCCTGCCGGTTCCCGTCCTGGTGGACAACGACGTCAACATCATGGCCCTCGGCGAGCGCACTGCCTACTGGCCGGACAACCTGAACTTCCTTTTCGTCAAGGTCGCCACGGGCATCGGCGCCGGCATCATCAGCAGCGGACAGTTGCAGCGGGGCGCCAACGGCACCGCCGGCGATCTCGGCCATGTCCGGGTGCCGCGCGGCGACGACGTTCTGTGCCGTTGCGGCAACCACGGGTGCCTGGAGGCGCTTGCCTCAGGTCCCGCCGTCGCACGTCAACTGCAGGCGCAGGGGCTGGACGCTTCCAGCGGTGCGGACGTCCTGCGGCTTGTGGGTGAAGGCAACCTGCAGGCGATTCAGGCGCTTCGGCAGGCCGGGCGCGACGTCGGGGACGTGCTGGCCACAGTGGTCAACCTCCTCAATCCGTCCATCATTATCATCGGCGGCAGCGTGGGGGAGGCCGGCGAGCACCTGGTGGCCGGGATCCGTGAGGTGGTCTACCGGCGGTCGCTGCCGCTGGCCACCACGCACCTGCGCATCGGCATTTCCATGGCCGGGCAGCGGGCCGCGATCCTCGGCGCGAGCCACATGGTCACCCAGCACGTCCTGTCGCCGGCCGTGATTGAGGCCACGCTTCAAGCAGCGGGTTGAGGCTTGCCGGATGCCGGTTGGCGGGTAGCGCCGTGATAGCAATGAAAGTGATGAAAACGCTTCCTGTCCTTTTTCGGTCCGCCCGGTGAGCCAGTTCCTCGCGAAGATTCCACGCGGCTGGCTGATCCTTGCGTGCATCGGCCTCATAGCTTTGAACATGCGGGGGCCGTTTGTGGCCGTTGCCCCCGTGGTGGATTCACTCCAGCAGGACCTCGGATTCTCGCCGGTTGAACTCGGACTGCTGACCGGCATCCCCGTGCTGTGCTTCTCCCTGGCTTCGCCTTTGGCTTCCTTGGCGGGGCGTCGCCTCGGCGCCGAGGTCGCCGTAATGCTCACGCTCCTTGGTGTCCTTGCCGGCGTGATCATCCGCTCCAGCGGTGGCGGCGCTTCGGTGATGGTGGGCACGGTCATCATTGGTGTGGCCATCACCATCGGCAACATCGCGGTGCCCCTCATCATCCGGAGAGACTTCGCCCCACGACGCCAGGCGACAGCGATGGGTGTCTACACGGCTGCACTCAATGTTGGCTCGTTCCTCACCTCCGTGGCCACGGCACCATTGGCGGAGCTGGTGGGCTGGCGGCTGGCCTTGGCTGCGAGCGCGTTGTTGGCTTTGGCGGCGATCCTGTTTTGGGTGCCCACCGTGGGTGCGCGGAAGGCGTTTGTTCCCCTTGCGGTTCCTGCTCCACCTGCCTCGTTGTCGGGACCGGTTGCGGGGGTGCGGTGGCTGACGGTCGGCCTCACTCTCGGCTTCGCCGGCCAGGCCTTTTCCTACTATGGGGTCACCGCCTGGCTGCCGAGCTTCCTGTCCGACGAACTCGCCATGGGCACTGCCGACGCCGGCGCGGGATCTTCACTGTTCCAAATCTTCGCCATTGTGGGCGGCTTGGGCGTGCCGCTCCTGGCCCGTTTCGCCAGTACGACGACGGTGGCGGTCACCTTGAGCGCGCTGTGGCTGACCGTTCCCGTGGGTTTGTTGCTGGCACCTGATTTCTGGTGGGTGTGGTCCTCATTGGGCGGAGTGGCCCAAGGTGGCGGGATCACGGTGATCTTTATTGCCATCATCAAGTTTGCCCAATCCCAGGCAGCCGCCGGCAAGATGTCCGCCGTGGTGCAAGGGGTGGGCTACTGCTTTGCTGCGCTGGCTCCCACCGTTGTTGGCTTCGTGCACAGTGTTACCGGCGGCTGGACTGTTCCGCTGCTGGTGATCCTTGGCTCGGTGCTCGCGTTCTGTGTGTGCACCACGTTGTCCGTGCGCTGGGTGGCCCGGCAGCGCTAGGTCCGCTGCGGGGCCGGCGCGCTTGCTGCGCGGGTGAGTGCCGCCGTCGTGCTGCGCGGGTGAGTGCCGCCGTCGTGCTGTGTCCGTTTAGATGGGTAGCTGTGGATTAGACGGTAGGAATCGCCTGATCCGCAGCAAGCCATCGAAATGGGGTGGGCCCCGGGGTCCGATTCGGGGGTTCGCTGCGAGGCGCGCCGTGCGTACGGCATGATCCGCAGCAAGCCATCGAAATGGGGTGGGCCGGCGATGGGCATGGGTAAGCCCCGCTGCCGGGCTGCCTCCCCGACGGTCGGGGTCACTTGTTGCGAAGAGTGCAGGCAGCCCAGCGTCGGGGCTTGATGGGTGTCGCTACCTCAGGTCATGGGGCCTAGGCGGCGACGAGTTCCTCCTCCGTGGCCTCTTCACGGGCCTCGGTGAGGAAACGGGCGTACGCGGGGATGGTCAGGAAGGTGGGGAATTCCTCGGCCAGGGTGACCTCTTCAAAGATGGCGCGGGCATCCGCGAACCGGTCTCCGTCGAAGCGTTCCAGGCGGGCGTATTCCTCGTCCAGCATGTCCTCAACCCATTCGCGGGTGATGATGTCGCCCTGCTCCGTGATGGCGTGCGAGTGGATCCACTGCCAGAGTTGCGAGCGGGAGATCTCGGCGGTGGCGGCGTCTTCCATGAGGTTGTGGATGGCCACTGCTCCGTTGCCCCGCAGCCAGGACTCGATGTAGCGGATGCCTACCTCGATGTTCAGGCGGACCCCGCCCTCGGTGATGGTTCCCTCGGTGCTGGCGATGTCGATCAGCGCGCGGTCATCGGGGGTGACGTCCTCGCGGGAGCGGTCCAGCTGGTTGGGGCGGTTTCCGAGAACTGAGTCAAAGACTTCCCGGCATACCGGCACCAGGTCCGGGTGGGCCACCCAGGAGCCGTCAAAGCCGTCGTTGGCCTCGCGGGTCTTGTCCGCACGGACCTTCTCGAACGAGGCGGTGTTGGCGGACTCGTCCTTTCGGTTGGGAACAGCTGCTGCCATGCCCCCAATAGCCATGGCACCACGTCGGTGGCATGCCCTGACCAGCTGCTCGGTGTATGCGCGCATGAACGGCTGGGTCATGGTCACCTGGCCGCGGTCCGGGAGCACAAAGCGCGGTCCGCGGGTACGGAAGTTCTTGATCAGGGAGAAGATGTAGTCCCACCGGCCGGCGTTCAAACCGCTCGCGTGGTCGCGGAGTTCGTAAAGGATCTCCTCCATCTCAAACGCTGCCGTGATGGTTTCGATCAGCACAGTGGCGCGGATGGTGCCCTGCGGGATGCCCAAAAGATCCTGCGCCAGGACAAAGATGTCATTCCACAGCCGGGCTTCGAGGTGGTTCTCAATCTTCGGCAGGTAGAAGTACGGGCCCTTGCCCTGGGCCAGGAGGCGGCGGGCGTTGTGGAAGAAGAACAAACCGAAGTCCACAATGCCGCCGGCAATGGGCTTGCCATCCACGAGCATGTGCTTCTCCGGCAAGTGCCAGCCCCGGGGACGGACCACGATGGTGGGCAGGTCCTCGGCAGCTTTGAGTTTGTACTCCTTGCCCTCAGGGGAGGTGAAGTCGATCCGGCGCTCCAAAGCGTCGGTCAGGTTCAGCTGGCCCTGGATGACATTGCGCCACGTCGGCGTGGAGGAGTCTTCCATGTCAGCGAGCCAGACCTTCGCCCCCGAGTTCAGGGCGTTAATGGTCATTTTCTTATCCACGGGGCCGGTGATCTCCACACGGCGGTCCTCCAAACCCGGAGCCGGGGGAGCCACGCGCCAGCTCGGGTCATTGCGGATGCCCTCAGTTTCCGGGCGGAACCGCGGATCCTGGCCGCCGGAAATCTGGTTGCGACGGGCATGCCGTGCCTGCATCAGCTCCTGGCGACGATCCGCCGTAGCCCTGTGCAACTTGCCAACGAACTCAAGGGCGTCCGGCGTGAGGACCTCGTTCTGCCGGCAAATGGGCTGCGCGGTGATAGTGATGCCATTGATGGTGAAGTTGTCAGTGAAGCTGTTCATTTCAATCTCTCCTTGAGAAGCAAAGTTCGACGGCGGCACTTGGCTGGTTTGGGTCCGGCCTTCGGACCGGAATTGCTCTGCCTGCTATTCCCCTTATGCGGGTCTGACCTCGCTGAGCGAGGACAAACCCTGATAAGGGGGCCCTTTTACGCAGGCTGCCGCAATACCGGCCCCTTCGGCCTGGTGCCTGCCTCCCCGATACCGAGCGACCCAACGGTCGATCAAGGTGATCCGGAAGCGTGCGTAAAAGGGGCCCTATCCCCGCCGTCGACCGAGCTTTGCGAGGTCTATCGACGGGGATGGGGAATAGCACGCGGAGGATTGCCTTGATCGACCTCCGCAGGTAGAGCGTTGCCGGTCCCTGGGCCGGAGGTGACAACCTCACCGGAGCCGGGGACCGCCGTCGGAAGTGGTTAGTGGAACTGGCCTTCTTCGGTGGATCCCACCAGGGCCAGGGTGGATGCGTTCGGGTTGAGCGCTGTGGCGATGTCGTCGAAGTAGCCGGTGCCGACTTCGCGCTGGTGCTTGGTGGCGGTGTAGCCGCGGGATTCGGAGGCGAATTCCTTTTCCTGGAGTTCGACGTAGGCGCTCATGCCTTCACGGGCGTAGCCGTGGGCGAGGTCGAACATCGAGTAGTTCAGGGCGTGGAAGCCGGCCAGGGTGATGAACTGGAACGTGAAGCCCATGGCACCGAGTTCGCGCTGGAACTTGGCGATGGTGGTGTCATCCAGGTGCTTGCGCCAGTTGAAGGACGGGGAGCAGTTGTAGGAGAGCATCTGGTCCGGGAAGTCGGCTTTGACCGATTCGGCGAACTTGCGTGCCAGTTCCAGGTCCGGGGTGCCGGTCTCCATCCAGATGAGGTCGGAGTACGGTGCGTAGGCCTTGGCACGGGCGATGCAGGGCTCGATGCCGTTGCGGACCTTGTAGAAGCCTTCGGCAGTGCGCTCGCCGGTAGTGAATTCCTGGTCGCGCTCGTCAACGTCTGAGGTGATCAGCGTTGCTGCTTCGGCGTCGGTGCGGGCGATCACCACGGTCGGTGTACCGGCGACGTCGGCTGCCAGGCGGGCTGCGTTCAGGGTCCGGATGTGCTGCTGGGTGGGAATCAGGACCTTGCCGCCGAGGTGTCCGCACTTCTTCTCCGAAGCAAGCTGGTCTTCCCAGTGAACGCCCGAGGCACCGGCGGTGATCATGGATTTCATGAGCTCGTAGGCGTTGAGCGGGCCACCGAAGCCGGCCTCGGCGTCGGCGACGATCGGGACCAACCAGTCCTCAACAGTCTTGACGCCCTCGGCATATTCGATCTGGTCTGCGCGGAGCAGGGCGTTGTTGATGCGGCGGACAACCTGGGGGACCGAGTTGGCCGGGTACAGGGACTGGTCCGGGTAGGTCTGGCCGGAGAGGTTGGCGTCTGCGGCGACCTGCCAGCCGGAGAGGTAGATGGCGCGGAGTCCGGCCTTGACCTGCTGCACTGCCTGGTTTCCGGTCAGTGCGCCCAAAGCGTTGGTGTAGCCGCCCGTGGGGGCTTCCTCCGTGAGCTGCTTCCAGAGCTTCTCCGAACCGCGGCGGGCCAGGGTGTGCTCTTCGGAGACGCGACCGCGGAGGCGGACGACGTCGGTGGCCGAGTAATCACGGGTTACGCCTTCCCAACGCGGGTTGGCAGACCATTCAAGTTCCAGCGCTGCGGCCTGCTGCTCTGCGGACTGCTCTGCGGGTTCAAATGATGCGGTCATTTTTATCTCCTATGTGGTGCCCGGGCCGGCCTCCGCTGCGCCTTTGCTGCGTCGGCCGGCTTGTCCGGGATCTGTATTTCTTTTTCGTAAGACCTACTTTTCTGCACTTCCAAGAGGGTTACTAGAGGAAAACTATGGAAAGAAATGCACTTCTTCGCGTATTCTCAAGAAATGTCGCCTGTGAGCTGGAATCGCGAAGTCACATCGCCGTCGTTGTCCGCCGCGTCCCCTGAACTGGACGTCATCAGCCTTGGCCGCCGCGTGCGCCATCTGCGCAAGCAGGCCGGGCTGACGCTGGACGACTTGAGTGCCGCCGTCGGGACCGCGCCGAGCCAGCTGAGCCTGATTGAAAACGGAAAGCGCGAACCAAAATTGGGGCTGCTTCAGCAGCTCGCTGCATCACTGAACGTGACGATCGATCAGCTGCTCGGAGCGGAGCCGCCGAGCCGCAGGGCCGCGCTGGAAATCGAGCTGGAACGGTACCAGCGCGGGCCACTGTATGAATCCCTCAACCTCCCCAAAATCCGCATCAGCTCGCGGCTTCCGCTCGATGTGCTCGAGTCGCAGGTGGGGCTGCTCCAGGAGCTCGAGCGCAAGTTGAATGAGCAAGTCGCGACGCCGGAAGAAGCCCGCCGCGCGAACGGCGAGTTGCGTGCCATGATGCGCGAGCGCGGTAACTATTTCCCAGAGTATGAGGCGGAGGCGCAGAAGGTCCTCAAAGGGGTGGGTTACACCACGGGTCCGTTGAGCCAGCACGTCATTGCGGACATCGCTGAGAACCTGGGTTTTTCCCTTCATCATGTGGGCGATCTGCCTCATTCCACGCGGTCCGTAACGGATTTGAAGAACCGCAGAATTTATCTGACGCAGAACCAGCGCCAGGATCACGATCCCCGCTCGGTCCTCCTGCAGGCGCTGGGCCACTACGTCCTGGGCCATGAAACTCCCCGGAACTACGGCGATTTCCTGGCTCAGCGAGTGGCCACCAACTATTTCGCCGCCGCTCTGTTGCTGCCGGAGCAAGCCACCGTGGAGTTCCTGCAAAAGGCCAAAGCTGCCAAGGAAATCGCCGTAGAGGACATCCGGGATGCCTTCGCGGTGTCCTACGAAACTGCCGCGCACCGTTTCACCAACCTCGCAACCAAGCACCTTGGCATCACCACACATTTCCAGAAGACGCACCAGTCCGGCATCATCTACAAGGCCTACGAGAACGACGGCGTGACCTTCCCCCAGGACCACACCGGCGCCATTGAAGGACAGCCTTCATGCAAAGCATGGACATCGCGCGCGGTGTTCGATGTGCCGGACAAGTTCAGCGCCTACAGCCAGTACACGGACACGCCATCGGGCACTTACTGGTGCACGGCCCGTACGGAGCGCTCGGCTGCCGGTGAGTTCTCGTTGAGCATCGGAGTGCCGTACCAGCACGTGAAATGGTTCCGCGGACGGGAAACTACCGCCCGGGCGACGTCCAACTGCCCGGATCCGAACTGCTGCAAGCGTCCGCCGGAGTCCTTGGCCAATGAATGGGCCGGCAACGCCTGGCCCTCAGCGCGCGCACATTCGCACCTGCTCGCCGCGATGCCTCCGGGCGCGTTCCCCGGCGTGGACGAGACCGAGGTGTACTCCTTCCTGGCCGCCCACTCCGAGCGCTGACCCCCCCGACGCTCTCTCACGTCCCGCGTGCTTGAGCGGATCGCTCTCTCACGTTCCGGCAACATTTGGTGATCCCTCTATCACTTCACGTGAGTTCCAACCGCAAACGGGGCACTATGTGAGGACAACGCCAAACTGGGGGATGCACCATGAATCGAATCCGGAAAGTGACAACGCTGCTCGCGGCAGCGACGCTGGTGAGCGCCTCCGCGACCATCAGTGCCTGTGCGCCGCAACCAGCCGACGTCGGGCTCTTAACCGCTGACGGCGTGGCGCGCGTTTCGGTTCAGGCAACGGACTATTCGGCGCAGCTTGAAGCTTTCAATGCTTCCGCGCGCAAGCTCGGCGTCACAGTGCTTGCCGACGGTGGCGATGCAAACAATGGCAACGTCGTCGCGTCGCCTGCCAGCCTGTTGATTGCGCTGAGCATGCTGCGGGCGGGAGCTTCCGGTGCCACAGCGGCGGAGATGGATACGGTTCTGGGGTTGCCCGTCGAGGGGCGGGACCAAGCGATGAACGCGCTGCTCGCCTCCCTCGAAAAGTTCGACGGCGATCCCGGGTCGGTTGACGAAGGGAACCCGCCGCGCAAGCCTGTCATGCACGCGGCCAACGGGTTGTTCGTCGACAAGGATGTGCCTACCGGTGAAGCGTTTCTCAGCACGCTTGCCAGTCATTTCGGCACGGGCGTGTACCCGGTGAACTTCCGGGACGAGGCTGTGACCAAAGCGGCCATTGACCAGTGGGTCAACAGGAATACCGGGGGCCGGATCAAGGAAGCCCCAGCAAAGTACAGTCCTGAGAACACCTTCAGCCTCCTCAATGCCCTCTACTTCGCCGCTGCCTGGCAAGAGCCGTTCGAAGCGAACGACACCGCCGACCGCCCGTTCACCAAGGCCGGCGGTGAAGTGATCAACGTGCCAACCATGCATGCTTCCCTCGGCATGGCGTACACCGAAGGCGCAGGATGGAAGGCCGCGGACCTGCCGTATGCGGAGGGTTTCGTAATGCGGTTGATACAGCCCGACGGCGGTGCGCAAGGTTCGGCTGGTCCGGCTGCGGTTTCTGCGGAGGTGCTGACGGATGTGGCTAACGGATTGGGTTCTGCCTCGAAGGACATGGTTCACATCAGCCTTCCCAAGTGGGACCACAAGACCACGTTTGAGTTGCGGAAGGTCTTCGAAACGCTTGGACTCAACCAGATGCTGGCTACGGACAAAGATTTCGGCGGGATCCAGCAGGGTATGAAGTTGACGCAAGCCGCCCAGGCAGCCAACATCACCGTTGCCGAGAAGGGGACCATCGCCTCCGCGGTGACCCAGATCAACGCGGAGGACTCAAGTGCCCTCATCCCGGAACGCGAGATCATCCTTGACCGTCCGTTCCACTATCAAATCATTCACGTCGAGACGGGAATGCCATTGTTCACCGGGTGGGTGGCGGACCCGCGATAGCTCAGGAGGTGCCAGAGGGATGGGCTGATGGCAGCGGGAGGTGCCAGAGGGTTGGGTTGATGGCAGCGGGAGGTGCCAGAGGGTTGGGTTTTAGCGGACCAGGCGGCCCACCAGCACTGCGGCGGCTTCAACAACTTCGTCGGCCTCTCGTTTGGTTGCACTCAACGCCACTTCCTGCCCGGACACGGTGACGATGTCAGTGATCACCGCAACCGTGATCCTGCCCAGGGTGTCGTCACTGGCACCCAAGAGCACGGAGTTCTGCCGCACCCATTCGCGGCCACGTTCCCGCCTGAGTACCTCGAAGCCCGGGGGAGTGTCGCCCTCAATAAACACCCGTTCCAGGTCACGGTGCTTCCAGGTGTAGTCGAAATAGCTGCGGCTGCCCACATTGAACAGTGCCAGGGGATCGTTCTGACCGGCCTTGCGTGCCTTCGCCACGGATGCGGCCACCAAGCGCTCGTGTTCGTTCTGGTAGTCGTCCCACAATGCGAGGAAAAGTTCGGTCTTCCCGCCGAAGTGGTGATAGAGGCTGCCCACGCTGGATCCGGCTCGCGTCACAATGTCTGAGATGCTCGCGTTGGTAAAGCCATGTTCCACGAACACGCTGGCGGCCGCGTCCAGGAGATTTCGCTGTGTTGCCGCGGTGCGGGTCCACTGCCAGGAGCCGGCAATGACTGCAGCTTCGGAGGTCTTGCGGACCACGCTCACGCTCCTCTCGCAGGCAGACGAAGGACCGGAGTGTCGCCCGGCCATTTTTTGGAATCCTACCCGAAAGAATCCACATAGCCAGTGCGAAGCCTTGACTGGGCCTTGTGAAACGGGAAATAATTCTGGAAGTCTGTTCTAGAAATATGTATTGCGGCATGTATCCGAATGCTGCGATTTTTGACGTCGAACGCCCCGAAACCCGGGTGCCGTTTTCACCGTCGGGCTGCAACTGGTTGAATCGCTATATAGCGCCAACTGGTCGCAGCCAAACAAGCCAGAGAGGAACGCGGCCTGATGTCCGTTTCAAGCAAGTCGTCCGGGATCACGTCGAACAGGTGGTTCAAACCCGTCGTCGTCACCGCAGGAGCTTTGGTGGTGGCACTGATCCTGGTGCTCGTTGCACAATGGCTCCGGACCCTTCAGCCCGTGCAGCAGTTCCTCACCGACTACCCGGGGCACTCGGCCGTTCCTGAAGGCGCCCCTACCGGATTCCCGGCTTGGCTTGGCTGGCAGCACTTCCTCAACATGTTCTTCCTGGTCCTGATCATCAGATCGGGCTGGCAGGTGCGCACCACCACGCGGCCCGCCGCCAACTGGACCCGGAACAACAAGGGACTGATCAAGACCAAGAATCCGCCGACCAAGATCAGCCTGGACCTGTGGTTCCACCTGACGTTGGACGCGCTCTGGGTCCTGAACGGCATCATCTTCATCGTGCTGCTCTTCGCAACCGGTCAGTGGCTGAGGATCGTGCCCACCAGCTGGGACGTCTTCCCCAACGCCGTTTCGGCAGGCCTTCAGTACGCCTCGCTGAACTGGCCGGTTGAGAACGGCTGGAACAACTACAACAGCCTCCAGCTCCTGACGTACTTCATCACAGTCTTCATCGCTGCACCGCTGGCCATCATCACTGGCCTCCGGATGTCCGGAGCATGGCCCAAGAAAGCTGCCATCAACAAGTTCTATCCGATCGAACTCGCCCGGAAGATCCACTTCCCGGTGATGATCTACTTCGTCGCGTTCGTGATCGTCCACGTGACGCTGGTGCTGGCAACAGGTGCGCTGCGGAACCTCAACCACATGTACGCCGCCAACGACGACGCCAACAGTTGGTGGGGCTTCGGGATCTTCGCAGCCTCCATCGTCTTCACGGCAGCCGCCTGGTTCCTGGCCCGGCCCCTGTTCCTGCGCCCGATCGCCTCACTCATGGGCAAGGTCTCGCGCTAAACCGCACTCACGCTAAAACAGCCGCCCCGGGAGAGTCTCCGGGGCGGCTGTTTTCTTTGGTAACAGCTAGGACAGGGCCCCACCCTGCCACAGGGCATCAAACGGTGCGCCCGAGGACACTCGGTTCTTGATGCCGGCGGTGACGAATGCCTTCGCCGTCCGGGCAGCTTCCAGTGGCGTTGCCCCCTTGGCGAGCTCGGCAGTTACCGCGGCGGCCAACGAGCAACCGGCGCCGGAGACGGCTACCTCGCCCACCTTCGGAGCGCGCAGGACTTCCAGCGTCCCGCCGTCGTAATAGACGTCGACGGCGTCAGGGCCTTCCAGCCGCACCCCGCCCTTGGCCAGGACTGCTGCGCCGCTGATTTCATGGATGCGGATGGCTGCGGCCTTCAGCGATTCTTCGTCAGTAATGGTGAGCCCGGACAGGGATTCGGCTTCGAAGTGGTTGGGGGTGACGAACGTAGCCAGCGGCAGGATCTGTGCCTTCAATGCCTGGTCGGTGTCCAAGGCATGGCCGGGTTCCTGCCCCTTGCAGATCAGGACCGGGTCCAGCACCACATGCTTGAAAGCGCCCCCGGACAATGCCTTTTCAACGGTGCTGATGGTTGCCGGACTCCCCAGCATGCCGATCTTTACGGTGTCCAACACCGACGGTGCGCCGGACGCAGCGCCGTATGCCGCCGTCGTGGCTTCCAGCTGGTCCGCAATAACCTGCTGCTCCACGGGGACAAAGCGGTGGTTCCAGTTGTCTTTCGGGTTGAAGGAAACAATGCACGTGAGGTTCGCGATGCCGAACACTCCGAGTTCCTGGAACGTCTTGAGGTCGGCCTGCGCGCCGGCGCCACCGGTCGCTTCGGAGCCGGCGATGGTCAGGGCGATGGCAGGGGCAACGGCTGAAGTCATGTCTTCCATTTTGCCATTTGCGCGGCCTCATGCCGATTTCACGGCTTTCACGGCTATCCGTGCAGCGCCCGGTAAGCGGCCTCCGCAGCCGGATGCAGGGGCAGGCCGGCGGTATTGATGAGAGTTTCCGGGCTGAGGAACTGAACTCCGGTGCTGGACTTAGGCACCAGATCCTGAGCTTGTTCGACCATGAGTTCCACGGTCTGACGAACAATGTGGTCCGCCAAATCCCTGCGGCAGAGGAGCAGATTGGCCACGCCCACGGTCCACACGGCAGGCGCGTTCCCGTAGCTGTTCGCGGGAATGAGGACGCGGTCGTAGAAAAACCTGGACTGGGCCCGCGTGGCCGGAATGAGCTCGGAAAGGTCCAGGAGCCGGACGCGAAGTTCCTGCGCCGCGGCAGCGATCGGCGCCGTCGGAACGCCTCCGGACTGGATCATGACGTCAATGGAGCCGTCCCTCAAGGAGGCCAGTGCCTGGTTCAATCCAAGGTTGACCTGCTTCACAGCTCTGCCCGGTCCGGCCGTTTCCAACGAAAGCCCTGCGGCAGCAATGACTCTGCCTGCTGTGAGAGTGGTTCCTGAGCCCACCTCACCCACGCCCGCGGTTTTCCCGGCGAGGTCGGCGAAGGCTTGGATGCCGCTGTCTTCGCGGACGATGCAGTGGACGTAGTTTTGGTAAACCTTCCCCAGCGCTACCAACTGCCCGCCGTCGTTGCCCGTGGAAGCAGCTGCCTGCGCGGCGGCGTCGGCCAATGCCACGGCGAACGTGGCCTCGCCGGCTAAGACCCGCCGTATGTTCTCCAGGCTTCCGCCGGTGGTCAGGGCCACCGCCTTTTCAGCCACCCGCTCCCGCTGCAGCAAATCAGCCAGAAGGGTGGCGAACTCCAGGTAGAAGCCGCCCGCTTCGCCGCCGGCGACGGCCAGTTCCCGCGGCCGTTCCTCTGCGGTGCAGCCGGCTGATGTTGCGAGCATGGCACCGCCGAGACCCAGTGCCATGGCAGTCCTGAGGGCATTGCGCCGCGAGATCATCTCAAGCATGCGAACCGCCCTGCGGCCGGGTGAATTCGAGACGGGCTACCAACCCGTGTGGCTCACGCGATTCCAGGACAAGCCGCGCGCCGTTCGCTGCAGCCAGCCGTTCAACGATGGTCATGCCCAGCCCGTTGCCCGGGATCTTGCTGTGCTGCGGCGCCCGCCAGAACCTGGTAAGGGACGCGGCGAGCTGATCGGCCGGGAGGCCGGGACCGTCGTCGGAAATCTCGACGGCGGTGCCTCCTTGTATCTGTCGGATCGCTACGAGGATACGGGCGCCAGGGGCGTATTTGATTGCATTGGCAAGGAGTTCACCCACCATGTGCGCGAGCTCATCGGGGTCGCACTCGATCTGGCTATCGGGCGCTGAGCCCCTCAAAGTCAACTCTGATCCGACAAGGCGAGCGGCCGGCGTCGCCCGTTCCACTTCGCCCTGCAGGACCGGGAAGGGATCGATGACGGCCGAACGCCGATGTTCTGATTTCGGCTCCACACGAGCAGAACCTTCAGAGGCGCGATGTTCGGCAGTTGCCAGCTTCAGCACGCCGTCGAGCATTTCTTCCACCCGCTCAAGTTCGGCTACGACTCCGGCTGCCGCTTCTATTTCCTGCTTCGAACGCAGGGCGAGTTGCAGCAGGTCGATCCGCAGCCGCAGCGCCCCCACCGGATTCCGGAGCTGATGTGACGTGTCGGCGATGAGCCGCCGCTGTGACTCCATGCTTTCGGAGACGGTATCGGCCATGGCGGTGAAGGACCGGCTCAACTCGCGGAGCTCAGGCGGACCGGCCTCAGGAAGCTGGCTGGTTTTGCCCGTTGCCTCAAGCTCGTGGACCGCTTTGCTGAGCCTGTGGACCGGCCGCAAAACCCACGCCGTGATGCGCGACGCAGCCACGAGCAGCAGCGCACCCAAGGCCAGTGCGGCAAGCCCGACGACGAGCCACCGCTCCCGTAGCTTCTGGCGGGCCGCGTCGAGGTTGACTTCAACAACCACCTCCCCGAGTACCTGGCTGGCTGTGCCGAAGGGCCTGGAGATGAAATCGTTGCCGGTACCGAAGGCACGAACCGGGTTCAGCGTGGCATCGCTGAGGTTGAGGCTGGCACGGTTGAGGGCATCCCTGACCTGGGGTTGGTCCTCGTTAAGACTGCCGGAGCGAAGCGTTTTCTGTTGGAGCCGGATCAGGATTCCTTCACCATAAAGCTCGGAATAGCGGTCCATTTCCCGCTGCAGCTGGGTTGTATTGGTGTCTTCAGCGGCGTCGCTGGCCAACTGCGCAAAACGATTGAGGGCTGCGACGCGGTTGATCTGCAGTTCCTGGGTGAGCTCCCGGCTGGCCGATGTCAGGATCACACTGGACACCGTCACCACAATGACCACCACCAACAGGCTCAGAATGCCCAAGACCCGGACTTTCACGGTTGCTCAACGCGGTAGCCGACGCCTCGGACGTTGATGATGAACCCGGGAAGCTGAAGCTTGGACCTGAGACCCGTCAGGTGGACGTCCAAGGACCTTGAATGCGCCAGGAATGCGTCGCCCCAGAGTGCGTCCAGGATCTGCTCCCTGGTCACCACTGAGCCTGCGTTCCTGACCAGCAGGCTGAGGAGATCGAATTCGGTGGCGGTGAGGGCGAGTTCTTTGTTGCTGACTGATGCGACGCGGCGGTCCAGGTCTACGTGCAAATCTCCGAGGATGATGGTGTGCGGAGCTTCCTGGCCCGTGCGGTTGGTGCGCCGGGTAACTGCTTCGATTCTGGCGAGCAATTCCACCAGCTTCACAGGCTTGACCAGGTAGTCATCGGCGCCGGACCGGAGGCCCAGCACAACGCTGCGTTCGTCGTCGCGGGCCGTCAGGATGAGGATGGGGATCTGCGTGACCTGCCGGAGTTTCCGCAGGACATCCAAACCATCCAAGTCAGGGAGGCCAAGGTCCAAAAGGATGACCTCGTGCTGCCGGTGCGCCAGGAGCGCGTCCTCACCGCGGGACACCCGGGTGTGCTTATGCCCGGCGGAGGCGACAGCGGCGCTCAAGGCCGACGCCATGGCGTCGTCATCCTCGACGATGAGCACGTGCACTGTCCGGATCCTTTGGGCTTGGTGGGCTGGTGGGCTGGTGGGTTTGGTGGGCTGGTTCGCTACTAGAGCTTAACGTTGTGAGGCCCGCTCTGCGCCCTTCGGAGTATCCAAAGGGCGCAGAGCGGGCCTCGCAAGTGAGCAGGATCAGGCGTTGACGAGGTCTTTCTTGTCGTCGTCGTCCTTCGCAGTGCCCTTGGGCACAAAGGCGTTGCCCTGCTCCGCATCCAAATGCGTGGGCTTCTTGTTCTTCAGCGCGAAGATGTACACCAGCAGCGAGATGAAGATTGCAGCTGTGACATAGGTGAAGAACATGTCCACCTGGCCCGATTTCTGCAGTGCAGCGCCAATCAGCGGAACCGTGCCGCCAAAGAGTGAGTTGGCAATCGCGTAACCGAGTCCCACACCGAGCGCACGGATCGATGCCGGGAACAGTTCAGCCTTCACCAGAGCATTGATGGACGTGTAGCCACCCACCATCAGCAGACCACCGAACATCAGCAGGAACGCCACGAACGGATCCTTGGTTCCAGCCAGCGTGGACAGCAGCGGCCAGGTGAACAGCACACCGGTCACACCGAACCAGATCAGCAGCGGCTTCCGGCCGATCTTGTCAGAGAGCATGCCGTACACGGGCTGCAGCAGCATGAAGATGAACAGTGCCCAGAAGTTGATGACGGAGGTATCGGTCTTGGCGATGCCCGAAGTATCGTTCATGAACTTCAGGATGAAGTTGGTATACGTGTAGAACGCCACGGTGCCGCCCAAGGTGATGCCGATGCAGATGAGCAGCGGCTTCCAGTGCTTGGTGAACAGCAGCTTCATGGTGCCCGGCTGTGCCTCGCCCTCAACCTTGACGTGTGCAGCGCGGAGCTGATCCGCGGAAAGGGTTTCTTCCATTGAGCGGCGAAGCCACAGAACAACCAACGCTGCGGCGCCACCCAGGGCGAACGGAATCCGCCAACCCCACGCGGTCAGGTCTTCTTTGCTCATGGTGTTCTGCAGGATCACCAGCACCAAGAGGGCCAGCATCTGCCCGCCGATCAGCGTCACGTACTGGAAGCTGGAGAAGAAACCACGCCGCTTGGCCGTCGCGGCCTCGGACATGTAGGTGGCACTCGTGCCGTATTCGCCGCCTACGGAGAAGCCCTGCACACAGCGGATAAACACCAGCAGGATCAAGGCCCACAAGCCGATCACGTCCTGCGTCGGCAGGATGGCAATGGCGAACGAGCCTGCCGACATCATGGTCACACTCAGCGTCAGTGCAGCCTTGCGGCCCTTCCGATCGGCGTAACGGCCGAAGAACCAGCTTCCGATGGGACGCATGAGGAACGACGTCGAGAAGACAGCCATTGCTTCAAGGCCGGCCTGGAGGTCGTCGGAGGAGTTAAAGAAGTGCGACTGGAAATACGCCGCGAAAACGGTATAGACGTAGAGGTCGAACCACTCCACGAGGTTGCCCGCAGAGCCCTTGAGGATGTTGCTCACGGCCTTGCGGGTCTGAGCGGCCTCGCTCAGAGGTGCAGCTTGTTGGGTGCTCATCAATGAACCTTCCTGGACGGCAGCGTTTTGCGGCGGCCGTGTCTTGCATGAGTTCGTTCTGTCCATGAAGCGGGTGCTCATGGCGTCCTTGCGCATGGCTCTTCGTCGACTAAGAAAGGTCCTCCAAGGTGAAGAGGACATGTTCCAAACTATGGGTGATGCACGGCACAGCCCTAGCCGGCCGGGCATTTCCTAACACTTCCTTAGGTTTCGGCCTGCCGCCGACGCTCTTTCATGTCCCGAGGGTTTGGCCGGGACGCTCTTTCAGGTCCCGCGGGTTTGGCCGGGACGCTCTTTCAGGTCCCGCGGGTTTGGCCGGGACGCTCTTTCAGGTCCCGCGGGTTTGGCCTGAACGCTCTTTCAGGTCCCGCGGGTTTGGGGTGGACGCTCTTTCAGGTCCCGCGGGTTTGGCCGGGACGCTGATACGCACGAGCTTCCACGCGGCGAGGCGGCCGATACCTGCAGCCAAGGCAATTGACGATGAGACAAGTAGGGGACCTGTTCCTGAAAGTCCGCCGAACGGCGCACACATCAGCAAACCTCCGGCGAAAAACACGGCAACGTGAAGCCATTGATTCCGAAGTCGACGCAGTGCCAGACCGAGAAGCGACCCCACAGCCGCGCCGACCATCCAGACCGGGAGCAGACTGTAACCAAAGAAAATGATGGCCCATCCCGGTGCTTGGATGCCCCAAAAGGCACAGAATGTCAGGTGCGCTACCGCGATTCCCATAGCCAATCCCTTGCCGCCGAGCACCACCCGATCCTTGGACCCGTACCGTGATTCGGCAAACGGGTGGGGACTTGCAAGCCCGTACTCGGCCTCGTCAGTCCACGGTTCCTGGCTCATGGTTATTCTCCTGGATAGTGAAAGAGCGTCCGGCTGAAGGGGGCGGTTATGTGAAAGAGGGTTCGGCTGAAGGGGGCGGTTATGTGAAAGAGGGTTCGGCTGAAGGGGGCGGTTATGTGCGAGAGGGCTTCCGCTGCGCAATCTGGTTGAGCGCCCCTGCCAGGGTTGGGTGCTCAAACGCGAACCCGGCATCGAGCAACTTCCGCGGCTCCACCCATCGGCTCTTGAGGACCAGCTCCGTTTGCGTCCGGATCAGGATCGCGCCCGCTTCCAGGAGCCAAGCGGGCGTCGGAATCCCAAAAGGAACACCCAAACTCCTCCGGACCAGGGACATCAGTTCGCGGTTGTCCACGGGGTAAGGCGTCGCCGCGTTCACAGGACCGGACAGCTCAGCGTGATCGTGAACGAACAGCACCACGCGGTACAAGTCCTCCACATGGATCCAGCTGAACTTCTGCGTGCCGGGCCCCATATGCCCACCCAGACCCAACCGCGCAAGATTGCGGAGGGGCTCCATGACGCCCCCGGCTCCCAACACAATGGCAATTCGAAGCGGCACTTTCCTTGTACGGGGAACAGCAGCCGACGCCAACTCGTCTTCCCAAGCGCGGGCCACGTCCACGGAAAACCCGCTTCCGAGTTCCCCGGAAACCTCAGACTGCGGGCCGTCCTCCGCGTGTCGATAAATGGTGCCCGTACTTGAGTTGATCCACGTCCGGGGAGGCTCGTCGCACGCGGCAACCGCACGGCCCAAGGCCCGCGTCGTCAAAACCCGGGAATCGACAATTTCTCGCCGGTGCTGCTCGTTGTAACGGCAATTCACGGAGCGTCCGGCGAGGTTCACCAACAGTTCGGCGCCGGTCAGCACTTTGGTGATGGCGCCGTCGTCGTTCCATTGCGCACCAGCGGAACCGTCCCGCCCGACGGTCCGAACCTGCCACCCCGCGTCCAAAAAGCGACGCCGGAAGTAACTGCCAATGAACCCGGTAGCACCGGCAATAACCACTGTCCGCGGCATCATGAATCTTCCTTGACGCTGCGCACGAGCCCCAGAACGTCGTCGAAGACTTTGCTGACGCCGGGTATTTTCGCCAGGGACAAGCCCCTAGCCAGAAGGGGAGCCGCGCCGTCGATTAGTTTTCGCGTGCGGCGTTGTCCTTCCGAGCGGTCGTAGACCCAGAACAGCGCGACGCCCATGTACGCCAGCCACAGCAGCTCCGGTAGATCCCCGCGCAACTTTTTCGCCACGGCCGGGGAGGAACCTTCGACGGCGGACCGGAAGATCGCGAGGGAAGCCTCACGGGCGGCGGTGGACGCCTCGCCGAACGGGTTGACGGGCGACGACGGCCGGATCGCCGTCGCGATGAAGTCGGAACCAAACTGGTGGTACGGCGCCATGACGTCCATCCCAGTGTGCAGAACAGCCTTCAGGCGGCCCGCAAGATCTTGGACTCCTTCGAGCGCCTGCGCCGCAACGACCGCGTGCTCGTCCTGTACCTGGATGTACAGCTCCTGGACGAGTTCATCCTTGGACGCAAAGTAGTAATAGGCGTTCCCTACGGACACTCCTGCCTCCTGGGCAATGGCGCGCATGGTGGTTTTCTCGAATCCGATCTCACGGAACATGTTCAGCGCGACGTCGGCCACTAGTTGTCGGGTCTGCTCACTCTTTGCTGCCATGGAAGTGCTCCCTGCCCTTTTTTGAACGTGTTCAGGAACAGTATGTCAGCTTTCTGAACATGTTCAAAAATGTGGGAATGAGCGAGCGTTTGGGGAAGGGCTTGGGATGTGAGAGAGGGATGCTCAAAAGGGGGTGGGATGTGGGAGAGCGTTGGGGGGAGGAGTGGGAGAATGGAACCGGTGCCGGGCCGGATGCCCCACCAACCACAGTGCTAATACAGCGGGGCGCCCTCAGGAAGGGAGCCTGCGCGAACCACTACGAAATGGATGACCCATGCCCTCGCCCTCAGGCTCCAGTACTCTGAGCAAGCCCGCTCCGCGCTTCGCGTCGATCGGCTCCCCGTATTTCGGCATCATGCTGGCCATCATGGCCGTGGTGCTGATCCTGTCCAACATCGGTGCTTCCAAAGGCGTGGTGCTCGGACCGATCATCACTGACGGCGGGTTCTTCCTGTTCCCGATCGCCTACATCCTGGGCGATGTGATGAGCGAGGTCTACGGCTTCAAAGTGGCGCGCAAGGCGATCATCACCTCGTTCGCCCTCTCCGTCTTTGCGTCCCTCTGCTACTGGATCATCATCGTGTTGCCCGGCTTCAGCGACGACTACGGAACCACTAAGCAAGCCGCCATCGAAGGCGCCCTTGGACCCGTTCCCTTGATCGTCCTGGGTTCGCTGCTGGCCTTCCTGGCCGGCCAGACCATCAATTCGTGGATCCTGGTGAAGATGAAAGCCCGCACCGGCGAAAAGAGCCTGTGGGCACGCCTGATGGGATCTTCCGTGGTGGGCGAACTGGTGGACACCCTGATCTTCTGCAGCATCGCGGCGTCGGTCATCGGCATCACGGACTTCGGCTCGTTCCTGAACTATGCCCTGGCCGGTTTCGTCTACAAGACGGCCGTGGAGTTCCTGTTCGTACCCGTCACCGTGCTGGTGGTCGGCTGGATCAAGAAGCGCGAGCCGAGCTACGGGGTCGCTGCAGCCTAGGCTTGGGCTGGCCCGGCGCTGAGTTCACCGGAGGACGCCCAGGACGCGGGAGCTGTACGAGATCGCCGGAAAAGCCCGGCGACCTCGCGCGGCTCCCGCGTGTTCGCGCAGTCCGGCGTTCTCGAAAACCAGTGAGACACAGGACTCTCGAAGGACGCCCGGCCCCTGTCATCTCCTGAGCGCTTTCAGAACCCGCGCCTTGAACTCCTGCTCCTGAAACAGGTCCTTCCATTCCACACGGATGAAGAACCAGCCGTCCTCTACCAGGGCCTTCTCCCGGCGTCGTTCCTCAAAGATCACCCGGTCTGTGCGGGCGTACTTGAAGTACTTGACCTCCCCGTCGAACTCAAGGGCCACCTTCTCTTTCTTCCAAGCGAAATCCAATCGGTGCCGTCCAATCCGGGTTTGCACCTCCACTTGGGCCTCGGGCATGGGCAATTTAAGGCGCATGAGCAGTTCACGGCAGAGGGTTTCACCAGGGGACTCCGAGTGGGGGTCAGCATTGGCCAGGCATCTCTGCAAGGTACGGCATCCCCGCCGTCCGGAGAGGGTACTTGCGTGGGCTTGCATGAGTGGCTTATCCGCTCCCAGCCGCAGCGCATGATCCATGATGATCAACGCTTGCCGGTAGTTCAGAGTCTTGGCACAGTCCACAACAGTTCGCTCAAGATCGGTGACCTGGAGGAATTCCACCGTGGTGATCTGGGAGCGTGTCAATCGCAGTTTGTGCCCGCGAACATCCTTGCCGAGGCGCTCGCTGGATGGGTTGGTGGGAAGGGTGACGTGGATGAGCTGATCCACGTTCCACAGAAAGAGTCCGTGCAGCCGCGCCGCCGACGTGTGGCTGTAGACGTAGCCGCCGGTGGACGTGGTGAGCGTTCCATGTGCATGTGCGTGGATCAGCTGTTTGCCGCGGACATCTTCCGACTGTTTCTCCCATGCCGCGCGGCGTATATAACAGCCTTGGCGCACTCGGATGAGGTCACCCTGGCGGACCAGCGTGCCGATTGCCCGTGAACTGAGTCCCAGTTCATTGAGCTGCTGGGTACGCCAAAGGGTTCCAATTTGAGGAAGGGATGCAGTTGGTTTTTGACTCATCACCTCAGCCTCAGGCAGGCTCGACGCCGAAAGTAGCCCCCGCCGTCGTTATGTGGATAACAGACGAAACCGCCGGATCCATGCCGGGGACGCGGGAGCTGTGCGAGTTAGCCGGACAGGCCCGGCGATCCTGCATGGCTCCGGCGATCTGGCCGCGCTCCCGCGATCTCGGGGCAAGCGAGAGAGCTAGGAGTAGTACCGGCCCACTGTCTCCGCCTTGAACTCGAAGAAGTCCCCGGATTCGATGGCCAACCGGGCATCGTCCACCATCTTCACCACGAAGCGCTCGTTGTGGATGGAGATCAGGGTTGCGGAGAGCATTTCCTTGGCCTTGAACAGATGGTGGATGTAGGCCCGGGAGTAGTTGACGCACGTGTAGCAGTCGCAGCCGTCCTGCAACGGTCCGAAGTCCGTCTTATAGCGGGCCCCGGACAGGTTGAACCGGCCAAACGGCGTGTAGAACGCGGAGTTCCGGGCAACCCGGGTGGGGGAGACGCAGTCGAAAGTGTCGGCGCCGTTCTCGATGGCCGTGAAGATGTCGTCCGGTTCGGAGATTCCCAGCAGGTGCCGAGGCTTGTTCTCGGGAAGTTCTTCGTTGCACCAGCGGACAATCGTGCCCAGGTTTTCCTTCTCCAGCGCCCCGCCGATCCCGTACCCGTCAAAAGGCATGGCGCCCAGGTCCTGGCAGGCCTTTCGGCGCAGGTCCTCGTACTGGGCTCCCTGAATGACGCCGAAAAGCGCCTGATACGGCTTGCCCGCGCGGGAAGAAGTCAACGACGCGTGTTCCTCCAAGCAACGCAGCGCCCAAAGCCGGGTCCGCTCCAGCGACTCCTCCTGGTAGGCCCGGGAGTTCTGCAGCGTGGTGAGCTCATCGAAGGCGAACATGATGTCCGCACCGATCTGGTGCTGGACCTGCATGGAGATCTCGGGGGAGAAGCGGTGCCGGTCCCCATTGAGGTGGGATTTGAACCAGACACCGTCATCGTCAATGTGCGCCAGGCGTTCCTTGCCAGGCGCTACCGCGTCATCGGGCCCGGACGAATCCACGTTCTTCATGTCGATCACTTTTTTGAACCCGGAGCCAAGGCTCATCACCTGGAATCCGCCGGAGTCAGTGAAGGTGGGCCCGGACCAGTTCATGAACGCGCCAAGGCCGCCGGCGGCGTCGAGGATTTCCGGACCCGGTTGCAGATACAGGTGGTACGCATTGGCCAGCACGGCCTGCGCGCCGAGTTCGGAAATGGACTCCGGCAGGACTGCCTTTACCGTTGCTTTGGTCCCGACGGCGATGAACGCGGGCGTCTGGATGGTCCCGTGCGGCGTGGTGATGGTTCCGGTCCGGCCAAGGAAAGCGCCGCCGTTGGCCTCTACCTGGGCGTCCGACGGCGGGCACGTTTCAGTCAGGCGCTTGCCCACCGTAAAGGAGAACTCGGATTGCCGGGAGGACAACCCGGGCAAGTCAGGCAGGGCGGGAACAGAAGAATCGGATACAGACGCAGAAGCGGAAACGGAAGCTGGCACGCTATCAAGTGTGCCAGCTTTACCGGGAGTAACCTGCCGAAAAACCCCTACGAGCCGTAGCTCTCAGCCTTCCAGTTGTCCCACGAGGACCGGATGTCTGCCAAGGTGTGTGCCCCGAGATCGTAGGTGGAGGCAATCACCATGGAACCGCCGTCGGGCCTCTTTTCCGGAATGGGCAGCTGCTCGGCAACGATCAGCAGCCCGTCCCCGTGCTCGGCGTAGCTGTGCACGGTAAGGCCCACCTGGTGCCGGCTCTTGAACCAGACCTTGCCTGAGATTTTCTCGCCGGTGCCAAGCGTGAGCGAGTACTCCTCCCCAACGGGCGGCAGATCGCCGAGCCCCAACTTTTCAATGGCCGGCCCGCCTTTGCCCGGAAGGGATATGAAGTGCGTCCGCCGGTGCCCGTGGGGATGCCGTTCCAAGGCAAAGCGCAACTGGTGCAGGAACGTGAGCCAGCCCTGGGTGATGTCCTCGTCCCACTCAGCCCACTCTGAATTGTGGTCGAGCGCGGCCCTGGTGATCTTCACTTCGGTACCGCCGGAGACGGGGTGGAGCTCAAAGACATCGCCGCCGTTGACGGTCAGGCTCGTGTGATCGGGCCCTTCCACAACATCGGTGTTGAAGTAGATCTGTTTGATTTCGTCGGTGAGGTCATCAGCTTCCCAGCCATGCCATTGAGCCACCAGCGACGGTTCGCGCAGCATTGTCCAAACCTGCTGCGCGTCGGCATTAATCACAACGCTCAGATTGTTCGTCATGGCCCCGAATCTACCGCCGTTCGGGCCCGCAGAACAGGCCCTGCATTTCGCGGGTCGGGGTCAGGCCCGCACTGACTCCAGTTCGTTGCCGATCCTCCGGGCCAACTCGTCCTCGCCAATGGTTTTCGATCCGCCATGGGCACGCAGGAACATCAGGGCTTCAAGCCGGAGGAATCGCCATTCGCGCTCGGCTTCGTGGTTGCCGTTGTCGATTGCGCGGAAGATTTCCTTGTCATACAGATTGGGCTCGTTCAGCGAGCGCTGGCGGACCCGGGCATTGATCCTGGCCTTGAACGGGTCTTCTTCCTGGGATTCGGGCGCGCGCAGCAACTTCTCGTAAACCGCCGCACGTTCGGTTTGGCCGGCTTCACGGCAAATGAAGCTGGACAGGGCAAGTGCCCGTTCAATCGAGGCCCAGCGGTCCAGGTTGCCGTCAAAGGGCAGCACATTGAGCAGGTCCGCCACTGCCAAAGCGTGGTCCGGATCGCGGAGGACGATGCACAGATCGAACGCCAGGTTGCTGAGGTCCCGGAGGCAACTCCCGGACTTCGTGTTGATGCCCTTCGCCAACCGTTCTGCCAGGACCTGGACGCCGTTCTTGCCCTTGTGGTTGGCGGCTGCGGCGCCCACCACGGCTTCGGGCGTGCCGTCGGGTTCGGGAATGAGCGCCAATTCTTCGGCGCTGGGGCCCGTATAGGCAGGCGGCGTTTCCGGGCGGGGAGGCACGACGACGGCGGGTCCGGCTTGGGCGTCTTCGTCGCCCTCTGAGGAGGTGCTTGAGCCCGGGGTGCTGGGGACTGCGGTGCTGGAGCCTGAGACGTCCGGGCCGGCCGCGTTTGAGCTGGCGGTGCTGGAGTCGGGGCCGTCCGGGTCCAGGGCAGGGCCAATGCCTGCCCCGTCACCAACCGGCACACTGGACCCGACGGCGATCCGCACCGTGCCGCCGTCGACCATTGTCACCAGCAGCAAGGCGGCCACGCCGAAGTCATCGTTTTGTACCTCAACGGCTGAAATTTCCTGCGCCGGTCCATCGCCGGGTGGGTAGATAAAATCTCCGGGCTGCAGGTCCCCAGCCTGCTTTTCTTTGTACTGCTGTGTGGCTGGGCTGTGAGTCATCGGAAGTCCTTTGGTTCTCTTGGGGTCCGCCGTCCAGTCTACAAAGACCAGCCGGCGCAGGGGCCGGGACCCGCTAGAGAACGATGCCCGAGAAAGCCAAAGCCTGCCTCACGAGGTTCCCGCGGCCGCCGTCGAATTCCTGCTGGACGTTCTCGCTCAACACTTCCTGGGGCGTCATCCACGTGAGTTCCAGGGCGTCTTGGCGCGGTTCGCATTCGCCGGTCACAGGAATGATGTAGGCAAGCGAGACTGCGTGCTGGCGATCATCCGTGAAGCCGGTCTGGGACGGAGCCGGGAAGTACTCGGCAACGGTGAAGGGGACGGGGCTGATGGGCAGCTGCGGGAAAGCCAAGGGCCCGAGGTCCTTTTCCATATGCCGCAGGAGGGCTGCGCGGATGGTCTCGCGGTAGAGAACGCGGCCGGAGACGAGGTAGCGGACCATGTTGCCGTCTGCGTCGCCCTGGAGCAGCGTCCCGACTTCGTTCACATACCCGAGCGGATCCAGCCTGACCGGAACGGCCTCCACATAGACCATGGGGAGTCGGCCGCGGGCTTCGAAGAGGTCTTCATCTGAAAGCCAGCCTGGATACGGGTCGGGTGTACGTACGCTCATGGTTAAGTTCTACCCCATCCCCAGCCGAACTTCCTTGGTGGCGTTCCGGTGGCTGCGAGGTTACGCTCTCGGCGGTATTAGAGGGCCAAAATCGAGCCGATCGGCTCCCCGGATGTTATGCGGGCGAGGATTGATGGCGCTGCTGTGTTGGCGCTCTTTCCACCACGATCGACGCCGGCGCCGCGCCGCCCGCAGCATCCGGATTCGCCACGTACAGCACGTCCTCGCTGATCCGGGCCTCGATTTTCGCGTCGGTTAGCCGACGCAGTAAAGGTTCCAGCCCGCCGTCGTACTCGAAGGAGAGGTCCCCGTTGGTGCTGTCGGCGCCATGGATGACCCTCAGGACCCCGCCGTTCTTAGTGGTGAACGTGGCCGATTCGTCGTCTTCAGTGCGGGGCCGGGCGCCGATGTTGCGGAGATCGTTGGCTGCAAGGCCCAGGAAGGGACTGATCCAGCTGGCTACTACGGCCAGCGCTGGATCGGCCTCGGTGGACGTGGTCCACGTGCCATCGGCTGCCCTCGTGGCAGGGAACGCGAAGAACTCGAAACCGTCTTCGGCGGAGATCCGCACTGTACGCCCGTCGTTGCTTTCGTGAACGTCTGCCTGGGTGCCTGCTTCCTCTGTGCGGCGCGCAAATTCCGCCAGGTCCCCCACCTCCACCCCGAAGATCGTGGAGCCATCCAGCGGGTGACCGTGCTCCACGAAGCCCAGCGCGAGGCGCCCCGAACCGGCGTCGAACTCCCACCAACCGTCCTCGTCCAGGGTCTTCACCAGTCCCAGCGCTTGGAGGAGCGTGGACCACTGCTCGGGGCGGGACGTGTAGTGGGTGGGGCGGGATCGCAGCATGGGTCCTCCTGGAGTGGGCGGTCAGTTCCCAGCCTATGCCGCGTGGCCTTGCCAGGCGCGGCCCGTTTCGCAGCAGAATGGAGCCATGCCCCTTGAGCTCCAGGAACTCCTTGTCAAAGACGGCGCCGCGTGGCGTGAATGGCTTTCCGCGCATGCAGCCCAGAGCCCGGGAGTGTGGTTGATCCTGCACAAAAAGGGTGGCAGCATCACCGAATTGGACTATGACGCCGCCCTGGATGAGGCCTTGTGCTTCGGCTGGATCGACGGCCAGGCTAAGAGCCGTGACGATCAGAGCTACATGCAGCGTATGACCCCACGGGGCCGCAAGAGCATCTGGTCTGCCCGGAACGTGGGGCATATTGCCCGCTTGGAATCCGAAGGCAAGATGACGGACGCCGGACGTGCCGCCGTCGAGGCTGCCAAGGCCGATGGCCGCTGGGAAGCAGCCTACGCCGGGCCCGCTGACTCCGTTGTCCCGGACGACCTCGCCGCGGCCATCGCCGCCGTGCCTGAAGCCCAAGCCATGTTCGAGGTCCTGACCTCCCAGAACCGTTTTGCCCTGATTCACCGCACCAACGGGGTCAAGCGAGCAGAAACCCGGGCACGCAAGATCGCCGGATTCGTGGAGATGCTGGCCAGGCACGAAACGCCTTACCCGCAGAAAAAGCGCCCTGCCTAGTTTGGCGCCAGGGTAGCGGCTGCCTCGAACGTCATCCAGGCCTGAAGCTGGGTGGAAAGTTCGACGGCGGCGCCCGCCGGATACGTCTCGGTGGCCGGCCGCAGGGGACTGGGAGAGAAGACGAGCGCCGCATTGGGGGCTTTTGCCCGCCGCAGTTCAGGCGCTTCGCGGCGGCCCGACCAGAAGGCATCAGCGGTGGCGTGGACCAGTTCACGGGCAGTCTCCCGAGCCGTTGCGGGCAGGCGTTGATCCCTAGCAGCGAGCGCGAGGTAGCGGATCAGGATACCGGTGAAAAGTCCGCCGTCGCCGGTACCGTCGCCGCGAATGATACGAGTTCCGGGGACCGTAAGTTCGCGGGCCACGGCCTCCACCAGATGGGCTGCACGTTCCAGGTTCTCCGGGGCACCAAGCTCCAGCAATGCTGCGAGAACCGGGCCCTGGTTGTAGGTGTAAACGGCATTCTCCAGGACGGTCCCCCCTCCGCGGATGCGCAGTCCATCCATGTAAACGCCCCGTTGGGGGTCGAAGAGTCTGTTGTTGAGCCACTTCACCAGCGCCTCTGCGCGTTCCCTGCGTCCGGTCCGCGCGAAATATAGCGCTACAGGAGCTGTGGCCGGGGTGTTCTTGAAGTCCCTCGCGGTGCTCCAGAACGTTCCTCCGCCCAGATCATCCGTTGAGGCCGAGTCGAACTGCAGCGTCAACTTCTTGCGAAGATACGCATTGCGTCGGCGGCCCGGGTTCCTGGTCTCCTCCGCCAGCCGCTCCAGGCGAAGCGTCGAGAGGGCAAGCCAGGCCATGTCGTCGTAGTAGTGGTTCTCGAACCGTAGAAGGTTCCGCAGACGGATGGTGGTGACCAGCCGCGAAGCCAGCCGACCCGCGCTGGGGCGGGAGGCGCCGTCGAACTTTGTTGCGGTGGCCAGCTCACGGCGGCCGGCGTCCACCAGGCAATCGACGTAATGCGCCTGCCACCAGTAGTGCCAAGGGCCGACGATATGGCGGAGGGGTTTGGTGGGAAGGCTGACCGCCCCGATGTGCGTACCGGGAAGGAACAGCAGCGGCCGGCCAAAGGTCCGCGTCACTGACCGGGCGGCCTGATTGGCGCGCGTTGCCCACTCGTTGGGGTCTGCAAGGGGGAGTGGCTGGTCGGCGGGAGAAGCGTCAGCTGGCATGGCTCCAGACTACCGAGGGTGCGCTGACTCACAATTCCAGTTAACATGCATTAACGGATTTTGGGTCTGCATCAAGGAGGATGAATGGACATCAAGGGCACGGTGGCACTGATTACCGGTGGGGCATCAGGACTGGGGGCCGCTACGGCAAAGCGGCTGTTTGACGCCGGGGCGTCGGTGGTTCTGGTGGACCTGCCGCAATCGGCAGGAGCCACGTACGCGGCAGAACTGAACAATTCCGCTGCGGATTCGGATTCCCGGGCTGTCTTTGTCCCCGCGGACGTCACCAATGAAACGGAGGTTCAGGCCGCCATCGACGCTGCCGCAGCCCTTGGACCGCTGCGGATCGTGGTCAACTGCGCAGGCATCGCCACACCCGGAAAAGTCCTGGGACGCGACGGCGTGCTGCCCCTGGAAACGTTCAACAGGGTCATCCAGATCAACCTTGTGGGAACCTTCAACGTGATCCGGCTCGCCGCCGCTGCCATGGTGGAGACCGAACCGGTGTCCACGGAACTGGGCGGTCCGGAGCGCGGAGTCATCATCAACACCGCATCGGTTGCTGCTTTCGAAGGTCAGATCGGACAACCCGCCTACGCTGCCTCCAAAGGTGCAGTGGCGGCCATGACCCTGCCACTGGCACGCGAATTCGCGCGTTCGCTCATCCGGGTGGCCACTATAGCGCCCGGCATCTTTGAAACACCCATGATGGCTGGACTTCCGCAGGCTGCGCAGGACTCCCTGGGACAGCAGGTCCCCCACCCGGCGCGGCTGGGCCGTGCGGCCGAATACGCACACTTGGCGGCGCACATTGTGGAGAACGCCATGCTCAACGGTGAAACAATCCGGCTGGACGGCGCCATCCGGATGGGACTCAAATGATGGGCGACTACAGCGGCGGTACATCTGCCGGGGCCTCTGTCGGGGCTTTAGCGTCCTCAGTTGCGGAGCTGCCCACCGCCGACTTCTTTGACTTCGAGTCCCTGCTCAGTGTCCAGGAACAGCGGAAACTCAACGAACTACGAGCTTTCCTGGCCTCGGAGATCGCCCCCTACGCCGGGCAATGGTGGGAAAAGGCAGAGTTCCCCGAACACATCCTGCCCAAGCTCGCGGCGCTGAGGCTCAGTGCGCCGGCCCAGCGGGGGTACACACACCTGTTCGCTGGCCTGGTGATCGCCGAAATGACCCGGGTAGATACCTCGATTGCCACGTTCTTCATGGTCCATCACGATCTCTTCGTTGAGTCGCTTTACGACTTCGGCAGCGACTCCCAGCAGGACCGCTACCTCGACGACGCCTCCAACCTGCGCACCACCGGCGCCTTCGCGCTCACCGAGCCGAACCACGGCTCCGATGTTGCCGGTGGCATGGAGACCACGGCGCGGAGGGTCCGGCGGGCAGCCTCCGACGGCGGAGACTACTGGGTGGTCAACGGCGCCAAACGCTGGATCGGCAACGGGACGTTCTGCGACTACATGCTGGTGTGGGCCAAAGACGAAGCCGACGGAGCGATCCGTGCGTTCATTGTTGACGCTTCCCTTCCCGGCGTCACCCGGAGCCGGATCGAGAACAAGATCGCGCTGCGGACGGTGCAGAATGCCGACATCCGCTTCGTTGACGTGGAAGTGGCCGAATCGGATCGCTTCGCCGGAATCAGCAGCTTCTCCGACACCAACCATCTGCTGCGGGGCTCCCGGATCATGGTTGCCTGGCAAGCCGTGGGCCAACAACTGGCGGCGTTCGACGTTGCCCGGCAGTATGCCGTCGAGCGTATGCAATTCGGAAAGCCGCTCGCCAAGTTCCAACTCATCCAGCAACATCTGGTGGACATGCTGGGAAACGCGGTGGCCAGCATGGGCATGATGGTGAGGATCGCCCAACTGCAGGAAGACATCTCCACTGATGCCCAGGGCGTTCGCCATGGCGGTGCCGACATGGCCCAGGTGGCCCTCGCCAAGGCCTACTGTAGCGCTCGGATGCGGGAGACTGTGGCTTTGGGCCGGTCCATTCTGGGCGGAAACGGAATCGTCACCGACTACCGGATCGCCAAGATCTTCGCCGACGCTGAGGCCATCTACACCTATGAGGGTTCCTACGAGATCAACTCGCTGATCGTTGGCCGGGCAGTCACGGGGGTTTCAGCAATCACCTAAGCCCGGGCTTGGCGGGCGTGTGGGAACGTCATTCCTGGGGGAGTTTTTCGCCGGCTTCCACCCGCACATCGATGGAATTTCCCCGCACCGGCATGGGGCATGTGCCGTAAGGGGTGAAGGCGCTGGGGTAGTTGATGCTGCGGTTGAAATCGATCACCACCGAGCCATCCGGGCGAGGTTTCGGAATGAAGACCTTCCGCCATTCGTCCGTGGTGTCCCCGTTGGTCTCATCATGGAAAGTCACGTTGAGGGCACCCAACTTCTCTTCCTCAGCGTGGAGCCGGATGTCATGGGTGCTGCCGGGTACCCGGAAAACCACCTCACCCACTGAACGATGAACCCCGTCCACCAGGGGATTAGCCGTGCCGATGGGAACATCGCGGGGTTCGTCATATGCCTCGAAACGTCCTTGGATGACCCAATCCGGGTTGTAGTCGTAACTGGGAACGCCTGTGAACCCGGTCAGAACGGGAGAGCCGTTGTCCCTGGTACGGATGGCGTACTTGTCCGCTCGTACAGCAAGTTCAACCACCACCTGTTTGCCGTCCGCGCCACCAAACTGAACCCACATCAGAGACTCTTCATCTTCCAGGACTGCACTAACCGTCCCTTCGACGGGCTCGCCGGTTCCCACAAATGTGAGTCCGTCCGCTGCGCTCGCCGAAAGAAAAGCCGTGCTGCCGTCCGTAGACCAGCGACCCGGGACGAGCTCGACCTCACTCGGGTCTGATTCCAGCCACTGGAACGAGGTCAGGGTCAACCAGCCGTGGTCGGCTGCCAAGGCGGAATGCCGTCCCGCACGGAACCGCTCCCAACGGGCAAGCTGGGCATCGGTTGCTGTGGTGGGCGAGCTCATGGGTCTCCTCGGCTGGTATCTGCGTTAGTTCGCGGTGATTGCACTTTCCTCAACTATGCGACCGTTATGGGCATTCCCTGAATTCGAGCCGGGGCCGGCATCGCTCCGAATCTGAGTTGGGGCCGCCCCGCTACAGTGGAACGGCCCGCGCTGGCCCCCAACTCATGCCAGCGCGGGCCGAGACTAAGAAATCGACTGATGGGCAAGGCACCGGGTGCCCCGCCCATCAGTCGATCCAACCCTCAGTGGGCCTTGTTAGTGCGACCTCCGCCCGGACCAACGTGATCCTGCAAAGGCGAGTAACGATCCCACGGCCAAGAGAGCGGCCGCTATGAAGACGAATGCCGTTCCCTGTGCGCCGGTGTTCGCCAGGGGTTCATCAGGCTGTCCTGGAGCAGGTTCCGACGGGTCCTCGGTCGGCACCACAACGATGGGTTCGGTGGTGCTCGGGCTTGGTGCGGGCGTTGCAGTACCAGTGGGGGTTGCTGTTGCGGTGGTGCTCGGGCTTGGAGTGGTTGTTAAGGTGACGCTCGGCATTGGTGCCGGCGTTGCAGTACCCGTGGGGGTTGCTGTTGCGGTGGTGCTCGGGCTCGGGCTCGGGCTTGGGCTCGGGCTGACTGTTGCTGTGGGCGTCGAGGTGGGTGTGGGCGTGGGCGTCGGGGTTCCGTTGCCTGTGCCGCTTCCGCTGCTCCGGCGGGTCTGGGCAGTCACGGGTGTCTCACGCCCCGAGATGGTGACGGTTCCGCTGTTCTCGTAGACATCCATGATCGGTTCGGTGACCTGCGTTACGACATAGAGCTCTACGTGGAGGCCCTCGGGAAGGCGGGTCCAGCTGGCCGTGAGTTTCTCAGGAGTGCAGTCGAGGGTAGCCGGATGCTGCTCGTTGGCGTAAGGCTCCGTGATGTTTCCGTCGGCGTTCAGCACGAAGCCAACCCGGGGAGTGATCCGGCTGCAGTCAATTTCCATTCCTGCCGAAGGAGTATCAGTGACCACAACATCGTTAGTCCTCGCAGGCATCGGCGGCATGTAAAAGACGGACTCCAGGACTGTCTGGGCGGGGTCTGTCCACCACATGGCCTTGCCGGCTTCAGTCGGTACGGTGGGGCCGCATTCCGATGTGCACGGTTGAACAGCCACCGGGACACGCACCACAGAGGAACCCACCGTAAAGCTGAGTTCTTCGACGTCGTTGTCGCCGGGATCAACCGAATATTGGGTGCTGAAGGAACATGTTCCGCCGACGTTAAGCGGCTGTTCTGCAACAAAGTCGGTCAGTGTGAAGACCACCAGGCCGGAGTCGTTTGCCGTGGCGACAGCCACTGTTTCGCCTTCAGGGTTCTGTAGGTCAAATGAGGTGGCTCCAAACCAGCGCAGTTCCGGTGGCAACTGGATGCTGAAGGTGTCACCTGGCCGGGAGTTGTCCGGCACGGACCATTCACACGTCAGATCCACTTGGTCCCACTGATTGGAAACTACCGATTCCGTCCTGAGGGTGATTTCCGCGTCCGCCAGCTCTGCAGCATTGGCTGGCAAGGCAGACATGCCCAGCCCCAGAATGGCCATGACAACCGCCAGAAGGGCGGCCAGCAATGACGCGGCTTTTAGATGGATCTGATTTTTCATGTGCTGGATGGTCCTTAGAAATCCGTGGTGAGTGCTCCGTCAATAAATGAGTGATGGGCCCTGCTGGTTCGTGACGACATCACACGTGAGCCGGTCTAATTTGTTTCGCAGGAAGTGTCCTGGGCTGCTGTCGTGGTGGCCGCGGCAGCCGCGGAGGACAAAGGGTAGAACCGCAGCCGCGCAGGACCCAGGGCTCCATCGCCCAAAGCTTCCAACGCGGCCTTGCACTCCAGCAGCCTGCAAAGGTTGCTTTCACTGAAGGGAAACAACACGTGCACTGCGGAATTTTGGTACATGGCCATCGCTCCGGTGCCATGCAGTTGCCCTTTGACGGCTTCTCCCAGCCTGGCCAACAATGTCCAGCAATGACTCCGGCTGTCACGTGGTCCGGCGACGGAGATGATTGCCATGGCGTGGGCGCCCGGGCGCTCGGGTCCGGTCCCCAACGATGAGATTTCATGGATCCGCCGCTGGAAATGAGCCTGGGTAGCCAGCCCTGTATAAACATCCGTGCACGAGATAGGCGGTGCAGTTTCTGCAACCTCGGCCCAGCCTTCCGCTACAGACTGCAGGGCATCTACGTCCAGCGTTCTTTCCGCAGCAGAAAACAGTGCACGGAAATCAGTCATGGTTTCACTGATGCTCACGCCGTTCCTGGCCCTGGCAGCGCCAAGAGATTTGGCTGCCGGTGCGGGGACGGTGGCGCTGGCTGCAAGGGAGGTAACAACTGTCCGGACCTCGGGCAGGAACCAGTCCGCGTGGAAACGCCAACCTGTTTGGTAACTGGTGGTCTGCCATCTACGCAGCAAAAGGTGCCGGGAGAACGTGCATTCTGCGAATGATTTTGTCCGGAACGATGTCATATCCGAAGAGTGTGCAGAAATGCCGTTTCGTGACGAAGCGAACCACAAAAATCGTTGCTAAAGACAGTGTATAAATGGCGTCACGTCTTGCTGCCTACCCCCACTGAATATATATGGGCACGATTACTTACGGTTTGGGGGCGCCTTAGATGGCACGAAGGTCACAAGTGGACGTCGATGTAGATAGCGATGGACACCTTATTGGGCTGGTCCGTGCCGGTGAGATGTCCGCTTTCGATGGACTCTACGAGCGCCATTTTTCCATCGCCTCCACTGTAGCCAAGCGCAACGTGGACAATCCGAGCGATGCCGAGGACGTGGTTGCTGAGGCGTTTCAGTCCGTGCTGCAAAGCTTGGTGGCAGGCAAAGGGCCGGATACTTTTTTCCGGGCGTATTTGCTGTCCACCGTCACCCGGCTGTCCCACCAGCGCAACCGAAAAGCCAGCAAGGTCCTGCCAAGCAGCGAGGAATCTGTCCTGGACCAGACATTGGCAAACTCCGATTCTGCAGTCAGCGCCTTCGAATCAGAGACCGTGGCCAAAGCCTTCCGCGCCCTGCCGGAGCGCTGGCAGGCCGTGCTGTGGTACCTGGACGTTGAGCGAATGAAGCCTGCGGCCGCCGCTCCGATTCTTGGTCTTTCTGCCAATGCCGTTTCGGCGCTCGCGCTGCGCGCGCGCGAGGGCCTGAGGCGGCACTACCTTCAGTTCCATATCGCCGAACAGCCTGATGATGGATGTGCCACTTTTGTGACAAAACTGGGCAGCTACCTCCGGGGTGGGCTCTCCAGTACTACGGAGCGCAAAGTTCGCGAGCATCTGAATGGCTGCTCCAAGTGCACGGCAGCCCTTGCGGAGCTGAAGGACGTCGAGACCAGCATGAGGGCGGTGCTTCTTCCGCTGGTGACTGGCATTCCAGTGGCCGCGTGGGCGGTCAAAGGCGGCGGACTTGGCATCCTCGGCGGGATGGCGCCGGCGAAGGCGGTGATGGCCGTTCCTGCCCTTGCTAAACCTGCCGTGATGGCTGTCATTGCCGCAGCCAGCGTGGGACTGGCCCTGGGAGCAGCGGGAATAGTGGATCACCTGACCCCTGACGCCTATATGGAAGAGCGTGCCGTTGAAACCGGGGCGCCGCTGATGGGAAAAACTCCAGTGCCGGTGACGCCGTCACCGTCCCTCAGCAGCACTCCGGACCCTGACCCGTCTCCTCCGGTTCAGCCTGAGCCTGTGGAAACTGTCCCTTCGATACCACTACCGGAGCCGTCAACGGAGCCTACAAAGGAGCCCTCAACAGAGCCAGTGGCGCCGACGGTTCCCGAGCCGGATCCAGTTCCCACATCCGCTCCCGGAACAACTACTGCAACGCCTTCGGCGGTTCCCTCGGTTTCGGCGCCGGTGCAGGTCATCGGCACCGCCAGGCGAACTGATAGAAGCTACTTCCGTGGCACCGAAATGGAAATCGATTTCAGTGCCTCAGGAACCCGGCCCTTGGGCGCAGGAACAGCGGTGTTTGCAGTGAGCAGGGATTCGCGGATCGTGGAGAGTTCCATCAAGGCACCGGATGGATGGTCGTGTTCCCTGGCCGGTGGCACCGAGGTCACCTGCATTACGGATTCGGTCCAGCGTCGCGATTTGCACTTTCATGTGACCGTGCAATCCAGACGACAGACCGATGGCGTTTTGAAGTACTCGCTGAGGGGGAGCGGTATGTCCCCGGGCGAGTTTGAGTACCGCTACTCATCGGATTGGTGAGGTGGCGTCACGAACTTTCCTCCCTGCTCACTACTTCTACAGCGGTCTCCGGAGATGGGAACCGTGCTCATTCGCTACGCACTATGGGGGCATTATGGAAGCAACGCTGTGCGCCGTTGCCGGTTTGTTGGCGGTTCTGGTGGCAGTTTGGGCTGTGGTTCCAACTGGTCGGGACTGGTTCGTGCGGAAGTTCAGTTCCCCGCATCGGCTCCGCTTGACGCTGGCGGCCTTGGGAACTTTGCTGCTGCTGGCCTTGGCGGGGTGTGCTGTCGGAGGGCCCCATCCGCCGTGGTTGAACACTGTCGTTGTGCTTGCAGGCGCAGCACTGATCGTTGCGTGCCTCGTCGCTCCGGCGTTCCGGATCCGCTCCAAGATGGCCTCCCAGCCACGAAGGGTACTTGCCATCGGCGCGCATCCTGATGATTTGGAACTGGCTTGTGGTGCCACTCTTGCGAAGTTGTCCGACGCCGGCCATGACGTCAGGACCATGGTCATGAGTACCGGGAGCAAGGGCGGAAACAGCCGGATCCGGGTGACGGAGGCTGCTGCAGGCTCTGACTTCATGGGAGCCACCGCTGTGCAGGTCCATCATTTCCAGGACACCAACTTGTCCGAGCATGGCCAGGAGATGGTGAAAGCAATCGAGGAAGCCATTGAGGACTTCCGTCCTGACGTTGTGATCACGCATTCCCGCAATGACTACCACCAGGACCACCAAGCGGTCCATAGTGCCACCATGCGGGCGGCTCGACGCCACTCGTCCATCCTGTGCTTTGAGAGTCCATCGTCCACCCGGCAGTTTGATCCCAGCGTCTTTGTGGACATCGCCGGATATGTCGACGTGAAAATACATGCCGTTGGCATGCACCGGAATCAAAGGGGCAAACCGTACATGAGCGCTGAAAGGGTCCGCAGTCTCGCGGCCTTCCGGGGCTCACAGGTCAAGACCACTTACGCCGAAGGTTTTGAACCGGTTCGGTTGCTCGGCTCTGCCGTAGGAGAGTTCTGATGCTGCGGGTATTGGTCACAGGTGTAGGCGGGCCTGCCGGACTTTCTTTGGCTCGTCAATTGATGGACCAAGGACACTGGGTTCTGGGCGTCGATATGAAGCAGGTTCACGCTTCAGCGGCGGACGCTGTGGTTGTGGTGTCTCCCGCAAGCGCGCCCGGCTATCTATGGGAACTCCGGGGGCTCGTGGCCGCCCACGGCATAGGCCTGGTGGTGCCTACCGTTAGTGACGAACTGATGCTGATGGCCGAAGCCAGGGAGGATTTCGCTCCGGGAGCCGAGATTCTGATTGGGGACCCGGCACCGGTTCGGATCGCAAATGACAAGTACCTCACCATGAGGTGCCTTGCCAACGCCAATGTAGCTGTTCCGGATTTCGCCTTGCCGGGGGATTTCAGCTCCATCAACGAGGCAATGGCCCGTCTTGGCGGATCACTGGTGGTCAAACCCCGGGTTTCACGTGGTGGGCGTGGTGTTCAGGTCCTGGAGAGAGCTGCCGACGGTGGAAGAAATGCCGCGCGGGTATGGTCGGCATTGGACGATTCCTGGATCGTGCAGCGCTTTGCGCCCGGAACTGAGTATGCGCCCGTGGTCTTTCGGTCCTGGCACGAGCCAGAGCAGGAGGATTTGGTGGTGGTGCTGGAGAAAACGGAGCTAAAGCAAGGTCGCATCGGCAATGCCCTCTCTATCAGGAGGGTGGATACGGCGGAGGCTCCCGACGTTGCCCGGACGGCGGAAGCAGCCTCTGCAGCACTCGGCTTGACGGGACCCATAGACGTTGACGTTCGTCGCAGGTGGGACGGAACGCCTGTAGTCCTTGAGGTGAACGCCAGGTTTGGCGCCAACAGCGCCTATGCCCCCCAACTCCTGGAGACCGTCCTGCGGAGTTACGCCCTTGGGCCACTGACGGGACGGGCCGTGTGACGTGGCGTGACGCTGCTTTGGTGTTCGTCCAGTGCGGCGGCCTGGTGATTCTGAGCTTCGGAATGATCAAGATCGCCTATGTTCCACTTGCCTTGTATTTCAATTGGTTACATCGTTCCAAACCTCCCAAACATCGCTACTCCGTAATGAGCCAGCGGCCTTTGGTGTCCGTGATTGTCCCTGGCTACAACGAAGCCGTGGTCATCACCAAGTGCGTCGAGTCGATCCTGGCGAGCCGATATTTGCGGCTCGAGGTCATTCTGGTGGACGACGGTTCCACTGATTCCACCGCGGACATCATGGCGGGCCTTGCCCGGCAGTACGACAGGGTGCGGTTCATGTCGCAGGCGAATGCGGGGAAGGGCGCCGCCCTCAACTGCGGAATCGCCGCAGCACAGGGGGACATCCTGATGTTTGTTGACGCCGATGGGATCTTTGCTCCGGACACCCTCATGAACATGCTGGAAGGTTTCGATCATCCCAAGGTGGGGGCGGTCTGCGGCGATGACCGGCCCGTCAATCTGAACCGTGTCCAAACCATGATGCTCGCCGTCCTGAGCCACGTTGGCACTGGCTTGGTCCGCAGGGCCCTTTCCCTGTTGCACTGCCTGCCCATCGTTTCGGGAAATATCGGCGCCTTCCGAAGCGATCTTGTGAGGCAGTTGGGCGGATTCCACGAGGACACCCTGGGCGAGGATCTTGAATTGACGTGGAGGGTCTACAAGGCCGGCTACCGGGTTCATTTCCAGCCCAGTGCATTGGTCTACGCTGAGTCGCCGTCCACCATGGGCGGACTATGGCGCCAGCGCGTTCGGTGGTCCCGCGGGTTGTTGCAAACACTTCGAATGCACGCCGGAATGCTGGGTCGGCGTCGTTATGGGATGTTTGGCATGTTCCTGATATTCAACGCCATCACCATGGTGGTGATCCCCGTGCTGCAACTGGCAATTCTGGCGGTCCTGCCGTTCCTCTACATAGCCGGTGCAGGTCCGGTACCAGGCGAGGTGTTCGCAATTCTTGGCTGGTTGGGCCTCTTTGTGTCCCTGTCTCTGGTGTGTTTCTCCATTGGCTTGAACCGCTCCTGGCGGGATCTTCGGTTTCTGTGGACGGTGCCATTGTGGCCCTTCTATTCGGTCTTTGTTGGGCTGGCTCTCGCCACCGCAATCGTCAAGGAAATCAGGGGTAGCCCGGCCAAGTGGAACAAGTTGCAGCGGACTGGCGTCATCAGCGTGATCGCTGCCGAGGCCACAGTCCGGAAAGAGGTGAGCATTTGAAACACATGACCGCTTTCGGGTTCACCGGGGTCCTTCTGGCTTCGACGCTGGTGATGGCGGGGTGTGCGGGCGAAACGCCTCCTGTGCCCGCAGACCGGATGGTGAATCTAGGCTTTGAAGACGTAGTCAACACCGAGCACGGGTATTTGGCCGGGCTCTCGGACCGCCTCAATTCCGTGGACGCCACGGCCGTGTCGCTCTCTGTGGGACGTACTGATTGGACAGCTTTCCCATGGCCGGACCAACCTGGAATGGAGTCCAGCCAAGTGTCCCGATCAGGCCGGGACTTCGTAGCGGAGGCCATCACGGCACTGGAGACTACGGACGATGGAAGCAAGCGTGAGGTGGTCCTGACCATCGATGTCCTGCTGGACCGTGCGCTGAAGGAAGATCCGTCCCTTGCCGGGCGAAGCGTTGAAGGGGCGGAGTCCGGTTCCTTTGCAAGTGTGTGGGCCTTGAGGCATGGCAAGGCCGGTAAGCGCCTGGCTTCCCTCGCAGCTGCAGTCGCTCGGAAGTACAAGCCCTCGGCAGTGAACCTCACGGAACTCATGTTCGACGACTTCACTTTCGGCAGCGACGATCTCGAAGATTTCAAAGTCACCACCGGTTCCACGGACTGGCCCCGAAGCAGCGATGGGTCCATCAATGTTTCAGACCCGCGCATCCACACATGGCGCAGTGCAGCCATGGCGGACATCGTGCGCAAGGTGGGTGCCGCCGTCGAACCCTATGGCGCCAATCTGGATATGGACGTGCGGTCACCGCGCGATTCGCCGTCCGGAGACCGCGCGGACAGCGGGCATGACTACGATCTCCTGCTGACGCAGGTGGACCGGCTTCACGTGTGGGAGTACGTGGGGCTCAACAGCGAACGATCCCCGAAGACCAGGGAACTGGCTGAGTCCATGAAGCGCCGTGCCGGCTCCCGCATGTCCTTGTCGGTGGGGCTTTGGTCCGAAGATGGTCGGATTTCGGCTGGAGAATTCGGGGCCGCATTACGCAATGCGGCGCTCGGCGGTGCGTCCTCAGTGTCAGTGACGCCTGCCAGCCTTATGGAGGACCAGCACTGGGAAGAGCTGAGGAAGGCGTGGTCCGGTTAGGCGCGCACTGTTGGGCGGATTCCCTGAGGAGTACGCTGACCGCATGGGGATGGACGCAGCGGTTGCAATTGCGGTCAGTACTGCTCTGATTCTTTGCTCTATTTGGGCAGGCACACGGCTGGTCCAGCGGGGTGTTTCCGCGAAAGGGGCGACCGGCACCCTGGGGAGCGTCCTGTCCATGATTGAACCCGCAACCGGTGCGCCCACCCGGATTGAGGCGGCCGCTGCCCTTGAAGAGATGCGCCAGCGTCGCCACGAAATGCCCTCGGCTGGGCCCGGCCCCTTACATGAGGAGATCATGAGCGGGAAAGTGGTCCTGCCCACGAGGCCGCTCCCACCGCGTGATGCCAAAATTTGAGACACATTCCATGGGTCCAGTTCGGTGCGGGTAAGATCCCGTAGGAAACATTAGTAATCCGGCTCACAGTATCCAGCGCAGTGTACGGGCCAAAACCAGACCCGAAGGTATGCATCCATGGTTCACACTGCCCCGCAAGATACCGATCTCGCTGCCGAACTGCGCGCCGACGTGCGCCGCGTTTCCACCCTCCTGGGCGAGTCGCTGGTACGTCAGCACGGTCCGGAGCTCCTTGACCTCGTGGAGCAGGTCCGCCTGCTGACCAAGGAATCCAAGGAAGCTGCACGCGGCGGTGCAGATGCCACCGGGCCTTGGAGCGCGCACGACGTCGTTGCCCAAGTCCGCGAATTGCTCGCCTCCCTGCCGCTGGACCAGGCGACGGATCTGGTGCGGGCCTTCGCCTTTTACTTCCATCTCACCAATGCAGCAGAACAGGTTCATCGCGTCCGTGGGCTCCGCACCCGGCAGGAGAAGGACGGCTGGCTGGCGAAGGCTGTATCCGAGATTGCTGGCCAGGCAGGTCCTCAGGTTCTGCAGGACGTGATCAACGAACTCGACGTGCGCCCCATTTTCACGGCCCACCCCACCGAGGCCTCACGCCGTTCCGTGCTGGACAAGGTCCGTAAACTCTCCGACGTCCTCGCCGAGCCGACGGCGGAAGGCACCTCCTCGCGTCGTCGGCAGGACCGGCAGCTTGCCGAGATCATCGACCAAATGTGGCAGACGGATGAGCTGCGGCAGGTTCGACCCACGCCGGTAGATGAGGCGCGAAACGCCATCTATTACTTGAACAGCATCCTGACCGACGCCATGCCGGAAATGCTGACGGACCTATCGGAGCTCCTGGCAGAGCACGGCGTCAGCCTGCCGGCCGCCGCGGCACCCCTGCGCTTTGGTTCGTGGATTGGTGGTGACCGTGACGGCAACCCCAACGTCACCGCCGCCGTCACGCGGGAAATCCTGCAGTTGCAGAACCAAAATGCCGTCCGTATCAGCATTGCCTTGATCGACGAACTGATCTCGGTGCTTTCCAACTCCACGGCACTTTTTGGGGCGGACCAGGTGCTGTTGGACTCGATCGACCAGGACCTGAAGAACCTCCCGGGACTGGACAAGCGCATCCTTGAACTGAATGCGCAAGAGCCGTACAGGCTCAAGCTGACGTGCATCAAGGCCAAGCTCATAAATACCGGCCGCCGTGTTTCTGCCTCTACTTATCACGAGCCCGGCCGCGACTACTCCACTACGTCGGAGTTGTTGGCGGAGTTCGGGCTGCTGGAGGATTCCCTCCGCAACCATTCGGCCGCGCTCGTGGCGGACGGGGCCCTGGCCCGTGTTCGCCGGGCCATTGCAGCTTTCGGTTTGCATCTGGCAACGCTGGACATTCGCGAACACGCCGACTACCACCATGATGCCGTGGGCCAGCTTGTGGATCGGCTTGGTACGGAGAAGCCCTACGGCGACCTCAATCGTGAGGAGCGCTTCACATTCCTTGGCGCAGAACTCGCGTCCCGTCGACCACTTTCCGGCCACCCCATCAAACTCGAGGGTACCGCTGACGGCACGTATGACGTCTTCCGTAGCATCCGGCAAGCCCTGCACACTTACGGGCCGGACGTCGTGGAGACCTACATCATCTCCATGACCCGTGGGGCCGATGATGTCCTGGCCGCAGCGGTCCTGGCCCGCGAGGCAGGTCTGATTGACCTCTTCGGCTCGAAGCCGCACGCCAAGATCGGATTTGCTCCGCTGCTGGAAACGGTGGAAGAACTGCGCGCATCTGCTGAGATCGTGGACCAGTTGTTGTCCGATCCGTCGTACCGGGAACTCGTCCGACTCCGCGGAGACATCCAGGAAGTCATGCTGGGCTACTCCGATTCCAACAAGGAATCCGGCGTGATGACCAGCCAGTGGGAAATCCATAAGACCCAGCGGAAGTTGCGTGACGTCGCAGCAAAGCACGGCGTGCGTGTCCGCTTGTTCCATGGCCGTGGTGGTTCCGTGGGCCGCGGTGGCGGACCCACTTACGACGCCATCATGGCACAGCCGAATGGTGTGCTCGAAGGTGAGATCAAGTTCACCGAGCAGGGTGAGGTCATTTCGGACAAGTATTCCCTGCCCGAGCTGGCGCGCGAAAACCTTGAGTTGTCCTTGGCCGCTGTCATGCAGGGCTCGGCCTTGCACCGGACTCCGCGTACGTCCGAGGACGAGCGCGAGCGCTTCGCGAATGTCATGGAAACCATCTCCGACGCAGCATTCGACCGCTACCGCAGCCTGATCGACGATCCCGATCTGCCGGCATACTTCCTAGCCTCCACACCGGTGGAACAGCTGGGTTCATTGAACATTGGATCGCGTCCGTCCAAGCGCCCGGACTCCGGTGCCGGCCTCGGAGGTCTCAGGGCCATTCCCTGGGTTTTCGGTTGGACGCAGTCCCGGCAGATCGTTCCGGGCTGGTTCGGTGTGGGCTCGGGCTTGAAGGCTGCCCGCGAAGCCGGCAACACTGATCAGCTCATTGAAATGATGGATCGCTGGCACTTCTTCCGTTCTGTGATCTCCAATGTGGAGATGACGCTGGCGAAAACCGACATGGAAATTGCGGGACATTACGTATCCTCCCTGGTCCCGGAGGAACTGCACCGCCTGTTCCACATGATCCGTGACGAGTACGAGCTCACCGTGGCCGAAATCGAGCGCCTGACCGGCGAGATCGAACTCCTCGATGCGCAGCCTACGCTCAAGCGGTCGCTGGAAATTCGAGACCAGTACCTCGATCCCATCAGCTACCTTCAGGTGGAACTGCTCCGCCGCGTGCGCGAAGAGTCCGTGTCCGGAGCCGAGATCGACGAGCGGCTCCAGCGGGCCATGCTCATCACGGTCAACGGCGTAGCCGCCGGCCTTCGCAACACCGGCTAGCCGACGCTCTCCCACATCCCTCGGGGTTTTACGGATCCCTCTCCCAGCTGGTGGGAGAGGGTTCTGCCCAAGGGCGTGGGATGAACTGGTCCCCGATTGTTGGACTGGCTATTGGGATTTTAGGCTGCGAGGGTCTGGGCCCGGTATTGGACCGGGCTCTGGCCTTCGAGTTTGGTGGAGATCCTTTCGTTGTTGTACCAGCGGATGTACTCGTGCAGTGCTGTTGCCAGGGCGTCGGTGCTGAGAAACCGGACGTGGTGGAAGAGTTCTTCCTTTAGATGTCCGAAGAAGTTCTCCATGACCGCGTTGTCGTAGCAGTTGCCCTTGCGGGACATTGACTGGGTGGCGCCGGCTTCGGTGAGCAGTTGCCGCCAGAACACGTGCTGGTATTGGAAACCTTGGTCCGAGTGCACCAACGGTTTTTGTCCCGGTTCAAGACACCCAATGGCATCGCGCAGTGAGGTGTTGGCCAGTTCCAGGTTCGGTGAGTTACCGATGGAATAGGAGATGATTTGCCGGTCGAACAGGTCCATGACGGGTGAAAGGTAGAGCTTACGGTCCCCGACGCGGAACTCGGTGACGTCGGTGACCCACTTCTGGTTCGGAGCATCGGCGTCGAATTCCCGGTTCAGCAGATTCGGTGCAATCACGCCCTGTTCGCCTTGGTAGGAGTTATAGCGTTTCCGCTGCCGAACCTTGCAGCGCAGGGCCAGGGCGCGCATCAGTTTCAGCACGGTCTTCTTCGCCACCGTCCAGCCGTGCTTCACCAGCTCGGTGTGGATGCGGCGATGTCCGTAACGGCCGTGGTTGGTCGTGAAGATCGTTGTGATGGCGCTCTTGAGAGCTTCCTTCGGGTCCGGGGACAGGAGCCGGGCCTGATGGTAGAAGAACGTCGAGCGGGCCAGCCCCGCGACCCGCAGCAGAACCGGGAGCGGGTAATCAGCCTTGAGAGCAACGAGGGCTTGAACCTTCACCGTCGTTCCTGAGCCCTCAAGGCCCGCAATTTTCCCAAGTAGGCCACCTCAGCCCGCAACAGTTCGTTCTCCCGACGCAGTTGCTCAAGCTCCGAAACCTCCGCAGACCGCGGCGCTGCCCCGGACTTCACGGACGGCACGGCACCAGGCTTCCGCGAGGGCACGGCCCCGGGTTCCCGAGAAGGTGCGACCTTCGGCTTCGCTGGCGTGCCGTTGCGTTTTGGCCGCAACCCATCCTCACCCTCTAAGCGATACGCCCTGACCCACTTCTGCAGCAGTTGACGTGAAGACAGACCGGCTTCAACAGCCAAGTCCGGCCCGGTTTCGCCCGCCAGGAACCGCTGCACCAGCGCCAGCTTGACCTCGAAAGAGTATGACTTCGGCGCCTTGGTCACCAACACTCCTCGCCCATGAATCCTCCATAACCCATACAGTCCCCTGACCGGCACAGGCGGCGCATCCAAGTACCGGGCCGCCGCCCGATACCCCAGACCCCTTTCAAAACACGCTACAGCCGAGACCCGCTGCACCACAGACAAAGAACTACGCGAACACATAAAAACTGCTCCCCTCAAATCGGAACTGAAATTCTCAGTCCAACTTCAGGGGAGCAGTTCAGGATGTGGGAGAGGGTTCTGCCCAAGGGCGTGGGATGTGGGAGTGCCCCTATGTTTTTCGTCAAGCGGTTGCGGGTGTTGGGGGTTGGTAGAGGGTGCCGTCGCGGAGCATGGCGTAGAGGGTGTCGCAGCGTCGTCGTGCCAGGGCGATGAGTGCCTGGTTGTGGCGTTTTCCTTCGGCTCGTTTGCGGTCATAGTAGGCCCGGGAGGGCGGGTCTTTGAGCGCGGCGAAAGCGGAGAGGAACAGGGTTCGTTTGAGGACTTTGTTGCCTTTCCTGGAGGAATGATCGCCACGGATGGAAGACCCGGATCGCCAGGTAACAGGGGCCAGCCCCGCGTAAGAGGCCAGGTGCCCTGCGGTGGGGAAGTCTTTCCCGGCGACTTCGGTGAGGATTCGTGCAGCGGTCCTGATGCCCACGGCCGGCAGAGACATCAGGACCGGGTGAAGAGGGTGGGCCTCCACAAGAGTCTCGACCTGGGTCAGGACCGTGGCGCGGCTTTCGTGGAGCCCGGCGAGCATGGCCGCGAGCTGGGGCAGCACGATGGTTGCGGCGTTCGTTCCAACGACAGTGACGGTTTGCCGGCCCAAGGCCTCGATGATTTCATCGGCAAGACGTTCACCCATGCGCGGAGCGAGTTTGGTCAGCCGGTTCCCGATCCGACGCCGGCCCGCATGACGGAGAGCCTCAGGGGTAGGCCAGGTCCGCAGCAGATCCAGCCACCGCCGGGTGGTCCATGTAGGGTCCGAGCACCCTTTCCAAAGCTGGGTGGATCTGCGTGAGCAGCCCGCGGATCCGGTTCGAAGTCGCCGTGGCCTGCTTGGCCAGGTCATCGTCGAACCCACACAGCATGCTCAGCTCAGCGAGCTGCTCATCGACCAACTGAACCGAGCGCAGGGCATGCGGCATGGTCCTGGCGGCCTCGGCGATGATGAACGCATCCCGGGCATCGGTTTTCGCCTCTCCGGGGTGAAGATCCGCGATCCGGCGCATCGCCAGGCCCGGCAGGTAGCCGACCAGCACCCCGGCGGCCTGGGCCACCGCAACGGGAAGCGCACCGATGGTCGCGGGCTGGTCAACAACAAACAGGATCCGGCCGTTGTCCTCCAGCTCGGCCATGATTTCCCGGATTTTGGCTTCATCGTTGGGCAGCGCCCGGTCCAGCAATTTCCTGCCTGCCCGGTCCACAGCAACGGCATGATGGACGCCCTTACCAACATCCAAACCAATAAACACTTCAACAGCGTCGTGGTTCGTGATCATCTGGCACCTCCAGTCGTAGTCAACTACCGCACTGGCCCGCCAGCGGTGTCAGGACCCGGCACCCACGTTACGCACGACGTTCCCGAACTGTCCTGCCCCTATTAGCGATCTCCCGGCACCTACCAACCCCGGTGACAACACTCTCAAGATCATCGAATCAACAGAGGGTCGCAATCATGCCGGGATCAGCAGGCCAGCACACCCATATCCTGCACCAGGAAACGGGCTACGAAAAAGGTAACGAGGGTTAGGGTGGTGGGATGCCGTCGTTCCAAACCAAGTTGAAGATCACTGGCCTCAAACCGGGAAATGCGCCCGAATCCGTGATGGCCGCAGCTGTTGAGGCCTTGGAAACCCGCCACCACGTCGAGTCGAACCAGCTGGACATCGTTGGCGGTGTCCCGCAGATCAGCCTCCGTTTCACCGTGGGCGACCGTGATTATTCAGGCGAGAACGACGAAGCCCGGACCTCGGCAGCCATGATGCGTGACGCCGTCGAACGCGTGGCCATTACGGGTAGCCTGTACGTGCTGCGCCGCAGCCGCGGACGCTGGTCGCCGGTCTAGCCACGCCGCCGGCGCCACGTCGCCGGTCTAGCCACGCCGCCGGCGCTACTCCGGTTGTGGGCCGTCGCCGGGTGTATCGGCGTCGAACGGTTCATCCACAGGTGAGCGGCTGCCACGGCGTCGCGTCACGATCAGCCCCACCACCACACCGATCACCAGGCCGACGCCCACCCCGATCAGCGAGCTGGCCCAAAAGGGAAGCTTGGTGGTGGAACCGGTGAAATAGCCGAGGCCGACTTGCCAGACCGCCCAGAGAACTGCTCCCAAGCCGGCGCACAGGCTGAAGCCGCGGACCGAGACGTTGGCGATGCCGGCCGCGGATGACGTGGCGAGCCGACCGCCCGGGATGAACCGGGCCCCGATGATGGCGCCGTACGTTGAGGATCTGCCGGCTTTGGCGATCGCCTCATGGATCCCGCGGTGAACCCGGCGGCCCCACGCCCACCGGTCCAGGACGTGGCTGATGCGCCGTTTGAAGAGGATAAAGACCGCCATGTCGCCGAGCCAGGAGGCAAAGGCGGCGAGCAACAGAATCAGCCAGAAGTTCGCGTGGCCGTCCGCAGCCAGTGCCCCACCGGTGATCACCACCATTTCGGAGGGGATGGGCGGGAAGATGGCGTCGCCCAGCACAATGGGGACGATCCACAGGTAAATTGCGGATCCCCATGACTCCGGGGCGGTGATATCCATGGGCACAAGGTACCGCACTTGCCGCTCCCCCCGCTCCGGCGCAAGACTGGCGCCATGCGAATCGACATTTTGCAGGGTGACATCACCACCCGTGATGTGGATGTGATCGTCAACGCCGCCAACTCGTCATTGCTCGGCGGCGGGGGAGTTGACGGTGCCATCCACCGGGCAGCCGGTCCGGAGCTCCTTGCCGCCTGCCGCGAGCTGAGGCGAACGGAGTTGCCGGACGGGCTGCCGGTGGGGGCCGCCGTCGCAACCCCCGCGTTCCGGCTTCCCGCCCGCTGGGTGGTCCATACCGTCGGTCCCAACCGGCATGCGGGGCAAACGGATCCGGCGCTGCTGGCCTCGTGCTTCCGCGAGAGCCTGGGGGCCGCGGCCGGACTCGGTGCCAGGTCCATCGCCTTCCCCGCCATCAGCGCCGGAATCTACGGATGGGACGCCCGTCAGGTTGCGGAGGTAGCGTTCGAGGCCGTGAGGTCGTTTTCGTCGTCGTCAGTCAGCGGCGCTGCGGAGAGCCGACTTGAGAGAGCGGAGTTCGTGCTGTTTTCGGAAGGCACGACGGCGGTCTTCCGGACGGTGTTTGATTCCTCACCCTGACCCGACGACGTGCCGGCATCGGAGTGACGTTTGCGGCGCTTGACCACATGGAACAGGACCGTGACAAGCGCCAACGACGGCAGGCCGAAGACCAGGGTCATATTGAACGCCGAGGTACCCAGCGTGCTGATGGCAATGGCGAGCATGAGTACGGCCCCAAGGATGGTGCCCACGGGGTAGAACCGGGTCTTGTAGGACAGTTCCGTGCCGCTGCGTTTGATGCTGCGGCGGAAGAACCAGTGGGTCACGAAGATCATGAACCAGGTGAACATGGCCCCGAACATGGAGATGGCCATCATCAAGGTGAAGGCGGTTTCGGGGAACATCGCGTAGACCACTGTGGCGATGGCGATTCCGGTGGTGGAGAGGATCAGGGCATTGACCGGTGCACCGTTGGTGCGCAGCTTGCCGAACACGGCGGGTGCGTCGCCGCTGCGGGAAAGGCTGAAGATCATGCGGGTGGAGATGTACAGCTGGCTGTTCATGGCCGAGAGCGCGGCGATGATCACCACGAAGGTCAGCAGGCTGTCCGCGAAAGGAACGCCGAGGTTCTGCATCACTGTGACGAAAGGGCTGCCACCGGCGAGGATTTGGCTGACCGGTGCAATCGCAAGGATGAGCGCCAGAGTGACGATGTAGAACAAAAGCAACCGGGCGATGGTGGTGCGGAAAGCCTTCTTCACAGCTGTTGCGGGGTCCTTGGCTTCGCCCGCCGCGATAGCGATCATTTCTATGCTGAGGTAGCTGAAGATGGACACGATCACGGCGAACCACGTGCCGGACAAGCCGTTGGGGAAGAAGCCGCCCTCGGCGGTGTAGTTCTGGAAGCCGGTGCCCTCGGTGCGGGCGCCGAACACGATGTACGCACCGAGCACAATGAAAGCGATGATCGCGAAGACCTTGATGCTGGAGAACCAGTACTCCAGGGTTCCGAACACCTTGACGTTCATGGTGTTGACCCCGATCAGGACCGCGGAGAAGAAGATCACCCACAGCAGTGACGGCACGTCAGGGAACCAGAGCTTCATGTATTCGCCCACAGCGGTCACTTCAGTTCCCACCGCCAGCACTATGCAGGACCAATACATGTACTTCACCAGGAAGCCGGCCAGCGGGCTCACGTAGTGTTCCGCAAAAGCACCGAAGGAGCCCGACGTCGGGTGTGCCACTGTCATCTCGGACAGACTGCCCATCAGCAACAGGGCGATCAGGCCTCCAATGGCGTAGCTGATAATGACGCTGGGGCCTGCGAGGCCGATGGCGAACTTGCTCCCCAGGAACAGTCCCGTACCGATTGCACCGCCCAGCGCGATCATGGTCATCTGCCGGGATGTGAGCTGCCGTTTGAGCCCACCTTCACGTTCTTGGATCTTTTCGAAACTGCCCATCGCGACCTCCTCGTCGATTCTGCAAATCGCTCCAAGATAGAATCCAGCTCAGGTAGTAACCAAGGATTTCGAAGCATCACAAAGATATTGGAGAACTGTTCGTGTCGGATTCACCAATAGCCCGTACGCAGGGCATCGTTCCGAACCGGGTTCGGCTCGATGAAACGGACCGGCTGATCCTCAAAGAGCTCATGGCGGACGCCAGGATTCCCAATAACGTGCTTGCCTCGAAGGCGGGCATAGCCCCTTCCACCTGCCTGGGCCGGGTCCGGGCGCTTCGGGATGCGGGGATTATTCGGGGTTTTCATGCCTCGGTGGACCTCGAGGCCTTGGGGCTCTTGGTGTACGCGCTGATTTCAGTACGGGTGAATTCCCAAGCGCGCAACAAGATGTTGGCCATCGGTCAGAGGTTGCGAGCATTGCCCAACGTCCAGAGTGTTTTCCTGTTGGCCGGAGACCAGGATTTCCTCATGCACGTGGCCTGCGCTACGCCCAAGGAGCTCCGGGACTTCATAGCGGTGCACCTGGCGTCGGATCCGGCCATCGCGAACACCCAAACGAACCTGGTCTTTGATCACTTGACGCCTGGGGACTGACGGCTGGCGGGATAGGGAACCGCAGGCAAACGAGCGCCGTACTTCGCTAGCCGCGGGCTTCGCTGAGCTCCAATTGGCTGCGGTATTCCACGGGTTGTTTGGTGATGGGATCCACAAACCGGATGCCGCGGGCCAGCAGTTGGAGCGGCTTGTTGTAGTCGTCCGGCGCCTTGTCCAGCAGGTCAGGGTAGAAGGCGTCGTTGATGATGCCCAGGCCCAACGATGCCATGTGGACGCGGAGTTGGTGCGTTTTTCCGGTGTGTGGCTCCAGCCGGTACAGCGCGCGCTGGTGAGTGCCGGCGTCGAACGTTTTTGTCTGTTCAATGCGCGTTTCAGCGTTCGGTTCGCCGTCAATGACTTCGGCAAGCAGGTAGCTACGTGACTTGGTCATGCGGTTGCGGACCACTGCAGGGAATTCGACGGCGGGATAACCCGCGGCGGGCGTCGCGGCGGACACGCACTCGTATTCCTTCCGGACCTGGCGCTTCTCGAAGAGGACCTGGTACTTCCCCCGGGTTTCGGGGTTGGTGGAGAGCAGCAGGAGGCCGGCGGTCATACGGTCCAGGCGGTGCATGGGGATGAGGTCCGGGAGGTCCAGGAGGTTCCGGAGGCGGACCAAAGCCGATTCCTGGATGTAGGTGCCGCCGGGTGTGGTGGGGAGGAAATGCGGCTTGTCTACTACGAGGATGTGCTCGTCCTGGTGGAGGATGTTGATCTCCACGGGCAGCCGAGTCTCGGGCGGGAGGGTGCGGTAGTACCAAATGAAGGTGTGGTCCTCCAGTTTGGTGCTCCGGTCCAGCGGCACGCCGCCTTCGCCGACGATCTCGCCGGCGTCGAACCGATCTTCAATTCCTTGGGGATCTATGTGTCCCCAGCGGTGCATCATGTAGTCCATGGCGGTGATCCACGGGCCCTTGTCCGGCAGGCGGAGGCGGGTCGCGTTCACGCCGTCGCGCACGGGGAGGGGGGATTGCATCACCGGACAATTCTACTGTGGCTGCGTTGCGGGGCCCGCCCTGCGCCCCAATTAGCGCACGAAGCACGCAAAGCGGGCCTCGCAACGGAGGAACCAACCGAACACAAAAAAGTTCTTGACAAGAAAAGTTGTCGGTAAGCATACTGGAAGCATGTTGGACATCGAAGTGATCGAGGACCCCGCTGCGGCGGAAGCCTCGCTGGACCCCATCCGCACCCGCATTCTGCAGGAGCTTGTGGTGCCGGCGTCCGCCACGCAACTGGCTGCGAAGGTGGGGTTGCCCAGGCAGAAGGTCAATTACCATCTCAAAGCCCTGGAACGCCATGGGCTGGTGGAGTTGGTGGAGGAGCGGCGCAAGGGCAATGTCACCGAGCGCGTGCTGCGCGCGACGGCGGCGTCCTACTTGATCTCGCCCGTCGCGTTGGCGTCCGTGGCGCCTGACCCGCGACGATTCTCTGACCGGTTCTCGGCCTTTTGGTTGCTGTCGCTGGCCTCCCGCACTGTGCAGGAGATGGGCAAACTCATTGCCGGCGCTGCCGTGGCCAAGAAGAAGTTGGCCAGCTTCGCGATCGACGGCGAGATCACTTTCCGCTCCGCTTCCGAACGCGCAGCGTTCGCGGAAGAGCTTGGCGTGGCAGTCACCCGGCTCGTGGACAAGTACCACGACGGCGGTGCTTCCGCCGAGGCGGGCGGGGCACGCAGGCACCGGCTCGTCGTCGTACTTCACCCCGCACTCAAGGCGCCACCACAACAAGAGACCTCAACAGATCAAACAGTAGAAAAGGACCAAGGCAATGACTGACAACCGGAAATTCGAAATCGTGGCGGACACCGAACTGCCCGGAACGCCTGAGCGGGTGTGGAATGCGGTCACCGCTGACACCGCAGCCTGGATGTTCCCCACCGACCAGTGGCCCGATGTGAAGACCACCGAAGAGTTCCCCACGCACCTGGTGTCCCGGATGGACGGCCCTGATGGCTGGTTCAACCAATTGGAGCATGTGCTGCAGCCGTTGGAGGGTGGCCGCGCCAAGCTGCACTACGTCCACAGCGGCATTTTCGCCGACAACTGGGACGAGCAGTACGACGGCGCCAGCAAGCACACCGAGTTCTACCTGCACACATTGGGCCAGTACCTACAGTATTTCGACGGCAAGCCGGTGGTCTTCACGGATATCCAGAGCCCCGCCGCCTCGCAGATCTCCACGGGGTTCGTACAGTTGAAGCAGGCCTTGGGCGTGGATGGCATTGCGGCAGGAACTGCCGTGGATGTGGACGTAGACGGCGTAGGGAGGCTTCGTGGCGAGGTGGATTTCTCCAACGAGAACTTCCTGGGCTTGCGCACCGGCGACGCCCTTTATCGCTTCTTCGGGCGGAATGCCTTCGGCGCTCCTGTGGGCATGACCGTGCATGACTTCAGCGGTTCCGGGGATTCGGAGCTCACGGCCAAGGCCTGGGGTGCATTCCTGGAAAAGGTGTACGCCTAAAACTGCGGTCAGGCGGCCCAGGCCCGGGCTACGGATTCCAGGGCCGCCTCGTAGATTTGCGACCAGTCGGTGGCCGGGTCGTTCATTTGAGCCAACTCCAGGCTGACCAGTCCATGGACCTGCCCCCAAATGGCCATGGCCACCATGGTGGGATCGTCCTTGCGCAATGCGCCGGCTGACTGGGCGGCCATCACCGCTTCCACCAAGGGGAGCATGGAGTCCGAGGCGACCTCCGGCGTCGGGCTGCAGTCAACGTACGCGGCCAGCGCGCCGCCGAACATGAGCCGATAGAGCGCTGGATGCTCCAGCGCCCATGCCCGGTACGCTCGCCCAAGGGCCAGCAGCCCGCCCGTGGACGCTTCCTTTTGGGACTCGCCGAAGGAACGGAAACCGTCATCGACGGCGGCCGTCAAAAGTTGCGCCTTCCCGCCGAAGAGCGAGTAGATGGCGGTAGTGGACGTCTCGGCCGCGGCAGCAACGTCCCGGAGAGTGACGCGGGCCGGCCCTTCGCGGTCCACGAGTTCTGCGGTGACCGCCAAGAGCTTCTGCTGGACGTGCTGATCATGAACGATGGGTCTTGCCATGCTTTCAAGTGTTTCATAACATTGTTTCATAACAGCGTTACTAAACTCGTGGTCAGGACGGATACACATGGCACAGGAGATTTTCCCCGGCCGCTACACGGCGGGCATCGGGCGCGACACCGTGACCGTTTTCCTCATCGGGATGCGCGCCAACAGGTGGTGGAAGATAGGCCGCGTAGCGAAAGTTGCCTCAGCCATGCCCGTGATGATGCGGCACCTCGCGGCTAATCCCCAGGCCGGGCTGCTGGGAAGTGAGCAATGGTTCGGGCGCACCACCATGCTGCTCAGCTATTGGGAGAGCCCGGAACATTTGCGGCGTTTCGCCGCCGACAAGGATTCGCCGCATCTGGGCCCGTGGCGGAAATTCATGAAGGAGATCGCAGGCAGCGGGGACATTGGGGTATGGCACGAGACGTACCAGGTTCCGGCCTCGGGGATTGAAGTGGTTTACAACGGGATGCCGGAGTTTGGCTTGGCCAAGGCAACCTCGCATATCCCCGTGGGGCCCGGCAGCAACACGGCGAAGCAGCGCATGGGTGCGCGATCCGCAAACCCAACCCGGTAGCAGCACATGCCGTTCTGAACCCCTCAAAACGGCATCAAATGCGACTCAGTTGGGTCGGGCCGGCGGTGGTGCGGACCACCTCCTAGGCTACCGCGACGGCGGCGGGCCGCTCGGCCTTGAGGGTCCGGCGTAGGTGCGGAGCGGCGTCGAGCTTGTCCTGGGCGGCGCGGAGCGCGCCGACGGCAAACTCCAATTGCGCAGGCGGCAAGGTGAAGGGCATGCGCATGTAGTGCTCGAATGCCCCGCCCACTCCGAAGCGGGGGCCGGCGGCCAGGCGGAGCCCGAAGTCCGGCGCCAGGACGGTCAGTGCAGTGCTGCACGGCGAAGGAAGCCGGCACCAGAGAGTAAGCCCGCCACGTGGTCGCTCCACCTCCCACGACGGCAAGTGTTCGGCGAGCAACCCCATCAGCGTGTCCCTGTTGTGCCGGAGTTCTTCCAGCCGGGCATCCAAGGGCTCGGTGTAGGCCCGCACCAAGCGCGCCGCTGCCAACTGTTCCACCACAGGACCGCCCAAATCCATGATTGTCCTCGTCGCAACAAAACGGGTAATCATGGCTTCGTCAGCCCGGATCCACCCGGTCCTGAGGCCTGCCCAATGGGACTTGCTCAGCGACCCAATGGTCACCACCGCGGAACTGAAGGACGACATCGGAGCGGTGCGGACGCCGTCGAGGTTCAACCCGCGCAGCGTCTCGTCCACCACCAGCACCGTCCCGGACGCATTTGCGGCCCGAACAAGTCGCCTCCGCTGCAGATCCGACATGATGCGTCCGGTCGGGTTGTGGAAGTCCGGCACGAGGTAGGCCATTGCTGGTCGCTGCTGGTTCATGGTGGCGACCATCGCATCGATGTCCCATGCGGGCGAGGTACTCGATTCCAATACCGGTAGCGCGACCGGAAGGGGCTTGCAGCCGGCAGCGCGGATGGCGTCCAAGGCATTGGGGTAGGTGGGGTGTTCCACCATGACCCGGTCCTGCTTTCCCGCAAGCGTGCGCAGCACGATGTTCAGGGCGTGCTGGGCGCCCGAGGTGACCAGGATCTGACCCGCCGTGGTGGGCACACCCTCCGCTGTGTACCTCTCCGCAATGGCTTCACGCAGGGCGGGTACTCCGACGGCGTCATACCCGAAACCCGGCAAGAGCGCGGGGAGTTCGGTCAGTGCTTCCGCGAATGCCCTGTGCACAACTTCACCCGCAGCGGGCAGCGATGCATAGGCGAGGTCCAGCAGCCCGTCCGGAACCGCAAGCCCCGGCGCGCTGACCGGCGTTGAGCGATGCGGGATGCACGTCCGGCCGCGGCTGCCCTGCCCGGCGGTGAGGAACCCCTGCTCGCGCAGGCTCGCATAGGCCGCCGTGACCGTGGTGCGGCTGACGCCAAGTGTCTGGGCCAGTGCGCGTTCACTGGGAAGCGCGACATCCAGCGGGATGCGCCCATCCATTACCAATAAACGCACGACGTCGGCCAACTCGCGGTAGGCGGGCAGGACGCCGGAGTTCCAAGCGCCCAGGAGGCGGAGGAGGGCAGTGGGGTTCAGTGAGCCGGACATAAGACCAGTATTCCAAACTGGCTATGGATTACAAGGCCAGTTCTCTTGGAGGATGGACATCATGATGACCCGAAGAATCACACAACTCCTGATCGGCCTGGCGATGTATGGCATCTCCTTGGCCATTTTCATCCGGGCGGGCCTGGGCTTGGATCCATGGGATGTGTTCCATCAAGGCCTGTCCCAGAAGACCGGTTTCAGCATGGGAGTGGTGGTCATCGCGGTCAGCTTCCTGGTCCTGCTCCTCTGGATTCCGTTGCGGCAGATGCCAGGGATCGGAACCATCGCCAACGCGGTGCTCGTAGGACTCTTCGCCGATCTGGGACTGTTGCTCATTCCTGAGGTCACCCACCTTGGCGGCCAGATCGCCATGCTTGCAGGGGCCGTGGTACTCAACGGCATCGCCTCTGCCTGCTACATCGGGGCCAGGCTTGGCCCCGGTGCCCGCGACGGCCTGATGACGGGCCTGGTCCGCCGTACAGGATGGTCCGTCAGGTTGGTGCGCACCGGCATCGAAGTGGTGGTCCTGGCCGTGGGGTTCCTGTTGGGAGGCTCAGTAGGGGTGGGCACCGTTGTGTATGCCGTGGCTATCGGCCCGATCGTGCAAGTGTTGCTGCCCAAATTCATGGTGCCGGAGCGGGTACCGGCAGCTGCGGGCACAGCCCCTGCAGAGAACGCGGAACCTGTGGAAGCAGTGAAGGCAGCTCCCACCGCCTAGGCCTGGCCGCTTGATCAGCCCAGCGGCTTGACCAACCCAGCGGCTTGATCAGCCCAGCGACTTGACCGGCGCCACCTAGCGGCACACGCCCAAATCCTCCCCGTAACGCAGCCAGTCCGGCAGGTCCTGGGTCAGGGCATCGCGGATGGCGGGCGTTCCAGCGCTCCGCCAGTCGACGTCGTCGTTTATTTCAATCTCGTACTTCTTCCACTCGAACCAGTTGATCATTTTCAATTGCGGAAACTGTTGGTGGGTTTCGGCGGAGAAGACCTGGCGCCACCAAGCCCGTTTGACATCCAACTCCGACGCTCCGCCGCGTGCCGGCGTGAAGATCGCCGCCGTCTCCGGGATCCCTACCGGCTTCTGATGGTCCATTCCGTAGACCTGGTAGAAGTCCGGGACGGCGCTGTCGTCTCCGGCGGTCCCGTTGTAGTTGCCCGTGAGCATGGCCAGGAATTTCCCCGGCTCGGAGATGTCGTTATTGTCCCAAGGCCGTTGATTGCCCCAGTGATAAAGGGACACACCCACCCAGTCCACGGCGTCATCCCCGGGGTAATAGGGCGCGTACGTGTCATCGGCCATGGTGAGCGCTCCGTTCTGGTCCGTGTCCAGTGCCGCGAAGTCCGGAGTGCCTGGACGCGCGGCAAACTGGCCTCCGGTAAAGGGGTAGCCGCCGCCGTAGTTCGGCGCCCACATCATGGACGTACCCGGCGCCTGGGAATGCACGGCCGCAGCGACCTTTCGGAAGACCTCCACGTAGCGCAGCGGCTGCTGGCCCCACGAATACCAGGAACCGTTCATCTCATGCGCAAAACGCACGACGACGGGAGTGCCCTGATCGTTGATGTCCCGTAAGTCGTTGGCCAACGTCGCGATCACTTCGTCGCTCATGGTCGCCAAGCCTCCGTGTGGTTCCAATGTCAGGAGCAGGACCCCGCCGGTGGGACGGACCTGGGTGACGGCGTTGGTGGTGTGGGACCACGTTTCGTCGTCGTAGGGAATGTCCGAGAACTGGACCACCACCGCAGGATCATGGCCGAGGTTGGCCTGGTGTTCCGCCAGGGTTTCGGAGTTCCAGTCCAGGTTGACGCCCAGCAGAACGCCGTCCTTGGGCACGATGGTGGAAGCGTCCACGGCCCTGCAGAGGGAGAGTGCCTGGACCACCGGCACCACCTCCTTGGACGCGAAACCCAGTCCCGTGGCGGCGAGGGACGTCACCACCAAAGGGATGAGAAGGCTTGCCCGCCGCCGCTTTCGATTCGGGTGGCCGGAAAAGGTTGGAGGTGCCGGTGCCACGGTCATCCCCATCCAAGGGTTCGGCGCGGACGCGCGAAGAGCCTACGCCAGCGTGACTGTGGGGCGAGGTGACGTGCCTCCGCCAGGTTCGTACCGCCGTCGAGCGCTTCCTGGCGCGTGGCGTAGATACGGGCCACGTGCCCCAGATGGGCTTGGAGCAGTGTTTGGTCCAGGACGGTGGACGTGCCGAAAAGCCGTAAATCGCCGCCCCGGGCGCGGAGCACATGCAGCACTTCAAGCAGGCCAACTACTCCGGACGCGCCCACGTATGTCACGTCGGCAACATCCAGCAGGACCACCACCGGGCCGTCGGCCGAGGCTTTTGCTGAGAGCCGGCGAATAGCCAGGACACGCGCGGCGTCCAGGGGGCCCGCAACGGTCAGGTCAGTTGAGGTCAATAAAGCGGGTATGGAATTCGGGGCATGGGAAAGAGTGGACATGGGGTCGCTCCTTGCTGGGGGTGTGGAACGGCGTTATTGGATTTTGTTGTCAGTGATGTGCTGGGCGTGAGTCTGGTGCGGATTCGAGGACCCCGTTGAGCTCAAGCGGGATGGGAACCGGGTCCACCAGATCCTCGCCTGGTCCGTGGTAGCGTGCAGCCCCGATCACCACGCTCAGCAGCGCCAGATCCAAAGCGACCCAGGCCAACGTGATGAGGGTAGGAACGAGCGGAGCCTCCCCGGCGGATACGCGCGCGAGGCCGATGACTGCGGAAACAACCAGTACGGCCATTGCCGCCACCTGCAGCCGCACATGCTGGAAACCGCGTCCCGTGGCCTGTTTACTTTTGGCCGTGACGGAAAAAGTGAGGTGTTTGCCGAGGAAGCAGCTGCTGCTCCTGAACAGGTGGCGGCGATCCACGTGGGAAAGAGCGCGAACGACCATTGTTGGCCGCGCCACAAGCCTTTCGAGCCATTGCCCGCAACTTGGAACAGTACCTGGCACGAAACGAAGAAGGGAAGGAACAAACAGAAGAACACCACCGGACTGGCCGTCAGCGGATAGGTGCCGGCCCACAGGAAAACCACCGGCGCGGCGATGTAGCTCAGGGCAGCAAAGCCATTGAGGTAGCTGGTCATGGTGCCCAGGTACATCAGGCGCTGGGCCACCGTGAGGCCACGAAGGAACAGCGGATTGTCACTGAAAAACACCTGCATTGTTCCGGCTGCCCAGCGGTGGCGCTGGGAGAGCATGGTGGAAACATCCTCGGGCGCCAGGCCGTGGACCAGGACCTCGTGGTGGTAAACGCTGCCCCAGCCCATCGCGTGAAGATGCATGGCTGTCGCCATGTCCTCGGTAATGGTGGTGGTATCCATGGGGTGAATGGCCAGGGCTTGGTCCGTGTGGGCCACATCCACCGACTCCAGGACGGCGTCGAGTTCGGGCACCACATCATCCCTGGCATCAGGAACTGACAAGGCAGCTGCATGGAAGGCTATGCGGAGTTCGAAAGTGATCTCCGCGAGGACATCGCCCATGCGGACCTGGCGCTCCGCGCGCGCTATCGCTTCGAGCGCATGTTCGACCACGGGCATGGCAGCGGGGCGTCGCCTGCCAAGTTCACCCAGAAGATCCTGCAGCCTTGCACGGCCCTTGCGAAGGGAGCTCCACGTCTGTTCTGTTGCTGTTCGCGTGTAGCGGGTCAATCCCAGTGCCATGAGGGCTTCCCGGCGCAGGACAGCATTCGATCCACAGAAGAAGGCCGCGTCCCAGCCATCCTTGCCTTGCTGAATGGGGCCGTAAAACAGCTCCGCCTGGCTTCCCAGGGGATCCCCGTCCGGGACGTTCCAAAAGTGCTGTGGAGTCTGGACAAAAGCCACTTCGTCAGCGTCGAAATAGCCCAGGACGCGGTCCAGGAAGCGTGACTCGGGGACCTGGTCTGCGTCCAGGATGGCCACGAACCCGCCCGTGGTCATGGACAGGGCGTTGTTGACGTTGCCCGCTTTAGCGAAGCGCTTGCGGCCATCCCATTCCGGTCCACGGGTGATATAGCCAACACCTATTTGCCCGGCTGCTACGGCGAATTCGGCGCGGTTGCCGTCGTCCAGAATCCACGTCTGGTGTGGATACTCCATGTCCCTGGCGGCGATGGCCGTCTTGAGCACCAGGTCCAAGGGCTCGTTGAAGGTAGTAATGAAAACGTCCACTGTCCTGCCCGGGAGGGCAGGCGGGGGAGGTGGCCGTCGTCGAGCGTTCCACATGGTGACTGCATACAGGGCGGACTCGCCCAGGCTGTAGGTCTCTGCGACCACCAGCGGCAGCGAAATCCACCACGCATCCCATGCGACCGTGCCGGACCATCGCCAGCTGATGTAGATCAGTCCAAAGGAAACCACCAAAACTGCAAGGATCCTTACCAGTATTTGTCTGTAAATGCCCATCTTTAGCCTCCGGTAACTGCTGGGGAAAAGGCCAAGGCGCGGCTGCCTTCCCGGACACCCTCGTGTTGAAGGTTTGGAGGACACGGCAGTCGCGCCTGGAGCGTGCATCATTGATGCTCAGAGGAAGGAATTCGGCTGCGAACGGAATATCCCTATGCCATCGCAATGACGGCATTTTCCGTCATCCAAATGGTTCCTCCTTCCACTTTCTCCCCCTTCTATTTCATCGCTGTTACGAAAAGGAAAAGTAAAATAGCGGTGATTATTTCCATGCCGTGACGTTTTGCGTGTCACCCTGAAAAGGCTTGCGCGCGGGGTTGTCGCGCCGTCAGAGTGGCCATCATGAAGCGACGACTCACGCCCCTGACGATGCTCGTCGTCGGCCTGACCCTCGCAGCCACCGTCATAGCTCCGGAGCCATCAGCGCTGGCAGCCGCCGGCATGCCGACCCCCGGCGCCCTGGTGTGGAGCGACGAATTCAACAGTCCTGCCGGCACCGCCCCGGATCCCGGAAAGTGGTCCTATGACACCGGGGGATCCGGCTGGGGCAACGGCGAACTTCAGTACTACACCTCCAGCACCGGGAACGCCGCTGCAGACGGTCAGGGCAATCTGGCCATCACCGCCCGCAAGGAAAATCCCGCTGATTACCAATGCCACTACGGAGCATGCCAATACACCTCGGCGCGCCTTATCACCGCCGGAAAATTCAGCCGGACCCACGGCCGGTTCGAAGCCCGTCTCAAACTACCCAAAGGGCAAGGCACATGGCCCGCGTTCTGGATGCTGGGCGACAACGTCTTTACCGACGGTTGGCCCGCCAGCGGAGAACTCGACGTCATGGAAAACGTCGGCAAGGAACCTGGAACCGTATGGGGAAGCATCCACGGGCCAGGCTACTCCGGGGCCAACTCGTCCAGTGCCGGCTACACCCTGCCCAACGGCACAGCATTGGGCGATGCCTTCCACACGTTCACCGCGGACTGGGGCCCCGACTCCATCACTTGGTACATAGACGGCACTCCCTACTCGAGGAAAACTAAAGCAACAACACCTGAGCCTTGGGTCTTTGACCACTACTTCTTCCTCCTGCTGAATCTTGCAGTGGGAGGTTACTGGCCAGGACCACCCGATCCAGGCACTGCCTTTCCCCAGTCCTTGCTGGTTGATTACGTCCGTGTGTTCGAACTTGCTGCTGCTCCGTCCCCACCCGCCACCGCGCCCGGCACCAGGATCCAGGGCTACGCAGACAAGTGCATTGACGTTGCAGGCCGGCAATCCGTGGACGGTGCGCAACTGCAACTGTGGGACTTTGACACGGCGGCCTCGGAGCAATGGACATTCGCCGCCGACGGCAGCATCCGTTCACTCGGAAAATGCATGGATGTGGCCTGGGGCTCCACGTCCAATGGCGCACGCATCCAACTCACCGGCTGCAACGGCAACGCGGCCCAGCAGTTCGTCCTGAATAACGCCGGAGACCTGGTCAATCCGCAGGCCGACAAATGTGTAGACGTGGCTGATTGGGGTTCTACCAACGGTGCGCGGCTGCAATTATGGGATTGCGCTGGTTCTGCCAACCAGAAGTGGTGGCGGATGGCGTAAGAAAGCGTCCGACGGCGGCGCGCGCCTTTGTGCGGCTTGGTCGAGTATTGCTGGGGCGGCTGGGGAGCTTCCTGGAGTAGTCGGCCGGACCCATGGATGTGCGCCGCCGTCGCGGCGGCGGGTGGTTCACCCGGCCGGGCTGGTTGTCACGGGCCCGGCCGGGTGAGGTGGGTTACATGGGCAGCTGGCAGCCTACGGGGCTGGCTGGCAGCGCGGGCAGAAGTAGATGTCCCGTTCCTCTGTCCCATCCGGGGCCGCCAGGAGCGCACGGCGGACAGTGGTGCCGCATCGCCGGCACGGCTGGCGTTCCCGGCCGTAAACCCAGTATCCGGGCCGCATGGCCCGCGGGCCGAGGGTAGTGCGCCGCCCTGGACCGAGGTTTTCGCCGAGGAGGCGTTTGGCATCGTTGACTGTTTTGGCCAGGTCCGGAACGTCACGAATCGGAAGCGCTGGGTGGATGCCGGAGAGGAAGCAGGCTTCGCACCGGTAGATGTTGCCGATGCCTGCGAGTTTCCGTTGGTCCAACAACGCGAAGCCCACGGTGACGTCCGGCTCGGCCCGCAGCCTCCGCAGGGCTTCTTCCTCGTCCCAATCAGGGCCAAGGAGGTCTGGTCCAAGGTGTCCAACAATCTTGGCTTCCTCAGCGGTGGGCACCACTTCCAGGATGCCCAGCGAGAACCCCACCGCGTCAGCCGAGGCTGTGCGGAGCACGCACCGTGCCGTATGGCCGGGCTTGGTCCAGCGGCCACCCGGAGGATAGATCATCCAGTTCCCCTCCATCTTCAGGTGGGAGTGGATGGTCAGGGCCCGGGGCTTTTTGCTGGCGCCGGGTTCCTCGTCCACAGGGCCGGTGAGGCGCATCAGCAGGTGCTTGCCCCGGGGGACCACCTCGGCCATGGTCCACCCTGCGAGGTTCAGGGTGGCGAAGCGGGGCACCCGGAAGTCGGAGGCTGTGATGGTTTGCCCGGCCAAGGCCTCGTTCAGCCGCGACGCAGCACGCCAAATGGAATCGCCCTCAGGCACGGATCCGGAGTCCTTTCGGAGTGGAGTAGGCGCCGGCCGCAGCCAGGGCTACGGCAATGGGCGTTTCGAGGAGGTCGTGGCCGTTGACCTTCTCCATGAAGAGCTTGTCCACCGCACCACGGCGGACCACATCCACCAGCGCCTGGGCCGCAAGTGTCAGCACGGCCTCGTCTTGGTTGAAGGTGAGCAGCGTCTTACCGCCGCGTTCCACATAAAGGACCAACGCGCCGTCGACCATCACCACCAGCGCTCCGGCTTTCCGTCCTGGACGGTGCCCGGAGCCGGCGTCAACGGACAACGCAGGCCACGGAAGGGCCGCTCCGTACGGATTGGCAGGATCCGTTGCGGCCAACGCCAGGGCCGACGGTTCCGCTTTGGAAATGCGGGCGTCCTCTGTGAAGGACCTCAGCCGGTCCACTGTTGCCGGGACAGCGAACTGGGCAGCCCCCAAATGCTCGATGAAGTAGCCGCGACGGCACCGGCCCGCTTCTTCCAACCGCGCCAGCACTTTGTACATGAGCCCGAAGCCGCCAATGATGTTTTCCGCCATGACCGAACCGCGGGTTACCACCCCGTACCTGTCCAGCAGCAGTTCGGCCGTGCCACGGGCGTGGATGGTGGGATCCAATTCCGGGGCAGGCAGGGCCGACCAGCGGCCCACAGCAGACGGTGGTGCAGCAGCAACTCCGCCTGAAACCGAGCCGTAACGTCCACCGGTAAGCCCGGGCGAGCCCAGCAGACCTGACCCATGGGAGCGGCCAAGCCTGCTCAGCCGTGGAGCCCGCGCCCTGGGTGCCTTGGCCACCTGCCGGTGCGCGGTCTTACCACCGGCGATCATGGCGCGCACGGGGGCAAAAGTGTCTCCTGTCACCCGGCCGGCCCAGACCAGGTCCCACAGCGCAGAGACAACGGCGTCATCACTCAACACTGAGTCCATGCCGCCGGCCACATCCGTGAGTTGCCGGAAGAAATAGCCTCCACCTGCACTGAAATGCTCCAGGAGCCGCTGCTGAGCATCGCCGGGTTCGAACTCGGGGGAGGGGTTGAGCGTGAGCTCGGCGGAATCGGCCACATGGAGGCTGATCCAGCCATCGTTTCCGGGCAGCGAGCCCGCCCCGGACCAGAGGAGTTCCCCGGCGGCCATCAGTTCGTCCAACATGGCCGGTTTGTAGTCCGCCACCCGGCTTGCCAGCACCAGGGGCTCCCAGGCTGAGGCGGGAATGGGAACTCCGGAGAGCTGGTCCACAGCCGTGATGATCCCGTCCAGTCCGCGCAAAGCCTGGCTCCGCGACTTGCCCGGTGCTGTGACGTTTTGCCAAGCCGGCAGGAACCGACCGTACGCGGCGGTGTCCACGGGCTCCACTTCGGCGCGGAGTGCTGCGAGGGAACGCCTGCGCAGCTTCCGGAGGACCTCGGCATCGCACCACTCACTGGACGGCGGTGCATCCAAAGACATGAGCTCCGGATCTGCGCCTTCCGCGGTGGGCGGGGCTTCGGCTACAGCGTGCGGGCGGAACTCTCCCTCCACCACCCGGCCGTCCCCGGCCAGGCGCTTCAATGCCGTGTTGACCACTGCCACGCCGAGTCCCAACCTTGCGGCAGCTTCCGAGGCCGTGAACGGTCCGTGCGTGCGGGCATACCGGGAGACCAGATCGCCCAACGGATCATTGACCGGCTCGATGAATGCCAGCGGAACACCCATGGGCAGGGGAACGCCGATTGCGTCGCGGAGCCTCGCGGCATCCTCCACCGCAGCGAAGCGCTCGACGCCGCCAATGGTCACCTTGAGGGCACGGTTGGCTTTCTGGAGGGCAGCGAGGTGGGATCCGGCCTCGGTCACGGTGCCTGCTGGCGGGGCCGGCGGAGCTTCCTCCAGGTGTTCGTCGCCTTCCGGATGATCTGCGTGGACATGCTGCTCCAGCGTTCCAGGCTGCTGCATTGTTTCAGCTGTCTCCACGCCTTGAAGCCGTTCCGCGACTTCTTCAACACTGAGGGGACCGAGTAAACGCAGCAAATCAGCCACGCCCTCCATCCCGCGCACTCGCCGATCAGGGACCAGCCGCTGCAGTTCCCGTTCCGTGGAGTCGATGACTGCCGCATCCAGGAGCTCGCGCAGTTCCACGCGCCCCAGGAGTTCGTTGAGGAGCGTCGAGTCCAAGGCCAGGGCAGCAGCCCGGCGTTCTGCCAAGGGGGAGTCGCCCTCGTAGAGGAACTGGGCCACGTAGCCAAACAACAGCGACTTCGCGAACGGGGAGGGCTGCTGCGTGGTGGTTTCAACGATTCTGAGTTCACGGCGCTCCACCGAAGCGGCAATGTCTTTGAGGGCGGGGAGGTCGTAAACGTCCTGCAGGCATTCGCGCACGGTTTCGAGCACGATGGGGAAAGACGGGTACTTCCGGGCGACATCCAGCAATTGGGCTGAACGTTGGCGCTGCTGCCACAGCGGCTGGCGCTTGGCCGGGTTCTGGCGGGGCAGCAACAAAGCCCTGGCTGCACACTCGCGGAAACGTGAGGCGAACAGTGCGCTGCCGCCTACTTCCGCTGTGACAATCTGCTCCAGTTCCTCCGGGTCAAAGAGGAACAGCTCAGCACCCGGTGGTTCGTCTTCCATCATGGGCACCCGCAGGACGATGCCGTCGTCGGCCGCCATTGCGGAGCCGTCCAGGCCGTACCGTTGTTGGAGCCGTTGCCCTACGGCCAGAGCCCACGGAGCATGGACCGGCATCCCGAAGGGGCTGTGGAGGACTACCCGCCAATCGCCAAGCTCGTCGTGGAAGCGCTCCACCACAAGGGTTCTGTCGCTGGGAACAATCTCCGTGGCGTCCTTCTGTTCCCGCAGGTACTGAAGCAGGTTGCTTGCTGCAAAGGCGTCCAGGCCGCTGGCTTGGCAGCGCTCCATGGCGGGTGCCTCGTCCGCTGCCGAGAGCTCCCGGATGAAAGCTCCCAAGGCCCGGCCGAGGTCAACAGGCCTGCCGAGGGAATCACCCTTCCAGAAGGGGAGCTTGCCGGGTTGGCCGAAGGCAGGGGATACCAGCACGCGGTCGTGCGTGATGTCCTCAATTTTCCAGCTGGTGGCACCTAGCGCAAAGACGTCGCCCACGCGGGATTCGTAGACCATTTCCTCGTCGAGTTCACCCACGCGACGGCCACCCTTGGCCGCCCGGGCCGAGGCTGTAGGCTCGCTGCCGTCAGCGCTTCCGGAGGAAGCGGAGCCCTCAACTTCGGTGCCGATGATGTAGACACCGAAGAGTCCGCGGTCCGGGATGGTGCCACCGGAGGTTACCGCCAGGCGCTGGGCCCCGGGCCTGCCTTCGATGGTTCCTGCATGCCTGTCCCAGATGATGCGTGGCCGCAGCTCTGCGAACTCGTCTGAGGGGTACCGGCCTGCCAAGAGGTCCAAGGTGGCTTCGAAAGCGGATCTCGGCAGACTCGCGAACGGGGCAGACCGGCGCACGGTGCTGAACCAGTCCTCGACGTCGATGCTCCCCAAGGCAGTTGCGGCGACGGTTTGCTGGGCAAGGATATCCAAGGGATTCGTCGGGATGCTCAGGCGTTCAATCTGCCCGCTGAGCATGCGTTCCACCGTGACGCTCGTGTGCAGGAGATCCGCCCTGTGCTTGGGGAACAGCACGCCTTCGGAAATCTCGCCCACCTGGTGCCCGGCACGACCTACCCGCTGCAGGCCACTGGCCACCGACGGCGGAGACTCCACTTGGATGACCAAGTCCACAGCGCCCATATCGATACCAAGTTCCAACGAAGAGGTTGCCACCACGCACCGGAGCCTGCCGGACTTGAGGTCGTCCTCGATCATGGCCCGCTGGTCCTTTGACACCGAGCCGTGGTGGGCGCGGGCCAATACGGGATCGGCGCCGGTTGTGCTGCCGGCCTGCGCCATCATGTGGGCCGGCGTGGCGGTGGAGGCTGGAACTGTGGACGCGGGGCTTGTGGACGCGGGGCTTGTGGACGCCTGAGCGCCGGGGTTGGCTTCCGGAGCCGCCCACTCTCCGCCGCCTACAGCCATCAACTGACGTTCGGCGTAGATTTCGTTCAGCCGCGCCGTCAAACGCTCTGAAAGGCGCCGGGAATTAGCGAACACGATGGTGGATTGCTTGGAAAGGACCAGGTCAACAATCTGCTCCTCCACATGTGGCCAGATCGACGCTTGGGGCTGCAGGCCGGAAGCCGGGCCGGAATCGAAGGCACCGGCGGCGCCCTGCAGGTCCGACATGTCCTCCACAGGCACCGTGACCGTGAGGTTCCAGTTCTTCTTGGACGGCGGGGCCACGATCTCCACTGGGGCCTGGCCCGCCAGGAACTGCGCGACCAACTCGCGCGGCTGGACGGTAGCCGAGAGACCGATGCGCTGTGCGGGCTTGGGCAGCAAGGCATCCAGACGTTCCAGTGAGACAGCTAGGTGAGCCCCGCGCTTGGTGCCCGCAACCGCGTGCACTTCGTCGATGATGATGGTGTCCACTTCGCTGAGTGTCTCCCGGGCACGGGAGGTCAGCATGAGGAACAAGGACTCGGGTGTGGTGATCAGGATGTCCGGTGGGTTGGTCAACAGCGTACGGCGATCTGCCGCCGTCGTGTCTCCCGAACGGACCCCGACCGTGACAAGCGGTGCAGGCAGTCCCAAGCGCTTGGCGGTCTGGGTGATGCCGATCAGCGGTGCCCGGAGGTTCCGCTCAACGTCCACGCCTAGAGCCTTCAGAGGTGAGATGTAGAGGACGCGGGTTTTGGTCTTGGGGCGCTTGGCCCGGCCCTTGCCGTTGGCCGGAACGCTCTCGAGCCCGGGGAGGGTGTCTGACGGGGTCGAGTGCAGGCGATCCAAGGCCCAAAGGAACGCTGCGAGGGTTTTACCGGAACCGGTGGGAGCTACTACCAGGGCATGCGAACCTGAGGAGATGGCGTTCCATGCTCCGTCCTGCGCTGGCGTGGGCTCGGAAAAAGCGCCGAGGAACCATTCCCTGGTTGCCTGGCTGAAACGGCTGATGGCGCCATCCGACGCCTGCGGCTCCTGCATTCCTCCATCATGCCCCACGGCCCCGACAGAATAAGACGGAGCCGTGGGGACAGCGTCAGACTGCCTGGAATGCCGTGATGGTCAGGAGCTTGATACCGGCGTTGCTGCACGCATCGTGCGGCTCAGCGACGAACAGCGATGCGGTGTCATTCGGCGGGTAGATACGGAAACCTGCAGCGGGGACCTTGGTGCAATCGCCGTAGTTACCGGCCTGCGTGTAGCGGATTTCGGCCCACGCCGACTTCCCTGGGGCCAGTTCGATCTTGGTGACCGGGGTGGTGGTTTCGCGGGTTGCCGGTTCGCCGATCGGTTCACCATTGGCTTCGGCGGTCAGTGAGACACCGGCGAAGCCTTCCAGGATGCAGGGCGCGGTGCCGGAGTTCGTCAGGATCAGCTTCTCGTAAATGCTGCCCGCTGCTCCGCCGCCGGTTGAATCGGTAGCCGCAGTCAAGGACGCTGCCTTGCACTGGGTGGCGCCTGTCGGCGCAGCCGACGTGGTGGGCGCCGATGGCGTCGTTGCGGCCGTTGCCGAAGGTGAGTTGGGAGTCGACGAGGCCGACGGGGTTGAAGAAGTGGGCGGGGCACTGCTGGTTCCCGCCGGGCTGGGGCTTGGCCCGCAGGCTGCCAGGAGCAGCAGTGAAGCGGCTGCCGTCGTCGTCACAAGTCCGGTTTTAATGCGCTGAGTCCACATGGGCACCAGCTTTGCCGTGGCTGTCAGGTGAGTCAATTGAGCCACGGCGAAGTGACTGGATTGGCGCCCGGATCGTGATCTTCCGGGCGCCAACCCCGGGTCAACTACTTGGAGGAATCAGCCTTGACCGCTGCAGGCTTGGCAGCGCGGCTCCGGAAGAATGCTGCACCGCCCAGGCCCAAACCAGCGATGCCGGCGATCAGGCCGGCCCAACTGCGTGCCTGCGAACCGTCGTCGGAGGTCACTGCGGAAGCCTGCTCGGTTGCGACCGTAGTGGCCGCTGCGTGGTCGCCTTCTGCAGCAGCAGGGGTGATGGTGACCGACGGCGCCGGAGCCTTGAGATCGTGCGGGTCCTGCCCCTCCTTGGCGATCTCGGACCAGTCGGTCTGGCCCTGCTCGCAGGTCTGCAGCGTTGGGAAGTAGAGTGTCTTACCGGCGGCGTCCGGCAGCTTGACCGACAGGACCAACGCGTCACGCAGGTGCGGATCCAAAGGTGCCTTGGCCGTGTAGACGATCTGGCTGGTGCGCTTGGTGATGGTGGTGCCGTCATCCAGCTTTTTCGGCTCGGCGAGGGTCTCCGTGACCTTCTCCACGGTCCAGTTCGGGTTGACGGTCGGCTGTGCGTCATTCAGCTCTTCGGGGAGTGAAATGGCAACTTTTGTGGTGCCGAACGTGTCGCAACCGTGGGGGATGCCGAAGGTGACCAAAGCGTAGGAATTGGCAGCGGTCTTGTTCGGATCGGCGGATACGTGGGCTGAGGCTCCAGCCAGGCCTGCCATCATCAGGGCGGCGGTTCCACCGGCGACGGCGGTAGCGGAAAGGGTGCGACGGAGGGCGGACTTGTTCATGGGAATGCCTTTCGGGTGCGCCGGTTGAGGCGGCGCGGGTACGGGTTTGGGAGCCCGTCACCACGCGAAGGCTTCGCGTTTGCGGCGCTTATGCGTCGCCTTGGTGCCGGGCGGAACTAGGGAAGTACGACGACGGCGGGCGGGCCGCGTCGGCTGTCTTGCCTGAGGTTCCGCCAGGGGCGGGGGATAAAGACATCGGGCGCGCCAACTGCGGCAGGCGAGGCACCGGCGTCGGGCCTGAACACCAAGGTGGGCAAGGCGAGCAGCGGCCGCAACCAAGCCGCCAACTGCCAGAGCGCATCTTCACCCTTGGCGAGGACGATCGCAGACGCAAAGGTAGCGAAGACGTGGCCCACCAGCATCATGGTGCCGAAAGCCGTCCCGAGCTCATGGGTGTGCGCTGCTGCGATGTCCATTCCGGGGCTCAAGGATTCGGCGCCGAGGTGGTGGTTCGCTGCCGGACCGGTGGTTCTGATGGGCCCCAAGGCGGTGAAGGCCTCGTGCAGCGCCAATTGTCCCGCGCCCAAGAGGCCCGCCATGAAGACGAGGTTCAGCTTGAAACGGGTAGCCAGTGTGGCCACGAGAGCCGTCAGCACCACGAGCGCCAACAGAACCGGGGCCGTGGGAAGCGTCCCGCCGCCCACAATGTGGGCACCTGCTGCGAGGAGGACCACCACAAGAGAGACCGTGGCCGACCGCAGCGCATGGAAGGGAGCCCGGGTCCGCGATGTGCGCACGTGGTCCTCCCTGGTCTCTGTGGCCGCTCTGGCCTATTTGCTTGCTCGTTGTCGGCGTCTTGATTCTATCGGGAGTTCGGCGCCGGTCTGGCCCCGGATGGGTGGCTATGTGGAAAGGTGTGCCGAGGGGTTGGCTCTCGGCACTTTGGCAGCGCCGAAAGAGGTGAGAGCTAACCCCTCGCCCGCCGGACGAAGGTGGGTTGCGGAGGTTCGGGGACCTTCGCACCGGATGAAGAACGACGACGGCGGAGCTCCAGTTTGAGGCTCTCCTCACCCCGCGCCATGGCCCAGTGATGGTTGGCCGAGAACACTGGTTTCAGGAGCCAGCTCAGCCGCCGAAGCAGTGGTTTGGCTGCGCTGACCCGCCAGTCGTAGGTGATGATGACTTCCGGGCCGTCGGTTTCGAATGTCCAGCGACCTGTTCCATTGAGGTCGCCAGCGGCGGTGAGGGCGAAGCCGTCAGGACTCACTGGCTCCGTTAGCGTGAGTCGCCAACGCAGTGTGTACGGAAGCCAACCTTTGGTGTGGAGGTCGAAGGTGGCGCCTACGCCGTCGAGTCCGCCGGGGGTCTCGGGAGTGACCTTCAGGTAGACGGAAGGCCACCAACGCGGGAGCGTTCCGGCATCGCCCAGGATGTCCAGCACTTCCTGGCGGGTTCCCGCTACGCGCCACACGGTGATGAACTCGTAGTCCGTGCTTTTGCCTGTTCTGTTGGTAGGCCCGGTCATTACTGCCTCCGAGGTGTGCAGGTTCCGAGGGTGTCTCATGGCATCCGGGGCCAATCTACTCCTGGCTTCGCCGAGGGGTTAGCTCTCGCCTCTTTGAGCGCCCCAAAGGGGTGAGATCCCGCCCCTCGCCGGTCGTGAAAGGGTTGAGATCCCGCCCCTCGCCGAGGGGTTAGCTCTCGCCCCCTTTGAGCGCCCCAAAGGGTTGAGATCCCGCCCCTCGCCGAGGGGTTAGCTCTCGCCCCCTTTGAGCGCCCCAAAGGGGTGAGATCCCGCCCCTCGCCGGTCGTGAAAGGGTTGAGATCCCGCCCCTCGGCGGAGACGCAAGGGGAGCTACTCGCCCGAGTTCTCCCGCGAGGTGATGCCGAACGGGGCTGACTTGAGCTCGGTGAAATTTCCCACGCTGGCCCGGACCGTGCACTGCGGCGTGATTTGCAGGGCGGTGACGGTGAGTCCTGAGCTGTCCACTGCCAGCGCCCCGCCGCAGCCATCGGCGAACCGTACTCCCTGCTCACCACCGGTGACGGCAGCGAGCATTTGGGATGCCTTACCTGAGGCCGGGCTGACGTAGAGGGGATTGAGTTCATCGGCACCGCCGGCCCACACAGGGACCAGCGTGATTTTCAGGGGGCTGGGCGTGACAACGCGTGCAGGGGTGCGGACCTCTACGCCCTTGAGTCGTTGCACCGGGTACGCGGTGCCTTTGACTGCAGGATTTTGCGTGGCAGCCGTGGTTGCAGCCGATCCGCTCCGAAGCCAAGCGTCCATTGCCTTCTGGTCAGCGGGCTGCACAGGCACCTTTGCGGTCAGTTGCACAGATCCTCCGGCAGGAATCTCCACCCCGGAGACTTTCCAGCCACACTCAACGTCCAGTCCGGAGATGGAAGCCTGGTTACGGCTCACAGTGCCGCCATCCCACGTCACAGCCGGGCAGGTTTCGCCATCTGCAAGACCCGGAATGACCTCCAGGAACTCACCGGACAACGGCGCTTTCTGCGCTGAGTAGGACACCGTCAAACGGACCTGACCGGAAGAAGGCTCGTACGTGGCGCTTCGTGAAATGGTCAGGCCGGTCGGCAGGGCAGGGTCCTGCAACTGCGCCGACAATTGTTGTCCAGTCGGCGTGGGAGCTACCTGCGGGCTGGTGGGGGACAGAAGGATAAAACCCGCCACCATCGCCACGATCAGGAAGACCGCGCCAGCGCCCAGAAGCAACGCTTTGCGTGTCCGCCAGAACGGGGTCGCGTCTTTTTCCTCTGACCGTTCCTCCGCCTGTGGGCGGACTTCGCGGCGCGGCACGGGACGGGCGATGGTAGCGCTGCCTGCCTGCCCCAGATCCGGGGCAACCACATCGACGCCGGCAGATGGCGCCGCGGCAAAGGCGGTAAGTTCGTCGTCGGTAAAGGCGCCGCGAACAACGGTGGCCGGGCGTTCGACGTCGTCGAACTCTTCAGGCGCTGTCCCCCGGGAGAGAGCGGGCTTGCCGGCAAGTCCAGGCGCCAAGCGCCGGAGGTTCGAAGCCGCCTCACCGGCTGTTGGTCGTTGGTTGGGGTCCTTGGACAACATCCGTTCGAGGACATCCCACAAAGCATCGTCCACGGGAATACGGGGAGGGCGGGATGAGACATGGCGGTAAGCCACGCTGAAGTCCGTGCCCGGACCTGCGAAGGGCGTGCGGCCGGCAAGGAGTTCGTAGAGCAGGACGCCAGCGGAATAGACATCTCCGGCGGGGCCGGACCGCCCTTGGCTGATGAGTTCGGGTGGCATGTACTGCGGAGTGCCGATCAGGCCGGTCGTTTGACGGATCTTTTCACCCACGACGTCGGAAATGCCGAAGTCGGAGACCCGCACGTCGCCGCTTTCAGACTCAGCCCACGGGCGGGCCAGGAGCACATTGTCCGGCTTGATATCCCGGTGTGTCACACCGCGTGAGTGGGCAAAGGCGAGGGCATCGAAAATCTCGGCGGCCACCTTTGCGGCGTCCTCGGACGGCAACGGGCCATTGTCTTTGACGACGTCGCGCAGCGAGCCACCCGCGATGTAGTCCATGACGATGGCCAGCCGTTCACCCTCCACCACCATGTCCCGTACGGTGACGATGCCGGAGTCCTGCAGACCAAGCAGGACGGATCGCTCGCGAACGAACCGTTCCACCAGGGAGGGGTCATCGGCATGCTCCGGCCGTAGCACTTTGGCCGCCAGGATACGGCCATCGGTGGAGGTGACGGTCCAGACTTCACCAACAGCGCCGGAGCCCACGCGCTCGCCGAAGCGGTATGACGCGCCCAGCGCCTGACCGGTTTGTGCCAATTGCATGTCCGTACTCTCCAAAGCTATCGATCTGATTCCCGAGGCCATCCGGCGGTCCCCTGCAAAGTATCTCTGGTTGGTTTAGCTCCCGGGGCTCAGGGACTGGATCAGTGACATCTGCCCGCCGACGCCAAGGTAGCCTCGACCGGCGGTCAGCGCCACGGGTGCCTTCCGTGGAAGGGTGGCGCCCAGCAGTTCGCCGTCGTAATTGACGTCGGGCTGGAGCACCACGCCCAGGCGCGATTTGCGGATGGACTTGGTCCAGTGGCTGTACAGTCCACGCAGGTCAGCGGCCCGTCCCGAGGCAACAATGCAGAGCCCCGGAGGCCCTGAAGCGATAATCCCCGCAATGGACTGATCGGTATCCTCGAAGCGTTCGGAGTCGTCGATCAGCAGGAACACCGTGCCCCTCTCGATCCGCAGGGAAGCCAGCAACGCAGGCACTTCGTCCGTGCCTACGGCTACCCGGTCCAGACCAGCGGTGGACAACGGGGAGCGGCGGTCGCAAATGCCCCAGACCTGGGCCGGTCCCCGGGAAGTGGCTACGCCACGGACAGCCTCGGCCAAAGCCAGCAGCACGGTGGATTTACCGGAACGGGCCGGGCCGGCAATGAGGGCGTGCTCGCCTTCGTAAATTTCCAGGAAGGCCGGTGAGAGGTCCGTTTCGCGGATTCCCACGGGGATGTGCCATGGCTCGGTTTCCAGTTGCGGCTTGACGCCCAGATCCGTCATGGTGACGTTTGTGGGCAGGCTCCTGATTGCCGTGGTCTTGGCAGGCGCGTCCCCCCAGCCTTGGCGGACACGGTCCACAGCGGCTTCCAACCCGATGCCGGGGGTGGCAACGTGCATCTGCAGGGAGGTCCGCGGATCCACGCAGCGTCCGGGGAGGGCGGCAGGGACATGTTTTGCCCGCACCCCGAGCGACGAGTAGTCATAGGTATCGGCGAGCCGGAAGAGCCACTTCTGCAGCGTCACTTCGTTCATCACAGAAGGAACTGCTTTGGCGCGGGTAGTGGTAACGGCGAAGGAGAGCCCCAGCGCCGGTCCGTCGGCATAGGCCCGGTACAACAGGCCCAGGAGTTGCTGTCCTTCGAAGTCCTGGAATTCATCGCGCAGGGAGGCCAGACCGTCAAGCAGGACCACGGTGCGCCGATGCGTACCCGGTGCTGCCCTGCGACTTTCCAACTCTGTGTTCAGGTGCCGCAGGAACCGCGCCTGTTGCTCCTTGGCGCCGGCACCGGTTCCCACATAGGCCACGGTGTGCGGCAGGCGTTTAAGCATCTCAAGATCACCGGAACCCATGTCCAGAACCATGAGGTCCAAATCGGCCGGATCTGCGTCCTTCGCAAGGGTCAATGCGATGGTCGCCAAGGTGGTGCTGGTACCTGAGCCCGCCACGCCCATGAGCATCAGGTTGCCCACGGACAGGTCCCAGCCGGCGGGCGACTGGCGCTGCAGCTCAGGTTCGTCCAGCAAGGTCACCAGAACGGTAGAGCCCTGCACGCTGCCGACTGTTGGGTGGCTGGCTGCAGCGGCGCCCTCCGGAGACCCCTCCGTCAGGAATCCCTCCAGTTCCACCCGCTCGCCCAACGCTTCCGGCCAGACCTGCCTCGGAGGGGCGTATCCGGCTTCAGCATTGGCGTCGACCACTGCGTCGATGAGCAGGTCCAGGTCGTTCTCGTCCACAGCAGCGGACCGGGCAATCGCAGGCGCGGGGGCCGGGACACCGAACTGACGGATGTCGCGGACATCGACGGCGGGACCGCCGTCGAGCTGTGCTTGTCCGGTGACCAGCGCGGTCTGGACAGGCGTGATGTCGTCCTGGCCGAGTTTCACAAAGGCGCGGCCCATCTGGGCCCTGCCGATGGACGAGGCAGCGGGCACGCCAATCACATTGTTGGAGTCATCGCGGCTCTGGACGCGCAACGCTACCCGAAGGTTGGTATTGGCGAGGATGTCATCACTGACCACACCGGCTGGGCGCTGAGTAGCCAGGATCATGTGCACCCCCAAGGTGCGTCCGACGGCGCCGATGCTGACCAAGGCGGTCAGGACATCCGGGAAATCCTTGGCCAGCATGGCGAACTCATCCACCACCAGCAGCAGGCGTGGCATCGGTTCGGCCGGGTTGGTGGCCAGGTAGGCGTTGAGGTTATCGATGCCCTCGCCTGCCTCCGCGAAAACCCGCTGGCGGCGCTCCATCTCTGCTTCCAGTGCAATCAGGGCGCGGTCGGCCAGCTGTTCGTCCAGGTTGGAGATGGTCCCAATAGTGTGCGGCAGACGCTCGCAGGCCTTGAAAGCGGCCCCGCCCTTGAAGTCCACCAGAATGAAGTTCAACCGGGTGGGATCGTTGCGGGCCGCGAGTCCGGCCACCAGGGACCGTAGGAACTCGGACTTTCCAGAGCCGGTGGTACCGCCTACCAAGCCGTGTGGACCGTCTTTGACCAGGTCCAGGGTGAGTGGCCCGTTTTCGCCGGTACCAATGGGTGTAGAAATCCCGGTGGGGGCCTGCCACAGCCTGCGAATGGTCGCTGCGTCGGGGCGCTCATAGCCAAGAAGGCCCGGCATCCGCACCAAGGCGGGCAAGGATGCCCCTGGAACGCTGAGTTCGGGATCATCGAAGTGTGCCAGTCTCGTGGCGCAGCGCAGGGCTTCCTCCTGGTCTAGGCCTGCCAGAATCACATCCTCCACGCGAGTGAGGTCCTCAGGCTGCTCAACGGTCGCGGCAGCATCCGTGCCAACCCTGATGATGGTGGTGCAGGAGGCTGGCAACTGCTCCTCGGACGTCGCTATGACGATGCCCGCCACACGGGGTGGGCGTTGCTGGGGGTTGACGTGGCTGCCGGGCAGGGAACGTCCCATGCCGAGCAAGGCCCGTGCCGGGGCATCCCTGCCCTCTGTCAGTACGTCGGAATCGAGGACCACCATGAGCGCTGGAGTGGGCAATTCTTCCACTGAGTCCTTCAGTATGCGCAGCATCGCCAGGCTGGTCTCACGGTGCGCGGACATCCAGCGTTCACCCTTGCTGCTGCCGGTTTGGCGCGTGTGGGGGAGCCACGAGGCCCATTCCCATTCGTCGGCCCGGCCGGCGTCGCAGAAGACACCGATCGTCAGATCTGCCGGACCAACATGCACCGCAGCCTGGGCCACCAGGGAACGGGCCAACGCCAAGGCGCCTTCCCGCGAGCCAACGATGCCCACCACTCCGGCGTCGGTCAGGTCCACCAGTACGGGGGCTGCCAGAAGACGGGCTGCCGTGAGGGTTTCCTTAACCTTTTCGTCGGGGCGTGAGCCCGCAGCACGGTCCACCTCCGGCTTCCAGGGCACATCACCTGTGCCCGCATGCAGGGCCAGGAAGTCGTCCGAGTCCGCACGCCGCTGCCACAGTGACGTTGCCGGAAGCGCAGGTCGACGGACCACTGTGGCGGGATCGGGGACCATCCTGTGCCGGCGGGCGGTTTCCACCTCGGCGGCAGTGCGGATCTGCTTCTCAAACTCCTTGAGCGCTCCGTCGAAGCGCTCGGCCTCTTCCTTCAGGCCACGGGCATGGCGGCGCTTTTGCTCGAACCACATGCCCACAGCCATCACCGGACTGAGCATGGCGAACATGGCGAACCGCATGTCACGGAGGATCATCACCATCGCAACCGCCATGACCAGCGGAGCCAGCACGGTGATGTAGCTGAACTTGTTGGCCGGGGGAACGTCCTTGCGGCTCGGCGGGACCAAAGGATCCCCGGCCGGTGCACGCCCTGGACGCGGTGGCCTGTTAAAGGGAGCAGTCGCTGCTGGCGTCAGGTTGTGCAGGCTGCCTGGCGCGGGGGCCGGGGTCTCGTCCAAGGCAGGGCGGAGGAGAAGGACCGTGCCGCCTGCCGTGATGGTGGCCGTTTGAGTGACCAGGACCCCGTCCTCGCCCACAGGTTCCCCGTTGACCAAAGTGCCGTTGGTGGAACCGCCATCCACCACGCGTAGCCCCTCCTCTTCACGGCGAAGGCGGAAGTGGTCCCATGAGGCACTTTCAGTAGGGAGGCTGAGATCGGCGTGGGGTGACCTGCCGATGAGCATGTCGCGTCCCTGCGGAACGTCCACCACGCCCCCAGTACGCTGACCGCCGGCCAGTGTGAGGCTCCAATCACGCACGCGGTGCGGCATTGGCCATGGTGCACGTGAGATGCGGCTGCCTTCCAGCAGAATCAGCTCGGACAGCGGTGTGGCCCCACGAACCTCTGTTTCATTGACGAACACAGGTTCCTCAGGGCCTACACGGGGTCCCCCGGCGGCTTCGACTAAGTCGGACAACGTGATGGCGGGCGCAGCGTGGGCAACCTCGCACTCGAAACGACGATCGTCCAGGTCGATCAGCACACGCATCAGGCGCTCCTCCTGTAGTGGAACTGTTCCCCTCAGTTGTGGGGACAGAAAGGGTTGTTAGGGGCTGCCAGGCGCCGGAACCCAGACGAGCCGTGGAGCGTTTTCATCTGCCGGACGAAGACCGAGGTCCTGTGGGGACGCGAAGACGGGGATCACATCAGCGGTCAGTGCCTGGGCTTGGGTGAAGTCAAGCGGGGGGCCGGCGAGGCCTTCCCCGGGGCCGAAGGACAGGGTGCGCAGCGACGCTGCGACCTTTGACGGTTCCTTGCTCCCAGCCAGTGCAGCCGCGCGGACCAGTGCCACCACGGCGTCGTGGCTGCGGGCGTCCGCGGCCCACGCATCGGCGGAGAACGGGGTATCGTCCGTCAGGTTCTTGACCTCCGGATTCCCCCCAGCCAATCTGATACCGGAGAGGAACGCGGACATTCCCCGCCCTTGGGCATCCTGCTGGAGTGCGATTGCATCTCCGGTGGCGGGGGCAACGCTGACCAGTTGTCCTGAAGCGGTGCCGTCCAGCTCCGCGAGCGAGGATGCGAACGCGGGGGTGATGGCGCCGTCGGGAAGTACCAGCGGAACTGACACATCGCGTGATTGGAGGGCTTGGACCAGGCGGGCGAGGCGCTGCGGCGTTGCCGCCGACACCACAACAGCGTCAGCCGGGTTGGCTATCCGTATGCCTTCAGCATCTGCCGGCGCGTCCTTGGCCGGAGGACGGAGCTGGTCGCCTGTACGGATGGCTGCTTCCTGGGCAAGGTCGGCTACCTCAGTGAAACCTTCCAGGGACAGGGTGTCCGCCACCGTCACCGAGGCGGGGACCTGACCGCCGTCGCTGACCAGCAGCACCCGGCTTTTGCCGGCAAGTACGGTTCCCAGGGCGGCTTCGACTGAAGCTGCCGTGGGTCCGGTGGTCCACGTGGTTTGAGTGGGTTCGGAGGCTTCGGCGTAGGGCAGGATGACCGGGAGGTTGCGCTCCTCGGCCGCCTTCGCTGCGGCAAGGGCCTGAGGCCCGGTGCTTGCAACAACGACTCCGGACACACCCTGCTCAGCAAGGGTGCCGACGGCTGCACGTGCGCCGTCTTCGGTGCCTTGGTCGTTCTGGGTGGGCAGGGTGACCTTTGAGCCGCTTTGGGCGAAGCGCTGCGCGGCCACCACGGCGCCCTGCGCTGCTCGGTTGTATTCGGTACCTGGCTCGCCGGACTGGCCGAACGTCATGACGACGCCGATCGAAAGGTCCGCTGGCAGGCCATCAGCCTTCAGTGCAACAGGAACGGTTGCGGCCACAGGATCGGGCCGGGGAGCTTCCGTAGGACGGTTCAGCGTCATCACCAAGACTGCCGCTGCAGCAATGACGACGGCGGCTCCCGCAGCAATCAGGGCGATGAGACGTGCGCGGGGGCTCATGCTGCACCGCCGATCTTCAGTGTGTAAAGCGTCTGAGACGTAGCGCCGGCCGGCACTTCGAGTTGGAACGGCGGCAATTCATCCACTGCGGTGAGCGAGGCCTTGAACTGGGCCTGGCGCAGCAGGAGTCCTGCCACGTCCCGGGAACGGATGTTTGCGTAGCCTTCGGCGTTCTGCGAGGCAAGGGCCAACTGGAAGTCCGCGGTGTCCGCTTTTGCCGCGCTGGTGGCCATCGAGCCGAGCAGGCCTGAACCGTTCACCGCCCTGTCCCCGAGGTCCAGCATCACCTTGTTGAGGCTGGACGCGAGAAGCGCGCTGGCACCTTCGACGTCGCGGGTGGAGCCCGACGTGCTGGCTGCGATGTTGTCCAAGGAAGCCTGGGTGCTCTTGGACAGTGCAGCGGTCAGGTCACCGCTCTGCCCCAGGAGCTCGTCACGCTGCTTGTTGACCGTTCCCTCGGCGTCTTTCACAACGTCGTCCGAGGTGGACTTCAGCCCGGAAATGGACCGGTTGAACGCTGAAGTCACGGCTTCGGAACTGGCATCGCCGATGTCGGCAACCTGCCGCACTTGTTCGTCCACGGTTTTGTAGACCTCTGCAGCAGTTTCGGCCGAAACGTCGCGGAGCGATTCCTTGATCTTATCGCCGAGCATGTCCTGCTGCTCTTTCAATTTCGCAAGTGCAGTGGTCACCGTGCCGGAAGATTCAATCGCGTCAGCGAGGGCAGCGTCGAGCGACTCGAGTCCCTTTTTGGTTCCGTTCACGTTTCCTGTTGCGGCGCCGTCGAGCGTCTTGACGGCGGTCTTGATCGCCTCCAGTTTGGTGTCGGTGGCGTCGAACGTAGCCTCCAAGGCCGTGAAGGCCTGGCCAATTGCCTGGTCGGCGGCGGTGGTGTCAGTCGCTGCGAGCACTTCGTCCCAGGCAGCTGACTGAGCTTCGAGCCGAACGTCCAGGGGCTCCTTGAAACCCGGCGGCGGATTCAGCGCAGGTGAGGGGTTGCCGTCTTCATCAGTCGGTTCGCACGGCACTGACGTCAGGTAGGAGCGCAACCTGTCAACGTCCTTGGCGGACAGTTTGCCCTTGCCAGGGATGAGTCCGTCGTCGGACAGCTTGCAGAGTTCGTCGGCCAGTTTCTGGTTCTGCTGCAGCATGGAGCCGTTCAGCCAGGTTCCCTGACCGAGTTCGCCGTTTGCTGCCTTGGCATTGTCCGCGATGGCGAGGAGTTTCTCACGGAGGGTGTCAACACTGTTCTGCGCCGCGGTGGCTGCGTTACGGGTCGCAGCTGCAGAGTCCTCGGCTGACTTGATGGCTGTATCCAGTGCCGCGAGTGCCCTGCTGTAATCCTCCGAAGTTCCGAAGCCGTCAAGCATCGCACCGAGGTCCGTGCGCACCTTTTCAAGTGCGACGGCGGACGTCGCCTGGTCTTTGATGGCACCTTCCACGACCTGCGGCTGAAGGCCGGAGACGAGCTCGTCGCCTTCTTGCACCAGGCCCAGAAGCGCTCCGGTGACAGTGACGGCGGAACCGTAGAGGGAGCAGGTCATTGAACCCTGCTCAGCACACTCTGCAGGGGTAGGGTTCTCGGGTCCCATGGTCGCCTTGAGAGCGCCGGCGACGGTGTCACGGCAACCAGCGCTGACCTTTGCATAGGCATCCAGCTGTGAGGACATGGTAAGAACGCTGGAATAGACAGTGGCTGCGGGCGCGGCCTTGGCTACCTCAGCGGTGCAGCCGTCGCCTGATATGGGGGTGACCGGCGGTGTGGCGGAAGTGTCGCCCAGCATCGCATCCACCGCGGAGACCGTCAGGTTCAGCTGCGACATGGTGGTGGACTGGGTGGCCGTGGTTGAAGACTCCAGGTCGGAGCCCAGAACCTGCAGTTGCTGCTTCAGGTCCGACATCGTCGCGGCAAGGGCCTTGGAGTTGTCCCGCAGTTCACCGGCTGTCTTTGCGCCAAGGGTCTGCGAGGTTGCCTGGAGGTTCCGGCGGACATCGGTGATGGTGGATCCGGCTTTCGCCAGGACGGTGTTGACATCAGAGACCAGCGAAATGGTGCGGCGCTGCAATTCCATCTCCGAGCCTGTTCCGGACGAGAAGGCGCTGGCAAGGACACCGTTGGCACTGAGGTCTGTATTGAGGCCCGGCTGGACGGCGACATCGAATTCGGGGACCTGGAAGTCTTTCACGTCGGCGGCGAGACGCAGCGTGGTGCTGGCGCCGGAACGCGGGGGAGCCAGGACGGTGGCCCACTGGACTACGGTGGCACCGTCTTCAGTACTGCTCAGGACTCCGTTGGTACCCGTGGTGCCGTCGCCCGAGCCGGGTGTTACGTCGTCCGCCCGGATGCCGGGGAGCTTGGTAGACGCGGCGATTGTCAGCGGGGCACCGACCAAAGCCGTGTCAGAACGGGCCTGGCCGGCGGCATCGTACTGGATGGTCTGTGGTTTGACCGTGAGGTTCTCAAGCGTCAGGTTGATCTCCACCGGGCCGGTATGGCCTTTCAAATCGGCGAGGTCGGAACCCGATTTCTCGCCGGCGCGGTACTGCAGGCTCACGCGCACCGGGAGTTCGCCCACAACCTGGGCGGTGTCATATGTGGTGTTTTCCGCCGAGGAGTCACCCGCAGCGGACACCGAGATGGTGGTGCCCTCGATCTTCTGCACACCGGCGGCCGGGGACAGGCCCACGCGGACGCTCTGCAAGAGTTTGACCGGGTTGGACACCGGCTCCGGCTCAGGTGGCTGGGTGCACGACGTGGTCGCGATCAGTCCCAGTGCTATCAGGGCGATGCCCAGAGCACGGACCGGGGGGATACGACGCCCCGGGTTGTACTGGTTAAAACTAGCCTGCCTGGGCATGGATCGTCCCCCTCTTTCCGTTCACGGTGCCTTGAGTATCATAAGGTTGCGCTCCCGATTGGACTAATCCATCCACGAAGTATCACCGCAGGTGGCAGGCAGGATCATGTTTTTTCAACAATGATTTATCTGTTTGTTGGATTTATTGGTTGGTGTTGGTAGTTTGGGGGCGTTGCCTGGGCTGGTTTGGTTTGGGTGTTGCGATTGTTCTTATTGGGAGGAAAGTTCTATGTCGCGTGTGTTGTCTACTGAGCAGGCCAAGGCTGCTATTGGTCAGGTGCAGTCGATTATTACTGGTGGGTTTACGGATCAGATTTCGGCGTTGGATGCCCAAGGTCGTGTGTTGTCGGATCCGAATGTGTGGGATGGTCCGTTGGCTGCTGAGTTCCGTGGTTCGACGTGGCCGGAGACGAAGGCTGCGTTGGATAAGGCCAAGGAAGAGTTGGAGCAGTTGCGGGGTCAGTTGCAGAAGATTTCGCAGGATATTTTCTCTGCTGGTGGCGGGGCCTGATTCTTTTTTGGTGTGAGTGTGGGGGCCGGGTGATCGTGCTGCGTTGATGCGTGGTGTGGTTGCCCGGCCGTTGCACTGTCTTGCTGTAGCGCCCGTTGTTGTAGCGCGGGTTGTAGCGCGGGTTGTTGTGGTGTGGGGTCGTGCCGTGTGGGTTGTGGTGCGGGTTGTTGTGGGTTGTTGGGTTTTGTTCGCGTTCTTGTTCTGTGGGGGGCTGTGGTTGTGACCGAGTTCGTTGAGATGCCGTTGTTGCCGGATTCCGGTGTTGGTCATGGTGGCCGGTTTGTGTATGGGGTTGCTGAGTCGGTGAAGGGTGCTTTTGAGTCCGCAGCGTCGCGGGTTGAGGAGCATTCGGGGTCGCGGACGCCGTTGGTGTCCTCGGCTGGGGAGGATTTCCGGGGGCATTTTTCGGAGGTGTTCGCGGCGAACGCGGTGACGGCGTCCCGGGACGCGGAGTCTTTGGCCGCGGCGTTACGGACGGTGGCCGGGTATGTGGGCACCATGATCGAGCGTGCGCGGGAAGAGGATGACCGGCGTCGGGAGAACAACGAGTGGGTGCGGCGGCATAACAACCGTAACTGGCTTGAGCAGTTTGGTGACAGCCTGTGGGGTGAGGAGGCGCGTCCGAATATGGAGCCCGGGAGTGGGCCGTCGTTCCCGTCCGAGGCTCCGGTGCCGGGGTCGCGGGTGCCCCCTGGCCCGGGTGGCGGGTTTGGGGGCGGGGTGTCCTCGGCGCGTCCGGAGTCGTTGCGGACTTTCGCGGCGGGTTCGCGTGGTCTGGATGAGGGTGTTGCGTCGGTGCCGGGGTCTTTGGAGTCGGAGTTGTCTTCGTTCGCGGACCGGTGCGGTTGGGGCCGGATTGACGCTGCGGGTGTGGTGACGGCGTTCCGGCAGTATTTGGCGGCGAATGAGGCGGACGCGGGGTGGGCGTTGGTGGTCGCGGACGCGTTTGCTGCTGCCGGGGGTGAGGGTGCGGTTTCGACCCTGTCGGATGCGGCGGTGAACGAGGCGTTGGCCGCGGCGGGTGTTTCGGGGACCCGGACGGGGTTGGTCATTGACCCGCCCACGGCGGCCGGGGCGATGCCCTCGTCCGGGTATGCCAATGATCCGGTGAACACGGCCACGGGGAATTTCATTGAACCCGAAACGGATCTGGGGTTCGCCGGGGCGGCCGCTGACTTGGCGGTCACAAGGATGTATAACTCTCTCGGTTCGGGCCTGGGCACTGTTGGGGTGTTTGGTCCGGGGTGGGCGTCGGTGCTGGACCAGCACCTGGCCTTCACTGATGAGGGGTGCCGGTGGGTGATGGCCGACGGGCGGGCGGTGGACTTCCCGCGTGAGGGTGCGGGTTGGGCCCGCGCCGTCGGGGAGAATTACTGGCTCACCCGCGAAGATGCCGGCACACCGTGGTTGGCGGAGCTGACCACGGTCCCCGAAGGTGTTACCGAGGTGCTGGTCGTGACCGACAATCAGGGCCGTTGGTGGGCTTACACCACTGCCGGGGTGTGGCTCGGGACCGGGGCAGGGCCCGGCCGAACCATCTCCGCCCACCGCAGTGAACCGGCTGCTTCTGTTGCGGAGACTGCGGTCGATGGTGGTGGGTTGGGTGTGGTGTGCCGGTTGGTGCATGTGCGGGGCCGGTTCGTGGAGATCGACTACGTCGACGGTGTTGTCGGGGTGGTTCGTTCATCGGATGGGCGCCGGGTTGAGTACGGGTACGACGCCGAGGGCCGGCTGACCAGTGTGGGCACGGAGACCGGCACCCGTAGGTATGGGTGGAACGAGCAGGGCTTGATCGCCTCGGTGGTTTCTGCCGCGGGTGTGGTGGAGGCCGCGAACACGTATGACGAGGCCGGCCGGGTCATCATGCAGGTCACTCAGCATGGGCGGCGGACGAGGTTCGCGTATTTACCGGGCCGGGTCACGGTGGTCTCTGATGAGGACGGGTCCCGGTCGAATTCCTGGGTCGCTGATTCGAAGGGCCGCCTGGTGGGGGTGCTGGATGCCGAGGACCGGCGCCAGTCCATGTCTTATGACGGGCACTCGAATCTGGTGTCTTTGACCGAGCGTGACGGCGCGGTCACGGTCCATGGTTACGACACCCGGGGCCGGAAGATCCGGACCGTGACCCCGGAAGGCGCTGACCTGACATATGGGTGGGACGATCAGGACCGTATCACCACCCTGGTGACCGCTTCCGGTGCCACCGTGACCTATGAGTACGCCGATGAGCTGTCCCGGGACCCGTCCGTGGTGGTTGACCCGTTGGGTGGCCGGACCATGCTGGTGTGGCGGGACGGGCTCCTGACCCAGGTCACGGACCCGGTCGGAGTCAGGATTGGTTTTGAGTACGACGAGTTCGGGGACCTGACCGGAACGTCCAACGCCGCTGGAGATGTGGCGAGGATTGTGCGGGACCGGGCGGGCCGTCCGGTGGCGGCGGTGAGCCCGTCGGGGGCTGAGACCCGGTTCGGTTATGACGAGGCCGGGGTGTTGGTGCGTCGGGTGGACCCGGACGGGGCGGTGTGGGCGTTCGAGCACGACGCCGCGGGCCGGACCACCGCGGTGGTCGCCCCGGATGGGGGCCGGACGGTGTTCGAGTACGCCCCCAACGGGGAGTTGTTCCGCACCACCGACCCGCTCGGACGGGTCGTGGAGCGTGTGGTTGATGAGCTGGGGAACCTCACGGCTGCGGTGTTGCCGGACGGGGGCAGGTGGGGCTTCACCCATGACAACCTCTCCCGGCTCGTGGGGGTCACGGACCCTGCCGGGCATGATTGGGTGCGGGAGTACGACACGGTCGGTGCCCTGACCGCCGTGGTGGATCCGACCGGGGTCCGGACCGGGGCGGTCACCGACCGGGCGGCCGGGACGGCGTCCCTGACCGACGCCTTCGCGTCGTCGACGTTGAGTTTTGATGAGTACGGCCGGCCCACGAAAATCGAATCTGTCGACGGGTCCGCGGAACTCATCACGTATGACGGTGCGGGCAATCCTGTCGAGTTGGTCGATGGTGAGGGCGGGTTGACGGTCCTGGGCCGTGACGCTGCGGGGAAGATCACCTCGATCACCTCCCCGACGGGGGCGGTGACCCGGTTCAAATACGACCACTGCGGCCGACCCTTCCGCAGTATTGATCCGGTCGGGGCGGTCACGGAACTGTCCTACGACGTCGACCAGCGTCTCACCGCGAGGAGACTGCCGACCGGTGAGGTCGAAACCTTCGCCTACGACGCGTGTGGCCGGTTGACCGCGAAGCACACCCCCGGGGACGGGACGGCCCGGTACGGGTACGACAAGGTTGGGCGGCTGAGTTTTGCCCAGGATTCCTGGTACGGGACCCGCCGCTTCGAATACAACCTCGCCGGGGAACTGGTGGCCACGATCAACGGGGTGGGTGGCAGGACCGGGTTCGAGTACGACACCCGCGGCCGGCTCACCCGCATCACCGACCCCAATGGTGGGGTCACGACCCGCACGTATACGGCCACGGACCAGGTCGATTCGGTGACGGACCCGCTGGGCCGGGTGACCACGGCGACCTATGACCCGGCAGGTCGGCAACTCTCGCAGACGGACCCGGACGGGCATACCACCACCTGGGTCTACGACGCCGCGGGCCGGGAAGCGTCCACCTCGGTGGACGGTGCCCTGATCGCCGCGATCGAACGTGACGTGGCCGGCCGGCGGGTGGTCATCACCGACCATACCGGCGGGGCGGGGTATGCGGTGGAGCACGAACTGTGCTTTGACCGCCGCGGCCTCCTCACCCGAAAGTCCAACGGCAACGGGACCGGGACCGGGACCGGGACCGGGAGTCAGGTGTTGGGGTGGGAGTATGACGGTGACGGGAACCGCACCGGCTTCACCGACCCCACCGGCACCACCACCCGCTACATCCGCGACGCCGCGGGCCGGGTCGTGAAGGTGTCGAACCCGTCGCTCGGGGACGCGGCCTTCACCCACGACGCTTCCGGGCGGATCACCACCGCGACCGCAGGGGACCTGGTGCAGGAGTGGGTGTATCGGGGAGGGAACCTCAGCGAGCACACCCGCACCACCGCCGACAACGGCACCAACCCTGCGGGTGCTGCTGATGTGACGTTGATCGGTCGTGAGGACGGCGGCCGGATCACCGGCCTGTCCAGGGGCGGGGTCGTGACCCGGTACGGGTACGACACTGCCGGGCAAATGGTCTCCGCCACCACCACTGTGACTGGCTCGGAGGCGTCGGGTTCGGTGGTGGGGTGGGAGTACGACGCCGGTGGGCGGCTGCTCCGCGAAACCACCCCCACCGGGGCCCGCACCTTTGAGTACGACGCCGCGGGGCAACTCCTAACTGTCACGGACCCTGACGGTGCCCGGACTGAGTACGTGTATGACGGGTTGGGTCGGCGGGTGCGGGTGATCGACCCGGGTGGGTCCTGGACCGAATACGCCTGGGGCCCCACCGGCTACCTCACCGGCACCATCGAAAAAGACCCGGACGGGGGAGAGGTGTCCAGGCACCGGCTCCACGTCGACGCGCTTGGTGAACTCGCTACCGTGGACGGGGCGACCTTGTGGTGGGACACTGCCGCGCCCGTGCCGACCCTCGCCGGTGCCAACACCACCCAGGTGGCGTCCTTGCCCGGCGGGGTCACCGGCATCGGGGACGCGTGGACCGCGCCCGGGTGGCGGGCCGCCCGACCGACCGATCAGCACGATCCCTGGGCCGTCCTCGGCACCCCCACCACCCCCAACCCGGGCAGCCCCACAGCTGCTATTGCTGGTGGTCTGGGTGGTGTGTTACCCGCCGGGATCGCCCTGACCGCCGGTGGCGGGATCGACATCGCCGGACTCGAATGGCTCGGCCAACGCGCCTACGACCCGTCCACCCGGGGATTCCTCTCCACCGACCCCCTCGCCCCCGTCCTTGGCGCGGGCTGGGACGGGAACCCCTACTCCTACGCCGGAAACAACCCCCTCAACACCACCGACCCCACCGGCCTGAAACCCCTCACCGACACCGACCTGAAAGCCTACGACGGCTCCTCCCGCGGCGCCCTCGCCGCCACCGGAGACTGGCTCGGACACAACTGGGAATACGTCGTCGGAGGGGCCGCTGTGGTCGGCGGGGCCGTGCTGATGTTCGTCCCCGGCGGACAACTCGCGGGCATGGGACTGATGAGCTTCGGCGCCGACGTCGTCATCCAAAAAGCAACCACCGGCCAAGTCAACTGGGGCCAAGCCGCGATCTCCGGCGGCCTCGGCATAATCGGCGGCGGAGTCGGGGTTGCCATTACTAAAACTGCTTCGCATATTGTTGGGAAAGTGGTGGCACAGCAGGCTGCGCGAAGTATGGCTTCAAATGTTGCGACTTCGACGTTGACTCGTGCCACAGGCAATGCCGCAGTCATTGCACGGAGGTTCGGCGCTAATTTGTTGAAAGACATGGTCGGCAGTGGTGCAGCAGGAGGTGTAGCCGGAACCGTAGATTATGTCCGGGAACGCGTTCAGAAGGGCGGTCCCTGGACAGCCCAAGGACTGTTGGGTAGCGCGGCTGGAGGTGCCTCCACGGGTGTCATCAGCGGGGCACTGAATCCAGCAGCCGGCCACGTTACGGGCAAAGGCGCCCAGTTTCTCCTGAGTGCGAGCGTCAACACAGGCGCCGGGTTCGCGGGGGACATGCTCAAGAGCGGTGTGAATGGCGAAGCATTTGATCCGATCAAGTCTCTGGTTTCTTCTACTACGGCCGGAGTGTTCTCTACGGGTGTTTCTACTTCGCGGGGAAACTCATCACAGGGTTACGCTGATCTTATTGGAACTAGCACCTCTTCGCCTATTGAGTATTTTACGAAGTCGAATATGACTACAGACTTAACTAATTCACTCATTGGACTCGGAACGAATGGAATGATCGATGGAGCATGGAAATAAGGATGACTAAAGAGACTGCCGGGGACCGCACCCTTCGTGAAAGATTGACGCCCCACTGGTACCAATGGCTGAGCGTGACAATTCCCGGTCTTATAGCGATTTTTACCTGCCTAAATAGATTTGACGAGTTTGGCTTATCTGCTTGGTTAACAAATTTTGTTGTCTTGTTTATGTGTATTGCCGGCATAGGGTTTGTCACATATGTCAGTTCAAATTTTGCCTCCATAAATACTCTGGTTGGCACAATTGTCCTAGGCAGTCTAGCCATCGCGGCTCTGTCCAACATACTTCCGGTCATTGCGACATCGTACGGATCGCTATGGGCGGGCTGTGGTCTCGGGTTCATGATTGGACTGACTCTAACTGCTGGTGAACAGCGATAAGTGTGGGCTTCGATGTGGTTGACAATGAAAACCAAATAGCACAGCAAGCAGCGAAGCTGTCATGACTAAAGAGCGGCGAAATTCTTGAGGGGTCTCCCTGATCTTCAGTGGGGTGGATTTATTGGCTACGCTCTCAGCGATCGTGTTTGTGCCGAATGACACAGTGTTGCTGGAGCGTGGTTCATTACTTGCCAGTCTGGCTGCTTTTTCTTTGTTTCATCGGTTTGGCTTACCTCGGCAGTGGATAGGTTCCGTTGTTCTGGTTGCTAGTGCACTGATAGGAAGCGGTGCAAATTTTTACACCGACGAAATGTGGACGAAGTAAATGAAGAATGAACGCGACAAAAAGGCAATCCCCAGCAAACGAGTCGCTCCGGAATGGTATTACTGGACCGGGGTCGTTATACCGGGAATTCTCATGCTGGTTCTGTGCGTCAATAGGACTGAAGAGTTTGGAATATCCGTGTGGATTGCTAACATTATTGTCCTTATTGCTAGCGCCCTTGGCATCGGATTTGTAACGTATTGGAAATCCAACTTCGCCGCCACGCTGTCCTTTGGTGCCACTATCATCTTAGGCAGCTTAGCCTTCGCTGCTCTTTCTAATGTTATCCCGGTGATTGGCTTGACGGGTGGTGCGCTGTGGACGGGCTGTCCTCTCGGTCTATTGGTTGGACTGACACTGACCGCCGGAGTAGAGCGTTGATGCTCAATTGGTGACGGTATTTGTGTTCAGGGCCCCAGATGGCTTGAGCTGCCGAAAAAGGTGGGTTTGCGGGGAGGTCTAATGGAAGGAAGCATTCGATTGGAGAAAAAGACAAGTAACTACCTGGACGTCATGTGTCTATTTGGCGTCGTGGTGAGCCTTGGTATTACTACATTTGTTTTCATGAATGCTCCGTTGAGTGCCGAAGTGGCCTATCACGGCGGATCGATTCCTGCAGTGTTACTTCTACTCCTGTCCGCACTGGGTATACTCCTGTTCTGGATTTCTGAACGGTTATTGGGGACCCATCCAACTCGTGGCCAGGCGCGTGCGCTGGTTTTTATTTCGGGCCCAGCTACCATTCTGGTGTGTATTTCCTTCCAGGCATTTCTAGCCGTGATCGTGCTGGATGAGAGTGGATACTTTAGGTGAGTAGCACACTGCCGCTCATCAGTTTTGAGGGTCGGGAGCTTTGCCCTGATGACTGACGGGATGCTGGGATAGCCCGAGTCACAGCGTGCCTAACGGGTGCACCTGGGCAGTTCCGGAGATGCGTGAGGTTTCCACTTCTGATCTGTGGTTATTCGTTCTGCTCATTCAAGTTATCTTCTACCGAAGAGAATAGCGGGCGCAGAACGTCTGCGTTCGGAAGATAGTTTTTTGTTGGATTTATAAATAGTTTCTGGGAAGGACATGAAGACAGGTGGATATGAAGATTGTTGATCCTGCCGGCGGAGGCGTTGCAGAGGTTACAGATTTGGGCGCGCTGGGTGGTCCCTTCTATGGTGCGTCGTTTGGTAAGTCGGTGAAGCGGTTCTTTGCCAAGTATGCGAAGTTCGCGGGTCGCGCCTCGCGGAGTGAGTTCTGGTGGAGTCAGCTTTTCGTTTTCCTGGTGATGGTGGTCCCATACCTCGTGATGACGGTCGGGTTCGTGGCCAGTACTGCCTGGGCTCAACAGAACCCTAATGTGCAATCCATGGGTTTCGATCCGGTCACCGGGCAAGAAGTGTTATATGAGGCCGCTCCTGGTATCGTGAATGCCCCGACTGGAAGTCTCATGGTGTTAGGTTTCATTCTCGTCGTTATTCTGGGACTGGCCATTTTGGTGCCGCAGCTGTCGTTGCTTTGGCGGCGTTTGCACGATGCAAATCTTGCGGGTCCGCTTGCGTTCGTTGGGCTTATTCCCCTAGTCGGCGGACTGGCTGTTTTGATTCTGGCGCTTATGCCCTCCAAGGCGGAAGGTCGGCGCTTCGACCCCCGCTGACGGGCCCGAAGAATCACAAGAAGCGTACTGTCCCTTTCCCGCGATTCCTCAGCGACCAGCTGGCGGCTCGGTGTGAAGGGAAAGGCCGCAATGACCTGGTGTTCCCGGGCAAAGACGGTAACCATATGCGGCTGCCACGAGTGCACGAGGACAACATGAGCTGGTTGCTGGCGCTGTGAAGCGTTCCGGGATCCTCAGGATCGCTCCGCGCGATCTCCGGCATTCCGCTGTCGGCTTAGCCGTGTCGGCCGGCGCCAGCGTGAAGGCCGTCCAAAAAGTGCTTGGCCACAGCTCGGCCGCAATGACGTTGGACGTCTACGCGGATCTCTTTGACGGGGACTTGGACTCAGTTTCAGACGCTCTAGATCACGCCGTATCTCTGGCGGGTGTGCCCAAAATGTGCCCACCCGCCTGATTTGGGCAAAGAGAAAGGCCCTGCCTCCCTCATAAACAAAGGGAAGCAGGGCCTTTCTCACGGACACGTAGTGCCGCTGTCAATGCCCGGAGGTTCGGTGGAAATTTTCGCTCACAGTCTTGGGAGAGGGCGGGTACTTCCGAAGAACAACCACGGCAGATTGCGATACTAGTTGTTGGTAGTTGAGTGGAAAATACGCCTGAGTGCGGGCTTACACGCCAACTGACCTTGATTGCTAATACTTGGCGATGAGGAGCTGTTGATCTGGTGGCTGGGCCGTTGGCCGGAGAGCTCAGCAGTATTCTTACGGCCGGGGCAGGTCGGGCAGGTACGGCGGCAACTACGCAGTTGCTGCCGGCCATGGGCCGTGAAGGATCGGCGGTAGAGTCGGGCGCAGCCAGGGTAGGGTCTGCGGACTCGGCTGTGGCTTCGCATGTCGGGACGACGGCGAATGCGGAGGTGTCCCGCGGCAGTACAGAGCGGGGCCATTATTTGTCTCCCGGTTGCCAACACAGCAAATGGGCAAGGCCTCGCTGACTGACGCAGGAGACCATGCAATTCGCGGGGTAGGGTACGGTCTCCGCTGATGACATTCGACGGAGCGGCAGGTGCATTCTCCCGCGTTTCCCTCGGCGCTTCGGAACTGGGTCCCTATCCAGGATGGATGGCCCACAGTACGGCGGCGGATGGCGGGGTCGCATTCCGGGTTGTCGTGAAGCGTAAAATTGTGGGAAATGAACTTGTAGGGCACTGAACGGGGCGTCGCTGTTGGGGGTAAACGATGAAGAAAAAGGCGAGAACGTGGATAAGAACTCGGGAGATGAATTCACTGAGGAAGAGCTTCGTTTAGGACGCCGCGCCTCAAAGTTCATGAATCGACTTTCCGTAGCTGCATTTCTAGCAAGTATTGCTGTTGGCCTCTTTGTTATTGTCAGTGTTCCGTGGGAAACCCGCATGCCCTACGATGGAAGGTTTGATCGTAGTGGTGCCGGCATACCAATGCAGATTGCAATGTTGCCGATTTTGCTAGTGCTGTTCGGATTGTGGCGATCAGGGCAGAAGCCTGATTCGTATAAAATGCACTCTGGATCCAGAATTGGTATATATATTCTTGGCACTGGCATGATCTTGGGCTGTGTCCTGGGTCAATGGACCATGGCCCAATCAATTCTGACTGCGGGTGGATATTTCGGTAACTAGAAGAAATTGGAGAACTAGGATAGCGACCTATAGTTCGTTGTGGCCTGGCCGTGCAAGGCCAGCTCTGGTGTCCTTGGTGGTTGAGACTGACTGCCGACTAACATAGTTAGATGCTGATTAGTGATCGAGACAGGTGGGAATTTGCAAGCTTTTAGACCGATGAGATACGACCAAAGTAGATGAAGAATGGCGAATCGGGTACTGAAACCCTAACTATCCGGGCTGTGCCGCAGTGGTATTACTGGACCGGAGTGATAGTTCCTGGAATTCTTATGGTAATCCTGTACGTCAACAGATCCGAAGAATTCGGAGTGTCCGTATGGGTTGCTAACTTTCTTGTTCTTATTCTCTGTGCCATAGCTGTTGGTTGCGTAACATATTGGAAATCAAATATTGTTGCCGCGCTATCGTTTGGTGCCACGATCGTCTTAGGAAGTTTGGCCTTCGCTGGGCTTTCCCATGCCATTCCGGTGGCAGCGTTGACTGGGGGTGCTCTATGGGCTGGCTGCCCTCTCGGACTATTGATTGGGCTGACGCTGACTGCTGGTGAACGACGATAGGGGTGGATCTGGGACCATGGGCTGGGCACGGCCAGAGCGGTTGATCGTCTGGGGTGAACAGGACTTGCTCCCGGGAAAACTAACTGCGTTTACCCCGGTTCTGGCCAAGCGAGTGCGGACCTAAGACGCAGCCCACTTGGTCGGGTGGCAGCTCGCGGGTGGGCAGGACCGGCACGCGATCACCTGGAGCTGTGACGCTGCCGGGCGGAAATCGTCCGCGTCGGTGGACGGGACACTGATCGTCGCCGTGAAGCGCATTGGAACCTGCTGTGGAGTATTTTACAGTGCTAAAGGAGAGGGGGCATTTCATTGTGGGATTAAATGACGATGAAAATAATGCCAAGCAGAATTCGGTTCCCGATGAGGAGTTCACGGATGAAGACCTGCGGTTGGGTAGGAAAGCCTGCCAATACATAGACGTCCTGTGCTTAATTTCTGCAATTGTGTGTGCGGGTATTGCATGGTTTGTGCTTGCTCACGTTCCGTGGAATACGAGAATGCCCTACGATGGAAGGTTTGACCGCTCCGGAAGTGGGATTCCGATGCAGATGGCGATGCTGATTGTGTTTGCCGTTCTATTCCTTTTCTGGCGTTCAGGTAGAAAGCCTGATGCTCACCGTATGCGAAAAGGGTCTCGAGCGGGGACCTACATCTTGGGGACAGCCATGATCCTGGGGTGTGTAGTTGGGCAGTTGGTTTTGGGCGAATCGGTTCTCACTGCGGGCGGCTACTTCGGTAACAAATGACTTTGACATTGAAGCATATGCGACAGGTAGTGATGGACATCGAGGGGAACACATATCTACGCTTTTTTGATGTGCCGGCTGGCAAGGCTCTGCTTATAAGGGGAGATCGCATATATAAGGTCCTGAAAGACTCTGGACGTCCAAGTGTGGTTTCAGCAAAGGGGTTGGCAGAAGCTGTCTGGGTCGGTCCGCGGGTCCATGGAAGGACTTACAGGAGTGTGAGTTGACCGTAGCTCGACTCTGTCGGGAGCGCTGACACGGTGATTGGGTTGAGTATCCGGCTGCAATAGTCGTTGCGGATAAGTAGGCTTCGGCAGGGGCCACGGTCTGCGACCTCCCCGTATTGCACGTCCTCCCGCAGGAAATCGGGACGGAGGGATGGCCAGAGTCAACAGCCCGGAGCGTCGTTCGGATAGGCCAAAATTGAAGTGGTACTGGAAGTTGCCTTGCATCGCACTTCTGGCATTTACGGCTTTTATGCCATGTCGCCAGCGCTGGATTCCATCGCTGTGGAGAGTCTGCGATGCAAAATGCTCTCCGCGAAGGCCAGAAAGGGTATCCCTTCTGCACGGGAGTACAGGCTGGTCCGTTAAACCCTGCCCAGTTGTCCAATAGGGTGTGGACAAGTGTCATGAAACCGCTCCTCGGGCGGGAAATGGGTTAGTCTGGTCGATGGATAAAACATGCCAGTCGCGGCATCACCCCTCCAAGGAAGTGTTCTATGAGCCACCCCAGTTACCCCCATGCACAGCAGGACGACAACCTTGCATCCAAGGCGGATGCGCCCACCGGCTTCGACCGGCGAAACCCGGGGGGATACCAGTCCCCTCAGACTCAGCATCTTTCCCATGCCAGTGGTCCGGGAAAATCGTTTTTGACGACATGGCTCTTGGCCCTCCTGCTCGGCAACCTTGGTGTGGACCGCTTTTACTTGGGCAAAATCGGCACGGGAATCGCCAAGCTGCTGACCGCCGGCGGGCTTGGCATTTGGACGCTCGTTGACATGATCATCACCCTGACCGGAAACGCAAAGAGCAAAGATGGCCGGGCGCTTCCCGGTTCCTCAGAACTTGACCCGCTAAGGTTCCTCGTTCCTTGACTGTTCAGCGCCCGGCTGTCCTGCTTGCCCTATCTTAACCCGCTCGTGCTAATACCGCGGAGCCCACCGCCGGGGGTGTCATGGCTGTTCCCGCAGCGCGGCCTGGGTGTAGTTGTCTAGGATCATTTCCGCTTTGCCGCGGCCCAGCGTGACCAGTAGCGCCGCAGCCATGCTGGATGCGGCGTGGGCCAGCTCCACGGGGTTTTCGGATTCGTTCAGCATGACGGCGGCTTCCTCCGTGCGGTTTTGAGTTATCAGCCAACATGAGTTGGTTCGCCGGAGCCGTGAAGCGGTCCGGCGTCCCGCGGATTACCCCGCATGATCTGAGGCATTCAGCGGCTAGCTTCGCGGTGTCGGCGGGAGCGAACGTTAAAGCCGTGCAGAAGATGCTGGGGCACAGCTCCGCGGCCATGACGCTAGACGTTTATGCTGACCTGTTCGACGGCGACCTTGACGCGGTTTCGGATGCACTGGATCAGGCGGTATCACGGGCCAGTGTGGGCAAAATGTGGGCACGGCCCTAGTTCGGGCAAAGTAAAAGGGCCCTGGTCTCCTTGATTTACAAGGGAACCAGGGCCTCTCTATTTGGCGGTGACGGTGGGATTTGAACCCACGTTGGCTTTTACACCAAACAACATTTCGAGTGTTGCACCTTCGGCCGCTCGGACACGTCACCAACTGAAATAGGCTACCCGAGATTGGCCCCGTTCCCCAAAACGAGCCCCTCTGGACCCTCCCCAAAAGGCAGGTGGCGTACCCTTCAATCCACGCCAACTTCCGTCCACAGCTCCGCACCGATAGATTCGTAAGCATCATGACGATTTCGCAGGAACACGAACGGAAACACGGGCACGAAGCCCACGCCTACTGGGTCACTGAGACGGGCGATGGTGAGCTGCGCCAGGAAGCCCTGCCGGCAAGGCAAGAAGGCGAAGCCCTCGTCAGGACCTTGTACTCAGGCGTCAGCCGGGGCACGGAGCGCGTGGTCCACGAAGGCCGGGTCCCGGAGCGCGTGGCTGACCTGATGCAGGCCCCGCACCAGGAGGGCGACTTCCCGGGCCCGGTGAAGTACGGCTACCTGAGTGTGGGGACGGTCGAGCAAGGACCGGAACAGTGGGTAGGAAAAACCGTCTTCAGCCTGCACCCCCATCAGGACTTTTACGTGATCCCCACCAGCCAGCTCACGGCAATCCCCGAGGACGTCCCGGCCAAACGCGCCGTTCTAACTGGCATCGTCGAAGTCGCCATTAACGCACTCTGGGAAGCCGGACCGAGGCTGGGTGACCGGGTCGCCGTCGTCGGTGGTGGTTTGGTGGGCGGCGTCCTGGCGACGCTGCTGCAGAAGTATCCGCTGAGCCGCCTGCAGTTGGTGGACGCGGATCCGGAGAAGCGAAAGCTGGCGGAAACCATCAACATCGAATTCGCCGAACCAGAGGTTGCAAAAAGCGACAACGACATTGTCTTCCACTGTTCCGCCTCCGACGACGGCCTCAAGTTGAGCCTGCAACTGGCCGGCGATGACTCCGACGTCATCGAGCTTTCCTGGTTCGCCGATAAGGAAGTTACCCTGCCGCTCGGCGAGGACTTCCATGCCCGCCGCCTGAACATCCGTTCCAGCCAGGTGGGTGCAGTGGCCCTCCCGCGACGGCACAGGCGCACCAACGCCCAACGACTCGAGCAAGCGGCAAGGGAACTGAAGGACCCGCTGTTCGACACATTCCTGACCAGCGAATGCCAGTTCCGGAACCTGCCCACCACACTCGTTAAATTGTTCGAACGGCCCGGAGGTTTCTGCCACGTGGTCGCCTATCCCACCCCGGAGGATTAGTACATGTTCAGCCTGACCGTCCGACGCCACTTCATGATCGCCCACAGCCTTCCCCGCGAAGCGTTCGGCCCGGCCCAGGGCCTCCATGGTGCAACGTTTGTGGCCGAAGTCAGTTTCCGCCGCCCGGATCTCAATGACGACGCAATCGTTCTGGACATTGGCGCAGCGGGCGGCATCCTTGAGGAAATCCTGGAGGACCTTAATTACAAGAACCTCGATGAGCACCCGGCATTCAAGGGCAAGCTCTCCACCACGGAGGCTCTGGCCAAGCACATTGCCGACGCCATGGCCACCCGGATCCAGGACACCGCCGACGGACCGGCGCTCAGTGGCATCGACGTCGTCCTCCGCGAAAACCCTGACGCCTGGGCCGGTTACTCGCTGGAGCTCCCGGTCAAGTAGGTGCGCATTCGCTTCCTTGTCCCGGGGAACGTCAGGCACGGCTCCGGCGGCAACAAGTACAACGCCAAGCTCGCCGAGCATCTGACCGTCCTGGGCGCTGACGTTGAGACCCTAAGGGTCGACGGCGACTGGCCGGTTGGGAGCCCGGCGGACCGGCAGCGGTTCGCTGGCATGATCGACGGCGGCACAACGGTGATTGCCGACGGCTTGGTGGCGAGTGGGGCGCCGGAGGAGGTCGCCGGCGCCGTGGGCAAAGGAACCAAAGTCTGGATCCTGTCCCATATGGCGTTGGCGGACCATAGCGAGCTTGAAGCCAAGGCGCTGGCCGCCGCAACCGGAATCATCTGCCCCAGTTCCCACTCCGCCGCTGAGCTCGAGGCGAGGCACGGCCCGCAGACCATCGTCATCGCAACGCCGGGGGCCGACAAAGCAAACCCCGCCCAGGGATCGCAGCCGCCGCGCATCGTAGCCGTGGCCGCACTGCTGCCGAACAAGAGTCAGACACTCTTGGTCGAAGCCCTCGCCAACCTGCAGGACCTTGAATGGGAGGCCGCCCTCATCGGCTCGGAGAACGCTGACCCGGCGTACGCCGCGGAGGTGCGGGCCGCCGTCGAGCATTACAGGCTTGAGGACCGCATCAGCATCACGGGCGAGTTGAGCGGCAACACCCTCGAGGACCAGTGGCAACAAGCTGACCTCAGCGTCCTTGTTTCCCGATCGGAATCCTTCGGGATGGTGGTGACGGAATCGCTGGCCCACGGCGTTCCTGTGCTTGTCCGGCAGGGGACCGGCGCCGTGGAGGCGCTCGGCCAAACAGGAGCGGGTGCTGCGCTGGAGCTGACACAGGAGGGGGCCTTGACCGATTCGCTCCGGAGTTGGCTCAGCGATCCCGGCCTGCAACAATCCTGGCGCAACAATGCAATTCAGGCCCGCGAGCACCTCCCCGGGTGGGACACCACTGCCGCCACCATACTGAGGGCCCTCCAAAGCCCGCCGAACTAGGGCAGCCGGTGAGAGGCGAAGAACTCCCTGAGAAGCGCCGCGCATTCCTCTTCACGGACACCCGCATAGACCTCCACCCAGTGGTTGAGGCGGCGCTCGCGGAGGATGTCGAACACCGAGCCCACCGCTCCTGCCTTCTCATCCCAGGCACCAAACACCACTCTGGGGATACGCGCCAGGACAATGGCACCGGCACACATGGCACACGGCTCAAGGGTCACCACCAGGGTGCAGTCCTCAAGCCGCCAACCGTCACCCGAGCCGCCAGAGGTCAAAGCTCGCGCCCGCAGCGAAGCAGCCGCCTGGCGGATGGCCACCACTTCCGCGTGGGCGGTCGGGTCCCCATGCGCCTCACGTTCGTTGCGTCCGGAACCCAGCACGCCGCCGTCGGGCCCTAACACCACCGCGCCAATGGGTACGTCGTCCGTTTTCAGCGCCAACCGGGCCTCGTCCAGGGCAAGGCCCATCCAGGCCATGTGGTCTGCGTGATACGGCTCGGTGGCGCTCATGTCTCAATGATAGTTTTGGGGGATGCGCACACTCGTCGTGGACCACCCGCTGGTCGCCCACAAGCTCACCGTTCTGCGGGATAAGAACACCCCTTCACCGGTCTTCCGGCAACTCACTGAAGAACTCGTCACCCTCCTGGCCTACGAAGCCACCCGCGAGGTCAAGACGCAGCCAGTGGAGATCGAGACCCCTGTCACCAAGACCATCGGCACGGCTTTCACCAAGCCCACGCCGCTGGTGGTTCCCATCCTGCGCGCGGGCCTGGGCATGCTCGAGGGCATGACCAAGCTGGTCCCCACCGCTGAGGTGGGCTTCCTGGGCATGGCCCGCGACGAAGAAACCCTGGACATCATCACCTACGCCGAGCGCCTCCCCGAGGACCTCACCGGCCGCCAGATCTTTGTCCTGGACCCTATGCTCGCTACCGGCGGCACCCTGCGTGAGGCCATCAAGTTCCTCTTCAAGCGCGGCGCTTCGGACGTCACCTGCATCTGCCTGCTGGCCGCTCCCGAGGGCCTGGCCAAGCTGGAAGAGGAACTCTCGGACGCAAACGTCAACATTGTCCTCGCATCGATTGACGAGAAACTCAACGAGAAGTCGTACATTGTGCCGGGCCTGGGCGACGCCGGAGACCGCCTCTACGGCGTGGCCGGCTAGTGATCACAGGGAACGATTGACCCCTACCGGTTTCCCACCCAGCCCGTTAGCCTGTGGCGCATGGACTGGAAACTTGAACTGGTATTTGTCCCTGTCTCCGACGTCGATCGCGCGAAAGACTTTTACGTCAACAAGGTCGGTTTCAACGCCGATTTCGATGAGCGTCCCACGGACGGCATCCGCTTCGTGCAACTGACGCCGCCGGGTTCTGCGTGTTCCATCGCTATCGGCGAGGGCCTCACGGACGCCCCTCCGGGTTCGGCTCCCAACCTGCAAGTGGTGGTGGCGGACATCAACAAGGCCCACGAGCACCTCAAGGCCAACGGCGTGGACGTCAGCGACGTCGACGTCCAGGACTGGGGTCACTTTGTGTACTTTGCTGACCCGGACGGCAACCAGTGGGCGGTGCAGTACCTCCCACAGCGGCCCAATGGCTAAGTCATACTTCAGCACCACCCCATGAGCGTGCGGCAGGATGGAACCATGAGCCATCCTGCCGCACCCGTGCTGACTGTCCGTGCCGTCCTCTTCGACATGGACGGCACGCTGGTGGATTCCACGGCCGTCGTGGAACAGGTGTGGCTCGAGTTCGCCGAGCGCTACGGCCTGGATTACAACGAAATCCTCCGCACATCCCACGGTGTCCAAGCAGGCGATACCGTGCGGCGCTACGCCCCGGCAGGGGCCGACTTCGCAGCGCTGACGGCCGAACTTGGCGAGATGGAACGTTCCCGGACGGACGGCGTGATTGCCCTTCCCGGTGCTGAAGCCCTGCTGGCGGGCCTCCCGGATGACGCCATCGCCTTGGTCACCTCAGCAGATCAAATCCTTGCCGATATCCGCATGCAGGCAGCCGGACTCACCATGCCATCCACTGCTGTGACGGCAGAGTCCGTCACCCGTGGCAAGCCGCATCCGGAGGGCTATCTGAAGGCGGCGGCACTCCTGGGAGCCGACCCGGCCGACGTCGTGGTTTTCGAAGACGCACCCGCCGGGATCGCTGCTGCGCGCGCGGCGGGGATGCGGATCGTGGTGGTGGGCAAGGCCGCTGCCGGGCACAGTGCGGAGCTGGAGCCTGGCATGTGGCGGATTCCGGACTACTCGGCCGTGACCGTCACCGCTGTCAAGGACGACGACGGCGGGCACCTCATCACGCTGACCCTCTAGCAGCGCCGGGTTAAAGACTGTTCCATACTGCAGACCCGGCGTAGGCTGTGCGCATGTCTGCGATGCCGGAGGCGTACGGTGCGGCACTGGAGCGGGCCATGGTCCACGCCGGTGACTGGCTTGCGTCGGTCCCAACACGTTCAGTCCGCCCGTCTTCCGATGCCGATCAGGTAGCCAAGAGCATCCTGCCGCGCCTGCCGGATGAAGCCACCGATGCCGCAGAGGTAGTTGATGAGCTCGCGGCGCTGGCTGAGCCGGGGCTCATGGCGATCCAGTCCGGACGGTTCTTTGGGTGGGTCATGGGCGGAACCCTGCCCGCGGCCATGGCCGCAGATTGGCTTGTTTCGGCGTGGGACCAGAACACGGGGCTGCGGTTCGCCACCCCGGCGGCGGCCGCGATCGAGGAATCTGCCGCCGCGTGGCTGCTGGAACTCTTGGGACTGCCCGCAAGTGCCGACGTCGGATTCACCACCGGTGCCACCACCGCGAACTTCGTGGGGCTGGCGGCCGGGCGCCAGTACTTGATGGACGAGGCAGGCTGGGACCTGGAGGCTCTTGGGTTGACCGGCGCCCCGCGCATCACCACCTTTGCCGGCCGGGAGCGCCACGCCGCAGTGGATTTGGCGTTGCGGTATCTCGGCTTGGGTGCGTGCGTCCCCGTAGATGCCGACGACGAAGGACGGATTCTCCCTGACGCGCTTGCCGAGGCCATGGATCAGCAGCCCGGGCCTTCGCTGGTCTGTCTCCAAGCGGGAAACCTGCATTCCGGCGCTTTTGATCCCATGGAGGAAGCCATTGCGGTGGCACATGACCGGGGGGCGTGGGTGCACGTGGATGGGGCGTTCGGTCTGTGGGCCGCTGTGAGCCCAACGTTGCGGGGCCGGCTGGCGGGAGTGGAGGAAGCGGACTCGTGGGCAACGGATGCCCACAAGACGTTGAACGTCCCGTACGACTGCGGCTTGGCAATCGTGGCCCGCCCCGAAGCTTTGCGAAGGGCTTTCAGTGTCCACACCAGCTATCTGATTGCCACTGATGCCGGACCGGGGGATCCCTTCGAAAAGGTCCCGGAGATGTCCCGCCGCGCCAGGGGCATCCCGGTGTGGGCCGCGCTCCGCCAACTGGGACGCTCCGGGGTGATCGCCATGGTGGAGCGGCTCGCCGCAAATGCCCGTGCGTTGGCTGAGGGCCTGGCTGCCATCCCGGGTGTCGAGGTGCTCAACGACGTCGTTTTCACCCAGGTCTCGGTGAGCTTCGGCAGCGATGACCGTACACACCGTGTCACGCAACGGTTGATGGCCGAGGGGGCGGTGTGGATGTCCGGGTCCTCGTGGCGTGGCCGTGAAATCCTCAGGATCTCAGTGAGCAACTGGACCACGGATGCCGGCGATGTTGCGGCGTCCATTGCCGCTGTGAGGGGTGCGGTGGAGGCCGAGCCGGAGGCTTAGCCGATGACGTGGAGGAAGTGCGGCATTGTGTATGCCCCTGCGAAAATTGCGGCCCAACCAACCAAACGCAGAAGCGGTCCCAGACGCGACGCCGCCGTTCCCGACGCCGGTGTCCGGCCGATCTCCCTGCGCACCTCCTTGTAAGGAACACGCCCGCTGCCAAGGTCGCGAGCCAAGCGCACCAGGCCGCGCAGGTCGGCAAGCGCGGTGCGTACGACGTCGACACTTGAGGTGGGATCGTCGGTCCAGTCGACGGGTACTTCATGAACGCGCAGTCCGCACCGTTCGGCGATCACCAGGAGTTCGGTATCGAAGAACCAGCCATCGTCCTTGGTCAATGGAAGGATGTGGTGCACGACGTCGGCACGGACGGCCTTGAACCCGCACTGGGCATCGGAAATGCGTGTGCCCAGGACGGCGCGGAGCAGGGCGTTGTAGCTTCGGGAGATGAATCCGCGCTGGGGACTGCGGGCCGCCTGTGAGCTCCGTGCCAGCCGCGTGCCGACGGCGATATCCGAATGGCCCGAGAGCAGCGGTGCAATCAGGGGAGCCAGGGCCGACAAGTCCGTGGAAAGGTCTGCTTCCATATAGGCGAGCACGGGTGACGGTGAGACCTGCCAGAGGCGGCGGAGTGCGTTTCCGCGCCCCCTTTGCTGGAACCGCACCACCACCACTTCAGGGAGCTCCCGGGCCAAGCGCTCGGCGATCCTCAGGGTGTTGTCAGTGCTGCAGTTATCCGCAACCGTAATGCGGAAGCTGTGGGGAAACGAGTCGGTGAGATGCCAGTGAAGCCTACGCAGGTTCCGTTCCAAACGGGCTTCCTCGTTGGCGACGGGAAGGGTGACGTCCAGAACAGGAACGGCAGCACGGGTGTCAATGGGGGAGCGTCGGGGTTGTGGCCCTGCAAGGTCCTGCTGTGAATAAGTTGCCGCCCCGCCACCGAAGCGCGCCGAGTGGAAGCGTCGCGGCGGAGCGCTGGTGGTGGGATTTGTGAGCGTCATGTCTTCAGAATGGCCCCGCCGATTATGAGTGCTTTAGGCGCGGGCTGTGACGCCACTGTGAGCTACGGCGGTCACCTGTGAAAACAGAAAACCGCGCCGGTTCCCGCCATTCGCTCCAGTGGTTACTGGTGCGAACGGCGGCAACCGGCGCGGTCCTCAGGCAGTGTGGCTTAGTACCAGTTGTTGGCCAGGTGGAAGCCCAGGGCGGCCGACGGGGATCCGTAGCGCTCCTTGATGTAGTTCAGGCCCCACTTGATCTGGGTCTGGTAGTTGGTCTGCCAGTCAGCACCGGCAGTGGCCATCTTGGAAGCAGGCAGGGACTGGACAATGCCGTAAGCGCCGCTGGAAGCGTTCGTGGCAGTGGTCCTCCAGTTGGATTCCTTCTCCCACAGGGTGTTCAGCGCGGTCATTTCGCTGGCGCTCCAGCCATAGTTGCCGAGGATGCTGGCAGCGTAGGCTTTGGCGGCGGCGGGGTCATCCACGGCCTTCGGGGCGGCGGCAGCAGCTTCGGCGGCGGCCTTTTCGGCGGCAGCAGCGGCGTCGGCGGCCTGCTTGGCTGCAGCATCAGCGGCTGCCTTCTCCGCAGCAGCCTGATCGGCGGCGGCCTTCTCGGCGGCAGCCTTTTCAGCGGCGGCCTGGTCGGCGGCGGCCTTCTCGGCGGCAGCCTTTTCAGCAGCGGCCTTGTCCACAGCGGCCCGGTCAGCAGCGCCCTTTGCGGCGGCTGCGTCCAAGGAAGCGGAGATTTCGGCTGTCTTGTTGGTGCTGACCTGGGCAGCAGCCTGGGTCTCTGCAACGCGGCTCGCCTCAGGGAGGTTCAGGGTGGCGTTGGCAGCAGTACCGAGCGAAGCGACGCCCAGCGCAGCGGCCACGACGCCGGCAACAACCGACATGCGGTGGCCGGACTTACCCTGGCGGGCAGCGTTCTTGAGGACGGTTTGCGACTTGGTCAACGGTGCGTTGTGCTCATCGCGGTGACGCGCGGAAGGGCGCGTCTGATCGTTAAATTCAGACATGTGTGATTACCTCTCAGCGCCTGCGGAGTTAGCTGTCGGGTTCGGATGAGGTCATCCGGCCGCGCGTGTCGCTGCGGCTTCACCCCAAGGGTCCGGCATAAATGCCTGGGCCCGGAGACTCTGGGTCCCCCGTCTCTGCCTCGGAGTAAGAACGGACTCCGGGAAGTGGCAGAGCTCGGCGCATCCCGGATGCGGGCCAGTTGGGGCGACCCACCCTTTCGACGGTACAGGAGGAATTCGCAGAAGTCACATTTAGGTAACAGAGATCACGACGCCGGTGAGTCGCCTTGCCGAGTTCGTTACATCTCTTCGGCGGTGACGGTTGGTAGTCGCAGGGCGAACTCGGTGCGACCCGGTTTTGACGTCACTTCCACGCTTCCGCCGTGCGCTTCCACGATGGATTCCACGATCGACAAGCCTAGTCCCGACGTCCCTTCAGAACCCGATCTCGCGGCATCGGCCCGGGCAAAGCGGGAGAAGATGCGGCCTTGGAAATCCTCTGGAATGCCCGGCCCGTTGTCGGTCACGGTCACCACTGCGCTGCCATCGGCCGAGAGCATAACGGCCGTGACCACAGTTGTGCCGGCATCGGTATGTTTGCGGGCATTGGACAGCAGGTTTGCCAGGACCTGGTGCAGCTGGATGGAGTCGCCGCGGACCGTGACGGGTTCCTCCGGCAGTTGCAGTTGCCACACGTGGTCCGGTGCCATGACTTTCTCATCGCTGACCGTTTCGATCACCAACTGGGTGAGGTCCACATCGGTAACCTTGATCGCTTGGCCCTCGTCCAACCTGGCGAGCAGCAAGAGATCCTCCACCAGGGTTGTCATCCGCTCTGACTGGCTTTGCACGCGCGCCAGGGATTTGCAGCCGTCATCTGTGAAGTGTTCGGTCATCCTCAGCAGTTCGGTGTAACCGCGGATGGCAGTGAGCGGCGTCCGGAGTTCGTGTGAGGCGTCCGCGACGAACTGGCGCACCTTGGTTTCGCTTTCCTGGCGGGCTTCCAAGGCGCTGGAGACGTTGTTCAGCATCAGGTTCAGGGCATGGCCTACGCTGCCCACTTCCGTTCCGGGATGAGAGGCCGACGGCGGTACGCGCACCGCAAGTGCCACTTCACCGGCGTCGAGCGGTAGTCGCGAAACTTTCGTGGCCACCTCGGAGAGCTGCTCCAAAGGCCGCATGGTCCGGCGGATGATGACGGTGCCGGCGAGGCCGATGATGACCAGTCCGCCCAGCGAGACCAGCACCATGGTCCACACCAACGAGGCCTCGGCGCTCTGTTTGTCCGCGAGAGGCAGGCCCGTGACGATCACGTCACCATAGGGGGCGACCGCCACCAGCCGATAGTCCCCGTTGGAGAGGGAACGATCCACCGGATCACCGCTCTTGGGCAGTGCCAACAGCACTTGCTCATCCTCGGGGGACAAGGCAACACGGTTGCCTTGGGCGTCAATGAGCCCGGAACTGCGGACGGTGGAACCGTCGATCCTGGCGTTAAGCGTTCCGGCGGCCTGACCCCGCGCCTCCAGCGGGTCCGGCTTCCCCGAAGGTGAGGAGGGAAAGTTCGACGGCGGCCTGCCGAAGTCGTTCGCGCGGCTGGACGCCTGCTCAAGCTGCCTGTCGAGCTGCCTGTTGAACACCATGTCCATGGAGGCGTAGCTGACCACACCCACCGCCCCGCAGATGGCGACCAGCAGTGCCATCGCCACCAGGACCAGCCGGGTGCGCAAATGCCAGGTGGAGGGGTTCAGCCAGCTCCGGCGGGACTTTCTGGCCACCCCTGAAAGTGTGCTCAACGCCTAGTCCGCGGGCTTGATGACATAGCCGGCACCGCGGATTGTGTGGATCATGGGCGGATGGTTGGCTTCGATCTTCTTGCGAAGGTAGGAAATGTAGAGCTCCACGATGTTGGCTTGCCCACCGAAGTCGTAATCCCACACGCGGTCCAGGATCTGGGCCTTGCTGATCACACGTTTGGGATTCTCCATGAGGTAGCGCAGAAGCTCGAACTGGGTTGCGGTGAGGGGAATGTCCTCGCCGGCACGCGTGACTTCGCGGGTGTCCACGTTCAGGGTGAGATCACCCACCACCAACTCCGCGGTGTCCATGGCGGCGACGCCGGAACGCTGGACCAGTCGGTGGAGGCGCAGGAGGACTTCCTCCATGCTGAAAGGTTTGGTGACGTAGTCGTCGCCGCCGGCAGCCAATCCGACGATCCTGTCCTGCACGGCGTCCTTGGCGGTAAGGAAGAGGGCGGGCACTTCGGGGGCGAAGGCGCGGATGCGGTTGAGGACCTCTACGCCGTCGAATCCGGGCAACATGACGTCCAGCACCAGGACGTCGGGCCGGAAATCCTTGGCAAGCTTCACAGCCTCCGGACCGTCTTCGGCCACAGCTACCGACCAGCCGGCCATGCGCAGTCCCATGCTCATGAGTTCGGCAAGGCTGGGTTCGTCATCCACCACTAAGGCGCGGATCGGCGAACCGTCCGGGTGGGACAGCTGGGGAAGGTTGTTGGTCATGGAGTGCGAGGAGGCCATGGGACAACTCTCTGTTCTGCTGATTAGCGATCGCTTTGCCGATCCTGTGAGGACGCTGTGAAGTCAACAGTAACGAGATGGGAGTCAAGGGGCGGGTAGCGTCCGGAAAATACGCTTTCTACGGCTTGTAGCAGATTTTCATGCGAAAATTCCTGAAGAAGGCCGTCCACGATTGGACAACAACTGTTTCAGATCGTGAGATTCCGCAGGTGCGCCGTTCGCGGGAATGAAGATGCACATCATGCCTCATCAGCCGAAGAATATTCACTGGATGGCGATTATTTCCTGCGCGAGCCGAATGAAATGGCGTTCATTTATCCCGTCGGCTGAATTGTGATTTACGGCACAATAGACCCCTCCGTCTCAAAATGTGGACGGTTCTGCGCTTTGTTACTTGCGTGTTGCCATTGTTACGTTGCACACTTCCAATGTGAACAAGAACTCAACAGCACCTGCAGCCGCAGCAACCTGGCCCAGCACACCCGCTGGCCATGATGACCGCTGTTGTCGAATGCAAGCCTAACTTTCCACCCCAAGAAGTTTCAGGCATTCGCCCCCTAGCCCAGCGTTGGGCGCCCCTCCCCAAACTCATTGCGGGGACAACCAGCATTCGAAGCCGCGATGACGGCTATTCACTTTTGAGGTAAGCACTCCATGTCAGTTGCATCTGGATACGTCCACATCTCCGTCCGTAACGCCAACAAGGCCGCGTCGAACGCAGGGCTCCGCCCCGGCTTCGGCAACCGCCCCGGCTACGCCCCCGCCCAGCAAGGTGCAGGCCAGCAGGCTCCCGGTTATGTTCCGCAGGGTTACAACCCCAACTCCTATGGCCAGTTGCGCGCCGTACCCGCCGCCGAGCCGGCACCCATGACTGCGCCTACGCCGGTCATTGCCCAGTCCGACAGGCTCCGCCCCGTTGCCAACGACAACGTAGCCCGTGGCTTCGTGCTCTACATGGGCATTGATGAAGAGACCGCAGCGGCCGCAGGCACCTCCATCGCCAAGCTGGCCCAGGAAATCCGCGCCTATGCGCAGTCCCTCGTCACCGGCGCAGAGAGCTATGCTGCCGTGGCAGTAGCCCCCGCCGGCGCGCCCGGGTCCGCACTCGACGTCGTGCGTTCCACCTTTGGTGACCCCACCGTCACCGCCCGCCAGCGCACCGAAACCGCCCGCCCGGCGCCGCAGCAGGAATCCCGCCCCTCCGGCGTGCTGATCGACCTCGCCCGCCGCGAAGTGCACCTTGACGGCGAATCGCTGAACCTGACATTCAAGGAATTCGAACTCCTCAACTACCTCGTGGAGAACGGCACCCGCACCGTGGGCCGCGACGAACTCCTTGAAGGCCTGTGGCGCAACGCCGAAGAGGTCCCCAACGAGCGCACCATCGACGTCCATATCCGCCGCCTCCGCTCCAAGCTGGGGCGCCTTGCCAACACTGTTCGCACGGTCCGCGGCCAGGGCTACCGCTTCTACGAGCACCCCGAGGTCATCGTCTGGGCCGCTCCGGAATACTCGATCTAAGTAGTACTACTGCAGCCGAAAGGCGGCAACATCCCTCTGCGCCTGCGCTCATTCTTCGCGCGACAATGGCGCTGTCGGGATATGCCGCCTTTCGGCTTTTTCGTGCCCTGACGAGGATTGGCCTCCGCGGCTGAAGGGTCCGGGGCGCCAGGTTGTGTGCGGCTACCACCTACATTGGCTGGAGAGGCCCCCTGGCACGCCCGCTGCCTCCGCGTGTTCGGGGCGTATGGAGTTCAAAGTAGGTGGTGGGGGACCGGGGTGCGTGGGGTCGTGACCCTGTTTGATGCGCCGGAAGCCCTGGGGCAACCGCATCAGGTTGCTAATAGCCTGTTCTATTCTCAAAGAAGGTCAGGAACCGCCGCGAGCCGGGGGGGCGGATAGGGTTGTTTCATGAGCGACCACCACATCAAGCGCCTCGTGATCATGCGGCATGCCAAGGCTGACTGGCCCATGGGTGTACCTGATCATGAGCGTCCCCTTGAAGAACGTGGCCACAGGGAGGCTCCGCTCGCGGGCAGATGGTTGCTCCAGCAGGGTGTGGTGCCGGACTTCATCCTGTGCTCGTCTGCGCTGAGGACCCGGCAGACCTGCACTTGGGTCTGCGATGAGTTGGGCGACAAAGCGCCGACGCCGAAACTCGAGGACGGCCTGTACTCAGCCTCCGCCAACCGCATGTTGACGGTCATCAATCATGTCCCCGATACCGTCACCACGTTGATGATCATCTCGCACATGCCCGGGGTCCAGGATCTCGCCATGCACTTGGCCTCGCGCGATTCGGACCACGATGCCTACATGGATGCCGCTACCCGTTACCCAACGAGTGCGTTGACGGTAATGGAGACGGAGAAATCCTGGGCCGAGTTGGACGGTCAGGACGCGCGGCTGACGCACTTCACGGTGCCCCGCGCGTAGGGCCGCGGCCGCAGCGGCGGTGTTTGCTGGAACGCTCGGCTATTGCGGGTTGCCGGGGTCCCCATAGGCCAACTGGGGCATGCACATGCATCGAATCTCGAACACAGGCAGGCCCGCTGCTTCTTCCCCGTGACCGGTCGCGATCAGGTATTCGCCGTCGAACATGTACACCGGCAACTGTGGGGCCATGTATTCGTTGTAGCGGCTGGGGTAGACCCATTGCCCGCGGATGTCGAAGGCCGGTAGAGCATAGGGATCGCGCCGGTTGTGGGCGCTCGGATAGAGTCCGTCGTCGATCATGAGGTAACTGACCAGGCCGTAGGTGTGGTGGTGGTTCATGTCCGTGGGAAAGAGGATTGCTTCCACAGTAGGGCCCCTTCAGAAGTTTCGACGATCGCGCACAGGGCGGCGCGGACAGCTAAGTAAGGTTAGCCTAAGCTAACAGTGCACTGAGCGTCGAATGTTCCACTGTGTGACATTGGTCAACCCTGCGGCAGGGGCAACTCTTCTGCGGCCACGTCCCTCAACATGTGAACTGCTTGCCTGATGGCGGGGCTGGCGGTCATCGTCTTTCGGTACACCACGCCCACGGAACGTTGCTGGACGGGGTTCATCACGGGAATCGCAACCACGGCAGGCGGGAGCGGCGGCCTTCCGAGGCGCGGGACAAGCGCCACGGCGACCCCCTGCTCCACCATGGCGATATGCGTGGAGAAGTCGGGATCGTAAATGCGGATGTCGGGAACGCGGCCCAGTCCGGCGAAGATCTGCAAGAGGGCCTCGTTGCAGATGGCCCCCGCCGGGGTGCTGATCCACGTCTGGTCCAGTAAATCTTCACGCTCGACGGCGGCGCGGGCGGCGAGCGGGTGGGTGCTGTTGACCAGGACATCCGCTTGGTCGACGCAGAGTTCCTCATGCACCAGGTTCTCCGGAATCACCAGCGGCACGGAGTTCCAGTTGTGGACTACAGCCAGTTCCGCCTCGCCAGTAGCCACTCGCTGGACTGCTTCGCGGGGGTCTTCTGCCAGCACCGTGACCTTCACGGAGGGGTGGGTGGCCGCCATGCGTCCAAGCATGGGTCCCACGAGCCCCCGGCAAGCGGTGGAGAATGCCACCAGCCTCAGCAGGCCCGACGGCTTCGCGGGATCAGCCAGTAAGGTCGCTTGGAGTTCCTCCAGTTCGCCCATGATCCGGCGGCCATAGCCGGCCAATGCCAGTCCGCGCTCGGTCAGGAGTACGCCACGGCCATTGCGCTCCAAGACGGTAACGCCGGTCTGCTTTTCCAATTTCTTGATCTGCTGGGAAACGGCCGATGGGCTGAACCCCATCACGTCCGATGCCGCAATGACGGAGCCGTGCTGTTCCACGGCCACAAGCGCCCGCAACGCCGAGATATCAATCATGAAGCAAATCTACGCTGTTCCACGTCGAATTCACCGCTGGTGCTTCATGTTAAAGCGAGTCAGAGTGTACTTGTGAACCTTCGCCACTCTGCCCTCGCCGTCATGGTCGCCGTCCTCTGGGGCATCAACTTCGTCGCCATCGACCTCGGCCTGCACACCAATGGCAGGGAAGTTCCTCCGCTGCTTTTCGTCGCAATGCGCTTTCTCCTCGTCGTTTTCCCGTTCATCCTGTTCATCCGTAAACCGGATGTGGGCTGGAAGGCGATTGTCGGCGTCGGGCTGTTCATGAGCGCCGGCCAATTCGGACTCTTGTATCTGGGAATGGCGCTCGGGATGCCTGCGGGTTTGGCTTCGCTGGTCCTGCAGGCACAGGTTCTGTTCACTATCCTGCTGGCCGCGAAGTTCCTGGGGGAGAGGCCCAGCCGACGTCAGTTGGCCGGCGTGGTGCTCGGCATCGCGGGGCTGGGCGTGGTTGCACTGGGACGCAGTGCTGTGGCGCCGGTCCTTCCCCTCATGATTGTCCTGGCCGCAGCTTTGTCCTGGGCCATTGGCAACGTGGTGGCCAGGCATTCGAAAGCTGCCTCCGGTTTGGGCCTGGTGGTGTGGTCGGGGGCCGTGGTTCCGGTTCCGCTGGCGGGGTTGTCGTTGGTGGTGGACGGGCCGGGGACCGTGTGGGCGACACTGACGGACCTGCAGCCTGCCACCATTCTCAGTGCGATCTACACGGCCGTGTTTGCGTCCTTGATCGGTTACGGCATCTGGAACCGGCTGTTGTCGCTGTACCCGAGTTCCGACGTCGTGCCCTTTACGCTTTTGGTCCCTGTGGTAGGGATGACGGCCGCGTGGCTGGTCCTTAACGAGATCCCGACGCTGACCGAAATCATGGGCGGGCTGATATTGCTCCTCGGAGTGGCCACTGCCGTGCTGGGTGCCGGGCGCACAATCCGTCCGGAAACGCCCGTTGCGGGGCCTGCTCTGCGCCTCTAAACCTCGGGAAAGCGCGCAGAGCGGGCCCCGCAACGCCGGGTGGTTGTGTTGTGGGGCCTGTTTTGCGCGTTTTGGTGCCGGGGATGTGTGTAGAGCGGGCCTCGCAACGCCGGCTGGTTAGCGTTTGGAGGCAGGTTTGCGTTGGGAGGAAGCGCTCGACGCCGGTCGCTTGCCTGGCGCTGTTGGCGTACGTGACGCCGGGCGCTTGACGGGGGTACCCGCGCGCGGGGCGGGTTTGCGCGGCGCGGAGGTGCGCTTCGTCGTTGTCGGGGTTCGCTTGGCAGGAACAGCGGCACGCGACCCAAACGAGGGCACCACTGCTCCGAGGAACAACACTGCCAGGGTCCCCAACCCGGCGGCGGCGGCAAGGTAGAAGTAGATGTCCGAATCCCGGGTGCTCACCGCGCTGCCCAAAGCGTTGGCATCCTGGTTGAAGGCGATGCCCCACATCCGCAGGAAAGCGATGCTGCAACCAATGAACACGCTGGTGCCCGCTGCAGCCAGCAGGACCACCAAGTATCGTCGGCGGTTGAAGACCTGGACGAGCGAGGCCAGATAGCAGATCAGCACGGAGCCCAGGAACAAGTACAACACCAGTTCCTCGAGTACCACAGCGGCCATCACCAAGAGCCCCAGGGACACAAAGGCGGCCACGACCGCAAGCTTTCCGCTGTTCCCCATGTGACGCATGAGGTTAATCATCGCCGACCCAGTGGCCACGCCACGCCGTCGTACATTGCAGTTGAATACCGTTGTGAGGCCCGCTCTGCGCCCTAAACACCAGTGAGAACGTGCACTATAGGCCCCACAACGGGGTGGCCAAAACTACTTGATGACATACCCGTGCATGATGGTCATCACGGCTGCCACGCTTTGCTCGCGGGTCCGTTCAGGGTTGTAGGTCTGCCGGTCGAGGCCAACCACGAAGATCGCGCCGAAGATCGCCGCCTCCAGGGAGCCGCGGGCAATGGACTCGTTCACCTTGTACCTGGACGCAACGCTTTCCACCGCCGAACCAATCACGGCCAGAAGCTCGGCGCGGAGTTCGGCGAACACAGCACTCCACTCGCCGGGAGTCCGCCAGTTTTCGCTGACCCAGAGGCGGGCGAAAGAAGGGTAATCGTCCATGAACTCCATGGCCTGGCCCACCATGTTGTTCATGGATTCCAGGGGGTCGTTGGCCTTGCCGCGGACGTCCTGAAGCCGGACCAGCATGATGTCCACACCGTGCCGCAGCAACTGGGCGATCAGGTCCGATTTACTGCCGAAGTTGTAATAGACAGTCCCCTTGGACACTCCGGCGGCGGCTGCAATCTCGTCCACCGTCACTCCAGCCGCGCCGCGCTCGCCGATCAACTCCATGGAGGCCTCGAACAGGCGCTGTTTGGTGGCGTTGGTTCGGCCGGGGCGGAGCTTCTTCTCACCGGCCGCGGCGGCGCCTGACGCCGCGGGGGCGGCTGACTCGGCAGGGGCGGGCTCGGTGGTGCCGGCCGCGGCGGAGCCTGACTCGGCAGGGGCGGGCTCGGTGGTGCTCATACTGCGATCTCCGGCTTCAGCGTCTTCAGGGTCCACACCTTGTGCTTGCGGACGGCGAGCGTGGACAACGCCATTCCCAGCAAAGTGTATCCAAGCAGGCCAAGGACGGTAGGCCAGATCATGCTGAGCTCACCACCGTAGATCAGGTGCCTCATGCCGGTGACCACGTAGCCCATGGGAAGGACCTCGTGCACCACATGCAGCGGCATCGGCGTGGTCTGCCACGGGAACGTACCGCCGGAGGACACCAGTTGCAGGACCAGCAGGATCAGCACCACGAACTTGCCCGGTGTCCCCATCAGCGCCACGATGCCCTGGATGATCGCGCTGAAGGCCATCACTGCGGCCAGCATGAACAGCCACATCCCCACGGGGTGTGCCGGGTTCAGGCCAAGCCCCAGGTTCACCACGAGGGTGAGGATGGTCGCTTGCAGTACTGAGACCACGAAGAACGGCAACCAGCCTCCGACGGCGATTTTCCAGGCCGGGGCGTTCGACGCCAGTGCCCGTTGGGTGATGGGCCGCATGGCTTGGACCAGCATGAACACGCCGATCCATAGAGCCAGGGTCAGGAAGAACGGTGCCAGGCCTGCGCCGTAGGAGCCGGCTTTTGCCTGCGAGACATTGTCCACGGCAACAGGGTCAGCGATCACCTTGGACACACTGTTCTTTTGCTCATCGTTGGGGTTGGGAATGTCCCCGGCACCCTTGGCAAGTTCCGTGGCCAGGGTGTGGGACCCATCGGCGGCCGTCACTGCGCCCGTGGCAAGCTGGCTGGCGCCGTCGTCCAGTTGGTGGGCGCCGTCGTCGAGCTTGGCAGCGCCGTCCAAGGCAGTCTGTTGCCCGGCGGCCAGTGTTGCCGCGCCGGTGTTGAGTTGGCCCGCGCCGGCAGCGGCCTTCGAAATGGCATCGGTGAGTGTTGGTGTGGCAGCGGCGAGCTTGGAGGCACCGGCACTTACAGCGGCTGAACCGTCCGAGAGTTGCTGGATCTTGGCGGCGTCGCCGGAGATCTTTGCCTTGGCGTCCGTCACGGGGCTCGAGGCCGCGGCGGCGTCGAAGTCAGCAAGGACCTTCGCCGCCTGCTCCTGGGTGAGCACGCCGGCCGCAACCAGCCGGGCGTTGGACTCGACCACGCGGTTCCGGAGTCCCTTGTCCGCCGCTTCCAACTGCCCGACGACGTCCTGGACTTTAGCGTTCAGCTCGGCGTTTCCGGCCGCCACCTGGGCGGCGCCGTCGGCAAGCTTCTTGGAGTCGGCAGGCAGGGTAGCCGTTTTGTTTTTCAGCTCAGTGAGGCCGGAACTCAGCTGGCTGGCACCGTTGTTGAGCTGGACGGCGCCGTCGCGCAGCTTCGTTTGCCCGGCCACCAGTTGATCGGCGCCGGTCACCAGTTGGGTGGTTCCGCCATGGAGGGTGGCCGCGCCGTCACTGAGCTTTCCCACGCCCGTGGCCAGCTCGGAGGCGCCATCAGCAGCCTTCACGATGGACGCGTGGATGGTGCCGAAGCCGGTGAGGAGCTGATTGGCTGTTTCCTCGCCCACCTCTTTGGCCACGGTGGAGTGCACGGCGGTGGTGAGCTTGTCCACGATGGTGCTCAGGAGGTAGTTGTTGGCATCGTTGGTGGTGACGTGCAGCATGGCCTGGTTGGCGGCGTCGAAGCTGCCGGGGGAGACCAGGTTGGCGGAGAAGTCCTTGGGGATGCGCAGCGCGAAGGCGTACTCGCCCGTACGGACACCGGCATCTGCGTCCTCGGCGCTGGCCACCTGCTTCCAGTTGAAGACGTGGCCCTCCACCAGGCTGTCGGCCACCTTCTTGCCGGCCTGCAGCTCGGTGCCGTCAGATGACGAGGCTCCCGTGTCCTCCACTACCAGGGCGGCGTCGATCTGGTTCAGGTTGCCGTACGGATCCCAGTTCGCGTAAAGGTACACGGCGCCGTACAGCAACGGAACCATGGTCAGGGCGAGGATGGTCAGCTTGGGCAGGAGCCCGCCGGTCATGCGCTTGAGTTCGGAGCGGGCGAGCCGCAGAACAGTCACTTTGCAGTCCTTTGGAGGGTTTCGGTTTCAGGGTCGGCGGCTGATTGGTGCGCCGTAGGAGTTTCGAGCGTTTCCGGTTTTTGGGGCACCGGCCCGGCAGCATGTTTGGCCTTGGGTTCGACGACGGTGGCTGGCTTGGGCTTGACTGGCTCGACGGCGGCGCTCTCCGCCTCCGGTTCGGGCGGATGTGTCACTGAGTTGCCGATTATCGCGGCGGCTCCGGTCCAGTTGTCCGGGAGGGCACCCACGACGGCGACGACGGCAAGCGGCCGCCCGGCGTCGGACGCCAAAGCCTGAAGCCGGGGCAACCACGCTTCCGGATCCGCGCTGTGGCGGTCGGGGGAGTCCACCACCAGCAGGTCCGTTGCCGGATCAGCAAGGGCCAGGGCGGTCAGGAGCTCGAGGCGGCGGGCGGCGGGAATTTGTTCTATCCAGAGGCCTGCAATGTCTTCGAAGCTGTTGACCTTCAGCCACGGCTTACTCAGCAAGGCGCCGCGGTAACGGCGGGGAATGAGGGAGAGGTCCTCGGTGACGAGGTCGCGGACGCTGAGGTGTTGCTCGGGCTCGTTGACGCCCGGTGAGTCCACCAGGGCGCTGGCGAGGCGAATCTTCTTGGTCTTGGTGGTGGTGTCCCAACTGAGGACGCCATTGCTTGGCTTCATGCGGCCGCTCAAGGCCAACACCAAAGCTGTCCGCTGGTCCTGGCCTTCTCCGGCGACGAGCAGGAGTTCGCCGCGGCGGACTTGAAGCGACGTTGCCGGAAGGAGATCGCCCCGGCGGCCGTTGATCTGGAGTTGCTGTACGGACAGCACAATGAAGCCTTTCGCAGAAATGGTGTCTGCTGAAAGTCTAACTAAACTGACCAGTCAGTTCAAATAGGAATTTAGAGGCCGTACTTTTCCAAGAGCCTGAGCCACACTTCGCTGATGGTGGGGTAGGACGGAACCGCGTGCCACAGGCGGTCCAGGGTCACTTCACCAACGATTGCGATAGTGGCCGAGTGCAGCAGCTCCGCAACACCCGGGCCTACGAACGTAGCCCCGAGGATGACCTTGCGGTCCTCGTCCACCACGATCTGGGCCCAGCCCTTGTAGTCAGGGGAGTGCAGTTGGGAGCCCGAGACGTTGATGGGGAGTTCCACGCCCGTGACATTCTTTCCCTGCAGCAACGCTTGCTCCAGGCTTGGTCCCACTGAGGCAACCTCGGGATCGGTGAACACCACGCTGGGAACCGCGTGATCGTTGGCGGTGTGGGCCCACGGGCTCCACGGTTCGGGCGAGCCTTTGAGCTTGCCGCTGGCCCGGGCCACAATGGCATCACCGGTGGCACGGGCCTCGTACTTGCCTTGGTGCGTCAGGAGAACCTTTCCTGCTGCGTCCCCGGCGGCGTAAAGCCAGAGCCCACTGGTGCCATCGCTCGCAGGACCTTCCACGAGTCCGCTGGCATCGGTGGTAAGGCGGAGCGGTTTGCCTTCCAAGGCTTCGACGCCCACGTTGTCCAAGCCCAGGTTGGCCAGTGCGGGGTGCCGTCCGGAAGCGACCAGGAGTTTGTCGGCCGTGACCGTTTTGCCGTCGAACGTCACTGTCACTGAGCCGTCGTCGTTCTTCTCTGTTTTCTCCACATCAGTGTGGACGTGGACGGTCACGCCATCGGCGCGGAGCCCGGCCATGACCAGGTTGGCGGCCTCTTCCGGGTAGCTGCTCAACAAGCGGCCTCGGGCAATCAGTGTCACGTCCGAGCCGAGGCGGGCAAAGGCCTGCGCCATTTCCACGCCCGCAACGCCACCGCCGAGGACTGTGAATCGCCGGGGAACTTCCTTGGCTGCCGTGGCACCCCGGGTGGTCCAGAATGGAACATCCTTCAAGCCCTCAATGTCCGGGATGGTGGGGGTAGAGCCCGTCGCGACCACTACTGCATGGTGGGCCTTCAATGCGTAACTGTTGCCGTCGACGCCATCCACCTGGACCTCGCGGGGACCCGTGATGCGGCCGCGTCCACGGATGAGTTCGATGCCGGCGCTGTCCAGCCATTCGACCTGGCTGCCGTCCTGCCAATTATTGGTGAACCAGTCCCGGTTCTTCAGCACGGCCTCGGCGTTGATGGTTCCAGTGATCGCTTCTTTGGCCCCGGGCACCACTTGGGCGGAGTGGAGCACGTTTCCTGGCCGGAGCAGTGCCTTGGAGGGGATGCAAGCCCAGTAGGAGCATTCGCCACCTACCAATTCGCTCTCGACAATCACCGCCGTGAGGCCGCCACGAACCACCCGGTCCGCCACGTTTTCCCCTACGGCGCCCGCGCCGATCACGATTACATCGAATTCCCGGGAGCTCTCGGCAGTCATGGGGAAAGCCTACAGCCGCTCCCTTGGGGTTGTGAGGCCCGCTTTGCGGGGTTTGCGTGGGTTTGAGGGCGCAGAACAGGCCCCGCAACGGGGGGGCTACGCGTGCATCGCGCCCTTGAACCAGCCCGTGATGCTCGCCGGATGTGTGATCGCGGTGCCGACAACCACCGCAAACGCCCCGGCGTCCAGGGCTTGCCGGGCGTGCGCCGGGGTATGGATCCGGCCCTCAGCGATGAGCGGCTTACCCAACCCGGCAGAAGCAATTTGCTCCAACAACTCCAGATCCGGACCGTCCGTCTTGGGGCGCTCGCCGGAATAACCGGACAAGGTGGTGCCGATCAGGTCCGCCCCCGCTTCCACGGCAGCAACGGCGTCGTCAAACGAGCCACAATCTGCCATGACCAGTGCATGGGACCCAGCGTGGAGACCAGCCACTGTTTCGGCAAGGGACAGCCCATCCGGCCGTTCCCGGCGCGTTCCATCAATCGCAACAACATGGGCCCCGGCGTTCGCAACGGCCAAGGCATGCCGAAGTGTTGGCGTGATGAAGACGCCGTCGTGCCCGTCTTTCCAGAGGCCAATAACAGGGACCTCGACGGCGGTGCGCGTGAACTGTACGTCGGCCAACCCTTGGACACGGATCGCCGCCGCGCCGCCGATGACCGCTGAGGCCGCCACTTGCGCCGTGGTCCGGGGATCACGCATGGGCTCTCCGGGATACGCCTGGCAGGAGACGATCAGTTGGGAACGGAGGGCTTCGAGGCCTTCGGGCGTGAGGATCATGATCTTCCCTTACTTAAGGACGAGTTTCGCGGCGCCAACAATGGCAGCGGTGTTGCCAAGGGTTGCCGGGACAACGGGTACGGCCGCCAGCGGGGCCAGCAGTTCCTGACGCAGGGCCGACTCCATGGGCTTCCACCAGAGGTCGCCGGCATCGGTCAAGCCACCGGAGACCACCACGGTCTCGGGATCGAGGATATTAATGAGTCCGCCCACGGCCTGGCCCGCTGCTGCTGCACCGACCTCGATGGCACGCAAAGCGGCGGCGCGGCTGTCCGCGGACGCTGCGGCAGCACCGTCGTCGTGCGTGTCTGAGACCGAAGCTGCCAGTGCAAACACGCCCCGCGTGTCAGTTGCGTCCAGGGAAGAACCGCCGAAGCGAAGATAGGCCTCATGCAGGGCAGGCCCGGAGGCGATGGCCTCGACGTGCCCGGAACCACCGCAAACACACGGCAGTGGAACACCGTCAGCGCAGGCATAGGGAGAAGCGAAGTGCCCCACATGCCCGCCCACAAACCGGTGCCCCAAAACGGGAGCGCCGTCCACCACAAAACTGCCGCCCACGCCGGTCCCGAACGCCACCATGAGCGACGTCGTCGACCCGGCCGCCGCGCCACGCCAGGCTTCGCCGAGGGCATGGGCGTGGACGTCGTTGACGGCGCGCACAGCAGCGGCCGGCAGGGAATGCCGGGAGCAAAGCCCGGAAACAAGAGCAGTCCCTGCCCAACCATGAATCGCATCGGTCGCGGACACAACGGACCCGGCAACAGCGTCAATCACCCCGGCGGAGCCGATACCGACGCCGGAAACCGAAATTCCGGCGTCGGCAGCGCGCTCCACCAATCTCGAGATCAGCGCAGCGGTGGCGTCCAGGATCGCTTCGCCACCGGCCCGGTTCAGCGTCGGAATGGTCTCCGACATCAGCACTTCGCCAGCAGGGGAAACAACCCCGGCGGCAGTTTTGGTACCGCCGAGGTCAACGCCGATCACGTGGTTCATGGGAGCGGTCATGGAAAAACTAGACCAGCCCGTTCCGCTCCAGAATTGCACGAATCGACGCGGTCTCGGCGTCGTTCAAGGAAAGCATCGGCGAGCTCATGGTGTTGGACTCGATGACCCCCATCACCTGCAAAGCGGTCTTGAACGCGCCCAGGCCGGCAGCACCACCGGAGACACGGCCGTTGGGGGTGTAAACGATCTCGAAGACGTCCGCCAAACGGTCCTGTTCCCTTGCAGCAAGGGCCCAGTCACCGGCTTGGGCGGCGTCGAACAAGCGGCGGTAACCGGCCGGATCAACGTTGCCGAGGCCCGGAACAACGCCCTGCGCACCGCCCAGGAGGGCGCCGTCCACTACAACTTCGTGACCGGTGAAGATGTCGAAGTTGGGGATGTCCCTTGCCGCAAGCAGGAGTTGGCGGAAGGAGACGTCGTCCCCGGAGGAGTCCTTGACGCCGGCAATGACGCCGTCGCGTCCAAGGCGTACAAGCAAATCCGTGGGCAGCTTGAAGTGCGTGCGGACCGGGACGTCGTAAGCGAAGATCGGCTTGTCGATGGCGGCGTGGATGCTGCGGAAGTGGGTCTCAGTTTCCGCGGCGTTGCCAATGGCGTAATACATGGAGGTGACAACGATCGCGTCGGCGCCGAGGTCAACCACCTTCCGCGCTTCTTCGATGACCCGGTGGGTGGTTTGCTCGTTGGCCCCCACGATCAGCGGAACCGCCCCTGCGTTGGCATCGGCGATGGTGGAGACCACCAGCTCACGCTCGTCGTTGGTCAGGTAGGGCACTTCGCCGGAGGAGCCCAGGACGAAAAGTCCGGACACGCCGCCGTCGATCAGGTGCTTGGTGACGTTCTTCAGCGACGCGGTGTCGAGGCTGCCGTTGGCGTGGCGCGGGGTGATGACCGGCGGGATGACGCCCTGGAACTGAGTGGACACAGAATTCTCCGTTGTTTGTAACTTGTGAAGGGAAAAACTAGATGTGGAGCAGGCTCGGCGCGGCGCCCAGCAGCTTCTTGGTGTAGTCGTTGCTCGGGTTGTCGAAGACCTGGGCGGCAGAGCCTTGCTCCACGATCTTGCCGAAGTACATGACACAAATGCGGTCCGAGACATAGCGGACGGTCTGGATGTCATGGGAAATGAAAACCATGCCCAGGTTCAGCTGCTTCTTCAGATCGGACAGCAGGTTCAGCACCTGCGCGCGGACCGAAACGTCCAAGGCCGACGTCGGCTCGTCCGCCACGATGATGTCCGGATCCAACGCCAGCGCGCGTGCGATTGCCACACGCTGGCGCTGGCCGCCGGAAACCTGCGACGGCGTCACTTCGGCTGCCGATTGCGGCAAGCCAACCAGCGCCAGCAGTTCCCTGACCTTGGCAGCGCGGCTGGCTGGGGTCCCGATGCCGTGGATCTGCAAGGGATCGGTGAGGATGTCTTGGATGGTCATGCGTGGGTTCAGTGCTGTTGCAGGGTCCTGGAACACCACCGAAACCGAGCGGCCGAACTCCTTGCGCATGGCTGCGTTCCGCTTGATGGCGGGCTTTCCGTGGAACAAGACCTTGCCCGACGTCGGCGGCTGAAGTCCCACAAGCACTGACGCAAGCGTGGACTTGCCGCAGCCGGACTCACCCACGATGCCCACGGTTTCACCGCGGCTGATGGTGAAGTCCACACCGTCCACCGCTTTGACGATGTTCGGACGGAACAGCCCGCCCGTCCGTGCACGGTGGTAGACCTTGACGTCGTTGAGTTCGATGACCGGCTTTCCCGTTGACAGGCTCATTTCGCGTCCTCCTTCAAATGGCTTGCCCAGTAGTGGTCGGCATCATGGCCGTTCGCCGAAGCAACACTGGTGAGGACCAGTTTCTGCTGGGGATCGGCGTCGGGGCGCTGCGAACGTGCTGCAAAGCGGTCTCCCGTTGCGAAGTCCCGCGGGGAAGGGACCGTGCCGGGGATCTGGTGCAGCCGGACGGCGTCGGCCTCGATGGACAGGACGGCACCCAACAGGCCACGGGTGTACTCATGCTTGGGGTTCTGCAGGAGCTCGGAAGCCTGTGCGGATTCCACCACCTGGCCGGCGTACATTACCGTGATGCGATGGGCCAGGGAAGCCACCAGGGCGAGGTCGTGACTGACGAAAACCATGGCGAATCCGAGCTGCTCCCGGAGTTCGTTGAGGAGGTCCACCACCTGCTTCTGGACGGTGACGTCCAGCGCGGTGGTGGGCTCGTCGGCCACCACAATCCTGGGCGAGCGGGACAACGCCATGGCAATCAGCACGCGTTGGCGCTGGCCGCCGGAGAGTTCGTGCGGGTAGCTGGCAAGCGTCCGGACGGGATCCAGCTTGACCATTTCGAGCAGCTCCGCGGGAGTCTTGCGGCCGCCACGCTTGGTGAGCTGCTCCATCTGGTCCTTGATCTTCATGGACGGGTTCAGTGAGCTCAACGCGTCCTGGTAGACCATGGCAATCTGCTCCCCACGCAGGCCTTCATAAGCCTTGGCGTTGCTGTGCTGGGTGGTGGAGTCCAGGAGTTCCTTGCCATCGAACATGATGGATCCGGTGACTTGGGCGGTCTTGGGCAGGAGGCCCATGACAGCCAACGAGGTGATCGACTTGCCGCAACCGGATTCGCCTACCAGCCCCATGGTTTCGCCTTCGCGGACCGTGAAGGAAACGTTGTCCACGATTGCGATGTCGCCGAAACGGCCCGGGAAACGGATGGAGAGGTTTTTCACTTCGAGCACGCTCCGGGCCTCGGGCGAGACCTGGGGGAGGCGGTCGGAGCGTTTCGCTTCGATCGCAGCCAGGAGTTCCAGTTCGCGGTCCAGCAGGAGGTGCGGACTGGCGGCGGCCAGCTTCACGTCGGTGAGGACAGCTGACGTGCCCGCATCCGAGGTGACGGTGTCACCGGAAGCTGCGCGGACGCCGTCGAGCTCGTGTTCCTCAACTACGGAAGGCTGGGCCACGGAAGTTGCAACCTCGGCGTCCACAGCAACAGCTGCGGAGGATCCGTCGTCGTCCTTCACAGCCGACGCGCGGCGCAGCTTCGGGTTCACCATGGCGTCGGTGAGGCCCTCGGCCAGGATGTTAAGGGACAGCACGGTCAGCAGGATGGTCACACCGGCGAAGGTGGTGGCCCACCAACCACCGGACAGGACCAGGTTGCGGCCATAGGAAATCACGTTGCCCCATGACGGCGCGGGGTCCTGCACGCCGGCGCCCAGGAAGGAGAGCGAGGCTTCAAGGATGATGGCGTCGGCAACCATGACCGTGGCGAACACCAGCACGGGAGCCGCGGTGTTGCGGACAATGTGCTTGACCAGTATGTAGAAGCGGCCGGCACCGATCACGCGTTCAGCACGAACATAGTCCTCGCCGTACTGGGCCAGCACGTTGGCACGGACCACGCGGGCCAACTGCGGGGTGTAGATGATGGCGATCGCGATGATGATGGTGGGCACCGAGTTGCCGAACGCCGCGAGCAGCACCGCAGCCAGCGCGATGCCGGGGAACGCCATGAGGATGTCCATGAGCCGCATGATGATCTCGTTCACGGACTTGCTGGACGTCGCGGCGAAGGAGCCAAGGAGCGCGCCGGCGAGGATGGCCAAGCCAACTGCGCCAAGGCCGATCAGTAGTGATGACTGAGCGCCGAACAGGAGTCGAGAGAAGATATCGCGGCCCAGGCGGTCGGTGCCGAAGAAGTGTTCAGCGCCCGGCGGCGTGGCCGGAATGAAGGTCTCCAGGGGATCGTGCGGGGCGATGACCGGGGCAAAAATGGCCGCCAGGACAATCACGATGAGGAAAAGCAGGGCGATACGGGAGCCCCAGGGCAGGGCCTTGAAGCGAATGCCCGGGGCACTTAGCCGTTCTGCGAGCTTGCTGCGCATGAGCTATACCGTCCTGATTCGGGGGTTGATGAGCAGGTAGAGAAGGTCCACCACGATGTTCACCAGAACGAACGTGACAGAGATGGTGAGCACCACGCCCTGGACCAGGTTGACGTCCAGGTTGGTGATGCCGTTGAGGATCAGCTGGCCCATGCCGGGCAGGGCGAAGATCATTTCAATCACGACGGCGCCACCCAGCAGGTAGCCGACGCGCAGTCCCAGCACGGTCACCGGGGTGACGAGCGCGTTGCGGAGGACGTTCTTGGAGACAACCTCGCGGTAGGGGACACCGTTGCCGATGGCAGTGCGGACGTAGTCGCGGTCCAGTTCTTCCACCATGGAGGTGCGGACCACGCGGATCAGCGATGCCGATACAGGAATGCCGAGCGCCAGGGCCGGGAGGGCCATGGAGTTGAGCCACCCGCCGAAGCCGGATTCCGGCGTCGCAATTCCGCCCGAGGGGAACATCGGGTTGGCGCCGAGCGCGAACCATTGGATGAGCAGGATGCCCAGCCAGAACGATGGCGTGGCGATCGCGGCGATGGAGAAGACACGGACCAACTGGTCCTGCCACTTGTCGCGGTAAAGGGCGCCGAGGATGCCGAACGCGAGCGAGAGCACGATCGCGATCAGGACACCCAGGAACGTGAGCTGCAGCGTCAGGGGGAACGCCGAGCCGATCATGGAAGCCACCGACTTGGCTGGTGGGGTGGTGACGCCGAGATCGAATTGCAGGAGCTTGCCGAGGAAGCGGAAGTACTGCAGGACCAGGGGATCGTTCAGGCCATTGTCCTGGCGGTACTGCTGCTTCGCTTCTTCACTGGCGCCGTCGCCGAGGGCCGAGCTGGCCTGGTCGCCGGGAGCGGCCTGCAGGACGAGGAAGACGAGCAACGTGATGCCCAGGATCATCAATGGCAATGCTGCAAGTCTGCGGCCAAGCAGACGCAATATCGTGACCAATTTGTTCTCCGGTTGGTTGGGGTGCTGCTGGTTGTGAGGCCCGCTCTGCGCGCTATTCGGGGGATTCAGGCCGCAGAGCGGGCCTCACAACTCGTAGGGTGCTTAGGCAGTTCGTCCGACGTCGATGAACGACAAGCCGGTGGTGGGCAGGGGCTGGAAGCCGTTGAGCTTCTTCTCGTCCCAAGCGCTGGGCAGCTGGCGGTGGAAGATCGGGTACAGGGGGACTTCGTCCGAGACCATGTCCACGATTTCTCCAACGATCTTCTTTGCCTCTTCACCCGAAGCCTGGGAGCCCTTGTTCATCAGCTCCTGCAGCTTGGCGCGCTCCGGGGTGGTCCAGAAAGCGCGCTTGTCCATCCAGGTTGCGCCCGAGTAGAACCAGCTCAGGAGGAGGTCTGCATCATTGCCGAACACGGACGGATCACCCGGGGCTGCAACCACCGAGAAGTCGCCCTTGCCCACGCGATCGCTGTACAAAGCGCCGGACTGCAGGCTCTTGACGGTGACCTTGACTCCGGGGATTTTGTTCCAGGATTCGAGGATCAGCGGGGCAACGTCCTTGACCCACGCGGTGTCCGTGGTGAGGAGCTCGAACTCAAGGTTGGTGACGCCCGCTTGCTTCAGGAGTTCCTCAGCCTTGGAGGTATCGAAGCCGTAAACGTTCTTGGCCTTGACGTAGTCCGGGTGGCCTTCCTGGAAGTAGGAACTGGCAGCCTTTGCGTTGCCGAACAATGCCTTCTTGATGATGGCTTCCTTGTCCAGGCCGTAGTGGAGGGCCTGGCGGACCAGCTTGTTATCGAACGGAGCCTTGGCGCAGTTGAACATGAGGAACAGCAGGCCGAAGGACTGGACGGATTCGACCTTGACCTTGGATTTCAGGCCGTCAACGTCCAAGTAGGGAACGTCTTCGATGGCCTGGACGCGGCCGGACTGGACGGCTGTGACGCGGGCTGCGGCATCCGAGAGCAGCAGCCAGGTCATGCCCTTGGCCAGTGCGGGCTTCGGACCGTTGTAATCGGCGAAAGCTTCGAAGACGATCTTGTCGTCCTTGACTGCTGAGACGAGTTTGTAGGGGCCGGATCCAATGGGGGCAGCGTCGAAGGCCTTCAGATCGGTGGCAAGTGCCTTGGGCACGATCTTGACTACTGAAATGCGGGGGCCAAAGCCGGGGAAGGCGTACTTAAGCGTGAACTCCACCGTTTTGGCATCCACGGGCTTGACGTCCTGGATGAAGGGGATGAACTGGGAAAACAAGGACTTGTTCGCCGGGTCCATGACACGGGTGAAGGAGAAAGCAACGTCTTCGGTGGTGACGGGGGAGCCGTCGTGGAACTTTGCGCCGTCGCGGATTGTCACCTGGTAGGTGGTGTCGTTGACCTTCTTGGGATCCGTTGCCGCGAGTGCGTTGTAAGGCTGGCGGGTGGCCGGGTGGAGCTCGATCAGGCCTTCGAAAATGTGCAGGTTGGCTGCCATGGGCGTCGCGCCGGAGGAGCTTAGGGGGTCAAAGCCGGTGGAGAGGGCGTAGGAAATGCCTGCCTCAATGGTGAGGTCCTTATTGACGGCTGCCGTGTTGGTGGCCGCTCCGGTAGTGGTGCTGGCAGCGCCGCCGCACGCAGAGAGTGTTGCCGTGAAGGCGGCTGCTGCACCAACTGCGCCGCTTAGCTTCAGGAAGTTCCGGCGGCTGGCGTCATTGACCAGCGGCAGGCTGTGAATCGTCTTGCTCATAGGGTGCCTCACCATTCGCGTTTCGTGGGTTATCGGATGTAGGACGTCCGATGCTCGTATTGAAACTGTAAGGGCGGTCACAACGGAACGTCAAGTGAGATGTAGCCCTGAGGTGTGTGCCGTGGGCTGGGCGGTTCGCCGGCTGCGGCCGGTCCGGAGGGGAAATCTCAGCGATTTCCCGGTACATAGCTATGACGGAGGTGGGACATCCGATATTGTATGTTGCGAGTCACTCATTCTTGGGTGGGCACTAAGCTCGCCTCAATATTAACACCGCACATGCTTCCGAAACCGGTCACTTCCGGGTCTCAGGCAGGTGCATCGGCAAGGAGAAAGCCATGACAACTTCCGGTGTGGTTCCGCAGGCGCGGTTCAGTGCACAGGCCCGGCTGCGTGCCTTGCAATCGGACATTATGGAATTGATTCTTGAGCGCGAGCTCGAGGCGGGCGATCCACTGCCGACAGAGAGCGAACTTTCCGGCGCTCTGGGCGTAGGGCGCAATACGCTGCGCGAGTCCCTCAAGGTCCTCCAAGCCTTGGGCGTCATCGAAATCCGCCACGGCTTCGGCATGTTCGTGGCACCCAGCAACTTTGACGCCTTGGCCGACGGCCTGACGTTCCGGGGCCGGCTCTCGCTGCGGCACCAGGGCCTGGAAGCCTTGCAGTTGGTGGATGTGCGCCAGGCCTTGGAGTCTGGCCTGATCGGCTCGTCCATTGACGTTATGACCAGGGAACAGCTGGCCTCCATTGAAGAAGCCGTAAAGCAGATGGAGGAGCTCGCCGCTGCCGGCGAAAACTTCGTTGCTGCCGATGCCGAGTTCCATCGTCGGCTCTTCGAACCCCTTAACAATGAGCTCCTGATCAACCTCATGGGCGTCTTCTGGAAGGTCTACCGGAAGATCCACGTGGAAATCGGCCCGGGCAACGAGGACTTGGTAAAGACTGCCGCGATGCACCGTGGCATCTACGCAGCTGTAGCTGCAGGGGACAAAGCCCTGGCCTCCGAGTTGCTCAACCGTCACTTCGACGGAATCCGCCGACGTATCAGCGAGGCCGTCGGAGAGTAAAAGCTCCGCGCTCAACGCAAGGGCCGTCGTCGTACTTCTTTGAAAAGTACGACGACGGCCCTTCCCGTTCTGCGCGCGGGTCACCTGCGGTTGGGTTCGCCAGGTTGGGTTCGCCGGGCATAAAAAAGACCCGCACCGGCGAACCGGTGCGGGTCTTTATCTGTGCGCCCAAAGGGATTCGAACCCCTGACCTTCTGTTCCGTAGACAGACGCTCTATCCAGCTGAGCTATGGGCGCATTTCGTGTGATTCTCGGCGGTCTGTTTCTCTGACCCCCTCGAACCTCAATAAACTTTACAGAAGTTCATGAGAAGTTCCAAATCGAAAAGCTGTAATCTGCGCAACTAGACCGGTCTACGTGACCTTAGTCACTTAAATCCGGCACATTGGCATGCCAGCCCTTGATTTCTAGCGGTTTTTACTTTTCCCACCTCCGGATGTCCGATGTCTGACAACGGATTGGTCTGGTCCGCGGCCCCTATCGTTTAGGACACACCACTGAACCCGAGGAAGGGAACCGCAATGGGCGATCTGGCGCGACTGCCGCTGCTTGAGAAGGCACCTACTACGCATGCACGCCTGCTGGCCTGGGTCGAGGAAGTTGCCGAGCTGACTCAGCCGGACCGCATCCACTGGGTTGATGGCAGCGAAGCAGAAAACAAGAAGCTGACGGACGAGCTGGTCGAGGCCGGCACGCTCAAGCGGCTGAACCCGGAGACGTTCCCGAACTCTTTCGCGGCATTCTCGGACCCCGCTGACGTTGCCCGTGTGGAGGAGCAGACCTTCATCTGCTCCGAGAACGAGCGCGACGCAGGCTTCACCAACAACTGGATGGCCCCGGCCGAGATGAAGCAGAAGCTGCGCAGCCTGTTCGCCGGCTCCATGCGTGGCCGCACCATGTACGTCATTCCGTTCGTCATGGGCCATCTTGATGCAGAAGATCCCAAGTTTGGCGTCGAGATCACCGACTCCGCCTACGTTGTTGCCTCCATGCGCATCATGGCCCGCATTGGAACCGACGTCCTGGACCGCATCACCCAGACCGACGCTTTCTTTGTCCCCGCCCTCCACTCGCTGGGCGCACCCCTGGAAGCCGGCCAGGCTGACGTCGCGTGGCCCTGCAACACGGACAAATGGATTGTGCACTTCCCCGAAGAGCGGTCCATCTGGTCCTTCGGCTCCGGCTACGGCGGAAACGCCCTCCTGGGCAAGAAGTGCTACGCACTGCGCATCGCTTCGGTCATGGCCCGCGATGAAGGCTGGCTGGCCGAGCACATGCTCATCCTCAAGCTGACCTCCCCGGAGCAGAAAACTTACTACATCTCTGCTGCGTTCCCGTCTGCTTGCGGCAAGACCAACCTCGCGTTGCTCGACCCCACCATCAAGGGCTGGAAAGTTGAGACCCTTGGCGATGACATCACCTGGATGCGCTTCGGCAAGGAAGGCGAACTGCGCGCCGTCAACCCCGAGGCAGGCCTCTTCGGCGTCGCTCCCGGCACCGGCTGGGGCACCAACCCCAACGCCATGCGTGCCATCGCCAAGGGCAACAGCATCTTCACCAACGTGGCTCTGACCGACGACGGTGGCGTCTGGTGGGAAGGAATGACGGAGGAAACTCCGGCACACCTGACCGACTGGCGCGGTGAGTCCTGGACTCCGGACTCCGACGCCCCGGCAGCGCACCCGAATTCGCGCTTCTGCACGCCGATCGACCAGATCGACATGCTGGCTGAGGAATACTTCAGCCCGGAAGGCGTGGAACTGTCCGCGATCCTGTTTGGCGGCCGTCGCAAGACCACCATCCCGCTGGTCACTGAAGCGCGCGACTGGTCAAACGGCATCTTCATGGGATCCACGCTGTCTTCCGAGACCACGGCTGCCGCCGCCGGTGCCGTTGGCGTGGTTCGCCGCGACCCGATGGCCATGCTGCCGTTCATTGGCTACGACGCAGGGGACTACCTGAACCACTGGGTGAACCTGTCCGCCAAGGCCAACCCCGAGCGTCTGCCGAAGATCTTCCTGGTCAACTGGTTCCGTCGCACGGCTGAAGGCGGCTTCGCGTGGCCCGGCTTCGGCGACAACGCCCGTGTGCTCAAGTGGGCCATCGAGCGCCTTGAAGGCAAGGCCGACGCCGTGGAGACTCCGATCGGTTTCGTTCCGACCGGCGAATCCATCGACCTTGAGGGCCTGGACATGACCCCCGCTGAGGTTGAGTCGGCCGTTCGTGTGGACCCCGAGGAATGGGCAACCGAGCTGGCCTCCATCGAGGAATGGTTCGCCAACTTCGGCGAGTCCCTCCCGGCGGCGCTGCAGTCCGAGCTGGACGGTCTCAAGACCCGTCTGGGCTAGACCTCTTAGGAACAACGGCGTTCTTAAGTGAACGACGACGGCCCGTCACCTTTCGATTGAGAGGTGGCGGGCCGCCGTCGTTCTTGGGACCGTGTCCTTCCGAGGCGTTAGTTGGCGAGCCAAACGTCGGGGCCGAAGACCTCGTAGTGGATCCGGGTGGCCGGAATTCCGGCCTCGATGGCTTCGTCGCGGATCTTCTTCATGAAGGGAAGCGGTCCGCAGAGATACAACGAGGCGTCGGCTGGGACGTCAACTTCCCGCAGTGACATGAAACCCTGAATGGCTTCGGCGTGCGGTGTTTCCAGCCAGAGCTTCACATCGGCGTCGATCTTGGCAGCGTCCGCCGTCATCTGCCCGCTCAGTGCCCAGCTGTCCATGGACTTTTCCGCGTGAAGGACAAGGACCTCCCGGTCGGTGCCCGTCTGCGCCAGAGAGCGCAGGATGGACGCAGTGGGCGTGCAACCGATACCCGCCGAGGCCAGGATGACCGGACCGGCTCCCTCTTTGAGGGTGATTTCGCCGTACGGATTTGAGATCTCCAGGATGTCACCACGTTCAACCTCGCTGTGCAGGGCGGTGGACACTTCGCCCCCGTCGTTGAGCTTGGTGGTGAAGGTTCGGCCGTTGCCGGTGTCGCCGGACAACGAGTACTGGCGTACTTGGCGCAGGCCATCGCTGAGGCGGACCTTGACGCTGACGTACTGACCCGGAATTGCAGGGGTGACAGGGGTATCGTCCGCAGGTTCCAGACTGAAGGTCATGGCGTCGGTGCCTGCCGGCTCCTTGGCCGTAACGCGCCAAGGCATCCACATTTTGCTGTTGGCCTGGGAGGCGTAGAGGTCCTTTTCCAGCTTGATCAGCGCGTCAGCCATGAGCCAGTAGACCTCAGTCCAGGCCTCAGCGATCTCGGGCGTGATGACCTCGGCGAGGTCTGCGGCGATCGCGGCGAACAAGTGCTCGTAGACCACGCAGTACTGCTCTTCTGTGATTCCAAGGGAGGCATGCTTGTGCGCAATCCTGGACAGGACCTGCTCCGGAAGGGTACCTGGGTTGTTGACCAGGTGGGTGGCGAAAGCGGCAATGCTGCCGGCTAGTGCCCGCTGCTGATCACCCGAACGCTGATTGGAACGGCTGAAGAGGCCATCAAGCAGCTCGGGGTGTGCCGAGAAAAGCCGTTGGTAGAAGTCGACCGTTATCGCCCCGATCCGTGAACCCACCAAGGGAAGGGTTGCTTCGATGATGGGGCGGGACTTTTCCGAGAGCATGGTTCTCCTGGGTGTTAGGGGTCGGACTGGCCGGCCGAAATATACAAGCATTTGCAATGCTTATATTGATACCTCAATTTCTACACCTCGTAGAAGTGTTGTGCAAACTGGGAGGAAGGTGCCGGAAGGGCGGTGTGTTGGGAGGGGGTTTACGGTTGGCCGGCCGGCACCCTGAATTCCGGACGCAGCCCGATGGACTGGAAAACCGGATTCATTTGGCGGGCATGGGGGAGCGAAGCGATGACCACGGTGTCCAACTCGCGGTAAAAGGCTTCCCTGGCGCGGTTCATCGCATGGCGCAGCCCGCATTCGGTGATGAGCGGGCAATTTTTGGTGGGGGACTGGCACTCAGCCGGGTCTTGTCGGCTGTCCAAATGCCGCAGGACCTCGCCAACTGTCGCCTTCCGCCCCGATTCATTGAGCCTTGAACCGCCCAACCGACCCCGTTCAACGTCAATGTAGCCCAGTGCGCGCAAGCGGACCATCGCCTTGCTGACATGGTTGTACGGTGTTCCCACGGCGTCCGCCACCGCTTGGGTGGTCAGGAGTACGCCTTCGGGAGCCGCGGCCAACACCATGATGGCGCGGAGGCTGACATCTGCAAACGCGTTGATTTTCATGGCATCAGCTCACGGGTAGGGTCCGGAAAACGGTCAGGGTCTAGTCCACCCAAATGGATGGTTCATGCGTGTCAGGTTCCATTGCACCGTAGGCAAAGCCGTCGGTGGTAGGGGTGTACGGAATGATGGCGGCCAGGACCTCACCGCTCCGATGCTCGGCTGCGCCGTGAATGCCATCGGAGCCGTGGTCGGGCAGGCTGACGTCACTGACCACTGCAACGGCCCGGAAATCATCGCGGCCCTGGCGCAGCAGGTCATGGACATCGGCCAGCATCTGCCCGGCATCAACGTCGCCGTTTTCGTCCGGTTCCCCCGGAGCGATCATCACAATCCGCAGCTCGCCATCATTGGACAACGTGATGCCGAAGGGGAAGAATCCACCGTTCTGCTGGAGGTGCTCCTGGGCAGTTCCCAAAGCTGTGCCCAAGGTTTCACGGAGTTCGCGATCCTGGTCTGAATCCTCCGGGACGCTTTCTGCGTTGGGTTGCTCGTTCATTCGTGGCCCTATGCCCGGACCAGTGCGAGGACGCGGTCGCGGATCTTTTCCATGGTGGGCTGATCCTTGGCCTCTGCGTTCAGGCGAAGGAAGGGCTCGGTGTTGGAGGGGCGCAGGTTGAACCACCAGCTGCCGTCCTTGGCCGTGAAGGTGCTGCCGTCCATGTGGTCGATCTCGATGTCTTCGGTTTCGAAGTCGATGCGAACACGTTCCACGGCGCCAGCTTTGTCCTCGATCTCGGAATTGATTTCACCGGAAGAGACGTAGGGCTCGTACTGGCGGCCAAGTTCGGAGAGCGGTCCGTCCTGCTCGCCCAGGGCGGCCAGGACGTGCATGGCAGCGAGCATGCCGGTGTCCGCATTCCAGAAATCCCGGAAGTAGAAGTGTGCCGAGTGCTCCCCGCCAAACACTGCGCCTTCCGCGGCCATGACGGCTTTGATGAAGGAGTGCCCCACCCGGGTCCGTACCGCACGGCCGCCGTCTTTGGCGACGAGCTCGGGTACGGCCTTGGACGTGAGGAGGTTGTGGATGATCACAGGGGTTTCTTCCCCTGCAGCCTGGGCACGGGCGATTTCGCGGCGGGCCACCATGCCGGTGATCGCGGAGGGAGAGACGGGCTCGCCCTTCTCATCAATCACGAAACAGCGGTCAGCGTCGCCGTCGAACGCCAAGCCGATGTCCGCGCCGTGCTTGACGACGGCGGCCTGCAAGTCTCGCAGGTTTTCCGGTTCCAAGGGGTTGGCCGGGTGATTGGGGAACGAGCCGTCCAGTTCAAAGTAGAGCGGGACGATCTCGAACGGCAAGGCTGGAAGCAGTTTGTCGCCAAGTACTGCCGGCGTGGTCAACCCGGCCATGCCGTTGCCGGCATCCACTACCATCTTCAGCGGACGGGAACCGGAAAGGTCCACCAGCTCGCGCAGGTATTCCGAGTAGTCCTTCAACACATCACGCACGCCGATCTCGCCGCGGGTTGCCGATGCAGGGATGGTGCCCGAATTCAGGTACTGCTCGGCCAGGGCCTGTATTTCCTTCAAGCCGGACTCGGAGGAGATGGGCTGGGCGCCGGCCTTGGCCATTTTGATGCCGTTGTATTCGGCAGGATTGTGGCTGGCGGTGAACGTGGCACCGGCGGCGTTCAACGCACCGCACGCGTAGTACAGCTCATCGGTGGAAATCAGGTCCAGCAAAAGGACATCAGCTCCGCGCGCGGCAGCACCGTTGGCGAAAGCCTGGCTGAACTCAGGCGAGGACGGACGCATGTCCCCGCCGACCAGGACGGTTTCGCCTTCGAGGCCCAGGACGTCAATGAAGGCAGCCCCTACGGCCTCGACGATTTCAGCCGTAATGGATTCACCCACGATCCCACGGACGTCGTATGCCTTGAAGGATGCCGAGAGGTCGAATGTCTTGTTCTGCTCGCTAGTCACGCGCTCAATCCTACTGTGGCAACGCAAACGGGCAGGAATGCCGGCCCCTGCCTTGTGGATAATGGTTGTCCACATAACGGGGTCTGCACGTTATGGCGCTCAGGGTCGGCTGGAATACTGGGGTGATGGCCAACAACTCCCAGAACGCTGCAGTTTCCGTGCAATCACCCACCCAACAGCAGGCACTGGCTTGCCTGAGGGAGTTGGTGGGGCACCCCGAAGCCCAGTTTCACGACGGCCAATATGAGGCCATCGAAGCGTTGGTTGATGCCGGGCGCAGGGCATTGGTGGTCCAGCGCACCGGTTGGGGAAAGTCTGCTGTCTACTTCGTTGCATCCTTGTTGCTGCGACGGCGTGGAGCTGGCCCTACCTTGATTGTTTCGCCTTTGCTGGCGCTCATGCGTGACCAAGTTGCAGCCGCCGCCCGGGCAGGAGTGCGGGCTGTTGCCATCAACTCCGCAAACGCCCTGGAATGGGATACCGTGCTGGCCCGGTTGGCCGCTGACGAGGTGGACGTCCTGCTGGTCTCTCCCGAACGGCTGACCAACCCTTCCTTCAGGGAGAACCAGCTTCCGGAACTCATCCGGCGTACGGGCCTGCTGGTCATCGATGAAGCCCACTGTATTTCCGACTGGGGGCATGACTTCCGCCCTGACTACCGCCGCATTGCGGACCTCATTGCACAGCTGCCGCCGTCCGTTCCTGTCCTGGCAACCACCGCTACCGCCAACTCCAGGGTGGTCCACGACATCGAAGAGCAACTCGGCGAAGGCGTTCTGACCATCCGTGGCGCCTTGGGCCGCGAATCGCTGCGCCTTGGAGTGCTGACATTGCCCGATTCCCGGGACCGGCTTGGCTGGTTGCTGACCCACCTTGCAGATATGCCCGGGAGCGGCATCATCTACACACTCACTGTCTCGGCCGCCGAGGATACGGCCAGACTCCTGGCCGAAGCCGGGCACAATGTTCTCTCGTACACGGGTCGGACGGACCCCGCAGACAGGGAGCGTGCGGAACAGCTCCTCAAAGACAACCAGGTGAAGGCCCTCGTGGCCACGTCCGCACTGGGAATGGGCTTCGACAAACCGGACCTGGGCTTCGTCATCCACCTTGGCGCGCCGTCGTCGCCAGTTGCCTACTACCAGCAGGTTGGCCGTGCAGGACGTGGTGCGGCCAACGCAGATGTCCTGCTGCTTCCCGGCTCCGAGGACCGCGAAATCTGGCAGTACTTCGCCACTGCATCCATGCCTTCGGCAGAGAAAGCCAACGCCGTACTGGCAGTCCTCGGCGACGCCGGCTCGGCCTTGTCCACGGTGGCCCTGGAAGCAAGGGTGGACCTTCGCCGCACTCCGTTGGAACTCCTCCTCAAGGTCCTGGCGGTAGATGGAGCGGTGGAACGGGTTGGCGGAGGATGGCGTTCCACGGGGCTGCCGTGGAACTACGACGCCGAGCGCTACGCCCGTATCGCCGAAGCCCGGGTGGACGAGCAGGATTCCATGGTGATCTACCAGGACACCGCCGGATGCCGCATGGAATACATCACCTCGGTGCTGGACGACGAAACGGCTGCTGCTTGTGGGCGCTGCGATAACTGCGCCGGCCGATGGTTCCCGGTGGACGTGGCAGCCTCGGCAGCCGACGCTGCGGGGCAAACCCTGCGCCGCGCCGGAATAGCGGTGGAACCCCGCCTTCAATGGCCCAGTGGAATGGACCGGCTGGGAGTATCCGTCAAAGGAAAGATCAAACCGGATGAGAGCGTCTCAGAGGGACGGATTCTTGCCAGGCTGACCGACCTCGGCTGGGGCGGATCATTGCGGGAGTTGTTCGCTGCCGGGGCTCCGGACCGTACGGTGGACCCCGCCATGCTGCAGGCATGTGTTCAGGTGCTCCGGGAATGGTCAGGTGCTGAGGGCGGGACCCCCTGGAACGGTGTCGGCCGTCCCGCGGCCGTAGTCAGCATTCCTTCACGGAGCAAGCCGCAACTGGTTGAATCCTTGGCTCAGGGAATTGCCGGCATAGGACGTATGCCCTACCTCGGGCAACTGCAGGCCCAGCATGGCGGACCGACCGGCGCTCGCGGCGGTAACAGTGCCTACAGGCTGGCAGGGGTGTGGGACAGGCTGGTAGTCGGTTCCGATCTCGCCCAGGCTTTGGCCGGCCTGGGTGGCCAGCCGGTGCTATTGGTCGATGACCTTATTGACAGCCGTTGGACCATGACCGTCTCGGCCAGGGCACTGCGTCATGCCGGCGTGGGGGCGGTGCTGCCGCTCGCGTTGGCGCAGGCGGGCTAGGGGGGTCAGGACCTCTCGGATGGAACTGCGGATGGAGCTGCGCATGGAACTGCGGATGGAACTGCGGATGGAACTGCGGATGGAACTGCGTCTGGAACTCTGCCTGGAGCTGCGTCATGTTGTAATCGCTCCCACTCTGCGTCTATAGGATCGACCCAACAGCCTGCTGTCCGTCGCGGGCACTCCATGAACCCGGACCGGAGCCATGAGCACAAATCCGAGCAACACAGACGTCGAAGCCGCTGACCAGCCGACGTGGCGGCCGAGACTGGCACTGCTGGTGGCCGCGACATTTTTCATGGAGTTCCTGGACGGGACCATCCTGACCACGGCCATTCCCAGCATCGCCTCCGATTTCCGGGTGGCACCGGCCGACATCAACATCACCATGACGGCGTACCTGGTGACTGTTGCCATGGGCATCCCGTTGAGTAGCTGGCTGGCGGAGCGTTTTGGTGCCCGCAGGATCTTCTGTCTCGCAATTTCGGTTTTCACCATTGCCTCCCTGCTCTGCGCCATCAGCACCGACTTGACCATGCTCACGCTGAGCAGGGTAGCCCAGGGGATGGGCGGAGCCATGATGGTGCCCGTGGGCACCCTGGTGGTTCTGCGGGGCACACCCAAGTCCGAGCTTCTGCGCGCCACCGCCTACCTCGTGTGGCCGGGGCTTCTTGCACCTGTCCTGGCCCCGATGGTGGGCGGGGCGCTCACCACCTTCCTTTCATGGCACTGGATCTTCATCATCAACGTTCCACTGGGATTGGCTGCCTTCATCGCCGCGCTGCGGTTGGTTCCGCGGACACAGTTTGACGGGAAACGACGACTGGACTGGTTCGGCCTGCTGCTCACCACCTTGGGTGTAGGCGCTTTGGTGGTGGGCCTGGAAACCTTGGGCGGGCACGCGTCCAACCTCCTTGCTGCAGGAGTGGTCTTCGCCGGGGTTCTGTCCCTTGCAGGCGCAGTCTGGTGGATGAGCAAAGCGAAAGTTCCCCTGTTCAACCTCGACGTCTTCGGGACCCGGACCTTCAGGGCCACGTCTACTGGAGGGTTTATCTACCGGCTGACCATCAGCTCGGTCCCTTTCCTGCTGCCGTTGATGTTTCAGGATGGGTTTGGCTGGGATCCGCTGAAGGCAGGTGTGATGGTGGCAGCGGTGTTTGTGGGCAATATTGGGATCAAACCGGCAACTACGCCCTTGATCAGGCGCTTCGGGTTCAAACCGGTGCTTGTCTTTGCCTCGTTCGCCTCGGCTGTGACGTTTGCCCTGTGCGCTTTCCTTGATGCCCAAACACCTGAGCCCCTCATTTTCGCCTTGTTGTTGTTCAGCGGCGCCTTCCGTTCCATCGGTTTTTCTGCCTACGCCTCGGTTCAGTACGCGGACATCGTTCCCGGGCAACTGCCGTCGGCCAACGCCATTTCGGCAACGTTGGTTCAGTTGGCGGCTGCAGCCGGGATCGCAGTGGGCGCTTTGTTCCTGCGGTTGTTCGAGACCACCGACGTGTTCGGTCCGGATCAGGTGGCTGCTTACAAGGGTGCATTCGTAGCCATGGCTGCTTTGATGCTGATCAGCACCGTGGACAGCCTCACCCTGCACCGCCACGCGGGGGCTGAGGTCAGCGGCGGCGTCAAAACCGGATGAGGCAAAACCAACAGAGCACAGCGGGGGAGCTTAGCCCGGCGGCAGAGTGAAGCGCGCTGAGCTCCTGCCCTTTGCGCATCCGGAATTTATGCGCATCGGCTATAGCTCCGGATTCCTGAGGGAGGAAGCACGCTTAAACGCAAAAGGTCCCGGTTTCGAAAAACCGGGACCAATTCGCGGAGACGGGGGGATTTGAACCCCCGGTGGAGTTGTGCCCCACACTTCATTAGCAGTGAAGCCCATTCGGCCGCTCTGGCACGTCTCCCTTTGCTATTGCTAGCCCACCAAGGATACGCAGAACGTGCCGTCCAGCGCAAAACGTAGACATTCTCCCGCCCGTTTCGATGGTTCGCTGCTCAGGGGGCCGTACGAACGGCCTGGCTCGCAGCGGACCATCGAAATGGGTCCGTGGATGCGGTCAGTTGCTCCCAGCCAGCGATCGCCACAGGAAGTGGTTGCTCCGCGCCTGCAATGCCGCCGCCTGCCGGTTATCCGACGCGCCGGCGTGGCCTCCTTCAAGGGCCTCGTGGAACCACACATTCGGGATGCCCATGGCTTGCATGCGCGCAGCCATCTTGCGGGCTTGGACGGGTCCCACCCGGTCATCAGAGGTGGCAGTCCAGATGAACGTCTCGGGGTACTCCACGCCGTCATGCAGCAGATGGTACGGCGAGAAGGTGCGGATGAACTCCCATTGCGAGGGGACATCAGGGTCACCGTATTCGGCGATCCACGAGTACCCGGCGGAGAGCTTGGTGTACCGGCGCATGTCCAGGAGCGGCACGCCGCAGGACACTGCGCCGAACAGTTCGGGGTACTGGGTGAGCATGTTCCCCACCAGCAGCCCGCCGTTGGAGCCGCCGACGCAGCCCAGGCGCGGGCGGCTGGTGACGCCACGGGAGATCAGGTCCCGGGCCACAGCTGCGAAGTCCTCGTAGGCGCGGTGACGGTTCTCCTGGAGGGCGGCCCGGTGCCATGAGGGTCCATATTCGCCGCCGCCGCGGATATTGGCTACAACGTAGACCCCGCCGCGCGAGTGTGCGCCGGTGCCGTCCTCGGAGGAAACGCCCACAGTTCGCCGTTCGAGCCATGCCCGGCCAATGGACCCGCTGTAGGCCGGGGTCCGGGAGATCTCGAACCCGCCGTAGCCGGAGAGCTGCGTGGGGTTCTGGCCATCGAGGACCAAGTCCTTGGACGCCACCTGGAAGTACGGAACCTTGGTGCCATCGGCAGAGACGGCAAAGTGCTGCTGGACCTCGTACCCGGCTTCGTTGAAGAACGACGGCGACCGCTTCACTTCGGCATGCCGGCTCACCACGCCGCCGTCACCGACGCCGCCCTCACCCACACCGCCGGACTGCCTGTCCCCGGAGGGCGTCAGCGTTCCCCGCGTCAGCGTGGTGGGCGTGGTGAAACCGGTGGCAACGAGCCAGAAGTCGTTGCCGGCTGCGCCCGGGTCTTCCTCATCCACGGCGTAGGCGTTGACATCATGCAGCGGCGGGCAAGCATCCAGGAGGGTGGACGTCCAAGCACCTTCGGCGTCAGTAGTGGAAGGGTCCAACACCCGAATTTCCGAGGAGACGTCGCGCAAAAGGTTCAGCAGCAGGTAATCCTTGGTCCAACTCCAGGACTGCAGCGACGTTTGGGTATCCGGCGTGAACAGGACCAGGAGAGAGCGCGACCCCGCGAGGTAGGACTCAAAATCGGCAGCCAGCAGGGAACCCGCGGGGTACACGGCGCCGTCCACGTCCCAGTCTTTCTGCGGACGGAATAGCAGCCAGTCGCGGTGGGCGCTGATGTTGACGTCGGTGGGTACGTCGATTGCCACCCACGAGTCTTCGCGCAGCAACCACGTGCTCCGGTTGTAGAAATCGATGTAGTCCACTGCGAAGGTCCGCTCGTAGCCCGGCGTCGAGTCGTGGGCCACCATGGCCAGCATGTGGTCTTCGGGGATCTCGAAAAGGCGCTCAGCCTGGGCCAGCGATTGGCCGCGGCGAAGTTTCACCCCGGTGCGCGCATAGGAGGACGTCGTTGCGGGAAGCCCATCCGCCGTGCTGGATACCAGCAGAGTGTCCGCATCGAGCCAGCTGACGTTTCCCTTGGCTGTAGGGAGGTCGAAGCCACCCTGCACAAAGGTGCGGGATTCGACGTCGAACTCGCGGTGCCGGTCCGCGTCGCCGCCGTCGGGGGAGAGCGAAACCATGGCCAGGCGGTACTCCTCGCCCTCGGCGGGCCGGAGGAAACCGGCGCCGTGGAAGACCCACTCAACGTCCTCGGTCGCGGCAAGTGTGTCGATGTCCAGCAGGACATCCCACTCCGGCTCTTCGCTGAGGTAGCTCTCCCAGGTGGTGCGGCGCCACAGGCCTTTGGGGTGTTCCTGGTCTTTCCAGAAGTTGTAGTAGTAGTCGCCGCGTTTGGAGACCATGGCGATGCGGTCTGTTGAGTCAAGGACTTCCAGGATGCCGGCTTCAACAGCGGCATACTCGGTGTCTTCGAGCAGTTCCTCGGTACGGGCGTTCTGTTCGCGGACCCACGCCAGCTGTTCCTCACCGTGGATGTCCTCGAGCCAGACGTTTTCATCCGTGGGCTCAGGCGCGACGTCCGCGGCATGTCGCGGCCCGGTGGTGGTAGCAGTGTCTTTCCCGGGAAGTGGCGTCTGATCAGCTTCTGTGGTGGTCATCGCCCCATCCAAGCAACAGTGTTCGACTGGAAGCAAGTCACACGGAAGTTACGCTTGAGCGTGGCTAAATCGCAAACCAACCGTGTTGCCCTCATAGGGGCGGGCCCTCGCGGTACCAGCGTCCTTGAACGGTTGCTTGCGAATTGGGCTGCAGATACCCCGCAGGGAACCCGCCTTCACATCGATGTGGTGGATCCTTTTCCGGCCGGTTCCGGCCACGTGTGGCAGCCGGAGCAGTCACGGCTGTACCTGATGAACACCCAGTCGTTCTATCCCACCCTGATCCCCGAAGACCCGCGGTTAGCCCCGCCCCTGGCAGGTGGTTCCTTCGAGCAATGGCGCCAGGCGCGTCGTCGTGATGGCGAGGGACTGAACCACGCCGAAAAGGCGGAACTAGCTACCCTGGAAGCGAACAACTTCCCCAGCCGGGCCCTGTATGGCAGGTACCTGCGGCAAACCTTGGCGGGGTTGCTGGACCGGCTGCCCGACGGCGTCGAGGTCACCTTCCATGGCACGTCCGCCGTAGCGGCACGTCCCCTGGCGGACGGAACAGCGGACGGGTTCGACGTCGAACTCGCCAACGGCGACACCCTCACCGTCGGCTCCGTGGTCTTGGCGCTGGGGCACGTTGAGTCCCGTCTGAATCCGGAGCAGCGCTCTTTCAAACGCGCTGCAGAGGAGCAGGGGCTGCTCTACTTTCCACCTGCACCGCCGGCCGACGTCGACTGGCAAACCGTACCGGACAACCAGTCTGTCCTGGTGCGCGGCATGGGACTGAACTTCTTCGATGTCATGGGCCAGTTGACGGAGGGACGTGGTGGCAAATTTGTTGACGCCGGCGCCCCGGGAGCCGGGGTTCTGGAGTACCGGGCATCGGGACGCGAGCCAAAAATCATCGCTGCCTCCCGCCGCGGCACGCCATACCGGGCCAAGGCGGGTCTGGATGGTTACTATCCGAGCAGCATCACCATGAGGTACCTGACCGAAGACGCCGTGGACCGGTTCCGTGCAGCGGGAATCCAGCCTGGCTTTGATCATGACCTGTGGCCCCTGCTGCACCGCGACGCTTTGTGGGCTTACTACTCAACCCTGGCCCGTTCCCAACCCGCGGCCATCAAGGACCCTGCGCAGTTCCTCGCCGATCTTGAAGACGCGCTCCAAGTACACGCGCACACCACCACGCATTGGGAAAGCAGCGTCGGTGACCTCGTGGAGAAGCACGTAGTGGCCTCCCGCCGCTTGAACCTTCGCGGACTTGCTGCGCCGCTCGCAGGGCGTACCTTTGCATCACGGCGTGAGCTGGACTCGGCCATCACGGCTTACTTGGATGATGATGCCAGGCGTTCCGCCCTTGGGGAGGCGGACCCCGTCAAAATGGCCATCGGTGCACTGCACACCGGACGGGCCATCCTCAAATCGGTGGTGGCGGATGGCGGAATCACGGATGAGTCGTGGCTCTCAGGTCTCCGCGGTTGGTTCGAGTCGTTCGTGGAAGGGCTGGCCAGCGGTGCTCCTGCACTGCGCTCGGAGCAGCTGGCCGCTTTGGCGCGTGCCGGCGTCGTGAGTTTTGTGGGACCTGACCCGAAATTCAGCGTGGACCGTTCCGCCAAGGTATTCCGGGCCGTTTCTCCGTGGGTCCATGATGAGCCGGTGGAGGCGCCCACTTTGATCGAGGCGATGTCGCCGGCGAACAGGGTGGGCATGAACGTCTCTCCCTTGCTGGAACAGCTGATGGCTGATGGCTTGGTCCGTGCCAAGATCATGATGGGCGGCGAGGGCGTTCCCGTGCAGACCACCGGCTTGGATGTTGAACCGCATCCATACCGGCCGGTGGCGGCGAACGGGTCCATCACCAGGAATCTCTACGTCTTGGGCCTTCAACTCTCCGCGGTGCAGTGGGGCACGGCCATTGCTGCGGAAGCACGTCCACGGACCGGACCGGCCTATGCCAGCGGACAGCGGACGCTCCGCGATGCCGACGAGATTGCCCGCAGCATCCTGGCCCGCTAACCGGCCCGGACAGATACTTCCTGTAAGACGCCAGCAGGGCCCCTCGCGAAGGAGGGGCCCTGCTGTTTCTCACTCAGGGCGCGTTAGCCCCTCAAGCACCTCTGGTACTCCAACCACGCGACTGCGTACCTGAGCCAGCCCACGATGTCGTACCACTTGGACGGCTTGGTGGGCGCCGTGCACTGGGGCGGGTTCGGTCCGCTCTCAGCAACCGTTACCAAGGCCTTTACCACGGTTCCGCTTTCGACGGCGGTGAGCACCAACGTGCCGGTGCCTGCAGCTGCCGCGGCGGGAACCTTGAGGTCAACCGTTGCCGCCCCCGCTGATACGGGCACGGATCCGAGCGGTGCCGAGGCCCCCTTGCTGTCAACAAAGACGGCGTTGAGCGTGGCGTTGGCAGGGCTGCCAATGGACGTCAGGTTCAGCTTGGAAACTGCCAACGTGATCGGCTCGCCTGCCTTGACCCCGGCTGCGGTGGAGTTCACCACAGCGACCGAACGGCGGGCGAAGTCCGGCGACACCGGCTTGTGCTCCTGCAGGTACTTGATCCAGGCGTCGCGGTCCACCAGCCCGGTGTCCTTGGTGTTGCTGCCCTCCTTGAAGACCCTGAAGTTGTCACCGCCGGTGGCAAGGAAGCTGAAGGTTCCGATCCTGTACTGCTTTGCGGGATCAATCAGGCCACCGTTCACCCAGATGCCGGTGATGCGGTCGCCTGCGGTACGGGCGGCGTCGTAGGTGTAGTTGACGTTCTTGGACAGGCCAAGCTGCTGGTAAGGGCGGCTGGGCACGGTGCCGTCAGCGTTGGTCTGCCACTGCTGCTCCAGGAGCGTCTTGAACTGGGCACCCGTCAGGGACGTGGTCCATAGGTTGTTCACGAACGGCAGGACCGCGTTGGCCTCGGCGTAGGTGATGGTTCCGTCCGGCGCGTAGTAGAGCTCGTTGCGCAGGCCGCCGGGGTTTACGACGCCGATCTCCGCCGCACCCAGCTCGGGTGCCTTGAGGGTGTCCACCAGGGAGTCCGCCACCAGGTTGCCCAGGGTGGACTCGTTGGCGCGATCGTCACGCTTGGGAGCGCCGCCGGCCGGGTCCGGAGTGAAGGCCGTGGTGATATCGGCGGTGACTGTGCCAACGGGCTGGTTCCCGATTTCAGCAGCTTGGGCCAGCGCCTTGTCCACGATGGTCTTCACTGCAGCCACCCTCGGGTACGCGGCAACCAGGCTTTCGGCGGTCTCGGTGGTCCGGTCTACGATCGCTGCCTTGTACGCCGTCACCGACTTGCTGGCAGTGTCCACGGTGAGCGTCACGCTGCCCACGTTCTCGCCGTAGTTGCCGGTCTGAACGATGGGACGGGTCTTGCCGGTCGGCTGGCCGTTGGCGTCCAGTACTGGTGCGTCCCAGGCGTATTCCTTGTGGGTATGTCCGGTGAAGATGGCAGCAACGTCGGGAGTGGTTTCGTTGACCAGCTTGGCGAACGGTCCTCCGGCGGCAACTTCCTGCTCCAGCGTTGCACCCTCAGGAGTGCCGGATGCGGCGCCGTCGTGGTTTTCCACGATGATGAGGTCGGCCAGATCGTCGGCCTTGATCTTCGCAGCAACCCGGTTGATGGCCTCCACGGGATCCCCAAATTCGAGGTCCGGGATTCCGGCGGGTGTCACCAGGGAAGGGACTTCCTGGGTGACCGTGCCGATGACGGCCACCCGCATGCCGTTCATGTCCAGTACCTTGTACTCCGGCAATACCGGCGTGGTGGTGCCCTTCTGGTAAACGTTGGCGCCGAGGTAGGCGAACTTCGCGTTGGTACCTCCGGCGACGACGCGGTCGCGCAGGTCCTGCCAGCCGCCGTCGAACTCGTGGTTGCCTACAGCGGAGGCCTGCAGCTCCAGGGCGTTCAGGACGTCGATGGTGGGCTGGTCCTTCGCTACCGCAGAAGCGAAGAGTGAGGCGCCGATGTTGTCGCCGGCTGAGATGAAGGCCGTTGCGCCGGGGGGAGCTGCCGCCCGGAGTTTCTCCACCGTCCCTGCAAAGAGCACGGTGTTGGTGTCGATGCGGCCGTGGAAGTCGTTGATCCCCAGGAACTGCAGGTCAACGCTTGCTGGTGCTTCCGTGGTCAGGTCCAGGCCCACCACCACAGGATCGTGGTCGCTGGCCCGGAACTCGTCCGCGTCATAGTAGTTGGTCACATTGTTGTTATACCTGCTGTACTCAAGCGCGACGGATTCCACGGAGTTGATGTTCCAGATATCGGTTCCAGTGACTGCCTTGGCTGCAGCCGGAGAGGCAAGGATGTGGTCCAAGGAACCCACCATGCCGCCGAACAGATATGAGTGCTTGCCGGTGCCCGCCTCAAGGTCCGTGTAGCCGGCACCCGTGAGGACATTGATGGGGTCTTCCTTTGCGTAGGCGTTGAAGTCACCGATCAGGAAGACTTTGTCCGTGCCCTTGGAGGCCTGAAGATCCTTCGAGAAAGCGAGCAGCGATTCAGCCTGCTTGGTGCGGGCAATGTTCGAGGCGCCCTGGCCCTTGTCGGTATCGTCCGGAGTAGCGGCCGAGCCCTTGGACTTGAAGTGGTTCACGATCGCGATGAATTTTTTGTCATCCGATCCGCCCACCGGCTTGAAAACCTGCGCGAGGGGCTTGCGTGCGCTGGCGAATGCCACGGTGTCGTTGTGGATGATGGACTCGCCTACAGGCTCAGCCACGGCTTTCTTGAAGATGAAGGCAGTACGGATCATGTCCTCATCGCTCAGCGGGGGAGCATTGGCGGGCGTCCGCACGTAGTCCCATACGCCAGGCGTCTTCACGTTGAGGGCATCCACCAGTTTGGACAGGGCATCATCACGGTTCTTGCCGAACTGCGCGGAGTTCTCGATTTCCTCCAGGGATACGACGTCGGCGCCGGACTTGGTGATGGCCGCCACGATCTTGGCCTGCTGGCGCTCGAAGTTCTCGGCGTTGGCTGCACCGCGGGCGTTGCAGCCTTCCTTGACCGTGATCGGGTTGCCTTCGCGGTCCGTGTAGAAGACACACCCCGTGAGCTGGTCACCGGTGGTGGGGAAGTAGTTGAGCACGTTGAAGGAAGCCAGCTTGAGGCTGCCGCCAACATCTGCCGGACCCTCGGGCCGGCTGGCAGTGAAGCCCGCCGGCTGGACGGACTCAGCGTTGGCCGGGCTCAATGCCGCCAGCGGCTGGAACTTCCAGGAGTTGTTGCCGTAGCCCAGGATGACGTCCGTCCGGAACTGCGCGGGTGAACCCACGCGGACGGGATCCGACGCTGTCAGGTACGGCAGGACCTGTGCCTTGGTGGTGGCATCCTTCAGGAAGTTGGTGGATGCGCCGTCGTCGAGCTTGATGGCCCGGAGGGCGTTGTCCGCAACCACTGCCGCGTGCTCCGGGGAGCCGTACGCGGCCACAGCCGTGGGCTGGACCAACGGTGACGTTCCGGCCACGAGGCCGATTTCGCCATACTGGTTCAGGGAGTAGTTGTCCGTGACAGTGAAGTCGCCCTGGGGCGCCACGAGCATGCCTTCCAGGCTCTCCCTGGCCGCCTCATTGGCCGGCAACGTGAACGGTGTGGATTTGACCTCGGGAGCCGCCTCAGTGAGCTTCTTCATCCCTGCAGCTTCAACAGTGAGCTGGGTCTGGTTGGCGAATTCGCTGACAACACCGGTGAGTTCCAGGTAATCGCCCTGCTGGACCGTGGCCGCCGTCGTCGGTGAATAGATGAACACGGCGTCCGACGCCGACCTGGCCGCCCCGGCGGTCCCGCCGCCGGTTCCGGGGGTCTGGAGGTAGTAACCGTTGAAGCCGCCGGTGGCGTATACGGCGGTGACCTTGCCGCGGGTGGTCACGGTGCTGCCCACCAGGGGGCTGGCCGTTCCGGTTCCCTGGATGTCGGCAATGGCCTTGACTCCGGGTTCGGGCTGGGGATCCACGGGCGGAGTTCCGCCGCCGCTTGAGGCGGTGGGGGTAATGGTGGCGCTGAGGCTGAAATCGGCGGCGTTGGAGTTGGTGTCAGCGCCATTGGTGCGGTTCAGGCTCTTGACGTCCGAGTTGCCGGTGGGCGCGGTTGCCGGGGCAGTCTCAAAAGTGTTGGAGGTGCCATAGCCCAGGAGGTCGGCAATAGCGGCGTTCTCCATGACCGGGCCCGCAGGCAGCGGGGTCACGGCACCGGCCTGCTTCGCCAGGATCAACGTGCCCGTGGTTCCGCTGGGGTTCAGCGTTCCGGTGGCCTGCACATCGGCCGTGGGAAGTGCCGGCGCGGTGGAGGTTCCGCTGTTGGTGGCCCCTTGGACCAGGAAGTAACCCTTGGCCGGGATGCTGCCGGACAGGGGAGTGATTCCCGTGGGTGCAGCGGTGGCGGTGCCGGACCGGTACTGCAGTGACCAGCCCGCCAGGCTGACGGGGGAATCAGAGGAGTTGTAGAGCTCCACGAATTTGTTCTTGAAGGCGGCGCCGGCGCTGCCGCCGCTCAGGTACGCCTCGTTGATCACCACCGGCGATAAGCCGGCGGGTGCGGATGGATCATCCGCTGCCATGGCCGGAGCTGCCGTCAACGGGGCGGCAAGCAACCCCGCTGACAAGACTGTTCCTGCCAGTACTTTCCAATGTTGTTGGTGCATCCGCTCTAACTTTCATTAGGGGCCCTGTGGGGCCTTTTTGGACGACGACCACACTCTGGTGATGTGGGCGTTGTTCCGGAAGTTACTCCGGCGTAAACCTGTTGCTCGGGCATAGCAGAACACGGTGGAATGAATGGCAGGTGGACCGGGGGTGGCCGATCGGGTGCACCTGCGCTATTTGGCTGCACCCTTAAGGGATCCCGTGGTCGCGGCACCCGACGCGCCGCCGATCAGGCAGAGAATTTCGCGGTCTCCGTTCTTCCACGAGTCGCTGGTGGGGTGGAGGAAGGTGACCTCCAACTCGGAATTTTCGAAGGGCACGCCAACGAAAGGTGCAAATTGGGCGCCACAGTACTGTTCGGCCTGGGTGCCCACTTCGGTATCACCAGGGAACGTTGATGCGTCCATGTTGGTCAGTGCGTACGCCTCGAGATCGTGGCTCTGATCGCACGGGATGATGGTCACATCCACAACCTCCTGGCTGTCCGGATTGGCGATGCAGTCACCCAGCTTCACCTTGAAGGCATCAGCCTTGGAAGATTCCGTGGGCTTTCCCGATTCGTCCCGCCTGGCATCGCCGCTGCTGATCAAAGAACAGCCCGCCAGCGCGATCGATGCGATGCACAGCACAGCGGCAGTCTTCAGGCTTCGTGAAAAGTGGTGCATAGGGGTCCTCATTCCGGAAAGGAACACAGGCAGCAGGCCTGCGGTCAACCATGAGGGACCAGACAAGGACCCACGCCGGCTGATCCCCCAACACCGGCAATGAGCGGATCCGGCCGACCGCCCCTGGGTAGGAGGCAGCCGGGCGGGCCCGTTGTGTGAAAGCTAGGCTGTTTGGCCCAGGTCCTGAATGACTTTGAAGACGGCACCCGTGGGGTCCTGCAGCGTCGCCAAGCGGCCAAAAGGAGTGTCCTCGGCGGGTTGGGTGATGGTGGCACCCAAGGCGGTGGCCTGCTCCACTGCGGCGTCCGTGTCCTCCACGGCGAAATAGACGCTCCACATGGAGGGGACTTGCTCCGGGAGGAAGCCCGAGGCATCCATGATGCCTGCCTTGGCCTCGTCCCCGGCGCCAAGGGTGGTGTACCGGAATTCAGGAGTGTCGCTCATGACCTCCGTGTTCCAGCCGAAGACTTTCTGGTAGAAGGTGACCGCGGCGTCATAGTCCTTGGAAAGGAGTTCGTGCCATGCCGGAGCGCCGGCCTCAGCCGCGAGTTCGTAACCGGTCATTTCACCGAACTCCCAAGCACCGATCGAAGCGCCTGAAGCATCGCCATACATGGCCATGCTGCCCTGCTCAGGAACGTCCATGGGTTCCAGATACACCTGGCCTCCGTGGGCGGCTGCTGCCTCCGTGGTCGCCTTGATGTCATCGGTGCGCAGGTAGGTGGACCAGACATCGGGCATGGCGCCCATGTCAGCCTGCTTCGCCATGATGCCTGCCACCATCCGGCCATCTTTCAAAGCCGTAATGTAGCCGCCGTACTTTTCCTCATCCCCGGTCTCGTAGGTCCAACCAAAAAGCGCGTTGTAGAACGTCTTCGCTTTTTCAGTATCGGACGTCATCAGATCAATCCAGCAGGGTGCGCCGGGAGTGATGTCAGGCTTAGGCATGGGTCGGGCTCCTGTTGTTATTCCGCGGCGAAAGCTACGGCATATGTCAGTGGTGTGGAGACAGACAGAACACTATGCGGGGGGTCTGACACTTTCAATGATCTTCCGGGTGTCAGTTCTCAGTTGGCAGGCCGGACGGCTCGGCGGAGTGCCGCGCGAGGCCCTGCGGAGGAGGGCCGGGCATGCAAAATGCCCCGGGTCCTGGGACCCGGGGCATCTCATTTGCGGAAGGTAAGGGATTTGAACCCTTGGTACGGGGTTACCGCACACTGGTTTTCAAGACCAGCTCCTTAGGCCGCTCGGACAACCTTCCTCGCCTAGTAGTGTTTCATAGGGAGTTGGCTGTTCCAAAACATCACGTCCTCCAACCCCTGCCCCGGGGGTTTGAGGACCAGCAAGAAACCGGGAGTTCGTCATGAAAGCCGTCTACATCTCAGAGCCAGGCGGGCCCGAAGTCCTCGAAATCCGCGAGGTCCCCGCACCAGTGCCGGGGACAGGCGAGGTCCTGATCGACGTCGTCGCCGCCGGCTTGAACCGCGCGGACGTCCAACAGCGCCGCGGCTTCTATCCGCCGCCACCTGGGGCCTCGGACATTCCCGGGCTTGAAGTCTCCGGACGCATCGCAGCCTTTGGTCCCGGCGTTACCAAGGCCTTCTCCGTGGGAGACAAGGTAGTGGCACTGCTCTCCGGCGGCGGCTACGCCCAGCAAGTGGCCGTGCCCGCCGAACAAGTGCTGCGGATCCCTGAGGGCGTGGACCTCATCACCGCCGCTTCCCTGCCCGAAGTTGCCGCCACCGTTTACTCAAACCTCATCATGACCGCACAGCTGCAACCCGGGGAGACTGTGCTCATCCACGGGGCAACGGGCGGGATAGGCACCATGGCCATCCAGTTGGCCAAAGCGTACGGCGCGACGGTAGCTACAACCGCAGGAACCGACGAGAAGGTGGGAACCGCCAAGGCCTTCCTGGGCGCCGACATCGCCATCAACTACACCGAAGAGGATTTCGCCCAAAGCCTCAAGGCACAAAACGGGGGCAAAGGCGCTGACGTGATCCTCGACGTCGTGGGTGCCAAGTACCTCCAACAGAACATTGACGCGCTCGCCGACTATGGCCGCCTCATAGTGATCGGCCTGCAAGGCGGAACTACAGCGGAGATCAACCTGGGGCAACTCCTCAGCAAGCGTGCTGCCGTGATTGGCACAGCGCTGAGGCCTCGGCCCGTGGCGGAAAAGGGCATCATCATGTCCGCCGTTCGTGAGTCCGTATGGCCGATGCTGACGGACGGCAGGATCAAACCCCTGGTAGCAAAATCCTTCCCGTTGCACCAGGTCCGGGAAGCCCACGAGTACTTTGATTCCGGCGAGCATGTGGGCAAGGTCCTGTTGCTTCTCTGATCCGTCCGTCCACCCGCAGCGAGGAGCCTTATGTCCATCCGGCACAGCCTGCTGGCCCTGCTCCAGGACCAGCCCCGGTACGGCTATGAACTTCGGGTCGAATTCGAGGACCGGACAGGAGCCGCCTGGCCGCTGAACATCGGGCAGGTCTACACCACCCTTGACCGCCTTGAGCGCGATGGCCTGGTCAGTAAGGACGGCGACGACGGCGGCGGCCACGTCATCTACAGCATTACTGACGCCGGGGCTGAGGAAGTGGTGGCCTGGTTTGGCGGGGCCGTGGACCGTGGCACCCCGCCACGGAACGAGATTGCCATCAAGCTTGCACTTGCCGTGACGTTGCCGGGCGTTGATACGTCCGCTGTGATCCAAGCCCAGCGGGAGGTTTCCGTCCAGGCTTTGCAGGAGCACACGCAGGCGAGGAAGGCGGCGTCCGCCCATCAGCGTTCCATCGACACCGCGGGACTTCTGGTGCTTGACTCCCTGATTTTCCAGGCAGAGGCAGAGGTGCGCTGGCTGGACCTGTGCGAGGCCCGCATGGTGCAGGCGCAGGTCAATGGCGGCGCCGGCTAGTCCACCACGGCGCGGACCTTGGTCACCCGCCGCAGGGATGTGACCGTTTACCGACCCTTTGTTCAGGGGTGGCGCGTGCTCCCTTTACTTGTCTGTGACGGTTGTTACTGTGCTGGAAGGCAACCGGCGATGCGGTCCCCACCGCGAAGATCGCCACAAACAGTAGTACCCATCACTGCAGCAGTTCTCAAGGAGGAGATATGGGCAAGGTTCCTGACAAGACAGGGCTCGCGGATAAATTGGATCCCGCGCTGCCTTCACCGGCCGTGGATGACACGGTGCGGGAGGCTGAAGAGCGGAAGTGGACTCCGGCCAAGATCGGCCTCTGGGTAGCTATTTCGCTGCTGGGAGCCGTGGCGTGGTTCATGCTGGCCCTGGTGCGCGGTGAGACCGTGAATGCCATCTGGTTCGTTTTTGCCGCAGTCTGTACTTATCTGATCGGCTACCGCTTCTACTCCAAGGTCATTGAGCGGTACCTGCTCAAGCCGGACGATCGCCGTGCTACTCCCGCTGAATACAAGGCGGACGGCAAGGACTATGTCCGCACCGACCGGAATGTGTTGTTCGGCCATCACTTCGCCGCAATTGCCGGAGCCGGTCCGCTGGTGGGGCCGGTCATTGCAGCCCAGATGGGTTACTTGCCCGGCACCATCTGGATCATCATCGGCGTCGTCCTTGCCGGTGCCGTCCAGGACTATCTGGTCATGTTCTTCTCCATGCGTCGCGGCGGCCGTTCCCTCGGCCAGATGGCACGTGAAGAGCTGGGCGTCATTGGCGGAACGGCGGCCCTGGTAGCCACGCTGCTGATCATGATCATCATTGTGGCCATCCTGGCGCTTGTGGTGGTCAACGCCTTGGGAGAGAGCCCGTGGGGCGTCTTCTCCGTGGGGATGACCATCCCCATCGCACTGTTCATGGGCGTCTACCTGCGTTTCATCAGGCCCGGCAAGGTGATGGAAGTATCCATCATCGGGTTTGTCCTCCTTATGGCGGCCATCATCGGCGGCGGTGCCGTGGCCGGAACCGAGTGGGGCGCGGCCTTCTTCCACTTGGATAAGGTCACCATCGCCTGGGGCATCATCGTTTACGGCTTCATTGCCGCCATCCTGCCGGTGTGGCTGCTGCTGGCCCCGCGCGACTACCTCTCCACCTTCATGAAGATCGGCGTGATCGTGATGCTCGCGCTCGCCATCATCGTGGTGCGGCCGGAAATCACCGTCCCGGCGTTCAGCGAGTTCGCCAGCCGTGAGAACGGCCCCGTCTTCTCCGGCGCGCTCTTCCCCTTCCTCTTCGTCACCATCGCCTGTGGGGCCCTGTCCGGGTTCCACGCCCTCATTTCCTCCGGTACCACACCGAAGCTGATTGAGAAGGAACGCCAGACCCGTTTCATCGGCTACGGCGGCATGCTGATGGAATCCTTTGTTGCCATCATGGCCCTGGTGGCTGCCATCTCGATCGACCGTGGCATCTACTTCGCCATGAACGCGCCCCTTGCCCTCACCGGCGGAACGGTGGAATCCGCAGCGCAATGGGTGAACAGCCTCGGCTTGGCCAACGTGAACATCACTCCTGATGTCCTGGCGCAGACGGCCAAGGACGTGGGCGAGGAAAGCATCATTTCCCGTTCCGGTGGTGCACCCACCTTGGCAGTGGGCCTGGCGCACATCATGCAGCAGTTCATCGGCGGGCCCGGCATGATGGCCTTCTGGTACCACTTCGCCATCATGTTCGAAGCCCTGTTCATCCTGACTGCCGTGGATGCCGGCACGCGTGTTGCCCGCTTCATGCTGCAGGATTCCATCGGCAACTTTGTTCCCAAGTTCAAGGAAGCATCCTGGCGACCCGGTGCCTGGCTGTGCACCGCCATCATGGTGGGTGCATGGGGTGCCGTGCTCCTGATGGGTGTCACCGACCCCCTCGGAGGCATCAACACTCTCTTCCCGTTGTTCGGCATTGCCAACCAACTCCTGGCTGCCATCGCGTTGGCCGTGTGCCTGGCCATCACTGCCAAGCGCGGTGTCTTCAAGTGGCTGTGGATAGTGGCGGTGCCGCTTGCCTTTGCCGCAGTGGTGACCATCACCGCCAGCTTCCACAAGATCTTCTCGCCGGTTCCCGCAGTGGGCTACTTCGCCAACAACCAGGCATTCTCCAAGGCCCTGGCGGATGGCAAGACCGAGTTCGGCACGGCCAAGACCGTGGCCGCCATGGAAGCGGTGGTCAGGAACACCATGATCCAGGGCGTGTTGTCGGTCATCTTCGTGACCCTGAGCATCATCGTGATCGTGGCCGCACTGCTGGCAACCATCAAGGCTATCCGTGCCGGCGGTGGACAGGACCATGAGGACCCGGCGGTGCCGTCCAGGGTGTATGCCCCGGCTGGACTGATCCCGACCCCGGCGGAGAAGGCCCTGCTGGCTGAGTGGAATGCCCTCCCAGCGGAAAAAAGAACGCAGAAAGCCGGACATCACTGATGAATGCCGTGGCCAAAGGACTTCGCGGGTTCGCCACCTACATGGGTTCGCTCATGGGCGCCGATGCATACAAAAAGTACCTTGAACACTTCAATGCCGGCGGCCACGCCGGTCCCGCCATGACCGAACGTGAGTTCTGGCGGGACCGGATGGACCGGCAGGACAGCAATCCCCAGGGGCGTTGCTGCTGAAAGGGGACGGGTTTCGCTACGAACGAAGTCCACAATGAAAGATTGGACGGCGGTACGCGCGAACCCCATGAGAGTATGAACGAATGAGCGATCTGAACAACATTCAGCCCACGGATGAGGCTTCGGACGACACCCCCGTGGAGGGAACCACGCTGGAAGGTGGGCTTGAGAAGCCCCTCGGACAGCAATCCAATGGGGGAGAGCCCGGGAAGGCTGCCAAACCCAAGGCAGGCAACCTTCACGAGCTCGTAGACGAGCCGGCCAAGGTGATGCGGATCGGAACCATGATCCGCCAACTCCTGGAGGAAGTGAAGGCCGCGCCCCTGGATGACGCTGCCCGTGGCCGCCTCGCTGAAATCCACGAGCGCTCCATCAAGGAACTCGAGGACGGGCTGGCGCCGGAGCTGATCGAGGAGCTGGAACGCATCAGCTTGCCTTTCCCTGATGAAAAGGCGCCCTCGGATGCGGAGCTTCGCATTGCCCAGGCACAGCTGGTGGGTTGGCTGGAAGGCTTGTTCCACGGCATTCAGGCAGCCCTCGCTGCCCAGCAGGCTGCCAAGGAACATGCGGCCGCGCAGATGCACCTTCGCCAGCTCCCGCCGGGGACTGTCATTGCGCCGGGCATCGTTATTGGTGAAAACGGTCAGCCGCAACGGGCCGCAGCGCCGGGGGCTCCCGGTACAGCTCCTCAGCCGGGCCGGCCGGAAGACCCCGACCACGGTCCGGGTCAGTACCTCTGAGTTCCCAGGTGGGTTTCTTTGGGGCCGTCCGCCAAGGACGGAAAGACGATCTGGAGCTTGGCAAGGGGTTGTGGCGGCGCGCCCATGACCGTTTCCACCGTGGATTGGATCGATATCACCAGGTTCTCGAGGGCGTTGATGATGAACAGCTCTATGGCGAACTCGTTCAGATCGCCAACGAGCTCGCTGAGTTGTCTGCCCGTGTGAGGACTATTTGCGTCGAGGCACAAAAACGTTCTCCGAGCGACGGACTGGACGTTCCCGGGGCCTTGGCCGGCGTGCACCGGGCGTTGTCCAAGGCCGGTAATTCCTTGGCCACCACAGCAGAGGCGGCGGCGATGTTGAGGCTGGCTGTGGGCCCCGTGCCGGTGGGAGCCCTGTCCGTCAGGCGGCGTGCTGAGTCGGTGTTCGAGCAGGTGGCTGACGCGGAGCGGCAACTCGAGGCCTGACAAGCAAACAATAAGCCAAGCGTGCGCAACTACACGCGCACGCGTTTATTCCTCCTGGACAAGAAGTTAAGCGCATAGCTGATCTCCGTAACAATCCGGGCTTTTAACAGGTTCGTGCTGGCAGGATGGCACACATGACTTCGTCACCAACACTTACTTTCAACGACGGCAACACCATCCCCCAGCTCGGCTACGGGGTGTGGCAAGTTGAAGACGATGTAGCCGAAAAGGTGGTGCGCCAGGCTTTCGAAGCCGGCTTCCGCCACATCGATACCGCCAAGATCTACGGCAACGAGGCCGGCGTCGGCCGCGCCATTGCTTCCTCCGGCCTTTCCGCCGAGGACATCTTCATCACCACCAAGCTGTGGAACGCTGACCAGGGCTATGAGTCCACCCTGGCCGCTTTCGAGGAGTCCATGGACCGTCTCGGCCTTGAGACCCTGGACCTGTACCTGATCCACTGGCAGCAGCCCAAGCAGGAAAAATACGTGGACACCTGGAAGGCCCTTATCGAGCTCAAGAAGCGCGGACGGGTCAAGTCCATCGGTGTCTCCAACTTCACCAAGGAAGGCCTGCAGCACATCATCGATGAAACGGGCGTTGTTCCGGCCATCAACCAGGTGGAGCTTCACCCGTTCTTCAACCAGGCCGACCTCCGCGAATTCAACGCCTCCAAGGGCATCCTGACCCAGGCTTGGTCGCCGTTGGGACAAGGTGGCGAGCTGCTTGAAAGCGCCACGGTTGCCGAGATTGCCGCCAAGCACGATGCCACTCCCGCCCAGGTGGTCATCGCCTGGCACCTGGCCATCGGCAATGTGGTCATTCCCAAGTCCGTCACTGAGTCCCGCATCCAGGAAAACTTCGCAGCGCTCAACGTCACGCTGGACGCCACGGACATCGAGGCCATCAACGGTCTTGACCGCGGTGCCGAAGGCCGCATTGGACCGGACCCGGCAGTCTCCGACTTCGCCTAAACCCGAAGCCTGATCCCGGTGCCCCGTCCCCTCCCCGGGGGCGGGGCACTTGCCGTTAACGCACGACGCCGGTACCCGGCGTCGTGACGCCCCGCACCTGAGTCCGTGGTGAAATTGAGCAACCCCAGCCCACGGAGGACGGAGCTTGCATGGTGGTGTTTGACGCCTTGGAGCGGCAGATTGTTGCCGCTCTCCAACTGGACCCGCGGTGCCCTTGGCGCAAAATGGCGGCGGCGCTCGGCGAAGCAGAGCGAACCGTGGCCCGCCGCGGCTCACAGCTGTTGGAGTCCGGGGCGGTCGCCGTGGTGGGCATCCGGCCCAAGCCGGCCGTGGTGCTGGTGCAGATGCGGTGCCTGCCCGGTACAGTGCGGGCAGCGGCCCATGCACTGGGGCAAAGGGCGGACACCACGTTCGTGTACACCACTACGGGTGCCGGAGACTGCGTTGCGGAGATCCTCACCGAGCCATCCCGCATGGGTGATGTGCTCTCTGACGAGTTACCTGCAACCATTGGCCTGCGAGACGCCACCAGCTACCCCGTACTGCGATACTTCCGCACCATCCGCGGGTGGCGGCCGGAGATCCTCCCCAACGACCAAGCGGACGTGCTCCGCTCCAGCCTCACCCGCGATTCCGGCAGCCTGGTGCCGCGGCAGGACTTGAGCCGCCAGGACCACGAGATCGTTGATGCCCTTTGTGCCGATGGCAGGATGAGCTTTGAAGCGTTGGGCAGGCGGGTGGGTGTCTCGGAAGCAACAGCGCGTCGCCGCACCGAATGGTTGTTGGCCAATAATCAGGTTCATTTACGCGCGATCCTTGAACCGGCGTCCTTTGGCTTGAACGTTGAGGCACTGCTCTGGATCCGGGCGTCTCCGCAGCATGTTGAACAGGTGGGCAAGAGCCTGGCGGAGCTGCCCACTGTCCGCTATGCCGCGGCGATCGCCGGCGACTACCAGATCATGGCCGACGTCACGGTGCAGGACATGGCAGCCCTTTACAGTTTCATCACGGATTCGGCATGGGCGCAGAACGCCGTCACCGTGGATGTTTCCATCCTGTTGGACGCGGGAAAACGCGGTGGCAGGGTTATGCGCTCACGGTAGTCATTGGTTTCTGCGCTGATGTCACTTCAGGCGCGACGCCTGCATACAAGGTCTGCTGTTCGAAGGCGTAGCCGTAGCGCAGCAACTGCATATCCGTGTAGTGGTTGCTCGCCAGCTGCAGGCCGATAGGGAGTCCTGCAGGACCAAAGCCGGCCGGGACGCTGAGCACAGGTAACCCTGTGGCGGACAACAGGCAGGCCGAGCGCATCCAGTCCAGATACGTTTCCGAAGGCACCCCGGCAATGTCCGCCGGGTATCGCTGCGAGGCATCGAAGGGGAGGACCTGCGCGCACGGGCTGGCGAAGAGGTCGTACTGCCCAAAGAATGACTGGACGCTTTGTTCCAGCCGTGTTCGGGCCGCCGCGGTCTCCAGCAGGTCCCGGGCAGTGAGATCGAAGCCCTTCCGGACGTTCCAGTGCACCTCGGGTTTGATGACGTCCCCGGCGCGTTCCAGGATGGCTCCCAGTCCTGCGGCGAAGTCCATGGCACGGGTATTGCCGAATACAAGGTCGGCTTCGCTGAAATCGGGGGTGGCTTCTTCTACGATCGCCCCGAGGCGCTCAAAGACCTCCAGTTGCCGCTCAAGGTGATCCAGGATTTCACGGTCCACGGGGACCCCGATTCCGAAGTCCGGTGACCAGCCGATCCGGACGCCATGCATATCGGTTTGCAGCCCTTCCCGGAAAACCTCCGGGTTGAGCCCCTCCGGGTGCGGAACGCGGGGATCCTTGCCCGCCGTCACGGACATGAACAAAGCGATGTCCTCCACGCTCCGAGCCATGGGGCCGGTCCTTCCCAGCCACGCGTAGGCGTTGACGTCGGACGGCATGGGGATCACCGCCGTCGAGGGCCTGAAGCCCACCACATTGCAAAAGGAAGCCGGGATGCGGAGCGAGCCGCCCATGTCGCTGCCGTCGCCGATGCTTTGGACACGGGAAGCGACGACGGCGGCCACCCCGCCACTGCTGCCGCCGGCGCTGAGGGTGGGCGCGTAGGGGTTGGTGGTGGTCCCGAAGAGGTCGTTGAACGTGTGGGAGCCGGCTCCGAACTCGGGAACGTTCGACTTTCCGGTACTGACCACGCCGGCCGCCTTCAACCGGGCAATGATGAGGTCGTCGGCGTCGGGAACGAAGTCGCGCAAGGCGAGCGAGCCCTGTGTGGTGCGCATCCCGGCGGTGTTGTTGGTGTCCTTGTGGGTCATTGGCACGCCGTGAAGGGGTGGGAGTTGTGCCCCGGACGCCGTCAGTTGGTCCGCACGGTGCGCCAAGGCCTGGGCACCTTCGGCGTCGAGGGTCACCACTGCATTGATCACGGGGTTGACCTCGGCGATGCGTTCAAGGTGTTCGGCCAGGGCTTCGCGGGCAGAGATCTTCTTCGCCCGGATCGCTGCGGAAAGTTCGACGGCGGACAGCTCGCCAATGGTCTCAGGCATGGTGCTCCTTTGCTGGATGTCTACTGCCTTGAAGTGTGCCCCGTCACGCCGGAGCGCGGAAGCCCGGGATCCCCGACGGCAAGGTTTGACGGATTCGGCCAGATGAGAGGCTGATTCCGTCAGCTATTGTTTGTGATCCGGCTCATAGTGAATGGTGTTTCTAACCCCATGGCCGATCCGGTTACTGGGTATGGATTTGCCCCACAGCGCCGCACACTGCACAGCGTCGTCCCGGTCGAGGAACAGCTGGGGGGCTCTCACCCGGAGGTTTCCATGCACCAACCCCTGGCACTGCAATCACTGGTTCCCACCGATTCGAACGACATCATGGTCATCGCCAACAATCCTGTCCTGTGGATCTGCGTGGCCGGCGTCTTCGGCGTCATTATCCTCCAGTCCGTGATCTTCATGAAGGCCGCCCGGCGGGCGGCACCATCGGTTGAGATGAGTCCGCAGGACATCAAGACCTCGTTCCGCTCCGGGGCCGTCTCCGCAATCGGACCTTCCTTGGCCGTGTGCCTGGTCGCCATTGCCCTGTTGGGCCTCTTCGGGGCGCCTGCTGTCCTTGTACGCATCGGCCTTATTGGATCGGCAGCCTACGAGGTGTCAGCGGCGAGTGTCTCCGCGGGAACCTTGGGGGCCAAGCTGGGTGAGGCCAGCTACACCCAAAGCGTTTTTGCTGTCGCCTTCTTCGTCATGAGCATCGGCGGCGCCATGTGGATGCTGGCCACCTTGATCCTGACGCCGCTGCTCCGCAAAGGAGACGCCAAAATCCGATCCGTTAACCCTGCGGCCATGGCGATTGTCCCGGCGGCAGCCTTGATCGGCGCCTTTTCCTGCCTTGGGCTCACGGAACTCCCTAAATCCGGGGTCCATGTGTTGGCCTTCATCGTCTCCGCCGCGGTGATGGGCTTGTGCCTGCTGCTGGCGCAAAGGCTTCGCAGGAGTTGGCTGCGCGAGTGGGGGCTGGGTTTTTCCATTGTCATCGGGCTGGCCGCAGCCTACCTCGCAGTCGGCTCCTGAGACCGGCCGTCGTCGTCCCCTTCCATGAGCCCGAAAGGAATACCCAGTATGTCCTCCACCACCTCCGCTCCTGTCACCATCACCCAAACCGGTATGGCAGATTTCAACCGGACTACCTCCCGTTGGGGCCAGATCACCATGATCGCGGGGCTCCTTATATCCTTGGCCGGCCCCTTGTTCCTGGTCTTTTTCGGCGGGCTGGACATCACTGCCGCCCAGTTATGGATCGCCTTTGCCGCAGTCGCTGCAACTTTTGGCATTATCTGGATCGTGGAGCCGCTCACGTACTACCCGGTGCTGGGACCTGCCGGCATGTACCAGGCATTCATGATCGGCAATATTTCCAGCAAACTCCTTCCTGCGGCACTGATCGCCCAAACCAACATCGGGGCAAAGCCGGGCAGCAAGCGTGCCGAGTTGGCCGCCGTCGTCGCTATCTGTGGCGCCGCAGCAGTCCACCTGATGTCACTGGCAATCTTCGTTGGTCTCCTGGGCACTTGGCTCATCAGTGTCATCCCTCCCTCCGTGCTGCTGGTGACGCGCCTGTACGTGCTGCCTGCTGTGTTGGGTGCCGTGCTGGTGCAGGCCATCGTGTCCATGAAGCAGCCACGCACCACGGTGTTCGCGCTGCTGGTTTCGGCGGTCGTCGTGTTTATTGTTCTGCCGCTGGTGCCGTCGCTCGCCATGGTGTCCACCGCCATAGCTGTTCTGGGCACCATCCTGTTGGCATGGTTCTTCCGCCGCAAGGAAGCCATCAACGAGGCCACGCCGCACGTCTAACAGCCCCGCCTCCAAAACCCCGCAAAACCACCAGGAAGACAGGCCAATGACCCAGACTGCCACCGAACTCCGACTCGACGCCGAACAGACCGCCGAACTGCACTCCCTGTACCGTCACCTTCACGCCCATCCGGAATTGTCCATGCAGGAGTTCGCCACAGCAGCACTCATTGAAGAGCAGTTGGACCGTCTGGGGATTGAGCATTTCCGCTGCGGCGGCACAGGAGTGGTGGGAGTCCTCCGGAACGGTGACGGTCCGGTGGTGGCGTTCCGCGCAGATTCGGATGGCCTCCCCATCCAGGAAACCACCGGACTGGATTACGCCAGCACGGACACCGGCACCCTTCCGGACGGCACGGTGGTTCCCGTCATGCACGGCTGCGGCCATGACACGCACGTGGCCAGCCTGCTGGGTGCGGCCGAAGTGCTGGCTGGCAACGTGGAGTCCTGGTCCGGCACGCTGGTACTGATTTTCCAGCCCGGAGAGGAAACCGCGGCCGGTGCGCTGGCAATGCTGGACGATGGCTTGTGGGACAAGGCGCCCCGTCCCGAGGTGGTCTTTGGACAGCACGTCATGCCGCGGCCGGTTGGCACTATTGCCATTTCCAGCGGCCCGGTTGCTGCCATGGCAGATTCGTTGCGGGTCACGGTGCACGGCCAACAGTCCCATGGTTCCCAGCCGCAGGACTCCATCGATCCCATCGTCATGGCCGCGCACATGGTCACCCGGCTCCAGGGGATAGTGTCCCGTGAGCTGGATCCGCGGAAGTCCGCCGTCGTCACTGTGGGGACCTTCCACGCGGGACTCAAAGAGAACATCATCCCGGCCTCGGCCGAGTTCACCCTCAACATCCGCACCTTCGACGACGACGTCCGCGGCCAGGTCCTCTCTGCCGTTCGCCGCATCATCGAGGCAGAGGCGGCAGCGTCCGGGGCGGCCGTCCCGGTCATTGAGGAGATGTACCGCTTCCCGCAATGCTTCAACGACCCCGACACCGTCCCTGCAGTTATTGAGGCACTGCGGCTGACGTTGGGGGCTGAGTCAGTTGAATCCACCCCGCCCATGATGGGCAGCGAGGACTTCGGGCACCTGGGTACGGCGATCGGCGTGCCCTCGGTGTTTTGGATGTTCGGCGGCACTCCAGCCTCGGGGATTGAAGGTCCAATCCCCGTCAACCATTCGCCGTTCTTCGCGCCCGAGCTGGAAGGAACGCTTGCCGGGGGAGTCGCGGCCGCCGTCGCTGTGCTGATGTCCCGGCTGGGCAGATGATTCCCTTGATCTGACGTTTAAGGGTCGCACAAAACAGACTCGCCTAGGATGGGCCCATGGGGGATATCGAAGATCTTTTTGACGGGCCGGCATCAGGATCGCCAACCGCGCTTTCGAGCAAAGCTGTGCTAAATCGACGGACTGCCCAGTACATGCCGGCGGAGGAGGAAGAGGCCCCGGTCAGGCATCTTGCCGGATACGCGCCGTTCACGGCATTTTGCGAAGGCGAGGGAATTCCGGCCGGCCGGCTTGCCGCAGACGTTGCCGCATTGCTGGAATTCCTTCGATCCCACATCGGTGACATCTCCGGCGAACCCGGTTTGAGCGAGGCCGCCACCATCTTCGTTGGGAACGTCATTGCGGCCATGCGTCCGGAGGCGCACTGGAGAATCATGCCGGACGGTTCCCGCGAAGTCGGAGACCGCGGCATGGTGATCACGGTGGACCGTTTGATCGACGGGCTGAGGCAGGCCGACGACGCAATGGTGGCCGGGCTGCTGACGCACCTTATGGAGTGGGCGGATGAAGAGCCGGACGGTCCTGCGCCGGCCGAATTGCGACCGGTTCCCACGGGGCAAGCCCCTGAGCTTTTCATACGGCCGGAGTTGCCATCACGTGAATACCGCGACGCTGACGGCCAAGTGATCGGGTACGGGAGCAGATGGGGGTCGGAAAGCCCGCCGGAGGACTCCTACAGCGTGGACACCCACGGCGAACGCTTCGAAGGGCTGCACTTGGTGGCCCGGTCCTTGATTGAGTACCTCAACAGAACTTATGACGTGGATGTCAGCATTGTCCCGGCCCACACGGCGGAGGTATCCGTGACCGCCGAGGAGATGGTGGATGTGGTTCGATTGGCACCCCGGGACCCGCTAGCGGCGCCATTGACGTTCGTGCTGACCAGTCTTCCGTCAGTGGTGGTCCGTGCTGGAGTGCTGCACGACTTTCCATTTCCCATCTGCGGTTGCGACGCCTGTGACGAGACCGCAGAGAGCGAAGCGTCGCGCATGGAGGAGTTGGTCCTTGGCGTTGCAGCAGGTGGCTACGGCGAACGCTATCCCGTGGGCCGGAAGCGGTGGGCGGAGTACGCGCTTTTTGCTGTTGACGGCTCCGGCAGTCGCAGCGGGAAGGGTCCGCAGGGACGTTCGTCAGCTCAACTCTCCGCTGCGGAAGAGCGGCTCCGAGCTGTCCCCAACGGCTGGAAGCCATGGCCGCTCAGGGGCAGCGGGACGTCAATTCGTACTGCGAGGCCTGGATCCGCCTAGCTCACGGCCGCACCTGCAGCTTGGAAAAGCGCGGTACCAAAGCCACATCGCGGCCCACCGCCCTGATGGCCCGCATGGCAACGACCACGGAGACTGCTCCGCCGGCTTCGAGACGCACGATGGTTCCGCGGGTGACGCCCAGTTTCACGGCGAGCTCCTGCTGCGTGATTGCGGCTTCTTTGCGCGCATCTGCGATGGACCGCCCAAGGGATGCAGCATCGACAGCCCGGTAGAACGGCGTCAATTCATCGGAATGTTCCATAAATCGATCATAAGGACTCCTAGGCAAAATGTCCTTTATTTCGAACATTTCGGAAAATTTGGCAGATGTTCGAAAATTCCATCATCACGCCTGCATCTACATGGCCCATCAGGGGAAAAGCCCGGACAAGAAAGCCCGGACAAGAAAGCCCGGACAAGGGAAAAGCCCCGGACCCCCATAAGGGGATCCGAGGCTTTTACTCCGAGCTTCCTATCAGAATCGAACTGATGACCTTTTCATTACGAGTGAAACGCTCTACCGACTGAGCTAAGGAAGCACCGCGTTCATCCCCGGTTTCCCGGCGATCACGCAAGACATAACTGTAATAGAGGCACCGCACCCGGGTCAAAACGAGGGCGGTGGCGGCAGTTGCGGGGATGTTCACTCACGCGTCGGGCCGGGTTCAGGCGGGCGTTTCCCTGCCGCCGGAAGCTGGGGAATCAACTGTGGCGGGGTACACCCGCCACACAGACAAGCCAAAGGAGCCGCTCAATGACCGGGGACGCATTGACCAGGAACACCAGCCACACATTCAACCGGCTGAGGTTGGCGGTGGTGGACATGGTGGGTACCACCATCACCGATGATGGGCGCACCGAGCGTGCCATGTCCCGGGCGTTGGTGGAGCACGGCATCGAACCAGGAACCACCCGCTTCGAGAGCATGCTCGGCTACGCAAGAGGCACCATGGGTTACTCGAAAATGACCGTGTTCAGCCATCTTTTCGACGACGCAGCGGTGGCTGCCAGCGCCAACAAGGTCTTCGAGAAGGCCTACGACGACATGATTGCCGACGGCGGTGTCCGCGCCATTCCAGGGGCGGAGGAAGCCATCCTGTGGATGCGTGAGTCCGGGATGCAGGTGTGCCTGGCCACGGGCTTTGGCCGGCACACCCAGAACATGGTCCTGGAATCCTTGGGCTGGATGGGACTGGCGGACTTGAGCCTGTGCCCGGCGGATGCGGGGCGCGGACGTCCCTACCCTGACATGATCCTCACTGCCGTCCTCGCCCTGGATCTTGACGACGTCCGCGAGGTGGCCGTGGTGGGCGATACCAGCTCGGACATGCTTTCAGGTGTCCGTTCGGGAGCGTCCCTCGTGGCGGGCGTCCTGACAGGATCCCACTCGGAGGCGACGCTGCGCGCGGCGGGTGCCACCGTCGTCGTGGATTCGATCAAGCAACTGCCGCTCCTGGTGGAGAAGCGGGAAACCAGCCAGCTCTAGCAGGTGAGGCCGTCCTGCGGCAGCTTCCCGTCAACAAAATACTCGTCGACGGCGGTGCTGACGCAAGAGTTCGAGCGGCCGTAGGCGGTGTGTCCCTCGCCCTCCCACGTGAGCAGTGCAGCGTTCTCCAACTGCTTCCGCAGCGACTGGGACCATTCCAGGGGAGTGGCGGGATCTCCGGTGGTGCCAACCACCACGATGGGAGCGGAGCCCGTGTAGTCAACCGGTGCAGGGGTCCGGGCGCTCTTGTACGGCCAGTCCTTGCAATTCACCCCGCCATAGGCAAAGAAGGCGCCAAAGGTGGGTGATTCCTGGATGAGGCGGGCTTCCTCTGCGCGCATCCCGGCGGTGTCAGTGACCATGGGGTAGTCCAGGCAGTTGATGGCTTGGAACGCAAAGGCAGAGTTGGAGCTGTAGGTGCCGTTGGGCTCGCGGTCGGCTCCAAGATCAGCCAGCCGCATCATCTGGGATACGTCCCCGGAGAAGGCGCTCTCCAATGCCTGGGTCAGCGCGGGCCAGCTTTGGTCATTGTAGAGAGGCAGGATCAAGCCGTTGACGAAGTCATTGCCGGTCACCAGCCGGCCATCCTTGGCCGTCTGGGGGTTCTGGTCCACGGCGTTGATGAGTTCGCGGATTTCCTGGACGCCGTTCTCCACGGACCCGCTAAGCGGGCACTGGTTCTGGCCCTGGCAGCTGGCCACATAGGTGCGGATTGCCCGTTCGAAAGCCCGTGCCTGTCCGGCGGTCAATTCCTCGTTGCTGATGGACGGATCAACGGCGCCGTCGAGCACCAGGCGGCCTACATTGTCAGGGAAAAGCGCGGCGTAGGTGGATCCGAGGAACGTGCCGTAGGAGAAGCCCAAGTAGTTGAGCTTGGCGTCGTTGACCACGGCGCGAAGGACATCCAGGTCCTTGGCCGCGCTGACGGTATCGATGTGCCCCAGGACGTCCCCGGTCTGCTCCGAGCACTGCTCGGCGAAGGACTTGTTGAACGCCAGGGCGGCTTCCAATCCTTCGTCGGTGTTTTTTCGGAACACCTTTTCGCGGGCAGCATCACGTTCGGCGTCGGTCATGCAGGTCACGGGAGCGGAGCGCTTCACACCGCGGGGATCGAAGCCCACCAGATCGAAGTTGTTCTTCAGCTTCTCGGTGAAATTGGTGTTGCCCGCATCCTTGATGTAATCCACGCCGGAGCCACCGGGACCGCCGGGGTTGACCAGGATTGACCCCTGCTTGTTGCCGGTACTGGGCAACTTGATGACGGCGAGGGCGATTTCACCGTCCCCCGGATTGGCATAGTCCTTGGGTACTTGGACTTTGCCGCACTGGAAGCCGTTTTCGCAGGAGCTCCATTCCACCGGTTGTGAATAGAACTTTTCCAGACCCTTGGGCGCCGAGGCTGCGATGGATGGATCCACGGTGCTGGTGGACGGCTTGGCCGTGGGTGCAGGCAGGAAAGGTACCGTGCAGGCGCTCAGCACCAGCGCGGCAGCCAGGGCAACGCAGGTAGCCACGAAGCCGCGACGGACCCCACGCCGGGCGGACCGGTCCCTGGAAAGGTCGCCGGCGGACCGGACCTTTGAAGGGGCACCGGCGGACCGGCGGGGTGCGGACGTCATGGGTTCTCCTATTGCTGGATGAGGCTCGTGGCCATGGACTCGACCGCCAACAAGGGAGCTACGTTGGTGGTGGTGATTCGGACACGGGCTTTGTTGATGGCGTCCATCCGGGCCAAGGTGGTTTCCGGGGTTGAACTGCCGGCGTAGTCTTCCAGTTCGCTCTTGAGCTCAACGTTGACCAGGTCCACAGCGTTCCCCAACTGGATGATCAGGACGTCCCGGTAGAAGGACAGCAGGTCCGTCAGGGTACGGTCCAGGGAGTCTGTGATGGACCGCTTGGCGCGCCGTTTCTGGTCGTCCTCAAGCTGCTTGACCTGGCTGCGCATGGAGGGCGGCAGCGTGCCGGACTCCGGAGCGCCGAGGCTGGCCAGCAGGGCGATCTTCTCAGCTGCGTCGCGCTCGTCATTGGAGCTGTTGGCTTCTTCGGTAGCGATCTTCACCAGCTTTTCGGCCATCATCACCGCCGCCGTGACGCCGCGCAGACCCAGCGGAATCCTCACGGTATCCAGCCGCCGCTGCCTGGCGTCAGCGTCGCGGGCCAGCCGCCGGGCAATACCGATATGGCTCTGCGCGGCACGGGCGGCGCGATCAGCGAGTTGGCGTTCGACGCCGTCGCGCCTGACCAGAAGATCAGCGACGTCGGACGCCGGGGGAAGCCGCAGGCTCACCGGACGGCACCGGGAACGGATGGTGACCAGGACATCAGCGGGGGAGGGGGCGCACAGCATCCAAATGGTGCGGGGTGTAGGCTCCTCGATCGCTTTCAGGAGCACGTTGGTGGTCCGTTCGGCCATGCGGTCCGCGTCCTCCACCACGATGATCCGCCACCGGCCGGTGGCAGGCCGGTCGCCGGCCTTGGAGACCAGCCCGCGGGCTTCATCAATGGTGATGGTGACTTTCTCGGTCCGCACGAACGTCACGTCTGAGTGCGTTTCGCCAAGAATCGTGTGGCAGGCCGCGCATTCGCCGCAGCCGCGAAGGGCGACGTCGTCCTGCTCGCAGTTCAGCGCAGCCGCAAAGGCTTTGGCCGCATTGGAACGGCCGGATCCCGGAGGGCCGGTGAACAACCAGGCATGGGTCAGGCCGGTTTCACCCTGCGCCGCCTGTTTCAATTGCGCTACAACCGGTGCCTGCCCCTGGAGGTCGTCCCAGACGCTCACGGACGGTCGCCCGGAACGCGGTCACCCAGCAAAGACTCCACCCGCTCCAAAATCTGGGCGGCGAGGGTCTCAATGTCCGCACTCGCGGGCAGCACCAGGTAGCTGGAGGGGGCTGCCTCGGCCAGTTCCAGGAAGGCGTGCCGGATGGCCGAATGGAAGGCATCGGGCTCGGATTCCAGCCTGTCCTCAGTGGCGTCCCCGGCGGTGCGGCGCAGGCGGCCGTCGGAGGGGTCGACGTCGAGCAGTACCGTCAGGTCCGGATGCAGGCCTTCGGTGGCCCACTCATTGAGTGACAAAACGCCTTCGGCGCCCAGGCCTCGCCCGGCTCCCTGATAGGCCACGGAGGAATCAATGTAGCGGTCAGTGATGACCACCCGTCCCTCGGCCAGGGCCGGACGGATCACCTGGCTTGCATGGGCGGCGCGGGCTGCAGCAAACATGAGGGCTTCGGTGCGGGCATCGATGATGCCGTGGCCGTGGTCCAAGACCAGGGAACGCAGCTTTTCGCCAATGGGAGTACCGCCGGGTTCGCGGGTGCGCAGCACGGAAAGTCCCCGGGACTGGAGGGCGTCAGAGAGCCGGGCGGCCTGCGTGGACTTGCCCGCTCCGTCCCCGCCTTCGAAGGCGATAAATAGACCTGGGCTCTGAATACTCACCCGTCTAGCCTACCGAGCTTCACTGACATCCAAGCGCGTCATACCTTTCATCCACAGCCTTTGCCCCCACTACGCTGAAACCATGAGCCTTTCCGATCAGCATGCCGCCGAATTGTCTCCGGAAACCGTAGTCGTTGCAGCCGGCCGCCCCGAGCGCGCCCATGATGAGCCGGTCAATCCACCCATCGTCCTGTCCTCCACATACTTCGGCACCGGCTCATTGAGCGACGGCGACCGTGGCTACGGACGCTACGCCAACCCCACCTGGGATCCGTTCGAGGACGCACTTGCCAAACTGGAGGGTGCCACCCTTCCGGGCCTGCTGTACGCCTCCGGTCTCGCTGCAGTCAGTTCGGCACTGTCCCTGGTACCAGCCGGCGGCGTTGTGGTCATGCCCTCCCACAGTTATGCCGGCTCACTGGTGATGGCAACGGAGTTGGCAGAGAAGGGATTCCTCGAACTGCGCACGGTGGACATTACGGACACTGACGCCGTAAAGGCCCTCATCAACCCGGAAAACGGCACGACGGCGGACCTCCTCTGGCTCGAAAGCCCCACCAACCCCATGCTCGGCATCGCCGATATCCGTGCACTGGCCGATGCCGCTCACGCAGTGGGTGCGATCGTCGTCGCGGACAATACTTTCTCCACGCCCTTGGTGCAGCAGCCGTTCAGCCTGGGGGCCGACGTCGTACTTCACTCGGTGACCAAGTACCTGGCCGGACATTCGGACGTCGTGCTGGGCGCCTTGGTGACCTCCAACCCGGAACTGCGCGCCACGCTCCTGCACCATCGCATCATTCACGGTGGCATCGCCGGACCGTTCGAGGCCTGGCTGGCGCTGCGTGGCCTGCGCACGTTGGCGCTAAGGATTGAGCGCTCGCAGGCTTCGGCGGCAACGCTCGCTGAACGCCTCAGCAGCCACCCCCGCGTGGAAGCCATCCGCTTCCCCGGCCTCCGCACGGATCCCGGCCACGAGCGCGCCAAAGCGCAGATGAAGGGCTTCGGGTCCATCCTCTGCATCCAGATCGCCGGCGATGAACAGCGCAGCGGTGCAGACGCCGCGGACGCACTGGTCCGTGCCTTGCAGCTGTGGCTGCCTGCAACATCACTTGGCGGGGTCGAGTCACTGATTGAACGCCGACGCCGGCACACAGCCGAGCCCCTCAGCGTCCCGGAGAACCTGGTCCGCTTGAGCGTCGGGATCGAGAACGTCGAAGACCTCTGGTCCGACCTTGAGCAAGCGCTGAAGTCGTTGGACGGCTAGGCTAAAGGGCGTGGACGGAAAATTCTTGATCGCGATAGTCACCGGCGCGGTGTACCTCATCCTTGGCTTGGTAGCCCTTGCCTTGGAACTGTGGGCGTTCGCGGACTGCCTGCGCCATAAGCCGACGCTTTTCGTGGCTGCTTCCAAGCGGACCAAGACGTTCTGGACTGCGCTGACCGGCATTGCTTTTGCCATCGGCGCCTTGACGGTGATCAGCGGCGGAAGCGGCTTGGGCCTCTTCGGCATCGCTGCTGTCACCGCGGCCTGCGTTTACCTTGCCGACGTCCGTCCCGCCCTCCGCGAGGCCGGCAGCGGCGGCAACCGCAACGTGGGCCCGTACGGTCCCTGGTAGAAGGCTCTACCTGGGCGCCACTGCGTCCCACGCCACCGTCACTTCACCGAGGCGCCACCGCGCCGGACCGTCCTGAAGCGGCCATCCGGCGTCGAGCAGTGAACGGCACATCCCTGTCCAGCGCTGCCGGTTGCCGAACGACGCCAAAGGGGCCGCCTCCAGCCAGGCCTTGTCCATCGCCTGCAGGAACGCGTAGATGGGTTCGCCGGGAACGTTGCGGTGAATCAGGGCCTTCGGCAGCCGCTCAGCAACGTCAGAGGGCATTTCGAAACTCCCGAACCTCACCGAAAAGCTGAGGCTCAGCGGGCGCTCCGGATCAAGGGCCACCCACGTCACGCGGCGGCCGATCTCATCACACGTGCCGTCAATGAACAGGCCTCCCGGCGCCAGCCTCGATTGCACCAGCCGCCAAATGCCCGCAACATCAGCTTCCTCATACTGCCGCAGCACATTGAACGCGCGGACCAACACCGGATTTCCCGGCACCGGAACCTCGAACCCGCCCACGTGAAAGCTCAGCCCCGGCCGCTCGAGTTCCTTGGCGGTCCGGACACGCTCCGGCTCAATCTCGATACCGCAGACCCGGACATCCGGACGCACGGCCTGCAGCCGTTCGAAAAGTTCGACGGCGGTGGTCGGCGAGGCGCCATAGCCCAGATCCACCACCAGGGGCTCGACGGCGGCACGCAGCCGCCATGCCTGCGGCCCGGAAAGCCAACGGTCCAGGCGGCGCATGCGATTGGGATTGGTGGTGCCGCGGGTGATGTTTCCCACGGGCTTCCCGCCCCGACTGCGGGGAGAGCCCACCCGTTCCGCTTTTTGCACCACGGCCCCACTTTATCTCGCGCGGACGTAACGCCGGGCAGGGCACGTAACCGCTCAGCTAGGATGAAAACCATGACTTACAAGCTGATTCTGCTGCGCCATGGCCACAGCGAATGGAACGCCAAGAACCTGTTCACCGGTTGGGTGGACGTTGACCTGAACGATCAAGGCCGCGAAGAAGCAGTCCGCGGTGGAGAGCTCCTGGTTGAGAATGACATCCTGCCGGACGTCCTCTACACCTCGCTCCTGAAGCGTGCCATCAACACCGCCAACATGGCCCTGGACAAGGCTGACCGCGGCTGGATCCCGGTCAAGCGCGACTGGCGCCTGAACGAGCGCCACTACGGCGCACTGCAGGGCAAGGACAAGGCCCAGACCCTGGCCGAGTTCGGCGAAGAGCAGTTCATGGAATGGCGCCGCAGCTACGACACCCCGCCGCCGCCCCTCCCGGACGACAGCGAGTTCTCCCAGGCCCACGATGTCCGTTACAAGGATCTTGGCGACGCATTGCCGCGCACCGAATGCCTCAAGGACGTCCTGGTTCGCCTGCTCCCGTACTGGGAATCGGACATCAAGGAAGACCTCAAGGCCGGCAAGACCGTCCTGGTCACCGCCCACGGCAACTCCCTGCGCGCCCTCGTCAAACACCTGGACGGCATCAGCGACGACGCCATCGCCGGCTTGAACATCCCCACCGGCATCCCGCTGGTCTACGAACTGGATGAGGACTTCCAGCCCATCAACCCGGGCGGAACCTACCTGGACCCCGACGCAGCAGCACAGGCCATCCTCGCGGTGGCCAACCAGGGCAAAAAATAAAGCCTGAACCAACGACGACGGCGGCCGGTCACCTCAGGTGACCGGCCGCCGTCGTCGTTAATGCTGTAGGGCTAGAAGCCTTCCGGCTGCCATTCGCCGGTCACCAGGTAGGTGACCTTGCGTGCCACCGAGACGCCGTGATCGGCGAAGCGCTCGAAGTAGCGGCTCGCCAGCGCAACGTCCACAGTGGTGGACGGGCTTTCATTCCACTCGGGGGAGGCGATTGCCTTGAAGACGCTGAGGTGGAGGTCGTCCACGGCGATGTTGATCTTGAGGATGTCGCGGGCTACCTCAAGGTCGCGGGTCTCCAGGAGTTCAATGACCTTGGCCGTGATCTCGATGTCGTGCTGGGCCATGGCCTTGAAGGTCTGGGTCAGCGATGCGGGGATCACCGTGGCAGGGTAGCGCAGGCGTGCCAACTGGGCCACGTGCCGGGCCAGGTCACCCATGCGTTCCAGCGAGGCACTCATGCGCAGCGATCCCACAATCATGCGGAGGTCGCTTGCGACAGGACCCTGCAGGGCAAGGATGTCGATGGCACGCTCGTCGAGGCTGTTCTGCAGGAAGTCGATGCGGGCGTCTGCGGCGATGACGTCCTGGGCAAGGTCCACGTCGGCGCCTTCGAAGGAAGTAGTAGCCTTCGTGATTGCTTCGTGAACCAGCTTGGAGATCTCGATGAGGTCGTCACCTACCTGGGTGAGCTCCTCTTGAAAAACCTTGCGCACTAAGGCGTCCTTTCCTTGGAAATCCTGTTCCCATGATGGGGGTCGGATTTCAAAACCATTGACAGTCCAACCAGTAACTGTGTCAGGGGCCAGTGAACTGTTCGGCTCCTTTAGATGAACGTTAGTTGAACCGTCCGCGTTTAGCGCCGGATCACTGCTTGCCCGTGTTTCCACAGCATAAGCTGGACACGTGGATCCATTGCTCATAGGTGTCGTCGCAGGTCTCGTAGGCCTGTCGTTGGGCGTCTTTGGCATGCTCGCTTTCAGGATCAGCGAGCGGCAACGCAGCATTGTGGACCTGGACGTCAACGAACCCCTGCTTCCGGAAGGCGCAGCGGAAGTGCTGTCCGTCGTCGGGCGGGCCTTCGTTGTGGTGGACGCGATCGACGGCGTAGTCCGCGCGAGTCCGGCAGCCTATGCGTACGGGCTGGTGCGTGGCCACACCGTGGTGCACAAGCAGCTCCTGGATATGACCGCAAAGGTCCGCCGTGACGGCGTCATCCTGGAAGAGCAGTACGAACTCCCACGTGGTCCGCTGGGAAAGGGCACCATTGTGGTCCAGGTCCGGGCAGCCATGCTCGGCTGGGAATACATCGTGCTTCTGGCCGACGACCGTACCGAGATCACCCGTACCGAGGAGATCCGCAACGACTTCGTGGCCAACGTATCCCACGAACTGAAAACTCCCGTGGGCGCCATCTCCCTCCTTGCTGAGGCCTTGGAAGCGTCGCCGGATGACGAAGAAGCCGTGCGCAGGTTCGCCAAGCGCATGCACAAGGAGTCCGGCCGGCTGGCAGCCTTGGTCCAGGACATCATTGAACTTTCCCGCCTGCAGGGGGCCAACGTCGCCCAGCAGGGGCATCCGGTGGACATCAATACAGTGATCACCGAGGCCGTGGACCGCTCGCAGTTGCCGGCCGAGAGCAAGAACATCCAGATCTTGGTGGGCGGGCGCTCCGAGTCGTTGGTCTTCGGTGACCGCGATCTCCTGGTGACAGCCCTGCGCAACCTGATCGACAACGCCATCCGCTACTCGCCGGAAAATACCCGTGTGGGCGTCGGAGTCCGGAGCAGGGAAGGCGTGGTCGCCATCTCCGTCACGGACCAGGGCGAGGGGCTGACGCCCGAGGACCAGGAACGCGTCTTTGAACGCTTCTACCGCGTGGACGCGGCACGATCCCGCCACACGGGCGGCACGGGCCTGGGCCTCAGCATCGTCAAGCATGTGGTCTCCAACCACGGCGGCGAGGTGACCGTATGGTCCCAGCCCGGTCAAGGTTCCACGTTTACCATCCGCCTGCCTGAGATGGAAGGCCAGGACGACGACGCCGCACTGCCGGCTCCCGCTGCCACAGCAGCCGGGTCGTCCGAACTTCCGGCGGCCGGCGCCGCCGTCGAACCTGCCCACGCGGTTCGCCAAGACAACAATGCGATTCAACAACCCCAAATCGCGGGTCAACAAGGGGGCGCCAGCGGCGCCCAAGAGCAAGGAGCCAGCGCTTGAGCCGGATTTTGATTGTGGAGGATGAAGAGTCCTTCAGCGACCCCCTGTCCTATCTGCTGGGCAAGGAAGGGTTCGACGTCGAGGTAGTGGATAACGGCAGCGACGCCTTGGTGGAGTTCGACAGGAACGGTGCGGACCTGGTCCTCCTGGACCTGCAGTTGCCCGGAACGCCCGGAACCGAGGTCTGCCGCCAATTGCGCCAGCGTTCCAGTGTCCCCGTCATCATGTTGACGGCCAAGGACTCTGAGATCGACAAAGTAGTGGGCCTGGAACTCGGCGCCGACGACTACGTCACCAAGCCCTATTCCTCCCGGGAGCTCGTGGCCCGAGTCCGTGCCGTCCTGCGCCGGCAGGGAGAGCCGGAGGAACTCATCACCTCCACCGTCCAGGCCGGTCCTGTCCGGATGGACATCGAACGGCACGTGGTCAGCGTCAACGGCGAGCAAGTGTCACTGCCGCTCAAGGAGTTCGAGCTGCTGGAGATGCTGCTCCGCAACTCGGGCAGGGTGCTGACGCGCGGCCAGTTGATCGATCGCGTTTGGGGTTCGGACTATGTTGGCGACACCAAGACCCTCGACGTTCATGTGAAGCGCTTGCGCAGCAAGATCGAGCCCGATCCCTCCGCGCCCCGCTACCTGGTGACGGTGCGGGGGCTCGGCTACAAGTTCGAGCCGTAAAAGTCCGAACGAGCCGTAAAGATCTGCAGCACCAACATCTGCAGCACCAACAAAGGAAGGGTCCCGCCTCTCGGCGGGACCCTTCCTTGTTGCTTCTACGTGCTGTTGCTTCTACGTGCTGGTGCCGGGGCTTAGTGGCCGGCGGCCGGAGCCTCGGAGGACGTGGACGTGGACGTCGGTGTCGCCGTGGGGCTCGGGGTGGTGGGCAGGTACTTGGCGTATTCGGGCAAGGTGCCGTCCAGTACCGGGACGTTGACCGTGGCTGAGTCGGATCCGCTGCGGATGGTGATCGGGACCAAGCCGCCGGGGATGACACCGGCGGTGCTGAGGATCGCTGCATCCGCAGTGTCGTTGAGGAACGTCTCCCCGTTGGCCTTCACCGGGATCTCCGTCTGGGCGCCGTTTGCACCACTGACGGTGAGCGTCGCATCCGAGCTGGACTGGTTGAACACAGCACCGATCACCCGGCCGGGCTCGTTCTCACCGGAGGCAACAATCAGGATGTTGCGCAGCTGCAGGGGACCGAGATCAGCTTTGATCCCGTCCGATGCCGAGTACTGGTGGGTAGTCTGCTGGGCGTTGACGAATCCGCAGCCGGTGACGGACAGAAGACCGACGCCGATTGCAGCCGCCGCAATTGCCAGCTTGCCGCGCTGGACAGGGTTCATCGCAGTATTGCGCACGACACCTACTCCTCAAGAGTCATTGGAACACTTTTCAGCCATAGCCTATCGGCAAACGGACCAAAGTAAGGATTCGGGGAGGCATTATGGCGCTGCTGCCAGGGGAGATCTTGCTCGCACCTTGCTTGCTCGATGCATCTTTCCCCGAATACGTCAAGACCTTGGAGGAAGTCGTTTAAGGCCTTTTTCCCTGTATTGGCGCGGTAGAAGCGCCCTTCGAGTGCCAGTCGTATGCCTTAATCGTGATAGACTAATCTGCGGGAAAGGGGAAAGTCCACATGGTTTTTGAGGTCGGCGAGACAGTAGTTTACCCTCACCACGGTGCAGCAAAAATTGAGGAAATCAAGATGCGCACCATCAAGGGCGAAGAGAAGATGTATCTCAAGCTCAAGGTGGCTCAGGGTGATCTGACCATTGAAGTTCCAGCAGAGAACGTTGACCTTGTTGGGGTCCGGGACGTAGTGGGCAAAGAAGGCTTGGAGCACGTATTTGACGTTCTCCGCGCCGAGTTCACTGAAGAGCCTACCAACTGGTCACGTCGTTACAAGGCGAACCTGGAGAAGCTTGCTTCAGGCGATGTCATCAAGGTGGCAGAGGTCGTTCGCGATCTTTGGCGTCGTGATCACGATCGCGGCCTTTCCGCAGGCGAGAAGCGGATGCTGGCCAAGGCGCGGCAGATTCTGATTTCAGAACTGGCCCTGGCGGAGAAGACGGACGAAGAGAAGGCTGCAAGCGTTCTTGACGAGGTCTTGGCTTCCTAAGAATTGATCCCCGGTGGTGCGAAAGCGCCGCCGGGTTTCTTTTTGCCCGCAAAGTACCCGGAGATACTCGTTGATCAAGTATCTTCAGTAACCTTGGGCGCATGAGTATTCCTTCCAAGCGCGCCGTTACGGCCGTGATCGTGGTTGCCGCCGGCTCCGGTGAACGCCTCGGCTACGGCATGCCCAAAGCCCAGGTTCCACTGGGCGGCGAAACCATCCTGATGCACGCCCTCCGCGGTGTGGTTGCCGCGGATGTTGCGCGCCAGATATGCATCGCCGTGCCCAAAGGTGACACGGCGCTGCGGGAGTCGATCTCCAACTTCACCATTGATTTGGTGGACGGTGGCCCTGAAATTTCCGTGGTCGACGGCGGTTCCTCCCGCGCGGATTCCGTCCGGGCTGCGTTGGCTGCTTTGGAAGACGGCACCGAATTCGTGCTGGTGCATGATGCAGCCCGCGCCTTGACTCCGGAGCGCGTCTTCCAGCGCGTCGCCGACGCCTTGGCCGCCGGTGCGAAGGCCGTGATTCCGGCCATGCCAGTGGTGGACACCATCAAGACGGTCGCGGAGACCACCGGTACGGACTCATCCATCGCCCCGGAAGTTGTCGCCGGAACCGCGCCGCGCGAACACCTCAGGGCCGTACAGACCCCGCAGGGCTTCGAGCTGGCCACCTTGCGCCGAGCCCACGCCGCTGCGGAACTGTTTGATGACAAACAAGCCGCAGCCGTGACTGATGACGCCATGCTGGTGGAACTGTTGGGCGTTCCGGTCCACGCCGTTCGGGGAGCCAGCCAATCCCTGAAGATCACCACGCCGCTGGACCTCATCATTGCCGAAGGCCTCTTGGAAGGCCCCCTGGGAATCCGTTGGGTGGAAGGCTGATGACACTGAGCCAGGACATGATCCTGCCCCGAACCGGTGTCGGTATCGATGTGCACGCGTTTGCCCCCGCGGAGGACCCCCAGCCGCTCTGGTTGGGCGGGCTCTTCTGGGAAGGAGAGCAAGGACTCTCAGGGCATTCCGACGGCGACTGCGTGGCACATGCTGCCGCAGATGCACTTTTCTCTGCCTGCGGAATCGGGGATCTGGGCACCCACTTCGGGACTGACAGGCCCGAGTTCGCCGGGGCCTCAGGGGTCAAACTCCTCGGCGAAGCCGCCCGTATTGTCCGGGCAGCCGGCTTCGAAATCGGCAACGTCGCTGTGCAGTTCGTGGCCAACCGGCCCAAGTTCGGTCCACGCCGGGAAGAATCCCAACGTGTCCTGAGCGAAGCAGCGGGCGCTCCCGTGAGCGTCACGGCCACTACCAGTGACGGACTGGGGTTTACCGGCCGTGGCGAAGGAATTTCCGCCGTTGCCACCGCCCTGGTGTATCCGGTGCCCGCCCACCAAGCCACCGCGGCAGAGCCGGGCCCTGCTAAAGGTGCCCCGCATGCCTAAGCCCGGCGCCGGCGTCGTGCGTTCCGCGGTGATGCTTTCCCTAGGGCTCGCCGCCGCGCTCCTGGTGGGCGGTTGCGCCGGGACGCCGAAAATGGACGTGGCGGCCAGCTGCGAATTCTTGGACAATGACACCTTCAAGCCAGACGGTAACCAACAGCAGCAGTCCAAACAGATCGCTGCCCACTATCACGAGATCGCGGACAAGCTGGCTCCGGAGATCGGAAACCCGATCAAGGAAATGGCGGCGATCATGGACGAAGCGGCTGCTTCATCGCTCGGGGCAACCACCAAGGACCAGCAGGAAAAGCTCACGGTGCAGTTCAATAAGATCGGCGAATACTGCAAGTAGGCAGGTCACGCCGCGTCATCGGCTAATCTGGAGCGGTGACCCTGCGCTTCTATGACACCGCCTCCGCCGAAGTCCGCGACTTCGTTCCCCTCGAAGACGGCAAGGCCAGCGTGTATTACTGCGGGGCCACTGTCCAAGGAATGCCGCACGTAGGCCACGTCAGGTCGGCCATTGCGTTTGACCAACTGAACCGCTGGCTTGAGTTCCGCGGCCTCCGCGTCACCGTGGTTCGCAACGTCACGGATATCGACGACAAAATCCTCGCCAAGTCCGCCCAATCCTTCGGGCCGGACTGGGACTCCGAACCATCGGCACGGCAAGCCGAAGAGTGGTGGGCGTTGGCCTACCGCTACGAGCAGGAATTCCAGAACGCCTACGACTCCCTGGGTGTCCAACGGCCCACCTACGAGCCCCGCGCCACGGGCCACATCCCGGAGATGCACGCGCTCATCCAGCGCCTCATCGACCGAGGCCACGCTTACCCCGCCCTGGACGATTCCGGCGACGTCTACTTCGATGTCCGCTCCTGGAGCAAGTACGGCTCGCTGACGCGGCAGAACATTGACGACATGCAGGGAGCCGCGGACGCGGACCCCCGCGGTAAGCGGGATCCCCGCGACTTCGCGCTGTGGAAGGGTTTCAAGGACGGTGAACCCGTCACCGCCAAGTGGGAGTCCCCTTGGGGTGCCGGACGTCCCGGCTGGCACTTGGAGTGCTCGGCCATGGTCACCAAATACCTTGGCCCGCGGTTCGACATCCACGGTGGAGGACTGGATCTTCGCTTCCCGCACCACGAGAATGAGATGGCCCAGTCCCAGGCCGCAGGCGACGACTTCGCGAACTTCTGGATGCATAACGGCATGGTCACCTACCAGGGTGAAAAGATGTCCAAGTCCATCGGCAATACGGTGAGCCCGGCCGAAATGCTGGAACTGGCATCTCCCCGTGTGGTCCGCTACTACTTGGGCCAGGCCCACTACCGCTCCATCCTGGACTACCGTCCCACCTCGCTGCAGGAGGCCGCCGCCGCCGTCGAGCGTATTGACGGTTTCATCCACAAGGCATCCGCCAAGGTGGGCACCGCCGCCTCGGACGTTTCCCCGCAGGCCAACATGCCCGCTGCTTTCATCGCGGCCATGGACGACGACCTCAACGTCCCGCAGGCGCTTGGCGTCCTCCACGAAACCGTGCGGGCAGGAAACACCGCGCTGGCTTCGGGTGATCTGGACTCTGCGAAAGCCGCCCTGTACAGCGTCCTGTCCATGACAGAGGTGCTGGGCCTGGATGCGGTGAAACGTCCGGAAGCTGTTCAAGGCCGCGAGCACGCCGCCTTGGAAGTGCTGATCGAAGCCCAGCTTGAAGCGCGCGCTGCCGCCAGGGCCGCTAAGGACTGGGCTGCATCCGATGCGATCCGGGACACCCTGGCTGCTGCGGGCGTCGTGGTCGAAGATGGTGCGGACGGGGCCACTTGGAGCCTCAAGCGCGACTGACAAAAGGCCGCGGCGGCCGAATTGCATCGGGTCAGTAGACTTGATTCCAGACTTACTCACAAAATCAAGGATGGAAACTCATGGCCAACAACGGTCGCCGGTCGGTCAAGCAGAAGAAGGGCCCCTCCACCGGAACCGGTGGCCACGGCCGCAAGGCCCTGGAGGGCAAGGGTCCCACGCCCAAGGCGGAGGACCGCACCTACCACAAGGCATACAAGAACAAGCAGCTGGCTGAACGCTCAGCTGCCAAGCGCGGCACAGGTCCCCGCCAGGGTGGCGCCGGTGCACGCTCCGGCCCCAAGGGCCGTGCAACCGAAGAGCTGGTCACCGGCCGCAACTCGGTGGTCGAAGCCCTCCGCGCCGGCATCCCGGCCAAGGCACTGCACGTCGCCATCCGCATTGAGATGGACGACCGCGTCAAGGAATCCCTCAAACTTGCGGCCGAGCGTGGCATCCCCCTGCTCGAAACCGGCAAGGTTGAGCTGGACCGCATGACCGAGGACGCTGTCCACCAGGGCCTGGTCCTGCAGATCCCGCCGTACGAGTACGAGGACGCCTACGACCTCGCCGAGACGACGCTGGCCAAATGGAAGAAGGGGCACATCTCCAACGCCCCCATTTTCGTGGCACTGGACGGCATTACCGATCCCCGCAACCTTGGTGCGATCATCCGCTCCGTGTCGGCGTTCAGCGGCCACGGCGTGATCGTTCCCGAACGCCGCTCCGTGGGCGTCACCGCGTCCGCTTGGAAGACCAGCGCAGGTGCCGCTGTCCGCGTGCCAGTGGCCCGCGCGTCGAACCTTAACAACGCGCTCAAGCAATTCAAGAACATGGGCATCTATGTCCTTGGCTTGGACGGCGACGGCGACGTCTCACTGCCGGACCTCACTGTGGCAACCGAGCCCGTTTGCATCGTGGTCGGTTCCGAAGGCAAGGGCCTGAGCAGGCTGGTCCGCGAAAACTGCGACCAGATCGTCTCCATCCCGATCGACTCCGCCATGGAGTCACTCAACGCCTCCATGGCCGTTGGTATCTCGCTGTACGAAGTGTCGAGGCAGCGCGCCGCCAAGTAGTCTTCGCTAAGGCGCCGCAAGCGCCGTCCTCTCGCTAAGGCGCCGCAAGCGCCATCCTCTCGCTAAGGCGCCGCAAGCGCCATCCTCCGCGTGCTGCTCCTTCGTCGCTTTGACGCACGCTTCCGGACGGCCCTTGCGGCGCCTTTCGTGTGCCCCGTGTCATCAACGATTACCAACGCTCTCGCACATCCCTCGGGCTTGAGCCGCACGCTCTTTCAGGTCCCTAGGGTTTGAGTCGAACGCTCGCTCATGTCCCTAGGGTTTGAGTCGAACGCTCGCTCATGTCCCTAGGGTTTGAGTCGAACGCTCGCTCATGTCCCTAGGGTCTGAGTAGAAGTCCTCTACTTTTGCTTCGCGGCAAAGAAGGCGCTGACTTTTCCCAAGAACTCAACCTCAGCCTTCAACCGCGCGTTCTCGGCCAAAGCCTTCTGATGCTCTTCCCATTCCACGGGCCCACGATCGGGCACCGGGACCAGTGCCGGACCACCAGGGGAACGCTGACGGGCCCGCGCGAGCCAGTTGCCCAACGTGCTTTCCTTCACCCCGATCTCCTCAGCTACCTGTTTCACCGACCGATCAGTGGACAAAACCAGCTGCACTGCTTCCTCGCGGAACGCAGCATCATATTTTCTTCTGGGCGTGGTCATCTGAAGCGAATCTCCCATCAAGCTGTCTCAGAAAACCATACGACCGCAAACGCTCGCTCATGTCCCTAGGGTTTGAGTCGAACGCTCGCTCATGTCCCACGGGTTAGGGGGCGGACGCCCACGACACCTGGCCCCGTTGCTCAGGCCGGCGTGACGCTCCCTTGAGTTTCTCGATCCCTGTGAAGCCGGTATCCCACGTGCTTTCCTTCACTCCGAGCCCTAGGGATGTGCGAGAGGGCCGGTGGGAAGGGCTAGGGATGTGCGAGAGCGCCGGTGGGAAGGGCTAGGGATGTGCGAGAGGGCCGGCGGGAAGGGCTAGGGATGTGGGAGTGCCCCTATGTTTTTCGTCAAGCGGTTGCGGGGGTTGGTAGAGGGTGCCGTCGCGGAGCATGGCGTAGAGGGTGTCGCAGCGTCGTCGCGCCAGGGCGATGAGTGCCTGGTTGTGGCGTTTTCCTTCGGCTCGTTTGCGGTCATAGTAGGCCCGGGAGGGCGGGTCTTTGAGCGCTGCGAAAGCGGAGAGGAACAGGGTTCGTTTGAGGACTTTGTTGCCTTTCCTGGAGGAATGATCGCCACGGATGGAAGACCCGGATCGCCAGGTAACAGGGGCCAGCCCCGCGTAAGAGGCCAGGTGCCCTGCGGTGGGGAAGTCTTTCCCGGCGACTTCGGTGAGGATTCGTGCAGCGGTCCTGATGCCCACGGCCGGCAGAGACATCAGGACCGGGTGAAGAGGGTGGGCCTCCACAAGAGTCTCGACCTGGGTCAGGACCGTTGCGCGGCTTTCGTTGAGCCCGGCGAGCATGGCCGCGAGCTGGGGCAGCACGATGGTTGCGGCGTTCGTTCCCACGACAGTGACGGTTTGCCGGCCCAAGGCCTCGATGATTTCATCGGCAAGACGTTCACCCATGCGCGGAGCGAGTTTGGTCAGCCGGTTCCCGATCCGACGCCGGCCCGCATGACGGAGAGCTTCAGGGGTAGGCCAGGTCCGCAGCAGATCCAGCACCGCCGGGTGGTCCATGTAGGGTCCGAGCACCCTTTCCAAAGCTGGGTGGATCTGCGTGAGCAGCCCGCGGATCCGGTTCGAAGTCGCCGTGGCCTGCTTGGCCAGATCATCGTCGAACCCACACAGCATGCTCAGCTCAGCGAGCTGCTCATCGACCAACTGAACCGAGCGCAGGGCATGCGGCATGGTCCTGGCGGCCTCGGCGATGATGAACGCATCCCGGGCATCGGTTTTCGCCTCTCCGGGGTGAAGATCCGCGATCCGGCGCATCGCCAGGCCCGGCAGGTAGCCGACCAGCACCCCGGCGGCCTGGGCCACCGCGACGGGAAGCGCACCGATGGTCGCGGGCTGGTCAACAACAAACAGGATCCGGCCGTTGTCCTCCAGCTCGGCCATGATCTCCCGGATTTTGGCTTCGTCGTTGGGCAGCGCCCGGTCCAGCAATTTCCTGCCGGCCCGGTCCACGGCAACGGCATGATGGACGCCCTTACCAACATCCAAACCAATAAACACTTCGACAGCGTCGTGGTTCCTGATCATCTGGCACCTTCAGTCGTAGTCAACTACCGCACTGGCCCGCCAGCGGTGTCAGGACCCGGCACCCACGTTACGCACGACGTTCCCGAACTGTCCTGCCCCTATCAGCGATCTCCCGGCACCTACCAACCCCGGTGACAACACTCTCAAGATCATCGAATCAACAGAGGGTCGCAATCATGCCGGGACCAGCAGGCCAGCACACCCATATCCTGCACCAGGAAACGGGCTACGAAAAAGGTAACGAGGGCCGGTGGGGGAGTTAGAACCGGCGGCGGTTGGTCAGCACCGGGAGTTTCTGGCGGGCTTCCTCGACTACGGCAGGGTCCAAGTCGTAGAAGATCAAGCCGGGTTCACCGTCAAGGGCCTCCAGGACCTGGCCGAACGGGGATACGACGGCGGAGTACCCCACTCCTGTGGGCGCGGCACCTTGAGGCTCAACGCCCTGCGTGGCGGGATCGCCCTGGCCGCACGCGAGCACGAACGTGGTGGTGTCCACGGCGCGGGCGCGCGCAAGAAGTTGCCACTGCTCGGCTTTGCCCGGCCCGGACCCCCAGGACGCCGAGACGATGTTCACCACCGCGCCGCGATCGGCGTTGGCCGTGAACAAAGCCGGGAAACGGATGTCGTAGCAGGTGGCCATACCAAAGGTGAGGCCGCCGGCGTCGAACGTTACGGGGTCTGTACCCGCCTCAACGGTGTCCGACTCAGCGAAACCAAACGCGTCAAAGAGATGGATCTTGTCGTAGCTCGTCTCGACGCCGGGGCCGGTGGCCAGCAGCGTGTTACGCACGCGACGGGCCCCTGTAGTCGAAGGACTGCCGGGGGTGAACATGCCGGCCACGATTACCAGCTGCAACTCGTCGGCGAGGGCGCGCACCCGGCCGGCCCACGGCCCATCCAGGGGTTCGGCAATGTCCAGCAGTGAATTCCCGAACGCGCGCATCATGGCCTCGGGGAAGACCACCAATTCGGCGCCGCCGTCTTTCGCCAGACGGGCGTTCTCCTCGAGGAGCCGCAGATTGTCGGCCAGATCCCGGCCGGTGATGACTTGGGCGAGTGCCACACGCACGATAGAACCTCCAGTTGTCTCCGTCCCAGTATGCCAAGCAGGCGGGACAACAGCCGGTCCATGCGACTTATTCACGTAGCCTCCCCGCCGCGAAGGTGACTCAGGAACAGCGTTCCAGCACGTGAGCGGCCCAAGTAATCCGGCCCTCAGCAGGCAAGTAATCAAATCGCGATGTGGAACGTCGTCACATGCGCGGCCGGCGCGGCACATACTTGGCGTGGAACTAAACTTGCAAGCAATGGTTATGCCAATTTTTGACACAGCAGCTACCGTCGACGCCTCGCGGCCACGGCCCCTCGGACTGAGCACGCCCCAGCCCGGCCTTGACGGTGCCGAAAAAACGCAGGACCACCAGGTGAACGTGGCAGTTTTCGCGCCCGGCCTGACAGAAGTAGAGATCGCCTTCCAGGCTCCCGGAGAGCCGTGGCGCGCCCACATCCTTCCCAACATTGAAGACGGCGTGCACTTCGGGTTGGTCAGCGGAATGCCGCCGGGCACCCGTTACGGTTTCCGCGAGGCATCGTCCGAGCGCGGCTTTCCGCTGTCCTTGCCGGCTGTGGACCTGGACGACGACGGCGAACACCGGCTGTTGCTCGACCCCTACGGCCGCGCTGTGGACCAGCGGGGCGAGTTCCTCACCAGCGTGCACGTGGAAACAGGTTTTGACTGGGGCGACGACCGTCCACCCCGCATTCCTTTGCGCACTTCCGTCATTTACGAAGCACACGTTCGTGGACAGACGATGCTGCACCCGGACATCCCGGAGCACCTCAGAGGCACCTACGCCGGTATGGCCCATCCGGTGATGATCCAGCACCTCACTGAGCTCGGCATCACGGCCGTGCAGCTCCTGCCCATCCACTTCCACCTGGATGAATCTCACCTCCAGGACCTGGGCATGACCAACTACTGGGGCTACAACACGGCCGCCTTCTTCGCGCCGCATTCGGACTACGCCACGGAGGCAGCGCGCAACGCCGGTCCCCACGCGGTACAGGACGAGCTCAAGGGCATGATCAAGTTGCTGCACGCGGCGGGCATCGAGGTCATCCTGGACGTGGTGTACAACCACACCGCCGAAGCTGGTCCGGATGGACCGCCGCTGAGTTTCCGTGGACTCGCAGAGAAGCGCTACTACCGGCACGATGCCCATGGGCGCTACCTGGACACCACTGGCTGCGGAAACACCTTGGACTTCAGCGATCCCGTGGTGGTGGACCTGGCCTTGGATTCCCTGCGTTACTGGGTGAACGACTTCCACGTGGACGGCTTCCGCTTTGACCTTGCCGTGACTTTGTGCCGGGACGCGGGCAACTCCTTCGACCCCCAGCATCCCTTCCTGCAGGCCATTGCGGAGGACCCGGTATTGTCCGAGGTCAAGCTCATTGCCGAGCCGTGGGACGTCGGCTACGGTGGCTGGCAGACAGGCCGTTTCCCCCACGGTTGGTCGGATTGGAACGACCATTTCCGTGACGGCGTCCGCAGCTTCTGGTTGTCCGACCGCGCCGCCATCGAAGCAGGTGGCCAGGGCGGTTCCGTGGCATCGTTGGCTGAACTCATGGCCGGTTCCGCGAACCTCTTCGCATCCTCCGGACGTACGCGGCTTGCGTCGGTCAACTTCATCACGGCCCACGACGGTTTCACGTTGAAGGACCTGGTCAGCTACGACCGTAAGCACAACGAGGCAAACGGCGAGCAGAACCGCGACGGCCACGGCGACAACCGAAGCTACAACCATGGCGTTGAGGGCCGGAGCGAGAACGAGGCCATTGTTGCCGCCCGCGCCCTGTCCATCCGCAACCTGATGGCCACCCTGCTGTTGTCCTTCGGGGTCCCCATGATCACGGCAGGCGACGAAATTGGCCGGACCCAGCAGGGCAACAACAACGCCTACTGCCAGGACAACCCCACGGCATGGCTGGATTGGAGCCGCACCCAGGAAGCCAATGCCATGTTCCGGACTACACGTGAGCTGGTCCGGCTCCGTCGCTGGTTCCTTCGGCACCAGCCCGAAAGTTTCCCCGGCAACGCGAACAATTCGAGCCTGCAATGGTTTGACGACAAAGGCCAGCGGATGACTCCCGCACGCTGGAACGATCCCAATGTGCGCTCCGTCCAGCTCCTGATGGGGCATGAGGACAGCGAAATCCGTGGCTTGATCGTAGTGAACGGTAGCAACCAGGATGTGAAGATGGTGCTGCCGGAGATCCTGAGTGAAACGGGCATCGGCAAGCGCATGTTTGAGCTCCGCTTCACAACGTCGGTGCTTCATGAACGGCGGAAGGGCGCGTTGGTGGCCTCCGGCGAGCGGGATATCCTGCAAGCCAACACCATCAACATCTACCGCACGTAGGCACACACACCCTTCAGGAGCTCTTCGCATGAACCGCAGCCGCAGCAAACTGGTGGCGTTCGCGGGGTTGGTGATCGCCGTCGTCGTGCTGGTGGTCGCCATGGTGGGCGGTGGCGGGCTAACAGCGCCAACCACGACGCCGGAGCCTGGCTCCGCGTCGTCGTCGGCCGCCGCGGTGGCAAACCCCTCAACGCTGCCCACCATCAATGCCTCACAGTTGCCCAAGGAAGCCCGCCAAACGCTGGCCCTGATCGCCAAGGGCGGCCCCTATCCGTACAGCGCAGACGACGGAAATTTCGGCAATTTTGAAGGCCTCCTGCCCAAGAAGACCAGCGGCTTCTACAAGGAGTACACGGTCAGGACGCCCGGAGAGTCGGACCGCGGAGCCCGCAGGATCGTCGTGGGCAAGGACGCCGCCAAGTACTACACCGCGGACCACTACAACTCGTTCACGTTCATCATCGAAGGCAAGTAGGAGCCCATGAAGATCTATTCCGCAGACACCTGGACCCTGGAAGAACTGCGGGAGCAGATTTCCGACGCCGGTCGCAGGACCGTGATGGTCCCCCCGGCAACCACCAAGCAGGCGGTCCTGGAAGTCTTCGCCCAGGTATTGGACTTCCCCGAGTACTACGGCGTGAACCTGGACGCCCTGAACGACTCCCTGCACGACTACGCCGATGCCCTCTCTGAGGACGACGGCGGACCCGTCACCATGATCTGGCAGGTCCCGGCCGCTTACCGCACAGACCGGTCCTTCGGAGTGGTCTGCGAAGTCCTCCAAGACGCAGAGCGCTACGCTGGCCGCGACCTCGCAGTCATCGCCGTTTTCGAGAATTAGTCTCGCCAAGGTTGCTGGCCACTGCACAAACAGCGGCTTGCGTGCTCTGACGGAGAGCTGAGAAGTGGCCCCGCATTGATTCCCGTGCGTTCGTGATGCCCGCCGAGACGCTTAAGTGGTGCGTGCCACCCAATCGTGACGCAAGAATTTAAACATTTCTGTGCTTTCTCCGGTTATTACCATAGTTTGACGTTGAATGTGTCGAGCGATACATTTTGAGGGGCCTTTAGGGTCTACGTCAATGCGTATTGGGGAACGCGCAGGATTAATTGCTGACCTCATTCCGCACCAGCTGAAATGAGGATCACGATATGAAGAAGCTTGCACGGATGGCTGCTGTCATCGCACTATCTACCTCGGTGCTCTTTGCCGCCAGTCAGTCGGCGAATGCCAGTATTTTCTATGCAGACAATAACTACGGCGGCGCTACATACGGAGCCGACAACTCGACCTGGATGGGGTCGTTTGATAACAAGGCAAGTTCGGTAAAGAACTTCGGCTACTACGTCACTTGGTGGCAGGACATCAACTATGGCGGTGCCGGCTTTGGCAGCGCTAACGACTATAGCGCCATGGGTTGGTATGTACCCTTCCTGGGTACGTGGAATGACAACATCAGCAGCTTCCACAGGGGCTAAACCTACGCGGCCGTTCGCATAACGAAATGTGAATAGCACCATGCTTTGACCTGCTGATCAAAGTATCGGCAGGTCAAAGTTCCTGTCTGTGAAGAGGCTCGGCTACTACTAAGTCGAGGCGTAAGAAACGAGATTGGATGCGGGATGGTGTCGAGGACAACTCTTAAGCGACGGGCATGCTGGAAAAGGTATTTTGTGGCCTCGCTTGCCATAGGCGTAGCGTTGGCTATTTCGTCGTGTTCGGAGGGTGTGGACAGTTCAATCACGCCGGACTCATCGGGAAAAGTGAATCTGGATTACGAGAACTCTCTGATCGTATTCCCAGTGGACGCGTATAGGATTTCGGCCCGTGATCGCTCTCAGATTCTCCTGGCGAGGGAAGTCATCATGACCACGTGCATGAAGAAATTTGGCTTCGTCGATGATCCGAATGCTGCTTATCCGAAGGCAGAGAACCGGAACTTCGGCGTGTGGAACGTTGATCGCGTGAGGCAGCACGGCTTCCGGCTTATTGGAGAAGACGCTCAATCGAACCAGAAGCACGACGAGGCAGGTACGTGGGGGGATGCCAGGTACAAGTGTCTTGCCAGTGAAAAGAGCAAGATCGATGAAGTCACTCCACCTGATGACCTGATGAATGGTGGTGCTGCAGCGGAGATCGCTGTGAAAAGTCTCGGTATGGCATCAGAAACTGACGCTTGGAAGAATGCCAAGGGCGACTGGGACAAATGCATCTCAGCGGCTGGCCTGACACCCGGGCGGGACGCCGCCAACGCCAAGTGGTCGAGCCAGCAGTCCTTTGACCTGCAGTCGAGGACAGATCAGCAAAACCCGTCGAAGTCGGACACAGCCGAGGGCGTCCGAATCGCCACGATTGAGGCCGAATGCAACCAGGAAGTCCAACTCACCCAAACGCTCGGTGATATTCAGGCAAGCTACCAGCTGCCGCTTATCAAGCAGAATGAGGCAGTTCTTACCGAGCTCAAGAAGAAGAGCCAGAACTATGTAGATGCCGCTGAGAAGTTACTGAAAGAGACGCAGTGATCGATGAGCATCCCCGGCAGAGAGCTGCGGAAGCTGTCGGATTGAGTCGACTCTCGCGACGGTGGCTAATCGTCCTGTTGGCAGTCACCGCAGTTATGTCCGCGGGGGTGGGGTTGCTCGCTGGAATCGTCTTTGATCAATCAGAGATCATCCGGCCAGAGGACTCCATGGCTGAGATTCCTGTCTATGCCATGGTTGAAAACCGTGTCGTCGACGACCGTCTTACCTACTCAGGAGTTGTTAAGGCCGGACCGGCGGTGCCTATTCACATTGACTTAGAGGGTCAGGAACCGATTGTCGTGCGCCAGACGCTTCAGGCGGGGGACACGTTGAAGTGGGGCGACCTTGCAGGTGTGGTTTCAGGCAAGCCCTATTTCGTCCTGCCTGGTCCGCTCCCTTTGTATCGCAATCTTTCCCGAGGAGATGCGGGAGATGACGTTTTGGCGCTGCAACGGGCACTTCTGCAGTTGGGGTACCCTTCCTCCGAATCTGGTCACATGGACAGCGCAACCATGGATGCTGCATCCTCTTTCTTTGCCAGCGAGGGTTTCGCCTTGAGCAGCGGGAGAATGCCTACCGAGCAAAGTCAACAAGTCGAACCGGGAGCTACACCAAAAACCACGGCACCAGTCGACGCTAAAACCCCCGCGCTCTCGATCCCATACAGGCAACTGATAGCCCTCCCCGTCGCCAGCGCGACCGTTGTCTCCGCGCTGAACATAGGGCAGAAAGTTACGCCCGAAAGTCCTCTCGCCATGTTCCAGGCCGAAGATAACTTCGTGGAGTTTATCGCCGAGGTCCAGCAGGCTGAGTCTCTTAAGGCAGGCCAGGATGTCACTGTCAGGGTCGCGGAAAAGCAAATGACAGGACGGATAACTGGGCTGGGTCCATTCACTGATGCGGGAGATGGCCGACGTGCGGGACATCCCGTGACGGTTGAGCCTACGAGTAAGGCGGATCTGGTCTTATTGACTCCCAACTTGAGTGTCACGGTGGCTGGCCAAGGTAGCGCGGCAGAAGCCCTCGCTGTGCCGTTATCTGGTATCCGACAGGATGCCGAAGGCACCTACGTTCTCAGAAGCTCGGGCGACGGAAGAAACGCAAAGGTCCCCGCAACGCGCGTCGCCATCACGATTCTTCGGTCAGGGGGAGGTTTCGCCGCAGTCTCTGGTGATCTCAGCCAAGGTGACGAGGTCCAAATATCGTGACGATTTCACGATCGGGGCCTCTCACGCGCAGAGCAGAATATACAGGCTCCGATAACGCATTGGCGATCAGCCTGGAGAGAGTATCGCGTACATATCCAGGTGCCGATTCCCCCGCTCTATCTGACGTCTCACTGGCAATTGAGTCCGGTGAGTTCGTGTCCATTGTGGGCCCTTCAGGCTCAGGGAAATCGACGCTTTTGAACGTCTTGGGCTTGTTGGACAGAGCAAGCTCCGGACGTCTCGCCATTCGTGGGCAAGCCGTCGACGCCGCTTCAGAACGAAGCCTCGACACGATGCGATTACGCCTGATTGGGTTCGTTTTCCAGTCCTCAAACGTCATCGGTGAAGATAGTGTGATCAGCAATGCTGCTATCGGATTACGGGTCCAAGGCGTGCCGATGGACGAGCGGGCGTCGGCTGCCTTGGACGCGCTGGAGTTCGTAGGTCTGGAGCATAAACGCAAGGTCCAAGCCAAGCTCCTATCAGGCGGCGAACGGCAACGACTTGCAATAGCACGGGCAATTGCGACGCACCCGCGGATCATTCTTGCCGACGAGCCAACAGGCAATCTTGACTCAAACAACAGCAGACGGGTCATTGAATACCTTCGGAAACTCAACTCCGAAGGTGTCACCGTAATTGTCATCACCCATGATGTGGACGTGGCGAACCAAGCGGATCGCCGAATTGAGATCCGAGACGGTCGAATCACGAGTGACGTCGAAACGAATTCCCAACCAATGCCGCAACCTAGGGTTCCAGTCGACCTCGAGCCGTTTGGTGCAGCCAGTCAGCGGTCATGGGTCTCTCGCACCGTGTGTTCCCTCATGGATGACTGGGGCGATGCACTGAGCGCGCTCTCGGCCCATACCCTCCGAACAATGCTTCTCGTCCTTGCATTTGCGATTGCCATCGGGGGGATGACGGGTGCCCTGGGTATCAGTTCGACGACGTCGAATGCCATAAACAATCGGCTGGCTATCGCCTCACAGGATCGGCTGTCCATCTCCATCGAAGACGGATCTGCCGTGCTTCGAGATGATTTCGATGGACTTCGCTCCGGGGTAGATCGCATCGCCCGTCTTCCTCATGTAATCGGCGCGTCCTATGTGTACTCAGCGGTTCCGGCAGACGTACATATAACACGGGTTAAGCCCTCCGACCTGGAACCCGAAACGCCATTGTCACTTCACTCCTCCTCGAAGAACTACTTCAATGACTTCGGAATCGAGCTAATTCCCCACAACATCCGAAGTGCCCTCGATGACCCACTAGCTGGTCCACTCGCAGTAGTCTCGACAAAGGCGGCAATTGCGCTCGACATACCGTACAGCAAGAAATCCGGGCCGGCGGCAGGGGTGAGCATATGGATCGATGACCAACTTGTGCCGATTGTTGGTGTCTTCGAACCTGGCCCAAACTTTCCTGAGTACGCTGACTCCGTATTCGTAAACACCAGCATCATGCGTGCCGTCTCAAGATCAGACCTAAAAGTTCAAGTTCGAACCGAAAAGGGCTTCTCGGCTGCGATTGCCCGAGTAGCACCGCTTGCATACTCGCCGAGCGACCCGGGGAAGGCAAAAGTAGACGTCACAGCCGATATTCAGTCAATCAGGCAGGATGTCTCAAATGATCTCGGGTCGCTCATCGCTTTGCTATCGCTGGTCCTGATGCTCCTGGCGATCATCACTGCGGCTTCCTCGATGTACCTGACCGTTCAGAACCGATCGGCAGAGATAGCCCTTCGACGAGCGATCGGCTCAAGTCGATGGCTAATTTGCCGATCCTTCATCCTTGAGGGCTTCATCGTTGGAATGACAGCAGGTACGCTCGGCGGCATCATCGGAACTGTGACCACGCTTTGCGTCTCCTGGATCCAGGCCTGGCCGCCCGTATTGCCCCCGGAGCTATGGCTGGTGGGAGTCCTTCTGGGTGCGACCACCGGTATTGTGAGCGCCATATACCCCGCGTGGGTCGCCAGTCGCCAAGATCCCGCTATTGCAATTCGCGCGTAGCAATCCCACCTGAGTTTCCCCCCCCGAACCAGCTTCGTGGATGCAAAACAGTACCCTCCCCGAGCGGCCGCCCGCTTTTCCGTCGTTGAGCAACAACGGAAAAGCGGGGCCATACACTTTCAAAGGCTTAGGCGTTCGCGATCAATCCCAGTTCAGCCTTCGATGCCAACGCCGAGTGCTTCGGGAATACCCGGACGGTGTAGCCGAACGAGCCTGAGCGGTTGATGACCAGGGAGCCGTGGAAGAGGTGGCGTCCGCCGCCGAGGTCTTCCAGGGAGTCCAGTTCGGCCACCACCACGTCCTCGAGCTCGTCGGAGTCCTCCGCGCGTCCAAAAGCTACCTCGACTGAGACGTCGTCGGGGGTGAGGCTGTTGAGGGCCACGTAGGCGTTGACCTGAAGGCTGTCGCCCACCTGGGGTTCCTCGGAGACGCCCACGGAGTCAACGTGTTCCACCACTACCTGGGGCCAGGCGTTCCGGACCTTGGTGGTCCAGGCGGCGAGTTCCTTGGCTTCCTTGAAGGCCTCGGCAACAGCCCTGCGCCCGGATACAGCGGCTGGGCAGTAGAGGTTGTTGACGTAGTCGTGGAGCATGCGTTCAGCCGAAACGGCGGGGCCCAGGTTCGCGAGGGTGTGCTTGATCATGGATACCCAGTGCGTGGGCACGGTTTCGCGGCTGGACTCGGACGGTCCTGCAGCTCCGGCGCCTTGGGCCACCGTGGTGCCGTAGAAGCGCGGGGCAACCTGGTTTTCGAGCAACTCGTACAGTGCGGACGCTTCGATGTCATCGCGTTCGTCGGCTGAGGCGCCGTTGTTGGCCGTGGGGATTGCCCAGCCGTTTTCGCCGTCGAACATTTCATCCCACCAGCCGTCCAGGACGGAGAGGTTGAGCGAGCCGTTGATGGCCGCTTTCATGCCGGAGGTGCCGCAGGCTTCCAGCGGACGGAGCGGGTTGTTGAGCCACACGTCGCAGCCCGGGAACAGGGTTCGTGCCATGGCGATGTCGTAGTTGGGCAGGAACACAATCCTGTGCCGGACTTCGGGATCGTCGGTGAAGCGGACCAGGTCCTGGATCATTTTCTTGCCGGCGTCGTCTGCGGGATGCGATTTGCCGGCGATGACCAGTTGGATGGGGTGCTTGGGATCCAGCAGCAGTGCCTTCAGGCGTGCGGGGTCGCGCAGCATGAGGGTGAGCCGCTTGTAGGTGGGTACGCGGCGTGCAAAGCCAATGGTGAGCACGTCCGGGTCCAGCACGGAGTCTGTCCAGCCGAGTTCGGCGTCGGCCGCGCCGCGCTTCTTCCAGGAAGCCCGGAGCCGGCGTCGGACGTCCTCGATGAGCTGGGCGCGCAGCTCCCGGCGCAATGCCCAGACGTCTTCGTCGCTGACGTTGTAGGCAAGGTCCCAGCGGCCCAACGCTTCGGCTTCCGCGCCGAACTGGGTGCGGGCCAGGGTGGAGATGCGGGGATCCACCCAGGTGGGGACGTGGACGCCGTTGGTGACGGACGTGATGGGGATTTCAGAGTGGTCAAATCCTGGCCACAGCCCGGCGAACATTTCGCGGGACACTACGCCGTGAAGTTTGGCCACGCCGTTGGCACGTTGCGCCAGGCGCAAACCCATCACCGCCATGTTGAAGACGGAGGGGTTGCCGCCGTCGAAGTTTTCCCGGCCCAGTTCCAGGATCCGGTCGGTGGGCACGGCGGGTGCCAGTCCGGCTTCGAAGAAATGCTTGATCTGGACGGTCTCGAAGCGGTCGATGCCTGCGGGGACGGGCGTGTGCGTCGTGAAGACGGTTGACGCGCGTCCGGCTGCGAGGGCCTCGTCCCAGCTGAGGGGCACGGCGGGATCGGACATCGCTTCCTGGATTCGTTCAATGCCCAGGAATCCTGCGTGGCCTTCATTGGTGTGGAAAACTTCCGGCGCGGGTGTGCCGGTGAGCTCCTGGTAGACGCGGAGGGCCTTGACGCCGCCCATGCCCAGAAGGAGTTCCTGCTGGAGCCGGTGGTCGCCTCCGCCGCCGTACAGGCGGTCCGTAATGCCGCGGGCGGCTTCGTCGTTGGAAGGAACGTTGGAGTCCAGCAGCAGCAGCGGAACGCGTCCGACGTCGGCACGCCAGACGTGCGCGTGGAGCTCGCGGCCGTTGGGCAGCGGGAGGGAGATGTGGACGGGCTTGCCGGGCATGCCGTCCTTGCCGGGGTGTCGAAGAAGCGTGAGCGGCAGGCCGTCGGGGTCAAGCACCGGGTAGGTTTCCTGCTGCCAGGCGTCGCGGGACAGGGACTGCTTGAAGTAGCCGGCCTGGTAGAGGAGCCCGACGCCGATCAGCGGGACGCCGAGGTCGGACGCGGCTTTGAGGTGGTCGCCGGCGAGGATGCCGAGGCCGCCGGAGTACTGGGGCAGAACCTCGGTGATGCCGAATTCGGGGGAGAAGTAGGCGATGCAGGCGGGAGCGTCTTCGCCGAGGCCTTGGTACCAGCGCGGTTCGCTGAGGTAGCGATCCAAATCCGAGGCGGCTTCCTGGACGCGGTTCACCAGTTCGCCGTCGTTTGCGAGGTCCTGCAGTTGTTCGCGGCTGATGGACCCCAGAAGGGCAATGGGGTCGTGCTGCGAGGCCTCCCAGAGAGCCGGGTTCAGGCTCGCGAAAAGTTCCCGTGTGGGCCGGTGCCAGGACCAGCGCAGATTGGTCGCCAATCGGGCCAAGGGCCGGATGGGCTCGGGGAGGACGGTACGGACTGTAAACCTTCGAATAGCCTTCACGAGCGCCACACTAACGGACTCACATGGCAGCCGGAACTGGATTGGGTTTCTTTTAGGTAAAAGTCATCTTGCGTCGAGGAGATAGGTCGTTTGCTTAGCATTCTGTGATTTTTGTCGCTAACGTCGTGGTTGTGACGAAAACTGCGCGAACCATCACCGCCCTGAAATCCAAGACGACTACGGACATCACCGAGGGACTCCGCTTCGGCAGGTTCCCCATCACGGCCGTGCAGCCGGTGGTTGAGGGTGGCCGTTTCCCGGCGAAGGCCTTGCCAGGGGAGGATCTGGCGGTCGGCGCCACGGTCTTCCGGGAAGGCCATGACCAGCTTGGCGTGTCCGCTGTGCTGCTCGATCCCAGGGGCAAAGAGCGTCAGCGTGTACGCCTGGCCCCGGCCCAAGGGGAGCAGTGGAAAGGCCTGGACCGCTGGGAGGGCATGATCACGCCTACCGGCACCGGCGCGTGGTCCTTCGTCATCGAGGCCTGGCATGATCGCTACGGCACCTGGCACCACAACGCGGAGGTCAAGGTAGGGGCCGGCATCGACGTCGAGTTGATGCTCGCCGAGGGCGCGGCCCTCCTGGCAGAAGCCGCCGACGACGCCGGGCGCAGCGCTGTGGAGAAGCGCACTTTGCGTGCCGCCTCAGTGGTGCTGGCCGATACCTCCAAGACTGCAGAGGAACGCCTTGGTGCCGGTTTCAGCCCGGAGGTCCTCGCCGCCGTCGGACGCGTTCCGATCCGCGAACTGGTGACCGTATCCGAACGTTTCCCGTTGCAGGTTGAGCGCGACCTCGCGGGCCGTGGCTCTTGGTATGAGTTCTTCCCCCGCTCGGAGGGTGCTGTGCTGGATCACTCCACCGGAGTGTGGACGTCCGGCAATTTCCGCACGGCGGCGAAAAGGCTCGACGCCGTGGCGGAGATGGGCTTCGACATCATCTACCTGCCACCCATCCACCCGATCGGTTTCCAGCACCGCAAGGGGCGCAACAACACGCTGACGCCGGGGCCGCAGGATCCGGGTTCGCCCTGGGCCATTGGTTCCAAGGACGGCGGCCATGACGCCATCCACCCGGAGCTGGGTACTTTTGAGGACTTCGACGCCTTCGTGGCACGCGCCAACGAGCTGGGTCTCGAAGTTGCCTTGGACCTTGCCCTGCAGGCAGCTCCGGACCACCCTTGGGTGACGACCAACCCGGAATGGTTCACCACGAGGGTGGACGGTTCCATCGCCTATGCCGAGAACCCGCCGAAGAAGTACCAGGATATTTATCCCCTGAACTTCGACAATGACCCGGCAGGCTTGTCCAAGGAGATCCTGCGGATCGTCCAGCTGTGGATCAGCCACGGGGTCAAGGTTTTCCGCGTGGACAATCCACACACCAAGCCCGTGTGGTTCTGGGAATGGCTGATCGGCAAGATCAACAAGAAGAACCCCGAGGTGGTCTTCCTGGCGGAAGCCTTCACACGCCCGCCAATGATGCATGCCTTGGGCCGCGCAGGGTTCCAGCAGTCCTACACCTACTTCACGTGGCGGAACACCAAGACCGAGCTGGAGCAGTACTTCCACGAGGTCAGCCACGAAATCGCAGCATTCTTCCGGCCGAACTTCTTTGTGAACACCCCGGATATCCTCACCGAGTACCTGCAGTATGGCGGTCCTGCGGCCTTCCGCATCCGGGCCGCACTGGCTGCAACGGCCAGCCCTCTCTGGGGTGTCTATGCAGGGTACGAGCTCTACGAGCACGTGGCCCGTCCGGGCGCCGAGGAGTACATCGACAACGAAAAGTACGAGTACAAGGCCAGGGACTGGGAAGGTGCAGCCGAATCGGGACGCACCCTGGCGCCCTACATCACCAGGCTGAACACCATCCGCAAGAAGCACGTGGCGCTGGGCGACCTGCAGAACCTGACGCTCCACAGCAGCACCGATGACGCCACGATCGTGTACTCCAAGCACAAAACGTTGCCGGATGGCACCAAGGACACCTTGATCATGGTGATCAACGTGGATCCGCACAGCACCCGTGAAAGCACGGTCTCCCTGAACCTCGCAGCCCTGCAACTGGATCCAAGTGACCTCAACGAGGACGGCCGGTTCCGGGTGGATGACCTGATCAGCGGCCAGAGCTGGGAGTGGGGCGAGCACAACTACGTCCGTTTGGATGCCCATGTTGAACCGGCGCACATCCTGAGCATCCGGAGGCAGCCTTAGTGAGTTTTTCTCCGCAGAACCCGAGCCAGTACTTCACTCCGAAGAACACCTTCGAGCTGAACGCTCCCGGTCTCCAGCATGATCCACACTGGTACCGGAAGGCAGTCTTCTACGAGGTACTGGTGCGGGCCTTTGCGGATGCCAACGGGGATGGTTCCGGCGATTTCCATGGACTGATCGAGAAGCTGGACTACCTCCAGTGGCTGGGCGTTGACTGCCTCTGGCTGCCCCCGTTCTTCCATTCCCCGTTGCGCGATGGCGGTTACGACATCGCGGACTACACGTCCGTGCTGGATGAGTTTGGCACCATCAGCGACTTCAAGCGCTTGGTAGCCGAGGCACATGCCCGCGGCGTGCGGGTCATTATCGACCTTCCGCTGAACCACACCTCGGACCAGCACCCGTGGTTCCAGGAGTCACGCAAGGACCCTACTGGTCCCTACGGAGATTTCTACGTGTGGAGCGATACGGACGAGAAATACCAGGATGCCCGCATCATTTTCGTTGACACGGAAGAATCCAACTGGACGTTCGATCCCATCCGACGCCAATTCTTCTGGCACCGCTTTTTCAGCCACCAGCCTGACCTGAACTTTGAGAACCCCAAGGTCATCGAAGCCCTCTATGACGTGATCCGGTTCTGGCTGGATCAGGGAATCGATGGCTTCCGGGCGGACGCCATTCCCTACCTGTTTGAGGAAGATGGCACCAACTGCGAGAATCTGCCGGCAACCCACACGTTCCTGCAGGACCTTCGCCGGATGGTGGATGCGAACTATCCCGGCAGGGTGATCATTGCCGAGGCCAACCAGCCCCCGCATGAAGTGGTGGAGTATTTCGGCACGGAGGAAGCGCCCGAATGCCATATGGCGTTCCATTTCCCCATCATGCCGCGGCTCTACTATGCCTTGCGGGACCAGAAGGCCGCTCCCATCATTGAGACCCTGCGGGAGACCCCGGAAATCCCCAAGGGTGCCCAATGGGGAACTTTCCTGCGCAACCATGACGAACTCACGCTGGAGATGGTGCCGGCCGAGGAGCGTGCCGCAATGCTGGGCTGGTATGCCCCGGATCCCCGGATGAGGGCGAACATCGGCATCCGGCGGAGGCTGGCACCGCTGCTGGATAACTCCCGTTCCGAGATCGAGCTCATCAATGCCCTGCTTCTTTCCCTGCCTGGCAGCCCCTTCCTGTACTACGGGGACGAGATCGGCATGGGAGACAACATCTGGCTCGACGACCGCGATGCCGTCCGCACGCCGATGCAGTGGAACCCGGACCGTAACGCAGGCTTCTCCGGGGCAGACCCGGGCAAGCTCTACCTGCCGGTCATCCAGTCGCTGGTTTACAACTACAGCATGGCCAACGTTGAGGCCGAGGCCGCGCACTCCGGTTCATTGCTGCGCTGGACCCGCCAGATCCTCAGTGTCCGGAAGAACCATCCGGTGTTTGGCCTGGGCGGTTTCCGGCACATCGAAGCCGACCACGAGGTGGTGCTGGCGTATGTGCGGGAATTGCCGGCGGGCAATCCCGAGGGCGAGGACGCCGAAACCATTCTGTGCGTCTTCAATCTCTCCCAGCACCCTGTGGCGGCAACGTTGGACATCCCTGAATTCGCGGGCCGTGGCCTGCGCGATATTTTCGGCGGCCAGCCCTTTCCGGCCGTCGGCGACAACGGTCACCTGACCGTGATGCTGGGCAGCCACAGCTTCTACTGGCTGCGGGTGCGCTCGGCTTTTTCCAATCCCTCGTCGCCTTTTACCCAGGCGATTCCCGTGGTGACCTCCAAAGGATGAGATGAGCAAGGACAACTTGAACCCCTCCATTGAAGGACTTCTCCGGACCTGGCTGCCAGGCAAGCGCTGGTTCCCGGTCAAGAGCCCCGACTTTGCGCTGGAGCAGGTGGGCGGCTTCAGCCTGCCCGGTGCCACTGGCGAGGCCGCCTTTGAGGTGGTGCTGCTGGCGGTGACCTACCGGACGGCCGACGGCGGTCCCCGGACTGATGTGGTGCAGGTTCCGTTGAGCTACCGGAGCCAGCCGTTGGTGGACGCTCCCACGGCGTTGCTGGGCGAGTTCACGGACCACTCCGGGCTCCGCCTGGTGTACGACGCCGCCTACGATTCAGACTTCGTCACTGCCTGGCTGGAGCTTATGCGGAGCGAAGGAACTGTTCCTGCCCAGGAAGCGGCGGGCGGAGCCCAGGGGCACCTCACCCGTGGCCGCGTGGCACTTCCGAAGACTCCCACTTCCGTAAAAGTCCTGTCCGGGGAGCAGTCCAACACTTCGGTCATTATCGACGACGGCCACTCTGCCGCCATCCTGAAGATCTTCCGGGTGCTGGCGGCCGGGAAGAACCCCGAAGTTGAACTTGGCGCAGCTCTGACCGCCGCGGGGACCAGCGAGGTTCCGGCCACGCTCGGCTGGATCACCGGTTCATGGAAGGGGCAAGGATCCGTGCCTGCCACGGGCGAACTCACGGTGGCCCATGAATTCCTGCTCGGTGGATTGGACGCTTGGCGCTTGGCGGTGGAAGCAGCCGCGGCCGGTAAGGATTTCACCGCCGAGGCACGGGGGCTCGGGGCCGCTACTGCGACTGTTCACGCCAGGCTGGCTGAAACGTTCGGTACCCATGACGGGCAGGAGCAGGGACCGGACATCATCGCCACTGTAGCCCGGCGTGTCCGTCAGTCGTGGGCAGAGGCCGCATCCGCCGTCGGGCCCTATGACGAGAACCTTGGCGCACTGCTGGCGGCGCTGGATCCCGCAGATGTGGGGCAGTTGCAGCGTGTCCACGGCGACCTCCACCTGGGGCAGATCCTGTTGGTTCCCGCTAGTGGATCCGGACACGGCGACGGCAGGCAGGCGGGGCGGTGGGCCATTCTGGACTTCGAAGGCGAGCCGCTGCGCACCATTGACGAGCGCAACAATCCGGACCTTCCCCTCCGTGACGTCACTGGCATGCTGCGTTCGTTCGACTACGCCGCCGGTGCCGCCACGCGCGAGAATGTCCACGCCGAAGTTCCCGAAACCTGGGTGGATGACTGCGCTGCCGCGTTCCTTGAGGGGTACAGCGACGTCACCCCCGGAACCATTGACCGCCGCTCGCCGCTCTTTGTGGCATTGTGGCTGGACAAGGCCTTATACGAGGTTGTTTACGAGTTACGGAACCGGCCCGACTGGCTGTCGATTCCGGTGAATGCATCGCGACGAATCCTCGACAACACAAGCCGCGGCAAGCATGCGGCAGCTATAGCGGAAGGTATTGACATGACTGGCTCAGCACGCACCGAACGGCCCCGAGTTCCCCTGCACGTGGACTCCGAGACCTTGGAACGCGTGGCCGCCGGCGCCTACCACGCGCCGCATTCGGTGCTCGGCGCGCACTTGGACGATCATGGCCACGTCACCATCCGCACGGTGAAACACCTCGCCAAATCCGTCGCGGTGGTGACCGAAGCCGGCCGCACGGAAATGGCCCATGAGGCCCATGGCGTTTGGACCGCAGTCCTGGAACCGGTGCAGGCCGGCCACGTGCCGGACTACCGTTTGGAAGTGGTGTACGACGTCGAACCCGTCACCATCGATGACCCCTACCACTACCTGCCTACCGTAGGTGAGGTGGACCTGCACCTGATCGGTGAAGGCCGGCACGAGCGGCTTTGGGATGTCCTCGGGGCGCACGTCCAGCATTACCGCTCTGCACTGAGCGAAGTGGATGGAGTTTCCTTTGCCGTGTGGGCTCCCAACGCCCAGGCCGTCCGCGTGAAGGGCGACTTCAATGGCTGGGATGGCCGTTCGCACGGTATGCGTTCCTTGGGTTCTTCCGGCGTCTGGGAACTGTTCATCCCCGGGGTTGTAGCAGGGGCGTGCTACAAATACGAGATTCTCACAAAATCCGGGCAGTGGATTGAAAAGGCTGACCCGTTGGCCTTTGGCACGGAGGTTCCGCCACTGACTGCCTCGCGTGTTGTGGACGCCAGTTACCGGTTCAAGGACGCGGACTGGATGAATGCACGCGCCGCTAAGGACCCTCACAACTCGCCCATGAGCGTCTACGAAGTCCACCTGGGCTCCTGGCGGCTGGGACTTGGCTACAAGGAACTGGCCAAGGAGCTCGTGGACTATGTGAAGTGGCTTGGGTTCTCCCACGTTGAGTTCATGCCGGTGGCAGAGCACCCCTTCGGTGGGTCGTGGGGCTACCAAGTAACGTCCTACTTTGCACCCACCTCGCGGTTCGGTCACCCGGACGAATTCCGGTACTTGGTGGATTCACTTCACCAGGCCGGAATCGGCGTCCTCCTGGACTGGGTCCCTGCACACTTCCCCAAGGACGCCTGGGCCCTGGCGCAGTTCGACGGCCAGCCGTTGTACGAGCACTCGGACCCGGCTTTGGGTGAACACCCGGACTGGGGAACCCTGATCTTCGACTTCGGGCGCAGCGAGGTCCGCAACTTCCTGGTGGCCAACGCGCTGTATTGGCTGGAAGAATTCCACATTGATGGCCTGCGGGTGGACGCAGTGGCTTCCATGATTTACCTGGACTACTCCCGCGAAGAAGGACAGTGGAGGCCCAACAAGTTTGGCGGCCGCGAAAACCTCGAGGCGATCTCCTTCATGCAGGAAGTCAACGCCACGGTCTACAAGTCCCACCCTGGAGCCATCATTATTGCCGAGGAATCAACGGCATTCCCCGGCGTTACCGCTCCCACCAACCACGGTGGCCTCGGCTTCGGACTGAAATGGAACATGGGGTGGATGCACGACTCCCTGAAGTACATTTCCGAAGACCCCATCAACCGGAAGTGGCACCACGGGACCATCACGTTCTCCATGGTCTACGCCTTCACGGAGAACTTCCTGCTGCCCATCAGCCATGATGAAGTAGTTCACGGCAAGGGCTCCATGCTCCGGAAGATGCCCGGAGACCGGTGGCAGCAATTGGCCAACCTCCGCGCCTTTTTCGCATACCAGTGGGCCCACCCCGGCAAGCAGCTCATCTTCATGGGCACCGAGTTCGGACAGGAAGCAGAATGGTCCGAGCAGTATGGACTGGATTGGTTCCTCGCGGACATTCCTGCGCACCGCGGCCTGCAGCTTCTGGTCAAGGACCTCAACGAGCTCTACACGTCCACGCCGGCCCTGTACCAGCGGGACAACGAAGCCGGTGGCTTCCAGTGGATCAACGGTGCTGACGCCGATCACAACGTCCTGACTTTCATCCGATGGGGTCACGACGGCAAGCCGCTGGTTTGTGCAGTGAACTTCTCGGGCGGTCCGCACAAGGACTACATCCTGGGAGTTCCCTCCGCGGGGGAGTGGACAGAAGTCCTGAACACCGACTCTGAAACGTATGGCGGTTCGGGAGTGGTCAACGCCGGAGCGCTGAAGGCCTCGACGCCCGGGACGGATGGACAGCCCGCAGCGTTGACGGTGACTCTTCCCCCACTGGGGGCTTCCTGGTTCACGCCGGCAGGCTAGTGCGCTAAATCCGATCCGCTTGGATACCAGGTGGGTCTCAGAGGGTCCGGAGCTTCGGCTTCCGGGCCCTCTTGGCCGTTCTTCCCCGTGTTTCCGGCGATTTTTCCCGGTAGAGGCAGCGTGTCGTTGAGGGGTTTTGCCATCCCGGGGAAGTAGGGGTATAGTTAGTACCCGCGCTGCTCCCCAGTGGAGGACGGTGAAACTGACAAAAAACCGCAAGGAAAATCAAGTCAAGATCGCCGATTTGACCCGGAGGCAGGCAGCGTGTAAGTTTGAAAAGTTGCTCCGGAGCGATCCAGCGAAGGCTGGTGGTACTGCTCCGGAATAGTGACCTGTTGTTTGAGAACTCAATAGTGTGCCAAGTTTGTTGATACCGATTGTTTTATTGATTGGTTGAAATTATGGCTGGATCGTTGCGCACCCCCGTGTGTGGTGGTCTGGTTTTCAGCTGGTTTCGAATTTTGTGCAGCCGTGTTCGCCGTTATTTCCGGTGGGTGTGGTTGTGTCTGTTTGATTTGTTTTACTTCAACGGAGAGTTTGATCCTGGCTCAGGATGAACGCTGGCGGCGTGCTTAACACATGCAAGTCGAACGATGATCCCAGCTTGCTGGGGGATTAGTGGCGAACGGGTGAGTAACACGTGAGTAACCTGCCCTTGACTCTGGGATAAGCCTGGGAAACTGGGTCTAATACCGGATATGACTGTCTGACGCATGTCAGGTGGTGGAAAGCTTTTGTGGTTTTGGATGGACTCGCGGCCTATCAGCTTGTTGGTGGGGTAATGGCCTACCAAGGCGACGACGGGTAGCCGGCCTGAGAGGGTGACCGGCCACACTGGGACTGAGACACGGCCCAGACTCCTACGGGAGGCAGCAGTGGGGAATATTGCACAATGGGCGCAAGCCTGATGCAGCGACGCCGCGTGAGGGATGACGGCCTTCGGGTTGTAAACCTCTTTCAGTAGGGAAGAAGCGAAAGTGACGGTACCTGCAGAAGAAGCGCCGGCTAACTACGTGCCAGCAGCCGCGGTAATACGTAGGGCGCAAGCGTTATCCGGAATTATTGGGCGTAAAGAGCTCGTAGGCGGTTTGTCGCGTCTGCTGTGAAAGACCGGGGCTCAACTCCGGTTCTGCAGTGGGTACGGGCAGACTAGAGTGCAGTAGGGGAGACTGGAATTCCTGGTGTAGCGGTGAAATGCGCAGATATCAGGAGGAACACCGATGGCGAAGGCAGGTCTCTGGGCTGTAACTGACGCTGAGGAGCGAAAGCATGGGGAGCGAACAGGATTAGATACCCTGGTAGTCCATGCCGTAAACGTTGGGCACTAGGTGTGGGGGACATTCCACGTTTTCCGCGCCGTAGCTAACGCATTAAGTGCCCCGCCTGGGGAGTACGGCCGCAAGGCTAAAACTCAAAGGAATTGACGGGGGCCCGCACAAGCGGCGGAGCATGCGGATTAATTCGATGCAACGCGAAGAACCTTACCAAGGCTTGACATGAACCGGTAATACCTGGAAACAGGTGCCCCGCTTGCGGTCGGTTTACAGGTGGTGCATGGTTGTCGTCAGCTCGTGTCGTGAGATGTTGGGTTAAGTCCCGCAACGAGCGCAACCCTCGTTCTATGTTGCCAGCGCGTTATGGCGGGGACTCATAGGAGACTGCCGGGGTCAACTCGGAGGAAGGTGGGGACGACGTCAAATCATCATGCCCCTTATGTCTTGGGCTTCACGCATGCTACAATGGCCGGTACAAAGGGTTGCGATACTGTGAGGTGGAGCTAATCCCAAAAAGCCGGTCTCAGTTCGGATTGGGGTCTGCAACTCGACCCCATGAAGTCGGAGTCGCTAGTAATCGCAGATCAGCAACGCTGCGGTGAATACGTTCCCGGGCCTTGTACACACCGCCCGTCAAGTCACGAAAGTTGGTAACACCCGAAGCCGGTGGCCTAACCCTTGTGGGGGGAGCCGTCGAAGGTGGGACCGGCGATTGGGACTAAGTCGTAACAAGGTAGCCGTACCGGAAGGTGCGGCTGGATCACCTCCTTTCTAAGGAGCTGCTAATAATTGCCGGTGTCCGTGCATGCGGATGGTTGGTGGTTGTCAGTGTTGCCCATTGCGCAGGCGTCTGTTCTGCGGTGGGTGCTCATGGGTGGAATATCAACGAATCAAAGTTTTTTGGCATGGCCTTTGTGGTTGTGTCCTGGTGCTAGTACGGCGGCCTGTGCTCTCCTTTTTTGGGGGGTGTGGTGTTGTTGGGAACGTGTCCGGGGCGTGGCTGGTGGGGGTTGTGTTTGGCGCACTGTTGGGTCCTGAGGCAACAGGACCTTTTTGCAGCAATGCAGGGGGGCACTTCTGGTGTTTCTTTTGTTCCTGCTTCCGGTACTTCGTCCGCTGTTGATGGCTTGCGCTTCCCTTTGTGGGGTGTGGGTTGTGGTGGGTGTGGTCTGGTTGACGGGGTTGTTGTTTGAGAACTACATAGTGGACGCGAGCATCTAGAACACACACACGCTTTGGTGTGGGTGTGTTCTTACAGCAATTTCTTATGAATGAACCTGGCCCTTGTGGTCATGGTTCTCTCGAGTAAGTTTTTGATCTTGTGTGGTCAAGTTTTTAAGGGCACACGGTGGATGCCTTGGCATTAGGAGCCGAAGAAGGACGTAGGAATCTGCGATAAGCCTGGGGGAGTTGATAACCGAGCGTTGATCCCAGGATGTCCGAATGGGGAAACCCCGCACAACGCTGCAAGGTGATTGTGTGACCCGCATCTGAACACATAGGGTGCGTGGGGGGAACGCGGGGAAGTGAAACATCTCAGTACCCGCAGGAAGAGAAAACAATAGTGATTCCGTTAGTAGTGGCGAGCGAACGCGGATCAGGCTAAACCGTTTCCATGTGTGATAGCCGGCGGGCGTTGCATGGGCGGGGTTGTGGGACTTTCCGTTCTGGTTCTGCCGGACCAGTGAGGTGATGTGCGTGCATAGGTGAACGGTCTTGAAAGGCCGGCCAGAGAGGGTGTGAGCCCCGTAACCGTAATGTTGTGTGCAGCCTGGAGAGTATCCCAAGTAGCACGGGGCCCGAGAAATCCCGTGCGAATCTGTCAGGACCACCTGATAAGCCTAAATACTTCCTAATGACCGATAGCGGACCAGTACCGTGAGGGAAAGGTGAAAAGTACCCCGGGAGGGGAGTGAAACAGTACCTGAAACCGTGTGCTTACAATCCGTCGGAGCCAGTCTGATTCTGGTGACGGCGTGCCTTTTGAAGAATGAGCCTGCGAGTTAGTGTTACGTCGCGAGGTTAACCCGTGTGGGGTAGCCGTAGCGAAAGCGAGTCTGAATAGGGCGAGTGTAGTGGCGTGATCTAGACCCGAAGCGGAGTGATCTACCCATGGCCAGGTTGAAGCGACGGTAAGACGTCGTGGAGGACCGAACCCACTTCAGTTGAAAATGGAGGGGATGAGCTGTGGGTAGGGGTGAAAGGCCAATCAAACTCCGTGATAGCTGGTTCTCCCCGAAATGCATTTAGGTGCAGCGTTGCGTGTTTCTTGCCGGAGGTAGAGCTACTGGATGGCCGATGGGCCCTACAAGGTTACTGACGTCAGCCAAACTCCGAATGCCGGTAAGTGAGAGCGCAGCAGTGAGACTGTGGGGGATAAGCTTCATAGTCGAGAGGGAAACAGCCCAGACCACCAACTAAGGCCCCTAAGCGTGTGCTAAGTGGGAAAGGATGTGGAGTTGCGAAGACAACCAGGAGGTTGGCTTAGAAGCAGCCATCCTTGAAAGAGTGCGTAATAGCTCACTGGTCAAGTGATTCCGCGCCGACAATGTAGCGGGGCTCAAGTACACCGCCGAAGTTGTGGATTTCACACATTGCCCTAGCCTTCGTGGTTCAGGGGTGTGGAGTGGTAGGGGAGCGTCGTGTGGGCAGTGAAGTCGCGGTGTAAACCAGCGGTGGAGCCTACACGAGTGAGAATGCAGGCATGAGTAGCGAAAGACGGGTGAGAAACCCGTCCGCCGAATGATCAAGGGTTCCAGGGTCAAGCTAATCTGCCCTGGGTAAGTCGGGACCTAAGGCGAGGCCGACAGGCGTAGTCGATGGACAACGGGTTGATATTCCCGTACCGGCGAAAAACCGCCCATGCCAAGCGGGGGATACTAACCGCCCGGAGCCTGCCCGCTCACCCTTGTGGTGTTGTGGGTTTTGGCCGAGCGCGGGACCTGATCCCGGGAGGTAAGCGTATTAACAGGTGTGACGCAGGAAGGTAGCCGGGCCGGGCGATGGTTGCCCCGGTCTAAGGATGTAGGGTCAGGGATAGGCAAATCCGTTCCTGTGTGCTTCGAGCACGTGCCTGAGATCTGATGGGACTCCCGTTTGGGGGGATCCGGTGATCCTATGCTGCCTAGAAAAGCATCGACGCGAGGTTTTAGCCGCCCGTACCCCAAACCGACACAGGTGATCAGGTAGAGAATACCAAGGCGATCGAGAGAATTATGGTTAAGGAACTCGGCAAAATGCCCCCGTAACTTCGGGAGAAGGGGGGCCTGCCCCGTGATGGAGACTTGCTCTCCGTGAGCGGGTGTGGGCCGCAGAGACCAGGGGGAAGCGACTGTTTACTAAAAACACAGGTCCGTGCGAAGTCGCAAGACGATGTATACGGACTGACTCCTGCCCGGTGCTGGAAGGTTAAGAGGACCGGTTAGCCCCTTGCGGGCGAAGCTGAGAATTTAAGCCCCAGTAAACGGCGGTGGTAACTATAACCATCCTAAGGTAGCGAAATTCCTTGTCGGGTAAGTTCCGACCTGCACGAATGGAGTAACGACTTCCCCGCTGTCTCAACCATAAACTCGGCGAAATTGCAGTACGAGTAAAGATGCTCGTTACGCGCAGCAGGACGGAAAGACCCCGAGACCTTTACTATAGTTTGGTATTGGTGTTCGGAGTGGCTTGTGTAGGATAGGTGGGAGACGTTGAAACCCGGACGCCAGTTCGGGTGGAGTCATCGTTGAAATACCACTCTGGTCACTTTGGACATCTAACTTCGGCCCGTGATCCGGGTCAGGGACAGTGCCTGATGGGTAGTTTAACTGGGGCGGTTGCCTCCTAAAAAGTAACGGAGGCGCCCAAAGGTTCCCTCAGCCTGGTTGGCAATCAGGTGTCGAGTGTAAGTGCACAAGGGAGCTTGACTGTGAGAGAGACATCTCAAGCAGGGACGAAAGTCGGGACTAGTGATCCGGCGGTACATTGTGGAATGGCCGTCGCTCAACGGATAAAAGGTACCTCGGGGATAACAGGCTGATCTTGCCCAAGAGTCCATATCGACGGCATGGTTTGGCACCTCGATGTCGGCTCGTCGCATCCTGGGGCTGGAGTAGGTCCCAAGGGTTGGGCTGTTCGCCCATTAAAGCGGTACGCGAGCTGGGTTTAGAACGTCGTGAGACAGTTCGGTCCCTATCCGCTGCGCGCGCAGGAAATTTGAGAAGGGCTGTCCTTAGTACGAGAGGACCGGGACGGACGAACCTCTGGTGTGTCAGTTGTACTGCCAAGTGCATCGCTGATTAGCTACGTTCGGATGGGATAACCGCTGAAAGCATCTAAGCGGGAAGCTCGCTTCAAGATGAGATTTCCATACACATTATGTGTGAGAGGCCCCCAGCCAGACCACTGGGTTGATAGGCCGGATGTGGAAGCGAGGACTAAAGACTCGTGAAGCTGACCGGTACTAATAGGCCAACAACTTACACCACACAACACACTGCACGCGTCCACTATGTGGTTCCCGAACAACAACCCGCCACGGGTTGCCGGAACCAAACAACTACATAACAACCAAGCACCACAGTTGTAACCACAGTCTTCCCACCCAGGAAAACCACACCCCCAACAGGGTTTGATGGACCGGGACGGGTAACAGAGTTACGGCGGTCATAGCGTGGGGGAAACGCCCGGTCCCATTCCGAACCCGGAAGCTAAGACCCACAGCGCCGATGGTACTGCACCCGGGAGGGTGTGGGAGAGTAGGACACCGCCGGACATAAATTAGACGAGGAGCCCCGACCACAGGTCGGGGCTTCTCGCATTTAAGCTGCCTCTTGATCCAAGCTGCGCTTCATCCGCCGGTAGAGTTGGTGGTCATGGAAAACCTCTTCAGCCACCCGGCCTCTGAACCCGAATCGTCCCGGCAGGATGGCGATGCCCTGGAGCCCCTCATCGTCACCGTTGTGGTGCCGACCACCGTTTCGCATGCTTTCCAAGGCTTCACTGATCACCCGCACCTGTGGTGGCCGCTGGAACGGGAGAGCGTCTTCGGTGCCGGTTCCCATGTTGAGTTCGAGGAGAACCTCATACTTGAGACGGCCGAGGATGGCCGCACAGCGGTGTGGGGGACTATCGACGATTGGCAGCCCCCGCTGTCCTTCCATGCCAGCTGGTACCCGGCCGGAACGCCGCTGTGGTCCACCGAGATCAGGGTGGTTTTCGGCGCAGTGGGTGAGGGTACTGAAGTTCGCCTGATCCACGATGGTTGGGAGGGTGCCGAGGATCCTGCGGCGTCCAGGGCTTCTTATGCCGAGGGCTGGCCCAAGGTGTTGGACTGCTATGTGAGGTTCATGGGCGGAGCCGTTGCCTAGGATCCGCAGGCTCCAGGCTAGTGACTGGCGTTTGTTGCGGGAGGTCCGATTGGAGATGCTCAAGGACACGCCCATGGCTTATGTTGAGAGCCTCGAGGCAGCCCGCCGGCAGACCGATACCCAGTGGCAGGAGCGCGCAGCTGCCATGTCCGGAGACAGCAGCTTTACCTTGGTAGCCGATTCAGGCCAGGACGGCAGCAAACTTTGCGCGTTGATGCGTGTAGTGCTCAAGCATCCACAGGACCCGGAGAAGCCGCTGCAGGCCATGCTGATCAGCGTTTACGTCGCTCCTGGGCATCGGGGCTTGGGCTTGGCTGACGAACTCCTCAAAGAGGCCTGCGAAGCCGCAGCCGAAGAGCTCTCGGCCGGGAGCATGGAGCTCGGAGTCCATGAAGAGAACTCAAGGGCGCTTGCCTTCTACCGTCGCCACGGCTTCGAGACGACGGGTGCCGGCAGGCCCTATCCCCAGGACACAACCAAACGCGAGTTGACCATGCAGCGCCGGCTGCCATAGCGCGTCAGTGCCGGGCACAGGGGGTCGCCCCTAGGGGGTCACTGCCCTGGGTACGGCGGTGCTTGAGCGGACCACCAGTTTGGTGGGATGTTCCGTATCTGCCGGTTCCAGGACCATGCCTTTGGTGATCGCACCCAGCAGTGTGCGGACGGCCAGTGCGCCTTGGCCTTTCGCGTCCTGGTCAATGGTGGTCAGGCCTAGGACGTTGCCCAGGTCATGGCCGTCGATCCCCATGACTGAAAGGTCATCAGGGATGCGGAGCCCAAAGTCCCGGGCAGCGAGGATGGTGCCGATGGCCATTTCGTCCGAAGCGGCGAAGACGGCAGTGGGCCTGTCAGGGGCGCTGGCGAGCAACTGTCTGGCAGCAGCGTAGGCGCCTTCAATGGTGAAGTCCGCGGAAACGATCCATTCGGGCCTGACGGGACAACCGGCGTCGTTCATTGCTTCTTCGAATCCGCTCCGACGGGTTCCGGGAAGATGGAAGTCTTGGTCGTACGCCTCGTTGCCGGTCATGTGCGCGATTTTGCTGTGCCCCAGGCCCAGCAGATGATTGGTGGCCTTCCGGGCGATCGAGGAGTCATCGATCCTGATGGTTGATGCTCCCGGCAGTGGACCGCCGATGCCCACAATTGGGCGGTGCATGGCGTGCAGCTGTTGGATTTCGGCTTCGCTCAGTTCCAGGGACACCGCAATCACCGCATCCACCCGTTTGCGCAGCAGGAAGTCATTGAAGACGCTGTGCCGGTGCTCGGTGTTTTCGCCGATGTTATAGAGGGTGAGGTCATAGCCGGCCTCGAGCAGCGCGGCCGAGGCGCCCTCGATCACCGCTGAGAAGAACCAGCGGTGGACCGAGGGCACCACCAGGCCGACGTTGTGCGTGCGCCCCGAGGCCAGGCTTGAAGCGTGATAGGAAAGCACGAAGCCCAGTTCGGCAGCAGCGGAGCGGGCACGCTCGCGGCTGGTGGGAGATACATTTCCCTTGCCGCTAAGCGCCCTTGAGACGGTGGCAACGGACAGCCCTGCGCGCTCGGCTACGTCCTTGATGCCCGTCATGCCGCTCCTTGGTGAAAAAATCAGCTGACTGTCAGCCAGATTGTCTCTCCTGAGCCTAGTTGATCCGAGGCTTGTTGATCTGAATCCGCTTGATCCGACCCCGATCCCGAGGCACTTCGGAGGATGGTTGTGCCGACCGGGATGGGCAGGGACTCGGAGCCGACGTTCATGATCACCAGCGTGTTTCCGTTGAGGTACGCCAATGAGGATCCGGTGCAGTAGTCCTCCACCCAGGCCAAGGAGCCTTCACCGAGCCGGAGCGCGGCGCGTTCAGCGAGCATGGCACGGTACAGATTAAGGTGCGACGCCGGATCGGACTCCTGCTGGTCCCTCGCCAGTGCGGGCCAGGACTCGGGCTGTGGCAGCCAGGGGTCCATGCCGCTACCGAACCCGGAGTGGGGTTCTGATGAACGCCACGGGAGCGGCACACGGCAACCGTCGCGGCCGATGCGGGCTCCGCCGGTGCGGGCAAAGGTGGGATCCTGGCGCATGTTGCCGGGAATGGTGGAGGAATCCGGCAGGCCCAGCTCTTCGCCTTGGTAAAGATAAGCGCCGCCCGGGAGTCCCAGCATGAACATGGTGGCCGCTGCAGCCCGGCGTCGTCCGAGTTCTTCATTGGGTTGGGCGTCGTCGGGGCCGATGCCGTCGCCGTCGCGGGGTCCTGGTCCGTCGTAGCCGAAGCGCGAGACATGGCGGACAACGTCGTGGTTGGACAGAACCCAGGTGCTGGGGGCTCCCACGGCGTCAAGGGACACCAGGGAGTCGGTGATGATGTGGCGGAGGCGGTTCACGTCCAGGCCGGCATGCAGGTAGGGGAAGTTGAAGGCCTGGTGCATCTCGTCGGGGCGGACCCACTGGGCCAGCCGGGGGAGCGGATCCACGTTGGCTTCGGCACAGAGGATGCGGTCCGGGCCGTACTCTTCCAGGATGGAACGCCAGCGGCGGTAGATGTCATGAAGGGCAGGCTGGCCGAACATTGGAGCGTCTTGGCCGGGGAAGCCGTCCGAGCTGTTACCGTCGGCGCGGCCGCCCCAGTTGGGAAGGCCGGCAGCCTTGACCAGGGCGTGGGCGACATCAACGCGGAAGCCCGAAATGCCGCGGTCCAGCCAGAAGCGGAGAACGCGTTCGAACTCGGCGTGAACCGCCGGGTTATCCCAATTGAAGTCAGGCTGTGAGGAATCAAAAAGGTGCAGGAACCACTGGCCCGGTTGGCCGTTCGGCTCGGTAATGCGGGTCCATGCCGGGCCGCCAAAATGGGACTGCCAGTTGTTGGGCGGTTCATTGCCGTCTGGCCCCTGGCCGTCCCGGAAGATGAACATGTCCCGCTCCGCGCTGTTCGCGCCCGCGGTGAGTGCGGCTTGGAAGGCCACGTGCTGGTCGGAGCAGTGGTTGGGAACGAGGTCTGCGATGACGCGCAGGTTGAGCCGGTTGGCCTCGGAGATCAGGGCATCAAAGTCGGCCAGGGTGCCGAACAAGGGATCGACGTCGCAGTAGTCGCTGACGTCATACCCGGCGTCCCGTTGGGGCGAGCGGTAGAAGGGCGACAGCCACACAGCGTCGACGCCTAATCCGGCCAGCTGGGGAAGCTCGGCAGTAATACCGGCCAGGTCACCGACGCCGTCGCCGTTGAGGTCGCGGAAAGAGCGCGGGTAGATCTGGTAGATCACAGCGGAACGCCACCATCCGTGCGCCATGGAGGCGTCGTGGACCGGGGTCAGATGCGTGAAGGCTGCAGTGGGCTCATGGGTCGCAACCGAGAGCATTGAATCAACGGACATGAACACATCGTAAGAGAGTTTCCTGGAAATTGTAAACGTTTCCAGTCCTAAGGGTGCTGTCTTTGGGGGTTTGGGATGATGCAGGCTTCCCAAATCAGCAATTGGACCTGTAGTCTGTGGAAGCGCTTGCAGTTGTGAGCCATATCACCGGCGTTTGAGCGGGCCTGGAGCCCTTCGCGTCGAAGCAGAAAAGAACGAAAGGGACACCAATGAAGGTGCACAATACCCTCGCGACTCAGACCACCCGGCGTATTTTCGCCACTGGGGCGATCTCCGTGGCCGCAGCCTTGGCGCTGAGCGCCTGCGGTGGAAGCGCCTCCACTGCACCCACCTCGGAAGCAGCCAAGCCGGACCTCAAAGCGGCAGGCGCAGGCGTCATCACCATGTGGGTGGACGCCGAGCGGTCGCCGGCGTTGAAGGACATTACCGAGAAATTCAAGTCGGACACCGGCATCGAAGTGAAGCTGGTAGTCAAGGACTTCGCCGCCGTACGTGACGACTTCATTACGCAGGTACCCACCGGGCAGGGCCCGGATTTGATCGTTGGACCCCACGACTGGATTGGAAAGTTCGTCCAGAACGGCGTCATCGCCCCCGTGGAACTGGGTGACAAGGCCGGACAGTTCCAGGACTCCTCCATCAAGGCGATGACCTACAACGGCGCCGTCTACGGCGTCCCGTATGCCATTGAGAACATTGCCTTGCTGCGCAACACCAGCATCGTGGACAGCAAAGCTTCCACGTTGGACGAGGTAGTGGCCAACGGCAAGAAGGCAGTGGCAGAAGGCAAAGCCACGTTCCCGTTCCTGGTGGGAATGGACCCGAAACAGGGCGATCCGTACCACCTTTACCCGCTGCAGTCCTCCATGGGATCGCAGGTCTTCGGTAAGAACGCCGACGGCGGATACGACGCCAAGCAGCTCCTCATCGGTGACGCTGCCGGCGTCGAATTCGCTAAGAAGTTGGCTGCATGGGGTGATGCAGGCGAGAAGATCATCAACTCCAACATCACCGGCGACATCGCCAAGGAGAAGTTCATTGCGGGCGAATCCCCCTACTTCCTGACAGGCCCGTGGAACGTTCCGGATGTCCAGAAGAAGGGCATCAAGTTCGCCGTAGATGAGCTGCCCACGGCCGGCGGTGAACCCGCGCAGCCTTTCATCGGCGTCAATGGCTTCTTCATCAGCGCCAAGAGCGCCAACGCCCTGGCCACCAACGAGTTCGTCACCAATTACCTCACCTCGGAATCGGCGCAGGACTCCATGTACACGGCAGGCGGACGCCCGCCTGCCCTCAAAGCATCGTTTGAAAAAGCCGCCAGCGATCCCGTGGTCGCGGCCTTCGGCAAGATCGGTTCCACCGGCGTTCCCATGCCCGCCATCCCGGAAATGAGTGCGGTTTGGGCTGACTGGGGAGCTACGGAGCTCGCCATCATCAAGGGCCAGGGCGATCCCGCTGAAGCCTGGACCAAGATGGCCGACAGCATCAAGTCCAAGATCGGCGGCTGAGACCGCAACCGGACCACTCCACCGGTCTGCCCAAGGCCGGGCGGCACCCCACCGCCCGGCCTTGCCTGCCTGCCGCCAACCGCTTCACCCAAGGACCCACCATGCCCAAACCAGATCTCCGCGAACTGCCCGCCCCTGGCGGCCAACCGACTCCGGTTGAGCCATCCGGCACCGGCGCTCGCTCCGGCGGCACCACCCGCACCAACGGCACACTGCGCCCCGCCAAGCCCATACGCCATCCCGATTCCCTGAAGGGCACCATCCTCAAGGTTGTCCTGCTGGGACTTGTGGATGCTTTCGCGGTCTATGTCCTGATGATGCTTTTCCTCAGCCAATCGTGGGCTGCGCTGGCGGTGTCTGCGCTGGTGGTGCTGGCCATCAACTGGATCTATCTCCGCAAGGGCGGGCTGCCGGCCAAGTACTTGGCGCCCGGGGTGCTGTTCCTGCTGGTGTTCCAGGTCCTGGTGGTGGTCTTCAGCGGCTACATTGCGTTCACCAACTATGGCGATGGGCACAACAGCACCAAGGAAGATGCCATTTCGGCCATCCAACTCACAGCCCAGAAACGCGTCCCGGACTCTCCTGCCTATAAGGCAGCCGTCCTGACCAAGGGCAACGACTTCTACATGCTGTTTACCGATCCTGCCGGAAAGGCCCAGGTTGGCAGCACGGAACAGCCGCTCACCGATGCCCCGGACGCCGGCAAGGACTCAACGGGCAAAGCGAACTCCCTGCCGGGCTACCAGACGCTGAAGTTCCAGGAGATCGTGGCCAACCAGCAGGAGATCCTGAAGATCACGGTCCCCGTCTCAGCTGATCCCGCCGATGGAACCTTGCGCACAGCCGACGGCAGCACCGCATATCAATTCAAGCCGGCATTGAACTACGACGCCGCCACTGACACGTTCACGGACACGGACACCGGGACCGAGTACCGGGACAACGGCAAGGGCGCGTTCGCCGACTCCAAGGGAGAGACCTTGGCAACAGGCTGGAAGATTGACGTGGGCATGGACAACTTCGTCCGGGCGTTCACGGATCCCAGCCTCCGTGGCCCGCTCCTGGGCGTCATCCTGTGGACGTTCACCTTCTCCATCGCCTCTGTTGCTTTGACCTTCGTGATGGGCCTGTTCCTGGCCACCACGTTCAACCGCGAGGACCTTCGCGGCAAGAAGGCCTACCGGATCCTGATGATCCTGCCGTACGCCTTCCCTGCATTCCTATCCGGCTTGGTGTGGTCCGGAATCCTGAACCCCGAGTTCGGCTGGCTGAACCAGACACTGTTGGGCGGCGCGAACATCGGCTGGCTGACAGACCCCGTCCTGGCCAAGATCAGTGTGCTGGTGGTCAACGTGTGGCTCGGCTTCCCTTACATGTTCCTGGTCTGTACCGGCGCCCTGCAATCACTTCCCTCTGAAATAGACGAGGCAGCGCGGATGGATGGTGCCTCTGCCTGGCGGGTATTCCGTTCCATCAAGTTGCCGCTGCTCCTGGTGTCGGTGGCGCCGCTGCTGATCTCGTCCTTCGCCTTCAACTTCAACAACTTCAACGTCATCTACATGTTGACCGGCGGTGGGCCGCGCTTCGCGGACACGGACCGGGACATTGGATCCACGGACATCCTGATCACGCTGGTGTACAAAGTGGCGTTCGGCCAAGGCACAGGGCGCGATTACGGCCTGGCCAGCGCGCTCGCCATCATCATCTTCATCATTGTGGCCACTATCTCGGCCGTCAGCTTCAAGCAGACCAAAGCACTCGAGGACGTGAACTGATGAGCGTACGCACATTCGCCGCAGGCAAGGAAACAACGTTCGACGACGACCCCTCGCCCTTGGTGCCCAAGCGGCGTCCGTTCGGGGTCTGGTTCAAGGACAAAGGCTGGCGGCACGTCGTGGGAATCGTCACCACGATCTTCGCGGTGTTCCCGCTCCTCTACGTCCTGTCCGCTGCCCTGGATTCCAACGGCACCCTGGTGGGTTCCAACGGGCTGTTCACCAGGTTCGACACCGGAAACTTCGTGGCACTCTTCAGCGACCCCACCCGGCCCTTCGGCCGGTGGTTCGTGAACACGCTGATAGTTGGCACGGTAACTTCGGCTGCCACCGTATTCCTCGGCGCCATGGCCGCCTATGCGTTCTCCCGCATGCGCTTCAAAGGCCGCCGGATGGGTCTTTTGACGCTCCTGCTGCTGCAGATGTTCCCGCAGCTGCTGGCCGTCGTCGCGATCTTCCTGCTCCTCAGTGGAATCTCCCAAGTGATTCCCGCGCTGGGGCTGGGCAGCCAGCTGGGCCTCATCATGGTCTACCTTGGCGGTGCGCTGGGCGTGAACACCTACCTCATGTACGGGTTCTTCAACACTGTTCCGCAGTCGCTGGATGAAGCGGCGAAGATTGACGGCGCCAGCCATGTGCAAATCTTCTTCGGCATCATCCTGCGCCTGGTAACGCCCATCCTGGCCGTGGTGGGGCTGCTTGCCTTCATTGGCATCTCCAGCGAATTCGTGATTGCCAGCGTGGTGCTGACCGACCCCGACAGCCAGACACTCGCCGTCGGCCTTTACTCCTATGTAGCCCAGCAGCGCTCCGAGAACTGGGGCGTCTTCGCCGCCGGCGCAGTGATCGCGGCAATCCCGGTCATGGCGCTGTTCCTCTTCCTGCAGAAGTACATCGTCAGCGGGCTGACCGCCGGCTCTGTGAAAGGCTGAGAATGCCCATCGTCCTTCCGCACCATGACGGCTCGACGCTCTTCGTATCCACCCCTGAACCCGGACCCGTGTCCCTTGGCGATACCGTCAGGCTCCGCATCCGTGTCCCGCAGGGGTGGGGACCGGCGTCGAAAGTGTGGGTCCGTTCCATCCAGGACGGCGAGCCCCGCTACGACGCCGCCATCCGGCTCGGCTCCGCCGACGGCTGGGACTGGTGGGAAGCGGCGATGCTGGTGGCCAACCCCGTGGCCAAGTACCGGTTCCTGCTGGAAGTTATTGAAACGCACGACGGCGCCGCTGCCGCCGGCCCGGTTGTTGGTGCCGCTTCCAGTACCGGGCGGCGCTACTGGAACCTCAATGCCCAAGGCTTGTTCGGCCGGGATGTCTCAGATGCGGCGGACTTCAGGCTGACCGCTTTTGTCCCGGCCCCGGAGTGGCTGCGGAAGGGCACCATGTACCAAGTGTTCCCGGACCGGTTCGCGCGGTCCGCCCAAGCCGACGGCCATCCCACTCCCGATTGGGCCATCGCATGCGCGTGGAACGAACCGGTGGTGGGGACGGGGGCAGGAGCATCCACCCAGTTCTATGGGGGAGACCTGCCAGGTGTCACTGGAAAACTGGACCACCTGCAGGCTTTGGGCGTCGATGTCCTTTACCTGACGCCCTTCTTTCCGGCGCGATCCAACCACCGCTATGACGCGTCCACCTTTGATTCGGTGGATCCGCTCCTGGGCGGGGACCAGGCTTTGGTGGACCTGGTGGAAGCCGCGCACTCCCGGGGCATCCGCGTGATGGGGGACCTCACCGCGAACCACTCGGGCGCGGCTCACGAGTGGTTCGTCAAAGCGCTCGCCGACCCTGGATCCGAGGAAGCCGGGTACTACTACTTCAGCCCGGATCACTCCAGCTACGAGTCCTGGTGGGGTGTGCCGTCCCTGCCGAAATTCAACTGGTCCTCGGCAGCCCTCCGCCGACGCTTCATTACGGACGAAGACTCCGTGGTGGCCCGCTGGCTGAAGCCGCCGTTCAACCTGGACGGCTGGAGGATCGACGTCGGCAACATGACCGGACGCCTTGGGGCTGTGGACCTGAACCATGAGGTTGCCGGACTCATCGCGGAGCGGGTGCGGGAGGTCAACCCCAACGCGGCCCTCCTGGCTGAGTCCACCTCCGATGCCGCGGCCGATGTCACCGGGGAACACTGGCAGGGTGCCATGACCTACTCCAACCTCACCCGTCCGCTCTGGTCCTGGCTGGCCAAGGACGCTCCCAACGTCAACTTCTTCGGCTCGCCGCAGAGCGGACCCAACAGGATCCCCGCTGAAGACTTCCTCGCGACACACCAGGACCTCACTGCGGGATTTAGCTGGGCTGTGCGACAAAACAATATGAACGCCCTGAACACGCACGACACTGCGCGGGCAGCCACTGTCATGGTCGACGGCGGCCCGGAAGTGGGTGCTGTTCTCACCTTTTGCCTGCCAGGAGTTCCGGTGATGTTTGCCGGTGACGAGTTTGGTTTTGAAGGGTACAACGGAGAGGACTCACGGACGCCCATGCCGTGGGTTGGCAATGACCTCGTGGTCAAGGACCTACGCTCCACCTACTCACGGCTTACCGGGCTCCGCAGGGACCTGCCGGCACTGACCGAGGGTGGGGTGCGATGGCTACACGCCGCGGGCGATGCCATGGTGTTCGTCCGGGAAACGTCAGAGTCGTCAGTGCTGGTGTTTGTCGCCAGGAATACTGCCGAGGTGGTCCTCGACCATGCCGCTCTGGGCGATGCCCAGCGTGCAGCACTGCTGGCCGCGCCACTGCACCGGAGCGGAAAGGTGACATCGGCCCCTGCCGGGCCATCCGGCGTCGACGGTGTGCTCCTGCGGGCTGAAGGCATCTCTGCGGGAGTCTGGGCAATGCCCGGGACCACAGTACCGGGCCTTTGAACCGGGCAACTTCAACCGGGCCACGCTGCTCTGGCTAGACTGTGAGCACTGAAAACGCTGCGAAGACTGCCGGTTTGGCGTGTCCGCGGCGCTCATGTGGAGGTAGTGCTTTGTCGGACGAAACGGCCGTGGCCGGTACATCAGAGGAACGCATCAAGGACCGCACGGTCGGGCATGCCGAAGAGGGCCGGCACACTGCCGGGCAGCGAGTGTTCCTGCAGGAGTTGTCGGACGGGCTCCGCTCCGGCCAAATAGCCGGTGACGAAGAAACCCGCACCGTCTACTCCATCGATCAAGGACCGACGCTGGAGAGGCATCTTCCCCTGGCCGTCGTCTGGGCCGAGTCCGTGGAAGATGTGCAACACATCGTCCGTACCTGCGCTGCCCATCAGGTACCGATTGTCGCCCGCGGCGCGGGCACCGGCGTTTCCGGCGGTGCGCACGCTACCCAGGGCTGCATCGTGCTGGGACTCGAAAGGATGAACCGCATCCTGGACCTCAACCCCGATGACGAGACCGCCGTCGTCGAACCCGGGGTCATCAACGCCGACCTCAACGCCGCAGCCGCCCGGCACGGCCTGATGTACGCGCCGGACCCGGCAAGCTACAAAATGTCCACCATCGGCGGCAACGTGGCCACCAATGCCGGGGGCCTGCGGTGCGCCAAATACGGTGTGACCCGTGATTCCGTGCTTGCCCTGGACGTGGTGATGGCTGACGGTTCGCTCATGCACACCGGCCACCAAACCTTCAAAGGGGTAGCAGGGTACGACCTCACCGCACTGCTGGTGGGCTCCGAAGGCACACTGGGAATCGTGGTGGGCGTGACCGTCCGGCTGAAATACCTGCCCCGCGAAGTCCACACCATCGCCGCGTTCTACCAGGACTTCCGCAGCGCCGCCGCCGGAGTGCTCGCCGTCGGCCGTGCCCGCGTCCAGCCTGCCATCATGGAACTGCTGGACAACGGCACCCTGGTCCAGCTCGACGAACTCCACGGCGGCGACCTCCAAAAGCGCGGCAAATCCCTGTTGCTCATCCAGACAGACGGCTTCGGCGCTGCTGCAGAGGCCGACGTCGTCCGGCAAGTACTCGCCGACGGCGGCGCCACCGTGACCACTGAGGCCAGCGCCGAAGCCGAAATGCTCGTGGAACTAAGGCGCAACAGCCGCGGCGTCGAGGTGGACGACGAATTCAGGGTGGGCGAAGACATTGCAGTCCCGCGCTCCCGGCTGGTCGATTTCGTGGCCGAACTCGAAGCCATGGCCGCACGGTTCCAGGTACGCCTCAAAGTGGTGGCCCACGCAGGCGACGGAAACCTGCACCCCACGTTCTGGATGGACCGCGTAGATCCAGCCACCGATGCCGACGCCCTGGTTCGCCTCAACGCTGCACTCGATGAGTCCATCCGGGTGGGCCTGGACATGGGCGGGACCATCACAGGTGAGCACGGTGTGGGCCAATACAAGCTGCGCTGGCTGGGGTTGGAGCAGCCGGAACCCGTGCGTGAGCTGCAGCGGCGGATCAAGGAGTTGTTCGATCCGCAGGGGATCCTCAACCCGGGGAAGGCCATCTAAGGATAGGCCCGTCCCGCAGGCCCGTCCCGCAGGGCCGTCCCGCAGGCCCGTCCCGCAGGCCCGTCCCGCAGGCCCGTCCCGCGGGGCCATCACGCAGGCCCGTCCCGCATGGCCGGAACGCTCGGCGCGCTCGGTCGTTCCTCCCTTAGACGCGCGCTGCCGCGTTCCGGCCCTGCGGGACGCTCTCTCACATCCCGGGTTGGTTTGGGGGACGCTCTATCACTTCCCGGGGTGGTTTGGTCGGACGCTCTCTCATGTTTGCGGGCTATTGGGGGCTACCCCCGGGCTTCCTTGGTATTCCAAAGTTATCGAGCGTGGATCACTGTTGTGTATCGCTGCCTTATTTGGCCGCATTTACTTTCTCCTGTTCTCCTCATAGGCTTACTTGGTATACCAAAGCTGCTATGAGGGGAATGACGTGCGCGAGAAGCGGCAGGATGGCGCTGAACTGGGTCCGAGGTTGACAACGGGGTTGGTTTTGCTTGCGCTGGTGATGGTGTCGGTCAATCTTCGACCCGCCATCACCACTATTGCAGGAGTCATGAACCAGGTGCCGGTGGTCTTCGGGCTCGATGCCGCTCTGCTGCCCCTGCTGGGAACGTTGCCGGTGCTGGCCTTTGGGGTTTCAGGCCCCATTGGGCCATGGCTGGCCAGGCGCCTGGGTACCGGACGGGCCGTTGCCCTTGCATTGGTGGTCCTGGCCTTGGCGCTGATTGTCCGTGTGCTGGTCCCGGCCCTTCTCCTCCCGGGAACCTTCCTTGCCGGCATGGCCATCATGAGTGCCAGCGTATTGGTACCGCAGATAGTCAAAGCAAACCGGGGCACGGGATGGTGGACAGGACTGTGCACCATGGGATTCGGGTTGGGTGCAGCCCTTGGTGCCGGACTGGTCCAGCCACTGCAGCACCTCCTCGGTGGCAGCCTGCCCTGGGCTTTGGCAGTATGGGCGCTGCCCGCCCTCCTGGGTGCCCTCCTCATCCAACGTTCAGGAAGCGCTACGGCGGCAGGTTCCACGGCGGCAGGTTCCTCGACGCCAGGTGCCAATGTGGCAGGTACCCCAGCGGAAGGTGCCAACCGCGCGGCGGCCGGGGACACGGCGTCGTCGGCTGTCACCACGAAGCCGGGCCACACCGAGCCTGTCCTCACTGAGCCGGCGCTGCCCCTGGCGCCGGAGTTGCCCCTCAGGAAGCAGCGCACCGCTTGGGCGGTGACGGCGTTTTTTGGCCTTCAAGCAATGCTGTACTTCGCCATCACTTCCTGGCTGGCGGTGTATCTAGTGTCCCGGGGAATTCCGGCTGCAGAGTCGGCCGCCCTGCTCGCGTGGTTCAGCCTCGCAGGGCTGCCGGCCAGTTTGCTGGCTCCTGTCCTCGCAGGCAGGCCCGGCATTTTGAGGATCATGGCGCCGGGGCTCGGGCTGTCGGTGGCGCTTGCCTTGATGGGCGTATTGGCAGCGCCGGCTGAAGTGCAATTCCTCATGGTCGGGATCCTCGGGGTAGTCCAGAGCGCAGGCTTCGGACTCGCCATGGCCCTGGTGGTGATCCGCTCGGCCGGACCCCAATCGGCAGGACGGCTCTCCGCCATGAGCCAGGGGATCGGATTCGCCGTGGCATCGCTCGGCCCGCTGGGAGCGGGATTGCTGCACACCATGACCGGTGGTTGGGAAGTGACGTTCCTGGCGCTCGCCGCTGAAGCCGTGGTGCTGGCCATCGCCGGGTTCCTCGCCATCCGTGGGCCCCTGGTCAGTGTTGGGCGGGCACCGGCACCAGCTGACCTTGCGTCCAAACACAGCTTGGTTCGGTAGCCCTACCCATCCAGCATGTCCTGCCCTGTCCGGGCGCACCTACCCATCCGGGATGCCCTGCCCTGTCCGGGCGCACCTGCGCGGCGTATCCTCGGCGGTATGACGAACTCACCATCGGGGACCGATCAGCCAGGCACGCCCGCCACCGAAATTTTGGAAACCAACGAATGCTGGGAGCTCCTCAGGGGTGTCTCCGTAGGCAGGCTTGCAGTTGTAGTGGATGACCACCCGGACATCTTCCCCGTAAATTACAAGGTGGACCACGGGACCATGGTGTTCCGGACGGGAGAAGGCACCAAGCTCCATGCTGCCCTCAGCGATGCTCCCGTAGCCATTGAGGCTGATGGCGTTAATCCGGAGACCGGTGTGGCATGGAGTGTGGTGGTCAAAGGCCAGGCTTCCGCTGTGAAGCTGACCCAGGACGTACTGGACACCGTGGGGCTGCTCCTTTTCCCCTGGGAGGCCGGACAAAAGGACCAGTTCATCCGCATCACACCCAGTGCGGTGACGGGCCGCCGTTTCACAGTGACGCCGCCAGTCACGTGGTGGACGCCGCTGGATGATGCGCCCACGGCGCGGAGTGAGTAACTCTTAACGCCGAAACCCGCCCTTGTCCGATCATCCCCGCGTTCAACTGCGGGAGGACGGGACAAAGGCGGGTATGCGGGAGCGGCTAGACCAACTCCAACTGGTCAGCCACGATCTTGCCTTGGTGGATCACAGTCCGGTCCTTGCCGCGGTCCATGACAGTGGACGCCACCGTTTCGCCGTCCACCAGCAGCAGGTCGGCAGGATCGCCAAGCTCGACGCCGGGCCGATGGGACGTGTCTTTGAGCCTGGTTGCGTTTGGGTCAAGGATGCTGGCGCCACCGATCGTGGCGATGGCCAGGCAGTGCTCGATCAGCTCGTCCTTGCGGAACCCGTGGGTGAAAGCGAGCTGCCAGGTGCGGTCCAGCATGTCAGTGTTGCCGTAGGGGGACCAGTAGTCGCGCTGGCCGTCCTCACCCAGGCCCAGCCGTACCCCGGCTTCGGTCAGTAGGGGGATGGGCAACTGCCCGGCGGCTGAAGGAGCTACAGAGGCCAAGGAAACGTCCAGCTCTGCGAAGGCATCAATCAGCCTGCGCGTGGTGGCCTCGTTGACGCTGCCCAGTTGGTAGGCGTGGGACATGGTCACCTTGCCCTGCATGCCCAATGCGCGGGTTCGCTCAAGCACCAGATCGGTGCTGAAGACTCCCAGCTCGCCGGGTTCATGCAAGTGGATGTCGATGGGCACCTGGTACTTCTCCGCCAAGCCAAAGACGATGTCCAGGTGCTTCGCCGGATCCCGGTCCAAAGTACAGGGATCAATGCCACCCATCACGTCGGCCCCGGCCTTGAGCGCCTCCTCCATCAGTTCAACAGTGCCCTCCTCCAGCAAGAGCCCGGCTTGGGGGAAGGCAATGATGTCCACCGAGGCCTGGCCTGCAAACTTTTCCTTCGCGGCAGCAACGGCGTCGAAGCGTTCCAGGCGACAGTCCACATCAACCTGCGCGTAGGAGCGGACCCGTGTGGTGCCGCGTGCGATCATCCGTCCCAAGGTGTCGTTTACACGATCCTGCAGCGGGACCTCGGCGTTGCGCCAGTTTTGGCGGTCGTTCATCATCATGGTCCAGACACCCGGTCCGCCGGTGTGTTCCCGGAACGGCAAGCCGATGCGCGTGGAATCAAGGTGGACGTGGACGTCGGAGAAGGACGGCACCAGAATCCGGCCCCGGCCATAGATGAGCGTGACACCGTCCGGAACGCTGCGGGCCGGGTCATGGGGTTCGACGGCGGTGATCTTGCCGTCAGCGATGCTCACATCGCTGAGCCCTTGTCCCCAAGGACGGGCGGCGAGAATCAGGGTGTTCAATGGGTACTCCTTCGGTAGTGAATCTATTGCACGCCTGCCAGCACCGATGCCGCCATACCTGTGTGGTGGCAGGCGTGGGCAGCAGGCGTGGCTGGTGTGGGGATCTGGTCGATGCAGCGTTGGCGCTGATCCTCAGGCAGGGTGCCGATCAGCGGGCACCGGGTCCGGAAGACACAGCCGCTGGGTGGGTTGGCGGGTGAGGGCAGGTCACCACGAAGCCGGATCTTCACTTGTTCCCGCGCGGCGCGGGGATCCGGCAGCGGTACCGCGGAGAGCAACGCCTTGGTGTAGGGGTGTCCCGGGTCGCTGAACAACGCCTCGCGCGGCCCCTGTTCAACAATCTTGCCCAGGTACATCACGGCGACCTCGTGGGAAATGTGCCGCACCACCGAGAGATCGTGGGCGATGAAAATGTAGGAAACACCGGTGTCGCGTTGGATCTGCTGCAGCAGGTTGACCACCTGCGCCTGCACGGAGACATCCAGCGCGGACACTGGCTCGTCGCACACGATCACCGCCGGATTCAGTGAAATGGCCCGGGCAATGCCCACGCGTTGTCGTTGCCCACCGGAGAATTCATGCGGGAACCGGTTGTAGTGCTCCGGTTTGAGTCCCACCTGGTCCAGCAGCTCCTTGACCCGGTTCTTGAGGCCACCCGGCGGGTTGATTTTCTGCGCCACCATGGGAGCTGCGATCGCGGTTCCCACGGTCTGCCGGGGATTGAGGGAGGCAAAGGGATCCTGGAAGATCATCTGGACCTTGCGCCGGAAGTTGTACAGGTCCTTGCCCCGCAACCCGCTGATGTCCACACCGTCGATCACGATCCGCCCCCCGGTTGGATCCAGGAGGCGTGCCACCATGCGGCCAGTGGTGGACTTACCACATCCGGACTCGCCTACGAGCCCCAAAGTCTGCCCGCGGGCGAGACTGAACGATACGCCGTCGACCGCTTTGACCGAGCGTTTGGCAGCCCCTGGAAGGAGGCCGCCCTTCAGGGGGAAGTGTTTCTGCAGGTTCTCCACCTGGAGGATGGGCTGATGTTCCATGACGGGTCCTAACGCGAATTCCGGATGGTGATGATCTGCGGGCCGCTCAAGTGGCACCGGGTGCCGTGCCCGTCCTTGACCCGCAGTTCAGGGCGTTGATTGACGCAGACGCCGTCGCCGGCGAGTTCGGTGTATTGGCACCGCGCGCTGAAGATGCAGCCTTTGGGCAGGTCAAGGAGCGACGGCGGTTGGCCGGGTATGGGATTGAGCCTGCCGGAGGAACTGGTCAGCGTGGGCATCGAGTTGAGCAGGCCCAGGGTGTAGGGGTGCCGGGTGTCGTAGAAAATGTCATCAACCGGGCCGGACTCCACGCATTGGCCGCCGTACATGACCAGGACGTCGTCGCATACCTCGGCCACCACCCCGAGGTCATGCGTGATGAGGATCAGCGCGGAGTTGGTTTCCTCCTGGAGCTCGGACATCAAGTCCAGGATCTGGGCTTGGACCGTCACGTCCAAGGCAGTGGTGGGCTCATCGGCAATCAACAGCTCCGGCTCGCAGATCAAAGCCATGGCGATCATGGCGCGCTGCCGCATGCCGCCCGAAAAGTGGTGGGGATACTCGTCATAACGCTGATCGGGACTGGGGATACCCACCCGTCCCAGCATGTCGACGGCGGCCGCCCGGGCCTGCTTTTTGCTCGCCTTGTTATGGACCAGGTATGCCTCGGCGATCTGGTGTCCCACGGTGTAGAAGGGGTGCAGTGCTGAGAGCGGGTCCTGGAAGATCATGCCGATGTTGCGGCCACGCAGCCGGCGCATGGCCGATTCCGGCAGGGCAACCAGGTCCCTGCCTTGGAACATCGCAGTGCCGGTGACCTGGGCCGAGGTGCCCTTGAGCAAGCCCATGAGCGCTTGGCTGGTGACGGATTTTCCAGATCCTGACTCACCCACAATCCCAAGGGTCTGGCCGCGTTCCAGGGTAAAGTCCATGCCGTTCACTGCGGAGACCACGCCGTCGTCCGTAGGGAATTTCACGGTGAGGTTGCGGACCTCCAGGAAGGGTGCGGTGCTGGTGCCGCCCGGCGCGCCCGCCGGCTGGGTCATGGTGTGCGCTGGGGTCATTGGAGCCTCACTCGGGGATCGATGGCGGCGTAGGCAAGGTCCACCACAACGTTGGCGACGATCACGAAGAACGCGGCCAGCATGGTGATGGCCATGGTGACAGGGAGGTCGCCGGAAATCGCGGCATGGACTGCCGTGAAGCCCAATCCGGGGACGGAGAAGATCTGCTCGGTCAGGACCGCGCCGCCCAGCAGCAAGCCGATGTCCATACCGAGCATGGTGACCACAGGGGTGATGCCGGCCCGCACACCGTGTTTGAACGTGACCGTGCGAGGTGCCAGGCCCTTGGCGCGGGCTGTCCGGATGAAGTCTTCACCGAACGTCTCGATCATGTTGGTGCGGGTGACCCGGATGTACGAAGCGCTGAACAGGACAGCCAACGCAATCCACGGCAACAGGTAGTTGGCTACCCACGCTCCGGGGCCGTGAGGGCCGAAGGGGCTGTTGATCTCGTTGGTGGTGAACGGCAGCAGGTGGAGCTGGTTGACGAACAGGAGCAGCAGGAACAGTCCCGTCACGGGGATGGGCAGCGAGACACCCACGGAAGCAGCGCCAACAATGAACTTGTCCATCGGCGAGCCCTTGCGCAGGGCAGCCAAAAGACCAAGGCCCACGCCGGTGATGGTCCACAGCACCAACGCGCCGATGGCCATGGAGAAGGTGTAGGGGAGTGAGCGGGCAATGATGTCCGCTACATTCTCATTGGTTTGGAAGGACTTGCCCAAGCAGGGCCACTCGCACAGGGTCTGGGCGCCAGGGGCGCCGATCATCCGCGAGGAGAACAGTCCGCGAATGTAGTCGGCGTATTGGACCAGGAAAGGCTGGTCCATGCCCAAGGCAACACGAGCCTCGGCGACGCGTTCCGGAGTGCATTCCTGCCCACAGGCTGCAGCTGCAGGATCCGAGGGGCCCAACTGGAAGAGGGTGAAGGTGATGAAGCTGACTGCGGCGAGAAGCAGGACCAGGGATCCGGTCCGGCGAAGAATGAAAGTCATCATGGTGGTGGTTGCGGGCCGCCCGCTGGTGCAGGCGGCCCGCTTCTCCTTCTGGACTATGCCCGAATAGATTTCGCGGCCCTGTTACTGCTCGACGCCGACGATCGAGAGGTCGATGCCGCCGAAGAAGTAGCCCACCTGGGCATTGCGGACGTTCGAACCCACCACGCTGTTGGTGTGGCTGCGGATGAGCGGGACGATCGGGTAAGTCTTCAATGCAGATCCGAACGCCTCGGACCACTTCTTGCCCAGTTCCTCGGACGTGCCGTCTGTATTGCGGAGATCGAACATGGCCTTGGAAACTACGGGATCGAAGTAGCGGGACGTGTTGGAGAAGCCATAGCTGGTGCCTTCGTTGTTCGGGCCCAGCAGGGGATCCGCGGAGGTGCGGATGGAAGCAGGGTCAGCACCGCCGCACCAACCGGAACGGCCCATGTCCGGGAGTTGCTCACTGGCCAGGATGGAGTAGTAGTTCGGTGCCGGAATTGCCACCAGTTCAACCTCGATGCCCAAGGCCTTCAGGTTCTGCTGCACAACCGTGCCCGTGTTCTTGAAAGCATCCCGATTATTGGCGTAGCCGTAGGTGAGGCTCTTGGGGTAGTCCTTGCCTTCCAGGAGCTTCTTGGCTTCCTCCAGCTTGGGCTTGCCGCTGGGATCGAGCTCAAGCTCGGTCTCCACATAGCCGCGCATCTTGGAGTTCAACGGGCTCTGGGTAATCTCGCCAAAGCGCCGTCCGCCGTACTGGACCAAAATGGACTGACGGTCCAGCGCCAACGCTATGGCCTTCCGGACATCCGGGTCCTTGATCTTCTCGGTATTCAGGCTCAGGACATCGTTGCATCCCAGGAGACCCGAGGCTACCCGGTCCTTGACCTTGGCATCGGCCAACTTGGCAGAATCCGAGGTCTGCAGGGCGCCGTTGGAATCCAAGGTGATGGCATTGGGGTCCGAGTCGGCCAGGAGCTGCTGGCTGATGGTGGCCTGGGACGTTGACAGCGAGAAGCTGAAGGTGTCAGGAAGTGCAGAACGGTTGGGGTCGGTGGCGGGGTCCCAGTGAGGGTTGCGGACCAGCTTCAGGGACTTGCCCCGGTTGTAGGACTCCACCATGTAGGGCCCTGAGGAGACGGGATGGTTGGTGTAGTCCAGCTTGGTGTCCTTGGCCTTGGGCACCGGGGCCGTGTTGGAGCGCGAAGCCAAAGCCGGGAACTCAGCGAACGGCTTCTTCAGGTGGAAGACCACTGTGCGGTCATCGGGTGTGTCCACCGCCTTGAGCACAGCGGCCGGATCCTTGTACGGCCCCTTGTACCCGCCGGCGTCGAGCGCTGCATTCAATTCCTGGGGCGCCTGGGTGAAGACGTCCTGTGCGAAGGTGCGCTCCACGCCGTACTTGATGTCGGCGGACGTGATGGGCGTGCCGTCCTCGAACTTCACGCCTTCCTTCAGCGTGAAGGTCCAGCTGAGGCCGTCATCGGAGACCTTGCCGGTATCCGTAGCGAGGTCCGGGACCACAGTTGGTGGCTGACCGGCTGTTTCCTTGGCCATGGTCAAGGTGCGGTAGTAGAGCTGGCCCACGTTGGCCGTCTGTACGTAGTTGCTGTTGCCCGGGTCCAGGGTCTGGAAGTCCGATGACATGAGGACGTTGATGTTGCCGCCCTTGCCGTTGAAGCCGGACTTGACCACGTTGGGCGCCAATTCAGTGACTGATCCGGCCGTCTGTGAACTGCCGGGTTGGCTTTGGCCGGCTCCGCAGCCGGTGGCGGCCATGGCGATCAACACCGAAAGTGCCAGAGCTCTTGCAGGGGTTTTCATGGTGCTCCTTGTGAGGGTGTAAGGCGATGCGGGGGATGAGGGTCAGTGCGAAATTTGCTAGCGGGAGGACTTGGGGTCAAGGGCGTCGCGGACTGCGTCGCCCAGGAGGTTGAAGGCCAGGACGGTGACGATGAGCATGATGCCGGGGACGGCAAGGAACCACGGATCGCTGAGGTACCAGTTGCCGGACTGGGCGGCGTTGAGCATCTGTCCCCACGACGGTGTGGGGTCCTTGACGCCGACGCCCAGGAAGGAGAGGGCGGCTTCTGCCGAAATGTTGGTGGGGATCAGCATGGTGGCATAAACCAGGACGACGCCCATGACGTTGGGAATGATCTGCCGGAACAGGACACTGAGGTGGGAAGCGCCAAAGGATCGGGCGGCTTCCACAAATTCGCGCTCGCGGAGGCTCAGCACCTGCCCGCGGACGATTCGAGCCAGGTAGGCCCAGCCAAAGAAACCCAGGATGATCACCAACGAGGCCATGGGCAGGAAGCTGCCTTCGCCCAGCGGGGTATCGCGGAGCCTGGACTGCAGGATGGGAGTCAGTGACAGCACCAGGAGCAGGTGCGGGAATGCCAGAAACAAGTCCATGATGCGGCTGATGATGGCATCGGTCTTGCCGCCGAAGTAGCCCGCCGCCGCGCCGAGGACTGTTCCGAGGACAACGGAGACGGCCGTGGACAGCAGGGCGATGGTCAGGGAGACCTGTCCGCCGTAGGCAAGCCTGGCGAAGAGGTCCCGGCCCAGGCCGGGTTCGACGCCCAGCCAGTGCTGGGCTGACGGATACATGTAGCCGGGAAGGGGAAGCCCGGGTGTCTGGAAGTCATCCAGGACCTCCGGGCTGGTGTTGGAGGCGTAGGGATCGTTGCCGGACATGGCGCTCAAGACGGGAGCCAGGATGGCGAACAACATGATTGCCACAACAACGCACAGGCTCAGGAGGGCGATTTTGCTCCGCCGGATCCGCATCCATGCGGTGGCGAGCAGCGAGCGGGCCTCGGCAGGTGCGGCTGCTTTGCCCTCCGGCGACGTTGCCGGAGGAAGCGGCGGGCTGCCGATGCTTGGTTCGGATTGTAACTGGGTCAACGGTTCTGCTCGATTCATGATCCAAGGAGCTGGCTCCGGAGTTCTTGTATACCAAAATAGACTAGATCAGGATTGATGCGATGTAAATCACAAATAATGTACTGTTTGGAATACCAGAGAGTATCTTTTGGGATCTCCGCCGTCAGAAAGAGGAGTAGCCGTGCCCACCAAGGTCACTGCCCGCTATGTGCTGGGCCATCACAACGGACACCACGTGCTGCTGGAGGATGCGTGCGTTGTCTACAGCGGAGACGTCATTGACTACGTTGGCCATGACTACACCGGCCCGGTAAGCGAAGAAATCCGCGCAGGCGATGCCCTGCTCATGCCCGGACTGATCGACCTCGATGCGCTGACGGACATCGACCACCTCATCCTGGACAGTTGGGCCGGCCCTGAACAGGCCAAGGGGCACCAGTGGTCAGAGGACTACTTCCGCAACCGCCGGGCGGACGTCTTCACGGCCGAAGAACGCGGGCAGGTCCGGGAATATGCGTTGATCCAGCTGGTCCTGCACGGCATCACGACGTACATGCCCATAGCTTCCGAGGTTCACTCGCAATGGGCCGAGCCCTTCGAGGAACTGACGGGCATGGCAGAAACAAGCCGGCGCCTGGGCCTCCGCGGCTACTTGGGCCCCGCGTACCGCTCAGGCGTGAATGTTGTGCTGGAGAACGGCGAACGGTCTGTGATGTTCGACGACGACCGCGGCCGTGAGGGGCTGGCGGATGCCCTGCGCTTCCTGGACCATGCAACGGAGCTCAACCACCCTTTGGTCAGCGGAGTCCTCCTCCCATGCCGGATAGAGACCTTGGACATCGAGTTGCTGAAGGAAACGGCGGCGGCTTCCGAGGAACGGGATGTCCTGGTCCGTCTGCACTCGCTGCAGGGCTTGGTTGAACGCGGGCTGATCCAGGAATGGCACGGCGTGACGCCTTTGGAGCTCCTGGACCAAGTGGGTTTACTCAACGAACGCCTTTTGATCCCGCATGCAACCTACACTGACCGGAATCCCGCCGTGTTCGGTGAGGACCGGGGCGACCTCAAGCGCTTGGCGGACAGCGGTGCCAGCATCATCCACTGTCCCCTGACGTCCATGCGTTACGGCAGCGCGCTGGATTCCTTCCAGGCTTACAAGGAGGCGGGCGTCAACATCTCGCTGGGAACCGACTCGTTCCCGCCGGACCTCATCCGGGGAATGGACGCGGGCGTGCAACTGGCCAAAGTCCTGGCAGGGAGGAACGACGCCGGTGATGTCGCCGGATACTTCGACGCCGCCACGCTGGGTGGGGCACAAGCGTTGCGTCGTCCTGATTTGGGACGCCTCGAGCCCGGTGCCCAAGCGGATATGGTGGCCTTCTCGCTGGCAGACATCCGCGACGGCGTCCACGATGATCCGCTCCGGACTCTCCTTCTGAACGGCACGGCCCGCCAAGCGGTGCTCTCCGTGGTAGCCGGCAGGACCATCATGAAGGGCGGCACGATCGATGGAGTGGACCTGGGCTACTGGCGTGCGAAGGGCCAGGAGCTCTTCGACAAGATGCGCCGCGCCTACACTGCCCGCGATGTCCGGAACCGACCGGCCAGTGAGCTGTTTCCGCCCGTGTATGCTCGGTTGGAACGCTGACCGGCGCCGTCCGGCCCACGGAGCGGACGCCGGCATGAAGGGAAGTTTGACAGTGGCTGAGGCGATGCCGGAGAACGGAAACGGCCGTGATGACGAGGCCCGTGCGGAGAACGTCTACCAACTGGTGTTGGAGGGCATTGTCACGGGTACCTATGCGCAGGGTATGCGCTTGCGCGAACGTGAACTCTCCGAGCTCTACAACGTCTCCCGCATACCGGTCCGGGAAGCCATTCAACGCCTTGAGCAGGACGGTTTCGTGGCGACGTTCCCACGCCGGGGTGCTGTGGTCCGGCAGTTGACCCTGACGGATGTCAACGAGCTGTTCGATGTTCGCCTGTGCTTGGAAACCTTCGCCGCGAGGATGGCCGCCACCCGGGTTGCCGAGGGCAGCGACGGTGGACGGCTCGTGGAACTCATGGAAGCGTCCAGGGCCGCGATCGACGACGACAGGGCAGACGACGTCGCCCTCATCAGTGCCGAGCTGCACGCCGAAATTGTGCGGTTGTCCGGGAACCGGCTCCTGATTGAATCGGTGAAGCCCCTGTTTGGACGGATGCGCTGGATTTTCGGACTGGCACACAACCGCAGCAACGAGCTCCAGCGTGACGAGCATACGGAACTGTGCAACGCAATCCTGAAGGGTAAGCCGGATTTGGCGTACTCCCTGGCGTACTCGCACATTGAGCTGGGCCGCGAGCCGGTCCTGGCCGGCTTGGCGGAAACCCTGGAACCGTGAGTTTTTGTACAGATAACGCCCTTTAGAGGCCCTCTTCCGGGCGTTATCTGTACAAAAACTCCGCTAGTCGTCGGCGTCCGGGTACTCTTCCTCGTCTTCGTCGTCGTAGCGCCCGGATTCCTCTACTTCGACCTCAAGGATCTTCAGCAGCTCCGTATCCGGGTTCAGCATGATGGCTGCCTCGTCCCTGCGGTGCTGCAGCACCGTGTCCAAGTAGGACTGGACGGTCTCCGCCAGGGGGACATACCTGTCCTGCTTCTGGCTCATGTACCACCGGTGCTCCAAGACCTCGTGCACCACTTCGGCGGGCTCCAGCTTCCCCGCCAAGTGCCGGGGGATGGAACGGACAATGGGCTCGAAAATCTGGCTGACCCAAATGTGGGCGCTGATTTCCTCGTCCAGGTCCGGGTTGTTGTCCGCCCGGAACTGGTCCATGTCATTCAGGAGCCGGCGGGCCTGGTTCTCCTGGGCGTCCAATCCGGTCAGGCGCAGCAAGCGACGCTGGTGGTGGCCGGCGTCGACGACTTTTGGTTGGAGCTGGATGGTGGAGCCGTCCGCCGTGGTCTTGATGGCGTACTCCTCCACATCAAAGCCGAGCTCGTTGAGGCGGCGGATGCGGGCGGCCACACGCCAGCGTTCACCGAGTTCAAAGGACTCTTTCTCCGTCAGCTCGGTCCAGAGCCTGCGGTAGCTGTCCATGATCAGTTCACTGGTGGCCACGGGGTCCACCTTTTCCTCGATGAGCCCGCCGTCCAGCAGGTCCATCAGTTCGCCGGCAATGTTCACGCGGGCGATCTCGAGATCGTACTCGCGCTGTCCCATGGACAGGTCCGGGTAGAGCTCACCGGTCTCGGCATCCACCAGGTAGGCGGCAAACGCGCCGGCGTCGCGGCGGAACAAGGTGTTGGACAGCGAGACATCGCCCCAGTAGAAGCCCACAAGGTGCAAGCGCACCAGCAACAGCGCCTGGGCGTCAATAAGGCGCGTCAAGGTGTCCTTGCGGAGCATCTGGGAGAACAGCGCACGGTACGGCATGGAGAACTTAAGGTGCCGGGTCACCAGAACAGGGTTCAGGGGCCGGCCATCCGCGGTGGTGCGTCCGGTGATCACAGCTACCGGCTCCACGCAGGGAACATCCAACCGGGCCAGCTTCCGCAGCATGTGGTACTCGTGGCGGGCCACGTGCTCGGAGGTTTCCTTGATGGCGATCACCGAACCACCCAGGTGCGCGAAACGTACGATGTGCCGGGAAATACCGCGGGGGAGTGCCGCAAGATTCTCGGCAGGCCAATCCTCCAACGCGATGTGCCACGGAAGATCCAACAGCTCCGGGTCCGCAGACGCCGCCGTGATGTTCAGGGAACCGATGACGCTGGCCGGCGGTGCGGTGTCCTGCGCACTCGCCGCTTCAGTGCGGGGGAGCTTGCCGATCTGCCCGTAGTCGGTAGGTTCGTCGTGCCACTGGGCTCCGTTTTGCTCGCTCATGCCTCAATTGTTCCGTACTCAGGGGCGGAGGACGTTCCGGTGTCCGGGAACGGCCACGCCGATGTTGCCGACCACTCGACGTCGGGCGCTGCCTGGAAGGCGACGCCCTGGTTGGCGAGCCGCTCGCCCAAGGCGCCCAGCCGACGTCGGAAGTCACCTGCGTTGCGGAGCTCCTGGCCGGACCAGGCGACTTCCGCCAACGAAACAGCCCTGGGGTAGAGGAGCCATTGGGCTTGGGCGTTGTTCCGCACCGTTTCCGTCCACAGGGGGCCTTCGACGCCAAGAATGTGCTGGTCCCTCAGACCGCCCTGGGCGGGATCCCAGTTGTAGTACTCGGACCAGGTGAAGGGCCCGCCTTCCACCCATTCGAGCCCAATTGGACTCTCCGGGGAGTATTTCTGGTCCAGGTAGGTGTTGGCAGCAGGCGACATGATCACAGGCGAACCGGCGGCCTCAGCCTGCTTGACCACCGGGGCGAGATCGCCGAACCAATACTGGATGACTGAACCCTGGGGGAGTTCACCGGCGGCGTACTCGTTCCAACCCGCTACCGTTTTGCCGGTGTTGGCGGCGATCTTTGCGAATTCCTGAACCATGGCAACGTAGTCGTCATGATCGGTGACCTTCGCTTCGTCTCCGCCGATATGGATGTAAGGGCCCACCGTCATGGCCGCGAGCTGACCAAGGACCTCGCGGACGAACTCGTAGGTGGCAGGGAGCGACCCGTCCAAGGTTGACCAGCCAACAGCCGACGTGGTGCTCATGGGTTTGGCCAGGCCATCGGCGTTAAGCTGCGGAACCGCTGCGAGGGCGGCGTTGACGTGCCCGGGCAGGTCAATCTCCGGTATCACCAGGACGTTCTTGGTGGCGGCGTAGGCCTGGATGTCGAGGAAGTCCTGTTGGGTGTAGAACCCTTCGCGGCCCCGCACCGGCATGGCCGTGGAAACCTCAACGGCGCCCTGTCCTCCCACGGCGGTCAGGTTCGCGTACGGCAGCCCGGAAGGGTTGCCCTCAGTGCCGGGATCGTGAATTTCGATACGCCAGGCTTGGTCGTCGGTGAGGTGCAGGTGGAGGGCGTTCAACTTGAACTGGGTCATGAGGTCAATCTGTTCTTTGACCTCCTCCACTGTGAAGAAGCTGCGGGCAACGTCCAGCATGAGGCCCCGGTAGGCGAACCGCGGTGCGTCGGCAATTTCGACGGCGGGAATCACCCATTCGCCGTGGCTTGCCTCGGTGTTCTCAACGGCGGCCGGGAAAAGCTGCCGAAGCGTCTGCACACCGTTGAAAAGCCCGGCCGGAGTGGCGGCCGTGAGCCTGGCGCCCTTCTCGGTGACGCTGAGTGTGTACGCTTCCGGGCCGCCGTCGAACGCTTCCGCGAACTCGAGGGAGATGTCACCGGGGCGGGTGTCCTCGACGAGGGGCAGTTCAAATCCGGTACCTCCGCGCAGCAACAATGCCAACTGTTCGGCGACCGGCACGGCCGGGGCAGGTGCGCTGATCCGAGCTGTGGGGGCGAGCGTGAAGGCAGGGGTGTCCTGGAGTGCGACGTGGGAGGGGCGGGGGATCAGGGTGTCCGTCGTATTCATGCCATTCTTTCGCAGGAGAAAGGTTAACGTGAGAGCGGCCCGACCTGGAGGGGTCGGGCCGCTGTCATGCGGAGTTATAGGACTGCCGGTGGGGACTAGTCGCCCAGGCGGAGGCCGGTCTTGGTGTCGAACAGGTGCACGTGGCCGGACTGCGGACGAACGAAGATGGACTCGCCCTTCATCGGGGGGCGACGACCGTCGACGCGTGCAACGATGTCGTGGCTCTTGCCATCGAGGATGGTGTGGCCGTAGACGTAAGCGTCGGCACCGAGTTCTTCGACCACGTCAACCTCAACCTGGAGGCCTTCGCCGTTGCCGACGGTCTCGAGGTCTTCCGGACGGGAACCGACGGTGACGGTCTGGCCGTGAGCCTCTTCGAGGACGTCGCGCGGCACGGGGTAAACCGTTCCGCCGAACTGGACGCCGCCGTCGACGACCGGCAGTTCCAGCAGGTTCATGGCCGGGGAGCCGATGAAGCCTGCAACGAAGACGTTCTGCGGGCGGTCGTAGAGGTTGCGCGGGGTGTCGACCTGCTGGAGCAGACCGTCCTTCAGCACTGCGACGCGGTCACCCATGGTCATTGCTTCGACCTGGTCGTGGGTCACGTAAACCGTGGTGACGCCGAGGCGGCGGGTCAGGGATGCGATCTGCGTACGGGTCTGGACGCGGAGCTTGGCGTCAAGGTTGGAAAGCGGCTCATCCATGAGGAAGACCTGCGGGTTACGGACGATTGCACGGCCCATGGCAACACGCTGGCGCTGACCACCGGAGAGTGCCTTCGGCTTGCGGTCCAGGTACTGCTCAAGGTCAAGAAGCTTGGCGGCTTCGCGAACACGCTCGGCGCGCTCTTCCTTGGAGACGCCGGCGATCTTCAGTGCGAAGCCCATGTTGTCCGCAACAGTCATGTGCGGGTAAAGGGCGTAGTTCTGGAAGACCATTGCGATATCGCGGTCCTTCGGCGGAACGTCAGTGACGTCGCGGTCGCCGATCAGGATGCGGCCTGCGTTGACGTCCTCAAGGCCTGCGAGCATGCGCAGGGAGGTGGACTTACCGCAACCGGAGGGTCCAACGAGGACCAGGAATTCGCCATCGGCGATGTCGATGTTGAGTTTATCGACGGCGGGCTTATCTGTGCCCGGGTACAGACGCGTAGCGTTATCAAAAGTAACTGTAGCCACAGTTATCAATCCCTTCACCGGCAGGTACGTGCCGGACGATCCGTTGTGAATGGTTCATTTTCTTCAGTTGAACTCCCCGGCCAATGGCCGGGGAGGATCATGTGACGTCGCACGGTACTGTGCGTCACATCACATCACAGAGTATGTCAGACTTTTGGACTTACTACCTAAATGTTACAAACGTCACATGTTGCGCTGGTCACCCTCTACGCCTCGGCGGTGACCCGCCGACGCTCCCTCAACAGGGCTTCCAGCAACTCCGCCACGTGCACCGGAGCCTCCACCCTGTACTGGGCCTGGGTGAAGTCCAAGCCCACCTTGATGCCCACGTCATCACCCAAAAGGCGGCCCAAGGCGTCCTCGTCCGTGACGTCGTCACCCGCGAACAGGATGGCCGTGGCTCCTGTTGCCTGCCGGAGGAACTCAATCGCTTCACCCTTGGATGCGTGGACCACGGAGGTCTCCAGGACGCGTTTGCCGGTTTTGAGGTAGACCCCTGGATGCTCGCGGAGCACCCGCAGGGCGGCCTCGACGGCGTCTTCCGCGACGTCGTCGTCGGCCATCCTTGTGTGGAGGACGACGCCGGCAGGCTTGTCTTCGAGCAACGTTCCCGGAGCGATGTTCACAATTTCCTGGAGGACTTCACGCACTGCGGCCAGCTTGCTGCGCTGCTCATGGTCCAGTTCCAAGCCCAGGGATCCTTCGCCGAGCCAGACCTCGGCCCCGTGGCTGCCGATCAGCAGCGTATCGGCCGGAGGTGTGGCGACCAGCCGCAAACTGTCCAGTGCCCTACCCGAGATCAGTGCCGTCGTCGTGCGTGGAAGTTCGGCGAGAGCAGCCAAGGCCGCTGCCGAACGCGGGAGGGGGCGCGCGTCATCCGCGTGGTCCACGATCGGGGCGAGGGTGCCGTCGAAATCGAGTGCCACCAGCAGATGCTCCGTGCCGGAAATGCGCCCGACGGCTTCAAGCAGCTCCGGCGATAGCGAAAGCTTCTCAGCTGTCATCACGGACCACCTTCTCCTCCAAAGCAGCCAGGAACTCAGCTGACCAATGGTCGACATCGTGATCCAGGATCTGCTTGCGCATCAGCTTCATACGGCGGCGGGCTTCCTTCGGGGGGAGGTTCACGGCACGCAGGATGGTTGATTTGAGGCCATCGATGTCGTGCGGGTTGATCAGGAAGGCCTGCTTGAGCTGGTCTGCAGCACCGGCGAACTCACTCAAGACCAACGCGCCGTCATCCTCGGAACGCGCCGTGACGTATTCCTTGGCCACGAGGTTCATGCCGTCGCGCAGCGCGGTGACCAGCATGACGTCCGCTGCGAGGTACAGCGCCACCATTTCCTCCACCGGATAGCTGTGGTGCAGGTAGCGGACGGCAGTGTTCTGGATGGTGTCATAGGTGCCGTTGATGTGGCCTACAGTGCCTTCGATCTCCTCGCGGAGCAACCTGTACTGCTCCACGCGTTCCCGGCTGGGGCTCGCCACTTGGATCAGCGTGGCGTCCTCCACCTTGATGTGGCCGTCCGCGAGGAGTTCCTCGAAGGCCTTAAGCCGGTGCCGGATGCCCTTCGTGTAGTCCAGCCGGTCCACACCCAGGAGGATGGTCTTCGGGTTGCCGAGGTCCTTGCGGATCTGCTGCGCGCGCTCAATGATCTCCGGCTTCGTGGCGAGCTCGCGGATCTGGGCGACGTCGATGGAGATGGGGAAGGCCTGCGCCCTGGCGATGTGCGTGACCTCGCCGTCGGGACCCTTGACGTGGACCTGCTGCTGCTTGACGCTGGCACCCAGGAACCGGCGGGCGGACCGCATGAAGTTGCCGGCGTCGCTGGGCCGTTGGAAGCCCAGGAGGTCCGCGCCGAGGAGGCCATCAATAATTTCGCGACGCCACGGCAGCTGGGCGAAGATCTCCGGCGGAGGGAAGGGAATGTGGTTGAAGAAGCCGATTTTGAGGTCCGGCCTGGTTTCGCGCAGCAGGCGCGGAACCAATTGGAGTTGGTAATCCTGCACCCACACGGTGGCGCCATCGGCGGCATGGCGGGCGACGGCGTCGGCAAACTTCCGGTTGACCTTGCGGTAGGAGTCCCACCAGGTGCGGTGGAATTCAGGTGGCGCAATGACGTCGTGGTACAGCGGCCAAATGGTCGCGTTGGAGAAGCCCTCGTAGAACAGCTCCACATCATCGCTGCTCAACTGGACCGGGATGAGGTCCATGCCCTCGTGGCTGAACGGGCGCACCGTCTCGTCCGGGGCGCCATGCCAACCCACCCACGCGCCGTCGGACTTTGTCATCATCGGCGCGAGCGCCGTCACCAGTCCACCGGGCGATCGTCGCCAGCCGTCGGCGCCGTGACCGTTGTCGTCGCTGATGCGGTCAACGGGCAGCCTGTTGGAGACCACCATGAAGTCGAACTTGGTTGCCGTGGGCTTCTTGACTGGAGAAGCCCGAACTACTTCTTCGGTCTTGAGTTTTTCGCTTGCCAAATCCTGCATTAATGCTCCCTGGGGTTGCTGTGACTCAACTCCCAGCCTACTAGCGGAATCTTCCATGGCAGTTGATCGTTCAACAACCGGGCAAGAGGGTCTGCGGCGGATCTTCAAGTTTGCTCCCGTAAACTGACCCCGTTGCCCTAGCTATGCCCTATGACGTCGAATACCCCGAGGAACTGATGAGCCCCGCAAACGAACAACGCCTGTCCAAGGCTGAACGCACCGCCCAGGCACGGGAAAAGGCGCGCGCAATCCGCGAAGAGCAGTTGAAGAAGGAAAAGCGCAACAAGCTTCTGGTCGGCTGGGGCATCGTGGTTGCCGTTGTGGTCATCATCGCCTTGGTGGCGTTCGTGGTGATCGGCCAGGCGCAGAACAACGCACCTATCGCCGATCAAGGACCGACGCCGGCGAACGGCAACGTCCACGGTGGAGTGACGCTGCTGGCCAACAGCGAAGTAGTCAAGTCCGAGCCGGCCACCGTCAACGTTGCCGACGTTCCCTCGCCTGCAGCCACCCCGCCTGCCACCGTGACGGTCCCGGGCGGCGAAGCTGAAGCCGGCAAGCCCGTCAAGGTCATTGCCTACATCGACTTCATCTGCCCCGTCTGCAAGCGGTTTGAAACCACTTATGGTGAGTCGCTGACCAACCTCCGTAACGAAGGCAAGATCTCCCTCGAGTACCGTCCCCTCGGATTCCTGGACCGGCAGTCCACCACCAACTACTCATCCCGCGCGGCCAACGCTGCTGCGTGCGTTGTGAACTCTTCCCCGGAAAAGTACGCGGACTTCTTCAACCTGCTCTTCGAACGTCAGCCGGCTGAGGGCGGCGCGGGCATCTCCGACAACGACCTCAAGAAGATGGCCACCGAAGTCGGCGCAGCCAACATCGACTCCTGCATCGACAGCAAGCAGTTCCGCCCGTGGGTGAAGGTTGCCACCCAGGAAGCTGCTGCAGTCGGCATCACCGGCACGCCCACCGTGTTCATCGACGGTAAGCAGTGGGACGGCAGCACGGACCTGAACGCTGAAATCCAGACGGCAGTTGACGCCAAGGGCTAACATCTGCCGAACGCACGACGGCGGCCGGTCACCCTTTTTTCACGGGTGGCCGGCCGCTGTTGTTCGGTTTGTCCCGACTGGTCCGGGTTGGCTTGGCTGGTCCCGGGTGGTCCCGGTGAATTTCGTTGACGGGGATGGTCTGGGCTAACCTTATCTAGCGCTCTTTCGCGCAGTGCTTCGGGTGACCGGAGCGTGCCTCCTTAGCTCAGTTGGCCAGAGCACCGCTCTTGTAAAGCGGGGGTCGTCGGTTCGAATCCGACAGGGGGCTCCACGAACCCCTCCAGCCCGGTGATTTTTGCCCGGAACGGAGGGGTTTTTTGTGTCTGACATGCAGGGCGGGACGCGCTTTCTGCAGGGCGGTCGGAAGGTTTCAACCGATTCCGATGGATACCCGGAACAACATCTGTGCCGGCTGTGACTCCGACGCCTCGAAGCATCAGGAATGCAGAGGCAGTGTGCGAAGGGCCGCCAAGTGCCGGACTGTTCTGAGCCAGTGAATGGGACCGCCTGATGGGAAGGTCCAGCCTCCGATTGGCACTGGGCACATTACGCGTTTCCGCATAGCTGGTGCGAGGCCACGCGAGAGACCAGACCTGAAGCTGTCAGCGGTCTATGACCTCAAACGGGGTAGCGGTACGACGTAGTACTCCTTGGCTTTGCTGTTGGTGAGGAACGTGTTGCACCGGGTTTGAGCTTCCCCCTCTGATGTGAACCGCAATGCTTGGTTCTCCCTGGGGCTCCATTCGTCTCCTGGACGGTTGGGGTGCAGGTAGTAGTAAAACTGCAATCCGTTATCGAGACGGACGACAATTCCCCACGCCGCTGGCTTCCGCTTTCCCAATTCTTTCCTTTCTACTGCGCGCAGAGCGCTACAGCGTGGCTCTCAGTGTTTGGGGTGCTGCAGCCGAAGTCCATAAGCGGGTGTGTCGCGGAGGAATTCGCGGAATGTCGGGACGGCGAAATCGACGTATCCCCGGCTTGTTGTTTCGATGACCCCAGCAGCCAATAGCCGAAGCCGGTATTGGCCGCCGTATACGGCGTTGACGCCCAAACGCTCCGCAATTGTTGTGGTGCTGGACGGGCCATCGTCTTCAGCCATGGCCAGCAGGTACGACTGATCGACATCGGAAAGAGCCGAGTAGGCAGACTGCAGGACGGTGGCACCCATGCGACGGCGGGCTTTCTGTACTCCGGCAGCCAGCGCCTCGTCGGTGACTACCGCCCCTGATTTTCTGGCTTGACTCCACACGTGGTAGCCGACGAGCTGGATCAGGAATGGGTAGCCGCCCGTCGCTTCGGCCAGCTGCCGGAGATGTTCGTCGCTGATATTCACGCCGCTTTCCGAGAAAGTATCCCGGAAGGCTTCGGCGACCTCGTCTATCGAGGTCCTGTGCAGGTCGTACTTTTCGGCGCGGCGAAGGAAGGTGGAGACGCCTTCGTTGAGCAGGTCTTCGACAGACTTCGGCAGACCAGCAAGGACCAGGCCAATGGGAAGACTTTCGCGGATCAGATGTTGGACGACCGCTGCGATTTCGGAGAGCTCGGTCCGGTCCACGGCATGAATCTCGTCGATGCTGATCAGCAACCCGGTGTCCTGCTCGCTCAACTTCTCCAGCAGTTCGGTAATCTGCCGCCGCCAGTGAACCTCACGCGCAGCCGGAAGCTGTGTATCCACGCGCAGGATTCCGAGCGTCACCCCGGTAACCCGGCGGCCGCCAGGGCCGTCCCCGAGCTCTTCAGCCGCGGCGCGGACGGCGCTGCCGATGCGGTCGACGAGTCCGGCCGTGGCGGTTTCCGAGATGACAATCCAGCCGTGCTCGATGGCTTCGTCTTCAATTTCCCCCAGCATGACGGTCTTGCCGATGCCGCGGGGGCCGGTGAAGATAGAGAGCAATCCGGGGGCGCCGGGACCATTCTCGATGCTCTCTGCGAAATCTTGGCGCATGTCATCCCGGTCGATAAGAAGCGGTGGGCGGGCACCAGCTGTCGGTTTGAACGGGTTTTTCGCTGCCACTTTTACACTCCTATAAATTTTTTAAAGTCTTTATATTTCTTATAGTAGTGCGTAGTAGGAGACGGGTCGAGAGGTCGCTGCAATGGCACGTTCACACCCGATCAACGGGATAACCCCGTGAGGCTCATGACTGACGGTAGGGTGAGCCGCATGCGCAGTTACCTGACTCGAATCGTCAGCGATACCTACGAGGGTTCTGGCACGTTCACGTCCGTTGCCTATGATCCCGCGACGGGACTCCTTTACACTGCTCGTCAACTTGTCCGGGGTCGCGCTCTAACAACCAGTGGTAGGCGATCATTTCGCCCGCCAAACCGAGTGCGTTGCGCTCCTGACCGGCGGCATCTAGCCTGTCGATCGTCGCTATGAGGTTGGGCCACAGAATTGTTTGATCCAATGGCTTTGGCGGCTGCTGAGGAATCTCGGTGGCGACTCTTTGGATGGACATTGCTTGACCAACCCAATCGCTGTTCGGCGCTACTGCCCCGTTGCAGTTTTCGCGCGAAGGTTCATGAGCCCGGCGATGGTCAGGCCGGCTGAAATCGCCAGTGCTGCTACCCAGAGGGTGAGGCCGGCGAGGTCGTGGACGGCCATTTGGGGGAGCCGTCGATCCGGGACCGCTACGACGCCGACGAACGCCCCGAGGAGCCCGAAGTAGCTGCCGGTCATGAAACGCTGATGGGCACGGATGTTGCCGCGGCGGACTGTGACCAGACCCATCGTGAGGGTGCAGAACGTCAGCACGGACAGGGCATGAAGCCAGTTGAACCCGCCGTCGATGGTCCGGATCCCGAAGGAGGTCAGGACCACAACGTACATGGCCGCCGCCCAGATGCGGCCCAGGGTCTTGTGCGCTGAGCTGCCCTTGTTGCGGCGAAGCAGGTTCACGGCACCGAAGATCAGGGCGTAGCCCGCTGCGATGGCATGCAGGGCGATGAGTAAAGTCCACGGCGAGGGCATAGGGGCAGCCTAGCGAAGTCGGAACGGACTATCGGCACTGTGTCGGCGTGGATGGTCTTAGCTCCCGGGACAAGCTGCGTGGCTCTTCGGAGACCACATCGCCGGCGGCCAGCAGTTGAAGTGCTTCCGCGGCCGGCGTCCCCGGGTCTGCGGCGTACATGAGGATTCTGTGGCCGGATTCATCGGGAGGTGTGAGGACCTCGAAGTTCAACTCCAGATCGCCCACCTCCGGGTGGTGCATGTGCTTCAACCCGGACATGCAGTTCTGCACGGGGTGCCGAGCCCACAATTTCGCGAACTCCTCACTCTTCAAGGTGAGCTTACCTACCAAAGATGCGAGTTCAGGGTCATCCGAGGCCCGGCCGGCGACGAGCCGCAGTGATGACACTGCACGCGTGGCTTCCTCCAGCCACCGTGAGTAAAGTTCGCGGGTGTGCTGGTCAAGGAACAACAAACGAGTCATGTTTGGCCTTGTTGCAGCCGACTTCGGTGCGTCGAAGTCCAAGTGCCCGGCAACCAGGCGATGGCCAAGCCGGTTCCAGGCAAGCACCTCGCTGCGGCGTCCCAGCACGATGGCGGGGGTGCTGGCCATTGACTGAATAAGGCGGAGCGTCCCTGTCCTGGCCTTGTCCGGCTTCGTCACGGTGCGGCGTTTGGCGGGGCGGGCGCGGGCAAGATTGAACAGGTGGGCCCGCTCGTCAGTGTTGAGATTCAGGGCCCGGGCAATCGCATCAATGATGGCATCAGAAGCGTTGTTACTGAGGCCCTGCTCCAGGCGGGTGTAGTAGGTATTGCTGACTCCGGCGAGCATTGCCAGTTCCTCCCGCCGGAGACCTGGTACGCGGCGGATGCCGTAATTCAAGAGGCCGACGTCTTCCGGCTGCAGCGACGCCCTTCGGACTCGAAGGAACTCCCCAAGTTCACTCACCATAGTCATGTTCACCATTCTGCCGGTCCCCGCCGGCAGTGTCCTGTCCCTGTCAGGGGTAGGCAGGCGGGGGTGTGGTTGATCCGGGCAAATGCGTAGACCGTTGGAGCTGTGAAGAAAGCCGCCAACGAGGCGGATACAGCTCCAGCAAAGGATCACCTAAATGAGGACCCAACCGGATGTCACCAAAGGCACCAGCCTTCCATCTGCCACCGACCCTGAACCCCAATCGGACTCGAAAAGGCAGATGACCGGCCGGCAGCGCCTAGCGCTCATTGTCCTGCTCGCGGCGAGCTTCACCCTCGCTGTCGACTTCTCAATCCTCAACGTAGCCCTTCCAGCCATCGGCGCCGACGTCGGCTTCAGCTTCGAGAACCTCCAGTGGATCGCGACGGCGTTCGCGCTCTGCGCAGCGGGGCTGACTCTGCTGTTTGGCCGTGTGGCAGACATCGCCGGGCGGCGAAAGATGTTCATTATCGGCATGGCCTTGCTTGGCGCGGCGTCGCTGGCCGGCGGATTGGCTGCCGACCCGGCCTTGTTGCTCATTGCACGCGTGGGACAAGGCGTCGCGACGGCCATAGTCGTTCCCGCTGCCCTGTCCCTGTTGCTGGCATCCTTCCCGGAAGGCCCGCTGCGCGATAAGGCACTGGGACTTAACGGATCACTCATGGCCGCAGGCTTTACGACGGGCGCTATCCTCGGCGGACTGCTGACGGACCTGCTGAGCTGGCGGTGGGCGTTCTTCATTAACGTGCCTGTTGCCATCGCAGTACTGGTTATCGCTCCCATCGTCCTTGCCGAGAGCAAGCCCACCACGAAGTTGAAGCTGGACGTTCCGGGTGCTGTCACCGTTACCCTCGGCCTTCTGGCCCTTGTCTTCGGTTTGACGAACGCCGCCGAGCACTCCTGGACCAATCCATTGACTTTGGGCTCCCTCGCGGCAGCCGTTGTGCTCTTTGTCGCCTTTGTGGCGGTCGAACGCCGGGCAAGCTCGCCGCTGGTACCGCTGGAGATCTTGAAGCGCTCCACTGTCGCCTGGGGAAACATCGCCGGCATCCTGGCCTTCGTCACTGAAACGTCCCTGGTGTTCTTGCTGACGCTGTACCTGCAGCAGGTTCTCGGCTACACCCCGCTCGGTGCAGGATTGGCCTTTGCGGTCCTCGGTCTCGGCACGGTGCTCGGTGGCGTGGTCGGACCAAAGGTGATTGGAAAAATCGGCAACAAGAAAGCCATTGTCTACGGATTCATAGTCCAAGCCATTGCGACCGGCGCCCTCGTCCTGCTCAGCGCAGACCCCGCATCCATCGGTCTGCTGCTGGTCGCCACCTTCATTGGTGGTGTAGCCAACCTCGTAGTCATCGTCGGATTCATGGTCACCGCTACCTCGGGGCTGCCCGATGAAGAACAAGGTTTGGCCACCGGACTGGCAACCATGAGCCAGCAGATCGGCATCACCATGGGCATCCCGATCATGAGCGCCATCTTCACAGCTCAAATCCTCAGCATCGGGAACAACGAGGCCCCAGCCGTCCTCAGCGGTGTCACAACCGCCATCTGGATCAACGCTGGCCTTTGCCTTCTCACCGCACTGGTTGTGGGGCTGTTTCTACGCAAGCCGGCGCTGTCCACCAACTAGCCCTACAGGCAGAAGCTCTGCACGACGACTGCGGGGAGGGGGTCTTCCAGGGACCTCCCCCGGTCGTGGAGCAAGAGCAGATGAAAGACGGAGCAGAACAACGAAAAGTTCTTGGGTAAGACGGCTGAAGATGGGAATGAACGTACCGGTGACGACGAAAGGAGCCATCCAGAGAACTGCCGGCTAAAAGTTGTCCACGGTGGAAAGTTCTATATCTCAGTGCCGGTCAAAGCCGGGATTAGCATCGCGCCACCCCTCAAGACGAATCCGGCGCCCACCATCGCCGTCATCCGCGGGGCCCTTCCGGATCCGTGCCCTTTTTCTCTTTCCGGGTCCGCCACAAGACTGAGATCACTGCCAGGGCCATGGCCAGTGCTGTGAACCAAAGGCTGCCGGATCCTTGCATGGCCATGACAACCGAGACGATCAGAATTGCTGTTGCTATCGCGAGGTAAAGCCATCGCCCCGCCGTCACTGGACCAGCCCCAGGTTTACCGGCACAAAACCGTCAGTCGGTGGTCCCGCCGAATTGCACCCGAATGTCGACCAAAAGCCAGTGCGAAAGTCCTTGAACTGAACCAGCGGCTCTGCGGCCGCACCCCCTGCAGTCATGTTTTTCACTCTATACGCGTTGGTCGCGGGGAGCTGTGTCGTCTCCGAAATCGAGGAACGCCGAGCCGACTATTCGGCTTTGAACGAGGACAGCCGGCTCATTTTCCGGCGGGCCACAACCACTAGGGGACGCAGTGCCACGGCCCCTGCATTCAAGAAACCAGCAATCACACTGATGCTGCCGCTGAATCGGCCACTGCTCCGCCAGTTCTGCGTTAGTTCCCACGCCATGCGGATGAAGTGCACTCCGAGGACGACGATGAACAGTGAGATCACCAGGCCGGCAATGGAGGCGGCCACGATCATCACACCAGTGATGTGCACCAGGAGGACGGCAGAGATCACAACTGTATGTGCGTCAAGAAGTTCCATATTCATTTCTCGTTATGCGGGGCGATGGTTCTGGTTTCGCGTAAGCGTCCTTTTATGGACAGCACTTTTGCCGGTTGTTCCCCCAACTCCAAGCCCTTTCTGACCTTCAGGTTCATCTAATCCTAGGAGGCCCGGCTGTAATACGCTCATTTGAGTCGAAGGCAATTTGTCCGCGTTGTGCTTTACTTCTCGCGCTGACGCCGAGCTGGTGACAAGGATGAGTCATGGCAGGACCACACATCACGTTCTTCGTCCATTGGGAAAGAGGATGGTGACATGGTTGAAGTTCACCTGACTCACCGGCGGAATTAAGCAGGAAGGTGCATTGCGAGGACCTGCTAGAACTCGATGAGGTCCTCGATCGCCGAGTGCAACCATGCGTCAAAGTGCTCGAATTCGCCTTGGTTCTCCCACCCGGGCGATGCGAAATCGTGAACAATGGCCACTGTGCCGGTGCCGACGTCCCAGCAGGCCACGGCGTCGTTGTCCTGACGCCTGGCGAACGGGATCAGGTTCCTGTCCGGGTACCTCTCGGCCAGGCCATGATTGCGGCTCCGGAGCTGATGACCCGTAAGGATCAACCACGGCTCCAAATCGCACAAGTCCAGTTCAACAAGCCGCAACAACCCTCTCGGGTAAACAAAGCCCTCTGGCAACTCATCAGCTACTAATAGCGGCGGCGGGTTCGCGTCGTTCCCGGCGTCCCCTTCGCCCTGAGTCTGGATGGCCGGCGCAAAGCCTTGGACCTTCTTCGCAAACAATCCCATGGTCCTAGGGAAACACGCGAATTAGCAGCTCATGGGCAGTTCAGCGTCGCTGTGGGCGGTGAGCCACCTCGGCGGTGGTGGAGTTGGTAGGCCCGGCTCTCTGAGAGATTGCTCGTGCTCGGCGCCCCGGACCCTGAGGGGCCGCTCAAGAACGGAAGAATCCTCTGTGCCGGGTCAGCGAGGAACGTGCGGCCCTGATGAGGTCGGACCGTGAAGCCAGGCATCGATCTGCGGTCTGCCGTAACGCTGGTAGCGCATGGGCGGCGTCGTCGAAGTGGTCCGCCCTGATCATTGATTCGATGGCACGGCACTGGTGCTCCGTCTCCATGGCACCCACCATCGAAGAGCTGATCTTCAGGCTGAGTACGGCGGTGGTGGTCTCCGTGGCGTCATGCTCGTCCACGGCGTGGACGATCCGTTCGATCCGCTGTGGCAGCATCGCGAGGTATTTGGCGAGAAATCGCAGGGCCGGTTCAGGGCTTCCAAGTTCCTCGGCGAGAGATTGGAGCCGGCCGAGGTCCAGTTCACTGCCTGGATTACGCGCGTGCTTCATCGCGGCCACCGGCCGTTTCCTCTGATGCCGACTCGCTGGGGTCTTTGGTCCAGATGGAGGCGAGCATTCCGATGACCAGGATGGTGGGTGCGCCGTACACCAGGATGTTCATGACGATGGGTTCGCGCAGGGCGCGGATGGCGTTGCCGACGCCGGGGATGGTGCCTACGTGCTTGTCCACGGTGGCCCCTTGCAGGGTGGCGATCCAGGGGTCGATGCCGTTGTTGGCGTCGCCTTTGGTTTGGACTGCTACGCCGCCGTCGGCGGTGGCGGTGATGTCGGTGATGCGGTGGGTTTCCACCCGTTGGTCTTCGACCGGGATGTGGTAGGTGATGACGTCGCCGACCTTGACCTCGGCGATGGGGGTGGGGACGGTGACGACGACGTCGCCGGGGTTGATCATCGGCGCCATGGATCCGGTGAGCATGGTGGAGGTTTGGTAGCCCAGGACGCGCGGGCCGATGGCGAGGAAGAGGAATACGAGCGCTGCGAGGACCAGCATGCCCACACCGATTGCCTTGAATACCTTGGTGGCGACTGTGACGACGACGGCGGTCGGCCGGGTCCCGGTTTTGGCCGGGGCGGAACGCCGGCCATGCACTGGGGGAGTAGTGATGGTGCTCAGTGCGCTCATGTCTGGCGTTCCTTTCGTGGTGTTCGACGTGACTTCAGTCTTTCCTGCCCGGCTCAAGAGAGTGTGCGGAGCGGCCTCAAGACTTGATCAGGAAATGGCCAGGAACCGGCCGGAAGGGCATACCGGCCGGCCCCTGGTGTCTATCGGGCGAACCCTATGGGGGTTCGCTGCGCTGCTACTTGGTGGTTTCGGTGCGTTGGGTGCCGGTGAAGGCGAAGGCGATGGTGGAGGTGGCGCCTTGGAAGTCGTTGTTCGCGGTGGTGGGGAACGCGGTGGTGACTTTGAGGTTGTCGGTCTTGGTCGAGGTCAGGGAGGCCAGGTTGTTCAGGACCTTGTTCGCGGCGATCACCGGGCCGTTGGCCAGCACGGTGGTTTTGGTGCCGGTGCAGGTGTAGGGGGCGGCGGTGCCGGTCCAGGCCACGGAGCAGTTTTCGATGGTCAGCTGCAGGCCGTTGGTGGTGTCGGTGGTGAGCAGTGATCCGGTGGCCCCGGCGGAGGTGGTGAGGGTGATGTTGTTCAGGTCCGAGTTGCCGGTGTTGGCCAGGGTGACGAGTTTTTCGATCTTGTCTCCGGGCAGCAGTCCTGCGACGGGGAGGTTCAGGGTGTTGGCCGGTCCGGGTGCACCCAGGGCGATGGTGACGGTGCCTGCGGTCACTGCCTGGGAGGCGGAGGTGGAGGAGGTGAACGCGCCGTAGGTTCCCATGCCGGCGACGGCCGCTGCGGTGCCGACCAGTGCGACGGAGGCGAGGATTTTGCCGGAGGTGGTCTTGAGGCTGATGGCCATGGGAATCAGTGTCCTTTCGGTGGGCCACCGCGGTTCCGGCCGGCCTGTTCTTCGATGTCTGCCTCTCTGGCTGACAAGAACTACTGTGCCGGGGCTGGATCAAGAACAAATCCTGCAAACCCGCAACACTTCCTCAGGAAAAACTCAAGACTCCCGCACGCCCCCAGAGCCATACAACCGCTCTACTCAATAGGGCCCGTCCGAGGTTGTTGTCAGATTGACGATAAGTCTGTTACGTTGTTCTTGTCAGATTGATAATAAAGAACGGAAGACGACGATGATGGCCCTGCTCGATTGGATGAACTCCGCAGCAATCCCCGACCTCTTCGGCAGCCCTGTGAGTTGGATCGAAGTGATCGGCTTCGTCACAGGTGCTGCCTGCGTCTACGGCGTAGCCCGGCAGAAGCTGTGGAACTGGCCTGTTGGCATCCTGAACAATCTCGCGTTCATCGTGTTGTTTCTCGGGGCCGGACTTTACGGTGAAACAGTCCTCCAAGTGATCTTCGCGGTCGTTTCCGCCTACGGCTGGTACAACTGGTTGCGCGGCAACGCAGACACCCGGAACAAGAACGACTTGCCGATCCGTGATGCCGCCGTCAAGGAGATCCTCGTCGGAGCCGGCATCGCTGTGGCCGGCACTGTGGCTGTGGCCTTGGTTCTTACTCACGGAACCGATTCCGAGGTTCCCTGGCCGGACGCCTTCGTGCTGACCGCATCACTCGTAGCAACTTATGGGCAGGCCAAGAAGATTTTCCAGCACTGGTACGTATGGATTCTCATCGATGTGGTCTCCATTCCGCTCTACTTCAGCCGCGGCCTGACACTGACAGCCATCCTCTACTTTGGATTCCTGGCCCTGTGCATCTACGGTCTCATCGACTGGAAACGCGCCCGCAGGACTGAAACGCCGGTTATCCCCGATTCCATCAAGACAGGAGCGTGAGATGTACAAGCAGGCCATGGTCATCGGCAAGTTCTATCCGCCGCACGCAGGCCACACCCACCTCATCACCACTGCCGCAGCGCAAGCCGAAAGAGTCGCTGTCCTGGTCTTGGGAAACCGCTTCGAGTCCATCAGCGTCGAAGCCCGGACCACATGGCTCGCCGAACAGTTTGAGGATGTCAAGGGTGTGGACATCACCGGGATGCGCAATGACTGCCCTGATGACTACTCCTCGGAGGAAATCTGGAAGGCCCAGGCCGAGTTGATGCGTCTGGCCCTGAAATCCCACGGCATATCCTCCATTGATGCTGTGTTCAGCTCCGAAGCATACGGCGCGCGACTGGCCGGGATCTTTGCCGCAGAGCACGTCCTGGTAGACCTCTCCCGGAGCACTTATCCGATCAGCGGCACCCTCTGCCGTGAAGACCTCGGGGCAGCCTGGCCCTGGATCATCCCTCCCGCCCGTCAGGAGATGGCAACGCGCATCATTGTGGTTGGTGCCGAGTCCACGGGGACAACCACGCTGGCCAAGGCACTGACCGAGCATTACCGGACGCAATTTCCCCTCATTATGGACGTTCCCGAATTTGGCCGTGAATACACCTACTTGAAGTTCGACGAGCTGCGCGCCCGTACGCCTGGCGCCGGGCTCCAGGACATGGTGTGGACAGCCCGGGATTTCGGCGTGGTTGGTGCACGGCAGACCGAGTTGGAGAACGCGGCAGCCGACGCCTGTCCCTTGGTGATCGCAGATACAGATGCACTGGCCACCACACTCTGGGAGCGGTTCTACCTCGGGGAAGGCAGCTTTGGCTCCTACCACGCTGCTGACGTTCTGCCGCGGCGGGACGTGTATCTGGTGACCGATCATGAGGGCGTGGAGTTCGAAGACGATGGATGGCGGGAAGGCGAACACCGACGCGCAGAGATGACTGAGTGGTTCAAAGAGACCCTGACTGAAGAGGGGCATTCCTGGATTTTGCTCACCGGCGATCACGACCGGCGCATGAAGACCGCCGTCGGAATCATTGACCTGATCCTTACCCAGCGGAGCAGCCTTGCTTCCCCGCCTTGGGCCACCAGAACCGTCCTGGAAGGAGCAGTTGCATGACCTTCGACGCGACGGCCGCCAAGAAGTTTCTGGAAAGCTACAACCCGCGCGATTATCCCTCCATAGCACTGACAGTGGACCTGGTGGTTTTTGCGGTCACCGACGGCGTGCTCAATGTGGCTTTGGTACGCCGGGGAGGACACCCCTTCAAGGATGCGCTTGCCCTGCCTGGAGGCTTTGTTGGCCCTGAGGAATCAGCCATCCAAGCAGCTGGGCGTGAGCTGGCCGACGAGACAACTCTGGATCTCGGCAGGCTCCCGGTTCACCTCGAGCAGCTGGCCACTTACACCAGCCCGGACCGGGATCCCCGAATGCGGGTGGTCTCCGTGGCCCACTTGGCGCTGTTGGCTTCCGACGGGACCTCACTGCCGAAGATCGCCGCCGGATCTGATGCTGCGTCTGCCGGGTGGTACCCCGTCCATGACGTTCTGCGCGGCAAGGAGATGGCTTTCGACCACGCAACAATACTGGGCGACGGGTTGGCGCGGCTTGCCGGAAAAATGGAATACACCACCGTTGCCGCACGCCTTCTGCCGGAAGAGTTCACGTTGACGCAGCTCCGCACCGTTTACGACGCCGTGTGGGAGACCACCATGGCTGCGGGCAACTTCACCCGAAAGATGACGCCCCGGCTCCACGACACCGGACGGAAGAGCCGCGGCGGTGCCGGTGGCGCCCCGGCCGCACTTTTCACCGCAACTGACCTTCACATCCATCCGCCGCTCACCAAACCGCAAGCGCCGGGCTCCCCAGTTACCCCGGAGTGATGAACCACGCTTATGTCTTGCTTGCTGCCTACTTTGCGTTTGCCTTTCCGCGCCTGACCCTGCGGACAACGAGCCACACTATGAAGGCGGCAACTCCTGCATACACGGCGTAGTTGAGGAACCGCGAGTACTGGTCCACCAAGTGGTACTGCTTGCCGAGCAATGCGCCTAGTCCGATCAGCAGCGCATTCCACACACCCGTGCCGGCGATGGTGAAGATGCTGAACGTCATCAGGTTCATGCGCTCGGCGCCTGCCGGGAGGGAGATGAGGCTGCGCACCCCGGGCAACAGCCTGCCGAAGAAGATCGCGGACTTGCCGTGGCGCTCGAACCAATCGGCTGCCTTCTCAAAGTCTTCCCGGTCAACCAAGGGAAGCTTCGACAGCAAGTTGATGGACCGCTTCAGTCCAACTTTGTAGCCCAGCCAATACAGCAGCAGCGCCCCCGCATAAGCGCCAAGGGTGCTGGTAAGAAACACCAGAATCAGGTTGATGCTGCCTTGCTGGGTGAGGAAACCTGCCAGGGGGAGGATGACTTCGCTGGGAATCGGGGGAAACACTGTCTCGAGAAGCGTCAGCAAGCCCACGCCCCATTCGCCGAGGGCCTCGATGATCCGCGCGGCGACGCCTACGATCCCGGTCAGCTCGTCGGTGGAACCACCTGTTTCCAAAGGGCCGATCAAAGCAATGTCCTTTCCAAGGGCTGACGGGTTCACAAGGGAAGCCCAGTGATGGGGGACCACTGGGCTTCCACCCTCAACGCTATTCCTCCGGGGGCCCGGGGGCAATGCGCACGAGGTACGACTTCGGTCATCCCGGGTACAGCTGCGCCGCTATGCAGGTGAGCGCACCGCCACGGACGCCCGTTCAACCGGCGGGCAGGCGATTTTCACGGCTTTATCAAGGGGAGCCGCCTCCAGGCCCAGGAGCATACGCACACCCGCAGCGCCGAGTTCGTAATGCGGCAGCGACACTGTGGACAGCGGGGGTCGCAGGTGGGCTGCGATGACTTCCTGGTTATCGAAACCCACCACGGCAATGTCCTCTGGAATGGAGAGGCCGTTTTCCCGCAAGCCATCATAGAGTCCCATGGCCATGCGGTCGTTGTAGCAATAAACGGCACTGACCTTGAGCTTGAGCAGGTCGCCTGTAGCGCCGTAGCCGCCTTCCTGGTCCGGGTAGGCCTCCAGAACCAACGCCGGGTCAAAGGCAATGCCGGCGGCTTTCAGTGCGTCCTTGTATCCCTGGAGCCGGCCGTCCCTGGCAGGTGCGGGAGTGGTGGCATTGATGAAAGCGATGCGACGGTGCCCGCCGCGGAGCAGGATCTCCGTGGCAGATTGTCCACCCTGTGCTTCGTCCGGGACCACGGCACGCGCTGCTCCGGCTTCCGGAGAAAAACAGTTGACCAGGACGAAGTCCGATTCCCGAAGGGTCTCAGGGATGTCGGTGGTGCGGTGGAACCACGTGGAGTACAGGATGCCGCGGACCTTATATTCCAGCATCATGGCAATCGCGTCCTTTTCAAGGTCGTGATTGCCCTCGGTGTTGGCAATCAGCAGCGCGTAGCCATGTTTCCAGGCCTCGTCTTGAGCACCGTGGATGATTTGTCCGGCGAACGGCGTGGTGGCCACGCCGTCGGCAACCAGTCCGATGAATTTTGAGGTGCCGCTTACCAACGTTTTGGCCATGGCGTTGGGACGGTAACCCAACCGGGCGATCGCCTCGGTAACGCGTTGACGGGTTTCGTCGGCGATCCGGGCATTCTTCTTTTTGTTGATGACCAAGGAGACGGTGGCAGTGGACACTCCGGCAAGTTCAGCCACTTCGCGGAGGGTCACCGGATGGGCACGGTTTTTTCTGACAGGAACGGCGGGGCTGGCCGCGTTGCCTGACTCTCTCTCCTGCGAAATCATCTGTCCTCCATCAGGAGTATATCCGTCTGCCGTGGCCGTCATCCTTTGTTTGCTCCGCTCTCAAGGCCTTGGATCATGGCCTTGTTGAGGACCAGGAACACCAGCAGCAACGGTGTGATGGTCACGCAGACGGCGGCGAAGGTTGCCGTCCAGTCAACCTTGCCCATGGCGCCGATGTAGTTCTGCAGACCCAGAGGGATGGTCTTGAGGTCCTCGGAAAGTACAAAGGTGTTGGCGAAGATGAAGTCGTTCCAGATGAAGATGCTGTTGACCAACACCACGGTGACCACCGTATTGAGGGACAACGGAAGCGTGATCAGCCCGAAGATCCGGTAAGGACCCGCCCCGTCCAAGGACGCTGCCTCATAGGTTTCACGCGGAATGTACTCGAAGAATGATGAGAAAAGGTAGATGGACATAGGCAATGCAAATCCTGCCAGTGGGATGATCATCGACTGGTAAGTGTCCAGCAGGTTCACTGCGGAGTAGTCGATGAACAGCGGAACCAGCGCGATCTGGACCGGAACAATGATCCCGATCAGGAACAGGCCCCGGACGAACCTGCTGAAGCGGAAACCAAGGACCTGGATGGCATAGGCGGCCATCATGCCGAACAAGACAATGAGGACATTTGCGCCCATGGTGACGATGAAACTGTTCAGGATATTCCGTCCGAGGTCACCGGTTTCGAAGGCCCGGGCGTAGTTTTCCCAGGTCAACGAGCTGGGAAGCGCGAAAGGATCTCCGGTGGCAAAGTCCTGTTCGGTCCGCAGGCTGGTAACGAACAGCCAGGCAAGCGGATAGACCTGGACGATCACGATGAGCATGATCAGGACCCTCGAGAGTGTCCGGTAAAGGCTTGGCCTCCGTCGTCGCTTCTGAGGTACGGGAGCAGGACGTGCACGGGCGGGCTGGGACGGAGCTGTCTGGGTGATCATTAATCTGCCTTCCGCTTGAGCATGAACAAGATGAGGCCGACGGCGATGAGGCACTCGATCACGATGAAGACGGAGATGGTGCTTGCGTAGCCGAAATCCGTGCTGGTGAAGGCTGTCTTGTACATGTAGGTGGTGAGGAGCTCGGACGACTGCCCGGGGCCGCCGTTGGTCATGAGGTACGGGATGTCGAAGCCTCGCAGGCCGTACGTGGTGGCCATGATGGTGGTGGTAATCCAGACGGGTCGAATGTAGGGGAAGCGGATCTTGGTGAAGAGCGTCCACTTCGATGCGCCGTCCAGGACCGCGGCTTCTTCGAGTTCCTTAGGCACGGCGATCAAAGCCGCGTAAATGATGAGCATGTAGAGCCCGGTGAACCGCCATCCTTCAGGGGCGGAGACTGCGGCCAGGACAGTGTTGACGTCGGACAACCAGGCCCGCTCCAAGGAACCCAGTCCTACCCAGTGCAGGAGCTGATTCAGCAGGCCGACTGGATCAATGGAGTAGATGCGGACAAAGAGGAAGGCAATGGCCACCGTTGAGATCACGGCGGGCAGCAAATACAGGGTCTTGATCAGTTCACGTCCCCTGCTCAGGGACGTGAGCAGGCTGGCGACAACCAGTGCGCCACCCAGTTGCAGGACCAGGCAAATGGCCAGGTAGATCAAGGCGTTGAAGAAGGAACGCCAGAAGATGTCGTCAGCGGTGAGCATCCTGACGTAGTTTGCCAGCCCGACGAACTCCATGTCGCTGATGCCGTTCCAGGAGAAGAAGCTCAAGACCAGGGACTGAAGTATGGGGAAGAGGACTGCTGCGCAATAGAGCAGCAGGGGTGGGAGCAGGAAAACCAGGACTGAGGTCCTTGACCTGTTGGGAAGCATGGTGGGCCTTTCGGGCGGGGGCCTTGCCGGCCCCCGCCGTTTCGGTTTACTTGAAGAACTTGGGCGCGTTCTGCTTGATGGCGTCGTCCATGGTCTTGGTGAATTGTTCAGGCGTGATGTTGCCCTGGACCAGGAGGACCAGCTCTTGCTGCAGGCGGCCGTTGGTGGTGGGGTCCAGCTGGGTGTCCCACGGCATGGCCTGCTTTTCCCCGAGGGTGTTGGCCGTTTCGAGGGCCTTCTTGTACAGCGGCGTGGCGTTCGCGGGGACGGTGGTTTCCACGGTGGTGGTGGGGGAGAGCGCCCCGGTGGCAGCGTATTCAGCCGGGTACTTCTGCAACGCGAACTTCAGGAAGTCGCTGACCAGGGGATCATACGTTTTCGAGTTCACTGCCATGCCGATGCCGGAGGGGGAAACGAACTCGTTGGCCGCCGTCACGGAACCCGACGTTGTGGGAAGGGTGAAGAAGTCGATGTCGTCCCGGACGTCAGGGTTGAGTTTGTCGGTGGCGAGGCTGGGAAGTTCCCACGTGCCGATGTTGTACATCGCGGCTTGGCCGGAGGTGAACTGGTTCTGCGCGTCCGAGTAGCCCTGGGCGGAGAAGCCTTCCTGGAAGCACTTGGCCTTCCCTAGCTCGGCCATCCATTGAACGGTCTTCTGGCCGGCGGGATCGCTGAAGGCAGCTTCACCCTTCTTCAGTTTCTGGACGAAGTCCGGCCCTGCAGCCCGGAACGGCTGGTACGCGACGTAGCGTTCCAGCGGCCACTGGTCCTGCCCGTCGATGGCGATCGGCGTGATTCCTGCGTTGCGAAGGGCCGTGCACATCGCCGGGATGTCGTCCAAGGACTGCGGGACGGCCACGCCCGCTTTTTGGAGCAGGGCCTTGTTATACCAGATGAATTCCAGCTCGAACTGGAACGGGATCATGTAGAGGGATCCGTCATCGAAGCGCTGATAGTCCAGGGCTCCGGGCCGGTAGTCGTCGTAGAGGTCCAGCGACTTCAGCAGCTTGTCGGCCTCCACCATCTTGCCCTGCTTGGCCAGCTGCTGGGCGAACGGAGTGGCATCGGTGTCAAACAACTCGGGGAGCTTGTTGGCCGCAGCCAGGGTTTCGAGCTTCTGGATGTAGGAGGGCCGGTCCGGGGTGGTGATGAGGTTCAGTGCAAACCCCGGGTGTTCCTTGGCGTAGTCGTCGGCGAGCTTCTTCATGATGTTGATGACGGCGCCGTCGGCCGGTCTGGACAGGAGCCACGAGATTTCGCGGGGCTTGATCTCCCCGGTGGGGCTGACGTTGGAGGGGTCTGTAGCAGCTCCTCCGCCGCCACAGGCTGTCAAGGCCAGAGCGGCGGCGGCTGCGATGGCGGCAGCACGGAGTAGTTTCTTCATTGCGGCAATCTCCCTTGATTGGAACAGAGGTTGGGTGGGTGCGGGATATTCAGTTGTCGGTGCGCTGTCGTATCTCAAGTTCGGTAACGGTGACGGTTCCCTCGCCGGTAAAGACGCCGATCCTGCCGGTAGTGAGGTCGTACATCCTGGCGCTGAGCGCCACTTGACGGTCGACGACGGCGACGCAAGTGTCGCCGTCGACGATCACTTCAAGGGTGTGCGCGCCCGGGGTGAGGTCGCAGGGCCGCTCAAGTTCGACGTCGAACGGGACATCGCCTGAGACCTGCCATTGGGCATCGCCGGTGACGGCGCGGGGCCAGCGGTCGAAGACGAGCCGGCCGCGCTTGGGTTCCAGGCGTAGCACGTAGGAATGGTCGCCGTCGTGGGTTGAGCGGAGCAGCAACCCGCACTCGGTGGTGTTCGAAGCGATGTCCAGCACCACCTTGGCGTAAAACTGTTCCGGAAGCTCCTCCTCGGACACCAGCGCCGTGTACCCGTCAGGCACATCGAGCCGGGTGGGCACCGCACTTGTCAGGGAGACCGGGACGTCATCCCAGAAGCTCTCCACCAGTTCATCCGCGAAGCAGAATCCCAAGGTTCCGTCCGGGTTTTGGCGGGCTTCCAGCACGGACATGGTGCCGGCCCACTGCCACGGCCCATGATCGGTGTTGTTTTCCTTGGTGGCGATCCAGCCAAAGAAGAACCGGCGGCCATCGCGCTCGGCGGACTTTGAGGCGTAAAAGGCGCGGCCGTCCACGCTGTCCAGGTGCGGCACAGTCCACGGGCCGTCGGGACTCTTGGCCATGCGGTAGCGGGTGGTGAACGATTCCGAGAACTCGGAGTACACCATGTACCACCAGTCACCCCAGACGAAGACATCCGGGCATTCATGGGTGATGTACCGGCGTGGATCCCAGAACGGATCGGTGTACTGCCAGGTCATCAGGTCAGTGGACACGCACTGGGCTATCACGCCGCGGCGGCGTTCCGGGCCGGTGGAGTGGCGGGCTGCCAGCAGCATCCTCCACTGCTTCTTGTCGTCATCCCGGAACACGAAGGGATCGCGCCAGTCACCGGACTCGTAGCCGTCCGGAGCGCCGAAAGTCAGTTCAGGATGCTTTTGCCAGGTCCGCATGCCATCGGTACTGGTGGCGTGCATGACCAACTGGAGCGGAGCGCCGTCGGCCCCGAGGTTCCGGGGGTTCTGACCGGTGTAGAAGAGGTGGTGGACGCCGGATGCGTCCGCCACCACGCTGCCGGTGTAGGCGTTGAAGTCCATGTCGGTTTCGCTGCCATGGTGCAGTGAGACGCCATGGTTCTCAAACTGTGTGAGGTCCTTGGTGGTGACGAGGTTCCAGGACGTTCCGGGCTTTGGGTCTGAGCGGTCTTCGTGAAGATAGAAGAGCCAGAACTCCCCGTCCTTCTCGTAGGGGATAAGGTCCCCAACCCATCCGTCGGCGGGTTGGAAGAAGACTGGGCGTTTCATCTGCGTTGATGTCCGTTCTGCTAAAGCGTTTGACCATTCGTAAGTTAGCCCGGAAGTCTTCTGCGATCAAGCGTTTTAGCAATTTTTATTTTCGAGCAAGTTTAGGGTGCTAAAACGCTTGACCGGAGAATCGTCCGCCACTAATGTCCTGCGTAGCCGATGACTTACCGGACCGCTCGATGCTGAGCCGTCCGGACCCGGCAATGAGTACCGATCCAGCTCTCCATCCGACGTGCAGTTCCAGGCTGCCCGGGACCTTTCCCGACGGCCCTGCACACTCATCACCATGACGTTTGGCGTGCCGTCGCGCCCGCCAAACACTGAGAGGAAACGAATCAATGACGTATGACATCTCTCGCCGCACTGCGCTTCAAGGTGCAGGAGTTGGTGCCCTGGCACTGTTCATGAGCAGCGCCATCCCCGTGGCTGCCCACGCCCGGACATCCCTCCGGGCGATTTATCACATGACTCCGCCCTCTGGCTGGCTGTGCGATCCGCAGCGTCCCGTTCACACCAATGGCGCCTACCAGCTCTACTACCTCCACTCCGGCCAGAACAACGGACCCGGCGGATGGGACCACGCGACTACCAGCGACGCAGTGTCCTACACCCACCATGGAGCGGTGATGCCACTGCAACCGGATTTCCCCGTGTGGTCGGGATCGGCAGTAGTGGACACCGCAAACACCGCCGGCTTCGGTGCCGGCGCAGTGATCGCGCTCGCCACCCAACCCACGGACGGCATCCGAAAGTTCCAGGAACAATACCTTTACTGGTCCACGGATGGCGGCTATACCTTCACCGCATTGCCTGACGCGGTCATTGTGAACACTGATGGACGGACGGCCACCACCCCCGCCGAGGTGGAGAACGCAGAATGGTTCCGTGACCCCAAGGTTCACTGGGATGCGACGCGCAGCGAGTGGGTTTGTGTCATCGGCAGGGCACGCTACGCTGCCTTCTACACCTCGCCCAACCTGCGCGATTGGCAATGGAAATCCAACTTCGACTACCCCAACCACGCCCTCGGCGGCATCGAATGCCCGGATCTGTTCGAGATGACCGCAGGAGACGGAACCCGGCATTGGGTGTTCGGCGCAAGCATGGACGCCTATAGCATCGGTTTGCCCATGACCTTTGCTTACTGGACAGGTTCATGGAACGGCACAGCGTTCATCGCGGACAACCTCACACCGCAATGGCTTGACTGGGGATGGGACTGGTATGCCGCCGTGACCTGGCCGGCTGTGGAAGCACCTGAGACAAAGCGCCTTGCCACCGCGTGGATGAACAACTGGAAATACGCAGCCCGCAACGTGCCCACGGATGCATCCGATGGTTACAACGGACAGAATTCCATCACGCGCGAGCTCAGGCTTGAGCGCCAGCCGGGCGGCTGGTACACCTTGCTCAGCACCCCTGTTCCTGCCCTTGCGAACTATGCCACGTCCAGCACCACCCTTCCGGACCGCACGGTAAACGGCAGCTTTGTGCTGCCGTGGAGCGGGCGGGCGTATGAGCTGGAGCTCGATATCTCATGGGACACGGCAGCGAACGTTGGAGTGTCAGTGGGCCGCTCGTCCGATGGCAGCCGCCACACGAACATCGGCAAATACGGCGACGAGCTGTACGTCGATCGCGCACCGTCGGACCAAAGCGGCTACGCGCTGGCCCCTTACACCCGCGCCGCCGCGCCCATCGACGCCAACGCCGGATCCGTCCATCTGCGGATTTTCGTAGACACCCAAAGTGTTGAGGTGTTTGTAAATTCCGGGCACTCGGTGGTGTCCCAGCAGGTGCACTTTGCTGCCGGGGATACGGGTATCTCACTCTATGCTGACGGCGGTCCGGCCAACTTCACCGGAATCACCATCCGCGAGTTCGGGAATCCCATCTAAGGCTGCACTTAAAGCTGGAAAGAACGACGGCGGCGCAACAGCGGGCGGAAGCGTCCGCCGTCGTTCTTTGAGCACGGTTGACGTTCTCACCTTGACAAGCCGCGCGCGCCCAACAGACTGAAGGGATGTACAGGAATCGCCGGGTCTCGGCCCAGTTCTCGATGTCGCTGGACGGCTTCATTGCCAGCGATGATGACAATGTGGGCCCCTTGTTTGACTGGTACGAGGCAGGGGAGGTCGAAACCTGGATGCCGGGCCACCCCGTACCGTTCCATCTCAGCGAGGCCGATGCAGCCTACTGGAACTCGCTTCCACGCGAGGGAGCGTTTATCTCGGGCCGGAGGCTGTTCGACATCACCAAAGGCTGGGGAGGGCACCCACCCAACGAATCACCCACCGTGGTGCTTACGCACAGCGAACCGCCGGGGGATTGGCCGCCGGCCAGAAGGGACGGGTTGCCCGTGCCCTTCGAGTTTGCCGGTGACCTGGAAACGGCCTTGGAACGTGCTGCCGGACTCGCAGCTGGAGGGGAGATCGGGGTTGCCGGTGCCGACGTCTTTCAACAGTGCTTGAGGCGCGGAGTGGTGGATGAGGTCCGAGTGGACCTGGTTCCGGTGCTGCTCGGAAACGGTATCCGGCTGTTCGGAGAACGTGGCGGCGAGCTCTTGCTTGAGGACCCCGTAGTGGTTCCGGGCGCCCGGGTGACCCACCTGAAGTACCAGGTTCGCCACTAGGCAGCGGGCAATAGGAGGTTATCCACAGCGGTCAGGAAGCGCACGACGGCGGGTCCCCGCCTCAGATAGGCTGGTCATCACGGCTGATGCAAGTGGCCGCAGGAATCTCTATGCGGAGCCACCCTACGAATGTCTGATGACCTTGCCCTGAGCGCCCTCGCGGCGTCTTCTTTTTCCCTCCCTGCATTGCGCGATGGCCAACTCGCAGGCATGAGCGCCCTTGTCGAGGGCCGTGACGTCCTGGCCGTCATGCCCACCGGATACGGCAAATCCGCCACCTATCAGGTGGCGGCCCTGCACCTTTTCCATCAAACGGGACGCCCCGCCGTCGTAGTTTCACCTCTCATTGCCTTGCAGGAAGACCAGCTTGACGGGCTCACCGAGGACCTGGGCGCCCATGCGGCTGTTGCGATCAACTCTTCCCGCAGCGATTCGGAGGTGGAAGCGGCTTGGGAGGCGGCCGAATCCGGCAAGGCCGTGTTCCTTTTCCTCGCCCCGGAGCAACTGGCCAAGCAGGCCACCGTAGACCGGATCGCCGGCCTCGATATCACTATGTTCGTGGTGGATGAGGCGCACTGTGTCTCCTCCTGGGGCCATGACTTCCGCCCCGACTACCTCGGCTTGGGCACAGTCCGTGAGCAGCTGGGCAATCCTCCGGTGGTTGCGTTGACGGCCACCGCCTCCCCGCCGGTGCGCGATGAGATTGTGGAACGGCTCGGCATGAAAGAGCCGCTGGTGCTGATCCGCGGCTTCGACCGGCCGAACATCAGCCTCGATGTGGTCCGGCACCAGGAAGACAAAGCCAAGCGAAAAGCCGTGCTGGAACACGTAGCCTCACTGGCCAAGGCCCAGGGTGTGGGGCTGCTGTATGTTGCCACCCGCAAGGACAGCGAAAAGTACGCGGCCAAACTGGCCGATGCCGGGCTCCGTGCGGAGGCGTATCACGCAGGCAGGTCGGACAAGGACCGGGAGGCCATCCATGAGGCATTCATGGATGACCAGCTGGACGTAGTGGTTGCCACTACGGCGTTCGGCATGGGGATCGATAAACCCAATGTGCGGTTCGTGGTGCATGCCGACATTCCCGAGTCATTGGACTCCTACTACCAGGAGATCGGCCGGGCCGGCCGCGACGGCGAACCAGCGGAAGCGATCTTGCACTACCGTGCCGAGGACCTGGGGCTGCGCAAGTTCTTCAGCACCCATGCCCCGGACGCTGACGCGCTGATGTCCGTGTTGAAAGTCGTCAAGAATGCCGGTGCTCCTGCTCCGAAGACTGCGTTGACGGAGCTCACGGGCCTCCCCGCCCGGAGGATTACCGCACTGGTCAACCAGCTGGAAGAAGCGGGCGCCGTCAGCACGGGCAAGCGCGGAACGCGGCTTGATTCAAAAGCCAGGTTGTCCACCCTGGTGCGGCGCGCCGTCGAACGCGCCGAGGCCCGGCAGCGCGTGGAACAGTCGCGGCTGACCATGATGCGCGCCTATGCGGAGACGGACAGTTGCCGCCGTCAGTTCCTGCTCGGCTATTTCGGTGAGGACATGCCGGAGCCCTGCGGAAACTGCGACTCATGCGCCGACGCGCAACACCAAAACGCTCCGGACCAAACGCAGCAAGCGCCTGCATCCAACGCAGTTGAGCCGTTTCCCCTCCAGTCCACTGTGGTGCACAAGGAATGGGGGCCGGGCCTGGTGATGCGCCACGAGGATGATGTCATCACAGTCCTGTTCGAGCAGGAGGGCTACAAAACGCTGTCCCGTTCCGCTGTCGTCGAGCATGGCTTGCTGAAGCCCGCCTAGGTGCCTGTGCCGGTTTCAGGTGTTGAGTTCCAGCATCAGCGCCGGCAGTTCATCGGCCAGTTCGCGTGCCAGGAATCCCAAGGGGCCGAGCTTGCTGGCCAAGCGGTCCGCTGCCGCGGCGTGGAGGTGGGTGCCCCAGCAGGCTGCCTGCGCATCGCTGGTTCCCCGCGCCCGCAGCCCGGCGACGCCGCCTGTGAGAACGTCCCCGCTGCCGGACGTTCCCAGCCCGCCGTACCCGGTGGTGATCTTCCAGAGGTTCCCGCTGCCGCCGCCCGATGGCCCGGCAATCACGCCCTGGCAGCTCACCACGGCATCGAAGCGATCAGCCACAGCGGCAACATCGCGTTCGAGGTCCTCCACGTCACGGCCAAGCAGGATTCCTGTTTCGGTTGGATTGGGGGTCAGGATCAACCGTCCCCGCCACGGTTCGAGCTCTTCCTCGATGTTCACCAGTACTCCGAGGGCAAAAGCATCAAGCACGACGGCGGGACCTCCCGCGGCGCCGGCACCGCCGTCGGATTGCTCCCGCTCCAGCAACGCCCGCAGCAGTGCCTCAGCGAGGTCGACGTCGTCCAGGCCCGGCCCGATCAGGACGGCATCCGCTTTCTCCAGGTTGCGGGCAACACGGTCCAGGCCGTCGCCGGTCACGGAGCCATTGGTGTTTTCCGGCAAGCCTATGGCGCCGCATTCAGGCAGTGCCACGCCGAGTTGAGCGGCGACGGACTCGGCAACTGCCAGGGTTATTTTCCCGGCTCCGGCACGGAGCGCTGCGGTGCCGGCCAGCAGCGCCGCGCCGGGAGTGGTCCGGGCCCCTCCGATGACCAGAACGGCTCCGCGCGAGTATTTGTCCTCGCCCGGTGCCGGCAAAGGCCAGTCCCGGAGAAGGGAGGGCGTCACCAGAACCGGAGCGCTCGAATCACTGCGGGTGGACACTGGCGTCTCCTGCATGTTCGGTCACGGCCACTCCCTGCTCGCTCAGATGGTCGGCCACATTGAAGCTCTCCAGTTCCCATGGGCCGGCGCCCGTGGGCCGTACATAACGGGTAATGGACGCATTCAGCACCGACGTGCTCGCAGCAAGGTCCAGTATTTGGTCCTCGGACATCCCTTCCAGCACATAGCGGACCAGCAGGATGACGGCATCGTGGCAGACCAGCATCACCCGGTGCCCCCTGCCGAGGGTGTTGAGCTCGTCCAGGACTGACCGCAGGCGGAGGGCAACATCGGCCCAGGACTCACCACCAGGCGGCCGGTAGTAGAGTTTGCCGAGCCAAAGACGCCGCTCGGCTTCATCCGGGTACCGCCTTTCAACGCCCAAGCGTGTCAGTCGGTCCAAGATCCCCAGTTCCCTGTCCCTGAGGCGTTCGTCGCTGCGGATTTTTATCGGCCAGCCGGCCGCCTCAACGGCGATTTCCGCTGTCTGTCTGGCACGGGCATAAGGGGAGGACACTACGGCGTCCGGGCGGAACTCTTCTGCGATCCGTGCCAATGCCGTTCCCAGTGCTTTCGCCTGCTCCTGGCCCGTGCCGGACAAGTTCACGTCGGCATCCCGGGCCGGAACCTGGATAACTTCCGCCCCGGCCAGGCGTGCCTCCGTGGCAGCGACGTTGCCTTCGCTCTCACCGTGCCGGATCAACAGCAGCTCTACGGCACCGGCCTCCTGCACTGCCTCCGTCAGCCCGTCCTCATTCACAAAGATCACTCCTCCGCGTGCGTTGCCGAATGCAGAACACTACCCACTGCGTACCCACCGGGCCAGATGGTAAACGCATGAGCGTAAGCCACAACCCCTTTTGCCCGGACGGGGAGTGAAGTAAGTTGCTCGCATGGAGGACTCATACCAAGTCATCATTGTCGGTGCCGGATTTGCGGGCGTAGCCGCAGCCAAGGAACTGGGGCGCAAAGGCGTGCGGGTCCTGCTGATCGATTCGAACAATTACCACCAGTTCCAGCCGCTCCTGTACCAAGTGGCGACGTCCCAAATAGGTGTCTCCGCCATTGCCCGCCCGCTGCGTTCGGTTTTCCGCCGCTACAAAACGGTCAAAGTCCTGACAGCCAAGGTCGAGTCTGTCAGTGCGGCAGAGCGGCTGGTCACCACCTCGGATGGCCGGACCATGCGCGCAGATACTCTGGTGATCGCAGTAGGGGCGGTTCCGAACTTCTTCAATACTCCAGGTGCCGAAGAGCTGGCGTTCCCGCTGTACTCCGTCACTGACGCCACACGACTTGGCACCGGCCTCACCAGGCTTCTGGACCAAGCCGACAGAAACCCTGACGGTTCGGTGGATGTTGTGGTGGTGGGAGGCGGACCCACCGGTGTGGAGACCGCAGGAGCGATGGCGGAAAACGTCAAATACGTGGTGAGCAAATATTTCTCGCCCGAGCTCGCGGCACGGTGCCGGGTGCATTTGGTGGACATGGTTCCCAGCGTCCTGAATATGTTCTCCGCCAAGTCCCAGAGCTATGCCACCGATCATTTGAAGAAGGTGGGCGTCCAACTTCATATGGGAGTGGGCGTTACCGAGGTCCGGCCGGACGGGGTGACTTTGGCGGACGGCAGTTCCGTGCCTGGACAAATTGTGGTGTGGGCCGGGGGCCTCAAAGCGGGCGACCTCATTGCCGGCTCCGGCCTTGCCCAGGGGAGAGGGGGCCGCGTTGACGTCCTTCCTGACCTGACTGCTCCTGACGTGGACGGCGTCTATGTCATTGGCGATGCAGCAAACATCACGGATTCCACGGGGGCAAAGCTGCCCCAGCTGGGTTCCGTAGCTCAACAGGCTGGGAAATGGGCGGCCAAGAACATCCTCGCGGACCTCGGCGGGGAGGGGCGGACTCCATTCCGCTACGTGGACAAAGGTTATATGGCGATGGTTGGCCGCGGCGCCGCAGTGGCAGAGTTGGGCCGCAAGCGCCTTCAGTTGCAAGGCATCCTTGCCTTCCTGTCCTGGCTCTTGGTGCACTTGGCCTTGTTGTCCGGACTGCAACAGAAGATCCGCGCCTTGTTCTCCTGGCTCAATGGGTACCTCCTCCACAGTCCCGCGCAGGTTGTGGTCAGCGGACCAGTTGAGAAGGAGCCGCCGGAACAGGATTCACCAGGCCCGGCGGTTTCACCGGAGTCTTGACGAAGCTTCGTTTTTGTAGCTGCGATGGGCCAACAGTGCGTGGACTGTCAAGAGGACGCCGGCCAGGGCCAGCGGAAATATGTTAAACGGAATGGCCAGCAGGATCACCATGACTCCGACGGCGGCGGCCATGACATCCCGGATGCGGGGTTGAACCGGACCGCGAACGGGGACACCTGATTCCAATTGCCGGGCCAGCTCGGGGTCTTGGATGAAGAGCTCGCGCTCAAGCTGTTCCAGGGCTTTGCGCTCCCTTTCTGAAAGTGGCATGGGAGTCCCTCCTAAGGGCCATGGCTCTTTGGTGCGATGGGCGGGTCAGCTGGCTTCCCGGGAAGCCCCATTTTCCAGCGACCCAATAAGCTAAGCATGCTTATTATCCTGTTCGCAAGCATGATTTTGGCGGCGGTAACAAGGCCGTCCAAGCACTCCGCCCGAGGGGCGCCGGGGAGTAAAGGTGTGTCTTGGAGGCCCCGCTCCGGTGTCCAATCCCGGACGCGCGGCCGAGCTGGGAAGATAGCAGGAGGAACCCCACACAAGGAGAAACATCGTGACGCTCAAAGAACGCCTGAAAGCCGACGTAGTTGACCACATGAAAGCGGGCAACAAAGTTGCCCTGACCACGGTACGCAACGTGCTGGGCGAGATCACCACCCGTGAAAAATCAGGTAAAACGCCGGTAGAGCTCGACGACGCACAGGTCACCTCGCTGCTGCAGAAGGAGGCTACCAAGCGTCGCGACACGGCCCGTATCTATACCGAAGCCGGGGAGTCCGACCGGGCAGCGGCTGAGGTGGCCGAAGCGGAGATCATCGAGGCTTACCTCCCGAAGGCGCTGACGCGCGAAGAAGTGGAAGCCATTGTGGATGAAGCCGTCGCTGCGCTGAAGGCCGATGGGCAAGAGCTTTCCATGCGTTCCATTGGAGCGGTCATGAAGCCCGTTACAGCAAAGGTCGCGGGGCGCTTTGACGGCAAAACGGTCAGTGAAATCGTGCGCGGACGCTTGGGCTGACCACTAGCCCCCCGGGGCCAACAGGCCCTGCCCGGGGGGGGGCGGGACATCAGTTGACTCCCAGCAGCCACCGTAAAGTGTCAGCATTCCGCACGGCGTTACCGCCGCCGTCGTTGTTGAAATAGACGTACACGTCCTTGCCGGAGCCGTCCCACTCCCGGATGCGGTCCGCCCACCACCGAAGATCCGCATCGGAGTAGGAGCCGGCGTACAGGTGCTGATGGTCCGGACCGTGCATCCGCAGGTACACGAACGGTGGCGTGGCGCGGAGGATGCAGGGCAGATTGGCGCCACTCATGATGCAGTAGGCGGCCCCGTGCCGCTCAAGCAGCGCGTACACCTCCGGGTGGTCCCAAGTGTCGTGCCGGAACTCGACGGCGACACGGACCCAAGGGGGCAGGGCTGCCAGGAAGTAGTCGAGCCTTGCATCGTCACGTGCGAAACCGGGCGGGAGCTGCACCAGCAGAACAGCCCTCTTGTCTCCGAGCTCATGCCAGCAGCGGGTTATCCTTTCCACCCAGACCTCGGGGCTGTAGAGCTTCTTCGCATGCGTGAGTCCGCGGGGTGCCTTCACCGACATCGCAAAACCGGCCGGAAGACGTTCCCGCCAGCCGGCGAACGTCGTGTCCCGGGGCCAACGGTAAAAACTCGCATTCAGCTCCACGGTGCTGAATCGCGCCGTGTAGTGGTCCAGGCGCTTGGATGCAGGCAGGGCCGGGGGATAGAGCACGTTCTCCCAGTGATCGTAGCTCCAGCCCGAGGTGCCGATGCGGATGCCCATGGTGTGGATACTAGCTGACGGCCGGAAGTGAAAGGCGGGGATCAGCCGTGGTGCTTGACGCCCAGCACCGCTTCGTAGGCCTCGACGTGTCGGTCAATAACCGTGGTTGGTGATTCGAGATGGACGGCCCCGGAAGGCAGGATTCCTGCGCCTCCGAACCTTTCCATGACCTGCCACTGTGCCACCACATCCTCGCCGGCGTGATTGGAGGGACGGGTTGGCCAAAAAGCGAAACCACCGGAATCGATCAAGGCCTGCCGGTTGTAGAGAATGCACCCGCCAAGCCACGCCACACGGTATGGCACCCAACCTTCCGGCGGCAAGGGGACCTCGGCGCTGAGGTGGCTCAGGTTTGCGGCATTGTGGAGTGGCCATCGGTCAAAAGCAGGGGTGCCCGGACGGATGCGTTCGGGCGTGACCGGCCCATGCCAGCGTTCAAAGGTTGCGGTTTCCTCCGGCCTCCTGTCCCCAAGGTAGGACAATCCCTGGGGTGCCATGCCCACAAAGCCGCAGCCCAACATGTCCAAGGCATGGCTTAAACGCTCCAAGGCTCCTGGTTCCAGCCAAATGTCATCATCAAGAAAGAGGCACTGCCTGGCATTGGACTGATCCAAAAGGAATTGCCGGTGTTCGGCCAGGCCCTGCCGCGGGAGGTGGCGGAACAGTTCGACCTGCCGCCCCTGAGCTTCAAGCAGCCTGATCATGGCGGCAACGGCCGGATGTTCCCAGTCTGGGGTGCCGTTCGACTGGTCGCTCATCACCACCCTGAATGTCGGTTCGGATTGAGCCGCCAAACCGGCCAAAGTCACAGCTGCCTCCGCAGGGCGGTCGCAGGTGGGGATGAGTACATCCACGATGGCCGTCTCGGGGGAGTTCTCCGGCTCCGCCCAACGCTTGGAAGTTTTCCAGCTCACAACACACCTCCGGCAGGCAGGATCGGCATAGTTTGTGCAGGGTTTCCCCTATCTATACCCCTTCAGGCCGGATCTATGCTGCCAGCGTCTCCTTTTTGGCTTGGAAATCAGCCGTTGGCCACTGACCTTTTCATCAAGGCCCGGAGGTCGTCAGCCACCTTGGCTACTTCACGCTGCCTGATGCTTCCCGCTTGCTGTTCCCGCCGATGGGTTGCGGGTCGGGTGGAACGCTGGGTGGCTCGGGCTTGGCGGCGGATTTGGGGATCGCGGGCGGGTGCGTCAACGGTGACGGCGCCCTGCAAGGGATCGTGAAAGAGAGGGAAGTCCATGATCCCTGATCCTGACATACCTGGCCACGCACCGGTATGGACAGATGCCTCCCAGCACATCAAACGGCTGTGCAAATGTCCATGGGTGGGTGGAGAACCGTGATCCCTAGCCCCACAGCGCCTTCTTGAGGAGCGCGCGCAGCTGCACATTTTCTTCATCCGTCAGCGCCGCCAACTGGGTCTGCTCGCAGGCCTCGAGCCCGGCCCGCGCTTTGGTGTGGATCCGCCGGCCCTCGGCGGTGGAGACGATGATCTTGGCTCGCCGGTCCTGCTTGCCCTGGGCGCGTTTGACCAGGCCGCGGTGTTCGAGGTCGTCCACGAGGCTGACCACCTGGCTTGGGTCCAGGCTGAGGAAATCGGCCAGTTCACGCTGGGTGGGCTCCAGACCACTGCAGGCGAGGGTCAGCACGGAAAAGGACCGCTCACGCAACCCGTAGTCAGCCAGCGCCTTGTTGTTCAGGAGTGAGCCGGTGGCATGCAGTTTGGCCAGGAGCAGGCCCACGTCGTTGCCGATTTTGGCCGCGGCCAGGCGCGGGATTTCCACTTCGGTACTCTGCGGTCCCATGGCAACTCCAATAGTAATGAAAAACAATCGTTGACTTTTTCAATGATCCGTATTCTCATTGATCATGACAAGGATCTCACGCCGCAGTGGGATCGGCCCCACCGGCTTCAGCCGGTTACTGCATGCGAAGGAGCACGCCATGAGCTTGAACGGCAAGGTTGCAATCGTCACCGGGAGTGGACAGGGTCTTGGACTCGCTTACGCGAGGGAACTCGCCCGCCAGGGGGCCGCCGTCGTGATTAATGACGTGAACACCGAAACCGCTGCTGCTGCAGTCGCGCAGATTGAGGCCGACGGCGGCCGGGCCGCCGCCGTGGTAGTTCCGGTAGGGTCCACGGATGCCGCCAAGGCATTGGTGGCCGGCGCTGTGGAGGCTTTCGGCCGCCTGGACATCCTGGTGACGAACGCCGGGATCCTGCGGGATAAGAGCCTGTTAAAAATGACGGACGAGGATTTCGACCTCGTCATCAACGTCCACCTGAAGGGCACGTTCACGTGTGTCCGTGAGGCGTTCGCGTACTTCAAGGAAAACAACATCGCGGGCCGGATCATCACCATCGGTTCGCCCACCGGCCAGCGCGGCAACTTCGGGCAGGGCAACTACGCTGCGGCGAAGGCCGGGATCGTTGGGATGGTCCGTACCTGGGCGTTGGAGATGAAGAAAGCCGCAGTGACGGTGAACGCCGTGATCCCCGTGGCCGCTACGGCGATGACCAAGACGGTCCCGTATTTCCAGAAGGCCGTCGAAGCGGAGGAGCGTGGTGAGGCGATGCCGTCTTTCTTCCGCCATGATCTTGGGTTCGGAACGGCCGACGACGTCGCAGGACTGATTGCCTTCCTCGCCTCTGATGCGGCTGCCGGAATTACCGGCCAGGCGATTGGCGCCGGAGGCGACCGGCTGCAGGTGTGGACGCACCCGACGCCGGCGAGCACCGAGTACCGTGAGGGTGGCTGGAGCTACGCAGCGCTGCAGGAGAACGCAGGCTCACTGTTTGGCCCGGAGGCTTTGCAGAGTTTCGGTGAGGAATTCCTGCCGCTGCCCGCGGAACTCCAGCCCGAGCCGGTTCAGGCGCGCTGATCATGGCTGAGCGTTACGAATTGGGCATCGACGTTTCGGGGCTCGATGCGATCGACATGCACGTCCACCTGGAAGTGGACAGTTGCGGGCATGGGTCCCTGCCGGCGGCGTTGACGGAGGCCTCGGCGAAGTACTTCAAGTCCGAGGACCGGACACCGTCGCTGGACCGGATCGCTGAGCTCTACCGCGAACTGAACATGGCCGCCGTCGTCTTTACCGTCGATGCCCGAACGCAGCTCAAGCACGAACCCAACAGCATCCCGGAGCTCATTGCCGGGGCTGCGCGGAACAATGATGTGCTGATTCCGTTCGGCAGTGTTGACCCGCGGAGAGGCGAAGACTCGATCGCCGGGGCAAAACACCAAGCCGTTGAGCTCGGTGCCCGCGGGTTTAAGTTCCATCCCTCACTGCAGGGTTTTGACCCGTCCAACGAGGCGTTCTACCCACTTTGGGAGGCCCTGCAGGAGTTGGGCCTGCCGTGTATCTTCCACACTGGCCAGAACGGCATGGGCGCCGGCCTTCCGGGCGGGTACGGGATCAAGTTGGCGTACTCCAACCCGTTGCTGCTCGATGCTGTGGCAGCGGATTTCCCGGGGTTGCAGATCATTATGGCCCACCCCTCGGTGCCGTGGCAGGACGAGGCGAACTCGATCGCGACGCACAAGTCCAACGTGTTCATTGATTTGTCCGGTTGGTCGCCGAAGTACTTCCCGGAATCGCTGGTGAAGGCCTCGAATTCGGTGCTGCAGGACAAGGTGCTGTTCGGCACGGACTTCCCGCTGATCACGCCGCAGAAATGGTTGGGTGCTTTCGCTGACCTGCCGTTGAAGGACGAGGTCCGCACGAAGATCCTCAAGGACAACGCCGTCCGCCTTCTCGGGCTCGGGGGCTGAAATGACCACCACAACCACTGCACCAGGGACGGATCAGCGGCTGTATTCTGTGGCGGACTGGTACGACGCTGAAGCGTTGCTCACCACCGAGGAACGTCAGGTGTTGGGCCGGTTGCGGAGTTTCCTGACCACCGAGGCGAAGCCGTTGCTGGCCGAGTACTGGGAACGCGGCGAATTCCCGGAGCAACTGGCCCGGCCGTTGATCGACCTGGACCTCATGGAACCGGCTGATCTCACTGTCGATGCCCCGGCGCGGGGGATCTTCCACGGCTTCCGGATCTTCGAACTCGCCCGCACTGACGCGTCCCTGGCTACTTGGTACACCGCGCAGGCCGGGTTGTTCCGGACCGCTATCCGGGTTGGTGCTTCCGAGGAACAGCAGAAGGAGTGGATGCCCCGGGTCATCGACTTCTCCCTCAAAGGTGTCTTCTCCCTGACCGAACCCGAGCACGGCTCGGACATCGCCGGCGGCCTCGCCACCACAGCGCGCTACCAACCCGGCGCCGGGACAGACTCCGACGGCGGAACCTGGGTCCTGGATGGTGCCAAGCGGTGGATCGGGGGAGCCTCCACTGCGGATGTGCTGTGTGTGTTCGCCCGGGACGTTGCGGACGGCCAGGTCAAAGCGTTCCTCGTGGACCGAACCGCCGCCGGGGTGTCCTTGGAGAAAATCCAGGGAAAGACCTCACTGCGGATGATGCAGAACGCCCACATCACCCTGGACAATGTCCGGGTTCCCGACGCCATGCGCCTGCACAATGTGAACTCCTTCAAGGACGTCGCCGCGATGCTGCGGGCGATGCGCTCCGACGTTGCCTGGATCGCCACCGGTATCCAAGCCGGCGCATTCGAAGCGGCGCTGGCGTATGTGAAGGAGCGCCAGCAGTTCGGCCGGCCCTTGGGTTCGTTCCAATTGGTCCAGGAGAAACTGGCCCGGATGCTCGGCAACATCACCGCGAGTTTGTCGCTGGTGGTGCGGTTGACCGAACAGCAGGGCTGGGGGATTTACCGGGACCAGGACTCGGCCCTGGCCAAAATGCAGACGTCCCTGATGATGCGCCAAACCGTTGCCCTGGCCCGGGAAGTGGTGGGCGGTAACGGCATCACGCTCGCGGCCGACGTCGCGCGTTTCCACGCCGACGCCGAAGCCGTCTACTCCTATGAAGGCACCCACGAGATCAACGCCCTCATCATCGGACGCGCCCTCACCGGCGCCGGGGCTTTCACCAACTAATCCTTTTCAAACAACTACTCAGGAGGCAAAGATGCCTAATCTCGTCGTCGATTTCGACACCCTGCTCACCATGTCCGGCAAGGACCTCGGCACCACCGATTACCGCGAAATCACCCAGCAGCAGATCAACCTGTTCGCCGACGCCACGGATGACCAGCAGTGGATCCACACCGACCCCGAACGTGCCAAGGACGGTCCCTTCGGCGCTCCGATCGCACACGGCTTCCTCACCCTGTCCCTGATCATCCCGTTCTGGGGTGAACTGTTCGACGTCGCCGGGGTCACCACCAAGGTCAACTACGGCCTGGACAAAGTCCGCTTCACCTCCCCGGTGAAGGTCGGCTCCAAAGTCCGTATGAACGGCAGCATCGCCGAGGTCACCGAAGTCAAAGGCGGCGCCCAAATCAAGGTCAACGCCACCATCGAAATCGAAGGCCAGGAACGCCCCGCCGTCGTCGCGGAATTCCTCGCCCGTTTCTACAAGTAAAAATCCTTTCCCTCCTCTCCCAAGGAACAGCCATGTCAGGACACACTGCGCTCGCCCAGCCGAGCACGGCCGCCAAGCGTAAAGAGGCGCGTACGGTCATCATGTCCAGTTATCTGGGCAGCACCATCGAGTTCTACGACTTCCTGCTCTACGCAACGGCCGCAGCGGTTGCGTTCCCCAAAGTGTTTTTTGCAGGCACGGACGAGTGGGTCGGCGTCGTCGCCGCGTATGCCACGTTCGCTGCCGGCTATGTAGCGCGTCCCCTGGGCGGCATCATCTTCGGGCACTTCGGCGACAGAATCGGCCGCAAGGGCATGCTGATTGTCTCCATGGCGATGATGGGTATCGCCTCAACTTTGATCGGCCTCATTCCCGGAGCCAACGTCATTGGTCCTTGGGGTGCCGTGATCCTGGTGGTCCTGCGTGTCTGCCAGGGAATCGCCGTCGGAGGTGAATGGGGCGGCGCTGCCCTCATGGCCTTGGAGCATTCGGATCCCAAGCGCCGCGGTTTTGCCGCCTCATTCGTCAATGCCGGTGCCCCAACAGGAGCAGTGCTAGGCACGGTTGTCATGGGCATCTTCTCTGCCCTTCCCCAAGATGCGTTCCTGGCCTGGGGTTGGCGTGTGCCGTTCCTGCTGTCCTTCGTGTTGCTCATTGTGGGCATGTTCGTGAGGTTGCGGGTTTCGGAGAGCCCGATCTTCGCCGAAGCCGTTGCCAAGGAAAGCGCCCAGGGCACCAAACGCAAGATCCCCCTGCTTGAAGTACTGAAGCGTCCCAAAGCACTGATCATGATCATGTTTGCCGGTGCTGCCGGCTTCGGCCTCCAGGTAGTGCTGCCCACGTTCTCCGTCACTTATGCAGTTTCCAAGGGTGCGCCGCAGCAGGGTGTGCTCTACGCATTCGCCGGAGCCTCGGCCATCTCCATCCTGTTCGTCCTGCTGGGAGGCCGGCTCTCCGACCGCTTCGGCAGGCGTCCGGTCATGGTCATGGGCCTGGGGCTTTTCATCCTGTACCTGTTCCCGATGTTCGGGATGCTCAGCTCCGGCAACGTCGCCTTGGTCTTCCTGGCTTTCACCGTGGCGCTGATCCTCCACTCCTCCCTTTACGGACCCCTCGCCGCGTTTGTGTCGGAACAGTTCGGAACCACCAACCGCTACACCGGCGCAGCGGTGGGCTACCAGTTGGCTACCCTGATCGGTGCTGGCTTCACCCCCGGGATCGTCGCCGGCCTCTACAAGGACGCGGGCCAGAGCATTGTCCCCGTGGTGGTGTTCCTGTCAGTGATGTCGCTGGTTTCGATTGTCTTCATCCTGCTGACGCGGGAGTCTAAGAACAACGACCTCTCAACGGTCAGTTAGGAGCATCGCACCATGGACAACAACGGAGTTGGATCCTGGCTGCACAGGCGCCGGATCAAGTCCGGCACCGCAACGGCCCTCATTTCCGGCGAACAAACCCTGAGCTACGCAACGCTCGCCGATCGGACCGACCGCCTGGCCAACGCCCTCAAGGACAGGGGAGTGGCCAAGGGAGACCGCGTGGCCTATCTCGGTGAGAACCACCCGTCCTTCGTGGAAACCTTCTTCGCCTGCGGGCTCGTGGGTGCCATCTTCGTCCCGCTCAACACCCGGCTCGCCGCCCCGGAGCTGCAGTTCCAACTGCAGGACTCCGGCGCGCGGCTCCTGGTCAGCGCCGAAGCCCTGGACGTTGTGGCCTCCGAGTCAGTGACGGACACCGTGGTAACCCACCGTCTTGTGGTGGCGCCCGAGCACGACACTGACGGATTCGCGCCGAAGCTGCCGTCCGGCGTCGAGCACTATGGGGAGGTGATGGCGGCCGCGTCCGCAACGCCGCTCGAGGAGACCGTCACCCTGGACGACGCCGCCATGATCCTCTACACCTCAGGTACCACCGGCAAGCCGAAGGGAGCGCTCCTGACCCACGGCAACATCACCTGGAACTGCATCAACACGGTGGTGGACATGGACCTGAACCGTAACGACGTAGCGCTCATGATCTCGCCGCTGTTCCACGTGGCGTCCCTGGATATGGGGCTGCTGCCCATGCTGCTCAAGGGTGCCACGGTGGTCCTTGAAGCAAAGTTCGACGCCGGCCGGGTACTGGAGCTGGTGGGGCGGCACAACGTCACCACCCTCAATGGCGTCCCCACCACCTTCCAGATGCTCTGCGACCACCCCGGATGGTCGACGGCGGACCTTACGTCCCTGGACAAGCTCACCTGCGGCGGGTCGGCCGTTCCGCAGCGGGTGCTGGACGCGTACGAAGCCCGCGGCATTGGTTTCACCAGCTGTTACGGCATGACCGAAACTGCGCCCGGAGCCACCATGCTGCCCGTATCGCGGTCCAAGGAGAAAGCCGGATCAGCCGGGCTGCCGCACTTTTTCACCGATGTGCGGATAGCCGATCCGATGGGCGGAATGGTTGCCGTTGGGGAGGTGGGGGAGATCCAAATCTCCGGACCCAACGTGATCAAGGAGTACTGGAACCGGCCGGAAGCCACCATGGAGAGCTATTCCGATTCCTTCTGGTTCCGCTCGGGGGACATGGGCTACCGCGACGACGAGGGCTTCTTGTTTGTGTCCGACCGCATCAAGGACATGATCATTTCCGGCGGTGAGAACATCTACCCCGCAGAGGTGGAGAGTGCCATCGCCGAATTGCCCGCGGTAGGCAGTGTTGCGGTGATCGGCGTTGCCGACGAGAAATGGGGCGAAGTTCCCCGGGCCATCGTCACCTTGCGGGACGGCGGTTCCCTGAGCGAGGAGCAACTGCGCTCGCACCTGGAAGGACGATTGGCCCGGTACAAAATCCCCAAGTCCGTGGTGTTCGTCGAGGAGATGCCACGCACCGCCAGCGGCAAGATCCGCAAGATGGACCTTCGGAAGCACTACGCGCTGTGACCGGCTTGCCCGAAGCCCCTGCGTTGACGTTCCTGGCCACCCTCAATGTCAAAGTGGGCCCGGCGCTCGATATCGGGATGACCCCGGAAGGGCAACGGCGGGTCATCCCCATCGTGGGAGGAACCGTGTCCGGACCGTGCCTTCAAGGAAGGGTGCTGCCGGCGGGGGCCGATTACCAGGTCCAGCGCGACGCCGGACTGACCGAGCTGGACGCCAGGTACGTTGTGGAACTTGAGGATGGAGCCATGGTCTACGTCCACAACCAGGCGCTTCGTTCAGGAGCGGCGGAAGACCTGAACAGGCTCAATAGCGGTGAGGACGTAGACCCGGCATTGATCTATTTCCGCTGCACCCCACGGTTTTCCACCGCCGCTCCGGAACTGGCCTGGCTGAACAGGGTAGTCACTCTCGGAACCGGGCGCCGAAGGCCTGGCTCGGTGGAAATCGATGTCTTTACTGTCGGGTAGCTAAAGACCCGAGAGGCGGCTACCGGCCCGACATAATCCGTTACCAAGCTAAATCCGGGTTAATTTCCTCCATCGAACTGCCTAATTCGCCTCTGGGGCATTACGATAGGCACGACTCACTCTGAGCAAGACGCATCATCAACTCACACCTAACCCGGGGGATATACCAATGAGCACTTACCCGCAACAACCGCAGCAGACCCAGCCCTACGCCGCACAGACCGGCGAGCCGCCGCTGTGGGCACCCTACTACGGCGCTCCCATCGGTGCCGCCGTCAAGCGTTTCTTCAAGAAGTACACCGCGTTCAGCGGCCGTGCCAGCCGTAGCGAATACTGGTGGGTGGCACTGGTTCTGGGTGTAGTGGGCTTCGTCCTGCAGATCCTCACCCTGGTACTTGGCAGCGCCGGGGCCACCGTTTCCGCAAACGGGACGGCCACTCCAGGTCCGGGCTCCGTTGTAGGCCTTATTCTGGCGTTCGTCTTTTACCTGGCGATCCTCATCCCGTCCATCGCACTGCTGGTTCGGCGTCTCCACGACGGCAACTTCAGCGGTTGGCTCGTCCTGATCGGCCTTATTCCGGGCCTGGGCGGCATTGCGCTCTTCATCTTCGCTCTCCTGCCGTCAAACCCGGCCGGCCAGCGTTTTGATCAGCCGACTGCCTAGTCAGCCACGCACCACGTTCCATCAGAAAAAGGGCGGCACCACGTGTGCCGCCCTTTTTCGTATGCTGTGACTGATACGGACCCACCCCAATGACGAGGAGTGCCATGCCCAAGCCTTCGCGCACCAGGACCATCAAGCGTTGTGCCGTGGTGGGTGGGGGGATCATCGGTGTTGCTGTGGCCAGGGAGCTCGCCAACACGCTCGACGACGTCCACGTCACCGTATACGAGAAAGAAGACCGGCTCGCGGCACACCAGACCGGGCATAACTCGGGTGTGGTCCACGCAGGCCTCTACTACGAGCCAGGCGGACTGAAGGCACGGCTCTGCCGCAGGGGAGTGGAGCTGCTCCAGGAATTCTGCGCCACCAAGAACCTTCCCTATGAGGCCTGTGGCAAGTTGGTCATCGCCCAGACCCCGGAGGAATCCAAGCGCCTGGACGCCATCTTCGCCAGGGCCAAAGCCAACGGGGTCCCCGGCGCGCGGATGCTGGACGGTCGCCGGATCCGCGAGGTGGAGCCGAACGCCGTCGGACTTTCCGCCTTGCACTCGCCGGAAACGGCGATCGTTGACTACACGGCCATCACCAACGCGCTCGCCGACGACGTCCGGAGCTCCGGCGGGACCATCCGGCTGGGGCAGGAAGTGGTGTCCTTGGAGCAGCAGGCCAAGGGGGTGGTGGTCACCACCAAGGGCGGCGGGGAACACTATGACCTGGTGGTGGCGTGCGCGGGGCTCCAATCGGACCGCTTGGCCGAGGTGACCGGCGAGCCCGCAACTCCTAAGATCGTGCCGTTCTTTGGGCAGTACTACCTGCTGGGCAAGGAAGCCCGCGATCACGTGCGGGGTCTCATTTATCCTGTCCCTGACCCCAGGCATCCATTTCTTGGTGTCCACCTGACCAAACGCATCGACGGCGAAATGATGCTTGGCCCGAATGCCTTTATCTCGTTCGGGCGGGAGTCCTACGCCTGGAATGAGGTCAATGTGCGGGACATCGCCAATTACGCGCTCTTTCCTGGTTTCTGGAATTTTGCCCGACAGAACGTGCCATCGGCGGTCCGCGAATTCCAGACCGTAGTGAGCCGGAAAAAATTCATCCGGGAAGCAGTGCGCTTTGTTCCGGCCCTGGAAGGGGCAAGCATCCTGCCCGGCACCCGTGGCGTGCGGGCCCAGGCCATGAACGGTAACGGATCCTTGGTGGATGATTTTGTGATCGCACGACGCCGGGACACGGTTTTGGTGCGCAACGCGCCATCGCCGGGGGCTACGTCGTCCATGGCCATCGCGGAGTACATCGTGGAGCAGGCGCTGCAGGACTGAGGAGTTAACACGCCCGTGACGCGGCAGAAACCGCCCCCACATCAGGGCTGGATACGGTTGCCGCATGATCGCTTCACTGGCCTCGCTGGCAACCCGTATCGGCACCACCTTGGGGGCCTGGATCGAGGCCGCCTATGTCCAGGATTGCCCTGAAGCTGAATCCGGGGACGAGCACCGCCTGGCGTGGCTGCCAGCCCTCAGCGGCGTGACGGTAGCCAGCGCGCAGGCCATTCACTCCCATGCTGTGAAGGTGCCTTCCAAGCCCTAGGTAATGCTGCCAAAGCTGCACAATGTTGCGTTGGGCACACTATTCGTTGATCGCGGGTACTATGCCCTAAACTGCTTCACTGGGTGCCGGAAGAGGCACTATGCAGCAACGAAAGCGACCCCTCAATGGCTACTGATTACGACGCCCCTCGCAAGACCGAAGAAGAGTCTCCCGCTGAATCTCTTGAGGCACTTCAGGCATCACGTGGCAACGCTGCACAGACTGCAGTCATCGACGTCGAAGAAAATGATACTGCTGAAGGAATCGACCTTCCCGGTGCCGATCTTTCCGGTGAAGAACTGACCGTCATTGTTGTCCCGGAGCAGTCGGATGAATTCACCTGTGGTTCCTGTTTCCTGGTCCGCCACCGCTCCCAGATTGCCTTGGAAAAGAACGGCCTCAAGTTCTGCAAGGACTGCGAAGGCTAGGTCACGCCAAGGTCTCGTTATCTTCGGTTACGAACAAGTGCGCGAAGGACCTCAATACTGTCCGCCTCACCGTGAAAATGCGGCTTTGACGGCCCTCCCGTGACCGCCTTGTTGTCCCTTTAACGGTTATGCGCCGAAGCGGCATCAACCGGCCCAAAGAGGCCCCTGCCCTCCTACTGTTGAAGTATCAACTTCGCCTGAAGGGGGCACAAAAAATGAGGAAATTTGGAGCGGGCCTGGCAGCGGTCCTGGCTGCAGCCGGGCTCGGTCTTGCAGCGCCGGGACCGGCCTCGGCAGCAACCTACTGCGGTATTGCCTGGGGGTCGTTGGCCAAGGCCGACCCCGACATGAGCTCCGCCAACGTCACCAATGTCCGCACGGGCCAACAGCCGTGTTTCGACCGCCTGGTGATCGATATGACCGGCAAAGTGGCCGGCTATTCCGTGCGTTATGTTCCCGTGGTGATCCAGGATGCCACCGGCTATCCCATCCCCGTGATCGGTGACGCAGACCTGCAAGTGGTGGTAACGGCGCCGTCGTACAACCAGTACAGCCAACCCACGTACCTGCCCGCAGCCAAAGCGGAGCTGTCCAACGTCTCCGGCTACCAGACCTTCCGGCAGGTGGTCTACGCCGGCAGCTTTGAGGGCACCACCAGCATTGGGTTGGGTGTTCGCGCCCGGCTTCCGTTCCGGGTCTTCACCCTGGACGGGCCCGACGGCGGCTCCCGCCTGGTGGTGGACGTCGCCCATCGCTGGTAGGGGCGCGCCAGAACCCACGAAAGCTGCCAGTTCGCCCGGAAAATTCCGGCGAACTGGCAGCTTTCCAGGGTTTTCGGGAGGCAGCTACTCCGGTACCACCAGAGCCGGGGTATCCCTCCGGATAGTCTCGCCGCGGAAGAAACCGGGCCGGATGCGGGACATGACCAGCATGACCACGGCACCCAGAGCCAGGATTCCGATGCCAAGGACGAACACGAGTCCCACACCGAAGATCTCGGATCCACTGCCGAACTCCGGAGCCCAGCTGTCCACGGCGGTCTGAACGAACACCACGAACAGTCCTACGCCACCCACCAGCGGGCAAACGAGCCGCAGGAAGAAGTTCCGGGCACTGGCAAACACGCTGTTGCGGAAGTACCAGACGCAGGCGATCGCCGTGAGCCCGTAGTAGAAGCAGATCATCAGGCCCAGGGCCAGGATGGTGTCATTCAGGACGTTCTCGCTGATCACGTGCATCACCGCGTAGAAGCCTGCGGACAGGACGCCGGCCGCAACGGTGGCGAAGCCCGGCGTCGAGAACTTCTTGCTCATGGTGCTGAAGCGCTCTGGCAGGGCACCGTAGTGTGCCATGGCCAGCAGGCTGCGCGAGGGCGAGGTGAAGGTGGACTGCAGGGAGGCCGCCGAACTGGACAGCACCGCGAGGGACATGAGAATCGCGAACGGACCCATGACCGGTGATGCGAGGGCAGTAAAGACGTTGGCGTGGTTTTCCTCGTTGTTCAGGCCGATGCCCGTGTCGCCCACACCGGCGAACATCATGGTGGCGATGGTGACCAGCAGGTAGATGCCCAGCACGATGACGGCCGTGAGCGTACCTGCGAGTCCGGCGGTCTTCTTGCCGTTGGCGGTTTCCTCGTTCACGGTCAGGCAGACATCCCAGCCCCAGTAGACAAAGATCGACAACGAGATACCGGCAGCGATTTGGCCGAAGGTTTCAATCTTGGTGACGTCGAACCAGTCCCAGCTGAACGGAACAGCGGTCTCGGACGTGGACCAATTAGCGAAGGCCATGGCCACAAAAATGCCGAGTACCAGCAGCTGGAAGCCCACCAGGCCGTACTGGACAATCTTGGTGGTGTGCAGGCCGCGATAACTGATCCATACCGCCAACGCCACGAATACGAAGCAGGTGGCCACATTCAGGAGCTTGTTGGAGGCGAGGTCGGCCAACTCAGGTGACCCTGTGGCCTGGGCCAGGAACAGGTAGAAGAAGTCCACGGCCACGCCAGCCAGGTTGGACAGGACAATGATGTTGGCCGCGAGCAAGCCCCAGCCGCCCATCCAGCCCACCCAGGGGCCGAACGCCTTGGTGACCCAGGTGAACGTGGTGCCGCTGTCCGGGGAATCGGCGTTCAGTTCCCGGTACGCAAGCGACACCAGGATCATCGGGATGAAGCCGATCAGGAAGATCACGGGCAGTTGCAGCCCGACTTCGTTGACCGTGGGGCCCAGCGCACCCGTCAAGGTATACGCCGGTGCGATGGTTGAAATGCCAAGAACGACGACGGCGAGGAGCCCCAACTGCCCCGTCTTCAGTCCCTTGCCGCTGATGTCGTGCGACGTTGCGGCATTGTTGCCGCTGCGGCGGATTGTCTGGCTCATAGGAGGCCCTTTCTAGATGGCCGAAGGCTGTTGCTGCGTGATGCAGTGGATGCCGCCGCCCCGTGCAAAAAGTTCGCGTGCGTCAACACTGACCACGCGGCGGCCGGGGTAGGCATCGGCGAGAATGCGGAGTGCTTTCTCGTCCGAGGGGTCGTTAAAGCTGCAGGCAATGACTCCGCCGTTGACCACGAGGTGGTTGATGTAGCTGTAGTCCACAAACCCCTCGTCATCGGTCAGGGCTTCCGGGGCGGGAACTTCGATGATGTTCCATTCCCGGCCGGCTGCGTCATGGGTGGTGCGCAGGAAGTCGATGATCTCGCGGGAAACCTTGTAATCCGGGTGTTCTGGGTTCTGCTGGGAGTGGACCAGCAGGGTGCCGGGGCTGGAGATGGCTGCCACGATGTCCACATGTCCACGGGTGCCGAACTTCTCGGAATCGCGGGTGAGGCCACGGGGCAGCCACACTACGTGGGTGGCGCCGATGGTGCGCGCCAGCTCTTCTTCGATGTCGGCTTTGGTCAGTCCGGGGTTCCGGCCCTGATCCAGCTGCACGGTCTCGGTGACCAGCACTGTTCCTTCGCCATCAACCTGGATTCCGCCGCCTTCATTCACAATGCCGGAGGGGAGGTGGGTGGCGCCGGCACGTTCGGTCACGTTTGCCGCTATCAGGGAGTCTTTGTCCCACGCAGCCCAGTCCTGGCCACCCCAGCCGTTGAAGATCCAGTCCACGGCTCCGAGCTTCTTGGTCGAATCCAGCACGAATGACGGCCCGATGTCCCGCATCCAGGCATCGTTGAGCTCGGCGGTGAGTACCTCAACGCGAGGGTCCAGGTAGCGCGAGGCCGTCTCGACGTCGTCGGGCGCTACCACCATGGTGACCGGCTCGAACTCAAGGATGGCGTTGGCGACGGCGGCCCAAGTGGAGCGCGCCGCATGGGCCTCTTCTTCGCTGTCACCCAAGGTGTAGCCGCCGGTGGGGAAAGCCATCCATACGCGGTCTTGCGGAGCCGTTTCGGCCGGCATGCGCCAGGCGCTCATGCGGACACTGCCTGTGCCTGTGCTGCACCGAGCGGGGCGTTGGGGTCCACCGGTTCGGTCAGGCGGGCGTAGGTTTCCGGGCGGCGGGTAGCGAGGAAGGGGAACAGTGTGAGCCAGTCCTTTCGCTGGTCAAGATCCAGGTCTGCGACGAGGACGGCGGATTCGTCGCGGGGTGCCTGGGCCAGGATGCGGCCGTAGGGATCGGAGATGAACGATGAACCGTAGAAGTTCAGGGTGCCCTCGTTGCCGTAACGGTTGGGGGCGATCATGAACAGGCCGTTGGCGATGCCGTTGCCCACGATCACCTGCTGCCAGAGCGGCTGGGTGTCGAAGTCGGGGTGGTCCGGCTCTGAGCCAATGGCTGTGGGGTAGACCAGGATTTCGGCGCCGCCCAAGGAATACAGGCGGGCGAGTTCCGGGAACCATTCGTCCCAGCAGGTGGGCATGCCCAAGCGGGCGCCGCCCAACTCGGCAGGAGCATGGACGGCATAGGCGTCCTCTGCTTCCGGACCCTTGCGGAAGAACTTGTCCTCGTAGTATCCGGCGGTCACGGGGATGTGAAGCTTATGGGTGCGGGCCACGAGTTCGCCCGCGGGGTTCACCAGGATGGCGGTGTTCAGGCCCAGGCCGTCATCGCTGCCGTCCGGATTTTCGGCCCGCTGGTACAGCGATGCGTGCACGGAGACGCCGTACTTCCGGGCGGCTTCGGCAGCAAACGTGAAAGTGGGGCCGGTGAGGAGGTCCTCGGTGATATCCGAGGGGCGGATGCCCGCAGCCGGGTTGTTCTCCGGGCGGGTGTCCGCCGGGTAGCGGGAGAGGGTCAGCTCAGGCAGGAAAACAACAGTGGCTCCCAGCTTGGCAGCGCGCTCGATGCCCTCCGTGAGTTCGGCGCGGAGAGCGCCTTCATCGGCGTGCCAGCGGTGCTGGATGACGCCCACGCGCAAGGGGGTGCGCGTGGAGGGCTCGGTGCGGGCCAGGGAAGTGGGGGCTTCGAGGCAGGTAATTTCAATCATGGTGGCATGTACTCCGGTGAGACGACAGTCACTAAATGAATAGCGTTCATTTAGTATGGCGCGAGTCACTCCTGAGCGCAAGGGGTTAAGTGAATGCCTTTCATTTATGACTGCGGAGTCTCGGCGGGGGAGTCTCGGCGGGGCGGGCCCCCGAGATGGCAGATCACCCCCATGTTTGTGGTCAACATGGGGGTGATCTGGAGTCTCGGCGGGGTCGGCGGGCGGGCTCGGCGGGCGGGCTCGCGGGCTAGGGGGCCAGCGTCGGCAGGGTGAGGATTTCAGCTGCGCCGTCGGTGATGGCAATGGTGTGCTCGCTATGGGCGGTGCGGCAGCCGGTCACGCTGCGCAGGGTCCAGCCATCGGGGTCGGTGACAAGCCGGGCGGTATCAGCCATGACCCACGGCTCAAGGGCGAGCAGCAATCCGGGGCGAAGCTTGTACCCGCGGCCGGGCCGTCCCATGTTCGGCACGTGCGGCTCCTGGTGCATGGTGGAGCCGATGCCGTGGCCGCCAAACTCGGTATTGACGGGGTAGCCGGCCTCACTGAGGACTGAGCCGATGGCATAGGAGAGGTCCCCGATGCGGGCTCCGGGCCGGGCTGCTTCAATGCCTGCCTGCAGCGCCCGTTCGGTTGCTTCAATCATTGCCACGCTCTCCGCAGGCTTGGACTCGCCCACAATAAAGCTGATGGCCGAGTCCGCGGCGATTCCGTTCTTGGAGACAGCCAGGTCCAGGGTCAGCAGATCTCCGTCGGCCAAGGCGTAGTCCCTGGGCAGGCCGTGCAGGACAGCGTCGTTTACCCCCGTGCAGATGTAGTGGCCGAACGGCCCGCGGCCGAAGGAGGGTGCGTAATCGACGTAGCAGGACACCGCTCCAGCCTCTAGGATCATCGACTTGGCCCAGCGGTCTATGTCCAGCAGATTTGTGCCCACGGTTGCCCGGCCCTTCAGCGTATGCAGAATGTTAGCGACCAAGGCGCCGGTCTCCTTGGCGCGGCTTACTTCCGGACGGCTCAGGATCTCAATCATGCGGGGGCCTTTCGTGTGGCGACCAATAACTATCCCGGCCATATTATCCCGGTATTACAATTGGAGCCATGGTCAGGTTGCCGCTTACACCCGCAGAGGCCGAGCGTGGACAACGCCTCGGTGCTCTTTTGCGTCGCGCCCGGGGTGAACGCTCAATGTTGGAGACGGCCCTGGATGCCCGGGTCTCGCCAGAGACCCTGCGCAAGATCGAGTCCGGCAGGGTGGCGACGCCGGCTTTCCCTACGGTTGCTGCGATCGCCGATGTCCTCGGACTCTCCCTCGATGAAGTCTGGGCTGAGATCAACCGCCCGGAGCTGGGGGTCGACCCGGCCGCCTCCCGCAGCAGCGCCCGGGAATGGCTTGCTTCCTAGCCTCTGCGCTTGCCCTTCCTAGCGCTTGGGTCGTGCCCGTACATGAAGGCGTTCACCTTGCTGGCCGAACAGGGTGAGGAGTTCCACGGGCTCCGAGGTGGCGCTGGCAAACCAGTGCGGTGTTCGCGTATCAAATTCCGCGACCTCGCCGGGTTTCAGCACAAAGTCGTTCTCACCCAGTACCAGCCGAAGCTTGCCGTTGAGGATGTACATCCAGTCATAGCCCTCATGTGATTGGGGCTGCGGTATCTCTTTTCCTGTTCCGCTTTTCAGCACCATTTTGAAGGCCTGGATACCGCCCGGGCGCCGGGTCAGGGGAAGTGCGGTTCCCCACTCGTGAACGTGCGGCTTGAGGTGAATCCGGGGGTCGCCGGTTTCCGGGGCGTCGATGAGTTCTTCGAGCGGAACTTGATGCAACCTCGCGATGGGGAGGAGCAGTTCCAGGGTGGGCTTGCGTTGTCCCGATTCCAGCCTTGAGAGTGTGCTGACGGAAATGCCCGTACCTTCCGAGGCTTCGGCCAAGGTCACGTTGCGTTGGGTCCGCATGGCACGCAGGCGGGGGCCGACGGCGTCGAGCATGCTGCTGAAATCCGTTGTCATGCCCCTCATTTTGCCATACTGGCAAACTTCCTTGCTGTTCTCGACCTTCCTGTCCAACCATGGAAGGAGCGGCGCATGGCCGCAGGAGACGCACGGAGGCATTTGGGTATGGATACAACGAGCAATCCCTTGGCAGCGGAATACGACGCAGTGGTGATCGGAGGTGGCGCAGCTGGGTTAAGTGCAGCCGTGACGCTGGGCAGGGCCTTGCGGTCCGTCGTCGTTATCGACGCCGGTGAGCCGCGGAACGCACCCGCAGCCGGGGTGCACGGATTCCTCTCCCGTGACGGCATCAATCCCCGGGAGTTGCTGGAACTGGGCCGGGCAGAGGCGATCCAGTACGGAGCCGCAGTGGTGGAAGGCACTGCTGTTGGGGCGCGCTCGACGGCGGCAGCCACCGAAGGGGCGGAGCCTGCCTTTGAGGTGGACCTGGCTGATGGCCGCACCATCAAAGCGCGAAGGGTGCTGGTCACCACGGGACTGATCGACATCCTGCCCGAGATCGACGGGATCAGGGAGCGGTGGGGACGCGACGTTCTCCACTGTCCCTACTGCCACGGCTGGGAAGTGCGGAACAAAGCGATCGGAATCCTGGGTTCGGTGCCCATGGCATTGCACCAGGCGTTGCTGTTCCGCCAGTGGAGCCCCAACATCACTTTGTTCCTCAATGACGTGGTGGAGCCTACGGAGGAGCAGTGGGAGCAATTGGCTGCCCGCTCCATCACCGTGGTGGACGGTAAAGTCCGGGCGCTGGAAGTCACTGACGATGCATTGAGCGGCGTTGTCCTGGATTCGGGAACGGTGATTCCGATGCAAGCGGTTGTGACGGGCCCCCGGCTGGAGGCAAGATCCGGCGTGCTGGAGTCCCTCGGGGTCCCCGTGGTGGAGCACCCGATGGGCGTCGGGACCCATGTTGAAGCCGGTCCGATGGGCGGGGCAACATCGGTGCCTGGCGTCTGGGCGGCCGGTAACGTCACCGATCTCACTGGCCAGGTGATGGCCTCCGCAGCTGCAGGGGTCATGGCAGGCGCTGCCATTAACGCTGATCTGATGATGGAGGAGACCACCCTGGCTGTCCGGGAGGCACGTCAGGCGGCGTTGTCCCACTAGTCACTGCACCGGCTCGGTGAAGGAAGCAAGGGTGAAGGCGCTGCACTCGCGGCGCCTTCACCCTTGCCGGACCGGATGAATCCCTAGGACTGGGTAGCCAGGAATTCCCGGGCGGCCGTCACCAAGGCTTCGGTCCCGCGCGACAACGTCGGCTCAATGACCGGAGCAAAATACGGTGAGTGATTCGACGGAATATCTTCGGGTAGACGGCCCGTTGTGGCGAATTCCTTGAACAGGGCAGGCTCGGCGCCGCCCAGGAACCAGAAAACCAGGGGAGCGCCGGCGGCCTTGGCCAAGGCGCCCACGTCTTCGCTTCCGGAGACAGGACCGGGGTCAATGATCTGTGTTTCGCCGAACTTTGCCTTGAACGCCGCGGACACCCTATCGGTGGCAGCCTGATCGTTGACGGTCAGCGGAAAGTGCTCTTCAAACTGAATCTCCGGGTCTTTGGGTGCCCCTGACGCTGTGGATTCTGCCGCGGCAATGCGCTCGATGGAACCGAGGATCTTATCCCTGGTGTCATTGCTGAAGGTGCGGACGCTGAGGCCCAAAGTTGCTGTTTCGGGAATGATGTTGTTCTTGGTCCCCGAGTGGATCTGCCCCACGGTCACTACCGCGGAATCACTCGCTGCCAGCTCACGGGCAACAATGCCCTGCAGCCGGACGGTGGTTGCCGCTGCCATCAGTACCGGGTCGATAGTGGTCTCAGGGCGTGAACCGTGACCACCGCGGCCATGGAGGGTGATGTTGAGGGAATCGGCGGATGCCATGGTGACGCCGGGCCGGATTCCGAACCAGCCGGCGGGGAAGGGGGCCACATGCTGGCCCAGGACGACGTCGGGTTTGGGCACAGCGTCATACAGGCCATCGGCCACCATGGTTTCTGCCCCGCCACCCCATTCCTCGGCTGGCTGGAAGAGGGCGATCAGGGTGCCTTGCCACTGATCACGTTGAGCGACCAGAGCCTCCACCGCACCCACGAGGCAAGTGACGTGTACGTCATGGCCGCAAGCGTGCATGACCGGCATGTCCTTACCCTGGTGGTCAACACCCATGGCCGTGCTTGCGTAGTCCAGGCCTGTTGTTTCCTTGACGGGCAATGCGTCCATGTCTGCCCTGAGCATCACTACGGGTCCGGGCCCGTTTTCCAGAACACCCACAACCCCGGTTTTTCCGATGCTGCGGTGAACGGCGAAGCCGAGTTCTTCCAGATGTCCCGCGGCGATACCTGCGGTCCTGGTCTCTTGGAAGGACAGCTCGGGGTGGGCATGCAGGTCCTTGTATAGCTTTTCGAGGTCAATGGTCATGAGTCTGCCCTTTTCATTCGACGCCTAGGTTTGGCCAGTGTATCCAGCCCAAAGCTGCGAAGGCTGAAAAGCCCCGGCACACTGGATGGCATGAACGATTCTGAATCAGTCACCACCCAGCAATCCACCGTTGAGGAGTGGACCAAGGCCCTGGCGGAATCCACTGGCTCACCTGGTGGGGGCGCCGGGACCGGGGTCATGCTCTCCATTGCGGCTTCCCTGACCTCCATGGTGGCCGGCTACACCGAGGTGGAAGACTCCGAGCACCAACACCTCGCCGGCATCCACGCCCGTGCCCGCGAACTCCGCCAAGTTGCCCTTCACTTAGCCGACGACGACGCTACGGCCTCCAACGCTTTCGGCGCCGCCTTCCGCCTCGATCCCGGGCCGGAGCGCGACGCCGCAATCCATCAGGCCTCCGTTGATGCCGCCAAAGCGTCAGCGGTCTTGGGGGAGCGGGCCATCCGTGCCATTGAAGACCTCGCATGGCTCGCTTCGCACGGCAACCCTGCGCTGATCGCCGACGTCGTGGTGGGTTTCGGAGCCCTCCGGGCAGCTATTGCAGGAGCCCGAACCAACGTAAGCTTCGACCTCGGTTCCCTGACCTCGGCCGGCACCACCCTCGAGGAAGTCAGGGACCGGCATCCGGAACTCTGGACCACGGTCACCCGGCTCACCGACGCCCTGGACAGGATCGATGAACTGGCCGCCGGCGTCGACAAGAAAGCGGCGCCGACCGAAGCCGTGTGAGGCCCGATATGCGTGCCAAATTCCCAGAGAATCGCGCAGAGCGGGCCCCGCAACGGCGCTGTACCTACTTCTGCGCCTTCGGCACACGGCGAAGCACGACGGCGGCGAGCACCGCAGCTCCGGCCATCAATACCAGCCCAATCGCCGCTGTGATGTGGACGCCGGACTCGAAAGCCGTCCGGGCGGCGACCGTCAGCGCCTCCGACAATGGCGACGGAAGGGCGGACGCTGCGTCAACAGCGCCGGCGAGTGTTTCCGCGGACTTTCCGGCTGCCTGCGAGGAAACGCCGTCTGGAATCACGAGGTTGTGCTGGTAGGAAGCAGTGAGGATGGATCCGAGTACAGCCGTTCCCAGGAGCGATCCCAGTTCGTAGCCGGTCTCGGAGATGGCCGAGGCGGCTCCGGACTTGTCGGCCGGCACGGAAGCCAGGATGAGATCGTTGGAGATGGTCTCCGCGGCACCCACGCCAACTGCCAGGACAGTCAGCGCCGACAACAGGAACACGGGTCCGCTGCCGTGATCGCCAACAACCACAATCAAGTAGCCCACGGCGCTGAGCGTCAAGCCCGCGGCCACCACGTATCCGGGGCGGACGCGCTTGACCAGCGGCACCACCAGCAGGCCGGCGATGACAGTTGCCAGGAGGGCAGGAATCATTGCGATGCCGGCCTCCATGGGGGATTGGCCTTCAACAAGTTGCAGGTGCTGGGCGAAGAAGTAGATGAAGCCCGTCATGGAGAACAGTGACAACACGTTCGCCACGATTGCCGTGCTGAACACCTTGTTCTTGAAAAGGGCAACGTCCAGCATGGGGTTCTGGATCCGCTGCTGGCGACGCACAAACAGAATGCCCATCACCAGGCCGAAGCCCATGAACGCGGCCGCGGATGCCCCGAAACCATGGACTGCGAATTCCTTGATGCCGTAGACGAACGGAGCCATGGTGACCACGGACAGGACGATGCTGGGCACATCCACGCGTCCGGGGTTGGCGTCCTTGGATTCGGGAATCAGGACCCGGCCGAAGGCGAGCAGCGGCAGGAGAAGGAAAGCTGCCACCAGGAAGACTGCGCCCCACCAGAAGTGCTCCACCAGCCAGCCGCCGAAGATCGGACCAAGGGCTGCGCCGCCCGAGAACCCGGCAGCCCAGACGGCGATGGCAAGCCGGCGCCGGTTGGGATCGGTGAAGATGTTCCGGATCAAGGACAGGGTTGACGGCATCAGCATTGCGCCAAAGACGCCAAGGCCGGCCCTGCCGGCGATGAGCCATTCAGCGGAGGGTGCAAAAGCTGTAGCAGCCGAAACCGCAGCGAAGCCTGTGCTGCCGACCAGCAGCAGCCGCCGTCGTCCGATCCTGTCGCCCAGGTTGCCCATCGACACCAGCAACGCGGCAAGAACCAGCGGGTATGCGTCAACGATCCACAGCAATTGGACGCCGCCCACGTCCAAAGAGCGGGCGATTTCAGGCAAGGCAAAGGTGAGCGCGGTGTTGTCGACGGCCACCAGCAGCACCGGAAACATCAGCAGTGCCAGTGCCGTCCAGTCGCGCCACGGTGCTGCTTGGCCCTTGAGGGGATCAGCGGAACGGGGTGCTTGGGTTGAGGACGGCGAGTACATGTCATTTACTGTACCGTCCAGACGGTACAGTTTCAAATGTAACCCCAGTGAAGCTTTAGGGAATGATGGACACATGCCACGAAAACCAGTTGCCCGGGACGCAGTCCTGGATGCCTTCGAAGCCCTCCTGATAGAGGTGGGGGAGCGGGCTGCCACCCTCGACGCCGTTGCCAAGCGTGCAGGGGTGTCCAAGGGCGGGCTGCTCTACCACTTCCCCAACAAGGAAGCGCTGATCACAGCGCTTTTGGAGCGTCTGGACTTGCTCGCCGATGAAGACACCGCGCTGATGAAGGCGGCGCCCGATGGTTCGGCCGCCTACTTCATCCGGTCATCGCTCTGGGCGGATACGCCCATGGACCGGGCGTTCGTCGCTGCCACCAGACTGGCCGAGGTGGCCCATGAGGAAACGCGCCGGAGGTTTGCCGCCATCCAGCAGCGTTGGCTGGACGTGCTGGCGGAGGACGTTGGTCCGGACGTCGCCAAAGCCGTCAGCTATATGGGTGACGGCCTGTATTTCAATGCCATCTTCGAAGGCGGGCAGGAGGGTGGCAATGCCGGGCGGGAGGCCGACGTCGACATCCTGCTTGGTGTCCTTGATCGGTTGCGGAAGTAGCAGGCCGTCCATTTGCGGCGGCGCCCGTGACGTAGGACAATTAACCCTTGTGGCGTGCCCTACACGGTGCCCATACATAACTGAACATGCCTTTGATCTGCGGCGGGAGAGTCCTGCAAGCAAGTGATGCAGGCGCCGTAGGAGCAAACCCTCCCCAGGAATCTCTCAGGCCCACGCACCGCCGCGGCAAGGCAACTCTGGAAAGCAGCAGGCAATCAGCCCACCTCAGGGTGAATGAGCGCTGTGCTCACCGACGGTGCAAGCGATGGTTGTTCACGCAACGCGCGGAAACTCTCAGGTCCAATACAGAGCGGGGAGGAACCCAACCGCTGTGGCGTACCCAAACGCCGCCCAAGTAATGGAGTTCCTTCGTGACGGTTAGTTCTGCCTCCACCACCTTCGTCGATCGGCATATTGGCGCCCGCCGCCAGGCCGACATTGAGACCATGCTCAAGTCCGTCGGCTACGACACCGTCGATTCGTTGGTCGACACCGCCGTCCCGAACGACATCCGCCAGGACGTTGCCCTCACCCTGCAGAACGCGCTGAGCGAAGTCGAGGTCCTCGCTGAGCTGCGCAAGCTCGCCTCCAAGAACAAGACCGCTGTCCAGATGATCGGCCAAGGCTACTACGACACCGTGACGCCGCCGGTGATCCGCCGCAATATCCTGGAATCCCCGGCGTGGTACACGGCCTACACGCCGTACCAGCCGGAAATCTCGCAGGGCCGCCTCGAAGCGCTGCTGAACTTCCAGACCATGGTCCAGGACCTGGTCGGCCTGCCGATCGCCAACGCCTCCCTGCTTGACGAAGCAACCGCCGTTGCCGAGGCCGTCCTGATGATGCGCCGCGCCAACAAGAACAAGGCTGCCCAGGACGGCAAGACCGTCCTCGACGCCGATTGCCTCCCGCAGACCATCGCGATCGTCAAGGGCCGCGCCGAAGCACTCGGCTTCGAGGTTGAGGTCGCGGATCTCTCCCTCGGCCTTCCGGAAGGTGCCATCAACGGCGTCGTTCTCCAGCAACCCGGCGTGTCCGGCCGCGTATTCGATCACTCCGCCGTCATTGCCGATGCCAAGGAACGCGGTGCGCTGGTCACCGTCGCTGCCGATCTTCTCTCGCTGACGCTGATCACCCCTCCGGGCGAGCAGGGCGCGGACATCGCCGTTGGTTCCGCGCAGCGCCTGGGTGTTCCGCTGTTCTTCGGCGGCCCGCACGCGGCCTACATGGCCGTTCAGAAGGGCCTGGAGCGTTCCATGCCCGGCCGTCTGGTGGGCGTTTCCAAGGACGACGCCGGTGTCCCCGCCTACCGCTTGGCGCTGCAGACCCGCGAGCAGCACATCCGCCGCGAGAAGGCCACATCCAACATCTGTACCGCGCAGGCCCTGCTGGCCATCGTGGCTTCCATGTACGCCGTTTACCACGGCCCGGAGGGTTTGAAGGCGATTGCCGAGACCGCCCACAGTCACGCCCGCACCCTCGCGGCGTCACTGAAGGCTGCCGGCGTCGAGGTCCTTCACGGTTCCTTCTTCGACACCATCACCGTCCGCGTCCCGGGCAAGGCTGCAGAGATCGTCGCTGCTGCCGAGGCCAAGGGCATCAACCTGCGAGGCGTTGACGCTGACACTGTTGGTATCTCTGTTGATGAGACCACCACTTCCGAGGTTGTTGCTGACGTCGCGGCGGTCTTCGGCGCTTCGGTTGCTGACGCCGCTGAAGGTCTCGCGCTTGAAGCTTCCGTGGAGCGCACCAGCGACTTCATGCAGCACCCGGTGTTCAACACGCACCGCTCCGAAACCCAGCTCCTGCGCTACATCCGCAAGCTTTCGGACCGCGACCTCGCGCTGGACCGCACCATGATCCCGCTGGGTTCCTGCACCATGAAGCTCAACGCCACCGCAGAGATGGAAGCCATCTCCTGGCCGGAATTCGCCTCCATCCACCCGTTCGCTCCGGATTCCCAGACCGAGGGCTGGCGCGAACTCATCACCGACCTCGAATCCCAGCTGACCGAGATCACCGGCTACGACCAAGTGTCCATCCAGCCGAATGCCGGTTCCCAGGGCGAGCTCGCGGGCCTGTTGGCCATCCGCGGCTATCACCTGTCCCGTGGCGACGAGCAGCGTAACGTCTGCCTCATTCCCGCTTCCGCCCACGGCACCAACGCAGCCTCGGCAGTGCTGGCCGGCATGAAGGTTGTAGTGGTGGCCACGGCCGCCGACGGCACGATCGACCACGCGGACCTTGCCGCCAAGATCGAGGCCAACCGCGAGGTGTTGTCGGCCATCATGATCACCTACCCGTCCACGCACGGTGTGTACGATGCCGACGTCCGCGAAGTCTGCGACGCCATCCACGAGGCCGGCGGCCAAGTCTACATTGACGGCGCAAACCTCAACGCCCTGGTTGGGCTCGCCCAGCCGGGCAAGTTCGGCGGCGACGTATCCCACCTGAACCTGCACAAAACCTTCTGCATCCCCCACGGCGGTGGCGGACCCGGCGTTGGCCCGGTTGCTGCCAAGGCGCACCTTGCACCGTTCATGCCCGGCGATGCAGCTTCCTGGACCGAAGGCAACGACGTCCCGATTTCGGCATCCCGTTTCGGTTCCGCCGGCGTTCTGCCCATCTCTTGGGCTTACGTGAAGCTCATGGGTGGCCAGGGCCTCACCGAGGCAACCAAGTCGGCGCTGCTGGCTGCGAACTACATCGCATCCCGCCTGAACGAGCACTTCCCGGTCCTCTACACCGGCGAAGGCGGACTGGTGGCCCACGAGTGCATCCTGGACCTCCGCGAGCTGACGGCCAAGACCGGCGTCACTGCTGAAGACGTTGCCAAGCGGCTCATCGACTTCGGCTTCCACGCCCCCACCCTGGCGTTCCCGGTTGCCGGAACCCTGATGGTGGAGCCCACCGAGTCGGAGGACCTTGCCGAGATCGACCGGTTCATCGAAGCTATGATCACCATCCGTGCCGAGATTGAGCAGGTTGCTCACGGCGACTTCTCCGTGCAGGATTCCCCGCTTCGCCGCGCACCCCACACGGCAGCCGCCGTCGTAAGTTCCGATTGGGACCGGGCGTACCCGCGCGAGCAGGCTGCCTTCCCGGTCCACCACCTCAAGCAGGACAAGTACTTCCCGCCGGTCGGCCGTATCGACGGCGCGGCAGGTGACCGCAACTTGGTGTGCTCCTGCCCGCCGATCGAAGACTTCGAGAACTAAGGGGTTCCGGAAAATGACAGAGAACTACACAGCTCTTTACGAAGAGCACAAGAAACTCGGCGCGTCCTTCACCGACTTTGGTGGCTGGCAGATGCCGCTCAAATACTCCTCTGAGTTGGCTGAGCACCATGCTGTCCGCAAGTCCGCAGGCCTGTTCGACCTCTCCCACATGGGCGAAGTCTGGGTCACCGGCCCCGAGGCAGCAGCTTTCCTGGACTACGCCCTGGTGGGCAAAATCTCCGCCATGGCAATCGGCAAAGCCAAGTACTCGCTGATCTGCCAGGAAGACGGCGGCATCATCGATGATCTCATCGCCTACCGTCGCGGTGAGGAGAAGTTCCTCGTGGTACCGAACGCCGGAAACGCTGCGGTTGTTGCCTCGGCCCTTCTGGAGCGCGCTGCCGGTTTCGACGTCGTCGTTGAGGACGCATCCGCTGACACCTCGCTGATTGCCGTTCAGGGGCCGCTGGCCGAATCGATCCTCCTCCGCCTGGTGCCCGCCGAACAGCACGCAACGGTCACCGACCTGAAGTACTACGCCGCGGTTGATGTCCCGTTCACGTTCGACGGCGGCACGCAGGAACTGCTGTTGGCCCGCACCGGCTACACAGGCGAAGACGGCTTTGAGATCTTTGTGGCCAACGAATCCGCAGCAGCCCTGTGGCAGGCCATTGCCGACGCTGCCGAAGACGGCGAACTCACTCCCGCCGGCCTGGCTTCCCGCGACTCCCTGCGCCTGGAAGCCGGCATGCCGCTCTACGGAAACGAGCTCTCCCGCGAAGGCAACCCCTTCGCAGCAGGACTCGGACCGGTGGTGGCTCTGTCCAAGGAAGGCGACTTCGTCGGCAAGGACGCACTCGCTGCCCTCAAGGCAGATGGCGCAGGCTCCACCAGCGGACGCAAGCTCGTTGGCCTCAAGGGCCTGGGCCGCCGTGCCGGCCGAGGCCACTACCCGGTCCTCAAGGACGGCGCAGTGATTGGCGAAGTCACGTCCGGTCAGCCGAGCCCCACGCTCGGTTACCCGGTAGCGTTGGCGTATGTCGACGTCGAGCATTCAGGGCTTGGCACCGCACTGGACATTGACCTGCGGGGTAAGTCTGAGCCATTCGAAGTCGTTGCCCTGCCGTTCTACAAGCGCCAAAAGTAACTCCCGGTTTCATCACCACACGTAAAGGAAACAGAATGCCCAAAGTAGCGCCCGAACTTCAGTACTCCGACGAGCACGAGTGGGTTTCCCGCGGCGAAGGGAACTCGGTATCCGTCGGTATTTCCGAGGTTGCCACCGACGCTCTGGGTGACATTGTGTACGTTGACCTGCCCGAGGTTGGCTCCACGGTGACCGCTGGCGAGACCTGCGGCGAGGTTGAGTCCACCAAGTCCGTCTCTGACTTGTACTCGCCGGTCACCGGTGAGGTCACGGAGATCAACGACGCCGTTGTATCGGACCCGGCCCTGATCAACAACGACCCCTACGGCGCCGGCTGGCTGTTCAAGGTCGCCGCCGAGTCCGACGGCCCGCTGCTCTCCGCCGAGGAATACGCCTCCAAGAATGGCGGAGACCTCTCCTAAGCCCTTCCTCTTAGCTGGCGGCCCCTTGGGGTTGGCGTCCTCCGCGGGCTCGGTCGCATAGGCACCCGCTGGGCGGATGCGATGCTCCCTTGGACGCCCGCTTCCGCACGCCGACCCCAAGTGCACCGGCCGATTCGTGGGTTTGCTGCTGGGGGTGCCGTGCGCACGGCATGTTTGGCAGCGAATCCCCGAATCGGGGAACGCCGTCCGATGAGCGTTGGCCATGTGGCCCACCCACGGACGCATGGGCGTAGCGTGGGATTTGTAGAACTGAATAAAATTGCGACGCCGGGTTGCCGCCTTTGGGGGCCATCCGGCGTCGTGCTTCGGTCGATCTCCGCCACAAGCGGGGTAGGCCATCCGGCAGGACCATCTGCCGGACCGTTTCAAACTGTATTAAGGAATCCCGACCATGGCTGTTGGTGTTTTCGATCTGTTTTCCGTGGGTATTGGTCCGTCGAGTTCTCATACTGTGGGGCCGATGCGGGCTGCTGCGGTGTTTGCTGGTGAGTTGAGGGACGCTGGGGTCCTGGGTTCGGTGGCTTCGTTGCGGGTGGATTTGTATGGGTCGTTGGCTGCGACGGGTCGTGGCCACGGGACCATGACGGCGACGCTGTTGGGCTTGGAGGGGTATCACCCTGAGCTGATTCTGCCTGAGGAGGTGGAGGCGCGGTTGGCTGCTATTGCTGAGACGGGTGTGTTGAACCTGGCTGGTGCCTCTGGTGAGGGGGTGGAGTTGCCGTATGCGGTGGAGGATATGGTGTTGCATCCGTTGACGGTGTTGCCGCGGCATACGAACGGGATGAAGTTTGCTGTCTCTGATGCCGGGGGGAATGTGCTGCGGGAGGCGACGTTCTTTTCTGTGGGTGGCGGGTTCATTGTCCGTGAGGGTGAGGAGAACGCCGCGCAGCAGGAGCTGGAGGAGTCCAAGAAGGAGTTGCCGTTGCCTTTTAGGACGGCGGCGGAGTTGTTGGGCCGGTGCCAGTCGAAGGGGTTGGGCATCAGCGAGATCATGTTCATTAATGAGCGGGCGTCCCGGTCCGAGGAGGAGATCCGGGAGGGTTTGCTGCATATCTGGTCCGTGATGGAGGCCTGTGTGGAAACCAGTTTGAAGCGTGAGGGTGTGCTTCCTGGCGGGTTGCGGGTCCGTCGTCGTGCGCCTGATTGGTTGGAGCGGCTCCTGAAGGAGGATAAGGACCGGAACGATCCGAAGTATTGGCAGGAGTGGGTGAATCTGATCGCGTTGGCGGTCAATGAGGAGAACGCCTCGGGCGGGCGTGTGGTGACGGCGCCGACCAATGGGGCTGCGGGGATCATTCCGGCGGTGTTGTATTACGCGTTGAATTATGCGCCGGGGATGGATAAGGCTTCCCAGCAGGATCGGGATGATGTGGTGGTGAAGTTCCTTCTGACTGCCGGTGCTGTGGGGGTTTTGTATAAGGAGCAGGCGTCCATTTCGGGTGCTGAGGTGGGGTGTCAGGGTGAGGTGGGGTCGGCGTCGTCGATGGCTGCCGCTGGGTTGGCTGAGGTGATGGGTGGTACGCCGGGTCAGGTGGAGAACGCGGCGGAGATCGCGATGGAACATAACCTGGGGTTGACGTGTGATCCGATCGGGGGGTTGGTGCAGATTCCGTGTATTGAGCGGAACGCGATTGCTGCGGCGAAGGCGATCAACGCGGCGAAGATGGCGTTGTGGGGTGATGGTACGCACCGGGTCTCGTTGGATGAGGTCATTGTGACCATGCGGGAAACGGGCAAGGACATGTCCCATAAGTACAAGGAAACCGCGATGGGCGGCCTCGCCGTCAACGTCGTCGAATGCTGAGCCTGTTTACTGTCAGTGCCTAGTGCCATGCTGTATCCATGAGCGGGGGATACGACAAGGATTTTTTGCGGGCACGGCTTGAGCTGCCCAGTCCGTCGGCAACGACGATTCTGTTGGACTACATCCACTTCTCCGTGCGTTTCCGGGCTGCCCGGAAGCTCGCGGCGATCGTGGGCGTCAACATCCACGGTAAGGAACTGAATCCGCTGGCGCGCGAGGGCACGTGGCACTTCGATGACAGGATTCCCAGGGAGCACCAGGCGGGTCCGGACGTTTACAAGAACAACGCCTTCGACCGCGGCCATTTGGTCAGACGGCTGGATCCCGTCTGGGGGGACGCTGCTACGGCGAAGAAGGCCAACCAGGACACCTTCGCCTTCACCAATGCTGCCCCTCAGGTGGACGACTTCAACCAAGGCAAAGAACTCTGGGTGGGGCTGGAGGACCACGTCTTGAGCCACGCGGATGCCCACGATGCCAAGCTCAGTGTCTTTACGGGCCCCGTGTTCCGGGACGACGATCAGCCCTACCGGGGTGTCCAAATCCCGCGGAAATTTTGGAAGATCGCGGCCTGGACCAACGATGCCAAGCTGGCCGCCGTGGGCTTCGTCCTGGACCAATCACCGCTGCTCGGGAAAGTAGAGCTCAAACGGGCCATTGACCAGCGGCTCCTCGAAGGAGAGCCACCTCCGCTGGGACCCTTCCGAACGTTCCAGGTTCCCATTGGGCAGATAGCAGACCTGACAGGACTGAGCCTTAGCAGGCTCACCAACGCGGACCGGCTCGTCAGCGGCCAGCGTGAACTGGGCAGGCAGCCGAAGGCGATCGAGTTGGAGAGCGCGGACCAGATCCGTTTGTGAGCAACGGCAGATCGGCGCTTTCGCTCGTAGACCAGCCGATTTCGCTTGGCCCGATAGACTTGGGGCTGCATGTCCGCATGCGTACCGAGCTTTTGAACACTGCACCAAACCCCTGAGATTGGACACGGCCACCTTGCGAGAATTTACCGCCCGCTTTGCCACCGCCGAGGAAATCGACAACTGGGACAAGCACGTCACGGCCAACCCGAACGGCGGCAACATGCTGCAGTCCGACGCCTATGCCGCAGTCAAGGACGGTAACGGCTGGTTGGTCCGCCGGCTCGTCATCGAAACCCAGGAGTACAGCAGCTACAACTTGCTCCTTGAGAAGAAGTTCCCTGTCCTGGGCCGGCTCTGGTACCTGATCAAAGGCCCGGACGTTGCTGCTGTGGAAGACATCCAGCCCCTGCTGATGGCCGTGGCCACTTTGGCCAAGGAACAGAAGATGAACGTCTTCACCATCAAGATAGAGCCCGACGTCGTGGAGTCACCTGAGGTGACCGCGCAACTGAAGGCTGGTGGCTTGGTTAAGGCTCCCAACATCCAATCCAACGACTCAACAGCGATCCTGGACATCTCAGCCCCTGCCAACGAAGTACTGAGGAGCATCTCCTCGCGTGCCCGGAACGCTGTCCGCAGGGCCGAGCGTGAAGGGTGCGAGGTTGTGCAGGGAGAGCCCGGCGAGGACAGTTACCGCAAGCTGTACGCCCTCATGCGGAACACCATGGACGCTAAAGGTGCCATGCCGCTGCGGAGCTACGAGTACTACGCAAAGTTCTGGGAAGAGTTCTGCAGCCGCGGGCAGGGCCACTTCTTCTTCGTTCACGAGGACGGGGCACCCAGTGTTGGTGCCTTCGTGATCAACTACGGATCAAAGGCCACGTACAAGGACGGTGGATCAACCCAGAACCGTAAGCAGTACGGCGATTCACACCTGGCGCAGTGGGCAGCAATCCAGCGCATGCAGGAGCTCGGCTGTGTGGAGTACGACTTCTGTGGGACTCCGCCGGCGGCACACATCAAGGACAAGTCCCACCCGCTTTACGGCCTGGGATCCTTCAAGACAAGCTTCACCAAGACCGTCACGGATTTCGTGGGCTGTTACGACCACGTGGTGGGGCCAATCCGCTACAAACTCTGGCTCAAGGGGGCGGAGCGCGTTTTCCGCCGTGTCGAGACCATGCGTACCGGCGGCCAGTTCTACTAGGAGCCGGCCCCGGCTAACACCGCCCCAAGCTAAATTCAGGCCCGCCCCGGCCACCAACGGGTGCAAATCTACTGTTAGGTGAGGTAATTTCTTTGACTCCGATTGAGGCTGGAACCGCCATGGAATTCGTGATTCTCAGTGACGCTGATTTCGAGACATTCGCCAAGGGACACCCGCAGGGCAGCTTCATCCAGTCCCTGGACCTCACGCGTTTTCAGCGTGCCCGCGGCCAGGAAGTGGAACTCTTCGGAGTAAAGCAGAATGGCGCGCTGATTGCTGTAGGAAAGCTGGTCTACACGGCCAACCGCCTGGGCTACAAAATCGCAGACTGCGCCAAGGGACCACTGATGGACTACAGCGACCCCGCGGTGGTTCGCTTCGTCGTCGAGCAGTTGAAAAAGCACGCAGCCGGCAAGAAGGCTGCCGAGCTGCGGATCTCGCCCAACATCCGGTACATCGCACGGGACGAAGAGGGCGCCGAGCACCCCGAAGTTGAGGACAACCGTCCGCTGCTGAAGGAATTCGAAGGCCTGGGCTTCAAGCACCAGGGCTTTGAGATGAACTTTGCCAATATCAACTGGATGTTCATCAAGCAGTTGGACGGAATCGCTGATTCCGAAGAGCTCATCATGGGCATGAACTACCGGACCCGTAAAGCCATCCGTAAAGCCGAGAAGAATGGCGTCTACCTGGAACAGGCAACGCTGGAGACGCTGGATGATTTCTACACCGCCCTGAGCACTGCCGGGGACGAGAAAGGCTTCACGTACCGCGAACGCGAGTACTACGAGCACCTGCTCCGCAACACCTCGGACGAGTTCACCAAGCTCATGATGGCCAAGATCAATATCCCTGAGTACCGGGCCTCCATCACCGAACGGCTCGATGCCGAATCCAAGACCCTCGCAGACCTGAAGCGGGAAGTCGAGGAGACCGGCAGCAAGAAGAAGGCCAACCGGATCAAGGTAGTCCAGGACCTCGTTGACAGTTACGAGCGCAGCCTCAAGGACATCGAACGCTTCCCGGATTCAGTTGGCGTTGCCACTGTGGCCGCCATCCACTTTGCCTGCTCCGGCGACGAACTGGTGTGCGTCATTGGCGGCACCGTGCAGGATTACATCTACTTCAATGGCGCAACGTCCCTGTACTGGGGCATGATGCTGCACGCCTTGAATAACGGATACTCGCGCTACAACTTCTACGGCACGTTCGGCATCCAGGGCCAGGATGAGACCGGCCATGGAGGGTACGAGTTCAAGAAGGGCTTCGGTGGCGAAGTGGTCCAACTGGTGGGCGACTTCGTGGCCCCGGTCAATCCGGTCATTTTCCATGGATACCGCGCGGTCAGGAAGCTCGCAGGGGCCGCCCAGACAGTGCTGGGACGATTGCCACTTGAGAAATTGCCGGTAGTAGGAAAACTTCGGAGGAACCGCTAATCACACAAGCCAAGGGAGGATCACCGCGTGACTGAACGCCCCGACGGGTCCGCCAGCAGGCCCCATACCGATGGGTTGCCCAAGACCCAGCCATTGCGGCCATCCCAGGTCCGGCAGAACGTCAACGCCAAACGCATGCTCATGCGTCTGGTTCAAGGCGATAGCCCACCTACAGCACCAATGAACATCGTGGACCGGTTGGCGGGAAGCCCCTATGCCAACCCCACCATCCAAGTGGTGGGAGTGGACGCCTCCGCCCGCAAAACCATCGACTTCGCCCTGCATCTGGCCGAGGTCATGTTCCGCTATGGTGCCGGTGCCCTTGAGGTCGAGACCAGCATGATCGCCGTGACGGCGGCGCTGGGATTGAAGAACGTTGAAGTGGACATCACCAACCAGTCGGTGGCCATCAACTACGCGCCCAAGGACCAGACACCCATCACGCTCCTGCGTGTAGTGCGCTCCTGGACCAACAACTACGCGGGGCTGGCGCAGGTGCACCAACTGGTGACTGACATTGTGGCCGGGGGAGTGGGGCGCGATGAAGCTGTGCGCCGCTTGAACGAGATCATTCGCAGCGCCAAGCCTTTCCCGCGCTGGATGGTCACCATTGCGTTCGGCATTTTCTCGGCCGTTTTCGTGGGCGTTCTGGGCGGCGGGCTGGGTGCATCTGCTGTGGCTTTCTGCTCCAACATCCTGATCAGCCTGTTGTCACGGCAGCTGGCACGGTGGCGGACGGCGGACTTCTTCAACACCATGGCGTGCGCGTTCCTGGTCACCTTCATTGCCCTGATGCTGCGGTGGGCGGGTGTGGACATTGCTCCTTCCATTGTGGTTGCCGGCGGGATCCTGCTGCTCCTGCCAACGGGTCGCCTTGTCTCCTCAGTGCAGGACGCGATCAACGGATTCCCCGTGACAGCAGCAGGCCGGTTCCTTTCCACGGCGCTGACGTTCGGTGCCATCGTGGCAGGTATAGGCGTGGCTGTAGTGGTCGGAACGTTGATGGGCAGCGCCGTACTTGATGTCACGGACACATTCCCCGACGCTTACCCTTTGTGGGGCCAGGCCATTCTGATCGCCATTGCGGTGGTGGCCATCGGCGTCACCGAACAAACGCAAATGCGTCTGTTATTCCCGACGGCGGCAGTCGGCTTGGTGGGCTTCTTCGTCTTGTGGGGGGCTGGCGCAGCCGGACTCGGCGATCGCTTGTCGCCCGCAGTGGCTGCGGTGGTGATCGGCCTGCTGGGCCGGGTAGTGGCGCTCAAACTCGGTGCGCCGCAGCTGGTGGTTGCAGTTCCGGCGGCATTGATCCTGCTTCCCGGCCTCACCATCTTCCGGTCCATGTATGTTTTGACTGTTGAAGAGGGCGACATCCTGGCCGGTGCTGGTGGCATGCTCAACGCGGGTGCGATTGTCCTTGGCGTTGCGGCGGGCATCGTGCTCGGGGACAACTTGGCCAGGCCGCTGACGAAGGGCCTTTCCAGCAATGAACGGCGCAGGGTGCGCAGGCGTTAGGAAAATTGAAACTCAACGGAAAAGGGCGCCGCTTCAAGCGGCGCCCTTTTCCGTGGTGAAGGCTAGATCTGCCCGACCGGAAGCTTTTTTTCGGCTTGGAAGACTTCCTCCACGCGGCCTTGCGCCCAGTAGCCGGACAGCGAGACCTGCGAGCGTTCCAAGCCTCGCTGGACGAAGAGGATCTCGCGGAGTCCCTTCATGTAGCCCCGCTCGCCGTGGGCGAAGACGTCCACCCGCCCGGGCAACCATTCGGTGGTGCGCAGGGCCTCGAGTAGAAGATCACTGGATCCTGCAGGCACTCCGTTGCGGTACAACCAGTGGAGCTTCACGCCGGAGGGTGCCGAAATGGGCAGGATGTCTGCCGCGCTGTCCACCTCAAGGAAGACGGTTCCGCGGGCATCGGGGGCAAGAGCCTCGACGCAGGCAGCGATGGCCGGAATCGCTGCGTCATCGCCGGCGAACAAGTACCAGTCGGCGTCGGGGGCCCGGTTGTAAGCGCCACCGGGACCTGTGAAGACCAACGAGTCGCCGGGTTTGGCCTCTGCTGCCCACGGACCTGCCAGGCCTTGGTCGCCGTGGACCACGAAGTCAATGGCCAGCTCTTGTGCTTCCAGGTCTACCCAGCGGATGGTGTAGGTCCGGGTGTGGGGCCACAGCTCCCGGGGCATGGTCTCGCGGATGGCCCAGAGGTCCAGCGGAAGCTCGTAATCGACGCCCGGCTGAGGGAAGACGATCTTGACGTAGCGGTCCACATACTCGTTGTTCGCGTAATCGCTGAACCCTGGTCCGCCTGCCACGATTCGCACCATGTGCGGCGAAAGGCGTTCGTTCCGCAGGACGGTCAGATTGACCTGCGGGCGTGTTGTGCGTGAGGCGGACGAGGTGACGGGGAGAGCGGTCATGTAGGTAAGCCTAAGCTAATTACCTGCACGTCTGCTGGGGATGAGTCGAAGGTTACACGCCCTCTTGCATATCCCGCGTGCTTGGGCCGGACCCTCTTGCATGTCCCAGGTGCTTCGGGAGCCAGGTGAGTGAGCGTTGGGGTTGAAGGCTTGGGATGTGAGTGAGCGTTGGGTTTGAAGGGCTTGGGATGTGAGTGAGCGTTTCAGGACGAAGGTTACAGGACCGGCAGTTCCCACTCGACGGGTTGGGCACCTTGTTCCAGCAGTAGTTCGTTGCTGCGGCTGAAGGGCTTGGAGCCGAAGAAACCGCGTGAGGCGGAGAGGGGGCTGGGATGGGCCGACACAATCGACGGCGCTCCCTCAAGAAGCGGCACGACGCCCTCGGCGTCCTTTCCCCACAGGATCGCTACCAAGGGGCTGCGCCTCCCGGCGCTGTCCGTTCGGTTGGCGACTGCGGTGACTGCCGCCGTCGTGATGGCCTCCCAGCCCTTGCCGCGATGCGAGCCTGCATCTCCGGCGTTGACGCTAAGGACCCGGTTGAGCAACAGGACGCCTTGGTCCGTCCACGCCGTGAGGTCGCCGTGGACCCGGGGCGGAAGCCCAAGGTCGTCATGGAGTTCGCGGTAGATGTTGGCCAGGCTGCGAGGGATGGGTCGCGTTTGCCGCGAAACGGCAAAGGAAAGCCCGACGGCGTGTCCCGGCGTGGGATACGGATCCTGACCAAGAATCAATACTCTGACATCGGCCAGCGGTTGCTGGAAAGCGCGGAGAAGGTTGCCGGCTGAAGGAAGGACATGGGCCCCGTTCCTGGCCTGGGCCGCCACGAAAGCCAGGGCGCTCCGAAGCTGTCCTTCCACGGGTCGCAGGGCATCGGCCCAATCCGGGGCCATCAGTTCTTCCAGCGGCCGGTCAGGGAGCCTGGCGAAACCCGCGTCATCCAGGTCCGTCGGCTCAAGGTCAAAGAGTGCATCCTCGCCATTCACCACGCCATTGTCTCCCGCGCCGTCCCGGCCCGGCGAATGACAGCGTTGTTATTCGCCCGTAACATGGGGGTAGGACATTTTCCCCCAACACGCGTCGAAGGAGTGTGCCGTGGCAGAACCAGCACCGGAACCGATGGCGCCGCAGGCAACCGGGTTTGCCCTCGAAGACCTTGCGGCCGGGACCCGCAGTGACTCGCCGCTCAGCGAACGGGACCAGCAGATGCTGGCCCTGGAACGGCAGTGGTGGAAGTACTCAGGGGCCAAGGAACAAGCGATCCGCGAGCTGTTCGATCTCTCGGCTACACACTATTACCAGATCCTGAACGCACTGATCGACACTGAGGACGCGTTGGCCCACGATCCCATGCTCGTCAAGAGATTGCGTAGACTACGTACGTCCCGCCAGCGTGCGCGGACGGCACGTCGCTTGGGGTCCGACGCGTAAATAGCCCGGCTGATCTGTCAGCAGCAACCAGCAAGGACATCGCTTCACCATGACCAAATATGCCAAGGACGAATTCGACCAGGTCCCGCAGAACACCTCCCGGCAGGGCGTGCACCGTGACGCCCAGGAGACCGCACGCCCCACTTTGTGGCCGGTCCTGACCGTCGGGGTGGTTGCCCTGGTCCTGGGACTGGTGGCTTTCCTGGTCCTTCCGAACCTCGGCGTGGTGGCCCCCGGTGCTGCGCCCGCTGTCTCGACGCCGGCACCCCAGCAGACTGATGCGACCCCTTCGGCTACTCCGAGCGAATCCAGCAGCGCCCCCTCTCCTTCCAGCGAGCCGACCCCGTCCGACAGTCCGTCGGCAACCCCGTCCTCCGCTCCCGTGGACAAGGCCACTCCTGTGGCGGTCTACAACGGCGCAGGCACCGCTGGTTTGGCCGGCCGTGTAGCAGGTTTGGTGGAAGCCGACGGCTGGACGCTGAGCACGGTGGGCAACTGGGGCGGCATGCCGCAGCAGACATCCGTGATCTTCTACAACGTCCCTGAGCAGAAGGCCAACGCCGAAGCCTTGGGCGCGTTGCTGGGCATTCAGACCATCCTGGAATCGCCCGAAGTCCAGCAGCCGTTGGTGGTTGTTGCAGGACCCGGCTACCAGTAGTTTTCGAGCCCCCGCTTTCGCCCGAAAGCCCCAACTCGGTTAAGCCTCAATAACAAAAGTGATGCCCTGGCCCTCCATGGGAGCGCCGGTGGAGTGACTGTGGTTACAGTGGATTGATTCCGGTACGGAGATCCCGGCAACCGGTCTTGGCTACTGCGAAAGTGTGGGCATCATGGCATTGGGAACCGTCAAATGGTTCAACGCCGAAAAGGGCTACGGATTCATCACTGTGGATGAATCGGGTGACGACGTTTTTGTGCACTGGTCCGCCATCCAAATGGACGGCTTCCGGGCCCTTGAAGAGGGTCAGCGTGTTGAGTTTGAACTGGGCGAGGGGCAGAAGGGCCCGCAAGCCGAAGGTGTGCGCGTCGCCTAGCTCTTTGCCTGGTTTCGGTTCATCTCCGTCAGCCCTCGGCTGAAAGCCCTTTGTTTATAGAGCAAAGTGGCATCTCTGCTTGCACTCTCCCCGGTCGAGTGCTAATTATTGATTTAGCACTCCTATGGTTCGACTGCTAAGTCCGGCCCGGCTAAACCCGGCGGCGGATAGGTGGCGGACCGGCGGAGGATCAAGAAACACCTTGGTGGGGTGAGGTCCGGAGCGCGGGGCATACAGAGGCCGCACGCAAAGGACCGTCCGTCGCGGGCACCCTATCTGACAGGTACCTTCTTAACGACTGTCCCGAAAGGACTACCGCCGTTATGGCCAAGATCATTGCATTTGATGAAGAGGCACGCCGCGGCCTCGAGCGGGGCCTGAACATCCTCGCAGACGCCGTCAAGGTCACCCTCGGCCCGCGTGGACGCAACGTCGTCCTCGAAAAGAAGTGGGGCGCCCCCACGATCACCAACGATGGCGTTTCCATCGCCAAGGAGATCGAGCTGGACGATCCTTACGAGAAGATCGGTGCAGAACTGGTCAAGGAAGTTGCCAAGAAGACGGATGACGTCGCTGGCGACGGTACTACCACTGCAACCGTTCTCGCCCAGGCACTGGTGAAGGAAGGCCTGCGCAACGTTGCCGCCGGCGCCGACCCGCTGTCCCTCAAGCGCGGTATCGAGAAGGCTGTTGAGGCAGTCATCAACGAACTGCTGGCTTCCGCCAAGGAAATCGAAACCAAGGAAGAGATCGCAGCCACGGCTTCCATCTCCGCCGGTGACCCGGAAATCGGCAGCCTGATCGCCGAAGCCCTGGACAAGGTGGGCAAGGAAGGCGTCATCACGGTCGAGGAATCCAACACCTTCGGCCTGGAGCTCGAACTCACCGAAGGCATGCGCTTCGACAAGGGTTACATCTCCGCTTACTTCGTCACCGACGCTGAGCGCCAGGAAACGGTCCTCGAAGACCCGTACATCCTGATCGTGAACTCCAAGATCTCCAACGTGAAGGAACTCGTCACGGTTCTGGAGAAGGTCATGCAGTCCAACAAGCCGCTGCTGATCATCGCCGAAGACATCGAGGGCGAGGCCCTGGCCACCCTGATCGTCAACAAGATCCGTGGCACCTTCAAGTCCGTTGCCGTCAAGGCTCCGGGCTTCGGTGACCGCCGCAAGGCACAGCTGGCCGACATCGCCATCCTCACCGGTGGCCAGGTCATCTCCGAAGAAGTTGGCCTCAAGCTTGAAAACGCTGGTCTGGAACTCCTCGGCACCGCCCGTAAGGTTGTTGTCACCAAGGACGAGACCACCATTGTTGAAGGTGCCGGCGACGCCGAGCAGATCGCAGGCCGTGTGGCCCAGATCCGCGCCGAGATCGAGAACTCCGATTCCGACTACGACCGCGAGAAGCTGCAGGAGCGCCTGGCCAAGCTGGCCGGCGGCGTTGCAGTCATCAAGGCCGGTGCCGCAACCGAAGTTGAGCTCAAGGAACGCAAGCACCGCATTGAGGACGCAGTCCGCAACGCCAAGGCTGCTGTTGAAGAAGGCATCGTTGCCGGTGGTGGCGTTGCCCTCATCCAGGCCGGCGCCAAGGCATTCGCCAACCTCACCCTGCAGGGTGACGAGGCAACCGGTGCCAACATCGTCAAGGTCGCCATCGACGCACCGCTGAAGCAGATTGCCTTCAACGCCGGCCTCGAGCCGGGCGTCGTAGTGGACAAGGTTCGCGGCCTGCCTTCGGGCCACGGCCTGAACGCTGCCACGGGCGTCTACGAAGACCTTCTGGCTGCCGGCGTCAACGACCCCGTAAAGGTCACCCGCTCGGCTCTCCAGAACGCTGCTTCCATCGCTGGTCTCTTCCTGACCACCGAGGCTGTAGTTGCCGACAAGCCTGAGAAGAACGCTCCGGCTCCCGGCGGCGACGACATGGGCGGCATGGGCGGCTTCTAAGCCCCTTTGCTGTAGCGATACAGCGCCCAAGCATCACGCTTTAGAGCAAACGACGGCGGCCCTCACCTTTTGGTGGGGGTCGCCGTTTTGCTGTGCACACCCAAGTAGGTAGCAGCAGATGCCGTTATGAGAGCTCACAACGGCAGCTATTGCTACCTACCTGGGTACGATCACGGATTCAGTGTCGGTGGGGTCTGGCAGGATTAACGTCATGACGATTATTGCTTCCGCCGATGGGTCCGCCCTCGGCAATCCTGGGCCGGCCGGTTGGGCCTGGTACGTTGATGACTCCTGTTGGCGCGCAGGGGGCTGGCCGCACGGCACCAACAATCAGGGTGAGCTCATGGCTGTCCTGGATCTGTTCCGCTCCACGGCACATGTGCCGGACGAAGAACTCCTGATTCTTTGCGACAGCCAGTACGTCATAAATTGCATCAGCAAGTGGATGCCGGGATGGAAACGTAAAGGATGGCGCAAAGCCGACGGCAAGCCTGTGCTGAACGTGGACCTGCTCAAGGAGATTGACCAAGCAATAGTTGGCCGCAAATACACGTTCGAATGGGTCAAGGGGCACGCTGGCCACGACCTCAACGAGGCTGCCGATGAGCGGGCACGCGCTGCAGCAACGGCCTTCCAACAGGGCGTAGCCCACCGGAGTGGTCCGGGGTTCCCCGGCGCGTCCGGGCAGGACCGCGCGCTGGTGAACACCTCGTCCCAGGGCGGAACACAGAACCTCGCCCAGACCATCACGTTGGAACCGGTGCAAGCAGAGATTCCTGCGCCAGCGCAAGCTAGGGTTGCCGCCACCACCCCGTCCCGGATGGAACGAAGCTCCCGCCCGCATTTTGAACCCACCCTCTTTGGGGAGTCCGGGATCTTTGGTCAGCCTGATCTTTTCAGTGAACTCGAGGACGCTTCCACCCAGGAGCTCTCCGCCGAAGAGACAGTGCTTGCCCTGGAACGGGAGCTCCTCCGACCCGATGTTCGCGCTGACATCGGCAGGATCGGAGTGCTGCTCCACCCGGACTTCGCCGAGATTGGCAGCTCGGGACGGTTCTGGACCCGGGACGCCATGATGATGGCCTTGGAGGAAGATCCCGGCGAACCCACCGACCTTGAACTGCTGAGTGCTGACCGCCTCAGCGAGAACACCATCCTGCTCACATACCGCAGCTTCGGCCATGCAGGCTCGGCTCTGCGCAGTTCTGTGTGGATGCTGGACCGCGGCCAATGGCGGCTTCGGTTCCACCAAGGAACGCTGGAGAGCTAGGGCTAGAGGGAGAGCTAGAGCTAGGGCTAGAGCTAGGGGGCCTGACAACGGGGGCTCTGGAAGTTCAGGGCTCCGGAAGTTCCGAGTCTCTGGAAGTTCAGGGCTCTGTAAGGCCGAGTCTCCGGAAGTTCAGAGACTCCTGCCCTTTGACTCATGACCTGCAGGGCCGGCATGCACAGGGGGAAGACAGCCGGCCCCGCAGGAGTTCATGGGACGGGTACTCAGTAGGCGAAGCGCTGGGTGTTGCCCTGCTCCACCTCGGAGTAACTGGCTGCCGCCGAGGACAATGCCAGGTTGATGGAGGCGAGCGAGGCCTCCACCTTGCTCTGGGTCAGTGACCATTCGAGGATCAAGGATTGGAAATTGGTGGCGGCGGATCCGCGCCATGTTGCCTCAAGTTCTTCCAAGCCCCGTCGCATGGCCTGGACATCGGAACTGATCCGATCCACGGTTCCTTTGACGTTGGCTGACTTGAGTTGAAGCAGTTCGGTATCGACGGTGATGACGCTCATGGATGGTGCCTTTCGACGAAGCTGTTCCGCAGGTTGCGGTGGGATGCGTGGGCCACATCATTGAGCCTAGGCACCGCCCCCCGGCCCCGAAACACAGCTTCGCCGCTATGTGGACAACACAGCTATGTGGACAACCCGGCTAAGTGGACAACGCCGCTAAGTGGACAGCCCCGCTACCCGCAGAACCTCGCTGGGTAGGCAATGCCGCTAGCTGGATACCAGCTCGGCCGGTTCTTCACGGAATGGCAGGCTGACAATCATGGTGGCACCGCCGCCGTCGGTCTCCGTGACCCGGACTGTACCGCCGTGCGAACCCACAATGGCAGCAACAATGGCCAGTCCCAGTCCGCTCCCGCCGGTCTCCCGGGTCCTGGAGGTATCCGCGCGGTAGAAGCGCTCGAAGATCTTGTTGGTCTCTGACTCCGGAATGCCCGGCCCGTGATCGCGGATCTCGATCACGGAAACCCGACCCGCGGGAGTGTCCCGAACACCGACAGCGAGTTCCATGGGGCTTCCCTCGGGGGTGTACCGCAGTGCGTTGCCCACCAGGTTGCCAATGACCTGGCGTAGTTTGGCCTCGTCACCTTGGACGGGAGCTGCAGCGGGGGAGTCTCCGTCGAGTCCTGTGAGGGTGATGTTCCGGTCTGCCGTTGATGCCTTGGTATCAACTACGGCATCGTGGGCAAGGAGTTGGAGGTCCACGGGCTTGAGTTGAAGGGGACGCTGCTCGTCCAGGCGGGCCAGCATCAACAGGTCCTCCACCATGGAGCCCATGCGCTTGGCTTCGCTCTCGATCCTGCCCATGGCCATTGCGACGTCTTCCTCGCTGGTCAGCGCACCGTGGCGGTAGAGCTCCGAGAAACCGCGGATGGTTACCAAGGGCGTGCGAAGCTCGTGGGAGGCGTCGGCGGCGAAGCGGCGCATGCGCCCCTCGGAAGCAGCGCGGGCCGCAAAGGAGGCCTCGATGTGCGCGAGCATGGCATTCAAGGAGCCGCCGAGTCTGCCGACTTCGGTGTGCGGGTTGTCGATTTCCACGCGGCGGGAGAGATCACCGGCGGCGATGGCAGCGGCCGTTTTTTCCACCTTGGCCAGTGGCCTGAAGGATCGGGCCACTGTCCAGGTGGCGATGAAGAAGGCAAGTACCAGGGTCAAGAGGCCAACGCCGACTACCACCAGGGCGGCATGTTCCATGACTTTGTCCACGGGCGTCAGCGGCAGTCCGATGATGACCACGCCGTTTTGTCCATCATTGGTTGCCACCCCCACGGCAACTACACGCCAGTCGGTCCCGCCTGTGCCCCTGACCTGGAAGGGGGTATTGCCACGCTGTTTCGCCTCAGCCAGGGTGATATTGGAAATCGCGGGACGATCAGTCTGGCTGCCGCCCAATTGGTAAGGATCAAAGCCGTCGACGTACAGCGTGAGCGAGTAGTCCGTGGGCACAGCGGAGTCGTTGGGCGCCGTGGGGTTCGGACTGGACAGATTGTTGAATCCGCCCTGCTGTTGCGCCAGCGCGACCGCAGCCTTGAGTTTGTCATCCACCTGGCCTTGCAGGTAGCTCTTGACCAGCGTGAGCGTTCCCGCACCCGTGGCGGCCAGGGCCAACAGCAGCAGGCCCATGATGATGGCGACGAGCTGCGACCTCAGAGACGCCGCTTTCCAGCGTTGCAGCAAGGTCAGCGCTTCTCTGCCGTCCGCAGCACGTAGCCCACGCCGCGCTTGGTCTGGATCAGGGCGGCGGCATCGGGATCGATGTCCACTTTGCGGCGCAGGTAGGAAATGTAGGACTCCACGATCGAGGCGTCACCGTTGAAGTCATATTCCCAAACGTGGTCCAGGATCTGTGCCTTGGACAGTACTCGGTTGGGGTTGAGCATGAGGTAGCGCAGGAGCTTGAACTCGGTGGGGGACAGCTCGATGACAGTTCCGCCGCGGCGGACCTCATGGGCGTCGTCGTCGAGTTCGAGGTCGTCGACGCGGATCACGGCGTCGTCGTCCTCCAGGGGTTGGGTGCGTCGGAGAACAGCGCGGATGCGGGCCACCACCTCGTCCAGGCTGAACGGCTTGGTGACGTAGTCGTCCCCGCCCACGGTCAGGCCGGTGACTTTGTCCTCGGTGTCGTCCTTCGCAGTGAGGAACAGGACGGGGAAGTGCTTGCCGGCTGCGCGGAGGCGGCGCGTCACGGTGAAACCATCCATGTCCGGGAGCATGACGTCCAGGACGGCGAGGTCCGGAGCATGCAGATCCGCTGCAGCGAGTGCTTCGCGGCCATTGGATGCGGCGACGACCTCGAAACCTGCAAAACGCAGGGACGTGGAGAGCAGCTCGCGGATGTTGGGTTCGTCATCGACGACAAGGAGCTTGGCTTCGGGGCCGTTCTTTTTCATGACACCCATAATGCTCCCAGAATCTGGGAGTTATCTGGACGCTGCATGTGAGCCATCTGCGTGCCGTTCACGTGCCACATGCATCGGTCAAGCCCCCAGTACCAGGCCCGCCCCTAACGCCACCATGGTCACGGCGATGCCACCGTCCAGGAACCGCCATGACAAAGGCCGGGCAAAGAAGCCTCGAAGGAAGCGTGCGCCAAATCCAAGGGAGCAGAACCATAAGATGCTGCCAAGCATGGCCCCGGCGCCGAACCACCATTGCAGGGGAGTGCCTTGGGCGTTGGCTATGGAACCGATCAAGGCGATGTCCAGGTACACATGGGGGTTGAGCCATGTCAGGGCCAGGACGGTGGTGATGGCCGCCGCGAGGCCGCGTTTCGCGCCGCCGTCGTGGCTTGGCTCTTGCGTCGTCAGCGATTGTGGACGCAGTGCGCGCCTGGCGGCCAGCAGGCCATACGTCACAAGGAAGGCGGCGCCTACGTAGCGGAGGACGACGACGGCGGCAGGGGCTGCCGTGATCAGCGCGCCGGTGCCTAGTACCCCGGCAGCGATCAGCACGGCGTCGGACAGGGCGCAAACAGCAACAATGGGCACGAGGTGTTCGCCTCGGATTCCTTGTCGCAGCACGAAGGCGTTCTGTGCGCCGATGGCAACGATCAAGGCCAGGCCTGTAGCAAGCCCCAGACCCGCGGATTGGAGGAAGTCGGTGTAGTTCACCCTTCCGAAATTACGGTGACCTGAATGTTTAGACCAGCTAATGATTCTGATGCAGCCTAAGATCTACTTATGTCGCACTTTCCATCCGAGCAACTGCTGACCTTTGCCACCGTGCTGTCCGAAGGCACGTTGGACTCTGCGGCGCGGGTTCTGCACATCACGCCCTCGGCGGTGTCCCAGCGCTTGAAGGCCCTTGAACAGACGGCCGGCCGGGTCTTGATGCAGCGGAGTAATCCGGCCAAGGCCACAGAAGCCGGGGAAGTGGTCCTTCGCCTGGCCCGCCAAGTCGCCCAACTGGAAGCTGATGCCGGAAGGGAACTTGGGCTGGGTACTGACGGTGCACATCTCGCCGTGCCGATCGTGGTCAACGCGGACTCCCTGGCTGTGTGGTTCCTGCAGGCCCTGGTGCGCATTCCCGGTGATCTGAACGTCACGTTCGATCTGCACAGGGATGATGAACAGCACTCCACGTCCTTACTGCGCTCGGGTACGGTCATGGCTGCGGTGACAGCCACCCCCGAGCCTGTCCAGGGCTGCCGGGTGGAGAGCCTCGGCATCATGCGGTATCGCGCTGTGGCGGCACCGGACTACGTGAAGCTGTGGTTCCCGGAGTTCCCCAAGGGACTGGACGGGGAAGCCCTCAACGCCGCTCCCACCGTGGACTTCGACCGCAAGGACACCTATCAGTGGGCCTTTGTGCAGTCGTGGCCGGGCGCGAACGGTCAGCCTGTGACAGAACGGCGCGGGCCTCGCCATTATGTTCCGGCCTCGCACGACTTTGGTGACGCGATCCGGCTTGGCTTGGGCTGGGGATTGATTCCGGAGATCCAGTGCCGGCCGGACATTGCCGAGGGGCGCCTCTTGGAGCTTGCCCCGGAGAAGCCCTTCGATGTCCCGCTCTATTGGCAGCGATGGAAGACGGCGTCCAGGGTTTTGGATGTTCTCAGCGATACGGTCCGGGAGGTGTCAGCGCGCTACCTCACCATCCCGTGAGCGGGACCATCCCTCAAACGGGGCTAAATCCGAACACGCCCATGGATGCTTCCAATAATGTCAGTGCCCCGTTCCACACTTAAACCATGGCAAACACAGCAGCTCCAGTCAGCATCCACCAGCACCAGGACACCGCGGACATTGAGTTCCACGTGACCTACCTCGACACTGAGACGGGCCGGGTGCGGCGTGAGGACTTCCATGACCTCGCAGCCGCGGAGCGCTTCGCCAGTGCCCAGCTCCGTGATGAGCACGGCTGGGCCGTGGTGGACCACGTCACCGTCCAGCAGAGCAGCCGAATGGTTGCCTAGGACCTAACCTGCACTATTCCGGCCGCCCGGCGTCCTTGCCCACATCCTTGGCATCCATGATCCGGTAGGCGTAGCCCTGTTCGGCGAGGAACCGCTGCCGTTTGGCGGCGAAGTCCTGGTCCAGGGTGTCTCGGGCCACCAAGGAGTAGAAGCGGGCCGCCCGGCCATCCTGCTTGGGGCGCAGGAGCCGGCCCAAACGCTGGGCTTCCTCCTGGCGTGAGCCAAAAGAACCCGAGACCTGGATGGCGACCGACGCTTCCGGAAGGTCGATCGAGAAGTTGGCCACCTTGGACACCACCAAGGTCTGGATCTCGCCTTTGCGGAAAGCATCGAAGAGTTTTTGCCGGGCCTTGACACTGGTTTCGCCCTTGATCAGGGGAGCATCCAGGCGTTCTGCGATCTCATCCAGTTGGTCAATGTACTGGCCAATGACCAGCAACTGTTCGCCCTTGTGGACTGCTACAAGGTCTTCCACCAGCTTGGTCTTGGTTTCCGAGGTGGCGCAGAGGCGGTACTTGTCGGCGTCGTCAGCCATGGCGTAAGCCACCCGCTCGTCCCGCGGGAGGTCCACCCGGAGTTCCACGCAGTCGGCGGGCGCTATGTAGCCCTGGGCCTCGATGTCTTTCCACGGGGCGTCGTACCGCTTGGGACCGATCAGGCTGAAGACCTCCCCTTCCCGGCCGTCTTCCCGCACCAGCGTTGCCGTGAGACCGAGCCGGCGCCTGGCTTGGAGGTCGGCGGTCATGCGGAAGATGGGAGCAGGCAGCAGATGGACCTCGTCATAGATAATGAGTCCCCAATCGTGCCCGTCCACCAGTTCAAGGTGCGGGTAAAGCCCGCCACGCTTGGTGGTCAGGACTTGGTAGGTGGCAATCGTGACTGGCCGGACTTCCTTGACCGCGCCGGAGTACTCGCCGATCTCGTCTTCTGTCAGGGATGTGCGCTTGAGGAGCTCATCCTTCCACTGCCGCGCCGAGACAGTGTTGGTGACCAGGATCAGGGTGGTGGTGGACGAGGTCGCCATCGCGGCCGCCCCCACCAGGGTTTTGCCTGCACCACAGGGAAGCACCACCACGCCGCTGCCGCCGGCCCAGAAGTTCTCCGTTGCCAGCTTCTGGTAAGGACGCAGTTCCCAGCCGCTTTCGTCCAGCATGATGAGGTGGGGTTGCCCGTCCACATAACCGGCCAGGTCCTCCGCGGGCCACCCCAGCTTGAGCAGCAGCTGCTTCAACTGTCCACGTTGGGAGGAATGGACCACCACAGTTTCGCCGTCGATGCGCGGCCCCAGCAGGGGAGCGATCTTTTTGGCACGGATGACTTCCTCCAATACGGGGTAGTCATCAGTCCGCATCACCAGCCCGTGCTGGGTGTCCTTCTCCAGGCGCAGCCGGCCATAGCGGGACATGGTCTCTTCAATGTCGATCAGCAGGGCGTGCGGCACTGGGAAGCGGGAGTACTTCAGCAGGGTGTCCAGCACCTGCTCCGCGTCCAGGCCAGCTGCCCGCGCGTTCCACAGTCCCAATGGCGTCAACCGGTAGCTGTGCATGTGCTCAGGGGCGCGTTCCAACTCCGCAAAGGCCGCAATGGCGTGCCGTGCCTCGGTGGCGAGTTCGTGGTCGACTTCCAGCAGGATGGTCTTATCACTTTGTACGATCAGCGGACCGTCGGTCACTATTGATTCCTCTTCATGAACGCAGGTCTCCTGCTGGTTCCACATCAATGATCCGGTGGATGGACAGCACCCGTTCGGTGTCTTTCGCGGGGTCGAACACCCTGACGCGTCCACCGGAGACGGATACAGGAACAACGGTTTCGGTGTTGGCATTCCCCAAACTGTCCACCACGTTCATGGTGACGGCCTGTTTGAGCCGGATGGCCGTTTGGAGGGTCTCCAGGCCCAGCTGGGTGGATGCTTCGCCGGCTGCTTCGGACCGCACCCCGCGGTGCTGCCGCAGGACCGACAACTGAGCGTCAACGTCGTCGTCCGGCGGAGCCGTTCGCGGAGCGGTGTAGACAGGGCGGGCACTGCCCGGCACCGCTGTTGTCCGTTTGAAACGCACGACGGCGGGTTCGGCCTCCTGCACGGCAGGCGATAGTCCCAGCTCGCGCAGCACACGCGCGGTTTCGCGGGGGCTGGCCGAAGAGGTCAGGACAGTCGGAGCGATACGCACCAAGCTCAAAACCGATGTACGGGCCTCGTTCAACAAATCGGTGATGGCGGTTTCGTCATCGCTTTGGATGAAGCTGGCACTGGTGCCGATCCGTAGGCGGCCATGGCGGGACGCTGTGTCCTGGACGAGGTACGCCAAAGGTTGGGGCACCTCCGTGGCCGAGTGCTCACGCAGGAACGCCAACAGCGATTCCGCGTCCTGTCCGGCGTCGAGCGCCCTGCGGATGGTGGCAGCGGAGAAACGGTAGATGGACGCCGGACCCTGGCCCTCGGCGTCGGCCATCAAGAGCAGGGTCTCGCTAAGCTCCGGCGCCAAGTAGCCCGGGGCCACCGCGGTGAGGTCGGCCTGGAGGAGGATGTGGTTCACTGCGGCGGGCAAATGCTCACCCAGGATGGTCATGGCCTGTTCGGGTTGGCCGTCTGCCATGGCGGCGCCCAGCTGGGTGAGGGCGCCGGATCCCATCAGGCCAAGGAGCGTGGCTTCCTCAAGGATGCCGCGAACCAGTGAACTGAAACGCCGGGACATCCGAGGTTGCGACCATTCAGCCCGCTGCATGACAGCCCGGGCATCCAGGACGGGTGCTTTGCCATCCGGTGCTGCAGCCTCGACGGTGAGTTCATTCAGGATCTCAAGGACCCGGCGTCGGACCACGGGGGCATCGGGCCGCTGCGCTTCGGCGGACAACGCGTTGATGGTGGTACCGGCGGCGCCTTGATGGGATGCCGAGGATGCCGGGCCGGTGAGCGGCTGGCCCACCAAGGAAGGGGCGCGCTCGCTGGCCAGCCAGGCGTTGACCAACCAAAGCCACTGTTCCTGCCGGGGCAGGTTGAGCCACTCCAGGGACGGCGGCTGCACCCAAGTGGAGCTGTCCACGTCCAAGCGGAGCAGCCCGGCCATGGCACACAACTCCAGCAGCACGGCGGTCTCATGGACCCCCATGCGGATGGACTCGGCAAGTCGCCGCAGCTCGCGAACGCCCACACCACCGCTGCGCAGGGTAGCCAGGGGTTGCTCCCGGACGGAGAACAGCAATTCACCGGTCAGGCGCAGGATCTCGGCGATGGCACCCATGGCGGCGTTGCGTCGCAGGGCAGCGCTGGTGTGGCCAAGTTCCGGCACCGGGGGCGAGAGCGTGAAGTCGTCCACGATGGCGCCGCCGCGGAGCGCAAGCCCCACGCTGTGGGGAAGTTCCACGTGGCCGGCATCCAGTGGGACCAGCAAGCCGCGCGCCAACAGCCAGTCGATAGGCCCAACGTCGTGACTTTCGTGGGTGACGGAGGCCCGCCGCTGCGCCTGGGGTACTGCACCCATGGCCCAGCTGCCGAACTTGTCTAGGAGGCCGATGGTCCGTTCCGGCGCAGTAGCCAGGATGGAGCGGAGGTTCTCCGGCGTGGAGGTCCAGCGCTGGAGCGCAAGAGCGGCATCCATGGGTGTGCTGGCGGGGTGAATGCCGGCGCCGCTCTGGTGGAGCTCGGCCACCAGTTGCACTGCGCGCTGGGCAAAGGCAGGTTGCAGCCGCACCAATTCCGTATAGCTCCGGCCCAGGCCCGCGGGGTAGATGCCAATAACGTCCTTGAGGCTGCCCACGGGAAGGTAGAAGCGCTGGCGCGAGGACGTGGCCGGGGAACCGGCCGGCGGATCCGCGCGATGGACGAGGGCCAACTCCTGCAGCTTGGCAAGAATGGGATCCAGCGCGGACAGAGTGGAGCCGGCAATGACCTTCTTCAGGCCCGCCGCGGAGATACTATGGCCGGTGTCGGCATTGGTGCAGAGATGGAGCGCCTCCAGCACCTGCATCTCGGGCTTGTTCAGGCGTTCCAAAGCCCGCTGCACGCTGACGCGGGCGCTCGCCCTGGCAGCCAGGGCCGCAAAGTCGGGGGCCATGGGGGAGATCAGGTCCGGTCGCGCAGCAAACAAGGCCCGCAGCGAATCGTCGCTGCGCGCTTCCAGTTCCTTGCTGAGCGCGCGTATGAGGGACATCAATCCAACGTTACCGCCCCCGGGGCGTTGCTGCCTGTCAGCAGGTCAGTTGCTTGCAGGTGGGGCGATTATTGCCGGCGGCGCTGACGGACGGCGTCCAGCACCAGGACCACCGCAAGCATGAAGGCTGCCGGCAGGCCATAAAGGGCCGTTGACGTAATCCATACCGGGGCCGTGCTGCCGTTGTAGGCGATCGCCATGACAGCGCCAACGGCGGCCAGGGAGGCCACCGCGATGACGGCGGCAATGATCATGAGGGGGCGGCGGTAACCCGGGGAAGTCATGTCCTCAACGCTAGCAGCAGCGCCGTAACGGGTGGTATTGGTCCTGATCCTGTCCTCCGTGATCGCGGCAAAGCGGGAATAGCGGGCCGGGCAGGATAACCTTGAAGGAACAGACCAACACGGACCGGGCTGCCACCCTCGATCCCGCAGAACCCTGCGGATGCGGTGTTTGGCCCGACGTGTCTCCCACAGCAAGAAACGAAGAAGGTTGATTACGTGCCTACCGGCAAGGTCAAGTGGTATGACAAGGAAAAAGGCTTCGGATTCCTCGCGGCTGAGGACGGTCAGGAAGTCTTCCTGCCCAAGACGTCCCTGCCTGCGGGCGTAACGGAGCTCAAAGCCGGAACCCGTGTGGAGTTCGGCGTGGCCGACGGCCGCCGTGGAGCTCAGGCCCTGGGTTTGCGCGTCTTGGAAAAGACGCCTTCCATCGCCAAGGCCAAGCGGATGAATGCCAAGGACCTCGCCCCCATGGTGCAGGACCTTGTCACGGTTCTGGACAACCTGTCCGGCTCGTTGTCCTCCGGCAAGTACCCGGACGGTAACAAGGCCAAGGCCATCAGCCTGGCGCTGCGCAAGGTTGCCGACGAGCTGGAAGCCTAGGACCGGCCATGACATCGGAATCCGCACAGGATACAAAGGCCGGAAGGAACGCCCAGGCAAGCCCTGTGGGCGGCCCTGACGCTGCCCAGGCTCCTGGCACCGGGGGAGCCCCCGCGCGGAAGCCGGTTGCGGACAAGCCGCGCGCCGGTCTGCCCGTGTGGCGCACCGGCAAGCCGGACGCCTTCCTGGCTGCCGCCGTCGAGGTTGCCCGTGAAGCCGTGGAAGGTATTGCCAACCCCGGCGAGGTGGGCTCGCACCTGGGTGCCAAGTCCGAGGGTGACCGGGTGGTGACCCACCTGTTTGAATCACGACTTGCCGGCTACGGCGGGTGGCAGTGGTACGCCGTGGTGACCCGTAACTCGCGGTCCAAGATCGTCACCGTGAGCGAACTTGGCCTCTTGCCCTCAGAGGACTCCATCCTGGCCCCTGAATGGGTGCCGTGGGCCAAGCGGGTCCGTCCGGAGGACGAGACGCCGTTGGTGGAAGAAACCGTGGAGGATGTCACGGAAGAGTCGGTCCAGGCTGACGAAGACGAGGCCACTGAGCCCGTTGAGGAAGTTGAAGAACCCGAAGAGGCTGAAGAATTCGAAGAGGCTGAAGAGCCCGAGGACTCCGACGACGACTACCACGAACCCGGGGCTGAATAGGCGTTGCGGAAACCCGGGGTGACCACAGTGAAGGCGGACGCTGATGTCCACCTTTAGGTCACTGGGAATCCTCAATTACCGCATCTGGTTCTTCGGTGCCCTGATCTCCAACATCGGTACGTGGATGCAACGTACCGCACAGGACTGGCTGGTTTTTGACCACCTGACCGCACACGACGCCGGGGCCATGGGGATCACTTTGGCCCTCCAGCTGGGTCCCCAATTGTTCCTTGCCCCGTGGGCCGGGCTGCTGGCTGACCGGTACAGTCGGCGGAAACTGCTCCTCATCACCCTCGTAGCCATGGCACTTCTCAGCACGGGCCTGGGCATCCTGGTGTTGCTCGGAGTGGCTGAACTCTGGCACGTCTATATCTTCGCCTTGCTGCTGGGCATCGTGACCGCCCTCGACGCTCCCGTCCGTCAAACCTTTGTCTCCGAGCTGGTCAGCGACGAATACCTGCCCAATGCAGTGGCCCTCAACAGCGCCTCCTTCAACGTCGCACGAATGATCGGCCCGGCGGTCTCGGGTGTGCTGACGGTGGTGGTGGGCCCGGGCTGGGTGTTCCTCATCAACACGGTGTCCTTCGTAGCCATGCTCTGGGCACTGAAGCTCATCCCGGTGTCCTCGCTCCGGATCCAGCCCCGCGCCGCCGCGGGCAAAGGGCGGATCCGGGAGGGCCTCCGCTACGTCCGCAACAGACCCGATATCCAAGTTGTCCTGGTGGCCATCTTCATCGTGGGTACCTTCGGGCTGAACTTCCCCCTCTTCATCGCAGCCATGGTGGGTACTCAGTTCGGCATGGACGCCGGAGCATTCGGACTCCTGAACTCCGTCATGGCCATAGGATCCGTGACCGGCGCCCTCCTGGCTGCCCGACGCGGACGGCCCCGCTTGAGGTTGATCTTCGCGGCGGCAGGTGGTTTCGGTGTCGCCAGCGCCTTGGCAGCACTGGCTCCCAACGCCGTGCTCTTTGGCCTGGCCCTGATTCCTTGCGGCCTGTTCGCACTGACCCTGATCACCAGCGCCAACGGCTATGTCCAATCCACCACCGAGGCTGTCATGAGGGGGCGCGTCATGTCCTTGTACATGGCCATCTTCATGGGCGGTACTCCCATCGGAGCGCCGCTGGTGGGATGGGTGGCCAACGTTGGCGGGCCGCGATGGTCCGTCGGCGTCGCTGCGCTGGCCGGCGTCAGCACCGCCGTCGTGGGATTGGTATGGATCATCCGGGCGAAGCAGCTGCGCCTCCGCTTTGATCGCCGGGCCCGCGGGCTGAAGCATTTCCGGGTGGAGTCGCTGCTGGCCCGCCCGTTAATTGACGAGCACGACGACGACGCGAGGCGGCAGGGCGGATAAGGAGCTTTAAACGGCGGCGGCGCCGTTCGGGACCATCCGAACGACGCCGACTGGCAGCCGGTGCTGCTACTTCTTCAGCTCTCCCACCACGTAGTCGATGCTGGCCAGCAGGGCCGAAACGTCGTCTGGCTCAATGGCAACAAACGTAGCAATGCGCAGCTGGTTGCGGCCCAGCTTGCGGTAGGGCTCGGTATCCACCACGCCGTTGGCACGCAGCACCTTGGCGATCGCCGAGGCATCAATGGAGTCATCAAAATCGATGGTGGCGATCACGTTGGAACGGTCTTCAGCGTTTGTGACAAAGGGGGTGGCGTACTCTGAGGCCTCGGCCCAGGAGTAGATGCGGTTGGCGGAGTCGGCCGTGCGCTTGCTCGCAAAGTCCAAGCCACCGTTGCTGTTGAGCCACTGCACCTGGGCGTCCAGGGTTACCAGCGTGGACAGCGAAGGGGTGTTGTAGGTCTGGTTGAGCTTTGAGTTATCGATGGCGGTCTGCAGGTCCAGGAAGTCCGGGATCCAGCGGCCGGACGCCTTGATACGTGCCGCACGCTCCAGGGCGGCGGGGGAGAAGAGGCCCAACCAGAGGCCACCGTCAGAGGCGAAGTTCTTCTGAGGGGCGAAGTAGTAGACGTCGGACTCGGCGACGTCCACGTCCAACCCGCCTGCAGCGGAGGTGGCATCGACCAGGACCAGGGAGCCTTCGTCGGCGCCCTGGACCCGCTTGACGGGAGCGGCTACGCCCGTGGAGGTCTCGTTCTGGGGCCAGGCATAGACGTCGACGCCGGCCTCGGCTTGGGACACCGGGCGGGTGCCCGGCTCGGCCTTGATGATAGAGGAAGCGTCCAGGAACGGCGCCTTGTTGGTGGCGGCAGCAAACTTCGAACCGAACTCACCGAACGAGAGGTGCTGTGCTTTTTTCTCGACCAGGCCGAATGCGGCAACATCCCAAAAAGCTGTGGAACCGCCAACGCCGAGGACGACTTCGTAGCCCTCGGGCGCACGGAAGAACTGGCTGAGTCCTTCACGAACAGAACCCACGAGGTTCTTGACCGGAGCCTGGCGGTGGGACGTGCCCAGGATGGTGGACGAAGCGGCAGACAGTGCCTCGATCTGTTCCGGACGGACCTTGGAGGGTCCTGCGCCGAAGCGTCCGTCCTTGGGCAGCAGATCTGCGGGAATGGTGATGCTGTTGTCGCTCACGTGTGGCTCCAATGGGTATCGGCTAGAGATGGGTCGTGGCAGGTGGCATCAACTGCCCCTTCGACACCCCCAATTCTGCCTGACCCGGTGCGGAGGCAGGAACCTGCAGCCGTCATAGTCCGCCACGTGGAATGCCGGCCAACCATATGCGACCGGAATTATCCAGAGTAATTCCAAATAAGCTAGGCTGGTGGTTGGCGTCCATGGGGCGGCGGTGCACACCGGCCACCCTGGCAAGGGACGCTGTACGGTGGAGATTACGCAAGGAACTGCGTTCGAGGAGAGCTGAGCTGGATGACGGATCTGATCGATACCACTGAGATGTATCTTCGGACCATTTTGGAGCTTGAAGAAGAGAACATCGTGGCTCTCAGGGCCCGCATCGCCGAGCGGTTGCGGCACTCCGGTCCCACGGTTTCCCAGACCATCGGACGCATGGAGCGCGACGGCTTGGTGATTGTTTCCAACGACCGCCACCTGGAACTGACCGAGGTGGGACGCAAGCGAGCCACCGAGGTCATGCGCAAGCACCGCCTTGCCGAGCGGCTCCTGGCTGATGTCATCGGCCTGGACTGGGCTTATGTCCACGACGAAGCGTGTCGCTGGGAACACGTGATGAGCGAGCGTGTGGAACGGCGGCTGTACGAACTCCTGGAACACCCGACCGAATCTCCTTATGGCAACCCCATCCCGGGCCTCGAAGCGCTCGGTGGCCTTGCAAGTCAGCCTTTCCCCCGCCTCGATGTCAACCTCCTCCAGGCGATGGACGGGTATGCGGCCAATTCCCACGTGGCGGTCACCCGTTTGGCGGAGCCCATCCAGGTTGAGCCTGAACTCCTCACCCAGCTGGATGAAGGCGGGATCCGTCCCGGAGCAGCTGTGTCACTCGAGCGCGTTGGCGAATACATCTCCGTCCGGGTCCCCGGTATTGAGGGAGCCCTGGAGCTCCCGCCCGAGGTGGCGGCGCACGTCTTTGTCACCGTCGGCTGACACGCCTTTCCTGACGCGGTGTCATATCTCACTTTTGAGCTGATGGCGCGCGTGTGACCTGCGGTTTTCCGCAATTAGTGATAAGGGGCCGGCTCATCATGCCTCTTCCTGTTGATAACGAATTTATTACTGCGGGCCTTAATCCCCTATAGTTATCTACTAGCGCTGATACCAAAGCGTTACCTGTTCCGGAGCCGAGCTCTGCCAGCGGAACAGGTGTGTCATCCACCACTGGCAGAGGCGGGGGAACCACAAGCGGCTGTCTAAAGAAGCAGCCTTGGGGTGAAGTCCGCAGCAGAAGTGCCCATTTACGCAAGTCCCTCTTGGGATACCTGTGTGCCGTGAGCGCTTCGTGCGGACCGGGTCTTTGAACTCTCTGACCCGAATCCGACAGCTAACTTCGCAGGCTTTTGAGAGAGGAACAGAGTTTGACAACGCAGAACGTCAGGGGCCGCCGCCGCGCGTCGGGCCCCGCTGCTGAGCTGCGGCCAGCCCGCGTCGTATCGGAGATCCGGCCACGCGACACCGAACGCCAGGTGCGCCGCCGTAAGAGCCCGTTACGCCAGGTAGCCGACTTCGCCGCAGCCAGTGGTGTCGGGCAGAAGGCCGGAGTTGCGCTTGCCGCCACCGGACTTGCCCTGACTGTAGGTCTGCCGGCCACCAGCCCGGTCATGGCAACTTCCGAATCAGGCCAAACCGAGGCAGCCCTGGCTGTCACCGGTGGCAGCCAGCCCGAAGTGTCGGCTGCTGCATCGGCAAAAATCGACTTCAGCCGCGCCGCAGTTGCCACCGCCGCCGATCCTGATGGCAAGCTGAAGCAATTGCTCAGTGCGCAGTCCGCCGGAAGCATCCAGCGCGCCTCGTCCACGGGCACCATGGCCAGCCCCCTCGATACACTGACCACTGCTTCCCCCTTTGGCTACCGCATCAGCCCCCTCACGGGTGGTTCCGGTGACTTTCACCGCGGTCAGGACTTCGTAGCCCAGTGCGGCACGGCAGTCCATGCCGCAGCCAGCGGCAAGGTTACCTTTGCCGGGTGGCACGAGTACGGCGGAGGCAACCGCGTGGTGGTAGACCACGGAAACGGCCTTGAGACCACGTATAACCACCTGTCCTCCTTCACCGTCAAGGTGGGCCAGACTGTCAGTCGCGGCGACACTGTTGCGCTGAGCGGCACCACGGGCGCCTCCACTGGCTGCCACCTCCACTTTGAAGTACAGGTCAACGGTGAAGTTGTTGACCCCATGGGCTGGCTTTAGTCCATTTGATGGTCGTCTCTCGCATTCGTGACACACCCCGTGACCTGAATGTGACATTCACGTTCAACTGTTGTACCGTACAAAGCGCATCGGCTTTTTAGGGGGCCGGTGCACTTGAGTGGATTGCCTAGCTCTGCCACCGCTCAAGGTCCGTTCGCATAAATCGTCTGGCAGGGGCGGGGGAACCACTTCTGGTCTTCGTAAGAAGGCCTTGGGGTTAAGTCGCAAAAGCTTCCTTGAAGCAGCGCGGCCGGATGACTCCCATCCGAATCCGACAGCTCACCTCGCAGGCATTGGGAGAGGCTACCTACGTGTCATCACGCACTACCCCTGCGCGCCATCGCGCCGAATCGGTTCGTACGAACCCTTTGAACACGCTTTCCAAGGCTGTTTCATCCAACGCCGGTACCGTTGGCCGTCAGGCCGTCGTTCTGGCAGCAGCCTCAGGCCTCGTCCTTAGCGTCGGTCTGCCGGCCCAGGCAGCAGACACCGACGTTTCCAAGTCGGAAGCCTCCAGCACCCAGCAGATGGTCACCACTGCAGTAGTCACAGCAGAGCCCACCGCTACTGTCTCCTTCGAAAGCCCCGTCGTGGCCACCAAGGAAGCTCCCAAGGTTGTCCAGCGCGCTTCGCAGGCCACCCAGCGGACCGCGGCCAACGGCAACCAGACCACCGCAGGCGCCGTGACCGCGAAGTCCTCCGAAGCCAAGGACGCTGCTTCCAGCGCCGCCGCTTCCGGCCTCGCTGCGATCGCCTACACCGGCATCGGCCACCCGTACGTTTGGGGCGGCACCACGCCCAACGGCTGGGACTGCTCCGGCTTCACCCAGTGGGTTTACGCCCAGGCCGGGATCAGCATTCCCCGCGTCAACGCCTGGACGGCCATGAAGCCCACCAGCACCCCTGCTCCCGGTGACCTGGTCATGCAGAACGGTGGAGCACACGTTGGCATCTACGTCGGCAACGGCATGATGATCAGCGCTTTGAACCCTGGACAGGGCACGCTCCTGCACTCGGCTGCCTCCACGGGCACCTCCTCCTTCTTTACCCTCCGCTAGAAATAATCCAGTTCGGGGTTCGCCGGCATGCCCCACGTGCCGTCGCACCAATGAGCCGCGTGTACCCCAACTGCACGCGGATACGAAAAGAGAAAACCATGACCAGTGCACCAAAGGTTGCACGGCATCGCGCTGAGGCCCCCAAGACCAGCTCGCTTGCCGTGATCGCCAAGGCCGTCAGTGAAAACGCCGGTGGCGTGGGCCGCCAGGCAGCCGTCATTGCCGCAGCTTCGGGTTTGGTCCTGACGGGCAGCGTGGCCGCCAACGCAGCAGACACCAACGTTGACCGCGAGTCCACCTCGACCTCCACCCTCGACGTCCAGTCGGTAGTGCAGGCGACCATCGCTGCGGACTCCACGGTTGCCATCTCTTACGAACGCCCCGTGGTCACCACGGTGCAGGCCCCGGTTCCTGTGGAGAAGAAGGCTCCTGCCAAGGTTGAAACCAAGAAGACAGCAGAAGTCACGGCCACTGCCGGTAAAGCCACGCTGGCGGTCAACACCGCGGCTCCTGCAGCAAAGGCTCCGGCCGCTGCCAGTGGCCTTGGTGCGGCAATCGCTGCTGCTGCCTACGCACAGCTCGGTGTGACCCAGGACTGCACCATGCTGGTGACCAATTCCCTGGCAGCCGTTGGCATCAACTTCCACGACTGGCCGGCCGGCTACCTCTCCCTTGGCCGCACCGTCAGCGCAGCGGAAGCACAGCCCGGCGATCTCGCTTACTACGCCAACGGTGGTCTGGCCGGACAGGCACACATTGCTGTGTACGTCGGCAACGGCAAGGCAGTCCATGGTGGATGGAACGGATCCACCACGGCACTGTTCAGCGTCAACGTCGGCTCCGGCCCGGTCTTCATCCGTGTGAACGGCTGACCCGGACTTACGCAAGGCAGCAACACCCCTCAGGCTTCGGCCCGCGGGGTGTTTTGCTTTAAGGCACTGGAACCGGTCCTCCTACCCTTAACCCGGCATGAACTTTTGCCGACACTGCACGGGAATCGACAGAAAGATTCGTTGATACGGCATATAAGTGCTTACCCTTATCTTGTCGATCCACAGCCCGTACAAGCAGAGGGCAGCCGGCCCTCGTGCCCCTGACGGGTGCGGCCGTGAAGAGGTACGTGCATGCGCACACTCGTTCTGAATGCTGGATATGAACCGCTGGCGGTAATAACATTCCGCCGGGCGCTGGTCCTTGTGTTGACTGGGAAAGCTAGCGTAGTGGCCGAAGGCGACGAGCCTGTCGTCGGGCCACAGGAGATTCTCGGACGCCCCTCCGTGATCCTCCTCAACCGCTACATCCGTCCCCGGTACAACAGGATTACTGCCGTGAGCCGCCGCGGGGTCCTTCGCCGCGACGGCCATCGCTGCGCCTACTGCGGGAAAACAGCCCACACCATAGACCACGTCCACCCCAAATCCAGGGGCGGCGCGGATTCCTGGGAAAACCTGGTTGCGGCGTGCTTGAAATGCAACAACGCCAAGAGCGACCATACGCTGGCTGAAATGGGCTGGAAGCTCCGTTTCACGCCAGGGGTTCCCCAGGGAACCATGTGGCAGATCAAGGAACTCGAGAAACCTGCGCCGGACTGGGACCCGTTCCTGTTGCCGGAATCCGCTGCCTGATCGATTTCTGCTGAACTCCGGCCGCCCCGGTAATCTGGGCGGATGGAGTTCAATGCCGTGATTTTGGCGGGTGGCAGGGCCACCCGCCTCGGTGGCGTGCCCAAGCCATCGCTGATGTACGACGGCGACACCCTCCTTTCGCATGCCCTGCAGGCGGCCCGGGGTGCTGCAGCGGTGGTGGTGGTGGGTCCGGAAGCTTCAGGACCGGGTGGTATGCCGTTGCCGGACGGGGTGCTGCGTGCACGGGAGGAGCCGGCATTTGCAGGTCCGGCTGCGGCCATCGCTGCCGGGTTGGCAGCACTGGAACGCAGGGGTACCGAGGCTCCGTGGACCTTGGTTCTGGCCTGCGACATGCCTTTTGCTTCCCGTGGGGTTGCTGATCTGTGGAGGGCGCTGGCGGCTCATCCTGGCGTGGAGGGTGCCATGGCAGTATCCGTCGATGGGCGCAAGCAACCTCTTCTGGGGGCCTACAACACCGCCGCTTTGGTCCGCGAGGTGGCCGTAGCTTCCCAAGGTTCCGGGTTAACGAACTCTTCGGTGTTCCGCCTGCTTGCTAGGCTGAACCTGCTGGACGTTGCCGTCCCCGCAGGCTCCACGGAGGACGTGGATACGTGGGAGGACGCTGCGGCCTTGGGCATTGACTACAAGTTGGAGGCGGACGTGAAGAGCCAGGAAGAGACGCTCGAGGAATGGTGCCGCACACTGCTGCAGGCATTTGAGCTTGAAGGCGTTGAAGTGGACATCAATGAAGTGCTTGCCGTCGCCGGAGTGGCGGCACATTCAGTGGTTCGTCCCGCCGCACCCCTCACCACATTCATTGCCGGTTACGCGGCGGGCATGGCCCGCGGCATTGGCCAGGCAAGCGATGACGCGTCCATGAACGCGGCGTTGGAACTGGCCCGCAACGTTGCCAAGGAGTACTCGGAGTCCGAGGCAGACACCGAATGACGGAGGCCCCCGCGGAGGGCCATCACGCAGCGCACACCTGGCAGGAGGCCCGGCAGCGCGCGTTCGAATGCGCCACGCCCATCCCGCCCGGCCCGGTGCCGCTCAGATCAGCCCTGGGCCGCACGCTCGCTGCCGACGCCCGGGCGGTGCAGGATATGCCGCACTACGCTTCCTCCGCCATGGACGGCTGGGCCGTTAACGGAAGTGGTCCCTGGATACTGAGCGAGCCGGGCCAGAGGCTCGCGCCGCACCAGGCAAGTCCCATTGTCACCGGTGGTCTGATACCACCCGGGGCCAAGGCAGTACTGCGCAGCGAGAGCGGAGTGATCACCACCGACGACGACGGACTGCCGGTCCTTGCGTTGGGCGGCGCCGCCAAACCGGGAGAACCCCGTAACGGCCAGCACATCCGCAAAGCCGCAGAAGAGGCAGCCGAGGGCGAGGTCCTGCTCGCCGCCGGAACCGTGCTCAACCCGGCCCACGTTGCCCTGGCTGCGCTGGCCGGCCTGGACCATCTGGAGGTTCTTGGCAAGCCGCTGGTCAGGTTCCTGCTGACAGGTTCCGAGGTTGTGGAACAGGGAATCCCGCAGCCCGGACAGGTCCGCGATACCTTCGGCCCGCAATTGGGTGCCGTGGTAGAGCTCCTGGGCGGCATTGCAGGGGACCGGCTCAGAGTGGGGGACAACTACGAAGAGTGGATTGCCGCCCTCCAGGACACTGAGCCGGCCATGGACGAGCTCGCAGCCGGTCCCTACGAGGAGACTGAACCTCCGGCCGACGTCGTCATCACTACTGGCGGGACGGGCCGTTCGGGGACTGACCACTTCAGGCGGGCGGTGGCAGAACTTGGCGGCCGGCTGCTGATCGATGGCATCGCCATGCGTCCTGGCCATCCTGCCGTCCTGGCTGAACTGCCCGATGGCCGCTTTATCCTGGGCCTGCCGGGAAATCCGCTGGCGGCAATGATGGCCTTGTTGACAGTTGGTGCGCCGTTGCTGGCGGCATTGGGGCATGGTCAGTTGCCCGAAGTGGGCGAGGTTCCGTGCGGCGCAATGATCGAGGCAGATCCCGGCCGGACGCGACTGACGCCGTTCAAGCTGGTGTACGGCCTGGCCTCGCCGGCGCAGCACGCTGGTCCCGGGATGATGCGGGGCCTGGCAGGCGCGGACGGGGTGATGGTGGTTCCGCCCCATGGAGTCCAACTCGGTGAGTTGGTCCCGGCGTTTGCGTTGCCCTGGGGCAAACCGTTGCCTGCGCCCGCGTCCGCGGAAGACAAGCCTCGCAAGGCCCCGGCACGGCAGGCAAAAAAGGCACCCTCCGGCCCCGTGGACTGGAGTGCGCTGGACGCCTGAGCAGTGGCCTCCCGTGGCCCGCGGTGAACCTCCTGTGCGCTGCAGCGAACCAGGAAAGGACGCCCACAAAGTGCAATGATGGACTCATGAACAGGCATGCTCCCGAACAGGACATCAATGAAGATGACCTGCAAATCCACCCGCCCAAGCAAGCCGCCGCCGGACTTAAGGCTGTCACGGTGGCCCTTGAACGCGGATACGCCCAGGCCGGAGTAGGCCGCACGGTCCGTTCCATGCTCAGGGTCAACCAGCACGATGGCTTTGACTGCCCGGGATGTGCGTGGCCGGAATCCATCACGGGCAGGCGCAGTCCCGCCGAGTTCTGCGAGAACGGCGCCAAGGCGATCGCCGAGGAAAGTACCACCCGCACAGTGGGCGCAGAGTTCTGGGCCAAGCACTCCCTGGCCGATCTTGAAGGCAAGACCGAATACTGGCTGGGGAGCCAGGGAAGATTGTCCGAGCCTGTGGTCATCAAGCCCGGAGACACCCACTACAAACCCATCAGCTGGACCGAGGCCTTCGCCCTGATCGGTGAGCACATCAACGCCACCACTCCGGAGAAGTGCGTTTTCTATACCTCCGGCCGGACGGCCAATGAGACCGCCTTCATGTATCAGTTGTTCGCCCGAAGCCTGGGCACCAACAACCTTCCGGACTGCTCCAACATGTGCCATGAATCGTCCGGCAGCGCACTGAATCCCACCATTGGAATCGGCAAAGGCACAGTTTCGCTGGAGGATATCCACCACGCCGAACTGGTCCTGGTGGTGGGACAGAATCCGGGAACCAACCATCCCCGGATGCTGTCTGCACTGCGGGACTGCAAGAACAACGGCGGAAAGATCGTCGCTGTGAATCCGCTTCCCGAAGCCGGCCTCCTGAACTTCAAGGACCCTCAGTCCCTCAACGGCGTCATCGGCGGCGGCACCACCATCGCGGACGAATTTTTGCAGATCAAGGTCGGTGGCGACCTCGCGTTGTTCCAGGCCTTGGGCCACCTGCTCCTGGAGGAAGAGGAGCGCAACCCGGGCACCGTCGTCGACCATTCTTTTATTGAGCAGCAGACCGAAGGGTTCGCCGCTTACAAGGAAGCGCGTACAACACTGGACTGGGCTGAGACGGAGCGGGCCACCGGCCTGACCCGGCGGCAGATCACCAAGGCCGCGGAGATGATGGCTGCCTCCAAGGCAACCATCATCTGCTGGGCCCTTGGACTGACACAGCAGCCGCATTCGGTGGACACGCTGCGCGAAATCATCAACCTGTTGCTGTTGCAAGGGAACTTCGGCAAGCGCGGCGCCGGAGCCTGCCCTGTCCGTGGACACTCCAATGTGCAGGGTGACCGCACCATGGGCATCTGGGAGAAACCCAAGGAATCCTTCCTGGCGGCGTTGGACAAGGAATTCGGCTTCCACATGCCGCGGGACCACGGCTATGACTCGGTGGAAACCCAGCACGCCCTGGAAAAGGGTGAGGTTGATGTTTTCGTCTCCATGGGTGGGAACTTCGCAGCGGCCGGCTCCGACACCGCAGCCTTGGAAGAAGGCTTGAAGAAGGCAGGGCTGACGGTCCACATCTCCACCAAGCCGAACCGCGCCCACGTGGTCCGTGGCAAAACGTCGCTGATCCTGCCCACGCTGGGCAGGACCGATACCGATGACAAACACCCCACAGGCAAGCAGTTCCTGTCCGTGGAAGACTCCATGTCCGTCATCCACAAAACACAGGGAAGGCTGGAGCCGGTCTCCGAACACCTGCTCAGTGAGCCGGTGATCGTGGCCCGCATGGCCCAAGCCACCCTGGGTGATGACCACAGCGTGGACTGGCGGGCCATGGCCGAGGATTACGACGTGATCCGGGACCATATCTCCCGGGTGATTCCAGGCTTTGAGGACTTCAATGCCAGGGTTCGTACCAAGAACGGTTTCGTCCTTCCCAATCCGCCCCGGGATACCCGCACGTTCGCCACGGACATCGGCAAGGGACGCTTCTCGGTGCGTCCGCTGGAGTACCTCGAAGCGCCGGCGGGCCACCTGATCCTCCAGACGGTCCGCAGCCACGATCAGTACAACACCACGTTCTATGGCCTCGATGACCGGTACCGTGGCGTTTCTGACGGCCGCAGGGTCATCCTGGTCCATCCGGACGACTTGGCGGAACTCGGTTTCCAGGACCGCGATCTTGTGGATGTCATCTCCACGTTTGCCGGAACGGAGCGACGTGCCAACAAGTTTCGGCTGATCGGTTACCCCACGGCCAAGGGTTGCGCCGCAGCGTACTTCCCTGAGGCCAACGCCTTGGTGCACCGCGAACTGGTGGCACGGGAATCCAATACGCCCGGCTACAAAGCCATGACGGTAAGATTTATCAAGCATGAGGAGGACGGATCCTGACATGGGACGGGTAACCCAGCGACGCAAGGTACATAAGTTTGTCCTGGACGGCTCGCCGCAAGCGCTGGAGCATCCCGTCCGCTTCAAAGAAGACGTCCTCGCGGTGGAGGAGCCCCTGGAGATCCGGTTGGGGGAGATGTCCTTCTCCGTCACCATGCGGACCCCGGGAGACGATTTTGACCTCGTTGCGGGATTCCTTGTCTCCGAGGGAATCGTGTGGGAACCTGCCCAGCTGATCTCCGAGCGTTTCTGCGCGGGGGAGAACGAGGACGGGGTGCAGACCTTCAACGTGGTGGATGCGCAGCTTCGGCCCGACGTGGAACGGCCTGACACCGGCCGCAATGTCTACACGTCCAGCTCATGCGGAATCTGCGGGACGGACTCCATTGACGCCGTCCGCAAGGCCTCCCACCACAGCCCCAAGGAAGACACCCTCACAGTCCCGATACGGGCCCTTGCGTCCTTGCCGGACCGCCTCCGGGAGGCCCAGGCGGTCTTCGATAAAACAGGTGGCGTCCATGCTGCAGGTCTTTTCCGGATCCACGACGACGGCACCACCGAGCTGTTGTGCCTCAGGGAAGACGTTGGAAGGCACAACGCCGTGGACAAAGTAGTGGGCTGGGCTTTGCGGGCCGGCATGCTGCCGCTGCGTGGGACAGTCCTCCAGGTCTCCGGCAGGGCGTCCTTCGAACTGGTCCAGAAAGCGGCAATGGCGGGCATTCCCGTGCTGTCGGCGGTCAGTGCACCCTCCAGCCTCGCGGCCGAACTGGCCGAAGAGACGGGGATTACTTTGGCCGGGTTCAGTCGTGGGCACAGCCTCAACGTCTATGCCGGACGGGACAGGATTGTTGCGGAACCGCTCCAGGCCGATGCACTGTCCATGGGGGATAGCCGTCAATCACTTGGCTATTGAGCTGGAACAACGTAGATTTTATCCATCGATTGGAAGCGCGGCGAACCCAGAATTGCCGTCGCAACGCGCACCCCGGTGCGTGTGCCAAGCGTGATACCCAGCTAAAGCCCAAAGGGGAATTAATTGCACGACGACCGCCGGATTACTGAACAGCGCCTCGATCGATTCGTTCGGGAACGCATTCTTCCGGCCATTTACGGCAGAGCCATACCGCTGGAATTGAGCAGTTGGGAGGTTCCCGGCGAGCCCGTGCCGGCGGCCGAAGCCGTGCGCCAGCTGTTCGTCCCGCAGGAGCACGGTGCCCCGTGGGGAAAGGCCTGGAGTACCAAGTGGCTGCACCTGCAGGGTGAAGTCCCGCAGGACTGGGGCATGGCTGAAGCTACCTCGGTGGAAGTCATTGTGGATCTCGGATTCAACAGCGACGTCCCCGGTTTCCAGTGCGAAGGCACTGCCTGGCGCGCCGACGGCAGCATCATCAAGGCGATCTCGCCCCGGAATTATCACGTCCCCCTCAAACTGCTCGGCGGCGGACACTCCGTTGATTTCTATGTTGAAGCTGCAGCGAACCCGGACGTCGCCCAAGGCTGGTCCTTCGCTCCCACCCCGCTCGGAGACAAAGCTACCTCAGGCGAGGAGCCACGGTACCGCCTGGGTCGCATCGCCATGGCTGAACTCAACGAGACCGTGTGGGAACTCAACCAGGACATCTGGACACTGAGCGGCCTCATGCATGAACTTCCCATGGAACTTCCCCGCCGCCACGAAATCCTCAGGGCGCTCGAACGCATGCTGGACATCATGGACCCGGACGATGTCCCCGGGACTGCCGCTGCCGGTCGCGAAGCGTTGAAGGAAGTGTTGGGACGGCCCGCCTACGCTTCCGCCCACCAGCTCCTGGCCACAGGCCATGCCCACATCGACTCCGCATGGTTGTGGCCGGTCCGGGAGACCATCCGTAAATGTGCCAGGACGTTCTCCAACGTGGTGGCCCTCATGGATGAAGATCCCGACTTTGTGTTTTCCTGCTCTTCAGCCCAGCAGATGGCGTGGATCAAGGAGTACTTCCCTGAGCTCTTTGTCCGCATCCGGGAGAAGGTCAAGGCCGGCCAGTTCATCCCCGTGGGTGGCATGTGGGTGGAATCGGACACCAATATGCCGGGCGGAGAGGCCATGGCCCGCCAGTTCGTGGAAGGCAAGAGCTTCTTCCTGAAGGAATTCGACGTCGAATGCCGGGAGGCCTGGCTGCCGGACTCCTTCGGCTATTCCGGTGCCATCCCGCAGATCGTGAAGGAGGCCGGTTCCCGCTGGTTCCTGACGCAGAAGATTTCCTGGAACAAGGTCAACCGCATGCCGCACCACACCTTTACGTGGGAGGGCATCGACGGAACCCGGCTGTTCACCCACTTCCCGCCAGTGGATACCTACAATGCTGAGCTGCACGCCCGGGAACTGGCCCATGCCGAACGCAACTACCGCGACCACGGCCGCGGAACCATGTCCCTGGTGCCGTTCGGGTACGGCGACGGCGGTGGCGGACCTACGCGTGAGATGGTGGCCGCAGCACACCGCACGGCGGACCTGGAGGGCTCCCCGAGGGTCCGGATGGGCACAGCAGAGGACTTTTTCACCAAGGCCGAGGCGGAGTACACCAACCTGCCGGTCTGGGTGGGCGAGATGTATCTGGAAATGCACCGCGGAACCTACACCAGCCAGGCCAAGACCAAGCTGGGCAACCGTCGCAGCGAACACCTGCTGCGTGAGGCCGAGCTGTGGTGCTCCACCGCAGCAGTCCGGCTGGGGGCCGGCTACACCTACCCCCGGGAGGAGCTGAAGCGGCTCTGGCAGTTGGTCCTCCTGCAACAGTTCCACGACATCCTGCCGGGCAGCTCCATCGCCTGGGTGCACCAGGACGCAGAGCGCAACTACGAGGCCATTGCCCGTGACCTCGAGGCCATCATCGCCGAGGCTGCCCAGGCTTTGGTGGGTACCGGCGGCACCAGCTACCTGCTGAACGCCGCACCCCATCAGCGCAGTGGCGTGCAGGCTTTGGCGATCGCCGAGGCCAGCGGACCCGGCACCGGTGTCCAGGTGGAAGAACCGGGCGAGGGCTTCGTGCTGGACAACGGCATCATTCGTGCAGTCCTGGACGGGAACGGCTTGCTCACCTCCTTGGTGGACCATGCCAGCGGCCGCGAGGCCATTGCTCCCGGGCAGGCCGGCAACCTGCTGGAGTTGTTCAGGGATACTCCCAACGAATGGGATGCGTGGGACATCGAAGAGTTCTACCGCAGGAACGTCACCCAACTGACCGACGCAGACACCATCGACCTCGAGCGCACGCCGGCCGGCGTCGTCGTGATGGTTCAACGGAAGGTGGGCGCCTCCACCATCACCCAGCGAATCACGCTCGACGCCGGTGCCAAATCCCTGGGGATTGCCACCACGGTGGACTGGCAGGAACGCGAAAAGATGCTGAAGATCGCCTTCCCGCTGGACGTGAGGGCGGATCGTTCGGCGTCCGAAACGCAGTTCGGCCACGTGTTCCGGCCCACGCACACCAACACGTCCTGGGAAGCTGCCAAGTTCGAAATCTGCGCGCATCGCTGGATCCATGTTGCCGAGCCCGGCTACGGTGTGGCCGTCAGCAATTCCTCCAGCTATGGACACGACGTCACCAGGGCGGTCCGCACCGATGGCGGAACCACGACGACGGTCCGCACCTCGCTGCTGCGCTCGGCGCGGTTCCCGGATCCTGAAGCAGACAGGGGAGAGCACATCTTGGAGGTTTCCATCAGGCCAGGTGCTGCGATCGCTGACGCTGTTGAAGAGGGGTACCGGACCAACCTGAAGCCACGGTTCGTGACCGGTGGCCGAGGAGTGGAGCCTTTGGTGTCGGTCTCGAACCCGGCCATTGTGGTCGAAGCCGTGAAGCTGGCCGAGGATGGATCGGATGATGTGATCGTCAGGCTCTACGAGTCGCTGGGAGAACGCTCTGTTGCCACGCTGCGGCCCGGTTTCGAGGCCGTTGGAGCCACAGCCACGGACCTGCTGGAACGGGCTGTAGAAGCTCCTGGCGTGACTGCAGGGGAGGACTCAGTGGTGGAGTTGGTGCTCCGGCCGTTCCAATTGGTCACACTGCGCTTCGCACGCTGAGCTGCAAAGCACCACATACGCCGACGCCGTTGGACGGGAAACCCGTCCAACGGCGTCGGCGTTTGCAGTGGTACCGGGGTGGTTATTCGACCAGCTCGACGTCTACTGCATCTTTGAGAATCTGGACCCGCAGGGGGATCACCGAATCGTAGCTCTTGATTTCGGCTGCGATTTTTTTGGAGAACACTTCCTCCACGAGATCGGGCATGTCCCTGACCCCCGACAGGTAGCGCTTGGCAGCGAAGTCGAACTCTGACCTGTTGTTCCTGATACGGGTGTTGAGGACCTTGAGCTCGTCGGCAATCTTAAGGAATTCCTCTTCGGAAGCATTGCGCGCAGTGGCTTCGTCGACCTTCCGGGTCATCTGATCCTTGATCTTCACGAACTCGTTGTAGTTCTCTTCGGACTTTGCCGTGATCTCGGCGTTTGATTCAAGCTGGGCGATCCGGTTGTCCAACGTGCGGGCGAACTCGACGTAGGCCACGTTCTTGGATTGCTTGAGCTGGCCCACCGCTTCCCGGCAGGGAGCCGCGGCCTGTCCTAGCAGGGTTTGGCGTTCCCGGAGGGTGGCGGCTTTGGAGCCAACAAACAAGCCGTTGCAGCCGGCTCCGTCCTCCCTGAAGAGACCTTCAAACTGAGGGTATGACTCCACCAGTCCCTCCATGTGGTCAACGAAGCCCTGGTAGGACTCTTCGAGTTGCGCCACGGCGATTCCGATCCCGTCGTCACCGGATGTGTGGGCGGCCTTTACCGTCGCCAGTGCCGCGCGTGCGTCCTTGGCTGCCTGCTGGAACTCATCGCGCTCTTTTGCGGAATTCTTCTCCGCCTCCTCCTGGGAGGCAGGGGCGTTCCGGGCTTTCTTGTAAGCGGCGAGGTAGGCGTTGGCCGCGGGTTGGAGCTTGCCCCGCGTGTCCACCAGCGCTGTGAGGTGGCCTTCTTTCAGGGTCTGCAGGTTTTCCTTGCGTTGCTGCCCGGAGAACTGCGTCACAGCCACCACAGCCGCCACGGCAATGATCACCAGGACAACTGCACTGGAAATCAGGACCAGTGCAAGCTTGCGCTTTTTAGGAGCGGGTTGCTGCCCGGGCATGGCCCCGGGAGCAGGCTGCTGCGTGGGGACAGGTTCATGTGTCATGGCTTATTCCCCGTCCTTGGCCGCAGCATCAAACTGGTCCGTTCGTTTTTTGAGGGCACTTTCCAGCGCTTTGTTGGAGTCATTGGCATTGGTCACCAACTGGTTGTATTTCTCCTTGGCGGCGCCCTCATACTTGGTCTGTGCAGCTGACAGGGCATCATTGATGTCCAGCATGGCCACTCCGGCCAGAGTCCGCTTTGCAAGTCGCTCAAGATCGTCCTTGGCGTCCAGGACTTCCTGCTGTTTGTCCCGCTGTCCGCGGATGACACCCTCAACGGCGGTCAGGAGTTCGGTTGTTTCGGCATCCGTGCCGTCCTTGGCCGTCCCAATTGCTGCCAGGCAGGCGTCGGCACCCTTGACGTAATCCTCGGAATACGACTCCGCGCCAACGTTCAAAGTTGAATGCAGAGGCGCGCAGGGACCGCCAATGGATTCATTGATGTTTGAGGTGTTCACAACCAATTGGTCGTTGTAGGCGATCACGGCACTGTACTGCTCCTTGAAGCGGTTGTAGGCCTCGCCGATTTCCTGTTCCTGTACGGCCGGCGATGATCCCATCCGATCCAGCCGGTCCAGGTTGGTCCGGGTTTCCCGTTTAAGGCGCTCGCCATCGCGGTTGAGGACCTGGTCCTTCTCCTGCTGCCCGGCCTTCTCGGTCATCACGCTCGAATAGCGGAGCGAAAACTGGTTGAACAATGGATCGTAGAGATTCATCGAGTTGTCCAGTATTGCCCGCTCTTTGTCCATGCGGACTACATCTGCGCGCTGCACGCCGGCCGGGCGGGAGAGGGCAAACCACGTACCCAGCCCTCCTGCCAGAACCACCGCGGCAACCACCGCGGCAATGATGATGGTACGCCTGGACTTACTGCGGCCGGTTTCGGCTGCTGGATCCAAAGTCTGTTCCCCCATTTCCCGTAAATCTCCTAGACGTCGTGCTGAAGCCGTTTCACAAAAAGCTTGGTCCGTTCCTGCGTGGGTGCCCGCAGGACTTCGGCGGCAGGGCCGCGTTCCACCACAACACCGCCGTCCATGAAAATGACCTCGTCCGCTACATGCTGGGCGAAGGCGAGCTCATGGGTCACGATCACCATGGTCCAGCCCTCCTCAGCCAGTTCCTTGATGACTCCCAGGACTTCACCCACCAGCTCCGGATCCAGGGCAGAGGTAGGCTCATCGAACAGCAGCAGCTGGGGCTTCAGTGCCAGGGCCCGGACGATGCCTACGCGTTGCTGCTGGCCGCCGGAAAGTTCAAAGGGGTAGGCATCGCGCTTATCCGCCAGCCCAACCCGTTCCAAAAGCCGCTCCGCCTCCGCGATGGCTTCAGCCCGAGGCCTCTTCTGGACCTGGATGGGGCCCTCGGTGATGTTCTTCAGGACCGTCATGTGCGGGAACAGGTTGTAGTGCTGGAAGACCATGGCGCTGCGGTCACGCAACTGGGCGATCTCCTTCTTGCCCACCTTTCCGTTGAAATCGATGGAAAGGCCCCCGACGACGTCGCCGTCCCCGAAGGTGACGGTACCGGCGTCGGGAATTTCAAGGCCATTCAACGAACGCAGGACGGTGGTCTTTCCCGAGCCTGAGGGACCGATCAGGGCAACCACCTGGCCGCGGCGGATATCGATGTCGATGTCACGCAGCACCACGTTGCTGCCGAACGCCTTGGCGAGGTTCCGGGCTTTGAGCACCGTGGCGGAAGATTCGTTAGTGGGCGACATAGCGGTCCAATCTCCTTTCCACGGCGGACTGCGCGGTGGAAAGGACCAGGCAGATGACCCAGTACACCAAGGCGGCCTGCAGGTACAGGGCCATGAACTCCTGGCTGAAAGCAGCGATCTGCTGGGCATTGCGGAACAGTTCGGTCACCAGGATCAGGGATGCCAGCGAGGTGTCCTTCACCAGCGATATGAAGGTGTTGGACAACGGGGGAACGGATACCCGGGCTGCCTGGGGGAGGATGATGCGCACGAGGGTCTGCGGCCGGGACATGCCGATGGTGTGACCGGCTTCCCACTGCCCCTTGGGCACGGACAGGATGGCTGCGCGGATGATCTCCGCCGCGTAACCGCCCACGTTCAGCGAGAACGCGATGATCGCGCTGGGCCAGGGATCAAGCCTGACGCCGATGCTGGGGAGGCCGAAGAAAATCACGAACAGCTGGACCAGCAGGGGAGTGCCACGGATGACGGAGACGTAGAAACGGCCGATTCCCGAGAGCAGCCAGTTGGGGCTCAGCCTCATCAGTGCCACCACCAAGGCGAGCACCAGGCCGAAGGCGAATGAGGCGAGGGTCAGGGGAATGGTCCCCGTGACGGCCCCGGTGATCAGTGGGCCGAAGGAACTCCAGATGAGGTCCCAGTTCATCTATTTGGTGACGTCCGCGCCGAAGTACTTTTCGGAGATCTTGGCCAGGGTTCCATCTGCCTGGAGGTCGGCCAGCGCCTTGTCCACGGCAGCGGTGAGCTCGGTTGAACCCTTACGGAAGACGAACGCGCTTTCGGTCTTATCCGGTGCCTCCGCAGCGACCTTCAGACCGGAATCCGGGGTGTTCTTGGCGTAATCCAGGTACGTGAGTTTGTCATTGACGGTCGCGTCCACGCGGCCCTGCTGGACCAACGTAGCGGACTGCGCCCAGCCTTCCACGGCCTGGACGTTGGCGCCGGCTTCCACAGCCATCTTGTAGAAGTTGCTGGTCAGTGACTGGGCCGTCGTTTTGCCCTTGAGGTCCGCGAAGCTGTTGATGCTGGAGTTGTCCGACTTGGTCACCACTACTCCCGTGGAGACGGTGTACGGAGTGGAGAACTCGTACTTCGCCTTGCGTTCGTCGTTGATGGAAATCTGGTTGGCAATGGTGTCGAAGCGCTTGGAGTCCAAGCCGGCGAAGATGCCATCGAACTGTGTCTCCTGGAAGGCAGCCTTGACGCCGAGCTTTCCGGCTACTGCCTGGGCCACTTCGACGTCGAAGCCGGTGAGGTCGCCGGCGCCTTCTGCATGGAAGCTGAAGGGGCGGTACGTGCCTTCGGTGGCGATGACCAGCTCACCCTTGGACTTGACGTCCGAAAGGGATGTATCTCCGCCTGACTGCGCGGGAGTTGAACCTCCACCGCACGCTGTGAGCACGAGGGCGGCCGAGGCCAAAGTGGCGGCGATGATGGAGCGGCGGGTGCGAAGGCTGTTCATGGAGCCATCTTAGCCACCGTAAGGAGCCTTGCTGGGTGTGGGCTTCCGGTGGGCCGCAACAGGGGGTTAAAAAGGCTGAGTGGGGGCGGTCCCCAACAGCCCGCCACCACTCATCCCCCCAATTGTGATCCCATGGGCGCCACATCCACCGGAAACCCGTTCTCTGATTCCGGTGTCAGGCTGCAACCGCGTTCACACATTCATGATTGTGCCACGATCTAATGCTTTTGTGAAAGTCTTACGCTGCGAGACGTCGTTTTCTTCGCGAATACGCCTTGGAGAACCAGATCCCGGCCAGCCCAAGGGCCGTGGCCATGGCTGCGGAGTAGTTGATCAGGACCCGAAGCCAGGCCTCCGAGAAGGGGATCAACGGGAACAGTTGGGAGAGCAGGAGCAGGCAAAGTCCCAGGAGCAGCAGGGCCGAAGCCACCCGGAGCAACACCGGGGCGGCGCTGACCACGGTCCGCCAAATTGCGGGGACCAGACAGGCAGCGACGAAACCGGGGTAGAAGCGGCCCATGAAGGCATAGGCCTCCAGGGAGGGGCCCCACGTCAAACCGCTCATGCCGGCCGAAGAACCCTGGGTGTCCGTGACAACGAAGAAGTAGACGGTCAGGACGGCCACGATTGCCGCGACCGTGAGGCCAACCGGACCCCTGATGGCACGGACTGCGGCCGGCGATCCGAAAGCGGTGGCGATCTTGATGCCCATGAGGAAGAACGTCGCATACAGCAGGAAGCGCAGGACCAGGTTGCCTACGTTCATCCCGCCAAGCCAGCCGTCAAGGACCAGGTATGGCGCTTCAATGCTGATGAAGATGCTCAAGGAGATCAGGGCGAAAATATAGAAGACCACCCTGTTCTCCCCGCGCAGTGCACTGGGTATCCGCGCCACAGTGATGGCCAGGCAGACAACCAGCGTTATCCAGGGCAGGACGGCCGTCATCCGAGGTTCTCCCAAATTCGTTCTGTACGTTCGTGGTCTTGTTCCTGGCGTTTGAGGGTCTTTCCCATGGCCAGGAGCCGCTCGCCGGCCAGGGTGACCAGCGCGCTTTGGCTCATTCGGTCCAGCGCTTCCCGGCGGGCATTCGGTGCCCACCCGGCTTCTGCCTCAGTGATCAGGCCTCCGGCCACCAGTCCTCCTGCGGGCCCGACGCCGGCAGCCCGGGAGGTGGCGATGGCCAGTTCAGGAGGAAGCCTGTTGGCCGTCAGATGCGCTGAGAAGTTCTGCGGCGCGATCCCGGTGGCTTCGCTGACCCGGTGCCGCAACTCGCCGTCGTCGATTGCGTCCACCCAGTTCCGCACAGAGGTGGGGTGCGGCGGTTCGGAAAGCGGGGCGGCGGGGGCCGAACCCGGCTCGCTGCGTTCCACCACTGCCCGGAGCAGATCGATGGTGGCCACCTGGCTGACCAGCTCACAGGGCGTGGGCGCTACGGGGGCACCCCTGAGGTCGGCGTAAAGGTCGAAGGTGGACAGGGCCTGCACTGGATCGACGTGGAATCCACGGCTGATGCTCACCAGCGTTGATTCAGCAACCTTGCCGCGGACCAGTTGCTGGGCCAGCGTTGTCCGTTTGATGCCGGCAATCCGGCAGACATCAGCTGTGCTGGCATCGGGCGCGACGCCGTGAAGCCAGCGCTGGAACGCCTTGGACGGTAAGGGCATGGGGAACTTTCCGGGACGGGTCGCGGGGCAGGACAGGAGGAAGCCGTAAGTGGGAGTACGAAACGATTTTACGCTGACGCCACATTGAATTATGCTTGATGCTTGAACCCGTTGGTCCGTACACCCCCCAAGTCCGGACCAACGGGTTTTTCCATGCCTGCGGGAATCGCGGCCTGAATTCCTGCGTTGTCCCTGCTGGAGGATAGACACATGACAGCAACCTTGGTGGCCAAGGATCTTGCCGGTGGCCACGGCCATCGCACGCTTTTTTCCAACCTTTCCCTGACTGTGGCGCCGGGCGATGTTGTGGGCGTCGTCGGCGCGAACGGTGCCGGGAAATCCACGCTGCTCCGCATTCTTGCCGGAGTGGACCAGTCCCAGGACGGCAGCGTCAGCCTTGCGCCGTCTGACGCTTTTGTGGGCTTTCTTCCCCAGGAACATGAGCGGACTGCCGGCGAGAGCATTGCGGCCTACATTGCGCGCCGGACAGGCTGCGCCCAGGCCACAGTGGACATGGAAGCCACCGCCGAAGCCCTCGGCTCCGGGGCTCCCGGAGCCGATGACGCCTACTCGCTGGCCTTCGACCGTTGGATGGCCTCCGGTGCCGCGGACCTTGAGGACCGCATTCCGGCTGTGCTGTCCGATCTCGGCTTGGAACTGGGCGCCGACGCCCTCATGACCGGGCTCTCCGGCGGGCAGGCAGCACGTGTTGCCTTGGCAGCCCTGCTGCTCAGCCGCTTCGACGTGGTGCTCCTCGATGAACCCACCAACGATCTTGACCTTGACGGCCTGGCCCGGCTGGAAGCTTTCGTCCAAGGCCTTCGCGGCGGCGTGGTGCTGGTATCCCACGACCGCGAATTCCTGGCCCGCTGCGTCACTACCGTGGTGGAACTGGACCTGGCCCAAAACTCGGTGGCGGTGTACGACGGCGGCTACGAGGCATTCCTCGAAGAGCGTGCCGTCGCCAAACGCCACGCCCGTGAACGGTACGACGAGTTCGCCAACACCAAGGCGGACCTCATCTCGCGCGCACGCACCCAGCGGGAGTGGAGCTCCCAGGGCGTCCGGAACGCCATGAAGAAAAACCCGGACAATGACAAAATCCGCCGGGCTGCGAGCAGCGAGTCGTCGGAGAAACAGGCCCAGAAGGTCCGCCAGATGGAGTCCCGGATCGCCCGCCTCACAGAGGTGGAGGAACCGCGCAAGGAATGGCAACTGCAATTCAGCATCGGCCAGGCACCCCGCTCAAGCGCCGTCGTCGCCACCTTGCGTGACGTCGTCGCGCGTCAAGGCGACTTCACGCTGGGACCGGTGAACCTCCAGCTCAACGGCGGCGAACGCATCGGCATCACCGGACCCAACGGCGCCGGAAAGTCGACACTGCTGCGGCTGCTGCTCGGAACCCAAACACCGGACGACGGCGATGCCTCCATGGGTGCCTCAGTCGCCATCGGCGAAATTGACCAGGCACGTGGACTGCTCGACGGCGGGCAGCCGCTTGGCGACGCCGTCGAAGCGGTGCTGGTGGACTGGAACAGCGCCGATGTCCGGACGCTTCTGGCGAAGTTCGGGCTGAAGGCCGACCATACCTCGCGCACGGTGGACTCGTTGTCCCCGGGGGAACGGACACGTGCCGCACTGGCGCTCCTGCAGGCCCGCGGCGTGAACCTGCTGGTGCTGGACGAGCCCACCAACCACTTGGACCTTCCGGCGATCGAGCAACTTGAAGAGGCGCTGGAGAGTTACGAGGGCGCCCTGCTGCTGGTCACCCACGACCGTAGGCTGCTGGAAAACGTGCGGCTTGATTCACGCTGGCACCTTGAGAACGGCCGGGTGCAGGAACTGCACCACACCCCCAGCCAGGAGAAGTAACCCATGAGCATGGACCGCGTGGCCTGGAGCTCGCTGTACAACATCACCACTGCCAAGAGCGGATCGAAGCCGTTCTCCAAGGAAACCCTGAAACGGGTCATGGCTTTCGCTGCCCCGCACAAGGGCAAACTCATTGCCTTCGTGATCGCCTCCATCGCCGGTGCTTTCCTGGCTGTGGCCACTCCCGTGTTGGCCGGCCAGGTGGTGGATGCCATCATCGCTAATGCCGGCGTGGGCACGGTCATCTGGCTGGCGGTCCTGATCGCCATCGTCGCCGTGGGTGAGGCGGGCGTGGGCTTGTTGACCCGTTGGTTGTCCTCGATCATCGGCGAGGGCGTCATTGTGGACCTCCGGACCCGGGTGTTTGACCACGTCCAGCGCATGCCCATCGCATTCTTCACCCGGACCCGGACCGGCGCCCTGGTCAGCCGCCTGAACAACGACGTCATCGGAGCGCAGTCCGCATTTGCCGGCACGCTCTCCGGTGTGGTCAGCAACGTGGTGGCCCTTGCGCTGACTCTTGTGGTCATGTTGAACACCTCCTGGCTGGTGACCGTACTGGCCATGGTGTTGCTGCCGATCTTCCTGATTCCGGCCCGGCGCATGGGTTCCAAATTGGCGGACCTCCGCCGCGAAGCTGCCGCGCACAACGCTGCCATGGGCACGCAAATGACCGAGAGGTTCTCCGCCCCGGGCGCCACACTGGTGAAGTTGTTCGGCCGCCCGGATGAAGAATCCCGTGAGTTTGCTGACCGGGCAGGCCGGGTCCGGGACATTGGCATCCGGACCGCCATGCTGCAGTTCACGTTCGTCACGGCCCTGACCCTGGTCTCAGCTCTGGCTTTGGCTTTGGTGTACGGCTTGGGCGGCTGGCTGGCGATCGGCGGGCAACTGGCGCCCGGTGACGTGGTGGTACTCGCGCTTCTTCTGACCCGGCTCTACGCTCCACTGACGGCGCTGTCCAACGCCCGTGTGGAGATCATGAGTGCCTTGGTCAGCTTTGAGAGGGTCTTTGAAATCCTCGACCTCAAGCCGCTGATCACTGAGAAGCCGGACGCCGTTTCCGTGCCTCACGGACCTGTCGCAGTGGAATTCGACGACGTCCGCTTCTCCTACCCCTCCGCGGAGAAGGTGTCGCTGGCTTCCCTCGAAGACGTAGCCACGCTGGATACCCGTGGCGGGGAGGAAGTCCTGCACTCAGTGAGCTTCAGGGTTGAACCAGGGCAGACTGTGGCGTTGGTGGGTTCCTCCGGTGCAGGCAAGTCCACAGTGGCCCAGTTGCTCTCGCGCTTGTACGACGTCGACTCCGGGGCTGTGCGGCTTGGCGGCCAGCAACCCGGAACTGGCGTGGACGTGCGCGATCTCAGCTTCGATTCCCTCCGCGACACCATGGGCATGGTGACCCAGGACGGCCACCTGTTCCATGAAACCATCGCCTCCAACCTCCGGCTCGCCCGGCCCGATGCTACCGAAGCGGACATGTGGGATGTGCTCCGGCGGGCCCGCCTGGAGCCCATGATCCGGTCCCTGCCTGACGGCCTGGAAACCGTGGTGGGGGAGCGCGGCTACCGGCTCTCCGGCGGTGAACGCCAACGTCTCACCATTGCCCGCCTGCTGATTAAGCAGCCTCGGGTTGTGATTCTTGATGAAGCCACGGCAGCGCTGGATTCCACCAACGAAGCCGCCGTCCAAGCGGCCCTTGGCGAGGCGCTCGAGGGGCGCACCGCCGTCGTGATTGCCCACCGGCTCTCCACTATCCGCGCCGCCGACGCCATCCTGGTGGTGGAGGACGGCCGGATCGTGGAGCGCGGCACGCACACCGAGCTGCTGGCCGCGGATGGACGCTACGCCGAGCTCTACCAGACCCAATTCGCGGAGGCCACGGCAGTGGCGCAGGAAGCAGTCCCGGAACTGTAGCTACTTCAGCAGCGGGATGACGTGCTCCGTCAGCAGTGGCGCCAGGTCTGCGGGCAGGGGACCGTTGAGGTCCAGCCACCGGATCTCGGCGATCTCTGCCGAGGGGTGCGCCTCCCAGGTTCCAGGAGCGGTGAAAACGGTGGCCTCGATGTTCGTGGCTGCTTCATTGGCAGCCACGGCGAGCCATACGCCCAGCAACTCCAACTGGTCAGGGCTCACCTCGATGCCCACTTCTTCGTGCAGCTCCCGGGAAGCGGCTTCCGCGGCGGTTTCGCCGGGCTCGGGCTTCCCGCCCGGGTGCATGAACTTGTCCGTGCCGCGCTTCCGGACAGTTAACAGCTGGCCTTCGGCGTTGTAAACACACACAGCGCTGACCACGATCAGGTCAGTCGCGGTTTCCTTCATATTTGCCTCCCGGCGTCGATCCGGACCAGGCGGGATTCCAGGAGGAGATCCTTCGCGGGCCCGTGCACATCCCAGGTAAAACTGAACGAGTCCGGGCCTAGATAGAGGTAGCTGACGCGGTAATCATCGGGGTCGCACCAGTGCTTGTCCTGGTGGCCTCGTTCGGAGAAGCTCATGGTGTGGAAGGGCCTGCCGTCCGGGAAAAACACCTCCATCGAATCCGCTGAGGCACCAGTCTTGAGGACATACTCACGGAAAGCCGGCCCTGAATGGGTGGGCCAATGCATGGTTCCGTCTTCGCGGTAGTCCAGGCCGCCGTCGGGATTCTGGGAATAACGCACGACGCCGGTAAAGGTTCCGTTGGTGCCGGAGGCACGGTCCAGGAGTGTCCGCTCCACGCTCCAGCTGCCGGCCAGGTAGGCCTGCAAGTCCTGGGTGGGCTGCTGGTGGTTCAAGTGCCCTCGATTGGAATCGAACCAACGACACCGGCTTTAGGAGAGCCGTGCTCTATCCACTGAGCTACGAGGGCCTGTATGTCCATGACTCTAAAATCCCACTGCTGGAGCTCGAGGGCCCGGACACGACTACAAGCATACAAGCTGACGGGGTGCTGCCCGAACACCGCTAGGCTGGCGAGCATGACAGGGCCCTCCACTGCACCGGCGCAGGCCGGATCCTTCTTTCCCGACCTCCGTAACATCCGGGCCACGATCGGTGGCTGGGCGCAGCTGAGCGTTGTCCAGTACTTCGTGGCCGAGGCCGCCGTCATCCAAGCCTGGGCCGGTCCCGAGCCCTACAGCCGGGCCACCGGATACATCAGTGATCTCGGAGCGGTATCGTGCGGCGTGTACGAGGACCGGGCCGTGTGCTCGCCGTTGCATGTGCTGATGAATGCCTCGTTCGTGGTCCAGGGACTGGCGTTGGTCCTGGGTGCGCTGTTCCTGACCGCAGGTCTCCTTTGCGTTGCGGCACAACCCGGCGTTCCTGCCCGCCGGCTGCGGTCCGTTACGGCTGATTCTGCTGCGGCTGCTTCCGGTGGCTTAGTGCGGACCCGGGTGCTGACCGTGCCGTGGATCCTGGCGGTGGCCATTCGGATCCTTACCGGAGTGGCCGGTGCGGGGACTGTCATAGTTGGCTTGGTGCCCGAAGACCTCGACTCGCCGTGGCATTTTGCGGGTGCCCTGATGTTCTTCATCGGCGGAGGATTCGCACTGCTGCTGCTGGGCATCCTGTGGTTCCGGCAAACCCCGATGAGTTGGTTCCTGGGCGTGTGCGGCCTGCTTTGTATTGGAGCGCTCATCATCGGCGGGATCACCGGAATGGACGTGCCCCTGCCGGGCCTTTTGGAGCGGTTCATGGGGTATCCGGTGACTATCGGCCTGGCTGCGGCCGGATTGGTGATTGCCCAGCGGGTGCACACGGAGCGGAAAGCCCACACAGCACGGTTGCGGGTGGGCTCGCGCTGAGGTTCGGGTCCGTCCTGCACCCTTTGCCGCGGATCGCGCCCGTAAGCTCTGGTGCGCCGGGCGGGTACGGGTGCGGTGCTGGCGAACAAGTGGTGCGTCGGGCGGGTACGGGTGCGGTGCTGGCGGAGTTTGGGGTGCTGCACCCTTTTGCCGCGGATCGCGCCCGTAAGCTCTGGTGCGCCGGGCGGGTTGGGGTGCGGTGCTGGCGAACAAGTGGTGCGTCGGGCGGGTAGGGGTGCGGTGCCGGCGACCAAGTGGTGCGCCGGGCGGGTAGGGGTGCGGTGGCGGCGAACAAGTGGTGCGTCGGGCGGGTACGGGTGCTGTGCTGGCGGAGTTTGGGGTGCTGCACCCTTTGCCGCGGATCGCGCCCGTAAGCTCTGGTGCGCCGGGCGGGTTGGGGTGCGGTACCGGCGAACAAGTGGTGCGTCGGGCGGGTACGGGTGCGGGGACTACGTGTCAGGAGGGCTTTGCGCTTTTCCGACCCACAAATACAGCCAGTACTCCGCACAGGAGACTGATCAGGAACAGCACCCAGGACGCAACGGTCAGCGACGACGCCGAGGCCACCGAACCGGCGTCGGGCGTTTCGGCAGCCAGCACCGAATCAATGGCCACATTGGACCACAGGTGGGCCACGGCGAACAGCAGGGGCGCAGCCCACATGGCCCATCGCCAGGACTTCCGCGCCACATTGGTGCCGATCAACAAGAGCCAACTGAAGCCGAAGATCAGGGGGAACAGAGTGCCCGCGGTCTTGTGCACGTAGTTGAGTTGGCCACGTGCGGACTCGTCCATGGCGGCTCGAAGCTGGCTGATGTAGTCCTGCGAGAAGCCGCCAATCAGGGAATCCGGCATCGCCAGGCCACCGGAGAGCTGCGTCATCTGGTTCAGGGTGAGCAGGTGCAGGTACCAGAACAGGAACAAGCTGGCCACGACTCCCGCGATCACAATGAGCTTGGAGTTGCTCTGCGCCTTTTGCGGTGTGCGCCCGGTGGTGGTGTTGATCACGGGCGGCAGCGTGTGATCGGGAACCACTGCCTTTGCTCCGTGCTTCTTGATGCGCTGGGCTGGTGTCTTGGCCATGCCATTCATTATCCCGCCACATAAGCTGGAACCATGACCACCGGCAGGCACACAGCAACTGAACTCGATCCCACACTCGATGACTACCAACTGGCAAGCGCCTTGGTCCGCGAGGCAGGCCAACTGGCGCTGCTCATGCGCATGGGCGGACTGCAGGGCGAACGCAAGACCTCAGTGTCCGACGTCGTCACGGCGGCCGATCACGCAGCCGAGGCTTACGTCCTGGAACAGTTGCGGCGCTGCCGGCCGGAAGACGGCATCCTCGGCGAAGAGGGTGCCTCGGTAGCGGGAACCAGCGGCCGGACCTGGGTGATCGATCCGGTGGACGGCACCTACAACTTCCTGCACGGCTCCACGTACTGGTGCTCGGCGATTGCCCTCAAACGCGACGATTCAGACCACGGAACCAGCCCGGTATCCGATCCTGAGGTGCTGCTCGGCGCCATCTACCAGCCTGAACTGGACAAGCTGTGGCTCGGCGGAGAAGGACACCCAGCGACGTTGAACGGGGAACCGATCTCCGGCTCGGGTGACCGCGCCGTGGGTGAAATCAGTGCGGCCACCTACATCCACCCCACCTGGCTGGCCGATCCCCGCACGGCCATGCCGTGGCACGCTGCGGCGATCACCGCTGCTTCGCTGCGCATGTTCGGCTCCGGTTCCTGCGACCTCGGCCGGGTAGCGGACGGTGAACTCGGTTGCTGGTTCCAGCACAGCTGCCCGGAGTGGGACTGGCTGCCCGGCAAGGCGATTGTCCGCGCAGCAGGCGGGGACACCGCCGTCGTGAAGGTCAACGGACTGAACTGGTTCGTCGCCGGAGGCCCGACGGCGGTACGTGAGTTGAGCGCTGCCCTCACCTCCGTTCCGCAGTTTGCCTAGGAGCTGAAGCGGCAGAACCCTTTTGGCCCCAACATGTGGGGCCGGACACCCGGCGCCTTATAGTGTCAGGGCCACCGCCTAGACTGGTAGGCACCATGGATATGTTGTTTGACCCCTACGCAGACGGACCCTTCAAAGCAGGCACCAAAGCCGCAGTCAAGGCTGCCCCGGAGCTTTCCCACCCCGGGGGAGGCGCTGCCGGCGCCCGCCTCCAAGGGAGCAGCGGCGGGTCGTCGGACACTGCCGGAGGGCCGTCCGGGGGGTGGGGCAACACAGGGGGATCGGGACTTCCCTCTGCAGATGCACTCCTTCAAGGGTTGAACCCGCAGCAGGAAGAAGCCGTCAAGCACGCGGGCACTCCCTTGCTGATCGTGGCCGGTGCGGGGTCCGGCAAGACCCGTGTCCTCAGTAACAGGATCGCCTACCTGATCGCCACCAAGCGCGCCCACCATGGCGAGATCCTGGCCATCACCTTCACCAACAAGGCTGCAGCTGAAATGCGGGAACGCATCGAAGCCCTTGTCGGCGGGCGGGCCAAGGCCATGTGGATCTCCACCTTCCACTCCTCCTGCGTCCGGATCCTGCGGAGGGAAGCCACCACGGTGGGGCTGAACTCGAACTTCTCCATCTATGACTCAGCGGACTCCTTGCGCCTGATCACCCTGGTGTCCAAGAACCTGGACCTGGATCCCAAGAAGTTCGCACCCAAGGCCATCCAGCACAAGATCTCAGCACTCAAGAATGAGCTGATCGACGCTGATTCGTATGCCTCCACCGCGAACTATAACGACCCCTTCGATACCGCCGTTGCCGAAGTTTTCAAGGGCTACACCCAGCGCCTCCGCCAAGCGAACGCAATGGACTTCGACGATCTCATTGCCGAGACCGTCTACATGTTCCGGGCCTTCCCGGCGCTCGCGGAGTCCTACAGGCGCCGCTTCCGCCACGTCCTGGTGGACGAATACCAGGACACCAACCACGCCCAGTACGCTTTGGTCCGGGAAATCGTGGGGGTGGGAACGGACACCAGTGTCCAGCCGAGCGAGCTGACAGTGGTGGGCGATTCGGACCAGTCCATCTACGCCTTCCGTGGCGCGGACATCCGCAACATCGTGGAGTTCGAGGCCGACTACCCCAACGCCCGCACCATCAAGCTGGAGCAGAACTACCGCTCCACCCAGAACATCCTTAGCGCGGCCAACTCGGTGATCTCACGGAACCCCAACCGCCAGGAGAAGCGTCTGTGGACGGCGGAGGGCGATGGCGAAAAGATCATCGGCTACGTGGGCGAGAACGAGCACGACGAAGCCCAATTCATCGCCAAGGAGATAGACCGGCTGCAGGACGAGGAAGGATTGCGTCCCGGTGACGTCGCCATCTTCTACCGCACCAACGCCCAGTCCCGTTCCATCGAAGACGTTCTGGTTCGCGTCGGTTTGCCGTACAAGGTTGTGGGCGGCACCCGGTTCTATGAGCGCAAGGAAATCAAGGACGCTTTGGCGTACCTTCGCGTCCTGGTGAACCCGGATGACGACGTCAACCTGCGCCGCATCCTTAACGAACCCAAGCGGGGAATCGGTGATCGGGCCGAAGGCGCCGTTGCAGCCTTGGCCGAGCGGGAACGGTCCTCGTTCATGGCTGCCGCGCGCCGCGCTGACCAAGCACCTGGAATGGCCAGCCGCTCGGTCAACCTGGTCCTTGGCTTCGTGAAACTGATGGATGACCTCGCCGAGGTTGCTACAGGTTCCGGCGCAGCCGCCGCCTTGGAAGCGGTGCTGGAGCAAACCGGCTACCTCGCCGGGCTGCGGGCCAGCACGGACCCGCAAGACGAATCCCGGGTGGAAAACCTGGCGGAACTGGTAGCCGTGGTCCGTGAGTACGAACGCGACAACCCGGAAGGTTCCCTGGGGGAGTTCCTTGAACAGGTCTCCCTGGTAGCTGATGCCGACCAGATTCCGGATGCGCCAGGTGCTGACATCGACGCCGCTGTGGCAGAGGCAAAGCGCATGGGCGTAGTCACGCTCATGACCCTGCATACAGCCAAAGGCCTGGAATTCCCGGTGGTCTTCCTGACCGGCATGGAACACGGAATCTTCCCGCACCAGCGCTCGGCCACGGACCCCAAGGAGCTAGCGGAGGAGCGGCGCCTTGCCTACGTGGGCCTGACCCGCGCCCGCAAGCGCCTCTACGTTACGCGTTCCGAAGTCCGAAGCATGTGGGGCCAAAGCCAGTACAACCCCGCCAGCCAGTTCCTGGAGGAAATCCCCTCCGAGTTGGTGGAATGGAAGCGCGAAGGGATGAGCCGCCAGGCCGCAGGTGGCTGGGGGAGTGCCCCCATCGGCTCCAACCGTTACGGTGGTTCGTTCTGGGGAGCGGGCACTTCACGCGGTGCTGCCGCAAGCCCCACCGCAGGGTTCGACGCCGACGTTCCTGCCGCCGTCGCACGCAACAGGGTGCAGCCGCAGAAAGAAGTCATTTCCGTGGTGGTGGGGGACAAGGTCAACCACACGAGCTTCGGCAACGGCGTGGTGCTGGGCGTCGAGGGCGCAGGAGACAAAACAGTGGCCAAGGTGAAGTTCGACGTCGGCGAGAAGCGCCTGCTGCTGAGGTACGCGCCGCTGACCAAACTTGATGCCTGAGCTTCGCAGCGCTTCATACCCATTGTCCTGAACTCCTTCCCGGCCTAGACTGACCGGGCGTTGCACTGGGGCTGACGCCGGTTTGCTGCCCCACCTTGCAACGCCAAAAGGTTGCATTCCTGTGGGGGAGGACGCGCGTGGGCGCTTTTGTTGGGGAACGTCGTTTGCGGGGCAAGGCCGCGAGGCTGCTGCTGGTGGGGGCCGTGGCGAGCGCCCTGGCGCTTCAGTTCGCCCCGCCTGGAATAGCCGATGCGGAGCCCCCAGCGTCTCCCAGCGCGTCGGCAAGCGCGAGTCCGACGCCGACGCCGACGACCAGTCCGACGCCGACGACCAGTCCGACGGCAAGCGCGGGCCCAACTGCCAGCGCGAGCCCCTCAACCCCCGACGCCTCGCTGGCGACCCCGTCACCGTCCGTCAGCCCTACAGGGGCCCGGGCAACCGAGGTCGAAAAGGCCATCATTGAAACAACCCCGTTGTCGGTCAAGATCAGCGAGAACCTCGCTTTCGTGGGAAAACCGTTTGAGGCTCAGCTCCAGATTATTGGCGGCACCGCCCCGTACACCGTTGTGGCCACCGATATCCCGGCAGGTTTGGTTTTCGACCCCGCGACCCTGAGCATCACAGGAACACCTACCGGGTTGTACAGCCCAGCGCCGTCCGTCACTGTTTCGGATTCCTCGGATCCCCGTCAAACACTGACTGAACAGATCAACATCGATATCAAAAACTACTACCCACCCAACGTTCACGTATCCGATGATGAGTCGTACCCGGGAATGGGCTCGTTTGACGATGGCGTGGTGGGAAGGAACTACGACGAGGGCCTCGGTTTTTATCGTTCAGACCCTGAACACACCAAAATTTCAGTCGTTTCCGGGCAACTGCCGCCCGGTCTTGAGCTCCGCGAGTCATCAGTTTCCGGGGTGCCGAGCACTCCGGGTACGTATGGATTCACCTTTCGCGTCCAAGACCGTTTCGGCTACACGGACAAGAAGTACAGCATCATCGTCCATGCCTTGGGAATGCAGACCACTGGTTTCCAGGTTCCGGCAGCTGTGTTGGGTGAGCCCTACTCGGCCAAGATCGCAGAGGCCACCGGCGGGGTAGCTCCCTACGTCTTTGGTTATTCCACGCGAAGGCACTTTGCCGGTGGTCTGTCATCCAGCGATCCGGGGCCTGATGGTTTGGAGGTGGATGCGAACGGGTTCCTCACGGGGATACCCACCAGCGTTGGCAGCTTCAGCATTGCTGTGTGGGTCCGCGACTCTGATCAGCTGAAGCAGCGCATTTTCTGGACAACCGTGACAGTCCTGGCCACCCGGCCACCCGCGGAGAACCCGCCGCCAGCTGCCGAGGCGCCAGCACCTCCGGCGGCGGTGACTCCGGCAGGAGCGGTGGTCCCGGCGTCGAGCGCTGAATACGGCAGCGCTGAACTCACCAGCGCCGAACTGGCGGCGACCGGCCTGGAGACCGGAAGGCTGCACACCATGCTGTGGGCTGCCGCGGGTCTGCTGGCCGCGGGCGCCGCATTGGTGCTCTTCAACAGCCTCTGGCGCCGGCGAAGCAGCCCTGCGTGAGGTAACCGGCATAATGGGTGGCATGCGACGGACTGTTCTGGGGATTCTTGCTGCCGTGCTCTTGATTTTGGCCACGGGGTGCTCCTTCGCCACGAAGGATCCGGACTACGTTCCGCCGGCCCCTTTGGCACCCCTTGAGCAACTGAAGCAGGTTCCTGTCACGGAGCAGACCACTCTGGCCGCCGGGGAGGATGTCACTGCCTTCGTCACCCGGGACAAGGGCATTGTGTGCGCACTGACGTCCTCCAAGGGCGGCCACCTGAACCTGCCTTACGAGGCAAATTCCTACTCGGATGCGGCCAACAACAAGTTCCCGGTGGTACCCGTGGCTCACTGCGAACTGGCGAAGTATGCCAAGCCGGAGCTGACCGACATCGCCGATGACTGCGCCGGAACAGGCTTGGGATACCTCGGCGGCACGGTTCTGCTCTCTCCGGACAAAGCCGTCTACGGCTCGTGTCGTTCCGGCGTAACACAAATGGAGTCCGAGTTCGGGCCCAAGGGCACGCGCAACGGGCCCATCTCCAAGCTGCGGGAACTGGCAGATGGTCAGAACATTGAGCGCAACGGGCTGCGGTGTTCGGCCTATAACGGCGGCGTTGCCTGCGGAAACGTCTCGGGTGGCGTGGCCTTCTTCGTCACTCCCGAGGGGTACCAGTTGATTTCCGACGGCGGCAAAACAGTCACGGGGAACCTGAAACAAGCGTCGTGACAACCTTTGGATGGCCCAAAAACCGCGTCATTCTGCGGGTTTTCTACAGCCCATAGAAGTGTAAGGTTACTCACTTAACAGGTAGTGTGTAGCTGGCGGGACTCCTCAAAGGGCTAAAGTTCCGAGAGGACCTTACGCAATGTGACCGGCTTCAATCCTGGTTGTTACCGCGTACTCTCCGCAGCTGGCTATCGCGGTCATCGCGGTTCCCGGCTGAACAGAAAACTACTTCGACGTAGAAGGACACTAAACCGTGGACCTGTTTGAATATCAGGCGCGCGATATGTTCGAAGCGCACGGTGTACCCGTGCTCGCCGGCATCGTGGCGCACACTCCTGAAGAAGCAAAGGCAGCTGCCGAGAAGATCGGCGGCGTAACTGTCGTCAAGGCACAGGTTAAGGTTGGTGGCCGCGGCAAGGCTGGCGGCGTCAAGGTTGCCAAGACCGCCGAAGAGGCACTTGAGCACTCCACCAACATCCTGGGCATGGATATCAAGGGCCACACCGTCAACAAGGTGATGATCGCCCAGGGCGCAGACATCGCCGAAGAGTTCTACTTCTCGGTCCTCCTGGACCGCGCCAACCGCAACTACCTGGCCATGTGCTCGGTTGAGGGCGGCATGGAGATCGAACAGCTTGCCGTTGAGCGTCCCGAGGCCCTGGCCAAGATCGCGATCGACCCCGCTGTGGGCATCGACCAGGCGAAGGCTGACGAGATCGTCGCAGCTGCCGGTTTCGCTGAAGAACTGCGCGGCAAAGTGGCCGACGTCATTCTGAAGCTCTGGGACGTCTTCAAGAAGGAAGACGCAACCCTGGTTGAGGTCAACCCGCTGGTCCGCACCGGCGCAGGCGAGATCGTTGCCCTCGACGGCAAGGTCTCCCTGGATGAGAATGCTGACTTCCGCCACGTGCACCACGCCACGTTGGAAGACAAGGACGCAGCTGACCCGCTCGAGGCCAAGGCCAAGGCCCAGGACCTCAACTACGTGAAGCTGGACGGCGAAGTGGGCATCATCGGCAACGGCGCCGGTCTTGTCATGTCCACCCTCGACGTCGTTGCTTACGCCGGCGAGAACCACGGCAACGTCAAGCCCGCGAACTTCCTGGACATCGGAGGTGGAGCTTCCGCCGAGGTCATGGCCAACGGTCTGGACGTCATCCTTGGCGATTCCCAGGTCAAGAGCGTGTTCGTGAACGTCTTCGGTGGCATCACCGCGTGCGACGCCGTGGCAAAGGGCATCGTGGGTGCGCTTGCTGAGCTCGGTTCCTCCGCGAACAAGCCGCTGGTAGTCCGCCTCGACGGCAACAACGTTGAGGAAGGCCGCCGCATCCTGACCGAGGCCAACCACCCGCTGGTTACCCTGGCCGCCACCATGGACGAGGGCGCCGACAAGGCTGCCGAGCTCGCCAACGCAGCTAAGTAAAGGGACGCGAGAATGTCTATCTACCTCAACAAGGACTCCAAGGTCATCGTTCAGGGCATCACCGGCGGCGAGGGCACCAAGCACACCGCCCTGATGCTCAAGGCCGGCACCAACATTGTTGGTGGCGTCAACGCCCGCAAGGCCGGCACCACGGTCCTGCACGGCGACAAGGAAATCAACGTCTTCGGCACCGTCAAGGAAGCCATCGCTGAAACCGGCGCAGACGTCTCCATCGTCTTCGTTCCGCCGGCATTCACCAAGGACGCCGTGGTTGAAGCAATCGAAGCCGGCATCGGCCTGGTTGTTGTCATCACCGAAGGCGTTCCGGTTCAGGACTCGGCCGAATTCTGGGCACTGGCCCAGTCCAAGGTTGACGCTGACGGCAAGCAGATCACCCGCATCATCGGGCCGAACTGCCCCGGCATCATCACCCCGGGTGAGGCACTGGTTGGCATCACCCCGGCGAACATCACGGGCAAGGGCCCCATCGGCCTCGTCTCCAAGTCCGGTACCTTGACCTACCAGATGATGTACGAACTCCGCGACCTCGGCTTCTCCACCGCGATCGGCATCGGTGGCGACCCCGTCATCGGCACCACGCACATCGACGCCCTGGCTGCGTTCGAAGCTGACCCCGAGACCAAGGCAATCGTCATGATCGGTGAAATCGGTGGTGACGCTGAAGAGCGCGCAGCCGACTTCATCAAGGCCAACGTCACCAAGCCGGTTGTTGGCTATGTTGCCGGCTTCACGGCTCCTGAGGGCAAGACCATGGGCCACGCAGGCGCCATCGTGTCCGGCTCCGCAGGTACCGCACAGGCCAAGAAGGAAGCCCTCGAAGCCGCAGGCGTGAAGGTCGGCAAGACGCCGTCCGAGACCGCTACGCTGCTGCGCGAAGTTTTCGCAACGCTCTAGTTTTACCGCCGAAAGGCAGAAGAAGTACGACGACGGCCCGGCGCCTTCCCCACGGAAGGTACCGGGCCGTCGTCGTACCCTAAGCCGTCGTCGTACTTTAACGCAGCTGACGCGGGCCGAAGAGTCTGGGGGAAAACTCCGACCCGCGCCAGGTTCAGGGGGTTGGCTAGGCGATGATCCTCATGGCCTGCCAGCCGGTGCCGAGGCTGATCGGCGGTACGTTGCTGAGCGTTCCGCCTCCCGATCCGGGATACAGCCACAAAGTGTCTGCGATGCGGCCCACGATGTCGTTTTTGCCGTCGCCGTTAAGGTCCCGCGGCCCGGCCATTGCAGTGCGGGTTCCCCAGCCCGTCCCGATCTGCGTCCATTGCAGCCAGCCCCCGGTGCCATTGCCCGGATATAGCCATAATGCGCCTGTGTCGGTCCGCCGCGCCAGTACATCTCCCTTGCCGTCGCCGTTGAAATCCCCAGTGCTGAAGATGGCGTTCATGACGTCCCAGCCCCAGCCGATGGTGTAGGGAGTCCGCTGTCCTCCGGTGCCGTTTCCTTCATAGAGCCGGAGCTCGCCGTTGCTTCGGCGTCCGATGAAATCGGGGATCCCATCGCCGCTGAAGTCTCCGGGAGAGAAGAGCTGCGTCATGGTGCTCCAGCCCGTGCTGACCTGTGTCCGTGTGCCGAAACTGCCCGTGCCGTTGCCAGGATAGAACCACAGGATGTCGCCCGCGCGTGCCAGCAGGTCCGGTTTGCCGTCCTGGTTGAAGTCGCCGGGTGTGACGGTATCGGTGATGCTGGACCAGGCCGGTGCGGCCAGGGCGATCTGCCGCGGGTCCAGCGTGCCGGAGGCATTGCCCGGGTAGAGGTAGAGATTGCCCGCGGTATCAGCGGCCAGCACGTCCGCCCGGCCATCACCGTTGTAGTCATGGGCCGATGGAGGTCCCGCTGCAGGCACCGTGTAGGTCTGGGTTCCTACCGCCGAGGTGTTGCCTGCAGTGTCTACGCCGATGTACTTGAGCACCAGGGTGGAACTGCCCATCACCACCGGATTGGCGGGGTTGTACTTGATATTGGTGGGTGATTCCGTAGCCGTTGGCGTGCTGCCGTTGGTGGTGTAGTAAATCGATGCAGGCTCATTGGCGGACAGGGTGACGGTGGCCCCGCTGGCCAACGCACGGCTGGTGGGGTTGGCCGTGACAGTGGGAGCCGCCGTGTCAGGGGGAACAGTGTAGCTCTGCGTGGCTACCTCGGAGACGTTGCCCGCTGTATCCCTGGCAAAGTACTTCAACGTCATGGGTCCGGGACCGTTGAAGGGGATTGCCGTTGTGTAGGGGAGCCCGGCCGTCAGGGGATCGGTGCCGTCCGTGGTGTACCGGATCTCGGCCGGTTCGTTTGCGGACAGTGTGATGGTGGTGCCCGCTGCGTATTGGCCGCCCACGGGGTTGGCCGTGACCACTGGCTTGGTGATGTCCGGACCTGTGGAGTAGGTCTGGGTCACTACGGCCGATGAATTGTTCGCACCGTCCACAGCGAAGTACTTCAAGGTCAGCGGACCGTTCAAGATCAGTGGAGCGGTGTACTTGCTGCTGGCCGTGGTGGGCGTACTTCCATTGGTGGTGTAGTAAATGGTGGATGTTTCATTGGCCGTAAGGGTGACGGCCTGGCCCGCGGCATAGGTGCCTCCCGGAGGTGCTGCGGTGACCACCGGGGCCACGGTGTCGGCACCCAGATAAGCCTCAAACTCGGCCAAGCCTGCATTGGTGGTGCCGGTGCTGACGGAGGTGATGTTGAGCCGAACAGAGCTCACGGTCTTGGCGGGAAACTTGATGGTGAGCCCGGATCCGTTATTGGGCAAGGACGGCACTGCCACAGTGCTTCCATCTGAGAACTGCAGGTTGCCACCGGTGATCTGATCGGTCAGGAGGGGCCGATCGGACAAGGTCACCGCATTGATGGTCCGGGTGGGGGTGAAGTTGTATTGAATCCAGCTGCCCGCTTTCTGCCCGGCGGAGACCCATTCACGGGTGGCATCCATCGGCGTGCCCCAGTGGTATCCGTCGCGGACCTTTTCCGCGCTCTGCGCTGCGGCCTTCTGGGAGGAAGCTGTGACGGTGGTACCCGCGGATTTGGCGGCATTGCCAACCCACTCTATGGCGGTGATGTATTGCCGTTTCAGCCATTCGTCATAAGGGGAATCGGGACAGCCCTCACCCGGGCTGCTGCAAACGTACATGTCGAAATCCGCGAACCTGACAAAGGTGTCCACCTTGGCGGTGAGCTCGGCCCCGGTCACGTTCTGGGCGTATTCATCAATGACATAGGCGTCGTAGGCCAGGGAGGTATGTGGGCCGGTGTAGCTGCGGGTGGCGAGCTGGGCGAACTTTGCGGTGGCCCAATGGTCGCTGTGGTCATAGGGGGTGGTGAAGTTCCCCGTCCAGTCCTGTGTGCGGAACGTGGTGGGCTGGAAGTTGGCCACGAGGCGGTTCAATGCCGACTGGAACTGGGACTTGGTGAAGGTTGCAGCGTTGTCCACCGGGCGGATGGAGGAAAGCCGGCCGTCCCAGAGTTTGAGGATGCTCTGGCTGCCGTATGCGGCACTGCCCAAGCCGTTGGGGAAACCATCCGGCAGCCGCATGTACACCACAGAGACATTGGGGGCGCCGTTGAGGGTCCGCATGGTCAGCGGGCGTCCAGGTACGCCGGCGTCGGACGTTGTCCAGCTGTTGGAGACGCCGGCCATTTTGGCGTAACTTGCCTGGATCCCGGATTCGAGGCTGCGCCAGTACGTGGCGCCTTCCCCGGCCTCGCCGGCGGTGGCAAACACGGTTTGGACGCAACGTTTGGCTTGGATATCGCGCATGAAGTCCGGGCTGAGGAAGAGCAGGTCGTCATCAGTGTGGGCAACAATTTGCATGGCGCCGCCCGTGCCTGCACACGGCGGTTCAGCAGCAGCTGCGGGAGCTGCAGTGGTCAGGGCGAATCCGCCCATGACCACAGCGGGGCCAAGGAGCAGGCCCAGCGCACGTTTGAGGAAGGAAATGCGGCTATGCGGGTGACGAGGACGACTGGCGTGTTTTGGACGGTCCACAACCATGCTCCTTTGAGCAGATGTTGGGCCCCCCAGCCGGCAAACTTACGACGCCCCCTGGACGTCATTGCGAATGAAGTTGGTACTGGCTGAACTTCCGGTGACGCTGAAAGCGATGCAGTGAGCGCTACTGTACCCCACCGGAACGAGCCTGGGTAGGGTGCCGGCACACTTCCACGAAGGACACGAAAGGTGCCAGCCGCTCTGAGCCGGCAAGCTGCGGAACTTCAGGATGCCACTGCACGGAGGCAACCCACCGGGACGGGTCCTCCAGCGCTTCCACGGTGCCGTCGTCGGCGATTGCCGTGACCACCAAGCCCTCGCCCACACGGTCCACCGCCTGGTGATGCCCGGAGGCGATCTTGATGGTTGACCCTTCGGCGGAACCGTACAGTGCCGCGGCTTTGGAGCCAGCGGTGAGCCGGACAGCATGCCAGGCCCAGTCGCTGGCCACGGGATCGTGGGGATCCAAGCTGCTGTGCGTCACCGAAGTCGGCGCCATGTCCTGGGTCAACGTACCGCCATACAGCACGTTCAGCAGTTGGTGGCCGCGGCAGATCCCCAGCAGCGGCAGGCCGGCATCGATGGTTGCCCGCGCTACGTCGACGTCCAGATGGTCCTGCTCCTGGTTCACGTCATACAGCGTGTCCTCGGGATCCTGGCCGTACAGGCGGGGATCGATGTCGCCGCCCCCGGGCAGCAGCACGCCGTCGAGCCTTTGCATTTCGGCAGCCAGACGGCCGGCGCTGTCCGCCGAAACCGGAGTCAGCAGCACCGGCTGCGCACCGGCCTCGCGCAACAGGTCAACAATGTAGGTGAAGAGCTGGTTGGCTTCGCCCACCCGGGCGTCCGGGGAGTCCGAACTGCTGAGACGAACCGGAACACCGATACGCGGACGCGCAACTTCTGAACTCTTCATGCTTCATGATGCACTGGACCGGAGCCCGGCGCGCAAACGCCCGCGTCACAGCGCGGTGATACTACGCTGAAACCATGAATCGCACCGGAGCCCTGAACCCGAGCCCGCGGACACTGGACATAGAAAGCGTGGTCCACTTCGACCACCTGGTGACCGCAGGCGCCGGGTCCATGAATGGCTGGCACGCACAATCCCTGGACCTCAGGGGCCACGCCCGGGAGCTAAAGGCCCTGGACGCCCAAGGCGCGATCTTCCTGGGATGCACCTTCGACGACGGCGTGGAAGAGAGCCTGCGGCGGCGCGGAGCGCTCATCTTTCCCAAGTTGCACGGCGTGCCGTTCGACCCCTACCGGAACAGCCTCTACACGGCCGAGGAGCTCTACCCGGACATCTCCTCCACCGAGTACGAGTCAACCCTGGACGCCCTGGTCTACCAGTGGAGCATCCTTCCCGGGCAGCGGGGAAGCCTGGACGCCACGCTCGCCGCGGCCCTGCACGACCACGCAATCGGTGACGCCTTGGACGAACTCCTGGAGCACGGAGCACTCTCCGGGACCAAAGTGGTGGGCGTCATGGGCGGGCACGCCGCCCAGCGCGGCACCAGCGACTTCGCCGACGCCGCACGGCTGGGCCGGCTGCTCGCCCAATCAGGCTTTGCCGTCGCCACCGGCGGAGGACCCGGGGCCATGGAGGCAGCCAACCTGGGTGCCTACCTGAGCAGAACGCCCGACGCCGACGCTGCAGCCGCCCTGGAAACCCTCGCCGCCGTCCCGGGGTTCAGGCCCTCGGTGACGGAGTGGGCGCGGCAAGCAGCCCGCGTCGTCGAAAGCTACCCGGAAGGCACGCCGACGCTCGGCATTCCCACTTGGTTCTACGGTCACGAGCCGCCGAACCTGTTCGCGACGCACATTGCCAAATACTTCGCCAATGCGGTGCGGGAAGCCATCTTGCTGGAGCTATGCACCGGCGGGATCGTCTTCCTTCCGGGCGCTGCAGGAACAGTGCAGGAGATCTTCCAGGACGCCTGCGAGAACTACTACGGTGCCCCCGAAACGATCAGCCCCATGGTGCTGGTGGGACGCGAACACTGGGAACGGACACTCCCCGCCTGGCCCATGCTCGAGAGCCTGGCCAAAGGAAAACCCATGGCAGAGAAGATCTTCCTGGTGGACACCGTGGAGGACGCGCTCGCAGTGGTGGCCGGCCAGGGGTGAGGCGCGCCTAGAAGTCCTTGCTGCAGGGACCCGTGCCGAGTTGGGCCAGGCCGGTCCTGTCCCCGGCTGCGTATTGACGGACCCAGGATGCCTGATCGAACATCAGCTGCCGGGGGTCCTCTACATGGTCCAGGCCCAGCAGGTGCCCCAGCTCGTGCATGATCACGGCAATGCCGATTTCCTTGCCCTCGGAGGTGTCCACAATGCCAGCGAATTGCGGGGCGTCAAGGGACACAGTGCCGGTGACATAGGCCTGGTAACCGTTGCTCAGGCCGATCGAGGAGCTCCCGCCCAAGCCCACAGTCTGGCCCGTCAGGCGCGGTACCTGCTCCGGGGTGCTCCACGCGATCAGGACGGGGGCCCACCGATCCCCGTATCTGGCGGGTTGGTATCCCTGCCTGTTGGTGGAAGGGACCTCGGAGCTGGGGCCGTCGTAAATGAACTTCAATCCCGTGGCCACGCTGGCTTGGCGGACAGCCTCGTCCACCAACTGCTGCCAGGAAGGATCCGCCAGGTCCGAGTTCACCACGTAGTGGATGGGCCTGCATGGTGAGTACGCCAGGGGAGTGCCGTCGTCTTTCACGGCAAGGAACTTGTAGGAACTGCTGGTGCGGTTCACAGGTGCGGGGGTTCCCAGGGGTGCATCGGCCTCTTCCAAGCCGGGCACAGGGTCCTGGCGTTGTCCGAACGGGACCAGCCCGGGCCGGGAGCCCTGGCTTTGGGTAGCCGATGAACCGTGCAACTGCAGGTCGCCGCTGAAGTAGGCCCCTGCGCACACCAGGCCGAGGATGCCGAGGAAGAACAAGATGGCGGCAATGCTGCTGTGCTTGACCTGTGGCGGAGGCGGCGTCGGAGGCGGTGGAGCTGGTGGCGGTGGCGTCGGAGGCGGAGGCGGAGGTGGTGGCGGCTGCGGCGGCGGAGGCGGAGGTGGTGGCGGCTGCGGCGGCACTGCGGCCTCGGGCTGGTTTGGGCTGCCCGGAGGAGCGTAAGGGCTGCCCGTAGGATTCCGGGGGCGGCGGGAAGCGGGGTCCTGCCACTGAGGCGACCCGTAAGGTTCCATGGAACCCCCTGACGTGGAGGCTGCGACGGGAGGTGGGGCGCCGCCGTCGGCCGTAGCCGCCAGCATAAGTCCAGACGGGCCGGGAGTCCATGCCCTGTGAACAGGGCGCTAAATGTCCTTGCGGCAGGGTGCTGAAGCGAGGAGATGCAGGCCGGTCAGGTCCCCGGCCGCCAGGCCGTCAGGGGCACCGATTTCCGGGTACATGAGCTGGACGGGATCATCCACATGGTCCAAACCCATGACGTGCCCCAACTCGTGCTGCATGACCGCCAGGACGTAGTCCGCGCCTTCGGGGTCGGCCAGGAGTCCGGAGACCTGCGGGGTGTCCAGCTCCAGGCTGCCCGTGATGTAGCTCTTGGGCCCGTTGTTCAGTGAGTACATGGTGCTGCCGCCGGTGCCAATAACCTTGTCCATCAGGGCCGGGGCGGCCTCGGGCGTGGTCCACGAAATCAGCAGGGGAGCCCAACGGTCACCGTACTTGGCCGGCTGATAGGGCTCCCGCCTGTCTGCCGGCAACTCGTCCGTGGTGCCATCGTTGACGAACTGGATCCCCGAAGCAGCCGAGACGTTCGCGATCGCCGTCTCCAGCAGAGCATCCGAACCCGCCGGCGCGGACGCGTTGTTCACCACGTAGTGCAGCGGCCGGCATGGCGAGTAGCCCACCGGAGAGCCGTCGTCGTTGGTGGCCAGGAACTTGTACGAATCGTTGCGGGTCTCCGGCGCCACCGGTGAGCCCAACGGGGCATCCGCTTCCTCTAATCCGGGCGGAGGGGCATCTTCCGCCCGCGCCGGTGTGGTTTGCTTCTGCCCGCCTTGCGCGGAGCCAGGGACGCTTACGCCGGGGAAGAGGGCGGTGATCCTGGGGTCTCCATGCAGGAATCCACTGACCAGGACCGCCACCACCGCGGCAATTCCGGCCATGAGTACGCCACGGAGAATGCGCCAGGCCGTTCCGGCACGGCGGTGCTTTGGCACACGCGTTTCCCGCTCTGAGTCCACGGTTCTCCATTCCTCACGCCCCTGTCACGCGGGGCAGCGCGGAGGACGAACCAACATTACGGGCTGCGGGGGGAGCCGTCCAAACTAGACAATGGTTGCTCCGAACACCAGGCCCAGCCCGTAGGTGGCGGCGGCTGCTCCCAGGCCGATTGCGAGCTGGCGCAGCCCGCGGCTCAGCGGTGATGTTCCGGACAGCAAGCCCACGACGGCGCCGGTCGCCAGGAGCGCGATGCCCACCAGAACACCGGCCACCATCAGGGCGGCGAATCCCGTCATGCCGAAGATGAAAGGCAGGATGGGAACGATGGCGCCGGAGGCGAAAAAGCAGAAACTGGACATTGCCGCGCCCCACGCCGAGCCCACAGACTCGTGCTCATCCGTGGAGGGCTTTTCCGGCTGCAAGGAGAGGCTGGGATCGCAATCGCAGCTGAACAGGCCCATGCGCTCAGCGGCACGGTGCTCGGCTGCTTCCCGTGTCATTCCGCGGGCCAAGTAGACCAGGACCAACTCGTTGTGCTCGATGTCCAACGACGGAGCAGCCGTGAGGGTGGCTTGCGTGGGCAAGGTTGCGTTGAGCAGTTCGCGCTGCGAACGGACCGAGACGTACTCGCCGGCGCCCATGGACAGGGCGCCCGCCAAAAGGCCGGCCACGCCGCTCATCAGCACCACGGGACTGGGCACACCCGTGGCGGCCATGCCCATGACCAGCGAAAGGTTGCTCACCAAACCGTCATTGGCTCCGAAGACTGCTGCACGGAAAGTACCGGAGAGCCGGTTCCGTCCACGCGTGGCCAGGCCACGGACAACTTCCTCATGGATCTGCTCGTCAGCCACCATGGCAGGGGTTGCCGCGGGTTCGGCGCCGTACGGGGAACGGCCTTCTGCGCGCTGAGCGAGGGCAAGCACAAAGACCGACCCGAAGTTGCGGGCCAGGAAGCCCAGGAACTGGCTCCGGGCCGATGCAGCCTTGGGCATTCCGGCGTGCTCGCCAAGGAGCTTGAGCCAGTGGGCTTCGTGCCGGCCCTCGGCCTCGGCCAAAGCGAGCAGGATTTGGCGCTCTTCGCCGTCGCGCCGTTGGGCAAGTTCGCGGTAAACGGCCGCCTCGGCCCGCTCATCGGCCAGATACTGCCGCCAGCGGCGGATGTCCGATGAGGAAGGCGATGCTGCACCGTCATAAGGGGTGGAAGGGTCCGGAGCGGGGCTCGACGAACCGGGGGATTCGTGGTGCTGTTGCACTTTTTCTCCTGTGCTGGGTGGGGTAGTTGCGGCCCCATTGCACGCCCCACTGTACCGCTTATCTGCAGGGATTTTTGGCTGGTATTCCTCACTGGGAATGTTCGGCGCACCGTAATTTCCGGGCCTCCTTGACCCTCGCTGGACCCGGTGCTCAGATGGAAGGACAGGGGCGGGAGGAATCCCGCGCACGTTCAACAAGGGCTTTGAGCGGCCCGCGAGACGGAGGTTGCACCATGAACACCACCGAATCACACGCCAACTACCCGGAACGGACAACCATTGAGTCCGACCCGGCTTACGACTACGCCGAGGACCAGGAAGTGGACGAGCCCTGGGTTGAGGAAGTGGACGCTCCGGAGGACGACGAACGGGTGGTCCCCATCGACGAAACCGAGGAGTTCCGGGAGGAAGACGAGGAAATCTAGGCCGAATTCTCCCTGGTTGGATTCTCCTGGGGTGGGTCTTGGTGGCTGAAGGTGAAGTGCTGCTGTATACCCGCCCGCCGGCCGACGGCGGCAACTCTGACCGTCAGGGTTCTTGACGCCTCACACCAACGCGTTGGGCGGACGGCTTGCGCCAACGCCCGGGCGATCAGCTGCGCTTGGGGATGGCTGAACTGCCTGGTGCCAGCCTCGGCAGTGATGGTCACCGTGCCCAGGAAGAGGTCGACGGCGGGAATCACCGCCACCGTGACGGCTGCCGTTGCGGGCGGGGTGCTTGCCCGTGTGGTGTTGGCTGCGGGGGTGCTGGTTGCGGGGGTGGTATCGCCTTGGTACGGCAAGGGGTTGCTCCTTGGGGAGTGCTCTTGCCCGCTCGGTTGTCTCTGGTCCGGGACGGGCCGCTTCCTCATCCGAACCACCCGTGAACATGGGGTTGGTGTGTGGCCAGTCGGAGCTTGGCACCACATCTCTTGAAGCTGGGACAACCCTACAGCATCGATGTGGCCCCCATCCGTTGCATTGCCAGGGTTAAACGCAGGCGGCGCCGCCCCGAAGAGGGGAGGCGCCGCCGTCGAACTTTGCTTGTTTCTCTGTACCTGAGTGTGCCTGCTAGGAGGCGGGCGTGGTGAGTTCTTCTTCTGCCACGCGGGTGCCGGCCACGCGGTCCGTCCATGCCTTCATGACGGCGGGATCGGTGGGCTTGCTCATCAGTGAAACCACGAGGTACACCAGGGCGGAGGCAATGAGACCGAAGTAGATGGGCTCGTTGGCGTAGATGCCGTCCAAGGGAACTTCGGCATTGATTTCCAGGATGGTCATGGTCCCGAGGGTTACCACTGAACCGGCTGCCATGGACCAAGCAGCGGCGATGCCCGTTCCGCGCTTCCACACCAGGCCGCCGATGATGGCTACCAGGAGCCCGCCCACCAGGATGTCGTAAGCGATGGTCAACGCGGCCACCACGTCCTTGGTGGAGATGGCGATGATGATTGCGACGAGCCCCAGGCCAAGGACCCACATGCGGTTGGCCTTGACGTCGTGCTCAGGGTTGTCGGAATCGGAAGTGTCTACCTTCTTGCCGAACCAGCTGGCTACGAAGGGCATGACGTCTGCGCGGGCCACTGTTGCCGCAGCGATCAGTGCGCCGGAAGCGGTGGACATCATGGCCGCGACAGCGGCAGCGAGAACCAGGCCGCCGATGCCGATGGGCAGGAGCCGGGTAGCGACCTCCGCGTAAACATCATCCTTGGCCGCGATCTCCACGCCGGAGAGGGCAACACTGGCAGCCATGCCGATCAGGGCACCGGCGAAGCCGTAGAGGATGCAGTAGATGCCTGCAGTGGCGCCACCCCAGCGGGCCACCGTGGGGGTCTTGGCGGTGAACACGCGCTGCCAGATGTCCTGGCCGATCAGGAGGCCAAGGGTGTAAACGACGAAGTAGGTGATGATCGTCTGGAGTCCGATTCCGCCGATGTCGAAGAAGCTCTCATCGACGCGGGCCCGGATGCCGTCGAGGCCGCCTGCAGCGTTCAGGGCGAAGGGGAGCATGAGGAAGAAGATGCCCACTGTCTTGATGACGAACTGGACCTGGTCGGCCAACGTGATGGACCACATGCCGCCGATGGTGGAGTAGACCAGGACGATAGCGCCGCCGATGGCGATGGCGAGCCAACGCTCCCAGCCGAAGAGGACCACGAAAATGGTGGCGTAAGCGCCGGTGGACGTGGCGCACAGCATCAGCGTGTAGGCCAGCATGACAATGCCCGAGGTCTGGGTGGCCGTGCTGCCATAGCGGAGGGTCAGCATCTGGGAGACCGTGTAGATCTTGAGCTTCTGGATGGTGCCGGCGAAGAGCAGGCTAAGCAACAACACGCCCGAGCCGATGGCCACCACCAGCCACATGCCGGAAATGCCGAACTTGTAGCCGAGGCCTACGCCGCCCACGGTGGATGCGCCACCAAGGACCACTGCGGCCATGGTGCCGGTGTAGAGGAAGGGGCCGAGGCGGCGGCCGGCCACCAGGAAGTCGCTGTTGTTCTTGGTGCGGGACTTGCCCCACCAGCCGAAGGCCAGCATGGCGAGCAGGTACACCACCACGATTGCGATATTTATAGCCGAAGATTCCATGAACGGTCCTTGGAGCTGATGCACGGAGGTTGGGGTTTTCGACGATACTCCTGCGAAGCGTCGAAGTCTCTGTGCTGACGATTGGAGATTGGGGATGTGCTGTGTGCCTCACAGGCAACACTTGTTGCCTATGAGGATATGTTGTGATGGGAGTAACAGTCAAGGGGCTTTGGTCATGCTTCCGCGTATTCTGGCGCTCTTGGCCTGTCTCCCGGCTACTATTGCTCCAATGACAGGGCCACATGACAGGCCTGAAAGGTTCGTGAATGAAGGCTCTACCCGTTGAACCGAGCAATGTTCCCGTTGCCATCGGTTCCAGAATCCGCGCAGCCCGGCAGGCGCAGCGCCTTACCATCGAGCAAGTGGCTGATGCTACCGGGCTAACCAAGGGCTTCCTCAGCCGCGTGGAGCGCGACCTGACATCGCCGTCGGTCGCTTCCTTGGTCACCCTGTGCCAGGTGTTGTCGGTCTCTGTGGGTGACTTGTTCGCCGCTCCGGAGACGCACCTGACCAAGCGCGATGACGGCCCCCGCATCTCCCTGGGTGGCCAGGGCATTGTGGAGCGGTTGCTGACGGCCCGCTCCGAGCGCCGCCTCCAGATTTTGCAGGCCACCATTGAACCGCGGGGCCGTGGGGAGAACGAGCTCTACGCAGTGGACTGCGACGTCGATGTCCTGCATGTGGTCAAGGGCAGGATCAAACTCATCCTGACCAACGAGGAATACGACCTCGAGGAAGGGGACACGCTCTCCTTCCCGGGCCGTGAACCCCACACCTGGATCAATCCCACGGACGAGACCGTCGAGGTGCTGTGGGTCCTGGTGCCGGCTGCGAGCCGGTAGGTTTTCTCCCCGCGCCGCGCTCCCTCCCGGTTACCTCCCGTTTTGGAGCCGGGGGAGTGGGCTGAACCCTGGAAACCCGGGGCTCAGTGGTGCAAGGGTGGCCACCAACTGGGCAGGAGCGTCCCGGCGCAGCGTGAGAACCGCCGGAATCTCCGCAATCACCCGCTCCGGTTCGAACCAAATCACCTCCGGCGGGTACCTGAGAACGGAATATCCGTTGATGGTGGAGGCGTTGTTCCGTGCCAAGTCGTTCCGCAATGCCCTCCTGTTGGAGTGAAACGCGAAGCCATCCACTTCAACAATGAGGAATTCTTCGAGAAGTAGGTCGACGCGCCCGATTCCAGGTATGGCTACCTGCGCCTCGAAAGCGATTCCATGTGTGCGGAGCAAGTGCTGCGCATCGACCTCAACGATTGACTCTGCACGTAGATCAAGCTCGTGCAGCGCCGTCAGTACCGGTCTGGATCTGTCCCCGCGGAGTTGCTCCTTGAGCAATGCCAGCGGCACACCGTGCAAGCGAATGGCCGAGGTGGCCATGGCTGTTGATGCCGGAGGCTCGAGGCAACACATCGCGTGCAGCACTACGTCCTCCAGGGCCGCCACTGGCAGGGTGGGATGTGGCTCGAACCGGGCCGTCCTGTGCCGGATAAACCCGCTGCCGTGCCCATGATCGCAGGCCAGATGGTGCTGGCCCGGAGTCGTTCTGAGCCAGAGCCCGAAGTGTTTAGCAGCGCTTGCGCAGGATACAAGAGCGTTGTAGCGGATGGCAGCGGCGAATTCCGGCTTGTGAGCATTGAGCATGTAAACGCCCCGCCGCGGGCGGCTGGCTCCCCGGGTTAACAAAGAAGCAACGTCTGATCGGGAGAAGCCTGCGCGGAGGAGTTGACCGGTCCGGGCTACGCCGCCCAACTCTTGAAGATACAGGTAGATGTCCATTAGCCCAGTTCACCGATGGCTGGCAGCTGCAGGAATAGTCCATCTGCCTTATGTGGGTAAGTGGCAACTGCGCTCCTCCCCGGTTGCCCACCCTTCCGTGAGTAGCCGAGGGCCGCTGACCCCGGAAATCCGGGGGCTGGCGGTGCTCGGTGGTCACAAGGTGGGTCACCAACCGGGGAGGAGCGGCGAACGGGCGGGTGTGGGCGCTCAGCCGACGTGCACCCATGGACGACGGGTGATGTCCGGCTCGGCTTCCCTCAGTACTTCACGGGTTACCGGCGCGATCTCGCCCTCACCGAAGAACAGGAACTTGCTGAGGTTGGAGATGGGGTTGCCCTCGGTCCAGCGGAAGTAGATGTGCGGCATGAAGCCGGTGACGTCCCGGATGTGGAGGAGTACTGCAGCCACGGTGTTGGGCACGTTGTTGCTGTGCACTTCCAGGATCCTGAAGCCGTGCCGCGTCTTGCCGACAACCTTCAGTTCCTGTTCGAAGTCCGAACTGTCATCCACGATCACCTCGATGAACACGGCGTCGCAATCGACGGGCAGGTGGCTTGCCTGTTGGGCGTGCTGGAGTTTCTCCCTGTAGCGGCTGGCGCTGAGGTGTTTGGGCTCATGCGCGATGATCCGGACCGGCCCCTCGGAGGCATTGGCCGTGAATTCCAAGGCTTTCTCGTCCATCTTGATGTGGGTGGCCCGTAGCTCGAAGGCGCGCCGCATGCGGGAGATGAAACTGACCACCATGATGCCCAGGATGAAGAGTGCCGCGATCTTCAGGCCGTCAGGGCGCTCGATCGAGTTGACCACGGTGGTGTAGACGAAGACGAGCGAGATGATTCCGAATCCGATGAACTGGCCGCGTTGCTTCTTGCGCCGTGCGGACAGTGTGACGGCGATGGATGCTGACGTGATCAGGACCAGCACGCCTGTGGCATAGGCGCCGCCCTGGGCGTTGACGTCAGCCTTGAAGATGATGGTGACAATGAACGCGATCACAGTGAATACCAGGACCAGCGGGCGCAGTGCCCGGGCCCAGGTCGGCGCCATGCCGTAGCGGGGCAGGTAGCGCGGAACGAGGTTCAGTAGCCCTGCCATGGCAGAAGCCCCGGCGAACCAGAGGATGGCAATGGTGCTGACGTCGTAAACGGTGCCGAAGCCGTCGCCCAGGAACTTGTGGGCCAGGTAGGCCAGGGCACGGCCTTCGGCTTTGCCGCCGTCCTGGAATTCGGCTGCCGGGATCAGCATGACCGTGGTGAAGCTGGACGTGATGAGGAACGAGCTCATGATGATGGCCGCGGTGGTCAGCAGCTTGTGCGCACCTTTGATCCGGCCGGCCGGGTTGGCTTCCGTGTCCGTGGGGTGACCCTTGATCTGGGGCATGACGGCGACGCCGGTCTCGAACCCGGAGAGTCCCAAGGCCAGGCGCGGGAAGACCAGGAGGGCCAGGGCAACCATCATGATGGGATCGCCGTGGGAGGTGGTGAGCGCACTCCACCAGTCGGAAATGACGCGGGCTTCGGTGAAGAGGTGGCCGATGGAAACAAGGATGACCACCAGGTTCAAGGCCAGGAATGCGGCCACGAGGACAACGGCTACGTTGATGGCTTCTTTGAATCCGCGAAGGAACACCACGCCGAGCCCGGCGATCAAAGCCAGGGTGATGACAACCTGCTGGCCCTCAAGGAAGTGTGGGGCGAAGGGGTTCTCGATGAGGTGTGCGGTGGCGTCGGCCGCGGAAAGGGTGATGGTGATCATGAAGTCCGTCGCCGCGAAACCCAGAAGTGCCAGGACAAAGAGCTTGCCTCCCCAGCGGGGGAGGAGCCGTTCCAGCATGGCGATGGAGCCTTCACCGCGAGGGCTTTCCCGGGCCACCCGCCGGTAAACGGGCAGGGCGCCGGCCAGGGTTGCCAGTACCAGGAGCAGGGTGGCCAGCGGGGAGAGCAGTCCGGCGGCCAGCGCTGCAATGGCGGGCTGATAGCCAAGGGTGGAGAAGTAGTCCAGTCCCGTGAGGCACATGACCTTCCACCAGGCTTGCGGCTTGTGGGAGTCCGACGGGCGGCCGTGGGGGCCCTGCCTCTTGCCTGAGGTGTCCGGCATTCCTTCCAGCAGCCAAGGCCTGAGCTTGAAGGAATTCTTTGGCAGGTCGGCCGGATCGGCCGGAGGCCTCGACAACGTGGTCACTGTGTCCTTTCGTGCAGCACTGTGCTGCTTCCGCAAGGAGCGTATGGCCGCGGTCGACGCCGGGACCCCGGTTTTTATGGAATCTTTACGCCCACTGTGACCGGCATCTCAGGACGCGCGCCTTCAAATAAGACTTGTAAACAGGTGATGCATATAGGGAAACTTTGAGTGTATGATGGGTGTCACAGTCATCCCAGCTATCCACTAAGGAGTGGCGCATTTTGGAAGAGCTCCGTATTGAGGCCAACGGCAACCTTGGCCCTATCGATTCGTCCCGCATCCCGCGCTATGCCGGTGCCGCCACCTATGCCCGACTGCCTCGCCTGGACCAAGTGTCCATGGCTGACGTGACAGTTGTCGGCGTACCCTTCGACTCCGGTGTTTCCTACCGCCCCGGTGCCCGTTTCGGCGCCAACCACGTGCGTGAGGCCAGCCGTCTGCTGCGCCCGTACAACCCGGCATGGGACGTCAGCCCGTTCGAGAACATCCAGGTTGCCGACGCCGGCGACATGGCTGTGAACCCGTTCAACATCAACGAGGCCATCGAGACCATCCAGCAGAATGCCATGGACCTCACGGCCAACGGCAGCAAGCTGGTGACCCTCGGTGGGGACCACACCATTGCGCTCCCTCTCCTGAGGGCTGCAGCGGAGCGGGCCGGCGAGCCCATCGCCATGCTCCACTTTGACGCCCACCTGGACACCTGGGACACCTACTTCGGCGCTGAATACACCCACGGCACGCCCTTCCGCCGTGCAGTGGAAGAAGGCATCCTGGACACCGAAGCCATCAGCCACGTCGGTACCCGCGGCCCGCTGTACGGCAAGAAGGACCTCGACGACGACCACCGCTTCGGCTTCGGAATCGTCACCTCCGCAGACGTCTACTACCAGGGTGTCCTGGAGACAGTAGCCAAGATCCGCGACCGCATCGGCAACCGTCCCCTGTACATCTCCGTGGACATCGACGTCCTGGACCCCGCCCACGCACCCGGCACCGGCACTCCCGAGGCCGGTGGCATCACCAGCCGCGAGCTCCTGGAAATCATCCGGGGCTTCCGCGGCATGAACCTCGTGGGCGCGGACATCGTAGAAGTTGCCCCGGCGTACGACCACGCAGAAATCACCGGTGTGGCAGGCAGCCACGTCGCCTACGAGCTGGTGACCCTCATGGCGGACAACGCCGTGGAAGGTGACCGCCAAGGTGCCCCGAACGGCTACGCGCAGCAGGCACTCGGCGCCCGCATCGCCGAGCTCGCGCAGGCAACAGGCGCAACGGGAGACCAGCGATGATCGATTTCGATCCCGGTACGGCAGCTCCCACAAAAGGGACCAATCAGCGCAACGGCGGGGACCTCGTCGTCGAGACCCTCGAAGCGCTGGGCGCGAAGACCGTTTTCGGTATCCCGGGCCAGCACGCGCTGGGTCTTTTTGACGCGATGGGCCGCGGCAACCTGCACTTCGTTTCCTCCCGCGTGGAGAACAACTCGGCGTTCGCAGCGGACGGGTACTCCCGCGCCACCGGCGAAGTGGGTGTGCTGTTCCTCTCCACCGGTCCCGGCGCGCTGACCTCCCTCGCCGGACTGCAGGAAGCTTACGCCACGGGTGTTCCCATGGTGGTGGTGGCCAGCCAGATCCCGCTCGATGGCCTGGGCGCTCGCCGCAAGGGCATGCTGCACCAGCTCGATGACCAGAAGGCTTCTGCCGCGAACGTCACCAAGAGCCAGCGGCTGATCCAGCACGCCTCCGGCATCCCGTCGGCCATCCAGGATGCCTGGACCGAAGCGATTTCCTCGCCGCAAGGCCCGGTGTGGATCGAAATCCCGCAGAACGTCCTGCTGGATCCGATCATGGTCCCGCCGGTGGAGGATGCCCTTGCCGAAGCGTTCGATAACCCGCCGCGCGTCGAGCTGATCCGCGAGGCCGTGAAGTGGCTTTCGACGGCGGAACGTCCGGCGATCATCGCCGGCGGCGGTACGCGCCGTGGCCGGGCTGAGAAGTCGCTGCTCTCGATTGCTGAGCAGCTCCGCGCACCAGTGATCTGCACTCCGGGTGGCAACGGTGCGTTTCCGTGGACCCACGAGCTGTCCTTGCAGTCGTGGATCGAGGACCGGTACATGACCGATGTCCTGGAAGACGCAGACGTGCTCATCGTGATCGGCTCATCCCTGGGTGAAGTGACCTCGAACTACTTCACGTTCGAACCCCGCGGCCGCATCATCCAGATCGACGCCGAACCCCGGGTCCTCGAATCGAACCGGCCAGGTTTGGGCATCCGCGCAGACGCCGGCCAGGCACTCGCAGCCTTGGACGAAGCCCTCGCAGCAGCCGGTGCCGCGGACGCAACAAAGCGTGACTGGCACGGCACCAGCCCGGAGGACGTGGTCAAGGAGTCCCTGGCCAAGGTCAAGGCTCGTCTTGAATCACAGGACTTGGCCAAAGAGCTGAAGTTCATGGCAGACATCCGCGAGGCCGTCCCGGCCGACATGCAAACCTTCTGGGACATGACCATCTCCGCGTACTGGGGCTGGAGTTGCTGGGACGCCCGCCAGGGCCAGTTCCACTCCGCCCAGGGTGCCGGCGGCCTCGGCTACGGCTTCCCGGCAGCAATCGGCGGAGCCGTGGGCCTGGAAACCACAGGTAAGCCCAGTCGAGTGCTGGCTGTCTCCGGCGATGGTTCCTCCATGTACTCCATCTCCGAACTCGCCACCGCCAAGCAGCACAACGTCCCGGTCACTTGGCTGATCGTGGACGACGGCGGCTATGGCATCCTCCGCGAATACATGGTGGGCGCCTTCGGCCAGGCCACGGCTACGGAGCTTGCCCGCCCGGACTTCGTCAAGCTTGCCGAGTCCTTCGGCGTCCCGGCCCGGCGGGTGGCCCCCGAGGAAGTGGGGGACGCGCTCAAGGCGTCCTTCGAAGCGGACGGACCCAACGTCGTCGTGGTTGAAACGCTTTTGAAGATGTTCGGCCCCACGCATTTGGACTAGCAGCCACAACTTAACACCACCTTGAACAGCCTCCGCACGGTCATCCGTGCGGGGGTTGTTTGCGTTGTGAGGCCTACTCTGCGCCTCATACCCGGGAAATCGAACGCAGAGCGGGCCCCGCAACGGACACTTTCCGCATCTTTAGTTTCCCAAAGCAATCAATCTGAATTATAGTTGCTTTAGGCAAACAAAAAAAGAGGGGTGTTTTCCATGTCCGTCGGTTCTGCCACAGCAACCGATCTTGTGCATCAAATCTTCGACCTCCAGCGCACGCTGCGCTGCGTGGTGACTGCCCACATGGCCCGTGTTCCCGACGTCGGAATGGCTGTGCAGGGAGTGATGCGTTTCATCGGGGAGGGGGAGACCCGCGCAACGCAACTGGCCACGAGGCTAGGTGTCAGCGCGCCGGTCCTCAGCCGGCACATCACCGAACTCGAGGAGCTTGGCTTTGTTATCAGGCGCCCCGATCCCGCAGACGGAAGGGCGCAGCTTCTGGCGCTGACGGAAAGCGGCGCGGCGAAACTGCGTGAATTCGAAGAACAACGCAGCGTGAGACTGCGCGATTACCTGGCGGATTGGAGCGAGGCTGACGCCCTCGAGGCCTCCCAGGTCATCAACAAACTCACCATGTCCCTCAAGGACTCAATCCGGGCAACGGCGGCCGGCTCCATCACAACAAACCAGACAGCTTAGGAGCCCACGCATGGCTACACCAGCAGTACAAAACTCCAAGGCGGTGGACGCCTCAGTTAACAGGGCGGCCGCGCCCATGACCCACCGGCAGATCATGGAAGCACTCACAGGCCTCCTTGCGGCGTTCTTCACGGCGATCCTCAGCAGCACCATCGTCGCCAACGCCCTGCCCACCATCATGTCTGAGCTCAAGGGCACCCAGACCGACTTCGCCTGGGTCATCACGGCTGCGCTGCTCGCCAACGCTGCCACCACCCCCATCTGGGGCAAGCTCGCGGACCTCTTCGACAAGAAGCTCCTGGTCCAGCTGAGCATCATCATCTTCGTGGCCGGCTCAGTGATGGCGGGCCTGTCCGAAACCATTCCGCTTCTGCTGACCGCCCGTGTCATCCAGGGTGTTGCCATGGGTGGACTCACCGCCCTGGCACAGGCCATCATCGGTTCCATGATTCCGCCGCGGGATCGCGGAAAATACTCCGGCTACATGGGCGCCGTCATGGCCGTAGGCACTGCCGGCGGACCGCTGCTGGGCGGCTTCATCGTTGACAGCCCGCTTGGCTGGCGCTGGACGTTCTTCGTCTGCGTGCCGCTGGCCGTCGTCGCGCTCATCCTGCTCCAGGTGACGCTGAAGATCGAGCACATCAAGCGCCCGGCCAAGATCGACTGGCTGGGTTCGATCCTGCTGACCTCCGGTGTCAGCCTGCTCCTGATCTGGGTTTCCTTCGCCGGCAACCCGGACTACTACGACTGGTTCTCCTGGCAGTCGGCCCTGATGGTGGGCGGCGGTGTTGCACTGCTGGCGCTTTTGGTGCTGGTGGAAACCAAGGTTCCCGAGCCCATCATCCCGTTGAAGATCATCTCCGAGCGCACCACGGCCTTGGCCATTGTTGCCTCGGTTGCCGTGGGCATCGCCATGTTCGGTTCCTCGACGTTCCTGGGTCAATACTTCCAGGTTGCCCGCGGCGCCACGCCTACTGAAGCGGGCCTGCTGACGCTGCCGATGATCGCCGGAAACCTGATTGGCTCGGTCGCTTCCGGTATCCTGATCAGCCGCTTCGGCAAGTGGAAGAGGTTCCTCATTGCAGGTTCCGTCTTCCTCATTGGCGGCCTCGCATTTGCCGGAACCATGGACCACACCACGGAACTGTGGATTGTGGCCATCTACACAGGCGTCTTCGGCTTGGGCTTGGGCATGCTGATGCAGAACCTGGTGCTGGCCGTGCAAAACACCGTCCAGGCCAAGGACATCGGAACAGCCAGTGCTTCAGTAGCGTTCTTCCGCTCGGTAGGCGGCGCGATCGGCGTATCCGTCCTCGGTGCCATCATGTCCAACCACGTCAAGGACCTCGCGGTTGAAGGCATGGCAGCTGCCGGCATTCCGGCTCAGGGCGGCGCGTCCGGTGCCAGCATGGATCTGGCCGATATGCCCGCACCCATCGCCGAGATCATGCGTGCTGCGTATGGCGATGCCACGGCCCAGATCTTCCTGATTTCCGCGATTATCAGCGTGGTTGCCCTCCTGGCCGTCCTGTTCATCAAGGAACGTCCTCTGCGCCGCACCGTGGATGCAGCTCCCGAGAAGGAACTCATTGCCACAGCATCGGGCGACGCCGGAATGTCCTTGGACACCGCATCCATGGACGCGATCAAGGCAAACGATTCGAAGACGGACGACGACGACGCCCGCTCCTTGGGTGCCGGCGGTACCGTTTCCGGGAGCGGACGTCAGGCTCCGAAGCAGGATTCCGGCGCCGATCTCGACCTTGAATTCGCCCGTATCCTGACGCAGGAACGCCCACATGCCATGGCTGATGGGAGAAACGTGACCGATGTAAAGGAAGTACAGGAACAACTGTCCCGTACTCAGTACGTCCTGGCCGAACAGCAACTCCAGCTCAGCCGGGCCAACGTGGAGCTGCAGGCGAGGTTGCGTGAGCAGCAGGCCATCGCCGAGCAGCAAGCCGCCATTGCCGAAGAGCTCGCAGCGATCCGCAAGGAACTGAAGCGGGAACGCAGGCAGCAGGAACGGATGGCGTTGCTGCTCCTGCAAGGCGCGGAGGCGCGTTCGGACCACGGAAAGCACGCAGGCTGATTCCTCCGATCCCCACCCTTGTTCGGCATTCCTGGCGCACTACGCGGTGAGTAACGAAGGAGAGCGGGACTGAAGGCGCCGGCTGGGCAACCAGCCGGCGCTTTTTGCTTGCCGCGACATCCCATGCTGCGCCTGCGGGATCACCGGCGACACGCCAAATACTCCGCTGGGATGATCTTTTCCGGAAGTTGTTTCGCGCGGGCAACGGATTTCGTAGAGTAGGGAGGCTAATACTGTCAGCCCTTGCTGCGACACTTCTCTTACCTCATTCGCGCACTTTTTCTAAGGACCCGTGGGCATGCTTGTCACCCTTATACGGCGCTACTCCAAGCCGTATTTGCCGCAGATTGTGGCCGTGCTGATCTTTCAGCTGGCGTCCACCATCGCCACGCTCTACCTCCCCAGCCTCAACGCCAGGATCATCGACGAGGGAGTTTCCCGCGGAGACACCGACTTCATCTGGCAGACGGGCGCGCTCATGCTTGCCGTTGCCCTTGGACAGGTTGTCAGTGCCATCGTCGCCGTGTACTTCGGCTCGCGCGTTGCCATGGCCATCGGCCGGGACCTGCGCCGCAGCGTATACCGCCAAGTCAGCAGCTTCTCCGCCCAGGACGTCAACAAGTTCGGTGCTCCCACGCTGATTACCCGTGGCACCAACGATGTCCAGCAAGTTCAAATGCTGGTCCTCATGGGCCTGAACTTCATGGTGTCCACGCCCATCATGTGCGTCGGCGGCATCATCATGGCCCTCCGTGAGGACCTCAACCTTTCCTGGCTCGTATGGGTCTCCGTGCCCGTCCTGGTGGCGGTTGTGGGCTACCTCGTGGTCCGTCTCATGCCGCTCTTCCGCTCCATGCAGACCAAGATCGACGCCATCAACGGTGTGCTCCGCGAGCAAATCATCGGCATCCGCGTGGTCCGGGCCTTTGTCCGTGAACCCCACGAGGCCAAGCGCTTCGGCAACGCCAATGACGACCTCACTGCGGTGTCCGTCAAGATCGGCAACCTGTTCGTCCTGATGTTCCCGGCGATCGGCATGATCCTGCACCTCTCAACTGCTGCAGTTCTTTGGTTCGGCGGCCAGCGCGTGGATTCCGGCGAGATGCAGGTGGGCGCACTGACAGCGTTCCTGCAGTACCTGCTGCAAATCCTGATGGCCGTCATGATGGGCACCTTTATGGCCATGATGATTCCCCGCGCCTCGGTCTGTGCAGACCGCATCGGCGAGGTCCTCGACGTCGAGCCTTCCATCCACAACCCCGGTTCTCCCGTGGTGCCGGCGGAGAAGAAGGGACGCGTCGAGTTCCGGGACGTTACTTTCAAGTACCCCGGCGCCGAGGCTCCTGTCCTGAGCAATATCTCGTTCACTGCCGAGCCTGGCAAGACCCTGGCCATCATTGGCTCCACGGGCGCCGGTAAGACCACTCTGGTTTCGCTGCTGCCGCGGCTCTACGATGTCGCTTCCGGTGATGTCTTGCTCGACGGCGTCCCTGTCACGGACATGGATGCCTCGGAGATTACCAGCCGGGTGTCGGCCGTTCCGCAGAAGCCCTACCTGTTCTCGGGCACCATCGAGCACAACCTCCGCTTTGGTAAGCCCGATGCCACCGACGAGGAACTGTGGGAGGCGTTGGAAACCGCACAGGCCAAGGGCTTCGTGGAGGAAAAATCGTCAGGCCTGAACCGGCGCATTGCCCAAGGCGGAACCAACGTCTCCGGTGGACAACGGCAGAGGCTCTCCATTGCCCGTGCCTTGGTGACCAAACCCAACGTGTACTTGTTTGACGATTCGTTCTCCGCCTTGGACGTCGCTACTGACGCCCGGCTCCGAAAAGCCCTGAAGGCCAAAACCCGGGATGCGACGGTCATCATTGTGGCCCAGCGCGTCTCCACCATCGCGGATGCGGACGAGATCCTGGTGCTGGATAACGGCCGCATTGTTGACCGCGGAACCCACGATGAACTCCTGGAGACGTCACCGACGTACCAGGAAATCGTTGAATCCCAGCTGAGCGTGGAGGAAGTGGCATGAGCGAGCAGAACCAGCAGAAAAAGCGTGGCTGGGCTGCCAAGGCCGAGGCCGCCAAGGATGCCAAGGCAACAGCCGAGGCAGAGGTGGCAACAACAGTGCTTGACGACGACGACTTCGTCGAGGAGGAGTACGTTCCCTCTGAGGCTGACGGTGGCATGTTCGGCGATGTGCCGGCTAAGAAAGCCAAGGCGTTCTGGCCCTCAGCCAAGCGCCTTATGGGCCTGCTGAAGCCTGAGAGCGTCGGCGTGTACATCGTGATCGGCCTCGTGGTGGTCTCGGTTGTCCTCAACGTCATTGCCCCCAAGGTGCTGGGCAACGCCATGGACGTTATCTTCGGTGGCGTGGTGGGCAAGCAGATCCCTGAAGGGGTCTCCCAGGAGCAGTTCGTTGAGCTGATGCGCCAGCAGGGGCAGGGCAACTTCGCGGACATGGTCTCCAAGATGGAACTGACCAACGGGATTGACTTCCCCAAGCTGACGTTCCTGATTTCGATCGTGCTGCTGATGTACTTCGTAGCCAATATCTTCCTCTGGGCCCAAGGCTGGTTGCTGAACCGGATCGTCATGCGGGTCATCAAGCAGCTCCGCAATGACGTTCAGAAGAAGCTGAACCGGCTTCCGCTGAACTACTTCGACACCCGCCAGCGCGGCGATATCCTCTCCCGCGTCACCAACGACGTCGACAACGTCCAGCAGGGCCTGCAGCAGGCCTTCGCGCAGCTGGTCAGCTCCGTGCTGACCGTCCTGGGCATCACCGTCATGATGTTCATCGTGTCCTGGGAGCTGGCATTGATCGCCCTGATCGCGTTGCCGCTGTCCGGCATTGTGGCTGGCGTGATCGGTGCCCGGAGCCAGAAGCTCTTCGCGGCACAGTGGAAGAACACCGGCGCACTCAATGGCCAGATCGAGGAATCGTTCTCCGGCCATGACCTTGTGAAGGTGTTCGGCCGCGACGCCGACATGCTGGACCGCTTTGACGAGAAGAATGAGGAACTCTACAAGGCATCCTTCGGTGCGCAGTTCGTGTCGGGCGTTATTTTCCCCGCCATGAACTTTGTGTCCTACTTGTCCTACGTAGGCATCGCCGTGGTGGGTGGCCTTCGGGTAGCTTCCGGCTCCATGAGCCTGGGCGATGCCACGGCCTTCATCCAGTACTCGCGTGAGTTCACCCAGCCGCTGGGCCAGATTGCCGGTATGGCGAACATGCTCCAGTCCGGCGTGGCATCAGCTGAACGCGTCTTCGAGTTCCTTGATGCCGAGGAAGAGGTTGAGGAGAACGGCACCCGTCACCTGCCCTCCAAGACCGATGGCCACGTTGAGTTCGAGCACGTCTCCTTCAGCTATGTGGAGGACAAGCCGCTCATCGAGGACTTGTCATTCGCGGCTGAACCCGGCCACACCGTTGCGATTGTTGGCCCCACAGGTGCCGGCAAAACCACCTTGGTGAACCTCGTGATGCGCTTCTACGAGCTCAACGCGGGCCGGATCACCCTGGACGGCGTGGACATCAAGGACCTCACCCGTTCCGAACTCCGGTCCAAGGTGGGCATGGTGTTGCAGGACGCCTGGCTCTTCGGCGGGACCATCTACGACAACATCAAGTACGGCAACCTGGACGCCACTGAGGACCAGATCATGGAGGCGGCCAAGGCCACCTACGTGGACCGGTTCGTCCGTGCGCTGCCTGACGGCTACCAGACGATCATTGATGAGGAAGGCAACAACGTCAGTGCCGGTGAGAAGCAGCTCATCACCATCGCGCGTGCCTTCGTCTCTGATCCGTCGCTGCTGATCCTGGATGAAGCCACGAGCTCCGTGGACACCCGGACGGAACTGCTGCTGCAGAAGGCCATGGCCGCCCTCCGCACGGACCGGACCAGCTTCGTGATCGCACACCGCCTCTCCACCATCCGGGATGCCGATACCATCCTGGTGATGGAGAACGGCAAGATCGTGGAGCAGGGCAACCACACCCAACTGCTCGCCCTCCAAGGCGCGTACTACCGCTTGTACATGTCCCAGTTCGCGGGTGAGGAAGAAGCCGCAGTTGACGATTCGACGGCGGTGCACAGCTGAGCGCGGAAGAACTGAGGGATCCCATGACACCCCGGCGCTTGGAGGTTCTTGTACCCATGCGCTGGGGTGACATGGATGCCTACGGCCATATCAACAACGTGCAGATCGTCCGCATGTTGGAAGAAGCCCGTATTGCGGCCTTCGGGCCACCCCGCGGAGCCGGCCTCCCCGGCGTCGAACCCCCGGCCGCCCTGTTCAACGACGTCGAAGAGGGCACCATGACCCTCGTCGTAGAACACAAGGTCCGGTACGTTCGGACACTGGACTACCGCAACATCCCTGCTGTGGTGGAGATCTGGGTTGGTGCCATCAAAGGCGCCAGCTTTGATCTCCACTACGTCATCAAGGATCCGGTTACCCGGGAAGATTGCGTCAAGGCCACCACCCACTTGGCATTCGTAGCAGAGGCTACGGGGCGGGTCCTCAGGCTCACTCCCGGGCAGAAGGAAAAGCTCGGGCGCTACCAAGCCTGACGAGTTTTTGTACAGTTGATGCCCTTAAGGAGCCTCCTTAGGGGCATTACCTGTACAAAAACTCCGCGTAGAGTTTCAGCATGAAACTTGAAATTGCCGTGGTCAGTGCTGTCGGCGCAGGTGTCGCCGCCTCCGAGGGGGCACATCGCGTTGAACTGTGCAGCAGCCTGGAACTTGGCGGCATCACGCCTAGCCAGGGGCTCATGGAGGCGAGCATGGAGCACGTCGATGGCCGCTTGGAAATCCATCCCTTGATACGTCCCAGGCCCGGTGATTTCCGATTCTCGGCATCCGACGTGGACACCATGGTGCACGAGATCCGACACCTACTGGCCCAGGGGGCGCACGGCGTGGTGGTGGGAGCGCTGACTCCAGCTGGAGATGTGGATGTTCATGCGGTCCAACGTCTGGTGGATGCCGCCAAAGCAGCCAACGCCGAAGCCCAGGTAACCTTTCATCGCGCGATCGACCAATCCAGGGATCCTTTCGCTGCGCTGGATCAATTGCTTACCCTCGGCTTTACCCGTGTCCTTACCTCCGGCCATGAGCCCACGGCAGGGGCCGGACTGCAGACCCTGACCGCCATGGTGGAAAGGGCCGGCGACGCCTTGGAGATCATGGCCGGTGGGGGACTGTCCCTGGAGGACATCCCGGCCATGCACTCTGCAGGATTGTCAGCCGTTCACTTGTCCGCCAAGAAAACAGTCTCCACCCTTGGGGACGGTGCCATTTCCCTGGGCGCACAGGATGGCGCAGACCCCACGGCGTATACGGTCACCGACCGCGAGGTGGTCCGTGCAGCCAAAGCAAAGGTGAACGCGCTCACGCTGAGCGCCTCTGAATAATCTGAGCGCCTCTGGATAACTTCTGGAGTCCAGTCCTCCAGCACAAGTTTCCCAGTAAGTACGCATCGCAATAACCCTTTACCACCTTGAGGAATGCCGGGATGATGTAAGGATTCACCAAATCGGTGAACAAGCCCCGAAGCTACCTTCAGGAGTACCAGCGATGCCGCTGCCCGCGCCGGTTCCGCCGGCTGTCACATCCCCTCCGCCAATCACCCAAAGCAGCAGGACAACAGGCCATCCGGAGGTGGAATGTGGAGTCGGCAGCTGGGACAAGCTGCTCTACGGAAACCACCGGTTTGTGGTTGAAGTGGCAGGCCCGGGGCAGCACAGTAGTGGTGGGAAGTCGGCGCACCGGATAATCCTCCCCTGGCGTCGGCAGGACCAGGACCAGGCGTCGGTGGATGTCGTGATCGTCTCGGAAAAGACCGGTACCCGCGTCCGGAATGTGATGGTGGAAGAGGCAACACGGGAGGCCGGAAGCATCGTTTTCGAGCCGGTTGATGGCCCGGGCACCTACTTCGTCTACTACTTGCCATATGCCATGGTGGGTAAACCCCACTATCCCCAGGCTCAGTACCTCCCACATCGCTCCTCAGCAGAACCCGCGTGGGTTGCCGGCGTCGAGCGTTCAGCGTGGGTGCCTGCAAAGAGCGTGCTGCCCCAGGCAACGGTGGTCCGCTATGAAGCCGCGAGCCAGCGCGACTCGTTTGCGCCGATGAACTTCACGGCCCGCACGGACGAGCTGGAGGAGCTCCACAGCAGGCACGCCGGCCAGGCTTTCCTGCTCTTTCCCGAGGACCGGCTGAACCCCGTGTCCATGCAGCGGGATCTGCCGGCACATTGGGCCATCAACGGCCCCTCGGACACGTTCGCCGTTACAGCCGAACCGGGGGAGGACTACGTGCTCCAAGTGGGCCTCTACGCGTTGGAGGATTTACACGGCGTGACCGTCGACGTGATCCCGCGGGCTGGTGGGCATTGCCTCAACACCGACGGCGAGGATCGTCACGGCAAACCATGGCGTAGGAAGCTGAATGTTCCGGCAGGAACGGTGCAGGCGTTGTACGTGATTCTGCCGGTCCCACAGGAAATTGCCGGAACCACCATCACGGCAACCATAGCTGTCACTGCCGCCGGCCGAGCGACCCAAGAGGTTGAGGTCAGGCTGGACGTGGCGGACGAAAGCGACGCGGACCCGGCCATCGCCGCCGGCGGCTTCGGCGATCCCCGTTACCTGCGCCGCTTGGCGTGGCTGGATTCGCGGGTGGCCCAGGACGCAGGGCTCGTCAGGCCCTACACACCCGTCATCTTGGACGAAACCAGCAGGACGTTGGGGATACTGGGCAGGTCCTTGTGCTTGGCGGAGTCGGGACTCCCGGCGCAGGTGAGGTCCACCTTCACCGCGGCCGTGACCGCAACGGATGGTTCCGCCGTCGAGCTTTTCAAGGCCCCGATGAGCCTGGACATCGACGGTATCCCATGGGCCTATTCGCCGCTTACTTTCACAGTGGAAGGGCCAGCCCGGGTCTCTTGGCGGTCCACTTGGACGGGCGGGAAGATCGGGAACGCAACGCTGAGGCTGGAACTGAACGGCGCCCTCGACGCCGATGGCGCGGTTACGTACTCGCTGCGCCTCAGCTCTGCGGGAACTTTGGACGTGTCCGACGTCGGGCTGCACCTTGCGTTTGACGAGGCTGCGGTCCCGCTCGCCATGGGATTGGGAGTGGCGGGTGGGAAACGTCCGGAATCCTTGGATTGGACGTGGGAGGTGGCGGGGAAGAACCAGGACGCGCTGTGGCTGGGGAGCGTCAATATCGGAATGCAGCTGGCACTGCGGGACGGCAACTACGAGCGTCCACTGAATACCAACTTCTACCGGGAAAAGCCGTTGGTGGAACCGCAATCCTGGGCGAACCGTCAGGAGGCCGGCTCCGAAGGCACAGTCCGCGGCGGGGTGACGCTCAGGAGCGGCGAGGGCACGGTGAGGGTCCATGCCGGAAGTGGCGCCCGTACCCTGAAGGAAGGTGAACCGCTGGACTTCGATTTCCGCCTGCTGCTGACACCGTTCAAGCCCATCCGCCCCGGCGATCACTTGGCCAAGCGCTACTTCCATGCTCCTGAAAATCCTGCGGACATCAAGGCGGCGGGAGCCACGGTGGTCAACGTCCACCATGCCACTGCGCCGGCGCCCTATATCAACGACCCTTTGCTGACTCAGGAGTCGCTGCGGAAGTACGTAGCCGAGTGTCATCGGCACGGCCTCATGGCCAAGGTGTACAACACGGTCAGGGAGCTCACGTTCCACAGCCCGGAGCTGTTGCCCTTGCTGCACCTGGATCATGAGATCTTCAGCGACGGCCCGGGCAAAGGCCACATGTGGCTGCAGGAGCATGCCGGGGACGGTTACGTGTCCGCCTGGTATGCGCCGAACGTGGAGGACATTGCGGTGGTGACCACGGGCGAGTCCCGGTGGGAGAACTTCTACGTCCGCAGCCTCCAGGAGTTGGCCTCCGGCGAGGACGGAGTAGACGGCATCTACCTCGATGACATCGCCTACGACCGCCATGCGATGCTTCGGGTCCGCAAGGTCCTTGAGTGGGCCTGTGAAGCCCGCGGCGTGGAAGGGCCGGAGATAGACCTGCACTCGGCCAACCAGTTCACGGCGCATGACGGCTTTGCGTCCTCAGCCAACCTGTACCTGGAGCATTTGCCTTACGTGGACAGGCTCTGGCTGGGGGAGTACTTCGACTACCGCACCACTGATCCGGACTATTGGCTGGTGGAACTGTCCGGGATACCTTTCGGGCTCATGGGCGAGATGCTGGAAGGAGGCGGCAACCCGTGGCGTGGAATGGTGTTCGGGATGACCGGCCGGGCACCCGCCGTCGACAACCGTCCCCTCTGGGATTTCTGGGCAGAAACCGGGCTGGCGGACGGGCAGATGCGCGGCTTCTGGGACCCCAAGTCGCCAGTGCGGACCAACCATCCGGACGTGCCGGCCACCACGTGGGTGACAGGGCGCGGCATGGTTGTAGCGCTGGCGTCGTGGGCCGGACACACTGAGCATGTGACGTTGATTTTCGACGACGACGCTACCGCCAAGAGCCGCATCGAGGCCCCGGCCATCGCCGGATTCCAAACCGCTGCGGACTACGCGCCCGGCGACGCCATCACTGTTGAGCCGCAGCGCGGCCTCCTCCTCACGATCGGATACTGACGTGGACATCACTGAAAGCTCCAACCTCACCGTTACCACCATCTCACTGACCATGGCGGATCCCGGCCCGCTGAACCCGTTGCCGGTGGTGGCAGCCGAGCTGGACCAGCCCTACACCGTGGGGGAGGGCGTGCCGGAAGAACTTCAGGCCTCGGCCCGTTACGGAGTGGTACCCAACATCTACCCGTATCTCATGCAGGACGGTTACACCCGGGAGGCGGCACCCAAGGAGCTGCCCGCCGTCGTGCTGGAGAACAACAAACTCAAGGTGACCGTCATCCCGTCCCTGGGCGGCCGCATCTGGGAGTTGTTCGATAAAGCCACCGGAAAGCAGCTCCTGCACACCCACGATGCCCCGCAGCTGGCCAACATTGCGCTGCGGAAGGCTTGGTTTGCCGGCGGGCTGGAATGGAACATCGGCACCCGTGGCCACTCGCCCACCAGTTGCGATCCCTTGCACACGGCGATCGTGCATACTGCGGATGGCAAGCACATCCTGCGCGTGTGGGAGTACGAACGGTTGCGGGAAGTAGTGTTCCAAGTGGACATGTGGTTGCCGGAGGACTCGGCTGTCCTGTTCGCTGCGGTCCGGCTCCGGAACCCGAATGACCACGACGTCCCCATGTACTGGTGGAGCAACGCCGCCATTCCGGAAACGGACCGCACACGGGTCATAGCTCCGGCGGACGAGGCCTTCGGCAGCGACTACGCCACCGATATCACCCGCGTCAGGCCCAACGACCACGAGGGGTATGACGGCACGTGGCTGGTCAACAGCCCGCACGCGGCCGACTTCTTCTTCGACATCGACCCTTCCGAGCGGCGCTGGGTTGTGGCAGCGGACGACGACGGCGACGGGCTGGCGATGCTCTCAACGGGCCTCCTGCGGGGAAAGAAGCTCTTCGTGTGGGGCCAGGGACAGGGCGGAAAACGGTGGCAGGAGTGGCTGAGCCCTGGAGCCGGACCGTATGCCGAGATCCAGGCCGGTTTGGCACAGACGCAGTTTGAACACCTCGTGATGCCCGCAGGTGCCCAGTGGGCCTGGGTGGAAGCGTACGGCAACGGGGGCCTTGATCCGGAGACCTCGCACGGTGCCGACTGGCATGCTGCCGTGGCACACGCCAGCGACCACTTGGAACAACTGCTGCCCCACGAGGAACTTGAGGCCATGCTTCCGGCAGCGATCAGCAATGCCGACGTTCCGCCGTCGGAAATATTGCTGCACGGAAGCGGCTGGGGCGTGGTGGAGCGCGCCAGGCGATTGAAGTCAGGCAAAGCCTGGGTAGATGAAAAGGGGACGCCGTTTGCGGACGAAAGCGTCACCGCCGAGCAGGAACCGTGGCTGCGGCTGCTGCAGGGAGAAGGGTTCGACGACGCGTCCAGCTTCGTCGCCGGGGCGGACTGGGAGGAGCTCCTGGCGGGGCAGGAGAACCCTGAATCAAGATTCCATCTGGCCACCATGAAGCATGCGAGGCAGGACCTGGAGGGGGCAAAAGCCCTTTATGGAGAGGTGCTGGCGGCCGGCGATGTGAGGCCCAGGACCAAGGCGCTCACACACCGGGGATTGGCATTGGCACTGCTCGCTGGGGGACAAGAACCGCAAGGACTCGCCGAACTTCGACAGAGCGTGGCGGCAGACTCCTCCCTCACAGCCCTGCTCACTGAGGCTGTCACCCTCAGCATCCGTCACGGCAATCCGTCCATGGCGCTGGAACTGATCGCATCGGCACCCCAAGAGGCCCCCGAAGTCACCTCCGAAGTAGCCTCCGGCGTCGGGCGGTTGGCGTTCCTCAAGGCGCTGGCGCTCGCGCGCACCGGGAACCCCGGCGAAGCGGCGGCAATCCTGCGCAAGGGCGTCGAGATTCCGGACCTGCGTGAAGGTGAAGACGCAATCGCCGAGTTGTGGGAAGAGGTTTGCCCCGACGAGCCTGTTCCCTTCAGCTACCAATTCGGAATGCACTAGGGATCTTTTCCGGCGGCACCGGGGTGGCGTCCCGCACCTTCGGGACAATGTCTGAAAGCGTGTTCTGCAACGTACAGCGTCGATGAACGGAGCCAGGATTGATTCCCGAAATACCAGGATTGCCGCCCATGGAGTGGACCTCATCCGCCGGACACGCCGGCTATGACGAAGCGGAGGGGGCGTTGACGCTCACGGCCGCTCCCGGCGTCGATTGGACCAACGATTCCCTGGGTGGCGAGCCCCGGCACGGCGCCACCGCGTTGGGCTTCAGGGCCCCGGCGGCCTTCTCCCTCTCGGCCCGGGTGCTGGTGGCCTCACCCAGGACAACGTTCGACGCCGGTGTGTTGACGTTGTGGGCGGACAGCGAGCACTGGGCCAAGCTCTGCTTCGAGTATTCCCCGCAAGGGGAGGCCATGGTGGTCAGCGTGGTGACCAATGGGTACTCCGACGATTCGAACGGCCCGGTGGTCACGGCGCCATGGATCTATTTACGGGTCAGCAGGGTTGGTCCGGCGTGGGCATTCCACTCCTCCTCCGATGGCAGGGAATGGTCCTTTGTCCGCCTGTTCCGGCTGGATTCGGAGAAACCCGTGCACGTCGGCTTCATGTCCCAAGCACCGATGGGACCAGGCTGTGAGGCCCGTTTTGACGCCATCGAATTGACGGAAGAACCTCCGGCAGACTTGCGCGACGGAAGTTAACCCCGGTCAGGCCGGTGGCACCGCTGCCTGTGGATATCCAGATGCCCGGATAAGCCAAACAAGGTAAGTTGGCATGGTGATTTCCTCCGTAAAACCTGCCACTGACCGTGCCCCCGGAGTCTCCAAAGAGATCGAGGACGCGGCCTGGTATGTGCTCGGTCCGGCGCTGCACGGGAGACCTTCGGCGCTGGACGGCCGGACCCTCACGTGGACCGCGGATGCCGCCGGTGAGCTGTTGGAACGGCTGGAGCGCGGGGTGGAGGACTCCAAGGCTCCCATGATGACCAACCTGCGGCAGAACCTGGAAGGCGCGTCCCGGGAGGCCAAACTGCTGGCCGTGGAATTGCTGTTCCTGCAGTCGCTGCCGCTGGCACACGAGGTCAAGTCCCTGAGGGTGAAGCGTGCCCGTGTTGCCGAGGCCGCCTCCTGGGTTGAACCGGCCATTGAGCTGCCCCGGGAACTCTATGAGGGCATGACGGACCATGGAGTGATCCGGGACCGCACTGCGGAATTCAACTGGACCATCTGGGACCACTTGAAGTGGCTGTGCCGCTTCGTGGCCCACGTGGACAGTCAAAGTACGGCCACCATCAATGAAGCGCTCGCGGACCCCTTGAAGTTCCATGAGCTTGCTGCAGCAACGCCGGAGGATCAGCCAGCCCTGCGTCGCAGCATCGAGTATTTGGTCTGGCCCGGGTACTTCGAGCCCGTGGTGGCGGATGTTGAGCGCCGGGAAATCCGGGATGCCTTCGCTTCGCTTGTGGGCGGTGCCAAGGGTGATACCGACGAGGACATCACTGCCGACATCCACCGCATCCGCCTGCACTTGGACGAGCAAGCCGGGCAGCGCATCGACTGGTATGCCCGTCAGCTGGTCAGCCAGTGGCGGAAGGTGGGTGACCCTGGCCGCAGGTCCTGGCTCCTGCGCACCCATCACGACAATGCGGATCTCCTGGCGGCCTGGGTCGCCGAGGAAAAAGCCACCTTGGACGTGGAGCATCTGCGTGCCCTCACCGCCGGTGTCACAGCTGGTGTGGTCCAGCACGCCGTGGACGAGGATTACAAGCATCTTGGCTACGTGGAACGAGAAGACACCAAGACGGCCGTTTTTGCTTTCCTGACCGTCATGAAGCCGGGCGACCTGACCTTGTACCAGCATGCCGGCCGGGTACGGGTCGGGGTGGTCCTTGGCGAGCCAGAACACCATGAAGACAACAGGCGCATCCGCCGCAAGGTGCGCTGGTTCGATGACAGCTACGCCATTCCCGAGCTTCCCCGTCATGCCCAGCGCCAGCTATCCACGCCCGGCATCATCGTGGATGTCACCAGGGTGATCCAGGCCCTGCAGGAGCTGCTCCCTGTCGAGGCCGAAACGGACGGCGAGGACGAAGCCCCGCCCACCGCCGTCGTCGAGGTTGTCCAGCAAGGCTTCCGGCCCCTGACCGAAGAGTTCGCAGCGTCCCTGCACATGGACCTCGCGCCGTTGGAGGAAATCGCGGAACTGCTCGAAGATAACCGGCAGTTGGTGCTGTACGGTCCGCCGGGAACCGGCAAGACGTACCTGGCCAAGCACCTCGCTGCCGAGCTCGCGGGAGACCACACCGATGAGCGGGTGAAGCTGGTCCAGTTCCATCCGTCGTACGCCTACGAGGATTTCTTCGAGGGTTACCGGCCGGACAAAACCGACGACGGCCAAGTGTCCTTCAAGCTCGTCGCCGGCCCGTTGCGGCGCCTGGCGGAGGAAGCTGCCAAGCCGGAAAACGCGCACAAGCCGTACTTCCTGATCATCGATGAAATGAACCGTGCCAACCTGGCCAAGGTCTTTGGTGAGCTGTACTTCCTGTTGGAGTACCGGGACGACCGCATCTATCTGCAGTACAGCCCCAACGAGCCCTTCAGCCTGCCGGACAACCTCTACATCATCGGCACCATGAATACGGCTGACCGCTCCATCGCCATGATGGATGCCGCCATCCGCCGTCGTTTTGCCTTTATTGAGCTGCACCCCAAGGAGGAGCCGATCCGCGGCACCCTGCGCCGGTTCCTTGAGGCCCGCGGGCTGGATACGCTCAATGCGGACCTGTTGGATGCACTGAACGACGCAATTGACGACTGGGACCGGAACCTGATGATCGGGCCGTCCTACTTCATGAAGAATGCTGCCCAAAACCCCACCGGACTGCGTCGGATCTGGAAGTACGAGCTCATGCCGCTGCTCGAAGAGCACTACCACGGGCAACTGAACCGGGCACAGCTGGAGGAGCGCTTCGGGCTGGACCAGTTGCTGGGACGTCTTGCAGCCCGCTAAGGCCATTCCGCCGCGGCCGGGCCGGGCGCCTGCCTCAGCGGCGAAGGCTCGTTCCGGACCCAGGCATATCGTCATGGATGAGCTCTCCGGCGGCGTGGTGGACAAATTGGACGCCCCCTCGGCAGCGTTCATCAATACCAGCGGCCTGGCCAAGGCCTCGCCCATGGGGATGGGCCTCTACCGGATTGAACCCGTGGGCAAAGTGGGCTCCGTCCGCACCGCCACGGTACAACTGGAAGTGCGTCCCAAGGATCGGCTGGGCCTGAGCCGGTTGCTCTTCCTGCTCAGTTATGCCGGTGAACAAGGGTTCCGTGACAACACCGTGGAGGCCGTGGAGCACCCGGACCTGTGGAGTGCCCTGGCGGAGTCGCTGGCGCAGTTGGCTGACCGGGCACTGAGCCGCGGAGTCCTGCAGGGGTACCTGACGGTGGAAGAGTCGCTCCGGACGGTCAAAGGCCGGATCCGGATCTCGGACCAAATCTCCCGGCGACCAGGAATGATGGTGCCGCTGGAGGTTTCCTACGACGAATTCACGGAGGACATCGCTGAGAACCGCATCCTCCGCGCTGCCCTGGAACGGATGGGGAAGGTCCCCGGTGTCCGGCCCGATGTCCTCAGCCGCTTGCGGCAGCTGAAGGGAAAGCTCGACGCCGTCACCCGGCTTCAGTCCGGAGCGCCCCTCCCGCCATGGCGGGCCAGCCGGATGAACCTGCGCTACCACGCCGTGCTCAGGCTCTCCGAAGTGATCCTGCGCAATGCTTCGGCTGAAGCCGGCGACGGCAAACAACACACGGCGTCGTTCGTGGTGGACATGTCCCGGGTGTTCGAAGAATTCGTTGGAACTGCCCTGCGTGCGGCCATGGCCACCCATCCGGGGGAGATGCGGCTCCAGTACGGGGCACTGCTCAACGAGGCCGTGCACGACTCCGACCGGCTAACCGTGCGCCCGGATGCCGTCCATTTCCTGGGTGGCCGCCCCGTGGTGGTCTACGACTCCAAGTACAAAGCAGCGGCCGACGCCGGGGCCTCCTTGAGTGCCGACCACTACCAGTTGCTGGCGTACTGTACGGCGCTCCGGGTTCCCACAGCGTGGTTGGTCTATGCCGGCCGCGGGGACGTGAAACTGCGCCGCATCCTCAACACGGACATCGACATCGTGGAGTACCCGCTGGACTTGTCGCTGCCGCCCTCGGAAATTCTTGCCGCCGTGGCTGACCTCGCTGAGCAGTCCTGGGGTGAAGTAGTACGCCAGGCCGTAGCGGGCCGATCGGCGTCGGACTAGCCTGAGAGGTAACCCGTACGCAAAGATCCGCGACAAGGAGGCATCATGGCCGGCAAGAAATCCTGGCGTGACATGAGCAAGGGACAGCGCATCTCGGTGATGGCCAGCGGCGCCCTGAACCTGGCTTTGCTGGTAGCCGCGCAGCGCAGCATCGCCAAGACCCCTGATGCGGGGATCAGGGGCAAGAAGGCGATCTGGCGCGCGGTTTCCTTTATCAACTTCTTCGGCCCGGTCAGCTACTTCCTGTTCGGTCGCCGTCGCGAGGCCGCGGGGCTGAAGAACTAGGCCTGCTCAGGCGGGCATCTTCACCGTGAAGGTGGTGCCGCGCCCTGGTTCGCTGGTCAGCGTGATGGTTCCACCGTGCGCTTCAACAATCGCCTTGCTGATGGGCAACCCCAGCCCGACACCCGGGATGGCGCTCTTGCGGACGCCTCCGGCTCGGAAGAACTTGGTGAAGGCCTCCGCTTGCTCTTCCTCATTCATGCCCATGCCGGTGTCAGTGACCCGGCAGAACACAAAGTCCTCGTCCTCCCAGGCGGCTACTTCCACGTCGCCGCCGTCGGGGGAGTATTTGATGGCGTTGGACACCAGGTTGTCCAGCACCTGGGCGATACGGGAGGAGTCAACCCGGGCTTCCAAAGCTTCCGGAATGTCCATGGAAAGCCGGATGCCGGCTTTGGCAGCGCGCGGTTCGGCGGAGGTGACGCTGCCGCGAACCAGCTCGGCGACGTCCACCGTGTGGGGCTGGATGACAATGTGGCCTGAGCGCACGGCCAAGAGATCCGAGACGAGGGTGAGCAGGCGTTCGGCGTTGCGCCGGACGATGTCCAACTGCTTGCGGGACCTCGGGTCAAGGGCGTCGGGATCGTCCATGATCAGTTCCACGTAGCCCAGGATGGACGTCAGCGGGGTGCGGAACTCGTGGGAAACGTTGGCAACAAAATCGTCCTTGGCGGCCAGGGCGTTCACCAGCTCGGTGACGTCACTGAAGACCACCACGGAACCGCCGAACTTTCCGTCGTCGTCCACCATGGGACGGGCGCTGGCCGTAAAGGCGCGCTGGTCCGGCCCGGAACCGAGCCATACCAACTGATCGGTGAAGCGTTCGCCCAGGACGGCCCGCCGCACGGGACGGCGGTCCGTGTCCAGCGGCGTGGTCCTGTCGATGTCGAAGATCAGCAGCTGGGACTCGTTGGGGTCCTCGTTATCCGGGGGAGTGGCCAAGGCATGGGTTTGGCGTTGGCGGCGGTTCATGAGGATGTCATGCCCGTCGCCGTCCACTGCCACTACACCCAGCGGCAGCGCCTCCATCACGGTATTGAGGAGCCGCTCCTGCTTGGTGCTGACCTCCAGCGCATCCTTGAGCGCCAGGTCCTTTTCCTCCAACGCCCGTTGCTGGCGGACCATGCTCAGGGTCAGGACGCTGACCGAGATCCCGATGCCGAGCATGAGGATGGGGAACAGCAGGGGTTTGGTGAGGTCCTGCTCGGTCAAGGTTCCACGAACGAACAGGGGAACCCACACGATGCCCAAGGGTCCGAGGAAGGACATGGAAATGGCCAGCTTGGGATATAGGCCCGAGGCGCACAGCCAAATGACGGGCAGCACCACCAGGACACTCAGGCCGGTGATGGACTCCAGGGCGCCCTCGCGTGCGAATCCGATGGAGACCATGTCAAGGATGGGGATGGTGAGGAAGCTGGCAAAGGGAAGCCGGTGCCAGGGCACCATCACGCACAAGGCAAGGAGCAACGCCTGGCTCAGCAGGAAGATCAGGAAGAGCGGATTCTCAAGAGTGGCCGGGAAAAACAGCCAGACCAGGATGGCAGAAATACAAACACACACCGACAACGGCAGTTGGCTGAGGACAACCCGCATTCGCAGGGTATGTTCGTGGAAAGAGCGCTGAAACACCAGGAGTTTCTTCTTTTCGCCAATATCCCAAGTCGAAGGGTGGGTCATGGCACATCCACCACGGATGCAGAAGAAAGTCGGTTCATGAGATCAGCCTAACCATAATGGATATACTTCTGAGGTTATCGAAGGGGCTGAGGGGCAGCGATGAGTGAAGTACGTGTGGGGCTGGTCATTGAAGATGACCAGGATATTCGCGAGTTGGTAAGGGTTGTCCTATCCCAGGCGGGGTTCGATGTGCACACTGCCTCCACCGGTTCCGCAGGCGTGACCTCGGCGCGGGAACTCAATCCTGATGTCATTACCCTGGACCTCGGACTCCCGGACATTGATGGCTTTGAGGTCGCCCGCCAGATCCGCAAGTCTTCCGATGCCTACATCATCATGCTGACCGCCCGTGCTGAGGAGCTTGATACCCTCATGGGCCTGGAGGCCGGCGGTGACGACTACCTCACCAAGCCGTTCCGGCCCCGCGAATTGCGAGCCCGTGTTGAAGCCATGATGCGAAGGCCCCGCGCGTCCTCGGACTCCAAGGCTGTGGCCGAAGAAGTGGATCCCGAGGTGAGCCACAACGGCCTGGCCGTCTCCGCCGGCTCCCGTACCGCCGTCCTGAACGGTAAGGAGCTGAAGCTCACCCGGACCGAGTTCGACCTCCTGCTTGCCCTGCTGGAAACCGGCCGGATTGTCCGCACCAAGGCGGACCTGGCGCGCCGCCTCCGCAACGAACCCTACGACGTCGGCAGTTACGTCAGCGACGCCGACGAGCGTGCCGTTGAGGTACACATGGGAAATCTGCGCAAGAAACTCGGCGACAGCATCCAGGCACCCCGCTGGCTTGAGACGGTCCGTGGCGTCGGTTACCGGCTCGCGCCGGCTTCGAACAACAACTAGGACAGCTGCACCACCCGGGACACGCGCACGGGCTTCCTGCGGTTAGCAGGGTGCTTGGAGTTCGCGGATCGTCGCTGGAACGAAGTGGTCGATTTCGCTGACCTGGGCAGCTAGCTCGTCCAAGTGATCCCCGTTGGGCAGCAGCCGGATGCTGATTTCCAACTCCCTGGCCAGACGGTTCATGCAGATGGCACCCACCATGTGGCTGGAGGTCTTCAGGCTTAGTACAGCGTCCATGGCGTCTTCGATGTCCCGGTTTTCCAAGGCATGGTGGAGCCGGTCAACCCGCCATGGCAGAAGCTCAACGTAGTTGCGGACGAAGGTGTTGATGATGGCTTGGTCCCCGCCAAGCTCGGCCTGGAGTCCGGTGAGAACGGTGCGATCCACCAGGGAGTCAGTGCACTCGTCATACTCAGACACCAGACTCCTCCCGCCTCCAAACAATAGATTCACGATTCAACAGTAGAACCCCGTGAAGCAGGGAAGCGTCATAAAACGAAAGCTTGATCCAATCTTGAGCGGACTCAGAGGGAGTCTTGATTGCCGGCCCCCAGAGTAGGACAAGCAGAGGCAAGATCACGGATCCGGGGGATTCCGGGGCTTGTATCAGGGAACGGGAAAAAGCATGAACAGCAGCGCGCGTCCATCACCAGGACTGATGGTCATCATCGTCTTTTGCATGACCGTCCTCCTTGGCATCGGCGGGACTGCTGCCTACGCACTGTGGGAGCAGGGCGCCCATCCTGCGGGCAAAGACCGGACCGTCAACTCTGCCCCGTCAGTCACCTCCGCGCCCTAGTTCACTGGCTGTTGAGTTCACTGGCCATTGAGTTCACTGGCCGTTGAGGCTGCCCCCAGGAACTGGGTGAGCCTCTCTTCGAGCGCTGACTGATCCTTCAGTTCACACTCCCACACCGTCAATACCTCCCAGCCCTCCACGGCCAGTTGCTCACGTTGCAGGGCGTCGCGTTGGCGGGTGCGGTTGCGCTTGGCCTCCCAGAACTCCGCATTTGCCGCCGGCGCGTGCTGGCCTGCCCGGCAGTCATGGAAGTGCCAGAAACAGCCGTTGACAAAGATGACTTTGCGACGCCCCGCGAACACGAGGTCGGGCCGGCCCGGCAGCTTGGCGGCACCGGCCTGCCCGTGCAGCCGGTAGCGATACCCCTTGGCATGCAGGACCCTGCGCACCAGCAACTCGGGTTTGGTATTCTTGCCGCGTATTTTGGACATGTTGCGGCTGCGTTGCTCCGGCGTCAGGAGATCCCGGCTCTGGCCCATAGGTCCAGCCTACCCAGGTGTTTATGATCCCAGCCTGCCGTGCCGGGAGCATTCAGCGGTCCAGCCCAGTGGTGTGACCTGGACCTTCATGCGACGCCGGCACTGCGGGCAAAAGCGGGGCGGCTCCATTGCCAGCCGCTGTTGGCATCCTTGGTGAGCGTCCGACGTCGGACTGTCACTTCCGGCGACGGCCTCACCGCCGCAGTGCCCGCAGTACGGCGGGGCTGGTGCCGCAGTCACAGCGACTTCTGGAATTCCTTGATGGGCATGTTCAGCTCCACCAGCAGGTTCAGGTCCGCGTTTGCCGGCCGGCCCAGTGTAGTGAGGTAGTTGCCCACGATGACTGCGTTGATGCCACCGAGCAAGCCGTCGCGGGTGCCGAGATCGCCCAAAGTCAGTTCGCGGCCGCCGGCGTACCGGAGAACAGTGCGGGGCATGGCGAGTCGGAAGGCGGCGATGGCACGGAGGGCGTCCTTGCCGTCCATGATTCCTTGGTTTTCCAAGGGGGTGCCGGGGCGCGGATTGAGGAAGTTGAGCGGGACTTCGTGGGGTTCAAGGGCAGCGAGCTGGGCTGCGAGTTCGGCCCGCTGGGCCACTGATTCGCCCATTCCGATCAAGGCCCCGCAGCACAGCTCCATGCCTGCTGCCTTGACCATGGCGCAGGTCTCCAACCGTTCCTCGTAGCTATGGGTGGTGACGACCTCGGGGAAGTAACTGCGGGCAGTTTCCAGGTTGTGGTTGTAGCGGTGGACGCCCCACTCGGCCAGCTGGTCCACTTGGCGCTGCGTCAGCATGCCCAGGGAGCACGCAATGTTGATGTCCACTTCTTCGCGGATGCGGTCGATCGCAAATTTGATCTGGTTCATGAGCTTGATGTCCGGACCCCGGACGGCTGCGACGATGCAGAACTCGGTGGCACCGGTGGCGGCGGTTTCCTTGGCGGCCTTGACCAGCTCCGGAATGTCCAGCCACACACCGCGGACGGGGGAGTCGAACAGGCCGGACTGGCTGCAGAAATGGCAATCCTCGGGGCAGCCGCCGGTTTTGATGGAGATGATGCCTTCCACTTCCACGTCCTCTCCGCAGTGCTTGAGGCGAACCTCGTGGGCAAGCTGAAGGGCTGCGGGAACGGCGTCATCGGGAAGTTCCAGGATCTCTTTCAGTTGGGCCTCGTTCAGGCCCTCCCCGCGTTCCAGGACCTGCTGCCGGGCGGTGTCCAGGATGGCGTAGGAGCTGGTGTTTTGGGCTTCATGCGTTGCTTGGCTGGTCATGTCCTTGACGGTATCGGCGCTGGTGGGAGGCGGTTTTGTGGGGTGTGGACAAACCCAAGGCGGGTGGTTTTGGGAGAAGTTACAACCGTGAAACATGGACGTGACTGAATTGACGCGCTGCGTGACTAGCGTCGTGGGCGAGGCAACCTCCCCGACGAAAGCGACCACGAATGATCGACGACAAGACCAGTACCGCCACACTGGAGCCGACGACGGCGGCCCGCACCGCCGTCGGGCCCGGCACGGCGGCTGCACCAGCGGCAGGCAACGCCGACGCCATGAGTGCTGCGAAGGAGAGCCTGGAGGATTACACGCTCCGGTTCGCTCCGCGTTCGTATCGAAAGTGGAGTGCCGGCGTGGTGGCCACCAGCGCCTTGGGCGGCATCGCGTACCTGGCCGATTTCTCCATCGGGGCGAACATCGGCATCGCCTACGGCACGGTGAACGCGATCTTCGGCATTATTGTGGCCGCGGTGATCATTTTCACCACGGGTTTCCCGCTGGCCTACTACGCCGCGCGCTACAACATCGACTTGGACCTCATCACCCGTGGCTCGGGGTTCGGCTACTACGGCTCGGTGGTTACCAACATCATCTTTGCCACATTCACCTTCATCTTCTTCGCACTCGAAGGCTCCATCATGGCCCAAGGCCTGCAGCTGGGCCTCGGTATCCCGCAATGGATCGGCTATGCGGTCTCCACCATCATCATCATTCCGTTGGTGATTTACGGGATGAAGACGCTCGCCACGTTGCAGGTATGGACTACGCCCCTATGGCTGCTGCTCATGGTGGTTCCGGTTGGCTACCTGCTCCTGTCCCACCCGGAAAGCATTGATGCCTTCTTCGCTTTCACGGGTGCTTCCGGCCAGGGTGGCCCCAACCTCGCATCAGTGATGCTGGCCGCCGGTGTCTGCCTGTCGCTGATGGCCCAGATTGCCGAGCAGATCGACTATCTTCGCTTCATGCCACCCAAGACCGCCGAAAACAAGGGTGCTTGGTGGCGTGCGGTGATCCTTGCCGGACCGGGCTGGGTCATCTTCGGCGCCATCAAGCAGATCATTGGCCTGTTCATCGCCATCTACCTGATCGCCAAGCTCGACCCCGCCGCAGCTGTCCACGCGAACGAACCCGTCCACCAGTTCCTGGGCGTCTATGAAGAAATGATGCCGGCGTGGCTGGCGATGACCCTGGCCGTGGTGCTGGTGGTCATTTCCCAGATCAAGATCAACGTCACTAACGCCTACTCCGGTTCGCTGGCCTGGACCAACTCATTCACGCGCATCACCAAGACCTACCCCGGCCGCATGGTGTTCGTGGTGGTCAACCTGGTGATCGCGCTGGTCCTGATGGAGTCGAACATGTTCGAGTTCCTCAACACCATCCTGGGTTTCTACGCCAACTGCGCCATGGCCTGGGTGGTCACGGTGGCCTCCGATATTGCCATCAACAAGTACCTCCTGAAGATCTCGCCCAAGGTTCCGGAGTTCCGCCGCGGGATGCTCTACGCCGTCAATCCGGTGGGCTTCGTGTCCATGCTGGTGTCTGCGGGCGTTTCCATCGCGGTGTTCTTCGGGGTATTCGGCTCAGCGGTGCAGCCGTTCTCGCCCATCTTCGCTGTGGGCCTGGCGCTGGTGCTGCCGCCGGTGCTCGCTCTTGCCACGAAGGGGCGCTACTACTTGCGCCGCACTGACGACGGCATTGACCTTCCCATGTTTGACGCCGACGGCAACCCCAGCGATGCCAAGCTGCTCTGCCACGTCACCGGCCTGGAGTTCGAACGGCCGGACATGCTCCGGTCAGGTCAGGACGGGCCCGATGGCGAGCCCCAGTACATCTCGTCCCTCGCGTTGTCCACGGATAAGTCGGGCGCCCTGGTGCTGCCGGCCCAAAAGTAACCCCCCACGCGAACGCCCCGGCTTCCTTTATCGGAGCCGGGGCGTTGTGCTGTGTGGTTCTTGTTTTTGTTTGTCGCCGGGGGCCTACTTGTCGAAGGCGTCCTTCGCGGTGTCCTTGACGTTCTCGCCGGCCTGCTTGGTCTTGGCGGCCGCCTGATCAGCTACACCCTCAGCCTGCAGTTTCTCGTTATTGGTGGCGTCACCCAAGGCTTCCTTCGCCTTGCCCGTAACTTCCTGTGCCTTGTTGCTGATCTTGTCTCCGAGTCCCATGGGACCTCCTTCGATGTAATCCAACGCTGACAATCGCTAGGCTAGCGAGCGATTCTGGGTACTTCCTGAACAGACTCCCCAAAATAGTCAGCATGCTTACACTGAGAGCATGGCTGAGGAAATCCGAAACGAGCAAACGGAGCAAACAGACTTGGACGAGGACATCGCCATGGCTTTGGTCAATAAGGTGGTCTCCGAGTCCTATGATCCTGACGAAGAGGCCTCGGATCCCCGTAGCAGGTACCCGTCCGGGGAGTTCGAGCCGCAAACCCAGGAGTACCCCGGCTGGACCGAAGCCATGAATCCGAGGCCGGACCATGGCGAGCAGAGCTACGTCGGCCACCAGCGCCTGATCGGCCGGCGCACGTTGATCACCGGCGGCGACAGTGGAATCGGTAAGGCCGTGGCCATCGCCTTTGCGCGCGAAGGAGCGGATGTCGCCTTCACCTATCTGCCCGAAGAAGAACAGGACGCCGAGCACACGGTCCAAGTGATCGAGGACGCCGGCAGCAGGGCCCTGGCCTTGCCCGGAGACTTGCGGGACGAAGAATTCTGCCAGGAAGTCATCGCCCAGACCCTGACCGAGTTCGGCGGCCTCAACGTCCTGGTCAATAACGCCGGGTTCCAGATGACCACAAACCAAGGAATTGAAGACCTCAGCACCGAGCAGTTCGACAGGACGTTCAAGACCAACGTTTACGCGTTGTTCTGGCTCACCAAAGCCGCCCTTCCGCACCTGCAGCCCGGTGCCGCCATCATCAACACCTCGTCCATCCAGGGCTACCACCCCAGTCCGGCGTTGGTGGATTATGCCGCCACCAAGGCCGCCATCAACAGCATGACCTTTTCCTTGGCCGAAGCCCTGGGTCCGAAGGGGATCAGGGTCAACGCGGTGGCCCCCGGCCCTGTATGGACCCCGCTCCAACCGCCCACCCAGCCGGCGGGAAAGATCCAAAAGTTCGGCCAGGACACCCCGCTGGGCCGGCCGGGGCAACCTGCCGAACTAGCCTCAACCTACGTGTTGTTGGCCAGTGAGGACTCCAGTTTTATCTCGGGTTCGGTCATCGGAGTGACCGGCGGCAAACACCTGGCCTGACCGGAAGGGTTTCAAGCGAACGTCAGGGCTTGAGGACTACTTTGATGCACCCGTCCTGCTTCTTCTGGAACTTCTCATAAAGCGCCGGCGCTTCATCAAGGGAACCGGTGTGGGTGACCAGATGCATCACTCCCAGCGGATCGGCGTCGTCCTCCACCAAGGGGAGCAGGTCATCGATCCAGCGCCGTACGTTGCATTGACCCATACGGAGTTGGATCTGCTTGTCGAACATGGTCATCAGGGGCATGGGATCGGCCTGGCCGCCATAGACCCCGCTCAGTGAAACAGTCCCGCCGCGGCGCACCAGGTCCACGGATGTGTGGAGCGCGGCAAGCCGATCGACACTCATGGTCTCCATGGCAACCTGTGCCGGTTTGTCAGGGAGCAAAGAGACGGCCCGGTGAAGGAAGGATGCCACAGGGGAACCGTGCGCTTCCATCCCCACGGCGTCCACCACTGCATCCGGGCCCCGGCCCAGCGTCTCCTCCCGGATTTTCCCGGCGACGTCCGAGCTGTAATCAAAGGGTTCCACGCCGTGCTGTTCGGCCATGGCGCGACGCTCGGGAACAGGGTCCACGCCGATCACCCGGAACCCTTTGTGCACTCCTATCCTCGCGGCAAACTGGCCAACGGGACCGAGTCCAAGCACGGCCAGGGTGCCGCCGTCGGGGACGTTGGCATACTGGACTGCCTGCCACGCAGTGGGAAGGATGTCGGAGAGGAAGAGATAACGCTCGTCGGGGGCGTCGGAATCGACTGTGACGGGCCCGTAATCCGCGAATGGAACGCGCAAATACTGTGCCTGCCCGCCGGGAACGGATCCATACAACTCGGAATAGCCAAACAGCGCCGCCCCTGATCCTTTCGCGGTGACCTGGGTGGTTTCGCACTGGGATTGGAGGCCTTGGTTGCACATATGGCAGTGCCCGCAGGAGATGTTGAACGGCACCACCACGCGGTCGCCCTTCTTGAGCCGGTGGACCCCGGAACCGACTTCTTCCACGATTCCCATGGGCTCATGGCCAACGACGTCGCCCTTGTGCATGTAGGGTCCCAGGACTTCGTAGAGATGGAGGTCCGAGCCGCAAATAGCTGTGGAGGTAATGCGGACAATTGCGTCCGTTGGTTCCTGGATGGAGGGATCGGGGACTTCTTCGACGCTCATTGAGCGCCGGCCTTGCCATGTCACTGCTTTCACAAGTTGGTTCTCCCTGCGTTTCGGCTGGGTGGGTCCCGCCCTGCTGGAGACCCCTCCAGCGAAGCAGAGATGGAACCTGCGCACAAGACCCGGCAACCTCGACACCGCCGCGGAGCAGGCTTAGATTGTGGCTATGAGCGAAGAACCGAGCGAAGCTGAAGCCACGCCTTCCGACACCTCATCGCAGGAGGCGCCTGCCGCCGTCGAGCATGACAAAACCGGCGCCGGTACCGGCGACTTCACCACCGAAGTAGACCCCACGTTCGTTCCGGACGAAAGCGGCGAAACGCCGGAAGAAAAGCGGGCCAGGGAACACCCGGAGGCGACCGGCAGCTAACGCCTGCGCTGCACTGAAAACCACGTTCGACGCAGCCACTCCAGCAGCGTCTGCCAGTCACCATCGCCAAATTTTAGTAAGCAACCTGATTGTTGGTGTTAAGATGGGTGGAGGGAGAACGTGGGCCACGGGCGGCGCCCACACAAGCCGCCCACCAGGAGGTAGTGCACATGGATACAGGACAACTGGTTCTCATCATCGTGTTGGCCGTCGTTGTTATTGCCGTGGTGATCGTCGCGGTGGTCATCGGACGCCGCAAGAAGGCCGAGGTCAACCGGCATCGGGCTGCGGAACTGCGGGAGAAAGCAGCCGAGGAAGCCATCGGAGCACACCAGGCCAAAGCTGAGTCTGCGCAAGCGGAAGCAGCCGCGCTTCAGGCCGAGGTGGAGGCCAACCGCCTCCGTAAGGACGCAGAACGCCACGCTGAAAAGGCCGGCGAAGCCCACAACCGTGTTGAAGAGCACCTTCGTCATGCCGACAAACTGGACCCCAATGCACAGGCTGACCGGGACCGTACAGGTGACCGCGACCGTTCGGGTGACCGGGGCCGCGCCGACGGCAGGAATGACGGGCGCGATCGCGACCGTTCCACCGATGCGACCGCCGACGGCGGTGAGCGCCTGGCCCGGGACCGGAGCGGACGTGACGGTGCGGCGCGTGACGGTGCGGCGCGCGACGGTTCAACGCGTGAGGGCGACAGGAATTTGTAGTTTCAACGGAGAAACGGAGGCAGGAAGTGAGCATCGTTGTGAGGCGGACAGGTCAGGCGGTGCGCTCGGCTGAGTCGAAAGCGAGCCGGCACGCAGTTGATGTGGTTCTGGGGCATCTGGGCGAGATAGGGCCGGCGGTAGCGGCGCTTCGACGAGAGTCCTCGAGGCTGGCTGAATGGGGTGAAGAGTTGGCGCGGGTGCGCCGCCGTGGAGGCAGCGTCTTCGCGGCCGGAAGCGATGGTTCGGCACATGAAGCCCAGAGGTTCACCTCCGAGCTGGCCGCGCACGACCCCGGCGACGGCGCCACGTTCAAGGCCATCTCCCTGTCCAAGAACCCGGAGGCTGATGGCGCAGGAAGCATCAGCGCCCAAATCTCGCATCAGGTACGCAGCGGCGACATCGTGGTCCTGCTCGCGGCAAAAGGGATCACTGAGGATTTGCGTGATGCTGCCGCCTCCGCAAAATCCAAGGGCGCCCGGGTGTGGGCCTTGACCGGCAGGGATTCGAGGGACTTGGCCCAGTCCGTAAACGAGGCCATTTGCGTCAACACGGACCCCGCCCACGCTGAGGAAGCGCACCTGGTGGCCGTTTTGGCGCTGTGCGAGTGCTTTGACGACGCGTTGAAGGGCGCCAACCCGGAGTAGTGCGGCAGGCCTGCTGCACTTCGTGTGATCTGCGCCTCCTTCGGAATAGTTGCAGACGCCATGCAGTTGCGCAATATGAACCTGATTCATTCTGAAAGGAACTGCGCATGCTGTTTTCTCCTCTGGCCCTCGGTGAGCTCGAACTTTCCAACCGACTTGTCATGGCGCCCTTGACGCGTCTGCGCGCAGGCCAGAATGGCGTGCCGGGTCCGTTGATCGCCGAGCACTACCGGCAGAGGGCGTCCCTGGGGCTGATCGTCAGCGAAGGAACGTACCCCGTTCACGCCGGCCAGTCCTATCCGGGACAGCCGGGACTGGTCTCCGAGGAGCAGATTGCCGGCTGGAAGACGGTCACCGACGGCGTTCACGCTGAGGGCGGCCGCATCTTCGCGCAGATCATGCACGGAGGCCGCGTCTCGCACGCCGACATCACCGGCGGCCACGAGATTGTGGGCCCCAGTGCTGTTGCCATCGACGGCGAGGTCCGCACCCCCAACGGCAAGCAGCCCTACCCGGTTCCGCGCGAACTGCGCACCGACGAGCTCCCGGCAGTTATCCAGGAAATTGTCACCGCTTCCAAGAACGCCATCGAGGCGGGATTCGACGGCGTTGAGCTTCACTCCGCCAACGGTTACCTGCTGCACGAATTCCTTGCCCCCAACTCCAACGTGCGCACGGACAGCTACGGCGGCTCCCCGGAGAACCGGGCACGCTTCGTCATCGAGACTGTCAACGCCGTGGTGGAGGCCCTCGGCGCCAACCGGGTTGGCATCCGCATTTCCCCCGAACACAACGTGCAGGGCATCGCAGAAACCGATGCTGCCGACGTCCGGGCAACGTACCAGGTACTGGTGGACACCATCGCCCCGCTGAACCTGGCGTACCTGAGCATCCTGCACCACGATCCCAAGAGCTCCCTGGTTCAGGACCTCCGTGAGCGGTTCAACGGAACGTTCCTGGTCAACACCGGCTTCAGCGAAATCACTACCCGGGACGAAGCTTTCGCCATCATCGAAAACGGCCTCGCCGATGCCGTAGTGGTGGGCCGCCCTGCCATCGCCAACCCGGACCTCGCCCGCCGCTGGCGCGAAAGCCTGCCGCTCAACGAGCCGGACGCTTCCACCTTCTACGCTGACGGCGCCGAGGGCTACACGGACTACCCGTTCTACGCGAACTAAACGCTCCGCCCCCGCTTGATGGGGAGAACCCAAGCAAAACCACGACGTCGGCACTCTCGTGAGTGCCGGCGTCGTGGTTTAACGTGTGGCCGCCTGGGGATTGGCCGCCCATGCGCAATGTGACGGAGCCGCGTCCCGGGCCATGAGCGCGGATTCCTATAGGATTTGTGCATGTCTGATCCTTCTCCGGCTGTTGCCCGCGCTGGTTTTCCCGTCAGCCGCCAAGTGCTGGCCGACCACGTCTACGAAGCCCTCCTCGAGTGGCTCATGGATGGGCGGCTTGAGCCCGGAGCAGCAGTGAGCATCGACGGGATGGCTCGGGAACTGGACGTCTCGCCAACTCCGGTGCGCGAGGCTTTGGCGCGTTTGGAACACACGGGGATGGTCCGACGTGTGGCGTTGAAGGGTTACCGGGTGGCTCCGGTCTTCACCCGCGAGGATTTCGCCGAACTCATGGAAGCCCGCTTGTCCATTGAACCGGTCAATGCCCGGCTTGCCTGTTCCCGGATGACGCCCGAAGGCCTGGACGCGCTGAAGCAAGCGGTTGAGGATCTGAAGACCGCACCGCGTGGCGGCACTTTCGCTGAATATCGCAGCTACCTCGAAGCTGATGAACGCTTCCATCAACTCATCGCTGCGCAGGCCAACAATCAGTTCCTGCTGGCGGCCTACAACACGCTGGGCGGCCAGATCCAGCGTTTCCGGCTGTTCGGGGGAGTGGGTATCACCGACGCCGAGCAGGCCATTGCCGAGCACCAGGCCGTACTGGATGCCATGACCAGCGGCGACCCCGGGAAGGCCGCGGAAATGATGGTGGACCACGTGGAAAAGGTCCGTGGACGAGCGATGGCCGACGCTCCGGAGGAGTAAGCCCAACGTTCCGTCCCGGCTCGCACCCGTTTCCGCCGTGCGCGCCCGTTCGTGGTTGATGGCGCACCCTTTTGCGCCGAATGCACCAGTGGTTACGGGTGCATTTGGCGGTAGGGGTAGCGACGGTTCGAAGGGCGCCCGCCCACCCCACTGGACGTTCACCGCTCCCATGAGCTGAGCACACCCAAGTGACCCCCTTCACATCTAAATGTATGACATATAGGATCTAGGAAGTTTCTGAAAAGGGTTGACAGCACTGCTTGATTCGTAAATCCTATAGGAAACAGGATTCCACGAAGGAGTGAACACCATGGCTTACACTGCCGAGAATTGGCCCATTACTGCGGCCCTCCTGCAGTTCCCCGGCACGGACGCCGCGGGCCGGCACGTCAACGACGCCGACGCTTCGGCGTGGGCGGCCGTTCTCCAGGAAGTGAAGGAAGCCGGCTTCACCAACGCGGACCTCACCGACAGTTGGGTTCGCCCGGGCGACCTCAGCAAGGAGCGCCTCGCAGAGTTCAAGCAAACCGCGGACGAAGTGGGCATTGGCGTACCGGTCATCTCCGCTATCCGCCGCAGCGTTATCCACGCCACCGACTGGGCTGACAACCTTGCCTACAGCCACCGCACCATCGACGCCGCTGCCGAACTCGGCTGCGAGGTTGTCTCCTTCGGGCTTCACCAGGCCATCACCCCTGAGCAGCAAAAGCAGCTGTGGTTCTGGACCGTGGAGGGTTACAAGGATCCGGTGGGTGACCAGGAAATGTGGAGCAACGCCGTCTCCCGGATCCGGGAACTCGGGAAGCACGCCGCAGAGGCCGGCATCCTGATCTCGCTGGAAATGTACGAGGACACCTACCTCGGAACCGCGGACTCCTCTGTCCAGCTGGTCCAGGACATCGGCTTGGACAACGTGGGCCTCAACCCGGATATCGGCAACCTGATCCGCCTGCACCGCCCCATCGAGGACTGGCGCGAGATGGTGGCCAAGACCCTCCCGTACTCCAACTACTGGCACATGAAGAACTACATCCGCGACGAAGACGTAGCCCGCGACAGCTACATCACCATGCCGGCCCCCATGGAAAGCGGTCTGATCAACTACCGCGAGGCGTTCAAGTTCGCGTTGTCCGTAGGCTTCCAGGGAATCCTCTGCACCGAGCACTACGGCGGAGATGGCTTGAGCGTCACGGCCAGCAACCAGGACTACCTGCGCCGCCATGTCCTGCCGAAGACCGAGGGCTACGAGCTCGGCAAGAGCCAAGTAGCCCAGGGACGCCAGGTGCCGGTAACCGAGCTCGCAGGAGTCTAGGAAGATGACGCAGATTTTCGACAACCCGGCAGACTTTGCCGATGAAGCGCTGGACGGTTTCGTCGCCGCCAACCGCGGATATGTTGCCCGAGTGGACGGCGGCCTGGTCCGCTCCACGGAAGTCCCCGCCGGCCAGGTTGCCTTGGTGGTTGGAGGTGGGTCCGGGCACTACCCGGCGTTCGCCGGACTGGTCGGGCCAGGTCTGGCCACAGGTTCAGCCTGCGGAAACATGTTCGCTTCCCCTGCAGCCGGTCAGGTGTACCGCGTGGCCAAGGCCGCCAACGCCGGCGGGGGAGTCCTGCTCAGCTACGGCAACTACGCCGGTGATGTCCTGCACTTCGGTCAGGCGCAGCTCCGGCTCAATGCGGAGGGCATTGAAACCCGAACCGTCACCGTCACTGATGACATTGCCAGCGCGCCGATCGAGCACATCGAAAAGCGCCGGGGCATCGCCGGCGACCTCACGGTCTTCAAGATCGCCGGAGCCGCCGCCGAAGCGGGACTGGACCTTGACGACGTCGAGCGTTTGGCGATCAAGACCAACTACCGGACGCGGTCCCTGGGGGTGGCCTTTGACGGGTGCACGCTCCCGGGCGCCAAGGATCCGCTGTTCCACGTCCCTGCCGGGCAGATGTCGCTGGGACTGGGAATTCATGGCGAGCCGGGTATTTCCGAGCACCCCATGCCCACCGCCTCAGAACTGGCGGACCTCCTGGTCTCGAAGCTTCTCGATGACAAGCCGGAGGACGCGGGGAACCGTGTAGTAGCAATTGTCAACGGTCTTGGCACCGTGAAGTACGACGAACTCTTCCTCCTGTTCGGCAAGGTCGAGAAGCTGCTGACAGCTGCAGGCCTCACCGTGGTGGAGCCCGAATGCGGCGAGCTGGTGACCAGCCTGGACATGTCCGGACTCTCACTGACGCTGCTCTGGCTGGACGAGGAACTTGAGCAGTACTGGGCCGCGCCGGCTGACACTCCCGCATTCCGCAAGGGCAGCATGGCACCCCGTGCTCCGCGGGTGGAGTCAGAGGCCGACGACGCCGAAACCGCCGACGTCGAACAGCCCACCCCTGCAGCGGCTGAACTCGGGCGGCAGGCCGTGGCCATCCTCGCCCAGGTGCGCGACGTCGTGATCGAACACGAAGAGGAACTCGGGAAGCTGGACGCCATTGCCGGCGACGGGGACCACGGCATTGGTATGCGGCGCGGTGTCGATGCAGCAGCTGCCGCCGGCGAAACAGCGGCCGGTGCCTCCGCGGCGCGGGTCCTGACTGCGGCCGGGGAAGCATGGAGCGAACGCGCCGGCGGGACATCCGGGGCTCTATGGGGTTCGGCAGTCATCGCTGCCGGGTTGTCGCTGGGCAACCGTGAAAGCTATACCTCAGAGGATGCGGCCGCCGCGGTCGAGGCCTTCGTCCGCGCCATCACCGAACTCGGCAAGGCCGATCCGGGGGACAAGACCATGGTGGATGCGCTCCTGCCGTTCCGGGACACCTTCCTCACGGAGCTCGACGGCGGAACTCCAGTCGACCGTGCCCTGGCCGTTGCCGCCGCAGCCGCCGAGTCCGCAGCAGCAAAGACAGCTGAACTGCGCCCGCTCAAAGGCCGGGCGCGTCCCCTCGCGGAAAAGAGCATCGGCCACCCTGATCCGGGGGCGGTCTCCTTCGGACTGATTACCTCGAGGATCTCGCAATTCATCGATTCACAACTGGCGCCCGCTTCCTCAGCGGCAGCGGCAGGAAATGGAGCACAAGCATGAGCAACAACCAAGGCTGGCGCATCGTCGTCGGCAACGACGAGGCCGGCGTCGAGTACAAGCAGGCACTCGTAGCGTTGCTGGAAGCAGACCCGCGCGTGGCATCGGTGACCGATGTCGGCGTCGGATTCAATGATTCCACGGCCTACCCGCACGTGGCCGTTGACGCCGCCCGCAAAGTGGCCGAGGGCGAAGCGGACAGGGCACTCTTGATCTGCGGCACCGGACTCGGGGTGGCCATCGCGGCCAACAAGGTTCCCGGAATCCGCGCCGTCACAGCCCATGACAGCTACTCAGTGGAACGGTCAGTGTTGAGCAACAACGCCCAGGTCCTGACGCTCGGCCAGCGCGTTATCGGCTTGGAACTGGCCAAAAAGCTTGTAGGGGAGTGGCTGAACCACCGCTTCGACCACACCTCATCTTCCGCCGCCAAGGTGGACGCCATCTGCTCGTACGAGCCCGACTACACAAAGGCAGTCTGAACATGACCATTCCTGAAGCTCCTGCAGCATCTGAAAGCACGGTGCCCGCCGCGGCCCGGAAGATCGCCGTCGTCGGCTCCGGCTACATGGGCGGCGGCATCGCCCAGGTGCTGGCGCTGGGAGGTGCGCGGGTTGCACTCGCCGATGTCTCTGCCGAAATCGCGCAGAAGAACTTCGACCGCTTGCTGGTGGAATCGGACCAGTTCATCGCCGACGGACTCTTCCCTGAAGGCTCCACCGAGATCCTGAAGCAGAATCTCTGGGCGGCCAAGGACATCGAGGAAGCGGTGGCCGACGCTGACTTCATCGAAGAATGCGTGCCCGAGGTCCTGGAAATCAAGCACCAGACACTTGCCCGGATCAGCGCTGCGGCCCGCCCGGATGCCGTGATCGGCTCCAACACGTCCACCATTTCCATCGCTTCGCTCGCTGAAGCTGTCACCCTTCCCGAGCGCTTCCTGGGGGTGCACTTCTCCAACCCGTCACCCTTCATCCCCGGCGTCGAGATCATTCCCCATGCTGAAACGTCGGCGGCAACGGTAGCGGCGTCGCGCGAGCTGGTGCACGCGGCCGGCAAGCAGACCGCCGTCGTCAAGGACGTCACCGGTTTCGTCCTGAACCGCCTGCAGTACGCGCTGTTCCACGAGGCAGCGCAGTTGGTGGAGCAAGGGATCGCAACAGCGGACGACGTCGACACCCTGGTGCGTACGACGTTCGGCTTCCGCTTGCCCTTCTTCGGTCCGTTCGCGATTGCGGACATGGCCGGTTTGGATGTCTACAACTTCTGCTACAAGTCCCTGCAGACCGGTTTCCCGGAACGCTTCGCAACGCCGAAGATCCTCTCCGACCTGGTCGAAGCAGGCAAACTCGGCACCAAGACCGGCGCAGGCTTCCTCAACGTGCCTGCTGAGCGGACCCCGGAACTTATCGCCTACCGCAACAAGGCCTACGTCGCTATGCAGAAGCTCATTGAAGAGCTCGGCCCGGCTCCCATCAACTAATTCCTTTCAGGAGAAGAACCTATGACTTTCCCCGCAGAACGCACAGCAATTGTCACCGGCGCCGTTTCCGAACGAGGCATCGGCCGGGCCACCGTCAACTACCTTGCCGCGCAGGGTTGGAACATCGGCATCATCGATCTGGATGACGCCGCCTGCAAGATTGCCGCGAAGGAAATCGCCGCAGAGCATGGCGTGCAGGCTCACGGTGTTGGCGCAAATGTGGCCAGTGAGGCCGAAGTCCGTGCAGCCATCGACGAACTCGAGGCCGAGTTGCCGCAGATCGTCGCACTGGCCAATGTTGCCGGCGTCAGCTCGCCCGTTGGCTACCTTGAGCTGGAACCCGCCGAGTGGGACCGTGTCCTGAACATCAACCTCAATGGCGTCCACTACGCCACCCGCCGCGTGGCAGAGTCCATGGTCAAGAACCGGATCGGCCGCATCGTGAACATCTCCTCCGTCTCTGCCCAGCGCGGTGGCGGAACGTTCTCCAAAACCCCCTACTCCGTGGCCAAGGCAGGCGTGATCGGACTGACCCGGGCAACGGCCCGTGAACTGGGAGAGTACGACATCACCGTCAACGCCATTTCTCCCGGCCCCATCGACACCGACATCATGGGCGGAACACTGAGCCAGGAACGCAAGGATGAGCTCACCAAGGACCTTGTGGTGAACCGCGTGGGCTCCACCCGGGACATCGCCGCCGCCATCGCCTTCCTCATCAGCGAAGACTCCGGGTACATCTCCGGGCAGACGCTGAATGTGGACGGCGGACTGTACATGCACTAGGCGCATCTCCATGAAGACCTGGACACGAGAACGCAAGATCTACCTGGCCGTGGGCGTCCTCGCCTGCGCAGTGGGCATGGTGCTCATTTTCTTCCCGCGCTGACCCGCGGCTGTGCGCGGCTGAATGTGCCGCATTACCTCATCTTCCTGTCACTCAAAGAGGAGTTTCAATGTCTGTTGCCACCAATTCCACCAAGGAGTTGCTGGATACGCCGGTCCTCAAATCGGCCATTTCCAAGGCCTCCCGGCGACTTATGCCGATGCTTGTCATCTTGTACGTGGTGGCTTTCCTTGACCGCACCAACGTGGGCTTCGCCGAAGCAGCGCTGGAAGTGGACAGGGGCATCACCGCCGGTGCTTACGCCTTGGGCGCCGGTATCTTCTTCATTGGCTACGCCTTGTTCGAGATTCCCAGCAACCTGCTGCTCACCAAGTTCGGTGCCAAGGTGTGGCTGGCCCGCATCGCCATTACGTGGGGCATCGTCTCGGCGTGCTTCGCGTTCGTCCAGGGCGAGACATCCTTCATCATCCTGCGGTTCCTGCTCGGTGTGACGGAGGCCGGACTATTCCCGGGCGTCATCATGTTCCTGGCAGCCTGGTTCCCCAATAAAGTCCGTGTGAAGATGTTCGCCATCTTCTACCTGGCACAGCCGTTCTCCCAGATGATGGGTGCACCCCTGTCCGGCTGGCTGATCAACATCGGTGACCAGGTTCCGGGCGTTGCAGGCTGGCAGGTCATGTTCTTCGTTGAGGGCATGCTCGCCGTCCTGGCTGGTATCGCCGCCTACTTCTTCCTCATCAACAGCCCCCAGGATGCCAAGTTCCTGAGCAAGGAAGAGAAACGGGCGTTGTCCGATGTCATGGCCTTGGAGGACACCGTGAAGGAAGAAACGGGTCCCCGCGGCGTCCTGGCCTCCATGCGCAATGGCCGGGTCTGGTACTTCACCGTCATCTACTTCTGCCTGCAGGTAGCGGTGTACGGCGTCACGTTCTACCTGCCGCAGCAGGTGGCGCAGCTGACCGGCCAAAAGGTGGGTATCGCCGTCGGGCTCCTCGCGGCCATCCCGTGGTTCTTCGGCATCTTCGCCTGCTACTTCATCGGCAAGGCGGCCAACACCGTGGCGCGGCGCCGCCGCTGGGGCACAGCGCTGTTCATCTCCACGGGCTTGTGCATCTTCGGCTCTGCCTGGGCAGGGGCAAACCAGCTGCCCGCACTTGGCATCATCTTCATCACCCTGGCGGTGTGCAGCTTCCTGTCCACCGGTCCTATCTGTTGGTCATATCCCACCGCGTTCCTCACCGGAACAGCAGCGGCTGCCGGCATCGGCCTGATCAACTCCCTCGGGAACCTGGGCGGGTTCGTGGCGCCGATCCTGCGCACCACGGTCAACCAGGTCACGGCCTCGGACACCGGCACCATGGGTGTCTACGCCTTGGGCGTTCTGCCTTTCGTCGCCGCTCTGCTGATGTTCGGCACCAAGCGCTTCAGCAACAAGGCCGACGAGCTGCTGGGGAAGTAGACCGTGAATCGTTCTGTTCCCTACAACGCGGACACTGTGTTGGTTGGCGTCAGCACCAAGATGTACATGGGCTACGCGCACAGCCTGGAGTGGTTGGAGCAGTTGGTGGCAGAAGTGGACGCCCGTCCGGCCCTTGCGGCCGGGCGGGTGGTCCCGTTTGTCATTCCTTCCTTCCCGGTGTTGCCGGCGGCGGCGCGGATGGTGGAGGGCACCCCGTTGGTGTTGGGCGCGCAGAACTGCGGTTGGTCTGCCGGGCCATGGACGGGCGAAGTATCACCGTCCATGCTCGCTGAGTTGGGAGTGGGTCTCGTAGAGATCGGTCACGCTGAGCGGCGGCGCCACTTGGCCGAGGACGAGGCAATGATTGCGCTCAAGGTCAGGGCCGCCGTCGACGTCGGTCTGACGCCGCTGCTGTGTGTGGGGGAGAGCGAAATCCTGGAACCGGAAGCCGCAGCGGAAACGGTGTTCGGGCAGGTGAAGGCAGCTGTCTCAGGCGACTGGTCCGTTGCTTCGCAGCTGGTCATTGCCTACGAGCCCGTGTGGGCCATCGGTGCCCCGGAACCTGCCTCGGCTTCCTACGTTTCGCTGGTGGTGCGCGCGCTCCGGGCATCACTGGACCGCCACGGGCTCTCCGGGATGCCCATCATTTACGGCGGTTCAGCGAAGCCGGGCTTGTTGCCACAACTGGACAGGGTTTCAGGACTCTTCCTTGGCCGCTTTGCTCATGACGCAGCCAACTTCGGCAGGGTCTTGGACGAAGCCTTGAGTTTTTGTACAGCAGATGCCCCTAAGACGCCCTCTAAAGGGCATTAGGTGTACAAAAACTCCGCTGGCAGAGGGCCACGAAGCCTCCCAGGTTCTCGAGGCCCTCGGGATGTGTCGGCAGGTAGTTGGTCAGCTCCGGCGACCGCACGACGACGGCACGCCACTGACCGCGCGAGACCGCCACATTGATCCTGTTGCGGGACAGTAGGAACTCCATGCCGCGGGGGACCTCTCCTGCGGCCGATGCGGCCATGGAAACGATGACGACCGGCGCTTCCTGGCCCTGGAACTTGTCCACAGTACCTACCCGCACGTTCCCGAGGCCGGCGGACCGCAGCTCATGTTTGATGAGCTGGACCTGGGCGTTGTACGCCGCGACCACCAGGATGTCCGACTCTTCGAGGGGACGGCGTTCCGGAGAGTCCGAAGGGTCCAGCCAGTTCAGGCCCAGATGGGCCTGAACTTGCCGGACTACCTCAACAGCTTCCTCAGGTGAGGCAGTGGAGTTGGCCGTGTGCGGGACGTAGACGCAAGAGATCCCGGGGCTTGCCCCTTCCAGTTCACGCAGGGCAGCGGCCGGGGCGGCCTCCAACCTGTTGTCATAGGACAGTTCGGAAACTGCGCCGCACAGCTCCGGGTGCATCCGCCAGGACATTGCCAGGAAGTAGCCCAGGTGGGACGGCAACGTGTTGTAGCCATCGGACAACCAACCCAGCGCCGATTCGTCAACGGGCTCGGGGTGCTTGCCCTGGGTGACCTGCGGAAGCTGTTGGGGGTCACCGAGCAGCAGGAGCCTCCGGGCAGCCCGGCTGACAGCCATGGTGTTGGCCAACGAGAACTGTCCCGCTTCGTCGATGACCAGGAGATCGAGCGATCCGGCGGGGACTTCCTTGCCCACCATGGTCCACGCGGTGCCGCCGATCAGGGCGCCACCCGGCTTGGCCAAGAGTTCCTCCACGTCGCCTTTGGCACAGTTGGTCCACGGAACGGGATCGTTGTGTTTGACGTCCTTGGCTACCAGATGGGGATCGACGCCCGCTTTTTCCACGGCAGCGCAGAGCATGTTCTCCACCACCGCGTGGGACTGGGCCACGACTCCCACCTTCCACCCCTCGGCCACCAGCCTGGCCAGTACGTGGGCGCCCACATAAGTCTTGCCGCTGCCTGGCGGACCCTGAACGGCAAGGTAAGAGCGGTCCAGGTCCTTGACTGCCGCAGTGATGGCCTCGATGTAGCCATCCGGCCCGGAAGGAACTGCCGGAAGGCCCGCCAGAGTGCCCAGTCGGGGCGGAATCCGGCGGACAAGGTCCAGGGCAGGATCTTTGGGCCAGGAAGGCAGTGCAGCACGGAGCTTCGTGGCCAACGCAGCCAAGGCAGCCCTTTGCCCGGTGGTCTGAATCGGGCTGTCAGGGGTCAGGGCCATAGGAGTTTGGCTAAATTCCGTTGAGTCATTGCGCAGCTTCTCCACGATGGTGACTGACTCGAAGTCGCCGTCTTCGCCTACCTCGATCACCTCGGTTCCGCCCCACCCTGCACGGCCGAGGACCGAGGACTCCTTGGAAGCCAAGGCGTCCGGAAGCGGGTACTGGTACATCCTGAAATACTTCCTGCCCGGGTCCAATCCCGCACCGTCACCGGAGCGGCCCAGCAGTTTCACTTTCCGTGCGGGGTTGCTGCGAGGCGTGGGTTTGGCCCAGTCCTGCAGCAACTCGGCGTGATCCACGACGAACAGATCACGCGACTCTTCCCACTGTGACGTTGGCTTTTCCAGGTGGTCGAAGTGCCCCCACCAATGCTGTTTGTCCTCGCGACGGTGATACCCCACTCCTGCGGCGACGATGCCGATGGCCCGGGAATCGGATGAGGACTGTTCCTCTTCGGGCAGCCCGGCTACGTAATCGAACAAAGCCTTCTCCTCGGGCGGTGCCTCGTACTTTTCAGGCTCGGTGTCCGGGCGGACGTCGTCCTCCACAGGGCCGCCGGGAACAATGGAACGCTCGGCAGCCCGGGCCAGCAACCAGTTGCGCAGCTCCAGGGTGGACAGGCAGTCGTACTCGTTGTAATCCCGGATACCTTCGAGAATGGCCGCAGCCTGCGCTGCCTGGCCGGTATCCCGGGCCGTGCAGTAGTCCGCGTAGGCAACCACGGACGCGCCGGCGTCGGTGACGTCCCCCGAGCGTAGGTGCCGGCCCATGTACAGGGGCTCGAGTTTCTTGATGCTGTAGGAATTTTCGGAGACACGGATGCTGTGCCTGACCGTGTCATAAAGATCCACCAGGACACCTTGGCGCAGGAGGTCGTCGACGGCGGTTTCGCCCACTACATGTGTCAGGGAGAGGTTGCGCAATGCCGTTTTTTCGTAGGCAGCGTAGTGGTAGATGTGCATGCCGGGGTATAGGGCACGGCGCTGGGCCACGTAGTCGAGGAAGTCTACAAACGCCGAGCCCTCCTCCGCGCGTGAGTGCGCCCAAAAAGGCCGGAAGACGGGAGCGGCCCCGGGTTCAGGAGGGTTCTCGATGACCCCAAAGAGGTACTCCAGCCCCCATTTACCCGTGGCTGGATCCTGCCACAGGGGATCGCCCTCGAAGTCGAAGAAGATGTCGCCCGGGTCCGGGGCGGGAAGCCTGCCGAGGGTGTTCTCCGGCAGCACGTTGTAACTGATGGCCTTGGCTTCTCCGCTCTTGTCCGCGTACTCGACAGTGCCGTCCGGGGTTCCGGTGCCCGTTTGCAGTTGGGCTTGCTCACGGAGCCGAAGCAGCGTGGGGTCTCCAACCGCCGGGAGGGCTGCCAGCTGGTCAATGGTGGTGATTCCGGCTTCCATCAGCTTCTTGCGACGACTGATCCGCATGCCCGCCACCATAAGGAGATCCCGGTGCAGCTGGACCTGTTCGGCGCAGTAATCGCAGCGGCCGCACGCCGAATACCGGGAGTCGCCCCATTCCACCGGGGCACCGGAAAGGACGTGTGCCGCGGTCATGCCGAGGAAGCGTTCCCGGCGTTCCTTGAAGACCGGGAGGATTTGGGACAACGGGTGATCGCTGTGGATGCCGTTGCCCAGCACCAAAGTGACGGTGGGGTCCGGCGTCATGCCCGCCTTCATCAGCTGGTCCCCGTAGGCGGCAAGTTGCAGGAGGGCCGTGACCTTGGCATGGCGTGCCAGCTTGGTGTCGAACACCGCATAGAGCCCACCCTGCTGCTTGACCAGGAAGTCCGAACGCCCGTGGAATTGGCCGTCGAAGAACGCCGCTTGGAACACTACGTCCGCTCCGGATCGCAGGGCTTCGATGGATTCCCTGTGCTTGGCCGAGAGGGTGGCGCGGTCCATGGCAGTGGCGGGGACGACGTCGTAAACGCCCTTCCCGGAGGCCGCATCCCAGTGCCCAAACGCTGCCACGAACTCGTCCAGGACCCGATGCTCATGGACATCGCCAAGGGCGGCGGTACGTTCCAGCATGGCGTCTGCGGCGAAGTCGGGTTTGGGCGAACGGCCGAGTTTTTCGTCGAGTTTGCGGAGCAGTTGGTACTCGCAGGTGGCCGCGATAACGAGGTCGCTGGCAGAGAACACCAGGTCCTGCGGGGCGCCTGCTGTCTCCGGATCGAGAAAGAACACAGCGACCCACCTTCCTTCCACGCCGGTTGAAATCCTTAAAGCCAAGCTATCAGCGGGCCCTGACAAAATAGCTTCCGGCAAAACGAGGTCCGGCCGCTTTAGACTGCACCCATGAGCGATTCAGCTTCCATGGACCCGGCTTTCGAAGCCGCCTACCAAGCCGCGCAAAAGAGCCTCAGCGAGGGCGGGATCCCCATTGGGGCCGCTCTGGCCCGCAACGGCGAGGTGGTGGCGAGCGGCCATAATGAGCGTGTCCAGCACGGCGACCCGATCGCGCACGGCGAGATGTCCGCGCTCAGGGCCGCCGGACGGCAAAAGACCTACCGCGACACTACGCTCTACACCACCCTGGCACCCTGCGCGATGTGCACCGGAACCATCATCCAGTTCAAGATCCCGCGGGTGGTAGTGGGCGAAGCCGAAACCTTCCCCGGCGAATTCGACCTCCTGCGCTCACGCGGGGTGGAGGTGGTGGTCCTGGACGATCCCCGCTGTGTGGAGATGATGCGCACGTTCCAGGACGAGCACCCTGAGCTGTGGGCAGAGGACATCGCGGAATAGCCATCAGCCAGCTAGCCATCCGATGGCTTTTTGGCGGATTCCCTCGGAGCCGCCCGGCGGGAACGGGTGGCCGGAGTTGAGGGCATCAGATCCTTCACCTGTGCCAGCACCGCGGACTTGGCGCCGCGGCGGCCTAAATCCTTGACGAGAATCTCAACCTCGGAGGTGGCGGCCGCGCGGTTGTCCGTCTTCGCGTGAAGTTCCGTGCGCAGTTCCACCAGGCCTCGGTAGGCCAGGTTGCCCGCGGCGCCCGCTGATTGCTGGTAACTGGCCAAACCAGCGTCAGTCAACTCCAGTGCCCGCTGGGGATCAGCACTGTGGTGCTTGACCATCTTGTCCTCCTTTCTCCGATAGAAGTCATCTCCTACGGACTGCGCGACGGCGGTGGCCGCCTTGACGCCCAAAGGCTCACCTCCGAACCGATCGGCAGCCTCGGTCAACGCGTCCAACCCCTTTTCCAAGTACGGCGACATGGACCCCTCAAAGGCCAAGGTCAGGCCCACTTCCCGGGTGAAGAACTCCGGAGCGAAACGGTCCTCTTCCCTGGTGACGGGAAAACCGACCCGCAGCGGCAAGGTGTTCGAAGCCTGCACAATACCGTCCGTGGAGTAGACGGCGCGGACCAGGTATTGGCCGGGCTCGTCGAAAGCGAAGCCTTCCACGCCGTAGGCAAGCTGGACCAGTTGGCTGTAGCGATCACTGCCATCTTCATCGCCCATCGGTGCCGGCGCCAGCGTGACCATCTCCGGGAGGCCGTAGAAGCAGACCACCGATTCGTGCAGCACTACCGTCCCGTTGGGCTTTTGAATGAAGACGGTGGTGTTGCCGTAACGGGGATCGAGGCGGCCATCCACCGGGAGAGGGACGTCAGTGGTGTTGCGCAACCTGAACTCGATGGACACAGGTTCCATGTAGTCGAAGTGGGTCTTCGCGGCGAGGGTCAATTCAACGTCGCTGCCCGGCCCGGAAACCGTCATGGCGCCGGCAGGGGCTTCCAAGTGGCCTCCGGAAGCCCATGGATCGCCGCCCATGATCACTGCGGCGCGGTCTCCGTGGCGCATATGGAGGAGTTCGTCGTCGTCAAAGCGGAAGCGGAAGTTGCCCCAGAAAGCATCAGTGCCGTTGCGTTGATCGTATTTCCAGTCGTAGTTCATCCAGGACAGGGAATCGGGGCGGGCCTTGTCCCAGGCGTGCAGGAAATTGAAAGCGTGCCCGGCCTCGTGGACCCAGGTGTAGAGGAAGTGGCGCATGGCCCACGCCTGATCCTGGGTCACCGGATTGGTGACGAGGTTGGTGAACCAGGAGTGGTTCCGGAAGACCGCAAAACCCTGGCGGTCCGGTCCCCGGCCTGCGCCGCCAAAGCCGGCAGCGGCGTCGAACATGATGCCACCCACGCCCGCGGAGTCGAAGATCCCGGCCTGGATGCCCCACATATTCCAGGCAGGCCAGCCCGAGTTGTACTTGCCGAAGGAGGTCTCCATGGCATCGTGCAGCTCACCAACGTTCCAGGAGGCGAAGCCTGCGGCGCTGTCATCAATCACCGTGTGGACTGGATCCACAATGACTGAGATCCCTGCGTCCCTGTACGAGGACTCAATGGTGATGGTCCTGTTGGCGAGGCCCGCCGGGCGGTTGTTGTGGGAGTGGGTGTTGTAGAGGGGGACTTTGGGTTCGATGTCCACCGACGTGCAGTAGTCCAGTTCCAGGTTCATGTCACGGAAAGCCTCGGAGCGGTAGGAGCAGGCATAAAGCTGTCCGAGGATCCCGCCGGCGGTGAATGCAGCAACAGCCCCGGTAATGGTTCCGTGGGCCCAGGACACCACAATGTCCACGGTGGTGGCAGGGTGGCTTCCCTTCCAAAAGCGGAGGGTTCCTGAGATACGCACCTCGGTATCTGTGAAAGTGACGGCGGGTGTGTCTACAATCCAGGACTCCACGTACGTCTTCACCAGCTGGTTCACGCCGGCGACCTTGACGAAACGTGTGGTGTAGAAATCGCCGCTGACCTTGTTCATAACCGGCGACTCGACGTCGCCGGCGTCGATATCCAAACGCAGGTCCAAAGCACTTCCGATCGGGCCGGGAGAGCCTTGGAACCCTTCATAGCGCCCGCTGACAGCGGCGGGCCGGCGGCAACTCGAAGAACAGGCGGAAGCGGCAGGGGGGTAGTTGGTGGTGGGGACGGTGGGGGTGTCCATGAGGGGATCTTCCTCGCTCTGCAAACAGTCAAGATAAGCGTTCGCCCGCGCCCTTTCGGGCAGAGGCGGCAAGACGGTCCAGGGGCGGGGCGGATGCGAGTGATGAGGCTCGGATGAGCTTGGAAGGCCAGTGCCCGGAGGCCGTGTGTAACCCAAACCGACGATACTCCAGCGAATGGACTATAACTAGGGAAACTCAACAAATTCTTGGTCTTCAAAGGCTCCCGCTGATCTTCTCAGCAGTACCGGCCGGGCGTAGGCTGGCATCATCGGCGCTCGGAGCCGAAGGACTCGTGCCGAAGGCCCCGCGTCGATCACCCCAATCGATGAAGGAGGACCCATGAGTGCCGTACGTGAATTCATGACCACGGATGCGCAGTGCATCGCGGAGGATAAAACTCTCCAGGAAGCCGCCATGCTGATGAGGGATCTGGACTGCGGTTCACTTCCCATCTGCGGCAGCGACGGCAAGCTCACCGGCTTCATCACCGACCGCGACATCGTGGTCAAGTGTTTGGCCGAAGGCAAGGATGCCCGCGAAGTCCTTGCCCGCGAGCTCGCCACCGGCAAGCCGTACTGGGTGGACGCCGATGCCTCCGTGGACGAGGCCGTCACCATGATGGAGGAGCGTCAAGTACGCCGCCTGCCCGTCATCAGCGATCACAAGCTGGTAGGCATCATCAGCCAAGGCGATATTGCCCGCAACCACTATGCCGAACAGCGCCTCGGCGAAATGGTGGAGCACATCTCCGCCAAGGAGCGCATGTCCCACTGAGGACGAGCACCCAATCCAGCCGCCGCGAGGCCCTCCTTTAGAGGAAGGCCTCGCGGCCCGTTCCTTCACGCATGACGAGTTCGCCTTCTTCGATGGAGACGATCAGGCTCTTCGGTTTTCCCACGAGCTTCCTCGTTGCGCTAAGTTTCCGGCTCCTTACTTCCACCCCTACAGTGGCGCCCTTCGCGGGCAGTTCCACGGTGACTTCATCGGCCATCCCCAGAAGCATCTTGGTGGAGATGCCACGCTCGGACGCGGCTTCCTTGCCGTTGACGGTCACGGTCACGTCGTCGGAATCAAACCCGTCCTGAAGGATGATGAGCAGTTCCTGCATGCTCCAACTACAGCACTAACAGCGCCCGCGGGATAGGCCTCCGTGGTACCTGCCTTCGGAAACTGTCGGCCGGGTGAGGCAAACTGTCATGGTGACTTCAAATCTCCAACACCAGTCCGTCGACTCCGCCATCCATGCCCAGATCGCCGCCGAACTCGGCGTCAAGGCCTGGCAAGTCAAAGCCGCGGTGGAACTGCTCGACGCCGGATCCACCGTCCCCTTCATCGCCCGCTACCGCAAGGAAGTCACCGGGACGCTCGATGACACCCAGCTGCGCGACCTCGAGGAACGGCTCAGATACCTGCGTGAGCTCGAGGAACGGCGCAAGGCTGTCCTGGAGGCAATTGCCGCCCAAGGCAAGCTGACCCCGGAACTGGAAGCCGCCGTCGTCGGGGCCGATACCAAGGCGCGCCTGGAGGACATCTACCTCCCCTTCAAATCCAAGCGCCGTACCAAAGCCCAGATCGCCCGGGAAGCCGGGCTGGAGCCGTTGGCCGATGTCCTGCTGGCCAACCCGCAACTGGACCCCACCACTGAGGCCGCCAAGTACCTGAACGCCGAGCACTTCATCGACGACGCCGCAGCGGCGCTCGCAGGAGCCCGCGCCATCCTGGTGGAGCGCGTCGGGCAGGACGCCGACCTCGCCGAGGACCTGCGCGAACGGCTCTGGAAGCAGGGCCGCATGGTGTCGCGGGTCAAGAAGGGCATGGAGGCTGAGGGCCAGAAGTTCAAGGACTACTTCGAATTCACGCAAGTGCCCGCCGGAATGCCGTCTCACCGAGTGCTGGCGCTGTTGCGTGGTGAAAAGGACGGTGTCCTTGAGCTGGACCTCGCCGAATCAGACCCCGCCGACGACGACGCCCTGGCCGCCGCCCGCGGTAAGTACGAAAACGCTGTGGCCAAGTGCCTCGGCGTCTCCCAACAAGGGCGGCCCGCTGATACGTGGCTGATGCAAACCGCGCAGCTCGCCTGGCGGGGCCGTATCCTGGACCGGCTGACCACCGACCTTCGCGGACGCATGTTTGCCGACGCCGAAGATGAAGCGGTTCGGGTCTTTGCCGCCAACCTGCGCGATGTCCTGCTGGCCGCACCTGCCGGCAACCGGGCCACGCTGGGCCTGGACCCCGGACTCCGGACCGGCGTGAAAGTGGCCGTGGTGGACGGCACAGGCAAAGTGGTCACCACGGACACCATCTACCCGCACGCGCCGGCTAAAAAGTGGGACGAAGCCCTGGCCACACTGGGCCGGCTCGCCAAGCAGTACAACGTGGAACTGGTGGCGATCGGCAACGGAACAGCCTCACGCGAAACGGACAAGCTGGCCACCGAGCTCATCAAATCCCTCGAAGCTGCCGGTTCCAAGGGAGTCCAGAAGCTGGTGGTGTCCGAAGCCGGAGCGTCCGTGTATTCGGCCTCTGCCCTGGCGGCTTCTGAACTCCCGGGGATGGACGTCTCCTTGCGAGGAGCAGTGTCCATTGCCCGGCGTCTCCAGGACCCCTTGGCCGAACTGGTCAAGATCGAGCCAAAGTCCATCGGCGTGGGTCAGTACCAGCACGACGTCACTGCAGCGAAGCTGGACCGTTCTCTGGATGCCGTGGTGGAGGACTGCGTGAACGCCGTGGGCGTGGACGTCAACACAGCGTCTCCGGCGTTGCTAAGCCGGGTTGCCGGTGTGGGGCCTTTGCTGAGCGAAAACATTGTGGCGTATCGGAACGAGAACGGGCCGTTCGCCAAGCGCAGTGACCTCAAGAAAGTGCCCAGGCTAGGCGCCAAAGCGTTCGAACAGTGCGCCGGCTTCCTCCGCATTACCGGGGGAGCGGAGCCGTTGGACGCCTCCAGCGTGCACCCCGAGGCATACTCCGTGGCCCGCAAGATCCTGGTAGCGGCCGGCGGCGGTCCCGCTACTTCCCTGGATCCGCAGGCCTTTGTGGACGGCACCTTCGGCCTGCCCACCGTCAAGGACATCATGTCCGAACTGGAAAAGCCGGGGCGCGATCCCCGTCCTGCTTTCAAGGCGGCATCGTTCTCTGAGGGCATCGAGAAGATCTCCGACCTCAGGCCCGGCATGATCCTTGAGGGGACAGTCACCAACGTGGCAGCGTTCGGCGCGTTCGTGGACGTGGGAGTGCATCAGGACGGCCTGGTCCACGTGTCCGCCCTGTCCAACAAGTTCGTTTCCGATCCCCGCGAAATCGTGAAATCCGGCCAAGTGGTCCGGGTCAAGGTCCTGGAGGCCGACCCCGAACGGAAGCGGATCTCCCTGACTTTGAGGCTCGACGACGAACCCGGCACTGCAGGCGGACGCGGCCCGGGCGGGCGTGCTTCGGGCGAGGGCGCTTCGGGTGGCAGGACTTCGGGCGGGCAACGTGGGGGCCAGCCGGGCCAGCGCGGTGGTCAGCCCGGGCAACGTGGGGGTCAGCCGGGCCAGCGCGGTGGTCAGCCCGGGCAACGTGGGGGCCAGCCCGGTCAGCGCGGTGGTGGCCAGTCCGGTCAGGGGGCGACGCGGCAGGGACAGAGTGATCGCGGGCAGGGCGGCTCGCGGCAAGGAAGGCCCCAGCAGTCCCCGGAACCCGCGAACACTGCCATGGCAGAAGCTCTCCGCCGGGCCGGACTCGGGAAGTAGCGCCGGACTCGGGAAATTACTGCGGCCGCGCAGGCCACGAATCCCCGCCTTGTTCGCCTGACAGGCCGCACTACGGTGAGTCGGGCGAACAAGGGCGGGTTCGTCCGGCGCGCGTGGCTACAAACCCGCGGTCCTGGCTTCCCACAACACTGCATCCGAAGGTTGCAAAGCCATGGGAAGCCAGCGCCCGATCCGTGCGAAGGCCTCCCTTCGGATGGGTTCGGGTGACAGGAAGATGTCGTGGAAGGCGTTCGGAAGCCGGCTGATGATGACGGTGTCCGCCAAGGACAGTGAACGGTGGGCCACGGCGTCCACGTTGAGGGCGACGTCGGCGGTGAGTGCATCAGCGGACCACTTGGGCTGCAGGTAGCTCTTGTCCGAGAGAAGCACGAGCACTGGGACGTCGATCCCCAAGCCTGCCGCGACGGTGGCTTGGCCGCGGAAGACGGCGTCGAGGAACGCCGGCGTGATGGGGAAGCCCCGGTCCGGCCGCCACTCGAGGTTGTAGTCCCATTCGCCGTCGAGGGTGGCAGACACAGCGCGGGTATAGATGCCCGGATCTACAGGAGGCAGTGGCGCCAAGGGGTGGAGACGGGCGTGCAGCCCCACCAGGGGAGCGATCGCGCGCCGGCCGAGCTCGGTCGCCTGGAATTCCAACCAGGGGCTGTTGAGGATCAAGGCCGACGCTGTTCCAGGATGGCGGGCAGCCCACAGGCTGAGCGTGAGTCCGCCGGTGGAGTGGCCCAGCAGAATGAGCGGCCGATCCTCGCCGGGAACACCGGAGCGGCCCATGGCTGAGAGAGCAGCTTCGATGTCGGCGTCGTAATCGCTAAGGCTGGTGACGAAGCCCGGGACGAGCCCCGGGCTCAGGCTGCGCCCGTAGTTGTGCAGGTCCAGGGCGTAGAAGCGTGCACCGGCCCGGTGCCAGAATTCGGCCACGTGGCGTTGGAAGAAGTAGTCGGACCAGCCGTGGACGTAGAGGACATCGGCGTCGAAGCCAGGCCCGTCTGCAGCGTCCAGCCACGGGGCGTCGTCGCCCAACTCCTGAGTGCCAGCGCCGAGGTACCTGACCAAGGTGGCGACAGCACCGTCGTCGAGCTCCAGCGTTTGTTGCTCAAAGCCGTCACCAAGAATGTCCGGGATCCACGGCCGGGTCATGCTTCCTTTTCCTTCTGCCATGGCCAGCGGCCGGTGATTTCCAGCTCGAGGGAGAAGCTCAGGAAGGTCCGGATGAGCACAATGATGGCCAGGACTCCGACGCTCTCGAAGGTGGGAGTGACAGCGACGGTGCGGATGATGTCGGCGGCCACCAAGAGCTCCAGGCCCAGCAGTATGGACCTGCCCAGCAGTTGCCGGTAGGAGCGGTACGGAGAGAAGGGAGCCAAGCCACGGGCCCGTTTGGGCTGGTACCCGCGAAGGGCGATTGGAACCGAAACCAAGGCTCCGACCACCATGACTGCCACTCCGGCAAAGTCCATGTACCGGCCGACTTCTTCAATGATGTGCTGGAAATCCATGAAACTCCCTGCCTAGGTGCGGGCTACCGCCGTCGAATCCTGGCCTTGTTCCCCTGTCAGGCCGCACTACGGTGTGACAGGCGAACAAGGCCGGGTTCCAAGCTACAGCGCAGGCGCCGGGACCGGGAAGAACACCCGGGGATCCTGCAGGAGCGCGGGGTAGTCGAAGTCCGAGCGCTTGATCACGTTGGTGACCTCGAAGTTACGGGCAAAGCGGCCGTCCACCGTGATGGGCCGGCCCTGGATCAGGCCGACAGCGAACGTTTGTCCGCCGTCGAACGGAACGGCCAGCTCTGTCTTGCCGGGCAAGGTGTTGAAGGCCTGTTCCTGTGCCTGGCGCTTCCGTGTGGGCTTCTTCTCGCGGGGCGCCACCGGACGCTTCTTGGGACCGCCCACTTGGCGGCGGGATTTCTCCTCGGCGTACACAAACTGGTATTCGTCGGGGTCCGCGGGGGCTGCCTTGGCCTTGCCGTGCGGCGGCATGCTGACGGTGGTGAGCTGCTCCGGGCGGAGGTCTTCGACGTTGGAGCGCAGGATCAGGAGGCGATCCTCTTCAGGGTCCACCGGGTGGAACTCGTGCTTGGGCTCAGGCCACACATATTCCAGTTTTTCCTCGGTGCCGGGAAAAATCTGTGCGTAGTGCTTGGGATCCTTGCTGAGCAGCTTGGAGCGGTGGCTGAGGTGCAGGTCCTCGTGACCGAGCCACGGCGGCATGACGATCCGGGAGGCATAGTCCGGGTGGGCTGCCTGCGGGGCGAACTCCGCGATGTTCGCGCGCGTGTTGTCCGGGTGGCCGCGTTCCATCCATTCGTCGGCCATGGCCAGGCCGTACATGGTGAGTGCCGGGACGTGGCCCATCCACATGCGCACGGCGGGGTGGGACTGCCAACCGTACTCCGGGATCACCAATGCGCGGAGGACTTGGAGTGCTTCGACGCGCTGCTTGCCGAGCCTTGAAGTGTCGAGGGCTTTGGCACTCTCACGGAAATCGGCGAAGGGGAGGAAAGTCTGCATCCTTTCAGTTTGAGGGTGCCGGGCGCGAGAACCAAGTTGAGTGCTCCGGGACACGTGCCATTGTTGGGGCCTAGAGTTGCAGGGTGGAAACTTTTGACGAGAAAACTGTCACCACGGCGCCCCCGGTTGCCGAACTGCACCTGCACATCGAAGGGACTCTCGAGCCAGAGCTGATCTTTGCCCTGGCTGAACGTAACGGCATCGAGCTGCCGTACCAAGACATCGCCGAACTCCGGGAAAAGTATGAATTCACGGACCTGCAATCCTTCCTGGACCTGTATTACGCCAACATGGCTGTGCTGCAGACGGAGCAGGATTTCACGGACATGACGCGTGCCTACCTGAAGCGGGCTGCCGCCGGGGGAGTGCGCCACGCGGAAATCATGATGGACCCCCAGGCCCACGTCTCCCGGGGTGTGGCGCTGGAGACCTGCGTCAACGGCGTGGCCAACGCCCTGGCCACTTCAGAGGAAGACTTCGGCGTCTCGACCCTCCTCATCGCAGCGTTCCTGCGGGACATGTCCGAGGACTCAGCCTTGGAGGTATTGGACCAACTTATTGCCATGCACGCACCGATCGCGGGCATCGGGCTGGACTCCGCTGAGGTGGGTAATCCGCCGTCGAAGTTTGAGCGCCTGTACCAGCGCGCCGGCGAGGCCGGACTGCGCAGGATCGCCCATGCGGGCGAAGAAGGCCCCGCCAGTTACATCACCGAGGCGTTGGACGTGCTTCACGTCGAGCGGATCGATCACGGTATCCGCTGCATGGAGGACACCGACGTGGTGCAGCGGCTGGTTGCCGAGCAAGTCCCGCTGACTGTGTGTCCCCTGTCCAACGTGAGGCTCCGCGCCGTGGACAAACTGGCCGACCACCCGCTGCCTGAGATGCTCGCCATCGGCTTGAACGTCTGCGTGAACTCGGACGATCCCGCCTACTTCGGTGGTTATATGGACGACAACTATAAGCAGTTGGTCAAGGTCCTGGAATTCTCCGTGCCGGAGCAGGCCACGTTGGCTGCCAACTCCATCCGTTCCTCGTTCGCCAGTGATGCCCGCAAAGCGGTGCTGCTGGATGAGGTCACCGAGTGGGTCAAGTCCTCCGTGACGCCCGCCTGAAAGCCGCCAGCTGAGACCTGTACATCACTTGCCGTGTCCCGAATGTCACACTCGGTCACGACACACGGTGTTTACCTTCTGCAGTCGCGGGAATTAACAATTCATTGGCAAACTGCAAAGAGAGTATTCACCCGTTGAAGGAGAAGCATGGGCGCAAACACCGCCGAGAACACCAACCTTCGTCTGAAGGCCGTACTGGACATCCTCGCCGAAAGCGTGTGGTCCGAGACAACCCTCAACGCCGGCGAAGTCCTGGCCGAAGCGATCGTCCGCGTACCTTTCAATGAACACGAGGCCGAACTGCTCAGTGGCGGCATCCCGCGTGGGCACAAGACCCTGACGTCGGCATCGGCCAAGCTGGTCAAGGCCGGCTGGCTGGTCAAGGGCCGTTCGGGCTGGACCATTCCGGAGGACGGCTTGCGTGCCACCGTGGCCTTCCCGGATGCGGCAGCTTTCGGAGCAGCGCTCGACGCCGGAACGCCGGTTCCAGCCGATGTGGCCGTTCCGACGGCCCCGCCGGTGAAGCCTGCGGCGAAGAAGGCAGCTACCAAGCGGGCTGCAGCCAAAAAGGCGACCGATCCCGCGGTCGCCGCAACCGACGTCGCGGAACCAAAGGTTGCAGCAGCAAAGGTGTCCGCGCCCAAGGCCAGGGCCGCTACAGCCAAGGCTGCGCCCGCGGAGAAGGCTGCGGCACCGAAGAAAACCACGCGTAAGGCGCCGGCCAAGGCAGCGGCGAGTCCCGCCGTCGAAACCTTGCCGCAGCCGGATGCGGTGGCGGTGGCCGGGGACTTCAACAAGATCCTGGGTGCTCCCGAAGATTGGGCGCCGCAGTACGACGAAGCGCAGATGGAGTTCAACCCGCTGGTTCAGGTGTGGACCATCACTGCTGAACTTCCTGCAGGTTTTTACACGTACAAGATCGCGCTGAACCGTTCGTGGGATGAGAACTACGGTGCGTTCGGTGCCCGTGATGGCGCCAACCACGAGTTGAACCACGACGGCGGCCCCGTCACCATCACGTACAGCCACGCCACACGGGACATCGTAGTCAGCTAAGTTCCTTTGCCGGTTCGAAACCTGCCCTTGTTCGCCCTGCGAGCCGTTGAACGGTGAGCGGGACGGACAAGGGCGGGTCTGGTTAAAGTGGTTCCATGACTGACGAAGCCCAGCGCGTCACTGCCCGCATTACCGGCGTTGTTCAAGGCGTGGGTTTCCGCTATTGGACTGCCCGGAAAGCGGACGAGCTGGGGCTGAGGGGCACGGTCCGGAACAGCCTTGACGGCTCCGTGGAGTTGGTGGCCGAGGGCAATGCCGCGGACGTGGACCGCATAGTGAAATGGCTCCACTCCACCCGCGCGCCCGGCCGCGTGGAGAATGTTGACGTTGAGCTCTCCGAAACAACAGGGGAGTTCAGCGACTTCCGGATTGTCGACTAGCGGGTCAGTCGCTGCTACGCCCCGGCGACGTGGTGGTCAGGCCTGACTCTGTAGCGGCCAGAAGCAATTCATGGTCATAAGCAACCAACGTGTCGGTCTGGAGCCGAATGGCTGTCGACAAATGAATGGCATCCGCGCTGGGAAGTTGTCCCGGAAGGGCAGCTGCATACATGAGATCTGATCGGGTTACGTCCACCAGATTGATGCCAGCCAAAACGGCATTGACAACGTCGAACGGCATGTTCCTGCGACGGGCCGCGCAGTGAAGCTCTGTGTAGAGGAGCATGGAGGCTACCAGGTGGCCTCCGGAGGCTGCTACCTCTACCAAGTAAGCGGCAGCGGCCGAGGACTCGCGTTCATTGACCACCAACTTCATGGCGGCCGAAGTGTCGACGTAGGCGATCACCGATCGCCACGCAGATCGGCCAGGATCTCGGCTGTGGTCATGTCGCTGCTGATGCGAGGCAGAAGAGTGAAGTCCACAGGCGACTCACTGGCGGGCCGGACGCTGCCTGCTTGGAGCAGCCGCTCAAAAGGCGAAGCTGATGGAGGAATAAGGGTAGCCGTCACCTCGCCATTGTTGGTGACGTCAATGACTTCCCCATTCTTGACCCGTTCCAGAATCTTACTGCTCTGGTTGCGTAGCTCCCGGTGCGGAATAGTTGTCATGTTTTGCCTCCGTAGCAATCGTAGCACGCAGGTTTTGGATCCCCTCAGGCCGGCCGGCCAACAGAACTTGTCGCCTCGATGTAATGCTCCAGCGGCTTCAGGGCAGGCTGCGAGGCGCTGTCCCTGACGGCGTCGGCACCAACTGCATTGGCTGCAGCGAGGGCGTGTGTGTACTCAAGACCGGACGTCAGTGCCAGGACCAGCGCGGCACAGAAGGCGTCCCCGGCTCCGATGGTGTTGGCAATGTCGTTCACCCGCAGGGCCGGAGCCTCGGCGACCCGTTCGCCGTCGACAAAGATGGCCGAACCGTCGCCACCGTAAGTCACGGCAACCAGCGGAGCGTCGCGAAGGGCGGGGATCAGCTCATACTCCGTCTCGTTCACAATCACCAGGTCACAGAGCTCCAGAAGTCCGGGAATGAGCGGTGCGGCAGGGGCGGCGTTCAGGGCAAAGAAACCCGATGTGCGGCGGGCAGTTTCGAGCACCACGTCCTGGTCCACTTCGAGCTGGCAGAGGACGGCCTCGTTGTCGGCGAACAAGACACCCTCCACGCTCACCGTCGCGTTGGCGCCGGGGCACACCATAATTTGGTTCTCCCCCTCGCTGTCCACCAGTACCAGCGCAGTGCCAGTTGCCGCGTCAACCCGGGCAATGTCCTGGACGTCGACGCCGGCACCCGCCATCGCGCTGATGAGGCCGAGCCCGGCGTCGTCCTGGCCTACAGCCCCCACCATGCGGGAGGAACCTGCAAGCCGGGCCGCGGCCACGGCTTGGTTGGCGCCTTTTCCGCCGGGCTGTTGGCGGAGAACACCGCCGCCCACTGTTTCACCGGGGGAGGGGAGCCGGGTGGCTGTGGCGGTGATGTCGAGGTTGATGCTGCCCACGACGGTCAGGGACGAGGGCGCGGCAGACTGAAGGGACGTGCTCATGGAAGGTCCTTTACGGAAGTTCGGGGAGGGAAATCAGGAGGATTGGATGACGGAGAGGTGGCCGGCTTTGGCAGCCACCAGGCATTTGGCGAGGTAGAACGCATTGCCGTTGCGGCGGACGTATTGGGTGAGGACCAGCACGGGGTCGGACGGTCGCAGTCCCAGCAACTTTGCACGGCTGGGTCCGGCGGTGCTGAGGCTGATCTGGCATTCGCCGGGGCCAAGGGCTGCGCCCGGGAGGCCGCTGAGGACTTCCAGCAGCGTTGAGGCGGAGAGTGTGGGAGCTTCTGCGGCCTCGGCGAGGGCTTCGGCTTCCGGTATGCCTTGGGCCACGTTTTCCTGCAGGTGGGCAACGGGTTCGCCGTTGCGGATGAGCACGCTTTCCCAGAACCACACGTCCTCGTCGGGCTGGACGCCAATGCCTGGTGCCACGAATTCCGACGCCGGTTGTTTGATGGCCGCTACCCGTTTGACCTGGATGTCTTGCTCGGTTCCGCCAAGGAGTTGATCGAACGGGCGGATGTGTTCAATGCCGATCCGGGGGAGGGAGTCGGCAACAAAGCGGCCCACTCCGCGTCGTGCCCGGGTGAGGCCGTCTTCTTCGAGCAGCATCAGCGCTTCCCGGATCACGGTTCGGCTGACGTCCATCATGGAGCCCAGTTCCGTCTCTGTGGGGAGCAGGGATCCCGGCGGCAGGACTTTGGTCCGGATGGCTTCGGCGATGCGCGAGTAGGCTGCTACGCGCAAAGGCTGCCCGGGCTGGGCGGCGATGGGTCGTGACAGGAACTGGACGGCGTTGTCGGTCAAGGGTGCCTCACTTGAGATGGGTTACGGACACTGTACCGGATGACTGTGATAGGTTGCACAAGCTCGTAATACATGCTTGTATAACAACTCACATCTCGTGGCGCCGCCCCGCGCCCTCGGACAAAGGAGTTTGATGTGAACATCCCCACCGCGGCAGGACCCCAAGCTGAAGATTCGCAGACGGCAGACGCGCTTGCTGCAGACCCGCAGGCCCTGTCAGCAACGGAAACACCAGCCTCGAAGTCGGACGAAGGTCGCTTCCACGGCAAAGCCGCCGCGCTGCTGATCACTACGCTGGTCCTGGCAGTGCTGGCCTTCCAGCTCAATGCCAGCATGATCACCCCCGCGCTGCCCCACATCGGTTCCTTCTTCGGAGAAACTCCGGAAGCGGTGGCCCAAGTGCAGTCAATGTTCTTCCTGGCCGGCGCCATCGCCGGCCCTGTGATCGGACGGTGGAGCGACTTCATCGGACGCCGCAACGCACTCCTCCTGGTCCTGGCCATCATGGGCGCGGGAACCGTGCTGTGCATCTTCGCACCCACCTTGCCATTGCTGGTCGCGGGCCGCTTTATGCAGGGCGTCTCCAGCGCCATCTTTGCGCTCTCTTACATTGTTCTCAACGAGTACCTGCCCGCCCGGCTCTTTGGTACGTCCATCGGCATCATCGCGGCCATCAACGGCGGCGTTGGCGGGGTGGACGGCTACTTCGGCGGGCTCATGGCCGAGACCCTGGGCTTCCAGTCGATCTTTGTTGCCGTCCTGGTCCTGGCCGCGATCGCCGTCGTGTGCGTCATCAAAGTGGTTCCCGGCGGAAAATCCGCTGTCGCTCCCGGCCGGATGGACTGGTGGGGCGCAGGCTCGCTGTCGGTGTTCCTGGTCTTCATCACCTACTTCGTGTCCACGGGCTCCTCGGCCGGCTGGACCTCACCTGCAGCACTAGGCCTGCTCGCGGGCAGCATCGCTTCCTTCACCGCCTTCTGGCTCATCGAGAAGAAGCGCGAAACGCCGCTGGTTGCCGTCCACCATCTTCGCTCCCGCCAGGTTTGGCCGGTCATTGCCACTACCGTGCTGACACTCGCCGGAATCTTCGCCATCATCAACTTCACCGTGGTGCTCCTGAGCCAGGACAAGGCGAACGGCTTTGGCCTTTCCGCATCTGTTGCCGCCCTGCTGTTCCTCACACCTGCAGCACTCATCGGCGTCTTCGCCGCACCGCTGGCCGGCTGGATCGCCGACCGCCGCGGCTGGATCAAGACCGTCCGCGTCGGCACCGCCACCAGCCTTGCCTGCGCAATCGTCGCTGCACTGTTCTCGCACAACCAGGTGGCTGTCCTCATAGCCATCGCCGCCCTGGGCATCTTCTACAACGGCTTCTTCCTCACCGCCATCAACGGCCTGTCCGTGCTGCTCTCGCCCAAGGAAGCGCCCGCAGCATTGCCGGGAATCAACGGGGCCTCGTTCGGAATCGGGGCGAGTCTCGGCGTCGTGATCGTGGCTCCCTTCGCGGGCCAGGGCACCGCTGCCGGATACTCCACAGCCCTCTGGATTTCGGTGTCCATCACGGCACTTGCCTTCGTCGTCAGCCTCTTCATCGCGGCACCCAAGGGCGAAAAGATCTAACGCACGACGCCGGCACCAGGCTTAGGCGCTTGGCGCGCCCCACATGCCACTCCGCACGCCCCACGCGCCCCACACACCACTCCGCACACCAAGCAGTCAGCTACACCTGAAACGAGAGACCACCATGACCCAGTCCGCACCCTTCTTCCTCGACTGCGATACCGGCATAGACGACGCCCTCGCCCTGGCCTACCTCCTGGCTTCCCCGCGGGCTGACCTCGTGGGCATCGGCACAGTGAGCGGCAACGTCAGTGCTGCCGGTGGCGCCCGGAACACCCTGGACTTGCTGAACCTGGCCGGCCACCCGGACATTCCGGTGGCGATCGGTGCGCACGATCCCCAGGTTGGTACTTTCCACGGCGGCGCCCCGCACGTCCACGGTGACAACGGCATCGGCGGGGTGGACCTCGTTCCCTCCCACCGCGAACCCGTCACGGCCACTGCGGCGGAACTGTTGGTCCAGTTGGCGCACCGGTATGCGGGGGAGTTGCGCCTCGTGGCCATCGGCCCGCTGACCAACATAGCCGAAGCCTTGCGGTTGGAACCCAGGCTTCCTGAACTGATCGCCGAGGTCACCATCATGGGTGGGGCGGCGCTGGCTCCCGGAAACATCACGCCGGTTGCCGAGGCCAACATTGCCAACGACCCCGAGGCTGCCGCCGAGGTCCTGGCTGCGGACTGGAACGTGACGCTGGTACCCCTGGATGTCACCATGACCAACGTGCTGGAGGAAAACCACCGCCAGGAACTGCTCGCCACCGAGCACCCGGTCTCGCAGGCACTGGGTGAAATGCTGGGCTATTACTTCGGCTTCTACGTCGATATTTTCGGCCGGGCGTGCTCTGCCATGCACGATCCCCTTGCTGCGGCCATCGCCGTCCAGGGAGTTGAACTCACAGTTGCGCCAACCGTCCGCGTCCAGGTGGACACCACCAACGGACCGGGCCGCGGCCAGACAGTGTGCGATCTCCGGGGACTCTATGCCGGGTACCCGGATCAGCGTGGCGCGCGTTGCCGCGTGGTCCTGGAAATCGGCGAGGACTTCGCGCCTCATTTGTTGGGAACCTTGCAGGCGGCCTGGCTTACGGAATCTGAAGCAATAAGGGCAGTGGAACCCGTCGCCTGACTGGCGGAAGAGTGAGGAGGACGACGACGGCGGCAGCGGACCGCCGTCGTCGTTCGCCTTTCAGCGGCTGGTATCCAGGCTGCCTACGCGTACATTAGCGAGCCGGGGGTGGTGAGGGTTTCGCCGGTTTCCAGCCAGGTCTTGAGGCCGGAGAGGATCATGGGCCAGCCGCCGTAGAGTTGGTCGTTTGCGCCTTCGCGGAGCTGATCATGCGTGACGGTCAGGTGGCAGGAGTCGCCCACAGCTTCGATCTCCCAAGTGACGCGCGACGTACCCTCGGCCTTCACGTCATCGCCCCAGAGTGCCCGCATGGTTTGGACGAGCCGGCGTGGGGGATCAACCTCGATGTTCTCGCCCTCGCCCAGCGGAGCATCGGCCTTGGGGTTGCGCATTTCGAAGCGACTGCCCGGCGTCCAATCCGAGCTCAGCGTGTTCCCAAACTGGTACTTGCTGCGGATCTCGCTATTGGTGATGGCTTCCCAGAGCCGCTCCGGGGTGGTCTTGATGTAAATCTCGAAGATCTTTTCCATGGGACTTTCCAATCTGGATTTGAGGTCGCTGAGGGCAGCGGCCCATGGTTCTGAGTATTTACTCACCCAGCGGTCGTGGATGAGGCGGATGGGTACCGGGTTCAGGAAGTGCAGCTTTTCGCGCCCCCGACGGCGGGTGACCACCAACCCTGCATCCTCGAGCAGCTTGAGGTGCTTGGCGATGCCGAAACGGGTCATCTCGAACCGGGCTCCCAAAGCGGAGGCAGACTGGCCGTCCTCGCGGAACAGTTCATCCAGCAATTCCCTGCGGGTGGGGTCTGCCAAGGCCTTGAACACGGTGTCCATGGAGTCAGAATAGGTGACCTTTTGGTCACGTGTCAACGGGTTCACGGACGTGGGCCTTGTGCGTGGGAAGCGTGCGGGATGGCGCGGCGAGATCGTGGGAAGCGTGCGGGGGTGGCTCGGCGAGATCGTGGGAAGCGTGTGAGATCGCCGTTCCTGTCCCAGTGATTCCGAAGGCTTCCCGCGAACTCGGCATGCGCCCGGCAACGTAGCTTGCCCGGCAACGTAGCACCCCACCTGAGATGCGCGGCTACGACCCAGCGCGGCTCCGATAGTTTCCATGAAGAGTCGGAAACTTAACTGAATTCAGGTTCATTTCCACCCGTCGTTACTGCGATCCAACGGCCCGAAACCCCGTCAATCCCGTGGCCACACCTTATTTTTCGTGTCTCCAGGTTACTCGCGGGTTTCCGATACTCACCTGTTGTTATTGCGTAAACTTTACGATAGTTTCTCTGTGTGATGTGCGTCGCACTGTTGTTCAGGGCGACGAAGGCCGAGTGAAGGACAATGATGACCATCCACCCTGAGGACTTGCGGACAGCCGAGGTGCGGCTGCGGCAACTGCACCAACGAATAGGCGGGATAGCCTACGGCGGGGATTACAACCCCGAGCAATGGCCCCGCGAAGTGTGGCTCGAGGACGCCAAGCTCATGCAACAGGCCGGGGTAAACCTGGTGACCTTGGCGGTCTTCTCGTGGAGCCGGCTGGAAACCAGCGACGACGTTTTTGATTTCGGCTGGCTGGATGACGTCATGGACCTCATGCACTCTCACGGCATCGGCGTGGATCTGGCAACACCGGACGCCGTACCGCCGGCCTGGTTGGTGGAGCAGCACCCGGACATCATGCCGGAGCGGCCGGACGGCAGTATCTTCGGATTCGGATCCAGGCAGCACTTTGACGTCTCCCACCCGGTATACCGGGCCAAGTCATTGGCGCTGGCGGAGAAGATGGCCGAGCGCTACGCCAGCCATCCTGCGCTGCGGATGTGGCACGTCGGCAACGAATACGGGCCTGTGTCCTACGGTCCGTGGGCGGAGAAAGCGTTCCGCGAGTGGCTCCAGCAGAAGTATTCGTCGTTGGATGAGCTCAACCAGGCCTGGAGCACTACGGTCTGGGGCCAGATCTACACCGACTGGAACCAGGTCCGCGTCCCTGCCCAACCCCGCACTTGGTCCAACCCGTCACGACGCCTGGACTTCCACCGCTTCACCTCGGACAGCATGCTGGAGCATTTCAAGGCCGAGCGGGATGTCCTCCGCCGGCACAGCCCTGACCTGCCGATCGTCACCAACTTCATGCGCTTTTACAAGACCAACGACTACTGGGCGTGGGCGGCCGAGGAAGACGCAGCAGCGCTGGACATTTACCCGGACCCGCGGGAGGAAGACGCGCACATTGCGGCGGCGCTGAACTTCGATCTCATGCGTTCACTCCGTCACGGCCAGCCGTGGATGGTGATGGAGCAAGCTACCGGCGCGGTCAGCCAGTGGTCCGTCAACGTCTCCAAGCTTCCGGGCAAGATGCGCCTCGGCTCATACCAGGCCATAGCCCAGGGCGCTGATTCCATCCTGTTCTTCCAATGGCGCCAGGCCAAGGGCGGCACGGAGCGTTACCACTCGGCCATGGTGAACCATGCCGGACCCAACACCCGGATTTTCCGGGAAGTCTGCGAGCTCGGCCAAGAACTGAAGTCCCTCGGAGATCTGACGGGCACCAGGTCCACTGCCAAGGTGGGCATCGTGTTCGATTGGGATTGCTGGTGGGCCTTGGAGCTCGGCAACTCACCGAGATCGGACCTGAACTACGCGGAGGAAGTGCTGCGCTTCTATCGGCCACTGTTCGATGCCAACATCACCGTTGATTTCGTCAACGCCAACAGCGACCTTTCCGGGTACACCCTGGTGATCATGCCGGCGTCGTACCTGCTGACTGATGACGCCGCCGACCGGTTTGAGAACTACGTGTCCGACGGCGGACGGCTGGTGGTCTCCTATCTTTCGGGCATCGTGGACCAGGACAACACCATCCGGCTGGGTGGCTACCCCGGGGCATTGAGGAACGTCCTGGGCGCGTGGAGCGAGGAAATGCACCCGCTCGCCGGAGCGGATGAGCAAGTAAAGCTCTCAACGCCCGACGGCGGTACCTCCTCCGCGAGTTACTGGACCGAGCACCTGCACGCTGAATCGGCGGAGGTCCTGGCCAGCTACTCCTCGGGCCGCCTAGCCGGCGCTCCGGCCGTCACCCTTAACTCCTTTGGACGCGGCACCGCACTGTACGTCTCGGCCCGTGTTGATGACGGATTGCTGAACCAGCTCCTCAAGGACCAACTCCGGGCGGCCGGGGTGGAGCCGGAACTGAAGACGCCCGCGGGAGTCCAGGTCCGGCGTCGTACTGGCATCACAGCTGAAGGCACCGCCGGAAGTTTCCTCCTGGTGCTCAACCACAACGACGCTCCCTCCAGCGTGGACGTGCTCGACGGCGGCACGGACCGCCTCAGCGGACGCGCGGTCAGCGGGCTGGTTGAGCTCCCTGCCAACGGTGTCCTGATCCTGGACGAAACTGCGGGACGGGCGGCGGACTGATGGCACTACGACTCGATGTTCCGCCCAAGGCAGTGGCCGGCCCCGAACCGGGCACCGGCAAGAAGCGCCGCGACAAGCCCGGAAGCTGGAAACTGGCCCTCAAACGCGACTGGCGCCTGTACACGTTGCTGGCGCTGCCCCTGCTGTACTTGCTGATCTTCAGGTACCTGCCCATGGCCGGGAACGTGATTGCCTTCCGGCAGTTCCAGCCCGGCGGCAGCATCTTCGGCGAGAAGTGGGTGGGTTTCAAATACATCACCCTGTTCATCAACGATCCCAGCTTCTGGCAGGCCTTCCAGAACACCATCATCCTGGGTGTACTGACCCTGGTGTTCTGCTTCCCGATGCCCATCATCTTCGCCCTGATGCTCAACGAGCTGAGATCGCAGAAGTTCAAGAAGTTCGTCCAGACCGTGGCCTACCTGCCGCACTTCATGTCCGTGGTGATCATCGCCGGCATGATCCTGCAGAACTTCTCCATGACCGGCACCGTCAACCAGATCGCGGAATCGTTGTTCGGAACCACCGTGAACTTCACGCAGGATCCGGGCTGGTTCCGCCCCATGTACATCAGCTCCGAGGTGTGGCAAACCATGGGCTGGGGCGCCATCCTCTATCTTGCAGCGCTGACACGGGTGGATGAATCCCTGTACGAGGCAGCCAGGATCGACGGCGCCAACCGCTGGCAACAGACCTGGCACGTGACCCTCCCGGCCATCAGGCCAACCATCATCACCTTGCTGATCCTGAACATCGGCACATTCATGGCGGTGGGCTTTGAGAAGATCCTCCTCATCTACAACCCGCTCAACTACGCAACCTCAGACGTCATCTCCACCTACCTGTACCGGGTAGGCCTGGAATCCAGCAACTTCAGCTACGCGGCCGCAATCGGAATGTTCGAATCCGTCATCGGCCTCACGCTGATCCTCTCAGCGAACGCGATCTCCAAGCGCCTCGCAGGAACGAGCCTGTGGTGAACAAAACAGCTACTGCGATCAAGGGCGGCGCAGCCCAAGGGGTCCTGATAAAGGACATGAAAGTCTCCCGTGCCATGCGCATCTTCCGGGCGTTCAACCTGGTGTTCCTGCTGCTGGTGGTCTTCCTGACCGTGTACCCGTTCCTGAACATCATTGCCCAGTCGTTCTCCAGCGAAGGCTTCATCAACGCGGGGCAGGTCAACCTGTTTCCCATGGGCTTCAATACGGAGACGTACAAGCTGATCCTGGCCGACTCCACGTTCTGGAACAACTACGGCAACACCGTCCTGTACACCGTGGTGGCGACGGCCATCTCCATGGTCCTCACTACTGCATTCGCGTACGCCATTGCCAAGAAGGACCTCAAAGGAAGGAGCGTCTTCATTGGCCTGGCCGTGTTCACCATGTTCTTCAACGGCGGCCTGATTCCCAACTACGTGCTCATCAGTTCTTTGGGCATGCGGGACTCCATCTGGGCTGTGGTGCTGCCGAACGCCATCAGCGTGTTCAACCTGCTCATCATGAAGTCCTTCTTCGAGAACATGCCGCGCGAACTGGAAGAAGCAGCATCGATTGACGGCCTCACGCAATACGGGGTGCTGTTCCGGGTGGTGCTGCCGCTCAGCAAGGCGATCGTGGCCACCATGGTCCTGTTCTACGCCGTTGCCAACTGGAACTCCTGGTTCCAAGCCTTCCTCTACCTCGACAATCCTGACCTTTTCCCGGTCACCATTTACCTGCGCAACATGATCGCCGGAGTCACCACAGCGGGCTCAGCCGGCGGAACAGCGGAGAACGTCGGCCAGATCGCCGCCAACATCCAATCGGTCACCATCGTCCTGACCGTCATCCCCATCCTTTGCGTCTACCCCTTCGTGCAGAAGTACTTCTTCTCGGGCGTCATGCTCGGTTCCGTCAAGGAATAACCCTTATGAAAGGACATCCAATGATCCACAAACCTGAGCTCCGGAGACGAGATTTTCTTGGACTCGCATCCGTTGTCACCATCGGACTCATACTGACCAGTTGCGACGCCGAGACCACCGAAAAGGTGGACACCTCCAAGTCCCGCAACGGTGCGATGGACAGCTTCGGCGTCGGTGACACGTTCAAGGCGACGGTGCCGCTGACGTTCACGTTCCTGTTCTCCGACCAGCCGACCTACCCGTACAAGAAGGACTGGCTGCTGTTCACCAAAATGGCCAGTGACAACAACGTCACCCTGGAACCCACCATCGTGCCCAACAGCGACTACGAGCAAAAGCGCAGCCTGCTCATCAGCTCCGGCAGTGCCCCGGAAATCATCGCCAAAACCTATCCGGGACAGGAAGCGGCGTTCGTTTCCGCCGGGGCCGTCCTGCCCGTCAGTGACTATGTTGACCTGATGCCGCACTTCCAGGAAAAGGTGAAGAAGTGGAAGCTCGAGCCCGAGATTGAAGGACTGACCCAGGAAGACGGCAAGTACTACGTCCTCCCGGGCCTCCACGAGGAACTCTGGCCCGACTACTCCCTGTGCTTCCGCAAGGATGTGCTGAAAAAGGAAGGCCTCGAGGAGCCCACAACGTGGGACGAGTTCCGGGAAGTCCTGCGCTCGCTGAAGAAGGCCTACCCTGACGTGGTGCCCTACTCCGACCGGTTCAAGGGCGACAGTGTCCTGAACATCTCCAGTGCGGCTTTCGGGACGCAGGCGGGGTGGGGGCTGGTGGACGGCCTGCAGTTCGATGAGGACAAGAAGGAGTTCGGCTTCGCCGCCGGTTCGGACAAGTTCAAGGACCTGGTGACCTACTTCAATTCGCTGGTTTCCGAGGGCCTGATGGACCCCGAAAGCTTCACCCAGACCGACGATTCAGCCATCCAAAAGTTTGTGTCCGGCAAGTCGTTCGTCATCAGCGCCAACTCCCAGAATGTCATTACCTACCGCACCTCCATGGAGCAGTCCCTGGGCAAGGGCAACTTCGAGATCGGCAAGATCACGGTTCCCGGAGGCCCGGAAGGTGACGTCATTGGGGGAACCCGGCTGGAGAACGGCATCATGCTGAACTCCTCCGTGAAGGACAAGGACAGCTTTGTGGCACTGATCCAGTACATCGACTGGTTGTTCTACAGCGACGCCGGACAGGAGTTCAGCAAGTGGGGTGTGGAGGGAACCACATTCACCAAGTCCGGAGGCAAACGTCAGCTCGCCTCCGACATCAACTTCCAGGGCCTCAACCCCGCAGGCACCAAAGATCTCCGGGTGGAGTACGGCTTCTCCGGTGGCAACTTCGCCTACGGTGGCGCCACGGAACTGTTGCACTCCACGTTCAATGAGGAGGAGCTGGCGTTCCAGGAAGCCATGAAGTCCAAGAAGCCGCGCCCCGTGCCCCCGCCCGTGCCGTTCAACGATATTGACCGGGAACAGGCAACCCTGGCTTTGACCCCGCTGAAGGACCACGTCAAACAAAACACCCTCAAGTTCATCACCGGACAGCGTGCCCTCAGTGAGTTCGACGCTTACGTCAAGGAGCTCGACAGCAAGGGCCAGAGCAAATACGTGGAGCTGGCCAATAAGGCATACAAAGCCTACGCGGACAAGAAGTAGCTCTCCTGATGGCTGCGAAGGAGGCACAGTTCGGTTCCGGTCCCTTATTCAGGGTGGCCGGGGTTGTGTACGGGGTCATGGTGGGCGGGGCATTGCTGGTGCTGGCCAACGTGCTGGTGGTGCTCATGCCCTTGCTGTCCGGGCTGGTGGGTCCTGCCGCCTTGTTGGGTTTCGTGCTGGTGGGCCCGTCAGTGGTGGCTTCCTGCTACGCCTTTAACCGACTTATCGCCGGGGCGGACACGGGGGTGTTCCACGACTTCTTGAAGTCGTACCGGAGCAACTTTGGCCAGGCCTTAGTGGTCTGGTTGCCCTACGCAGCCCTCCTTGCAGTCGTCGTCGCGAATCTCACCAGCCTGCCGGGCAGCAACCTTCAAACTGTTGCTGCCCGGATCGGGCTGGTGGGGTTCGGCCTCGTGGTGGGCACCGCTGCTGTTCACGCGATGCTGTTGCTGGCCCGCTTCGATTTCCGGAGCGTGGACATCTATCGGTTGTCGATCTACAGCATTGGAGCCCGGAGACGGGTGGCCCTCGGGAACGTAGGGATCCTCTTTGTTGCGGGGTTCGTGCTGATCTCCACCAGCGTGTGGTTGCTCCTGTTTGTGGGCGGCCTAATCCTGTACCTGCTGTGCTTGAACTCCCGGCCGCTACTGGCGTTGGTAGAGGAACGGTTTACCGTGGCTGCAGACGGTTGCCCAGCCGGCTCCCCGGCCGGTTCCTCAGCCAGTTCCTCAGCCAGTTCCTCACCGGTGGCCTAAAGGCTGGTGCGCACCACAACACCTTGGGCGATCACTGTGCTGACCTTTTCCAGGGCCGAACCATCGGTCAGGGGATCTGAATCCACCACCACGACGTCCGCCATGGAGCCGCGGACCAAGCGACCAACATTTTCGCCACGGCCCAGCAAACGTGCCGCATTGGTGGTGGCTGCCTGCAAAGCTTCCAGGGGTGTCAGTCCTGCTTCGGCAAGCAAACGCGCTTCGGTGCCAATGGGCGTCACATCCGTTCCGAAGGAATCGGTGCCGGCCACGATCGTGACTCCCGCGTCCTTGGCTGCCCGCACTGCGGCCTGAAGAATGGGTGTGTACTCGGTTCCGCGCGCGGCCAGGATGGGGTTGGCGGAGCGGGCCATGCTGGTAATGGCGTCCATGGTGGGTGTGAAGAAGGTACCGCGCCGGGCCATTTCCTGGATGGTCTTTTCCGCCATGAAGACGCCGTGCTCAATGCTGCGAACCCCGGCCCGTACAGCGCCGTCGATTCCTTCGGCGCTGTAGGCGTGGCAGAGGACACCGGCTCCCTTGGCGGCCTTGACGATCGCTCCGAGCTGGTCCACGTTGTAGACCAACTCACGGGGATCCTGTTCAGGAAGGCCAGCCCGCGGATTAGCGCGTGTTTTGATGACTTCGGCGCCCCGTTTGAGGTTGATGCGGGTGAGGTACGCGAGGTCCTGCGGTTCCGTCACGCCACCACTGAGAGTTGCCAGTGGCGCCAAGTCCGGATCAGCCAAAAGTGAATCCCCTTGATCCGGTGAGATAAACAGTCCCGCCGGCGTCATCCTCGGTGAGAGACCAGGCGCCCACGATGGCAGGGCGGCGAGGGCAATGTCCTGGTAAAACGTGCTCGAACCGCTGCGTACGCTGGTGGCTCCGCCTTGCAGGAGGGCTCGGGCATCGGCCAGAGCGTTGGCGTGGACGTGGGCATCGACGAGTCCCGGGAGGACCCATTTCCCCGAAGCATTGAGTTTGCGGGCACGGTTCGCGACTGCGGCAACAGCCTTCCGCGTTTCGTCCCGGGACCCGACGGCGGCGACCTTGCCGCCGTCGAGCACTACCACTCCATCGGCCACAGCATCGCCGGTTTTTGGGTCCACGACGGTTCCGCCCTCGATGATGAGCGCTTGGGTGTTCAATGGCCGGCCCGGGTAGTTTGGAGCCGACTGCGTGTTGTCGGCGAGGGCAGCCGGCGCTGAAGCCAGCTGCGCGGCAATGCCGGCCACGGAGATTCCGGCCAATGCTGCAGCTCCGGCGAGGATGCCACGGCGGGGCAACTGACCCTCGGGTTTGGGTGCTGAGGTGTGATCGTGAAGGCACATGATTGGACTCCTGGGGAACGAACTGCTTGGCCGCTACTTGCCTGCAGCTAAGCGTTTGGTATTCCAGAGTGCCTTAGTCCCGATGTGTGACGCAAGCAATATCTGCAAATTTCTCTCTTGAGTTTTTGGCTTGGTATGCCAAAGAGCAGTACTCCGAGGCACCGCGTGCCCAGCATCGCCGGCTTCGGTGCAGGCTTCTACCAGCGGGCGGTTGATCTTGTACGCCGGCGCCCCGCTGGTCTCCTCGGTGGCATTCGTAGGTCGCATGTCGCGGGCACGGGGAAGCGGCCCGAAAGCAAACATCGCGTCGCTGGCCCTCCCAAAATTCGACCCCCAAAAGTTGACGCTCACCCAAGGTCGCGGCGCATCCCGTGCAAAACCCTTATGTTCTGTGGGGTGTGTGGTGGTGGTTGCGTCGGGGTGTTTGTTGGGGGTCGATGTGGGGTGGGGGGATGAACTACGGGACGCCGGTTGTCATGTTGATGCGCCATTGTTCTTTGTGGATGAGGTGGTGGTGGTGGCTGCAGAGCAGGGTGCCGTTGTCTGTCGAAGTGGTGCCGCCGTTGGACCAGTAGGTGGTGTGGTGGGCTTCGCACCAGGGTGCGGACATGGTGCAGTCGGGGAAGGCGCAGCCGCCGTCGCGGGCGGTGATGGCTTTGCGGATGTGGGGTGGGAAGATCCGGGTGGTGCGGCCGATGTCCAGGACGCGGGAGTCGCTGCCGAGCAGGACGGGGGTGATGTCGGCGTCGCAGGCTATTTTGCGGATGGTGTTGGGGTGGATCGGTCCAAGGAATGTTGCGGTGCCGGTGCCTGTCCTGGCGTCATTGCCGGGCGGGTTGTGTTGGGTGAGTTGATCGAAAAGTTCGTTGTAGTCGATGGTGACGGTGAGTTGGGGTCGGAGTCCGCCGTTGGAGGGTAGTTCCCCGGTGGTCATGGCGAGGCTGCAGGCACCGGTGAGGCCGTCCAGGAGTTTCTGGGCACGGGAGCGCCGGTCAAGGTCCGGGCCGCCGCTGGCATCAGTGCCGGCATAGGGCCCATGACAGTGCCGAAGCCCGTGGTGGTCAGGCGTGGGTTGGTGGCGGTGTTCATGGTGGTGGTGAGGGTTTCGTATTGTTCGGCGGTGGCGAAGATTTCGATGTGGTGCAGGCCGTAGCGGCGTCGGCGGCGTAGGAACGCGCCTTGGTGTTGGCGGAGGACTTCCTCGGAGGGTTCTGGGCCGTCCTGGTCGATGGATTCGGTCCAGCGTTTGGCCATGGTGGTGACGAAGTCCGGGTCGGTCTCTACCGCGGTTTTGGTCAGGGCGTGTTCCATCCGGGTGATGGTGGCGTCGTCGGTGAGGTTCCTGACGTTGTCCAGGGCACTGCTGATGATCGACGCTGAGCGGGAGGGCAGTTCTCCGGAGGCCAGGGCTTCGGCGAGGATCATGCGGCGGGCGGGGATGTCCTGGCCAATCATGCCGGGTTGGGGGAGGACGTCCGGGGCGAGGGCGAGCCTGCGCCGGGCCTCGCCGATACCGATCCGCAACCGTGCCCGCAGGAACTGTGCCGCGTCCCGGTACCCGTCATCCACAACACTGGCCCTGGACCCGGCTGCCGGCGCCTCAGAACCCGCGCCGGAACCAGAGCCCGCGCTGGAACCGGAGCCCGCGCCGGTACCAGAGCCCGCGCTGGTACCAGAGCCCGCGCTAGTACCAAAGCCCGCGCCGGAACCAGAGCCCGGGCCGGTACCGGAGCCCGCGCCGGAAAAAGAACCCCCGCCGGAAAAAGAACCCGCGCCGGTACCGGAGCCCGCGCCGGAAAGAGAACCCGCGTCAGCCCCCGGCACAGTTTCAGTCCAGCCCGTCCGCCACTCCGACGCAGCCGCCGAGGACCCCGGACTGGCCTGTAATGCCTCCGTCCGGGCCCGTTCCACCGCCTGCGCCGCGACAACCTGCAAGTACTCCACCGACCGGGCGATCTCCTCCACCCTGCCGGCAAAATCAGCAGCCTCAACAAACGCAAAAAGAGAAGCTTCGTCGGCAGCGGACAACCGCGCTGAGCCCAGAAGTGCCGCGCTGTCATTAAGAAGCGCCGCCAGGTCCGGCCCGGCAACCGAAAGGTGTTCGGGCGCCACGGTGTCGAGACGTTTGATCGGCTGGACGGCCGGGATCATTCCGAGGGCGGGAGCGTCGGCTGTCGGAGTGGACTTGGCCTTGCTGTTGGGCACCCCAGCGCCGTGGAAGTGGCCGATTAAGGTGATGGGCGCCGTCGAATCCTTGAACCCGGCCTTTACCAAATCCGGCTTGCTCAAGATGCGCCGTGACCGGATGGCGGCAAGGGCAGCGACAGCAGGGGACGATTCCGCCCTCAGTGCTGTCGACTGCCCTGTTTCTTCCATAAAAACATCGTGTCAGGGGGGTCTGACATTTTAGGGTCCCCGGCTACCGAGTGATCTGCTCCCGCAGAATATCCGCATGCCCGCAATGCTGGGCGAGCTCGCGGAGCATGTGGAGGTATACCCATCTAAGGGGCAGCGGCCCGCGACGGTTCCCGAGCACAAGGTCATCGAGCCCAAGGGATGAGGCCGCCTCCCTGGACTCCGAGCAAGCGTCCGCATGGGCGCGTTGAATGATGGCAATGGTGTCGTGATCTTCCAGGATGAAGGACTCATCAGGCGTCGCCGGGATGCCGATCTCTGCCCGGGATCGGCAGGTGATGGCTTCGTCGAACCATACCTTCTCCACGAAGGTTGCATGCTTGACCAAGCCCAGGAGGGTAGTGCGCGAGGCGACCAGCCGCCGTCGTGCTTGCTCTTCAGTGAGCCCGTCGAGGCACTCGTTGAGGGCCCGGCGGTGCTCGTCCAGGAAGGTGTCGAACTGGGTCCGGGCGTCCTGGTTGATGACGTCCTCAGTGAAAGTGTGCGGTAGTGCGCTCATCCGAAAACCACCGTTCCGTCGTCGTTGATGTTCCAGCCGGGGTTATGGGCGATCTCCCAGATGATGCCGTTCGGATCCTTGACGTGGCCGTGGAAGATCCCGCCAAATGCGCCTGCCTGCGCCGGTTTCAAAACCGTCGCACCAGCCGCCGCCAGCGCCTCGATGGTGCTGGACACCTCAGCCGCACTGCCCACGTTGTGGGAGAGCGTCACTCCACTCACGCCCTGCGTCGGGGTGCTGGCACCGAGGTCCTGATCGAATTTGTCGGCATCGAAAAGGCCGAGCATCAGCCCCGGCGCTATCTGAAAGAAGAGAATCTCGCCGGGTACGTCCATCGCCGGATCCCACCCGAGTCCGTCCTTGTAGAAGGCCCGCGCGGCATCGAGGTCAGGCGTGGCGAACGTGAGGAAGTGCAGTCGCTGGTCCATAGGGGAAGCCTAGCGGGAAGGTACGACGGCGTGACGCACCTGGGGCGGTTGGTGCATCGACGTTGGCGGAGCCCTGCAACGATTCGGGAGCCATTCGATGCCGACAGTGTCCGTTGCTCGCCGGAAGCGTCAACAATGAAGGCATGGCCAAACCAGCGCAGCCCAGGTGCCGCAGCACAGAGTCATGGATTCTGGCATCGGCGCTTTTCCTCACGATGGGGGCCGCCGGATGTAGCCCTTCCTTGGGTTCACTGCCGTGCATGCCTCCCGATTATCAGGTGTCCCCTTCGTCGGCCGGGCCGGGTGACGTGGTCACAGTTTCGGCGCCAGAGGCGAAATGCGATCCCCGCTATGGATCGGACGCGCAGGTTCGTATTGTCTTGACGGATGCTTCCGGAGAAGACGTCCTCAACACCTTGGCTCCCATGTCTGATGCAGGCGGGTTCACGGTCAAGGTTAATGTCCCATTGATCTCCTCTCCAGGTCTCATGGCTGTGAAGGCCGAGCCCTTTGGCGTCGACTGGTGCGATGACACGGGCACGAACAACCGGGCGAACCAGGGTGAGGTCGAGCTTGAGAGAGCCTCCTGCGCGGAGCCCTCCAAGCCGCTGACCATCACAAAGTAGCCAACTTGGCCGGTCCTGTTGAGGCCTGGTCCAAGCCGGTGGGAGGATGGAGCAGTGGAACCCCTCTTCGACTTCCTTGGCAGTTACTGGTGGCTCATTTTCCCTATCGGCGGGATGGCTGGTGGTTGGGCACGCTCGTGGTCCAAGGCCAGCGAGGAACGGCACCGCCGCAAAGTGGAGTTGTTGAAGTTGCAGAACCAGTTGGCGGTGCACGAGGAAGCGAACCAGGCCGAGGTCGTGTCGCTGATTGCCGCGCACGATTCCGTGAACCACAGATGGCTCGACTATGAGCTGGACGTTGGAAACCTCATTGATTTCCCGCTCATGACCGATGTGCGCGAGCCGCTCACGGTCGCCTTCCTGCGCGCCAAGAAGGAGGCGGACGGCTTGCGCCCCGCCAGGCCCGAGGAGATTTCGACGCCGGCCCGGCTGGCTGAATACCGCGCGGCCGTCCACAGCTACGAACTCGCTTTCGATGTCGCCGAGCGGGAGGCCCGACGCATCAAGGACGGCAACTTCAGTGGCCCCGAACGCCAACGGCTTGCGACGGCGAGGAAGCTGCTGCGCATCGCCGAAGACACTGCCGCCACCCCTGCCGAGCGGCAAACCGCGTACAAGCGGGCCCGCAAAGAGCTCGACGGCCTGATTGTCCTGCCGGAGGCGACGGTTGCCGCGCTCGAGAGCAAAATCATCAGTATGTTGGATTCCCGCAAGGACCCGGACACGGACGTGCGGTTCGCTTGACGCCACGCAGAAGGCTCGCCGTCATTACCGGGGCCGGACGCGGTCTGGGGAAGTCATTGGTGGAAGAATTTTCCGACGCCGGATGGGCGGTTGTCGCGCTCACCCGGACACCCGCAGAGTGGGCCGGCCGGCAGCATGTCACCGCAATCACCCACGATGTCCGGCATGAGCCATCTCCAGAGCTACTCTCAGCCATCGGGGACAGCCACATCGATGTGCTGATCAATAATGCTGCCCAGGGAGCCCGGCATTCCAACCTTGGTGACATTGCAGCGGAAGGCGTCATGAACGCCGTCGACGTCAATGTGGCAGGCCCTTTGCGTCTGGTGCAGGCCGTCCTTCCGAACCTGTTGGCCGCGCCGGATCCGGTGATCATCAACGTCACGTCCCGCCTGGGCTCAGTGGCAGCGCAGGCCAGGGGCGACTACTCGGACCTTTCCACGAGCTACGCCTACAAAATCTCCAAGGCTGCGCAAAACATGCTGACCATCTCCCTCGCCCAGGACCTCGCCGGCCAGGTGCGGTGCTGGGCAGTACACCCGGGGAAGCTGGCCACGGGGATGGGGCAGTCCGATGCTTCCAAGGATCCTCGGGTGGCGGCCCGTGAGTTGAGGGAATTGGTGGATTCCGGAGACCGTGTGTCGCCTCGGTTTGTCTCCCTTGGGGCGCCCGACCTCGCCTGGTAGCGGGGTGGACTGCTGCATTTCGGCACTTCCCTGCTGTGGAGGCGTGGCTTCCTGACCTTCTTTGAACCCGGATAGGCCGCTGTGCAACCGAAATTGGGTGCATTACGGCCTATCGGAATCCAAAGTGGGTGGTGACGGTACACCCTGATGGCATATCAGCTAGGTCAACTCAACGCCCATCACGGTCCGCACAATGTGTTCGCCGCCGGATCCGCCCCCATCATCTTCAAGGTGCCGCATCCCCAGCCGCTCAGCAACCCGGCGTGAAGGCACGTTCTCCGGATGGATGATGGCCACAAGGAGCTCCACCCCCAGGACATCCCGCGCAAGATCCCGGCACGCCAAGGCTGCTTCCGTGGCGTACCCCCGGCCCTGCAGCTCGCGGAGAACGTGGTAGCCCACCTCAAGTTCGGACCGTCCATTGACCTGTTGCCAGGTCAACCCGCAGTCCCCGACAAATCCGCCGTCGTGCGTTTCAATAATCCACAACCCGTACCCGTGGCGGGCGTAGTTCGTCTGGTTCCATTCGATCCAGGCAGCCGCTTCGTCGCGGGTTTTGGGAGCGGGGTAGTACGTCATCACCTCGGGATCACTGAGCATCGAGTTCATCACGTCCAGATCAGCGAGTGTCATTTGGCGGAAACGTAGCCGGGGCGTGGGGTGGGGGAGCATCCCCGAAGCCTACCCGTGGTCGGGCTGTGCCTTCACCACCCACTTTCGGCCCGGCGGCCCCCATAAACAACCGCTATTGGCTGCATTAGCCCCCGCATGCAGCCCAAAGTGGGTGGTGGCCGTACACCAGTCAGGGGAGGGGCCGCACCTCCACCGGCGTCAGCATCTCCCGCTCGAACCCCACCACCCGGCGCGGCCCGTGCAGGATCACCTCATGTGTATGGGCGTCGGCGGTGCTGGAGGTGGCCACGTGCAGCTTCACCAGCCCGGGCGTCACCATGCGCTGAAGGTCCAGGCCTGTGAAGGAGGTGCGGTCGGCGTGAACCGCAAAATCCACGACGGCGGACGCACCGGCTTCCAGCTCGACGCGGGCATAGCCGATCAGCTCGCGCACGGGACGGACCACTTCGCCCACCGGATCTTCCAGATACAGCTGAACAACTTCGGCGCCGCCACGGGAACCGGTGTTGGTAACCGTGCAGCTGACCGTGACGGAGTCCGACGTCGACATGGTGGGCGCGCTGCACTGATGCCCGGTCAACTCGAACGTTGTGTAGGACAGGCCGTGCCCGAAACCGAACAACGGCGAGGGGTCCAGCGCGCTGACGCCACTGGGACCAGCGAGCTTGGAATGCAGGTAGGTGCCCGGTTGGCCGCCGGGGGAGCGTGGCACGGAGACGGGGAGTTTGCCGGACGGATTGACTACGCCGGTGAGCACGTCCCAGAGTGCTTCGGCTCCTTCTTCGCCCGGGAAGAACCCTTGGACGATCGCGTCGGCGCGGTCAGTGAAGTCGCCCAAGGCGTAGGGGCGGCCGCTCAAGACAACCACCACGGCACGCGTTCCGGACTCAGCACAGGAAACGAGGATACGGTCCAGCATCCGGTGCTGATCACCGGGCAGGCGGAGGTCGGCGGCGTCGTTTCCTTCACCCGAGGTGCCCCTGCCGAACAGGCCTGCGTTGTCGCCCACCACCACCACGCACGTGTCCACGGAGGCTGCCACCTGGCAGGCTTCGGCGATCTGTTCCTCGGTGGCGGCCTCGCAGTTTCCGGTGACCGACGTGGCCACTGATCCAAACCGTTCTGAAGCAACGCCTGCCACGGATGGAACGGAGATGCCCATGGGCACTTCCGGGTGTGAGGCTCCCACATGGGCGTCAAAGGAGTAGCAGCCCAGCATGGCGAAGGGGTCATCGGCCAAGGGACCCACCACACCCAGTGAACCGACGTGCCCGAGCGGGAGCGCCGGAGCGCGGTCGAACTCCCGGTTGCTCAGCAGCACCAGCGATTGGGCGGCCAACTCCCGCGCCAGCGAGCGGTTCGGAGCGGGATCTAGGTCGATCGTGCCCGGTCCCGCAGGATCAGACAACACCGCCGGGACGGGGGAGAAGTCCGTCGACAACAAGCCGACCTCCGCCTTCTGCTTCAGCACGCGACGCAGGGCTTCGTCCACCACGGATTCCTCCAGCGCGCCCTCGCGGACGCGGCGCAGCAGCGGCTCGCCGAAGCAGTTCACGGTAGGCAGTTCAACATCGACGCCGGCACTCAGGGCCAGCACGGCGGCGTCACCGGAATCTGCGGCCACGCCATGGGTGACGTCCAGGAAGGCAACGCCGAAGTAGTCGGCTACCACCGTCCCGGTGAAACCCCATTCCTCACGAAGCAGCCCGGTCAACAGTGCGCGGTTCGCGGCGGCCGGTACGCCGTCGACGTCGGTATAAGCGTGCATTACCGAACGGGGAGCACCGTGGCGGATCGCCATTTCAAACGGTGGAAGCATGACGTCGGCGAGTTCCCGGGGTCCCATGGAGACGGGCGCGTGGTTGCGGCCGGCTTGGGAGGCTGAGTAGCCCACAAAGTGTTTGAGCGTTGCAACGATGCCCGTGGATTCCAGGCCCTGGACGTAGGCAGTGGCTACGGTTCCCACCAAGTAGGGGTCCTCGCCGATGGTCTCCTCCACGCGGCCCCAGCGGAGATCCCGCACCACATCCAGCACCGGGGCCAGGCCTTGGTGAACGCCCAGGGACCGCATGCTCGCGCCAATCCTGGTCGCCATCTCCTGCACCAGGGACGGGTTGAAGGTGGCGCCCCAAGCCAATGGAACCGGAAATGCCGTGGCCTTCCACGCGGCCAGGCCCGCCAGGCATTCCTCGTGCACTTGGGCAGGGATGCCGAAACGGGAAGCAGCCATGATCTGCTCCTGCGCGGCGGCCAATCGACGGGCGCCCTCAGCCGGTTCAAGGGGAACAGTGCCGTACATGCGCGTGATCTGGCCCAGCCCGTCAGCGATCATCTCGTCCCAGGAACGGGCGTCCCCTGCCATCTGATTTTGCAGCGGAGCCACGGAATCGCCGTCGGTGGAGGCGTTGACCCATACTCCCGCCAACTGGGCGAGCTTTTCCTCGAGGGTCATTTCACGGATGAGGTGCTCTACGACGTCCGACGCCGGAACGCGGGCAAGTGCTTGCTGATCGGCGGCGCCGGTGCTCACAGGCTTCTCCTTGGATTCTGCTGATGATTTTTAGAAACTATCAGAAATACGTATTTAGTTTCCATAGTCCCAAACCCTTGACTTGGTGAGCTCAGGCTTCATAGCGTTGAGCCCTGAAGCGGAATTGGCCAACTTGAGGGCGCAGATAGTCTCAAGACAAATTAAGAAACTTTCGGAAATGAATCCCAACGGAGAGACTCACATGCAGACGTACAGAGTGGCCCTTGTCGGCACCGGCGGCATCGCGGCAGTCCACGCATCCAATCTGGCGCGGACCGATCATCGGGCGGAGCTGGTGGCAGCGTGCGATGTGGATGAGGCCCGCCTGGAGACCTTCGCCGACGAGCACGGCATCGCGGGCCGATACCAAAGCCTCACCGAGCTCCTGGCCGAGGCAAAGCCGGACATCGTGCACCTCTGCACGCCGCCCATGATGCACATCGACCAAGCGATTGAGTGCCTCGAAGCCGGAGTCCATGTCCTCTCCGAGAAGCCGCCGGCGCTCAGCCTGGCCGACTTTGACCGCCTCAACGATGCCCAAGCCAAGGGCGGCGCACAGTTCTCCTGCGTCTTCCAACACCGGTTCGGGGACGCCTCGGCTGCTGCCCGCAACTTGATCGGCGGCAGCGACTTCGGCCGCCCGCTCGTAGCCCGCTGCGACACCCTCTGGTACCGCCCGGACGAGTACTTCGACCTGCCGTGGCGTGGCACGTGGAAGGCTGAGGGCGGGGGACCCACCATGGGCCACGGCATCCATCAGTTCGATCTCCTGCTCCACCTGCTGGGACCGTGGGAAGAGGTCACCGCCATCGCTTCACGGCAGGCCCGCGCCACCTCCACCGAGGACTTCTCTGCCGCATTGGTCCGGTTCGAGAACGGCGCCGCGGCCACCGTCATCAACTCCTTGCTCTCGCCGCGGGAAACCTCGGACATCCGGATCGACTGCGAATTCGCCACCATCGAACTCAGCCACCTCTACGGATACGGCACCAAGGACTGGACCATCACCGCGGCCCCCGGACATGAGGACGCCGTGACCGCCGCATGGACCGCGAAGCCGTTGGAGCGCGGCAGCGGCCACTCCGCCCAGTTCCTTGCCATGTATGAAGCGCTCGACGCCGGATTGCCGCTCCCAGCCGGCGCGGACTCTGCGCGGCAAACGCTGGAGTTCGCTGCCGCTATTTACGCCTCGGCCTTCACCGGCCTGCCCGTGCGACGTGGCGAGATCGTTCCCGGCCACCCCTTCTATGAGGGCATGGACGGCGAGGGCCGCGGCACCCGCGTCCTCGCCTCCACAGCCCGCGCCTGAAACCACACCCCACAACGGAGACCCTGATGACCACCACCGCCCAGACCACCACAGCCCAGACCACCACAGCCCAGCCCACCACGGCCCAGACCACTGCGGCCCAGACCGACACCGTCAGCTACACGGATGATGGCAGTTCCCTGACCTTCACGGTCGGAACCCAGGACATCGCGACGTACACCTACCGTCCCACGGATGACCAGTACGAGAGCCCCCGTCCCTACTTCCACCCACTCACCACCTTGGAGGGAGACGAGGTCACTATTTCCAGGCCGTGGGATCACGTCTGGCACAAGGGCCTCTCCTGGGCGCTGCCGAACGTGGGCGAGCACAACTTCTGGGGCGGAGCCACCTATACCCGCGAGACCGGCTACGCGAACCTGGACAACAACGGGGCCATGAACCACGAGGGCTTCACCAGCATTGAGGACACCGGGGCCGGGATCACTGCAGCGGAGGCGCTTCTCTGGACCGCTCAGCCAGCCGAACCCGGGCAGCAGGGCGCACCCCTGATCCGCGAACAACGCCGATTCGCCATTCAACTCCTTCCGGCTGGCAACGCATGGACGATCCTCTTCGAAACCACCATGGAGAACGTCTCCGGCGCTGAGATCGGGATCGGCAGCCCCACCACCGAGGGCCGCGACAACGCCGGCTACGGCGGTTTGTTCTGGCGCGGACCCCGGTCCTTCACCGGTGGCGAGTTCCGATCCGAGAACGGGACCGGTGCCGACGAGTTCATGGGCACCCGCTCACCATGGATCGCCTTCACCGGCCAGCACGATGTCACCTGCCGGAAGTCCAGCATCCTGTTCGTCGAGGACCAAGCCAACCCGGGTGCCTCCAACCAGTGGTTCGCCCGCTCGTCCATGTTCGCCTGCCTCGGTTCGGCGCCCTTCTTCAGCGAAGTAGTCCCGCTCAAGGAGGGCCAGCCGCTGACGTACCGGTACGCCGTCGTGATTGCTGACGGCGCGTTGGAAGACCAGCAGGCCGCAGCGCTCGCCGACGCTGCGAAAACAGCGTTGGATGCCTGGGCCTGAGATGTGCACATCGTTCCCGGGTGCAACCGCCGTGTCCGAGGTCAGTATTTACGAGTGGCCCGGGTTGGACGGCGCGGCCGGCGGGTCGCCGCACCTGCACACTGCCTCCACCGAGGCGTATGTGGTGCAGCAGGGCGTCGGGCGGTTGGAGACCCTGGATTCCCGGGGCTTCACCTCCACTGCGCTGACGCCCGGAACCGTGGTGTGGTTTACGCCGGGCACCGTGCACCGGGCCATCAACGATTCCGGCGATCTCAGGGTGCTGGTGGTCATGCAAAATGCCGGCCTGCCCGAGAATGGCGATGCCGTGATGACCTTCCCGCCCGAACACCTGGTAGATCACGACGCTTACCTGCGCGCCGCCGCACTGCCGTCAAAGAACGCCGACGGCGGTGACGCGGCTGCCGAGGCGGCCGCGCGTCGTCGTCGTGACCTGGCGTTGGAGGGATATCTGGAACTGAAAGCCGCCGTGCTGGAGTCAGGTGTCGCGGCGCTCGCAGACTTTCATGCTGCCGCAGTGCGCTTGGTGAGCGGGAAAACCGAGCGCTGGCGCGGATACCTCAGTGAAGGTGCGGAGCGGCAGGCGGGGCTGACCGGACAGCAGTTGCTGTCTCTTGAGTCCATGGAAAGTTTCTACATGCAGGATGCGAGGACTACGATGGGCGAACGGAAAACCCGCAGGATCTATGGCATGTGTGGCCGGATCCAGGCGTGGGAACTTTCCGAAACTGTCATCTCCGGGACGTGATTCCCGGCCGGGAAGGTAGGGACCATGGTAACCAAGCAGGACTCGGGACGGGCGACGATCAGCGAGATCGCCCGGGAAGCCGGCGTGTCCGTGCCCACGGTTTCCAAGGTCCTCAACGGCCATGCGCACGTCGCGGCAGCCACCCGCGCGAGGGTCGAAGAAATCATCGCCAAACGCGACTACGCCCGCCGCCCCGCCAAGCGCAGCAAGAAGGCCGGGCTCATTGACCTCGTCTTCCCGGGCATGGGTTCGGAGTGGGCGTGCGAGATCATCGAAGGCGTGGAGCGGGTGGCCCAGGAAGCCGGGTACGGCACTGTGGTCAGCAGCTTGTCACTGGACGGCTCGAGGATCCGGCCGTGGCTGGCGAACCTTGCGGAGCGAAAGTCCGACGGCGTGCTGCTGGCCGTGTATGAACTGGACTCGAAGCAGATCCAGCGCATCAAGTCGCTCGGCATCCCGGTGATCCTGATCGATCCTGTGGGCCAGCCGGGGCCCGATCTTATGACCGTGGGCGCAGCCAACTGGGATGGTGCTTTCTCGGCCACCGAGCATTTGCTGAAGCTTGGCCACAAGAGAATCGGCATGATCGGCGGCCGTGACGACCTCCAGTGCAGCAGTGCCCGTGAAGACGGGTACCTGGCCGCTTTGCGACGTGGAGGCGTGGATGTTGACCCGTCCTTGATGGTGCCCGGTGATTTCTCCACCGAGTCGGGGGCGCGGGGGACCGAGGCTTTGTTGGCACTTGCCGACCGGCCCACCGCGATTTTCACCGGCAACGACGCCCAAGCCCTCGGCGCCTACCGGGCTGCTCGCTCGGCAGGCCTCCGGATCCCCGAGGACCTCTCCATCATCGGCTTCGACGACATCCCCGCCGCGGAATGGATCGAGCCCGGCCTCACCACCATCCGCCAGCCCGTGGTGCAGATGGCCGAAACGGCCATGCGCGCGCTGCTCCGGCACCTTGAAGGTGACGAGGAGTTGCCGCAGCGGATCGAGCTGGGCACGGAGCTAGTGGTGAGGGGCTCGACGGCGGCGCCGGTTTCCTAGCCGGGTCTACCTAGCCCCGAGCCTCCCAGCCCCGAGCGGTCTTAGCCGGGCCTCCTGACAGAGCCGCCTTAGCCGGGATTCTTAGCCGGGTCTACTTAGCCGCGACCCATGCTCGTCGACGGATCCCCGCCGCCTTCGGAGGGGTCCGCGCGCAGGTCGTCGGGATCGTTCTGTGGCAGTCCTGCCGGGCCTGACACGTCACCTGAGGCGGCCGAAACGTCAGTGTCCGCGTCGCTGTCGCGGCGGGTGTCGGCGTCGTGGGTTGTCTCATGCGAAGCGGTGCCATGCGAGGCGGTGCCATGCGAAGCGGTGCCATGCGAAGCGGTGGTGCCCTGGCCGTGGCCGGCCGTGCGCGGGTCATCATTTTCGCCGGGCACGTCCGAGTCCATGGAGTTGGAGCCTTCGCTGATGGACGAGTGGACCTGGATGTCGTCGTCCTTCTGGCCGGGCTCGGGGACGCGGCCGTCGTTCACGGGATCGGACGTGCCGGCCAGATCTTCCATGGCGTTTTCGGCCGTCTTGCGGATGCTGTCTTCTACGCCCATCAGTTGACTCCTTTGCATCAATGGCCTGATACCAGGCCGGGCTTGCATAGTAAGCCTACTTACTTCTTTGGTGATGCGAAACCCTCGGCGGGGTTGACAAAAGAGCTCCTCCAAGGTTGCGTTCCCGCAGGTCAAAACCTTTCGAGCCGCACTTTGTACCGTTGATCGTTGGACGATAAGGTATTGCCAGACCGTTTTGCAGAGGGCGGCAATTTTCGCTCCTTTGCTGTCTGCTGGGGACGCATTTCAGTCAGTAGGAACGTGCATGGTCAACCCCCGCCCTGAGCAGGAAGCTCTCCAGAATGGATACTTTTTGGATCTAGTCCTGGGCAGTGAAGATGTCGAAGCTTTTCTCGCCGATCTCGCGGCCTTCTCGGCCGAGAGCCTCTCGCATCCCGATTCCCCCGTCTTTTGCGGAATCACCGTATTGCGCCGTAAGAAGGCAGCCACCGCGGCCAGCAGTGATGACCGCGCGCAGGCAATGGACGAACTTCAAAACGACCTTGAAGGCCCCTGCCTCACGGCCATGGATGAGCTGACTCCCGTTCTGGTGCCTGACCTGCTGCACGAGCGCCGCTGGCCGGAATACGTCGCGGCGGCGTCGCACCATGGACTGCGGTCCATCCTCAGTGTCCCCCTCCTGGTGGAGGGTGACACCCGAGCGGCCCTGAACCTTTACTCGGAACGGATCAATGCGTTCAGCGAGTTGGACATAGAACGTGCCGAAGTGTTTGCCTCGCATGCCTCCAAGTCGTTGCGTCTGGCCCTGAAGATCGCCCAGCTCAGCGATGCCCGGAACGACCTCGCCGCGGCCATGCAGTCCCGCACCGTGATCGACCTCGCTGTTGGAGCGATCATGGCGCAGAACAAGTGCAGCCAGGATGAGGCCTTCACCATCCTCCGCACCGCCTCCAGCAACCGGAACATCAAGCTGCGGCACCTGGCCAAGTCGATCATCGCGGCAGTCTCCTCGGGCTCGGTCACTACGCACTTCGAGGAGTAGCAGGCAGTCAGCTGGCCGGTACCACCAGGCGCTCACGCAGTTGGGCGATGGTGGCGTCGGACAGCCCGGCGCGCCGCACCGGCTCCAGTACGCTTCCGTGCCGCTCAATCAGCAGTGACTGCATCGTCTCCATGGACTCGGCGTGGGCGCCCATCATGGCACCCATGCCCTTGATTGCTTCCTCATCCAGGACGCGGTCCGGCATGAGCCCGCCCAAAATTGCCCGAAGCCTCGGGAACAGCTGTGGCAGGCGGGTGGCGGTGACGGCGTAGTCGGCCGAGATGGTTTCAGGTGCAGCGCCCAACGCAGAAAGCACGACGGCGGCGAACACTCCCGTACGATCCTTGCCGGCTGCGCAATGGAAGACGGTGGCGCCATCGGCCATGGCCACCAGCGTCACGCCCAGGGCGAGTTGCCGGGCCTGGGTTTCGAGCAGGTTGGCGTACCAGGCGCCCACGTGAGCCGGGGTGGTGGCGGCCGTCATCATGTCGTGGCTGATGGTTTCCGGCGACGCAATGGACGCCGTCAAGGCGAGGTGGTGGTAGCTCACGCCGGCCACGGTCAACGGACCCCGCCCGGTGAAGAGTGCCTCCTCCGGTGAGCGGAGATCGATCACTGAAGTGACGCCGTCGTCGATCATTTGCTGGGCGAAAGCCGCCGGCATTACCGAGACGTCGTCGCTGCGGAGCAGCACGCCGGAGCGGGTGGTGCCGCCGGATACCGGAAGCCCGCCGAGGTCGCGCAGATTGACGGGGGAGAGGTCCAGAGTTTCCAAAGGTGATTCCTAGCTTGTCCGGCGCAGTGTGTGAGCCACATGCTACAGGTGCTTTATGGGAGCATCCTCCCAGTAAGCGGTCGCGAAAGTCCGCTTTGTGACCCCGTTTCGTGACCCAAGGCAACCATGGAGCACACTGGGTTGGGTGACCGTCAAAAAACCCCGCCCCGGCCTCGCGATCTTTGCGCTGAGCCTGGGGACGGCGCTGAATCCGCTGAACTCATCCATGATCGCCGTCGCGTTGGTGGTCTTGCGGGAGCATTTCGAGCTCGACGTCGCCACGGTCACCTGGGTGATCACCTCCTTCTATCTCGCCTCCGCCGCCGGCCAACCGCTGATGGGGCGCCTGGCCGATCGCTTTGGCCCCCGCCGCCTGTTCATGTTCGGCATGGCCTTGGTGGCGGTCACCTGCACCATCGCACCGTTCCTCCCCAACTTCGCGCTGGTCTGCGTGGCCCGCGCGCTTATGGCCGTAGGGACCGCGACGGCGTACCCGTCCGCCGTCGTGATGGTCACCGAGCTGAGCAAGCTGGCTAACTTGCCGTCCACGCGACCCTTGGGCCGGATCCAGATGGCAAACACGTCCGCCGCTGCCGTGGGACCGGTGGTGGGTGGGCTTTTGGTGAGCCTGGTCGGGTGGCAGGCGCTGTTCGCGATCAACGTGCCCATCGCTTTGCTGGCCATGTTCGTGGTGTACAAGGTGGCGCCCGTGGATTCCGGGCGCGAGACCGGAAAGCTCGGTCAACTGATCCGCGATTCCGATATCCCCGGCATCCTCGCGTTCGTCACCTCGCTGATGCTCGCCATGATGGCCCTGCTCAACGTCATGCCCGGTTACCGCTGGTACTTGCTGGGGGCCGCCACGGTGATCGGCGCTCTCTTCGCCTGGCGGGAGCTGCGCTTCCAGCCCCCGTTCCTGGACCTTCGCCTGCTGGGCCGGAACCGGCCGCTGCTGCTGGTCTACTTGCTGTTCATCGTGTTCAGTGGCGTCTACTACTTCGCGTTCTTCGGCCTGCCGCAGTTGCTGCAGGAGGCCGGAAATTACGACGCCGGTGTGGTGGGCCTGCTGATGCTGCCCCTCGCGGCGTTGTCGGTGGTGGTGACGCCACTGACGGTGAGGTTCATTGAGCGGTACGGTGTTCGGTCCGTACTGATCACCGGCGTCCTGATTCTGACGGTTGCGGCGGGAACGCTGGGTTTCCTGACCATGACGCTGTGGGCTCCGCTCGTGTTCGTATTGACGGCGCTGATGGGTGTTCCGTATGGCGTAGTAAGCACCGCATCCAATCAGGGCCTGTATGTTTCGGCCCGTCCCGAGGAGCGGGGCGTTGCCGCCGGGATTTTCCAGACCTGCCGCTACCTTGGTGCCATCACGGCTACCGTGCTGATCGGCGTGCTGTACGGCCCGGGCGTGAATCAGGCGAACTGGGGGATCATGGTCCTGGTGATGCTGGGGCTCAGCGCCGTGGTGCTGGTGCTGGCTGTCATGTGGCGGAAGCCCACGGTTTAGGAGCGCTGAGAGAGTCGAGCGCGCATCACGACCCTCGCCGCTGCTCCGCAATCCACGTGTGATTCACAATGGCTGCCGCGAAACTCTTGGACAAGGTGGCACTGTCCGGCCCGCGGTAGAGGTCCCTCTGAAAATACGGAGACTTATCCGTGTGGGGCCCGCTCTTGTCGATTTGCTTGACGAGCTCGGAGAGGTAATCGTGTCCGCCGGTCCGGTAGGAGTCGGTCTCGCCTTGGTCCAAACGGATCAGGGCCGAGGAATCCACCATCGAGTTGCGCCAGTACCTTGCTTCCAGGAACAGGGAGCCTTGCTGTTCCACCAGGAACCATGAGCCGGGCTGGTGGTCCACGTAGTGCATGGCGTCGCGGTCTTGGGCGAGCCTCAGTTCATCACCCCACTGCTCAACCGGCGGGATGGCTTCGAGGGGTCGCTGCCGGGCTTCGTTGAATACGGTGTATGTGAAGGTGGCTGGTGACTCGCGATACAAGGTCAGGCAGATGATTCGCTTGCACGCCGGGCAGCTGAGTTGGCTCTCCACCCGTTCCATGAGCCGGGATGCGTGGAGTGCTTGGAGGTCGGCGAGCGGAACCCAGCGAACGCTCTCAGTGATCAGTCCCGCGGCTGCGGCGCTGGCGAGCGCGGCGACGGTGTTCTCCACGTCGACTCCGCTGCCCGGGGCCTTAGCTCGAACCAGGAGATCGCTGCAGCTGGGGCAGTCGTCATCCTCAGGGCGGCAGGCGCGTTGCGGAGCCTCCACTGTGAAGCTGATGCTGAGGAGGTTGCCGGGGTCATTCCAGCCGCGATTGTTCTTGAAGCTTGGTTCGGCGTACGCGCCGTCCAGCATGAATCCCATGCCGCCGAGGGTGCGGGGCGCGTCGATGGCGGCTTTGAGGTCGGCAAGGGTGGCGTTCTTGTCCAGACCCGGGATCCACTGGGAAAGATTGAACCCGTTCGGTGCGAACCCGGTAGGTGCTGCGTGCAGCGCGACTGCCACGACGGCGTCGTCGTGCATGATGATTTCGCTGCCAGAGGCGAACTGCAGCCGCCGCGAAAGGTAAGCGGGTTCGCCCACCAGCCGTTCCTTGGCTGCCCCCGGGTGACCGCCGAAGGCATCGATCAGCCGCTGCACGGTTGGATCCTCTTCGCGCCCCACCAGGGCCTCAACGATCAGAGGTAATCGTGTTTTAGTGCGCCATCGCTCTTTCGCGCCGTTATTTTTCCGCCATCCCACCCGACCATTATGTAGTGCGGGCCAGCGGTGAACCGGGCGCCTGCCGGCTATGCGCCGGTGTGCTGGGCGCAGTGCTCGCAGCAGAACATGCCGGTTTCGTTTTCCACGCCGTGGCCGAGGATGCGGCAGCCGCAGTGTCCGCAATTGGGGGCCATCGCGTGGATGGCGCATTCGAAGCTGTCGAAGGTGCCGGTGCGCTCGCCTTGGGTGATGGTGAAGGTCTTGTCGTAATCGTTTCCGCACGTATCGCAGGTTGCCATGGTGATTCTCCTTTGAGGTTCGGGATCCGGCTCCCGCTGGAGGGTAGGAGTCGGGTTGTTCTTAAGCTAAGCATGCTTACTTTTCTGCAACAAGGTCCTTTCGGGGAGCCCTTCGGGCAGCCCCTTGCTTAATTTACTGAGTACACTCATAATTGAGTCCGGTCAGAAATTCTAATCAGGAGAACCCGCATGAAAGCCTTCGTCCTCAACCAGTACAAGGAACCGCTGCAGCAGATTGACGTCCCTGAGCCTGTGCTCGGCGAGCACGATGTGCTGGTCCAGGTCCACGCAGCCGGCCTGAATCAGTTGGACGAGAAGATCAGGTTGGGGGAGTTCAAACAGATCCTCCCGTACAAGCTTCCGCAGGTGCTGGGCCATGACGTTGCCGGTGTAGTTCTGCAGGTGGGCCCCCAGGTGCGGTCCTTCAAGCCCGGCGATGAGGTCTTCGCCCGACCCGGCAACGAAAGCATCGGCACATTTGCGGAGCGCATCGCCTTGGCCGAGGAAGACCTGGCCATCAAGCCCAGGACTATCACCATGGAGGAAGCGGGTTCGCTGCCGCTGGTGGCTTTGACGGCCTGGCAGGCACTGGTGGAGCGCGGCAACGTTGGCCCCGGCCGGAAGGTCTTCATCCATGCCGGTGCCGGGGGAGTGGGCTCCATTGCCATTCAGCTGGCCAAGTACCTGGGCGCGACGGTTGCCACCACGGTCAGCGCAGGGAACAAGGACTTCGCCCGTGAACTTGGCGCGGACGTGGTGATTGACTACCGCACCGAGGACTTCGTGGAGATCCTTCACGATTACGACCTCGTGCTGGACAGCCTCGGCGGCGAGAACCTGGAGCGGTCCCTGAAGGTTTTGAAAAAGGGCGGCAAGGCTATCGGCATCGCTGGGCCGCCGGATGCAGGCTTCGCCCGGCAGCTCGGCGGAAACCCTGTACTGCTGGGTGCGATGACGCTGCTGAGCTCGGGCATCCGCCGCAAGGCCCGCCGTTTGGGCGTCAGCTACGAGTTCCTCTTCATGCACGCAGACGGCAACCAGCTGAGGGAAATTGCCGCGCTCATCGATGCCGGGGAGATCAAGCCTGTTCTGGGCCGGGTGGTCCCGTTCGATCAGACGGCCGATGTCCTTGCTGCCCTGGAAAAGGGCGGCGTCCGTGGCAAGACCGTCGTCAGCCACGTTTAGCCACCACCAACCACCCGATAGGACAAACATCATGAGTGAGCAGCACAACCAGAGCTATCTGCAGGTTCCTTCAAAAACGGTGACGGCCGGCGATGTTACGTACGCCTACCGCGAGATGGGGCCCAAAGGCGGGGTGCCGGTCATCTTCCTGATTCACCTCGCCGGGACCATGGACAACTGGGATCCGCGGATCATCGATCCCATCGCCGCGAAGCACCACGTCATCACCTTCAGCAACCGCGGTGTGGGTGCGTCCACAGGCAGTGTTCCGGACAGCATCGACAGCATGGCCGATGACGCCGCTGCCTTCATCCAGGCCCTCGGCTACCCGCAGGTGGATCTCTTCGGATTTTCCCTTGGCGGCATGATCGCCCAGTCGTTGGTCCTCAAGCACCCCAGCATGGTGCGCAAGATGGTGCTCGCTGGCACAGGCCCTGCAGGTGGCGAAGGCATCCAGAACATCATCGGGACCACGTACTACGACGTTCTCCGGGGAACCCTCACGCGGCAAGACCCCAAGGAGTTCCTGTTCTTCAATCGGAACGTCGCAGGCAAGCCTGCCGCGCGGGCCTTCATCAGCCGGCTCAAGGAACGCACCACCAACCGCGAGGCGCCTATCAAGTTCGGCGCATTCCAGACGCAACTGAAAGCCATCCGCCGGTGGGGATTATCGCCGTCGGCCGATCTTGGCGTCATCACCCAACCGACGTTGATCGCCAACGGTGACAACGACCGCATGGTCCCCTCGGTACTTTCGAGCGATATGCACCGGCGGATTCCGGGCAGCGAACTGGTCATCTATCCCGACTCCGGGCACGGCGGCATCTTCCAGTTCCACGACCGCTTTGTTCCCGTAGCCCTCGAATTCCTGGGCCGCTGATGTGGCGCCCGCTGATGTGGCGCCGCTGATACGGTAGCTCCATGCAGCCTGCGCCCCAGACCCTTGGCCGACGTGAGCGGAATAAGCAGGAGAAGCTTGACCGCATCACCGCGGCAGCCCGTGAGCTTTTCACCCAGTACGGGGTGGATGAGGTCACCACCCAGCAAGTAGCTGAAAAGGCCGACGTCGGTTCGGGAACCTTGTTCCTGTACGCGAAGACCAAGGCGGAGCTGCTTTTGTTGGTGCACAACGTCAAGTACGCCCAAGCGCTGGCCAAAGGCGTGGACGCGGCGTCCGCTGAAGCGGAGGTGCTGGATGCGGTGATGGCCATCATCCGGCCCATCATTGAGTGCAACCGCGTCCAGATCGAGAACGGCCGGACTTACCTCAAGGAAATCGTCTTCGGAGATCCCTCCGAGCCGCACCACGCAGAAGCGCTGTCCCTGACCATGCGCACCGAAGAAGCCATTGCCGAGGTCCTGGGCCGCGACAAGAATTTGCTCGCCCGAGACACTGCCAAGCTGGCGCGCATCGTCTCCTCGATCATGTTCATCAGCATGACGTCCTCGGCCACCATGGAAATGACAGACGCCCAGGTTGGCGACGAGATCCGGGATCAGATCAGCGTGCTCCTGGGCGCCTGAGGTCTTAGCCGTGGCGGGATTTAGCGGTTGAGGAATGCCTCGTGCTGGCGGTGGGCTTCCTTGACCTGCTCGCGGATCGTGTCCACGTCCTTGGCCTTGTTGCGGTACTTCAGCGGCATCTGGACGATCTGGGCCTCTTCCGCAGTGAGTGCTCGGTAGATGCGTTCGCGCTCGTTCGCGTCTGCGGTGTAGTCGAGGTCCAGGTAATCGACGGCGTGGCGGCGGGCGTTGTTGATGGCCGTCTGGGCCTTGCCCGCCGGGCTGATCAGTGAGAGCACCACGGTGACGATCAGGACGCCGATGATCACGCTCAGCGAGAGGCCGGTGCTGATCTCGATGACGTTGACGTGCTCGCCGTCGTTGATGAACGGCAGGTTGTTCTCATGCAGGGCGTGCAGGATCAGCTTGACGCCGATGAACGCGAGGATAGCTGCCAGGCCGTAGGAGAGGTAGATGAGGCGGTCCAGCAGGCCATCGATCAGGAAGTAGAGCTGGCGCAGGCCCATTAGTGAGAACGCCGTGGCGGTGAAGACGATGAATACGTTCTGGGTGAGGCCGAAGATTGCCGGGATGGAGTCGAGGGCGAACAGGATGTCCGTGCCGCCAATGGCCACCATTACCAGGAGCATGGGAGTCAGAGCACGCTTGCCGTTGACGGTAGTGAAGAGCTTGTCGCCGTCGTACTTATCCGTAGTGTGGAAGAGCCTTTTGGCGAGCCGGATCATGAAGTTGTTCGCTTGATCGTCACCGTGGTCGCCGGGCTTGAGCAGGTTGCCGGCCGTGAGCAGCAGGATGAGGCCGAAGATGTAGAACACCCATGCGAACGAGTTGATCAGCGCGGCACCCAGGAAAATGAAGCCGGTGCGGGCGATCAGCGAGAACACGATGCCGAAGAGCAGGACTTTCTGCTGATCCTCACGTGGCACCCGGAAGCTGGCCATGATGATCAGGAACACGAACAGGTTGTCTACCGAGAGGGCCTTCTCCGTGATGTAGCCGGCGAAGTACTCGGACCCCATTTGGGCGCCACCGAAGACCAGTACCAGGATGCCGAAGACCACGGCCAGGCCCACGTAAATGGAGGACCAGATGGCCGCTTCCTTCAGGGAGGGGACGTGTGCCTTGCGGATGTGGAAGAAGTAGTCGAAGGCCAGAAGCGCCAGAATGACGACGATGGTGATGCCCCAAATGAGGGGAGAGACGGTCATATGATCCTGCTTTCGTGAGGCGCGCGAGTGGTGTTGCTCACCGAGGGTCAAACTCTTTGTCTAAATTTACCGGGAGTGGTGGTTTGCGCGCTAACTAGGCTGTCATGGGAAAGTACTTGACAACTTGGAAAGTACTTTCTTAGGGTGTGATTATTGATCCGCACAACTTTGGGGGAAACCATGAATGAGGCCACCGGCAGCATGACACCAGCTGAGGCACGCGAACTCCTTGCGAGGGCCGACTCAGTGGGTGCTTCATCCATCAACGCAGCGGCTTGGCCCGTGGCCGTCATGTTCACCAGCCTGGCCATCATGGGCTCGCTGCTGATGATCGGGATGCATATTGTGACTCACACGGGATACGGCGCTGCTTTGCTGGCAGGCTCCGTAGGCGCCTGGGGAGCTATCACTGCGAGCATCTGGCCTATGTTCCAACGCTCCACCAAGGCCGGGTACACCAAGCGGTTCCTGACCTCTCTTCTGGGGTACTTCGGGCTCTATGTCGTGGCCCTCGTGTGCGGCGCTATCTTCTTCCCGACCGGCAACCTCTGGTTCTACATCCCGGCCGCCATCGCGCTGGCCGCCATTGGCCTCGCCGCCGCCTTCCGCGAGCTGCGCGCATGAGCACCCCGGCGGAACACCCGCGCCACCAGCTCAACGAGATAGTGCACTCACCGGTCCGGTTCTCCATCATGGCCGCGCTGGCCAAGGCGGAGTCGTTGGACTTCAAGGACCTGCGAGACGCCATCCAAGTCAGCGACTCGGTGCTGAGCAAACAGTTGGCCATCCTGGAGAAGGCTGAGTTTGTGAAGATCAAGAAGAGCTTCGCCGGGAAGTTTCCGAGGACTTCCGCGAGTTTGACGGCCGTGGGGCGGGACGTGTGGGCGGCGCACCTGCAGACGCTGCGGGAGATTGCGGGCGGCTGACTGCTTGCGCTCCGTGAAGGGTACGACGGCGGCTGGTTGCGTGGGTGGGTTCAGCCTGCCGGGACCATCTGCCACAGGTCCTGGTTGTGTGGCCGGTGCCAGAACTGTCGCGGGCCTTCCGTTTCGCGGGCCACGTCCGTGAGCCAGATGGTGCTGCCGGGATCCCAACCGGCGATGACGCTTGCGGTGTCTTCGTTTGTTTGTAGGGCCCGGCCGGCAGTGCTGAGGTAGCCGGCGACGGTGAGGTGTACGGCATCCCATTCTTTGGCGGCCCGTTCCCAGTCGGGGATGACCCAGCGGCCGTGGCGGCCGGTGGTGCGGAACCAATCGTGACGACGGGACGCAGTGACCTCCAAGGGGAAGTCCCTGCACAGCTTGATCCAGTCCTCTTCTGTGCTGATCTCCAAAATCCGGCCTGTTCCGGCGACGGGGATAACGGTGGCTTCCTCCCACCCGAGGGAATCTTCAACCAGGCTGAGACCGTCGGGGATTCGCGCCACCGTGTGGATCAGCCCGTGAGGGATCGACCACCATTCGCCACTGAAGTTGGCGTGAGGGTCTTGTGGCCGTTCCTTGGCCGCGCGGATTTCTTCGGCCCGTTCCTTTTGTGCCCATTCGGACAGGGTGTGTTGAGGGTTTCGAGGGAGCGGTGCGGGATCTGCTTCTGCGCGCCAGTCGATGGCCCATTGTCCGGGCAGGGCCTTCTGGTCCCACCACTGAGTTGCGGGTTTTCCTTTCAGGCTCTTGGCGATATGCGCCAGGGACTCTGTGATTTCCTGGGTGGCGGCGAGGACGTCTTCGCCGTCGGGCTCCTGCCAGTACCTGGCGGTATCCACTGCGCGTTGAAGGGCGTGGTGAATCAGTTCGTCCGTGATATTCCGAAGTTCCAGGGACGTGATCAATGCTGCGAGCTCATCCACAGTTGGCTCCGGTGGGGGAGGCGGTGCCTCTGCGGAGGGATTCATGGTCAAGAGTTTTCGTGACGTGCCGGCGCCGGGATCGAGGTTATACCCGAGGTGGAAGACGGCGATCCGGATGTCCTGGTCCATTTCCATGGCGAGTTCAAGGCAGAGGCGACGCCCTCGGTGGCCTTGCAGCAGAATCTCGGTGTCAGGCAGCATCAACCCATCCTTGCAGCATTCAGTCGGCGGACGGAGCTTGCTAAAGCCAGAGACCAGGCGCCGTTTATATCCACCAGTAAGTCGCGGAGGGGTTGATCTCGGCCGCCATTGTCCAGAACAGATCCCAGTCCTTGTCGAAAAGACCTTCGCTGTTCTTGAAGAAGATTCCTCGTGAAAAGGCAGTCTCGATCGTCGTCAGCATCTCCTGGATGGAACGGTGCTTCAGTTCGTTGTTGACGTTTTCAAAGTCGTAGTCGTATACAGGCTGCTGATCGATTCGCGCGCAGTCCACGAATATGTAGCCACCGAAGTTGTCCTCGAGAATCGGGAACCATGAGGGATTTCCCTCGAACTCGTTAACGAACAGGTCGTACGTTCGTAGCGCTTCCTCAAAGGTAAACAAGTAGTAACCCGGCATGAGCCACATATCGTTCAGCGAAATATCGGGGCCCACCTCGGTCCCGTCGTGCCATGCAAAGAGCGCGATGAGCTCGTCTCCCGCACGAAGATCACGTGCAGTGAGTTCGTCGACGACGGCATTCGGGGGCAGCCCCGGTCTTAGGTACTTGGCTGCCCCTAACTCAAGCCGATCCAGGTGGCCGTCGATGAGTGCCATCAAAGTGGAAAGTTCCTGGGTCATTCACCAAATGTCACACAAGTTCTGACCGGTAAGCCTCGACACTCCGGATGTTGGCAAACGGCAAACAGTAATTGGTGCTCGGCCCAGCACCTAGAGCGTCCTCCGTAGCGGGGAGCCGCTGGCTGAGCCAGTCAGCCGCGGCTTCGCGTACAGCCACACCACAACACCGAACAGCGGTACCACGAAGAACAGCAGGACCCACAGGATCCGGGCAATCTGATCGAGCCCGTCCTGCCGCAGGACATCAAAAATCGCCCAAATGTTCGCTCCCATCACGAACACCGCGGACAGGCCCGCCAGCAGCACCAAGATCCATTCCCAAGCTTCCATGTCATCCCCCTGAACCAGCAGCTTCCATACAAAGTAGCACTGGCGCTGCAAACGTACGACGCCGGAGCCCGCCTTGGGTGCCGGCCGTTGACTGACGCTTGGGTTGGGTCAGATGAGCGCGGTCATGACGTTCCAGCCTTCCCCGATCTTCTTTCTGGGTTCGAGGTGACGGCTGCCGACGCCAGGGTAGAGCCAGAGGTCTCCGTTGGCGTCGCGGGCGATGATCTGTGAGTAGCCGGGGTAGTTGCCGTCGAATCTTCCGGTGGCGATGATCGCCGTCATGGCATTCCAGCCCTCGCCCACCTGCATGCGGGGCAGCCACCCGCCCTTGCCGTCGCCAGGGTAAAGCCACAGTGCTCCGCTGGTGTCCCGGGCCATGACGTCCCGCTTGCCGTCCTCGTTGAAGTCACCGCGCCCGATCAAAGCTGTCATCACATTCCAGCCGACACCAATTTGGCTCCGGGGTTTCCAGCCGCCGGCGTGGTCCCCGGGGTACAACCAAAGGCGGCCTTCCGCGTCGCGGGCGATGACGTCGGCACAATAGTCGCCGTCGAAGTCGCCCGGACCCATGATGGCGGTCATGGCGTTCCAGCCAACGCCCACCTTGGTCCGTGGTTTGAGATATCCGTATCCGCCGGGGTAGAGCCACATGTCGCCATTGATATCCCGGGCCAGGATGTCGTCGTTGAACTCGCTTTGGAATTTGCCCGCACCGATGATTGCAGTCATCACGTTCCAGCCCTCGCCCATCTTGAAGCGGGGCTTCTTCCAGCCGCCCTGGCCGTCACCCGGATAAACCCAAAGGTCGCCGGCAGTATCTCTTGCCAGGACGTCGTCGTTGTATCCGGTGTTGATGTTGACGTAGTCCCAGTTGTTTGCCGGGACGTTCGCTGCGCGTATGCCCGGTGGGTCTGCCTGTGTTGGAAGGGCGGTTGTGCCCAAGAGCAGTGCCGCGACCGCGGCCAGAGTTGTCCCTACGAAAAGTGGGCGCCTTCGATTGTCGGGTGTTTTGTGGCAGGAATTCTTGGTCGACTTTGATCGGAACATCACTGTTACCCCCATTAGCAGCATCGTCATCACGCGATGCAACGGAGCCTAGTCCTGCTGGGTGGCTTTTGTTAGGGGTGGGAGGTTCGGACTTTTGACGGTCAGGGTAGGAGCACCTAGACGCTGTGTTTGAGCACTCATTTTCGGGCTTTTCGCTACCTAATTCAGCCCTGACAGCACCTAGTTTCGCGGATTCTGACACCTAGAGGGCGATTTGTGGGCTCAGGCTGTGGGAGTCAAAGCAATTCCGTTTTCAGGGGGAGAGTTTGTGCCGGCAACGACGATGAAGACCAAACAGTACTCGATTACGTTGTCACTCATCCTGGGGGCGAGTGTGGTGTCTGTGGGGCTGGTTCCTGAACCGATGATCTTCGTCGTCGGCATTTTGTTGTTGATGCTCCTCCTTGCCGCAGCCCTGCACTACAAGAAGTGGGGGTGGGTGCCGTCCGATTCGGCGGAAGCGGGCATGGCCGGACTCAGCGCTGGTTGCGTAATGGTGACCACGTTGGCGTTGCTTCTCAGGGGACACCCGTTGAGTTTTGTACTGACCCCTCTTCTCAGCATTGCTGCGATCCTCGGAATGTACCGTGAGCTCACCACGCGCGGGCGCCTTATTTGCAGGAGCAAGCGGTGAAAAGGGCTCCGCATCCACTCCAAGTAGTGATGTTCTTCGTCATGGCCGTCAATTTCGCGGTTTGGCAACCTTTCGCATGGTGGCGTGCCGGTGCTGCTGTTCTCATGCTGGGTTTCGGTTGCTACGGCGTTTATGAGTTGCGGCGGCGCAAACGTACGGCATCCCGGCAGGAGCCCAACGAGGTTGAGTGACCCAGATGGCCCGTGGACTGATGTCCGCGGGCCATCTCGTTGTTAATGGGTGTTTCCGTCTGGGCGAAGGCGATTCTGCAGATCGGGGTCACCGAAGCCGGCCACAAAGCCGAAGTCGTGCTCTCCGTTGTCCGGAGGAAGATCGCGCTCCAGTTTTAGTGCCGTCGTCGGCGTGAACAGGGTTTTCGCGATGCCGCTTTCACTTTCGAAGGTGAAGGACCCGAAGATTGTCCGGTCTACTCGGTGCCTCAGGAGGAGTGTCGTGTCCGAGCCGTTCACTTCACAAGCGACAGGGTGGTAGTCGTCCAGTTGCCGACCCCAGATGGGTAGGGAGAGCGGGAACGAGAGCTGTACAGCTTCAGGAAACGAGAACGGGATGCGGTCTATGGAGAGGCCGTAAGGATCATCGACGCCGTCGGTCTGGATGATCAGTCTTCGGGGGTCGAAGGTTCGGGTCCGTCCGTCCGGCAGTTCCTTCGCGGTCCACATGAAAACCCTCGGGTGCACCGAAATTGCATGCCTCATCACCAAGTGGTTGCCGCTCTGGCAATACGAGGTGCCGGTGTAGGCGCTTGCCTGTCCGCCGCCCAGCGCTTTACCGATTGCCATCGCCAGTTGCTCAGAGGAAGTGTCCACGCCTCATCCTCGCATGGGCGACACGACCGCTTAGGAGGGTTCGCCGTCGTTGTTTGTCAGCAGGAACTTGCGCAGCAGGCTTGCCAGTTGTGCCTGCTCAGTCTTCGAGAGGCCCTCAAGCATCTTTTGTTGGTTCGCGACGTGGTGCTCCACCACGTCGTCCACGAGGGCGAGCCCTTCGGGCGTGAGGCTGATGAGGAGTTGCCGGCGGTTCTCGGGGTTTGTTTCGCGATGTACCAGGCCGCGGTTTACGAGCCGGTCCACGCGGTTAGTCATGGCCGCAGAACCGATCATGGTGAGGCTGGCGAGTCGTCCCGGCGTCAGCGGCGCCTCGGAAGCCGACCTGCGCAGTGTTGCCAGGACGTCGAACTCCCAGGGCTCAAGCCCGAACTGGTTCATGAACTTCTGCACCTCGAGCGAGGCCAGGCGACTCGCCCTGTTGAGCCGGCCCAGAACGCCCATGGAGCTGACGTCCACGTCGGGTCGCTCCGTGTTCCACTGCTCAAGAATCATGTCCACTGCGTCGCGGTCCATCGTCCTCCAATGCTTGACCCCAAATAGTACAGCACCTACATTGTCTTACATCAAATAGTTCGACATCGAAATGTATGGAAGTGAAAGATGAGCACATCTGCAGCGGTTGCCAGCAGGGCTGGAGTTGGGGCGTCCAAGGCGTCCCCTCGCGACCTCTTTATCACCGCTCTTGCCCCAATGGTCTGGGGTTCCACTTACCTGGTGACCACGGAGTTCCTCCCCGCCGATCGGCCGCTACTGGCCGCGACCGTGCGGGCACTGCCAGCTGGGATCGTGCTGATGTTGGTCACCCGAACGTGGCCGCGGGGGAGTTGGTGGTTCAAGGCCGCAGCGCTGGGCGCGCTCAACATCGGGCTGTTCTTCTTCCTGCTGTTTTTCACCGCGTATCAACTGCCGGGCGGGCTCGCAGCGCTGGTCATGTCCATCCAGCCCTTGTTCGTGCTCTTCCTCGGCGTGCTGTTGCTGGGGGAGAGGATCCGCAAGGCGCACATCATTGCCTGCGCGGTGGGAGCCGCAGGTGTCGGCTTGCTCGTCCTGCGATCCGACGCGTCGCTGACTTTTGTAGGTGTGCTCGCCGGGATGGCCGCGGCGCTGAGCATGGCGGCCGGCATAGTTCTAACGAAGCGCTGGGGAAGGCCCGACGGCGTGGGGCTGCTTGGGTTTACCGGCCTGCAGTTAGCGATGGGTGGGGTGATGTTGCTCCCCGTGACGCTGGTTGTTGAAGGGCTGCCGGGGGCGATTACTGTGCCTAACCTGGCGGGCTTTGCTTACCTCAGCGTGGTTGGTGCGCTGGCGGCATATGCGGTGTGGTTCCGTGGGATTCAGCGGCTGCCGACGATGGTGGTGTCGTTCCTGGGATTCCTGAGCCCGCTTGTGGCTACGGTGCTGGGGTTTGTGTTCTTGGGGGAGTCGTTGTCGGGGTGGCAGTTGGTGGGTGCGGTGCTGGTGCTGGGGGCGGTGTTTCTGGTGCAGCGGTCGGGGGTCGGTGCACGTAAAAACTGATGAGATGAGGCGCTCTGGTGGGAGTTGGAAATGAGGGCTTGACGGCGGAGAAGCCAAAAGTTGTTGGCGGGTGTTACTGAGGCTTGCCTGGGCTCACATCAGTTGCCAGGCCAGGCACTCTATCGGCGTTTCTCCTCGCGACTTCGAGCTTGAGCTGGTCTAGTTCTTCCCTCAGCAGGTCCACGGCGGAGCGGTATTTGTTGAAGGTCGCGGCCCTGCGTTTTGCGATTATCTGGTTGATGATCGTTGCGAAAATCATGAGCGGTAAAGACCAGAGCAATGCCCATCCGGCTGTGACCATGAACTCGAGTGCAATGGGCAGAGCCTCCTTGAATGCGAGGAAATCGTTAACCCCGCTGACGACTGCCTGAAGTGCGGCATCCAACGGCTCAAGGAACTGCCCAACTAAAGGTGTCTCCTTAAAGGTTGGAGCAGTCAGAGACGTAGCTTCCGCGGACCATCGAGAATCTGCGTAATGATTCAACACGTAGAGGCCCGCGCCGACATTGAGTCCTGCGAAGAGCAGCACTGCTCCAAAGACTGTTGAGTGGATCTTAGCTGGACGCCAGAGCGCGGCCCCGAACGCGAAAAGGGCCGCAACAGCCCAAACACCTATCTGGAGCTGCTCGAGGCTCAGGCCGTTCAAAAGATCCAATGGAATGCATGCCCCCTAGTAATTGCACCGATCAGTTTCGGCAGCAGTGATAGTATCCCAGCGCTCTACAGTCAGGAGTCATCCAAGTCGGCGTGATTCGGAATATTTCGAACGCGATTCGAATATCTTGTGAAAAACTGTGGTCGACTGTCTTAGACGAACCCGAGGCGCCTGCAGAGTTACTTGGAGCAGTTCGCAGTGAACGTTCGGCCAGATCGGAATCCGTGTCTGCAGAATGGGTGACCACACTCGTCTGCAGGTCTTGTCGGACGGGCAGCCTAGAGACTCATCGGGGATAACAGGCCCGCTTGCCATTCGAGATCTAGCCGCGGCCTGTTCGCGATTGACTTTCTGGCGGGATGAAGTAAGTCAGAGATTTCGTCATACCGCGGGAACTTTATCTTGGATATCGTAGGCTGCACATATGCAAATCAGCAGAGCCCTAGAGCAGCACATCGCCGTCTTCGGCGAGAGTGGCAGTGGAAAAACCGTCATGCTTTCCTCATTTTACGGTGCAACGCAGGAGCCGCAGTACTTGCAGAACAGTCTGTTTCATGTCTTGGCAGACGATCTTGGGCAAGGAGCTCGGTTACATCGAAACTACTTGGGCATGCGTGACTCTGCGAGGCTGCCCCTACCCACCCGATTCTCAGCCACCTCCTATTCGTTCTCAGTCAAGCTGAAAGAGGAGGCTGACTCCAAGTCCACAAGGACCAAACCCTTTGAGGCTCTTCGCCTTGTTTGGCACGACTATCCTGGGGAATGGTTTGAAGAAGCCGTAAGCGGCCCTGAGGAAGCCCAGCGACGGGTTGATGCATTCCGATCATTGCTAGGGTCGGACGTTGCGCTGCTAATGGTGGACGGCCAACGCCTGCTGGACAATGCCGGAGCAGAAGAACTCTACCTGAAGTCATTGCTGGCTAACTTCCGCAACGGGTTACTGTCGCTCAAGGAGGACTTGCTGGAGGACGGCAAACCACTTGTCGAATTTCCCCGCATTTGGATCATTGCGCTTTCCAAATCAGATCTGCTGCCTGGTCTGAATGTATTTCAGTTCAGAGATCTCATCGTGGATAAAGCCTGCGATGAGGTTGAAGAGCTGCGTAAGGTGTTGAGTGGTCTGGTGGAAGCAAGCGACGCTCTCTCCGTCGGCGAAGACTTTGTGCTGCTTTCCTCCGCGAAGTTCAACTCTGACAGGATCGAAGTCACCGATAATGTCGGCATGGAGTTGATCCTGCCCGTTGCCTCCATTCTCCCATTCGAACGCCACGTACGCTGGTCTCGGACAATGCAGATCCCCGGCAAGGTAGCCGAGAACTTGCTTTCCGGTGCCGGAGCTCTTGCTGCCTCGCTCCTCGGTAGTCGGGTCAATATACCTGGTCCCATGGGTCCACTGGCCAAGTTCATTGGATTCGTACTCTCCAAGGAAGTATTGGACGACGCCGCCAAGTTGGCCGGAGACAAGCTCAGACAAGCCAACGCCGAAGCATTGGTCAAGAAGAACTACTTGGAAGCCACCTTGACTCGATTTCGGATGGATTTAGAGAATGGCGAAGCAAAGCAGATTCTCTTGAGGAGTCGGAGATGAAAATTATCTGGGCAACCCGCGGAAAAACATGGGGTTACAAGTTCCTACTGGACGGGCAATTTGCTGATCCGCTCCCAGTCTACGAGCGTGCGTTTTCGGGTGCTGAGGATGAGCCGGAGGTCTTCCGGCGCATAAAAGGCGGAGTCGCACTGCGCTTTCCAGATCCTGAGGGTAGGCAAGACTCTTCTGGTAGAGTGATACCGCATGAATTCATCATTCTCGGACCTTTAGCCGAGCGGGCCCGTTCCTTGGAAGATGGCCGCCGGCTGGTTTGGCCCATAGTCGCGGACCAATACCAAATAGCCTGGCAAATGCCTAAAGCACCCTTGGTTGAGGTCTGATGACTGGAACTGCGCACTAAAGAGGTTCACGCATTTCATTTTGTGCAGAACTGCGGTTCTTGTGCGTTCCGTGCATCCACAAAACGACATCCATGGTTCGTAGATCCGAGATCTGCTGAGCTATTCCTGACTCTTCCCGAATTTTCTGCAGCCGACGGGGGAGTCCGCTTCCGTCCGTGAGAAGCCTGTGCCATGTTTCCCATTGCCCGTTGCAGGTTTTGAGGCCCATTAAAGGACCCACAACGGAGTCATAAATTGGGATGATTCGCGGTCTCTTTCTTGCCATGATCTTGCTGGCTGTGGTCGGACCGATTCCCCAACGGTAGGTGTCGCTTCCACGGAGCAGACGCCACAGTTGAACTGCCGGACTCTGTGGGCCCAAGACCGAATCGAACTCGTCAGCTCGGAAAGCGGAGAGGTCCATATCCGTTGGGATTTGTTCGAGGAGTTCTGACACCTCAGAGGCGCGTGCTTCGAGGAGCCCGATCGCAGCTCGTGCAGTCACTTGGACGGACAAAAAGGAGACTGCGAGAACGTCGTCCGCTGTAATGACGTGCGCCACTTCGTTCCTGTCGCCACCACCCGCCCAATCGTCGAACCGGCTTCCGGTTTGAGGTAGTTCGTTTCGGTAGAGCTTCGTGTAGTACTCACGAACCAGCCCTGCAGCTGCATCAATCTGGTTCTGTGTGAGAATTTCTGGCAATGGCATGCTTGCTCCTCTTTCGGGACTTCTGAGATCAGGCGGATGCGGAATCTTCGCCAGCAGTTGTGACGCCGCCATAGTAATGTTCGCGGAGGCGCCGACAACGGTCGGGTTCTTTTAGGAGTACTAGGGTTTTAGCCTCAATCTGGCGAATTCGTTCCCGGGTGACGCCGTAGGTTCGTCCTATGGCATCGAGCGTTTTCTGTTCGCCGTCGGCAAGTCCGAAGCGCAAGGCCATTACCCCAGCCTCGCGCTCCGTCAGTGTGTCCAAAAGGGCATAAATTTCCTCTGTCAATTGTTCCGCGGCGATGGCTTCAACAACGTCCAACGGACAAGGATCAATCAGCTGGTTAGCAAGGCTCTCCATCCCGCCTCTGCCGTCCGGGACTAGAAAGTCCAAGGAGAGAACTGACCTGGACACGGTGAGAAGGTGCTCTACTTTTTCGACAGTGTTGTCCGAAAGCTTCGCAAGCTCCGCTACGTGATGTTTGATCCCGGCGCGGTCTGCTTCCCGAAGGATTCCCTGAATCTTGTTGACCTGCTCCACGATGTGGACCGGAAGCCTGATGAGGCGTGCCTGATCAGCCAAAGCCCGCGTAATTGCCTGGCGTATCCACCACGTGGCATAGGTAGAGAACTTGAAGCCAAGTGAGTAATCGAACTTACAGGCCGCACGATGCAGGCCGATGTTGCCTTCTTGTATGAGATCAAGGAAGTCCATGCCTTGTCCGGTGTGGCGCTTTGCTATGGAAACAACAAGACGGAGGTTGGCGCTGATGAGGGAGTGCATGGCGCTTTCCCCGAGCCGTGCGATTTGAGTTAGCTCGCGGGAGAGCTTCCTGCTGCGCCAAGCCGTATCGTCTAGTAAGTGCTGAGCGTAGAGACCGGCTTCGATCTCACGTGCGAGTTCAACCTCTTGCTGTGCTGTAAGCAAATCTGCTTGCGAGGCCCGCTTCAGGTAGTCCGCGACGCTGTCGTCGCTGTAGCCCGAGATGTCTCCGAGTCCTTCGAGCCAACCGTCATCTTGAAGATCGAACGCGGTGGGTGCATCTGATTCGGGCTCCATGGGGACAGCGGGGACAGTTGATGCAGTTTCTGCCACAGAAGTCCGTGGCTCAAAAACTGCCTGGCCCTCGGAAGCAATAGGGGCCGATACTTGCACCTTTGGACGAAGGAAGTCCTTCAGTTGGTCAAGTTCGTGCTTGATATCGAAGAACTCCACGTGATCAGCAAAGGGCAGGACTTTCCCTAGGAACTCTTCGCCCTGAATGTCAGGGTCTTCCACGGTGCCCTTTGAATAGAGGACGACGAGGCGGCCGGCGCGATTATTTGCCTTCTTGCGGATGACGCGGCCGAGCCGCTGCACCATCTGACGTTGACTTCGGTTGGCGGCGACGATGATGCCAAGGTCTGCTTCCGGGACGTCTATACCTTCGTCGAGGAGCCTTGGTGCCGCAAGAATCTGGGAGGCCCCGCTTCGGAAATCGTCCATCCCTTGACGCCGGTCCTCCTTTGCCATTCCGCTGAACAGCGCAGAGGCCGTCGAGCCCAAGGCCGTATAGAGCTCTTGAGCGCGCTTCGCAGAATCCTGTGTCTGAGTGAACACGAGTGTGCCGTTTGAGGAGTCAACGATCTCCTTGATGGCAGCGAGCGCATGATATTTGGTCTTTGCATCCGCCAGCAGGGTTAGCCTGGACGCCATGGCCCGCATGTACTTCCGCGACAGAGTTGCCTCGCGGCTCGGGGACTCTGACGCGGCCAATGAGGCGACCGCCGCAACGAACCTGTGAAATGGTCGGCGGGGGATACCGGCATACGATTCGAGATGTCTGGAGGTTTCAGACATCGTGTTTGAAAGGTCATCGTAGTTGACCTGTTCGCTTGGAGTCAGTTCCACACCGACAAGCGCGATATCGAAGGGGGCAATGACCTCGTCAGCCAGTGCGCGGTCGTACCAGAGGTTGTAGACGACCCCGCCAAAGTATGGAGTCAGCAGATTCTCGTGCTCGCCGTCAGCACGTTCGTAGGTTGCCGTCAGCCCAAGACGCCACGCGTAGCCTTCCTGCAACGCTCCGGTAAACATAGGGGCGGCGTACCGGTGGCATTCATCGGCGATGATCAAACCGGCCTTGTGGCTACGCAGCGTTATTCGATTGGAAGCCGAATGAACGATGGCGACGAGGACATCAACGTCGTCCAAGGTGTCGGTTCGACCATCGCCAAGAGCGCCTCGTCGGGCGGCGGGGAGGTCACGCTTGAGGGAGGACAACCACTGGCGCTGAAGTTCAGCGGTGGGCACAAGAATCAGCACTTTGATGCCCTGCCGAATCGCCTCGAAAGCTGCGGCGATTCCTACTCGTGTCTTGCCGGCACCAGTGACGGCCTCAACAACGCCGCGGCGGGCGTGGGAGTGCCAGGCTTTGAGTGCCTCTTGCTGCCAGGCGTACAAGAAGGCGTAGTCATAGGATGTGGAAACTGAGACCTGGTCAGTGTGGAGAGGCCTCTGAACTCGATCTGTCATTCCGTTCGACTCCGCGTCGACCAACTCCGGCATTTCATCCCCCATCGGACTGTGTGGTGCTTCCTTACTGAAGGCTAATGGAAGGCCCGGACAATATTGCTTGCGATGCTCATCCGGGCACCGCCAGCGAGTAGTCCCAAGCCTCAGCGCGCGCAAGGGAGTGCTTCAGTTCCCGTCCGCCCGCTTCTTCCAGGAGCTCCGAATCACCCACGACGACCAGCAAGCTCCGTGCCCGGGACAACCCGACGTAGAGCTGTTCGGCGGCTCGGGCCATGTCCTTAAAGCCGTTGACACAGAGTATGACGACGGATCTTTCAAGTCCCTTGAACCCCAAGACATGGCCGTAAAACTCCGCATCACCCGCATGAAATTCGCGCCAGTATTCCTCGGTGGCACCACGGTCAAAGTAGTCCAGATGAACGGGGTGCCTTTCCTTGGTGGTCAGTAGGGCTATCTGGTTATTTGCCCACCCTTCATCAATAAGCGCTTCTACACAGTCCCCCGCGACGTCGAGGGCTTCGTCGGTGGAGCAGTGGACCCTACGAACGGGTAGTCCGGTGCTGCCCCGCGGCGTGAAATGCTCGCCGGCAAACGGTTTGAAGGTTTCCGCAATTTTTCGGGTGTTCCGCAGATTCTCGTCGATGTGGATGGGGACAAAGGTTGCTGTAGGTCCCTGGTTGAGGTCGGCCGTGAGCCCGCCCCATCTTTTGTAAACGTCCTGGCGGTCGTCCATGAAGGCATAAACTTCGCCGTTCTCTGGGTCAGCAGTGCATGCCAGCAATGCTTCCCACCATAAAGGGGCGAAGTCCTGTGCTTCGTCCACGATCACCGCATCCAGTCGCTGGTGTGCAGGCATAGTGCCGGCCATTTCCCGGAGAAGCCGTGGCATCTCCACATCGAAGTAGTCCTGCCCCTTGCCATCAGGCACCCCAAGCCGGCGAACGTAGTCATGGAATTCACCTGTGAAGACGGGCTTTGCCTGGCGCCATGAGGAGACGCGGTTTTGCAAGTATTGCCCTAGTCCCTTGTTATAGCAGAAGAGACCGACGCGCTTCCCCTGTTTACTCAACATTCGAGCTTTCTCGACAGCAAGCCACGTCTTCCCACTGCCCGCCCCACCGGTAAAGCGAACGCGGGTAAGGGAACGCGTTGCCTGGAGCAAGACTGCTTGGCGCTCAGTTAGATGGTCTTGGGTGTCCTCGTCCTCCCTTGGACTCACGGGGGCGCCGGTACCGCTATCAAGTGACCCGGCAAGCTGTCGTTCGATACGTTCCATGAACGCGGTCGCCAGTGGTGAGGCACCGCCACCCTCTGTTTCTATGGCCCTCCGGACGAGTTCAGCCGGCGACTCGCATTGTCTGTCGTCCAGAAACAAAGTGCGGGGGCACCCGGCCATGCCCCACTCCTTTGGAACGGAGGTGTAGGGGAACGCGACCATGTAGGCGAAGCGACTGGTCAGCGGTGTACCGAGCTGCCGCCCCAGCCAGTTCTTCAGGGCGTGGTGAGAACTTTGAGACTGCACTACCGGGCTCTGAATCTTGTGGCTTCCGCCCCTGTCGGACTGTAACCATTGACCATTTTCCACGGAGATTCGGCCACCTTTGACTTCGATCGCCGCCATGCCCACCCCCGGCCAGAGGACCAAAATGTCGATCTCATGTTCTGCCCTGCCATCCCGCAGCTGAACGGAGTGGGCTAGCACAGCATCGTCCGGGAGGGTTCGATTGAGGGCTTCCCACACTGAACGTTCTGCACTCTGGCCCTCAGTGAAATGCGGTTCTTCGGGTATGAATCTCATTTACTCAGCCTTCCGTGGTGGGCTGGGCGGCTTCGGAAACGGGTAGTACTTCATAGATTTGGCCCAAAGCAGGAAGATGCATGAGCGTGCGGATCACGGGCATCCCGGCGGCCGCCAATGCATCACGGTAGGCTGCCATCTGGCCGAGGTATTTGTCTCGGATATGGCCCTCAGGGTCATTCCCGGGATAGGTCTTGTGATCGATGAGGACGCATCCCTCAGGTCCCTCGAGCAGAAGGTCTATCCACCCTTGCATCACTCTGTTCTCAGTCCGCCATCCAATGGCCGCCTCGCGATGGTATGTCCATCCCGGGTACTCCGTTTGCAGATACGTTTCGAGTCGGGCACCGGAGTCGATCAGCAGTTCCGGAGCTACTACATGACCTACTTTCCATCGCTCGATGATTGTCTCTGCAAGCTGAAGCTGGTCGGCGGAAGTAAGCGTTGAGTATTGCGTCCCCAAGTACGCGTGAACGGCGCTTCCCACTGCACCCCACTCTTCAGAACCGCGTGCAGCCAGTCTGGGACCGAGCTCTGTAGCCAGCAGGACTTTCACGTCATAGTCGGAGGATGATTCGGAGCTCGCGGTGAGTCGAGCCGGAGGGTAGACGGGCAGTGGCTGCAAGCTAGCTGGGTCTCTGAACTGGGCAGCGTTAACTGTCTGGTCGGTCCTGGTTTCTTGCACGTCAAACGAGGTAATTCGGGCGGGCAGGGGAGAACTTCCCGCGATGTTCAGCAATCCATCTTCATCCTCTCCTGACCAGGATATGAGCGAGGGGATCCCCAACAGGTTGAGGAGCTGTGGCTGATTCGACTTCGCAGTCAGGATGGTGGTTTCTTTGGCACGAGTCATCCCCACGTACATGAGCCGGCTCGTGTTGTTGCGCTCCCGAAGCTCCGCGTCTACGGCGACCTGGCTGGTCTGGCCGGCCGCGTCGAGCGGCGAAGCCTTATAGGGGAACGGACTTGGCCAGAATCTTATCCATCGGTCCTTGAGCGGCTGTTCCAGATCCAGCTCTCCGTCCTGTTCAACGGCAGTGCCGAAAGCGGCGAAGCGGACGTCCTTATCCAGGGCTTCCATAACGACCACGGGCCATTCCAAACCTTTGGCCTTGTGATAAGTCATTACATTGACGACGTCGGGGCCCGTGTTTTCCGCTGATTGGTGATTATCGGAAGCGAAAAATGTCAGGAAGCCGCGCAGTGTTCCGGGCGCCCGGAGTGCCCTGCAGTGCTCATAGTAATCTTCGATTGTGCCTCTCATGGCGTCGAGATTCCGGAGACGGGTTTCGGGAGACGTCCAAGACTTTATGTGATTTGTCAGCCCGACGGCGCCGATGACGGCCTCAAAAATCTCAAGTGGCGTTGCTGTGCCAGCGAGGTCACGGACCCGGGTCAAAGCACGTACCTGAGGCTGCTGGGCCCAGCTGGTGTGGACGGTTTCGGGCTCGACGGCGGATAACAGCTCCCGCTGCCAAGTTCCATTGGAGGGATGGCCAGGATGCAACGCCACCAACTCGGTGAGGGCAATGGTGTCTCGATCATCAGCAACATATGCCATGGCTGCGCGAGCAAGCTGAACTTCCCGGGCTTCATTAAGCTTGCGTGGATTTCGTGTTGCCCGAATACCCAAACCGTCCAGTGCAGCGGAGATGGCGTCAACGTCCTTGTTTGAGCGCGTCAGAACGGCGATGTCGCCGGGCTTCACGTTCCTACGACGGTTAAGGAGGTCGGCTACCCCGGCAGCTGTGGCCAGCAGCCGGTCGCCGTCGTTCTTCTGTGGACGGGCCCACGCTTCCAAGCTTCCCTTTGGCCAGTCCTTGTGTGCTTCCGGCATATCGAGCCGAACTGACGCAGCGGGCATCCCTAATGTTCCGAAAACAGGCTCAAAGACAGCGTTGGACAATGCGATGACAGACGAGCACGATCTCCAGGATTCTGAAAGCTGGCGCTTGTTCTCCACCTGATCCACAACGGTTTGCATGAGGTCAGGGTCTGTTCCACGGAACTCGTAGATCGCTTGCTTAGGATCGCCGACCCATACGGCTTCTTTGACCAAACCGCTCAGTTGCAGGAAAAGCTCAAGCTGGAGGGGACTCGTGTCCTGGAATTCGTCCACTACCAGGAAGCTGATCCTCCGAGAGAAGGAAGAGCGAAACGCATCGCTGGTGCGTGCCAAATCGAGGACGAGGGTCTCTTGATCGACGAAGTCCATCAAGCCATGGAGGCGCTTAAATTCAGCGTAGGTTTCCAGGCATTCTGCCGCGCAGGCAAATATCTTACGAATGTACTGTTCAATGTCCGAGTGAAATGCCGGATTGGACAATAGTCCTTCGTGTATCCGCGTCCGGAGATCCAGGAAGATTTGAGCTATTGGCGCAGCGGGTTTCGATGCTACGAAACCCCGCCATATCTCCCATGGGGTCTCATCCGGCGTCGTTGCGGAGTCAATTTTCTGGATGACCTTCGGATACTGTTCGACGAACACTCCAGTAGTGATCTTTGCTTGTCTGCCGGCGGCGTCGAGTCCTGTCTTGGCCAGTTCCTCCAGCTCTGCTCGCCCTGCGCGCATATCGCTCAGCCAAACGGGACGTTCATCCTCGGCGGGATCGTCGAGCAGCTCGCGGATGCCTGCCCACGATCTGTCTGCACAGGCTGTCAAGTCACTTGAGCGGAGCAGGTTGGTTCTGGCCGCATCGACAATTGACCGGACGGTATCCTGCCAAGTTTGCGAGTCATAGGGCGAGTCTTCGTCGGTTCCCATACGGCGGGCAATCGGTAGAATCCCCGTCGCATGGTCGGCCAAGACGGAATCGACGGCAAGGTGGAAGATACTCCTGAGTTGTTCTTCGGGGATGACCTCAAGTGCAGGAGATAGACCAGCGTCTATTGCGTACTCCTGCAGCAGTTGACCACAGACACTGTTAACAGTGCCAATAAGACTTGCTGGAAGTTGTTGAGCAGCAAGCTGTAGTGAACGGGCATGCGGACCGTCGGCAGCCCCGGCATGTTCCAATAGCCGAGCGCTGATTCGTTCCTGGAGCTCAGCAGCGGCTTTCTTAGTGAAAGTTGTGGCCATGATCTGGGTTGCCGTCAGTCCGGACTGGATGCGATCCGTGATCTCTGAGGTCAAATGGTACGTCTTGCCAGTGCCGGCGCTTGCCGAAACCATCGTCACATTGTCGAGGTTGGTCATGAAAAGTCACCTTTCAACCCGCAAAGCACTCCCAATGCACAGAAACGGCAGGGTGGCTTGATGTAGTGGAGGCCTCTGTCCCGCCATTCGCTTTCGCGGCCCGGTTCAGTCTCGGCCCGATTGTCCTCGACCACTTGGGTGGCGGTGACACGGCCGTTAACTACTTCGTCGATGCTGAATGTGATCGCCTTTTTCGCGCTGTCCCAGAGGTCGGTTGGCTTCACCGCGCTCTGAAGTGGCTGGCCGAAATGCGAGTCAGCAGAGATAAAAGATCCCTGCTTGAGCATGTAGTAGGCAGTGGGATCGTCAGTAGTGTCCGCACCCTCGTGCAGTGCCCATTGATACAGGGCAAGCTGTAGCGCGGTGCCGCCAGCAACTTCCTCCCGACGATACTTAGCATGGTTGGTCCACTTCAGGTCGATGACAACCCGTCGCCCATCGCCGTCAACCCCGACGGCGTCGGCGCTTCCACGAACTGTTACTAGGTAATTGTCCTGTGAACCGACAAGTTCAAGATTCTTCTCAAATTCCTGTTCAACCTCGTGAAGGGTGACTCCGCCCTTTGACAGTTGGCTGAAGAAGGCGTGAACCGAGTCAATCAGGATACCGACGATCGCGTCCCGACGTCGCTGCTGGCCAGGTAGCAACAGTTCTGCCGCGTACTGGGGCAGGACTGCACGAATGCAGCGGTGGATTTCTTCCTTTTCGGGAATGGCCCTGTTTTCGGCTCTGAGCTGGTGGTGGAGAACCTCCACCACCTTGTGAGAAAAGATGCCGAGCAACGTGTTGTCAGCGGGAATCAGGGCAGCGTCGGTGGCGTGCACATTCGACTTCTTCTCCAGCACCCAAGCGAAAGAACAACCGAGCAGCTTTGAGAGCTGCGAGAAGGACAATTGCTTCGGCTTCAACGACGGGTTTGCGCCGACGTCGTAAATTGCAGCCGGGTGAGTGGGCGACAGCTGGGGAGCGGCATCGAGCTTAGCCGAGCGGCCGGCAAAATCCCAGAGTCCATCAGCGGTTGTGAGTTGCTCCGGCACGGATCTCAGTTCACGCACACGGTCCGTCAGCGGCTTTGTCGCGTCTTCCGGATTTGTTGAGGGCTGCGCGGAAACAAGGGCTTCGAGCAACCCCTGTCCCTCCGTTCGTGCACCGTGTGCCTGCTCTACCTCGATAAGGATGAGGTTCTTACAGTGGGCGGCAGATGCCAGGGTCTGCTGGATGGCAAGAGCGGCTGCGTCCTCTGGAGCGGGCAACCTGATTCCGACCTTCTCCAGTGTTGCCACATCATGCGCTTCCCACCGTCGCCCGGGCGTAAGGGTTGCATTCTTGAAACCCCACCACAGGACATAATCGACGTCGTCGGAAAGCTCGCTGAGGTGAGCCAGCCGCATCCATGCGCTCGCTTCCTGAGCGACAATGGAGCTCGATTGCGGTGTGATGACCGAACTGACGATTCGTCGCACGTCCCGCCTCGATAATTCCGGGACAGTAGATAGAAGGTCAATGACCTGCAGGAGCTGTTCCACTGTCGGCAGGAGAGCAGACTTTTTCTTTGCGAGGCGACGAAGCTGTGCCGTCAGCCAGACCGCTTTTTCCACAAGGACGGACCCGGGTGCCGTGTCCCCGACAATGAGGTTTGTATTGAACAGCTGGTCGAGGTCAGAGGCCCACGAAGGACCCAAATCCTGATGATCTGCGATCTTATTCAGGGCCTCAAACCACGCCTCACTGCCCGTGCCGGGAGCTTGCTTGAGTGCTTGAAGCAGATACCCGGCGGCCACGTGCTTCACCGGAGTTCCAGGCAAAGAGAGAAACTCCGCCAGCAGCCGGACGTTGATTGGACCCCAGATCACCTCGAAAAACAGGGGGATGATTTGGTCATTGGCACGCCAACTGGAGCTTGCCCCGACACCCAAACGCGGAAGCCCTCTATCAGCGAGATAGTGGTCGAGGACAGACGTGTGGTCTGAGCACACAACTGCAGTTTTCGTATTGTCGCCGCAAGCCAACCAGCGAGCGACGTTTTCCGCGGCTTCCCACTCCGTTTCCGCCGTCAGAACGTGAAGCTGTGGTTGTGCGCCATTCACCACTTTCTCACTGACCAGAATTCCCCGCCCCCTAAGAAGCATAAAGATGTCCTGCCAGATTTTCGGAAAACTAAATTCAGCATGTTGAAGAATGACTTGATCGATCCCCAATGGCAGCGGTGAGAGCAGCGCAGCCGGCAAGCCCCGGATGTCATCGGCCAAAGCTGGAGAAACATCTCCGTTGGCGGTTTCGACCGCGGCCAATGTTTGCAGCAGAGGGGAGACCTTGGCTCCGGGCGTGGCGTCCACAGGCAGAACTCCGGACCACCCATTGCTCACGGCGTCGTCGCGGGCCTCCAGAAGTTCTGCAGCTGTGGACCACGGGTCAACTGCAAGTGAGCTGTGGAACCATTTGTCTTCGGAATCGATGGACAGCAGACGTTGCAAGTATTGCCCCACACGATCAGCGTGTGTGGTGTCCGGCCGCGTGAGTCCGAGCCTGGTCAAGAGAAGGTTGGTAAAACCCTTGCGTCCAACTCGAACCCGGTTCAGTCCCGGATTGCTGAATGCCCACGGCGCACGGTCCAGGAACCAGCCGAACTCGACGATCAATGTTGCCCCCATTTTGCTTGTTTGGTTGTTGTATCACGCTTTTGGATATCCGGCCCGGTTCGTCCACCTAGTGGGCTAACTGTCCTGAGACGCGTGTCAATCTGCATCCGAACGGATCGTCTGCCAGTGAATCTCGCCAGGTGTACGTAATCCGAAACCCACTCGGAGCGCGACAAGAATTTCATGGCCAGCGTTCATCGGATCTCCAAGGTTGTTTAACAAGTTGGATGTTGTGCAGTTCGATGCTCGCCAACCGCGACGTCCCAAACTTGGTTCGTCGGATATTTGCTCGCCTGCGAAGCCCCAGGCTGGCCTGATTTCACATAGCACGTCGCCCTTGACGATGCTGGCTTGAGCACGGAGAGGTGGGCCTTCCAAGGTCTCTTTCCCGGATTCGATCATCAGGGTCCAACCTTCGAACAGGTCAGCCAAAGCCTCATTGAGCTCTTCCCCAACGGACGCCCACTTCTGCTCCAAGCGGTTTTCAGCACGGAATTGATTCGAGAGACTGCGCACCTCATCGTCATCGGTGAAATACGCAGCTGAGATGACTTCTTCCCACGTATTGAAATGTCTCCTCATCTCGATGGGAGAAGGTCGCTCACGTCCCGCCGCTGCTTCGTTGATGACCCAGGTGTCGTAGGTGGAAACGTCTTTAGGAAAGAACGGCGACTCGTGATCCGAGCAGGCTTCCTTGAAGTCTTCAGCGGCTGCGTCGAAATCCGCGGCTTCAAACCTTGCTGCCGCCCCGTTCATGCTGAGGCCAACCGCGCGAAGAGTTTGTTCCCACGAGCCTTTACCTACCCGGCGTCGAAGATTCCGGGCGGAATAGGGCCACATCGTGCTGAGTTCAGCAGGTGAGGCCAGTGCTTGCAGAGCGTCGCCGTAAGCCGTAATGGAAGGACCATTGACCTTGTCGGCTTGGACCCTAAGGGTAGTAGCTTCGACGATGGCCAGTATCTCAGCTACGCGGGCGCTGCTGAGGAATGAGCCCAGATTGTCCCGGATTTCTTGAATGTCGCCCGGAGCCATGTTGGCTAACGCGGCCTTGTAGTCGGGTTCAACCCGGAGATGCACGCCCGCTATGTACAGCAGGCTGAACCGGTCCAGAATAGCGATGGGCCTGGCTGGCGTTGTCCGCTCCGAGTTGTTCGCCAGCCAGCGCCGATTGCAGAGCAGTGCCACGGCGATTTCACTGTCGACGGGAGTGCCCAAAGCCTTAAGGACTTTAGGGATCTCGGAGTGGTGTATTCCAGCAGACAGAAGCTGCTGGATCGTATTTCGCTGTTCAGCCAAGAGATGGGCCGTCTTCTGACTGCGCGCCATGAGTGACCGTGAACGTTCCAGTTCTCCGCGTTCGGCGATTCTGGGGCCCAGCTTTCGGAGCAGTTCATACCCACTGGCACTGGTCTCTTCAGCTATCGCGGACAGTGGTCTACCTGCCCGGTACGCTGCGGCCGCCTTGGCCTCGGGAGTAGGACCCATGCGCCTTAAGGGGAGCCTCATGGCGTGCTCTGAGTACGCTCCGTCGACGTTCATCTCAGGTTTCAACTCGCGTTCCTCAGGGTTTGAACCGCACCATTTAGCGCATCATCCAGGGTTACTCCTCCGTCAGGTCCGGGGCCCGGGGGGAACTCTCCTGTGGACCAGCGAAACTCCGTAACGTCAGCACACTTTCTGCCGTATCTCAAGGCTGAGACAATCTGATGCCCGGCATCGCGTGGTGAGACCTGGGATTTCCACCAGTTGGGAAAATCGGCGTCCGGTTCCGACCAGTCGTTACTTGCCAAGAATTCCCGGTCGATTGGCCAATCTGTGGCAGGCAAGAACTCCTCCGAAACGACCTCGCACCAGACTCCGTCCGCGCTAGGTGTTGCTTGTGCATAGGGGTTGGTGCCGTTGGTTCTCGTCCCTGCATACTCCACTCTTAGGAAGCTGTTCCAAGGCATTTGTGCGAGTAGGTCGCTGATGAGAACTCCCGCCCGGTGCCAATCGTGGTCGATAGGCTCCCCATCGCCGTCGGCGTCTATTGCGTGCTCATCACGGAGCGCTTGCAGCAAGAACTTTGATTGAAGCGGTGTGGCTGATATTTCGGTCACGTAACTGCCAAATACTTGATCAATGAGCTCGTCCCAAGAAACACCAAAGTGCCGCATGATTTCGTTCGCGGATGGTCGCTCGATCAGCATTCCCGCTTGCGAAAAGCCCCAGAGGTCGTAAGATTCTTTGCTCATTGCGTAGCCGCACAGTTCGCACTCATCGAGAAACGAGTCGAGGGCGTCTTGGTGTTCTTTCGTCCCGAATCGCCCCTCAGGTGTGCCCACGTTCAGTCGGATGGTGTCCAAAGCTCCCTGCCAACTGCCACCACCGTAGCGGCTGACGAGGTTGGCTATAGGTACTGGCCACGGGTCCTTCTCGTCGCGGGAAACTCTTCCCAGTCGCCGCGAGATCTGTTGGGCCATTTCGTCGTACTCGGAGTAAGTGAGGGTAGCAATCGACTTGGCATGTATGGCCAAGGCAGTGGTTTCAGCGACCGCCAGAATCTCTGCCAAGCGAGTGTAAGTAACCTCGGGCTTCACGAGCTCCCGAAAGGCAGCAACGGCATCCAACGGCATCTTTGCAAGTGCAAGCTGGTAGTCGGGTTCAATGCCGTGATGCTTCCCGACGACGTAGAGTAGGCTCAACCTATCGCTCAGCAGTTTAGGAGCGGGCTCCGCGGGTGCTTCGTCAGGAATGCCAAGGAATTTCAGAATAGCTACGGCTACATCCACGTCAATGTCGTTCCCGAGCGCACCGATCACCTTCGGGGTGTCCAACAGTGGGATGCCGGCATCATCCAACCGGCTGACCATTTCCACGTTGTTCCAAAGAGCGCTCATAGCTTTGACCGCTCGGCTGCCCACCGACCGGGCTCGCGCAAGTTCGTCGCTGGGCTTATCAGCAATAGCATCGAAAATGTCGCCGGCATCGACACTGTGCGCTGACGTTATTGTTTCCAGCGGATCTCCGCGACGGTATGCTTCCCGAATCACCGCGGCACGTGTTTCGCTGTCCTTGTCGTCCCCCATCATGATTTCTACTCCTGGACTGCCCGCACAGCGTCAAGCCAGGTGCCGTAGATGTTCCTGACTGCGGCACCTGAGGGCCGGGAATTGCCGGCATGAATCTCTTGCTTGACCCATGCGTCGTAACCTGCGAATGTCGGCTTGACTCCGCTGGACAGGGCGAATCTGTTGAAATTGCGCACGGCGTCTTCGTAGTCGGCCTGGGTGAACTTCAGGAGCCCTTTCGGCCGTCCTTTCGCAGCTGTTCCGATCCCCATTGCTTCGAGGCCCTCGTTCCACCCGCCGAAACGCTTGGTCACGGTCTGACGAGTAGGGGGCCACGGAAATGCTCCTTGGCGAGAGACGAGGCCCAGCGCCGGCACGAGTTCGTCGCGAAGATGCTCATATCGCTGTCCGGTGATACTGGTCTCGGGATTCTCTTGGAGGTATTTTTGCGCAGCTCCGATAACTCCCAGAATGGTGGAGACATCCTCGACGTCGGCTTCGGCAGACTCCAAGGCGGCTCGGAGCTCGTTCATCAGAGACAGCTCGATATTGACAGCGGCCCATTGACGGTCCGGAGCAAGCCCAAGGTTGGACCCCAACAGGTACCAGACACCTGCCGCCACCGCTTCTTTAGAGAAGATGTCTTCCATCTGTGACTTGTCGAAAACGATCGACGACGTCCGCAGGGCATCCTCGGCAAGCTCAGCGTCCATCGCGGGAAATAGTGCCTTCAGTTTGTCGATCGCATCAGGCTTGGTAACTCCGCGCCGGGCCATTTGGCGAGCCAAGTCGCCGTACGCCGCCATGAAGGCGTTGCGGGCGACCGTCGCTGCGGCTTCCTTTGAAGCAAGTCGGCTTTTGCGGGACTCTTCAGCGCTTGTGCCGCCAACTTTTGCAATGATCTGGCGGACTCGTTCGCGGGTGATGCCGAAGCTCTGGCCGATGGCATCTAGAGTCTCACCATCGGCATAGCGCTCCACCATTGCAGCGTCGCGCTCTTCCCGACTGAGTTCAGGAGTTGTGGTCATGGTCATATACCTATCAGGCGGTTCGGACATTATGAGGAAGGCCGCCGCGAGCCGAGGGTTTGTGACGGCCCGCGGCACAGCGGCCGGAACGTACGATGTCCAGGAACAGAGGATTCGGTGAGGCGTTGGGCAGTACATTCAGGACGTCGTCCAGTGCTGTTTCAGCGTCAATCCCCAACGAAGCAGCACTGTACAAAGCGGCAACAGTCGGGGTCCTGGACTCAGCTCTCACGCAGTGGAGCAGCACCGTCTTCCCTTCAGAACGGAACTGCTCGACGGCGGCAGCCGCTTCAGCGAGGACAAACGCCGCGTCAGCATTGTCGGATGGGTCCGGCGAATCGATAACCCAGAATGATGCATGATCTGACACCGCGATAGTGGACAGGTCAGAGGTGCCCAGGCGGCAAAGGGAAACAACTGCGTCGATCCCCAAAGCTTCCATCCGCCCCAGGGAACCGGCGCCACCCAACCACACACCGTCGTCGTGCGGGTGCTGTACCAGCACATCGGTGCGGCTCCACATGCTGTAGTCCTGATGCGCTGCGCCCGGCCAGGACTGTTCCCGTGTGCCTTCTCCGCGGGCGAGCTCCATTCCCAGTGTCATGAGGTCGCGGGTGCGTAGTCCGGGCCACCCATGCAAATGCCGTCGCCACTCGAAGGGCACCGAAGTGAAGCCGTAGGCCGCGCCCAGAAGTCCGCCGGCAATTGCCGCGACAGTATCGGTATCGCCGCCTCCCCGGACGGCTTCTTCCAGAGCCTCGCGGAGGTGTTCCGGCCCACGGGTTGCAGACACTGTGGAGTACATGGCGCTCCAAGCACCTTGGAACGCTTCCACAACCCACCCGTTCCGGTGAAAGTCCCGTGCACGTGACTGCTCAGCGGACTCGATGCGCGATAGCCAAACTGCGCTGCGGTCAGGGGGCAGCAGTGCCAGCCCCGCCCGCACGTTCAGCTTCCCGGTCAGGACCGCCTCCCTTATGGCAACGCACCAGAGACCGCATGCCTCCAAGGCGTCGGGATCCACGTGAGTCAGCGCGCTCACGCTGGCTGCCGCCGCCGTCAGCTCACCAGGCTCGCGATCGAGATAGGCGAGGGCAAGGGGAGCAGTGCGCATGAGTGAACCATTTCCGGCGCTGCGTCTAGTGCGACGGTGGAACGCTTTGGCGGCAGCTGTGAAGTCCGTGGCGGTCACCGGCCTCCCAGCGGAAGTTGCTGCATGGGTTGCGGCGGCAATGACCGCGCTGGTCTGGGCGCCGACATCTTTGGCGCCAGCAGCCCAGGCACTCCACTCGCGCACAACTCTGGTCAGCGCCGCGTCAGAGGCAAGTTCAGGTCCGGACTAGACAAGCGCTCTTGCTATGGGAACGGCCATGGATGTGTCGTCGGTCCACTCGGCGGGATTGAATCCGAAGGGACCGCCGCCTTTCATCAACACCGGCGTTTCGTCTGGCAGCGGTGGGCCGAATTCGTAAGCGGCGCCGAGAGCGTCTCCGGCCGCAAGCGCCACCAGAACGCCGGCCGCGCGGTCGTTTTGCAAAGGATTGAGTTTCATGCGATCTCCATCAGGGGGTGTTTGGTGTTCCAAACGGTCAGGTGCGCAAGCTCTGGGTTGCGGTGTGGAAGCTCGACGGCGATGCCGGCACCTTCCAGCCCGGCCTGGAGAGAGCTGACTGAACGGCTACGGAGGGGGCCGTGGCTTCGAACTCCGGCGAGTGGACCGCCGTCGAACGCTCCGAAATCCAGCCCCTGGGCAACCGCAGCGAAGTCCCGGGCCTGTTACCCTGACATCCGGCCGGATGCCATGACCATGGCCGGAAGCAGCTCCAGGTCCAGCAGGGCCGCGCGAATGAGCTGATGGTAGTGGCGTCGGAACATTGTGTGGGTGCCAAAAATCTCCAACACCAGCGGCTTTGTACCAATCCCGAACAGGACTCCGCGCTGGCCGTCGATTGGGGGTGGAGCGTCATTAGGGTCGAAGCTCGGGGCCAGTGTCTGGCGGTCAAGGTGGTCGACGAGTGAGCTGGTGGCTGAGACGCCACGGGCGGCGTCCAAACGGCGCACTCTTTCCCAGATACGGCCTTGACGGCTGTTTGAGTCCGAGGCCCCAGCGCGGGATGCCAGCTCTGCCCGGACGTTGAGGGGAGCGCGGCGACTCTGCCGCCGATGACTGCTCATGCCGGCTTCCCAGCGCCCTTCCTCAACACAGTAGGTCCCGATGGTTCGGGTCTCGCCTGCGCCGAGGATGACGTCGCGGGCGCAGGTTCGGTGTTGCTTCCCGCCTTCCAGGAGTTCGCCTTCCAAGAGGAGTGCGGGACGGGGACCGTTGTTGCTGACAGTCAGCTTGCCAACCTGGGCGCCGTCAGGCAGTTCGTTGACGGCGACGTTGGCATGGGCACCGGTGCTAATGGCCAAGTCACCATGGCCTGAGGTCCAGATCGGGAAGATGCTGAGTGGGCCCAAAGCGGTGCCAACGCCCAGATGTAGTTGTGGGACTTGCATTCGTGCCTCCTGATTCGATTTAGCTCACTTTTGCGCTAATTGAGTTCAGTATGCAGCGATTGCTTCTTTTGCGCAAGTCTGCGATAAATGATGATGTGAATGCTTCCCGAGGTCCCAGGCCACGCACACTGCTGGACTATCCGAGACCCTCAGTTGCAGTAGATGCGGCGGTCCTTACCGTGTCGGAAGGCGCGCTGAGTGTGCTGCTGGTTCGGCGTGCAAGCGGTGATAGGGCGGGGGAGTGGGCGCTCCCTGGGACCTTCCTCAGAGAGCGTGAGCTTCTTTCCGATGCGGTGCTCCGCTGTCTTCGCGAGAAAGCCGGGATCACTGGCCGCGTGCCTCAACAGCTGCACGTCTTCGATGATCCGGATCGTGACGACCGCGGCTGGGTCCTCTCAGTTGCGCACGTCGACATGGTGCCTCTTGCTGCGCTTGAGTCTGCGTTGACGTCCGACGGCGTCATGCTGGCTTCGGTATCGGCGGAACCGGACGTTGTGTCACGGTTGCCGTACGGCCACGCTGACATCGTGGCCAACGCTGTGGGAAGAATGCGCTTGGCCTACGCAGAGGCGCCGGATCCAGGGGCACTTCTTGAGGAGCCATTCACGCTCAAGGACTTGCGTGATCTCCACGAAGCAGTAGCCGGCGAAACGCTCATGAGGGATACCTTTCGGCGATTCATGGAGCCGAAGCTGGTGGGAACGGGAAAGATGTCGGATGGGACGCGGGGGAGGCCTTCGCGGTTGTGGGTGCGGACGAAATCTTGAATCGACTAACCTGCGCATTCGCTGATCCTTGCCTTTCATACGCACACAAACGCCGGACTGGAGAACGCAGATGACGGACCTTGTCTTCGAGGCGCGTGTCGCTTTGAGATTGGCTTTGCTGAAGCCAGAAGATGTCGCCACCCTGCGAGCCCTCGTTGATGGATTGCCGGTTGTGAGGGACCAGGTCGGAAGGCATGCCACAAGTCCGGCGAGTCACGTCTTTTGGGGCAAGCTTGATCGCTTCATATGTGAAACGATGTCGCCAGGCAATGCGCCGAAACTCTCTTCGGAGGAATGGGTGGTCCTGCGTCAGGAGCCAGCGCCGAATGCGGCCATGGTCTTGCGCGGTCTATCTGCCATGACTCAAACGAATTTGAGTAAGGATCCGATAAGTTCCGGGGCGCTGAACCTTCTCGGGTCCCTGTTGAAACGACTACAGAAAATTGCCGAGTCAATCCATGAGCCAAGGCGCACAAACGATCTTGGGTGGCAGTGGAATGATTTCAATGCGGGGTGGGCGTCAGGTCTAGCTAATTCAGAATATGACTTGTCCTCTGTGCTGAAGGCTGTAACTCAGCCACAAGGAGATTGGCTTCCCCCGCTAAATCCCATAGGGTCAGGGATCCTTCCGCCCTTCATCACTTATTGGTTCTCGATGTCGGCGGTCGTACTTGGCCACTTGGCATGGTCGGATCCTGTCCGGGGTGTGACCATGTGGGTTAATCTCGGAATGCCACCTGATGGAGCCGTCCTAACGAGTATGAAGCGGCTATTTGGGGCCGATTCTGCGGCGCTCATCCTCAATCACAACGTATCGGGAATTGCAGATCTTCTGTCAGGAACGCCTGATGACCTCCCTTCCAAGCAGGACCTTGCATGGCACTTGCGCCAGAACTTCGTTGGAGATAACGCTCCAGCTGCTCCGCAGATCGAATGGATTGACTCGTGGGCAGCGATGCTGTTCGGCGGCACAGATTCGCTGCATCTTGGCGTCCATTTGGAACAGATGCTGATGCATCCCAAACCACCACGCCCGAACATGACTTTTGCTCGCGAATCTGGTCCTGAGGTTCCTGCGCATCTGCACCTGCCCACCAGCTACGGCTGGTACGAAGCGTTGACACGCGCGGCGGCCGGTTTGCCTGAGCGCACCGACGGCCGCTCTTGGCGAGTTGACGTGACCACCGAAGACGTTGGGTTCATAGGCAGGTTCCGCATGTCTCGCGCAACCGGTCGATGGTTCTCGGGCAAGCATTCCTCCCACATGTTGGGCAACTAAAGGCTGAAGACTTGTAACCTCGCGGTCTTATATCCTGGCGAGATGACCCCTGTATTTCCCGCCGCCCCCGTGGTCAACGGACCCCACCTCAGCACTCGTGAAGCCGCGGAAATCATCGGTGTACATCAGAGGACCGTCATTGACTGGGTGCAAACAGGTAAATTCGCCAACGTCTACATTCAGTCGGGGGTAGGTGCGCACGGCGCCTTCAAGATCCCCGAAGCCGATGTGGCTGGTTTTATGGCCAGTAAGTCTGTGTCTTGGGATGAGCGAGTTCGGCAGGCAGCGCAGGAATGGTTGGCTGCGCGCACAAATGATGGCGAGGAGGCCGTCCACTATCTTGACCTTGAAGATTTCCATCTCGAGAATGAGCGAATTCCACTCAAGAGCAGACAGCGGGGCATCTGGAAGCCGCGATCGCTCGACGCGGCGTTGTCGATCACCACTACCTTTCGACGGGTCGGGAAGGAGCGACCCTATGAAGACGAAGTTGGTTCTGATGGCATGCTTCGTTACAAATGGCAGGGCGACGACGTGGATGCAGCTGACAACCGAGCCTTGCGGCGTGCCATGACCGATCATCTTCCTCTCATTTGGTTCTTCGGGATCGCACCAGGCGTTTACCAGCCCGTGTTTCCCGTCTACCTTATATCCGAAGAGCACGAGCATCAGCAATTTGTCGTTGACATAGATCCCCAACTTGGCGTGCTAAACGGTGATCACCTGGATCCTCAGGAACTCAAGATCGCTAAGCGGTACGGGACTCGGCTCGCCAGAACGCGATTACATCAGCGCCTGTTTCGTTCCAGCGTTATCAAGGCCTACGACACTCGATGTGCCGTGTGCAATCTGAAGCATCGGCAGTTGTTAGATGCCGCCCATATCATCCCTGATTCAGACGAAAATGGCATGCCCATTGTTTCCAATGGAATGGCAATGTGTAAAATCCACCACGCCGCCTTTGACGCCGGTATTCTCGGCATCCGCCCTGATCTGATTGTGCAAATTAGGAGCGATATCTTGGCAGAGGTTGACGGGCCAATGCTGAAATACGGGCTGCAGGAGCGACACAACAAGAAGCTCATGAGCGTCCCCTCGCGTCGGGCGAATCAACCAGATGAACACGCCCTTCGAACGGCTTATTCCCGTTTCACAAGTGCGTAGCGGTTGTCTAGACTGAGTCCTCCTTCATTGTTTCCTGTGGCTAGGAGGGGCAACTTTAATCCGACGGGCGCCGCAAAACCTGTACGTTTGTGCAGCTCAAGTTTGTGCATCCCCAGACGCCTCCTTATCGAAAACTATGAGCGTATCAAACGGTGGGGATTTTTTTAGTTCAAGTGCTGTGTATCAGAAGTTCAGGCCGCGCTTGGAGAACCCTCTCAGACTCTCCAAACGCAGTCCGAGTACTACAGATGCCAACTGCCGGGTGCTGCCCTCGCATAGTCCTCGACGCCAATTGCCGAGAAATGGCGCTTTGCTGCCTTGATCTTTGCAAGCTCCGTTGGCCGCAGCTTCGAATCATCCAGAGTACTCTTAGTCTCGCGGACCATATAGATTCGATCCTCGCCGTCCTCCTGTTTGATGATGGCCCAGTCTGGGTTGTATGGGCCCACAGGGGTGTCGATCTTGAACTTGGAGGGAAGCTTTGTGAACAGCTTGATGTCTTCCCGAGAATCGAGTAGCTCGGCGTACTGGCGCTCAACGTCGGAGTCGAACACGACGTAGTCGAAGTCCGTCTTCTGGGTGTGCTGCACCTTGTACATTTGGTCCAGGAAGCGCTCCTTCTCCTCCTCACCGTCCTTTTGCAGTTCACGAAGTTCGTAGACCGATCCCGCGATCTTCTCGTATTGGATGCCCTCGACCACGATCTTGGCCAGTTCTCCCTGGAGCGCACGCTTGACCATTGCGATGAAGTCGTTCGGATTGCCGATAAACTCGCCCAATCGACCACTGCCGATCAGTACGTCGACGATGGTCTTGCGTGTTAACGAGGTCGCCTCCTGGAGCTCCGTTATGATGTCAGGCAGGTCGTAGCTGCCCTTGAGATCGGCCGAGCGAGTGCCAAGTTCCTGACCCTTGGCGCCGCCTCGAAGGACCTTGACACCGGCGCGTGTGACTTGGATCCGCAGCGCATCGATGGCGGGAGCATCCTTAATCGCGGCGACCGCATTCTCGATGATCTCGTCGCGCCCGACGCGCACGCTGTAACTGGTCTTCTGGCTGATTTTCTCCCAAAACTCCTCGAACACTGGTGTTGCGTACAGCTGCTTATTGAACGCTCGCGGCTGGCGCTTGCTGACCGGCTTGACGTACTTGCCGATGTTTGCGCGGTCGACCAGCTCGATGATGATCGGCTCCGCCCAGACAAAGTCAACCGGCAGGTCGAGGCAGAAACCGAGCTGACTAGGTTGGAACTTTGAGGTGACGGCACCGTCGTTGTCGATGAAGCCTTTGTCCTTCAGATGCTCCCACACCAATATGGAGCGCTGGTAGCCGAACTGGTCATCTGTGAGTGCACCCGTCTCGTCCTGCAGCGTAATCTTAGAGAACTCAGCCCTCCGTACCCGCCCGATCTCGACCCCGGCGTCCTTGTACTCCTTCTGGAGCGCATCCGCGAACTTCGTGTACGACTCGTTTGCCACCACCGTCAGCGTAGCGACGCCACGGTCCGCGACACGGGCGTAGCCGTCATTGGTCTTTGCGACCGGGAGGCGCAAGCCGCGTCCAAGGGTCTGTCGACGTTCGGTGTCCGCGCCCATCTCGCGGAGGGTGCAGATTTGAAACACGTTCGGGTTGTCCCAGCCCTCGCGCAAGGCGGAGTGGCTGAAGATAAACCTTACGGGCTCGTTCGCGTCGAGCAGCCGTTCCTTCTGCTGCATGATCAGCTCGTAGGCGTCGTCATCTGCCTTCGTCGTACCGGACGAGTCCTGGAAGGTGGTCGTCTTTCCGCGCTTGATCTGGGAGAAATAGGCCCGACGAAGCTCACTGGGCTCCTGCGGCAGCAACTCTTGGTAGCGCGCGGACCTCGCGCGCTCCTCGAGGAAGACCTCATCGAACCACCGCACGAATTCACCGTTCGCGCCCTCGTTGTTCGTGCCGTCGCCCAAGAAGCTGGCGACCTTGTCGACAAAGAAGAGGCTGAGCACCTTGATACCCTTCGTGTGGAGCATCGATTCCTTGCGCAGATGTTCACGGACAGTCTCGCGGATCATCTCCTTATAGATCGCCCCTGCGGAGGCGCCGGTGCTCTCGCCCTCGTACAGGAAGCCATGGGTGGTGAGGTCGACGTAGGCGGGCTCGATGCTCATCTCGTTTATGCGCCAACCCTCGTAGATCGGGTTGTTCGTCAGACGCGCATCCGACAGCTCCTGGTGCTGCTTCACGCTCACGACCCGACGCTCAAGCGAGCCATCGGCTTTGCGGCAGGAAAGTTCCAGCCTGGCTGACCACGACGGTTCACGCCTCACCTCGACCAGCTTGATATACGGCGTCGCGTCTGCGCCCTGCTGGGCCACCTCGGCCACGACGATCTGCTTCACCAGACCGAGATCGTGGGCGTCGACCGGGTCGAGCCGGTAGACGACGTTGCGCTGCTTTTTGTGCGTCGCGCTGTAGCGCAGGGTGAATACGGGATCGAGTTCACCGACCGCCGACTGAGAGAGCTGCGACTCCATGTTCTGCGGCTCGTCCATGATGACAACCGGATGGGTCGCCTTCAGGTAGTCGATCGGTCGCAGCCCGTTCAGCTTGTCGCGCGTCTGGTGGATGATGCGGGTGTTCGCGTTGCCACGGATGGAGTCGATCGTCATGATCAGGATCTGCACGTTTGTGGACGTTGCGAACGACTGCACCTCCTCAGCGCTCTTGCCGCTGTAGATCGAGGCATCGAAGGTGATACCCTGCGGCTTGTAGAGGGTCTCGAAGTGCTCGCGCATGAGCCGGATGCTCGTGCTGACACCCTCACGGATCGCCACGCTCGGCACGAGGATCACGAACTTCGTGAAGTTGTACCTGACAGCCAGATCGAAGATCGTGCGCAGGTAGACGTAGGTCTTACCAGTACCGGTCTCCATCTCGATATCGAAGTCGAGCGCGTCGCCCGTGAGCGACGACGCAACCTCGAGGCCATTCCTATCCTGCACGCGCTGGAGGTTCGCGAGGATCAGGTCTCGATCGAGCACGAGGCTGTTGCCGACCGCACCGACCTCCTGAGTGAGATCGATGTCGAGCGCCGCCTGATCTGAGCTGGGAAGCACTGCAGCACCGCGCAGTGTCGTGACGAACTTCTCCGCATCCTTCGGCTGCCCGTCGAGGAGGTCAACAACGGAAGCGATCGCATCCAGCTGGTACGGCTGACTGGCGTCGAACTGGAACCCTGATCCGCTGGCTGTTCTGTTCTTCATACTCACGCCGTCCAGAGCTCAATGCCCTTGCTCTTTGCGAGCTGGGCCAGGTTGGTCTTGAGTTCGTCGTCGCCCTGGAAGGCGTCCTCGAGCACGATGATACGAGCCGAGGACTCGTCCACAAGCGCGCGGAGCTGCTCGAGCGTCGGCTTCGTGTGCTCGTTCAGGTACGCCAGCACAGCGACATCGCCGTCACTGTCGCGTACTAACCGAACGTCGAGCCCAGCGACCTCGGCAGGCGAGACAGCCTCGCTCAGCGAATAGCCCTGTTTGAGCAGGATCTCGGTTAGTAGTTCATCGACCGTAGCATCGTCGGTCGCGCTGTCTCGAAGACTGAGCAGGTGCTGCTGCAGCGCGCCTTCCTCAACATCGCTCGACACCCGCCACTTGGCGAAGTTGGTGTCGCCTAGTATGTACGCGCGGAAGCCAAGATCAGTCGGAGCATCATCAAGACCCTTTAGACCATCCGCTACCCGTCGAATCCGCTCACGGCTCACGGACGAGATGGTTGGATATCCAGCTCGTCCTGGCTCAGAATTATCACCTGTCGGTTCCGGCAGCTGCACCATAACGAAACGCCGCCGGCCACCATCTTCGGCATTCCTCTCAAGCACTGCATGCGCGGTTGTCGCTGAACCAGAGAAGAAGTCGAGAACGATATCGTCGGCGTCGGCCCTTGTCGCAAGGTCGAGGATGCGCTTAACCAACGACACAGGCTTTGGAGTTGAGAACGCGTCAAAGTCCGGGAACAGCTTGCGGATCCCACGCCTCGCTTGCTGATTGTCTCCCGCAAAGTCTCGCGTCCACCAGGTCGAGGGCGTAACGCCGTCATCAATCTCACTACGGAAGCGCTTCTGTCGTGGGAATCCCTCGTCGTTCCGACCGAACCATATGCGGTTCTCGTCGATCAGTCTCTGCATAGAAAAGCGTTCGTAGCGCCAAACCGTTTCACGGTTCGGCAGAATCTCACGCCCCGTAGCCGGGTTGACCACCGGGTAGTACAGGTTGGGTCGTTCCGATGCGTTCTTGTTCGAGGTCAGGTCAATGGATATCCACGGCCCTCTTGGATCCTCGTCGACGTTCTTGAACTTCTCCTCTTGCGCTGCTGTGCGCGCTAGCTTGTTCATCGCGAAGCCCTCGGGGTCAGACTTGTCTACCTTGCTCCGGCGCGCGTAGACCAGGACATAGTCGTGCATGGCTGACATATACGTGGCGTCGTTCTGAGGCGACTGCTTCTTCTGCCACACAATTTGTGCGATGAAATTGGCCTCACCGAAGATCTCGTTGCACAGCTTTCGAAGATTGTCTTGTTCATTATCGTCAATCGAAATGAAGATAACGCCGTCATCCGTGAGCAGGTTCCGCGCGAGCTTGAGGCGAGGGTACATCATGTTGAGCCAGTTCGAGTGGTAGCGACCCTCCGTTTCGGCGTTGGTCGTGATTTTCTTGCCTTCGTCGTTGACCTGGCGCGTCCACTCGAGGTAGGTATCGAGACCCTCTTTGTAGTTGTCCGGATAAACGAAGTCCTTTCCGGTGTTATACGGGGGGTCGATGTAGATCAACTTGATCTTGGCGTGGTAATGCTTCTGCAGGATCTTGAGCACTTCAAGGTTGTCGCCCTCAATGAAGACGTTCTGCGTCGTATCCCAGTCCTTCGAGTTCTCGAAGTCTGGGCGAAGCGTGGCCGTGCTCGGCTCCTGTGCCGCTCGGAGTGCGCGTTTCTTGCCAGGCCAGAACAATCCGAACCGCTCGCTGCTGTCGGCCACGTCGCCGTCGAGCAGTTCCTTGAGCTTCTCGACATCCACTTTGCCGTCAGCTATGGCCTCGGGAATCAGATCGGCAAGCTGCGCTGCCAGCTCGGTCTGGAAATTTGGCGTAGTGGATGGTGTTTCATAGATGTCGTCAGTCATTCGGGTGAATCTCTTTCATGTTTCTTCAAGGTGTGCGTCGGGTGTGGCCCATGATCTACGAGGCTATCCGCCAGCGAATTGTGAACAGGTGCTCGGTCTCCTGGGTTCCCTGTAGTGACTGCTCGATCAACTCTAGGTACTTGTCGGCTTCGGCGCGAAGCTTCTTGCGTGTCTCGCGGAAGTCCTCGTCGGCCACCTCGGCGCGCTGCTCCCACTTGCGGGCTTCCTTCTTGAGCCGCAGCTGCTCCATCGGGTCGTCGGCCTGTCGGGCTAGTCTGCGGGCTTCCTTCTCCTTAGCACGGTAGTCGCGTATGGCACCCTCATGCTCGGCCTTCCGGTCCTGCTGGTTGCGGTAGAGCAGTTCCTCTTGTTGGTCGTAGTAGCGCGAGTTACGGCCCTGGACTTCCTTCTGCAGCTCGGCCCGACGCGCATCGAGGTGCGGTGTGAAGCGGCTCTCTTTGATCGTCACTGGTTGTCTACCGACCTCGGTACAGGCCAGCTCGAGGATGTCCGCGACGTATTCCTCGTCGAGCCACTGGCCGTCGTCGGTCAGTGCCCCGGCGAGCATGTAGGACTCGGAGACGTCTTCGTCGCGCGCCTTCATGCGGAAGGTCGCGAGGCTAACGGACAGCTCGCCGTTAGTGCCCCCCAGTTCTCGGATCGCGCTGGTGACTCTCTCGGACTGCCCGAGTGAGAACGTCAATTCACGCGTCGGGGTGTCATGGGTTTTTGAAGTGTCGACGACGTACTGGGCGAGCGGGCCTGCGTAGCGGTACTGGTGGGCGTTATCCATTTGTTGGGACTTGAAGAAGTAGCGCCCGGTCGGCACACCGCCTACCGGCGACTCGTTGAGGACGAAAGTGCGTCCTTCGCCCTCGAAGGTGGCGAACCGGTCCAGTTCATGTCGTGTCACTGCGAGCAGCAGACGCTCGAACTTGTTCAGCACCTCACCGGTTTGCGTGTCGTACGCCTTGAGCCGATCTTGCACGTGTGGGTCGAGGTTATCGAATACCTTTGCCTTGGCGCTGGCCATCTCGTGGGAGATCTCACCCGCATATTGCGTCTCCAGCTCCTTGAATGCCAAGTCGAGTTCGTCGGCTGTCTTGCAGCGGGTGAGAATGTCGCTGATCGTCTTTTCGAAGTCCAGTCCATCTTCAATCGCGCCGAGCACCTCGTCGCTGGCGCCGAACACACTGGAGAACAGCTGGAACTTGTTCGTTAGGAGCTCAAGGATACGCTGCTCCGCGATGTTGCCCTTGTTTGAGAAGTTCACGACTACGACGTTGTGCTTCTGCCCGAAGCGGTGCACGCGGCCGATGCGCTGCTCGACGCGCTGTGGGTTCCAGGGCAGGTCGTAGTTGACGAGCATTGAGCAGAACTGCAGGTTGATGCCCTCGGCTGCCGCCTCGGTCGCGATCATGATAGTGCCCTCGGCGCGGAAGTAGTCCACGAGTGCTTTGCGTCGATCCACGGGAGCAATACCTGTGACCAGGTCGCCGTCTTTGTTCTTCGCCAGCCAAGCCTGGTAGATCGCCGTCTGCTCCGCCGAGTTGTTCGAGCCGTTGAACAAGACGAGCCCCTCCTCACGACCGGCCTCACGAAGCGTGCGGGCGATGTACTCTTGCGTTTTGGTCGAATCGGTGAAGATGATGGCTTTCTCTGGAGCGTTCAGCTCGCGAAGCCGCTCGAAGCCAAGGTCAAGCGCCTCGCCGAGTTTGACGGCCTTCTGATTCTCGGTGATCGAGCGGGCGAGCGCTGCATACTCACGCAGTTCGGCAACCTCGGCGCGCATCGCCTCTAACAGCGAGTCATCCAGTGGCAGCAGCGACGGGTGGGCGCCGCTGCCCGTTCCGTCGATCTCCGCGGCCTCCTCCAGCTCCTCGGTGGTGATCTCGTCATCAATCGCGAAGTCCGCGGCCACCAGACCCCCACGACCGTCTCGGCGCTGTCCGGCGGACACCTCGTCCGCCAGACGTGCGGCGATGTTCCCGAGCGTGCTGGCCACTGCATACGTCGATGATCCGAGTCGCTTTCTGATGATGAGGGCAGACAGGTGCCGCTGGCTGCCCGCGAAGGCGAAGAGATTATCGCGTTGCAGGTAGTCATTCACCAGGTCGTAGAGGCGCACCTCATCCGGCGAAGGGGTGAACTCGACCGTCAGCGGCAGACGCTTGGTGAAATGGATGTACTTGTCTGCGTCACGGCGCAAGGTCCGCTTCGAGACAGTCGCGACGCGCTCGACTAAGTCATCGTCGCCTCCGATGTCACGGTTCTTGACGTACCGCTCCCGGAAAGCGTCGAGGGAGTAGAAGTATCCAGGGTCGAAGATCGACACCAGCCCATATAGCTCCTCGAGCTTGTTCTGCAGCGGCGTCGCCGTCAGCAACACCGTCTTATGGGCACCCCGAACGATGTGTGCGACTGCCTCGGCGGCCTTCGTCTTACCTGTCCAGTAGTTCCGCAGCCGGTGCGCCTCATCCGCAACAACGAGGTCCCAAGCCTTGAGCAGGTACGCCTCGTGGCGGCGGGCGAACTCGTATGAGCAGATCAGGACTTGCGCTGAGTGTGGTCCAGATTGCGCAACTAATGCGTCCTTGGACTTCGGATCGAGGATCCTCGAAGGGATAAGAAATTTTTCGTGCAGTTCCTGCTGCCACTGCTGCCGCAGGCTGGACGGCGCCACGATCAAGATACTTCGTTTCCGTTCCGCCCAGTACTGCGAGATAACGATGCCCGCTTCGATCGTTTTGCCAAGACCCACCTCGTCAGCGAGGATTACGCCTTGGAGGAAAGGCGTCTGCAACGCGAATAGGGCAGCATCGATCTGGTGTGGCTTTGGCTCGACCTGCGCATCGAACAATAGGCCGGCCAGCTTGCCAACGTGGTCATTCGCATAGCTGCGATGCAGCTCATGTGCGTAGTACTTGGCCTGGTAGGGCGTAAGGGAGCTGTTCATAACGCGTCATTGCATAGCAAGCTCAAGGGCATCTCCAGTTGACGTTCTTTCTCAGGCGTGCTTATAGGCTGTTGGCATCGTTAGCTGCGCTCGCTTCGCCGGGCAAAAGGCGCGACTACGCAGGCTAATTCCGTGCTCTACCGTACAGCTGGCCACCCAGACTTCAGTAATTGCCGCGCCGAGAATTGAACAGGAGCGTCGAACCTGATCTGCCGGTCGAGGCGGCCGGACAGGAGAATCAATTTTGGAGAATTCATGAGGTTGGTCAGTCGCTGCCCGCGGCGCTGAGACATCGGAACACTGACGGGTGCGGTAATGCCCTCGATGTCAGTTGGAACCAAACTGTTCCAACTGACAGACCGACATATTGGCGCCGGGTTTGTGTCGTCTGCGGTTTTGCTCATCAGCGGTGCAAGATATAGAGGTGTCGTGGGCGCTGCGCAGAAACAGCCCGCGGGAGTCCGCGACCACGGCAGATTTGGGTTGGACTTACTGAACAGAGCACGGAGTTCGTAGATGGGTTGTGTTGATGGCAGATCTGTGGCGTTGTTTGTGAGGGCAAGGTCGTGAGCGATCCTCGATGGAAGCAATTTATGGAGTTTGGCGGACTGTTCGTCAAGACGGTAGACCTGGACGCCGACGAGTACAAATACAAGCTTGCAGTGGCCGAGAAGCTTCGAAGGACCAGGGAGATTTTCCTTCAGCACAACAACGGATGGTTCGAAGCTCTTCGCAGAGACATCGCCTCGTCGAATCTCATGAATCGATACTTCATGATGCGGCTTATCGACGTTGGCCGGTCCTCACCAGACGACCTCTGGAAAGTGGTTGCTTTGCTGTGGGAAGGCGACGTGGATGCCCGTCGCATTGACGACTTCACAGTCGCTCTCCGCCCACACAATCAGGAGCAGTTCTCGGTTGGCGGCATAATCGGATTTGCTTCACTCCTACTCATGGGTCGAGACCCCCTTCGTTTCCCACCGTATCGAGCCCAAGCAGCGAAGAAGTTCCTCAAACTTGTGGGATGGGACAGCAAAGGAGCTAGCGGGGAACCAGCTCGCCGATATGAACTTCTGCTGGAGGCGCTCGATGAAATCATTCGTCTGGCTCCCGAACATGGCATTCCACTTCGCGACCGCTTGGACGCGCAGGGACTGATGTGGACTGTCATGAATGTGGACCCGACTGATGAATGGAGCCCTGAAGACCGTGCTGCATTCCGGGCATGGAGGGGTGACAAAGTGAATGCAGCACCTCTTGATACGGTGCAGGCCGAGACTCCGGCCCAGCTGATCATTAGAAGCGGTCTCCGTGGCGAGCCTTCGCCCATGGACGGCCGCACGTACACCTGGACGTCGGAAACGGCCAAGGATCTTGCTAATCGGAGCAAGAACACCGACGTCGGTCCGGGCTCGTTCATGGCCAAGTTGGAGCGACAGCTGGCAGACGCCCAAAGGGAGACCGTCCTTCTCGCTGCCGAGCTGGTTTACCTACAGGTATTTCCGCTGGAGAACGTTACGCCGGCAACGAAGATCGCCCGGGTGGAGAAAGTCCTATCGTGGGTGCCCGAGGCCGATGCCGAGTTGCCGACGGTGCTCCGCCAAGGACTTCAAGCTAAAGGCTCCTTCAACGGGGGAGTAGGCTTCAACATCCAAGTCGCAGACCACGTCGGTTGGCTCAGCCGCTTCGTGGAGCATGTGACGGGGCAGCCTGCGAGCGTAATCAACGTGGCTCTGGAGGACCCGTGGGCATTTATGGCACTGACGCAGGCGGTACCCAAGGACTGGCCAACAATCCGTTACTGCATCGATTTTCTGGCGTGGCCCGATCACCTGCAGCCTATAGTCAGCCGTGATCATCGGATCAAAATCCGCAACGCGTTCGCGGGAATTATCGGGGGACCGAACGGGGATTCCGATCTCGATATTGCCAAGGACCTGCTCAATATCCGTGAGGCTCAGCAGGGCGATTCGGACGACTATGTCGAGTGGTATGCCGAACCGTACCTCAGCGAGTGGCAACCGTCGGATAATTCGGGGCGACGGGCCTGGCTGGTTCGTCAAAATCAGGGCGGCGTTGGGATGGTCGGTTCCTGGTTTGGAAATGACTTCGTCTCACTCAGGGCTCAGCACCTAGGCTCCCCTTCTCCTCGAAGCAATTTTGATGAGGTACAGGCCGCGGTAAATGCTGGATATCAGCACATCGACTACGCGGAACGTAAAGTCCGGGCCCAAGAGTTCTACCGATTCCTCAGCCAGATGAAGGTGGACGATTTCGTCCTGACAGCCTTCGAAAGAAACCTCTACCTGGGCGTTATCACCGGCGAAGCGGAGTACGTGGACGACGAGACATCCCGTTTGCGTAGGCAAGTCTCGTGGCGCCGCGAACCCATAGCCAATGATGATCTCCCGGCGCCGATGCCGCGGTTGTTGGAGGAACAGGGCTCCGTCGTCGACCTCACGGATGCGCTCTCCATCATCAGCGCGTGGTCCTCGGCCGAACCAGTGGTGGACGGCACCACACCGGGCCCGACCGCACCGCCGCAGCCCGCCGTCGTACCTCAACTGCGCGAGGCGACCGTTGATCTCGCAACCAAGTTGCACGTCCAGCGCGAGGACATTCAGGAAGTCATCCGTCTGCTGCAGACACGTCAGCAGATCGTTTTCTACGGTCCGCCTGGGACCGGCAAGACGTACCTGGCGGGCAAGATCGCACGGTTCCTTGCGGGGGGGGAACACGGAGATCACGTCAAGACGGTACAGTTCCACCCTTCGTACGCGTACGAGGACTTCTTTGAGGGCTATCGTCCCGCGAAGTCCGACGGCGGGGACGTTGGCTTCAGCCTGGAACCCGGACCTCTGCGGCGAATCGCCGCAGAGGCTTCGCTGGACGGGAACCGTGACAAGCCGTATTTCCTGATCATCGATGAGATGAACCGCGGGAATCTGGCCAAGATCTTCGGTGAGCTGTATTTCCTGTTGGAGTACCGTGACCAAGGAATCAACCTGCAGTACAACCCGCACCAGACATTCGTGCTGCCACCGAATCTGTTCATCATCGGCACGATGAATACGGCTGACCGCTCAATTGCCATGGTGGACGCCGCGATTCGACGCCGGTTCGCGTTTGTGGAGCTTCATCCGCAGGAAGGCATGATCTCGGGCATGCTTGAGCGCTTCCTGGAGACGACCGGGCAGCCGGCCCTGCGCGCCGACCTTCTGAATGCACTGAATAGCGAACTAGGCGACACGAAGCGCGACGTGATGATAGGGCCTTCATACTTCATGAAGGAGCATGCGGAAACTGACCAAGGCCTGGCCGAGATCTGGAAGTACGAGTTGTTGCCGTTGCTCGAGGAACACTATTTCGGACAAATGAGTCGGGAAAAGATCCGTGAGAAGTTCGGCCTCGCCGCCATTCGGCGCAAGGCGAGTGGCGACGTCGGCCCGAATGGGGATGTTTCGGACCCCGGCAACGCCCGAGACTAATGACGATGCAGATCATCCTCGACGAGCTTCAGGGCTACCCGGAGCCCGTCGTGCTGGAAGGCGATGTGGCGGCCACCCTGCGGGATACGGGTTTGGTTTCCGTTGTCCCGGCGCATCACGGTGCTTGGACAATTCTGCCTTCTGGCAAGGTTGGCGCCGTCCAGATCGATGACCTTCTGGTCAGGGTGAACCCTAAGGAAAAGGTGGGTCTCAGCAGGCTGCTCTTCCTGCTGGGCTATGCCGCCGACCCTGGGTTCAGGCCGGACAACGTGGCTGCGGAAGAGGACGAGGATCTCTTTGCTGTGCTGGGTGAATCGCTTGCACGGCACGGTGAACGGGCACTCGAACGGGGCCCTCTCAACGGCTACGTGCACGTGGAGGAATCACTGCGGACAGTCAGGGGGCGCATCCGCGTTGGCGATCAGATGACCCGCCGGCCCGGGATGCTCTTGCCATTGGAAGTGTCGTATGACGACTACACCTCGGACGTAGCGGAAAACCAGATTCTTCGCGCGGCCGTTCGGATGATGCTCCATGTTCCGCGGTTGACTGACTCGCTTGTTGTGCGCCTTGCGCATCTGGATTCAAAGCTCGACGGCGTTTCGGCCTTGAACCATGGAGCTCCGCTGCCGTCTTGGAGCGAATCTCGTATCAACGGGCATTACGTGCCGGCGTTGAGGTTGTCCGAGATCATCCTTCAGACCATGTCCGCCGAAGCTGGAATGGGTCACCGCGCAGTTGCGTCCTTTGTGGTGAATATGGCCACCGTGTTTGAGGACTTTGTTGCGACCGCGCTTCGGGAGGCGCTGGAGCCATACCCGGGGCTAACGGAGTGGCAATACGAAGCGTTCATGGACGAAGCAGAGCCCGGGTATACGAGCAGCGACAGAGTACGGATGTATGTGGACGTGGTCCATTCCGTGCGAGGACGACCGGCGATGATCTTTGATGCCAAGTACAAGGCTGCGTCAGCCAGCGGCTCCTACCCAAATGCGGACCACTACCAAATGTTGGCTTACTGCACCGCGCTTGGTGTGCCGCGCGCCTGGCTTGTTTATGCTGGTGCCGGAGACCCTCGTGTTCGTCGGATCCGAAACACGGGTGTGTCAGTAGTTGAATTCCCACTGGACCTTTCGCTGGAGCCGGAAGCGTTGTTGGCACGGGTGTGGAAGCTGGCCGAGCGGGCTTACGAATGCGTAGCCACATGACCTTGCATAAAGGCGGATAAGTTTCTTCAATGGCAGCGGCATAGGAGTTGAGCGCGAGATGGCACTTGGCAAACAAGTAAGATTGTTCTTGGTGGATGGAACACCTGGTGGGATGCTGACCGCCGAAATTATGAACTGGACAGGCCACATCATCGCCGCCGGCCGGTCGGACCTGCCAGAACTCCTAAAACGAGACGAGGTCAAAAGAACAGGTGTTTATCTACTCTTGGGCGATGACCCTAAAGAATCATATTCTACTGCCATATATATCGGTGAAGCAGACGAAGTAGGAGAACGTCTAAGAATTCACAACAGGTCAGAGGACAAAGGTGGCAAGGACTTCTGGAATCGTGCAATAGTCCTGACGAGCAAAGATGCTAATCTCACGAAAGCGCACGCAAGGTATCTCGAGAGTCGTTTGATTTCGATTGCCAAGAGCGTCGGACGTTCCAACGTGACGAACGGTACTGCCCCGACCCCACTTCCGCTTCCGGAAGCCGATGTCTCCGACATGGAGCAGTTCCTCGATCAGGCGCGCATCGTGTTGCCAGTACTCGGCGTGGACGCTATGCGCGCAGTCCCAACGCAAAGAACTGCCGAGCAGTCGCCATCCGCCCGCATTTCAACTTCCCCAATGTTCGAAATGACAGTGGACCGAGAGGGTATCTTTGCAAGGGCTCAGGAAACCGACGGCGAGTTCGTTGTTTTGGCTGGCTCTGGTGCCCGCGGAAACTGGGTTGGTGTTGGCCAGGGTTACTCGAAACTGCATGAGAGGCTGATTTCGGAACAAGTTTTGGTACCGACGGGGGCCAACGCCTCGTTCTCCAAGGATTATGTTTTCAAAAGTCCCAGTGCAGCTGCGGCGGTGATCACGGGGCGCGCCACCAACGGCCGGACGACGTGGAAGGACCCTGCTACCGGGCTTACCTACGGACAGTGGCAGGAACAAGGCGTTGAAGACGTCGCGACCACGGAGGATATCGCTTCGAAAGGCACGTCAATGGTGCCGGGATGAAACAACGACTACTCTCTCATTTTATGCGTCGCCGTTCGCCAACGGCAATATGCTCCGCCGTCACCACGTAACCTTTCCGCCTTCGCTCCAGCCGCAATTGCTCACCAGGGCTCGGAATGCGCGCGCCCTTCGACCGATTGCATCGGCTGCAAGCCGCAACCAAGTTCTTTAGCGAGGTCGCTCCACCTTTGGACCATGGGTAGAAATGATCTCCATGTTCTGCTGAGCGGGTGCAACGACTCCGTTGACGCGACTCGTGCTCACATTGCCCGTCTGCACGTAGCATTCCTTCGCGTATCTGGTAGCGGGTGAAGCGACGCCTGGGATCACGTCGAACATCGCTTATTCGCAATACGATAGCTACTGATAGCAGCACCGCAATGAATCCTGCGGGCGGTCCGGTGGTAATCCAGAAGCCACCGGATGAGTCTTTAAGGAAGATATCGATTGAGGCCCCATCGGCGACGGGACGGCCCTGCATTTCCTGAATGAATAGGTACACAGCCCATAGCAGCCATGCGCCTGCGACGACGACGAGGCGTCGAAGAGATTGGTGAATCCAATATATGCGGCGCAATGTAGTGCGAAATGACTGGACTCTGTCATGATGTGACCTTAGCAGCGATGTAGTCCAATAATTGTTAGGCATTCCGGGAGGTAGTCGCTCAAGATGATGTCGCAATTGTCGACGATTTCCGCGTCGCCGTAGGCAGGGGCATGCCATGGCAGCCGCGGCGGCGGAATTGGATGCTGTGGAGGTCGTCTGCGCAGGAGCCTCCAGAAGTGCCCGTCACATATTGACTGTGACGCGCCTCACCAGCACACTAAATGAACGCTATTCATTTCACGTTCCCAAGACCAGAGGCGTCCACCACGCGCCCCTGAGCCACCCCAGCACTTCAGGATCCCGGCCATCCCGTTAGATCCCGTTGCCGCTCGAAGTTCTGCTGCGTCGCAGCTTCCAAGCGCACGTCAGTACGACCACCAAGGATCCCCAAGGACCCCCATGTTTGAAACTGATACACCGGCAGGCGAGAAGCCTGTGGGGCCGGCTTCCGCGCAGGCGCCCTCCCAAGGTTGGCGCCGTGTCCTCGGCGTTCCATCCTTGGTCCTGCTGGGTTTGGTCTATATGGTCCCGCTGACCATCTTCAGCACCTACGGCATCGTGGTCGAACTGACCGGTGGGCGGCTCTCGGCTGCCTATGCCGTGACCCTGGTGGTGGTGCTGTTCACGGCCCGCTCGTATGGCCGGATGTCGCAGGCGTTCCCGTTCGGCGGATCCGCGTACACCTATGCAACCCGATCATTCGGGCCGGGCCTTGGCTTCATGGCCGGGTGGTCGCTCCTGCTGGACTATCTGCTGCTGCCGATGATCAACTACCTACTGACCGGCATCTATATGAATGCGGCCTTCTCGGCGGTGCCCTCGTGGGTGTTCATGATCGTCTCGATTGTGGCCGTGACCGTGCTGAACATCCTCGGCATCACTGCGATTGCCAAGGCCAACTTTGTGGTGGTGGGTCTACAAGCCCTCTTCATCGTGTTGTTTGTGGCCCTGGGGCTTTCCTTCATTACAGGTGCAGGCAATGTTGATCTTCTGGCGCCCTTCACCGGGGCCGAAGGTGCAGAGGGACTTTCGCCCGTCTTCGCCGGATCGGCAATTCTCTGCCTCTCTTATCTGGGGTTCGACGCCGTCTCAACCTTCGCGGAGGAAACAAAGGACCCGAAGCGGAGTCTGCCCCGCGCCCATCATGATCACCACCATCCTGGCCGGCATGATCTTCCTGGGGCTCGCGTACATCAGCCACTTGGTTCTCCCCGTCAGCACCTTCAACGACGTGGACTCGGCGGCCATAGAGGTCATTGGCGCAGCCGGCGGCGAGCTGCTGGTGGCCTTCTTCACGGCCGCCTACATTGCCGGCAGTCTCGGATCAGCGTTGACCTCCCAGGCCTCGGTCTCGAGGATTATTCATTCGATGGGCCGCAGCGGAGTGTTCCCTGCAGCGGTGGGACGGCTGCACGCCCGCTTTAGTACCCCCGTGTTGCCCATTCTGTTGACCTCTGCGGTGTCTCTACTGGCCTTCGTTCTGGACTTGCTGACGATTTCCTCGCTGATCAGCTTCGGTGCCCTGGTGGCGTTCTCTGTGGTCAACCTGGCCGTGATCAAGCACTACTACTTCGGCCAAAAGGCCCGCGGTGCTCGCGGCGCGATCCACAACCTCGTGCTTCCGGGTATTGGGTTTGTGCTAACGATCTGGCTGTGGACCAGCCTGAGTGGTTTGTCGTGCACCTTCGGCTTGATTTGGGCAGGCTCGGGATTGGCCTACCTGGCATTCCTGACGCGAGGGTTCCGGAACCGGCGCCACAGCTGGACCTGAAGGAGGCGTAGGCCCCTGAGCGGAAGCTCAGAGGATCTTCGCCAGCCGGGTGCATTCCTCCCAGAGCCACTCTGGGACCGGAGCCGTTAGGCTTCTTGGACGACATCGTAAGGGGAACGATTCTGGAGATGACTACTGCACGTAAGCTCCGCATCTTGAACATTGCATCCACAGTCCTGTTGATGACCGTCGTAATCCTGCAATCCACCCAACTGATCAGCATGTTCTGGGGCATGGCGCTCCTGGTACTCATCGGGGTCCCGACGACGGTCGTTTGGGTGATCCTTGAGCGGCGCCAGGGCGCCGAGAAGATGAGGGACGGGGCGTAACTGGTCAGACTGTCACGTTGCGGCGACCGTCCCGGCCACGTACTCCGAGTCCAGTCCAACTCCGCCGACTATTGCTGAGTAGTGCCTCGTCAGCCATGGCAGGCCCACCACGTATAGCCCTGGGATTTCCATGACGCCTCGCGAGTGCGTTGGATAGCCCCACTCATCTATCACTGACGTGTCAATGAAGCTGAAGTCGAGTTTGTACCCGCTGGCCCATATGACGGACGTGATGTTCGAGCCTGCCAGGTTCAGCTGAGCCGGCCCTGATGGGAGCCATTCATCGGCAGCTATGGGTTCCTGCTCTGGCGCGTCAATCCCCGCCGCCGAAATGTAAGCATCGATTGCCTTTCCTGATCGTTGCGCGAAGATCGACTCAACCATGGCGAGGCGGTCGGCGAGGTCATCGCTGAAGGTAATGTCGCCGTCGTCGATTGATTCCAGGTGGCCGTGCAAGTGCATGCCGCGGCGGCCGAGTTCGCGGAGGTGGATGGCGTGACCGCCGTCGGTACCCGAGAGCAGGGGGTTCGGCGCGAAACGGGCGGCGGGGGAGGGGAGCGCTTCCCGGGTGAGGGCGTTGACGCCGAACTCGGGGCCGTGCTTGCCGGTTTCGAGCATCCAGTAGATGAGGTCCTGGCCGCGGTATCTGCGGGGCGCTTCGGGGACGATTGAGACGGAGAGGTGGACTTCGCGGCCGGCGGCGTGGAGCTCCTCGGCGATCTGGCCGCCTGACTGGCCCGTGCCGACGATGAGCACGGCGCCGTCGGGCAGCTGCTCAGGATTGCGGTAATCGTGCGTGTGGAGTTGTGTCACGCCGGCGGGGAGCATGGCGGACAGGGCAGGGATCTTGGGGACTTGGTACGCACCGGTCGCGAGGACCACGTTCTTGGCCCGCAGGTTTCCGAGCGATGTCTCAAGGTTGAAGGCACCGTTCGGCGCGGGGGATAACCGGGCCACGTCCACGCCCGTGTGGACCGGAGCGGCAATGAGCTCTGCGTAGCGCCTGAACACGTTGACGACAGCGATGCGTGAGATGAAGGCGTCCCGATCGTCGCCGTCGCACGGCATGCCGGGGAGGTCCAGCGCAAGGTTCGGGGTGTTCATGTAGAAGCTGTCCCAGCGGTCCTGGAAGGTGCCGCCCAGGGAATCGCGTCGCTCCAGCAGCTGATGCTCGACACCGAATTGCGTGAGCCAGAAGCTCGTCGTGAGGCCGGCTTGGCCTGCGCCGATGATGACCGTATCCAGGGTCGGTCCCATGGGGTGAACTGTACGCTTCGGAGGCCTATAAGGGGATGGACGAAGACGGATTTCTACTGGCTGAGCACCTGAAACGGTTGCCTCTGGAACGACCCCGATGCGAGGTCGAGGATGCCGCGTGTGTCCAAAAGACATAGGCTTTCGGAACGTATCTAGGGGGATGATTCGCACATGTCGACAACAAAATTGATTAGGCTTCTCGACATCACAACGTGGGTGGTGATTGCGGTTAGCCTGTTTCTGCTCGTCAGCGGCCTATTGGACAACTTCTGGGCGACGGCGTGCCTTATAGCGACCGCTGCTCCGTCGATTGCCAGTTGGGTGATCAAAGACAGGCTCAATGCCACGACCAACGGTGACGAGCCGCGGCAGCGGTAGCGAGCTGTCTGTCCGGAGCCTGGAATCTGCTGAGGTGGACTCCGCTGCCCGGTAAAGAGTGGGCACTGAAGGCCTGTTTTCGGGCCTGCGGAAAACATCCACTGGATAAATATTTCCCAGCACTAGCTATCTGCTCAGAACTCTGTAGACTTGACGGTGTTGTTGTGTTTGGCATTTGGTAGTTCAGGCAGTCCCCACGGTCCCTCTGGATCGTGACCTTCTGAAGTAACGGTGGAGAACACCCCACACCGGAGACCCGAAAGTCGGGAGCATCTCCACCTTCAGTAAGGACTGAAAAAATGGCTACAGGTACCGTGAAATGGTTCAACTCCGAAAAGGGCTTCGGCTTCATCTCTCCTGAAGATGGCAGCCAGGACGTTTTCGCTCACTACTCTGCGATCAACTCCTCGGGCTACCGCTCCCTCGAAGAGAACCAGAAGGTTTCCTTCGACGTCGAGCAGGGCCCCAAGGGTCCCCAGGCAGTAAACATCCAGGCTATCTAGTCTTCGGGTAACAAAGAAGCAGGGCCGGTCATTGACCGGCCCTGCTTTTGTTTGCCCTCCCTCTGGTGTGTCCGGGCTAAACGAACTTCGACATCCGCGACCAGACCGCCGTCGAGACCAGAGCCACCAGCACCACGGCCGCTACGGACAGCAAGACCCCGAGTTCAGTCCACCCTGGAAAAGGCGCACGTGGGTTAAATCCGCCCCAGTAGTTGAAGACGCCTTCCGCTGCAGCCGTAAGGATGTTGCGGGGATCGTAGGGACCCGCGAAGGGTAGCAGCAGGAGCAATGCGCCGGCGGCCAAGCAAGGGATCAGCATGCTCCTGACCACGATTCCGACAAAGAGCCCTAACAAACCAAATCCGACGGCTACAGCACTGGCGAACGCGATCTGAATGATGGGGTTGCCAGCACCGGCGTCGTTGACTGAATAGATGAACTGCTGGCTACTGGCCTGTAGGAAGAGCGCCCTCAGTACTGGCGCTGCACCCAGGCTCAGCATTGCGCTGAGGACAACCGCCGCCACCGAAACAAGGGTGATAGTGGCCAGCTTCCCGGCCACGTAGGCCGCAGCGCCCTGAGCAACAATTCGATCCTTCAGAATCCGCCGGCGAACATCGCCCACGGCTGTCACGCATCCATAGATGAAGAAGAGCAGCGGGACGACCAGGAACGTGATCATCTCCAGTCCTGTGCCGATGGCATGAGTTCCCTCCATGGCGCGGTCGGCGAAGTAGGCGGCTTCGTAGTCAAAGCGGAGGGGATTGTCCACGATACGTTGGGCGCCTTGGATGAGGACGTTGTTGGGTTGTTCCATGGCTGCGCCTAAAGACAGGCCATTTTCCGCAGCGTGTGCCTCCGAGGTCTGCAGCCTCGACGATGTCGCCGTGACGTTGCTGATGCTCCCGACGAAGGCGAAGACCAGCGACGCTGCCAAACCGCCGATGGGCAAAACCGCGGCTTTGCTCCAGAGCTGGTAACGCAGTTCTGTTCTCAGGGATCGCAGATACTTGTTCATCGAACGAGTGCCCCTGGTTCCCGGTCGAGGCGGACTTTCCCTCTGTTGATGGTGAAGCTGGAAGAGGCAAGATCTCCGCAAGGGGAGTAGTCATGATCAAAGACCATGACACAAGTACTCGCTTCAACGGATTCGAGCGCTTGGCGAAGCGCACGCCTCCCATGCTCATCAAGGCCTGCGTTTGGCTCGTCCAGCAGGATGCATGGACGGCCACTCGCGAAAGCCGCTGCCAGCTTAAGCGTCTTTCGCTGCCCCAACGAGTAGGTGGACGATCTCCGATTCAGCAGATCGCGGCTGAGGAATGTCCTGATGGTGGGATGGGCAACGGCCTGACGCCGGGGGATGTCCAGGAGGACGCTCAGATTCTGCAGTCCCGTGAGGCGCTCATGAAGGGCGGAGTCAGCGAAGGCTGCAGTGACATAGTCGCGGAGGTCGCTTTTGTGCCAGGTCGCCTCTCCGGTGAACCGCTCCAGCCCCGCGAGGCACTTGAGGAGAGTGGTTTTGCCGGTTCCGTTTTCACCCCGGATGAGATGGATTCCGGTCGACGGAACTAGGAGATTGACGGTGTTGACCACGCGATGGCGGCCATAGCTCTTGGACAGGTTGGTGATGCGCAGCATTGATCCTCATTTGTCCCCCCACAATGGAATGCCCGAGAACCACCCCTTCACGCTGACGGATCCGGGGTGACTGAGCAACACTCTCATCCTGGGAGCTGGCCCGTGTCAAATGCGACGCGACGGCGGTGCCGTCCGTTGCTGGCCTGGGATGACCTGGTTAGAACATCTTTACTAGTCAAGAAAAGATAGTTCGAATACATATCCACATAGCAAATTACACCCATGTAACTCTCGCTCAGCCCTCCGTAGCGTGGGAGGTAATCCACCCACAGAGCTGAGGGAGCACCCCATGGATCACCTGACTACCGAACAGCCCCACCACCTAGACGAGTCCCGCCACCACCTAGATTTGCCCAAATCGCCACCTAGACGGTCCCAAATCGGCCTGTGCAAGGCCGTTTTGCCACCTAGTCCCGTTTTCTCGATCTAGCCTGCGAAGTGAGCCGCATGTCGGGCATCCACAGAAACAGAAGGTTGGGTCGAGTGTTCGATTCTGAGGTTCAGCGAATCCTCGACTACGTCGCACGCGGGATCGGCGTGAGGGTCGTCGGCGCACCGGGCAGCGGCAAGACGTCCGTAGTCCGCAGTGTCATGAGCAATTTGGAAAAGACCGGCGTAGCCGTCCACTTCATCACCGGACTCCGCACGCACCGCACCATCCCGTACGCGGCCATCAAAGGACTCGGGCTGGACTTGAGGCCTGGCCGCAGCGGCGTCTTCGACATCGCGGATGTCTTGACCAGCCAACTGGCCACCAACGGGAAGCACCTTCTCGTCGTCGACGATCTCCACTTGGTCGACAGCGAATCACTGGCAGTTCTGGAGGCGGTTCGACGCCGATCCACCTGCCCCATGGTGGCCACGGCCCCCGAAACCTGGGCCTTTTCCAAAGGGCAACTGGCCATCCTCAACAACGGCCGCGAAGCCCACCTGCAGCTCGACCCGCTCCACTACGAGCAGGTTCACATGCTGATCGCACATGTCCTCGGTGCCCCGGCAGATGCGGACACCACCGCTCGGATACTCACCAAATCTGCCGGCAACCCGCGCCTCATCGTGCGGATCGCCGAGACCGCGTCCCTCAGCAACCTGCTGGTCATGAAGGACAAGCAGTGGGGGATGACCAGCAACACTCTCTGGAACGAGCACCTGCGGGGCACACTCGAGTCGCTCCTGGCAGAGCTCAGCGCCGACGAATTCACGGCCCTACACACAATGGCTATCCTCGGAACCGCCCGTGTGGACGTCCTGCAGAAAGTCATCCAGCCCGAGGCCCTGGAAGGCCTCGAACGCAGGGGCTTCCTCTCCGTCATGGACGATCACCACAACGGCTCCATCGCCGCCATCAGCCCACCCGTCATCGCAGACTACTTCAGCGGAAACAAGAACCTCAGGGACCGGAAACTCCTGCGCCGAAAGATCGCCGGCGTACTGGAAGCCGTGCCGGGCGCAGAGCACGAGAACCGGACAACGGCAGACTGCCTCGCTCGGGTCCTGGCTACCTTGCGGGCAGAAAGGGGCGACGGCGACGCCGTCACCGCCCGCCACTTCCACGACCACAGCTCCGCAAGGGAACGTATCCGCTTCGAGCGGTGGGAAGCCAACAAGAACGCTGCCAACGCCGCGTCCGTGCTCCGGATCTATTGGGGTGCCCCTGTGGACGTCCGGCGGGTGGCCCGCATCTGTGACGAAACAACAACGTCCGACGCCGATCCCAAAGACCTCCTGTTCGTCACCATCACGCGGGCGATGCTCGCGGTGCACACAGGACTTGGTCCAGGCGCCGCCGTCGAGATTCTCCAAAGCTTCTCAGCCGATTACCCGCACCTTGCCGAAGAAGTTGACCACGCGATCACTTTCCTCAGTGCCTCGCACGGCCGGGTTCCTGCGGCCACACCACTCAATGCCTTGGAGCCTCAAACTTCCGGGATGGGCAGTTTGGTCCACGGGCTGTTGGAGCTCTACCGCTTCAGGCCCGCTGCAGCTTACGAAGCCGTCGAAGGCCAGAATGATGACGACGCCTTCTCCCACCTCCGGCCGTTCATCCGCGGCTTCGCTATGTTCGCTTCCGGACGCGTTGAGGAATCCCTTGTCTTCGCTCTGGACTGGCGGACCGAAGCACGCAAGAACCTGGACCAATTCGGCGTGATCACCAGCAGCTACATCGCCGCCCACGGACTGCTGTATCGCGGGCACTTTGAAGAAGCCGAATACCTCATGAGCAGCGTCTTCGCGATGGGCAGGCCTGGCTTCGTGGTCGATGCCCTTTACGATGCGATGCTGCGCCTCGCCGGCCTACGCCACGCAACCACTGCCACGCCGCCGGCCCTCTCAATTGCCGCGCAGGCGCGGACTGAAGTGCCCGACGTCGGACCCTTACCTGGTGTTGGAAAGGGCGCCTATGAGCTGGTTGCCCACAACAGCGCTCAGCCGTCCACGTTTGACCGCAAGGCCGCGAAGCTCGTCAGGCGCCAGCTGAAGAGTGGCTACGTTCTGGAAGCCCTGATGACGGCGCTGCTGTGCACTTGCCTGAACCCGGGGCGTCCGGTCCTGGATCTGTTGCAGAAGATCCTGCGGGACAGCGGCGTCACGATTCACGATCAACTCATCGGCATCGCAACCGCCGTGGTGGAAGGGGATCACAAGCTCCTCAGTCTTCTGCTGATGCATTACGAACCTGATATCGACACCTATCAAGTGGGAATGCTTCTCCGTGGCGCACTCAAGAGGCACGTCATAGAAGGGGACACTGCCGCTGCCGACGCCATGGCGCAGGCTTCGTCCATGTTCGCCGTCAGGTTCCCGGCAGCCAACGAGCAACTCTCCTTCAACTCGTTCAGGACCACACCGCTCACAGAACGGGAGATCGAGGTGGCCGTGCTGGCAGGACACCGCACCAACGTGGAGATTGCCGAACACCTGGGCATCAGCGCCAGGACCGTGGAGAACCACATCTCCAACGCGTTACGCAAGACCGGCGCAACGTCCCGCAACGGACTCTTCATGCTCGTCGGGAATTCACTTCCGCCGCGAGGAGCCGGGATAAGCTGAAAGCAATTCTCCCAACGCCGGTCTTGGACGCCATGCCCTGAGCCCGGTCCCTCAGCGTGAAGGGTTTCAGTGAATAACTCCCCGGCCTTGGCCCGTCGACTCGGCACGTTCGATGCCTCCCTCATTGGCTTGGGCTCCATGATCGGTGCGGGGGTGTTCGCAGCCTTCACGCCGGCCGCTGCTGCCGCAGGATCCGGGCTGCTCATCGGCTTGGTGGTGGCTGCCTTCGTCGCCTTCTGCAATGCGACGTCCTCAGCCCAACTCGCGGCCAGATACCCGACGTCGGGCGGTACCTACGTCTACGGGCGGGAACGGCTGGGAGCCTGGGCCGGGTTCCTTGCCGGGTGGGGCTTCATCATTGGCAAGACCGCCAGCGCTGCGGCCATGGCCATGACCTTCGCCGCCTACGCCGCACCGCAAGGTTGGGAACGCCCGGTGGCGATTGCCGCCGTCGTACTTTTGACCGCGGTGAACTATCACGGGGTGACCCGCACCGCAGGGCTGACGCGAGTCCTGGTGATTGCGGTTCTAGCTGCCCTGGCGATTGCCGTCACCGCAGCGTGGGGCGGGTCCGGTCCTGACTTCGGCGATTTCCTGGGCGAGGGTTTGCTGGCCGAAGGCTGGTACGGGATCCTGCAATCCGCCGGGCTCTTGTTCTTCGCGTTCGCCGGGTATGCGCGAATCGCGACCATGGGCGAGGAAGTCCGTGAGCCCCAGCGCACCATTCCCCGGGCCATCGGGATCGCGTTGGGCATCACGATCCTCATCTACGCCGTCATAGCCGTGACCTTGCTGGCTGCTCTTGGGCCCCAGGGTGTCGCCGGTACGCCGACACCGCTGGCCGATGCCGTCGGCGCAGGAACGCTGGCGTGGGCAGAACCTGTTGTCCGTATCGGAGCCGCTGTCGCCTCGCTGGGAGCACTGCTGGCACTGGTAGCAGGACTCGGCCGCACCAGCCTGGCAATGGCCCGCGAACACGACCTGCCGCACTGGCTCTCCGCTGTCCACCCCAAGTACAAGGTTCCCCACAGGGCCGAGGTGACACTTGCTGTGGTGATCTGCCTGATCATCGCCGTGGCCGATCTTCGCGGTGCCATCGGATTCTCGTCCTTCGGCGTGCTGCTCTACTACTTGGTGGCGAATATCGCCGCTTACACCCAGCCATGCGAGGACCGGCGATACCCGAAGTTCCTGCAGGTGGCTGGAGCGATTGCGTGTGTTGTTCTCGTCGCGACGCTGCCGCCGTTGTCAGTGGGGCTGGGCGTGCTGATGTTCGTGGTGGGTATCGCGTACAGGCTCATCCGGCTGCGGGTAGGCCGCTAGGCCACTGCCCGGGCCGGCACTGGGAGGAATCGGCGGATCGCAACCGCCGAGACTACCGCGATAACGCCAGTGAACAGCCACGGCGAGGCGGCCGCCGTCGAGGTTTGGTCAGCAAACTCGTAAAGCGGCGCCATAGCCGTGTTGCCGATCAGCACCATCGCGCCGCCGCAGCTGGCGAGGAGACCGTAATAGGCGCCGGTGGGTCGGCCGCCGGCGAAGTCGAGAACCAGCCGCATCGCTGTGGGATTCGCACACATGTTGCCCAGGCAGAGGCCCGTGACGAGAGCCAGAGCAGGTAACGCCGGGAGTGACGCAATGGGTGGCTGGGTGGCCAGTATTGCCACGGTTGTGAATCCTGCGGCTTTCAGGCTGAGGCCCAAGGTCAGGGCGTTGCGCTCGCCGAATCGGCGCATGAGCTTGGCGATGGGCCACTGCAACGAAACCGTCAACAAGGACGCGTACGCGAAGACGAAACCCAGCGCGCCGGCGTCGAGGCCGCTGCGTCGAAGTTCCACCGGAAGCCCGAAATACAGCTGATTGTGTGCCAGCAAGCTGACGCTGAAGAAGCAGGCGAACGCGACGAAGCGCTTGTCCCGAAGGCAGGCCAGAAGTTGGTGCTTGGGGACCGCTGCGTCTGTTGGATGTCCGCGGCGGTCGGCGCGCGGCAGGAACCGCCAGAAGACGAAGGCCATCACCGCGAAGATCCCAGAGGCGACGTAGAGAGATACTTCAAAGCCGAAACCCAGAAGCAGGCTGCCGAGCAACGGGCCTGCCACGGCCCCGAATTCTCCCACGATAACCAGCGAAGCGAACAAGGTTGGCCGGTGCTTTCCGGATGGTTCCCGCCGTTCCTCGGCTGCGGCCACCAGGCTTTCGAGGGCCGGTGAGAACAACGCACCACCGATGCCCGTGACGATGGCTCCCGCGAGGAAGAGGCTGAAGTTGTCGGCCGCGGCCAAGAGTAAATAGCCGCTGACCCGGACGATGCAGCCGGCGACCATTGTGTAGCGGGCACCCCAGCGATCGGAGATGGCGCCGCCCACCAGGAACATCCCTTGCTGGGCGAACGTCCGAGCTCCCAGGACAACTCCGATGGCTACCGCGCTCATGGCGAAGTCGTTGGCCATGGTGAGCGCGATGAACGGCACCACAGAGTAGAACCCGATATTGAAAATGAGTTGGCTTGAGAGCAGGAGCTTCGGGTTGGGGGTGGCTGGCCGTTCCCCGGTATGGCGTGCTGTCTGGGCGGAGCTGGTGGCGGGTTTCATGAACGGCTTTCCTTGGCGGCAGGCACGTTCGAGACTATCAATAATCGTTCTCGTGTACTCCTGTGACGGCTCACGGAGTCTCTGGCTGGGCACGACTCCACCTGGGGGTAGACGGGTGGAGCCGTGCCGCAGTGCCTCCTACGCCAAAGCGGGTGGGGCTCCCGCCGGACACCGGGACTCCCGCTTCGAAGGCACAACAGGAGACTATGGCCCGTTTTCCTGCACTAGGTGGCAAAAAGGGGCAACTAGGTGCCGTATCCGGAGAAATTAGGTATTGGTGCGGAAGAAATAGGTGGTGAGGGTGAGCGCCTAGGTGTTGGCCCGCCGTCGTGCGTTCCGTCGTTCCACCGACTCCATGTAGGTGACGATGCTCGCGATGGTCAGCGCGACCGAGAAAATCACAGCCAGCAAAGTGGAAGTGTCCTGGAAGGGAACCACTATCAAGGGGCTCAGCATCATGGCATTGCCGAACCCGGCTGCAGCAAAGACGCCCGCTTTGAGAAGCAGGCACTTGAGGGAGTCGACCATCAGCACGGCTATCGGCGCCACGACTCCCAGCGCCATGGTCAGGACGACGGCGATTGCCCTCAAATCTGCGGGGTCCAGGACGTCGAGGCCATCAGGAGGGGGCGCCGTACCAAGCAGGGTTGCCGACACAGCCGAGCAAACAGCGACGACGCACGTGATGATGCGAAGAGCCGCCGGGTAGAAATGCGTGATCACTGGTAAGTCCTTGTCCTCGTTGAGTTCGACCCCCTACATAGAGGTAGTGAGCGGAACTGGCAGCGAGTGACGCGGGATCGGGGGTGACTGGCAGAATTGCCGTTATGGATTCGCCTCAAACCGTTCCGGCGGTCGAGCTTCGCCTTTCGATCAGTGGCACGGAGCCCCTGATCTGGCGTCAGCTTGTCCTCCCGGAAAGTGCCACCCTCGCCGAGTTGCACGGTGCCATCCAGTGCGCGTTTGGGTGGAGGAATTCCCACCTTTACGCCGTAGCGGGCCACGACCGATCGGGTAAAAAGCGACTCTTCATGGACGTCGACGACGACGACGGTCCAGAAGGTGCCGAAAACCCGGCCGCCGCGCGGCTGCTGGAGTTGTTTGACCCTCAGAAGCCAGGAGTATCAGACCTCCTGTACGAGTACGACTTCGGCGACAGCTGGACACATGACATCGAGGTTGTTGGCCCGGCCGTGTTGCACGAGAACACCATTGTCTGTCTCGACGGAGCCATGAGGGGACCCCTTGAGGATTCCGGCGGAGTGGGTGGCTACGCGAACGTGGTTGCTGTTGTCTCCAACCCCAAGCACCCCGAGCATAGGGAAGCCGTTGAGTGGCTTGAATTCGTGACGCAGGAGAGTTTCTTGAAATTCGATCCGAAAGCTTTTGATCTGGTGGCAGTCAGCGGACAGTTGCGCAGTTTGGCGCAGCGGCTCTGGCCAGGCGAGGTGACGGTTGCGGACTACGAGGACGTTCTGGGCCCGATCCTATGGTTTCTCCAGGAAGCCCAGCACGACGGTCTGCCGTTGACCTCTGCCGGATACTTGAAGCCGTCCTTCGTCAAGCACGCCATGACCGAGCTTGGCTGGGACGACGAATGGATCTCGGCTGGACGGGTCGAGGTGAGCACGTTGCCCATCCGGAATCTTCGGGAGCAGTTGCAGGAGTGGAAACTTCTGCGGAAGCTCAAGGACAAACTGCTCCTCACGCCCAGGGGACGGAAACTGGCCGGGGATCCCGAAGCCCTGTGGGATTTCCTGGCAGACCAGTTCGCGAACCCAGGCAGCGATGCGGAACGCTTGGCAACGCCGCTGTTCGTTCATTGGGAGCTGACTGGCGACGAGCCGCCCTACAATCTTCGGGACCAAGTGATCCAGGCCGCCCTTCACCACAGCGGTTTGACAACCCGGACGGGTGGCGAGATTCCTCTGTCTTGGGCGAGCGACCTCTACTACGACGTCACACGTAACCTGCACCGACTGGAGCTATGGGAACGCCCAGGTTGGGTGCGGATGAATGAGAAGTTGTCCGACGCAGGGGTCAAGTTTCTCTTGGAGGTTCAGAGCCGGATGGACTGACTCCGGTCTCTACGACGCTGCCGCGCCAGCTGAACAGTGCGTCGCGGTCACTTTCGGGGAGGCCAGCTGCCTTGATGAAGCCGGGGAGGTCGAAGCCGGCCAAAGCCGTTCGGAAGGCACCTTCCGTGGTGGTTCCGTGGCGCTCGCAGAGCTCGTTGAGCAAGGATTCGGCACTGTTTCTGTTGCTGCTGGCTGCGCTGATGTCGCCCAGCCGCACGGTTTCGAGGTAGTCATCTACGATTTCCTCGGTACCGGCGTTCACGGCCGACAGCAGAATCATGGCAATAATTCCGGTCCTGTCCCTGCCACCCATGCAATGAAAAAGGACGCCGCCCGGCGGTGCATTGAGTATGGCTGAGATAGCAGCACCGGCTCGTTCGGGCATCTCATTGAGGTGGGGCAGGAAGTACAGAGCGGTGCCCACCAAACCGTTATCCCAGTAGCCGGTCCAGAAATCCGTGTTCTCAAGGCCATCGAGGTCCACGTTGATGGTGGTGAGTCAGGTTGGACGTTTCTGGGTATCCTTCTGCCGTTCACCCGGTTGGCGAAGATCTACGACGGTACGGATCCCGGCCTCGTGCACTTGCTGCCATCCGTCGGGGCTGATCCGGTCCACGTTGTCGCTGCGGAAGAACACTCCGCTCGGCGTCAGCGTTCCGTCAACGCGTTCCAATCCGCCGAGATCGCGCGCGTTGACCGTACCCTCGACTCTGAGGGCACGGTCCTTTCTTCCAGGCTCTTCCATGTTCCCAGTAAAGCAAAGGGGGCCTACGCCCGCGCGTGCTTCTTCCCACCGGCACGCCCGGCGCCGCCCGAACGCCCCGCCACAGCAACCCCAGCCCCGCCACCCTCGCCAGCCACAACCGATGCCCCCGCCCCCAACCCGCGGACCGTCCACCCCGCACTCCGCCAGGCCTCAGCGTCTAGGACGTTCCGAGCGTCCAGCACCATCCGGCGTCGTACGAGGCCTCCCACAACCGAGGGCGACAGCGCGACGTATTCGTCCCATTCGGTGAGCAGCAGCACCAGTTCGGCGCCTTCGAGGGCGCGTTTGGTGTCGGCTTCGAAGCGGATTTGCGGGTAGCGGATCCAGGCGTTGTTGATGGCTTTGGGGTCGGTGACGGTGACGTGAGCGCCTGCCGCAGCGAGTTGCTGGGCGACGTCCAGGGCGGGGGAGTCGCGGATGTCATCGGTGTCGGGCTTGAAGGCTGCGCCGAGGATGGTCACCGTGCGGCCGGACAGGAAGCCGCGGCACATCTCGCGGGCCACCTCCACGGCGCGGGACCGTTGGTCCAGGTTCACCGAATCAACCAAGGCCATCCACTCATCCACGGACGGCACCGAAAGTTCGCGTGCCTGTGCGCGGAACGACCGGATGTCCTTGGGCAGGCAGCCACCGCCGAACCCCAACCCGGCGTGCAGGTACCGGTTGCCGATGCGCGGATCCAAGCCCATCGCCTCGCTGAGTTCGCTCACGTCAGCGCCCGACGCGTCGCAAAGCTCAGCCATCGCGTTGATGAAGCTGACCTTCGTGGCCAGGAACGCGTTCGACGCCGACTTGATCAGTTCCGCCGTCGCGAAGTTGCAGACGAGCCGCGGGATGCCGGCGCTGATCAGCGGCTCGTACACCGCATCCAGCACGGCAGTAACCGGAGCGCCGGCCGCCGCACCCTTGCCACCCGGGACGCCATAAACCAGCCGGTCAGGGACCAGCGAATCCTTCACCGCTGTGCCCTGGCGCAGGAACTCAGGGTTCCAACCGAGCAGCACGTCCGAACGTCGGGCCAGAATCGCGCGGAGCGTTTCCACCGTGCCTACCGGCACCGTCGATTTACCCACGACGGCGGCACCCTTGGCTAGGTGGGGTAGGAGGCTCTTCGTGGCGCCCATGAGGTAAGAGAGGTCGGCCGTGTCCGACGTCTTGGACTGCGGGGTACCCACGCAGAGGAAGTGCACCTGCGCATCAGCTGCAGCGGAGAAATCCGTGGTGAACACGAGCCGGCCGGTGGTGCGGCCGTCCTGGAGGAGCTCGTCCAGGCCGGGCTCGTGGAAGGGGGCCACAGCCTTGTTGAGCTGTTCCACCTTGGAGGAATCGACGTCGATACCCACCACGTTGTGGCCCATCGAAGCGAGCGTTGCTGCGTGAACTGCGCCGAGGTAGCCGCAGCCGATCACGGAAATCTTCATGAGGAGGGTCCTTTGCTTGAGGTGAGTTCTGTGGGCCCGTTTTCACGGGAGAAGGAAGCGATGACTTCGGTGTAATGCCGCACCAGGTCGGCGCTGAGCACAGGCCACGTCCGCCCCTGGACCGAGGCGGTTGCTGCCGTGGCGAACGCGCGGCGCTTGGCGTCGTCGCCCGTCAGGTCCTGGACGTAGCCGCGCAACTGGCTGAGGTTCCCGGGCTCGTACAGCCAGCCGGTGCGGGAGTTTTCTACGAGATCCAAGGGGCCACCACGGCCGGTCGCCACCACCGGAACGCCCGAGGCCATGGCTTCCTGAATGGTCTGGCAGAAGGTCTCAAACTCGCCGGGATGAACAAACAGGTCAAAGCTCGCAACAGCCTCCGCGAGTGCATCCCCGCCAAGGAATCCGGCAAAGTGCGCGTTGGGGAGCTGCGCTTCGAGGGCCGCGCGCTGCGGGCCGTCACCCACAATCACCAGCTTCGTGTCGGGCAGGTCTGCCAGCACGGCAAGATCCTCAACCTGCTTCTCCACGGCGAGCCGGCCGACGTAGCCGATGATTCGGTGACCGTCGGGCGCTACCGAGCTACGCCACGCCGTCGAACGTTTAGCGGGGTTGAAACGGGCGGTATCCACACCGCGCCGCCACATGTCCACGCGCAGGATGCCGCGTCCACGCAACTGGTTCAGCGCGAACGTGGACGGCACAAGGGTTCGGGTTGCCAGCAGGTGGATGTTGTCCACGCGGTTCCAGGCCCAGTTCTCCAGGAACGGCACGCCATAACGGGCGGCATAGCTGGGAACTTCGGTTTGGTAGATCGCCACAGTCGGGATGCCGAGTTGGTGGGCGGCCTGCACGGCGCGCCAGCCGAGGACGAACGGGGAAGCGAGATGAACGACGTCGGGGGAGAAATCGGCAAGGATTCGCTTGACCCGATTCACACCACCCAACGCAACCCGCACATTCGTGTAACCGGCCAGCGGCACCGACGGAAGCCGGTGCACATACGCACCCTTCTCGACGCTCGAAACATCAGTGTCCGACGTCGACGGCGCGATCACCATCACCTCATCCCCGCGCACCTGCAGATGCTCCAGCACCCGCAGTATCGAGTGGGTTACCCCATTCATCAATGGCAGGAATGATTCGGCGACGATTGCGATCCTCACGCCTTCCACGGTGGTCGCGGCGGTTGGCGTGGCGGGTTCGATCCGGTGGCCTGTGGAGGAAGAGTTGGTTAACAGGTGGTTCTCTGTTTTGTCTCAGCGTCCGCGTAGACTTCCGGTATCCGACGTGCTGGGCGTCGAAAGTTCTGGGGGTCTTGCCATGGTTGCTGCTGGGGATAGTTCGCGCGCGCTTGGGGGAGTAAACGCACGACGACGGCGCCGGGCAGCGGCGGGTATGGTCGCCGTCGGCTTGGGGTTGGCTTTGGTGTCCGGGCCTTTCGGTCCGATCGTTACGCCGGCTGTTGCTGATGCCGTAACGGATTTTGTTCCGGTGGGCGAACGCCCGGGAAATATCGCCGTCAACCCGGTGACCAACAAGGCCTACGTGGCTTCCTTCGAAGGCGTTTCCGTCATCAACGGCGTTAGTGCCAGCGGAACCATAAACACCGGTGACATGCCCTGGGACGTCGACGTCAACACCGTCACCAACACTGTCTATGCAAGCCTGATCGGCGGAACGGTAGCAGTGGTGGACGGGGCCACGGAGCTTGTCAAAGCGTCAGTGACAGTGGGCAACGAGCCCTACACTGTGACCGTCAATGAGACGACTAACAAGATCTACGTAAGCGTCAAAGGTGGCGTCACCATCATTGACGGAGCCACCCTGGCCACCACGTTTGTACCGCTGGCCGGCGGAGCGCAGGACATCGTGGTGAACCCTGTGACCGGCAAGGCCTACGTCATCTCCGACGGAACCATCAAGGTCATTGGAGCAGGCGGCTTCGTGACGGGAACCATCGCCCCGAGCGGGAGCCCCGTCCTCAACGTGGCTGTAAACACCGTGACCAATAAGGTCTATGCGAGCACAGGGGCCACCTCGGGTGCCAAACTCCTGGTCATCGACGGAGCCAGCGACACTATCGACGCAACTCTTGCATCGTCCAGCCAACTCGGCCTCGTTGCTGTTAACACCGCCACCAACCGGATTTATGTTGCCGTGGACGGGCCGTCAACTGCTGGTGGCGTGAAGGTCTTCAACGGCTCAACCAACGCCGAGATCGCCACCATCGGGACCACTACCCGCGTGAACGAGCTAGTGGTCAACCCCACCAACAACAAGATCTACGCCGGCACCTACAGCGGCGGCACTACCGTCATCAACGGGCAGAACAACACCCATTACACCGTGTACACAGGCAACGAGCCCGTGGCCGCAGGGGTTAACACCACCACTGATAGGGTCTACGTGGTCAGCTACCTGCGGGCATCCGTGGGCATCATTGACGCAAACGTTGAGCCGCCGGTCAAGAACGACTTCAACGGTGACGGCTTTGCTGATGTCCTGGCCCGGGAAGCTTCGGGCGTGCTGTGGCTCTACCCGGGCAACGGCTCAGGTGGTTGGCTGCCGCGTATCCAGGTGGGCCAAGGGTGGAACGTCATGAATGCCCTGATTGCTCCCGGCGACTTCAACGGTGATGGCAACGCCGACGTCCTGGCCCGCGACACCGGCGGGCTGCTCTGGCTCTACCCGGGCAACGGTTCAGGTGGCTGGCTTTCCCGCGTTCAGGTCGGCACAGGCTGGTCCGGTATGACCGCCATCGAATCCGCAGGGGACTTCAACGGTGACTCCCATGTGGACATCGCAGCCCGAACCGCCTCAGGCGTGCTGATGGTGTACCGCGGCAACGGAGCCGGTGGCTGGCTGTCAGCCATCCAAGTGGGCACGGGCTGGAACGGCATGTCCGAGATCACCGGAGTGGGCGACTTCAACACTGACGGTGTCTCCGACCTTGTTGCCCGCGATAGCTCCGGCGCCCTCTGGCTCTACCCGCCCAACGGATACGGAAGCTGGCAGCAGCAGCGCGTCATCGGGCAGGGCTGGAACGTCATGAACTCCCTTGTTGGTCCGGGCGACTTCAACGGCGACGGCAATGCCGACATCCTGGCCCGGAACTCCGCCGGCGAGCTTTGGCTCTACGCCGGCAGCGGGGGAGCGGCGTGGCCCATGGCTTCCCGCGTTGGTACGGGGTGGGGCGGGATGACGGCGATTCTGTAGTTCACGTCACAGGCTGTAGACTCCGCTCATCGACGCGGCAGTCGCGTCTCATTTTCTGGGGGTCCCCTTGGGTTCTGTCGCGTCTGGTTCTACTGTGTCCGGATTGAAAAAGTTGGGTCGAAAGCGGACGACGGCGGCTCTTGCCGTTGTGGGTGCGATGGCCGTTTCGCTGTTGGTTGGGTCACCGGCGAAGGCTGACTCGACGTCGTTTGATATTGCCGTAGGCAAGGCCCCGCATGACATTGCAGTGTCAGGCAATGGGGACGTCTATGTGGCCACCGACAGCGGAGTCTCCGTCATCGATGCGGAAACCCGAAAAGTGACGACAGTTGACGTGGGTGGCGTCGCTCAGGGTGTTGCGACCTTGGGAAGCAGCACTGCCTACGTCAGCGTTGCAGGCAAAGCGGGTGCTGCAGGGTCCGTGGTCATCATGAATGAGGCCACGGTCGCGGGAAGGGTCAAAACAGGAGCCAACCCGCGAACAGTGGCCATTAACCAGGTCACCCGGAAAGTGTATGTTTCCTACAGTTACGGGATCACCGTCATTGACCCTTGGGCTGAACATGCGACGGTCGATATCCCCTACTACAACTCAACTCCGCGGAGCATGGTTGTCGATTCATCGCGAAACAGGGTGTTTGTCCCCACAGGCGGTGGCGTTCTCACTGTCATCGACGGACAGACGAACTTCAAGAACGTTTATGTGTTGGGCGGCGGCGATGCGATTGGTCATGCCGTCAACACCCGGACCAACGAGGTCTTTCAAACCCTTGCAGGAAGTTATCTAGGCCGTCCGCAAAGCGATTTGGGAATCGTTGAAGACTCCCCCCATGCGAGCTTTTTGTACCGGCAGGATGAGACTTTCGGGAAGGTGGCTGTGGATTCCTGGACCGGAAATGTTTCTGTCGAGTCCACGAATGCTGGTGGCAGTTCGTCGATTGTGCTGGTGAATCCAGCTACGGCGCAGAAGATCGCCCAGATTAGCGTTCCGAGCGAGCCGACCGCATTGGCCGTCGATTCCACGCGCCACAGAACATATGCTCCCTTGAGCCGTGGGGGTGTCGCCGTCATCGATTCATCCAACACCTCGTCAGTTGTTCGAACCGGAGTTCAACCTGTAGCCGTTGCGGTCCACGAGTACACGGGCGCAACGTACGTGGCGAATCAGGGAAGTGCCTCGGTGACGGTTGTGCAGTCCGCCGATCCCAGACCCGTGAAGAACGATTTCAACAATGATCGAAATGCAGACGTTTTAGCGCGTGACGGCTCCGGCATCCTCTGGCTCTACCCGGGGGATGGTGCTGGCGATTGGCTCGACAGGCGCCAAGTCGGCCAAGGCTGGAACGTCATGACGTCTATGGTTACTCCTGGCGATTTCAACGTTGACGGCTATTCAGATGTCCTTGCCCGCGACTCATCCGGCGTGCTGTGGCTCTACGGCGGGAACGGTTCTGCAGGTTGGTTGCCACGCGTGCAGATTGGCACGGGTTGGAGCGGCATGACCGCAATTACCTCTGCTGGTGATTTCAACGGCGACGGCAACCTGGATGTTGCGGCACGGGACGGTAGTGGCGTCCTGTGGTTGTACCCAGGAAATGGCAAGGGCGGGTGGCTGGCCAGGGTCCAGATCGGTTCTGGCTGGTCATCCATGGCGGACATCGTGGGCGTGGGTGACTTCAACACCGACGGCTCATCTGACGTGATGGCACGGGATTCCGGCGGTCGGCTCTGGCTCTACCCCGGAAACGGTGCAGGCGGCTGGTTGCCTCAGGTGCAATACGGCCAGGGATGGAATGGCATGACGGCGCTCTTCGCGACTGGTGACTTCAGCGGTGATCGAAAAGCGGACATCATGGCTCGCGATTCGTATGGCGCATTGTGGCTCTTCTCCGGCAGTGGCGGCGCAAAGTGGCCCATCGGAAGTGTCATCGGTCAGGGCTGGAACGGTATGACCGCGATTCTCTAAAGTGATGAAACGCCAAAACCCCCGGATGCAGTTCATGCAGTCGGGGGTTTTGGGTTTTGACGTTCCATGTCTAGACCTCGCTCCGAGAGCAGGGTGGGCAGTTAATAGTGGTTCGTAGCGCAGTCTCTGGGCGACGTGAGGCTGAAATTGTCACAATCAGAACCATTCAAATGTTGCATCGCTAGCGCTGATATCTTGTCTGCTAGCGAGCCCTCCGGAATTTGGCACTCAGGCCCTTCCAGAGTTTCGGCGTCGCTTCAAAAAGGGGACATTTTGAAGAAATTACTTGCACTTGTTGTGCTCACTGGAATTGCGTTGACCGGCTGCGGAAAGGCATCTTCTGCGCAACCTGTGGCCAGCACTACCGTAGCCGCTGAACAGAACATCGCGGTGCCGAACGTTGTTGGACTCACGCTCGACAAAGCTACTGATCAGCTCAAGGATCTCGGGCTCAAAGTTGAAGCCGAGGATGTGAACGACGGTAAGACCATCCTTTCCAAGAAGAACTGGGAAGTAGTCAGCCAAGATCCAAAGCCCGCAGCCCAGGTTGAAAAAGACTCTAAGATAAAGCTCGGAGTGCGACACCTCACCGACGAAACTGCGACGCCGACTCCCACGCCTACCCCCACGCAGGCAGTAGTCCCATTAGTGGCACCGCCCGCCCCGCCAGTCGTCGAGACTCCGGCGGTTGTTGTGCCGCCGCCGGTAGTTGAGGCACCACCAGTTGCTCCGGCCGCGCCTGCCAAACCACCTGTCCAACAGGCTCCACCCGCGGCCCCGGCGCCCTACTACAAAAACTGCGCGGCTGTCAGGGCTGCTGGTGCTGCCCCGATCCATATCAGCCAGCCTGGCTACGGAAGTCACTTGGACAAAGACGGAGACGGGTGGGGCTGCGACAAATAGTCGAGTCGGATCACCAGTAGTGACAGGTGCGGCCCTCCCCTATGTGAGGGCCGCACCTTATTGCGGACCAACTTCGAGGCAGTCGGAGCGGGGGATCGGGCACAACCTGAGGGCTTGCGAATCCACGGAACGGTCTTCGATACCTGCTCAGGCATCGAACCCTTTGCTTGAGGGCGCGTAGGGTAGGGACTTCAGTTCCTCTACTGCTCCCCACCCCGCGCCCGCTTCAGATCCTTCCGCAGCCCCCGGTTATCGGCCCGGAGTTCCCGGTTGTCATCAGCAAGCCCCCGGTTGTCCTCGCTCAACCCCCGGTTCTCAGCCTCCAACTCCAGCACCATTTTCACGCCGGCGAGGTTGAGCCCCTCATCCAACAAAACCCCGATCCTGCGAAGCGTCACCAGGTCGTCCTCGCTGTAGCGGCGTGTGCCGCCGTCGGTCCTGTCCGGAGTGACCAGGCCCTTGCGCTCGTACTGCCTGATGTTCTGTTGCCCCGTGCCAACAAGCTCCGCCGCCACAGAGATCGCGTAGACCCCGCGCGCGTCACGGTCGTCAGCAGAAGCGGGCGTGCCGTTTGCCGCGGAAGCAGCCGGGCCGCCGTCGTACTCTTCAGCGGCAGTCGTGCCATCCGGAGCTGCCATCAAAGACCTCCAAAAATCTACCGATGAACTACTTGCATCCACTCTCTCACCAGTGCTATAAAAAATCTATACCAGCTGATACAGATCAAGAGGCTGGCATGGACAACAAAATCAGCATCAAGATCTAAGGAGTGAGAACCAAATGCTGATGCGCACTGACCCGTTCCGCGAATTCGACAGGTTCGCCCAACAGGTTTTTGGCACAACAGCACGCCCGGCCGGAATGCCGATGGATGCATGGCAGGAGGACGGACAATTCGTTGTTGCCTTCGACTTGCCAGGGGTTGATCCGGAGACCGTGGATCTGGATGTTGAACGGAACGTCCTCACGGTCAAGGCCGAGCGCAAGTCGCCCGCGGGCGAGAACACCGAGATGCTCGCCGCCGAACGCCCCCAGGGCGTTTTCAGCCGCCAGCTCATCCTCGGCGACACCCTCGATACCGACGGCATCCAAGCCAACTACGACGCCGGCGTCCTGACACTCCGGATCCCGGTGGCAGAGAAGGCCAAGCCGCGGCGCATCGAAATTACTTCCAGCGGGCAGAGGCAGGAAATCAACGCATAACCCGTACGCTCCGCTGGAAGGCTCACCCGGGGGTGGCCCGCCAGCGGAGCGCCGGCCGGGAACGACGGAAGCGGCCGCATCGGATTAGTTGGGCGCAGGCTTCGCGCCACGTCACAGCGTTTTTTAGCGCACATGAAAGCGACCCCCGATGTCGTCTCCCGAGTGATGGCCCCCGGTTCAGCCGGGGGCCATCTCCAACTCCGCGGCAGAAACCGGAATCAGCAGTGAGTACCCAACCTGACCACTACGCGACTCTTCACGTGTCGCCGGACGCGACGACCCGTGAGATCACGCGCGCCTACCGCACGCTACTTCGGACCCATCACCCGGACACCCGCCAAAAGGTCGACGACGGCGACGCCACCACCGCGGCCGACCTCCAGGAACTGCACGCCATCATGCAGGCGTACGTCGTTTTGTCGGACCCAAGCAAGCGGGCGGCTTACGATCATTCGCGGTCCGGCACACCCGGCCCCCGGGGCGGAAGTTCGTCCGGAACCGAGGGTACGCCGGTGAAAATCCGGGTGCATCGTAATGAGACTTCACCCAAACCCGCCGGGAGCGCTCAGGAGTCACCGCTGACTTTTGGGCCGCCCCGCTGGGAGCCATCTGTCCGCAACTTGAGATCACCAAGGAGTCATTCATGAGCGCCTGGCGTCCGTACGACGGCCACATCATTCCTGCGTTCTACGAACGGTTCGAGAAACGCTGGGGGAGGGGAACCGCGCCCTTCCTTGACCCCGAAGTCCACGAACAGCCGATGCCCCGTGCCCAGTGGATCAATCCGGACACCGGCGCTGCGGTTGCCGTGGTGCCCATCTGGACCGACGACCCCGAGCACCGCTCCTTCGGCGTGTTCTACCTTCCGCCGGCCGGTGACATTTGGATGCTCCGGCCCGGACCCACGACTTTTCTGGAACCCAATGGGGGAGCCAGCAGGGAGCAAGTGACGCTCCGCAACGACGCCTTCAAGAAGGCCGTCAATCACGCCAAGGAGTTCATCTACGGGCCGCAGCTTTAGCGGGCGCCCGTGAGGGGTGAGCTCTCGGGAGTACGTGTGGGCTTCAAAGTGCTGAGATGTCGCCCCTCGGCGGGGGGTGGGGTGTGCGCTTGGGCTGGCTGGCCGCCGTCGTGCGTTCCTTCATTGAGGGGTGAGCTCTCGGCAGTAAGTGGGCTTCAAAGTGCTGAGATGTCGCCCCTCGGCGGGGTGGGGTGTGCGCTTGAGTTAGCCGGCCGCCGTCGTGCGTTCCTTGGGTGAGGGGTGAGCTCTCGGGAGTACGTGTGGGCTTCAAAGTGCTGAGATGTCGCCCCTCGGCGGTGGGGTGAGGTGAGGTGTGGTGGGGTGCGCACTTGGGCTGGCCGACCGGCGTTGTGGGTTGGTTAGCTCTCGGCAGTATGTGTGGGCTTCAAAGTGCTGAGATGTCGCCCCTCGGCGGGCTGGAGGTGGGGTACAGGAGACGCAAGGAGGGGGACAAAAAGAAGGCTGGTGCAGCCTATGGAGAGAATCCGTTGGCGGCTGCACCAGCTGCTAGTACGACTTTCTGTTATGAGTTGTGACACCTATCCATTGGCCGCTCCTAGTTCCCGGCTTCGTTTGTTTCCGGGCCTTGCAAAGTTTGTGCAGGTGGGGGCGGAGCTGAGGTGGTCGGTGAGGGCTCCGTGCCCCGGGAGAACACCTCCCATTTTACGGCCGCCGTAGGGAAAAAGCGCTGGAATTCGCGGTATTTCAGGGGCGCCTGCGGAGTGGGGGCGGCCTGCCGTGGCACGATAGATCACGATGAAACTGCGCGCTGATCAGACCGGAAACCGTGGCCTCCCGATGCCCCTTTGGCTCCAGGGTGGTTTGGAAGCGGCGCAGGCGGCGTTCATTTCGGCCATCGTGGTGGTGTTGCCGCTGGTGGGCGTGTGGGCAACCGATGGTTTCCAAGACCGCAACGTCGACTCCCTGGCCCGCTTGGGCGGACAGGCTTGGCTGCTGATCCACGGTGTTCCGCTGGAGCTGGCGCAGGTCAACATCGGTACTGCGGCCCAGCCGGGGTCTGGTCTGCTTTCCCTCATTCCGCTCGGGTTAACGCTCATCCCGTTCCTGCTGGCGTGGCGCGCGGGTCGTCGGCTCGCCAGGGCCTCCTACACCGACCAACTGTGGCAGGCATTCCTTGGCGCCTTCGTGGTGTACGCCGCGTTCGGGGCCGCCACCGGGTTCGTGTGCCGCACCCCTGAAGTGGTCATCAACCTCTGGTTTGCCATGACCATTCCGCTGATTTCATTCGGCCTGGGCATGATCGTGGGCGCCCGACGGGAGGCCGGTTCCTGGAGCCGACTCATCGGCGTCGATGCCGTTGCCTGGCTCGCGAAAACCAGCCAGCACTCGCGCTGGGCTGGCTCGTACGTTGGCTCGGCGTTGAAGGCGGGGTTCGTTGCGGCCATGGCTTCGGTCTGTTTGGCCGCACTGCTTTTGGCGGTGACCATCGTGTGGCATTGGACGGACATCATCGCCGTTTACGAAGGCATCCAAGCCGGCGCCCTCGGCGGCGCCGTCCTCACCATTGCGCAGCTGGGGTTCCTGCCGAACCTCGTCATTTTCGCTCTCTCCTGGTCCACGGGCGCGGGCTTCTCCCTGGGTGTAGGGTCCACCGCCGGTCCACTGGGCACGGCGGTCGGACCGCTCCCCGCAGTCCCGGTTCTCGGCGCCCTCCCCGCAGGACAGCTCGACGCCGGGGCCATGGCACTTGCGCTGCCCGTCATTGCAGGGATACTGGCCGGGTGGTGGTTCCTCCGCGAAGGCGAGAACCATTTTGACGAGTGGCTCTCCATCAAGATCAAGTCCCGCTGGTTCACGGCCACCGTTTCAACCTTGTTCCTGGGCGCCTTCGTTGGTGCCGTTGCGGGGGTCCTTGGCGGTGCTCTGGCTTGGATCGCCCGCGGCTCGGCCGGCATTGGGCGGCTCACCGAAATCGGACCCCACCCGCTGTGGACGGCAGTCTGGCTGGCCGCGGAAGTGGGTATCGGCGTCGTGATTGGCTACGCAGTGGGGCCATGGCTGGAACGCAGCCAGAAGCAGCGCGAAGCGAATCTCGACGAAGCAACGTACGACGACGAACACGCCTGAGCGGCTCGGCTCCCGTTAACGCCGGGCTGCTAACGCCGAGCTGCTCCGGCGAGGGATTTAGCGCAGCGGTCCCGGCATGGAGTTCTCGAGCTGCGTGAGGCACTGGGTTTTGGCGGATTCCGTCAGTGCCCCGCGGGAGCAATCCTGGTACGTGCTTACTTGGTTGAAGAAGAGCACCGACGTCAGGATGAGCAGGCACATCACGGCCGTAACAACCAGGCCGGAAATTGTCCCGAAAAGAATCAGCCGCGGGTGCTTGTACTTCAGCGTGCGCACCAGAACGACGATCCCCAACACCAAACCCGCGAGCGTCAAAATGGCGCTCAACCACACGTAGTTCACGTTCAGGGAGAACACGAAGAACGCGCCCAAAGCCGTCAAGAGGAATGCGCGGAACAGGATCTGGGTCACGCCGAGGGCGGACTTTTCGGCCTCGGAGCGGGGTTGCTGGCTCGGCTTGGGACCGACGTCGGGATTCATGTTTTCCAGCCTACGCGAGCCGCCCATAAGCTAGTGCAATGCGCATTGTTGTCCTCGTCTCCGGTACCGGTTCCAATCTTCAGGCAGTCATCGACGCCGTGAAGTCGGGTGAACTGGATGTCGAGATCGCCGCTGTGGGCGCCGACCGTCCCGATACTTACGGTGTGGAGCGCTCCGACGAAGCCGGCATCGAGACCTTCGTGGTGAACTTCAACTCGTTCGAAACCCGTGCTGAATGGGACGCCGCCCTGCGCGACAAGGTCCTGTCCTACGCGCCGGACGTCGTGGTGTCCTCCGGTTTCATGAGGATCGTCAGCGAAGACTTCATCAACGCCTTTGACGGCAAGTACGTCAACACACATCCCGCCTTGCTGCCGTCCTTCCCGGGCGCCCACGGAGTTCGCGACGCCATAGCCTACGGCGTGAAGGTCACAGGCTGCACCGTTCACTGGGCCGACGCCGGCGTGGACACCGGGCCCATCATTGCCCAGGAAGCCGTGACGGTGCTGCCGGAAGATTCCGAGGAATCCCTGCACGAGCGCATCAAAGTAGTGGAGCGCCGCCTGCTGGTCCAGACCCTCGCAGACCTCGCGGCCACCCCCGTGTAGCTCAGCTCCCGCGAGGCCCACACCGCATAGGCCCACGTCCAAGTACGTCGCAGATCAGGTGGTTCCCAGCCCCGGGAACCACCTGATCTGCGTATTAGTCGGGTGAAGCGGCGGTTTAGGAGAGTTCGCGCTGCTTCGTCTCCGGGGCGAAGAACGCCATCCACAGCACGGACAGCAGCACCAAGCCTCCAGCCATCGCGAACGACTGCGCCAACCCAAACTCGGGCCAGAAGAACGAGGCAAACACCAAGGGGCCAAAGCCTGCCCCGATCCTGGAGAACGTCGAAGCCCAGCCGAAGCCCGAGCCTCGAAGCTCCGTGGGGTACAACTCGGACACGTACGCATACAGGACCGGGATGGCCACCTGAACCACGAACCCGAACACCAGCAGCCAGAACACAGCAGCCGAGGGCACATCCACCACGAACGCCACGATCACCAGCGTCAACGCGGACAACGGGCCGGTGATGGCGAGGATCCACTTGCGGCCCACGCGCTCCACCAGCACCGCGGCAACCACCACGCCCAGAAGTCCGACGGCGGCCATGCTCGCCGTCGTGACGAACGCCTTGTACTCCTCGAATCCGGCGCCGATGAGAATGCGCGGCATCCACGTCAGCGACAAGTAATAGACCAACAGGATGCTGAAGAACAGGGCCCAGGCTGCGGTGGTGATCTTCCAGTTGAACTGCCAGATCCCTCGCAGCTGCGCCCACGCGCTGCCGGGGGAGAGGCGCGGCGCGGCCTGCGGTTCGGGCAGGCTGTAGGCCCGCGGCGTGGCGCCAGTGGCCTCCACCAAACCATCAATTACCGCCGCAGCCTCGGCACGGCGGCCCGCACGAATAAGGAACAGCGGCGACTCGGGAACCGAACGGCGCACCCAGAAAACGAGCAGAGCCGGCAGCACCATGATCAGCATCGTGAGCCGCCAATCACCGAAGGCAGCAACCAGGCCGGCGGAGACGAAACCACAGAGCGCAGCACCGATCGGCCACCACCCATCCATGGCCGTGAGCACCTTGCCCCGTTGCTTCCGCGGAGTGAACTCGCCCACCAACGCGTAATCCACGGGGATGCAGCCGCCCAAGCCGAAGCCGGCCATGAAGCGGAAGATGCAGAACCACACAATGTCCGGGGCGAACGCGCCCAGGACTGTGAAGATGCTGAAAATCAGGAGGGTGGCTGTGAACGCCTTTTTGCGGCCGATGGTGTCGGCAATCGTGCCCCAAGCGAACGCGCCCACGGCCATGCCAATAAGGTTGGCCGTGCCGATCCACGCCGCATCAGCAGCTTGCAGCGACCAGTGCTTGGACAGCAGCGGAATCAGGATGCCGTTGAGCGTGACATCCCAGGCATCGAACATGAATCCGAGCCCGCCGATCACGAAAATCCGTCCCTGGACCTTCCACCGCCAGGGCAGTTCCTGCACAACTTGCTCGCCGCTGGGCACGGCTGTGTATGTATTCATTGGGCCTCCTGCATGCAACTTTATGCGCTGTGCACGGAGCGGAAGTCCGCGTTACTTCTGGTTCTCGATGGCCCGCCGCAGGAAACCACCGGCCTCTTCCAAAGCACCCTTGGCCTGACCATCCTCGATACCTGTCAGGAGCACCAAAATGGCCGCCTTTACCGAACCACCCACGGAGTCCAACGCCGCGGCAGCTTCCTCGGCGGAGACCCCGGTGGCGTGTTGGACGGTGCGTTGCGAACGGGCCTGCAGCTTCTCATTCGTGGCGCGCAGGTCCACCATGAGGTTCCCGTACGTCTTGCCGAGCTTCACCATCACCAACGTGCTGATCATGTTGAGGACAAGTTTCTGGGCCGTCCCCGAGTTCAGCCGCGTGGAGCCCGCAATGAACTCCGGACCCACAACAACCTCAATAGCGGCGTCCGCGACGTGACTTACGGCCGAGCCCTTGTTGCACGCCAGCGATGCCGTGAACGCCCCCCTCTTCCGGGCCTCCTCCAGCGCGCCGATCACGTACGGCGTCCTGCCGGAGGCGGTAATACCCACGACGGCGTCCGCTTCAGTGACGTTGATATCGTGCAGGTCCCGCGCACCGGCAGTTGCGTTGTCCTCGGCGTACTCCACCGGGTGCTGGATAGCTTTGGTACCGCCTGCAATGAGTCCGACGACGAGTCCCGGCGGGGTGCCGAACGTCGGCGGGCACTCGCTCGCATCCAGCACACCGAGACGCCCGGCTGTTCCTGCTCCCACATACAAAAGGCGGCCACCGCGCTGGAGCCGCTCCGCAACGGCGTCGACCGTTTGAACAATTGCGGGACTCGCAGCCTCAACAGCAGCGTGTACTCCTGCACTGTGGGCAAGCATCGCGGCGACGAGTTCTTCAGTGCCAAGGATGTCCAAGTTGTCCAGGCCCTCGGCCGTGGCCTCGGTGGCCAGGCCGGCGAGTTCCGTGCGCAGGCCCGCAAGTTTGTCGGCGCTAGTCGGGCCAGTTTGTTCCGTCACGGTGGATGTACCTTTCCTGGATGAGCCCGCGGCGCGTCGCAGCGAGGGCAGCGCCGTCCAAGCCATCGCCGAGCGGTGCAACCACCTCAATCCCAGCCGAAGCGAGGGACTTGCGCAAGAGCGACGCGAAGAAGTCCGATCCCACCACTCCTCCCAGGAGCGCCACACGGGACGAACCGGACTCACTGCCGCTGGCAAGCTTCACGGTGTTGGTCAGGATGCGGCATGCCTCGCCGATGATGTCATGCGCGACGCCGTCACCCGCCTCCGCAGCGTGCAGAACCAGCGGCGCGAACCGGGCCATCGCACGGTAGGGGTTTTCGCTAGCGGCGAGCCAGCCTGGGAGCATTTCGGGCGACTCCACCAGAGCGCCGGCTGCGGCGGACAAGGACGTGGCAGGGCCGCCGTCGTGCGCTTCAAGAACAGCCTGCAGACCCTGCTGGCCGATCCAACGCCCACTGCCGCGATCGCCAAGATAGGGGCCCCAGCCGTCGGCACGGTGCAGGACTCCGGCTTCATCGAAACGGAAGGCCACGGCGCCGGTGCCCACAATGAGCGTGGTTCCCGGGGCGCCCTGGAGAGCGCCGAGCTGGGCTGCAGTGGCGTCGGAAAGGACGGCGGCGGGGACACTGAATCTTTGAGACAACATGGTGGCGAGTTCCTGCGACTTCTCCGCGGACGCCTCAACGCCGGCCACGGCGGCGCCAACGCTGGTAATGCTGCCAACGGGAAGCCCCGAGGGGAGCAGGCTGACCGTCTCGAGGAAGAGCTCGAACGCCAGCGTGGGTCCGTTGTCCACGTGCACCCCGGGGAAGCCGTGCTGATCGGCCGCGCCCAGCAACTCCGAACCGCTGCGCAACTCAACGCGGCAACGGCTCTTCCCAACATCGGCAACAAGAACAACCTCGGTGGCTTCCATGGATCAACCCTATGTTGTGGGGCCTGTTCTGCGTGCCTCGCGCCAGGGATGGAACGCAGAGTGGGCCTCGCAACGGGTGGGCCCCGCGTTGTGGGGCCTGTTATGCGTGCCTTGCGCCGGGGATGGAACGCAGAGTGGGCCTCGCAAAGGGTGGGCCCTGCGTTGTGGGGCCTGTTCTGCGTGCCTTGCGCCGGGGATGGAACGCAGAGTGGGCGCAACGCCTGTGGAGGAATAGCCAGAAGCGTCCTGACTGCGATTTCTGTGGATAACCGGATGCGAGCCATCATTTCCCGCAAGCATGGTCCCATGCGGAAACCCACTCCTTTGCCAACGGACGTCGATCCTCAAGGCTTCCTCGTCGCCGATGCCTACGCTGCCGGTGTACCGCGATGGCGACTCCAGGTAAGTGAATTGGAGACGCCGAGTCGTGGCATTCGTATCGCCAGGGCAAACGAACGCGACCTCGAACTGCTCGGCCGGCTGTACACAGCTGTCACTCCGCGGTGCGCGGTCAGTCATGTCACGGCAGCGTTGCTGTGGTCGATGCCGCTTCCTCTATATCTTGAGGAGGAGGGGGCCAGCGGTCAGATTCATGTAACGCGTCGGCAAGAGATCGGCAGGGTCAAACGTCGCGGGGTAGCCGGGCATCGGGCGCCGCTCTTGGCCCGGGATGTACGTGTGTTAAATGGAGTCCAGTTGACGTCACCCGAATGGACGTGGGTTGATTTGTCCCGGCATATGGGACGGTCTTCGCTTGTTGCAGCCGGGGATTTTCTGTTGGCGCGGGAGAATCCGCTGTCCTCGATGGAGGCGATCCAGGAAGTCATTGACCGGCGACCCAAAGTCAAGGGAATCAGGATGGCCCGGGAGATACTGCCGTTGCTGCGCGTTGGGGTGGACTCGCCCCAGGAATCCCGGCTGCGGTTAAAAATCGTCGACGCCGGTCTGCCGGAGCCAGCTGTCACCCAACCGGTCTTCGATGAACACGGTAGGTACATTTCCACGCCGGACCTCCAGTACAAGGAGTACAAAATTGCCATGGAGTATGAGGGTGACCATCATCGCTCCGACCCCGTGCAGTGGGGCAAAGACATCGAACGTGACGACCGGCTTCGAGCTATGGGCTGGATCGTGCTCAAGTTCTCCGACGTCCAGATGAAAAGTGGATGGGCCAACGCGGAACGTAAGGTGCGCGATGCGTTGGTGTCGCGCGGGTGGCGAGGTCCGGCGTCGTAGTTTGTCTTGGCCTCGCAACGCAAGGGGGGTGAGGTTGTGGGGCCTGGTGTGCGGGGTTTGCGTTGGGGTTGGAGCGCAGAGTGGGCCTCGCAATGCAGGGGGTGGGTTTGTGGGGCCTGGTGTGCGGGGTTTGCGTTGGGGTTGGAGCGCAGAGTGGGCCTCGCAACGCAAGGGGGGTGAGGTTGTGGGGCCTGGTGTGCGGGGTTTGCGTTGGGGTTGGAGCGCAGAGTGGGCCCCGCAACGCAGGGGGAGGGCAAAGACGCAAAACGGGCCCAACGTCGAAACGCGATAAACTCTCCGTATCCCACCACCCGCGAGACTACCCGCGACTTCTACGCGAACTAAGACGGAGACTTTTGTGAGCTTGACGCAGCTTGACCGTGTTCCCATCCGCCGTGCACTGATCTCGGTTTACGACAAGACGGGACTGGAGGAGCTCGCGAAGGGCCTGCACGCAGCCGGCGTCGCCATTGTTTCCACCGGCTCCACCGCCAAGAAGATCGCCGCCGCAGGCATCCCGGTCAAGGAAGTCGAAGAAGTCACCGGCTCCCCGGAAATGCTGGACGGCCGCGTCAAGACCCTGCACCCGCGCGTCCATGGCGGCATCCTGGCCGATCGTCGCGTCCCGGCCCACATGGACACCCTGGCCGGCATGGAGATCGAGACTTTCGACCTCGTGGTGGTGAACCTGTACCCGTTCGTCGAGACCGTGAAGTCCGGTGCGCCCCAGGACGACGTTGTTGAGCAGATCGACATCGGAGGCCCCGCCATGGTGCGTTCGGCCGCGAAGAACCACGCCGCCGTCGCCATTGTCACGGACCCGAACTTCTACGGCGCAGTGGTCGAAGCCGCAGCACAGGGCGGGTTCGACCTCAACACCCGTCGCCGCCTGGCCGCCAAGGCCTTCGCGCACACGGCCAGCTATGACAACGCTGTTGCTTCCTGGACCGCCAGCCAGTTCCTTGACGAAGACGGCGACGGCATCATCGACTGGCCCGCCTACGCCGGCCTGTCCCTTGAGCGCTCCGAGGTCCTCCGTTACGGCGAAAACCCGCACCAGCAGGCCGCGCTCTACGTGGACAAGGCTGCTCCGGCAGGCATCGCCCAGGCCGACCAGCTGCACGGCAAGGCCATGAGCTACAACAACTTCGTCGACGCCGATGCCGCCCTGCGCGCTGCGTTCGACTTCGCCGAGCCTGCCGTCGCGATCATCAAGCACGCCAACCCGTGCGGTGTGGCTGTCGGTTCCGCGGATGCCGCAGACCCGATCGCCGATGCCCACGCCAAGGCCCACGCCTGCGATCCCGTCTCCGCTTTCGGCGGCGTCATCGCGGCCAACCGCACCGTCACCGCAGGCATGGCCCGCACGGTGGCCGACATCTTCACCGAGGTTGTCATCGCCCCGGACTTCGAGCCCGAAGCCGTGGAGATCCTCTCCAAGAAGAAGAACATCCGCCTCCTTGCCCTGCCCGAAGGCTACGGCCGCTACCCTTCGGAGATGCGCCAGGTTTCCGGTGGCGTCCTGGTCCAGATGTCCGACAAGGTAGACGCCGACGGCGACAACCCCGCCAACTGGACCCTCGCAGCCGGCGAAGCCGCCGACGAAGCAACGCTCGCAGACCTCGCCTTCGCCTGGACCGCTTGCCGCGCCGCCAAGTCCAACGCCATCCTGATCGCCAACCACGGTGCAGCCGTGGGCATCGGCATGGGCCAGGTCAACCGCCTGGACTCCTGCCGCTTGGCTGTGGAGCGCGCCAACACGCTGGGCGTGACGGTGGAGTCCGACGTCGAAGGTGCCGGCGGTGCGTCCAACACCAGCGGTGCCAACGCACCTGAGCGCGCACGCGGTGCCGTTGCATCTTCGGATGCGTTCTTCCCGTTCGCCGATGGGCTGCAGATCCTGATCGACGCCGGTGTCCGCGCGGTCGTCCAGCCCGGCGGTTCCGTTCGTGACGAGGAAGTCATCGCCGCAGCCAACGCTGCCGGCATCACGATGTACTTCACCGGTGCACGCCACTTCTTCCACTAAAAGTTCTTCAGCACCACAACGCAACGGCGGCCGCCCCCGGTAGGGGACGGCCGCCGTCGTGCTTTATCCGCACGTACTCAACAGGGACGTGCCAACAAAAGATGGTCCGCTACGAAGCCGCTGCTGCGGTGTTGTACGTGGACTGGATGACGGTGCCCCAGTACGGGCCGTACATGGTGGTGGAGTTGCTGCCGTAGCCGTAGCTGTTCACGGAGTTCTGGTAGCCGGTGGAGCTGGTGCCGATGAACCACGGACCGCCCGAGGACCCGCCGGTCATGTTGCACGGGATTCCCTGGCTGTTGAACTGCGGGTTGTAGGGATCGTTGGTGGCCTTGCCGGAGCAGCTCTTGAGGGATTCGCCGTTGAAGGGCGAGCCTGCCGGGTAGCCGAAGGCCTTGTAGCTCAGGCCGCGGGCGGCGTTGAACTGGACACCGGAGGACCCGACGACGTCGGCGAGCTTCTGGCCGTTGAGGGTATTCATGACGGCGAAAGCGGTGTCGTACTGCATGTTGCCGTTGGAGGACCACTGGGTGGGTGCGTACAGCGCCTTTGCCGTCCACTTCCCGTAAGGTGCTGCGCCGTTCAGGTATGCCGGGACGAAGACGAAGTTGGTGGCGTAGGCGCCCGGGCCTTCGTTGAGGCAGTGCCCGGCGGTGGAAACGGTGCTCTTGTTCGTTGAGGTGACGGAGTTGCCGGAGCAAACGTAGTTGGAGCCGCCGAGGGTGAAGAAGACCTTGCCGATGTGCTTGACGGGGGTTTCGCTCTGGTTGACCTTGCGGTCGATGGACGTGGAGCCGGTGGTGGCTTGTTGGCCGGCGATGCTGCTGATGGCGCCCGGGGCTTCGGTGACCGGGGCTTTGCCGAGGTTCAGGAGCTTGCCGCGCTCGAGTGCTTTGGCCGCCAGGATTTCGCCGGACTTGGCATTCTTCATGCGCTCAGGAGTCCAGTAGTCTGCAGCGCCGGTGTCCGACACTACATGGCTGCTGACCGTAGCGCCGCTGGAGTCCGCGTTCTGTGCCGGTGCCGCGTTGGCGCTGGTGGTTCCGACCAGCGCCAGGATTGCGGCAGCGGACAGACTCAGCAGGCTTGTGGCCAGGGTCTTGGTTTTTGTCACGTTGTTCCTACCTATCGAGGGAGTGAGGCGGCCAGTGATGGCGACCGCCGACTGACGGAATTGAAGTTACCCAACGTATGACAAGTTTGTAAAGAGATGTTTCATAGTTTGTGATAATTTGCTGTCACTTCCTCGTCACAAGCCGGGGTCGATTTCGTGGTCGGTTGCACGACCTCTCGACCACATGAGGTACTAAGGGTACTGTTTATCTGGTTGTGGCGGAGGGGAGCAGGCATGGCCAAATCATCATCAGTCAAGAGATCCAACCGGGCGTCGGGCGAAATCCGCCTCCCGGGAATCATTCTGGGAATCGGCCTCGGTGGGTTCGTGGACGGCATCCTGCTCCACCAAATCCTCCAATGGCATCACATGCTCTCCAGCTCAGACACGGCTAACATCGACGTCGGATCTTACCCGGTGACCACCGTGCACGGCCTGCAAATGAACACCTTGTGGGATGGCCTGTTCCACACCGTGACTTGGCTGGCCGTACTGATCGGGCTTGGGATCCTCTACTCGCGGCTGAACGACACCCGCTCTCGGAACAGGGTCTGGGCCTCGCGCACCTTGTGGGGTTGGATGCTCTTGGGATGGGGTTTGTTCAACGTGGTGGAGGGCCTCATCGACCACCAGATCCTGGGCATTCACCACGTCATCAGTGGCGAATTCCAAGTCCTGGCCGACGTCGTCTTCCTGATATTCGGGGCGCTGTTGATGGTGGGTGGTTGGTTGCTTCAACGCAGCGCCCAGGCGCCTGGCAGTACGCAGGCCGCTCACCAGGAGCGCTGACGCTTGCACCAGGACCTGAACCTGCAGCACCACCAGCTGGAGCACCACGCCGAATCCGGCGCAACCGGAGTCCTGCTCATTCTCTTCGCACTCGCGGTCGTGTACGTGCTCCTGGCCATGCGGCAACGAAATAGCTGGCAGCGCCGGCGGACCGTTTTCTTCCTCGCGGGCCTCGGCGTCCTGGGGGTCGGACTGACCCCGCAACTCTCGCCGTTTCAGCCCGGCAGCCTACCCGCCCACATGTTCCAGCATCTTCTGATCGGCATGTACGCGCCGATCGCACTGGTCCTTGGGGCGCCTGTAACGCTGCTGCTCCGGAGCATCCCGCGGAAACAGGGCAGACGCCTGGGTCGGACGCTCCGTTCCAAACCCCTGCACGTCCTGGCGCATCCGGTCGCCGCGCTGGTCCTCAATGTGGGCGGTCTCGCCGTGCTCTACTTCACCCCGCTGTATGCGGCAACAACACAGCACCCCGCACTGCACACCCTCGTCCATGTCCACTTCATCGCGGCCGGAATCCTGTTTGCCTGGGCCATTGCCGGCCCGGATCCCGCACCACGAAGACCCTCCGTTCCCGCGCGCCTGGTGGTTTTGGGGATGGCAATCGCCGGGCACGCGGTCATCTCCCAATTGCTTTACGCGGGCCTCTTCGTCCAGGTCGGGGGTTCCTCCGCGGAGCGAAGGCAGGCGGGTGAGCTCATGTACTACGCCGGCGACATCGCCGAATTATTGTTAGCGTTCGCCCTCGTTTCGTCATGGCGGCCCGTGCGCCAAGCCGGGCGGGCCGGCGTTCGGGGAGCGGAAAGAAGCCAGCGCACGACGCCGGCAGGCAGCAGCGGTGGCCAGGCCGCCGTCGGGGGTTAATCACCGGAGAGTGGTAACGAACACGTGATCCCGGACACGAAGGGCCGCCTTAACCGTCTACTCGGGTAAGTTAGGAGATGTTGAAATCTGCAGACTTTCAGGGAGAACCCCGCCAATGGCCAAGATTATCTATACCCACACAGACGAAGCGCCGATGCTGGCAACGTACTCATTCCTGCCGATTGTTGAAGCGTATGCCTCGACCGCAGGTGTAGAGGTTGAGACCCGCGATATTTCGCTGGCCGGCCGCATCATCGCCGTGTTCGGTGATTTCCTGACTGAAGAACAGCGCACGGGCAACGCCCTTGCTGAACTTGGTGAACTGGCAAAGCAGCCGGAAGCCAACATCATTAAGCTGCCCAACATCAGCGCCTCCGTGCCGCAGCTCAAGGCTGCCATCGCCGAGCTCCAGGCCCAGGGCTACGCCCTCCCGGACTACCCGGACAACCCCTCCTCGGACACCGAGACGGATATCCGCTCACGCTACGACAAAATCAAGGGCTCCGCTGTGAACCCGGTGCTGCGCGAAGGCAACTCTGACCGCCGCGCACCCCTGTCGGTGAAGAACTACGCCCGCCAGAACCCGCACTCCATGGGTGCTTGGTCCGCTGATTCCAAGACCAACGTGGCCACCATGGGCGAGAACGACTTCCGCTCCAACGAGAAGTCCGTTGTCCTGGACGCCAACGACTCCCTGACCATCCAGCTGGTCAAGGAAGATGGCAGCACCAAGGTCCTGAAGAAGGACTTCCCCGTCCTGGCCGGCGAAGTTGTGGACGCTACCGTGCTCCGCGCCGACGCCCTGGACGAGTTCCTCAAGGCACAGGTTGCCCGCGCCAAGGAAGAAGGCGTCCTCTTCTCCGCACACCTGAAGGCCACCATGATGAAGGTCTCGGACCCCATCATCTTCGGCCACGTGGTCAAGGCGTACTTCTCCGAGCTGTTCGAGACCTACGGCAAGCAGCTCACAGCCGCAGGCATCAGCCCGAACAACGGCCTCGCAGCAATCCTCAGCGGCCTCGAAGACCTGCCGGAGGACGTCCGCGAGGGCGTCAAGGCAGCCATCACCAAGGGCCTCGAAGACGGCCCCGCGCTGGCCATGGTCGATTCCGATAAGGGCATCACCAGCCTGCACGTCCCCTCCGACATCATCGTTGACGCCTCCATGCCGGCCATGATCCGCTCCTCCGGCCACATGTGGGGCCCGGATGGCAAGGAAGCCGACACCCTGGCTGTCATCCCGGACAGCTCCTACGCCGGCATCTACCAGGTTGTCCTGGATGACTGCCGCGCCAACGGTGCGTTCGATCCCACCACCATGGGCACCGTTCCCAACGTGGGCCTCATGGCACAGGCAGCCGAAGAATACGGCAGCCACGACAAGACGTTTGAAATCCAGGCAGCCGGCACCGTCCAGCTCGTGGACAGCAAGGGCAACGTCCTGACCGAGCACCAGGTCTTCCCCGGCGACATCTGGCGCGCCTGCCAGACCAAGGACATCCCGGTGCGCGACTGGGTCAAGCTGGCCGTCACCCGTGCCCGCGCATCCCAGACCCCGGCCGTGTTCTGGCTGGACGAGACCCGCGCCCACGACGCCAACCTGATCGCCAAGGTCAACGAGTACCTCAAGGAACACGACACCGAGGGCCTCGAGATCAAGATCCTCTCCCCGGTTGAGGCCACGGCCTTCACCTTGGAGCGCATCCGTAAGGGCGAGGACACCATCTCCGTCACCGGAAACGTCCTCCGCGACTACCTCACGGACCTGTTCCCGATCCTCGAGCTCGGCACCAGCGCCAAGATGCTCTCCATCGTTCCGCTGATCAACGGTGGCGGCCTGTTTGAGACCGGCGCCGGCGGCTCCGCTCCCAAGCACGTCCAGCAGTTGGTCAAGGAAAACCACCTCCGCTGGGACAGCCTGGGCGAGTTCCTTGCCCTGGCCGTCAGCTTCGAGCACCTGGCCACCACCACGGGCAACGCCCGCGCACAGGTCCTTGCCGACACCCTTGACCGCGCCACGGGTACGTTCCTGTTGGAAAACAAGTCCCCGCGCCGCAGCGTCGGCGAGCTGGACAACCGCGGAAGCCACTTCTACCTGGCCACTTACTGGGCACAGGAATTGGCCAAGCAGAGCGAAGACACTGAGTTGGCCAAGGACTTCGCGGCAATCGCCGAAGCCCTGACCTCCAACGAAGAGGCAATCGTCGGCGAGCTGGCCGCAGTCCAGGGTCCCGCCGTCGACCTCGGCGGTTACTACCGTCCGGACGCCGCCAAGGCCGCTGAGATCATGCGCCCGTCGGCTACGTTCAACAAGGTCCTCGCAGATCTGAAGAAGTAGTCCCTCGAGCTCGGGTGCCTTTCACGGGCGCCCGAGCTCCGAGTTTTTGTACAGATAATGCCCCCAAGACGCGGTCTTGGGGGCATTATCTGTACAAAAACTCTTAGCGCTCGGCGCGGAACCGCTCCGGTGCCACGCCGCCGTCGACGATGTCCTTCAGCACCCGGCCAATAGCCGGCGTGAACTTGAACCCGTGGCCGGAGAAACCCGCGCCCACCACCAGCGGACCGAAACGGTCCAGCACAAAGTCCTCGTTGGGGGTGGTGGTGTAGGTGCAGCTGATGGGAACCGCGGTGGAAGGGTCGACGCCGGGAAGCCACTCTTCGGCGTACCGCACCAACGCTTCCATCTGGTGGGGGATTGGCTCGAACGTGCGCTCGTCCGGGTCCATGACCGGGCCGACGCCATGCCAGCCGGCTTTCACGCCCTCGCCCGGAGTGAGCATTCCGTACACGGGGCTGTACCAGTACTCGTAGAGTTCGTTGTTCGGGTCAGGGTCCGGGCTGTGGTTGAAGCTCGGCCACACCAGCGTGTTGTCCGTAGGCGTGAAGTGCGCGGGTTGCTCCTGGGTGACCACCAACGCGGGGAGCTTGGCGAGGCCGTTCAGGACCTTGGTGGTCCAGGCACCCGCTGTCACCACCACACGGGCTGCCGTGTATTCGATGTCCTCGGTCACTACCACTACCGATTCGGCGCCGTCGATGCGGATATCGCGGACCGGCGTCGAGTACTTGAAAACAGCGCCGTGGGCCTCGGCGGACTTTCGCAGCGCCACCAGGGCATCGGCTGAACGGATCCGGCCGGAGCCCGGCACGAAGAGGACATCGGTGGCGAAGTTCATTCCCCGCCAGCGGTTGGCGGCGTCGTCGGCGGAGATGAAGTAGCTCTCTATGCCGCGTTCCTCGTGGGCCTCCCTGACCAGTTTCAGGCGGTCGATGTTGCCGTGGTTCGCCAGGCCCACCATGTCCAGCAGCGGCGCGCCGTTCTCAGCGGCGAGTTCGTCCCAGAGGACCTTGGACTCGGCGAGGAGGTCCAGGTAGTCAGCCTCGGCGTACGCGGTGTTGAAGTTCCGGGTGGCACCGTGCGAAGCGCCGATGTGGTGTCCGGCCTCGAACTGCTCCAACAGGACCACGGAGCGACCCGCACGGGCCAGTTGCCATGCGGCAGCCGATCCCATGGCTCCTCCGCCAACAACTACAACGTCAACCTGCATGCCTGCTCCGTCCACACCCGGCCCGCTTCAGGACCGCGGCCACACTCTGGGGCCACCTCCCATTCTGCCCCCACTGACCCAACTGGGTGACAGCAGTGCGCGTTTTGAGTGCTGAAAACGCGCTCAACTGCGACTTAGACGGGTACAGAGATGGGTACGGAGTGCGTTATGCGGCCAGGCGCCTGCGGATCCACGCGGAGAACTGGTCCACCACGATGATCAGCACCAACACGATCAGGATGTGGGTGAGCATGGAGTCGAACTGGAATGACTTGATGGACTGGTTGATCAGCAGCCCGATGCCCCCGGCACCCACCAGCCCAAGGACCAGCGAGGACCGTACATTGACGTCGAAACGGTACAGCAGCAGCCCCACGAACTGCGGGACCACCATGGGCAGCGTGGCATTGGCGACCTGCTGGATCCGGTTGGCACCGGCCGTGCGAAGTGCTTCCTGCGGCCCGGCGTCGATTTCCTCCATGGATTCCGCCCACAGTTTCCCCATTACACCCGTGTTGTGGCAGATCAGCGCCAACACCCCGGCAAAAGGACCCAGACCCACGGCGGTAACGAAAATCAGTGCGAACACGATGTCCGGCACGGCACGGAAGAAGGACAGGATGGCGCGTGCAGCCTGGTAGACGAGCCGGTGCGGGCTGGTGTTCTCAGCGGCCAGCGCAGCGAGAAGCAGGGCGAACGGCACGGACAGTGTGGTGCCCAGCAGACCAATCCACAGGGTCACCAGCGTGGCTTCAAGCCCGGGCTTCAGCGTCTTTTCCCAGCTGAGGTCCGGCGGGAACGCGTCGCCAATGAACGCGGCCATGCCCTTCCAGCCGTCCACCAAGAGCTCAGGCTTGAAGTCCGTACCCTCGATGGCCACGGCATGAAGTCCGACGACGGCGGCCGCCACAGCCGCCGTCGTGATCCACCGCAGCGGCTTCTTCGGGCGGACCAGTGCCACGCGGGGTGTGCTGGTGGTCTCCCGGCGGGCGGCGGCCGGGGTCAAAGTGCGGGGAGTCATGCTGCCTTAGTCCTGTCTGCGGAGGGGGTCCTCACTGATACGTCCCGGTCTGATACGTCCCGGTCCGGGGCGTACAACGTGTCGAGGTGATCGGCTGTGACCTCTGTGGAGGGGAGGTCGAAGGTCATGGAGCCTTGGAGCAGCCCGATGGACCGGTCGGCGTACCTCAGCGCGAGATCGGGCTGGTGCAGCACAGCGGCCACGGCCAAACCTTCGGAGTGGGCGAGTTCGCGCAGCAAAGTCATCACTTGTTCGGCAGCGCGCGGGTCCAGAGCCGAGACGGGCTCGTCGGCAAGTACGACGTCGGCGCGCTGGCAGAGTGCCCGGGCTACGGCGACGCGCTGCTGCTGTCCGCCGGAAAGGCGGCCCACGCGGTCGAAGGCGCGATCGGCCAGTCCAACCCTGTCCAGGCAGTCGAGTGCTTCCTGCTGGACGTCGGCCGGAAACAACAGAGGGCTCAGTGAGCGAACCGTGGGAATGCGGGCCAAGGCCCCGGCACAGACGTTATCCAACGCAGTGCGCCGGGGGACCAAATGGATCTTCTGGAAAATCATGGCCATGCGTTGGCGGGCTTGCTGCAGGTCACGCCCTTGGAGGGTTTCCAGCGCAGCTCCATCGATGCTGATGCTCCCCGAGTCCGGGGATGTGATGCCCATGACGCAGCGCAGGGTGGTGGACTTTCCGGAGCCATTGGCGCCCAGGAATGCCACAAGTTCACCGGCAGCTACGGAGAAGTCGACGCCCTCAAGGACGGTCCGTCCGTAGAATGACTTCCGTAAACCCTGCACGGAGAGACCCTGCACGGAGAGACCCTGGCCGGAGAGACCCTGGCCGGAGGGACCCTGCCCCGGGAGCAGCATTACAGATCCTTCTCGGTGAGGCCCATGGTGTCCGCGAGCTCAAACAACGGTGTGTAGTTGTCCTTGGTGACCTCCAGGAGCGGACCAGGAGGGGTGACATCCAGGAACTCGCCCACCTTGGCGATGTCGGCGGGGTCCAGGCTCAGGAATGCATCCTTCACGGCGGCTTTGAACGCGGGATCGGCGTCGCCGCGTACGGTGATGGGATCGTTGGGAATGGGGTTGGAGGTCCACACCTGGCGGAAGTTCTCCGGAGTGAAAGTGCCGGCCGCAATCGCAGTGGCGAGTGTCTGGGAGTTGATCTGGGCTGCATCAACCTTGCCATTGGTCAGGGCCAGCAGGGCTTCGGGATGGCCGCCCGTGTAGTCCATCTTGATGTCGGCATCGGCGATTCCGGCTTCACGCAGGCCGAAGCGGGGCAGGACGTCACCGGAGGTGGATCCAACACTGCCCAAGGCGAGGGACTTGCCCTTGAGATCATCAATAGCCTGGATGGGGCTATCCTTGGGAACCCAGATTCCGGCCGTGTAGGGGCTCAGTTCCTTCTCAGCCGTGCCGAAGGAAACCAGTGGCTCGGCGCCGGCCTTGGCATCAGCGAACACGTAGCCCAGCGGGCCGAACTGGCCCAGGTCCAGCTTGCCGTTGCGCATGGCCAGGACCTCGGCGGCGTAGTCTTCCACCACCTGGACACTGACGGGGCATTCGAGCTTCTTGGACAGGGCTGCAGCCAGGACATCGTAGGCCGGCTTCAACTTTGCCGGGTCCTCGTAGGGCTCGATCCCGAACTTGATCTCGCCGTTGGGGCAGGTGGCGCTTGTGGCTTCGGGGGAGGACTGTGCCGGGCCGCCGCAAGCCGTGAGCGCCAGGACGGTGGCGAGGGCAAGCGCGGGACCGGTGAGAAGCGTGGTTTTCATGGGGATCCTTATGCGAAGGGGAGGGGTGAAGGGGGTAGTTCAGTACAGGGTGAGTCAGCGCAGACGCGATACGTTGCGGTGCGCCAAGCCGAAGGACAGCGTCATGCCAACCCCGGAAGTCACGGACACCACCGTGACGCCGGGCTTGACGTCGCGGACCAGGATGGGGGCCACATCGGAGGACGCGTAGATGCCCTGCCAGCGCTGGATGATCTCCAGCGGCTCACCGATGCGGCCTGTGATTTCGGTGTTGATGGTGTTGGTGACGGATTCGTCCAGGAATGGATCGGCCGTGCGGTGGTAGTGGTGTGAGTCGCCCAGGATGATGGTGCCGTCGGGGCGCTGGGTGAACATGACGTTGGCACCCATCTCCAGCAGTTCCGGCTGCTTCTCCATCACCTCGGAGCGCAGTGCGGCGGCAGCGGGCATGTCCGTGAACGCCGGATACCGGAGCATTGATGTCGCTGTGAGAACAGCCGGCGTGAACCCCACTCTGGAGGGCTTAGCCGCCAACGACATCTGCAAGGCACACCGCTGGATCCGATGCTCCTGGGCAAGATCCGGGAAAAGGTAGTCGACGTCGTGGCCGACGCACACGAACACCTGCTTGGCCTTGAGCTCACCGCGCGACGTCTGAACCGCCACGCCATCAGGGCCGGGGTTGAAGCCCAGTGCCGCGGTGTTCCAGTGAAGTTCGACGCCGGGCTGCCGGCTGAGCCATTCGGCCAACCGTGCCACCGTGGTGCGGGGGTCGACGCGCAGGTCGTCCCGGAGGAAGGCGCCGCCTACCAGACCGGGCCATTCCCCACCGGGGCGGGAGCCGTCGTCGTGCGCTTGTACCGTGGCGGACGTGGAGGCGCCCAGCCGGGCCCGCGTCCCGGTAGGGGAGAGCAGCTCAACCTGTCCCGGTTCCCGCGCAGCGGAGAGCTCGCGCAGGACATCCATTTCGGCTTCGGTACGGGCGAGTACCACTGCACCGGTTTCGGCGGCCCAGAATCCGGCACGTTCGGAGAACTCGAGCCAATACTTTCGGGAGGTCTGCGCCAGCTCGTACAGTTCCCCGGACTGCGCGGTGATGCAGCAGTGGCCGAAGTTGCGCACGGAAGCGCCGGCAGCGTGGTGGTCGCGCTCGATGATGGTGACCCTCAAGCCGTTGGCTACAGCATGCGCGGCGTGGGCCAGGCCCACGATTCCGGCGCCAACAATCACGACGTCGGTGGGCTGGCTTGGGCTGCTGGTGGCGGTGTTGGGGGAGGTGCTTGGGTTGTTCACACCACTGACCTTGGCTGCTCAGGAAAGCGGAATCAAGCCAGGATGCGACTTGTATATACAAGTTAATCTGAATTTAACGTTTGTTCATCTGAATTCACGCTGAGTTCATCTGATCTCTTGTAAATCCGGCCTGAACCGCGACATGGACTTGTATTATCAACTTGTGAGCACACAACAGAATGCACCCCTTCACGTCCGTCTCAGCGAGGAATTCATGCGCCGGATTACTGACGGGGACTGGCCGCCGGGATTCCAGCTGCCCAGCGAGGCGGAGCTGTGCCGCGAGTTCGGAACATCGCGCGGACCCATCCGCCAGGCGCTCGCCTTTCTGAGGTCTGAGGGTGCTGTGACTGGAGGACGGGGCAGGCCGCCCATGGTTCGCTCGTCCGTGCCATCCCAGTCGTTCTCAACATTCAACTCGTTCACCGAGTGGGCCAGCGGAATCGGCAGGAAACCGGGTCAGCGGACCCTTGAAGTGGCCAGGCGGGAAGCGAGCCCGGAAGCCGCGGAGGCGCTTGGCCTGATGCCAGGGACCACTGTGGTGGAAGTGTTGCGCGTCCGTTCCCTGGATGATGCACCGGCCATGATCGAGCGCACAACGTTCATCCTGGACGTGGGACGCAAGCTGTTCGACTTCGACACCGATTCCGGGTCCATCTTCGCGTTCCTCAAGGAACAAGGCGTGGACCTGCACAGTGCCCGTCACACAATCGACGCCGTCGCTGCCAGTGAGGAGGATGCCGAACTGTTGGAGCAACCCGAAGGTATTCCGCTCCTGCGTGAACGCCGCATCACCCGGTCCGCCGACGGGCAGCCAATCGAATATTCCGAGGACCGGTACCTTCCGGCATTGACCAACTTCACCATTGACAACACCGTGGAGCGCCGGGCCGCCTTGGTCCGGATCCACACTGAAGGAGCCACCCCATGATCAAGCTTGTTGCCTGCGATATGGCCGGAACCACCATCGACGAGCACGGCGATGTTTACGTAGCCCTTGCCCGCTGCGTCGAGGAAACCGGCGTGACCACCACACCCGAGGCTGTCCAGGAATGGATGGGTGCCGACAAAGTTGAGGCCATCACAGCGCTCATTAAAGCCGGGGGAGGGGCTGCCATGCCGGAGGTAGTCGCCGCCGCCTTCAAGCGCTTCAAGGAATTGCTCGTGGAGTTCTACGATGCCAACCCGCCGGTAGCACTCGAGGGCGTGGAAGAGGCGTTCCGGGAACTCCGCCGGCAAGGCATCAAAGTGGCCCTGACCACCGGCTTCTCGCGCGACGTCGCCGAGCCCCTCCTGGAGCGGCTGGGCTGGGGCGTCGACGACGATAACCTGCTGGACGCCGTCGTCTGCTCCGACGAAGTAGCCGCAGGACGACCGGCACCGCACATGATTCACCGTGCCATGGAACTGACCGGAGTCCAGGACGTCCGCGCCGTGTTGGCCGCGGGCGACACCGTCAATGACCTCGCTGCTGCCAACAACGCAGGCGTCACCGCCGTGGGAGTCCTGACCGGCGAACTGGGCCGCGTTGACCTGGCCGCGCACCCGCATCACCACATCGTGGACGGCGTGAAGGACATTCCGGCGCTGTTGTCCTGACCCTCGTCGTCCGGGCTCACAGTGTCCGGCGTTTGGCCCCCGGCTCCAGGCATGGAAGATTGGAACGCGTGAAATTCCTTCACCCCTCACCCAAGTCCTCCGCCCGTGGCATCACCATCCTGCGGGTGGTCTTCGGCGCGCTCATCATGGTCCACGGCATCCAGAAGCTCATGGCCGGGCATGCTGCCTTTGCTGCCTCGGTTGCCGCCATGGGCGTGCAGAAGCCGGAGATCGTTGCGTGGCTGGTGATCGCCGGAGAAGTGGGCCTGGGCCTGCTCCTGGTGCTCGGAGCCCTCACCCGCGTGGCCGGATTCCTTGCCGCGATCATGTTCGCCGGAATCTGGTTTGTCACTGAAGCGGGTAAGCCCCTGCTGACGGAAAGGGCAGGGGTGACCGCCGAACTCCTGATCATCTACGCCGCGATCTCGGTGGCCTTCGTGTTCCTTGGGCCCGGAGCGCTGTCCGTGGACCGCAAGCTGGCCAGGCAATCAGCCGGCCCACGGCGGTAGCTGTACTAGCCCGCGGGGAGATAACGCGGCTGCGTTAACTCCCGACGGCGATACTCGCCAGCGGGGTCGAGTCACCGCCGGGGCGCCTCACCGCCGGCACTTCACCGTACGTCGTTCGGGTATCTGATCCCCAGCTGGGACCGTACACCGTCAAAGAGGCGCATGACGTTGATGGAGTCTTCCAGTGGCATGACCGGGCTTTCAGTAAGGCCTTGCTGAATGCAACGGGTCACTTCGCGGAGCTCGTACGTGTAGCCGATGCCCACGGTCTCGAAATGCTCGTGCCGCGGCTCGTCCCAGCCAACCCGGATCATCAGCTCACGCGGGTTGTTCACTGAGCCCACCGTTTGCAGGAATCCGAGGCCGCCGGCGACGGTGGCTGTTCTGGGGCCGTGCGCCATCAGGGACGAAGTGAGCTGAACCTGCGCGCCACTGGAATAACCCAGGGTCAGGGCGTTCTGGGTGTCCACGCCGTCGTCATTCAGCGTGCCGATCGCGGTGACGGACTGCGGGAAACCCAGAGTTCCCAAAGCCCACAGCAAGGGGTACACGGTGATGTCCAGGAGAGCCCCGCCGCCGTCATTGAGGGCCCAGATGCGTGCCGAAGGATCATAGGGCGCAGGGAAACCAAGGTCCGCGCTGACCCACTGGATTTGTCCGAGCTCACCCGAGGCTGCGATCTCGAAGGCCCGCTGCATGCTCGGCAGGAAACGGCTCCACACGGCCTCCATGAAGAACACGTTATTCTCCCGCGCCAACTTGACCAGTTCGGTGGCTTCGCGGGCGTTGATGGTGAGGGCCTTCTCGCACAGCACGTGCTTGCCGGCCCTTATAGCAGCCGCGGCGATCAGGAAGTGCTGGGCATGGGGTGTGGCCACATAGACCACGTCCACGGCGGGGTCCCCCACCAAACGCTGGTAGCCGGGAACACCGCCGTCGTCCCCGTAGCCCTTGGCGAAACCCAGCGTGTGCGCGAACGCATCAGCGGCAGCCTGCGTCCGGGAACTCACTGCATACAGCTCTGCGTCTTCCAGCAGGGCCAGGTCCTGGGAAACACTGTTGGCGATATTCCCGGTGGAAACTACGCCCCATCGCAAAGGCCGGCCTGTGGCAGCCCGGGGATCCTGGTTGGTCTGGGAGGAAAGCCACGGCTTGGCGATAGGGAGTGTCATGCGTTTCATCCTCTCATTTCGGGCAAGCGGTGCCTCTGCGAGAACAAGGTGCCGCACCCTTTTTCGCCGCTCGCTCCCGTAACCACTGGTGCGCCGGGCGGGTACGGGTGCGCCCGCAGGGAACGTGGGGTGCGCCCGGCGGGTATGGGTGCGTCGTGCACGCCTCAGGGCGGGGCCGGCAATGAGGTGCGGGGTTTTGAGTTGGCATGGTGCCGCACCCTTTTACGCCGCTCGCTCCCGTAACCTCTGGTGCGCCGGGCGGGTACGGGTGCGCCCGCAGGGAACGTGGGGTGCGCCGGGCGGGTACGGGTGCGCCGTGCACGGCTCAGAGCGGGCCCGGCAATGAGGCGTGCGGGGTTTTGAGTGGGCATGGCGCGGCACCTTTTACGCCGCTCGCTCCCATAACCTCGGGTGCGCCGGGCGGGTACGGGTGCGCCCGCAGGGAACGTGGGGTGCGCCGGGCGGGTACGGGTGCGCCGTGCACGCCTCAGAGCGGGCCCGGCAATGAGGCGTGCGGGGTTTTGAGTGGGCATGGCGCGGCACCCTTTTACGCCACTCGCTCCCATAACCTCTGCTGCGCCGGGCGGGTACGGGTGCGCCCGCAGGGAACGTGGGGTGCGCCGGGCGGGTATGGGTGCGCCGTGCACGCCTCAGGGCGGGGCAGGCAATGAGGCGTGCGGGGTTTTGAGTGGGCATGGCGTGGCACCCTTTTACGCCACTCGCTCCCGTAACCTCTGGTGCGCCGGGCAGGTAGGGGTGCGCCCGCGGGGAACGTGGGGTGCGCCGGGCGGGTACGGTGCCCGCACAGCCAGGGCGGGGCAGGGAACTTGGGGTGCGCTGGGCGGGTACGGGTGCGTCCGCAGGGAACGTGGGGTGCGCCGGGCGGGTACGGGTGCGCCGCACAGCCAGGGCGGGCCCGGCAATGAGGCGTGCGAGGTTTTGAGTGGGCATGGTGCCGCACCCTTTTTCGCCGCTCGCTCCCGTAACCTCTGGTGCGCCGGGCGGGTACGGGTGCGCCCCACGGCAGGGAACGTGGGGTGCGCGAGGCGGGTACGGGTGCGCCGTGCACGCCTCAGAGCGGGCCCGGCAATGAGGCGTGCGGGTTTTTGAGTTGGCATGGTGCCGCACCCTTTTACGCCCCTCGCTCCCGTAACCTCGGGTGCGCCGGGCGGGTACGGGTGCGCCCGCAGGGAACGTGGGGTGCGCCGGGCGGGTACGGGTGCGCCCGCAGGGAACGTGGGGTGCGCAGGGCGGGTACGGGTGCGCCCGCTCACACAGTGCGCAGCAGGTCCGGACATGCTGGGCGCCTCGGCTGGGAAATACAGCTATTGGGGGAGTATGGAAACGAAAATTATGGGGCTTTCAGCGGGCCCGCGAGTTGCCGTCCTTGGAATCGGCGCGGCAGTCCTTGTGGGCGCAATCGCCGGAGCCATCCCCGCGCTCGTGGCCGTGCGCGTCAAGGTCATCGACGCGATCCGGTTCTGACCTCCCCGCTCAGCGGGCCGTCGGCGATCCAGTAAAGCGAAAGCCCCGGCCCGCCATTGGCGGACCGGGGCTTGCTTGTAAGGGGTGTTACTTGGTGATCGGGCCGAGTACCGGATCGTCAACGTAAGCGGTCTTAACGTTCTCTGCCGTAACGATCTGCGGCGGGAGGAGGTAAGCCGGAACGGTCTTGACGCCGTTCTTGTAGGAGTCCTTGTCGTTGATTTCCAGTTCCTTACCGGCCTGGAGGTCCTTCACCATGGTGATGGCGTGCTCAACGAGCTTGCGGGTGTCCTTGTTGATGGTGGAGTACTGCTCGCCGGCCATGATCGACTTGACCGACTCAACTTCGGAGTCCTGGCCGGTGACAACCGGGAGCGGCTTGCCGGCGGCCTTGACGGATGTCAGGACTGCGCGGGCCAGGGTGTCGTTCGGGGACAGGACACCGTCCAGGGAAGCGGTGCCGTAGCTGCCGGTAAGCAGCGTATCGGCGCGACGCTGGGCGTTTTCTGCCTTCCAACCCTGCGTGACAGCCTGCTCGAACGAGGTCTGGCCGGAGACTACCTTGAGGGTGCCGTCGTCGATCTTCGGCTTCAGGACGCTCATGGCGCCGTCAAAGAAGACCTTTGCGTTGGCATCATCGGGGGAGCCTGCGAACAGTTCCACGTTGTAGGGGCCGGTTGCCTTCTTGGCCTTCATGCCGTCCAGCAGGGCCTCGCCCTGGAGGACACCAACCTTGAAGTTGTCGTACGCCACGTAGTAGTCCACGTTCTCGGTGTTCAGGAGCAGACGGTCGTAGGCGATGACAGTGGCGCCGGAGTCCTTGGCCTGCTGGAGCTGGGTACCCAGCTGGGCGCCGTCGATGGCTCCCACGATGATGACCTTGGCACCCTTGGTGACCATGGCACTGATCTGGTTCTGCTGCTCGGATACGCCGCCGTTGGCGAACTGGACGTCCGGCTTGAAGCCGGCGCTGGTGAGGCCGTCGTTGAACAGCTTCTCCGCCAGGACCCAGTTTTCACTGGTCTTCTGCGGAAGGGCGACGCCGATCAGCGAGTCCTTGGGGAACGCTTCCCCGCCTGCTGTGCTGCTGCTTGAGCCGCTGTCAGCGCGGCCGCAGGCTGTCAGCGCCAGTGCCGCGATGGCAGCGACTGCTGCTGCCTTTCCTGCTTTACCAAACATTCGCATATCTTGGTTCACTTTCTGTGTGGGTGGGGTGGAGCGAGTCTGTCAGGGAGCGGATTACGCTTCCTTGGAGATGACCTCTTTGGTGGATGTGGTTTCGTCGGGCTTGATCTCGTTATTGCGCTGGAAGTTCTTCATCAACAGGCCAGTGATGGAGCGTTTGCCCTGTGACTTGTTGTAGACATCGAAGGCCACTGCTGCCAGGAGCACCAGGCCCTTGATGATCTGGGTGAGGTCGGCGCCAACGCCAAGCAACTGGAGGCCGTTGTTGAGGACGGCCATCACGAGGCCACCAACGATCGAGCCGATCACGGTGCCGACGCCACCGGTGACAGCTGCGCCGCCGATGAAGACTGCCGCGATGGCGTCCAGTTCCCAGCCGACGCCGTCGAAGGGGCCGGATGCGGTGGAACGTCCAACGAAGATCATGCCTGCCAGGCCTGCAAGGACGGACATGTTCATCATGACCAGGAAGTTGACCTTCTTGGACTGGACACCGGACAGCTCAGCTGCGTGGCGGTTGCCACCCACGGCGTAGACGTGGCGGCCAAGGACTGTCTTGTCTGCGATGAAACCGTAAATGAGGACCAGCACGGCGAGGATCAGGCCGGGGATGGGGAAGGAAGTGCCGGGGCGGCCTGTGGCGAACAAGTACGTGGCGTAGAGGATGGCGCCGCAGATCAGGACCAGCTTGGTGATTTCGACCCAGAGTTCGGGAACGTCGGCGCCAAGTGCCTTGCTGGTGGCTCGGGCACGCAGGGACATGATGACCACGAAGGCGACGGCGATCAGGCCGAGCAGTACCGTGAGGTTGTTGAAGCCGGTCTCCGGGCCAACCTCCGGCAGGTAGCCGGAACCAAGGAACTGGAACTCTTTGGGGACGGGGATGGTGTTGGACTTGCCAACAAACTGGTTGAAGCCTCGGAACAGGAGCATGCCTGCCAGGGTCACGATGAAGGCCGGTATGCCCACATACGCCACCCAGAACCCTTGCCAGGCGCCGATCACGGCACCCAGGACCAGGCCGAAGAGCACGCCGGCCCACCAGGGGAAGCCCCAGTCCCGCATTGCCAGGGCCACGAAGACCCCGACGAATGCTGCGACGGAACCCACGGAAAGGTCGATGTGCCCGGCGATGATCACCAGGACCATGCCGATGGCCAGGATCAGGATGTAGGAGTTGCCGTTGAACAGGTTGATCACGTTGCCGGGCGTCAGGGTGCGTCCGTCAGTGAAAATCTGGAAGAAGACGATAAGTGCCACCAGGGCGAAGATCATGCCGAACTGGCGGGTATTGCCACCAAATAGCTTCTTGAGCGCGTTCATTGTTTTGGTCCTTGTGTCAGGAAGGGGCGGAGCGGGGCCAAAGGGTCAGGCTGCTTTGCGGGCGGACGTCATAAGCTTCATCAGGCTTTCCTGGCTTGCTTCGTTCTTGTCCAGCACGCCCGTGATGGCGCCTTCGAAGATGGTGTAAATGCGATCGGACAGGCCCAGGAGCTCAGGAAGCTCCGAGGAGATGACAATCACTCCCTTGCCCTGGTTCGCCAGCTTCTGGATGATGCCGTAAATCTCATACTTGGCGCCGACGTCAATGCCACGGGTGGGTTCGTCCAGGATCAGCAGGTCCGGATCCGTGAACATCCACTTGGCAAGGACCACCTTCTGCTGGTTGCCACCGGACAGCTTGGCAACTCCCTCTTCCACGGAAGGGGTCTTGGTCCGCAACGACTTCCGGTATTCCTCCGCAACGGAGAACTCCTTGCGGGTATCCACCACCGAGTAGTTGCTGATCTTGTTAAGCGCGGCCGAAACCGTGGTGGTCTTGATGTCATCGAGGAGGTTCAGGCCCAGGGACTTGCGGTCCTCAGTGACGTAACCCAGTCCGGCGTCGATGGCTTGCTTGACGGTACGGAGGTGGACCTGCTTGCCGTCCTTGTAAACCTGGCCCTTGATGAAGCGGCCGTAGGAGTGTCCAAAGAGGGAACGGGCCAGTTCTGTGCGGCCGGCACCCATGAGGCCCGCGAAACCGACGATCTCGCCACGGCGGACAAAGAAGTTCGAACCCTTGCAGATGAGGCGGTCCTGGATCTGTGGGTGGCCCACCGTCCAGTCCTTGACCTCAAAGAAGACCTCGCCGATCTTGGGCTCGTGATCCGGGAAGCGGGACTCCAGGGTCCTGCCCACCATGCCCTTGATGATGCGGTCCTCATCCACGCCGTCACGCTTGACGTTGAGCGTTTCGATCGACTTGCCGTCGCGGATGATGGTGATCTCGTCCGCGATCTGTTCGATCTCGTTGAGCTTGTGGGAAATGATGATCGAGGTGATGCCCCGGCCTTTGAGGCCTAGGATCAGGTCCAGCAGGTGCTGGGAGTCCGATTCGTTCAGCGCCGCCGTGGGCTCGTCCAGGATCAGGAGCTTCACGGACTTGTTCAGTGCTTTGGCGATTTCCACGAGCTGCTGCTTGCCAACGCCGATTTCCTTGATGGGGGTATCGGGATCCTCGCGGAGGCCAACGCGGGCCAGGAGTTCGAGGGAACGCTTGCGGGCCTCGGCCCAGTCGATCACTCCCCACTTGGTGGGTTCGTTGCCCAGGAAGATGTTCTCCATGATGGACAGTTCCGGGATCAGCGCCAGCTCCTGGTGGATGATCACAATTCCGGCCGCTTCACTGGCCCGGATGTCCTTGAACTGCTGTGTTTCGGCCTGGTACACGATGTCACCCGTGTAGCTTCCGTAGGGATAAACGCCGGAAAGAACCTTCATCAGCGTGGACTTGCCAGCGCCGTTCTCGCCGCAGATGGCGTGGATTTCGCCGGCCATCACGCGCAGGCTCACATTCGACAAGGCTTTCACTCCAGGGAATTCCTTGGTGATGGAACGCATCTCCAAAAGGATGGGTTCACCTTGCGTGTCGAGGGATGTCATCAGCCCTTACGCCTCCAATGCATGACTTCGTTGTCGGCTCCGCAAACGTCGGAGCTGTCTGATGAAAAAGTAAACTGGATCACCCGTCTTGTCGTCAAGACTTGAACGCATGATCCAGCTAACGATTTCGTTACCTACCGGTAATGCCCGCGTGTTGGAACACCAAAGCGGCGGCACCCAAGGCCTCTGCGCGTGCCCCGAGCGATGACATTGCCAAGTGCGTCGTCTCTCCCACAACCGGCACGGCGTGACGTACCAAACCCCTGCGGATGGGGTCCAGCAGCAGGTCTCCGAGGCCTGCCAGGGGACCGCCCACCACAATCACTTCGGGGTTGATCAGGTTCGAAACGTTGCCCAAGGCGCGTCCGACGGCCAGTCCGGCGTCGTCCACTACGCGCTGCGTCGCGGAGTCGCCGGCGAGGCAATTGCGCACGATGTCCTGGGGCGTCAGGAGGGTCTCCTGGCCGCGTCCCAGCAGCTCGATCATGGTGGTGGTGGACGCTATCGTTTCGAGGCAACCCCTGTTCCCGCAGCGGCACACCAGTCCATGTTCATGGATGGTGGCATGGCCGATTTCACCGGTGATACCCACGTTGCCGTAGTAGGGGAAACCGTTGAGGATCAGGCCTGCGCCAATGCCTGAGCCGATCTTGAGGAACATCAGGTTGGAGACGCCGCTGTGGGGTCCCCACGTCACTTCGGACAAGGCGCCGAGGTTGGCGTCGTTATCGACAAATACGGGGCAATTCAGCGCTTCCTCCAGCCGGTGGAGGATATCGATGCCCACCCATTCGGGGAGGATGGCACCTTGGGCAACGGTGCCGGAGCGGCGGTCGATGGGGCCAGGAATGCCCGCTCCCGCGCCCACTACCGCAGTGCGGTCGATTCCGTTTTCCCGGAGCAGTTTTTCCAGCAGCAGCACCGCCGCCGCGATGCCTTCCTCGGCCTGGTGGCCGAGCGGTAATTCGATGTAATCCTCGGCAATGACGTGGTAGCCCAGGGAGGCCAGGACCACGCGCAGGTGGCGGCGGCCAAAGTCGATCCCGACGGCGACTGCACCGTTGCTGTTCAGCCTCACGTTGGTTGCGCGGCGGCCGGAGCTGGTGGTCGGCTCCGTGGATACAAGGCCGGCGTCCTGCATGATTTTGACGATGTTGGAGATCGTTGCCGTGGACAGCCCGGTCTGGCGCGAGAGCTCGGCTTGCGTTGATGGACCGCTCAGCAGGCACTCGATGATGCGCTGCTGATTGAGGTGGCGCAGTGCGGACTGCGAGCCGGGTTTTCTTGGATGGCTCTTCGTTGAGCGCTGCGTAGCGGGCATGACAAGAAGATTGCCCCACAAGCAACGTTGTAGTCAAGAAGTGAACACAACGAGTCAACTCTCCGCGACATACTCCAACGCAAGAACATGGGATATGTACCCGTTGTGGGGCCTGCTAAGCGTTCCATATCCACGTTGAGGGGCGCAGAGCAGGCCCCGCAACGCGAGAGCCGCGGGCGTTGCGTCCCGCGTAGCTCAGGTGCGGGTCCAAATGCCCCACCCTCCGCCGGGGTTCCGCGCCTACTCTGGAAGGAAGAAATGTCCGGGCCCTCGCGAGCTCCCGGACCAGGCGAAAACCTAGGTGGTAAAGATGCTGCTCTCCGTCCTGCAGGCGAATGCTTCCGTCATGGACGTCGACGCCAATCTCCAGACGATCGACGACGCCGCCCAACGCGCCTCCCAAGCCGGTGCAGCTGTGCTGCTCACTCCTGAGCTGTTTCCCGTCGGCTACGCACCGTTGCGGCTCCACGCTGAACTGGACCCTGCAACCCTTCCGGGCATCCGGGGCCGCCTCGCCGAGATCGCCCGCAGGCACACCATTGGTCTGGTCTACAGCCTTCCGGCGGTGGCCAATGATGAGGATGCCTGGCACATCACGGCTACCCTGCTGGACGCTTCCGGTGCCGAGGTCCTCAACTACGCCAAGGTTCACCTTTTCGGTGCGGAGGAGCGCAAGGCGTTCGTCGCCGCCCAAGAACCTCCCGCCGTCGTTGATTTCAACGGAGTACGGACCTCGATGCTGATCTGCTACGACGTCGAATTCCCGGAAGCCGTGCGGGCAGCAGCAACCCGGGGCGCCGAACTCCTGCTGGTGCCAACCGCCCTGTCCGCAGGGTTCGACAACGTTCCGCAGGTCCTGATCCGCGCCCGCGCCCTGGAAAGCCAACTCAACGTGGCTTACGCCAACCACAGCGGGCATGAGGACGTGTACACGTTCCTGGGCGGCAGCGTGGTGGCCGGGCCGGACGGATCGTTGCTTGCTGCGGCGGGGGACGGGGCTACGTTGCTGTTCGCAGAGGTCGGCACGGGCACGGTGAAAGCGGCGCGGGATGAAGTTCCGTATCTGCGCGAACGCAGGCCGGAACTCTATGAAGAGTGGGATCAGCGCAGCTAGGCGACAACCCCGTCTGCCCCGGAGCCGATCAACTCCTCCACGTACTGCAACGCAAACCACAGCTCGGCCCGCACCTGCGCCTGGTTGAGGTCCATGTCCAGCAGCTCGCCCAGCACGCCGATCTGCCGGCGCACGCTGTTCCGGTGCAGCCCAAGGAGTTTTGCCGAGCCGTCCCAGCTGCCGTTTTCACTGAGCCAACCGCGCAGGACGGCCAGCAGGGGATCGCGCCGGTCCGCCTCCAGGGAGAGCACCGGCGCAAGGAGCCGCTCCGCCAGCATGGTTCCGGCTTCGCGTCCCAAGAGTCCGGCAACAGACCAGGTGACTTCATCCACGCGCGCACTTTTACCGGTGGTCACCACGCGGCTCCGCAATGATGTGGCCCGCTGGTAGGCGGCGGCGAGCCCGGTGAGCTCGGTGGGTTCGCCCACCACCAGGCGCCATCCCAGTTTTTCGATGTCGGCCAGCAACGCGTCATCCACCTTCAACCGGGTGATTGTCGCGAAACCATATTCGGTGATCTCTACCAGCTTGGTATCGAAGAGCCTCCGCCACTGCAGCAGCTCACGAACAGGCCCATCGTCTGCAGCACCATCCACCCGGATGCCTTGCACCACGCGCATCTGGCCGGACCTGGTGGATGACAAGCTTTGGGCCAGCAGGTCTTTGAGACCGTTGAGGTGTTTGGTTGAGCCCGAGGCCAGCGAGTCCGGATGCAGCAGGACGGCCGTGGCCAGTTGGCTCGGGGCGAGCGAACCGCTGGTCCGCTGCCGCACCAGCAGTTCCAGCAAGCCCACCGCAGACTGGACCACATTGTTCTGCGCAGGCGTCAACGGTGCGTCCGAGCCAAGGATCAACGCTCCCAGGTTCGCGTCCTTGGTGCTGCGGAGAGGATGCCCGAACACCAGGGCCGAGCCCGGGTGCTCAAAGCTGTCCATCTCCACGCGTGGACCGCTGCCGGACAGCAGGCGCTCCAGCATGGGTGCCAGCAGTGAATGCTCGACGCCGGTGCTGCCGCCGGCACTGTGCCCGCGCGCCCGGACCCGTCCGTCGGCCCCCACCAGCACAGCCCATACCGGCACCCGTTGTACCAATGCGGCGAGGAGCTCATGTTCGGGCCTGGGGGAGAGGACGGCCCGCATGAGTTGGCGGTTGGTCTCGGCCAGTTGGCGGAAGACCCGTGCGTTGTCCGTCTCCAGGAGCTGGGAGAACTCCAACCCGATCGCCGCGAACGGAACCGACTCGGGAACCTCGAACAGAGTGAGATTGTGCTGGCGGCACGCATCCAGCAGGACGTCCGGGACGGCGTCGAAGTAGGGCCTGATGCCAAAACCCAGCGCAGCAACCTTCGCCTCCACCAACCGCCGCACATAGGCGTCCACCTTGGCCGCCGAGCCGCCCTTCCCCAGGAACGGCAGCCCGGAGGTCAAAAGGAACTCACCTTCAGGGAGGTACGGGGTGGGGTCCTCCAGCTCGCTCGGTTCAACCCATCGCAGCAGCGAGGCGCCGCTGCCGCCGTCGTGAAGCATTTTCAACTCCGGCGGCAGCTGCTCCACAAACTGTTCGAGCGTGACGAAACTCAGGCGGGCGGTGGCGGGCTCAGGCGACATTGCCCTGCCCGACGGCGGCCGGCTCCTGGTAGTCGGGGCATTCGTAGGCGCTGTCCTGGTCGGCACCGCTGGCGTACGCGCGCGGCAGGCGCGGTGCGATCCTGTTGATGATCTCGTCCCCGTGGCTGCCGATTGCGGCTCCCCAGTCGTCTGCGCTCGCCGCCCCGCACGCAGGGTCGCCGAACAACACCGCGGTGTCCCCGACGTCGATTCCCGAGGCGTCCGGGCCGAGGTCCACCATGAACTGGTCCATGCAGACCTTGCCGATCACGGGCACGCTGCGGCCAGCGATGTTCACCACGGAGCGCCCGCTGATGCCCTTGGGGATACCATCTGCGTAACCGAGCGGGATGAGCCCGAGGTAGCGTGGCTCGTAGGTGATGGCCTGGTGTTCGTAGCTGACTCCAGTGCCTGCGGGCACCTTTTTGACCATGACCACGGGCGCCGTGACGCTGAGCGCCGGGCGCAGGCCGAAGTCCGCTGGGTTCAGGTGATCAGCCGGGGCAAGTCCGTAGATGGCCAGGCCTGCCCGGACCATGTCGAAGTGGAATTCGGGCCGGTCCAGGATGTTCGCTGAACTGGAAACATGCCGCAGTTCGGGGGTCAGTCCTGCCTGGCGGGCTTGGCCCACTGCGTCCTCGAACTCCGCGACGGCGCTGGCGTTGCCGGGGTGCGCCGGGACATCGGCCCAGGCCAGGTGGGTCCAGAGGCCTCGAACACGGAGGGTCCCGTCGATTTCAGCCTTGCGGGCGGCGGCGACGAGTTCCGCCCAATCTTCCTTGCGTGCACCGCCGCGGCTAAGGCCGCTGTCCAGTTCCAAATGCACGACGGCGGGGCGGCCAACGCGGTCTGCGATGCCGGCCAGAACCTCGAGTTGCGTGACGCTTCCAAGGGAAACATCAATGTCGTTCTCCAGTGCTTCAAGAATGGTGGCACTTGTCTGGGATGCCAGATATAGCCACGAGAGGATGGGCACCGTGATGCCTGCTTGGCGGAGGGTGATTGCTTCGCTGAGCTGGGCGGTTCCCAGCCAATCCGCCCCCGCCTCTACTGCGGTCCGGGCCACTTCCACCAAGCCGTGGCCGTAAGCATTTCCCTTCACTACGGCCATGAAATACGGCGCCTCGGTGCGCTTTTTCAGTGCAGTGACATTGTCTGAAATAGCGGACAGGTCCACGTTGACCTGTCCGGAGAGGGCTGCGCGAGCACCCTCTTGATAGTGTGCATTACGTCTCATGGTTGAACACTATAGGTCATTTTGCACCGTGGTGAGAGGTGGCTCACATGCCAGTCTTGTGGAGGGGAAATCGAAACTACTTTGAAGGGACGTCAAGGGTGACTGTGCCTGTGAACACCAAAAACCCGGCGGCAGCAAGCGTCGCCAGGCCGAGCCTCGGCGCGCAACTCCTGCGCCGCAAGCCCATCGGCCAGATGGTCAGCGAGGCCGGGAAGGGCGAGGGCGGAAACCAGTTGGTCCGCAGCTTTGGCGTCTTCCAACTCACCATGATCAGCGTCGGAGCCACGCTCGGCACCGGCATCTTGGTGATCCTCGGCGAATCCGTGCCGTTGGCTGGTCCGGCTATCTGGATCTCCTTCGTCATTGCCGGCCTCGCCGCGCTGCTCTCCGCAGTGTCGTACGCCGAAATGGCCGGGCTGGTTCCGGTAGCCGGCTCCAGTTACTCGTACTCTTACGCCACCATGGGCGAGGGTATGGCATGGATTTGCGGCTGGTGCCTGGTGCTGGAGTACGCCGTCTCAGTGGCGGCCGTTGCCGTGGGCGCCGGCCAGTATGTGAACGAGACACTCGCCGCGTTTGGCCAGTTCCTGCCGGACGCGATGAGCCAGCCGCCGGGGGATGGCGGCCTGGTGAACGTGCCGGCCATGGTGATCGTGGTCCTGGCCATGATCCTCTTGGTCCGCGTAGCCCGCGAGAGTGCATGGATCAACACTGCGATTGTCATCGTCAAGGTGGGCATCCTGATCTTCTTCTGCGCTGTGGCCTTCACCGCCTTCAACGCCGGCAACTTCGAGCCGCTGCTGCCGATGGGTGCCGCTGGTGTTTCTGCCGCCGCATCCAGCGTCTTCTTCTCTTACATCGGTTTCGACGCAGCCTCTACAGCAGGCGAGGAAGCCAGGAACCCCAAGCGCGACCTTCCCCGGGCCATCATGCTCTCCATGGTCATCGTCACCACCATCTACGTCCTGGTTGCAGTTGCAGCCATCGGCGCCCGCCCGTGGGGTTGGTTCGACGGCACGGAAGCTGCACTGGTACAGATCCTGCACGAGATCACGGGCCAGCCGTGGATTGCCTTGGTCTTCTCCATCGGTGCTGTGCTGGCCATCGCAAGCATCGTGCTGACAGTTCTCTACGGCCAGACCCGCATCATGCTCTCCATGTCCCGCGATGGCATGGTGCCCAAAGTCTTTGGCCGCGTATCCCGCCGCACCGGCACACCGGTGGCCGGAACGCTGATCATCGGGACCGCCGTCGCCCTCACCGCAGGCTTGGTTCCGCTCGGTGCACTGGCGGACGCCACCAGCATCGGCACACTCTTTGCCTTCGCCCTGGTCAATGTGGCGGTCATCTACCTGCGACGCAACCGCCCCGACCTGGAACGCAGCTTCCGGGTCCCGCTGTACCCCATCACACCAATCCTGGGCACCCTGATGTGTGCCTACCTGATGCTCAACCTCGGCGCCGATACTTGGATCACCTTCGGTATCTGGATGCTGGTGGGCGTCGCCATCTACTTCGGCTACGGACGCCGGAACTCAAAGGTAGCCGCACTCAGCGAGCAGGACTACCGTGAACTAACCACCAGGGCAGTGAGCCCGGAATCTGTGAAAGCAGCAAAATCATGACCATCGCCACCGAACTCCCCCTGGTCGACGAACCCGGAGCGCCGGCCGGAGCCGGAGCCCCCATCACCATGCTGAACCCGGACTTCCCGTTCAGCTACGACCATTACCTGGCCCACCCCGATGGGCTCGGCTCAGTCCCGGAAGAGCTGTACGGGACCGAAGTGGCCATCATCGGCGCCGGTCTCTCCGGCCTGGTCACCGCCTACGAGTTGATGAAGCTTGGCCTCAAACCAGTCATCTACGAGGCCGACCAAATCGGCGGACGTCTCCGTACTGCCAGCTTCCCCTCGGCGCCCGGCGTGGTGGCAGATCTTGGTGGCATGCGATTCCCGGTCTCCGGCAAGGCGTTCTACCACTACGTGGATCTGCTGGGCCTGGATACCAACGAGTTCCCCAACCCCATGGCGCCGGCCACGTCCTCCACGGTGATCGAACTCGCCGGCAAGAAGCACTACGCCACCACGGCGGATGAACTTCCGGAGTTCTTCCTCGAAGTAGCCGATGCCTGGAAAGCGGCCGTCAACGATGGTGCTGCCTTCGCCCAGATGCAGGAAGCCATCAAGGCCCGCGACACCAAGCGGATCAAGGAACTCTGGAACGCACTCCTCCCGGAGCTGGACGAGCAAACTTTTTACGGCTTCATCGCCGCCAGCAAGTCCTTCAAGGAGGCAGGCTTCGCGCACCGCGAGGCATTCGGCCAAGTGGGCTTCGGCACGGGCGGCTGGGATACGGACTTCCCCAACTCCATCCTGGAAATCCTCCGCGTGGTCTACACGGATGCCGATGACCAGCACCGCTCCATTGCGGGAGGAGCGCAAAGGCTCCCCGAGGCACTGTGGAACCACGCGCCGTCGGGCCTTAAGTACTGGCCGGAAGGCACCTCGCTTTCATCACTGCACAGCGGCTCGCCACGCGGAGCCGTGGACAACATCCGCCGCGCTGAGAACGGCGACCTCCTGGTCCGCGAAAACTGGGGGCGCGAAGCCACCTACCAGGCCGTGGTGACCACCTGCCAGTCCTGGCTGCTGTCCACCCGTATCCACACTGAGGAAGCGCTGTTCCCGGCAGAACTGTGGACGGCGATCGAGCGCTCGCACTACATGCAGTCTTCCAAGACGTTCGTCATGGTAGACCGGCCGTTCTGGAAGGACATCGATCCCGAAACCGGACGCGAAGTCCTGTCCATGACGCTCACCGACCGCCTCAACCGGGCCACGTACTTGCTCGACGACGGTCCGGACAAGCCCGCGGTGATGCTCCTGTCCTACACCTGGAACGACGACGCCCTGAAGTGGCTTGCGCTGACGGCGGACGAGCGAGTGAAGCTCATGCTGCACTCCCTGGAACAGATCTACCCGGGCGTAGACATCGCCAGCCACATCATCGGACAGCCGATCACCGTGTCCTGGGAAGCCGACCCCAACTTCATGGGGGCCTTCAAAGCCAACCTGCCCGGGCACTACCGCTACCAGCAGCGCCTGTTCACGCACTTCAAGCAGGACCAGCTGCCGGAGCACCAGCGCGGCATCTTCCTCGCCGGAGACGACGTTTCGTTCACCGCGGGCTGGGCCGAGGGCGCTGTGACCACAGGCCTCAACGCCGTGTGGGGAGTGGTGAACCACCTGGGTGGTTCCTCCGTTGCCTCAAACCCGGGACCGGGCGACCTCCTGGACGAGCTCGGCCCGATTTCCCTGGACTAGTCCTTTACGTTGCGAGGCCCACTCTGCATCCCAAACCCCCGGGTTAGGGCGCAGAGCGGGCCTCGCATTCGGCGTTAGGCGTGCATTTCCCGGTGCGCTGCCGCGAGCTCCTTGTAATGGGCGGCGTTGTGCTTCACACCCTCGAACTCTTCGTCAGTGAGTTCCCGGCGGACCTTCGCCGGTACCCCGGCCACCAAGGAGCGTGGGGGAATGACGGTGCCTTCCAACACCACGGCGCCGGCGGCAATGAGCGAGCCGGTGCCGATCACTGCGCCGTTGAGGATGGTGGCGCTCATGCCGATCAGGCAGTCGTCCTCCACAGTGCAGCCGTGGACTACAGCGCTGTGCCCCACGGAGACGCGCTCGCCTACCGTGCAGGGGAAGCCGGGATCTGCGTGGAGGACTACGTTGTCCTGGAGGTTGGAGCCTGCGCCCACACTGATTGCGGCCGTATCGGCACGGACGGAGACGCCATAAAAAGCACTGGAGTCCTCGGCCAACGTCGCTTTGCCGATAATGGAAGCCGTGGGTGCCACGAAGGCGGATTCATGGATGGCCGGGGTGTCCCCGGCGAAGGTGTAAGAGGGAGCCATGCTGCCCAGCTTATTTCCCAACTGGGTAACAGCAAACGTCGCTATGGGCCGTCAGTGGGACGTTTGCTGTTACCCAGTTGGGGGCCAGGGGTGCGGAGGACCAGGAATTGGTAGTGCTGTACCCAGTTTCCCGCTCCCGGCCCTGACTCCACGCCCACACCCTCAGGCCACGTCCGGAAATGCTCAACCGAGCCATGCTCACAGAAAATCCTGAGCACGGTGTCATCGCTCCGGCGACTGAAGAAACGTCGCGGTTCCTCAAGGTCTTCCGGGTTCAGGACCTCATCATCCTCACCTGACCAGAGCCCGACGGCGATTGGCGCACCAGGTGCGGTGACCCGCACAAGTTCGCTGACGACGTCGTGAATTCCTCGGTTGGGGACGTGGAGCAGGGTGCTCATGGTCCATGCCGCTGAGAAGGCAGCATCCGGGAAGGGCAGGCTGCGGCCGCTGGCAACTGTGGCTTCCAATCCGGCCGAGCGCGCCAGATGGACGCTTTCAGAGGACAAGTCCACCCCGGTGTAGTGCAATCCGGCGCGGACAAACTCCAAGCCCTCAACGCCCGTGCCGCACCCCAATTCGAACAACGAGTGACGGTGCTCGGATTTCAGAAGGCTAACGAACCATTCCCGGCACTCCACCCGGTGTGGCGTGAGCGCGCGGGTGTTCCGGACAGGCGCTTGACGGTCGTAGTAGGCCGCCAAATCAGCCTCGTGCTCGGCGTGAGGGATGCCCCGCATACCCCCAGCATAGGAGCGGTGTTAGTTGAACACCACGGTCCGGGTGCCATCAAGGAGCACCCGGTGTTCGGCGTGCCACTGGACCGCCTGGGCCAACGTGCGGCCTTCGACGTCGCGGCCCATCTGGACGAACTGGGCAGCGGTGCGCGCGTGGTCAACGCGGATGACTTCCTGCTCGATGATCGGGCCCTCGTCGAGGTCTGCCGTCACGTAGTGGGCAGTGGCACCGATGATTTTCACACCGCGGGCGTGGGCTTGGTGGTACGGCTTGGCGCCCTTGAAAGAAGGGAGGAAGGAGTGGTGGATGTTGATGGCCTTGCCGTTCAACTCCGTGCACAGATCGTTGGAAAGGACCTGCATGTAGCGGGCCAGGACGGTGAGTTCCGCATCGTGTTCGGCGATCAGCTTCAGCAACGCCGCCTCAGCCTGTGGCTTGGTCTCGGCGGTCACCGGGATGTGATGGAACGGGATGCCGTAAAACTCCGCCAGTGGCTCAAGATCGCGGTGGTTGGACACGATAGCCGGGACTTCGATGGGCAAAGTGCCGCTCCGCTGCTGGAACAACAGGTCATTGAGGCAGTGCGCGTCCTTGGAGCACAGGATGATGGTGCGGACCTTTTCACCCACGGGGTTGATCTGCCACGTCATGCCGAAGGATTCGGCCACCGGCCGCAGGGCAGCGGCGAGATCCTCTTGCGAGGACGACGTCGATGCCTCGACGCGCATGAAGAAGTTGCCGGTGCTGGGGCTTCCGTACTGCTGGGAGTCGGCAATATTGCAGCCGGCCTCGAGAAGTGCTCCGGCTACCGCGTGGACAATGCCGGGACGGTCAGGGCAGGAGAGCGTTACAACGAAAGCGGTGGAGTCAGTCACACGATCAAGCCTACCTGTGCTGCGTTGTTGTACTGTTAACGGGTCGCAACTGGCGTTGGGTGGACTACCACCAGGGAGCGGCAATCATGAAGACCACGGATCGTACGCCTGGGCCGAGGGTCATGTCTTACCGCTGCACGCACGTGACCGATCCCTGCCGCATCAAGGGCTGTAACCAAGGGGACGCGGGAATGCTGCTGCCGGTAGCCTGACCTGTAGCACCACCCGTTGCCTAGCCAGGAGATCTCCGTGACTACCACAACCACTTCCGCGTCTGTCAGCAACCAGTCGCTCGCCGATCTCGATCCTGAGATCGCAGCTGTCCTCAACCAGGAACTCGGCCGCCAGCGCGGCACCCTGGAAATGATCGCCTCCGAAAACTTCGCCCCCCGCGCCGTCATGGAAGCCCAGGGCTCCGTCCTGACCAACAAGTACGCCGAGGGTTACCCGGGCCGCCGCTACTACGGCGGTTGTGAGTACGTCGACGTCGCTGAGCAGCTCGCCATCGACCGCGTCAAGGAACTGTTCGGCGCCGAGTACGCCAACGTCCAGCCGCACTCCGGTGCCCAGGCAAACGCTGCAGCACTCTCGGCCATGATCACCCCCGGCGACAAGATCCTTGGCCTGTCCCTGGCACACGGTGGGCACCTGACCCACGGCATGAAGCTGAACTTCTCCGGCAAGCTCTACAACGTAGCTGCTTACCAGGTTGAAGAAGAGAACTTCCGCATCGACATGGACAAGCTGCGCGAGCAGGCCATCGCCGAGAAGCCGCAGGTCATTATCGCCGGTTGGTCTGCCTACCCGCGCCACCTCGATTTCGCTGCTTTCCGCTCCATCGCCGACGAGGTTGGCGCACTCCTCTGGACGGACATGGCGCACTTCGCCGGCCTGGTTGCAGCAGGACTGCACCCCAGCCCGGTGCCGTACTCCGACGTCGTCACCTCCACGGTCCACAAGACCCTGGCCGGCCCCCGTTCCGGTGTGATCCTTGGCAAGCAGGAGTGGGCCAAGAAGCTGAACTCCAGCGTCTTCCCGGGCCAGCAGGGCGGTCCGCTCATGCATGTGATCGCCGCGAAGGCCGTTGCCTTCAAGATCGCCGGCGGCGAGGAGTTCAAGGAACGCCAGGAGCGTGTGCTCGAGGGTGCCAAGATCATCGCCGACCGCCTGAACCAGTCCGACGTCGCCGAAGCCGGCGTCTCGGTCCTCACCGGCGGCACCGACGTTCACCTGGTGCTGGTTGACCTCCGCAACTCCCAGCTGGACGGCCAGCAGGCCGAGGACCTCCTGCATTCGGTGGGCATCACCGTGAACCGCAACTCTGTTCCCTTCGACCCCCGCCCGCCGATGGTCACCTCCGGCCTCCGCATTGGCACCCCTGCCCTGGCTACCCGCGGATTCGGTGCTGCCGAGTTCACCGAGGTTGCCGAGATCATCGCCGCCGCGCTGAAGGCCGGTTCGGCTACGGACGTGGAAGCCCTCCAGGCCCGCGTTGACAAGCTGGCCGCTGACTTCCCGCTGTACCCGCAGCACGAGCAGTGGTAATCCGCATTTTCCGCGGATAGACAAGCACCACCCGGGCATTGAACCGGAGCCGACGGGATCCGCCGCCACACCTACGGCGGCGGGTCCCGTTGGCATGGGCCTCCTATGAGGCTTTTCCACGCAGGTCACCCACCAGAAAGAGCAGATGGAATGACACAGTCCACCGCACAGATCCTTGACGGCAAGGCCACCGCCGCAGCTATCAAGGCAGAACTGACCACTCGCGTTTCCGTCCTCGCCGCCAAGGGAATCGTCCCGGGCCTGGGCACCATCCTGGTGGGCTCGGACCCCGGCAGCACCTGGTACGTCGGCGGCAAGCACAAGGACTGCGCAGAGGTTGGCATCCAGTCCATCCGCCGCGACCTCCCCGAGGACATCAGCCAGGAAGACCTCCTGGAGGTTGTCCGCGAGCTCAACGACAACCCGGAATGCACCGGCTACATCGTCCAGCTGCCACTGCCCAAGCACATTGACCAGGACGTCATCCTCGAAGCCATGGATCCTGACAAGGACGCCGATGGCCTGCACCCCATGAACCTTGGCCGCCTGGTGGCCAACGTCAACGGCGAGATGACGTCCCCGTTGCCCTGCACGCCCAAGGGCTGTGTGGAGTTGCTCCGCCGCCACAACATTGAACTCAAGGGCAAGCGCGTCCTGGTGGTCGGCCGCGGCGTCACCATCGGCCGCCCCATCGGCCTGCTGCTGACCCGCAAGGAAGTCAACGCCACGGTCATTCTTGCCCACACCGGAACGGTGGACCTTCCCGCCGAACTCAAGCAGGCCGACGTCGTGATCGCCGCTGCCGGCGTGCCGCACATGATCAAGGCAGAGGACCTCAAGCCGGGCGCCATAGTGCTCGACGTCGGCGTCAGCCGCGTGGACGACGGCAACGGCAAGGCTGTTGTGACCGGAGATGTGGACCCGGCAGCTGCCGACGTCGCCGCCTGGCTGTCCCCGAACCCGGGCGGCGTGGGTCCGATGACCCGTGCCATGCTGCTCGCGAACGTCGTGGAGAGCGCTGAGCGCCAGGCCGGCATCGCCTAGTTCCGGACGCGTCTTTCGAGGGGGCTCTTGCAGGAATATCTGCAAGAGCCCTTTCACATGTCAGTGGGCACTACTAGTCTGCTGAGGGTGCACAATGAAGCAACCCGCTCTGCTACACCGTCATCAAAACCGTCACCAACACCGTCAGAATCGTTGCAGTCCAGCCTCGACATGAACCGACCCTCCGTCATCAGCGCGCGGAACCTCACCAAGGCCTATGGTGACCTCACCGCCGTGGACAACATCTCCTTCGACGTACCGGCGGGGGAGTCCTTTGGGCTGCTGGGCCCCAATGGTGCGGGCAAATCCACCACCATGAAAATGATCGGTGGCGTCTCCCAGCGAACCTCCGGCTCGCTGACCATCATGGGCTTGGATCCCGAGTCGCACGGCCCTGAGGTGAGGGCGCATCTGGGGGTGGTTCCGCAGCAGGACAACCTTGACGAAGAGCTGAAAGTCCGCGAGAACCTGATCGTCTATGGGCGCTACTTCGGCCTGCCCATGAGCTATCTGAAGCCGAAAGCCGATGAACTGCTGGAATTCGCGCAGCTGACGGACAAGGCCAATTCCAAGGTGGACGCACTTTCCGGCGGCATGAAGCGCAGGCTCACCATCGCGCGGTCGCTGATCAATGAGCCCCGCATCCTGCTCCTGGATGAGCCCACTACCGGCCTTGATCCGCAGGCGCGCCACATCCTCTGGGACCGGCTGTTCCGGCTCAAGGAAAGCGGCGTAACCCTGATCCTCACCACGCACTACATGGATGAAGCCGAACAGCTGTGCGACCGCCTGATCGTGGTGGACAAGGGCCGGATCATGGCCGAGGGGTCCCCGGCGACCCTCATCCGCGAGCACTCTTCGCGCGAAGTACTTGAGCTCAGGTTCGGGTCCGAGCGGAACGCGAGCATCGGCGTCGAGCTTCAAGGCATCGGTGAGCGGCTGGAGACGCTGCCGGACCGCGTGCTCATCTATGCACACGATGGCGAGGCCGCGCTGGAGCAGGTCACTGCCCGCGGGCTGCACCCGATGACCTCGCTGGTGCGCCGATCCTCGCTGGAGGACGTGTTCCTGCGGCTGACCGGCAGGAGCCTCGTTGACTGACAAACCACTTACGACGGCGGTGCCACCGTTGCGGGCCCACTCACCTGAGGTGTCGGCTGCCCGGGCGCGACGCTGGGGTTCCTTCTTCTACGCGGAGCAGGTGCTTCGCGTCATGCGCAACTACGGCTGGTCCGTGATCCTGTACAGCGTAGGGCAGCCGGTGGCGTACTTGTTCGCCATGGGGGTGGGGCTGGCCAGCCTGGTGGATGCCAACAGCGAGGCAGCATTCGGCGGCGTGAGCTACCTGGAGTTTGTGGCCCCGGCCCTGTTGGTCTCCGCAGCGGTGATGACGGCATCGGGGGAGTTCTCGTACCCCATCATGGACGGTTTCAAGTGGCGCCGGGTGTTCTACGGTCCGCACGCCTCGCCATTGATTCCGCAGCAGATCGCCAGTGGACACATCATGGCCAGTTCCCTGAGGTTCCTCCTGCAATCGGTGGTCTACTTCGCGGTGGTGGCCATGTTTGGCGCTTCGCCGAGCCCGTGGGGATGGGTATCGGCCGTCGTGGCAACGGTAGCGGCACTGTCCTTCGGTTTGCCGCTGATGGCCTACGCCGCAAGCATCAAGCAGGACAAAGGGCAGTTCGCGTTGGTGCAGCGGTTCATCGTCATGCCACTGTTCCTGTTCTCCGGGACGTTCTTCCCGCTCGATTCGCTGCCTATGGCTGTTCGTTGGATCGGCTGGATTTCGCCGGTGTGGCACGGAACCGAGTTGGGCCGGGTCTTCACCTACGGAATGGACCAGAATCCGTTACTGACCATCACCCATGTGGTGTTCCTGCTGGCCACAGCCACCGTGGGGTGGGTGCTGGTGCGCCGCCAATTCGTGAAAAGGATGGGCTCATGAGTGTCCTGACGGACGGCCACAGCGCCACGGACCTGGCCCGTGAGCGTAAGTTCGGTTCGCTCTACTCCCGCAACGCAAAAGCCGTGGTGGGCCGCGGGCTCATGGCGGCCAAGTCCAGCACCTGGCTGGTCATGGTCTCCGGGTTCTTTGAGCCGGTGCTGTTCCTGCTGGCCATGGGGGTGGGCATGGGCTCCATCGTGGGCACTGTCCAAGGTCCTGGTGGTGAGGAGATCAGTTACGCCGCCTACATTGCGCCGGCGCTCCTGGCGGTCTCGGCGATGAACGGGGCCATTTACGACTCTACGTGGAACGTTTTCTTCAAGATGAACTTCGCCAAGCTGTACCAAGGGATGCTCTACACCTCCTTGGGCCCGCTTGATGTGGCGATCGGGGAGATCTTCCTGGCCCTCCTTCGGGGTTTGCTCTACGCCACCGGATTCACCGCCGTCATGGGTGTTATGGGTCTACTCACCAGTTGGTGGGCCATCCTGGTTATCCCGGCCTCGGTGCTGATCGCATTCGGTTTCGCGAGCTTCGGGATGGGCATCACCAGCTTCATGAAGACCTTCCAACAGATGGACTGGATCAACTTCTTCCTGCTGCCCATGTTCCTGTTCAGCGCTACGTTCTATCCGCTCAGCGTCTATCCCCAAGTCATCCAGTGGTTCATCCAGGCCATGCCCCTGTGGCACGGAGTGGAGTTGCTGCGGCAGATCAGCGTGGGCTCCTTCAGCCCTGCCACGGCAATCCACGTGGGCTATTACGTGGTGATGATCGCGCTGGGAATCATGCTGACCACCGGAAGGCTGCGCCAGCTGTTCCTGAAGTGATGGAGTTTTTGTACAGCTAATGCCCCGAAAGCGGCGTCTTGGGGGCATTAGCTGTACAAAAACCCGGGGCTTGGGGGCCGGTGTTCGCCGTCCGTGGAAGCTGGCACGGGCACCTGCAGGCATTTGAGAGAATGGATCCATGCAATCTCTCGGTGACCCGCACCCGTCCACGTCTCCCGCCGGTAAAGGCATGTTCAAGGGCTTCCGCATTGGCGGCCTGGGGATGACCGTTGTCATCATCGCGTTCCTGGTGGCCGTGATCTTCGCGGCCAACCAGAACGATGTTGTGGGTTGGGTCGTCGCAGTAGTGGCCTTCGGTTGGTTGGCCCTGGCCACCTTCGTGGTGCTGAGCATCCGCAGGGCCGCGCAGCGTGCCGGCGCAAAGCTGACCGAAGCGCAAAACGCGTTCAACGCCGCAGCCGGCCGCGCGCCGTCGTCGTCCGCTGCCGACAGCGGCGGAACCCGGGTCGTCGCCGAACGCAGCAAGGCCGACGAGGTTCGCGACCTCAAGCTGGATCATTCCTTCAAGATTGTCCAGGTGCAGGTCCGCGTAGTGGACGAGGAACGCGCCAAGGGCGCTGAGGCAGATCAGGACACCATCAACCGCGCCCTGGAAACCATTGCCATTACGGCCACCAATGCACGCGACATGATCAAGTCCTCCGGCGGCTCGGACGAGCCCGTGGCCGGCACCATCATCGACTAGAGTGGACCGGGTGAGTACGGCATTGAAGAAGGACTTCCTTCGCATCGCGTCAGTTAACGTCAACGGCCTCAGGGCTGCCTACAAGAACGGCATGGCGGAATGGCTGGAGCCGCGCGAGGTTGACATTCTCTGCCTCCAGGAAGTCCGCGCACCTGATGACATCGTCAGGAAGCTGATCGGCGAAGGCTGGCACATCCTGCACACCGAAGCCGAGGCCAAGGGCCGGGCCGGTGTAGCGATTGCTTCCCGTGAAGAGCCCACGGCCACGCGAATAGGGATCGGCGATTCCTATTTCGACACTTCAGGACGTTGGGTTGAAGCCGACTTCACTGTGAAGAACGCGGCCGGTGAACCCACCACCCTGACCGTTGTCAGCGCCTACGTGCACTCCGGAGAAGTCGGAACTCCCAAGCAGGACGACAAATTCCGCTTCCTCGACGCCATGACTGTCCGCTTGCCCGAACTTGCCAAGCACAGCGACCATGCGTTGGTGGTGGGGGACCTCAACGTCGGACACACAGAACTGGACATCAAGAACTGGAAGGGCAACGTCAAGCGTGCCGGCTTCCTCCCGGAGGAGCGCGCTTACTTTGACCGCTTCCTCGGCGAAGAAATCGGATGGAGGGATGTCCACAGGGGCCTGGCAGGAAATGTCGCCGGCCCCTACACCTGGTGGTCCCAGCGCGGTAAAGCCTTTGACACCGACACAGGCTGGCGCATTGACTACCACCTGGCAACCCCGGACCTCGCTGCAGCCGCGTTCTCGGCTGTCGTTGACCGGGCGCCTTCGTGGGACACCCGCTTCTCCGACCACGCACCGCTGGTAGTCGACTACCGGCTCTAAGCTCCCTAAGGTATTCCTCCATGACTAGTTCCACCACGACTGAAACCGGCACTGCAGCGGTACCGCAAACCAGCACGTCCACCAAGCTTGCCGTTGGCGCCAAGCACCGCGTCCTCTCCGGCATGCAGCCCTCCGCTGACTCCCTGCACCTGGGCAACTATCTTGGCGCCTTGGTCAACTGGGTGCGGATGCAGGACGAGTACGATGCCGTGTACTTCATCCCGGACCTGCACGCTATTACGGTCCCGCAGGATCCGGCCGAGCTCGCGCGGCGCACCCGCGTTACGGCTGCCCAGTACATCGCCGGTGGCGTTGACGTGAACAAGTGCACCCTGTTCGTCCAGTCCCAGGTCCCTGAGCACGCTCAGCTCGCCTGGGTCCTGAACTGCATCACCGGCATGGGTGAGGCAGCCCGCATGACGCAGTTCAAGGACAAGGCGCAGAAGCAGGGATCGGACCACGCCAGCGTTGGCCTGTTCACGTACCCCATCCTTCAGGCCGCCGATATTCTCCTCTACCAGCCGCACGGTGTGCCCGTGGGTGAAGATCAGCGCCAGCATGTGGAACTCAGCCGGGACCTCGCCAACCGCTTCAACAGCCGGTTCGGGGAGACATTCCAAGTGCCCCAGGCCTTCATCCAGAAGGAATCGGCAAAGATCTACGATCTCCAGAACCCCACCGCCAAGATGTCCAAGTCAGCGGAATCGCCGGCCGGGCTGATCAATCTCCTGGACGACCCCAAGACTGTGGCCAAGCGCATCAAGTCAGCGGTGACGGACACGGAAACCGAGATCCGCTACGACCGCGAGAACAAGCCGGGCGTTTCGAACCTGCTGACCATCTACTCGGCCATCAGCGGAACACCGGTGGAGAAGATCGTGGCCGACTACCAGGGCAAAATGTACGGCCACCTTAAGGTTGACCTCGCAGAACTCGTCTCCGGGCACCTGGCACCCATCCGGGAACGGGCCAATGAGCTCTTGGCCGATCCTGCGGAACTGGACCGGCTCCTGGCCCTGGGCGCAGACAAGGCTCGCGAAATTGCCTCGGCCACCTTGGCGGACGTCTATTCCAAGGTCGGCTTCCTGCCCTACCGCGGAGATGCCCACCGCCACCTGGGAGCCCGCTAACTCCATGTGCTCCGCTGGCCAGCTCAACGTCAAGACCGACACCCGCAAGGGTGTCGGTCCGGACGACTCTCGCCAGACAGGTGTCTCCGGCAGCGACTGCGGCGATGGCGACACCATGTGTGTCGGTGTCATCCTCGGTTTCCCGCCGGAGATCGCCCGCGAACTGCAGGAATGGCGGGCCTCTTTCGGTGACCCCATGGCTGAGGTCATTCCTGCCCACATCACGCTGATTACCACTACGCCCACCCAGGATTGGGACGCCACCCGCGAGCATGTCCGGGAAGTAGCCCGGACCCAGGAACCCTTCCACATCACCATTTCAGGCACGGGTTCTTTCCGGCCCGTTTCACCGGTGGTGTTCGTCAACGTGGAAGAAGGCTTTGAAGAGTGCGTGCAGTTGCACGAGAAACTTCAAACCGGGCCGCTTGAACGGTTGCTGCCCTTCCCGTATCACCCGCATGTCACTGTGGCTCACGATGTTGCCCAGGAAAATCTTGATGAGGCCGAAACGGTCCTCAGAGATTACCGGGCCACCTTCCCTGTGGTTAGCATGGGACTTTACGAGCACGACACCAATGGAATATGGCAGCTACGGGAAGAGCTCGACTTTGGCGGCGATACTGACGAAGAACAGCAAGCGGATTCAGGCCACACAGGCGGACGTTCCTCCGCTGCCAACTGAGCTGGCCAAGCTCAAACTCGAGCTGCTCCGCAAGAGGCAGGACTGGGGCCACGCCAAGCGGGCCGGCGACGGGCTGCCGAAGAAGGCAGGAGCATTCTTTGCCCTCTTCATGGCCAGGCTGAACACCAACCGTGCCATGCGCGCATTCCAGCACTACACGCGGCAACATGGGCCCCTGCTGAGTGCCGGCATCGGATTCAACATGTTCTTCTCCGTGACGGGTCTGCTGACCACCGGTTTCGCGATCGCCGGCATCGTCCTAGGTGGCAACCCTGTGCTGGAAGACGCTGTCATCGGCAGTGTGGCATCCGCGGCGCCCGGTCTTCTCCAGGTCAATGGCGGTGAAGGCCTGGTGGACCCGCAAACACTGCTGAACCCGTCCGGCCTCGGCTGGACCGCGCTGATCGCTGCAGCCGTCACCATCTTCACGTCTCTTGGCTGGATTGCCAGCGTCAGGGAGGGGCTCCGTGGGGTGATGAACGCTGATCCGCTCATGCGCAACGGTCTTCTCCAAAAGCTCATCGACGCCGGCACCTTGGTGCTCCTCGGGGTCATCCTGATCATCAGCGCCGGCGCGTCCCTGATTTTCGGAACAGCGGCCGATTGGTTCATCGACCTGTTGAAGCTGGACGAGGCAGTGGCCGCACCTATCGCCTCCACCGTCAAGATTGTGGTTCCCCTCCTTTTGAACTGCGCGACGGCGGCAGTACTGTTCCGGATCGCAGGCGGCCTGAAGCTGGGGCGCCGCGCGTTCCTGGAAGGGGTAGTGCTGGCCGGCGTGGGGACCACTGTCCTCCAATTCTTCAGCACCGAACTTCTTGCCCGCTCCGGAAACAATCCGGTCCTGGCATCGTTCGCCATCATTATCGGCTTGTTGATCTGGTTCAACCTGGTAAGCCAGGTGTATCTCGTCTCAGCATCGTGGTCCGCTATCCGCGAGGCAGATACTGAATCAGGGGAGGCTCCACGCAAGAAAGTCCTGGGGTCCCGCCGCGTTATGCCCCGCACCTGACAGTCCTTTTCCCAAGGGAGACGCCATGAACAATCAACTGTGGATCGGCTGTCTCCTCGGGGCTGCCGTCGGCCTGATCGTGGGCCAACTGATCTTCAACTCCCCGTTCCTGGGCATCCTCATCGGAGTGGGGTTGGGGGCCCTCGTGGGCGCAGCCGTGGGACCCCGCCGCAGCTAGGGTGCCTGCACCAGCCCCTCCCAGGCAACGGTCCAGTCAGCGGGGAACCCGGGTGCGTGTCGTGCCGGGCCGTTGTCCCAACCGGCGGCCATGAGGGCCACAGCAGCCAGAAGCCCGCCATTGCCCGGAAGGTACAGCGGCAACGAGTCTGTCTGTCTGTTGTGGCCGTTGGCCAGGACTGTGTTCTTGCCGGCGTTCAGGAGCAGCGCATCAACGGCGGCTTCCGGATCCTCCAGCCGCGCGGCAGTCATGGCCATCACCGGATAGTCCCAACCCCAGGTGCTGCCCCAGTCCCAATCGGCCAGGACATCGGACAGTGTGGCCCGCATGAGGTCCGGATCAATGAGGTCGGTCTGCGGAAGGACCCCGAGCGCACAGAGCATGGAGGGGTGGTCGGTTCGTATGGTGAAGGGCTCCACGTCGATCGCGGCATACACGCCGTCCACCACCCGTGGTGGAACCAGGCCATCTGCTACCTCAGACCATGCCGGAACAGGTTCCAGCCCTAGCCTCTCCCGCCACGCCGAAGCCGTCCGCAGGCCCCACTGCCAATACGCCAATTCGAAGGTGGGATTGGTGACCTTGGACCGGATCGCGCCGTAGCTTTCCTGCGCCGGAATCAAGGGAGGCCCCAGTTCAAAGCCGCGCGAGGTGGGGTGGGCAAAGCTTGCCATGAAGGCGGCTGACTCAAAGACAATCTCCGCGAACTCCTCCAGCACCTGCCTGCCCGGGTTGGCCCGGTACACCAACTCAGCCAAGTGGATGGGATGGGGTTGCTGCCAGATCAGGAATGTGCCGATGGGGCTTGGGCTTTCCCGTCCGTCCGGGCCCACCTGTTTGGGCCAGCGGACGCCGTCGAATCCTTGCGTTTTGGCTGTTTGCCGGGAGGTTTCCAGCACGGTGGTGTACCAGCGCAACGATGGCAGGAGCAGTTCCACGCGGTTCCAGTGCGCAAAGTGCGCGGCATGCCACCAGTGCATTTCCAAGTGGAAGCGGCCACGCCACGAATTGCACACAAGCCCTGTCTCCTGCGGGGGTAGCGAGCCGGAGCAGTTGATCGCCGTCAGGTACTGGGACAGCACAATCCGCCGTTCCAATTCCTTGGCCCGCGGATCGTCGGTGGCATCGAGTTCGATCGCACCTCCCGAAGACCAGAACGCCGGCCAGTGGGTGGCAGAGGCCTCGATGACGGAACCTGCAGGTGAAAGTCCGACGCCGTTTCCCGCCTCCGCGGGGACGGTTTGCTGCTGTGCCTGGTTGGCGGAGCTGTTGTTGCCCCTGGGGATGCATTCGCCATCGCCCGCCGACAGGAAAGCCACGGAAAAGTCCAGAGCTGGTATGCCGGCACCAGTCCCGGACGAAACCAAGGCAAGGAGAAGTTCATGCCGGCCTACCTGTTCCACCGTCAGGTTCCCGCCTGTGATCACCACGTGGTAGCGGGAATCGTCCAGTTCCCGGTGAGCTGTCCAGGCTGCGGTTCCAGGGTCCTCCTTCACCGGTGTCGGCCCTGTGAGTTTGGTGGTGTGGGCGTCCGGTCGGTTCCAGTCCGCGGCGTCATGCCAGGCCTCGGACCCGTAGGGGAACCCGATGCCCACCCGTAGACCTGCCTCAAGGGCAGCCGACTCGACGCTAAAGCCCAGCTCATCCCGGTCCGGGTGGCACGCCGTCGTGACTTTGACCCGGTGGCCGGCCAGCATGAAGCTGCTGGTCACCGTGCCCGTCCAGAGGTCGAGCGTTTGTTCAGTATCGGCGATGTCCGCAGGCACGAGGGGTCGGTCAACGCCGCCCTCCCTCCAGCGGAAGCCGAGGCGCCCCAAGTCGAGTCGGTGCGCATTGGCCCTGAGCCAGGTTTCAGCGAGGGAGGTGTCCGTTTCGCGATCGTTGACTATGTCACCCACCATGTCCACATAGGGGACCGGGCCGCGGGGCGAATCGTAGAGGACAGTGGAGCCGGCGAGGTCATACGGTTCGAGCGGCGGGACGGAGTGCCAGCCCCACTGCGCTTGCGTCCCCAGGAGTGTTCCGGGCGGCAGCTCATCGCGTGCCCCCACGGGATAGTGGGCGGGCAATGATTGCAGGCCGGTGAGGTCCATGGTGAAGGCGAACTCGCCGTTGCCCACCGAGACGGGACTGCGCGGATCCAACCTGTTTTGGCGGACATTGTGTCGCCGGACCAGTCCTTTGCGATCGATGGAAGGGGGTGGCGGGTTCATGGCAGCCTTTCGGAAATGGTTGTACCGGCGAGTGTCACTGTGTCTTCACGTTCCTCGAGAGGGAAGAACGCTGCCCTCTCGTAGGGGGTCTTATTGGGCTGATGGAGCGTCAGGAAAAGGCTGCCGTCGAGGTCGCGGGCGATCATTCCATGGCCGCCATCAGTACCCCAGAGTGGTTCCGCTTCCTGGGTCCAGGGGCCCAGTACCGTTCCTGATTCACTGCGGGCTATACCCATGGCATAACCGTTCTCGCCAAAGCTGGACCACAGCATGATGAGGTTGCCGCTGCTGAGCCTGTGGAGGAACGGGCCATCGGTAACAAAAACAGGGAATTCCCGGTCACGGACGGAGGGAACATCGAGGGCGCGCGCCCATGGCGCCTCCGAGGCACTGAAGAGGAAGACAGGAACACCTTCAGCGGTCCGGAGGTCCGGGCTGAGGCGCTGTGCCATCATGGCGCCGTCGTGCACTTGCTTCCACTCGTGGCAGAAAACCATCCACGGGGTTCCCTCATCGTCCACGTGAAGAGTGCCGTCCAAGCACTGCCAGTTGGCGGGAGTTACCGGACCATCGCTCCATGGTTCATAGGGTCCTTCGGGCTCATCAGCGGCAAGGATCTGGGTTCCGCGAAGGTGGCCGGGGGCTATGAACGTAGCAAACATGAAGTAGCGCCCTTGGTATTCATGGACCTCGGGAGCCCAGTACTGCTCCTGGCTCCAGAATCCGCGCTGCGGCCTGAATGCCTCAAGGGGACCCTCCCAGGTGACCAGATCGCTGCTTCGGTAGCAGTCGAACCCGGTGGCTTGCCCGGACCAAATGTTCTTGTCCGTGCTGCCGAAGAGAAGGTAGCGGCCGGACGCCGGCTGGGTCAGCACAAAGGGGTCCCGGATCTGGATCTGGTCCAGGCGCAGGGTTTTCACAAGGTTCTCCTCGGTCGATAAAAATAGTTCATACCCCAAACTATTGACGAATATACACCTCCTTGATACGTTTCAGGAACCGTTTTCTGAGCCTGAAAGAAGCTTACCCAATGACGAGTAAATCCCTCCGGCGCATCCGGAAATCCATAGCTTTTGCGGCAGTTGTCAGCATGCTCGGCCTCACTGCAGCCTGTTCCGGCACATCCTCCAACCAACCCGAAGACGGGCCCGTGGAGATCCGCTTCTCATGGTGGGGCAATGCCACCCGTGCGGACCTGACCAACAAGGCCATCAAGGAGTTCGAGGCTGCCAACCCCAACATCAAGGTGAAGCCCGAGTACGGTGACATCGGCGGTTACTTCGACAAACTGGCTACCCAGGTAGCAGCCAACGACGCCCCCGACGTCATTACCATGGGTGGTGCGTACCCGGCTGAATACGCCAACCGCGGCGCCCTCCTGGACCTCTCCAAGGTGGAGGGTTCGCTGGATCTGTCCAAGATGGACCAGGGAGCCTTGGAAAACGGGCAGGTCCAAGGCAAGCAGTACGGCGTCTCCACGGGCGCCAACGCCTTGGCCATCGTGGTGAACCCTGCCGTGTTCCAAGCTGCGGGTGTGGCCCTGCCGGACGACAGCACCTGGTCCTGGGACGACTTCGCCAAGACCGCGGCTGACATCACGGACAAGAGCCCCAAGGGAACCTACGGCACGGCGACAGTCCTGACGCACGATTCCCTGGACGCCTTCGCCCGCCAACGCGGCAAGTCTCTCTACACCCAGGACGGCCAGCTGGGCCTGGATAAGGACACCGTGCAGGACTACTTTGACTTCTCACTGAAGCTCAGCGAGTCCGGCGCCGCTCCGAGCGCTTCGGAGACCGTGGAGAAACTGAACGTCAGCACGGAACAAACCCTCATGGGTATGGGGCAGGCCGGCATGATGCTGACGTGGACCAACTCACTGACCGCCCTGAGCAAAGCCTCGGGCACGGAGTTGAAATTGCTCAAACTTCCGGGGGAGAAGCCCACGCCCGGGATCTGGCTGCAGTCCTCGCAGTTCTACACCATCTCAGCCCGGAGCAAGCACACAGATGCCGCAGCCAAGCTGGTCAGCTTCCTCATCAACAATGAGGCCGCCGCAAAGATCATCCAGAGCGACCGCGGAGTGCCCAGCAACTCGGGCATGCGAACAGCCATCCAGGACCTCCTGACACCCCAGGGCAAGGCGGAGGCGGCCTATATCGACCAGATCGGCAAGATGGAGTTCGCGCCAACATTCATCGGTCCCACCGGATCCACGGCGGTTTCCGAGATCACCGCCCGCGTCAACACCGATGTCCTGTTCAAGCGGCTGAGCCCGGAGAAAGCGGCCGAGCAGTGGCTGAGTGAGAGCAAAGCCGCTATCGGCAAATAGGACCAACTAGGTGACAGCAAATGCCCTACTGAGGCGTCAGTGGAACGTTTGCTGTTACCTACTTGGGTGCAACGGCACTTAGACGGCGTCGGGGACTTCCAGGTACGGGTCCGCCCAGGCACTGATGATGCGCGCAACCCGTGCTGCCTGGCCCTTACCCGTGAGGAGGTGCTCACTGCCTTCCAAGGAGATGAAACTGCGTGGGTGCCGGGCAGTACGGAAGATTTCACTGGCGTTGTCGATCCCCACGGTGTTGTCGGTGGGGGAGTGCATCACCATCAGGGGCTTGTGGAGGGTTCGGATGCAGTCGCGCAGATCCGCGCGTTCCACGTCCTCCACAAAGTGGCGGCGGACCTCCATGGGCCGGCCGCCGAGGTCCACCACGGCACTGCCATCGCGCAGGATGTCTTCCATCTCGGTGTCGAACATGTGCTCAACATGCTTGGGTTCGTAGGGCGCTGCAACGGTCACCACGGCGTTAAGGCCTGGAACGTCGCGGGCTGCGGCGAGCACTGCCGCACCGCCGAACGAGTGGCCCACCAGCAAGGAGATTGCCCGGCCTTGTTCCCGCATGAACTCCGCGGCCAGGACGGTGTCGGCCACTTTGACGCTGAAGGACCCGGCCGACCATTCGCCCGCGGATCCGCCCAGGCCGAGGTTGTCGAAACGCAGCATCCCCACGCCCTGCTCCGCGAGTCCCTTGCAGATGCGGGATGCTGCGGGGCTGTCTTTGCCGAGGGTCAGCCCGTGCGAGTACAGGCCCCAGCCGCGGATGGGCCCCTCGGGCACGTCCACGATGCCTGCCAGGGCGTCGCCGGTGCTACCCGTGAAGCTGATCTTTTCAGAGCGTGACACGCTGATCTCCTTGCGTTGCGGAGCCGGTTGCGGCAGTTGATTAACGACGACGGCGCCCCTCACCATCAGTGGTGAGTGGCGCCGTCGTCGTGTGTTCTTGTGGTGAAACGCGAACTAGATCTTGCGGGACAAGATGGCCTGCTTGACCTCTGCGATTGCCTGGGTCACCTGGATGCCACGAGGGCAGGCTTCCGAACAGTTGAAAGTGGTGCGGCAGCGCCACACGCCTTCCTTGTCGTTGAGGATCTCAAGGCGCATGTCGCCGGCATCATCACGGGAATCGAAGATGAAGCGGTGTGCGTTGACGATCGCCGCAGGACCAAAGTACTGGCCATCGGTCCAGAAGACCGGGCAGGACGAGGTGCACGCGGCGCACAGGATGCACTTGGTGGTGTCGTCAAAGCGCTCACGGTCTTCGACGGACTGCAGGCGTTCCTTTGTGGGCTCGTGGCCCTTGTTGATCAGGAACGGCATGACTTCACGGAAGGACTGGAAGAACGGCTCCATGTCCACGATCAGGTCCTTCTCCACGGGGAGGCCCTTGATCGGTTCGACGGTGATGGGCTTGGTGGTGTCCAGGTCCTTCAGCAGCGTCTTGCAGGCGAGGCGGTTGCGGCCGTTGATGCGCATGGCATCGGAACCGCAAACACCGTGGGCGCAGGAGCGACGGAAGGAAACGCTGCCGTCAATCTCCCACTTGACCTTGTGGAGGGCATCCAACACACGGTCCGTGCCGTACATGGTCAGCTTGTAGTCGTCCCAACGTGCTTCGTCCGAGATTTCGGGATCGTAGCGACGCACACGCAGCGTGATGTGGAACGTGGGGATTTCACCGTCGCCGGCAACGCTTGCCGGGAGCTCGATCTTGGAAGCGGGCTCTGCCATTTCGGTCGTCATTAGTACTTACGCTCCATCGGCTCGTAACGGGTGAAGATGACGGGCTTCGTCTCAAGACGGATGCCCGCGACGGATTCCGCCGAGGAATCGACGGTGACGGAAGTGTCCAGGTAAGCCATGGAGTGCTTCATGAACTTCTCGTCGTTGCGGTCCGGGAAGTCCTCGCGGTAGTGGCCGCCGCGTGACTCTTCACGGTGCAGTGCACCAACGGTCATGACCTTGGCCATGTCCAGGAGGAAGCCCAGTTCCACGGCTTCCAGGAGGTCCAGGTTGAAGCGCTTGCCCTTGTCCTGAACGGTAACGTGCTTGTACCGCTCTTCGAAGGAAGCGATGTCGCGAAGGACCTGCTCCAGGGATTCCTTGGTGCGGAACACCTGCATGTTGGCGTCCATGGTGTCCTGCAGTTCCTTGCGGATCTGTGCAACACGCTCGGTGCCGTTACCCGTAAGGAGGCCATTGAGGATGCCACGGGTCATTGCCTCGGGGTCCTCCGGCAGCTCGACGTAGTCGGCTGTCTTGGAGTACTCCGCAGCAGCGATGCCTGCACGCTTGCCGAAGACGTTGATGTCCAGGAGGGAGTTGGTGCCGAGGCGGTTGGAGCCGTGCACGGAAACGCAGGCAACCTCACCGGCGGCGTAGAGGCCCGGCACGATCGTGTCGTTGTCCTGCAGCACCTCGGTGGTGATGTTGGTGGGGATGCCGCCCATGGCGTAGTGCGCAGTGGGGAACACCGGAACCGGATCCGTGAACGGTTCCACACCCAGGTAGGTGCGGGCGAACTCGGTGATGTCCGGAAGCTTGGCTTCGATGTGCGCCGGCTCAAGGTGGGTCAGGTCCAGGAGGACGTAATCCTTGTTGGGGCCACAACCGCGGCCTTCACGCACTTCGTTCGCCATGGCGCGGGCCACGATGTCGCGGGGTGCGAGGTCCTTGATGGTGGGGGCGTAGCGCTCCATGAAGCGCTCACCCTCCGAGTTACGCAGGATGGCACCTTCACCACGTGCACCCTCGGTGAGGAGGATGCCCAGGCCGGCGAGGCCGGTCGGGTGGAACTGGAAGAACTCCATGTCTTCCAGGGGGATGCCGCGGCGGAAAGCGATGCCCATGCCGTCGCCCGTGAGGGTGTGGGCGTTGGACGTGGTCTTGAAGACCTTGCCCGCGCCGCCGGAAGCGAACACCACGGACTTGGCCTGGAAGACGTGGAGCTCACCGGAAGCGAGGTCGTAGGAGACCACGCCGGCAACGCGCTTCTGCTTGTACGGGGTGCCGTCTTCGCGTACTGCGTCTTCTTCGACGATCAGCAGGTCCAGGACGTAGTACTCGTTGTAGAACTCAACGTTGTGCTTGACGCAGTTTTGGTACAGGGTCTGCAGGATCATGTGACCTGTACGGTCGGCTGCATAGCAAGCACGGCGGACAGGAGCCTTGCCGTGATCGCGGGTGTGGCCACCGAAGCGGCGCTGGTCAATGCGGCCTTCGGGTGTGCGGTTGAACGGCAGACCCATCTTCTCCAGGTCCAGCACGGCGTCAATGGCTTCCTTCGCCATGACCTCGGCTGCGTCCTGGTCAACCAGGTAGTCGCCACCCTTGATGGTGTCAAAGGTGTGCCATTCCCAGTTGTCTTCTTCGACGTTGGCCAGTGCTGCACACATTCCACCCTGGGCCGCACCTGTGTGCGAGCGGGTGGGGTAGAGCTTGGTCAGTACCGCGGTGCGTGCGCGCTGACCGGACTCGATCGCGGCGCGCATGCCGGCGCCACCTGCACCGACAATGACGACGTCGTACTTATGGACCTGCATACCAGATGCTCTCTCTTTCAAAAATTCAGATGGTCGGCGGAGGCTGCTCCGCTACGTCAGGCGAGCCGGTTCACTCCAGGGAGCTGCCGGCAACGCTGCTACGGGGCCGGGCAGAATCCGCCAGGAAGCTGAACGCCGTCAACAACGGGGCACGGGTTGAAGGTGAAGATCACCAGCGTGCCCAGGATGATGATGACCAGGGTGGCCGCGTAGAGGACCATCTTGAGCCAGAAGCGCGTGGAATCCTTCTCGGCGTAGTCGTTGATGATGGTGCGTACGCCGTTGGTTCCGTGCAGCATGGCAAGCCACAGCATGGCGAGATCCCAGAACTGCCAGAACGGATCGGCCCACTTGCCGGCAACAAAGCCGAAGTCGATCGCGTGAATGCCTTCGCCTACCAGCAGGTTCACGAAGAGGTGGCCGAAGATCAGCACCACCAGGACGATGCCGGACAGACGCATGAAGAGCCAGGCGATCATCTCGAAGTTGCCACGGCTGGAACCATTGCGGCTGTACTTCGGAGCGATCTTCCCGGCACCGATTTTTCCGCTGCGTGGGGATTCAATGGTTGTCATGGCTTAGTGGCCTCCCAGCGCGAGGGAAAGGTGGCGGATGGCGAAGCCGGCGAACGTGACCAGCCACAGCGCAAGTACGATCCACAGCATCTGGCGCTGGTACTTGGCGCCCTTTTTCCAGAAGTCGATGGCAATCACGCGCAGGCCGTTGAAGGCGTGGAAGATGATCGCAGCGACCAGGCCCGTTTCCCCCAGGGCCATGAGGGGGTTCTTGTAAGCACCAATAACGGCCGTGTAGGCCTCAGGGGACACGCGCACCAATGAGGTGTCCAGCACATGGACCAACAAGAAGAAAAAGATCACTACACCGGTAATACGGTGTCCAACCCAGGACCACATGCCTTCACGGCCGCGGTACAAGGTGCCAGCTGGTTTTGTCGGCACTGATTAAACCTTCCTGCAACACAGCGGCGCTGGCATGGGATCCACGCGGGGGGAACGCCTGCTGCGAGAGCACTCGTAGCTCACGCCTAAATCTAGGCTTCGCTCACAGCATATTCAATTTAGGACGGGCTTCTCTCCTTGTTAATTCCATGTTTCGTGCCAGTATTCAGGCGATTTTGCCCACTTCCTGAGACGAACACCACATGCGTGGCGTACTGCGGGGCTTCGCGCTTGCGTCGGATAAAGTGTTGCGGTGAGTACAGAAGACGCGAAATACCCGGAATCGCCCATGAACCGCTTCCATGCGGTTATTCCGGCAGGCGGTGTGGGGACCCGGTTGTGGCCGCTCTCGCGGGCCGCTGCGCCCAAGTTCCTCCATGACCTGACCGGTTCGGGCAGCACCTTGTTGAGGGCCACCTATGATCGCTTGGAGCCCCTGGCCGGCGAACGGGTGCTTGTTGTGACGGGTGAGGCACACCGTGCCGCCGTCTGCCGGCAGCTTCCCGAGGTCGGGGACGACGAACTGGTGCTCGAAAGCGAGCCCAAGGACTCCGGCGCTGCGATCGGACTGGCCGCTGCCATCCTGTACCGCCGCGATCCGGAAACCATCATGGGCTCCTTTGCCGCGGACCAGGTCATCAGCCCGGACCATCTTTTCCAGGAAACGGTGCGCGAGGCGATCTACACCGCCGCAATGGGCAAGATCGTGACCATCGGCATCAAGCCCACGCACCCCTCCACAGGCTTCGGCTACATCCGTTCAGGTGCCGCCCTCCACGTCGAAGGCGCCCCGAATGCGCTGGCAGTGGCGGAGTTCGTTGAGAAGCCCAGCCAGGAAGTTGCCAACAAATACGTAGAAGCCGGCGATTACGTCTGGAACGCCGGCATGTTCGTAGCTCCCGTGGCGCTCATGCTCAAGCACCTTGAAGCGAACCAGCCCGAATTGTTCAAGGGCCTTCAGGAAATCGCCGAAGCCTGGGATACGCCGCAACGCGCCGAAGTCACCGCGCGGGTATGGCCCACGCTGCCCAAGATTGCCATTGACTACGCCGTGGCAGAGCCGGCAGCGGCAGCCGGCGATGTCGCCGTCGTGCCTGGTACTTTCCGTTGGGACGACGTAGGCGACTTCGCCGCGATCGGCCGCCTCAACAATGCCGGCGACGTGGACGAGGTGACAGTGCTCGGTGAAGGCGCCCGTGTCTTCGCGGAGAATGCCAGCGGCGTGGTGGTCTCCGATACCAAGCGTGTCATCGCGCTGATCGGTATCAAGGATGTGGTCATCGTGGACACTCCGGACGCGCTCCTGGTCACCACCAAGGAGCACGCTCAACTGGTCAAGGGCACCGTTGACGCCCTCAAGGCCAGTGGCGATACGGACGTGTTGTAACAGCCTCCGCTTATACCGTGAGCCACCTCTTTGGTTGTCCTGCGTCTGAACGCAGCGTAACCAAGAGGTGGCTTTCGTTCTTTGGGTGCCACGCATGGCTAGAGTTGTGACGTGCGCAATTACACCACTGAAACAGAGCCCGCTCCCGTTGTGAGTCCCTGGGTTGATGAGCTGCTTCCCGGGCTCATCGAATTCCGGCGTGACCTGCACGCGCACCCTGAGCTGTCCTTCAAGGAATTCCGCACTACGGACAAGCTCGTGGAGCGGCTTGAAGCTGCCGGGCTGAAGCCGCGGCGCCTGGAGGAGACCGGGCTGACGGTTGACGTGGGCGAGGGTCCCATTGCCACCGCCCTTCGGGGAGACATCGACGCGCTGCCGATCATTGAAGAAACCGGCCTGCCGTTCGCTTCGAAGAACCACGGCGTGACGCATGCCTGCGGGCATGATGTCCACACCACAGCCATGCTCGGCATCGCCTTGACGCTGCAGCGGATGCACAAGAACAATCCGCTCGGCGGCACGGTCCGGATCATCTTCCAGCCCGCTGAGGAAACCATGCCGGGCGGCGCGCTGTCCTGCATCGAGCAGGGAGTGCTTGAGGGTGTCCCGCGGATCCTGGCGCTGCACTGCGATCCCCGGATCAACGTGGGCCAGATCGGCACCCGCATCGGGGCGATCACCTCGGCCTCGGACACCATCAAAATCGAGCTTTCCGGCCGGGGCGGCCACACGTCCAGGCCTCACCTGACTGAAGATCTGGTGTTTGCGCTGGCGCAGATTGCGGTCAACGTTCCAGCTGTTCTTTCCCGGCGCGTGGATGTCCGCAGTGGCGTGTCCGTTGTGTGGGGCCAGATTTCCGCGGGTTCCGCACCCAATGCCATCCCGGGCTCCGGCTACATGGCCGGCACCATGCGCTGCCTGGATCGCGATGCCTGGCACAGCGCGGGGGAGTTGCTGGACGACGTCGTCCGGCAGGTTGCCGCGCCCTATGGCGTGGACGTCCACCTGGAACACACCCGTGGCGTGCCGCCTGTGGTCAACTCCGAGCATGAGACGGCGCTTATTGAAGCCTCCGCCCGCGCTGAGCTGGGTGAGAACGCAGTGGTCCTCACTCCGCAGTCCATGGGTGGCGAGGACTTCGCCTGGTTCCTGGCAGACCTCCCCGGCGCCATGATGCGCCTGGGTACGCACACTCCCGGCGGCGAGGAGTACGACCTCCATCGCGGTGACTTCATTGTTGACGAACGCGCCCTCGGATACGCCATCCGCGTCTTGACCGCAGCTGCCCTGCGCACCATCCGCGACCTCGAACAGTAGATCCAACTGAACAGTAAACCCACCTGAGTCGCATGTGAGCGCGTTCTGAGCTGTCATAACGCGCTTAACTGCGACTCAGTTGGGCACGGTCATGCGTGGATGAGTTGTGCACAATTGAATTGTGCACTATCGTTTTATTCATGAGTGATGCACCCCGCCTCCGCCACCAGGTCTGCTTTGCGCTGTACTCGGCGTCCAAAGCCGCGACGGCGGTCTACCGCCCCGTCCTGGAGGACCTTGGCCTGACGTACCCGCAGTACCTGGTGATGCTGGTGTTGTGGGAGCAGGAGCCGCGGAGCGTCCGCGACCTTGGTGCCGAGCTGGGCCTGGATTCAGGCACGTTGTCACCTCTCCTGAAGCGCCTTGAGGGCCTGGGCCTGGTGGAACGCCGCCGCTCATCCGAGGATGAGCGGCGCGTGGACGTTGTGCTGACCGACGCCGGGACCGCACTGAGTGCCCGCGCCCAGGCCGTTCCCCAGCGCCTCGCTGACGCTGCTGGCCTGTCCGCCGGAGAGATCGAACAACTCCACGCCACGCTCGGAAAGCTCACCACGGCCTTGAACAGCTCACTCTGACAGACTCCCGGAAAATCCCGAGACATCCATTCCCCGAAGAGAAACGGAAGCACCATGAAGACTCTCTACACCGCTGAGGCACTTGCCTCCGGCGAAGGCCGCGATGGCAACGCCCGCACCAATGACGGCAAACTGGATGTAGCACTCGCCAGCCCCGTGGAACTCGGTGGCAACGGTGAAGGAACCAACCCGGAGCAGCTTTTCGCCGCCGGCTACGCAGCCTGCTTCCACTCCGCCCTGCGCCTGGTGGGCCGCAAGGAACGTGTTGACCTCAGCGACTCCGCAGTTGCTGCCAAAATCCACTTCGGTGCACTGACTGACAGCGAAGGCTACGGCCTGGCTGCCGAACTCGAGATCGCCCTGCCTGCGCTGGACCGCAGCACCGCCGAAGAGCTGATGGCCAAAGCGCACCAGATCTGCCCCTACTCCAACGCCACCCGCGGCAACATGGCCGTTGACCTCAAGCTCGTGGAGTTCGCAGCATGAGCGCCGTCGTCACCGAAACCCGCGAAATCCAGCTCGCCTCCCGTCCGGTGGGGCGACCCACGGAGGAGAACTTCCGGTTGGCATCGGCGCAGCTCCCGGAGCTCGCCGAGGGTCAGGTCCTGGTGAAGAACCAGTTCATGTCCGTGGACCCCTACATGCGTGGCCGCATGAACGACGTCAAGTCCTACTCGGCGCCGTTCCGCCTCGATGCAGCGCTCGACGGCGGTGCGGTAGGTGAGGTGATCGCGTCCCGGTCCGACGCGCACAAGGTGGGTGACGTCGTCGTGCATCAACTGGGGTGGCGCGAACACGCGGTGGTTGATGCCGCGGCAACCACTCCCGTGCCGAAGGGGCTGGCGCCGACGTCCGCGTTCCTTGGCGCACTTGGCATGACCGGCCTGACCGCCTATGCAGGGCTGCTGAAGGTTGCTGAGTTCAAGGAAGGCGACGTGGTATTCGTCTCCGGAGCCGCTGGTGCCGTTGGCTCCATGGTGGGCCAGATCGCCAAGGCAATGGGCGCCTCAAAGGTGATCGGCAGTGCGGGATCGCCGGAGAAGGTTGCCCGCCTGCTGGAGCTCGGTTTCGACGCCGCCTTCAACTACAACGACGCCCCGGTACTCGAGCAGCTCAAGGATGCGGCGGGGGAGCGCGGCATCGACGTGTACTTCGACAACGTCGGCGGCGAGCACCTGGAAGCAGCTTTGGCCACCCTGACCGTCGGCGGCCGCGTCGCCATGTGCGGTGCCATTGCCCAGTACAACTCCACCGAGCCCCCGGTTGCGCCCAGGAACCTGGCCGTGGCCATCGGCAAGCAGCTCACCCTCCGTGGATTCCTGGTGGGCGGCCAGCGCCAACACGCCCCGGAATTCGCGCAGAAGATGGCCGGCTGGCTCGCCGATGGGTCTGTCAGCTATGACGAAACGATCGTTGACGGGCTGGAGAATGCACCGCAGGCCTTCATCGACCTCCTGGACGGGGCGAACACCGGAAAGATGCTGGTCCGCCTTTAATCCACAGGTGAATCGCGTGTGACTTGCACACCCAGCTACTGCTTGGTAACAAAAGGTCAACAATCTGACTTGGAGGGATCATTTGTGGTAGCTGGGTGTGTTCCAGGCCACTAGTGTTGGTGTCATCAATGCGCTTCGGCGCAGCTGCGAGCATCAGTGAAAACAGAATTTCTGCCCTCAGGTATAGGAAACGGACACTCATTGACCATCCGTCGTAGCGCCAATCACTTTCTTCCTGGAGGAAAATTGAAGAAACCACTGCGTGCCACCCTGAAGCGCGGTTCAATGGCCGGTGTTGCCACCCTCGGCGCAGCAGCGCTCCTGCTGACCAGCTGTGGACAGGCCCCCGATGCCGGCTCCGGCACCGCTACCAAGAGCGACTTCCTTGGATGCATCGTTTCGGACTCCGGTGGATTCGATGACCAGTCCTTCAACCAGTCCTCGTACGAGGGCCTCAAGAAGGCTGAAACGGACCTCGGCATCGAGGTCAGGTCGGCTGAATCGAAGGCAAACAGCGATTTCGAGACCAACCTCAACGGCATGATCTCCGCCGGCTGCAACCTGACGGTCACCGTCGGCTTCCTCTTGGGCGACGCCACCAAGGCTGCTGCCGAGAAGAACACGGACAAGCACTTCGCGATCGTCGACTACTCCTACGAGACTCCGATCGCCAACGTCAAGCCGATCGTCTATGACACGGCGCAGGCAGCATACCTGGCCGGATACGCAGCTGCCGCAACGTCCAAGACCGGCAAGGTAGGTACCTTCGGCGGTATCAAGATCCCCACCGTCACCATCTTCATGGACGGTTTCTACGACGGCGTCCAGGCCTACAACAAGGCCAAGAACAAGTCCGTCCAGGTTGTTGGCTGGGACAAGAACACCAAGGACGGATCCTTCACGGGCGACTTCGATAAGCAGGACACCGGCAAGCAGGTCACCATCAACCTGCTGGACCAGGGCGCGGACATCATCATGCCCGTAGCCGGACCGGTTGGTAAGGGCGCAGGCGCTGCGCTGAAGGAAGCCAAGGCTGCCGGCAAGGACGTCAAGCTCATCTGGGTCGACTCCGATGGCTACCTCACCGCTCCTGAGTACAAGGACCTGATGCTGACCTCCGTGGTCAAGCAGATGGGCGAGGCCGTAGAAGCCGTGGTGAAGGATGACAAGGAAGGCAAGTTCAACAACGAAGCCTACGTTGGCACGTTGGAGAACGACGGCGTTGCTATCGCCCCCTTCCACGATCTGGACTCCGCGGTCTCTGCCGAAACGAAGTCTGAACTCGATGCCCTGAAGGCGGACATTGTCTCCGGCAAGCTGGTTGTTGAGTCGGAAGCCAGCCCCAAGAAGTAAAGCAATTCCCGGACGCGCCGCCAGTACCGAGCCCCGGTACTGGCGGCGCGTTTTTGCCCTGACTACGCTGGGCCTCAAAGCCAGTGGCTTTGGAGCAGTACAGCCGTCCCTCGGACTCACAGAACGGTGGGAGTTGTGAAACTCGAATTGAAGGGGATCTCGAAAGCCTTCGGGACCTTCTACGCCAACCAAGACATCGACCTCGTGGTCGAATCCGGCCAGATCCATTGCCTCCTCGGCGAAAATGGTGCCGGCAAATCAACCCTCATGAACGTCCTCTACGGACTGTACGAACCTACCGCCGGCCAGATCCTGGTAGATGACCAACCGGTCAGTTTCCGTGGCCCCGGTGACGCGATGGCGGCCGGCATCGGCATGGTGCACCAGCACTTCATGCTGGTTCCCGTCTTCACAGTGGCTGAGAACGTGGCCCTCGGCGCTGAGCCCACCACGTTTGGAGGCGTTCTCAGCATCGAAGAAACCCGGAAGAAGATCCGGGAGATTTCGGACAAGTATGGCTTCGACGTTGATCCCGACGCACTGGTCGAAGACCTCCCCGTGGGCGTCCAGCAGCGCGTCGAGATCATCAAAGCGCTGGTGCGTGAAGCCAAAGTCCTGATTTTGGACGAGCCAACGGCCGTGCTGACGCCCCAGGAAACCGATGAACTCCTGGACATCATGCGTCAACTCAAAGCCGGCGGCACCTCCATCGTCTTCATCTCGCACAAGCTGCGTGAAGTGAAAGCAGTCTCGGACGTCATCACCGTCATCCGCCGCGGCAAGGTAGTGGGAGATGCTCCGCCTACTGCATCAGCTACGGAACTGGCCTCCATGATGGTGGGCCGTCCCGTCAGCCTGAGCTTGAACAAGGCCCCTGCACAACCGAAGGAAACCACGTTCGTGGTGGAGGACCTGACGGTCCGCGCAGCCAACGGCACCAACGTGGTGGACGGCATCAGTTTCGACATCGCCCAAGGCGAGATCCTCGCCGTCGCCGGTGTCCAAGGCAATGGCCAGACGGAACTGACCGAAGCGATCCTCGGCATCCAGGATCATGTGACCGGTTCGGTGACACTGGATGGCAAGCAACTGCTGGGACTTTCCGTCAAGGAAGTCCTGCGCTCGGGGGTTGGCTTCGTGCCGGAGGACCGCTCAGTGGACGGCTTGGTTGGTCCCTTCTCCGTGGCAGAGAACCTGGTCCTGGATCTCTATGACCAGGCACCCTTTGCCAGCGGCATCAGCATGAAGCCGGCCAAGGTGTCCGAGCATGCGAAAACCAAAATTGAGGAGTTCGACATCCGGACGCCCTCCGCGGCGTCGGCTGCCGGAACGTTGTCCGGCGGCAATCAGCAGAAAGTGGTCATGGCCAGGGAACTGTCCCGGCCCCTGCGGTTGTTCATTGCCAGCCAGCCCACACGTGGCGTGGACGTCGGTTCCATCGAGTTCCTGCACAAACGGATTGTTGCCGAGCGCGATGTCGGAACGCCGGTCATGATCGTTTCCACGGAACTTGACGAGGTCATTGAACTCGCAGACAGGATCGCCGTGCTCTACAAGGGCAAGCTGGTGGGTATTGTCCCCGGCGGGACGTCACGGGACACGCTCGGTTTGATGATGGCCGGCGTCGGCCCGGAAGGAGGCTCCGATGACAACTAACGACGAGTCCAAAAAGGCCCGGACACCCGAGGAATCCACCTCCGAAGTCCGTGCAGCAGACGTGGCGCTGGACACCGCTGGAGGGACGCTTGAACCCTCCATTGTGCCCGTCTCCTCGCAAAGCGGGGATCCGGGCCACCAGCAAGGCAGCGTCCTGCGCAGGATCGTGATGGGCAACGGCTTTGTCTCTGTCCTGGCTGTCCTGGTAGCACTGTTCCTGGGTGGACTGCTGATCGCCAGCACCGACACCCAGGTGGCCAAAACGGCGGGCTACCTCTTTGCCCGGCCCACGGATTTCCTGAACGCTTTGTGGTCAGCCATGACCGAGAGCTATGTTGCCCTCTTCCAAGGCTCCGTGTTCAGTCCACGTGAAGGCTTCAAGCCCTTGCTCGAAACCATGACCGTGGCAACGCCCTTGATCTGTGCCGGCCTTGGCGTTGCCCTGGCCTTCCGTGCCGGACTGTTCAACATTGGTGCGCAGGGCCAGATCATCATTAGCGCCACGCTGGCCGCCTACGTAGGTTTCACCTGGCACCTGCCGTTCGGCCTGCACTTGCTGGTGGTCATCATCATGGGTGTCCTGGGCGGCGCCGTATGGGGCGGGATCGTGGGCATCCTCAAAGCGCGGACCGGTGCGCATGAGGTCATCGTGACCATCATGCTGAACTATGTGGCACTGTTCCTGCTGGACTTCCTGCTCAATACTGCTGCCTTCCGCCGGCCCGGCGACAGCAGCCCCATTTCACCGCGCCTGGATGAATCGGCGACGTATCCGGTACTCATCCCCGGATCCCGGCTCCACCTGGGTTTCCTGGTGGCCATAGCACTGACCTTCGGAGTGTGGTGGCTGCTGAACAGGTCCACCATCGGCTTTGAGTTCCGTGCCGTTGGCGCCAACCCCGTCGCGGCCCGGACTGCGGGCGTCAACGTACCGCGCGCAACCATCCTGGTGATGGCTTTGGCCGGAGCCCTGGCTGCCTTTGGCGGCGTGGCGCAAGTGGCCGGCACCGAGAAGGTGCTGACCGGCGGCGTCGCTGCCCAGATCGGCTTCGACGCCATCACAGTTGCACTGCTGGGACGCAGTACACCCTGGGGAACTTTCTTTGCCGGCCTCCTGTTCGGAGCTTTCCGTGCAGGGGCAGTGCAGATGCAGATCCAGACGGGAACACCCATCGATATTGTGCTGGTGGTGCAGTCCCTGATCGTCCTCTTCATCGCCGCGCCGCCGCTGATCAGGTCGATCTTCCGGCTTGAGCCGAAGAAGAAGAACAAGACACCGAAAGCGGCTCCCAAGGCTGCCCTCGTCAACGCCTCCGGAGGTGCCAAATGAGCGCGACAACCACCGCTCCGAAGCCGGGTTCAACGGCCCTGCCGGCCTTCCGGCCGTCCATGAAAGTTCCGCTCACCCTCGGCATCCTGGCCCTCATAGCCTTGGTTTTCTTCGGCTTCCTGGGCCCGGACCAAACTGCGGAGATGAAGATCAGCGACGCCGGTGACGCAGTCGCCGTTCCTGCACTCATGATTCCGGGGCAGGTGGGCGGGGTGGTCTTCGGAATTCTGCTCCTTGCCATGGCTGCCTATTCCATCTACCTCTGGACACAGGGTGAGCGCTCGCCCAAGTGGCTTCCCATCGCCTTTGCCGTGGTGTTTGTGTTCGCGTTGCTCGTGTGGATCGTCGCAGGCGCCCGCCAGCCCTCCATCTCCCTTGCCGGCCTGGTTGCCGGCTCGGTGACCCTGGCGGTGCCGTTGGTCTTTGGCTCGCTCTCCGGCGTATTGTGCGAGCGGGTGGGCGTGGTCAACATCGCCATTGAGGGTCAGCTCCTGGGCGGCGCTTTCACTGCAGCGCTGGTGGCCACCATGACGGGCAGCCCTTACATCGGCCTGATTGCAGCCGCTGCAGCCGGTGCCGCTGTCTCCATGGTTTTGGCGGTCTTCAGCATCAAGTACCTGGTCAACCAGATCATTGTGGGCGTTGTGCTCAATGTGCTGGTGTCGGGCCTCACCGGTTTCCTCTACGGCACCTTGATGGTGCCCAACAAGGAGCAGTTCAATACTCCGGGGCGCCTGGACATCCTGCCGATCCCGTTGTTGTCGGACATCCCGATCATCGGGCCCATCCTGTTTGAGCAGTCCATTGCCGGCTACCTCATGTACGTTGCCGTAGCCGTGGTGTGGTTCGGCCTGTTCAAGACGCGCTGGGGCCTGCGGGTCCGCGCCGTGGGCGAACACCCGCAGGCTGCTGACACGCTGGGCATCAACGTCAACGCCACCCGCTTCTGGAATGTCACCCTGGGTGGCGCCATTGCAGGCATCGGCGGCGCGGTGTTCACCTTGGTGACCATCGACTCCTTCACAAAGGACATTTCCGGCGGCCGCGGCTTCATCGCCCTGGCAGCGTTGATCTTTGGCCGGTGGAACCCGATCGGCGCCTTCCTCGCATCGCTCCTGTTCGGCTTCGCTTACAACCTGCAGTCCATCCTGGGCATCATTGGTACTCCGGTGCCCAGCCAGTTCATGGCCATGCTGCCGTATCTGGTGACCATCTTCGCCGTCGCCGGTTTGGTGGGTAAGTCACGGGGACCGGCCGCCAGCGGCATACCTTATGTGAAGGGTTGACGATGCCTGCGAATGACATTGATTGGCAGGCACTCGAAGCGGCGGCAAAGCAGGCCATGCAGCGGGCCTACGCGCCATATTCCAAGTTCCCGGTGGGGGCTGCGGCCCTCACCGAGGACGGCCGGATCATCAGCGGCTGCAACGTGGAGAACGCCAGTTACGGGCTGACCCTGTGTGCTGAATGCGCTTTAGTGGGCCAGCTCCACATGACGGGAGGCGGCAGGCTTGCCGCGTTCTACTGCGTGGACGGCCAGGGGAACATCCTCATGCCGTGCGGACGCTGCCGCCAGCTCCTGTACGAATTCCGGGCACCGGGAATGCAGCTCATGACAACTCAAGGAATCAAATCCATGGACCAGGTGCTACCTGACGCCTTCGGTCCTGAACACCTGGAGGAAACCTCGTGACAAGCACTGAAGCGTTCGACGCCGTCCAGATCATTTCCATCAAGCGGGACAAGGGCACACTGACTCCCGAGCAGATCGACTGGACCATCGATGCCTATACCCGCGGTGTGATTGCCGAGGAGCAGATGGCCGCGCTGAATATGGCCATCCTCCTCAACGGGATGGACCGCTCCGAGATCTCGCGGTGGACCGCCGCGATGATCGCCTCGGGGGAGCGGATGGACTTTTCGTCCCTGACAAGGCCCGACGGCGGCCGGAAGGCTACCAGCGACAAGCACTCCACCGGGGGTGTCGGGGACAAGATCACGCTGCCGCTGGCGCCGCTGGTGGCCGTGTTCGGCGTCGCCGTTCCGCAGCTTTCGGGGCGCGGACTCGGCCACACCGGCGGAACCCTGGACAAGCTCGAGGCCATCCCCGGGTGGCGGGCCAACCTGAGCAATGAAGAAATCATGGCGCAGCTTCAGGACGTGGGAGCGGTGATCTGTGCCGCGGGTTCAGGGCTGGCACCTGCGGACAAGAAGCTCTACGCCCTGCGCGATGTCACAGGAACCGTGGAAGCCATTCCATTGATTGCCTCATCCATCATGAGCAAGAAGATCGCCGAAGGAACGGGCTCTCTGGTCCTGGACGTCAAAGTGGGTTCGGGTGCCTTCATGAAGGATAAAGCCCGGGCCCGGGAGCTTGCCGAGACCATGGTGGCCTTGGGCAAGGACGCCGGCGTGCACACTGTTGCGCTGATCACGGACATGTCCACGCCCCTGGGGCTGACTGCCGGAAACGCCATTGAGGTGGAGGAATCGGTAGAGGTCCTTGCCGGCGGCGGTCCGGAAGACGTCGTCGAACTGACCGTCCGGCTCGCTGAGGAGATGCTGGCCGGTGCCGGCATCCACGACGCCGATCCCGCCGCTGCGTTGAAGGACGGGCGGGCCATGGATGTCTGGAACCGGATGATCGAGGCACAGGGTGGCGACCCCCGTGCTGCACTTCCGGTGGCCAAGGAATCCGAGGTTATCTACGCTCCCGCTGACGGGGTCCTGATGGAACTGGATGCGCTTTCCGTGGGTGTTGCTGCATGGCGTTTGGGCGCGGGGCGGGCCCGCAAGGAGGACCAGGTCCAGGCCGGTGCAGGTGTCCGCTTGCACGCCAAACCGGGCGCACTGGTTCGGGCGGGGGAGCCGCTGATGACACTTCTGACGGACACTCCGGAGAAGTTCGAGCGGGCCAAGGAAGCGCTCCAGGATGCCGTGGTGATCGCACCGGAAGGTTCACGTCCGGCGCATCAGCTCATCATCGACCGCATCGCCTAGGCTTAAGTGTTCCGGGCTGTTCGCCAAGAGCAGCCCGGGACACCAGTCATCCGGCGCCTGTGGGGGAGCCGGCTACCGTAAGGAAACCGTGCAGGGCATCAACGATTTCATCCTCGCCGCGGCGGAGCAGCCATGGGTGTTGTTCCTGGTGCTGGCCTGCTGCGTGATCGATGGCTTCTTCCCGCCCATTCCCAGCGAGTCGGTCGTGGTGGGGCTGAGCGCCGTGTCCGGGAGCAGCGGTTCGCCCAACGTGTGGTTGCTGGGGTTGATGGCGGCCATAGGGGCGTTCTCCGGGGACAACATCGCCTACATCATCGGCCGCCGCATCGGGATCCAGCGGTGGCGCTGGATGCGCACCCAGCGGATGCAGGGCGCCTTCCGTTGGGCAGGCAAGGAACTTCGACGCCGTTCGGCCTCGCTGATCATGGTGGCCCGCTTCATCCCCATTGGCAGGGTTGCCGTCAACCTGACTGCCGGCGCCACGCACTTCCACCACCGGCGCTTCGTGGCCCTTACCGCGATGTCAGCAGTCCTGTGGGCAACGTACTCGGTGATCCTGGGATACTTCTTCGGCGTCTGGTTCGAGGACAACCACCTCCTGGGTGCTGTCATAGCGATCGTGGTGGCCGTGATCCTGGGCATCATCATCGATCGGATCATCAGCAAGGTCCGGGGATCAGTGCCCCTGGACGGCAAGAACATCCCCGAAGAAGACGCTCCGACTCCACCCACGGTATGACGCTTCAGGGGCCGGAAGATCAGCCCGGCGGTTGACGACGGCACCTTATCAGCACCTATAGCGTTAAGCGTGTGATCCCAAGGCTGGGACGTAGCGAACGACGTCCCGGCCGTGGGACACTAGAGCGACTTCCGTCACACCGTCAAGTCATATTCGTCTAGGAGCTACCGCCGCGTGGAGTTTTTGAACCAAATGCTCGAGCATGCAGCCGGGCAGCCCTGGATATACCCGGTACTGCTGATCTTCTTCTTCATTGACGGATTTGCCACCATCCTCCCCAGCGAAACAGCCATTGTGGGTCTCTCGGCGCTGTCCCTTCACAGCGGAGAGCCCAACCTGTGGATCCTGGGAGCCACCGCCTTGGTGGGTGCCATGGCGGGCGACAACATGGCCTACATGCTGGGCCGCAAGATCGGCCTGACCCGCTGGAAGTGGATGCGCAGGCCAAAGGTCCAAAAGATGTTCGCCTGGGCGCAGTATGAACTTGATAAGCGTGGTGCGGTCCTCATCTTTACAGCCCGCTATATTCCGTGGGGCCGCGTGGCCGTGAACTACGTCGCCGGACAAACCGGCTTCCGTCACCGGACCTTCTTCTGGCTTGACGCCTTTGCCTGCATCACCTGGGTGGGCTACTCAATCGGCATTGGCTTGCTCGCCGGCCAATGGGTGCATCACAACCCGCTCCTCGGCGTCGGAATTGCCGTGGCCTTCGCCGTGGTTCTTGGCATCGTGGTGGATCACGCCCTGCGCTGGTGGCACAAGTACCTGGAGAAGAAGGACCTCGCCAAGGAAGCTGCTGCCGGCACCGAAGCGGCGGCCGTTGATCCCGCCGAAAAGGCGATTGCCGGCGTCGACCTCTCCAAGCCGGCCGGCTAGGCAGCCGACGTTACTGGCGGGGCTTGCGGTGGGGACTAGTCTTAGTACGTGACTGAGCCCATACTTGACGCTGCCCCTGCCCTTGACTTCGATCTGAAGAGCCTTCCCAAGGTTTCCCTCCACGACCACCTGGACGGAGGCCTCCGCCCCGCCACCATCATTGAGCTCGCTGCGGAGGTGGGCCACACGCTGCCCTCCACCGATCCCGTTGCGCTGGGTGAATGGTTCCGCGAATCGGCCGACTCCGGTTCCCTGGTCCGCTACCTGGAGACGTTCGACCACACCATTGCTGTCATGCAAACCAAGGAAGGCCTGTTCAGGGTCGCCAAGGAATTCGTGGAAGACCTTGCCGAGGACGGCGTGGTCTACGGTGAAGTCCGGTGGGCACCGGAGCAGCACTTGCAGAAGGGCCTGACCCTGGACGAGGTTGTTGAAGCCGTCCAGACCGGTCTTGAAGCCGGTGTTGATGCCGCTGACGAGCGCGGCCGGCAGATCCAGGTGGGCCAGTTGATCACCGCCATGCGCCACGCCGACCGTGGCCAGGAAATCGCAGAGCTCGCCGTCCGCCACCGTGCCAACGGTGCTGTTGGTTTTGATATTGCCGGAGCCGAAGACGGCTTCCTGCCGTCCCGCTTCAAGGACGCCTTCACCTACCTGGCCGAAAACAACTTCCCGGCCACCGTCCACGCCGGCGAAGCAGCGGGCCTGGAGAGCATCCAGTCCGCGCTGGTTGACGGCCGCGCCCTGCGCCTTGGCCATGGTGTCCGGATCGCCGAGGACATCTCGGTGGAGTTCGAGGACAACTCCGACGACGACGGCGAGGACACCGTGGGCATGGTGACCATCGGCAGCATTGCGGCCTGGGTCCGGGACCGCGGCATCGCACTGGAAATCTGCCCTTCGTCCAACCTCCAGACGGGCGCCATTTCCGGCTTCGGCGACGGCATTGAAAGCCACCCCGTGGACATGCTGTTCCAGCTCGGTTTCAATGTCACCATCAACACCGACAACCGCCTCATGAGCGGGGTCACCCTGACCGATGAGCTGGAACTCCTGGTGGAGACCTTCGACTACGACCTCGATGATCTCCTTGAACTGACCCTCAATGCCGCCGAGGCAGCCTTCCTGCCGTTGGACGAGCGCGAAGCTTTGGTTGAGTACATCAACGATGCCTACGCCAACCTCGGCTAAGAACTCCAACGAGCTCGAAGAGCTCATCCGGACGATCGCAGCCCTGCGTGAGCACTGCCCCTGGATGGGTGGGCTGACGCATGAGTCGCTGGTGGAGTACCTGGTTGAGGAAGCCTACGAAGTGGTGGACTCGATCGAGGCCGGCGCTGTTGACGACGAGCTTCGCGGCGAGCTGGGTGATGTACTGCTTCAGGTGGTACTGCATGCCCGGCTCGCCGAGGAGCGCGGCAGTTTTGTTTTTGCTGACGTAGTCCGGGGTATCAACGCCAAAATGGTCCGGCGAAACCAGCATGTCTTCAAGCCGGACGGTTCCCTGCAGGACAGTTTTCCGGCCAGCGTCGAGGAAATCATCGTCAAGTGGGACGCCGCCAAACGCGCCGAGAAGCCGGAACGGAAGGATCCCTTTGAGGGCATCCCGCCGCACCTTCCTGCGTTGGCAGCCGCACAGAAGTCCCTGGATAGGGCGGCCCGCGCAGGGTTGGACGTTTCAGGGTTGGACATGTCAGGGTTCGATGGTGCTGCACGGTTGGTCCATCCGCAAGGTGCGCCGGCCGCCGTCGGACTTTCCGCTTTCCCGACCTCGGAAGAAGCGCTCGGTGAGTTTTTGCTCGCCATCGTAGCCCGTGCCCGCGAGCAAGGACTCGACGCAGAGCGGGCCCTCCGTTCGGCAGTTCGATCGTTTCAGAACAACCAGGCCCAACCTTCATGACGTGAGTCTTTGGAAGTTGTTCCGTAACCTAAGCCACTCTGGACTACGCTAGTAGCGACGAGGACGTTGAGAATTTCCCTCCTCATTCCTGTAATTTGCCCATAAGGAGCACATCCATGGCGCTTATCGATGCCATCCACGCACGCGAGATCCTTGATTCCCGCGGAAACCCGACCGTAGAAGTTGAGGTCCTGCTTTCCGACGGCCAGATCGGCCGCGCAGCAGTTCCCTCCGGTGCTTCCACCGGTGAGCACGAGGCAGTTGAGCTTCGCGACGGCGACAAGGGCCGTTACCTCGGCAAGGGTGTCCAGAAGGCTGTTGACGCCGTCATCGACGAGATCTCACCGGCCCTGATCGGCTTCGACGCCACTGACCAGCGCAGCATCGACCAGGCCATGATTGACCTCGACGGTACGCCCAACAAGGGCAAGCTCGGCGCCAACGCCATCCTGGGTGTTTCCCTGGCTGTCGCCAACGCCGCAGCAGCTTCTGCTGACCTGCCGCTGTACAAGTACCTGGGCGGCCCGAACGCCCACGTCCTGCCCGTTCCGCTGATGAACATCCTCAACGGCGGCTCGCACGCCGACTCCGATGTTGACATCCAGGAATTCATGATCGCCCCGATCGGTGCCGAGACCTTCTCCGAAGGCCTGCGCTGGGGTGTTGAGGTTTACCACAACCTGAAGGCTGTCCTCCAGGAAAAGGGCCTCTCCACGGGCCTCGGCGACGAAGGCGGCTTTGCGCCCAACCTGCCGTCCAACCGCGCTGCACTGGACCTGATCACCGAAGCCATCAAGAACGCCGGCTACACCCCGGGTACGGACATCGCCCTGGCACTGGACGTGGCCTCTTCCGAGTTCTACAAGGAAGGTGCCTACCAGTTCGAAGGCAAGGCACTTTCTGCCACCGAGATGAGCGCCTACTACGCTGAGCTCGTTGCCGACTACCCGCTGGTTTCCATCGAAGACCCGCTGGATGAGAACGACTGGGAAGGCTGGAAGACCCTCACTGACACCATCGGTGACAAGGTCCAGCTGGTGGGCGATGACCTCTTCGTCACCAACCCGGTCCGCCTGCAGCAGGGCATCGAGACGGCTACGGCCAACTCCTTGCTGGTCAAGGTCAACCAGATTGGTTCCCTGACCGAGACGCTCGACGCCGTTTCCCTGGCCCAGCGCTCCGGCTACACCACCATCACCTCGCACCGCTCCGGCGAAACCGAGGACACCACCATTGCTGACATCGCCGTTGCCACCAACGCGGGCCAGATCAAGACCGGTGCCCCGGCCCGCTCCGAGCGCGTTGCCAAGTACAACCAGCTGCTGCGCATCGAAGAAGAACTCGACGACGCCGCACGCTACGCCGGCCGCAGCGCGTTCCCGCGTTTCAAGGGCTAGCCTTCAGCGAAAACACGTAACCGGTGGCTATGGTGGAAAGACCATGGCCGCCGGTTCCGTTTAACGCAGCTTTTGTTCAACGCGGGCCAGGTCAAGAACAGCAAGCGCAGCAAACCGCCAGGCAAGCACCGGGCATTACAGGAGTGTCATGGCCACCCGTCGTCCAAAGGTACCCAGGGCCGACGCCTTGGGGCCTTCCAGTGCAGGCCCGTCCAGTGCAGGCCGCCCCGCCGTCCCGCGAACATCCGTCCCGCGAACCGCCGTCCCGCCAACCGCCGCCAAAGGCGCTGCGGGGGCAGGGACAAATGATTCAGGTTCCGGCAGCGGGGATGTCATCGAGGCAGAGTTTGGCGCCTCCCGAACCACTGCCAGGACCCCGACGCCGGCAGGCGGCACCAAAGGGCCCGCCGCAGGCAGCAGAGTGGCTGGTCCGAAGCCTCCCGCGAGCGGCAAGAGCACCGGAGCAGCGGCAGGCAGGACCGCCGGGAAGAAGCCCGCACCGGGCACCTCCAAGGCCGCGGACAAGGCTTCCACCAAGCCGGGAACCAAGGCCTCGACGGATCACGATCTCGATCCCGTACCAGCCAAGGCGTTTTCCGGCAGGATGCTGGCCCTGGCAGTGGTCATGATTGCCATCACTATCATGCTGGCCCCTACGGTGAAGATTTTCCTGGAGAAGCGGGCCGAAATCTCGGCGCTGGAGGCCGAGATTGCAGGACGCAAGGCCGAGCAGACGGAGCTCAACAAGCAGCTTTCCCGGTGGCAGGATCCCAACTACGTGAAACAGCAGGCCCGGGACCGCATTAACATGGTTATGCCGGGTGAAACGGGTTACTGGGTGTTTGGGGGAGAAGAAGCCGCCGGCACTCCGGGTGGCCGCACCGGCTCCGGATCGTCTGCCAACCCGGAGAATCTGCCCTGGGTGGATGCTCTCTGGGAGTCAATCAGACGATCGGCAACTGACTAGACGCGGTGCCCACCGCCGTCGTGTCCGCAGTGGACACGGCAACAAGGGCAGGAAGGGTGGCAGCGCAAGTGGAAGAGAACACGGCAGCCGTGCCGCAGGAATCCCGCGAGCCATCAGCACACGATCTCGAGGTCCTCAGCCGCCAGCTGGGCCGCCCGGTCCGGGACGTTGTTGAGATCCCTGCGCGGTGCGTCTGCGGCAACCCGCTGGTGGCAGCTACTGCGCCGCGCCTCAGCAACGGAACTCCGTTTCCCACCACGTTCTACCTGACCCACCCGGTGATCACCTCTGCGGTATCACGGTTGGAAGCCGGCGGGCTCATGAACCAGATGAATACCCGCCTTACGGCAGACCAGGACCTCGCAAGCGCCTACCACAGCGCCCACGAAGCCTACCTGCAGGCCCGCAATGACATTGCAGGGCGCTCCGGAACCGGTGCTGTGCCTGAAATTGACGGTATCTCCGCTGGTGGCATGCCCACCCGCGTAAAGTGCCTGCACGTCTTGGTGGGGCATTCCCTGGCTGCAGGGCCCGGGGTTAATCCGTTGGGAGACGAAGCGCTGGACGCTATCACGGAGTGGTGGACCAAGGATCGTTGCTACTGCGATGGCGCGTGGGAAACTGCCGGCGAGGCACCATCCCGGGACTTAAGCCGTCACGGGCCGCAGGGCCTGCCGGACATCGTGGGGCGCCCCGCGCCGGTGCGCAAAGCCAAGACCGACACACCGGGCCGTCAGGAAGGCACTGCATGAGCCGCGTTGCAGCGATCGACTGCGGAACCAACTCCATCCGTCTCCTCATCGCTGACGCCTCAACCGACGGCGCGCCGGGACCCTTGGCCGACGTCGTGCGTGAAATGCGTGTGGTCCGCCTTGGCCAAGGCGTCGATGCCACGGGCGAGCTTGCACCGGAGGCCTTGGAACGCACGTTCGCAGCAGCACGCGATTACGCCGAACTCATCACCGTCCATGGTGCAGGGCGGGTCCGGTTCGCGGCTACGTCCGCCACCCGCGATGCCCGCAACCGCCAGGTTTTTGTGGACGGCATCCGGGATCTCCTGGGGGTGGAACCTGAGGTCATTTCCGGCGACGAGGAAGCAGCGCTGTCCTTTGCCGGCGCCAGCAGTGTCCTGCCGGCCACGGGAGAGGACCCCATCCTGGTGGTTGACCTCGGGGGCGGCAGCACGGAATTCGTCCTGGGTGACTCGGCCGGCGTCATCGCCGCACGTTCGGTGGACATCGGCTGCGTACGGCTCACCGAACGCCACCTGCGCAGCGATCCGCCGACTCCCGCGCAAATCGCCGCGGCAGAGGCCGACGTCGATGCCGCGCTGGATCTTGCCGCGCAGACGGTACCCCTTGAGCGCGCCACAGCCGTGGTGGGCGTTGCCGGTTCCATCACCACCGTCACCGCGCACGCACTGGGCCTGGACGAATACCGTCCGGAGCGGATCCACGGTGCGTCGTTGGACCTTGAAACAATCCGGGATGCATGTACCAGCCTGCTGGAGATGACGCGGGACGAGCGCGCAGCGCTTCCGTACATGCATCCGGGCCGTGTGGACGTTATCGGCGCGGGCGCCTTGGTGTGGCGCCGGATCCTGGACCGACTGGCCAGTGTCAGCAACGGCAGGATCGTTGCCGCAGTCTCCAGCGAGCATGACATCCTGGACGGCATTGCCCTCAGCATCCGGGATGCCGAATGACGTTGCGTTTTCACCGCACCCTCTCTGCCGCCCTTGCCGCAGCCATGGCTGGCGGGGCGCTGGCGGGTGCGTTGTTGACGGCTCCTGCGGCCAGTGCGGACGCCTGGCGCGACAAGGAGTTCTGGCTCAAGGACACAGGAGTCACCAACGCCTGGCAGGTGTCCAAGGGCGCCGGCGTCAAGGTTGCGATCATTGACAGCGGCATTGATGGAAACCACCCGGACTTGAAGGGCGCGGTGGTGGGCGGAACGGACGTCTCGGGAGCCGGAGCCCCCAACGGGCAAAAGAGCATAGGTGCCAAGACCGAGCACGGCACTCTGGTGGCCACCATGCTCGCCGGACGCGGCCACACCACGCCTACGGCGTCGCCTTCACCATCAGCTTCGGCAACGCCGCCGGGGCCACCCCCCATTCCACCTGCCGGTGGTCCGGACGGGATCACCGGAGTTGCTCCGGAGGCGGAGATCCTGGCCATCTCAACGTGGCTCGGCTCGCCCAACCCCGGCGGCAAGACTGACCAGCAACAAATTCCCGAGGCCGTTCGCTGGGCGGTGGACAACGGTGCCAAGGTCATCAATATTTCGCTCGGCAGCACCTCGCCTGACTGGCCGCAGAGCTGGGACGCTGCTTTCCTGTATGCCGAGCAAAAGGACGTGGTGATAGTTGCCGCTGCCGGTAACCGTGTAGGCGGGAACATCCAGGTCGGTGCCCCGGCAACCATTCCCGGCGTCCTGACGGTGGCCGGGCTTGACGGCGAGGGACGCGCCAGCGTGGATTCCTCATCGCAAGGCATCAGCATTGGCGTAGCCGCGCCGGCTGAGAAGTTGGTAGGCGGCATTCCCGGCGGGGGATACGCAGAGTGGGCTGGAACCTCCGGTGCGGCCCCCATCGTCTCCGGTGTAGCTGCCCTGATCCGTTCCAAATGGCCGGAGATGAGTGCCAAGCAGGTCATCAACAGGATTGTCAGCACGGCCAAGGATGCCGGCGCTCCGGGGAAGGATCCCCTCTATGGCTATGGCATCCTCAACGCGGAGGCTGCCCTGAAGGATGAGGTACCTGCCGCAGGCAGTAACCCGCTGGGTTCCATCGCCGACTGGATCCGCGTGCATCGGCGCGGCGTCTTCAGCGAGCCCTCGCAGGCGCCCGTGGCCAGTCCTACCAGCGCTGCCCCTACCCTCGCTGATCCGACCGTCCCTGCTGCGAAGACGCCGGCCACTGTCGACGACGCCCTGCCGGCCGCCGTCGTACTGGGTTTTGGAGCGTTGTTCGTGGCACTGGTGACGGGCGCAGCAATCCAGTTGCGGCGGGTCTCCAAAAACCCGCCCGCAGTGGCCGAGGAGGCCGAAACGGGAGCGCTTTTGACGGTGGATCCACCCGCCCGGAAGTAGTTAGTGAAGATTTTCACAAAGTGCTGTACTCTGGATTCATGGCAACCACCCCAGAGCTCATTGACCGTCCCCGGGTTCTCGTCGTCGGCGGCGGCTACGTCGGCCTGTACGTAGCACTCAAACTGCAGAAGAAGATCGCGAACGCAGGCGGCATCGTCACCGTCGTTGATCCCCTGCCGTACATGACCTACCAGCCCTTCCTCCCGGAAGTAGCCGGTGGCAACATCGAGGCACGCCACGCCGTCGTCTCCCACCGTCAGCACCTGAAGCAGACTGAGCTCATCCAGGGCCGCGTCACCAGCATCGACCACGCCAACCGGACCGCCGTGATCGCCCCGTCCGACGGCGGCGAGAACTTCGAGATCCCGTACTTCGACGTCGTCATCGCAGCAGGCGCCATCACCCGTACTTTCCCCATCAAGGGCCTCGCGGACAAGGGCATCGGCCTGAAGACCATCGAGGAAGCCGTTGCACTGCGCAACAAGCTGCTGGAGCGCATCGAAGCCGCTTCCACCATGACCGACCCCGCAGAGCGCGCCAAGGCGCTGACCTTCGTTGTGGTCGGTGGCGGCTTTGCCGGCATCGAGTGCCTCACCGAAATGGAAGACCTTGCCCGCGCCGCCGTGCGCAACAACCCCCGCATCCGTCAGGAAGAAGTCCGCTTCATCCTGGTTGAAGCCATGGGCCGCATCATGCCCGAGGTCACCGCTTCGCAGGCCGAATGGGTAGTGGAGCACCTCCGCAGCCGGGGCATCGAAGTACTCCTGAACACGTCCCTTGACAGCGCAGAGGGCAACCTCAAGCTGATCAACCTCCCGGACAAGACCTCCGCCGGCGAAGTTGAAGCAGACACCCTGGTGTGGGCTGCCGGTGTGCAGGCCAACCCGATGATCCGCTCCACCGACTTCCCCCTGGAACCCCGTGGCCGCGTCCGCGTCCTTCCGGACCTCCGCATCGCAGGTGACGAAGGCATCGTTGAGAACGCCTGGGCCGCCGGCGACATCGCCGCTGTTCCCGACCTCACGGGCAAGGGCCTGCCGGACGGCACCTGCGTCCCCAACGCCCAGCACGCTCTTCGCCAGGCCAAGAAGCTCGCCAAGAACCTCTGGGCTTCGCGCTGGGACAAGCCGCTGCACGATTACAAGCACAAGAACCTCGGTGCTGTAGCCGGCTTCGGCGAGTGGAAGGGTGTTGCCAACATCAACCTGCTCGGCCGCATCGGCCTCAAGGGCGGCCTCGCCTGGCTGGCCCACCGTGGTTACCACGGCATGGCGATGCCCACCGTGGAGCGTAAGTTCCGCGTGATCTTCGGCTGGATCCTGGCCTTCTTCGCCGGCCGCGACACCACGCCCCTGATGGACCTGGACAACCCGCGCGGCGCTTTTGTTGCCGCTGCGACGCCGGCTCCGAAGCCCGCAGCTGCTCCGGCACCTGTAGAGGCCAAGCCTGCTGCCGAGGAAGCCAAGACCCCGGTTACGGCTAACGCCAAGTAGTCCACGCACGACGGCGGCCACCCCCTTTTCGGGGAGTGGCCGCCGTCGGCGTTTAACCAGTAGCGTTTCCGCCGCTGCCCCTAAACTGTCCTCATGTCCGGTGAAACCGACCTCAAGACGTTGCTGGAATCCCTTCACCCCGTTGTGCGCGATGGCGACTACGTCTACGCCTTGTGGCCGCACGGCAGACCGCTTTCGGGTGGCATCGAGGCGGCTGTTCGAGAGGCCGAAGGCCTTACCGTTGTCCTGCCCAGGGACGAAGCTGATTCCTTGGGCCTGAGCTACGACTTCGTCGCTGCGTGGATCACGCTCCAGGTCCATTCGGCCCTTGAAGCCGTGGGGCTCACGGCTGCAGTAAGTGCCGCGCTGACGCACGCCGGGATCAGCTGCAACGTCCTTGCCGGCTTCCATCACGACCACCTCCTGGTGCCGTCGGCAGATGCTGCCTGGGCCATGGACGTGCTCCGGCTTTTGGCACGCGGTGTGGTCCTGCGCACCGAGCGCCCCGAGGACCGCCCTGAGATCCTCGAACTGACAGCCCGCGCGTTCTCTGTCTCGCCGGTGACCGGTGAACGCGTTGCAGGCACCCCGCTCGAAGTGGAGCTGCTGCGGTCGCTGTTTGACTGCCCGGAGTATTTGCCGCAGTTCAGTATCGTTGCTGAGATGGGCGGGGAGATTGTGGGCCACGCAATCAGCACCCGTGGGTGGATAGGTGACCTGGAGCTGCTGGGGCTGGGCCCCATCGGCGTGCTTCCCCACTTTCAAAAGCGCGGGGTGGGTTCGGCCCTGATGCGCGAGACTGCTGCCCGGGCCACCGCCGCAGGGGAGCCCGGGATTGCCCTGCTGGGCAGCCCCCTGTACTACCCGCGCTTCGGTTATGTGCCGGCCACCTCTGTGGGCGTCCAGCCGCCGGAGCCCGTGTGGGGAGATCATTTCCAGTTGTTGACGCTTCCCGGATGGCCCGACGACGTCCGCGGCACTTTCCGCTACGCCGCGCCATTCAATGAGCTATAGCTGGGATACCATGGTGCGGGCGCCCCAGTAGCCCAATTGGCAGAGGCAGCGGACTTAAAATCCGCGTGTTGTGGGTTCGAGTCCCACCTGGGGCACGGACGGCAGGTGAGAGTTTTTTCTCCCTTCCGCTGTGCGCGTGAAGTCTTCCGCGGAAATTCCCAGCTGGCTTGTAGATTCCCCACAGGCAACGAGTGTTATAGGGATGTGACCTGAATCACTTATGTTCGCCGCCCAATTGCATTAGTTTGAGTCTTAATCAGGAACACCTGAGTAATCGCATCAAAGGCAGTTCGCACCTTTCGATCGAGGAGACAACGAATGTTTGATCTTTCCCCAGCGGCGCCCCGAGCCGCCAAGCTAACAGCGCTTGGCATTGGGGTCGCGCTCTTGGCCACGGCTTGCGGTGGGTCTTCTACGCCTACCCAGACCGGGTCTTCTTCCGCCGCAGCCGCAGGCATCTCCTGCCCGGCTCCCAGCGGCGGGGCGGGAGCCGGCAACAGCCAGGCTGCCACCAACACGGGACCAGTACCTCCCTCGACCACCACCACAGACGCACCACTGAAACTTGGATCGCTCCTGCCGACGACGGGGTCGCTGGCGTTCCTTGGCCCGCCCGAAATTGCCGGCGTCAACCTCGGCATCAAGGAAGTCAACGATGCCGGCGGCGTCCTTGGCGCTCCGGTCTCCGTGGTCCACCGTGACTCCGGTGATACCAAGACGGACATCGCCACCCAGTCCACCACAGCCCTCCTGGGCCAGGGCGTGAGCGCCGTCATCGGTGCTGCATCGTCTGGCGTCTCCAAGACGGTCATCAACCAGATTACGGGCGCAGGCGTCATCCACTTCTCGCCGGCAAACACCTCGCCTGACTTCACCACCTGGGACGACAAGGGCCTCTACTGGCGCACTGCACCGTCCGACGTCCTGCAGGGCAAGGTCCTGGGCAACTACATGGCCACCTGTGGAGCACAGACCGTTGGCATGATCGTTCTCAACGACGCTTACGGAACGGGCCTCCAGAAGAACGTCAAGGAAGCCTTCGAGGCAGCCGGTGGCAAGGTTGTAGCTGAAGAACTCTTCAACGAGGGCGATTCCCAGTTCAGCAGCCAGGTGGACAAGGTCCTCGCAGCCAAGCCGGATGCGATCGCCCTGATCACCTTCGACCAAGCCAAGAGCATCGTCCCCCTGATCACCGGCAAGGGCATCAAGCCCACGCAGCTGTTCATGGTTGACGGCAACACTTCGGACTACAGCAAGGACTTCCAGGCAGGCACCATGAAGGGCGCACAGGGAACCATTCCCGGTACGTTCGCCAAGGATGACTTCAAGAAGAAGCTTCTTGCCATCGATCCCGCCCTGAAGGACTACAGCTACGCAGGCGAGTCCTACGACGCCGTGAACCTGATCTCGCTGGCTTCCGAGGCAGCCAAGAGCACCAAGGGCACGGACATCGCAGCCAAGCTGAAGGAAGTCTCTGAAGGCGGCGAGAAGTGCACCACCTTCGCTGCCTGTGTCACGCTCCTCCGCGAAGGCAAGGACGTTGACTACGACGGCCAGTCCGGTCCGGTCACGTTCTCCGACGCCGGTGACCCCACCGAGGCGTACATCGGTATCTACGAATACCAGGATGACAACACCTACAAGCCGGTCCGTGAAGAGTTCGGCAAGCTCTAAGCTGAACGCCGGCTGACCGCAGCCAGAACGGGCCCCCTTCCTCACCAGGAACGGGGCCCGTTTGCATTCCACATCTGATACACAGACGGTAGACCTACCATGGCCTCATGAAGCTAACCCGGGAAGCCCGTTCCATCGCCCTGGTCATCAACGCCGGTTCACGCAAGGGTTCCGCTGCCGGGCAGCTGGTGGCCGGGAGTCTTCAACGGGCGGAGCTCCCGATCTCCACGGTGTATACGGTGCGCGGCGGCGGAGACCTGCGCCGAACCCTGGAGCAGGCGGTTGCTGAGGGGCACGATCTTGTGGTGGTGGGGGGGAGGGGACGGAACGATCGCCTCCGCTGCCGGAATTGTGGCCGGTACCGACGTCGTGCTGGGAGTGCTTCCGATGGGCACCGCCAATGACCTTGCCAGGACGCTGGAAATTCCCCGCGACCTCAGTAGCGCCTGCGCTGCCCTGGCGGACGGAAAAGTAGTGGACATCGACCTCGGGCGGGCAAACGGCCAGCCCTTCCTCAACGTGGCCTCCGCCGGTCTGTCCGTGGCAGTCACCCAGGCCCTCAGTCCCCGCCTCAAGCGGCTGATCGGGCCCTTGGCCTATGGGGTGGCGACGCTGCGCTCCTACGCGACGCACAAGCCGTTTCACGCCCGCCTTGAGTTCCCTGACGGGGACCACCAACCCGTGGAGTTGGAGAACCTGCTTCAGGTGGCAGTGGGAAACGGAAGGTACTACGGGGGCGGCAACGCGGTTTCGCCGACGGCAGGAATCGATGATCACACCCTGGACATCTATGCGATCCTGGCGGCGCCCTTACGCGATCAGGTGAAGATCGCGCGTTCGCTCAAGAACGGCAAGTTTGTGCAAAGCGAGCAGGTGTACCACCTCACCAGCCGGAAGGTCAGGCTGGTGACGGATCCGCCACTGCCGGTGAACCTCGACGGCGAGATCACCACCGGCACGCCACGGACTTCGCTGTGGAACGGAATGCGGTGCACGTGGTGGTGCCGGGGAACAGCAGCAGCGCGACGTTTGAAGGACGCAACTGAAAACACCGAAGGCCTGGTTCCGGTGAATCGCCGGAGCCAGGCCTTCGCGTTTGTAGAGGCTAGACCTCGTCAGCCAAAGTACCAAGGTAGAGCTGAATGACCTTGGGATCCTTCATGAGCTCACGGCCCGTACCGGTGTACGCATCCTTGCCCTGGTCCAGCACGTAGCCGCGGTCGCAGATCTGCAGGCAGCGGCGGGCGTTCTGTTCCACCATGATGACCGAGACGCCGGCACGGTTGATCTCGTGGACCCTGAGGAATGTCTCGTCCTGCTTCACGGGGGAGAGGCCTGCCGATGGCTCATCAAGGAGCAGTACCGCCGGATCCATCATGAGTGCCCGGCCCATGGCCACCATCTGGCGTTCACCGCCGGAGAGCGACCCAGCACGCTGGGCCCGCCGCTTTGCCAGTTCCGGGAACAGGCCTGCAACAAAGTCGAAGCGCTCAGCGAAGTCCTTGGGACGCTGGAACATGCCCATTTGGAGGTTCTCTTCGATGGTCAGCGCTGCGAACACGTTGTTGGTCTGCGGCACGAAGCCCACACCCTGGTTCACCAGCTTGTTGGCCTTCAAACCGGTCAGGTCCTGGCCCCTGACAACCACGGTGCCGGAGTGGACCTTCACCAGGCCGAACATGGCCTTCAGCAAGGTGGACTTACCGGCGCCGTTGGGGCCGATGATGCCGATCAACTCACCCTTGCGGGCCTCGATGCTGCACCCGTTGAGGATGTTGACACCGGGGATATACCCGGCCACGAGGTTGGTGACTTTGACGACGGAATCGCCTGCCGGGGCAGGTGCTGAGGCGGGCATTGCGGCTGGGCTGCTCATTTCCCGTCCTCCTTCTTTGTTTCAACGATGTCCGAGAGGATCCCGGCGTCTTCAGTGCCCACCACCGACTCTTCGTCAGCCTCAAGCTCGGCTTCGAGCACCTTGATGCCCTCAGCATCGCCGAGGTCCACATCGTGGTGTGCGCCGAGGTAGGCGTCGATCACGGCAGGGTTCTTCATGACTTCTCCCGGAGGCCCTTCGGCCACCACTTTGCCTTCCGCCATGACCACAACCCAGTCCGCGATGTGCCGGACCATGTTCATGTCGTGCTCGACGAAGAGCACGGTCATGCCTTCGGCCTTCAGGTTCTTGATGTGATCCAGCAGCGACTGGGTCAATGCGGGGTTCACGCCTGCCATGGGCTCGTCCAGCATCACCAGTTTGGGCTTGACCATCAGTGACCGGGCCATTTCAAGCAGCTTTCGCTGGCCGCCGGAGAGGGACGCAGCGTAGTCGTCCTTCTTGGCGTCAAGCTTGAACTTTTCCAACAGCACGTGGGCCTGGGCTGTGATTTCCTTTTCGCGGCCACCCCACATCCCCTTGAACAGGGCCTTGGAGAGCCGCTCGCCGGGTTGGTCCGCTGCGCCGAGCCGCATGTTCTCCATGACGGTCAGCTTGCCCATCACCTTGGTCAGCTGGAAGGTGCGCACCATGCCCATGCGTGCCACTTTGTAGGAGGAGACACCTGCCAGGCTGTTGCCCTCGAACTGCCACTTGCCTGTATTGGGCGTATCAAAGCCTGTGAGCAGGTTGAACAGCGTGGTTTTGCCTGCGCCGTTGGGCCCGATCAACGCGGTGATCTTGTGGCGGGGGATCTCAAGGTATTCGACGTCCACGGCGTTGATGCCACCGAAGGACCGGGTGACATCCTCCGCCACCACAATGGGATCGCGCTTCTTGCAGCCAGGGGTGTTTTCCCCGACCGCGATGGGCCGTGAATCGGTCATGTAGTCGATATTTTCGGTATTGCGTTCGTTGGTCTCACTCATGCGAAAGCAAGCTCCTTCTTATTGCCGAACACGCCTTGCGGGCGGAAGATCATCAGGAGCATCAGCGCGACGCCCACCAGGATGTAGCGCAGCTGGCCCGCCTGGACGGTGGTCAGCCACGTGACTGCCCCTGATTCGATAAGGCCGTAGAGCAGGCTCTGGGTCAACGACAGGACAACCCAGAAGATCATGGCTCCGATGACCGGCCCCAGGACAGTGGCCATGCCGCCGAGCAGGAGGCAGGTCCACAGGAAGAAGGTCAGTTCCGTGCCGTAGTTCGAAGGCTGGACTGCACCGCGGGGGAGCGTGAAGATCATGCCCGCCAAGGCACCCAGCACACCGCCGATGACCAGTGCCTGCATCTTGTAGGCGTAGACGTTCTTGCCGAGTGACCGCACGGCGTTCTCATCTTCGCGGATGCCCTTCAGGACGCGGCCCCAGGGGCTGCGCATCAGGAGCCACACCAGAACACAGCACACGACCACCAGTCCCCATCCGACAACGCGGATGAAGAAGTCGCGGTTGTTCATGCCCATGTAGGACCCCTCAGGGAAGGGATTCATGGCATAGAAAGTGTTCTCGAACGCCGCCAGGCCGTTGGCCGAACCGGTGACGCTGGTGAGCTGGTTGGTGGTGACCACGTAGCGGACAATTTCGGCCGCCGCAATGGTGACGATTGCCAGGTAGTCGGCCCGTAGCCGGAGGGTGGGAATACCCAGGATGAAGGCGAAGATCACCGAGCACAGGATGGAAATGATCAGTGCAAGGAAGAACGGGGCGTCAAAACTGAGGGTAGAGATGGCGAAACCGTAGGCGCCAACCGCCATAAAGCCGGCCTGGCCGAAGTTCAGCAGGCCTGAGTAGCCGAAGTGAACCGCAAGGCCCAAAGCGGCAAGCGCGTAGGCCGCCGTCGTCGGGCTGAATAATTCGCCAAGGGCGCTGGAGAAAATGAATCCGAAGTCCATGGCCCGCTCCTAACCCACACGCTCACGCCGGCCGAGGATACCCTGCGGTCGGAACAGAAGAACAACGATCATGATGAACAGTGCACCGACGTACTTGAGGTCGGCGGGGAGGCCGAACACAGTGGTCAGTTCCACGAAGATGCCGACGACGATCGAGCCGATCAGGGCGCCGAAGACAGTTCCCAAACCACCGAGGGTCACACCGGCGAAGATGAGAAGCAGGATCTGCGAGCCCATGTCGAACGTGACGCCCGGGCGGTAGTAAGCCCACAGGATGCCGCCGAGGGAGGCGAGGACGCCGCCGACGATCCAGACAATGCGGATGACCGAGTCGACGTCGATGCCGGAGGCGGCGGCCAGGGCCGGGTTGTCTGCCACAGCGCGGGTTGCCTTGCCGAGACGCGTTTTCAGCAGGACTATGCCGATCAGGGCGATGACCACGGCGCTGATGACCAGCGACCACAGGTTGTTCGGGGAGATGGAGACAGGCCCGATTTGGATTTCCGCGCTTTGTGCGCCGGGCAGTTGCTGGGTTGCTCCACCGAAGAAGAACTGGATGACGTAGCGGATGGCCAGGGCAAGGCCGATGCTGACGATCATCATGGGGACCAGGCCCGAGCCGCGTTTCCTCAGCGGGCGCCATAGACCGGCGTCCTGGACGTAGCCGAAGAGCCCGCCGCCAACCAGTGCCAGCAGGATCGCCAGCCAGAAGGGGAGCCCAAAGCCGTTGAACATGAAGACGAGGACGGCACCCAGCGTGACCATCTCGCCGTGGGCAAAGTTGGTCAGGCCCGTGGTTCCGAAGATCAGGGAGAGGCCCACAGAGGCGAGTGCAAGGAGGAGGCCGAAGCTCAGGCCCGCTACAAGGCGGTTGAGGAGGTTTTGGCCAAAGTCCTGCTGTTGGACCACGATGCCCTCACCGAAGGCGAAGATCACCGACAGGTTGGACGTCTGGCTGAACGTGACATCGCGGGGATTGTCCTGGCCCTCGGCCAGTGCGATGCCCTCCGGCAAGGTGGAGGTGTCCAGCTCGATGGTGTAAGTGCCTTGGACCGGGACACCGATGGTCCACGCGCCGTTGGCTCCGGAGGTGGCTTCACCTTCGAACCCGTTGCCTGAGGCCTTGATCTTGACGCCGGGTATGGGTGCCCGGGCATCATCGCGGAGGAATCCGCTGATGTTGTTTTGGAATGTCGTCGGTGACGGCGAAGGCGATGGGGTGGTTGCCTGTGCCGAAGGGGCGGCGATCAACAGAGTGGCAATGAGGGCTGCGAACAGCGCCCCCACAACTCTCTGTAGTCCCTTGGACCGTCTGATGGACGGGTCGCGCAGTGTGCTTCTCAAAATGGAAACCTCCACAGTGGGGGTGGTCCCGGCTGCGCCATTGCAGCCGGTGCGAACGGTAAATGGGGCTTGTGAACAGTTCTTGCCTAGCTGCCTCGATTGTGATCTAAGTCACCCATGTGTGGCCTATGTTACCGTCCGGCGGGCTGAATAAATGCTCAGTTCGGGGGTGCAAACATCGCGATCGGATAACAACTGTGAAGCTATAGGCAACCCATGATGTAGTCACACTTAAGTAAACCTTTGTTGTTTGAGGGTGTTTCTAAACGGTCCTGGGTGCGTCACACGCTGCCACCCTGCCGTTTTAGTGTCACGGTTACGTTTCGTCTGGGTGAACAAGGGAACTATCCCTGCCGCACGGGCGTGGTAATTGGTACCGTGAATTATCACTTAGCCCTTTTTCAGGAGGACACCCGCAATGGCACTTGGCGGAAACCCAGTCTTCAACGGAAAGAATTTCCGTGGAGCAAAGCAGGCCCCGCCTGTACCGCAGAACCCGTACGGCCAGCAGTTTAACCAGGCACCCGGCCGGGCGCCGAGCCAGGTGATGGACGGCCAGGCCGCATGGTCTGCCCAGCAGCAGAACATGACCAATGAGCAGCTGCAGCAGATGTACAACCAGCCGGCTGCCGGCCCGGCAGACACCGGCCGCATGACCTACGACGACGTCATCATGAAGACGGTCGCCTGTCTCGTGGTGCTGGTGATCGGTGCTGGCGTGACGCTCTTCGTAGCGCCCGCCCTCTCCACCATGCTCATGATTGTTGGCGCGCTGGGCGGCTTTGTGCTGGCCCTGGTCAACACGTTCAAGAAGCAGCCTTCACCGGCCCTGATCCTTGCCTACGCCGGCCTTGAGGGTCTGTTCCTTGGTGGCCTTACCCGAATCCTGGATGGCATGTACCCCGGCGTCGGCCTCCAGGCTGTCATCGGTACGCTGGCCGTCTTCGGCGTCACCCTGGTGCTCTTCAAGAGCGGCAAGGTCCGCGCCACCCCCAAGATGGTGCGCTTCTTCATGATCGCCACCATTGGTTACGCGGTCTTCGCCCTGATCAACATGGTCATGATGTGGACCGGTGCCGTGCAGTCGCCGTTCGGCCTCCGCACTGAAGTAGAGATCTTCGGCATCCCGCTGGGTGTCTTCATCGGCATCCTGGCCATCGGCCTGGCAGCATTCTCGCTGATCATGGACTTCACCAGCATCGAAGAAGGCGTCCGCGCCGGCGCCCCGGAGCGTTACTCCTGGGTTGCAGCGTTCGGCCTGACGGTCACCCTCGTGTGGCTCTATGTGGAAATTATCCGCCTGCTGGCCATCCTGCGGGGCGACGACTAGCCCGTAACGAGTCTGTCAACGCGAAATGCCCCCGAAGAGATTCGGGGGCATTTTTGCGTCAAGGGGCATTTCTTCGTCCGCGAGGGGCGACATCCCGGCAGTATGTGGGGGTTCAAAGTGCCGAGACCTGACCCCTCGGCGGCGGGAAGTTCTCGCCTGCCCGCAGCCACCTCACCGAACCAACTAGCTCAGCCGCTCGAAGACCACAGCCATCCCTTGCCCGCCGCCAACACACAGAGTGGCCAGCCCCAACGTTCCATCGCGTTCCTTCAACCCGTGCAGCAACGTGCTCGTCATCCGGGCACCCGTCATGCCGAAGGGGTGTCCAAGGGCGATGGCACCGCCATGGACATTGAGTTTGGCGGGGTCGATGCCCAATTCACGGGCGCTCGCCATCACCTGCACAGCGAAGGCTTCATTGAGCTCCACCAGGTCAATGTCGTCCATGGTCAGTCCAGCCAGTGCCAGGGCCCGTCTGGTGGACTCCACAGGGCCCATTCCCATGAGCTCGGGGGAGAGGGCGCTGACGCCGGTGGACACCACCCTGGCCAGCGGCTCCAGACCCAGTTCGCGTGCGCGGACGTCGCTCATGACCACCACCGCAGCCGCGCCGTCATTGAGGGGGCAGGCGTTGCCGGCCGTGACTGTCCCGTCGGGACGGAAGACCGGCTGCAGGCCGGACACACCTTCCATGGTCACTCCGGCCCTGGGGGAATCGTCCCGATCCACCACGGTGCCGTCCTTGCGCATATAGGGGGTGATTTCGCGGGCATAGAACCCTGAAGCGATGGCGGCCTCGGCGCGGTTCTGGCTGAGGACGCCCCACTCGTCCTGCTCGGCCCTGGTGATGCCATAGGTGGTGGCAACGTTCTCTGCGGTCTGGCCCATGGAGATATAGATGTCCGGCAATCGGCCACCCATCCGGGGATCCGTCCAGGGAATGTTGGACGCTGCCCGGGATGCAGTGCGTTGAGCTGCGGGGGCGAAGAGGGGATTGTGGTTGGCGGTGTCCGTCTCTCCGGCGCCGGCCCAGTTCTGGTAGCGCGAAACACTCTCCACTCCGGCGGAGACGATTGCCTGGGCCTCCCCGGCTTTGATGGCGTGGAAGGCCATCCGCAGGGTCTGCAGGCTCGAGGCACAGAAACGGTTGATGGTGGCCGCTGGTACACGGTCCATCCCGGCCAGGACAGCCACCACGCGTGCCATGTTGGAGCCGGCTTCGCCGCTGGGTTCGGCGCAGCCAAGTAGGAGGTCATCCAAACCCTGCCCATCGTCCGCGCCCGGGTCAAAGGCAGGAATTTTGGCGAGGGCGGCCTGCACCATAGCTGTGGCGAGATCGTCCGGACGCACGTCCCTCAGGGACCCCTTGAAAGCCCGGCCAATGGGGCTTCTGGCAGTGGAAACAATGACGGCCTCAGTCATGGCCACAGCATACGCCCGGCGCCTGCATCGGCGCCGGGCGGTGATCAAAAATCACTGATGTGTCAGGCCAGGCGCCGGGCTCCTGCCGCCGGGGTCACCGTGAAGATGTCCGGCGTGGCATAGCCGGCCTCGCCGAAGGAACGCACGACGGCGTCGCGCACCTGTTGCTCCTGGCCCACCGGGGTCAGGGCGATGGCCGAGCCGCCGAACCCGCCGCCGGTCATACGGGCCCCGATGGCGCCGTTGGAGCGGGAGGTGTCCACGGCGAGGTCCAACTCGGGGCAGGAGATCTCGAAGTCGTCTCGCATGGAAACGTGGCTGGCATCCAGCAGGGGACCAATGCTGGCAGGTCCCTGGCTACCCAGTACCTCCACGGTCTGCAGCACACGGTCGTTCTCGGTGACCACGTGGCGCACGCGCTTCATGGTGGTCTCATCCAGCAGTCCGGAGGCTTCCTCCAAACGTTCCACGCCGACGTCGCGCAGGGCTTTGACCCCGAGGATCTCGGCGCCCAACTCGCAGGACGCCCGGCGGGACGCGTAACCGCCGTCGGCATGGGAGTGCGAGACCTTGGTGTCGATGACCAGCAGCACCAGGCCGGAGGATTCGGCGTCGAACGGGACCAGGTCCACGTGCTGGTCGCGGCAGTCGAGGAAGACAGCTTGCCCCTTGGCGCCACGCAGGGAAGCGGACTGGTCCATGATTCCGGTGGGCGCACCAACGTACACGTTTTCGGCCCGCTGCGTGGCGAGGACCAGGTCCTGAGCGGCCAGGCCGGCGCCGGTCAAGTCGTTGAGCGCCGAGATGACGGCGCACTCGATTGCGTGGGAAGAAGAGAGGCCGGCGCCCGAGGGGACATCCGAATCGAGCAACAGGTCAAAGCCGGGGACTTCAATGCCGCGCTCCTTCAAAGCCCAAGCGACACCGAGCGGGTAGCGGGACCAACCGTTCCCCGAGCCCGGCTCCAGCTCAGCGAGGTCTGCTTCCACCACGCCGTGCCCGCCAAAGGTGGACAGCATCCGGACAGTGGAGTCGTCGCGGACGCGCAGCGCAACCTTGGCAGTTTTGTCGATGGCGAAGGGCAGCACGAAGCCCTCGTTGTAATCGGTGTGCTCGCCGATCAGGTTGACGCGTCCGGGGGCCTGCCACACGCCGTCGGGAACTGCTCCGAACGTTTCCTGGAAGCGGGCGGCGAGGACGCTGGTATCGGTAACGGTGCTCATGCTCGGATGCCTTCCAGGGTCTTGGCGGAAGCCGGTGCTGCGGCAACGCTGCGGAGACGCTCCGCCACGGCTTCGGGGGTGGTGTCGTTGATGAATGCTCCCATGGCGGCCTCTGATCCGGCCAAGTACTTGAGCTTATCGGCTGCGCGGCGGGGTGAGGTCAGCTGCAAGTGAAGCTGGCCGGCAGGGCGCAGGGCAGGGTCCAGCGGTGCCTGGTGCCATGCGGAGATATACGGCATGGGGGTGGGGTAGAGGGAGTCGAGGCGCTTGAGAAGGTCGAGGTAGACGTGCGCAAGTTCGTCGCGTTCTGCTCCCGTGAGCGCTGCGAGGTCAGGGACGCTGCGGTGGGGGACCAAGTGGATTTCCAGGGGCCAACGTGCTGCAAACGGGACGTAGGCGCTGAAGTGTTCGGCCTCCAGCACCATGCGGCTGCCGTCTTCGCGTTCGGCCCTGAGGAGCGAGGCCGCCAGCGTTTCTTTCGCATCGACGTCGTTGTAGTACTTCCGGGCGACCGCGCCGAGCTGTGCGGCTCGCGGCGTGAGGTACGGGTAGGCATAAATCTGGCCGTGCGGGTGGTGCAGCGTGACGCCGATGTCCGCGCCGCGGTTCTCGAACGGGAACACCTGCTTGATGCCCGGCAATGAGCTGAGTGATTCGGTTCGCTGGGCCCAGGCCTCAATGACCGTGCGTGCGCGTGTTTCGCCGAGTTCGGCGAAGGAGCCGGTGTGCTGCGGGGTGAAGGCGACCACTTCGCAGCGGCCAAAAGCAGGCCCCGTGGTCCCGTGTCCGGTGGTGCCCGGTGCAGGCAGGGGCGGAATCTCGCCCAAGGCCGGGCCCAGGGACGGAAAGCGGTTCTCGAACACCACGACGTCGTAGTCGGCTGCCGGGATCTCCGAGGGATTCGCAGGCGTTGTGGGGCAGATGGGGCACTGGTCGGCAGGGGGCAGATGCGTGCGGGCTTGTCGGTGGGCAGCCACAGCTACCCAGTCGCCGGACAAAGCGTCATAACGGACTTCACCGGGAACACCGCGGGCCGGAAGCTCGCGGTGGTCCACCAACGATTCCGGTGTTCGCTCCGGCGTTCCGGGGTCATCGAAGTAGATCAGCTCGCGGCTGTCCGCAAGGCGGGTGCTGGTAATGCGACTCATGACTTCATTATTCCACAAGTGACCAAAAACGCATAGATTCTAACAAAAGCTAACATTTGGCTGAGCTCACCGGATCCGGGATGAAGTACGGTATTGCCATGCCTGCCTTGTCATCACCCGCTGAAAATGCGCTTCCGTCCGACTCCCGCCGCTTCGCCACGGGCCGCCAATTCGAGCTTCGCAGGGGCGACGCGCTCGCCGTTGTCACCGAGCTTGCAGCAGGGCTCCGCCTCTACTCGCGCGGCGGAGTCCAGTTGACGGAAAGTTACGACGACGACCAGATTTCTCCAGGTGCCACGGGAATCACTTTGGCGCCGTGGGCAAATCGGGTGGAGGACGGGGTCTGGTATCTCGATGGCAAGAAGCAGCAGCTCGATATCACCGAGGTCTCCCGCAACAATGCCAGCCACGGATTGCTGCGAAATTCCGCCTACGCCTTGGTGGACGAATCAGAATTCAGCGTGACGCTCGATGCCACGGTCTTCCCGCAGCACGGCTATCCTTTCCTGGTCCGGCACGTGGTTCGCTATGAACTGGACGACGCCATGGATCTTCGTGTCTCACAGACCCTGGTCAACGATTCCCAGGGTCGTGCCCCCTTTGTTCTCGGGGCGCACCCTTACCTGCGCCTGGGTGACGTCGCGCCTGAGGACTTGGTCCTGACGGTCAAGGCCGCAACCCGGCTGGTGGCTGATGAACGCCTGATCCCGCGCAGCACCGCTGCGGCGGACGGCCAGTACGATCTTTCGGCCGGGACTGCCGTAGGAGACCTGCTCATTGATGTCGCCTTGACCGACCTGACGTACGACGGCGGCGTGGCCCGCCACACCCTTTCCGCACCTGACGGCCGCAGTGTCAGTCTCGAGCAGGACGAGACGTCACCATACGTCCATGTTTTTGTCACCGATACCTTCCCCGGCCGCTCCAAAGCCGTGGCCATCGAGCCGATGACAGGTCCAGCCAATGCGTTCAACAGCGGTGACGGCCTGCGCTGGCTGGCCCCCGGTGAAGCTTTCACCATGAGCTGGGGGATCACTGCGTCCATCTAGTCTTCCGCCCGTGCGGCTGCAGCGTCAGGGGCACGGTGTGAGGGCCGGTTTCCCATACGGCGTGGCCTACGGAATTATGGGTTCATGACGCCAACACCGGACGCCAAATCCCGCTCTGACCGCCAAATTGCCGAAGACATCCCTTATGGGGTGCGAATTGCTGCTGCCTGGTCGTGGCGGGCGGGCCTGATCCTGCTCATGATCGGCGCCTTGGTCTGGTTGCTGGGCAAGGTCAGCTTCCTCATCATCCCGGTCATGGTGGCCGCCCTGCTGGCGGGGCTGTTGTACCCGGTGGTGGCATGGCTCCGTAACCGCGGATTGCCCAACGGAGCGGCCGTTGCCATTACGGTGGTCTCCTTCATTGGTGTCATTGCAGGTGCGCTGGCGTTGGTGGGCAGGCAGCTTGTCTCCGGCTTTGGCGAGCTCTGGCAGGAAGCACTCGCCGGAATCCAGCAGATTCAAACATGGCTGGCAGACGGGCCCCTCCACCTGACTGCAGACCAGATCGACCAATACATTGCCGATGGCGCCAATGCGCTGCAGAACAACAGCAGCAGCATCCTCAGTGGCGCCCTTTCCTTCGGCAGCACCGCCGGACACTTTGCTGCAGGACTTGTCCTGGCTCTCTTCATCCTGATCTTCTTCCTGCTTGAAGGAAGCCGGATCTGGGGCTTCCTGGTGCGGCTCCTCCCCAAAACCGCACGCCGGGCAACCGATGGCGCCGGTCGTCGCGGCTGGACTTCCATGGTCAGCTACGTGCGCATCCAGATGTTCGTGGCGTTCGTAGACGCTGTTGGCATCGGGGTTGGTGCGGCCATCATCCAGGTCCCGCTGGCCCTTCCGCTGGCCGTCCTGGTGTTCATCGGTTCCTTCATCCCGGTTGTCGGCGCGCTGGTGACCGGTGCCATCGCGGTTCTGCTGGCGCTCGTGGCCAACGGACCTATCAACGCCCTGATCATGCTGGCCATCGTCCTGCTGGTCCAACAGCTCGAAAGCCACATCCTGCAACCATTGGTGATGGGCAAGGCCGTGGCACTGCACCCGGTAGCCGTGATCCTTTCAGTGGCAGCAGGTTCCTACCTCGCCGGCATCCCGGGAGCGCTGTTCGCGGTCCCGTTGCTCGCCGTAGTAAACACGGCCGTTCGGTACATTGCGGGCCGGACGTGGGAACATGATGAAGGATTGGGCGGTCCGGAGCTTCAGCCGGCACCTGCTTCTGCAGGGCCTGACGGAGACGCCAACTTCAAGGAGGTTCGCCTCCCCAAGCCCGAATCCCGCCTCGGTAAAGGCATCGCAGGCAAGAACAAGGCTGCAGGACGTCCCTCTGCTGAGGGCCCTGCCGTCGACACCACCAAAGGAGAATAGTCAGTGAATACCCTCGAAACCCTGCCCGTCACGCTGGACGATGTCCTCAAGGCGCAGGAGTTGCTCGAGGGCATTATTACCAAGACTCCGGTGGAGTCGTCCCGTGCTCTTGGCAGCCTCGTGGGCGGCAACGTCTTTTTCAAGTGTGAGAACCTGCAGCGCGCAGGGTCCTTCAAGGTCCGTGGCGCCTATGTCCGCATGGCCCGGCTGACCGAGGACGAAAAGAAGCGCGGCGTGGTGGCGGCCTCAGCAGGCAACCATGCCCAGGGCGTGGCCGTAGCTGCCAAGAGCCTGGGCATCAACGCCCGCATCTACATGCCGCTCGGTGTGGCCCTGCCCAAACTGGCGGCCACCCGCAGTCACGGCGCAGAAGTTGTCCTGCATGGACACAATGTGGACGAGGCCCTGGCCGAGGCGCAACGCTACGCCAACGAGACCGGCGCTGTATTCGTACACCCCTTTGACAATGTTGACGTTGTTGCCGGCCAAGGGACCATCGGACTGGAAATCCTGGAGCAGATCCCCAATGTGGACACCATCCTCATGGGCGTCGGAGGCGGAGGACTCCTGGCCGGTGTAGCCGTGGCCATCAAAGCCAAGGCCAAAGAGCTCGGGCGTGAGATCAGGGTGATCGGCGTCCAGGCAGAAAACGCAGCCGCCTACCCGCCGTCGCTGGCCGCTGATGCGCTGGTGCCGCTGAAGAAGGTCACCACCATGGCTGACGGCATCGCCGTGGGACGGCCGGGGCAGTTGCCCTTCAGCATCATCCGCGAGCTGGTGGACGATGTTGTGACCGTCAGCGAGGACTCCCTCGCGCGGGCGCTGATCTTCCTCCTGGAGCGGGCCAAGATGGTGGTTGAGCCCGCCGGCGCCGTTGGAGTAGCCGCGCTGATGGACGGCAAGATCGAAAACCCGGGGAACACCGCCGTCGTGCTTTCGGGCGGCAACATCGATCCCATGCTCATGCTCAAAGTCATCCAGCGCGGCCTCTCGGCTGCGGGCCGTTTCATGACGGTGCGCATGATGCTGGATGACCGTCCCGGTTCCTTGGCCACGATCGCCCGCATCATTGCCGAAAACGATGCCAACGTTACCGGGCTGGACCACACCCGCCTGGGCGGCTCCATCAGCATGGGCGACGTCTCCATCACCATCAACCTGGAAACCAAAGGCCACGAACACGGCGAACAGGTTCTTGGCGCACTGCGGGCCGAGGGCTTCCAGCCGATCGTAGTGCACTGACGGGAGGGGCGCCCATGGTGCTTGGAATGCCTGAGGGTTCAAAGGAAGAGGCCAAAGAGTCCCTTGCGGGGCGCGCGAAGGGTGGCCTGTTGTTCATGGGCGGCTTCGTGATCCTGCTCTACGTCATCGAGATCCTCAACACTCTGATGCGGCACGGCCTGAACTACACCTTTGGCCTGCGCTCCCGCTCCATGGACGGGATACTGGACATCCTGACGTTCCCCTTGCTGCACGCGAACTTCAACCACTTGCTGTCCAACACGCTGCCCCTGATAATTTTCGGCTTCCTGGTTTTCCTGTCAGGGATCCGGGTGTTCCTGACCGCGCTGGCTTTTAGCTGGCTGGGCTCGGGCCTTGCGGTATGGCTGATTGGCGGCGGGGGAGTGACGGTCGGAGCGTCCGGGCTGGTGTTTGGATTCTTCGCGTTCCTGCTGGTGCGGGGGTTCTTCAACCGGAGCTGGTGGCAGATTCTCCTTTCCGTGGTGCTGTTCATGGCCTACGGCAGCATTCTCTTCGGTGTGCTTCCTACCGTCATGGGTTTTGTGTCCTGGCAAGCGCACCTCGGTGGAGCTGTTGGCGGCATTATCGCTGCGGTCCTGCTGCGCCCCAAGGCTAAGGCCAAACTCGCCGAGCTCTGACCCAGTTGGGTTCCCACACGAAAAACGCCGGCCCGCCCCGCCAAGGGGTGGGCCGGCGTCGTGTATTTCAGGCCGGTGAGCCGCTGATTAGGCGACGTACGGCTTGGCGGAGACGATCTCCACCGGAATTTCCTTGCCGTTGGGAGCGACGTAGCTCAGGCTGTCGCCTTCCTTGTGGCCGATGATCGCGGCACCCAGGGGTGACTTCTCGCTGAAGACGTCCAGATCGGAGTCCCCGGCGATTTCGCGGGAGCCCAGCAGGAACGTCTCTTCGTCACCGGCGATGCGTGCAACAACCAGCATGCCGGGCTCGACGATTCCGTCATCGGCAGGGGCCTCGCCAACATGGGCGTCGCGAAGCAGTGCAGTGAGCTGGCGGATGCGGGCCTCGATCTTGCCCTGCTCTTCCTTGGCTGCGTGGTAGCCGCCGTTTTCCTTCAGGTCGCCTTCCTGGCGGGCAGCTTCGATCTTCTGGACGATTTCCGCCCGGCCAGCGCCGGAGAGGTGGTCCAGCTCAGCCTGCAAGCGGTCGAAAGCTTCCTGGGTGAGCCAAGCCGCAGTGGCGCTATTGGTGGTAGACACGGATTTCTCCTCTAGATCTGACAATGCAAAAGACCCCGCCGAGGTGGCCACTCGTGGAACTCAGTAACCAACTTAACGGGGTGAAGGTTTCATCCATTGTAGTAAATCCTTTGGACGAACCCAAACCCGGTGAGTCACGGGTCACACGATCGTTATTTGCCGCTGTCCACAATCCAGCAGCTGTCCACCACCGCTGAAACGGCCGGGGACTCAGTACGCAGGACCGTGCGCTGGGCGGTGGTGCTGCCGCCGTCGGGATCGTCCTGGGGATCGTTGGGACCGATCTCCACAACTTTCCAACCCACCACTGCGAACTTCGAATCCAAGGCTTTCACGGCACATTTGGCGGCGGCTCCGGGGTATTTGGTGACTTGGTAGTCCGCCTCAGCCTGGGTGCCATCCACCGTGCTGTAACCAACGTCCTTGAACGTGACGGGGGCCTGCGCGGACCCGGTGGCCACGTAAGCTGCGAACCCAATCCCGATGACCAGGGCGCCGATGATGATGTTCCGCTTGGTTTTGCGGGTCATGGCGCGCTTTTGACCGCCGTAGCGATTGGCTAGGCTGGTGCTTGCCGGTACTTGGGTGGCCGATAGGTCCTCTGAAGTCACCCGTCCAGTTTAGTGCCGATCCCGGCGCCCCATCACCGCCCACAAAGCTTGATCCACGAAAGAGGAGCCGTCACGTGACAGCGTCCAGCAGTTCCGACCAGCAGCTGCGGCTGCTCGCCGTCCACGCACACCCGGATGATGAGTCCAGCAAGGGCGCGGCAACCATGGCAATGTACGCCGCCGCGGGAGTGGAAGTGATGGTCGCTACGTGCACTGATGGCTCACGCGGCGACATTCAGAACCCGGCCATGGAAGATGCGCCACACCCGAAAAGGGACATGGCCGGCGCCCGGCGATTGGAAATGGCAAACGCAGCTGCTGTCCTGGGAATTCAGCAGCGTTGGCTCGGTTTTGTCGACTCGGGCCTTCCGGAAGGTGATCCGCTGCCGCCGCTGCCCCCGGGCTGCTTCGCACTCCAGCCGCTTGAACGTGCCTCGGCGCCCCTGGTCCGGCTGGTCCGCAGTTTCAAGCCGCACGTGATTCTGAGTTACGACGAAAACGGGGGCTACCCGCACCCGGACCACATCATGGCCCACAAGGTGGCGGTGGAAGCCTTTGATGCCGCCGGTGACCCGGACCGTTACCCGGGCATGGGAGAGCCGTGGGCCCCAAGCAAGCTTTACTACGACCGTGCTTTCAGTCCCGAACGATTCCGTGCGCTGCACTTTGCGTTGGAAGAGGCAGGATTGCAGTCTCCCTACGCCGAGCGCCTTGCCGCCTGGTTGGAAGCCGACGCCGAGGGCCATACCCCCGTCCCTCCGGGGCACCAGACCACCACTCAGGTGGATTGCGGTGATTTCTTTGAAGCCCGCGACGACGCACTCCGGGCGCATCGCACGCAAATCGATCCCCTGGGATTCTTCTTCGCGGTATCACCGGATCTGCAACGGACGGCGTGGCCTTGGGAGGACTACACCCTGATCAAGTCCACGGTCCCGTCCGAGCTGCCGGAGAAGGACCTGTTCGCAGGGATAAGATAGGAACTCCGGCAGTTTCTATCGCCTGTAGAAATTGCTGCCGGGCCAACCAGCTTCCGGCTACCCGCTGCCTGTCGGCATGCATGAGCTCCCATAGAAGGTTTGAACGTGCACCACTTGATTCTCGCCCTGTCCGTCACTCCGTCGCCCAATCCCTCGGGCACACTGCGGCCCGGCCTGTCCGAGGACCAGGTGACCCCGGGTACGTGGGGCTTCGTCCTGACAGCCTTCATCGTGATCCTTACCACGTTCCTGATTGTGGACATGGTCAGGCGCATCAGGCGCGTCAGGTACCGGGCACAGGTGGAGGAAGCGCGTCTGGCGGCTGAGGAAGAGGCCAGTCAGCCCGCCGACGCCGGTACTCTGACTCCCGACGCCGGTACTGCGGCGCCTTTGGATGGCACCCCGGAAGAGAATGGCGACGCCGGTACCCGCACCCGCTGAGGGGCCGGGTCAACCTAGCTCAGGACCGCCATCATGATGGCGATGAAGTGCGCCGCGAAAGCCAACACGGTGAAGGCGTGGAAGAGTTCATGGAAGCCGAAGTGCTTGACGCTGAAGTTCGGCTTCTTGATGGCGTAAAACACCGCGCCCGCAATGTAGAGGGCGCCGCCCACGCAAATGAGGACGGCTGCGGCGGCATTGGCTGCAAAGAACTGCGGTAAGTAGAACAATGCTCCACAGCCCAAAGCGATGTACACGGGCACATACAGCCATCGGGGAGCGTGCGTCCATAGAACCCGGAAGAGCACTCCAACGATCGCTCCGGACCAGACAAGCCAGAGCAACGTGACAGCCTCGGAGCGTTCCAGCAGGGACCAAGCCAGCGGAGTGTAGCTGCCGGCGATGACCAGCATGATGTTGGTGTGATCCAGCCGCTTGAGGATCATGCGGACCTTGGGGGACCAGTTTCCCCGGTGGTACACCGCGCTGACGCCGAACAGCAGGAAGCCGGTCAGTGCGTAGATGGCGGAGGTGATTTTTCGGTCCGCCGTGGGGGCGACCGTCACCAGGACGATGCCCGCGGCCAGGGCAAAGGGAGCCGCGACAGCGTGGATCCAGCCACGCCAGACGGGCTTGGTTTCGAGGAGCTCAGCCATGGTTAAACCATAACTTACGTTTCAGTAAGTTACTGCTGGGTAACAAGTGGTTGGTGGATTTTGACCCTCCGCTGCACCGGCTCGCCAGCTGGGGAAGGTAGCCTAGGATGTGCGTCGTCGTACAAGCAAGGAAGTCAGGTGAGAGTGGCGTGGAGCTGCCCGGTTTCCTCTATGGCTTCTATGAGCGCAAACTCCTGCGCTCCCTCAAACAGGACCAGATCCCGGGCCACATCGGTGTCATGGTGGACGGGAACCGCCGGTGGGCCCGCCAGTTCAACGCACCCACCAGCCAAGGACATCAAGCCGGTGCAGACAAAATCCACGAATTCCTCGGGTGGTGCCAGGAGCTCGGCGTCAAAGTAGTGACGCTCTACATGCTGTCCACTGACAACATGAACCGCTCCGGTGAAGAGTTGGACCTTCTCATGGGCATCATCGCGAACACCATGGATCGCTTGGATGAAGACGAGGACGTCTCTGTCCACGCCATGGGTGCTCCTGAACTCCTGCCGGACTACCTCGCCGAACGGCTTAACAAACTCACGGCCCGCACACCGGTCCACGAGAAGATCCATGTCAACGTCGCCGTGGGCTACGGCGGCCGCCGCGAAATTGTCGACGCCGTCCGCGAACTCCTGCACGACGCCGCCGCCAAGGGGCGGAACATGACGGAGGTCGCAGATGAACTTTCGGTGGACGACATCTCCCGGTTCCTCTACACCCGGGGCCAGCCCGATCCTGACTTGGTCATCCGCACCTCAGGTGAGCAGCGGCTCTCCGGCTTCCTGATGTGGCAAAGCGCCTACAGCGAGTTCTACTTCTGTGAGGCACTGTGGCCGGCCTTCCGCAAGGTCGATTTCCTGCGCGCACTCAGGGATTATGCCGGGCGCCAGCGCCGCTACGGAACATAGGGCTTTCCGGTTCATCAAAAATTAACGAGCCGGACATGCGACTTGCCGGGCGTGGGTTGCGGAAATGAATGTGTCCGGGATTACGTTAATCACATCAGCAGGCAAAACCGCCCGCTGATCGGGGAGGCCAGTACATGGAGCGGAACATCGCACCAGTTACATGGGAGGCCACGCCCGGCCTTCCGGCCGAGCCGCTTCACCATTAGGCCGGGCGAACTGCCCGGGGCTGGAGTCGATGTGGCTATTTCTGAGCAACTGCCCGCAATGGTTTCCGACGGGGAAAGTGCAGCTACCTCTCGCGCCAAGCGCGTCCCACAAACAGCGCGGACCAAAAAGTCCGCCACAGGCCGCAGCTACGTCATCGATACGTCCGTCCTGTTGTCCGACCCCCACGCATTATTGCGATTCGCTGAACACGAAGTCATCGTCCCCATCGTGGTCATCAGCGAACTGGAGGGTAAACGCCACGATCCAGAGCTTGGCTACTTCGCCCGCAAAGCGCTACGACTCCTGGACGATCTGAGGATCGAACACGGCGGACTGGACCAGTCGATCCCCATCGGGAACGACGGTGGAATGCTCCGGGTTGAAATGAACCACATCTCCCCGGACGTGCTGCCGGCAGGATTCCGTGGAGGCGACAACGACAGCCGCATCCTGGCCGTGGCCAAGAACCTGGCCAATGAAGGCAACGACGTCACTGTGGTTTCCAAAGACCTCCCCATGCGCGTCAAGGCGTCCGCCATGGGCCTGCAGGCGGACGAGTACCGCAACGAACTCGTTAAGGATTCCGGCTGGACCGGCATGGCCGAAGTGGAAGCCAACGACGACGAAATCACCACACTCTACGGACACGAGCCCGTGTTCATCCCCGCAGCCGCCGAACTCCCCGTCAACACCGGGCTGGTCCTCCTCTCCAACCGTGGATCGGCATTGGGCAGGGTGGGTGCCGACAAACAAGTCCGCCTCGTCAAAGGCGACCGCGATGTCTTTGGGCTCCACGGACGCTCGGCCGAGCAACGGCTTGCCATCGACATGCTCATGGACCCCGCCGTCGGGATCGTCTCCATCGGCGGGCGCGCAGGCACCGGCAAGTCCGCGCTGGCCCTCTGTGCGGGCCTGGAAGCTGTCCTGGAACGCCGCGAGCATCGCAAAGTAGTGGTCTTCCGCCCCTTGTACGCTGTAGGCGGCCAGGAGCTCGGCTACCTCCCGGGATCCGAGTCCGAAAAAATGAACCCCTGGGCCCAGGCCGTGTTCGACACCCTTGGCGCCCTGGTGAGCCAGGAAGTCGTTGAGGAAGTCATGGACCGTGGCATGCTCGAGGTACTGCCGCTGACCCATATCCGCGGGCGTTCCTTGCATGACGCGTTCGTGATCGTTGATGAGGCGCAATCCTTGGAAAAGAACGTCCTCCTCACCGTCATGAGCCGCATCGGACAAAACTCCAAGATCGTCCTCACCCACGATGTCGCACAGCGCGACAACCTCCGCGTGGGGCGGCATGATGGTGTCGCCGCTGTTGTAGAGACACTCAAAGGCCACCCGCTGTTCGGTCACATCACGTTGACCCGTTCTGAGCGGTCGCCGATTGCTGCGCTGGTGACGGAACTACTCGAAGGGGCTGAAATCTAACCCCATCGACGCGGTGCCGCCTTCGGCGAAGGCCAGACATCCTCTGCGTGCTAGCTCGTTCCTCGCTTTTGACGCACGCTGCCGGATGCCTGGCCTTCGCCTTTTCAGTCACCCGCCGGAAGTTCTTCGATTCCAAGATAGTAGGAGAAGGCTTCGTGGCCGTGGACTTTGAGGGTCCAGTCGGGGCGTTTGAAAGTGGTGGGGGTCAGGCGGACTTTTTGGACTTCCTCTACTCTGTCTCCCCAGCCTTCCCGGGAAATGCCGTTTGGCTCGTAGCCCAGGCTGGTGGAGACGCCCAGGGATTGCTGGTTCCAGAGGGCCGCCTCGGATTCGGCCACTTCGGCCTTCAGGAAATCGAAGGCATAACTCACGACGGCGGCACGCATCTCCTTGCCGAAACCCTTGCCTTGGGCGGACTGCTTGAGCCAGGAGCCAGTGCTGACTGTTTTCAAGGTGTTGAAGTCCTTGGCGCCGATGTCCTGGACGCCGAGGAACTCGTTGTCACTGAAGACTGCGAGCAGGAGCGTCCAGGATTCCTTGGTGAAGTTGGCGCGGCACCGCCAGTACCACTGGGCCATATTGGGTGCGAGCTCATTATCCGGAAGGTCGGTCCAAGGGGTACTGAACGGACTTTTGCCGGGCTCGTGGACGCCGGAACGGGCAGCAGCCACCGCGGTGGGAATGTCGTCGTCGAAAACTGGACGGATGGTCAGCCTCGGGGTGGTGAGGGTGAGTCCGAAAGGGGGCCAGATGTCTGCCAGCGAGGTCATCGCCGTAGCTTAGCCCGACAGGGGGAGGCATGCGAGTCACACCCCAGGGAGGCTCTTTGTAGGCAGTCCCGTCCGGCACCGTTCGCTGAGGGGCTGGATCTCGGGACTTTGGCGACGTCGATAGTGCCGGGAGCTCACCCCTCGGCGGGACCTCGGCGGTACCTCGGCGGGCGTTCTTCAGGCGGCGGGGCCGATGTCCCACGGGATGTGGCGTCGAACGTCCGTCAGGTTCATCGACTCAGCCAGGAAAAGGTCGTCCAGCATGTACTCGTCCACGGCCAGGATCTTCAGCCAATGTCCTTTTCCCGACGAGTCCCCGTCCAGGCTTTGGCTGGCAACGCAAACCCCTGTGCCGGCATCGACCCTGATCAACGTTCGTCCGGTGTGGGCCAAAGGCTCGGCTGGATCCGAGGGAACATAGGTCCTGCTGCGGGTGACGATGGTTTCCAACGCAAGGCGGCCCTCGTGGTCCACCTCCCGCGGTTGCTCAAGGAAAACGGGGTTTGTGTCCGGGAATTCAAGGGGAACCGGCGCGTTGCCGGCCAGTTCTACTGGATCCAGGGCAGCGGCAAGTCGGCCGTTGCCGAAGGAGGGCTCCCCGTAAGCGGCCTCCGGTCGGCGGCGGACCAAACCGGCGTCGTCGTATACCGGCGTCACCAGATGGGCAGGAAGCAACCATGAGCGGCGTGTTGAGGAGACGTACAGATCATCCCGGGAGTCGTTGATGCCCGTGGTGCTGTGGAGTAATTGGCCGTCCGGTGTTTCCAGGCGAAGAGCTCCCGGCCGCCTCAGCCATGCGCGGACCATGGTGGAGCCCGTCCCGGGCCTTTCCAGGTACTCGAAGCGGAGGCTCGTCCATTTCCACGGCGAAGAACGGCAAAGATTCCGGAAGGTGGAGGACAAGTCGAAACCCGGTCCTCCCGCACTGTAGCTCCCCATATCCACAGTTTACGCAGCCTTTCAAGCGGGCCCAGCGGCCAAAGCGGGATAGCATCCGAGAGTGATCCGACGACTCTCCGACCTCTGGGATGCCAGCCCGCTGGGCTTCTGGCTGGTGATGGCCGCCTGTTTGTATTTCCTGGTGATGGCTGTCCAGCTCACGGTGATCGATGTGCGGAGCCACCTGTTGCCCAACCGCATCGTGTTCCCTTCCTACGCTGTGGCAGGGGTGTTGTTGGTGGCGGCATCGCTCCTGACACTCTTCGCCGACGTAGGTCCGGAACATCACCTTTCTGCGGACCTGTTCGCTGTGCCCGGACTCAGGGTCCTCGCCGGAGGCGCTGTGCTGTGGCTTTTCTACTTCGTGTTGAGGCTCATCCACCCGCCCGGCATGGGCTTTGGTGACGTCAAGCTGGCGGGTGTGCTGGGCCTCTACTTGGGCTACCTGGGGTGGAGCCACGTGTTCGCCGGGACGTTCGCCGCTTTCATCCTGGGCGGACTATGGAGCCTTGCCATCCTGGCTACCCGCCGTGGAACGCTGCGTTCGGCCATCCCCTTTGGCCCGTTTATGCTGGCGGGTGCGGCTGCCGCCATGGCGGTCCTGCCGGCATGAGGTTTTCGCCATGAGCCAACTGCAGCCAAATTGCAACCCTCGCCGTATTCCCGGTGTTCACCGGGCTGCGGCATGCTGATGCCAGCGGGTGTGGCGGAGAAGCTCGACGGCGACACCCTCACCTTGAAGAATTCACACGCCACCATCGAATTGAAGGAAAGCTGACGCCATGGGTGCACCAGAGTTCGTGCTGAAGCTGCGGGAAAAGATCGGCAACGATCCCCTCTGGCTGCCGGCCGTGCGGGGAGTGGTCTTCGACGACGAAGGCAGGGTGTTGTTGGGCCAGCGTGCAGACAACGGCCACTGGGCACTGATTACCGGAATGCTGGAGCCGGGGGAACACCCGGCTCCCGGGATGGTACGGGAAATCTTCGAAGAAACAGCAGTGGTGGCTGAGACCGAACGGATCATCGGCGTCGGAGTCGTAGGGCCGGTGACCTTCCCCAACGGTGACGTCTGCGACTTCCTGGACATCATCTTCCGCTGCCGGTACGTATCCGGGGAAGCCCGGGTCAACGACGACGAATCGCTCGCCGTGGGATGGTTTGCCCTGGACGACCTTCCGGAGATGAGCGCCGGAAACCATGAAGCCATCAGGCTGGCCACGGAGCCCGAAGGCCCCGTGGCGTACCAAGTGGAGGACTAGCCTTACCGACGTCCCGCATCGGCTGTGGGGCGGTCCTTGTCAATGCCATCCGAAGCTTCAAGCTCCGCTTCCAAACGCGCGGTCTCCAGCCGCTCCGCCTCAAGTCGGTCAGCTTCCTCCCCGCCCACTGCCTCGCCACGTGCCACCATGCCGGCGGTATCCGAAAGGGGGATCTGCTTGAGCGTGATGGCCAGAATCAGTGCGATGGCAATGAACGGCACCAGGTACCAGAACACCGGTGCCAGCGAATTGGCATAAGCGTTGACGATCGCGTCGCGCAACTGCTCAGGGAGCTGTGACAATGCCTGGGGATCCAAGGTGCTGGTGGACTGCGAAGCCTGCTCGGCAGAAGCGCCCGCGCCGGTGAATGCTTCGGTCAGCGATTCGGACAGGCGGTTGGTGAAGATTGCACCGAAGACGGCCACACCCAGCGAGGCTCCTACTTCACGGAAGTAGTTGTTGGTGCTGGTGGCAGTACCGATCTGCTCGGCCGGAACGGAGTTCTGGACCACCAGGACGATCACCTGCATGATCAGGCCCAGACCGGCACCGAAGATGAACAGCTGGACACAGATGACCCAGATGGGGGTGGACGCCGCGAGCGTGGTCAGCCACAGCATGGCTACGATGGTCAGCGCTGCACCAAGGATGGGGTACATCTTGTACTTGCCGGTCTTGGAAATGCGAATACCGGAGTAAATGGACGTACCCATCAAGCCCACCATCATCGGAAGCATCAGCAGGCCTGATTCAGCGGCTGAGGTGCCCGAAGACATCTGCAGGAACGTGGGCACGAAAGCGATGGCAGCGAACATTCCCAAGCCCAGCGTAAAGCCAATGGCAGTTGCGTTGATGAAGATGGGGTTCTTGAACAAGCTCAACGGGATGATGGGGTCCTCGGCACGCCTTTCAACCATCACGAAGGCAAATGCTGCCAGGACCATGCCCGCACCGAACGCCCATGTCAGCGGTGAATCCCAGCCTTCGTCCTTCTTGCCACCGAAGTCGGTAAAGAAGATGAGGCAGGTGGTAGCTGCAGAGAGGAAGAGGACACCCAGGATGTCGATCTTCTTCTCGGCCTTTTTGTTCGGCAGGGTCAGGGTGAACCAGGCGGTGATGAAGGCCGCAATGCCGATGGGGATGTTGATGTAGAAAGCCCACTCCCAGGTGAGGTGGTCCACGAAGAACCCGCCCAGCAGGGGTCCTGCCACGGCGGAGAGACCGAAGATGGCGCCCAGGGGGCCCATGTATTTGCCGCGTTCCTTCGCCGGAACAATGTCAGCGATGATCGCCTGCGACAGGATCATCAGCCCGCCGCCGCCCAGTCCCTGGATGGCACGGAAGATGACGAAGCCCCAGAAATCCGTGGCGAACGCACAGCCCACGGAGGCCAGCGTGAACAGTGCAATGGCAATGAGGAACAGGTTGCGGCGCCCCAGGATGTCACCGAACTTGCCGTAAATGGGCATCACGATGGTGGTGGCAAGGAGATAGGCCGTGGTGATCCAGGCCTGGTGCTCCACCCCGCCCAGCTTGCCCACGATGGTGGGCATGGCGGTGGAGACGATGGTCTGGTCAAGGCTGGACAGGAGCATGCCTGCAATCAGCGCCGAGAAGATGATCCAGATACGTTTCTGGGTTAGCAGCAACGGTTCTGCTGCCTTCGAAATTGTACTCATGCGGGGTCCTTCGAGGTTTCAAGGGGATTGGGGCCCAGTTGGTGGTTCGTGGCCAGCGGCTGGGCAAAGAGTTTCCGTGCTGCGTTGAGGTTTTGTTCGAGGATCCCGCGGTACGGACGGGTGTTCTCCTCGGAGAAGAACTGCTGGGCAGTCTTCTTGGAGACTGCCCCGAACAAGGCTGTTGCCGTAACGACTTCGGGATGCTCCGGCTCCAGCCCTTCACGGGCGGCAACGAGCGAGGCGAACTCCCGTTCGCGGGCCTCACCTTCGAGGGTGAGCCGTGCCAGGAGTTGGGGTTCGGCTGTGATGGCGGCGATGAACTGTTGAACTTCGGTCCGGCTGATGGAGGAACGTTCCATCAAGGTGACCGTCAGGACATGCAAGGCTGCCAGGAGCGTGCCGGAGATGCTGTCCGGCGTGCGGGCGGGATTCCGGTTGAACGCCTCCAAGGCCTCGGCAGGCAACTCATCCGAAAACGAGCCGATGACGGCGTCTTCCTTGGAGTGGAAGTAGTTGAAGAAGGTTCGGCGCGAAATTCCGGCCGCTTCGCAGACTTCTTCGACGGTGAAGCCGCTGAGGCCATGCTCGGCGGTCAGGGAACGCGCGACGGCGGTGATGGCCGTCCGCGTGGCAGCCCGCTTGCGCTCGCGGAGGCCGCCGTCGATATTTGCACTATTGCTCACCAAATAAAGTTTTGCACTCTATGAAAGAAAGTGCAAAAAGAGTCAGAAGTTTTTGTACAGCAGATGCCCTTGAGGCAGGGTATTAGGGGCGTCTGCTGTACAAAAACTCCGGGGTACGACGACGGCCGGTACCTTTCGTGCGAAAGGTACCGGCCGTCGTCGTGCGTGAGTAAGGGCGCTGGGTGCTATGCCTTGTGGGCCGGGGCCGTCATGGTGGTGACGTCCAGGGCCTTGTCCAGCTGTGCCTCGGTGACCTGGCCTTCGCCTTCACCGACGAAGCCGAGCTTCTCGGTGGCCTGGCGGATGGTCAGGCCTTCCTTGACGGCGATCTTGGCGATCTTTGCAGCGTTCTCGTACCCGATGTACTTGTTCAGCGGGGTGACGATGGACGGGGACGCCTCGGCCAGGAAGCGGGCGCGCTCCACATTGGCGGTGATGCCGTCGATCATTTTGTCGGCCATGACGCGGCTGGTGTTGGCCAGCAAGCGGATGGACTCCAGCAAGTTGGCAGCCATGACGGGGATGCCGACGTTGAGTTCGAACGCACCGTTGGTGCCGGACCAGGCGATGGCGGTGTCGTTGCCGATGACCTGGGCGCAGACCATGATGGACGCTTCGCAGATGACGGGGTTGACCTTGCCCGGCATGATGGACGAGCCCGGCTGAAGGTCCGGGATGGCGATTTCGCCAAGGCCCGTGTTGGGACCTGAACCCATCCAGCGGAGGTCGTTGTTGATCTTCATGAAGGAGATCGCGATGTTGCGCAGCTGGCTGGAGCCCTCGATCAGGCCGTCGCGGTTGGCCTGTGCCTCGAAGTGGTCGCGCGCCTCGGTCAGCGGCAGGCCGGTGTCGGCGGCGAGGAGCTCGATGACGCGTTCCGGGAAGCCGGCCGGGGTGTTGATTCCGGTACCCACAGCGGTGCCGCCCAAGGGAACTTCGGCAACGCGGGGGAGTGCGGCGTTGATGCGCTCGATGCCATAGCGGACCTGCGCTGCGTAGCCGCCGAACTCCTGGCCGAGCATCACGGGCGTGGCATCCATGAGGTGGGTGCGGCCGGACTTCACGACGTCCTTGAACTCCACGGCCTTGCGGTCCAGGGAAGCTGCCAGGTACTCCAGCGCCGGGATCAGGTCGTTGATCAAGGCCGACGTGGCGGCGACGTGTACGGATGTTGGAAAGACATCGTTGGAGGACTGCGATGCGTTCACGTGGTCGTTCGGGTGGACAACTTTGTCACTCCCGGCGGCTGCGAGGGCACGCGATGCGAGCTCGGCGATGACCTCGTTGGTGTTCATGTTGGAGGACGTGCCGGAGCCGGTCTGGAAAACGTCGATCGGGAAGTCGCCGTCGTACTTGCCGGTGGCAACCTCATCGGCAGCGGCGGCGATGGCCTCGGCGAGCTCACCATCGAGCACCCCCAGTTCGGCGTTCGCCAGTGCAGCTGCCTTCTTCACGCGGGCCAGGGCCTCGATGTGTGTGCGCTCAAGCGTCTTGCCGGAGATCGGGAAGTTCTCCACAGCACGCTGTGTCTGGGCGCGGTACAGGGCGTTCACGGGGACGCGAACTTCGCCCATCGTGTCATGTTCAATACGGAACTCAGTGGTGGAAGTCATGGGGCTAGCTTATGGCGATTGGACGCCGCACAGAAAACCCGCAGGGGAGTGCTACGTGCTCCGGCGCTGAGGCCGGAGCACGTAGTCCTAAAGCTTGCCGATCCCGGAAACGAGGGCCGCACGGCCTTCATCGAGCTTGTAGGAGAGACCAACCAGCGCCACGCGGCCGTCGTCGATGGCGTCGGAAATCACACGCGAGCTGTCAGCAAGGCGGGACGCAGTCTGCTTGACGTGCTCCACCACCATGTCGTTGACATCGTCCTGGTTGTTGCGCTTGGCAGTCAGGACCGATGGCGTGATGCGCTCCACGAGGTCGCGGATGAAGCCGGGGGGCATCTCGCCCGTTTCCACCGCAGCCTTGGTGGCTTTCACGGCACCGCAGCTGTCATGGCCGAGGATCACGATCAGCGGAACCCGGAGTTCGCTGATGCTGTACTCCAGGGAACCGAGGACCGCGTCATCGATGACCTGGCCGGCAGTTCGGACCACGAAGGCATCACCGAGGCCCAGGTCGAAAATGATCTCTGCAGCGAGCCGGGAATCCGAGCAGCCGAAGATCACGGCAAAAGGATTCTGGTTCTCAATCAGGGAAGATCGTCGCGAAGCATCCTGGTTGGGGTGCAGGGATTCGCCGGAAACAAAACGTTCGTTGCCCTCGCGGAGACGGCGCCACGCCAGGGCTGGAGTCAGGTAAGTAGGCACGAGCCTTACTTTACGACGCGGGCAGGCCAGTCCGTGAAACTGTTGCGCCGGTTACGCGGACGGTTGAGCCGAAGCGGTGGCAGAAGCAGGTGCGCTTGCAGGAGGCGCCTGCTCGGCAGACTTCACGACGGCGGCGGCGAGGGTTGCGAACTCGTCAAGACTTGCGGTGCCGCTCAGGATGAGGGTGGTGCCCCGGTACTCAAGGACCATGCTGCGCTTTTCCTTGCCGGAATCCCGCAGCTCCCAGTCCTGGCCGCCGGCGTTGCGCGTGCCGGTCACGGGAAGGTTCTCTGTTTGCTGCAGGACCCAGGTGGGATTGGCCTGGTTGGTCTGGGTCAGGCCGATGAACGCTTCCTTGGGGGTCAGGAAGCCGATCTCCCAAGTAGGAACGCCGCTTCCGCTGCCGGATTCCCAACGCGCGTAGTTGGGCTTGAATGTGTCGCCCGTGTCCGGGGTAACCGGTGTGAATCCCGCCACACCTGTGGCGTTGCGGGCGATCGCCGCCACATCAACATCGGGCCTGAAACCCTCGCCCTTGGGCGCCGGGTTCATCAAAACGATGGGAAGGAAAGCGAGCACGCAGACAAGCAGCGCTATGACCATGCCGATGACCGAAGCGTTGGCCCGCTTGGCAGCTTTCGCCGCAATCACGGGTTTGTAGGGGGCATCCGGGGCTGCTTGGGCGTCATTTTCCTGAGCCGCTGCAGCGCCGGAGGGGTTCTCTGCTGCGGGCTTGTCCTGCGTTTCACTCACCCGTCCATGATCCCCTATCCCGGCAGGGAACACACATCCGGCAACCTCACCACCTGGATTGACCACCGTGGTCATCCAACGACCCGCAGCGGGCGTGGCGACTATGATCGTTGATAGAGGAACCCCGGGTTGCCCCGCGCAACCATGTCCGGTCCCGTGAATCGTCACTCGAAGAAGAGGTTCAAGTGTCTCCTGCACCAATGACCCAGCAGTATTCCACGATTTCGCCGTCGCTCGCCGTCGGTATCGACGAACCCGACCGCAACCTTGCGCTTGAACTCGTCCGTGTCACCGAGGCTGCGGCTATTGCCGGTGGCCACTGGGTAGGTTTCGGTGACAAAAACAAGGCAGACGGCGCAGCCGTCGACGCCATGCGTTCGTTCCTTCACACTGTCCACTTCAACGGCGTTGTGGTCATCGGTGAAGGCGAAAAAGATGAAGCCCCCATGCTCTTCAACGGCGAGCAGGTTGGTGACGGCACCGGCCCGGAGTGCGACGTCGCCGTCGACCCCATCGACGGAACCCGCCTGACCGCCCTCGGCATCAACAACGCCCTCGCAGTGCTGGCAGTCGCTGAGCGTGGATCCATGTTCGACCCCTCCGCGGTGTTCTACATGGAGAAGCTCGTCACCGGCCCCGAAGCCGCCGATATGGTGGACCTTCGCCTGCCCGTCAAGCAGAACCTGCACCTGATTGCCAAGGCCAAGGGCGTCAAGGTCAACCAGCTCAACGTCATGATCCTGGACCGCGACCGCCACCGCCCGCTCGTGGAAGAAATCCGCGAGGCCGGTGCCCGCACCAAGTTCATCATGGACGGCGACGTTGCCGGCGCCATCGCAGCAGCCCGCTCCGGCACCGGCGTCGACGCCCTCATGGGCATCGGCGGCACCCCGGAAGGCATCGTTGCAGCCTGTGCCATCAAGTCGCTCGGCGGCGTTATCCAGGGCCGCCTCTGGCCGACGTCGGACGAAGAGAAGCAGAAGGCCATCGACGCCGGACACGACCTCGACCGTGTGCTGTCCACCAACGACCTCGTCACCTCGGACAACTGCTACTTCGCAGCTACCGGCATCACCGACGGCGACCTCCTCCACGGCGTGCGCTACCAGAAGGACCGCGTCATGACGCAGTCCATCGTGATGCGCTCCAAGTCCGGGACGGTCCGCTTTGTTGAGGCCGAGCACCACGCTTCCAAGTGGGAGACGTACGCGCGCAAGCCGTAACCCTCCGCACTTAACTGAAGGACGGCGAGCATCGCTCGGCGGCTATCTCCTCGTACCTCGTCGATTTGATGCCGCTTTCGCGATACTCGCCGTCCTTCTCTGTGTCCGGGCGGCTTACGGTTGCTAAAGGGTGGGGGTGCCTTCGCCACCTACTTTGAATCTGGAAACCTCGGGGCGCGCCGGGAAACAGGGTGCGTCGAGGTCAGGGCGGGCTCAAAGTGGGTGGTGGCGGTACGCCTGATCGACGGCGGCCGTCAGCGCAAGGGGAAGGTCCGGGCTTAGCGGACTTTGTCGCGGAGCTTTCTGGCCAGTTGGTAGGCGCCGTAGCGGAGTTTGTTCACCGGGAGGTCCCACGTGCCGGGGTAGGAGACTTCACGGCCGCCGAAGGACTTCTTGAACGCCGTGAAGCCCGCCCATTTGTGGTCCGGTTGGTCTTCCGGTGCCACACCCCAAAGGTCCACGTGTTTGAGGCCCTTCTCCTTGGCATCGGCCATCAGCGTCACCAGGAGGGGGATGCCCGCGCTGAGCTTACGGTGGGTATCGTCCAAGGCCGCGTGCGCGTAAACGCGGGTGTCAGCAGAGTCATAGGCGAAGGCAGCGGCGATTGGTTCGCCCTCCAACTCAGCGATGAAGAGTGTTCCGGAGCCGGAGGGCAGCAGGGACGCGGCCACTTGGGTGAGGTACTCGTCGCTTTGGGGCTTGAAGCCATTGCGGGCCGCTGTCAGGTGGAGGAAATGCAGCAGCACCGAGATATCCGCAGGATCCTGGGAAGCGCGGAACGTCACGCCTTTTTTGTGGATGTTCCGGTAAAGGTTCCGGTTGGTCGGCTTCATGCCGGCCAGGACGTCCTTGAAGTCCCCGTCCAGGTCCACGATCCAGCTGAGCTCGGGCTGCTGGTTGACCGGCGCGGGACGCAAGCCGCGCGCGCGAAGGAGGGGACCGGCGTCGGACGCCGTGAATCCAGCCGCTGCAGGTTCCATCCGGACGAAGACCGCATGCTCCTTTTTGGCCAGTGCCACCAGGGCAGCGGTGGCGGCGTCGAAAGCTTCGACCGACTCGGCCACCGGACCGTAGGGGGCATAAATAACCTTGCCGGCCGGGTTCTTCTCCTCAATGGCCAAGAAACTCCAGCCGGGGCCGGACTGTTCATGGACGCGGCGTCCGAGGGAACGCTGAACAGCAGCCCAGGCAGGTGTTTGCAGGAAAAACTCCATGGATCAGTTCCCCAGACCTGTGGTCACCGCAAAGGCGACACTGGTCTCCGTGGCGCCCTGCACCGGATGGACATTCACGGGTGCCTCAAGGTCCGGAATGAAAGCGGACGCACCGCGATGGAGCCGGAGGTCGCTTTTGGGGGAGTCGAGCAGCACCGAACCCGCTACGACCACGACGACGGCGGGTCCGGATTGCGCCAGGGGAACCGGCTCGGCACCCGGCCCAAGTTCAATGCGCTGCAACTGGAATTCCTTGAAGGGCGGGCGGTACAGTTCCTGACCGAACTCGGTGCCGCCGGCCTCAACGCGCGGCACTCCGAGTGCTTCGAAGCGAACGGTCTTCAACAGTTCCGGAACATCCACGTGTTTGGGAGTCAGCCCGCCACGAAGCACATTGTCCGAGGAAGCCATGACCTCCACCCCCAGCCCATGAAGGTAGGCGTGAACATTGCCCGCGGGCAGGTAGACCACCTCGCCGGGTTCCAGGGACAGGTGGTTGAGGAGCAGTGAGATGAGGACGCCCGGATCACCTGGGAAGGCCTCGTTGATATCCAGCATTGCCGTCAGGGCTTCCCGGTGCGGCTCCAATGGAGCGCCGGCGGACAGGACCGCCACTACCTCGTCGATGGCATCGGAGATGTCGGTGCCACCTTGGATCAGGCGGCTGAAGGCTGCCTTAAGGGCTGTTGGTTCCTCACTCCCGGCGAGGTCGGCGATGATTTCTGTCAGGACCGGGGGCACGTCCACTGGCGCCGAATCGAGGACCTGGGCCAAGTGCTCGAAGATACTCCGGGAAGCCTCTGGAGACCGGAAGCCACACAGGGCTTTGAAAGGCGTGAGGGGGAAGATCATCTCCGGTTTGTGGTTGTTGTCCCGGTAGTTGCGATCCGCTGCGTCGGCAGGGATTCCGGCCGCGTTTTCCCGGGCGAAGCCTTCCTGTGCCTGTTCCAGACTGGGGTGAACCTGCAGGGACAACGGCTGTTCTGCTGCCAGCAACTTGGTGAGGAAGGGCAGTCGCGGACCGAACTCGTTGAGGCTTTCGGCGCCCAGGCATCGCAGTGGATCCGAGGCGATCAAGGCGTCCAAGGGCTGGGTGACGCCGTTGGGATGCACGGCTGTGGAGGGGGAGTCCGGGTGGGCGCCGATCCACATTTCGGCTTCGGGGCCACCTGATGCCGGCCGCCCCAGCAAGTCTGCGATCGCCGTCGTCGAACCCCACGCGTAGGGTCGCAAAACATTCTCAATCTGGTACACGAAAGAAAGTCCTTATCGTTGCGCTGGACGTGGGGTGGAACGGACCTGCAAGCTTACAGCGGTGCGCACTGTCCGTTGGTAGCCACAAGGTCACGGATGCCTTGTTCGTCGCCCTGGGCCTTGAGGCCGTTCAGGAGTTCGATGGTGATCGGTGTGCCATCAGGTGTGGTGGTCACCGGAGTGAAGTCCGCCGACGGCGAGGGAAGCTGGCTTGCCGGCAGTCGCCCTGCTGGAGCCGCTGCCGCCACAAAGGTTCCTGCCGCGGCGCCGTTGGGGGTCACGACGGCGTCATCGGCCTTGGGTGCGTTGGACGGCGCCAGGACTTCCTGGACCTTGGAGTGGATGAGGTCGAAGTCCGGCACGGTGGAGAAGGAAGCGTCGAAGTCCGGGGGCCCGATGGTGAGCCTCTTGACGGGCTGGTTCTTGGACTTCAGGGCAAGATCCACAAAGCTGCCCAGTTGGTTGGAGGAGATGTTGGAATCAACAACTTTGGTTCCGGCGTTGGCGATGTCCTCGAACTTGGTCAGGAGGGTAGCCGGGTCCAATTGCTTGAGCATGGCCTGCTGAACGCATTGCTGCCGGGCGATGCGGGCGTAGTCATCGACGAATTCGCGGGAGCGGCCGTACCAGAGGGCGTGGAAGCCATCCAAGTGCTGGTCCCCTGCAGGGATCCAGCCATCGGGCATGCCATGGATTCCGTTGGCTTCGTCTGTGACGGGCCCACTGATGGGAACCCAGCCGCCGGCCTTGATACGGATGCCGCCCATGGCGTCGATGAGTTTGGCGAAGCCGTCCATATCCACCAGGACATAGGCCTGGACGGTGATTCCCAACGTGCCGGAGACGGCTTCCAGCGTGGCTTGCGCGCCGGGATCAGCCACGCCCGGGTAGAGATCCTGATGGTTGTTGGTGACCTCGGTGTTCACGGCGTTGATGAGGCATTCGTCGCCGCAGTTGTAGCCGTCCGGGTAGATCTCCCGCATGGGCGAACCTTCGCTGAACCGGGCGTTCTGAAGGTTGCGGGGGACCGAAATGATGGCGCTTTCGCCGGTCTTTGCGTCAACACTGATGACGGAGAGGCTGTCAGGGCGGCGGCCCGTCCTGTCGTCACCGGCATCGCCGCCCATCATGAGGAAGTTGTACCGCCCGTCCACGGGATCGATGGCCGGACCGGCATTGAAGATGCTTCCGATGGCGTTCCGGCTGACATTGAGGACGTAGGCGATGTAACCCAGTGAACCGCTGGCGAGCACCGTTGAGGCGGCCAGAACCACGGCAATGATGGGCCGCATTCCGGGTGCCAGGAGGGCCGGCCTGATGATCCGCAAGGTGTTGAGGAAAAGGTAGGCCCAGCCCAGTGCCAGGGCCACGAGCACCACGATGATGAACAGTGAGCCAACCGGATGGGTAAAGATACTGAGCAACAAGGTGCGGTTCACCATGGCGATGAAAAGAGTGACCAGTGCCAGGGCCCACACGGTGAGCGTGACACGCAGCGCTACCCGGCCAAGTTTCCGGTCCCCGGCAACAATCTGGGCGCTGCCGGGGATAAAGAGGGTGAGCAGGACCAGCACGAAGGCGCGTTTGGTCCGTACCGGGGCGCTGGCCCCGGACGGATATCGGACGGGATCAGTCAGGGCGGAACCGGGCTGATTCGTAGTCTTGTGCATGGTAGTCAACCGGTGCCTTCCTAGCGGGGGCTCCGGGCTGAAGCGTTGGCCGGGGAGAAGACTTCCTCTACTTTGCGGCGCAGGTTTTCGCCCTTTTTGGTGGCAACGTCATTGAGCTCCTGGGCGAAGTCGAGCAGGTCTGCGCGGAGCTTGGCGGCGAGTTCGTCCGTTCCGGAGGCCAGCATCCGGACGGCAAGGAGTCCGGCGTTGCGGGCACCGGCAATGGAGACTGTGGCCACGGGAACACCGGCGGGCATTTGGACGATGGACAGCAGGGAATCCATGCCATCCAATGTCTTGAGGGGAACAGGGACGCCGATGACAGGGAGCGGTGTCACCGAGGCCAGCATGCCGGGGAGATGGGCGGCGCCGCCGGCACCGGCGATGATGACCCGCAGCCCACGCTGGTGCGCGGTCTGGCCGTACCGGATCATCTCGGTGGGCATGCGGTGTGCAGAAACGACATCCGCTTCAAAGGGGATACCGAATTCGGCCAAGGCGTCCGCTGCGGCTTCCATGACGGGCCAGTCTGAATCCGAGCCCATCACGAGCCCTACCAGCGGGGCTGTTGATTCTGACGTCATGAGGTCTCCTCAAGGGTGGTCTGCTCGGGCTGGCGGCCGTCGCGGATGATGTTGGCCACGATCGTGGCGCGCTGGCGGACAGAGTCGACGTCGGAGACCGACGTGCCTACGAGGTTGACGTGGCCGATCTTGCGCCCGGGGCGCACTGACTTGCCGTAAGAGTGGACCTTGGCTGCGGGCTCATAGGCCAAAGCCATGGGGAAGGCCTTGTACAGGTCCTGGTTCTCGCCGCCGAGGAAGTTCTTCATGACCACTACCGGTGCCAAGGCGTCCGTTGCCCCCAGAGGGAGGTCCAGCACTGCCCGAAGATGCTGTTCGAATTGGCTGGTAATGGATCCGTCCTGCGTCCAGTGGCCGGTGTTGTGCGGGCGCATGGCGAGTTCGTTGATGAGGAAGCCCGCTCCCACGCCCGGTGTCTCAAACAGCTCTGCCGCCATGACGCCGGTGACACCGAGCTCGTTGGCGATGCGCAAAGCGGCTTCCTCGGCGGCCGCGGCTACCTCAACGGGAATGTTCTGGGCCGGTGCAATAACTTCGTCGCAGACACCGTCCACCTGAATGGTGTGGACCACGGGCCAGGCCCGGGATTCGCCTCCAGGCGTGCGGGCAACCAGAGCGGACAGTTCGCGGCTGAAGTCCACCTTGGCCTCTGCCAGCAAGGGGCTCATTGCCTGGAACCACTCGGCTGTGTTCACGGCGTCCTCTGCTGAGTCGACGATCCGGACACCCTTGCCGTCGTAGCCGCCGCGCGGTGTCTTCAGGACCACGGGCCAGCCGATGCGATCACCAAAAGCCACCAGCTCATCAACGCCGTGGACTGCGGACCATTCAGGGTTGGGAAGTCCGAGGCGGTCAATCGCAGCCCGCATCACCAGCTTGTCCTGGGCATTGACCAGTGCGTCGGGGCCCGGCTGGACATTGACGCCGGCATCCAGCAGGGCTTGCAGGTGTTCCGTGGGGACATGCTCATGGTCGAAAGTCAGTACGTCCAAGCCCTTGGAAAACTCCAGGAGAGCTCCCAGGTCCTTGTAGTCGCCGATCGGGGCCGTGGCCACGGCGGCTACAGCCGAAACGTCCTCACCTTCAGCCAAAACACGCAGTTCGAAGCCCAAAGCGGTAGCGGGCGGGGCCATCATTCGTGCGAGCTGGCCGCCGCCAACAACGCCAATTACTGGAAAAGTCACAAGGTTCAGCCTACCGAACCGGCGGCAGGATCACTGTTTCCGGCACCCGTGCTGCTGGTTTTCCACAGCTTCCGCCCCTGTGAGGGGGCCGGTATCGGCGTTCTCACAGTCGCCGCAAAGGCAGCGCAGGGAAAACGGCGCTAAAATGGGCTTGGCCCATTGGCCCACCTTTTCAACGGCCATGGAGGGTCATGATCACCACACTTGCAGATCGCATCCGCGGACTTGCCTCGCTTTTTTGGCGTGAAGTGGCAAAGTTCGGCGCTGTCGGCGGTGTTGCTTTTGTCATTGACTCGGCCGTTTTCATCTGGCTTTTCTCCGGACCGATGCATGGCAGCGAGGTGTGGGCCAAGGCGATTGCGACGATCGTTGCGAGTATTTTCTCGTGGGTCGCCAACCGTTTCTGGACCTTCCGCCACCGTAAACAGGCCAATGTGGTCCGTGAGGCGGTGCTGTTCGCCATCATGAACCTGGTGGGGCTGCTGATTGCGTCCGGTTGTGTGTGGTTCGCCAAGTACATCCTGGACCTTAACGACAAGCCGTCGCTGTTCATCGCCGGCAGCGTTGTTGGCCTCGTCCTGGGTACCATCTTCCGTTTCTTCGCCTACCGCTTCTGGGTGTTCAACGAAGAGCTGGATGCCGAGCCCGAGTTCTCGCATGACCACGAGATCATCGAGGTCCACCACAAGGCCAAGAGCGACGCCGGAGCCGCCAATCCCGGCACCGGCGAGTTGCCTTCCGCTAAGAACGGCTGACCCGCTCGTTCTCCAGCAGGTGCTCGGTCACGTCGAGGTCCGGATGCACCAGTACCACTGAGCCATCGCCATGCCATGCGCCCAGTGAAGCTGCCAGGCAGGCTTCCAAGCCTTCGGTTGCGCGTACCAGGAGTCGGACCCCGGGTTCCTGGCTGGTGGCGAACTCCTCAATGAGGGCCTGGTGCGTGAGCTCCGAGGCACCCCGCACTGCGGGCAGGTCCGGCGCGGCTTCGTTGTGCGCCATGAAGACGTCGCCGTGGGAGCGGACTTCCGCGGCATAATCAACGACGCCGGATGGCAGCTCGCCGGGCCAGCGCATGGCAAGTGCCGCGAGTGGCACTGCGACCACGGCGTCGAAGCCGGCCCCGGCGCCGTCGTCGGGCGTGTCGGTGACCAGGAGATTTGCCGACGTCCCGTCAAAGACCACCTCCATGCCCAGTTGCCACCCGGCAAGGGCCCAGACAAAAGACTTCCAGTGCGCTGGGAGGTCAAGCCGGATGGCCATGCCTGGTTCGGCATCCAGTTCGTCCTGGAGGAGATTGCTGGTTTTGGCCACCCAGTTATCCAGAACGCGGCCGGAAAGTTCCACCCGCTCCGAATCAGGCCCGTACCACGTCAGCCGTGGTGAGGTTGAATGGCCGGATCGCAGGGCGGTCATCAGGTTCTCTGCCGGGATGCTCATGCGTCAATCTTGCCACGTGGCCCCCGCCGTCCTTGGGAATATTGCGGGGATTGTGAATTGCGACACATCCCGGTTTCTCCAGTCGGTGGGCTCCCGCGTCCCGAGGCTTAATTTTCCCCGGAAATTCAATGAAACTTCACGTAGATTGATCTGGGCCTCCCGTTTCCCCGGGGAGACACGTAGCGGCACGGGCAAAATGTTGGGCGTGGCGCATCCCACGTTTCCGCGGATTCTTGATTATTATCCCGGCGCAGCTTGACTGACGGGTAGTTACACGCGTGTAATTAGTAATCAAACGCCGCTGCACAGATGACCGGAACGTCGCCGGGAATCGGAAACACATCCACGCAGCAGCTGCAAAATCAGGAGGGACGCCATGGGGCAAGCGTTGCGTATCCAGGAAGATGCAGTCGTCGCAGAACATGCGTCGGTGAAATACCGTTCGCGGGAAGTACCGGGGGATTGGTACGTCGACCCAGCGGATCCGGAAGCGGCAGACCGCTACAACCAGAATGTGCAGGACTCCTTGGAGGATCAGGCGACTGCCCTCCTTGCCGCACATGAGGCTCTGATCGGCGATCTGCCTGCAGGTCCGGACGAAGACCTGGACGACCCTCCCATGGAGGTGCGCCGTCCACTGGAAACACCGGGACAACCTGTGTGGATCGGGCTTCCGGGCCAAGGCGACTTCGATGACGAAGGTGAACTTGGTTGGCAGACTGATGCCCTCTGTGCACAAACGGATCCGGAAGCTTTCTTCCCGGAAAAGGGCGGTTCCACCAGGGATGCCAAAAAAGTCTGCGGTGCGTGCAACGTCCGTTCGCAGTGCTTGGAATATGCCCTCGCCAATGATGAGCGGTTCGGAATTTGGGGCGGACTCTCTGAGCGGGAACGTCGTCGGCTAAGGAAGCGAGCGGTCTAATTCTCAAGGAAGTTCACGTTACCGCCGTTGTGGTCTCCCACAACGGCGGCAACTATCTCCCCAGGACACTGGCGGCACTGTCGGATCAAACACGTCCGGCAGATGCCGCCATTGGCGTTGATACAGGTTCCATGGACGGTTCGCTGGATATGCTCCGCGAAGCTTTCGGCCAAGGCAATGTCACCACCTTCCAGCAGCCGAAATCCGGCTTCGGCGCAGCAGTTCAGGCCGGCCTCCAGGAGCTGGCCCCCTACAAAGAAGCAGCAGGCGGTGACGCTGGAAGCCGCACCGGCCCGGTTGACTGGATCTGGCTCCTTCATGACGACGCAGCCCCGGCAGCCGACGCCCTGGCTGAACTTCTGCATGCCGTTGAACGAGCCCCCTCAGTCACGGTGGCCGGTTGCAAGCAGCTGGGTTGGGACAATGAGCGGCACCTGGTGGACGTGGGGCTTTCCACGAGCCGCTGGGCGGAACGTCTTACCCTCATCGATGCCGACGAAGTGGACCAAGGGCAATACGACGCCCGTACTGACACTTTTGCCGTGAATTCGGCCGGTATGTTGATCCGGCGCGATGTCTGGGAGTTGATGCAGGGCTTCGATCCTGCACTGCCCGGCAGCGGCGATGACGTGGACTTCTGCTGGCGCAACTGGCTGGCTGGAAATCGTGTGGTGGTGGTTCCCAGCGCCAGGATGTTCCACGTTGAGCACCGGCCCCATGGGTTGGGCACGTCCTCGGCCGCGCGGAAAGCCCAGATCCATCTACGGCTCAAGCACACTGCCTGGTGGAAGGTTCCTTTCCAGGCGTTGGGAGCACTGTTCGGAGCAGTCATTCGACTCGTGCTGAGCATTCTGGTCAAGGAGCCCGGATACGGCTTCTCCCAGTTCACTGCAACCATTGCCGCCCTCATCCGGCCGCTGGCCATTGCGCGGGGCCGCCGCGTTGCGGCAAGGACGCGCCGGGTCCACCGCTCCGTGATCCGCGGCTTGCAAACATCCACGCGTGAAGTCCGTGCCAACAGGCGCTCCTTGCTGGAGGCAATCCGGCCCAGTGAAGAGCCGTCGGCAGTCTCCGACCTCCTGGCACCGGAACCCAGTGGCGATGCCGCGGACGATTTCACGGCACTGGCAACCAACGAACGCGGTTGGGTGGGAACAGGCGCGGTCGCAGCAGCCTTGGTGGCCCTTGTGGCAGCATTTGTTGGCCTGCTGGGGCTGCTCCGCTCCGGCGTCGTGGCCGGTGGCGGCCTCATTCCACTCTCTTCAATGCCGGGAGACATCTGGGCCAACGCCTCTTCATGGTGGATTTCCCTCGGTGCAGGATTGCCGGGTCACGGGGATCCCTTTGGTTACGTGCTGTGGCTGCTGTCCCTCTTTGGCGGGGGAGACGGCAACTCTGCCATGGCTTGGCTTTTGATCCTTGCCATGCCGCTCTCTGCCGTTGGCGCATGGTTCGCTGCCGGTGCTTTGACCACCAAACGCCGTTTCCGCACTGTTGCGGCTTTGGCGTGGTCCGCCGCTCCTGCACTGCTCATCGCCATCAACGAGGGCCGCGCCGGTGCCCTGATTGCCCATGTGATGATGCCGCTGTTGCTGCTGGCCCTCTTGCGTGCATCAGGTTCTGCAATTGGCCAAACGCTTTGGCACGCCGCCCCATCACTGAGCAGGCGTCCTGCTCCCGTGCCCGGTAAGCCCGGAATCAACGGAACACCCTCGTGGACAGCAGCCGCGGCCGGAGGGCTCGCCATGGCCATTGTCACCGCTTCGGCGCCGTCCCTTTTGGGACCGATAGTTGTTGCCGTGATACTGGCGGCCGTCATCCTGGGCCAGCGTGGCAAGACCCTGTGGTGGTCGCTCCTGCCCACCGTCGCCTTGTTCGTGCCCTACGGAATTTCCGTGGTGGACAGACCCCGTGCCCTGCTGGCTGATCCCGGACTGCCTGTGACGTTCGAGGCTGCGCCGCTCTGGCAGCAGCTGCTCGGACAACCGTTGGCATTCGAGATCGACGGCGGTCTGACCGGTTTGCCTTTCTTTGGTCCAGGGCCACTGCCGTGGGCTTTGCTGCTGGCGCTGTTGGTCAGCGCGCCGGTCCTGATCCTGGCAGTGACGGCACTGTTCCTGCCCGGCAAGCGGACGGCCGTGGCACGCGTATTCTGGTTGGCGGCCCTGGCCACCCTGGCCAGCGGCTGGTTGGTGGGGCACGTCGCCACCGGAGTCAACAACAACGTCATCGTTGGACCCTTCACCGGCCCCGCGGTCTCAGCGGCCGGCATGCTACTGCTGGGTGCTGCGGTCATTGGTGCGGACAAGATCTTCCCGGCGCCTCGTCGGATGACCGATTCCAGTGGTTCGAAGCTGCCCCTGAGCCGTGTGGCTTCCGGGCTGGTCCTGATGCTCCTTGTGGCTGGGCCTCTTGCAGGCATGGGTGCCTGGGCAGCCCGTAACGTTCTTCAACCTTCGCCCCCGCCAGGGGTGTCCGCATCAGCCACTTCGGCCGAGCCGGGATCGTCCTTGGGAGCTGAACGCCAAGTATGGCCGGTTGAGTCCGGCACGCTGCCTGCCACCGCCGTGGACCGTGGCCAGGGACCTGAACGAACCCGCACACTGGTCATTACCAGCGGCGAAGAGGGTGCGTTCACGTCCTCCTTGATGCGGGGAGCCGGCACCACTTTGGACAGCTTGTCCACCATCGCGTCCGCCCGGACGATCATCGGCGCACCGGGTCGCGAGGAAATTGTGGATGACGACGCCGCCACAGCCTCGCTTCGACGGGCGGTAGCCACCATTGTTGCCAGCAGCGGAGTGGACCCGCGCGCCGATCTTGAACAGCTGGGAGCCGGATTCGTGGTCCTGAAGGCCGCGGACAACGCCGCCCAGCTGACGGCGAGCAGGATAGACGCAGTTCCGGGCCTGGTTGCCGTTGGACAGACCGACGCCGGATGGCTGTGGCGTGTCACGCCCCGAAACCAGCCTGCCGCAACAGCTGCCGAAACCGCGCACCGCGTCCGGATCATCGATTCCGAGGGCACCACCGTGGCAGGAGTGCCGGCAGATGAAGTGTCTGTGGACGCTTCCGTCCCTGCAGGCGGAGAGGGCCGCAAGATCGTCCTGGCTGAACGCGCCGATCCCGGCTGGACAGCCTGGCTGGATGGCAAACAGCTCACGCCGGCCACCTCCGGATGGTCGCAGGCCTTTGAACTTCCAACCAACGGTGGTGAGCTGGAAATCCGTTACACCAACCCCTGGGCTTTGTGGCTCGGCATGATGCAGGCCGTGGTGATAGGGCTGACGGTCCTGTTGGCCATCCCGATGCCTGCGCGCCGCACCCGAACCGGTATGTCGAGGGATGAAGTCTCCCTCCGTAAGGAGTACAGCAGTGTCTGAGGACAAGAAGGAGCCCGTCGAGCAAAAGACCTCGCGCAGTGCCGGTAAAGGCTCGCGGAGCTCCAACCGGGGTGTTGTCACAGGTGCCCTCTCCGCAGTGGTCATCCTGGCCGCCGGTGGAGGTGCTGTTGCTGCGGCCGCGATGTTGCCCCAGCCATCCGGCGGGACCACCATGGATATCCGGCAGGCCGACGTTCCGGCGGGCCGCGCCCTGGGTGTTTGCCCGGAACCTGCCCGCCTGGTCAATGGAACGGTGGTAGGAACGGACGCAGACTTCAGCCCCGTCTCCACTACCGCCGTCAGCGCTCTGAACGCAGTGGTGTTGAGCAACCCCGCAGGAACGGTTCCCGGGAGCAAAGTGACGACGCTGGAAGGCGAAGCCGTCGCCGAGATCGCCAAGGCGCCGGCCAGTACTCCCTCCCCAACCGCCGGACCTCCGGTGTTGTCTGCCGGTATTGCCTCGATTTCACCGGTGACGGCTCCGGCTGTCGTGGGAGCGGACCCTCTGGGAAATGAGCAAGCCTCCCTTACCGCCAATCTCAGCTACGCCGCCACCGATGGAGATCTCCGTGGGCTGGCTTCGGCCCAGTGCCAAGCGCCGGGAAACGACGCCTGGCTCTTGGGAGCCAACACAGCAGTAGGCCGTACGGCAGTCCTGAACCTGAGCAACGCCTCGGAGACTCCCGCCACGGTGAACCTTGACCTCTTTGGGGAGCAAGGCCAAATTCAGGCGCCAGGGGCACGTGGCCTCCTGGTTGCTCCCGGAACTACCCGCTCAGTGAACCTTGCAGGCCTGGCTCCCAGCGAATCGCAACTCGCTGTCCATGTGCGCAGCACCGGTGGCCCGGTGGCTGCGACCATTCAGCAGAGTGTATTGCGTGGTCTTGCTCCCGGCGGCGTCGAATACCTTTCGCCGGGCTCCGGGGCCTCGAGCCTGCAGGTCATGTCCGGTGTGGATATCCAGGATCCTGCAGCGACGAAGGCACTGGCCGCAAAATCCGGTTTCGCTGACGCTGCGCCGGCCCTGCAGATCGCCGTCCCCGGTTCCACCGATGCCGTAGTGCAGGTCAGTCTCTATGGGGCCAACGGCGAACGCAAGATTCCCAGCGGGGGAGTGGTCACCGTCAAGGGCGGATCAGTAGCCACCGTCAACCTTGAGGGCATACCTGCCGGTACTTATACCGTCAGGGCAAGCTCCGACGTCGCCTTTGTGGCTTCGGCCCGGGTGACGCGGGGAGCCAAGGCAGAGGAAGCCACCGATTTCGCGTGGTCTCCCTCCTCTGCCCGCCTGGGCAGCCAGCACCTGGTGGCCGTTCCGCGCAGCGGGCAGCGGTACTTGAGTTTCGGCGTCCCGGAGGGGCGGGGCACGGTGAGTTACGCGTCCGTCACCGCTGACGGTGCAGTAGGCAAGTCCGTTGACGTGGACATGTCCGGTGGCACAACCTCGTTGATCGAACTCCCTGCCAAGTCCGGGGACTCGGTGGTAGCCGGGTATGTGGTCTCAGCCTCCGGTGACCCGATCTACGGCGCACTGGTGCTCGGTACCCAAGGCCGCCCGGACATCTCGGTAGTGGCCATCCAGGACGCAGCCGCCGGACTTGAGAAGGTCCCGGTTTCGGTGGGCTACTAGCGGGCGCTACTGGTACCGGCGGCGGTACACGGGATCCAGTGTCTCCGGGGGCACGCCCAGCATCTCAGCGGTGTACTCCACCACGACGTCATGCACCAGGTCCTGCAGTTCCTCCCGGGTGTTGGAGCCTTGCTCCACCACCCTGCGATACACAGTGATCATGGGTGCCTCGCCCCGGCCGCCGGGCGTATAGGCGCCCAAGGGTGCCGGGCCTCCCTGGGCAACAAGTTGTTCCAGGTTGGGCGGGATCTCGTCGACGGCAAACAGCACGCCGTCCAGCTGCTGTCCCCACATGTCCTGGAGCCGTTCGGCAGAGTCCAGCACCATGTCATCGAAGCGCTCTGCGCGGGTGCGGAAGCCGGGAAGGCTGGGGAGCATCAGCTCTCCGCGCAGCCCCCGCCCGTGGCGGTTACGTCGGCGCCGCCGGAAACCGCGCGCGCCCGAACCGGCGTGTTGCTCTGCCTGATCGCCATCGGCGTCAGTCCACCGGATGCTGAATCCGGGAACATGTGGCTGTGACTGCATATATCGACTTTAGTCCCGTGGAACCGCCAGCGCGACATCATCGCCCCGTACCGCGCCGGACTAGCCGCGGAGTCGCCGGCTTCAGGGGGCCACGGGCACCCAATGCGCGAATCCGGGGCCAATTGGCGCTAATCTGGGATGTTGTGGGTGCTATTCGTCAATGTTCAAGGTCAGCCTGCCGCCAGTCCGCGGTGGCTACTTTGACGTACGTGTACGCCGAATCGACCGCCGTCCTTGGCCCATTGGCCACCTACGCCGAGCCGCACGCCTATGACCTTTGCTCCCAGCATGCGGAGAGCCTCACGGTTCCGCGGGGCTGGGAGGTGCTCCGCCTGGCCATGCCTTCCTCGCCGCCCGAACCTGGTCCCGATGACCTCTTGGCTCTCGCAAACGCCGTTCGTGAGGCTGCCTCCGCAGCCCCCGAGAATCCTGCCCGTCAGAGCCACGCGCACCTGGAACCGCCTGCGTCAGTGGAGGGAACCAGGCGCGGCCACCTTCGCATCCTCCGCGAACCATCCTGACCCCATCAGCTTTTCGGCTTCGATTTTCAGCTTGGGACGCAATTCGTCGCCCCGCTCCAAACAGCCTGATCCTGCGCGGTAGTCTGGAATCTGCAGATAACATCCGCCAGCTGCGCCACGCCGGCGCCACCCAGGGAGCATCATTCATGCCAAAGGTCAGTCCTGAACTGTTGTCCATCCTGCGCTGCCCCGTAACGGGTTCACCGCTGGTCCAGGAGGGCGAGGAGCTGGTCTCCACCGCTGAAGACTCCAACGGGGCAAAACTCCGCTATGCGATCGAGGACGGCATCCCCCTGCTCCTGCCGCCGGAGCTCCTCGCCGCGGCCAATGCAGCCACTTCCGGCCAGCACGATTCCAAGGCCTAGCCCACACTTCTTCACTCAATCCGCACGGTACCCCTAAGGACTTTCATGACTTTTGACTTCAAAGTGGCTGACATCTCCCTTGCCGAAGCCGGCCGCCATCAGATCCGCCTCGCCGAGCACGAGATGCCGGGACTCATGTCCCTCCGCGCCGAATTTGGCGCTTCGCAGCCCCTCAAGGGCGCACGGATTGCCGGTTCCCTGCACATGACCGTCCAGACGGCCGTCCTCATCGAGACCCTTACCGCGCTGGGCGCTGAAGTTCGTTGGGCTTCCTGCAACATCTTCTCCACCCAGGACGAAGCCGCTGCCGCCGTCGTCGTTGGTCAGGGAACGCCTGAGGACCCCCAGGGCGTGCCCGTCTTCGCCTGGAAGGGCGAAACGCTGGAAGAATACTGGTGGACTGCCGAGCAGATCCTCACCTGGCCCGGCGCGGACACCAACCCGGAGTTGGGTCCGAACATGATTCTCGACGACGGCGGCGACGCAACGCTGTTGCTCCACAAGGGCGTGGAATTCGAAGCCGCCGGTGCCGTGCCGTCGGCAACGGAAGAGGACCCGGAAGAATACGTCCTCATTCTGGACCTCCTCCGCAGGACCCTGGCAGCTGATCCGCAGAAGTGGACACGCCTGGCCGCCCGGATCGAGGGTGTCACGGAAGAAACCACCACCGGCGTCCACCGTCTGTACCAGCTTGCCGAGCAGGGCAAACTGCTGTTCCCGGCCATCAACGTCAACGACTCCGTCACCAAGAGCAAGTTCGATAACAAGTACGGCATCCGCCACTCGCTCCCTGACGGCATCAACCGGGCCACCGACGTCCTTATGGGTGGCAAGGTAGCCGTCGTCTGCGGTTACGGCGACGTCGGCAAGGGCGCTGCAGAGGCCCTGCGTGGACAAGGCTCCCGGGTCATCGTCACCGAGATTGATCCCATTTGCGCCCTCCAAGCGGCCATGGACGGCTACCAGGTGGCCAAGTTGGAGACTGTGCTTGCACAGGGCGACATCTTCATCACCACCACGGGCAACAAGGACGTCATCATGGCCGAGCACATGCTGGGCATGAAGAACAAGGCGATTGTTGGAAACATCGGCCACTTTGACAACGAGATCGACATCGCCGGATTGGCTAAGATCCCGGGTGTCAAGAAGGTGGAGATCAAGCCCCAGGTCCACGAATGGGTCTTTGATGGGGGCACGGATTCCGAGCGGTCCATCATTGTGCTGTCCGAGGGCCGCCTCCTCAATCTTGGCAATGCCACAGGACACCCGTCGTTCGTGATGAGCAACTCCTTCGCCAACCAGACCATCGCGCAGATTGAGCTCTGGACCAAGAAGGACCAGCCTGCGGGGGAACGGGAATACGAGAAGCAGGTTTACGTGCTTCCCAAGATTTTGGACGAGAAGGTTGCCCGGCTCCACCTGGACGCACTTGGCGTTGAGCTGACGGAACTGAGCAAGGACCAGGCGGATTACCTGGACCTGGATGTTGCTGGTCCCTATAAGCCGGAGCACTACCGCTACTAAAGTGGTCCAGCGCCACCCAAATCGATGGTGAAAGGCCGGACACGCGACCAGCGTGGCCGGCCTTTCGGCTAGAATTGGGTGTTCAGTATTGCTTGCCGGGGGACAGGAAGACGGGAACCATGACGGAAGTCGCCAAACGGAAGACAGGCAAGATCCTTGCCATCGTAGGGATCTGCGCCGCTATTGCCGTGGGCGGAATCGGTGTGGCCACCGTGCCCGGGTTGCTGGCTGGTTCGACCCAGGACAGCGGTGTTGCGCCGTCCCCAGCACCCACGGTGGAAGCGAAGCCGGTGGAGCTGGGCATCACACCGTTGGATGGCACCATCGAGTGGAATCCCGTGGTGGGGCCGCAGATCAAGGCCGTCAACGGCAAGGTCAAGGACGTGGTCCTGGCTCCCGTGGATGGCGGTACTCCTGTCCAAGGCAAGACCAGCCCGGATGGAAGCACCTGGACCACACTGGAAGTGCTGAAGTTCAAGACCCGGTACAACTATTCCTTCACAGTGGTGGATACCGCCGGGAAGGAAACCAAGAAGACCCAAACCTTCACCACCGTTTCCGCGGCGTATGAGGCAGATGCTTCCATTTACCCCCGCAACGGAACCACGGCCGGTTCGGGCCAGCCCATCGAGATCAACTTCAGCGAGCCCGTGGTGGATAAAGCAGCCATGGAGAAGCGTGTGGCCATCACGGTTTCCTCCGGCCAGCCGGTTGCCTGGCACTGGTACTCGGACAAAAAGGTCCGGATCCGCCCGGAAGCCTTTTGGGCAACGGGCACCACGGTGACCGTGGACATGAAGCTCCTTGGTGTCGATTTCGGCAACAAGATGATCGGAAACGCGGACGTCGTATCCACCTTTACCACCGGCCCCCAGCGCGTGGCCGTGGTGGATGACAACACCAAGACCATGAACGTGTACTCCGACGGGCAGTTGGTCCACACCGCGCCAGTGTCGCTCGGTGGCGAAGATTGGTTGTCGCCTACCGGTTACGCCGTGATTATGGAGCAGGAACGCCACTCCAACTTCAATGCGGGAACCATCGGCCTGAAGCCGGGGGACAAGGGCTACTACCCTCCGTTGGTGGTGGAGTACGCCAACCGCCTGACGTGGTCCGGTGTCTACGTGCACCAAGCCCTGGAAGCGGCCTGGAGTTCAATCGGGGTTGCCAACGTTTCGCACGGTTGCGTGGGCCTGCTGCCGGCGGATGCTGCCTGGTTCTTCAACAACATGAAAACCGGTGACGTCGTTCAGATCCTCAACACCGGGGCACCCGCAGTAGAGCCGCTGGAAGGCTTCGGCGACTGGAACATCCCCTGGGCGAGCTACGCCCAACGCTAAGCCAGCGGGTACGATTGGTCGCAGTGATTATTTCCTGCGGTCTTTGACGAATATTTCCTGCGCCGACCACATGTTGGCCCTTCATTTTGTGCTGCCCTCCACGGTGATTACGGGTTTCCCTGCGGGGAACCCGTCCACGGGTTCCCCGGCTCCTTCCATCGGAATCTCTTTCATCACCTGGAGCACACATGACTCTTCAACCAATTCTTCGCCCGGACTGCGGCAACTGCTTTGCCCTCTGCTGCACAGCGCTGGGATTCGCCCGCTCGGCTGACTTTGCCATCGACAAACCGGCCGCCACGCCGTGCCCGAACATGTCGGCCGACTTTTCCTGCGCCATCCATCAACGGCTTCGGCCCCGCGGCTTCCGGGGGTGCACCGTCTTTGACTGCTTCGGCGCAGGCCAAGTGGTCTCCCAGCGCACCTTTGGCGGTACAAGCTGGAGGGACAACCCCTCGTCCACGTCCTCGATGTTCGCCGTGTTCAAGGTGGTGAGGCAACTCCACGAAATGCTCTGGTACTTGGCCGAAGCTCAGCAACGGACCTTCGATCCCGACCTCGCTTCAGCAGCGGGCCACCTGACCGGGCGCATCACCACCACCGCCCAAGGCGACGCAACAGCGATCCTGGACACCGACGTCGAAACCCTGCATATGGAAGTCCGGGCCCTCCTGATGGAGGTCAGCGAAGAACTACGAGCCTCCTACGGAGCCGAGGACACGCAAACGCACGACGACGGTACTGACCGGAACGGTGAACACACCGGCGCTGACCTGATGGGCGCGGACCTGGCGAACCAACGCCTCTGCGGATCCAACTTCCGCAGTGCCTACCTGATAGGAGCAAACCTCAGGAACAGCGACCTCACGGCAGCAGACCTCCTGGGAGCCGATCTCCGAGGAGCCCACCTCCACGGCGCGGACCTCTCCAGGGCGCTGTATCTGACCCAACCACAGATCACCGCCGCCGAAGGCGACCCCACAACCCTCCTGCCACAAAGGCTCACAAAACCGGATCACTGGGGCTAACACCCGCAACCGGGACAAGCCGGTGGCGGGCACTAACCGTCAGTGAACGGCAGCTTTTGCAGCCGCTCACCGACGGAAGCGTTCCGCTGCTCCGCCTGGCGGAGGCGGACGAGTTCGCGGTTGCGGCGTTCCCCGAGGACTGCTCCGATGTAGTCCTCGGGGATTGTCCCAGTAGGCGGGGGAGGTGCGACGTACTTTGCGAGTTCCGAGGCGATGGAGGTGGCCATGTTGACCCTGGAGGCCGGGGCCATGAGGTAGGCCTGCTGCACGAAGGTACCTGCCCTGCGGGCGGTAGAGTCGGGGACCCTGCCGATGTCTGCCATGGCAGCCCAGCCTTGCAGGTAGTGCGGTGCCACGGGCATGATCCGGGGTTTGGAGGGGACCCGTTGGCGGAGGGAGTAGGTTCCGGCAACGATGTCGCCGAGGCGTTTGGACCGGTCGTTGAACAGCGCCACGCCGATCGCGAGGCCGCCGAAGGTCAGGTAGATCTCCAGGACGCCAATCAGCCCCCGGATGACGGCGTGCCGGAAGCGGATGGAGCCGCCGTCGTCGCGCACTATCCGAAGTCCTGTAGCGAGCTTCCCCAGGGAGCGTCCACGGGTGAGGGTCTCCACGGTGACGGGAACTATGACGATGGAAAAGACGACGCTGCTCAGGATCAAGGCCCGGATGGCGGCTTCATCGAGATCCTCCGAGGCGATACTGACGAGGATGATGAGGAGTATCGCCAACACTATGTGGGAGACGACGTCGAGGATGAGGCCCAACGCGCGGGCAGCGAAGGATGCCGGTCGCAGTTCGAGGACCACTGCCTCGCCTGTGATGATTGAACTCATGCCAGCCCCCATGCCTCGCAAACGCTGCGGGCGCTTGGCGTGCCCGTAACACCGAGTCTAGCGGCGTGACTGATCTTCACGCGGACTGAGGCGCTAGGGTGGTGCCGTGGACATCGACGCCTTCTCGGCCGTACATGGGGACAAATGGTCCCGGCTTCATTTCCTTGCGCATAAGCGCCGGCTCACGGGAGCCGAAGCGGATGAGTTGTTGCGGCTCTATCAGACGGTGTCCGGGCATTTGTCGCTGATCCGTTCAGTGGCCCCGGAAACTGCGTTGTCGGCCACCCTGTCTGCAGGGCTGGCCCAGGCCCGGACCAGGTTCACCGGGGCGCGCTCGAATTTCATGGAAGACCTGGCACAGTTCTTCGTCATTTCCCTGCCGGCGGCGTTCTACCGGATCCGCTGGTTGACCCTTTGGTGCGGGGTTGCATTCGTCCTGGTGGCCGGCGCGTACGCCTTGTGGATCGGGACATCGGCGGAAGCGCTGAGGGCCGTGGCCAGTGAAGCCAAGGTCCAGCAGTACGTGGAGGAAGACTTCATCGACTACTACTCGGAAAACCCGGCTGCCTCGTTCGCCGGAGCCGTGTGGACCAACAACGCCTGGATTTCGGCCCAAGCCGTGGCGTTCGGCGTCACAGGGTTCTGGGTGCCGTTCATCCTTTTTATGAACGCTCAAAGCCTGGGCGTGGCCGCGGGACTTTTCCTGGCGACCGGGAAAATGGACGTCTTCTTCAGCTACATCCTTCCGCACGGCTTGATGGAACTGACCGCAGTGTTCATTGCCTGCGCAGCCGGGTTGAAAATTTTCTGGGCCATGGTGCGCCCGGGGCCCCGCACACGGCTGCAGGCTGTGGCTGACGAGGGGCGTTCCTTGATCACCGTGGCCTTGGGGCTGGTGCTCGTTCTGCTGATTTCGGGAATGGTGGAAGGTTTCGTGACGCCCAGCGCGTTGCCCGTGTGGGCGAAGATCACCATAGGCGCCCTGGTTCTGGCCGGCTACTGGGTGTACACGTTGGTGCTTGGTGGCAGGGCCGCGCGGACCGGTGTTACCGGTGACCTGGACGCGAACGACGCCGGATACCGCAGCATCGCCGCGTAGACCTTACAGTTACGTTTCGATCCGGGCTCAGCCGGGGTGGCACAGCGTGTCGGCGGAAGGCCGGGCGGTAGGCTCGAATGCAGACAAGAGAGCCGGCAGTACGCATTCGCCGGTGGATGCCTACGGAAGTGAAACCGCTGTGAGCGACAAGAGCCCAAAACCACAAGAACCGGACACGGACGTCCACGAGGACCCCAACGAGCCGGCCTTCGATTGGATGAAGCCGAAGACCTCCAGCGGTGCCTCTCCGGCGGCTACTGAGGCGAAGGCTGCCCCCACGACGACGACTTCCGGTACGGTTGACCCCGCGCCGGCGGTTGCCACAGGGGCGACGCCCGCTACCGCGACGCCCGCCGGCGGCCAGCCCGGGAGCCGTGCCGATCGGAAGGCTGCAGAAGCGGCCGACGCCGAGCCCGAACCCCCGCTGTTCGCTGACACTCTTGCTGATACCGCGTCGGAGAAAGAGTCCTCGCACTATTCAGACCCCTTGCCGACGTCGGCCCTTCAGGTCCGCCCGCCCGAAGAAGAAGTGGCCCGACGCAACGCCGAACGTGAACAAGCCGCCAAGGTCAAGCCGATCGGACCGCGGGTTTTCCAGGTTCTGTTGGCTGTGTTCTACCCGGTGATCCTCCTGGTGCTCGCCGTCCGGGCTGTTACCAGCCCCCTGTTCCTGTGGGTGGAGTACAACCGTCCGGGTTTCCCGGGCGATGGCTACGGATTCAGCACTGATGACCGTATGACCTACGGCTCCTACGCCGTGGACTACCTCAGCAATTGGGCTGGTCCGCGTTACCTGGGTGGTTTGGTCAACCAGGATGGCACCAAGCTTTTCCAGGACAGCGAAGTGGCGCACATGGCCGACGTGAAGCTGGTCATTTTGTCGTCCTTCGCTGCCGGACTGCTGCTCATCATCCTCAGCATCATCGCCATCCTGTACCTGCGTAAGCGCAGCAACGGCGGCATCCGCCGAGGTCTCTTTGCAGGATCGATCGTCACTTTGGTCATCATCATTGGTCTCGCTGCCCTGGCGGCACTGAGCTGGGAGCAGTTCTTCACGGAATTCCATCGGATTTTCTTCGCCAATGGAACGTGGACGTTCTCCCTGGAAGACACTCTCATCCGGCTCTTCCCGGGACAGTTCTGGATAGATGCGGGCATCGTGATCGGCGCGTTGGTGTTCCTCGTGGCGACGGTGACGTTCATCTTTACCTGGCCCACCAAGCGGCGTCGGAGCCTCACCCCGGCCCCATCGGCGGAGGAGGACCAGGAATCAGACGCGGAAGCCGCTGTTGAGGCCGATGACCTCAGCAAGGAACGGACGGACGCCCACCGCTGACAGCTCCCGGGCTGTTGGATGTGGGCCCATGCGTCAGGAGATTTCCGCCGGGAAAGTAATTAGCGGTACCAGCAGGAAATCGATTCGCTGTTGGACTATCGACAGAATGATGAAAAGTGTGCCGAAGGCTATGAATGCCAGCCCCAGGATTCGTGGAACCATGCTGGCCCTGGCGCGGGAATAGTAAAGCGCCTGTGCCGGCCCTGCTGAACTTGCTGCCATGAGGTCCCCCTGAACGTGTGGTTCGTGAGGGCAACGCTACGGCCCAAACAAGGACCCTCAGATGAGGGAACAGTGAATTAGGTGGCGATTCTGGCGAAATTAGGTGGTGAGAAGCGTGAACTAGGTGGTGATTCGATGCGATCGAGGTGGTCCCGCTACTTCTCGTAGAGCTTCTCCACAGCGGCCTTGAAGTCGTTGACCACGGCTGCCCGCTGCAGTTTCAGGGACGGCGTGAGATGCCCCGACTCGACACTGAGTTCCGCGGTGATGAACGCGAACTTACGGATCGATTCAGCCGCGGAGACGAGCTTGTTGGCCTCGTCCACGGCGGACTGAACGGCCGCTATCACCCGGTCATTACCGGCCGCTTCGGCAGGTGACAAAGCACCGATTTTGTTCTCGGCGCACCAGTCGGCAAGTCCTTCAGGATCCAGGCTCACCAGTGCGGCGACGAAGGGACGGCCGTCGCCCACCACCACGGCCTGGCCTACCAGTGGGTGCTCTCTGAGCTTCTCTTCCAAGGGTGCAGGGGCCACATTCTTGCCCCCAGCAGTGACCAGGAGGTCCTTCTTCCTGCCGGTGATCGTCAGGAAGCCGTCGGCGTCCAGCTCGCCGAGGTCACCGGTACGGAAGAAGCCATCAACAAACACAGCCTCGGTGGCCTCTTCATTGGCATGGTAGCCCTTGAAGACACCGATGCCCTTGACCAGCACCTCACCGTCCTGGGCCACCCGGATGGTGGTGCCGGGAAGGGGGATGCCCACCGTACCTATTCGGGTCATGCTGGGAGTGTTGACGGTGCACGGGGCAGTGGTCTCCGTCAACCCGTAGCCCTCCAGCACAGGCACGCCTGCACCATGGAAGAAATGGTTGTCCCGAAGACTCAGCGGGCTGGCTCCGGAGACCGTGTAGCCGACCTGTCCGCCGAAAACCTCCCGAACTTTGGGATAGAGGAGCTTGTTGAACGCGGCATGCTTCATGCCCAGAAGCCACCCCGGCCCCGGTCCCTGTCCGCGCGAGGCGAGGTCCACCGCCGTCGAATATTCCACGGCGGTTGCCGACGCTGCAGAGAAGAGCGCTGCCTTTCCGCCCATGGCGGCCTTGTGGCCGGCGCCGGCATAGACTTTCTCAAAAATTCGCGGCACGGCGAGCAGGAACGTGGGCTTGAAAGTACTGAGGTCTGCCATCAACCCATTGGCACCCGCGCTGTGACCCAGCGTGATGCCGGCAGTCAGGCACACCACTTGTACTGCCCGTGCCAGGACGTGCGCCAGCGGCAGGAACATCAGCGTCCGTGCGCCCTGCTGCATCAGGAGCTCGGGAAGGAACGGAATGACGTTCCGTGCCACCAGGACAAAGTTGCCGTGCGTGATCTCGCAGCCCTTGGGCTTGCCGGTGGTTCCGGAGGTATAGACAATTGAGGCGATGTCGGCGAGATTCGCTGCGCTGCGCTGGCGCTCCAACTCAGCGTCCATGATGCCGACTCCGACGGCGGAGACGCTGGTCAGGTTGGGGGCGTCGCCGTCGTGGTCCATCCGCATGATCGCCACGGGATCATCGCCGAGAGCCGCGGACCGATCCACCAAGTTGTGCACGAGTTCGGCTTTGGCATGGTCTTCGACGAAGATGCGGCGGGCGCCCGAATCTGCCAGGATCCACTCGATCTGGCTTGCCGAGGACGTCTCGTAGATGGGAACCGTGACGCCGCCGGCCATCCAGATAGCGAAATCAACCAACGTCCACTCGTAGCTGGACCGGGACAACACCGCTACAGGATCGCCAGGGTTGAGACCTCCGGCGATCAGGCCCTTGGCGAGGGCGGTAACGTCCGCGAGGAACCTGGCCGCGGAAACATTCAGCCATCCGTTCGCCGTCTTGTGGGCGTACAGAGTGCCAAACGGATCCTTGGCGCAGCGTTCCAGCAGGAGGTCCGTGACGTTGGTATCCGGGTCTGCCTGGACCAGAAGCTCCGTGCTGGCTTCCCTCACTGCTTGCCTCCTAGATCCACGACGGCATCCACATTCTCATCCGCCATTCCTGGTAGCTGATCACTTCCGCGGTCAGGACCGGGTAGAAGAACGCCGTCGCCACGACTGCCAGTACAAGGACCAGGCCCACCGCATAAAGCCCGGAGCGCCGCCGCCAGGGCGGATCACTGCTGCGGCCCAGGACCAACCCCAGCACATACGTCAGACCGAGAACCAGGAAGGGCTCGAAGGACACAGCATAAAAGATAAACATGGTGCGTTCCGGATACATGAACCACGGCAGGTACCCGGCGGCGACTCCTGCAAGGATGGCACCTGCGCGCCAATCCCGCCGGCCTGCCCACCAGAACAGCAGGATGACCAGCGCAATGGTTCCGCCCCACCACACCACCGGATTGCCCACGGGCAGGATGGCCGAGGAACAGGTCTCTACGACGCAGCCGGGCGTGCCCTGCTGGGGCGTCTGATAGTAGAACGAGGTAGGCCGGCCCATGAGGAGCCACGTCCAAGGACTGGACTCATACGGATGATCTGAGCTCAGTCCTTGATGGAACTTGTATGCCTCAAGGTGGTAGTGCGCCAGGGATCGTACGGAATTGGGCAACCAATCCCAACCCGGTGCCGGGTTGGTGGCCGCCCACTGCCGGTAATAGGCATCCTTGGACAGGAACCAGCCCGTCCACGTTGCCGCATACGTCACGGCAGCCACCGGAATGATGGTGATGAACGCCAGGAGGCCGTCCTTGAGGATTCCGGCGCTGAACCAGCTGCGGATTCCAGCAATACGCCGGGCGTTCAGGTCCCAAAGGACCGTCATCAGGCCGAAGGCGGCCACGAAGAACAACGCGGACCATTTGGTTCCCACAGCCAAACCAAGGCAGATCCCTGCAACAAGGCGCCACCAGCGCATTCCAAGCCAAGGACCGGCCACCAGCTGCGTAGGGGAGGGGCGGCCTCGCGGGGAAGCAGCCGCTTGCGCGGCGAGCCGTGAAGCCAGACGACGACGACCGTCGTCGCGGTCCAACAGCAGGGCGCCGAACGCGGCAAGGATCCAGAACGCGAGGAAAACATCCAGCAAAGCCGTCCGGGAGAGCACCAAGTGGTGGCCGTCAATGGCGAGCAGGAGCCCGGCAACGGCGCCGAGGGTGTGTGAACGGAACAGTTTGAGGGCGATGAGGGAAATCAGGAAAACGGTCAGTGTCCCCGTCAACGCTGCACCGAAGCGCCAGCCGAACGGGTTGTCGCCACCGAACAGCCACATCCCGAAGGTGATCATCCACTTGCCCACCGGCGGATGGACAACATATTCCGGGGTGTTGAGGAGGACATTCGGATTGCCGGCGTTGAAGGAATCATTGGCGTTGGCGGGCCAGCTGCGCTCGTAGCCGCTCACCAAATAGGAGTAAGCGTCCTTGACGTAGTAAGTCTCATCGAACACCAGGCTGTGCGGAGCATCCAGTCGGAAGAAGCGGAGGATGCCGCCCAGCACGGCAGTGATGGTGGGGATCAGCCAGAACCACAGGCGTAACGACGCCGGGTAGTCCCGCCAACTCTGGATCCCGCCGATCAGGCGCTCCCTGAGGGCCTGCGCGGTATAGGCCTCCGGTGGCCGTGCGATCCAGCGATGGCGCTCCAGGCCGCGGCCCGGAAGCGGCGCGGCTGCAGCGTGCTCCATCGCCGAAGTCCGACGCGACTGCATCACGTCCCCGATGACCGGGGTGGGTGGTTGCTCCATACTGTCCGGCGTGTCACCGGCTCCGGTGGTTGACGGGGACGCCACAGGAGTTCCGGAAGTGGTGGCAGGAACGGGCGACTGGTTCACCCGCCCATGCTACCTTTCGATCCTTGATGCAGCGTTGAGGTGCGGCGCTGGAGACAGCGCGGCATTAGGCTTGGCAGGTGGACGAACAGCACAGCACCCCGGACGAGGCACCTTTCAGCGACGACCTGGACGAGGGAGTTCCTGCTGCCGGTGCCGGCGCAACTCCTGGCGTCGGCAGGATTGTCCTTGCGGCCACCCCCATCGGAAACGTGGGTGATGCGACCACGAGGCTGATTGAACTCCTGGGGGCCGCGGACATCGTGGCTGCAGAGGACACCAGGCGATTGCACCGGCTGGTGACGGCCCTGGGAGTGGAAGTCTCCGGACGGGTCATCAGCTACCACGAGCACAACGAGGCTGCCAAGACCGGCGAACTGCTTGACCACGTACGTGCCGGAAAGACCATCCTGATGGTCAGCGACGCCGGTATGCCCGCCGTCTCGGACCCAGGCTTCCGTTTGGTGGAAGGCGCTGTCTCTGCAGGCCTGACCGTCACGGCCGTCCCTGGCCCCTCGGCTGTGCTGACGGCCCTCGCACTATCCGGCCTGCCCACTGACCGTTTCTGTTTTGAGGGTTTCCTGCCGCGGAAATCGGGGGAGCGGAACTCGCGCCTCGCCGACCTCGCGGACGAGCGCCGCACCATGGTTTTCTTCGAGGCGCCGCACCGGCTCGAAGTGATGCTCAGGGCACTCCACGAACGGTTCGGAGCCGAGCGCCGCGTAGCTGTGTGCCGCGAGTTGACCAAGACATACGAGGAAGTCATTCGGGGGACGCTGCGCGAACTGCTGGAATGGGTAGAGAACAACGAAGTCCGAGGCGAAATCGCGGTGGTAGTCGGTGGTGCGCCTGAACAGGAGCCAGGCAAACCCGAAGACCACGTGGCAGCCGTGAACGAACTCATCTCCCAGGGCATCCGCCTCAAGGAAGCCGTTGCAGCAGTGGCCGAGGACGCCCGCGTCAGCAAGCGGGAGCTGTACTCGGCGGTACTCGCAGCACGTTGATCCACGCTGTGCAGCTGCACAAAATGGCACCTGCATGGCAGTGCGTGAAGGCGTAGACACTCGTTCTCGCGGGGCAGTACGGTGGCAGTAATTCACGCCGCTTCCGGCAAAGAACCCCCGTGGTGCAATTCTCCAAAGCACCCAAGACGAAGGAGTCGCCATGACTGTCACGGTTGAACGCGAAAGCGAACTGCTGGCTTCCGTCCCCACCGGCCTGCTGATCAACGGTCAGTGGCGCCCGGCCGGATCCGGTAAGACCTTTGATGTTGAGGACCCGGCCACGGGCAAGGTCCTGCTTAGCATCTCCGACGCCGGTGCTGAAGACGGCGCTGCCGCCCTCGACGCCGCTGCTGCCGCCCAGGCCGATTGGGCCCGCACGGCACCGCGCGAACGCGGCGAGATCCTGCGCCGTGCCTTTGAACTGGTCACCGAACGCGCCGAAGACTTCGCACTGCTGATGACCCTGGAAATGGGCAAGCCCCTGGCCGAGGCCCGCGGCGAAGTCACCTATGGTGCAGAGTTCCTGCGTTGGTTCTCCGAAGAAGCCGTCCGCGTGTCCGGCCGCTACTCCGCAGCTCCCGATGGCAAGAACCGCCTCCTGGTGCAGAAGAAGCCGGTGGGCCCCTGCTTGCTGATCACCCCGTGGAACTTCCCGCTGGCCATGGCTACCCGCAAGGTAGCCCCCGCCGTCGCCGCCGGCTGCACCATGGTGCTCAAGCCCGCCAACCTGACCCCGCTGACCAGCCTGCTCTTCGCCCAGGTCATGCAGGAAGCCGGCCTGCCCGCCGGTGTCCTCAACGTCATCCAGACCTCCACCGCCGGTGCTGTGACCGGGCCCCTGATCAAGGATGACCGTCTCCGCAAGATCTCCTTCACCGGCTCCACCCCGGTGGGTCAGGCACTGATCCGCGAAGCTGCCGACAAGGTCCTGCGCACCTCCATGGAGCTCGGCGGCAACGCCCCGTTCGTGGTCTTCGAAGACGCTGACCTGGATAAGGCAGTTGAGGGTGCCATCGCCGCGAAGATGCGCAACATGGGCGAGGCCTGCACCGCTGCGAACCGCTTCATTGTGCACGAGTCCATCGCTGATTCCTTCGCAGAGAAGTTCGCCGCCAAGATCGGCTCGCTCACCACCGCCCGCGGCACCGAGCCCGAGTCCAAGGTGGGCCCGCTCATTGATGGCAAGGCCCGCGACGGCGTTCACGCCCTGGTTTCCGAAGCCGTAGCAGGAGGTGCCACAGCCGTCACAGGTGGTGCCGCCGTCGACGGTCCCGGATACTTCTACCAGCCCACCGTGCTGAAGAACGTTGCAGCCGATGCCCGCATCCTGCAGGAAGAGATCTTCGGACCGGTAGCGCCGATCATCACCTTCTCCACCGAAGACGACGCAGTTCGCCTGGCCAACAACACCGAATACGGTCTGGTGGCCTACGTCTTCACCAAGGACCTGAACCGTGGCCTGCGCATCAGCGAACGCATCGAGACCGGCATGCTCGGCCTCAACGCCGGTGTCATCTCCAACGCCGCAGCACCGTTCGGCGGCGTCAAGCAGTCCGGCCTGGGCCGCGAAGGCGGCTCCGAAGGCATCGAAGAGTACCTGTACACCCAGTACGTAGGTATCGCGGACCCGTACGCCGACTAAGCCTGCTCTTTCCACCAAGGAGCCCGCCCCGTCCGCTCTCGCAACAAGAACGGCAGGGATAAGCAAGGGCCCGGCACCTGGAACCACAAGTTCCGGGGGCCGGGCCCTTTGCTGTGCGTCAGGGGTTCAGCGCAGTCAGTCAGCGCAGGCAGTCAGCGCCGTTGCGGAAGCGCGCCGCGGAGCGTGCGCCATCGCCGTGCCAACCCGCGCCCAACGGTTGTAGCCAGTGATCCCACGGCGCGGAACGGTGCTCCCAGCGCGTTGACCCAGCGGCGCATCATCGACGGCGGCAACCAGTCCGCGCGGAAGCGCACCAGCCAGCGGGCGTTGTTCCGCAACGAGTCACGGACGACGGCGATGCGGGTCGCAGCCGCTGATGGCGACGCTTGTCCTCCCTGGCGGCCATAACGCTGCCGTTCGAAGTCAGAGGTGAGCGAGGCCACCGCCGCATGGGCGGCGTCGTCCATGCCTGACGAGTCTCCGAGGGCTGTGCTGGAGCGAAGCCTGGTGGAGAAGTGCCTCGGCGTCTCACTGGGCGTGGAGGGTAAACCGTAGTCCGTCGCCAGGTCCTGCAGTTCCGCCCATGCAAGCTCCGGCACAGGATCCGTGTACCCGGGCTGCAGGGCGTCGGCCTCGTCCGGAGGTTTTTGGTTCAGGCGGCGCCTGCGCAGGATGCTCCTGCTCAGGCGTGGTGACCACAGGAAGGCAAACAACAGTGCCACGCCTGCGGCGGCCGCCCCGATGGCTGGCAGGGGGTTCACGCTGGTGGACCCCGGCACCGGGGTTTCCACACCCGGCAGTGGAACGGGGGCCGGTGTGGCCGGGGCGGGGGTGGTCAGAACCTCTTTCTCGTCCGCATTGGTACTGAGGTTGCCGGGTACTGAACTTTCCGTCGCGTAATCGGGAGGGACGCCGCGGGACGGCGTCGGCTCAAACGGGACCCAGCCAAGGCCTTCGAAGTAGAGCTCGGGCCAAGCGTGCGCGTCCCGGGCGTCTACCTCGTATTCGGGGAAGGAACCCTGCCCCACCAGCGCTACCGATTCCCCTGTTAGCCGGCCCGGAGCATAGCCCACGGCAATGCGGCTCGGAATACCTTCAGCCCGCGCCATCACAGCCATCGCGGAAGAAAAATGCACGCAGTAGCCACTCTTAACGGCCAGGAAATCAGCCAGGACCGAGAGACCGTTGCCGTCGTAGCCGTTCTGAACCGGTGCCTGCAGGGAGTACGTAAATTCACCGGAACGCAGGTACTTCTGGATTGCCAGGGCTTTGCCGTAGTTGCTGCTTTCGGAGGCCGTAACGGAATCGGCTGTTTGACGCACAATCTCAGGCAGGTTGCCCGGAATGCGCAGGAAGTCCTCCGAAATTCCCTGGGGAGCTGCTGTGGCCCGGGACAGTGATTCCGCGGTGATCCGGGGCGCCCCGGAAAACACCACATACCGCTGCGCGCGGGTGGTGGTCTCGGTGCTCATGATGCTCAAGGTGGCCGGATCCCAGGTCCAGCGCCCGTTGAGGCCGTTCACCGATGCAGGCGCAAACGGGGCAGGAAGGTAAGGGCTGGTGAACAAGCCGGCATTGACGGAGGTCACGGTATTGACCACGTCCCCTTGGACGGAGTAGCCGGTTTCAATCCTGTCTGCACCGGCGCGGCGCTGGGCCGCGCGGTCGTCCGGAGCCCAGGTTTCGCCGTCGAAGTGGTCAACGGTGACGGACCTCAGGTAGAGCGGTCCGTCCGCACTCGTTGCGTAGGTGATGCGGCCGGATCCCGTGGGACTCCGGAGGCTGTTGCCCAAGGTGATCATGGGGTTGAGTCCGTTGGAGGTGCCCCATGGACTCAGCCGGGAACCCTGCGGGAAGGTGCCGGTCTCGAACCCCGGGATGGCCAGGGGGACCACCATGGTCAAGGCCAACGCCAATCCGCCGGTCACCAGCGAACGCCTGAACTGGCCGGAGCCCCGCCCGGAACCGGACTGGAGCCTGGCATCAGGGGCGAACCAGTGGCTGCATCCCAGAATGAGGAGGTAGCCAACAACGGCTCCGATGAAGCCGGCTGCACCTACGCTTTGGGGTTTGATGGTGGCCGGAACCACCATGACCGCGAGGAGCCCGATGCCGCTGGCAGCTGGCATCGACAACGGTACTGCCAAAGCGTCGATCAGGATCACCAGGAGACCCAGGCAGGCGCACATGACGAATACGATCCCGGCATTGGGTGCAACGGGGGCGCTCTCGGAAACCACTGTCTCGGCAGCGCGCTTAATCAAGCGCCCGACGCCGGAGAACGTCCCTGCAGTGGGGATGAAGCCCGCCAGGCTTTCCTGCCGGAAGAACGTGAAGCTGAGAATCGCTGCGAGTGAGGCAAAGGAACCCAGCGTGGCCAACAGCGGCTGGGCCCGGAGAGCCCGGAGGAGAGCCAACGTCAGGGCCACAACCAGGACAGTGGTCATCAGGGGCATGAACCAAGCCCAGCCCCTGAGCACGCCGTTCAAGGACAAAGCAGCGCCCAGGACGGCAACCACAATCGACCCGGCCATGAGCCAGGGGTACGGTCCGGGCCCCGGCGTTTGAGGACGCGGGGATCCGGACACCTTGGTGCCGGAGGTTCCGCCGGGTTGGACCGGAGCGGGGGATCCGCGGTGGGACGTAGCGGTCATCGGGGCACCGCCGCTCCACGGCGAACATCCATGGCTGCCCCTGCAGCGGCGACGATGCCACCTTCGTCGAAGGAAGACCAGGCCGCCGGGAGTTGGGTCCTGGACGTCACCTCGGCCACACGCCACCCGGCCAGTCGCAGGATTTCCAGGACCTCGTCATTGTTCCGGGCAGTATCAGTAACCATCAGGGCGAACGCGTTGGCCCCGTAGGCCGCCGCCGGTGCCAGGGACCTGGCCTCAGCGGGAGTAAGGGTGCCCAGCAGAGCAAGGAGCGGGCCACGAAGACGGTGGGCTGCCAGCTTGTCCATGAGCCGGTCATCGAAAGCAGCATCGGGGGCATCCGCGGAGGCCATGCCCGGTGCCGGCTCTGCGCTGCGTCTCTCTGCCCTGCGATTATCTGCGCTGTGCTGCTCAGCCGTGTGCTGTTCAGCCCTGTGATTGTCAGCTCTGTGTTGTTCAGCTCTGTGCTGTTCAGCTCTGTGGTGCTCTGCCCGGACGTGCCGGGGTCCACTGAGTTCCATGGCCGCCAGCCCTTCGGCGATCGCCTGCAAGCCTCCAATGCCCGAAAACTCTTCGGTGTCCGGCTCGGGCGCGGAACGCGAGCGGATGAATGCCGGACTCCCGAAAACATCCAGCACCCGCAAGGAGTAATTCCATTCCGCCAAATGGGCCGCAACGGACATTGCTGCCGTCACCGCCCACTCAAAGCCGGGACTGGTGACCAAATCCGAGTCCTCGTCATGGCTTCCGAACATGGAACCTGTCCCCGCGGAAAAAGCGGTAAAGCGCTGGTCCAGGATGAGGGTGGCTTCCGGTGTGGTCACCGATTCCTCCTGGCGGACCATCAGCTGACCGTGGCGTGCCGTGGCGGCCCAATGCACGCGGCGCATGGGATCGCCGTGCCGGTACTCGCGGGTCATGATGTCATCGTCGCTGGGGTTCGCCCTGATGCGCGTGGCGGTCACCCCGTCGTTGCCGCGCGCCCCTGCAAGTCCGGTGACGGGAAGTTCGACGGCGGCCGGCGTAACGGTGAGGATATCGCCGTCGTCGATTGCATGCCGCCGCAGCGAGAGGCCGAAGGGGTCACTGAACTCTGCGGTCACCGGACCGATGCGGAACTGGCCGCGCTTGCCGGAGCGGAGATGGTATTCGTAACGGCTGGTGCCTCCGGACGCTGACCGGGCAGGAAAACGGAACGCCGGGGGCTCGCCGAATCTGGGCGGCAACTGCTCCTCCATGATGACGTGCCCGGTGGAATACGAGGACCTGGCAACAGCCAAACGGACAGTGGTGGTGCTGGCAGTTTCCACAGTGGAGGGATTGAACTCCCGGTACACCTGGAACTTGGGCTTCAACACCCGGACTCCAGCAAGGGCCACCAGCGGCAGGAGGAGCAACAACACCGCCAAGGTCAGCAGATCCCGCCGGCCCATGACATAGGCGCACCCGAGCGAAACGGCTCCGGCCGCCAGCAAACCCCAGCCGCGGTTGGTAAACAAATGCTTGGGGAGCCGATCCACGAGCGCCATTTCTGCCTCCTAGGCGGTGTGCCTGTCCCTGCGCCACGCGCCGGGCGGTTCCTGGGCAACCGGCAAAGCGGCCAGGATGCCCCGAAGAATGCTCTGCGGCGTATCACCCGAGCTCGCCGCCTTGCGGTCAAGGATGATCCTGTGGGCAAGGACCGATTCGGCCACATCCACCACGTCATCAGGAAGAACGAAGTCCCTGCCGTCCAATGCCGCGGTTGCTTTGGCTGCACGCAACAGCTGCAACAGGGACCGCGGGCTCGCACCGAGGCGAAGGCGTGCGCTGTCGCGGGTGGCGTGCCCGATAGCCACCGTGTATTCCTTGATGGCAGTGGACACATATACCTGTTGCACGGAGGCAATCATGGCCGCCACATCGGCGGCAGTAACCACTGGAGTCACCTTGACCAGTGGAGACGCGGCCTGGTGCGTCTCCAGCATTTCGATCTCGGCTTCCTTGTCCGGATAGCCCATGGAAATCCTGGCCATGAAACGGTCGCGCTGGGCTTCGGGCAACGGGTAGGTGCCCTCCATCTCGATGGGGTTCTGCGTTGCGACCACCATGAAGGGCAGCCCCAACTGATAAGAATGCCCGTCCACGGTGACCTGGTGCTCTTCCATGCACTCCAGAAGCGCGGACTGGGTCTTGGCCGACGCACGGTTGATTTCGTCACCGATCACGATGTTTGCAAACACAGCGCCCGGCCGGAACTCAAACTGCCGGGAGGACTGGTTGTAGATGGAGACACCGGTGACGTCTGAGGGCAGGAGGTCGGGAGTGAACTGGATGCGGGAGACCGTACAGTCCACCGTCCGCGCCAGCGTCTTTGCCAGCAAGGTCTTGCCCACACCCGGAACGTCTTCCAGCAGCAGGTGTCCTTGGGCCAGCAAAACTGTCAAAGCGAGCTTCGCGGCATCGGCTTTGCCATCAATGACCTTGCTGATGGACCCCAGGATGCGTTCGCTGGCATCGTGGAACCGCTCCGCATCCATGACCGGCGGCCTGTGTCCATTGAGTGCCGCACCATCCCGTGGCAGCGTACTGTAAGCCTCGCCCTGAAACGGGGTAGGTTCAACGGATACTTGTCGGTTGGACTCCATGGATTGCCCTTCAGCCGTGGCCACTGCATCAGCAATCTTGATGATGTGTTGCTTTCTTGACCGCCTGTCCGTTCCAGACTACCCAGACAATGGCCGCCTCTGACATAGTGCTCAGGAATTTATGTGCCAAGTGGAATTTATCTCCGTGGGCCTGGCCGCAACTCAGGGGGACCGCGGTCCGATTAAGGTAGGAGCATGTGTAATTCGCTCGCTCCTGCTCCGTACCGCGCACCATCGGGGGAAACAGATTCCCGCAAGGAGTACCCGCCCGCACCCGAAGCCCTTCCCGTCCCCGTCATGGACAACCACACACACTTGGATTTCAGGCACGGACTGATAGAGGTTTCCGTCAAGGACGCCATGGATTCGGCCGAAGCTGTTGGGGTGCAGGGAGCTGTCCAGGTGGGCTGCGATCTGGAATCGTCCCGCTTCACCGTGCAGGCCGTGGATGCAGATCCGCGCTTGCTCGGGGCTGTAGCGATCCACCCCAACGATGCCCCGGTGTACGCAGGGCGCGGTGAACTCGAATCCGCGCTCGCCGAGATTGAAGAGCTGGCGGCGCACCCCCGCATCCGCGCAATTGGCGAAACAGGACTGGATTTTTTTCGGACGCACGGGGACGGTCTGGTTGCCCAGCGGTATTCATTCCGGCGCCACATCGACATCGCCAAGAGGCTGGGCCTGACCTTGCAGATTCATGACCGCGACGCCCACGACGACGTGGTGCAGGTACTGATGGAAGAAGGTGCCCCGGAACGGGTGGTGTTCCACTGTTTCTCCGGGGACGAAGAATTGGCCCGGATCTGCAACCGGAACGGGTGGTACATGTCTTTTGCGGGCACCATGACGTTCAAGAACGCCGGAAACCTTCGGTCTGCACTGGCCATCGCGGAGCCGGACCGGATCCTGGTGGAGACCGATTCGCCGTTCCTGACCCCGCACCCGCACCGTGGGCGGCCGAATGCCAGCTACATGGTTCCCTACACAGTCCGGTCCATGGCGGAAGTGACAGGAGATGACCTCGCCGAGCTCTGTTCGCGTTTGGCGGAAAACACGCTCCAGGCCTACGGTTCGTGGGCCTAGGAGGTTCCTTCCAGGGTCTCTGGAGCTGCGGGGGATGGATACCCGGTATGCAGAAGTCTTGGCTGGTTTATAACGGATCGGTTACTGTGTTAAACAAGTAGCCGGGGTCGGGGAAGGCCTTCGGACAGCTGGGCCGGATAATTCCGGCCTTCATCAGTTGAATGTAATTGGCGGCGCAGATGCCGGCAGCAAGTGCGGGACCAGGCTTTGCGCCTGGCCCCTCCGTTTTGCCGCTGGCATTATTTCTGTGCTTTTCCCCGTGCCCGGATGGTCTGAGAGTTATGGGCAATCGTGATCAAGTTCTTCACAACGGATGGCAAGTTCAGCTTCCTCAAAGTCGGTGCCCAGTTGCTGGTTGTTGCAGCGCTGGTGGTCGGAGTTGTCGCCTTCGTGGGCAACAACAAGACCGTCACCCTCAACGTGGACGGCAAGGTAAGTTCCATCCAGACCTTTGGCGGCACGGTTGACCAGGTGGTCAAGGCAGCCAAGGTTGAACTGAAGGACGCGGACCGGGTTTCTCCGGCCCTCGACGCCCGTGTTGAGAACGGCTCCGTGGTGAACATCAACCTCGCCAAAGCCGTGTCCATTGAACTCGACGGCGCACGCAAGACCGTGAATACGAACGCCCCGGACGTTGCCGCGCTGGTCAGCGAACTTGGCGTGGCCAGCTCCTCCGAGATCTCCCAGCCGAAGGAAGCATCGCTGGAAGTCACCGGCTCCTTCGTCTCCATCTCCACTCCCAAGACCATCAGCGTCGTTGCTGACGGCAAGGACACCAGCACCACCACGACGGCGGCCGACGTCGCCACCGTGCTCAAGGACACCGGCATCACTGTCGGCGCCAACGACCGCATCTCCCAGCCCGGCAACGCGCCCATCGTTCAGGACATGGTGATCAAGGTCTCCCGCGTCGACACCAGCAAGACCGCCGAAGCCACCGAGGAAGTGCCCTTCGAAAGCGTCAAGACCGAGTCCGCTGAACTCTACAAGGGCGAAGAAAAGGTTACCCAAGCAGGCGTAGCCGGGGCGCTGGTCAAGACTTTCAAGCTGGTCCTCGTTGACGGACGCGAAGCCTCACGCGCCCTCGTATCCAGCAATGTCACCACCAAGCCGGTCACTGAGAAGGTCAGCGTTGGCACCAAAGCACGCCCCGTAGCCACTCCGGCCAAGGCCGCGGCTGCTGCCTCCAGCGGCCCCACCGGCGCTCCCAACGAAGCCATGTGGGATCGGATTGCCCAGTGCGAGTCCGGTGGAAACTGGTCCATCAACACTGGTAACGGCTACTACGGCGGCCTTCAGTTCTCCAGCCCCACGTGGCTTGCCAACGGCGGCGGAGCGTACGCTCCCAACGCCAGCCTGGCCACCAAGGCGCAGCAGATCGATATCGCCAACCGCCTCTACGCCAAGAACGGCCTCCGCGACTGGGGCTGCGCGCACGCAGCCTGACCCTCCACAGGCGATACGATACCTAGGTGACTGAACCGAATTCCGAACCCGCCGCCGTCGCGCCTTTGCTGGGCGCCACAGACATCCGACGGCTTGCCGAGGAAATCGGTGTACGCCCCACGAAGACCCTGGGGCAGAACTTTGTGATCGACGGCAACACCATCCGCAGGATCGTGGCAGCCGCCAACATCGACTCCGATGAGACCGTGCTGGAAGTGGGCCCGGGGCTTGGTTCGCTGACCCTCGGGTTGCTGGACGCAGCCAAGACCGTTGTGGCCGTGGAGATCGACCCCGTGTTGGCGGAAAAGCTGCCGGCCACTGTACGCGCGTGGCGGCCCGGGGCGGAAGAGAACTTCCACCTGGTGCTGTCCGACGCCATGAAGGTCACCGAACTCCCCGTGCCGCCCACGGCACTGGTTGCCAACCTGCCTTACAACGTTGCCGTGCCGGTGGTGCTCCACCTGCTGCAGCACTTCCCGAGCCTGCAGCACGGCCTGGTGATGGTCCAGGACGAGGTAGCCGACAGGCTGGCCGCAACTCCGGGGTCCAAGATCTACGGTGTTCCATCGGTGAAGGCAGCTTGGTACGGGCACATGCGCAAAGCCGGCGTTATCGGGATGAATGTGTTCTGGCCTGCGCCGAAGATCCATTCAGGGCTCGTCGCGTTTACCCGCCATGACCCGCCCAAGACGCACGCCACCCGTGAACAGGTTTTCGCCGTCATTGATGCCGCATTTGCCCAGCGGCGCAAGACCCTCCGTGCCGCCCTTGCCGGTTGGGCCGGAAGCGCCGCGGAAGCGGAGCGATGCCTGGTTGCCGCCGGTGTGAATCCCACTGCGCGCGGCGAGGTGTTGGACATCCATGCCTACGTCAAGATCGCCGAAGCCCGCCACCCCGTGGACGCATGACCCCCGGTAACCGAAAGCCAAGCAGCCTCCCGTTCGTGGGGGATCGCTTCCATGCCCGCACAGTTCGCGTCAAAGCCCCGGGCAAGGTCAACGTCTCCCTGAGCGTGGGCCCGCTGCGCCCGGACGGCTACCATTCGGTGGCCAGCGTCTACCTCGCAGTGTCCCTTTACGAGGAAGTAGCGGCAACAAGCACTGAGGCTGAAGGAATTACCGTCAGCATCAGCCCGGAGAGCACGCTGGACCTGGACGGCGTGGACATTCCTTTGGACGAGCGCAATCTCGCCTACAAAGCTGCGGCCATCATGGCTGAAGTGTCCGAGAAACCAACCGGGGTGCACTTGGAAATCACCAAACGGGTTCCCGTTGCCGGTGGCATGGGCGGCGGCTCCGCGGACGCAGCAGCTACCTTGCTGGCCTGCGACGCCCTGTGGAACAGCGGCCTTTCCCGCGAGGAACTCGCGCATCTGGCGGCTGAACTGGGTGCGGACGTGCCGTTTTCCCTCCTGGGAGGCACCGCCGTCGGGCTCGGTGTGGGCGACAAACTCTCACCGGCCCTGGCCAAGGCCCAGATGGACTGGGTGCTGGTTTTTGCCGACTACGGACTCTCAACCCCGGACGTGTTCCGCACCTTGGATGGGCTCCGGGACTCGGAGGGCGTTGAGATTCCTGAACCTGTTGCCGTGGACCCCACCATTTTGCAAGCGCTCCGAAACGGTGATCCCGAGACACTTAGCCGTGTCCTCATCAACGATCTCCAGCGGGCGTCCATCGCCCTGGCGCCGCAACTTCGCGACACCATCGGACTGGGTGAAGCGCGCGGTGCCTTGGCTGGAATGGTCTCCGGCTCCGGCCCCACCATCGCACTGCTGGCCCGCGACTCTGTTTCAGCCAGCGTCCTCGCCGATGAATTAACCCACCGTGGCCACAACGCATTGGCGGTTCACGGCCCGGTGCACGGCGCCCGGATCATCTCCGATACCCTCCTTTAGTACCTCCGCATTCCAGCAGTAGAAAGTAGTACCCATTGGCCCACCTGCTTGGCGGCGAAAACCTCACCGTTTCGTTCGCGACCCGCACTGTCCTCGACGGCGTCACCCTCGGCTTGGAGGATGGCGACCGCATTGGCATGGTGGGCCGCAACGGTGACGGTAAATCGACACTGATGCGCCTGCTTGCCTTGCGCTCGACGCCCGACTCCGGTCGCGTCACCAAGCGCGGGGACGTCAACGTGGGCTACCTCGACCAAGGCGACGTCCTCGACGGCGACCTCACCGTTGGCGCGGCGATCGTCGGCGACCGCGCGGACCACGAATGGGCGGCCAACGCGAAGATCCGCGAAGTCATGGGCGGACTGGTGGGAGACGTCGACTGGCACACCAACGTCCATGCGCTGTCCGGTGGTCAAAAACGCCGTGTAGCGCTGGCCAAACTTCTCATTGAAGACCACGACGTCATCATGCTGGACGAACCCACCAACCACCTCGACGTCGAGGGCGTAGCGTGGCTGGCCCGTCACCTGAAGACCCGCTGGCGCGCCAACCAGGGCGCGTTCCTGGTGGTCACCCACGACCGCTGGTTCCTGGACGAAGTTTGCAACTACACCTGGGAAGTCCACGACGCCATGGTGGACATGTTCGACGGCGGGTACGCGGCCTACGTTTTGGCCCGCGCCGAGCGTGACCGCATGGCCTCCGTCGTCGAAGGTAAACGCCAGCAGCTCGTCAAAAAGGAACTTGCCTGGCTGCGGCGTGGTGCTCCCGCCCGGACAGCGAAGCCCAAGTTCCGTATTGAGGCTGCCAACGACCTCATTGCCGACGTACCCGATCCCCGCGACTCCGTGGCCCTGAGCAAAATGGCTACTGCCCGGCTCGGCAAGGACGTTCTGGACCTCGAGAACGTGACCCTGGACTTTTTGGGGGGCGAGAGCGGACAGAAGCTCTTTGACAACATCACACTGCGGCTCGCACCCGGTGAACGCCTCGGCCTGGTGGGGGTCAATGGCGCCGGAAAATCAACGCTCCTGAAACTGCTCAACGGCGAGATCCAGCCGACCACAGGCAAGGTCAAGCGCGGCAAGACCGTGGTCACTGCTGTGCTCACCCAGGACGTCAAGGAGCTCGACGACGTTTCCGACCTGCGCGTTATTGAGGTCATCGAACGCGAAAAGCGCTCCTTCAGCGTGGGCGGCAAGGAATTCACCGCCGGCCAGCTGGTGGAACAACTCGGGTTCACCAAGGAAAAGCAGTGGACTCCGGTTTCGGACCTCTCAGGTGGTGAGCGGCGCCGGCTCCAACTCCTGCGTTTGCTGGTAGGGGAGCCCAACGTCCTGATGCTCGACGAACCCACCAACGACCTCGACACCGACACTTTGGCCGCCGTCGAAGACGTCCTGGACGGTTGGCCCGGGACCCTTGTGGTGGTCAGCCACGACCGTTACTTGCTCGAACGCGTCACCGACAACCAGATGGCGTTGCTCGGTGACGGCAAACTCCGTGGCCTGCCCGGGGGAGTGGACCAGTACCTCGAACTACGCGAAGCCGCACTTGCCTCAGGCGCTGTTGGCGGCGGCTCAGGAGCTCCCACGGCAGCAAGCGGGGGTTCTGCCGGCACTGCTGCTTCCGGCGCCAGCGAAGCCGAAAAGCGCGAAGCCCGCAAGGACCTCAACAGGATCGACCGCCAACTCGGCAAGATTGCACAGCAGGAAGAGAAGCTTCACACCCAGATGGCCGCGAAGTCCCAATCCGGTGACTTCGATGCCCTGGGGGAGCTCAACGCCAAGCTGCAGGAGTTGCTCGAGGAAAAAGAGGGGCTCGAATTGGAGTGGCTGGAGGCTGCCGAGATCCTCGGCGAGTAGTTCCGGGGCGGGGCCGGGGCCGGCGCCTTTCGTCGTTGTCGCCTGGCCGTCCCGCAGCGGCGCGGCGCGGCGGCACGCATCCTCCGCGGCGCGGCGGCGCGCATCCTCCGCGGCACGGCGGCGCGCATCCTCCGCGTGCTGGCTCGTTCCTCGCCTTGACGCACGCTTCCGGATGCCCCCCGCCGCGGTGTTCCCAACCCTCTGTCACGTCCCTCGGCCTTGGGGCTGACGCTCTTTCATGTCCCTAGGGTGTGGGGCTGACGCTCGTTCATGTCCCTCGGGTGTGGGGCTGACGCTCTTTCATGTCCCTCGGAGTTGAGGTGGTTTCTCTTGCGTCCCTTCGTAGCCAATGAGCCAGTGGAGGCCGTGGCGGTCCACTACTTGACCGTCTGATGCACCCCACGGCTTCGGCGCCAGTGGGTCCAAGATTCGGCCACCGTCCGCGAGTTTGTCGAACCAATCGTGAAGAACTTCAGGATCGGCAGCCCCAAGCAGCGAGAGCATGGCACCTTGGATTTTGACTGTCGGTTCACCCCCGGCAGCGTCAGATCCCAACAAAGAGACCGCACCACTTAGTACCCCATGGGCGATGGCATCTGAAGGGCCGTCCGTTCGGTTGAACTCCTCAAAGCTGTGCAAAGAAAGCTCTCCGCCGAAGATCTGCGCATAGAAACCAAGTGCCTCGCGGGCTGTCCCGGGAAACGTGATGTAGAGGTGGGGTGCCGTCATGAGCACATCCTACAAACTGGCCATCGCGGGAGGTGATAGGGGGTTGGGCTTGAAGGGGGTGGGAGGTGATAGGGGGTTGGGCTTGAAGGGGGTGGGAGGTGATAGAGGGTTGGGCTTGTGTGGGTGGGACGTGATAGGGGGTTGGGCTTGAAGGGGGTGGGAGGTGATAGGGGGTTGGGCTAGCCCTCGCTGCGCAGCCCCGGCTCCTTCTGCAACCCGGTGAGGCCGTTCCAGGCCAGGTTCACCAAGTGGGCGGCGACAGCGCGCTTGTCCGGCGTGCGGGTGTCGAGCCACCACTGGCCGGTCATCGCCACCATGCCCACCAGCATCTGTGCATACATGGCTCCGTCGGCGGCGCTGAAGCCCCGGCGGGCGAATTCGTCGGACAGCAGGTGCTCCACCCGTGCCGTCACGTGGGAAAGCAGCGTGGAGAAGGCGCCTTCGGGCTGCGACGGCGGGGCGTCGCGCATCAGGATGCGGAAGCCGTCCGTGCGGTCTTCGATGTAGCCAAGGAGAGCCAGGGCGGCGCGTTCCACCAGCACCCGGGGTTTGGCATCGGTGCTGAGTGCCTCGGTGATGGAGTCCAGCAGAATCCGGAACTCGGTGTCTACAACCTGCCGGTACAGGCCCTCTTTGGAACCGAAGTGCTCGTAGATGACGGGCTTGGAAACTCCGGCACTGGCTGCGATTTCCTCGATGGTGGTCCCATCCAGGCCCCGGGCGGCGAAGAGCGCGCGGCCGATGCCAATGAGCTGGGCCTTGCGCTGCTGGCCGGTCATTCTGATGCGTACTGCGGGGCCGGTGGAAACCTGTTCCAAGGGCTCGGCGGTGTCCTGGGGCCGGGGGTTTTCAGTGCGCTTGCTCACGTGACCATCATGCCTTACGAGCCGGGAATGGACTCTTCAAGGCGGGTTGGAACGGGGTCTCGGACGCGTCCCGGGCTGTGCCTCGGAACGGGCAGCGGGCGGTCAAGTCGCGAAGCACGCAATGGTCATGGCAAACTAGATTCTTGTGTGTGCATCCCGGTAGCCCGGGAACCCGTCAGGCCTTGCTGCTTGATGGTGGGAATCATGCACGGTCCGCTCTGGTGTAATGGCAGCACCCCGGCCTTTGGAGCCGTGGAGTATAGGTTCGAATCCTATGGGCGGAACGGTCGGAAAATGCGCTCCACTCTGTACCTGGAACGGCTCGAACGGTGCCTGGGTCCATTGGGATGGCAGCATTCCGAAGCCGGGTTACCCGGGACATACCGAGCAAGGAGAGCCAGTACGTGAGCCCCGAATCCACCGGTCCCGCAGCGGTCATAGTTTTGGCCGCAGGCGCTGGAACGCGCATGAAGTCCCGGACCCCCAAGATTCTCCACGAAATCGGCGGACGCTCCATGGTGGGCCACGCTCTCCTGGCTGCCCGTTCCATCACTCCGCTGAAGCTGGCCCTTGTTGTCCGGCATGAGCGTGACCGCGTGGCCGGGCACGTCTCCGCGTTGGATCCGGAAGCACTCATTGTTGACCAGGATGAGGTCCCCGGTACCGGTCGGGCAGTGGAGGTGGCCCTCAAGGCCCTCGACGCCGAAGCTGAACTTTCCGGAACCGTAGTAGTAACGTACGGGGATGTTCCGCTGCTGACCGGCGAACTGCTCGCCGAACTCGTGACCACCCACGAGGCCGAGGGCAACGCCGTTACGGTACTCACCGCAGTCTTGGATGACGCCACCGGCTATGGCCGGATCCTTCGCGCGGAAGACGGAACCGTCACCGGCATCCGTGAACACAAGGATGCCAGCGAAGCCGAACGCAGCATCCGCGAGGTCAACTCCGGTATCTACGCTTTCGATGCCGCCGTCCTGCGCACCGCATTGGCGAAGGTCACCACCGACAATGCCCAGGGCGAGATGTACCTGACTGATGTCCTCGGGTTGGCGCGCGACGCCGGCGGCCGGGTTGCCGCCGTCGTAACTGAAGACCGCTGGCAGGTTGAGGGCGCCAATGACCGCATCCAGCTTTCGGCACTGGGCGCTGAGCACAACCGCCGCATCATCGAGTCCTGGATGCGTGCGGGCGTGACTGTAGTGGATCCCGCCACTACCTGGATCGATTCGACTGTGACCCTCGACGAAGACGTCCGCCTGCTGCCCAACACCCAACTGCACGGTTCCACCACTGTGGCGCGCGACGCCGTCGTGGGTCCTGACACCACCTTGACCGATGTCAACGTGGGCGAGGGCGCCAAGGTGATCCGCACGCACGGCTCCGGTTCCACGATTGGTGCCAAGGCGAGCGTGGGCCCGTTCACGTACCTTCGCCCGGGCACGGTCCTGGGTGAGACCGGCAAGATCGGTGCGTTCTACGAAACCAAGAACGTGACCATTGGCCGTGGTTCCAAACTGTCCCACCTGGGCTACGCCGGCGACGCCGAAATCGGTGAAGACACCAACATCGGCTGCGGCAACATCACGGCCAACTACGACGGCGAGAAGAAGCACCGCACGGTGATCGGCTCGGGTGTCCGTACCGGTTCGAACACGGTCTTCGTAGCTCCGGTGACTGTAGGCGACGGCGCTTACAGTGGCGCCGGGGCCGTCATCCGCAAGGATGTCCCCGCAGGCGCCCTCGCCCTCAGCCTGGCCGCCCAACGGAACGCCGAGGGTTGGGTCATTGCCAACCGTCCGGGCACCGCCTCCGCCACTTTGGCCGAGGCGGCCCTGGAACCGACGTCCGTCTCCACATCTTCACAATCCCCGGCAACCACAGAAGAAGGCAAACAGGCATGAGCGAAATTACCGCACACGGCGAGAAGAAGTTGATTCTCGCCGCCGGAAGGGCGCATCCGGAGCTGGCGCAGGAAATCGCGAAGGAGCTGGAGACCGAACTCCTGCCCATCGACGCCTACGACTTCGCCAATGGGGAAATCTACGTCCGGTCGGCCGAGAGCGTGCGAGGCACCGATGCCTTCGTGATCCAGGCCCACCCGGCTCCGTTGAACAACTGGCTCATGGAGCAGTTGATCATGATCGACTCCCTCAAGCGCGCCTCCGCCAAGAGGATCACGGTGGTCTCGCCGTTCTACCCATACTCCCGCCAGGACAAGAAGGGCCGCGGCCGCGAGCCCATCTCGGCACGCTTGGTTGCAGACCTCTACAAGACCGCCGGTGCGGACCGCATCATGTCCGTTGACCTGCACACCTCGCAGATCCAAGGCTTCTTCGACGGCCCCGTTGACCACCTGATGGCCATCCCCCTGCTGGCCGACTACATCCGCACCAAGGTTGAGGCTGACAACATCACAGTTGTTTCGCCCGACACCGGCCGCGTGCGTGTTGCCGAGCAGTGGGCTGAACGCCTCGGCGGCGCTCCGCTGGCTTTCGTTCACAAGAGCCGGGACCTCACTGTTCCCAACCAGGCGGTCTCCAAGACCGTTGTTGGCCAGGTTGAAGGCCGCACCTGTGTGCTCATTGATGACATGATCGACACCGGCGGAACCATCTCCGGCGCCGTTCAGGTGTTGAAGAACGCCGGTGCCAAAGACGTCATCATCGCCTGCACGCACGCCGTCTTCTCTGATCCCGCCGCGCAGCGCCTTGCGGATTCCGGTGCCCGTGAAGTGGTGGTCACCAACACGCTGCCCATTCCGGCCGAGAAGCGCTTCCCGTCGTTGACGGTGTTGTCGATCGCGCCGCTGATTGCCCGCGCTATCCGTGAAGTGTTCGACGACGGTTCGGTCACCAGCCTGTTCGACGGCAAGGCATAAGAATCTCCGTTCCAGAACGGGCCATCCGCAGCCTCCGGGCTTGCGGGTGGCCCGTTTTTGTCCCCGTTTTCATGTTGGACGAGTTCCGCTGCTAAACTTGCGGGGATACCTTGGCGAGGGAGAGCACATCCGGTCCGCATTTAGTGGATTCGGGTTGCGGGTCTCCGTTATCGACTGGGTCTGCATCTCCTTCAACACAGGCGGAACGGCTGCTCGGCGGCCGATCTCAGCCGGGCGTAGAAGGTCTCCAGACCTCCGCCCTTGCTGATAGACCAGCCCGGACTTTCCGGGCGCCACAGTAATCAAGGAGTACTCATGTCTGAGCAGAAGCTCACCGCAGAACTGCGCACCGAATTCGGCAAGGGTTTTGCCCGCCGCGCACGCATGGCCGGCCAGATCCCGGCTGTCATCTACGGCCACGGCGCAGAGCCGATCCACATCAACCTGCCGGGCCGCGCCACCACGCTGGCAGTCCGCGTTTCCAACGCCCTGCTGGCGATCGACGTCGACGGCGAGCAGCACCTGACGCTCGTCAAGGACATCCAGCGCGATCCCGTAAAGCAGATCATCGAGCACGTTGACCTCCAGACCGTGAAGGCCGGCGAGAAGGTTACCGTCGACATCGCCATCCACATCTCCGGTGAAGTTGCTCCGGGTGCTGTTGCCAGCCTCGAAGCCACCACGGTTTCCCTCGAAGCTGAGGCAACCCACGTTCCCACCGCCGTCGAGGTCAGCATCGAAGGCCTCAAGGCCGGCGAGAGCATCCACGCTTCGGACCTCGTTCTGCCGAAGGGTTCCACCCTCCTCACCGAAGGTGACACCCTGGTGGTCCGCATCGCCGAGACCGCTTCCGAGGCTGAAGAAGAAGCACCGGCAGCTGAGTAGTCTTCTGACTGCTTCAGGCGCAAGCCGTTGAGTGGCCGGGTACCTTAGGGTCCCGGCCACTTTCCTTTCTCCTTGCCCTGCTCGAAGCTGCATCAGGCTCCCGCTGATTCAACTAAACGTTCCCTAGGATGAGACCATGAGTGACACTTGGCTGATTGTCGGCCTCGGCAACCCCGGCAGTGAGTACAGCAACAACCGGCACAACGTGGGCCAGATGGTGTTGGACGAACTTGCTTCCCGCATGGGCGGAAAGTTCAAGGTGCACAAGGCGCGGGCCCAGGTAGTGGAGGGGCGGCTCGGCATAGGCGGCCCCCGCGTGGTGCTGGCCAAGCCCATGACGTATATGAATACCTCCGGCGGACCCGTTGCAGGGCTGTGCAACTTTTTCGATATCTCACCGGATCACGTCATTGCGGTGCACGACGAAATCGATATCCCTTTTAACACAGTCAAGCTAAAACTCGGCGGTGGTGAGGGCGGGCACAACGGCCTGCGTGACATCTCCAAAGCACTGGCCACCAAGGACTATTTGCGCGTACGCGTAGGTGTCGGGCGGCCGCCAGGGCGAATGGAGACCGCAGATTACGTCCTCCGGGATTTTGCCACTGCCGAAAAGCAGGAACTGCCGTTCCTGCTGGATGAAGCCGCTGATGCCGTCCAACTGCTCATGGACCAGGGCTTGTTGCAGGCACAGCAGAAACACCACCCTGCCAAAGCTTGATCAAATCTTGAGGAAAGCCTGAGGAAAGCCTGACGGTTCGAAGGACCCTCAGGCCTACAAACTGTCGGCGCCCGGCGGTAGTGTGCATGGTACGCAGGTAAGCGGTGGGGGACTGTCGCGGATGTGTAGCGAAGGATGCGAATGTCGGCGGAGTTGCTAAACAAGGGCGGGGGAGGCGCAGCAAGGGCTGCGGCTCCCGATCTTGTGGGCGGACCAACGGACAGGCAGACCTGGTCCCTGCTGGCCCGAAGCCAGGATTTGTCGAGGGCAGGCAAGTTCCTGGAGTCACCGGACTCCTTTGGCGTGGTCCTCACCGGCCAACGGGGAATCGGCAAGTCCGGCCTCGCCCGCGCAGTGGTCTCGTCCCTCGGCCCCAAAGTCCACAGCCTTCAATTGCGGAACACCGTTGCCAATGGGCAAACCCCTTACGGATGCCTGGGTTTCCTGCTGGCCCGCCTGCCCTCCGAAGCCGTCGGTTCGCCCACGGGCATCCTCCACGCGGTGACAAACCTGATCAGGAAGGAAGCAGCCGGCCGGGACACCGTCCTCATTGTGGACAACGCCGGCGGCATGGACCCCATGAGTACGGGGGTCTTGTTGAATCTCATGGCCACGGGTACCGCGAAGATAGTTGCCACGGTCCAGCGCGCCAGCGACCTCCCAGCAGACTTCCATCGCCTGGTCCTCGAAGGGGAGTTGGGCGAGGTCCACCTCAATACCCTGAGTGAAGAGCAGACCAAACAGGTACTGGGCTCAGTGCTGGGACACTACGTTTCATCGACGCTGGTTGGTTCACTGCACTCGGCGGTGGGCGGAAATCCGATGCTCCTGCACGCCCTGTTGGAAGAGCAGCGGCATAGCGGCAACCTGGTGCTCAACGATTCCGTCTGGACGCTCCGGGACCGGATCAAACTCGAGGGCGCAACGGTGGTGGAGGACTTCGTCCGTTCCAAACTGGCGCGCGAAACGCAGGCCAGCAGGACCGTCGTCGAAATCCTGGCCTGTGCGCAGCGCGCAACCCTGATGGACCTGGCAACCATCTTTGGCACCGAAGTTCTGGTGGAGATGGAGGATTCCGGCCTGCTCACTGTTGAACGGGGTGATGACCACTGGGTATCCCTCCGCGACCCCTACGTGGGCGAGGTAGTCCAGGGCTGGCTCAGCACCCGCCGCAGGCGTGAACTGCGACTGATGCTGCATGGGCCCAAGGAACCTGAGCTGCATGGCCTCGCCGCCCAGGATCTTCTGAGCTATGCGGCTTGGTTGCATTCCTGCGATGACGAGCCAATGCCGTCCCCTGCCCATGCACTGGCTGCCGGGCGCGCGGCACTGGATAATTACGATCCCAACTTTGCCATCCAGTGCACGCTGTCCCTGGATCCCAAAGACGAGGAGTGGGTCCCCGGACAGCGGCTGAAGGCTGCGGCCTACCTCATGCTGGACCTGCCGCTGCATGCCGCCCAAGCCTTGGACGAGGTCTCAGAGTCCCATATTGCGGCCTTGGACCCGTTGGAGTTCGCCGAAGTAACCGCCGCAAAATGCCAGGCAATGACATGGATTGATGGCCGCTCAGGCATGGTGCCCGGAGTCATTTCCGATGGCCTTGAGAACATTGCAGCCATGGCCGGCAACTTTCCGGCTGAAACGGTGGCCAAGGCATTCAACCGCCTCCACCTGTGCAGTTACGAGTACAACACCTACATGGGCGAGTACGCCTCAATGATCGATGACCTGGAAGAGGAACTGACCAAAGACCCGGACGCGGACCGGGAGCACTGGTTGAGGTCAGCATTCTTCCTGGTTGAGGCCCGCTGTATTCTTGGCCGCGAACTTGAGGCGCAGGAACTTGCGCGGACCCTTTCACGGCATCTGGCCGATACCGAGCGGCCTGCCCAGCTGGAAGAAGCCTTCGCCAAGCATGCCTTCCTGGTCCTGCTGCTGTCCGGTCAGTGGCGGCAGTGCATCGAACTCATGCGGCGCGCGCCCTCCCGGTCCTCGCGGCTCCAGTACCGCGGTGCCTTGACTGAACTGGGAATCGGCCTTGCCTACGCCTACGCCGGTAAACCGGCCAGCGCCATTGAACCCCTTCGTTCCGCGGTGGCCCAACTGGAACTCCGCCCGGCCATGAACATGAACAAGGTGGCCTACGCTGCCACCGCTTTTGCCTATGCGCAGGTGGGCAATTCCGTGGAAGCAGGCAGGTACCTGGACTTGTACAGGACCTGCCGCGGATCCGGAACGTACTTTTCCGAATCGGTGGCCGAATTCTGTGCCGAGATGGCCGGACGTTGGATGGGGGATCCTGACGTCAAGCAGCGACTCATGGCCCGCGTCCACGCGGACGTAGAAAAGCAGCGGCTAACCACTGCCGGCATCTGCCTTTTCGGCGCGACGGTTGAAGGCACTGACGAAGAGTACCGGCTGCTTGAGGACATTGCCGGACGCCGCCAAGGACCACTGGCCCGGATATCCGGCAACCTTGCCCGTGGAGCATTGAACAGGAGTTCGCGGTCAATGCTGGAGGCAGCTGATGCGGCGGCGGGACTGGACCTGCTGGTGGTAGAGGCCAGATGCGTGGCCATGGCATTGGACTTTGCCCGGGACGCAGGCGAGACAACTGCTGCCCGGACGGCGCAGTTGAGGCTCGAACGCCTGGAGCATTCGGTGTCCACGTTGCCTATCCAGCCACGGAGCGACGCGCCGGTATTGACGGAACGCGAACGCCAAATTGCTAAACTCGCCGGGAAGGGTGTCAGCAACCGTGAAATCGCGATGGATATTGGGGTGTCTGTGCGAACAGTCGAAGGCCATCTGTACCAGGTGTTCACAAAGTTGGGTGTTTCGTCTCGAGGCGAGCTCAATGGGCTCCTATGAGGCAGGCAGCGGAGTAGAACTGCGGAGCGCCCATGCGGGCTGAGCACCTTGTAGGCCGGGACCCTGAGTTGGATCTGGCCATGAAGATTTTGCGTCAGGAAGGTGCGGGGGCGGTGCTCCTGGTGGCGGACCCCGGCATTGGCAAGACGGCGTTGGCCGCCGAAATTGCAGCCCGCCTGGCAGATGACATGGTGGTCATGCGGGTCCATGGAAGCCCCGCCTTGTCTGCTGTCCCCTACGGAGTCCTGGCACCTTACCTCCTTGACCTGCCCGTGGAGCAAGCCACCTCGCCGGTGGCAATCCTTCGGGAGTTCTGGGCACAGTTCGAAAAACGCCGTGGCGGCGAAGGTGCACGGCTGCTGCTCATTGTGGACGATGCCCACGATCTCGATGAAGGCAGCACCCAGATACTGGCCGAATTGGTGACGGCCGGGTGGGCAAGGCTGGTCGCCACGGGCAGACCACGCCCCGGCCTGCCCGCGCCACTGCTTCAGCTCTGGTACGACGGCCTCGCAGAGCGACTGGAGCTTCACCCCTTGGACCACGACGGCGTCACCGAGCTCGCCGAGAGGACCCTGGGCGGGACCATCATGGCCAGTGCCGCGGATGTGCTGCACTCCGTTTCCGAGGGCAACCCCTTGCTTCTTCGCTGCCTCCTGGATGACTCGAGGGCAGACGGAAACCTGGTGCGTCGAAACGGTGTCTGGTTCCTGACGCGCGCCCTCTCCGGCAGCGGCGAAGGACTGGCCGGGGTTGTGCGGAACAGGGTACTTCGGGCAAGCGAGGCCGAGAGGGAAGCAATGTACGTTATTGCCCTCTCAGAACCCGTCCCCGCTGCCGTGCTGGACACACAGGTTGGCCGGGAGACCGTACGGGCCTTGATGGACAGCCGGTTGGTGCTCTCCACCAACGGACCGGGCAGCCCCCTGAAAATGTGGCACCCCATGTACAGCGAGGCGCTCCGACAAATCGTTTCGCCGGCCCGGAGCCTGCAGATCCGCCAGCGCATGGTTCAGCACCTGCTCGCAGAGCCGCCCACGGCCGAGGGGCTCCTCCGGTTGGTGAGCTGGGCGTTGGACTGCGGTGCCGACGTCGAGGATGAACAGCTGCTGGAAGCAGCCTTCCTGGCTGCAAAACTGCTCCAGAACCCCTTGGCGGTGGCCGCAGCCGGCAAGGTCCGCTCCGAGGCACTGCGTCCCCGCGCCCGCGCTGTCATGGCCATGGTCAGCTACAACGACGGCGACTTCCGCAACGCCGTGCGGCTGTTGGAGGAGGACCTGGGGTACTTGGACGCCGACCCGTCCGGCCCCTTGGGAGCAGGGTTGCTGTGGGCTGCTGCAAGGGCGGCGCAGGGCGACCCATCATCAGAGATCGTGGCCGACTCCCGGACCGCGGCAGCGCACCTCCTCAAAGGCCTGCCGGAGTCAGAGCCCCTGACGGGGCTTGTAACCAGGCATGCCACGGCACTGGAACTGGCAGCGCTTGCCCACGATGGCCACTACGCAGAGCTCCGCGAGGGTCTGGAACGGTTTGGGACAGTACTCAGCGGGGAAGATCCTGACTTTGTCATGAACCGGCTCTTCCTCCTTGCCATGCAGTGTGAACTGCTGACCGTGGAGGGCCGGGCCCTGGAAGCGCTGGAGGCCGGGCGTGAGGCATTGGTGCTGTTGGACGAGCAAGCTGATGACCTCCTGTACTTCAGCGACTTTGTGCTGGCCCGCTACACCCTGGCCGCGCTGGGAGCGGGGGACTGGACTGCCGCCGGAACTGCCCTTGAACGTTACTCCGCACGATCGGCCATGGGGCTGATTGTTTTTGGTGGCGATATCCAAACGCTCAAAGGTTTGTCGCTGCTGCGGCAAGGCCGGCTTGAGCAGGCCGCAGAGCTGGTTACCCCCGCAGTCGAGGCACTGAGGGTCAAGGACCCCCAGCAACTGAAGAACCTCGGCAATGCGCTGGCGTACTATGCCGCGGCCAGGGCCGGTGATACCGCGCTCGCCGAGCGTCTGGCCAGTGAACGGGGTGGAGGACAGGCTGGTGAGCATGATGGAGCGGAGCCCGGTGTCGCTGCCGGGGGAGCCTACGTGGAGGCCATTGCGGAACTTTATACGTTGGCCGGCCAGGAATTCATGGTCAAGGGCTCGGGGCTGGATATGCTCCGGAAGCTCCCGGAATCCGTACCCCTGCACCGGTATCCAGATGTCCTGTTACAGAATCTGGTCCTCCGCGCCGAGCTAGGCGATGTTCAGGCCATGGAGCCCATCAAGGACGTCACGGCGTCCATGTCCGGTGCGTGGTCCGCCGGCTGGCTTTCCTTGGCGGAAGCACACCTGGCCGCTGACGGCCAAGGCTTCGTCAACGCCGGTAACCTTCTTTCGGCGGCCGGGATGCCGGGACCAGCGGCTGCTGCCTTCGACAAAGCGGCCCTGTCCTTCGACGCCGAAGGAAAACGCCCGGAGGCCCGCCAGGCAGCGGTGCTCCGCGATGTCAGCGAAGCCAGCCTCGGTGATGCCCTCATGCATGACCCCAGCGCTGAAGCAGACCGCTCAGTGCCGTTGACCCGCCGTGAGCAGGACATTGTTGCGTTGGCAGTCTCTGGGCTTACCGACCGCCAGATCGCAGAGAAGCTGATGGTCTCCGTCCGCACGGTTGAGGGCCACCTGTACCGCAGCTATGCCAAATTGGGCATTCGCCGGCGCGAAGATCTCGGGTCTGCTGTCGGTCATTAAGGGCAAGCCCCCTTCAGTACTCACCAGGCACTCTCACGCCACTTGTCCGCGCGCCTGCGGGAAATTTAGCCAATCAGTGGAGTAATCGGCCGGTGTGTTGTCCCGAAACCAAGTAGTACCCCGCCGAGGGACTGAGTACAACAAGGTATCGGCCCGGAAAAAGCCCCTGACTAATCGAGTACCAACTACTGGTGTACCCCGTTCGCCACCCCGGCAGTATTGATCTTGGAAGAACGGTTCAGCCCCAAGCATCACCGGGATTCCGAAAGTCGCATCATCCGCATCGGTGGTCTCTTCAAGCCGATGCACCGGACGCCGTGAGGTGTTCCGGCCCTGGACGAAGCCGGCGGCGACAGAGTCTTCTGAGACCGAGACTCTCCCCCCAGCCGCCGCCGGCTTCTAGGCCAGGTAGCCCGCACTTCGCGGAAATCAACCCTCCCGGATCATGGGACTGCTGCTATTGGAGTGCGCATGCTGCCGGACCCCTGGCTGGACGAAGACACCGTCACAGTCGGGCTGAGGCCATCATCCCTCCCGGACCGGGCAAGGCTCCTGGACATCATCCTTTCGGCAGTACCGTCACCCTCCGTCAGCGGGATAGTGGTAACAGGAGACCCGGGATCCGGAAAAACGCACTTGTTGCTCTCGGTCAAAGCCGGCCTCCCGGAATCCATGGACGTCAGAACCTTCGCGGGCAAGGCCGAGCTCAAAACCATCAGCTACGGCGCCTTGGGTACGGCTCCTGATACCGGCAGCGAAGATACGCTCCCTCCGGGACTGAACGTACTCAGGGCCCTCACCAGCACCCTTGGCGCCGCCGAGTACCTGTTCACCCCGCAGAACGGCCGACGGCGGAACAAACGCCACGCGCGGGCGGCACGTCCGCCACTGGTGCTGCTGGTGGACGACATCCACTACATCGATCCCGCTTCGCTGGCTGTCCTGCTGCAGCTCATCCCTGGGTTCGGGGCTACCTTGGTGGCCACCGCGGACAGCCGCAGGCCCCTTCCACCTGATCTCTACCAACTTTGGGAAGACGGCTTCCTGGAACAGTACTTCCTGCCACCCTTTAGCTTCACCGAGGCACATGCGTTGGCTGAGGTCGTCCTGGGTGGCAGGGTCCAACGCCGCGCCAGCAGCCTCTTGGCCGCCATGAGCGGTTTCAACGTCGGGCTGTTGGCGATTGCCATCAACGACGCGCGTCGTGCAGGACTGCTGGTGCAAAAGGACGGCTTTTGGACCATCGATGTCCGGGCCCACTGCGATTGGCCAGGCGTGGTGGCACACGTGCAGACCGAAAATGCCGCCCGGCCGGCAGAGGAACGGCACGCGCTGGAGCTCATAGCCCTCGCCGAACCCGTGGCTTTGGATGTTGTGGAACACCATTTTGGCCAGACCGCCGTTGAACACCTCTTGGCCAACCACCACATCAGGCTGTTGGCGGGGAGGCCGCCGCTGGTCAGGACGAGTTCCTGGTTGCGCGGCGAAGGCACCCGCCTGGCCGTGCCGCGGCCCAGGAGCCTGGCCCTACGCCTGGGCGTCAAGGAACCGGCCATCACACGGGAATCAGCCCCCACCCTGCTTCGGTGGATGGACTGGACCCTTGACTGCGGCTTGACCCTCTCGGATGAACTTCTCCTGGCCACAGCACCGGCCGCTGACAGGCCATCAACAGCAGAGCTGGCCAAGCGGGCTGCCGCAGCAGTGGCCGGCCCGGAGCGGAAGGACGAGGCGAGACTCCTCCGGGCGAGGGCCTTGGTTGCCGAAGGCCTGCTGCGCGAAGCGGCCCCGGAACTACGGGAGCTGGCGGCCGCCGGAGGAACACCGGAGGTGAAGGCTGATGCCGGCTATCGCCTGTTGGCCCTGGAACTTCTGGGGGCCGTTCCCGGTGATGCAGCATCCGGGGTACAGAAGGATGCGGGCTCAGGAACCGCTCAACAGCCGCAGGCCAGCCGTGTGCAGGACGAAATGGAGCCGCGGACCGCTGGACGGCCGCAGGCCATGGCCGGGCTGGAGGCCCTCGGCGAATTCTCAAAGCAGGTAGTGCGGGACGTCGGGGATGCCGAGCGTCTCCTGCTCACCGGAGCTGCCCCGGAGGCGTTGGAAAGGTCAACAGCGGCAATGGCGGCCGTTGACGCGGACCCTGCCTTGGAGATGTTCCGGCCTGGAGTATTGCTCCGGCACGTCGTCTGCCTTCGCAACAATCTGGCGTGGAGCCGCCTGGACCAAGTCCTTGAGTGTCCGTCCGCGTTCGTGCTCCCCACGTACTTGGCCGTGTGCTTGGACGTTGCCCGCGGATACGCCGAACTCAGTCAAGGGCTTCCCCGCGCGGCCTGTGGCACCTTGGAACCGGTTCTTGCGGAACTGTCCGACGCCGGCCTTCCGACAGTCCTTGGGTTGGCTGCGGCCATGCTGGCCTACTCAGAGGCGCTGTGCGGGAACCCTGTGCAGGCGATGGCGCGCAGTGCGCAGAGCTTCGCTGCACTGCAGGGCATTCAGGACACTGCCGGCCTCCTTCCTCAGCTGAGCTCTGTATATCTGGCGGCCGCACAGGACCAGATCGCCGGGAAGCCAGGCCAGCTGTTGGCCCTTGCGGATCAGTTCCACCACCAGGGCAGCACGTTGCTCGAAGCAGAGGCGGTGTCCCTCCTGACGCTCAACGCAAGCAGCGCCGCCGTCGAGGACCTTGTGGTTCAGCGGCGCCTGGCCGGACTTGCCACGGAAATTCACGGAGCCGGGGGAACTGCGCTGGGAGCTTTTGCCTCTGCACTGCTGGAAAACGACCCCAAAACGCTCGAGGCCGCCGGAAGAAGCTTGTCTTCCGACAGGCTGTTCGCCCACGCGGCCGTGTGCTTCTCCCGTGCGGCCAGTGGCTACGAAGCTCGAACCCGGAGTGCGGCAAGCCGGCGTGCCTCGACCCTGGTTGAGCGGCTGCGCAGCGCCTTCGACAGCGGGGCCGTTCCGCCGCTGGGTTGGGTCCCGGGGAGGGCCGGCGGGTGACGTGCTCAACGGCACACCGCCCGGTGGAGCCCTCCGTGGGATAATGGGGAGTCCCTGAAGGATTCCCAAGGAGCGCCCCTTGACTGCCGTATCAACCCCCGCCTCACTGCTGCGGTCCGTGCCTGCCATGGACAACGCTGAGGTGTTGCGGATCCGGAACGACTTCCCGGTGCTGGACCAGTTGGTCAACGGCAAAGCCCTGATCTACCTGGATTCCGGTGCAACATCGCAAAATCCGCTCAGCGTCATCGAGGCCGAACAGGAATACTACGAGCAACGCAACGCCGCGGTTCACCGGGGCGCCCACCACCTTGCCGTGGAAGCCACGGATGTCTTCGAGGACGCACGCCAGACCGTGGCGGACTTCATTGGTGCGCAATATGAGGAAACCGTGTGGACCTCCAATGCCACCGAGGGACTCAACCTCATTAGCTACGCACTTTCCAACGCCGGGTTGTGGGCTGCGCAAGGCCGCGGGGATTCACGCCTGAAGGACCTGGCCATTGGTCCGGGCGATGAGATCGTGGTGACCGAAATGGAGCACCACGCCAACCTGATCCCTTGGCAGGAACTGGCCTTCCGGACAGGCGCCACCCTCAAGTACATCCCGGTCGCTGATGACGGTGCTTTGATGCTCGACGCCGCAGCCGGGATCGTGGGAGAGCGGACCAAACTCCTGGCTTTCACCCACGCTTCCAACGTCCTTGGCACCATCAACCCGGTGCCCGAGCTCGTGGCGCTCGCCCGCAGGTTCGGTGCTTTGGTGGTTCTGGACGCCTGCCAGTCGGTGCCCCACATGGCAGTGGACGTCAAGGAACTGGACGTGGACTTCGCTGTGTTTTCCGGCCACAAGATGCTGGCCCCTACCGGTGTCGGGGTGCTCTACGGCAAGCAGGAACTCCTGGACGTCCTGCCGCCCTTCCTCACCGGCGGCTCCATGATCACCACCGTGACCATGGAGCGCGCTGAGTACCTGCCGGCACCCCAGCGGTTCGAAGCCGGTACCCAGCGCATCTCCCAGGCCGTGGCACTCGCCACCGCGGTGAACTACCTCACCGAGACCGGCATCGAGCGCATCCACGCCTGGGAAACTACGCTGGGACAACGCCTCGTAAAAGGTCTTGAGGGGATCGACGGCATCAGGGTGGTCGGGCCGGCTTCGGGGGTCGATCGGATCGGTCTGGCCGCGTTCGACGTCGCCGGTGTCCACGCCCACGACGTCGGTCAGTTCCTGGATGATCGCGGCATCGCCGTCCGCGTCGGTCACCACTGCGCCCAGCCATTGCACCGCCGCCTGGGGCTGACGGCCACCACCCGTGCGAGTACCTACCTTTACAACACCACGGATGACGTAGATGCTTTCCTCGACGCCGTTTCCGGGGTTCGGGCCTACTTTCAGGCCTAGCCGGCAGCTCTGAAGCAGGCTACAACCACCGAACCGGCTACAACCACCGAACAGGCAACAACCACCATGAGTCTTGACCAGCTGTACCAACAGATCATCCTGGACCACTCCAAGCAGCGGCACGGCAGCGGCTTGGCTGAAACAGCAGCCCCCGAAGGAGCGTCCACCGGCCAATCACACCAACTGAACCCGGTGTGTGGTGATGAAGTCACGCTGCGGCTCGCCGTTGCGGACGGAACAGTCCAGCAGATCAGCTGGGACGGGGCGGGCTGCTCCATTTCCATGGCCTCGGCCTCAGTGCTCAGCGAACTGGGCGAGGGAATGTCCGTGGCGGAAATGCACGCCGTGATCGAGAACTTCCGCGAGGTCTTGAGGTCCCGCGGGAAAGTCCAGGCGGACCCGGAGGTCCTCGGAGACGCTGCCGCGTTTGAAGGCGTGGCCCGTTATGCGGCCCGGGTCAAGTGCGCCATGATCTCCTGGGTTGCTGCCGAGGACGCGCTCAACCAGGCCACCGCCTAACCTCTGCCAGCAGCCGCAGCCGCAGCCGCAGCCGCAGCTCGGCAACCCGGCCCGTCAGGCGCGGGCAAAGACGTCAGGTACGCCGTCGCCGTCGTCGTCCCGCTCTTCCTCCGCCTGAACCTGGCGGTAACGCCGGTTGCGGGCCCTCAGTACGACGGCGGCCAGCAGCGCCGAGATCAACGAACCTGCCAGGATGGCCACCTTGGCGTGGTCGCCGTGCGGGGAATCGGAGCCGAAGCTCAGTTCGCCGATCAGCAACGAGACCGTGAAGCCGATGCCGGCCAGAAGCGCCAGCCCGAAGAGGTCGATCCAGGCAATGCTGGAATCGAGGCTTGCACGGGTGGTCTTGGTGACCAGGAAGGTAGTGCCGAAGACGCCCACGGCCTTACCCACCACCAACGCTGCCACGATGCCAACCGCCACGGGATCGGTGAGTGCTGCCCCCATGCCATCGAATCCGCCCAGGGCTACGCCTGCGGAGAAGAACGCGAACACGGGCACGGCAAAGCCCGCTGAGAACGGGCGCAGGCGGTGCTCGAAGTGCTCGGCCAGACCCTCGGCCGGCTCGCCCTTCTTGCCGCTGGCAAGGACCGGAACGGCGAAGCCCAACAGCACTCCGGCCACCGTGGCGTGGATCCCGGAAGCGTGGACGAACCCCCACGTGGCCAAGGCGAGCGGGATGAGCAAGTACCAGCTGCGGATCCGCTTTTGGACCAGGAAGGTGAAGAGGGCCAAAGGTACCAGGGCGGCCAGCAGCATGAGCGGCTGGAGTCCGGTGGAATAGAAGAACGCGATGATTCCGATAGCGATGAGGTCATCCACCACGGCCAACGTCAGCAGGAAGGTCCGGAGGGCGGCCGGCAGGTGGGTATTGATGACCGCCAGCACTGCCAGGGCGAAAGCGATATCGGTGGCTGTGGGAATGGCCCAGCCCTTGAGCGTTTCGGGTGAACCCAGGTTGAACAAGACGAAGATGACCGCAGGAACCACAACGCCGCCAACCGCCGCGGCCACGGGAACCACTGCTTTGGCGGGTTTGCGGAGCTCGCCGGCTACGAATTCGCGTTTGAGCTCAAGACCCGCAAGGAAGAAGAACACTGCAAGCAGGCCGTCCGAGGCCCAGTGGCCGAGGCTCAACTCAAGGTGCCAGGGCTCGTAGCCGATCTTGACATCGCGGAGGGCAAAGTAGCCATCGGCGGCGGGGGAGTTGGCCCAGACGAGGGCAATCACGGTGGCAGCCAGAAGGAGGGCGCCGCCAACTGTTTCCGTGCGCAGGATCGAAAGGATCCGGCGGTACTCGGGATAACTGGAGCGGGAGAAGACTGCGCTTGAACTGCCGGGCTGCTGAGGGGTTGCTGGGGGTTTCCGGGCCACGGGGGCTCCTTAACTTGCGGGAATCAATCGGTCGAGGGGGAGCACAAAGGCTCCGCCGACCAGACTTCCCGGCACACCACTGTCCATCTTACCCGTCTGAGTAGCAGCAGAGCGCGTTATCAGCTCTCATAACGCTCTCTGCTGCGACTCAGTTGGGTGAAACTCAGGCGACGAGGCCCGCAATCCCAATGGCCGCCGTCGCGAGTCCCAGCACCATGGAGATGGTGACCAGCACAACGTGGACCGTGAGGAACTTGGTGGCCTTGCCGGCGGCGTCGCGGGCGCGGGGGTCCTTCATGACGCGCTTGAGGAACTGCGGCCACACAACCAGGGACCACACGCCGGCAACGATCAGGACAACCGCAAGGAGTGCAGGGATCTCCACGCTTAGTGGCTTTCGAGCCAGGCCTGGGCCTGCTGCGACTGGATGTTCAGGGCCTTGCCCACCATCGGTTCCGCGGCGTCGGCAATCTTGCCGCCGAGGAACGGAACCGAGGAAGAGACGTTGCCCTCAAGCTCGATCCTGGTGTTGCCGCCGTCGGCCACAAGGCGCTGGACGGCCGTGACGTCCAAGGGCGCACCCGAGATCTTCAGGGCAATGTTGCTGGCACGCGAGCCATCGGCGGCAGGAGCTTCCCACTGCTCGGTCTGGGTGACCTTGAGGGTCTCGCCAACAAACTTCCGGGCAATGTCCGGCAGGCGCGTGGTGGGCAGGGTGCGGACGGTAACGGTGCTGAAAGCACCGGCGGGATCGCCGTTGATCGTGAACGATTCCAGGGAGCCGCCCACCAGTTCGCTCGTGTGACGCAGGAATTCTTCGTCAACAAATACGGCAGCTACGCGGTCAACGCTGTGCGGCAGGGTGGTGGATGCGCTCAGGGCCATGGGTCCTCCGTGAATGGTGGTGGTGAAGCTTTTTAGCTCCCAACATCCTACGGGGTTCCGCCGGCCACCCCTGAACCGGTGGACGTGGGCGAGCTCTCCTGGAGGGTGATGGCCGCTGCCGAAATGTTGCGGGCCATGGACGGGAAGATGAAACCGTGGAACGGGTAGACACCCAGCCAGTAGAGCCGACCGGCCAGTCCGCGCGGGAAGAAAATGGCGCGCTGTTTGTAGAGGCTGCCGTCGCCGTCGGCCTCCACTGCCAGCTCCAGCCAGGCCCCGCCCGGGGCCCGCATTTCGGCCCGTAACCGCAGCAGGTGCCCGCGGTCGATGGCCTCCACCCGCCACCAATCCACTACCTCGCCGGCGTTGAGGGTCTTGGGATGCCGGCGTCCCCGCAACAAACCAGCACCGCCCTGAAGCTTGTCCAGCCAGCCGCGGATCCGCCAGGCCAAGGGCAGGGAGTACCAGCCGTTCTTGCCACCGATGCCCTCGATGATGGTCCAGACATGCTCCGGCCTGGCCTCGCTGTGGAAGGTTCGTTCGTCGAGGAACACTTTGTAGCCTGCCCAGTCGGGGTCGCTGGGAAGGGGATCGGCGTCGATGCCGGCATTGGCCCAAGTGGTCTCCACCTGCCCGTCCCGTTCCTTGCCCAACGCCAAAGCGACGGCACGGCGGTACTGCGTCAGGCCGCCGTCGGGCTGCGGAAAGTAACGGTCGACGTCGTGCTCCCGCGACACCGCGTCATGTTGGAGCGACTGCACCAAAGGCAGGGACATGGACAAGGGGATGGGTGTCACCAGGGCCACCCACAAACCGGCGAGCTTCGGTGCCGGCACGGGAAGCGCAACGACCAGCCGGCGCGGGAGCCCACGCTCCACTGCGTACTCGTTCATCATCTGCTTGTACTTCAGGACGTCCCGGGAACCGATGTCAAAGGAACGGTTCAGCTTCTCCGGGAGCGCGGCCGCAGCCACGAGGTAGTGCAGGACATCACGGACCGCGATGGCTTCCACCCTGTTGTTGACCCAGCTGGGGGCGGGCATGACGGGGAGGGTTTCGGCGAGGTGCCGGATCATCTCGAACGACGCCGACCCCGAACCGATCACCACACCGGCCTGGAACACGATCGCGTCCACCGGGGAGTCGAGGAATACCTTGCCCACGGTTTCGCGGGAACGCATGTGAATGGACAGTTCCTCGTTCTCCGGGTGCAGTCCGCCCAGGTAGACGATCCTGTCCACGCCGGCCTCCGCCGCGGCTCCAGCCACGAGCCGGGCCATGGCTTCTTCCTTGGCCTCGAATCCGCTGCCGGACGCCATGGAATGGACCAGGTAATACAGGACGTCCACACCGGCCAGGGCATCGGTGAGGCCGTCGGCGTCCGAGAGGCTGTTCTCGATGATCTCCACCTGGTCATGCCAGGGAACATCGGCGATCTTCTGCGGGGTGCGGACCAGGACCTTGACCGTATGGCCGGCTTCGAGGAGCCGGGGGACCAGGCGGCCGCCGATGTAGCCGGTGGCGCCAGTGACCAGCACCGTCTTGGTGTCCTGCGGGGTATTGGAATGCGTAGCTTCCGAAGGCTGCAAAAGGAACTCCTGTGGCTGGGGGTAGAGGTAGGCTGGAATGACCCGGCATTCATCTGAATTTCCGGGCATTTGTGTTGCCTGCCCTTGGACCCACCCTAGGAGTTTCTGTCATGAGCCTCAACGGTCTGCGCCGCGCACTGGCGGAGGATAAGACTTTTGCGCGCGTCCGCTCGGAGGCGCAGCGGTCTTTCCGCGACCGGAACGCCGACTACCAGATCAGTGCTCCCCAAGGGATGCGTGCCGTGTTGCTCGCCGAAATGGCGGACGCGCTGGCGGACGCTGGTGCCGACGACGCTCCCGTGGTCCTGGCTGTCACCGCAACCGGCCGCGAAGCCGAGGACCTCACGGCCGCGCTCGCTTCCTACCTCCCCGCGGAGTCCGTTGCCACCTTCCCCAGTTGGGAGACCCTTCCGCATGAGCGGCTTTCTCCGCGCTCGGACACCGTTGGCCGCCGACTCTCCGTCCTGCGCCGCCTGACCCACCCTGAAAGTTCGACGACGGCCCCCTTGCGTGTTGTGGTGGCTCCGGTTCGCGCCGTGGTCCAGCCCCTCGTGGCCGGCTTGGGGGACCTGGTTCCCGTGACGCTGCAGGTGGGACAGGAACGTTCCTTCACGGAGGTCGTCAGGGCCTTGTCCGACGCCGCGTATGCCCGCGTTGACATGGTGACCCACCGCGGCGAGTTCGCGGTCCGAGGCGGCATCCTTGACGTCTTCCCACCCACGGAGGACCATCCCATCCGCGTGGAGTTCTTTGGTGACGAAGTGGACCAGATGCGCTGGTTCGCCGTGGCCGACCAGCGCTCGCTGTCCGCCCCTGGAATCCACCATCCCACTGAACTGCATGCCCCGCCGTGCCGGGAAATCCTGATCACCGCGTCCGTCATGTCCCGTGCGGCCAAGCTCAAAGCCGATATGCCCGCAGCGGCGGACATGTTGGAGAAGATTGCCGGCGGTATTGCTGTTGAAGGCATGGAATCGCTGGCCCCCGTGCTGGTTGATGCCATGGTCCCGTTCGTGGATCAGCTCCCGGCCGGCTCGCTGTCGGTTGTCATCGAACCGGAGAAGGTCCGCACCCGCGCGCACGATCTCGCGGCGACCAACGAGGAATTCCTGGAAGCTGCCTGGGCAACAGCGTCCGACGGCGGTGCGGCGCCCCTTGACCTGTCGTCGCAGGCCTCCACGGACTTGCATGCGGCCAGTTTCCGATCCCTGACCGACACCCGGTCGGCCGCCCTCGCCCACGGCGTCTCCTGGTGGTCCATCACTTCGCTCGCCTCCGACGAGGACCTGGTCCTGGACATTGACGTCCTGAACATGCGGGCCCGCGAGCCGCGTGGGTACCAGGGCGACGTAGCGGAGATGCTGGAGTTCATTGGCTCCCGTGTCCGCGAACAGTGGCGGGTAGTGGTGGTGACCGATGGTCCCGGGCCCGCGCAACGCCTGGCCGAGTTGTTCCATGATTCCGACATTCCCTGCTCCCGGGTGGAGTCCCTGGATCAGGAACCCCAACCGGGCATCATCGAGGTGACCACCGCCGCCGTCGGGCGTGGATTTGTCCTGGACGGCCTGAAACTGGGCTTGCTGACTGAAGCCGATTTGTTGGGCCGTGCCACGGCAAGTTCCACCAAGGACATGCGGCGCATGCCCTCCAAGCGTCGCAACGCCGTGGACCCGCTGCAGCTGCACGCGGGCGACTTTGTGGTCCATGAGCAGCACGGCATCGGCCGGTTCGTGGAGCTCATCCAGCGGAAGGTGACCGGTACCTCGGCCTCCGATGCCGGCCTGCGCGAGTACCTGGTCCTTGAGTACGCGCCGTCCAAACGAGGCGCTCCGGGGGACCGGCTCTTCGTCCCGACCGACCAACTGGACCAAGTGACCCGCTACGTCGGCGGCGACACCCCTGCGCTGAGCAAGATGGGCGGTGCCGACTGGGCCAGCACCAAGTCCAAGGCCCGCAAGGCCGTCAAGGAAATCGCCGGAGAGCTGATCCGGCTGTATTCGGCCCGCATGGCGTCCCGCGGCCACGCCTTTGCTCCCGACACCCCGTGGCAGCGCGAACTTGAAGAAGCCTTCCCTTATGTGGAGACGCCGGACCAGCTGACCACCATCAATGAGGTCAAAGCGGACATGGAACGCGAAATTCCCATGGACAGGCTGGTCTCCGGTGATGTGGGCTACGGCAAGACGGAGATCGCCGTCCGCGCAGCGTTCAAAGCCGTCCAGGACGGCAAGCAAGTGGCTGTCCTGGTGCCCACTACGTTGTTGGCCCAGCAGCACTACGAAACCTTCACCGAACGCTTCTCCGGGTTCCCCCTGCGGGTGAAGCCGCTCTCCCGGTTCCAGAGCAGCAAGGAAGCCAAGGAAACGGCCGAGGGCGTCAAGAGCGGCGCCGTGGATGTGGTGATCGGTACGCATCGGCTCCTGTCCAAGGACTTCGAGTTCAAGGACCTCGGGCTGGTGATCGTCGATGAAGAGCAGCGCTTCGGTGTGGAGCACAAGGAGGCGCTCAAAAAGATGCGCACCAACGTGGATGTGCTGGCCATGAGTGCCACACCGATTCCGCGAACCCTGGAAATGTCGCTGACAGGTATTCGGGAAACGTCTACCCTGGCCACGCCCCCGGAGGAGCGCCACCCCGTACTGACCTATGTGGGCCCCTACACGAACAAGCAGACGTCCGCCGCGATCCGACGCGAACTCATGCGCGAAGGCCAGGTGTTCTTTGTTCACAACCGGGTTTCGTCCATTGAGCGCATCGCCGCCCAGATCCGTGAGCTCGTCCCCGAAGCCCGCGTTGAAGTAGCTCACGGGCAGATGTCCGAGAGCCGCCTTGAGAAAATCATTGTGGACTTCTGGGAGAAGCGGTTCGACGTCCTGGTCTGCACCACCATCATCGAAACCGGCCTGGATATCTCCAATGCCAACACCTTGATTGTGGATGGCGCAGACAAGTACGGGCTCTCGCAGCTCCACCAGCTCCGCGGACGTGTTGGCCGTGGACGTGAACGGGCGTACGCCTACTTCCTTTACCCCTCCGAAAAGCCACTGGGCGAGGTAGCCCTGGAGCGCCTGAAGGCAGTGGCGGCGCACAATGAACTCGGTGCCGGCATGCAGCTGGCCATGAAGGACCTTGAGATTCGTGGTGCGGGAAACCTGTTGGGCGGTGAACAGTCGGGCCACATCCAAGGCGTGGGCTTCGACCTCTACATTCGCCTGGTGGGCGAGGCTGTGGCCGAATATCGCGGGGAGGCCGAAGAGAAGGCCGCCGAGATGAAGATCGAGCTCCCCGTCAACGCCCACCTTCCGCACGACTACGTGCCCGGGGAAAGGCTGCGCCTGGAAGCCTACCGAAAGCTGGCCGCTGCCATCACCTACGAGGCCATCGACGAGGTCCTGGCCGAACTGGTGGACCGTTACGGCGGGCCGCCGCTGCCAGCCCAGAACCTCATCGCCGTGGCCCGCTTCCGGGTGGGTGCCCGCGAAGCCGGCCTGTCCGACGTCGCGCTCCAAGGCAACTTCATCCGGTTCTCGCCGGCCCAACTGCCGGAGTCCAAAACCATGCGCCTGAACCGCATGTACCCGGGCTCCCAGGTGAAACCCGCGCTGGATGCCGTGCTGATTCCCAAGCCCAAGACAGCCAAAATCGGTGGACGCGACCTTCAGGATGCCGAGATTTTGCAATGGGCCAACAACGTTATTGAAGCGATCTTCGCTGAAGTACCTGTAAAGGCGGGCTAACTTCCATGATGGGAGGACATCACGCCGCGTCGGGAGCCGCGGCGTGGATAGCTATTGCCTCGACCGGCCCCTACGCACTGGGTTGGTACCCCTTGGATTCCACCGGGATCCTGATCGGCGCCATGGCGACGGCGGGAACTGCTTTGGTGGTCGACTGGGACCACCGCCACAGCACCATCGCCAATTCCCTGCCGCCGCTGTCCAACGTGATTGCGGTGGGGATCGAAAAAGCCAGTGGAGGGCACCGGCAGGGAACGCACTCTTTGTTGGGTGCCTCCGCATTTGTGGTGCTCGCAGCCATGGCGGCCCAGTTCCAGATGGTCACCCCGGTAGGCAAGCTTTCCATCGGTGCCGGGCTGCTGTGCATGTTCATGATCAACCTAGCGGCCAAAGCATTGAACCTGTTCCCGAAATCCGGGTGGATTACCAACTGGCTGTTCGCCTTGGTGATGGCCGGCCTGGTCACTTGGTTTGCGCCGGACCAATGGGGTTGGTTGCCGCTGTCCATGCTCACGGGCGTGGTGGTGCACATCGTGGGGGACATGATCACGGTGGGCGGGGTGCCACTCTTATGGCCCATTGTCATCAAGCCGCCTAAATTCCTGCGCAAATCCCTGATTCGGGGAATCTGGCGGCCGAACGGAGCCTTCTCCATCCCGTTGCTGGGGCGGGCGGGTTCCCGGCGCGAATGGTTGGTCCTGATACCCGTGAGCGGCTACGCCATGGTGGGCATGGGAGCCGCCGCGTGGACCCTGGCGCAACAGCACTGGCCCGGCGTTCTGGCAGCACTGGGCGGTGTGGTGCAGATGCCGTGACGGCGTGTTGCGATGGAGTAGTTTCGAGGCTTAAAAGAAAGCGGCCCGGGCATCCCGCCCGGGCCGCTTTCCTGCATCTAACGTTTAGTTTTCGCCCGCGGAGTCCGAGCGGCCAAGAATGGTCTGCGGGATCCAGAACGCCAGGGCGAACAGGCCCAGGCAAACGGCCATCGGCCACGGGTTGTCCAGGCTGAGGAAGGACAGCGAGTAGATGGCGCCCAGGAAGAGCACAATCATGACCAGGAACAGGACAATGCTCTGGACCAGGTTGTTCTCGCGCTCGATGGGGGCGCTTGTTGTGTTCTTGGACATTCGTTCCTCCTCGGCCCCGCGGGGCTCAAAATCTCTGGTGGTCCTGGAAGCCTTTAGTAGGCGGATGAACCCTGCTCACCCTTGACGACGGCAATTCCGGAACTCGCTCCGATACGTGTTGCACCAGCAGCAATCATAGCCTGTGCATCGGCGAGGGAACGCACTCCACCTGAGGCTTTGACGCCCAGGTCCGGTCCCACGGTCTTGCGCATCAAGGCGACGTCTTCCACGGTTGCCCCTCCACCGTTGAATCCGGTGGAGGTCTTCACGAAGTCAGCCCCTGCCTCCACAGCTGCTTGGCAGGCGATGACCTTCTGCTCGTCGTCCAACATGGATGTCTCGATAATGACCTTCAGGATGGCTTCACCGGCGTGGACCGTTTCGGCCACGGCCCTGATGTCGTCCACCAGCGCACCTTTGTCATTGGCCCGGGCGGAGGCCATATTGATGACCATATCGATTTCGTCAGCGCCATCGAGGACTGCTCCGCGGGCTTCGAATGACTTGACGTCGCTGGGCGTGGCGCCCAGCGGGAATCCGATGACCGAACACGTCAGCACACCGGAACCTTTGAGGGCCTTGGTGACCGTTTTGACCCAGACCGGGTTCACGCAGACGGACTTGAACCGGTATTCGATGGCTTCGGCGCAGACCTTGAGGACGTCTGCTTCGCTGGCCTCCGGCTTCAACAGGGTGTGGTCGATGTAGGAGGCGATGTTCGCCGGGGCGACCGCTTGGTTGCTCATGGGATCCTTCCGTGCCGGGCGTGGCCGGCCCGGTGGCCGCAGGGTTGTCACTGCCCGTCAAAGGACCATCTTGCCACATGGGTTGCAGACCATTGGGGCTTGTCCACATAGCCAAAGCGGGGCCTGATGCTTATCCCTGTGCCTCTGGAAGAGTGCCGGTATGGAACCCATGCATCCGTGCCGGGCTGAGTGGATCACGCCGCCATCGGGACTTGCTGATCCTCAGTTCCCCGCGTGCCCAACAACATCCCGGAAGCGCACAACATCGCAGAAGACTCGGCGGAGAGGAGCAAACCAAGGCGAAGACCATCGCAGGAGGCCGCGTCGCCGATCGCCCAGATGCCCGGGACGGTGGTGGCGAGGTCGCGCCCCACGGAAATGCCGCCGTCGGAGGCAACCAACAAACCGGCGCTCTCGGCGAGGTCGTTACGGGCGGTGCGTTCCTCGGCAATGACCACGAGGTCGCCCTTCATGCTGCTGCCGTCCTCGAACACAATGCCAGTGGCCGGCAGCTTGGAGCCCGGCACACCTGGTGTGGAATCGACTGCAGCAACGGGGGCGGGGTCGGCAACGATAGCAGCGGGGCGAAGGGTGGTCCGCACGGGACGCACCCCCCGGGCCCGGAGCACGGCTTCTGCTTGTCCGGCGGCGGGCCCGTTGCCCACCAGAATTCCGAGGGGTCGACGACCCACCGTGTTGGTGACGTCCTTGACGGCTTCACCGATGGTGGCGGCGTCATCGATGGTGGAATAGCTCAGGCCGGATTCGGCTCCTGCTACCGGCGGGAGGGAAGGCGCCGAGCCGGTGGCGATAACCAGCTGGTCATAGGAGAACTCCAAGCCGTCCACCGTGGTGACGATATTGGCGTCGGAGTCGATGAAACTGGCCGGCTGCCCGAAGCGGATCGAAACCTGGGGGAGTTCTGCCAGTTCCAGCAAGGCGTCGGGGCACTCGTCGCGATTGCTGAGGACGGTGATGGTTCCCTCGAAGGCACGCTGCCGGGAGTCTGTCCGTCCCGCAAGCCGGCGCACCAAAGCCTGAGCCGCGGGGCCTGCGCCTGCGATGACGATGTGGAGGGAAGGTGCGGACGGGGTGGCGGACATGTTTGGCCCTTTCGCTCAAATGACGTGCTGTTGATCTTCAGCGTAGGGGGCTGGTTTTTCGCGGGTGTTTCCCCGCTGTTGCCATCTTTGGCGTATCCGTAGCGCGCTGTTTACCGGCCGGTAATAACGTGCGTCACATTGAGCCGGCGGGCGCCTTCAATACCGGCGCAGCAGTTCGCGGAAACCTCTGCCCGCGAAACCCGCCGCCGCCCCTGCGCGGTCCACGATTCCGTGGGCGCCCACGGGTTCAACGGAGGCCAGGAGTCCGGCGGCATCGCCCAGGCTCATGGTCAGATCGGCAATCAACCCACCCACTTCAAGCCGGGCGCGCCGGGAATCTGCCCAAGCATCCGGCCCCGGATCATCCCTAAGGGTGCGTGTCACCGCGAGGTTCTGCCATCCGCCGTCCACCCTTATCCGGGCGCGGTAGGTGACGTCGTCACCGCGGGTCTCCAGCCGCCCACCGGCCAAAAAGGCCCGCCCGAAGCTGGAGTGTTCCAGATAGCCACTGAGCTGTGGAGCTTCGTCATGGGGATCGGAGGGAGAAACCACTGTGGCCTTGAAAGTTACTGGCAAGCCCTCCAGCGTGCCCCGGAGCGTGTCGTTGAAGCGGACTCCTGGCGCCGGCTCGGTCATCGCCGTGCAGCCGGCGTCCTTGGCCAAACCGGCCGGCCGCATGGTGTCCAAGTAGGCCCGGGCGTCCCTGTAACCCATGCCGATCAGGGTATCGGCGTCGATCCTGCCCAGATAGAACTCCGGATCCAAGGGAAGGGGGTGCCGGGGACGGACCACATGGAGCACAAACTTCCGCCCAGCGGCCTCGGCAGCATCGAAATCAGCCAGGAGGGCGCCCATGGCACTCATCTCGATCATGTGCACGTACTGTTCCAACGGCCCGTCGCCCCAATACGGCGTGTTACCGATGCACCAGATCAGCCATACTTCCTCTGCACCACGCCGCAGGGCTTCGGCCACGTTGGCATCCCTGATCCAGACGGCGTCGGTCCACACCTTTCCGTCCCGACGCAACGGGGTCAGGAAAATCGGAAGTGACATGCCTGCAGCCATGAGCCCGGCGTCAATGTCCGCTGCGTCGATCGCGTGGCAGCGCTTCTCGGTGAACTCCACCACGTTGAAGGAACCCTCGACGGCGTCCGGTTGGGTTGCCCGGGCACGGATGGTGGCGTCGTGGATGCCCAAGGCGGGGAAGACTTTGCCGAGGATACCGTCGGCGTCGCCCACGGCGGGTAACGACCAAGGGCCCTTGAGGTAGTCGCCCAAAGGCAAAGCCGATCCGAAGTCCTTGACGTCAACGCCTGACCAGCGGGTGCACATCTCATCCGGTGAAACGCCGGAGAGCATCATGCCGGCCGTGAGGATCCCGCCGGAGGTGCCATCGACGTGCTGGAATTCCAGGCCTTCCTCCGTGAGCGCTTTCACTACGCCGGCCTGCCAGGCCACCCGCATGCCGCCGCCGGCGAGGACCAGTGAGCGCTTTGTGGTGTGTTTCACCCTGTCAGCCCGATGTTGGCTGGTGCTGCGCTGATCCGGCGCCAATAGATGAAGAGCAGTATCCCGGTTGCAAGGTCAAAGAAGGCAACCAGCAGGGCAACGGGGGCGAAGACGCCGTTGAGGACGCCGATGCCCACCGCCCCGAAGGCTCCTGTTTTCTGCAGACCGGACCACAGCACCACTTCGGGGGAGGGTACGTCGTTGAGCAGGGTATGGAGGAGGAGTCCTCCCACTACCACCATGAACATGCCCACAGTGCCGAAGAGTTGGCGGGTTTCGGGGGTGGAGTCCGCGCCGATGAGTTGGAGGACTTGCCCGCCGAAAGGGACCTGCACGGCTCCGGTCAGGACGGTGATGATGGCAATAGCTGCCAGGACCGCACGGAGGGGATCGGCGAGGGCCCAGGCGAGGGTGCCCGGCGGGTGTGTTTTCCGGGATGGTGCCGGACGCCCGGATTGGGTGGGCTGGTGGGCGCTCACGCGTATGACTCCAGTAGCCGGCCGCGGTCTACCAGGAGCCACACCATGGCGGCCCAGGTCAGGGTGGAGACGTAGAAGCGGATGTCGTTGAGCATCATCCAGCGTTTGAGCAATGACCTCAGTTCGGTGTCGTCAGCGAAGTCGCCGCCGCGTATCCGGACGTTGATGGGGATGATGATCCCTTGCCCCACCCAGGTCAGGACGATGATTCCCAGCAGGCAGATGGCGGCGGGGATGACGCGGATAGTGCCCCACTCGGACCAGACCAGGATGCCGCCGGAGATGAACATGACGGGCACCACGATGGTGAAGAACTTGGTGGCCGCCCGGGTGGGGATGCCGAAGTGCATGTCCACGTTATCGCGGGCCAACGATTCCCAGGTGGGGTAGAGGAAAAATTTGAGGACCCACATGGTGCCCACGTACATGGTGGCACCGAAGAGGAAGTAGAGGGCATTCAGGAGCAGTAGCCAGTTCACCGGGCACCACCGTGGGGCGCCGGGCTTGGAACGGCGCCGGGGACCCGGCTCCGGTCCGGCGGCGTCAACCATTCCTGCCCTTGGCCCAGCTCCACCACACTGTCCATCATGTCCCCGCCACGAAGGGCTACAGCCTCCAGTGGGGTGGGAGCGGTGAGGAACCACGCTTCGTAGTGGTCATCCAGGACTCCGTGGGCTTGGGGCAGCCAGGCGGTGAACACCGGTTTGCTCTCTACTTGCAGGTTTTTCAAGGGTTCGACGCCGGGCGCGTCACCGAGGACGAGCCGCGCCTTGGCCTGGGCGCCGAGGGCGATGTCTCCTGTGGCTTCGAAGTAGATGTCCGATTTCCAGAGCATGTTCCGGAAGACGCAGTAGTTGGAGGCCGCCAATTTGAGGGGCAGGTTCAGGGGTTCGGGCCGTTGGATTTCGATGTAGCAACCCAAACGGCCGTCTTTGTCGTATTGGGCTGAGACGGTGGTGTCGGTAACCACGAAGTCCAGGTTGGCCTGGTGCTTGGGCATGCCCCAGATTCCCTTGCCCCCTTTGACGGAAACTTCTGAACTGACGGGCAGGTCAACTACGAACTGGCCGAGTTTGAAGGTTTTTTGGAACATCAGGGGAAGGATGGGCGGGGCGGGCCTGCTTCCGTGGGTGATGGCGATGGCAAGGGAGTACTCGATGTATTTGCCGATGTCGGTGGATTTGTAGTTGACCACTGTCACCACCAGCAGCCCCTTGCCGCCCAGGACGAAGGGCCGCATTTCCGAACCGGGGAGTGCGGCGGCGGCTGCGCGCTTGTTGATGGGGAACGCTGCCATTAACACGGGCGAGTCATCGGAATTGACGGGCATGAGGTATTTGATGCCGTCCGCGAAGGCATGCTGCCCGCGCAGGCGTTCCTGTCTCCGCGGAACGGGGGAGGGCAGGAGCTTGAGCAAAGGTGTGGCCAGTTCGGTGAGGTTTTTCATGGCTTCGGCTCCTGGGCTGTGGTCAGTACTGGGGTTCGATTCAGTTCGTCGATGATGATGGGGAAGGTGTCCTGCCAGGCATGCTCGCCGAAGAAGACGTCCAGGTGGCCGTAGCCGGGGATGAGGTGGAGGGAGTCCTTCCCGGGGCGGTGCTTTTGGAAGAATTCGTAGGTGCGTTGCTGGCTTTCGGGAAGGAAGCATCGGTTGTCCAGGCCGGCGATGAAGGCGAACCTCGCATCGGTCTGCGGGGCGTCGGCCACCAGGTTGTCCGGCAATTCAGGATGGTCCCCGGCCGCCACCATGTGCCCGGCCTTGATGCTGCGGCCCATTTCTTCGAAGAATGTCACGGGTACTTCCGCAAACTCACCGGTGAGCCATTGGTGGGTGGCGTCGTCGAGGTTTTCATGGGACCAGAGGGCGGGACGACCGCTGCCGTAGGTGAAGCTGACCATCTTGCAGACCGTGTTGTCGCATTCATGGTGGGTGGCTTTGACCAGGCCACGGATGGCCCGTGTGAAATAGCCTTGGGACTTGTAGCCCCACGCCGGAGACAGGTATGGCGTGAAGGCTTTGACCACTGGCGTGAGGTAATCGATTTTTAGCCGCGAGAACGCCGGTACTACCGGGTGCAGGGATACTGCGTTGGACACGATGGTGTCCACCTGCGGCAGCAGTCCCGCCACGGCCGACATCGTGAAGGACGTGGACCCCTGGCAGTGGATGACGGCTTTCAAGCTCTGCGCGCCGGTAGCGTCCAGGATGTGCTCGACGGCGGCTGGATGGTCGTGCACGGCGGCATCGGCCAGCGTCCATGACAGAGGATCAAGGTCGATCGATGCACGCCAATTCAGCATCCAGACATCCCACCCGTCCTCGAGGAGGACATCAACAATGGTGGTACCGACCGGCGGCCTGAACAGTTCGGCCCGGACGCCGGAGCCGTGAACCAGGATCACCGGCCCTTTGTCCGCTTCAACAGGTGAGGTGACGTGGACCAGGCTCAGCGGTGTGTTGTCCCGGGCACGGATCGGGATGACCTCGGTCCTGTGCTCGGCACGGGTGATCATCATGGGGTGCTTCCCTTCCCTGCGATGGTGATGGGTTCTTCAAGCAGCCGCACGGACGGCAGGCCGGGCACCGGAACAAGCCGCGCGCCGTCGTCGTCCGGTGCCAACTGCCAATCGCGGCAGATGGTGTCCACCATCAGCGGGTAGACGGTGAGGTTGTTATCGGCAGCGAGGTGAAGGCGGAGGAAGCCCTTGTGGTCCTCGATCGATTGGCCGGACATTTTCCAGGAGGCCACCTCTCCGCTGGGTGTCGCCAGGATGTACAGGGCGAAGGCCTCGCTGCCCAGCGCCCAGCCGCCCAAGTGCACCAGGGCAATCGACAGCAGCAGGATCAGGACGTCCGGCCACCCTTCCGGCCAGGGAATAAGGATCACGACGGCGGCACTGACCGCGAGCGCGGAGAGTTGGTACAGTGCGCCGCGGACGAAAACGACGATGCCCGCTGTGGCCACTCCCAACCAGCGCGCGAGCAGGGACCCAACGGCCAGGAGGAGGGGCACCGCAAAGATCAGGAAGAGCACCACTACCAGTGTGTTGCCGCGGGCCAGGCTGCGCAGGCTGTCCACGAATCCTTCCCCGCGGAAGGCGCTGAATACTGTCCACAGCGTTAAGGCAGCCACCACATGCACTATGCCCAGCGACAGGCCGAAGCCAGGGTTGCGGATGGGGAGCCAGCACGGGGAGAAGGGGTTCGCCAGTTGCGGCCCGAGCAGACGGGAGTCCCCTTGGCCGGGAAACGTTGTGGGCGCTCGGGTGAAGGTGCGGGGTGTGCCCTTTTGTTGTGTTCCGGTCTGGTGGGGGTTGCGCACGCTGGAGGATTCACCGGTCACGGCCGGGCCGGGCAGGGTGAGGTGTTCGGGGAGGTCGTGGGTGTCGGAGAGGTAAGCGCCGCCCAGCCCGCAGGTGATCATCTGGGTCCTGCCGGGATCCGGGATCCCGTCCTGGTTGCCGGAGGGATCCGGAGGAGGGGAGTCCTCGTAGCGGGAGTAATGGTGCAGGTCTCCGGTGAGCCAGAGCCTGACGTTGGCGCCGGTGGCCTCGAACAGGCCGGATTCAGGGTTGAAGCGGCGGCGCAGGTAGTCCTGTTCAAAGAAATCCACCTGCCGGAACCCGCCCCAGCCGGGTTCAGCAGCATCAACCCAGAACGGGGCGGCGACGCAGAGGATGATCGCGTCACCGGGGACCAGGTGCAGGGTGACGTTCCGGTAGAAGTAGTCCAGCTGTGGCTCGTCAATGTATTGCCCGAGTTGGCTGTCCAGGCCCAGCAACCACCAGCCGGGGGTGCCGTTCCGGCCCGGACCGGGAGAGGTTCCCGTGAGTCGGAGGGCAAAGTAGCTCCGGGTTTGGATGGTCCGCCAGCTTCCGATGCTCCGCTGCCTGGTAAATACGCGGATGAAAGAGGTGAGGCCGTCGTACCAGTCATGGTTTCCGGGGAGGGCGAGCATGACCGGAGGCATGTTGTGGGGCCCGCTTTGCGCACCTTCGGAGCTTCTTGGCGCGCTGAGCGGGCCTCGCAACGCAGGTGGGAAGGCCGTCCGGTACGGACCCACCATCCGATTCTCGTACGCTGACGGGGACGCCACCGGATAGACTTCATCCCCGCCCAGGACCAGCACGTTGCCCCGGGGAAGTTCCCGCCCGTCCACCCTGAGCGAGTCCTGGGCCAGCAAGGACGCCACAGTGTAGGTGGCATCGAATCCGTCGCCGAGGTCAGCGGCAAAGTCGAGCCACATCTCCGTTGTTGTCGGCGCTGAGGCACGCTCCTTTTGAAGATCAGCAGGCGCTGGAAGGCCCCGGCTGGTGACAGCGGGCTGGGCCGGTTGGCCAGGAACAGGCAGCTTGTCCAAACGCAGTGGGTCCGCGGGAAAACTGCCCTCGAGCTCGCGCTTGTCGCCAAAGTCGGCAAAGACTGTAGCCGCAGCCACCTTCAACGCGGTCCGGGCCAAGGACATGGGCGAGAGCCAACGAACCGCCGTCTGGGGCGTGAAGCCCAGGACAGCGTAGTGCTTGGCGAGCTCCCGGCTTTTCATTTCTTCGGCTTGGCGGGGAACGGGACCCGTCTCAGGCCCCGGCCGTAGACCTGCCACAGTTCGCCGCCGAACAGCTTCCCGAAGGTCACCAAACCTGCCGCAGGCGCCGCTCCCTTGGCACGGAACGTGGTGAGTTGCCTGGCGAAGTCCAGAGGACGGATGTAGAGGATGCCCGCGCCAACGACGCCGTCGTTGCCAGTGCCGCTGGCGACACCGGCGGCCGGTTCAGTACCCTCGCTGTCCGGAGGAACATGGCCCCGCAGCACGGTGGCGTACAAGGTGGTGGTGTCCGCCCAGAGGTCCAAACCCGCCTCGTTGTGGATCAGTTTGTGTCCGGTGAACGTGAACGGTGTTCCGCCCGGGTCCCGCAGCCACAACCGGTACAACATGCGCCTGGCCGGTGCGCCGTCGTCGGAGGTGTCCTGGACGAACAGATTGAACCAGCCCCGCTCCACGGGCATCCGGCCGCCGAAATAGTCCGCCAACACATAGCCCTCAGCTGTGGCCGGATGAGCCGGATCGGACGCGAACGCCTCAATATCTTCTGCAACGATGGTCAGCTCGAACATGATCTTCCTGCCCCGGTCCCGGCCCAGGCTCCGCCCCTTCTCCGGATCGGTGACACCAGGACTGAACCAGCCGTGCATCTGCTCGGTGAATCGGACGGACGTGGCCTCCTTACCGCTTACGCCTGCAGCGCCGCGACTGCCCAGTCCGCGGCTGCGCACTTGGGGAACCGCGGAGTCTTCAGCTGCGGCGCTCGCAGGTTTTTCCTCCGGTGCGGCCTTGCCTTTGGTGGCGTCCGGCGCCAACGCGCGCGGAGCCAACGCGGCGACGTCGACGACGGCGCCTGCTGCCTCCCGCTGGGCGGCCGCCTCTTCGCTGGCCCCGCCGGAGCCTGCCGCATCTGCCGGGCGGATGCCCCGGCGGCCGGGTTCCCCTGCGTTCCCGAGGATGTGGGCGCAGGTGCGTTCGGCAAACGCTGCGATGGTCAGGGACGGGTTGGCGCCCACGGGGCCCGGCATCGCGGCTCCATCCACCACGAATAATCCGGGATACCCGAAGACCTCGCCATAGGAGTCACAGACCGCCTCGCCCGGATGCCGCCCGGAGGGTGCTCCTCCGATCGGGTGGACCGTGATGACGCGTTTGGCCCACCAGAGGGGGTTGTCGATGAAGTCCCCGTCCAGGTCTTTGGAAATGGACTCCATGGTTTCGCGGACGCGGCCGAAGTACTCCTTGGACGTTGCCATGGTCCAGGCGATGGCCAGCCTCCCGTCGCGAAGGGTCATGACGCCGTCCGGAACGTCCCTGCCCATTCCCAGCAGCGGCACCGAACTGGAGGACAAACGGCCGTCGCCCAACGCTGCGGCGAGGTCGGCGGAAACGTTGGACCGGCCGGCGTCGAACAGCCTGTCCTTGAAGAGCTGCCCGGCCACCTTGGCGGTCCGCTTGATGGTGGTGCCCAGCTGGGCTGTCTCGATGAGCCAGTTCATGAAGGCCGGATACCCTGCGTCCTCCACGTAGTAGCCGCGGCCATCGCCGTCGTCGTCGTGTGAATCCGGGACCCTGATGGCCGTGGTGATCACCGGACCCCGGCTGCCGGCCAGGTTCCGCACGCCGGGCCGTGAGCCGTTGGCCGGGGGTGTCTTTGCACCCATGATGAACGTTAGAAGGTCCCCGTTTCCGCTGAAACGGGTGCCCAGGGCGTCGCTGAGTGCGGGGAGGGAACCCCGGTTGCGGAGCAGGAGGAAGTTGGTGCCGAACGTGCCGGCACCCAGGATGAGCCGGCGGCAATGGATGATGCGTTCGGTGAGGAGCCCGCCATCATCATCCGGATGATGCACCACATAGCGGACTTCATAACCCCCGCCCTGCGTACCCGGGTCCAACGGACGGATCCCGCGGACATCGTGGAAGGTCCGGACGTCGGCTCCGTTGAAGGCCGCCGCAGAGATGTAGTTGTGGTCCAAGGTGTTCTTGGCGCCGGCGTTGCACCCGATGTCGCATTCACCGCTGAGCGTGCAGGTGGTGCGCACCGTGGCGGGTCCATGGATACTGCCGTAGCCGGGCATCGGCAGTGCGTGGTTGGTCCGCGGTTCGGTCCCAGGCGCTGCCGAGAACGTCACGGCTATAGGGGGTCTGGTGATGGACAGTCCCAGGTTCGCGGCGGACTTCTCCATGGCCATGGTCTTCGCGGTGTCCTTATAGGGGTACGGGACAGGCTGGAGCATGGCTTCGGCGGCATCGTAATAGGGATCGAGGTCTGTTCGGGTGAAGGGCCAGTTCTCATAGCCGCCGCCGGGGATGGGGGATTCGTTGACGAACCACTTTTCGTCTTTGCGCAGGAGGACGTTGGCATAGATCAGCGAACCACCGCCCAAGCCGCTGGACACCAGACCCTCGGTGCCGCGGAACGTCCAGGCGTCAAAGAGACCGTACAGGCCCCGGTCCGGGTCCCAGAAGTTGCGGCCCATCTCCGAGGGCGAGCGCGCGAAGCTGCCCGGCGGGTACGGTTTTCCGCGTTCCATGAGCACCACGGACTGCCCGGCCTCGGCCAGTCGAAGCGCCGCAACGGAACCGCCAAAGCCGGAGCCCACCACCACGGCGTCGACCTTTTCGATGCCATCGCCGCGGCGTGCCTGATCAGAAACGGGGTCGGGCCCCGCATCCCCACTGTTCCCGGTCCCCAGAGGACCCATGGCCGTTCCTCTCAGAGGAAAGCTGACTACATAGCTGCAGCTGACGGCGCCGGGCCTGGCCGGGCGATGCCTCCGCGGACTATGGGGCTTATGTTCCCACCGGGCAGGGGATCTGTAAATGAGGCGGTGACAGTGGATTCCGAGTGCACTAGGGAATGCGGGTGTAGATCATGTCAAAGTCGTGTTCCAGCGGCCCGCCCGGGTAGCTGCCGCGTTCCAACCGGGCCGTGATGGTGTTGCCGTCCTCGGAGAAGTGGCCGACAAAGCGTTGGGGCCAGTCGGGCCCGTCCCGGAACAAGGTCCACACCTTGTCCTTGAGCGTCATGTCGTAGATCCTTGCGACGCCCCGGGAGTCAAAGTAATGCTGTTGGAAGGCTCCATCCGAGCCCGTGGCTCCGATGACGCTGACCGCATTGGGATACTCCGGCCGCTGGACCGTGGAACGCTGAATGAGGAAGCCTCCACTCTCCAACCATTCAAAGGTGGTCCGGCCGGGCACATCCTTGCCCGGAACTGATGTTTCCCAGCTACCGACGAGGATATTAAGCTGCTCCATCGTGGGTTGTGGATCCCGTGCCATGGCCGGCCTCTTTTCGCGTCTTCACGCTGTTGAACAGCTTCAGGGTATGACTCGTCGACGTCCCCGCATAGAGTCTGAGGGTGGCTGAGTCTTCGAAAGTTGCTCTTGTAACAGGAGTGGGCAGGCGCCGGGAACTGATCGCTGCAGCCCGCGGTCTTGGGCCGGTGCGTGGCCTGGTGATCTCCCATTGCGAATCAGTGGATAGTTCCATCCCCACCACTTCCCTGGAGAGTTGGGATCGTCATTTTGCGGTGAATGCGCGCGCTGCCTGGCTGCTGATCAAGGCCTTCGCGGAGCAACTTCCGCCTGCCATGCCAGGTGAGGCAGGCGGACGGATTGTGGCCCTGACCAGCGATCACACCGTGCACAATGTGCCGTACGGTGCCAGTAAGGGAGCATTGGACCGGATTGTCACTGCTGCCGGCGTTGAACTCGGTGATCGGGGAGTGCGGGCAAATGTGATTAATCCGGGACCGATCGACACTGGCTGGATGGACGATGCCACCCGCGGGTGGGTCAAAGGTGCAACGCCGGCCGGGCGCCTGGGAACTCCGGAGGATACTGCCCGGCTGGTGAGGTTCCTTTTCTCTGACGCCGGTTCCTGGATCAACGGCCAGATCCTGAACAGCAACGGTGGTTTCAGCGTTTCCTGACCACTGGTGCGCCTGGCACTCAGCTGGTGGCAGGATGGGCCCATGAGCCGAGTCACCTGTGATCTCACTGTTTCCCTTGACGGATATGTTGCCGGGCCCAACCAGTCCCTGAAGGAGCCGCTTGGTGAGCGCGGTGAGAGCCTGCACCGTTGGCAGTTCGAGGAACGGGAAGCCAACTCGGCTGAAATTGCGGGCATCCTCGAAGCCGGTGCCTACATCATGGGGCGCAACATGTTTGCCGGCCCCGGACCTGGCGCGTGGGAAAAGGACTGGCGAGGATGGTGGGGTGAGGAGCCGCCCTATCACTCAGCTGTCTTCGTCCTCACCCACCATGCCCGTGAGCCGTTGGAGATGGACGGCGGCACCACCTTCCACTTCGTCAATGATGGGATCGAATCGGCGTTGGCCCAAGCCCGGGAGGCCGCCGGGGACAGGGATGTGGCGGTTGCAGGGGGAGCGCAAACCGCCCGCCAATTCCTCTCCGCGGGCCTCATGGACGAGCTCAGGCTCCACATCTCGCCAGTGATCCTTGGTGGTGGTGAGAGATTGTTCGACGACGTGGGGAACGTGACCCTGGAGCCGATCGAGACCCGTGGCACCGGGCTCGTCACCCACGCACGGTATCGCGTGCAGCGCTGATCCGGACCTGGCGACCAACGCGGCACTACGGCTGGCGGGTGACCCTGCGCGTCTCTCGGAACTCCTCGGGTACCGTGACAGTGCCTTTTGGTACGGCGACGGTAATGCCCTTCTTTGTGACACTGGTGACGTTCTGACCCAGCTGCTTCGCGTACTCGACGACGGGCCTCGCCGCAGCCTTGTTGCGGACGATTGCTACGAGCGCGACGACGAGGAACGCAAGGGTCATCAGGCCGGGCACCATGACGACGACCACCTGGTTGATGAGACCGTTCAGGAACAGTACCGGGCCGAGGAACCACAGCGCCACCGTGGAGAACATCATCACGAGAACCAGTTTCTCAGAGCGTGCGTGGACGGCCTGTGCGTGTGCCAGCTCATCCGGGTAGCGTTCCTTGAAAATGCGGGTGACATCGGCGCTCAGCGCGTCAACGACGTCGTTGTTCAGTGCCCGCATGGCTCTCCAATGCTCGTTGTACCGTCCGGCGGCGGACAGTGTTTGCCCTGCAGCCGGAGGGGATGGTCCTGCCAAGAAGCCGTTACCTTGGCTTCCTTAAAGTACCCTTCTTTCGCCGCATCTACTGAGTGGGATGTACTGGCGGACCTCCATGTAGCTTTTCACCAAGTAGGCCCGGTTTTCAGTCGTAAATGTTCGTCTGCCTACTCGTTGTTAGCTGCAGACTGGCAGCCCTGGAGGGAGACGGAGCAGTCAAAGTACAGAATTGCGTGAATACAGCAGCCGATGTACTTTGTTTGTATGGAGACGCTCACTCAGGCACCTGTGCTGGCCCGGTTCGGCTATGCGGTGTCAGACCCTACCCGCGCCCGGATTCTTCTGGCACTCTCGGGTACCCCGTCATATCCCTCGGATCTGGCCGATTCGTTGGGGGTGTCGAGGCAAAGCATGTCCAATCATCTGACGTGTCTGCGCGGCTGTGGGCTGGTGGTGGCGGTCCCTGATGGGCGGCGGAGCCGGTATGAGCTGGCCGACGTGAGGCTCGGACATGCCATCAAAGACCTGATCGCTGTCGTCCTCGCAGTCGATCCGGCCTGCTGCGCCCCGGACGGGACGTGCCTGGTATGAGCGCGGTCCTCGAAGCTCCTGCGCCGGAGCGCCGGCTTGTCCTGATGCGTCGCATCCGCCTGTTCGCGGCCGCGACCATCACCTATAACGTCATCGAGGCGGTTGTCGCACTCTGGGCCGGAGGGGCTGCTGACTCGTCGGCGCTGATTGGCTTCGGCCTCGATTCGATCATCGAGGTTACCTCGGCTCTTGCCTTGTCCTGGCAGTTCTCCGCCAAGGACCCGGAGCGGCGTGAGCACCTGACGTTGCGGATCATTGCCATCTCCTTCTTCGCCCTTGCCGCGTTCGTGGCCGTGGACGCTGTCCGCTCACTGACCGGGGCGGGAGAGGCCCAACATTCAACGCCGGGCATCGTTATCGCTGCGTTGAGTTTGGCGATCATGCCGGTGCTGTCGTGGGCTCAGCGCCGCGCCGGGCGGGAGCTCGGCTCCCGGACCGCAGTCGCCGACTCCAAGCAGACTCTGCTCTGCACCTACCTCTCCGCCGTCCTGCTGATAGGCCTGGTTCTGAACAGCACCCTGGGCTGGTGGTGGGCCGATGCCGGTGCGGCACTGGTCATCGCCGGGATCGCCGTCCGGGAAGGCATCAACGCCTGGAAAGGCGAGGCTTGCTGCGCCATTCCGCACGCCGATCGCCACGCCGACGAAGAAGACGACTGCTGCACGCCCACCGATAAGACCCCAGCAGCATCCGCTCCGGCAATCATCGAACTGGCACTACCGGCCGATGCACAGTCCTCGGACGCCTGCTGCGCCGGGTGCGGATCGGACGCCGCGGCTGAGCCTGTGACCGTGAAGCTTGGGGCAAAGCCGGCCGATCGATGAGCGCAGTAATTTCCGGCCGAAGGGTCCGCATCGCCATCTGGATCCTCCTCGGCGCAATCGTTGGCGCCGGAGTGATCTGGTACGCAGTACTCACCGCCAACAAGCCGGCTCCACCGGCCCCACTCGCGGCCGCCGACGCGCAGCTCGTCAGGGACGACAGCCACCGGGTCACGAGCCCGGCCACGGAGAAAGCCCAGTTGGTCGAATTCTTGGACTTCGAGTGTGAGTCCTGCCGCGCCGCCGAACCGCTGGTGGCGGAACTGAAGAAGGAATACGGGGACAGAATCACGTTCGTCCACAGGTACTTCCCGTTGCCCGGTCACCGGAACTCCGGCACCGCCGCCTTGGCCGTGGAAGCGTCGGCCCAACAGGGCAAGTACCAGGAGATGGCCTCCAAACTCTTCGCAACCCAAAGCGAATGGGGTGAAAAACGGGACTCCCAAGCCGCGCTGTTCAGGACGTTCGCCCAGGAACTCGGTTTGGACCTGACACAATACGATGCCGCGATCGCAGACCAGAGCACCAAAGACCGGATCAGTCAGGACGTCGCCGATGGGAAGACCCTCGGCGTGACGGGTACGCCTACGTTCTTCCTGAACGAAAGGAAGCTCACCCTGAACACCGAAGCCCAATTCCGGCAGCTCCTCGACGAGGCCGTGCGTTAAAAGTCCCACTCTAGGCTCAGCCGGGAGGGGCCCCCTCCGCGCCCACCCTCAACCGTTTGCTGCAACATTCCTGCAGGAAACGCACGATTCCCCAGCGCGACCAGTCCGCCCATGCTCTAATTTCACACCCGCCGGCGGTCTTGCAGGCCTGGAATGCCAAACCATCGTGCACCCTCGGAACTTGGTGGAGTCAGCGCAATGTCCGCCATCGGCTGTACACTCAAGTATCGAACATATATTCGAATAAAGGTGTGTTGTGGGCGTGATCGTCGGCCCCCGCGTGATAGATGCGGGCTTTTCCCTGATGTCAGTATTGCTGGCACCTCTCCCGGTGGCGGCCGGGTATCCCTCGCCTGCGCAGGACTATTTTGATGGCAGGATCGACCTCAACGAGCACCTCATTAAGGATGTCACCAGCACTTTTGTGGTCCGGGTGACTGGGCAGTCAATGGAAGGTGCCGGGATCAGTGATGGCGATGAATTGATCGTTAACCGCGCGCTGCAACCAAAGGACGGGTCCGTCGTCGTGGCCGTCCTTGATGGTGAACTCACCATCAAGAGGCTCCGGATCACGCCCTCTGGAGTGATCCTCCAGGCCGACAATCCCAAGTATCCGGACATTCGCGTCCCGGCGCTTTCCGAACTCACCATCTGGGGAGTTGCCACCACATGCCTGCACCACATCTGAGCGGGGCCGGTTTGCAAGGGCCCGTTCCCAGCGAACTCTGGGAACGGATGGGCGCCGAATTCGGCTTGCCGGATCTGGAAAGAGTCCGTGGTCGGCTCGCCCAATTACATGAGGATCCTGAACCTGTGATGCAACAACTGGTACGGGTGTTTTCTGCAGATGGCACGTACTGTCCGGGTTTTCAGTTCCGTGAAGACTTGTCCTTGCACCCCGTGGTGCTGCGCCTGTTTGCGCATGCCATGGAACTGAGGATTCCGCACAACTACTTTTCGGCCTGGATGGTCACCGGCTGTCCGGCACTGCGGGATGCCAGGCCTGTGGATTTGTTGGACCGGCTGGTGCCAGCTGTCCTCGTCTCTGCCTTGGAGCGCTCCTTTGGATCCAGACCAGGGGATGGGCGTATTTGAGGGCCGATGATCTTCCTTAAATACAGTCTCGACGCCGGCCACTACGCCACCTTCACCATGGGTTCTGTTCGTACTCCTCCAAGTAAGAGCGGAAGTAGTCCGGCGTTAACCAGTGTGATGACGCCTGCAGTGACGAGTAGTCCTTCCGGGCCTATACCGATCCAGAGCGGAGCCCCCATGACTCCACCGAGGGCATCACCAACCAGGAAGGCGGTCTGCGAAATCCCGAAGATGAATCCTGTGGCCTTCGCAGGGATCACGGCGTACTGGATGGTTTCTTCTGCCGCAACGGCAAGGGATACGAATGCGGCGCGCACAATGAAAATAATCGCGATCCACAGAACACCAAACCCCAAGGCGAGGGCGGCCGCCGTCGTAATGAGTCCAGTAAAAACTTCGGCGACTGTGAAAAGTCCGAAGGGTTTGGTCCCCTTGCTGTGGCGTGAAAAGAGCCACGTGGCTCCGATCTGGGCGAGGCTCATGAACGCCATAATCAATGCTGCCTGAGCCGCTGTGGCTCCACCGTTGGTCAGAATCAGAGGCAGGTACGGTGCAACCAAGCTGACATAGAAGCCGGAGACTGCTCCTATGACAGCCAACTTGGCCGCGATCGCCGTGTATCGCCGGCGATCAAGTGTGGAATCGGCCTGTCGAGGCTCTTCTTCCACACGGGGACGCACAGGCGGCTGAGGGGAAATGAGAACCCAGACAAACGCGGCGGCAATCAGCGCAGGCGCGGTCAGCAATGCAGTCCTTGCTCCGTCCAGCTGCGTTGCCGCCAGCGCGAAGACCGAGCCGGCGCCCACAGTGCCCAAGAGGATGCCGGTCTGATTGCCCAGATTCCTGGCTCCAACAATCTTCGGTATCTCATCATCAGTTGCAGTGGCACGGACCCAAGGCCTGATGGCCACGAGGACCAGCGAAGCGCCTGCCCCGGCAATTGCCGAGAAGACAACGACAGGGACGACGTCGGTAAAAAGTCGACCAGCGATTCCGATACCGTAGATCAGCGTCCCCAAACGAACAGAATTGAGGCCACCAAAGCGATCTGCGAACGCGCCCCAAGCAAAAGAGAATCCTCCTACGACTGCCATGACGGCATACCCGATGCCGAATGCGACCAGCGCGCCAAGTTGTTCAAAATAGAGGGGTTGGGCGATCTTGGACATCCACATGCCACCGGCAAAAAGAACCGTGAATAGTCCGAGCTGTCCGCGCAATCCGACTTTCATGCGGAATAGCTCAGAATCGCTTCGCCGTTGGCTGTCTTAAGCTGCGGCCAGGTCAAGCGTCCGTTCCCCGGGCTTTCCATCCTTGACTGCATTGACTTCCCCCAGGCCATAAATGATGGCAAACCTTTGCTGCCTCGGATGAGGAAGTTAACACAAGCAACTGCACAATCAAAGTCATATGGATTCTATTTTTCACCAGACAGCAACTGTCGGGCTGAGGCTGCTGCTCCTTGCCCTCGCTGCACCCGGCCCGCCGGTCTATCCGCGTTGCGGGCTCGTCTCCAGGGCCCGTCGACGCTGAAGGGCGCCCACCACGAAGTACGGCAACGTGCGCAATAAAAGCTGAACAGATAGTCCGGTTCCTCGTTGGTGCCGCGGGCCGCGTCGCCACAATGGCGTCAGAAGCGTGATCGGATGGCGGGGTGCGGAAACGCTTGCCAGGCGACGATGTAACGGCGGCCCGGTTCGAGGTTTGTATTCTGCGGGCATGGGGCTAGCCGCCGTGGCGGCAACCTACACCCAAGTGGCGGCTGGCAGCGGCGAAAGTGTCGTCATCGAACAATCAGGTTTCGACCCCAGGCCTATTCCGTTTATTCACAAAAATCGTGGGGGCTCTGGCAACGAACTGTCCCGTGGCTGTCCGCCATAGAGGTCTTCGACCCCAAGGACTGCATACTGACGGAGGGAAGTGGCAACCTTGTGCTCCACTGCGGAGCCGATGGCATCGTGGTGCCGCGCTAGGGTCGCTTCCCACGAACCAGGAAACATTTGAGAGCCAATATCGGCAGCTAAGTTCTTCGACCCAGGAAGCGGCAGGTTCTTGACCGCCGTCTTCTTGTCGGGGCCTGGCGGTACAGTAAAGGTATTCGAATATATATTCGAATGCGCGGCGTGTCCTGCTCCGGAACGGCGGCGCGCGTGCTATGCCCGAACGGAGGAGAACCATGTCCAAACCAGCACCCATGCATCGGATGCAGGAGATTGCCCACGTGGATATCAACTGTTTCTACGCATCGGCGGAGCGTGCTTTCAACCCTTCCCTCGAGGGCAAGCCGCTGATAGTGCTGTCCAATAATGATGGCTGTGCTGTGACCAGGTCTCCGGAAGCGAAGAAGCTGGGAATCGGCCTGGGCGACCCATGGTTCAAACTCGCTCCGCGGGCCAAGGAGTGGGGGCTCATTGCCCTCTCAAGCAACTACGAGCTCTACGGGGATATCAGCTCCCGCGTGATGGAACTCCTGGCCCGGTACTCAGCATGGCAGGAGGTCTACTCCATCGATGAGGCGTTCCTCGGGGTGAAGGGCCGCTCTGAGGACCTGCTGGAACTGGGGCGCACCATCAAAACTGCGTGCCAGCGACACGTGGGGGTGCCGGTCTGCGTGGGGATTGCCCGCACCAAGACGCTCGCCAAGCTGGCCAACAAATGGGCCAAACACAATCCGGCCTTCAACGGCGTATGCCGTTGGGACTCGGTTCCTGAAGCCCAGCGGGAGGCCTTGATGGCAAGGCTGTCGGTGATTGAGATCTGGGGTGTAGCCACCAGGCTGACCAAACGGTTGAACGCCATGGGGATCTTCTCCATCCTTGACCTGGTCAGGGCCGACCCCGTGGCCCTGCGGGACAAGTTCTCCATTGTCATGATGCGCACAGTGCTGGAGTTGCAGGGAACCCCTTGCATCCCTATGGAAGAGGAAAGGATCGGGCGTGACCAGTTGATCTTTTCGCGCTCCTTTTCCACCCCGATCACGACGACGGCGCAGCTGCGGCAGGTGCTCAGCGTCTACGGCCAGATGGCAAGTGCCAGGCTCGCCAAACACGATCTTCAAGCAAAGCTGCTCACAGCGTTTGCCGCCACCTCGTTCTATAATCCCAACGACAAGTCCTTTCCCACGGTTAACGTCAAGCTGCCTATGCCCACCTCGGATCCCGTGCTGCTGACCAAGGCCGCCCACGCGTTGGTTCCCAGAATCCAGGAAGGCGTCAGGTACGCCAAGGCCGGGATCATGGTCACGGATCTCAGGCCCAGCGGCAACCAGAAACCGTTGGAGATCTTCGAGAACCGGCACGAGGAGCGTGGCATCGGCCCACTGCTGGAGCAAGTCAGCAAACGGTATGGCCGCGGCTCCATCGGTTTGGGGCACGCCGGCATCAAGGGAGGACCGGACTGGTCCATGAAACGGGACATGCTCAGCCCCCGGTACACCACCAACTGGGACGAACTTCCCTTGGTAAAGGCGGCCTGAGGTGGGCGGACGTCACCACTGCAGCAGAGGCAGCCAAGGCAATCTAAGCCCGCAGCCGGTAACCGCGCTTCACTACTGTTTCCACGAGCTTGCCGTCCGGGAGAGAGGAACGCAGGCGGCTGACCGTCATGTCCAGGGCATGCACGGAGCCGCGGAGGTCCAACAGATCCGAGAGCGCCTCGCGGGACAACACTGCCCCGCCCGCGCCGAGCAGGGCACGCAGGAGCAACAGGGGAGCGGGCGCCAAGTCAATGACCTCGCCGTTGATCCGCAGGCACCGCCCGCGAAGCTCAATGGTGGCGCTCCTTGTCTCCAAGCGGCGCACATGGTTGAGGGACAAATGCTCGGTGACCAGACGGATCAGCGCCCCCATGCGGTAACGGTCAGGGATCAGTGGCGTCAGACCGGCGTCGACCAATGGTTGTGCGGTGACAGGCCCCACTGCGGCAACCGTCACAGGGCCCTTCAAGGCTTCGATGAGCTGACGGTAAAGGCCCATTTCGTGGGCTGTGCTCCACATCGCATCCACGGCAGGTGCGCTGGTGAACGTCAGGACATCGAGGTTGCCGCCCACCACAGCCTCGATCAGGCGCGGGAGCTTGTCCTCGCCGTCGGGCTTCACCCACCGGTAAGGGGTGACGGTCAGGACCGTGGCACCGGACATGCGCAGCCGTTCCAGCTGGCGCACATCGGTGTAACCATGCAGCTGCACGGCCACCGTCTTGCCGCGCACGCCCTCGGCCAGGAGCATGTCAACCAGTGTGGCCGTGGTTTCGTCACTGCTGATTCCGACGTCGGCAAGTCCGGCCGCCCGCACGGCACCGCGGGCCTTGGGGCCCCGGACGAACATCCGGCAGGCGGACAGTGTTTCCAGCAATTGCTCGCCGATCCCGAAAGAATCAGCGGCCTCGCACCAACGGCGCATGCCGTAAGCGGTGGTGGCGATACAGATGTCCGGCTTCGCGGCAATGATGGTGCGGGTGTCCTCGATGAGGACCATGTCTTCCTGGACAGGGGCGATCTTCAGCGCGGGGGCGTGCAACACGCTCGCACCGCGGCGCTCCAGGGCCTCAATAAGGTCACGGGAACGGCGGTGCGAGGTGACGCCGATCCGGAATCCATCCAGAGGCGCTTCGGCGGCCTCGGAAACTTCCGGTACGGCATTAGGGTCCTGGACTTCAATGGCGCGTGCAACAGTCATGTGTTCTTACCTTCAGGCTTCAAGGAGCGAAGCCGCGAGGCGGCTCAGTTCGGCGGATGCTTCTGCATGGTTGCGGTTGGCTTCAGCCACCTTGACCACTTCGCCAATAACCAGCACAGCCGGGTTGCTGCAACCGGTGGCAGCTGTTTCGATCGTACCCAGGTCAGCAATGGTGGTGCGCTGCCCGGGGCGGTATCCACGTTCCACCACTGCCATGGGCATTTCCGGGTTCATCCCTGCCCGGCGCAACCCTGAGGCCAGCTGGGGAAGGGTGCCGATGCCCATGAGGACCACGATCGTCCCGCCAAGGCCGGCTAGATGCGTATGCTCCTTTTCGGTCAACGGGGCGTGGCCGGAAACTACGGTGAACATGTGGCTGACTTCGCGGTGCGTCACCGGGATTCCGGCTGCGGCGGGAACGGAGATGGCGCTGGTGACACCGGAAATAACCCGTACCTGTACGCCGGCCGCAACACAGGCAGCCACTTCCTCGCCGCCCCGGCCGAACACATAGGGATCGCCGCCCTTGAGCCGGACCACGTTCTTGCCCGCCAGGGCAGCTTCCACCATGAGCTTCTCGATGTCGCGCTGGGTCACCTTGTGAAGGCCCGGCTGCTTGCCCACGTCCACCAGTTCGGCAGAGGTCAGATCGGCGAGCTCCTGGTACGGGGCCAACCGGTCATAGAACACAACATCGGCATCGCGCAGGGCATCCACGGCGCCAACGGTCAGGAGGTCCAGTGCCCCCGGACCTCCTCCGACCAAGGTCACGTGGCCCTCGGCGCCCGGGGCAGGCTCAAAGGCCACGGGAACACCGGCCTCGCGGCAGCGTTCCACCAACGCCAGCCAGCCGTCGTCGCCGTCGTCCACTACTGCCACCAGGAAGGGGCGCTCCGGGAGCGGTCCGTCACCGGGCGCACCTGCAGGTGTGCTCAGGCGGTACACGTTGGCGCCGGCAGCCTGGTATCGCCGGATGGCTTGGCGGGCAGACCTGGCCGAGCCCGTTACGAGGACGTCGCGGTCGGTGAGATCAATGGTGAGCTGCATGGTGGACCCCTAGTTTTCTACGCCGACGGTTTGGCTGCGGACCGGGATGGTGGAGGCGATCAGCACGCCGCCCTTTTCCTCGTTGGTGGCCGGGCGGATCTGTCCACGCTCCGGAACGAAGGAAATGGATTCATCCTTCTGGTTGGGCGCGTTGACGAAGGAACGGAAACGGCGGAGGCGCTCCGGGTCCTTCAAGGTCTCCGCCCACTCGTCCTCGTAGGTGTCAATGTGTTTGGCCATGGCGGCTTCAAGCTCCTCGGCGATACCCAGGGAGTCCTTGACCACCACTTCCTCGACGTGCTTGATGCCGCCGTCCAGCTCCTCCTGCCAGCGCGCGGTGCGCTGGAGGCGGTCAGCGGTGCGGATGTAGTACATGAGGTAGCGGTCGATGTACTTGAGCAAGGTTTCATCGTCCAGGTCCTTGGCCAGCAGCTGGGCGTGCGCCGGAGTGGCGCCACCGTTACCGCCCACGTAGAGGTTCCAACCGTCAGCTGTCGCAATCACGCCGACGTCCTTGCCTCGGGCCTCGGCACACTCGCGGGCGCAACCGGAAACACCCATCTTCAACTTGTGCGGGCTGCGGAGGCCGCGGTAGCGAAGCTCCAACGCGATGGCCATGGCTACCGAATCCTGCACTCCGAAACGGCACCAAGTGGATCCAACACAGGACTTCACCGTCCGGAGGCTCTTGCCGTAAGCCTGTCCGGACTCGAAACCGGCGTCCACCAGTTCCTTCCAGATGTCCGGAAGCTGCTCCAGGCGCGCACCGAACATATCGATACGCTGGCCGCCGGTGATCTTGGTGTAGAGGTTGTACTTCTCCGCAACGGCTGCGATGACGCCAAGGCCCTTGGGGGTGATCTCACCACCGGCGATGCGGGGGACCACCGAATAGGTGCCGTCCTTCTGCATGTTTGCAAGGGCGCGGTCATTGGTGTCCTGCAACGAACCTCGGCCGGCATCCAAAACGTAGGCCGAGTGCTGGCTGGCCAGGATGGAGGCAATGGTCGGCTTGCAGATATCGCATCCCGCGCCGGTGCCGTATTTGGCCATGATCTCTTCGAACGAGGTCAGTTCCAGCACCCGGATGGCGTCGAAGAGTTCCTGGCGGGACAGGCTGATGTGCTCGCACAGTGCCTTGGAAACTTCGATGCCGGACTTCGTCAGTTCGCCTTCGAGGAGTTTCTTGAGCATGGGGACGCATGAGCCGCATTGGGTGCCGGCCCGGGTGCAGCCTTTCAGCTCACCGAGTTCCTGCGCGGGGGAGTTGCCCTCGCAGGCTCCGCAGCCGTTGATGGCGTCGCGGATGGTGCCGGCGGCCACGTTGTTGCAGGAGCACAGGATGGCGTCGTCGGGCAGCTCAGTCTCAGGTGCCTCACCGCCACCGGCAGCACTCAAGTATGCTCCGGGTTCAGCGGCGAGTTCGCGGCCCAGGAGCGGCCGCAGACTCATGTACGGGGAAGCGTCGCCCACGAAGATGCCGCCCAGGAGGGTCTTGGCATCATCAGTGGTGACAATCTTCTGGTAAACGCCGCGTGCGGGGTCGGCGTAGACGATCTCCAGGGAGTGCTCGGTCCGGGCGAAGGCGTCACCAAAGCTGGCCACGTCCACACCGGACAACTTGAGCTTGGTGGCAGTGTCGAAGCCGGGGAACGTCGCCTCGCCACCGTGCAGGCGGTCGGCAACGATCTCGGCCATGGTGTTTGCAGGTGCCACCAATCCAAGGCACATGCCTCCGAAGTTGGCCACTTCACCGATCGCCCAGATGCCGTCTACTTCAGTGGCGCAGTAATCATTGATCACCACGCCGCCACGCTGGCCCAGGCTGAAGAGCTGCTCCTCGCCCTCTGCCGCGCGGAAGAGGTCATCGCGCGGCCTGACGCCGATAGCTACGATCACGAGGTCCGCATCAATGGTCCGGCCGTCCGCCATCAAAACGCCGGTGACGTTGCCGTCGTCGTCCGTCAGTACTTCGGAGGGGAAGACGCCACCGTGGACCTCGAAGCCCTTGGCTTCAATCAGGCGACCGAGCGACTGCCCGGCGCCCTCATCCAGCTGGGTGTTCATCAGCCAGGGTGCGCCGTTGATGACAATCGGAGTGGCACCCAACTGCTCGGTGCCGGCAGCGGACTCAAGGCCCAGCAAGCCACCACCAATAGTGACCGCATTGACCTTGCGGCCAAGCTTCCCGCGCAGCTCGGCGATGGCCTTGTTGATGGCCCAGACGTCTTCGAGGGTGCGGTAAACGTGAGTGTGTTCGGCGCCGGGAATGGGAAGACGGGCGGCATCCGAACCCGAAGCAACCACCAAGTGGTCGTAGTCATAGGTGTTGCCCGCAGCGGTCAGGACGCGCTTAGCGACGGAATCGATCTTGACGGCGCGCTCGCCGGTGATCAAGGTCAGGGCTTCGTGGTCCCACATGGACGCATCGCCCAGGGTGAGGTCAACATCGGTTTCCGTCAGGGCCTTGCTCAGCGCCACACGGTCATAAGGGAGATGCGCCTCTTCGGTCAGCACCGTAACCTGCCAGCCTTCAAGACCGCGATTGACCATGGCATCGGCGAAACGGTGGGCAGCGGGGCCGCCGCCGACGACGACGACGCGGCGCGGGTTCTCTGTACTTGAAGTGTGTCCGGTCACTGGTGGGCCTTTCGCAGATGTTGCATACGGATCTGTTGCAACTTGTGCCTTCAGCCTAGGGACGGGCAGTTTCGCTTCAGTTTCCCTTTTGTTTCGTGATCTTAACTTCTGCATCACGAACGCATTTCAGGTGGCGTGAGGTCTCTTTTACGCATTGGACACAAACCGGGACACCTGATGAAACACCCGGGTCCTAGCGTGGAGGAGTGGCCGCAAGCGTGGCCCGGTCCGGGGGAGTGACGGTGAAAATGCCAGCACCCGGACACTGTGAGAGGGGCTGAAATGACCGTAATTCTGGACCGTGCCGAAGACCTGACCAGCACCGCCACTTGGCACCGCGTTTGCCCGGTGGACGAACTCGAACTTGCCTGGGGCGAGGCCGCACTGATTGCCGGCCGCCAGGTTGCACTGTTCCGCACCGCGCCCACCGAAGTCTTTGCCGTGGATCAGCAGGATCCGGCCACACTGGCCAACGTCATGGCCCGTGGAATCATCGGATCCCGCGGAAGCCGGCCGACCATCGCATCGCCGCTGCACAAAGAGGTCTACGACCTCGAAACCGGGGAGTGCTTCACCAACCCCGAACTCGCCCTCGATGTGTTCGCCAGCCGTTTGGTGGATGGCTTCATCGAAGTTGAGCTCTAACCCGCCTAGAGACCCAACGCTTCGCGGACGTCCCTGAGCACATCGTCCAGGGAGGTCCGCGCTGCTTGGCGTGCGGCAGGCAGTTCCGCCGCCGATTCCACAGCCTGGATGACTTCCAGGTAACACTTGAGCTTGGGTTCGGTGCCACTGGGCCGGATGATGACGCGGCTTTGGTCCCGGGTCAGGTACAGCAGGCCGTCCGTGGGCGGCAATGCTTCGCTTCCCTCTGCAAGATCGGTGAAGACCTCGACGGCGGAGCCTCCGAAGGCTTCAGGCGGATTGACGCGCAGGCGGTTCATCATGGCATCCAGGAGCCCGAGGTCTGCCACACGGATGCTCAACTGATCACTGGCGTGCAGGCCGTGCACCAAGTAGAGGTCGTCCAGGGTGTCAAAGATCGTCTTGCCCTCAGCCTTGGCAGTTGCTGCCAGTTCCGCGATCAGTACCGCCGCTGAGATGCCGTCTTTGTCCCGCACCAGCTCAGGCGCAACGCAGTACCCCAAGGCTTCCTCGTACCCGTAGGTGAGGCCGGGAACCCGTGAGATCCATTTGAAGCCCGTGAGCGTTTCTTCGTGGGCGTATCCTGCGGCAGCGGCGATCCGGGACAGAAGACGCGAAGAAACGATCGAGTTGGCGAAGACGCCCTCTCTGGCTTCCTCGCCTTCGCGGGCTGCCAGGCGTGCCACGATGTGTGCACCCAACAGGGCGCCCACTTCATCGCCCCGAAGCATCCGCCAGCTTCCTGTAACGGGGTCCAACGCGGCCACCGCAGCCCGGTCGGCGTCGGGGTCGTTGGCCAAAACGATGTCTGCGCCTGCATCTGCGGCAGCTGCGAGCGCCAGGTCCAGCGCACCGGGCTCCTCAGGGTTGGGAAAAGCAACAGTGGGGAAGTCCGGATCGGGTTCGGCCTGTTCGGCCACGAGCGTGACATCACTGAATCCGGCTGTGTTCAGGACGGAGACAGCTGTTTCACCGCCGACGCCGTGCATGGGTGTGAGGATGATTTTGAGATCCCGGGCCGGGAAGTGTTCCTGATCCACCAGCCCGGCCATGGCGGTTTGGTAGTCCGCGGCGATGGCCACTGGCAGTACGGTCCAGCCGCCGTCTGCCAGTTCGATGGTGTCCAGGGCACCCACGGCGTCGATTTTCGCCGCAATCTGTGCGTCGTACGGTGCCACGATCTGGGAGCCGCGTCCGCTCTCGGAGACAGCGTGCCGTCCGAGGTAGACCTTGTATCCGTTGTCCTGCGGCGGGTTGTGGCTGGCTGTGACCATCACGCCGCCGTCGCAGTCCAGGTTCCTGACCGCGTAGGCGAGCAACGGCGTCGGAAGTGCTGAGGGCATCAGGAACGTCTCAATGCCTGCGGCGGTGAAGATCGCGGCAGTTTCCTGGGCGAAGATGTCCGAGTTGTAGCGGGCATCAAAGCCGACGACGGCGCGCGGCCGGGTCCCCGGGGCCGCCGCGGCTACCGTCTCGGTGAGGAAAGCCGCCAGGCCTGCTGCTGCCCGGCGGACCACCACGCGGTTCATGCGGTTTGGGCCTGGCCCGAGTGCTGCACGGAGTCCGGCTGTGCCGAATTGCAGTGTGCCTTTGAAGCTGTCGCCCAGTTCCTGGGCTGCTCCTGCGTCACCGCCCGCGGCGAGCCCGGCCAGCTCGGTCAGAGCGGCCGACGTAGCCGGGTCCGGGTCTTGGGAAGCCCACTGGCGGGCGTCGGTGAGCAGCTGGTCAAAGGCGGCATCGCTGGATGTCATAGGGTCAAAACTATCCTCATTGACACCCTCTCGGGCAACGAGGAGCGAGATCCCACCCCTAAGAGCGGTTGTAAAGGGTGGGATCCCGCCCCTCAGCGGGTGCTAAAGGGTGCGGGAAGTAACAAGGAAGTCCGTGTCGCCGTCCACGCTGAAAGCCGACGACCCCGTGTTGTCCCAGTCGGGGAAGAAGGTATCTGAAAGAACGGCGCTTCCATCTGCAGTGAAGACTTCCACCGAGGACGAGTCCAACAGGATCGTGAGATGGACTTTGCTGTTGGCCGAATTGTTGGCCGAAGGCAGGGTCACTTCATGGAATGGACTGAACTTTTCGGAGAAGTTGCTGGTGCCCGCCTGAGACCGATCCACCCTGACGGTACGCGTTTCCTTGTTGTAGGAGACGCACAGGCCGTCCTCGGAGCCGGCGGATGATTGGCGGAGGAGAAGGCCTGCTTCACGCGCATTCTTCAGGTTCATCTCCAGCTCGATCAGCTGCGAGCGGGCACTGAAGTCCCCGCCCAGCTCCTTGGCGGAGGAACCGACGGTGAGGTTTTTGCTCTTAACTTCACCGGAACGTTCCAGTGTTTCCCGCGCCACGCCCGCTATGGCGGATCGGAGCTCAAGCCGCTTCCGGGCCCGGACCAAGGTGAGTTCGCGGGGAATAGCCATGGATCCCCGCCACGGCGTGGTGGGAACATCCTGCGCGTAGTCCCAGTTGCCCATCCACCCCAGAAGGACTGGTTTGTCTCCAGGAGCGCCGGTGATGGAGTTCGCGGCGTAGTAATCAGCTCCATGATCCAGCCACTGGGACTCGTGGAGCGGCGCGTCGGGAGCTGCCGCGTTTTCAGCCGTGAAGCGCGTCCCATCGAATTCACCCACGAAGTACTGCATGCCGGAGCCGCCTGCGATACCGCCGGGGTTGATGCTGAGGAGCATGACCCATTTCCTGGCTGTGGAGTCCTCCACGTCCATTTGCACAAGCTCAGGTACTTCCCAGAGGCCTCTTTGGGCGCCCACGCCGGAGAAGTCACTGAGGTATTCCCAGCGCAGGAGGTCCGTGGACTTGAACAACTTGACCACCTGGGCATCAGCCACCACGGTGGTCATCACCCAGTAGCGGCCAGGCTCGTACCAAGTGATCTTGGGATCGCGGAAGTTGTTGTTGGTGGGGGCAAGGTTCAGGACGGGGTTGGCCTTGTACTTCTGCCACGTGGTCCCGTTATCGAGGCTGAACGCCACCGACTGCGCCTGGGCACCTTGAGGCAGCGCCCCGTTCTTGCCGTAGGCGCTGGTGTAAAGGGCCACCATGGGCGGGTTCTCCGCCGAGCCAAGGCCGGAGGCGTTGAACTTGTCCACCACGATGCAGCCGGAGAAGATCTCTTCTTCCGCGCTGGCTTCCAAGGCAACGGGCTGCTGTTCCCAATGCACCAGATCCTTGCTGGTGGAGTGGCCCCAGGACATGTTGCCCCACGAGTTGCCCCGCGGGTTGTACTGGTAGAACGCATGGTAGGTGCCGTCGTGGTAGACGAGGCCGTTGGGATCGTTCAGCCAGTTTTTCTCAGCCGTCAGATGCCCAACGGGCCGCCATGGGTCCGAAGGGGACGGGCGGTGACCGCCCGGGCCGGGGGCCGGCGTCGGGCTTTCTGCTTGCGTGCAGGACGCGGCGGAAAACGCGACCACGACGGCGGCACTTGCGGCCAGCAGGTGGCGGCGGGACAGGTGGGGGCTGGGGAAAGTCATAGGGGGAGATCCTGGGGTTGGGGGTGGCAGGGGTGACGGTCCTTGTGGGTCCGGCACCCCTGCCGTGGCCTGTTGGCCGGGTGGTGTTTCGGTCTACTTGTAGAGACCTTCGCCGCCAACGCGGACGTTGGTGGGAAGGTAACCGAACGGACCGAGGCCGTTCTTGCCGAAGCTGCGGTCAACCTGTGTGACGCCGCCCTTGAAGTTCATCTTCACGGTGGGGGACAGGGAGCCGCCGCGGACGCCGTCAACGTTGTCGATGAAGGACTGGACCAGGCCGCCCGGCTGAACGTAGTGCGAGTAGGCCTGGAACTGACGGCCGTTCTGGCGCGGGTCCGGACCTTCCGGTGCGTTGGCCGGCATGTTCAAGTCCGTGGGGGAACCCAAGGCCAGGCCGCTGTTGTTGACCGGCTGGTAGTCGGAACGGACGCCGTTGCCGACGAAACCGTACACTCCGTCAGGGCCGCGCATTCCATCGGCATACGTGAACTGGTGGCTGATGGTGAACAGGTAGTACTTGTTCTTGCCGTTCTCGTTCTGGATGTAGATCTGCGGACGTTCTGTCTGATCGTTGACGCAGTTGGCCGAGAGGATCGGCGGCAGGAAGCTCCACTTGGTGAGGTCCTTGTTGTCCGCCACCGCGAGGCCCACGTTGGCGGTCTGGTACCAGGCGCCCGTGCTGTTGACCTGTTCCACGGTCTCAACGTTGGGGTCGCCCGGGGCGTAGCCGAGGTCTTCCTGCTTGCACTTGTAGGAGCCGCGGGTGCCGCCGGTGTTGCCCTCGAAGACCATGAAGGTTTTGCCCGGGTGGGCCGGGTCCGCGAACGTGTACGGGTCACGGAATGCGAAGCCTGGGTTCTGGGCTTTGTTCTGGTACAGCTTTCCGTCCGGCTCCAGCAGTTTGGTGTGCTGGAAGCCATCGAATGTCACGCCGTCCTTGGTGGCGTGGATGTTGCCCAGGGCTTTGGCGATTGCAGCGTCCGGAGCGATTCCGCCCCCGCCCGCATTCCGCTCGGCCACATCGTAGAACGTGGTGGCCGTGTAGAAGACGTTGATCTTGTTGCCCTGCATGAGGCGTGTGGACCCGGACCATTCCGTGTTGCCGATGGACGTGTTGTCCAGGAACAAGTGTCCGCCGTAGTTCCACTTGTCCTTGGCGGGATCAGCGTTGGTCTTGCGGAAGAAGTAGCCGATCCTGGCGTTCCAGTGGCGCTGGTCGAAACCATAGCCTGCATGCCGATCGGCAACCAGGGAGAAGATGACGTCCCAGCCCTTGTAGCTGATCTGGTTGGCGTTTTCGTCTGTCAGGGACCAGGTGTCCCAAACCCAGACGTCATCGTTCATGGCCGGGAAGTCCTTGGGGATTTCCGGCATGGTGACGTTGGGGCTCATGGAGTTCTCACCGGGAGCGACGTTGGGGTTGCTCTGGGCCATGATCTGTTTGGCGTCGGCACGCGTCCACTTGGACGTGAAGTCCGCAGCGGGATCATAGGCCTGTTGCGTGTGTTTGGTGGGCAGTGGGAAACCGGGCGTGGGTGCCGGCATGGTGCTCGACGGCGGATCGGCCGGCAGGTTCGCTTGTGCGGCCGGCGTCACCAGCAGGATGCTGCCGGCAACGCCGGCCGAGACTGCGAGGGCTACTGCCTGTCGCAGCCGGCGGCGCGGCCGGTGGAGGGTTGAGTGCGTGTTCATGCTTGCTCTTCTCGCGGAGTGTTGGACTTCGTGGAGTGGGGCGCATGCCCTGACCCCTGTTGGGGTTCTCGACTCAGGCGTCCATCGATCCGCTGGTGGCGTCTTCGAGGGACGCCATCGTTTCGAGGTGCGGGGGAGCCTTGAAGCTCTCCGCCGCGGTGGCTCCGGCACGTCGACTTACCGGGGCACTCTCCACGCTAGACACGTGTTAGGCCGGAGAGCAAAGGGCGTTTCAGGGCGCAGTGCCGGTTACTCGCCAGTACTTGCGCAAGCGCTTACATTGGCAACGTGCGCGCGTGGCATTGATGGCGGGCTCGGGTCAAATGTTTCGCCACAAATCAGATTTATCCTGAGAATTTGCTGTGCGTTTACTTCTCCGCCGGAATTGTTAGCGCACACCTTTAAGAACACGCACGTTAAACAACGAAGCGGGGCCACCGTTGATGGTGACCCCGCAGTGCTGCTGATTAAAGCTTGGCGATGATCTCCGCCAGAAGCTTGGAGATCCGCTTTCCTGCCGCCTGTCCGGCTTCAAGGACCTCCGCGTGACTCAAAGGAACCGGGCTGATGCCGGCGGCGAGGTTGGTGACCAGGGAGATGCCGAATACTTCCATCCCGGCGTGGCGGCCGGCGATCGCTTCCAGTGCCGTTGACATCCCCACGAAGTCTGCCCCGATCCGCTTGGCGTACTGGACTTCTGCCGGTGTTTCGTAGTGCGGTCCGGTGAACTGTGCGTACACGCCATCCTGCAGGGAGGGATCTACTTCACGGGCGAGATCGCGGATGCGGGAAGAGTAGAGGTCTGTGAGATCAACGAATGTTGCGCCCTCAAGCGGTGAGGTTGCGGTGAGGTTGATGTGGTCGCTGATCAGCACTGGGGTTCCCGGTGTCCAGTCCTCGTTGAGTCCACCGCATCCGTTGGTAAGGACCAGCGTCTTGCAGCCTGCAGCGGCGGCGGTACGGACGCCGTGGACTACGGAGCGCACGCCGCGGCCTTCGTAGTAGTGCGTCCTGGCACCGAGGACCAGGGCCCTCTTGCCTTCCTTGGTGAGGACGGAGCGGATGGTGCCCACATGGCCCACCACCGCTGGTTTATGGAAACCGGGGACTTCTGATGCGTTCAATGTGGCGGTGGTTTCGCCAATCAGATCGGCGGCTTCGGCCCATCCGGAACCAAGCACCAGGGCTACGTCATGAGACTCGACGCCGGTCTCCGCGGCAATGAAGTCTGCGGCGGCTTTCGCGGCCTCAAAGGGGTCTGTGTTCATCAGCTCAGTGTTACTCACTGGTACAAGCTACCTTGCGGCCACAGGAGTTTGGTAGGGACCCGCGCGCCGGTGAGGGTCGGCTGGGTGGCAGCCGGAGCCGCAATGAGCGAGAATTGAGGATTGTGACCACCCAAGTTGACTTCAGTGCCCCCCGTATCGCGATCCTGGGAGGTGGTCCCGGCGGATATGAAGCTGCCATGGTGGCTGCCTCGCTCGGCGCCCACGTCACCATCGTTGAGCGCGCAGGTCTCGGCGGCTCAGCTGTGCTGACCGACGTCGTGCCTTCCAAGACCCTCATTGCCACCGCCGACCTCATGACCCGCGTCGGTGAGGCGGATGAGCTGGGAGTGAAGTTCGACGGCGACGGCACGGCCTCAAAGCCCCGTGCAGACCTCAAACACATCAACGACCGCGTGCTGAACCTGGCCCATGGACAGTCCGAGGACATCCGTGCAGGCCTGGAACGCCTGGGCGTGGAGATCGTCATTGGTTCCGGAAAACTGCTGGACAACAACACCATCGAGGTCCTGACCCTCGAAGGCACCCGCACCATTGATGCCGACGCCATCCTGCTGGCCGTCGGCGCACACCCCCGTGAGCTTCCCACCGCCAAGCCCGACGGCGAACGCATCCTCAACTGGGCCCAGATCTACAACCTGGATGAGCTTCCCGAGGAACTGATCGTTGTGGGTTCGGGCGTCACCGGCGCCGAATTCGCCTCGGCCTACAACGGTTTGGGCTCCAAGGTCACCCTGATCTCCAGCCGTGACCAGGTCCTCCCCGGCGAGGACACGGATGCGGCCAAGCTGCTGGAAGGCGTCTTCGAGCGTCGCGGCGTCAACGTCCTCTCCAAGTCCCGCGCCAACGCGGTGGAACGGACGGACGACGGCGTCAAGGTCACCTTGGGTGACGGATCGATCGTGACAGGTACCCACTGCCTGGTGTGTGTTGGTTCCATCCCCAACACAGCCGGCGTGGGCCTTGAAGAAGCCGGCGTGACCCTGACGGAATCCGGTCACATCAAGGTGGACGGTGTTTCGCGCACCACAGCCCCCAACATCTACGCTGCCGGCGACTGCACGGGTGTCTTCGCCTTGGCATCCGTCGCAGCCATGCAGGGCCGCATCGCGATTGCGCACTTCATGGGCGACGGCGTCAAGCCGCTGAAGCTCAACCAGGTTGCGTCCAATATTTTCACCTCCCCGGAGATTGCTTCCGTGGGTGTGTCCGAAGCCGATCTTGCCTCGGGTAAGTATCAGGGCGATGTTGTAATGCTGTCCCTGCTCAGCAATGCCCGCGCCAAGATGCGCAACACCAAGGATGGGTTCGTCAAGATCATCGCCCGCAAGGGTTCCGGCACCGTGATCGGTGGCGTAGTGGTAGGTCCGAACGCGTCGGAGCTCATCTTCCCGATCTCGGTCGCGGTAACGCAGAAGCTCCACGTTGATGACGTGGCCAGCGCCTTCACCGTGTACCCATCGTTGACCGGATCCATCTCGGAAGCTGCGCGGCGACTGCACGTGCACATGTAACTGCCAGCCAAAGCGGACGCCCGTTTCGGGGCTTCGCTGCGCATCATGCCGTTCGAACGGCACCCTGCGCAGCGGGCCATCGAAACGGGGTGTTCCTGCTCTGTAGTCTTACAGCGCGGCGATGGCCTCGGCCAAGGTCAGGTGCAGGGCAGGGCCATGGCCGGGCAGGATCACGTTGGCTTGGACAGTCCTCAGGGAGCGTGCCGCAGCCAGGGCCGTTGTGGCGTTCGAGTGGTACATCCTGTGCAACATCTGTGGACCGGGCTTCGTGCTGATGGGATGCCCGCTGACGAAAGTATCGCCCACTGCAACGGCGCCGGCATCCGGCAGCAAGAGAGCCACGTTGCCCGGGGTGTGCCCGGGCAACAGGATGGCCTCCGGCTTTCCGGGCAGGCTCCGAAGTTCCTCAGCCGTCCAGGCCTCGGCACGCGTGGCTGGTTCTGCCTGAAGCGCTTTGGCTTTGATGACGTGGAGCATCCATCGGAAAACCCGGGGACGCCAAGCACGAACCAGAACCTGGCCGAACGTGACCTGATGCTTCTCCTTGCCCTGTAGGTGGGCGAGTTCCTCCGGGGAGCACAGAACAGGTGTGCCGAAAGTCCGTGAGAAGTACGCAGCGGACCCTGTATGGTCCACGTGCCCGTGCGTGATGAGCATGGCCTTGGCATCGGCAGGATCCAAGCCCAGCTCACGGATGGACTCGAGGACCACGTCACGGTCGGCGGGGTAACCGCCGTCAATCAGCAAGAATCCGGAAGTGTCCCGCACGATCAGCCAATTGGACGCAGGACCCTCGACGAAAAACACGCCTGGTGCCTGCTCGGATACGTTCACTCGGGCATTCTAGGCGGGGAAGAGGCGGGGGGAACGCGAGCACGCCGGAAACCTGCGAGACCACTCGATCCGTGACGGCGATTTCGCAGGCTTTCAGCGAATTCGTGGCCCTGGCGGCGGGCTGGTCAAGCGCGCTCAGGCAACTGCCGCCTGGAAATGCTTTTCAATGATTCCCTTGATGTCCTCATGGCATCCTCCGCACCCTGTCCCGGCGCGGGTGGCCTTGGAGACCTCGCCCACGGTACTGCAGCCTTCCAGTACGGACTCCGAAATGCCGGCCGCACTCACCCCGGCGCAGCGGCACACAGTCCGCTGGGGGTCGTTGCTGGTGGCTCCGGATTCAAGCTGGTCAGGTCCATCCAAGCGGAGCAGCAGGGACCGGTCGGCGGGCAGTTCCGAGGCGCGCTCAAAGAGCACCACCAACTCGGCGGCGGTCCGGGGCATGCCCACGGCCACCAACCCTTCGAGCACTCCACCGCGGGTGGTCATCTTGACGTACCGGCCGTGCTCGGGGTCGGCCCACTGGGAGATCTGCCGACGGGGACGCCCGGACGCTGCACCGGCTTCCAGCAACTCCTCATCCCACGGATCCGCCTGGTTATCGCCTGCCACGGCAAGGTTGATGCCGCGTGCTTTCAGGACAATCACGCCGGGCTTCTCCGTGGGCAAGGCTTCGACGGCGTCTGCCGCTTCCTGGCCATCACGCGCCAGCACCACGAGGTACTCGGCCAACCACTCGGCCTGGCGCCAGCCCGGTCCCACCAATCCGGAAGGTCCGCCGGCAGTTCTGCAATCAACACACGCAGCGTCGGGGCAGCGCACTTCAGCGCAGTCGCCGATCGCGAACATGTGGGGCTCGTGATAGGTCCGGAGGTGGTGGTCCACCAGTATTCCCGTGGCGGTAGGAAGTCCGCATCCATCCGCCAACTCGATCCGGGGGCGCACACCACAGGACAACACCAGGAGGTCGCCGTCGATCGCTGAACCGTCGTCCAGCAGCAAAGCGGAGAAGCTTCCACCGGGTCCGGCTGTCTCCACGCCGGTGGACCGTGCGTTACCTGCCATCCGGACACCGCCGGCTCGCAGGCTGTTGGTGAGGACTGTTCCACTGCCGCGGTCGATGCTCCTCCCGAGCGGGAAGGGCCCGTTGTGAACCACCGTTGTTTGGGCACCTTCTTCAGAGGCAGCCAACGCGGTTTCCAGCCCGAGCACGCCGCCGCCCAGGACCACCACGCGCTTACCTTCGGCCACGGCGGAACGAAGCACGGCAGCATCCCGCAGATCACGCAGGGCAGTAACGCCGGGGGGAAGTACAGGGTGGGCAGGATCGGGATTGAGTCCGGTGAGGTTCGGAATCACAGGACGGGATCCTGTGGCGAACACCAAGCGGTCATAGTGCTCGGAGTTGCCATCGGACAGCACTACGTTCTGGCGGGCCCGGTCGATCCTCTTGACCTTGACGCCCAACCGCACTTCCACGCCGTCGGCTTCCAGATCAGAGGCATCAGCCATGGCCAAAGCCTCGGCCGTGGTACGGCCGACGCCCAGTTCGGCCACCATTACCCGGTTATATGCTGCCTCCGGTTCCTGGCCCACCACCAGGAGCTGCACCAGCCCGGAGCGGACGGCAGGAAGCAACTCGTCCACGAGCCGCGAGGCCACCGGCCCGAATCCAACAACAACAATGCGCTCACTCATGAGGCCTCCTTGGCGTGTACCGGCAAGCCGGCCATGGCTGGACTGCTTGTGGGAATGGCCGGTGAAGCTTGCGTGGCCGCTGCCTTCCGGACCCACACCCGGCTGGTCTTGAACTCCGGCATGCCGGAAATGGGATCCGTTGCCGCCTCCGTGAGGCGGTTGGCATTCTCTTGGCCGGGGAAGTGGAACGGCAGGAAGACGGTGTCCGGGCGGACCGTGGTGCTGAGCTCGGCACGGCAGAGCACCTCGCCGCGCTCGTTCGTCACAGTGGCGTAGTCGCCGTCGGCAATGCTCCGCGAAGCAGCTGTCCCCGGGTGAATAAGGAGTCGCGCCTGTGGCTGTGAGGCCAAGAGCTCGCTCACGCGCCGGGTTTGGGCACCGGACTGGTAATGCTCCAGGAGCCTGCCTGTTGCCAACGCCAGGGAATCGTCCGCGAACGAACGGACAGCCCGCTTGGAGGGAGTGACCGGAACCATCACAGCCCGCCGGTCGGCATGGGCAAAGCCGTCGGCGAAGAGCCGCGGCGTTCCCGTGCTGCCCGCGGGGTAGGGCCAATAAGCCGCTTCGCCACGGTCCAGCATGGCGTAATCGATGCCGGAGTAGTCAGCCAGTCCGCCGGCAGATGCCAGGCGAAGCTCTTCGAAAACGGTCTCAGGATCGTCGCTGAACGTCGAAGGAGCTTCAAGCATCCCGGCCAGCCGGGACATGAGCCACAGCTCGCTGCGGACACCCGGGGGAGGGGTCAGCGCGCGGCGGCGACGGATTACGCGTCCTTCAAGGTTGGTGAGGGTGCCTTCTTCCTCGGCCCATTGCGTCACGGGCAACACCAGGTCAGCTTCGGCAGCGGTCTCAGACATGAAGAAGTCGCAGACCACCAGGAAGTCCAGGCTGCGAAGACCCTTGATCACAGCGTTGGTGTCCGGCGCCGAGACCACCACATTGGCGCCGTGCACGAAAAGGCACCTGACGCCGTCGGGCTGTCCAAGAGACTTAAGAAGTTCGACGGCGGGCAGGCCGGGACCGGGGATGAGCGATTCGTCGACGCCCCACACTCCGGCGACGTGGGCGCGCGCGGCGGGGTCGGTGATTTTGCGGTATCCAGGGAGTTGGTCGGCTTTTTGTCCGTGTTCGCGGCCGCCTTGGCCATTGCCCTGGCCGGTGAGGGTGCCGTAGCCGCTGCGGGCGGAGCCGGGCAGGCCCAACAGGAGGCTGAGATTGATTGCAGCGGTGGCGGTATCCGTGCCGTCAACGTGCTGCTCCACGCCGCGGCCGCTGAGGATGTAGCTGCCGCCGTTGCGGGCTCCTTGGGCCAGTCGGCGTGCTGTTTCCCGGATGAGGTGGGCGGGTACACCCGTGATGGTTTGGACGCGCTCGGGCCAGAACGAGGACAGGCTGCGCACCACTGCGGCGTAACCGCTGGTGTTGGCCTCGATGTATCCGGCGTCGGCCAGGTCTTCGTGGACCACCACGTGGCTGATGCCCAAAAGGAGCGCCAAATCGGTGCCGGGCGTCGGCTGCAAGTGGAGGCCGCCGCCGTCGGACGTGAACGCTGCAGTCGCCGAACGGCGGGGGTCCACCACGATCAAGCCGCCGGCGTCACGGGCGCCCTGCAGGTGCTGGACGAAAGGAGGCATGGTCTCGGCAACGTTGGAACCGAGCATGAGGATCACGGACGCGGTGTCCAGGTCCGTGACGGGGAAGGGGAGCCCGCGGTCTACGCCGAAGGCGCGGTTACCGGCGGCTGCGGCGGAGGACATGCAGAACCGGCCGTTGTAATCGATGCGGGAGGTGCGCAGGGCCAGCCGGGCGAATTTGCCCAGCAGGTAGGCCTTCTCATTGGTGAGGCCGCCGCCGCCGAAAACTCCCACGGCGTCATTCCCGTACTGCTGTTGGGTTTCCTTGACTGCTGCCGTGATGAGCATGAGGGCCTGGTCCCAGGAGATCGGCTGGTGGACCCCGTCCGATCCTTTAAGCATGGGCTCTGTGACGCGCCCGTTGTGATGCAACAACGACGCCGATGTCCAGCCCTTGCGGCACAGCCCGCCCCGGTTGGTGGGGAAGTCGCGCCCGGAAACTTCCAGGGGCACCTCGGGCTTGGCCGGTTCTGCGGCGGGTTTGGCCGCTGCCGCTGTCCCTTGCACTGCCGAAGCAGCCGGGGTCAGCGTCATGGCGCACTGGAGCGCGCAGTAGGGGCAGTGGGTATCGGCGCCGTTGGGCATCTAGATGTGTCCGATCGTGTTGCGCTTCTGGGCTGGCCGGATGTAGCAGACCCAGCAGACTATGAGCATCAGGACGTAGGCTCCCACGAATCCGTAGAACGCCGGAGTGTAAGAACCGCTGGCCGAGTTTGAGGCGTTGAGAACCTGCGGGATGACGAACCCGCCGTAGGCACCGATTGCGGAGATCAAGCCCAGCGAGGAAGAAGCGAGCCGGGCTGTGGTGGCACTGGGGGCTCCTGCGCGGGCGGCCCGGCTGGAGGTTGCGAAGATGACCGGGATCATTCGGTACGTTGCACCGTTTCCGAACCCGCTGGCCAGGAAGAGCAGCAGGAACAAGGTGAGGAAGAGCCAGAAGTTTTTCAGCGGCAGCGTCCAGATCATGGTCAGCGTGATGACGGCCATGGAGGCGAAGGAGGCAATGGTCATGCGTGCGCCTCCCATGCGATCGGCCATGCGTCCGCCGTAGGGGCGGGCCAGGGAACCGACCAACGGGCCGAGGAAGGCCAGGGAAAGTGCCACCGCTCCGACGTGGATGGAGGAGAAGTCCGGGAAGTAGTCCTTGATCAGCTTGGGAAAGACGCCTGCGAAGCCGATGAACGAACCGAACGTGCCGATGTACAGGAACGCCATGATCCACAGGTGCGGTTCCTTCAGGGCGGCCAGTGAACCGGCCACATCACCCTTGGCGCTGGTGAGGTTGTTCATGTACTTGTAGGCGCCGAAGGCAGCGATGATGATCAGCGGGATCCAGATGATGCCTGCCATGGGCAGGTTGACGGTCCCGGCGGCCAGCAGGGTGATGGCGATGGGGACGACGAGCTGCGCGACGGCGGCACCGAGGTTGCCGCCGGCAGCGTTCAGGCCCAGGGCCCAACCCTTTTCGCGGGCAGGGTAGAAGAAGGTGATGTTGGCCATCGAGCTGGCGAAGTTGCCGCCACCGAAGCCGGCGAGGGCGGCCATGAGGAGCATGATGCCGAAGGGCGTCTCCGGGTTGGAGACACAGATGGCAAGGCCTGTGGTGGGGATCAGCAGGAGAAGTGCGGAGACGATGGTCCAGTTCCGGCCACCGAACTTGGGAACCATGAAGGTATAGGGGATGCGGAGCGTTGCGCCTACGAGGCTGGGGATGGAGATGAGCCAGAAGATCTGGTTGGTGTCGAACCTGAACCCGGCGGCGGGGAGTTGGACCACCACGATGGACCACAACTGCCAGACGACGAATCCGAGGAATTCGGCGAAGATGGACCAGTAGAGATTGCGCTTGGCGATGGACCGGCCTTCGGCTTCCCACTGGCCCTTGTCCTCGGCATCCCAGTTGGCAATCCAGCGGCCGGGGCGGTGTTCAAGGGCGGGGGCGGCGGTGGCAGTGGACTGGACAGGGGCCAGTTCATCTGCGGAGCGATCAACAGTCACGGAGTGCCTCCTTGGTGGGGGACGTTGTTCTTCCAAGGTAGGTTTCGCGCATTTCGTGAACGGGCGCCGTTTGTAAACGGCCTGTGACATTTCCCTATCGGCGGGGTCACCGGCGCGTGAGGCCGTGGTGAGGTAATGTGGCGCGGACCACACTGTGGGATTTTTCCACCCGTCCGCATGCTGGACTTGGTTGTCCAGTCAATGGACGGCGGGAACTATTATTGAACTCTCGAATAATCCATCGCCGGGTAGGCTCCTGGGGTACCGGCCGGCGTGAAAGAAAGCTGCAAATACATGTCTTCCACCGCACCATCCAAGGAAGGCGAGTCCACTAAGCCAGTGAACTCGCGGGGCAAGGTGATCTTCGCGAGCCTGATCGGCACGACGATCGAGTTCTACGACTTCTACGCCTATGCCACCGCGTCGGTACTCGTCTTCCCGAAGCTCTTCTTCCCGGACGCCACTGACATCAACGCGCTGCTGAGTGCGTTCGCCATCTTCGGTGTGGCCTTCTTCGCGCGACCCATCGGCGCTGTGGTCTTTGGCCACTTTGGTGACAAGATAGGCCGCAAGGGCACCCTGGTTGCTTCTCTGTTGACCATGGGTATCGCCACGTTCCTCATTGGCCTTCTGCCCACGGCCTCCATGGCCGGATGGGCCATCCTGGCCCCGATCATGCTGGTCATTCTTCGCTTCTTCCAGGGCCTGGCCCTGGGTGGAGAATGGTCAGGCGCTGCGTTGCTCGCCACGGAGAACGCGCCCGAAGGCAAACGCGCCATCTACGGAACATTCCCGCAGCTGGGTGCGCCCATCGGCTTCATCATCGCCAACGTGATCTTCATCTGGATGAACGTCTCCCTCAGCGCAGAAGAATTCCTTGCCTGGGGTTGGAGGGTTCCGTTCCTCCTCAGCGCGGTCCTTGTGATCGTGGGCCTCTACGTTCGCCTGAAATTGGTGGAGAGCGCATCCTTCACCAAGGTGATCGAGCAGGACAAGGTGCAGAAGATGCCCCTCGCAGCCACGCTCAAGAGCCACTGGCGCCCCGTTGTGGCTGGTACGTTCATCATGTTCGCCACGTACGTGCTGTTCTACATCATGACCACCTTCACCCTGTCCTACGGCACTAAGCCCACGCTGGCCGGCGCCCAGGCAGCAGCGGAGAAGGCCGGCAAGCCCATGACGGCCGATCAGATCGCCGCGTTCGTCCCCGGCCTCGGAATTACCCGCTCCGACTTCCTCTGGATGCTGATCATCGGTGTCGTCTTCTTCGGTATCTTCACGGTGGTCTCCGGGCCGCTCGCAGAGAAGTGGGGCCGGCGAAAGTTCCTGCTGGGCGTCACCGCCGGAATCTTCGTCTTCGGTGCGCTGTGGTTCACCATGTTCGGCCCCGGCCAGGCAGCTGCCATGGTTGGCCTCATTGTGGGCTTCACCCTGATGGGCCTGACTTTCGGACCCATGGCGGCGATCCTTCCCGAGCTGTTCCCGGCCAACGTCCGGTACACGGGATCGGCAGTGGCATACAACCTGTCCTCGATGATCGGTGCGGCCCCTGCCTCGTTCGTGGCCATTGCACTCTGGTCCGCAGCGAACGGCAGCACCTGGCTGGTAGGCGCGTACATGGCCGCCGCAGCTGTGGTCACCTTCGTGGCGCTTTGGCTCACACGCGAGACCAAGGACACGGACTACGAGAACAACGTCTCCTAGGACGTATTGCAATACCCCTTAACGACGGCGGCTCCGCACCAGTGGTGCGGAGCCGCCGTCGTGTTCGGGTACTTTGCCTTAGTCCTCGATGGTGGCAATGACCGCACCTGCGGCGACCGTCTCGCCGGCAACGGCGGCGAGGCCACGAACGGTACCTGCCTTGTGGGCGGTCAGCGGCTGTTCCATTTTCATGGCTTCCAGAACCACGATCAGGTCGCCCTCAGCCACTACGTCGCCTTCAGCAGCTGCCACCTTGACTATGGTGCCCTGCATGGGGGACGTCAATGCGTCTCCGCCCGCAGCGGCAGCCGTGGCGCCGGCTGAACGCGAACGCTTTTTGGACTTGCCGGACTTGGTGCCTGAACCGCTGGAAATTGCTGCGGCGCCACCACCCAGTCCGGAGGGCAGAACCACTTCGAGCCGCTTGCCGCCAACCTCGACGACCACGCGCTGGCGCTCACCGGCGTCGGGCGTTTCAGCGCCGGCGACGTTGGCAGACCATGCAGGGATGCTGTTGACGAACTCGGTCTCGATCCAGCGGGTGTGGACCTTAAACGGGCCCTCAGCCGGGGCGAAGGCGGGATCGGTGACCACTGCGAGGTCGAACGGGATAACCGTGGGGATACCCTCAACCACCATCTCTTCAAGGGCGCGGCGTGAACGCTGGAGGGCTTGCTCGCGGGTGGCGCCAGTGATGATCAGCTTGGAAAGCATGGAGTCGAAGTTGCCGCTGATGACATCTCCCTGCTCCACGCCGGAATCGATCCGGACGCCAGGGCCGGTGGGGTTCTTCAGCGTCGTGATGGTCCCGGGGGCAGGCATGAAGTTGCGGCCCGGATCCTCGCCGGTGATGCGGAATTCGAAGGAGTGGCCTCGGACCTCGGGGTCCTCGTAGCCGAGCGCTTCGCCACGGGCAATGCGGAACTGTTCCCGGACGAGGTCGATTCCGGTGACTTCCTCGGAGACGCAGTGCTCCACCTGGAGGCGGGTGTTGACCTCGAGGAAGGAAATGGTGCCGTCCTGGCCCACCAAGAACTCGCACGTGCCGGCGCCGAGGTAATTGGCTTCTTTCAAGATGGCCTTGGAGGACTCGTAAAGCCGCTTGTTCTGCTCTTCGCTCAGGTACGGAGCAGGGGCTTCCTCCACGAGCTTCTGGTTGCGGCGCTGGAGCGAGCAGTCGCGGGTCGAAACCACCACGACGTTACCGAAAGCATCGGCCAGGCACTGTGTCTCGACGTGCCGCGGAGCATCCAGGAAACGCTCGATGAAGCACTCGCCGCGGCCGAAAGCGGCGATGGCTTCACGGACCGCGGATTCGTAGAGTTCCGGGATTTCCTCCATGGTGCGGGCAACCTTGATGCCGCGCCCGCCGCCGCCGAAGGCAGCCTTTATGGCGATGGGAAGGCCGAATTCCTCGGCGAACTTCAAGATTTCGTCGGCGGACTCCACGGGGTCAGCCGTACCAGGGACCAGGGGAGCGCCCACCTTTTCGGCGATGTGGCGGGCCTGGACCTTGTCGCCAAGGGCCGAAATGGCTTCGGGTGAGGGGCCGATCCACGTGATGCCGGCATCGATGACTTTGGCTGCAAACTCGGCGTTTTCGGCCAGGAAGCCGTAGCCGGGGTGGATGCCGTCGGCGCCGGACTGCTTGGCGACGTCGATGATCTTGTCCATCACCAGGTACGACTCGGCTGCGGTGTTGCCACCTAAAGCGTAGGCTTCGTCGGCCAGACGGACGTGGAGGGCGTCACGGTCAGGATCGGCGTAGACCGCTACGGAGGCAATGCCTTCGTCCCGGGCGGCTCGGATGATGCGGACCGCGATTTCGCCGCGGTTGGCAATCAAGACCTTGGTAAGAGGGCTGGAAATGGGCTGCGCCGGGTTAGCTGACAAGTTGTTGACTCCTTCTGTCCTTGAGGAGCCTAGCGCGATTGTGAGGGTTCCGCCCATATTGATGGGGGATTCCGTGTGTGAGGCGATGTTCCTTTGTAGGGTTGCTACAAAGTGCTTCTACTGCTCGTCGTTGTCCCATAGTTCCGTGATGCCCACGTTGGCGTGGACCAGCAGATCCCGGAGGGTGGAGATGGAAAGCCCGACGACGGCGTGCGGGTCGCCGTCCACCTTGCGGATGAAGGCCCCGCCCAAGCCGTCGATCGTGAAGGAGCCGGCGCAGTGAAGGGGTTCTCCGGTGGCGATGTAGGCGTCAATATCGTGGTGGCTCATCTGTGCAAAGTGGACCTCCGCGCTGGAAACGGCTCCAACCGTGGCGCCGGTGCCTTCGGGGTTGTCAGTTTCCGATGCGTCCTCTTCCGCGTCAGCGGCGGTGTCCCGGCAGTCAACCAGCCAGTGGCCGGTGTGGAGCACTCCCTGCGATCCGCTCATCCGCAGCATCCGTTCCCGGGCAACCTCCGCGGTGTAGGGCTTGCCGTGGGACTCGCCGTCGAACTCGAATACCGAATCGCAGCCTATTACCAAAGCACCTTCAGCTTCGGGGAGGGACGCCACAGCCTCGGCCTTGGCACGGGCCAGCAATAGCGCGGTGTCGTGGGCGTCGGTGACGCCGTACTTGGCCTGGACAGCATCCTCGTCAACGTCCGAGACCAGGACGTCATGCCTGATTCCGGCCTCCGTGAGCAGCTTGGTGCGGGCGGGGGACTGGGAGGCAAGGATCAATCGGGTCACGGTCCCCAGCCTAATACGAACCCTCTCCCACTTCCCGCGTGCTTAAACCGATCGCTCTCTCACGTCCCGCATGCTTAAGCCGATCCCTCTTTCACCTCCCCCGTGCTTAAGCCGATCGCTCTCTCACTTGCCTCAAGCAAGTGAGAGAGCGATCGTGAATATCGGCTGTTATGTGATCGAGCGTTAGTGGACGAGTTCCTCGGTCTTCCGACGATCGGTCCGCTCCAGCTTGGCACCCTCAACATCGACGTCCGGCAGGATCCGTTCCAGCCACTTGGGCAGCCACCAGGCCTTGTCGCCCAAGAGGTACATCACGGCTGGAACTATGGTCATGCGGACCACAAAGGCATCGATCAGTACACCGAACGCCATGGCGAAGCCGAGCGGCCGGACCATGGTGAGGTGGCTGAAGATGAAGCCGGAGAACACGCTGACCATGATGATCGCAGCCGCGGTGACTACGGCTGCAGCGTGGCTGAAACCGGATCGTACCGCGTGCTTGGCGGTCTCACCGTGCATAAACGATTCCCGCATGCCCGAGGTGATGAACACCTGGTAGTCCATGGCGAGACCGAACAGCACACCGATGAGGATGATGGGCAGGAAGCTCAGGACAGCGCCCGGATTGGCGACGTCGAAGATCCCTCCGAGCCAGCCCCACTGGTAGACGGCAACTACGGCGCCGAAGGCAGCAGCGAGGGACAGAAGGAAACCGCCGGTTGCCAGCAGGGGCACCACAATCGAGCGGAATACCAGCAGCAAGAGCAGCAGGGAGAGTCCCACGACGATCGCCAAGTACGGCGGCAATGCAGCGCCGAGCTTGTTGGAAACGTCAATGTTGCCCGCGGTTTGTCCGGTCAGGCCGATTTTCACGTCAAGGTCGTCGCTGATCACAGCACCCTTTGCGCGGAGATCAGACACCACCTGCACGGTGCCCGCACTGGCCGGGCCTTCCTTGGGAATCACCTGGAACACTGCGGTGCGACGATCGTCGCTCAGTGCGATCGGTACCGCAGCAATGACATTCTCAACGCTCCGAAGCTGATCCGCGACATCGAACTGCTTGTTCTTGGCGTCGTTTTCGCTGAGGCCTTCAGGGAATTCGCCGACGACGACGATCGGTCCGGTGACGCCTTCGCCGAAGCTGCTGCGGGTGAGGTCATAGGCCTTGAACGCCTGCGAATCGACAGGCTCGGAACCGCCGTCGGGAAGTGCCAACCGCAGTTGCGAGGCCGGCAGCGCCAAAGCGCCCAACAATACGACGCTGGCAACCAGGGCAACCCACGGATGACGAGTGACCATACCGCCCCAGCCCCCGCTGCTGCGCTTCTCTTCGCGTTCACGGTCGGCCGCTTCGTGGCCCGGCTCAGCGTTGTGCTTTGCAGCTTTGGCCCAGGCGCGCTTTGAAATGAGTCTCCGGCCGATCAGGGCCAGAACGGCGGGGGTCAAGGTCAAAGCTACGACGACGGCGACGGCCACTGTCGCTGCGGCCGCAACACCCATCACGGCGAGGAAGGGAAGTCCCGGAACCACCAGTGCAGCCAAGGCGATGATGACGGTGAGACCGGCGAACAGCACGGCATTACCCGAAGTGCCCGTAGCCAAGGCCGCAGATTCCTCCGCGTCCATGCCGGCCAGAAGCTGGGTGCGGTGACGGTTGACGATGAACAGGGAGTAATCAATACCAACCGCGAGGCCAAGCATCAGGGCAAGCATCGGGGAGATGGAGCTCATGTCGATGACGCTGGTCAGTGCGAACGTTCCGCCGACACCTACAGCTACGCCGATCAGGGCCATCAGGAGGGGAAGCCCGGCCGCGATGAGTGTTCCGAGCATCAGGATCAGGACCATGGCCGCGACTGCGACGCCCACGATTTCAGCAACCCCGAAGATCTCCGAGACGTCCTCGGTGATTTCCTTGCTGGCGTAGGCCGTGACGCCGGCAGATGAGACGCCGTGGACGATCTCCTGGACCTCTTCGCGGACGGCGGGGTCAACGGCGTTGATGGAGGTCTTGAACTGGACCTGGGCTACCGCTGCTTTGTTGTCGCTGGAGACAAAACGGAGGCCTTCGGAGGCTTCGAGCTGTCGCTTTCCCAGAGCCAGCTCGGTGGCGCCGTCGGCAGCTTCCTTGGCTCCGGCGTCGAGCTTTTCCTTGCCAGCCGCAAGCTCTGCGCGCTGCGGGGCCATCCGTGCTTCAATCTCCGCAGGTGTCATGCCCGAGGCGGCCAGCTGCTGTTCCGCCCCGGCCAGTTGGGCTTCGCTCGCTTCGAGCTGCGCGCGGGTTGCGTCAAGCTGCGCCTTGCCCGCGGCGGCCTTGGCTTCACCGGCCGCGATCTCACCGGCGGACTTGTCCAACTGTTCCTGCGTGGTGAACGGGTTCACCGTTCCCTGAATGTCAGGCATGGCTTCAAGCTTGGTCAGCGCAGCGGCCACTGCGTCCTTCTTGGCTTGGTCGAATCCGCCGTCGCCGGCATCGAAGACCACGCTGGCGGAGCCTCCCGAAGAATCAGGGAGCGCTTCCTTGAGCTTGTCCGCCATCTGCTGGGTTTCGGTCCCCGGGATGGTGAAGTTGTTGGACATGGTGCCGTGGAAGGCTGCGGCCGAGCCGCCAACTGCCACCATGACGGCCAGCCAGATGGAGATGACCAGCCAGCGGCGCCGATACGAAAACTTGCCGAGACGGTAGAGGAACGAGGCCATGTCAGAACCGATCTGTGGTGGTTGGAGCGGAGGGGGAGGTGGGGACAGGCGCGTCCGACGGAGGCGCGAAGCCGGCTCCGAGGAGGCCCATCGCATCGATGAGGTGCTGGCGAAGGACCGCGAGGGATTCCGCCGAGAGGTCGGGCCCGCGGTCGGCGAACCAGACGTTCATGGCGGCCTTGCCGCACGAGATCACGGAGCCTGCCAGGGCGTGGAGATAGAGCTCGCTGATGCCGGCGCCGAGCCTGCTGCGGGCGGCGTCAATGATCTGCTCGGTGCAGTGTTCCCATGCTTCAAGCTCGGAGCGGGCCAACTGGCGGTTGTCCTGCGTCAGGCTGAACAGCTCGGCCATGGGGGCGACGGACATGGGGTCGGCCAGTGCCATGAGGGCCGCTTGAGCGGATTCGAGGATCGACTCATCTGCCGGACGCAGCCGAAACTGCTCCAAAGCGTGGTCCATGAAGCCGTCGGCCACGGAGGCCAGGGCCGCCTCTAGGCTTGGGAAATAGTTGAAGAAGGTTCGCCGCGAGACACCGGCGGCGGCCGCGATGTCTTCTACGGTGAAATTGCCGGACCCGTTGCTGCGCAAGAGGTCCAGGGCTGCGGATGCGATGGAGCTGCGGGTGGCCGCCTTGTTGAGTTCGCGCCTGGTGGGCGCTATTGACTCAGCAGTGCTGGGCGACTCCGCAGCAGCTTCCTGGCTACTGGTTTGTGTCACATACTTACACTAAGTGCAAGTTTGCACTCTGCGCAATTTGAGGCGGATGGGCATGCGAAAAGTCCCGCCCTTGTTCGTCACGGCCACCCCTGTGCAGGGAGGAGGGCGAACCAGGGCGGGACTCGGAAGCGTGAACCTAGAACTGAGTCGGGGGCACCGGCGGCGCGGGAGGAGTCGGCTGGCTCTGCTGCTGCGCGGCCGACTTGGTCAGGTAGATCGACTGTCCCGTTGCTCCGGGCTCGCCCTCTCCGAGCGGCAGTACGTAGACGGCGGTGCCGTAGGCGCACACTTCGGTCCAGTTGGTGCCCATTTCCGAGGTGTCGAACCGCATGGCGACGATGGCGTTGGCCCCACGCTGTTGCGCCTCATTGACCATGCGTGCCATGACTTCCTGGCGGCTTTCGTAGAGTGCCTTGGTCATTTCGGGCAGTTCGCCGCCCCCCAGGGAACGGAAGCCGGCCAGCATTTGCGAGCCGATGTCCCGTGAGCGGACGGTGAGGCCCATGACTTCGCCGAAGACGGCATCGATCCGGTGGCCCGGGATTTCATTTGAAGTGACGATCAACATGGTCAGAGCCTATCCAGAGATGGCCCCTTTAACGGGCAAGTCCCCCGGGGAGAACTCCCCGGGGGACTTGCGCACTTCCAAAGAGGTTGAGACTACGCCTTGGTATCGGCCAGTTCGCGCTCGTTGCTTTCGGCTGCTGCCTTGTCGGCGGCGTACTCGTCGGCAAAGGCGGCACCGTTGCGGGGTGCGTTGTACAGCGACTCATCCAGGATGCCCTGGCGCTTGGCCACGATGGCCGGGACCAGTGCCTGGCCAGCCACGTTGACCGCGGTGCGGCCCATGTCCAGGATGGGGTCGATAGCCAGCAGGAGGCCGACGCCGGCCAGCGGCAGTCCCAGCGTGGACAGGGTCAGTGTGAGCATGACGACGGCGCCGGTGGTACCTGCCGTAGCGGCCGAACCCAGGACCGAGACCAGAACGATCAGCAGGTACTGGCTGAAGTCCAGGTTGATGCCGAAGAACTGTGCCACGAAGATGGCTGCAATGGCCGGGTAGATTGCTGCGCAACCGTCCATCTTGGTGGTGGCGCCCAGCGGCACGGCGAAGGAAGCGTAGCCGGAGGGGACGCCGAGGTTCCGTTCAGTGACGCGCTGCGTGAGCGGCAGCGTGCCGATCGAGGAACGGGAGACGAACGCCAGCTGCACGGCCGGCCACACGCCGGAGAAGTACTGCTTGATGGAGAGCCCGTGAATGCGCACCAGGATGGGGTAGAGGACGAACAGCACCAGAGCCAGCCCGATGTAGATGGCGGCGGTGAACTTGCCCAGGGAACCGATGGTGTCCCAGCCGTAGATGGCCACAGCGTTACCGATCAGGCCGATGGTGCCCAGCGGAGCAAGGCGGATGATCCACCACAGCACTTTCTGGATAACAGCCAGAGCGGAAGCGTTGAAGGTGAGGAAGGCTTCGGCCTGCTTGCCCACCTTGAGTGCGGCCACACCGATCGCGATCGCAATGACCAGGATCTGCAGCACGTTGAAGTTGACCGCGGTGCTGACGGTGGTGGCAGCGTTGGCGCTCTCGGTCACTGTGGAGCTGGCGCCAAGACCCAGGAAGTTCTTGGGGAAGAGACCTATCAGGAAGGCCCACCAGTCACCGGTTTTGCCGGCGTACTTGGCTTCTTCGGTGATGCCGGTTGCGGCGCCCGGCTGCAGGAGCACGCCCAGGCCGATGCCGATCAGCACCGATACCAGCGAGGTGATCGCGAACCACAGCAGGGTGTTCCAAGCCAGTCGCGCAGCGTTGGAGACCTGGCGCAGGTTGGCAATGGAACTCACCACAGCGGTGAAAATCAAAGGAACGACGGCGGTTTGCAGCAAGGAGACGTAGCTGGAGCCGATCGTCTGGAGAGTAGCCCCCAAACCATTGGGGGCGGCCTTGGTGCTGCCCGTGTACTTGGCGATGAGACCGAGGATGAGGCCCACTATGAGGGCTGCGATGATCTGGACGCCGAAGGAACCGGCCCACTTGGGGAGCCGGAAGCCGCTCTTGCCAGCTGCTGGGGAAGTGTTGGTTGAGGTGCTCACCGGAACACGTTAGGTGCATGGCCAATAACATAGCGAACGGACGTTGAGAAATGTTACGTGCGCAAAAGTTATTCCCGCAGCTTTGTGACGTTGGTCTCACGGGTGGCTTGGAGAGCTTGCGTGTCATTGACAGTTGGCCGCGTGTGAGCCAGGTCGCCCATCTCCCGGTAATCAAGAGGTTCGGCTTCCTCCGGTCGCGAGAGGTCTCGTATTAGCCCTCCGGGTGCGTCAGCCCGGTTATCCACAATCGTTTGTCTGTTTGTTGGATTTATTGGTTGGTGTTGGTAGTTTGGGCATCGTCTGGTTGCCTGGGCTGGTTTGGTTTGGGTGTTGCGATTGTTCTTATTGGGAGGAAAGTTCTATGTCGCGTGTGTTGTCTACTGAGCAGGCCAAGGCTGCTATTGGTCAGGTGCAGTCGATTATTACTGGTGGGTTTACGGATCAGATTTCGGCGTTGGATGCCCAAGGTCGTGTGTTGTCGGATCCGAATGTGTGGGATGGTCCGTTGGCTGCTGAGTTCCGTGGTTCGACGTGGCCGGAGACGAAGGCTGCGTTGGATAAGGCCAAGGAAGAGTTGGAGCAGTTGCGGGGTCAGTTGCAGAAGATTTCGCAGGATATTTTCTCTGCTGGTGGCGGGGCCTGATTCTTTTTTGGTGTGAGTGTGGGGGCCGGGTGATCGTGCTGCGTTGATGCGTGGTGTGGTTGCCCGGCCGTTGCACTGTCTTGCTGTAGCGCCCGTTGTTGTAGCGCGGGTTGTAGCGCGGGTTGTTGTGGTGTGGGGTCGTGCCGTGTGGGTTGTGGTGCGGGTTGTTGTGGGTTGTTGGGTTTTGTTCGCGTTCTTGTTCTGTGGGGGGCTGTGGTTGTGACCGAGTTCGTTGAGATGCCGTTGTTGCCGGATTCCGGTGTTGGTCATGGTGGCCGGTTTGTGTATGGGGTTGCTGAGTCGGTGAAGGGTGCTTTTGAGTCCGCAGCGTCGCGGGTTGAGGAGCATTCGGGGTCGCGGACGCCGTTGGTGTCCTCGGCTGGGGAGGATTTCCGGGGGCATTTTTCGGAGGTGTTCGCGGCGAACGCGGTGACGGCGTCCCGGGACGCGGAGTCTTTGGCCGCGGCGTTACGGACGGTGGCCGGGTATGTGGGCACCATGATCGAGCGTGCGCGGGAAGAGGATGACCGGCGTCGGGAGAACAACGAGTGGGTGCGGCGGCATAACAACCGTAACTGGCTTGAGCAGTTTGGTGACAGCCTGTGGGGTGAGGAGGCGCGTCCGAATATGGAGCCGGGGAGTGGGCCGTCGTTCCCGTCCGAGGCTCCGGTGCCGGGGTCGCGGGTGCCCCCTGGCCCGGGTGGCGGGTTTGGGGGCGGGGTGTCCTCGGCGCGTCCGGAGTCGTTGCGGACTTTCGCGGCGGGTTCGCGTGGTCTGGATGAGGGTGTTGCGTCGGTGCCGGGGTCTTTGGAGTCGGAGTTGTCTTCGTTCGCGGACCGGTGCGGTTGGGGCCGGATTGACGCTGCGGGTGTGGTGACGGCGTTCCGGCAGTATTTGGCGGCGAATGAGGCGGACGCGGGGTGGGCGTTGGTGGTCGCGGACGCGTTTGCTGCTGCCGGGGGTGAGGGTGCGGTTTCGACCCTGTCGGATGCGGCGGTGAACGAGGCGTTGGCCGCGGCGGGTGTTTCGGGGACCCGGACGGGGTTGGTCATTGACCCGCCCACGGCGGCCGGGGCGATGCCCTCGTCCGGGTATGCCAATGATCCGGTGAACACGGCCACGGGGAATTTCATTGAACCCGAAACGGATCTGGGGTTCGCCGGGGCGGCCGCTGACTTGGCGGTCACAAGGATGTATAACTCTCTCGGTTCGGGCCTGGGCACTGTTGGGGTGTTTGGTCCGGGGTGGGCGTCGGTGCTGGACCAGCACCTGGCCTTCACTGATGAGGGGTGCCGGTGGGTGATGGCCGACGGGCGGGCGGTGGACTTCCCGCGTGAGGGTGCGGGTTGGGCCCGCGCCGTCGGGGAGAATTACTGGCTCACCCGCGAAGATGCCGGCACACCGTGGTTGGCGGAGCTGACCACGGTCCCCGAAGGTGTTACCGAGGTGCTGGTCGTGACCGACAATCAGGGCCGTTGGTGGGCTTACACCACTGCCGGGGTGTGGCTCGGGACCGGGGCAGGGCCCGGCCGAACCATCTCCGCCCACCGCAGTGAACCGGCTGCTTCTGTTGCGGAGACTGCGGTCGATGGTGGTGGGTTGGGTGTGGTGTGCCGGTTGGTGCATGTGCGGGGCCGGTTCGTGGAGATCGACTACGTCGACGGTGTTGTCGGGGTGGTTCGTTCATCGGATGGGCGCCGGGTTGAGTACGGGTACGACGCCGAGGGCCGGCTGACCAGTGTGGGCACGGAGACCGGCACCCGTAGGTATGGGTGGAACGAGCAGGGCTTGATCGCCTCGGTGGTTTCTGCCGCGGGTGTGGTGGAGGCCGCGAACACGTATGACGAGGCCGGCCGGGTCATCATGCAGGTCACTCAGCATGGGCGGCGGACGAGGTTCGCGTATTTACCGGGCCGGGTCACGGTGGTCTCTGATGAGGACGGGTCCCGGTCGAATTCCTGGGTCGCTGATTCGAAGGGCCGCCTGGTGGGGGTGCTGGATGCCGAGGACCGGCGCCAGTCCATGTCTTATGACGGGCACTCGAATCTGGTGTCTTTGACCGAGCGTGACGGCGCGGTCACGGTCCATGGTTACGACACCCGGGGCCGGAAGATCCGGACCGTGACCCCGGAAGGCGCTGACCTGACATATGGGTGGGACGATCAGGACCGTATCACCACCCTGGTGACCGCTTCCGGTGCCACCGTGACCTATGAGTACGCCGATGAGCTGTCCCGGGACCCGTCCGTGGTGGTTGACCCGTTGGGTGGCCGGACCATGCTGGTGTGGCGGGACGGGCTCCTGACCCAGGTCACGGACCCGGTCGGAGTCAGGATTGGTTTTGAGTACGACGAGTTCGGGGACCTGACCGGAACGTCCAACGCCGCTGGAGATGTGGCGAGGATTGTGCGGGACCGGGCGGGCCGTCCGGTGGCGGCGGTGAGCCCGTCGGGGGCTGAGACCCGGTTCGGTTATGACGAGGCCGGGGTGTTGGTGCGTCGGGTGGACCCGGACGGGGCGGTGTGGGCGTTCGAGCACGACGCCGCGGGCCGGACCACCGCGGTGGTCGCCCCGGATGGGGGCCGGACGGTGTTCGAGTACGCCCCCAACGGGGAGTTGTTCCGCACCACCGACCCGCTCGGACGGGTCGTGGAGCGTGTGGTTGATGAGCTGGGGAACCTCACGGCTGCGGTGTTGCCGGACGGGGGCAGGTGGGGCTTCACCCATGACAACCTCTCCCGGCTCGTGGGGGTCACGGACCCTGCCGGGCATGATTGGGTGCGGGAGTACGACACGGTCGGTGCCCTGACCGCCGTGGTGGATCCGACCGGGGTCCGGACCGGGGCGGTCACCGACCGGGCGGCCGGGACGGCGTCCCTGACCGACGCCTTCGCGTCGTCGACGTTGAGTTTTGATGAGTACGGCCGGCCCACGAAAATCGAATCTGTCGACGGGTCCGCGGAACTCATCACGTATGACGGTGCGGGCAATCCTGTCGAGTTGGTCGATGGTGAGGGCGGGTTGACGGTCCTGGGCCGTGACGCTGCGGGGAAGATCACCTCGATCACCTCCCCGACGGGGGCGGTGACCCGGTTCAAATACGACCACTGCGGCCGACCCTTCCGCAGTATTGATCCGGTCGGGGCGGTCACGGAACTGTCCTACGACGTCGACCAGCGTCTCACCGCGAGGAGACTGCCGACCGGTGAGGTCGAAACCTTCGCCTACGACGCGTGTGGCCGGTTGACCGCGAAGCACACCCCCGGGGACGGGACGGCCCGGTACGGGTACGACAAGGTTGGGCGGCTGAGTTTTGCCCAGGATTCCTGGTACGGGACCCGCCGCTTCGAATACAACCTCGCCGGGGAACTGGTGGCCACGATCAACGGGGTGGGTGGCAGGACCGGGTTCGAGTACGACACCCGCGGCCGGCTCACCCGCATCACCGACCCCAATGGTGGGGTCACGACCCGCACGTATACGGCCACGGACCAGGTCGATTCGGTGACGGACCCGCTGGGCCGGGTGACCACGGCGACCTATGACCCGGCAGGTCGGCAACTCTCGCAGACGGACCCGGACGGGCATACCACCACCTGGGTCTACGACGCCGCGGGCCGGGAAGCGTCCACCTCGGTGGACGGTGCCCTGATCGCCGCGATCGAACGTGACGTGGCCGGCCGGCGGGTGGTCATCACCGACCATACCGGCGGGGCGGGGTATGCGGTGGAGCACGAACTGTGCTTTGACCGCCGCGGCCTCCTCACCCGAAAGTCCAACGGCAACGGGACCGGGACCGGGACCGGGACCGGGAGTCAGGTGTTGGGGTGGGAGTATGACGGTGACGGGAACCGCACCGGCTTCACCGACCCCACCGGCACCACCACCCGCTACATCCGCGACCCCGCGGGCCGGGTCGTGAAGGTGTCGAACCCGTCGCTCGGGGACGCGGCCTTCACCCACGACGCTTCCGGGCGGATCACCACCGCCACCGCAGGGGACCTGGTGCAGGAGTGGGTGTATCGGGGAGGGAACCTCAGCGAGCACACCCGCACCACCACCGCCGACAACGGCACCAACCCTCCGGGTGCTGCTGATGTGACGTTGATCGGTCGTGAGGACGGCGGCCGGATTGCCGGTCTGTCCAGGGGCGGGGTCGTGACCCGGTACGGGTACGACACTGCCGGGCAACTGGTCTCCGCCACCACCACTGTGACTGGCTCGGAGGCGTCGGGTTCGGTGGTGGGGTGGGAGTACGACGCCGGTGGGCGGCTGCTCCGCGAAACCACCCCCACCGGGGCCCGCACTTTTGAGTACGACGCCGCGGGGCAACTCCTAACTGTCACGGACCCTGACGGTGCCCGGACTGAGTACGTGTATGACGGGTTGGGTCGGCGGGTGCGGGTGATCGACCCGGGCGGGTCCTGGACCGAATACGCCTGGGGCCCCACCGGCTACCTCACCGGCACCATCGAAAAAGACCCGGACGGGGCCGAACAAAACCGGCACCGGCTCCACGTCGACGCGCTCGGTGAACTCGCCACCGTGGATGGCACACCGTTGTGGTGGGACACCGCCGCGCCCGTGCCGACCCTGGCCGGTGCCAACAGCACCCAGGTGGTGTCCTTGCCCGGCGGGGTCACCGGCATCGGGGACGCGTGGACCGCGCCCGGGTGGCGTGCCGCCCGCCCGACCGATCAGCACGATCCCTGGGCCGTCCTCGGCACCCCCACCACCCCCAACCCGGGCAGCCCCACAGCTGCTAATGCTGGTGGTCTGGGTGGTGTGTTGCCCGCCGGGATCGGCCTGACCGCCGGTGGCGGGATCGACATCGCCGGACTCGAATGGCTCGGCCAACGCGCGTACGACCCGGCCACCCGGGGATTCCTCTCCACCGACCCCCTCGCCCCCGTCCTCGGCGCGGGCTGGGACGGGAACCCCTACTCCTACGCCGGAAACAACCCCCTCAACACCACCGACCCCACCGGCCTGAAACCCCTCACTGACGGCGACCTGAAAGCCTACGACGGCTCCTCCCGCGGAGCCCTCGCCGCCACCGGAGACTGGCTCGGAGACAACTGGGAATACGTCGTGGGAGGCGCTGCTGTGGTCGGCGGGGCCGTGTTGATGTTCGTCCCCGGCGGCCAAGTCGCGGGCATGGGATTGATGAGCTTCGGCGCCGACGTCGTCATCCAAAAAGCAACCACCGGCCAAGTCAACTGGGGCCAAGCCGCGATCTCCGGCGGCCTCGGCATGATCGGCGGCGGGGTCGGGATGATGGCGGGCAAACTCGTCAACAATCCCGTGGCCCGGATGGCCGTGGAAAACGGAGTTGAAGGGGCGATCAGCGGAGCCGGGGGCTACCTCACCGGCCCAGGACCCCACACCCCAACGGGCCTCCTCGGCGCAACAGCCCTCGGCGGAGGAACAGGCGCACTCCCTATCGGAGGCACGGGTAGCAAGCTTGATATAACATCAGCACCATTTACCAAGCTTGGGGACCTCCCGACCACACCCCATGTGATTCCGCCTGCGTCCATTCGCTTCAGCCAATCCTCAGTTAACGGAACCCAAGAAATAATTGAGAATATGAGGGCCAACGGATGGAAGGGCGATCCCATCGACGTGGTGCGAATGACCGATGGAGGACTTACAACGATCGACAATACGAGGTTGTTAGCTGCTCATTACAGTAATATTGATGTACTGGCCAACATACATCCACACGATGCCGCCATCCCGGGGAGCCATGCGGTTCGATTCCCGGGGCGAAATGATGAAATGCCGGTGACATGGGGTGATGCTGTCGAGAACAGAATAAGTTCACAAAATAGTCGTTTCAGGAATACTTATCCGAATGGATCACCATTGACAGGATGGATTGGGAACTAATGAACGCTTTTCTTTCGAATCAGTATCTGCCGCCTAAGTTTGAATATCCTAGCTTCTATAGAAGGCTTGTTGAGCTAAATCTCACTAATCTTGAGCCTTGGCGAATACTTCATGATCAGTTGCTGGCACAACGAGCAGTGGGATTAAAAGGGCGGTATCCCTCTCGTGTACTCGTTCCGTTCGCGCGGCGGGTGGACTCCGACGATGTTGCTTGCTGGGACATTGACGCGGGTTTTGGTGCGATCTCCGTCGTGCATGATTTTGCGGATCCTGGATGGGAGCAGAGGGAAAAATACGGCGATATCACTGATTGGTTTCGCAAAGCTATCGAAGATTTGATTGAGTTTGAGCAATAGCCGCCGAAGCCTTTGGGCTGATGTGGACATGCGAGACTCTAATTGCAGCCGTTATCCTGCGGTTCAGCCCGAGCCGCGTTCGAGGTCGACACGTAACTTGCCCCAATCTGGCACTCTTTCGTTGACCTGGAAGCCGGCTGGGGAATCGGACGTTTAACGACTTTGGAGCGTAGATGAACAGTCGACCAAGCCCGTCAGAAATCAGCCGCGTGTTGTCCCATGCCCTCCGGCATGCCCCGGGAGAGTATTCCTTGGTGCTGGATCCAGAGGGATGGGTGTCGGTAAAGGAGCTACTTGATGCTTTGCATGGGCTAGGACATGGATGGGAGTCTCTCGATGAGAGGACACTCAGTGAGGTGCTGGAAGCGGCGGAGAAGAAGCGTCACCGGATGGAGGATGGTCGGATACGAGCACTGCATGGCCACTCTGTTCCCGTGGTTGCATCGAGGGAACCGGGTCAGCCACCGCCGGTCCTTTTCCATGGGACGGCGCCCGCCAGTGTTCATCTGATCAAAGCGTCTGGAATCTTACCTATGCAACGGCAATATGTTCACCTGGCAGAAACAGTCGAACAGGCCACAGCAGTAGGCGCGAGGAAGGACAAGCATCCCGTAGTCCTCACGATTGCAACAGAGGTTGCCCAATCGTTGGGGGTCGACTTCTTTCGGACCGATTCAGCAGTTTGGCTGGCTGGCTCAATACCAGCTGCCGCGGTAGGAGTGCTAAAGGCCAATGAAAATGGCACGCACCTTGAGAAGGAAACGTGAGGACATCTTCCGGCGAGGAAGTTTCACTACACCCATCGGGAAAGTCGGGGAGACGGCGGAGGGATCGATGGGTTTTTTGGACGGTCGTGTCCTCGGCCTTACTGGTGCCTGTCGCTATATTTATTGTGGCGACGGTTTCAGATGCGTATGACGAGACTCATAGAGTGTCCATTGAATGCACGGTTACGGGTGCGGAGGGCGGTCTCGGGTCAGGGGGAGGGACCTGGTCGCGGGTGCAGATAAGCACCTCCGATTGTGGAACCCTGACGTTGACATGGGGTATCACCGAGTCGAACCGGGATGCCGTGGCAAACGAATTGGCCGGCGGTGGACGCTTCGCCTTCCAGATTGGCGCAACAACACAATCAACGTGGAAGTTGCACGAGATGTTACGCATCACGCCGATGGTCTATTCATTTCAACAAATCGACTGAGCTAGTGGAACAGCCCGGACATGGATGATAATGTGCTGGATTCTTGAAACACCTGGATACGAGGTAGACGACCCTCGTGAAGAGGTGCTTCAGGAGTGCCTCCCGGGCCATTCCTCAGCTGTCGATGACGGAGAAACTGATGTCTTACGAACGGCCATATCGGCAGTGTTGCGGACCATTGATAATGAGGAACTAGTCTCGCGCGTCGACGCTACGGAAACTCAGTTGAGGCAGCTCCTTCACCATATGAAATGAACTGTAGAGTCTCTTCGAGAATTCAGATGTGCTTGACGGCCACTGGGAGGAAAACCATGACGCAGAATCTTGCATTGCCAGTTCTTTATGACCGCATGATCGAGCGAGGCATAGTGGATCTGGAACCTTGGGAACTCCTAAGAGGAGCACAGCAGGCGCAGCGAATGAAACACACAGACGAGGTTTTCCCTGGCTGGAACCTGATTCCTTTTGCCTGCAGGTCCGATAACGATGATGTGGCCTGCTGGACCGGTAAGAACGTCGTGGTCGTCGATGACTACGACGTGATGCGGGACGCAACTGGGGCGGCCGTACGCCACCAGGCAGCGGAATACCACTCTATGGATGAGTGGCTGATTGCGGCAGTACGGGATTTCATGGAGTTTGACTAAACCACCGTCGCGACACACCGAGTGCCCCCAGCCTCTGGCCGGAGGCACTCGAGCCGAATCAGCCCAGCAACGCCCGGCGCAGCACGTCCAAACCGACCGAGCCGATGTTGAGCGCCTTGCTGTGGAAGGACTTGAGATCGAAGCCTTCACGGGACTCCAGCTCGGCACGGATCTGCTCCCACAGACGCTGCCCCACCTTGTAGGACGGAGCTTGTCCCGGCCAGCCCAGGTAGCGGGTGAATTCGAACTGAAGCTGGCCTTCGCTGATGTCGAGGTTGGCTTTGAGGAAGTCGAAGCCCTTCTCCGGCGTCCAGGTGCCGGTGCCCCAACGTTCGGGGACGGGCAGTTCCAGGTGGACGCCGATGTCGAACACTACGCGGGCTGCCCGCATCCGTTGGCCATCGAGCATGCCCATGTGGTCACCTGGGTCTTTTAGGTAGCCCAGTTCCAGCATGAGCTGCTCGGCGTAGAGCGCCCAGCCTTCACCGTGGCCTGAGACCCAGCAGACATTGCGGCGCCAGTTGTTCAAGAGTTCCCGGCGGTAGGTTGCCGTGGCGACTTGGAGGTGGTGGCCGGGCACCCCTTCGTGGAACACGGTGGTGGTTTCGGACCAGGTGGTGAAGGTGTCTTCGCCTGCCGGCACTGACCACCACATACGTCCGGGCCGGGAGAAGTCGTCGGAAGGGCCGGTGTAGTAGATGCCGCCCTCGTCGGTGGGGGCGATCATGCACTCAAGAGTCTTCATGACGTCCGGGATGTCGAAGTGGACATCGGCCAGCTCGGAGACAGCGCGGTCGGAGAGTTCCTGCATCCAGGCTTTCAAGGCGTCGGTGCCCTTGATCTGGCGGGCAGGGTCGCTATTGAGGATGGCCTTGGCTTCTTCAATGGAGGCGCCGGGCTTGATCTGCGCCGCGACCTTTTCCTGCTCGCCGATAAGCCTCTCGAGCTCCTGAACGCCCCAAGCGTAGGTCTCTTCCAGATCTACTTCGGCGCCAACGAATGAACGCGAGGCCAGCGCGTAGCGTTCGCGCCCGACTGCATCCTTCTCCGGCGCCAGGGGCAACAGTTCGTCCCGAAGGTATTCACCCAAGCCGCTGTACGCAGAACGCGCGGCCGCAGTCCCGGCGTCGAGCTTTGACTGAACCTCGGCGGGCAGCGGGGAGCCACCAATAGCAGCGTTGGTGGCCATTTTGGCGAAGAAGCCATCCTCTGAGGCGTAGCGGCCGGTCTGCTCGATCACGATTCGGACCTGGCGGGCGGCGGCTACTTTCCCGGCGTCGGCAGCGGAGCGAAGCGACTCAATGTAGCCTTCAATGGCGCCAGGAACGTTGGCTGCACGGCCGGCAAGGTGTTCCCACTGTTCAACGGTCTCGGTAGGCATGAGATCGAAAATGGCGCGGATGTCCTGGGCAGGAGAGGCAATGTTGTTCAGGTCGGCGAGGTCCCAACCCGACTCGTGGATCTCCAATTCCAGGCCGAGCCGCTCGCGCATGGCGTCCAAGGTGACGGCATCCACGTCGTCCGACGGCTCAAGGCCTGCCAGGGCATCCAGGGCCAACCTTGTGGCCTCCGCGTGAGCCTCGGCACCGGCCGGGGAGTAGTCCTGGTATTCGGTTTCGTGTCCCGGCAGGCCCAGCGTGGTGGCAAAGCCGGGATTGAGTTCGATCAACTTTTCTGTGTACGCGTCAGCGACGGCATCGATGGCGGACTTCGGGCGTACAGGAGTGTTTGCAGTAGTCACCCACAGAGCCTAGCCGCGACGCCGCTTACGTGAAAGGGTTGTTGAACTTTTCGCCGTGCGGGAAAACTAACCGCGGCTGCGCTTCCATGCGCCAGGGCCCGGTGACGGGTCCAGGCGCAGCTGCTGGCGTCGCACCCAATGCCGGACGTTCGGCTTGGCTGCGGCAGCCTCCTGCTGCGTACCGAGTGAAACCACGACGGCGGCAATCGCCGCGAGCTCTTCGGCTGTCGGTTCGCCCTTGACCACCGAAAACAGCGGGACGGCGGGTTCTGCGGGAGCAGCGTCCGGCGCCGAATCGGCGCGATGCTTCGGCGTGCTCACAGCGGGATGTTTCCGTGCTTCTTGGTGGGCAGGCTGGCGCGCTTGTCGCGGAGGGCTCGGAGGCCGCGGATGATCTGGAGGCGCGTGTCGGACGGAGCGATGACGGCGTCCACGTAGCCAAGCTGAGCTGCCTGGTACGGGTTGAGGAGTTCTTCCTCGTAGCCCTGGATAATCTCGGCGCGCTTGGCTTCCACGTCTCCGCCGGCTTCGGCAACGGCAGCAAGGTCGCGGCGGTACAGGATATTCACGGCACCCTGGGCGCCCATGACGCCGATCTGGGCGGTGGGCCATGCGAGGTTGAGGTCCGCGCCGAGCTTCTTGGAGCCCATCACGATGTACGCTCCACCGTAAGCCTTTCGGGTGATGACCGTGAGCTTGGGGACCGTTGCTTCGGCGTAGGCATACAGGAGCTTGGCGCCGCGGCGGATGATGCCCTGGAATTCCTGGTCCTTGCCGGGCAGGAAGCCGGGGACGTCCACCAGGGTGATGATGGGGATGTTGAAGGCGTCGCAGTGCCGGACAAAGCGGGCAGCCTTTTCCGAGGCGGAGATGTCCAGGGTTCCAGCGAACTGCATGGGCTGGTTGGCCACGATGCCCACGGTGTGTCCCTCAACGCGGCCGTAGCCGATCATCACATTGGGTGCGTACAGGGACTGCATTTCGAGGAAGTGTGCGTCGTCCACGATTTGCTCTATGACCTTGCGCATGTCGTAGGGCTGGTTGGCGGAATCGGGGATCAGCGCGTCCAGTGCTTGGTCGTCGTCGTTGAGTTCCAGTTCCTGGTCGTGCTCCACCACGGGTGCTTCGGAGAGGTTGTTCGAGGGCAGGAAGTCCAGGAGTTCGCGCACGAACTCGATCGCGTCAGCCTCATCGGAGGCAAGGTAGGTGGAGGTTCCGGTGGTGGCATTGTGCTGGCGTGCCCCACCGAGGGTTTCCATGTCCACGTCTTCGCCGGTGACCGTCTTGATGACGTCGGGGCCGGTGATGAACATGTGCGAGGTCTTGTCCACCATCACCACATAGTCGGTCAAAGCAGGGGAGTAGGCGGCGCCGCCGGCGCATGGGCCCATGATGAGGGAAATCTGGGGGACAACGCCGGAAGCATGGACGTTGTTGCGGAATATGTCAGCGAACATGGCCAGCGAGGCGACGCCTTCCTGGATGCGCGCGCCGCCGCCGTCGTTGATACCCACAACAGGGCACCCGTTGCGGAGGGCGAATTCCTGGACCTTGACGATCTTCTCGCCGTTGACCTGGCTCAACGAGCCACCGTAGACGCTGAAGTCCTGGCTGTAGATCGCGATGAGGCGGCCATCAACGGTTCCGTATCCGGAGACCACGCCGTCGCCGAGGGGTTTCTTTTTCTCCATGCCGAAAGCGGTGGAGCGGTGGACTGCGAGGGCGTCGAATTCGACGAAGGAGCCCGGATCAACCAGGAGATCAATGCGTTCGCGGGCAGTGTTCTTGCCCCGTGCGTGCTGCTTCTCAATCGCTTCCGGGCCGGAAGGTTGCTCTGCACGGGCCTGGCGGTCGCGGAAGTCGGCAATCTTTCCCGCTGTCGTTGTCAGATCGTGGCTCATCAAGTGTCTCCGGCTCTGTAGCTGATTTTCGCTGGCGCAGTTCGGTGTTGGTCATGAAGCTTAAGTAGCTTCCGTACAAAGAACAGGCCCCGCAGGCCAGTCTAGTGACGCCTTTGCCGCGAACCGCTGTAGAAACCCTACAATTTTCCGCGTCCAAGCCAAAGCCACCCACATGTTACCCGCCAGTAACATAGTTGGGTTAGAGTGTCCCCATGACTTCAAGCAACGACGCTTCCGGCGCACTTGCGCCGACGCAGACTCCCTACGTAGCTACTGGTTCGCTCAAGGGCAGGACCATCCTGATGTCCGGCGGCAGCCGGGGCATCGGCTTGGCCATCGCCACCCGTGCGGCCCGGGATGGCGCCAACATCGTGCTCATGGCCAAGACAGGGGATCCCCATCCCAAACTCGAAGGCACGGTTTTCACCGCCGCCGATCAGCTGGTCGCTGCCGGTGGCCAGGCATTGCCGCTCGTCGGGGATGTCCGCAATGACGACGACGTAGCCGCAGCCGTCGCCGCCGCCGTCGAGCGTTTCGGAGGTATCGACGTCGTGGTCAACAACGCCTCGGCCATTGACCTTTCCCGGACCGATGCTGTTGACATGAAGCGTTACGACCTCATGCAGGACATCAACGTTCGTGGCACCTTCCTGCTCTCCAAGCTAGCGCTGCCGGCGCTCAGGGAATCCAGCCACGGCCACATCCTCACCCTGTCCCCGCCCCTGAACCTGGACCCGAAATGGGCCGGCATGCATCTTGCCTACACCATGGCCAAGTACGGAATGAGCCTGACCACCCTGGGATTGGCCGAAGAGCTCAAGAACGACGGCGTGTCGGTCAACTCCCTCTGGCCTTGCACGCTGATTGATACAGCTGCGATCCGGAACATGCCCGGCGGGCAGCAAATCGTGCAAGCAGCACGGGGCCCCGAAATCATGGCCGATGCCGCACATGCTGTCCTGACCGGTTCCGGGGCAACAGGCAAATTCTTCACCGACGAAGAGGTCCTGACAGCTGCCGGTGTGTCGGATTTTTCGCCCTACAGCCTCGGTGCACCCGAAGACCGCCTGGTTCCGGACATCTTCCTCTGATTTCCACGCGGGGTTCTCCGGGTGTATTCCCAGACCCTTTTCAGGGCACGGGCCATCTGTGTGCGCCGCAAATGGATAGGATTCAGCTATGGATGCCGAACAGCCAGACAGCAGCGAACCCCACGTCCAGGGCGCCGGTCCCGAGCGGCCCGCGTTGGACCGGGAAGCATTGCTGCAGCCGGAGTTCCTGTCGGCAGCAGGCATTTCGCAACTGAACATCGTTCAATCCACGGGCTCCACCAACCAGGACCTGGTGCGGGCGGTCACCGTTGAGCCCAAGAAGTGGACTGACCTTTCCGTGCTGACCGCCGAACATCAGACGGCGGCTCGTGGACGGTTGGACCGGCAGTGGGAATCGCCCGAGCGTTCAGCGGTGTCTGTATCCATGGTGCTTCGTCCTGTCACAGCCGAAGGCATGCCGGTACCCACTCAGAGCTACTCGTGGCTGTCCCTCCTGGCTGCAGTTGCCCTGCGTGAAGCTTTGCAGGAAACGGCCGGGGTCACTGCCGATATCAAGTGGCCCAACGACGTCCTGGTGAACGGCCGCAAGATCGCCGGCATCCTGGCGCAGATGACGAACATCGGCGATGGCTCGGTTCCCGCTGTCGTCCTCGGCGTGGGCCTCAACGTGACGCTGGCTGAGGAGGAGTTGCCGGTCAAGACAGCGACGTCGCTAGCGTTGGAAGGGGCAACGACGACGGACCGCACCGCGCTGCTGAAAAGCTACCTGTCCCGCTTCGCACGGCTTTACCGCAGTTTCTGTAATTCAGAAGGAGATCCCGCCGCAGGTTTGGCCGGCGGACCTTCCCTGCACAAGCGGGTGGAGTCGGCCATGGTGACGTTGGGCCGGGAGGTCCGGGCACATTTGCCGGGGGATCATGAGCTTGTGGGCCATGCTTCGCGTTTGGACGAGCACGGCTCCTTGCTGGTGGTGGACCACGGCGGCAGGGAACATGTTGTGACGGCCGGTGATGTGGTGCACCTGCGCGCCACAGAAAGCGGTTATGCGTAAAGAGTTGCTTCCGGGAGAGCAGGTCATCACCATCACGCGCCAACAGGCCCGCTCCCTCTTCTTTCCCGTGCTTGCCTTCGTCATCGCTCCGGCCCTCACAGGCTATGCCTGCGCTTGGATTGTGAAAGGCAATGCACAGCGGGTGGCGCCTTTCATTACGGCGGAATGGACTCCTTGGTTGATAGGGCTGTCCGTACTGCTGGCTGCGTGGCTGGTGGTTGGGTACAGCCTGCGGCGGGTGATGCGATGGAATTCCGTCCGGTACATCCTCACGAGCAGGCGGATACTTGCCAAATTCGGAATGTTCCGGCGTCGGGACTGGCAGATATCGCTGATGGCGATCCGCAATGTGGGAGTCCATCAGAGCATGCTCCAACGGGCTTTGCACTCAGGGAATATATCCTTGGATACCGGGCACTCCGGAACGGCCACCTTGGTGGATGTTCCGGACGTCGCGAAATTCCGGGGATTCATTCTTGACGCGATGGACGAACTCCCGCAAGGTGAAGTTTTTGAGGGCCAAGTATTGACGGACTATGACCAGTTGCCATGGGAGCTGAGAGAAGGTGGAAGAGATGAGCGTTGAGGATCAGCAGTCCGGCGAGGACACGGACCAGGAGTTCGACGCCGTCCCTGAACCTTCAGTGGATGAGGACACCGAGGCCGGGCCTGCTCCGGTTGTCGTGCAAACAGGTCCGCCTACGGGTGTCATGTCCGCCGAGCGTCTGGCCATCAAGGCCTTGGAATCGAAGCTGCTGGGCGGCGAACGCAAGCTCCGTCGTCGTGAAGTTGCCGCAGGTGCGGGAGTTTCCATTCTCTCGGCGAGGAAAATCTGGCGTGCTCTGGGATTCCCGAACTTCGGCGACGAAGACGTTGCCTTTACGGAACGGGACCAAGCCGCTCTCTCCACCATCCTGGACCTGGTCCGGGCCGGGATATTGACCGAGGAAGCCGCCATCTCCGTCACCCGTTCCATCGGGCAGATGACAGACCGGATGGTGGTCTGGCAGATCGAAGCGCTGGTCGAAGACATGGTCTCCGAGCAGGGGATTCCGGATGCAGTGGCGCGCAAGCAATTGGTAGGCCAGTTGCCGGCCCTGGTGGATTCGCTCGAAGAGATCCTTGTGTACTCCTACCGCCGTCAACTCAACGCTGGTGTGCAGCGCCTCGCCGTTCGCGCTGAGGCCGGACTTCAGGCCAGCGAGGAAGGCCGTGAGGGCGACGAAGACGATTCGCCTTTGCCCTTGGCGCGGGCTGTGGGCTTCGCCGACCTCGTCTCCTACACCAGCCTTTCGCGCCGCATGAACGAGAAGACGCTCGCTCAGCTGGTGCAGCGTTTTGAGAACAAGTGCGCAGAAATCATTTCCGTGGGTGGCGGACGTCTGGTCAAGACCGTGGGCGATGAAGTCCTCTACATCGCCGAGACACCAGCCGCAGGGGCCGAGATTTCCCTGGCATTGGCGCAGGCCTTTACTGAGGACGAGATCCTGCCGCAATGCCGTGTCTCCATGGTTTGGGGTCGCATCCTGTCCAGGCTGGGTGACATTTATGGACCGACGGTCAACCTCGCTGCCCGCCTCACCACGTTGGCTCAACCGGGCACTGTCCTGGTGGACGCCATGACCGCAGCTGCTCTGGGGCAGGATGACCGCTTCGTCCTGGTTCCGCAGAAGTCTGAAAATGTTCGCGGTTTCGGCGAGATCCATCCCGTCATGCTGGCCCGTGGCCGCGGCAAGGGTTTGGTGCTCGACTAGGCGCCTCCGGACGGGCCACCTTCCAATGCGCACGCTCTCTCACTTCCCTCGGGCTTGACCCGGACGCTCTATCACTTCCCCCATGGTTTGAACCGGACGCTCTCTCACGTCCCCCTGGTGTGGACCGGTCGCTCTATCACTTTCTTCAAGGAAGGGAGAGAGCGTTCGGGTTTATGGGGTGTGATGAACTGCTCCCCTGAAGTTGGACTGAGAATTTCAGTTCCGATTTGAGGGGAGCAGTTTTTATGTGTTCGCGTAGTTCTTTGTCTGTGGTGCAGCGGGTCTCGGCTGTAGCGTGTTTTGAAAGGGGTCTGGGGTATCGGGCGGCGGCCCGGTACTTGGATGCGCCGCCTGTGCCGGTCAGGGGACTGTATGGGTTATGGAGGATTCATGGGCGAGGAGTGTTGGTGACCAAGGCGCCGAAGTCATACTCTTTCGAGGTCAAGCTGGCGCTGGTGCAGCGGTTCCTGGCGGGCGAAACCGGGCCGGACTTGGCTGTTGAAGCGGGCCTGTCTTCACGTCAACTGCTGCAGAAATGGGTCAGGGCTTATCGATTGGCGGGTGAGGATGGGTTGCGGCCAAAACGCAACGGCACGCCAGCGAAGCCGAAGGTCGCACCTTCTCGGGAACCCGGGGCCGTGCCCTCGCGGAAGCCTGGTGCCGTGCCGTCCGTGAAGTCCGGGGCAGCTCCGCGGTCTGCGGAGGTTTCGGAGCTTGAGCAACTGCGTCGGGAGAACGAACTGTTGCGGGCTGAGGTGGCCTACTTGGGAAAATTGCGGGCCTTGAGGGCTCAGGAACGACGGTGAAGGTTCAAGCCCTCGTTGCTCTCAAGGCTGATTACCCGCTCCCGGTTCTGCTGCGGGTCGCGGGGCTGGCCCGCTCGACGTTCTTCTACCATCAGGCCCGGCTCCTGTCCCCGGACCCGAAGGAAGCTCTCAAGAGCGCCATCACAACGATCTTCACGACCAACCACGGCCGTTACGGACATCGCCGCATCCACACCGAGCTGGTGAAGCACGGCTGGACGGTGGCGAAGAAGACCGTGCTGAAACTGATGCGCGCCCTGGCCCTGCGCTGCAAGGTTCGGCAGCGGAAACGCTATAACTCCTACCAAGGCGAACAGGGCGTGATTGCACCGAACCTGCTGAACCGGGAATTCGACGCCGATGCTCCGAACCAGAAGTGGGTCACCGACGTCACCGAGTTCCGCGTCGGGGACCGGAAGCTCTACCTTTCACCCGTCATGGACCTTTTCGACCGGCAAATCATCTCCTATTCCATCGGTAACTCCCCGAACCTGGAACTGGCCAACACCTCGCTGCGTCAGGCCATCACCTGCCTGGAACCGGGTCAAAAACCGTTGGTGCACTCGGACCAAGGTTTCCAATACCAGCACGTGTTCTGGCGGCAACTGCTCAGCGAAGCCGGCGCCACCCAGTCAATGTCCCGCAAGGGCAACTGCTACGACAACGCGGTCATGGAGAACTTCTTCGGACATCTCAAGGAAGAACTCTTCCACCACGTCCGGTTTCTCAGCACCGACGCCCTGGCAACAGCACTGCACGAGTACATCCGCTGGTACAACAACGAAAGGATCTCCACCAAACTCGAAGGCCAGAGCCCGGTCCAATACCGGGCCCAGACCCTCGCAGCCTAAAATCCCAATAGCCAGTCCAACAATCGGGGACCAGTTCATGATGTGGGAGAGCGTTCGGGTTTAAGGACTGTGATGTGGGAGGGCGTGTGGGTGCGATTTAGGTCACGACTTAGCTAATCGATGGAGTAACCCGGTAGGCTGTGGGGTGATTGTGTCGTGTTGCGCCGTGGGGGTCGGCGATGGCGGCTCCGTGCTGCCTGAACTGTGGGGGAATGTGGGATGGCTCTGTCTGATGGGTCCGGAAAACGCCGTGCCAATAACCGCCGGCGGAAGGTCATTTCAGCCACTGCTTTCACTGCCGCCGCAGCTGTCCTGGTAACAGGTGCCATCCTCTATCCGGGTTTCAAGACCACCGAGGTGGACCTGAACGACGGCGGTGTATGGGTGGTCAGCAAGACCAAGAACGCGGCCGGCCGCCTCAACTACCCGTCCAAGTCGCTGGATGGGGCAGTCACTCCAGCCAGCACCAACTTCGATATCCTCCAGCAGGCCGGCGACATTTTCATCGATGACGCCGATGGCGGGACCATCAACCCCGTCAGTGCAGCCAACATGCGCCTCGGTGGCGACCAAAAACTGCCAGGCTCGGCAGAGGTGAGCTTCGGCAACAAGGTCCTGGCTGTCACAGACCCCTCCAAGGGCAAAGTATGGGCCGTTTCGCCTACCTCCATAGGCGGTTTCAGCGATGAATCCGAACCCTTGTTCGAGCAGTCGCCCGGTGTGGTCTCAGTGGTGGGTGTGGATGACACCATCCATACGCTGGACCCGAAAACCGGGACATTGACGGCCACAAAGGTGGACATTGACGGTAAGTCCGTGGACTCACAGGTCAGGAATGACGACGCCTTAAAGGCCGACGGCGAAGTCCAGTTGGCAACCGTCGGCGACAAAGCAGTGGTCCTCAACGCGGCCACAGGCGAGATCGTGCTGCCCGGGGGCAACAGGGTGCATCTGGACGATGCCAGGGAAGCAAAACTGCAGCAGAGCGGCCCCGACGCCACCAGCGTCGCCATCGCCACTCCGAAAGCACTGCTCCTGCAACCCTTGGACGGCGGAACCGCGAAGACTGTTCCGGCAGACGGGCAGGGGATTCCGGCCGCGCCGGTGCATCTGGGATCCTGCACGTACGCCGCGTGGTCCGGTGCCAACAAGTACGTCCGGGAATGCACCAACGAGGCAGATAACAGGCGGTCCGACGTTCCCAAGGCGAGTGCGTCGCCGTCGTACGTTTTCCGGGTCAACCGCGATCTCGTGGTGCTGAACGACGTCAACTCAGGCAACGTCTGGATGGTCAACCAGAACATGCAGTTGGTCAACAACTGGGATGACGTCATCCCGCCCCAACAGACCTCGGACGACGCCGAGAAGGACTCTGCGGATGAAGTCCAGCAGACAGTCCTTCCGGACAGGAGTAAGCCCAACACCGTGCCGGTAGCCAAACCTGATGCCTTCGGGATCAGGGCCGGTAAGACCACCGTCCTGCCCGTCTTGGACAACGACGCAGATGCCGACGGCGACGTCCTCACGGTCAGCACCAGCGAGCCATTGAAATCAGGCGCTTTGTCCGCCGTTTACGGTGGCACCGGCTTCCAAATTGCGGTTCCCGCAGGGACCACGGGCTCGGAAACTTTCAAGTATTCGGTGGATGATGGCCGTGGCGGTACAGGCGGCGCCGATGTTGACCTGAGGGTTGTGCCAGCGGAGGAAAATAACGCCCCCCAGCCCAAACCGAACCGGAACAACGCCTTGGTGGTCCAGTCCGGGAAGATCGCCAGCCAGTTTGTTCTCACCGATTGGTTGGACCCCGACGGCGATGACATCTTTGCCGTCGCCGTCTCCAGCAGCGATCCCGCGGACCAGGTCCGGATCAGGCCTGATGGCTTGCTCACCTTTCAGGACTCGGGGGCGGGGCCGGGCCGTAAAACGCTGACCGTCAGTGTTTCGGACGGGTCGCTGACCACCCAAGGGCAGATCAGTGTTGACGTTCGTGCTCCCGGCGCACTGCCGCCGATCGCGAACGCGGACCATGTAGTTGCAGTGGCCGGCCAGGACACCGTGATCGCGCCCCTCAAGAACGACACCGACCCCCAAGGCGGCACCTTGCGGCTGGCTCAAGCCCAGCCGGATCCGCAGTCAACAGCCGTGGTGGGGCCGGACCAGCAAACCTTTACTTTCAATTCCACGACCGTGGGCGCCCACTATGTGACCTACATGGTGACCAACGGGCCTGCGAGTGCGCAGCAGTTGGTGCGTGTGGACGTGGTTTCCGGCAACAGCGACGGTGCGCCCGTTGCCGTCCGCGATATTGCGCTCCTGCCCAGCGGCGGCAGCACCGTGGTTGATGTTTTGGGCAATGACTCGGATCCCAGTGGGGGCGTCCTGGTGGTCCAGTCGGTCACGGCGGCGGACGGGCTTCCGGTATCGGTCGCGGTCCTTGACCACTCGGTCATCAAGATCACCGACATCCGTGCCCAGGGGCAGTTGTCTTTGAAATACACGATCTCCAACGGCAAAGCCTCCGCAACCGGGGACATTTCCGTCCAGGTTGTCCCGGCGCCCACCAAACTCCAGGCGCCGCAGGCGAAACCGGACGAAGTCTCCGTCCGTGCCGGCGACGTCGTCACCATCCCGGTCCTGGAGAACGATACAGACCCCAATGGTGGAGAACTGACGCTGGACCCGGTACTGGCCCAGCAGCCGGACGAGAAAGCCGGGCGGATCTTCCTTGCCGGCAACACCCTGCGCTACATCGCCGGCCAGGAACCCACCACTGTTTATGCCATCTACAAGGTCAGTAATGCCTCGGGTCAAACTGACTCGCAACAAGTCACCATCCGCATCCGCGCCCGCGACGACGCCACCAACACCAGGCCGGAGCCCCGGAATCTGACAGCCCGCGTGGTTGCGGGGATGACGGTAAGAATCCCTGTTCCCTTGGACGGCATCGATGCCGATGGCGACTCGGTGCAGCTGATGGGCATCGATAAAGCTCCCGAGCTGGGGACAGCGATCCTGCGGGACGGGTACCTCGAGTTCACCGCTGGAGGAACGTCTGCCGGCACTGACACCTTCAGCTACCGCGTACGGGACCGTATTGGTGCGGAGAACACCGGTACGGTGATCGTGGGCATCGCGCCTGCGGAAGCCGATAACCAGAAGCCCATCGCGGTGGACGACGTCATTGATGTCCGGCCCGGCCGACGGGTGGCGGTTAACGCACTGAAAAACGACTCAGACCCCGACGGCGACCCCATCGCTTTGGTGTCGGCGTTCGAGGCCAAGCCGGAACTGCAGGTTGAGGCCGCTGCAGGAAAGGTAGTCCTCACGGCGCCGGGTGCAGCCGGCACGGATAGCATCAGTTACCGGATTCAGGACGATAAGAAGGCTGAAGCAGCCGCGGTCATCCGTGTCCAGACCAGCCCGACAGCGCCATTACATGCCCCAGTGGCAGTGGACGACCGGATCACGCTGGCCGAGACCCTGGGTAAGACTGCGGTTGACGTTCCGGTGGTGAAGAACGATTCCGATCCCGACGGCGTGGCGGAGGACCTGACCATTTCCCTGCCGGACGGGAACCCGAATGCGCGGGTCGGGACCGCAGGCAACGTGGTGGTGACACTCCTGCCCGAAGACCAGTTGATTCCGTACACCGTCACCGATATTGACGGACAATCAGCTACGGCCGTCATGTGGATTCCGGGCCAGGGCCTCCAGTACCCCACACTTTCCACCACGGAGATCGTGGAGGTCACAGCGGGGGAGGAAGTCACTTTGGCCCTCCAGGACCACGTCAAGGTCAGGGACGGCCGCCAACCCCGCATCACGGTGGCTGACAAGATCCGTGTCCTGGGCGGCGACTCCACCAACGTCATTGCTGGTGACGGTACTGCGCTGAGGTATGCGGCCCGGCCTGAGTACGTTGGCCCCGGGTCCATCACCTTCGAAGTGACCGACGGCAGTGGTCCGGACGATGCCGAGGGCTTGAAGTCCACTCTGACCATCCAGACCAAGGTGCTCCCGAACCCCAACGCCAACCACGCCCCCACCTTCAGTGGAGCTGCGATTGAGGCGCCGAAGGGAGATACCACCGAGCTGGACCTGGCCAACCTTGCCGCGGACGTTGATGAGCAGGACCAAGGCAAGCTCACGTTCAGCGTGGACGGTGACCTGCCCGGCGGATTCGACGCGCGGGTGGAGGGTACGGTCCTGAAAATCACCCCCGGAGGCTCACTCAACCCCGGTGCCCGCGGGACCGTGCCGCTCAAGGTGACAGACGGCCGCTCAGAGCCTGCGAAGGCAGCCGTCACCGTCTCCGTGGTCTCATCGAACCGACCCAAACCGGCAGCGAACGATGACGTCCTGGACAAGGCCAACGCCGGCAAGTCAGAAACCATCAATGTGCTGGGCAACGACTTCAACCCCTTCAGCGAACCCTTGACCGTGCTTTCTGCCGTGGTGGAAACCGGATCCGCATCAGGTGAGCCTGCCATTGGAGGCGACTCCATCACTGTGACGCCTGCCGACGGCTTCAAGGGGGTCCTGGTGGTCAGGTACACCATCAAGGACAAGACCGATGATCCCAGCCGGCAAGCCGTGGGCCGTGTCCGGATCACCGTGCGGGACAAGCCCGACGCTCCTTCGGCACCGGTGGCCACCGACGTCCGCAGCAAAACGGCCGTCCTCAAGTGGGCACCACCGTCGGACAATGGCGCAGCCATCACCAAGTACACGGTTAAAGCGGCCGGGTTCCAGCAGGAATGCCCCACCACCACCTGCACCCTCACTGGGCTCACCAACAACGTAAAGTACGTCTTCACCGTGGTTGCAACCAATGAGGTAGGCGAATCCCAGCCCTCTGTGCCCTCCAACGAGATCACTCCGGATGAGAAGCCGTCGCCCCCGGACGTCCCCACGGTCAAGGCCGGCGATAAGGACCTGGCGATCACTTGGACCCCTGCCAAAACCGAGGGTTCGCCGGTGAAGCACTACAATCTGGAGATCTCTCCGCCGCCCGCCAACGGCATTGCCGTCAAGAACGATGTCACCGGCCTCAGCTACACCTGGCCGGGCCTGACCAACGGCGTGAAGTACAAGGTCCGTGCTCAGGCTGTCAATGACCTCGGCCCCTCAGACTGGGGGCTGTATTCCGCCGAGGACCACCCTGCCGGTATCCCGGGAACACCGGCGCCGCCGAGTACCACTGTGGTGTCCGCAGTTGGTGCGCAAAACCAGCTCCGTGTCGACTGGGCTGAGCCGGGTATCAATGGTGACCCCATCAAGAGCTATTACGTCACCATGAGCGGTGGCAGCGGCACCACCCAGACTCAGACCATTCCGGGGAACGTCCGGACAGCCACCTTCAAAGTTTCCACCAACGAATCGGCGTACACGTTTACTGTCCAGGCCGAGAACAAAGCAGGCAAGAGCCTGGTCAGCGCCGCTTCGCCACCGCGCAGGGCCACCGGAAAGCTGGGTACCGTTCAAAACGTCAGCGCGACGCCGGCCAACACCGGCGCCGCTGGTGGCCAGCTCACCATCAACTTCAGTGCGCTCGGCGACACCCAGCGCAACGGTTCCAAGGCCAACGAAGTCAGCTACACCTACTCCGCAGGCGGACGCTCCGGCGCCATCCAGCCCGGGCAGACCGTAGGAGGCTTCGCCAATGGCCAGGCCACCACCGTGACAGTGACGGCACATTCAACCGTGGCGCCCAGTTCCGATGCCGCTGCCGCGCCACCCGCCACGCCATTTGGTGCGCCGGGGACGCCGTCGGCGTCGGGGTCCAACGGAGCCGTGAACCAGAAATCGGTGACCTTCAACTGGTCGTCACCATCGGCATCCACCAACGATGTGAAGACGACGAAGATCCGCATCGACAACGGCGGGTGGGAGACTGTGGGAGCCTCGGGCAGCCGGACCATCAACACCGCCGCGTGGGAAGAGGCTCACAGCATCACGGTGCAGACGTTCAACTCGCTGGGAACAGGTGGGCCCCTGGCATCGGCCAGTGCCAAGTCCGGACGCCAAGGGGAGTGGACCACCACCATGAACCCAGGAGCCGTGGTGCGGTCCTGCAGCTTTACCTTGGGCGGCGCGAACTATAGGGAATCGGACAGAACCTGCGACGGAAAGGGTGGCAACCAGCCACCTTGGTTCTACTCGGCTGATCAAGGACCGCTGGTTGTGCGTTGTTACATCGACCAGTCGGATCATGTCGTCGGCATGTTCCGCTGGTGGCGCATCGAATCAGGCTCCTACCGCAACGTGGGCCGGTACATCATCGCAGGTCACACCAACCTTCCAGACCCCGCAGGCATTGGAGCGCCCCCGTGCTGACGGCCGCCGACGCCAGCGATGGGGCACTTCTCCCCATCGCGCGGCCGGTGGTTAAGGCCGTAGTCTGTCAAAGCCAATGGATAGCCCGGTCTCGGGTTTCATCGATTGGACGTGGGGTGCGTGGGATAGTCTTAGGGACTGAAAATTCCGCCGCCGTATGGGGGTACTGCGGAATGCGCGGCTGCCGGCATGTGTCGGTTGGCCAGGACGCCGCTGGGGGGCGGCTGTATATCAAGGGAATTTTGGGGCTGTGAGAAATTTCTTCGGCAAGCTGGGGCTGACAAGGCGTCAAAACAAAAAGTTCATAGCTGGAACTGCCGGCACCGCAGCGGGAGCGTTGTTGATCGCCGGTGCTGTGCTGTACCCGGGTTTCAAGACCACTGAGGTGGATTTGAACGACGGCGGCGTGTGGGTGGTGAGCAAAACCAAGAACGCCGTGGGCCGGTTGAACTACCCGTCGCGCGTTCTTGATGGTGCCGTGACCCCGGCAACCACCACCTTTGATGTCCTGCAGCATGACGGCAACGTCTTTGTCGACGACGAATCCGGCTCCACCATCAACCAGGTCTCTGCAGCGAACCTGAAGCTTGGCGGCGATAAGCAGCTGCCGTCGTCGTCGCAGGTGAGCTATGGCTCCACCGTACTGTCGGTGACCGATCCCGCCCGCGGCAAGGTGTGGGCGTTGTCTCCCTCCACCGTCAACGGTTTCGACGAAGAAGGCACCGAACCGGTCCTGACCGGCGAACAGGGATTGGTTTCCGCTGTAGGTGCCGATAACCGCATCTACACAGCGGATCCGGGGAAGGGCGAGATCACCGTTACCGCGGTTGATGCCAATGGCGAGCGGACAGACTCACAGGTCACCAAAATTGACGAACTCAAAGGCGCCGGAGACCTCCAGATCGCCGTCGTGGGGGACAAGCCAGTAGTCCTCGACGCCGGTTCCGGCAACCTGTTCCTGCCCGGCGGCCGCAAACTCCAGTTGCAGGACGCAAGGGAAGCCAAGCTGCAGCAGAGCGGCGAGGACAGCAGCTTCGTTGCCATCGCCACTCGGAAGGCCCTGCTGAAGCAGCCCTTGGATGGGTCCACAGCGGCAACAGTCAACGCCGACGGCGAAGGTGTCCCGGCTGCACCAGTGCAGGTCAGCAAGTGTGTTCACGCAGCCTGGTCCGGGGCCAACAAATATGTCCGCGACTGCGAGAACGATGCCGATGACAAGAAGAACGACGTCCCCAAGGCCAGTGCTTCGCCCAGCTACGTTTTCCGCGTCAACCGCGACCTCGTAGTCCTCAACGACGTGAACTCGGGCAGTGTGTGGCTGGTCAACCAGAACATGCAGCTCGTCAACAACTGGGACGATGTTGTCCCTCCCAAGAACCAGTCCGATGACCAGGACCAGGAGTCCGCGGACAACAACACCATCAACGTCCTGCCGGACCGTACCAAGCCCAACCGTGCACCGGAAACGAAGCCTGACGAGTTCGGTGTCCGTCCTGGCCGAACCACTATCCTCAGCGTCCTGGACAATGACTCAGACCCCGACGGCGACGTCCTCACCGCAGCTGTGGGCGCGAACGGACCAAAATCGGGGGCGCTGGAGAACATCTATGGTGGCTCAGCGTTCCAACTCAAGGTTCCCGCTGACGCCAAGCCCGGTACGGAAACCTTCGACTACAACGCTTCGGACGGACGTGGCTTGTCCGCAGGTGGCCAGGTGACGCTGCGCGTCGTGGCTCCGGAGGACAACAAGCCTCCCTTCTTCAAACGCGGCGAGCCCACCACCATGCTGGTGGAGCAGGGCAAGTCCGTTAGCCAGAACATCCTGACAGACTGGATGGACCCTGACGGCGACGACCTCGTGCTTCTGGACGCCAAGACGGACAACGACCAGGACCAGGTCAAGGTCCGCCGCGACGGCCTGCTCACGTACCAGGACTCGGGTGCAGCACCGGGCAAGAAGAACGTCACCATCACGGTATGGGACGGCCGGGCCACCACCACCGGCAGGATCGTCGTCAACGTTCAGCCGCCGGGCGCTTTGGCGCCGGTGGTCAACGCCGACCACGTCACGGCAGTGGTAGGGCAGGACCTTGTCATCGCACCCCTCAAGAACGACGTCGATCCCAACGGTGGCGCCTTGCGCGTTGCCCACGTGGAAGCCGCCGGCCCGGCGGAGCTGGGTCCAGTGACCGACGGCGGTACATTCACTTTCCGGAGCACCACACCGGGCCCGGTCTACTTGACGTACATCGCCAGCAACGGCCCCCAAAGCAGCCAAGGCCTGATCCGCGTGGACGTCGAATCCGGCAAGGACTCCGGTGCGCCGGTTGCGGTCCACGACGTCGCCCTGCTCCCTGTAGGTGGCAGCGTCCTGGTTGATCCGCTGGCCAACGACTCGGATCCTTCCGGCGGGGTGCTGGTCCTCCAATCCGTTACCGTCCCGGACGGCTCATCGGCCTCGGTCAGCGTGATCGACCACAGCGTGCTGCGCGTTACCGACGTACTCGGCGCGAAAGAACCTTTCGTGTTCAGCTACACCATGTCCAACGGCCGCGGCTCGGCCACAGGCACCGTGGGCGTCGTCCCGGTGCCGGCCCCCGCCGTCGTCGAGGCTCCGCAGCCGAAACCGGACGAAGTCAACGTCCGCGTCAACGATGTTGTAACCATTCCGGTCCTGGACAACGACACCCACCCGCAGGGTGAGGAACTCTCTGTTGACCCCGTACTGGCGCAGACCATTCCGGAAGAGGACGGCAAGGCGTTCATTTCCGAGAAGACCTTGCGCTTCCTTGCCGGCCCCACTCCCAAGACCGTGCGTGCCATCTACAACGCGGTGGACCCGCAGGGCCAGAAGAGCGCCGCGGCTGTCACCATCCACATCCTGCCGCTGGAAGGTGCGCAGAACTCACGCCCGCAGCCGCAGAACCTCACCGCACGCGTAGTGGCCGGCGGCAGCGTCCGGATTCCGGTACCACTGGACGGAATCGACCCCGACGGCGACTCGGTCCAGCTCACAGGCATCGACAGCACCCCCACCATGGGAACCGCGACGGCGGGCAGCAGCTTCATCGATTTCGTCGCCGCCGGTGATGGCGCGGGAACCGACACCTTCCGATACAAGGTGATTGACCGCCAAGGTGCGGTCAACACCGGAACGGTGACTGTCGGCGTCGCGCCCCGCGGTGAAGACAACCAAAAGCCTGCTCCTGTGGATGACGAAGTGCAGGTTCGGCCCGGACGGCAGATCGCCGTGGATGCCACTGCCAACGACACCGATCCCGACGGCGACATCATCCGTATCCTGACGGACAGCATCGAGGCCGATGCAGGACTCGAAGCACAGGTCAGCAAGACCAGCGGCCGGGTCCTGGTCACAGCGCCGGCAGCCGAGGGCACTGTCAACGTCCGCTATTCGGTGGCCGATGACCGGGACGCCGTGGGCCAGGCCAGCATCAGGGTAATCGTCAAGAACGACATTCCGCTGCAGGCTCCCATCGCCCGCGATGACCGTGTGACGTCAGCCCAAACGTTGGGTAAGACCGCTGTGGACGTTCCGGTCCTGAAGAACGATGAAGATCCGGACGGCGTGGGGGAGAACCTCAAGGTCACCACAGGGTTGGAGACGGCCCGCCCCGGTTCCGAAGGCAACGTAGTGGTGGACCTCACCGAGCAGCCGCAGTTGGTGCCGTACACCGTGGAGGATGTGGACGGACAGAAGTCCACAGCCATCATCTGGGTTCCGGGCATCGGCCAGCAGGTTCCGACCCTCGCCAAGGACGAGGTAGTGGAACTTGTTTCCGGCCAGTCCGTCACCGTCAACTTGGCCGAATGGGTCAAGGTCCGGGAAGGAAAGTCGCCCCGGTTGACCCAAGCGGACCGCATCAAACTCATCGGTGCTGACGGCAGCGACCCCGTTGCGGGCAATGGAACGGCACTGAAGTACACTGCCGGTGCTGAATACGTTGGCCCCGGGTCCATCAGCTTCGAAGTCACTGACGGAAGCGGTCCCGACGACCCCAACGGCCTGAAGTCCACATTGAGCATCCGTACCAAGGTGCTGCCTGATCCGAACAAGAACAACCCGCCGGTGCTGCTTGGCAGTGACGTGGACGTTCCCAAGGGTGACTCAGCCAGCCTGGACCTGGAGAAGCTCGCGTCCGATCCCGATTCCGACGACGTTCAGAACATGAAGTATGAGTTGGCCGGCGCAGCCCCGGGTGGATTCAAGGTCAGCATCGATGGCAAGACCCTGAAGGTCTCCGCCGACGACTCCGTGCAAATCGGCCAAGGCGGCACGGTCCAGGTGAAAGCCAAGGACCCTCGCGGCCTCGAAGCGATTGCAACCTACAAACTACGGTTGACGGCGTCCAACCGGCCCAAGCCGGTTGCCAATGACGATCTTGAGCCGGAGGCACAGTCCGGGAAGTCCGTCACCGTCAATGCGTTGGCGAACGACTCCAACCCGTTCCCGGATACGCCACTGAAAATTATCTCTGCGGTGACTGAAACAGGTGAAGGCACAGCAGAGGTCAGCGGTGGGAACGTCACCGTCACGCCGTCGTCGGGCTTCACCGGCACCATGGTTGTTGCCTATGTGGTGGGTGACAAGACAGGCGAAACCTCACGTTATGCCACGGCGCGCATCCGCCTCACGGTCAAGGACAAACCTGCGGCTCCCACCACGCCGCTCGCCCAAAGCGTGGGCGACCAGACAGCGTTGCTCAACTGGAACGCCTCCGCTGACCGCGGCTCGCCCATCACCAAATACACCGTGTACGGCGAGGGCGGATTCAAGCAGGACTGCCCGGCCAACACCTGCACGTTGACTGGACTGACCAACAACGTGAAGTATCACTTTGCCGTCACGGCGACCAATGCGATCGGTGAGTCTGAACGTTCGCCGGCATCCGCCGAGGTCCGTCCGGACGTCAAGCCCGATACTCCCATTGCTCCCACGCTGAAGTTTGGCGACAAGCAGGTGTCCGTGGCTTGGGTAGCCCCTGGCAGCAAGGGCTCGCCCATCAAGTCCTACGATCTTGAGATCTCACCGGCTCCGGCAGGGCAGAACCCCCAGATCCAGAACCTCACGGGCAACAGTCACGTGTGGACCGGACTGACCAACGGCGTGGCCTACAAGGTCCGCGTCCTGGCCCGGAATGACGCCAAGGAACCGTCCGAGTGGAGCCCCTACTCCGCGGCCGAAACACCAGCCGGTGTCCCGGCAACCCCTGCCGCGCCGTCCGTGGCGGGCGCCGGATCCGTGGGCGACCAGAGCCAACTCCAGGTCAGCTGGACCGCCCCGAACAACAACGGTGACGCCGTGTCCGCCTACACACTGACCACCTATCGCGGCGGCGCTGTGGTGACCACGCAGTCAGTGGGTGCCACGTCGCAGAACGTCACCGTAGCCAACAGCGAAGCTGATTATACGTTCACGGTGTCGGCTACCAACAAGGCAGGCGTCAGTGGGGTGAGCCAGCAGTCCGCGGCAATCCGTGCTGCGGGCAAGCCCGGGATGGTGGCTGCGCCCACAGCAGCTTTGGTGGAAACCAACGCGGCCGGAGGGAAAATCCGGGTGGCCTTCAACCCCCTGTCACAGCGGGAACGCAACGGCGCCAACGCTAACGAGATCAGCTACCGGTATGCGCTGACGTCCGGAGCCGCCAGCGGAGCGATTCCGGCCGGTGGTGGAATTGTTGCGGCACCCAACGGCCAGGATACGGCCGTGGTGGTGTGGGCGGTCTCCTCAAGAAACCCCACGCCTGGCGACAGGAGCCCTGCATCAAACGCTGTCAATCCTTATGGGCTTGCGGCTGCGCCGACCGTTACCGGCAGCAAGAGCAGCGGCGTCGGAGACAAGACGGTGTCCTGGACGTGGAACCAACCCAGCGGTAATGGCAGGCCGGTCACCGGTTACCAGTACAGCCTCGATGGCGGGGGATGGACTGACACCGGTCAGCGGAGTTTCTCCACGAGCGTAGGCTTCAGCGAAACGCACACCCTGAGAGTACGCGCCATCAGCGGCGGTCAGGCCGGCAACGTCGGAAGCGACACGTCGCGAAGCGGTTCGGCGCCCCCACCCCCGGAGCCGACATCACAGATACAGGTAGATGCGTCCAGCGTGCGGACTTGCCCGGGTAAGCCCGGCCAAACGGACAGTTACACCCCCGGCAGTCCCGCGAAGTGCGGTGTGGGTTGGGTGGAACGCTCCTGGGGCAAGATCACCGTCAACTGCACCAAGGACATCTACGGAAACGGCACCCCGTGGTACCGGCTCCAAGGCTCGCCCAAGGACGGCTGGTTCGTGAAGTCCACCACGGTGGATCTCTACGGACCGCGTCCCGGCGGCTGCTAGCCCGTTCGGGCCGGCAGCCAACAACAACGTCAAACCACCACCGATACTTAAGGAACAGGATCAACCCATGACCATGACAAACGAGCAGGCCGCGTGGTTTGCAGAAACGTTCGAGAAGCTCGTGGCCAATGTGGGCAAGGCGGTGCTCGGCAAGGAGCACGTCATCCGGCTGACCTTCACGGCGATGCTGGCCGAGGGCCACGTCCTGTTTGAAGACGCGCCGGGAACGGGCAAGACGTCGCTGGCCCGCGCCTTGGCAGCAACGGTGCAGGGTTCGCACAACCGTATCCAGTTCACGCCCGACCTCCTGCCCTCCGACGTCACCGGTGTGACCATCTATGACCAGAAGACACAGAAGTTCGAGTTCCACAAGGGTCCGGTGTTCAACAACATCGTCCTGGCCGATGAAATCAACCGTGCATCGCCGAAGACACAGTCCGCGCTGCTGGAAGTCATGGAAGAATCCCGGGTGACCGTGGATGGAACCACCTATGAGGCAGGCCGCCCGTTCATGGTGCTGGCAACCCAGAACCCGATCGAGCAAGCAGGTACGTACCGCCTGCCCGAAGCACAGTTGGACCGCTTCCTGATCAAGACCTCCATCGGGTACCCGGACCACGCCTCCACAGTGCGCTTGTTGGGCGGGGCCAACTTGAAGGACCGGTCCAAGGAACTGACGGCGCTCATCACCACCCAGGCTGTGGCCGACATGGCCGATCTCGCAGCCACCACCCACGTGGACACTGCCGTGCTTGAGTACATCTCGCGGTTGTGCGAGGAGACCCGCAACGCATCCGAGACCCGCCTTGGTGTTTCCGTCCGTGGTGCACTTGCCATGGTCCGGGCCGCCAAGGTCTGGGCTGCCGGGCAGGGCCGTAACTTCGTGCTGCCGGATGACATCAAGGAACTGGCCCCCGTGGTGTGGACCCACCGCCTGGTGATGGATCCCGAAGCGGAGTTCTCCGGTGCAACGCCTGAGGTAGTCCTCACCCGGGTCCTGGCAGACGTCGCGGCCCCGCAGCAACGCGCCACGGCCTAGCCCGCGGCACCGGCGTCGGGTCAAACCAACACGGCGCACAGCACCCCCACCCTGCACCCCAGCTCAAACAAAGGCCTCCACATGTCCTCCAGCACACCCCTGACCAGGGCTGCTGACTCGTTCAAGCGCGCTACGGCCGCTGTGAGCGGCAAGATTCGCGGCGCCCGCACCCCCCGGAACGAGCCGGGCAACCGTCCTGGCCGTACCGGGAAACCGGGCAAACCCAGCTCCCTGCACCCGGCGGCCGTGTGGGCCGAAGCCGCTGGAACTGCCGGCGAATTCCTCTCGCCGGCGTGGACCAAGGTCCGCGCTGCCTGGTTGAAGTTCGTGTGGCCGGTCCTGTCCGTGGTGAGCCTGCTGGGCTGGGTGGTCCTGGCTGCAGCAATCGGACTCTGGTGGGCCGGACAGGCGTGGGGCTGGCAGGAAGCGAAGGCCGCGGCGATGGTCGCGTTCCTGTTGTTCGTCCTGGCCATTGCCTTCATTGTGGGCCGCTCGGCCTACGGCGTGGTCCTGGACCTTGCCCGCACGCGCGTGGCCGTAGGCGATGACGCTGTGGGCAGTATTGCGGTTTCCAACGTCTCCACCAGGCCGTTGCTGCCGGCCGCATTGGAACTTCCCGTTGGTGCCAATACTGCTGTGTTCCATCTGCCCCGCATGAAGCCGGCGCAGGTGCATGAGGACCTCTTCACCATTCCTACGGCCCGGCGTGCCGTGATCGTGGTGGGCCCGGTCCGTTCGGTCCGCGCGGACCCCCTGCACCTTCTCCGCCGTCGCGTCATGTGGACCGAACCTGTGGACCTGTTCGTCCACCCCCGCACGGTGTCGCTGGGCAGCTCTGCAGCCGGCTTCATCCGCGACCTTGAAGGCATGCCCACCACGGAGCTGTCCAGCGCCGACGTTTCTTTCCATGCCCTGCGGGATTATGTTCCGGGCGATGACCGACGCCATATCCACTGGAAGACCACGGCGCGCACCAACAAACTCATGGTCCGCCAGTTCGAAGAAACCCGCCGCGCCCACCTCGCCATCGCCCTGTCCATCAATACTGACGAATACGATTCCGAGCCTGAGTTTGAAATGGCCATCTCAGTGGCGGCATCCATCGGACGCCAGGCCATCAGCGAACAGCGCGATCTCGACGTCCTGACCCAAAGAGGACCGCTCCGCTGCGAAACCGGCCGCAACCTGCTGGACGACGCCACCCGCATTGTCGGGGCACCCATGCGGAAGACCGCCGTCGACCTCGCACGTAACCTGTCCGACGCCGTTCCGAACGCTTCGGTGGTGTTCTTCGTCGTGGGCAGCCACGTCAGCGCGACCCAGCTGCGCACCTGCGCCGCGTCCGTACCTCCCGGAGTCCGCAGCCTGGCGGTGCGCGTCCAACCAGGCGCGGCGCCGTCGAGGGCCAACATTGCGGACCTGACGGTCCTCACGGTGGGCGACCTGGACGATCTCGCCATTGTTCTTCGAAAGGCGGCAGCATGAGCACCGCGCCCAATCTTCGCGTGCGTCCCCGCGCCGCCAAGGGAGCCAGGTCCGCAGGCCGTGCCAACAGCGCCGCCGGCGGGTCGATTTTTGCCGATGGCCGCCCCTTGTGGCACTTCGCGGTGGACTGCGGCGCCTTGGTGGTGCTGCTTTTCCTTGGAGTCCTCGGCTTCAGCCTGAGCTTCGGAGGGGATCCGCATTATCTGATCGCCGGCCTGGGCGGTGTGCTGCTTGGACTGGGCATCGCTGTCCTGAACGCCCATCTCCGTTTGGGGCTGTTGATCACCGTCGCCGTGACCTTTGGCGCCTACATGCTGTTCGGCTCCGCACTTGCTGTCCCTGATTCAGCAGTCTTCGGTGTCCTGCCGAGCCTTGATTCGTTGCGGACCCTGCTGTTGGGCGTGGTGTTTTCCTGGAAGGACATGCTCACGGTAGGTGTTCCCGTGGGTACAGCCAATGGCATGCTCATTGTGCCGTTCCTCAGCTCGCTGGTGACCGCCTTGGCCGCAGGTCTGCTGACGTGGCGCCTGAAGAGCCCGTACTGGCCCTTGCTGCCCGTTTTGGTGTTGTTCGTCACGGGTATTGCCTTCAGCACCAGTGCCGGTTTCCTCAATGTGGAACGCGGTGTTTCCCTGACCATCGTTTCGATCGTATGGGCCACGTTCCGTCGCGATGTCCTTCGGCAAAGGAGCACCAAGACTGTCTCGGCCAACAGGCCGGATTCCGACGCCGGTGCCGCGCGCCGCGGCCAGCTCCGCAGGCTGGGGACTGCTGCAGCTGTGATTGCGGTTGCCGTCGGTGTCACCGCCATCGCCTCGCCGATTGTCACCGCGAGCGACGACCGGAAGGTGTTGCGGAACACGATTGTCCCGCCGTTCGATCCGCGCGACTACATCACTCCCTTGGCCAGCTTCCGGAACTTCGTCAAGGACGAGAAGGACAGCACGCTGTTCACTGTCAAGGGCTTGCCCAAGGACGCCCGCGTGCGCTTAGCCGCGCTCGATGCCTTCAACGGCCTGAACTACACCATGGATCCCAACAGCTCCGGCAACTTCAGCAAGGTGGGAGATGCCCGCTCGCTCAATACGCTGGCCGATACCGGGAGCCCGGTAAAAGGAACCAACTACACGTTGGACATCACCATTGAGGACTACCAGGGCTACTTCGTCCCTGGCGGCCGGCACACCACGGGCATGAGTTTTGCTGACACGTCCGGTGCGGCGTCGGGCCTGTACTTCAATGCCGGCACGGACACCGCGGTGACCACTAAAGGCCTGGCCAAGGGCGAGAACTACACGGTCCAGGTTGCGGACCCCGGCACCTTGGAGCACGGTCAGCTGACACAGTACGACTTCGCCAAGCTCACGCTGCCGGAGGCACAGGAAGTGCCGCCGATCGTTGCATCGCAGGCCAACGAATTGTCTGCAGATGCGCCCACGGCCATTGACCGCGTACGGCAGATCGAAGCACATTTCCAGAAGAGCGGTGCGTTCAGCAACGGCCTGGTGACGGAGGGACAGCTTCCGAGCCTCCCCGGGCATAGCGCCGCGCGTGTCCGCAACATGCTCTCTGCCAAGCAGATGCTGGGCGACGATGAACAGTACGCCGTGTCCATGTCCCTCATGCTCCGGCATCTGGGCATCCCCTCGCGCGTGGTGATGGGCTTTTATCCCGATCCCAAGAGCCCCGAAAACGGTGCCGGGGACGTCAAGATCACCGGCAAGGACGTCCACGCCTGGGTTGAGGTGGCTTTTGACCGTGTGGGCTGGGTTGCCTTCGATCCCACTCCGCCCAAGGACAACGTGCCCATCCCGCCGGATCCGGAGAACAAGTCCAAGCCCAAGCCACAGGTGTTGCAGCCTCCGCCCCCGCCGCAGGAACCGGCAGACCTTCCGCCGGACTCCACCCCGGATGCCCTGGACGCTGACGAGAAGAAGAACAACCCCTGGCTGTTCTGGGGTCCGCTGTTGGCCGCCATCGGTGTGGCGCTGATTCCGTTGGGGATCCTCGCACTGCCACTGCTGCTCATCCTCCTGTTGAAAGCACGACGCCGGAAGGCCCGTTTCCGTGACGGCCACCCCGCCCAGCGGGTAGGCGGTGGATGGAACGAGGTGATCAGCCTTGCCACCGATATGGGCGCCTCGATCGATACCAAGTCCACGCGCCGCGAGTCGGCCACGGTCATCGCGGAGGCGTTCCCGAACGCGGGCGGCACCACCACGATGCTGGCCCACCGCGCCGACGCTGCGGTCTTTGGTGCCGGCCAGCCGAGCGAGGAGGAGGTCAAGCATTATTGGGAGATCGTGGATTCGTCCTTGACCGACATCACCGGAAGCGTCGGTTTCTGGAAGCGGCAGCAGGCCCGGTTCTCGCCGCGGTCCCTGTTGTCCGATGGCCGGGCTGCCTTGAGGCGCCGGGAGTTGGGAACCACTGATCCGGCGTCTCGTCGTCGCTTCACCTGGCCGTTCAAGAAGGACACCACCAATGAGTAATGAGGCCGAACTCTGCCCGGCCTGCAAGCATGCAGTCCGTCCCGGGGCTGCGTTCTGCACCCAGTGCGGTTCCCCCCTGAGCAACCGCGGAGCCCGCAAGGAAGGGAACATCAACCACGCCCAAAAGGCGGCTTTGGAGTTCGCTACCCGGCAGGGCCTGCCCGATCCCGGTAGTATCTCGGTAGTGTCGGCGCCGGCGTCGCCGACGCACCCGGTGCCTTCGGGAGCCACCATCGCGCCGGACCGTATCACTGGGCCAGGGGGAGGGACCACCATGACCACCAAGCTCGAGCTGGTGCCCGCATCTGCCGGGAAGAGGCTTGGCGCTGCTGTACTGGACTGGCTGGGTCCCATCGCTGTCCTGGCTACCACCTTCGCCATTGGCATCGCCGGCATTACGCAAACCCGCAGGAACGGCTTCATTGTCTATGACACGGGCCTGCTGGTTCTCCTCGGCAGCATCGGCCTGGGCGTGACAGCGGTCTATGTCTTCGTGCTGCTGGCACTCGAGGCCAAATCCGGCAACACTGTGGGCAACCAACTCATGGGTATCCGAAGCGCCGACGCCGAGGGCTACGCTCCCGGGGCGGGTGCCGTGTTTGTCCGCGGCATCATCACCGGCGGCGTCCTGCTCCTTGGCGGGATCACCTCGGTGGTCCTTTCCGCCCTTGGCCTGATTTCCCTGGTCCTGTGGATCGGGCTTCCGTTGATGTTCCTCGGTGTCGTCTGGGCTCTCCTCGTGGTGGTTTCCAATGCCTGGGACAAGAACGGCAAGCTGCGCGGCTGGCAGGACAAGGCCGCAAAGTCTTTGGTGTTCGACGTCCATGCAGGGCGCAACCCCGTGGCTACCGGAGGTATCCAGGGCCCCTATAGTTTTGCGCCGATGGATCTGCCTCCGGTGCAGCCGGTTGCTTCCCCGGTACCCTCCGGTGCCGGGCAGTCCACGACGATTCATGCTTCGCCTGCACAGGGAACTCACGCGCAGGCGGGCCCTGTGGTGCCGGCAGCCCAGCAACCCTCACATGACCCCAACCAGTGGCGTCCGCCGTCGGCTCCACGGCCACCAGCGGCAGCACAACAACAGGCACCGGCCACGCAGCAGCCCCAGGTCATCCACCCTCAGGTGACGCCTCAACCCCAGGCCGAACAACAACCGTCCGCGCCGGTTCCCGGCTTTGGAAGCCATCCCGACGACGACGTCGAGCGCACCCAGATGCGCCCGGGCACCGCACGGGCACAAGCGGTCCTGCGGATCCAGGTAGATGACGGACAGGACGTGCAGCTGGGCGGTTCGGTCCTTTTGGGACGCAATCCTGCCGCGCAGCCGGGTGAAGCTGTAGAGCAACTGTTGCCCGTGGTCGATCCCGGCAGGTCCATCTCCAAAACCCATCTGCATCTTCGGGTCGATGGTGATGGTGTCTGGGTCACGGACCGAAACTCGACCAACGGCAGCGCCGTTACCACGCCCGATGGCCTCCAGACACGACTCCATCCGGGCCAGCCAGTATTGGTCCGTCCCGGTTCCACCGTCCACTTTGGCGACCGTTCCTTCCACCTAGGACAAGCATGAATTCACAGCCGGCCACCCCTGCCAACGCCGAAACCGGAGCCCCCGGGGGGCCGTCCTTCGGCCTGAGCTACGGGTACGGGACGGATCGCGGGCTCCGGCGTGAACTGAACGAGGACTCGTTCATCGCTGCCGACCCCGTTTTTGCTGTGGCCGACGGCATGGGTGGGCATGAGGCCGGCGAAATCGCCAGCGGCATGTGCGTCCGGGCCTTGGGCAGTGCCCCCGAACTTGCTGCCGGTGTGCGTACCGCCTCTGCTGCGGATTTGCAGGCCTGCCTGTTGAGGGCCGACGCTGGAATCCGCAACGCCACGGGAGCACGCGCAGGAACCACATTGTCCGGCGTGGTGGTGGTGGAACAGATGGGCCTGCCCTATTGGCTGGTGATGAACATCGGCGATTCCCGGACCTACCGCCTCAGCCAAGGGGAGTTCACCCAGGTCAGCGTGGACCACTCCGAGGTCCAGGAACTGGTTGATTCCGGAGACATCACTGCCGAGCAGGCAACCATTCATCCCCGCCGCCACGTAGTGACCCGTGCCTTGGGCACCGGTGATGAGACCGAGGCCGATTTCTGGTTGCTTCCCATCCAGGAAGGCGACCGGATCATGATCTGCTCCGACGGCCTCAACGGTGAACTGGGCGATGATCACATGTTCCGCATCCTCAGCACCGTAGCCCATCCCCAGGATGCCGTGGATGCGCTGATCCAGGCTGCCCTGCGAAGCGGCGGCCGGGACAACGTCACCGTGATCGTGGTGGACGCCAAGAACGTCTTGAACGACGCCGGCATCGCCACCACAGCGCCCCGCCCCGAGGTTGCATCCGAGGTTGAAGAGGATACTCTTCCCCGGGCCTGGGTTAATGGCACGGATGAGCCATCCCCGGCTGACCAGGAGGAAGGCGCCGATGGCAAGCAGTAACCTTTCGCTGACCCGCTACCAGCAGGGTGACTGGTTTGGCGTGGTGCGGAACGGAACCGTGGTGCTCCTTGGCCCCGACACCCCGCATGCGCTGATCGATACCGTTTGGGAGTTGCTGGACTCAGCTCCCGAGGCCTATGAGGTCCTTCACGAAGTGACGGATGCCTTTGGCGTTTCCCTGAGCCGCATCCCTCCGTTCGGGATCATCGATTCCAAGGATGCGCTCCGTGTTTTCCTCCGTGGTGATCTCGAATTGCTGGTCCAGTCCGAATCGGGCGCCGAGGAGCTCACCGGCCGTGATGTGACGACGTGGACGGAGCGCCGGCTTGCCGGCGTAACCTCCTACAGTCTCCGGATCGGTGGCGGCTCAGCCTCGGACATGCCGTTGAACAGCCTTCCCCTGGCGGAGGGTGTGGTGCTGTTGTCAGTCCTGGAAGCCGCCGGCGGATCAGCCCGCGAGGCCGGTCCTGCCATCCATGCTGCCGCCGTTCCGCTGGCGGAACCGAAGGAACCGGCAAAGGACAGGGAAGAGCAGCCCGCGGTTCAGGACCGGGTTTCCGATGAGACCATGATCGGTTACACAGAGACTGACCTTGGGCTGACCATCGCACCGGGCCAACTCTCCGCCGGACAACCTTCCAACGGCCAGCTCTCCGACGGCCAGCTCTCCGATAACCGGGCCTCAGGTGGCCAGTCGGCGGCCGACGAGTCTGCCCAAACTGACGAAGCTCCCGAAGCCGACGAGTCTGCCGAAACCGACGGGTCTCCGGAAGCCGACGGGTCTCCGGACGCCGGAGCGGTTGCCGGTGGGGCACTTTCTTCCATGGCACCTGCCTCGGTGGGGGAAATCCCTGCGGCAGTTGAGTCTTCGCAACCGGGAGCGCTCCCGCATCCCGATCACATGCAAGGCCCGGAAAAGGACGACGAAACCGGGGAAGCGGCGTCTGCGGAGCCATCCGTCCACGATCCAGCGGTGGAGGACGCCCGGGAAGAGTCGGGGGCCCCTGTCCACACCAGCACCACCGATCCGTTGTTGCCCACGTTGGAAAACACCACCAACTACGATCACTTGTGGGACAAAACGGTGATGCGGAACATTGAAGACGCCGCTGTCCGGGCGGAAGAAGACTCCGACGACCACGACGCCCCTGCATCCAAAACGCCGGATGCTTCCCAGTCCCACACTCCGGGAACCCCTGTTGAGCAACTCCCTGCTCCGGAGCCGGCAGCCCGGGAATCCGTTGAGCAACCCGCGGCAGCCCCGCAAGGGTCCGGGCTGATCGATTCCGTGCCCTGGCTCCGCAGCAGCCCCGCCACGCAGGAGGCAGCCAGTGCCCCGCCTGGGCTTTCGAGCATGCCTGCCATGCCAGCTACAGGTACGGCCCCATCCACGGGAGCTGGCCCTTCACAGCCAGGTACGGACCCTGCCCCGCAGCTTCCGGGCGGCTGGCCGCCTGCGCCGCCTGCCGGCGTCGTCGACGAGGATTCAGACCATGACGGCCAAACCATCATGAAGAGCAGCCTGGTTGCTGACCCTGCGGATGCAGCCAGTCCCGGACCTGAGGTTCCGAACGCCGCGGTTGCCAACGGGCCCAGCGTCCTGGCAAGGGTGTGCCCGCAAGGGCACGCAAATCCGCCTACGTACCCGCAGTGTTCCGTTTGTGGCACCGCATTGTCCGGCGATGCGCAGCAGGTCCCGCGTCCACGTCTTGGCCGGATGCGCCTTTCCACAGGTGAGCTGATTGATCTTGACCAGTCGCTGATCATTGGACGGCAACCTTCCGTTTCCCGTGTCCAGGGCGGCACCATGCCCAAGCTGGTGCAGGTGGAGAGTCCCGGTGGGGACATCTCCCGCTCCCACGTCGAGGTCAGGTTGGAAGGTTGGCACGTCATGTTGTGCGACCTGAAGGCAACCAACGGAACAGTGTTGATCAGGGAAGGCCAGGCACCCCGCCGGCTTGCCCAAAACGAGATGGCCATCCTGTTGGACGGCGACATCGCCGAGTTGGGTGACGACATTTCATTGCGTTTCGAGGAGATTCTTTGAGTTCCAAGAGGCCCCCTGCGCCGCCTCCACCCATTCCCGGATTCCAGTACGTCAGCCTGCTCGGCTCGGGCGGATTCTCAGATGTGTACCTGTACGAACAAGACAGGCCCCGCCGCAAAGTAGCCGTCAAGGTGCTGCTCTCGGACCTGAAAACCGAGGGCGCACGGCGTCGCTTCGAGTCCGAGGCCAACCTGATGGCCCAGCTATCCTCGCACCCGTACATCGTGACGATCTTCGAAGCGGAGATCACGGAGAACGGCCATTCCTACCTCGCCATGGAATATTGCTCCAGGCCGAGCCTCGATGTCCGGTACCGCCGGCAGCGCTTCAGCGTGGACGAGGTCCTGGCCGTCGGCATCCAGGTGGCTTCCGCCGTCGAAACCGCCCACCGGGCCGGCATTGTGCACCGTGACATTAAGCCTGCAAATATCCTGGTCACCGACTACAACCGGCCTGCCCTGACGGACTTTGGTATCTCCGGTACCATCGGCGCCGACACCGAGGACGACGCCGGGATGTCCATTCCGTGGTCGCCGCCGGAGCAGTTCCGTGGCGGCGCCGTGGACGGGGTTCCCGTGGACATCTGGGCCCTTGGCGCCACCCTGTACACGCTCCTGGCCGGCCGTTCGCCCTTTGTTCTGCCCGGGCAGGACAATTCGCAGCGCGAGCTCATTTCGCGCATCACCAACTCGCCCCTTCCCAGGCTTGGGCGGGCGGATGTTCCGGAATCCCTGGAACTCGTGCTGGCCACGTCCATGGCGAAATCGCCGGGGTCCCGCTACTCGTCAGCGCACGCTTTTGCCTTGGCGCTCCAGCGGATCCAGACAGAGCTGAATTTGTCAGTGACGCCCTTTGAGGTTCTTGAGGAACCCGGTCACGGCGACGAGCAGCATCCGGATGACAACTTCGAGGAAACCCGGGTCCGGAGCATTGCGTCCATCGATCCGGACGCGTCCGGAACGGCCACCACGGGTTCCGCGCCCACGTTCCCGGCGCGGACCTTTCCCTCCACCGTTCCAGGGGCCACCCAGCCTCCTGGGCAGTTGGCCGGTCCGCCGCAGACAGTGCAGCCGAACCAGCTCAGGCCCGCCCAGCCAACGCAAGCCCAGCCAACGCAAGCCCAACCAACGCAAGCCGGCACCACTCAGCAAACCCCGCCCCGGTTCCATGCGCCCGTCCGGGACAACAGCCCAGCGGAGGAACCGGACGTTGCTGAGTCCACAGTCCTTCGCGGTTGGCAGTCCTCACCGGGCACGGTGGACGATGCCACGGTCAACCGCTCCAATGCCTCTGCAGGGGTACCGCCGGCGGGTGAAGACGACGTCCCGGCAGCGGACCACAGCAAGCGCAATCTGTGGCTCGCCGCCACCGGCGCAGCAGTGCTGGTGGTCGCCGTCGTGGTTGGCATGGTCCTGGGCTCCTCGGCACCACCGAAAGTCGCTCCGACGGAAACGGCCAGCAAAGCTCCGGCCGACCCCTTGGATAGTGGCAGCGTCCCTGACGTCGAAGCACTGGCCGCGGCGCGGGATACCAAGGATCCGAACATCATTGTTTTCTCGTGGAAGAACCCGCAGCCCAAAGAGGGCGATACCTACAAGTGGCGTACCAAATCGGCCAAAGCCGACGGCGCCTACGAGACCACACGGACAGAGAAGGCATTCGTCTCCGGATTCGGTGAACCGCCCATTTGCGTGCAGGTCATTATTGTCCGATCGGACGGCAGCGCGTCGCCTGAGGGGCCGGGCTCCATCGCTTGCCTGGACGGGTAGCCGGCAGATGAAACTTACTTACCGCCGACTGAGGAGGCACAGATCATGGGGGATCTAGCAATAGATTTCTGTGGGGAATGGTACGAACCATCCGACGAAGACGTCTTTGACATTGGTCGCGAAGGTGACCTGGAGGTCGACGACAACCCGTACCTGCACCGACGCTTCCTGCAGATCGCCCGTTACGACGGCATGTGGTGGCTCAGCAACGTGGGCAGTATGTTGTCTGCCACCATCGCCGATGGTTCCGGTGGGATGCAGGCCTGGCTCGCACCCGGAGCAAGGATCCCGCTGGTCTTCAGCCACACCAATGTGATCTTCACAGCCGGGCCCACCACCTATGAGTTCGCCGTCCACTTGAAGACGCCGTCATTCCGGCATGAGGCCCGCGAAGAGGACCAGGCCGGGGACACCACCATTGGGCCCGTGGTCTTTACCGACTCGCAGAAGGCCTTGATCGTGGCCTTGGCTGAGCCCATGCTGCGGCGCGAAGGCACCGGTTTCAGTGCCATCCCTTCCTCAGCAGAAGCCGCCAAGCGGCTGGGTTGGGCTCTGACACGCTTCAACCGCAAGCTGGACAACGTGTGCGACAAACTGGACCGCGTGGGCGTAGTGGGCTTGCGCGGTGGTGCAGGGAAACTTGCCACCAACCGCCGGGCCCGCCTGGTGGAGCACGCTGTGACCTCGCATTTGGTGACCCCGGCCGATTTGCACCTCCTTGAGAAAATGACTGGAGTCGACGAAGGATGAAGTTTCGCCTGACCTTGCGGCGCGATCCTGCAGAAGCAAAGGACCTCGCCGTAACGGTGGATGGCCGCGCCACCGTTGCTGACATTGCTACGGAACTCTGGGCCGCCGACCCCGCACGCAAGGGGACCGAACCGCCGTCGAACCTGTCCATCAGTGTGGACGAAGCGTTTGTTGGCGGCGGCCTGTCCGGGCACATCCTGCGGCCCACCGACAACTTGCTGGAGTCCGGACTTCGCCCCGGTTCCAAGGTCTCGCTCGCCCAGGTCAGCGAACAGTTCGCCTCGAACGGCCACGCAAACGGCACTAACAGGGGACCGGCAGCTGCGACGTTGCGCGTCATGTCAGGGCCCGACGTCGGACGCGAATTTTCGCTGCCTTTCGGCACCAGCTACATCGGCCGGGACCGGGACGCCGACATCCGGCTCACCGACCCCCTGACCTCCAAGCGCCATGCCCGCGTCACAGTGGGCGAAACGGTGGAGATCGTGGACACGAACTCCGCCAACGGCCTGCTGATGGATGGGCTGCCCGTCACCCGGGCAACCTTGCAATCCTCGGACACGGTCACCCTGGGGGACACCACGGTAGGGGTGGTGGCGTTGTCGCGCAACCATGGCGGCGGACCGTCGTCGCCTTTGGTGGACTTCAACCGCTCACCGCGGGTGCTTCCGAGGTTCGAGTCTCCCAAGCGCGTGCCGCCGGCCGGCCCTAAGCGCCCCGAGCACCAGCCGTTCCCGTACATCATGCTGGTGGCGCCGCTGCTGATGGGCGGCGTGCTCTTTGCCGTCACCCAGAACCTGCTATCGGTGCTCTTCATGGCCATGATGCCGCTGTTCATCGTGGGGCACTATGTGGACCACAAGATGCAGAGCAAGCGACAGGCCAAGGAAGGCCACAAGCAGTTCAAAGCCGCCATGCTGGCGTTCCGCGAGGACATTGACCGGCAGCAGAACATTGAGCGCGCCGTCAGGCTCCAGGAAGCGCCGTCGGTCAGCGATACCGTGGACGCGATCTACAAGCTTGGCCCCCTGCTGTGGACCAACCGTCCCGAGCACCAGCACTTCCTGGGCGTCCGGTTCGGTCTGGGTTCCGCGCCGTCGCGCATCCCGTTCGACGAGCCCGGTGCCAACGAGACAGAACCGCAATACATGCGGGAAATCCAAGAGTGCCTGCAGCAGGTCCGCGTGATTGAGGGCGTGCCGATCGTTTCCCAACTGCGTACCTCCGGCTCGTTCGGCGTCGCGGGGGACCGCAGCGTGGTGGACGATGTTGCCCGCGGGATGGTGCTCCAACTGGTGGGCCTCCACTCGCCGGCGGAAGTGGTCCTGACCTCACTGACCTCGGCACGCTCCCGCGAACGCTGGGACTGGCTGCAATGGCTCCCGCATGTGGGTTCAGGCCACAGCCCCCTCTCCGGCGACCACCTCGCCGCCGGCCCCGGTGCCGGAGCCGCCTTGTTGTCCCGCTTGGAAAACCTCGTGGAGGAACGCGAATCCATGGCCAAGGAACCGGGACCCCAGCCCCGTCCCGGGCTTAAGGACGAACACGAAGAAATCCCCGCGCCCGTGGTTCCGGCGGTTCTGGTGATTGTTGAAGACGATGCTCCCGTGGACCGGGGACGGCTGACCCGGCTGGTGGAACGAGGCCCGGATTACGGCGTGCACATCATGTGGGTGGCGGCCAACGTACAGTCGCTTCCCGCAGCGTGCCGTGATTTCCTTTCCGTCGACGGCGATCACGGCACCACCACCGGACAGGTGCGCCTGGGCCGCCACACATACCCTGTGAGCTGCGAAAGCCTCGACGCCGATCTCGCCACCCAACTGGCGCGCATGATGTCGCCGCTGGTGGATGTTGGAAACCCGCTCGACGACGACTCCGACCTCCCGCGTGCCGTTTCCTACGCCACGCTGATCGGCAAGGAGTTGATGGACAACCCGCAGGCCGTGGCCGAGCGCTGGCAGGAAAACAACTCAGTCCACGCAACGGCAGTGCCCAACCGCAAGGACAACGGCAGCCTCCGTGCTTTGGTTGGCTCCAAGGGCGTGGAGCCGTTCTACCTGGATTTGAAGAACGAGGGCCCCCACGCACTGGTCGGTGGAACCACCGGTGCCGGCAAGTCCGAATTCCTCCAGTCGTGGGTGATGGGCATGGCCGCGGCGTACAGCCCGGACCGTGTCAGCTTCCTGTTCGTGGACTACAAGGGCGGTGCCGCTTTCGCGGACTGCCTCCACTTGCCCCACACAGTGGGCCTGGTGACCGACCTGTCCCCGCACCTGGTTCGCCGTGCGCTGACGTCCCTGCGGGCCGAGCTGCACTACCGGGAACGGCTCCTGAACCGTAAGAAAGCCAAGGACCTGCTGGCACTGCAACGCGAAGCCGATCCCGAGGCCCCGCCTTACCTGATCATCATCGTGGACGAGTTTGCGGCTTTGGCCACGGAAGTTCCCGAGTTTGTGGACGGCGTGGTGGACGTCGCCGCCCGAGGCCGTTCGCTGGGCTTGCACCTGATCCTGGCCACCCAGCGCCCCGCCGGCGTCATCAAGGACAACCTGCGGGCCAACACCAACCTCCGCGTTGCTTTGCGCATGGCCGATGAAGTGGATGCCGTGGACATCCTCGGTGTTCCCACTGCTGCTTACTTTGATCCCTCGATTCCGGGTCGTGGCGCTGCCAAAACCGGCCCTGGCCGCATCCAGGGTTTCCAGACCGGCTACGCCGGTGGCTGGACCACCGAGAAACCCCAGCGTCCCAGGATCGACATCGTGGAGATGGCCTTCGGTTCCGGACCCACATGGGAACCACCGTTGGTGTCCCAGGTAGAGGAAGAACCGGCTGGACCCAACGACATCGCCCGCATGACCGGAAACATCATCCGTGCCGCCGACGTCCTGTCCATCGAACCTCCCCGGAAGCCGTGGCTTAACGAACTCGCCACTACCTATGATTTCTCCAAGCTCCCCAATCCGCGCACGGATGAGCGGCTGCTGCTGGGTGTAGCGGACGATCCCGCCCACCAGGACCAGCCCACAGTGTTCTACGAACCGGACAAGGACGGCAACATGGCCGTCTACGGCACGGGCGGATCCGGCAAGTCGGCTGCGTTGCGCAGTATCGCCATCGCCGCTGCCGTCACACCCCGCGGTGGTCCGGTGCACGTTTACGGCATCGACTGCGGTTCCTCGGGCTTGAAGATGCTGGACGGACTCCCGCACGTTGGTGAAATCATCAACGGCGACGACGTAGAACGCGTGGGCCGCCTGCTGCGCTGGCTCAAAGAAGTGGCCGATGACCGTGCAGCCCGGTTTGCTGAGGTCCGGGCCTCGACCATTGTCGAGTACCGGCAGTTGGCCAACCGGCCGGATGAGAAGCGCATCTTCATCCTGGTTGACGGCATGTCCTCCTTCCGGGAAGGCTACGAGTACAGCAAGTTGTCCGCGCTCTGGGATATCTTCCTGACCCTGGCTACCGACGGACGTCCCTTGGGCATCCACCTGGTTGTCAGCGGTGACCGCACCAACTCTGTTCCGGCGTCGCTCCTTGCCTCCATCCAGAAGCGGTTGGTCCTGCGCCTTAGTTCCGAAGACGACTACATGACCCTGGACGTCCCCAAGGACGTCCTCAATGCCGCCTCGCCTCCCGGCCGAGGGCTGCTGGATGGGCTGGAAGTCCAGCTCGCCGTGTTGGGTGGCAACTCCAACCTGGCCCTGCAAGCGCGCGAAGTGGCAAAGCTCAGCCAGGCCATGCTCCGTCAGGGACTCGAGCAGGCACCGCAGATCCAGCGACTGCCGGAACTGGTGGACCTGGATATCCTCCCCACCGGTGCCCCGGACAACCCCGTGATAGGCGTCGACGACGAAACGCTGGGTTCGGCGGCAATCGCCGCCAAGGGTTCGCTTCTCCTGGCCGGCCCTCCGGGTGCCGGACGGACGGTTGCGCTGGTTACCTTGGCGTACGCTTTGCGTCGCTCCAACCCGCGGACGGACCTGATCTACATCGGTTCACGCCGTTCCGCTGTTGCCTCCTTGAACATCTGGAGCCGCTCGCTGGTGGGCCCGGATGAAGTGTCGGACGTCGTGGATGACTTGATCGACAAGGCCTCGGACAACCCGGGGAGTATGGCCATTTTCATTGAGGGGCTCACCGAGTTCACGGACACACTGGCAGAGTCGGGCGTCGGGCGCTTGGTCACAGCGGCCATCAAAGCCGACCAATGGGTGGTTGGGGAGTCCGAAACCTCCACCTGGTCCCAGGCCTGGTCCCTGGCCCAGCCGTTCAAGTCCGGACGCCGTGGACTCTTGCTCAACCCCGGTGATGTGGAAGGCGACAGCCTGCTCAACACCTCCCTGGGCCGGATCAGCACGGACTTCATTCCGGGCCGTGGCTACATTGTTGGACGGGGCAAGGTACGCAAATTGCAGATCGCCATGCCGCCGGAGAACCGAAGCTAGGATTTGCCGCAGCGCGGGGGATGTAGGAGGATTTCACAAAACACCCGAACTCCTTGAAAACCGGCGGCACCCCAACGCCCCGGCTGAGGTTAATTCCATGCGACACTCCGTTGTCCCTGCCGTTCTTCTGACCGCCTTTCTTGTTGTGGGTGGTCTTTTGGCCCCCGCTGCTGCTGTCCACGCTGCCCCGTGCGGGGAAGGTAAAGCCACGTGCGCGCCGGTGCAGGCTCCAACGGAGCCCGCACCCACCCAGCCGGGCCTGGCTCCTGAGACGGACAAGAAACCCGCACCGCAACCGGAGCCAACCAGGGTCCGGGAAACCCAGAAGGCGCCGACACCCGCGCCGGCCGTACCCCAGCCGCCCGTCCAGGCACCGCAGCCGGCGGTCACCCAGTTCGTCACCGTGGCACCACGGGTGACCAGCCCGGCATCGGAATCATCCGAACCCACGCCCACGGCCGAGCCGACCACAGCGTCAGCAACGCCGTCGGCCTCGCCTTCTTCAAGTCCTGCCTCCGCCAGCCCCAGCCCCTCAAAGTCGTCCAACTGGAACACTCCTGTGGACAAGGGCAAGGAGACGCAGGCAGCGGCGATGGTCGGCACCTCATTCTCCGGCCCCAACATGCTGGGTCTCTTCGGTATCCTGGGCGGCGTCCTGCTGGTTGGCCTGGGCGGCCTTGCCTTCGCACTCTGGAGCAAGAACAGGCTCTCCTCGCACTAGCCCACCGCATAATGTCCGCACGGTGCGGCAAGATAGACGTGTGAGCACACCAGAAACTGCGAATCCGGTAGAAACCACAGGTGAGGACACGGCTGAGGCCGGTGTTGAAACAGAGGGCACTCCGCCCTCGGAGTCCTTGCGGGACGAGTACGAGCACCTGGCCGACCTCGTCCGTAAATACAGGTATGCCTATTACCAGGAAGACTCGCCCACGGTATCGGACGCCGAGTTTGATGAGCTGTACCGGCGGCTGGAGGAGTTGGAGGCACTTCATCCTGAACTGGTCTCCAATGATTCCCCCACGCAGGAAGTGGGCGGTGAGGTCTCCTCGGCCTTTGCGGCCGTAGAGCACCTGCAACGGATGTACAGCTTGGATGACGTCTTCTCCCTCGATGAGCTCGAGGCTTGGGTGCGGAAGGCAGAAGCGTCCGTGGCGAAGCTCGGAGACTCTGTTCCACCCATCGCCTGGCTGACCGAGTTGAAGATCGACGGCCTCGCCGTGAACCTCCTCTACCGCGACGGCAAACTGGTCCGCGCTGCCACACGCGGGGATGGCACAACCGGCGAAGACATCACGCACAACGTCCTCACCATTAAGGAAATCCCGCGGGAGCTCAGCGGTTCCGGGTATCCGTCCGAAGTCGAGATTCGTGGTGAGGTGTTCATCCCCTCCAAGGCCTTCGTCGAATTCAACGAGACCCTTGTAGCTGCCGGCAAGGCCCCGCTGGCCAACCCCCGGAATGCTGCGGCCGGTTCACTGCGGCAAAAGGATCCCGCCGAAACGGCAAAGCGGCCGCTGAGCATGTACGTCCACGGCATCGGTGCCCGCGAAGGCCTTGACGCCAAGAGCCAGTCCGAAACATACAAGCTGCTGGAGGCTTGGGGCCTGCCCACCAGTCCCTACCTCAAAGTCCTGGACTCTTTTGACGAGGTCCTTGAATTCATTGCGCACTACGGCGAGCACCGCCATGACCTGGCGCATGAGATCGACGGCATTGTGGTCAAGATCGATGACTTCGCCACCCAGCGCGCCCTCGGCTATACCTCCCGGGTTCCCCGATGGGCTGCGGCGTATAAATACCCACCGGAGGAAGTCCACACCAAGCTCCTGGATATTGCCGTCAACGTTGGCCGCACCGGGCGGGTCACTCCCTTCGGTTTGATGGAACCTGTCAAGGTGGCCGGCTCCACCGTCGGCATGGCTACGCTGCACAACCAGGACGTGGTCAAGGCCAAGGGCGTCATGATCGGTGACATCGTGATCCTCCGAAAGGCCGGGGATGTCATTCCGGAGATCGTGGGCCCGGTACTTGCCCTGCGTGAGAAGCAGGACCCTCCGGTCCGGGAGTTTGTGATGCCCACGGAGTGCCCGTCCTGCGGCACCCCGCTGGCTCCTGCCAAGGAAAGCGACGTGGACATCCGCTGCCCCAATGCGAAGTCGTGCCCGTCGCAACTGCGTGAGCGGGTCTTCCACCTCGCGGGCCGTGGTGCGTTCGATATTGAAGCTTTGGGGTGGGAAGCGGCCATCGCCCTCACCCAGCCGGCGGAGCCTGAAACGCCTCCGCTGACCAGCGAAGCGGGCCTGTTCAGCCTGAAGCCCGAAGACCTGGCAAATGTCCTGATCCGTAGGGAGAAGCGTTCAAAGGGCGTGGGCACGGGCGAGTACGAGCTCGTTCCGTATTTCTACACCAAGGGAACGGCCAAGTCTCCGTCCAAGCCAACGGCTACCACGGAGAAATTGTTCGTGGAGTTGGAGAAGGCCAAGAAGCAACCGCTCTGGCGTGTCCTGGTTGCGCTCTCCATCAGGCATGTGGGCCCCACCGCCTCGCGGGCACTGGCTACGGCATTTGGCAGCATGGACGCCATCCGTAACGCCACCGAAGAGCAGATGGCGCATGTGGATGGAGTGGGTCCCACCATTGCGGTGGCCTTGAAGGAATGGTTCGCCGTGGACTGGCACAACGAGATCGTGGACAGCTGGGCTGCGGCAGGTGTGCGGATGGAGGACGAACGTGACACTTCCATGCCGCGGACACTCGAAGGCCTCACCATCGTGGTGACCGGTACTTTGCCCAACTTCAGCCGCGACGAAGCCAAGGAGGCCATCATCATCCGTGGCGGGAAGGCGTCCGGTTCAGTGTCAAAGAAGACCAGCTACCTGGTAGCCGGCGAGAGTGCAGGGACCAAGCTGGATAAAGCGGAACAGCTCGGTGTTCCTGTGCTGGACGAGGACGGATTCCGCGAGCTCCTTGCCAACGGTCCCGCCGCCGCTGAGCCGGAGACCGAAGCAGCACCGGAATCGGCACCTGAAGCAGCAACCCAAGAAGATACTGCCGGGACGGACTCCGAATGACTGACGTGAACGGGCTCCTGGCTGTAGCCCAACGTGCCGCTGCTGCCGGTGCTGCTGTGCTCGCGCAGCGGTCCATCAGCGGCACGGGTGGCGATGGGCTCGAAACCAGCAACAAGGGCGAGGCCGGCGACTGGGTTACTGCCTTTGACGTCGCGGCTGAGAACGCTGTCCGCGAAGCCATCCTTGCCGAGCGGCCCCATGACACCATCACCGGGGAGGAACACGGCACCACCAGGCCTGAGACGCCTTCCGGATACCGCTGGTCCATTGACCCCCTGGACGGGACCACCAACTTCATCCGTAACATCGCCTACTACGCCACCTCTGTGGCGGTGGCCGATTCCGACGGCGTATGGCTGGCCGGCGTGGTCCACGCACCTGCCTTGGGTCGCGTCTATTCGGCCGCCCGGGGACAAGGAGCCTGGCTTGAGGTCGGGGGAGAGATCACCAGATTGGCAGGTCCTGTTCCCGGCCGGACCGGCCTGATCCTGGCAACGGGTTTCAGTTACGATCCCGCGACCCGTGCCAGCCAATCCGCCGGCTTGGCCGAGCTCATGGAAGGATTCGCCGACGTCCGGCGCCTTGGTTCCGCTGCCCTGGACCTCTGCCTGGTGGCGGATGGAACGTTTGACGCCTACGGCGAGCGTGGACTGAACGAGCACGACTTTTCCGCGGGAGCCTTGGTGGCGGAGGAAGCCGGATGCTGGGTTCGCAGGCCACGGTTGGAAAGCCCCCTCAATGGTGGGCCCAGCACCGAGGATCGTTTGGCGGCCTGGATGTGCGCGGGGACCCTGGAACTGTCCGGCAAGTTCCCCTTGTAGCCAGCAACCCGTGATCAGAAGCCTCGCCATCGCCAACTACCGGTCAATCCGGGATCTTGCCATGGAATTGCATGGGCTGGACATCGTGACCGGGGCCAACGGCAGCGGCAAATCCTCGTTGTACCGCGCCCTGCGTCTGCTGGCCGAGTGCGCTGGGGGAGATTCCGGAAATGTGGTGGGATCACTTGCGCGTGACGGCGGCCTGGCCTCCACGCTGTGGGCCGGTCCGGAATCCATCAGTGATGCCATGCGCCGCGGCGACGTGCCTGTCCAAGGCACTGTCCGGCGTGAGTCCGTGAATTTGAAGCTGGGTTACTCCGGCGACGACTTCGGATACCTGGTGGATTTGGGGATGCCTGCGGGCAGCGGCTCCGGGTTTGATCCGGAAACCGGCCGGCCCCGCCCCTCGGCCTTCAGCCTTGACCCGGAAATAAAACGCGAGCAGATCTTCTCCGGCCCCGTAGCCAGGCCGGGGTCTTTGCTGGTGGACCGGAAGGGAAGCTTGGCCAGATTACGGGGACCGAGAGGGGAGTGGGCCGAGTTGTCGCGGCGCCTGGATACTTTCCAGAGCATGCTGACCGAGGTTTCGGACCAGGATCGGGCGCCGGAAGTGCTGAGGGTTCGGGATTCAGTGCGGTCCTGGCGGTTCTACGATCACTTCCGCACAGATGCCGAAGCTCCGGCGCGTCAGGCGCAACTTGGCACACGTACTCCGGTTCTGCACCATAGCGGCAAGGATCTCGCTGCTGCGCTCCAGACATTGCGGGAGGTGGGGTTCGAGCGGCAGTTGGATGCCGCCGTCGGGCATGCCTTTCCCGGGAGCCGGCTGGAAATAGCCGTCCACGACGGCCGGTTCAGCGTGGAGCTGCGGCAGCCGGGCATGCTGCGGCCCATGAAGGCTGCCGAGCTATCGGATGGGACCCTGCGGTTCCTTTTGCTGACAGCTGCGTTGCTGACCCCGCGACCGCCGGAGCTCATGGTCTTGAACGAACCCGAGACCAGCCTCCACGTTGACCTGATGCCGGCACTGGCCGGACTGATCGTCCAAGCCAGTGCCAACAGCCAGATGATCGTGGTGACCCACTCTGAAGCCTTGTTGAGTGCTTTGCGGAGCAGCGGCGCCGCCCATGAACATGAGTTGTACAAGGACATGGGCGAGACCAGGATCAAGGGTCTGGGCCCGTTGGAGGGGCCGCCATGGAGTTGGCCCAAGCGCTGAAATCCGGCTCAGGCTGGAATCCGGCTCAGAAGGCAGAGCCTATGGATGTGAGCTCCTGCGGGGCGCTTCCGGCGTAACGGTTCTCAGGGCGTGCCAGCCCGTAGTGACCACGGAGCGTGGAGGCCGTGTACTCGGTCCGGAAAAGTCCACGCCGCTGAAGGATGGGGACCACCTGGTCCACGAAGACCTCCAAACCGGAAGGCAGCACGGGCGGCATGATGTTGAAGCCATCAGCGGCACCGGCAAAGAACCAGTCCTGGATAGCGTCGGCCACCTGTTCGGGCGTACCGGAGAACGTCCGGTGGCCGCGTCCGCCACCCAGGCGTCCAATCAGCTGCCGGACGGTGAGCTGTTCGCGCCTGGCCAGCTCCACAATGAGCGTGTAGCGGCTCTTGGCTCCCTCAATCTCGTCCTCTGAGGGCAGGTCGGCGGGGAGTTGGCGGTCCAAGGGGAGGTCCTCGGGGGACAAACGGAGTGCCTTGGCCAATTGTTCACGGGCGTACTCGGGCTTGATGAGCTGGTCCAGTTCCCGCTCGAGTTGGAGGGCTTCGGCCTCGGTGGAGCCGATCACGGGGACGATTCCGGGCAGGATCTTGATGCCTTCGGGGTCCCGTCCGGCCGCTGCGGTGCGGGCCTTGAGGTCTGAATAGAAGGCCTGGGCATCGGCCAGCGTCTGGTGGGCCGTGAAGACGGCTTCTGCATACTGTGCTGCCAGGTTCTTACCGTTGTCCGAGGACCCGGCCTGCACCATCAAAGGGTGGCCTTGCGGGGAACGGGGCACGTTCAGGGGGCCACGGACGCGGAAGTGCTTTCCTTCGTGGTCGATGGTGCGGATCTTGGTGTCGTCACCCCAGACGCCATCGGCCTTGTCCGCCAGGATGGCGTCGTCTTCCCAGCTGTCCCACAGCTTCCGGGCCACTTCGATAAATTCGGCAGCTCGTTCGTATCGGACTGCGTGTGCGGGCTGATCGTCAACACCGAAGTTCCGCGCGGCATCCGGGCCGGCCGTCGTCACGACGTTCCACCCAGCACGGCCTCCGCTGACCCAATCAACGGAGGCAAAGCGGCGGGCAAGATTGAAGGGATCGTTGTAGGTGGTGGAAGCGGTAGCGATCAGGCCAACTTTCCGGGTCGCTGCGGCGAGGGCCGTCAGCAGCACTGTGGGCTCCAACTTCCCTGCCGGGCGCCGGCCTACCTCCCCGAACAGCACCGGGGAATCTGCGAAGAAGATGGAGTCCAGCTTTCCCCGTTCCGCTGTGCGGGCAAGGTGCTGGTAGTGCTCCACGTTGGTGGAGGCAAAAGGGTCACTCTCGGGAAGACGCCACGATGCCTCGTGGTGCCCTGTGCTCATCAGGAACGCGTTCAGGTGCAATTGGCGGTCTGGCGGGGTCATGGTTCTCCTCGTGGTCAGGACGGGTTTGGGGCCGGTGTGTGGCAACTCAAGCACGGGTCCGACGGCCTCCGCCAGCAGTCCGACATGTCCCCGCAACAGCGCGAAACCGGGCTTCATGGCACGAAACGCGGCTCCATCAGGCGCCACGTGGGGCAACACAAAAACGGCCCCCGCGGCCGGAAGCGAACAGCGTAGCGCCAGCCGTCCGGCGTCGTACTTTTCGAACGTGACTGATAGCTCCATCACGAAAAGGCCATTCCGGCGCTGTTCCTGCCTCTCACGCGACTACCATTGGTAGGTGCTTTCGCCGATTACCGTCCGTCCCGCCCTGCCCGAAGACTACGACGCCGTTGCCCGCATTACGCAGGATTCTTACGTCACCGCGGGGTACTACGGTGACGCCGACCACCCGTACCTGCAGAAGCTTCAGGACGTGGCTGGACGCGCGGAGCACGCAGAGATCCTGGTGGCAGAGCGCAATGGCCAAATCATCGGCTCCGTCACCGCGGCACCTGCCGGCGGCGGTTTCTCCGACATCGGCCTCGAGGACGAACTGGAACTCCGAACCCTGGTAGTGGATCCGTCAGTCCAACGCTCCGGTGCGGGCAGGGCCCTGGTGCAGGCCGTGGTGGATCAAGCCAAAGCCATGGACGGTATCAAGGCAGTGTCCCTGACCACCGGTGCCACCTGGGAAAGTGCCAACGCCCTCTATGCACGTACCGGCTTTGACCGCGCACCGCACCGCGACTGGTTTGTGCCCGGCACCGACATAAAACTGTTCGTTTACCGGCTGGACCTTCCACAGTCATAAAGTTTCCTTCGTAAACGCCGGTCAAAGGACCGCGAAGCGACAGGAGGGCGCGGCATGCGCAAGACATTCGGCACGGGCTCGGTCTGGGAACAGACCCTTGGATACTCCCGGGCTGTCCAGGTGGACAACACCCTTTTCATTTCGGCGACGGCCGCCTCCGGACCTGATGGCATTGTGGGCGAGGACTTCTACTCGCAGACCAAGTACATCCTTGAAAAGCTCGGTGCTGTCCTGGAAGACGCCGGATTCTCCTACCAGGACGTCGTCCAGTCCAAGCTGTACCTGACGGACATCAGTAAGTGGGAGGACGCCGGCCGCGCCCACGGTGAAGTGTTCGGCGAGATCCGTCCCACGCTGTCCTTGGTGCACGTCCTGCCGTTCCTCGACCCGGAGATGTTGGTAGAGATCGAGTTGGTAGCGCAAAAGTCCGCGTAGCGCACAAATGCTACTTACTTGGGTCAGGCCGGGACGCCGTACCGGTGTTCCGGCCGGCCCGTGGTCCCGTAGCGCAACTGGATTTCGACGGCGCCATCGTCCGCCAGCGAGGACAGGTACCGTTGCGCTGTGGCCCGGGAAACGCCAACGCGTTCCGCGACCTCGGCGGCTGAATACTGCTCACCGGGAAGCAACGATTCCAGGACGGCCGCTTCGGTGGCGGAGCGGGGTTTGGCCGTAGGGGTGACGTCTCCGGGGATCAGGGAGCGTTTGGCCCGTTCAATGGTGCCTTGGTCAACGGCCGTCTGCTGCCCCAAAATCCGCCGATACCTGGCGTAGGAACGGAGCTGCTGGGACAGGGACTCAGCGGTGAAGGGCTTGAGCATGTACCCCAAAGCGCCGCGACGCAAAGCGACCTTGATGGATTGGGCGTCAGAGGCCGCCGTTAGCATGATGGCATCCACGTCCAATTGGCCCAACAGATCCAGGCCGGAGCCGTCCGGGAGGTATACGTCCAGCAGCACCAGATCGGGGCGCAGGCTATGGATGGCCTGCAAAGCCTGGGACACCGACCCCGCCGGTGCCAAGGCCATGAATCCGGCCACCGAATCCACGTAGGCGGCGTGGAGCCTTGCAACGTGGAAGTCGTCATCCACAATCAGCACGCGTAAATCCTCAGCCATTGCTGTCCTCCCTCAACGTCGAGTCGGTTCCGGTAATACCCTCCGCAGCATCCATGACGCCGGGGATCGTTGCCATGAATACCGCGCCGGGGCCGCCCTGGCTCCCGGGCTCCAGGACGCGGACATCACCGCCGCGCCGCCGCGCAAGCTGCCGCACCAGCGCCAGCCCCAAACCTTGTCCAGCCCCCGAGCGTACCGGGTGTTCCGACGTCGTGAATCCTTCCGCGAAGACTTCTTCAGGTTCAAGGCTCCCCAAACCGTCGCCGGAGTCTCCCACCACGATGTGCAAAGTCCCGCCGGCTGTGGCGGCGTCATCAAGCAGTTCAACCTCCACCCAGCGGTCCACGGCGGAACCGACGACGGCGGCACTCACCGCGTTGTCGATCAGGTTGCCAAGGACCGTGGTCACGTCCTGGGGATCGGCCACGTGTCCACGAACCAGTGTTTCGGGTCCGACCCGGAGGGCCACGCCGCGTTCCGAAGCTTCCACACCCTTGGCGCCGATGAAGGCCTGCAAATACGGATCCTGAAGCAATTCGGCCTGTTCCACCGGGAACTTCAGCGGGCCCGTGGCCGAGATGCGCGCAAGGTAATCTTTTGCGGAATCGTACTGGCCGATGCTGATGAAACCGGCGATGGTGTGGAGTTGGTTGGCGAACTCATGGCGCTGGGCGCGGAGGGCCGTGGACATGGTCCCCACGGCATCGAGTTGGCGGGTCAGCTGCTGCAGTTCGGTGCGGTCCCGCAGCATGACCACCCAGCCGAGGTCCTCCTTGCGATGCCAGGCCTTGCGTGCGCTGGCAACCAGGACGCGCCCGCCCGCCACGATTTCCACGGCTTCGGCGTCACGGGCCGCCGGCTGGGTGAGCTGCTTGAGGTGTTCGGGAACGGCGGCGGAGACCCAATCCTGTCCCGTGGCATCGGGCATGTCCAAGAGCCGGGCGGCAGCGGCATTGAACACAGAGATGCGCCCGTCCGCGGCAATGCCGATCACGCCGTCGTCGACGCCTTGAAGTACGGCCACTTGGTCGTGGACGAGGGTGCTGATTTCCTCGGGCTCCAAGCCGAGGGTGAGCCGCTGCAGCCTGCGCCGGAGCAGGAACGATGCCAACACGCCGGCCACCAAAGAACCCCCGGCGGTCAGGGCAATGGGCGCAATGTCGCGGGCAAGGCTGTTGCTGAGCGACTCCACGGAATAGCCCACACTGACTTCGCCCACAATGGCACCGGAAGCCCCCGGGGCGTAGACGGGTACTTTGGCCCCGGCCGAAGGTCCCAAAGTCCCGGTGTTGCGGGTGGTGATCTCCTGTCCTCCGAGAGCCACGGACGGGTCCGTGCTGACGCGCTCGCCCAAGCGGGCCTTCTCGGGATGGGCCAGCCGGAGCCCGGTTTCGTCCGTGATGACCACGAACAGGGCGCCCGTCCGGTTTCGCACGGCTTCAGCGGCAGCCTGAAGGGGGCCGGCCGCAAGGATATCCGGGGGAGGCGTCCCTTCTTCCCTGCTGATGGCTTGGACGTTGGATCTGATACCAGGATCCGCAGCAACAGTCCGGGCGAGGGTGAGCGCCTGGTTTTCGGCTTCGTCGCCGATCCGTTCGTACACCAGCCACGCATGGACTGCGCCGCTGAGCAGGACCACCAGCAGGACCACTCCAAGCTGGAGGAGGAGGGTTTGGGTGGAGAAACGCATGCTCCATTCAAACACTGCGCACAATGCGCAAAACCTTCGTAACGAGCATTATTCCTGACAATTCACACAAACCCCTCCCCGTGACGGACGCCACCATATCGTCTGTAGTGCGCATCACACCGACGTGGCGCCATTCACAGTAGTAAGGAGCCGGCCGTGCTGGTTTTGCTTGGATTCGCAATGATTGCGGTATTCATGGTCCTGATCATGACCAAAAAATTGACGCCAGTACTGGCGCTGATCATCGTCCCCACCGTCTTCGGCTTGTTCGCCGGGGCGGGCCTCGGCATCGGCGACATGGTGATGGAATCCATGAAGTCCATGACGTCCACGGCTGCGCTCCTCATGTTCGCCATTATCTACTTCGGCCTGATGATCGACGTCGGACTCTTTGATCCGTTGGTGAAGTTCATCCTCCGCAAGTTGGGCAACGACCCCGCCAAGGTTGTCCTCGGTACTGCGATCCTTGCAGCCGCGGTCTCCTTGGACGGTGACGGCTCCACCACCTTTATCCTCACCACGGCCGCCATGCTCCCGGTCTACCTGCGGCTCAAGATGAGCCCGGTGGTCCTCACCTGCGTGGCCGGCCTGGCCAACGGCACCATGAACATCCTGCCGTGGGGCGGCCCTACCGCCCGTGCAGCCACCGCGCTCAACCTTGATGTCAACGACGTCTTCGTCCCCATGGTCCCGTCCCTCATCGTCGGCCTCATCGTGGTCCTGGTCTTCGCCTGGCTGCTGGGCCTGCAGGAACGCAACCGCCTCCGCACCACCGCTCCCGAAATCTGGGGCGACGTCGCCGAGCCTTCCGAAGCGTTCGACGGCGGCAACGGCCACGGCGGTGCCGTCACCGCCGGTTCGGGCTCAGGTTCAGGATTCGGCGCCGGCCGTTTCAGCTTCGGACGCAACGGCTCGACCTCAAGCAAGCCGGGCGCGGGTGGAGGTTCCTCCGTCGCGGTTCTTGAAGATCCGGCAACCCTGGTGGACCTCCATGACACCGCCATGGCGGACACCGCGCTGGACCCCAACCGCTCCACGCTGCGTCCCAAACTGTTCTGGTTCAACCTGGGCCTCACGGTCGCCGTCATGGTTGTCCTGGTAGCCAACATTGTTCCGCTGCCGTTCGTGTTCATGGTGGGCTCCGCGATCGCCCTGCTGGTCAACTTCCCCAAGGTCAAGGACCAAGGCGCGCAGTTGATCGCTCACGCACCGTCCATCGTCGCTGTGGTCAGCATGGTCATGGCCGCCGCAGTCCTCACCGGTGTCCTCAATGGAACCGGCATGGTCAAGGCAATGTCCGAGTGGCTGGTCCAGATCATCCCGGCAGACATGGGCCCGTTCATGGCCATCATCACCGGCCTGCTCAGCATCCCCATGACCTTCTTCATGAGCAACGACGCCTTCTACTTCGGTGTCCTTCCGGTCCTCTCCGAAACCGCCGCGCACTACGGCGTCGATGCAGTGGATATGGCCCGTGCCTCCATCACCGGGCAGCCATTCCACCTGCAGAGCCCCTTGGTTCCTGCCATCCTCCTGCTGGTCTCCCTGGCCAAGGTGGACCTGGGCGATCACCACAAGAAGGTCCTGTGGCGCACGGCAGTGATCTCGGTGGTCATGCTGGCAGTGGGTGTCCTGACGGGAGCCATCGGCATCGGCTGACCTGCCTAAACCCCCAACGAGACAGCAGAGCGTGAATGGCCCGCTCTGCTGTCTCGTTTGCGTTGATGGCGGGACAAGCTGCGAAAGCCTGGAGGCATCCGGAAGCGTGCGTCCAAGCGAGGAACGAGCGAGCACGCGGAGGATGGCTCCCGGGCGTAGCGTCTGACCGGCACACCCAAGCCAAGTAGACTGGTTCGGAAAACCATTTGAACTTTGCAGGGGAGATCCATGGCTGCGATCAACCGTGACGACGTCGCGCATCTTGCGCGTCTGGCTCACATTGAAATGAGTGCCGAAGAACTGGACAGGATGGCTGTTGAGCTTGCTGTCATTGTGGATTCGGTCAAGAGCGTGAGCGAAGCTGCGGGGGAGGACGTCCCGGCGACGTCACACCCGATTCCGTTGACCAATGTGTTCCGCGAGGACGTTGTGGGCCACACATTCACCGCTGAGCAGGCGTTGTCCGGCGCGCCGGATGCTTACGAGAACCGTTTCAAGGTCCCCGCAATCCTGGATGAGGACTAATCACTATGACTGAGCTGAAGAACGAACTCATCCGCCACTCCGCTGCCGATCTCGCTGAGAAGCTGGCCGCCCGCGAGGTGACCGCCGTCGAGGTGACGCAGGCGCACCTTGACCGTATCGCCCTTGTTGATGGCGGAGCCGATGGTATCCACGCCTTCCTGCACGTCAATACTGAAGAGGCTTTGGCTGTCGCGGCCGAGGTTGACGCTGCCCGTGCCGCCGGCGGCTCTGCTGCCGAGGAACTGCATGCCCTCGCTGGTGTGCCCATTGCTGTCAAGGACCTCATCGTCACGATCGGCCAGCCGACGACGGCCGGTTCGAAGATCCTTGAGGGCTGGCACAGCCCGTACGACGCCACTGTGGTGAAGAAGCTGCGCGCGGCCAAGATGCCCATCCTGGGTAAGACCAACCTGGACGAATTCGCCATGGGCTCTTCCACCGAGCACTCGGCCTATGGCCCTACGCGCAACCCGTGGGACCTGGACCGCATTCCCGGCGGTTCGGGCGGTGGCTCCGCTGCCGCCGTCGCCGCTTTCGAAGCGCCGTTGGCGCTCGGCACGGACACCGGTGGCTCCATCCGCCAGCCGGGTGCCGTCACCGGAACGGTTGGCGTGAAGCCGACCTACGGCGCTGTTTCACGTTATGGCGCCATTGCCATGGCGTCGTCGCTGGACCAGATCGGCCCTGTGTCCCGGACAGTACTGGACTCTGCGCTGCTGCAGGAAGTCATCGGCGGCCACGATCCCTTCGACTCCACGTCGCTGACTGATCCCTTCAATGATCTTGTTGCCGCCGCCCGCGTGGGCAACGTTGCCGGCATGAAGATCGGCATCGTCAAGGAGCTTCACGGCGAGGGTTACCAGGCCGGCGTCGAGAACCGTTTCAACGAGTCCCTTCAGCTGCTGAAGGACGCGGGCGCTGAAATTGTTGAGGTTTCCTGCCCCAACCTTAAGTACGCCCTGGGTGCCTACTACCTGATCATGCCCTCCGAGGTGTCCAGCAACCTGGCCAAGTTCGACGGCGTTCGCTTCGGCATGCGCGTGCTGCCCAAGGACGGTCCCATGACCATCGAGCGGGTCATGGGTGCTACCCGTGCGGCCGGTTTCGGCGACGAAGTCAAGCGCCGTATCATCCTCGGTACCTACGCACTGAGCGCTGGCTACTACGACGCTTACTACGGCTCGGCACAGAAGGTCCGTACGCTGATCCAACGTGACTTCGACGCCGCCTTCGCCAATGCTGATGTCCTGATTTCGCCCACTGCGCCCACCACGGCGTTCAAGCTGGGGGAGAAGCTGGATGATCCGCTGGCGATGTACCTGAACGACGTCGCCACCATCCCGGCTAACCTTGCCGGTATCCCGGGCCTGTCCCTGCCGGCCGGCCTGGCTGACGAAGACGGCCTGCCGGTTGGTATCCAGCTGTTGGCTCCTGCCCGCCAGGATGCCCGCCTGTACCGCGTGGGCGCCGTCCTTGAATCCATGCTCGAAGAGAAGTGGGGCGGCCCGATCCTTGCGCAGGCGCCCGATCTGAAAAATGCTGTCCTTGGCGCAGCATCCACCACCGCCGGAGGTTCCAACTAATGTCCGTCGATGCAACCCTGAGCTTCGAAGAGGCCATGGAGAAGTACGATCCTGTTCTGGGTTTCGAGGTCCACGTGGAGCTCAACACCAAGACCAAGATGTTCTCCTCCGCACCGAACGTTTTCGGTGATGAGCCGAACACCAACGTCAACGAGGTTGACCTGGGCATGCCCGGCGTCCTACCCGTTGTCAACAAGACAGCGGTGGAGTCTTCCATCAAGATCGGCCTTGCCCTGAACTGCAAGATCGCCGAATCGTGCCGTTTTGCCCGGAAGAACTACTTCTACCCGGACACTCCCAAGAACTTCCAGACCTCGCAGTACGACGAGCCGATCGCCTATGACGGTTACCTCGACATCGAGCTCGAGGACGGCACCGTCTTCCGCGTGGAGATCGAGCGCGCCCACATGGAGGAGGACGCCGGCAAGCTGACCCACATGGGTGGCGCTGCGGGCCGTATCCAAGGAGCCGACTACTCGCTGGTGGATTACAACCGTTCGGGTGTTCCGTTGGTGGAAATTGTCACCAAGCCCATTGAGGGCGCCGGCAGCCGTGCGCCTGAACTGGCCAAGGCCTACGTCGCGGCTGTCCGTGAAATCGTGAAGAACCTTGGCGTTTCCGATGCCAAGATGGAGCGCGGCAACGTCCGTTGCGACGCCAACGTTTCCCTCCGCCCGCACGGCCGTGAACGTTTCGGTATCCGTTCGGAGACCAAGAACGTGAACTCACTGCGCGCCGTCGAGCACGCCGTACGTTACGAAATCCAGCGCCACGCTGCCGTCCTTGACTCCGGCGAGCCGGTCATCCAGGAGACGCGCCACTGGCACGAGGACACGCGTTCGACGACGTCAGGCCGGCCCAAGTCCGACGCTGACGATTACCGCTACTTCCCGGAGCCGGACCTGGTTCCCGTCGTTGCCTCCCGTGAGTGGGTGGAGGAACTCCGCGCTACCCTTCCCGAGCCGCCGGCCGAGCGCCGTAAGCGTCTCAAGGAAGCTTGGGGATACTCGGATCTGGAATTCCGCGATGTAGTGAACGCCGGTGTCATGGACTCCATCGAGGAAACCATTGCAGCAGGTGCCTCGGCTGATGTTGCCCGCAAGTGGTGGATGGGTGAGATCGTGGGCCGCGCCAAGGTAGCTGACGTCGATCCTTCCGAGCTCGGTGTGACTCCGCAGGTGATTGTGGAGCTGAACAAGCTGGTTGAAGACGGCAAGATCAACAACAAGATGGCCACCCAGGTCCTGGACGGCGTGCTCGCCGGCGAAGGTACTCCGGCGGAAATCGTTGAGAAGCGCGGCCTTGCCGTTGTATCCGACGACGGTCCGCTCCTGGAAGCCATCGATGCAGCACTGGCAGCACAGCCGGACGTGGCGGAGAAGATCCGTGGCGGCAAGGTCCAAGCCATTGGCGCGATTGTCGGCGGCGTCATGAAGGCCACCCGTGGTCAGGCCGACGCAGGACGAGTCCGCGAACTCATCCTGGAGAAGCTGGGCGTCGAGGGCTAAGACCCGTTCTTCCCATCAAAGTAGGCCGCAGTTTTACTGCGGCCTACTTTGCTTTTGGGCGCACAATGGATGCATGGCCACACTTTCACCGGGCCTCGGGAAGGCCCTCATTGCCGGCGGGATCGCCGTCGCCCTGACCGGTGGCGGGGCCGCTGCTGTCTGGGCGGGCACCCAACCCGGCCCTTCGCCGTCGAGCCCTGCTGTTTCAGCCGGCCCGACCCCATCGGGGAACGCCAAGCCCGCTGACGGGCGCGGGCGGGCTATTCACGGCGAACACGTCGTGAAGCAGCAGGACGGGAGCTACCGTAGGGTCCTCACGCAGTCTGGAACCATCGAAGCGGTCAGCGATTCAGAGGTGACTGTGAAGAGCGAGGATGGCTTTACGCAGCGCTATTCCATCACTGAGGATACGCGGATCAGCAAAGTTCCTGCTGACCTGTCAGGGCTCAGGAACGGTAAAGGTAAGCCCACGCTGCCTTCGGCCTCCGCTTCTGATCTCGAGATCGGCGACGACGTTCGTGTCAGCGGCACCAAAGACGGCGATGCCGTGACAGCGACGAAGATCGTGTCCGGCGAACTGCCAGCCGGCGTCAAAGGCCATGGGCATAAGCGCGGGCATGGGCCCAAGTAGTTTCAGAACCAGAGCCAGGGGCTAAAGGGCCACGGTCCTGAATCCGAGGTTGCCGCTGGCCGAGTCCGGTGTATTCGAGCTTCTGGCTGCAAGGCGGTAGCGGTTGCAGTACGAGTCGTGGCAGAGGTACGAGCCGCCCCGCATCACCCTGCCGCGGCCGATGGTCGGCCCCTGCGGATCCTTCACCGTGCCTTGCGCCTGGCATGTCTTGTAGTACTTGTGCAGGAACCAATCACTGCACCATTCCCAGACGTTTCCACTGGTTTGGTAAAGCCCGAAGCCGTTGGGGCTAAATGCCTTGGCGGGTGCGGTGGTGAGGTAGCCGTCGTCGATCGTGTTGCGGGTAGGGAATTCCCCTTGCCAGATATTGCAGTTGTGGCCAGTTGTTGCTGTGTTGGAGTGCAGGTCATTTCCCCACGGGTAGCGCTGCCCGGACAACCCGCCCCGGGCCGCGAACTCCCACTCGGCTTCCGTCGGTAGCCGGCGTCCGGCCCATGCGCAGTATGCCAGGGCGTCGTTGTAGGACACATGGGTGACGGGATGATCAGGGATCTCCGTCCAGTGCGAAAGAGGTCCGGCCGGATGGGCCCAACTGGCACCACGGACATTGAGCCACCACGGGACGTTGTTGACCCGGTTCAGGATCTCATGCGGCTCCGCTTTCACCGCCAGATGGAACACGGCCGAAGTGCCGAAGGTTTCCGACTCCGTTTGATAGCCGGTGGCATCGACGAACCCGGCAAACTCTTCATTGGTCACGGTGGTCGCGCTGATCCGGAATTCGGAGATGGATACTTCGTGCAGGGGCACTTCACCGTCGGCTTCGTAGCCCTCGTTGAAGGGATCGCCCATGGTGAACGCCCCGCCGGGGATTTGGACGTCGTGGATTTGGCCGTCGTGGGTCTGGTTGGTGTGGGTGGTCCCGGCTGTACCGGTCGTCGGGTGTCCTCCCACCGAGCGCAGGGGAAGCGTCAGCCCCGGCGTCGAGTGTTCCCGGGCGCCGGCACCCGGGCTGCAACAATCTGCCATGTCCACCTTCTGTCTGAAATCCAACTGCTTGTACTTTAGCGGGGTCGGGTGGCCTGACAGAGGCTCCTTCCTTGCCCTCGCCTCCCACGCACCCGTTTCCGCCCCGCGCATCACTTGTGGCCCGGCGTCGCACCCGTTTCCGCCCTGCGCCAACCCCGACCGCAAGCCACCGCCACCGCAACTACGCACCCGTTTCCGCCCCCCGCCTCACTGGTGGCCCGGCGTCGCACCCGTTTCCGCCCCGCGCCACGGTTCTTACGGGGGTGATCAGCGTGAACGGGTGCGAGGGGCGCGGCGTCGAGCGCCGGGGCACATCCTGCACCACGGGCCAACCCCGGCAGCAAGCCACCGCCACCGCAACTACGCACCCGTTTCCGCCCCGCGCCACGGTTCTTACGGGGGCGATCGGCGTGAACGGGTGCGAGGGGCGCGGCGTCGAGCGCCGGGGCACATCCTGCACCACGGGCCAACCCCGGCAGCAAGCCACGGCCACCCAACTACGCACCCGTTTCCGCCCCGCGCAGCACTTGTGGCCCGGCGTCGCACCCGTTTCCGCCCCGCGCCACGGTTCTTACGGGGGCGATCGGCGTGAGCGGGTGCGAGGGGCGCGGCGTCGAGCGCCGGGGCACATCCTGCACCACGGGCCAACCCCGGCAGCAAGCCACGGCCACCCCAACTACGCACCCGTTTCCGCCCTGCGCATCACTTGTGGCCCGGCGTCGCACCCGTTTCCGCCCCGCGCATCACTTGTGGCCAGGCGTCGCACCCGTTTCCGCCCCGCGCCACGGTTCTTACGGGGGCGATCGGCGTGAACGGGTGCGGAGGGCCCCAATGAGGAGACCTGGGGCGCACCCGGCACCACAAACCACCCTCAGCGCAAGCCATCCCCCCACAACTCACCCACACCACAACCCCACACCACAACCCCACCCCCAAGCCAGTTCACCCCCCACCCGAAGTGATGAAAAGTGATTTTTGCGATCAGTTTTGATCACGATCTTGCAAAAAGAGATCCCAGCCACTTATGGTTTGTTAAACGGTTAACTAGCGTGGCCTGAATCACATTGATGGTTCAGGCTCAACACTTGAGGAGACAGCATGAACTCGACGACGGAACAGGCTCCGGCATTGTCCGAAGCCCGCCGGGTCGCGGAGCCGGCTCGGGGAAGTACCCCCGGCGCCGGTCCGAAGAAGCGGAAACGGAGCAAGCCCCCGCAGCAGAGTTTCCGGTCCCGCCTGCGTCGCGACAAGCAGATGCTGCTCATGATGGTCCCGGGCGTGGCGTTCCTGCTGCTGTTCTTCTACATCCCCATTCTGGGCAATGTCATCGCATTCCAGGACTACCAGCCGTACCTGGGTATCGGTGACAGCCTGTGGGTGGGCTGGCAGAACTTCGTGGACCTGTTCGGAAATCCCGACTTCGTCCACGCTTTTTGGAACACCTTGTACCTGGCCGCCTGGCAGTTGGTGTTCCTGTTCCCGGTGCCGCTGGTACTGGCGCTGATTGTGGATTCACTGATCAGCACCCGGGTCCGACGGATCTTTCAAAGCATCGCCTACCTGCCGCACTTCCTTTCCTGGGTGCTGGTGATCGCGTTCTTCCAGCAGATGCTGGGCGGCGCTGGTTTCGTCAATAACCTGCTGCGGGACTGGGGAATGGAGCCCATTCCGTTCATGACCAACCCGGAGACCTTCCCCGTGATGGTGGTCATCCAAATGATCTGGAAAGATGCCGGCTGGGCCATGATCATCTTCCTGGCAGCCCTTGCCAGCATCGATGCTTCCCTTTACGAAGCCGCTGCGGCGGATGGCGCGGGCCGGTGGCGGCGGATGTGGCACATCACCCTCCCCGGGTTGCGGCCGGTGATCGTACTCCTGCTGATCCTGCGCATCGGCGACATCCTCTCGGTCGGCTTCGAACAGTTCATCCTGCAGCGTGATGCTGTGGGTGCCGGAGCCGCTGAAGTGCTGGACACCTTCACTTACTACACCGGCGTAGTAGGAGGCGGCTGGAGCTCAGGTGCCGCAGCCGGCCTGGCGAAGGGCGTGGTCAGCGCCCTGCTGATCTACGGCGCCAACAAACTTGCCCACCGCTTCGGCGAAGACGGAATCTTCGCAAAACAAGTGCGCTGAAAGCCACGCTGAACCCGCGCGCCTGCCGCACAAGGAGAACCCCCATGGCATCAACACTCTTCACCAGGAAACCCCGCGAGCTGAGCTACAACCCCAAACGCCCGATTTGGAAGGAAAAGCCGTCCGCCCTGTACCAAACGATCAAGGCAGTGGTGCTGGTCGTCTTCAGCTTGTCCATCCTGACGCCCATTCTGCTGGTGGTTTCGACATCCCTGGCAGATACAGAACAACTGGTAAAAGCCGGTGGCTTCGTCCTTTGGCCCGAGCGTCCAACGTTGGAGGCGTACGCCACCATCTTCAAGGGCCCCATGGTGTTGCAATCACTCGGGGTCAGCATGCTGGTCACCGCGGTGGGCACCATCCTGGCGCTGTTCGTGACCATCACCATGGCCTACGCCACCAGCCGCACCGTGCTCTTTGGCCGGCCGGTGATCCTCGCGGTGTTGTTCACGCTCCTGTTTGCGCCCGGCTTGATTCCGTCGTTCCTCATGATCCGTCAGCTTGGCCTGCTGGACTCCCTTTGGTCGCTGATCCTGCCGGGCATCTTCGGGGCTTTCAACTTTGTGGTGATGCGATCGTTCTTCATGAACATCCCCGGCGAACTGATTGAAAGCGCAAGGATCGACGGCGCCAACGACTGGCAAATCCTGTGGCGGATCGTGATGCCGCTGTCCAAAGCCGTGATCGCCGTCGTCGGGCTGTTTTATGCAGTCGGTTTCTGGAACTCGTTCTTCAACGCCTTGCTGTACATCAACGATCACAGCAAGTGGCCTATCCAGTTGCTGCTCCGAAATTTCGTAGTCCAAGGCAGTGGAGCGGCTGACCAGCTGGGAATCACCACCACTCCGCCACCGCAATCCATCCAGATGGCCGTAGTCGTGGTGGCGTTGGTCCCCATCCTGATGGTCTACCCGTTCCTCCAGAAGCACTTCGCCAAGGGCGTCATCACCGGCGCCGTCAAGGGCTAGCCCCCTCTCCGAAATCTAGAAATACCCACAGCACTCAAACCTCAGAAAAAGAGCAAGTAACCAGAAAGGGTTATGCCATGACGAGCACTACCTCTCAGGCCGGATTCAGCCGCCGCGGTTTCCTTGGCCTCGCGGGCCTGGCCGTAACCGCTGCAGGATTATCCGCCTGCGGTGGTGGCGGCGCCGCGAGCAATGGAGGCGCCGCTGCCTCCGCTTCGGTCAAGTTGCCCACCTACAAGGAATTCACCGGCGTCACCCCGGACATCGCGGGCAATGCCAAGGGCCTCCAGGCCGGCTACTTCAAACTGCCCACTGCCGTGCAGTCCGTGAAGACACCGCCGCTCAAGGGCAAAGTGACCGGCCTGACCGAAACCTTCGACACCATGAGCCCCGGCCTGAAGGACAACCCTTTCTGGCAGCGCCTCAACGCCAAGCTCGGCGGCGACCTGGAGTTGCAAATCGCGGAGGACATCGGCGACGGCTATCCGGCCAAGTTCGCCACCGTCCTGGCCAGCAACGATCTTCCGGACATGATGTGGGTTCCGCCGAACCAGGGCATCCCCAACGTCGGGCCCATGCTGGAAGCCAAGTTCCAGGACCTGACGCCGTACCTGTCCGGTGACGCAGTCCTTGAGTACCCCAACCTGGCGGCGCTGAAGCCTGATTCCTGGAAGACCGCCGTCGTGAACGGCAAGATCTGGGGAGCTCCCATCCCCAGTACCCCGTTCGGCCAGGTGTACCTTGGCAACCACGATATGTGGGCGAAGGTGGGCGGCTTCGAAGCGGCAAGCGCCGATGAGTTCCTGGACAAAGCCAAGGAGCTGACCCGTCCCGGCGACCAGCAATATGCGTTGGAACCGGCCTACATCAATGCCCTCCATATGGTCACTGAATGGTTTGGCGCCCCGAACAGCTGGGCCGTGAACAAGGACCGCACCCTGACCCACCTTTATGAGACCGACGAATACCTGGCCGGTGTGGAATTCACTGCCAAAATGTTCGCCGCCGGTGTGTTCTACCCGGACTCCAAAGCCACCGATATCCGCTCACGCGTAGCCAACGGCAGCGTGGCCGCCCAGGTGGTGGTTGGCCCGCACGATATCCGCAGCTACCGTGCCCTGAACAAGACCACCAAGTTCGATGTCCTCATTCCGTTCAGTGCCGACGGCAAGGTCAAGCCGGTCTACGACATGGGTTACGGCACGGTGGGCTTCACGCCGTTCAAGAAGGCCGACGAGGGCAAGATCCGCGAGCTGTTGGCGCTCATCAACTACCTCTCGGCTCCGTTCGGCACTGTGGAGTACATGCAGAAGAACTTCGGCGAGCTCGGCCAGGACTACACGATCGATGCTTCCGGCAACCCGGCACGCACCGAAACGGGAACCACCAACGCCCCGGGGCTGGTATCGGCGCTGAACATCATGTCCAGCCCAGAAAACGTCATCTTCAACCCCGGGTTCGACGACGACACACGCTACGTCAGCCAGCAGGAAGAGAAGCTCCTGGAGTTCGCCTGGCGCAACCCCACCAATGGTTCCTACTCGGATACCAACGCCAAGGTAGGCGCCAAGATCACTAAGCAGCTGCGGGACAAGGTGGTGGACATCATCACGGGCCGCGCCAAGATCGACGAACTCAAGGACGCCGTCAAGCGCTGGAAGAGCGAGGGTGGGGACAAGATGCGCGACGAGTACCAGGCCGCGTTGGACCCTAACGTGCCGGTCTTCAGGAGCTAGCCTCAAACCAATAACGAACCAACGCGCATTTTCACAGAACACAGCAGGGGGAACCATGGCAAAAGCAAGCACCACCGGAGTCCGGCCCACCATCCGCATGGTGGCCGAGCTGGCGGGCGTGTCCACCGCCACGGTTTCCTATGTGTTGTCCGGCCGACGCGGCGATGCCGGACCCGGAGTCTCAGATCCGACGGCGGAAAAGGTCAAGGAGGCTGCGGAGCGGCTTGGCTACCGCCCCAACCAGGCCGCCCGGGCCATCCGGACGGGCCGCACCAACACGGTGATCCTGTCCCTGACAATGCTGTCCGATCCTTGGTCACTGTCAGTGATTGAGGCCGTTCAAAAGGCGTCCGCTCCGTTGGGAATCACGCCAATGATCCTTGGCGACGCGGACTGGGTCAAAGTACTCGGCACGCACAATGCCGATGCTGTGTTTGTGGATGCCGTCCGTCCCGACCAGCGGGAGGCCCTGCTCAAGCTGGCGAAACATGGAACAACGCTGGTGGTTTTTGACGAGAAGGTGTCCGCGGACGGCTTCGATGTGATCCGTTCCATCGCCGGGCCAGGCTGCCGCATGGCCGTGGAGCATCTGCTCCACGGCCACCGCAGGATCGCTTGCCTGACTCCTGCTACGGCGGCCGGCACGTCCGGCGGCAGCAGGTACCGGGCGTACGCCGAGGCGTTGAAGCATGCCGGTATTGCCGAACGCGAGGATTATGTGGGGTTGTTCGATGGCACCAGCGCAGGGGCGTACGCGGCAGCGACCCGGGTGCTGAGCCTTCCGGATCGGCCCACGGCCATCTATGCCACCACCGATTTCGCGGCAGTCAGCGCCATCAACGCAGCCCAGCGCCTGGGCCTGGCCGTTGGCACGGATGTGGACATCATCGGCGTCGGCAACACCGTGGAGGGCGAAAGGATGTCGCCGTCACTGAGCACGGTTGGCCCCGTCGATTTCTTCGACAAGCTTGCCCGGCTGCTCCTGCGGCGGGCAACCGGTCACGCCGACACCAGCGCAGCAGATGAACCCGGGGTCCTGGATTTCCCTTGGCACTTGTTCGTGCGTGAATCGGCGCCGCACCGCAGCGCCGCAACCAGACTTTACTAAGAAAAAGAAGAAGGAAACTGCACACCATGGAAAAGGATTTGAAGGTCGGCATCGTAGGTTTCGGCCTGCGTTCGGGGCTGTGGAAACATGCCCACAAGCCGGGCCAGGGCTCGGAGGTCACCATTGTTTGCGACCTCAGCGAGCGGGGACGGGCAGACGCCGCAGAACGGATCCCCGGCGCACGCGTCACCGGGGACCTTGAGGAACTCCTGGCCAGCGGGATTGACGCCGTCCTGGTCCTGACCCCCGATAACCAGCACGCCGCCGTCGCCGTCCGCACGCTTAAGGCGGGCATCCCCACCTTCTGCGAGAAGCCGCTGGACATCACAGTGGACTCCGCGGACTTGATCCTCACCACGGCCTATCAGACCGGCACCCGGCTGTACGTCGGCCACAACATGCGGCACATGCCGGTTGTAGTACAGATGCGCCAACTCATCGAAGACGGCCGGATCGGCGAGGTCAAAGCGGTCTGGTGCCGCCACTTCGTGGGCCACGGTGGCGACTACTACTTCAAGGACTGGCACGCCCAACGGGCAAACGTCACTTCGCTCCTGCTCCAGAAAGGTGCCCATGACATCGACGTGATCCATTGGCTGGCCGGGGGATACACCAAGCGGGTTGCCGCCGTCGGAGATCTGGCCGTATACGGCGATGTAGCCAACCGGAGCAACAACGCCGGCAAACGCATGGGGGACTGGTTCTCCATGGACAATTGGCCGCCCACGGAGCAGAAGGACCTGGCGGAGGTGATCGATGTCGAGGACATTTCCATGATGAACATGGTGTTGGACAACGGTGTTCTGGCTTCCTACCAGCAGTGCCACTTTACGCCTGACTACTGGCGCAACTACACCGTCATCGGTACCAAAGGCCGGATCGAGAACCTGGGCGACGGGCCGGGGGAGACCATCAATGTATGGACCAGCCGCACATCGGGCTACGCGGTGCCGGATGAGATCATCACCATCCAGGACGGCGAAGGCGGTCACGGCGGTGCGGATCCACGCTTGATCGAGGAGTTCCTGCGCTTTGCCTCCGAGGGCGGCCAGACTCAGACCAGCCCGGTTGCGGCGCGGCAGGCAGTGGTGGCCGGCATCCTGGCGGCGGAATCACTCCGCGGCGACGGCTCTGCGCGCGAGGTCCCGGAGCTCCCTGCCGAACTGGTGGAGTACTTCGACGCCGGCCAGCCCGCACTGGTCCGCGACTGACGGCCCGCGGTTAGCTGGAGCTGGAGAGCTCCACAAGCTCGGTCATGACGGTTTGAAGTGACTCGCAAACCGTCATGACCGATTTCCGTTTGAGGGTCTCCGGCCGTGCCAGGATGTCGATTTTGCGCACCGAATTCACGCCGGACAGCGGACGCAGCACCACTCCGGCATCCAACACGCGGCGCGCTGTGAACCGCGGCAGCAACCCGATTGCACCGCCCGCTGACACCAGCGCGGCAACGGTCGAATAGTCGTTGATGCGGTGCAGGACCTCGGCCGGCCTGCCGCTCACGGCAACGACGGCGGCCAACACGTCTGCGGGGGAGTAGCCGTCACGGCTGGTCACCCAGGATTCACCCACGACGTCGGACGGCTTAAGTTCCGGCCGGGCCGCCAGGGGGTGATCCGCGGGGAGGGCGATGTCCAGGGGCTCGTCCGCAAGTGGAATCACCGCGACCTTGTCCTCCGGCCACTGCGGGCTGTTGTCCATCCGGTGTGCCAAAACGAGGTCGTACCGTGCGGCCAACCCGGGGAAATCCTCCTGCGCCACATCCTCATCGGACAGTCGCAGCCGAGGCGACTTCCCGCCGTCGGACGCTGGTCCGGACGCCAGCAGCGCCGCCAACGGTGCGAACAACGCCTGTCCTGCGCTGTGAAACGCGCTGACGCTCACGGGCGCATCCGGAGCATCGTGATAGGCGCCGATTGCTGCCCGCGCATCTGCCATGGCGTTCACGACGGCGGCACCCGCCTCGGCGAGGACGCGGCCGGCATCGGTAAGCACCAGCGCCCGGCCCTCCTTGCGCGTCAGCGGCACGTCCACTGACTTTTGCAGCAGGGCGAGTTGTTGCGAAACGGCAGACGGGGTGACCATCAGCGTCTCTGCCACGGCCTTCACGCTGCCCAGGTCGCCGAGCTCACGGAGCATCTGCAACTGATGAATTTCCATTAGCAAATCCTAAATCGTTGATTGAGAAGAATCTAGTTGTGCTAAATCGTGCGCGGGGCTCTAATGGACTCAGCAGCAGCGAAGCAGCCCAGGCAGTGAGGAATCCCATGAAGGCTCTCTACAAATCCGGACCCCACGCGGGGTTCGAACTCGTCGAACGTCCTGAGCCCGAAGCGGGCCCCGGCGACGTCAAGATCCGTGTGATGACCACCGGTATCTGCGGCACCGACCTACACATCCAGAGCTGGGACGCCTGGGCCCAGGGCATCATCGAAACGCCGCTCATCGCCGGCCACGAGTTCTATGGCGAAGTCGTGGAAATCGGCGACGACGTCCGCGACGTCAAGGTAGGGGACCGGGTCTCCGGCGAGGGCCATGTGGTCTGCGGGATCTGCCGAAACTGCCGCGCCGGCCGCCGCCAGATGTGCATTCACACCGTGTCCGTCGGCGTGCAGCGCGATGGAGCTTTTGCCGAATACGTCGTGATCCCGGAAACCAACGTCTGGGTTCACCATGACGAGTCCGTCACTCCGGAACTGGGTGCGATCTTCGATCCCTTCGGCAACGCCGTCCACACCGCACTGAGCTTCCCGCTGGTCGGCGAAGACGTGCTGATCACCGGAGCCGGACCGATCGGACTCATGGCCATCGCTGTGGCCCGACACGCAGGCGCCCGCAAGATCGCCATTACGGATGTCTCCGCTCCGCGACTCGAGCTGGCCCGCCAGATGGGCGTTGACCTGGCCGTGGACGTCTCCAAGATGCGCGTTCGCGACGCCCAGCAGGAATTGGGGATGCGCGAAGGGTTCGATATCGGCCTGGAAATGTCGGGACACCCCACGGCACTGCCTGAGATGATCGACAACATGAACCACGGCGGCCGCATCGCCATGCTCGGCCTGCCCAGCCAATCCATTGACATCGACTGGGGCAAGGTCGTCACGCACATGCTCACGCTCAAGGGCATCTACGGGCGCGAAATGTTCGAGACCTGGTACGCCATGAGCGCCATGCTGTCCTCCAACCCCGTGCTGCACCGAAACATCTCCGCGGTAGTCACCGACAAGCTCTCTGCCAAGGACTGGGAGAAGGGCTTCGAGATCGCCCGGAACGGCACCGGCGGCAAAGTGGTCCTCGACTGGACTGAACTCTAACCCCACCGGACTGCCACCCCAGCCGGACGTGAGCCCGGCCCCACAACTTCAGGAGCACCCCTTATGTACTCAGCCATCAAAGACCAACTGCAGGGCGAACTGGAGGAGATCCGCAGCGCCGGACTCTTCAAGACCGAACGCCACATCGATTCCCCGCAGGCCAGCCACATCGCTGCGGGCCAGCTCGGCCAGCCCGCCAATAAAGTCTTGAATTTCTGTGCCAACAACTACCTGGGCCTGGCTGACCACCCGGACATCATTGCCGCCGCGAAGTCCGCCATGGACGAGCGCGGCTTCGGCATGGCGTCCGTGCGTTTCATTTGCGGCACCCAAGATCTGCACCTGGAACTCGAGACCCGTGTCTCCAAGTTCCTTGGTACTGAGGACACCATCCTTTTCTCCAGCTGCTTCGACGCCAACGGCGGCGTCTTCGAGTCACTCTTTGGCCCCGAAGACGCCATCATTTCCGACTCGCTGAACCACGCCTCCATCATTGACGGGATCCGCCTGAGCAAGGCCAAGCGCTTCCGTTACGCCAACCAAGACATGGCCGATCTCGAAGCCAAGCTTCTTGAGGCTTCGGGGTCGCGGCGCAAGATCATCGTTACCGACGGCGTATTTTCCATGGACGGGTACCTTGCACCGCTCGAAGCCATCTGCGACCTCGCCGAGAAGCACGACGCCTTGGTCATGGTGGACGACTCCCACGCCGTTGGCTTCATGGGCCCCACCGGCGCCGGCACTCCGGAGCACGCTGGTGTTTCCGACCGCGTGGACATCTACACCGGCACCTTTGGTAAGGCACTTGGCGGTGCCTCGGGCGGCTATGTGTCCGGCCGCGGCGAGATCGTTGCGATGCTCCGCCAGAAGGCCCGCCCGTACCTGTTCTCCAACTCGCTTGCCCCGGCCATCGTTGCTGCCACCATCAAGGCGATCGAGCTTGTCCAGGAATCCGGCGAACTCCGTACCCGACTGTTCGAGAACGCCGCCCTGTTCCGCCGCCGCATGAGCGAGGAAGGCTTCGAACTCCTCGACGGCGAACACGCCATCATCCCGGTCATGTTCGGTGACGCGGTGATGGCTGCCAAGGTGGCCGACGAGATGCTCAACAACGGCGTCTTCGTCACAGCGTTCAGCTTCCCCGTAGTGCCGAAGGGCGTGGCCCGGATCCGCGTGCAGCTCTCCGCTGCCCACAGCGCCGACGACGTCGAAGCGTGCGTTCAGGCGTTCGTCAAGAGTCGCGCCGCAGTCGCCTAAGACCGACGCTCTCGCATGTCCCGCGGGTTTGGGGCCGATCGCTCTCTCACTTCCTTCACGAGAGTGAGAGAGCATCGGCTTCCGCGCTAAAGGTGCCGGATGAATCTTTCCGGGGCCTCCAGAAATGATCGCCAATTGGTGACCAGATCCAGGTCGGACCATTGTCTTGGCCGCAAGCCCCACTGCCCGACTTCAAGTATCCGGGCACCCGGAAGTGCGGCAAGCAGCGGCGAATGGGTAGACATAATGACCTGTGACTTGCCTCCATCCAACAACTCTTTCAGAACCGACAGCAGGCTGAGGCAGCCGTTAAAGGAGAGGGCCGATTCCGGTTCATCCAATACCCATAGCCCAGGCCCGCGGAAACGGTCGAGAGCAAGCTCAAGGAACGATTCACCATGAGACATGTCGTGGAAGGGCAAATCGCCGTGTCTGCTGGGGTTGTTCTCCAGGTAAGTGAAAAAGCCGTGCATGGTCTCAGCCCGGAGGAAGTAACCACGCTTGCTGCTTCCTGCGTTACGGATGAGCTGCAGGTGGTTGCCCAATTCGGATTCCGTGGACCTTGTGGTGTGCCGGGCCCCAGTTGAGCCGCCCTCCGGGGACAAACCGTAGGCCAGGGCGATTGCCTCCACAACTGTCGACTTACCAGAACCGTTTTCGCCCACGAAGATGGTTGCAGGCGACAGATCGAGGCCTTCTTCCAGAAGCTGTGCCACCGGAGGAAGGCTGGCCGGCCATTGGCGGCGGTCCAGTGCTTTGGCGGGATCTTCCGCTACTCGCCGGAGGGGGTGGTTGAGGTGCATGCCGTCATTGTTGCAGCACTGGCCGACGTTGAAGCCCAGGGACCCGGCGCCCATTGAGTACGGGATGTGGGAGAAGGTTTCCCTGAAGGGCGCGGGATGTGGGACAGGGTTGGGTTGAAGGGCGCGGGATGTGGGAGAGCGTCGGGTCTGTCAGGATGGAGCCATGGCTTCGACTTATGACGTGGTAATCGTTGGCGGCGGCATCGGGGGACTGTCCTTGGCGGCGGCTCTCGCAGGCAAGTGCACAGTTGCCCTTGTCGAGGCTGAGCAAACATTGGCTTTCCACACCTCCTCGCGTTCTGCCCGGCAACTCATCCCCAGCTACGGCCCGGCGGTGGTGCAGGACCTGACCATTCGAACCTTGGAGATGCTGGCAGCACGCGATGCCGCGGCGGCCGAACCCATCCTGACTCCGCGCGGCTTCATGCTGGTGGGCGACGAAGAAACGGTTCGGGCCGAGGCCAGCGGGAACATGCACGCCATCACCCACGAAGAAGCGATGCGTCTTTGCCCGGCTCTTGATCCGGAGTCGTTCACATCGGCTGGACTGGATAACGGCTCCTTCGGCTGCAATGCCCCGCTCCTGCTGGAAGAACACCGCCGCACTGCAGAGGCTGCAGGCGTGGACATCATCACCGGAGCCAAGGTCCACTCGGCGCAGCGATTGGGGAGCGGCTGGCAGGTGGGCGCCGGCACTGAGGGTTTCCAGTCCGGCGTCGTGGTTAATGCCGCAGGTGCCTGGGCGGACGAGTTGGCCGTCATCAGCGGTGTGGAGAAGCTGGGACTGCAGCCCTACCGGCGGACGGCTGCGATCGTGAATGTCGAGAACCCCTTGAGCCCGCAAACGCCTATGGTGTGCGCCGCTGATGACTCGTTCTACTTCCGCGCCGAAGGCAACCAGGTGCTGATTTCGCCGTCGGAAAGCGTGCCTAGCGGAGCCGAAGACGCCAAGCCGTATCCCGGCGATGTGGATGCGTTGATCAGCAACCTCAACACCGTGACAACGCTGGGGATCCGCTCGGTGGACCGCGCGTGGACGGGCCTGCGGACCGAAGCCGCGGATGGCGTCCCGGTGGTTGGATTTGATGCTGAAGCGCCCGGCTTCTTCTGGCTGGCAGGGCAGGGCGGCTACGGTTTCCAGACGTCGTCGGCCATTGCGGAACTCGCCGCCGGATTGATCCTGGGCACAGTCAATGCGGACAGTCCGGAATCCCGGACAGCGGAGCAGCTCGCAGCCACACGCTGGTCCATCCGGCGCTGAACAATAGGGTCATGAGCGGAAACAGGAACGGGAACACCGGCAGCACACTCATCACCAACATCGGCGAACTGATGACGCAAGACCTGGAGCATCGGGTCCTGAAGGACGCTGGAATCGTGATTGAGGGCGAACGGATTTCCTGGATTGGTGCGGCCAAGGACGCCCCTGCCGCCGACCAGAGGATCGACGTCGAGGACCGTGCCGTCCTGCCGGGCTGGGTCGATTCGCATTCGCACCTGGTCTTTGCAGGGGACCGCACCGCTGAGTTCGAGGCCCGGATGGCCGGCGAAAGCTATAGCGCCGGAGGTATCGCCGTCACCACAGGTGCCACGCGCAGCGCCGGCGACGACGAACTTACCCGCCTGGTGCGGGACCGCGTGGCCGAGGCGGTCTCACAAGGAACAACATATTTGGAGAGCAAGACCGGGTATGGGCTCGACGTCGACAACGAGGCCCGCAGCGCCCGCATCGCGGCAGCCGAAGTTGATGAGGTTACTTACCTTGGGGCGCACCTTGTCCCGAAAGGCTCAGATCCCGAGGAATACACCGACCTGGTGTGCGGTCCGATGTTGGACGCCGTCCTGCCGTATGTTCGCTGGGCTGATGTGTTCTGCGAACGGGGGGCGTTCACGGAGGACCAGTCCCGGCGGGTCCTGACGGCAGCGAAAAAGGCAGGCTTGGGCTTGAGGGTTCACGGCAACCAGCTCGGGGAAGGCCCTGGCGTTGCCTTGGCCGTGGAGTTCGAGGCTGCCAGCGTGGACCACGTTAACTACCTCTCGGACATGGACATCCGGGACCTCGCGGGAACCTGGGCGGACTGGGATCCGGCAACAGGTCGAGGAAAAAGGGGCACTGTGGCAACCTGCCTTCCCGCCTGCGACCTCTCCACCCGCCAGCCCTTGGCGCCGGGCCGTGAATTGATTGACGCCGGGGTACAGATCGCCTTGGCAGCAAACTGCAATCCGGGAACTTCGTACACCAGCTCCATGGCCTTCTGCGTCACCACGGCAGTGCTTCAGATGCACCTCAGCGTCCACGAAGCCGTCCGGGCGGCGACGTACGGCGGCGCCCTGGCGCTGGGCCGGGAGTCAGGGAACGACGTCGACGGCGAACGGGCGGTGGGTTCGCTCGCCGTCGGACATCGCGCAGACCTGCACGTATTGAAGGCGCCCTCGGCCACGCACCTGGCCTACCGCCCCGGGATTCCGCTGACGCATGCGGTGTGGCGCGCCGGCGTCCGGGCTGTCTAGCAAAGCACGAAACAGGGGCGGTGTTCCGGTAGGAACACCGCCCCTGTTTGTGCGGGATGAAGGGATTAGGCGCAGGTGAACTTCGCGTCAGCCCAGTCGCCCCAGTCATCGCCGGCGTCGTCGCCGTTCTTGTCAGCGATCAGCTCGACGTTCCGGACACCGGTGATGTCCACGGTGAGGGGAAGTGCGGCGGAATCGGCGCTGAGGACAGGAGTCCGCAACAATTCCCGGCCATCGCCTTTCACAATGAACACCACCGAACCGTGCAGGCCCTTGTTCAACTTCGCGTCATCGACTCCCACTACGGCAGTGAACCCGCTGCACTTGGCCTCGGTGGCGATGCTGATCTTCGAGTCGGCATGGACGCCGATGCCCTTGGAGTACACGACGCCGTCAAGCCGTAACGCCGGCCCGTCACCGGCGTTTTGCTCACCGTTGGCGCGGTCCCGTTCTGCGGGGCCCCAACCGTTGGTACTGCCGATCCAGGGGAGGTCGGAGGCAAACACAGTGCCCGTCAGCACGGGAGCCGGGGGCTCCTGCGAGGTGGTGGAACACGTGAACTTTGCATCGGCCCAGTCGGCGTGGTCGTTGCCGTTGGAATCGCCGGCGTCATTGGCCACCAGTTCCACGTACTGGGCGCCGGTGACGTCCACAGTGAGTGGAAGGGGAGCGCTCGCAGCACCCAATACCGGGGTGGTCACCTTGGTGTTGCCGTCAGCTACCACGGAGAATTTCACGGTTCCCCGCGTCGCTTGGGCGTCATCGATGCCCACTGTGGCGGTGAAGGCGGTGCAGTAGCCGCCGAGGTAGTAGCGGACGTTGCCGTTGGCGTGTGCGCCCAGTCCCTTGGCGTAGACGGTGCCGTTCAGTGTGAGCGCAGTGCCGTCACCGGCCCCGGTTCCGCCATTGGACTGGTCCTTTTCCACAGGGCCCCAGCCGTTGGTGGCGCTGACCCACGGGTGGTCGCTGGCGAACACGGTGGCCTGGGGTGGCTTGGGCAGCGTGCGGACGTTGGTGGTGGTGCTGATGGTCCGAAGTCCTGCGGGTTCGGATGTGGTGTTGTAGGTGGCCGTCGCAGTGATGGGGTAGTCACCATCAGCCGAGGCAGGCGCGGTGACCTTCCACGTGGTGGTGAGTGTTCCTCCGGCTGGGATGGTGTCTGCCGAAGAGGGCGTGGATGCCGTTGCCGACCACCCTGCCGGAAGTGCCAGGGTGATGGCCAGGTCCTTGATGGCTGCCGGTTCGTCGGAAACAAAGCTCGTCACGAAGTCCTGGGCCTTGCCTTGCTGGACCACGTCCCCCTGGAGGGAGGCAGAGAGTTGCGCACACGCCGGAACGGATTCCGAGGCCCCTAGGTCCTCCACCAGGAAGTTGTCCAAAGTGAAGTCTGATCCATTGGCACTGCCTGTACGCTGCAGCCCCACAAAGTAGTCGCCGCAGAACCCGGTGTCCAGGATTTGCTCGAAACGTGTGGTGGAGGTTGCGGCATCGAGCGAATGGGTGCCAGTGACTGCCGGGCCCGCCTGCGAGTCGTAGCCGGAAACCCAGGCGTACTGCCCGGCCTTGGAGTTCTGGTAGTCGAAGGAGACCTTGTATTTGTGGCCGGCCTGGAACGGCACTGTTGCCTCCGTGGTGCGGTACACCATGCCCGGGCCGCCGTCGGGGGAGCGATTTTCATCGTGTGCGATCAGCGACCACGTACCGTCCAGGACTTCGTCGATCACGTTGGTGTGCCAGCCCTTTTGGGTGAAGGGTTCGTGGCGTTCGGTGAGGTGCGTGCGCGGGTCCGTGGAGCCTCCGGCGTTGCCCTTCACGAAAGGTCCCCAGCCTTGGTCAACGTTTTCGAAGTCTTCACTGAGCACACCCGTGGTGGGCACCCGGCTGGTTGTCACCGCACGGAAGTCGTCAACGCGTACTGTTGCGTCGCCGTCGGCCGCTGTGAGGGTGACCTTGGCCTTGGTGTTCTTGTGGGGGACGTCCACCAGTACACGCATGCGCTGGAATGCTGTGCCGTGTTTCTCGTCGCCGGCCACGTAGTTTTCGGCGTTGGAGGAGTCGATGGTGACGCTTTCGGTGGTGCCGTTGACGTCCACTGAGAGGGTGGTGGGCCGTGTTTTGCCGGGCTGGATTTCCACCCAGGCGCTGACTGATTGGGTTCCGGCGTCGAGCTTTACTTCCTGGCTGATCGACGACGCCGTTGCCGCCATCTCCGCATAGCGGCGGCCTTTGTCATCGCGGACGTGCGTGACGGTGCCGGTGGGGTTCCAAGGGGCGATATCGGCGCCGTTGAAGCCGGGATCGTTGAAGGCAGTCCCTTCGCCGAAGCCGGCCTCGCGGGGCAGTTCAGCCTTGTTGTTCTTCGGGGCAAGGACGTAGGGCTGCTTGGCATCTGCGGCGACAGTCACCTGGCCATTGACTACGGGGACGTCGGCAACTTTGACGCGGCCATTGTCTGTCAGTTTGAACAGCTCCAAGGTGTCGGCTTTGGCGAACTCCTTGGTAAGCGTCCACGTGCTGGGACCGCCGGCGGGGTTGTAGTGGTAGAGCTTGTCGGCCTTGCCGTTTTCCTTGGAAGACCACGGCAGCAAGTAGGTTCCGCCGCGCAAAACCGAGGTGTCCGCAACCGTGATGTTGCGTTCGGCTGCTGTGTTTCCGGTGACGGACACGCCATCGGCGAGGTCAATCCTGTCAGCTGTCCACTTGCTGATGGGGTGGTGTTGAAGGAACTTTGCGGGCACGTTGGCTGTCCAGACGTTCTCGCTGAAGGCGTTGAAGTCGTTCTGTCCGGTCCAGCCCTCGAATTCCACAATGTGGCTCACGCCCAGCTTGGGGTCCGGGTTCCAGACGTCCGACTGGGTGTTGTTGATGAAGCGCAGGATTTGGGAGTTGATGCCCTTGTTGGTGGAGCCTCCGTACTTCTCGTCGTTGGCCCAGTGTGACCAGGTGTTGTTCCGGGCCAGGTGGTCGGCCCATTCGGAACCCACCCGGAAGCCGTTCTTGACCAGCTCCTGTTGCAGGCGCTCGGCGAGCCAGCCGAACTCGTAATAGACGTCCACGTAGACAAAGTCCAGGTTCTTATCAGTGGCCTCGCGGAGTTCCTTGATGCGCTGCGCGAGCTTACCGGAGGTGATGTCTGCACGCTGGTTCATGTAGTACGACTGGTCCAGCCAGTTCCAGCCCAGGCCCTTGTCTGCCCGGAGGAGGTCTTCGCTGAATGACTTGGCTTCCGGGTAGATTTCCGTGGCGTTGATATGGACGCCGAAGCTGGCATTCCACTCCTTTCCTTCTTTGACGAGGGTATTGAGGTCTTCCAGGCCGCCTGCACGGGTGTTGAAGTTGTTGCCGTAATCGGTGTTGGCGGAGTCGTGGCCCTCGCTGGTGTAGCCCTTGAGCATGGCCACCTGCCCCAGCCCGTCGGTGGCCAAGGCGATGCGCTTGACGTCATCAAGGGTCCGGAGGAAGGGGTGGGTTGCCTGTGAGGCGAAGTTGAAGGGAATGTGGGTAATCACGTTGTCCGGCGTCTGTTCGCCCTTATGGGCGTTGACCTGGATGGATCGCATGGCGATTGCCGCATCCTGCCAGTCCACACCGCCGTCGGCATTTGCGTCGGCGGTGATGGCGACGCGGGTCCACGGTAGTTCCTCGGTGGTTGTGGATCCTTCTGCCCGGTACAGCCACTGGCCGCTGGCAAGACCCATGGAAACACCTCCGGCTCCGTCGCTGACTGCTTGCCGCCAGAAGCGCCCGCGGTCCTTGGCACCCGGACCTGAGGATGTGTCGTAGAGGGCATTGGATTCGACGGCGGCGCCCAGGGATGCGGTGTTGGCCAGGGCGTAGGCGGAACTCTTGGCGGCGGCGTCCAGGGGAGTGGACGCCGTGATGGGCGTGAATTCGTCGCCGGTAACGCTACGGTCCACGGACAGGTTGGCTGTGGAGACCTGGGCGCCGGGTTGGGTGGATCCCACGGTCACCAGGTTCATCCGGGGTAGCTGCAGGGTTTTGACCGGATGATCAGCCGATTCCTTGATCTCTGTGACATTGAAGGACACCACGTTCTTCTTGACCGAGAGCCGGGCCTTGATGACGGTGTTGCCGAATTCCGGAACGGTCAGTACATACTCCCGGGCGTCGTCTCCGGATTCGGTAGACGTCCCGGTCACTGCGTACTCCACACCGTTGAGGGTGATGGTACTGAGCCGGGTTACGGTGCCGTCCAGGCGTTCTTGGGTGGCGGTGTCTGTGTAGCCAATGACCTGGGGGAATGCGGTGGCAACGTCCACGGCAAGTTGGCTGGAGGTGATGGTTGCAGTGTCGTTGGCGCTGACGGTTTCTGCCTCGGGGGCGAACGGGTAAGACGGGACTGCCGCAGTTGCGGGTTGGAGGACCAGGAAGCCGAGCGAGGATGAGGCGACGACGCAGGCCAAACTGAGCGACACGAGGCGTCTGGGGGATGACAAGCGGGGCATGATGCTCCTTCTTGATTTTTCCGAACTGATTACGATCATGTTCTTGCGGACGTGTCTAAGACTGCTGCACAGAACAGAAGTTGACAAGAGTTAACAGGCAGTTAACTTAATTGCACACTTGGGCGCATGCTTTCCCGATGAATCCGGACATTTTGCCAGCGCGGGAAGTATGAGCAGTCTTCCCCTTGGATGATCCTTGTGAGATCGAAAATGATCGTTTAGTGTTTCTATAGATCAGAAAACGTCATTAAGCTGAGCTGGGAGCGGAACACACGATGAGCGAGAACACACTGGGTGCCTTCATGGAGGAAGAGCTGGTTTCCCAGCCCGAGGTTTGGCGGCGGGCGGTGGAGCAGGCTCGCGCAGAGGAGTTGCTTCCGGCCGACGGCCAGCGCATCGCAGTGATCGGTTGCGGGACATCCTGGTTCATGGCCCAGAGCTATGCGGCAGCCCGCGAATCCGCAGGGAAGGGCGTCACCGACGCCTTCGCCGCATCCGAGGCTTTCCTCAACAACAACAGTGCCGATCGCCAGTACGACGCCGTTGTGGCCATTACGCGGTCAGGGACCACCACGGAGGTACTGGAGATCCTCGCGGAGCTTCAGGGGATCGTCCCCACCGTGGCCATCATCGGCGACACCACGTCTCCGATCATCGGCCTCGCAGATGCCGTGATCGGCCTGCAGTACGCCGATGAACGCTCGGTGGTGCAGACCCGATTCGCCACCACTGCCTTGGTCTACCTCCTGACAAGCCTCGGCATTGACGTGCAGCAGGCCATCGAGGACGCTCGTGAGGCCGTCAGCGCCCCGGTCCCGCAAGAGCTGTTGGATGCCGAGCAGTTCACCTTCCTGGGCACCGGCTGGACCGTAGGGCTGGCCCACGAAGCCGGCCTGAAAATGCGCGAGGCAGTGCAGGGCTGGACCGAGTCCTACCCCGCCATGGAGTACCGCCACGGACCCATCTCCATCGCCGCCCCGGGCCGCGTTACCTGGCTGTTTGGTACCCAGCCCGAAGGCCTGGACAACGACATGGCCGTCACCGGCGCCCTCTACATCCACACGGACAAGCATCCGTTGGCTGAATTGGCGCGGGTCCACAAGGTCACCTTGGAGCGTGCGCGCGTCCGTGGCCTGAACCCGGATCTGCCCCGCAATCTGACGCGCTCCGTCATTCTCGACGCCTCCGCCTAGGTCCCGGTCATGGTTCTCGGAGCCGCAGAGTCACCGGTCCTCTCCTTCGACGTTGGCGGGACCGATATCAAGGCCGGCTTGGTGGATGCCCGCGGGACAGTCCTGGGCATGCGCCGTGTACCTACACCATTGGATCCTGCGCGCCCCGGGGAAGCTGTCTTGGACCGGCTGGCGGAGCTTAAAGCGGAATTGGCTGATGAGTTCCCGGACGCCCCCGCCCGGGCGGCCGGCATCATCGTCCCGGGCATCGTGGACTCCGTTGCCGGCATAGGCGTCTACTCGGCCAATCTTGGCTGGCGTAATTTCCCGTTCACTGCCGAGGCAGAAAAGCGACTTGGGATTCCAGTGGCCTTTGATCATGACGTCCGGTCCGCTGCGGCCGTTGAACACAGCTTCGGCGGATCCAAAGAGTTCAAGGACGTTGTGGTGATGGTGGTGGGGACCGGCATCGCAGCAGCCGTTTTCTCAGGGGGCAAGGCCGTGACCGCAGGCGGTTTCGCCGGTGAGCTTGGCCATGCCCAAGTCCCGGACCCCGACGCCGGCCCCGGCCCCGCCGGCTCCACCATCCTCGAGGCCGTGGGATCGGCCGGTGCCATCGCCAAACGCTACTACCGGGCCTCCGGGAACCGCGTGAACGGTGCCCGTGGTGTCCTGCTCCGGGCGCGGGACGGCGATGAAACAGCCGCCCGTATCTGGGCCGATGCCGTGGATGCCCTCGCCTTCACCATCTGCCAGTGCGTCAACATCATGGGAACCGAAGCGGTAGTGATCGGCGGCGGCCTGGCCGAAGCCGGGGACGAACTGCTGGAGCCCCTCCGGGTGGAAGTGGACCGGATCCTCGATTTCCAGCGACGCCCCCAGCTGATCAGGGCCCAACTGGGACAAAACGCGGGGTTGCTCGGTGCGGCCTTGAATGCACGGGCACTCCTGGGAGCAGCACAATGAAGCGAGCCAACGTCAACCGCATCATCACAGTTACCGCGAACCCCGCTATCGACATGACCTACACCGTGCAGGGAATCACCGAGGGCGCCAGCCACCGTGTACCCACACCCTTGAGCCGGGCCGGCGGCAAGGGCATCAACGTTGCCCGCGTGACGCACCAGCTTGGCTACCCTGTTCTGGCCATTGCCCCCACCGGCGGTGCAGCGGGGCAAACCCTTGCCGCTGAGCTCTGGACCAGCGGCGTTCCCCACACGCTGGTGGGAGTTGCAGCCGAGACCCGCCGCAGCATCGCGCTGGTGGATACGGTCGCCGGAGAAACGTCCATCTTCAACGAAGAGGGCCAGGCACTCCTGCCGGACGACTGGCGCTCACTCCGGATTGCCTTGGTTGACGCCGTCAGCGGAAACCGGAACCTGCCGGCCTCCGTCCTGGTGGGTTCGGGAAGCCTGCCACCGGGTGCTCCGGCTGATTTCTATCCGGAGCTGGTGCGCCTGGCCCACGACGCCGGTATCCCGGCAATCATTGACACCTCAGGTCCCGGTATCATCGCCGCAGCCAAGACCGGCGCCGACATCCTCAAACCAAATCATCATGAGCTTGCCGAAGCGACCGGAGAAACCAGCCTTGAAGCGGCAGCGCTCGCCTTGATCGACATGGGCGCCCGGACAGTTCTGGTCAGTGCCGGGGCTGAGGGCATGCTCGCCTTCGACCACGCAGCTCCAGGCGGTTACTGGAGCGCGCGCCTGCCCGAGGCACTGAGCGGCAACCCCACAGGGGCGGGCGACGCCGGTGTGGCGGCTGCCGCCGTCGCACTCGCCGAAGGCATCACCGAACCGCGCGAAATACTCCGCCGGGCCACCGCCTGGTCCGCAGCTGCCGTGCTCATGCCGGCCGCCGGTGAGATTTCACCGCGCTACCAGGAACTTCAAGACCAACTGATCGTGACATGGAAGGAGACCCGGTGACCCTGGTCAATACACGCGAACTCATGGACAGGGCCGCAGCCTCCGGCACGGGCCAGGGCGCGTTCAACATCATCCATATTGAAACCGCCGAAGGCCTGGTGGCCGGAGCCGAAGCGGCGGGTGTTCCGTTGATCCTGCAGATCTCCGAGAACTGCGCCAAGTACCACGGTGGACTCGAACCGATCGCTTCAGCGGCCCTTGCGATCGCCCGTTCCGCCGCAGTGCCCGTTGCACTTCACCTGGACCATGCAGAATCCGAAGACCTCGCCCTTGCAGCCGTGGACCTTGGCTTTGGTTCGGTCATGTACGACGGCGCGCACCTGCCCTATGACTGGAACGTCGAGGTTACCCAGCGTGTCGCCGCCTACGCCCACCAACGCGGTGTCTACGTCGAAGCCGAATTGGGCAAAGTGGGCGGTAAGGATGGTGCCCACGCACCGGGCGTCCGGACCGACCCCGCCGAAGCCCATGCATTTGTTGAAGCAACCGGTGTAGACGCGCTCGCCGTGGCCGTTGGTTCCTCCCATGCCATGACGGAGCGAAGCGCCGCGTTGGACCTGCATTTGATCACCCGGCTGAAGACCGCCGTGGGAAAACCACTGGTCCTGCACGGCTCCTCAGGTGTGGCGGACGAGATGCTCGTAGCCGCTATCGGCGCGGGTATGACTAAAATCAACGTATCCACACATTTGAACGGGTTCTTTACCCGCGCCGTCCGTGAGTACCTCGAAGTCAACCCTGCAGTGGTGGATTCCCGGAAGTACATCAAAGCCGGCCGTGATGCCCTTGTGCTGGAGTCCGCACGTATGCTGACGCTGTTCGCTAAAGCGAAATAGCTCCGAACCCGTGAAAGGCCCGTCATGACCCGCACCGATCGGCTGACCGCCATCCTCGATCTCCTGGCCGAGTCCGGCCATGTGGAAGTCGAGGACATCGTGACGCGTCTGGGCGTGTCACCAGCCACGGCCCGGCGTGACCTGGACAGCCTGGCCAAGCAACGGCTCCTCAGCCGCACCCGGGGCGGCGCCACCACGGGATCGGTGGCCTATGACCTCCCCGGCCGCTACAACCGTGACGACCACGCTGCGGCCAAGCAGGACATTGCCCAGGCTGCATCAGCCCTGATCCGGCCAGGTGCCGTGATCGGACTCAGCGGTGGCACCACCAACACTGCACTGGCCCAGTTGCTCTCCACCCGCGAAGACCTCAACGCGCCATCCAACAGGCCGACTTTGACGGTGGTGACCAATGCCATCAATATCGCCTCGCAGCTGGCGGTCCGGCCCAATATCAAGATCATGGTCACCGGCGGCATCCTCAACCCGCGTTCCTACGAGCTCGTGGGTCCCTACACGGACGTCATCATGCAAAAAGTGGCCTTGGACATTGCGTTCATCGGCGTCAACGGCGTGGACCCGGACCTCGGCCCAACCATTACCGACGAAGGTGAAGCCATGGTCAACACCGTGATGGCACGCCGCGCCACGGAGTCCTACGTCGTGGCAGACTCCTCCAAGGTGGGCCGCCGCTCCTTCGCCGCAATGGCGGGCTACGACTTCAGGCACCTCATCACCGATTCCGGGATCAGCGCGGAGGACAAGGCTGCCTTCGAGGCCAAGGGCACGGAAGTCATCGTCGCATCACCCAGCTAGCTGTACTGCCCAGGGAGTCCTAGAACCGCATCCTGGGCGCGTGCAGCACCGAATCGTCAACATCCCTGGGCACCCACTGGCTGAACGGTGAGTCCAGGCTGTACTGGCCGTCGTCGTTCTTGATCAGCGTGCGCACCTCGGCGTTGTCCGGGTTGTTGAGGGATTCGAAGTACTCAACCGTCCAATGGAACCAGCGCATGCAGAACAGGCGCATGGTCAGTCCGTGGGTCACCAAGAGGGTGTTGGGCGCATACGTAGGCTTTTGCCAGTGACGGTAGAGGGTCTCCATGAACGAGGACACGCGATCGTAGACATCAGAGCCTGACTCACCCTCACGGAACCGGTAGAAGAAGTGGCCGTAGAGGTTGCGGAGCTCCTTTTGATCCTCGATTTCCCCGGCGATCTGGAAGTTGGCCCAGTCCTGCTCACGAAGCCGGGGCTCCTCAATGACCCGCTCTATCAACGGACCAAGGTTCAACGCCTCCAGGGTCTGGTACGCCCTCAAATAGGGTGAAACGTAAACGCAGACCTGCTGCCCGTCCAGCTTCCGGCGAAGGTCCTCGCCGGCAACGCGGGCCTGCTCTACGCCGAGTTCCGTCAGGGGGATCCGGTAGTCCGGCACACGGTTGTAGATGGACGTGTCGGCGTTCGCGGCGGACTGGCCGTGCCGGATCATGAAAATTCTCGCTGGGGCACCCATCCCACCAAGCATAGGGTGGGTACATGTTCCTTGCTTCCCGCCGACGCCTGCGCGCCGAAGTACTTATTGTGCTGGGTCTGTCCCTGGGCCAGTCGGCCGTCTACTCCGTGGTGCAACTTTTGGACAAGATGACGCGGGCTCCCTTGGCCGACGCCACGTCAACCCTGAACCGGTCCCAAAACACCCGCGAATACTTTGACCTCACCTACCAGTTGCTGGACATCGTCTTTGCACTGGTACCCGTGGCCCTGGTGTTCTACTTCCTGTCCACTCATCTCCAGGGAAACCGCGACGTCGACACCGGCTCGGCATTCGCGCGACTCGGCTTCAATTTTGCCCGGCCAAGCCAGGACCTGCTGCACGGTGTGGGTCTGGCTGCCCTGATCGGCATTCCATCGTTGGGCCTTTATGCTGCCGGCCGGGCCCTGGGCATCACCACGGCGATCATCCCCAGCGGCCTGGACGCGTATTGGTGGACTGTGCCCGTGCTGATTCTCTCGGCCGTGCGGCACGCGATTGTTGAAGAAGTGATCGTGGTGGGATACCTCATGGACCGGTTCGGCAAGTTCGGCTGGAGCATGCCGGTGGCCATTGTGGTCAGCGCCGTCCTGCGGGGGAGTTACCACCTGTACCAGGGCTTCGGGCCGTTCATCGGCAACGTGGTCATGGGTTTGGTGTTCGCATGGATCTACACCAAGACCAAACGGGTCATGCCCTTGGTGATTGCCCACGCATTGCTGGACATTGTGGCGTTTGTCGGCTTCAGTTTGTTCGGCAAGGCGATAGGCCTCGGATAGGGCGGTTAAAAGTATCCGGCCGCCATCGGTGGGTGACGTCATTGGCACCCGCTGATGGCGGCCGAAGTTTTTCCGGGCAGGGTTGACCGGCCGGGACGCGCCCGGAGGGGTGGGGCGTTAGATGGTGACGGCTCCGGAGGCGGTTTCGAAAGTTACTGACATGATTCCCGGGGTGCCGTGCGGCGCCATCCACTGGACGGCAACGTCCTCGAGCGGCTTTTCCACCGGTTCTCCGAGCCATTCGGTGACGCGTTCCGCCGAGCCCGCAATAGTCAGGCTGGACATCTTGACGTCGCTTTCGTAGATCCTTGACGGGTGCAGTGAGGGGTCGCCCTCCCACTTGAGCAAGTACGGGACCTGGGGATCTGCGATCAAGCCCAGAATGCCGATCTGCTGCCACACCAGTTCGCGGCCGTCGGGGAACTTGCGGTTGCCCGGAACAGCGGAGCGGCCAAGGCGGTCCTCGAACGGTGCCAGGTCATCAACAGCGACGCACCAGCCCATCCAGCCACCGCCGGCAGCCGAGCGGGCTCGTACTGCCTGGCCAAAAGGTGCTTTGTCGGAAGCGGGGTGGTCCAGGACCTCCACCACTTCCAGGTACTTGTTATCCGCAAGGGGAATGATCATGTTCCGGGTGCCGAAGCGCGGGTGCACTCCGCCCCGGACAGCGTCCACTCCCAGTGCCGCGGAAATTCGTTCGGTAGTGGCCAAAAGGCCATCTCGTTCACAGGCGTAAGAGACGTGATCCATGCGCATGGCTTCATCTTGGCACTTTGTGATCGGGGTCTCAGCTAAGTCAAGCCTAACTAAGGTGGGATGTGTATAACCGGTGCCAACTGACGTCATGCAGGGACGCTGAAAGTCCGAAAGATTCCATCGGCGTCACAAAGCTGTCTTCGGCTCCGGACACTTCCTAGACTGGCCCCAGCTCACATGCAGCACGTTTCCACAGAACCAATGCGCCACGAACAGGAGAACTCCATGTCCCAAGGATGGTCTTTCGAAACCCGCCAGATCCACGCAGGTCAGGAGCCTGACTCCGCTACCGGAGCGCGGGCCCTGCCGATCTACCAGACCACGTCCTTCGTGTTCCCCAGTGCCGAGAGCGCAGCCAACCGCTTTGCCCTGGCCGAACTGGCGCCGATCTACACCAGGATCGGCAACCCGACCCAGGACGCTGTGGAGCAGCGCATCGCGAGCCTGGAAGGCGGCTTGGGCGCGCTCCTGCTGAGCTCGGGCCAGGCTGCGGAGACCTTTGCCATCCTCAACATCGCGGAGGCCGGCGACCACATCGTTGCCAGCCCCAGCCTGTACGGCGGCACCTACAATCTGCTGGCGCACACCTTGAAGAAGTTCGGCATCGAGGTGACGTTCGTCCAGGACCCGGACAACCTGGACCAGTGGCGCGATGCTGTCCAGCCCAATACCAAGCTCTTCTTCGGCGAGGTTGTGTCCAACCCGCGCCAGGACGTGCTGGACATCGAGGGTGTAGCGCGCACTGCCCACGAGGCCGGCGTGCCGCTCATCGTCGACAACACGCTGTCCACGCCCTACCTCATCCGTCCCATCGAGTGGGGCGCCGACATCGTGGTGCACTCCGCCACCAAGTACCTCGGCGGGCACGGCTCTGCGATTGCCGGAGTCATTGTGGATTCCGGCAACTTCGATTTCGGCAAGGACCCGGAGCGCTACCCGGGCTTCAACACCCCGGACCCGAGCTACAACGGACTGGTCTACGCCCGGGACCTCGGCAAGGACGGAGCGCTGGGCGCCAACTTGTCCTACATTTTGAAGGCCCGCGTCCAGTTGCTTCGCGATCTTGGCTCAGCCGTGGCACCGTTCAATGCCTTCCTGATTGCCCAGGGCCTGGAGACGCTGAGCCTGCGGGTGGAGCGCCATGTCGCCAACGCCACCAAGGTGGCCGAGTGGCTCGAAAGCCACGACGACGTCGAATCGGTCGCCTATGCCGGCCTTCCTTCCAGCCCTTGGTATGACCGGGGACGGAAGTACGGTCCCCAAGGCACCGGCGCCATTGTTGCTTTCAACATCAAGGGCGGTGTCGAAGCAGGCAAGCGGTTCGTGGATGGTCTGGAATTGCACTCGCATGTTGCCAACATCGGCGACGTCCGCTCGCTGGTCATCCACCCGGCCTCCACCACGCACAGCCAGCTGACAGTGGAGCAGCAGGTCGCTGCAGGCGTGAACCCGGGCTTGGTGCGCTTGTCCGTGGGCATCGAACACGTGGATGACATCATCGCGGACCTTGAAGCCGGGTTCCGGGCCGCCAAGGGGGCCTGACGCCGCACTCCTGTGGAGGGCCGTCCGGCCGTCAATTGTTCGCCGGGCGGCATTCCAGGGTGCTGTTCGGCGAACGATGCCGCCAAAAACCGTCACACTGTTGTCACATTCTTCGCCAGAACCGCCCTGTATTTCCTAGACTCTTCGTATTAGGTCATGAGTGCCAGCACATAGCCCCGGCTTGCTGGCCGGCAACCCTCCTCCGCGGTGGGGTGCCCCGGGTGAAGACCTGGCCTGTTCGCACGCAAGGCGACGGGCAAGCGCGAGGTTAAGGTGTCAAAGGAATGACCATTACTGCTACAGCCCTTCCTAAATCCGGAGAAGAAGACGGGACCGTCAAGTACGCCGGCATCGGGCCGTTGGAACTTGAAGCCGGCGGGTTCCTTCCTGACGTCGTCCTGGCGTACGAAACCTGGGGGCAGCTCAACGCGGACGCCTCGAACGCCGTGCTCATCCAGCATGCGCTCACAGGCAGTACCCACGTAGCCCGCGGAGCCACGGATGAGGAAGGCTGGTGGGAGCAGCTGGTGGGCCCTGGCGCCACGATCGACACCGACAAGTTCTTCGTGATCTCCATCAATATTGTGGGAGGGTGCTACGGAAGCACGGGGCCTTCTTCGGAAGCACCCGACGGCCGGCCGTGGGGCTCACGTTTCCCGCTGGTCACCCTGCGCGACAGCACCGTGGCAGAGGCACGCCTTGCCGATGCACTGGGAATCGAGGCCTGGCACGCCGTCCTGGGTGGCTCCATGGGCGGTGCCCGCGCCCTTGAATGGGCTGTGACGTTCCCCGAGCGCGTCAAACGCTGCGCCGTGATTTCAGTAGGCGCCTACAGCACCGCCGAGCAGATCGCTTTCGCTCAGGCCCAAACACTGGCCATCCGCCAGGACCCAAACTTCAACAACGGCGACTACTACGCAGGCAATGCCCCTGAACACGGGCTCGCCTTGGCGCGGCGGATCGCCCACATCACGTATCGATCGGCGCTGGAATTGGATTTCCGCTTCGGTCGGGAAGCCCAGCACCAGGAGACGCCGCTGGCTGCCCAGGTGCTCGGGGAGCGTGGCCGGTACCAGGTGGAGAGCTATCTGGATCACCAAGGGACAAAGCTCGTCCGCCGCTTTGACGCCAACAGCTACATCGCCATCACCGAAGCCCTGATGTCCCACGACGTCGCCCGTGGACGGGGATCGTTGGAGGCGGCATTGTCCAGGACCACCGCCGATTTCTTCGTGGCCGCAGTGGACAGCGACAGGCTGTACTTCCCGGCGCAATCCCGGGAATTGGCGGCAGCCCTGCCCGGTGATGTTCCGGTCCACGTCATTGAGGCTCCGATCGGCCACGACGGCTTCCTCACTGAAATCGGGCAGCTCTCTCCCCAGCTGCGCGAGGCCTTCTTCGCCTAGCCTGCAGGCTGCCTTGGCATCCCGGTGGGCTAGCCGTTCATGATCTCGCCGCGCTGCTTCATGTAATCCTCCATGGCGATCTCGCCGTTGCTGAATTTCTCATCCAGCTCTGCCAGTTTGCGGGCACGGTAGCCTTGCGGCGATCCGCTGGTAGACGGGAACGGTGCGGGGGATGAAGCCCCCGACGACGACCCCTCCTGCGGTGCCGGTTCCGCCGGGCGGATGACGGACGGCTCGGACGGATGGCCCGGGTAGTTCTGCTGCGGGTAACTTTCCGCGGGGTAGGGCTGGCCGGGGTAGTTCTGCTGTGGCGGGAAGCCCGGGCCGGGCAGGTTCTGCGGCGGGTAGCCGGGCTCGCGGAAGGTTCCTTGCTGGATCCGGCGTGCGCGGGAGCGGTTGTACATGCGGATCCCGAGCGGAATCAGCCACGAGCAGACGATGATCCAGAAGATCAGATTGTTCACAGTGCAGGCCTCCTAGGTCTTATCCCAGCTTAGTCCTGCCAGCTAGCCCGGATTCTGCCGGCAAGAGCTCCCTTCCCTGCGCCGAACGGCTCAGAGAAGCCGGGCCTCCATACCCAGGAACCGGCCGTAGCGTGCCACTTCCGCGTCCAGGGCCTCCTGCTCGGAAGGGCTTGGAGGACGGTTCATCCGGACGTCCAGCTGGCAGGTTCCGCCGGAAAAGCCATGGCGCCACCATCCGGCCAACCTGCCGTTCATCAGGACCACATGCATGGGCCCGTTGTCCTCGGGGAAGTATGGCGCTGTCCCGCCCAGGTAATGCCGGGACTGGGAATAGCCCATGACGTATTCGTCATAGCACTGGAGGAGGTCAATCCGGGGGAGTCCTGCGTCATCCGGAGGTGTCGTGCGCCTTCCAAGGGTGAGCTCGCCGACGTCTTCCGTGGCCAGGTAAAACTCGAAACCGTCCAGGGTTACCGAAGCCAGGGCGCCGGGCGAAAGTTCCTCAGTCACGTGGAGGCCCAGTTTTACGTCCTTCATGGTCAGTCCGGACCATGCGGAGCAGTCCTTGATGGTGGCCGGTCCCCGGCTGCCGAAGTAGCGGAGCACCAAGGTTCCCAGGGCCCGCTCCCGGTCCTCCACGGTCAACGGCGCAGGAAGGAAACCCGGCACACGCTCCTCGAAGAGGGCGTACGTCTGCTTCAGCGCGCCCCCGGCGGATCGGATGGGGCTGCCGCTCACCAGGATGCGGCTGATTTCGGCGTGCATGAGGTGGTAAATGAAACCCAGGCCCTTGCTGGGAAAGCCGGACTTTCCCAAGACTTCGGCCAATTCCTCGCGGGTCTTATGGGCTCCATCTGCAACGGCTGCAGCAAGGATAAGGCCGCTTCGGCCGGCGGAGTCCTCATCGATCCCTGTTTGGCGGTACATGCCTTTGTTTCCCTGATGGAGACGGTCCGCGGAGAGCCCCATCAGCCAGCCAAGATCGTCCCGGTGCACAAAGTGCCAGGTGGGCCGGAGGATGTGGGTTCGCAGGATGGTTCCCTCGGCGACGGCCTGTTCCACGTCCGGGGAAGTGGAAGCAGGTGTCCTTTGTGCAACGGTCCACCGGGCATAGGGAAATTCTTGTGACTGGACGGCAAGGAGATTCCGGACCACTTCCCCGGGGCTTTCGGCGCAGGGAGGCCGCAGTTGCTGCCGCCGTAGCCGAATGCTGCGAATGGTCTCGGCGGTCACGCCTGGGCCGTCAGCCAGGGCCGTCACGTCAGCGCCGCGGCAGCAAGGTACCGCTTGGCCCGAAGACGGGACCCGGCGTCGGGCGCTTTGCGGTAATACCGTCACCGGAGGACTGGTGCCGGAGTCGCCGGATGACCCACGGGACAAAGTACTCGCGGGCCCAGACGAGGTCCGATGAGCGGGCCTCGCGCCATGTCCGCGGGGGAAGGGACTTAGGCATCAGCGGCTCAAGGGTGTGCTGGACGTTGAGGGAGTCCAGGACCATCATGGCGATGGTGTGGTGGCCCAGCGGCGAGAAATGGAGGCGGTCCGCATCCCACATCTGAGGATCTGCCAACTGCCGCAAGGACCACATGTCCGCAATGACGGCGTCGTGCCGTGCCGCCACTGTCCTAAGGTTCTCGTTGTAAATGGCCACCTTGCCGCGGATCCGCCCCAGCACCGAAGCTGCGGTGTCCGGACCGTTGAACAGGACCACACTGGCGCCGCCGGAACTTAGCTCAGCGACGGCGGCATCGAGTTTTTCGGCCAGGAGGTCGGGATCGCCGCCTGGCCGGATGAGGTCGTTTCCGCCAGCGGAAATGGAGACAAGGTCAGGCTGCAATTCCAGGCAGGGGCCGACTTGTTCATCGATGATCTGTTGCAGCAGTCTGCCGCGGATGGCGAGGTTGGCGTATGCGAAGTCTTCCTGGCTGCGGCCCAGCTCCTCTGCAACCCGATCCGCCCACCCACGGTTCCCGCCGGGGTTCCGGGGTTCGGGGTCGCCGATGCCCTCGGTAAAGGAGTCACCCAGTGCTACGTAACGGGTCCAGGGGTGCTTTTGAACCGGCTCGCCGGGCTTCAGTAAAGGATTGTTCTCACTCACGCTCATATCCTGCCCCGTGACCTCGACCCTACGCCACCGTAGGTTGTTACTTGTGGGTAACTGCAAGAATGGACCCATGACTGAAGCTCCCGCATTTCCCGCCCCTGTTGTCCTGTGGTCCCATGACGAAGCCGAGCGCGCAGGCAAGCCCCTCCTGGTGCTTCTGCACGGCTATGGCTCCAAAGAGGACGATCTCTTCAGCCTCGCAGGACTGTTGCCGGACGGGTTTGTGGTGGCAGCCCTCCGTGCGCCGATGCCCATGGGGCCGGGCTTCACCTGGTTCCCGCTGACAGCTTCCATCGATTACTCGCTGGAAGCTGTGAAGCAGGCTGCCGAGTATGCCCTTGAATGGCTGGACACGGTCAAGGCAAACCACTCCTCGGTGACGTTGCTGGGCTTCTCCATGGGCATGGCGATGGCCACCACCATGCTCCGCTACCGTCCCGCGGACTTCGCCGCCGTCGTCGGGCTGTCAGGCTTCGTGATCGACGCCGGCGCTGACGCCGCCTTCCGGGACCACGAGCTGGACGGCTCGCTGCCCATGTTCTGGGGACGGGACCAGCAGGATCCCGTCATCACCCAGGACAAGATCGAATACACCATGGGCTGGGTGCGCAAGCACGTTGACCTGACCAAAGTGCTCTACACAGGAATGTGGCACGGCATCAACCAGCAGGAGATCGGCCACGTGGGCGAATTCCTGACCCACAAAGTCCTGACTGACTGACGCAGTTTTTGGACAGATAACGCCCCTAAAAGTCATTCAAAAGGGCGTTATCTGTACAAAAACCAGGGGGTCAGGCGGCAGTGATCCGGACTGTCTGGCCGTTGACCGTTACGGTGTCGCCAACATGGAGTTGGCGGCCCCTGCGGTCATCGATCCCGCCATTGACCTTGACCAGGCCGTTCTTGATGAGCTCCGCGGCCTCCACTCCGTCCTCCACGAGGTTGGCAAGCTTCAGGAGCTGGCCAAGGCGGATCATGTCGTCGCGGATGGGGATTTCTTCAATTTCCGGAGTGCTCATACTGCAATGATGCCTGAAGTAGTGTGGTGACGGTGCCGCAGCCTTCTCCCCGTCCCACCCTTCCGCTGGCCGTTGGCCTCCCCATTGCAGTAGCAACAGGCTTGGTGATCCCGCTTCAGGGAAGGATCAATGGAGCCCTCGGTGCCCGGTTGGAGGACGGCATCGCAGCTGCCGTGGTGAGCTTCACCACAGGACTGCTGCTGATTACCGCCATCTCATTCGCGACGCCCAGGGGCAGATCGGGCCTTCAGCGCATCATCCCCGCTGTCCGGAACCGCAGCTTTCCGCGTTTCTACGTCATGGCCGGTGCCATCGGGGCACTGTTCGTTTTCGCGCAATCGTTCACGGTGGCACTGCTTGGTGTCGCCCTGTTCACGGTGGCTGCGGTGACGGGGCAGACGTTGAGCGGACTGCTGGTGGACCGGATGGGCATTGGTCCCGGCGGCAAACGCGCCATCACGGGAGTCCGGGTCATCGGCAGCGTCCTGACTGTGGCAGCCGTGGCGTGGGCTGTGTCTCCCCGGTTCAGCGGCGACGCGGACATTGCCTCGCTACTGCTGCCGGTCCTCCTGCCGCTGGCCGCCGGTTTCTTCATGAGTTTCCAACAGGCCATGAACGGGACCGCCACAGTCCATTACGGCACGCCCATCGCAGCTACCTTGGTCAATTTCATTGCCGGTTCAGCCATCCTGTGGATCGCATGGCTCATCAAGCTGGCCGTCGCCGGACCCGGCAACCCGCTGCCTGCCGAGTGGTGGTACTACCTCGGCGGGCCTATGGGCTGTCTCTTCATCGGGCTCGCTGCCCTCCTGGTCAGGAGCCTGGGCGTACTGATTACCGGCCTGGGCATGATTGCCGGGCAGCTGGTGGGATCGTTGGTGCTCGACGTCGTGATCCCCAGTCCCGGTGCGGTGGTCGCCTTGCCCACGGTGTTGGGTACGGTCCTGACACTCGCCGCGATCATCGTGGCTACGTTGCCGTGGCCCAAGGGAGCATTCGCACCAAGAGGCCCTGCCAAAGGCCGGTAGGGTAGGAACCAACACACTTTCCCCCAGCACCCCGCCGGACAACCTCGTCCGGATTCCGGGGCACACCACCGCGGACCGCACCCAGCGGCCCTGTAGAACAAATGGAGTTACCCATGGCAGCAAAATCCGTCCTTGACCAGGTCATTTCCCTCTCCAAGCGGAGGGGCTTTGTCTTTCAGGCCGGTGAAATCTATGGTGGCTCCCGTTCGGCGTGGGACTACGGTCCCCTCGGCGCCGAACTGAAGGAAAACATCAAGCGCCAGTGGTGGCAGAGCATGGTCCGCGGCCGTGAGGACGTTGTAGGCCTGGACTCCTCCGTAATCCTTCCCCGCCAGGTATGGGAAGCCTCCGGCCACGTTGAGGTCTTCTCCGACCCGTTGGTCGAATGCCTGTCCTGCCACAAGCGCTACCGCGCAGACCACCTCGAAGAAGAGTACGAGGAAAAGAAGGGCCGCCCGGCGGAAAATGGCTTGGCGGACATCGTTTGTGCAAACTGCGGCACCCGTGGGCAGTGGACCGAGCCCCAGGAATTCTCCGGCCTGCTCAAGACCTTCCTCGGCCCGGTGGCCAGCGAAGAGGGCATGCACTACCTCCGCCCGGAAACTGCCCAGGGCATCTTTGTGAACTTCAACAACGTGCTCACCACGTCCCGTAAGAAGCCGCCGTTCGGCATCGGCCAGATCGGCAAGTCGTTCCGTAACGAGATCACGCCGGGCAACTTCATCTTCCGTACCCGCGAATTCGAGCAGATGGAGATGGAATTCTTCGTCGAGCCCGGCACCGATGAAGAATGGCACCAGTACTGGATGAAGGAACGCATGTCCTGGTACACGGACCTGGGCATCCGTGAGGACAACCTCCGCTTCTTCGAACACCCGCTGGAGAAGCTCAGCCACTACTCCAAGGGCACCACGGACATCGAGTACCGCTTCGGTTTCCAGGGCTCCGAGTGGGGCGAGCTCGAAGGCATCGCCAACCGCACCGACTTCGACCTCTCCACCCATGCCAAGGCTTCCGGCACGGACCTGAGCTACTTCAACCAGGCCACCAACGAGCGCTACACGCCGTACGTGATCGAGCCGGCCGCCGGCTTGACCCGCTCCTTCATGGCCTTCCTGATCGATGCGTACACCGAGGACGAGGCACCCAACGCCAAGGGCGGCGTCGATGTCCGCACAGTGCTGAAGCTGGATCCGCGCCTGGCCCCGGTCAAGGCCGCCGTCCTGCCGCTGAGCCGCAACGAGGACCTGTCTCCAAAGGCCAAGGCCCTGGGAGCCCAGCTGCGCAAGAACTGGAACATCGACTTCGACGACGCCGGCGCAATCGGCCGCCGCTACCGCCGGCAGGACGAAATCGGTACCCCGTTCTGCATCACTGTGGACTTCGACACCTTGGAAGACCAGGCCGTCACCATCCGCGAGCGCGACACCATGAGCCAGGAACGTGTGTCCTTGGACAAGGTTGAGGGCTACCTGGCAGTACGCCTGATCGGCGCCTAGCCGTGGCACTGGAATACCGCGAATGGAAGGAGGGCGACGACCTCGCCCTCCTGGAAATCTGGGGTGGCCCGGAGACCCTTCCCGCTGAGCAGTTCCGTGCAGCCCTGGCGCCGTCCGGCAATCAGCCCTGGCGCCGCTGCATCGTGGCTGAGGACGTGGTGGACGGTGTGCGTATTCCCGTCGCTGCCGGCGTGGTCCACGAGGCCTCCCTGCACCCGGAGCGACTCTGGGCGTACATTGAGGTTGCCAAGGATCACCGCCGTGAGGGCGTCGGTGCCACCCTCCTGACCATGCTGCGCCGGGAAGCCGGGAACTCGCCGTCGGGCGTCTCGAAGCTGCGCAGCAAGGTGGAGCCGGATACTGCCGGTGCTGCCTTTGCCGCAGCGGCGGGGTTGACACCCATTCAGCGTTCCCAGCTGGTGGTAGTGAAGCCGGAACCGCTGTCCTTGCCGCGATTCGGTGACGGTTCGGAGGAAGCCGCTTCGGAGCGCGTGGAGGACCTGGCCACCGGTTCGGTGGAGCTGAGCGAGGTGGTCGGCGCGTACTACTCCCACGTGCATCACTGGGACAGCCCCGGAGAACTCAGCATTGCCACTGTGCAGCGTTTGTTCCTGCATGACCTGACCGGCGCCCACGGGGCAATCGTCCTGCGCGCCCCCAAGGCCAGCGCTTTCGGCCAGGGCATACCGGCGAGCCGCAAGGGAAAGATCCAGGCTTTTGCCATCAGCTACGCCCAGGGCAACTCCGAGGAGCCTTCGGACGTGTTCCTTGGACACGATCCCCGGTTGTCGCCCGAGGATGCAGCTGCTGCGGTGCGGGACCTTTTGGCACTCATCGCTTACCAGCACCCTGTGTTGCTGGAAGTGGACGAGTCCATGACCGCCCTGCGCACAGTTCTGGAGCCGTTGCTGGAGTCCGGCAAGGCCCATGTCAGGGGCGCGGACACTCTGATCGTCAGCGACTGATCGTTGCTATAGCGTCTGGCTGCTTCTGCTCTGGGAGATCCCGTGCTGCCCGCGTCCTGCGGGCGGCACGGGATCTTCGCTTTTAATGGCCGAAGCCTGTGGTGGGCAAGGTCCCGCGTAGGGTTAAGGGCATGAGGTTTTGCAGCTGATGGGCCACGGTCACTCCCACGGACAATCTGAAAGTTCCGAGCCAACGCCGCAGGCCCTTGCCTCGCGGAAGAGGGCCAACTGGATTCTGGCGGCCATCCTGGTTCCGCTGGGGGTCCTGACGCTCGTGGCCATGATGGTCATGTGGCCCTCGGGCAGCCGGGAAGGAATCACCTTCTCCAGCCCCTACCAGGCTGCTCCCGGGGTGACGTTCGATACCGGCCGGATCCAGAGCGTGGTGGTGGAAAGCTGCACGCAAACGGGGCAGGCGGGCACAGGCCAGAGCAACACCGGACAGTCCACCGACCAGTCCGGTTCCGGCCAAACCGATCCCAACCAAGGCGGGTCGCAGTGCACTTTCGCCTTTACGGAGCCGGACAAGGGCGGCGACGTCGTCAAGGTGGTCATCAACCCTGATGTCGCCATGTCCCACGGCGTGGACGTGGGGGACTCCATCCGGTACCTCAACCTCTCCGCGGTTCAGGGCACGGCTGCCGGCAGCGGCGCTCCGGCCTACGTCTTCGTTGACTTCGTCCGCAGCATCCCCATCGCCATCCTGGCCGTCTTGTACGCGGCGGTGGTCATTGCGGTGGCACGCTGGCGGGGCTTCAGGGCCTTGCTTGGTTTGGTGGGCGCCTACTTCGTCCTGGTGAGCTTCATCCTCCCGGGATTGGTGGAAGGCAAACCGCCGCTGCTGCTGGCTTTGGTGGGTTCCACGGTGATCATGATCGGGGTCCTGTACTTTGCCCACGGATTCTCGGCGCGAACATCCACGGCGCTGCTGGGCACTATCTTTGGGCTCAGTATTACCGCGCTGCTGGCGGCCTGGGCTACCGACGCCGCCAACCTGGCCGGTGTGGGAAACCACGACGCCTCCACGCTGGTGAACATGTCACCCCAGATCTCGATTTCCGGGATCATCCTCTGCGGCCTCATCATCTCCGGGCTTGGCGTGCTGAACGACGTCACCATCACACAGTCCTCCGCGGTGTGGGAACTCTACGAACTCGCCCCCAACACCACTGCGCGCAAGCTGTTCACCTCAGCCATGCGGATTGGTCGGGACCACATCGCCTCCACCGTGTACACCATCGCTTTTGCCTATGCCGGTGCCGCGCTTCCCATCCTCATCATCGTGATGCTCTATGACCGCCCGCTGGCCGAGGCGCTGACCAGCGCCGAACTGTCCGAGGAAGTCATCCGGACCCTGGTGGGCTCCATTGGCCTGGTTCTCGCCATCCCGGTCACCACACTGATCGCCGTCCTGGTGGTCAAGGCCACGGGCATGAAGCGACTCACTGCAGCTGGCGGCCCCGCCGTCACTGCAGATGAGCTTAAGGACACCGGTTCGCTGGCGGCCGCTGCCGCCGTCGTGGGTTCCGGTCCGCAAGCAGACCACGACGCCGGTGAGCACCTTGACGCTTCCGGCAAGCCGGCGCAGCCGGGGAGCCGCCGCGCCCAACGGGAAGCGGAGCGGCGCGGAGACACGAACGACGCCACCTAAGCCCGGGCCCTGCTCTTGTTCGCCACTCCCGCCGTACTACGCACGCGTGGTCGAACAGGGCAGGGTTCGGGGCAGGCTGTCCGCCGATTTGCCCATCTTTGCAACAATGGATAGGTGACTGTTGTAGCAACGCCCCCCGCACCAAAGCTCGAGCTCCCTCCGTTGAAGCTCGGTGGGATCACCGTGGACACCCCGGTAATCCTTGCCCCGATGGCCGGCATCACCAACTCCGCCTTCCGCAGGCTCTGCCGTGAATACGGTGGCGGCATGTATGTGGCCGAGATGGTGACTTCGCGCGCCCTGGTGGAGCGCACGCCGGAGTCCCTGCGCATCATCTCGCACGACGAGGACGAGAAAGTCCGTTCCGTGCAGCTCTACGGCGTGGACCCGGTGACCGTAGGCGCCGCAGTCCGGATGCTGGTGGAAGAGGACCGCGCGGATCACATCGACCTCAACTTCGGCTGCCCCGTGCCCAAGGTCACCCGGCGTGGCGGCGGCTCGGCCCTGCCGTGGAAGATCGACCTCTTCACCTCCATCGTGAACACAGCGGTCAAGGAAGCCTCCAAGGGTGATATTCCCCTGACCATCAAGATGCGCAAGGGCATCGACGAGGACCACCTGACCTACCTCGACGCCGGTCGCATTGCCCGCGACGCCGGTGTGGCCGCCGTCGCGCTTCACGGCCGGACAGCAGCCCAGTTCTATTCCGGCCAGGCCGACTGGTCCGCCATCGCCCGCCTCCGTGAAGCCCTGCCGGATATCCCGGTGCTGGGCAATGGCGATATTTGGTCCGCTGAGGACGCAGTCCGCATGGTCCGGGAAACCGGCGTGGACGGCGTAGTAGTGGGCCGTGGTTGCCAAGGCAGGCCTTGGCTGTTCGGTGACCTGCAGGCTGCCTTCGAGGGCAGCGACCAGCGGCACCGCCCAGGACTGCGTGAAGTGGCAGAAGGCGTATACCGCCACGCTGAGCTGATGGTGGAGACGTTCGGAAACGACGAATACAAGGCGCTCCGCGAAATCCGCAAGCACATGGCCTGGTACTTCAAAGGCTACGTAGTGGGCGGCGAGCTTCGCGCCAAGCTGGCCACCGTCCCCACTCTTGAGGTGCTGCGCGAATACCTGGACGAGCTGGACATGGATTCGCCGTACCCCGGAGTGGATTCCGAGGGTCCCCGCGGCCGTGCCGGTTCGCCCAAGAAGCCTGCCTTGCCCAAAGACTGGCTGGTCAGCCGTCAGCTGAACGCTGAACAGAGCGCGGATATCTCGGCCGCAGAGCTGGACGTTTCGGGCGGCTAGCCTCACACGTGTAAGACTGACTCAAGAAGCTCCACACCCCGGCGCTTGAAGGAGGCAGATACCCATGGGAACCGAAGCGATACTTGGCCACGACGGGACGGCCCACGATTTTGTGCTGGCCATTCCCGGTTACGCCGAGGCAGATTCCGCGCGGTGGGTCGAAGAGCCGCGCAAGAGCAACTATCGCTCGGATTTTGAACGGGACCGTGCCAGGGTCCTGCACTCCTCGGCCCTGCGCAGGCTCGGTGCGAAAACACAGGTAGTTGCACCGGACACGGACGACTTTGTCCGCACCCGGCTCACGCACAGCCTCGAGGTGGCCCAGGTGGGCCGCGAACTGGGCCGCTCGCTGGGTTGCGATCCCGACGTCGTGGACACTGCCTGCCTGAGCCACGATCTTGGACATCCGCCCTTCGGGCACAACGGCGAGTCCGCACTGAATGAAGTTGCGCACACCATCGGCGGATTCGAAGGCAATGCACAAACACTGCGCCTGCTGACCCGGCTCGAACCCAAAGTCCTCAGCGAGGACGGCAGGCCGGCAGGCCTCAACCTGACCCGTGCCAGCCTGGACGCCGCCTCCAAATACCCATGGTCCGCCGTCGACGCCCCTGTCATCCACGGCCACCGCACCAGCAAGTTCGGGGCGTACGAAGACGATCTTCCGGTGTTCGAATGGCTCCGGGAAGGCGCTCCGGGCAACCGATCCTGCATTGAGGCCCAGGTGATGGACCTCGCCGACGATATCTCCTACTCCGTCCATGACGTTGAAGATGCGATTGTTGCCGGCCATTTCCAGCTCAAATGGATGGAAAATCCGGACCACCGGGCGCGTGTGGTGGGCTACACCAAGCAGTGGTACTTGCCCCACAACGACCCCGCTGAAATTGACGCCGCCCTGGCCCGGCTGGAGGCCACCAAGGTTTGGGTCTGCGAAGCTGACGGCAGCCGAAAATCCATGGCTGCGTTGAAGGACATGACCAGCCAGTTGATCGGCCGGTTCTGCCAGAGCGCCATGGAAACAACACGTGCTCACTTCGGCCCGGCCAACCTGACCCGTTACGACGCTGAGCTCATGGTCCCCGCGGACACCGTCGCCGAAATCGCCGTCCTCAAGGGTTTGGCCACCACCTTCGTGATTTCCACGGACCACCGCCAGCCGGTGTACGAGCGCCAGCGCGAAGTGCTGCACGCGCTGGTGGGTGTTCTGAATGCCACCGGCGACCGTCACCTGGAGCCGATGTTCGCCGCTGACTGGCGTGACGCCGTCGACGACGGTGCCCGGCTTCGAGTGGTGATCGACCAGGTTGCCTCGCTGACGGACGTCTCCGCGTTGGCAATGTACGAGCGGCTTGTGGGCAGTCTTCCCTCGCTCTGGTAACTGCTGGGCCGTTTCCGTCAACGGCGGGGACCCTTGGGGCAAGCGACTAGGATGGTCACGTGGCTGGCCTGATCAAACGTGAAGATATCGATGAAGTACGCCAGCGCACGGATATCAAGGAAGTCGTTGACGGTTACGTCACGCTCAAGGGTGCCGGGCTGGGCAGTTTCAAGGGCCTTTGCCCCTTCCATGACGAACGCTCGCCCTCCTTCACCGTCCGCCCGCAAGTAGGCCGGTACCACTGCTTCGGCTGCGGCGAGGACGGCGACGCCATCTCCTTCGTCCAGAAGATGGACCACAGTTCCTTCCACGAGGCCGTGGAGAAACTGGCGGCCAGGATCGGCTACGAGCTTCGTTACGAGGACGGCGGCACCGGTCCCAGCCGTGAAGAAGTGGGTAAACGCCAACGCCTGCTGGACGCCCACAAAATAGCCGACGAGTTCTTCCGCGCCCAGCTCCTGACCCCCGGCGCCGCCGAGGGGCGGAACTTCCTCGATGGCCGTGGTTTCGACCGCGCCGCCGCCGAACACTTTGGCGTGGGATACGCACCCCAAGGATGGGACGCGTTGCTCAAGCACCTCCGTGGGCGCGGATTCACCGATGCCGAGTTGAAACTCACCGGGATGTTCTCGGAAGGAAACCGGGGCATCTATGATCGCTTCCGCGGCAGGCTGATCTGGCCCATCAGGGACATCGCGGGGGACACCATCGGGTTCGGCGCCCGCAAGCTCTACGAGGACGATCAAGGACCCAAATACCTCAACACCCCGGAGACCACGCTCTACAAGAAATCGCAGGTCCTCTACGGGATCGACATCGCCAAGCGGAATATCGCCAAGGAGCGGCAACTGGTGGTGGTGGAGGGGTACACGGACGTCATGGCCTGCCACCTTGCAGGAGTCGCGACGGCGGTAGCCACCTGCGGTACTGCCTTCGGGACCGAACACATCAAGGTGGCCCGGCGGCTGTTGTCGGACGATGGCAGCGGCGGCGAGGTCATCTTCACCTTCGACGGTGACGCCGCAGGCCAGAAGGCTGCCCTGAGGGCTTTTGAAGAAGACCAGCGCTTTCAGGCCCAGACCTACGTTGCCGTGGAGCCCACGGGTGCTGATCCCTGTGATCTTCGCCAACTCAAGGGCGACGCCGCGGTGCGCGATCTCATCAGCACGCGGAAACCACTCTTTGAGTTCGCTATCCGGGCCTCGCTGCGCAGGCACAACCTGGACACCGTGGAAGGCCGCGTTGCGGCACTGCGTGAAGCCGCTCCCGTGGTGGCCCAGATCAGGGATTCCGCTGCCAGGCCCGGTTATACCCGGGAACTTGCAGGATGGCTGGGCATGCCCATAGAAGAAGTCAGCCGGTTTGTTGGCGCCGCCGCCAAGCGTGTCTCTTCCGGAGCCGGTGCGCCAGCACCGGCAGGTGCAGCTGAGCAGTCCGCGGCAGCACCGCCGTCGGGCGGTCCTGTCTTTCAACGGCCCGATCCCCGGGATCCCATCGCAGGGATGGAACGCCAGGCGCTGGAGGTTGTGCTCCAGGAGCCAGGCGTGCTGGGTGGGGGAGCATGGGAGCGTTTCGAGGCCTCGCACTTTGCCACCCCTGCCTACGCCGCCGTCCACACGGCCGTGCGGGCTGCGGGACTCGCCCACGCGGCTGATCCGGTGGCTTGGGTGGAGCAGGTCCGCCAGGAGGTTCCCGAACCCCTGCGTGCCTTGGTCTCCGAGCTTGCAGTGACCCCCCTGCCCGCCAGTACCCCGGAGGCCATGCAGAGGTATTGCCGAGACATCCTGGCCCGCCTGTTTGAACTGCAGATCACCCGTATCAAAGCAGACAAGATGGGCCAATTGCAGCGCCTGGACGCAGGAGCCAATCCGGAGGAATTCCAGCGGCTGAACCGCGAGCTGATGCAACTGGAAATGGAGCGCCGGGCGCTGCGTTCGGACGGCTGAGAACCCCGATTTCGTTTTCCGGCGGGGCCCTGTTAAGCTAGTAACCGCTTCATTCCTCCGTAGCTCAATTGGCAGAGCATTCGACTGTTAATCGAAGGGTTACTGGTTCAAGTCCAGTCGGAGGAGCGCACAATACCCCCGTTCCGGTCTCCGGGACGGGGGTATTTTTATACCCCCACGGGGTATGGGGAGCCGATTTCGCATTCGGGTAGAACCTTTGCTAAAGTCATAACCGCTTCATTCCTCCGTAGCTCAATTGGCAGAGCATTCGACTGTTAATCGAAGGGTTACTGGTTCAAGTCCAGTCGGAGGAGCACCGGAACCCCGCATCGGCATCATGCCGGTGCGGGGTTCGTCTTTTCCTAGACGAAATCCATTTCCACCTGCAGGAAACGGGCGGCCTCGGCAACAGCGGCAAGAAATGAATCCTGCTCAGTGGGCGGGGTCCTCGGTTCGCGCGGATGCCATTCATGCGGGGCCGAGTAGACGCGGCTGAAACCGCCACCCGGCGGCGCATAGAAGATTCCGAACCGCTGTACCGGCCACTCAGGGGACGTCTCCGGCGCAACCAGCAGGGCTGCGTCGGCTTCGGGGTTGTACCACTGGGCAATGGGCCTGCGGCGATCATCCGTGAAGAGCCCTGCGGCGTAGAGGGCGGCCGACTGGGGGCTGGTCACTGAGCACAGACGGTCCCACCACAACGGCAGGATGCGTTCATCCCGACGCTGCCACGGTGCCGGAAACGGCTGCAGCTCTTGCCAATGGGGCACATCTCAACTTTATCGCCGGCATGACTCGCGCAACAGGGGAAGCGCTAGCGGGAGAGCCCCAAGCGGGGGTACAGCACCTCGAAACCTTTGGTCAGGCCCGCGTTCAGGGCCAGACCCACGTGTCCGCCGTTGGGGACCTCGTAGTAGGTCACCGTCATCCCTGCAGCCTGTGCCGCCGCAGAGACAGCTTTCGCGGCGGCCACGTACGTCACATCGTCAGAGCCAACGGTGAAAACGGCTGTCGTATCCGGAAATTGCTTGCCTTTCATGATGTTGATGGGCTTCTGGGCATCGTAGTCCGCTTGCTTGCCGCCGAAGATGCTTGCAAGGTTGCCGGCGGGGTCTTCGGCGCCCGGGAACTCCTCACCGGAAATGTCCACCACGTTGCCCCACATTTTGGGGTACTTGACGGCGAAGGAGATGGCACATTGGCCGCCGTTGGAGTAACCGGCGATGGTCCAATGCTCCCTGTCGGGAAGGATGTTCAGGTTGGCTTGGGCCCAGTTCACCACGTCTTCGTTGATGTACTTCTCAACGTTGCCGTACTTGGCGGTGTCCAAGCAGAGGGTGTCGTTCTCATCCGGACCGATCTGGTCCGCGACGATCGCAATGGGGGCCAGGCCGTTGTTCCTGGCTGCAAAGTCATCCAAGGCCGCCGAGACATACTGGGGGTCCGGGAGGCCGGGCTGGCCCATCATCAGGACGAACAAGGGCAACCTGGGCGGATTGTCCGTCAGAGCCGCCGGAGGCAAGTAGATGCCGGCCGGCCGGGCGTCAAAGCCTGAGGCCGTGGCCGGAATCACCTGGGTTCCTACCTCGCCCTTGGCTGGCATTCCGGCAGGGGCTTTCCAGCTCTGCCACAGCGGACCTGCAGGAATGGACGCATCAGGGTTGGGCTTGTTCAACGCAATGGCACCCTCAGTGGAAATCCCCAGGGCCGAGCCCAGCGTCTTGTTCAGCCCGAACTCGGTGTTGATGCCCAGCGCCGCGACCAGAAGAAACACAGGGATGGAGAACGCAGCCACCACTTTCCGCCAAGCACGGCTATGGCGGAAGCTGACTACGGCCAGTCCCAGCGCTGCGAAGCAGGAGATGGCCCAGAACCATACCCGGGGAGTCAGGCCCACGTGGAAGACGTCCAAGACGTCCTCAATGATCCACACCGTCAACCATCCCAGCAATGCAGCGGACACAATGGCAATGATTGCGGTCAGCGCCCAACGGGCCGAGGGCCTGAGGAACAGCACCAGGAAGAACACGACGCCGATCGCCCCGGCAATGGTCATGACCACCGGCCCGCTGATTTCAAGCTTCAGGAGATCGTCCATGGCTAGCAGCTCTTGGTCCTCATGCCGCGGGCTCCCTGGCTACCATCTGGCGCAGGAGGCCTGCACTTTGCGCGGGGGAGAGGCCCGGAAGATAGGCCGAACCTACTGCGATGCCGATGGAAGGCAGGGCCAAGGGGTCCTGGTAGTACATGTACAAGGTCCGGTGTTCCGGCTGGAAGCGCGACTTGAAGGCGGCCAGGGACTTGAACCCATACATGGGCTCCAAGGCATTGCCGAGCAGTGCCAGGACCCTGTCCAGGGCAGAACGGTCACCCTCGGCGGCATCGGCCCCGGCGTTGGCGAGCGGCGAACCGGACAAAGAAATTTGGGGGACTTCTTCTTTGAAATGGGTCACGGCGGAGGCGATCAGGAACTCCATGACGCCTTTGAAGCCAGTGGTACGGCGCCGCATGAAGTCCAGTGTCCAGCCGGCGATGACACCGTTGCGGAACACCGGCAACCAACTGGTCACTCCGTGGACCAGGCCCTCGTCATCCACTGCCACGCAGCACAGGACTTCAGGATCCTTGAGTTCTTCCAAACCCCCCAAGGTAAAGCCCATCTCAGGGAGGGCCTTGTCCGCCACCCATTCCTCGGAGATCTCTGCAAGTTGCGCCCTGATCCCCGGTGGCATCCCTTGATATGGGTACCAATGGTCCTTGATGGACAGCTTCTCTGCGCGGTTCAGTGCGGTGCGTACGTTTTGCCATTCCTTGCCCTTGAAGGTCATGGCCTGGACGTTGAGAAGGGTCTCTTCCGCGACTTCCAGCTTGCGGAATCCCCGGGGGAGGAGCGGACCGTCCAAGGCTGCGGTGGCTGAATAGAAACATGGAGTAAGTCCCAGGCCGGTGCAGTGCTGCAGGAATCCCGTGGCTGCATCCGCGTGGTGTTCCTCGGCGCCGAACGGGCCAGCGACGGTTAGCGCCACACCGTTGTGGACTTGGTAGGCAACCCCGGCTTTCCTGTCCGGGGTGAACCAGTACTGATTGTTGTCCCATAAGGCCATCCAGGACAGCGTGCCGCCGCCGTCATGGAGCAGTTCGCGGGTGTGGCCCAGGTCTGCTGCCGGATCGCTGGCAAGCTGCCTGAACCGCCGGAAGTTGTTCAGGACCAGCACCAGGATGCACAGCCAGATGATGTCCCCGCCGAGCCCGTACACCACGGTGCTGAGCAGGCCTTGCGGGAGGGCCACCACAAAGGGAACAGGGAAAGGAACCAGGATATGTGTCAGTTGGCCGGCGAGGTCCCACAGCGTGGAGCGGCCCGGATTTCCTTCCACGAACCAAAACACGACGTAAAGGACGATTGCGGCCACAGCGAGGATCAGTGAGGTCCTGCCCAGGAGGCGGTAGCCGGCGTCGCTGGACTCAACCTGGAACTTGTGGCGGTTGGCCAACAGCAACGCCACGATGATCACAGGGGCGAGGAATGCCGGAACGGCGTAGAGCAGGAGATAACCGAAGTCGTCATCTCCCAGGCTCACGTCGGGGTCGGTGACGTATTGGATGATTGACAGCACTGTCACTGCTGCAAGGTAGGCCTGGATCACCAGTGTCAGTCGGTACGCCAGCCGGCGGCCGCGACGCAGTCCCTCTGCGCAGACCAGCAGCAAAAGGACCGGTATCAGGGTCAGGATTGCTGCCCCGAAGCTCTGCACGCCCACGATGCCCTGCAAGGTGACGCAGTTGGTGTCGTTATTGCAGGCTTCTTTGACTTCATCGGCGTCGGGACTGGCTTGCAGCATGACTTCCGAGACCACGGACAGGGGACCTATTTCCCACGTGCCGGTGAGTTGCGTAAGCAAAGGCCCCACCGCGAAGACACCCACCACGGTACCCACCAGGAACCGCGTTTCACGGAGGCTTGAGGAGTGCAGCGAACCCGCCCGGCGGCGCAGCACCATTGATTGGATACCCCAACCCGCCAGGATTCCTATCACCGCTCCGGCCAATGCCTGCAGGGTCTGGGCAACGCCCACAAAAAGGGCAAACATCAACGTGGCGGCCAGTAACCACGTCCTCAGGCGACGACGCCAGAGCGCCTCAAGTGCCGCCGTCGCGCATCCCAGTGCTGCAGCAGCACCGCCATAGGCGCCTACAACGTATTCGCCACCGAGGAAGCTGAGCCATTGATCGCTGGCGTCGGTTCCGAACGTCACCAGTGCCTCAAGGACCAAGGCGCTCATGGCAGAGCCTGCAAGGAAGGCAGCCAAGGCGGGCCAAGGCCCCATGATGCGCTCGGCAATTCCCACGCCTACCAGGATCGCGGCGGTGCATGCCAGGTAGTCCAGCAAGGAAGAGGCGAAGAACGCAGAGGTGACAATGGACCACCACGGGCCCGGATCCACGGCCAGTCCCAAGCCCACCTGGTCCAGCAGGTCTTCAGCGGGACCGGTAAGCAGGCTCCCGGTCAAGGCACCCAAAATCCACAGCAATGCCGCCAGGCCCAAGGTCAGGGGCAGCCGGCGCACTGTCGCCAAGCCGCGGACACCGCCCCTTAATGCCATAGCCGTGCTCATGTGATGTCCCCTTCACCGGTCCGGCACCGGTAACCCCGGCTGGCCCCCATTCTGCCTTGCGGGGCGCCGTAAAGGGAGAGGCAGGGAGGTCCCGACGGCGGCGGGTCGGGTTGGAGCGGTGCGCTTAGTCCCGTTTCCAGGGGCCGGGATTGACCCTGTACAGCACAGCTGCGCCGACGACGGCACCCAGAATCGCGCCAAACAGGGCACTTCCTGCCGCGCGGCCTATGAGGGCGCCGGCCATGGCACCCAGCAGGGCGCCGAGGAAGAGTCCCCGGCCGTTACGGTGCGGTTTCTTGGTCATGGTCTCAGCCTACGGGTGCGTGCCTAATGGATGGAGGGCACGGTACGCGGCCGGACCACCAACCAGAGGGCAAGGATCGCCCCTGCTATGCAGACAGCCATGACCGAGCCCATGGGAACTGCGGAACCAACACCCAACCAGCCCACCACAGGCGGAACGATTCCGGCCATCATGAACTGGGACGCCCCCAGGAGGGACGCTGCGGTGCCGGCCTGGGCACCGTGGTTGGCCAGTGAGAGGACCTGGACGCAGGGGAACATGAACCCGGTGGCGCAGATATAGAACCACAGCGGAATGAGGATGCCCAATAGCCCGACGTGCAGGAGGTCAAGCACCACGATCAGGAGGGCAGTGAAGAGCATGAACAGCGTTGCTCCGGCAACGATCCATTGTGGTGCCACCCGCCGGATCAGGCGCGAACTGATCTGGACGCCTGCGACGATTCCGAGCGAGTTGATACCGAACAGGATTCCGTATTCCTGCGGTGAGAAGCCGTAAATGTCCTGGAACAGGAAGGTCGAGGCGGACAGATAGGCGAACAAGCCACCGAAATTCAGGCTTCCCACCATCACCATGCCTACGAAGATCCGGTCCGTCAGCACCGATTTGTAGCGCTGTCCTACCGTGATGGTGGACTTTCCACGTTGATCAGCGGGCAGCGTCTCCTTGATGAAGAAGATGGAAGCAATGATCACCAACAAGCCGTAGGCGGCCAGGAAGTAGAAAATACCGGGCCACGGAAAGGCCAGGAGCAGCTGGGATCCGATCACAGGGGCAAGGATCGGGGCCAAACCGTTGACCAATGACATCCGCGAAAACATGCGGACCATGGAATAGCCGTGGAAGAGGTCCCGGACCATTGCCATGGCCACCACGCCACCACCGGCCGCGCCGATTCCCATCAGGACGCGGAACAGGGAAAGCATCCCGATGTCTGTTGCCAGCGCGGCACCGAAGGACGAACCGATGTGGACTGCGGTGGCGAGGATCAGAGGAAGGCGACGCCCCACTTTGTCGCTGAACGGACCCACCACCAACTGGCCGAGCCCGAAGCCTACGGTGGTCCCTGTCAAAGTGAGCTGGATAGCTGCAGCAGAGACGTCGAAGCTTTCCTCCAGCGCCGGGAAGGCCGGGAGATAGAGGTCGATCGTAAAGGGACCCAGCGCAGTCAGCGCACCCAGCAAGAGAATATAGACAAGTTTTTCGCGTCGGCTCAGGGAATCGCCCGGAGCAATGGGAGAGGTCACGATCATCTATCCTATGGCCCGGATCATATTTATTCAGCGTATGACGGGCGCGCCGCAGTGTGGTCCCGAAAGTTCAGCAGGAACCTGAATGATAGCTTTGAGGACAGGTGTCCGCGGTGAAAGATTTCCCTCCGCGGTCGCCCCATACGATGCCCAGAGGAAAGCAGTTAGGCGGAACCCATGAGTGGACGTCACACCGGCCGGACCAGTCAAGGACCAGCCATTCGTACTTTGCCGAAGACCCTCAAGCTCGTTGCACGGTTGGCGCCGCGGCAAATCAACGACGAAATCGCCTTGGCCAAGGTCGAACTCAAGCGCAAGGCCACCCAGGTGGGCATTGCCGGTGCCTTCTTTGGCGTGGCCCTTGTCTTCCTTTCGCTTTTGGTGATCGCCCTTGTGGTTGCCGCCATTTTGGGCCTGGCAACCATCATGCCGGGCTGGCTCGCGGCGCTGATTGTTGCCGCGTTCTTCCTGATCATCGTGGCCATTGCCTCCCTGATCGGAATCGCCAAATTCAAGAAGGCCATGCCCTTGGTACCCGAGGACACCATTCGGGGCATCAAGCATGATCTTGGAATTGCCAAGGAAGGTTCTGACTTCGACGAATCCATCCTCGATCCCAATTCGCCCGCAGCCAAGGCCGCCAAGGCTGAAAAGGAAGCAGCTGCCCGGAAGGCCAAGGCCGAGAAGGCTGAGAAGGAAGCTGCCAAGGAAGCCGACGCTGTTAAGGCGCCCACTGAAGCTGAGCTTCGCTCCCGCCTGAAGAGGCGTCGTGAGCACCTGACCGGCGTCCGCGATGAGCTCGGCGAGCAGTTGGACGTCAAGAAGCAGGGCCAGGCGTTGCTGGAGAGCGCCAACGGAAAATTCACTGAGGGCAAGGAGTTCGCTGCGGCAAAGTTTGCCGCCCTCGAAGATTCCGTCCCCGAAGGCCTTACTGAGCGGCTCGCCGCCAGGTGGAAGGATCTCGCCGCGTTTGCCACTGCTGCGGTGGTCTTTGTGGTTGCCCTGCGGAAGCTGCTGAAAAAGTAGGCAGATTTTCCGGGCTACACACACTGACATTGAGGAAGGGGGACATAGGTGAGATTGATCGGTGCTGGTTCACATCCTGATCGGCCGCAGGTTGACCATGACCTCATCTTCACTGTCCCCAACATCCTCACGGTCCTCCGCTTCATGGGGGTCCCGTTGTTCGTGTGGCTCGTTTTGTCCGAGCAGGAGTACGGATTCGCGGTGCTGGTGCTCGTCATCATGGGAAGCACCGACTGGGTGGATGGCTACATTGCCCGGCGCTTCGACCAGACCTCCAAGCTGGGACGCATCCTTGATCCCATGGCTGACCGCGCCGCGCTCCTGGCCGTAGCGTTCACGTTGGCGATCGCCGGCGTCGTGCAGTGGTGGTATCTGGCCGCGCTGTTGGTGCCCGACGCCATCCTGGCCATCGCTTCACTGATCTACTTCCGAAGCCACCCGGACCTCCCGGTGAGCATCATTGGGAAAATCCGTACGGCACTGTTGCTGCTCGGCACTCCTCTGCTGGTCCTCTCCAAATTGCCCATTCCGTTCACTGAGGTCTACTTTGTAGCAGCCTGGACATTCCTGGGGCTCGGGCTTCTGGGACACTGGATTGCGGCCTACAACTATTTCTGGGCCATATTGCGTAAGGGTAAAGAACTGAAAAACGACGACGGCGGACGCGGCTGATGGTCTGGCTGGCGGTTTTTCTGGCGGTACTTGGTGCCTTCTTCCTGGCGATCGGCGCCCAACGGCAGGGCAGCGCAGTCAAGGCCGATACCGGTGGCCTGGCGCTGAGCTCCAACGGTTTCCTCCGGCTCCTGCGCAATCCCCGCTGGATGCTTGGGCTGTTGTTCCTTGCGCTCGGCATGGTGATGAATGCCATCGCCCTGGTCTCTGCCCCGCTGACGGTGGTGCAACCCATCGGCGCCATTGCCTTGGTGATCACCACGGTGGTCAATGCCAAGGACCAGGGACTGAGCATCAACCGTGCAACCGTGGTGGCCATCAGCGCCTGCGTCACGGGGTCTGCCTTGTTCGTGTTGCTGGCAGTATTCGTCACCCAGGAGAACCACCACGTCAACGCCGAGGACGAGCTGACCATCGTCCTGCTGCTGGCGTTGGCCGTAGGGATCTTCGGAACTTTGGCCGTCCTGTTCAAACACCGGATGAGTGCTTTCGTCTACATCCTCGGGGCTGGTGTGCTGTTCGGTTTTGTTGCCGTGCTGACCCGGATCATCGGCAAGCACCTGCTCGATCCCAACGGCCTGTTCCTGCTCAACGTCCAGTGGTACACCCTCATCGCCATCGTTGCTGCCGGGGGACTGGGCTCCTGGTTCGTGCAGAGCGCCTACTCAGGGGGCCCACCGGACCTGGTCATCGCCGGACTGACCGTTATTGACCCCATGGTGGGCATTGCCATCGGCATTGTGATCCTTGGTGAGCTTCGTCCCGATGTCCACGCCGTCATGGCCATCGCCATGGCTGTGGCCGCTACGCTTGCTATCGTGGGGGTTATTGCCCTGAGCCGGCATCATCCGGAAGTCACCAAACGCAAGAAGGACGCGAAGGCGGCTTCCAGCAAGAAGGCCTAGGGCAGAGCTTTACCTTGCGCCGCCGCTGTAAGCGGCCCGGCAACCCGGCGACACCGCAGTAGTGCCACAAGCAGTACTGTCCGCACCGTGACCATCAGGAGTTCTCCACGTGACCATTCCCGACACCACCAAGCCCCTTACCCTTCTGATAGCCGCGGATACCTATCCGCCGCACGTCAACGGTGCCGCACAGTTCGGCTATCGCCTGGCCAAGGGGATGACGGCACGCGGGCACAACGTCCATGTGTTGGCCTGCCGACCGGACACGGGCAAGAGCTACACGGAGTTCCGCGACGAAGCCACAGTCCACCGGCTGCGTTCCCACGGTGTTTTTACCCATGAGTACTTCCGTATTTGCTTCCCTTGGGAAATCAAGAAGGAAATCAGCCTGCTGTTCGACAAAGTCCAGCCGGACGTTGTCCACATCCAGAGCCACTACATGATTGGCGAACACGTCCTGTACGAGGCCGTGAAGCGCGGCATCCGGGTGGTTGCCACCAACCACTTCATGCCGGAAAACCTGAACCCGTTCCTGCCGTTCCCGCAATGGTTCAAGGATATTGTTGGCCGTATTTCCTGGAAGGACATGGGCAAGGTCATGGGCCAGGCGGACGTAGTCACCACGCCCACGCCACTTGCTGCCAAGGCCATGCATCAGCATGCGTTCCTGCGCAAGGTCCTGCCGCTCTCCAACGGCATTGACTCCTCCGCCTACGAGCTCCAGCCCGGTGAGACCATTGAGCCCCACGCCAACCCTACGGTGCTCTTTGCCGGACGTTTGGCGGAAGAAAAGCACGTCAACGTCCTCATTGACGCCGTGGCCAAGACCCCACGCGAATTGAACGTGCACCTTGAAATTGTGGGCGGTGGCGAAGTCCGTCCTGCCCTTGAGGCGCAGGTGGCGAAGCTGGGCCTGGGGGACCGGGTGAGGTTCCTCGGGCTGGCGAGCGACGACGATTTGCGCGAGGCCTACATCAAGGCGGATATCTTCTGCATGCCCGGCACCGCGGAGCTCCAGTCCCTGGTGACCCTGGAAGCCATGTCTGCCTCCACTCCCGTGCTGTTGGCCAACGCCATGGCACTGCCGCACCTGGTCCGCGACGGGGAGAACGGCTACCTCTTCACGCCGAACAACAGTGATGAACTCGCAGCCAAGATCACCAAGCTTGTGGAACTTCCCAAGCATGAGCTGGAAGCCATGGGCAAGCTGAGCCGGGAGATGGTGGAGCCGCACAGCATCAACGGCACCCTCCAGACGTTCGAGGACCTCTACCGCGGGGCCTCCTACGAGGACAAGGTGGTGTGACAAAAGCACTCCCCGGCAGCTATTAGAATTGCTGGAGTGCTTTGCCCGGTTCTGCTGTTTCCGCAGCGGCCGGACCGGGTATCACGGGGCTATAGCTCAGCTGGTTAGAGCGCGGGACTCATAATCCTAAGGTCCTCGGTTCAAGTCCGAGTAGCCCTACATCTCACGCAGGAGCCGCAGCCGGCAATCAATGATTGCCGGCTGCGGCTCTTTTGCGTTCCCCCTTATATACGGTAAGTTACTCATCAGTAACTTAGTCTTGGTCGCAGGTGACCACCGTGAAGGAGCGAAAATGTCCAACGCTGCATTCGACGCCGCCAATCTTCCGTACGCCGACGGCGACTTCTACGCCTTCGAGCAGATGCTGACGGAAAAAGAGCAGGACCGGCTGGCCGAGGTCCGGGAGTTTCTTGCCCGTGAGGTCAAGCCCATCGCTGTGGACTGCTGGAACCGCGGTGAGTTTCCCATGGACCTCATCCCCAAGCTGGGTGAACTGGACCTCGTCAGCCCTGTCCGCCGCCAGGGGTACTCCAATCTGTTCGCCGGCATGCTCCATGCTGAGGTGACCCGCGCGGACGCATCCATTGCCACCTTCATGGGCGTCCACGACGGTCTCTTCACTGGCTCCATCGAGGCCCTCGCTTCCCAGGAGCAGAAGGATGCCTGGCTCCCGGACATCTACTCGCTGAAGAAGATCGGCGCCTTCGGCCTGACCGAGCCGCTGGGTGGCTCCGACGTTGCCGGCGGCACCCGCACCACGGCAAAGCGCGATGGCGGTAACTGGATCCTCAACGGCGCCAAGCGCTGGATCGGCAACGCTACCTTCTCCGACTGGGTGGTCATTTATGCCAAGGATGTAGACGACAACCAGGTCAAGGCATTCCTGGTGGACACCACCTTGCCCGGCTTCTCTGCTACCAAGATCGAGAACAAGATTTCCCTGCGCACGGTGCAGAACGCGGACATTATCCTGGACAATGTGGTGGTTCCGGACTTCTTCAAACTGGCCAACGGCAACAGCTTCTGTGACACGAACAAGGTCCTCAAGGTCACCCGCCTGGCCGTCGCGTGGCAGGCCGTTGGACTTCAGATGGCAGCTTTTGACGTCGCCCGCAGCTACGCCGTGGAACGTCAGCAATTCGGCCGCCCGCTGGCCGCCTTCCAGCTGGTGCAAAACCAACTGGTCCAGATTCTTGGAAACACCGTTGCCTCAATGGGCATGATGGTCCGCCTGGCCCAGCTCGAAGACGCCGGAGTTGCCAAGGACGAGCAGTCGGCCCTGGCCAAGGCGTTCACGACCGCCCGCATGCGCGAAAGTGTTGCCCTGGGCCGCAGCATCCTTGGCGGTAATGGGATCGTCACGGACTACGGTATGGCCAAGATCTTCTCAGATGCCGAGGCCATCTATTCCTACGAAGGCACGCACGAAATCAACACCCTGGTCACAGGTCGGGCGATTACGGGTGTGTCGGCCATCGTCTAAAGGGCTGGCGAACACTGCAGGTCCAGGCTGGGCAGGTCCATGCCGGGCAGGGCATCAATAGAGCGGCAGCAGGATTGACGGGCGCAAGTCCACCACGAACCCCAGCGGATTGAGATAATCCTCGCCGTGGCGAACACCCCAGTGCAGGCAAGCAGGGCCGCGGCAATGTCCAGGTTCCAAGGTGCCAACGACCTGGCCCTTGCGGACGGCGTCTCCGGGTTTGAGGTCGCTGGCCACGGGTTCGAAGCTGCTCTTGAGGCCCTCGCCATGATCGATGGTCAGGACCGGCCGATCAACCACGACGCCGGCAAAGGTCACCACGCCATCCGAAGGTGCGGTGACCTTTCCGTCGTCGGGGGCCGGCCCCAAATCCACGCCTCGATGCCCGCTCAGCCAGGGCTTGTCCGGTGGATCGAAGAAACGCAGCACGGCAGGCTTGGGGGAGAGCGGCCAACTCCATCGGGCTGTGGCCGGATCAGGTGCGCCCGGCGCAGATGTGCTGAGCGCACCCGCCGTCATTGCCAGGGCAGCGAGCAGGGGTATCAGGGACTTTGCAAGGGCCATGGACCCAGCCTCCCGCGGTGTCTGCCCGGGGTCGATCCCAGGGCTGCCGTATGTGGACAACCGGCCGCGGATGCGGTCAAACCAGTGGGGTCGCTGTAGTACACTTGGTGGAGCAGTTTGCTGTGCCCTCAAGCTTGTTCAGGAGCATGTCTCATTCAGATATGTGAGGGCCCCAGGCTGACTACGCGTATCCAGCCCTCCACCAGCGAAGCCATGTGGCTTCAGGCTGCGGAGGATTGTGCCTCTTGCGGTCCGGCCAAGCCTTATGGTTCCACGCCGGATGAGAAGTGCAATGGATGCCAGGAGCCGCGCCCATCCGGGCAAAGGCTAAACAACCGTCAACTATTGGCAGGGTAAGAGCAGCCCCCTGGGCTCTCTCATGAATGACCTGCCGGAAGGAGCGTCGGCATGCCCGTCGTAACTATGCGCCAGCTGCTTGACAGCGGCGTCCACTTTGGACACCAGACCCGTCGTTGGAACCCGAAGATGAAGCGCTTCATCTTCACGGAGCGCAACGGCATCTACATCATTGACCTCCAGCAGTCGCTGTCCTACATCGACCGCGCCTACGAGTTCGTCAAGGCTACTGTCGCCCACGGCGGCACCGTCCTGTTCGTTGGCACCAAGAAGCAGGCTCAGGAAGCAATTGCCGAGCAGGCTACCCGCGTTGGCCAGCCCTACGTGAACCAGCGTTGGTTGGGCGGTATGCTCACCAACTTCCAGACCGTCGCCAAGCGTATCCAGCGCATGAAGGAACTCGAAGAGATCAACTTCGACGACGTCGCCGGCTCCGCTTACACCAAGAAGGAGCTCCTGCTCCTCAAGCGCGAACTCACCAAGCTTGAGTCCAACCTCGGTGGTATCCGCAACCTGACCAAGGCTCCCTCGGTTCTGTGGGTTGTTGACACCAAGAAGGAACACCTTGCTGTTGACGAAGCCAAGAAGCTGAACATCCCGGTTGTTGCCATCCTGGACACCAACTGCGATCCCGATGAAGTTGACTTCCCGATCCCGGGTAACGACGACGCCATCCGCTCCGTCAACCTGCTCACCCGCGTTGTTGCCGACGCCGTAGCTGAGGGCCTCATCGCCCGCAACCAGCGCGCAACCGGCACCACCGAAGCTCCGGAAGAGCCGCTGGCTGAGTGGGAGCGCGAGCTCCTCGAAGGCAGCAAGGCCGAAGAAGCAGCAGCAACCGAAGCTCCGGCAGCAGAAGCTCCCGCAGCTGAGGCTCCCGTTGCTGAAGCTGCAGCCGGCGAAGCCGAAGCAGCCAAGTAAATCTGGACCTTCCTTGATGCCGAAAAAGCATCGGGGGCAACTGACAGGATGGCGGCTCACACGGTGGGCTGCCGTCCTGTCAGTCCGTAAACACACAAATTTCTAGACAGAGGGGTTCACATGGCGAACTACACTGCTGCTGACATCAAGGCCCTGCGCGAGCGCACCGGCGCCGGCATGATGGACGTCAAGAAGGCTCTTGACGAGGCCAACGGTGACGCCGAGAAGGCCATCGAGATCATCCGCATCAAGGGCCTCAAGGGTGCTACCAAGCGCGAAGGCCGTTCAACTGCTGAAGGCCTGGTTGCTGCCAAGGTCAACGGCGGCGTTGGCGTAATGATCGAGGTCAACTGCGAGACCGACTTCGTTGCCAAGGCTGACAAGTTCATCCAGCTGGCTGACAAGGTCCTCAACGTTGCAGTCGAGTCCGGCGCGGCCGACCTCGAGACCCTGCTGGCTACCGAGGTCGACGGCAAGCCGTTGTCCGAGGTTGTTGTCGAAGAGGGCGCTGTCCTCGGCGAAAAGGTTGTTGTCCGTCGCATCTCCCGCGTTGAGGGCACCACGGTTGACGCTTACCTGCACAAGACGTCCAAGGACCTTCCGGCCCAGGTCGGCGTCCTGTTCGCTGTTGACGGTGAAGGCGAAGCTGCTGCCACCGCCGCACACGACATCGCTGTCCACGTTGCAGCCATGGCTCCGAACTACTTGACCCGCGACGACGTTCCGGCCGAACTGGTCGAGTCCGAGCGCCGTATCGCCGAAGAGACTGCCAAGGCTGAAGGCAAGCCCGAAGCTGCTCTTTCGAAGATCGTTGAAGGCCGCGTGACGGGCTTCTACAAGGGTGAAGTTCTGGTTGACCAGGCATTCGCCAAGGATTCCAAGAAGACTGTTGCACAGGTCCTCGAAGAAGCCGGCGTCAAGGCAACTGCAGTAACCCGTTTCCGCGTAGGAAACTAGTAATTCATGAAAAGGGGTGGTCACTTCGGTGGCCGCCCCTTTTTCATGCACCCGTCCGGGTAGTACCTGCGCGGACCCCCAGCACGATAATCTAGCCAGAGTCCACCAACGGGAGGCACCATGGAAACCGTCAACACTGCAATCCAGCCCGAGAAGACCCGCCGACGTGTACTTCTGAAACTTTCCGGTGAGGTGATCGGTGGCGGCAAGCTCGGCGTCGATCCTGAGACCGTCCGGGCCATTGCCAAGCAGATCGCGGCAGCTGTCTCCGACGTCGAAGTAGCAATCGTCGTAGGCGGCGGTAACTTCTTCCGCGGCGCAGAGCTGTCCCAGAGCGGCATGGACCGTTCCCGCGCGGACTACATGGGCATGCTCGGCACGGTCATGAACTGCCTGGCCCTGCAGGACTTCCTGGAGCAGGCCGGCGTTGAAACCCGCGTGCAGAGTGCCATCACCATGGGCCAGGTTGCCGAAGCGTACATTCCCCGCCGGGCCATCCGCCACATGGAAAAGGGCCGCGTTGTCATCTTCGGCGCGGGCGCCGGACTGCCCTACTTCTCCACTGATACCGTGGCTGCACAGCGTGCGCTCGAAGTCCATGCCGACGTGGTCCTCATGGCTAAGAGCGGTGTGGACGGCGTATACACCGCCGATCCCAAGAAGGATCCCGAAGCTGAGAAGCTCGATGTCCTCAGCTACGACGACGCCCTGCGTCGCGACATCCGCGTCATGGACCAGACGGCCATGACCATGTGCAAGGACAACAATCTCTCAATGGTGGTCTTCGGCATGGAAGGCGAGGGCAACGTAACCCGTGCCATCCTCGGCGAAACGCTGGGAACCCTGGTTACTCCCTAGCAAGGGCTAGGATATTTCTAGGACCGTCCGCCTCTCACGGCGGATCTTTACTGTGTACTGCGGCCTGCTTTTGGGCAGCAACTATTTTCTGAGGAGAAACCCGTGATCGAAGAGACCTTGCTCGAAGCCGGCGAGAAGATGGACAAGGCGGTTGAGGTAGCCAAGGACGATTTCGCCACGATCCGTACGGGTCGGGCGAACCCCGGTCTCTACAACAAGGTGATTGTTGAGTACTATGGCACGCCCACGCCGCTCCAGCAGTTGGCCTCCTTTGGCGTGCCGGACGCCCGGACCATCCTCATTACGCCGTACGACAAGACCGCGCTGCGCGACATCGAGAAAGCGCTGAGCGATTCCGAGGTTGGTGCCAACCCCTCGAACGACGGCAACGTCATCCGCGTCACCATTCCGGAGCTCACCAAGGAGCGCCGCAAGGAGTACGTCAAAATCGTCAAGGGCAAGGGTGAGGACGCAAAGGTCTCCATCCGCAGCATCCGCCGCAAGGCAAAGGACACCCTGGACAAGCTCGTCAAGGACGGCGAAGCCGGCGAAGACGAGGGTGCCCGCGCTGAGAAGGAGCTCGACGCCCTGACCAAGCAGCACGTTGACAGCATCGACGAACTGCTCAAGCGCAAGGAAGCCGAGCTGCTCGAGGTCTGATGAACCAGGCTGAGCCGGCACCCGCTGGGCGGGTCCCGACACGCGATAGTCCACAGCGCTCCAGACGCGTACGGACGAACCCCACGCCAAAGGCAGGCCGGAATCTTCCGGCCGCCATCGGCGTCGGGCTCGCCATGCTCCTGGCGGTTCTGGGCGGGCTGCTTTTCCTCCCGTTGGGGTTCGTTCTGCTCACCACGGCTTTTGCTGTGTTGGGTGTGTGGGAAGTATTCCGGGCTCTCGAAGCCCAGGGCACCAGGATGCCGATCATCCCCGTGATGGTTGGCAGCCTGGTGATGCCGGTTTCGGCCTACTTTGGTGGTCTTGAAGGATTGCTGTTCACCCTGACGGCGAGCTCAGTGGCCGTGCTGCTGTGGCGGTCCATCGAGAGCGCCGCCGGAGCGCCGCGGAGCGTGTTCGCCGGTGTTTTCACCCTGGCGTGGATTCCTTTCCTTATCAGCTTCGCGTCCCTGTCTTTGCACACCGCCGGCGGACCTACTCCCGTGGGTTTTTGGCCGGACGGTATCCCGGAAGGTGCATGGCAGATCGCGTCCATGCTGCTGTTGGTGGTTTCCAATGACACGTTCGGGTACATCGTTGGGGCATCATTCGGGAAACACCCCATGGCTCCCAAAATCAGCCCCAAAAAGTCCTGGGAGGGCTTTGCCGGTTCCGTGGGCGGTGCGATGCTCATTGGCGTCCTGGCCTGCATCTTCCTCCTCGACAAGCCCTGGTGGGTTGGTTTGATCCTGGCCGTTGGCATGGTGGCTGCGGCTACCGCCGGCGACCTCGCCGAGTCCATGGTCAAACGTGAACTGGGGGTTAAGGACATGAGCAGTATCCTGCCCGGCCATGGTGGGGTGATGGACCGCTTGGACTCCATTGTGTTCGCCGCCCCTGTAGCCTATGTTCTGTTCGCGCTGCTGAGCGGCGTTTGAGAATCAACGAAGGAAAATTAGTGTCCGTGGATATTCGACGCCAGATTCCCGCAACGTTCGATCGCGTGGAACGCAGCAAGTACGGCTACAACGCCAAACAAGTTGACGAGTTCCTCCAGCGCGCCAGGACCTCGTTCGAGAACCCCGTGGGTACTGCTGACCAGGTAGCCAGCGTGGATGTCCGGGACGTGGCTTTTGATCCCGTCAAGGGTGGCTATGACGCCCACAGCGTTGATGCCGCACTGGATCGGCTGGAGGATGCATTTGCCCGCCGTGAGCGGGATGACCTGATCAGCCAGCAGGGCGAAGAAGCCTGGTTGCGCCAGATCGGCAAACTCTCCGGGATTCTGCGGGGCCGGCTGCACCGGCCCGACGGCGAACGGTTCCGTCGGCCTTCCAGCAAGCGCGCACGCAGCTACAACACCCAGGACGTCGATGCCCTGTGTGCTGAGCTGGTGGGCTACCTGGAACATGACCAGGTCCTGAGCGTTGACACTGTTCGCCGTGCCGTTTTCCGGGCGGCCAAGGGAAACGAAGGCTACGAAGAAGCCCAGGTTGACGCATTCCTGGCCCGCGCTGTAGAGCTCATGGCGGCCATTGACTAGTCCACACCCCGCGTTGCGGGTACAGGGCTAGCCGGTAGGGGACACCGGCGGATTGTTCTTCCATACCTCCAGGTAGCGCCGGTGGCCGCGGGTCAAGGACGTCCCGAAGAAGACCAGGGCGGCCACCACGGCTACAGGGACTGCCGCCACCGCTGGAAGTCCGGCCGTTAAGAGGGCCGATCCCAGCAGCAGGGCGATCAAGGCCGCGTTCACGAACCCCATAAAGACCATGCTGCTGCCGGCCACCTGGCTGAAGGCCTTCCGAACGCCCAGGAAGTAGTAGGTCTTTTTGGCGCCTTCCTCGTCGTCGTGAGCCCCTGCCATCAAGTACGGCCCTATGCCGGGATCCATATCGACGTAGGCCGCCCGCAGGCGGTTCATTGCCAGGACATACATCAAGTCCTCCATTCCCACGCTCATGACGCGCACGTGGGTGAGCAGGCCCACCACCAGGTCAATGCTGAGGACTGTCAACGCGAATGCCCTGAAGGCGTCTGAAAATTGGGTGGCATTCCCTACCAGCGCGACGCTCAGCAGGCTCGCTGAGGTGAAGGTCAGGAACATGCTGATCCGGGTGAGGACCTCGCCTTGGGTGGTGCTGCGGGAGGCCAGCAGGCTCCAGTGTTCCGTGGCCAGCAATTGCGCGCGGACGCTCGGCGAGAGCTCCGGCCTGGGTACCGCGGACTCGGGACCGGCCACACCTGGTTCCTCGGACATGGCGTCATTGTCCACCCTGAAAGGTCAGCGGACAACGTCCTGCCGCTGCTATCTCTCGGTTACTACCGGCCTTTCCGGAACATGCAACCGGGACATCACGCGGTTCACCGACGCCGGCACGCGGCTTTTTGTTGCCAGGGAAACGATCACTGTCACGGCAAAGGCTGAGGGGACACTCCAGGCCGCGGGCTGGGCAAGCCATGCGGGTGCATTGCCTGGCCCCATGAGCGTGCCCGCAACCATGGCACCACCGCACAGGAGGGCGCCGGTGAGCATCCCGGCAATGGCACCGGTGTCGGTCAGGCCACGCCACCAGATTCCCAGCAACAGCACCGGGCAAATGGTGGAAGCCGTAAAGGCGAAGACCAGGCCCACGCTGCCGGCAAGGGCCAGGGTGTCGGTCATGAAGGCAAAACCCAAAGGCACGACGGCGGCCAGCACGGCTGCGAGCCGAAAACCCCTGACGCTCCCGCCGAAGAGGTCCTGGCTGATAACGCCGGACAGTGACACCACCAGGCCGGACGTGGTGGAGAGGAAGGCGGCGAAGGCTCCAGCCACAACGAGGGCGGAAAGCAGGTCCCCTGCGGTGCCCCCTATCAGCTTGCCGGGGAGCAGCAGGACCAAGGCGTCTGCCTGGCCGGATTGGGCGAGTTCAGGGGCGAAAATACGTCCCACAGCGCCTGACACCGTAGGAAAGAGGTAGAAGACGGAGAGCAGCCCCAGCACAATGAGTGTTGTGCGACGGGCAGACTGGCCGTCGGGGTTGGTGTAGAACCGGACCAGGACGTGGGGCAGGCCTAAGGTTCCGAAGAGCAAGGCCACCAATAAGGAAATGTGCTGGTACACGCCAGCCGCGGCCTGGCTGGTGGGATTGACGGGCAGGGGAGCCTGGGGCGCTGTGCCGTTGCCGGCCAACACCAGCAGGACGAAGACCACGGGCACCGCCAAAGCGGTCAGTTTCAACCAATACTGAAAGGCTTGTACGAAGGTGATCGAGCGCATTCCACCTGCCACCACCGTGAGGCACACAACCAGTACCACCGCCGTCGAGCCTACCCACGACGGCAGGCCTGTGGTGATCCGGATGGTGAGCGCTGCCCCATGGAGTTGGGGGACGATGTACAGCCAGCCAACGGCCACCACCACGAGGCTTGTCACCCGCCGGACCAGCTTGGAGTCCAAGCGGGCTTCAGTGAAATCCGGAATCGTGTAGGCACCGGAGCGCCGCAGGGGAGCGGCGACGAAGAGGAGCAGCATCAAATAGCCGGCGGTGTAGCCCACGGGGAACCACAGCGCGTCAGTTCCTGAAAGCAGGATCAGGCCCGCGACACCCAGGAAGCTGGCGGCGGATAAATATTCGCCGCCGATTGCAGAGGCGTTCCACCACGGCGGGACGGTTCGCGAAGCGACGTAGAAATCCCCGGTGGTTCGTGAGATCCGAAGCCCGTAGAAGCCGATGACCGCCGTGGCAAGTGACACGGCGAGGAAAGCGAAGAGGCCAACGGCAGGGTTCACTTGTCCTCCACAAGGTCACGGTAGCGTGCCTCATTACGGGCCGCTGCACGGTTGTAGAGCCATGCGCTCACTCCGATCACCGGGTATATGCCCGCGCCCAGCACCAGCCAATCCAAGGGAATGCCAAGGATCCGGGTCTCCGCCACCCCGGGGCCATAGACAAGGAACAGCGCGATTACGGCAAGAATGACCAGGAAGCCGCAGGCCACCACCAAGGCCAAACGCAATTGGGAGCGGATCAAGGATCGGATAAAGATCCTGCCGGCATCGGAATCTTCGGGTACCTCCCTCGGGTAGGGCAGCCTGCCCGGTGCCGCCGTGGCCGTCCGGCGCGGAGCCGTAACACGGACGCGGGTCATCCCTGTGGCCGGATGCGGGTGGATTGCAGTTTGTCACGGACAGAGGGCAAGTGGCGCCGGCTGATGGGCAGCTCAGCTCCGGCCACCGCCACGCTGGGTCCCGTAGCCGAAAGCTTGAGGTGCTGCACGTGATTCAAGGCGATGAGATACGAACGGTGGATTCGGATGAAACCCGCCTCCGCCCACTTCTGCTCAAGATCGCTGAGGGGGACCCGGATGAGGTAGCTGGCTTCGGCAGTGTGGAGTCGCGCGTAGTCGCCTTGGGCCTGAACGTAAGTGACATCGTCCCGGCGGATCATGCGCGTTGTACTGCCAAGATCCACCGTGATCATCTCCGGGGCGGGAGTGCCTTCCTTGATCAGGTCACTGATCCGGTCCACGGAACGGGATAACCGTTCCGCGCGCAGGGGCTTGAGCAGGTAGTCGATGGCTGCGAGGTCGAAGGCTTCCAACGCGCAATCTTCATCAGCGGTGACAAAAACGACGGCGGGCGGATTGCTGCTGCGCGAAATGGCCCGGGCGATGTCCAGACCGGACAGGGCAGGCATGTGAATGTCGAGGAATACGGCGTCGACAGACTCCCTTTCCAAGGTCCGCAGTGCTTCTGCGCCCGACGACGCCCGGTGGATCGAACCGATTCGTTCATCCCGCCCCAAGAGGAAAGCAAGCTCCTCCACGGCGGGCAGTTCGTCATCAGCGACGAGCACGTTGATCATGATTAAAGACTAACCTTCCCTTCAAGCGTCATGGCCGGGCTGGGATTTGGGCACCCGCATGGTGATCAGGGTTCCTTCTCCGGGAGCAGTGTCGATCACCAGTCCGTGCTCATCCCCATAGACCTGGCGTAGCCGGGCGTCCACATTGCGCAGTCCCACATGGATGCCGTCGGTGTGTCCGGCGAGCACTGACCGCAGGTGCTCCGGGTCCATGCCGACGCCGTCGTCCTCGATGGTCACTTCCGCGAACGCGCCGGAATCATTGGCGCAAATGGTGATGTGTCCCGGGCCCTCCTTGGCCTCGAGGCCGTGGCGGACGGCATTCTCCACCAGGGGCTGCAGGCTGAGGAAGGGAATGACTGTGCTAAGGACCTCGGGGGCGATCCGCAGGCTTACCTGGACGCGCTCGCCGAAGCGTGCTCGCTCCAGCAGAAGGTAGCGGTCGATGCAGCGCAGTTCTTCCGCCACTGTGGTGAAGTCGCCATGGCGCCGGAAAGAGTAGCGGGTGAAGTCGGCGAACTCCACTACCAGTTCCCGGGCCCGGGCGGGGTCGGTGTTGATGAACGAGGCGATCGCATTGAGGGAGTTGTAAATGAAGTGCGGGCTGATTTGTGCACGCAATGCCCTGACTTCAGCTTCCATCAGCAAGGTCCGCGAGGCTTCGAGCTCTGTCAGCTCCAGCTGGGCGGCAATCCAATCGGCAACCTCGCTGGTGGCCCTCACCAGCCCGGCACCTGCTGCCGGTGCCAGCGCAGCCACCGCGCCCACCACCTTGGAACCGGACCGGATTGGTGCAATCACGGCACTGTAATCATGGCTTCCATGCTCGGCTTTGCCATTGGTTCGATGCCCGGCATGCGGCACCACCGCGGTTCGGCCGGTGGACAGCACCTCGGCAGCAAGACGCATCAGCGAGGACCTGAGTTCCTCAGCGGCACCATCCCAGGCGAGCACGGAATCGGTGTCCGTAATGGCCAATGCGTCGCAGCCCAGCAGGACGCGCAGTTGCTTGCTGGCCTTGGCCGCACCGGCAGGCTGGAGGCCGCCGCGGAGATGCTGCCCGGCGCGGGAGGCTGCGTGCAGGGTGTTGTAGGTTGCTCGCTCGGCATCGGTGCCCAGGTCCCGGAAGGAACGCATCACCTTCAGGCCAACACCCACGACGACGGCGACGGCCAGCACGATCACGGCGATCGCGGCTGCGGTGAAAAGCGGGGAATCGGGCATAGAGCCAGAGTAGCCGGACCCGCTCCCGCATCCTTCCGCGCGGTCTGCTTGCGCCCTCATGGACACCGTTTGGCGCAGCGTCACGACCGCTGAGCGACGGCAGTGGACGATGCTCTGGAACAGGTGCCGCACGGCAGTCAATAGTGATTGCAGTCACATTGGCAAGGTGTGTGGAGCTGATGTGGACACATCACAATCAGGAGGAACCATGGGTAACGACGCCCAACCCCAGGACGCAACAGCGTCCGTGGACTTCCAGGAAGTCCAACAGACGGAACGGTTCAAGACGCTGCGCAAACGGCACCGCAGTTTTGTCTTCCCCATGGCAGTGGTATTTCTGCTCTGGTATTTCGCGTACGTCCTTTTGGCTGACTACGCGGTGGGCTTTATGTCCATCAAGGTGTGGGGCAACATCAACGTGGGGCTGATTCTTGGCCTGCTGCAGTTCGTCACCACTTTCGGCATCACGGCTTGGTACGTGAGCTACTCAAACAGGAAACTTGACCCGATCGCTGCTGAAATCCGCAACGAGATCGAGGGCCACGAATTCGATAAGGACGGCAATGTGATCAGCGGGGCAGCCAAATGAACACCATGGTCCCGGCGGCAGTCAACGTCGAAGCACTCAAAGACACCACCCTGCTCAACATGGGCATCTTCGCCCTCTTCGTGGCAGTCACCATGGTGATCGTCTTCCGGGCAAGCCGGAACAATAAGACGGCGGCAGACTATTACGCAGCGGGGCGGTCATTCACAGGCTCCCAAAACGGCACGGCCATCGCCGGCGACTACCTCTCAGCGGCGTCATTCCTCGGCATCACCGGCGCCATTGCCATCAACGGTTACGACGGGTTCTTGTACTCCATCGGCTTCCTTGTCGCCTGGCTGGTGGCCCTGCTGCTGGTGGCTGAACTGCTGCGCAATACCGGTAAGTTCACCATGGCCGACGTCCTGTCCTTCCGCTTGCGCCAGCGCCCTGTGCGGATTGCCGCTGCCCTGTCCACGCTGGCCGTTTGCTTCTTCTACCTCCTCGCGCAGATGGCAGGCGCAGGGAGCCTGATCTCCCTCCTGCTGGGCATCAGCGACTGGGGCGGCCAGGCCCTGGTGATCATCGTCGTTGGCGCCTTGATGATCATGTACGTACTGATTGGCGGCATGAAGGGCACCACCTGGGTGCAGATCATCAAGGCCATCCTGCTCATTGCCGGTGCCGGAGTCATGACGGCCATGGTGCTTGCGATCTATGGCTTCAACCTGTCCAGCCTGCTGGGATCTGCAGCAGAGGCCGCCAACAACCCGGCCATCCTGAACCCGGGCCTGCAGTACGGCAAGACTGAAACATCCAAGCTCGACTTCATGTCCCTTGGCCTCGCACTGGTCCTTGGCACCGCGGCCCTCCCGCACGTCCTGATGCGCTTCTACACCGTGCCCACGGCCAAGGAAGCCCGGAAGTCCGTGGTGTGGGCGATCTGGCTGATTGGCCTGTTCTACCTGTTCACCCTGGTGCTGGGTTACGGTGCAGCGGCCCTGGTGGGTGCAGAAACCATCAAGTCCGCACCTGGCGGTGTCAACTCCGCCGCACCGCTCCTGGCCTTCCACTTGGGCGGACCACTGCTCCTGGGCTTCATTTCGGCGGTGGCCTTCGCCACCATCCTGGCAGTGGTGGCAGGCCTGACCATCACAGCGGCAGCCTCCTTCGCCCACGATATTTACGCCAATGTCATTGCCAAGGGCAAAGCAGATGCAATTACCGAAGTGAAGGTGGCTCGTCGAACGGTACTGGTGATCGGTGTCCTGGCCATCCTGGGTGGCATCTTTGCCAACGGCCAGAACGTGGCATTCCTGGTGGCCCTGGCCTTCGCTGTTGCCGCCTCGGCCAACCTGCCGACGATCGTCTACTCACTGTTCTGGAAGAAGTTCACCACCCAGGGCGCGGTCTGGAGCATGTACGGCGGTTTGGCCGCAGCCATTCTGCTCATCACGTTCTCACCCGTGGTTTCAGGTGCCAAGACGTCCATGATCCCCGGTGCCAACTTCGCCCTGTTCCCGTTGAGCAACCCCGGCATCGTGTCCATCCCGTTGGCCTTCTTCCTTGGCTGGCTGGGAACCGTCCTGGACAAGCGCCGCGAGGATCCGGCCAAGCAGGCTGAAATGGAAGTGCGCTCGCTGACCGGCGTCGGTGCTGAGAAGGCCGTCGACCACTAGCTGGGGCGTGAACAAGACCCCCGGTTGCTGAATGAAAAAGGCTCCTCCTGCGAACATTGCGCAGGAGGAGCCTTCTTCTTGTGGGCTGTGATTCTTCAGGCCGGGCTACTTCTTCAGGCTGAGCCACTCCGTCAGCTGTTCCAGCGGCCACGTAGTGACGATCCTTTCCTTCGGCACGCCAAGGGCTTCGGCCCGCTCAGCCCCGTATTGAAGGAAATCGAGCTGGCCGGGAGCGTGGGCATCGCTGTCGATGCTGAACAGGCAACCGGCGTCCAGGGCCAAGGCGATGAGGTTGTCCGGTGGGTCCTGCCGTTCCGGGCGGGAATTGATTTCGACGGCGACACCCCACTCGGCGCATTCTTTGAAAACCTTGGCGGCATCGAACTCGGACTCAGGCCGGGTACCCCGTGATCCTTGGACCAGACGGCCGGTGCAATGCCCCAGCACATTGGTATGGGGGTCACTGATACCGCCCAGCATCCGTGTTGTCATGGTCTTTTTGTCTGACCGGAGCTTGGAGTGGACGCTCGCTACTACCACGTCCAGTTGATTGAGCATGTGGGGAGACTGGTCCAGGGTCCCGTCCTCAAGGATGTCCACTTCAATGCCTTTGAGCAGGCGGAAGCCGTCCTGGGATGCGTTGATTCCCTCCACCACGCCCAGCTGCTTTTCGAGCCGTTCCACGCTCAGCCCGTTGGCGATGGTGAGATTGGGGGAGTGGTCGGTCAAAGCCAGATACTCCCGGCCGAGGGTCTTGGCCGCTGCCGCCATGGATTCAATGGGGGATCCGCCATCGGACCAATTGCTGTGGCTGTGAAGGTCCCCGCGCAGGGCGGCCTGCAAGGTCTCGCCCCCGGAAACCAGGGGCTCCGTGCCGCGTTCGCGAAGGTCGGCCAGATAGTCAGGGACACGGTCCTCCAAGGACTGTGTGATGACTTCGGCGCTCCGGCTTCCGACGCCTTTGACGCTCTTTATCCGCCCGCTGCTGACAAGCTTCGCCAGCTCTTCGGGCGGAAGCTGCCGCACGGCGTCGGCGGCTTTGCGGAAGGCTTGGACTTTGAAGGTGGGGGCCAGGCTGCGTTCCAGCCAGAAGGCGATTTCGTCGAGGGCCTCGATGGGATCCATGGCTCCATGATCCACGAACCAGGCGCACCATCAACAGTGGGCATGGTCGATGGTGCGCCGGTCCGGTCGCCGTCACTAGTGGTGGCGACCCGGGTCCAGGGCGGGATTGGAGCCCTGGCCGTCTTCATTGTGCGGGGCCTGGCCGTGCTCGCCATGCGGGACAGCATGCTGTCCTGCCATCGAGGCAGCCAGCCCCGGTGTTGCCACTGTTGCAACAACGACGGCGGCTCCGAACGCGGCTGCCAGAAGCCGCCCGGTCCTTGGCTGGCCGTGGGCGCCGCCGTCGTTGGTCTGGTGTTGCCGCCTCAGCCAGCCCGCTCCGGCAAGTGCCATGAGCGTCAGGCCGAGGGCGGCAAAATGGCTCACGTCCAGTGAGCGGAGGGAACTGACCCCGGTAACTGTCACTGCAAGATGCGCAGCAGCAGCGACGGCGAGGACAGGAAGTGCGATTCGAGCGAAAATCAGGGCATTGCGGTGCAACCCCCGCAGGGACCAGGCCAGAAAGGCCAGGCCTGCCGCGAGGGTTGCCACACCGGCAACCATTCCGGGTGTCTCTGATGCTGGTCCAGTGAGATACCCGGCGGCAAGGGAAAGCTCGACCATCCCGGCGGCCATCGCTGCGAAGTACACGAACAGGAGGGTCGCTGCGTTCAGCGTGGGGTGATTTTTGCGTTCCATGGTTCTTGCCGTCCTGTGGTTTTCGTAGGCCGTGGTCAGTCGGTGATCAGGCGCGGGCGGAAGCTACGGCGGCCTTGTCCTGAGACAGCGCGACACCCAGCAGGACAACGGCGCTGGCGAGGTGCAGGACGTTGTCAGCGCCGTTGAGGGCGATGATGTTCAGCGAGGAACCCACCAGGAAGAGTCCAAGGATGCCCACCAGGAGGTAGACGCCGCCAACCGCCGTATTGACGGACTTGGAGAGGGTGACGCTGTTCATGCCTGCATAGAGAAGAGCTGCGCCGATGGCCAAGTGGATGATGTTGTGGAGGGGATTCACGGCGAAAATGATCAGGTTGGCTCCCTCGGTGGCGAAGAAGCCGATTCCCGAGGTGACAAAGAATCCGAGCACGCCTACCAAGAGGTAGACAGCTCCGAAGATGGTGGCGATCAGGCGATTGGGCGAAGTACGCATGGTCCGAACCTTCCGGTGGTGGCCGGATGTCCCGGCCTTCCTGCTGAGCCCCGGCCGGGGCTCTCAAGCAGTGATTCGGACCATATGCGCAGGTGGATGGGTGGTAGGGCGGAAATTTCTTCCTGGAATTACGGGCGGAGCCGGATGCTGCTCATTTTGAGGTCGTTGGTTCCCTCGAAGACGTACTGGAGATTTATGGTCTTGCCGTCGCACTGCAAAGTCCCGGAAAGATCAGCCTTGTTATTGCCGTTGTTGTTGTTCACGTTCACGGAGTTGTAGTTCGGCTTGCATGAGCTGTCCAGTTCCAAGCTGGCAATGCCGTCCATGAACGAGTCCTTGTCCAGTTCGTCCTTGAGCGGTTGGCTCAAGTAGTTCTCGTAAGCCTGCTCTGTCTGGCCTGAGACCACCAGGCTGGTGAATTCGTCCGCCAAGGACCTGGCCTTGGACGTTGCATTGCCCACGAGGTTGACCAGCACCAGCACACCCACTACTGCCAGCACGATGACGCCGGCAACGATGCTGAGGACAATCCACAGCACTTTCCGGTTCTTTCGGGGAGGTGGTTGGTTGAATTGGCCCTGCGCATAGGGGTTTTGGCCCTGGGCGTATGCATTCTGCCCCTGTTGCTGCCACTGCGGTGCAGGGCCGGCCTGAGGGGGATACCCTGGTGCGGGCGGAACCGGCGGTGGGTTCTGGCCTGTGTAGTTGGGCTCAGGTTGATGCGGACCTGGATGGTAGGAATGCGGCTGGTTGGGTTCTTGCGGGTTGCTCACGGTAGTGCCCCTTTCAGCAGCCTTCGGCAGCGCCACCACATGGCCGGGGTCCTCTTGCCGGCCCCCGGGACGTCCACTTGCATCCAATCGCATGCAGGTTCAACCGGCAAGTACCGCCTCGCAACCGAAGCAGGCGAGGACGGACTTTCAGCCCCCGGAGCGTCTTCCCAGCAGCGGTTGGACCCGGTAAGGGATCATCTCGCGCATTGCCAGTGCTGTATCGGTACGTTCCACGCCGTCGCAGCCGAGGATTTTTCCATTGATCCGGTAGAGGTCCTCCGCGTCCAGGGCAACAACACGCAAGAGCAGATCTGCCGAACCGGTAAGGCCAAAGCCTTCGAGGATTTCCGGAATGTCCGCCAGGTCCTGTGCCAGGGTTGCTAGCTTTTGCTGCTGGACGTGGACTGTGATGAACGCTGTCAGCGGATAGCCGAGCGCGGCCGGATTGATCCTCCGCTCAAAGGACAGGAAAGCGTGCTTCTTCTCCAGTTGGGCCATGCGCGCTTGCACGGTATTTCGGGATAAGCCCAGCTTTTGCGCGAGGGCCACTACTGTCCCCCGGGGGTCCTTCGCCATGGCGGAAAGGAGCCGGGTATCAGTGCCATCCAAGGGTTGCATAATGCGCAAGATTAGCACGGTGGGGACGCCTGAAACAGGGCAGAATGCTCAATCTGCGGAAGAGTGGTTGTACCCGATGCGCGTTGTGAGTAGGGTCACAATTAACTCCGGCGAAGGTGCCGGAGGGCCGGTCTGCGGCAGGATCACAAGTCCAGCCAGCGCCGACGAAAACGAGCCGGAAGGTTGCGATCACCTGTGTTGACGGATCAGGCGGGCAAGGGAGTGCACCATGACACTCCGGGCCCGGGACATAGTGCACAAAATCCCTTGAGGACTGGTGGCAATCTGCTCCAGTTGGTGTCCCCGGATGGCGAGCGGATCAGCCACCCGGAATTCGATGTTTGGGTCAAAGACATCGGAGATGAGCAACTGTGTTCCTTGTATGAGGACATGACAGTTATCCGCCGCATTGATGCCGAAGCTACGGCGCTCCAGCGTCAGGGCGAGTTGGCCCTGTGGCCACCGCTCCTCGGCCAGGAAGCGGCTCAGATCGGCTCCAGCCGCTCACTCCGCGATGACGACTTCGTCTTCCCGAGCTACCGTGAAAGCGGCGTGGCCTATGTTCGGGGCGCGCACCTCGCCGAGATCGCCCGCGTTTGGCGCGGTAACGCCTCCTATGGGTGGGACCCGCAGCGCATCAATCTGGCGACGCCCCAAATCATCATTGGATCCCAGAGCCTGCACGCCACCGGTTATGCCATGGGAGTCCAGCTCGATGGCGCCAACACGGCGGTGCTGGCCTACTTTGGCGATGGTGCCACCAGTGAAGGCGACGTGAACGAGGCCATGGTGTTCGCCGCAAGCTACCAGGCTCCCGTGGTGTTCTTCTGCCAGAACAACCACTGGGCCATTTCCGAGCCGGTCCGGATACAGTCTCACGTGCAGCTGGCAGACAGGCCCACCGGATTCGGGATCCCCAGCATCCGGGTGGACGGCAATGATGTGCTCGCTGTGATGGCTGCTACTCGTGTGGCCTTGGACAGGGCCCGCAAGGGAGGGGGACCCACCTTCATTGAGGCGGTCACCTACCGTATGGGTCCGCACACCACTGCCGATGACCCCACCCGGTATCGTGACCCCATCGAGCTGGAAGATTGGGCCGGCAAGGATCCCATCCTTCGGCTGCGCAAACTCCTCGAAGCCAAAGGCCTGCTCACCCAGGACGTCGAAGCCCGGGTCAAGGCCAAGGCTGATGCGGTGGCGGCGGAGCTGCGTTCCAGCTGCATCGGGCTGCCGGACCCGCAACCGTTGGACGTCTTCAACCACGTCTACAGCACGCCCAATTCCTGGATCGAGCGCCAGAAAGACCATTACTCGCGCTACCTGAACAGTTTCAACCAGTCGGTCGAGGAAGGTGCACTCTGATGTCCAAGCTCACGTTTGCCCGGGCCATCAACGCCGGCCTCCGGAAATCACTCGAAAACGATCCCAAAGTGGTCCTCATGGGTGAGGACATTGGGGCATTGGGTGGCGTCTTCCGCGTCACTGACGGACTCCAGAAAGATTTTGGCAAGCACCGGGTGATCGATTCGCCCTTGGCTGAGTCGGGCATTATCGGCACCGCTGTGGGACTTGCCTACCGCGGATACCGTCCAGTGTGCGAAATCCAGTTTGACGGCTTCATCTATCCGGCATTCGACCAGATCGTCAGCCAAGTAGCCAAGATGCACTACCGCACGCAGGGGCGGGTCAAGATGCCCATCACCATCCGCGTTCCCTTCGGTGGGGGTATCGGCTCGCCCGAGCACCACTCAGAGTCACCCGAGGCCTACTTCACCCATACCTCCGGTCTCCGCGTCGTGGCAGTGTCCAATCCGCAGGATGCTTACACCATGATCCAACAGGCGATCGCGTCCGATGATCCTGTCCTCTACTTCGAGCCCAAGCGTCGGTATCACGACAAAGGCGATGTGGATGAGGCCTTGGACCTTGCTCGGGCGCTTCCATTGGACAAGGCTGCTGTGGTCAACGCCGGCTCGGACGTGACGCTGGTGGCTTACGGTCCACTGGTGAAAACAGCCAAGGATGCTGCCATGGCGGCAGCTGACGAAGGCATTTCGGTGGAAGTGATCGATCTCCGCTCCTTGGCCCCGGTGGACTATCCGGTGGTGGAAGCCTCGGTTCGCAAAACAGGTCGGTTGGTGATCACCCACGAGGCCGGCCAATCCGGTGGCCTCGGCGCCGAGATCGCTGCCAGCATCACCGAGCGGTGCTTCCACTATTTGGAGTCCGCCCCGGTGCGTATCACCGGCTTCGATGTTCCCTACCCGTATTCGAAGCTCGAAATGCACCACTTGCCGGATCTGGACAGAATCCTCGACGGCGTCGATCGCGCCTTGGGCCGCCCCAACTCGCTGAGTGGACTGGAAGGATGACCGCCACCATGATCAAGGAATTCAGGCTGCCGGACCTGGGCGAAGGCCTGACGGAATCGGAAATCCTGAGCTGGAAGGTGGCGGTGGGGGACACTGTTGCCTTGAACCAGGTCATTGCTGAGGTGGAAACTGCCAAGGCGGTTGTTGAGTTACCTTCTCCATTTGCAGGAGTGGTGGCAGAACTTCACGAGCAGCCCGGCACCGTGGTGGAGGTCGGCAAGCCGATCGTGTCGTTCGAGGTTGACGACGCCGGGTCCTCCAACGGGGGTGCCACGGCTACCGCCGCGGCTGCCGCGGAACCTGTGGGGAGCCCCGCGAAACGTGAGCCCAACTTGGTGGGGTACGGCGCCGTCGTCGAACATTCAGGTCGCCCTGCACGGCGTGCCCGCGGCCAGATCCAGGAAACCAAGTCACCAGCGCCCGGCATTCCGGCGGTTTCCGCGCCGGCAGCGCCGCCTACCGCAGAAACCGGAGACTCTGAGCGTCCACGATCAACGCCACCGGTCCGCAAGCTGGCCCGCGACCTCGGAATCGATCTCGAACACGTTTCCGGCACCGGACCGGGCGGGCTCATCACCCGCGAGGATGTCCAGAATTTCTCCGGGGCAGCGGAAGCTCCGGCGGAGACCCAGGTTTCCCGTGCCGAAGGCGAGCGGGAAACGCGCACGCAGATCAAGGGTGTCCGGAAGTTCACGGCCGCGGCCATGGTCCAAAGCGCTTTCACTGCCCCGCACGTGACGGAGTTCCTGACCGTCGACGTCACGGCAACCATGGAGTTGCTGGCCCGGCTTAAGGGGAACCGGGCGTTCGAGGGCTACAAGCTGACGCCGCTGACCATTGCCGCCAAGGCTGTCCTGGTGGCGCTGCGGAACAACCCGTCGCTGAATTCACGCTGGGATGAGGCGGCCCAGGAGATTGTCCAGTTCAACTACGTGAACTTGGGCATCGCCGCGGCAACGCCGCGAGGCTTGACAGTGCCGAACATCAAGGACGCCCACCGCCTCACGCTGCGTGAGCTTTCTGCAGCCCTGACCGAACTGACTGATACCGCCCGGGCCGGCAAAACGTCCCCGGCCGAGCTGTCCGGCGGGACCATCTCCATCACCAACATTGGCGTGTTCGGCATTGATGCCGGAACACCCATCCTGAATCCGGGTGAAGCTGCCATTGTTGCCCTGGGTGCTGTACGAAAGGCGCCGTGGGTGGTCAATGACGAACTTGCCGTCCGTCAGGTGATGTCCCTCAGCCTGTCCTTCGACCACCGCTTGGTCGACGGCGAACAAGGTTCACGGTTCCTGGCGGATCTTGGCGCCATTCTGGCCGATCCCGCAATGGTCATGACCATGATCTAGCGGAAACTGAAGCTGCGGCGGCCCACCCCTTTACGAGTGCTTGCGGGAAACTGCAGATAAGGGGTGGGTCGTCGCGCGTCAGTCTTCGGTGGGGGTGGTGCGGTTGGAATGGACGTTCCGCCAGCTGTGTTCGGGTTCAAAGCCCAGGAGCCGGCGCGCCTTATCGATGGACAGCATGGTTTCGTGCTCGCCCAGTTCCTTGAGGACCTCGACGCCGGGGAAGACTTCCGCCGCCAACCCGGCGCTGCTTCGGCTCATCACGGTATCGGCCGCGGCGATGATGAAGGTCTCAAACCCGGGTACTGAGTGTTCCAAGGCCCGGACTACGGCAAGGGCGCCGTCGCGGGCGTCGATGTAGCCCCACAGATTCCATTTCCGGAGCGTCGCGTCGGAGTCGAAGGACGGGAAGGAGTCATAGTCCTCGGGGTCCATGACGTTGGAGAACCGCAACGCCGTGATGCTCAGTTCCGGATCCCATCGCGTCAGTTGGATGGCCATCTGCTCCTCGAGGTGCTTGACCAGCGAGTACGTGCTTTCCGGTCGTGCCGCATACTCCTCATCCACAGGAATGTAGGGAGGGGCGATCTCGAAGGGGAGTCCCAGCACAGTCTCGCTGGACGCGTAGACCACCTTTTTGATGCCGGCCCTGCGTGCGGCTTGGAACACGTTGTAGCTGGAGAGCATGTTGTTCTCGAAGACCGCGGCGTCCGGGGCCAGCCCGGGAGCGGGAATGGCTGCCAAGTGGACAATGGCGTCCAGCCCGTCATGTTGGTCATCCAAGCCCAGGATGACGTCGATGACCTGCCCGTAGCTGCGCAGATCCACGTTGACGTAGCCCTTGCCGCGGGTTCCGGCGCGGTCCATATTGAGCACTTGGTGGCCATCCTGCGTGAGCCGCCGGACCACGCTCCTACCCAGTTTTCCACTTCCGCCCGTCACGGCAATCTTCATGGGGTTCTCCTTTGCGTTGAGCGGTCGCTGACCCTGCTGTTTCGCCTGCGGCTTGGCCAGGGTCCCGGTTTCAGCCTAGGCGGAGCGCCGTCAGAAAACAGCCTCCGAAGCTGGCCCTGGGAGTCCTAGGCATAGGGGAACTCCCCAGTGGCCCGCGGGCGGCTTGCACGAATGGCATTCAGTATTTTGCAAAATATATAGACTGGTCTATTATTTTTGTCATGGCAATAAAAGGGGACCTGACAAAAGCGCGGCTGGCGGAGTCCATGCTGCAACTCATCCAGACCAGCGGCTACAGCGGCACGGGGCTCAACGCCGTGATCGAGCACGCCTCAGCACCCAAGGGGTCGATGTACTTCCACTTTCCCGAAGGTAAGGAGGGGCTGGGCGTCGCAGCGGTCGAGCTCGCTGCGAAGCAGTTCGAAACACTTATCGCAGAGGCTGCAGTGTCCGCAGGCAGCGCGGCCGGGGCTGCCCGCGCCACGATTGAAGCCTTGGCTGACATTGTCAGCGAGAGCAACTTCCGGCTGGGTTGCCCCGTCTCCGTCGTCACCTTGGAGATGGGCGCGGAGAGCGAGCGGCTGAGGCGGGCGTGCGCGGCTGCCTTCGAGGCATGGATCGCCCCGACATCCGCCCTCCTGGAGGCCAATGGTGTTGGCGCCGCTGAAGCACGTTCACTGGCAACAGTCGTTGTATCGATGATCGAGGGAGCGGTGATCGTCTCGCGCGCCATGCAGAGCACCCAGCCCCTGGTCTCGGCCGCTGACGTCGTGGCGGATCTCATTGACCAGCGCTGCAAGCCTGTTGGCGGGATGCGATGACACCGCACCAAGAATCGCGCCATGCCTTGGTCTTCGGAGCTTCGGGATTGGTGGGCCGGCATCTCATCTTGTCCCTGGCTGAAGCTGGTGCCAACGTCACTGCGGCAGTTCGGACCGCCGGTTCCGGAGAGCGTGTCCAGCGATGGCTCCGGGAGCATGGACTGACACGGAGTATCAGTACTGAGATCGTTGACTTCGATGCTCCGGAGATCATTGCCGGCGGTCCTTCGGCATTCCCGTTCATCACCGAGATCCACAACTGCGCCGGCTCCTATCGATTTGGAATGACCGCGCAGGAGGCGCGCAGCTCGAACGTAGGCATTGTTGAGAAGCTGATTGACTTCGCAGCGGGCCTGCCCAAGCTGCAGCGTGTTGTCCACGTGTCCGGGTACCGCGTCGGCGGGCAGGACCCTGCGACTGTTCCATGGTCAGAGGACCACCGCACTGCGGTCTACCAGGAACTGGGCGCCTACGAGGCCTCAAAGGTGGAATCCGACGCCGTCTTCCAGGCCCTGGCGCTGGAGCGCGGGGTCCCCTGGACCATCGTCAACCCGGCCAGCGTGATCGGCCACAGCGTGACCGGTGAGTCGGACCAGCTCATCGGGCTTGCCACCACCATCGGGCAGATCCGGGACGGTGGCGTCGCCGCACTGCCTGGGAACCACAAGACGTTCCTCCCGGTCATCACGGTGGACTACCTTGCGGCCTTTATGTCTGCTGCAGCGGTGGACCCGGCCGCAGCAGGCCAGGCCTATTGGATTCTCGACGACGCCACCCCGCCATTGGCAGATCTGCTCACCCACGTCGGACGTCACCTCGGTGTCAAGGTTCCGGGGGTCAGGATGCCGATCGGCGTCATCAGGCGGCTCCCGCAGTGGATCACCAAGGCAGATCCCGAAACGTTGACCTTCATGTCCGCCGATCGCTATCCAACGGATTCGGCCATCGAGTTTGCGCATAAGCATGGGATCCCGATGCCGGATGTGCTGGTATCCCTGGAGCGATGGGCCGACCACCTGGATGCATATCGGTTTGGCACCGTCACCGATCACGGTCGTCGAATTGTCCACGTTGGCGGCGTGAGGACATTCGAGCTCGGCGTAGCCAACTCCAGCAGGGTGGTTTTTCCTGGCTTGCCGGTCAACGCAGACACATGGGCAGGCGTGGCATCAGGCATCGGTGCGCGTGTGGTCGACCTGCCCGGTCTTGGCCTCAGCGGCGGAACGGGTGTTCAGGACTGGGAACAATGGCTGCCCGCAGTGTTGGGTCCGGAACCGGCTGACCTCATCGGCCATTCGATCGGTGCGGCTGCGGCGGTAATGGCCGCTGACCGGCTCCCGGCCCGCGTCAAGTCCCTCACGCTGATTGCGCCCTTCTTCCTCCAAGTCCCGATGCGGGCCAGGCCGCGGCAGCTCGTATCGGCCTACCTGCGGCACGCGAACCCTGTGCGGTTGTCGCAGCAACTCACCGGATCAGGAGCGAGCGCTGCTGCTTTGGAGTCCAGTGTGGGCGATCTCAAGCGAGGCAGCGCCGCGAGGGTAGCCAAGCACCTCGCCCTTGCGGGATCGAAGCCGTGGCGCACCGAACTCCGGGAAGCGCTGGGGCGATTCACCGGCACGGTCCGCATCATCACGGGAAGTGATGACCCCCTGGCCCCGGAAGCGATGGAGCAGCTCAGGTCGGTTCCGAATATTGAGCTGATCTCGGTACCGGGTGCCGGGCACCATCCGCAACTGACCCATAGTGGTGATCTGGTAGCTCTGATCAAGGGATAGCCCGAGTGGACGGGGAGCCCCGCCGTCTGTGATCCGGCAATGGGACGTGGCGATCACTCTGAAGTAAGGGCAGCCAGCGCCATCTGTTCCAGGATGGGCCTGGCCGACTTCACGGCAATCTTCCTGCCGTGGTGCCGAACCGAGTGGGGCGTGGAGTTGATCAATCCAAAGGCTGCATGGGCACGGACGCGGAGGCCGGGAACATCGGCGTCGGTATGGATCCGGCCAAGGACGTCCACCCAGGTTTCAACGTAACTGCGCTGGAGGGTCTTCACCTCTGCCTGGTCGGCGTCGCTGAGGCTTCCGAAGTCCCGGTCCTGGACGCGGATGACGTCAGGGTTGCTGAGGGCGAAGTCAACCTGGAACCTGATCAACCCCTTCAGTGCGGCCAGCGGATCCTCGGATTCGGACACCACCCGCAATCCGCCCTCCAGCAAGTCCCGGCTGACGCTGAGCAGCAGCTCTCCGAGGACGGCTTGCTTGCCCGGAAAATGCCGATACACAGCAGGGCCGCTGACTCCCGCTGCGGCGCCGAGGTCCTCAAGGGACACTCGGGTGAATCCGTTCTCGGCAAAGAGTCCTGCAGCAGCTGACAACAGGGCCATTCTGCGGAGTTCCTTTGCTTGGCCGCGTTGCGTGGGAGCCATGCGGGTGCCGTTGTTGCTTGCTTCCGGACCTCCGGTCACTTTTCCTCCTCGGCCCCAGTCCGAACCCCACACTTGCGGGACCGGCTGTGCTGGACATCACAGTTAATAAAGACTAACCTAAATTTCAGTTACGTGGCACTAACCGAAATGGCCTGTGGCCGGGAATGGAACAGGGGTCAATGGAGACAATTTCCAACTTGACGGGAACGGTCGGTGGCACCTTCGAAGCCAACCACAAGGCACAACTGGCCCTGGTGGCAGAACTGCGGGAACGCTTGGCGACGACGGCCCTCGGGGGCCCTGCCACATCGCGTGAGCGGCACATCGCCCGCGGAAAGTTACTGCCGCGCGAACGCATCGACTACTTGCTCGACGACGGCAGCCCCTTCCTGGAGATCGCACCGTTGGCTGCGAACGGCATGTACAACGGCGATTCCCCGGGTGCAGGCGTTATTGCAGGCATCGGCCTCATCCATGGCCGCCACGTCCTGGTGATCTCCAATGACGCCACCGTCAAGGGCGGCACCTACTATCCCATGACCGTGAAGAAGCACCTCCGGGCCCAGGAGATCGCCTTGGAGAACAAACTTCCCTGCATCTACCTCGTCGATTCCGGCGGGGCATTCCTGCCCAAGCAGGACGAGGTCTTCCCGGACAAGGAGCACTTCGGCAGGATCTTCTACAACCAGGCAAAAATGTCAGCCGCGAAGATCCCCCAGATCGCCTCCGTCATGGGATCGTGCACGGCCGGTGGCGCCTACGTGCCGGCCATGAGCGATGAGACCGTCATCGTCCGGAACCAAGGCACCATCTTCCTGGGTGGCCCTCCCTTGGTAAAGGCGGCCATTGGCGAGATCGTCACTGCCGAGGAGTTGGGCGGCGGCGATGTCCATTCAAGGATTTCCGGCGTTACGGACCACCTCGCCGAGAACGACCAGCACGCATTGGAGATCGTGCGGGACATCGTGGCCACCCTGCCGAAGCCGGCGCAGCCGGCATGGGAGGTGACCGACGTCGTCCTGCCGCCCGTCGTGGACCCTTCCGGGATCTACGGCGTGGTTCCCACTGACGTGAACGCCCAGTATGACGTCCGCGAAGTGATCGCAAGGCTGGTGGACGGTTCAGAGTTCCATGAGTTCAAGAAGAACTACGGGACCACGCTGGTGACAGGGTTCGCGCACCTGCACGGCCATCCGGTGGGGATCGTGGCCAACAACGGCGTCCTCTTCAGCGAATCTTCCTTGAAGGGCGCCCACTTCATCGAGCTCTGCGATCAGCGCGGCATCCCGCTGATCTTCCTGCAGAACCTCTCCGGCTTCATGGTAGGCAAGGACTACGAGCAAGGCGGCATCGCAAAGAACGGCGCCAAAATGGTCACCGCGGTAGCTACGGCCCGTGTGCCCAAGCTGACGGTGGTCATTGGAGGTTCCTTCGGTGCCGGCAACTACTCCATGTGCGGCCGGGCCTACTCGCCACGGTTTTTGTGGATGTGGCCGGCGGCCCGTATTTCCGTGATGGGTGGAAACCAGGCCTCCAGTGTCCTGGCAACTGTCAAAAGGGATCAGTACGAAGCGGCCGGACAGGAATGGTCCGCCGAGGACGAGGAAGCCTTCAAGGCTCCCATCAAGCAGCAATATGAGGACCAGGGAAGTCCCTACTACTCCACCGCGCGATTGTGGGACGACGGCATTATCGATCCCGCTGACACGCGGCGTGTCCTGGGGATGGCCCTGGACGTCGTCTCCCGCCAACAACTGCCCGAGACCTCCTTCGGCCTTTTCAGGATGTGACCATGACCCTGCCAACAACAACCACGGCACCAGCCACCACAGCGTCCGGTCCGGCAGCAGAGAAGCGAACCTTCAGCGCCGTCCTGGTTGCCAACCGGGGCGAGATCGCGTGCCGCGTCATCCATACCCTGAAAGAAATGGGCCTTCGTTCCGTCGCTGTGTACTCCGACGCCGACAAAGATGCCAAGCACGTGGCCCTGGCCGATACCGCCGTCGCCATTGGTGGGACGGCGCCCGCGGAAAGCTACCTGAAGATCGAGGCCATCATCGACGCCTGCCGTCGCAGCGGAGCGGAAGCTGTCCACCCGGGTTACGGTTTCCTGTCCGAAAATGTGGAGTTCGCCAAGGCACTGGATGCCGCCGGCATCACGTTCATCGGGCCGGGCATTGGTGCAATCGACGTCATGGGCGACAAAATCCGCTCCAAGAACCATGTGATGGCCTACGGCGTCCCCTGCGTTCCAGGCATCGCACAGCCAGGACTTACCGACCAGCAACTGATCGAGGCGGCGCCGGGAGTCGGGTTCCCTTTGCTGATCAAGCCTTCCGCCGGCGGTGGCGGCAAAGGCATGCACGTGGTGGAACGAGCCGAGGACATGGCCTCCACGCTGGTGACGGCCAGGCGTGTGGCAGCATCGGCCTTTGGCGATGACACCCTCTTCCTGGAACGGCTCATCCGCGCCCCCCGGCACATCGAGGTCCAGGTCCTGGCCGACAACCACGGCAACGTCATCCACCTGGGCGAGCGGGAGTGTTCACTCCAACGACGCCACCAGAAGGTCATTGAGGAAGCCCCCTCAGCACTCTTTGAATCACTACCGGACGGGGCTGTGCAAAGGGCCCGCATCGGTGAGGCGGCCTGCAACGCGGCGCGTTCGGTCAACTACAGCGGCGCCGGAACCGTCGAGTTCCTGGTCTCCGACGAGCACCCCGACGAATTCTTCTTCATGGAGATGAACACCCGGTTGCAGGTGGAGCATCCCGTTACTGAGATGGTCACGGGCATCGACCTCGTGGAATGGCAGGTGAGGATCGCCGCCGGTGAGATGCTCACCCTGGCGCAGTCCGACGTCGTTCTTCAGGGCCACGCCGTGGAGGCGCGTGTCTACGCGGAAGTGCCTGAGCGGAACTTCATGCCCTCGATGGGCGGGATCGTGGTGCTCGCAGAGCAGGGCGCCGGGGATGCGATCGTTTCAGGGCAGCAACCGGCGCATGCGCATGTGCGGATCGACTCCGCCATGCGGGACAAGCTGGAGATCACGGGGGACTACGATCCCATGCTGGCCAAGGTCATTGCCTGGGGCGAGGACAGGGAAGCGGCGCTGGATACCCTGGACGGCGCACTTGGCCGGTACACCTTGCTGGGGGTGGACACGAACGTTGAATATCTGCGGCTGCTGATCAATGATCCCGAGGTCCGTGCCGGTCAGCTCGACACCGGACTGATTGAACGCAGGCTGCCGACCATGGAGTTCCGGCACGCCGGACCCGGCGAACTGATCGCCGCTGCGCTCACCCTGTGGCTGGAACGTACCGGATCCACGCTGGCAGGGAATGCCTGGGCATCCCCGGACTCCTGGCGTATAGGTACCAAGGGCGCGTGGAAAGCCACCTTTGGTGTTCCGGGCGGAGGAGTCACCACGGTGTCCGTCACCGAAGAAGGCTCTGCCATGACGGCATCGATCGACGGCGGGAATCCGGTCCCGGTGAGGGTGGCGGACCGCAGCGCCAACAGCATCGCTATGGAGTTCGACGGCGGACTGCTCACCTTCGCGGTTGGCCTGGGGGCGGGTGATCCCCGCGAAATCCACGTCGGCAGCAACGGCTGGTCCTGCAGGCTCGAGGTTCTGAGCCGGGCCGAACGTTTGCGACGCATCCTTGCAGGCATCCAGCGCGAAGACGGGGCAGCGGACCCGGAAGTGCGCTCGCCGATGCCGGGAACAGTGGTTTCGGTGTCCGTATCCGATGGCGAGACCGTCGAGGAAGGCCAAGCCCTGCTGGCCGTGGAAGCAATGAAGATGGAGCACCAATTGGTGGCCTCCGTCGCGGGAACCGTTCACCTCACCAGCAAGCCCGGGGACCTGGTCAAAGCGGACCAGGTGCTCGCCACCATTCACGTAGACAGCACCAGCACAGACGAGGAAGTCCAGCGATGAGCACGTTTGACCTTAACGAGGAATACCAGGACCTGAGCGACTCCGTCCGCGAGTTCGCCGACGAGGTTGTTGCACCGGTTTCGGCCAAGCACGACGAAGAGCACAGCTTTCCCTACGAGGTTGTGAAGCAGATGGGGGAGATGGGCTTGTTCGGCCTGCCCTTCCCGGAGGAGTTTGGCGGGATGGGAGGGGACTACTTCGCCCTTGCCTTGGCCCTGGAGCAGCTGGGACGCGTCGATCAGTCGGTGGCCATTACGCTCGAAGCCGGGGTGTCCCTTGGTGCCATGCCCGTATACCGTTTCGGGACGGACGCGCAGAAAGAAGAGTGGCTGCCGCAGTTGGCGTCGGGACGTTCCCTTGCCGGGTTCGGTCTGACCGAGCGCGAGGCCGGTTCGGATGCCGGCGGCACCAAGACCAACGCCCACCTGGACAACGGTGAATGGGTGATCAACGGCAACAAGGAATTCATCACCAACTCCGGCACGGACATCACCACACTGGTCACCGTCACGGCCGTCACGGGCCACAAGGAGAACGCCGACGGCAGTACCAAGAAGGAAATCTCCACCATCCTGGTGCCTACGGACACGCCCGGTTTCACGGCGGAGAAGCCGTATAACAAGGTGGGCTGGAACGCCTCCGATACCCACCCGCTCACGTTGGACAACGTCCGCGTTCCTGAAGCGAACCTTTTGGGCGAGCGCGGCCGGGGCTATGCCAACTTCCTGTCCATCCTTGACGAGGGCCGCATTGCCATCGCTGCGCTGGCCACCGGTGCAGCCCAGGGGTGCGTGGATTTGTCCGTGAAGTACGCCAAGGAACGCAGCGCATTCGGGCAGAACATCGGCAAGTACCAAGCCATCCAGTTCAAGATCGCCAGGATGCAGGCCAGGGCCCACACCGCCCGCCTTGCCTACTACGACGCCGCCTCCCGGATGCTTGCGGGCAAGCCGTTCAAGACCGAAGCGGCCATCGCTAAGATGGTCGCAGGCGAGGCAGCCATGGACAACGCGCGGGATGCCACCCAGGTGTTCGGCGGCTATGGCTTCATCAACGAATTCACGGTGGCACGGCATTACCGCGACTCCAAGATCCTTGAAATCGGGGAGGGCACCACCGAGGTCCAGTTGATGCTCATCGCCCGCGAGCTGGGTCTGTAACCGTAGGGGAAGGATCAAGGATGATTGACAAGGTTGTTGCCAGCGCCGCGGACGCGGTGAGGGACATCCCGGATGGTGCCTCGCTCGCCGTCGGAGGGTTCGGCTTATGCGGTATTCCCGTTTCCCTGATCGATGCCCTCCACCGTCAAGGCACCACCGATCTTGAGACGGTCAGCAACAACTGCGGCGTGGATGACTGGGGCCTTGGCATTCTCCTCAAGGATGGGCGCATCCGCCGGACCGTCAGCTCGTATGTCGGCGAGAACAAGGAATTTGCGCGGCAGTATCTGGCGGGGGAGTTGGAAGTGGTCCTCACTCCGCAGGGCACCCTGGCCGAGAAGCTGCGGGCCGGCGGTGCCGGCATCTCCGCCTTCTACACCAAAGCCGGGGTGGGAACCCAGGTGTCCGAAGGCGGGCTCCCGCAAAAGTACGACGCCGACGGCAACGTTGCGCTGGCCTCATCGCCTAAGGAAGTGCGCACCTTCAATGACGCGGACTATGTGCTGGAAGAGTCCCTGACACCTGACTTCGGCTTGGTCCACGCTTGGAAGGGCGACCGGCACGGAAATCTTGTTTTCCACGCGACAGCCATGAACTTCAACCCCCTCTGTGCCATGGCCGCACGGACCACCATCGCCGAGGTCGAGGAGTTGGTGGAACCCGGCGAGCTTGATCCGGAGCACATCCATACGCCGGGGATCTTCGTCCAGCGGGTGGTGGTGGCAGCATCCAGTGAGAAGCGGATAGAAAAACGCACCGTGGCGCTGACCCCCACTTCGGGAGACAGCCGGCCGGCAGCAGGCCCGTCGGGTACTAGCCAGTCAGGAGCGGAACGATGACCGACAATTCCTACCACGACATCCCGCCCCGCCCGGAAGCTGTCCGGCACGAGTACCGGCGCGCCGACGTCGAACATCATGAGGCCAAAGGCTGGACCCGCAACGAACTGGCCGCCCGCGTTGCCCGGGAACTCACCAACGGGCAATACGTGAACCTCGGCATAGGGATGCCCACGCTGATCCCCAACTACATCCCGGAGGGTGTGGAGGTCATTCTCCACTCCGAGAATGGCATCCTCGGTGTTGGTCCGTACCCCGCCGAGGACAAGATCGATCCGGATCTCATCAATGCCGGTAAGGAAACGGTCACCACCAACGCCGGCGCCGCGTTCTTCGACTCGGCATCGTCCTTCGGCATGATCAGGGGCGGGCACGTGGACGTTGCCGTCCTGGGCGCGATGGAAGTGGCAGCGAACGGTGACCTGGCCAACTGGATGATCCCCGGCAAGATGGTCAAGGGCATGGGCGGTGCGATGGACCTCGTTTTCGGCGCCAAGAAGGTCATTGTCATGATGGAGCACGTGGACCGCAACGGCCGCCCGAAAATTGTCCAGGAGTGTACCTTGCCGCTCACCGGCAAGGGGTGCGTGGACCGGATCATCACTGACTTGGCGGTCATCGACGTCGTCAAGGACGAGGGCGGCCCGCGCTTGGTTCTCCGTGAGATGGCTCCCAACGTCACCCTCGAGGACGTCCTGGCCGCTACCGGTGCCGAACTGTTCGAGGAAGACCAGGAGCTCACTGTATGACGCGGGTAGTGGAGCAGCGCGGACTCTATTTCGACGAACTTGAAGAGGGCGTCATCTATGCCCATAAACCCGGGCGCACCGTCACCGAGACGGACAACGTCCTCTTTACCACCCTGACCATGAACACGCAGGCGCTGCACTTGGACGCCGCCTGGAGTTCCGGGCAGCCGTTTGGGCAGCGCCTGATGAACTCCATGTTTACCCTGTCCACCATGGTGGGGCAGTCCGTGACCCAGTTGACGCAGGGGACCATCATCGCGCAGTTGGGCCTGACGGATGTCACCTTTCCGCACCCGCTCTATCACGGCGATACCCTGTATACGGAGACGGTGATCACGGGAAAACGGTTGTCGTCGTCCCGCCCGGGTCAGGGCGTGGTGACCATGCAGCATACCGGCCGTAACCAGGACGGCGCTGTGGTTGCCCTGGCTACCCGGACCTGCCTGATGTGGACCAAGGAAGCGCACGCAGCGCAGCCCTAGGCCCCGGCTCCAGTCCGACACCATCCTCGTGAGAAGTTTCAGCACCCAGAAGCAAGGATCTCCATGCCCTCCTCCGACACCACCCCCTTCACCATGGGCCCGGCCCTCCTGTTCTGCCCTGCGGACCGGCCGGAACGTTTCGGCAAGGCCGCTGACCGCTCCGACACCGTCATCCTGGACCTCGAAGATGCCGTAGCCCCGGCGGACAAGCCGGCGGCCCGCGAAGCGATTATCGAACAGGCCCGTAGCGGGGAATTGCAGCCGGAAGCGACTATTGTCCGGGTCAACCCCGCGGGGACCCCTGAATTCGAGCTCGATCTTGAAGCCTTGGCAAGGACGCCCTACCGGACCGTCATGCTGGCCAAGGCAGAGAGTGCGGAGCAACTGAACGCCTTGGCCGGGTATCAGGTCATCGCCCTCTGCGAAACCGCAGCAGGCATTGTCAACGCCTCCGCAATCGCAGCCCAACCAAACGTCGTAGCGCTCATGTGGGGCGCCGAGGACCTGTTGGCCTCACTCGGGGGCCTCTCCAGCAGGAACGACGACGGCGGTTACCGGGCTGTCGCACTGCACTCACGGTCCGCCGTGCTGCTTGCCGCCAAGGCCGCCGGCAAGGAAGCCATCGACTCGGTGTACGTGAACATCCCTGACCTTGAAGGCCTCCTGGCAGAGTCCAGGGACGCTGTTTCCAGTGGCTTCGGAGCTAAGGCCTGCATCCACCCCAACCAGGTGGCAGTAGTGCGTGAAGCCTACGCACCGGCTCCCGAAACCGTAGCCCAAGCCAATGAACTCCTGGCGGCCGCAGTTGCCGCGGGTACGGGTGTGTTCCAGTTCAAGGGCAAGATGATCGACGGACCCATCCTCAAACACGCCCAAGCAACACTGCGCCGGGCCGGGCACCGCGTCTAAGGGCACCGCGTCTGAGGGCACAGCACCCGCTAGTTGCCAGTTCACACCCATGTTTCCGCCCAACATGGGTGTTAACCGGCAACTCGGCGGGCATCCGGAGCGCTAGGCGCGTACCGGCGTCGTGAGTTCGGTCAGTTCAACCACAGGGGGCCGGTAGGCCGTACTCTTGATGGCTACCGCCTGTCCGTTCCTGGCGGATTCCAGCACGGATTCCATGACCTCCAAGGCGTGGAAAGCCAGTTGGCCGCCGGCCCGTGGTTCTTGCCCGGCGGGAGTCGCGGCGAGGTCGGCGATGCCAAAGCCACGCCCCGCATCCACGTAGCCGGCTGAAACGGGGAGTGTTTTCCAATCCTCGGCGCCAAGGGCGAACAACTGCACGTCGCCGTCAAAATGATTGGGGTCCGGGACTATCAAGGATCCCGTTTCTCCGTGGATTTCAATGTTGGGGCTTTTGGTCTTGACGGCGTCGAAGCTCATGAACAGCGTAGACAGGGCTCCCGAGGCGTGCACCAGGACCCCGGTGACATGGGAGTCGATGTCCACAGGGACTTTTTGGCCTTCCCTTGGTCCCGAGCCGATGGTGCGTTCGCTGCGGGTATGGCTGGCCGCGCCCACCACTGAAACCACGGGCCCCAGCAAGGTGACCAGTGCCGAGACATAGTATGGGCCCATGTCCAGCAGGGGTCCGCCACCTGGCTGGTAGTAGAAATCGGGGTTTGGATGCCACCGCTCGTGGCCCGGTGTGGCCATGGTGGCTGTTGCGGAAACAGGAGCGCCGATCAGGCCGTCGTCGATCGCTTTGCGTGCCGTCTGGATTCCTGTCCCCAGCACGGTGTCCGGGGCGCAGCCCACCACGACTCCCGCCGCCGCGGCAGCCTCAAGGACTTCCCGAGCCTCGGCCGTCGTGGCAGCCAACGGCTTCTCGCCGTAAACGGACTTGCCGGCGGCGATGGCCCTCAACGCGATGTCGGCGTGGGCCGCAGGAATGGTCAGGTTCAGGACCAGGTCCACGTCCTCAGCGGTGAGGAGCCCGTCCACATCCAAAGCCCGAACGCCGTCGTAGGAGTCGGCAACGGCCTGCGCCCTGGCGGGGTCCAGATCCGCGACGGCCACAAGGTTGATCGATTCCAGCTTGCGGAAGTTGGCCAGGTATTGGGCAATGATGGCGCCACAGCCGATCACTCCCACATTCAGCGGCTTGCCCACAGCATGCCCCTTTCAATGATGGTGCGGACGTTGGTGTCCTGAAGGATTTCCACGCGGTGGCCCGGGGTGCACACGAAGATTTTGCCCTTGCCCCACTGTCGGGTCCAGATGGCCGGGGAAGTGACTTCACGGTTCCACGGGTCCCACTCCCGGACCTTCTGGGTGGTGGTGGCCAGGACGTCGATGTAGTCGTCGGACAGGACCCAGTACTGCTCTGTGACGAGGTCGAAGTCGCCGATCCCTTCGGTGATGGGGTGCCCGGCCGCCGCGGGCAGCATGTTCACGGTGTACGGGACGTAGTTGTCCGATTGCTCGCCGATCCGCTCGTCAGCATGCTTGCCGGGATGGCAGGCAAACTGGCCGCCGATCAAGTGCAGGTAATCGGAATTGTTGCGGTATGAATCAGCGATGCCGCCATGCCAACCGGCCAGGCCGGTGCCCTTTTCAACGGCGGCCCGCAGGCCCTCGAATTCATCCTTCTCGATGGTGGTCATGGTCATGCATTGCACAATCAAGTCCACGCCATCCATGTAGTCCGAGTCAGCGTAGATTTTGGCGGATTCCTCTACCCGGACGTCGTAACCGTTCTCCTTGAGATAGGGAATGAACAGCTCGGTAGCCTCCACCGGTTGGTGGCCGTCCCAACCGCCTCGAACCACCAGTGCAGTTTTGTTCTTGCTTGTCATGTTTTCCTTTCAGACTTTTTGCCAACGGCTTGAGTTGTCCGCGCTCGATTCCACTGCGGCCAGAACCTTTTGGACCTGTAAGGCATCAGCGAACGACGGCGAGGGCTGCTCGCCTGCGCCGATGGCGTTCACCAGGTCCACCACCTGATGGGTGAAGCCGTGCTCGTAGCCCAGCCCGTGGCCGGTAGGCCACCAGTTGCCGGTGTAGGGGTGGGACGGCTCGGTGACCATGATTTTGCGGAAGCCTGCATCCGGTTCCAGCGCGGAATCGTAGAACTGCAGGGAGTTCATGTCCTCAAAATCGAAGGCAAGGGATCCCTTGGTGCCGTTGAGTTCCAAGCGCATGGCGTTTTTGCGCCCCAAGGCGAAACGGGTGGCTTCGAAGATGCCGATGGGGCCGGCGTCAGCACCGGCGTCGTGCTTGGCTTCAAAACGGGCGGTGAACAGGGCAGCATCATCCACGGTCACGGGACCGCGCGGACCATCTGCGCCACCGTGACCGCCCAGGCCCACGAAATCGCCGCCCACCGGGCGCTCCTTCACGAACGTCTCCAGCAGCGCTGATACCCCGGTGATGTTTAGTCCCGTGATCCACTGTGCGGCGTCGATGCTGTGGGCGCCGATGTCGCCGAGTGAACCGGAGCCTGACTTGGACTTATCCAGTCGCCAGGTCAGCGGCGCATCGGCGTCACTGAGCCAGTCCTGGAGGTACTGGGCGCGGACATGCCTGATCCGGCCCAGGCGGCCGTCGTCCACCATCCGTTTGGCCAGTGCCAAAGCGGGCGTGCGCCGGTAACTGAAGCCGCACATGGACAAAACCCCGCGTTCGGCTGCAGCCTGTGCCACCAGCGTCATCTTTTCGGCTTCCTCCACAGAGTTGGCCAAAGGTTTCTCGCACAGGACGTGCTTGCCTGCCTCAAGGGCAGCAATGGCTATTTCGGCGTGGGTGTTGCCGGGAGTGCAGATATCGATGAGGTCGATGTCATCGCGCTCGATCAGGCGGCGCCAATCAGTCTCGGTGGAGGCCCAGCCGTATTTGCCGGCTGCTGCCCGCACGCCTTCCTCGTTCCTGCCAGCCACAGCGGTCAGTTCCGGAACCATGGGAAGGTCAAAGAAGCGTGGCGCGGTACGCCAGGCATGGGAATGGGCGGCGCCCATGAAGGCATAGCCCACCATCCCCACGCGCAAGGGTTGAGGATCTGTCATCGGAAGTCCTTTCTGCTTGGTAGTGTCCGGTTACTTGCTGAAGCCTGCGGTGAGGCCACTGAGCAACTGCCGGCGCGCCACCACATAGATCACCAGCAGCGGGAGCGTGGCCAGCACCACGGAGGCGAGCACCGCGGGGATGTTGACGCTGAACTCGCCCTGGAAGGTCCACAGCGACAACGGCAGCACCCGGGTGTCCGGGCTTTGCGTAAGAATCAGCGGGAACAGGAACCCGTTCCACACATGCAGTGCGTTATAGATGCCCACCGTGATGACGGCGGGCTTGGTCATGGGCAACGCCAGACGCCACATCATGGCCCAGTCCGAGCAACCGTCCAGCCGCATCGATTCAAAGAGTTCGTTGGGGACGTCCCGCATAAAGTTGGACAAGATGAGGACCGAAACCGGGATCGCGAACGCAATGGACGGCAGGATCAACGCCAACAGGGTGTCGTACATGTGTGCCTTGGTGATCATCCAGTAGATCGGGATGATGGTTGCGTGCAGCGGAATGGCCAAGCCCAGGAGGAAAACGTTGTTGGTCCAGCTGAGGAACTTTCCCTTGCCCCGGACAATGGCGTACGCGGCCATGAAGGCGACGAAGAGTGCCGGAACCACGCTGCCGACCGTGACGATGAGGCTGTTGGTGAAGTACTTGGCGAAGTCGTTCTCCAGGACCAGCTTGTAGTTGTCCAGGGTTGGTTCCGCCGGTGGCAGCATCGGATTGGAAGTGAAGAACCCTGCCTGGTTCTTCAGGCTGGTGATTACCACGTAGTACACCGGAACTATGATGATCGCCAGCCAGAGCCAGCCGCCCAGGCCGCCCAGGAAGTTCGGCCGCGAACGGCCAAGCTTCGGCGGACGACGGCGGGTGGTCACCGGCTGGGGCAGCGCCGCCGGGGTTGTGGGGAGTTGGGTAGTGGAAGCCATTACGCACCTTCCAATTGGCTGGCGTTGCGGTTCTTGCCGCCGAGTCGTTGAAGGAACAGGGCAAGGGCAAGGCCGATCACAACGAGGATCACTCCCAAGGCGCTCGCCGCCCCCATGTCGTTCGCTTTGAAGCCGGTGAGGTACATGTGCAGCGGCAGGAGCCTGGTGGAGTAGCCCGGTCCGCCGGCGGTCAGTACGAAGACCAGGTCGAAGTACGCCAGGGAGCCCACCACCATGAGGGTGGAGGAAGTGATCATGGTGTACTTCAGCTGCGGCAGGGTGATGTTGAAGAACTGCTGGATACGCCCGGCTCCGTCAATCTGGGCAGCCTCGTAGAGCGAAGCGGGGATCTGCCGGACGCCGCCTTGGTAGATCAGGGTGTGGAACGGCACGAACTGCCATGCAATGACGAAGACCACCACGAACAGCACCAGGTCCGAGTTGCCCAGCCAGTCCTGGGCGAGCAACGGCAGGCCCAGCCCAGGGCCGAGCCCGAAGTTGGGGTCCAGCAGCGCTTTGAAGGCGATGGCGACTGCGGCGGAGGACAGGAGCAGCGGCACGAAGTAGAGCACAGCCAGTGCCGCACGATACTTCTGGCTGGCCGCAGTGAAGACACCGAGCAACAGGCTGATGGGCGCTTGGACGATGAATGAGAAGAACATGATCTTGGCTGTCACCAACAAGGCGTTGCCCGTGACGGGATCTGCCAGGACCGTATTCCAACTGGACAGCCCGTCCAGTTTGATCTCGCCCAGGCCGTCCCAGCGGGTGAAGCTCAGGAACAGCACTCCCAGCAGGGGGAGGATGGCGAAGAGCATAAAGAAGGCAAGGGCCGGTACGGCCAGCCACCCCGACGGACCCTTTTCCAGGGTCCGTCGGGTGTCGGTCGCGCGCTTCGCGGCCGGTGCCCGTGGTGGAGTCGTGGTAGTTGCGGACACCGGATTACTTCCCGATCGTCGCGTTCATGGTGGAAGCGAACTGTTCCGGAGTGATCTTCTTCAGGAAGATCTGGTCAAGGTTGGCCAGCATGGCATCTCCTTGGGCAGGGCTAAGCGCCTGGTCCCAGGAGAGCGTGAAGTCCGGGGCATCCTTGGCCATGCCATAGACGTAGGTCAGGAAGTCCTTGTCAGGGGAGGCTGCGAGCTTGTCTTCGATCCCGGTGACCACGGGTACAGCACCTGAGTCGATCAGGCTTTGGACGTTCTCGTCATTGAACATTCCGTCCTTGACATACTCCAGGGCGGTCTTTTTCTGTTCCTCGGTGGCCTTGGAAGAGACGGACCAGAAGTTGGACGGGTTACCCACAACGTTTGCCGGGTCACCCTTGCCGCCCTCCACCGTGGGGAAGGGGGTGTAGCCGAGCTTTCCGCTGGAGACGAAGTCAGCCGCGTCCTTCTTCATGCCTTGGTAGATCCAGCTGCCCTGCAGGATCATGGCGGCCTTGCCGGTGTACAAGAGTGCCTGGTCTGCGTTGCTGTCCGCAGCAATGGAGGAGAAGCCGTTGATGAAGCCGCCGGCATCCACCAGTTCCTGGATCTTGGTCAGCGCTTCAATCACTGCGGGATCGGACCAGGCGTCCGGCTTGTTGGCTGCAATGTTTGCAAAGACTTCAGGACCGCCGATCCGGTCCACCAGGTATTCAAGCCACATCAGGTCCGGCCACTTGGACTGTCCGCCCAAGGAGAAGGGCGCAACGCCGGCATCTTTGAACTTTGGTACCAGGGCCATGAGTTCATCCCAGGTCTTGGGCGGCTCGGCTCCGATCTTCTCGAAGACTTCCTTGTTGTAATAGAGCACTACGGGCTGCACTTTGTTGTTGGGCAATGCGTAGGTCTTGCCGTCGATCACGCCGCTCTCGAGGATCGAGGGAAGGTAGCGGCTCTGGACATCAGGGTTGTCTTTGAGGAATCCCGTCAGATCATCCACCTGGCCGGCATCAACGTAGGATTTCAGGACCCCGCCGCCCCAGCCATAGACCAGGGTGGGCCCCTGGCCGGCGCCGACGGCGGTGCGGACCTTGGTCTTGTAGGCATCGTTGGCGAAGAAATCGAGCTTGATGGCGGAGTCGGGGTGCGCCTTGTTCCAAGAGTCAACGGAGGCCTGGAACACGGGCTGGTCACCACCGGTGAGTCCCCACATGGTCGCCGAGTCCGCTGAGGCTCCCGTGCCGGCCGGTCCAGAGGACCCGCAGGCTACGAGGGAGATCGACAAGGCGGCTGCAGATACGGCCATTCCGGCGGTGCGCAACTTGAGACTATTCATGTGCAGTTTCCATTCGTCCTTCGGGCTCGACGCTGATGGCCCGGTTGTTCGTGTAAAAGCCGCACTCCGCGGTGTGGGGATCTGCTTCGATCGCCCCTTTCCATGAACTTTTCGAAATGTTTCGAAGGTCCTTTCGGAAGTGCCCACCAAACTTAGCCGTGAGGCAGGTCACCGTCAAGGGTTATTTTCAGGCACTTTCAAGCTCGCAGGGTTCATATTGACGGGAGTCCATCCGGCAATGCACACTGTCTGCAACCGAAACTTTTCGAAAGCGGACACTGTGAGCATCCAAGAACGACCCTCCAAATTGACCCTCTCTGCCGTCGCGCAGGAGGTGGGAGTCTCAGTGCCCACAGTGTCCAAAGTGGTCAACGGGCGCGGGGACGTAGCGCAGGCCACCCGTGCCCGCGTGCTGGCGGCACTGCAGCGTACCGGCTACAAGTCTCCGCTCCAGCGCAAGAGCAACCCGGTGCAGCGAACAGTGGAAGCTGTCTTTGATTCCCTCAATTCGGCCTACAACATGGAAGTCCTCAAAGGGATCATGGAGCAGGCCAATGTCTCGGACATGGAAGTGATCCTGTCCGTGACCGGACTCCAAGCGGCACCTCCCCTGGGTCCGGAAGAGCGGGCCCAACGCATGGTCGATGAGGGCCGCAGCGGGATGATCGTGGTGACCTCGGCCTTCGGCACCGCCCACTTGGAGGCCTTCCAGAGGCGCCAGATCCCCATCGTGGTGATCGACCCCCTCAACCCGCCACCGGCTGACTTGTTCAGCGTGGGCGCCAGCAATTGGGCCGGTGGAAAGGCAGCAGCAAGCCACCTCCTGGGGCTGGGGCATCGTCGGATCGCCTACATCGGCGGCCCTGCCACAGCCGAGTGCAGCCAGGCCAGGCTCCACGGTTACATGGCCGCGCTCATGTCCGCAGGCATCACCGTGGAACACGAATACGTTTCGGCGGGACCCTTCCGGCCCGAGACCGGGGCCGCCGCTTTCAAGTCCCTGTTGGCGCTGGAGGATCCGCCCACGGCAGTCTTTGCCGGCAGCGACAGCATCGCCATGGGAGTACTGGCGGAGGCCCGGAGACAGGATGTACGCATCCCGGAGGAAATGAGCTTGGTGGGGTTCGACGGCACCTACCAGGCCGAGGAATCCACACCGCCCTTGACCTCGGTAAGCCAGCCGCTTCAAGAGATAGGGCGTTCGGCGCTGAACTTCATCCTTCGTCAAATGCAAGGTGAAGACATCGACTCCCGGCGCGTGGAGCTCGCAACCCACCTGGTGGTCAGGGAATCCACGGCCTCTCCCTTGGAAGCGGGTTCACGAAAAAAAGCGGCGTCGCGCGTTTAGCTGTACCGGCGGAACGGCGTCGGAGAGCAGCACCCGAACCCAGCGCTCGCCCGTCCTGCGGAACTCCTCACGGCTGGCGAAACGGTAAAGATAGCTGCGCGCCCGCACCCAACGGGGGCGTCCGCCGTCGAACGGGTCATGGCGCAGCATCCTCAGGGTGGGCTTGTCCGCCTGCAGGAGCTTGTCCAGGAAAGCGTAGAACCAGTCCTCGTGGACGGTCCGTAATGGCAGGAACCACATCAGCCAATCCAGCCTCAAATGGTAGGGCGCCCACTGCGGCGGCAACCGCCGGACGTCGCCTGGCTTGCCCTTGAAGCCATACTCCAACCAGAGTTCATCCGGGGCGTTGGGATCCTCAGCCAGCGTGCCTTCCACCACGATCTCGATCCGCTGCTTGGTGACCGTCCCAAACGCCCCATAGGCGTTGACCAATCTCCATCGATTGAAACTGGCATTCATGAGCTGCCGCCGGGAGAACAGGTTCAGAAGCGGCCGGTAGCTGCACGCCAGCAACAGAACAGTCACCAGCACGACGACGCCGAGCCACCAGACCGGGGTTTCGGCGCCGGGGTGCCACTCCAGCGGGATGAACGGAAAAACCGCATGCGCTACGGGGTCGCTGACCGCAGCGAACGCCAGGATGATGGCCACCCAGTTCAGCCATGCGAAGTTCCCGGTGAACACCAGCCACAATTGCGTGACGATGACGATGCCGGCGGCAATACTCGCCAAAGGTTGCGGCGCGAAGAGGAAGAACGGCACCACCAGCTGCGCGAAATGGTTGCCCGCCACTTCGACTTTGTGCAGTGGTCGCGGCAAAAGATGCGCTTGTCTGCTGAGCGGTCCCGGCATGGGCTGTGTCTCGTGGTGATAGAACATGGCCGTCATGTCCCGCCACTCACGGCCGCCACGGATCTTGATCATGCCGGCACCGAACTCAAGCCGGAACACCAGCCACACAATGAGGATCAGGACGGTGGTGGGCGGGGGAGTCTGGTCCGAACCGAGGAAGGCCACGGTAAACCCGGCCTCAAGCAGCAGGATTTCCCAGCCGAAGCCGTAGAACGTCTGGCCGACGTTGACAATCGACATGTACAGGAACCACAAGGCCAGGAACGCCGCCATGGGCAGCCAGGGCGGACCTGTTTGCGGGACTCCGGCCACCAGCAGGGCGGCCACGGCGATCCCTGTCCAACACACGGTCCTCAGGAGCGCATCTGAATAACGCCAGCGGAAGAGCGTTGGCCTGGCCAGTCGTCGTGCCAGATCCAGGAAATCCGGAACCGGCAACAGCCCGCGCTCTCCGAGGAGCACGGGGAACTGGTTCACCGTGGACAGGAAGGCAACGAGGTACAGCGCGGCAATGCCGCGTTGCAGAACCTGCCGGGCGAACTCGTAGTCCCATGCATCAAACCAGGACAACCACTCCACTCTTCCACCGTACGCGCAGGAGGTTGATGGTCAAGGGAAGCCGTTGCAGGCGTGTACATCCGATGCGTTCGCCGGCCTTGTTACCGGCTGGGATACTTGAATAATGCAGCCGCGCAAGATCGTCATCCTCGGGTCCACAGGTTCCATCGGCACACAGGCGATTGACGTCGTCGATGCCGCCCCGCACCGTTTTGAGGTGGTGGCGCTGAGCGCAGGCGGAGGTAATCCGGAACTCATCGCCCGGCAGGCGGTCCACACGCGGGCCCGCGCGGTAGGAATCGCCCATGGAGATCCAGCGTCGCTGCGCCGCTTGATTGACGACGCAGCCGCCGTCGCCGGAATAAGGAACTTCGAACCGGAAATCTTCGTCGGTCCGGATGCCTCCACGCAGATTGCGGGCATCGAGTGCGATGTTGTCCTCAACGGCATCACCGGTTCCATTGGCTTGGCACCCACCTTGGCCGCCCTTGGCACGGGCGCCACGCTGGCACTGGCCAACAAGGAGTCACTGATTGTTGGCGGAGCGCTGGTCAAAGCTGCTGCCCGGCCCGGCCAGATCGTCCCCGTGGACTCAGAGCATTCCGCCATTGCCCAGTGCTTGCGGTCCGGAACGGAACAGGAAGTGGAGAAGCTGATCCTGACCGCCTCAGGCGGTCCGTTCCGCGGCCGCACCCGTGACCAACTGCACCATGTCACACCGCAGGAAGCCCTGGCCCACCCCACATGGGACATGGGCCTCATGGTCACCACCAATTCCGCCAGCTTGGTCAACAAGGGCCTGGAGGTCATCGAGGCGCACTTGTTGTTCGATGTTCCCCTCGACAGGATCGAGGTAGTGGTCCATCCCCAGTCGGTGGTCCACTCCATGGTCCAGTTTGTGGACGGGTCCATCATTGCCCAGGCATCTCCTCCGGACATGCGGTTGCCGATCGCCTTGGGGATGGGCTGGCCGGACCGGGTCCCGCATGCCGCGAAGGCCTGTGACTGGACCAAAGCCACCAGTTGGACGTTCGAACCCCTGGATGCCGTGGCATTCCCGGCAGTGGACCTGGCCAAGGACGCTGCCAAGCAAGGCAGTACTTTCCCTGCAGTGTTCAACGCCGCCAATGAGGAAGCGGTCCAGGCCTTCCACGCAGGGCGCATCCGCTTTACGGATATCGTGGACACGGTGGAGTCGGTCCTCAGCGAACATTCAGGCTCCTCCGAGCTGACAGTGGAGTCCGTGCTGAATGCTGAGAAGTGGGCACGTGCCCGAACCCTTGATCGTTTAGCCAGCAGCGCCCTGTAGCCCACAACCCCTATGGAAGCAGTTCCCCCGGCATGAGTCCCGTCCTTCTCTTCATTCTCGGAGTCGTCTTCGTCGCCATCGGCGTCGCCGTTTCCATCGCGCTGCACGAGGTAGGCCACCTGGTGCCCGCGAAGCTGTTCAAAGTGCGCGTCACCAAGTACATGATCGGTTTTGGGCCAACCCTCTGGTCTAAAAAGAAGGGGGAGACGGAGTACGGTTTCAAAGCGCTCCCGCTTGGCGGATACGTGTCCATGATCGGCATGTACCCGCCCAACAAGGCGGACGGTGCAGTCCGCCCTTCAAGCACCGGGATGTTCCAGACACTGGCCACCGAAGCGCGCTCCATGGCACACGAGGAAGTAGGGCCGGAGGACGGCAACCGCGTTTTCTACAAGCTGCCCGTGTGGAAAAAAATCATCGTCATGCTCGGTGGTCCCGCCATGAACATGATCATCGGGTTGATCCTGTTGGCCGTCCTGCTCATGGGATTCGGCACAGCCCAGGCCACCACCACCATCGCTGATGTATCCAAGTGCCAGGTTGCCGCAGGCGAAACCGTGGACCCCGACTCGGCAGACTGCAAACCCACGCCGGCAGCAGCGGCAGGGCTCCAGCCCAACGACACCATCACTTCCTTTGACGGTAAACCCGTCACCAACTGGGATGAACTGACCGGGTGGATCCGCGCCTCGGCAGGCAGGGAGGTGGCCATCACTGTCCAACGCAACGGTTCTGCCGTGGAGACCACCGTGACTCCGGTGCTTTCATCCCGTCCCGTGGTTGGCTCCGATGGACGGCAGGCCCAGGACGCCAACGGAGTTCTGCAGTATCAGGAGGTGGGCTTCCTCGGGATCGGAGCCCGAAGCGCCCTGGTGCCCCAACCGGCGTCGGCCGTTCTGCCCATGGCAGGGGAGAACATCAAACAAATTTCCGGTGTGATCTTCAACCTGCCCGCCAGGGTGGCGGGGGTGGCAAAAGCGGCCTTCAGCGAGGAGCCCCGTGACCCGAACGGCCCCATCAGCGTAGTGGGCGTGGGCCGGGTGGCCGGCGAAGTCGCGGCCATGGAACAGGTGCCGATGCAGGCACGGATCGGAACCCTGATCGGGCTGCTTGCAGGGCTCAATTTCGCCCTGGCCATCTTCAACCTCATCCCCTTGCTTCCCTTGGACGGCGGCCATGTTGCCGGAGCTTTGTACGAGGGCGCACGGCGCCAAGTGGCCAGACTTAGGGGCAAGCCGGATCCGGGCTCGTTCGACATCGCCAAACTGTTGCCGCTGACCTATGTGGTGGCTGCGCTACTGATGGCCATGGGGGCCCTGCTGATCTACGCGGACATCGTGAAGCCCGTGAATATCTTTGGCTGAGCTGTGAACATTTTCCGCGCAGCTGTGAACAAAGTCGGCGGATCAAGCGGGATAGGCTAGCACCATGACTGTTTTCGCTGCTGAGTACGTATACGTCGCCGACTCCGGCGCCCTCCGCGATGAAGCCCGCCCCGCACACCGTGCCTGGCTCGGCGAACTGGCCGAGGAAGGCAAACTGCTTGCCAGTGGGCCCTACGGTGACGGTGCCGGTGCTCTGCTCATCTTCAAGTCCGCTGACGAGGCCGAACTCAACCAGCTCCTGAAGCAGGATCCGTTCGCTGAAGCCGGAGTAATCGCCGGCATCCGCACCACGGAATGGGCGCCCATCATCGGCGTCCTGGCTGCCCACGCGTCCTGATCCGGACGTCCTCCACCACAACGATCCACCCCAACCCAAGGAGTCCACGTGACCTCGGTCAGCCTGGGAATGCCAGCAGCCCCACCCCCCGTCCTTGCCCCGCGCCGTAAGACGCGGCAGATCAAGGTAGGGTCCGTTGGTGTCGGTTCTGACTCGCCCATCAGCGTTCAGTCCATGACCACAACGCCCACTACGGACATCAACGCCACCCTTCAGCAAATTGCTGAATTGACGGCATCCGGCTGCGACATCGTGCGCGTTGCCTGCCCCTCTGCCGATGACGCCGAAGCGCTGCCCATCATCGCCCGCAAATCCCAGATCCCGGTTATTGCCGATATCCACTTCCAGCCCAAGTACGTCTTCGCGGCTATTGAGGCCGGTTGCGCGGCTGTTCGGGTGAATCCGGGCAACATTCGTAAGTTCGATGACCAGGTCAAGGAGATCGCAGCAGCGGCCCGGGACCACGGAACATCCATTCGTATCGGTGTCAACGCCGGATCCCTCGAACCGGGCATCATGAAGAAGTACGGCAAGGCCACTCCGGAGGCGCTTGTCGAGTCAGCTGTCTGGGAAGCCTCTTTGTTCGAAGAGCACGGTTTCCACGACTTCAAGATCTCCGTCAAGCACAACGACCCCGTGATCATGGTGGCCGCTTACGAGATGCTTGCCGAGAAGGGTGACTGGCCCTTGCACCTTGGAGTTACCGAGGCAGGCCCGGCATTCCAAGGCACCATCAAATCGGCAACGGCTTTCGGTGCGCTCCTGTCCCGCGGCATCGGAGACACCATCCGTGTTTCTCTCTCAGCCCCGCCGGTGGAGGAAATCAAGGTGGGCAACCAGATCCTGCAGTCCCTGAACCTGCGCCCCCGCAAGCTCGAGATCGTTTCCTGCCCCTCCTGTGGCCGCGCCCAGGTGGACGTATACACGTTGGCGGAGCAGGTAACCGCCGGTTTGGAAGGCATGGAGATCCCCTTGCGCGTTGCCGTCATGGGCTGCGTTGTCAACGGACCGGGCGAGGCCCGTGAAGCGGACCTCGGTGTGGCCTCCGGAAACGGCAAGGGCCAGATTTTCGTGAAGGGCGAAGTCATCAAGACTGTGCCTGAGAGCGAAATTGTTGAGACACTGATCGAAGAGGCCATGCGCATCGCCGAAGAGATGGGGGAGGCCGATGGCGAAGATGCTGTCAAGGGTAGCCCCGTGGTTAGCGTCTCGTAACGAGAACGGCTTGGGGGTCAGGGTGCTCGGCAAAGCCGACACCCTGGCTCTTCGCGCGCTGGCAAGTGAAGACGTCGTGGCCAATGTGTTTATTCTGGCCCACTTGGACAGCACGGGAACGGCCGCGCCCACCAGCGGTGGCGCCAGTATTTTTGGAGTGTTCCACGACCAAACGCTCCTGGGCGCCTGTTGGGCCGGAGCCAATCTGGTTCCGGTGCAACTGGATCCCGCATTGGCGGGTTACGCAGCAACGGCGGCCCATCAAACAGGACGCCGGTTTGCTTCCATCTTTGGGCCCGCAGAGACAGTGCTGGCCCTCTATGCACGCTTTGAACAGTTGGGCCACACCGCCCATGAGATCCGGTCCCGCCAGCCACTCCTGACCATTTCCGGAGAACCGTCCATAGGTGCCAACCCTGCCCTGACCTTTGGCACCATGGAGGATTTCGACCTCATCCTGCCGGCCTGCGCAGCCATGTTCGAGGAAGAAGTGGGCTATTCTCCTTTTCTTGGTGGACAGGAGTTCTACAGCAGGCGGGTTGCCGGCCTCATCAGGCAAGGGCACTCACTGGTGCACATTGATGCTCACGGCACAGTGGTCTTCAAGGCCGAGCTCGGTGCCGTCACAGCCGACGTCACGCAGGTCCAAGGCGTGTGGATGAATCCGGAACTCCGTGGCCAGGGCCAGAGCGCCGGCTACATGGCCGCCGTCGTCAATCTGTCAAAGACTTTTGCCCCGGTGACCAGCCTGTATGTCAACGACTACAACGCCAAAGCCCGTGCCACCTATGAGCGGGTGGGCTTCCAGCAAGCCGGGACCTTCGCCACGGTCCTTTTTTAGGCTCTTTACCGGGAACTTGTAGTCTGGTCCCGGTTGGTGCACGCCAGCCATCACTCGAACTTCCTTTGGGGGGACACATGAAGAAGAATGCGCTGCGCGGTCTGGCCGCGTCAGGACTGTTGGTTATGGGCCTTACCGCTTGTGGCGGTGGCGCCGCCACTACGGATGCTTCCTCGGCTCCGGCGAGTGAGGCATCCTCGCCCGCACCTGCCCAGGCCAAGCAGTACACCACCCAGGAACTCACGGACCTGGTAAAGCAGATCAAGGCCGCGGATGGTACGGAACTGATGGTTTCCTCCATTGACAATCTCGCCGGTCAGCAGGATCCCCTCAAGCAGCTCCTGGGCTCCATGAACATTGAGCCTGCCGAGTGCAAGAACCTGGCCATGGCCGGCGCTTCGCAGCCGATCGAGGGAGCCACCGGCGCCAGCGGTGCAAAAATTGACACCGCTTCCGGTGTCATTACCAGCGTGACCCTGGCCTCCGGCGTTTCCAAGGACGTGTTGGAGAAGAACGTCAAGAGCAACGAAGACCAGATCACCACCTGCTCCACCATGACTATGTCCATGTCCGGTACCACCATGACCATGAAGACTGAGAAGTTCGACGGCATCGGTTCAGTACCCGGCACCCTGGGCATCAAGACCACCATGACGCTCCCGGACGGCCAGACCCAGTCCACGCTGATGGCCGCAGCCATCAAGGACGGCGTCCTCATTTCCGCCACCGCCTCCGGAAAGAGCGCTGACAACTCCGGCGCCGCAGCTGCCGGGGCACTCATGGACCAGGCCGCCGCGCTGATCAAGTGATGCCAACCATGTAACGCCAAGCAGGTAGCAGCACGGGCGCTTTGAGGCTCATAACGGCCCGTGCTGCTGCCTATTGGGAAGAATCCAAAGCCCCGGAGAGGTAGCGCTGCAGGGTGGGCGTCACTAGCCGTACCACGTCCTCGGGATCGGCGGAGGCCAAGGGTTCGAGCCGGATCACGTAACGGACCAGCATGAGCCCCACAACCTGCGTGGCAACCAGATTGCCCCGCAGCCGTAATTCCCCGGCCGGTCCCGGCATGCCTGCAATGATTCGGGAAATGATGGTCCGGTTCACCATCTCGCGCAGCAAAGCTGTCTTCGCGGTGGACCCGATGGTTCCGCGAACGAACGCCACCAAACCATGCTGCGCCGGGCTTTCCCACAGTCGGAGCACTGCCCTGGCAATAGCTTCCGCCCTCGCGGCCGGGTCCATGGCTTCAATGCCTGAAAGAACCTCGGCAGGGTCAACGGGCAACTCCACGCAGGCAGCGAAGAGTTCATCTTTACCGCCGAAGAAGTGGTGCAGCATGGCAGGGTCCACAGACGCTTCGCGGGCCACTTGCCGGAGGCTGGTTCCCTCGAATCCCTGATCGGCGAACAACTTCCGAGCCGCAGCAAGGATGCCCTCCCTCGAGTGGTTCGCGGCCTTGCGGCGGCCACGCCGCAACTGTGGCAGGCTCACTTGGTCCGCCGGCGCAGGGTCAACGAGGCCAGGACAAGGACGCCCACCACGATCCCGCCCATCACTGTTGCGTCCTGCCATAGTGCAGCCGTTGCTTCGGTATTCCCGGCGATTTCCTTCAGCGCCTCCACGGAGAACGTCAGCGGCAGAATCCCGGAAACGCTGTCCAGGACCTCGTTCATGTCCTCCCGGGCTACGAACAAGCCGCACAACAGAATCTGTGGGACTACCACCACGGGCATGAACTGCACGGCCTGGAACTCGGTCCGGGCAAACGCCGAGCACAGCAAGCCAAGCGCAACGCCAAGGACGGCGTTGATCACAGCGATCAATACCACCAGCCCCGGGCTTCCCTTGATGTCCAGGTCAAACATCCAATACGCCACAGCCGTCGCTGCCAAGGACTGCAGCGCAGCCATGAGGGAGAAGGCAATCGCGTAGCCGAACAGCAGGTCCGCCTTGTGGATGGGCGTGGTCAGGAGCCGTTCCAGGGTTCCGGAGGTCCGCTCGCGCAGCATGGTGATCGAGGTGACCAGGAACATGACCACGAACGGGAAAATGGCCAGCATCATGAGGCCAACACGGTCAAAGGTGCGGGGGGAACCCGGTGGCAGGGTCTCGTTTTCAAACAGGAAGTAGACGGCTGTGAGCAGCAGCGCGGGGACCACGAGGATCAGGGCGACGCTGCGGTGATCGTGCCGCAACTGTCCCAGGACGCGGAAGGCCGTGGCGAGGGTCATGCGGAGGTTCATGGGGTCACCGGGCTCTCTTCCTGGCCGCGGTCAGCGGCTCTGATAATGCTCAGGAACGCCCTTTCCAGATCGCTGCTGTGGCCGCGCTCGGCCAATTCGGCAGGAGTGAGCCGGGCAAGGAGCATTCCGTCGCGAAGCAGGAGCAGCGAGGAGCAGTGTGAGGCTTCCTCCATGACATGGCTGGATACCAGCAGCGTTGTTCCGGAGGCGGCCATGGCCGCGAAGCGCTCCCACAGCTCAGCCCGCAACACCGGATCCAAGCCCACGGTGGGCTCGTCAAGGATCAGCAGCCGTGGATGCGCCACCAGCGCACAGGCAAGGGAAACGCGGCTGAGCTGTCCACCGGACAGGTCAGCCGCCTTGCGTCGTGTCAGTGCTTGGAGTCCGACGGCGGCGATCGCCTCTGTGGCGTCCGCCGTCGTCGCGCCGTGCATGGCACCGAAGTATCGGACGTTCGCTTCGACGCTCAAGTCCACATAGACGCTGGAACTTTGGGTGACATACCCGACGTCGTGCCTGAGCGGTGCACTTCCGGCGGGCAGGCCCAGGACCCTCAGGGTCCCGCTCGTGATCCGCTGGACGCCGACGATCGCCCGCATCAGCGTTGTTTTGCCGCTGCCGGAAGGGCCAAGCAGGCCTGTGATCCGGGCTGAATCCACAGTGAAGTCCAGACCATGGAGAATGGCGGTCCGCGCGCGGGAGACCTTAAGGTCGCTAGCCTGTATGGCTGCAGGACGTGGCGGCATGCCGGCCTCCGGGGGCTCCAGTAATTCACCAACTGATGAATTAACGGTAGATCTGCCGCCTCGGTGCGGTCAATGCTGCCGGACCGGGACCCCCATCCTTGAAAATGTGTCCGCTATCACATAGGTTCTACGCAAGCCGTGTCGTTGGGGTGCGGGTGGCATCAGGGGGATTTGTGATCAAGACCTTGGCGGGCGTCGTTGGCGTCCGGGTCATCCGCGAGCTCGGCAGTGATCCATGTTTCCCAGCCGCAGGGGATCCCGTTCCGCTGGAGGGAACGGCGATCTAGTCCCAGGACAGAGTCTGCGGCCGGCCGGCCGCTGAGCCACGCCATCGCAGGATGACCAGCCCGTTGCGGCCAGGGGCTTCCGAACGCGACGGCGTGGCTCTTCTGTGTGTGGGCACCCGGTAGATTAGTAGACAGTTGTTTTTGCCACATCTGCCATAGAAACGGATACGTACCCGTGGTCCTTCGCCTTTCCCAGTTATTCCTGCGCACCCTGCGTGAAGATCCCGTCGACGCTGAGGTCGCCAGCCATAAGCTCCTGGTCCGGGCCGGCTACATTCGCCGCGCGGCACCCGGTATTTACACGTGGCTCCCGCTGGGTCTGAGCGTCCTGCGCAAGGTCGAAGAGATCATCCGCCAGGAGATGGCGGCCATTGGTGCCCAGGAAGTCCACTTCCCGGCGCTGCTGCCCCGCGAGCCTTACGAGGCCACCAACCGCTGGACCGAATACGGCGAAGGCCTGTTCCGTCTCCAGGACCGGAAGGGTGCGGACTACCTTCTTGCCCCCACGCATGAGGAAATGTTCACGCTCCTGGTCAAGGACCTGTACTCCTCGTACAAGGACCTTCCGTTGAGTCTCTACCAGATCCAAAACAAGTACCGTGATGAAGCACGTCCGCGGGCGGGGCTCCTCCGTGGCCGGGAGTTCATCATGAAGGACTCCTACTCCTTTGACATCGATGACGCCGGCTTGGACGCCAGCTACGCCGCCCACCGCGCGGCCTACTTGAAGATCTTTGAGCGCCTTGGCCTTGAAGTCATTCCCGTTGCTGCCACCGCCGGTGCCATGGGTGGTTCAAAGAGTGAGGAATTCCTCTTCCCCACCGAGATCGGCGAGGACACCTTCGTGCGCTCGGCCGGTGGTTACTACGCCAACGTCGAGGCCGTGACCACCGTGGTCCCGGAGGAGATCGACTTCAGCAATGCTCCGGCCGCCGAGGTCCTGGACACCCCGAACACGCCCACCATTGATACTTTGGTGGACGCGGCCAACCAGCTTGCTCCCCGCACCGAGGCCGACGGCGGCCCATGGACTGCCGCTGACACCCTCAAGAACGTTGTCCTTGCCGTGACGCTGCCTACGGGTGAGCGCCAGATAGTTGTCATTGGCGTTCCCGGCGACCGCGGAGTTGACCTCAAGCGCGTAGAAGCGAACATCGGTGCCCACCTTCCCATCGCCGGGGAGATCGGCCTCGAGGCCGCCAACGAAGAGGACCTCAAGAAGCTGCCTTGGCTGGTCAAGGGCTACATCGGCCCCGGACTGTCCCTGGACCAGCCGGTACTCGGCCTCGAAGGCTCTTCCAAGGTGCTGTTCCTGGTGGATCCCCGCGTGGTTTCCGGCACTAGCTGGGTCACCGGCGCCAACGCTGAGGGCAAGCACGTCTTTGGACTGGTAGCCGGCCGCGACTTCGCCTGGGACGGCGTCATTGAGAGCACTGAAGTTCGTGCCGGTGACCCCGCCCCGGACGGATCCGGTCCGCTGGAGACCGCCCGCGGCATCGAAATGGGCCACATCTTCCAGCTCGGCCGGAAGTACGCCGCCGCGCTGGACCTGAAGGTGCTGGACCAGAACGGCAAGCAGCAGGTAGTCACCATGGGTTCCTACGGTGTTGGTGTCACCCGCGCCGTGGCCGCCTTGGCTGAAGCAAACCACGATGACCGGGGTCTGGTGTGGCCGCGCTCCGTGGCTCCGGCAGATGTCCATGTGGTGGCCGTGGGCCGCGGGGATGAAATCTTTGACGCCGCTGAAAAGCTCTCCGCCGAGCTCGAAGCTGCCGGTCTGGATGTCATTTTCGATGACCGTCCCAAGGTCTCTCCCGGCGTGAAGTTCGGCGACGCCGAGCTCGTTGGCGTTCCCACCATCCTGGCCGTTGGCCGTGGACTCGTGGACGGCGTTGTGGAAGTCAAGGACCGCCGCAGCGGCGAAGCGGAGAACATCGCGGTGGACAAGGCCGTGGATTACGTGGTCAACGCCGTACGAAACCGGTGATTTCCGGCTTCGAATCAATCCAGCTCACCACTCTCATCCTGATTGTGGTGGCTGGATTCGCCGCCGGCTGGGTCGATGCCGTGGTAGGGGGCGGGGGACTGATCCAGCTCCCCGCCCTGCTGCTGGTTCCCGGCATCACGCCGGTTCAGGCTCTGGCCACCAATAAGATGGGGTCGATTTTCGGCACCACCACCAGCGCCGTGACGTACTACCGGCGCGTGGGACCGGACCTCAAGACGGCTGTGCCCATGGCGGTCATCGCGTTGGCGGGAAGCTTCGGCGGAGCCATCCTGGCTGCATCGCTGCCGGCCAGCGTGTTCAAGCCCATCATCGTGGTGGCATTGATCGCCGTCGCCGTTTTCACAGCATTGCGACCCAGTGCCGGTGAGCTGACTGCCCTCAGGCACGACGGCCATAAGCACTACGTCGTAGCCTGCCTCATCGGTGCCGTAATTGGCTTCTACGACGGCCTCATTGGCCCCGGCACCGGCTCTTTCCTGGTGATCGCCCTCGTTTCGGCCATGGGTTATGCCTTCCTTGAAGCCAGCGCCAAGGCCAAGATCGTCAACATGGCCACCAACGCAGGCGCCCTGATCTTCTTCCTTCCGCACGGCTCGTTGCTGTGGGGCGTAGGGCTGGTCCTGGGCTTGGCCAACATGGCCGGTGGCTACCTTGGCGCGCGTACTGCCGTGGCCAGGGGAAGCGGTTTTGTGCGCGTCGTCTTCCTGGTCGTTGTTGCGGCGTTGATCATCAAGCTCGGCTTTGATGTCTGGAATGAGAACTTCGCCGCCGATCCTCGCCTCAGATGAAGCTGCCACTGGCGTTGGCAAGCGATTTCAAGCCGCGTACGACGGCGTGCGGCACCAACGCGCTGGAGGCCGGGTTGCCGGGGGAGGCCTCGTTGGTGACGCGGAAATCGAAGGTACCGAGGCTGGTTTCGGCCACCACGTGGTGGGCCGTCCGGTGCGCGCCCGGATCGGCAATGAGCACGGCCTCCACCACCTCCCAATTGCCGGCGGCCAGGGCGAGCGCCGAGACCACATTGGTGGATTTGGGGAATGCCCTCATCAACTCAGCCGGCCCGCCCCGCAGAAGTTCAACGGGCCGGGTGGCCGCGAGCAGCCCCTCTTTGGTCTCACCGTCCATCCATGGTTGCACCAGTGCGGCGGGAAGCTTCCGCGTTTCCAGCGTGATGCGGTGGATGGTGCCTCCTGCACCGGCGGCGGTGATCGCATCGAGGCCGCCCAGCGCACCCGTGGTCAGAAAGGTGCGGCCCGGACCCTCGTCCAGCAAAGCGGAGCGGAGGGAGGGGTCGCAGAGGGCCCCGATCGAGGTCACCAGCAAGTCCTTCCCGGATCGGATGGTGGGAGGGCCAAACTCTGAAACTGCGGCGACGCCGGCGCATTCCACCACCACGTCAGCTGCCTCGAGGGCATCGGCGAAACTAAAACCTGTGCCGGCGTCACCGTGCGGTATCACTCCGGCGAGTCGGACGCCAGGTGCGGTCCCGGCGTCGAGCAGTTCCGCTATCCGCGAGCCGATGGCACCGGAGCCGATCAGTGCAACTGTCAGTGCCATGGCCTAATGCTCCGTTGCGCCGGGATCGGGCAGGTCATGCGGCCGGGGAAGGTCATCCAGCGTTCGGCCCGCAAGGGTACTGGCAACCCACAAAGAACGTCGAAGGTCCCCACCGTGACGCGGGCTCCCGGCATACCCCAAGGCGTTCTCCACCTCCCGGGCAACACTCCATTGCCGGGCGGCCTCCGGATCGAGGCCGGCAGAGACGCTGAAGTCATGGCAACGCTCCCGCAGGGCTTCTTCCGGGGCTGTCCGGGAGAGGTCATGGATCCGGTTCCACAGAAGCGGCGCTACGGCGAACTCTGCCTCGCCTACCTGTGGCTGTGGATCGATGGCCAGGTAATCGCCCCGGTGTGATTGATTTTCCCTGGCGACAGCCAGGATGTTCATGAAGTGAAGATCGGTGTGTACCAGGACATCCGTCCCGGAGCGCCGGCCCACGGCACCGCGCGTCTGGCACACTTCCAGCGCGGCTTCCAGCAGCCACCGCGGGAAGGGACGGTCCAGGCGTTCCCACTCCGCCGGCAGTTCATCGCTCCACCTCTCGGCCGTTGCGGCCACATGGTCAAAGGCCCGCCATTCAAGGCGCTCATCGGGTTGGATGGAGAGTTGGCGCACAATCGCGCTCCAGGCGTCCCTTGCCTCATCCATGGGGGCGTCCTGGAGCCAACGGGAGGCATCCAGCCGTTCAAGGAGCATGGAGCAACTGGGAGCATCCGCTGCCAACAGGCGGACCGCGCCGTGACCATCCCAGAGCGCAAGGGCGTGGCGTTCCACCTGCGCTTCATCGTGGGGGAATGCGATCTTCAGGGCGGACGGTACGCCGTCCTGGAGGACCGGCACCACCAAGGCACCATGGCCGTTCCACGGTTCGGCACCGGGCGCCAGGTCAACGGTGAGTCGCCAACGATCCAAGGCCTCGGAGATGAGTCCCGGAAGACTGGCCAGCCAGTCCCGCCCCGCGGAGTCGCGGTTGTACCGGGCGTGGAGGTCGCCCGGAATGGGAATCATTGCGTGAAGTGTCACGCGATCAGCCTAACTCCGAGGGAACCCGTGGAGCCTGGAAAACGCCGCTGGCCCTCCGGATTCGGGACCGGGCGTCGGCAGGGAAGGCAAGTCTCCGGCGTCGAGCGTTAGTCCGGGGAGGGCAGGAATTTCTGCACCCCACTCAAGGCTCCTGCGGGAAGCGGCCAAGAGGCTGTCCACGGCCCAGCTCCGGGTCTCACCCGTGGACAGTGCAACCAAGTCGCCCAACACCGGAAGGGTTGAGGATTCCAGCTCGGCCAGGCCAACGGCGGGCTCTTGCGCGAACTGTCCGGGGAGGCGGTACCCGGGCTCACTTGCAGGTACGTCCCCGCAGTTGGCGCGGGTCAGGGTCTCTGCCTGCCGGAGCAGCGATTCATGGGCGGCGAGGCCTTTGGCTGCCGTACCGGCGGCCGCGGGTTCCAGCCGTTTGAGCGCCACCTGGTAGGCATAGACAGCTTCCTGATGCACGCGGACCGTCGCGGCCAGGGCTGCATCGGTAGTGGCGGAGGTGGGCTCAGGGGTAGGACTTGCCGAGGGGCAGGGTGGTCCGGAGACCGTGGCTGCGGGGACCTTCGTCGTTGCTGCTGCTTCCTTGGGGATCGGCAGTTGCCATGTCCGGGCGAGCTTTGCGGCTTCGAGCACTTGCGCTGTTCCGACGCCGGCAAGGAGCCGGGCGATGCCGCCGTCGGCTTCGCGGGCGTCTGCCAGGCGCTTTATACCGCTCGCGGACAAAGCCTCAACAAAGGTTGGGCGCGTGGTGGTGGCTGATGTGACGGAAGGTTCAGCGGTGCCGGAGGGCGTTGCTTCGGACGGAGCCAGGAGGGCGCGCGCCTGCGTTGTCAGCAAAGTCACAGCGGCTTTGAGGCCCGGATGCCCCGCTCCCTGGCCGGTTCCTTCAGACAATCCTGCGGCGGATTCTTGAAGCCGGAGTGCGTCCTCCAGTGCCTCTGCGCGGGCGGTTTCAGAGAAAGGGATGGGCGGGGGATTGCCGGAATCCCGCGGAATCAGCACCATCCCGGTGCCCGCGACGAGCAGCGCCACCACGGCAACAAGCATGACCCGGCCCCAGGGTGGTGTTCGTCGTTTTTCGCTTGTCTGCCCGTTCACAACACACCATGGTGTCACGCGGGCGGCAAAGTCCGTGCACCATGTTCCCGGGAAAATCGTTAGGCTAGTAGTCACAACAACATCTATCGGGAGGCGGCGGGCAACGTGAGTGACTCGGAAGCCACGACTTCAACACACCGTTCTGAATCCAACTCAACGGCCACCATCCACAACCCGGAAGAGAGCAGGCTTAAGGCGCTGCTTGAACCGGCTGTCCTTGCCAGCAGGCTCTACCTCGAGGATGTTTCCATCCACGTTGCCGGTTCACACCGCACGGTCCACGTCGTCGTGGACCTGCCGCAGGAAGAAACCGGCGGTGTCAGCCTTGACGCCATCGCTGAAGTCTCGCGTGGGCTCTCAGATATCCTGGACAACGATCCCCATGACGACGGACGCCCGTATGACCTCGAGGTTTCTTCGCCGGGCGTCAGCCGCCCCTTGACTGAGCCGCGGCACTGGCACCGGGCCCGGGGCCGCATGGTCCGGGTCAACGTGATCCAGGGTGAGAACCTCCTGGGCCGCATCGCCTCGGTGCAGGATGACGGCGTGACGCTCATCCCTGAGCACGAGGTCAAGAAGGGCATGAAGCCCAAGCAGGGCGACCCCATCACTATTCCTTTCGACAGGATCCGCCAAGGAAAAGTCGAGATTGAATTCAGCCACCTCCACGAGGCTGCGCTGGAAGACGAGCACAACGGACCTTCTGAGGAGGCCTAATGGATATTGACATGAGCGCACTGAGACTCCTGGAGCGTGAGCGTGAAATCCCGCTGGATCTCCTGATTCCCACCATCGAGCAAGCACTGCTGGTGGCGTACCACAAGACGCCCGGCGCCTTCGAAAAGGCCCGCGCGGAGTTGGACCGCAAGAGCGGCCACGTGACCATCTGGGCCACCGAGATCGACGACGACGGCGAGCCCATCGGCGAGTTTGAGGACACCCCGGCCGGATTCGGCCGCATCGCTGCCAGCACGGCGCGCCAGATCATCCTGCAGCGTCTTCGCGACGTAGAGGATGACAATGTGCTGGGCGAATTCAAGGGCCGTGAAGGCGAACTCGTGGCCGGCATGATCCAGCAGGGCAACAACCCGCACATGATCCAGGTCAACCTGGGGTCTGTTGAGGCACTGCTGCCGCCGCCCGAGCAGGTTCCCGGCGAGAAGTACCTCCACGGAAGCCGACTGCGCGCTTTCGTAGTGGACGTCCACCGCGGTGCCAAGGGCCCGTCCATCACGCTGTCCCGTTCCCACCCCGGACTGGTCCGCAAGCTGTTCGAAATGGAAGTTCCGGAAATCGCCGATCACTCGGTGGAGATCGTCGCGCTTGCCCGCGAAGCCGGGCACCGTACCAAGATCGCGGTCAAGGCCAACACTCCCGGCATTAACGCCAAGGGTGCCTGCATCGGTGAAATGGGTTCGCGCGTCCGGGCTGTCATGACTGAATTGAACGACGAAAAAATCGACATCGTCGATTTCAGTGATGACCCCGCAACCTTCATTGCCAACTCGTTGTCGCCGTCCCGGGTGAATTCGGTCACCATCACCGATGAGGCAACCCGCTCTGCCCGCGTGGTGGTTCCCGATTACCAGCTTTCCCTGGCTATCGGCAAGGAAGGCCAGAATGCCCGCCTCGCCGCAAAGCTGACCGGCTGGCGGATCGATATCGTTTCCGACGCCGCTCCGGCAAAAGTCGACTAGCGGTCCAACCGGCGGCTGATGCCGCCGGTTCCACGCCGCGCTGGCGGCGTCCTTGGTTTCGGGAGACCGGGGCCGGGGGGCTAGAATAGATGGAACCGGGCTTACGTCCGGTATCCGCGCGCTTTGGCGTGCCTCAGCTGCATGCGCAGGACCGGGGCCCGTCGGGTGCCAGTAGCGTAAGGCAGGTTGGACACGTCGTGGCTGAACTGCTTGAACACGGCCATGGGCCTGTTCGCACGTGCATCGGATGCCGGAAGCAAGGCTCCCGGTCCGAGCTTGTCCGGCTGGTCGCCCAAGGCAGCGGTTCGTCCGCGGTCCTGGTGGATGAACGACGCCGGATGGCCGGCAGGGGTGCGTGGCTGCACCCCAGCGAAAAGTGCCTGGCATTGGCGATCAAGCGGCGCGCTTTCGGAAGGGCCCTTGCGGGCGCTGCCGAAACGGGCGCCGTCGAACGTTACCTGATGCGGGGCACGCCACTTGTGGAGGCCCCGGCTGCCACAGGAAAACCGTCCAAACCTGAAAGCGGGTCAGAAAACTGATGGAAACCCGATGAGTTCCCAGCGATGAGTGCGTAACGATGACAACTTTGTTGCGCTCTGCAATGGGCCTTTCAATCGCGCAAGCGGCGAAGGCCCGCAGTAAGAAGTAGACGGTTCGTGCCTGGCTCGGTGCGGACCGAGACAGGAGAAATGTGGCCAAGGTCCGCGTACATGAGCTCGCCAAAGAGCTCGGTATTACTTCCAAAGATGCAGTAACCAAACTGCAGGAATTGGGCGAATTCGTTCGCTCCGCCTCGTCAACAATCGAGGCCCCCGTCGTGAAGAAACTTCGCGACGCCTACCCGGGTGCCGGCGCTGCCAAGGCCGCCGCTCCCGCTGCAGCCCCCAAAGCACCCGCAGCATCCCGTCCGGCAGCTCCGGCTCCGGGTCCTGCAGCACCGAAGGCCCCGGCACCTGCAGCCCCGGCTCCAGCGGCTCCTGCTCCGGCAGCCCAGGCTCCGGCAGCTCCGGCTCCGGCAGCACCTGCTGCTCCCGCCGCCTCCACCCCGGTTTCGGCCAAGCCCGGCGCCCGTCCTGCCCCTAAGGCGGAGACCCCGGCTCCGGCACGTCAGGGCGGCCAGGCTCCGCGTCCCGGCGGTCCCCGTCCCGGCAACAACCCGTTTGCTACGTCCCAGGGCATGCCCCGCGGCCGTGGTGGCGACGGAGATCGTCCGCCGCGTCCGGGCAACAACCCGTTTGCACCGTCCCAGGGCATGCCCCGGGGCGAACGCCGCAATGACGGCGAACGTCCCGGTGGTCCGCGTCCCGCGGCCGGCGCAGGCGGACCCCGTCCCGCAGCTGGTACCGGTGGTCCCCGTCCGGGCGCACCGCGTCCCGGCGCACCCCGTCCGGGCGCACCGCGTCCCGCCGGTGGTCCCGGTGCCGGAAACCGTCCTACTCCGGGCATGATGCCCAACCGCACTGAGCGTCCGGCTCCCGGTGGCGCAGGCCGTCCGGGTGGCGCAGGCCGTCCCGGTGGCGGACCCGGTCGTCCCGGTGGCGCACCTGGTGCAGGTACCGGTGGCGGAGCCCCCGCCGGCGGTGGCTTCGGCAAGGGTGGCCGCGGTCGCGGTGGCACCCAGGGTGCCTTCGGCAAGGGCGGCGCCGGTCGTGGCAAGCAGCGCAAGTCGAAGCGTGCAAAGCGCCAGGAACTGGAGCAGATGAGTGCTCCGTCGCTGGGCGGCGTATCAGTACCCCGCGGTGATGGCGAGACCATCATCCGCCTGCGTCGTGGCTCGTCCATCACGGACTTCGCTGAGAAGATCGATGCGAACCCGGCTTCGCTGGTGACCGTGCTGTTCCACCTTGGTGAAATGGCAACGGCTACTCAGTCCTTGGATGAGGACACCTTTGGCCTGCTTGGCGCCGAACTCGGCTATAAGCTCCAGGTTGTTTCCCCCGAGGATGAAGAGCGCGAGCTGCTGGACCAGTTCGACATCAACATCCAGGACGAACTCGACGCCGAAGGCGACGACGTCCTTGAGGCCCGCGCACCGGTTGTCACCGTCATGGGTCACGTCGACCACGGTAAGACCCGCCTGCTCGATGCCATCCGCAACTCCAATGTTGTGGCCGGCGAGCACGGTGGTATCACCCAGCACATCGGTGCATACCAGATCAGCCACGTCCACGAGGGCACGGCCCGCGACATCACCTTCATTGACACCCCCGGTCACGAGGCCTTCACGGCCATGCGTGCACGTGGTGCCAAGGTCACCGATATCGCGATCCTGGTTGTCGCAGCCGATGACGGCGTGATGCCGCAGACGGTTGAAGCACTCAACCACGCCCAGGCGGCAAACGTGCCGATCGTCGTCGCAGTGAACAAGATCGACAAGGAAGGCGCCAACCCTGACAAGGTCAAGGGCCAGCTGACCGAGTACGGACTGGTTCCGGAAGAATACGGTGGCGACACCATGTTCGTTGAGGTCTCTGCACGCCAGAACCTCAACATCGACGAACTGATCGACGCTGTCCTGCTGACGGCCGATGCCGCGCTGGATCTGCGCGCCAACCCGGACAAGGACGCTCGAGGCATTGCCATCGAAGCGAACCTGGACAAGGGTCGCGGTGCTGTTGCTACCGTCCTGGTCCAGTCCGGAACCCTGGCAGTGGGCGACACGATCGTGGCCGGTACGGCTCACGGCCGCGTCCGCGCCATGTTCGACGAGAACGGCGAGGCACTCGATGTCGCGCTGCCGTCCCGTCCGGTCCAGGTCCTCGGCCTGTCCAACGTGCCGCGTGCAGGTGACACCTTCCTGGTGACCCCGGACGAGCGTACGGCCCGCCAGATCGCTGAGAAGCGTGAAGCTGCCGACCGCAACGCCGCACTGGCCAAGCGTCGCAAGCGCATCAGCCTGGAAGACTTCGACCAGGCCGTTGCCGAAGGCAAGATCGACACCCTTAACCTCATCCTCAAGGGTGACGTATCCGGTGCCGTTGAAGCCCTCGAAGACGCCTTGCTCAAGATCGACGTCGGAGACGACGACGTTCAGCTCCGTGTCATCCACCGCGGTGTGGGTGCCATCACGCAGAACGACGTCAACCTCGCCACGGTGGACAACGCCATCATCATCGGCTTCAACGTCAAGCCGGCCGAGCGCGTTGCTGAACTTGCTGACCGTGAAGGCGTGGACATGCGCTTCTACTCGGTCATCTACGCAGCAATCGATGACATTGAGATGGCTCTCAAGGGCATGCTCAAGCCGGAGTACGAAGAAGTCCAGCTCGGCACTGCCGAGGTCCGCGAAGTCTTCCGTTCCTCCAAGTTCGGCAACATCGCAGGCTCGATCGTCCGCACGGGCATCATCCGCCGTAACACCAAGGCACGTGTCAGCCGCGACGGCAAGGTCATCGGTGACAACCTCACCGTTGAGACGCTCAAGCGCTTCAAGGATGACGCCACCGAAGTCCGTACCGACTTCGAGTGTGGTATCGGTCTTGGCTCCTTCAACGACATCACTGAAGGTGACATCATCGAGACCTTCGAAATGCGCGAAAAGCCGCGCGTCTAGGTTCCGTTTGGGACGGGTCCGTCGGGTAGCCCCGGCGGACCCGTTCCGTCCCCGTTTCTACTTTCCAGGAGGAAGTCATGGCTGATCCCGCACGCGCTGCCAAGCTGGCACAGCGGATTAAGGTCGTCGTCGCTGAGGCCCTCGGTCGTCGGGTCAAGGATCCGCGCGTCGAGACCATCACGGTCACCGACGCCCGCGTCACCAACGACCTTCAGCACGCCACCATCTACTACACCGTCTTCGGTGACGAGGTAGCCCATGCTGATGCTGCCCGTGCCTTGGAGAAGGCAAAGGGTGTGCTGCGGCAGGAAGTCGGCCGGAACATCACCGTCCGGCTGACTCCGACGCTTGAGTTTGTGGCGGACCAGATTCCGGTTAACGCCTCGAACCTTGAGGAGTTGCTCCGCGAAGCAAAGCGTCGCGACGCCGAGGTAGCCGCTTTGGCTGCCAGCGCCAAGCACGCCGGTGAGGCCGATCCCTACAAGGGCGACGCCCCGGAGGACATCGACGAGGACGACTTCGACGAAGAGGACACCGACCTCTCCGGCGACAAAGAACTCGACGAAGACGCCAACCGCTAAAACCCTCAGCGTTTTTGTACAGCTAATGCCCCTAAGACTGCGTTTTAGGGGCATTAGCTGTACTCAAACTCGTTAGGATCAGACCATGTCGGCGCACAATGCTCAGCAACGTGATGAATACCTGAACCGGGCCATCCGCCTGGCAGTGGAAAACGTCTCCGACGGCGGCGGTCCGTTCGGCGCCGTTGTGGTCACCCCGGACGGCACCGTCCACGAGGGAGTGAACCGGGTCACCCGTGACCATGACCCCACGGCCCACGCAGAAGTCGTGGCAATCCGCCGGGCCGCTTCCGCGACCCAAAAGTTCGACCTCACGGGCTCAGTCCTGTACGCCAGCTGCGAACCCTGTCCCTTGTGTTTATCAGCCACTCTCTGGGCCCGGATCGGCCACGTCTACTTCGCGGCGGACAGGCATGGTGCCGCCCGGGCGGGTTTCGATGACGCTGTGTTCTATGAGTATTTTGCCGGTGCCAGGCCTGAGCTGCTTCCGGTGGAGCATGCTGAGCTGCCCGCGTCAGATGACCCGTTCACCGCCTGGCTGAACCACTCCCGCCGAACAGCGTACTGAGCCCTTGCGTTCTGAGGACCCCGGAAACTAAACCCTGGCCGGGAGCCGTCCAACGCCGTCGAGCAGGTCCTGTTGCCCTCCGCAGAGGGCGATCCTGATCCATCCTTCACCAATGGAGCCGAACGCTGTTCCCGGTGCGAACGACACGCCCGAATCCGCCAGGAAGGCACGCACCCAGGTCCTGACGTCGCCGCCACTGACGTGTGAAACATCCGCCCACAAATAGAACGCCCCCTGTGCTCCCAAAAAAGGAATTCCCTTCCCGGACAGTACAGCCGAGGCTGCATCACGATTGCTGCGGTAATGGTCATGCGCCCGGGAAACATAGTCCTGTGGTCCCGTGAGGGCAGCGAGGGCCGCGTACTGGGAGGGAGATGCCACGCAGGAGACGATCGACTCCATCACGTTGTTCATTTTCTGCTCCAACCCTGGCGGGCAGACCAACGCCCCAATCCGTAGGCCCGTCAGGCCGTAGGTCTTGGACAGCGTCAGGGAAGTGAAGACCCGCGCTTCCCCGGGGACGTCGCTATCGAAGCGGGCGGGACTGACATGCGGAACATCGAAGGTAAAGGCTTCATAGCACTCGTCCGAGATGATCCAGAGGTCATGCCGGACGGCCAGCTCCACCAGTTGGCGCGTGGATTCGGCGCTGAATACGGCTCCCAAGGGATTGGAGGGAGAGTTCAGCATGATCACCCGCGTCCGTGGCGTGATGAGTGCCTCAATGTCCTCGATATGCGGCTGGAAGTCATTCTGCGGGTACAAGGGATACTGCACAGGTACAGCGTGCAGGAGGCGGCTGGTCATGGCGAACGTGGGGTAGCCCGGATTGGGGATGAGGATTTCGTCCCCGGGCGCAAGCAGGAGGCTCATGGCGAAGTGCAGGCCCTGCTGCGCACCGTCCACCACATAGACCCGCTCCGCACCGATCTGCACGCCCTGCTGCGCCCGGAAACGGGCTGCGAAGGCTTCGCGGAGCGCGGGAATCCCTGCGTTCGGTGTGTAATTGGTCTCATCCCGGTCCAGGCAGGCAATCCCTGCGTCTAGGACGTGCCGGGGGAGTGCAAAGCCCGGTTCTCCGATACTCAGGACGATCGCCCCGGGGGTGGACCAAGCGGCTTCGGTGATCTCGCGGATCTGGTTCACGGGGACGTCGCGGACGTGCGGGGCAAGCTCAGGCATGGGAGCCATCCTAGCCACCCATATACTGGTAAGCGTGCTTTCTGGACTGGTAATCGTTGACAAACCGCAGGGATGGACCAGCCATGATGTGGTTGGCCGGATGCGGCGGCTGGCTGGTACCCGGAAAGTGGGGCACGCCGGAACGCTGGATCCCATGGCTACCGGCGTGCTGGTTCTTGGCATCAACAAGGCAACGCGCCTGTTGACCTACATTGTGGGCACCTCCAAGACCTACACCGCCACCATCAGGCTCGGCGAAACCACCATCACCGACGACGCCGAGGGCGAGGTCACCGAAACCCGCAGTGCGTCGGAGGTCACCGACGACGCCATCGCCGCCGGGGTGGCCGAGCTGACAGGGCCCATCCAGCAGGTTCCCAGCAGCGTCAGTGCCATCAAGGTCAACGGTGAACGCTCCTATGCCCGTGTGCGCTCCGGCGAGGAAGTCAAGCTCGCTGCCCGCCCCGTCACCATCCACCGCTTCGACGTCCACTCCATACAAAGAGTCGACGGCGGCAGGGTAGTTGACGTCGATGTCACCGTGGAATGTTCTTCCGGGACGTACATCAGGGCCTTGGCCCGTGACCTGGGCAATGGCCTGGGAGTCGGTGGCCACCTTACCTCGTTGCGCAGGACCCAGGTTGGGCCGTACACCCTTGACCAAGCCCGCACGCTGGAAGAGTTGGCAGAGGAACTGAACATTCTGGAAATCTCCCAGGCCGCGCGGGCCCTCATGCCCAACCGGGAACTCAGTGCTGAGGAAGCCACGGAAATTTCCTTTGGCCGCCGAATTGCCGCCGGCCCCGGTGCCGGAACGCCTGAGGCTGCTACGGCCGGCAACCCTGCAGCCGCATTCGCACCGTCGGGGGAGTTGGTAGCGCTGCTGGCTGATAGCGGCAGCTTCGCCAAGCCGGTGCTGGTCTTTGCCCCGGGAACCGGTTCAGGTACAGGGCAGGCGCAATAACAATGGACGGATACTTTTACGCCATCCTGATCGTCGGATTGGTGTCCACCATCATGTGCCTCGTGGCCGGCCTGATGAAGAAAGCCCCCAACGATCCCACCATCTTCTCGGTCCTCGCAGTGGAACTGGTCCTCCTGGTGTATCTGGTGGGTTCGATCGTCCGGGTAGCCATGGGCGAGCAGATTGCCGGTGAGGCCTGGGAGTTCTGGGGCTACCTGGCTACCGCCCTGATGATTCCCTTGGGCGCCGTTTACTGGGCCATCCTTGAACGAACCCGCTGGAGCAACTTCGTGTTGGCTGCAGTGGGTGTCACCGTGCTTGTCATGGGCGCCCGCATGAACCAGATCTGGTACTGACCTTGAAGGAAGAACGCAACGTGACTGGAACCGAGACCAACCCGGTAAATCCGCAGCACAAGGACACCCGCAATACTGGTCCTGGCCGCCTGCTGATCGCGGTCTATGCAGTCTTCGCGCTGTCCGCAACGGCACGTGCCGGCTACCAGATCGCCACCAAGTTTGCCGAAGCTCCGTTGGCGCACATCCTGTCGGCGTTCGCCGCCGTCGTCTATATTGTGGCCACCATCTCACTCGCCAAGCCGGGCCGCACGTGGTTCAAGGTTTCGTTGGCGGCTGTGCTCACGGAGCTTGTTGGCGTGCTGGTGGTTGGAGCAATCAGCCTCTTCGATCCTGTCGCTTTCCCGCACGATACTGTGTGGTCCCTCTTTGGCCGCGGCTACGGCTTCGTGCCGCTGGTGCTGCCGATCCTGGGCCTCCTGTGGCTCAATAAACGCCGGCCGTCCTGAGTCAAAGACCCTAGCGGGTAACCTTAGAATGTTCCGGCGCCGGGAGGTTGCCGGGCGCAACGAACATCTGCAGTAAAAGGCGAGGTTGATGGTCCACATCTGGAACGATCCCACCGAAGTCCCCAAGGACTTCGGACCTACTGTCGTTACCATCGGGAACTTTGACGGCGTCCATCGTGGCCACCAGCACGTCCTGTCGCAGTTGACCGGCACGGCAAAGCGGCACGGCATTCCGTCGGTTGCGGTGACGTTCGATCCCCACCCCGCGCAGGTGCACAGGCCGGATTCTGCTCCGGAGCTCATCATGGGCCTCCAGGACAAGCTGGAGGCGCTGGGAGATACCGGGGTGGATGCGGTACTGGTGATGAAGTACACCCTCGATCTTGCGGCAATGACGCCGCTGGAGTTTGTCCGCGAGGTTTTGCTCGAAGGACTCCACGCCGCACACCTCGTAGTAGGGCATGACCTCCGCTTCGGCGCCGGTAACGCCGGCGATGTTGTGACCATGCAGGAGCTGGGCGACCAGCTCGGCTTCAGCGTCCAGGTAGTCAATGAGTACGGCGCGGGCGGCTTCCCGGTCCACGACGACGGCGATGCCGACCGCCGCTGTTCTTCCACCTGGGTTCGGGAAGCTTTGTCCGAGGGAGACGTGGTGACTGCCGCCGCAGTGCTGGGCCGTCCCCACCGCATGCGCGGAGAAGTGGTCCATGGCGCTGCCCGCGGCCGGGACCTGGGATTTCCCACCGCCAACCTTTCCCACGATTCCACCGGGTATGTCCCGGCAGACGGAATTTATGCCGGTTGGCTGATAGACCAGTCCGGGACCCGGTGGCCCGCTGCCATTTCGGTAGGGTCCAACCCCACGTTCGACGGCGTCAGCCGTCAGGTCGAGGCCCATGTCATCGACCGCCCCGAAGAAAACGTGGAGGACTTCGACCTCTACGGCCAGACGGTGGCGGTCGAATTTACGCAGCGTTTGCGGGGCATGGTGGCGTACCGGGGACCTGAAGCTTTGGTCGAGCAAATGTGCCTGGACGTAGCCCAGGCGCACGAGCTCCTGAGCCGGAGCTAGGCGCATTTCGACAACACTGCCGGCCTGCCGGTAAACTGATGAGTGGATCCGGCTGCAGTCCGTGGCGGCTGGACCTGTTTTTGTGTGCGGCGACGCACCAAAGGCAACCCGTCAGCGAGGCGCTGCACCGGGAGGCACGGCACAACTCTAGGAGTTCACGTGGCACTTGAAGCCGCTGTAAAGCAGTCCATCATCAAGGAATACGCAACCTCTGAAGGCGACACCGGTTCGCCCGAGGTGCAGGTTGCAGTCCTGACCCAGCGGATCAAGGATCTGACTGAGCACATGAAGGAGCACAAGCACGACTTCCACACCCAGCGCGGTCTGCTGGCCATGGTTGGTCGTCGCAAGCGCATGCTTTCCTACCTGAAGAACACCGACATCGCCCGCTACCGTGCGCTCATCGAGCGCCTCGGCCTGCGTCGCTAGTCTGACTTTAGGGGCGGCCCGGTCCCTCAAGGAACGGGCCGCCTTCTTCACCAACAACTAAAAACAGGAATCAACCGCATCGCGCATTCGCGGTCCTCGGTAGTGATTCCCGGGAACAATCGATGACGGTTGGCCCGTGGATCTCGATCGATGACCGGGTGTCGTACAGGCCAGGAAAAAAGAAGAGGCCTGGGTTGATGCGGCGGACTTCCGCTAACAGAAACGGAGGTGACTCTCTATGGAGGGTCCCGAAATCCAGTTCTCCGAAGCCATTATCGACAACGGCCGTTTCGGCAAGCGCGTCATTCGCTTCGAAACCGGCCGCCTTGCCAAGCAGGCAGCCGGCGCTTCGATGGTCTACATCGACGAAGACACCGCCCTGCTTTCGGCAACCACCGCAGGCAAGCAGCCGCGCGAAGGTTTCGACTTCTTCCCGCTGACGGTTGATGTTGAAGAGCGTATGTACGCCGCCGGCCGCATCCCGGGTTCGTTCTTCCGCCGCGAAGGCCGCCCGTCCACCGAAGCCATCCTCGCTTGCCGCCTGATGGACCGCCCGCTGCGCCCTGCCTTCGTCAAGGGCTTGCGCAACGAGGTCCAGATCGTGGTTACCGTTCTGGCCATCAACCCGGATGAGCTCTACGACGTCGTCGCCATCAACGCTTCCTCGATGTCCACCCAGCTTTCCGGCCTCCCGTTCTCCGGCCCGATCGGCGGCGTCCGCGTTGCCCTCATCGCCGACGAACAGGGTTCACAGTGGGTTGCTTTCCCGAAGCACTCCCAGCTGGAGAACGCTGTGTTCAACATGGTTGTTGCCGGCCGCATCGCCGGTGACGACGTCGCCATCATGATGGTCGAAGCCGAAGCTACGGACAACTCCTGGAACCTCATCAAGGAACAGGGCGCAACCGCTCCTACCGAAGAGGTTGTTTCCGAAGGCCTCGAGGCTGCCAAGCCGTTCATCAAGGCACTCTGCGAAGCACAGGCAGACCTGGCAGCCCGCGCTGCCAAGCCCACGGTTGAGTTCCCGGTCTTCCTGGACTACCAGGACGACGTCTACGCCGCTGTTGAAGCTGCTGCCGCTGACAAGTTGGCTGCTGTCTTCCAGATTGCTGACAAGCAGGACCGCGACAACGCTTCCGACGAGCTCAAGGACGAGGTCCTTGGTGCACTTGCCGGACAGTTCGAAGGCCGCGAGAAGGAGCTGTCCGCAGCATTCCGCTCGGTCACCAAGCACGTTGTGCGCCAGCGCATCCTCAAGGACCAGGTCCGCATTGACGGCCGTGGCCTGACGGATATCCGCCAGCTGACCGCCGAGGTTGAGGTCCTGCCCCGCGTTCACGGTTCCGCGATCTTCGAGCGCGGCGAAACCCAGATCATGGGTGTCACCACGCTGAACATGCTCAAGATGGAGCAGCAGATCGACTCGTTGTCGCCGGTAACGCGCAAGCGCTACATGCACAACTACAACTTCCCGCCGTACTCCACCGGTGAGACCGGACGCGTCGGTTCCCCGAAGCGCCGCGAAATCGGCCACGGTGCCCTTGCAGAGCGCGCCTTGGTTCCGGTTCTGCCGACCCGCGAGGAATTCCCGTACGCCATCCGCCAGGTATCCGAGGCCCTCGGTTCCAACGGTTCGACGTCCATGGGCTCGGTCTGTGCTTCGACGCTTTCCATGCTCAACGCCGGTGTGCCGTTGAAGGCAGCAGTTGCCGGTATCGCCATGGGCCTGGTTTCCGACCAGGTTGACGGCCAGACCCGCTACGCAGCGCTGACCGACATCCTCGGCGCCGAAGACGCTTTCGGCGACATGGACTTCAAGGTTGCCGGTACGTCCGAGTTCGTCACGGCCATCCAGCTGGACACCAAGCTCGACGGCATCCCCGCTTCCGTGCTGGCAGCAGCGCTGAAGCAGGCCCGCGAAGCCCGCCTCCACATCCTCGAGGTCATCAACGCTGCGATCGACACCCCGGACGAGCTTTCCGAGTTCGCTCCGCGCGTCATCGCGGTCAAGATCCCCGTAGACAAGATCGGCGAGGTCATCGGCCCCAAGGGCAAGATGATCAACCAGATCCAGGAAGACACGGGCGCGGACATCTCCATCGAAGATGACGGCACGGTCTACATCGGCGCCACCAACGGTCCGTCTGCTGATGCGGCACGTTCTGCCATCAACGCCATCGCCAACCCGCAGGTACCGGAAATCGGTGAGCGTTACCTGGGTACGGTCGTCAAGACCACCACCTTCGGCGCTTTCGTTTCCCTCACCCCGGGCAAGGACGGCCTGCTGCACATCTCCGAGCTCCGCAAGCTGGCCAACGGCAAGCGCGTGGACAACGTTGATGACGTCGTCTCCGTAGGCCAGAAGGTCCAGGTCGAGATCACCAAGATCGATGACCGCGGCAAGCTTTCCCTCTCCCCGGTTGTTGCCGAGGAAGAGGGCGCGGCTTCCGAGGACGCTCCGGCCGAGGCCGCTGAAGAGTCCGCAGAGTAGTCTCTAAGCAGTACACCCGGCGGGGCCGGTGGGCTTGAAAAAGCTCCACCGGCCCTTCCGGCCTTAACCCGAAAACCTGAAAGGCCTTGATGACTGTCGTACCCCTGCCGCTGGAGCAGACCCTTCCCGGTGGCGAATTGATCCATGGTGCCGAGGGCGGTTCCGTCGTCCGGCGCTCGGTCCTTCCCGGCGGAGTGCGCGTCCTGACCGAGGCAATGCCCGGCCAGCGCTCGGCGACCATAGGCTTCTGGGTGGCAGTGGGTTCACGCGATGAAGCGGACGGCCAGCATGGTTCCACACACTTCCTGGAGCACTTGCTGTTTAAAGGCACCAAACGCCGCACTGCCTTGGAGATCGCATCGGCTTTTGACGAGGTAGGTGGCGAATCAAACGCCGCAACTGCGAAGGAAAGCACGTGCTACTTCGCGCGGGTACTGGACACAGACCTTCCCATGGCCATCCTCGTCATTGCAGATATGATCACCGGGGCGGTCCTGGATCCTGCTGAATTGGAGCAGGAACGCGATGTCATCCTTGAGGAAATCGCCATGGACAGCGACGACCCCACAGACGTTGCGCACGAGAAATTCGTTGAGGCCGTCCTCGGCGACCACCCCCTGGCCCGTCCGATCGGTGGAACGCCCGAGGCCATCAAGGCCGTAGCCCGGGACTCAGTGTGGGCGCACTACCAGCGCTACTACCGCCCGGAAGAGTTGGTCATCACTGCTGCCGGCGGCCTTGACCACGACGTCGTATGCGACCTCGTCCTTGACGCCCTGACGGCTGCTGGCTGGAAACTCGATCCCCAAGCTGCCCCGGTGAACCGCAGGGGAACCGAACGCGCTGTCATCAGCGGAACCTCGGGCCTCCACGTGGTCAAACGTCCCGTGGAGCAAGCCAACATCATCATGGGCTGCCCCACGATCGTGGCTACCGATGACCGCCGGTTCGTCATGAGCGTGCTTAACGCCGTCCTTGGTGGCGGCATGTCTTCCAGGTTGTTCCAGGAAATCCGTGAGAAGCGCGGCCTGGTGTACTCCACCTATTCCTTCACCGCCGCCTATGCCGACGCCGGCTACTTTGGCATGTACGCGGGTTGCACGCCGTCCAAGGTCCGCCAAGTGCTGGACCTCCTGGGTGTGGAGTTGGAGAAACTTGCCAAGGAGGGCATCACCGAGGAAGAACTCCGCAAGGCCGTAGGGCAGCTCAGTGGCGGAATCGTCCTTGCGCTTGAAGATACGGGATCACGGATGTCCCGGTTGGGCCGGGCAGAGCTGGTCTCCGGAGAATTCCAGGATATTGACGAAACCCTGGCCCGAATCCAGGCTGTCACTGTGGAGGAAGTCCAGGAACTCGCCCGCGAACTCGCAGCGGCGCCCCGGACCATCACGGTGGTAGGTCCTTTCGAGGAAACCGAGACCTTCGGCCTCTGAATCTCTGGACTCACGCACTGTCAGCAGGGCAGCATGATCACACAGTGATGATGCTGCCCTGACTACGTAGGAGAGGCGATGAACCAGCCCTCAAGCGGCCAAGCTGCGGAGATGCTGCACGACTTCATCGGTCACTGGCGCGGCATCTCCGAAGTTGCAGCCTCGCCGTGGGGGAGTGCCCGGACCGTGGAAGCGGAGGTGGTTTTCACCAAAGCCGCCGGCGGGTATGCAGTCGTCCAGAGCTACCGGCACAGGGAACCGGACGGCACGCACTTTGAAGGGCATGGCATGTTTACCGTTGACCGGGACCACGGCGACACCCTCTGGTACTACGTGGACAGTCTGGGGAGGTCGCCCGCCAGCCCCGTCCGGGGGGCCTGGCACGAAGGGATCCTGACCCTGGACCGGAGGACCGCCGACGGCGTGGCCAGGCACACTTTCCGCGTTGAGGACGGCGTCCTGGTGCACACGGCCGATCTACGGCTGGAAGGGACACCAGGCTTCAGCCCGCTATTGAGGAGTGTCTTTAGGAGAGCATGAGCCTCAGCCGCCGGCAAAAGGTGGCAGGACATCGATGACGTCCTGGGCGCCCAGTGGCGCTGAACGGTCCCGCACCGCCACCTCATTGCGGAGGAAACTGCTCCGGGCCACGATGCGCTCCAGCGTTGGTGTCCCTTCAGGGGGCAGGGGGCGTTCGACGGCGAGGGCAGCTTCCAGGAGCGAGTCAAGGCTGGCGCCTTCCGGAAGGACGTGCACTTCTTCTTCGACCCCTGCGGCCGCGCGTGCGGCAGCGAAGTAACGGACAAGCAAGGATTCAGCCTCCGATTGCGCTCATGCTGCGGTCCGGCTGGACAAAGTCCGCTGCGCCGAGACCGGTATGGTCCATGCCGTGGGCCTTGGGCTTGACCCACATAGCGTCCTGCCACCGTTCCGCGAGCTGCTGGTCAGTGGCCCCGCCACGAAGCAGTCCCAGGAGGTCGAATTCTTCGCGGGAGAAGAGGCAGCTCATGATCTTGCCCTCGGCTGTGATCCGGGTTCGGCGGCAGTCGGCGCAGAAGGGTTCGGTGACGGAGGCGATGATGCCGACTGTACCGAGAACCGGACCCGTAGCTTCCCCCGAAGAGGTGTCCCGGCGTCGGACTTCAAAGCGTTCGGCAGGGGCGCCGTCACGTTCACGGGAGTCCCGGCCCAGGACGAAGTCACGGGACAGCAGGCCGCGGATCTCCTCGGCCGTGATCATGTTGCGACGCGTCCACCCGTGATCGGCGTCCAAGGGCATTTGTTCGATGAAGCGGAGCTCGTAGCCGCGGTCCAACGCCCAGGCCAGCAAATCCGGCGATTCGGCATCATTGATCCCGCGCATCAGCACGGCGTTGAGCTTAACCGGGCCCAGGCCCGCGGCCCATGCAGCATCCACACCGGCCAGGACACGATCCAGGAAGGGCCTGCGCGTGAGTTGGGTGAAGGTTTCCTCGTGCAAAGAGTCCAGCGAGACATTGATCCGGGTGAGGCCTGCCGCCTTCAGCGCCGCTGCCTTCTTATCCAGGCCAACGCCGTTGGTGGTCATGGAGATGGGGAGGTCCGGATGGTCCCTGCGGATATCGGAAATGATGTCCACCAGGTCAGCACGTACCAAAGGCTCGCCGCCGGTGAGGCGGAGTTCCCTGACACCCAGGGCGCTGACGCCGATGCGGACGATCCTGACAATTTCATCCCGCGACATCACGGCTTGTTTCGAGAGCCATTCAAGGCCCTCGGCCGGCATGCAGTAGGTACAGCGCAGATTGCATTTATCCGTCAGGGACAGGCGCATATCCGTAGCCCGCCGGCCATAACGGTCCCACAAGCCCGCAGGCGTTTCCGCTGGCCGGGGCGGCGGTACCGCGGCGCCACTTTCCTTGCTGCCTGCTGCGCCGCCCGGAGGGGGCACCGGCATTCCCAGCTGAACACTCATAAATTCAGGCTACGCCACCGTGGCAGGATCAGTGACACCGATTGCAGTCATACAGTTCTTACGGATTCCATACGCTTGGGCCGCGGAACCCCGGATCGGGTGCTGTGCGCGGCCGGCAAACCTATGCTGAAAGTGTGACCACACCTACGGCATCATCAGCGGAACCAGGGAATCGCCGCATCCTCCTGGTCGAAGACGAACAGACCATCGCCGATGTGGTAAGGGATTACCTGCTTCAAACAGGGTTCCAAGTGGATATGGCGGGGGATGGCTTCACCGCTCTGCAGCTGGCCGCGGTGCGCCAGCCTGACCTGGTGATCCTGGACCGCATGCTGCCCGGACTGGACGGCGTTGAGGTGTGCCGGCGGCTCCGCCAAACCATGAGCGTGCCGGTCATCATGGTCACGGCTTTGGGGACCGAAGATGACCGGATCCTGGGTTTGGAGATGGGGGCCGATGACTACGTCACCAAGCCTTTCTCGCCACGGGAACTGGTGCTCCGGGTGAAATCGGTGCTCCGGCGCAGCGTCAAGGAGTTCACGCCGGAACCTCCAGTGGAAGCCGCAGGACTCGAACTCGATCCCGCGTCCAGGACAGTCACCCACCGCGGTGTTGCCCTGGCCCTGACGGTCCGCGAATTCGATCTCCTGGCCTTCCTGATGCGGCGGCCCAACCAGGTTTTTAGCCGGGAGGAACTGATCAAGGCCGTATGGGGCTGGGACTTCGGCGATCTATCGACCGTCACAGTGCACGTGCGTCGCCTCCGGGAAAAGATTGAAGCCAACCCCACCAAGCCAGAGCTGCTCAAGACGGTCTGGGGCGTGGGATACCGGTTCGATTCCAGCGCCGGCAAGGCAGCGGAGCAGCCCGCCGGCGGGGAGCGTGGCCATGGAGGGCAATGAGCTCTGGACCATCCTTGCCTGGGTCCTGTTCTGGGCTGTCCTCATTGGCGCTGCAACCTTGCTCATCCTCCGGTTTCTGCGCCGGGCCTCGGTCCTGACCCAGATCTGCCTGGTGGTGGTGGCCACGGTGGCGGTCCTGGTGGCAGGGATGGTCAGTGCTTTCAACGCGATGTTCATTTCCGCCAGGGACCTGGAAGTGATGTGGTACATCCTGGCGATGGCGTCAGTGGTGGCGGTGGCCCTGTCCTTGATGCTGGGCGCGGGTGTGTCCCGAAACGCTGCCCGGTTGGTCGATGCCGCACGTCGCCTTGGACGTGGTGAGACATTGGACCACACCGGGGAGGGCCGGGGCAGTGCTCCGGCCATGACGGCCGAGCTTGCCGAACTGGCCAAGGAACTGGAGGCCAGCAGCCGCAGGCTGGCCGAGTCGCGTGAACGTGAAGCCGCCATTGAGACTGCCCGGCGCGAGCTCGTGTCATGGATTTCGCACGACCTCAGGACTCCGCTGGCCAGCATGCGGGCCATGACCGAGGCCCTTGAAGACGGCATGGCATCCGATGTGCCCGGCTATTACCGGAAGATCATCAGCCAGACCGAGCAGATGACTGCCATGGTCAACGACCTCCTGGAGTTGTCCAAGATCCAGGCAGGCACGCTTCGTCTCCGTGCTGAACCGTTGGACCTTTACGACCTCGTCAGTGATGCGCTGGCCGACCTCGCGCCGTTGGCCGCCCAACGGGGCATCACGCTCGACGGCGGTGGTGACCGCGAGTGCATGGCCGTGGCCGATGGGCCCAGCCTTGCCCGGGCCGTGAGGAACATCCTGCTCAACGCCATCATCTACAGCAGGCCGGACACCGAGGTCCACATCAGCGTGGGGCGGAACGGCGGGAATGCAGTCATTGCCGTGCAGGACCAGTGCGGGGGCATCAGCAGCGAGGACCTGCCGCACCTGTTCCAGACGGGTTGGCAGAAAGACCCCGCCCGGCGAACTGCTGACGGGCTGCAGGGCAGCTACAGCGGTGCCGGCATCGGCCTGAGCATGGTGGCTGGCATCGTCAAGGCCCACGGGGGATCGGTCACCGTGGACAACGTCGACGGCGGTTGCCGGTTCACGCTGTCCCTGCCGGCAGGCTCCCTACCGGGTATCCCGCTAACCGGTGTTCCACTTCATGACGGGCCTCTTCCGGCTGGGTCACTTCCCGACCAAGATCGTCCGTCATCTTCCTTCCCGGCTACGTTCGGGACTTCAGCCGACCAACGTCCAGGAGGCCACTCATGAACATGCCCAGCAGTGTGGACAAGCCCAGCCCGCGCATGGATCAGCAGGAAACCGCCGGCAAGCAGGAAACCGCAGGCAAGCAGGAGACTGCTGTTTCCACGCCGCCGCGACTGCATCGTCGCCCGGGACTGTGGGCTGCCGCGGCCGGTCTCGCCGCGGGTGGTGCCGGGATCGCGGCCGGTGAACTGGCTGCAGGCGTGCTGAGCCCCCTGGTTTCCCCCGTCACCGCTTTGGGCGGGGCCGTGATCGACGCCGTGCCTCCGGGCGTGAAGGACCTTGCCGTCCAGTTGTTCGGCACAGCAGACAAAATCGTCCTGATCGCATCGATCGGAATAGTTGCGGCGTTGTTGGCAGCATTGGCCGGTGTTCTGGAGCAGCGCCGTACCGGCTGGGGACTGGCTCTGGCCGGGGTGGCCGGCGCGGCGGGCCTGACCGCCGTCGTAACGCGGGCCCAGGCTGGTCCGCAGGCGGCCCTGGCCCCCATCGTCGCCGCGATAGTCACCATGTTGCTGTTGCGCATGCTCATTCGCAGGCTCACCACGTGGGCGCCGGCCGGAACAATAGGGGCGCGTGATGGCCATGATCCGGCGCCACTGGCCCGGCGAAGCTTCCTGAATGCGCTCGGAGGAACCTCCCTCGCCGCAGTAGTCGCGGGAACCGTCACTGCCGTTCTCACCCGTGCCACCACCGTGGCTTCGGGTTTCAGAGGTTCCATGACTCTCCCTCAGCCGGCAACCCCGGCCCCGGCAATACCCGCCGGCGCCTCGCTCCCTGTAGAGGGCATCAGTCCGCTGGTGACCCCGAACGCCGATTTCTACAGGATCGACACAGCACTGACAGTCCCTGCCATCGATCCGCCGCAGTGGAAGCTGAAGGTGACCGGGATGGTGGAGAACGAGGTCGAACTCGATTTCGCCACCCTTCTGGCCAAACCCATGACCGAGCGTCACATCACCATCGCCTGCGTGTCCAACAACGTAGGCGGGGACCTCATCGGCAATGCGCTGTGGCTGGGCTGGCCGGTTCGTGAGCTTTTGGCCATGGCCGGACCCAAGGCCGGCGCGGACATGGTGCTAAGCACCAGCAACGACGGCTGGACAGCAAGCACACCCTTGGAGGCCCTCACCGACAACCGTGACGCACTGTTGGCGGTGGGCATGAACGGCGAGCCGCTTCCGTTGGAACACGGCTTCCCCGTGCGGATGATCGTCCCCGGACTCTACGGATTCGTCTCGGCCACCAAGTGGCTGACCGAACTGAAAGTCACGCGCTTCGCAGACGATACCGCCTACTGGACCCCGAGGGGTTGGAGTGATCGCGGCCCCATCAAAACCCAGTCCCGCATCGATGTACCCCGCAGCGGCAGGTCCGTCCAGGCAGGAATGGTGCAATTCGCGGGTGTGGCCTGGGCCCAGCACCGGGGCATCAACGGCGTAGAGCTTCGCGTCAACCGCGGACCCTGGCGGCAGGCTACGCTCGCCAAGGGGATTTCGACCGACACCTGGTACCAGTGGCAACTGGGCCTTGACCTGACACCCGGTGACTACGAGGTACAAGTGCGGGCCACCGACTCTACGGGCCAGCCGCAGACCGAGGACAAAGCTCCGGTGGCTCCGGACGGCGCCACGGGCTATCACACCATCAGCGTCAAGGTGGGCTGAGGCCCTAGTCTGGGTAGGTCCGGAGAGTTTCCGAGAACCGGTGTGTCACTACAGGAGGTTGTCCGTGCCCAGATCAGTCGCAGTCCATCGCCAGGCAGTGATGGAACTGTTGGCAGGCGTTGCCATCACTAAGGGCAACCAGAGCGTGCCACTGCTCCAAGCACTGGGAAAGCCGCTCGCTGCGGACAACTACGCCCCGTTGTCGTTGCCGCCGTTTGCCAACTCGCAGATGGACGGTTTTGCCGTTCGCTCGCAGGACATCCCAAGCTCTGGTGCGGAGCTCCGTGTTACAGCGCCCGTCCCGGCAGGTGCGGCGCCGGCTCCCCTCAAGCCCGGCTTCGCCGCCCCCATCATGACCGGAGCCATGATTCCCGAGGGCGCGGACGCCGTCGTGCCCATCGAGAAGGCGAACCCCAGCTCCTTCCCTGAGCCCGCCGCCACGGATGTCCTCGTAGAGCTTCCCCCAGTGGCTCCAGGTACCTACGTGCGCAACAGCGGCAGCGACATCGAAAAAGGTTCTTTGGCGTTGGCGGCCGGGACCTTGCTGGGACCGGCCCAGCTTGGACTGCTGGCGGCCCTGGGCCTGGCAACTGTTGACATCCCGCAACCGCTGAGCGTCCTCCTGGTCACCACCGGGGACGAGGTAGTGGAGCCAGGGGAAGAACTCACGGCCGGCAAAATTTTTGACTCCAACGGCACGCTCCTGGAAGCCTCCATGCGTCAGGCAGGCCTTGACGTTGTCCGTTCGGGTATCTCAGATGACCACCCCGCCAGTCTCCTGGCGGTCTTTCAGCAGCACACCCGCCAAGGGGGCCCTGCCGTGGACCTCATCGTCACCACCGGAGGAGTAAGCAAGGGAGCCTACGAGGTGGTGCGCCAGGCCCTGGCCGGCCACCCTGTTGATTTCCTCCCCGTTGCCATGCAACCCGGCGGGCCGCAGGGCCTGGGGACCTTCAACGGCGTCCCGTTCCTCGGATTTCCCGGAAATCCCGTCAGCTGCCTCGTCTCCTTCGAAATGTTCCTTCGGCCTGCCCTGTCCGAGGTTGTGGGAGCTCCGGCTCCACGGCCCGTTCAGAAGGCACGCCTGGCTGAAGCGCTGACATCGCCGGGCGGAAAGCACCAGGTCCGGCGGGGCACTTTGGCAGGCAATGGCACGATCCACATGGAAGGTGGCGCCGGCTCGCATCTGGTCCATGCATTGGCCCGGGCCAATGCGTTGGTGCATATCCCGGCCGGCGTCACGGAACTCACCGCGGGAGCTGAAGTGGAAGTATGGATGCTGTGAATGAAACTCCCGGGACAACAGCAGAACATGCCGGCGGACTGACCCACCTCAGGCAGGACGGAACCGCGCAGATGGTGGACGTCTCCGCCAAAGCAATTACCACGCGTGAAGCCACCGCCACCGCAACCGTCCGCACCACCGCTGAGGTAATGGCGCTCCTGGGCGCCGGCGAGCTGCCCAAAGGCGACGCGCTCGCCGTCGCGCGGGTGGCGGGGATCATGGCGGCAAAGAAGACACCGGACCTGATCCCGCTGTGCCATCCATTGCCGATCTCCAAGGTCACCGTGGATTTCGACTTGCGTGCTGACGCGGTGCACATCCTGGCCACCGTCAAGACCAAGGGGGTGACCGGCGTCGAAATGGAAGCACTGACGGCGGCCTCGGTGGCGGCGTTGAGCGTTTACGACATGATCAAGGCTGTTGACAAGCACTCAGTGCTGACCGACATCCGCGTGCTCGCAAAAAGCGGCGGCAAGAGCGGGGACTGGGACGTTTCCGGGGAACCCATTCAGGAGGCCGGCGAATGAGTGCTTGTGAACCGAACCATATCCGGAAGGCAGGGATCGTGATTGCCTCCACCAGGGCGGCCGCCGGAGTTTACGCCGATGAGACAGGGCCCATCATCCTTGATTGGCTCAATGAGCATGGCTTTGACACCTTCCCTGCCATGGTGGTTCCGGATGGGGAACCGGTGGGTGCAGCCCTCAGGGCGCTCCTGACCCAGGAGCCCGCCGTCGTCATCACCAGCGGCGGAACGGGCCTGAGCCCGGATGACAAGACACCGGAGATGACGCTTCCTCTCCTGGACCGGGAAATACCCGGCATCATGGAAGGAATCCGGCGCGCGGGCGCCGCGAAAACGCCCATGGCGATGCTTAGCCGGGGCCACGCGGGAGCGGCGGGAAAGACGTTCATCATCAACCTGCCGGGATCCCCGAAAGGGGTTATGGACGGCTTGGCTGTCCTGGACCCCGTGATCGGGCACCTGTGTGAACAAATGGAAGGTAGCCATGGGCACTGAAACAGACTTCGAAGTAGTCAGCGCTGTCCTCAGCGCCGAACCCATTTCCGTTGACCAAGCCATAGCGGCAGTTGAATCGGACACCGCCGGCGCGGTGGTCAGCTTCAGCGGCGTGGTCCGGAACCACGATTCCGGCAAAGCAGTGGACAGGCTTAGTTACAGCGCCCATCCCACGGCGCATCAGGTCATGTCCGACGTCGTGGCCCAGTTGGTGGCAGAGCACTCCGGCGAAGCCGATCAGCCGGTCCGTATTTGGGCAGCCCACCGGATCGGGATGCTGGAAATCGGTGACCCGGCCTTGGTCTGTGCCGTGGCCGCAGCCCATCGTGGGCAGGCCTTTGCCGTGTGTTCCGAACTGGTGGACAGGGTCAAGGCGCAGGTTCCCATCTGGAAGGAACAATTCTTCGCCGACGGCACTGTGGAGTGGGTTGGCGCGGGGGAGTAGGCCGGAGACACGGTTCCTGCCGGGCACCTGCCCGGCGGTAGGGTTAATCCCATGACCGAACAACTTGCTGTTGCAGTGCTGGGCGCCAACGGGCGCATGGGAAGTGAAGCCGTGAAGGCTGTGGAAGCAGCTGAGGACATGTCGCTCGTCGCCGCCTTGGGTCGCGGCGATTCCCTGCAAACACTGCTCGACGCCGGTGCGCAGTATGTTGTTGACCTCACCGTCCCGGATACTACCGAGGCCAACGTCCGGTTCGCCGTTGAGCACGGCATCCACGCTGTTGTCGGAACCACCGGCTGGAACGCGGACAAGCTGGAATCCCTCCGTGCGCTGTTGGAGCAGAGGCCGGACGCCGGCGTCCTGATCGCTCCTAACTTTGCCCTGGGCTCTGTGTTGGCTTCGGCGTTCGCCGCCAAGGCCTCGCAGTACTTTGAGTCCGTAGAAATCATCGAACTGCACCACCCGAACAAGGTGGATGCTCCCTCCGGCACCGCTGTGCGGACAGCTCAGCTGATCGCCCAGGCCCGCCAGGAAGCCGGAGTCCCGGCAAGCCCGGACGCCACGGAAACGTCGATGGACGGCGCCAGGGGCTGTGACGTGGAGGGCGTTCGTGTCCACAGCGTCCGGCTCCGAGGCCTCGTAGCCCATCAGGAAGTCCTTTTTGGCGGGCCCGGTGAGCAGTTGACGTTGCGCCATGATTCCTTTGACCGCGCTTCCTTCATGCCGGGCGTCCTGCTGGGTTTGCGCAAAGTCGCAGCGAACCCAGGCCTCACTGTGGGCCTGGACGGCTACCTGGACCTGGGGCTCTAGGTCCATGGGAAATTTCTGGGTCTCGTTAAAGAAGAACCGAACCAAAATCTGGGTCGGTGCCATCACCCTGCTGCTGGTCCTGTATCTGGTGGTGTCCGTCCAGCGTTCATTCCTCCTGCTCGGCGACCCCAACCTGGTTGCGAAGGGCATTGGAGCGGCCTATCTGGTGCTGCCCGTCGTTGGTGCGTGGGCACTCATCCGCGAGCTCTTGTTTGGCGCCCGCACCGAGCAGATGGCCAAGGTCCTTGAAGCCGAAGGCGGCCTGCCGGAGGACACCTTGCCGCGCACGCCGGGCGGACGGATAGTCCGGGCTGCAGCCGATGAGGAGTTTGAGAAGTACCGGGCAGAGGCCGAGGCCGCGCCTGAGGATTGGCGGTCCTGGTTCCGGTTGAGTTGTGCCTATGACGCCTCGGGAGACCGTAAGCGCGCCCGGGCGTCAATGCGCGACGCCGTTAAGCTGTTCCGCTCTCAGCCCACCGCTGCGGGCCGGTAGCTGCCCAGCCTCGACGCCGCATGGGCCACCCATTCCAAGGGCCCGCGACGCCGGAGCAACGTGAAGCACACCCCAATCACCGCGGCACACAGTGCCTGGGTCCAATACATGCCCTCTTCCGTCCATCCTGCCGGCATCGGCTGGTTGGTGAAGCCGGAGACAACCCACACGTGGGCGGAGTAGAGGCTAAGCGTCATGGCTCCCGGCCCGCTGAGCACTATCAGGAAATTGACCTTGATGCGCTCAGCTGCCTTGCCCAGCAGCAGGAAGAAACCCACCACTGCGGCAGCTGTTCCACTGCTATGCAGGAGGTCCAGGGTGGTTCCGGCATGGGGGGATGCCGTAGCCAACCACCACCATGAACCTGTTTGTTCCAGCCCCGTCAGATTGACCTGGAGCATGCTTTCCAAGGGGTACCCTCTGGTGCCCGGAAGCGTCTCCAGCGCGGCCCGGCCGCCCCATGCTTCCATCGCCAGGAAACCGGCTGCCTTGGTCACGGCTGCCGCAATGATTCCGCCGGTCAACAACAGCACCTGCACCGTGGTCCTCGTCAGCGCCAAGCGTCCAATGACCAGCCCTATCAAGAGGTAGGAGATCCACTGGAACACCGGGTAGTAGCCGGTGAAGAAGAGATCAGCGAGGAGGCGGCCGGGCGTTCCCAGATCCTCAGCGTTGGGGTTGTGGCCCAGTTGAAGGGGCGGTGTGGTGTCCAACAGCAGGGGCCGGATCAGGTAAGCCAGCACCGGGGACGCGAGGACCCAGCCCAGGGCCCAGAAGCAGAGTGCCCTCAGCCGGAGCCCAAGGAATGGCAGGATGCACAGGAAGAGCACGGCGTAATGGACAAGGATGATGGCAACGTTGACATCCAGTCCACCCAAAGTCAGGCCCACCACCGCGATCACCAAGGCGCGCATGGCGACGCCACCCCTGGCTGCCGCAAGATCGCTTCCGTGGCGCGGTTCCTGCTTGCCGGTGCTCAAAGCCAGTCCGATGCCGGCCAGAACTGCGAACAATGCAGCAGACCGGCCTGAGAACACCAGCCCCACGAAGGTCGGCTCCCATGAGGGCGAGGGACCAAATGTCGGGAGGAGGTGCGTGGACATCATGCCCAGCAGCGCAGCGCCCCTGGCGGCGTCGACGCCTGTCAGCCTGGAGGAGATCGTGCCGCCGCCGCGCGCTTTCCGCGGAGGCGCAGTCTCTTGCGAAGTCATGCTGCGATGGTCTCATAGCCAACTGTGAGCACTTCCGGCGGTAGAGTCCCATGCCATGGAATCCGTCAACGCCCAGTGGGCCGGAGCATTCACGATCATCCACGATGCCGACGGGTGGTATCATTTCCAGCGCCTTGACAGCGAACTCTTCATGCCACCGGCCACTGACGGCCTGGAAGAGCGCGCCAGGATGTGCGCCGGGATCCATGCAACCTGGACGGCGACGTCCGGGCACCTGGTCATTGAAGCCGAAGGCCCTGAGGACGGGTCGCCGTTCGACGTATTGGTGAACGGTGCCCTCCGGCATCGCGTGTCCGGTGCCGGTCGCGTCAGCCACCGCCTCGATCTTGGCTCAATGCCGCCGCAGTCAACTGTTCAATTGTGGCTCCCGCAGTACGGGTTCCTGCGTGTGCTTGAGGTGTCCCTGAAAGGTGAAGGCGTCAGCACAGCTGCAGCCGAAGGCAAGCGGTGGATTGCCTATGGCAGTTCCATCACGCAATGCAGGCAAGCCGATGGTCCTTCTGAAGCCTGGCCCGCGTTGGTGGCCAGGGAGTACGGCTGGCAACTGCAGTCGTTGGGATTCGGGGGCGAATGCCAGTTGGACCCGGCAGCGGAGAGCACCATATGTCAGCTTCCGGCGGACGTCATTTCCTTGTGCCTGGGGATCAATACGTACAACGTGGCGGCTTTTTCGGGGCGTACGTTCGCCAGCCAGGTCCTGGGCTTCGTCAGCAACATCCGGAAGGCGCACCCCAGGGTGCCCATCGCCGTCATTTCGCCGGTAATTTCACTTCCCAGGGAGTCTGCTCCCAACGCGGCCGGGTGGACACTTGCTGACTACAGGAACGCTATTGCCGACGTCGTCCGGGCAGTACGCGGGCGGGGCGATACGCGGCTGCATCTATTGGACGGGGAAGGGGTGTTTACCCCGGGGGAGGCCGCCGCGCTTATGCCCGATACGCTGCATCCGAACAATGACGGCTACCGGCTGATGGCTGCCAGATTGGGTCCGCAACTGGCGGCGGTCGCCAACCTCCGCAACTGACAGGTCTTTGCTCACTGCTGCATTGGCATGGCTGCGGGCTGAAAGGTGCACGTCTTGTCTTCGAATATATGTTCGAATACCATGGCACCATGAACGATGCTCCCAAGTCGCCGGACGGCCTGGCCGGTCCCATGAAAGCAATGAGCCCCGGCGTTGTTGACTTCCTGTTCAGGCAACTCGTGGCCGGCGAACCTCCGGAAGACACCCAGTGGCGCCGCGAGGGGACAGCCCTGGCCGAGCAGGCGCCGGGAGCGGAACTCGCCCGTCGCCTTTCTGAGACGGACCTGGATTCCCTGACCCCCTTGGAACTGTTCGAGTATGTCCGGGCGTCCCAGCGCTTGGTGACATGGGCGGAACACCTCAAGGAGCGGGCCGTGGCTCAGTACTGTGCGGAGCAACCGACCCGGACAAGAGGCCTCGCGTAACCTGGTCGGCCCGGAAAGGGGCTGAGGTCATGGCATGAGGACCATCACGCGGAACCCATTCTTGTAACAAGCCAGTGACAGGGTAACGTTTTTCCTATGTCTGACTTGCGCGCCCACACTCCCGCCCTTGGTACCCTGCTGACCGCTATGGTCACCCCGTTCACCGAGGACGGCAAGGTTGACTACGATCAAGCCGCCGCGCTGGCAGAAAAGCTCGTCCAGGATGGCTGTGACGGACTTGTGGTCACCGGCACCACAGGTGAGACCTCGACGCTCACCGATGACGAAAACGTTGGTATGTTCCGGGCAGTCAAAGAAGCCGTCGGTGGCAAAGCTGCCATCATCGCCGGAACCGGCACTAACGACACCGCACACTCGGTGCACCTTTCCCAGCGGGCCGCCGAAGTTGGCGTTGACGGCCTCCTGATCGTCACCCCGTACTACAACAAGCCCAGCCAGGCCGGCGTCCGGGCACACTTTGAGACGATTGCATCTTCAACGGACCTGCCCGTCATGCTTTACGACATCCCCGGCCGTTCTTCCATTGCCATCGCCCCGGAGACCATGATCGAGCTGGCCAAGCACCGGAACATCGTTGCGGTCAAGGATGCCAAGGCGGACTTTGCCGCTGCCACGCGGGTCATGGCTGAGACGGACCTCGTTTTCTACTCCGGTGATGACGGATTGACCCTCCAATGGATGGCGCTGGGCGCTGTCGGCCTGGTGGGCGTCACCACCCACGTGGCAACCAGTCGTTTCCGCGCCCTGGTGGATGCCGTGAATGCCAACGACCTCGCTGCGGCGAGGGCCATCAACTTTGAATTGGAACCCGTGGTTCGTGGAACCATGACCCGGGTCCAGGGCGCAGTAGCCGCCAAGCAGATTCTCAAGTGGCAGGGAGTCCTGCCCAACTCGGTTGTCCGTTTGCCCCTCGTGGAGCCGGACGCGGCCGAGATCGAAATCATCCGCGGGGATTTGGCGGAAGCCGGAATGGACTTCAACGTCTAGGCCGGTTTCGCCGGAAAGTAGCACAATATGACCCAAACCGCCCTTCCCGGACTGGTTACTCCGCCGAAACTGCCCAAAGGCACGCTGCGGATTGTTCCGCTCGGTGGCCTGGGAGAGATCGGCCGCAACATGGCCGTCTTCGAAATCGACGGCAAGTTGCTGGTCGTTGACTGTGGCGTGCTCTTCCCCGAGGAGACGCAGCCCGGTGTGGACTTGATCCTGCCCGATTTCTCGTACATCGAGGACCGGCTCCAGGACGTGGTCGGCGTCGTTCTGACTCACGGGCACGAGGACCACATCGGCGCTGTTCCTTATCTGTTGCGCCTCAAGGCCGATATTCCGCTGATCGGTTCCCAGTTGACCCTTGCCCTGGTGGAAGCAAAGCTTCAGGAACACCGGATCAAGCCGTATACCCTCACGGTCACCGAGGGCCAGGTGGAGCAGTTCGGCCCGTTCGAGTGCGAGTTCATCGCCGTCAACCACTCCATCCCGGATGCCTTGGCAGTTTTCATCCGGACCGAGGGTGGCACAGTTCTGCACACCGGCGACTTCAAGATGGACCAGTTGCCGCTGGACGGGCGCATCACAGACCTTCGCCACTTTGCGCGACTGGGTGAAGAGGGCGTGGACCTTTTCATGGCAGACTCCACCAACGCGGATGTCCCCGGATTCACCACGGCCGAGAAAGAAATCGGTCCTACCTTGGACCGCTTGTTCGGGCTGGCCAAGAAACGCCTGATCGTCGCTTCGTTCTCCTCCCATGTGCACCGGGTCCAGCAGGTCCTTGATGCTGCCGAAAAGCACGGCCGCAAGGTCGCGTTCGTTGGGCGCTCCATGGTGCGGAACATGGCCATAGCGGCCAAACTGGGGTACTTGGATGTGCCGGATAACATCCTGGTGGATATCAAGAACATCGACAACATGCCCGATGACCGCGTGGTGCTGATGTCCACTGGTTCGCAGGGCGAGCCGATGGCGGCCCTGTCGAGGATGGCCAACGGCGACCACCGCGTAGTAGTTGGCCCCGGCGACACCGTCATCCTGGCTTCCAGCCTGATTCCCGGCAACGAGAATGCGGTGTTCCGCATCATCAACGGTCTGCTCAAACTCGGGGCGGATGTGATCCACAAGGGCACTGCGAAGGTCCACGTTTCCGGGCACGCAGCGGCAGGGGAGCTCCTGTACTGCTATAACATCCTTGAGCCGCTCAACGCCATGCCTGTGCACGGGGAAACCCGGCACCTTATCGCCAACGGCAACATTGCGCTGGAATCCGGTGTTCCGTCCGAGGGCATCATCCTCAGCGACAACGGAACCGTGATCGACCTCAAGGACCACAAGGCCAATATCGTCGGCCAGGTGGAGGTCGGATTCGTCTACGTTGACGGTTCCAGCGTGGGTGAGATCACCGACGCCGACCTCAAGGACCGCCGCATCCTGGGCGACGAAGGCTTCATTTCCATCATCACGGTCATCAACCGCACTACCGGCAAGATCGTGTCCGGGCCGGAAATCCACGCCCGTGGTGTTGCTGAGGACGACTCGGTCTTCGATGAGATCATCCCCAAGATCAATGCCGCGTTGGAGGAAGCCGTGCTTAATCACGCAGACCACACCAACCACCAGCTGCAGCAGGTGGTCCGCAGAATCATCGGCACTTGGGTCAACCGCAAGCTCCGCCGCCGCCCCATGATCATTCCGGTGGTCCTCGAGGCGTAGTCCGGGCAACATGCACACCAAGGGGGCCTGAAATCCGCGGATTTCAGGCCCCCTTGGGGTACCGTGGCACTTATGGCGACCCGTACTACCTCCACGCCACGAGGCAGCTCCAGCAGTAAATCCGGCGGCACAGGCCGGGGCGCAGCTGCATCCAAAAGCACTGCAGCCGCGGCCAGGAACGGTCGGGGAAGCACTGCCCGCACCAAGCAGGCAGCCGCCGTCGAGCCCCAGGCCCCGCTGCCCCTGCGCCTTCTTTCGGGTTTTTGGCAGGGGATCGGCCATGTTGTCGGCGCCGGCGTCCGGCGCATTGGCTATGACGTCAGTGACCTCGAGCCCGCCGACCGGCGTGACGGCGCAGCCCTGTTCAACCTGGTGTTGGGCATTGCTATTGCCACCTTCGCCTGGTGGGGCCTGACAGGCTGGCTCCCGGACGTCGTTTACAGCGTGGTCAACGGAACGTTTGGTTGGATGACCTTGATCCTGCCTTTCATGCTTTTTGTGTGCGCATTCCGCTTGTTTCGGAAGCCACAGGACGGCCGTGGCAACAATCGTGTAGGCATTGGGTTCATGATCATGACCTTGGCCGGTTCGGGGCTGGCCCACGTCATTGGCGGCCTGCCCACCGTGGCCGACGGGTTCGATGGCTTGCGCAAGGCAGGCGGCATGCTTGGATTCCTCGCCGCCGCGCCTCTGGCCGCGATCCACGTCGCGGTGCCGGTGATCCTTTACAGCTTGTTGGCGTTCGTCTCCTTCCTGATTGTCACCGCAACCCCGTTCGGCGCCATTCCCGCCCGGATCCGGGGGGCGTATGAGCACCTGATGGGCGTTGACCTCATGGACGGTTCGGGCAAAGACGCCCACGACCGCAGCTACCTTTACGAAAACGACGCACCTGCAAAGCCCAAGAAGAAGCGCATGCGCCTCTTCGGCAAGGACCAGGAACCCGAGGCAGGGCTGGAAGGCTACGTCGGGGACGAAGCTTTCGAACACGCAATAGTCGACGACGACGAAACTCCCGCCGCGTCCGAACCCCGCGTTCCGCCGGGCGTACGTCGCCCCACCCAGGCCGAGATCGCCGTCGGGAAGATCAAGGCCGCCCAAGGTCTCGGTGCTGCGCCTGGCATCGACAACCCCACGGAGGCCATCCCGGTCATTACTCCTGAGATGAGCGCGCCTGCGGTTCCTGCCGCCCAGGTCCCGGCGAAGCCTGCCGGAGCGCCCCTTCCGCAAACGCCGATTCCACAGCGCACGGAGCAGTTGTCCCTCGCCGGGGATGTCACCTACACCCTGCCGGCCTCGGACTACCTGACCCCGGGCTCCATTCCGAAGGAGCGTACGGAGGCCAATGACGCCGTCGTCGCAGCCCTGACGGACACCCTGACGCAGTTCAATGTAGACGCCGCTGTGACCGGCTTCAGCCGTGGTCCCACCGTGACCCGCTATGAAATCGAGCTGTCTCCGGGCACCAAAGTGGAGCGCGTCACTGCACTGTCCAAGAACATCTCCTATGCCGTCGCATCCAGCGATGTCCGGATACTGAGCCCCATACCCGGCAAGTCCGCCATTGGTATCGAGATTCCCAACACGGACCGCGAAACGGTGTCCCTGGGCGATGTGCTGCGGAGCCAGAACGCCCGACGAACCGACCACCCCATGGTCATGGGTGTCGGCAAGGACGTCGAGGGCGGCTACGTGGTGGCCAACCTCGCCAAGATGCCGCACCTCCTTGTGGCCGGCGCCACCGGTGCTGGTAAGTCGAGCTTCGTCAACTCCATGATCACCTCCATCCTGATGCGCGCCACCCCGGACGAAGTCCGTATGGTCATGGTGGACCCCAAACGCGTGGAGCTCACCGCGTATGAAGGTGTGCCGCACCTCATCACACCCATCATCACCAACCCCAAAAAGGCTGCTGAAGCCCTGCAGTGGGTGGTCCGCGAGATGGACGCCCGTTACGACGACCTCGCCAACTACGGGTACAAGCACATTGACGACTTCAACAAGGCTGTCCGGGCGGGCAAAGTGGTGCCGCCGGTGGACTCCAAGCGGATCATCAAGCCCTATCCGTACCTCCTGGTGATTGTCGATGAGCTTGCCGACCTCATGATGGTGGCGCCTCGCGACGTCGAAGACTCAATCGTCCGCATCACCCAGCTGGCCCGTGCGGCCGGTATCCACCTGGTGCTGGCAACGCAGCGCCCCTCCGTTGATGTTGTCACCGGCCTGATCAAGGCGAATGTTCCTTCACGCATGGCCTTTGCTACCTCGTCTGTGACGGACTCCCGAGTGGTGTTGGACCAGCCGGGCGCGGAGAAGCTTATTGGCCAGGGTGACGCGCTCTTCCTGCCGATGGGTGCCTCAAAGGCGATGCGCGTCCAGGGTGCCTGGGTCACGGAATCGGAGATCCATAAGGTGGTGGAGCACGTCAAGGGACAGCTCCAGGCTGTCTACCGCGACGACGTTGCTGCCGAGGCTCCCAAGAAGCAGATCGACGACGACATCGGAGATGACCTCGAAGTCCTGCTGCAGGCTACTGAGCTGGTGGTCACCACGCAGTTCGGCTCTACTTCGATGCTGCAGCGCAAGCTGCGCGTAGGCTTCGCGAAAGCCGGACGGCTCATGGACCTCCTGGAATCACGCGGCGTAGTGGGCCCCTCCGAAGGCTCCAAGGCCCGCGATGTCCTGGTCAAGCCCGATGACCTCGCGGCCGTCCTGGCTGCGATGAAGGGCCAGGAATCGCCTGCTGCGCCCGACGCCCACACGGCAGCCCTGAGTGAGAACGCCAACTCCAATATCGCCGTCGGCGGCTATGCGGAGGACTTGGTTCAGGCAGACCTGGACAACCGGACGCAGGCCATTGAGTACTACGACGGTGCTGACGGCCCGAATGAGGACGACGAGGGCGGCGAGGACGCCTGGTCGCTCACAGGGCGCTAGCGTCAAAAAGCGGCAGCCCCAAAGACGGTAGCCTAGAGGGGTGACTACAGCCGAGGGTGATAACGCCACGTCCAGCAGCTCCGACGTCTGGAACCTGCCCAACATCCTCACGATGCTCCGCATCGTCCTGGTTCCTTTCTTCGTATGGTTCCTGGTGGCGGATAACGGCGAGTACGGTATCTGGCGCTGGGCCGCGGTGGTGGCCTTCGCGGTAGCCATCTACACAGACAAGCTCGACGGCGACATCGCCAGGGCCCGGGGCCTCATTACCAACTTCGGCAAGATCGCAGATCCCATCGCCGATAAATTGCTGATCGGCTCTGCCCTGGTACTTTTGTCCATCCTGGGGGAGTTGCCCTGGTGGGTGACCATCCTGATCCTGGTGCGCGAATGGGGGATTACAGCCCTGCGTTTCGTCGTCATCCGGTATGGAGTCATGCCGGCCTCCCGCGGTGGAAAGCTGAAGACTGTGGTGCAAACCGTGGCCATTTTCCTCTACATCCTTCCGTTGATGGCCATCGCCCCGTGGCTTGGCAACGTCGCCTTCTGGGTCATGATGGTGGCACTTGCCATCACCCTGTGGACCGGCGTCGAATATGTCATCCAGGCGCTTAAGCTCCGGGCGGCGGGTCGCCGCGCATGAGGCAAACGTCGACGGCGGTGGTTGCCGCTGCGATCGCGGGGAAGCAGACTGTGGCTACGGCGGAGTCGTTGACCGCCGGGATGGTCGCTGCAGCGTTGGCCAATACGCCCGGCGCATCGGGGATGCTGCAGGGCGGCGTCGTTGCGTATCAGAATTCCGTTAAATCCGATGTCCTGGGCGTCCCCAAGGAACTGCTTGCGGCCGTTGGTTCCGTTGACGGTGGGGTGGCTGAGGCCATGGCCGACGGCGCCCGGCGTGCCTGCGGTGCCAGCGTGGGGGTTTCCACCACAGGAGTGGCCGGACCCGATCCCCATGACGGCAAAGCGGTAGGGACGGTGTTCATCGGAATCGCTACGGAAACCGGAACACAGGCCTTTGAATGCAGCTTCACGGGGGACCGGCAGTCCATCCGCGAGCAAGCTTGCGAGGCTGCCCTGGCGCGTCTGCTTGCTGCGTTGGAAGGCGTTGGTTACCGTTCGTAAAGTAGCCGGGAACAAAAACTGATTGCCAATAGTTGTGTCATTGTGTCGCTTCGGAAGAGCCGGGGCGCCTAGGATATAAAAACCAACCCGGTCCGCCCACCAGCGAAACCGGAAGAACGAGGGAGCAAGGCGATACAGATGGTAAAGCAGCCCGTATCCGTGAACGGCGTTGTCCGCTGGAAGGATGTGGGCTTGGCTGATCAGGCACAGAGCGAACAGAAGGAGCGCAAAATGGTTGTACTACGCCACGAGATCGGTGATGTACTGCGCGATGTCCGCCAGCGTCAGGGCCGTACCCTCCGCGAGGTTTCGCACAGCGCCCGCGTCTCACTTGGTTACTTGAGTGAAGTTGAACGCGGCCAGAAGGAGGCTTCTTCCGAGCTCCTGTCCTCTATCTGCACAGCCCTGGATGTTCCGTTGTCCCACATGCTCCGCGAAGTCAGCGACCGTGTGGCTGTTGCTGAAGGAGTGTCCGTCCCGGACACCGTTCCGCAGGAGTTCTCCCAGCGTTACGGTCGCGATCTGGACCTCACGGACGACTTCCCGCAGGGAATGCTCTCCGGAGCCCGGTAGCCGTTCCACCAGAATTGGAAAGAAGGTCTCCAGCCAACGGCTGGGGACCTTCTTTTTGTCTTCCTTGTGGCTTTAAACTGTGGCCTCCAACTGTGGTCCTCCAGACCAGGGCCCGGACGGATCAGCCGGCGGGAGGCGCAGCGGGATCGGAAGAGGAATCAGTTTCCCGCAGGGTGACGTCCTTGAGCACGCCGTCGCCGTAGATGGCATTGAGGCGGCCCATGTAATCCGCGAGCGTTTGGACATCCTCAAGCGGCCATTCGCCGAGGCGTTCCCTGAACACCTGCCGCCGTGCATCCTGGACCTGGTGCATCTTGTCCTCGCCTTTGTCCGTCAGGCGAATTGATTGGGCCCTGCCGTCCTGCGGGTCCGCCTCTTTGTACACCAAGCCGATGCTCTCCAGGAAGGCGATCTGACGGCTCACGGACGGCTTACCCACCCCGATGCAGGTGGCCAGATCGGTGAGCCGGATGGGCCCTTCCCTCCTGATGACGGTCAGCAGCCCGTAGGCGGCCGGTTCCATATCCGGATGCACCTGGCGTGACAGCTGGTGGGAAATTGACCGGGCGCGGCGCCAGAGCAGGCTCAGCTGGTGTTCTACCTGCTGGAGGGCGTCGTCCACGGCGTCGCCTGGCACAGCCTGGTCGGGCGTGCTCTGGAGAGGATTGCTCATGGCAACCATTCTAGAGTCCGGGTCCGTGAGAGACTCTATCCGTGAGGGCAAGTGACTTTTGGCGATTGATGGACGACGAATTCGGGGCAGGCTATTCCCGGGTCCTGGCCGGCTCCTTGGTACTCGCAGGCGTGGGTGGAAGGACTGCCGTTGAGGCCTTGGCCTCCGGTTACCACCCCCGCGAGGTGTGGTTGGCCATGTGCGAAGTCCAGGATGTTCCCCCGGAACGCAGGCTGGGGCGGGACATCAAGCCTGCCTCCAGCTAATGCCATACCAGCAGCGGGACCGCCGGTTCCTGCTGCGGCAACGGGTGACACGCCGAGCCATTGTTCGAATATCTGTTCGGATGGGGATATGCTCCTTTGAGAGGAAAATTGGTCCCGAAGGCCGTGTTTCCGAGCTTCCGGATTGCCCGGTTGTCCACATAGCCGGATTCGGCTCATAAAAATGTCAGCGCTCCGTAATAGCGTCTGACATGACAGGAAAGCGGCCTTTCGGGCCACTCCACAGCGAGAAAGCATCAGAGGTGTGAACCATGGCGGCAACCCCGGATCGTGAAAAGGCGCTCGAAGCAGCGCTTGCCCAGATCGACAAGCAGTTCGGCAAAGGCTCCATCATGCGCCTGGGTGATGACACCCGCGCTCCGATCGAGATCATTCCCACCGGCTCCATCGCCTTGGATGTTGCCCTTGGCATTGGCGGCCTGCCCCGCGGCCGCGTCGTTGAAATCTACGGTCCTGAATCCTCGGGTAAGACCACCGTTGCCCTGCATGCTGTTGCCAATGCACAGCGCGCCGGTGGCATCGCTGCCTTCATCGACGCCGAGCACGCACTGGACCCGGATTATGCGGCCAAGCTCGGAGTTGATACGGACGCACTGCTGGTCTCCCAGCCGGATACCGGTGAGCAGGCCTTGGAGATCATGGACATGCTGGTGGGCTCCGGCTCCCTGGACATCATCGTCATTGACTCCGTGGCAGCTTTGGTGCCCCGTGCGGAAATCGAAGGCGAGATGGGTGACTCCCACGTGGGTCTCCAGGCACGACTGATGAGCCAGGCCCTGCGTAAGATCACCGGCCGGCTCAGCCAGACCAAGACCACCGCCATCTTCATTAACCAGCTTCGTGAAAAGATCGGCGTCTTCTTCGGCTCCCCGGAAACCACCACCGGTGGCAAGGCCCTGAAGTTCTACGCCTCGGTGCGAATCGATGTCCGTCGTATCCAGACTTTGAAGGAAGGTGCGGACTCGGTCGGTAACCGCACTAAAGCAAAGATCGTCAAGAACAAGATGGCTCCACCGTTCAAAATTGCTGAATTCGACATCATCTATGGCCAGGGCATCTCCCGCGAGGGCGGCATCATTGACATGGGCGTCGAGCACGGCATCATCAAGAAGTCCGGCTCGTGGTTTACCTATGATGGCGATCAACTGGGTCAGGGCATGGAGAACTCACGTCGGTTCCTGCGGGACAACCCGGAGCTCGCCCAGGAGCTGGAGCGCCTGATCAAGGAAAAGCTTGGCGTAGGCGTCAAGCCGGAAGAGGACTCCCCAAAGCTGAAGGCCGTTGACGGTTAGAAGAGGGCCGGATCCGGAATCGTCCGTATCCGCCGACCCCGAGCCCGATCCCGAGTCCGTGGCGCGCGCCATCGTCCTGAGGCAGTTGACGATGGCGCCACGGAGCCGGCTTCAGCTTTCGCGCAAGCTCGCGGAACGCAATGTGCCCGAGCATGTGGCAGAGGCAGTTCTGGACCGGTTCGAAGAAGTTCAGCTCATAGACGATGCTGAGTTCGCCAGGATGTGGGTGCGCAGCCGTTCGCAGAGCAAGAAGCTCGCCAAGGGCGCACTTCGTCGCGAACTGACGGACAAGGGAATTGAACTCGATGCTGCTGAAGAGGCCTTGTCGCAGCTCAGCGACCAGGATGAAGAGCTGGCTGCACGGGAACTTGTTCAACGCAAACTGAGGCCAGGCGTTGACCTGAACGATCGGGTGGAGCGGGATAAGTACACCCGCCGTCTGGCATCGATGCTGGCACGGAAGGGCTATGCGCCTTCCATGGCCTTCAGGATCGTCGGTGAAGTGCTCGCAGAAGCCGGTACCCTTGAGTAGTGAGTTTGACCATTCCTTCCCCAACAGCTGCCACCACTCCTTCGGCTGAACCCAGGACCTATCAGCTCCGTACCTTCGGCTGCCAGATGAACGTCCATGATTCCGAGCGCATGGCCGGGCTCCTGGAAGATGCGGGCTACGTTCCCGCCGATGGTGAACGCGCTGACGTGGTGGTCTTCAACACCTGCGCTGTTCGGGAAAACGCGGACAACAAACTCTACGGAAACCTCGGCCAGCTCCGGCAGGTCAAAGCGGAGAATCCCGGCATGCAGATTGCTGTGGGTGGTTGCCTGGCCCAGAAGGATCGGGAAACGATCGTCAAGAAGGCACCGTGGGTTGATGCCGTGTTTGGTACCCACAACGTGGGTGCCCTGCCCGCGCTGCTGGATCGGGCCCGGCACAACAATGAAGCACAACTTGAGATCCTCGAATCCCTGGATGTGTTCCCCTCCACCCTTCCCACCAAGCGGGAGTCTGTTTATTCAGGGTGGGTTTCCATCTCCGTCGGCTGCAACAACACCTGCACCTTCTGCATTGTGCCCTCCCTTCGCGGCAAGGAAAAGGACCGCCGTCCGGGCGAGATCCTCGCTGAGATCCAGGCGCTCGTGGACGACGGCGCGGTGGAAGTGACCCTGCTTGGCCAGAACGTTAACTCTTATGGCGTGGAGTTCGGGGACCGTCAGGCTTTCTCCAAACTCCTTCGTGCCTGCGGTGAAATAGAAGGCCTGGAGCGCGTCCGCTTCACCAGTCCGCATCCGGCGGCATTTACTGACGACGTCATCGAGGCCATGGCTGAGACCCCCAACGTCATGCCACAGTTGCATATGCCGCTCCAGTCCGGCTCGGACAAAATCCTCAAGGACATGCGCCGCTCCTACCGGTCCAGCCGGTTCCTGGGCATCCTTGACAAGGTTCGTGAGCTGATTCCCAACGCCGCCATCACCACGGACATCATTGTCGGATTCCCGGGCGAAACAGAAGACGATTTCCAAGCGACTCTGGACGTTGTGGAGAAGTCCCGCTTCTCTACGGCTTTTACTTTTCAGTACTCCAAACGGCCCGGGACTCCTGCCGCGGATCTGCCTGATCAGCTTCCCAAAGCCGTTGTTCAAGAACGCTTCGAAAGGCTCACGGCTCTCCAAGACCGCATTGCTGCCGAGGAGAACGCCAAGCAGCTGGGCCGAACCGTCGAAGTCCTGGTGACAGCCCAGTCAGGGCGCAAGGCGGAGGAGACCCACCGCTTGTCAGGTCGGTCCAAGGATCAGCGACTGGTGCACTTCTCCGTGCCGTCCGGCGCTGAAATTCCCCGCCCCGGAGATTTTGTGACGGTCACCATCACTGAGGCTGCTGCATTCCACCTGGTGGCAGATCCGGCCGACGCCGGAGACTACGTGCTGCGCCGCTCCCGCGCCGGCGATGCTTGGGATCGTTCACAAGCTGACTCCTGCGGCGTCCCGGCGCCCGGGGCGGCATCAGGCAAGGCTGGAGTGTCCCTTGGCATGCCGTCATTGCCGGCTCGTCGCGCCTGACGCCGGACCAGGATCACGTGTCTACTCCTGCCCGCGACGCTTCCCTGCCCGTCATCGCCGTGGTGGGTCCTACCGGTTCCGGTAAGTCGGACCTGGGTGTCAACCTTGCCCTTGCCCTGGACGGCGAGGTCATCAACGCAGACGCCCTGCAGTTCTACCGCGGCATGGACATTGGCACAGCCAAGATCAGCGTAGAAGAGCGCAAAGGCGTGCCCCATCACTTGCTGGACACCATGGACGTCACTCAAGAGGCCAGCGTTGCTGACTTCCAAGCGGATTGCCGTGCCGCCATCGAGGAAATCCGTTCGCGGGGAAAGCGTCCCATTGTGGTGGGAGGATCCGGCCTGTATGTCCGGGCCGCTTTGGATGTATTGGAGTTTCCCGGCACCGAGCCCACGATTCGAAAGGCCCTGGAGGACGAATGTGACGCGCACGGGCTCGCACCGCTGCGCGCCCGCCTTGAGGCCGTTGATCCTGTCTCGGCTGCCCGTCTGGGGGACGCGCGCAGGGTGATCCGCGCCCTTGAAGTGCACCAGCTCACTGGACGCCCTTTCAGTTCTTTCATGCCCCAGCGGGAGTACTTCCAGCCGGCGCTGCAGATCGGACTGTCCGTTGACAGGGAGGTTTTGCGGGAACGGTTGGCGCTCAGGGTCCATCGAATGGTGGGCGCCGGCTTGCTGGGCGAGGTTGAACGGCTCGATGCTGCCGGACTCAGGACGGGCAAGACGGCCTCCCGTGCGTTGGGATACTCGCAGTTCCTGAGGGTCCTGGACAACATGGCTGACGTTGCCACGGCCGCAGAGGAGACCATCGTAGCGACGAGGCAGTTCGCCAGGCGCCAGCTTACCTGGTTCAGGGCTGACCCCCGCATCACGTGGTTGGACTGGCAGGATCCCGGGTTGCTCGGCAAGGCAGTGGCTGCTGCCAAGTCGGAGCCAGCATAATTTCTGGCCGTACGCGGCTGGCAGGTAGCCTAGTGCCATGGATGAATCCTCCGCAGTTCCCGCCCGGCAGTCAGCAACTTCCGGCGCTTCCATGACCGCGTCCGGCCTTGCGGGCCTGGCGTTTTCCAAGGGCCATGGAACGGGCAATGACTTCGTCCTGATTGCCGATCCCGGCGATGCCCACGAGATCACTCCGGAACAGGTCGCGCAATTGTGTGATCGGCATGTGGGCATCGGTGGAGACGGTCTTATCCGCGCTGTTCCGTCTCGATTCCTCCCGGAGGGCCGTGACCTTCTGGAACAGGATCCGGAGGCCGAATGGTTCATGGACTACCGCAACGGGGATGGTTCCCTCTCCGAGATGTGCGGCAATGGCGTTCGCGTGTTTGTTCACTTCCTGATTGCCGAGAAATTGGTGGACCTTGGTCCGGGAGAAACGCTGACCATCGGCACCCGTGGAGGGATCAAGAAGGTGGTCCGCACGGCTAACGGATATGCAGTGGACATGGGCCCGTGGGAGTTCATTTTCCCTCAGGAAGCCACCACCAAGGCCATGGACGCGCTGGTCAGCGCGGAAGGCCTGGAAGTGGCACGGCCTGGACTGTCCGTCAGCATGGGCAATCCTCATACGGTTGTTGCCTTGGCCGAACTCAAGGAGTTGTCGGCAACACAATTGTTCAGGGCGCCGGTGGTTGATCCCAAGCCTGCCAATGGAACCAACGTCGAATTCGTGGTGCCGGCCGAACCGCTGGTTGAAGACGGCGTTGGCACCATCACCATGCGGGTCCATGAGCGCGGCGTGGGGGAGACCCAATCGTGCGGCACCGGTGCTTGTGCTGCCGCCGTCGCCATCCGTCACTGGGCCGGAAACACGGCACCCGACGATTGGCATGTAAAGGTGCCCGGCGGCGTCGTGGACGTCAAGTTCTTCCCCGGTGCGGGCGGCCGCGAGCACGTCGAGCTCAGCGGCCCGGCAGTCATCGTAGCTACAGGGACGCTTTCCTGATACGGATGATCCGGAACGATTTGGACGTGCTCTCACGGCTCACCGTGTAGGTTTTGTCCAGTTTCTCGGCGAGCCATCGCTGGAGGGAATCCGAGCCAAGATTCTTTTGCACCACCAGCCAGGCGTTTCCTCCGGGCGCGAGCCGCGGCAACCACGTCATCAGCAGCGCGTGGAGTTCGTCCTTGCCGATGCGGATGGGCGGATTGGACCAGATGGTGTCGAACTCGACGGCGGGGTCCACCTCGTGAGGCAGGCTTGCCCTGACGTTGTCCAGGCCAAGTGCTGCCGCATTCTCGTTGGTCAGCGTGACGCACCGTTCATTGACGTCCACAGCGTGCACCTTGGCATGGGGTGCCATGAGTCCCAGCGTTAGCGCGATGGGACCCCACCCGCAGCCGATGTCCAGCAGGTTTCCCTGCGGCGACGGCGGCGGAACTTCGGAGAAGAGAATCGCGGTGCCCTTGTCCACTCCGTCCGGGCTGAAGATGCCCGTGGAGGTCTGCAGTTGGCGAGTAGCCCCGGCGAGTTCAACCGTCAGCGGCTTCCTGGTGAACGGTCCGGCTGGCTGGGCGGTGAAATAGTGTGCAGACTCCATAATTTGCCAGATTAGTTGGCTATCGGCGCCATGGGAAACTGCCGCAGCCAACGGGGGATTTGACATCGGATGATAATGTGGAATGCATGTTCTTGATCTTCGAGTAATTCGAGTATTCCCGCCGAAATCCGCCTGAGCTTTCAGGCGTAGCACGGCACCGCCCGCGATGCAGGCCGTTCCTTGGTATAGAGCCAGGACACGGTCTTTCCGCCAGGCAGGTTCCACGGCAAAGTCTGTCGGCGCACCAGGGCCACGGACTTATCGAAGATCACACCTTTCCGACGCGCAATCCGAACCGCCAGCTCTTGGCGCGGTCCGGAAGATCAGCTGATCGGTGCAATCTCGAGATCGCCAGGAACCTCCCCGCGGATTCCAACCGCCAGATCACAGCAACCGCCGCCCGTTTTACCGGTGGCCGTTCAGCACAGGAGGCCCTCTTTGGCCGATGCCCGTCAGCCCAGCGCGAATAGCGCCCCATCGAGCAGCAAACAGCACTATTCTGGAATAGCCGAACAGTCTAAGGAGACCATGACCACCCAGAAGCACTCCGGATCCGATTCCGACGCCCAGGACATGAGTCCTGAACAAATCCAGGCCGTGATCGACCGGATTCTTTCCAAGGATGCTCCCGCGCGGACATCCGGTGACGACGACGCCACTGGCGTTTTCGGCAAGGCGCAGGCCATTTCCACGCTGGACCAGGAACACAGCATCTACGACGGCGACCAGGAAGACCTGGCCGAACGCCGTGCACTGCGCCGTACTGCCGGTTTGTCAACGGAACTCGAAGATGTCACCGAGGTCGAATACCGGCAACTGCGCCTTGAACGCGTCGTCTTGGCAGGATTGTGGACCGAAGGCACGCTGGCCGATGCAGAGAATTCGCTGCGTGAGCTCGCTGCCCTGGCAGAGACTGCCGGTTCGGAAGTCCTCGACGGCCTGGTGCAGCGGCGCACGAAGCCGGACCCCGGGACCTTCCTCGGTTCGGGCAAAGCCCAGGAACTCAAGGAGATTGTTGCTGCCACCGGTGCGGACACCGTGGTGGTGGACACTGAGCTGGCTCCATCGCAGCGACGCGGCCTTGAAGACATCGTCAAGGTCAAGGTTGTCGACCGGACCACATTGATCCTGGATATCTTCGCCCAGCACGCCAAGAGCCGTGAAGGCAAGGCTCAGGTTGAGCTGGCCCAGCTTGAGTACCTGCTGCCGCGCCTTCGTGGTTGGGGTGACTCCATGTCCCGCCAGGCCGGTGGCCAGGTGGGCGGCGCAGGGGCGGGCATGGGCTCGCGTGGTCCCGGTGAAACCAAGATCGAACTGGACCGTCGCCGGATCCGCACCCGGATGGCCAAGCTCCGGCGTGAAATCGCAGCCATGAAGCCGGCACGGGAGACCAAACGTGCCAATCGTCGTCGTAATGCAGTTCCCTCTGTTGCCATTGCCGGCTACACGAACGCCGGCAAGTCCTCCCTCCTGAACCGTCTTACTGACGCCGGGGTCCTGGTGGAGAACGCCCTGTTCGCCACCCTGGATCCCACCGTTCGTAAAGCGCAGACGCCCGATGGCATCGGTTACACGCTGGCGGACACTGTGGGGTTTGTCCGTTCACTGCCCACGCAGCTGATTGAGGCCTTCCGTTCCACGCTGGAAGAGGTGGCGGACGCCGACCTGATCCTGCACGTCGTGGATGCCTCACATCCGGACCCCGAAGGCCAGATCGCTGCTGTCCGCGCTGTCTTCACGGAAGTGGATGCCCGCAAGGTGCCGGAGATCATCGTCCTGAACAAGGTCGATGTCGCGGATCCCTTCGTGGTGGAGCGCCTCAAGCAGAAGGAACCCCGGCACGCAGTGGTTTCCACCCGCACTGGCCAAGGCATCGCGGAGTTGCTGGAAGAGATCAGCCAATCCATTCCCCGTCCAGGCGTGCGCTTGGAACTGCTCATTCCCTACGACCGTGGCGAAATGATCAGCAAACTGCACAGTTCCGACTCTGAGATCCTCACCCTCGAACACGAGGAAAACGGGACGCGCGTGGTGGTTATGGTCCGCGAAGGACTGGCAGCCGAACTGGAGCCATTCATTACCAATGGTTGAGAAGGTGGCGGCGGACGCCGTCGAGTCGTTGGGGGAGAAAACCACCCTCGAGTTGTTGGACCGGGCTGTTGCCGGCATGGGCGGTCAAAGCCGTGCCGGTCAGCATGAAATGGCCAAACATGTCACCAGGGCCATCGAAACCGGCGAACACCTGCTGGTCCAGGCGGGAACGGGAACAGGAAAGTCTTTGGCGTACCTGATTCCCTTGATTGCACATTCAATGGACAGCGATAAACCGACTCTGGTATCCACCGCCACCTTGGCTCTCCAAACGCAGATTGTGGGCCGCGACTTACCGCGGCTGCTGGAGAACATCAACCCCGCTCTTGAACGGCCAGTCAAGGTTGCGCTGGTCAAGGGCAGGGCAAACTATGTCTGCCGGCAAAAGCTTGAAGGCGGCTTCCCCAGTGAGGAACCGTCCGAGGGGCAACTGTTTTCCTTGGGCGAGGACACCAGTGTCCCGCATTTTGCTGCCTCCATGGGAGGACCTCAATCCCAGCTGGGCAAGGAAGTGGTCCGGCTCCGGGAGTGGGCGGAAAAGACCGAAACCGGCGACCGTGACGAGCTCATGCCCGGCGTCACTGACCGTGCTTGGAGACAAGTCTCCGTGACGTCCATGGAGTGTCTCGGCGCGCAGAAGTGTCCCCTCGCGGAAGAGTGCTTCAGCGAGCTGGCAAGGTCGCGCGCAGGTGAAGCCGACGTCGTTGTCACCAACCACGCCATGCTGGCCGTGAGCGCCTTCGAGGGTTTGGCTGTGCTGCCTGAGTACGACGTCGTGGTGGTCGATGAGGCCCACGAGCTGCAGGACCGTGTGACCGGTGCGGTCTCCGGGCAGCTGTCCGTTGCCATGGTCCACGCGGCGGCCTCAAGTGCCCGCAAGCACACCGCCATCACCGTGGATGCCCTCAATGCTGCTGCCGATCGCCTGGATATGGCCATCGCGGGTGTGCCCAACGGACTTCTGCCCAGTGGGCTCAATGACGAACAACTCGATTGCCTGGACCAGTTGCGGGATGCCACGCGAGCGGCGCTGTCCGATTCCAAGACGGACTCCTCAAACGCGGTCGACGGCGGCAGGCAACTGGCGCGCTCACGGCTCATGCTCATCCTGGAGTTGTGTGAGCGCATGCTGGCAGCCAAGGAAAACCGGGAAGTCGTGTGGTTCTCTCGGAACAGCACTTTTGACCCCCAACAGGGATATTCCCAACCCGACGAGACTGCGCCTGCACTTATCAACATCGCTCCGTTGAGCGTTGCGGGCCGCTTGCGGGAGGGCTTGTTTGCGGGCCACACGGTGGTGCTCACCTCTGCCACGCTGGCCATAGGCTCGGCATTTGAGCCGGCCGCAGGTGGCCTGGGGCTGATTGGCGATGGGGCCCCCGGCTGGACGGGTATCGACGTCGGATCGCCCTTCGATTACCCCAAGCAAGGCGTGCTTTACGTGGCCAAGCACCTGCCCAAGCCTGGCCGGGGAACCTCGCCCGAGGCCCTGGACGAGTTGGAAGACCTCATCCGTGCCTCCGGTGGGGGAGCATTGTGTCTTTTCTCCTCGCGACGTGCGGCCGAAGAAGCTGCGGACGCCATGAGGCTGCGCCTGGACGTCAGCATTCTCTGTCAGGGTGAGTCCACTATGGCGGCCCTGGTGAAACAGTTCGCCGACGAACCCGATACCTGCCTTTTCGGAACGATGTCGCTCTGGCAAGGCGTGGATGTGCCGGGCGGTTCGTGCCGCCTGGTGGTCATCGACCGCATTCCCTTCCCGCGTCCGGATGACCCCCTGATGACTGCGCGCTCACGTGCAGTGGCACAATCGGGCGGAAACGGATTCATGGCCGTTTCAGCGACCCATGCAGCCATCCGTCTTGCCCAAGGTGCAGGTCGCCTCATTCGATCCACGGGCGACAAAGGTGTTGTAGCGGTTTTGGATTCCCGGCTCTCTACCGAACGCTATGGAGGCTTCCTGCGGGCCGCCCTGCCGCCATTCTGGGCGACGACGGACAGGAAGGTCGTGCGGGGCGTGCTGGAGCGGCTGGGGTCCTCCAAGGCCTCCTAGAGGGAACGCAGGACCGAAACAACCTTGCCCATGATGGTGGCTTGGTCGCCGAGGATGGGTTCGTACTGGGTGTTCTGGGGTAGCAGCCACGTGTGGCCGTCGCGCTGCCTGAAGGTCTTGACGGTTGCTTCGTCGTCCAGCAGGGCGGCAACGATGTCGCCATTGATGGCATCGTTCTGCCTGCGGACAACTACCCAGTCACCATCGCAGATCGCGGCGTCGATCATGGAGTCGCCGGCTACCTTGAGCATGAACAGCTCACCGTGCCCTACAAGCTGCCGGGGCAGCGGTAGGACGTCCTCCACTGTCTGGTCGGCAAGGATGGGTCCGCCGGCAGCGATCCGGCCAACCAACGGCACCATGGCGGTATCGCTGGCACTGGCAAGCTCAGTGACGGCGAGGCCTCCGGTGCTGCGGAGGGTTGCGGGCGCTTCCACTCCAGGAATGGGTCCACCATCCAAAGTCAGCGGCATAAGGACTTCCATGGCGCGCGGACGCTTGGGGTCCCTGCGGAGGTAGCCAAGCTTCTCCAACTGGGAAAGCTGATGCGTGACGCTGGACAGGCTTGCCAGGCCAACGGTGTCGCCAATCTCACGCATGCTGGGTGGATAGCCGTTGTCATTGACCGAGCGCTGGATGGTTTCCAGGATCTTCTTCTGCCGGACGGTCAGGCTCTTGGGACTCTTTTGAGGCTGCTGGCTCCGCAGGGGTGCCCCGCCGCCGGTGGCTTTCGCTGCCATGTTCGCCAATGCCTTTCCATTCCGCCCGGAGTGCCCCGGGGACGTCAGGGTCTGCAAAAAAATGTCAGACCCTCCTGTTCCACTGAAACAGTGCTGTTTCTTCACTCAAACGTAGGGCAGCCACAGGCGTTTATCAAACATTTGTTCTAGCGAGTCTCGACACCGTTCGTTGATAAGTGCTAAAAATGTCATAGCAAGGTTCGAATATGTGTTCTATAAATCTGCTCCAGGCGTTGGATGTTCGAACGAGGTGTTCGAACAGACGGCGCCGGGGCAGGGGAACACACAGAATTGGCAGCCATGTACCGGCACCCGGCGCACGGCAATAGCTCAGAAGGGCTCAGCTCATGTCCGCAATCACTACGTTCGCTGATTTCCGCACCACCCAGGCGCCGGCGCGCCTGCGCCTGACCCGACGGGGGCGGATGGTCTTTTTCGGCATCCCGGCCATGCTGCTGGTTGCCGCATTGCTGAGCCTTGCAGGCTTTATTACCTCACCTGCCAAAGCTTCGGATTCGCAGGCGCAACTGCAGCCGCCCGTCGCCATCACCGTGACGGTCCAGCCGGGACAGTCGCTCTGGGGCATTGCCGGCGCCGCTGCTCCTGAGCGGGATCCCCGCGACGTCATCGCTGAGATCATCCAGCTCAACGACCTCCGTGGGGGCCGTATCCAGCCCGGCCAGCAGCTGTTCGTGCCGGCAAATTAGTTCGTACCGTCGGTATGTGAGCCGGCCGCCCTGCGTCACAGTTAGTCGGCAGTCCCGGCAGCCCCTTAAACTGTCTTGGTGAGTGACCAGCTTGAGCGACTAGACCGACTACCCCTTCGGACCAACCTGCGTGGACTTAGCCCATACGGCGCACCGCAGCTTGACGTCCCCATTTTGCTCAACGTCAACGAAAACACCCATGGCGTCCCTGCCGACGTGCAGGCGGCCATCACGGAAGCTGTTGCTGCCGCCGCCACCGGCCTCAACCGCTACCCGGACCGGGAGTTTACGGAACTTCGGGAGTCCCTGGCCGAATACCTCGGCCACAACCTCACCCCGGACAACATCTGGGCGGCCAATGGATCCAATGAGGTTCTGCAACAGATCCTCCAGGCGTTTGGCGGCCCCGGACGAAAAGCCTTGGGATTCCCGCCCACGTACTCCATGTATCCCTTGCTTGCCAGTGGCACTGATACGGAATACGTCAGCGGCATCAGGGCTGAGGATTACGGACTGGATGCAGAATCAGCCGCCGCGCAGGTCCGGGATACGGGCGCCAACATTGTTTTCCTGTGCTCACCCAACAACCCCACAGGTACAGGGCTGACCCTTGACGTCGTCGAGGCCGTTTACGAGGCCGGCGAAGCGAGCCGTGCCATCGTGATCGTCGATGAGGCCTACCACGAGTTCGCGCACGACAACACTCCGAGTGCGCTGACGCTGCTGCCCGGACGCGAGCGTTTGATCGTCTCCCGCACCATGAGCAAAGCGTTCGCCCTGGCCGGCGCCCGGCTGGGCTATATGGCTGCAGCTCCCGAGGTCACGGATGCCATCAGGCTGGTCCGCCTCCCGTACCACCTATCCGCTGTCACTCAGGCAACCGCCCTGGCTGCGCTCAACCACCGCGAAGCCCTCATGGCCGACGTTGAGGACATTAAGGTCCAGCGCGACCGCATCGTGACCGAACTCCTGCGCATGGGACTAAAGCCTGCGGCCTCGGACTCGAACTATGTCTTCTTCGGTGGGCTCGAGAACCCGCACGCCATCTGGCAGGGCCTGCTTGATGCCGGAGTGCTGATTCGCGATGTCGGTATTCCGGGCCACTTGCGGGTCACCGCGGGAACCGAACCGGAAACTACGGCTTTCCTCGAGGCGCTGGAAGCGCTGCTGGATGGCCAGGCGCCACAGTCCGCCTAAACTTGTCTATAGACCCACCCCACTCTTCGTGTATAAGGACGTCCCAATGAGCGAAACCGGCGCCACGCCGTCCGCTGCCCGTACTGCGCGCATGGAGCGCACCACCAGCGAATCCTCGGTCCTGGTGGAGATCAACCTGGACGGGGCCGGTGTCTCGGACATCAGCACCTCCGTACCGTTCTATGACCACATGCTGACTGCCCTGTGCAAGCACTCGCTGATTGACATGACCGTCAAAGCCACAGGCGATACCCACATTGACGCCCACCACACGGTGGAAGACGTGGCCATCACCTTCGGCGAGGTCCTGCGCACCGCTTTGGGCAACAAAGCCGGCATTCGTCGCTTTGGCGAAGCCACGGTTCCGTTGGATGAAGCCCTGGCCCATGCTGTCGTGGATGTTTCCGGGCGGCCTTACCTGGTCCACGGGGGTGAACCCGCCGGGCAGGAGTACCACCTCATTGGTGGTCACTTCACCGGCTCCTTGACCCGGCACGTCTTCGAGGCCATCACGCTGCACGCAGGCATCTGCTTGCACATGAACGTCCTTGCCGGCCGCGATCCCCACCACATTGTCGAAGCTCAATTCAAGGCCTTTGCCAGGGCACTGCGTGCCGCAGTGGAATCGGATCCCCGGGTTGAGGGCATTCCGTCCACCAAGGGGGCATTGTGAGCGGACAAGTACTCAAGGACGGGGCAGTGGCCGACACCAGCGCGTTGGTCAAGCCCGAGTCCCCGGAAGGCAAGCCCACGGTCACGGTGCTCGACTACGGTTCGGGCAATGTACGGTCCGCTGTGAGGGCCTTGGAGCGGGCCGGTGCGCACGTGGTGCTCAGCTCCAAGCCTGAAGACGTGCTCAATGCCGACGGCTTGGTGGTTCCGGGCGTTGGCGCTTTCGAGACCGTCATGAAGGAACTCAAAGCCGTGGATGGCATCCGGATGATCGGACGCCGGGTAGCCGGTGGTCGCCCCGTGCTGGCCATCTGTGTCGGTTTGCAGGTCCTCTTTGAAGCCGGTGTTGAACACGGCACGGAATCCGAGGGCATGGCTGAGTGGCCAGGCAAGGTGGAACTCCTGCCTGCCCCCGTTGTGCCGCACATGGGCTGGAACACCGTGGATGTCCCGGAAGGTTCCAAACTTTTTGCCGGTGTGGAGAACGAGCGTTTCTATTTTGTGCACTCTTATGGTGTGCAGGAGTGGAACTTCGACGTTGTGCAGCCGCGCATGGCCCCGCCCCAGGTGACGTGGTCCGAGCACGGCGCGCGTTTCATTGCCGCCGTGGAAAACGGACCTCTGTGCGCAACGCAGTTCCACCCGGAGAAGTCCGGCGATGCCGGCGCCCGCCTGCTGCGGAACTGGGTGGACGGCCTGAAAAAGCCGGGCACTCCAGCGGCGGAAGCTACTGGAAGCGGTGCGGCCTAGATGTGGTCTGTTGTTCTCATGGGCCTGGCGGGCGTTCTGGTGGGTGGAGGCATTTCGTTTCACCAGCAAAAGAAGCCCCGTTGGGTACCCATCTCTTTCTATGTTCTGGCGGGGTTGTCCCTGCTGGCTGCTTACCTCCTGACGCTGCCCGGTAACTGAGCCGGTCACCCACAACCCGAGTCAAACCTCGAACTCCAAGGACCCACATGACCACCTCCACCCAGCCAGTGCTGGAACTCCTGCCCGCCGTCGACATCGTTGACGGCCAGGCAGTCCGCCTCCTCCAAGGGGAGGCCGGCTCGGAAACCAGCTATGGAACACCCCTGGAAGCAGCCTTGAACTGGCAGAATGCCGGTGCTGAATGGGTTCATATGGTGGACCTTGATGCCGCGTTCGGCCGTGGCAACAACGCTGACCTCATCAGCGAAGTAGTGAAGCAGTTGAACGTCAAGGTTGAACTGTCCGGCGGCTTGCGCGATGACGAATCGTTGGAGCGTGCGCTGGAATTGGGCGTGGCGCGCGTGAATCTTGGCACGGCAGCGCTGGAGAACCCTGAATGGACCCGTAGGGCCATTGACCGCTTTGGTGACAAGATCGCCGTCGGACTCGATGTCCGCGGCACCACGCTCGCAGGGCGCGGCTGGACCAAGGAAGGTGGCGACCTCTGGGAGGTCCTGGCCCGCCTCGAGGATGCCGGCTGCGCACGCTATGTGGTCACCGATGTCACCAAGGATGGAACCTTGCAGGGCCCTAACGTGGAGCTGTTGCGCCAGATGGTTGAAAAGACCGGAAAGCCCGTTGTGGCCTCCGGTGGCATTTCCAGCCTGGAGGACCTGCGCATCCTGCGTGAACTTGTGCCGCTGGGTGTAGAGGGTGCGATAGTGGGCAAGGCTCTGTATGCCGGTGCCTTCACGCTCCCTGAAGCCCTGGACGTTGCCGGTCGTCGCTGATGCCCCACGACACCGGACATCAGGACGGTAGCCAAGGCCACGCAGCTGGCGGCGGCCGCCACCTCCCAGGGCATATCGCCGCGGCATTGGCAGGTGCCGGGGGAGCGGCCGACTCTGCAGGGCAGCCGTGGGCCGGCAGGAGCCTCAGCGGGGACGACGCCAGGATCCACAATTTCGAGGACGACGACGGCACCGCCGACGCCGGATACCTCACCGCTGTTGCCGCGCTGGTCGGCGGAACCGGAACTGAGGCCGATGTTGTTTCCTCGCTTGCTGCTGCAAGGGTTTTTGTCCCCGTTGTAGCGCAGTTGGCCGAGGGCGCGGAGGGCGTTGACGGGCTGCACGCCGACAAACAGGCTGATATGGCATTGGTCACACTCAAGGCGCCCGATGGTCGGAAGGCCATGCCTGTCTTTACCTCTGCTGCGGCACTGGAGGCTTGGCATGGCGAGGCCCGTCCCGTAGCGGTTTACGCGGCCCGCGCTGCTCTTTCCGCGGTCTCCGAAGGCGCGCAGTTGCTGGTTTTGGATCCGGGGTCGGACTTCACGTTCGTGGTCCGCCGCCCGGCCATGTGGGCCCTGGCCCAACAGCGGGACTGGACGCCGTCATACCTTGATGATCAACTGGAGTCTGCTCTCGCTTCAACAGTGTCGGCCTTTCGGACCGTCCGCCGGCTTGAGACGCAACCCGGCGCAGGCGTCGCATCGTTGACAGCTGATGGCCGGACAGTGTCCGGCGGTGGGTCGGGTCCGGAGTTGCGGGTGGTGCTCTACCTTGAAGACGGACTCGATGCTGTGGCAGTTCAAGCGCTGGTGGCCCAACTTAATGAGGCGTGGGCGCGGATGGATTCCTTCGCTGAGGGCGTTGACTCCATTGAAGTGAAATTGCAGCGTGCGGCACAGGAGCCTGGGCCGCTCTAATGGCAGCCGGTTTTCCCGGTCTGCCCCGGGGGAACAAGAGGATTCAGCCAGTGAACTTCGCTCTCTACAAAGAGATGCTGTCCATCCGCCCTGTCCGGCGCTTGCTGGTAGTAGGCATGATCGCCCGTATTCCGCATTCTGCGGCCGGCGTCCTCCTCACCCTGCACATCGTCCTGACCTTGGGCCAAGGCTATGCAGCGGCAGGCGCAGCAGCGGCTGTGATGACCATTGGCATTGCCTTGGGCGCGCCGTGGCGTGGCCGAAGGGTGGACATGGTGGGCTTGCGGAAGGCCCTGATTCCGTCTGTGGTTTCCGAAACCGTGATCTGGTCCATCGTCCCGCACGTTTCCTATGAGTGGCTTTTGCCCTTGGTCTTCGTCGGCGGGCTCTTTACCCTGCCGATCTTCAGTGTTGTGCGGCAATCGCTGGGTGTCATGGTGGAGGGTGAGCAGCGTCGGTCTGCCTTCGCCCTTGATTCCATCGCAACGGAACTTGTCTTCATGATTGGTCCTGCCGTTGGCGCCATTGTTGCCACAAGCGGCCACTCGGCGATCGGCCTGACGGCGGTGGGCATCTCAGTTTCCGTGGCTGGCCTTTTCCTGATGTGGTTCAACCCGCCAACGCGAAGCGAAACGGCTTGCACACCTGAGGAGTCCGCGGATCGTGCTGCTGCCGACCTTGCTGCTGCCGAGGCAGCGATGGTGGCTTCCGCGCCGGCCCATGTCCAGGAAGCTGCCTCCGAAATGTCCTCGCCAACGTCTCGCAGCGCAGCTCTCAGGAGCCGGGTCGCGAGGAATTTCACCTGGTTCACTGTTTCCGTCGCTGCACTTTTCGCGGTGGCGGCAGGATCCGGCATGGTGCTCAGCGGCTCGGACGTGAGCATCGTGGGCTTGCTGGAGCGTGGCGGGCACGAAAACGAGATTGGCATCGTGTTCTTCTTCTGGTGCGCCTCATCCGTAGTTGGCGGGCTGATCTATGGCTCCATGAAGCGGTCCATTTCACCGATGTTGCTGCTGTTGGGCATGGCCGCACTGACCATCCCCATGGGTTTTGCCCAAGACACCTGGACCTTGGCCTTCCTGTCACTGCTGCCAGGCTTGCTCTGCGCGCCTGTGCTGTCCGCTTCCTCTGAAAAGGTGGCCGACCTCGTGGATGAGGAACGCCGAGGCGAAGCCATGGGCTGGTACGGCTCTGCCCTTACGGCAGGCGTTGCGCTCGGCGCTCCCTTGGCCGGGGTCTTCATCGACGCCGTTGGTCCCTCGGCTGGTTTCGCGGCCATCGGTTCAGCCGGCGTCCTGCTCTGTGTTGCGGGCCTGGTCCTGACCTCCCTGCGACGGCGGGCCGCACGCGTCTGATGTGGCAAAACTGAGGAAAACACGACGGCGGGTCGACCACATGTGGTCGACCCGCCGTCGGTGATTCCTGGGGCAGTGGGCGGCTAGTTAACCGGTCCGGTGAACTTTTCGCCCGGGCCCTTGCCCGGGGCGTCCGGGATGAGCGAGGCTTCGCGGAATGCCAACTGCAGTGACCGAAGGCCGTCGCGCAACGGACCTGCGTGCTGGGATCCGATCTCCGGGGCAGCGGCTGAAACAAGGCCCGCCAGGGCTGTGATCAGCTTGCGGGCTTCGTCGAGATCCTTGAGGTCCTCGGCGTTGGGGTCATCCGCCAGGCCTACCTTCACGGCAGCTGCGCTCATCAGGTGAACGGCGCCAGTGGTGATGACTTCCACGGCCGGTACTTCAGCGATGTCTCGGATCTGCTGGGAAACGCCGGAATCGGCGGCAGGGGTGGCGTCTTCGCTGTAGGAGTTGCGGGAATTGCTGTCTTCAGTGCTCATACTGGTAAGCTTGTCACAGACCGACTGGAAGTCGTTATTCATGGCCGGAAGTTCACGGCCAACATCAGCAGTAATGCTCCCGCCGCGTGCAATGTGCGCTTGGCGGGTTGTTTCTGTAGGATTGTCTTTCAGTTTGCAAGCGGAGTTCTCTCCCACCCGCGTCAGCCGTTTCCCTTCCGGGACTGATCCCTTCGGGGACAAGAGGTTGCCGGGTACCTGGTCGGACACTCGGGCGGCACAGCCACCCGCAGTGCGTACTTCCCGTAAGGGGAGTGCTGCCGATCTTCGAGGCCTTCGATTGCACCAGCAATTGGGGGCCTTCTCTATTTGCCGGTGAAATCACCACAACCACAGGAGCTTTAACATTAGCGAGCCAAGAATCAATGAGCGTATCCGCGTCCCCGAGGTGCGGTTGGTCGGCCCTGCCGGCGAACAGGTAGGAATTGTCCGCATCGAGGACGCGCTGCGTCTTGCTGCCGAATCCGATCTCGATCTCGTTGAAGTTGCCCCGCAGGCTAAGCCTCCTGTTTGCAAGTTGATGGACTTCGGCAAGTACAAGTACGAGGCTGCAGTCAAGGCCCGCGAAGCCCGCAAGAACCAGACCAACACGGTTCTGAAGGAAATTCGCTTCCGCCTCAAGATCGACAAGCACGACTACGAAACCAAGCGCGGCCACGCGCTTCGCTTCCTCGGTGCCGGTGACAAGGTCAAGGCCATGATCCAGTTCCGCGGTCGTGAGCAGCAGCGTCCTGAGATGGGCATTCGCTTGCTCCAGAAGTTTGCCGAAGATGTTGCCGAGGTTGGCATCGTTGAGTCCAGCCCTCGCATCGATGGCCGCAACATGGTCATGGTGATCGGCCCGCTGAAGAACAAGGCCGAAGCGAAGGCAGAAGCCCGCCGTGCCGCCCAGCGTGCTGAGGCCAAGGCCCAGAACGAGGCCAAGGCGTCCGGACGCGTGGACACCAATGGTGACCAGGCACCCCTGACGCAGAGCCTGGGTGACCTTCTTCCGGCCGGCCTGCTGGCAACCGAAGAAGAGACTACGCAGGAAACTGCTGAGGCTCCCGAGGTTGAAGCAGCAGTAGCCGAAGAGGCTCCGGCTGTTGAAGACGCCCCGGTGGCAGAAGAGGCAGTGGAAGTCGAGCAAGCTCCTGTTGCAGAGGAAGCTCCGGCACCTGTTGTTGAAGAAGCACCTGTTGTCGAAGAAGCACCCGTAGTCAAGGAAGCCCCGGCTCCCAAGGCTGTACCGGCAAAGGCTGCACCGGCCCAAAAGGCTCCGGCCGAAAAGGCTCCGGCTGCGAAGGCCGCCCCGGCTGTTGCTCCGAAGCCTGTGGTTCCGGCCGCTCCGAAGCCCGCTGTTCCTGCGGCTCCGAAGCCCATGGCCAAGCCGGCAGCTCCCAAGCCGGCAGCTCGGCCCGCGGCCCCCAAGGCCGCACCGAAGCCTGCATCACGCAAGACCAACTAGTTCAACGCCGCGGAGGCCCCGCCTCCACCGGCAAGCAACCAGCACGCCGGCCCTCGCAGGCCGGCTGCGCGAAAGAATCGCGGACTCGTCCGTGGATACGTAAGGAGATCGGTTCCCATGCCGAAGATGAAGACCCACAGCGGTGCTAAGAAGCGCTTCAAGCTGACCGGTACCGGCAAGCTGAAGCGCCAGCAGGCCAACCGCCGTCACTACCTGGAGCACAAGTCCTCCAGGCTGACCCGTCGCCTTGCCGGCGACAAGCTCGTCTTCAAGGGCGATGCCAAGGTCATCAAGAAGATGCTCGGCGTCTAAGTTCCAAGTTCTTTGGTTACTGCCATCCGGCAGTGGCCGACTACACCAAAAGCCTTCTCAGGCCGGCCGGGTTTCCGGCAGTAGCAGCTTGGGATAAAGATTTCTGAAGGAGTACGCACGTGGCACGTGTGAAGCGGGCGGTAAACGCCCACAAGAAGCGCCGGGTTGTCCTCGAACGCGCCAAGGGTTACCGCGGTCAGCGTTCGCGCCTGTACCGTAAGGCCAAAGAGCAGCTGCTGCACTCGTTTGTGTACAGCTACGGTGACCGCCGTAAGAAGAAGGGTGACTTCCGTCGCCTCTGGATCCAGCGCATCAACGCTGCATCCCGCGCCAACGGCCTCACCTACAACCGTCTCATCCAGGGCCTGAAGGCCGCTGAGGTTGAGGTTGACCGCCGCATGCTGGCCGAGCTGGCTGTCTCTGACGCCAACGCTTTCGCCGCTCTGGTGAACGTTGCCAAGGCTGCACTTCCGGCTGACACGTCCGCTCCGGCCGCCAAGGCTGACGCTGCTCCCAAGGCTGCTGCTGCTCCGAAGGCTGCAAAGGTTGCTCCGGCTGCCGCTACGGCGACGGCCGTCAAGGCTGTTGTTTCCGAGAAGCCGGCCATCGAGGGCGCAGTTGCCGCTGATGGCGATGAGGCTCCGGAAGGCTACGCCATCAAGGGCAACGCCGAGTCCAAGAAGTACCACGTTCCGGGTTCCACCTGGTACAACACCACGGCTGCTGAGTACTGGTTCTCCACCGTTGAGGCTGCAAAGGCTGCCGGCTTTGAGCCTGCAGGTGGCGAAGCACGCCAGCAGATCAAGAACTAGTCGCAACTGCCACTAAAGTTCTTTATATGAACCAAACCGGGCGCCCGCAAGACTTTCCGATGACCAACCCCCGAGCAGATCGGGTGAGGGACGTCGCCAAGCTTGCCGGGCGCCCGGCGCGTTTAAAACGCGAACGATTCCTGGCAGAGGGTCCCCAATCGGTGCGCGAGGCGTTGAGCCTCCACCGTGAGCGCAGTGCGGCGGGAGGTCCCGCCGTCGTGCATGAAGTGTTTGCCAGCGAAGCGTGCCTGGACCGTCTTCCGGAACTCGCCGATCTCGCGCAGGGGACGCCGCTCCGGCTGGCCAGTGACGAAGTTCTGGCCGCCATGGCAGACACAGTCAATCCGCAAGGGATCGTGGCTGTGTGCAGTTTTGTGGACGTCACCCTGGACTCAGTGCTCGACGCCGGCCCTCGGCTGATCGCTGTCATGTGCCAGGTCCGTGACCCTGGTAATGCGGGCACGGTCCTTCGCGCAGCTGACGCGGCCGGTGCTGATGCCGTGGTCCTGACGGGCTCGAGCGTGGATATTTACAACCCCAAAGCCGTCCGGTCCACTGCCGGTTCGCTGTTCCACCTTCCGGTGGTGCTGGGAGTGGATGTTCAAGACCTCGTGGAGCGGTGCAGGGAACGCGGTATTGGCATCCTGGCCGCTGATGGTTACGGGACCGTGAACCTGGACAAGCTTCAGGATGAAAATGCTGCCCGGAGGCTTGGAAACGGTTCCGTTGCCTCGGACTACGCGCTGGAGGCACCCACAGCGTGGCTTTTCGGCAATGAGGCGCAAGGTTTGTCGGACCATGAGTTGGCACTTGCCGACCATCGGGTGGCTGTCCCCGTCTACGGGTCGGCTGAGAGTTTGAACCTCGGTACGGCCGCCACTGTGTGCCTGTATGCCAGTGCACGTTCCCAGCAGGGCGCCATAGTGGGGAATGTCTAAACACTGCGGCGCCGGGTACGTTAATGCATGCGGGATCAGACGACGACGACTCTTCTTGGCTCATGACTTACATTCCGAACCCGAAGAGGTGAAGCTTTCGTGGCTGCAGGTGGCGGTACCAAAGCGATTGTGGCGGCTCTCGCTGCCAATTTGACCATAGCTGTCTTGAAGTTCGTGGCGTTCTTCCTGACAGCATCATCGTCAATGCTCGCCGAAGCCATCCACTCAGTGGCAGACTCCGGCAACCAGATCCTCCTGTTGGTGGGCGGCAAGCGAGCCAAACGGGCTGCAAGCGCGGAGCATCCGTTCGGTTATGGCCGCGAGCGGTATATCTATGCGTTCATTGTCTCGATTGTGCTGTTCAGTGTTGGCGGCCTGTTTGCCCTGTACGAGGCTTGGGAGAAGTTCCAACACCCCCATGGCATTGAGGGGGCTTTCTGGTGGGTCCCGCTGGCAGTTCTGGTGGGTGCCATCATCGCTGAGTCGTTTTCGTTCAGGACAGCGATCATCGAGTCGAACCACATCCGCGGCAAGCAGTCATGGGTTAAGTTTGTCCGCAACGCCAAACAACCGGAACTTCCTGTCATCCTCTTGGAGGACTTTGGTGCACTCCTTGGCTTGCTCTTCGCGCTGTTCGGTGTGAGCATGACGCTGGTTACCGGAAATGGTGTCTGGGATGCCCTCGGTACAGCCATGATCGGTCTCCTGCTGGTGGCCATCGCCGTGGTCTTGGCCGTGGAGACCAAGTCCCTGTTGCTGGGGGAATCGGCAACCAAAGAGGACGTCCAGCGCATTACCGAAGCGTTGGAAGCGGACGGAACGCGCATCATCCACCTCAAGACGCTGCACTTGGGCCCGGAGGAACTCCTGGTGGCCGCCAAGATTTCCATGGGGGCCACTGAGACGGGCCAGGAGATAGCCAAGGGGATCGACGACGCCGAACAGCGGATCCGCGCGGCCGTCCCCATTGCGAGGGTCATTTACCTGGAGCCGGACATCGAACGCGTCCAAGCCCCTGGGTTGGGCTGACGTAGCCCACAGGCTTCTTTGTCTCAGCCGTTCAGCGGTCTTTTACGTTCCAGCAGGCCGCTGATCAGGGCGACGCCGAGCCCCAGGATGGCCAGCACAGCGCCCACAAGGGCAGGAGCGACGTAACCCCAGCCCCACGCGATCACGGTGCCGCCCAGGAAGGCTCCCAAGGCATTGGCGATGTTGAGGGCGGAGTGGTTCAACGAGGAGGCCAGGGACGCGGCGCCCGGCGCAGCGTCCAGCAGGCGGGTCTGCAATGCGGGGGTCAGCATTGAACCGACGCCACCAACAACGAACGCCATGATGAATGCCGCCCAGGCCCAATGCGCTGCTACGGCGTAGACCACCAGCGCCACGGCGATGCCCGGCATGACCCAGTAGATGGTTCCCATGACCGACTTGTCCGCAATGCGTCCGCCGATGATGTTGCCTACCACCATGCCGAGGCCGTAAAGGGCCACGACAGCAGGAATGAGACTCTCCGGAATGCCTGCCACGGACGTCATGGTGTGGGCAATGTAGGTGTAGACGGCAAAGAACCCGCCAAAGCCAATGATGCCGATCAGCAGGGCAAGCCAAACCTGCAGGCGCTTGAGGGCACCCAGTTCACGTCGGATACTGGCATCGGGGTGTGCTGCTTCGAAGGGTACGAACTTCCACACCATGGCAACAGTCAGCAGCCCGATGGCACCAACAATGACGAACAGCAGCCGCCACCCGAACGTCTGTCCCACCCACGTGGCCAAGGGGACACCAATGACGTTGGACACCGTGAGGCCGGCCATCACCATGGAAATCGCCCATCCGCGCTTGGTGGGGGCAACCAGCCCGGCGGCGATGACTGCCGCCACGCCGAAGAAGGCTCCGTGCGGAAGGCCCGAGGCGAAGCGTGAGAGCAACATGAAGCCGTAGTCCGGTGCGACAAAAGAGGTCAGGTTCGCCAGCGACAAGAACAGCATGAGTCCAAGTGCCAGATGCTTTTTGGGGAGCTTGGCTCCGAACGCGGCGAAGATTGGTGCACCGATAACCACACCCAGGGCGTAGGCCGAGATCAGGTTTCCCGCCTCGGGCGTGCTGATGCCGAGTCCCTCCTCCACTTCCTTCAGCAGGCCCATCATGGCGAACTCGGTGGTGCCGATGGCAAATCCGCCCATGGCCAACGCCAGAATGGCCATGCCAAGGTGACGCTTTGATGCTTTGGCGGCGATGGACGGGGACACGGTGGTAGTCATAAACCTGTTTCTTAGGGTGTGCCTTGCGGCTGGGGAATCTGGAGAAAATCCGATAACAAGCTTAGTGCCGCGCTTGTCCTTTGGCGTCGGAATGTGATGATGCCCATCAAGCGGCCGCCCCTAGACTGGGGAAGTGACTGCGCTGATAAACGTTGTTGGAGCCGCGATCGTCGACTCCTTGGAAGCACCTACGCGCCTTCTTGCCGCGCGCCGCTCGGCACCGCCTCAGTTTGCAGGGATGTGGGAATTTCCCGGAGGAAAAGTAGAAGCCGGCGAAGCTGCAGAGGCCGCCCTCCACCGGGAACTCGCAGAAGAGCTCGGCATTGAGGTTCGGCTCGGGGCGGAGTTGGAGTCGGGTCGTCCGGATGGGTGGGTCCTCAATGAAAGGGCCGTGATGCGTGTTTGGTTCGCGGAACTTGTGGCCGGGGAGCCTGCGCCCTTGGAAGACCACGATGAACTTCGATGGGTTTCCGTGGAGGACGACCACCAAGCGCTCGGCCTTCCGTGGATCCCGGCAGACTTTCCAATTGTCAGGGCCCTGCTGGACCGGGTGGTCACTGCTGCGTAGCAGCACCGCTGGATAACGCTGCAGGGGAGTGCCTCCGTGGCTGTCGAATCAGCTCAGAAGAGTGGCTGCTGCCCGGGCACGGAAACACCGCCCGGGCGGTTTTCGGCAGCCTGCGGGCGGGCATTGCGATGGCTGAACCCGGAGGTCCTCGTGTAGCCGTACTTTGCCTTGAAGTGGGTGATCCGGCCGGTCAACCAGGTGCTGTATTCCTTGGAGACGCAAGAGCCCTGTCCGTAGAGGCGGCGGTACTTTCCGACCAGTTCGGGGTGCTGGCCGGTCAGCCACTTCATGTACCACTCCCGCGTTCCCGGCTTTAGGTACAGGGCTCCTGCGGTGACTCCGGTGGCGCCGGCCTTGGCGAGTTCGCTGAACAAGGAATCAAGGGCTTCGTCCGAATCGGTCAGCCAGGGCAGGATGGGCATCGCCATAACGCCGCATCCCAATCCGGCATCCCTGAGCCGTGAGATGAGTTTGAGCCGTGCCCGGGGTGAGGGCGTGCCGGGTTCCACCAACTCGGCGAGATCCTCATTGGTCATCGCGAGCGAAATGCCCAGGTCCACAGGGACCATGGTGGCAGCATGCTTGAGCAGGGGGATGTCCCTTGCCAGCAGGGTGCCCTTGGTCAGGATGGAAAATGGTGTTCCCGAGTCCGCAAGCGCACGGATGATCCCGGGCATCAAGGCGTAGCGGCCTTCGGCTCGCTGGTAGGGATCGGTGTTGGTTCCCAAAGCAACTTGATGCCGTCCCCACGACGGCTTGGCCAGTTCCCTCCGCAATACTTCGGCGGCATTGATCTTCACTACCACTTGGGAATCAAAGTCCCGTCCGGCGTCGAACTCCAAGTATGTGTGGGTCTTGCGGGCGAAGCAGTAGACGCACGCGTGGCTGCAGCCACGGTAAGGGTTCACGGTCCACTCAAACGGCATGGCCGAACCCGAAGGCACCTTGTTGAGCACTGACTTTGCGGTGACCTCATGAAAGGTGACTCCGGAGAATTCGGGTGTCGAGATGGAACGCACCAGCCCGGCCAGCGGCAGTAGCGCATCCATGGCCGGGGCAGGGCCTGGAGCTGAAGTGCCGCCGTCGTCGGACGCCGGTCCACGGGTAGGTGACAGTGCTTGTGCGTCCCATCTCATGGTCTCTATTCGAATGTATGTTCGAATGGATGTCAAGGACCCGGGGCCTGACGTCTCTAATACCCGGTCGGGCGTTGCTAAGGTTGCCCCATGATTCTGCTGACCGGCTTTGAACCTTTCGGCCAGGACGATGTCAATCCTTCCTGGCATGCCGTGCGCCGAGCGCAGGAAATCCTCCGGGCCGAGGGGATCGAGGTCGAAGCCCGCGAGCTGCCCTGCATCTTCGGTGAGTCGGCCACAGCACTCAGCGGAGCACTTGCCACCATCAAACCGGACCTTGTGCTCTGTGTGGGCCTGGCTGGTGGCCGGGCCCGGATATCCCTGGAACGGGTGGCCATCAACTGCGATGACGCACGGATCCCCGACAACAAAGGCCAAAAGCCTGTGGACGAGGAAGTTGTCCCGGGCGGCCCGGCGGCATACTTCTCCACCTTGCCCATCAAGGCCGCACTGCGGGACCTCCAGATCGCAGGAATTAAAGGCGAGGTATCCCAATCCGCAGGTACGTACGTGTGCAACCACGTTTTCTACGCCTTGATGCACCTGCTCGCATCGACCCCTGACGTCCGCGGAGGTTTCGTGCACATTCCGTATCTTCCGGACCAGGTATCTCCGGAAAGCGGAACCCCAAGCATGCCCCTGGAAGCCGCAGCGGAGGGACTCGCCGTCGTGGTCCGGACCGCCCTAGGGACGAAGGTGGATGCTGCCTTGAGTGCTGGCAGTATCCACTAGAGGAGCTCCCATTCCACGGTAACGCTGGCAGTAACCGAGGACTCCCCGGCTTCCACCGGCAGCGCTTCAGCGGAGAACGATGCCCTGACCATCCCGCCCAGCGGTATCGGGGCGCCATGTACTGGTTCCTGGGTTATGGACTTGACCTGGCCCAAGCGGGCTGAGGCCAGGGACGCGTACTGTTCGGCGCGTGCCAGGGCGTCCTGCCAGGCCGCTTCCTGCGCTTGTGTGGTCACCAAGGTCGAATCGGCGAAACCTTGTTCGATTCCATTGATCCTGATGTCGTCACCGCCGGCCGCAACAGCGGCAGCGATGGCCGCCGGAGCATCAGCGTGGGATCGGATCCCCACCTGCAGGTTGGTGGAGGCAACATATGCCGCCACCTTCTGCCCTTGGCCTTCAACCCACACCAGATCGGCCCGCAGATTCAGTCCGCTGGTCCGCAGGTCGACATCAGTGACACCGGCTTCCCGCAAACCGGCCGCTACAGCGACAGCCGCCTTGCCGGCGTCGTCGTATGCCTGCCCGGCTGTTTCCCTGCGCGTTTCCACCCCCAAGGTTAATGTGACCAAGTCTGGAACCGCTTTGGCGCTCGCAGTACCGGTAACAGTGATGGTTCGCTTCATGAGGCCTCATTTCCCTTGCCGGCAGTGTTGCCCTGCCGATGGTGGTCCTTGTCAATGTATCCGCCCGCCGCGAGCCCGGCCTGACGTTCAAAGAAATTGTTCAACGCCGGATTGCCGCTGCGGATCATGGACCAACCGGCGGCGATTCCGTAGAAGGCAAGGAACGGCAAGCCCAGGCAGTACGCGTATTGGGTACTGTGCCGTTCCTCGTGGCCCAGCAATACAGGATTGCTGCCGGCAACTCCGTGCGGTGCCCGGTAGAGAATGACGTTGCCCAGTGTGAATGCCCCCGCATGAGGGAGCTTCCAGCCATAGCCGGCCGCGATCAGGAGTCCACGCGGCCCGCGGGAGACGGTGGTTCGGGACGCGACGGCGACCATCAGTCCCAAGGGCGTGGACAGGTTCACGACGTTGGCGAGCTGCCTGAGGCGGTGCGCGGGCATCATGAGGCCAATGCTAGACCCCAGGCGGATGGGCACGTTGAATCCCATCCGTGACGTTCAACTAGACTGAACGGTAGTGCCTGCCGTCAGCGGCGAGCACTGCCCTTTCGTTTTGCAGGCCTGCCTTGCCGGCCGCTCCCTACTCGTAGCTAAGAACAGTAGATGACTGACACTTTGCCAGGCGCTGCCATCCCGAACCCGCTGGATGAAGCCGCCATCACCGCTGCCGTCGAGGACGCCGTTGCTGCAATAGCAGCCGCTTCCTCCCTCGAAGAACTCAAGGCGGTCCGTCTCGCCCACACCGGCGAGAAGTCGCCGCTGAGCCTTGCCAACCGTGAAATCGGTGGGCTCGCCAAGGAGCACAAGGCTGCGGCCGGCAAGCTCATGGGGTCCTCCCGTGGCCGCGTCAATCAGGCGCTCGCAGCCCGGACCGAGGTTCTCGAGGCCGAGAACGACGCCCGCATCCTGGTCGAAGAAACCGTGGATGTCACCGCCGCTCCGCGTCGACGCCGGGCAGGTGCACGCCACCCGCTGTCCACGCTGCAGGACCGCGTCTCGGACATCTTTGTTGGCATGGGCTGGGAAATCGCTGAAGGGCCCGAGGTCGAGTCCGAGTGGTTCAACTTCGACGCCCTGAACTTCAAGCCGGACCACCCTGCCCGCGAAATGCAGGACACGTTCTTCGTGGAGCCTCCCGAGGCTCACTTGCTCATGCGCACGCACACCTCGCCTGTGCAGGTCCGCTCGATGCTGGAACGCGAAGTTCCCATCTACGTGCTGTGCCCGGGCAAGGTGTTCCGCACGGACGAACTCGACGCCACGCACACGCCGGTCTTCCACCAGTTCGAGGGTCTTGCGATCGACAAGAACCTCAGCATGGCCGACCTGCGCGGCACCTTGGAGCACTTCGCCCGCCAGATGTTCGGCGACGAAGCCTCCATCCGCCTGCGCCCCAACTACTTCCCGTTCACCGAGCCTTCCGCGGAACTGGACATCTGGCACCCAGGTGCCAAGGGCGGTCCCCGCTGGATCGAATGGGGTGGCTGCGGCATGGTCAACCCCAACGTCCTCCGGGCAGCCGGGATCGATCCGGACATCTATTCAGGTTTTGCTTTCGGCATGGGCATCGAGCGCACGCTCATGTTCCGCAACGAGGTTGGCGACATGCGCGACATGATCGAAGGCGACGTACGTTTCAGCGAGCACTTCGGGATGGAGATCTAACAGTGCGTATCCCACTTTCCTGGCTGCGTGAATTCGCGCAGGTTCCGGCCGATGCTACGGCCGAAGACGTCATGGCTGACCTGGTCAAGGTCGGTTTTGAAGAAGAAGAAGTCCACCGTCCCACGGACGAGCTCACGGGCCCCGTTGTGGTGGGCCAGGTCCTGAGCCTGGTCAAGGAACCGCAGACCAATGGCAAGACCATCAACTGGTGCCAGGTCCGGGTGGTTCCGGAGGGGCAGGAACAGACCCTCACCGGCAAGGGCATTGATCCTTCCGGCGTTCAGGGCATCATCTGCGGTGCGCACAACTTTGTTGAGGGCGACAAAGTGGTTGTCACCCTCCCCGGTGCAGTGCTGCCTGGAAACTTCCAGATCTCTGCACGGAAGACCTACGGCCACCTGTCTGCGGGCATGATCGCTTCTGTCCGCGAGCTGGGAATCGGCGATGACCATGACGGCATCCTGGTCCTCTCAAGCATCGGCCTGGACCCCGAAATCGGCACCGACGCCATGGAACTGTTGGGTCTGTACGACCAGGCAGCGGAAATCAACGTCACCCCGGATCGCGGCTACGCATTCTCCATCCGTGGCGTGGCCCGCGAGTACGCGCACGCCACTGGAACCACCTTCGTGGATCCCGCGTCCAAGGTCTCGGTTCCGGCCACCCTGCAGGGCGGCTACGGCGTCAAGCTCAACGACGACGCTCCCATCTACGGCAAGCCCGGCTGCGACCGCTTTGTTGCCCGCACGGTACGTGGTGTGGACGCTTCCCGTCCCACGCCGCCGTGGATGTCCGCCCGCCTTCGTTTGGCCGGCGTGCGGTCCATTTCGCTGCCGGTTGATATCTCCAACTACGTCATGCTTGAGCTCGGCCAGCCGAACCACTGCTACGACCTCGATAAGCTCGCAGGCGAGATCGTGGTGCGTCGTGCCGTGGCGGGGGAGAAGATCACCACCCTCGATGACAAGGTGCGCACGCTCGACGTCGAGGACCTGCTGATCACTGATGACTCCGGCGCCATCGGCATAGCCGGCGTCATGGGTGGTGCCCACACTGAGGTGTCCGATTCCACCACGAACATCCTGGTGGAAGCCGCACACTTCGACGAAGTGTCGATCGCCCGTTCCCGCCGCCGCCACAAGCTGCCGTCCGAAGCCTCCAAGCGCTTTGAGCGCGGGGTGGACTGGCACATCGCCAACATTGCCGCGCAGCGCGTCGTGGACCTGTTGGTGGAGCTCGCCGGGGGCACGGCAGATGAGGCCGGCACCGACGTCGGAACCGCCCCTGACGCTGTCACCATCGAGCTGCCGGCAGAATTTGCCGCGGCACGGATTGGTATCGACTTCACTGAAGAGCAGATCACCACGTCGCTGGTGGATCTGGGGGCCGCCGTGGAGAAGACCGCCAACGGTTACTTGGTGACGGCTCCCAGCTGGCGCAACGACCTTGAAACCAAGGAGGACCTCTCCGAGGAAATCGCCCGGCTGGTGGGATACGACAACATCCCGTCCACCCTCCCCGTGGCGCCTCCGGGCCGTGGCCTGAGCCGCAGCCAGCAGCAGAAGCGCCGCGTTGTTCAGGCGTTGGCTGATGCCGGTCTCACCGAGGTGTTGTCCTACCCGTTCGTGTCCAAGGCAGCCAACGACACGTTCGGTGTTGCTGCTGAAGGAGCAGCGCGTCCGGCGTTGAAGCTGGCAAACCCGATCAGCGAAGAGCAAGGTTTCCTTCGCACGTCCATCCTCCCGGGATTGATCGAGGTTGCCCGTCGCAACCACTCGCGCGGCTTCCGCGACCTGGCTCTTTATGAAGCAGGTTCGGTCTTCCTTCCTGGCGAAACGCTGGGCACGGATTCCATTCCGCCGCTGGGCGTCAAGCCTTCGGATGAGGTTCTGGATGCACTGTACGACGGCGTCCCGCACCAGCCGCTGCACATCGCCGCTGTTTTCACCGGTCATGATTCTCCTGCCGCGGCCATGCACACACCCCGTGCGTGGGACTGGGCTGATGCCTTGGACGTGGCCCGCCTTATTGCCGACGTGCTCGGTGTTGAACTGGTGGTCAGCCAGGGCAGTCACCAGGCCTTCCACCCGGGCCGCGCAGCTCAGCTCGCGCTGCGCAATGGAGAAGTTGTTGGATACGCAGGTGAGCTTCACCCGAAGCTGCTGGCTGCACACGATATGCCTGCACGTTCAGTGGCGCTCGAGATCAACGTGGAAGCACTATTCGAGGCTGCGGCTGATGTGATCGTGGCCAAGCACATCTCCGGGTTCCCGGTGGCGACGCAGGACGTTGCTCTGGTTGTCCCTCAGGATGTGCCGGCAGATCAGGTCCTTTCGGCACTGCGCGAAGGTGCCGGGGAACTCCTCGAGGACGTCGCATTGTTCGACGTCTACGTTGGCCCCGGGATCGAGGAAGGCAGGAAGTCGCTGGCCTTCGGCCTCCGTTTCCGTGCCGACGACCGTACCCTGACGGCCGATGAGGCTTCTGAGGCTCGAGCCGCCGCTGTTGCCGTTGCAGCCGAACGGTTCGGCGCAGTCCAGCGCTAGCCCCACTATCAAGTGAATCCCCGGGACCTGGAGGTCCCGGGGATTTTCTTTTTGAGATTGAGCTCCCAGCATCTTGACAGAACATTCACGTGTGTATGACAGTTTTGTCATGCACATGTGAAACATGTGTATCACATCCCTTGCACGGTTCGCTGAGAGCCGTCCCTTGAAAGGTACCCATGAAAAAGCAGAACGTTGCTTTGCTGGTCGGAGCTGCAGTGATGGCTTTGACGTCCTCGCTTGGCGGAGCCGCAACAGCGTCAGAGTCGACGCCGCAAACAGCTGCCGCCGAGGTCCAGCCTGTATCGCACACGGTGGACCCGTCACAGGTTTCAGGACCGGCGGCTTCACCTTTGGCCGACAAGTACACGATTGCCGCACCTTCAAAGAACGGTGGCGCTTCCACAGATTCAGTCATCGGCGCTGATGGCCGGGTGCGTATCACCAACACGACGGCTGCTCCCAACCGTTCAATAGTCCAGATCGAGTTCAACGGCGGCTACATCTGCTCCGGTGCGTTGATTTCCGACGACACAGTGCTGACGGCGGGTCACTGTGTCCATGAGGGTGGAACGGGCTCCGAGGCCGACTACTCCTGGGGTGTCAAAGTAGCTCCGGGCCGGAACGGCTCAACAGACCCCTATGGCACCTGTGGTGCTACCAAGATCTACACCGATCAGCGATGGATCGATTCTGCCAATACCAACGCTGACTGGGGCGTCATCAAGCTCGACTGCACCATCGGCAACACCACCGGCTGGTTGAATTACACCGGCACCACCGCCAGCCTGAATGGCACCAACGTGACCGTTCGTGGCTACCCGGGAGACAAGGCCTTCGGCACCATGTGGTCCATGACCGGTCCCATCGAGAGCACCACCACGGAGAAGGTCTACTACAAGATGGATACCTTTGGTGGGCAGAGCGGTGCACCCGTCTACAACAGCTCCAGCACCATCATGGCAATCCACACCAACGGCGGAAGCTCCAACTCGGGCACCCGCATCACGCCCACGTTGGCGAACTACCTGACGTCGGTGAAGTAGCCCGCTTGGGTTAATCCAGCCAGTGTTCCCCGCAGCAGATTCACGGCTGCGGGGAACACTTGCTTTGACGAATAGGGGCCCGCCAAGCACAAGCTACATTTTGCGGGGGACAAAATTCTCTATCGGGTAACGGGTGTGTGGATTGGCCCGCGGGCGACCTTCCCTTGGCTGACCACGTTCTTGGCCTAGGCACGACCCGCCCGGGTTAGTAACAAGTACTCCTGCCGAATGTTACATAGCCATCTGATGCACGGTATTTACGTTGATTGGTTACAGCGGGCGACTCCTGTGCCTGAGCCAGGATTGGATCTGCTTATGGATGGGATCTCACAGCAGCCTCGGAACACAGGGCCGTTCGGTGACAACCTTTCCTAGCGGAATTTGCCTTCCGGGTCGGGAACGCAGCGGGTGTTTCCGCCAAGGTTTATTTCGTACTTTCCGGTGGTGAGTCCCATGACGAATTTGTCGGGCCCGAACACGTCGGTGTGTCTGACGAAGTTCGGGCCTGCATCGGATTCTTGCTTGACAGTGAACCCCGTGGACACGAAGACAGTTTTTGCCTTGTCGTGCAGTGCGTCCATTTCTTCCCGGCTCAGCGGACTTCGACTGGTATCGATTGAGAATTGGGTACCGTCAGACCCGTCCGGGAGCCGGCAGACATCCCCTTGATATTCGGAGGGCGGCGCGACATCCCAGTCGCCGGGGGCGAAGGCTTGAATCTTGTTGAAGAGGTTGAAGTACTCTGTGCGGGCTTGTTCTGGTTCCATGGTTTGTTCCGCGGTGGTGGTAGGTGGATTGGTGCTCGGCGTTGTCCCGCACCCTGCAAGAGTGAGAAGAAGGACCGCCGCGGCGGGAAGGACGCGCCAGTACCGGCGGCGGAGCGTTGTGGTCATGGCTTCCTAGCGATATTTTCCTTCAGGGTCGGCAAAGCAGCGGGTATTCCCGCTGAGGGTGATACCGTACTTGCCCGTACCGAACGCCATAGAGAACTTGTCAGGCCCGAGGACCACGGTGTGTCGGACAAAGTTCGGACCTTCATCAATTTCCTGCCTCAGATTAAATCCGGTGGCCTCGAACAAGGTCTTGACCTTGTCGTGCAAAGCGTCCATTTCTTCCCGGCTCAGCGGACTCCTACTGGTATCGAAAGACACCTGAGTGCCTTCCGTGCCGAGGGAACGATCACAGACCCACCCTGCTTTGTCTGGTGTGACTTTCGTCCAGTCGCCCGGGGCGAGAGCTTGAATCTTGTTGAAGAGTTCAAGGTACTCTGTTCGGGCTTCTTCCGGGTCCATGGCCTTCTCCGCGGTGCTGGTAGGTGAATTGGTGCTCGGCGTTGCCGCGCACCCTGCAAGAGTGAGAAGAAGCATTGCCGCGGCGGGAAGGACACGCCAGTTTCGGCGATTACGTATGGTTTTCATCGTTTCGCATTCGTGAGCTGGTCATTCAAGCCGAGGGCAATCCTGGCTTGGTTGAAGCTGGACTCTGTTGACTTGTCGAAGTACCCGTAGATGCCGTCCTTGCCGCCGGTTTGTCCGCCGTGGGTTTTCGTTGGGAGCCCGGTGGCGCCATTTGGTCCTGTGGTGCCGTCCGTGCCGAAGGTGACGGCGCCGAATCCGGGGTCTGCCGTGCTTTTACGCTGCCAGCCGAGCCCATGCCCGACTTCAGCTACGTGGTCCCAGTCGTAGGTTCCCCGGTATACGGTGCCGCCGGGGTTCAGGTGAAGATCGTTCACGGAGGTCACGTTATCAGGGGCACCAACATCACCGACGAGAACAAGGTTATCGACCGGCAGTTCAATTTTGGCTGCTTCCATGGCCCCGAGGGAACCCATGGAGTGCCCGACGGCTGTTGTCATGGCTGCGTGGTCGAGGTTTTGGTGAACGGCGTTGACTCCTGTCACGTAGTTGCGAAGGGCGGGACCCACGACTTTTGCCTGGTCGTTGCTGAACACACCCATACCCTGGGCCGGCTCAACACCAATCCAGGCAACGACAGCAAGACGGTCCCGGTCAATCCCATACAGACGAGCGATGTCACGTTGCTCAACTCTTTGATCATTGGCCTGCTTGGTCTTTGATGCCATGTCCTTGCCGATGGTGGTGTCCAGCCCGGGGAGCTGGTAGCTGATGTGCTTGGCGGCGTCGAGGTCTCCCACGGAAATAGATGCACCGAACCCGGTCTCCGATCCTTGCCCCCGGTCGAAGGGCACGAAGCTTACGAGTTGAAAGATCGATGACTTGTCGTCAGTATTGACGACTTTTTCGTTGCCTTGGCTGTCGTAGAGCGATTCCCAGACTTTGTTGACCATGCCTTCCTGGGAGCCTTCATCAACTTCTCCGCCGTGCTCTTCGCGGTACTTCTTCAAGTAGTCGTGCATCTGCAGCAACTTCTTGCGGTTGGCAAGGTCCCTGGCGGTTGCGGTGACACCGTTCAGGTTTCCGATAACTTCCGGCAGTGCATCGATCAGGAGCTGCTGTTTTCCCGCTTCCTCGATAGTTACTGTGCCGGTTATGCGATCGACGGTGTGGCCAAGACCAGACCACCACGTGGCTGTGGCTACGGGGTCCAGTCCTGGTTGGGTCAGGAGTTCCCGAAGCCTGGCGGTGCCACCATTACCGAGCCAAACCTTCAGTTGCGCTGCACTCATGGTTCCGATGTCGTTCAAGCCCACTTGGCTTGGTGCTGCGTACTGGATGAAGAGCCCGTTGAGCATGCTGTCTTCGACGGCGCCGCTGCCAGCTGTTTCGAATGCGGTGGCGACCTGCTCTATCCAATCGGCGTCTGCTGCGTTGGCGGCGAGCAACCGCTCAAAACCAGCAACAAACGACTCAGTCTCGATGTTCACCCAGGAACACGATGCTGTGAAGCTGCTCCAGGCGTTCCGGACTGCGACAAAGTGTGAGTTCAGGGTGTTCGTGGCCGTCCGGGACACTGAGGCGAAGCCGCGGAGCTTGTCCGGGTCAGCCGAGGTGGTTCCGGTTCCTGGTCCGCCGGTGAACCGGGGCCGGTCCCGCGGAGAAAACACCGCTGAAACAGTCGGTGCAGGGACCGGCGTGCTCTCGGGCATCGGGTCCAGGACCATGGTGGCAACTGTCACTGATGCTTCGGCGATGTCACGGGAGAGCAGGTGCTGTTTGCGGATGTTGTCGCGTTGCTGCCAGGCTTCCATGTTCTTTTGCCGGGCTTTCTCTTGCTGGGCCCTGTGCTTGGCCTCGCCGACATCCTCGGCCAGAGCCGCCAGGACACCTGAAAGCTTGCCGCGATCATCGGACCTGATGGCGCAGGCGTCCTTGAACAGACGCCCGTAGCCCCCGTTGAAATCCTGCACTGCCTGCTCCACGGCCCCATGCAGGAAGCTTCCTCGGCACGCAGAACCTCATCGGCGGAGTTCGCGGCAGTGATCAGCGCGTCGGCTGCGCCGTCATCAAAAGCAATTACCATGCCTGCCCCCAAACCAGAACAATAAATCCAACGACTAGCATAACTGCTGTTTGTGCAATTGGAGGTCCATGGTGTTTGGACGGCTTTAGGAGGTTGTGTATGCCAGAGGATGCCAAGAAGCGCCGGTTCCTGACGACGGAGCGGGTGGCCGAGGAACTGAATGTGTCAGTGAACCAGATCAGGGCGCTGCTGAAGTCAGGCGATCTGCAGGGTATTCAGGTCGGAGGCCGGAACGTCTGGCGCATTGCTGCCCCCGACGTCGAGAGCTGCATCGCTGAGGCGTACAGGGTCGCTGCCGAGCGCATCGCAGCCGGCGAACTGCCTGAGTGATGGCACGGCTAACAGTCTTGATGCGATGCTGCTCCTAGCGGCGGCCTCCCCACGTCTCGTGCCAGTACTCGGCGCTCTGGCTGCCGGTACGCAGGATGGCGTCGGGTTCCGGCGTGGCTGGCCACATCTCCAGTAGGTAATGATCGATGACTTCTTCGGAGAATTCCCCATCATGGCCTTCGTCGCGTCCCTTCGCGCTGACCCGCAGGTGGTAGCTGCCGGGCGGCAATTCGGCTAGCTGGCCGGTGGTCTCGTCCGCCCACGAGGCCCAACGCAGATCGTGTCCTGCCGGGAGTGTGAAGGATACCTCGACGATGTCGTCCCATGAGATATCGGGTTCCGCAGCTGGCGGCTTATCCAGGAGAACGATGCGCATGTCAGAGCCGCCAGACCGTCGTCCGAGGTTGATATAGACGCCATTGGGAGCTGCAGCCCCGACCAGGCCGTTGACCTGGCCCTCAAAGCAGCGTTCAAAGATGCCGTCGAAGCCGCCCTCGTCAGCCCAGATGAGGTCGAACTGGCCGTAGTCCCTCATGATCACCTGATCGAGCAGCACTCTATCCATGGCACCAGGATAAGACTTGGACAGCGCCAGTTATTCAGCTACGTCGGTGAATTACTGCGCGACGTCGTAGTTGCCGATCAGGCGTGCCAGCCCTACGGGAGTCTGGCCACTACCGTTGACGCAGTGTGGATCAGCGCCGTGCGATCGGAGGAGTTTGATCAGTTCGCCACGGCCGTTTGAATTACCAACAGCAGTAAAGAGCGCAGTGTTGCCCCAGCCGTTTTGAAGATCAACGGTGGCGCCGGCGCCAAGCAACGCAGCAGCAGCTTCTACTGAGTATTCCTGCGCGGCAGAATGTAGGGGCGTGAATCCGGCTTTGTCCTGAGCATCGGGAGAAGCGCCGTCGCCAAGAAGTTGCTCTACGGCGGCAACATCGTTTTCCAGGGCTGCGTGGTGGAGCGCTGCGCGGTTCATTCTGTCCATAGCTGCAGCCACAGGCACTTGTGCATATGAGTAGCGGGCAGTCACTGATCACTATCCGTCTGCACAAACCCCGGAATCTAGCGGGAGGTTTTGCAATTAGCTTCCGAAAAGGACATTTGCACAGGAAGCAGGCTCTTATGGGACAGAGCCAGTGAGCCGTCTCGTTTGCCAAGGGTTACGAGAGGTAGGCTACCGCCAGATCTCATTGGCTGGTTAGACTCGGGCGGTGAAAGCTGCCGCAATTTTGGCGTTTCCTCGCCGCTGCTTCAGGGCGCTCCTGTCATTGCGGGGGGTTGCATGAGTCGAAACTCATTTCCATCCAACTGTCATTGTCACGGGTTCTCTACCGGAGGAGACTGGGGCGACGGCATCCCATCTCGGACCGCCTGCGAGGCCACCCGGCTGCGGGGCCTCACAGTAGCTTGTAGTGGCTTGGTGGATCAATGAGTTCTAGGACACCCATCGAAAAGGCCGCTCAGCGGTCACGCCATCTCTTGCCTTTGCTGGCTATCGCACTGATGGGATGTCTCGGCGGGTGCGAGTATGAGTCCGACGACGCATCCCTGCCGTCTGCCAGTTCTCCGATGACGGAGGCTCGCACGGTCCCACCGCTGCCTGAGAGTCGCGCCCCTCGCACGGTCCCGCCGCTGCCGACGAGTGGCGATATCGATGCCGGCACGTATCTAGTCCCCGTCGACGGCTACAAGGAGCCTTTCGAGATCACCGTTCCAGGGGGCTGGTCAGCTCTCGACGGCAACAGCCTGGGCAAGGATGACCCGGATCACCCGGCTGAATGGGCCGTCCACCTGACTCTTGGGTCCGCGTTCTATGTGTCGATGGACGCATGCAACTGGAGGGGTGCCCTTGCCGATGTCGGTCCTGCGGACTGGGCCTTCACTAGGGCTATGGCGGCGCAATCGTCAACGGCAAGCACTCCTCCTGTCAAGATCATGGTGGGCGATTACCCCGGCTTCGAGTTCGACCATTCCGTCGAGGGCGACGTGGACATCCCTGCCTGCGACAGCGGCAAGTTCTGCATCCACTCAGAAATGATGTACCACTGCACACACTGGTACTCGACTCAGAATGAACATGAGACCTACCGGGTGGTCGACTTGGAGGGCCGGCGGGCTGTCGTCGCGGTGGGCTATATCGACGAATCGATCAATCCGGAGCTGATGAGAGAGGCGCGCGCCGTTTTCGACTCGATCGTGTTCAGGTCCTTCAAGTGACCAGCTGATCCGATAGGCGATCCCGCCCGCGGTCTCCGACTCCTTCTCTAAACTCACCGGGGTCTCTCATAGCCTCTGTGTCTCGAAAAGCTGGGGTTTCGAGCCGAGTTCGAGCCGACGCCGGAGGAGGATGCCTGCTTGCCCGCACTAGCCCGGGGAGCGTGACTCGAGGGCGACAAGGAGCGGCGCACAACAGCGCCATTTACGGCCAACTGCAGTTCTGAAAAAGCATGGAGGATCTCTCCGTGCGCGGCGCGTGTCGTGTGAGGGCGTTGCGCTTCTAGGATGGTGACACGAAGAGAGCATTGGCGGGGGAGGGAAGCATGGCATTGGGTCTGGTCTTCATCGCCATTGGTGTGGTGTGGCTGCTGTTTAGGAGACCAATCGCGCGCCGGCAGCACTGGATCACCTCACAAATGATTGGGCGGAGAGGGGAGCTCTCTGAATCCGAACCTCCCCTTGAAGCCGACACGGAAGCAGATGGGGAGCGGGTCAGGGGTTTCGAGATGCTCGGAGTGTTCTTCTGTACAGTGCTGATCTTGGGTGGTCTGCTGATTGTGGTGCTGACGCTGATCTTCAGGTCCCCGTGGGCAGGGGAGTAGATGGGTAATCCGTTCTTGGCGCTCGTCGGCGCATTCCTCATACTCAGCGGCCTGGTGCTGTATCTGATGCGCAACTTGATGGCACGATCCGGCGTTGATGGTTGGGCGTGGCTGCTCGAGGGGACGCAGTTCAAGACGTATGAGTACCAACTCGCCCTGTCGAAGATAGCTGCTGCTATTCCGGCAATGGCAGGGTTGGTCTTCTTGGGCGTTTTCCTGTGGCCAAGGTAGTGCGTCAGTTGGAGGGAGAACACCTTGACTGAGCCGGACGGGTTCAGGCTCCGCACGGAAGACGCGGACCTGCGCGAGGAGATCGATGAAGGCGTCAAGCGCTGGCATGACCGCGCTGTTGCCGCGGGCGAGGAGCGGGTCCTTGCCCGGACCAAGGACGGTGATCTCTACAGCTACCACTGGGACGAAGTCACCTTCGGCGGTAAGTACGTGCCAATAGTTGAGTCAGTTTGGTCCATGACAATCTTCGCAGGGGTGATGGCCGCTATGACTCTTACAGCGCTGGTGGTCTATGTTCTGTTCTCAGCTTCGGACGGTCAATGGGGGCGGTTGTTCGTGCCGGTAAGCTTTGGTCTCTTCGTTTGGCTTCTGGTCTTTTGGGCACGTCAGGACTGGGCTGCCCGGGCGCGGCGGGAGGAACGAGGTGTTCCTGAGCCAAAGACGGGCAAGAGGCCGGTGCAGGTTGACTTCGGCTGGCCGCCACCACGAATGCGGGGACGGGGAGACGCTTCTCGTCTGTGAGCGTCAGCGATTGATGCGGTTGCTGATCGAGGGTTATCGGCACAAGCGCACAGGTGGAACACTGCCAGAGGGGTCAATACGGGCCTTCATCGTGCTGTTGTGAAGACGGTCCAGAGCGAGCCGGCAACGAACATGGCTCCCATCAGCATGTAGATGAATCCCATGCCTTTGATGGTCGGTAGGTCAGCAATCGTGAAACCGTCCGGGGCGATGTTCTTGCTTTCCCTATAAAGACGGGACCACGTTGTGGCGGTGTTCCTGATGTCCCTGAAAATGCAGAATCTCAGAGAAAACACTGACACTCCGGCCAAGCTGATGGGGATCAAAACGGCCCAGAACGGCAACTTCAAGGCCGTCAGGATGAACGACAGAATGAAGAACGCAGGAAAACAGAGCATCAGTGCTTTGGCTGGCTGGGGCCACTCGACGTAGATCCGCCGCATGAGTCGAAGGTTTCCGATGATCACTCCTTAGTTCGTCGCCTGGAACTTAGGCAGGCTTTCCGGCGCCAGTACCAGCGCGGAGAAGAAAGCCAGCAGCCCGGAAGCTACGCCCGTTTGGGCTCCGGCAGTTTCGTCCTGCCTGTTTCATAGTGAAGTTCGTCGTTGTTCTGCAGAGTAAACAGCTTGTCGGCGACGACCTGTGACAAGGCTTCATTGCAGGACACAGCGAAGAACCGCGGAGACATGACATCAAGGATGCAGCCGAGCTGGGCGAGTTCAGTGGCCAGCGGTTGCCAAGCATCTGGGGCATCCGATTTCAGCAGGACACGGAAGGTGAAGTTCGATGTGTCGTGGTCGAGTCCTGTGGCAACGACGGCGTCCTCTGCCGAGCGCATGACGTTCACCCTGTCGCCAAAGTTGATGTCATAGAGAAAAGCCGGCACTGCCAGGACAGTGGCTGTGCCGTCTGCTTCAACTCGGCCGCGAAGTCCTTCCCACATTTGCTCGGTGTCCGGTTCCGGAGGCAGCGCAAACCAGATGGTGTCAGGCGCGTCCAGGGCTTCGGGAAGCGGCTGGAAGGAGCCGTCGTGCCAATGCGCCACGACGCTGGGGTGTTGCCGATAGTCAGTCACCCGCTGAGACTACCGAACAAAGGCAAGCAATCAGCCAGCGACGCGGGCGCCCTGTCGAGGAACGAATACACTGGGGCGAACTGGCCGGGATCTCCTCGCTGAGATCAAGCGCCAGCAAGTAGGTGTTTCCCGCATCTAGAAAAGGCAACGATCAATGACAATTGGCGACTGCGTTTCCCAACCAACTCAGCTCCATCAGCGGCGTGCCCGCTAATGAGGCCGCCCGCACGGAAAATCATGACAGTGTTTTGGGACGCCGACGGCGGACAAGAGGAAATGCCGGGATTCATCGTTTATGGGCTGGTCGATCCGAAACGTTGGGTTGAAAGGTCCCTCCCGCTGGGCTTGTGGCCTGCCGGAACGGATGCAGCAGAATCCCGTCTTTACGGTGAGACCTGGGAATTGAAACTGTGGGACGTAAGGGTCCAGGAGTTTTTGAGTGGGAAAGCCTGGACAACGGCCGTTCGTGGGACGTTGCAGACGATCATCGATGCCGGATGCAGAGTGGCCTGGGTCAGCAGCGAGGGATTTCCTTTTGTCGATCCGCCCTTCCTGTTTCTGCCGGAGCATATGTCCGGGAGTGTTCTCTGTGCCCTCACTTCTGATGGCGAATTCTTCTGCCCTCTGGACCCGGACCAGCCGATTCGAGCAATCTCAGATGATCAGTTGGGGCGATTGCGTATTCACGCGCATGGTCTCGCTGATGCCACCTCCTGATGCTGCACGTATACCAGTACTCTTGCGGGGTGGCTGTAGGGATGGCCTCCGGGATGCCTGATGGTAGGTTCTGCTCATGAATACCGAGGATGCTGTCCTGCCTCCGGGGTGGCGTATGTCTGAGCAGCCTAGAAGCCCGTTGCCTGCCCGTTGGTCAACCAAAGGGTTTGAGGAGGAATTATCGTGGCTAGGCGAAGACGTCGTCAACGCAGCGGAGACGGCCGTCCTTCCACCTGGTTGCGAGGACAGTGTCTGGATTCTCCACAATCAATACGTATGTCCCCTTGGTGTTGATCCGGGTCTGCTCGCTGAGGAGGATAAAGGCCCGATCTACCTTGTGGCTCCGCCGTCTGAGTTCGTCAGGATCAGGTGGAGCAAAGTGGCCAAGATCAAAGGCGTTCCGCTACGGGGAGCGTTTTGGGATGGGTTGGAAGTCCCTCCCTGTTTTCGAGGGGACGCGATGGTGGGGTGGGATGAGGCCGGGCTTGTTCTGCCTGGTGCTGACTTTGTGTACCAACCCATGAGCGGGACCATTGGTCAAGTGGAGCTGGAAGCGCTTCTACCCCTGCTCCAATCCGCGACAAAAACTCAGCGGGTGCAAGGAAGCTTCGCCGCTGCGGACCGATACGCGGACGACATATTGGGCGTCGTGGTCGGTGCCGATGGAATCAGGCGACGGCAGGTCGTCTCCTTCGAACTCGAAGCGCTCCTGCCGGCACTGCTGGAACCAACTCTTCCCAACCACACGCCTGAGTTTTGGTGGCCGGAGGACCGGGCGTGGGCTGTTTGGACAGACTGGGACCTGCTGGGATCCAAGGTCTTCGGCAGCAAGGAACTGATCGAGACCCTCCGGCGGCACCCCGACCTCGAAACACTGGACTGGTTCCCGGTTCGAGCAGACCCCCAAACACCCCTGGATCCTGTCCGGGAACAGCGAGCCTGAGTCGGGCTCGTGGACTGACCTGGCCGCCACCAAGAATGCCGGACAGGGAGATGCTTCTCGTCTGTGTGGGAGCTCCGGTGTTAGGGCGGTCGAATGTTGGTCGATTCCTCGCTGCGGTTAAGCGTCCAAAAATTCGTGGAGAATGGGCGGATGGACGGGGAATACGTTGTCGATTCAGTGACGAGCGAAACCGCGCCTTGGGTTCATGCGGCAAACCTGGAGCAGGCTCAGTTCGTGCGCCAGACGCTCAGAGTAGCTGACGTTCTGATTGTCGACCTGGATGGATCCAAAATGCTCACCCTGGATCAGCTCTTCGCAGAGTACAAGCAGAATTTTTCATTTCCGGACTACTTCGGTGGGAACTGGAGCGCCTTTGACGAGTGCCTGAAAGACTTGGAGTGGCTCCCTGCACGACGATATTTGACCATCATCAGCAACGCTGAGTTGGTGCTGTCCAGAGAGGGTGCAGCCTGTACAGAATTCCGCGGGTGGTTGCCTCGGCAGCGTGAGTCCTGCAGTTACCCGATTTGGGCATGGACACGGGGCGATGGCAGAGTCGTTTGAAGCCTCACAGAATGGGTAATCCACCCATAGCTGTTGCGACATTGGGCTGGGGAATTAGCCGTGAGAGGAGGGAATGATGCAGAATCCGGTGCTTGACCTGTGGAGGCTCGAGGAGACGCCCGGCGCAGGAGACACGGTTGAACTGCTTGGCCACCTGGCCCTCGAGCGCGCCCTTCGCTACGCCAACCCCGCAGACCGTGACGAGTTCCTGGCCGGCCGACTTGCTGCACTGCACTTTGCTGCGACGCTCCTGGGAGTGGAGTCCCGCCGCCTCGTCCCTTCCTATCACTGCCCGCAGTGCGGCCCCGCCCAGGACCATGGTCGCCCAGGGTTCATGCTCGACGGCGGCCCCGCACCTCTGGCGCTCAGCGCCTCCAGAGCGTCTGGCTGGGTGCTGCTGGCCGGCGTCGTGCATCCTCCCGAAGAGCTCCGGCTGGGAGTGGACCTTGAATCGATTGACAAGGCAGCCTTCGAAGCATTCGACGACGTCGCGCTGACCGCAAACGAAAAGCGCTTCCTATTTACCATCCAGGACCAAGAGCAAAATAGTCAGCGCGCCCGCCTGTGGGCACGCAAAGAGGCGTGGCTGAAGATGACAGGGGAAGGCCTGAGGCGCAACCCTGCGGAGCTGGATGTGCTGGATCTGCCCGGACTGAGGGATGTCACCGAAACACCACTGCCTGAGGGTTTAGTCGCCGCCCTGGCCCTCGGCTAACGCACTGAAGGCAGCGGAGGCAGGGGCGTTTCGTAGAGCCACGGCCGAAGAATCGATGCAGCATCAAAGCCCGGAATGAACGAATCCGCGGCCTCAATAAACGCCTCCGTGGACACCGAGCTGTGACGGTTGGTGGCCGTCCAATGCTGCAGGAATCCGAAGAACGCCTCGTTGCCGGCCGCGATCCGTACGGCATGGACGGCCAGGGCTCCGCGCTTGTAGACGCGGTCATCGAACATCAACTCGGGACCGGGATCGCCCACCAACAAGTCTTGCGGCCCGGCGTCGAGCCTTTTCCACGCAGCCGTTGCCCGCGCAGCAACGGTCATGGTCCGGGATTCCTCGGACCACAGCCACTCCGCGTAGCAAGCGAATCCTTCATGCAGCCAGATGTCTTTCCAGCTGCTCACGGTCAGCGAGTTGCCGAACCACTGGTGGGAGAGCTCGTGGGCGATCAGGCGCTGGGCATCCCAGGAATCACGCATATGGTTGCGGCCGAAGATGGAGACGGTCTGGGATTCCAACGGGATTTCCAGCTCGTCTTCAGTCACCACCGAGGTGTAGTCCGTGAACGGGTAGGGGCCGAAGCAATCCTCGAAGGTCCGCATCATGTCCGGCTGGCGTCGGAGTCCTTGGAGGGCGTCGACGGCCATTTCCGGAGTGACTGCTACGAACTGCGGCACCCGGTGATGGGTGTCGTCAACGTGCAGGGGAACCTTGACGTACCGGCCGATTTGCACGGTAGCAAGGTAGGTGGCCATGGGTTCAGCTTGTTCGTAGACCCAGGTCTCCCTGCTGGACTTGCGGGAGTGGGAGATCAGGGTGCCGTTGCACACCGGGCGGTAGTCGTCGTCGGTGGTCACGGAGATGAGGAAGCTGGACTTGTAGCGGGGATGGTCGTTGCAGGGGAACCATGACGCCGCACCATTGGGCTGGCCGGCCACCAGGACGCCGTCGTTCAGTTCTTCCCACCCCACGTCACCCCACAGGCCGCGCCGTGGCTGGGGATTGCCGTCATAGCGGATCTCCAAGGAGAACTGCTGACCTGCTTTGAGCGGGGACGCGGGGGCAAGTACCAGATGCTCTGCCCGGTGGCTGAACTTCTGGAGCTTCTTGCCGTCGAACTGAACTTTGCTTGCCCGCAGGCCCACCAAATCCAGGACGATCTGCGGCGTGGATTCCAAGGCAGTGCATCGCAGGACCGCTTTGCCGATCAGCTTGTTGCTGCCCAGCCTGACATCGAGGTCCAACTCGTACCGGTCCACACGGTAGCTGGTGCTGCCGTGGTCCAAAGTGTAGGGGTCGGCGTCGGTTTTGGGGGTGGGGATTGGTGCGGCCATATCCGTCCAATCTACTTCAGGCGCGGCGCTTGTGCTGACGGGCCCACCCACGGGCTCACCGGGTTGCCCATCCAATACGTTCCGGCAGGGACCGTCTCACCGCGCATTACCAACGACGCCGGACCAACAGTTCCGCCGTCGCCGATGCTGGCGGCAGGGAGGATGACGCCGTGCGGACCCATGGTGGCTCCGTTGCCGAGCGTCACTGTATCCAGGCTCATCACGCGGTCGTGGAACAGGTGCGTCTGGACAACACAACCACGGTTGACGGTGGAGTTCTCTCCCAGGGTCACGAGGTCAGCTTCGGGCAGCCAGTAGCTCTCGCACCAGGTTCCACGGCCGATCTTGGCGCCGAGGCCGCGAAGCCACCACACCAAGGCCGGAGTTCCGGCGGCAGAGCGGGCAAACCAGGGTGCGCTCACCATCTCGATGAAGGTGTCCACCACCTCGTTACGCCAGATAAACGAGCTCCACAGGGGGTGTTCGCCTGCACGGATGGTTCCCACCAGAACCCACTTGGCGAGGACGGAGCTGAGCGCTGCCACGGCTCCTGCTGCGAGCATCACCACGCCACCCAGGGCTGCTGCGATCCAGTAGCCCCATCCTCGTGCAATCCAATCCAGAACCAGCATCACGCTGACGGCGATTGCCACAGTCAGGATGACCGGTAGCAGGCGGCACAGTTCCCACAACGCCCTGGCGACCTTCAACTTCAGGGCCGGGCGGAAGGTCCGGGTCTGGTCAGCATCGACGGCGGTGCGGCGCAGCCGGACGGGCGGACTGCCAAGCCAGGAAGTGCCGGACTTTGCTTTGGCCGGAGTGGCGGACAGCACCGCGACGAGGGAGTTCTTGGGCACGTTACGTCCCGCGGCGGTCATGCCTGAGTTGCCCAGGAACGAGCGCTTGCCGATCTTGGCCGGCGCGATTTTCATCCAGCCGCCACCAAGTTCGTACGAGGCCACCATGGTGTCATCGGCAAGGAAGGCTCCGTCCCCGATGGTGGTCATCTTGGGAACAAGGAGCACCGTGGAAGCTTCCACGTTTTTGCCTACCTTGGCCCCGAGGAGTCGTAGCCAGAGGGGCGTGAAGAGGCTTGCATAGACAGGGAAGAGGAGGTCCCGGGCCATGTCCAGAAGGCGCTCGGTGGCCCACACCTGCCAACCGATCCGGCTCCGCACCCGGTAGTACCCCTCCTTCAGGCCCAAACCGAGAAGCCTGGCAACAATCAAGATGAGTACAAGGTTGCCGAAGAACCATACGAAGGCCGCCAGGGGAACGGCGAGGGCAATCTGTGGAAGCGCTGTTTCCAACGACTCGTGGCCCTGGATGAACGCCAGAACCACCAGGGCACCAACGAACGCCGAGATATAGGGGATAAGCGCCAGCAAAGCCGAAGCGCTGGCAAAAGCGGAGAACCAGAGCCGGTCAACCACAGGCCGCCGGCTGATGGTGTCCGGCCATTCGTGCTTGGCCTTACCGCGGCGTTCTGCAGGGGAGCCGGCCACAAGGTGTCCGGCTTTCACTTTGCCCAGTACAGCGGATCCGGCATCGACGTGGGCGCCCGCGCCGATGGTGGCTCCGGGCATCAGGGTGCTTCGGGCGCCGACAACTGCACCGGCTCCCACATGGATCTGGCCGATGTGGACGGAGTCACCGTCAACCCACCAGCCCGAAAGATCCACTTCGGGCTCGATGTTGGCTCCGCTGCCCAAGGACAGGAGGCCGGTGACCGGGGGCAGTGAGTGCAGGTGGACGTCCTTGCCGATCTTGGCTCCGAGGGCCCGTGCGTAATAAGGGACGAACGGGGCGCTGGCCAGACCGATGGCACCCGAGAGGTCTTGGATTTGTTCGGCGAGCCACAGCCGCAGGTGGGTTTTGCCGGATCGAGGGTAGGTGCCGGGCTGGATCCTGCCAAGCAGCACCCTGGCTGCAACCACGGAGATCGCCATCCGGCCCAAGGGGCTGACGAAAACCAGCCAAGACGCTGCGATCCACCACCACGACACCACGGGCGCGGCGGCAAAGCCGGCGAAGTCTGACAGCAGCCTGTTGGCGGCCATGAGGTAGGTGAGCCAACGCATGCCCACCAGGATGTGCAGGGGCACGCCCATCAGGACCTGGAAAATCTGCGACTTCAGCGCGGTGGGACGGACGGTGCGCTCAGCAGCGGGCCCCGGCACGCCGCCGTCGGGAAGTGACTGCCGGGCGGCGTCGATCAACGCGCCTACCCGGGGTGTGGCATAAATGTCCGCCACGGTGACGGTGGGGTAGCGGACGCGAAGGGCGGAAACGAGTTGCGCTGCAGCCAAGGATCCACCGCCGTAGGCGAAGAAATCGGCGTCGAGCGAACTGACGGGACTGCCAAGTACAGACTCCCACTGCTCCACCACCCAGCGGGCGTCATCGGGAAGATTCAGCGGGGCGTTGCCTGCCTCGGTGGCACCGGCTCCCGCCAGCGGCCAGGGGAGTGCATGGCGGTCCACTTTGCCGCTGGTCTTGGTAGGAAGCGAATCCACCACGGTCAGCAGGGGGATCAAGGCGGCCGGAAGGCTTTCGCCCAGCAGGCGGCGAGCCTCGTCCATGGACAATTCATGGCCGTCAACGGGGGCCAGATAGCCAACAAGGATCTGGTTGCCGGCTGCCGTGGTCTGTACTGCTGCAGCCGCGCCGGCGACACCAGGCAAAGACTGCAGTGCCGCATCCACTTCGCCCAGTTCGATCCGGCGCCCACCCAGCTTGACCTGTTCGTCGGCCCTGCCCATGAAGATCAGGCCCTCGGCTTCGAAGCGCACCAGGTCACCGGAGCGGTAGGCCCGGTCCCATCCCAGCGTCGTCATGGGCGCGTACTTCTCGGCGTCCTTGGCGGGATCGAGGTAGCGGGCCAGTCCCACACCCCCGATGATCAGTTCGCCGATCTCACCTTCTGCCACTGGGACGCCTTGGGGATCGACGACGGCCAGGTCCCAGCCATCCAGCGGCAGCCCGATACGCACGGGGCCGGGCCCGCCCAACGGGGCAGCGCAGGCAACGACGGTTGCTTCGGTAGGACCGTACGTGTTCCACACCTCCCGGCCGTCTACGGCGAGGCGCTCGGCCAGTTCGGGCGGGCAGGCTTCGCCGCCGAAGATGAGGAGACGGACGTTCTCGAGGGCCTCGGCCGGCCACAAGGCAGCAAGGGTGGGCACCGTGGAAACCACGGTAATGCCGTGGTTGATGAGCCAAGGGCCCAGGTCCATGCCGGTACGTACCAAGGCTCGCGGTGCCGGAACCAGGCAAGCTCCGTGACGCCAGGCAAGCCACATTTCCTCACAGGAAGCATCAAAGGCGACTGAGAGCCCGGCCAGCACCCGGTCCTGTGGACCGATGGGTTCGGCCTGGAGGAAGATGCGCGCTTCTGCGTCCACGAACGCTGCTGAGGAGCGGTGCTTTACCGCAACGCCCTTCGGCGTTCCAGTGGAACCGGAAGTGAAAATGATCCAGGAATCGTCGTCCAAAACGGGAGGGGACGGCTCGGAAACGGGCTCTCGTGAAGCGCCCGAAAGTTCGATGTCCAGGCCCGCAGCGATGATGGCACCGACCTTGGCTTCGCCAAACACCAGGCGGGCGCGCTCTTCGGGGTCGTCCGCATCAACAGGAACATAGGCGGCGCCGGCCATGAGAATTCCCAGGATGGCGATGTAGAGCTCGTTGGTGCCGGAGGGAATCCGGATGCCGATCTTGTCGCCCCGCCCCAGGCCCGCTGCATTGAGTCGGGCGGCAAAGGCCCGCACTGCCTTGAGCAGCTCGGTGTAGCTCAGGGACTTATGGCCGTCATCCAGCGCCGAGGCCTCGGGAAAGGAGGATGCGGTTTCTTCCAGGATGTCAACGAGGGTGCGCTCGGCAGGGGCCGCAGCACCGCCCGGCAGCTGGGGACGGTAAGTGGTCAAGGCAGGGGTATGCCCGGCCCCCAAGGAATGTTCTGTGCTCACGACGTCAGCTTTCCGCAGAAAGATGAACAAAAGGTGTCTGCCGTTTCCTGCGCGACACACTCTGTTGCGCTGCTGTTCTCCTGCACGTCATTCGCTGTTGGGGGCCGGGTATCGTCACTTAGGGGACCAGCAGGACTTTTCCAGTCGTACGGCGGCCCTCAAGGTCCCTGTGTGCCTGGGCAGCTTCCGCGAGCGGGTACGTTGCGCCCACCCGGACAGCGAGGGTGCCGTTGGCGGCGGCGTCGAAGATTTCCGCTGAGCGCCACCGGCGTTCCTGGGCGTTCTGAACGAAGTGCGCCATGGTGGGCCTGGTCAGGGTGAGGGAGCCGCCAGCGTTCAGGCGTTGGGGATCGAACGGCGGCACCGGACCGGATGCTGCCCCGAAGAGCACCATGGCACCGCGGATGCGCAGGCTCTTCAAGGAATCGTCGAAGGTATCCTTGCCGACGCCGTCGTACACCACGTTGACGCCTTCGCCGTCGGTGAGCTCACGGACCTTCTCGGCGAATCCGTCATAGCGGAGCACCTCATCGGCGCCCGCCAGGGTGGACAGGTCGGCCTTTTCATCCGAAGAGACGGTAGTGATGACCCGCGCGCCGCGGGCTTTCAGGAGTTGCGTCAACAGCAGGCCAACACCACCGGCGCCTGCATGCAGCAACACGGTGTGCCCTGGTTCGACCCGGAACGACGAGTTCATCAGGTAGTGAGCGGTGATTCCCTGCAGCGGCAGAGCCGCAGCAGTGTGATCGTCGACGCCGGCAGGAACCGGAAGTGCCTTGCCGGCGTCCACCAGGGCGTACTCCGCGTAGGTCCTGTTTCCCTCGGCCGTGGCAATGCGATCGCCGACGGAGAATTCCTCCACGCCCTCGCCCACGGCCTCAACGGTGCCCGCGGCCTCGGCCCCGGGGGTGAAGGGGTACTCCACTGTGTAGATCCCGCTGCGCTGGTAGGTCTCAATGAAGTTGACCCCGGCAGCTGCGACCTTGATCAGCAGCTGGCCGGGGCCAGGGGTTGGTGGTTCCACGGAGGCGAGCTGGAGGACCTCAGGTCCTCCGGGCTGCTGTGCAACGATGGCGTTCGTCATGGTGGCTCCTCACTCCGGGGCGGTCCTTCCGGTGCCCGGTTTCAGGTTCCATCCTAGGGAAGTTGGGGCTTCCCTTGTGGAACGCCTAGAAGCGTCCGTGCGTCGAAGCCACGGGGCAGTCGAAGCCGCGGCCCGCTGCGAGGCCTACCTCGTTGAGGTATCTGACCACGATGCCGTAGGACTGCAGCAATGAGGTTTCCGTGTAGGAGATGGAGTGCTTGGCGCAGAACTCACGCACAATCTTTGTGGCCTTGTACAGATGCGGGCGGGCCATATCCGGGAACAAGTGGTGCTCAACCTGCCGGTTGAGTCCACCCAAAAGGAAGTCCATGAAAAGGCCGCCGGAGATGTTGCGCGAGGTCAGGATCTGGCGGTTCAGGAAGTCCACGCGGCTGTCCTTGGGAAGGACCGGCATGCCCTTGTGGTTGGGTGCGAACGAGGCTCCCATGTAGAAGCCGTAGACCATGATCTGCACGCCGAGGAACGCGAACGCCATACCGATGGGGAGGAAGGTGAAGGCGAGTACCGGAAGGGCTGCGAGCCTGGCCACGAGGATGGGCGTCTCTACCCAGCGGTGGCGGACCTTCTGCTTGCCGAAGACAAAGCGCAGGGAGTCGAACTGCAGGCTCAAGCCCAGCAGGGTCAGGAGCGGGAAGAAGAACCAGCCCTGCTTCTTGGTGAGGAATGCCAGGCGGCCCTTGCGCTCTGCTGCTGCATCCTCGTGGAATACCAGGGCGTTGTTCCGGATGTCCGGGTCCTTGGAGATGACGTTGGGGTGGTTGTGGTGGGCTCCATGCTTTTGTTCCCACCAGGAGTAGCTGATGCCGGCAACACCGGTGGCCAGGAGACGGGCTGACCAGTCATTGGCACGCCGTGACGCGAAGATCTGCTTGTGTCCGGCCTCGTGGGCAAGGAAGCTTAGCTGGGTGCACAGGATGCCTACGGCTGCGGCTATCAAAAGCTGGTACCAGGAATCGCCAATGAGTGCGAAGCCGAGCCAAGTGCCGGCCATCAGCAGGACCAGGGCCACGAAGACCCAGATGTAGAAGCCGGTGCGGCGCTCGAGAAGTCCGGCTGCCTTAACACTCTTGAGGAGCTCTGAGTAGCTCTGGACGACGGGATTTGGTTGAATTGCGCGAGCTTTGGGGCGCTCAGCGGTGGACGTGGGTGACATAAATGTGCCCCGTATCGCTAACGGGCAACGCTGCAGCCGACGTTCGGACTGCACGGTCTGGATCACCCTCCACTAAGCATACGGCTAATCTCCAAAATAATGAGACTGCTCACAATTGCATGCATAAATATCGGACAGCATGAATATTCTTGCTGTACAGTGGAGTTATGACTATTTCTGTTGCCGTCTCCGGTGCCAGCGGCTACGCCGGAGGAGAAGTGCTGCGCCTGCTTGCGGGCCACCCCAACGTCACCATTGGTGCCATCACCGCGCACAGCAACGCCGGTTCCAGACTAGGGGAGTTGCAGCCGCATCTCCACGGTTTGGCCAGCCGGATCCTCGAAGACACCACGGTGGAAAACCTTTCAGGCCACGACGTCGTGTTCCTCGCCCTTCCGCACGGCGCCTCGGCTGAGATCGCGGCGCAGTTGCCGGAAGGCACCATAGTCATCGACGCCGGTGCGGACCACCGCTTGCAGGACGCCACTGCCTGGGAAAAGTTCTACGGATCCTCCCATGCCGGTACTTGGCCCTACGGCCTGCCCGAGCTTCCGGGCCAGCGGGAAGCACTCAAGGGTGCCACGCGCATCGCCGTTCCAGGCTGCTACCCGACGTCGGCCCTGCTCGCCTTGACGCCCGGGTTCGCCAATAATCTCCTCCTGGCGGACGACGTCGTCATTGTCTCCGCTTCGGGGACCTCGGGTGCCGGGAAGGCTGCCAAGGTCAATCTGATCGGCGCTGAGGTCATGGGTTCCATGAGCCCTTACGGTGTTGGCGGCGGGCACCGGCACACGCCTGAGATCGAACAAGGTCTGTCCAACGCGGCAGGTGAACCGGTGACGGTTTCCTTCACCCCGACGCTGGTCCCGATGAGCCGGGGCATCCTGACTACCGCCACGGCGAAGGTTGGTCACGGTGTTACCGAGGCTGAGCTCCGCCAGGCCTGGACGGATGCCTACGACGACGAGCCGTTCGTGCATCTCCTTCCGGAAGGCCAGTGGCCCACCACCAAATCCGTGCAGGGCTCCAACCACGCAGTAATGCAGTTGGCCTTCGACGCCCACACAGGCCGCGTGATCGTTACGTGCGCCATTGACAACCTCACCAAGGGGACCGCCGGCGGAGCCGTGCAGTCCATGAACATTGCCCTCGGCCTGGATGAAACCGCCGGCCTGAACCTGCAGGGAGTAGCACCGTGACCATTACCGCACCCAAGGGATTCCGCGCCGCAGGCATCAAAGCCGGCATTAAGGCCTCGGGCAACCCGGACCTGGCACTGGTAGTTAATGACGGGCCGCAAAAGTCCGCGGCTGCCGTCTTTACCTCCAACCGCGTGGCTGCTGCGCCGGTTCACTGGTCACGCCAGGTAGTCAGCGATGGCCGTGTGGACGCCGTGGTCTTGAACTCCGGTGGTGCCAACGCCTGCACCGGTCCCCAGGGCTTCCAGAACACCCACGCCACGGCAGAAAAAGTGGCGGACGTGCTGGGAGTCTCAGCTTCCGACGTCGTGGTTTGCTCTACCGGCCTGATCGGTGAGCAGTTGCCCATGGACAAGATCATCCCGGGCGTTGAGGCTGCTTTCCGCGAACTGTCCGAGGACGGCGGCTCAGCAGCGGCAACTGCCATCATGACCACGGACAGCGTTTCCAAGGAAGCGGTCTTCACAGGTACCGACGCCGAAGGCAAGCAGTTCACCGTAGGCGGCATCGCCAAGGGAGCCGGCATGCTGGCACCGGGCCTTGCCACTATGTTGGTCGTTCTCACCACCGATGCCGAGGTTCCTGCGAATGAGCTCGACGTCGTCCTCCGCGACGCCACACGTGTCACCTTTGACCGGGCGGACTCGGACGGATGCATGTCCACCAACGACACCGTGGTGCTGCTGGCATCGGGTGCTTCCGAGGCTCTGCCCTCAGCCGAGCAGTTGAGCGAAGCGGTCACCAACGTCTGCGCCGAACTGGCACGCAAGCTGATCGGAGATGCCGAAGGTGCCAGCCACGACATCGCTATCCGGACCTTCAACGCCGCCAGCGAACGCGACGCTGAAATCGTCAGCCGCAGCGTTGCCCGTTCCAATCTGTTCAAGGCAGCCATCTTTGGCAAGGACCCCAACTGGGGCCGCGTTCTCTCGGCAGTGGGAACCACCGATGCTGCGTTCGAAGCGGACCAGCTCAACGTCGCCATGAACGGCGTGCAGATCTGCCGCAACGGTGCAATCGGCGATGACCGCAACCTGGTGGATTTGGAGCCGCGGGAAGTCTTGGTCGAAATCGACCTGCAAGCCGGCGATGCCGAGGCCACCATCTGGACCAACGATCTCACGCACGATTACGTGCATGAGAACAGCGCCTACTCGAGCTGAGCCCATGACGATGACTGCACACACCCGCGAGACCACCTCCACGAGCCACGTCTCGGCCAAATCAGCCCAGGATAAGGCGGGCACCCTGATTGAAGCCCTGCCCTGGATCCAGCGTTTTGCCGGGACCACCATGGTCATCAAGTACGGCGGCAACGCCATGGTCAACGACGACCTCCGCCGCGCCTTCGCGGAGGACATCGTTTTCCTCCATCACGTGGGCATCCACCCCGTGGTGGTCCATGGCGGCGGCCCCCAGATCAACTCCATGCTCGGCCGTCTCGGCATTGAATCCGAGTTCAAAGGTGGCTTGCGTGTCACCACCCCTGAGGCCATGGACGTGGTGCGCATGGTCCTTACGGGCCAGGTGGGTCGCGAGCTCGTCGGCCTCATCAATTCCCACGGACCCTATGCCGTGGGCATGTCCGGGGAAGATGGCGGGCTGCTGCGCGCCGTCCGCACGGGCACTGTGGTGGATGGCGAAGAAGTGGACCTGGGCTTGGTGGGCGAAGTAGTGGGCGTCGATCCCGCAGGCATTAAGGACATTCTCGACGCCGGCCGCATCCCGGTGATTTCCACCGTCGCCCCCGAAATTCTCGACGACGGCACCGGCTCCGGTCCCACTACGGGCCAAGTCCTGAACGTCAATGCCGACACTGCAGCCGCCGCCGTCGCGTCGGCATTGGGTGCCACCAAGCTGGTTATCCTCACCGACGTGGAAGGCCTGTACGCCAACTGGCCGGACAAATCGTCGCTGATCTCGTCGCTGACAGCATCGGAACTGCGCGAGATGTTGCCCAAACTGGAGTCCGGCATGATCCCCAAAATGGCTGCTTGCCTTAAAGCCATCGATGAGGGCGTGGAGCGCGCACACATCGTGGACGGCCGCCTGCCGCACTCCATGCTGCTGGAAACGTTCACGACGGCGGGCATCGGCACCCAAGTAGTCCCTGATGAGGAAGTGAACGCATGAGCGAAACTGTTGGCCTCAACCCGACCGGCGATGGACCCCCCGCCCGCTTCGCGGTGCCCGACCACACCCGGGGGTCCATCGCCGGATCGGAGGCCAAAGCTTCCGTCATGACTGGAGTGAGTAATGGCGCGGAGTGGCTTGCCCGTTACTCGTCCTCACTCATGGGTGTCTTTGGTACCCCGCAGCGGGTTCTGGTCCGCGGCGCGGGCTGCCTCGTGTGGGACGCCGACGGCAAGGAATACCTTGACCTCTTGGGCGGCATTGCCGTGAACGCGTTGGGCCACGCCCACCCGTTCGTCACGTCGGTGATTTCGAGCCAGCTGGCCACACTCGGCCATGTCTCGAACTTCTTCACGAGTCCCACGCAGATCGCATTGGCCGAAAAGCTCTTGGCTCTGAGCAAGGCTCCCGCAGGTTCCAAGGTGTTCTTTGCCAATTCCGGTACTGAAGCCAACGAGGCTGCGTTCAAGCTTGCCCGCCGAAACAATGACGGCGGTAAGCGCACCAAGATCATTGCGCTGGAAGGTGCCTTCCACGGACGCACCATGGGCGCTTTGGCTCTTACGGCCAAAGAGGCTTACCGTGCGCCTTTTGAACCACTTCCCGGCGGTGTGGTCCACATTCCGTTCGGTGACATTGATGCCCTGCGTGCCGCCGTCGACGATTCCACGGCAGCTCTGTTCCTGGAACCGATCCAGGGTGAGGCGGGCGTACGGCCGCTCAGCGCCGAATATCTGCAGGCAGCCCGTGAGGCAACTACCGCAGCGGGCGCGTTGTTGATCCTTGACGAGGTCCAGACCGGCGTAGGCCGTACCGGTAAGTGGCTTGCCAGCGAAGACGCCGGGATTGTTCCCGACGCCTTAACTCTGGCCAAGGGACTTGGCGGCGGATTCCCCGTCGGTGCCCTGATCACCTTCGGAAGCGCGACGTCGGCCCTGCTCACCGCCGGGCAACACGGCACCACATTCGGTGGGAACCCGGTGGCTACCGCCGCGGCCCTTGCCACCCTGCACGCCCTCGAAAGCCAGAGCGTCCTGCAGAACGTACTCACGGTCGGGGAGTACCTGCGTCAGGGGCTGGCAGGTATCGAGGCCGTGACCGAGGTCCGTGGTGAAGGCCTGCTGATTGGCTTCGATGTCAATGCCGCCATCGCTCCGGCCGTGGTGACTGCGGCGTTGGACGCCGGTTTCATCATCAACAGTCCGGGGCCGCGGACCATCCGGCTTGCCCCTCCGTTGATCCTGACCATTGAGCAGGCGGACAGGTTCCTCTCTGCCCTGCCCGCTTTGATCGCCACGGCCACCGCCCAGACTGCTAAGGACGCACAGTGAGCACGTCAACCACCCGTCACTTCCTCAAGGACACGGACCTGAGTCCGGCCGAGCAGGCAGAGGTCCTGGACCTCGCCGTTCGGATGAAGGCAGCGCCATACGGCGTCCAGCCCTTCGCCGCGGATGGCAACGGCCGCAAGACCGTTGCCGTGATCTTCGATAAGACCTCCACCCGCACGCGTGTTTCCTTCGCCACGGGCATTGCGGACATGGGCGGCAACGCACTGATCATCAACCCGGGTGAAGCGCAGATCGGCCACAAGGAATCGGTCGAGGACACGGCAAAGGTCCTGGAGCGGATGGTCTCCACCATTGTGTGGCGGACGGGTGCGCACTCCGGACTCGTGGCCATGGCGGAGAACTCCAAGGTCCCCGTGATCAATGCCTTGTGCGATGACTACCACCCCTGCCAACTCCTGGCCGACCTCCTGGCAGTTAAGGAACACAAGGGCGAACTGGCCGGATTGAGCATGGCGTACCTGGGTGACGCGGCGAACAACATGGCCAACTCCTACCTGCTGGCCGGTGTCACAGCCGGAATGCACGTTCGCATCTCCGGACCGGAAGGTTACCTGCCGGCAGCAGAGATTGTGGCTGCTGCGGAACAGCGCGCTGCCGAGACGGGCGGCTCTGTGCTGATCACCAGCGATGCCGCCGAAGCCCTCAAGGGCGCCGACGTCGTGGCAACAGACACCTGGGTTTCCATGGGCCAGGAAGCGGAAAAAGACGCCCGTATGAAGCTCTTCCGTGAGTACTCCGTGGACGAGGCCGCCATGGCGCAAGCCGCACCGGACGCCGTCGTTCTCCACTGCCTCCCCGCTTACCGAGGCTACGAAATTTCAGCCGGCGTCATCGACGGCCCGCAGTCGATCGTGTGGGATGAGGCGGAAAACCGCCTCCATGCCCAGAAGGCACTCATGGCCTGGCTGATGCACCGCTCGGGGCTCGCCGTCGTAGAGGGCCTTTCACCGGTTGAAGGCACTTCCGCCCTGGAAAACACTGTGGAGAGCTCGTTCTAGTGTCCACCAATCCGTCCGTGCCGGGCGCCAGCCCGGCCACCAAGACTGCCCGACAGGCGCGTATCACTGCGATCCTGACGGGTGAGTCCGTGCGTTCCCAGGCAGAGCTTGCAGCCCTGCTGGCGGACGACGGCGTCCAGGTCACCCAGGCCACGTTGTCCAGGGACCTTGTGGAACTGGGTGCCGTCCGGGTCCGTGGCAAGGAAGGCGCGCTGGTTTACGCCGTTCCGGGGGAGGGCGGGGACCGCAACGCCAAGAGCGGCGTCACCCAGGAAATCCTGGATGCGCGGTTGACGCGGCTTTGCGGAGAACTCCTGGTGACAGCGGAGGCCTCGGGCAACATCGTGGTGCTTCGCACCCCACCCGGAGCCGCGAACTTCCTGGCACTGGCCGTGGACCACTCGGTGATGCCCTCCGTATTGGGTACGATCGCAGGCGACGACACTTTGCTGTTGGTCGCCCGGGACCCCGATGGCGGGGCTGAACTGGCGGCGCGTTTCCTGCGCATGGCCGAAGAAGCCGGGCCTGGCAACTGATTGATCTTTTTCAGCATTGATACACACAGCTTTGATTCAAACGAACCAAGCAACAACAAAGGAGCACTCTCGTGACTGAGCGCATTGTTCTGGCCTACTCCGGTGGCCTTGATACGTCCGTAGCCATCGGCTGGATCGGTGAAGCCACCGGCGCCGAGGTCATCGCTGTGGCCGTCGATGTCGGACAGGGCGGCGAGTCCCTGGAGACCATCCGCCAGCGCGCCCTCGGTTGCGGCGCCGTCGAGGCCTACGTGGCCGACGCCCGTGACGAGTTCGCCAATGAGTACGCCATGCCAACCCTGAAGGCCAACGCGCTCTACCAGGGTCACTACCCGCTGGTGTCGGCCATCTCGCGTCCGGTCATCGTGAAGCACCTGGTGAAGGCTGCCCGTGAATTCGGCGCCACCACGGTTGCCCATGGCTGCACCGGCAAGGGCAACGACCAAGTCCGCTTTGAAGTCGGCATCCAGACCCTCGGCCCGGACCTGAAGTGCATTGCACCTGTACGCGACCTCGCCCTGACCCGCGACAAGGCCATCGCCTTCGCCGAGGAAAAGGGATTGCCGATCGAAACCACCAAGAAGAACCCGTACTCGATCGACCAGAACGTCTGGGGACGCGCCGTCGAGACCGGTTACCTCGAGGACATCTGGAACGCTCCCACCAAGGACATTTACGACTACACCGCCACCCCGGAATTTCCGCCGGCACCGGATGAGGTCACCATTTCCTTCCAGGCCGGCGTGCCGGTAGCAATCGACGGCGTCAAGGTCACCCCGCTGCAGGCCATCCAGGAACTGAACCGCCGTGCAGGCGCGCAGGGCGTTGGCCGTATCGACGTGGTCGAGGACCGCCTCGTGGGCATCAAGTCCCGCGAAATTTACGAAGCACCCGGCGCCATGGCGCTGATCACCGCGCACAAGCACCTCGAGGACATCACCATCGAACGCGAGCAGGCCCGCTTCAAGGCAACTGTTGGCCAGCGTTGGTCCGAGTTGGTCTACGACGGCCAGTGGTTCTCCCCGCTGAAGCGCTCCTTGGACGCTTTCATCGAGGACACGCAGCAGTACGTTTCCGGTGACATCCGCATGGTCCTCCACGGTGGCCAGGCGATCGTCAACGGTCGTCGCTCCGAGACCTCGCTGTACGACTTCGACCTCGCCACCTACGACACCGGCGATACCTTCGATCAGTCCATGGCACGCGGCTTCATCGAGCTGTGGGGTATGTCCTCCAAGGTTGCCTCGGGCCGCGACCTGCGGGTCGCAGGGCAGTAATGACGTCGGCGACAAACGAAGGTGCACTGTGGGGCGGCCGGTTCGCCGGCGGCCCCGCGGATGCGCTGGCCGCACTGAGCAAGTCCACGCACTTTGACTGGCGGCTTGCCCGCTATGACATCGCCGGCTCCATGGCGCACGCCCGCGTGCTCGCCAAAGCGGGGTTGCTGGACGATGCCGAACTGGAAGGCATGCTTGCAGCCCTCACGCAGTTGGACGAGGACGTAGCCAGTGGTGCGTACCTTCCGGCCGAGAGCGACGAGGACGTGCACGGGTCCCTGGAGCGTGGCCTGATTGAGCGCGCCGGAACCCAGTTGGGCGGCAAGCTGCGCGCGGGCCGTTCCCGCAACGATCAAGTGGCCACCCTTGGCCGCATGTTCCTGCGTGACCACGCCCGGATCATTGCCGGTGGCGTGCTTGCCACCATCGATGCCCTCGTAGAGCAGGCAAAGGCCCACCAGGGCGTTGCCATGCCGGGCCGGACACACTTGCAGCACGCCCAGCCGGTGTTGCTGAGCCACCACCTCCTGGCTCACGCGTGGGCATTGCTGCGCGACGTGCAGCGTCTCCAGGACTGGGACAAGCGGGCCGGTGTTTCGCCGTATGGTTCAGGTGCCCTGGCTGGCTCCTCCCTGGGACTGGATCCCGAGGCCGTCGCCGCCGATCTCGGTTTCTTCTCGGCTGTGCACAACTCGATCGATGGCACCGCCTCCCGCGACGTCTTCGCCGAGTTCGCCTGGGTTTGTTCCATGATCGGTGTGGACCTGTCCCGGATCTCCGAGGAAGTCATCTTCTGGGCAACCAAGGAATTCTCCTTCGTCACGCTGCATGACTCGTACTCCACGGGGTCCTCGATCATGCCGCAGAAGAAGAACCCGGACGTTGCTGAGCTTGCCCGCGGCAAGGCAGGGCGCCTCATCGGCAACCTGACCGGGCTGCTGGCGACACTCAAGGGACTGCCGCTCGCGTACAACCGTGATCTGCAGGAGGACAAGGAGCCGGTGTTCGACGCCGCCGACACCCTGGAACTCTTGCTTCCGGCCGTGTCCGGCATGATCGCCACCCTGAAGTTCAACACCGAGCGAATGGAATCCCTGGCACCCCAGGGCTTTGCGCTGGCCACGGACATTGCCGAATGGCTGGTCCGGCAGGGCGTTCCATTCCGCGAAGCCCACGAGCTCTCCGGTGCCGCCGTCAAGCAGGCCGAAGGCCGCGGTGTGGAGCTGTGGGACCTGACGGACGAGGAATATGGGGCAATCTCCGAGCACCTCACTCCCGAGGTCCGCAGCGTTCTCAGCACCGAAGGTTCGCTCAACAGCCGGAACTCGCAGGGCGGAACGGCTCCGGCCGCCGTCGAGCGTCAACTCAAGGCACTCGAAGCGGAACTGGACGCAGCGCGATCCTACGCCGGCTAGTCGCTGCTTCATGACCTGTGGGATGGCACGTCAGGTGCCATCCCACAGGTGTTTAACCCGGTGGGTTAGCATGGCGCTATGACTCAGATCACCCCCGACGCGCTGCCCGCCGAGCTTCACAAAGCCGCCGGCACCGTCACCCGCCTCCTCACCAAACTGGACGAATCGTCCGTCGCTGAACCGTCGGAACTGCCAGGCTGGACCCGGGGCCACGTCCTGGCCCACGTGGCCGGAATCTCCAACGCCATGGCGCGGCAACTCGAGTATGCGCGACGCGGCGAAAGCATTGAACTGTACGACGGCGGCATGGACGGCCGTAATAAGGCAATCGAACTTGCCGCCGGGCACAGCCTCGCCCAGCACACGGAGTCCGTCACCACTGCAGTGGGCACAGCGATTTCCGCGGTCGACGCCCTGGGACCGGACGATTGGCACGCCCGCATCGCTTACAGGGACGGAACAGTCTTCGACGGTGGCCTGGCCCTGTGGCGCGAGCTCACTATCCATGCCTCCGACCTGGGGTTGGGATTCGGGCCGGAGACGTGGAGCCGGCCTTTCTGCGAACACCTCATCGGGTTCCTGGCTGCACGCGTTCCGGAAACCTATAAATTCGTCCTGCAGCCCACAGGCCTGCCCCAGCTCAGCATTGGTACGGGCGGCACTTCCATCGCCATCACCGGCATGCTGACCGACATCGCAGCGTGGCTGGCCGGACGCGAGCCCAGCCTCGGCAGCCTTCGTGCAACGGCAGCCGCCGACGGAGTGGACCTGCCGGAGTTGCTGCCCTGGCCGGCCGCACAACCCGCCTCCCGCTAACCCGGACGCTCTTTCACTTCTCGGGTGTTTGGGGTGGACGCTCTTTCACGTTCCGGGTGTTTGGGGTGGACGCTCTTTCACGTCCCGGGTGTTCATTTGCTTCCAGGTCGCGACGTCGCCGCCGCGCGCCACAAATGCAAGGTGGCGTAGGAACGCCATGGGCTGACCTCCCTGAAGTCTGCGCTGAGACCAGTACCTGCTGGCATAGCCTTCAATCCGTTCCGGACCGCGGCGTCGTTGGCCAGGAAAACATCCGGAGCGCCCAGGACGCGCATCGCCACGTAGCCCACTGTCCATGGCCCCACACCCGGCAGGGGGAGCAGCTTTTGTTCAAGGCCGGAGACGTCGTCCCCGTAGCCGAAGTCGAGGGCGCCGGTGGCCATTGCTTCGGCTGCGGCCACTATGGAGTCGATTCGCCGTTGTGGTCCGCGGAGGAGTGCCCGCCCATGGCTGGCGAGCTCTGCCGCCGTCGGAAATAAGCGCTCCAAACCAGGGGAGCCGTCCCTCGCGGGGGAACCCGCTGCGGACAACTGTGTGAGGGCAGTTCTGGCCGCAGCCACAGTGATCTGCTGCCCGATCATGGCCCTAATAAGCAGTTCCTGGGGGTCCACTGCACCTGGGACGCGGATACCGGGGATTGCCCGAACGCTGTCCACCAGCCGTGGGTCCAAGGCCAAGGTGTCGTCAACAGACTGCGGATCGGCGTCCAGATCGAACAGTCGGCGGACCCGGCTTAGCAGTGCCGGGAGATCATGGAGGTCCACTGCTGAAGCTGTCAACTGTAACGGCCTTCCGGCAGCGGAAGGGCTGTACTTCACGGAGAACGAAGCACTGCCCCCTGCGAGCCGCAGCGTCCTTCCGTAGGTCCTGCTTCCGTCCGGACCTGTCCCTGCCAGTTCGATCCCTGGAACCGCGCGTACTGCAAGGAAGTCCAAGATGCCGGGATCGAACGGTTCGCGGTACGGCAGGTTCAGCGTCAGCCCGGCGGGAGCCGCCACCACAGTACCCCGGCGTTGGCCGGACCTGGCCCCGCTGGCGCGCAACGCCGTCGGCGTCATCGCGAACACTTCGCCGATAGTGTCGTTGAATTGCCGCACACTGTTGAATCCGGAGGCGAACGCGACGTCTGCCAGGAGCATGCTGGTGGAGACCAAGAGGGTTCTGGCCGTCTGTGCCCGGCTGGCGCGTGCCAGTGAGAGAGGACCGGCGCCGAGTTCGTTGCTGAGGATGCGGTTGAGTTGCCGGGCGGAGTAGCCCAGGCGTTGTGCCAGACCGTCCACTCCTTCGCGGGTGATCACGCCGTCGTTGATCAGTCGCATGGCCCGTCCCGCAATGTCGGAGCGGATGTTCCAGGCCGGCGTGCCGGGAACGGCTTCAGGCAGGCACCGCTTGCAGGCGCGGTATCCGGCTTCATGGGCAGCAGCAGAGGTTTCGTAGAAAGTCACGTTCTCTGCCTTGGGCGTCCGGGCGGGGCACGACGGCCTGCAGTAGATGCCGGTGGAGCTGACGGCCGTAAAGAATTGGCCGTCGAACCGGGTGTCGCGGGCGTCGATTGCCCGGTAGCGCTGCCAGAAGTCCATGACTTCATCCTGCCAGCCCTGAGTAGCCGCTGCTAGCGGAAATCGGACATGGCCGTACGTGGGTCATTTGCTAGGGTCTGGTCATGAATCCGTCCACCAACAACGAAGTCACCGATCCTCTGGAAGTGCGAAGGTTCCTCGAGGGCGATCCTCGCGAAATCGCACCACGGATACTTGGTGCGGTGCTCACCCACCACTCCGAAGCCGGCCCGGTCTCGGTCAGGCTCACTGAGGTGGAGGCGTACATGGGCCCGCGGGATTCGGAACACCCCGACCCCGGTTCCCATACTTTTGGCGGTCCTACGGCCCGCAATGCGCCCATGTTCGGCCCTCCCGGGTTCCTTTACGTCTACTTCACGTACGGCATGCACTACTGCGCCAACATCGTCTGCGGCCCTGACGGCTCAGCGTCGGCACTGCTCCTGCGAGCCGGAGAAATTGTGGAGGGGGATGAGCTCGCCGCCCTTCGCCGGCCGGCCGCCAAAACACACAAGGACCTCGCCAGCGGACCAGCGCGGCTCGCCTCCGCTTTGGGACTCACGACGGCGGACACGGGCCGTGACGCGCTCGCCTCACCCTTCAGCCTGTGGTTGCCCACGCTGCCCGCACCTGTCGTCGCCAGCGGGCCACGGGTAGGAGTTGCGGGCCCGGGTGGAAGCACCGAGTATCCGTGGCGCTTTTGGATAGAGGACGATCCCACCGTTTCCCGGTACAAAGCCGCGCGGCCCCGAAATCGGGTAGTTCCGTAGCAAGCGTTCCACCACATGACGTGTACCCCGCACGTTTACCAAAATCGCTGTAGAATGGACGGTCTGTCTTTTGCGATAGGGGTTACGTTTCGATGCACGACGCTGATTTGGTCCACGAGCAGGAATATGTGGCCGGGCTGTATGCCCGGCTTGATGAGCTGCGCGCAGAAAAGCGCGCCCAGCTGGCGCAGGTGCGCAAGTCCGGCGCGGTGGGAACCATGCAGAACGTTTCCGAACGTGACGCGTTTGCGGCCCTGTACGAGGACCGCCTGGCCCAGCTCGACGCCGTCGATGACCGCTTGGTCTTCGGCCGTTTGGACCTTGACTCCGGCGAAGCCCAGTACATCGGGCGCATCGGCCTGTCCACGGCCGACCTCCAAAGGCTGATGGTTGACTGGCGCGCTCCGGAGGCCGGGCACTTCTACCAGGCCACGGCGTTTGACCGCCAGGGTGTACGCCGGCGCCGTCACCTGATCCTCCAAGGGCGTGACGTCAAAGCCATAGAAGACGATGTCCTGGATGCGGGCATGCTTGCCGACAACGACTCCCTTCAGGGGGAGGGCGCGCTGCTCGCCGCCCTGAACTCCAAGCGCACGGGTCGCATGTCTGACATTGTCGGGACCATCCAGTCTGAACAGGACCGGATCATCCGCTCGTCCATCTCCGGCGCGCTGGTGGTGCAGGGCGGGCCAGGCACCGGTAAGACCGCTGTCGCCCTGCACCGTGCTGCCTATTTGCTGTACACGCACCGCGAACGGCTCAAGAGCGCCGGCGTCTTGCTGGTTGGACCGTCCTCGTCCTTCATGCATTACATCGAACGGGTTCTGCCGTCCCTCGGTGAAACCGGAGTGGTCATGGCCAGCCTTGGCCGACTGATGCCCGGCATCAACGCCATCCCGGAGGAAGATGCCGACGTCGCGGCCCTCAAGGGCAAGCTGGACATGACCAAAGTGGTGGCCAACGCTGTCGCCAACCGCCAGCGGACACCTGCCGAGGACCGCATTCTCGAGGTGGATTCCCGCAAGCTGACACTGACCGTCCGCCAAGTCCGTCGTGCCCGCGAGAAAGCCCGTGCCACCGGCAAGCCCCATAACGAAGCCCGGCTGACGTTCATCAAGATCCTTCTGCGCGAGCTCACCGAGCAACTGACCGATCTCGTTGAGGAATCGAACATCGGCAACAACGCTGATCGCGCCTATCTTGCCGAGGACGTCCGCTCGGCCAGGGATGTCCGCATTGCGCTGAATCTGTGCTGGATGCCGATGACGCCGGAGAAACTCATCTCCGAACTGTTCAGCAAGCCGGCCATTCTTGAAGCGTGCACGCCGCACCTGACGCCCGCCCAACGCGCCCTGCTGCAGCGTCCGGCAGATGCGCCGTGGACTGAGGCGGATGTTCCGCTGCTGGATGAGGCAGCGGAACTCCTGGGTGAACTGGATCCGGCAGCAGGCAGGGGACTGGCCCAGCAGGAAGCGGACCGCGCCCGCGACATCGCCAATGCCAAGCAGACCTTGGCCAACATGGAAGCCATGGGTGTTGATGTTTTGGTGTCGGCCGAGGAACTTGCTGACCAAAACCAGGAACGCGAAAGCCGGTTGACGGCCGCTGAGCGTGCAACGAGCGACCGCTCGTGGGCTTTCGGCCACATTGTGGTTGACGAGGCCCAGGAACTGTCGCCGATGCAGTGGCGGCTCCTGGTGCGTCGTTGCCCCTTGAAGTCCTTCACGATCGTGGGGGACATTGCTCAGACGAGCGCAGCGGCGGGCGCCAATTCGTGGCAAAGTGCACTGGCGCCGTCGTTCGGTGACCGCTGGACGCTTGAAGAGCTCACCGTCAACTACCGCACGCCCTCGCAGATCGCCGAAGCCGCAGTCCGCATGGCCAACCGTGCAGGCCTGGTGGTCTCGGCCCCCAAGGCTGTGCGCGAAGGAAAATGGTCGCCCATTGTGGACCGCGTTGATGCTGAGAGCATCGTGTCGCACCTGGTGGAGGTCCTGCCTGAAGAAGTGGAAGCGATCGACGGCGGCCTGCTGGCTGTTATCGCCGACGGTCCACTCCTGCCGCAGGCTACCGCAGCCCTGCGGGAGGTCTATGGACGCCGCATCGGATCGGGTGCAGGCAGTTACGAGCAGGACATTGTGGTCATCAGCCCCAAGGAAGCCAAAGGCCTGGAATTCGACGGCGTGGTGGTGCTGGAACCGGCCGCCATGCTGAACCATGAACACGGCAAGGTGGGCGACCTCTATGTCGCCATGACGCGGGCAACGCAGCGTTTGCGTCTCATTGCTGCTGCCCCCGTACCTGCCGGCATTGAGCGCTAGGAAAACGGGCCCCTTCAATCCTGCTAACTTAGATCTCGTGTCACACGTAAACAACCTCGAGTCCCAGCACAACGATCCCGCTTTTGCCAACGTTTGGCAGGAGCTCAAATGGCGCGGCCTGATCCACGTTTCCACTGACGAAACGGAACTGGAAAAGCTGCTCGCCGGGGACCCGATCACCTATTACTGTGGCTTCGATCCCACCGCGCCCTCCCTGCACCTGGGCAACCTCGTGCAATTGCTGGTGATGCGGCGCCTGCAGTTGGCAGGCCACAAACCGCTGGGTCTGGTGGGTGGATCCACCGGCCTGATCGGTGACCCGCGTCCGACGGCGGAACGCACCTTGAACACCAAGGACACCGTTGCGGAATGGGTGGGCTACCTCCAAGGGCAGGTGCGCCGCTTCCTCAGCTTCGATGGGGACAACGCAGCGCGCATGGTCAACAACCTTGACTGGACCGCGCCCCTGAGCGCCATTGATTTCCTGCGTGAAATCGGTAAGCACTTCCGTGTCGGCACCATGCTCCGCAAGGATGCCGTAGCGTCACGCCTCAATTCCGACGAAGGCATCAGCTACACCGAGTTCAGCTACCAGATCCTGCAGGGCATGGACTACCTCCAACTCTTCCGCGACTACGGCTGCGCATTGCAGACCGGTGGTTCGGACCAGTGGGGCAACCTGACCAGTGGAACCGAGCTGATCCGCAAGGTGGAGGGCAAGAGCGTCCACGCCCTTGGTACGCCGCTGATTACCAACTCAGATGGCACCAAGTTTGGCAAGAGCGAAGGCAACGCCATCTGGCTGGATCCGGACATGTGCAGCCCGTACACGTTCTACCAGTTCTGGCTGAACACCGCCGACGCAGATGTGGTGGACCGGCTCAAGGTCTTCACCTTCCTCTCACGTGCAGAGATCGAGGCACTCGGGGAAGCTGTGGCGGAGCGTCCGTTTGCCCGTGAAGGCCAGAAGAAGCTCGCCTACGAAGTGACCTCGCTGGTACACGGCGTTGACGCAACCGAGAAAGTGATCGCGGCCTCGGCAGCGCTCTTCGGTAACGGTGACCTGACGATCCTGGATGAGCGCACTCTTGAAGCAGCAACTGCGGAACTTCCCTCCGCAACCATTGGTGCCGACGGCTTGGGCATCATCGATCTCCTGGTTGCCTCGGGCCTCTCGGACAGCAAGTCCGCTGCTCGTCGCACCGTTGGCGAGGGTGGTGCCTATGTGAACAACACCAAGGTGTCCGATCCCGACGCCGTCATCGGCCAGGACGAACTGCTTCACGGACGCTACTTGCTCCTCCGCCGGGGCAAGAAGAACCTCGCCACCATTGAGGTATCTGCGTAGCTTTCACTTTTCCAGCTCTGAAAGGGCCGGCAGCCGTTACGGTTGCCGGCCTTTTTGCGTTAAGCACGCTTCTGGTGGGTCCGGTTGGTGCGGTTGCTGGTGGCGGCGGGTGTGAGTGGGTGCAGTTGCTGGCTGGTCCGGCGATAGTGGCGAGTGGGGCGGTGGTCGTTTTCGGGGCGCTGCTCTTTCGTGGGGTTGGCGCGCGCTGCCGGACGCCGGCCGCTCCCTTCTGACGCTCTATCACTTCCCTCGGGCTTGAGGCGGACGCTCTTTCAGGTCCCTCGGGTTTGGTGAATGTGTGGGGGTTCGACGGCGGTGGTTGCTGTTGGGTGGTGTCGGTGGCCGGGTTGGGTGGTTGGGGGTTGTGACGGGCTTCACTGTGGCTTGTGGTTGTTGTTGGGTGGGGTTTTGGGGGTGTTTTGGGGTTGTTTAGCTTGTGTTGGCTGGGTTTTTGGGTGGTGTTGGGGTGGATTTGGTGTGGGGGTGGGGCGCGTGTAAAGTTGTTCGAGTCGCCGCCGCTGATGCGGAATGATGGTGACAGACTCCCTTCAAATTGCCGGTTTCGGTGGTGCTTTGGTGCGCTGCTGGTTGGTGTGGGAGGCCCGGGGTTTGGTTTGCTTTGTGCGGCTGGTTCGGGTAAGTTTGAAAAGTTGCTCCGGAGCGATCTTGGACCCTTTGGTGGGTTTGGGTGGTGCCGGGTGTGTCTGTTGTTTGAGAACTCAATAGTGTGCCAAGTTTGTTGATACCGATTGTTTTATTGATTGGTTGAAATTATGGCTGGATCGTCGCGCACCCCCGTGTGTGGTGGTCTGGTTTTCAGCTGGTTTCGAATTTTGTGCAGCCGTGTTCGCCGTTATTTCCGGTGGGTGTGGTTGTGTCTGTTTGATTTGTTTTACTTCAACGGAGAGTTTGATCCTGGCTCAGGATGAACGCTGGCGGCGTGCTTAACACATGCAAGTCGAACGATGATCCCAGCTTGCTGGGGGATTAGTGGCGAACGGGTGAGTAACACGTGAGTAACCTGCCCTTGACTCTGGGATAAGCCTGGGAAACTGGGTCTAATACCGGATATGACTGTCTGACGCATGTCAGGTGGTGGAAAGCTTTTGTGGTTTTGGATGGACTCGCGGCCTATCAGCTTGTTGGTGGGGTAATGGCCTACCAAGGCGACGACGGGTAGCCGGCCTGAGAGGGTGACCGGCCACACTGGGACTGAGACACGGCCCAGACTCCTACGGGAGGCAGCAGTGGGGAATATTGCACAATGGGCGCAAGCCTGATGCAGCGACGCCGCGTGAGGGATGACGGCCTTCGGGTTGTAAACCTCTTTCAGTAGGGAAGAAGCGAAAGTGACGGTACCTGCAGAAGAAGCGCCGGCTAACTACGTGCCAGCAGCCGCGGTAATACGTAGGGCGCAAGCGTTATCCGGAATTATTGGGCGTAAAGAGCTCGTAGGCGGTTTGTCGCGTCTGCTGTGAAAGACCGGGGCTCAACTCCGGTTCTGCAGTGGGTACGGGCAGACTAGAGTGCAGTAGGGGAGACTGGAATTCCTGGTGTAGCGGTGAAATGCGCAGATATCAGGAGGAACACCGATGGCGAAGGCAGGTCTCTGGGCTGTAACTGACGCTGAGGAGCGAAAGCATGGGGAGCGAACAGGATTAGATACCCTGGTAGTCCATGCCGTAAACGTTGGGCACTAGGTGTGGGGGACATTCCACGTTTTCCGCGCCGTAGCTAACGCATTAAGTGCCCCGCCTGGGGAGTACGGCCGCAAGGCTAAAACTCAAAGGAATTGACGGGGGCCCGCACAAGCGGCGGAGCATGCGGATTAATTCGATGCAACGCGAAGAACCTTACCAAGGCTTGACATGAACCGGTAATACCTGGAAACAGGTGCCCCGCTTGCGGTCGGTTTACAGGTGGTGCATGGTTGTCGTCAGCTCGTGTCGTGAGATGTTGGGTTAAGTCCCGCAACGAGCGCAACCCTCGTTCTATGTTGCCAGCGCGTTATGGCGGGGACTCATAGGAGACTGCCGGGGTCAACTCGGAGGAAGGTGGGGACGACGTCAAATCATCATGCCCCTTATGTCTTGGGCTTCACGCATGCTACAATGGCCGGTACAAAGGGTTGCGATACTGTGAGGTGGAGCTAATCCCAAAAAGCCGGTCTCAGTTCGGATTGGGGTCTGCAACTCGACCCCATGAAGTCGGAGTCGCTAGTAATCGCAGATCAGCAACGCTGCGGTGAATACGTTCCCGGGCCTTGTACACACCGCCCGTCAAGTCACGAAAGTTGGTAACACCCGAAGCCGGTGGCCTAACCCTTGTGGGGGGAGCCGTCGAAGGTGGGACCGGCGATTGGGACTAAGTCGTAACAAGGTAGCCGTACCGGAAGGTGCGGCTGGATCACCTCCTTTCTAAGGAGCTGCTAATAATTGCCGGTGTCCGTGCATGCGGATGGTTGGTGGTTGTCAGTGTTGCCCATTGCGCAGGCGTCTGTTCTGCGGTGGGTGCTCATGGGTGGAATATCAACGAATCAAAGTTTTTTTGGCATGGCCTTTGTGGTTGTGTCCTGGTGCTAGTACGGCGGCCTGTGCTTCCTTTTTTGGGGGTGTGGTGTTGTTGGGAACGTGTCCGGGGCGTGGCTGGTGGGGGTTGTGTTTGGCGCACTGTTGGGTCCTGAGGCAACAGGACCTTTTTGCAGCAATGCAGGGGGGGCACTTCTGGTGTTTCTTTTGTTCCTGCTTCCGGTACTTCGTCCGCTGTTGATGGCTTGCGCTTCCCTTTGTGGGGTGTGGGTTGTGGTGGGTGTGGTCTGGTTGACGGGGTTGTTGTTTGAGAACTACATAGTGGACGCGAGCATCTAGAACACACACACGCTTTGGTGTGGGTGTGTTCTTACAGCAATTTCTTATGAATGAACCTGGCCCTTGTGGTCATGGTTCTCTCGAGTAAGTTTTTGATCTTGTGTGGTCAAGTTTTTAAGGGCACACGGTGGATGCCTTGGCATTAGGAGCCGAAGAAGGACGTAGGAATCTGCGATAAGCCTGGGGGAGTTGATAACCGAGCGTTGATCCCAGGATGTCCGAATGGGGAAACCCCGCACAACGCTGCAAGGTGATTGTGTGACCCGCATCTGAACACATAGGGTGCGTGGGGGGAACGCGGGGAAGTGAAACATCTCAGTACCCGCAGGAAGAGAAAACAATAGTGATTCCGTTAGTAGTGGCGAGCGAACGCGGATCAGGCTAAACCGTTTCCATGTGTGATAGCCGGCGGGCGTTGCATGGGCGGGGTTGTGGGACTTTCCGTTCTGGTTCTGCCGGACCAGTGAGGTGATGTGCGTGCATAGGTGAACGGTCTTGAAAGGCCGGCCAGAGAGGGTGTGAGCCCCGTAACCGTAATGTTGTGTGCAGCCTGGAGAGTATCCCAAGTAGCACGGGGCCCGAGAAATCCCGTGCGAATCTGTCAGGACCACCTGATAAGCCTAAATACTTCCTAATGACCGATAGCGGACCAGTACCGTGAGGGAAAGGTGAAAAGTACCCCGGGAGGGGAGTGAAACAGTACCTGAAACCGTGTGCTTACAATCCGTCGGAGCCAGTCTGATTCTGGTGACGGCGTGCCTTTTGAAGAATGAGCCTGCGAGTTAGTGTTACGTCGCGAGGTTAACCCGTGTGGGGTAGCCGTAGCGAAAGCGAGTCTGAATAGGGCGAGTGTAGTGGCGTGATCTAGACCCGAAGCGGAGTGATCTACCCATGGCCAGGTTGAAGCGACGGTAAGACGTCGTGGAGGACCGAACCCACTTCAGTTGAAAATGGAGGGGATGAGCTGTGGGTAGGGGTGAAAGGCCAATCAAACTCCGTGATAGCTGGTTCTCCCCGAAATGCATTTAGGTGCAGCGTTGCGTGTTTCTTGCCGGAGGTAGAGCTACTGGATGGCCGATGGGCCCTACAAGGTTACTGACGTCAGCCAAACTCCGAATGCCGGTAAGTGAGAGCGCAGCAGTGAGACTGTGGGGGATAAGCTTCATAGTCGAGAGGGAAACAGCCCAGACCACCAACTAAGGCCCCTAAGCGTGTGCTAAGTGGGAAAGGATGTGGAGTTGCGAAGACAACCAGGAGGTTGGCTTAGAAGCAGCCATCCTTGAAAGAGTGCGTAATAGCTCACTGGTCAAGTGATTCCGCGCCGACAATGTAGCGGGGCTCAAGTACACCGCCGAAGTTGTGGATTTCACACATTGCCCTAGCCTTCGTGGTTCAGGGGTGTGGAGTGGTAGGGGAGCGTCGTGTGGGCAGTGAAGTCGCGGTGTAAACCAGCGGTGGAGCCTACACGAGTGAGAATGCAGGCATGAGTAGCGAAAGACGGGTGAGAAACCCGTCCGCCGAATGATCAAGGGTTCCAGGGTCAAGCTAATCTGCCCTGGGTAAGTCGGGACCTAAGGCGAGGCCGACAGGCGTAGTCGATGGACAACGGGTTGATATTCCCGTACCGGCGAAAAACCGCCCATGCCAAGCGGGGGATACTAACCGCCCGGAGCCTGCCCGCTCACCCTTGTGGTGTTGTGGGTTTTGGCCGAGCGCGGGACCTGATCCCGGGAGGTAAGCGTATTAACAGGTGTGACGCAGGAAGGTAGCCGGGCCGGGCGATGGTTGCCCCGGTCTAAGGATGTAGGGTCAGGGATAGGCAAATCCGTTCCTGTGTGCTTCGAGCACGTGCCTGAGATCTGATGGGACTCCCGTTTGGGGGGATCCGGTGATCCTATGCTGCCTAGAAAAGCATCGACGCGAGGTTTTAGCCGCCCGTACCCCAAACCGACACAGGTGATCAGGTAGAGAATACCAAGGCGATCGAGAGAATTATGGTTAAGGAACTCGGCAAAATGCCCCCGTAACTTCGGGAGAAGGGGGGCCTGCCCCGTGATGGAGACTTGCTCTCCGTGAGCGGGTGTGGGCCGCAGAGACCAGGGGGAAGCGACTGTTTACTAAAAACACAGGTCCGTGCGAAGTCGCAAGACGATGTATACGGACTGACTCCTGCCCGGTGCTGGAAGGTTAAGAGGACCGGTTAGCCCCTTGCGGGCGAAGCTGAGAATTTAAGCCCCAGTAAACGGCGGTGGTAACTATAACCATCCTAAGGTAGCGAAATTCCTTGTCGGGTAAGTTCCGACCTGCACGAATGGAGTAACGACTTCCCCGCTGTCTCAACCATAAACTCGGCGAAATTGCAGTACGAGTAAAGATGCTCGTTACGCGCAGCAGGACGGAAAGACCCCGAGACCTTTACTATAGTTTGGTATTGGTGTTCGGAGTGGCTTGTGTAGGATAGGTGGGAGACGTTGAAACCCGGACGCCAGTTCGGGTGGAGTCATCGTTGAAATACCACTCTGGTCACTTTGGACATCTAACTTCGGCCCGTGATCCGGGTCAGGGACAGTGCCTGATGGGTAGTTTAACTGGGGCGGTTGCCTCCTAAAAAGTAACGGAGGCGCCCAAAGGTTCCCTCAGCCTGGTTGGCAATCAGGTGTCGAGTGTAAGTGCACAAGGGAGCTTGACTGTGAGAGAGACATCTCAAGCAGGGACGAAAGTCGGGACTAGTGATCCGGCGGCACATTGTGGAATGGCCGTCGCTCAACGGATAAAAGGTACCTCGGGGATAACAGGCTGATCTTGCCCAAGAGTCCATATCGACGGCATGGTTTGGCACCTCGATGTCGGCTCGTCGCATCCTGGGGCTGGAGTAGGTCCCAAGGGTTGGGCTGTTCGCCCATTAAAGCGGTACGCGAGCTGGGTTTAGAACGTCGTGAGACAGTTCGGTCCCTATCCGCTGCGCGCGCAGGAAATTTGAGAAGGGCTGTCCTTAGTACGAGAGGACCGGGACGGACGAACCTCTGGTGTGTCAGTTGTACTGCCAAGTGCATCGCTGATTAGCTACGTTCGGATGGGATAACCGCTGAAAGCATCTAAGCGGGAAGCTCGCTTCAAGATGAGATTTCCATACACATTTATGTGTGAGAGGCCCCCAGCCAGACCACTGGGTTGATAGGCCGGATGTGGAAGCGAGGACTAAAGACTCGTGAAGCTGACCGGTACTAATAGGCCAACAACTTACACCACACAACACACTGCACGCGTCCACTATGTGGTTCCCGAACAACAACCCGCCACGGGTTGCCGGAACCAAACAACTACATAACAACCAAGCACCACAGTTGTAACCAAACTTCCCACCCAGGAAAACCACACCCCCAACAGGGTTTTGGTGGACCGGGACGGGTAACAGAGTTACGGCGGTCATAGCGTGGGGGAAACGCCCGGTCCCATTCCGAACCCGGAAGCTAAGACCCACAGCGCCGATGGTACTGCACCCGGGAGGGTGTGGGAGAGTAGGACACCGCCGGACAACCATTAAGGCAAGAGCCCCGACCACAGGTCGGGGCTCTTCCCCTTTAACCACCACACACCAGCCGGCACCGAATCACACAAACCAGCCCTAAGCATCTGTTCACCTTGGGGGCAGGACGCCACCCAGAACTGTCGGGTCTGAAGTGCTGTGAGACTTGCCACGGAAGGCCGTCAGTGGGCTTGACGCGTTCGGCGGCTGTGGCGGTGTCGAATAGAATTGCATAAGACATACGAGTCGGTAGCTGAGTGCTCCCGGCGGCGTGACAACGAAATAAGGGTTATGAGCGACTACGCACGCGCCAGTGGTCGGCTCGCAACAGGAGGAATCCACCATGGCTGAGCACAACGGCGGCAATCGCGGCGGCAATCGCGGAAACTTCGGGGGCAATCGCGACGATCGCGGTTCGTACCGCCCCAACAACAACTCGGGCGGGGATCCTCGCGGGTTCCGATCCAGGGAGAACCGAGACGGCAACGACCGTCCGGCCCGTGATGGTGAGCGTCGTCCGTTCAACAACGACCGCGGTGAGCGTAAGCCGTTCGGCGACCGCCCAGAGCGCGGCCCGCGGAACTTCGACGGCCCCCGTCGCGACAACGATGACCGTCGCCCGTTCAACAACGACCGTGGTGACCGTAAGCCGTTTGGTGACCGTCCGGCCCGTGATGGTGAGCGTCGTCCGTTCAACAACGACCGTGGTGAGCGGAAGCCGTTCGGCGACCGTCCAGAGCGCGGCCCGCGGAACTTCGACGGCCCCCGTCGCGACAACGATGACCGTCGCCCGTTCAACAACGACCGTGGTGAGCGTAAGCCGTTTGGTGACCGTCCGGCCCGTGATGGTGAGCGTCGTCCGTTCAACAACGACCGTGGTGAGCGGAAGCCGTTCGGCGACCGTCCAGAGCGCGGCCCGCGGAACTTCGACGGCCCCCGTCGCGACAACGATGACCGTCGCCCGTTCAACAACGACCGTGGTGAGCGTAAGCCGTTTGGTGACCGTCCGGCCCGTGATGGTGAGCGTCGTCCGTTCAACAACGACCGTGGTGAGCGTAAGCCGTTCGGTGACCGTCCGGCTCGTGATGGTGAGCGTCGCCCGTTCAACAACGACCGTGGTGAGCGTAAGCCGTTCGGTGACCGTCCCGAGCGCGGTCCGCGGAACTTCGACGGCCCCCGTCGCGACAACGATGACCGTCGCCCGTTCAACAACGACCGTGGTGAGCGCAAGCCGTTCGGCGACCGTGACCGTAAGCCCTATGGTGACCGTCCGGCCCGTGATGGTGAGCGTCGTTCCTTCGGTGGAGACCGTGATCGCAGCGACCGCGGCAACTCATGGGAAGAGCGTCCGGCAAGGGTTCCCAACGCCAAGGACATCCGCAGCTCCAACCGTCCGGACCGCGAACGTTCTCCCGAGATCGACGAGGATGTCACAGGCAAGGAACTCGACCGCGCTACGGGCCACCAGATCAAGACTCTTGAAGAGCAGAGCGCGGGCTGGGTCGCCAAGCACTTGGTCATGGCAGGCCGCCTGATTGATATTGAGCCCGAGCTGGCTTTCCAGCACGCTCTGGCTGCAAGCCGTCGCGGCGGCCGTCTCTCGGTTGTCCGCGAGGCAGTGGGCCTCACGGCCTACGCTGCAGGCCACTACGGCGAAGCACTGCGTGAATTCCGCACGTACCGTCGAATCAGCGGCTCCAATGTGCACCTTCCTGTGATGGCCGATTGCGAGCGTGGGCTCGGACGTCCGGACCGTGCGTTGGATATGGTCCGCTCTCCTGAGGCCCAGGATCTCGACGCTCCGGGCAAGGTGGAGCTTGCCATGGTGGCGTCCGGTGCGCGTGCGGATCTCAAGCAGTTTGATGCCGCTGTCACCGAGCTGGAAATTCCTCAGCTGGACATTAACCGGGCTTTCTCCTACAGCCCGCGATTGTTCCGTGCCTACGCTGAAGCGCTCACGGCTGTGGGTCGCACGGAGGAAGCGGACAAGTGGGCACGCCAGGCCTTGGTGGCTGAGAATGCCTTGGGTGTCGGCGATTTCGCTGAGCCGGAGATCCTTGACCTCGGATGGGACGAGCAAGAGGAAGCAGCCGCGCGCAAGCCGCGCTTCGTCAAGCCGGCTGCGGAGTCCGACGTCGTTCGGCCTGAAACGGAAACGGTCATCGCGGAAGCCGCAGCGGCTGACGTTGAGCATGCTGACGTTGAGCTGGATGACGCGGAATCTGACTACTTCGAATCCGATGACGCTGAGTCGGACATCGATTCGGCAGAGGCTGATGAAGAAGCCGAAGCCAAGGAAGAAGACGCCGAGAACCAGGGCACCGACTCCCAGCATGGCTGATTCACTGATCTCATCCTTTGATGCTGTCCTTTCGGATCTGGATGGTGTGGTCTATGCAGGACCGCACGCCATCCCGGGGGCCGTGGAGGCATTGCAGCGTCTCGAGACCGTAGGCGTAGGCCTTGGCTATGTGACCAACAATGCTTCCCGCACCCCGGCCCAGGTCGCGGCGCACCTGCGTGAGCTGGGTGCGCCTGCGGAGGACCATCAAGTGGTCAGTTCCTCCCAGGCAGCAGGGGAGCTTTTGGCTTCCATGCTGCCTGCGGGGGCGCATGTGCTCATCACGGGCAGTGCGGCTCTGGCTCATGAGATTGAGTTGGTGGGGCTCAAACCGGTGCATAGTGCCGCGGAATCACCGGTTGCCGTGGTCCAGGGTTTCAATCCGGAGATCGGTTGGAAGGATTTGGCGGAGGCATCGTATGTAGTGGCCGGGGGAGCCATGTGGTTTGCCACGAACACCGACATGTCCATTCCGCAGGCCCGGGGTATGGCTCCGGGAAACGGCACGTTGGTTGCCGCAGTGGCGGCTGCGACAGGAAAGACTCCGTTGGTGGCCGGCAAGCCTGAAGCGCCGCTGTTCCACGCAGCCGCGAAGCGGCTTGGTGCTGATCGTCCCTTGGTTGTGGGCGACCGTTTGGACACCGACATCCTCGGCGGCAACCGCGCAGGATTTGCGACGGCGGCAGTCCTCACCGGGGTCGATACAACCCACACCATCCTGGCTGCCAAAACCGACGAACGCCCCAACTACCTGCTGGCGGATCTCGAGGGCCTTTATGCCCCGTATCCGGTAGTCAACAACGACGGCGGGACGTTCCGCTGCGGCGCAGCGTCGGCTGTTGCCGGGGACGGAACCGTTACGGTGACAGGTGACGAGGGCGACCTCGATGCCTGGCGGGCAGCTTGCGCGGCGTGGTGGGCGGAAGTTCCCGATACCACCGTGGCCCGGGCGCCGCAGCTGGAATGGCGAACTCACTAGACTGGTGCGATGATCCAGCCCCACAACGTTTCGGCTTCCGACCCCATGCATGAGAGCCCCGTGCCCGGGAGCTCCGCCTCTGGAAACCCCGTGCCCGGGAGCCCCATCCATGAGGATCTTGAACCCGCGGGTCCGGAGGTTCAATGGCCCGACGCAGCGGCTCCCACGGGTGATCCCCTGGTTGACAGGGCATTAGGTCTCCTGGATACCGTGCCGGCAACGCCGGCGGCAGATCACGGTGACCTGTTCACCATGATTCACGACTCCTTGCTTGAGGCCCTGGAGACAGAACCCGGCCTCCCTGCTCCGCGACAATCCTCTCCCCGCCCGGAAGGCGATAGCTGACATATGGCCCGACTCGACCAGGAACTCGTCACCCGGGGGTTGGCGCGGTCCCGAACCCACGCAGCAAAGCTCATCAGCGATGGCAAAGTGAGCTCCGCAGGGAGTGTCCTTGCCAAGGCTGCCCTCCAAGTGGACACCACAACGGACTTGACCGTGGAGGCCCATTTGGAGGACATTTACGTGAGCCGTGCCGGACATAAGTTGGCCGGCGCGCTGGAGGCGTTTCCCGACGTCCTGGTTTCAGGGAAGCGGTGCCTCGACGCCGGTGCCTCCACGGGAGGTTTCACCGACGTCCTGCTGCGGCAGGGTGCGGCACACGTCGTGGCGGTGGATGTGGGACACGGCCAGCTGGTGCCACACCTGCGGGACGATCCCCGGGTAGATGTCCATGAGGGCATGAACGTCAGGTACATGGCGCCGGAGCAGATCGGCGGGCCCGTCAGCCTGACGGTGGCTGACTTGTCCTTCATTTCCTTGACTCTGGTCCTTTGGCCGCTCGCACAATGCACGGAACCGGGCGGCGACCTGGTCCTGATGGTCAAGCCACAATTCGAAGTGGGCAAGGAGAGGCTGAGCCGGACCGGGGTGGTTTCTTCAGATCATGAACGACGCCGGGCGGTTGCCCAGGTTGCCCGTGCTGCGGTGGATGCCGGGCTCGTCCTGATGGACATCGCCGCCAGTCCGCTGCCGGGTCAAGACGGAAATGTTGAATACTTCCTGTGGATGAAGCGCGGGATGTCCGCGCTGTTGCCTAAGATCGAAGAGCGGGACGGGGACGTTGCTGCGTTGATCAAGAAACTCTGGCCAAACCACTAGAAAGCAGAACCCGATGAGCAGGCGTGTACTTGTCCTTGCCCACACAGGGCGGGAAGAATCGCTCCGCGCAGCGTGGGATGCCTGTACGCAACTGCATTCCTCCGGATTGGTTCCTGTGCTGCAGAAGTCCGAACTCGCCGATATCGAGAGTTTTTTCGGTGCTTTGGACACACCCATTGAGATCCTGAATGACCACGTCAACTTGGAGGACGTGGAGTTGGTGATGGTCCTGGGCGGGGATGGAACCATCTTGAGGGCCGCGGAACTGGTCCGTGAGGTGGACGTCCCGCTGTTGGGCGTGAACCTGGGGCACGTGGGTTTCCTTGCCGAGAGCGAACGCGCGGATTTGGCGCAGACGGTCGAATGGATCGCCAGCCGGCAGTACACGGTGGAGGAACGTATGACCATCGATGTCCAGGTCTGGGTCAAGGGCCAAAAGATCTGGCACACGTGGGCATTGAACGAGGCCGCTATTGAAAAAGCCAACCGCGAACGCATGCTCGAAGTGGTCACGGAAGTCGACGAACGTCCGTTGACGTCCTTCGGTTGTGACGGTGTGGTCCTGGCAACCCCCACGGGTTCCACTGCATACGCCTTCTCTTCGGGAGGGCCAGTAGTCTGGCCGGAAGTGGAGGCCTTGGTGATCGTTCCGATCAGTGCCCATGCCCTCTTTGCCAAGCCTTTGGTTGTCTCTCCCAGGTCCAAGCTGGCCGTGGAAATCATGAACCGGACAGAAGCCCTTGGCGTCCTGTGGTGCGATGGACGGCGTTCTGTGGACCTTCCTCCTGGCGCACGTGTCGAGGTGACGCGTTCGGCCACTCCGGTGCGCCTGGCACGTACCCACAAGACACCTTTCTCCGCCCGGCTGGTGAGAAAGTTCGAACTACCCATCCATGGTTGGCGTGGACCTGCTCCCCGGAGCGGGGAAGTCCACACCGGCCCGATTCCGGTTATCCGCACCCTTTCACCGGCTCCGTTGCCCAGTCCCCGGGATATAGGCAGTCCGCGGGATGTAGACGGTCCCCGGGACGGTGACCCTTCCGACCCCACGAATGCGAAGTGAACCATGCTTGAAGAACTCCGAATCCGTGACCTCGGCGTCATTACCGATGCCGCACTGCCGCTGGGCCCTGGCCTGAGCGTTGTCACCGGCGAAACCGGTGCCGGCAAGACCATGGTGGTGACCGCCGTCGGGCTCCTTTTGGGTGCCCGGTCAGATGCAGGCGCCGTGCGCAGCGGGGCCAAATCGGCGTCGGCCGAGGCGGTGCTGAAGCTCGATCCCACGCACAGCGCCGTGGAACGCGCCAAGGAGGCCGGTGGCGAGGCCGAAGAGTTCGACGGCGTGGCAGAGCTGCTGCTCGCTCGCACCGTGGGTGCCGATGGCCGCAGCCGTGCCTACGTTGGGGGTCGGGCGGCACCTGTGGGGGTCCTGGCGGAGCTGGGCGAAAGCCTGGTGGTGGTCCATGGACAGTCGGACCAGATCCGGCTGAAGAGCGCCACGGCACAGCGGCATGCCCTGGACCGGTTTGCCGGAGCGCCCCTGGCCAAAACGCTGGGGGAGTACCAGGAGCTCTACAGCCACTGGAAAAACATCCAATCAGAACTTGAAACATTGCGCAGTGAAGCCCGTGGGCGCCTGCGCGAAGCGGAGTCCCTGGACGCCGCCCTCAAGGAAATTGATGAGGTTGATCCCCAGCCGGGCGAAGACGAGACACTCAAGGCCGAGGCCGTGAAACTCGCTAACGTCGAAGAGCTCAGGCTGGCGGCGGCCGCTGCCCATGAGTCGCTTATTGCGGAGGAGTTCGGGGATGCCGGCGACGCAACCACCATGGTGGACGCCGCCAAGCGCACTTTGGAGCATGTTGCCGAGCACGATGAAGAGCTGCGGTCCGCCGCTGCCCGGCTCGCCGAGGTGGGGTTCCTTCTCAACGACATTGCAACGGAGCTGTCCAGTTACCAGGCCGCTTTGGACACGGAGGGCCCGGAGCGGCTCTCCGAAATCGAGGAACGCCGGGCAGCCCTTGCCAAACTGATCCGCAAGTACGCTCCCAGCATTGACGAGGTGCTGGAGTGGGCGGCTGCCGGCCGGACCCGGCTTGATGAGCTGCAAGACGACTCCAGCCGCATTGAATCCCTTGACGCCGAGGTTGCTTCTACGGAAGCCACTCTTCGCAAGCAAGCAGCGGCCATCTCCAAAGCCCGGCTCAAGGCGGCCAAGGATCTTTCAGGACGCGTCAGCGCTGAGCTCAAGGCCTTGGCGATGGCTGACGCCACGTTGGTCATTGAGGTCGACGGCAGTGGATCCTTGGGCCCTTGGGGCACCGATGAGATCGCCTTCCTCCTCCAGCCGCACTCCGGGGCTCCGGCGCGGCCGTTGGGCAAGGGCGCCTCCGGCGGTGAGCTGTCCCGGGTGATGTTGGCCATCGAAGTGGTGCTGGCCGCCGTGGATCCCGTCCCGACGTTCGTGTTCGATGAGGTGGACGCCGGCGTGGGCGGAAGGGCCGCCGTCGAAATCGGCCGGAGGCTTGCCATGCTGGCCCGGCATGTACAGGTGCTGGTGGTGACGCACTTGCCGCAGGTTGCTGCGTTCGCCGATCAGCACATCCGCGTGACAAAAACGTCCGTGCGCGGAGCTGACGGGAAAACCACCACCGGTTTCACCTCCAGCGATGTCCAGCTCCTCAGCGACGATGAGCGTGTCAAGGAGTTGGCCCGCATGCTGGCCGGCCAAGAGGACTCCGAGTCGGCACAGGCCCACGCACAGGAATTGCTCGACGACGCGAAGCTGCTGCCGCAGCGCGCTTAGTCCATGGCTGGAAGGGCCAAGGCAAGTGGGAGCACCATCACATTGGCACACCAAATCCCGCGCGGCTCTTGCTTGGAATGCGGTGGTGAGCAACCATTGACCATTTGGGGAATCCGAACGGACGCTTGGAAGGCGTAATTGATGATAAGCTCGAATTCCGTGGTGCAGCGATCAAATTCCCGTGTAAATTCCCGGTTCCCGGGCTCGTCCAAGACGACCAAACACATCTTCGTCACCGGTGGTGTGGCGTCCTCGCTCGGTAAGGGTCTGACGGCTTCCAGCCTCGGCCACCTGCTGCGGGCACGCGGTCTGTCTGTAACAATGCAGAAGCTCGATCCCTATCTGAACGTGGATCCGGGCACGATGAACCCCTTCCAGCACGGTGAAGTATTCGTGACGGATGACGGCGCCGAAACCGACCTCGATATCGGACACTACGAGCGCTTCCTCGATGAAAACCTCGAAGGTTCGGCCAACGTCACAACGGGCCAGATCTACTCGACGGTGATCGCCAAGGAACGTCGTGGCGAATACCTCGGAGACACTGTCCAGGTCATTCCGCACATCACTGATGAAATCAAGCGCCGCATGCGCCTTCCTGCCGAGGGCAAGAACGCACCGGACGTCATCATCACCGAGATCGGTGGCACGGTGGGTGACATCGAGTCCCAGCCGTTCCTGGAGTCGGCCCGCCAGGTCCGCCAGGATGTTGGCCGGAACAACGTTTTCTTCCTGCACGTTTCGCTGGTCCCTTACATCGGTCCTTCGCAGGAACTGAAGACCAAGCCCACGCAGCACTCCGTGGCCGCCCTTCGCTCCATCGGTATCCAGCCGGAAGCGATCGTGATCCGTTCGGACCGCGAAGTTCCCGAGGCCATGCGCGAGAAGATCGGCCGTATGTGCGACGTCGACATCGACGCCGTGGTCAATGCCGCTGACGCCCCCAGCATCTACGACATCCCCAAGACCCTGCACTCACAGGGCCTGGATTCCTACATCGTCCGTGCCTTGGACCTGCCGTTCAAGGATGTTGACTGGAGCAAGTGGGACAAGCTGCTCGAAGCCGTCCACAACCCCAAGCACGAGGTCGAAGTTGCCTTGGTGGGCAAGTACATCGACCTCCCCGATGCTTACCTGTCCGTGACCGAGGCACTCCGAGCCGGCGGCTTCGCCAACGAAGCCAAGGTCAAGATCCGTTGGGTCCCTTCCGATGAGTGTGAAACCCTTGCAGGGGCCACCAAGGCACTGGCCGGTGTGGACGCTATCTGCGTGCCCGGTGGCTTCGGTATCCGTGGCCTCGAAGGCAAGCTCGGTGCGTTGAAGTTCGCTCGTGAGACCAAGCTCCCGGTCCTGGGCCTGTGCCTCGGCCTCCAGTGCATGGTGATCGAGTACGCCCGCAACGTCGTGGGCCTTGAAGGTGCTTCCTCCAGCGAGTTCGAGCCGGATTCGAAGTACCCGGTGATCGCCACCATGGAAGAGCAGCTGGACATCGTGGAAGGCAAGGGAGACCTCGGCGGCACCATGCGCCTGGGCCTCTACGAAGCCAAGCTGGACGAGGGCTCGGTCATCGCCGAAACCTACGGCACCACCACGGTCAGCGAACGTCACCGTCACCGGTACGAGGTCAACAACAAGTACCGCGACCAGATCGCAGCAGAGGGCCTGGTGTTCTCCGGGACCTCTCCTGACGGCAAGCTGGTGGAGTACGTGGAGCTTCCCCGCGAGGTGCACCCGTACTACGTGGCAACTCAGGCGCACCCGGAGCTCAGCTCGCGTCCGACGCGCCCGCACCCGCTGTTCGCAGGATTGGTCAAGGCTGCCTTGGAGCGTCGTGAAGGTGCCCCTGTGGCCACCAAGCCCGGTGCCCGCACGGTTGCTGCCAAGTAAACACAAGTACTAACGAAGGACGGCGCGATGCCCGGTATTTCTGAAGCCCCCCGCACATCAAGGCAGGTTTCGGACATGCCGAGCCCGCGCCGTCTTTTGTCTACCAGCAAGGTGTACGAGGGCCGCATCTGGGACGTGGTCAGCGATTCCTTCCAGCTGAGCGACGGCACTGACACTTTGGTTCGCGACTACATCGACCACCCCGGCGCTGTAGCAGTACTGCCGATGAACGTGGACGGCGAGATCCTGTTGCTCAAGCAATACCGGCATCCTGTCGGCATGGATCTGTGGGAGATCCCGGCCGGCTTGTTGGACGTCGAGGGTGAGGACTTCGTGGTGGGCGCTGCCCGCGAATTGGCCGAGGAAGCTGACCTCGAGGCGGCTACGTGGAACGTGCTTGTGGATTTCTTCAACTCACCGGGTTCATCCAGCGAGGCAGTCCGGATCTATTTGGCACGTGGCCTCAGCGACGTTCCGGTAGCGGACCGGCATGTCCGCACTGATGAAGAAGCCGAAATTGAGCTGCATTGGGTACCGCTCGAAGACGCCGTGCAAGCTGTGCTGGAAGGACGCCTGCATAATCCGTCGGCGGTGCTGGGCATCCTTGCTGCCGCTGCTGCGAAGGCTGATGGCTTCACCAGCCTTCGTCCAGCCAATGCGCCCTGGCCGGCACATCCGAGCCAGCGCTGAGTATGGCAGAAGTCGCCACCCGGACTCCCAACGGCATTGAGCGGGCAGTCACTGACTACCTGCAGCATGTGGGGGTGGAGCGCGGCCTCGCGGCGAACACCCTTGCCGCATATCGCAGGGATCTGGCACGGTACTCCAATTTCCTGAGCACCAAGGGAGTGCAACGGCCCGTGGACATTACCCGTCATCACGTGACCGGCTTCGTGCAGGCTTTGTCCGATGGAAGCGATGGCGCAGCCGTCCTGGGTGTCCGCTCTGCTGCACGAACCGTGGTGGCGGTCCGTGGCCTCCATAAGTTTTGGGCGTTGGAAGGAACAACGACGGCGGACCCCGCCAGTGATGTTCACCCACCCATGCCGGGCAAACGGCTTCCGAAAGCCATCAGCGTCGGCGAAGTGACGCGCATCCTGGAAGCTGCGGGGTCGGACACCGCCACCGGACTCCGCGACCGTGCGCTCCTGGAATTCCTCTACTCCACCGGTGCCCGCATCAGCGAGGCCGTCGGCCTGGATGTAGATGATGTCTCCCTCGAGGACGCCGGCGGTGACCCGGCGATCGTGAGGCTCTTCGGTAAGGGTTCAAAGGAGCGGCTGGTCCCTTTGGGGTCCTACGGTGCCCGCGCTGTGGGAGCTTACGTGGTCCGCGGCAGGCCACTCCTGGCGTCCAAGGGCAAAGGTACTCCGGCCCTTTTCCTTAACGCCCGCGGGGGCCGGATCAGCAGGCAGAGCGCTTGGACCATCCTCAAGGCGGCGGCTGAGAAAGCCAACATCACCAAGGACGTTTCGCCGCACACGCTGCGGCATTCCTTCGCCACCCACCTCCTGGAGGGCGGGGCGGATGTCAGGGTGGTGCAGGAATTGTTGGGCCACGCATCGGTGACCACCACCCAGGTGTACACCCTGGTCACTGCAGACACGCTCCGCGAGGTCTACGCGGCAGCGCATCCGCGGGCACTGGGATAACCGGGACGCCTGACTACCCGAGCACGTCCAGCGTCAACTCCACGGCATCAACAAAGAGTGCCAACAGCGATGTCCCAAGGCCCGCCACCAGCAGCAGGCCGGGATGGGCCAGGCCCACCACCACACGTTTGAGCCGGGGCCGTCCCTTGAGGAACTTTTTTGGAACCCGCGTCTTCTCAGGCACCTGCCGCCAGCCGCGAAGCCGGCGCAGGAACCATGCACAGCGCACGATGAAGGCCATCCACAGGATGGAGAGCACCAGCGGAACAGCTGCCAGCATGAGGTTGAAGCCCAGCGCCGTGACTTCCTTTTCGGAATCGCCGATCACCGTTTGGATGGTGGTGGAGATCGAAGCACTCATCACCACGGAGGCGGCCCACACCATGAACGCAGCCACCAGCGCCAGGAATCGAACAAAGAAGTGACCCAGGACGGTTGCGTCCACTGCCCTGAGGTGGCTGCGCGGTGTGGCGTGCAGTACCACCAGCGTGGAGACCAACGTGGGCAAGGCAGCCACCAGTACCAGCAGATACCAGGTCCATCCGGCCAGGTCCACCACTTCATCCAGAACGATGAGTCCGGCCCACACCAGGGTCCAGGCCCATCCCGCGTACAGGGGATGCGACACGAGCCAGCGGGGGAGCCAGGCGTCCCGTTCCGGCGTGTGGTTCCCAACAGGTTTGGCAGCGACCCCCTCGCCCTTGCCATCTTTGATGGTCGGCCGCTCTGAGTCGTATTCGACGGCGGCTGCAGCGGCGCGCCCGTCACCCCCACCTTCTGTCATGGGCTCACTGTAGCAATGGCGGGCAGGAGCAGGGGAGATCAGGTTAAGGTAGGCAGCATGACTGCAGCCCATGTGACTTTGTGCTTCCTCCTCCGCGACGGCGCCGGCGGTGAACATGTCCTGCTCGGTACCAAGAAGACCGGTTTTGGCTTGGGCAAGGTGGTGGGCGTCGGCGGGCACGTTGAGCTGGGGGAGACCGCCTCGGAGGCTGCCTGCCGTGAAGTCATGGAGGAGATCAACGTGGTGGTGCGGGCCGAGGACCTGATTCCAGCGGGCACTGTTGACTTTGTCTTCCCGGCAAGGCCTGAGTGGAACATGGCCACTACTGTCTTCCTGACCCGTGATTGGGAGGGGGAGCCGTCGGAAAGTGAGGAGATTGCCCCCGAGTGGTTCCCGGTTGCGAAGCTTCCCGTGGACAGGATGTGGGCCGACGCTGAACACTGGCTCCCGGCCATGATTGCCGGTCAGCGCATCGCCGTCAGGGTGGCTTTGGCGGCAGATAATGAGAATGTGGCCGATGTCCACACCATGGACTGGGTGGAGCCCCGCCCGTAGTAAAGAATTTCAAGGGATTACGACGCCGGTCCGGTCACCTTTCGGTGACCGGACCGGCGTCGTGCGTCTCTTGGGAGTCGGGCGGCGTTAGGGCACGTGCCGTTCTTCGGGTCCGTTGTATTCGCTCAAGGGACGGATGAGGGAGTTGGATGCTACTTGTTCCATGATGTGGGCGGTCCAGCCGGTGATGCGGCTGGCGACGAACAGCGGGGTGAACGTCTGGGTGTCGAAGCCCATGAGGTGGTACGTGGGGCCGGCGGGGTAGTCGAGGTTCGGCTTGATGGCCTTGGCCTCGTCCATGGCCTGTTCCAGCCCGTTGTAGAGCCCCAGGAGTTCTGGCCGGCCGTAGTGGGCGATCATCTTGTCCAGGGCGGCTTTCATGGTGGGCACGCGGGAGTCGCCGTGCTTGTAGACGCGGTGTCCGAAGCCCATGACTTTCTTCTTTTGGGCCAGGGCGTCTTCCATCCATGCCTTGGCTCGGGTGGCGGCTTCTTCGAGGGATTCTTCGCTGCGGATGCCGATCTCGTCAAAGGTGTGCATGACGGCTTCGTTGGCGCCGCCGTGCAGCGGGCCCTTCAATGCGCCGATGGCTGCGGTGACAGCCGAGTGCAGGTCCGAGAGCGTGGAGGTGACCACGCGTGCGGTGAAGGTTGAGGCGTTGAAGGAGTGCTCGGCGTACAGGATCATGGAGACGTTGAACGCCTCCACCACCTCGGGGGCCTGCTCTTCCCCGAAGGTCATCCAGAGGAAGTTGGCCGAGTAGTCCAGGTCCTGGCGGGCTTCAATGGCGTCCTGGCCGCGGCGGCGGCGCTGGTCGTAGGCAACCACTGCGGGCATGGCAGCCCAGAGGTCGATTGCCTTCTTCATGTTCGCTTCCGGCGAGGAGTCTTCAGCCAGTTCGTGCCGGGCGCCCAGCACTGATGCTGCCGTGCGGCAGACGTCCATGGGGTGGGCGGTGGTGGGCAAGGCATCGATGACGGTCTTGACCACTGGGTCCAGGGCACGGCCGGCGCGTTCCCGGGCCGTGAATTCAGCCAGCTCGGTTTCGTTGGGCAGCTCGCCATTCCACAGCAGGTAGGCGACTTCTTCGAAGCTGCACTTGGCGGCCAGTTCCTGGACCGGATACCCGCGGTAGAGCAGGGAGTTGGTGTCCGGGTTGACCTTCGAGACCGCGGTGTAGTCCACCACGACGCCGGCCAAGCCCTTTTTGATGTCTTCAGCTACCACGCTGAACTCCTTCGTTCATAGAGCAGGCGCGCCGGGAGATCCGGCATGCCTGCGTTCCCCTTGATGAATCCGGAACCTAGCGGACGCCAGGAACCTGAAAGTTGAATACGCCGGTATCGAATTGGTTGTAAGCCTCGTAGTCAACGAGCTCATAGAGGCGCGCACGCGTGAGCATGTTTTCCACTTGCGCTTCCTGGGTCCCCGCAGCCTTGATCGATTCCAGAGTACGCTCTGCAGCGCCCATGGCAATGCGGAGGAGGGTAACGGGGTAGATGACCATGTTCACGCCGACGCTTTGGAGTTGCGCCACGGTGAAGAGTTCGCTTTTGCCGAACTCAGTCATGTTGGCCAGGATGGGCACGTCCACGGCGTCGCGGATGGCCTGGAACTCGTCCAGGTCCTGCATGGCTTCGGGGAAGATCGCGTTGGCGCCGGCGTCTACGAGTGCTTTGGCTCGGTCCTGCGCAGCTTGGATTCCATCGACTGCGCGGATGTCGGTGCGGGCCATGATGAGGAAGTTCGGGTCCCGGCGGGCATCTGCTGCGGCGCGGATGCGTTTGGTGGCGGTGTCGATGTCCACCACGTTCTTGCCGTCAAGGTGGCCGCAGCGTTTCGGGTTGAACTGGTCCTCGATGTGGCAACCGGCCAGGCCTGCGTTTTCGAGTTCCTGGATGGTGCGGGCAACGTTCATGGGCTCACCAAAACCGGTGTCTGCGTCCACCAAGGACGGCAGGTCGGTCATGCGGGCGATCTGCCCGGCACGGGTCGCTACCTCGGTCAGGGTGGTGAGGCCGATGTCCGGGAGGCCGAGGTCGTTGGCCAGGACGGCGCCGGAGATGTAGACCCCGGCGAAGCCCTTCTCCTCGATCAGGCGTGCCGAGAGCGGGTTGAACGCGCCGGGGAACTGCTGCACGGTCCCGGAGGCCAGCAGCTCCCGCAGCTTGACCCGCTTCTGTTCCGGAGTGGTTTTGGAGTACAGCATTTAGAACAGCCCCTTCGGAGCGGCGGCGAGGTCGATCACGCCAGGAGCGGCGGTGATGTTCAGCTGGCCCAGTTCACCGGCGCCGAGTTCGGTGACGCGTTCGACGGCGGTGAGGAACCTTTCGATTTCGGCTTCCTCCACCAAACCAGCAGCAAGCGTGCGGAACTTGTTGATGTATTGCTCGCGGGCGAACGGCCGGGCACCGAGCGGGTGGGCGTCCGCGACGGCGATCTCATCGGTAATCACAGTGCCGTCGTTGAGGGTAATTTCAACGGACCCGCCGAAGGCCTTTTCAGCGATATCCAACGAGTGGTAGCGGCGGGTCCATTCGGGGTCTTCGACCGTGGTGACCTTGTGCCAGAGTTCCACGGTGTCCGGACGTGCTGCGCGTTCCGGGGCGTAGGAGTGAACGTGGTGCCAGGCACCGTCCTGCAACGCGACGGTGAAAATGTACGGGATGGAGTGGTCCAGGGTTTCGCGGGACGCGGTGGGAGAGTACTTCTGGGGGTCGTTCGCGCCGGAGCCGATCACGTAGTGGGTGTGGTGGCTGGTCTTAATCAGCACCGACGCCACGTTGGCCGGGTCCGTGGTTTCGGGGTGTTCCTTGTGGAGTTTGCGGGCGAGGTCGATCCAGGCCTGGGCCTGGTACTCGGCGGAGTGTTCCTTGGTGTACGTGTCCAGGATGGCGCGCTTGGCTTCACCGGGCAGCGGCAGCGGGACTTCATAGGAAGCGTCGGGGCCGTCCAGCATCCAGGCGATCACGCCGTCTTCGCCTTCGTAGATCGGCACGGGGGAGGTCTGGCCGCGCATGGAGCGGTCCACGGCTTCGACGGCCATTTTGCCTGCGAAGGCCGGGGCGTGGGCTTTCCAGGTGGAGATTTCGCCCTTGCGGGACTGCCGGGTGGCGGTGGTGGTGTGCAGGGCCTGGCCCACGGACTGGAAGATGGTCTCCACGTCGAGGCCAAGCAGGGTGCCGATGCCGGCGGCGGCGGAGGGGCCGAGGTGTGCGACGTGGTCGATCTTGTGCTTGTGCAGGCAGATGGCCTTGACCAGGTTCACCTGGATCTCATAACCCGTGGCGATGGCACGGACCAGGTCCGCGCCGTTGGAGCCGACGTGCTGGGCCACGGCCAGGATCGGCGGGATGTTATCTCCCGGGTGGGAGTAGTCCGCGGCCAGGAAGGTGTCGTGGTAGTCCAGTTCGCGGACAGCCACGCCGTTGGCCCAGGCAGCCCACTCGGGGGAGGCCTGCTCGGTGATACCGAACACCGCGGCGCCCTTGCCGTTGGCCGAGGGTGCGTGGGTCAGGGCTTGGGCGCGGGCTGCGACGATGGGTGCCCGGTTCAGCGAGGCGATGGCCACCGAGGCGTTGTCGATGATCCGGTTGATCACCATGTCGGTGACCTCGGGCGTGACTTCGACGGAGTCGGCGGCGACCACTGCGATTTTGTGCGCCAACTGCTCCTCGCGGGGCAGGTTCTCTTCGGACTTGTACACGCGGACGTGATGGTTCTTGACCATGGTGCTCCTTCTCGGCAGGGGTGGTTTCGGGCAGGGTGTTTTCAGGCAGGGGCGGTGCTAATGAGGGGTGTGGGTGGCTTTGACGTGGGTGAGGCTGCGGTGCAGGTGGACTGTGGTGGCCGCCTCCGCCAGCCGCGGGTTACCGGCTGCAATGGCCTCGGCGATCGCAGCATGTTCCGCCGCTGCGGCATGGAGCCGGGCGGAGTCGTCGGCGGCCAGGCGTCGGACGCGAACCAAATGGACGCGCAGGCTCCGCATGGCGTTGGCCAGATAGGAGTTGGAGACGGCGGCGTCGATGGCGTCGTCGAGGCGACTGACCAAGGCATAGTAATGGTGGCGTGCGGGATCGTCATCGCGGAGCAGCTCAGGGGCCTGCAACAGTTGGGTGTGCAGCTCGGCGAAGACGCCGGGTTCCCCGCGCTGGGCAGCCAAAGCGGCGGCCCGGACTTCAAGGGTTTCGCGTAGTTCGAACAGTTCGTCGATGCTGTCCAGCGAGATATCGGTGACGACGACGCCGCGGCCCCCTGCCGCCGTCGTCAATCCCTCAGCGGTGAGCCGGCTCAAAGCCTCCCGAACCGGCGTCCGGGATACTCCCAGGCGTTCGGACTGCTCCACCTCCGCAAGCACGGAACCCGGCCGAAGGCGCCATTCAATGATGTCTTCCCGTAGGGCCGAATAGGCCCGATCACTGGCGCGCATACCTTCACTGTATACATGAAAGGGTCAATGTGCCATGAAAAGGGAGAAATATTCGTTCTTTGTATACATTTACTTCCGTGCAATGAAGTACGCATTGAAAGGGTCCTCCTCTACTTCCCTCAACTCGACGCTCCGGAAACCCGCTTGCCGAAGCATGCCCGTGGCCTGCTCCCTGCCCCACACCGTGCCCAGTCCATCGCCGCCTTGGCCCAGGGATACCGCCATGCAGTGGAAGGTGGAAATGGTGTAGAGAAACGCTGCCCATGGCAGTTGCATGTTCTCCTCCAACCGGCTCGAAGCATTGATGTCCACCATGAGGAAGGTTCCGCCGGACTTGAGGGCACGTTGAATGTTCATCAGGACCACAGCCGGGTGTGCTTGATCGTGGATAGCGTCGAAAGCTGTCACAAGGTGGAACGCCTCCACCACCTGAAGGCTGCTGACGTCCTGGAGTTCGAAGTGCACATTCGAAAGTCCCATTGCTGAGGCCTCGGCGCTGGCAGCCGTAAGTGCCTCTGCGGAAAAGTCATAGCCAGTAAAGGTGCTGGCTGGGTAAGCGGCACCCAACAGGTTGACGGCATGGCCCTCCCCGCATCCGATGTCCGCGACAGAGATACCGCGGCTCAGCGCTTCCACGCATCCTGTCAGGGGAAGGATGGCCTCCACGAGTGAGGCATCGTTCACTGCTGCGCTTTCAGAGGCCATGATGTGGTGGAAACGCGGGTAGTCCCCGTAATGTGTTCCGCCGCCCGTGCGGAACGCCTGGACGATCTTCGGTGCCACCTCGCCCATCAGGGGCACATACTGCAAGGTCCGAGCAAAATTACCAGTACCTGGGCCGGTGAGAACCGGGATGAATTCAGGACGCAGGACATACGATCCATCGCCCGGCTGGTAGTCCACGAATCCAGCCGACGTCATGCCTCCCAGCCATTCCCTGACGTAGCGCTCATTGAGGCCGGAGGCATCGGCGATGAGGCTGGCAGGAGCCGCCGGAAGGTCGGACAACGTCTCCAGGAGGCCCGTCTGGTGGCCGGCAACCACCAAGAGGGCAATCGAAGAATCGTTCAGGATGCCGATCAAGCGGCCCGTGGCTTGTTCAACGGCTTCTGCCGTTGGGGATGCTGCGTTTTGCCCGGACTGGGTGCTGTTCATTGCTGGTCCTTGATGATGGGGGCCGGACTTTCCGGCCGGTGGTCCATACCCCCAAGGTAGGCTCGCCAAGCGCCACGCCGCGTCCTGAAAAATGTGTAAGTTTTGCCCTGCTCTGTGGGTAAAAACATGCAGGGCATCAAGCCTCGAGGTGTTCTGCAATCCCCTGATGACGAGCCCAAGCGGCCGCGCCGGTCCGGGAGGTGACACCAATCTTGGTAAAGATGTTTGCCCGATGACGGCTGGCTGTCTTTTCCGAGATCGTGAGAGCTTCGGCTATTTGCCTGTTGCTGCAGCCTGACAATACACAGCCCAGAACTTCCCGCTCCCTGGGGGTCAGCCCATCGCTCACGCGTTCAGCTGCTGGCGGGAGTATCGGGGCTGCGCCAAGCTGTGCCCGGATGGCACTGGCGGTGGCGCGCTCGGCCAGGGCGGGGCCCGTATCGCCAAGCGCTGCCCGGACGGATGACAACCGCTCATGCACTCGAGACAGCGAGTAGCGTAGATGCTGGGACCGGTAGCCCTGGGCTGCCGCGTCAAACTCAGGGAGAGATTCACCCCAGCGACCCTGGGCCATCAGCAGGGCGCCCCTTGCGTGATGCGCCCATGCAAGCAAACCCACTGTTCCGAAGTAAGCAGCTGTTCCTTCCAGCTCGCCGCAGTACACCTCGGCACTGTCGGCGTCCCGGGGCGCGAGCAGTTCCACAAGCGGCAGGAGCAGCCAGGCCCGTCCAAGGCGCCCCCGGTCTGCCAGCGCTGCACGGAGGGCTGTCACTGCTTCCTGGTTCATTCCGGCATCAGCCAACAGCAGGGCCGAACCCGGCTGGGCATCAACGCCCAGGCCACGTGCCGCGGCATAGGACGCCGCAGCGCCGGGCCGGTTTCCTTGTCGTCGTCGAATATCCCCCAATTCACAGAAGCAGTCCGCTGCGATCCAGGCATGGGCATTCTTCAGGCGCTCGCCGAGAACCGCCAGTTCCTCCGAGGCCACCTTCCAGCCACCTTCGGCACTGATCAACTGCAGTTCGTGGACCCGAACGATGTCCGAATACATGAAGGACGTTGATAATCCGGCGCACCAGGCCGCCAGGGCATCCGTCCAAGCCCTCATGCGCGAGTAGTCGGCCAACTCGTAGCAGAGATGGATGACGGAGCAGTAAATATCCCCGCCCCACTCCGCTGATACGTCTCCAGCCATCACCGGAAGCAAGGCTTGATCGAGGTCCTCGAAGCCTCGCGCCGCCTGGCCTCGTCTGACGGCGGCGAGACCGGACAACACCAGTGCGAAGCTCCCCAGCTCCGGTGCCTTGTGCCGCCTGTTCATGGCTGTCAGTTCGAGCGAGGTAGCGAAGGCAGAGCCGGCGTCACCTTCGAGGTATATTACGTCGTTGCCCTCCAGATACAGCAAATATCCGTGCTCCGGAGACTCGGGAAGCGTGTCCAGCAGCCGTCGCGCCCGGTTCAGCCACGCCGAGGAAACGGCCAGGTTACCCCGGACACCCCACTGCAGGGACAACATCAGGGCGGACTTGGCAGCGGCGTGGGGCTGTTCATCCGCTACCAGGCCCTGGAAGGCTTCCTCGGCCAGTGCCATGGATCCCTGGACGTCGCCGAGCCACCACTTGCAGCGTGAAAGGATCTCCAGGTCTGCCAGGCCCAGCGGGGACACTTCACGGGAGTCTTCCAACCTCCCGCGCGCAGCCTCCCAATCTCCGCGGGCAAAGGCCTCGCGCGCTTCCACCAGTTGGTGAGGCGTTGGAGACTGTGGGTGTGCGGGCAGCGGCTGAGTTGACATGGTTCTCCAAGTGTCGCCACCAGCTTACTGCCGGCTCACAGGGAACGGGAGATGCCTAGCTGCGGTTCCAGCCGTACTCGTTTTCGGGGCGGCCCGGGGTGCCATACCGGGGCGCCCTGGTGACGGTTCCGGCGTCGGCGAGGTATTCCAGATACCTCCGCGCAGTGACACGGGACATGCCAAGCGCGTCCATGACCTCGCTCGCTGAGACCGCGTCCTGACGTTCCCGCATCAGCTCCTTGACAGCTTCCAAGGTGGACCCTGAAAGGCCTTTGGGCAGTGGCAGTTCCGTCGGGGCGCGGAGGCTGGCAAAGGCCTGGTCAACGTCGCTTTGGGAGGCTCCTGCTTTGGAGATACCGGACATCGAACCCGCCAATTGTTCGCGGAAGGTCCTGTAGCTCCTGAGCTTGTCGGCGAAGGTGGCATACGTAAAGGGCTTGATCAGGTACTGCACCACTCCGATGGACACGGCGCTGCGAACGATGTTCAGTTCCCGGACGGCCGTGATGGCGATGATGTCGGCGAAGACTCCCGCGGAACGCATCCGGCGGGCGACGTCCAAGCCGTGAAGATCCGGCAGGTTCATGTCCAGCAGGACAAGGTCCACAGGCGTACCGGAAGCGGCAAATTCACCCAGGATGCGCAAAGCCGACTGCCCGTCCGGCGCCGTCCCCACCAGGGTGAACCCCTCCAATCGGCCAACGTAGACGGAGTGGGCGTCCGAGGCTATGGGCTCGTCCTCCACCACCAGGACACGGATGTCTGTCATGCCTTCCCTTCCTTGGGAACCGGCGCGGGCAGCACTACATGGAATTGTGCTCCGCCGGGATTGCTGATGGTCATCGTACCGTTGAGCCGATCCACGGACTGGCGCACCAAGGCAAGGCCAACGCCGCGGCCGTGGGAGCCGCGTGGATTCCGGTCCGGAGACTTCGTGCTGAATCCGTACTGGAGGACATCATCTATGGACTCCGGATTGATGCCGCTCCCTGAGTCGGTCACAGTGAATTCGACGGCGGCAGGCCCGGCTTCCACGTCCAGCTGGACCTTCCGCGGGAAGTCACCCGCGGCCGCAGCATCGATCGCGTTGTCCAGCAGGTTCCCGAGGATGGTCACGAGGTCCTGGATCTCCAGGCCGCGAACACCGGAGCTTCCCGACGTCCGGACTTCAAGCTCCACCCCGCGTTCGTGGGCTTCAGCGGCTTTGCCCATCACCAAGGCGCTCATGACGGGCTCGTCCACGGACGCCACCATGTCATCGGTCAACTGCTGGCTTAGTTCAAGGTCCTTTGTAGCGAAGTCCAAGGCCTGCGGCGTCCTGCCGAGCTCCAGGAGGGACACGATCATGTGTAGCCGGTTTGCGTGTTCATGGGTTTGGGCGCGCAAAGCATCGGAAAGGGTCTTCATGGTTTGGAGTTCCGTGCCCAGGGACTCGATCTCGGTGCGGTCGCGAATGGTGGCCACTGTCCCGTAGACGGCAGGTTTCTGCCGGCTGCGCTCAGGCAGGGGCCCCACGGCGGGTGCCTGGTTCACTACAAGGATCCGGGAACCGGTCAGGTGGATCTCGTCGTGTGCCGGCCTGCCGGATTCGAACAGGGCCCGCAGGCTGCCATCGAAGGGCAGGTCAGTAAGTTTCGGGGCATCATCGGGAGATCGATCGGCATCGGAAGGCTCCAGGCCCAGCAATTCGGCGGCTTGATCGTTGTACATGACGGCCTTGCCATGGTTGTCGATCAGGATCACCCCCTCACGTACTGAATGCAGGACAGATTCGTAGTACGCGAAGAGCTGAGCCAGCTGTTCCGGTCCCCAGCCCCGTGTCACTGACCTCAGATACCGTCCCAAGAGCCAGGAAGCCACTGACCCAAAGCTCAGCACCACCAGTGCGATGCCGCCGATCACGCCGAGGCGCTCGGCCACATCGGTGTCCACGGTCCGAACGGTGACCCCGGCTGCCACCAAGGCCTTGACGGTCCCGTCGGCCGCTTTGACGGGCGCGATGGTGCGTACGGATGGACCCAAAGTCCCGGCAGTAACCTCGGTGAAGGTCTCGCCCCGCAATGCAGGCTCGATGGTTCCGATGTAAGGCTTGCCAAGCTCCTCAGCCCTTGGGTGCGTCCAACGCGTCCTGTCCGGAGCCATGATGGTGATGAAATCGGCGTCGGCATCATCCATCACGTCCAGGGCGTAGGGCTGGAGGATTGCGGTGGGAGCTGAGGTGGAAGCCGCTTCCAGAACCAGCGGATTGTCGGCAATGGAGGTTGCCACGGCCAGCATTCGGCCCCCGGCATTGTCGTACGCCCTGTCCCGGGCTTCCACCACGGAAAAGGCTCCGAAGACCGCCGTCAGCGCGATGACGAACAGCAGGTTCGCCACGAACAAGCGGCGGGCGATGCTCCAGCTGTGAAACACGTGGACCTCCATGACCAATATGACCGCAACGGTGATGTGTGTCACCAACGGCTCAATGATGGATATCACACAAGGGCAGCGGATTGGACATCAGTGCAGGACCGCAGCGCCTTACACAGTATCCAAAGGAGAATCCCATGACCTCTCAACGAGGAGAGTCGGCAGTAGCTGCCAAAGCTGGACGCAAGGGGCTCGACAAGTCGCATTACCTGTACATCGCGGTCATTCTGGCCGTAGTACTCGGCGCCGTGGTCGGCCTGGTGTTCCCCGAGGTTGGCAAGTCACTAAAGCCGCTCGGCGATGGCTTCATCAAGCTCATCAAGATGATGATCGCCCCGGTTATTTTCTGCACCATCGTCCTGGGCATCGGTTCCATCGCCAAGGCAGCCACCGTCGGCAAGGTGGGCGGCCTCGCCTTGGGCTACTTCGTCGCCATGTCGACGTTCGCCCTGGCAATCGGCCTTGTGGTTGGCAACCTGATCCACCCGGGTGAAGGACTAAAGCTGACCCCGTATGACCCCACCAAGAAGGCCGATACCAACAGCACCGTCGACTTCCTGCTGGGAATCATCCCAGGTGACATTCCGGTCCTGCCCACCCTGCTTGCCGCGATCCTGGTCGGGTTCGCCCTGCAGAAGATGGGCAAGCAGGGAGCGCCCATCCTGACCGCGATCGGTCACGGTCAGCGCCTCGTTTTCCGCATTCTCATCATGATCATGTGGCTGGCTCCCATCGGCGCTTTCGGTGCCATCGCCGCCGTCGTTGGTGCTACCGGTGCCCAGGCGATCCTCAGCATGTTCACCCTGATGCTTGCCTTCTACGTCACATGTGCACTGTTCATCGTGGTCATCCTCGGAACCCTGCTTCGGGCAGTGGCCGGCGTCAATATCTTCAAGCTCATGAAGTACCTGGCCCGCGAGTACCTCCTGATCTTCTCCACCTCGTCCTCCGAAGCAGCGCTGCCCCGCCTGATCGCCAAGATGGAGCACCTGGGTGTCTCCAAGCCGGTGGTTGGCGTGACCGTTCCCACGGGCTACTCCTTCAACCTTGACGGAACAGCGATCTACCTGACCATGGCTTCACTCTTCGTCGCCAACGCCATGGGTACCCCGTTGGACCTGGGCGCACAGATCTCCCTGCTCGTCTTCATGATCATCGCTTCCAAGGGCGCTGCCGGCGTCACGGGTGCCGGACTGGCAACCCTTGCTGCCGGACTCCAGGCGCACAAGCCCGAGCTTCTTGGCGGGGTAGGCATGATTGTGGGAATCGACCGTTTCATGTCAGAGGCCCGGGCCCTGACCAACTTCACCGGCAACGCAGTGGCGACCGTCCTGATCGGTACCTGGGTGAAGGAAATCGACAATGGCCAGGTAGAGCGTGTCCTCTCCGGCAGTGAGCCTTTCGATGAGCAGACCATGATCGCCCACGGCGGTGAAGAAGAGGCCGCTCCGGAAGCCGAATCCCGCGAGAAAGCCACCGTCTAACCGCAGCAGGAAAATACGCAGAGCGTCACTATCGAAGGCCGGTACCTCCCCAGGTGCCGGCCTTCGGTGTGTGCCTTGCGGCGGGTGCAGGAAAAGTAAACCTTCGACCTCAGCTAGAGGGTCAAGGCTCACGGAGGGGACAAAGTCAAGTTCCCCGAATAACCGTGTCGGGCGCTGTAGCCTAGGTGGGTAGTAGCGCTGTAGCTGGGGGCCAGCGGCAGGGAAGATCGTCGTCGAAAGAGTGGTTAGATACGTGAGCATCGAACGGGGAACAGCTACGCTGGGAGGCACCGAGCTCGATCTGGAAGACGCCATCATGGGGCCAACAGGCCGACCCCACCGCGAATTTCCAGAACCTGCTCCACTTGCTTCCCACGGCCCGGCGAGAGTCATCGCCATGGTCAACCAAAAGGGTGGCGTGGGTAAAACCACCTCCACCATCAATCTCGCAGCGGCGCTCGCAGAATATGGACGGCGTGTCCTGCTGGTGGACTTCGATCCCCAGGGTGCGCTCTCCGCGGGCCTCGGCGCCAACCCGCACGAGCTGGACCTTACGGTGTACAACGTGCTGATGGACCGTAAGGTCAACATTCGCGATGCCATCCAGCAGACCGGCGTCGACGGCGTTGACCTTCTTCCCGCCAACATCGATCTCTCCGCTGCGGAAGTCCAACTCGTCAATGAGGTGGCCCGCGAGCAGGTCCTGGACCGTGCTCTCAAGAGCGTCGAGGATGACTACGACGTCGTCTTGATCGACTGCCAGCCGTCCTTGGGGCTGCTGACCGTCAACGCCTTGACGGCCGCCCATGGCGTCATCATTCCGCTGATCTGTGAGTTCTTCGCCTTGCGTGCAGTTGCTCTCCTGGTGGAGACCATTGAGAAAGTCCAGGACCGGCTCAACCCGCGCCTGCAGGTGGACGGCGTCCTGGCCACGATGTACGACGCCCGCACCCTGCACAGCCGCGAAGTAATTTCACGCCTCGTGGAAGCCTTCGGCGACAAAGTCTTCGAGACAGTCATCAAGCGCTCCATCAAGTTCGCGGATGCAACCGTGGCCGCGGAGCCCATCACCAGCTATGCGGGCAACCACATCGGTGCCGACGCCTACCGCCGGCTTGCCAAGGAACTGATCTCGCGCGGCGGCGCGCCCTAACAGACAGTGGGACCTTCACTCGCTCCGGCTTCGGAAGCGGACGTTCCTGCCACAGGCGAAGCGCCCGACGCCGGCACCTCCGAAGCCCGCAAGCCCGGCTTTGAGGTGCGGCTGGCCAACTTCACCGGCCCCTTCGACCTCCTGCTGGGCCTGATCTCCAAGCACAAAATGGACATCACCGAGGTGGCTTTGGCCACCGTCACCGATGAATTCATCAAGTACATCCGCCGGCTCCAGGAGCTGGGGGAGGACTGGGCGCTGGATGAAGCCAGCGAGTTCCTGGTCATTGCGGCAACGCTCCTGGATCTCAAGGCCGCCCGCCTCCTGCCTGCCGGTGAAGTGGAGGACGCCGAGGACATTGCGCTCCTTGAGGCCAGAGACCTGCTGTTCGCCCGCCTCCTGCAGTACAAGGCATTCAAGCAGATCGCCGGGATTCTGGGTGAAACCTTGGAAGAGGAGGCCCGCCGATACCCGCGTCAGGTGGCTTTGGAAGGGCACTTCGCCGCACTGCTGCCTGAACTCGTGTGGCGGCATACCCCGGAGCAGTTCGCGGAGCTTGCCGCCACAGCGCTCAAACCCAAGGATGCAGCCCCCGCCGAGGTGGGTTTGGGGCACCTGCATGCTCCGCCGGTCAGCGTCAAGGAGCAGGCCGAGATCATGGGCTACCGCTTGAAGCTGGGCGCACCGTTGTCCTTCCGTACGTTGATAGCCGATGCCGAGACCACGCTGGTGGTGGTGGCCCGTTTCCTGGCCCTGTTGGAAATGTTCCGGGACCGCGTGGTGGCTTTCGAACAACCCGAACCCTTGGCGGAGCTGACGGTCCGTTGGACGGGCGACGACGCCGAATGGGACAGTTCCAGCCTGAGCGAAGAGTATGAAGCCGGCATGGAGCCGAACAATGGGAAGAGCAGCAATGAATGAGCAGGAAACGGCCCAGGAAGGCCTGGCACGGTTGGAAGGGATGCCCGGCGGCGCGCGGGCAGCCTTGGAGGCAGTGCTCATGGTCATTGACGAACCTGCAACGGCGGAGGAACTGGCCGCAGGACTTAGCGTGACAGTCGCCGTCGTCGAGGATTTGCTGCATGACCTGCAGCGGGAGTATAGCGGCTATACTGTTAAAGCCCCGGACGTGAATGCTGTCGGCTTTGCCGATGCCAGCACTGCACCCCGGGGTTTTGAATTGCGGAATGTCGCCGGAGGGTGGCGCATCTATTCACGCTCGGATTTTGCCGAGATCGTGGGAAGGTTCGTCCTCGAAGGACAGACCACCAGGCTCACTCAAGCAGCGCTTGAAACCTTGGCGGTCATTGCCTACCGGCAACCGGTCTCACGGGCCCGGGTTTCTGCCATTCGCGGCGTCAACGTCGATTCTGTGGTCCGGACCCTCACCCAACGGGGTTTGATCGAGGACTCCGGAAACGATCCCGAATCGGGGGCTGTTCTCTACAGGACAACCTCGTACTTCCTGGAACGGATGGGCATCGGCTCAGTGGCAGAACTGCCGCAGCTTTCGCCACACCTTCCGGGCTTGGAAGGGATTGACGAGTACTACGACGCCAGCCGGATGTAGCCGCAGGCCAAGGCCGGCAGAGCAAGAAAACTCCATATGGATTCACGGCACCTTCAAAGGTGCACAGCGACAAGGGGCAGACGATGTCTGCCCGGCTGGCTAGTGTTGTTTGCAGCACGGAAAGCCGGCCATTACTACACAAGGACGGGTCATGACACAGGCGGGACGCCAGAGTTCACCACGTAACGGTTCGGGGCGCAACAGCTCCGGACGCAATGAGGCCAAGGGCGGCAGCACAGGCCGCTCCAACGCCGGCGGCTTCTCCGGCCGCGGCGGCAGCGCCGGCGCCGGAAAGCGCAACTTCACCCAGGGCGAGGGCCGCCCCTTCAAGGCTTCGAAGCCGCGCGAAGCGGCACCCTTCGATCCCGACAACCCCACAACGGCGGGCGACTACGATCGCGGCCAGGCCGCCAGGCCCGCAAAACCCTTCCGTAAGCCAGGCTCCAACAAGCCCGGCTTCGGCAAAGCGCCCGGGACTCCCGGTGCACTGAAGCCCAAGGCCAAACCGGCCAGGCAGTACGGCTCCAAGGCGTTCGGCAGCGAACGCTTCGGCCAGAACCTGGGACCGATCCGCAAGCCCGGACGCAACCGCGGACCACGCCAGGAAGTGCCGCAGTCGGACCTCCACGATGTTGACGGTGTACGCCTGCAGAAGGTCATGGCCCAAGCCGGCGTGGCTTCGCGTCGCGTGTGCGAGGAAATGATCCTCGAGGGACGCGTCGAGGTTGACGGCGTGGTGACCACCGAGCTTGGCATGCGCGTGGATCCCACCTCGGCCGTGATCCACGTTGACGGCATCAGGATCCAGCTGGACGAAACCCTCGTCTACATGGTCTTCAACAAGCCCAAGGGCGTAGTTTCCACCATGGAAGACCCCGAAGGCCGCCCCTGCATCAGCGACTTCCTCAAGAACAACAAAAACAAGGGCGAACGCCTGTTCCACGTCGGCCGCCTCGATGTCGCCACTGAGGGACTGCTGCTGCTGACGAACGACGGCGAACTCGCCAACCGCTTGACGCACCCTTCCTATGAGGTACCCAAGACGTACCTCGTCCAGGTGCGCGGCCCGTTCCCGCAAGGTGTTGGCGCGAAGCTGAAGAACGGCGTCGAGCTCGAAGACGGCGTTGCTGCAGTGGACTCCTTCCGTTTGGTGGACTCCACCCCGGGCCACGTCCTCATCGAGGTTGTGCTCCACTCAGGCAAGAACCGCATTGTGCGCCGTATGTTCGACGCCGTCGGTTTCCCGGTTGAACGCCTTGTCCGTGTCAAGGTTGGTCCCATCGGCCTGGGTGACCAGCGCCAGGGCAGCATCCGCAACCTCGGCAGGCAGGAAGTCGGACACCTCCTGGCATCTGTGGGGCTCTAGGGCATGTCGGCATTCGGTACGCACGGCCGGGGCCATCTTGATGGCCCGGTCGTCGTTCTCGGGACAGGCTTGCTGGGGGCCAGTATCGGCCTCGGCCTGCGTGGACGCGGAGTCCCCGTTTTCCTTTCCGATCCTTCGCCCACCAATCAGGCGGTGGCCGTGGATATCGGAGCGGGACGTCCTCTTCCGGAACTGCAGGAGGAACCCCGGCTGGTAGTTGTCGCGGCCCCGCCCGACGTAACAGCCGACGTCGTGCAGAAGGCCCTGGCGGACTACCCGTCCGCCGTCGTGGTTGATATCGCGAGCGTCAAAGCGTCCATCCAGGCGCAGCTGCGCGAGCGGGGAGTGGACCTGGGCCGCTATGTGGGAACGCACCCTATGGCCGGCCGCGAGAAGTCGGGTCCGGTTGCTGCCCGGGGTGAGCTTTTCACCTCCATGCCGTGGGTACTCTGCCCCTCCGAAGAAACCTCGGATGCCGCACTTCAGGCTGCACGTTCGCTGGCCGTGGACCTTGGGGGAATTGTTTCCCAGTTCACCGCGGACGAGCATGATGAAGCCGTGGCACTGGTGTCTCATTTGCCGCAGATCATGTCCTCGCTCCTGGCGAGCCGTTTGCAGGGTACGCCACTGCATGCCCTCTCCTTGGCGGGCAACGGACTCCGGGACACCACCCGCATCGCAGCCAGCGATCCCACCTTGTGGGTGCAGATCCTGGGAGGCAACGCGGAGAAAGTGGTTTCCATCCTGCACGGTGTCCGCGAGGACCTGAACCGCTTGATCGGAACGCTGGAAGAACCCTTGGCGCCCGGCGCCCGGCTGGATCTTGCCCAGCTGATCAGTGAAGGCAATGCCGGGCAGGCCAGGATCCCGGGTAAGCACGGCGGACCTCCGCAGGCGTACTCGTGGCTCACCATCCTGGTGGACGACCAACCGGGCCAGATCGCCCACCTCCTCACGGAGATCGGCGAAATCGGCGTGAACGTCGAAGACCTCCGGCTTGACCATTCGTCGGGGCAAAACGTGGGCATGGTTGAGCTCTCCGTGCTTCCGAGCAAGCATGACCTCCTTGTTGAAGCTTTGACTGACCGTGGATGGCGGGTACTGCAGTAATGACGCGTGAATTTTTTGGTCCGGAGACGGTTGCCCGCCCGGGCAAGCCGTTGGTAATTGCGATCGACGGCCCTTCGGGGTCCGGCAAGTCCAGTGTCAGCAAGGAAGTTGCCCGGCGCTTGAAGCTGGCGTACCTGGATACGGGTGCGATGTACCGGGCCCTGACCTGGTACTGCCTCAAGACGGGAGTTGACCTCCAGGACGGCGCAGCAGTGGAGCAGGCTTCCAAAGCCATGCCTTTGGAAATCAGCACCAGCACCGCAACGGAGTATGTGGCCGTGGATGGTACCGACGTCACGGATGAAATCCGGGATCCTTTGATCTCATCCTCCGTCAGTGCTGTTGCTACGACCCTCGGTGCGCGCACCGAGCTCATCCGCCGCCAACGCGAGCTGATCGATCAGCACCACCACCGCATGGTGGTCGAAGGTCGTGACATCACCACCGTCGTCGTCCCCAATGCCGAGGTCCGCATGCTGTTGACCGCCAGTGAGGAAGCGCGGCTTCGACGCCGGAGCATCCAGTTGGGTGGGACGCAGAGCAAAGAGCAGCTGGCGGCCCAGGTCACTCAGCGCGACGCCAAGGACTCCACGGTGGTGAACTTCACCCAGGCCGCAGATGGGGTGGTGACGCTCGATTCCTCAGACCTGAATTTCGAGGAAACAGTGGAGACCGCCCTGGCGATCGTCAGCAAGGTGATCTATGGCGACTAAGGACAACGGACACGGGCTCCCGGCTTCGTGGACCAAAGTGTGGAGCCGGCCCATTGGTTGGTTCATCAACCACCTCGTCTACCGGACTGTGGTGTCAGGCAAGAGCAACGTTCCCGCCGCCGGACCGGTGATTTTCGCTGCGAACCACATCAGCTTCCTGGATGGGCCGGTCCTGTTCGGCGCTTCCCCGCGGCCTATGCACATCCTCGTCAAGAAGGAAATGTTCAAGGGCTTCCTTGGCTCTGTCCTGCGCGGGTCAGGTCAAATTCCGGTGGACCGCACAGGGGACCGCGCCGCCTTGCATCTGGGCAAGCAACTGCTCGACGACGGCCGTTGCGTCGGGATTCTTCCTGAAGGCACGCGGGGGAGCGGTTCAGCCGGGAGCATCAGCAACGGGGTTGCCTGGCTTGCCATCAACTCCGGAGCAACAGTCATACCGGTCGCCATCCTCGGAACCCGCCAAGGCGACGAGCACCGCGACCATATTCCCAAACCACGCCGCAAGCTCCACGTGAGCTTCGGCGAACCCATAACGGTGAAGCGCCGGAAGGGCGAACCGGGGCGTGTTTCAATGGACAGGGCGGCTGCGGAAATCCGTGAAGCCCTGGCCGATCACGTCCAGGATGCCATCCGGGCCACAGGCCAGGGCCTTCCCCAGGATCCTGCGCCCGGAGAAGCCACTCCGCAGCACCGCCAGACAGCAGTAGCCGGGACGCCGGCAGACCACCCCTAAGGAAAGTGCAATGAGCGATACGACTCAAAAATCCGGCCTCCACGGAGCCGGCGACGACGAATACACGCCCACCGGCACCGACCAGGTGGCTGAAAACCTGGCTGCCCTGGACGATGACGAGGCCGAACTCCGCGCGGCCACCCTCCGGGCCGGCCTGGATGATTATGAACTCGACGACGAAGACGCCGCGCTTCTCAGCGGTGAATACGGAGACGAGGGCGACGAAGGTCCCCTGAAGCTGGACCCGGTGCTGGCCATCATCGGCCGCCCCAATGTGGGTAAGTCCACGTTGGTCAACCGCATCCTGGGCCGCCGTGAAGCCGTTGTGGAAGACACTCCCGGTGTTACCCGCGACCGAGTCATGTACTCGGCCCGCTGGAACGGCCGCAACTTCACCCTGGTTGACACCGGGGGATGGGAGCACGACGCCAAGGGCATCCATGCCCGCGTCGCCGAGCAGGCTGAGATGGCCGTTGAGCTCGCTGACGCCGTTCTCTTCGTGGTGGACTCCGCCGTTGGAGCCACGGCCACGGACGAGGGCGTCATGAAGATGCTCCGTAAGAGCAAGAAGCCGGTCATCATGGTGGCCAACAAAGTGGACGACTTTGCCCAGGAAGCTGACTCCGCAACCCTCTGGGGTTTGGGCTTCGGCGAACCGTACCCGGTTTCGGCACTGCATGGCCGTGGCGTTGCCGACCTCCTGGACCACGTCATGGATACCCTTCCCGAGTACTCCCTGGTGGAAGGCGTCGAGCGCTCCGGCGGTCCGCGGCGTATCGCTTTGATCGGCCGCCCGAACGTTGGCAAGTCCTCGCTGCTGAACAAGCTTGCCGGCTCTGAGCGCGTTGTGGTGGATCCGCTGGCAGGCACCACGCGTGACCCCGTTGACGAATTCATCGAACTCGGCGACCGTACCTGGCGTTTCGTGGACACCGCCGGTATCCGCCGCCGGCAGCACATGGCACAGGGCGCCGACTTCTACGCTTCCCTGCGGACGCAGGCCGCGCTCGAGAAGGCGGAGGTCGCCGTCGTGCTTCTTGCCGTTGACGAAGTCCTCAGCGAGCAGGATGTCCGCATCTTGCAGCTGGCCATCGAATCCGGCCGTGCGCTGGTCCTCGCCTTCAACAAATGGGACCTGCTGGACGATGAACGCCGCCGGTACCTCGAACGTGAGATCGAGCAGGACCTGGCGCACGTTGAATGGGCGCCCCGGGTCAACATCTCAGCCAAGACCGGCTGGCACAAGGACCGTTTGGTTCCTGCGCTGGATATCGCACTGGAAAGCTGGGACCGCCGCATCCCCACGGGACGCCTCAACGCGTTCCTGGGCGAGCTGGTTGCAGCCCACCCGCACCCGGTCCGTGGCGGCAAGCAGCCGCGCATTCTCTTCGGCACGCAGGCTTCCAGCCGGCCGCCGAAGTTCGTGCTCTTCACCACCGGGTTCCTGGATCCCGGATACCGCCGCTTCATCACGCGTCGCCTTCGCGAAACGTTCGGCTTCGAGGGTACGCCCATCGAGGTAAACATGCGCGTTCGCGAAAAGCGTGGCAAGAAGCGCTAAGTGAGACGGGCATCACAGCCCACTTTGTCTGTGATGGCGTCTCCGACCTCCAACTTCGTGTAAGCTTTTGGAGGTGGTTCGGCCGGACTGCTTAGGTGGGACTCTTCGGAGGAAAACTTAGGCGGAGAACGGTGGAACCAGCGGGCTGTAGCGCAGCTTGGTAGCGCACTTGACTGGGGGTCAAGGGGTCGCAGGTTCAAATCCTGTCAGCCCGACAATGAAGGACCGGAATCACGCGGAGACGCGGGATTTCGGTCCTTTCTTGTTTCCGGCCTAATTCGTTTCACCCGGCGTTCACGTCGGGTGAAACGAAGGGTTTGGCGGGGTGGGGCTAAACCTTCTGCAGTGCGCCGAGGGCTCGCACAAGTGGCTCCAACTCCGGCACGGACTCTGCGGCCTCAAGGGCGGAGGCGAGCGTTTCGTCATGCACGGGCTTGGCGTCTTCAAGAAGCTTCTGGCCGGCCACCGTCAGTTCGGTGTAAATGCCGCGACGGTCATCGGCGCACAGGATGCGGTTGAGCAGGCCGCGGTCCTCGAGGCGGTTGACCAGGCGGGTGGTGGCGCTACTGGACAGGGCGGTGGCGCGGGCAAGTTGCTGCATGCGCATGTGCCAGCCATCCTGGCGGCTGAGGGCATCCAGCACCGTGTACTCCACCACCGATAGGTCACTGGATGCCTGGAGTGCCTTCTCCAGTTCGGCCTCGATGCTCCCGTGCAGGGCGGCAAGGGTCCGCCAACCCTGTGCCCGTACTTCTACGGCGTCATCCTTGATGCCCATGTCTGCTGTGCTCCTGCCTTGATGTCGTGTAAATCGAGATGCCGAAAACTAGTTGCTTGCGCAAGTACATAGCGTGTGCAACTATATATAGAGCGTCTGCAACTATTATTCTACGGTTCCCGGCGACGCACTTCCACCTCACCGCGGAACCGATCATTTGAAGGAGCTCCACATGCCCGCAGGGTTGATTGCCCTTGCCCTCGGCGGATTCGGCATCGGACTGACCGAATTCGTGATCATGGGCCTCTTGCCCGAAGTTGCTGCCGACTTTCAGGTCAGCGAGGCTTCTGCCGGGTGGTTCATCTCCGGCTATGCCCTCAGCGTCACCGTCGGTGCCCTCCTGGTCACCGCCGCCGTCACCAGGCTGCCCCGCAAGCCGGTCCTCATGGGCCTCCTCGTGCTGTTCATTGCGGGGAACCTCATGTCCGCCATCGCCGACAGCTACACGGCCATGCTCCTGGGTCGCATTGTCGCCGCGCTCTGCCACGGTGCCTTCTTCGGAATAGGATCGGTGGTTGCTGCCAGCCTGGTTCCGGCCCACAAGAAGGCCGGAGCGATCGCCATCATGTTCACCGGCCTCACTGCCGCCAACGTACTGGGCGTTCCCTTCGGCACGCTCCTGGGCCAGAGCTTCGGGTGGCGCTCGACTTTCTGGGCGATCACTGTCATCGGTGTTATTGCGCTGGCCGGCATTGCGCTGATGGTTCCCAAGGCCTCCACGGAGCCCACCAAGGGCCTTCGCAGTGAACTCGGTGCCTTCAAGTCCGGCCAGGTATGGCTGTCCATCACGGTGACAGTCCTCGGTTTCGGTGGCATGTTCGGTGCTTTCACGTACATTGCCTTCACGCTGACGGAAGTCTCCGGCTTCGACTCCGGCGCCGTGCCCTGGCTCCTGGTGCTCTTTGGCGGCGGACTTTTTGTCGGAAACTTCCTGGGTGGCAAGGCAGCCGACAAGGCCCTTGACGCATCACTCATTGTCATTCTCGCCGGGCTGGTGGCGGTGCTGGTCTTCTTTGCACTCACCGCGTCCAGCAGCATTGCCACGCTGGTCTCGCTTGCGCTCATGGGAGGGTTCGGCTTCGCCACGGTTCCCGGGCTCCAGATGCGTGTCATGCACTTCGCCTCCACGGCGCCTACGCTGGCATCCGGGGCAAACATCGGCGCCTTCAACCTGGGTAACGCGCTCGGAGCGTGGCTCGGCGGCGTGACCATCACAGCCGGCCTCGGCTACACCTCGCCCATTTGGGCGGGCGCCGGAATTACTGTCGCTGCGTTGCTGGTCATGGTGTTTGCCGCTGCGGCCGCCAAGCGCGGGGGAGTTGAGGCACCGGCTGAAGCGCCCGACGTCGAACGCGAACCACGCGGGGCCACTGTCGCCTGAGGATTGCCCAAAGCAAAAAGAAGCCCGCCGCGGAATGTTCCGTGGCGGGCTTCACGCGTTTAGGAGCCTAAGCGCCCGGCACGGGGCCCTGCGTTTCCGAGGCTGTGGTTTGCGCGGCGTTGACGCGCTGGTTCTCCGCCTGCTTCAACGCTTTCATCTGCTTGCCCCGCCTGCGCCACAAGGCCCAAAGAACCGTGACCGCGATGAAGACGACCACCGCTGCAACAGCGGAAATGGCGGTCCAGGTTGTGAAGAAGCCTGCGTCAACACTCAAAGTCCGCTGCCCGGCGTGAGCTGATTCCGTGGTTCCAAAGGCAATGCCGGCCGTGAGCAGGTTCGGGATGGCGAGGGCAACTGCCACCAGGAGGATGACGATCTTCCACGGCCAGGCCACCGCCTTCCGGGTGGCTTGCCAGGCAACAAGGAGGGGGATGAAAGTGAAGACAAAACCATAGAACATGCCCACCAGGACACTGGCTCCGAGATCCCGCTTGATCTGCCCGGCAATGACATCGGACCACCAGCGGGGGAGAATGGCCCCCAGAATAAAGAAGGCGGCCACAGCGACAAGCAATGCCACCAGGATCAGGATTAATTTGGCGCCCCAATTGCGCTTTTTCCGAGCTGGTACTTGTGCTTGTTCAGTCATGGGTCAATCATGGCAGAGACCCCCTTGGGCACAGGGGAAATGTGCCTATACTTTCAGCGGCGGCCACCAGCACAGGCCGCCGTCGAGGTTCGTCATTGTCCCGATGAAAGGCCACCCGTGAGCAATATTCCAGAAGAACTTTCCTATACCGCGGAGCACGAATGGGTTACCGCTCCGGACGCCGATGGCGTGGTGCGGATTGGTATTACCGACTTTGCGCAGGACGCGCTGGGAGATGTTGTCTACGCCCAGATGCCCGAGCCTGGGACAAAAGTCACCGGCAACGAGGTGGTGGGGGAAGTTGAGTCCACCAAGAGCGTCAGTGACATTTATGCACCGGTGAGCGGTGAGGTCATTAATCGCAATGACGCGTTGGACACCGATCCTGCGCTGATTAACTCCGATCCCTACGGTGAAGGGTGGCTCATTGAGGTCAAACTCGCAGAAGCGGATGCAGTGGATTCCCTGCTCAGTGCATCAGAGTACGAACAACAGGTAGGCTAAAGTTATCTGGCCCGTCAGGCTGAATTTCCTGAGCGGGAAATGCGCGACGACGGGCCAGCAACCGATTTGCCCGGCGGTACCGGGATGCGGAAGTGGCTGGCAGGTTTTGGAACTGCCGGCAGATGAGGAGGAAATTCCATGGTTGGCGGCGAACAGAATCAAGCCAATGTCGGGAACGGCGCGGAGGAACAGCCCACGTCGGAGACCACCTCGATCAGCATCACGCCAACGTGGGACGAGCCAAGCATCGCACCCAAGTTGGCCCCTGAAGAGCGTGCTTCCGTGGAAGCACTTCCGCCCAACTCGGCGTTGCTCATTGCGCACAGCGGGCCCAATGCCGGTGCGCGGTTCCTCTTGGATGCGGACACCACTACCGCGGGACGGCACCCGGATGCGGACATCTTCCTTGATGACGTCACGGTGTCCCGCAAGCACGTCCAGTTTCTTCGGACGGCCACCGGATTCGAACTCGTGGACATGGGCAGCCTCAACGGAACATACGTCAACCACGACCGCGTTGACCGTGTGCAGCTGAAAAGCGGCAATGAGGTACAAATCGGCAAGTTCCGGTTGACCTACTACATGAGCCCTGTCCGCGCAGCAGGCCAAGTCTGACGGGGTACCCGCCTTTGGCTATCGCCCAGCCTGACCGCCGTGGACCACAGGTCCTTAACATTGGGGAAGTCCTCGCCCAGCTGAGTGATGACTTCCCCGGAATGACTGCGTCCAAGATCCGTTTCCTGGAGGAAAAGGGGCTCATCAATCCCAAACGGACCGCTGCCGGTTACAGACAATATTCGGACAGTGACGTCGAACGGCTCCGTTTTGTGCTCGCACTGCAGCGGGATCAGTACCTTCCGCTGAAAGTCATCAAGGACTATCTGGATGCCATTGATCGCGGGGAGCGGCCGGAGAACCTACCACCCGGCGTAACCGTTGCTCCCAAAGCGGTCTCTGCCGGGATGGCTGCCGAGGTGCAAGGGAGGGCTCGGGCGCTGACCGAGGAGCAGTTGCGCTCCGAGTCCGGTGCCAGCGTGCCCTTGCTGGAATCCCTCCTGAGTTTCGGGCTGATCAGCCACGTCGGCGGACGTTTTGATGAACACGCGCTCCAAGTGGCGCGTGCTTGCGTTCAGTTGGAGGGACACGGCCTGGAGCCGCGGCACCTTCGTCCTTTCCAAGCTGCTGCAGAACGCGAGTTTGGCCTGGTGGAACGGGCCGTGGCGCCGTTGACCTCGCGCCGCGACGCCGCATCCCAAGCCCGCGCAGCAGAAGCCGCCCGTGAGATCAGTGAACTCTGCCTTACCCTGCACAGGGCGCTGGTCCATGACCGCATCTCCCGGATGGACAGCTGATGATTGAAGTCGAAATTGTTGGCGTCCGCATCGAATTGCCGTCCAACCAGCCGTTGGTGCTTCTTCGGGAACTCAATGGCGAACGGCACGTGCCCATCTGGATCGGCACCCCCGAAGCCAGCGCCATCGCTTTGGCCCAACAAGGCGTGGTACCGCCCCGCCCCATGACGCACGATCTCCTGGTGGACGTTGTTGAATCCCTGGGGCACACCATCATCAGCGTCAACATTGTGGCTGTTGAGGACAACATCTTTTACGGACAACTGCAGTTCGACGACGGCACCGTGGTCAGTTCGCGGGCTTCGGACGCGCTGGCGCTGGCCCTCCGCGCCAAATGCCGTATCTGGTGCGCCGACGCTGTCATGGAGGAAGCCGGCGTCCGGATTACCGAACACGATGAGGGCGAGGATTCCGAGCCTGATCCCAGCGTGGATGAAGAACGGGAAATGCGCCGTTTCCGTGAGTTCCTGGACGACGTGGAACCCGAAGACTTCGAAGGCTGAGAGACCCTAAGCCTAAAGTTGAGGGTGAAAGTTTCGACACGATGGGAAATTGCGGCCAAGGTCTTTGACCTCGGCCCCGGACGGGCCTAACGTCGAAGATATCAAGTTCCCGTTGCATACACTGCCCGCGCAAGTCACACTGGAAGGTGCGGACTTGTGGGAATTACACTGCTGCATTTCAGTGTTGTGTCAGGGTATGCACCGTCCCCAAGGGAACTGAGAACAAGGAGGTCACGTGAGTCCGAAAGGTGAAGCAGGCGAGCTGAAGCAGGCCTCGACCGGCATTGCTGCGCCCGCATCCGGCGCCCAAGGTTTGCTCTTCACAGAGGACCTTCCCGTGCTGGACGAGGACGCGGGCTACCGCGGCCCCACTGCATGCAAAGCCGCAGGTATCACGTACCGCCAACTCGATTACTGGGCTCGCACGGGCCTCGTGGAGCCGGCTGTGCGCGGCGCGGCCGGATCCGGGTCGCAGCGTCTCTATGGATTCCGCGACATCCTGGTTCTCAAAGTGGTCAAGAGGCTCCTTGATACTGGTGTCTCCCTCCAGCAGATCCGAACCGCAGTGGAGCACCTCCGCGAACGGGGCGTTGAGGACCTTGCACAGATAACGCTCATGAGCGATGGCGCCAGTGTCTATGAATGTACCTCGGCTGACGAAGTCATCGACCTCGTCCAGGGCGGACAGGGCGTCTTCGGCATCGCCGTTGGCCGCGTATGGCGGGAAGTTGAGGGGAGCCTGGCCGCGCTTCCGAGTGAACATGCCGTGGAGCAGTCCTTTCCGGACGACGAACTAAGCAAGCGCCGGGTAGCCCGGCGCATCGGCTAAACACCGCAGGATATTTAAGCGAAAAAGCCTCCTCCCTTGATGGGACGGGGCTTTTTTCGTGGTGAGGGATGCCTCAGGTGTGACGGTATTCAGCCCGGCTGCCTCAGGCCTCGCGCCTCAGTCAGCGCTGACGGCGGTCGCGCAGGGGAGGTTGTCCAGCCAGGAGACTCTGCAGGAGGGCGTCGAACAGTTTGGCGGAGTTCTTGGCTGAATCTCCCGGCCAATGGTGCACGGAATGGGCTGCACCTTGGATCTGCTGCCAGTTGGCCTGCTCGGGAATGTGCGGAGTCAGCAGCAGTTCGCCGAACATGGACTCCATTTCGGCCAAACGGAACGTGTGCTCGGCGGACCCTGTCCTTACCCGATTGGCTACGATGCCCGCGGGAGCCAGATGGGGAGCGAACTCCTGCCGGAAGAGCTGGATGGCCCGCATGGTGCGTTCAGTACCGGCCACGGAAAACAGTCCGGGCTCAGCCACCAGCACCACACGGTCGCTGGCACTCCACGCCATGCGCGTCAACCCATTGAGGGACGGCGGACAGTCCACCAGGACCAGTTCATAGGCGGAGGTGCCGGCCAGTACCGCAGAAAGCCTCCGCAGGTCACGGCGGCCCAGATCGGGGCGGTCATAGATTCCGGTGAACGCCGAGCCCACTGCGACGTCAAGGGTTCCGTCGCTGGAGCCGTTGGATACCCAACTGCTGCCCGCCACGTTGTCTTGGAGCCGGGCCTTGCGGGGGCTTTTCAGCATCCGGCCGATGTCGAGTTTCCCGCCGGGCTGAACACCCAGAGCCGTGGTTGCGTCGGCATGGGGATCGAGGTCTACCACCAGGGTGGGGATGCCGGCGGCAAGGGCCGCGGACGCCAGACCGGTGGTCACGGACGTCTTTCCCACTCCACCTTTGAGGCTGCTGATGCTGACTACTTGCACTTGAAAACCCAAAACCTAACGCCGGTTGCCGTATCGCGCTGATTCGGCTCCGGAAGCGCCGGAGCCGGGGCTTGCCGAAGCCCCCTCAACATCATATGGTGCATCGCCGCCGAATCCCGCTTTCTACGCGCCCGGGCAACGCGGGCAAAGCCGGGCATTAGCATGCAGCGGGATCGCGCGCACGCATATACAGCCCACATGACGAATCCATTGTGATGGTTGCCACAAAGATTTGTGTTTGATGCTGGCGGCACTACACACTGTGACCACCGACCGATCCACCCGCAATGATGCAGGAGAAGTATGTTTTCGAAAATTCTGGTGGCCAATCGCGGCGAAATCGCGATCAGGGCGTTTCGCGCTGGTTATGAACTGGGCGCCAAGACCGTAGCCGTCTTTCCGCACGAGGACCGCAACTCGATCCACCGGCAGAAGGCCGACGAAGCTTACCTGATCGGCGAGGTGGGCCATCCTGTCCGCGCCTACCTGGACGTGGAGGAGGTTGTCCGCGTTGCCAAGGAAGCCGGCGCTGACGCCATCTACCCCGGTTATGGCTTCCTCTCGGAGAACCCGGACCTTGCCCGCGCGGCTAAAGCCGCGGGAATAACCTTCGTGGGCCCGCCGGCGGAGGTGCTGGAACTCGCCGGCAATAAGGTTGCAGCTTTGGAAGCGGCCCGCAAGGCGGGCGTGCCCGTTTTGAAGTCGAGCAAGCCGTCCAAGGACCTTGACGAGCTCATCGCAGCAGCGGACGAGATCGGGTTCCCCATCTTCGCCAAGGCTGTTGCCGGTGGTGGTGGACGCGGAATGCGCCGTGTGGAGACTCGCGAAGCCCTCCCTGAGGCCTTGCAGTCCGCCATGCGCGAGGCAGACGCAGCGTTCGGGGATCCCACCATGTTCCTTGAGCAGGCTGTTTTGCGTCCCCGCCACATTGAAGTGCAGATCCTTGCCGACGCCGAGGGCAACGTCATGCACCTCTTCGAGCGTGACTGTTCCCTGCAGCGCCGCCACCAGAAGGTGGTGGAGATTGCCCCGGCGCCGAACCTGGATGAGAACATCCGCCAGGCGCTCTACCGTGATGCCGTCGCTTTCGCCAAAGCCCTGAATTACGTCAACGCGGGAACCGTCGAGTTCCTGGTGGACACCGAGGGTGAGCGCGCCGGCCAGCATGTGTTCATCGAAATGAACCCCCGGATCCAGGTAGAGCACACCGTCACCGAGGAAATCACGGACGTGGACCTGGTGCAGGCGCAGATGCGCATCGCTTCGGGGGAGACCCTGGCGGACCTTGGCCTGAGCCAGGAGACCGTCTCCATCAAGGGTGCCGCGCTGCAGTGCCGCATCACCACCGAAGACCCCGCCAACGGGTTCCGTCCGGACGTCGGAAAGATCACCGGCTACCGCTCTGCCGGCGGTGCCGGTGTGAGGCTCGACGGCGGTACCGTCTACTCGGGTGCCGAGATCAGCCCGCACTTTGACTCCATGCTGGTCAAGTTGACGTGCCGTGGCAGGGACTACCCGGCAGCAGTGGCCCGTGCCCGCCGCGGCTTGGCCGAGTTCCGTATCCGTGGCGTCTCTACCAACATTCCCTTCCTGCAGGCTGTTCTTGCTGATCCTGACTTCAACGCAGGCAACGTGGCCACGGACTTCATTGATAAGCGTCCGGAGCTGCTGAAATCGCATATTTCCGCCGACCGTGGCACCAAGCTGCTGACGTGGTTGGCCGAGGTGACAGTAAACAAGCCCAACGGTGAGCTCACGGTCCACTCGGACCCGGCCAGGAAGTTGCCGGCGATCGAGGGACCTGTTCCCACCTCAGGATCGCGGCAGAAGCTGATGGAACTGGGGCCTGAGGGCTTTGCCAAGGCACTTCGCGAGCAGCAGGCATTGGCCGTCACGGACACCACCTTCCGTGACGCCCACCAGTCGCTCCTTGCCACCCGCGTGCGCACCCGCGATCTTGTTGCGGCCGGACCGGCGGTGACTGCCCTGATGCCCGAACTCCTTTCAGTCGAAGCCTGGGGCGGTGCCACGTACGACGTCGCTTTGCGTTTCCTCGGCGAGGACCCTTGGGATCGTCTGGCGGCGCTCCGCCAGGCACTTCCGAACACCTGCCTCCAGATGCTCCTCCGCGGCCGCAACACTGTTGGCTACACGCCGTACCCTGAGGAAGTAACCGAGGCTTTCGTCAACGAAGCCGCAGCTACGGGCATCGACATCTTCCGTATTTTCGACGCCCTCAACGACGTGAACCAGATGGCTCCTGCCATCCGGGCCGTGCGTGCCACTGGAACCGCTGTAGCAGAAGTGGCCCTGTGCTACACCGGTAACCTCCTTGATCCCAATGAGGACCTGTACACCCTCGATTACTACCTGGACCTCGCAGGGAAGATCGTCGACGCCGGTGCGCATATCCTCGCCATCAAGGACATGGCAGGCCTCCTGCGTCCTGCTGCCGCCACCAAGCTGGTAACGGCGCTGCGCGAGCGTTTCGACCTGCCGGTACATCTCCACACGCACGACACCGCCGGCGGGCAGCTTGCGACCCTTTTGGCCGCCGTCGAAGCAGGTGTGGACGCCGTTGACGTCGCAGCTGCATCGCTTGCCGGGACAACCAGCCAGCCTGCTGCTTCGGCTTTGGTGGCAGCGTTGGCCAACACCCCGCGTGACACCGGCCTTAGCCTTGCCAACGTCGGTGCCATGGAGCCTTACTGGGAAGCTGTCCGCCGCGTGTACGCCCCCTTCGAGTCCGGGCTGCCGGGCCCCACAGGTCGGGTCTACCAGCATGAAATTCCAGGCGGCCAACTCTCCAACCTTCGCCAGCAGGCCATCGCGCTGGGATTGGGGGAGCAGTTCGAAGCCATCGAAGATATGTACACCGCAGCCGACCGCATCCTGGGCCGGCTGGTCAAAGTGACGCCTTCTTCGAAGGTGGTGGGTGACCTCGCCCTGCACTTGGTTGGCTTGAACGCTGATCCTGCGGACTTCAACGAGAACCCGCAGAACTACGACATCCCCGATTCCGTCATCGGATTCCTTTCCGGCGAACTCGGTGATCCTCCCGGAGGCTGGCCCGAGCCCTTCCGCACCAAGGCCCTTCAGGGCCGCAGCGTCAAGGTCCGCGACGTTGATATCAGCGCCGAGGACAGTGCTGCGCTCAAGGGCGACTCCAAGACGCGCCAGCATACGCTGAACCGGTTGCTCTTCGCCGGTCCCACCAAGGACTACCTGAAGAGCGTGGAGACCTATGGAAACATCTCCGTGCTGGACACCCGTGACTACCTCTACGGTTTCCAGCAGGGCTCCGAGCATGTGATCGAGCTGGAAAAGGGCGTCCGTCTTATTGCCCAGCTTGAGGCTGTGTCCGAAGCCGATGAAAAGGGCATGCGCACAGTGATGTGTACGCTCAACGGCCAGTCCCGTCCGGTGGTTGTCCGCGACCGTTCGGTGGTCAGCAACGTCAAGGCCGCAGAGAAGGCCGATCCAGCCCAGCCCGGCCAGGTTGCGGCTCCGTTCGCCGGTGCTGTGACCGTTACGGTCAAGGCCGGCGATGTGGTCAACGCCGGAGATACCGTAGCCACCATTGAGGCCATGAAGATGGAGGCATCCATCACCACCCCGGTAGCAGGCACGGTCTCACGCCTGGCTATTTCCTCGGTGGAGCAGGTCCAGGGTGGCGATTTGCTGCTGGTGATCGGCTAGCAATCCGCCCATAAAAGTACCCCGTCCGGAAGCTTCCGGACGGGGTACTTTTTTCTGCTGCTTCTTGGATCCTGCTGGTTGGATGCAGCCGGTGCCGGTGTGTCAGGAACCGCGCGGAGCTGAGTACATCTGCTCAATCACGGCGTCGAAGTCCTTCATGACCTGTGCCCGCTTGACCTTGAGGGACGGCGTCAGGTGGCCTGAGGCCTCCGTGAAGTCGGCAGGAACAATGCGGAACGACTTGATGGCCTCAGCCTGGGACACGGACTGGTTGGCCTTGCTGATGAGCTCCTGGACGGCAGCCTTGACTACGGGGTGTTCCGCAGCCTCGCCCAGCGAAGTGCTGGACGGCAGTCCGTGGCGTTCCAACCAGCCCGGAAGGGCTTCTTCATCAAGGGTGACCAGGGCGCCGATGAACGGGCGGTTGTCTCCCACCACCAGCACCTGGGAGACCAGTGCGTCGGCGCGGATCTGGTCCTCGAGCAACGCCGGAACCACGTTCTTGCCTCCGGCCGTCACGATGATTTCCTTCTTGCGGCCGGTGATCTTGAGGAATCCATTGTTGTCGAGTTCACCGATATCACCGGTGCGGAACCAACCGTCGATGAAGGTCTCTGCCGTCAGGTCTTCGCGCTTGTAGTAGCCGCGCATCACACAGACGCCCTTGGCAAGGATTTCGCCGTCGTCGGCGATCTTCACCGAGTTGCCCGGCAAGGGGGCGCCCACTGTACCGATCCTGATCATGGAGGGCGTGTTCACGGAAATCGGTGCCGTGGTTTCGGTGAGCCCGTAGCCTTCCAGGATCTGCAGCCCTATGCCCTGGAAGAAGTGGCCCAAGCGTTCGCCCAGCGGGCCGCCGCCGGACACGGCATGCGCTACATGGCCGCCCATGGCTGCGCGGAGCTTGCCGTAAACCAGTTTGTCGAACACGGCGTGCTTGATCTTCAGGCCCAGGCCCAGGGAGCCGGCCTCGCGAGCCTTCGAGTAGGCGATCGCAGTGTCAACGGCGCGATGGAAGATGGCACCCTTGCCGCCGTCCTCAGCTTTGGTCAAGGCTGAGTTGTAAACCTTCTCAAAGACGCGGGGGACAGCAAGGATGAACGTTGGCTGGAAGCTCTGGAGATCCGCCAGCAAGTTCTTGATATCCGGGGTGTGGGCCACTTTGACGCCGCCGGCCACTGCCAGCACGGAGATGAACCGGGCAAAGACGTGGGCCAACGGGAGGAACATGATGGTCTTCCCGGACTCATTGATGATTTCGGGAAGTGATGCGCGGGCGTTCTCCGAAAGTTCCACAAAGTTGCCGTGGGTCAGTTCGCAACCCTTCGGCCTGCCGGTGGTCCCGGAGGTGTAGATGATGGTGGCAAGATCGGCCAGGCCCGCAGAGGAACGGCGTGACTCGAGTTCGTCGTCGGGAACTCCTGCTCCGGCCGCGCGCAGCGCATCAAGGCCGGCGCCCTCAAGCTGCCAGACGTTGGCCACGGAACTGATGTCCTCGGCTGCCACTGCCTGGCGGATGACGTCCTCATGGTGCGCCGCTTCGCCGAAAGCTGCCACCGCGCCGGAATCGCCGAGGTTCCAGGCCACCTGGGAGGGCGAGGACGTTTCGTAGATCGGGACCGAGACCGCTCCGGCAAACCAGATGGCGAAGTCAACCAGGGACCATTCATAACGGGTCCTGGACATGATGCCCACCCGGTCGCCGGTGCCAACGCCGCTGGCAATCAGGCCCTTTGCCAAGGCCCTGACGTCCGCAAGGAAGTCCTTGGCCCGGATGTCCTGCCACTGCCCATTGCTGTCCAGCTTGGAGAACAGTGCTGGGTTTGACGCCTTTTCGGCCTCCCGGATCACGAAGTCCGTGATGTTGGTTTCCGGGGCGATATTGACGAGGGGAGGAACACTGATTTCACGCACGGTAGCTCCTTTGATATCCACGGGCCACGAGGGGCTGCTTTCACTCTAGTATGCCCGCTCGCGGAGGTGTGTCCTATTTCACCTACTGGCGAGTAACTTTACGGACGAGCTGTCATTTCAGGCAACTCAGGGCCCCTCAGGCCTGCCGATGCAGGGTCCCGCAGTCCAGCGGAATATGATGAGGGGATGCCCGCACTACGGTCCTCTTTTCGTGCCAGACCCAAGCCACAGGCCTCAGCATGGAAAGACGTGCCGTGGGCTGCCCGCCGGAGCCATTTGGGTCGTCGCGGCCTGGCGATCGGAATAGACATTGGCGGCACCAAAGTAGCTGCGGGCGTTGTGGATGCCGAAGGCCGTGTTCTCGCTGAGGCCCGCAGATCCACTCCGGGAGCCGACCCCCGGGCAGTAGAGCAGACCATCGTGGAACTTGTGGACGAGCTCAGCGCCGAGCACCGCGTGGCTTCGGTCGGAATCGGCGCAGCGGGGTGGATGGACCTCGACGGCGGGACGGTGCTGTTCAGTCCGCATCTTGCCTGGCGTAACGAGCCCCTCCGCGCCAGCCTCCAGAAACTGCTGCGACGTCCGGTCCTGCTGACGAACGACGCCGATGCCGCCGCCTGGGCCGAGTGGCGCTTCGGCGCCGGCCAGGGGGAAAGCCGGCTGGTTTGCGTCACGCTGGGTACGGGCATCGGCGGGGCCATGGTCATGGATGGCCGGGTGGAACGTGGGCGGTACGGCGTGGCGGGCGAATTCGGCCATCAGATCATCTTTCCCGGCGGACACCGTTGCGAGTGCGGCAACCGCGGGTGCTGGGAACAGTACGCATCCGGTAACGCCCTGGGGCGCGAAGCCCGCCAACTTGTCCGGACCAATTCACCGGAGGGCAGGGCCCTCCGGGAGAAGGCAGGCGGAACCGCCGATAACCTCACGGGGGCAGCCGTTACGGCGTTGGCCCTCGAAGGCGATGCCACATCCCGCGAGCTCCTTGCAGATCAAGGCGAATGGCTGGGTTTGGGACTGGCCAACCTTGCCGCAGCACTTGACCCCGGCATGTTCGTGATTGGAGGTGGACTGTGCGACGCCGGAGAATTGTTGGCCGGACCAGCACGGGAGTCGTTCGCAAAAAACCTCACGGGCAGGGGATTCCGGCCCATGGCGGGGATCGAACTCGCCGCCCTTGGTCCACGTGCCGGGATGATCGGCGCCGCAGACCTTTCCCGGGTCAGCGGACGCGCCCACAGCTAAAGCTACCCGCCGCAGAGGGCGGAGCCTCGGTACCTAGATGCGGGCGCCGTCGTCGTCCTCGTTCTTCTCCTGCGGAAGCCTCATGATGAGGAACACCACCGATGCGACGAAAGCGGCTACGATTCCCAGGATCGCAACAAGGGGAGCGGACCGCCAGAACATCGCGGTGAAGAGCAGCGCGATGGGCCCTCCCACAGCGCCAACCCACGCCAGCATGGTCAGGGGCTCCGTGCCGGCAAGGCTCGGAGGCTCCTCCGGGACAAAGGCGTCGTCGTCGTCCTCGACCTCGAAGTCTCGTGGTCCCAAGGGGCGGCCACCAGCCTCGGAAGCCGCGGGAACCGCTGTCCGTTCAGCAGGCGGGGTGGACAACCCCAAGGGATCAAAATCCTTGAATGCCTTGCTGGATTCACGGGACTGCGGCCCGCCTTTGTCAGGATCCGGGTCACGGCTGCCTGCCGAAGGTGTGTTCCCGGCGTCGGGGTTTCCGGTCCCCTCCAACCGGGCCACCAGGTCCAGCCACACGGCGTCGTCGTCCTTGTTGGCGCTCTGATCGGCTGAGTTGGCATCAGGCCTGTTCATGGGCTGTGTCCTTTTCGGGGGAGGGCCCGTTTCCGGCCAGGGTTGCAACGGTTTTCTGAATGAATTCCACGGTTCCCTCAAAGATCTCCGGGGCATCGTTGTCGAGGGTTGCTACATGGTAGCTGTTCCTGAGGTAGGAGACATCCACGGGAGCGTTGACCCGGGCGCGCAGGAAATCCAGGCTTGCCTCCGAGATCACGTTGTCCACAGTGGATTTGTAGACACGGACGGGGGAGTGGATGCGCGGCAGGATAGCCGCGGTGTCCTTGTACATCTTCTTCAACTGGTGCGCTGCGGCAACAGGGGTGCGGGCGTAGGCGCCTTCATTCTGGTCCGGTTTGAGGATGTCGTTGGCAATGGCGGGTGTTGTTTTTACCACGTATTTGAGCGCAGCGACAATGACAGCCCGTGGATCATCCAGGACCAAACCGGGATTGACCACCACAGTTCCTGCCACAGGACGAGTGGCGGCAATGCGGAGCGCAAGGGTGCCGCCCATGGACAATCCGGTGCTGAAGACGTAGTCACACTCGGCGGCCAGTTCAAGGTAGGCCTCATCTACTGCACGGTGCCACTCCCGCCAGGACCGGGTGGCCATGTCCTGCCAATTGGTGCCGTGGCCGGGCAGCAACGGAAGCCTGACGGCATAACCGGCCGCGGCCAGGTGCTCGGCCCACGGCCTGACGCTGTGCGGGCTGCCGGTAAAGCCGTGGGACATGACCACGCCCACTCTTGGGCCTGTCCCGTTCCAGTTGCTGAGGAACGGCGAGAAATCCGGAAGCATGTTCATGATGACTCCGAGGCTACTCTGTCCCCGGCGTGCTGACGGAAAAAGCTGGCCGATTGTTCAAAAATGGCAGGGGCATCAACATCCAGCGTGGCCACGTGGCCGCTGTGCGGAAGCGTGACCACTTTCAAGCGTGAAGATGCGATGTGGCGTTCGATCGCGGCCACCGAGCTCGGCGGGACCACCTCGTCCACTGAGGACTTGAACACCAGGGCAGGAGCCTGCACCTTGGGCAATCCCAGCGTGGCCGCCCGAAAGAGCTTCTTCAGTTCATGGACTGACTTCAACGGTGTCTTGGAGTAGTCGCCATCCTCGGTGGAGACCGGAGCCGGTTTGTCCTCCACGATCGGCGTGGTGGTCGGCATGACGTACTTGAGCGCAGCAACGTACCTCACCCGCCGGTCATAGAAGCTCAGCCCGGGATTGACCAGGACCAATCCCGGAACATCGTGCAGCGACGCCACACGGAGGGCTACGGCGCCGCCCATGGACAACCCCGCCACGAAGCACTTCTCCGTCTGCCCGGCCAGGTCCAGGTAGCTCTGCTCGAAAGTCCGGTACCAGTCCTGCCATCGCGTTGTGGCAAGGTCCTGCCAGCTGGTGCCGTGGCCGGGCAGCAGTGGTACTGATACAGCGAACCCCTGAGCGGCCAGGTACTCCGCCCAAGGGAGGACACTGAGTGGACTGCCGGTGAAGCCGTGACAGATGGCCACACCCGTGGTGGCATTAGGGCCATGCCCGGCATGGTGGAAGGCAAGCGGCGGTCCAGAGGTGTGGCGTTCCGTCATGTGTCCCATCGTGTCACTGTTCCGGAGATTTCTCACTGGAGTAGGGTTGCTGTTGAGTGCGGGCCGGGTTGCCGGAAGCATGCCATCCGTCGGCCGTGGGAGGACAAACGTGTTCTATTGGGTCATGAAGAGGATCTTTCTGGGTCCCATCCTCAAGCTCCTGTTCAGGCCATGGGTCAAGGGCCTGGACAACGTTCCTGAAAGCGGCGCCGCCATCCTGGCGTCCAACCACCTCTCCTTTTCGGACTCCATCTTCCTGCCCCTGATGGTGCACCGGCCGGTCATCTTCCTGGCCAAGTCCGAGTACTTCACGGGAAAAGGGATCAAGGGCCGGCTCACGGCATTGTTCTTCAGGCTGAGCAACCAGCTTCCCATGGACCGTTCCGGAGGGGCAGCGTCCGAGATGTCCTTGCAGGCAGGCAAGGACGTGCTCGCTTCGGGAGGCCTGCTGGGAATCTACCCTGAGGGCACCCGCAGCCCGGACGCCAGGCTCTACCGCGGCAAGGTGGGCGTTGCGCGGCTCGCCCTGCAAACCCGGGTACCGGTGGTGCCGGTTGCCATGATCGGGACGGAGAAGGTCCAGCCGATCGGCAAGCGGCTGCCGAGCATCCGCAGGGTCGGCATCATTTTTGGACAGCCCCTGGACTTCAGCCGCTACTACGGCATGGAGGACGACCGTCTGATCCAGCGCGCTGTGACGGACGAAATCATGTACTCCCTCATGCGCCTTTCCGGCCAGGAATACGTCGATGAGTACGCTGCCGTGGTCAAGGCCCAGTTGGCCGGCAAGGGTCCGGAGCCGGTCCACCAACTCGAGGTGACCGAAGAGGCCACCGAAGACATTGCAGAGGAGAGGGACGAACCGGGAACCAACGGGGACGGGCCGGCGCGGAAACTGTGACGCGGAGGGCGGCATCGATTACGCCCACTGTCCCGGAACCTTGGCAGAGGCTACTACTCTTGAAGGGTGACTGAGCTAACCGCGAACACCGCATCCTCCATAGCAGATTCCCTCGCCAGCACCGCCCAAAGCGGAGCAGCGAACTATCCCGGGCTTGACGCCTGGCGGGACCTGCCGATCTCCCAGCAGCCCACATGGTCCAACGCCGAGGTTTTCGACTCCTCCGTCAAAGAACTTTCCGTGGTGCCGCCGCTGGTTTTCGCCGGAGAAGTGGATGTTCTCCGGGAGCGACTGGCCGCTGCAGCACAAGGCAAGGCCTTCCTCCTGCAGGGCGGCGACTGCGCGGAGACTTTTGAGGCCGCCACTGCGGACAAGATCAGCGCCCGCGTCAAGACCATCCTGCAGATGGCAGTGGTGCTCACCTACGGTGCTGCCATGCCCGTCATCAAGATGGGCCGCATGGCAGGCCAGTTCGCCAAGCCGCGCTCCTCCAACGACGAAACCCGCGACGGCGTCACGCTTCCCGCTTACCGGGGCGACATCGTCAATGGCTACGACTTCACCCCTGAGTCCCGTGCCCATGACGCGGGCCGCATGCTGAAGGCGTACCACACCTCTGCATCAACCTTGAACCTCATCCGTGCGTTCACCCAGGGTGGTTTCGCGGACCTGCGCCTCGTTCACCAGTGGAACAAGGGCTTCACGGAAAACCCTGCGCATGCCCGCTATGAATCACTGGCACGCGATATTGACCGTGCCATCAGCTTCATGGACTCCTGTGGCGCGGACTTCGAGGCGCTCAAGCGGGTTGAATTCTTCGCCAGCCATGAAGCATTGCTGCTCGACTACGAGCGTGCCCTGACCCGCATCGATTCGCGCACGGGCCTGCCGTACGACACCTCCGCCCACTTCCTGTGGATCGGTGAGCGGACCCGCGAGCTGGATCATGCCCATGTGGACTTCCTCTCCCGTGTGCGGAACCCGATCGGCGTCAAGCTCGGACCCACGACCAGCGGTGACGACGCCTTGCGCCTGATCGACAAACTGGACCCCAACCGTGAGCCGGGGCGCCTGACCTTCATCACGCGTATGGGCGCCAAGAACATCCGCGAAAAGCTGCCCGCCGTCGTCGAGCGCGTCACCGCCTCCGGTGCCCAGGTGCTGTGGGTCACCGATCCCATGCACGGCAACACTGTCACGTCGCCGAACGGCTACAAGACCCGCAACTTCGATGACGTCATTGATGAGGTCCGTGGCTTCTTTGAGGTCCACCACTCGCTGGGCACCGTCCCAGGTGGTCTTCACGTCGAAATGACCGGTGACGACGTCGCCGAGTGTTTGGGCGGCGCCGACCCCATTGACCAGGACGCTTTCCTGGACCGTTACGAGTCAGTGTGCGATCCGCGCCTGAACCACATGCAGTCCCTTGAGATGGCTTTCCTGGTGGCAGGCGCGCTCTCCAAGCAGTAGGAAAACCAATAAAAAGGCGTGGTCCGGATGTCTCCGGACCACGCCTTTTTTACTGAGGTCAGCCGGCTTTCTAAACGACGGTCAGCGTGACAACGGAGTCTTCCGGCACTTCAGCATCGACGGGATTTTGGTCACGAACAGTACCGAAGAATCCGCCGAGAATCCTATTGACTTCAACCTTCAAGCCCAGTTTCTTCAATTCCTTCTCAGCCTCGGCGGCTTGCTTGCCGATGAAGCTGGGAACTTTGACCATCTTTGGACCCTTGGATACGGTAAGTGTCACGGACTCGCCGCGGGTGAGGGTACCGTTGGCCGGGATCTGGGAGACCACGGCGCCCTTGGGGACCGACTTGTCGTTGACAGTCTCCGGAGCAATCACTGCTTTGAGTCCGGCGTCCTGGAGGGCCTTGACTGCGGCGTCTTGTGCTTTGCCACGGACATCCGGCACCGTAATCGGCTGCGGACCCTTGGAAACCTCCAGGGCCACAGGCGTACCGTGCGGTACTTCCTCACCCTTGGCCGGGTCCTGGGCAATCACCACTCCGGCAGGGACCTTCTCGTCAAAGGCTTCAGTGACGTTCCCCAAGGCCATTTCCGCGGCGTTGAGTGCCGTCTTGGCCGCGTCCAGGGTACCGCCGGTTAAGTCCGGCAGCGGGAAGAGCTGGGCTCCCTTGGAAACGAAAAGGGTGATGGGCTGGAACTTCCGTATTTCGGCCCCGGATTCGGGCTCAGTTCCGACAGCGAGTCCGGCCAGGATGTCGTCGTCGAAAACGTCGCGTGGCTCGGACTGGAATCCAGCGGTCCGAAGGAGTTGCTGTGCTTCCGCGACCGTCTTGTTCTTGACGTCGGGCACAGTCCCGGGAGAACCGGGTCCCATCCCGAAGAACCACCCGGCCGAGGCCGCAAGCATGGCCAGGATAACAATCACGATGGCCCAGATCACGCCGCGTCGACGGGGATTGCCTTCCCGGAGGGGCCGTAGGGGAGTGGCCGCAGCCCGTGCCCGGTCCTTGGTCTGCTGCCTTTCGAGCCTTTTCAGTTCACGCTTGCCGGGTGGGCGAAGTTCCTGCCCGCCATCCATGCCTGCCGCTGCCGTGGAGCGCTGGAGAGTGGACCCGCCAGCCGCCATGATGGTGGTCGGGTTGCTTTGGTGGCTGATGAACTCGGTGGGTGAGGCCGTGGTGGCCAGCGCTTCGGTGGGGTTCCCGGCCCCGCTGCCGGGGGCAGTTGTTGTTCCCGCCGGGTAGGCGGTGGGCCCCGGTCCTTGCCGGTGGTCCAACTGTTCGTCCGTCAAGGTGGTCCGGATGTGGCGAAGTTCGGCCAGCAATGCAGCGCCGTCCACAGGCCTGTTCTCGGCCTCAGTTGCAGTGCACCACTGCACCAGTTCATCGAGGTCCTCAGCCAGCCCGGGGACAACGTCCGAAGGGCGTCCCACCACGGAGTTGACGTGTTGATAGGCCACCTGGATGGGGGAGTCGCCGCTGTACGGCTGGTTGCCGGTCAGCATTTCGTACAGCATGATGCCGGCCGAATAGATGTCGCTGCGCGCATCCGCCGGTTGTCCGAGCACCAGTTCGGGGGCCAAATAAGCCACGGTTCCGATCAAGGCGCCGGTGCTGGTGTTGGCCGAGACTGCCCGGGCAAGGCCAAAGTCACCGACCTTGATGCGGCCGTCGTCGGCGATCAGGACGTTCTCGGGCTTGATGTCCCTATGAATCAAACCGGAGCCGTGGGCAGCTGCGAGACCCTCGATTACGGGATCAATCAAGGCCAGGGCAAGCCTTGGGGCCAATGCGCCCTGTTCGGTGAGAATGTCACGGAGGGTGTGGCCCTTGACGTATTCCATCACCAGGTAGGCGATGTGTCCGTCTTCGCCCTGGTCCAGCACGCCCACGATATGGGGGTGGGAAAGGCTCGCAGCGGCTTTTGCTTCGCGGCTCAGGCGCTGGAGGAAGGTGGGATCGTTTGCCAAGTGCGGGTGCAGGACTTTGAGGGCTACGTCGCGCTCGAGGCGCTGGTCCGTAGCCAGGTAAACGGTGGACATTCCGCCCTTGGCGAGGTGGGAACGGACCAGGTACCGGCCGTCCACCATGGTCCCGATGAGGTGGTCCTGCGTTGGTTCTTGCACCATACGATCCTAAACGAGGCAGGGAAGGGGCCCGAATCCGCATTGGACTGGCCAATGGGATCCGGGCCCCTTCCGAGGTGCTGCTGAAGCCTAGCCGAACGTGCGCTGGCGGGCCTTGATGGATTCGACGTAACGCTTGGTGTCGTCGTACATGCCGTATTTGCTGACCGAGTACTGGCCTTGGTAGTAACCGGCAATCGCGGTGTCCAGGTCCTTGCTGGTGGCGATCAGTGCGCGGATGATGGCGACACCTGCCGTTGCGTTGTCGTAAGGGTCCAAAAGGTTCAACTTGCGGCCTACCAGGTCCGAGGCCCATTGACCCGAGGACGGAATGACCTGCATGGTGCCGATTGCATTGGCAGGCGAAACGGCCCGCTGATCGAAACCGGATTCCTGTTCTGCGAAAGCCAGCGCCAGGGAGGGGCTGACGCCCATGCGCCTGGCGGTGTCCGCCACGATGCTCTTCATTTCGGCGCGGCTGGGCACCGGTGAAGCGTTCAAGAGGGCCTTGTTCTCGTTGGCCGAGCTGACGACAGCGGCAGGGTAGGTGAAGCCCAGGAAGGTGCTCGGTACCAGCGGCGTCGTGGTGCCCGCCGGCTGAAGGCCGGGGCCCGGGATGGTGAGCTTCTGGCCAGGATAAATGACGGTTGTTGCAGAGACCTTGTTGGCCGTCATCAAGGCGCTCAGGGAAACCCCGTGGCGCGAGGCGATGGAGCTGAGGGTATCGCCGGCTTTGATGGTGTAGGAACCGGTGGTGGCCAACGGTGCGGGTGCAGGCGAAGGTGCCGGTGCGGGAGCAGCAGGCGCCGACGGCGTGGAGCCTCCGCTGACCTTGATCTTCTGGCCCGGATAGATGATGGAACTTCCGCTGAGGTTGTTCCAGCTGAAAATGCTGGACAAGGGCACGCCATGCTTGGCGGCAATGGCGCCGAGGGTGTCTCCGGAAACCACCGTGTAGATCGTAGCGTTACTGGGGGTGCTCGGCGCAGCCGGCGCGGAAGGCTGGGATGGGGCCGACGATGCCGTTCCCGTGAGCTTGATGGTCTGGCCCGGGTAAATCAGTGTTGTGGCCGAGAGCTTGTTCAACTGAAGGACCGCGTTGGTGTCCAGGTTGAAGCGGCGGGCAATTGCGCTGATCGTGTCGCCACGGACGATCGTGTAGGTATCCGGCACCGAGGGGGCCATGGGGCGCAGGGCCGCGGGCAGGGTGGTTGCAACAGCCTGGGCGGGGATGACATTGCCGGCATTGACCGCCTGTGCCTTCATTGCGGCGGCAAGCGTGGCCGGGACTTTGCGGGGCTGGGGTGCCGGGGAAGCCATGGAGGGCTGGGCCAGGGCAAGCGAGGACAAGACCACGGCGGGAAGCGCAGCCGTGGTTGCCGCAATGACCGGCATGCTCATGGTTCGTTTCGGCGAGCGGGGCGTCGTCATGAAAAGTGTCCTCATCTCAACAGCGGGGTGTTGGGTGGCGCTGTTGTCAGTGTTGCCAATGTTACTGATGTTATCAATGGTGCAAGTGTGATCAGTGTGAATCTCTCACACTTATTCAATCGACACAACAATTTCTGTCGTTCGGGATTATGGAGACCGAATTATCGCCAATGAAAGGGCGGTATAAAGACGGCCGCCGGGTACCGTCGTCGCACCCCGGCTAGGCGCCGGGCATGGCGGCGTGGCAACCTTGTTCCGTGAGTAATGTAGAAAGCCTTGTTTCCGACTGGCTCCCGCTGCCGGATGTTGCCGAGCTGCTGGAAGTTTCCATCACCAAAGTCCACGGACTTTTGGATGAGCGTGCGCTGGTAGCCATCAGGCGGGGAGAACGGAATATCCGCTCCATCCCGGCCCTGTTTATCCAGGATGGGCACGTTGTAGACAGCTTGAAGGGAACCATTGTGGTTCTCAGCGATGCCGGTTATAGCGACGAAGAGTTGATCATCTGGCTCTTCACCCCGGACGAATCATTGCGGGGGCGCCCCATCGACGCCCTGCGCGAGGGACGTAAAACAGAGATCAGGCGTCGCGCCCAGTCTTTGGCCTGGTAAAAAGTGCGTTCCCGGCTAACGAAGAACACCGGGACCTGGAGGAAAAACGACGACGGCGGGTAACCGCCGTCGTCGTCATGTCTTTTCGTTGCCCAACGGCAGGCTGAAGCCCGTGATCAAGCAGCGCGGCTGACGGCGGCCTCGGCCAATTGCCTCAATGCCGTCAGCGGTACCTCATCCAGAGGCAGGCGTTCCAAGGCTTCAAAGGCTTGGTTGCTCAGCTCCGCAATCAAGGACTCCGTAGCCTCCAGGGCGCCGCATTGGACCATGATCCGGCGAATCCCGGCTACGTCCTCTTCACCAAGTTCCGGATGACCCAGCATTCGGTCAAGGTATTCCGCTTCGTCGGCCGTCGCCTGGTTCAATGCGAATCCAACAAGGACCGTGCGTTTCCCTTCCAGCAAATCATCGCCGGCCGGTTTGCCGGTGGTTTCGGGATCGCCGAAGACGCCAAGGACATCGTCCCGCATCTGGAAGGCCTCACCCAGCGGCAGGGAAAACGCCGAGTAGTCGTTGAGCAGCGTGGGCCGCGCCCCGGCAAGTGCTCCGCCCAATGCCAGTGGATGTTCCGTGGAGTATTTCGCTGATTTGTACCTGATGATCGACTTTGCGCGGTCCACCGAGCCGGCCCTGTCACGAACGGGGCCCGCCACCTCTTCAAGGATGTCAAGGTATTGGCCCGCCATGACCTCGGCCCTCATGACGTTGAAGATCCGGCGGGCGGGGGTTCCCGCCGCGGCACGGAGGCCGATCTCGGTGAAGGACTCCTCGCTGAAGGACAAACAGAGGTCCCCGGTCAGAATGGCGGCGGCATCCCCGAACCGCCCGCTGTCCAGAGCCCAGCCGTTCATCTCATGGAGTTGGCCGAAACGCTTATGGACGCTGGGCGCACCACGGCGGGTGTCGGATCGATCAATGATGTCGTCGTGGATCAGCGCCGCAGCCTGAAAGAGTTCCAGCGCACACCCTGCTGTCACGATGTCCAGGTTGCCGGGTTCCCCACCTGCACCCCGCCAGCCCCAGTAGCACATCTGTGCTCGGAGGCGTTTTCCCCCGGTGACGAGGCTGGAAATCGAGCCGATAAGCGGCTCTACGTCAGGGGACACGGTAGCCATGAGTTCCTGTTGCCCTGAAAGGAAGCTTTTCAGTTTCCCTGCGACGCCGTTGATGAACTCCGTTTGTTCGGAAGCTACCTGGGCGGGAGCCGTCACTTGATGGACCCGGACGCCACGTTGGCGCCGATGGTGAACGTCGAGACGCCTTCCTTCTGCCGTATGGATACGTTGACCGTCTCACCGTCACCCCTGATGAAATCCAGCGAGGTGACGTTGCCCACGGCTTCAGGGCCGGGGACAAGCTTGAAGCCCTGGGCCTCCAAGGATTTTTTGTAGTAGTCCACCACACCCTCCGGTGGAGCTTTGACGGTCCCCACCAGTGCCACTGTTGCCAGCGAGGTGCTCTTGTCGAAACTGCTGGAACGGACGGACGTCTTGGGCATGACGGGGATCAATTGCTCAGGGAAACCGGGAACGAGGGCGTTCACGGTCGCCGTTGCGCCAGGTGCCGGAGTGGCAGATTCGGTGGTCGTCGCGGTTTCCGGCGCGGATGCTGAACCGGAACCAGTGGGGGCGGACGAGGACTGCGATGAAGCTTCCGTGGGGGAGGGAGCGGCCGTGCCTCCCGGTGCCGGCGTACATGCCGAGGCCGCCACGGCGACACTTGCTGCGAGCAGGGCAAACCCTCGCGATCGAGGAGTTCCAAAGAGCTTCACAGGGTATCCTTCCGGGGCTGGGGCTGACTGTGCCTCCAGTTTAGTCAGTGGCCGGGCATAGTATTGCCGATGTGAGGCAGGAAGCATTCGGCAGCGGCCAGGAGGCCGGTCAGGAGCCCTCCCGCAGCGCTGGTGATGCCCTGCGGGAACTGAGGCGCACCAGCATACTTCACGTGGACATGGATGCGTTTTTCGTCTCCGTGGAACTGCGCAGCCGCCCCGATCTCCGGGGAAAGCCCGTGATCGTCGGATTCCCCGCGGAACGCTCGGTAGTCCTCTCCGCCTCATATGAGGCCCGGGCCACCGGAGTGAAGTCCGCGATGCCCATGTCCATCGCGATGAGGCGGTGCCCCTCGGCAGTGATCATCAATCCGCGGCACTCCGTGTACTACGAAGTGTCCGGCCGGATCATGGAGATCTTTGCCTCCATCACGGATTTGGTGGAGCCCCTCAGCGTCGATGAGGCCTTCCTGGATGTTGGCGGGGCGATTCGCCGCCTCGGAACGCCACTGGACATCGGCCATCTCATCAGGAGAAGGGTCCAGTCCGAACTGGGTATTACTGCATCCGTGGGTATTGCCGGCACCAAGTTCGTTGCCAAGATCGCCTCCACCCGATGCAAGCCCGATGGCATTCTTCAGATCAATGCCGAGGACACCATCGCGTATCTCCACAGCCTCCCTGTGAACGCGCTGTGGGGCGTCGGTGGAAAGACCGGAGAAGTGCTTGCCCGGCTTGGCATCCGTACGGTGGCAGATGTCGCAGCTACTCCTTTGGCATCACTAAAGAAGGTATTGGGTGCCAGCGGCGAACATGTCCACCGCTTGTCCATGGGGGTAGATCCTCGTCCGGTAACGCCCACCAGGCTTGAGAAGAGCATTGGAGCGGAGGAGACATTCTCCATCGATACCGGTGACGATGCTTTGTTGCACAGGGAATTACTGCGTTTGTCGCACCGGACGGCGGGCCGGCTGCGTAGTTCCGGCATGCTCGCCAGGACTGTTGCCTTGAAACTGAGGTACTCGGACTTTTCAACCGTCTCGCGGAGCCGGACTGTACACGCCCCTGTGGACAGTGCGCAGATGATCTACCAGGTGGCGCTTCAATTGTTGGAGTCCCTGGGCCCCAGATCAATGAGTGTCCGCCTCATCGGGGTGCGGGCAGAGCAGCTCGAGCCTGCCGGGCAGACGTCCCTGCAGCTGAGCCTGGATCGCCGGGACGACAACTGGCGGGCTGCGGAGCAGGCGTTGGACAGGGTTTCCGAACGTTTTGGATCGCGGACGTTGCTCCCGGCGAGGCTCCTGGAGCCTGGAAAACCTCCCGCCGGGACGTGACGAGCTGTGACCTTGGTCCCGCTCGGCAGTGGGCGTCTTTCAGAACTGCGTCGGACAAACTATCCTATTTATTACAGAGATTTAGATCGTCTGGACAAACTGTTTCCTGAGCAGTCGGCCCTGAGATGCCCGCTGAACCTAGAGGGAATTTTGGGAACGATTTTCTTAGTCCGATCGTTGTGGAAACAGACGCACAGAAGGCGTTATGTCCAGACGCTGGCTGACTAAAGGAGGTCGCGATGCCCCTCTCGGAGCACGAACAGAAGCTGCTTGAGCAACTGGAAAAGCAACTTCATGAGGACGATCCGAAGTTTGCCAGCACCATGGGCTCGGATCCCATCCGCAGTTGGTCAACCCGGCATGTGATTATTGGCGTGCTCGGCGCCATTGCCGGCATTCTCCTCCTGCTTGTGGGAGTTTCGATGCAGGCGATACCAGTGGGTGTCCTCGGCTTCGTCGTCATGGGTGCTGGCGTCTACTTCGCCACGCTGCGCGGAGCAGCCTTTGGCAAAGCCGGCAAAGGCAAGCCCGCTAAAGGGAAACCCAAGAGTTCGTTCATGAGCAGCCTCGAGGAGCGCTGGGACGAGCGGCGCCGCGACGACTCCTAAGTCCACCTCTACGCTCCACTACCGGCAAGGCCGGCCCCTGCCTTACGCGCGCCCCTGACGTTCACCAGGGATGACAAAAGACCCGCACACTGCGGGTCTTTTTGCGTTTAAGGTGCTGCCTCGGGCAATGAACCGGGACACGCCGCCGTGTGGGCGAAGTTCCTCCACTTTCCACCCCGGCTCCACTTTGCCCCACTGAATACCTTCAGGCGGCATCCGGAGCAATGCTCTTGCCCGGCGTACCTGGCGGAAAGGGGCGCGCCCGGGCTCGGGCGCCGTTTCGCCCTCCACTTCCCACCACGGTGCCGGAATCCGCGCCGTTTCGCTCAACTCAAAACTCAAGGTGGTGGAGAAACGCTCCATTGTGCGTTGACTGTGGGGCTTTGTGGAGTAAAGTGGAGCACATAAGAGGGTAGTGGCAGTGTTGGGAATGAGCGGGCACCTTAACTGAGGGGCGGTGGGGCCAGATGTTTCTGGGCACTCACTCGCCGCGTCTCGATGAAAAGGGCCGGATCATCCTTCCCGCCAAGTTCCGTGAGGAGCTTGCAGAGGGGCTGGTCCTGACCAGGGGCCAAGAGCGCTGCATCTACGTCTTCAGCCAGAAAGAATTCGAACGTATTCACGAATCCATGCGGGAAGCGCCACTGTCTTCCAAGCAGGCCCGTGACTACATTCGCGTTTTTCTGTCCGGAGCCTCTGATGAAGTACCTGACAAGCAGGGGCGCGTGACGATTCCGCCGGCGCTCCGGGCATATGCGGGCCTTGGCAGGGAACTGGCTGTGATCGGCGCCGGTACCCGGGCGGAGATCTGGGATGCCGAAGCTTGGAATGAGTACCTCAACGAGAAGGAAGCAGCTTTCTCGGAAACGGATGACGACAATCTGCCCGGGTTCATTTAGCCGGGCGGAGGAAGCAGCAGTACCGCTTCTTGAATGGGATCTCCAGCCGCCCATCGAACTGTCTTCCTGGCTCACCTTCCCCTGAGCCAGGCCGACGGGACGATAGGCGCGGATGGGGATCCGATTCAAGAAACAGCAGGCCGGCGATTGAAGAAAGAGGAGGCAGCGTGGAAGAGCAGGACGCGGCAAAGCCCACATCGGAGCGCCACGTACCCGTCCTCAAAGACCGCTGCATCAACCTGCTGGCCCCCGGCTTTGAAGCTGCCAGGAAGCGGGGCGCTACCCCTGTCGCCATTGACGCAACCCTGGGCATGGGCGGTCACTCCGAAGCGATGCTGCATCGTTTTCCGGACCTCCACCTGGTGGGCATCGACCGCGACGAGGAAGCCCTTGCCTTGGCTGGAGCGCGTTTGGAGCCCTACTCCGACCGGACGGACCTTGTTCACGCCGTTTACGACGAAATCGAAGACGTCCTTGTAGACCTGGGAATCCCCGAGGTCCATGGCATCCTCATGGATCTGGGCGTGTCTTCCCTGCAACTGGACGAGCGCGAGCGTGGTTTCGCCTATTCCTACGATGCTCCCCTGGACATGCGGATGGACACCAGCCGTGGCCAGACGGCTGCCGATGTAGTCAATAACTACAGCGAAGACGAACTGGTCCGCATCATCCGCAAATGGGGCGAAGAGAAGTTTGCCGGTCGTATTGCCAACAGGATCGTCAACGCGCGGGCTGACAAACCTTTCGCAACCACGGGCGAACTGGTGGAGCAGATCCGCAGTGTTGTGCCCGCCGCTGCCGCGAAGAGCGGTGGACATCCCGCCAAACGCACTTTCCAGGCGTTGCGGATTGAGGTCAACGAGGAACTGGATGTTCTGGAACGGGCCGTTCCTGCGGCTGTGGCCGCTACTGGCATGGGGGGCCGGATCGTGGTGATGTCCTACCACTCGTTGGAGGACAAGATCGTGAAGTCGGTTTTCCAAACCGGCTCCAAATCCTCTGCGCCGCTCGGTTTCCCTGTGGAACTTGAAGAACACAAACCTGAACTGAAGACCATCACCAAAGGCACGGAAGTGCCCACGGCAGCAGAAATCGCTGAGAACCCCCGCGCGGCGTCCGCCCGACTGAGGGCAGTAGAGCGCATCAAACCGAGGAGAGACGCATGAGCAACGCCGCAGCGAAGACACTGCCCTCCGTGGTGGGCAATACAGCCCGTGCGCTGCCCGCTCCGGCCGGGAAGCCTGACACCGGTCGTAAGGCCCGCACGCCGCTTTCCGTGGTGCGCAGCGCTCCGGGCAGACGTCGGACACCATTTGTGGTCCTCTGCTTCGTGGCCATGGCTGCTGCACTCCTGACCGTCCTTGTCCTGAACATTTCGGTCTCCACGGCCCAGTACCAGTTGGTCCAGCTCAAGGCCGAGGCAGCTACCCTCAACAAGGAAAACCAAGACCTGACACAGAGGAAGCAGAACTTCGAAGCTCCCCAGAATCTGGCTGCCAAGGCGGCAGAATTGGGAATGGTTCCTTCAACTGTCAAGGGGCAGATAGATCTGAATACGATGACCGTCACCGGAAAAGCAACGCCGGCAGTTAAGGGAGATGCTCCTTTGGCCCAGCTTGCTCCTCCGGCCGTAGCGGGCATGCTGGACGTAGTTCCGTCGGTGACCACCAAGGAACCGCTGGAGAACCTCAAGCCGGTGGCTCCGGTAGCGCCGGCCACTCCGGCGGCACCTGCGGTGACTCCAGCGTCTCCGGCAGCTGCACCGCCGGTTGAACTCCATGGGGGATCTGTCCCGGCCCCCCAGCAGAAGGCACCAGGGCAGTAATCCATCAGTCCACTGAAGCTAGGCCAGCAGCAAGGAATCAACGTGGCTCAGAACCCCGGCACATCGAAAAAAACGAAGACGCCGGCGGCAAAAAAGCGGTTGCGCGTTGGTCTTGGCATCATGCTGACCCTGCTGTTGGTAGTGGGTGGCAAGCTCTTTATGGTCCAAGGCCTGGACATGGGCGGAATGGCAGAAGCGGCGCTGGCGAAGCGACTTACTCCCCAGGTCCTGCCGGCAGAACGCGGCCAGATCGTGGACGCGAACGGAACCGTCCTTGCCAGCAGCGTGATCCGCTACAACCTGGTAGTTGACCAGGTCTTGAATACGAACACCGCCACTTTCAAGCGGTACAACGAAAAAACCGATGAGATCGAAACGATCTCCAGGGATCAGGGCATCTCTGAGTTGGCGACCCTCCTGGGTTCCGACGAAGAAAAGATCCGTGAGGCACTGACGGGCGAGAAAAAGTACTTCGTGGTTGCCAAGGACATCAAGCCCGAACTTGAGGACCGGATCTCCAAACTGAACATCCCCGGAGTGGTCCCTGAAGGTGTCAGCAAGCGCGTGTACCCCAACGGCAGCGTTGCCGGTGGCGTGGTGGGTTTCCTCCAGGACGGTGTCACAGGACAGGCCGGCATTGAGCAGACCCAGGATGAGATTCTTCGCGGTGTTGAAGGCAAGCGGGTCTTTGAGATCGGCGCTGACGGCCTGCGGATTCCGGTGGCCACCGATGAACTGACTCCGGCTGTGGATGGCAGCGACGTCAAGCTGACCCTTAACACTGACATCCAGTACTTCGCACAGCAGGCCATCCAAAGCCAAGTCAATAAGATGAACGCCGAGTGGGGGTCCATCATCGTGATGGATATCAAGACCGGAAACCTGGTGGCGTTGGCTGATACCAACGCCCCGGATCCCAACGATCCAGGAAAAGTGGACGCCAAGGACCGGGGCGTGCGCTCCGTGACTGCCGCCTACGAGCCCGGCTCGGTGCAAAAGATGATCACCGCCGCAGCAGTCATCGAGGAAGGCAAATCCTTCCCGTTGGACCATTTCACCATCCCCACGGCATATACCATTGATGGCCAGACGTTTACGGATGCTTTTGAACACGGCACGGAAGAACGTACTCTTGCCGGCATCCTGGGGTGGTCCATGAACACCGGCACCGTCATGGCCGGCAGCAGGTTGACCAAGGAACAGCGCTACGACTGGTTGAAGAAGTTCGGCATCGGGGAGCAAACGGACATCGGGTTGCCGGCTGAAGCCACGGGCATACTCGCCAAGCCTGAGCAGTGGGACGAACGGCAGCAATACACGGTGCTGTTCGGCCAGGGTGTATCGCAGTCCACGCTGCAGACGGTCCGTGCGTTCCAGAGCATCGCCAACGATGGCGTGATGCTCCAGCCCAGGCTCATTGACAGCTACATCACCCCCGAGGGGGAGGAACAGAAGGTCGCTGCCAAGGATTCGCGCCAGGTGGTGTCCAAGGAGACCGCACAGCAGGTCCGGGACATTCTCGAAAGCGCCGTGACCGAAGGGCAGATCAAGGACGCTGCAATTGACGGCTACCGGGTTGGTGCAAAGACGGGAACGTCCCAGGCCCCCCGTGAGGACGGCTTGCCCGGTTTCGATGGCTACACCGCCTCGATGGTGGGCATGGCCCCGATGGACGACCCGCGTTTCATCGTAGAAGTAGTGTTGCAGCGTCCCAAGGGAAACATCTATGGCGTCACCAACGGGCCGGTGTTCCGATCAGTGATGGCCCAGGTCCTGCGGACCTATAACGTGCCGCCGTCCACAGGCACTCCCGCGCGGCTGCCCCAGTTCGTCAAGTAAGCTTTTTGGGCGTCTGTTCGGCCAAAATTCGATCCACCACTCAACGGCCCGGGCGCCGCTGGCCCCCAGCCGGTCGTTCCACGAGCACCAACGGAGAACCACGTGTCAGAGCACAATGAGGCAGCCAACAACGTCACGACCCCGGATGCGGGCCGGTCAGGCTTCCGCCCCGGGTCTGTGGCAGCGGTGCCTTTGCACACCGTCGCGGAGGTCCTTGGCGTAGCCGCCCCGGAGGGAATCCGCGACGCGGGGGTAGCGGGGGTAACCGGTATTACGCTCAATTCCAGGGCTGTGGAACCCGGTGACTTGTACATGGCTTTGCCGGGCGCCTCCCGTCATGGTGCGGACTTCGTACCCCAGGCAGTCGAGGCCGGTGCGGTTGCGGTGGTGACGGACGACGCCGGGGCACGCCAGCTTGCGTTGGCCGGCGAACAGCCGGTACCTGTCCTCATCATTGATGAGCCCCGCACGGCGGTGGGACCGTTGGCGGCGCTGATTTACCGCAGCCAGCCGGCTGAGGGTGGCTACCCCACCCTTTTCGGTGTCACCGGAACCAACGGCAAGACCACCACCACCTACTTCATCAACTCCCTCTTGCGGGCTTTGGGAAAGAAGCCCGGACTCATTGGCACTATCGAGATTGTGGCGGGCGGGGAACCCATTCCCAGCCTGCTGACCACCCCGGAGTCCACGGACGTCCATGCCCTGTTGGCGTTGATGCGTGAACGTGGCCTGGAAGCTGCCTCCATGGAAGTGTCATCCCATGCAATTTCCTACCGCCGCGTGGACGGTGTGATGTTCGACGTCGCGGGCTTCACCAACCTCACCCAGGACCACCTGGACCTGCATGGGAGCATGGAGGAGTACTTCCGAACCAAAGCGGATCTTTTCACGGCCGGAAGGGCCCGGCACGCTGTTGTCACCGTGGACGACCAGTGGGGGCGCAAGCTTGCGGAGGCAGCTGACATCCCTGTCACTACCCTCTCAGCCGGTGGCACCGGTGCCGACTGGCAAGTGGCCGGAATTTCCGCCCGCGGGCTGGGCTCGGAGTTTGAGCTGCGGCACGTTGACGGCCGTTCACTGCACGTCCATACGGGCCTGCCTGGCGACTTCAATGTTGCCAATGCAGCCCTTGCCACGGTAATGGTCCTGGCCTCCGGTGTTGATGAAGAGACCCTCCAAGCAGCCTTGGATACCTATGATCCCTTTACCGTTGCTGTTCCCGGCCGCATGCAGTTGGTATCCACGGAACCGGCGGCCGTTGTTGATTTTGCCCACAATCCCGATGCCCTGGCACGCGCCTTGGAGGCCGTGCGGTCCCCGAAGGAGGGATCCCGCGTCATCGTGGTCTTCGGTGCTACCGGCCAACGGGATCAAGGCAAACGGCCCACCATGGGTGCCATTGCCGCGCGCCTCGCCGACGTGGTGATTGTCAGCGATGACGATCCCCACGACGAAGACGCCGCCTCCATCCGGGCCGAGGTGCTCCAGGGCGCCCACGCGGCGCGCGAGCAGGAGGGACTGTCCAGCGAGATCATTGAGTCCTACCCGAGGGATGCAGCAATCCGCCTGGCCGTGGATCTGGCCACAGCCGCCGACACCATCCTGATAGCCGGACGCGGCCACGAAGTGTGGCAAGAGGTCAAAGGCGTCAACCTGGCCCTGGACGACAGGGTGGAATTGCGCGCCGCCTTGACATCCAAGGGATTCAGCGTTTCAACGGACCAGCGGATAGAGTCCTAAACCGAGATGATTGCACTTACTGCGGCGGAGATCGCCGACATCACCCATGGCCGACTGACCGGAGCTACGGACGTCGTGCCCACCTCCGTCGTCACTGATTCACGGGAAGCGACGCCCGGTTCTTTGTACGTTGCCAAGCCCGGCGAGCACGCCGACGGCCACGACTTCGTCGGGGCCGCTTTCGATCGTGGCGCCGTCCTGGTTCTCGCCGAACGTGAAGTCACCGATGCCGCCGGAAGCCCGTATCCGGCCGTCGTGGTTGATGACGCCGTTCTGGCCATGGGCGCCTTGGCAGCGGAGAGCGTCCGACGCATCAGGGCTGAACGTGCGCAGCGCGGCGAGGACTTTAGCGTCATCGGCATCACTGGCTCGGCGGGTAAAACCACCACCAAGGACCTCCTCGCCGGAGTTCTTTCCGCAGCCGGCAAGACCGTGGCCCCGCAGGGCTCCTACAACGGTGAGGTGGGCGTCCCGCTGACGGTATTCGCCGCCGATGCAGATACCCGCTACCTCGTCATCGAAATGGGCGCCACCGGGCTCGGCCACATCAAGTACCTTGCGGAGATGGTCAAGCCGGATATCGGCGTTGTCCTGGTGGTTGGCACAGCTCATGCAGGTGAATTCGGTGGCGTGGAAAATATCGCCAAAACCAAGGGCGAACTCGTCGAGGCCCTCGGCGAGCACGGCACAGCTGTCATCAACCTGGACGACGGCCGTGTTGCTGCGATGCGCAGCCGGACCAAAGCCAAAGTCCTGGGGTTCACCTCTTCCCCGGCTACCACTGAGGAAGTCGAAGCCCGCAATGTGGTGGTCAATGGCCAGGGATTCCCGGAATTCGATCTGGTACTGCCCGACGGCGGACCTGCCGTTCCGGTGCGAAGCCGCCTGATCGGCGCCCACCACGTCACCAATTTGTTGGCCGCTGCGGCAGCCGCGTTCGCCGCGGGCATTCCGGCATCAGCAATTGCCGCCTCCTTGAGCACGCAGTCGGCGGCCAGCCGCTGGCGCATGGAGCGCACGGAACGCGCGGACGGCGTGACCATCATCAACGACGCCTACAATGCCAACCCCGAATCGATGAGGGCGGCGCTGCGGACCCTTGCAGACCTTGGGCAGGGCAGGCGGACCTGGGCGGTTCTGGGAGCCATGCTCGAGCTGGGGGAGGACTCCATCCGCGAGCACACCGCCGTAGGCACCCAGGTGGTCCGCTTGAACATCTCGCGGCTGGTGGTGGTGGGCCGCGAAGCGCGCGCCCTCTACATCTCTGCCATCCAGGAAGGATCCTGGGGAGACGAATGTTCGTTCACCGAGACGGTGGAAGAAGCCTATGAGCTTCTTCAGAACGAGCTCGAACCCGGTGACCTGGTGCTGTTCAAATCCTCCAACGGCGTGGGGCTGCGGCATTTGGGTGATCGGATAGCATTACCTCCACGGGCCGAGCCCACCGGAGACAACGCAGCCGGCACGGCTGCAAGCGAAGGGAACGAGCTGCTGTGATTGCACTTTTGATCGGCGCCGGCGTCGCCCTTCTGGTAGCCCTGATAGGGACACCCCTGTTCATCAAATTCCTCGTGGCCAAGAGCTACGGGCAATTCATCCGTGACGACGGGCCAACTTCCCACCACACCAAGCGTGGAACGCCCACCATGGGCGGAACGGTAGTGGTAGCCGCTGTTCTCATCAGTTACTTCGTGACCCACCTGATCATGTGGATGATGAACCCGCGCTCACCCGGTCCTTCCGCGTCCGGGCTCCTGCTGCTCTTCCTGATGGTGGGGATGGGCTTTGTGGGCTTCCTGGATGACTACATCAAGATTTCCAACAAGCGAAGCCTGGGACTGAACGCCCGCGCCAAGCTGATCCTCCAAGCTGCCGTTGGAATCATTTTCGCGGTCCTGGTCCTGCAGTTCCCCAATGAGGACGGGTTGCGCCCGGCATCCACCCAAATCTCGCTGGTGCGGGACATCCCCTGGTTGGACCTCGCCTTCGGCGGAACCGTGCTCGGCGCGATCCTCTTCATCGTCTGGTCCAACCTGATCATCACCGCGGCCACCAACGGAGTGAACCTGACCGACGGCCTGGACGGGCTGGCGGCCGGCGCCTCCATCATGGTCTTCGGCGCCTACACCATCATGGGGATCTGGCAGAACAACCAGGCCTGTGGATCACCGCGTGAAGCGGGCAGCGGTTGCTATCAGGTCCGCGACCCCATGGACCTTGCGCTGCTGGCAGCCATCCTCAGTGCCGCCCTGGTGGGCTTCCTGTGGTGGAACACTTCGCCTGCCAAGATCTTCATGGGCGATACCGGCTCGCTGGCGATCGGCGGTGCTGTTGCGGCCTTTGCCATCCTGTCCCGCACTGAACTGCTGCTGGCCTTCATCGGTGGCCTGTTCGTCCTGATCACCCTGTCGGTGATCATCCAAGTGGGCTTCTTCAAGCTCAGCGGCGGCAAGCGCGTCTTCAAGATGGCACCGCTCCAACACCACTTTGAACTCAAAGGCTGGGCGGAAGTCACCGTGGTGGTGCGCTTCTGGATCCTCGCTGGACTCTTTGTGGCCGCGGGTCTTGGGATTTTCTACGCTGAATGGGTGGTACTGCTGTGAACGGAAGCCCGGAGATGACCCCGTCCGCCACGGACAGGCTCAATGGACTCACCAGCTGGGATGCTGATTGGAACGGCCTGCGGGTGGTGGTGACGGGAATCGGTGTATCCGGCTTCTCGGCAGCGGACACCCTGATCGAGCTTGGAGCCAAGGTAGTGGTGGTCGATGCCGCCACCACCGCCAAGGCCAAGGCCCAGGCAGATACCCTGAAAATCGTGGGTGCGGTGGAGGTGTTGTTGGGTGAGGATGCGGTCAGTGCCCTTCCCCTGATCGACGATGCCATGCCCGAACTGGTGGTTACATCGCCAGGCTGGCGACCCGACCAAGCCCTGCTGGCTGCTGCCAAGCGCAAGCACATCCCGGTCTGGGGAGATGTTGAACTGGCCTGGCGCCTCCGCGTCCGCGAGGGACGCAAGACGGCGGATTGGCTCACCATTACCGGCACCAACGGCAAGACCACTACCGTGGGCATGACCGAATCCATGCTGCAGGCGGCTGGACTGAAGGCCATCGCGGTGGGCAACGTGGGAACTCCCATCCTGGACGCGCTGCGTGATCCTGTGGACTATGACGCCTTCGCTGTTGAGCTTTCCAGCTTCCAGCTCCACTGGAGCCACTCCTTGTCACCGGTGGCCAGCGTGTGCCTCAACGTTGCCGAAGACCACGTGGACTGGCACGGATCGTACGGCTCTTACTTGGCGGATAAAGCCAAGGTGTATGAAAACACCCAAAAGGCCGCCGTCTACAACGCGGAGCAGATCGAAACCGAGCGCATGGTGGAGAACGCAGATGTGGTGGAAGGATGCCGTGCCATTGGCTTCACCACCAACACGCCGGCCATCAGCATGCTCGGTGTCGTGGACGGGCTGTTGGTTGACCGTGCTTTCATTGCCGAGCGCAAAGACTCCGCTGCGGAGTTGGCATCGATGTCCGATCTCGGACCCTTTGCCCCGCGGCACATGGTGGCCAATGCACTTGCTGCCGCTGCCCTGGTACGCGCTTACGGAATTGAACCGGCAGCTGTAAAGCAGGGCCTGATCAACTACCTTCCTGGCGCCCACCGCATCCAGGTGGTGGCCAAGCAGAATGACATACTTTGGATCAACGATTCAAAGGCCACCAACCCCCATGCGGCATCGGCTGCGTTGTCCTCCTTCCAGCAGGTTGTCTGGATAGCTGGTGGGCTGTCCAAGGGAGTCAACTATGACGACCTTGTCAAAGAACACGCACCCCGGCTCAAAGCTGTGGTGCTGATCGGTACCGATACCGAGGCACTGGAAGGCTCCCTCCAGCGACACGCACCGGATGTCCCCGTGATAGCGCAGGCGAAGGGCGACACTGAAAAGGTGCAGACCGTAGCCGGCAACGCCGCTTCGCCTATCTACGGCGAGGCCATCATGGCCCAGGCCGTGGCGTCGGCGGCCGAGCTGGCCACGCCAGGGGACACCGTCCTGATGGCACCCGCGGCTGCATCCATGGATCAGTTCTCTTCCTACGCTCACCGCGGCGATGCTTTCGTCCAGGCAGTTCGCGAGCTTGTGGAAGGGCAGGCAACGACCACCGAGGAGTAACAATGGTCAGCACGCCCACCCGCACCCGCGGCAAAGACCCCCGGGACGGGAAACCCAAGGCTCCGGCCAAGCCGGGTAAGAAGCCATCCGGGCTCCGCGGACACCTGCGCAACTTTTGGGACAGCCTCGAAGGCAAGGACAAAGCGCCCAACAGTTCCACGTACTACCTCATCCTGGGCTGTGCTCTGGCGCTCACCGCCATTGGAATCATGATGGTGTTGTCCGCTTCAAGCGTGGAGGCGATCTCCGAAGGGAAATCACCCTACGCGGATGCCCTGAAACAAGCGATGTTTGGCGTTGTCGGGCTGATTGGCATGTATGTCATTTCGCGGACCAACGTGAACTGGATGAAAAGGTTGTCCTGGTGGGCCCTCGGTGGGGTGCTGGTCCTCCTGGTGTTGGTTCAGGTTATGGGCAACACCGTGAACGGCAACAAGAACTGGATCGACATCGGAGGGATAACCCTCCAGCCGTCCGAGATGGCCAAGCTGATCCTCTGCATCTGGATTGCGGCGGTTCTTGCGCGCAAGCAGAAGCTCCTCCACCGCTGGTGGCATGTCATCATTCCCGTAGTTCCCGGAGCCGGCCTGGTCATCGCCTTGGTCATGCTGGGCAACGACCTCGGGACGGTCATCGTCATCGCAGCCATCACAGCTGCGGGACTTTACTTTGCCGGCGTACCCGGACGGATGCTTGCCATCGCCGGCATCATCGGAGCTGTGGGGGCCGTGCTGGGGACCGTCAGCAGTACCAACAGGATCTGCCGCATCACTTCCTGGCTCGGAACGGCGTCCCAGACGTGTACCGACCAATTCGACTTCGATTTCCAATCAACCAACGGCATGTACGGTCTGGCGCAGGGGAGTTGGACCGGCTTGGGCCTTGGGCAAAGCCGTCAGAAGTACAACTGGCTCCCGGAGGCCCATAACGACTTCATCTTTGCCATCATCGGGGAAGAACTTGGCCTGGTAGGGACCCTCGTTGTCCTGATTCTTTTTGCCATCCTTGGCATCGCCATCTTCCGGGTGGTGGTCCGGCAAACCGACCCGTTCCAGCGCACGCTTGCCGGTGGGATCATGGTGTGGCTGCTGGGCCAGGCAAGCATGAACATGGCCGTGGTGACCCAGCTCCTCCCCGTCGTGGGTGTACCGCTTCCGTTCATCTCCTACGGTGGTTCGGCACTGATCATGTCGCTCTGCGGTATCGGCGTAGTCTTGTCCTTGGCCCGAGGCCAATTGCCGCCGCAGCAGCGCCCCCGTTTCCTGCCCCGCCGTTCTCCGAAAACCGCACGAAAGCGTACCTAGCACTTCATGACACCTGACTCCCGCAACGCGTCCAAGCCTTTGTCCGTCGTCCTTGCAGGCGGCGGTACTGCCGGGCATGTCAGCCCGCTGTTGGCCATTGCCGATGCCATCAAGGACAAGCGTCCTGATGCTGCCATCCTGGCTGTAGGCACGCCGTCGGGCATGGAAACGCGGCTCATACCGGCAGCCGGCTATGAACTCGCCACCATTGACCGGGTACCCTTTCCGCGGCGGCCTTCCCTTGACTTGATCAAGCTGCCTGGCCGATTGCGGACCGCAGTGGCCCAGGCCCGCCGGATCCTTGAGGACGCCAACGCCGATGTCCTGGTGGGTGTGGGCGGCTATGTCTGCACGCCGATGTACCTCGCTGCCCGCAAACTCGGCATCCCCGTGGTGATCCACGAGGCCAACATGAAGGCCGGTCTGGCCAACCGTGTGGGTGCCCGGTTCAGCGACCATGTCGCCGTGGCGTTCGCGGGCACCCGGTTGCGGGGAGCGCGGCACCTGGGCATGCCCATACGACGCGCCATTTCCGGGCTTCACCGGGCGACGGCGGCACCTGCGGCCAAAGCATCCCTGGGCCTTGAGCCGGACCGCCCCGCGTTGATCGTCACCGGCGGGTCCTCAGGAGCCCTCAGCATCAACCGTTCCATCGCAGCGGCTTTGCCGGCGTTGGCTGCCGCCGGTATCCAAACCCTGCACATCACCGGTAACGGCAAGGCAGTCCTGAACGACGACGGTGGCCTGCTCGCTGCCGAGGGGTATCGCCAGGTTGAATATGTGTACGGGATGGAAAACGTCTACGCAGCGGCGGATGTCCTTCTTGCCCGCGCCGGCGCCGGAACTGTCAGCGAAGTGGCCGCCGTCGGAGTCCCCGCTGTGTTCGTGCCGCTGCCCATCGGCAACGGGGAACAGGCGTTGAATGCTGCTCCCTTGGTTGCTGCAGGCGGAGCACTTCTGGTCGAGGACAAAGACCTCAGCCCAGAATGGCTTGAGAAAGAGCTGATTCCGTTACTTTCGGACCATACCCGACTCGCCGATATGGCCCGCAAATCCGAAGCACTTGGTATAAGAAACGCCGATCAGCGCATGGCTGATCTTGTCCTGGAAGCGGTATCCGCATGACCACCAGCATCGCACCCCTCGAGTCCCTGGGCCGTGTCCATTTCATTGGCATCGGCGGCGTGGGAATGTCCGCCGTGGCCCGGATCATGGTGGCCCGCGGCGTCCCCGTCAGCGGTACTGATGCCAAGGACCTGCCGGTCATGCACGACCTCTCCGCTGCCGGGGCACGCATCGCCGTGGGATACCACCAAGGGAACTTGGCCGACGCCCAGACGATCGTTGCCGGTTCGGCCATCCGCGCCGACAATCCGGAGCTTGCCGCGGCGAGGGCTTCCGGCTTGCCTGTACTGCATCGGTCCGAAGCGCTTGCCGCCACCATGGCCGGTCACCGCGTGGTGACAGTGGCCGGCACCCACGGCAAGTCCACCACTACCTCCATGATTGCCGTCCTGCTCAAGGAAGCCGGTGTCGATCCCTCGTTTGCGATCGGGGCCAACGTCCCGGCGCTGGGCGTGAACGCAGCCCACGGGAACTCGGATATTTTTGTTGCCGAGGCGGATGAATCGGACGGTTCTTTCCTCAACTACCGGCCGCTGATCGCCGTCGTGACCAATGTCGAAGCCGACCACCTGGACCACTACGGAACCCCGGAAGCGGTGTTCGCGTCTTTTGACGACTTTGCAGCGCTCCTTCCCGCCGACGGCGTTCTCCTGGCCTGCGCCGATGATGCCGGCGCCCGTGCCCTGGCCGGGCGCACTGCATCCCGGGGAACCACGCGCGTCCTGACCTACGGGACCTCCGACGACGCCGACATCCGGCTTTTCGACGACGGCCCGGGCGAGGTTTCGGTGGGTATCGGAGACCACCTCCACAGGGTCGAATTGCAGGTTCCCGGACGTCACAACGCCCTGAATGCGGCAGCAGCGTTCGCGGTCGCCGTCGAACTTGGGGTGGAGCCGGCAGCCGCAGCTGCGGCCCTGGGTCATTTCACCGGAGCTTCACGACGCTTTGAACTCAAAGGACAGGGCAGGGGAGTGCGGGTTTACGACGATTACGCCCACCACCCCACGGAGGTGCGGGCCGCCCTGTCGGCAGCCCGTTCCGTAGCAGGCGGCAACATGGTCCATGTCCTGTTCCAGCCCCACCTGTTTTCGCGTACGCGTGAATTTGCCAAGGAATTTGCTGAGGCATTGGACGCGGCGGACACTGCCTTGATTCTGGATATCTACCCAGCACGTGAAGACCCCATTCCCGGAGTCACCAGTGCGCTGATTGCTGATCAGCTGACCACGGGCCGGATGATCCCCGCCGGCGAAGCCGTGGACGCGTTGGCCGCGGTAGCCCAGGACGGTGATGTCATCCTGACGGTGGGAGCCGGTGACGTCACAGCCTACGGGCCAGTGATCGTGGAGGCACTGGGTGGCTAGCACCCGCAAGCCGACGTACAGGCCGGGAACTGAGCCCCGGCCCGTTGCCCAGCGTCCGGTTGCTGCACGGCCGGGCAAGAAGGACGGATCGGAGGGCGTCATCAGCGCCCAACGCTCCCTTGAGCCGGAGCAGGATTCCGGTGCTGCGGCCCGTCAGGAGGCTGCCGGCAAGCCCGGCGCTTCCGCAGCATCGCCGGATAACGTCATTGTCTTTCCGGAGCCGAAACGACGGCGCCGGCGAAGACTGGTGCTGTGGACACTTTCCATCGTGGCCGCCGTGGTGGCGGCCCTGATTGCCGTGGCGGTTTTCTCGCCGGCGTTGGCCGTCAGGACCATTACCGTGGACGGCACCACGTTGTTGACTCCGGAAGCCGTGCAGAAAGCCCTCTCCAGCCTCGAAGGCAAACCGCTGCCGCAGGTCAGTGAACAGGAGATCAATGAGCTCCTGAAGCCGCTTGTACAGGTCCGCTCCGCCACCATGGAGGCGCGGCCGCCGTCGGAGTTGTTGGTCCATGTCAACGAACGCGTCCCGGTGGCCTTGCTGAAACAAGGCGATTCGTACGTGATGGTCGATGTGGACGGAGTGCAGCTTGGGGCCACCAAGGACCAGTCAGCCGTGGCCCTGCCCCTGATCGACGCCGGTGCAGGGGCCACCGACACGGAATTGTTCAAGGCCATTGCGGCCGTCCTGGACACCCTGCCTGCCGATGTCCGGGCCAAAATGTCTACGGCGTCAGCGGCCTCCGCTGACGCTGTTGAGCTGAAACTGGTCGATGGAAAGACGGTAGTGTGGGGCAATGCCGAGGACAGGGAACTGAAGGCCAAGGCACTTGAAGCGCTGCTCAAGATGCCCGCGGACCCGAAGGTTCCCGTGCGCGTTTACGACGTCAGCGTGCCGCGGCATCCATTCACCAAATAAGCAGGGTTAAGAACGTAACCTACGGTCGTCGGTGGCCTAATTTCGCGACAATCACACGACACGCGCAAGCGGAGATTGCATGTGCGAACCATAGGAAATACCGTCGCAGTAGAGTTACTTGACATAACTATAACCTTCAACTAGAGGGTTAAGGTCCAAGAATTCAAGTTGGACTCGATCAGTTTCGCTATAGGACACAAGCAAGGGGCACGAAACGTGGCAGCACCGCAGAATTACTTGGCCGTCATCAAGGTCGTCGGCATCGGCGGCGGTGGCGTGAACGCAGTCAACCGCATGATCGAGGTGGGCCTTCGGGGAGTCGAGTTCATCGCCATCAATACTGACGCGCAGGCGCTGCTCATGAGCGACGCCGACGTCAAGCTTGACGTCGGACGTGAACTCACGCGTGGCCTCGGAGCCGGCGCGAATCCCGAGGTCGGCAAGCAAGCCGCCGAGGACCACGCCGACGAGATCGAAGAAGTTCTCCGCGGTGCTGACATGGTCTTCGTTACCGCAGGCGAAGGCGGTGGCACCGGAACAGGTGGCGCCCCCGTGGTGGCACGCATCGCCCGGTCGCTGGGCGCGCTGACCATCGGCGTGGTGACCCGCCCGTTCACCTTCGAGGGCCGCCGTCGTGCAGGTTCGGCAGAGGCCGGCATCGACGCCCTGCGCGATGAAGTCGACACCCTGATCGTCATCCCCAACGATCGCCTCCTGTCCATCAGTGATCGCAACGTCTCCGTCCTGGACGCCTTCCGTTCAGCGGACCAGGTGCTCCTCTCCGGTGTCCAGGGGATCACGGACCTCATCACCACCCCCGGCCTGATCAACCTCGACTTCGCAGACGTCAAGTCCGTCATGCAGGGTGCCGGCTCAGCCCTGATGGGTATTGGATCCGCCCGGGGCGAGGACCGCGCTGTCAAGGCTGCGGAACTGGCCATTGCTTCCCCGCTCCTTGAAGCGTCCATTGACGGTGCCCACGGCGTCCTGCTGTCCATCCAGGGTGGATCGGACCTGGGCCTCTTCGAAATCAACGAGGCCGCCCGCCTGGTTCAGGAAGTGGCCCACCCCGAAGCGAACATCATCTTCGGTGCAGTCATTGACGACGCCTTGGGAGATGAAGCCCGCGTGACCGTGATCGCCGCAGGCTTTGATGACGTGAAGGCGACCTCTCCTTCCATGGACCAGTCGCGTCCCGCGCAGAACCCCGTTCCTTCCGATCGTCCCGCTGCGCCGAGCAGTGCCCCGTCCAGCGCCGCTGCTCCACAGCACGCAACGGCGGGAATTGGCGCCGCAGGCTTGAGCAACTGGGGCCAGCAGCGTCCGTCGGCCCTCCCGGCCGACTCCGGCTTCGACGTCGATCTCCCTGCCGTAGTGGAGCCTGATCTTTCGGGCAGCCGCTCGGACGACCTCGACGTCCCCGACTTCCTGAAGTAGGCCACGTTCGGAGAGTCAGTTCCTGGTGTTCTGGTGGCGGAATGAAGTTCGTCCCGGCGTTTCTGTAGCCTTCACGGATACAGGCGCCGGGAACCTGGCTCTCCATGTGGGGGACAACCCCACTGAGGTCCTGGCTCGTCGCGTTCGTGTGGAACAGGCTGCCGGGCTCGAGTCCGGCAGGTTCCAATACATGGAACAGGTCCACGGCAAGACTGTGGAGTTCATCGACACCTACGGGCCAGGACCCACCGCTGATGCCATGGTTTCAGCGGTCACCGTTTCCAACGCTGCTGCACAGCCATTGGCTGTCATGGTGGCTGACTGCGTGCCCGTGGTTTTCGTGGGGAACGGTGCCGATAACGAACCCGTGATCGCTGTGGCGCACGCGGGCCGGCCCGGTGTGGCTTCCGCCGTGGTACCCGCAACCGTTGAAGAAATGCGCAAGCACGGCGCAGTGGACATCCGCGCGTGGCTGGGCCCGTCGATCTGCGGATCGTGTTACGAGGTTCCCGGGGAATTGCGCGATGAAGTCGCCGCCCTGGTTCCTGCTACCTGGTCAGCCACCTCCTGGGGCACGCCGGCACTGGATCTTCCGGCTGGCGTCAGGGCACAGTTGGCAGGCTTGGATGTCACCGTGGAGTACTCGGGAGAGTGCACGCTGGAGAACAACTCACTTTTTTCATACCGCCGGGAGTCCCGGACGGGTCGATTTGCAGGTTTGGTGTGGACGCATGATTAGCCTTGGTCGCGACGACGAACAGCCCGCGGCTCCCGGCGATGCCCGGACTGCCGAGCTCGCACAGCGGCTTGGGGCGGTCCGGCGCCGGATTGAAACAGCTGCAGATGCTTCCGGGCGGACTGAGCTGCCACGGCTGATTGTGGTGACCAAGTTCCACCCTGCCGCCGACGTCCGTCGCTTGGCCGCCTTGGGCGTGTCCGACGTCGGAGAAAACCGCGATCAGGAAGCGGCCGCCAAGAGCGCCGACCTGGCCGACATCGCCCTTCAGTGGCATTTCATCGGGCAGCTTCAAAGCAACAAGGCCAAGTCGGTCGCCAAATATGCTTCCTCCGTACAGTCGATCGACAGGCTCCAGCTTGTTGACGCCTTGGCCAAGGCCATTGCGCGGGAACAGGATGCTACCGGACGCAGCGACCTCGACTGCTTCATCCAGGTTGGTTTGGATGACGACGCCGGATCCCACCGAGGTGGTGCCAGCCCCTCCGACGTCGAGGTCATTGCCGGGAGGATTGAGTCGGCTCCCGGTCTCCAGTTGTCGGGGCTCATGGCTGTCGCCCCGCTGGGGGCTGATCCTGAGGCTGCATTTGAAAAACTTGCCGGCATTTCCGAGGCCCTCAGGGCCAAGCATCCAACCGCAACCGGTATTTCCGCAGGGATGAGCCAGGACCTTGAGGCAGCTGTGAAGTTCGGGGCGACACACCTGAGAATTGGCTCCGATATTCTCGGTTCCCGTCCGGCCGTGGGGTAGCGTCAAAGTATTGGAATGACGGGCCGGGGTTCCAATTTGTCACGTCATGGCGGCCCGCCTACTGCAGAAACGATAGGAGTGCACCATGGCTGGCGCTCTGCGCAAGACAATGATCTATCTTGGGCTCGCCGACGGCGATGAACACTACGAATCTGAGCAGGCCGTCGCCTCGCACCACGACGAAGACCGCCCCCAGGCACAGGAACGGGAAGAGCGCCGGGCGCCTGCTCCCGTCCGGGAAGTTGTCCGTGAAATGCCCACTGTAGATGCCGAAGAGGAATACCGCGCACCCGTGACACCCATCAAGCGTGCGGCCTCCAGCCGCGAAGATGCCTCTGGCCTGAGGCAGATCACCACCGTTCATCCCCGTTCCTACAATGACGCAAAAGTCATCGGTGAGAGCTTCAGGGATGGCATTCCGGTCATCATGAACGTCACCGACATGGGTGAAGCCGATGCCAAGCGCCTCGTGGACTTCTCCGCCGGCTTGGTGTTCGGCCTCCACGGCAGCATCGAGAGGGTCACCAACAAGGTTTTCCTGTTGTCACCGTCATATGTCGAGGTCATCGGAGATGACAAGAAGGCCAGCGAAACCCAGGCCAGCTTCTTCAACCAGAGCTAACAACGATCTTTTGCGGATGCCAGGCGGGTCAACCTGCCTGGCATCTGTGTTGCAATAGTAGGGACCGATCCGCATTCCGGAACAAGTGGGAGATCTGAGCTAACTCGTGGGCATTGTTTTCGGCCTTATCTATATTGTGTTGTTGCTGTTCTTCATTGCCCTGATCATCCGGCTCATCTTCGAATGGGTCCAGATGTTTGCCCGCCAGTGGCGGCCGCGGGGTGTGGCGTTGGTTACAGCGCATGTGGTCTACTCCGTTACGGATCCTCCGCTGGGGAGGCTCCGAAGGCTGATACCGCCCCTCCAGTTGGGCGGAATTTCCTTGGATTTGGGCTTCCTGATCCTGATTATTGCCGTCAGTATTGCTATGGCGGTAACCAGCAGCCTGGCGTAGCTGCTTCGCGGAACCCGGACCACCGATGGTTCAAAGGCCGCAAATTCTCCAAATCAACACGATGGTGTTGAATTGGAGGAACCAGATGATATTTAGGTACCGTAGTTTTGAACGGCCGGAAGGCCTACTGACTAACTAGACCAACGAGGTGACCAGATGGCTTTGACGCCAGAAGACGTTGTCAACAAGCGCTTTCAGCCGACCAAGTTCCGCGAAGGCTACGACCAGGACGAGGTAGATGACTTCCTCGACGAGATCGTGGTGGAACTTCGCCGCTTGAACCAGGAAAATGACGAACTTCGCAAGAAGCTCGGCGAAGCCGGTTCGGCAGTGCCTGCTGCAGCTGCTGCGGCTCCGGTGGTTGAGAAGGTTCCGGCCCCCGTCAAGGTCGACAAAGAAGCTGAGGCCAAGGCGGAAGCCGAAGCCAAGGCTGCTGAAGCTGCCAAGAAGAAGGAAGCCGAGCAGGCTGCAGCCGCTGCTGCCGCTGCAAAGGCTCCCGCTGCGAACAACACCGTCACCCCTTCCGCGGAATCTGCTGCAGGGCTGCTGGCCATGGCCCAGCAGATGCACGACAAGCACGTTTCCGACGGTGCGCAGCAGAAGGAAAAGATCATTGCCGAGGCTCAGATCGAGGCTTCCAGCCTCGTCAACGATGCCCAGGAGAAGTCCCGCAAGATCCTCGGTGCACTGGAGCAGCAGCGCTCCGTCCTTGAGCGCAAGGTTGAGCAGCTCCGTGGCTTCGAGCGCGATTACCGTTCACGCCTGAAGGCCTACATCGAAGGCCAGTTGCGCGACCTGGACGCCCGTGGTTCCGTCGCTGCCCCTGAGGTCGGCGAAGCAACCGCAGACGTTTAGCAAGTATTCTGAAAGCCGGTGGCTGAGGACTCCTCGGCCACCGGCTTTTGCTGTTAAAGACCATGACAGTGCCCGCCACGCTTCCCGAATGAAAGCACTATGACCGACTTCACCGATGACGCCCCTCAGCCGGCGCCCGCCGCCCGCCGCGCATGGCGCCCGGCCATGCTTTGGCTGTTTGCCGGCTTTGCCGTGTTCGCCTACGCCTTTGATCAGCTCACCAAGCTTTGGGTAACCAGCACCATGACGGAGGGGGAGCGGATCCCGGTGTTCCCTCCCTTGCTGCACTGGTACTACATCCGGAACTCGGGTGCTGCCTTCTCCATCGGCGAGAACGTCACGTGGATCTTCACGATTGTCATGGCGGTTGTTTCCGTGGCGATTCTCTTTCAGTTGCGAAAGTTGGGCTCGGCGTGGTGGGCTCTGTCGCTTGGCCTGCTGCTCGGCGGAGCGCTGGGCAACCTCACTGACCGATTGTTCCGGGAACCCTCATTTGCCATGGGACATGTGGTGGACTTCATCCAGCTTCCCAACTTCGCGATTTTCAACATTGCAGACTCAGCCGTGGTGTCCGGCGTTGTCATCATCTGCCTTCTGACGCTTCGCGGCATCGGGATGGATGGGACTCGCCAGACGTCCGCTCCCAAACCTGCCAACGGGTCCAAAGGCGCCAATGAAGCCAAACCGGCCGGCGGTCCCGCAGGGGAGCCTGCCGGTGAGTAGCTCGGTCGTGGTGCCCGATGACCTGGCGGGGGTCAGGGCGGACGCAGGCCTGGCCCAGCTGCTTGACATCTCGCGGTCGGCGGCGGCGCTGCTGATTGCCGAAGGCAATGTGACTGTAGGCGGCGTTGCGGTAGGCAAGTCGGCCAAGCTCGCCGCCGGCTCGGTGCTGGATGTCACCGTCCCTGATCGTAGGGACCCCTTGGAAGTGGTGGAGGAAGTTGTGGAAGGCCTGAAGATCCTGTTGGACGACGACGAATTCGTTGTCATCGACAAACCGGTGGGGGTCGCGGCCCATCCCTCACCTGGCTGGGTGGGACCTACTGTGGTGGGCGGCCTTGCCGGTGCCGGGTACAGGATCTCCACATCCGGCGCACCTGAGCGCGCCGGAATCGTCCACCGGCTCGACGTCGGGACATCGGGGGTCATGGTGGTGGCCAAGACCGAACATGCTTACACCGTGCTCAAGCGCGCTTTCAAGGAGCGCACGGTGGAGAAGGTCTACCACGCCGTGGTCCAAGGCCTGCCTGATCCCCTGGAGGGCACCATCGACGCGCCTATCGGGCGCCACCCCGGCCACGACTGGCGGTTCGCGGTGATCGAGGATGGACGTCCCTCAGTGACCCACTATGAGGTGTTGGAAGCCTTCGGCAAGGCAACCTTGGTGGAAGTGCATCTGGAGACCGGCCGGACCCACCAGATCCGCGTCCACTTCTCGGCTTTGCGTCATCCATGTGCGGGAGATCTCACGTACGGCGCGGACCCCCGTCTGGCAGCGACCCTGGGATTGACCCGGCAGTGGCTTCACGCACGTCAGCTTGGATTCACGCACCCCGGCACCGGTGAATGGGTGGAAGTGAGCAGCGAGTATCCAGCGGACCTTCAGTACGCCCTGGACCTCCTCGCCACAGGTTCAGCCTAAGGAACCTCCGTCAGGGCCCGGGCCCCGCTGACCGACGGTAGACTGTCGTGGTGACTTCCAGCAATGATTCGTTTGTCCACCTGCACACCCATACCGAGTACTCCATGCTGGATGGAGCGGCCCGTCTGGGTGAGCTGTTCGATGAAACCGAACGTCTCGGGATGCCCGCCCTGGCCACCACGGACCACGGCTATCTGTTCGGTGCGTTCGACTTCTGGCGCAAGGCCACCGACAAGGGCATCAAGCCGATCATCGGCGTCGAAGCCTATGTCACACCCGGAACCGCCCGCGGCGACAAAGAGCGTGTTCGCTGGGGCGACGAAAGCCAGCGCAAAGATGATGTTTCCGGTGGTGGCTCGTATACCCACATGACGCTGCTCAGCTATAACAACGTGGGTATGAGGAACCTGTTCCGGGCCTCCTCCATTGCTTCCCTGGACTCCGTGTTCGGCAAGTGGCCCAGGCTGGACCGGGAACTGCTCAACACGTATTCCGAGGGCCTTATCGCCACCACGGGTTGCCCATCCGGGGAGGTCCAGACCAAACTGCGGCTGGGCCTTTACCGAGAAGCCGTTGAAGCCGCAGCAGAGTTCCGCGACATCTTCGGGGCAGAGAATTACTTCTGCGAGCTCATGGACCACGGGCTGGACATTGAACGTCGCGTCACCGGGGACCTCCTGCGCCTTGCCAAAGAGCTCAATCTCCCGCTGGTGGCCACCAACGACCTCCACTACACGCACGAGCACGATGCCAAAGCCCACGAGGCCCTGCTGGCCATCCAGTCCGGGTCCACGCTGCTGGAACCGACGTATGACAACGGCGGTTCACGGTTCGCTTTCTCGGGCAGTGGCTACTACCTGAAGTCTCCGCAGGAAATGCGGGAGTTGTTCCGCGATCACCCCGAAGCCTGCGACAACACGTTGCTCATCGCTGAGCGCTGCGAGGTCTCGTTCAATACCGGCGCCAACTACATGCCGCGCTTCCCCTGCCCGCCGGGAGAGGACGAGACGTCCTGGCTGGTCAAGGAAGTGGATACGGGCCTCAAGTACCGGTACCCCCAAGGCATCCCGGACAAGGTCCGCAAGCAGGCTGACTACGAGCTTGGCGTCATCACGTCCATGGGATTCCCCGGGTACTTCCTGGTGGTTGCCGACTTTATCAACTGGGCCAAGAACAATGGCATCCGCGTGGGTCCCGGCCGTGGTTCCGGTGCAGGTTCCATGGTGGCCTATGCCATGCGCATCACCGACCTCGACCCCCTGCAGCACGGCCTGATCTTTGAGCGCTTCCTCAACCCGGACCGCGTCTCCATGCCCGACTTCGACGTCGACTTCGATGATCGGCGCCGTTCCGAGGTCATTGACTACGTCACCAAGAAATACGGTGACGAGCGCGTGGCGATGATCGTCACCTACGGCACCATCAAGACCAAGCAGGCACTGAAGGACTCCTCCCGCGTGCTGGGTTACCCGTTCAGCATGGGCGAGACCCTGACCAAGGCACTTCCGCCCGCCGTCATGGCCAAGGATATTCCGCTGGCGGACATTCAGAACCCTGAGTCCAAGCGCTACAGCGAAGCAGGGGATTTCCGCCAGCTCATTGCCACCGATCCTGAGGCCGCGAAGGTTTTTGAGACCGCGCTGGGCATCGAGGGCCTGAAGCGCCAGTGGGGTGTCCACGCTGCTGGTGTCATCATGTCCTCGGACCCCATCATCGATGTCATTCCCATCATGCGCCGTTTCCAGGACGGCCAGGTCATCACCCAGTTCGACTACCCGACGTCCGAAGGCCTCGGCCTGATCAAGATGGACTTTTTGGGCCTGAGAAACCTGACGATCATTTCCGATGCCCTGGAAAACATCAAGATGAACCGTGGCGTTGACCTTGACCTGGAAAATCTGGAACTCGACGACGCCGCGTCCTACGAGCTCCTTGCGCGTGGTGACACGTTGGGCGTCTTCCAGCTCGACGGCGGCCCCATGCGCTCCCTGCTCAAGCTGATGAAGCCTGACAACTTCGAAGACATCTCCGCTGTGCTGGCGCTGTACCGGCCGGGTCCGATGGGTGCCAACGCCCACACGGATTACGCCTTGCGCAAGAACGGGATCCAAGAGGTCATCCCCATTCACCCGGAGCTGGAAGAACCCCTCAAGGAGATTCTCGGCGGCACCTTCGGCCTGATCGTGTATCAGGAACAGGTCATGGCCGTGGCGCAAAAGCTTGCCGGATACTCGCTTGGCCAGGCTGACATCCTCCGCCGCGCCATGGGTAAGAAGAAGAAGTCCGAACTGGATAAGCAGTTTGCCGGTTTCTCCCAGGGTATGCAGGACAACGGCTATTCGATGGCTGCCGTGAAGACCCTGTGGGACATCCTGCTCCCGTTCTCCGACTACGCGTTCAACAAAGCCCACTCGGCTGCCTATGGCGTGATTTCCTACTGGACGGCCTATTTGAAGGCGCACTACGCGCCCGAATACATGGCGGCACTGCTCACCTCCGTGGGCGACGATAAGGACAAGTCGGCCATCTACCTCAACGAGTGCCGGCGCATGGGCATCACGGTCCTGCCGCCCGACGTCAACGAGTCCTCGCTGAACTTCACCCCGGTGGGAACGGATATCCGTTTCGGCATGGGAGCTATCCGCAACGTGGGCGTCAACGTGGTGGACGCCATGGTCTCAACACGGACCACTGAGGGCAACTACACCTCGTTCAAGGATTTCCTCTTGAAAGTGCCGGCTGTGGTGTGCAACAAGCGCACCATCGAATCGCTGATCAAGGCCGGTGCCTTCGATTCGCTGGGTCACCACCGCCGCGCCTTGGCCATGATCCACGAAGAAGCCATCGATTCTGTGATCACCCTCAAACGCAATGAGGCAATCGGCCAGTTTGACCTCTTTGCCGGCTTTGAGGACCAGGAACCGGAGGCCTCGCTCACTACGGAAATTCCGGACCTCCCCGAATGGGAGAAGAAGGACAAGTTGTCCTTCGAGCGGGACATGCTGGGCCTTTACGTTTCAGACCATCCGTTGCAAGGGCTCGAGGGCGTCCTCAGCCAGCACGCGGAACAGTCCATTACCTCGATCATCGCCGAGGACGGACCACACGACGGCGCGATTGTCACCATCGCGGGCATGATTACCTCGTTGAGCCGAAGGATCGCAAAGGCCAGCGGAAACGCCTATGCCCGTGCGGAAATCGAGGACCTTGGCGCTTCCATGGAGGTCATGTTCTTTGGCCAGGTCTACGGACCCATTGCCTCGGTGTTGGCGGAGGACCTCATTGTGGTGGTCAAAGGTCGGCTCCAACGACGCGACGACGGCGCAGTGACCCTGAACTGCATGGAGCTTTCCGTCCCGGACCTGAGCGAGAGCGTGAACGGTCCTGTGGTCATCACCATTCCAACCTTCAAGGCGACGGAGGCTGTGGTCACGGACCTGCGCGATGTCCTCCGCACCCACCGGGGCAACTCGGAAGTGCGATTAAAGCTGATGGGAGATACCAAGGTCGAAGTCATGGGCCTGCCCGTTCATATGCGGGTGAACCCCAGTCCGTCCCTGTTTGGTGATCTGAAGGTCCTGCTGGGTCCGGCCTGCCTGGACAACTAGCAGACCGGAGCGGCCGGGTCGAAGTCCGGCCTGGCCGAATGTTGCCTGATCAGATTTCGTAGTCCAGCGGTGCAGGTTTGCTGTACGCGCCGCTGTGGTAGAGCAGGGGAGTGCCGACGTCGCCCACTTGGCCGTCGACGACCTCAACTACTACCACTGCGTTGTTTTCGAACGAGAGCCGCATCTGGATCTTGCCCACCAGCCAGCCACTGACGTCCTTGAGGATGGGTACCTCGTGGGGTCCGGGTTCCCAGTGGTCACCTTCGAACCGGTCGCGCGTCCGCGCGAAGCGGTTGGCCAGGGCTTGGTTCTCCAAGCCCAGCATGTGGACGCCGATGTACTCGGCATTGGCTACCGCAGGCCATGAGCTGGAGCTCCGTGCCATGTTGAACGTGAACCGGGGCGGCTCAGCGGACAGCGACGCCACAGAGGTTGCGGTGAAGCCGAAAGGCTTTCCCTTCAGGTTTGCCGTGATGATTGCTACGCCGGCCGCATGCCTGCGGAACATCTCCCGGAAAGTCTGGTCGAAGCCGGATGATTCGCTTGTCACGTGGATGTATCTCCTGGACTGGGGGCTGCGTATACCTTCAGCGTATTCCTCCAGCACCGCAGGGTCCTCATTGTGTTGGGCCTGCATGCACCTTTGTTAATGTGAGGGGTATGACCGAGCCCACCGTGCACGTCCCTGCTGTTGCCGAACCGGCTCCGGCCCCTCGTTCCCGCATGTCCAAGGAATTCCTTTGGTTGGTCCTTCCGGCGGCTTCCGGAGTCCTCCTTGGTGTCCTTTGGTGGTTCCTTGCCCCTGGCGGAATCAACCTGATCACCGGCAACCCCGCGCTTGGTGATGCCAATAATCCTGACACCTGGCTTCCGCGGGATCTGGTCCTGGCAGGATTGGTGCTTGTAGCGGGATGCTTTACCGGCGTCATGCTGGACGGGAAGCTGCAGGGACCCAGCGTGGGGCGCCGTTTGGCGTTTGCGCTTCTTGGCGGCGTGCTGGGTAGCATCGTGGCGTGGTTGGTCGGATTGCTGGCGGCGCAGGTCTTTGGCCCCGCCCCGAATCCTGCCCTTGGTCCCGGATACGGCTTCACGCTCCGGTCCTATGCTGTGCTGTTGCTGTGGCCGGCTGCCACTGCGTTCATCACGTTCGTCTTGTCGCTGTTCGGGGTTCTTTCCAAGAAGCCCGTAAAATAGCCAGGTGACCACTTCTTCGGATACTTCCGCCCGCGCCGCCGCTTCCCTTGATTTCCGGAGCATCGATTTCCGGGGCCGCCACCTCTCCTTGGCGCAGTTGCGTGCCGCCGTCCCCAGGGCGCGCCATCAGACCATGGCGGATGCAGAGCAGAAGGTCCAGGACATCATCTCGGCTGTTCGCGGCCGCGGCTTTGCCGCGCTCGCTGAGCTGGCAAGGAAGTTCGACGGCGTCGAGCAGTCCCACCCGCGCGTTCCGGCTGAGGCACTGACACGGGCGCTGGAGGAGCTGAACCCCGATGTCCGCGCTGCTTTGGAGGAGTCCATCAGCCGCGCGCGGCAATTCGCCGAGCAGCAGCGACCCGGCAACGTCGATGTTGCCTTGGCTGATGGCGCCGTCGTCAGCCAAAACTGGATTCCCGTGGGCCGGGTCGGGCTTTATGTGCCCGGTGGTCTGGCACCTTTGGCGTCCTCTGTCATCATGAACGTCGTGCCTGCAGTGGCGGCCGGCGTTGAGTCCATTGCCTTGGCTTCTCCTCCGCAGAAGGACTTTGATGGCCTGCCGCACCCCACTATCCTTGCGGCCGCAAAGCTCCTGGGCATAGACGAGGTCTACGCCATCGGTGGCGCACAGGCAATCGTCTCCTTCGCTTATGGCATTCCGGGTTCAGCGGATGAGTTGCCCATCGAACCGGTGGATGTGGTGACGGGTCCGGGAAACATTTTTGTTGCAACGGCCAAGAGGTTGGTCAAAGGCGTTGTGGGAATCGATTCCGAGGCTGGAACAACAGAGATCGCCATCCTGGCCGATTCCACTGCGCAGGCACCCTTGGTGGCTGCAGACCTCATCAGCCAGGCCGAGCACGATCCCAAAGCAGCTTCAGTCCTGGTGACGGACTCCGAGGACCTGGCCGACGCCGTCGTGCTTGAATTGGCGCGGCAGGCTGCTGCCACAAAGCACAGCGCCCGGGTTCTGGAGGCGTTGTCCGGGCCGCAGTCCGGGGTGGTGCTGGTGGACGATCTTGATCAGGGGATCGCGGTGTGCAATGCCTATGCAGCTGAACACCTTGAAATCATGACGGCGGATGCGCCGGCTGTTGCGTCGCGGATCAGGAATGCCGGGGCCATCTTTGTGGGTGACTACAGTCCGGTCAGCCTCGGCGACTACTGTGCGGGATCAAACCACGTACTGCCAACCAGCGGGACCGCGGCTTTTTCTTCCGGCCTCAATGTCACCACGTTCCTCCGTGCCGTGCAGGTCATCAATTACAGTCGCTCGGCCTTGCAGCAGGTCAGCGGGCACATTGTCAGTTTGTCCGGCGCCGAGGACCTTCCCGGTCACGGCGATGCGGTCCGGATCCGCTTCGCCTAAGGTGCTCAACCACTACATATAAGGGTCCCCACCACTACATGTAGTAATTACACGCTTGTCATTACGGTGTGAACGAACGTAAACTGGTGCAGGAAGTGAAACTTCCGGCACCTTTTTGCGTCTCCGGCACCCGCCGGGCGTTGCATGCCGGAACTGTCAGGGGAGGCCCAGCGTGTATTGTCCGTTCTGCCGGAATCCCGACTCCCGTGTCGTCGACAGCCGCATGGCCGACGACGGCTCTTCCATTCGCCGCCGCCGTCAATGCCCCGAGTGCGGACGCCGGTTCACCACAGTGGAAACCACCAGCCTGTCCGTCATCAAACGCTCAGGCGTCGGCGAGCCCTTCAGTCGTATCAAGGTCATCAGCGGTGTCCGCAAGGCATGCCAGGGGCGCCCGGTCACCGAGGACGATCTTGCCATGCTGGCGCAGGAGGTCGAAGAGAACATCCGGTCATCCGGCGCCGCGGAAATTGATGCGCACGAGGTAGGTTTGGCCATTCTCGGGCCGCTGCGAAAGTTGGATGAGGTAGCCTACCTGCGCTTCGCCAGCGTCTACCAGGCATTTGAATCCTTGGAAGACTTCGAATCCGCCATTTCCCTGCTTCGCCACGAGCATGAAGAGCACGCCAAAGCCGGCGCCCAGGAAGCGGCGAAGGGCTCGGAAAAGAGCCAACTCTAGCTCCGGTGGCGGTGCGGAGGGGAAGCCGCACCCGCCACCGGCCACCCCCGCAAGAACCAATACGCCAGGGGGAATCCGGGCACGCTTTCCGGTTGTCCGGTCAGCGGCCACCGGACACGGGGAGCACCGCGCCGGTAATGTAGCCGGCTTCGGCGGACATCAGCCACAGGACGGCCGCAGCTACTTCGTCGGGTTCGGCACCCCGCCCCATGGGAATGGTGGGGTTCAGTCGTTCTACCCGGTCCGGCATGCCCGCGGCGGCATGCAGCCCCGTGTTGGTACTGCCGGGAGCCACAGCATTGACCCGGATGCCCTGTTTGGCCACCTCGGCCGCCAATCCCACCGTGAGGACATCAACGGCTCCCTTGGACGCAGCGTAGTGGACCCAGGTTCCGGGGGAGCCCGCTTTGGTGGCGGTTGACGAGATATTGATTATGGAGCCACCGCTGCCGCCATGGTCCGTGGAGAGCCGACGCACCGCTTCCTGGCACATGTGGATCACCCCGGACACATTGACGTCCACCACCCGCTGAACGGTCTCGGCCGGCACGTCCACGAGGCTGCCGATCAGGTTGCCGGTGATGGCTGCGTTGTTGATGACGGCAGTTACCTGACCCAAGCCTGCGGCTTCGTCAAACAGACGCACGACGTCGGCAGGGCGGCTCACGTCCGCCTGGACGGCCAGTGCCCTGCCACCGAAGCCGATGATGTCCTCCACAACGGTTTGTGCCCCTGCAATGTCTTCGGAGTAGTTGACCACCACTGCGTATCCGGCCCTCGCCGCAGCGTAGGCCACGGCAGCTCCGATGCCCCGGCTTGCTCCAGTGACGATTGCTGCTCCGGCCTCCAAGCCCGTACCCCCGGTCATCTGCGGTTTACTTGGCGAGCTTGTGGTGCAGGGCGACCTCAAGCGCTGCGCCGACAATACCGGCGTCGTTCTTCAATTTCGCGGTCACGATCTTGGTGCGCAGGTCAAGGTGCGGGAAGTATTCATCGGACCGCTTGGAGATGCCGCCACCGACAATGAAGAGTTCAGGCGAGAAAAGGAACTCAACATGCTGGAGATAGCGGTTGAGCAGCACGCCGTACTCGTCCCAGCTCAGGCCGTCGCGTTCGCGGGCCACGGCGGAGGCCTTGGTCTCGGCGTCGTGGCCGTCGATCTCAAGGTGCCCGAGCTCGGCATTGGGGACCAGCTGGCCGTTGAAGATGAACGCGGAGCCGATGCCGGTTCCCAGTGTAATGACCAGGACAGTTCCGTCCACGCCCTCACCGGCGCCGTAACGCGCTTCGGCCAAGCCGGCGGCATCGGCGTCGTTGATGACCTCCACAGGACGTCCCAGGCGCTTGGTGAACGTCGTGTCAATGTCAGTACCAAGCCAGGTCTTGTCCACATTGGCTGCAGAATTGACCACACCGTGCTGGATGATGCCGGGGAACGTCACACCCACCGGCGAGTCAGCCGCGGGAGCGTCCGGGCGGCTGGAGAGTTCCTCCACGATCTGGGCGACAACCTCGGCTACAGCTTCCGGAGTGGCGGGCTGGGGAGTGGGGACGCGGAAGCGGTCACCTATCAGTTTGCCCTTCTTCAGGTCGACGATGCCGCCCTTGATGCCGGTGCCGCCGATGTCGATACCGATCAGCGGTGCGTTCTTGTGGGTCTTCTCATCCTTCTTGGACAATGCAATTCCGATCATGGCAGGAGGGGATGGGCATGGCGCAGCCGCCCGGGCTGCTGGACCTTCCGAATAGCTCAGGGAAGGGTAAGGATTTCCGCACCGGTCTCAGTGACCAGCAGGGTGTGTTCGAACTGGGCCGTGCGCTTGTGGTCCCGGGTGACGACTGTCCAGTCGTCGGACCACATATCCCAGTCGATGGTGCCGAGGGTCAGCATGGGCTCAATGGTGAAGACCATGCCCGCCTCGATCACAGTGTTGTACGCCGGGGCTGCGTCGTAATGCGGAATGATGAGGCCCGTGTGGAAAGCCTCGCCCACGCCGTGGCCCGTGAAGTCCCGCACCACGCCATAGCCGAAGCGTTTGGCGTAGGACTGGATGGCACGGCCGATTACGTTGATTTCGCGGCCGGGGGCCACAGCCTTGATGGCCCGGTTGAGCGACTCCTGCGTACGCTCAACCAGCAGACGGGACTCTTCATCCACGTCGCCAACCAGGAAAGTGTAATTGGTGTCCCCATGGACGCCGTTGATGAATGCGGTGATGTCGATGTTCAGGATGTCGCCATCCTGGATCACGGTTGAGTCCGGGATTCCGTGGCAAATGACCTCGTTGAGTGAAGAACAGAGGGACTTGGGAAAACCGCGGTAACCGAGCGTCGAGGGGTATGCCTTGTGGTCGAGGAGGAACTCGTGCCCAATCTTGTCCAGCTGGTCCGTGGTGACGCCGGGCTCAATGTGCTTGCCGACCTCGACGATCGCTTGTGCTGCGATCTTCCCTGCGATCCGGATCTTCTCGATGGTCTCCCGGGACTTCACCTCGGAGCCCGTGAACTTGGCTGGTGCTTTCTTGCCCACGTACTCAGGCCGCGGAATGGAGACCGGGACAGGCAGCTCAGGGCTGACGGTTCCCGGTGTGAGGGCGCCGATGGGTGCAGTCGAAGCAAGAGAAGGCATAGATTGATCATATAAGGCACACAAGAGACGTAAGTAACAAAGCTTGGCTGGGTGCCTGTGACCCCGCCAACGTTACGCGTCCGGCCGCCCATGGATTGAGGAGGAAACGTGACGGAGTACTGGTACAACGTCAAGACGCATGAGATCGAAGAGGACGCCATGTCCGATTGGACCCAGCTGATTGGCCCTTACAAGACCAGGCAGGAAGCCGAGCACGCCTTGGAGAAAGTCAAAGCGCGCAATGATGCCTGGGACGCCCAGGACGACGACTGACCAGGGTGGCACCTAGAAGGAATGCTCAGGTCCCGGGAACTGCCCGGACCTGACGTCCTCACCGTAGGCGGAGGCTGCCTCGCTCAAGGTGGTGCGGAGGTCAGCGTACTGCTTGACGAACTTGGCCATCTTGCCTCCCCGTAGTCCAGCCATGTCCTGCCACACCAGGACCTGGCCCGTGGTGGTGTTGCCGGCTCCGATTCCTACAGTGGGCACCCGCAGCGCGGCGTCGATGGCGGCTGCGGTTTCAGCCGGAACCATTTCCATGAGCACGCTGAAAACTCCTGCGTCCTGGAGGGCAAGGGCGTCGTCCACGAGGCGCTGCGCGTCCTCGCCGCGGCCCTGGACACGGTACCCGCCGAGGGTGTGTTCGCTCTGCGGGGTAAATCCAATGTGCGCCATGACGGGGATGCCGGCCTGGACCATGGCCTTGACAGTGTCCGCGTAGTAGGCGCTTCCCTCGATCTTGACCGCGTGCGCCAGTCCCTCCTTGAGGAACCGGACGCCGGTAGCTACTGCTTGTCCCGGCGAAACCTCGTAGCTCCCGAAGGGGAGGTCCGCTACGATCAGTGCGCGTTTCGCCGCCCGGCTGACGGCCCGCGTCAGCGGCAGCAGTTCGTCCACGGTGACTGGAAGACTGGTCTCGTTGCCGTAGACGTTGTTCGACGCTGAATCGCCTACCAGGAGAACCTCGATTCCGGCCTGGTCGAAGATCTCTGCAGTGTACTGCTCATAGGCGGTCAGCATCGCAAAGCGGGAGCCGTTGTCCTTGGCCTGCTGGAGGCGGTGGATCCTGACCCGGCCGGTTGGCTTGGAGGGCGCAGCGGAGGGGGCATTTGGCGCCGAGCCCGGGCCGGTCCCGTAGGGCGCGGGAACTTCGGCGGGCGTGGTGGACTCGGGAAGGTTGCTTGGGGCCATGGATAGAGCCTAAGCCGTGCCGGGGACGCCTGCCACCAGTGTGCCCGGCGTCACTGAATGTAAACGCTGTGTTACGCGAAGGTACTGCTGCGGCATTAGCTGCCAAGTCTTAGTAGAGTGAAGGCTGAGTTGTCGTGGCTTCAAACCTTGGAGCCGGCGGCATGGACACTGAATCGGAAAAGAGGCCCTATGGACCGCCAGCAAGAGTTCGTTCTGCGGACGATCGAAGAGCGTGACGTGCGCTTCGTACGCTTGTGGTTCACCGACGTCGTGGGTTCCCTTAAATCGGTGGCGCTTGCGCCCGCCGAGGTTGAGGGAGCCTTTGAAGAGGGCCTTGGTTTTGACGGTTCGGCAATCGAGGGCCTTGCCCGCGTTTTCGAATCGGACATGCTGGCCCAGCCCGACCCCTCGACCTTCCAGATTTTGCCGTGGCGCGGTGAGACGGAGCAGACCTCGCGCATGTTCTGCGATGTCCTCACTCCCGACGGTGAGCCTTCCGCCGCAGACCCCCGCAACGTCCTCAAGCGGACCCTGGCTAAAGCCGCTGACATGGGGTTCACCTGCTATACCCACCCGGAGATTGAGTTCTATCTCTTGAAGTCCAAGGACCTCGGCCCGGACGGCTCGCCGGTTCCCGTGGACGAGGGAGGCTACTTCGACCACGTTCCTGGCGGCGTTGCCCAGGACTTCCGCCGGACTGCCGTAACCATGCTCGAATCGGTCGGCATCTCCGTGGAGTTCAGCCACCACGAGGGCGGCCCCGGCCAGAACGAGATCGACCTCCGCTACGCGGATGCACTGCAGACCGCCGACAACATCATGACCTTCCGGACGGTCATCAAGGAAGTCGCACTCCAGCAGGGCACCTACGCCACCTTCATGCCCAAGCCTTTCACTGACCACCCCGGCTCCGGCATGCACACCCACTTCTCCCTGTTCGAGGGCGACACCAACGCGTTCTTCGAAGCCGGAGCCGAGTTCCAGCTGTCCAAGACGGCGCGCCAGTTCATTGCCGGAATCCTGAAGCACGCGCCTGAGTTCACGGCCGTGACCAACCAGTTCGTGAACTCCTACAAGCGGCTTTGGGGCGGCGGCGAAGCGCCAAGCTACTTGAGCTGGGGACACAACAACCGTTCCGCGCTTGTCCGCGTTCCCCTGTACAAGCCCGGAAAGGGCCAGTCAGCGCGCATCGAATACCGCGGTATCGATTCCGCCACCAACCCGTACCTGGCTTACGCTGTGTTGCTGGGCGCCGGATTGAAGGGCATCGAGGAAGGCTATGAACTTCCCGCAGCCGCGGAAGACGACGTCTGGTCGCTGACCACCGCTGAGCGCAGGGCCATGGGACATGCACCATTGCCGGCCAGCCTCCACGATGCCATCCGTGCCATGGAGGAATCCGAGCTTGTAGCTGAGATCCTGGGCGAGCAGGTCTTTGAGCACTTCCTGCGCAACAAGCGCGCGGAGTGGCAGGACTACCGCCTCCAGGTCACGCCGTACGAGTTGCAGCGCAACCTCGGCATTCTGTAGGCAGGGCCAGTGAGCCTTGCACGTCGGCTCATTTCAGCCGGATTCAGTGATCTCGAAAAGGCCGAACGTTTCCTTGCAGCCCCTGAACTTGAGGGAATTGACCAGGACGCGCTCTTTGCCGGGCTCTCCATGTCGGCGAGCCCGGATACTGCCCTCCAATCATTGGTCCGGCTTCTTGAGAAGAATCCCGGACTGAAGAAGCTGGCTGCTGCGGACGCGGACACCAGTGAGCCGATGTACCGCCTGCTGGGTGCTTCCGAGGCGTTGGGGGAGTTCCTCATGCGACGGCCCGAACACCTGGATGTCTTTGAGGTCCGCGTCAGCCCCGAGCCGCTCCAGGCCTCCGGTGAAGAACTCCGGGCCATGCTGCTCCGTTCCGTGAAGGCCGAACCCGGCGCCCAGCGCCCCGTGGCGGGGTTGACCGGAATGCCGGCCTACGCGGCGCTGCGGAGCGCCTATCGCCGTGGTCTGACTGAGCTGGCCATCAGGGACCTCTGTGCTGCCTCGCCCCAGGATTTCATGCCCGCTGTCGGTGCCGAATTGGCAGACCTCGCCGGTGCGGCCATTGAGGCTGCCCTCGCCGTGTCCAGGGCTGAAGCGGCTGGACAGTACGCGACCGCGGAGATCGCCGACGTCGGGCTGGCCGTCATGGGCATGGGCAAATGCGGCGCCCGCGAACTGAACTACATTTCCGACGTCGATGTCATCTACGTCATTGAGGCAGGGGAGCTCGATGACGCGCGGGCGTCCACCATCGGCACGGCACTGGCCTCCGGGATTTCCCGCGCCATTTCCTCTTTGGCGCCGGAACCCGGGCTGTGGGAAGTCGACGCCAACCTCCGGCCTGAAGGTAAGTCGGGGCCGCTGGTCCGCACCTTGCCCTCCCACCTCAGCTACTACGCACGCTGGGCCGAAAGCTGGGAGTTCCAGGCGCTGCTCAAGGCGAGGACCATTGCCGGTGACCGGGAACTTGGCCAGCGCTATGAGAAGGCAGTGGAACCCCTGGTGTGGGCCTCGGCGGGCCGCGAGGGGTTTGTTGAATCCGTGCAGGCGATGCGCCGCAGGGTTACCGATTACATTCCCGCGGCCGAGGAACAGCGCCAGATCAAGCTGGGGCGGGGCGGCCTTCGCGATGTCGAGTTCACCGTCCAATTGCTGCAACTGGTCCACGGTAAATCCGATGAATCCCTGCGGTGCAGGGACACCACGTCAGCAATAGCCGCGTTGTCGGCCGGAGGCTACATCGGACGCACGGACGCGGCAGCGTTCGACAACGCCTACCGTTACCTGCGTTTGCTGGAGCACCGGATCCAGCTTTTCCAGCTGCGGCGTACCCACCTTATGCCTGTCACCGAGGATGCCCAGCGGTTCCTTGCCAAGGCTGTCCTGGGGCCCTTCTCCATGGAGCGTCCCCACCCTGACCAGCTGATGGGCACCTGGCAGAAGACCAAAAAATCCGTGCGGGAGCTTCATGAGCGGATCTTCTACCGTCCCTTGCTCAATACCGCGGCCAAGCTGAGCAGCGAGGACGCCAAGCTCAGCCCCGAGGCAGCACAGGGCCGGCTTGCCGCCCTCGGCTACTCGGATCCGCAGGGAGCCATGCGGCACATTGAAGCACTGACGGCAGGAGTCAGCAGGCGGGCGGCGCTGCAGCGGCAGCTTCTTCCCATTTTGCTGGGTTGGCTCGCTGAAGGCGTAGATCCCGACGCCGGTCTGCTTGCTTTCCGCAGGGTCAGCGAGGCTTTGGGAACCACACACTGGTATTTGGGTTTGCTCAGGGACTCCCAAGCAGCTGCGGAACGTTTATGCCAGGTGCTGGCCAATTCCCGGTTGATCTCTGATCTCTTGGAAGTTTCCCCGGAATCCGTGGCGTGGTTGGGCAGCGACAAAGAGCTGGTTCCCATCAGCTTCGAAGCCCAGTGGCAGGAAATCCAGTCAAAGTTGTCCCGCCACCCGGATCCCGAAAGCGCCATGAGGCTCATTCGCCTGATCCGGCGCCGCGAGATCCTGCGGACTGCGATTGCCGACAGCTCCGGATTGCTGGACCAGGACGCGGTTGGCCTTGCCCTGGCCGAAACCGATCGGGCCGCTGTCTTGGGGGCCCTGCATGTAGCGGAAGCCGTGGTGGCCTCCGATGGTCCGCTGAAAACCGATGTTTTGGTAGTTGCCATGGGACGTCAAGGTGGGCGGGAGATCGGCTACGGCTCGGACGCGGATGTCATCTATGTACATCGCGCCCGGCCCGGTTTTGCTGATGCCGAAGCCCAGGAGCAGGCGACGGCGATCGTCGCGAAAGTCTCCAGCTTCCTCACCCAGCCGCTCAAGCCTGCGATCATGGCTGAACGGGTCCTGATGGTGGACGCGGACCTCCGGCCCGAGGGTAAGAACGGCGCAATGGTCCGCTCCTTGGAGTCGTATGCGGAGTACTATCGCCGGTGGTCGCTCATCTGGGAAGCCCAAGCACTGCTGCGGGCCCGCCCCATGGCTGGCTCCGATGAGTTGGCTGCCGATTTCCTCAAGCTCATCGATCCGATCCGCTACCCTCAGGAGCTGGCGGAACAGGATGTGCGGGAAGTCCGTCGGGTCAAGGCACGCGTCGAATCAGAACGGCTGCCACGTGGCGCTGACCCTGCGCGTCACGTCAAGCTTGGGCGCGGCGGCCTGAGCGACGTCGAATGGCTGGTTCAGTTGATCCAGCTGCAGCACGCCGGAAAGCATGCGGAACTCAGGACCACGTCCACCCTTGAAGCCCTTGAAGCCGCGGAAAAGCTGGACTTCATCAGTCAGGAGGACGCCGCGCTTCTGCGGGATGCCTGGCGTTTTGCCAGCCGGATCCGGTCAGCGAATGTGATTGTCACGGGACGGGCCTCGGATCTCCTGCCGTCGTCGCGGAAGGACCTTGAGGCTGCGGCGCGTTGGTGTGGCTACGCTCCCGGAAACGCGGGCCAGTTCGAAGAGGACTACCTAAGGCTCAGCCGGCGGGCCAGGGGTGTGTTCGAGAAGGTGTTCTACGGCAATTAGCCCATGGGAAGTGCGGCTTGGGCCTTTTCACGGGCATGCCGCAGCATGGCGACCACCGGCACGCCGGGAACCAGCGCGCCGTCGACTACGTAACCCTCCTCCCGGTCCTGGAGAGTTTCCACCATCCGTCCGCGCCATAGTCGCAGTTGGTGGTGGTGCGCGGGGTCTTCGGCGAGGTTGAATCGTTCCTGGGGGTCGGCGTCGAGGTTGAACAGTTCTTCTGTGCCCTTCCCTGACCCCCAAATGTACTTGTGATGGCCATCGGTCAACCAGTGGAGGTTCTGCCCCCAGTAAACGTGTTCGCCGTGCAGGACCTCCCGGACGGCGTGGGTGTTTTCCCCGCGCACCAGAGGCGCAAGGGATACTCCATCCACGGAGTCAGGGATGGGCAGGCCCGCGAGATCCAGCAGCGTGGGCATGATGTCACGAAGTTCCACTACGTGTTCCACTACAGTCCCACGGGCTGCGTCCGGCGCTGCCGGGGCATCGGCAATGATGAAGGGAACCCGTGCGGACCCCTCGTACGGAACCGCTTTGCGGAACATTCGGTGGTCGCCCATCATTTCACCGTGGTCGCTGGTGAAGGCGATCACCGTATTCTCATCCAGCCCGAAGTCCGCCAACGACTCCCGGATGCGGTTGACCTGCAGGTCAATCTGCGCCATCAGCCCGTAGTAGCCGGCCCTCGCGCGGTGGACAACATGGTCCGGGATCCGGCCATAGCTCGCTTGGTAGTCACCGTCCTTCCGGTGATCGTCCCAATGATGCTCCCAGTTCCCCAGCACGGTCTCATAGTCGGGAATGCCGAGGTACTGCTCAAACGCCCACGACGGCGGATCGTACGGTGGGTGCGGACGGTGGAAGGACAGGTAGAGGAAGAAGGGCTTCACGGGGTCCCGGCGGTGCATCCATTCGATGGCCTGAGTTCCGATCCAGTGGGTAGGGTGCAGGTTTTCCGCTTTGTCCCAGGCCTGGCAACGATCGAGTTGCAGTTCACGCCGTGATCGAAATATTCGGCTTCGGGGCCCATCCCCGGTTGCCTCCGGAGCCACGGCACGTAGTCGTCAAACATGGCAAAGTGCTGCCGGTGTTCCCGCCGCGCGTGATGAAGGTAGCCGTCGTGAAGGATCACGTCATCGAAGCCGAGCCTGGAGCGTTCCGGCCACACATGCATCTTGCCGATTGCCTGTGTGTGGTATCCGCCCTTTCTGAACTCGTCCTGAACTGTAACCGGGTGGACTGCGTGGAACGGGACGCCGTCGTTGTACCCCACCCGGCCGTGCCGTTCCTGGGACTGGCCGGTAAACAGGGCCACCCGGGCAGGAACACAGGAAGGTGTAGCAGAGTAGCCTTTGGAAAAGCGGACGCCGCTTCGGGCGAGTTCGTCAAGGTGTGGAGTTTCCACGTGGGGGTGGCCATCCGAGGACAGGCAGTCGCCCCTCCATTCATCGACGCAAATCAGAATGACGTTCGGCCGGCTCATGGAATGGTTCCTTCGACGTAGGGAACTGATGTGGCAACCCTAGTAGGAAGAATCAAGAAATGCTCGAATATGACTCGGAAGATCTATTTTCGAGCGTTAGTGATCACATGGATGTCGGTGACATTTGGTTGATCCCCCTCAAGCACCTGGACGAAGACGCGCGGGCCATCCAGCTCGGGGCAGTCGCCCGGCTGTCGGTCGAGGACTGGCAGCGGGCGTTCGTCGGTGACCCTCTCCGGATGATGCTGATAGCCCTGGAGGAAGAGTCCCGTATGCCGTATGTCATCGAGTCCGGGGGCATAGCTGTTGGCGTGCTGACCCTCCAATCCAGTGCCGCCCGGTTGGCAGGTTGGTCCGATGATGATTCTGCGTGGTTTCTCAGGGGCTTCCTGATTGACTCGGGAAGCCAAGGGCGAGGCTTGGGAACACGGTCCGCGCGCGCGGTCGTGGAGGAAGCGCGGAAGTTGACGATACGGCTGGGAGGCGGTCAGGCCGGCGTCGTGCTGTCCGTTAACGAGCGCAACCCGGCGGGCCAGGCCGCTTATGCCAAGGCGGGTTTCGTGGATGCCGGCAGGTATGAGGGAGGCAGTTCCGGTCCGCAGCGCATCATGTATCGGGCCTTCGACTGACCATGCGTCAACTCTGGTTGACGCTCCTTGCGACGTCAACTAGAGTTGACGGCATGGAGGTGGATCGAATGAAAACCCTGGTGGGATCAATGGATGGAATGGGCCCGGCTGAGGCACTGTATGCAGTGGCGGAACTACAAAAAGAAGTAGGGCGACAGGAAGCGTCATTAGTTCGGGCCGCCAGGCAGTCAGGCTTGTCCTGGGAAGCGATAGCCCTTTGCCTGGGCGTCAGCAAGCAGGCTGTGCACAAAAAGTATGGAAAGCAATAGGGGTGGCGCCGAAATCGGGAGCGAAAAGGGCTGGTCGCGGGTGGCGGGGGTCGCTTAAGCTTCTCGCGTGACAAGCATGCTGGATGCGGACGGTGCGGCATTCTCCACCATGTGCTGCTTCCGCTGCGAGCAGGCCGGGCCGCACTGGTCCTCCCGTCACGGCCGTGCTGGAACTTTTGCCTGCAGGCGCTGCTTTGCAACCTTCTCCGACGACGAACCTGCCGCCCGTGACGGACGGTTCGAATCCAGCGGTACAGCCCTCCCGGACGGTGGAAGTACTCCCGAATCCAAGTAGTTGCGGCGGCTGCTGGTGAAAAAACGAGTACACACTACTCGTGCCCCCGGGTTTCCGCGAGGGCAGCATGGTGGTTATGACAACGTATGTGATTGAACCAGCGGCCCTGCTCCATCGCTGCCAGTGCTGCGGCGAAGAAACCGATCGGGTATTCTGCACTGACTGTGCGGCACCTGAGGTAGCGGGACAGGCGCCCCGAACCCGGCATTGATCTTTGGTTCCCTTGGCGCGTTCCACCGCAGTGGGCGTGACCATGGGAGCATCAAGCTGCGCAGACGCTAAGTATCCTTATAGACTTCTTTTGTCACCGTTCTCGAGGCAGAGGAAAAGTCCATGGAATACAACGGAAGTTCGACAGAGAAGACCATAACAGCCGGGGAGTTGGACCGGCGCCACGTGGGTCAGTCCGTGAGCTTTCAGCCCAATGACTTCACTGTGGTCTTCGGAACCATCGCGGGTATTGCGCGAACTGAAGCGCTGGTCTACCTATCGCTCGCTGGAGTGGGTGGCGGCACCCACCTGAAGGATGAATACGACCTCACCATAGATCACAAGGTCTACCTTCAGCTTGATCCGCTCGGAAGCGCTGAGAAGGGCCTTTCGGAAGCGGCCGGGTTCGTCAAGGAGAAACTGGACGAGATCGCCAGGAACATCCGCGAACGCGATCAGGATAAGACTGAGTAGTCCGCGCTACTGCACCAAAAAACGATCCCCGGTCCGTATGGGCCGGGGATCGTTGTGGTTAGTGCTTCTTGTGTAGCTTAGACGCCGTAGTAGAGCTCGAACTAGACAACTCTGATTGTGGGTGGTTGTATACGGTTGAGTTCCGCTAGTTCTAGGGGTTTTGTCGGTGGTCGGGTGTGGGCCAAAATTGGGCTCTTGCGGCCCTTTTGCGGACTGACTGCGGACTGCGAAGGCCTGGATTCCTAATAGGATGCTTCGATGACCACTGACGATATATTCCAGCCCGAACGTGTATTCACCACGACGCAACTGGCTGAGGCTCTACAGATCAGCAACAATCAAGTCACTACTCTTGCCCAGCGCGACAACTGGCCTCACATGAAGGTTGGCAACCGCCTGCGGTTTACTGAATCCCACGTCCGGGAAATCTATGAGCAGTTGAAGGCTCCTGCCGCCGAGGCGCCCGAGCCGCGTCGCAAGGTAGGTTCACGTTCTAGACAAAGCAGAATCCCGCGCTCTTAACGCCTAAGGGGTCCGCGCCACCACAGCAGGACCCCTCAAAGCGGTTCTTCAAACCAACACGCTTGAACTGCTATTAGATTAACAGAAATGCAGGTTTGCGCAAGTCCACTACGTGTAAATCTGCAAAAATGTGCATCAGCTCTTCTGCCGCAGATACTCTGGGTCGGGCTCCATGTCCTCATATGGGCTGCGCGCAACCGCGCCGGCCCGTCCTCCGCGTTTAGCTCGGCCATCATCTTCTGGAAACCATCACGGTCAAACTTCGCCATGAGTGAGACCCTAAGCGGATGGGCTGACAGAGTTTGAGGATCACCCCTTCTAGGTTCAGGGGGCCGGCGCGGGTTCGAACGTATACGAGGCATGCGTACTGGGGAGGTGCAATTTCCCCATTTGTTGGATTTATTGGTTTGGTATTGATAGTGTCGGGCATGTCCGGCCCCGGTGGTGATGCCGCCGGCGGTTTACATTTTCTCTTTGAGGGTTTCTATGTCGCGTGTGTTGTCTACTGAGCAAGCTAAGGCTGCTATTGGTCAGTTGCAGAAGATTTCGCAGGATATTTTCTCTGCTGGCGGCGGCGCGTAGTTGTCGTAGATGGGAGGGCCTCACGGCCCTTCCTGTCCAGTTCGTAGGGATTTCATTGGGGGAGTAAGTAGTGGCCGTTGCGTTTGATGATGATTCTGCCGCGTCGTTGGTCAGGGTTGCCCGTGATGTCGACGGGCGGCTTCGTGATGAAGGTGTGTTTCGTCGTGGGGCGGTAGAGACAGCGCTGGAGGACTTCGCTGGTGGGTATGCGGACTTGTTCAAAGAGGCTGCCTCAATTGAGGTTGAGGATCGGGGGAAGCTGGCCTCAGTGCTTGACGATCTTGCCGGGCAGGTAGAAGAAGCACAGCAGAAAGCGCGGGAGGAACGTGACCGCCAGTCCCGCCTGGCGGCTTGGCGTGAGCGGGAGGCCGAACGTGAAAGCAGGCGCGAGAACTTCATCGGAGACGTCGGCACTGCGGTGGAGGGACTCTTTGATCAAAAACCCTCTGAGGCGCCGGTCGCGCCACCAACTATCTCTGCTGTCTTCTCTCCCAGACAACGCAACCGCACCTCAGGGGGAGGATCTTCGAACGGGAAAAGTTCTGCCGTTCCAGACCATCTACGCACGTTCGTGGCCCAAGCTAGGGCGTCTAACACAGGCATGCAGCAAGATCTCATGCAGTTGGGCAACGCGTGGGTGTCTTTCACTTCATCGTGCTCCTGGGTTCTGCTCGGATCGAACTCGTTCCCTGGCGGTTTTGAGCGGCTCTTGAGCGAGAATGAAGCGGATGCTTACTGGATTGAACACATCGCTGATTCATTCGCTGCCGCCGGCGGAGGATCCCTCTCAAACGGAGCGCTCGATCTGGCCCGTACAGGTCTCTCGCCGTTGAGCGATCAGGAACTGTTGCACGCGCTTTCGTCCGTGCCCGCAGAAGAGCTCGCCGCCATGCTGACGGCCTCTCCAGCGCTAAAGTCACAGCTTCAGTTGATAAACCCAACCGAGATCCACTCGTGGTGGACGGGCTTGAACCCTCCCCCGGGAGCCAAAACCCAGTACTCGGTACGACAGGATCTCTTGCTGACAAAGCTCCCTACGGTCTTCGGAAACCTGGAAGGAATGCCCTACAAGGCCCGGGACCACGCCAACCAAACCGCGCTCAAGGCAGCCGTAACCGATGTGAAGGCCCAAATCGCCCAGATGCAGTCTCTCGTCGATGAGACACCCGTGACCTACGGTGAGGTGCCTCCCGTGGTGGCCGTGATGAGGAAATCACTCACTGACTTGCAGAAACGACTCGACGTGCTCCACAACATCGGAGACGCCCTGAAAGGTCCACGCGGCAGCACCAGCGAGCGGCATCTCATCTCGCTCACTCAGGACAACCCACCCTTGGCATCCGTGTCGATCGGCGATCTCGACACTGCGAGCAGTGTCACCTACGCGGTTCCGGGCATGAATACCACCACCGGTGACATGACGGGGTGGACGAAAGCAGCCCAAAACCTACATAACCTGCTTCCAGAAGGAAGCGCTGTGGTGTCCTGGATTGGGTACGAGACCCCGCCCGCGCCCGCACTGGATAACAACCTTAACCTCGGCGTTCTTGACGTGAATCGCGCAGTAGCGGGTGGGCATAAGCTCGCCGGGGCGCTCGGTGGCCTGTCTGCAGTCCGCGGTGAGAGCGCGCCGCAACTCAATATTGTGGCTCACTCGTACGGGAGTACCACTGCCGCGGTGGCCCTGACTCAGCCGGGTATCAAGGTGGATAACTTCGTCACGCTCGGCTCGGCAGGGCTGCCCGATAACGTCCGTACCGCCGCTGACCTCAACGCAGGACACGTATACTCCGGTCATGCGCGCGACAAGATACCTGGCGAAACCGAAAGCGGTGACCAGTGGGCCTGGACCGGCCGGGAAAACAGCCGTGACCACCACGTGAACCCGATCAAACCTGAGTTTGGTTCCCACGCCTTCGGCACTGATACCGGCGGCGAAGCCGGACGGCCCGTCACCGACCACAACGGTCTCGTGCCGGAGGGTGGCGAACAGGCCGGATATTTTGACGAGCGAACAGAGTCTCTAAAAAATGTAGCCTGGGCAATCAGGGGAGAAACCGAGAAGATCACCCCGTATGTCCCGCTGGGGCCGACTGATCTGCAAAAGGCCCTACTGGAAGGAATGTCGAATGCCAGCGGTTAAGACGCATATTAGGATCCTCACGGCCGTGACGGCCGTGCTAATGATGGGAATGACAGTAACCGCATGCGCTGAGAAGGAGCCAAACGCGACAATGTCAGACAAAGCGACGCCGGAAAAGACAATCAGTGCCAGGGAAGGGCGGGACCGCGTGGTCGAACTCGTCATCAACACCACCAAGCAACTCGACGTCACCGGTTGGTGGCCCCGCAACGGCGTCGCGTGGGCGCAGGAGTGCTCCCTTGGAAAGGGCGAGAAGGGAGCCAGCTATGGTTACGACCGCTGGGCACCCCAAGGAACCGACCATATTGAGGACGCCAAACGCGTAGCCGAGTATTGGAAATCCCTGGGGATGACCGTACGCACCGTTAATCCAACGACACATCCGACCGTCTTCGCAGAGGGTGGTCCTGTCCTTCGGGCTGAGTTCGATACTGATGCATCTGACAAGTCGTACAGCGTTGGTGCCACTGCTCCCTGCTCGCCGGGCGACGCGGTTACAGTGAACGACGAAGACGAAGCAGAACGTAAACAAGGGAAAGTACTCCCCGGCGACGAAGGCCTAGTCGTTCGCGAAGACCCCACACAATAACTCCACGAGGCAATGACACCCGATGCCCGCCATTCAGTCCTGGCTGCCGGTCCCTAGCCGTTCCCACTGTTGATAGCGTTCTCTATACGTCTGAAGACGATAAGCCGAGCCCGCGTTTCCTGACGATTGAGCAGGTGGCGGATGAGCTGGCGACCAGCGAGGTTCAGATCCGCGCCATGCTCAAGACCGGCCAGCTCAAGGGCATCCAAATCGGGGGCCGCAACGTCTGGCGCATCGGACGCCAAGACCTTGAGGACTTCATCCAGGACGTCTACCGGCAAGTCAGCGAACGAATCGCCGCTGGCGATCTCGATGAGGACAACCCTCTCCACCCTGCTCCTCCAAGGCCGTAGTCGCTGAAGATCGTGCCTGTTTTCCATGCTCGGATCAGTTGGCGCAGGGCCGGACCGTTCCGCTTGAAGGCTTGGTCCGGCCCTTGCCGCGGAACCGAGGGCAGCCCCGGCCAAAGTGGGGGAAACGATGGCCGTTGCGAGGATCCGCTGAACTCAGTAAAGACCAGCCCCACAGGTCCGGCACGCGTAGTCAGTACTCAACTTTGATGACAAGTGATGCCCAACTACCTGTCCAGATACCTAGCCCTTCCTGCGTGAGTACTTAGAGCAACTGGGCTAGCATCTTGCCATGACTAGTGACCCCGTGCACGATCGCTTGTTCGCCGCTGAGAAGGACTCTAAAGGCCATCTCGATTCTCTTTTGAAGGAGAAGGGGGACAGCCTCGGGATTGACTCAACGACCGACCCAGTACCTGTAGATCCCGGGGACGCGGAAATCATCGACACAACCGATGAACATCACGAAGCCCACCTCAAAACTCAAGTGCATGACGCAATCGAGTGGGGAGTCACTCCCACGAATGACGGGCAGTCTTAGACTAGGCCACAGCCGCCGAGGCGTTCCGAAGACGAGCATGTATGTTGCCGGAGACAAGGGACCAAAGCTGACGGTTGATAGTTGCGGTGCGGTGCAGCGGTGCACCACTCAGTCACAGAAGGGGCCCTATGTGGGTGCCAGGGCAAATCGAAAAATACGCAACAATAGACTCTATGCCTAATGCCCCCGCAGTTCCGTCCCCCGACTTCCTAACCTTATGGGGACGGCTGCGAAACAGTTGCAGCTGAGTCTGCAGCAGATACGTGACGCCTACGGCCATAACCTAACCATCGGGACGGAGGCCGAGGATGTTCTCCGCGAATTCCTTGCAGCACACCTACCCGACTCCATAGGCGTCGCAAACGGACAGATCGTTGACAGCCTGGGCTCGGAAAGCCGCCAGGTGGATGTCATCCTCTACGACAAGGCTCGGACACCGGCGCTTTATAGAGGGCTGCGATGGGGGTTTCCGCATCTTGAATCGCTCTTCTTTCGGAACGTTGGGACTGGGCAGCTAGTGAGCGGTGCGCTGAGTGTGAGGATGAGGCCCCCGGCTTGGGCCAGGGGCCAGCTCCTTACGCGCTAGTCCATTGACTCTGCCGTTGTCCCGGCAATTCGGTTAGTTGTTCTTCTGTCGAGGTGAACGCTGCGGCGACGGTGCGAGCTCAAGGGCTTGATGTGAAGGTTGTCCAAAAGAGTCTTAGGCACTCGTCAGCCAAAACAACTCTCGACACCTACGGGCACATGTGGCCTGACAAGGAAGATACGGCACGCGCCGCCGTTGCCAGCGTCCTTGCGGATCGGCTCAGTTCGCGTGCGGAGCGGCGTGCATAGATGGCAATTCGTTAAGGACAAAAGGCCGGCCCTCAGGTGGCTAAACCTGGGACCGGCCTTTTCTGTGTCTTGATTCTTGCGGACTGTCTGCGGACTACACCCGCGTCTGCCGCATGATTTAGCTAGACGCCGTAGTAGAGCTCGAACTCGTAAGGGTTCGGGCGCAGCGACAACGGGCGGATCTCATTCTCGTACTTGTAGTCGATCCAAGTATCGATGAGGTCCTGGGTGAAGACACCGCCGGCCTGGAGGAACTCGTTGTCCTCGCGAAGGGCTTCGAGGGCTTCTTCCAACGAGCCCGGAGCCTTGGGGATGTCCTTGGCTTCCTCGGCGGGGAGCTCGTAGAGGTCCTTGTCGATCGGAGCCGGCGGCTCGATGCGGTTGCGGATGCCGTCAATGCCGGCCATCAGCTGGGCAGCGAATGCCAGGTACGGGTTGGAGGAGGGGTCCGGAGCGCGGAACTCGATGCGCTTGGCCTTCGGGTTGGTGCCCGTGATCGGGATACGGATACCGGCGGAGCGGTTGCCCTGCGAGTAGACCATGTTCACGGGGGCTTCGAAGCCCTTGACCAGGCGGCGGTAGGAGTTGACCGTCGGGTTGGTGAAAGCCAGGACTGCGGAGGAGTGCTTCAGCAGGCCGCCGATGTACCAGCGGGCCATGTCGGAGAGCCCTGCGTAGCCCTTTTCGTCGTAGAACAGGGGGTCGCCGTTGCTCCACAGGGACTGGTGGCAGTGCATGCCCGAACCGTTGTCGCCGAAGACAGGCTTCGGCATGAAGGTAACGGACTTGCCCCAGGCATCGGCGGTGTTCTTGATGATGTACTTGAACTTCTGCAGGTCATCAGCAGCCGCGGTCAGCGTGGTGAACTTGTAGTTGATCTCAGCCTGGCCGGCGGATCCAACTTCGTGGTGGGAGCGCTCAACCTCGAGGCCGGCCTTGTCCAGCTCGATGCACATGGCGTCGCGCAGGTCGGCCTGCTTATCGGTGGGGGAGACGGGGAAGTACCCGCCCTTGACCGGGGTCTTGTAACCGAGGTTGCCGCCCTCTTCCTTGCGGCCCGTGTTCCAGTGTGCTTCTTCGGAGTCGATCTTGTAGAAGCTGCCCTGCGGGGAGGACTCGTACTGGATGTTGTCGAAGACAAAGAACTCAGCTTCGGGAGCGAAGAACGCGGTGTCGGCGATACCCGTAGAGGCGAGGTAGGCTTCAGCCTTCTCGGCCACGCCGCGGGGGTCGCGGTGGTAGGGGTCACCGGTGCGGGGGTTCACGATGGAGAAGTTCAGCGCAAGAGTCTTCTCGATGCGGAACGTGTCGATGAAGGCCGAGGTCACATCCGGGATGAGCTGCATGTCGGACTCAGCGATGCCCTGGAAGCCGCGGATGGAAGAACCATCGAAAAGCTGGCCGTTGACGAAGAAGTCAAGGTCAACGCTCTTGGCCGGCACATTGAAGTGCTGCTGGACACCAGGAAGGTCGGTGAAGCGGATATCGACGAATTTGACGTCTTCGTCTTTGATGAACTTGAGGACTTCGTCCGCAGTCTTGAACATCTATGCTCCTTATGCATATCAAGTAACAGGCCCGGAAGGCCGCGTGGTGCAGCCCATGCCAAAGCTCCAGAGACACAAAACATCCCCTTGCAGTGGTGGCTGGCAACTCATACCACCATAGGGAGATGGGATTTCCCGGGGGTGTCAGTATTGTTTCCGGCAGGTTACAGAATCATCTGTTGTGTAAACGGTAGTCGGCTTCCCGGTGTCTGGTCCATGTGGGTCCGGTGGGCGAACACTGCGCCGGGATATGTGGACCTTGGCGCCGACTCCCGCCCCGCGGCGGGTCGGACACCAAGCGTGCCAGCCGTTAGGCTTGAGGGGTGGTTGATCGAAAAGACATTGGCTCCTGGTTGAGCGGCCCGGACACCTCCGGAATCTCCAAATATCCCGGGGAGAGGCTCGGGCTTCCCGAGTCGGGACCCGGCTCCACCGCGCGCGCCGGGCGACGCATCCTTGGCATCGTAGTGGACTGGACCATTGCGCTGGTCATCAGCAATTTTGCCTTCGGCGGCAACCAGTGGGCTACGCTGGCCATCTTCGCGGCAGAACAGATTCTCTTGATTGGCACGCTGGGTTACAGCATTGGACACCGGATCGTTGGTATCCATGTGGTCCGGCTGGGGGGCGGTCCGGCCGGTCCGCTGGCCGCAGTCGTAAGGACGATCCTCTTGTGCCTGGTTATTCCGGCGGTCGTTTTTGACCCGGACCAGCGGGGCCTGCACGACAAAGCCATGAACACGATCCTTATCCGGATGTAAGGATCTTCCGGATGCCGGAATCCACCCGGCCCCGCATGAACTCCTGACAAACCGCTGCCAACAAAAAACCGCTGCCCCCGAACAGGGGCAGCGGTTTTTTGTTTGCAAACAAGTAGCTCAGCGTCCGCGTGCGGCTTTGCGGTCGGGGCGGGCCTTGTACGGGTCAATGCCCTTGGGGATGGGAAGTCGGTTACCCAAGGAATTGATGCGCTTGCTGACGGCATTGACTTCAACCTTGGTGAGCTCGTTCTTGAGCTTGCCCATGGTCTTTGCCAGCTTGTTCAGCGGTACTTGGCCTTCTCCGCGTCCGGATTCCAGGACATGGATGGTGACGTTCGGGAGGATCCGGGCGAGGCGCTTGCGCTCTGCATCCACAAGGGGTTTGACGCGGTGCGTGGGGCCTTCGCTGACCAGGACAACACCGGGGCGCCCGATGGCCATGAAGACTGCATCCTGAGTACGTGGGTTGACTGCCACAGGTTGGTCCTGAGTGACCCATCCGCGGCGGAGGGTCCCCAAAGCGGCCCCTGAGGCGCCCGGCTGGTTCTCAATCTGCGCGAAGGCGGCCTTTTCAGCCCTTCGGGAAAGGATGAAGACCGCTGCCAGAAGCCCCAACGGGATACCGATAATGAGGCCGGTGACCCAGTTCTCCAAGAGGAAACCGACCAGGAATGCGACAGCCACAACGGCAAGGAACGCCAGCACCATGATCCACACAACCTGGGGATCATTCCGCCGGGTCATTTTGAAGACTTCAGCGATTTGCTTCAGTTGGCTGGGCTTCTTTGCCTTGGCTTCCTTGGGCTTGCGCTGGAACAGCCCACGCTTGGGTGCGTCGGCCGATGGGGTCGATTTGCTGGAATCAGGGGAGTTCGCCATAGTGCCTCAATTCTACGTGATGGACGCCCGGACACCGGACGCGTTGCGGAACTCCATCGGGGCTCAGTTGATTCAATTTCGTTTTCTTCGTCATGATCCAGCCTGCCGTGTCACTTGGTTTAAGTGACTCCGAAGCGCCGGAGTGACTTAGTACTGCGCATCTCCCACGTTCGACCCCCATAGGAACCACATGCCCGATTCGCCGCCACTGCTCACCATCGTCCTTGAGGAAACCGGACAACTTGACCGCGAGTCGGCCATGTACCGGCGCTTGATTGCTGCACGCCTGCGCCTTGAATCGCATTTCGCTGTCCTGCACGTGGCTGAGACCTTGACGACGACCGTCATTGCCAGGCTTTGCCAGGAGATTGACAGCAAGTACGTGATCTTTATGCGCACCTCCCATCTCTTGTCGGCCAACTATGTCTCCACCCTCTTCGAATACCTCAAGTCCCGGACCGTCTACCTTGCCGAGCCTGTCATCTACACGGGTCCGATCCCCAAGAACGTGGCCGGCACCAAGCTCGACGACGCTTACCACTATGCCCGGGACACCGATGTCTTTGGCAGCGCCTTCAATACGAGGAGATTGTCCGACGCGCTGGAGGCGCTGGGGGATGTGGACCGCTCGGCCATCTACACCAGCTACCGGATGTACTGGTCCATCGCAAAAGTCAGGCCGTTGACCACGGGTTTCTCCATGGCATCGGATACCAAGGCTGCGATCGGGCTCAGGATTGCTGCGGACGCCAACCGACTGATGCCGGTGATGCCCGTGCATTCCAAAGAAATCAGGCTGCAGGTATTGCGTTACGTTTCACTGTTCCTCAGGGGAATCCGTGGTCAGAAGGCGACGTCCATTACCTTGGACCATCTCCGCGACCTGATCTACGGGTTCGAGTTGATGGACTTCGTGGCAATGGTGGAGCCGCTGCAACCATTCGAGGCGGCTTGGATCCGCTGGTTGGCTGACCCAGCCGACGGTAAACAGTTCTACAAGCAACTCAGTCATAAGGACGCCTACCTGGTTTTCCGCCACAAGACCGATGACTGCGATACAGGGGTGCCACTGTATGAGTTGCTCTTCGGTGATGAAATCCTGACGATCAACAAGTGTTATCTGGCACGCAATCTTAGATCCGGCCATGCCAGACCCGGCAGCTACAACTTCTACAACCGGCCGATCCGCCCTTCTTCCACAATCCTTTTCTTCGACCGGCCCTTTCAAGCTGACGACAATGCCGAGCATCTCTATGAGTACTTCAGGGCACAGCATCCTGAATTCACCCATGCGTACTTTGCAATCAATCCCAAGTCGCCTGACTGGGTGCGCCTTGAGGCCAAGGGCTTCAATTTGATCTCCATTTTCACTACGGAGTTCTACGAGAAATTTCTGGTATCTGACCTTGTGGTTTCGTCCCAGATCTACAGCATCAGATACCGGGGCAAGTCATTCGCCAACTCTCGTTTTGTCTACCTTCAGCACGGGATCCAGCTCAACGACATGTCCGACTGGGTGCTCTCCAAGTACTTTGACGTCTTCGTAGCCACGGGCAGGATCGAGGCGGACTATATGAGCAAATTGGCTCCTGTTGAGACCTTGAACAGCGGACTGCCACGCTACGAGTCTTTGGCCCGCGACACGAAGGGGCAGCAGCATCTGCTCTTCATGCCTACATGGCGCTTCAACCTGCATCAGTCCTCTGCTGAGCTCTTCGCCCAGTCGAGCTACTTCCATGCCATTGACAAGTTGCTTTCAGACCCTGCGCTTTTGAAGTTCCTTGAAGACACTGACCGGATCATGCACGTGAAACTGCACCCCAATGTGGAAAAGCGGGCCGGTCAGTTCAGGTTCAACGACCGCATCGTGAAGTCTGATTTAAGCTACCGGGAAGCGATTCGCGCCGCTGAGCTGGTGGTGACCGACTACAGCTCGGCGGCCCTCGACGCAGCCTTCGTGGGCATACCCATCGCGTACTACCACTGGGACGCAGCGGACTTCTTCAAGGACCAGCCCTATGAAAGCCGGCTTGACTACAGCGAGGACGGCCTGGGTCCGGTCTTCAGCGAACACTCCGAACTGGTGAACCACATCGTGCGGGAAGACTTCGCCGCCAAGAACCCCAAGTACATCCGGCGTCGTGAGCGTTTCTTCGAGGGTGTGGATCCGGCACGCATCAACGAAAAGATCGTAGAAAGGATGTTGAGTCTCTGATGGCGTTGATTCATGGCTTCAAGAAGAGGATTACGAAGGCAGGCCGGGCGGCTGCCTATTCGCCTGCCGGACTGGAAGTTGCCAGGGCAGTGATGGCATCCCGCGCTGATTCACCCGTGCGGCGCATCATCAAGGCGAAGGGCCTTGAGGGGAGGATCCGCCGGGTTGCCTCCGAGAACTTGCCGCAGGGGGTTTATTTTGCGAAATTGACCCTGGGTAATTGGGAGGCATGGAAAGGGCAGCAGTTCCGGCTTCTCCAGGACGGGAAAGTCATCTATGGAAATATGGTCGAGCCACCTGCGCGGGGTTTTCCTCTTGAATACCGCAACATCGTGGTCACTTCGGATGACATCTCCCGCTTCGCTGTCGATATCGACGCGCCGTATGAACTGAAGATCGGGAGGGGTGCATTCACTACCCAGCAGCAGCTCACTTACGATGAGCAATACGGCGTGGAGCAGTACGGGGACGTCTTCTACTCCTTGCGTGGCAATACGAAAAATCCGAAGAAAATGCTCATCACCTTCCCCGGATTTGGCCCATCAACGACCCGGATTTCCTATGCAGTGAGTTATCTCAAGGACCTCACGGAGGCAGACCTGATGGACACCTTAATGGTGTGCTTCCAGGACCGTTATCTGGTGGCTGGTTCCTACATGATGGTGGACAACGCGGGCAGGCCCCTGGAGAGTCGTGTCGGGGGAGCCATTGAAGCGTTGCGGAGCCGGTTCAACATAAATCACCAGGAGATGATGTTCTTCGGCGCCTCCAAGGGCGGGTCCATTGCCATCCACTATGCCAAGGACTACCCGCGCGCCGCGTTGCTCCTGGCCGTTCCGCAAATGAATCTGCCCTACTACTTCAATAAGCCGTTTTTCAAAGACAACCTCCTACAGAATCCTGCGCTGCGTGATGTGGGACAACCGGAGGACCGGCTCCGGCAGTATTTCGCAGAAGGTCGCAAAATTGACTACTTCTACACGAACGACGACGAGCTGAGCAACCACTCACTGATCGAGTTGGCATCGGACGTACCCAATCTCTCCAAGTACCGCGTCCATGGCGCACACTCCGACGTCGCCAGGGCTGCGCTGCCGGCCATGTTGTGCATTATGCGGAGGTTTCTCAGGCGCCCGGTGGATCAGCAATTCACTTGTGAAGAGATGCGCACGTTCCGCTACAACCAGACCCTTCAGGTGCAGGTCCGGATCGACGCTGAGGCCTCCATGGTCACCGGGGCCAATTGGTTCATCGCCGGAGACGCAGGGAGGACACGGTTCCTGCAGTTGATGACGGAGCACTCCTATCAGTTCGTCAAGTACACCGCCGCCGAACAGTGCTTCTTCCCCGCTTACGACCCCATAGACCAGCTCTCCGAGGTGATTGCCATGAAAGCCGATGGAACCACATGGAGGGGTGCTCTGCCGGAAGCGGTGAAGCCGGGAACGCGGATACCAAGGAGGAGCCTGAGCACCCGCGCCTTGACGCTCAACACGGAAACCACCCAGGACTATGTTGTCCTTGACGGAGATACCTTTGCCCGCTTCCACTACCGCTGCCAAACACTGGCAACCGGCGGTGACACGATGGAAATACACTTTGTTGCTGACCTCGAACCCGAACTTCCAGACCTCCCAGAGTCCGGCATGCGCACCGCTTACAGGGCTGCAGTCCACCCTCTGGACGGCTGGGCCTTGGCGGACATCGCGGCGCTGAGGTTTGTCATCGCCGCCGGAGTCCAGCGCTTGCTGCTTGTTGTCCATGGAGAAACGCATGCCGATGCCGTGGAGGTGCTGTCCGGGATCGACTGGGAGGACACCAGCGTTGTGCTGGCGGACTCAGGGGAGGTGTTGGCCCATGCCGGACAGCACTGATGCAGCCAAAGGTATCCAGGCCCCGAAGAACCAGATCATCCGCTCCTATGCGGACGTCGCCGCGATCGAAGACAATGTAGTACATCTCAAAGAGACACCCGGTTCCGAGTTCACCTCATCCAGCGTGGAATTCGCGGGAACCGGAAACGTCCTGTTTGTGGAAGACGGAACAAGGCTCCGCAACACGAGGCTCCGGTTTCTTGGAAACGACGCTGTGATCCATCTTCGAAAGTCCCATGGCTTCCTCCGGCTGATTGTGACGGTCTTCGAAGAGTCCGTTTTCTACCTGGGGCCGGGAGCCACTTTCACCGCTGAAGCACGGGTCCTTCCCACCGAGCGCAAGCATGTCATCGTCGGCAGGGATGCCATGTTCTCGTCCCGGGTTGCCTTCAGGACGGCCGACCCCCATCTGATCTACTCAGTGGAGCACCATCAACGGGTCAATCCCAGTGAGTCCATTTGGGTGGGGGACCACGTGTGGTTGGGAGAGGATACCCTCCTGCTTAAGGGAGCCAAGATCGGTTCCGGAAGCATTCTTGCTGCCCGGGCCTTGATCACCAAGAAGGTTCCTTCCAATTCCACTGCCGCAGGCGTGCCGGCACGAATCGTCAGCAAGGGGATCTTTTGGACACGACCCTCCGTCCATGGCTACTCGCGAAGCCAGACGGCAAAGAGCCTGGTCCATTCGGGGGATGAGTTCATCTTCGGTCCGGATGAACAGGTTATTGACATCAAAACCTTGGAACGCGGTTTGGATGCTGCTACCTCCGGCATCGGACGGGCTGCCTGGTGCTTCCAACTGGATCACATGGTTGCCCGGAACCGGTTCTACATGGGATAAAACAACTCAGCCGCGCCGCCAGGATTGGCGACGCGGCTGGGCAGGGTTCGCTTTAGCCGTGGGCGGCGAGGATGGTGGAGGCTTCCTGGCGGGTGGTGCCGGAGTCCTGGATGCCCTCGGCGATGTGTGCGAGGTGGGCGGGGATGTCCCGGCCTTTCTTCCGCATTGCGGTGGCCCACAAGCGTCCGGCCCGGTACGAGGAACGGACCAGCGGCCCGGACATGACACCGAGGAAACCGATCTCCTCGGCCTCGTGCTGGAGATCCACGAACTCCTGCGGCTTGACCCACCGGTCCACCGGCAAGTGCCGCTCGGACGGGCGCAGGTACTGGGTGATCGTGATCAGGTCACACCCGGCAACGTGCAGGTCCCGCAACGCCTCAGAGATCTCTTCCCTGGTCTCGCCCATGCCCAGGATCAGGTTGGACTTGGTCACCATGCCCAGGTCCCGGCCCTGGGTAATGACATCCAGGGACCTTTCGTACCGGAACGCCGGACGGATCCGCTTGAAAATCCTCGGCACGGTCTCCACATTGTGCGCGAACACCTCGGGCTTGGAATCACAGATCGCCGCGATGTGCTCAGGCTTGCCGGAGAAGTCCGGGATCAGCAGCTCCACCCCGGTCCCCGGGTTCAGCTCGTGGATCTTACGGACCGTCTCGGCGTACAGCCACACACCTTCATCGGCCAGGTCATCACGGGCCACCCCGGTCACCGTGGCGTAACGCAACTGCATGGCCTGGACACTCCGGGCCACCTTGGTGGGTTCGAACATGTCCACCGGGGACGGTTTGCCGGTATCGATCTGGCAGAAATCACAGCGCCGGGTGCACTCGGACCCGCCGATCAGGAACGTCGCTTCCTTGTCTTCCCAGCACTCAAAGATGTTCGGGCAACCGGCCTCTTCACAGACCGTGTGCAGCCCTTCCTTCTTCACCAGGTTCTTAAGCTGGACAAACTCAGGACCCATCTGGACCTTGGCCTTGATCCACTCAGGCTTACGTTCAACCGGGACCGCCGAGTTACGCTGCTCAACGCGCAGCAACTTACGGCCTTCAGGTGCCAGGGTCACTGGAGTGCTCCTTCGTGGGTGGAAACGAGTGCTTCTTCATGCTTGCGGAATTCTTCCACGAAGCGGTCAACGATGTCGGCCGGGTTGATGGTCCGGCCGGCTTCCAGCGACATGGTGGAGACGCTGGCGTCAGTAATCCCACAAGCAATGATCTGTTGGTAAGGCGCGAGGTCGTTGCTGCAGTTGATGGCGACACCGTGCATGGTGACGCCGTCCAGGACACGGATGCCGATAGCGGCAATTTTTCGGTCCGGACCTTTGTCATCGGCAAGAATCCAAACACCGGCGCGGCCTTTCACGGTCACCGCGTTGATGCCGTAGTCCGCCATCACGGCGATCATGGTGGCTTCGAGGCGCTCCACATAATCGCGGATACCGGCGCGGTTCTTGAGTTTAAGGATGGGATAGGCGATCAGTTGCCCGGGTCCATGCCACGTCAACTTCCCACCGCGGTCCACGGGAACAACGGGCGTTCCGTCGAAGGGCCGCTCGTGGTCTTCCGTGAGTTTGCCGGCCGTGTAGACGGCCGCGTGCTCCAGGAGCAAAACGGTGCTGTTCTTCTCGCCCGCAACAACTTTGTTGTGGATCTCGCGCTGCAGGTCCCAGCCCTGCATGTAGTCAACGAAATCCGGGGCAAGACCCAGTTGTGAAAACTCAAGAGTCATGGGTTCAAGCTTAGACCCAGCTGGACACGGACCATGGTTTTGTGGTGAACCTCTCAGTCGCATCCCGTGCCGCCGACGCCAGAGGCGGCCCGCAAGCCACCTGTGGATAACTTCTGCGGCAAATCCCGTATTCCGGTAGATCTTGTCTATGGAAACTCTGGATCCGCCCGCCGCTGCAGTGCCGTCCGTTCCGGGCTACGGGACATCCCGCCTCTTGGGCCAAGGCAGTACTTCTACTGTCTGGCTTGTCACAAGGAGCAGCGACGATGCCCGGTTTGCGCTCAAATGTCCCCGTCCCGGGGCCCGTATGGAGGCATCCGGGATTTTGGAGGAAGTCATGCACGAGGTGGGGCACTTGTCCGCACTGAAGCACCAGCACCTGATTCAGGTCCATGACGTGGTACCTCTTGAAGGCGGTTCCGCGGGGTCGTTGGGTATCGTCATGGACTACGCGCCAGGAGGCTCGTTGGCCAACCTGATTGCAGGCCGGGGAAGGCTCCACGTCGGAGAAACAGTCACCATCCTGACCCCTCTGGCACAGGCATTGGCCTATCTTCACGCGCAGGGCACAGTGCATGGAGACGTTGCGCCCGGAAATATCCTCTTCACGGCGGACGGGAAGCCACTGCTCGCGGACTTGGGAATTGCGTCAATGGTGGGCGGTGACCAGCCAAACCTCGAGGCTGGAACGCCCGGGTTCATGGCACCTGACGGTACGTCTGCCGGCGAGGGGGCCGGAACAACGCGGGAACTTCAGCCTCACCGTGATGTCTATTCCTTGGCCGCCGTGGGTTGGTACTGCCTGACAGGGGCGGCCCCTGAAACCACGCTGCACCGGCCACCGTTGTCTGTGATGGTTCCCGATGTTCCAGCGTCGTTGGTGGCCGCTTTGGAGGCTGCGCTGGACGTGGATCCGTTGCTGCGTCCAACAGCCAGGGAGATGGCGATGGCCATCTTCCGGAGCGCGGCTCCGGAACCGGTGGACCTGTCCGGCGCCGTGCACTCGTCCGTCATTCCCGACCTCCTGACGCGCCGGCAGGCTTTGGGGCGTCCGGTTTACCGCAAACCCCGCTGGGGCGGATGGTGGCGGAGGCTGGTCCCGTTCGGATTGCAGAGAGGACTTTCGACGGATAGCCGGGGGCCCCGGCGTCGTGTCCGTTGGTTCAGGAGTGGTGCATTCATAGTGGCCACCGGGGTGTTGCTTGGCGTTGCTGCCTGGATATTGTGGTCGCAGAATCCGCAGCAGCAGAGTGCGGAATTCCCTGCTCAGCCGCAGCAAGCAGCGGCGGAAGCCGGCGGCCTGGTCCCCAAACCTGGAACAGCTTCATCAGGCGAGCTGCCCAAAGTGCTGGCTGAAGGGCTCCACGCCGAGGATCCGGCCGTGGCAGTAGCCTCGATGTCATCCGTTCGCGACGTGGCGCTGGGACAGGGGAAGCTTGACTTGCTGGATGTGGTCAATGCGCCGGGATCACCCGCAGAAGCCTCTGACAAGCTGCTGGCGGACCACCTCCGGAAAGCCGGCACGGTGTACGCCGGGTTCTCGACGACGATATCGGTGATCAGTGTTTCCGGATCCCCGGAGGCCGGCGATGCAGTGGTCACAGTCACCGCCTCGACATCCAGTTATGTGGAAAATGGCTCCGGTGCCAATGATGCATCAAACGCCCAAGCGCAGCCTCAGCCCCCTGGCCCGCCGCGGGATCTCAGCGTGCACGTGATGCGTGCTGACGGACGCTGGTGGATTGTGGAAATCCTTCCCGCGGACAGCGGTCCGCCAACTACGGGCTGATCAGGCAATCATCCGTTCAGCGTTTCTTCGCCTGTGTCAGCCAAGCCATGGCGTCAGATAAGGATGGGTGCTGCCATTCGAATCCAGAGTCTGCCAACCGGGCAGGTTCCATCTTCTGGTTGGCCAGAACCAGTTCATCGGCAAGCCGCCCCAGCACCAAACGCAAGGCGGGACCCGGGACGCGGAAGAAGGCCGGCCGATGGAAGGCTTTGGCCAAGGCGGCAACGATGGTGTTGACATCCGCGCTTTCGGGGGCGCAGACATTGACCGCTCCATCAACTTCGGAAGTCAGGAGAAACGCCAGTGCAGCCACCTCGTCCTCCAAGGTGATCCACGGCCAAAATTGCCGCCCGTTTCCAAACGGCCCACCCAGCCCCAATTTCAGCAGGGGGAGGAGCGGTCCCAATGCGCCGCCGGAGGTGCTGAGCACTACGCCGGTCCTGGGAGTAACTACTCTTACGCCCTGTGGTGCCGTCCGGGCTGTTCGTTCCCACTCAACGCATAAGCTTCCCAGTACGCCAAAGCCGGGCCCTGAATCCTCGGTAAGAATTCCTTCACGTGAGGCGCCGTAGTAGCCGGAGGCGGACTGGCTGATGAACGTTGCCGGAGGTGTGCCAAGCCGTCCCATGGCAGAGGTCAGGGTGCGTGTGGCCTGGAGCCGGGAATCCCGGAGGACCTGGATGCGATTCTTGGTCCAAGGACGGTCTCCGATGCCTGCTCCGGAGAGGTTGATAACGGCCTCCGCCGTATCCAGTACGGCTTCGTCAAGTTGGCCCGCTGCTGGATCCCATGTCCACTCGCCGTGGTCCCTGGCGGGTCTGCGCACCAACCGTATGACTTCATGGCCATGGCTGGTCAAACGCTCCGACAAAGCCGTTCCGATCATTCCCGACGCTCCGGACATCACGATTCTCATGACTCATCTCACCATGGGAAACGGGTGTGACAGAAACGCCTGTCGGTGCGGCGGAGGGCGGGCGCCTCTTGACTATGATCGAACAATGACCTCCTCCAGCTACCTCCGTTTCCCGCATGTGCACGGCGATCTTGTCACGTTCGTGGCCGAAGACGACATCTGGGTCGCGCCCCTTTCCGGTGGACGTGCCTGGCGGGTTTCCTCCCAGCAATTGCCGGCAAGGAACCCCCGCTTCACTCCGGACGGAAAACGCCTTGTGTGGACAGTGATTGTTGGCACGTCTCCGGAGGTGGTCACGGCGAACGTCGACGGCGGCGGCTACAGGCAGTTGACATACTTCGGCCACAGCACCACTAAAGTCAAAGGTTTTACGCCCTCCGGAAACGTCGTGGTGACCAGCGCATTCCAGCAAGCTGAAAGCCGCCACACGCATGCCTATAGTCTCCCGCTTGACGGGGGTGCCGCCGTCGAACTTCCCTTTGGCCCCGTTGAAGCGGTGGCCTTCGGTCCCGAGGTCGGCGATGAGAAGCCGGTGGTCGTGGCCAGCGTCCTTTCCCGCGAGCCGGCTTGGTGGAAGCGTTACCGGGGCGGCACAGCGGGCAAACTCTGGATCGACGCCGATGGCAACGGTGAGTTTGAGCGTCTGGTGCCCGGAATCGAGGGCAACCTCACGGACCCCCTGTGGGTGAAGGGCCGGATCGCCTTCCTTTCGGACCACGAGGGGTACGGGAACCTCTATTCCGTGCTTCCGGACGGCTCGGAGTTGCGCCGTCACACGGATCACGAAGACTTCTACGTCCGGCACGCAAGCACGGACGGTAACCGGGTGATCTTCGAATCGGCGGGTGAGTTGTGGATGGTTCCTTCACTGGAAGCTGACGCCGAGGCAGGCAAACTCGATATCACCCTCGGTTCTGCCTCGCCGGCCCGACGCCCCGCGCCGCTCAAAGTCGCCGCCCACCTTGGAGATGTCGTTCCCAATGTCCCCGGCACGGCCAGCGCCGTTGAGTCGCACGGCACTGTCCACTGGCTTCGGCACAAGGACGGGCCCTCGCGCGTGGTGGAGGCCACGCCGGGGGTGCGTGCCCGACTGCCGCGTCCGCTGACGGATGGCCGGATTTCTTATGTCGCTGACCATGACGCTGTTGAGGCTCTGTACATCAAGCGCATCGCTTCGCGCTTGTCCGCAGCTGTAGATGCGCCTGTAGCAGTTGTCCCGACGCCGGCGCCGGTCAATGACGCGGATCCCTTGCCTAAGCCCGTCTCCGCTTCCAACGTCCTGGGGCAGGGGAGCGCTGCGGCGCGGGCTACAGTGCCTGTTGCGCCGGCCGTCACGCCCACTACGGGTACATCAGCCGAGCCATCCGCTGACACCGTCAGTGCCACGAATGCGCCCGCTGTCCCGGAACAAGTGGAGGATGCGGTTGAAGTCCGGATCGATTTCCCGTCGCCCACGCGCACGAGTGCGTTGGAAGCCAGCCCGGACGGGCGATGGCTCGCTGTGGGGACCTCCTTTGGAGACGTCTATGTGGCGGATACAGCTCAGGGCACGCTAAGACTTGTTGTCAGTGTGGGTGAGGGCAGCATCGAACAACTGGCGTGGTCCGGCGATTCGCAGTGGCTGGGATGGTCCGAGCCGGTCACGGCATTCGGTTCACGGAGTAAGCTCAGAATCACCCGGCCCGATGATGCGGAAGCGGGCATCATCGACGTCACGGACGGCCGGTTCTGTGACGAATCGCCGCGGTTCACTCCTGACGGGAAGTTCCTCGCCTTCCTCTCGAACCGCAGCTTTGATCCCGTCTATGACGGCCACTCCTTCGACCTGTCCTTCCCGAGCCCCATCAAGCCGTATTTGGTTGCCCTGGCCGCGGACACGCCTTCACCGTTCGGCCCGTCGGTCGATTCCCTTGGGGAGGAGGAGCCCGCCCCGTTAAAGTCCGACGACGGCGTGGCGCCTTCCGTGCGCGTCGACCCTGAGGGCCTGGCGCACCGCGTCATCACTGTGCCCGTACCGCAAGGAAACTACTCGCAACTGGCTGTAGCGGAGGGTGCGCTGCTGTGGCTCGATACTGAGCTTTCCGGTGTGACCGGCGAGGGCAAGGGCGCCCTTTCGGATAAGAAGACCGCGCCCGCTTTGGTGCGCTACGATCTCGCCAAGCGCAAGAAGGCCACCTTGGTTGCCGCAGTGGACAGCTTCAGGTTGTCGGGGGACTTGAAGAGGGTTGTATACATCCTGGACCAGCAGGTGACCTCGGTGCCATCCGAGAACAAGGTGGACGAGGAATCCGGAGACCTGGTCAAGGTCGAACTCAACCGGGTCCGGGTCATTCTGGACCCCGTGGCTGCCTGGGGGCAGGCCTTTGAGGAAGCTTGGCGGCTCCAGCGCGACTTCTTCTGGACTGCGGACATGGCGGGCCAGGATTGGGACTCCGTCTACAAGCGCTACCGTCCGTTGGTGGACCGGCTGGGCTCGCATGACGACCTTGTGGACCTTCTATGGGAGTTGCACGGCGAGCTGGGAACATCGCACGCCTACGTCAAGCCAGCCGCTGTCAGCGAACCTGGCCGTAACGGCCAGGGACGCTTGGGGGCCGAGCTTCACTTCGGCAGCAAAGGCTGGGAAATCACCCGCATCCTGGCAGGGGAGTCCTCGGACCCCCTGGCGACGTCCCCGCTGACCCGGCCCGGCGCAGACGCGAAGGCGGGGGACGTTCTCCTGGCCATTGACGGCGTCGAACTTTCAGTGGCTTTGACGCCGGCGATGCAGTTGGCAGGAGCGGCCGGTCGGACAGTGGAGCTGACGCTGCTCAACGGTGAAGGTCATGGTGAAGCCGCCGGGGCGCAACGTCGAGTGGCTGTGGTTCCTGTCCGTGATGAAGAACGGCTCCGCTATCAGGACTGGGTCCGGGCCAACCGCCGCACTGTGCGCGAAGCCTCGGACGGCAAGTTCGGTTACCTCCACGTCCCGGACATGATGGCCAACGGCTGGGCGCAACTCCACCGCGACCTTGATACCGAGACCGCACTGGATGGCCTGATTGTTGACGTGCGCCGCAATCGTGGCGGCCATACCTCACAACTGGTGGCGGAGCTCATCGGCCGGAAGGTTACTGGCTGGAGCATGCCGCGTGGCGAGAAGCCCAGGACATATCCGGATCATGCCCCCCGCGGTCCGGTGATCATCCTGGCCGACGAATTCGCGGGATCGGATGGCGACATCATCACCCAGGTGTCCAAACTCAGGGGCATCGGGCCTGTGATCGGTACTCGGACGTGGGGCGGTGTGGTAGGCATTGACAACCGCTTCGCCCTCGCAGATGGCACCGGGGTAACACAGCCACGGTACGCCACCTGGTTCAGCGGTGGAATCGGCTGGGATGTTGAAAACCGCGGCGTGGAGCCGGACATTGAAGTACTGTTTCCGCCGCATGCCTATGCAGCCGGCACCGACCCGCAGTTGGAGTACGGCATTGGTGCCCTCAAGGAGATGATCCAGGAGCTGCCCACGGACCGGCCCCCACTCCGCGAAGGCTACCGCAAGGTCCGTCCGGAGCCGTTGCCCGCACGTCCGCAAAAAGGCTGAAGGGCCGGGCTGGCATAACGAAGAGCCCCGCCGTTTCCATCAAGGATGCGGCGGGGCTCTTCTGTGTTTTACCGGTGCTGTTCAGCACCTTGCGGCACTAGGCCGAAAGCGTGGCGTCCAGGGTGATCTCGATGCTGGCAAGCGCGCCGGACACAGGGCACCCCGTCTTCGCGTCTTCGGAAATGCGGCGGAAGTCTTCTTCGGACAGGCCAGGTACCTTTGCGGTCATGGTCAAGTGGCTGCCGGTGATGCCGGTGCCGGGAACGAACGTGACATCGGCCTTGGTGTTGACTTCCTCGGCAGTGAATCCTTCACCTGCGAGGGCGTGGCTGAAAGCCATGGAGAAGCATGCGGAGTGGGCCGCGGCGATCAGTTCTTCCGGGCTGGTCTTTCCGCCGGACTGTTCGGTGCGCGCCTTCCACGTGACATCGAACGTGCCCAGGCCTGAGCTGTCCAGCGTCGTGTTCCCGGCGCCTTCGATCAGGTTGCCGTTCCAAACCGTGTGTGCGGTGCGTGTTGCTGCCATGTCCACTCCTTGGGGTCGTTGTGAGTCGGCATCCAGCCTGAGGCAGGTGCCACCGGTTCCATCCTAGGGATTTGCCCGTGTGACCGCACGGCCATTCCGCTGTCAGTGGATTGTGACCCGGTGTTGGGAAGGGATCAGTTCCAGAGAGTGGCGATGGCGATGTTAATCAAGGCAAGGCCGCCTACGCCATGAGCCAACCCGGTGGACACAGGCTCACCCTTCTTGACCTTGCGGGAGCCGATGACGGCCAGGACTGCCACGGCGGCGCCAATGGCGAACTTGATCCCGAGCTTGAAGTAGTTGGGGTCGGCGTCAGGGAGCAAGGGGAACAGGCCCATCATGGCAATACCGGTCAGCAGCTGCAGGAAGGCGCCATCTCGCTGACGCGGGTGAATGGTGGGTTCCTTGATGGTGGCGATCCAGTAGCCCACAATCATGGCCGCGCCGACGATGTGCAAGAACACCAGGATGCTGAAGAGAATACTCATGGCCCCAGCTTATCGAGTTGGTTCTACGTCCCGTAGCAAAGCCACGCGGGGTGGTTAAAGCAAGGGGCAGGTCACCGGATTCCGGCAACCTGCCCCTTCATGCCAAAGACGAACCTTGGCGCTAGGCCTTACAGGCCCAGATCAGCTTCAAAAGCACCTTCCTCAAGGCGGGCCTTGAGGGTCTGCAGGAAGCGGCCTGCATCGGCGCCGTCCACCAAGCGGTGGTCGTACGTCAGGGAGAGGTACATCATGGAGCGGATGGCGATCGAGTCGTCACCATTCTCGTCGGCAACCACTACGGCGCGCTTGACGATCGCGCCGGTTCCGAGGATGCCCACCTGCGGCTGGTTGATGATCGGGGTGTCGAACAGTGCGCCAACAGAACCGATGTTGGTGATGCTGAACGTGCCGCCGGACAGCTCATCCGGGCCGATCTTGCCGTCGCGGGTACGGCCTGCGACGTCAGCGATCTTGCCGGCGAGCCCCGCAAGGTTCAGGTTGCCGGCGTCGGAGATGACCGGGACAAGGAGGCCCTTGTCGGTGTCGACGGCGATCGCCAGGTGCTCGGCGTTGTGGTAGGTGATTTCCTGCTTGGATTCGTCGTAGGCAGCGTTCAGCTTGGGGTGCTGCTTCAGTGCTTCTGCGACAGCCTTTGCGATGAACGGCAGGAAGGTCAGCTTGACGCCGTTCTGGGCCTGGAACTGGTTCTTGGCCTTGAGGCGGAGCTTGGCGATCTTGGTCATGTCGACCTCGTGCACCTGCGTCAGCTGGGTGGAGACCTCAAGGGACTCGCGCATGCGGCGGGCGATGACCTGGCGGATACGCGGTGCCTTCTCCGTGGTGCCACGAAGCGAGGATGCAACTACTGGCGCGGCAGCCTTGGCAGCGGGAGCAGCCGCAGGAGCCGATGCTGCGGGAGCAGCGGCAGCCTGCTTGGCTTCGGCGGCGGCAATAACATCCTGCTTGCGGATACGGCCACCGACGCCGGTGCCGGAGACGGATGCGATGTCCACACCGTGCTGGTTGGCGAGCTTGCGGACCAGGGGAGTGACGTAGCCGGATTCCGAGGAACCTTCACTGGCCGGGGCCGAAGCGGGTGCAGGTGCTGCTGCGGGGGCCGGAGCAGCTGCAGGAGCCGGAGCAGCTGCGGGTGCCGGGGCGGCGGCCGGAGCCGGTGCTGCGGGTGCGGCGGCCGGGGCGGGGGCAGCCGGCGCTTCTGCGGCAGGAGCTGCCGGTGCGGGTGCTGCAGCAGGTGCTGCTGCGCCGGAACCGATGATGGCCAGGACTGAGCCAACCTCGGCAGTCTCATCCTCGTTGACGCGGATCTCCTGCAGGGTTCCTGCAACCGGCGACGGGATTTCGGTGTCCACCTTGTCGGTGGAGACCTCCAGGAGGGGCTCGTCCACCTCCACGGTGTCCCCTACAGCCTTGAGCCAGCGGGTGACGGTACCTTCGGTGACGCTCTCGCCCAGGGCGGGGAGGGTTACTTCGTGGCCTTCGCCGCTGGAAGCGGCGGGGGCCTCGGCGGCAGGTGCTTCCTCTGCTGCAGCTGCGGCAGGAGCTTCCTGAGCCGGTCCTGCTTGCTCTGCGGGAGCAGGTGCTTCCTCGGCCGGTGCAGCTTCGGCAGCAGGAGCGGCAGAGCCGGAACCGTCGCCAATGCGGACCAAGGGGGCACCAACTTCAGCCGTCTCGTCTTCAGCGACGAGGATTTCTTCGATGACGCCTGAGATCGGAGAAGGGATTTCGGTGTCTACTTTGTCGGTTGAAACCTCGAGCAGCGGCTCGTCGATCTCTACCCGGTCACCAACCTGCTTGAGCCAGCGGGTGACGGTTCCTTCGGTGACACTCTCACCGAGGGCGGGCAAGTTAACGGATTCAGACATGTCGTCCCCGTTCTCCTTATTGATCTTTGTGCGGATGAATTCTGCTGGTCCGGGCCGGGTGCATCCGGCAGATTCCGCTGCATGCACCCGACCCGTTTGTCTTGGGTAAAGACTTAGCCGTGGAGCGGCTTGCCCGCGAGGGCGAGGTGGGCTTCGCCCAGTGCTTCGTTCTGGGTGGGGTGGGCGTGAACCAGCTGGGCCACGTCCTCCGGGTAGGCTTCCCAGTTCACGATCAGTTGGGCTTCGCCGATCTGCTCACCGATTCGGGAGCCGATCATGTGGATGCCCACCACGGGGCCGTCCTTCTGGCGAACAAGTTTGACGATGCCGCCGGTACCGAGGATGGAGCTCTTGCCGTTGCCGGCGAGGTTGTATTCCTGGGTCTGGACCTGGTCATCGCCGAACTTCTCTTTGGCGGCCTTTTCGGTGTAGCCGACGGTGGCGATTTCAGGCTCGCAGTAGGTGACCTTGGGGATGTTGATGTCCTCGACGATTGCCGGGTTCAGGCCGGCAATTTCCTCGGCGACGAAGATGCCCTGCTGGTAGCCGCGGTGTGCGAGCTGGACACCGGGGACGATGTCGCCCACAGCGTAGATGTTGCCGACGCCGGTGTGGAGGCGCTCGTTGGTGATGACGAATCCGCGGTCGATGGTGATGCCGGCTTCTTCGTAGCCCAGGTTGGCGGTGACGGGGCCACGGCCAACAGCTACGAGGAGGAGGTCGGCTTCGAAGGTCTGGCCGTCCACCAACGTGACCTTTACGCCGTCGTCTTTCTGCTCGACACCCTGGAAGAAGATGCCCGTGGTGAACTTGATGCCGCGCTTCTTGAAAGCCCGCTCGAGGTTCTTGACGATCGAGGCGTCCTCGTTGGGAACCAAGGAGGGGAGGCCTTCGATAATGGTGACGTCCACGCCGAAGGACTTCCATACGGAGGCGAATTCGACGCCGATGACGCCGCCGCCGAGGACGATCGCGCTCTTGGGGATGTAGTCCATGGTCAAGGCCTGGTCAGAGGTGATGACCTTGCCGCCGATTTCCAGGCCAGGCAGGGAGCGCGAGTAGGAACCGGTTGCCAGGACAATGTTCTTACCCGTGTAGGAAGTGCCGTTGACGACCACCGTGTTATTGCCCTGGAGCTTGCCTTCACCCTCGATGACGGTGATGCCCTTGGACTTGATGAGTCCCTGGAGGCCCTTGTACTTACCGGCGATGATGCCGTCCTTGTACGCGTTCACGGCCGGCATGTCGATGCTGTCGAGCGTGACGTTCACACCATACTTGGCGGAATCGCGTGCATGGTCGGCCAGTTCGGCCGAGTGCAGGAGTGCCTTGGTGGGGATACAACCGTTGTGCAGGCAGGTTCCGCCGAGCTTTGCCTTTTCCACAAGGCCAACGGTGAACCCAAGCTGTACGGCCCGCAGGGCAGTGGCGTAGCCGCCGCTGCCGCCACCGAGTACCAGGATGTCGAATTCTTGCGCAGTTGCCTGATCGGCCACTAAAACGCTCCCTCGCGTGAATGATGACACGGGACTGCGTGCCATCTGGTCTTTGGAACTTGTTCTGCCGTGATTATGCCAGCACCTAAGTTCTCTTGCATTTGTGACTATCGAGTTCACCTTAGCGAACCACCTACCCATGCTCCACCCTCTGCGGGTGTTTGTGGAGCGCTTGTGTCGAGACTCACGTTCACTTGTGACACAGCGCTACACGCCGCATAATTCCGGGGTTGCGCGGCCCTTGCGGGGGTCTCCGGCAAGGGTCGCGCAGCCCGGATGGGCAAGGTGGTGCAGCTTAGGCGGGAGCTGCGAGCAGATCCTCAGCGTAGGCAACCAGGGTGCGGACAGTGCATCCTGTTCCCTGCTTGGGGGTGTAGCCGTAGGGGCTGCCGTTATTGAACGAGGGACCTGCAATATCGACGTGGGCCCACGGGATCTGCTGACCGTCCCCGTTCTTGCCAACGAATTCCCGCAGGAAAACGGCCGCGGTCATCATGCCGCCGTTGCGCTCACCGATATTGGCAAGATCTGCCACCTGGGAGTCAAGGCTGGGGCGCAGTTCTTCCGGCAACGGCATGGGCCAGACCAGCTCGCCAGCCCTGTCAGCTGCCGACTTCAAAGCTGCAGTGACAGAATCGGAGCCCATCACACCTGCCGTGCGCAGTCCCAGTGCTATGAGCTGCGCACCGGTCAGCGTGGCGACGTCAATGATGGCGTCCGGCTTCTCCAGGCTGGCAGCGACGAGCCCGTCGGCCATGACCAGGCGCCCCTCGGCGTCGGTGTTAAGGACCTCGACGGTCTTGCCGCCGTAGATGGTGAAGACGTCTGCAGGCCGGGCCGCAGCCCCGGAGGGCATGTTCTCCGCAATGCAGAGCCACGCAGTTGCCTTGATGTTCAGGCCAAGCGAAGCGATGGCCAGGACGGTATTAAGCACGACGGCGGCGCCCGCCATATCGCTCTTCATGTCGCCCATGCCGAGCGCCGGCTTGATGGAGATACCACCGGTGTCGAAGGTGATGCCCTTGCCAACGAGGGCGATCTTCCTGGTGGCCTTGGCCGGCGCATATTCCACCTTCACCAGGCGGGGCTGGCGGGTTGAACCCTTGCCGACGCCCAGGATGCCGCCAAAGCCTTCTTTTTCAAGCCGCTTCTCGTCCCAGACTGTGACCTTGACGGGCAGGCCCTTGCCGAGTTCCTTTGCGGACTCGGCAAAGGATTCCGGATAGAGGTGGCTGGGAGGCTGGTTGACCAGGGTCCTGGTGGCGTTCACGGCGCGGGCAACAACGGCAGCCCGATCCAGTGCCGGCTGAGCGTCTTTGGGATCCACATCGGTGAAAATCAACGCTTTGGCTACGGGGGCCTTCAATCCGTCCTTGCTGGAACGGTGCTCCGTGTAGGAGTAGGCACCCAGGGCTGCGCCTTCGGCGATAGCAGCCACATCGGCCACGCTGGTGGTCGGGAATGCCAAGGTTACTGACGTAAGGCCGGCCAGCTGGCGGACGGCAGATCCCGCGGCGCGACGCAGGGCCTCCTCGGCAAGACTGCCGGACTCCGACAATTTGCCCACGCCGGCGAGGACCAGGATTCCCGAGCCGGTCTCCGGCAAGCCGGGAAGCCGGTGTGCCTGGTCGGCTGCACCGGTGATCCCCAGCAATTTGAGGGAGCCCGCAACAGACTCAGCTGCCTTTGCGCTCAGGGGATTCGGAAGCAGCACCGGCCCATCGGCGCCTTGCGCAATTCCAATCACCAGTGCGTCGCTGGGGGACTTTTTCAGGTCCTTGGCGATGATGCCCAGGATGATGTCAGTAGTCTTGACCACGAGGATGTTGCCTCACTTCTCTCTGCATTGCTTGGCTGGGCCGCATGTTTGGCGACCTGCCCCGGTACACGCCCGACGTCCTCTACCGACGGCGGACTTGGTCTTCAGGGGCCGGTGTCGGAAGAGGATACCGGCCCGTTTCGATCGTAGTCTCTTGGGCGCTGCGGACAGCAATTAAATGAGAGCTGCAGCACATCCGGTGCAGGAATGCCCTTTGGAGCTGCAGCGTTGTAAGGATTAATGGAATCCCGCAGCAACGCCCAGAGGCCCCGTTGGTGCCATGTGGCCGGTACCCCCGGGACCTCCCCCTACTTTGTCATTGCGAAAGGAACACGCCGTGTTTGAACGGATATCCGGCTCCCTCCTGGACCCCGAATCGCTGTACGCGCGAAACATCGAAACCTTCCACAGCCCTGCGCTGCGCGGGCTGAACATGGTGATGGGGTTCACCGGTTTTGCCGACGCCGGTCACGTGGTTCGGCAGATCAACGCCGAGCTGCTGGACGAGCTCGACGCCGAGGTGGTGGCCATGTTCGACGCCGACCAACTGATCGACTACCGTTCCCGGCGCCCGCACATCAGCTTCGTGGAAGATCACGTACAGGATTACCAGGCCCCCAAGTTGGGTCTTTACAAGTTGACCGACGGACTCGGCCAGCCGTTCCTGTTGCTGGCTGGTTTCGAACCGGACCTGCAGTGGGAACGGTTCTCGCGGGCCGTCGTCGGGATCGTTGAAGAGCTGGACGTCAACCTGGTCACCTGGATCCATTCCATTCCGATGCCCGTGCCGCACACGCGGCCGGTGGGAGTGACCGTTCATGGCAACCGCCCCGATCTCATTGAGGGCATTTCCAGCTGGAAGCCCACCGTGGATGTTCCCGCGGCCATAGGGCACATCCTCGAACTGCGTCTGACGGAGGCGGAGCGCAACGTTGCCGGGTATGTCATCCACGTTCCGCATTATTTGTCGGAAGCGGAGTACCCTCCGGCGGCCGTCGCGGGTTTGGAGTATCTGGGCGCGGCGACGTCACTGATGCTGCCGACCGATCGACTCCGCGAAGCCGGCCGTGAAGTGGGCCGTCAGATCGCCGAACAGATCGAAGCCTCCGAGGAAGTGCAAGCCGTGGTCACCAATCTGGAGTCGCGCTACGACGAGAAATCCGAGGGCGTGGTCCGCCGATCGCTGCTTGCGGACGAGAACGATGAACTGCCCAACGCTGAGGATATCGGTGCTGCTGTTGAGGCGTATCTGGCCCGTAAGGACTCGCCACAATAAATCAGCTTTCAGATGCTGCCGGGCATAATTGAGGGGTGAATGCACCCCGCGCCTGGCTCATCTGGACGATTGGCGTGTTCGCCTACCTGGTGGCGGTGGCGCAACGAACGTCCTTCGGCGTGGCTGGATTGGAAGCAACCGAGCGGTTCCATGCCAGTGCTGCAGCCATTTCCTTCTTCACTGTGCTTCAGCTCCTGGTCTATGCGGGGCTGCAAATTCCGGTAGGCGTCCTGGTGGACAGGTTTGGTTCACGGGCCATGATCGCCGGGGGAGCGGTGCTCATGGGGTTGGGCCAACTGCAGCTCGCCTTTGCGGACAGTGTGCCCGGGGGCGTGCTGGGCCGCGTCCTGGTGGGTGCCGGTGATGCCATGACCTTCATTTCGGTGATCCGCCTGGTGCCGTTGTGGTTTGCCCCTGCCAAGGTTCCCTTGGTCACCCAGCTCACCGGAATGTGCGGACAGCTGGGACAGCTTTTCAGTGTGGTTCCCTTTGCGCTTCTCCTTCATACCGCGGGGTGGACCCCCGCGTTCCTGACCCTGGCCGCGATGTCCGTACTGGCAGTCGTGCTGGTCCTGGCCATGCTGCGTGATGCTCCTCCCGGGCATCCACCCAGGGAATCCGGCCAGGGCTTGAGGGCCACCGGCGTCTCCTTGTCCCGTGCTTGGAAGCAACCGGGGACGCGACTGGGTTTGTGGAGCCACTTCACCGTCCAGTTCAGCGGAAACCTCTTCGCCATGACCTGGGGCTATCCGTTCCTGCTCTCGGCCCAAGGCCTGGATGCCGGAACCGTGTCCGCTCTGATGGCCCTTTTCGTCGCCACCGCAATCATCGGCGGACCGGGCTTTGGACGCTTCGTCTCCAAGCACCCCATGCGAAGATCAGCGATGGTTCTCCTGATCACTTCAGCCACTGCGTTGGTGTGGGCTGCCGTGCTCCTTCTGCCGGACAGGGCTCCACTGTGGATGCTGGTGATCCTGGTGGTGGTGCTGGCCGTCGGAGGTCCGGGCTCCATGATCGGTTTCGACTTTGCCCGGACCTTCAATCCCTCGCACCGGATCGGAACCGCAACCGGAATTGTGAACGTTGGCGGCTTCATTGCCGCACTTGTTGCGATCTACCTCATCGGCCTCGTATTGGACCTGCTGAATGCGAGCGGTTTCTCGGGTGGCGATCTGTATGGCCTTGCTCCTTTCCGCATAGCCCTCAGCGTGCAGTTCCTGCTTTTGGGTCTGGGAACGATCCTTATCCTGGTGACACGGCGCAAAGTCCGGCGGCAGATGGCGGCCCAAGGGATTCATGTACAGCCGCTGGTGGCAACGCTTGCGAAGCAGCGACGTGAGCGCCTGGAGCGACGGCGGGAAGGCCGTTCCGGTGCCGCTAAGGAGCGCTAGAGAATCTGCCACTTCTGCCAAGGCCATGTTTTGACGGGCTTTTCCACATAGGCAAGGTGGGGCCTGTTTCGGCCGGTCGGGGATGAGCAGGCTGGATGCATGACCACCAAGCGAACATTGAGCATCCACCGACCCGAAGACATCCTTGGCTACATCCCGCATATGCTCGGCTATTGGCCGGAAGACAGCCTCGTTGCCATCACACTGCAGGGGAAAATCCTGGGGGCAACACTGCGGGTGGACTTGCCGTCACGGCGGACACCGCAGGCCCTTGCCGGCTTCGCGGAGCAGATCCGCCACTACCTCGTGGCGGATGAGGCCGCCAACGGTGTGGTGCTGGCGGTCTACAGTGAGGCCGGTTGGGCTAACGGCGCCGTGGTCGAGCAGGCGATGCCACTGCTGGAAGCCTTGCAGCTTCACCTCGACGAAGTGGACATGTCGGTGAGGGACGCCTGGTTGATCGGCCCCGAGTATTGGCGCAGCGCCTTCTGCGAGGATGAAGAGTGTTGCCCGGATCCCGGACTTCCCCTTGCGCGCATCAAGGACAGCCAGCTGAACGCTGAGCTCGTGTACCAGGGGAGCGCTGTTGGTCCGTCTCCACGGGCATCGAAAGGACTACCTTCGTTCGTCAGGACAGGACCACTCGATCCGGCCGTCCAGGAGGCAGAGTCCCGCTTCGGGGATCGCATCCTGGGCCTGTGGCGGAGCGAACGCTGCCTGGACTCTGTCCTGGCGGTATGGCATCACGTCCTCGCCAGGGGCGAACGAGGGGATCGTTTGCAGCCGCAAACCGATGCGGAACTCATGGGGTTTCTCAGGACCACGCTGAAGGTGCCGGCGTGGAGGGACGCTGTGGTGGTGATGGCGGCAGCCGGCCTCGACTCTGCAAGATCCGGCGCTGTTTCCTTTGGGCTATTCAGCGATGACGAACCGTTTGCATCGCCGTTCGATCTTTCCGAGCTCGGTATTCCGGCCTCCGAAGACGTACCTCCGGCTCCAGTGCCGCGTGGTTCCGCTGCCCGGGCGGACGTCTTTACCTATGGCGATGTCTTGTTGGGATTGCGCCCGGACACGCCCAGCTGGAGCCAGGTTGATGCGTTGCATCATGTACTCGCCGGGCTGTGCGTGGAAGAGGAATCGGGAGAAGTGGCTGCCGCGGTGTTCACGCTTCAAGGGTGGATATCGTGGTGCAAGGGCAGTGGTTCCATCGCCCATGCCTGCCTTGTCCGTGCTGAGGCAGCCCGTCCTGGTTATCGACTTGCCGGACTTTTGATGGACGTCCTGGGCCAGGGAACTGTTTGTCGTTGGGCCAGCCGCCCTGGTTCGGCGTGGCGGGGGTCCCGGCAAGCTCTTATATAGCAAGCCTGCACCTGCGTTGGGGGAATACATCAGGCGTAGGTTTCGCAAAACCGTGAGACAATGGATGCCGAGACCCGGTTGGGTCCGCGTTTGAATGCCTGCTTTGGCCCGGAAACGGGAACAAAACAGCGTTGTCGGGAGTTCTATCTACAGACTCTGCAGACGGCGATCGCATTTGAAATTGATCGCGGACTTGACAGGGTCATAGTGGTGTTGCCCGTATGGTGATTCCACAGACCGCCGCTAGAAAGGTTTTCTGTGACTCCGTCTTCCGTCGAGAAGGAACCCGCCGCCCAGGCCGAATTGACCGCTGAGGAAAAGAAAGCGGCCACGTCGGCAAAGCGCGCGGCCACACGCGCTGCCAACAAGGCCTCAGAGGGTGACTCTGACAAGCCCGCTCCCAAGAAGCGTGGACCCAAGCCCGGCGCGAAGGCCGCCGCTGAGGCCGCGAACAAGTCCGGCTCCGACTCCGAGGACGCCGCTGCCGAGGACGAAGACTTTGATCCTGCTGCAGCGGAAGAAGTCGAAGTCGGTGAAGATGACACCGAGGATGGCGCGGTTGCCGCGAAGGACAAGCCCGCTCCCTCCGGCTCGGGATTCGTTTACTCCGACGCCGACGACGACGACGCCCCGGTCCAGCAGGTCATGTCCGCTGGTGCAACGGCAGACCCCGTCAAGGACTACCTGAAGCAAATCGGCAAGGTCGCCCTGCTGAACGCCGAGCAGGAAGTGGACCTCGCGCTTCGTATCGAAGCAGGCCTTTTTGCCGAGGAAAAGATCAACGCCGACGACGGATCCATGGATCCCAAGCTCAAGCGTGAGCTCGAGTTCGTCATCCACGACGGAAAGCGTGCCAAGAACCACCTGCTCGAGGCCAACCTCCGACTCGTGGTCTCCCTTGCCAAGCGTTACACGGGCCGTGGCATGCTCTTCCTGGACCTGATCCAGGAAGGCAACCTTGGCCTGATTCGTGCGGTGGAGAAGTTCGACTACACCAAGGGCTTCAAGTTCTCCACGTACGCCACGTGGTGGATCCGCCAGGCCATCACCCGTGCCATGGCAGACCAGGCGCGCACCATCCGTATTCCTGTGCACATGGTCGAAGTCATCAACAAACTGGCACGTGTGCAGCGCCAGATGCTCCAGGACCTCGGCCGCGAACCAACGCCGGAAGAACTGGCACTGGAACTGGACATGACCCCTGAAAAGGTTGTTGAGGTCCAGAAATACGGACGCGAGCCAATTTCTCTCCACACCCCTCTCGGTGAGGATGGAGACTCCGAGTTCGGTGACTTGATCGAGGACTCGGAAGCTGTAGTTCCGGCCGATGCCGTCAGCTTCACCCTCCTGCAGGAGCAGCTCCACTCGGTACTGGACACCCTGTCCGAGCGCGAAGCCGGTGTAGTGGCCATGCGGTTCGGCCTAACTGACGGACAGCCGAAGACTTTAGACGAAATCGGCAAGGTCTACGGAGTGACGCGTGAGCGTATCCGGCAGATTGAATCGAAGACCATGTCCAAGCTGCGGCACCCGTCCCGCTCGCAGGTCCTCAGGGACTACCTGGACTAAATCTTCCCGCAGTATAAGGAAGCGGCCCCGTCGGATCCCCGACGAGGCCGCTTTTTTATTGATCGGTTGATCGTCTTTGCTAAAACTGTCCTGTTAAAAGCCGCCCTGCTGAGGCCCGGCAGGGATGCTGGGAACTCAGGCTACGGGTAACGCAGGCCGTGTCAATTGCAGCCCCAGGGAAACGCAGCCCCAGGGAAACGCAGACCGCATGAAATGCAAGAAGGCCCCTCCATGGTGGGAGGGGCCCTCTTGTCTGCTCAACGCAATACTTTATATATCAGGGGAGTCCGGCTACGCGGGCTGCCCTGCCTAGTCGACGGGGACGGGCGCCTTCTCGTTGAGGCGCTCGGTCTCATCGTGCCAGTCGGAAGTCATAGGCCGGAGCGTAGCTTCTACTGCACGTGCGTGGTGGCCGCAGAAGAGCAGCTCACCCCCGGAGGACTCGAGTACAACGCGGACATATGCTTGGGCTCCGCAACGATCGCACCGGTCAGCTGCGTTTAGCGTGCGGTCTGCAACTGCTGTTGTCATGTCGGCCTCCTTAGTAGTTCTGTACATCCATATAACCAGCATTCGACGCAGATCCATGGCAAGGATGGGTCACTTTCGCTGTCCGCGTATCACATGTGCGTAACGTAACCATGCAGCTTGGGCGGTGCCGGGAGTGGCAACCCATGGCAGGGGGCCGGCCGGGCTAGCCTAGTATTGGCAGAGTTTGCCTTGAAATACCAGCAAAAAATGGCTGGGCAGCATCCTTGGATACACCCTGAGATATACCCCGAAGGAGCACACCGCGAGTGGCACCGAGTTCTGAATACAACGCCCGGCATCTGTCTGTCCTTGAAGGCCTGGAAGCCGTCCGGAAACGCCCGGGCATGTACATCGGTTCCACCGACTCACGCGGGCTCATGCACTGCCTGTGGGAAATTATCGATAACGCCGTTGATGAAGCGCTGGCGGGCTTCGGCCATGACATCAAAGTGATCTTGCACGCCGATAACTCCGTGGAAATCCATGATGACGGCCGTGGTATTCCCGTGGATGTTGAACCCAAAACCGGCCTGTCCGGCGTCGAAGTGGTCTTCACCAAGCTGCATGCGGGCGGCAAGTTCGGCGGCGGTTCCTACACCGCATCCGGCGGTCTGCATGGGGTTGGTGCATCCGTGGTCAACGCACTGTCGAGCCGGCTGGACGTTCAAGTGGACCGAGGCAGCAAGACGTACCAGATGTCCTTCCGTCGGGGCGAGCCTGGCCGGTTCGTTGACTCTGGGTCCAAGCCTGGTCCTGAGGCGCCGTTTGAGCCCTTCGTTGAGAACTCCGTGCTGGACGTGGTGGGCAAGGCAAAGCGCGGTGTGACGGGAACGCGTGTCCGCTACTGGGCAGACCGGCAGATATTCACTCCCGATGCCAAGTTCTCCTACGACGACCTCGCCGCGAGGGCGCGCCAGACATCCTTCCTGGTCCCCGGTTTGAAGATTACTGTCCGCGACGAACGCAAGCTGGCCGGAACGCCGGGTGAGAACGGCGCGCACGAGGAAGTGTTCCACCATGACGGCGGCATCTCGGAGTTCGTCGAATTCCTTGCCGCGGACGCCGGAGTCACCGATGTCTGGCGGCTCCACGGCTCCGGGAAGTTCAAGGAAACCGTCCCGGTACTCGATGACAACGGTCATAGCAAGATCGCGGAAGTCGAACGCGATTGCGAAGTCGATATCGCCCTGCGCTGGGGGATCGGCTACGAGACCACCATGCGCAGCTTCGTCAACATCATTGCCACCCCCAAGGGCGGCACCCACCAGTCGGGCTTCGAAGCTGCCCTGCTAAAGACATTCCGCAAGGCCGTGGAAACGAACGCCCGCAAGCTCAAGGCCGGCAATGACAAGATCGAGAAGGATGACATCCTTGCAGGTCTCACCGCTGTCCTGACTGTCCGGCTTGCCGAGCCGCAGTTTGAGGGTCAGACCAAAGAGATCCTGGGTACCTCGGCGGTACGGGCCATCGTGGCCAAGGTCGTGGAAAAAGAGATCACCGGCCGGCTTAACTCGGCCAACCGCAACGACAAAGCGCAATCTGCACTCCTGCTGGAAAAGATGGTCAGCGAGATGAAGTCGCGCATCTCAGCGCGGGTTCACAAAGAAACGCAGCGCCGCAAGAATGCCTTGGAAACCTCGTCGATGCCGACGAAACTGGCCGATTGCCGGACTGACGATGTTGCCCGTTCAGAGCTGTTCATTGTTGAAGGTGACTCCGCACTCGGAACAGCCAAACTCGCCAGGTCCTCGGATTTTCAGGCCTTGCTTCCTATCCGGGGAAAGATCCTGAACGTCCAGAAAGCATCCGTGGGCGATATGTTGTCCAACGCCGAGTGCGCGGCGTTGATCCAGGTGGTCGGTGCCGGCTCGGGTCGCAGCTTCGACCTTGACGCCGCCCGCTACGGCAAGGTCATCCTCATGACCGACGCCGACGTGGACGGTGCCCATATCCGTACCCTGTTGCTGACCTTGTTCTTCCGCTACATGAGGCCCATGGTGGAGGCGGGACGCGTCTTTGCCGCTGTTCCGCCCCTGCACCGGGTCGAAGTAATCAATCCAGGCCAAAAGGCCAATGAGATGATCTACACCTACTCCGAGGCTGAACTTCATGTCCTCCTGGCCAACCTCGCCAAGGAAGGCAAGCGTTATAAAGAGCCCATCCAGCGGTACAAGGGTTTGGGTGAAATGGATGCCCAACAACTGGCGGAGACCACCATGGATCCACGGCACCGGACCCTGCGGAAGGTTGGCATTGAGAGTGCCCAACGGGCGGAAGAGGTTTTCGACCTTCTGATGGGCTCGGATGTCGCGCCGCGCAAGGAGTTCATCATTGCCGGGGCGGCCACCCTGGACAGGGAACGCATCGACGCCTAGCTGGCCGCGGGGGGAGTGGCGGTTTCCTTGGTTCCGGGTGCGGCGAAGGCTGTGAGCCCCACCAGCAGTGCAAGGGCTCCCAATCCCCAAGGGAGCCCGGCTGCCACGGCGATTCCGCCCACCAGCAAGGGACCTCCGGCGTCGCCAAGTTCCCGTCCCAGTTCGGCTGATCCCATGGTCCTTCCCATTCGTTCGGAGGGGGTCGAGTCGGCCAGGTGCGCAAACGCCAGGGGAGTGGAAACGCCTATTCCTGTGCCTATCAGGGCGGCGGCCAAGTAGATCCACGCCGCTCCCGGAAGGATGCCGGCCATGAGTGTGCCCCCTGCGATGCAGAGCAAGCCTGCCACCATGCCCGGTTTGTCGCTGAGGCGGCCTTGGTCCCGGAGCCTGCCGATGCGCGGTTGTATCAGTGACGAGGCCAGAGCCAGCACCGTCACAACTGCCACACTTCCGGCGGTGCCAAGGCCTTCGCGTGCCGCGAGGGCAGGCAGGAATCCAACGGCTGCCCCGAGGGCCCCAGTGGCCGCAGCAAGGACCAGAGTAGGGCCAAGGAAGGACCTCTCGGTGCTCTGCCGCCACACGTCCACAATGGTGTAGCGGGGCCGGGGAAGCGGTGCCAGGGCTGGAACTGCAACCGCAGCCCATGCCGCAACGAGGAAGCCCAGGGCGGACAGGACCCCGAACAAGAGGGCGAAACCGCCACTGATGATGGCAACAGCTCCCAGCAGCGGCCCTATCGCGTAGCCGAGTCCCTTCCACGAGCCGTATCGTCCAAAATATTGTCCGGTGTTCTTGCCCGAGAGGCGGGCCACGGTGGCCGATGACGCCGGTGAAAATGCCGATGCCGCCATGCCCTGCCCCAGCCGCGCAGCCGCCAGCATGGCAGGCTGGTCCGCCCACAACCCGATCAGTGAGGCCGCGGAGAAAGCCAAAAGACCGCCCACGATGACCGGTTTTGGCCCTATCCGGTCGCTCAAGGCGCCAAACACCGGCTTCAGGAACACTTCAGCGATGTCGTACAGGGCCAGCAGGAAACCCAAGGCGAGCAGGCTCAATCCAATATCCGCGCTCTCCGCACCCAAGCCGGCAGCAACGGCATGGGCGCCGAAAGCGGTGGTAAATCCTGCCGCGTAGAGCGGCCAGCGCTGGGTTGCCCTGACAGGGAGTGGTGCGTCATAGGTGGGTTTCACGCTTCACAATGTAACAGCTGCTACATTCGTCACTGTGATTGACGAGCAATGGTTACTGATCCTGGTCCAGGTGCCCGCCCAGCCTTCCAGGCATAGGGTGGCGGTTTGGCGGGAACTCCGGCGTATGGGGGCCGTTCCCTTGTCGCCCGGAACCTGGGTGCTCCCCGCTCATCCGGCCTTTGACGAGGGACTGAAAAGAGCGGAGTCCTTGGTGGCGAAAGGTGATGGCTCCTGGACCTTGGTGGACGCCTCGCCCCGTGGCGGGGCTGAGACCTTCCGCAGCGCTTTCAAAACTGCCCGGCTCGAAGAATGGGCTGAGTTCAGCGCCGACTGTGGCAAATTTGAGCTCGAGATCGCTAAAGAGATTTCCCGGGGCAAATTCACTTTCGCCGAACTCGAAGAAGAGGAGCAAAGCCTGGAGCGCTTGCGGCGTTGGTACCGTGAGTTGAAGTCGCGTGACGTCCTGCATTTGCCCCAGGCGGGGGATGCCGCTGCCCGGGTGGCGCGCTGTGCGGAAGCATTGGAGGCCTATGCTTCCTTGGTCTATGAGGCTTCGCTTCCCGGCTAGCCCAGCAGCCCCGGAACAATCAACAGCGCCGTAGGCACTGCCAGCAGCAACGCGGACACCGCCAGGACCAGGATGCGCAAGCCCGTGGTGAGCGGCGGCTGTGGCGAGAGTAAGCGGCTGACGCGTGACGCCGTCGTGCGCGGTGAGTCGGCGCCGCCTGTGGCGCTGACGGCGTTGCTCTCCACCACGGCGCCGCCGGCATTGAGTGACCCGGTTCCGATGGCAGGTTGGGATGTTCCGCTGGCGACGATTGCGATGGCCTTGATCAGGGTGCCCTTGCTTTCGGTCCGCAGCGCGACGTCATCGGCCAGCATCTCGATCAGGGAGTTAACCGCTGTTTGGGCCAGCCGCGTGGTGGGGAACCAGGGCAGTGCCTGCCGCCAGGCAGCGAAAGCCCACAGCAAGAGGTCATGGCGCTGCGACAGATGCGCATTCTCGTGAATGAGCACAGCCCTGAGCTCGGCCGGTTCCAAGGCTGCCATCAGACCGTCGGAAAGTACCGTGACGGACCGGGCGCCGCCGGGGAGGCAGTAGGCCACGGGGGAGTCGTGGTTGATGACCACGGTTCCGGGGCCGTCGTCGGACGGTGAGGCGAGGAGGGCCAGCAATTCGCGGTGTCGTCGTCGCTGGCGCTCAATCTTGTAGTAGGTCAGCAGCAGGGTGAAGACCAGGTGCGCTGTGAGCAGCGCCGCCGCGGACAGGGCGAAAAGGTGCCAGAAGCCCAATGCCGTGGTGGGTTCGTTGTTGAAGACCATCCCCGCCAGGCTCTTGAGGCCGGCAATGAGGTTGTCGCCGATGGGCTCCAAGCCATAGACCAGCATGGCGCCGATCATGGACAGCCCACCGGCAAGGGCGATCGCCTGCCAAAGCACCATGGCGGTGAACGGCGAGCGTGCCGGCCATTGGGCGCGGGACAGCAGGACGGGCACCGGCCATGCCAAAATCAATGCCAGGACCGCAAGCAGGTATGAGGTCCAGAACATAGTGGCTAATTGTAGCCGAGCAGTTTGCGCAGGGTAGCGGCTTCACTTTCGGTGACGGATCCAATGAAGCGTGCCAGGACGGCCTCGCGGTCCGGAGCGGAGCCCAGGACTTCATGCATCAGTTCGGCGGTGTGGTCCGCGCGGCTGGAAACGGCTTGGTAGCGGTGCGGACGCGTACCGCGCTCACGCTCCACGAGCCCCTTCTTTTCCAGGCGCGACAGGACAGTGAGAACCGTGGTTACGGCCAAGTCCTTGCCCTGATGTCCCGCAGTGCCGTCGCCGGCCTCGGAATCCTGCGCCAAGAGGTCGCGCAGGGTATTGGCAGTTGCAGCCTCCTGGCCTGCCCAGAGCAGATCCATCACTGCCCGTTCCAGTTCCCCAAGACTTGCCATCTATACGTCCCTACCTTCCGCTTCCCGCTGCAGGGTGACTGCTGTCGGGAGCGATGATCCAACATTCCACCATAAATCTACCGCTTTTCAGCTCTTCATTCTACGTGAGGTAGAACTATCGGCGCGCCGTGTCCTGCGGGTAGCCCTTGCGCGTGGGTAACGCCACTTGAAGAATGGGTTTCGTCGCCCGCCATTTGTTCTACACTTTGTAGAAGAGTAGTTTTCTACGCAACGTAGAAGTACCGTCATCGTACTTCGGTCGACCGCACAAAGGACAGCTATGGACGCCTTGGAAATCGCACGCTGGCAATTCGGTATCACTACCGTCTACCACTTCATGATGGTGCCCCTCACTATTGGCCTGGGCCTGGTGGTGGCGATCATGCAGACCATCTGGTACCGCACGGGCAAGCCCGAGTACCTGCGGATGACCAAGTTCTGGGGAAAGCTCTTCCTCATCAACTTCATCATGGGCGTGGCCACGGGCATCGTCCAGGAATTCCAGTTCGGTATGGCCTGGAGTGAGTACAGCCGGTTTGTCGGGGACGTCTTCGGTGCGCCACTGGCCCTGGAAGCCTTGTTGGCGTTCTTTGTGGAATCCACGTTCCTGGGCCTGTGGATCTTCGGCTGGAAGCAACTCAAACGCGGCGTGCACCTGGCCTGCCTGTGGATTGCAGTGATTGGTTCCGTCTTCTCCGCCTACTTCATCATTGTGGCGAACTCGTGGATGCAGCACCCCGTCGGCGTGGAAATGGTGGACGGGCGGCCCGTGATGACAGACGCCTGGGCAGTCTTTACCAACAACACGGCCCTCGTTGCCGTCCCGCACACGCTGTTTGGGGCGCTGGCAGTTGCCGGCGCGTTCCTCCTGGGCATCGCCTGGTACCACCTGTGGCGCCGCCGGCACGATGGCATCGACGTCGTGGACAACAACGGCAAGCTGGTTCCCGGGGAAGCTGCCATCCCGGGCCGGGACAAGTCCGATTACACCGTGTGGATGAAGAGCCTGAGGATCGGTGCAGTTGTGGCCATGATCTCCTTCGCGGGGACCGCCATTACCGGTGACCTGCAGGGCAAGCTGATGTTTGAACAGCAACCCATGAAGATGGCCGCCGCCGAAGCTGCCTGCCACGACGGCACCGGGTTCTCGGTCCTGAGCGTCGGCAACCTCGGCGCCACCAACTGCGATGACATTGTTGCCGTTATTGAAGTACCCGGCATCCTGTCCTTTCTGGCAAAGGGGGACTTCACCACCGAGGTGAAAGGCGTTAACAGCCTGCTGGGCGAGTACAAGGAAAAGTACGGAACCCATCTTCCGGACAATCCGCTGTACGGCGAACGCGCCGGCCAGGAAATCCAGTACGTACCCGTCATGGAAGTGACGTATTGGGGCTTCCGCATGATGATCGGCTTCGGCGGGATCGCTGCGTTCGCCGCCTTGCTGGCTCTCTGGGTGACCCGCAAGGGCGTGGTACCGCAATCGAAGTGGCTGATGCGCCTTGCCGTGTTCGGCATCCTCGCACCCTTCGGCGCCAATGCTGCCGGCTGGATCTTCACTGAAATGGGCAGGCAGCCGTTCGTGGTTGCACCCAATCCGGACATGAACGGCATAGACCAAGTGTTCATGTTTACTGCTGCCGCCGTATCGCCGGGGGTCAGTGCCGGTGAGCTCCTGACCTCCTTGGTGGTCCTCACCGCCATTTACGCCATCTTGCTGGTGGTCGAAGTGAAACTACTGGTCAAGTACATCCGCGGTGGCGTGGCCTCGGCGATGCCGGAACTGGCACACCCGGCCAGTGATACGGACGATGACGACAAGAACGACGACGGTCCGGCCAAGTCCGGCGACGACGTCCTGGCATTCGCCTACTAGGAACAGGGGAAATCTGACAATGGAACTGTTGCCAACCATCTGGTTTGTGGCCATCGCGGTGCTGTGGACCGGTTACCTCTTCCTGGAGGGCTTCGACTTGGGCGTCGGCATGCTGATGAAGCTGTTCGCCCGCAACAACACTGACCGCCGCGTACTGCTGAACACCATCGGCCCTGTGTGGGACGGCAATGAAGTGTGGCTGCTCACTGCCGCCGGAGCCACCTTCGCGGCCTTCCCGCTCTGGTATGCCTCCCTGTTCTCAGCTCTCTACCTCCCGCTCCTGGCAGTGCTGGCCGCGCTGATCTTCCGTGCCGTGGCTTTCGAATACCGCGGCAAAGTGGACTCCCAGCGGTGGCGCAACCGCTGGGACTGGGCGATTGCCGTCGGTTCCTTCGTAGCCGCCTTTGGAATCGGCGCCGCGTTGGCACTGACCACCACCGGGCTGCCCTTGAATGCCAACGGCGACCGCAGTGGCGGCCCGATGTCCTGGTTCAGTGGCTATGCACTCCTCGGCGGCTTCGGTGTGGTGGCGTTCGCCCTGGTGCACGCCTTGGCGTTCCTGGCCCTTAAGACCGACGGCGACGTGCGGCACCGCGCCCGCAGCTGGTTTGTGCGGTTGGTACCGCTCGCAGTGCTGCCGATGTTCGGCTGGATGGTGTCCGTGCAGTTCCTCAGCGGCAAGCCATGGACCTGGGCGCTGGTGGCGGCCGGAGCCGTGGCAGTCATCCTGGCCTGGACGTTGGCCCGGGCGGGGGCAGAAGGACGTGCCTTCGGTGCCCTTGGCGGGTTCATCGTCTGCGCCACTGCTTCAATCTTCGGGGCAGCCTTCCCCGTGGTGATTCCTTCCACACTTGATCCAGCGTTCAACCTGACCATTTCAAACGCCTCATCCTCGGACTACACGCTGGGCTTGATGAGCATCGTGGCGGCCGTGGGACTGCCTTTGGTGATTGCCTACCAGTCCTGGACCTACTGGGTGTTCCGCCGGCGAGTCAGTGCGGCGCACATTCCCGAAGCGCACGGTTTCCTTCCGGCCATTGCTGCCAAGGTCCTGATCTCCAAAGACAACCAGCCGGCCGCCAGCACCAAGGGAGACTAACCGCCTTATGAAACCCGTGTTCCCCGCCGGTCCGGCCACCCGATCCGCTCTCTACGGCATCGGGCTCCTGTCCGCACTCAAGGCACTGTCGCTGGTGCTCATGGCGCAGGCCGTAGCAGGGATGCTGGCAGGCCTCGCTTCCGGAACGGGGGACTGGAACACCGGACTTCTCTGGGGTGCTGTGGGAGCGGTCCTGAGGTCCCTCACGGTCTGGGGGCAGGGCATTGCCTCCCGGCGGGCGGCCCTTGGCGTCAAGGAAGAGCTGCGGGCGCAGTTGCTGCGGCGCTCGCTGTCTGACGGTGCAGCGCCGCTCGGAGCGGGAATGAACGACGGCGGCCTGGCGATCCTGGCCACCCGCGGCCTGGATGCGCTGGACGACTATTACACGCAGTACCTTCCGGCGTTGGTCAATTGCGCCACGGTACCGCTGTTGATCGGGGCCAGGATCCTCTTTGCCGACTGGGTCAGCGCCGTGGTGATCGTCCTGACCGTTCCCTTGGTTCCGCTGTTCATGGTCCTTATCGGCCGCCACACGGAGGACCACGTCCGGGATGCCCAAACCACCCTCCGGAAACTCTCCGGTCACATTCTTGAACTGGCCAAGGGCCTGCCGGTGCTGGTGGGGCTAGGACGCGCCAGTGAACAACGTGCGGCCTTGGAAGACATTTCGGAGCAATACCGGAGCCGGACCATGGGCACCCTCCGCACGGCCTTCCTGTCAGCGTTGGCACTTGAACTCATTGCCACCATCTCCGTGGCCGTCGTCGCCGTATTCATCGGCGTCAGGCTCGTAGGCGGCGATATGGCCTTGGAAGCGGGCCTGCTGGCCCTCATCCTGGCCCCGGACTGCTACCTTCCGCTGCGGGAGCTAGGTACTGCCCACCACGCAAGCGACGACGGCCGGGCCGCGCTCGAAACCACCAACACTGTCCTTAACGCTCCCGCGCACCAGCCATTGCCCGTACCTGCAACATCCGCCGCCACGTTCCCGGGCGTTGTGGTGGAGGGGTTGGCCGTAACTTACAGCGGCAGGTCCGCCGCCGCCGTCGGGCCCCTGGGCTTTACCGCACCGCACGGCAGCATTACTGCGCTGGACGGCGACAGCGGTGCCGGGAAAAGCACCGTCCTTGGCGTCCTAGCGGGTCTGATCGGGCCGGGCCCGGGAGCTGCCGTGGCGGGCACCGTCTCAGGAACAGGAAAAGGGTCCGTGGCCTGGGTACCGCAGCACCCCGTCATGGCAGCAGGGACGGTCCAGGAAGAACTGGCCCTCTACCTTGACGGGTACCAGGGCGATCCTGCCGAAGCCGCCCGTCGTGTCCTGTCGAAAGCAAAGGCCGCGCACCTGGCAGCCAGGAATCCAGCCGAACTGAGCCCCGGAGAACTACGCCGCGTTGCGCTGGCCCGGGGATTGGCCCGCGTGGAGGCAGGCGCCACGGTCCTGCTCCTCGACGAGCCAACCGCACACCTGGACCCCTACTCTGCCAGCGTGGTCCGGAACGCCATCGAATCACTCAGGGGCAACGTGACGGTGATCCTGGTGGCCCACGATGCCGCAACCCGCGCGCTCGCGGACAATGTGGTGACCGTGGGAAAAAAGCGCTTCCCGAATGCCCCCATGATTCCGCCTGTGCGCACCGGAAACACCCTGGACGCTGCAGCTGGCCAAGGCAGTCCGGCCTCGCTGATCGATGTTGTGTCCCCGTCCGCAGCAGGGGCCGGTAGCTTGAAACGCCTGCTGGAGATCCTCAAGCCAGTGCGATGGAAATTCGCCGCAGCCGGGATCGTCGCCGTCCTGGCGGCCCTGTTCGCGGTGGCATTGTCCGGTTTGTCCGGCTGGTTGATCATCAGGGCCAGCGAACAACCTCCCATCCTCTACCTGCTCGGCGCAATTGTGGGCGTCAGGTTCTTTGGAATCGGCCGGGCGGTGCTGCGCTATTGCGAGCGGCTCCTGACCCACGATGCCGTCTTTGCTGCCATGACCCGCCTCCGGGGGGCCCTGTGGGCGACATTGAGCCGCAGGGCACTGTCACTGAGGCGTCTTCTCCAAGGGGGCAACGTTCTTGGCGCAATCGTCGATGACGTCGATACCCTCCGGGACCTCCTGCCGCGGGTTACGCTTCCCCCTATTACCGCATGGGGGGTGGGTGCCGCGGCGATCATTGCCACGGCCGTGGTTTTACCTGCCGCCGTGCCGGCTGTGGCACTGGCAGCGGTGGCAGGGCTTTTCATCGCCCCGCTGTTTGCCGTCCTGGCCGACCGGAACGCAGCCAAGGCCGAACAGCGTATGCGCTCCGTGGTCCTCCACGGAGTGGCCGCAGCCCTGGATGCCCGGGCAGAACTGACGGCCAACGGAGTCACCGGGCCGGTCCTGAAGGATCTGCGTACCAAAGACCGCGCCGCCACCCTCTCGGCCCAGCGCTCCGCGTGGGCTGAAGGCCTCGGCCAATCCGTGATCGTCCTGGCTTGTTCGCTGGCAGCCCTATGGGCGGGGGTCCTCAGCGCTCCTTCAATCACCAACGGTGCAGTTCCGCCGGAATTCGCAGCTGTGATTGTCCTGATGCTGCTGGCACTGGTGGACGCCTTCAGCGGCAACGTTTCGGCGGTACGCCAAGCCCCTGCCCTCGGGGCCGTCGTGAGCCGGATTGCTGCCTCTGGGGCTTTGGACGTTCCTGCCACAGGAGGTCTCGATTCACCCTCCGACGACGGCCCACGGCCACTCCCGGACCGCGACGGCAAGGCGGGGCTTGAGTTGAAGGACGCGACGGCCGCGTGGCCCGGCGGGCCGGATGTCTTCGCCGGGATCAACGCCTCGGCCGGACCTGGCCGTTGGCTTGCCGTGACGGGACCCTCGGGTGCGGGAAAGACCACTTTGTTGTCCGTGCTGTTGGGTTTCCTGCCCCTCACCCGGGGAACAGCGAAGCTGACGGGCGCTGCCGCCTGGTGCCCCCAGGAAGCGCACCTGTTCGACTCCACCGTCCGGGGGAATTTGTTGTTGAGCCGTCCTGCTGCCGCAAAGCCCAGTGAGGCTGAAATGCATAAGGCACTGGCCGACGTCGGGCTTGACGTGGTGGTGGCGGCCCTGCCGGACGGGCTCGATGCCCGCATCGGCCCCGGCGGCTCGTTCCTCAGCGGTGGCGAACGTCAGCGGCTGGCCATGGCAAGGACGCTGCTGACCGGAGCCTCGGTCTTGCTGCTCGATGAGCCCACCGCCCATCTGGATGCCGGGTCTGCGCGGGAAATGATGGCGATCCTTCGCCAAGGCCTCAAGGACGTCACGGTGGTTCTGGTAACGCACAACCCTGAGGACATTGATCCGGCAGATGCACGGCTGGAGCTCCCCGCGGCCACCCCTGCGGAGACACACAGCCATGGCGCGGCGGAACTGGTGGGAAAGCCTACCCATCAGTAGCCTGTTGGCATGCCTTTCAACGCTGCAAGCCCTGCCACGCCCGATGCCCGTACAACGGGCCTCCAATGGAGGCCCGCCACCTTGGAGGACCTCGAGAACTGGGCAGGCCTGATAGCGCGGACGGCCGCCGTCGAACATCCCGTCTGGTACGAGAAGCGCGGCGACTTGCTTCACATCCTGGAGTCCACTAAGAACCCGCCGGAGACGAGCACCTTGCTGGGCGTGGACGCCGAGGGGGTGGCGCGTGCCTACGGACGCATCGTCAAGAACCCCGACGGCGACAAAGCCACGGGAATGGCGTGCGTTGATCCCCAATGGCAACAGCGGGGAATCGGCTCCGCAGTCCTGGTGTGGCAGGAAGAGCAGGTCCGGGGGCGGTTTGCCGCCGATCAAGCTGCCGGGCACACCGATGCGCCGGCACGAATGCGCATCCAGACGGAGGAGCAGCACCAGCATCAAGAAACACTTCTCATGGGACATGGCTACGCCGCGGTGCGCTGGTTCAACGAAATGCACCGGCCCCTGTCCCGGCAACTGCCGGAGGTTCCCCTGGCCGCAGGCTTGCAAATCCGTCCGCTGGATCCCACTCTCTTTGAACCAGTGCGCCTGGCGCACAACGATGCTTTCAGGGACCATTGGGGCAGCGAACCCCGGGACGAAGAGTCGTGGCGCTTCACCATCGAGGAACCCACCGCCCGCCATGATCTCAGCGCTGTGGTTCTTGATCCGGCGACGGGCGAAGTTGCCGGATACCAACTGACCAGTTTCGACCCCGATTCCGCATCCGACCGCGGATTCAAGGAGGGTTACACCGAGCTCCTGGGCGTACGGCGCGCCTACCGTGGCCGGGGCATAGCCCAGGCACTGCTCGCCGATGCGATGCAGCGCTACGCCTTGGCCGGTATGGATGTGGCATCGCTGGACGTGGACTCAGCCAACCCCACCGGGGCGCTGCAACTCTACCTGGGCATGGGTTATGAGCCGGTGAACCGCAGCATGACGTGGGAGAAGATGCTCTAGCCCCTAGCCGTCCACATCATGCAGGTGATGAACAACGTCATGGAGGAAGTATTGGGAGAACGTCAGCACGGTGAAAGATGATCCGTTGCTTCGCGTTCCGGTACGCTGCCAGTCATCCTCGGTAACCCGTGCGAAGGACTCCGCAATCACCTTGCCCTCTGACTCCAGCTCGTCCGCCACCGTCCGAGGATCGGCGGAACCGTACTCGCCCTCGATCGCGGCCTGGTCCTGGTCCCAATTGGCAAACCGGGCGTCATCCTCGGTAAGCATCAGGTTCAGGCGCTGGTCAAAGAGGCTGAAGACATCCCGGACGTGGCATGCATACTCCAGGTTGGACCACGTGTGGTCATTGGGACGTGTGGCTGCATCCTCCCGGCGCAGCACCGCCCGCCATCGGGGAAGCATGTTCAGGACGGTGCCAGGAACCGTGGAAGGGGTCACCGTGGCGGCGTCGAAACCACACTCCGGGCAAGGCTCCGAGAGGACCCAGGTCCAGTCTTTTTCATCAGGGATGATCGGCATGCGGCCAGTCTAAGCGGAACCTGCCCCTACCCCTGTGCAGCCCAGGAAATATGGTGTCGTTTTCCCCTGACCTGCGGAGCCTCCCAAGAGTAGAGTTCGTTCCGGGGGGAGAGCCGGAAAGAGAAAGCAATGCTCAAGGATCAGCAGGTTGGTGCCGTCCTACCGGCACAGGACATAGCCCGGGCGCGCTCTTACTACAGCGAAAAACTCGGACTGGAACCCGAAAATCCGAACGACGACGACAACCTTCAATACAGGTGCGGCGACGGAACCGGATTCTTTGTCTATCAAACGTCCAATGCAGGGACTGCCAAGAACACCCAAATGGGCTGGACTGTCAGCGATGTCAGGGCCACGGTGCAGGAACTGCGCGGCAAGGGAGTCGAGTTCGAAGACTACGACTTCCCTGGCCTGAAGACGGAGGATGGCATTGCCACAATGCCTGATGGAAGCGCTGCAGCATGGTTCCTCGACAGTGAGGGAAACATACTGAGCATCAACCAAACCGGCTAGCCCGTGCGGTGGCTTCCCGGCCACGGCAGCACAAAGGCCGGAGATCCAGGATCTCCGGCCTTTGCCGCGCTGTTCGGCCAAGCTGCAGTTATTCTGCGGGATCAGCCCATGCCATGCTGGGGCCGATTGCCTCCACGGGCTGTGACAGCGGTACCCCCGAACCGTCCCTGCGGCCATGTTCGTGGGGAAGCGCCCGGGCAACCCCTGCGGCTGAAGACGCCTTCGCGGGGCCATGTCCGGCCCAGGCCAGCAGAAGGGTGTCTTCGCCCTTGAGGAAACGGTGGGCCCGGACGCCGCCGGTGGCACGGCCCTTGACCGGGTACTCTTCGAAAGCGGTGACCTTCGCCGTGCCCGGTGCCGTGCCCGGCAGGGCGCCGGTGGTTCCGGCAATAGTGACCACGACGGCGGCAGGATCGTTGGCACATACGGTGCCGAAGTGGATCACGTCGTCGCCGGCTGCCAGCTTGATACCGGCCATGCCGCCTGCTGTCCGCCCTTGCGGACGGACTGCGGAGGCACTGAACCTCAGCAATTGGGCCTGGCGCGTGACGAAGACGAGATCGACGTCGTCCTCTTGCGCCGGTTCCACCGCGAGGACCGAATCCTTGTCCTTCAAGGCAATGATCTCCCAGTCTTCGCGGTTCAGCGGGTAGTCCGGCTGAACGCGCTTGACGACGCCTTGGGCCGTGCCAATGGCAAGGATGGAATCGAGGGGAACGAACGCCACCAGTGTTTCGCCCTTGAGCAAGGTGATGAAGTCCTTTGCGGCAACACCGCCGGCGAGGTTCGGCAGGCCGGACATCGGAGGCAGGACGGGCATGTCCATCACCTGCAAACGCAGCATGCGGCCTTGGGATGTCACCGCCCCGATCTCGCCACGGGCGGTGGTCTTGACCACCGAACGGAAGACGTCATGCTTGGCGCGCGGCCCCGCTTCGGCCAGCGGTTCCTGGTTCGATGTCCTGGCAATCTGGCCGGAGACGCTCAGCAGCGCCCAGCAGGGGTCGTCCGGGATCTCCAAGGGCAGCGCAGCCGCCTTGCCCTTTGGACCAGCGGTGGAAGCCGCGAGAGCCGCAGCCACGGTGGGGGAGACTGCTTCGGATTCGAGCAACACGGTGCGCCGCGGTGTGCCGTATTTCTCGGCGATCACTGCCAACTCGCCGGACACGAGGTCGCGGAGCAACTCATCGGAGGCAAGGATGGCCTCGAGTGCCTCGATTTCCCGGCGGAGCTCGTCCTGCTCCTTTTCCAGTTCAAGACGGGAGTACTTGGTCAACTGCCGCAGGCGCAGTTCCAGGATGTAATTGGCCTGGATTTCGGTGAGGTCGTATATGGACATGAGGCGTTCACGCGCAGCTGATGCCTCGTCCGAGGATCGGATGATCTGGATGACCTCGTCGATGTCCACGATGGCGATCAACAAGCCCTCCACCAAGTGGAGTCGGTCCTTCTTCTTGCCAAGACGGAAGGAGGTACGGCGGCGCACTACGTTCAGGCGGTGTTTGACGTACACCTGCAGCAACTGCAGCAGTCCCAGCGTCTGCGGCTGGCCGTCCACCAAGGTGACGTTGTTGATGCCGAAGGAGTCTTCCATGGGCGAGTAGCGGTACAGCTGCTGGAGGACGGCATTGGGGTTGAAGCCGTTTTTCAGCTCGATGACCAGGCGCAGTCCGTGATTGCGGTCGGTCAGGTCAACGACATCGCTGATGCCTGTCAGCTTCTTGGCGTTGACTGCATCCTTGATCTTCTCGATCACCTTTTCCGGGCCCACCATATAAGGGAGCTCAGTGACCACCAGGCCCGTGCGCCGGGCAGAGAGCTGTTCCACCTCCACCTTGGCCCGGGTCTTGAAGGAGCCGCGGCCCGTGGCGTAGGCGTCCCGGATACCGTCCAGCCCTACGATCCTGCCGCCCGTGGGGAGGTCAGGCCCCGGAACAAACCTCATGATGTCCTCGAGGGTGGCTTCCGGGTGTGCAATCAAATGGCGGGCGGCCGCAATGACTTCGACAAGGTTGTGGGGAGCCATATTGGTGGCCATGCCCACGGCGATGCCCGTGGTGCCGTTGACCAGCAAGTTGGGGAAGGCTGCGGGAAGGACATCCGGCTGGGTCAGCTGGTTGTCGTAGTTGGGGACGAAGTCCACCACGTCTTCGTCGAGATGGTCCGTCATGGTCAGCGCGGCAGCAGCCAGGCGTGCCTCGGTATAGCGGGGGGCGGCAGGACCGTCGTCGAGCGAGCCGAAGTTGCCGTGGCCGTCGATCAGCGGCAGGCGCAAGGAGAAATCCTGGGCCATGCGCACCATGGCGTCGTAGATCGCGGCGTCGCCGTGCGGGTGGAGCTTACCCATGACTTCGCCCACCACGCGGGCGCTCTTGACGTGCCCCCGGTCAGGACGCAGGCCCATGTCCGCCATCATGTAGAGGATGCGCCGCTGGACAGGTTTCAGGCCGTCTCGTGCGTCCGGAAGGGCACGTGAGTAGATCACCGAGTAGGCGTACTCCAGGAAGGAGCCTTCCATCTCGGACGTGACGTCAATATCAACGATGTTCTCGGTGAAATCGCCGAGCGGCTCTGCTTTGCGTGCGGAAGATTGGCTGCGGGCCATGGGGTCGGTAAATCCTTGAAAGTTGTACTGCGGATGTTTTAGCTAGGCTAAGCCTATGGTGGATCAGCCCGGCGTCGGCATTTATCCGGAATATTGGGAGGCTGATGTCGTCCTGCGCGACGGCGGCACCGCCCATCTTCGCCCGATACGGCCCGAGGACGCGGAGGCTTTGCAGGCGTTCCATGCGGGTCAGTCGCAGGCGTCGATCTACATGCGGTTCTTCTCCTTCAAGCCCCGGCTCTCCGGCAAGGAAGTCCGGCGGTTCACCGAAGTGGACCACATCAACCGGGTGGCCTTCGTGATCACCATCGGCGGCGAGATCATGGGCATTGGCCGCTACGACCGCCTGGATGATCCCGACGAGGCCGAAGTCGCGTTCAACATTTCGGACGCCCACCAGGGCCGCGGAATCGGTTCGATCCTCCTTGAGCACCTCGCCGTTGCTGCCCGTGAAAACGGCATCCGGCGCTTTACCGCAGAGGTCTTGCCGGACAACCGGAAGATGTTGATGGTCTTTGCCGATGCCGGTTATGACCTCACCCGTCAGTTCGACGACGGCGTGGTGAGCGTTGAGTTCAATATTGATCCCACGGAGAAGTCCCGGGCCGTCATGGAATCCCGGGAGCACCGCGCGGAGGCGCGCAGTGTGCGCGACCTGTTGTCGCCGTCGTCGGTGGCTGTCATTGGTGCCAGTCGCAAGTGGGGGACCGTTGGTTACCAGTTGCTTGAACACATTATTGAAGGCGGGTTCCAGGGCCCGGTCTACGCCGTAAATCCCGAAGCCTTTGAACTGGCCGGCATGGTCTCGTTCGGGAAGTTATCGGAAATTCCCGGGCCGGTGCAGTTGGCCATCATCGCCGTGCCGTACGAGGAAGTTCCCAAGGTGGTGGACGACTGCGCTGCTGCCGGTGTCAAGGGGATCGTGGTGGCAACCGCAGGATTTGCCGACGACGGCGAACGTGGCCTCGCGCGCCAGCATGAACTGGTGCGCCGGGCCCGGGCAAACGGCATGCGGGTGATCGGCCCGGAGTCGCTAGGCATCCTGAACACCCACCCTGCCGTATCACTGAACGCCTCCATGGCCCCCACCATGCCTCCAAGGGGAAGCCTGGGCCTGTTCAGCCAATCTGCCGCTGTAGGTGTTGCCGTTTATGCTGCCGCCAGCCGGCGCAGGCTCGGATTGTCCTCGTTCCTCTCTGCCGGTAACCGTGCCGACGTTTCAGGCAACGACGTCATGCAGTATTCGGAGGACGACGCCGATACCTCGGCAGTGGGGCTGTACCTGGAATCGATCGGCAATCCACGCAAGTTCTCCCGCCTGGCCCGCCGGTTGTCACGAAGCAAGCCGGTGATCGTGGCCAAGTCCGACGTAACGGGCTTGAGCCTGCCGCCCGGACACGAGGTCCGCACCACACAGGCGCCTGCTGCCGCCGTGGATGCCATGATGCGCCAGGCCGGCGTCATCCGGGTGGAAACCATTGAGCAGCTCATGGACATTGCCCAGATCGTGTCGTCCCAGGCGCTGCCCAAAGGTCCCGGCGTCGCGGTCTATTCCAACTCGGTGGCCCTGGGCAAAGTGGTTTCCGACAGCGCCGCCCCCCTTGGGCTCGATGTAAACCGCCTCGTCACCGACGTTGATCTGGACGCCGGGATGTCGATTGCCCTTCCGGCTCTTCGGGCCAGCCTCATGGAAAGTTTGGCCGACGACTCCGTTCACGCGGTGATTGCCGCACTTCTTCCTGCGCGGGGACTTACGGTGGAAGCGTTGGCCGGTGTCCTCGCAGAATGCGCTGCCGAGGCCGGGAAGCCTGTTGTTGCCGCTTTCACCGGGATCCTGGACCCTTCCGTCCAGGTCGAGGGGATGGTGGGTTCCGAAGGGAAGCCGGTGCTTCCGTGCTATTCCAATGCAGGCGCCGCCGTGGCCGCTTTGGCGGCAATTGTTGGTTATGCCCAATGGCGCGACAGGGACCAGGGCTTGTTCGTTGAACCGGACGGCTGCGACGTAGAGGGCACCCGCGAGAAACTGACGGCGATGCTGGCCGGCGTCACCGGTGAAAAGATCAGGAAGCTCGACGCCGGTGCTGCCGCCACCTTGCTTGCGGGCTACGGAATCGAGGTGGTTCCCACGCTCGGATTCGTGACACCGGAAGAAGCCGTGGAAGCCGCCGACACAGTGGGTTGGCCTGTAGTCCTGAAGACCACGGACCCTGCCCTCCGGCACCGGCTGGACCTTGGCGGTGTCAGGCTCGATATTCAGGACGCTGAATCGCTGCGCCAAAATGTTGCCCAGATGAGGCGGGCTTTGGAACCGTACGGATCGCCGGCCCTTGAGGTCCAGGCCATGGCTCCGGTGGGACAGGCCTGCACTTTCCGGGCCATGGAAGATCCACTGCTGGGGCCCGTGCTTTCCTTCGGGTTGGCCGGTGATGCCGTAAACCTCCTGGATGACTGGGCGCACAGGGTGCCGCCGCTCTCGGCTGCTGATCTCCACGACATCATCAGGTCGCCCCGCGCTTCCAGGAAGCTCTTCGGCTACCAAGGGCTGCCCGCGGTGGATGTGGCTTCCCTGGAGGACATAGCGGGCAGGCTGGCCAAGCTGAAGGACGACCACCCGGGAATTGCGCTGGTGGAATTCAACCCCGTCCTGGCCGGCCCCTCAGGAGCCACAATCCTGGGTGCCGACGTCTGGATTGGCAACGCCGCGCAGCGAACTGACAGCGCGCGGCGTGCGATGCGAAGTTAGCCACAGGGAGGAACGCGCAGTTAGGAAGTCACCAAGCGATCTGTGAAAATGGGGGAATGAGCACCCAGTCTCCGACGCCTCAATCACGTCCGTCCAACACCGGGCACCACACAGCGCATAACCACAGCTCCCAGGGGCAGAGCCTGGACCAGGCACTGCAGCAAGCGGGCTTTTATCCGCGGTTGGTGGCCGACGTCGTTGATGACGCTTTGGACGGCAGGGAGTGCCTTTCGCATCTGGTGCATCTGGAGACGCACTTCGACCGCGCCGAAGTCCGCAGGCACATCACCGTGCTGGTGCTCACCGAAGACATGCTGGTGATCACCCATGTTGACGACCAGCAGCTTGATGAGGCCGGCGAGCAAATTGTTGCCCAGATCTCCACGGAATCAGTTCCCGTGGCCCAGATCCGCTCGGTGGTCCTGAGCTACATGTACTCCCAGCCCCAGGATTACAAACCCTCGGATCCTGTACGCGAACTGACCGTTTCCATCGCTTGGTCCGGCGGCCAGCGCCTGGACATGGGCCCTGCGAGCTGCGGTGACCCCCAATGCGAGGCCGATCACGGCTACAGCGGAACCATCGCCCAGGAAGACATCGTGCTGCGTATCAGCGCCGAAGCCGATGGACTGCAGGCAGTCCAGGATGCCAAGGTCTTTGCCCGTGCCCTGCGTGCGGTCAACACCGGAAATCCCGCCCCCGTCCAGCACTCGAGCATCCCCGCACCTCGGCCGCGTTCGGGTGTCTTCAGCAACCGCTTGAGCCGCGGACACCAGCGTTGAGGGACGCCGCACAGACCTCGTCCCCGGTGGGCAACACCGCAGCGGATCTTCCCTCCGCCCCGCTGTTCGGAAGCAGATCCATCGCGGAAGTCTTCACGAGTTCTGCAGCAGCCCTCGGCGTGCCGGGCTTCACCAACCATTTGCAGGTACCGGCATCCAAACGTATCTGTGTTGTCCTCGCTGACGGGTTGGGCCGGAACCTGCTCAAGCAGAAAGCCTCCCACACGCCGTTCCTCCGGTCAGTCCTGGCCGAGGGACAGGGCAACGTCCCACAGTGGATCGACTCGGCGTTTCCCAGCACCACTGCTGCCTCCCTCGCAAGCCTGGGCACCGGCTTGCCCGCCGGGCAACACGGCATGGTGGGATATGACGTCCTGGATCCAAGGCAGGACAAGGTAGTCAACCTCCTGGGCAACTGGGATTCCAACGTTGACCCGGTGGAGTGGCAGCCCCATTCCACGGTTTTTGAACAGTTGGCCACCGAATTGGATGTAGTGACGGTCAGCCTGCCCCAGTTCGGCAATTCGCCCATGACGCAGGCTGCACTGCGCGGGAGCAGGTTTGTTGGCGGCACTACGCTGCATGCCAGGACGGCCGCGGCTGCGGAAGCAATGTCCGGAGGCGGACGTTCCCTGATGTACTTCTACCTCAACGAGTTGGACAAAGCCGGTCACCGCTATGGCTGCCAATCGGACCGTTGGGAGCACCAACTCGAGGAACTCGATTCCACGGTCAAGCGGCTCTCCTCGACGCTTCCGCCAGGAACCACCATCCTGTTGACCGGTGACCACGGCATGGTGGATGTTCCCGAGTCCCAACGAATCGACTACTCCGCCGATGAATCCCTGGTGGCCGGGGTCAGGCACACTGCAGGTGAACCCCGCATGGTGCATTTGTACCTCGAGCCGGACGCTACGGTAACTCATCGAGATGCCCTGCTGGCAGCTTGGCGTCGTCGTTTTAATGAGCGGATCTGGGCCTTCACCCGCGACCAAGCTGTGGATGCCGGGTTGTTCGGTGCTGTCCGCCCGGAGGTTGGGCCCCGCATTGGCGATGTCATGATTGCGGCCCGCGACACCCTGGCACTGTACGACACCCGCCGTGTCCGCCCGGCTTCGTTGGAAGTGGTGGGCCAGCACGGTTCACTGACCAAAGCCGAGCGTGAGGTTCCCCTGGTGTGCCTCACTGCTGCCGGCAAGAAGGGCAAACGTGGCTGAGCTGGTCTTCTTCTCAGGCACCATGGACTGCGGCAAGTCCACGCTTGCCCTCCAGATGGACTACAACCACCGTGCAAGAGGCCGTGGCGGTGTTCGCTTCAGCTGCAACGACCGCGCCGGATATTCCACCATCTCCAGCAGGCTGGGACTCCACATCGACGCCGTGGAGGTTGAAAATGACACAGACTTTTGGGACGAGGTAGTTGTCCGGCGCACCAGTGGACTTCGAGTGGACTACCTCATTTGTGATGAAGCACAGTTCTACACACCTGCCCAGGTGGAGCAGTTGGCGCGAGTGGTGGATGAGATGGAGGTGGACGTCTTTGCCTTCGGCATCACCTCGGATTTCCGCACCCGGCTGTTCCCGGGTTCCCAACGCCTCATTGAGTTGGCCGACAAGGTCCAGGTGCTGCAGGTGGAAGCGCTGTGCTGGTGCGGGCGGAGGGCAACCCAGAATGCCCGGACGGTGAACGGCATCATGGTGGTGGAAGGCGAACAGGTGATGGTGGGCGACGTAGCACCCTCCACCATTGGCGACAACACGGCAGGCGAGAACGCCGAGGCGGGGCATGAGACCGCGGTGGGTTACGAGACATTGTGCCGCCGCCACTACATGCGGCGCGTTACAGCGCACGGGGCCAACCTGATGGCAGGGGCGGACCAGCCGCTTCCTTTCGACATTGACGCTTGTCTGTGGCCCGGCGCGGGGGAGCTTCGCCGCAGCTAGGCTGCGAAGTTCAGCGCAGCCTGCCCGTGGAACTAGTCTCCGCGGGCTCCAAAGACGATCTCGTCCCAGCTGGGAATGCTGGACCTCTTTGGCCTGGACGGTTGGCGTTCTGCAGGGGCATCGGGGTCCTTGCGGGCCTCGCTGACATTCTCGCCCGGGGTTTCGCCCTCGTCATGGTTTTCAGGCGATTCCACCCGGTCCGTGTCCTCCGCTTCCCGGGCAGGGCTGCTGCCGCCGAGGAGTTCGTCAAGACCAGCGGGTTTGCGTCCCGTGAGGGACGTGACGGGGCGCAGGGGACTGGCTACCACCGTGATCTCACGTGTTTCCGTACTGACGCCCTGATGAAGCGTCAGCGAGTCGTCGTCGGCATTGTCCTGGGGCTCGAAGTGCCGCGGTGCCAGGCTCAGCCGGGACAACATGGAGGGCCGTCCGTCTTTACGGGCCGGTTCCTCGGCAACCAGGGTGGGCGGCTCGGGATCTGCAGCGGTGGTTTCGTCGATGTCTTCGTGCTCGGTGCCAGGACGCGGATGGGCTGCCGGAACATTGCTCAGCAGCACGGCCAGGGCGTCGTCCCCGTCTTCGTCCACGCCGAGGCGCTGACCGCGGCGTGAGCGGAGCATTTCCAAAAGGCTGTCCGATTCCTTGGCTGATGCACGGGCAGCTGTTTCAGCATCGGTTTCGAAGTCGAACGGCCGGTCTGAAACAGCAGCGAGCCTGCGTGCCGGGACAGGTCCGTCCAAGGGTTCGAGCTCGCTGAGTTGTTGGGCCCAGCGGTTGGCGTTCTGAAGCGACTTACGTTGTGGGCTGAAGGTCCACATGGCGGGAGGTTCCTCGCCGATGCTGCCGTGGGTGCCCGGTACCGTTTCAAAGCGCGCGACGACGGTCCAGGAACCGTCCGTACGGCGCCACGAATCCCATTCCACCGTGGAGGAATCAATGCCGTGCGCAGCGAGCCTGTGGTCCACCATCTCACCCAGCGTGGCGGGGTTGTCGCCGAACGCCGAGCGGTAGGCGTCGTGGCCCGGAGCGGGGGCGGCGACTTCGATGTTGCGGGCTTGCCTGGCAACGTACTCACGTTCGGCGAGGACGGGTCCTTCGTAGCGTTGGACGTTGGCCAGCGGAAGCCCGGACAGCTCCGCCACTTCGGCCGCGGTGGCCCCGCTGCGGATCCTGGACTGGATGTCGCGCGGGGACATGGCAATGGGTGTGTTGGCGGCGCGTGCCGCCACTTGGGCAGGGGTCCGACTCGCCGCTGCCCTCAAGGCCTCGTCGATCGGAAGCTGGAACATCGCACCGCCGGGGCCGCTCAAAAGCAGATGCCCGCCGTCGTCGTGGACGCCTACCAGTCGTAGATCCTGCATAACACCCTCCACCACATGGCATAACTGACATTCGAAACTCTGCCACCCGCGGGGGTCTTTTCCTACTAGGAACAAGGGCGTGCCGTGATATTCCGGAGAAACAGGCCGTATCAGGGGTGTTTTCCGGTCATCGCGGGGCTATGGACTTTTGCGGAACGGGGGAGGAAAATCTGGCCGATAATCGGGCACAAATCCGAAGCGTCCGGCGTTGCACCCTTACACCGGCGGCGGATGGACAACCGGACCGGTGAAAACCCACAGCAGGTATAGAGGACAAGGAAGGACCATGGCCACCGATTACGATGCCCCTCGAAAGACCGAGGAAGACGTCAGCGAGGATTCCCTGGAAGAGCTCAAGACGCACCAGTCGGGGAAGCAATCTTCCGCGGTGGACGTTGATGAGTCAGACCTTGCCGACGGTTTCGAACTCCCCGGTGCTGACCTGTCCGGCGAAGAGCTCCTGATCCAGGTCATGCCACCCCAGCCGGACGAGTTCACCTGTTTCAACTGCTTCCTGGTGAAGCATAAATCGCAGATCGCCACGGAGCGGGGCGGTCATTTGTACTGCACGGAGTGCGAAAGCTAGGCGTGCAATGGGTGTTGCCGCAGTTTGCCGCAGGTGTTTTCAGGCGCGGGGGGCGGTGAGCACCGACACCAGCTCGTCAGGCCTGCGGGACGAGGCAAGCCAGTAGGGAGTCCGGTCTGCGGGGTCTGTGATCTCAATCTTCACCACGGGGTCGATCCACCCACGGAAGCACATGTAGGCCAGGCCGTTGAGCCGGGGACCCCGCTCGGCGGTTGCTTCAGCCTTGGTAAAGGCTTCGACGGATCCAACGAACTTCCGTTCGATACTGGCCCGGCCCACTTGGACAGTGGTGGGGGTGACTTTGATGGTGGGTGTCGAGAGCACCAGCATGATGGTCATGATGGCCAGCAGGATCAGGGCCGCGATGATGCCGGTGGCCGCGCTGATGGGGCCGAACATCAGGATGCCGGCACCGGACAGGCCAACCACCACAACCCAGATCCACACTGACGGCCACAGCTTCTCGGTGTACAGGACCTCAGAGGACGACGGAGTGTTCCGGGCAGGCACGGGGGAGGACTGGTCAGGCGTAGGCATGCCTCCAGCTTATCCGGCGGGGAGTGGCCGCTGCGTCCACCACCGTGGGCCGGGCCGACAGACGGAGGTCCTGGGTTTGCGGCCCGCAGTAGAATGAACCACTGTGAGCAATGAGACCGCAGTATTCAGTACAGACACCGCCCAAGAAGCCGTTAGTGGCAGTGAGGCGCCTCCCGCCTATGGAGCCCCCACCCTGGAAGTGCAGCTGAAAATGCTCGACGCCGGGCTGGAAGCGCCGTCCTATGCGCACCCGGGCGATGCCGGGGCAGACCTCCGGGCGCGGGAGGACGTTCACCTCGCCCCAGGGGAGCGGAAACTCGTCCCTACCGGCGTTTCCCTTGCGCTCCCGGATGGATTCGTGGCACTGATCCACCCCCGCTCGGGGCTTGCCACCAAGCACGGGCTTACCATCGTCAACGCCCCAGGCACTGTTGACGCAGGCTACCGGGGCGAAATTGCAGTGACGCTCTTGAACACCGACCAAAAGCACGCCATTGACCTCAAGCGCGGCGATAGAATTGCACAGATGGTGATTCAGCGCGTTGAGTACGCGCGGTTCGTGGCTGTAGACCAGCTCTCCGATTCCGTTCGCGGAACCGGTGGCTTTGGTTCCACGGGCGGCTTTAACGCACCGAAGGCCTAAGCGAACCACTGGACCCTCCTACGTCGCAGCTATTGCCGTGGCGTGGTTTAACGTGGTTCAACGTGGGTGCGGTTTACTTGGGGATAGACCACTACTAAGGAGAAAACCCAATGCTTTTTGGGCGCGGCAAGAAGTCCAAGGACGAGCGGTCCGAAACCGCCGGCACCGTCGAGGAATCCGGTGCTGAGGCACAGAGTCCTGAATCAGGCACGCCCGGTGACTTCCGGCTCGCCAAAGGCCCCTTGGATATAGACGAGATCGAGGACCGTGATGGATACGTGGACCTCGGTGCCCTCCTGATCGCCCCCGCCGAGGGTCTGCAATTGAGGCTTGAAGTGGAAGAAGCTACCCAGCGCGTGGTGGCCGTGACCATGGACCTGGAGGGCTCCAGCCTTCAGCTCCAGGCGTTTGCGGCTCCGCGGTCTGAAGGTTTGTGGGATGAGATCCGGGAACAGATCACCCAGTCGGTGGCCAGCCAGGGCGGGGAAACCGAAGAAGTTTCCGGAGCGTTCGGTACTGAGCTTGTGGCCAAGCTGCCTGCCGAAGCGGCCGACGGCAGCCGTGGCTTCCGCGCTGCACGCTTTATGGGCGTGGACGGGCCGCGCTGGTTCCTTCGGGGAGTCCTGGGTGGGCAGGCTGCCCTTGAGCGCGATGCTGCGGCGGGGCTGGAAGAACTTTTCCGCCGGGTGGTAGTGGTGCGCGGCGACAACCCGATGCCCCCGCGCGAATTGCTGCAGTTGCGCCTGCCCAAGGACGCTGCAGTGCCCGGGCAGGCTGGCGCTCCGCAGAATGCACCTGCCATGGAGCAGCCTGAACGAGGGCCGGAGATCACCCAGATTGGCTGATACTGCGGGCGGGGGAAGGACGGCCGGCCAGCGTCCCACGGCGCAGGGGGTTCGTGATCTTCCTGCCCGTGGAAGGGCGGTGTGCACGGGCTTTATTGAGTCGGTCACGCATCAGCCACCCGGCAATCAGCCGTTTTTCTCCGCTGTTGTCGTCGACACCCTGGGGCCCGGGTCCCACCAGGGAAATACCGCAGGGGGAGTCCGGAAGCCCTACGACCGTCTTCGTGTTATCTGGCTGGGCAGGACACGCGTACCCGGCATCGAAGCCGGAGTGCAGCTTAGCCTGAATGGCATGGTGACCCAGCTTGACGGGTTGCCGGCAATGTTCAATCCACGCTACGAAATTCTTTCCCGTCAGGAGCACCTATGACCGTGGCCAACGGATCAGAACCTCAGAACACCGGGGGAGCTGGTCCTGATCACCAGGCTTCCCCGCCCGAGGCTTCCGCCAAGCCGTCAGCGGAAGCGCCCAGCGTGTCCGATCTCGCTGCCGGTTACGCCGGGAAAGCGGGCCTGCACCGGAACAGTGCCGGGCACGTGGACATGCTGAAGTCCGCAGGCGGCTGGCAGGGCATTGCCGAAAGTATCCTTCCGGGACTGGTTTTCCTGGTGGTGTTCACCGTGACCCGGGATTTGACCCCTGCTTTGGTGGCAGCTTTGGCTGCTGCCGCGGTTTTCACCGTAGTCCGTTTGATCCAACGGCGTCCCCTGACCCAGGCACTGGCCGGGGTTGTGGGAGTCGGTATTTCAGCGTGGCTGGCCAACACCACGGGGAAGGCAGAGGATTTCTACGTCCTGGGCTTCTTCACCAACATTGCCTATATCGCCGCCATGGTCCTCTCCATCGTCCTCAAATGGCCGGTGGCCGGCCTTCTCTTTGGCTTCGTACGCAATGAGGGACTCGAATGGCGGAAGGATCCCGAGCGGCTCAGGGCTTACAGGCTGGGCACGTGGATTGTGGTGGCGGTTCTTGCACTGCGACTGGTAGTCCAGGTCCCGCTCTACTTCATGGGAGAAGCCGGCCTGACAGCGCTGGCGACCACCAGGCTCCTGATGGGCGCCCCGCTGTACATCCTTGGCCTTTGGGTTGCCTGGCTGCTCACCAAGCCTGCACCTCAACCGTCGAAGCCGTCGTCCTCGGACGCTTGATCCGCGGCTCCGGACGTTCCCTCGAGTGGTTCCCCACCGTCGTCGGAACCTGGTGACAACAGTGAACGGAGACCGTCCTCTGCTGCGATGGTGGTGACGAAGAACAGTTCGTCACCGCCATCAAGGACATCGTCCCGGGTAGGGGTAATGGGCGCTTGATCGCGCAGGATGGCTACCAAAGTGGCGTCCTCGGGCCAGTCGATCCCGCCCACGGTGCTGCCGATGACATGGGAGTCGTGGGGGACGGTGAATTCCACGATCGATGCCACTCCTGTCTGCAGGGTCAGCAAGCGCACGATGTCGCCGATCTCCACGGCTTCTTCCACCAGCGCCGTCATAAGCTGCGGAGTGTTGACCGCGACGTCGACGCCCCAGGAATCGTTGAACATCCAATCGTTCTTGGGGTTGTTCACACGGCCCACGGTGCGGCCCACGCCAAACTCGGTTTTGGCCAACAGGGACACCACCAGATTGACTTTGTCGTCCCCGGTGGCAGAAACCACGACGTCGGCATCCTCAAGTTTTGCGTCCTGCAGGGTGCTGAGTTCGCAGGCGTCTCCCACCAGCCACCGGGCGCCCCGCAGTCCACTGCGGCCAATGACCTCGGGCTTGAGGTCAATGAGCAGGATCTGGTGTTTATGGGCCAGAAGTTCACGCGCAATGGACGAGCCGACGCTTCCTGCGCCAACAATGACAACTTTCACTAAGACTCCTTGGCGGGTGCTTTGGCGAGGATCCGGCTGATCTCGGACGTTCTGTCCAGGCTCAGCATCGCGTGGACCGTATCGCCTTCCTGGTAAGCCGTGCCGGCCTGGGGAAGCACGCCTTCACCAAACCGTGTGAGGAAAGCGATGCGGATTCCCGAGGCGGCCTCGATCGAAGCAAGGCTGTGCCCGATCCAGTCCTCGTGCAGGTCCACTTCGGCGAGCACGAGACGGCCTGAGGGCTCGCGGTAATCGCCGGCCAGATGCTGCTCCGGAAGTATGCGGCGCAGGACCTGGTCTGCGCTCCAGCGGACAGCTGCCACCGTGGGGATGCCGAGCCGCTGGTAGATTTCGGCGCGGCCGGGATCATAGATGCGCGCAACCACATGGGCGACGTGGAAAGTCTCACGGGCCACGCGGGTTGCGAGGATGTTCGAGTTGTCGCCACTGGAAACGGCAGCGAAGGCATAGGCCTCTTCCACGCCGGCCTGCTTGAGGGTGTCCCTGTCAAAGCCGACGCCGGTGACCTTGCGTCCGGTAAAGGTATTGCGCAGCCGGCGGAAGGCCCGCTCGTCCTGGTCGATGATGGCGACCGAGTGGCCGGCATCTTCCAAAGTGTGTGCCAGCGTTGCGCCAACACGGCCGCAACCCATGATCACGAAGTGAGCCACCATGTCTCCTTTATCTGTGCTGTGCGTTCCGCTCGGTATGACTTTACCGGTGCGGGGTGGCTGCGCTTGCGAACAACCGTCATGACATCGATGGGGATTCAGAGTAGCTTTGCGGAGTGCTGACAATTTTGAATGCCGCGAAGCGGGTGTTGGTGGGCCGGCCGGTCAGGAATGACCGGCTGTCCCACACCTTGTTGCCCAAACGCATCGCTTTGCCGATCTTCGCCTCGGACGCGTTGTCTTCGGTTGCCTATGCTCCCGACGAAATCCTGCTGACCCTCGCCTTGGCGGGGGTTAGCGCTGTGGCCTTCTCGCCACTTGTCGGCCTCGCGGTCATGGTGGTTTTGCTCACAGTGGTGGCGTCCTACCGCCAAAACGTCCACGCTTATCCGTCGGGCGGCGGCGACTATGAGATCGCCAGCGTGAACCTGGGCAAGTATGCAGGGCTGACTGTCGCATCGGCCCTGTTGGTGGATTACGTGCTGACAGTTGCGGTATCCATGTCCTCAGCCGCAACCTACCTGACAACAGCCATCCCCTCGCTGCACGGCCAGCAGGCACTGATCGCCACCATCGGCGTCGTCATCCTCGCCTTGGTCAACCTCCGCGGGGTCAAGGAGGCCGGCACGCTATTCGCCGTCCCCACCTACATTTTCATGGCCTCCATCCTCGGCATGACTGCGGTAGGCATCTTCCAAGCTGCAACCGGGACACTGGGCGAAGCGCCCTCCGCCAACTTCACCATCGTTCCCGAGCCCGGCTTCGACGAGGGCCTTGTGGGCCTCGCCGGGGCCTTCCTGCTGCTGCGGGCCTTTTCCTCAGGGGCTGCGGCGCTCACCGGTGTTGAGGCCATCAGCAACGGCGTGCCGAATTTCCGCAAGCCCAAAAGCAAGAATGCGGCCAGCACGCTGCTCTTGCTCGGCGTCATAGCAGCCTCCATGCTGGCCGGGATTCTGTACCTTGCCAACGCCACCAAAGTACACATTGTCCTGGACCCTGCCCGGGAGTTCCTGGTGGACGGCAAACCCCTGCCCGGGGACTACATCCAAACGCCTGCCATCAGCCAGATCGCAGACACCATTTTTGGCTCGGGTTCCATCCTTTTTTACGTCGTGGTTGCAGCTACGGGCGTCATCCTGGTCTTTGCCTCCAACACCGCCTTCAACGGCTTCCCCGTGCTCGGCTCCATCCTCGCGCAGGACGGATACCTGCCACGCCAGCTCCGTACCCGCGGTGACCGCCTTGCCTTCAGCAACGGCGTCCTGGCGCTGGCCGCCGGAGCCCTGGTCCTGATCCTTGCCTTCAACGCCGATGTCACCAAGCTGATCCAGCTCTACATTGTGGGTGTCTTCATTTCCTTCACGGCCAGCCAGTTGGGGATGATCCGCCACTGGGGACGTGAGCTCAAACTTGCCAGGGACAAGGCTGTCCGCCGCCGCATCTTCAAGTCGCGCACCATCAATATGCTGGGCTTCGGCATGACTGCCCTGGTCCTGGTGATCGTCCTGATTACCAAGTTTGAGCAAGGTGCCTGGATCGCCCTGCTGGCCATGTTTGTCCTCTTCCTCATCATGTGGAGCATCCGGGCACACTATGACAACGTGGCCAGGGAACTGGCCGTGGACGAGGACTCGTCCCCCCGCGCATTGCCCACCCGTGTCCATGCGGTGATCCTTGTTTCGCATGTCCGCAAACCCGTCCTGAGGGCTTTGGCCTATGCCAGGGCGTCGAGGCCCTCACGCCTTGATGCAATTACCGTGGACATCAACACCGAGGAGACCGAGCACACCGTCAGGGACTGGGAAAAGCTTGAAATTCCAGTACCGCTGACCGTCCTGGCCAGCCCTTACCGCGAGACCGTGACACCCATCATGGACTACATCAAGAACATGCGCCGCGACTCGCCGCGGGACCTGATCGTCGTCTACATTCCCGAGTACGTCGTGGGCAAATGGTGGGAACAACTGGTCCATAACCAAACAGCACTCCGAATCAAGACGCGGCTCCACTTTGAACCTGGAGTCATGGTTGCCAGCGTTCCATGGCAACTGAAGTCGTCCGAAGAAGCAAAGGCACTGCAGGATACCTAAATGACCTCCAACAGCAATTCCCCCCGACACGCCCCGGACCACCAGGGCCATGACCAGGGCACGCCCGGTACCGAACTTGTCCTGGACATTGGACCCATCGCCCACGGAGGACACTTCGTCGCCCGGCATGAAGGGCGCGTCATTTTCGTCCGGCATGCCGTCCCCGGAGAGAAGGTCCGGGTACGGTTGACCGATTCCGGTGACTCGTCGCGTTTCTGGCGGGCCGACGTCGTCGACGTCCTTGAGGCTTCGCCCCACCGGGTCCCGCACTTTTGGAAGGCGGCGGATTCGCCGTCCGCCTGGAACCGGGGCGGACCGCCGGTGGGCGGTGCCGAGCTCGGACATATCTCGCTGGAGCACCAGCGTGCCCTGAAGGCCGAAGTCCTGGCTGAACAACTTAAGCGCCTTGCCGGCCTTGACCTCGCCACCGAGGTGGAAGCGGTGGGGGAAAACCACGACGACGGCCTTGGCTGGCGCACGCGCGCCGGCTTTGCTGTGACTTCCAAAGGGCGGTTGGGCATGCACGCGCACCGCTCCGACGTGGTGCTTCCCGTCAAGGACATGCCCTTGGCGCTCCCGGGCCTCAACGATTTGAAGTTGTGGGACCTTGACCTTTCGGGCATCGCCCGCGTTGAGGTTGCCATGCCGGCCAATGGTTCCCGGCCCCTGATTCTGCTGGCGCCGGAAGAGGGAACGAGCCCCAAGCGGGTGCACAGCATCGTGTCGCAGTTGCCGCATGATGTGTCGGTAGCCAGCGTGGATCCCGGCAAGGGGGAGGTCTTGCAGTTGCGGGGCAGAACCTGGGTGCAGGAAAGTGCGGCAGGCCATGAATACCGGGTCACCGGCGAAGGCTTCTGGCAGATCCACAAGGATGCGCCGGAAACACTGGTGGGCGCTGTGACGGACTATCTTTCGCGTGGCGGGTACTTGCAGCCCGGCGCCGCAGTCGCCGATCTCTATGCCGGTGCAGGGCTGTTCACGGCCCCCTTGGCCGACGCCGTGGGCATTACTGGCTCGGTGCTCTCGGTGGAAGGTGCCCCCGGCACCAGTCGCGACGCCCGAAAGAACCTGCACGGGGAACCGCAGGTGGAAATTGTCCAAGGGAGGGTGGAGCGGGTGCTGAACCACAGTGCCCGCAGCTTCGACTCCCTGGTGCTGGATCCGCCGCGGGCCGGAGCCGGAAAGGCCGTAGTCAAGCAATTGATGGCCACCGGTCCCCGCGCAATCGCCTATGTGTCCTGCGATCCCGCTTCCTTTGCGCGTGATCTGGGTTACTTCCATCAGGGCGGTTGGCGTCTGGAGTCGCTACGCGCCTTCGATCTCTACCCGCACACCCATCACCTGGAAACAGTGGGCCTGATCGTCCCTTCCTCATAACCTGGAGTGTCGCCCGTCCGCCGGAGCGCGGCGGGCGGCGCGGGTTTGGGGTCAGGCGTGCCACTCTTGGGACGGATGCCACTACGATGGGCGTAGTAGTCCCGCTCCGGGGGAATCAACACCGCGGACCGGGGTGACCAAGAGAGATGCCGCCCGGCTAAGTAAGGTGCGCCTAACTGGCTAGCGGCCAACCACGCGACAAAGATGAAACTGTTGCGAGAGGAGTCCTGCCATGAGCACTGTGGACAGCTTCGGTTCCAAAGGCGTACTGAATGTAGCCGGCACCGATTATGAAATTTTCCGGTTGAACTCCGTAGAGGGCGCAGACAGCCTTCCGTTCAGCCTTAAGGTATTGCTTGAAAACCTCCTGCGGACTGAGGATGGCGCCAATATTACGGCGGACCATGTCCGCGCCCTGGCCGGTTGGGATCCCAATGCGGAGCCCGACACGGAAATCCAGTTCACCCCCGCCCGCGTCATCATGCAGGACTTCACCGGCGTTCCCTGCGTTGTTGACCTCGCCACCATGCGCGAAGCAGTCAAGGAGCTCGGCGGCGATCCCAAGCGCGTCAACCCCCTGGCGCCTGCAGAAATGGTCATCGACCACTCCGTCCAGATCGACGCCTTCGGTAACTCCGGCGCACTGGAGCGCAACATGGAGATCGAATACCAGCGCAATGGTGAGCGCTACCAGTTCCTTCGCTGGGGCCAGACCGCGTTCGACGACTTCAAGGTTGTCCCTCCGGGAACCGGCATCGTGCACCAGGTCAACATCGAGTACCTGGCACGCACGGTCATGACCCGCGAGGTTGATGGCGTTCTTCGTGCCTACCCCGACACCTGCGTCGGTACCGACTCGCACACCACCATGGTCAACGGTCTGGGCATCCTGGGCTGGGGCGTCGGCGGCATCGAAGCCGAGGCTGCAATGCTCGGCCAGCCCGTCTCCATGCTGATTCCGCGCGTTGTGGGTTTCAAGCTCAAGGGCAGCATCCCGGCCGGCGCTACCGCCACCGACGTCGTCCTCACCATCACCGAAATGCTGCGCAAGCACGGCGTTGTTGGCAAGTTCGTTGAGTTCTACGGTGAAGGCGTTGCCGCCGTGCCGTTGGCCAACCGCGCCACCATCGGCAACATGAGCCCGGAATTCGGTTCCACGGCTGCCATGTTCCCGATCGACGACGTCACGCTGGACTACCTGCGCCTGACCGGCCGTTCCGAAGCGAACGTCGCCCTTGTGGAGGCGTACAGCAAGGAACAGGGCCTCTGGCACGATCCCTCCCGCGAACTGCGCTTCTCCGAGTTCCTCGAACTGGATCTGTCCACAGTTGTTCCTTCCATCTCCGGCCCCAAGCGTCCTCAGGACCGCATTGAGCTCACCGATGCCAAGGAACAGTTCCGCAAGGACATCCACAACTACGTCGCCATCGAAGACGGCAGCGTTGACGAGTCACTGGACGAATCGTTCCCGGCTTCGGATGCCCCGTCCTTCACGCACGCCGACTCGCACACCACGGAGACTGAACGCGTTTTCTCCGCCGCCAACGGTGCGCACGGCCGCCCGTCGTCGCCGGTCAAGGTCAAGACTGCCGACGGCCGCGAGTTCGAGCTGGACCACGGTGCAGTGTCGATCGCATCGATCACGTCCTGCACCAACACGTCCAACCCCTCCGTCATGCTCGCTGCTGCCCTCTTGGCACGCAACGCCGTAGACAAGGGCCTGACGTCCAAGCCGTGGGTCAAGACCTCCGTTGCTCCCGGTTCCAAGGTTGTCACTGACTACTACGAGAAATCCGGCCTCACTCCTTACCTTGAGAAGCTTGGCTTCTACATTGTGGGTTACGGCTGCGCCACCTGCATCGGTAACTCCGGCCCGCTGGAGCCGGAAATCTCCGAGGCAATCCAGGCCAACGATCTCTCCGTCACCGCAGTCCTCTCCGGTAACCGCAACTTTGAGGGCCGCATCAACCCGGACGTGAAGATGAACTACCTGGCCTCGCCGCCGTTGGTCATCGCCTACGCACTGGCCGGCTCCATGGACTTCGACTTCGACACCGATGCCCTGGGCACCGATTCCGAAGGCAACGAAGTCTTCCTGAAGGACATTTGGCCGAATCCCACAGAGGTGCAGGAAGTCATTGACTCCTCCATCGACGAGGCGATGTTCGCCAAGGGTTACGAGGGCGTTTTCGACGGCGACGACCGTTGGAAGGCACTGGACACCCCTGCCGGTGACACCTTCGCCTGGGCTGAGGATTCCACCTACGTGCGGAAGCCCCCATACTTCGAAGGCATGAAGGCCCAGCCGGATCCCGTTCAGGACATTTCCGGTGCCCGTGTGCTCCTGAAGCTTGGCGATTCCGTCACCACGGACCACATCTCCCCGGCCGGCTCGTTCAAGTCGGACACCCCGGCAGGTCAGTACCTCCTGGCCAACGGTGTGGAGCGCAAGGACTTCAACTCCTACGGTTCACGCCGTGGCAACCACGAAGTCATGATCCGCGGCACCTTTGCCAATATCCGCATCAAGAACCAGCTCCTGGACGGCGTCGAGGGTGGCTTCACCCGCGACTTCAGCCAGGAAGGTGCACCGCAGGCGTACGTCTACGACGCTGCGCAGAACTATCAGGCCGCGGGAACGCCGCTGGTGGTCCTGGCCGGCAAGGAATACGGTTCCGGTTCATCCCGTGACTGGGCAGCCAAGGGCACGGCGCTCCTGGGTGTCAAAGCCGTTGTTGCTGAGAGCTACGAGCGCATCCACCGCTCCAACCTGATCGGCATGGGCGTGCTTCCGCTGCAGTACCCCGCCGGCGAGTCTGCTGCAACGCTGGGCCTGACTGGTACGGAAACCTTTGCTGTTGAGGGCGTGACCGAGCTGAACAACGGCACCACGCCCAAGACGCTCAAGGTGACGGCAACGGCTGAGGACGGCACGTCCAAGTCCTTCGATGCTGTCCTGCGTATCGATACCCCGGGTGAAGCGGACTACTACCGCAACGGTGGCATCCTGCAGTACGTGCTTCGCCAGATCTCCGCGTAGTGAACCAGCTGGTTTCCAGCTGATTTTCGAGGCCAACAGCCCCGGCCGGTCGTATGACCTGCCGGGGCTGTTGCCGTCCCGGGAATCGAAGCCACACAGCGCGCAGGCGCGGGAAAACACGAGGTTCCCGGGCACGCGCTAAAGTTAACAAGCACGTCATTCACCCTAAGGAGGGCCGTTGGGACTTTTGGAAACCGTCAAGGATCCACAGGACCTGGCCAAACTGTCCGGCACCGAGCTGGAACAACTGGCCGGCGAAATCAGGGAATTCCTGATCACCAACGTTGCCGCGACCGGCGGACACTTGGGCCCCAACCTTGGCGTCGTTGAACTCACCCTGGCTGTCCACCGGATTTTCGAGTCCCCGCGGGACAGCATAGTCTTCGATACCGGGCACCAGTCGTATGTGCACAAGCTGCTCACCGGCCGACAGGATTTCAGCACCCTCCGCCAGCAGGGCGGCCTCTCCGGTTACCCGGATCGCGCTGAATCAGAGCACGATATTGTGGAGAGCTCCCATGCTTCGTCCTCCCTGTCCTGGGCCGACGGCATTTCCCGTGCCCGCCAGTTGACCGGCGAAGGTGACCGGTTCGTCGTCGCGGTTGTCGGCGATGGCGCACTCACCGGTGGCATGACCTGGGAAGCCATCAATAACATTGCCGCTGACAAGCGTCGCCGCGTGGTCATCGTGGTCAATGACAATGGGCGTTCCTACGCTCCCACTGTGGGCGGATTTGCCGACTACCTCGCTTCGTTGCGTCCCACCATTGACTCCCTGCGCACCACTCCGGCGTACGAGCGGATGCTGGACTGGTGGAAGAAGAAGCTCCAGGACGGCGGACCCGCCGGGCAGTTCACCTACAAGAGCCTGCACGCCATGAAGAAGGGCATCAAGGACTGGTGGGCTCCCCAGGGCATGTTCGAGGACCTGGGCATGAAGTACATCGGTCCAGTGGATGGGCACAGTCTCCAGGCCATGGAGAATGCCCTCAACACTGCCAAGGCTTACGGCGGTCCGGTGATCGTCCACGCGATGACCGAGAAGGGCCACGGTTACGCGCCGGCCCTTGCCAACGAGGCAGACCAGTTCCACGCCGTAGGGATCATCGATCCCGAGACCGGCGAGTCCACGGAAATGCCCGGTGCCAGGTCCTGGACCTCCGTGTTCGCTGAAGAGATCGCGGACATCGCCGATGAGCGCGAGGACATTGTGGGTATTACGGGCGCCATGCTCATTCCCGTGGGCCTGCACAAGTTTGCCGAGCGGCACCCGGAGCGCGTTATCGACGTCGGAATTGCAGAGCAGCATGCCCTGACGTCCGCGGCGGGCATGGCCTTCGGCGGTCTCCATCCGGTGGTGGCGGTCTATGCCACCTTCCTGAACCGGGCCTTTGACCAGCTCCTGATGGATGTGGCGCTGCACAAGGCAGGGGTCACGATTGTCCTGGACCGGGCCGGAGTGACCGGCCCGGACGGCCCCAGCCACCACGGCATGTGGGACATGGCCATGGTCCAGATCGTGCCCGGACTCCACCTGGCCGCCCCCCGAGATGCCACCAGGCTCCGTGAAGAACTGCGAGAGGCTGTAGCGATTGACGATGCTCCCACCGTGGTGCGTTTCTCCAAGGGCAGCGTCGGTTCCGAGGTTGAAGCAATCGAGCGCCTTCATGACGGCGTGGATATCCTCGCCCGCCGCCCGGAGGGTTCCACCGAAAACGACGTCCTCATTGTCAGTGTCGGTGCCATGTCCGAGCTCGCCTTGGATGTAGCCGGCCGACTGGGTGCCCAAGGCATCAGTTCCACAGTGGTGGACCCCCGTTGGGTCCTTCCCGTTCGCAAGTCGATCATCGCCCTCGCTGCCCGGCATCGCCTGGTCATCTGTATTGAAGACGGCGTGCGCGCCGGTGGCGTCGGGTCCCGTATCCGGCAGGAAATGCGCGCTGCGGGGGTTGACACGGCGCTCAACGAAGTCGGATTGCCGGTGGAGTTCCTGGTCCATGGCTCCCGAAGCCAGGTCCTGGAGCGCGTTGGGCTCACTGCCCAGAAGATAACGCACGACGTCGTGGCGCAGGTTCTGGGGACGAAGGTCCCCTTCGCGAGGCCTCTCCCGGGCCAGGAACACCCCACCACCGGCAGTCTGCCCACGTTGTGACGGACAGCCGCGGACCGGGCTCACTGCAGCCCGGTGACCTCGTTGTGTCGAGGAACAGGAAATGGAACGGCAAGGCCCACTGGGTGGTTCCAGGCAGATACCTCGGCGAAGACATCCACGGTTGGTGGATCTTCCAAGGGGCGGGGGAGTTCTGTTCCCGTCCCGGGGCAGCCTTCTACACTGCCTCGGACGCCGTCTTGCTGGTCCCGCGGACTGGCGAGTACGTGGCGACGTTCTATGACGACACGTACCCGGGAGATTTCCGGATTTACGTTGACCTCGCCACTGCCCATGGCTGGAGCCCCATCAAACCCGGGGTCACGGAGTTCCACATGATTGACATGGACCTGGACGTGATTCGCTCCACCCGGCATGGAGTGTTTGTTGACGACGAAGATGAGTTTGAGCAGCACCGGGTGGCCATGGGCTATCCGGACGAAACAGTGGCCGCTATGCGCACGGAATGTGCAGCCCTCTTGGAGGCTGTAGTGGCCATGAAAGCACCCTTCGATGTCGCTGGTGCGGGCACCAGCGCCGAATGGTTCAGGAAAGGACGGGCATGAGCGGGATTATTCGTACATACAAGCGGGACGATGAGGGAGTTCTGCACTTCCGGGAAGCCTGGTACGACGACGAGGACCAGCAGTTCGTCATTAATCACGGCGTAGTGGGCCACCAGAGCAAGACCGATGAAACCGGTGTTGAGGACGAGTCGTCGGTGGAAGGCCTGATGGCGGCTTTTGCTGCGCAGTGCGAGGAAGACGGATACGCGGAGATTCCGGAGTCAGAGCAGTTCTGGGTGGTTGCCCAGATTGCCCTGAAGACCAAGGACGGCACCGAACGGGACCGCCACCTTGAACGGAAAGCCAGGGCTGCCCTGACCGGCGAGCTGGCATGGCGCGGGTTGGGCATTGTGGACCGGTCCGAAATAGGAAACGGGCACTTGAACATCTTCTGCCTCTGCCCGGACGTCAACAAAGCCGTGAATGCCATCAAGATCTGTGTGCGTGGTGAGGACTTGGACTTCACCAAGCTCACCATTGCCTCGGCACCCCACAGCGAGCCTGACGCCTTCAAGGTGAAGCACTCGCCCAAGCAGGGTGTGGGCTTTACTCTCTAAATAACACCCAACGCACCAGGAGGGACTTCCATGGCGTCCAAGAGCAACTGGCCCGGACACACACCACTGCCCAAGGGGCTTGCCGCTCCGGCGAGACGGGCTTTGGCGCACGAGGGAATCGAGACGCTGGAGCAGTTGGCGGAATTCGGGGAGGCGAAAATCTCCAAGCTCCACGGCATGGGGCCGGTGGCCATCGCCCAGCTTGAGGACGCCATGGAAGAATCGGGAATCTCCTACAGCGGCAGCTAGGCTGAATTCATGACTGAATACCGACGCCTTGGCCACTCCGGATTGACTGTCTCAGCCGTGGGGCTGGGCTGTAACAATCTGGGGCGTGCCAATACCCCTACCGAGTCACAGGAAGGCACGGACGCTGTTGTCCATGCCGCCTTGGATGCAGGAGTGACCTTCTTTGACGTCGCTGACGTTTATGGCCGCGAGCCGGGCCTCAGCGAGGTCATGCTGGGCAAGGCGCTGAAGGGACGGCGTGAGGACGTCGTCATCGGCACCAAGTTCGGCATGGACATGAAGGGTGTCAACGGGAACGATTTTGGGGCCCGTGGTTCGCGCCGCTACATTGTGAAGGCTGTCGAAGCATCGCTCCGGCGACTGGATACGGAGTGGATCGATTTGTACCAGTTCCACACCCCTGACCCGCTGACCCCCATCGAAGAGACGCTCGCAGCCCTCGATGACTTGGTAACTGCCGGCAAGGTCCGCTACATCGGACACTCGAACTTCGCCGGCTGGCAGATCGCCGAAGCCGAATATGTTGGCCGTCAGGCCGGTGGTGCCCGTTTCATTTCGACGCAGAACCATTACAACTTGCTGGATCGCCGCGCTGAACTTGAGGTCATTCCCGCCGCCGGGGCTTTCTCTTTGGGCGTGCTCCCGTATTTTCCCCTGGCCAACGGGTTGCTCACCGGAAAGTATTCTGCCGGCAAGGCACCCGAAGGCACCCGGCTGAGCCATACGCGCACCAACCTCGTGCACGACGCCGATTGGGATCAACTGGGCCGCTTTAGCCAGTTCGCCAAGGAACGTGACATCACTGAGTTGCAGCTTGCATTCTCATGGCTTGCCGCCCAACCGGGTGTCAGCAGCGTCATAGCCGGTGCCACCCGTCCGGAGCAGATCCGCCAGAATGCTGAAGCCGTGTGCTGGGTTCCCACGCCGGAAGATCGCTACGAAATGGACGAGATCTTCCCGCAAGCACCCAAGGTTGCCCTCTTCTAGCCCTCTTTCACATAACAGCGGTTAAACCGGAGCGCTCTCTCACCTTGGTGAGAGAGCGCTCCGGCTTAGGCCGCGGGAGGTGAAAGAGGGACGGGTCAGGCAGGTGCTGAGGCGATCCCCGGCGCCAGGAACCTCTTGCCGTTGACCCTTTCCGAAGCACCTACACGGTCCAGATACGGGGTGATGCCACCAAGGAACATCGGCCAGCCCGCACCCATGATCACGCAAAGGTCGATGTCCTCCGGTCCGGACACGACGCCCTCTTGGAGCATGAGTCCGATCTCCTCGGCCAATGCATCCTGTGTGCGTCGAAGGACTTCCTCGCCGGTGGACGGAGTGTTGCCGAAGGACATCACAGCCAGGGTCTCAGCCGGGATGACAGGCCTACCGCCGGGGCCGGGGACCCAGAGGGTCTTCACTCCGTTGTCGATAAGCTTTTGCAGGTTCTGCGAGACCGGGAACCGCTCGCCGAACGCGCTGTGCAGGGACTCCTGGACATGCTGGGCAACCGGCAGGCCCACCATGGCAGCCAAGGTGAACGGGGACATTGGAAGGCCCATGGGACGCAGGGCGCTGTCAGCGACCTCGGCAGGAGTTCCTTCATCGAACGCGGCGATGACTTCACCCATAAGGCGGAGCAGGATGCGATTGACCACGAAGGCTGCGGCGTCCTTGACCAGTACTGCGGTCTTCTTCAAGCCCTTGGCGAGTTCGAACGCGGTAGCCAGTACGGCGTCGTCGGTCTTAGGTGCCCGCACAATCTCCAGAAGCGGCATGACTGCCACCGGATTGAAGAAGTGGAAGCCCACCAGGCGTTCGGGGTGCTTCAAATCCTCGGCCATGGCAGTGACTGACAGCGATGAGGTGTTGGTGGCCAGGATGCACTCAGAAGATACGATGGCTTCAACCTCGGCGAAGACCTGCTTCTTGACGTGCAGCTCTTCGAAAACGGCCTCGATGACGAAGTCGGCGTCGGCGAACACTTCTTTGGAGACCGAACCCGTCACGAGGGCCTTGGTCCTGTTGGCGGCGTCGGGCTTGATCCTCTTCTTCGCCAGCATCTTGTCGACTTCGGCGTGGACATAGGCCACGCCCTTGTCCACCCGTGCCTGATCGATGTCCGTCATGACTACGGGGACCTTCAGTTGGCGGGCGAACAGCAGGGCCAGCTGGCTTGCCATCAGCCCTGCACCCACTACGCCAATCTTGGTGACGGGGCGCGCCAGCTTGCGGTCAGGGGCCCCTGCGGGGCGCTTTGAGCGCTTCTGCACGAGATCCAGGAACGCGTACACGGTGGAGCGGAACTCGTCGGTTTGCATGAGGCCGGCGAGGGTTTGGCACTCGAGCTCGGCCGATTCCGCCTGTGTCATGGTGCGGTTGGCCTCCATGACGTCCAGGACCTTTGCCGGCGCAGGGGAGGCGTTGGAGGTTTTGGTTTCCACGACCGCCCGGCCGGCTGTGATCGCTGCGGCCCATCGCCCGGCTACGGACTCTTCGGCTGCATCAACGGAGTTCTTCCGTTCAGGGGTTACCTCACCGGAAATAACCTTCGCGGCCCATGCGAGCGATTGTTCCACGAAGTCGGCTGGTTCGAACATGGCATCGGCCACTCCGAGCTCGAAGGCCTGCGGTCCAGTGAGGGTGCGGTTGTTGCTGAGGGGACTCTCGATCATCACCTTGATGGCGTTCTCCGGGCCGATAAGGCGCGGCAGGATATAGACCCCGCCCCACCCCGGTACCAGGCCGATGAACGCTTCGGGCAGGGCAAGTGCACCAGCCCCTGTCGAGACTGTCCGGTACGTTGACTGCAGTGCGATTTCGAGTCCGCCACCCAAGGCGAGACCGTTGATGAAAGCGAAGCTGGGAACGCCCAGGTTTGCCAAAGTGCTGTAGACAGCGTGGCCAAGCTGTGCCATCCAGAGGCCGTGCTCGCGTTCCTTGAGCGTTTTGACGGCCGAAAGGTCTGCGCCGGCCACCAGGAAGTACGGCTTCCCTGTGACGCCGACGCCTACAATTTCGCCCCGTGAAGCGCGCTCTTTGAGGGTGTCCAGGACACTGCCCAGTTCAACCAGCGTGTTGGGTCCAAGCGTGGTGGGCTTGGAATGGTCCAGGCCGTTGTCCAGGGTGATCAGCGCAAAGGTCCCCGCTCCGCCGGGCAGTTCGATGTCCTGGACGTAAGAATGGGTGACAAGCTCATCAGGGAACAGGGCGGCGAGCTTCTGGAATTCGTTGGCGCTCATGCGGCGGCTCCTTCAGTGGTGGCGGTCTCAGCGGTGGAGGAAGCGTAGTCGGCGTGGTTCGGGTTTTCCCAGATCACTGTGGCACCCATGCCCAAGCCGATGCACATGGTGGTGATGCCATAGCGCACTGTGGGATCTTCCTCGAATTGCCTGGCCAGCTGGTTCATCAGCCGGACCCCTGAGGAAGCCAGGGGATGTCCGACGGCGATCGCCCCGCCATAGCGGTTGACGCGGGGGTCCTCGTCTGCGATGCCGAAGTGGTCCAGGAAGCTGAGCACCTGGACGGCAAAGGCCTCGTTGATCTCGAAGAGCCCGATGTCTTCGATGCCCAGTCCGGCGTTCTTCAGGGCCTTTTCCGTGGCCGGGACGGGGCCGATGCCCATGACCTCAGGTTCGACGCCGGCGAAGGCGTAGGAAACAAGCCGCATCTTCACTGACAAGCCCAGTTCCTCCGCAGCGTCGGCAGAGGCGAGGACGGCAGCCGTGGCGCCGTCGTTAAGTCCTGCGGCATTGCCTGCGGTGACACGGCCGTGGGCACGGAACGGGGTGCGCAGTTCGGCAAGGTCGGCCACTGTGGTTCCCGGGCGCGGGGGTTCGTCCGTGGTGTGGAGGGCCCAGCCCTGGCCGGGCTTCATGGTGGCCACGGGGACGAGGTCGTGCTGGATTTGTTCGTTGGCGTAGGCTGCGGCGAGCTTGGCTTGTGAAGCCGCAGCGTAGGCATCGGTGCGGTCCTTGGTGATGGCCGGAAAACGGTCGTGCAGGTTCTCCGCCGTGTTACCCATGTTCAGGGCAGCCGGGTCCACCAGCCGCTCGGACATGAACCGTGGATTGGGGTCGGCTCCAGCACCCATGGGGTGGTTGCCCATGTGTTCCACTCCGCCTGCAACAACCACGTCGTAGGCGCCAAAGCCAATGCCGCTCGCCGTCGTCGTTACTGCGGTCATGGCCCCTGCGCACATGCGGTCGATCGCGAAGCCGGGTACGGTTCGCGGCAGTCCAGCAAGCAATGCGGCGGTTCGCCCGATGGTGAGGCCTTGGTCGCCGGTTTGGGTGGTGGCGGCAATCGCTACCTCGTCCACCCGCCCGGCAGGCAGCGACGGGTTTCGCCGCATCAGTTCACGGATGCACTTCACCACGAGGTCATCGGCCCTGGTACCCGCGTAGATTCCCTTCTCACCGGCTTTGCCGAAAGGGGTGCGGACTCCGTCCACGAAGACGACATCGCGGACTATCCTCTGGGCGGTGCGTGATGGACTCATGTATTAACTCCTCGTTGAGACATGGTGCCGGCCCGCATTGCGGGTGTTCCGGTTGGCATTAAGGCAATGTTACTCGTCGGTAACTTACGGTGCAAGGTGTGTCACAGTCTGTTCCGCCGGTCCAGGGGCACGCGAAAGGCCCGCCACCGCGAACCATGGTTCGGGTGACGGGCCAGGCGGTTCCGGTCAGACTCAGGCGGGGTCCTTGGACCCTTGGGTTTCCTGGGCCTGCCGGCCGTCCTTCGCTTTGGTTTCCTTGGACGGAAGTGGTTTGGGGTTCAAGCCGGCGTCAGCGAGGATCGGCGCGGCGAAGTTGACCTGCCATTCGCGTGCACCCAGGGCCCGTAACTCAGCGGCTACCGTTTCCAGGGAAGCGTCGGCCGGCGGGCGCCAGGTGATGCGCCTGAGGAAGTCCGGCGTGAGGAGGTTCTCCACCGGCAGGTTGAGTTCGTCGGCTTTGGCCTGAAGTGCGGGCCGTGCTGTGGCCAGCCGCGCTGCTGCTTCCGGATCGCGGTCGACCCACACCCGTGGTGGTGGTGGAGCGTTGGTGGGCAGGTGCAAGGGCGGCACATCGGTCAAGGTGCGGGCATTGGTGATGCAGCGAAGCCATCGCGGTGCTTCCCGCTGGGCTGATCGGCCGTGGAATCCCTTGGTGGCCAGTAGTTGGGGGACCGTGGTGGGCATCGCCTTGGCGGCTGCCACCAGGGCAGAATCGGGGATCAGCCGCCCTGGAGCTACATCACGTTTGCGTGCCAGCTGATCGCGTTCCTGCCACAGTTCCCGAACCGCTGCCAACTGCCGGCGATCCCGGATCTGGTGCAGACCGGATGTTTTCCGCCAAGGATCTACCCTGGGTGCCGAAATTCCTGCGGCAAGGATGCCCGCGAATTCCTGCTCTGCGTACTCCAGCTTGCCATCGGCTTCGAGCAACTCGATGAGCTCTTCACGCAATTCGGCAAGAACCTCGACGTCCAGTGCCGCGTACCGGAGCCAGGGCTCGGGAAGTGGACGGGTGGACCAGTCGGCCGCCGAGTGTTCTTTGGCGAGGCCGAATCCAAGCAATTGCTCAATGACGGCGGCCAAGCCCACCCGGGGGAGGCCGGCAAGCCGTGCAGCAAGCTCAGTGTCGAACAGTTTGTCCGGCCACATGCCGAGTTCTGACAGGCAGGGCAGGTCCTGCGTGGCCGCGTGCAGGATCCATTCGACGCCACGAAGGGCCTCGTTGATGATGTCCAGATTCTCGAAAGGTTCGGGGTCGATCAGCCAGGTTCCCGCGCCCTCGCGGCGGATCTGAACCAGGAAGGCGCGCTGACCGTAACGGAAGCCGGAGGCACGTTCTGCGTCCACCCCGGCTGGTCCTGTACCTGCGGCGATGGCGGCGGCGCAGCGTTCCAGTCCGGAAGGAGTATCGATGACCAAGGGCACGCCTTCGCGGGGCGTATCGAGATCGATGACTTCGGGGACGTGGCTGTCGAAGCCGTCTACCTTGATGTGCGTGGTGGGATCAGCAACCGGATCGCCGGCTGTGGTTTTATCCAGATTTTCAGGGGTCATGGTGGCTTAAGCTTACCGATTTACGCCGTAGCGCACTTTTGGCTGCTTTTGGGCGCCTGTGGTGAACGGTGGTCGATCCTCAATTGAGTCTCCTGTTCGGAAGTCCCGTGACTCCTGGCGGCAGGGGCGGCAGCCCGGCAAAAGTGCAAACCATGTCGGACCACGCCTCCAGATGCGCCTGCACATCAGCGCTGGCCGGCGTCCATGACGCACGGAGTTCAATGTCTATGGTGTCCGGGCGGTCGGCCAGCGTGCCGAAGCTCTCGGAGAGGATCCGTGTTGCGGTGCCGCCGGCTGCGCGATACGGGGCCGCGTGGTTCTCGAGCGCATCCACCAGCCACGTCCAGGCGACCGAGCCCAACATGGAGTCATTGCCCATCTCTGCGTCCATCTGCGCCCGGATGTAGGTGACAATGCGGAACTCGCCTTCCCACACCGCTGAACCATCGGGATCGTAGAGGAGGATGAACCGGCCAGTGGCTAGTTCGTCATCTTCCTCGCTGGCCGGTGTGTTGGCTTGGCTGGCTGCGAAAGCCTTGGCCGCGGGTCCGTGGACGGGTACCCGACGGGTAGCTGCCGTGGGACTGAAAACTTCCGCTCCAAGGGCTACTGCGTACGGGGCCAGTCGGGCTGGTGCAGGGATCTCGTCAAGCCGCAGTTCGCTGCGGCATTGGGCTTTTCGTAGCGTTCCCAAGGCGACGAGAAAGTCCGAGGGAACCTGTGCGAGGGCGTTCACCCTCGCAGGTTATGCTTCCGGGGCGGCGATTCCCAGCAGGCTCGCCGCCCCGGATGCAGGGGGTTACAGGGAGCCCAGTTCCCGTTTGATGCCCGCGACGAAGGCGTCGATGTCTTCCTCTGTGGTGTCAAAGGAGCACATCCACCGGACCTCGCCCCTGGCCGCATCCCAATCGTAGAAAGCGAAATTCTTGCGTAGGCGATCTGCAACGCCGGCCGGGAGGATGGCAAAGACGCCATTGGACTGCGTCGCCTGGGTGGGTTCCACTCCGTCGATCGCCTCAACGGCGCTGCGGAGGCGGGCTGCCATGGCGTTGGCATGGGCGGCCGACCGCAACCACAATCCGTCTTCCAACAAGGCGATGAACTGGGCGGAGATAAAGCGCATCTTCGAGGCGAGCTGCATGTTCATCTTGCGCAGGAACTTCAGCCCGTCGGCTGCTTCGGGGTTCAGGGCCACCACCACTTCGCCAAAAAGCAGTCCGTTCTTGGTGCCGCCAAAGGACAGGATGTCCACTCCGGCGTCGCGGGTGAAGGCCCGCAAGGGAACGTCGAGGTAAGCTGCGGCGTTCGCCAGCCGCGCACCGTCCATGTGAAGCTTCATGCCCTTGGCATGGGCGTGGTCCGCAATGGCACGCACTTCCTCAGGGGTGTAGCAGGTGCCCAGTTCGGTGGTTTGGGTAATGGAGACCACCAGGGGCTGGGCGCGGTGCTCGTCACCCCAGCCCCACGCTTCCCGATCAATCAGCTCCGGCGTGAGCTTGCCGTCTTCTGTGGGTACCTGCAGGAGCTTGATCCCGCCGACGCGTTCCGGTGCGCCGTTCTCATCCATGTTGATGTGCGCGGTGGAAGCGCAGATGACAGCTCCCCAACGCGGCAGCAGGGACTGCAATGCCAGGACGTTGGCGCCTGTGCCGTTGAAGACCGGGAAACATTCAATGCCGGATCCGAACTGCTGTTCCAGGACTTCCTGGAGGCGTGCGGTGTAGACGTCCTCACCGTAGGAAACCTGGTGTCCGCCATTGGCAGTGGCCAACGCGGCAAGGATCTCAGGGTGCACGCCGGAGTAGTTGTCGGAGGCAAATCCACGAACCGAGGGGTCATGGAGTTGGCTGGTCCCGACCATCCCGTTGCCGCTGTTGGCGGGGTGGATGGCCTCAGTTGTGCTCGTCACTTGTTCATTCACGCTTTCAAGTCTATTTGGCCAGCAGGATGCGTTGGCCGTTGAGGTTTGCGGCCGGTTCTTCAAAGAGGCCGACGACGGCGGCTGCCAGGTCCTCGACGTCGGTGTAGCCGGGGAACCGCCTCTCCGGATGGGCGGTACGCATGGCAGAATCCACGAGGGCTTTCACCACGAAGATGACGGCCGCGCTATGCAGGTCTTCTGACTGTTGCCCCTTGTCCTGGCGGTTCTCGGCCTGGTCCCGGCGGAACCCGTCAGCCACTGCCAGGGTCCATGCTTCGGCGGCGGCCTTTGCCGCCGCATAGCTGGCAGCAGCGGCGGTGGGGGATGAAACGGCCGTGGAGGAAATCATTGCCAGCCGGCCGTGGGGGGATGCCTCGAGTTGGCTGTAGAACACCCGGGAGACGTTGCGCAGGGTAGTGATCGCGCCCCGTTCCATGGCATCCCAGTCTTCATCGCTTTGGTCTTCGATGCCCTTCGCGCCTCGCCAACCGCCCACCAGGTGGATCACACCATCCACGCTGGCGACGCCCCAGCCCGAGAGACTGTCTGCCAGGTCGCGAACAGCATCATGGGAAGCGAGATCGCACACCAGGGGCGTGACCCCGTTTCCGGCTTCAGTCGCCGCAGCCTTGATCCGCACTTCATCCGAACCCACTGTGAATACCCTGTGACCGGCGGCCCCCAAAGCCCTCGCCGCAGCAATGCCCGAGGCGCTGCTGCCGCCGGTCACAAGGATGGTCAGCGTGGGCATCAGGCAGCCGTCGCGCCGGTGATGCCGGTGGTGGATTCAATCACGGGGCGCATCTTCTTCTCGAGTGCTTCATAGAACATGGACAGGGGGAACTCATCGTCAAGGACCTGGTCGGTGAGTCCGCGGGGAGGGCCGTCCAGCGGCAGGGCATCCGGGCCCTTGGCCCATACCGAAGCAGGGTGCGCTGTTACTGTGCCGGAAATGAGCTCGTACGCGGCCAGCCAGTGGGCAGCCTTGGGCCGATCGATGGAACGCCAGTAGAGCTCTTCGATCTTTGCCCCGAGCTCCACCACCACAGCGGCGGCATCCTCCCAGTCAATGGAGAGCTTGCTGTCCGTCCAGTGCAGGACGTGGTGCTGGTGCATCCATGCGAACAGGAGCTGACCGCCGAGACCGTCATAGTTGCGGACCCTGCTGCCGGTGATCGCGAAGCGGAAGATCCGGTCAAAGATCACGGCGTACTGAACCAGTTTTGCGTGCTTCCTGGCGTCAGGATCTGCATTCTCGTCCTTCTCGATGCGGACGGACTCGCGGAATGCGGTCAGATCGCACCGCAGCTCTTCCAGGGAGTAGAGGAAGAAGGGCATGCGCTGTTTGATCATGAACGGATCGAAAGGCAGGTCACCACGCATATGGGTACGGTCATGGATGAGGTCCCACATGACGAACGTGCGCTGGGTGAGTTCCTGGTCCTCGATCAACTGGGCCGCGTCGGCCGGCAGCTCAAGGGACGTTGTTGATGCTGCTGCTTTGAGGACGCGGCGGAACCGTGCGGCTTCACGGTCGGCAAAGATGGCGCCCCAGGTGAAGGTGGGAGTCTTCCGCACTGCAACGGTTTCGGGGAAGAGCACTGCGGAGTTGGTGTCGTACCCGGGCGTGAAGTCGATGAAACGGATGGGGACGAAGAGCTTGTTGGAGTACTCTCCTGCTTCGAGGCCGCCGATGAACTCTGGCCAGATGACCTCGATCAGGACCGCTTCAACCAGTCTGTTGGTGCTGCCGTTCTGTGTGTACATCGGGAAAACCACCAGGTGCTGGAGGCCATCGACGCGCAGTTCCTGGGGTTGGAACGCTTGCAGGGAATCCAGGAAGTCCGGAACTCCAAAACCGCCGTTCACCCACCGGCCGAAGTCCTCCACCAGAAGCTCCAGGTAACGGGCATCGTGGGGGAACAAGGGGGCCAGGGACGTGATGCTTTCACAGATTGTTGCTACGAGCCCTGCGGCCTCGCTGTGAGCAGCAGGATCGGCGATGGAGCCGTCTTGTTCCTGGTGCGCCTGGAGTGCTGTGGCCGCGGCCTTCAGGGATACCCACTCAGCGTTGTCAGCGGTGACACGCGGGAGGGTGGAGGTGGCGATGGTTGTCATGGAGCTCGGCCCTTTCCGAAGTAGTGATTGCTTCTGGGCCGAGCGTAGCAAGCAAAAAGCATTGCTAATTGAAAAACGGATCCAGCATAAGCAATTCTTGGCCTAGGGCTGCTCATGCGCGGTTCGAGGTCCAGCGCCCCACAGTGCTGACCCCGGGAGCCGCCCCGGACGGACCGTGCAAAGCCCGGCCCGTCCGGAACCGTCAGCTCTCTTCCGGGGTAACCAGGCGGAGCGAAATGGAGTTGATGCAGAACCGCTGGTCCGTGGGAGTGCCGTAGCCCTCGCCCTCGAAGACGTGCCCCAGATGGGAGTCGCAGTTGGCACAGCGGACTTCCACGCGGTCCATCCCCATGGTGCGGTCATGAAGGTAGCGGACCGTGCCTTCAGCCAAAGGAGCCCAGAACGACGGCCAGCCGCAATGGGAATCGAACTTCTCCTTGCTGGTAAAGAGCTGGCTGCCACAAGCACGGCACTGATAAACGCCCTCCGTGTGGGTGTCCCAGTACTCGCCGGTGTACGGCCGTTCCGTTCCCGCCTGCCGCAGAACGCGATATTCCTCGGGGGTTAACTCCTCGCGCCAGCGGGCATCGCTCTTCTCCACGGACGCAGACGTTGTCTTACTGGTGTTCTCAGGAGTGTTCATGTCTTGTGCAACGCTCACGAGTCGCCGATAAATCCCGAGCCCGCGTACAAGTGCAACACCGGCAGCCCCAATTGATCCTGCGCCTTATTGGCCCAGTCCGTGTGGAACGTATCGGCGATGGCATGGGGACGGGTGATCACCACGGCCTGGGCAGCATCGAGAGCCCGTACCTTGGCCACCAAGCCGGCAACCGCACCGCCGTCGACGACTTCACCGGTGACGCCGCCACCCAAATCGGCCAACGCCGCCAACGAGGCAGCCAACGTCTCCGAGGCCTCAGCACGCTCCGCCTCCGGATCCGGCGATTGCGCCGTAAGCTCACGGAACGCCTTGGCGATATCCAGCAACGAAAGATTTTCCAGGAAATCGACCAGGAGATGGCGCTCTGTATTGGCGGGGACAAGGACAACCAGGGGAGCATCGCCACCGTCCACCAGTTTCTCGATATTAACGCGGTCGTCGGGGCCAAGGGGCTCTTCAGTCAGGATGACTATGGGATCACTCATGGCTACAGCGTAGTCCCGCGCAACGTGGGTCCGCAGGCTTTTGGGATCGAATCCGGGCCCTGATGCGCCGCACCCCGGGTGCCTGCAACGGGTAACAGCAAGAAGCGGCAACAATGGAGGCATGGCAACAACTTCCCGGTCAGCGAGCGACGCTGCAGAGACCAAGCTGTCCCTCCGCACCAAATGGGCCATTGGCGGCTTCCTGGCGGGAGGCACCCTCGCAGGCCTGCTGGGTGCCGGCTCTTCTGCGCTCGCCGTCTATTTTGCCCGTCGCGTCATCACTCCGGCCGCCCGGCATGAGGACCAAGAGGTCCTCGCTGTCATCCAGGGTGACAAAGGGCCCCAGGTCATCCTGACCGCCACTGCGGACACCATCATCGACGGCGTGTTCAGCCTGTTCTTCGGAGGTGGCCACGGGCACGCCCGGATTGGCAGGATCGTGTCCTATTCCCCGGCTGAACAGACGGTGCTTCGCGAGGTCGAAGAGGTTTACAGCGGCAACCTGGCGGAAGCGCGCCGTGGCTGGTGGAGCGGGGCTACCTACCCGGACCCGGCAGCGATCGGTCTTGCGTCCGAAGAGGTCCAGATAGAGGTCGACGGCGGGCTGGCGCCGGCGTGGTTGATCCGCGCCGAGGCTTCTGCTCCAGCCAAGGTCTGGGCCATCATGGTGCACGGGCGCGGTGCCACACGGCTTGAAGGCCTGCGGGCTGTGCGGACAGCACGGAGCCTGGGATTGGACAGCCTGCTCATCTCCTACCGCAACGACGGTCTTGCCCCTTCCGCCCTTGACGGACGCTACGGCCTGGGCTCCACCGAATGGCGGGATGTTGAGGCCGTCATCGACTACGCGCTGGCCCATGGCGCAGAGGAGATCGTGCTCTTCGGTTGGTCCATGGGCGGAGCGATCAGCCTGCAGACCGCCGATCTTTCCAATCACCGGCATCTCATCAGGGGCATGGTGTTGGACGCCCCTGTCATCAACTGGGTTAATGTCATGGCCCACCACGCGCAAATGAACAGAATTCCCTACACCGTGGGGCGGTATGGGCAACTCATGCTGGGTCATCCGCTAGGGCGCCGGCTCACAGGCCTGGCTGCTCCCGTGGACCTCAAAGCCATGGATTGGGAAGCCCGGGCCATCGAACTTCGCACCCCCACACTGCTGATTCACAGCGTTGACGACGACTATGTTCCGTTCGGGCCATCAGCGTCCCTCGCCGAAAAGAACCCGGACATGGTAACTTTCGAGCCCTTCAACGGCGCCCGGCACACCAAGGAGTGGAACGTCGACCCGGAGCGATGGGAACGCGTAGTGCACGCTTGGCTGCAGCGGCAGTTGGCGCCACGGAACAACCCGGGACAGGCGGCCACTGCGGCCGCATCAGACCACAGCGGGTGAAGACGGCGTCTGGTTCAGCCTTAAGCTGCGCGAGAGGTGCCGATTGCCGCAACTGCGGCGTTGGTCAGCCGGATCAGGTCCGTCGGGGAAAGTTCAATGTCCAGTCCGCGCCGGCCGCCGGATACCAGGATGGTGTCAAAGGCCAGCGACGATTCGTCCAGCACCGTAGGGGAGGTCTGCCGCTGCCCCAAGGGTGAAATGCCGCCCAGTACATAACCGGTGCGGCGCTCTGCTGCCTTGGGATCAGCCATGGCTGCTTTCTTTGCCCCAAGGGCGGAAGCAACGGACTTCAGGTCCAGATTGCCGGACACGGGGACAACGGCCACGGCAAGTCTGCCCTCCACCTCCACCATGAGTGTCTTGAAGACCCTCATAGGTTCAATACCGAGGACCTCTGCTGCTTCCAGGCCATAACTGGCCGCTGCGGGATCATGGGCGTAGGGATGAAGGACAAAGGGAACGCCGGCTGCAGTAAGAGCTGCAGTTGCCGGCGTTCCCTGTGAAGCTGTTTTCTTTGCCATTCGGTGCGGTTGTGTCCTTCAGCGCTCTGACAGAATCAGTGTTCCAGTCGGTTGGCGGCTGCAACTTTGCGCTTGATGCGGCCGAGCATGGCGGTCATTCCCCGCATGCGCAGGGGAGTGATGGCCCGGGTGAGTCCCAGCAGTTCCGGCATATCGTCCGGGACAGCGAGGATTTCTTCGGCCGTGAGTCCGTCGAGGCCCTCGTGCAGCACACCGGCAAAGCCGCGTGTGGTCGGTGCCTCCTGGGGAGCCTTGAAGAAGAGCCGGTATTTGCGGGCGCCGTCAGGATTCTTTTCCGACTCGATGGTGAGGAACAGCGGAGACTGGCATTCCACCACCTGCTCCAGCAACTCAGGGTGGTCCTTCAGGCGCTCCGGAAGTTCCGGCAGCCCCCGTGAAAACTCGAGCAGGAGTTGCAGGCGGTCAGGCTCCGTCAGTGCCTGGAAGTCATCGACGATTTCGGCCAACGCGGTGGGCAAAGTGTACGTACTCATCTCTTCCAGCTTACGCACAACCGGCCCGAAATGTGCTCTGTGTACCGCAACACTACGGGCTCCGGCCGCGCTACTAGTTGCGTGCGAAGGCAGCGGGTACGGAACCCCGCTCGGCGCCCTTGACGATCGGAACGCGCACGGCGTTGCCCCACTCGGTCCAGGAGCCGTCGTAGTTGCGCACGGAATCGAAGCCCAGCAAGTACTTCAGCGCAAACCACGTGTGGCTTGAACGTTCACCGATCCGGCAGTAGGCCACCACGTCGTCGCCGGCAGCAAGCCCGGCCTCGCCAAGGTAAAGGGCCTCGAGCTCTTCACGGCTGCGGTAGGTGCCGTCTTCGGCGGCGGCACGGGCCCACGGAATCGATGCGGCAGTGGGAATGTGGCCGCCACGGAGTGCGCCTTCTTCCGGGTAAGCCGGCATATGGGTGCGCTGACCGGTGTATTCCTCGGGGGAGCGGACATCAATCAGGGGGTTGCCCAGGTGTGCCAGGACATCTTCCTTGAACGCGCGGATGGGGGCGTCATTGCGCTCCACCACCGGGTATTCGCCGGCTGTTGGCTGGGAAACTTCGGTGGTGAGCTCGCGTCCTTCTGCGATCCACTTGTCGCGGCCGCCGTCCAGAAGCCGGACATCCTCGTGGCCGAAGAGGGTGAAAACCCAGAGGGCGTAGGCAGCCCACCAGTTGGACTTGTCGCCATAGATGACAACGGTGCTGTCACGGGAGATTCCCTTGGAGGCTGCGAGGGAAGCGAACGCTGCGCCGTCGACGTAGTCACGGGTGACCTCGTCGTTCAGGTCGGTGTGCCAGTCGATCTTCACGGCTCCAGGGATGTGGCCGGTTTCATACAGCAGGACGTCTTCATCGGATTCAACCACTACCAGTTTGCCGTCGGCGATGGCACCGTCGGCCAGGGCTGAGGCCAGCCACTCTGTGGAGACAAGGCGTTCGGGGTTTGCGTACGAAGCAAACTTTTCGTTTTGTTCAACGGGGTAGGACATGGTGATGGCCTTTCACTGACAACGGACGGGAGCCAGGCCGTGAAAAATGATGCAGGTGCCAGCCCGGCGTTCTCCCAACACTAACCACGGGCCGCCCGGATTGCTTCCCTGTGGTCACACGGTGAAACATGGGCTTGGTCACGTGTCCGTCCCGGGCCGTCCAATGCCGGTATTCTTGCTGGGGACCTAATACCGAAGGAACGGACCACCGTGGTACAGATCGAACAACTGGCTGCCCGCACACCGGCAGTCTCCGTGGAGGAACTCCTCAAGGGTTTCTACCCCTCTCCGCGATTCGGAGAGGTTTCGTTCGACAGTTACCGTCCCGACCCCTCGCAGCCGAGCCAAGCCAATGCTGTGAAGCTCCTCTCCGCCTTCGCCGACGGGGTTGGTTCCGAGGACAGCGGGGGACTGTTCAAGAAACTCTTCGCCAAAAAGGCGCCCGCTACCAGGGCAGGTATCTACCTTGACGGCGGCTTCGGCGTGGGCAAGACCCACCTCCTGGCCTCGTTGTGGCACAGGTCGCCCGGGCCCAAAGCGTTCGGAACGTTCGTGGAATACACCAACCTGGTTGGTGCGCTGTCCTTCAGGAAGACCGTGGAGGCCCTGAGCAGCTACAAGCTTGTGTGCATCGATGAATTCGAACTCGATGATCCCGGCGACACCGTGCTGATGTCCCGCCTCATGCGTGAACTGGCCGACGCCGGGGTCAAGCTCGCTGCCACGTCCAACACCTTGCCGGGCTCGCTGGGTGAGGGGCGCTTTGCCGCCGTCGATTTCCAGCGCGAGATCCAGGTCCTTGCCGACCAATTCGATGTTGTCAGGATCGACGGCGAGGATTTCCGGCACCGTGGGCTGCCCGCGGCTCCCGCGCCTCTTAAGACTGAAGAACTGAAACACCGCATGAAAGCGGAGTTTGCAGGCAAAACGGTTGCAGTGGACGACTTCCGCACCTTGGTCAACCATCTGGCTGCGGTCCACCCCAGCCGTTACCGCCAGCTCATATCCGGCGTCGAAGCAGTGGTCTGGAGCGACGTCGAAACCATCACGGAACAGGCTGTGGCCCTCCGCTTTGTGGTGCTGGCGGACAGGCTTTATGACAAGGATGTACCCATCCTGGCCAGTGGCGTCCCCTTCGACAAACTCTTTACCGAAGAGATGATGACCGGCGGCTACACCAAGAAGTACTTCCGTGCTGTATCGAGGTTGACGGCGCTTGCCCGCGAGGCGCAAAACCACGAGCCCGCCTGACTTACGCTTTTTGAACGGGTTCGCGGCTCTTGAGCATCCAGCGGACCAGGATGCCTCCGGCAAGCGCCCAGAACGCGGCGCCTACGCCGGCAAAGCTGAGGCCTGAGGCTGCCAGAAGAAAGGTGATACAGGCTGGAATGCGTTCCTCTGCTACGGCCAACGCTGAGGAAATGGAGGCCGCCAGGGTCCCGAGGAGTGCGAGGCCGGCCACGGCTTCCAACAGTCCTGACGGGGCTGCGGCCACCAAAGTCACCAGTGCCGCGGATGCCGCCGCCAGGACAAGGTAGGCCAGGCCGGAGACGAACGCTGCGATCCAACGCCGGCCATGATCCTTGCCGGCTTCCTCGCCGGCAGCGAGGGCCGCACTGAGGGCGGCCAAGTTGATCGCATGACCTCCGAAAGGCGCGCCGGCAACGGTGCCTGCGCCGGTGACCAGCATTGATGGCCTCCACGGCGTGGTGTAGCCGAACGACTTGAGAACCGCGACACCGGGAATGTTCTGCGAGGCCATGGTGACGATGAACAGGGGCAATGCCAGCCCGACAGCAGCCTCCAGGGAAAACGCAGGAGTTGTCCATTCCAGCCGTGGCACGAGACCCTGGACCGGTACCTGGACGCCGTTGGTGACCATGTGGATTCCGATGACGACCAGAGCCACCACCAAGGATGCCGGGACTGACCAACGCGGGGCGAACTTCATGAGCACAACCCAGCACAGGACCACGGGAGCAATGAAGAGCGGGGCAGAACCCAGCGATTTGAAGGGCGCCAGGCACAGGGGGAGCAGGACCCCGGCCAGCATTGCCTGCGCCAATGTTGTGGGGATCTGTGCCATGAGTCGGCCCAACACCGGCAGCAGCCCCGTCAGGACGATCAGTACCCCGACGATCAGGAAGGCACCTACGGCCGCCGGCCATCCGCCGTCGACCACTCCAGCGGAGGCGAGCAGGGCCGCCCCGGGTGTGGACCAAGCGAGTGTCACCGGCATCTTGGACCGCCAGGACAGCCACAGGATGCCCAGGCCGAAGGTCAGGGTGAGCGCCAGGAGCCCACTGGATGCCTGGGCTTGATTGGCGCCAACAGCCTGCAGTCCCGCAAGGACTACCGCGAATGATGACGTGAATCCCACCAAAGCTGTAACGATACCGGCGGTGATCGGCGGTCCAAGTGTCTCCCGGTTGGAGCTGTGGTGCGTTGTTGGCGGGGCGGCAGAAGGCATAAAGTCCAACGTACCCGACCCGCGGCGTGCGATGGTTAAACGCCAAGGGCACCGGTGGCGCCTCTCGGCGGGACCGGTGCCCCCTTGACGTATCTGGTACGGCGGCTCAGGCAGCTAGGGCTGCTTCGGCTCATCCGTGACGGGAGCCTGTCCAGGCTGACCGTCGTTCTTGGCCACGAAGTCGGAAGCGGCGTTCTGGACCTTGTCGACGTGACCGGCATACTTGCCGCCCGTCTTTTCGTCCACAAAATTCCCGGCCTTTTCGATGCCATTCTTGATGGCTTCTTCGTTGCCTTGAATGAGACCCTGAGCCTTGCCCTTCAGGTCGTCAATTAAACCCACGGGCACCTCCCTTCCTTCGCGGAGCCAGTTCGCTCCTCCGCGTCCGACCCTAACACCACTTGTCAGGGGTGCCAAGGGTTAGATGCGGGGCTGTGGACAAACTACGCCAAGGGCTTACTTTCCACCTTGTGGCGGGGGCTGTCCGGGTTCATGAGTGAGTGCTTGCGACCGTACGCGAAGTAGATCACCAGGCCGATGACCAGCCACACACCAAACCGGGCCCAGGTTTCCCAATGCAGCTGGAACATCAGGAAGGCGGAGGCCAAGACGCCGAAGGCAGGGACGATCGGCATGAGCGGCAACCGGAACGTCCTCGGAGCATTGGGTTTGGTGTAGCGGAAAACAATCACTGAAACGCAGACCACCACGAAGGCGGCCAGGATGCCGATGTTGGTGAGGTCGGCTACTTCCTTGATGGGGAAGACGCCGGCGAGGAATGCTGAAGCGACGCCGGCAATCCACGTGACGCGCTGTGGCGTGCCGTGCCGGTCCGTTTTGGCGAACCAGCCGGGAAGCAGGCCGTCGCGGCTCATGGAGAACCACACGCGGGTGACGCCCAGCAGGAAGGTCAGCATGACGGTCAGGATGGACAGTACCGCGAACACCGAGATGATGGTGGCGATGACGGGCAGTCCAACCCCCTGGAACGCCGATGCGAAGCCGGCGGTGGGGTTGATGTCTTTGTAGTTCTGCATACCGGTCAGGACCAGCGTGGCAGCTACGTACAGGAGCATGGCGATGATCAAGGACAAGATGATGGCCTTGGGCATGTGCTTCTTGCCATCCTTGGCCTCTTCGGCCGCTGTGCTCATGGCGTCATAGCCGAACACTGCGAAGAAGACGGTTGCGGCGCCGGCGATGACCGGGCCGAAGCCGCTGGGCATGAACGGGTTGTAGTTCTCGGCGTTGACGTAGAAAATGCCCAAGCCGATGATGAACAGGATCAGGATGACCTTGATGGCCACCGCTACAAGTTCGAACCGGCCAAAGGCCTTGGTTCCACGGCTCAGGATCCACGTGACCAGAAGGCAGACCAGGATCGCCGGGAGGTTGATGATGCCGCCCTTGCCCTCGTCGGCAGTGGACGTCATCCACGTCGGCATGTCGATGCCGATGCCGGAGAGGAAAGCATCAAAGTAGCCGGAGATGCCGATGGCCACCACTGCCACGATGGCGATGTATTCCAGCAGCAGATCCCATCCAATGAACCAGCCGATGATTTCGCCAAGGGCCACGTAGCCGTAGGTGTAGGCCGAGCCGGCGCGGGGGATCATTCCAGCGAACTCGGCATACGAAAGCGCGGCTGCGCCGGAAGCCAGGCCGGCGATCAGGAAGGAAATCAGTACCGCAGGACCTACTCCGGGGGTACCTTCGCTGCCATGGGCTACAAGGCCGGCCAGGGAGAAAATCCCGACGCCGATGATTCCGCCAACGCCGATGGCTGTTAGTTGCCAGAGGCCAAGACTCTTGAATAGTCCGCTGTGTTTGTTTTCTTCCTCGATGTCGTCGATCGGCTTGCGCCTGAGGACGGAATTGGAAGCCGTCTGTTGATTCATGGGGGTACTCCTGCCAGTTGGCGTGGAACGGTGATGAGCTCGCAGTACATTATGCGAGCCGAATCACATTAGATAAAGCGAATTCTTCTGAGGGGTATCAGTTAGTTGACGTAATGAATCGATGGATTGGAGAAATTGGGCACAAAAAAAGCAGCTCCGGGGAGCTGCTTTTTTATCCTGGAGCGGACGACGAGATTCGAACTCGCGACATCCACCTTGGCAAGGTGGTGCTCTACCAGCTGAGCTACGTCCGCACATGTTGTCTGCCTGGCTGGTGCCTGGCCTTCAACAACAAACAAGTTGCCTTGTTTTGGTGGGCGATACTGGGATCGAACCAGTGACCTCTTCCGTGTCAGGGAAGCGCGCTACCGCTGCGCCAATCGCCCGTTTCCGGGTCCTTCTCAAAGGAGAGCGGACGACGAGATTCGAACTCGCGACATCCACCTTGGCAAGGTGGTGCTCTACCAGCTGAGCTACGTCCGCACATGTTGCCTGCCAGGATGATTCCTGGCCTTCAACAACAAACAAGTTGCCTTGTTCTGGTGGGCGATACTGGGATCGAACCAGTGACCTCTTCCGTGTCAGGGAAGCGCGCTACCGCTGCGCCAATCGCCCATGCATCCAGCCGACAGCTGGAAGACATGGTTTTCACCGAGGTGGGTACGGGATTCGAACCCGTGTATACGGCTTTGCAGGCCGCTGCCTCGCCTCTCGGCCAACCCACCGTGTAAGCAGGATTCCGGGGAATTCTTGCCTTGACAGTGCCTTGCGAGCGGACGACGAGATTCGAACTCGCGACATCCACCTTGGCAAGGTGGTGCTCTACCAGCTGAGCTACGTCCGCAGTGTCGTTTCGACGGCCAGCCCTGCAGGCTTTCCGTCGCTTTCCGACGAGTAAAAACTCTATAGGAGGATGTTGCAAACTCCAAATCGGGCGCTGATTTTTGCTTTCGGAGACGGCTGGATCCTTGTCTTTCCGCGGTCTGCGGGGAGTTTCACGAGTGTAATTCCACCCGTGTAGTTCGTTGCCGTCGCGGAGGAGCTGATCGGTTTTGCATTCAGGCCGTGGTCGGTTAGTGTTTTCTATGCACCCGGGCGATTGGCGCAGTGGTAGCGCGCTTCGTTCACACCGAAGAGGTCACTGGTTCGAACCCAGTATCGCCCACCCAACAGAAACCCCCGGAATTCCGGGGGTTTCTTGGTTTCCGGGCTATCCACTGCTCTGCGGATCAGCAACGTAACGGCTTTTGCCCGAGGCTGAGCTGTGGCGGTTCATCGGCTCGGGGGTTTTGATTCCGGGGACAGCCGCAGCGTGTACTTCAATCTGGTGCTATTGAATATCGCCATCGAGTCAGCGGCTGGAGAGCAGCCGTGAGCCTGTGGCCCCCGACCCGACCGAGTATGGACACCAGGGTCAGGAAACTTGGGCATCACCGAAGACGAGGTAGCCTTGCTCGGAGTATGAGCACTCGCCTGTGCCTTTTGAGACACTGAAAGTCAGCCTTTGGCCTCCTGTGAGAACAACTTGCAGAGGCGCGCCGCCGTCGCTGTCGATTTGAAGGCGGCTGATGAGTGCGTCGTCGACATAGACATCAACAATGGCTTTGATTCCTGCGGGGGTGCCCGTGCGAAGACCCACTTGGGCTTTCAGGATGCTGAATGCCCCATCAAGTTGGTAGCTTGTCTCGTCGGCTGTTCCCTCGCAACCCATGAACTGGGATGTTGAATTGGCGTAAAGGGTACCCGATGCATCACCTTCGAGGACTGCAGTGGTTTCGCCCACAGGCCTTGTGGATTCGTGCTTGAGGGCGTACAGCCACTGGCCGCCATTCGGCAACGAACTCAGTGCACCCTGTGTCTCGGGTGGCGTGATGGTCTTTGCCGGTGGCGGTGCGGACGTCCCGGCTGTTTCGGTTTTCTCTGAGGCTGCAGGCCCCGAACTCGTGGGGCTGGATTTTGGGCCTGCCGGGCTGCCTCCCGCGCCGCATGCTGCCAGGGCGAAAGTTATGGATACCGCCAGGGCAATAATGGCGGGACCTTTGGTCTTCTTCAAGGTGGTTCTCCTTCTTGTAGCGGGAATCCAATAAGCACTGTGATAGCGCTGGTGTTTTGTCTGCGGGCAGGCGGCAGCTAATGAGGGCTTACGCTGTTCCCAATACCTGTAACCGAAGTGATGGGGGCGCCACCGGCGTAGCGAGCCGAGTTCGAGGTACCGCTGACATTGGCATTCTTCAGCGGGCCGGTTTTGACCCCGTTGCCTTGGCCTTCCATGGTCAGCACACCTGTGCTGCGGTTGTGCATCGAATTGGGCCCCGAGAGGATGGTCACGTTCTCAAACGTGCCTCCGGTCAGGAAGTTTCCGACACCGTCGATGTGAATGCTTGCGGCATCTGAGGCCTGAACCGTATTTGAGTTCCCCATGACGCTGATTGAGGTACAGTCACCGGAAATCTTTACAGTATTTCCTGTTCCTTCGACAACAACGTCGCCACCTGAACAGTGCAATTCGGCGGTGACAATCTCGCCTGTGACCGTGTGGGTTGTTCCACTGGACACCTGTAGCGCTGCTGGTCCCGCGGTGGGGATGATGACCTCTGGTTCGGGACTGGAGTTGGCCGCGGCGGAAGCTGGTGGCGTGGGTTCCACGGGGCCTGATGAATCCAGTTGGGGTGAGGGGCTGACAGGCGCGTCCGCTGCGGCTGCTCCGAGCGGCGCGCCGCCGGCTCCGCATGCAGAAAGAGCAACGGCTGCTCCTGCGTTGGCCAGGACTAATGGCAAGGCCACCAAGATTCTTCGGTAACCGAATCGTTCCATGATTGCTTATTCCTTGATCTATTCCGTTGGGCCGCACCGTTAGTGTTGTGAGGTAACCATCGCAGTTCCGGCCAGTGCTGTCATGTCGGGAAAAGTGCTGTCAGCAGAACTGCCGACAGCATGCGGGGACGGCCATGGGTAGCATTGCGTTCCATGGACAAAACCGGGGAAGAGATCCTTGCAGCGGCGAGGGATGCAATGATGCGGGACCGGAAGTTCCTGATACAGGGTATTGCTGTCCTGCGGTTAGCTCAGCTATTGCTGTGGCCGGCATGCATTTTGCTCGGACTGACTGCCGGCATTGAAAACCAGACTTTGGCAACGGTCACTATGGTTCTTCAAACCCTTTGGTCGTTGATCTGGGTGACTATCGTGCTCAGCCGCAATGACATTCCGGTATGGTCACTGTGGGCCGACGTTTCCATTAATGCCAGTGCTGCCGTCGCTGCAGGACTGGCATGTTATTCCTGGGACGCTTTGAGCTGGTCAAATTCCGCGGTTCCATTGGCGCTGGGAAGCATGCTTTCGGTGGCGCTATTGTTTCCGGTGCGGCAGGTTCTCCTGGCCTGGTTGATGCTGTCAGCCGGTATTGGTGCAGGCGCCTCCGTTGCCATGTCGCAACATCCCGCAGTGGTGGCAAACTATTTTTCCACCCTGGTCATGCTTCTTGTCCTGGCCGCCGTGGGAGCACTAATGGGACACCGGATGCGCGTATTGCGGGCGAGTACCGGCCACGCCGCACAGGCATTGGAGGAAGCTCTTATGTGGCGCCGCTCAGCGGAGGCGCAAGGCAGCGAACGGACCAGGCAATACCGAACGTTGCACGACACTGTTCTTTCTACCCTCAGCGCACTTGCCCGGGGTAGTCTCGATGCTTCGGACCCTCTGGTCCAACGTCGCTGCGCAGCTGACGCGGAGTATCTGCGCTCGATCATCTCCTCGGCGGACCGGTCAGCAGTAAACAGGCTCCAAGGCGAACTTGCGGCTCTCGGCCGGGAACAAGCGGTACTCGGCCTGAGGGTCCACCACCAGGTTGCCGACATGCCGGCAACCGTCCCCGATGAGGTTGTCGCGACGATTCGGGATGCCAGCCGGGAGGCGTTGAACAACGTCCTGAAGCATTCCGGACAGAGCCAGGCGTGGGTCACAGGGCGAGGCGATCCGGCCGGAAATGGCGGAGTCACAGTCACCGTGACGGATCGTGGGCGGGGATTCGACATGGGCACAAACTCACCCGGACTTGGACTGAGCGGTTCGATTATTGCAAGAATGTCGGAAATTGGGGGTAGCGCGGTCGTTGAGAGCCAAGCCGGGCAAGGGACCAGCGTGGAATTGAGGTGGCCGGCATGAGCGGTGTTGTCCGGATTGGCGCGATTGATGATGACAGGATGCTCCTGCAGGGCCTTGCGTCGTGGCTGAAACCTTTGAAGGATGTACTGCTGGTCAGGATGGCGTCCACCGTGGCCGAGTATCTTCAGGAAAAGGTGGTCGTTGATGTCATATTGCTGGATCTGAATCTTCGGGATGGGAGCAATCCCGGCAACAATGTTCGGGAGTTACTCCAAACCGGAGCGGCGATTCTGGTGGTTTCAACCATTCCTGATCAGGAACACGTGCTGGCAACCATTGAAGCGGGTGCTTCCGGTTACATCACCAAGGACAATGACTTGCCCAACCTGGTTGACTTCATCCGGGCGGCGGCCCAAGGCGACCTCGCAGTCAGCCCGGAACTGGCTTTCCTGCTCAGCACCGACGCGCGGCCGCAGCGGCCCCGACTTTCTGCCCAGGAATCCACGGTGCTTCGTATTTACGCCTCCGGCGCCACTCTGGCCGCGACGGCCCGCCAAGCGGGCGTGGCCTATGGAACGGCCAGGGAATACCTGGAACGTGTCAAACGCAAGTACACCGACGCTGGATGGCCGACGAGGACAAAACTTGAGCTTCGCGAACGGCTTCGGGAAGAAGACCTCTGACGAATCATGGGGCGCCGGGGCAGGCGAACGCGTCACTGATGCTGCCGCAGGCCTTCATGCATTAATTAGCCGCAGCTTGATCGATCTTCAGCTCTGCTTCGTCACGTGCAGCCAGGCATCAAGGATTCGCTGAGCATCTGATTCAGGGCCAGTGACTTTCTGCGGTGGTGGAGCCCTAGGTGTGGCCGTGCATCGGGGCGGGGGGTAGATCCTGAGGCAGTCTTTAGCGGGTAGTTCAAGCTGGTGCCAAAAGAAAATGGCTGAAGCCGCGGACCCAGAGCTGCTACCCCTATGGGTCACCCCGCGCATTGCGGCAGTCTTCGTGACTTTTTGGGTTTGTGTCCTTTGGCGGGACGGGCAGAAGTACGACCGATTCGTTCAAGGTCCTTTCGACAGAACGGTCGTGAACCACGTCACGATCGGCCTTGGTGCGCCACTGAAAGATAAAAGGCAGGCAACTAATCGACGTGGATCACAGGCTCTCATCTGGGAGAAGGCTTCCGTCACTGCGCATGCCGAGAAGCGGAGAGACTGTGGAATCGACGATTGGAAGACGTTCTCTGATGGCCGGCGGTGGGCTTGCTTTGGTTGCTGGAGCAGCTTTCGCGGGAACAGCGCCCGCTGCTGCTGCTACTGCTGTGACGAAGAACGCCAAACGGGTCTACTACGCTTCGGACTTTGGAATCCTTCCCCGCGCGACAATGCCGATCATTACCGTGGACCTCTCGGAAACCGATCGCAGAAGATACAGCAGGGGGATGCAGGGGAAGCCCAATGTCCAGGCGGTCGGAGCGCCCCTCGACACTGTGGCCATTGACCAGTCGGATGAGATTAATGCGTTTCTCCAGCAGGTCGCGACTCTGGGTGGGGGCATTGCCATTTTCGAGGGCGACGTGAATCAACTCGTTGGTTATGGCGTGAAGAAGCCCATAGTTATGTTGTCGGAGGTTGCAATATGGGGGTTGGGGTGGAACAAAACTACTTTCATGTTGATGGACGGCGCCAACTGTTCTGTCTTTGTCAATAAACCGGGAAGCAACTACCACGATGTTCGCGATCTGAGGATTAACGGCAACCGTTGGGGGCAGAGTTTCCCGGAGGCATTGAATTTTTCGGGACCTGGTGTTGACCTGTTGAGCCCTAGGGACCCCGGAAACCTGGCCAACCGTCATCCGGCAAATCCTGACAACTGGCAGTACAACTCGCACGGAATACTGATGGTCCCCGACTACACTGCGCCTAACGCGTCCCCGTATGGAGATACGTACTCCAGCTTTGAGAACATCTTTATCGTGAACCCTTATGGCAGTGCCGCCATGACCAACAAGGTCGGCGGTGAAATACGTTTTCGTAACGTCGTGTCCCAGAATGCCGGCGGCAACGGGTTCACCGTGGGTTATGACACCTACTTGAGTGAAGTAACCGTAGCCAATTCCGAGTACCACGGATTTCTGCAACAGAACGGCTCGACTCGATTCACCAACACGAAGGCCTTCTGGTGCGGCCAGGTGCTTGATCGGTGGCAGATCGGCGGGGGCGGGGTGAAGGTGCGGCGAGCTTCGATTGGCTACAAGATCATCGGTGGTTGCTGCGAATTCTCGTCGACGGAAGCCCAGAACTGCGGAGGCGAAGGTTTTTGGCTTGAGGACGCAGAAAGCGTCAACGGCCAGATCGCGTCGGTTGCCAACAACATGATCGCTGACATAGCCAAGATCTCCAATCCGGATGGATGGGGCCAGGTTCCGAACAACTTTGCCAACGACGCCGCGTGGAACGGCGGTGCTGCTTCGGCGAAACCAACTCCGGCGGACCATCCTGCCGTGAGGTTGGTGGGGAAGTCCAAGTACAACAATCTCTCTGTCACCTCGCGAACTGCGGGTCAACAGGCCGGGGTAGGCCTGGGCCAACAGGCCTATGCGCTTAGTGTCGATGCCACGTTTGGGACACTGGCCAACAACATCTCCGTGACGCACTCCGATGGATACGATGGGACACGCGTAAAGGGAATTCTCGCACCGGACACGCCCCATAGTGCCATTGCCCAGAATTGGATTCTGGCCAATGGCAAGCCGCTGGGCGACGCTGTGCGCAAGGCGCCGCTGACCATCAATGAGATTGATGCCGCTGGAACGTACATCATGATGGGCCCGAGTTATACCTACAACCCTTTCCCCGGCGGAATAGTCAGGCTTACATGCGTTGAACTTGACAACGTATTTGCTGTGGAAGCAGATCGTCTCGATGCTGCCGGCGCGCCGTTCACGAACATCAAATACAACGACGGGCTTGGCTGGCGGGGTTGGGTTCAGCGGAGTCGGGCGTGAGCTTTTCTCTCGGCAATCGTCGTGGGGTCCCGGCGGAGTGCTTTCCACTAGCCGGCGCGAGGTCCTCAGAAGCGGAATATGAAACTCGTGCCATCCAGCGATCGTGGCGCTCGGAAAAGATCTACGCCAAGTCGAACCTCCTCGCTGCGCTTCTCAGGAGCCAAGGCATCCCTGCAGGCTTGTGCTATCAGCTCCTGGCGGGCCAAGACGGCGGCCATGTCCTGCACGGTCTCGTAGCGATCGACCTCGAAGAGGGTTGGCACAGGCAGGACCCGCGAGGCAACAAGCCCGGAATCGACGCCCAATTCTCGTTGGAGTACTTCCCGAGGGAGCACTCCAGTGCGCGTACCGGGAATCACTCGCCCGGCATGTCCTTCAGGACTGGCTGCACGGATTCGGCTGGACGGTGCTCGAGGCTGTGTGCTGGGGACTCAGTTGCAGTGCGAGTTCGCGTAGTTGGCGGGGACGGAATGGCTTAATGAGGTATGCCGTGGCTCCGGAGGCGATGGCGTGTAGTTCATCATCCAGTTCAGCGAAAGCTGTGATCATCAATATCGGGGCCTGTGAAACGGCGGCAATCAGGCGTGCAGCCTCGCGGCCATCCATATCAGGGAGACCCACATCAAGAGTGATGAGGTCCGGGTTGAGTCGTTCGGCTTCGACCACCCCGTCATGCCCTGTTTCGCAGGCGTGGACCTCGAAGCCGGCGTCAGTGAGGATCAGCGCTATGAGGTCGCGGATATCAGCATCGTCCTCAATGACTACGCAGGTCTTTGGTGAATTCACGGAGGTCCCCTTTCGGGACAAGCTTACGTGCGGGACGGCTCGGTACATCTGTGGCTCGCGGGAGTTGCTACTTCCGGTTCCCGTCTCTATCAGTCGCTGCTCCGACTCAGCAAAGGGAAGGAAACTTCGACTCGCTATTTTCTTGACGGAGTGACCCCTCTAGTCTGGGTGATGGAGCACGGTCCCTGGACATGGCGACCGCGCGAGGGCTGCAGCAGCGTGGCTCTCCCGTCCCGGAAATTGTTTTTGCTCCGGGTATCCGTTCATCTTGTCGTGTCCGTCAGTAGGCAGCGCCATGGGGGCGGATCCAAGACCGGGTATTGGGCGGCACGGTAGTGCTGGTGTGGACCTGGCGGGAGCGGATGTAAGCGATGAACAACTCGTTGAGCAAGTGCGCTCCGGTGACACCGTGGCCTTTGATGCTCTCTATGGACGACACCGCGTCATGGCGAGGCACGTCGCCGCTGCCCAAGTGGATAACCGTGCTGATGTTGATGATGTTGTAGCAGACGCTTTTGCATCAGTGCTGGAATCGCTGACCCAGGGTAAGGGGCCGGATACCTTCTTCCGCGCCTATTTACTGACAGCGGTCCGTAGAACGGCTTACAGGGCCAACCGTTCGGGTTCACGAACGCGGCCCACTGATGAGTCCTATCTTCTGGATAGTGCGCATTACCATCAGGATTCGGTCCTGGCTGAGTTCGAAACAGCGGCAGTGGCCCAAGCTTTCAAGTCCTTGCCGGAACGGTGGCAGGCCGTTTTATGGTACGTCGATATTGAAGGCATGAAACCCAGGGCGGCATCGCCGATGCTCGGGCTCAGCCCAAACGGCGTTTCCGCTCTTGCCCTGCGGGCAAGAGAAGGATTGCGTCAGGCCTACCTGCAAAATCATGTCGCAACCTCTGTAGGCGAGGACTGTGAGGAGTACTCTTCCCAGCTCGGAGTGTATTCCCGCAAGGGACTCAGCCCACGATCCGAGCGGAAGGTTCAGGCCCATTTGGAGGGGTGCTCAAAGTGTACGGCCCTGTTGCTGGACCTCCACGATGTTCAATCGGCGATGAGGTCTGTGCTTTTCCCCTTGATGACAGGAATGGCCTTCAGTTCCGCGATTCCAGCCTTGGCATCAGCCTCCGGTATTGCTGGTGTGACTTCCAAAGCTGGTGCGGCCTTAAGCGGGACGGCTCTGCCCGTGAAGGTGGCTGTTGGAGTGCTGGTGGCGGCCGGCGTGAGCTCTATAGCAATCGTAGCCATGGGCGCTGCCGGCATGTTTGCGGCGGAGACCCAAACGGCCCAGACGGTGCCGTCCCGGAAAGTGCCGGGACCAGTCGCAACCCCAACACTGGGTCCAACGGCCATCCCCGGCCAAGGGGGCCGACCACATCCAGGAGTGACCGGCACGGTCCCGGCACTTCCTTCGATCTGGGTGGTATTCCGGCCACAGCCCACTCCCTCCGGCCCTGCTCTGCCAGGAACCCTCTTGCCCGAGGACCCGCCGTCCTTGCCGCGGGTCCTTCCGAGCATTGCCCCTTCGTCGTCGTCGATACCGCCTCTTCTTCCGGCGCCGCCATCACCTGCACCGTCCCCGTCCGCCACCCCCGGTGTGACGACGTCGGGCAGTCCAACGTCGTCGCCCACGTCCACGCCCCCTTCTCCAACCCCGACCCGAACCAATTCCACGCCGGATGTAGCGGCCGACTTTTCGGCCGAACCAGGCACCACGGCTTCCGACGTGAACGTGAAAATCGTCTTCCGTCTTGGCGAGGAGAGGATGCTTGCATCTGCTGAGGTGACCTTCAGCCTGTCTGAGGGAGCCGGAATGATCCCGGGGAAGGTGATTGAGCCATCCGGCTGGGACTGTAAGAAGGAAGACGATGACATTCCAGCGTTACAGTGCAGCAGCACGGCGGTGGACCCGGGAGCGCTCGAGTTCCGTTTAGGAGTGACGCGCAGCGACCCGAACAAAGAAACGACGATGACTTACATTTTCAGCGGCAGTGGGATGACGTCCACGACGTTCGTGAACACCTTCTGATCCAGGGCTTGCATCCCGGCGAAGCTGATCCGGGTTCGTTGCCGGAGGCCGTGCTGTTCAGTACCTCGGTGCAATCCAGCGAGGATTTTCCGTCACGAAACCCTTCTTCAGGGCACTTCGTCAACGTGCACGCTGATCATGAACCCCAAAGGCCCCAAATCATGCCTGGCCCCAAGTTACCTTGCAAAGAACTGGCGGAGACGGCTCCGATCCTTGCGGGGAAGCTGGCCCGCCTGTCCCCGGAGCAACTCGCAATGATCTTCCCGGCGGAGAATTCTGTCGGTCCTGTATGACACAGTCTTTATATGACTGCTCCACTGCTTGCCCATGCTACTGAATACGGCCGGATGTATGCCCGCTCCACCACGGAGCAATTTTCGGTGCCTTCCATCACTACGGTGATTGGTCAACAGGCACACTCGCTGGATGGTTGGTTCAGTTACATGGGTGCGAGCAGCCTCGCTGCGGATCCGGAGCTTCCAGCAATTCTGGGGAGTCCGGCCAAGACCCGGCAGGCCATCAGCAAGGCCGCCAAAGCGGCGGAGATTTACCGCGATGCGGCGGCGGAGCGCGGTGACCGGGTCCACACCTACTGCGAGCAGGTGGCCCTGCGTGCCCTGGGCCGCCCTCACCGGATGCAGGAATGCCGGGACGATCTCGCAGCCCATGGTGAGCAGGCCTTCGCCGCCCGGTTTGACGAATGGTGGGAGCTTTACAGGGTTGAGCCGTTGGCCCCGGAGATCACCGTGTGGAACAAGACGGTGGGCTACGCCGGGACACTTGACCTTGTAGCCCGGATCAACGGGCGTATCTGCCTGATCGACTACAAGACCAAGGGCACCACCAGGGACGGAACGGTCAAGGCCCTGGACGACAAAGTGGTCATGCAGCTCGCCGCCGGAATGAAGGCCGAGGAAAGCCTGGTGGATCCCGTGGCTGGTGAATGGGAGCCGTGGAAGTACGGAGATAACCCCATGCTGCTCGCTGTGGCCATCGGAGAAACTGAAGTGCGGCCGATGCGGGCCAATCCGGAGATCCTTAAGCATCATTGGTGGAAGTTTTGCGCACTTCGGCGTGTCTGGGAAATGTCGGCAGACGTCACTGCGGCAGGACAGGCATTGTTGCCCATCGCTCCGCCCGTGTTCGCGGCGGTTGGTGCCGGAGCCGCGAACAGCGGCAGCGGCGATGGACTCAACTAAACTGGCTTAGGCTCCGCAACACCCGGGGCCGGGTTGGACGATAGTGAGGACTGACAGCATGGCAATTTTGAGTATCCGAATCATCGGGGATCCGGTGTTGCGCACCGTAGCGGACCCTGTCACCGATTTCGGTCCGGAGCTCGCCAAGCTGGTAGCTGACATGACCGAAACCATGGAAGACGTCGAAGGTGCCGGCCTGGCTGCACCGCAGATCGGCGTCAGCCAGCGCGTCTTTACCTACCGGATCGGGGGAGTGGAAGGCCACATCATCAACCCTGTCCTGGAGAACAGCGACGACTTCCAGCCGGACGAAGTAGAGGGGTGCCTCTCGATTCCCGGCTTGGGCTTCCCGGTGCGCCGTTTCCGGAAAACCAAGGCGACCGGTGTCGACGTGAACGGCAACCCGGTCTCAGTGGAAGCCGAGGGCATGCTTGCCCGGTGTTTCCAGCATGAGACCGATCACCTGGACGGCATTCTGTACACGGACAGATTGGAAGGGGAGGACCGTAAGGCAGCTCTCCGCGCCATCCGAAACGCCAATTACCACGCCATTACGGAGAAGACCACGTCCCAGCGTGCCACCAGCGTGGGATCAAGTTTTGGTGGCGGCAGCTTCGGAGTTCCGGAGTGAGGGTCCTTTTCGCAGGAACTCCCGCCGTGGCCGTCCCCTCATTGGATGCCTTGGTCAAAGCAGGATTCGACGTCGTTGCTGTCCTGACGCGCCCGGACGCACCGGTAGGCAGGAAGCGGGTCATGACGCCATCGCCGGTCGCGGCGCGGGCAACGGAACTGGGTATCGAGGTCATCCGTGCCGCCAAAGTAGATGCGGACACTACGGCCCGGATCTCGGAGATTGCCCCCGATGTTGCCGCGATTGTTGCCTACGGTGGAATTGTTCCGAAACCGGCTTTGTCAGTCCCGACACATGGGTGGGTCAATCTTCATTTCTCCCTCCTGCCTGCGTGGAGGGGCGCTGCCCCCGTTCAGCGCTCCATCATTGCCGGCGACGAAATTACTGGTGCCGTGACGTTCCAGTTGGAAGAAGGCCTCGATACCGGGCCCGTCTTCGGTACCCTCACAGAAGCTGTCAGAGCGGACGATACTGCCGGGGAACTGCTGGAGCGCCTTTCCATCAGCGGGGCCGTGCTGCTCAGCCAGACCCTTTCGACGATCGACGCCGGGCAGGCTGCCCCCCAGCCGCAAACCGGGGAAGTCTCCCTGGCGCCCAAACTGACACTGGAGGATGGCCGCCTGGACTGGCAACTGCCTGCCCTCGCCATCAATCGTCGTGCCCGTGGTGTAACACCCGAGCCGGGAGCATGGACTACGCTGGACGGCCAGCGAGTCAAGCTTGAACCAGTGAAGCTCCGTCCCGACGTCAAGGACTTGGCTCCGGGCAGTATCAGGGTGGATGGAAAGACTGTTCTTGTTGGCACCGGATCCCATGCCGTTGAGCTTTGCAGGATCCAGCCGGCAGGTAAGAAAATGATGTCGTCGGCTGACTGGGCCCGCGGCTTGGCAACACCTGAGAGAGTGGTATTCGAATGAGTGAGTCCGGCCGGCGAGGCCCCAACAACAGCGGGAACCGGGACGGCGGCGGACAAGGCAACCGCGGCGAAAGCCGGCGCAACGCCCAGGGGCGCGAGCGTAACCGGGGTCCCCAGCGGGGATTCACCAACAATGCTCCGTCGCAGCGTACGCGTCGGGCTGATCCGGCGCGGCTGGTGGCGTTCGAAGTGCTCCGTGCTGTTGCTTCCGAGGATGCCTACGCCAACCTGGTGCTCCCGGCCCGCATCCGGGAACACCGCTTGGACCGCCGGGACGCCGGCTTTGCCACCGAATTGAGCTACGGCGCTTTGCGAGGCCAAGGCACCTATGACGCCATTTTGGCCCGCTGCGTGGACCGCCCCCTTGAGCAGTTGGACCCTGCCATCCTGGATGCCTTGCGGATCGGCGCCCATCAGTTACTGTCAATGCGTGTTCCGGCGCACGCGGCACTGGACCAGACCGTTGGCTTGGCGCGCGCCGTCATCGGCGCAGGTCCGTCAGCCCTGATTAACGCGGTCCTTCGCAAGGTCACCGCCCACAGCATGGGTGAGTGGCTGGACATCCTCCTGGCCAACGAGACTGACGAAACAAAGATCGCAGCGCTCCGGCACGCCCACCCTGAATGGATTGTCCGCGCGCTGCGCCAGTCATTGGTCAACCACGGCCGCCCGAAGTCGGAAATCGATGACCTGCTGGAGGCGGACAACGCCGCTCCTGTGGTTAATCTTGTGGCTTTGCCCGGTTTGGGAAACCTGGATGAGGCGTTCGATAACGGGGCCACCGCAGGCGAACTGGTGGAAGACTCCGCCCTGTCCGCCGGCGGTGATCTCGGCCGCCTGGAATCGGTCCGCCGCGGCACCACCCGTGTCCAGGACGTCGGATCCCAGTTGGTTGCCCGGGCGTTGGCCGGCGTGGATCTTCGCGGAGCCTCTTCCGGAGGTGAACGCTGGCTGGACTTGTGCGCCGGTCCTGGAGGCAAAGCGGCGCTCCTGGCCGCTTTGGCGCACCGGGACGGCGCTACTTTGTTGGCCAACGAGCCCGCGCCGCACAGGGCCAAGCTTGTCCAGCAGGCATTGTCGGCAGTTCCGGAAGACACGTGGTCGGTTCGGACCGGTGATGGACGCGAGGTCGGTTCGGAGCAGGCGGAGGCTTTCGACCGCGTGCTGGTCGATGTTCCCTGCAGTGGGTTGGGGGCGTTGCGCAGGCGGCCGGAATCGCGGTGGCGGCGATCACCCAAGGACATCGGCGACCTCGGTCCGTTGCAGCGCGACCTCCTGAAGTCCGCGATTGATGCCGTGAAGCCCGGCGGCGTGGTTGCCTATGTGACATGCTCGCCGCATCCGGCCGAGACCACTGCTGTTGTCAGTGACGTCATGTCCAAACGTGCGGATCTGGAATTGCTCGACGCCGGGCAGGCGCTCGACGACGTCAGCCTCACCGGCCGCTTGGGCGCCGGTCATGAGCAAACAGCCCAGTTGTGGCCGCACGTCCACCAAACGGACGCCATGTTCATGGCCATCATCCGCAAAAAGCCGTAACTGCCGGAATCCGGCTTTCTGTTTCCACCGACCCAGAGGGGCTGCCTTGTCTCAGTGCTGTATCAACCCGAGCATCCTGTCTGCTGATTTCGTCAATCTTGAGGCGGAACTGCAGCGGATCAGCAATGCCGATGCCGTCCATGTGGACGTCATGGACAACCACTTTGTCCCCAACCTGACGTTGGGCCTGCCGGTGGTGCAGCGGATCCAGGCGGTCAGCCCGGTTCCGTTGGATGCCCACTTGATGATTTCCGACGCCGACCGCTGGGCACCTGCGTACGCAGACGCCGGCGTTGCTTCAGTGACGTTCCATGCCGAAGCTGCCATGGCGCCGGTCAAGCTGGCACGCGAATTGCGTGCGCGGGGGTCCAAAGCGGGAATGGCCTTGCGCCCGGCCACGCCGGTGGAGCCGTACCTGGACATGCTCAGCGAGTTGGACATGCTGTTGATCATGACGGTGGAGCCCGGATTCGGGGGGCAATCCTTCCTGGATATCACCTTGCCCAAGATCAGGCGTGCCCGGGCAGCAGTAGAGGGTTCCGGGATCGGTGTCGCCATCCAAGTGGATGGGGGCATCACCGAGGAAACCATCATCAGGGCCGCAGAAGCAGGCGCCAATGTGTTCGTGGCAGGTTCGGCCGTTTATGGGCACCAGGACCCCGCGGCGGCGATCGATCGCCTCCGTGCAGCGGGACAGGCTGTCACAGCAACGTTCGCTTGACGACCGTCACCACATGTTACGAAGATGGCCCGGGAATAGCCCGGGCATCTTGGTAGTTGTGGCAGAATAACAACACACATACGTGCTCCGGGGTCGGTGTAAGTCCGAACCGGCGGTTATAGTCCGCGACCCGCGAGCCATCGCGATTCCAAGTAATTGGACCCTCGATGGCAGACGGTTGAACCGGTGGAATTCCGGTACCGACAGTTAAAGTCTGGATGGGAGAAGCACGTACAGTCATGCCTTGGGCGTTCCTTTTGCGACGCCCGGCATTGCGCTGTCGTACACCCCCGGAGTCATCGCGGCTTACTGGGAAGGAACGGCATGGACATACTGCGATGGCTCTTCGAAGCACAGATCCCCGTTGGAGGATCTGCTCTTGTCTTACGCGAAGTGCTTGGAAACATCTTTGGGCTACTCAGCGCCCTCGGCGGTATGCGCCGCAAAGTCTGGGCTTGGCCGATTGGCATTCTCGGCAATATTCTTCTACTCACGGTCTTCCTGGGTAACGTCTTCGGCGCAGCAGCACCCGCTACTTTGTGGGGTCAGGCTGCACGTCAGATCATGTTCATAGCGGTCGCCGTTTATGGGTGGTACCGATGGAAGCACGGCCAGGAATCAAGCAGCCAGGGGCGCGCCATTGTCCCGGGGTGGGCCAGCAATAAAGTCCGTATCGCCCTGATTGCTGCCATGGTTGCGGGCACGGCGGCGCTGACGCCTCTGTTTGATGCCCTTGGTTCCTACCCGCCGGTGTGGGCTGATGCCTGGACCTTCATGGGATCCCTGTTGGCAACCTATGGCATGGCGCGGGGATGGACCGAGTTCTGGCTGATCTGGGTGGCAGTGGACATTGTGGGCGTTCCGCTCTTGTTCAGTGCCGGCTACTACGCCAGCGCGGTCATGTACCTGTTCTACGGCTTCTTCACCCTCACAGGGTTCTTTGTGTGGTGGCGGGCTGAAAAGCGTGAAAGGGCTGACCACAACGCCAGCCCGGCCGCCGTCGCCGTATCAGCGGGTGCTGCCCAGTGAACAGTGCAAATACGATTTATACCGCCGCAGAGCGGGCTGCCATGGACGCCGCACTCGCCGCTGCCCTGGCAGGTCCCCGCGGAGCGAATCCACTGGTCGGAGCAGTAATCCTGAGCCCCGAGGGTGAGCAGCTGGCAACCGGCTATCACCGGGGTGCCGGGACGTCCCACGCCGAGGCGGACGCAATTTTCCAGGCACGCGAGAAAGGCGTCGATACCGCGGGAACCACCATGGTGGTCACCTTGGAGCCCTGCAACCACGTGGGTCGTACCGGACCTTGCGCCCAGGCGATCATTGCCGCCGGAATCGCGAAGGTGATCTACGCCGTCGATGACCCCCATGATCCCGCCGCAGGCGGCGCGCGGACGCTTACAGCCGCCGGTGTTCAGGTCCGCTCAGGGCTGGAAGGCCTGAAGGCGCTGGACCTGAACCGTGACTGGTTCGACGCCGTTGCAGCCAAGCGCCCGTTCGTCACCTTGCATATCGCCCAGACGCTGGACAGCAGAATTGCTGCCGTGGACGGCACCAGCCAGTGGATCTCCTGTCCGGAGTCCCTGGCGGATAACCACGGGCTGAGGGGACTTATAGACGCGATCCTGGTGGGTACGGGAACAGTGCTGATCGACAACCCGCGGCTAACGGCCCGAACCCCGGACGGCGGCCTCTCGGCGCACCAGCCGATTCGTGCCGTCATGGGGCTGCGGGAAGTCCCGGAAGATGCCGCAGTTCGGGGAACGGACGGGCGTTTTGTCCACCTTCCCACCCGGGATCCTGCAGAGGCCTTGGGCATGCTGTTCGATCAGGGTGTCCGGCACCTCATGGTGGAAGGTGGGTCCTCGATTCTGAGCACGTTCCTCGCAGCAGACCTGGTGGATGAGCTCATTGTCTACTTGGCCCCAACGCTCCTTGGATCCGGCACTCCGGCACTGAACGACCTCGGCATCACCACTCTGGCCGATGCCCAGCAATGGTCCTGGGATGAAGCCGGCGGCGGCGCTGTACGGATCCTGGGCAACGATCTTCGGCTGCACCTGCGGTCACCGCGTGGTGCCGCGAGCAATATAAAGAATTTGGTCCCGCAGGCTGAAGCTGCGGAACACGTCACAGGAGGACACTGATGTTTACCGGAATCGTAGCTGAACAGGGCACTGTGCTGGGGATTGAGCACGATGGCGATACCAGCGCAACATTGAGGCTGAAAGCGCCAACTACCGCCGAGGGCTTGCCCTTGGGCGGTTCCATCGCCGTCAACGGCGTATGCCTGACCGCTACGCAGATTGAAGGCCAGGACTTCAGCGTCGATGTCATGGGCGAAACCCTCGTTCGGACCACCATCGGAGGGCTGGAGCCAGGAGACACGGTGAACCTTGAACGCTGTGTTCCGGCGGGTGGACGCCTGGACGGCCATGTGGTGCAGGGCCATGTAGACGGCGTAGGTGAGCTGCTGGAGCGCGAACCCTTGGGCAACTGGGATCGATTGCGGTTCGGCGTGCCGGCCCCGCTGGCACGCTACATTGCCGAGAAAGGTTCGATCGCCGTCGACGGTGTCTCACTGACGGTGACGGCTGTCAGTGACGCGGCCGAAGCGGCGCCGTGGTTTGAAGTGGGATTGATCCCCACGACGTTGGAGGAAACCGGGCTGGGCGCCAAGCCTGTTGGTGGCCGCGTCAACCTCGAAGTGGATGTGCTGGCCAAGTACACCGAGCGCCTTTTGTCCTTCGCACCGGGTCAGGGCGGTGCACGATGAGCGCCCCCGCCAAGACAAGTCCTGCAGCTACGCGTCGCACCGGGCTGGATCCTGTCGAAGCGGCCATCGCGGCGATGGCCGCGGGCCAGGCTGTGATCGTGGTGGATAACGAAGACCGCGAGAATGAAGGCGACATCATCTTCGCCGCCGAACACGCCACACCGGCCCTCATGGGCTGGACCATCCGGTATTCATCCGGCGTCATCTGTGTTCCCCTGGACGGCGAGCGGGCAGACGCCCTGGTCCTGCCGCCCATGGTGGAAATCAACGAGGATGCCAAAGGAACGGCCTACACCGTTTCCTGCGACGCAGCGATCGGCGTCAGCACCGGAATTTCTGCCACGGACCGCGCCTTGACGGCGCGGATATTGGCAGATCCGTCCAGCACTCCGGCGTCGATCACCCGTCCCGGGCATATTTTCCCGTTGCGGGCAGTTAACGGGGGAGTGCGTGAACGTCCGGGTCACACGGAAGCTGCCGTGGACCTGTGTCGTCTTGCCGGGCTGGCTCCGGTGGGTGTGATCGCAGAGTTGGTACATGACGACGGTGAAATGATGCGGCTGGACAGCCTGCGCGAGTTTGCCGCTGAACATGGGTGCCCCCTCATCTCCATCGAGGATCTGGTGTCATATGTTGAAGCGGTAGAGTCCCAGACGGCACATGTTTCACAGGAGGACGAGGAGAAGCGATGACCGCATCGACCACACGCAGCAGTGACCACGCCGGCCCCGGGCCGCACCCCGTCAGTGGTGGGCCGATTGTGCAATTACCTACTGCCTTTGGCGATTTCGTGGCACAAGCGTGGACTGACCTTGAGACCGGCCACGAACACCTTGCCGTGAGTTCCCCGAACCCGCCCAAAGGTGGCCGCGCGCCGCTGGTCCGGTTGCATTCCGAGTGCCTGACAGGTGATGTGTTCGGTTCCTACCGCTGCGACTGCGGAGAGCAGTTGGCATTCGCCTTGGAGCTCATCCATGCAGAGGGCGGAACTCTGCTGTACTTGCGTGGGCAAGAGGGCCGTGGCATCGGGCTGGCCAACAAGATCAAGGCCTACGCCCTGCAGGAGGCCGGTTTTGACACGGTGGAGGCCAACGAACAGCTCGGCCTGCCCGTGGATGCCCGTTCCTACACTGCGGCTGGTCAGATCCTGGCTGAGATGGGGCTGCACGAGGTCAGGTTGCTCAGCAACAACCCGGACAAGCAAAACCGCCTTGCCCAAGCCGGCGTAACAGTAGTGGAAATGGTTCCCACAGAGGTTCCTTCCCGCGAACAGAACCTGCGCTACCTGCAGACCAAGAAAGACCGGATGGACCACCGGCTGGCACTCGAAGTCGAGCCCGTCAGCAACGGCAAGACACCGGCATCCCCCTTTGACAACAACCAAGACTGAACGGATTCATCGCAAATATGAGCGGCCACGGCGCACCCACTATTGACCTCACTACCCTCAACCCCGAGGAAACCTCGCAGCTGAAGCTGGCCATTGTGGCGGCAAGCTGGCACACGCAGATCATGGACGGACTTGTTGACGGCGCCCTTCGCGCAGCCAAGGAAGCCGGCATTGCCGAACCCACCCTGCTGCGGGTTCCGGGCAGCTTCGAACTTCCGGTTGCCGCGGCCAGGCTCGCGCCGCACTTCGACGCCGTCGTAGCCCTTGGCGTGGTGATCCGCGGCGGAACGCCGCACTTCGACTACGTTTGCCAGGCTGCGACATCGGGACTTACCGATGTCAGTGTCCGCACCGGCGTGCCGGTAGGCTTCGGCGTCCTCACCTGTGACACGGAGCAGCAGGGCATCGATCGTGCGGGCCTTCCCGGGTCCAAGGAGGACAAGGGCCACGAAGCGGTGACTGCTGCTCTGGCCACCGCTGTGACATTGAAGCAGTTCAGCTAGAAGTTCTTGCCGCGGAGGGGATGTGGGTGTGTTGTCACTCACATCCCCTTCGTCATGCAAGGCCCCAACAAGCGGTAGTCGCCCCGGAGCAAGTAGTCTGGAGGGCGTGAAGAATTTCGAGACGCTGTTCGCAGAACTGAGTGAGAAAGCAGCGACCCGCCCGGCAGGTTCGCGCACGGTTGCCGAACTGGACTCTGGAATCCACGGCATCGGCAAGAAGGTGGTCGAAGAGGCCGCTGAAGTTTGGATGGCCGCGGAATACGAATCGGACGAAGCCGCCGCTGAGGAAATCTCCCAGTTGCTGTACCACCTGCAGGTCCTCATGCTCGCCAAGGGCCTCACCCTGGAAGACGTTTACAAGCATCTCTAGCCACGCCACTCCGCTTGCCTGTTGCGGAGCCCCCTGCGTGGCCAAGGTGCCTGAAAACCTCCATTCCAAAAAGAAAGTCTCCCAATGCTCCGTGTAGCAGTCCCCAACAAGGGATCCCTGTCCGAAGCCGCCTCGGCAATGTTGTCCGAGGCCGGTTACCGTCAGCGCCGCGATTCCCGCGAACTGGTCATGGTCGATCCCGATAATGACATTGAATTCTTCTTCCTCCGTCCCCGGGACATTGCTGTCTATGTTGGCCAGGGGACCCTGGATGTCGGTATCACCGGCCGGGACCTCCTGCTGGACGCGAAGGTCGAAGCCGAGGAAATACTTCCCCTTGGCTTTGCTCCGTCAACTTTCCGTTTTGCCGGTCCGGTGGGCGACTTCGCCGGCGTCGAGCAGTTGGAAGGCAAGCGCCTTGCCACCAGTTACGACGGCCTCCTGCGCGACTACCTTTCTGAGCGCGGCGTAAATGCCACGGTGGTCCGCCTGGACGGCGCCGTGGAATCCTCGGTGCGCTTGGGTGTGGCGGACGCGATCGCGGATGTCGTGGAGACGGGCAACACCCTCAAGGCCGCCGGGATGGAAATCTTCGGTGATCCCATCCTGAAGTCCGAGGCCGTGCTGATCCGTCGCTCCGGTTCCGGTGGCGCTGCCAACGGTACTGCCAAAGAAATCGACATCCTCATCCGCCGTCTGCAAGGTGTCCTCGTGGCTCGTCAGTATGTGCTGATGGATTACGACATCCGCAAGGATCTGGTCGAAGACGCCGCTGCACTTACACCCGGCCTTGAGTCGCCCACGGTGTCCCCGCTGCGCGATTCCGAGTGGGTTGCCGTGCGGTCCATGGTTCCCAAGAAGGAAACCAACCGCATCATGGATGAACTCTACGACCTCGGCGCCCGCGCCATCCTGGTCAGCAGCATCCACGCCTGCCGCATCTGACCCGCCTCACACAGCAGGCCCAGCACAATTGAGGAGCAGCACATGGCTGTAGCCGTCCGCGTCATACCCTGCCTTGATGTTGACGCAGGCCGCGTCGTCAAGGGCGTCAACTTTGAAGGTCTCCGCGACGCCGGCGATCCCGTGGAACTCGCGCACCGCTATGACAATGGCGGGGCGGACGAATTGACGTTCCTCGACGTCACGGCATCGTCGGGCAACCGCGAAACCACCTTTGACGTAGTCCGCCGCACGGCAGAGGAAGTCTTCATTCCCCTGACCGTGGGCGGCGGCGTCCGTGGCGTCGCCGAGGTGGATAAACTCCTCCGCTTTGGTGCGGATAAGGCGTCCATCAACACCGCGGCTGTTGCGCGGCCCGAGGTCATCGACGAAATTACCCGCCACTTCGGATCCCAGGTGCTGGTCCTCTCGGTGGATGCGCGCCGTACCCGTGAAGGTAACGTCCCGACGTCGTCCGGTTTTGAAGTCACCACCCATGGTGGCCGCACCGGAACCGGAATCGACGCCATCGCCTGGGCCAAGGAAGCGGCGGACCGGGGCGTGGGGGAAATCCTGCTCAACTCGATTGATGCCGACGGCACCAAAGATGGCTTCGACCTCGAACTGATCCGCTTGGTCCGCGCTGCGGTGAACATCCCGATTATTGCCTCGGGTGGGGCAGGAGTGCCTGCGCACTTCCCGCCTGCCGTGGAAGCCGGGGCCGATGCCGTACTGGCGGCCTCAGTGTTCCACTTCGGGCCGGATGACATGATCGCCCAAGTCAAAACGGCGATTCGGGACGCTGGTTTCGAAGTCCGCTAGCTTCAGGATTAACAGCAATGGAGAGTCACTGTGAAAGTGACTCTCCATTGTTTCGTTAAACCCAATGAATAGTTAGAGGCCGATGTCGGCCGACTGCAACAGCGCGACGGCGTCCGGTTGGCCTTCGAAGGTCACCAGGGCCTGGCTGGTGCGTCCGTGCGCATGCATGAGAAGTTCCCCGGGTTCTCCCACAATGGCGACCGACACGGGGGCTCGCTTGGCTACATGCCGCGGACCGGTAGGACGAACCAGGACGATGCCGAGGTCCACGCCGCGGTACAGGAACGCGGCCCGCTTGATGAGGTCGTCCCAGAGTGCATCCGAATAGGCTTCATCGAGGGCGCGGGGGGCCCAACGGTCGCCGGCGCGGCGGATGTCCTCGGTGTGAACAAAGTATTCAATGAGGTTGGACGTCTCATCCAAGGCTTTGATCTTCAAGGGGGAGAGGGCCGGAGGGCCGGCCCGGAAAGTCTTGATGAGATCGGCATAAGCATCCGGGCTCTTGAGCTTGGCTGCCAGTTTGGACGTGGCTTTTTCGGAGGCTTTGCCGAGGCTTGGAATGAGCAGGCCGAGGCCCACCGCGATTTTCCGTTCGCGCAGATATAAATGCGCAGCAAGATCCCGCGTCTGCCACCCTTCGCAGAGCGTGGGGGAGTCAGGTCCGGCCGCCAGCAGGGTTTCGGCTAGGACTTCTCGGGAAGGATCGACGAAATGCATCACTTGTGAAACTAGCACGATCGGAGCGCTCTTGCGCAGTGGAACCGCCGCAGAATCCGGCTCCGGCCAAAGGCACTAGACTTGATCTGATGTCAGAGCAGTCCGCCCCCAGTCCAACTCCTGCCACGGAGCTTTCCAGCGACCCCGGGAGTCCTTTGCCGCAGGAAATCGCCGGCGCCCTCAAACGTGATGCGTCGGGGCTCGTTGCCGCGATTGTTCAGCAGCACGATACCAATGAGGTCCTCATGCTTGGCTGGATGGATGACGAAGCTCTCCACCGCACCATGACCACGGGTCGCGTGACGTTCTATTCACGCTCGCGCCAGGAATACTGGCGCAAGGGCGACACCTCCGGACACGTACAGTTCGTGAAGTCTGTCGCCCTTGACTGCGACGGCGATGCCCTCCTGATCCGTGTGGACCAGATCGGCGCTGCCTGCCACACCGGAACCCGGACCTGTTTTGATGGTCGCGACTTCACAGTCGTAACGGGCCACCGCGACTAAGGCACCCACTACTTTCCACTGACGCACCACCTCAGACAAAAGGCGGAGAAAATAGCCATGCAGGACCTTGGAATCATCAGCCCGGGCCTGGAAGAGTTCCGCGAACTCGCCGTCCACAGCCGTGTCATTCCTGTTCGCCTTAAGGTCTTGGCAGACGCCGAGACCCCCATTGGCCTGTACCGGAAACTGGCCAAGGGGCAGCCCGGAACATTCCTCCTCGAATCCGCGGCGGTCGGCGGCGCATGGTCGCGTTATTCCTTCATTGGGTCGAAGTCCCGCGCTACCCTCACCACCAAAGATGGCCAGGCCCACTGGATCGGTGAGCCGCCCGTTGGTGTTCCTGTCTCCGGTAACCCCGTCGAAGCTGTGCGGGACACCATTGCCGCGCTGCAGACGGACCGCTTCGAAGGATTGCCGCCGTTCACCTCCGGGTTGGTGGGTTTTCTCGGCTGGGAAGCCGTCCGTCACTGGGAGCGGCTGACGTCCCCGCCCGAGGACGACCTGCAGCTTCCTGAGATGGCGCTGAACCTGGTCACTGACATGGCTGTTCACGACAACATGGACGGTACTGTCCTCCTGATCGCCAACGCCATCAACTTTGATGACAGCTCCGAGCGCGTGGATGACGCGTGGCACGATGCCGTTGCCCGCGTGCAGGCACTGCTGGAGCAGATCAGCACTCCTGTTTCCCAGCCGGTTTCAGTGCTGGAAACTGCGGCCCTGGACTTTGCTTCCAGCGTGCAGGAACGCTGGGATGAGGCCAGGTATCTGGAAGCGATAGACCGCGGCAAGGAAGCCATTGTTGACGGGGAAGTTTTCCAGGTGGTGATCTCCCGCCGCTTCGAGATGGAGTGCGCCGCCGATCCCCTTGATGTCTACCGCGTCCTGCGCAACACCAACCCCAGCCCCTACATGTACCTGTTCAGCCTGGAGGACGCAGACGGCCGCGAGTACTCGATCGTGGGCTCGTCACCGGAGGCGTTGGTCACGGTGACCGGCGAGGAAGTCATCACCCATCCGATCGCCGGTTCACGCCCCCGCGGAAAGACCGTTGAGGCCGATAAAGCCTTGGCGACGGAACTGCTGGCCGACCAGAAAGAGCGCGCTGAGCACCTGATGCTGGTGGACCTCTCGCGCAACGACCTCTCCAAGGTTTGCGTTGCCGGTACGGTGGACGTCACCCAGTTCATGGAAGTGGAGCGGTTCAGCCACATCATGCACCTGGTCTCCACTGTGGTGGGGGAGTTGGCCCCGGATGCGAAGGCCTATGACGTCCTTAAAGCCACTTTCCCGGCGGGCACCCTGTCCGGGGCTCCGAAGCCACGCGCGCTGCGCCTCCTCGACGAACTCGAACCCCATCGACGCGGCATCTACGGTGGCGTGGTGGGCTACCTCGACTTCGCCGGGGACATGGACATGGCTATTGCCATCCGCTCAGCGCTGCTCCGCGAGGGCCGCGCCTATGTTCAGGCCGGGGGTGGAATCGTCGCCGATTCCCACAAGCCTTCTGAAGCCTTGGAGACGGTAAACAAGGCCGCAGCGCCCCTGCGTGCGGTCCACACTGCGGGCTCCCTGCAGAACATCTCCGCTGAAGCGGCAGGAAACACAGAAGTCCTCGACGACGGGACTTCCGCCTCATGAGCACGGCATCTTCAACTTCTCCGGTCAGGCAGCCGCCGCGCTGGGCGCGGAAATCCACCCTGGTCCTTGCCACCACCATCCTTGCCCTGGCAGTCTTCGGTGCCACCACGCAGACCTGGATCGAGGTGCAGTTGGATCCCACGGGAGCATCCAACAGCGATCTTCACGTCCAAGGGAGCAAGGCTGCAACTGCGGTGACGGCGCTGGCGGTCGTCGCCCTGGCCGGCGGACTTGCCGCGTCCATCGCAGGAAAAATTGCGCGCTGGATCATCGCCATCCTTGTTGTTCTGTCAGCGGCCGGAATCATCCTTGCTGCAATGACCGTCCTGCTGGACCCGCTGGGTGCAGCCCAAGGCGCCATTGCAGCTGCGACAGGCGTCTCCGGCGGCCAGGCTGACGCTGCCGCCACGGCATTCCCTGTGGTGGCCATCGTAGCGGGCGCCCTCCTGGCCGTTTGCGCTGTCGCTTTGCCGTTGGCCGGCCGCCATTGGACGTCCCGGACCAAATACGATGTGGGTGCTCGAGGGCGGAAAAGCACCAACGAACCCGTAGACGAGATTGACAGCTGGGACAGCCTGTCGCGCGGCGAGGACCCCACGTAGGCAGGCGCGGGGCGTGCGGCAGGTGTGTCACGCAACAAAAGCGAACGCGCCTGTGCTGACGTCGCACGATGTCCCGGACGTCGCCAATAAATGGCAGAATGTAAGCAGTATTCATCCTGAGGAGATTTCACATGAGCAAAACCACAGTGTCCGCAAACCAAGCCGAATCCACCATGGCCAGCCACGCTGACGCCATTGGCCACGGAAACAGCCCGGCTGCATGGACCTGCGTACTTGTGATGCTGGTCGGTGCACTGATTTCCTCCATCGCGTTCGTCATCGCCAGCACCCCGATCTTCGTCGGCGGACTGGTTGTCATGGTCATCGGCCTCATCGTGGGCGGCGTCATGCGCAAGGCGGGCTACGGAGTTGGTGGCAGCAAGCTGCAGAACAACGGCCACTAATCGTGACCGTTCTTGATGACATCATTGTTGGCGTCAAGGAGGAGATGGAGTCACGCAGCCGTCTTGTGTCCCTCGCGGAGTTGAAGGATCGCGCCGCAGCTGCTCCTCCTGTCCGGGATGCTTGGGCTGCTTTGGGTGGCCCGTCATCGGTCCGCAACGACCTCAAAGTCATCGCAGAGATCAAACGCCGCAGCCCTTCGAAGGGTGATCTGGCACCGATTGCCGATCCCGCTTCGCTTGCAGTCCAGTACGCCGACGGCGGAGCTTCGGTCATCAGTGTCCTGACCGAGCAACGCCGGTTTGGCGGCTCGCTGGCCGACCTCGATGCCGTTCGTGCCGCCGTCGACGTCCCCTTGCTGCGCAAGGATTTCACGGTGGACGAGTACCAGATCTGGGAAGCCCGTGCCCACGGAGCCGACCTCATCCTGCTCATTGTCGCGGCGTTGTCCGACGCTGAGCTTGCGGAGTTCAGCTCCCTAAGCCATGAGCTGGGCATGAACGTGTTGGTGGAAACACACACCGAAGAGGAAATCGAGCGGGCAGTTGCCGCCAACGCCAGGATCATTGGCATCAACGTACGCAACCTCAAGACGCTCGACGTCGACCGCTCGGTTTTCGGGTCCCTGGCCGGATTAATTCCGGCTGAGTCTGTAATCGTTGCCGAGTCCGGCGTCAGGGGTCCCGAGGACGTATCCCACTATGCCGCCGGTGGCGCCAATGCCATTTTGGTTGGGGAGGCGCTGGTCAGCGACTCCACGCCCCGCGAACGCATCACTGAATTCAAGGCAGCTGGAGCTGCCGCCATCGCCGTCAGGAACTGAGGCAGTCCCTGAATCACGGCGAATAGTTGCAAGGCAGCCCGGGCAGAAGCCTGCGGCTGCCTTGTGGCACGTGGAACTACCCAATGAACTAACTGGAACAGGACGGTGAGACTGATGGTCGACGCGCCAACAGCCGGCTCAGAAGAGAATGCGGCCGACGCATTCCTGCAAGGTGGCCCTTCGCTGCGCAACGCCTCCGGGCCCTACTTCGGGAACTACGGCGGACGTTGGATGCCCGAGTCCCTGATCGCCGCCCTCGACGAAGTCCAGGACACGTTTGAGAAGGCCAAGGCTGATCCTGATTTCATCGCGCAGCTGAAGGATCTCAACAAGAACTACTCCGGCAGGCCCTCTTTGCTCACCGAAGCCAAGCGCTTCTCCGAGCACGCCGGCGGAGCACGCATCTTCCTCAAGCGCGAAGACCTGAACCACACAGGATCCCACAAGATCAACAACGTTTTGGGCCAGGCCCTCCTCGCCAAGCGCATGGGCAAAACCCGGGTGATTGCCGAAACGGGTGCAGGGCAGCACGGTGTTGCCAGCGCAACGGCCGCGGCTCTGCTCGGCCTGGAGTGCGTGGTCTACATGGGTGCCGAGGATTGCCGGCGCCAGGCCTTGAACGTGGCCCGCATGCAGTTGCTCGGTGCAACAGTGGTTCCCGTGACCAACGGCTCCCAGACCCTCAAGGACGCCATCAATGATGCCCTTCGGGATTGGGTCTCCAATGTTGAGCACACCCACTACCTCCTGGGCACGGCAGCCGGAGCCCACCCGTTCCCTGCCATGGTCCGCTACTTCCACGAGGTCATCGGCGAAGAAGCCCGCAGCCAGATCCTGGAGCAGACGGGCAAACTCCCCGACGCCATCGCTGCATGTATCGGTGGTGGCTCCAACGCCATCGGCCTGTTCCACGCTTTCCTTGATGACGCCTCCGTGAAGATCTACGGCTTTGAAGCCGGTGGCGAAGGTGTCGAAACCGGCCGCCACGCTGCTGCCATCTCCTTGGGGCGGCCCGGCGTGCTGCACGGCGCACGGTCCTACCTCATGCAGGACGAAGACGGCCAGACCATTGAATCCCACTCCATCTCCGCTGGTCTGGACTACCCCAGTGTGGGTCCCGAGCACTCTTACCTGGCAGACATCGGGCGCGTCTCCTACGAGGCCGTCACGGATACCGAAGCGATGGACGCCTTCAGCCTCCTCTGCCGGACCGAGGGCATCATTCCCGCCATCGAGTCCTCGCATGCATTGGCCGGTGCCATCAAGATCGGCCATCGCCTGACTGAGGGCAAGGACAACCCTTCCGACGTCACGGTGATCGTCAACCTCTCCGGCCGTGGAGACAAGGACGTGGAGACTGCCGCGGCCTGGTTCAACATGCTCGATGAGGAAGGGCACGTCAAGGGCACCACTTTGTCCACACGAAAGCCCAAGGGACCCACTGAGCGCACTTCCGAAGCAGCCGTGGATGTCGATGAGGACCAGAACTGATGACTGAAGAATTCGCCAGCAAATCCGCTGCCGCCATTGATCGCGCCGCGTCCGAAGGCCGCGCAGCCTTGGTGGGCTACCTCCCCGCGGGCTACCCCACTGTGCAGGAGAGCATCGAGGCCGGCATTGCCCTGGCCCGCAACGGCGCCGACCTGATCGAAATCGGTATCCCATACTCCGATCCCGTGATGGACGGCCCGGTCATCCAGGCCGCCACTACCGAAGCGATCACCAACGGATTCCGTGTAACCAACGTTTTCGACGTTGTCGCCGGAATTACTGCCGCCACTGATGCGGCAGTCCTGGTCATGACGTACTGGAACCCGGTCATGCGCATGGGCGTGGAGGAATTCTCCCGTCGCCTGGCCGAAGCCGGGGGAGCAGGACTCATTACCCCCGATTTGGTCCCCGACGAGGCCCATGAGTGGTTCGAGGCCTCGGATAAGTACGGCTTGGATCGGGTGTTCCTTGTAGCGCCCTCATCCACCCCGGAGCGACTCGACATGACCGTCAAGGCGAGCCGCGGATTCGTCTACGCTGTCTCGATCATGGGCGTCACCGGAACCCGCACCTCTGTCAGCAGTACTGCTGAAGACGTGGTGGCTCGGGCCCATGCTGCCGGAGCCGAGCGCGTGTGCGTCGGTTTGGGTGTGTCCAACCCGGACCACGTCCGCGAGATTGCCGCCTATGCAGACGGCGTGATCGTCGGCACCGCCCTGGTGGCGGCCCTCCGCGATGGCGGCGTAGACGCCGTCGGGCAGCTCACCAAGAACCTCAGCGCCGGCCTTGGCCGCGCAGCTGCAGAAGCCTAGAAAAGGAAACAGCGAAGCGAATGCAGACCGTCCTCCACGCAGCGGCAATGGTCCCCATGAGTATCCCGAGCCCATCGTGGTCCGGTTTCGACATTCCGCTACCGTGGGGGACGCTGCGTATCCACGCATACGCCCTCTGCATTCTGGCGGGCATCATCGTTGGCCTGTGGCTGACATCGGCACGGTGGAAGCGCCGCGGCGCACCCGAAGGCAGCCTGTGGGATATTGCCATCTGGGCGATACCCTTCGGCATCATCGGCGGACGTCTTTACCATGTGTTCTCATCGCCCGACGCCTACTTCGGTCCGGGCTTTGACGGCACCGGCGATCTCTCCCTGATTCCCCAGATACAGAGGGGCGGGCTGGGCATCTGGGGCGCCGTCATCCTCGGCGCAGTGGGCGCGTGGATCGGTTGCCGCCGCGCCGGTGTGAAGCTGACGGCCTTCCTGGATGCAGCAGCCCCCGGGCTCCTGCTGGCCCAGGCAATCGGCCGCTTGGGGAACTGGTTCAACCAGGAACTTTTCGGCGCGCCCACCACCCTTCCTTGGGGACTTGAAATTGACCCCGCCAACGCGAACTTCCCGCCGGACATGGCAGCGGATACGCTGTTCCACCCCACGTTCCTCTACGAGATGCTGTGGAACCTTGCGGGCGTAGCCATTCTGTTGTTGCTGGACAAGAAGTTTAACTTCCGATGGGGACGGCTCTTCTGGCTTTACGCCGTGTACTACACTCTGGGCCGTGTGTGGATTGAAGCCCTTCGCATCGATGACGCCGAACAGATAAGCCTGTTTGGAATCACCACCAGGCTCAATGTGTGGACCAGCATCTTCGTCTTCATAGCGGCGCTGGCCATCTTCTTCCTCCTGGGCCGGAAGGGACGCCCGGTTCCCGATACTCCTTATTTGCCGGGGCATGAGCCGGAAGAGACGAAGGAAAAAGAGCCCGCTTCGGTGACGAGCGTCACCAGTCATGATGTGGACGCATCTGTCTCAGATACTGGTTTGCGTGGTAATCTCCCAGATAACCAAAGCGATTCGGGCCACGTTGACGAGCCGCAGGTAACAGCAGGGAAGCCGGAAAAGGACACCACGTCCGCCATGGATTCCACACCTGCCACACCTGCCGCAAGGAAGGCCCCCGGATCCACGCCGAAGGCAGACGACACCAAGTAGTCGCGTTCGGTAAAGGGGCAACAGAGTCACCGCTCGTAGGGCCCAGTCCACAGCGTTGTGGCACCCCGGAAACCGGATCGCAGCATACCGATGTTCACTGGTCAAGCCGGGGCCAGAGGTCTGCGTAACTGTTCGTTGCGCTGGATCGGCTGGCCTACAATTCCAATTACTAGCGCTTTGTTATGCCCGTCACAGGGCAGGCAAGGTGGGGCCAACGTTGTCCCTTCCATACGCACGATCTCGAGGAAGGACGTCTCCCATGACCCATCTTCATAACCCCGGTTGGTCCGAAAATATCGAACCTCAGGGTGCCATGTCTCCGTTCAAGCGCTTTGCCGCGCTCCCGGAGGCCCAGGGTCTTTACAACCCTGATAAGGAGAAGGACGCCTGCGGCCTGGCTATTATTGCCACGCTCCGCGGGGAACCGGGATACGACATCGTGGAAGCGGCTCTGACCGCCCTCCGCAATCTCGAACACCGCGGCGCCGTGGGCGCCGACGAAGGTACTGGCGACGGTGCGGGCCTGCTCATGCAGGTTCCGGACGAGTTCTTCAGGGCCGTCACAGAATTCGAACTGCCGGCTCCCGGCCAGTACGTGGTGGGTACTGCCTTCCTTCCTGCTGAGTCCCGCGAAGCCGGGACCGCCAAGGCAGGTATTGAAGCCCTTGCAGCCGACGAAGGCCTGACGGTCCTTGGCTGGCGCGAGGTTCCCGTGGTCGCTGACCTCGTGGGTGCCATGGCACGGGCATGTATGCCGTACTTCTCGCAGCCGTTCTTTGCCTCTGCCACCGGTGAGCAGCTTGAGAACAACGAGCTGGACTCCCGTGCCTGGCGGATCCGCAAGCGCGCCCAGAATAAGTTTGGCGTGTACTTCCCGTCGCTGTCCTCACGAACCATTGTGTACAAGGGCATGCTCACCACCGCCCAGCTGGAGCCGTTCTACCCGGATCTCTCGGACAAGCGCTTCAAGACCAAGCTGGCTATCGTCCACTCGCGCTTCTCCACCAACACCTTCCCGTCTTGGCCCTTGGCGCAGCCTTTCCGCACCATTGCCCACAATGGCGAGATCAACACGGTCAAGGGCAACCGCAACTGGATGCGTGCCCGTCAGTCGCAGCTGGCCAGCCCGCTCCTGGGCTCGGTTCCCGAAGAGCTGTACCCGATCTGCACCCCCGGTGCCTCGGACTCGGCTTCCTTCGACGAAGTTGCCGAGCTCCTCTGGTTGTCCGGCCGCCCCATCACGCACTCCATCATGATGATGATCCCGGAGGCGTGGGAGAACCACGCCACCATGGATCCCGCCCGGCGTGCGTTCTACGAGTACCACTCCCTGCTCATGGAGCCGTGGGATGGTCCGGCCGCTGTTTCCTTCACGGACGGCAACCTGGTTGGCGCCACCCTGGACCGTAACGGCCTGCGACCGGGACGTTACTGGATCACCGAAGACGGCCTCATCATCTTCGCCTCCGAAGTTGGCGTGATCGAGGTTGAGCCCTCCAACGTGGTCAAGAAGGGCCGCGTTGCCCCGGGCAAGATGTTCCTGGTGGACACCGAGGCCGGCCGCATCATCGACGACGCCGAGGTCAAGGCCGAGGTCGCTGCCGCCAACCCCTGGGCCGAGTGGCTCAAGGACAACCTGATCGATATCAACGAGCTCCCCGAGCGTGAGCACGTGGTTCACACCGCAGCATCGGTGAATATCCGCCAGCGGACTTTCGGCTACACCACCGAAGAACTGAAGATCCTGCTGGGACCGATGTCCCGCACAGGTGCCGAGCCCCTGGGTGCCATGGGCTCGGACACTCCCGTCGCTGTCCTCTCCAAGCGTCCGCGCCTTCTGTTCGACTACTTTGTGCAGTCCTTCGCCCAGGTCACCAACCCGCCGCTGGATGCCATCCGCGAAGAGCTGGTGACCTCCCTGAAGTGCGCCATCGGCCCCAACGGCAACCTCCTGGACGGCAAGCAGGTCCGCCAGCCGCAGATCTCCCTGCCGTTCCCGGTGATCAACAACGATCAACTCGCCAAGATCGCCAACATCGAAACGCCCGACGGCGACCGCATCGCCATGAAGGTCCGTGGCCTATACCGCCCCGAGGGTGGGGAAGCTGCCCTGCGTGCCCGCCTGACCGAGATCTGCGAGCAGGTCTCCGGTGCGATCAACCGTGGCGTGCAGTATGTTGTGCTGTCCGACCGTGACTCGAACGCGCAGTGGGCTCCCATTCCTTCACTCCTGCTGGTCAGTGCAGTCCACCACCACCTGCTCCGCAGTGCCAACCGCACCAAGACCGCCTTGGTGGTTGAGGCCGGCGACGTCCGCGAGACGCACCACGTGGCAGTACTTATCGGTTACGGCGCATCTGCCGTCAACCCGTACCTGGCCATGGAATCGGTGGAACAGCTGATCTCCAACGGCGACGTCACCGGCGTCACTGCAGAAGACGGCGTTTACAACCTCATCAAGGGCCTCGGCAAGGGCGTCCTGAAAATCATGTCCAAGATGGGCATCTCCACGGTGGCTTCCTACACCGGCGCCCAGACCTTCGAAGCCCTGGGCTTGTCCCAGGAACTCGTGGACGAATTCTTCTCCGGCACGCACTCCCAGCTCGGTGGCGTGGGCCTGGACGTGATTGCTGCCGAAGTTTCGGCACGCCATCAGATGGCGTACCCCGAAGGCGGCATCGAACACCCGCACCAGCCGTTGCTGGGCGGCGGCGAGTACCAGTGGCGCCGCGACGGTGAACCGCACCTCTTCAACCCCGAGACGGTTTTCCGCCTGCAGCACGCTACCCGCGAACGCCGGTACGACATCTTCAAGTCCTACACCAAGGGCATTGACGACCAGTCCGAGAACCTGATGACCCTGCGCGGGCTCCTCAAGTTCAAGGACGGCGTCCGCCCGGCGGTCCCGCTGGAGGAAGTGGAGCCGGTCTCAAGCATCGTCAAGCGTTTCTCCACCGGCGCCATGAGCTATGGCTCCATCTCCAAGGAAGCGCACGAAACGCTCGCCATTGCCATGAACCGGTTGGGCGCCAAGTCCAACACCGGTGAAGGCGGCGAGGATGTTGACAGGTTGCTGGATCCGGAGCGGCGCTCTGCCATCAAGCAGATCGCTTCGGGCCGCTTCGGTGTCACCAGCCTGTACTTGACCAACGCCGATGACATCCAGATCAAGATGGCACAGGGTGCCAAGCCTGGTGAAGGTGGCCAGCTGATGGCGCAGAAGGTCTACCCCTGGGTGGCCCGGACGCGGCACTCCACCCCTGGTGTCGGACTCATTTCCCCGCCGCCGCACCACGATATCTACTCGATCGAAGACCTCGCGCAGCTCATCTACGATGCCAAGCGCGCCAACCCTTCGGCCCGGGTCCACGTGAAGCTGGTTTCGGAAGTCGGGATCGGCACGGTGGCCTCCGGCGTCACCAAGGCGAAGGCCGACGTCGTGCTTGTTTCAGGTCACGACGGCGGTACCGGCGCCTCGCCGCTGAACTCGCTCAAGCACGCGGGTGTGCCGTGGGAACTCGGCCTTGCCGAGACGCAGCAGACCCTGATGCTCAACGGCCTCCGCGACCGTGTGGTGGTGCAGGTTGATGGTCAGCTCAAGACCGGCCGCGACGTCGTCATTGCTGCCCTGCTGGGTGGCGAGGAGTACGGTTTCGCAACTGCTCCCTTGGTGGTGTCCGGCTGCATCATGATGCGCGTCTGCCACCTGGATACCTGCCCTGTTGGTGTTGCCACGCAGAACCCCGAACTCCGTTCACGGTTCAATGGCAAGCCCGAGTTCGTGGTCAACTTCTTCGAGTTCCTCGCTGAAGAAGTCCGCGAGATCCTTGCCGAGCTCGGTTTCCGCAGCCTGGAAGAGGCAATCGGCCACGCCGAGGTCCTGGATACCCGCGAAGCGATCAACCACTGGAAGGCCGAAGGGCTGGACCTGGACCCCATCCTGCACGGGCTGGAGTTCGACGACGACGTGCCGCTGCGCAACATGACCGGCCAGAACCACGAGCTGGACAAGCACTTCGACCAGCGCCTGATCACCATGGCGCAGGAAGCGCTCAGCGACCGCATGCCCGTCAAGATCACCTTGGACGTCATCAACACGGACCGTTCCGTGGGTACGATGCTGGGCCACGTGGTGACCAAGACCTTCGGCATCGATGTCCTGGCCACCGACACCATCGACGTCACCCTCAATGGCACCGCAGGACAGTCGCTCGGAGCGTTCCTGCCCGCGGGCATCACGCTGCGGATGTTCGGTGATTCCAACGACTACGTTGGCAAGGGCCTCTCCGGTGGACGCATCATTGTCCGCCCGGACCGCACCAACGTGTTCCAGGCTGAGCGCAACGTCATTGCCGGCAACGTCATCGGTTACGGTGCCACCAGCGGTGAAATGTTCCTTCGTGGCCAGGTGGGCGAACGCTTCCTTGTCCGCAACTCCGGCGCGACCGCCGTCGTCGAAGGCATTGGTGATCACGGTTGCGAGTACATGACCGGTGGCCAGACGCTGATCATCGGACGCACCGGCCGTAACTTCGGAGCCGGCATGTCTGGTGGAACCGCCTATGTACTGGACCTGCAGCCTGAACGCGTCAACAAGATGGCCCTCGACACCGGCGAACTCCAGCTCCTGGAGCTCGACGCCGAGGACCGCGACATCGTCCACGGCCTGCTGACCAAGCACGTCGAGGAAACCGAATCCGTCCTGGCCGGCCGTCTGCTCGAGAACTTCGACGACACCGCCGCCCGCATCACCAAAGTACTGCCTCGCGATTACGCCGCAGTCCTGCAAACCCGTCTCGACGCCATCGAAGAGGGCCTTGACCCCGATGGCGAAGAAGTATGGTCTCGAATCCTGGAGGTAACCGGTGGCTGATCCACGCGGATTTCTGAAAGTCCGGCAGCGCGAGACGCAGCCACGCCGTCCCGTTCCCGTCCGCATCATGGACTGGAAAGAAGTGTACGAAGCCCAGGAAAAGGGCGTCTTGAAGAGCCAGGCCGGCCGCTGCATGGACTGCGGCGTTCCGTTCTGCCACCAAGGCTGCCCGTTGGGTAACCTCATTCCCGAGTGGAACGACCTCGTGTGGCGGGACAAGGGTGAAGAAGCTATTGAGCGTCTTCACGCCACGAACAACTTCCCGGAGTTCACCGGCCGTCTGTGCCCTGCACCCTGCGAAGCGTCCTGCGTGCTGGGGATCAACCAGCCTGCTGTGACCATCAAGCAGGTTGAGGTCTCGATCATTGATCAGGCGTTTGATAACGACTGGGTCCAGCCCCTTCCGCCGACGCGCCTCACCGGCAAGACGGTAGCTGTGGTGGGATCCGGTCCCGCCGGCCTGGCCGTGGCACAGCAGTTGACCCGCGTGGGCCACACCGTTGCCGTGTATGAGCGTGACGACAAGATCGGCGGCCTGCTCCGCTACGGCATCCCCGACTTCAAAATGGAGAAGGAACAGGTTGACCGCCGCCTGGAGCAGATGAAGGCCGAAGGCACCCGCTTCCGGACCGGCGTCGCTGTAGGTACGGACGTGACGTGGGAGCAGCTGCGACGCCGTTACGACGCCGTCGTAGTAGCCACCGGCGCTACCGTTCCGCGTGATTTGCCCATCCCGGGCCGAGACCTTGAGGGTGTCCATTTCGCCATGGATTACCTGGTTCCTTCGAACCGCAAGGTAGCGGGGGAGAACCCTGAGAACCACATTGATGCCCGTGGCAAGCACGTTGTCATCCTCGGTGGTGGCGATACCGGTGCTGACTGCATCGGCACCGCCCACCGCCACCAGGCAGCATCGGTGACCACGCTCGCGATCGGCAAGCAGCCGCCCGCAGAACGTGCCACCCACCAGCCGTGGCCGACGTTCCCCACCCTGTTCGAGGTCGCCAGCGCCCACGAAGAAGGCGGCGAGCGTACCTACCTTGCATCAACCGTTGAGTTCGTTGGCGAAAACGGCAAACTCACCGGAGTTAAAGTTGCTGAAACCGAGTTCGTGGACGGCAAACGCCTGCCCAAGGCCGGTACAGAACGGATCATCCCAGCTGACCTTGTCTTCCTGAGCCTTGGCTTTACCGGCGCTGAGCCGGCAGGAATCACGGAGCAGGTCAGCGCAGAGTTCGACAGTCGGGGCAACGTTGCCCGCGACGGCTACTACATGACAAACACCGAGGGCGTGTTTGTTGCCGGCGATGCCGGACGTGGCCAGTCACTGATTGTGTGGGCCATTGCGGAAGGCCGTGCGTGCGCGGCCGCAGTGGACAAGTTCCTGATGGGAAGCACCATTCTCCCGGCACCGGTCGCCCCCACCGACCGGGCGATAGCGGTCTTATAGCGCCGGCAGGAACAACCTTTTACTCAATCAGCATGAACTACTTAGGGTAGGTATATGAGACGCGCAAAAATTGTGGCAACTTTCGGCCCGGCTATCTCCAGCTTCGACAACACCCTCGCGGTGCTGGAGGCCGGCGTTGACGTTGCCCGCATGAACATGAGCCACGGCGACTACTCCGTGCATGACATCACCTACGAGAACGTCCGCAAGGCTGCGGCGCAGCTGGGCAAGCCTGTTGCGATCATGGCTGACCTGCAGGGACCCAAGATCCGTCTTGGCCGTTTTGTTGACGGACCCCACGAGCTGGCCGTCGGCGACACCTTCACCATCACCACCGAAGACGTCCCCGGCACCAAGGACATCTGCTCCACCACGCTCAAAAGCCTCACCGAAGATGTCAACGTAGGCGATGCCCTGTTGATCGACGACGGCAAGGTGGCCATGCGCGCCATCGAGGTTGACGACGTCAAGGTTGTAGCCACCGTGACCGTTGGCGGCAAGGTCTCCAACAACAAGGGCATCAACCTGCCAGGCGTAGCCGTCAACGTCCCCGCCTTGAGCGAAAAGGACGAGGACGATCTCCGTTGGGCGCTCAAGCGCGGCGCCGACCTGATCGCCCTCTCGTTCGTGCGTGATGCCTCAGACATCAAGCGCGTCCACGAGATCATGGACGAAGAAGGCCGCCGCGTGCCGGTGATCGCCAAGATCGAAAAGCCGCAGGCAGTGGAGCAGCTCCACGAGATCATCGACGCCTTCGACGCCATCATGGTTGCCCGTGGCGACCTCGGCGTCGAACTGCCGCTCGAAGAGGTGCCGATCGTCCAGAAGCGCGCCATTGAACTGGCGCGCCGCTGGGCCAAGCCGGTCATCGTGGCCACCCAGGTCCTCGAGTCCATGATCGACAACCCGCGTCCGACGCGCGCCGAGGCTTCTGACTGCGCCAACGCAGTTCTCGATGGCGCCGACGCAGTCATGCTCTCCGGCGAAACCTCCGTGGGCCAGTACCCCATCGAAACCGTCAAGGTCATGGCCCGGATCATCGAGTCCACCGAAGTCCACGGCCTCGAGCGCGTCCCCCCGCTGGGCACCAAGCCCAAGACCCGCGGTGGCGCGATCACCCGTGCCGCCGTCGAAATCGCCGACCAGCTGGATGCCAAGTACATCTGTACTTTCACCCAGTCCGGTGACTCAGCCCGTCGCCTCTCACGCCTGCGCCCGGTCAAGCCGGTCTTCGCGTTCACGCCTGTTGAGCACGTCTGGAACCAGTTGGCGCTCACCTGGGGCATCCAGCCGGTTCTGGTTCCCTCCGTGGGCCACACCGACGAGATGACCGCACAGGTTGACAAGAGCCTGCTCCAAATGGATCTGGTGGACGAAGGCGACCTCGTGGTCATCGCTGCCGGTTCCCCTCCAGGGCAGGCCGGTTCCACGAACTCGCTGAAGGTCCACAAGGTGGGCGACCTCGCTGACACCTCCAAGGTGGACGACGGTTCGCGCAAGGAACCTGTTGGCCCGTGGCCGGAAAAGAAGTCCAAGACCAAGGCCTAGTCCTTCGGTTGGTGAATGCGGGCCCCGCCTTATGGCGGGGCCCGCATTTTTGTTTTGTTGGTTTCTGTTGGTAGCACGACGGCGGCCGCCCACCTCGCGTGAGGTGAGCGGCCGCCGTCGAGTGTTGCTTGTTAGTTGACCTGGTTGATGATGGTCTCGGCAACCTCGCGCATGCTGAGGCGGCGGTCCATTGAGGTCTTCTGGATCCAGCGGAAAGCTTCCGGCTCCGTCAGGCCCATCTTGGTGGTCAGGAGGCTCTTGGCGCGCTCTACGAGCTTGCGCGTGGCGAACTGCTCCTGGAGGTCGGAAACCTCGTTCTCAAGCGCCTTGATCTCCTCGTGGCGGGAAAGAGCGATCTCGATGGCCGGGATCAGGTCGGCGGGGGAGAACGGCTTCACGACGTACGCCATGGCGCCGGCGTCGCGTGCACGCTCCACCAGTTCCTTCTGGCTGAAAGCAGTCAGAAGGACAACAGGGGCAATACGTGCCTTGACGATCTTCTCAGCCGCCGAGATGCCGTCCATGACGGGCATCTTCACATCCATGAGGACAAGGTCAGGCTTCAGTTCCTCGGCCAGCTGCACGGCCTTCTCGCCGTTGTCTGCCTCGCCGACGACGTCGTACCCCTCGCCCTTCAGAATCTCGATAATGTCCAGGCGGATGAGGGTTTCATCCTCGGCGACGACAACGCGTCGGGCCGGCTGGGCTGTGGACGTGGACTCCGTCTGTTCGGTCACGGGATCTCCTTGAAAAGGTTCGGCGGGTTCATGTCCATCTTAGTGTGGACTCTCTGATGGCTGGTTTTTGTTGCATCAGCGCGCCCGGTTCTTTGAATCAGCCTATCTGCATGTAGAGTAGTTTCGCGTGCTGGGAAAGGATCGCGTTGCTCACAGAAATGAGAGCAGTCAGCGAGATTTAACTTCCCGGTAATCCGCGCCCGAGTGGCGGAATTGGCAGACGCGCTGCACTCAAAATGCAGTATCGAAAGGTGTGTGGGTTCGAGTCCCACCTCGGGCACGGCATTCCCCCTCGTCAGAGGGGGTTTTTGCTTTAACGTGTGTACATTCTGGGTGGTCAGGTCCCTCTGCCAAGGGCCGCGGGGTGTGTCTGGCGCCGCGGGTCGCCTGTGAAGTTATAGGGGAGCGGGTTCAGGGTCGCGGCTGGTGGACCCTCCGCTTGCTCTGAACTGGGGTTATGGGTTCCTTTCTTGGTTCGTCGGGTAGGTCGGGGTTGGCCTACACCTCTTCATGGGGAGGGGGACTGAGCGCAACATGACTTCTAGGTTCGTGGTCATAGATCCAGGTTTCGGCTCGTTCCTGGCGTAGGGAGACTTGCCGGGCGGCTGCTTTGTCAGGCCAAAGGGGGTGTGGACATTGTCCACACTTAAATCTTCTTTATCGCGGCTGCTTGCGGCCATTGGCTCTTCCCTCCTTGGGCCTTCATCTACTCATGCGTGTGAGTGGCAGTAGCGACATGACGCGGATCTGGAAGCGCCCTACATGTGCAGGGTGATTCCGAGGTGAGAATTCGGCGGCCACGATCGGCCCGGGTGCCATCAAATGGGTCCTGGCCATGTCATCGAAGCGCACTGCGAAATCAAGTGGGACGCCGGCCCGACGCAGATGACCGCCCTCAGTGGTGCTTCCCGAGCATTGCAATTCACGCGAAAGTAGGCTGAGCACGTAGAAGCGGCCAGTCTGCCGATAAGCACCCGTATATATAGTTTGGGGTTTGTCGAAAGCGCTAGGGCAGTTCTTAGGCTCGATCTCATTTCTAGGGTGTGGGCCTCCGGTCCTCTTCCATAAGTGGTCAACGCGTCGATGTGCACGTCGGAGCCGTTCATGACCTCACGCAGGAGCGCGCCTAGCGGTTCGTTTCGGTGTCCGCGGCGCTCAGATGTTAACGAGGACGACGGCGGGAGCTTGCCTCCCGCCGTCGTGCGCTGTTCTGCTTGGTGCCTCGCGTTGTTGGCGTGGCGCTTAGCCGTCGAGCTTGGAGTGCTCGCCCAGGCGGTGCCAGGAACGGTTGTGGTAGACCAGGGCGTCGCCGGGTTCGCCCGCTTCGATGTCACGTATCACGCGGGACTCCAGGGCGTGAACGGCGATGATGGTGGAGGTCCCTACCTCCATGCGGTTGATGACGGCGCAGCGCACCCAGGCGCGGACGTCGTCATACACCGCTTCGCCGGTTGCCAGGGCCGACCAGCGGTGCGTCTGGTTGAAGCGGTCGGCGCCGGGGGTCGCGCCGAACTTCGCCAAGTCGACGTCGTGCGCGTCCAGCAGGTGCACGACGACGGTTTCGGCGCGCGAAAGCACCGTCGACGCTGAGGACAGTGCCGAGACCGAGAAAATCAGCAGCGGAGGTTCCGCACTTACTGACACCACGGACGATACCGTCAGTGCCACCGGTCCTTCGCCGGCGTCGGCCGTGATGACTGCGACACCGCCTGGGTGGCCACGGAACAGTGCCTTGAATTCGTCGGCCGAGAGGGAGGACGGGAAGCTTTGCTCCGGAGCCCCCAACCAGGTGTCTGGGGGGTAGGCGTGAAACATCGCTAGGACACCTTGGGGGTGGAGCGGGCGAGTTCCTCGCGAACGATGTCCGTCCCTGCGCTGAGGGCACTGAGCTTGGCCAGTGCGACGTCCCGGGGGAACGGTGCCATGCCGCAGTTGGAGCTGGCGATGAGCTTGTCCGCATCGACGAACTGCAGGGCCTTGCGGAGAGTGTCGGCGACTTCCTCCGGGGTCTCGATGGTCTCGCTTGCGACGTCGATTGCCCCGAGCATGACTTTCTTGCCGCGGAGGAGCTCGATGAGGTCCATGGGCACGTGGGAGTTCTGGGATTCCAGCGAGATGATGTCGATGCTGGAGCTCTGAAGCAGCGGGAACGTTTCTTCGTACTGCCGCCACTGTGAGCCGAGCGTCGCCTTCCAGTCGTTGTTCGCCTTGATCCCGTAGCCGTAGCAGATGTGCACGGCGGTCTCCGCACGCAGTCCTTCTGCCGCTCTCTCAAGTGCAGCGACGCCCCAGTCCTTGACCTCATCGAGGAAGACGTTGAACGCGGGCTCGTCGAACTGGATGATGTCCACGCCGGCCGCCTCCAGTTCTTTCGCCTCCTGGTTCAGGATCGCAGCGAACTCCCAGGCCAGCTTCTCGCGGCTCTTGTAGTGGTCATCGAAGAGTGTGTCCACCATGGTCATGGGACCGGGAAGCGTCCATTTGATCGGCCGGTCCGTGGTTGCACGGAGGAACTTCGCGTCGTCGACGAATACCGGCCGCTCGCGGCGCACGGGTCCGACGACGGTCGGTACGCTCGCGTCGTAGCGGTCGCGGATGCGCACGGTCTTGCGCTGTTCAAAGTCGACCCCGCTGAGATGCTCGATGAAGGTCGTGACGAAGTGCTGGCGGGTTTGCTCGCCGTCGCTGACGATGTCGATGCCGCGTCGGCTCTGCTCGTGGATGGCGATGCGCAGCGCATCCTGCTTGGCCTCGAGCAGCGCATCTCCCTCCAGCTTCCAGGGGGACCAGAGAGTCTCCGGCTGGGCGAGCCACGATGGTTTGGGCAGGCTTCCAACAACGGTGGTGGGCAAAAGTGTGTTCATGGTTGACGTTTCTCCGTGGGTCAGTTGACGAGAGCGGGGTATTTGGCGGTCCACTGGTCCAATAGATCCTTGTGGGGCGTGATGAAGTGTTCCTCGGTGTACTTCGCCTGAGTGACCGCCAGCTGACTGCGCTCGACGCGGTCGTAATCGATCTGGGTCCGCGAGTAATCCTGCTCTCCCAGGCTCGGTTGGTAGACGACGGCGGCGGCGGAGTTCGCGTTGTAGACCTCCGGGCGGTAGATCTTCTGGAACGTCTCCATGGTGCTGATCGTGCCGATGAGCTGCAGGTTGGAGTAGTCGTTGAGCAGGTCGCCGCGGAAATAGAAGGCCAGCGGCGCAACGCTGCCGCGTGGCATGAAGTAGCGGACCTGCAGCCCCATCTTTGCGAAGTACGCGTCCGTCAGTGAGAACTCGTCCTGCTGGTACTCGACGCCCAGGACGGGGTGATGGTTTTCCGTTCGCCGGTACGTCTTGGTCGTGGAGACGCTGATGCACACCACTGGCGGCTGCGGGAAACGTTCCTGGCATGCCGTCGAATCGAGGAATTGCTGGAACAGTTTGCCGTGCAGATCGCCGAAGTTCTCGGGAACGGTGGGCTTGCCTGCCTCCGCTGCTGCCGCCGGCAGTACGACGCTGAAGTCGAAGTCACGGACGTAGGAGGAGAAGTTGTTCCCCACGATCCCTTGGTGGCGGACCCCGTTCAGCTGGTCCACGATCTGGATATCGAGAACCTCGAACAGGGGGAACTTCTGATCGGTGCCTTCGGCAGTGAACTCTATCTGCACGGAAACGATCTCAAGCTCGAGCCTGTAACGGTCCCGGTCCGGGTTGTCCCAGCAGGCGAGATCGTTGAAGCGGCGCCGGATCATGGTCAAGGCGTTGCGCAGGTTCTCCTGGCGGTGCTCGCCCCGTGCCAGGTTGGCGAAATTCGTGGTGATCCGCGAGCCTTCCGACGGGGAGTAGTCCTCGTCGAAGGGGGTCGTGGTGATACTGAAGGTGAAGTCGTCTGCCATGTGCTGCCATTCCGTTGATGGGCCGGAGACGGCCTTTCCGAAGGTGATGTATCCATGGTGCAGCTTTAGGAGGGGTATCAGGTAACTAGTGGTTGCTATGCATTGATATAGAATTTTCCTATGGCCCAGATTTCGAGCGGACTGACCCTGCAACAGCTCCGCTACTTCATAGAAGTTGCAGCGGAGGGCTCGATCTCCGCGGCTGCCGATCTTCTCTACGTAGCGCAGCCGACGATGTCCGCATCGATGAAGGACCTTGAGGCCCGGGTTGGCCGTGCGCTCCTGGTTCGCTCCGCCCGCGGCGCCACCCTCACCGCTGACGGGGTAGAGTTCCTTGGCTACGCGAGGCAGGTCGTGGAGCAGTTTGCTCTCCTTGAACAGCGCTACCTTGGCAGGCCACCGCGGCGCCGTCTGCTCGGGGTGTCAACGCAGCACTACTCGTTCGCGGTGGACGCCTTCGTCCGGATGGTCAAAGCCACTGATGTAGCCGAATACGAGTTCTCACTCCGTGAGTCCCGCACCTGGGACATCATCGAGGATGTCCGGACGCTCCGCAGCGAGATAGGCATCCTCTACCGGAACGATTTCAACCGGAAGGTCATCGACAAGCTGCTCCGGGAATCCGGGCTGGCGTTCACTCCGCTTTTCCTCGCCGATCCGCACATTTTCGTTGCACGGAACAACCCGCTCGCTTCAAAAGAGCGTGCGACCCTCGATGATCTCGCCGGGATGCCGCGGCTGACCTTCGATCAAGGTGCGAACAACTCCTTTTACTTCGCCGAGGAGATTCTCTCCACCATGTCCAGTAAGCAGGAGATCCGGGTCTCTGACCGTGCCACGATCTTCAACCTCATGATCGGGCTCCATGGCTACACGATCTCCACGGGCATCATCAGCGGGGAGCTCGATCCGGAAATCGTCGCCATCCCGCTCGACGTCGACGAACGCATCGAGATCGGCTGGATCGGCCACGCCGCGATCCCGCTCACCGACCAAGCGCAGCACTACCTCAGGGAACTGCGGGCCGTCGTCGCTGAGTTCGGCGTAGCGCTACTCGACTGACCGCAGGTGAGCCGGCGGGTCATTACCCCTTCGGTGATTGGACGTAGTTGTTGCACCCGAGCGGGTTGCCGGTGTCGTGCCGGCCCGCCGTCGTCGTTGCCGTGACCCGGGTGGACGCCGACGAGGAAACCGGCCTGTTCCAGGTGGTGGCGATCCAGCCCGGAGACATCACGCCCGTGGTCGTGAGGTTGACACAACTCTTCGCCAGAGTTTCCAGGTCCCTTGCCAGCTCCGATTACGACCTGAGCGTAGGATGTCTGGGCCGCCCGCAGGCACGTCCTGTTTTGGGGGGTGGCACCGCCTACACGTGAAGTCCGTATGACTGGCGGCAATTATGGCGTTGGGGCATCTGGTGCTGACCTCTTCATTTGGCGCTCGAGCCAAAGCATCATGACTCATGTTCGTAAAAACGCCGTCTTGGGGTATTGAATTCTGGAGGCCGCACAGGCCATTGCCTGGTTGTGATGCACTGAGACTGTCACACTTAGCGGTCATCCCTGCTCTGCATGCACTGCTCTGTCATCTGCAGGGAGTGCACGTTGTTGAACGATACGACGTGGATGTGGCGTCGTCGTCGCGCGACATAGACTCGCTGCATGGGACCCGTCAAAAAGTTGGAAAGTCGGTTCGTGCCGAGGTGGTTGAGGTGAATTTACTCGACCGTATTGACCGACGCCTTTCCGATACTCGTGCGCGCATCAACCCGCACGATTTCGAAGACTGCGCGACCTCCCTGCTTAGTCCCGTCCACCGTTCGCTCGTACCCATTACCGGCGGCTCCGACTTCGGCCTTGACGCAGAAATTACCGAGGATTCACGGATCACCGGTCTCATCATCACGTCCTCGCGGAGTTGGGACGGCGCGAAGCGGAGCCTGCGGGACAGCCTGCAGTCGATGCGGAAGAACCACGTCCCCGTCCAGCGTGTCATCGCGGTCAACCTCGCCGAAGCAAACAGGGCAAAACGCGAGAAGCTCAGGGACGTCGCAAGGGAGTTCGATTGCGAACTCGTCCAGGTCTACGACCGAGCATGGTTCGCGAACCAGTTTCGCGAGAAGCCCGACTGGCGACGCAAGGTTCTCAACATCGAAGGCGGACCGTTTAGTTTCTCGCGCCAACCACCCGGAGCACGCCCCGACGAACACCATCTTTCGACCATCGGACGTGACGCCCTCATAGCTGAGGTGAACGAATCCCACGCCGATGTGACCCTGTTTGGTGTTCCAGGCGTCGGAAAGAGCCATGTTGCCAGCAAACTTGCCGGCGCCTTGTTCCTCGAGAGGCGACCCACACCCGAACGACTTCTCGATGACCTCATCGAGGCTGAACCGGTGCTAGTGGTTGTCGACGACTCCGGCGCGCGACTCCAAGACGTCGACCTGCTCATACAATTACGTAACGCTGAGAAGCTCAACTACCGCATCGTCGCGACGTGCTGGCCGCACGAAAAAGACCGGATCGCGGACCACCTCCCGAACTCGGCTCAGCTCGAGGTCGAACTCCTAACCCGCGAAGAGCTCGGACTCATACTCCGCGAACGCGGCATCACCCGGCTTTCAGTGATCGTGCACCTCCTCTCACAGGCCGCCGGCCGTCCAGCCTGGGCGCTGAACCTTGCCGACCTCCTCATCCACAAAAGTGACTGGAAGTCAGTGTGGACCGGCAACGCTCTGCGAGACCAGATTTTCTCCTTCCTGCGCATGTCCAACGCATCAGGAGACGCAATCGACGTTCTTGGCACGCTGGCACTCCTCGGCCAGGTCAACGACGACCAATTGCGCCGCATGGCCGATCTCCTACAGATCCGGCAACCCGAACTCATCCAACTCATCCGATCCGTCGCGATCGCTGGCCTCATTGATGTCCAAGACCACAAGCACTACAACTATGAAACCCGACAGACCGAGCACGACCAGACCTACCGCGTCCAACCGCACATCATCGCCGCCGCACTGGCATCAGAGGTCTACTTCTCCGGCACCCCTTCACCCGTCCGACTGCGCGAAATCAACGACACGTTCCCTGAACTCGCTACTGACATCATGCAGACCCAGATTTACACAAAGCTCCTTGGGGCAACGCACTCAAGAGTGCCGACCACCGGTGAACTAACCGCGCTGCTGCCCAACGCCAAAAAGGACGCCGAATTCCTGCGAAGCTTTGGCCAAATCGGCCCGGAGCAAGCGCGAGCCGTCATTGACATCCACCTAAGCCGGGTCACTGCAGCGCTCAATGCCGGGAATCCTACGACTGCCGACAGCGAAGCCAAACTCTTGGCCGCACGCGTTGCAGATGCGGTAGAACGCAGTATCCCTGGCGTCCTAATTCCCTTCGTCAAATCACTCTCAGTCCTTACAGACGCAGGACGCGACATTAAGCCGGCGGTCAAACATCTCGTCGAAGAAGTCCGCGACGCGCGCAGCGGCGACCAACCCCAGCTAGCCGGTCTCTTGAAACTTATCGAAGCACTCCAGAGCGTGCCAGACTCAGACCTCAGCGACACCGTCTGGGCAGCCTTCACATGTGAGATCCTCGCCCCGACCTTCGACGGTAATCACATGAGCCCTGAGGTCCTGAACCAATTCATCCTGCAATCGTTCACATGGGCCGCCCCTCACATGGAAACGCTGTACGACGCCATCCATCCGGGACTCACAACTCGCATCCCCGGGCTAACGCCTGCCGTTCAACTTTCGCTGGTCGACCTGCTCGACAAATGGGTGCGGATCGCGAATGGATGGGCTCTCCCGTTCGGCGGCAAAGCAAACGACGCCCAAGTGCGCGTCGGCAAACGTATCGCGAAGAGCATCGCGAAGGTTCTTGCGCCAGTCATAATCACCCCCGGCGTGCGAGCTCGTTTCAACAAAGCGGCAAGAACTCTCAAGTTCCGGCTCGAAGAACCAGATGAGCTGTTTGCGGCCATTACATACGAACGCGAACGCTTGACCTCATTCGACGATATGAGGCGCCGCAAAGAGGCCGCACTCGACAAAGCTCTTGCTTCATTCAAGCAACAGCCACCCGAAGTACTCATGCAGTGGTTAGTGACCCACAGGAGCGAACTCGCAATCGTCAGCCAAACGGGCCCGGGGATTTGGCAAGTATTCTCGCATCTGGCATATCAGCCGGCCCAAGAACCGGCAAAGTGGCTCGCCGCGGCGATCGATCACGGCCTCGCAGGATCATCTTCAGCACTCATCGGCTTATGCGCCAGCAGGGACCAACTCACCGCCGCGATCGTCGATCGATTACTTGCGGACCCAGGTGGCCGAAACTGCCTTATTAGCGCTGTCATCGGCCAATCGACGAACTCGTTCATAATTCAACGCGTCGTTGATCAACTAGAACCAGATGACATCCAGGAACTCGCGTCAGCTTACGCACTGAAACACGCCCCGGACTCAACCAGGCACGCGCTGTTCACACACCCGAGTGATGAAGTCCGCGGTACCGCGGCAGCCCTCTGGGCCGCCGAATGGGTCTACGACAAAGACCCCAGGCCGGAGGACCCGGACTGGCTGAACGCCATGAAGTCCTACAACATTTACGGGAACAGCCGCCACAACCATATGCACACCGAAGCGCTCAACGCCCTTGTGAAAGCATCACCAGAGGTCTTCACTGAAGTCTTCGTCAAGAACGCCACGACGACGTCGAGCAGCTACAGAGACCTTGACGAATGGAAAGAGCCTGTCCAGTTACTCGCCCCAGACGACCGGAAGAAGCTCTGGCAGCAGGTCACAAACAGTGAAGACGCGCCCGAACTCTTCTGGCTCATCGCAGGCAAGGACATCGACTGGATCACCACAGCGGTCAGTGAACCTTCTTTCAACATTTCCGTCCGTGACCTCCTTGGCGCACTCCAATTCCAATTCGGACACCGCTTTCCACTCGACACACTCGCAACCATGCTCCGGTCCCTCAACCCCGACTCCAACGAGCTCCTCAATACACTTGAAGTCGGATCCTTCTCCGGAGAGGACCACGAAAGATACGCAGCCAATCTCGACACTCTTCGAAACCTCACCCTCTCCGACGACGAAGACATCGCCCGCCTTGGACGACGCGGCGTTGAGACGTACGAGCCCTTGCTAAAAGAAGCTCTAGCCAGAGCCCGACGGGCGGCAGTCCAAGGCATCCGCGACTACTAAGACAACAGTCGACAGCCTCCGTGGATCGCTTTTTGCGTCCAAGGAGCGGCGCCCGGCTTTGGTGACCCCGCAATCTGGAGATCTCTGCAGTACCGTGAGGAATTCATTTTCCTGCCCCGGCAAACGGTTCCGCTGAGCGAACTATGGACAACTACCTAAGATCCCGAGCAACAAAGGGCCGGGGCAGTCGTTGAATAGCAGGGTGCGTCCACTACGACATATGCGCCGATATCGGTGTTGAGTGACCGGTCAATTGGGTCGGGCCGGAACGGTGCCTGCGGTTGTTCAGCCGCGAAAACTGATGGCATCTACCCACCACGAGCAACAGGAACTACGGCAGCGCAGGAGGTGCTCCCGAAAAGGTAGCCACGGCAGCCGGATAGCAGACACACCCGCGCACGGGTACTCTGCCCGCTGGTACGACCTGGTCAGGCAAACAGCGGCACTGCAGGGGTTGAGTGCTGGATGGCCCACCCGTCACGCTGTTCGTGAGAAGTGCCCATCCGCTTCGATTCCATGCCCGGCGCGATTGTGAAGCTTGTATGACCGCCCCGCTTCCCGTTGGCGGCGCGGGTGCCAATGCGCTTGACTGCGTGGCCCACTAAGGTATGTCCCATAGCGGGAATGAAATGCGGGCTTGGGCCATGATCTTGAAGCACCGGTTGTCCATTGCCGGGCGTATAGAGTTCGGGCTGGTCCTGTGGTCCTGTGGTCGTGGAGGCGGCTAGGGTGCGTTTATTGGAGAAACGCAACGGCTCATTGGATCAGGAAAGCCAGATTCTGCGGAGGGAGGGGGCTATTCGGCAGGGAACACTAACTCCAATGATCTCCCGGTTTGTCACGATCTTGTCCCTGTGTTGTTTTGCGCTTACCCTCACGGTGTTTGACTCATCAAGAAGGGCTATTACCTCGTGTCAGGACAGTTCGGTCTGGGTCGATAGCCTCGCCTCTTGGTCGGCATCGCCCCCGATATTTATGCCTGGTGGCGTTCATGCGGGACAGGAAGCTAGGGATTGAGACCTTGGTGGCGAATGTGAACTGGGAATCGGGCGAATCTTTCGAGTCGAGCCCTCTGCACGTGGATTGTCTTCACGAACGACAATTTCAAATTCCTGACGCGGCGCCAAGCTGGAAGTGCATCATGACAACCGACATCGAGACCAATGCGTTAAGGCGTTCTGAGGCGTCTTGTGCCATCCTCGATGGCCCCGCGAGGTGAAGAAAGCCGACGGCTACCCAAATAGTGCAGTCTTCTGCATCATTGATTCGCCTTGGTCGACCGGATCGCCTTATGGCGCCGTCCGGAAATTCGTTGCGCGGTATCTTTTGGGTTGGCAAATCTGGTCCTGGGGCAGCACCAACAATAAAACCCGCCAGCCGTAATGACTGACGGGCTTTCCTGTTCCTCCTAGTGCTTACAGCGTATGCGTAAAGCCGGGGATGCTCTTTTGAGCAGAATTGAGAAGGGCGCGCACGAGAAGGTCCACATCTGTGGATGGATTGTTTTCAGGGAAGGACTTGCCGTCGCGTTCGTGTTGCCGTCTTAGTTGCTGCGAAAATGTCTCAGCCCGCTCAAAATTGGCGCGAATTTTGTCAAGTACGATGCTCTTATCGTTAGTTCCCGTTACCATGTCCTTCTTCTTTGCAACCGCTTGGATCTCAGTAGGATCACAGTATTTGGAATAGGCATGATCGTGGAGCACGATGAAAACCTCGAAGCACGGATTACTGATAACGAACTCAACACCAGCCCTTTGTGCTCGCGGAAGCAGCCTTTGAATTTCGGCAGCCTCGTAATCCACATCTATGACAACCCACACTCGCTTGTACATGTTTTCACGGTCATTCAGGCGTTTGGCTTCGCGCCGGTCGGCATCCTTCAGTTCGATGGCAACGTCCAGTAGGCGGGCCGAGTTCCTACCATCTGGAATGAATTCCAGAGTTGTGCCGGAAGCGGACAGCGATTCCTTTACATAGTCAAAATACTCTTTTTCGGTGGTGATGCCACCCGAGACCAGCAAATGCCGTTCGCGGCGTGCTCGACCTCCGACCTTGCGGGTTTGGCTTCTGGGGCCACCGAATTTTCGCTGCTGCGGCTTCTGGGGCATTCCTACGAAACCTTGTTGGGGTTCTGGGCGACGAGGGCCGATTCCAAGAAGTGAGGGTTCGGGATGCCGCCATAACGGCCTAGGAGGTAGCCTCTTTCAATGTTTTCATCTTTTCGAGGCGCATACTCGCTCAAAGCAATCAGGGATGAGGCACTCGTGCGATCCTTTTCAACAAAATAGACCTGATCCCGTTCCAACAGCGGGCGCTCTGCAGTCCCTTTACTGAGTAGCGAAACATCATGCGTCGTAAATATTAGTTGCGCACGGTTCGGGTTTGTAGTGTTGCTCTTAAAGATCTCAACCAGCTCAGCTGTCAGAACACTGTGGAGGCTCGAGTCGATCTCGTCCACGATGACTGTTCCGCCTGATTCAAGGGCCGCAAGGCACTGTGATGCTAGGGCGAGGAAACTCTTGGTTCCTTGGCTCTCGTATGTCATAGGAAATGATGTTGAGCCCATTCGCGACCTATGGGAGAGTATCAGTTCTCGTTTAACGGGCGCGATGCTATCTGGCGACTTCCGTTCAGTACGCCAGGCCCCTTTCGCAGTGTGCCCATATTCGACGCGAATAAGGTCTCTCAAACTGTTAGGCATTGGTATTTCTGTCTCTTTCACCTCGATACCATCAATACCCAAGTCGGCTTTTGAAAGAATCGTCATCAGAGTGTCTTTGTAATCCGGGTCATCCAACAACCGCCTGATGACGGTGAGGTGCTCAGCGTCCCAGTGCTGGCTGTCGTAGCAGAAGAGTAGCCTGGTTAGCCAATGGGAGGCTGGCACGAACTGCTCTGAGGCGCCGATTTGTGAACCTACGCTGAGGGTCAAGGCACTGGGGCGTGATTGGACTGCTTCCTTGAGTTCGGCTTTTTTACCCTTGAAGGACGGGCCAAAGCGGATGTCGTTGATGTCGGCGCCAAGGCCACGCTCAAAGAGCACAGTCCTATGTGTGCTCCGATAGACATAAAGATGCTCGGTCAGGATGCGCGATTGATCACAGGAGAAGCCGTAAATGTAATCAAGACCGTCGCGCGCTTTGAATTCTATCGAGAATTCGGTTGGCTCAGTGATGTAGTCGGGATCCAATAGGAAGGGCATCACGGGAACACCGCTATTTGGCTCCCATCTCGTGTAGGAGTCACGAACTGCCGTCTGGACGTTTCGCAGGGCCTCATAGAGGGTTGACTTACCTGAGGCATTGGATCCAAAAACTGCCATGATGGAGGACACTGGACTCCACTCGTCACCGGCAGCGCCCTTAGGGCGTCTACCTGTGCGGTAGAGACTCAACTCTGTCGGGTCTCTGAGTGACCTGAAGTTCGCTACTTGGAATTTGAGAAGCATGACAGCCCTTCGTCTGGGTGCTTATTGGCATGAGCCTAACCCGTTATGCTCATGAAAGTCGATCCTACGCGGAGAATCCGCGAAAACTGACGTTTGGTTCGATTCTAGTCGTTGTGGAAGACTCTCGCTCCCCTCCCGGCCTCCAGGGCGTTCCGTGACCCGACGCCTCCACGCCCACTAGCGAAAGTGAGCCCGTGAGAAGGGACGAATACCAGCCAGTTCTGGTCGCGCACCCGCCCCCGCCTGCTACGAGTATGTCAACAAGCCATACACGCCACAGCCCGCCGCAAGGAAGGAGAAATTATGGGCAATAGGGGACCTGCAATCATCGCGCCCTTCGCATTGGCAACCGTCCAGTTCCCCAACGTACTCTCGTTCACTCCGAGCTCGTCAGCGACCTGCATCACCGAAGGATCCGAGGGCAACACCAGTTGCACCGCTTCCTCACGAAACGAGGCATCATATTTCCTTCTGGGACCAGTCATTCTGTAGTCGATCTCCCATCAACCTGTCTCAGAAAACCATACGACCGCATATTGCTTGGGCCACCGTGCTGCGATGAGCTGAATGGAAATCCAAATCCTCGCGTCCTTGGAGAGTTTAAGCCCAACGTTCAAAATCCCCATCGCCTATTTCGCCGGCCTCATGTCGGTTCAGCGCCCTGTCAACATCAGCTATCACAACGGTGACCAGGGCTTGTGCAGATGTCCACTCAAACCGTGACAGGCGATCAAGCGCATCCTTCACATCACAACGGAGTTCCACGAGATCGCGAACAACCTCTTGCCTTTATTTGTCGACATCATGGTAGGAGTTCGTTGCTGCCATCTACGGCAAGGTGGCCGCCCACGCCGATCCCTACCAGAGGCTCTTCATTATCGGCGAGGACGGCTGTTGTACCACGGCCTTCAGAGCCTCGGCAATGCCCTCAAGCGCCGACTGGACCTGTTGGGTAGAGGCAATATCAAAACTCAACGCCGGGGGTGTTCAGGTCGACTGGTTCAAGAAGCTGCTGCGCACCGTTGTCGGCTGCTTCATATACCTGTGTGGCCGCCCAAACAGCTGTCTCAGGCGACCCCCTGCTGGCAGTTACTACTGCATAGAAAACAGCCGCGGCTGCGTACTGGGCATAACCGGACTCGCGTATCCAGCCCTCATCGTTTTTGCAACGGTAGTAGTGATTCAGCTCGTTCCTGGGCCGTGCTGATCAGCAACCCCGGGCACTTCCAGTGCACGCCAGATCTCGTCGAGGATCGCTGCCGTCGGCTCTGGGTCTGTTCCGGATCTTTCGGAGTACCGCTCGTAAAGGGGCCACAGATGCTGTGCGCAGGCTGCAGCAAAGACGGCCCGTTGGTTGGGCTGGAGCCGTTCAAGCCTTTCACGTATCGCTTCGTGCTCGAAGCTACGGAGCTTATCGACTCTCAAGGGGTGAGTATCCCTTGTTCAGGGTTTTCTGGCGCGACAATGATTCGCGAGCTTGCGGTTTGGGGGCCTCAGATTTCTTCGTCAGCATCTTCTTCGCTTACGTCCTCACTGCCGACAGCCCGTGCCACAGTTGCTGCAAGGGCTGCGGCGGTAACCATTGCGCCCGCCAGCGGGGCGAAGTCCTTCGATTTCTGTAGCGTTTGGGAGCCCAGGTTCATGACGGGGCTAAGCTCGCGCACGTCCCAGGACCGAGGTTCAAAGTCTATGGTGAGGAGCCCGTGGAAATCTTGAATCTCGGCACCAAGCTGATTGGCCGACTCAATGAGTTCCAGGGACTTGCTTCGGCTCCAAACCATCCTGGCGTTCGCCTTTGCGGCGGCCGCATCAAGGTGTTGGATCACTGTCGCAGTCTTCGCGGAGATTTCTTCCCCACGGCCTACCCTGACTTCCTTCATGCCCCGCGCGTACTCGCTGGCTATCTCAGGTCTTTCGGTCAGGACTCGGTCGAGTTCGAGAATATCCACTGCATCCTGCAGCTGGAAGCAGCGCGCCAGAACTCCGAGCCACGTTGGAACTTCTGACTCTGCCAACTTGGCTGCACGGGCCAAGGAACCCACACTGGAGCATTCGAATCGTACGGTAGCTGTGGCGATCTGTTTCAGCGCATAGCTCTGCGCCGCCCCGATGTAATGATGGGCCTGGTCGACGGTGGACCACAATGTTTGTGGGACCTGCTCCGCAGTTCCACGAATCGTCATGGCGCGGTCGATGGTTTGCCCGATGCCGACGAGCTGGGAAGTTTGTGTGTCGTCGACTTTTCGGAGTGTTTCGTCGATGCTCTCTTGTATGGTTGCTAGCTTGGCAGAGATCTCAGCCATACCCTGTTGGGTAGAAAGCTGGGCCATGATTCCCGAGATTCCGGATAGGACCGCGGGGTTCGTCACAAGCGCTCCAGCCCCTGTGGCTACCTCAACCCATCCACTGATCTCACCTGGTTGTCCCAGCATTGCGTAGCTGACACCCGGGGTCTTAGTAGGCATCAAGCCCAGTTTCTTCACCTTGTCTGCTGACTTAGCTGTCAGTTTCAAATACATGCCGGAGTTGGTTGCGATCTGGGCAGCTGACTCCGCCATGACGGCTCCTGACGAAAGGAGTTCCTGCAGGCGGGGTAGCTCCAAGTCTTTGGCCAGTGTCGACAGTCCAGTGGCATCGATGAAACGCTTGACTGCGTCCTTGCTACCGATGACCGCAAGAGAGTCTTCTGTGGCAACCAGCTCGACGTTGTCTTCCAATGCGGCTCCTGGGTTTTCAAGGGAGGGGTGACCTCCGGCGTATCGATAGCGTATCTGTTGGAAACAGTTGCTCGCGGTTTCAAGACCGAGGTCCAGGTACCAGAGCAGCTGATAAAGCTGAATTGGGCGCGTCGTGAGCGGATGTCACGGGACTCAGGAAGAATCACCAGAGTATTTCCTTCATCGCCTATAACTACGAAGGTGACACTTTGTGGGCTTCTTCAGGAAAAAATAGCGTGAGCAGGAACCAGTGGACGAGGAGCTGACGTTCTTCACTGTGTCCGAGGCACAGAGGTTCCGGACCACGGTGCGCGAAGTCTTCGCCGAGCTGGGCTATGAAGTGCAGATCAATGCTGATCACGCACTTGACGCTGACGGCCGCGGATACGGTTTCTGGAACGTCGCCGCAAACTGCCACAGCCCACCGGAATCCCAGTGGCGGGAGATCATCCGCCAGCATCTTGGACGCGTGCTGGCGAGCTTCGATGGTACTGATCCTTTCGAGGAACTCACAGCGGAGCAAGCGTCCAGCCGAACGTACGCGCTCCTCTACCAGGAGACAGGCCTGCCGGATCTGGATGCGCATCCGCACAGGCAGTTCGCTCTTGGTGTTGTGGAGATGTTGGCGCTCGATCTGCCGGACACGGTGGCTGTGTATGCGCGCAAGCACGCAGATACCTTTGGCGGATGGGAAGCGCTCCGGACACACGGGCTGGCGAATCTCGGCACCTTGGAGCACGAGCAAGTCGAGACCGTTCCTGCCCAGGGTGAAGATGCGTTCAATGCGCTGTTGGGGGAGTCTGTGTAGCCAGCCAGCAAAGCGCTGTTGCTGCCTGGCATCGCCACGGAGCCCACCGGCAAGCAACTGCGCCATGACCTCGGTTGGTTGATGAGCATCCCCAACAGGCATCAACTCGTGTGGCACGTCATCATAGATGACGGTGTTCTGGGCGCACTCGATGGCACGGTGAGCTTCACGGCGATGGGGTACAGCGATGCCCCGGGCCCGGTGAGCCCGCATGTCTACTGGTGGAACGGGACAGGGTATGAGCAACTGACCCAGCTGTCCGAAGAGGACGGCAGCCTTTCCATCCATGTCAGCCCTGAGTTCCATGTTCTGGAAACAGCGACTCCGGCGACTGAGTTGGGCAAGTCAACGCCCGTAGGCGAGCCCCAAGTATCAATTACGCGAACCTGTCCTGGCCTCATCTTCCTGTGACGAGGTAAAGCAGTGTCATGAACGCGTAGACGATCCCAAGGATCAGGCTAAGTGACGAACCGATGATACGTCACGTTGCTATGCCCGCATCCGTCCCTACTACGGTTCCTTGTGTTCGCTGGTTTCGAGTCTGTGCTTTTTCAGGTATTTCTTCTACCAGTCCAGGCACTCGTCGGCCAGGACTAATACATCCTTGGTTTGCGGTTTACCGTTACGCTCAAACTCGATGCTGCTTGACGTTGAGCGACCGGCGGTGGCTTCGAGGACGGTAACTGCTCCAATTCGCACATCGTAACCTTTGCCGGGGTCGCGCCCGAAGTGTTTTGAGGTGTTCGCGAGATTGTTGGCCAGTAACATGATGTGCGAGCCGCTCATCGCCTTAATAATCTGTTCTTTCGTGACGCCGTTCGAATCATCCTTGTAGATCGAGTCAGCCAAATGCAGGGACAGGATGAAGCACGTCATGGCATCCGCCCGCAGGTCGCCGTGATCGGTGGGTTTGGAAGCCGTTTCTTTGAGAATTCGATGGGCCCTCTGCACGTATCCCAACATCTCAGGCCATCGTCGTTTGTTCAGGGAGATGACTGCTTTCACAACATCCAGCATGAACTCCATGGTGAGCTGTTGGAAACATGACTTCAAGTAAATCCCGCATATGAGGACCAGAGTCCTAGCGAAGGGACCGAACATAATCCAGCGGGACTGTGAACATAGGCTTGCCCCATCGTCCTTCGGAGAGGGCCGAAAAGCTCTCTGACGAGACCAGGCGACTGAAGCGTTGTTGCGCAGGAGTGTGCCCGTAACCCACGAAGGGAGAAGCAGTCAGGTCGCGAAACTGGTGGATGGTCGCATCAATGGTGAAGGGGGCGTCCTCGGGAGACGTCGCGAGCTCAAGCCATGTGTGACGGGTCGTGCGACCGACGGTTGTTTCGTAGGTGACAACCCGCCATGTACCTACGCGGAGGTCCGTGAGCACGTGCCCAATGACAAACGACGCGATGTCACATGATCCCGTGGGAAATTCCTTCAAGAAAAATTGTTGTTCCCGGTTAGGCATCGCTTGTAGAGCGTCGCTGACCCATGCGACGGTTTCGTAGACGACTCGCTCATCGTATGGTGCCAACGTCATGAATGCCAAAGTACATGCCCAGGGCCCAAGATGCTTTTGTTGCGCCACTCCATGGCAAACACTCCTGCGGCGTCACTTGCCCGGGCACTTCAGAAGTCACCGGAGCCAGTTGCGCTAACTCCCGGTTCGGCTGGCCTTCAGAATCATGACGTCGAGCGGAAGCGGCATTTTGCCGGACCCAATGCGGGCGCCGAAGATGGTCAGTGTGACCAGAGAGAAACCTAAAGATGGACCGCGAGCACAGCCCGACTGGGTGGCGAAAGTTCGTGCCATTGGCGTCGACACCAACGCCATAGGCAGCGGATCCTTTAACATCGTCCAATTGCAGCGTCTTACACATCAAGCAAAGCAACATGGACTGGAACTCTGGATCCCTGAACCCGTTATGTGGGAATGGGCAGAGCATTTGCGGTCGGACCGCGTTGAACTAAATGACGTCCGGACAAGGTTGGCCGCTGCCGGGATCCAGGTCGAGCCTCAACAAGTGGAGATCGATGACGCCCTTTCGTTTGTGCGCAACGGACTCGAAAGCCTGGGCGAACACGTCAAGATTCTGTCCATTGAATCGGTCGCCGCTGAAGCGCTGATGGATCAAATTCTCTTGCGTGCACCCGGTGAACGGATCTCCAGGGACGGCCGTATCGTCAGGACACCAGCTGGAAAGTCTGTCAAGACCGGCGCCTCCGACAGTGCGATTTTTCGCACTTTCCTGAACCAGGCCAGAGGCAAGACTGATTCATATGTGATTTTGAGTGGCGATAGTGATTCCAGGAAAGCCCACAAAGCCTGGAACGTCGATGCAGTCAGGGTCTTCAAAGGTATCGACTCGTTGAACGTAGAGATTTTCCGCATGATGCCCGCACCGGATCACCTCATCTCAAGCTGCTTAGATTTCCTTCGGCAAAACCTTGGGCAAGTGGATCTCACATCGTTCAAATCCAGAAACAACTTGGTCGAGACGGATCTTGATTTCGCCGGTATAGGAACGAAGGTTCTTGTCGGGTTTTACGACGCCATGTTGGACAAACCTTCAGACGTGGTCATGTGTCGTGCGGTGGTGGTCACCGACGTGCTGGGTCCCGAAATCACCTACGACATTTATGGGGAAGCGCACGAGGAACCTGGCGCGCAGCGGACTTATGAGGACTCCGCGGTGAACCTGGAGATTACATTCGAGGTGGAAAACGGGGCGGTCAAGAGTCTCTCGATGGGGGAGGTGCGCTTCACGTCTGTCATAGAGACCGGGGACGAAGTCTTGGAAGAAGACGGCCCCCTGGTGATAATCCAGAGCCTGACCGCCGTTCCAGACATGTCAGACTTCGAATGGGATGAGTTGTTTTACGATTCCGCTGAGGCCTCGTTCGAGGTTGATGGAGATCCGCTCCTTCTCGACTTCAGCGGAAGTGTCTTTGATGAGTGGACTCTATTTGCTACATACAGAGGCGCGCAGATTTCTATTTCGGGATGGCCCCGTAACGACGGAAGGCAACTGGATGAGGGCTTTGTCGTTGAAGCTACCACCGCATTGACAACCGACTCATCCTTGGTGGGCAACCATCCGAGCTTGGCCCTCAATGCGTTGGTCATGAATACGCCGAGACCAAGTTCGACTTGAGGTGAGAAAACGTCCGGCAGCGCTCCACGATATTCCAGCTAGGGTATGGCCAGGACCAAATTCCGCTCCTCTCGCCACGACAGTGAGATCTTACTTGCCGACTGGCGCGATGCCGAGCAACTGGCAGCCTGGTTCATGCGCGCGGACCTCGGCATGCAGGATGCCAGAGTTACGGGCCGAGGCAATGACCGGGGACTCGACGTGGTTGCAGATGGTGGCGTTGCCCAGGTCAAACATCTCAACGTGCCCGTAGGGGCACCGCTTGTGCAAGCTGCTCTTGGAACGGGACATGGTAGTGGTGGTGTTCTCTTTTTTTGCCTTGTCCGGTTACACGAGGCAGGCGGAGGAATTTGCGTCCCGCTCGGGTTGGCACTCTTCCGATACAACATCTACGGTGACGTGCGTGCCTGCAACGCGTTTGCCCATGCACTCATCGACAGCCACCACAAGGTAAGAGCACAGGTCCTAACGAACCCGGCATTGGAAGGGCTCCGGGCCGAGGCCGCGCCGGGAATGGCCGGTACAGTACGGGCCCGTGAACGGGTAGAAGATCTCGCTTCGTCCCTAGAACCCGAATCGCCATCTGTAGGTGAAGATGTCCTCCTGGCTCATGTCTTGGTTGAGTACAGCAGGTTCCTTACCTTGCCCAACAATTATCAGGATGTCTTCAATGTCGCTGAGGCGGCATGGGCCGAGCTGGACTTGACTACAGACCGAGGAACATTCCGGGTCTCCACGGCTGCCGTCGAGGCAGGGTTGCGCGAGCTTCTGGGCTTGTATGAAGAGGTGGAGGACCTGCCTTCATTGAGGCAACTCACGCTGGCCCAATGGTTACGGACGTTCTCGGACTGGGAGATTAGATGGCAGCGGAGCAATTACCTCTTGATGGACTCCCTCTATGCAACGGACGAAGAGGAGCCGCCGGTGGAGGTCTTTGAGTTGCGAGCCGCAATCGGTCTCAGCGCAGTTGGGCATCCAGTGATCGAGCTTGCTTCGCGATGGGCTGGTGTCTCGGCGGGCAAGCCACTTGAGAGGAACAGAGACGCGGATCCGTATGCCCTGATGGGGAGCTCTTACAAAGATCCCACAGCACAAGGGCCCGAGCGGAACTTTGAACTTCTGGAAGAGAACCTCGTCGGTGGTCTGCCGGAAGACCCGTCAGGTCCCCATCGGGTCTATGGTTTGGGTTGGTCGTCAAAGGACATAGACCGTCCTTACGGCCTCCTGGCTTGAACTTTGACACTGATCACAATTGACCTGTGGCGTTCGTTCGAGGACACTGCTCGACATCATCGTCGGCATCGTTGAGCTGGTCCCGCGTCGAGACCAGCTCTGCCGGCGGCGATCAGTTCATTGCCCCTCCCTCGCTTGCGCACGAGCCCGCAATATCGTGACGTCATCAGCACCTCATGCAGCTTCCGCCTAGTACAAGGTTCCTGGTTGCCCCGGGCTACGAAGACATCTGGGAGGATCCCGCTCTTCTCGATGTCTGAGCCTCTTCTGGTTTCTTGCCCAGCAACTCGTAGGGGATAGCGCGCGGGAGTTACGGGAGCACGGAGTTCGTGCCTTGCTTTGCTTCGAATAACATTCGAACTGTGACGAAGGATCAACAGATTCAGCAGGTCGTCGAGGGATTGGCGCCGGGGGTACTGGCTCATTGGATCGTCCGGCTGCCCGCGACGCGGGACGAGTTCACGTCCGCTTGGCGGGCTATTTGGCCAACTCCATCGCGCCATGGGGCATGCTCGGGACACCGGCGGAATTGGCTGTCAAGGATACCGAGCAAACGCCGTACTGTGTAGGAAGTCCGGATCCGGTGTTGGCTGAGGTCCTGGATCGACAGTGGCCTCACGACCTTCTTGGCTCGGCCAGCCAGGCCATCACCTGAACGCCGTGGCGATCGTCTAAAGCGGTCCGATAACCAGCATCGTGCCCAGCAACGTGTAGAAGAATCCCGCTCCGTATGAGCCTCGGTTCAAGAGAACAGTCCCAGCTTCATTGGGGAGTGTCACTCAGCAAAAGTCGTATTCCAGAAGTCGGATGCTGTCCGCGAAACCATATTCAAAAGGTCACCGAGTGCAACTCCGCTGTTAATGGCCGCGCCCACCGACGCCAGCGCCCTCAACCAGTTTTGAAGCCGTTCGGCCATTCGCTCTGACTTTTCCTTAACACTCCCAGTATTGCGACTTGTGCCCTACAGGGACAGGGGAAAAGCCAGCCCCATCCACATGATGAATCATGCGAGGAGGCTCCGAGGCGTTGGTTGACCAGAAACGAAGGATCGTAAGACCTTCTATGCCGGCCGTCGGCAAGCTGCTCCGGGATCCGTCAGTATTTGCTACGTGTGCCAGGCCAAGGCGTTCGTAATGGAACCGGCCAGCCGCTGCACGGAAGCGTTGACGGATGATTCCAATGATGCGAACGCTGCAGCCTGTCTGGAAACCACGTCGTCCACTTCGTCCCAGGTTATCCAGCAGAACACATCGATGATCCGGTTGAGCAGGATCTCGAAGTCATCGTCGTTGCTGCCGCTCTGGTGCAGGACATTGCGCAACTCCACTCGAATGGCTTCTTCAAGTGAGAGTCGGCCGCGTCCCTTGACCTGGAGGGGTGGCTCAGCACCAAGGAGCGGGATCAGGGGTGAGCGGCCCTGGGAGTGTGCAACGGCGGCCACGTATTCTCTTGTCAGTTGCTGCGGTTGGAAGGCGCTTCGCCGGATCCGTTTGGCCTCGATCAGGACGAAAGAATTGTTTGTCGTTAGGACAGCATCCGGTTGAACGTACAGTTTCTTGAGCGGACCTGATTCCGGCACCAAGGGTAGATCGCCCGGCAGGAAATTCATGACGGCGCTCTCGATGTGATCAATGAAAGCGTTCCTGGACTTTTCGGCGCCGCGGGCTGTTCGGAAGATTGAACCTAAAAAGGTCGTGCGCGGGAGGTAGTCCAGGGCCATCAGGACTTCCGCGCTCAGGACGTTCTCGCGTCCGCGGCCACCTTGTCGATAGGCCGGGGCGGATTCCCAGGAGATCTCCTGCAATAAACGTGTGATGACTGAACCGGAGGCGGCTGTGGTTTCTATTTCTGTTCTGCTGTCCTGTTCAGTGAGCCGTGACCCTCTGGCGGACGAGGCAGATTCCAGCAGTTAGTGAATTTCCAGGATCAACGGCATATGGTCACTGTGCTGCAACCACTCTGTTGGTTCACCAACTCTAATGCTTGCGTCCACGGTCATGGACAGAAATGCATAATCAACGTGGTGGCCGTAGTCGGGGTTCTTCCTGTGGAAATAGGTTTTGGTGTTTTCTTCGCCTCGTGGGCAACCTTTCTGGCGATGAAAGACGCTGTCGAGGCCTAGTTTCTCCAGTTTGTGGACCAGCATTAAGTGGTTCCGGTCGGGGTGCTCTCTATCCCAGACGGTGTTGCTGTTGAAGTCGCCGAGTATGAGCCCTCGGCTTGATCCCAGATATTCCGAGTGGGCGTCGGCTATTTGATGCGTTATCCGTATGTATCGCTAGACCTGCGTCAGTTCGTGGGCCCACAAGGCGATGATATTTAGTCCGTTGACACTCAACGGAAGATGCCACGGGAGGGTGGCGCTTGCTTGTTCGATCATGGTGTAGTTGGCCGGTGTCATGCCGAGCACGCCCAGCCTTTGTGTTTGTTGGAACCTGTCCAGGCGGCAAAAGGGGTTCCTGCGCCGATGATGTCCGCCTTGGACACTTCCTGGAGTACGACGACGTCCGGGGTGAGGGCCTCCAGCAGGTGGCTCTTCCTGCCGTAGGCCATTGAGCAGTTCCAGGAAATGATTCGCATGTAACCAGTTTGGTCCACGGGTTGGTCCGATTCCCACTTCGGTGGTGAACGGACCTGTCCCGATGCTGGCTTGCGCCACGTTCATTTACAGGGGAATGGCTGAAACATTCTGCATCGTAACTTTCTTCAAGCGGTGAGGTCATGTCGCCTGGTGATCGAACCGCCATGAATGTGTGAAAGGAGGGCATCTGATGACAGTATCTTGTGCCGAACCCATCTGCTCTGGCGGCCTTCAACGGGTGCCGCTTGGCTGCCTCGGCGGACCTTCGGGTTCCCCTGCCAGCGGCCTCAGGAAGGCAACCCGTACGAGTAAAAAAGAGTTTTGTACAACGTCCACACTTTCCACCTCAGACTCGTCCGTACCGCTGCCCAACGGGCCCGGATTCCGCATGTTTCCGTCACTTCCCTGTGTTCCCATGGCCTGGAATCCCGTTCGAGTCCCACCTCGGGCACGGCAGACCCCCTCGTCAGAGGGGGTTTTTGCTTTAAAGTGTGTACAAAGCTTGACAAGTGCCTCTGATTTGTTGTCCCGGATGGCGCCTGGCCGCCGGGTACGGCCTGTTCAGTTTGGGCGGGGGGAGTGGGATCAGCGTCCTGGCTGGTGGACGTTCCGCTGACTGGGATGTGGTGCCATTTGGCGTCCTTTCGTGTGTGGTTCCGGCGGCCCCTGTTAGCCGCTCACCTCTTCATGGCCTGTGGTTGAAGTGTCGACATGACTTTCGGGAATCCTGCTGAACTTTTCCTCCGAATCGACCTTGCTGCGCAGCATGTAGTCGAGGTGGCGCCTTGGTTGTCCTGCCAAAGGGTGTGGACAGTGTCCACACTTAAAGCAGATGACATTTGACCCCCTGGCTTGGTTTTCGGAGTATTCACCTCTTCATTGGGTCTCTCGGTTCTTGGCAACATGACTTCGAACTCAACGGCGACATAGCCAACGAAAAGTCCAGGCCCTCCAGGACCAGGCCTCTACCCTGATCGGAGACTTAGGGGAGCTGGTTATGCCCAATTTTGTGTTTTGGATGCAGGTGGGAAGGGTTAGGGCCGCGGAAAGACGGCTGTCCACCGCTGTCGTGGGCACCCTTCAGGGGCGAGGTAGTCAGAACCCATCCGTTTCGTGCAAATTTTCTGCACCTGGGTTTGCGCAACATGTTGTGTGGCTTCTAATCGCGGGGTGCTGTCAGTCTTGACGGGAGGAAGTTCGTTCGTCCAGACGGTGTCGGGACAATCGGATCTCTTGTGGGCACGGCATCGACAAGCTCAGCGCCGATAAGCCCACTTTCGTCAGCCAAGACAAGGGGAGACAGGCTACGCGAGTGGTGGCCGAACTCGATGGATCTCAGTGGTCACCTCGTTCATCCGCCTGATGCAGTTGTCGATCCATTCGTCGTCTATCCAAAACCGTTTGCCAGTCGTTGCGCGGTTCTGCGTTTCAGCACGTAGTAGACGCTGCAAGCCAGCCGGGTGTGTTGCCGGGCGGGCATGCAAGACATCGTTGCGAATCTCAGCGACAACGAAAAGGCCGCGGTAAACGGCGACGATGTATTCCTTGATCGGCCCATCAGCCATTGAGGCGGCAGCAGTTTTCAAGGCCTTGGCCATCCCGGCCGTCATGAGAGGCTCGAGCAGATCCAGTCTTAGGTTCTCCGGCAGGTCCTTGGACAACCGATTCAGATCACCCAAGATTGTCCACTCCGTATAGCTTGCGGCGTAGGCAATCTCGCCTATTCGTGAGAGATAAGAATCCTCCGGCAGCGCTACAGTTGATCGTTCCATAGCCTTGACCGTAACAGTCGCGCCGCTTGGACCACCCGGCGACGCAGGCTGCAGTAGCTGCGCGGTTCTCTTATCCGATGACGAGGTCCCGGATCGAACGCCCAAAAATATGATTCCGTCAAGCTGGGGGAGTGACCGCGCTGAACTCCCAGTGCATGTAGTTGCTGCCTAGTGGGTTTGACCAGATCGTCGGCTCATTGGTGCATGCTCCCCCGCGCGAGCCCTTCGTGTGAAGGCAACAATCACCCAACTACCAACAATCGCAATGGAGCCAATAAGGGCGTTTATTGAAGCCGACATGTCTTTGATCCAAGTGGACACTATGTATAGGGGTTTGATGTCTACGTTAATAACGTCCCTGAACGTCTCGACTAGCGTGGCGCCATCTGAGTCTGGGAGTAGGCGAAGCCTGCACCGCAGCTAACCGTTTCCTGGGTCACGAACTGGTCGCATGCGACTTTACCTCGAAGTTTGCTGCGGCCATGGGTTCACTGACCCTTGGCCTTGGCCTTGGCCGTGGCACTGGCCCCGCCACCGCCGTCGGGCCAATCATCGATGGCGATGCGCACAAAGACATCCACGCCCTGTATGTGGCTTCCGGTGCGGGCCTTCCTCAACGCTGGGCAGGCGGAAGGTCGGTATAGGCAGCTTTTGGTGGTCTTGACCAGGTCCCGATCTCAATGATCTCTTGAATTAATCTCCCTTATTTGCGGCCACCGCGCGAGCGTCTCCCTTTCGCGGAAATTCCATGGCGTTCCAACCGCCGGAACATCCTCAACAAGCAAGTAGAGCTGGCCCAGGTGACGGTATACGTTCCATGCAGTTCCGTACAAGGAACCGTCGGACTGCCAGCCAACGGCGTGGATTTGCCAGCGGGACCAATCCAGAATCGCCTGCAGTTCGGCAATGGTGCAAGCTGAAAGACCCGCACCTCCGAGGACACCTTCGATCGCCGTCAGCACAGTTCGGCCAGCACCGACGTTCAGGAGACCCTGGTCGCGCTGGAGGCGTCGCCATGAGTCCAAGACGTACTGCACGCCGAGCCGTTCGTCGCCGTGCCAGCGACGCGGTTCGATGGGAGTCACTTCATTGCCTGGCGGAGAGCGGTAGCCGGCAGTCTTCTGTGTCTTGCGTAGCGCCGCGTATTCGGCAGCTACTTCCAAGTGCAGCACCCGTTCAGTTTCCATCAGTTCGATTGCAGGCAGCAGAAACCTGGGCTCACGCCAGTTGCAGCCCACTTTGGCTTCAAGGTAGGACCACGTTGCCTGGAATCCGAGAGGCTGTGACAGCTGGATGCAGGTTGCCAGTGCTTGAAAGCGATATTCAAGGGGTAATGACACGTCGCGAACCCGTCTCGACTCGCGACCGTATCCCATTGGCCCATCATAGGGTGGTGCGTTCGCAGGCTCTGGACCTGGACGTTGTGTTGCGACAAGGTGTCATCGTGGAGAAAGAAATCCCTGTCCATGTATCTGGACAGGGCATTTGGCGGTTTCGGGGCACTGCCGGTTTCACCAACAGGACCAATGCGTGCCAGATGTCGGGGGACTGGCCACAGGCCCTGATAAATCGCTGCTAGCGTGCGGGTATTGTCAGTTCCTACTCCCCACTCGACGACGATAGGCTTCCCGTTCTGCCGACAAGCGGTAGGGTTTGGAGTGACCCCTCATCGGGTCTGGCCTATGAGCTGTTTGGGAACTGGCGGAATCGCTGGGACAACACCCTGTCTTGAAATCCAATGACCACGATCTGTGTTGGTTTTCGCCCAAGAACTCAGGCCTGCCGGAAACGGATCCCATGAGTCAACGTAAAGGTGAATGGCACATCGCTTCTTTGAGTGCCCGCCATCACGGCCGGGGTCCGGCGGCAGCTTTCCATTTGATGCCAATCTGTGAGGCATAGAGCTGCTCGGCTGTCATCCCGTCCTTATTCAGGGGAGCCTTGGACTCACGTCTGAGAGCATCTTCGACGCTGCTCAAGACTTCGCCGTCGCGAAGTGGGCTGTAGCTCATCAGCAGGTTCCCGGTCATCCAGCGTGTGAGGAGAGCGTGATGGACTTCGCGGATTCGTGGGTGGGCCGAACTGCCGTGCCAGACCGCGGGGAAGCCCATCAGGGAAGAAAGTGTCCTTCGGAGCGTGGAACTCGATGTCTGCAGTTTGTGGTGCTTCGCCCGTGTTCGAAGGTTGGTGGCCTTGCCCACATAAATGAGACTACCTTGGGCGATGGGTGTGAGGTGGTCGGGCCAATCGGAAGACTCCGGCAGTGCTCCGGCGAGAAACCACCTATAGACGCCTTTCTCGTTGCGTGTTGATGCCCAGGCAGTGTCGCAGGGGAGTCGCTCTGACCATGTTCTGTCCGATGGTGTCTGGGGCGATGGAGCGACTGGGGGAGTTGGGCGAAACGGCGCTTGGTTCACGACAGATTCAGGGGCGACTCTGGCCCGTGCCCGGTCCAATTTGGACTTTCGACCACGGAGGATGGACAGGTCATCGGCTACTGTGCTGCGATGCACGCCGACCTGTGCGGCTATGGCCTCCTGGGTTATTCCGGTGGCGGCCAGGCGCTCGACTTCAAGCATTCGAATCTCTCGGTTGATTGGCATCAGATCGTTGCTTCCACTGCTTCGGCAGGGACGGCTGTGTCCGTCTGCTGCGCCTGTTGTGGCCCACCGAGCCAATAGAGGGCCACATCGACGTCCCGTGCAGTCCAATCTTGATTGTGGTGTTTGGCCGTAACGCGGAGCCCTTCGATCAGTTCCATGTAGCGTCGGTAGCGTCCGGGCTTGGCCGTAAGTTTCAGCCCCAGCTTTTTCAAGGCTTTCTGTGCACGCTTGTCGTACACGGCCATTCGCTGCGGGGCGGCGGCCAGCAGCAGCGCCGAAGCCAGAGCGTCACCGGTTTTGAAACCAGGCAGACTCGCCAGAGCCCGGCGGCCATCAGAAGCCGCCTGCGGAGTAATAACCGCAGTGTTGTTGACGGCTATGACGGCACTCGCTGTGGCCGTCCGGACGTCGCGTTCCGGCATCACCATGAGCTTGGACGCCCAAGGGGTATCTGCCTTGAGGCGCTTCCACAAAACCAAGGCACCGATATCGGACTTGCCGATGCTGCCTGAGTCTTTGATGCGGCCAGCGACTTCGTTGAGCACGTCGTCGTAGTTCGGCGAGACTGCGGCTTTGTAGGCAACATGTGCGCGTAACAGCGCGTTCCATGATTGGGAATCAAGAAGGGGGCTCGGGGTCTCGGTCGGCTGCGTCATGTCAAAAGCCTGCCATAAGGCACTGACAACCAACGTGGTCTGCGCTGCATCGCGTGTTCGTTTCCGTCACGAGTGCCAATCCAGCGCCGTTGTAATGGAACCCGCCAGTCTCTGCACGGAAGCATGGACGGATGATTCCAGTGATGCGAAGGCGGCAGCTTGCCTGGAAACGACTGTGGCAACTTCATCCCAGCTTATCCAGCAGAAGACATCCGGGATGCGGCCGAGGATTAGCTCGTAATCGCATTCGTAGATGCCGCTTTGAAGCAGGACATCACGTAGCTCGAACTGGATGGCGTCTTCGATGGAACGCCGGCCGCGTCCTTTGATCTGCAGCGGAGGTTCGGCACCCAAGAGAAGGATCAAAGGCGTGCGTTCTCCGGCGTGTGCCAAGGTGGCCACATATTCCCTCGTCAGCTGTTGCGGCTGGAAGGCGCTTCGCCGGATGCGCTTTGCTTCGATGAGAACGAAGGAACTCTCAGTAGTCAGTACGGCGTCGGGTTGAACGAAGAGCTGATTAAGTGCTCCGGAGTTAGGCGCCAACGTCAGGTCGCCCGGCAGGAACTGCATCTCGGCGTTCTCGATGTGATCGACCAGCGTGTACCGGGCTTTGTCTGCGCCGTGGGACGCCCGGAAGATCTGACCGAGAAACGCAGTCCGAGGCAGGTAATCCAAGGCCAAGAGGACTTCTGCGCTCAGAACATTCTCCCGACCGCGGCCACCTTCCCGATAGGCGGAAGCGGATTCCCAAGAGATTTCCTGCAGCAAGCGTGTGATGACTGACCCCGAAGCGGCTGAAGCTTCTATTTCTGTGTCCTTTCAATAGTCACTGGGCCGCGGCACTTACAGGAACTTACGTAGGCACCCGGGCAACTAGTGGATGTCCAGGATCAACGGCATGTGGTCGCTGTGCTGCAACCACTCTGTTGGTTCACCAACCCTAATGCTGGCGTCCATGGACTTCGACAGAAACGCGTATCAATGTGGTGTCCTTGGTCCGGCTTCTTTGTATGGGAATAGGTCTTGATGTTCTCTATGCCCTGTGGACAAACTTTTTGGCGGTGAAAGGAGCTGTCGATGCCCAGATTCTCCAGCATGTCGACGAGCACGGAGTGGTTCCTTCCGGGGTTTCGTTATCCCAAGCGGTGTTGCTGTTGAAGTCCCCCAGGATGAGTCCGCGACCGGAACCGAGAAACTCCGCATGCCCGTCAACGTTTTGATGCGTGACCCGGACACACCGGAGGTCTTGAGTCAGCCTGTGCGCGCGTAGGGCAGAATATGCACCGTTATCGGCGATGCTCGGGGATGTCAGCGGTAGATGACATTGTTGGGGTAGGCCGAGCGGAGACGTTTATGTCTTTGGCAATGTACGAGGAAAGTACTCCAGCCGCTGCGAGGGCGTCGGCGGCTGCCGTGTGCGCTTTACCGGCTCGACACTGAGCCGTTTGCAGGTGTCGGCCAGGGAGGCGCTCTCGCCAGGGTAGTAGCTCTTCGTTAGTTGCATCGTGCAGAGAAGAGGCCAGTTTGGGATCGTCATTCCCGCTCGCTGGAACTCCGTCCTGAGGAATCCCAGGTCGAAGGCCGCGTTGTGTGCGACCACAGTTCGTCCGGCTAGCTGTTGCTGGATGTGAGGGAGTATGTCTACGAATCGTGGGGCGTTGCGGACGTCGTGATCAGTGATTCCGTGGACCTGGCTAGGGCCGGTTGATTGCTCGGGGTCGACCAGGGTTGACCAAGTGCCCTGAACGGTGCCTTGTTCGTTGACATGCACGATGGCAATTTCGACGATGCGGTCTCGTTGCGGTGAGAACCCGGTTGTTTCGACGTCGATGACGGCATATGGTCCGGCGTCAGCTAGTTCAAGCATGGGCTCGGTGTTCGTCGTGACGGCTGATTTGGGTTGGTAGTTTGTCAGGTCTTCCGCAAATTTGGTGGTTGCCTCGGCCAATGTTTTGATGAGTGGCCATGCTGTCTCGACGTCGAGCGCTGCGGCCGCGTAGGAGTGCGTGAGTAGTTGGTCGTCAAGGTAAAGATCATGCTTGTCGCGCTCTTTGACGATGACGTTGCTCGCTAGCTCAGATGGATTGGGCGAGGGTAGAGCAGCCAGATAGTTGAGGGCGGTAGCTGCTTGCGCGCGTGTTGTCTTACGGAGCGTCATCCCTACACCGTCGAGGGTTGACTCATAGTTTTCGCTGCTGAAAAGGACATGGAGTGTGTTCATTGTCCGGTCACCGGCCCAAGGGAACAGAATGGTGTCATCGCCCCATGTGATGAGAGGGCTCTCTCGGAGGCCAAGCCTGTCGTAGGCAGCTCGGCCTTCCTGGAAGAGCGCTCGCGCTGCTTCGTCGAGGTAAATAGGTACGTCCCGAGTTTCGTAGAGATGCTTCATCCGTTGACGTATGCCATCGGCAACCAGGATGCCGCTACCCGAGAAGGACGGGGGCCGGCCGCCTCCGGCCTTGGTCAGGTTGATGACTTTGCCCGCGACGTCGACGTCAAGGATGCGCCACCGACATCCGGCGAAGATCAGGAGGCCGCCTTCCACAAGCGGTTGGTCAATGGGGATTGATCCGAGCGTGCGGCCTGAGGAGACGAGCCGGTACTCCTCGGCCGTGTGGAAGGCACTGTAGAAGCTGTAGTGGTTGATGAGCCGTTCCCCCTTGGCTCCGGCCAACAGGGTGCCATCGGATGACTGCAAGATGATGTCTTTGTTCCCCAAGCTGCGCAGCAACTGGATGAACATGGATTGATCAACATGGCTGAAGGGGCCCTCTTTGCAAAGGGCACTGTAGAGCTCGGCCGCCGTAGCGCCTCCATGTTGGGCGATTACGGACAGGATCTGTTGAATCAGCGTGGAGAGGTGAAGACCATCTGTATTGGGTGGCTCGTACCACTTCTCGAGCAGCAGCTCGACGGTGGCGACCGTTTCGAACAGCTTCGCACGGAGCTGGTCGACGGGAGGTGTCCGATGATCGACTGGCCGTTCCGAGACGTAGATGCGAAGAGTAGCCGGTTTGCCACGCCGACCTGACCTTCCCAGACGTTGGCGCAGCGCGGAAACACTACCCGGAGCGCCGAGTTGGGCCACGGCGTCGGCGGAACCTATATCGATGCCCATCTCGAGGGTGGAGGTACAGACGGCCGTCGTTGGTGGCCCGGCAGCCCGTAGCCGGGACTCCACGTTTTCGCGGAAGTCCTTGGACAGGTTGCCGTGGTGCGGAAAGAACTCGTTCACGACCCGCGCACGGTCGCTGATCCCTTGTAGGAGGTCGGCGTAGGTTTCGACACTGGCACGCGAATTGGCGAAGACCAGGTTGTCCTGTCCGCGCAGGTTTCGAAAAAGGTGGTCAGCGATCGCCAGCTTGTCCGGTTCAACCTCCGCGGGATCGTCGCCGTCGGACACACCGCCCCCGCTGGTGATGTACCCGCGTAGCTGCATGCGGAGCTCCGCCGTGTCATCGTTGTGGCCTCCGATCACGTGGACATTTTCTTCGTTGCCTGGCCTGAGGAAGCGCGCGGCTATTGAGGGGTCGGAGAGGGTGGCGGAGAGCCCGATGCGGGGGACTCGTCGGCGGATTGCCAGTTCGACCCGGTGCAGCAGCGATTGCAGCTGCGCTCCGCGTTCAGTGCCGATGAAGGAGTGTAGTTCGTCGATCACGATGTACTGCAGCCCGCTGAGCATGACCGGGAGGCGAGTCCCTTGGATAACAAACATCGCTTCCAGGGACTCCGGGGTAATGAGCAGGAGTCCGTCGGGTGCTTCTTTGAGGGCGCGGCGGGCGCTGTCGCCTACGTCTCCGTGTCGGCGATGAATCGGCATGTCCACTTTTTCGGCCAGGGATTCGAGCCTGCCGTATTGATCGTTGATCAGGGCCTTCAACGGGGATATGTAGAGTGCCTTCACGCCACGCGCCAGCGTTTCGTTGTCCCGAGCGGCGGCTAGGGACGACAAGATTGGTAGCCAGGCCGCTTCGGTTTTGCCTGAGGCGGTAGCTGCACTGATGATGACGTCGGTGTCGCCGCGGAGGATGGGGTCGATGGCTTCGGCCTGGGCAGGGCGCAGATGTTCCCATTTCTGTTCCCAAATCCACGACTGGACACTTCGATGGAGCCGATTAAACGCTGTGTGGGCTTCTGACGCCCTAGAGCTTGAAGACTGAAAGCTCGTCATCGGTGTCGTTCGTTGTGGGGCGGTCGTCGGCTGGGTCCTGGTCAGTGAGTAAACCGCGGGTTCGGGTGGGTGCAGAAGAAGGGTCCGTGGTGGGAGCCAACGGAGCTAGGTCCGGGTTGGACTCCCGTTGGATGTTGATGCCCGTCACGAGGTCCTCCCAGGCGCGGTCTGGGTTCTGTTCTAGCACCGCCAGCAGGTCGAGGAAGCCTTTGATCGTGTTTCGGGGTGTTCGGAAGTACGCGTCGCCGATGCGCTGAGCGCAGTGGTTCATGTACTGGGTGATGCCTTCGTCGCTGATCAGGTAGGCCGATTCGTCTCCGGCGGCCTGAACGTGCCGGAGTTTGGTCAGCAGGACGTAGAAGTCTTCCGGCGTCAGGCTGGCCAGGCGCAGGACGGGTCCGGAGTAGTCCACCAGTCCGTCGACAGCGTAACTATTTTCTTCCAGGCGTGATTGCAACGCGGAGTAAGAGTAGAGGCCGCGGCGGGGGTCCAATAGGAAGTCGGGTGTTCCGCCGAAGAGGAAACCAAGGCTTGCTGCGCTGCCTTGGGTGGAGTCGTTGAGTATCCGGAGGATCTGTTCGTAGTTGGAGTTTCGAGCTTGTGTGTTGGCCAGCTTGTAAAGGTTGACCATCTCGTCGAGGCAGACGAGGATCCCCCCGAAGCCAGCCAGGCGGACAAAGCGTGCGAGAAGCTTGAGCTGGTCGTAGAAGTTGGAGTCATCGATGATTGTTCGGACGCCAAGGGCTGCTCGAGCGTCGGTACGGGTGGCGAATTCGCCTCGCAGCCACCGAACAGCATCGGACTTGAGTTGTTCGTTGCCGGTGTCGTGTCCTTGCCAGTATTTGGCGATGACTTCGGCGAAGTCGTAGCCGCCGGTGAGCTCGGAGAGTTCAGACAGGCTCCTGCGGATAATGCTCTCGACAGGTGAGCCGGTGTCCCGGGATTCCGTCAGGGCCTGCGAAACGAATCGCTCAACGACGCTGGACATGGCGCCGCCGTCGGGTTTGGCTCGTGTGGCCATGTTCCGCATGAGTTCGGCGTAGAGACTGCGGGCTTGGCCGCCGGTTGCGTGAAGGCGCCGGTCAGGGGAGAGATCGGCGTGGACGGTGACGAGCTTTTGCTGCAGAGCGATTGATCGCACGACGTGTAGAAAGAACGTCTTACCGGAGCCGTAGTCTCCGATGATGAAACGGCTGCCCGAGCCGCCGTCTTTAATTCTGTTGATATCGGACAGGAGTGCTTTGACTTCGTTGACCCGGCCCACCTGTACGTGTTGTTGGCCCATTCTGGGAACGACGCCGGCGCGCAGGGATTGCAGGAGCGCGTCACGTTCGCGTGGTCGGATGGTGGTTTGAGGTGAAAGGGTCATCTCAGGAGCTCCTGCAGTGCGGTCGGGTTGATGGTGAGGGTTTCGTCGCCTTCCAGCAGCGGCTCGTCGGCGGCGTCCAACGCGGCTTCGTTGACGGCGTCCATGGCGCCTTGCGGTAGTAAGCCATGGCGTGCGGACAGGTCTTCGAAGTCGGCCCATGGGAATTGGGTGACGCCGGCAAGTGCGCGGACGAGGTTGGAGTGCGATGCATCCAGGTCCCCGATGGTTGCGCTGGGCTGGTCACTTGGCGCCGAGACGGTTGGGCTTGGTAGGGCGGCTGGATGGGCCGTTGGTTCGTGAGAGGCCGGATCGTCCTCGCTGAAGATGTCACCCAGAAGCGCGGAGACTTCCGCGGTTTCGGCCATCTTAGCTTGGATCATTGTTGAGTCGAGGAGGTACGTGCTGGCCGCCGGCGCATCCTGAGTCAGCGGTAGGGGCGCGGGGACGGGAACGCCTGGATCAGGTTTTCCTGCCTGACGCACGGTAACCGGCCCCGCTGCGGCTGGGTTCGGCGCGGACATGGCTGCGTGGAGGCGGCTGGTGACGACGGCGGTGTCCAAGTCGAGAAGTTTGTAGATCTTCTGGAGCGTACTGACTTCACTCGGCGCGATCTGTCCGTCAGCGGCTGCGACGGTCACCAGCATGTCCCCCAGAGCTGCTTTCTGCGTTGTGGTGAGTGTGCTGAGCCGTTTTGTCAGTCCGGTGAGCTTCACCTCTGATGCCCCGAGCCACTGAAGATGTGCGTGGAGCCGAGTGCGTTCGGCCGAAGTCAGTTGCAGGGAAGATTCGATGTGGGCAGTCAGGTGGTCCAGTTCCGCGGGTGAGATGTCGCCGTCGGCCGCAATTACCGCGGCGGCGAGGTGCGTCATGGTCAGGGCAGTGCTATACGACGGTGTTGGAGAGTGGGGGCTTCCGGGCTCCGTGTGAAAGAGGACGACGGGGAGTTCGGGAGTGATGGCAGTGCCGCCGAAACGTACGTCGGGTTCGAGCCCGATGGCGAAGCCGTCGAGGAGTGTCGCAAGGTTAACCGCTTCGGGCTTGGAGAGTTTCTCCCCGTTGTTAGGGGGCCAGTGTTCGAAGAGGTCCTGACCTGTCATTTCCACGCTTCGGTGTTCTGCGAGTTTTTGTGTCACCCAGCTTCGGAAGGCACCTACCGGACCTTCCGCGTCGACGAGTAGGTCCCTCGGCAGGAGTGCTGCTGCCGCAAGGGTTTCTGTTTTGTCGGTGTTGCGGCCTAGCCAGCGACTGTATGGGTCCAGTTCTGCGGTGACGTCGTCGAATAAGGCTGAGAGCTTCTTTTGTGGTGCACGCTGGTTGAAGACATCGGCGATTTCTCCCATGGCCATGGTGGCGCCGCCGATTTGGGAGTTGGCTGTTGTGTAGCTGAGCTGCACTCTCGATGCGCCGGGCCGGACGGTGAATCCGTCGCCGAATCGTTGTTGGTAGCGGACGCGGAACAGTTGTGTGAATTCTTCGGGGCAGCGGGTTGCAGGTGTGCGGACGGCGACTTCAGGGTGGAACCATCCCCATGCCATCGCCCAGTCGGCAGGGATGGGCTTGCCATCGGCGGCGAAGGAGCCAAGGTGGGCTCGGAGAGCTAGGGGTACGTCCCACCGTGATTCTGTCAGGGCCGGGACCTTGGGGGAGCCGTCCTCAGCCTCCAGCATCATGAAGTCGATGACGTCGACAAAGCGGGATGCGTACGATCGGAAGGACCCACTTGAGTCCTCGTATACCTCAAGCAGCGCCAACATCTCCGCCCTGATGCCGCTCAGCTCGGAAGCCAGCTCTGGTTGCTTGGCGATGTCGACGAGGACGCGGCGTTCAAGCCCGTACATGAAGAGAAAAACGTAACCGATCGGCGTATCTGGAAGGCGGCGGCCTTGGGCCAACCATGAGAGGTATGCGGCTCGCCCGGCTGGCGTGATGTCGGCATAGGAGGGCCAGTAGTTCAGGCATTGGCCTGCCCAGTCCGGGTTGCGGGAGTCGACCCGTAGCGTGGGGTTGATCAGGGACGGCTCTGTGCCTCCTCGCGGGGACGTGAGTTCCTGACCGGCGTAGATCATGCCTGGGATGCGGACGCCATTGCCGAGATCCAGGGACTCTTCCGGCCCATACCACCGTGCCTTGCGCTGAACCGCCACGGCCGGTGCCGGGTGATTCGCTGGCTTGGGTTGAGCCTGGGGTGCTGGGGTGAGGGCGTTTACCGCAGGTGACGGAGTGATATTTGGCTGAGGTGCCGCTGGAGCGGCGGGTGCATGGCTGGGAATGGAGACTTCGTTGTCTGCAGCTGATTTCAGTTCGCTGGCGAATCGAGATGCCGCCTCGGCGCTGGATACTTGCAGGGTCCATCTGAAGCCGTTGGTGTTTTCGAGCTCCAGCTCCGTGTACTTCATGATGGGCAGTACCGGATTGTTCTTGAACCGACGGTCCGGACCGCCCTTTTTGTTGACGTACTGCCACGTAGATCCAACCTGGACCGCGTCCGAAGGAGTCGCGCCGGGGGATTCGATGAAGTTGGTCAACCGCTGACGTATACGCAGCGAGTCATAAGTGACGTCCGCAAAGGCGCCGTTTTGCGAGAGGAGGATCCGGTCCGGCAGGAAATACATTGACGTCTTATCGGCAGTTATGCCGGGTACGGCAATGTTCGTCACCAGCTCCCGCGGGCCGGTGAGGCTGAAGCCAGCGGTGGAACGTCCAACCAGGGATGAAGCGCCTGCGTTGACCTTTTGTTGGTGCCCGGACTGCAACGCCCCGGCCTCATTTATGCGCCAGATTTTTTGGGATTGCCCCAAGATACTTCCAGCGTCGAGAAGCGCCTCAAATTGGCGGGCATGCCCGTCATTGACGTCATAGAAGATTACTACGGACCGTTTGGCGCGGTCCCGCTGAACAACCCACCAGATGGCAGGAATACCGAGCAGCCACACAAGCAAGCCAAAAGGCATCGTGATCAAGCCCAGTAATACGACCGCGATGACGACCCAGCGAGTCAGTGGTTTACGTTTTCCGGCCTCGTTCAGCTGCTGTACGAGGTCATCCGACGATGTAGGAGCAAGCGCTTGGACGCTGGCACCCCGTTGGTCCTCAAAGACCACATCCGGCGATGCTGAAACTGGAAGGATGGGGGGCCCGAAAGATTGTCCGGCCTGCTTCGTGCCACCGACAGAAGCCTGATAATAGATACCGCTGGCGCCCATGCGTACATAGTTGCCACGAGGACCGGAACCAACGCGAAATCCTGGAACACCGGCGCTGACGCCGAGCCCGGACTTGCTCAGATTAAACCTGAACGGACCTGCCTTCAGGCTCTTCCGAACGTAAAAACCCACCATTACCCCCACACCCGGCATTCAGCCGGCAGTCAATCGAATCAATGAGTGACATTGTTGCAGCAGCGTGTGTTGATCCTTCAACGGAACACGAACGTGTCGCTGATGTGTCAAACAGCTCGCCCGGAATTACGCAAGTCAACAGCGTCTCCTGCTCCGGCGCTACGGATTCAACTGGAGCTTCCGGTCTTAGGAGCCAACGCAAGCTCAGAGCCTAGCCTTTGAAAGTCGCGCGCTAAGGGCTTTCGCAATATCTGTGCCTGGGAGTCGCAATGTCCCACGTGAATGGCACCTAGGTACAGTCTTACGGCCTGTTGAAGTACTGTCATGTAAATACGACAGTGCGCACTAGGTCCGCCACAGCACCTGCAAAATGATGCCCCTCCGTGATCAAGCTACGACGGCTGTCCTTGCGCTCGGCCCGGATAGTTTGCTTTCTCCATCCTGGAGACACCGGACGGCACACCTGTCCACTTGCCGTAGCCCGGAGCGGGGACAGAGCGTCTGCTAGACGTGCCTACTTGCCAAAATGCGCTGCCCGCTTTATCAAGGTCGACGGCAGCGCATTCGAAAGTGAACGGGTCGGCAGGCGGCACGTCCAATCTTGTCACTCGGAGTCGATACTCTTTTCCTGGTAGACAAGACGCACATCAATTTAGGGGGAAATGGTGGTTGACCACTTCGATACAAGCAATCCCAAAAATGGAATTGGGAGGGTCTGGCGGACCGCCTCGACGCAGCTCATCGAGCAGGCTGACAATGTCAAGCTTGCCGCCAGAGACGGGGTCGACAAATTGACGGCAAGGATGCCGGACCAATATGAGGAGGCCATAGCCGAGTACAACGTTGCCTTCACTGCGATGAACGACGAAGGACTTGCCCTCCTGCGTCAGCGGGAGAGATCGACAGACTTGATCGAGCTCGTCGAACTGCTGGTGAATAGCATCGCCAACACCCCAAAGTCATTCGAGGCCTCCTTTGAAGAAATCGAGTTCAACAAAGCCGAGTTCCTGGACGCGGAAGAGCTAGCAAGGCAGGAACTCGAAGCAGCACGGAAGTCCGCCGCCGGCGCCGGCGCCGGGTTTGCTGCGGGAGCTGCGATCGCCAGCGTGGCGCCGACAGCCGCAATGTGGGTGGCGACCACCTTCGGAACTGCCTCGACTGGCACCGCGATCTCCACGCTTTCCGGCGCAGTTGCGAGCAAGGCCGCTCTTGCCTGGCTTGGAGGCGGCGCCTTGGCAGCGGGTGGTGGAGGCACTGCCGCAGGCGGAGCTCTGCTGGCACTGGCCGGCCCCATAGGATGGACCGTCGCAGGAGCATCCCTCCTCACGTCAATCGCGTTGTTCGCAAAGAAGAAGTTCGATAATCGAGAAGCAAGGCAGGCGGCGCTTACTGACGTGAAACACAACACCGCCTTGGTCAAAGCCGATCAAGCCCGAATCGGGGACCTCCTCCAGAAGACAACAACGATTCGCGAAGAACTCTTGAAGGGCTACGGCGAAGCGCTGGTGTGCTTTGGAGCGGACTTCCTTTCGCTCTCCGAGTCCCAACAGAAGAAGCTGGGCGTCTTGGTAAACAACACCAAATCGTGCGCGGCCCTGCTGGGGAAGCGCATCGAGCGCGGCACGGGTGATGAAGAGTATGGCGGAGTTCGTTAGGAGTAACCAGGAGCAGGCGGTTGCTTCCTGGGTGAACTATCTCAATCAACTCCGCATAGACGAGCTACTCAGTTCCTTGCGGCATCAGGACGAGAACCTCCTGAAGGCACTCGGAAGCATCGATGAAGCCATCAGGAAGATCGAACTGGAGGTGGTCACTGCCAATCGCGGTGGACTGCGCGGCATGCACGGCTTTATCGCGGAAATCGCCGAAGTGGGTATAGGGAATGCACGAAAACTGATTCTCGGGCAGGAGTCCGTTTACCAGTGGGTGAACGACAACGGACCAGTGGACCTGCTGCGCAACGGTATCGATATCCAGCAGAAGTTCGTCTCTGCCGGCGGCCGATTCTCGCTAGGGGCAATCGCTGAGCACCTCCAAAAGTATCCCGACTACGTGCAGAACGGCGGCAAGTACCAGATCCCTGGTGATCATTTCGAGGTGATCCAGAAGCTGTACTCCATGCCGCCCGAGGAGGCGGGCGAGCTCCTGTCGCGCAGCGGTAGCGGACCGTCCTTCAAGGACTGGCAGCGGATCGAGTCGTTCTTTAGGGACGGATCGATCGGCATTGAATCTCTGGAACCCTCGACGCTGAAGTATCGCGAGGTACAGCGGAACGTCTACAAGTCGACCATGGCGGCGGAGCAAGAATCCCTGCTTTCCACCGACCAGTCCCTCCGTGACACGTCCTACCAAGAGAGCCGGCCGGATCTTCAAGAAGCAGCAACGGTCACACTTACAGCAGCCGCAATCGAGGGTGGGACTGCTTTCATGCTGGCCGTTGTCGCGAAGCTCCGGCAGGGCAAACGGCTTCGCGATTTCAGTGAGCAAGACTGGCTCAATATCGCAGGCGAAACGGGCTTTGGCACGATTAAGGGCGGAGCTAGGGGCATTAGCGTCTACGCACTGACCAACTTCACCGCCACATCCGCCGCAGTCGCCAGCTCCATTGTCACCGCTACCTTCGGTATCGCAGAACAGGCGAACAAGCTCCGCAGGGGCGAAATCGACGAGCAGAAGTTTATCGAGAACTCACAGCTGGTCTCCCTTGAGGCTGCAGTTAGCGCACTGTCCTCATTTGTCGGTCAGGCGTTCATCCCTGTTCCCGTCCTCGGCGCCATCATTGGCAACACGGTCGGAATCCTGATGTACAGGGCCCTCTCATCGTCTCTATCAAGACGGGAGGCCGAACTGATCGAACGATACTTCCTCGAGCAGCAAGTGCTCGACGAGCAGCTTGCGATCGAGTACCAGGAACTCATAGTGACACTAGAGCAGGGCATGGCCGCCTATCTCCGACTAGTCGAACGGGCCTTCTCGCCGGACGTGGAGATCGCCCTTATAGGATCAGGTGCGCTCGCCCGAGGACTTGGTGTGTCTGCAGACGAAATTCTGGACTCTAGTGAAAAGATTCTCGCGTATTTCCTCGACTGATCTGCTGCGCTCAGAAAGTCTCACGACCCAAGCCAGTAAAGATGCTCCCACGGAGCATCTTGCCCTCGGTGATCACGTCGCCGTCCCCGCACACGACAATTTCATCATCTGTGAAGAAGGCCAAGGCTACGGTCATTTTTCGAGGCTCGTCGTCGCGGGAAGTCCGGTGCCCGTTTGACGGCTTAGCGCGCAATAGCTGTGGGTCTTTCTTTCTTCAGAAGGGGCCTTAACGCCCAGTACGGTCCGACATAAAGACGGCCCGGCTAATACGCGATGACATTCAAGGTTCTGCCACAGGCGCAAACCCTTTCCGCGTTCGGATGACAGGGCCTGGCGGTGGGGGATGAGCCCGATTCAACGCTTCAGTGCATTCGATCTCCAACCACCGGTTCGAAGTTGCTCCTCTCATTAGGACCACAACTCGTCAGGGCCCAAGTGTGTTGAATTGCAGTGAAGACAGGACCTGCACTTACCTAGTTCCTATCTCGCCGCGTAGCTCGGCGATTTCGGCTCGCAGCTCCACGATTTCCCCTTGTAGCTCCACGATCGAGTACGCGAGCTTTCCGATAACTTCTTTGTATTCGTTCGTCTGGATATCTATTTTCAGCGATTTCAGTGCGGCATCACGTCCCAAAACCTCCTGCGCAGAGGTAGCTAGCGCTGAAAGCACCGATATCCCCACTGACTTTAACCTTTTTGTTCGATCTCGCATGCTTTGCCTGCTTTCGTCAATTTTAAGGGGCCGTTGTATGTGAGGGGGGGACCCAGCTTACGGGAGCTCGTGTCGGGTGGCTGTAATGAGTCGCTACTACTAACAGGGCGCAGGCAGGGGGGAGGCAGGATCCCTGATTGTCCTCTTGATCGATCTCGTAGTGCGATGGATACGGGATCAGCAACCGGGCTCCGCTTGTGAGCGGTCGTCTGGCTCAGCCCGTGAGATGGAGGCAGCGCGTTGCTGGCCGAGATGACTACCAACGAGAGCCAGGGCGTCTCCTTCGCTGTGTCCCGGAATGCCGCTCGCGAGTGAACGCTGGCCCTGGGAAAGGCTGGCAAGCTCCTAATCCTGTGGATGACACTGCCCACAGGCATCGTCGAAACTGCGTTTTGTTTTTCCTCTGTCGAGAGCGTCTCGGTTTCTGAACTTAGCGGCCTCGTGTCCAACGCCGCGAGGGCATGCGCATCGTATGTGGGATATCGTGGCGACTTGGCATTGTGCACTGACTGACGCCCGGGCCGGCTTCGATCCGACAACGTACTTCCATGGTCGCGCACGGCGAGCGGCCTTTCTAGAAATCGACGTGAACGGGGGAATGATTCTCCGGCATAGTCGCTCGACGCAATGCTCGTGAAGCCTGTACAACTCGAGTCAGATCGTGCATGGCTCAACGCTTCTTGAAAGTCACTAAATTCTTGTCAGAAGTGCCCTGGATACACAGTCCGCTCGGAGGACGTATTAGTGTTGGCTGCATCGCGCGTTCGGCAAGATGCGGTGCGGTAGTACACCGAGCAGCAGACCAGCGACCGCGTCCTGAGCCTGTTGAGTTCGCCATGTTCGTCAGCAGAGTTGCGGAATGTGGAGCTGACGAAAAATTGGGAGCGCCACTCAGGCCCTAAGTCTCGGATCCAGGTAATGTTGACCATTGCCGGGGCATTTGGCGCTCGACTCCTTTACAAATGCAGCAGCGAGTCAACCACTTGCGGTACGGTAACCTCGGTCCTTCAAGAGAGCTGGAGTGAGTTTGATGGCAAAAGAATCCCATGGTCTCTTTTTCATGTTTGGACGAGGCTCCGAGAAACCAATGATGTCAAGTGCAATTCAGGTTAATGGGCTTGTGGGACCCGTACTTCTCGATACGGAGCCAACTCTGAGAAGTGGGAAGGGAAAGTTGTGAAAGGGAAGGGAGGAACTGTTTCTGGGATCTTTGATCTTCAAGGAGCTGCACGCCTCCTTGTGCTTGAAGCCTACGGTGACTGGTACAGGGATCCGTGGGGATGGCCTGAGCATGATCCAGCATTGATGAGTGAAATCGATGTTGGTACTGATTTAGGATTTAACAAAGTATCGTCGGGACGTTTCTCATTCGACGTTACACCAGCTTTCCACTTGCTTACTGTTCCTAAATCCTTTACAGGCGTCCGTCCCGGAGTGGTTATAGACCCGGCGAGCAAACTTGTTTATACGGCCGCCGCATCCCAACTTGCCAAACGTTTGCATGGCGATCTACCGGATTGGGTGTATGGCTGGAGGTTGAGGAATGGCGAGCCCTCCAATACGACCGAGGAGCGGCTATTCTACGATGAATCTGTAGGCGTGGTTAGAAAGGCCCGTTGGGCGCTGCAGACGGACATCACATCATTCTTTGCTTCAACTGATATCGACACTTTGACGGGCGACATTCGATCAAAGGTGGGGCGCACGGCGGCAACGGATGCCGTCGAGGAGATTCTAGATGCTCACAGACAGCTTTCTGAGCGTAGGGGGCTGCCGCAGCGCTGCTACGCGTCCTCCTATCTTGCGAATCTAGCAGTCAGCCATGTGGACGACACGATTATGGCGGCTCTATCTGAGGGGCGAGTGTCCTCAGTCCGGCGCTGGATGGACGACATCAGCCTCGAGTCGGAGAAGCTGCAGGACGTCTACAGGCTCATTATCGACATACAGGCAGCGATGCGCCGGGCGGGCCTAGAGATCAACACTGCAAAAACGCACTTGACTGATGGGAAGAAGTCGCATGCCCTTCTCAAAACCGAATCTCCCGATCAACTGGAGCTAAAGAGCCTCCTTTTGCCGGATTACACGGTCGAGGCCGATTTTGAGGATGAACCTCGGCTGGACCTCAAACCCCTCGAGCAAGCAGAACAGCGGCTCCTAAAGAACCCCAAAGGAATTGGCAGGGGTGAGGGTGCGATGATTCTTAAGGCGCTACGCTCACACAACATGACCGATCGTTATCTGGAGTGGCGGAACATTGCGCACCAGTTGCCTCACATTGCAGACACCCTGGGCCGCTACTTTGCCGTAGCAATACGCAACAACCGTGGAGCAAAGTCAGCGCTAGAAAAGTGGTTCGTAAAATTCGAGGAGTCGGAGTGGTCCTCAGTGGATTGGGTGGCACCACAGTACGCAATGGCATTCTCATCAGACAATCTGCCACCGAGCATGACCAAGATACTTCACGCTTGGTTGGCGCAGAGCCAAAGTCTCCAGCAAGTGAGTCTCGCCGCACAGCGACTGAGTGCTAGCGACCCTCCCGCAGCTCGGGCGATTTTGGCCAAGCGCTCCAACACAGAATCTGACCCGCACATTCAGCGGGCTTTGGCTCTCGGTATGGTCGCCGCGGAGGCGAGTCAACAGGATGTCAAACGACTCTTGGGTCGTTCGGGGATTCATAGGTTGACGTTGAAGGCGCTTGAAAGTCGCAAGTGGCGGCTCCCGAAGTCCAGTCACGATTTCGACCCTGTCTCAGTGGTCTAGCCTTACGTCCACCTCTAACGGAATTTTGGCGCAACGATGAGTCCCGGCGAAGCTGGGCATTCGTTTGCCGTCGCACTTTTGGATGCACAAAGTCGGCCGATGTGTCTTGCAGGGAGACCAGGCGGACTCAACTCGAACATCATTGAGGTCCTTATGGGTAGTGCCTGCGGGCGGTGGTCTGTGTGCCGTTTCATAGTGGGGGCTGGGACGGGGGTCGCCAATCAACGTGGGGGATTGCGACCGTGTCGGAAAATTTCGTCAGGTTGGGAGCGGCGTGACGGCGCCGAGTGCAGTCTCCGGACGGTTCCCACGAGTATAAACCTGGGTGCACTTGCGCGGATGGCTAAGCCTGCGAAGACGAGGTATGACCAAAACAAGCATCGCTGTTGCTTGGGACAGTGCATGGAAGAACTAGGCAGTCAATTCTTACGGAACCACCTCCCAGAAGTGCGGCACGGACCGGGGTGTCGAGCGCGGTGGACGCATGTTCCGCCCATCATCACTCTGGAGGTCTGTCACGAGAGCCAGGTGGTCGACTGCCGACAGTAAGCCGAATCAGCCCGCCGTCCGAACTGGGACAGTTATCTGGTCCTTATCGTCAACAGCGAGTGAGCCGCCCTGCTGGCCTCCAACGGCGTTTGGAATGTTCATTTCGGGGTTGTTTTGAAATCTTGGCGGCCTAGTCACTTCATCGTCACAGCTGTGACGACACGAACATGAATCCGACTTCATTGGGGCTCTAAAGTGGCTTGCACACCCCCTATTGAAGGAGCATCATACATGCCCAGACGCTTCACGAATGACGAAGCAGCTGCGCGGTTGCTGACCCTTGGGTACGAGGCGCTTGAAGAGTATCCCGGGTCCGACAACGTGTGGAGGGCCAAGCACATAAAATGTGGTGGCGAACTGAATCTGACGTGAACCGGGTGCGGGGTGCAGGTCGGCCGTCGTGTGCCTGCGATGAGGAGATCCAGGCGCTCCGGGTTCAGCGGATCATTGCATCCAGGATGGCGAACAACGCGGTAGTGGCAACTGATGGCATGCGCGCTGCCGGTTGGGAACCCCTGGAACCGTACCCGGGATCGCATCAGGAGTGGCGCTGCCGCTGCGTCGACTGCGGTATCGAAAGCACTCCCAGCTACCACAACATCGGCAAATTCAAGGGGTGCCGGACCTGCTCCGGTCGGCAACGGATCACACCGGAGAGCGCCCGAGCGGTAATGATCGCAGCCGGGTGGATGCCATCAACCGATTTCCCAGGACCCCGTGAGGCATGGGAATGCCGGTGCATCAGCTGCGGCAATCAGGGGGCGCCAACCTACGAAGCCACAAAGAGCAACAAGTCTGGCTGCAGAATGTGTTCTGCCCGGAACAACGGGCTAAAGCGTCGCCAGGAGTTCGAACCCCAAGCCGTCCGCACCATGCTGGGGATGCAGCTGCAACCACTTGAACCGTTCCCTGGCGCGAACAGGCAGTGGCTGTGCCGATGCCTCAGATGCGGAAACCTGACCCGTCCCACCTACGGCAACGTCGCCTCCGGCGGCCGAGGTTGTGAAGTCTGCAGGAGGCTCTCGCAGGGACAGACCAAGAAGAGTCGCTCCGCTGAAGCGGCCGAAGCCCGGGTGCGCGCTGCCGGCTACACGCCTTTAGTCCCCTATCCCGGTATGGAAACTCCTTGGCAGTGCCTTTGCCGTTGCGGCCGGGTGACACGCGTGAGCGTTTCCGTCCTCGGCGATGGTCTGCATGGTTGCCGCTGGTGCGCAGAGTACGGATTCAACATGGCCAAGCCGGGGTACACGTACCTGCTCCTCCATGAGCAGCTTGGAGCAATGAAAGTCGGGGTCGCTTCGAATAGGTCCACCCGAGTCGCGACGTCCAACGGCACGGATGGACCGTCCTCGGTAACGAGTGCTTCGCCACTGGCTTCGAAGCCGTATACGTTGAGCAGAAAATGCTGACCTGGTGGCGTGACGATCTGAGCCTGCCGCCCTACCTCTCGGAAGAACTCATGCCAGTAGGCGGGTTCACCGAGACAGTTGAGTTGGAGGCTGTTCCTCCGCATTTCGCCATGGCACGTCTGAAGGAAATCGCCGCAGAAGTACGGAACGCCGCGGTGGTTACTGCATAAACAGAGCTTGCCTGGTAGGAACCTTAGCCCAGCGTGGCACCGATGTTTGGGGACCCTTCGGTGCCAATCCTTTCAGAACGTTCTGCAACCTCATGTGGCCTCCTGATCGAACCGCCATGTATGTGTGAAAGGAGGGAATCTGATGAGAGTGTCTTGCTCGATGCCGGTCGGTACTTCTGTCAACCAATATGCACTCGTCGCCGCCCGCGTAGCCCTGTGTTCTGCCTCGCTTGAGGACGTCGCCACGAGGACCATCCAAGCGGGTGAAAAAGAGGTGTGGACAATGTCCACACTTTCGGCCCCGGACTGGCCCGTACAGCGGCCGGACTGGCCCGGATTCCGCATGTTTCCGCGGGATTCCAGCAATGACAAGGCTCGGAATCCCGTTCGAGTCCCACCTCGGGCACGGCATACCCCCTCGTCAGAGGGGGTTTTTGCTTTAACGTGTGTACATTCTGGTTGGTCAGGTCCCTCTGACACGGGCCGGCGGGGTGTGCCTGGCGCCGCGGGTCGCCTGTTCGGTTGTGGGGGAGCGGGTTCAGGGCCGTGGCTGGTTGGCCCTCCGCTTGCTCTGAACTGCGGCTACGAGGGTCCTCTCTTGGTTCGTCCGGTAGGTCGTTGTTGGCCTACACCTCTCCATGGGTAGGTGCGCTTAACACGACATGACTTCGAGAAACTGCGTAGATGCCGTCTCGCTTCGGCTTGTTCTTGGCGTGACAAGTCCGGGCTGGCCGATGCTTTGTCAGGCCAAAGAGGGTGCGGACAGTGTCCACACTTAAATCTCCTTTATTGCGACCGATCACAGCCATCCCTGCGCCTCCTCAGCCTGCAACTGTTCATTGCAGGTGAGCGACCATAGCAACATGTCGCCAGTTCAAATGGCACGGCTTTCCATGCGTTAACGAGGTATTGGACGAGACCCTGACCATGTGTAATTCGGAGATGAGCGATCAGTCGACGCGGTGCGCCGTGTTGTCGAGGTCATTGCGGGCTCGCTCTTTGTGGGCCAGATGCGTGAAGGCGGTGAGCGGGCGGACCTCCTTCTGTTGAATGACCGTGGTTTGAGGTCCGGGGCATTGTTTGGCCTGTTTGGCTAGCTTCATCGACAGCAGCCGGATGCCAATATTCACCACGATGGCACGCTTGGCCGGGGCCTCCGGGGCTGCCGGGGCTACCGGGGAAGTGGGGTCTTCCCATGCTGAGCGACGTCCTGTCTGATGGCAGCCAGACGACTTGTCAACGGGATATCTCGCAGTCGGGCAGGTCTCCGACAGAGGCCCGCAAGTCAACCTGAATCGGTGGGCCTAGCGTCTTGAATCCTCGGATCCCCGTGCTGAGCACGAACCACACTATGGCGTGTGCCGGGGATCGCTATCTTGCCGACTGCTGGCCAGGTGTTTGGCAGCACAGCCACCCCTGCAGTGTTCCGACGTCGACGAATTTCCCACCCCCGTGAGGTGGTGGAGGCGGGAGAGAGCAGCCATCCGACATGTCGGCGTTGGGTGGCGGATTGTTCCCGCAGGCTACTTGAGCCGGGGGATTGCATTGGCCTCGGCCCATGAAATCCACCTGCCCGGGTGGGTGTTCAGACCGCTAAGCACGGATCGCAGAGGTTTTCTGCGGCGGTGGCGTGGTCTCCCAAGATCGTTCAGTTCTACAGAAGTTTGAGTTCCTAAACTTCGTCTGTAAGAAACTTACGCATCTTCCTAGACTAAGTCGAAGTTCAATGTGACGCACGACACCGCTGGAGATCAGTTGATCTACCCTCGCGCTTGAGTCGGCAACACCCCACTAAGGAGTACTGGTGAAAGCCCTTGTAGTAACGGAGTTCCAGAAGCCCATGCAGGTCTTGGAAATGCCCGATCCCACGGTTCCCAATGACGGGATCATTCTGCGGGTTGAAGCCAATGGGATCTGCAGAAGCGACTGGCATTTGTGGAACGGTGATTGGAGCTGGGTTGGCCTCGACCTTGAGCTCCCGCACGTTATGGGCCACGAGTATGCGGGCGTTGTCGAAGCCGTAGGCCGCGATGTAAGGAAATTTCACGTTGGTGATCGCGTAGTTGTTCCTTTTGGTTTGGGAGACGGGACGTGTGAGCAGTGCGTGGCGGGTCACTCCAACGTCTGCGACAACCTGCTTCAGTCCGGCGTCGACTTCTGGGGTGGTTACGGGCGATATGCCGCAATCCCACGGGCGGACTTCAACGTAGTGCATGTGCCTGACAACGTGGACTTTGAATCTGTGGCCGGTCTGGGCTGCCGCTACGTTACGGCCTTTCACGGAGTCGTTGATCAGGCACACGTTCAGCCTGGCGAGTGGGTCGCGGTACACGGGTGCGGTGGCATCGGGCTCTCCGCGATACAGATCGCTTCGGCCATGGGAGCTAACGTGCTGGCCGTAGACGTCAACGACGATGCTCTGGCACTTGCCAAAGACTTGGGCGCTGTCGCCACGATCAATGCTCGCGCTACCGACGCCGCGCAGGAGATCAAGGAGTTCACGAAAGGCGGCGCTCACGTCTCCGTGGATGCGCTGGGTATTCCAGCCACCTGTCAGAACTCCGTCAACAGTCTTCGCAAGCGCGGACGCCACCTGCAAATTGGGCTCACCGGGGCCGAGGAGGCCGGCCAGATTGCCCTGCCCATCGATGTCATTGTGCAAAAGGAGCTGTCCATCATTGGATCGCTGGGCATGCAGGCATCCCGATTTCCCTCGCTCCTTCGCATGATGGAGCGCGGCATCCTGCAGCCCGGGAAGCTGGTGACGCGAAGGATCGGCGTCGACGACGCAAGCGAATCGATCATCTCCATGGGCGGCTTCAGTTCGGTAGGGATTACCGTTCTGAACCGCTGGTAGAAAACCAAACAATCGCACGACTACACCGAGGAGGAACTATGACAGTTTCAATCGAAACCATAACGCCGCACGGCCTGCACATTGACGGTGAATGGAGGCAGAGCAGCAGTGGAGAAACCATTGAAGTCCGCAACATGTCGGATGGTTCACTGTTGGGAAAGGTGCCCGCCGGTACACCTGAAGACGCCCAGCGTGCCCTGGACGCTGCGCAGAGGGGCGCCAAAACATGGGCAGCGACCCCAGCCTATCGCCGGGTGGAAATTCTGATGGCTGCGGTAGCACTGATCCGGCAACGAAAAGATGAGCTTGTGCAATTGCTCAGCGCAGAAAACGGCAAAACTGTCGCAGGCGCGGTTGTCGAGATTGACACGACCGCCCGCATTTTCGAGGGCTTCGCTCAAGAATCGCTGCGAACCTTCGGCCAGACCATCCCCTTGGATATTCAGCAGGGTTTTGAAAAGGACCTTATGCTGACCGTCCGGGAACCCCTGGGCGTCATAGTCGGTATCGTGCCGTTCAACTTTCCTGCGGAACTGTACGCGCACAAGGTCGGTGCTGCACTTGCTGCAGGGAATGCGATCATCGTAAAGCCGCCGGAGGACGACCCCCTGGTCTCTGTAAAGCTAACCGAGATCCTGCATGAGGCAGGTGTGCCTGGTGACGTTCTGCAGATAGTTACAGGGTACGGCGAGGTTGTCGGGGACTACCTGTCGAGAAGCCCGGACATTGCCGCTGTCAGCTTTACCGGCAGCAGTCGTGTCGGAGCCATTATTGCCGCCAACGCAGGGTCCAACATCGTTCGTGTATTTCTCGAGCTCAGTGGCAATGATGCCTTCATTGTTTGTGAAGATGCCGATGTTGATTTCGCAGTCGATCAAGCGATTGCGGGTCGTATTTACACCAACGGTCAAGTGTGCGCCGCCACCAAACGGATCATGGTGGACCAAAGCCGGTACAACGAATTCGTGGACAAACTGAGCGCCAAAGTCTCGAAACTTTCCGTCGGCGACCAGATGGCCGAAGGCACTGATGTTGGGCCACTGGTCAGCCTGGAAGCCGCCCGGCGGGTGGAGCAACAAGTCGCTGCAGCCATCGACGAAGGAGCAGTAGTGCGTGTCGGAGGTGCTCGCCAGAACGCCTACTTCGAGCCGACGGTTCTGGAAATCTCCAAGGAAAACGCCATCGCAACCGACGAGGAAATTTTCGGGCCGGTATTCTCCATCCTGAAATTTGACAACGTCGACGAAGCAATTGAGATCACAAACGCTTCCAAGTTTGGCCTCAATGCCGGGATTTTTACGACCAATCTTCCAGTCGCTATCGACGCAGCGGTGCGCATCCAGGCTGGCACAGTTTCGGTAAATGGCGGCAACGCCTATCGTCCCGATGTAGCTGCCTTTGGCGGCTACAAGAAAAGCGGTATCGGCCGCGAGGGAACCGGCTACACGCTCGAGGAGTTCACCCAGATAAAGAGCATTGTCTTGCGCGGAGTTCTGCCCTACTAGGCGCCGATTAAGGGGAGTCCGCCGTTCAACAGTCGGACTCCCCGGCAATCCTTCATCGGCATCCCTCGGGATGCCGAACACTCCCACCGATTGGACGCATCTTAAGGCGATCCCGCCCGATAAGAGGGCGGGCGATCGGCCCTGCCCAAAAATTGCCAATGAGGCCTTAAGGCCCACCGTCCATCAACGAAGAACGGATGGAACACCCACGCCATGAACAGTTATTCTCCCTTCTCCACATCCCCTATGAGCCGGAGGACAGCCCTGCTCGGCATCGCGGCCGGGACAGTGGGGCTTTCGCTCGCGGGGTGCGGCGCCGCCCGGAACGTCGCTGAAAGCGAACAGAAAACTTACCCGGATAGCGAGCTTCTGTTGGTGTCGACTATCCACACGGCAACCAATGATTACATGCAGAACTGGTTGACCGGTTCCCGTGCCTTCGCGAAATACGCGGGACTCCCACTCCGAATCGTCAACTCCAACCTTGATTCGCAGCAGCAGTATTCCCAGATCCAAAGTGCCATGGCCACCGGCAAGAGGGTGGTGGTCAACTTGGAGCCTCTTGCCAGTGCTGATGTTCCAGGCATCGCCCGATCTGTCGCCCGCAACGGCGGCTATGTCGTGAGCAGCTGGGATAAGCCTGATGGCATAAAGCCTGAGGACATCGGTCCTTCCTGGGTAAGTCACATGGGGTTCGACGGTGTAGCGGCCGGGGAGTACACCGCGACCCAGTTATTCGAAGCGATGGGTGGTGAGGGCGGCATCATCGCGCTGAAGGGTGTCCTTGATTCCAACGCTTCCAAGCAGCGATATGCGGGTCTTGAAAAGGCGCTGGCGGCCTACCCCGGGATCTCGTTGTTGGGGAGCGACAGCGCGAACTGGGACCGGCAGACCGCCTACACGAAGACCCAGACATTGCTCTCACGCTTTGCCGGGAAGGTTAACGGGATCTGGGCGGGCAGCGATTCTATGACGTTGGGGGCCGTGGCGGCAGCGGAAAGTGCCGGCGTTCAAGTGAAAGCAGTTGGCATTGATGGAATACAGGAGGCTCTGAAGTCTGTGAAAACGGGCGGGCCCATCGTCGCCACATGGTACTCGGATGGCTTCTACAGCGGCATGATCGGTTTAGCCATCGGCCACGCCGCTGCCACAGGCAAGCTCGACGTTTCCACTCTGCAGCCCGCGCAACGAGACGGTACATACTCACAATTCGGTGTCAGCAGAGACTCGGTGGACAAGTACCTGAAGGAACCCGACTACACCTCCCTGATGGCAGAACTCGACAAGGGACTTTTTAATCGACTGGTTGGGGGCCCCTTGCCCTCGGTCAATTCTTGAATCATCGAGCTTTGGAGCCCCAATGAGCTTACTTATAGAAAACCCCCGCCCCACCGCCACGGGTCCCCGCAAGGGCATAACTCGTACCGTCACCAAGCCAGCCGGGCAGTACGGCACGGCAGTTGCACTTGTGATCCTTTTCGCCGCATTCTCTGTGATCAACCCCGGCTCATTCATGACCGCCGGAAATGTCATCACCATCCTCAATCAGGCGACAGTGCCCCTGATTCTGGTGACGGGTATGACATTCGTGGTTCTTTTGGGAAGCGTCGACCTCTCACTTGAAGGGACCATGGCTGCGGCCGGCATCAGTTTTGTGTTGCTGTCCCGAAATAGCGTCAACGGCAACGATTTCCAGTTGGCCGCCCTCATCATTGCGCTGATAATCGGCGTCCTCTTCGGACTTGTAACAGGTCTTATTCACAACTACCTCAAAGTTCCAAGCTTCATCCTCACGCTCGGCATGTGGTACATAGGCCTGGGTACGGCCACCATTCTCTACGGTGACGGGGCCACAACGCTCGAACCCAGCCCACTGGTGAATTGGTTTGGCAGCACCGTCTTTGGCCTCTCCAACAGTTTCTGGATCGCCGTAGGCGTGTTCTGCCTGGCCTTGGTTCTGTCCAAGTGGACCAAATTCGGGCGATACGCCTACGCCATCGGTGACAGCCAGGAAATTGCGAAGGTTGCTGGCATCAAAGTCTTCCGCTACAAAACCCTTGTGTTCGTTTTCTCGGGCGCATGCGCCGCCCTAGCCGGCGTGATCGGCTCCGTGAAACTCGGCGCCGGTGTGGTGGAGGTGGGCAGCGGACAGCTGTTTTTCACGCTCACGGCCGTAGTAGTCGGGGGAACCCTGCTGAGCGGCGGCAGCGGTGGCGTGGCCAGGTCCATGTTTGCCGTACTGCTCCTTACGGTCCTCAACAACGGGTTGGTCCTTTCCGGTGTGGACCCGAGCATCCAGCAGGCCCTGTTCGGTTGCGTCATTGTCATAGCCGTTGTTCTGACAGCTCTCCGTAAACGGGATGTATTGAGGGTGGTGAAGTAGCCATGTCTGTGACACCGGCACTTGAACTAAGTGGCATCAATAAGTCTTTCGGCTCCAAGACCGTCCTGAAGGACGTTTCAATGCGGATTGGACAGAACGAGGTCGTTGGACTGATCGGCGAGAACGGTGCCGGGAAGTCCACCCTGCTGAAACTACTCGCCGGACTGCACCAACAGGACTCGGGTGGCCTAAGAATCCACGGCATTGACCGCCAGCTGCGGAACGCATCGCACGCGGCGGAATTGGGCATCGGCGTCGTACACCAGGAGCAGTCACTTCTGACGAACCTGTCAGTGGCTGAAAATATCCACCTGGGCGGGGCGAAGAACAGGAACAAGGACGCCGGTTCATCCCTTGGCTTTCTTAATTGGAAAACCATTAACGCCCAGGCCACCAAATCCCTGCGGCGCATTGGTCTGGACATGGACCCGCGGGCGATGATCGCTGACCTTACCTTCGCTCAACGTCAGATGGTCGAGATTGCCAAGGCAGTTGAAGTAGGCGAGCATGCACACGCTCTCCCCATCGTCATCCTCGACGAGCCGACGTCCGTGCTGGAGCCCGCAGAAATCAAACGCCTTGCAGGTGAAATCCAGCGCCTGCGCGAAATTGGCTCGGTTATCTTCGTATCTCACAGATTAGAAGAAGTCCTGGAGTTCACCGACCGAATATATGTTCTGCGACACGGCAAGGTCGTCGCCGAGAGAGAGACCAAGAGTGTCAACGAGGAAGAGCTCTTCGCACTGATGACGGGGCGGCAATCTGTCCGGGTCCGTGAGGACCTTCAGGATTTCGCTGAAGCCGACCCGGTCCTGGAAGTCAAGAACCTGTCCACCGCAGGCGGCCTGGACGAGATCACGCTGACACTGAAGGCTGGGCAACTGCACAGCTTGGTCGGGGCCACCTCGTCGGGATGCGAGGAAGTGGTTCGCGCAATCTTCGGTGTCGAACGAGTAACCAGCGGGTCGATCAAGGTCGCTGGCCACCCGGTTGACAAGCTCACTGTACGGGAGCGGATCCGGCGGGGAATGGCTTACCTCCCCAGCGAACGAAAATCTGAAGGCATCGTCTCCGGCATGTCAGTCACCGAGAACATGGCTCTGGCCCATCTGGATGCAACCCACGGACGGGGGCTGCGCCGGCGGAATCTGGAAGTACAGCTCAGCAACATGTGGATGGACCGCCTGGATATCCGGCCAAGGGATGGCCAAGCTGCCATCGCTGAGCTCTCGGGCGGGAACCAGCAAAAGGTAGCTCTGGCAAAGTGGCTCTGTGACCCCAACCTGAAATTGCTCCTGTTGGACCGACCGTTCCGGGGGCTGGACCCAGGAGCGATAGAGAGCGTAAAAGAGGCCGTGCGGCAGGCCTGCCACGGCGGAGTTGCAGTCTTGACCATCGCCGACACCCTCGAAGAAGCTCTGGAACTCGCGGACGACATCACCGTTCTCAAGGACGGTGCAGTCACAGCCTCAATCAACGTCCTGGCCGAACGGCCCTCGGTTGTAGATATCCTCGGAAAGATGGTCTGAACCATGGTGCAAACACCCACAATCGCGCGCACACCACAGGCGCTCCGGATCCGAACCAAACCCGCCGCCATCTCACTCAGTCGTCTGATGCCCGCCATCGTCCTGGTGATTTTGGTTGCCGCAATCACGGTCGTCGAGCCACAGTTCATCGGTGGTGGCGGCATACGCATCATGTTGGTGCAGTGTCTTCCACTGCTGTTCCTGGCGTGTGGACAGATGCTGGTCATGCTGCTCGGTGGAATTGACCTTTCCAACGCCGCCATGGGTGTTCTCGCGGCAGTCCTTGTCGCTTCGTGGCTTGGTCCTCTGGGCTGGTTGGCCCCGGTGCTGACGCTGCTTGTGGTCGCAGCCATCGGCTCTCTCAGCGGCTGGCTTAGTGGGTACTTTCAAGTGCCAACGTTTGCCGTCACTCTCGGAGCGATGGGTGTCTGGCAGGCCGCAGCCCTCCTGATCTCGGATCAAACCACAGTGTCTATAAATCAGAACCTCGAAATCATTGGGTGGGTCCTGGACGTGCGGTTCCTGGGCTTGGAGGCCGGAGTTTGGCTGGGAGCCCTGGTTGTGGCCGGCATCTGGTTCATGACAAGCCGGACCTCTTTAGGTCAGGAATTAAAAGCCGTCGGACTAAACGAGCGCACCGCGATCCTGTCGGGAATCTCGAATTTGAAAACAAGAACCCTGGTCCACTGCGCCTCCGGGTTCTTGGCAGGTCTCGCCGGTTTGATCCTGACAGCCCAACAAGGCACAGCGACCGCTACTGGAGCGGGTGTCGGTCTCCTACTGCCGTCCATAGCCGCGGCGATCATCGGTGGATGTGCAGTGGCCGGAGGAATTTCACGCCCTGTGAATGTGGCCTTCGGGGCCTGTATCGTGACCCTGGTTCCCATCGGCGCTGCAGCGATCGGCATTGATCCGCGGATTCAGTACGTCGTCTTTGGCCTGATCATCGTCTTGGCGGTCGCAGCGTCCATCGACAGAAGCAGCAGGACCCCCGTCTACTAGAATGTGCTACTCCGTTTCTGCTGGTGGCCCCGACCCATGGGCGGGGTCATCAGCAGTTCATCATGTCTGTGGCAAGAATCTGCCAACGCACCTGATTAGCTGCATATAACAACGGAACGCCAGCCCCTGAAAAGGATTGCTGTACTTGTCAAGGACGGCTCCGAAGCCCTTGCTCTATGCCCGTCTGAGAAGCAATTCAGGCCGCGGGGGAAACCTTTAGCGGAGCCTCGCCCTGGTGTGTCTTCAGTTCCTCAATGAAGGCTCTAAGGTTCGCTGACCTGCAGTCCTTTCGCCAGGTCAGCCACGTTTCGGCTGCCCCCAGTGGACCGGCAATGGCATGCTCCCTAACTCCCTCGGCCCCAGGAAGGGTGGCGAGAAGTGAGGCAGGGATCATGCTGATCCCAGCACCTGCCGCTACACACGCGAGCATGCTGTAGTAAGAGGAGATCTCCACAAACTTTCCCGGGACAATGTTCTCCGCTTCCAGCCAATCTTCGAAGCGTTGCCGATAGGAACAGATCCGGCCGAAAACGAAAACGGTGGGGTGCGTTGCCTTATAGTCCTCGTCAATGTGGTGGACTGTTTGGGGTGTGATGATCCGAAGTTCTTCATCAAAGGCCTTGATCCCGGTCAGGGCCGGAACAGCCGGGCGCCCGTCGGTGAAGGCAGCTGCCAACTGCCCGTTCAGCAGACTGTCGAAAAGGGGACCTGAGGAATTCGCGTCCAGTTCCAACTCAATGGCAGGGTAGCTCAGGTGAAAGGCCGCAAGTATCGGCGGAATTCGGACTGCGGCTGTACTTTCCAGGGCTCCAAGACGGAAGCGTCCGCGCGGTTCGCCGCGGGTGGAGAAGTTTTTGGCTTCGTTGGTCATGTCGATGATGTTGCGTGCGTACTCAAGGAAGAGTTCCCCGTCGGCAGACAGAGAACTCTGACGCTTGTCTCGAATCAGGAGTTGGACGCCGAGCTCTCTTTCGAGCTGCTGCACACGGGTCGAGACGTTGGAAGGTACACGCAGCAACTTCGCTGCGGCCTTCGTGATACTGCCAGTCTCCGCTACCGCGATAAAAATTTCCAGCTGTGAGATCTCCATTGTTCTCCCTGAGAGATGTTCGGCACCACGTTTGTCCCAAAGGGAAGCATGACATGCCGTCAGAGACATGAGCAACTGAAGTCCGCGACTTCCGCCTAGCTCGATGTTTGATGATGAGTGTTCTCTTTGGGAGAACTGACGCTTCGCGATATTCTTCTTTATTGAACTCTTTTAAGTTCCTAGTCTGTTGTAAGTCCCATCACACGACAGAAGGAATTTTTGTGGGAACCATCGAAGTTGCCCTGGCACGATCCGTAAATCCCGCCTCGGGAGAAACCGTCGCAAGCTATCCGTTCCTGGACTCGGACGGGGTCACCTCAGCAGTGGAGCAGGCCGCCAAGGGCTTTGCCATATGGCGCGAAAGCCTGCCTTCCGAACGAGCCGACGTTTTCCGGCGGCTCGCTGCGTTGCTCCGGCGCGATACCGAGCATGTGGCCTCTATCATCACGCAGGAAATGGGCAAACCGGTTACGCAGGCACAGGCCGAGGTCCTCAAATGCGCAACCATGTTGGACTGGTATGCCGACAACGGGCCGGCCATGCTCGAAGACCAGGGGACCAACATCGGACCCGAGGCCTATATCTCCTACTTGCCTACAGGTACCATTTTGGCCGTTATGCCATGGAACTTTCCCGTGTGGCAGGTGTTCAGGGGAGCGGTTCCGATTATCCTCGGAGGTAACGGCTACCTGCTGAAGCCCGCGTCGAATGTGGTCGGCTGCGCTTACGCTATCCAGTCACTCTGGGAAGAAGCAGGCCTGCCCGTCGGGACATTCCAGGTGGTAAACGCCGAGAGGGAGCGCATCCCCGGCATCATCCACGACCCCCGCATCACAGGAGTGGCCGTTACAGGCGGAACCGCGGCCGGGCAGAGCGTCGCGGCAGAGGCTGGCAGGGCTATCAAAAAGGTGATTCTTGAACTGGGCGGATCTGACCCGTTCATCGTCCTGGCTGATGCCGACCTCGACAAAGCCGCCGACGCGGCCGCCTCGGGCCGGATGGTCAACGCAGGGCAGGTTTGCATCTCTGCCAAGCGCATCATCGTCGAACGCAGCGTGGCCGAGGAATTCACAACCTTGCTCACCTCGAAGATCCAGGCGCTCAAAGTGGGCGACCCGAGGGACCCCTCGACCGAGATCGGGCCAATGGCGAAGGAGGAGGCCATGCATGAGGTCGATGACCAGGTTCGCCGCAGTATCAGCGAGGGTGCACGGCTCCTTGCCGGCGGCCACCGTCTCGCGGGCGCAGGCAACTTCTATGCCCCCACCGTCCTCGCCGATGTTACTGAGACCATGACGGCGTTCCGCGAAGAAATCTTCGGGCCGGTGGCCACCGTCATCACCGCAAATGATGCCGACGACGCCCTTGCCAAAGCCAACAACTCCGAATTTGGACTTAGCGCAGCCATCTGGACTGCCAACAGCACCACAGCACGGGCCATGGCCCGCCGCCTTGACGCAGGGGGAGTTTTCATCAACGCCCTGTCCGTCTCGGATCCCCGCATCCCCATCGGCGGTGTAAAGAAGAGCGGCTTCGGTCGCGAGCTGTCCTACTTCGGCGTCCACGAGTTCGCCAACGTGCAGGCCGTATGGGACAAAACCCCCGCTGCATCAACCACCAGCGTGAACGGAATCGTCGAATGAACCAGGAACTGTTCGAAAAAGGCCTCGCCACCCGCCGGGAGGTCCTCGGAGATAAATACGTTCAAAAGAGCCTCGACAGCGCCGATGACTTTTCGATGCCTATGCAGGAACTTGTCACTCAGTTTTGCTGGGGCGATGTATGGAACCGGCCCGGCTTGGAACGGACCCAGCGCAGCCTCATCAACCTCGCCATGATCAGTGCCCTGAACCGCCCTCACGAACTTAAAGTCCATGTCCGGGGGGCCCTCCGCAACGGCGTCACCAAGGATCAAATTCAGGAAGTCTTCCTCCAGGTGAGTATCTACTGCGGCGCGCCTGCAGCCTTGGAGAGCTTCCGCCTCGCCCGCGAAGTATTCCGTGACATGGACGACGAAGCATGAGCACGGTCGGATTCATCGGACTGGGCAATATGGGCTTTCCCATGGCCGGCATGCTCGCCGACGCTGGCCATCGGCTTCTCGTCATGGATCGCGACAGGGACCTCGTCCAACGTTTCGCTACGGCCCACGAGACTGCGGAACCGGTGACGGGATACGGCCGCAGTTGGCAGCATGCGGACATTGTAATTACGATGTTGCCCAACTCCGCCGCCGTCGAACAGGTCCTGCTCGGCGACGACATTCTGGAGCGGGTTCCTCTAAACACCTTGTTTATCGACATGTCTTCCTCGGAGCCGCTGCGCTCACGAGCCCTTGCCTCCACGCTGGAGAGCAAAGGCTTCCGATACCTTGACGCCCCTGTTTCCGGCGGAGTGAGGGGTGCGCAAACAGGCGAACTCGCCATCATGGTCGGCGGCCGCTGGCAGGACCTTGACCAGGCGACGGAGCTTTTCGAGGCCTTGGGAAAGTCCCTCATCCACGTCGGTGACGCAGGAGCCGGCCACGCAGCAAAAGCACTTAACAACCTGGTGTCCGCGGCCAGCATTGTCGCTACAGTGGAGGCACTCCGTATCGGCACGGCATTCGGCATCAGCCCTGACGCCCTGACTGACGTCTTGAACGCCTCCTCCGGACGCAGCAATACTTCAGAGAATAAGGTGCGGCAGTTTATGCTCAGCAGCACCTACAGTTCAGGCTTTCCCATCGGTCTCATGACAAAAGACATTCGCATAGCCACCGCGCTCGGAGCCTCTCTCGGAGTCGACTCCCCGTTCAGCGGCGATTGCCAGCAACTTTGGGAGGCCGCCGTCAAAGCAGGTTTCGCCGCTGAAGACCACACGAAGATGTACGAACTCCTCGGAAAAGAGAACTCTCCCAGTTCTTCGGCAAAAGAAACTCGAATAAGCGCTTGATACATGGCGACCACAATCTAATGGTCCCCGCAGACTGCAGTTTAACGTGCGCCCTGAAGCACCCTAGTCCGAAAGAGGAATCCATGCGTGAAACAATGCACGGCAAAGTCGCTGTGATGACCAATCCCCGCGAATTGACCTTCGCTGAATACCCCATTCCGGAACCGGGGCCAGGAGACGTTGTCATGAAAGTCTCCCGCGCCAACGTCTGCGGTTCCGAACTACACATTTGGAACGGCAAGCACCCCGTAAAGAAGCGCGGTGGGCTAGGCCACGAAATGGTCGGCACCGTCGCCGCCCTCGGCCAGGGGCGCGACGTCGACAATGCCGGTCAGCCCCTCGCAGCAGGAGACCGCATCGTCGCCACCTACTTCCAGACCTGCGACCGGTGCGCCCAGTGCCTGGGCGGCCAACCGAACCTGTGCGACAACGCGTATGAATTCTTCAGCAAGCAACCCGAAGAAGCCCCTCACTTCCACGCAGCTTTCGGCACCCACTACTACATCCACCCTCGCCAACACATCTACAAGGTTCCCGACACGTTGACGAACGCCGTGGCCGCCAGCGCCAACTGCGCGCTCTCGCAAGTGATGTTCGGCATCGACCAGATCGGCCTGCAGTACGGCGAGACCCTCCTTGTTCAGGGAGCCGGAGGACTAGGACTGAACGCGGTGGCTGTGGCCAAGGAACGCGGCGCACAAGTCATCGTGATCGACGCTGTACAGAACCGCCTCGAACATGCGATAGCCTTCGGAGCCGATCACACTATTAACATCACCGAAGTGACTTCGGTCGGGGCCCGTATCGCCAACATCCAGTCCTGGACCGGCGGCCGAGGACCCGACGTAGCACTGGAAGTCACAGGCGTCCCGGCAGCCTTCTCCGAAGGCCTTCAACAAATCCGGCGCGGCGGCCGGTACCTGGTCATGGGTAACCTCTCACCTGGTCAGACTGTGCCGTTCGACCCGGGCTATGTCACCCGTAAAGCCCTGACCATCAAACACGTAGACCGCTACGAAGGACGATACCTGCACAAGGCCCTCGACTTCCTTACCCGGCACCGGGACAAGTATCCCTTTGAACACCTCGTCGATTCCGTCTTCACCCTGGACCAAGTCGAAACCGCCCTCGAAAAATCGCTGGCAAGGGAAGTAACCCGGGCAGCCATCACCATGGAAACCCTGCAGGTCTGACCTCCCCCCAGCTTGACCCGCCCCACACTATCGCCGGGACACAGCCGTCGCGGCCCTTGAACGGAACACACATGACCACCACAGCAAAGACGCTTACGCCGGACCAGGTCCGCCGTAAAAGCTTGATTTCCGGCACGGTCGGCGCCATCATCGAATGGTACGAATACACCGTCTACGGAACTGCCGCCGCACTTGTCTTCGGCACTCTGTTCTTTCCTTCCTCTGAACCAGGCGTTTCACAGATCGCGGCCTTAGCCAGCTTTGGTGTGGGATTCCTGGCCCGGCCTGTCGGGGCATTCGTCTCCGGCCACTTGGGTGACAGGATCGGACGCAAGTCCACCTTGATCCTGACTTTCCTCATCATGAGCGGCTCCACCGCGGCCATTGGGCTGCTCCCCACCTACCAGAGTGTCGGATTCTGGGCACCTGTGCTGCTGTGCATTCTCCGCCTCACCCAAGGATTCGCGGTCGGCGGCGAATGGGGCGGTGCAGCGATCATAGCGGTCGAGAATGCGCCGAAGGGACGCCGCGGCTTCTTCGGATCCTGGCCGCAGATCGGGGTCTCCTGCGGACTTCTGCTGGGCACCGCGGCTGTGGCCGTTTCCCAGACAATTTCGGGCGATCAGTTCATTAACTGGGGATGGCGCCTGCCGTTCCTCGTCAGCGTGCTGCTGGCCGCCGTCGGCCTCTACATCCGCCTCAACGCCAGCGAAAGCACGGCCTTCCTCGCTGCCAAAGCTGAAGCGGAACGCAAGCAGGAAAAGCAAAAAGCGCCGATTCCAGTGGTGTTCAAGGAACACCGGAAGTCGCTCGTCATTGCGCTCTTCTCGCGTTTCGCCGAGGCAGGAAATTACTACCTCTTCACCGTCTTCCTGCTCTCCTATGTGGCCACGACCCTCAAGCTCCCGGCCTCCTACGGTGTTGTGGCCGTCATGATCGGCTCGGCCCTGAATATCGCGATGATCCCGACATTCGGAGCCATATCGGACCGCATTGGGCGAAAGAACACCTTCTTCTTCGGGGCCGGTGTCATCGTCGTCAGTGCCTGGCCCATCTTTGCCCTGATCCAGACCGGCCAGCAATGGGCCATCATCCTCGGCGTCGCGATCTTCCTGGCCCTCGGTCACGCAGCCGTCTACTCAGTATTGCCGGCCTTCTACTGTGAACTCTTCCCCACGGAGGTCCGGTACACCGGCATTTCGGTGGGCTACCAGACAGCGGCCATTCTCCTCGCCGGCTTCACGCCCGTCATCGCCAGCGCCCTCGTCCTCTGGTCCGGCGGAACATGGCCACTCGTCGCAATCATCGTCGTCACCACCTTAATTGCAGCTGCAGCAGTCTCGGCAGCCAGGGAGTCCAAAGACCTCGATCTCGACACCATCGGTAAAGCCGATCGCACTGCGGGCGCAGCAGTGCTTCGTGACGCCCGGAACTGAGAAGAGCCCCGAGAATGACGAGTCTCGCACTTACCATTGCAGCTCTCTTCAAAGAGGCAGCAGCCGCTTACTCAGAATACGCGCACCAGCATCTAGAGCTGTTCACCGCTGAAGGCCTGCTGGCGCACCCGTCTCAGACCGCCGCCACCGAACAATCCACCCAGCTGACGGACCGCAGGACGTACCGAGAGAATTCGTCCTCAGGCAGAACTGGTCCCCCGTAATCCAGGTGGTTCTGTATTCGTACCGAGAAGGGACGCATTTCCCTGCAGTACCAAGGGGGACTGACTGACGGGTGCCTCCAACTTCACCCGGGTTGTCACCGATGTCGACGCCGAACTGCAGCATTTGTTTGCCGGGGAGATGCTCGTCTACGACTTGATCCATGTCAGCTGAAGCTGAGCCTTCATTTTCGTCACGGCACTGCCTCGGAAATCCGCCCGCATACGAGCAGGATGCTTCGGGGGGCCGACAGACAGCGGTACGCACGCGGCTCGGGGTAGCCCTGAGAACGCCGATATGAAAGAGACGAGGTAATATGCCGACCCCCGCTGCTCTACCAATCACTGTTACCTTGGCCAACCGTTCAAGTCTGGAAGATCGGCTTGACGAGGCGGTCGCCGCCGCCCGGGCCGTGGCAGTACAAAACGGGCGCCAAGGAATCCTGGTTACGCGACATTCCTACCGTTCGTTTACCGTGGCCTTGAGTGATGACGTGCCCTTTGGACAGAGTCGCGAAAATCAGGAATTCTGACCGAGAAGTCGAGGGCAGGCGCAAGTTGTTCAGACGGAGTCGACGGATCGTGATGTCCCGGTCTTGCTGAACTTCGTGTGCCTTCCTGAAGACACGGCATCCAAGCTGTTCCGTGTTGGGCCGTGTCCACACAGCCGTTCACTGCGCCTAACAAAATCCCGTCGGATTGCTATTGATGAGGTTGAGAACATCCTTGAGCATGGCTAGCGCGGCGCCAGATGGGCTGGAGCGCCCACCCTGGACAGTAATGTCACCGGCACTGGGGCAGCGGAAGACCATAGCCTTTTCGGGTCCAGTGATGTGAAACAGCGGGTCAACAGGTTCCACCTGTTCCAGCTTGACCGTCACGAGCATTGGTTGGTCCGTTGAGGCCGTCGCAACTGCTCGGAGTCGGCCAGCCTGTCGGGCGGCAGCCTCGATTTTGGCAGCTGTTCGCCGGTCGATGGCCTCCGCTTCAACGCTGATGCGCGCCACGTCCCATCCCCACAGAAGACCGGCAATGAGCCGAACCTTCGTCGCCGAATCGGATCCTGAGAGATCTGATTGGGTTTCCGATTCGGCTATGCCGCGCCTTTGGGCTTCAATGATTGCCTCTTCCAAGGTGTTTCCCTGGGAAATCTGGTCCAGTACGAACGTTGATGTTCCGTTCGGACACGCTCTGATCGCTTCACAGTCCAAGCCCGTCAGGGCAACCCTGGCCAAGTCGGCGGTCGGCAGCGCGGCGCCGGTAGCGCCCGAGATGCGTATCCGACTGCCTCCGGACCTTGCCGCCGCCTGAAGTTCAGCCCAGTGCGTAATGAGATGGCTCTTGGTCGCGGTAACAACGTCTATGCCGTTGTTGAGTGCTGTCACAGCCTCGTCAACCGCACGTTGGTGCGCTTCGGGAGACGAAGGGATTGCTTGGACGAGGATGGTTGCCCGACTTTTTCGGAGAGACTCCTCTGGAGGCAATAGCGGACCCCACAAACGGCGGTCCGGTACATCAGAGGAAGGGGGAAAGTGTATTTCCGAAGTGTGGCCGCGGATTGCTGCGACGTTCAGCAGCCCTTGGTGCTGCTGAGCTCGGGACAGCTCGACAAAGCATCTGCCCACGGGACCGAAGCCGGACAGCAACAAGGAAACGGGTGCCTCAGCTGGGGGAGGGGGTTGATACATGGCGGTCCTTCCTGCGGGGTTTGCGGTCAGGCTTCGCATCCGCCACAAACACGTGGTGTTCTAGAGGTTTCAACTTGGTTCCAGCACGTAGGCCAGGTCTCCCGCAGCGACCTTGTCGCCGGCGGCATGGGTCAGGTTGCGAACTATGCCGTGGACGGGTGCGTTGAGTGACTGTTCCATTTTCATCGCTTCGAGGACCATGACGGGCTCGCCTGGCATCACTTCCTGACCTTCATCGCAGAGGACCTTCACAACGGTTCCGGTCATCGGAACAAAAATGCCGCCCGGGACGTCGGCAGGCAGATTGGTGGTTTTCCTCATGCCGCGAATTGACGCGTTGCGGTTCGTCTCGCGTGACTCCCCAGATTGGGCGGTAGGTTTCGGGAATCGAACAGAGAGTCTGCGGCCATCGACTTCGACCGTGAGGGTTTCCAGGTCAGCCGCATCCGGGGACGTGGTCACTGCTGTCCTGTCCGGCCCAGTGTACTGAAACTCGGTGTCTATCCAGCCTGTAAACATCGCGTAGGGTACGGCAGAGGTGAAGATCCCTTCATTGATGACTTGTCGATGGAAATCCAGGGTTGTGGGTATGCCTTCGATGACAGTGCTTTCAAGGGCGCGCCGGGCCCTTCGAACGGCCATCTCGCGCGTGGGTGCCGTCACGATGAGTTTTGCGATGAGGGAATCGTAGATCTGCGGAATGTCTGACTCGCCGTCGAAACCTGCATCGACCCGGATTCCGGGACCTGTCGGCCAAGCCATCTTCGTTATCCGGCCCGGGGAAGGGGTGAAGCCGGCCCCGACGTTCTCTGCGTTGATTCTGAATTCCAGCGAACATCCTCGTGGCTGGGGCGCAGCGTCGGGCAGTGATGCGCCCATGGCGATGAGGAGCATCTGGTGGATGAGGTCCAGCCCAGTCACTTCCTCAGTCACGGGATGCTCCACCTGAATGCGTGTGTTGACCTCGAGGAACGAGATGATGTTGTCGGCGATGAGGAACTCGCAGGTCCCGGCCCCCACGTAGCCCGCTGCCCGAAGGATGTCTGTGCTTGCTTGAGTAATTAGGTCAATTTGCTCTGATGTAAGGTCGGGTGCGGGCGCTTCTTCAACCAGCTTTTGGTGGCGGCGTTGAAGGCTGCAATCACGAGTGGAAACGACAACGACGTTTCCGTGAATGTCGGCCAGGCATTGGGTTTCGATGTGGCGAGGCCGGTCCAGGAACTTCTCCACGAAACATTCGCCCCGGCCGAAAGCGACCGTCGCTTCTCGAACGGCGGAATCGAATCCCGTTTGGATTTCCGACGCTTCGCGGACGACTTTTAGGCCACGCCCTCCGCCGCCGAAGGCTGCTTTGATAGCGATCGGAAGTCCATGTTCCAGAACGAAGTCTTCTACTTCGGCCACACCTTCAACAGGGTTGGGCGTTCCAGGCGCCAGGGGGGCACCGACTTGCATGGCCAGATGCCTGGCTTGAACCTTGTCGCCCAACATTCGGATTGCACTGGGGGGAGGCCCAATCCAGACAAGCCCGTTATTGATGACGGCCTCTGCCAGCTCGGCCGACTCTGCCAGAAATCCATATCCAGGGTGCACGCTGTCCGCGCCGGATCGCAGGGCGATTCCAATGATCTGGTCGATGTTGAGGTAGGTCTCTGAGGGAGCCGTACCTTCCAAGGCGAACGCCTCGTCGACGCTTCGGACGTGTAAAGCGTCGCGGTCCTCCGTGGAGTAGATTCCTACGGTTCGTATGCCTAGGTCATCGCAGGTTCGCGCGATGCGCACCGCGATCTCGCCTCGATTGGCGATGAGTACTTTGCCGGGCAGCGCATTTTTGTGCGGGCTTGGTTCTGCAATCGTGGTCATCGTCGTTAGGTCCTTTTCGAGTGTTTCAGTGTCAGAGTAGTGATCGTCCAACCGGAAAGGCCTCGGCTTGCTCGACTCCAGCCAGGCCCAGTCCAGGATCCGGGACGTAGGTTTGGGCGTGTGTCAGTGCTGGGTCCGAGGGAATCGCGTCGGAGGTAAGGCAGAAGGGCAATCAGGGCAGCTAGTTCGTGTTCGTCGGGATTGCCTGATATTTGAATTTGATTGGGGCTGAAGCTTGTCATAGCGGAAAGTTTCCGTGCTTTTTCGCCGGGCCCTGCTTTCGCTTGCTTTCCAGGGTTTGGAACCAGCGCGCCAACAACCAGGGCGTTTCATCGGGGGTTACTACCTGGTCGATGAGCCCATCGGTCAACGCCCCGTCCATGTCAGCCGCCGTACGGCGGAATTGTTCCAAGGCGTCGGCGCGGCTGGTGTCGTCGATTTCTTCTGGCTGATCAGCGCTTACGAGCCGGTGTAAACCTGCGAGGGCGAGGGTAGCCGATGGCCAGGCAAGGACTACATCCGCGCCCAGGGCCTTGGCGCCGAAAACGTTGGTTGGCAGGCCATGCGCCCGACGCAGAAGCACCGATGCGATGGGAACGGATGCCGCGGCAGTTGCGTGTGCAAGCTGTGCGTACGGGGCGTAGTCCAATGTTCTTGGCTCTGATGGGCCGGGTGTGTCAATGAGAAACAGGAGGGGGAGGTTGAAAGCGTCACAGAACCTTATGAATCGTGAAGCCTTCCGCGCTTCGTCGGGGCCCAGCAACCCGCCCCGGTGCGCAGGCTGATTCGCCACAACGCTCACAGTCAGTCCACCGATGGTAACGAACGCGGTGACCAGGGCGGGACCCTCGCCGTTGATGACAACGGGAGCGTTGCTGGAGAGCGCACTGACTAGCTGCATGACGTCATAAGGCTCTGCAGGGTTGTCCGGCACTATGCCGGACAACGCCGACGACGGATCTGGCCCGTCTTGTTCGGTTGGGGCGGCGAATTCGCAGTTGTTCCGGGGGAGTACGTCCAGTAAATCCCGAACCCATGCCGCGCCGTCCTCTATGTGGTCAGCGGTGTAAGAACTGTTCCGTCCATCCTTTGGCGCTATCTGAACCCTGAAGTCAGCCAGTGCGCTGACCAGCTCTCCGGATGTTGAGCCTTCGCCGATTTCAATTGCGACGATGGGGACGAGACCGGAGAGCTGGACAAGTCGGGCTATGCCCGTCATCGGTGCGGGCATCACCGCGGATGATTTTTTCCCCTTTGGAAAGTTGCTTACCAGGACAAGGGGGCATCCTGTTCTCTGAGCCTGGTCGAGGATGCCGGCGAAAGCGCGACGCTGAGCGCCCGTATTCGCCGGCGCGGCAGCAAATGCCACAGATTTACCGTGCACCTGACCTACACCGGCCAATGGTGTCTCAGTTTTTCCCCCGGGTTCGGCGGGTACGCCGCCGAGGGGTAGGAACGAATCGTCGTCAAAAAGCGCGGCAATCAACGCGTCGATTCGGTGAGGAGCGGCTATGGCTGCGTCTCTATCGATTTGTTGGGTGGTGTTCATGATGTGTGCTGCTTTCGGTTGTGCTGCTTCACGGTGTAGACCACGACGTAGCAGGCGATGCCCTCTCGACCGTGGCCGTTGTGGGAGGCCCATCGTCCTCTGAGGATTTTCAAGCGCCGGGTTTTCTGGCGTCTGGTCCACGCCGGTGACGAGAGATGTTTCCGGAAGATTTCCAGGATATTTCCGTCATTGTGACACTTGCCACATCCTGTTTATGCAGTGTATACGTTGTATATGAACAGTTCAACGCCGAAGTCGAAATCCCTGCGACCGACTCCCGACAGCATCGCTGACTCCATCCGCGTCGCTGTTGCCGAGGGGGTCTACCGACCCGGGCAGCGTCTCCTCCAAGATGAACTCGCGGATAGGTTCGGCGTCAGCAGGATCCCACTCAGAGAAGCGATGAGGACACTGATCGCAGAGGGCCTACTTACCAACGACTCCTACAACGGCACGTTCGTGACTGCTCTGGATCTGGCCAGAGTGGATGAGATCTACGATCTTCGCCGACTCGTCGAGCCGAGTTTCGCGGCGCATGTGGTGGAGAACTGTTCACGGGCAGACATTATTCGTCTCGCCGGGATGGTCGAAAGCATGGACGACATTGACTCGATCGGTAGCGACGCATGGTCGCGCATCAATTTCGCCTTCCACTTGGACACGTATCGCCTGGCAAATTTGCCCCTCAGATATGAGGTAATTTCCCGGCTTTACCACCAGCTCGAGCCCTATTCCCGGTTTTACGTGCACTCGACCCGCGCACTGGGGCGGGTTCAGTGCGAACACCACGAAATTGTCGATGCCCTCCGCGAGGGTGATGCCGAACATCTGGCTCGCCAAATCGTCGCCCATATTGACGGCGGACAGGAAGGCCTGCACAGCGCGTGGGCCAACATGCCAGCGACGTATAAAGGGCTTGAAATTCTGGAAGCAAAGAAATGACCAGCATTTCATCGCCGACGCAGCGCTCCGCTACTCGGGCGCCGACGCGCTAATGACGCGCACCAATTTCAGGGACGCCGCAAAGCCGGCCTGAAAGATCTTCGCCGTTGTCCCGGGGACCGCGTTCGACCCCGTTGGTGGTACCCACTCCATCCGGATCTCTTACGCCTGCCACATCGATGACCTCACCGAAGGCCTGCGACGCATCGTCCAGACCCTGACCACACCACACCCCAAGGGAGCCTGACCACCCATGACTACCACCATTACCCAGGACCGCCACACCGAAGTGGTGGACGCGATCGTGCGCCTGGCCCCCGACGGCGTCGCGTACGTCCCCTCCGCCAGCATTGCCCCGATCATCAACGGCGTCCTCACCGCCCAAACCAACGGCGACCTGCCACTGGTCTACCCCGTCTCCCGCGAAGAAGAAGCCATCGGCGTCGTCGGCGCCTACCCGTTCGCCGGGAAATTCGGGGTCATCATCATGCAGGACAACGGCTTCGGCAACGCCCTTACCGCACTCACCACCTTCGCCGTGTCCTACCACCTGCCCCTGCTCATCGTCGCGAACACCCGCGGCGGGCTCGGCGAGTACAACTCCATGATCCACACCATCTCCGCACCCGTCCCCGCCCTGCTGGCCTCCACCAACATCCCCGTATTCCAAGTCGACCGACGCAACACCGCCCAGGACTGGGGCGCGACCGTCGCCGAAGCCGGCAACCACGCCCGCATGACCTTCCGACCCGTCGTGGTCCTGATGGAATTCTTCGACCCCAAAGACGCAAAGGCAAAAGCATGAAACGCATCGAAGCCCTCCGGGCCATTGTCGAGACCACCGCCGAGGTCCCCGTCATCGCGACCTGCGCCGCGACCTCCCGCGAACTGGCCTCCGTCGAAGACCGCCCCAGCCACCTCTACCTCCTGGACGCCATGGGCCTGGCCATCTCCGTCGGCACCGGCATCGCCCAAGCCATCAAAAACACCCCCGTCACCCGCGCCATCGTCATCGAAGGCGACGGATCCCTCCTGATGAACCCCGGCTCAGCCATCACCGCCGGCTACCTCGCCCCCGAAAACCTCGTCATCATCCTGCTCGACAACGGCGTCTACGCCTCCACCGCCTCCATCCCCACCCAAGCAGTCACCATCGACCTCGGACGCTTCGCCGAATCCGTTGACCTGAAGGTCCTCCGGGCTGAGAACACCGAAGAACTGTCCCTCGCCCTGAAACAAACCCTCACCGAAGACGGACCCTGGTTCATCCACACCCGCACCGAACCCGGCAACGAACCAGACACCAAACTCCTCCTCATCGACCCCGTCACCCACGGCAACCGCTTCCAAAACTGGCTCACCCCGAGGCTGGGCTGAATCATGATTCAGATTGCGCTCAATAGCGATGTAGCTGAAGGGTTCGGCGCGTGGAGCTTTGGAGACGATGACGGGATCTTGGAGCACGTCACGGCAGCGAACGTTGCGTGCGGGTTTCATGCTGGGGACCCCAGCACTATTAGAAGCGCCTGCTCTAAAGCAGTCGAACGATCCGTCTCAATCGGTGCCCAGGTGTCCTACCGCGACCTGGTCGGCTTCGGTCGGCGCTTTATGGGAATTTCCCGTGTCGACTTAGTCAATGACCTGATCTACCAAATCGGGGCCCTGAGGGTCTTTGCGGAGATTGCCGGCAGCACCATTAGCTACGTCAAAGCGCATGGAGCGCTCTACAACGTGGCTGCCCGCAATGAGGAGCACGCCAAGGCAATCATTGAAGCCGTGGCCACTGCATCAGCTGGACTACCTGTGCTTTGCCAGCCTGAGACCGAGACCTGGGAGGCCGCTGTCGCGGCAGGCATCATCCCACTGGCAGAGGTTTTCGCCGATCGTGCCTACACGGCGGAGGGACTGCTGGTCGACAGGTCGCAACACGGCGCAGTCGTCACGGACCCGGAAGAAGTTGCCGACCGGTGTTTGCAAATGGTTTCGCAGCGCACCGTCCGGGCCATAACGGGGGAGATTGTCGAATTTGAACAGCCACCGGCAGCCATCTGCATTCACAGCGACACCCCCGGCGCTTCGGTGATCGCGGCCCGTGTGGCTGAGACGTTGCAGGCCCACGGTGTGGAGCTTGTTGGAATTGGAGCACGCTCATGACTCGCCAGGCGATTCATCCTGCAGGCGACAAGAGCCTCCTCGTCGATGTGGGTGACGGTTCTGCCGCGGCCCTGGCTGCCGTTCTAAGGCGGGGGCGGTGGGAGTCGCGGCTGGAAGCTGTCGTGCCGACGTCTTCGTCCGTCCTTGTATCGGCGCGTTCTGCGCGGGATTTGCGCGACGTGGAAGCTGACTTAAGAGCTCTGCTCGAAGAAGATCTGCTGGCTATTCAACAGGACTTGGTGGGCCGGATTGTCACGATCCAGGTGGTTTATGACGGTCCTGACCTCGAATTCGTTGCACAGCAATGCGGCCTCACTTTAGAGGACGTGGTCCGGGAGCACACTGGAACCCAGCATCAGGTTGGTTTCTTCGGGTTTGCGCCGGGGTTTGCCTACATTGACGGGTTGTCGTCGAAGCTGCATCTTCCGCGACGGGAGAGCCCGCGGACGGACATTCCTGCAGGATCGGTTGCTATTGCCGCGAATCAGAGCGTCGTCTATCCAGGCAGCACACCAGGCGGCTGGCATCTGATTGGTAGAACCACCACCAAGCTTTGGGATCTACAGGAGGAACCCCCAGCCAAACTTGCCGCGGGTGACAGGATCATTTTCGAATCGGTGGGAGGCACTCCGTGACACTGCTCTCAGATGTCGACATGCAGAACTCCCGAGTGACCGCAGACACATCTTTACGTCTAATCAACGCAGGGCCGCTGACTACAATCCAGGATCTTGGCCGAACCGGGTACGCCCACTATGGCGTAACAACCTCGGGAGCCTTGGATCTTGAAAGCTTCACCGTGGCTAATCGGCTCGTCGGAAACAGTGTTGACCGTCCCGCTCTGGAGCTGACTCTGGGAGGTCTTACCGGAAGCCTCAGTCACGGTCGATGGGCATCGGTCACCGGCGCGCCGGCCCCGGTGACCGTAGCCGGACGCAGTGTCCCTGATCCCTATTTGTTTTGGATTCCCGCTGATGCGATCCTCAAGATAGGCGCGCCAGCAGTAGGCCTCCGAAGCTACCTGGCCATAAGCGGCGGCATAGTTGTCGAACCTGTACTTGGTTCGTGTTCAACTGACACGCTCTCAGGAATTGGCCCATCAGTGGTTCAGGATGGGTCCCATCTACGAATCGGCCCAGCGGAGACCCCGACCTGGGACACAGATTCGGTATTCAGCCGAGTCCCCATTGGAACCGCAAGGATCCGATTCCGTTGGGGACCACGTGACGAACTGTTCACTGCAGAGGACAAGAAGACTCTGGTTGGCTCGCCGTGGACCGTGTCGTCAGAAACGAACCGGGTGGGCACCCGCCTGACTGGTCAGCGAATCCTTACCCAGCTCGGATCTCTTCCGAGCGAAGGTACTGCGTTGGGTTCCATACAGATACCACCTTCCGGTGAGCCCATCGTGTTCATGGCTGACCGTCCAGTGACTGGCGGTTATCCCGTCATAGGTGTCGTGACTGAAGCCGATCTCGGCATCATCGCGCAAGCAAGACCGGGCAGCAAGTTGGCCCTCATCCCGGCCTAATATCCCGAAAAATCCCAACGAAACAAAAACAGGGAAAGCCGCCGCCAGGCGTTGTTCACGCCAATGAAATCCCGCCTTGGCGGCGGCTTCCCCATCCGCACTCATTTTTCGCAGCGTTCAGCTGCCTCAACCCCTTTGAGGTTTCCATGAGTACACATACAAGCATGACAGCCCCCAAGACCCATTCGACACCACGGCGGGCCGCTATTGCCGCAATGGTCGGAACGGCTATCGAATACTACGAATTTGGCGTTTACGGTTACCTTGCCGTAATCATCAGTCCCTTGTTCTTCCCCAGCGAGGATCCAGCAACAGCGCTGCTCTCTACCTTGGCAGTCTTCGGAAGCGCCTTTGTTATCCGACCATTGGGAGGAATTATCCTCGGCCGGCTCGGGGACCTATTCGGTCGCCGCATCGTGCTTCTGATCACCGTGATCGGGATGGGGTCGGCGACGGCTGCCACAGGTCTGTTGCCCACGCACGAAACGGCGGGTTTATGGGCGCCCGTGCTGCTCCTCATCATCCGCTTGTTCCAAGGCTTCTTCGCTGGTGGTGAAGTTACCGGCGCTGCGACCTATGTTGCGGAGTCTGCTCCCAACGGCCGCCGCGGCTTCTGGGGTGGCTTCACACCCATGGGTGTCGCCATCGGTGGCGCCGCTGCGGCGACCGTGGCAGGAGTCTGCTCCGGTTTACTGGGCAATGAACAAATGAGCGAGTTCGGTTGGCGCATTCCCTTCCTGATGTCCATACCCCTGGTGATCCTTTCAGTTGTGATCCGCCGCAAGATCACCGAGGCACATGCATTCGAGCAGTTGCAGGAAAAGAACGAACTGCCCAAATCTCCCCTCAAGACAGTGGTCACCAAACACTGGAAGAACGTACTTCGCGTCATACTGGTTTCGTTTGGCCAGAACGTGGGCTACTGGGTCGGGTTCATCTTCATGAACATCTACATGACGCAGTACTTGAAGCTGGACCGCACCACGGTGTACTGGACGATGGCCTGCATCGGAATAGCAGTCGCGGTCATGATGCCGTTCTGGGGTGGTCTCTCTGACCGCATCGGTCGTCGGAAAGTCCTCGCTATCGGTTTCTTTGGATATCTGATTCTCGTTGTACCGATGATGCTGATCATGGGTTCAGGGAATGTACCCTTGGCAATCGCCGCAATGGTCGTTCTTGCCCTTCCGATGCCGATCGTGCAATCCGTTGGCTATCCGACCTACACGGAGCAATTCCCCACCCAGGTCCGCTACACCGGTATCTCCCTTAGCTTCAACATCGGAACGATTCTGGGCGGCGGTCTTACGCCGCTTCTTGCAACCTCTTTGATCGCCTCAACGGGCAACCTGCTTGCCCCAGGATTTATCCTGATCGGCGCATGTGCTGTCGCCCTTATCACCCTGATCTGGATCCGCGAAACGTCCAAGGACGACCTCTAAGATGATCGCGTCCCCGGCCCAACTTCGGGACGAGATCAGGGCGGCTAACTGGACGGGACCAACGGCAGGAATGCTCAGGGGTTACCAGCAGGCAAACTTCGTGGCCGTGCCTGAAGCCCATGCCTTCGATTTTCTCCTCTTCTGTGTCCGTAATCCTCAAGTATGTCCGGTCATCGCCGTGACCGCCCCGGGAGACCCCTGGGTCAACTTGGACAGTGGAACAGCGGATGTGCGCACGGACATACCACGCTACCGGGTATGGAAAAGCGGAGAACTTGTCGAGGAGCCGGTTGAAGTTTCGAAGTACTGGACCGGGGACATGGTGGGATTCCTGCTGGGATGTTCACATACCTTCGAAGGCCCTATAGCCGATGCCGGATACACCGTTCGCCAGCACGCCAGCCCCGCACCCCCTGTCTACATAACGAACCGGCAGACTGTATCGGCGGGAAAGATTCACGGACCTTTGGCTGTAAGCATGCGATCGTTCCCCGCCGGCCAAGTGGCCGGGATCGTGCAACTCACCGCCCGCTATCCCACCGGTCATGGGTCACCAATCCACATTGGTGACCCATCCGGCCTCGGGATCACGGACCTTTTGGCGCCCGATTTTGGTCCCACGCCCGAAATTCCCGACAGCGAAGTCCCGATGTTCTGGGCATGTGGTGTCACTCCCCAACTCGTGTTGCCGAGGCTGGGAATGCACACACTGATAACTCACTACCCAGGGCATATGTTCGTCTTCGATAACAAGCCCGTACCTCAGCACTAGGAAACAGTCATGAAGAGAATCAGCAACGTCACCGGCAAGAGACAGCACATAAAAAAGCCATCCAATAGCCGTTGCTCAACCGGGTCGCATTGCCCGGTTACCGGTGTATGGGCGGACCGCTTCGGAATCCTTCGATTCATCGCGGAGGGCGCTATCTTCCCTTCAACCGATTCAGGACCCTCGGTGTGGACGCTGCGCGCCGATCGCACTTCGCAAGACTGAACCCAACGGCACTATCCCCGCCTGATCACAGCGTGAGGCAGTGCACGTCCTGAACAAGGTCATGGCATGTGGCCGGCATAACTGTGGCTGATTCAGTAGCTCATGGACTTGGGCTGCCTCTGTGCGTCACGCACCGAAGCAGCCCAAGTCCAGTCAGCCGTGCCTTAAGGGAGCCGGGGCCGTTTACCGCCACAGCGCCCTGCCTGGAAGCGGTGCGCCTCGCGGAGCCACCCGCCTCGAGCGCCGGGGACCGTGATCGTGCGCTTGTCAGGCTTCTATTTTCTTTGGAACACTCTTCATGGCGGCGTTGATGTCGTCTCCAACTCTGAGTGGTTGGCGGGCGAAGATCCCTTCGTGCGCCAGCACCGGCCGGTTGTCTCCAGCAAGTTCGGCGTAGTGATCTTCGAGTTTTTCCCTTTTCTCGATGCTTCGTTGCCAGGCGCGGACAGTGTCCGGGTCTCCTCCGTTGACCTGTTGCCAGCTGCGTGGGCGGTCCTCTTTTGATGGCCCGGGATCGACTCGGCCGCTCAGGCCTACGCGCGGAGGTTTCCTCTTCGCTGCAGAAGAACAGACGGGACAAGCAGGGTCGTCGGCAAACATCGACATGAGGCATGCTTCGAAGTCGTGTCCCTCGATGCAACGGAAGTCGTAGAGAATCACTGGTAATGCCCCTGATGCGCCCATCGAATCTGGCTTGTTTGCTCGGACTCGTGTCCGAAAATCATCTCGGCGTTCGTCCGCTCTTGGATCCGCCGAAGTTTCTCTACTGATTCAAGCCACAGGAGGTTGTTCCAGACAACGGCGGCACCGATGGCTGGTGGGCCGAAGGAGTCCCGCAAGTAGACTGCGTCCGAGGTGAAGATCTTAGTTCCGTCGTCCGGGAGGTCGACCTGAAGAGACATGGTTCCCCAGGTGTGGCCGGGGGTGTCTATGACAGAAACCCCGGGAACAATTTCGGTGTCCCCTTCGATGGCATCGATCTTCAAACCTTCAAAGTCCGCTTTTAGATGCCCACCCAGGTGCGAGCCCATTATTTCCTGCACCCCCTCGAGTTCCTTGCGGTTGGCGACGATCTTGGTCTTGCCGTTGTCGAATAGTCGCGCGTTACCCGCGTGGTCAAGATGCAGGTGGGAAAGTATGAGCAGGTCTATGTCGGCGGGCTCGAGACCCACTTGGGCAAGAGAAGAGTCCAGGAATCCGGATTCACTCGATGATTCAGTCTTGACTGGGAAGTAGTTATCCATGCCGCTCTCTTGCCAGCGGGAACTCCAATCCCGGGGGACGCCGGTGTCCCAAAGAATTCGCCCCTCGGGATGCTCAATCAAGACTGCATGGGTTGGGATTTCGCCCCACTCACGCTTACGTTCTCTATTGTTGCGGTCGGTGATGATCCTTCCAGGCTTCAACAGGAGCCAGGCCATATCTGCTTCCATGACCCCCGTTTCAAGTACGCGGACCCTCAGCTGATTTTCCTCCATGCCACTCCATCCTTAGCGCTTAAGACGTACAGAAGTCGATCGACATACTGTCAGACGATCGGCCAATCCTCAAGGGTGCCGAACGAGCCCTTAAAGCTATTGCGCGTGACTAGCCTCACACCTATACTCAAGGAACAGCTCGTTATGATTGTCATACATTCGTTCTTCATACAAACGAGTTGGCGCGTATCCGTCGCCGGCTGATGTCTATGGCTGTCAGCCAACCTATAAGGAGTTCAGAATGGTCAAAGAAGACCACGATTGCGTTTCTCCTCCCGGCAGAGGGAAGAAACTGGCCAAGCGTGCGGGAGGGGCATTTGCCCTGGCCTCGGTCTTGGCGCTTACTGCCTGTGGCGGCGGTAGCGACTTCGGTCCGGCGGGTGGTTCCGGTGCTGCAACGTCTTCAGAGTCAGCACTGTCATCTCTTCCAGCTGATGCACAGACCGCCTACGAGAATGCTGACGCGTTGATCGGAAAGACGCCATACGGTGAGGGGTGGCAGCCCAAGGGGCCGGCACCATGGACGATTGGCTATACAAGTCCGTACGCGGGGAATTCCTGGCAGACAACCGCCATGGACCACCTGATGAACGATGTCGTTCCGCGGTACCAGAAGGCTGGCTTGATCAAAGAGGTGATCGTTGCCCAGTCAGGTGGCGACGACACCGTGCAGAACCAGCAGATCCGGCAGCTCGTTGACCAGGGCGCCGACATTCTGATCGCTTGCTGCTCAGCAAAAACCGCCCTTAACCAGTCAATTGAGTACGCCCATGAGAAGGGTGTGCCTTTCGTTGCATGGAGTGGGCATGTGGATTCGCCTTACGCTGTCAGCGCCGTGACCAACTACCGTCAGGCCGGCAGCGTCTTTGCTAAGTCAGTCTTCGACAAGATCGGCGGCAAGGGCAACGTTCTGGATGTCCAAGGTGTCCCTGGAGCAACGAATGCCATTGACTTCGAGGCCGGGGTTCAGGATGCGCTGAAGGAATATCCTGACATCAAGCTTGTCGGATCGGTGAACGGCATGTGGTCTGCGCCGGTGACTAAGACCGAGGTGCAGAAGTTCCTGGCAACTCACCCGGGCCAACTCGATGGAATTGTCGCCCAGCCTGCCTCCGCCACCGGCGCCTTGCAGGCGCTACAGCAGTCTGGACGTCCAGTGGTGCCAATCAACATTGGTGGAGAGACCGGGGCTGCATGTTATTGGGTGAACAACCCGGAATTCGCTGACACCGGTTACAACATTTGGCCGCCCAAGGGTGAGATGGAACTGGGTATCGAGACCGCAGTTCGAATCCTTCAGCAGCAGGGGCCCAAAATTCAATCCATTGTTCTCAGCGTTTCTCCCATCAGCTATGACGAAGCCAAGGAAGCCCTCGGGCCGAACTGCGACCCCAATGCCGATGGCTGGCTGGAACCCAAAGGTGGCTGGCTCACTGGTACCAAGCTCGACGCTTTCTTCGAAAAGCCAAGTGATCCCTTTGCCTGGAAGAAGCCATAGGAATGGGCTCACCTCGCACGCGGGTCAACTGAACATCGTGAGCGGTCATTACCTAAAAGAACCAACATAAAAGCTGTCAGATGCGCTGACAGCCATCAAAGATGATGGATGGAGAATACGAGAAATGTCTGAGTATGATCTGGTCGTAATTGGTAGCGGTTTTGCCGGGGCCTCGGCCGCCCTGAGCTACTGTGAAAAGGCTGCCGACGAAGGTCGGTCCGGCCGGGTAGCGCTAGTCGAAGTCGGAGCAGAAGACGAACGCTCCGGAGGTTCTCGTTGGACCATGGCATGGCTTCGCGTCTACGAAGACGGTCGGCTCGATGAATCCTGGAAGGACCGCGTACAGGAAACGTCCAAGGGGTTGGCTGACCGGGAATACTGCCTGGCACTCGAGCGCGAAGTCCCCGGGACCATCAAGTACCTGGAAGCCCACGGGGTCGAGCTCTATCAGCACTGGGAAAACGACGTCGCTCTTGAATACGAAACGGACAAGAGCATCAAATGGCCAGTCGGAGGTGGCCTTCAAATCGTCAACAACCTCCTCTCGCATTTCAAGAAGTTCGACAATTCCGAAATCCTCTACGAAACCGAGGCCGTGAAGCTCAGCATTTCGGACGAAGGCCGCGTCGACGGCGTCGTCGTCCGCGGTAAGGACGGGCTGCTGAGGACGCTGAGCTCGAAGGCGGTCGTGATCGCATCGGGCGGCTTCGAAGGCAACCCGGAAATGTTGACACAATACCTTGGTAACAATGCCGTCGACATCAAGCCGATTGTTCCAGGTCTGCACCGCAACAAGGGCGCCGGTATCCGCATGGCCATGGACATCGGGGCCGACACCGCCGGACAGTTCGACATGTTCCACTCGGAGGTAGTCGACTCGCGCACGAGCCGTCCGGACTCCGTAATCTGGGGCCACAACTACGGCATCTGCGTCAACCAACAAGGCAAGCGCTTCTTCGACGAGGGTGAAGACTACCTGTTTGCCCACTTTGAACTGCTGGCCTATGAAGTCTGGAAAAACCAGAACCAGAAGGCCTACTTCATCACGGATAAGCCCGTCATGGAACGCATGCGTCCAGGCTGGGTTTACGAAACGACTGATATGGAGCCCGAGGAAGGCGCGACCCTGGCCGAACTGGCAGGCAAGCTGGGCCTCAGCGCGGAAGCACTCGAAGCCACCGTTCAGGAATTCAACGCCGCTACCGTCGGCGGACCATTCCAACCCGAAATCCTTGACGGCTTGAGCACCCAGGGTATCGTCCCGCCAAAATCCAACTGGGCGAACCGGATCGAATCCGGGCCGTACTATGGCTATCCACTTGAGGCCAGGATCACTTTCACCTTTGGTGGTCTCAAGACGGACACCGAGGCGCGGGTCATCTCCAGCGGGGGAGTGCCGATCCCCGGGCTCTACGCAGCAGGCGAAATCACGGGATTGTTCTACCACGAGTACCCGCCCGCGACATCGTCCATCCGCTCCATGACCTTCGGACGCGTAGCAGGCGCGAACGCAGTGGGCTACCTGAACTCTTTGGAGTCAGGCGACCCCGCCGTTTCGGGACCCTCCACTCCACCCGCCAGCCGGGCCGCCGAAGCAGCAGACAGCCAAGGCTCCGCCGTCCCGCCTGTGCCGCAGTCCGAGGCAGCTTCCAAGGCCGCCGAGGCAGCGGGAAGCAGGAGATAACAACGCCGGTGAAAGGGTGCCGCTCCTGGTGCGCATTCACCGTCGACTCCGTCCAAGGACAGACTAGATAACAGGAACTGGCACGCCTCGAAATCGGGGCGTGCCATTCCCTATTGGAGGAAGAATGAGTCAACAACGTGTCTTCGACATGCCGCGTATCGAACGAGTCATTGAGGGTGTCGGCGCAATTCAGCAAATTCCGGCCGAACTTGAACGGCGAGGACTCCAACGCGTTCTGCTGATAGCGGGCAAATCCATTAGCGCCACCCCGCAATTTGGAGAACTCGTCAGCGCTCTGGGAGCCAAAGCCGTCGGGGTATACAGCAGGGTCGAGGCCCATAACCCAGTCAAGCGACTCGCGGAGCTTGTGGAGATCGCCCAGAACGCAAAAGCCGATGTCGTGATAGGCATAGGCGGAGGCTCCGCTGTTGACGCGGCGAAGCTCACCGCCTTGGGAGTGGGCGAGGGCATCCATTGGGCGCATGACTTCCTGCGCTACAGCATCTCCCACGGGCTGCCGGAGCTACATGGTATCCCGCTTCCTGTAATCGCGGTGCCGACGACCCTATCGGCGGCAGAATGGAACGGTGTTGCTGCCTTCGTTGACGACACGACCAACACGAAAGAACTGACCAGGTACCTCGCGCTAACGCCCAAGATCGTGGTGCTGGATCCGGAGTTGTGTTCTCTAACCCCCAGGAAGCTATGGATCACAACCGGTGTCAGGGCGATCGATCATGCGGTCGAAATAGCCTACGCCACGAATGCACACCCGTTCACTACCGCGCTTTGCACAGCGGCACTCCGCACCCTGGCCGAGGACCTTCCGCTGACTGCCTCGGACCCGCACAATTACGAAGCGGCCCTCCGCTGTCAGCAGGCTGCCTGGATGTCATTGGTGGGAGTGCATAACGTACCAGTCGGGCTATCCCACGCCATTGGCCACCAATTGGGTGCCGCCGGCGTCCCTCACGGCGTTACGTCCTGCATCACCCTGCCGCACGTCATGCGGTTTTACGCTGATGCCACCGCACCTCAGCAGGAAGTTATGGCCACCGCACTTGCCGCAGCCAGAGGAACGACACACGCTTTGTCAGCTCCTGATGAGCTTGAGCTACTCTTTGACCAGCTGGGAGTACCGCGGCAAATCCGCGACTTTGGCTTGAGCCCGGAGGCCTTGGAGAACGTTGTTCGCGCGACGATGGGGGAGGCAGAAGCCGTGATCCGTCAAGCGCCGCGACCGGTGTCGGCCGAGGATGTAAGGGAACTCCTAAAAGAGGCCTATTAAACGGGAGGCAGGCAAAGCTGCGGTGAAGTGGCTCCGCATCACCCAGTTCGTGATCAGCAGTTAGACGGTCGTCTCGACACCCAAAATGTGTGTCGGGACGGCCGTCGCTTTTAACACTGCAGCGCGGGGCGGTTACATCAACTGAGTGACGGATCACGCCTGGATACCCTGAAATTTCCGCAGTTCATGCCGGGGCCAGGACTCATGGTCGGACGGTATACCGTGAGGGGCATTAGCTCGGGGGGTCTGCGCCGCGACACCCAGGTGCTAAGCGGCGGGCCGCACCCCTGTACGCTGCAGGGCAACGTTCGTAAAGCCCCTTGGGAACCACCCGGAGACCGGGGCCCCGGACGAAGCGGCGCGCACAAAGCCCGACCGGGAAAACCCGGCCGGGCCGTGGCATTAACTCGCGAAGTCTAAGTGTGGGTGCCTGTGCTTTTGATTGGTCCAGTCTGCTGTAACCCGTTGCCTACGGGTTTCAGCGCCGGGGCTTAGACGGCCTTGATCTCATCGGCCTCGGCGGATCTAGCAACTTCGTTGAGCGTTTCCTGGACGACGCGCATCGCTGCGAGCCCCGCAGGCGCGCCGCAATAAGCGGTGGCCTGCACGATGGACTCTACGATCTCACTGGGTTTTAGACCGTTCCTTAGGCCTCCGCGGACATGTACGGATAGTTCGTGGTGCTGGTTAAGAGCGACCAGCATACCGATATTGAGAAGGCTACGGCTTCTGCGGTCAAGGCCCGGTCGCGTCCATACGGCGCCCCATACGGTTTCGGTGATGTGGGTCTGCAGGGCTTCACTTTCTGTTCCGGCCGTGCGCTCCAGGGAACCGGAGACGTAGGCATCCCCGAGAACCTCTCTGCGTACGGTGATTCCGGCATGCCATAGTTCGCTTTGTGCGTCTGCTTCGTACTGATTGCTAGTCATTTCGGTCCTTTGGTTTTGGTCGTTACCGGCATGCAGCGCCCGCTTCGAGGTTCCCGGTGCAGGCAGTTCTACTGGATTCCAGGATTTAGATCTGTTGTCTGATGTGGGGATTACGCGCGTAGAAGCCAACCAAGGGCACGATCAGCAGGCCGAGGACAAATTGTTGTGCGTTGTTGTCCAAGCCATAGCCGACCAACAAAGAGGTTAGGGCGATCAAGACGAGTACGCCGATAAGTGTGCTGCCATATCCGCCCCGTCCGCCGAGAAGGGACGTTCCTCCCACCGCAACTGCCGCCACCGTGAGGAATAGGTAAGGGTCTCCCACGCGAACGAATGCTCCCCCGGTGAAGCCCAGCAGCAGAATTCCTGTCGCACCGGAAAAGAGGCCGCTCAGCGCGTAAACGGTGACCCAGCGTCGCGGTTCGGAGATGAGCATGAGTCGTGCGGCAGAGCGGTTTCCGCCTAGGGCGTAGGTACTCCGACCGAACCATGTAGAGCGCATCGTGAAGATTAGGCCGGCGGCAAGAACAAGCCAGATGAGGATGACCGGCGGCACAGGGACCCCGAGCGTTTCCCCGCTCAGTGAGGAAATGTTGGCTAGCCAATCAGGTACCACGCCGCTGGTGCCACCGGCATTGGTTGCGCCAGCACTGGTGAGGACCTGTGTCGCCCCCACCGTGGCGAATCCGACGCCCAAGGTCACGATGAGCGCTTGGTTCTGGAGGTGGAGGCTTATGAGGCCGTTTATCGTGCCGATGACGATGCCGAGCACAAGGGTGATCACGATAGCCAAACCTGCCGGTACGCCTGAGCTGATCATGAAAAGGGTCCCGATGTTGGCCGAGCCAATCAAGTATGGAATGGACAGGTCGAGCCCGCCGAGCAATGCGCAGAGAGTCTGTCCCACCGATGCCAAGCCAAGGAACGCCCCTAATAGCAGCATGGAACGCACATTGGAGCCGGAGAGGAAGCCTTGTACTGTGGCGGCGCCGACGGCGAGTAAGGCGGCCAGCATGATAAGTCCGAATACGACGTTCTTTTGACCGGATGCCTTGGACAGCAATGCTATCCGGGGGGTGCGTGGTTCAGATTCGATGGTCGTCATGATGCCTTTACCTCCTGGCGCTTGCGCCACAGTGATGGGATTATCACGCTGATCAGGAGTGCGGCGACCAGGATCAGGCCGTAGGAGAGCTGCACCACGAAGGAAGCCAGTGACCCCAGTGAGAACGTCGTCAGAGTGAATGAGATAAGCGTGACGGCGATGGCTCCGGGGATCGAGCCCAATACGCCTCCGCGGCCGCCTGCCAGGCTAATGCCTCCTAGTACGAGGGCTGTGATCGCTGCGAGCGTGTACGTCCCACCTTGAGTGGGATTTCCCGACGCTATTTGACCGGTATAGGCCAGGCCACCCGCACCAATCAGCAACCCGGAAATACCGTGGGCGACTACGCGGATCATTGTTACGGGTACTCCGCTGACAAACGCGGTGCGCTGGTTCGACCCGACGAGCCTTAGATTCGTGAACAGTTGGGTCCTGGTGAATGCCCACCAAGCCAAGATTGCCGTGATCAGAACTATCGTCATGGGGGCGAGTATCGACCTGCCGGATCCCCATTCGGCGAGCCATCTTGGAGCTTGTCCGCCAGGCTGTGCCAGGATAACCAGGTTGATCCCGGACAGCGCCAGGAATGCGCTCAGCGTCACGATCACAGGTTCGATGCGTGCGACTGTAATGACAATGGCTTGGGTGACCTGTATCAGCACGCCTATGCCAAGCGCCCATGCGATGACCACGGCGGGAGAGCCTATCTGTTGGTCGAAGAGGACTTTGACGAGCGTGACATTCACGAAGATCATCAGCGGACCTGCTGAGAGGTCAACACCGCTGCCCACCAGTGCGGTGACGGTAATTCCCATCACCACGAGGACTAGAGGCACGGCCGAGACCAGCAGCCCTCCGATCCCGCTGGCGGTGAAAAGGTAGGGCGCGCGTACTGCGCACACGATGAGAAGGACGGCGAGCAAACCCCACGCGGCGAACGCGTAGGCAGACTTGCTTGTGAATCTGCCGAAACGGCCTTGTTGTTTCATTGCTGCTCCACCAGTGCTTTCTCGACGTCGAAGTCTGCTTCAAGGTGCCCGAACATGCCGGCGAGAACGCGGTCGGACGTGATGTTGTCGCCGGTCACCCAGCCAAGCAGGGCGCCGTCCCGGAAAACGGCCACACGGTCGCAGAGCCCGATGAGTTCATCAATCTCTGTGGAGAGATAAATGATGCCGGCTCCTTCGAGGGCCAGATGCTCCAACTGGGCATACAGTTCACGCTTTGTACTGATGTCGACGCCCCGGGCGGGATCGTTGAGGGCCACAACCTTCGGGTGCTGAGCCAGTTCCCGGCCAATGAGGACTTTTTGCTGATTACCGCCGCTGAGGGAAGTGATGGGGTTCGACGAGGCTCCTGCGCGTAGCTTCAGAGTTTTGGCCATGTCATTGAAACGGCTGGAGATCGCGTTCTTGTCGATAACGCCGGCACGACGGTGATGACGGTACAACGGCATTGCGAAATTCTCGAAAATGCTGAGATTTGGAAAAATTCCCTCCTTGCGTCGATCGCCCGAGATGTAGGAGACGTTAGCGGCAACAGCCTCTGCGAGATTGCTGATGGGATGCTCCGCATTGTTCCCGGCAATGACGGTTACGTCACCGCTGATTCCCTGGCGGACTCCCGTGAGAGTCTGGAGGAATTCTGCCTGACCCTGACCATCCAGCCCGGCGAAGCCGACGATCTCGCCGCTATGAAGGGCAAAATCCGAAGGCCGTGCTCCTTGCGTTGCCACGAGCCCGGCGGCTTGCAGGACAACGTCTGGCGTCCCGCCCTTGGATAGCCTGCGTGATTGAGGCGCCAGACCACTCCGTTCCTTGACGCCGGTCATCAGCTCGATAAGGCGTGATTCGGAGATCTCGTTACCTCTGAGGATCCCGACGTCGATTCCGTCGCGAAGAACCGTGGCACTGTCGGCGAAGGTTGTGAGTTCGGCGATGCGGTGAGTAACGATCACCACGCAGACGCCCTCGGAACGGAGTTGCTCCATCTGGGCGTAGAGCCGGGCAGCTCCCGAAAGGTCGAGTGCTGCTGTGGACTCGTCAAAGATCACTACTCGCGGGGACCTCACCAAGGCTCGGGCTATGGTGACCCATTGGCGGTCCGCCAGACTGAGGGTTTCCACCAATGCGGAAGCGTCTACGGGGTGGCCCATGAGTTGCTCAAGCACCTCGGTGGCACGTCTGTGCTGCTCGCTCCTGGACATGCGGGAGCGCCAAACGCCCTGCGACCCTATGAAAACGTTGTCCGAAATACTGGCGCCTTCTGCGACGAGGACTTCCTGGAATACGGTCGCGACGCCTGTCTTGAGTGCTTCGGCGGGACTCGACACGTGGTGACCATGGATGTCCACGGATCCCTCGTCTGGGAGAACGATGCCGGACAGGATTTTTGCCAGCGTGCTTTTCCCGCTGCCGTTCTCACCGACAATCGCGTGGATTTCCCCAGCACGCGCGGAGAAGCTCGCTCCTCGCAGGGCCTGTGTCTCCCCGAAGGACTTCTTCACGTCCTGGATTGCTACTGCTGTCTCGTGATTCTCGGCCACCATTGCTCTCGGCGCCGAATCGAGGTTCAGGTCTTCATTGACCATTACTTTGTCCTTACGGTCGGTATCTGCTCCATCCCCTCCTCGGGAAGGAGTGCAGATCACACCAAAAACTGCTGAGTACGATTGTCCCAATGCATTTTTGTCATACAAAACAGCTCTTTGTTTGAGTATAAGAGCGGGATGGTGTTAGGGCAATAGACTCTATGGGGTGTGAGAAGGTGACCCGGAAGAACGTAAGGCGATGAGGTGTCGGACAATCCGATCGCCAGTCATTATGGCCGCTCGGGCCCTGACCGTAGTACCCTAGGTCAAGGCATGTTCACGACGGGAGGGGAGGCTGTCATGGAGTCACCACTGGGTTTGAGGCTGCAGCGCGACGATATGTCGCTGCGGAAACTGGCCGAAAACACACTGCGGGACGCTATCTTGTACGGCGCCTTCACGCCCGGGCAAAAACTCATAGAACGGGACCTCTGCGACAGGCTCGGTGTTAGTCGTACCCTCCTGAGGGAAGCGCTAAAGCAATTGGAGGCCGAGGGGCTGATAACCAATGTGGTCCACAAGGGCCCGTCAGTTGCGGTGATCACCGAAGAAGACGCCCGTGAAATTTATGAGGCGAGGGGGCTCATCGAAGGGCACCTCGCATATTGCTTCACGCTCAAGGCGTCAGACGCCGAAATCGACAAACTCGCAGCCTCTGTTCGAACTCTCCATGAGTCGGACATTGCGTCCAATCAAATCAACGTACTCCAGGCGAAGAACGGCTTCTATGAAGTTCTCTTGGCTGGGTCCGGAAACCACGTGCTCGCACAGATGCTCCAGCAGCTGAACAATCGTGTAACCATGCTGCGTAGGATGACCCTGTCCTCCCCGGGTCGGTTTGACCAGACGGTGGCCGAGTTGGACGAGATCGTTCAGGCGGTCCGTAGCCGAGATGCTGATGAAGCCAGCAGGCTGTGCCGTGCCCACGTTAGGAATGCCGGTGATATTGCGCTTGCCAGTTTCACCACCACGGATGCCGAAGGTGCGCCCAGCGGGCACTCGGCCGTGGGGGCAAGTTAGTTCTTTCCGGGCACTGTCAGTTCCCGCTTCGCTGCCGTCGGGGAGTAGGGGCCGGTCTTCTCAGTCGCGCACTTCAAAACCCGAATGACCATCCGGAATGTCAATTCCCGGTGCGTTCCGTCGTTGTTGACGCGCCCGCCGACGACAGCAGTACCGCATCCAGCAGTCCCGGGAACCTCGCCTGGAGGTCGTCGTTGCGTAGTTTGCTGATCCGGGATGTTCCCCGGTAGTGCTGTCGAATGACGCCTGCCTCCCGAAGCACGCGGAAGTGGTGCGTCGACGTGGATTTGCTCACGGGCAGCTCAAATGCGATGCATGCCATGTCATCGTGCCCCATGGCCAGGTCCCCGACAATTTTCAGGCGGATGGGATCCGATAGCGCGTGCAGAACTGCCTCGAGTCGAATCTCTTCAGGCTCGGGGTGATCCAATAGGCGCGCCTCGGATGTAGCTATGGCAGAGCGCATGGTGTTCCCTTCGTCGGTCATCATCAAAGGTACGACATGCATCGTAGTTTGACAATGGGCATACTACGAGGGTTATCGTACTTAGGTCGGCTCGTGAACAACGCTGGCCGTCGTCCTCCAGACAGAACCAAGAAGGAGATTTCCTTGAGTAGCCTTTTCGCTCCCCTTAAGCTGCGGGATCTAACAATTCCGAACCGGGTTTGGATGTCTCCGATGTGCATGTACTCGGCGGCTGCCGAGGGCCCGGAAACGGGCGTCCCGACGGATTTCCATTTGACGCACTTGGCCAGTCGTGCGGCAGGCGGTGTCGGCCTGGTCATGGTCGAAGCCACCGGTGTCCGGCCGGACGGGCGCATCAGCCAGTGGGATCTGGGGCTGTGGAATGACGAGCAAGAAGAGTCTTTTGCCCGAATAGCAGCGGCAATCCGTTCTTATGGTTCAGTGCCCGCTATCCAACTGGCCCACGCGGGGAGAAAGGCGTCCGTTGATAAGCCGTGGGTTTCTGACGGTTACTTGGACGAACGCGACGGCGGCTGGACTGCGGTGGGCCCCAGCCCGGAAGCCTTCCAGGGACTGTCTCTGCCAACGGAGCTGTCCGTCGCCGAAATCAAGCAGCTCGTCACCGACTTCGCCGAATCTGCAAAGCGGGCCCTCAAAGCGGGCTTTGAGGTTGTCGAGGTTCACGGTGCTCATGGATACCTGATCCACTCATTCTTGTCTCCGGCGTCCAACAAGCGCACGGATGCCTACGGTGGAAGCTTCGAAAACAGGATGCGTTTTGCGCTTGAGGTGGTTGACGCCGTCAGGGCAGTTTGGCCCCAGGACCTCCCGGTCTTCTTCCGTAGCTCAGCCACCGATTGGCTAAGCGAGAACGACGATGATCCCCGCGAGGGTTGGACCGTTGACGACACCGTCCGTCTGGCCAAAGAACTACAGGCTCACGGGGTCGACTTCCTCGACGTTTCCACTGGTGGAATTGTCCGGGACGCCAAAATTCCGGCCGGCCCAAATTACCAGGTGCCCTTTGCAGCACAGGCACGCGACCAGGCTGGAATTGCTACCGGCGCCGTCGGGCTCATCACCGACGCCCACCAGGCTGAGGACATACTGAAAACCGGACAAGCAGATGCCGTATTCCTCGGCCGCGAGCTGCTCCGCAACCCGTACTGGCCGCAGCAGGCTGCCAGTGAGCTCGGCATCGAACCCCAGTGGCCCGAACAATATGGCTACGCCGTACAACGTCGCAAGAAGTAGGAAGGTCTCTCCATGAATTACTTGCATAACAAGACCATCATTATCACCGGCGCATCATCAGGCATCGGTGCCGCAGCAGCCAAGGCCTTGGCAGCACATGGCGCGAAACTGGTGCTCGCTGCCCGGGACCAGGATCGCCTCGACGCCCTCGTCGGGGAGATTCGTACCTCAGGCGGAACCGCGGCAGCGCGTATCGCCGACGTTACGGATTCTGCAGATATGGAAGCTCTGGCCCAGTATGCCGTCAAGACCTTTGGCGGCGTCGACGTCTTGGTCAACAACGCGGGACTCATGTTGTTCTCCGCGTGGAAGGATTTGGCCGTCAACGACTGGGGCCGGATGATCGATACGAACATCCGGGGGTACCTCAACGGTATCCAGGCTGTCCTGCCCATCATGCTGGAGCGTCAATCAGGCTACATCTTGAACATGGCGTCTGTTGCGGGACATCAGATCGGCGACTCTGCCGGGGTATACAGCGCAACCAAGTTCTTCGTACGAGCCATCACGGAGAGCATGCGCAAGGAACTTGGAGTGCAACACGGTATTCAGGCCAGCACTATCAGCCCCGGAGTCATCGACACCGGGTGGGCCGACAAAGTGGGCGACCCCGCTGGACGCGCAGCAGCCAAAGAGCTCAATGCACTGGCCATTACTCCGGACGCTGTGGCCGACGCCGTGGTTTATGTCCTTAACCAACCAGCAAATACCACAGTCAACGATTTGGTGATCTCCCCAACTCGCCAGAATTGGTGACATCAGACGCACGGGGAAGGGGCCGTTCCTTGGAACGGCCCCTTCCCGGTGCAGTTAGTCGCGCTGGTGACGCGGGGTACCTGTCCGCCCTGACGTGAGCGTTAGGCCCAGCAATGCTGTGGCACCGGTCGCCGACGCCAATAGATTGAGCGCACTCAGAGGACCGGCGAGGTCGTCACCACAAAAAGCCAACGCCAGTAAACCGGATATCACGGCCCCGGTTGCTGCCACAGACAGCGACTCTGCGGCACTGGTACGACGACGGAGAGACGGAACGGACAGGACCACTGAAGCAACACCCGCACCTATCCCCAGGAAAATCATCACCGTCTGCATGGATCAGCCCCATATTCCTGGTCGACTTGAGCGACTTCCATCCGGCTAAAGCTGAATCCCGGTGTATTTGGTTTCTTGGTAGGCCTCGAGGCCTTCGGTTCCACCTTCGCGCCCCAGGCCGGAGGCATTGGTCCCTCCGAAGGGTGCGGACGGGTTGGAGACGAGACCCCGGTTGATCCCGGTCATTCCGGCATCTATGGCGTTTGCGACACGCAGCGCACGGGCGAGGTTCTCCGTGAAGACGTAGGAGGCCAGTCCGTACGGGGTGTTGTTGGCTTCGTGAATGGCTTCGGCTTCATTAGCGAACTCGTATATTGCTGCGACGGGACCGAAGATTTCCTCGGTGCGGATGTCTGCGTTTGTTGGGATGTTAGTCAGGACCGTCGCCGGGTAGTAAGAACCATCGCCCTCGGGAATAGTTCCGCCCGTCAGGCAAACGGCGCCCTTGGCGATGGCGTCGGCAACCAATGCAGCCACTGTCTTTACTTGTTTTGCATCCACAAGCGGACCCAGGTCCGTGTCGGGGTGTGCGCCGTCGCCGAGACGAGCAGCAGCCATCCGCTCGGTGAAGCGGGCGGTGAATTCGGCCGCAATGCCACTTTGCACATAGATGCGGTTGGCGCCGACGCAGGATTGGCCGCCGTTGCGGAGTTTGGCGAGCATGGCGCCTTCGACAGCCTGCTCAAGGTCGGCGTCATCGAACACGATCAGTGGAGCGTTGCCCCCGAGCTCCATGGACGTGTTCATGACGTTCTCGGCTGCTTGGGCCAAGAGCGCACGCCCAACCTGTGTCGATCCGGTAAAGGAGATCTTCCGGACTCGTGAGTCCTTCATGATGGCGGCGATAACGTCGCGGGAATTGGAGGTGGTGATGACGTTGACAACACCGGCAGGGGCGCCTGCTTCTTCGAGAACCCGGGCCAGTAATAGCGAAGTCAGGGGGGTCAGCTCGGCGGGCTTAAGAATCGTTGTACACCCTGCGGCGAGGGCTGGGGCGATCTTCCGTGCGCCCATCGCGAGCGGGAAGTTCCAAGGCGTGATCAGCAGGGACGGTCCCACGGGGCGTTTGGAGACGGCGATCTGGTAGTTGCCTCCGGGTTCGACGCCGAACTGGCCTTCGGTGTGTATCCGACCGGCGGATTCGGCGAACCAGCGGAAAAACCCGGCACCGTAATCGACTTCAGTCTGTGCTTCCGGGAGGGGCTTACCCATTTCCGCGGTGATCAGTGCCGCGAACTCGTCGCGACGAGCCAGGATTCCTTCGTAGGTGCGAAAGAGGATGTCGGCGCGTTCCCGGGCAGGGGTCGCAGCCCAGGCAGACTGTGCGTCGACCGCGGCGTCGACAGCAGACATGCCGTCTTGAACCGTTGCAGAGGGAACTTCCGTGATGGGTTCTCCAGTGGCCGGGTTGGCGACGGTGAGAGTTGCAGCGTTGCTCGAGGCGATCCACGAGCCCCCGATGGGCATAAGCTTCTCCGGAAATCCAAGCGGGGGAGCGGAAGCGGTGGTGGTCATTTCCATTGAAGTTCTCGTGCTTTCAGCAGATGGGCACTGCCGGGCCCGCTCGGGCCCGGCAAGTGATTGATTGTTGGCTACTTTGACTCGGTGAGTTGTGGGGTGAGCCAGTTTTGGAAGCGGTTGCCGTGGGTGACGGGGTCGATGAGGAGGAGTTTGGTGTTGGGTTCGTTGCCGGGTTCGGTGCGGGTGTGGATGAACCAGGGTCCGTCTTCGGTGAGGGTTTGTTTCAGGGCGAGGGACAGTTCTTCGGTGTTCTCAGCCCGGAGGACCTTCAGGTCAACGGATTCGGCGAAGCGTCCGAGGTCGATGGTGACTGCTTGGGTGGGGATGGCGGCGGTGGAGGCGTAGACGCCGTTGTCGAGCAGGATGATGACGAGGTTTTCGGGGGCGAGGTAGCCGGCGGTGATGGCTGAGCCGGGGTTCATCAGGAGGGATCCGTCGCCTTCGATGACGATGGCGCGGGTGACGGGGGTGTTTTTGATGGCTTGGGCGATGCCGGTGCCGACGGAGATGGCCAGGCCCATGGCGTCCAGGAGGTAGAGGTGGTTGGGGCGGTCTTCGACGGAGGCCAGTTCGCGGGAGGTCGCGGCGCAGGTCGCGATGACGGGGACCTCGGCGGTGGTCTCGACAATGGCCCGGAGGGCTTCGATGCGTTTCATGCTTTTGCCTTTGCGTCTTTGGGGTCGAAGAATTCCATCAGGACCACGACGGGTCGGAAGGTCATGCGGGCGTGGTTGCCGGCTTCGGCGACGGTCGCGCCCCAGTCCTGGGCGGTGTTGCGTCGGTCGACTTGGAATACGGGGATGTTGGTGGAGGCCAGCAGGGCGGGGACGGGTGCGGAGATGGTGTGGATCATGGAGTTGTACTCGCCGAGCCCGCCGCGGGTGTTCGCGACGATGAGCAGGGGCAGGTGGTAGGACACGGCGAAGGTGGTGAGTGCGGTAAGGGCGTTGCCGAAGCCGTTGTCCTGCATGATGATGACCCCGAATTTCCCGGCGAACGGGTAGGCGCCGACGACGCCGATGGCTTCTTCTTCGCGGGAGACGGGGTAGACCAGTGGCAGGTCGCCGTTGGTTTGGGCGGTGAGGACGCCGTTGATGATCGGGGCAATGCTGGCGGAGGGGACGTACGCGACGCCGTCGGGGGCCAGGCGCACGATCGCGTCCACCACTTCGGTGTGGCGGTCCTGGGTGATGGTGGTAGTCATGGGTGGTCAGGCTCCCTTGGGGTGTGGTGTGGTCAGGGTCTGGACGATGCGTCGCAGGCCTTCGGTGAGGTCATCGATGTGGCAGGCGTAAGAGATCCGGATGGAGTGGGTTCCACCGTCGGGGTCGAACGCGGTCCCCGGGACAACGGCGACGCGTTGTTCATCGAGGAGTCGTAGTGCCAGTTGTTCGGCTGGTTCGGCGGTCTCGGGTGTGTAGGTGAGGTAGAAGTAGAAGGCGCCGTCGGGTTGGCTTACCGTGACGCCGGGAATGCCGGTGAGGATCTTGAGGCCGGCTTTGCGTCGTTCCTGGAATTGGATGCGCATCGTTTCCGCTTCGGGGCCCGCGTGGCGGAGGGCTGCTGCGGCGCCGGGTTGGAGGAAGGTGGGGGCGCAGACGGTGGTGTATTGGCGGACTCTTAGTGCCGGTGTGATGAGTTCTTTGGGGCCGGCGAGCCAGCCGAGGCGCCATCCGTCCATGGCGAAGGCTTTCGCAAAGCCGCCGATGACCAAGGTCCGTTCGCGGAGGTTCCCTACGGCGGCCGGGGACTGGTGGCGGATCTCGTCGTAGACGAGGTCGGCGTAGATTTCATCGGACATCAGCAGCGCGTCGGTCGGTTCCAGGACGTTGGCGAGTTTTTCGATTTCCTCGGCCGTTGCGACACCGCCAGTGGGGTTGTTCGGGGTGCAGAGGATGACCATGCGTGTCGCGGGGGTGATTGCGGCGGCGATCGCGTCGATATCGAGGCGGTAATCATTGTCCGCGTCGAGCCGGACAGGGACGGGGGTGGCACCGGCCAGGCGGATGCATGACTCGTAGTGCGCCCAGGCCGGGACGGGGAAGATCACTTCATCGCCGGGGCCGCAGAAAGCCATTAATGCCAGGAACACCGCTTCGTTCGCGCCGATCGTGACGAGTACTTCAGTACCCGGGTCATAGATGGTCCCGCGGCGCTCTTGCAGATACCCGCTGATCGCCTCGCGAAGATCAATCGTTCCCGCGTTCGGGCCGTAATGAACCTCTCCGCGGTCCAGCGACGCAGCCGCAGCGTCCTTGGCTACCTGCGGGGTATCAAAATCCGGGCGCCCGATCTCGAAGTGATACACCTTCTCACCGGCAGCTTCCAACGCCGCCGCCTTATCAAAAATCGCTCGGATCGGGGACGGACCAATATCCCGCAACCGATCAGCAAACCGTCCAAACCGTGTAGTGGTAGCGGTACTCATAGGGATACTCCAATTTCAGGGGGATGCAGGTGGTGGATTGAGCCTGCATCGAAAGCAGACGGTCTTTCTTGGATGCAGCATCCCGCGATCCGGACAGGTTCCGGATGGAGTGCTGCGATAGTGTGGTAGGAGTGACCAGCAAGCCTCCAACTGCAAGAATGTTAACATTATGAAATCTGACACCACAGCAAATGTCAAGAACGGAACCCTTCGCGCACCCCTGAAACGTCGCGGAATGGCCCAGGATGTCGCGGACCGGATCCGTGACGCAATTCTGGCCGGGGAAATACCTCCGGGGGAGCGGATTAATGAAGTGGAGATGGCTGCGTCCCTATCCGTCAGTCGCGGACCAGTGCGGGATGCCATCGTTTTGCTGCGGCAGGAGGGCCTGCTTCAAGGCGACTGGCACCGGGGGTCGCGGGTTACCGTCTTTACGCACAAAGATCTTGAAGAGATCTACTCGCTCCGGTACTCGATAGAGTTGCTCGCCGTTCAGCGGCTGATTGCACACCGCACCGGGAAGGATTTGGACCTGCTTCAAGTGCGTGCCGAGGACATTGAGCGTGCGGCCGCCCTGGGGGATAGGGGTGACATGCTCCAGTCGGACATTGCCTTTCATGATGCGATCTACGCCTGTGCCGGTCATGAGAGGTTGGAGCAGGTTTGGTTGGGCCTGCGTTCGCAGATCGCTTTGCTTCTCCTTAATCGACAGCAAGGCCATGATGATTACAGGGCCCGCATTGGCCCAGAGCATTGGGAAATGTTCCGCGTCATCCGCGACCAGGATGGTGCGAAGGCTGAAGAGCTGGTGCGTGAGCACATCGAGACTGCGTTCGAAAGAATCAAAGCCGACCTCGACAGCAAGGAACGCCTCCAAGGTGCGGGCTAGTCACACGTCCTTCTGAAAGTTCGCCAGCGGACGAAGCCCGGTGCCGGCCTCGTCCGCGTCCGGAGCTTCCCCGGCGACTTGCCCTCTCCTGTTCTTTCCCGTACAAATGTTAACATTCTTACGTTCGTAACTTAGGTCACATGGGAGCCCAGGTGAGAAACCTGCTCCTCCCACCACGACCGTCGAGACGAAATATCCCCGAACGAATGGCGAACATGGAACTGCAAAAGTTTGTTGACAGCACTTCTGAGGCTGCTGGCGACGAGAGGAAGGCGATGATCTCCATCAGGGGGGTCAACAAGCATTTCGGACCTCTGCACGTGCTCCGTGATGTCAATCTTGAGGTTGCCCAGGGCCAGGTTGTGGTTGTCTTGGGTCCCTCTGGCTCGGGAAAATCGACCCTCTGCCGAACTATCAACAGGTTGGAGACCGTCGAATCCGGCACGGTCGCCGTCGACGGCAAGCCTCTCCCCAAGGAAGGCAAGGCGTTGACGCGCTACAGGGCCGACGTCGGAATGGTCTTTCAGTCATTCAACCTCTTTGCCCACAAAACCATTCTCGAAAACGTCATGCTTGCGCCACTCAAGGTTCGACGAATCGGAAAGGCTGAGGCTCAAACGCGGGCAATGGCCCTGCTCGAGAGGGTAGGTATAGCAAATCAGGCGCATAAGCTCCCCGCCCAGCTTTCGGGTGGACAGCAGCAGCGTGTTGCCATTGCCCGGGCGTTGGCCATGGAGCCGAAGGTGATGCTTTTCGACGAACCTACCTCGGCTCTTGACCCGGAAATGGTCACCGAAGTACTGGATGTCATGACGTCGCTGGCACAAGGAGGCATGACGATGCTCGTAGTCACGCACGAGATGGGCTTCGCTCGACGCGCCGCCGACCGGGTGGTGTTCATGGCCGATGGTCAGATCCTCGAGGACACAACCCCTGACCGGTTTTTTGACAACCCAACCACCGAGCGGGCCAAAGAGTTCCTCGGCAAGATCCTCAGCCACTGACAAGCCACCCCAATCTAGAAAGCAGCACATCGTGAAGCTCAAGTTCCTGGCCATTCCGGCCGCAGCGCTGTTCCTTGCCAGCTCGATCGCCGGTTGCTCCGGTGCATCCGACAAAGCGAAAACAGTTGAAGCAAGCGCTCAATCGGGCCACCTCACCATCGGCATTTCCTTTGATCGCCCAGGCCTTGGAATCAAGACTCCGGACGGATCATTCAGGGGTTTCGATGTTGACGTTGCCAAGTATGTCGCCAAGAAACTTGGCGTCGAGGAGTCTTCCATCACCTGGAAGGAAGCGACTCCGGCGCAGCGAGAGAGCCTGATCCAGAACGGGCAGGTGGATTATGTGGTGAATACCTACAGCATCAACGATGCCCGAAAGGAGAAGGTCGCCTTCGCGGGGCCTTACTTCCTGGCTGGCCAGTCGCTCCTGGTTCGTTCTGACTCCACAGACATCACGGGCCCGGAGTCCCTGAATGGGGGCAAAAAGTTGTGCTCGGTGACCGGTTCCACACCAGCACAGAACATCAAGAAGAACTACAGCAAGGACGCGCAGCTTCAGGAGTACGACACCCCTTCCGCATGCGTTGAAGCCCTGAAGAGCGGCGCCGTTGACGCAATGACCACGGATGATATTCAACTTGCCGGTTACGCAGCTGCCAATCAGGGAAAACTGAAGCTTGTAGGCAGTACCTTCAGCAAGGAGAACTACGGCATTGGTCTGAAGAAAGATGACACCGCGGGCCGTGCCAAGATCAACGACGCCATTCAGTCCATGATCGACGACGGATCGTGGGCCAAAGCGTTTGAGAGCAACGTTGGACCGTCCGGTTATGCATTGCCCGCCACGCCAGTGGTAGACCGCTACTAGTCGGGGCAGCCAGACAAGAGACTGGATATTTAACATGAACATCCTCAACGAATACGGGGATCAGATCCTGGCGGCCTTCCTGATCACCGTGCAACTCACGGCGCTGTCGGCACTGGGCTCGTTGGTATTGGGCACTGTACTGACTGCCATGCGGGTTTCACCCATTTGGGCGATGCGGACGCTTGCTACCGGGTACGTGAACATTGTCCGGAATACCCCTTTGACCCTTGTGGTGCTTTTCGCATCGTTCGGATTGGCGCAGCAACTCGGCATCACCTTGGCAGATCCAAAGTCCCCCACATCCATCACGGACAGTTCGTTCCGGCTGGCTGTCCTGGCCTTCAGCCTGTACACGTCGACGTTCGTATCCGAAGCGCTAAGGGCCGGTATTAATACGGTCCCTCCCGGCCAGTCGGAAGCGGCCCGGTCGTTGGGCCTGAACTTTATGCAGGGATTGGGCCACATCGTCCTGCCGCAGGCTTTCCGGGCGGTCATTGCGCCTTTGGGCAGCATCCTCATTGCGTTGACCAAAAACACAACGGTTGCTTCCGTCATAGGCGTGGCTGAAGCCGCCCTTTTGATGAAGGAAATGATCGAGAATACCTCCGCCCTCATCGTCGTTGGGCTGATCTTCGGGGCCGGCTTCATGTGTCTGACTCTTCCGACCGGCGCGGCTTTCGGATACCTAAGCAGGAAGTTTGAGGTCAAGCGTTGAGCAGCACTCGAGCACCCATCAACAATTTGTATGACGTCCCCGGGCCCAAAGGCCAAATTCTGAACGTCGTCATCAGCGCTTTGTGCGTCGTTGGGCTGGCAGCGGCCGGATGGTTCGTGATGTCAGCCCTGGCAGACAAAGGGCAGCTGGCGCCTGAGAAGTGGCAGCCATTTCTCACGCCGGAAATGTGGCAGACGTACCTTCTGCCCGGGATTGTGGGAACGCTTCAGGCTGCGGTGTTTGCCATCATCCTGGCCATAATCCTGGGTATCCTGCTCGGCGTCGGGCGTCTCTCCGACAATCGGTTCGTTCGCTACGGGTGCGCCGCCGTGGTGGAGTTCTTCCGGGCAATTCCCCTGCTGATTCTGATGATTTTCTGCTTTCAGCTCTTCGCCGACTACGACCTGTTCCCGTCAACCGATCTTGCCGTTGCGGCGGTAGTTACCGGCCTTGCCCTGAGCAACGGGGCCGTGATTGCAGAGATTGTGCGCGCAGGAATCAAAGCCATTCCGAGAGGCCAGGGGGAAGCTGCTGTGGCTCTTGGCCTGGGCACTGGACAAACACTCCGTATGATTCTCCTGCCCCAGGCGATCACGGCAATGCTCCCGGCAATCGTCGCTCAATTGGTTGTAGCGCTGAAGGACACTGCGCTTGGTTACCAAATCACCTACGTGGAAGCAGTGCGGCAAGGAATCCAGGCCGGCTCTGCGTATTCGAATTACATCCCGGCGCTGGTAGTGATCGCGCTTGTGATGATTGTGATCAATCTGGGGCTATCGCGACTGGCGACGTACATTGAGCTTCGACTCCGAAGCGGCCGCAAGGTCCCTGCCGCGTCAAAGGTTGGCGACGTCCTGGTTCCCCAGATCTAGATGGGGGCGGTCATGCGTCAGGATGCTCGTTGCCTCAGTGTGGACTTGCGTTCAGCCGCAATGACGACACTGAGCAAGCCTGGAAACAGCGATTCCATTACGCCCGTCCGGAGCGTGTTGAGAATCGCCGTTCCCTGATAGTGCTGTTCAATGATTCCCGCCTCGCGAAGCACGCGGAAGTGATGGGTGGACGTGGACTTGCTCACGGGCAACTCAAACGCGATGCATGCCTGGTCGTCATGGCCATCGGCCAGTTGGGTCACGATCCGACGCCGGATTGGATCGGCCAGCGCCGAGAGTACGCCGTCGATATGAATTTCGTCGGGCGTAGGGTGGTCCAAAGTTCGCATGCTTCGATTATCCAAGAAGTTTCAAGACCTGGCGATTTCTAATTCCTATATGAATCGTACTACGGTGAATGTCGAACTACAATCGAAGGGAGAAGCGCATGAAGGTATTCCAAGTAGGCGCAGCCGGGGGAGTTGGCCGGCGGCTGGCTCAACTACTGAGTGGCCGCGGTGACGCCGTCACGGGAATGTTCAGGAATCCTGCTCAAGCTGAGACTGTTGCCTCCAGTGGTGCGACGCCTGTGGAGGGAGACCTGATCAAGGACTCCGTTGAGGTGTTGGCCGAAAAGTTCAAGGGACACGATGCCGTGGTCTTCTCTGCGGGCGCCCATGGCACAGGAATGGACCAAACCACCCTCATCGACGGCAAGGGGCTCGAGAAGGCTGCCGATGCAGCCGCCCTCGCCGGAGTGTCCCGTTTTGTCCTGGTGTCCGCCTTCCCGGAGTCAGGGCGGGGTGAGTCGGTGAACGAACGTTTTGAGCACTATATGCGCACGAAGAAGACAGCAGACGTCTACCTCACGCGTACTGATCTGGACTGGTTGATAGTTCGCCCGGGGCTTCTGACCGACGCCCCCGGAGATGGGCGGGTTACCGCGGGTCCTGCGATTGAGTACGGAGACATCCGACGCGATAACGTCGCGGCGTTCATTGATGCTGCCCTTCATAACTCCAAGTTGAATCGGACTATCGTTGAGCTGACTGATGGCGATACGCCAGTGGCAGAGGCCGTGTCTACGCTGGTTGGCTGACAGGCAGGGACTGCCTTTTCCGAAGGCAGGAAGGGATGCAGGCGAATCGCGTGCATCCCTTCCTTGTATTCATTCATGCTTTCATGGGTGTCCAGGCGTGGGCGTCGACTCCATGGCACTAAGTGCGGCTTCCGCGGCGTTTGATGCATGTGCCTCACAAGCTCGCCGGGCTGCCTCGGGGTCTCTAGTGATGGCCGCTGACGTGGTGATGTCCGTCAGTTCGGACAGCATGAGCGGACTTCTCCCCGGGGAACTTGTAGAGAGGGCCCTAAGTACTTGAGTGCGGGCATTGATTTGCCGAAGCATGCCCGAGATTTCTTTGTTGCCAGCGCCAGCCAGAAGCACTTCGTAGTAGCTGTCTTTCGCTGCCAGCAACTGCTGCGCCCCACCGGCTGACTCTGCTCTTCGGATGTCAAAAAGTCTCGCCACGAGTTGCCCGCGCTGAGCTTCTGTGGCTCGCTCGGCGAACAGGTTTCCGGCGAGTGATTCCAAAGCGCCGCGAACTTCATAGAGACTTCGGGCTTCGGTGGGTGTGAGGGTTGCAACTTCGGGGCCCTTGTTCGGCACCGTCACTACCAGCTGCTCGGATTCCAGCTGCCGCAGTGCTTCACGAACCACTGTCCGGCTGACGGAGAACTTATCGCAAAGCGCAGTCTCTACCAGCCTCTCTCCAGGTTTGTACTCGGAGGTAACGATCGCCCGCCGAAGGGCGGCTACCACCTCTTGGCGCAATGGCGCGGCGGTTCGCTGGATTGTTTCCAAAATCATTCTCGCCCCTCGGGTGCTGAATACCTGTACGAACGAAAAAACCGGGGGAGGCGGTGAGCCTCCCCCGGTTCTGTTCGATTAGGCCTCGTACTGGTGGTAGACCTTGGCGATGATCTTCCAATCGCCGTCCTGCTTCAGCAGGGTGTGGAAGTCGGTGTAGTCAGCACCAATGGCATCGTTTTCCATGTCAACCTTCACCACGGCAGTTGTCTGGGTGATGCCGATGATGTCCACGCGGGTCTTGACATCAGGAGCGGCGCCGTTCTCGGCGACGAAGTCGTACAAGTTCTTGATGGGTCCGCCCAGAAGCTGGCCGTTGGTAAAGCCGTACATGGTGGCGTCTTCATGGAAGGCTTCTGCAACGCCTTCGGGGCTGCCAACGCGCAGGCCTTCGACATACTTCTGAACGGTGGTGATGATCTGGTCATATTCGTCAGTCGGAACGACTTTGAGGTTCTTGGGCATGGTTTCTCCTTGTGAATGAGCGGGTCCGTTTGCGGTGCCCCGGGATGGTTTGGTTGAAGAAGAGCTGCTAGCTCTTTCGAATCACGACGGTTTTGTTGTTGGTGTGCGAAGCCAGTCCCTCGTCACCGTGTTCGACGCTCAGGCCGGACTGCTTGTGGCCGCCGAAAGGTGCGTGGTCCGGGTGGCTCTGGCCTTGATTGACCCAGACGTTGCCGGAGTCGATGCGGTCCGCCACGGCCAGTGCCCGTTCTTCGTCTCGTCCCCACACGGTGGCACCAAGGCCGAAGATTGTGGCGTTGGCGCGCTCGATGACGTCCTCGACGTCGTCGTACACAAGGACGGGCACGATCGGTCCAAAAGGTTCCTCCTGGACGATGCGGCTGTTCTCGGGAGGGTTGTTGACGATGGTGACTGGAACGAAATTGCCATCCAGGGACTCGTCGATGGTGCCCCCGAGCGGAACGTCGTAGCCATTGCGGCGAGTGTCTTCGAAGAGGTCACGGAGCTTGTCGTACTGCATGCGGTTGTTGATGGGGCCCAGATCGCTGGTGGGATCCATGCCGTCGCCGACCTTTTGCGTCTTCGCATAGTCCACGAGCGCGTTGACGAAGTCTGCATGGAAGGAACGGTGTACGTAGATGCGCTTGGCCGCGATGCACCACTGACCGGAGTTTCCAAAGGCGGCGTTGAACACCTGCGGCACGGCGTCCTGCCAGTCAGCGTCCGGGAGCAGGATCGCGGGGTCATTTCCACCCAGTTCGAGGGTGACCCGCTTGATGGTGCCGGCTGCTGAAGCCATGATCTTGGTCCCTGTTTCCGTGGATCCCGTGAAAGTGATCATCCCGACGTCGGGGCTCTCAGTGAGGATCTGTCCAAGTTCGTTGCCGCCTGTGACGATGTTGAAGACGCCGGGAGGGAAGACCTGGGCTGCCAGTTCCCCGATCCGCAATGCGCAGAGCGGGGTATAGGGAGAAGGCTTGAGAACTACGGTGTTGCCGGTGATCAGTGCGGGGACGGTCTTCCACAGAACGTGGAGGTAGGGATAGTTCCAGGGGATGATGGCCCCCACGACACCGAGCGGTGAGCGACGGAGTTCTACGCGCTTCTCATCGTCCTCCACCAGTACCTTGTCCTCCAGCCTCGACTTGGCTGTGTTGGGGATCCAGGGGTTGGCAAGGTTGACTTCGAACGTCGCCTGGTTGTGTCGTGGCTTGCCCTGCTCCAGAGAGAGCAAGGTAATGAACTCTTCTTTGTGGGCCTCGAGGGCCTCGAAGAATTCGACGATGATCGCTTCGCGCTCGTCTGCGGTCAGCGCCGCCCACGCAGGGAAAGCCCGTTTGGCGGCACCGATGGCGCGTTCCATGTGTTCCCGTGTGCCCTGGGGTGCGGATGCGAGGACCGAGTTTGTGGCCGGGTTGTAGACGTCAAAATGGTCCTCGGTCTGGATGATGTTGCCATCAATGAGCAGTCCGTAGGGTCCGTTGAAGTTCGGGGGCGTGATGGTACGCGTGCCCTCTGTAATGGAAACTCCCATGTGATCTCTCCTATCATGCGGCGGCTTGCCGTGGAGCGGTAAACAAATCGAATGCTGAAACAGATTCACGTTTCAGTTTAGGGGCAGAGGCGAGAGCTTGCAAGACCTTTTGCCATATTATGAAATGCGATATTGTTTCAGCTTAGGATGTGATGATCGACACGATAGCAGTGCGACCTCCCCTGAAGTCCCCTCACCAATGAAGCTCAAGGAGCAGACATGAAACTCGACGGACAGTGCCTTTGTGGTGAAGTCACCTACACCATTGACAGCGAGCCCAAGTTCACGGCCCTGTGTCATTGCACCGATTGCCAACGTCAGACAGGTGGCGCGTACTCGCTGGTCATCGGTGTTGACGACGAAAAGCTCACAATCACAGGCGACGCGGTAAAGACGTTCATTACCGTCGGCTCTGAGCACGAGACCAACACCAACCGGTCGTTCTGCGGGGAATGCGGTTCCCCAATTGTTGGCCGCATCGACGCGATGCCTGGACTGGCTTTTGTTAAGGCGGGGACGCTCAACGACACGTCATGGCTCAAGCCGACCGTGGAAGTCTGGTGCCGGTCCGCGCAACCATGGGTCGAGGCTCTCCCGGGTGCCGAGCGGTACGACGGCGACATCCCGGCCTGATTCGGGCCTGCGCGCGGAGGCCGCGCAACGTTGGGGTTGGGTGGATCGCTTTTTTGCGGTGGTCCACCCAGACCCCTTTCTTTATTTCTCGAAAGGAACAAAGCATGATGACGTCCACCGGGATCCTCCGCGGCGACAACAGCATCGCTGATCAGCAGGAAGGCCCCCTGACAGTCGCGGCTGCCGAGGAGTGGATTCAGCGCACATGCTTCTCGACCGGTCCTGCCGGGCGCATCGGACTCGAACTTGAGTTGCTCATGGGTCGAATCGGAGACCCATCCCTGCAGCGTCCATTTGCCGACGACAACTACCGGCGTTTGTTCTCGGAACTGCGACATCTGGACGTTCACGGAAGTCTTACGCTCGAACCTGGTGGTCAGCTTGAGCTAAGCTCGCACCCCGAAGCCTCTTTGCAAGAGCTCATTTTCTCAGTGCACGGCAGCCTGAAATTGTTGCGGGAGCAGGCTGCCGATTTGGATGCAATCCTGGTGGGTGCCGGAGTGTCGCCACACCTCGAACCCAGGCGGATTACGCAAGCCCCACGCTACGCTGCCATGGAACAGTATTTTGAACCGTGGGCGCCGGCGGGCACCACCATGATGTGTTCCACGGCGTCAGTGCAGGTCAACGTCGAGGCGGGCACTGACGACGTCGAAATCCGTCATCGCTGGAAGCTGCTGTATTCAATGGGGCCAGTGCTGGCAGCGACATTCGCGAACTCCGGCTGGATCGGTGGCCGGCGAAGCGGTTGGAAGAGCACACGGCTCGCAGCGTGGCTCGCTCTGGACCCGGCCAGGACTGGCGTACCGCATTTCAGCGCGGCCCAGGATCCCGGGGTGTCCTACGCCCGGTGGGCCCTGGACGCCCCCCTGATGATGATTCGACGTGTAGCGGGGGAGTGGCATGCCCCCGCCGGTCTGACGTTCCGTGATTGGCTCCGTCTAGGGACAGCAGTGGTACCAGACCGGCCGCCGGCAAACCTTGAGGATTTACAGCAGCACTTGAGCACACTTTTCCCGCACGTCCGGCCCAAAGGGTATTTCGAAATCAGATATATCGATGCCCAGCCCGGCTGCTGGTGGGCTGTCCCCGCCGCCGTCGTTTCCGCGCTCATCTCCAATCCCGCTGTCTCAGACCAAGCCAGGGGTATCTGCGCCGGTTCCCCGGACTGGGAAGCCGCTGCCCGGTTAGGACTCGCGGACCCGGGAATCGCATCCCGGGCCGAGCAGTTGATGGCGCTGGCTGCGGACCAGCTTCGGCTCGACACTTCCACGAGGGCCATTGCCAGCCAGGTTGAGGAATTCGCTGAAAAGTGGACGCTCCGAGGTCTATCGCCCGCGGATGACGATCCGTCCGCTTGGCCGGACCGGGATCAGGGCTGCGCTCTGGATAGTGGCATTTGCTAGATCAGCCCAAGGTCCGTGGCAACGATGACGGCCCGTGTTCTGGTTGTCGAAGAGAGCTTGCCCCTTGCGTTCTCCATGTGCGTAGAAACCGTGCGTGGTGAGAGAAAGAGTTCGCTGGCTATTTGGGTGTCCGTCAGGCCCCGTTTTACCATTCGAAGGATCTCCAACTCACGCGGAGTAAGCCCCAGGCTCCGGCTTTGCCGGGCGCGTTCGACCATATCCGCTAGAACCGGTCGCAGAGCCGTCAACATGGGTGCCGTAAGCGCCGGCCAGGCCGCGCGATCCGTACTCAGGTTGCAAGTCCCCACGGTCTGTCCCTTAACTGTCAGCGGCATCGTGACTCCGTTGTTGAAACCTTCGGGTCCGAAATGCAGAAGCGCGGGCGCTGAGGCCCGGTAGCCTGGCAGGTTATCCCAGTCATAAATGGTGGACTCATCCCGCAGTGCTTGTCTGGCCGCTTTGTCGTGGAGAAGCAGATCTCGTGTGATGTAGTCCACAACGCTGTCCCTGTAGCCTGAGCTGCCGACCGCGATATGAGTGTGCGCCAGAGGATCCACATACGTCAGGAGGATCGCCCCTGCACCGCTTTCGAAGCGAACGAGGTCGAAGTATGCGTTGCGCCGGCGAATAATGTCTTCGCTTTGTAGGTCCTGCAAGATGAGAACCCGGGAAGCGGAGTCCATGTGGCCTCCATGGTTCGTAGGGAAAAGCTCACATTGGTTGTCAGATAAAACCAACGGCGACAAATGACCCGGACAGCAAGTCTGTGAGGGTTCGCATGAAGGGCCCGCACTTTGTAAAAGCGATCCGCATCACAAATATACGTGAAATCACCGATGGTAGCCAGAGCGCGGCCTTCCTAGGCTGGATCTACTCCCCAGGAATCACAACCCTGCGGCCCCACAATCCATCCCCCAGGAGGCTCACCACCATGCATCTCAAACCAGCCCTCGTTGCCGGCGTCGCGGCCTTGGCCCTGGCGTCTACGGCCTCGCTTTCGGCCTGCAGCGCACCAACATCCAGTTCGTCCAACGGCGGGTGTTCCAAGACGTACACCGTCGGCTTCAGTCACCCGATCGGGGAAGCCGAGGTGATCAAAGCTTTGAAGTCATTGGCGAAGGAGTACTCCACCAAGGTTGGTTGCGTCGACCTGCTTCTGGACAACACCACGGGAATGAAATTGGAAAGCCAGCGCGCCACGGTCGAAAGCTGGGTGACGCAGCAAGTAGACGCCATCGTCCTTTGGCCGGTCGACTCGACGGCTTTCGCCGGTCTCCAGAAGCAGGCGCAGAGCCAGGGCACCAAGTGGCTCACTTATCTGACCAGCATGGACGGTCAAGATGGCAGCGTGGGATTTGACAACAAGCTCCAAGGAGAGCAAATCGCGGCGGATGTCACAGAGTGGATCGAGAAAAACTACCCCGACGGCGGGGCAACAGCCGCGGTCACTACGTTGACCACACTGCCGCCTTCTCGCCCCAGATACGAACTTCCCATCAAGGCCATTGAAGCGGCCGGACTCAAGGTCGTTTCTGAACAGAACTGCACGGATCAAGCATGTGGTCTGCAAATTGCCGAAGACGCCCTTCGCGAGCACCCCGATTTGCGCATCTTCATTGGGCTCAGCGACGAGTCCGCGATAGGCGCAATGAAGGCCTTCAAAAACGCTGGAATCGACCCAAATACCGTCTATATAGCTGGCCAGGACGGTTCGCCGGAGGGTCTGGCCGCGGTCAAGGAGGGCGGCATGTACCGGGCAAGCTCCGCGATTCCCATGGATGCCCTTGCAGCGTCCATCGTTGACGCTGCCATGGCCGCCGCAACGGGTAAGGGCGAGACCAACCTTGTAACGCCAACGGTTCTGGCCAAGGCTGACAACCCGCAACTGGTGGCCGATCTCATCGGGAATTTTGGGCGTAAGGGCCAATGAGATGCCGCGGGACGCTCTGGACCAGGAAAAATCTGTGACTTTCGGCCTGATGCTATCGGGTATCCGCAAATCGTACGGGGCAAATCACGTGCTGCGGGGCATTGACATGAATATTCCTGCAGGCACAGTTCACGCACTTCTGGGCGCCAATGGTGCGGGGAAGTCCACACTGTTGGGTTGCCTCAGCGGAGCTACCAGTCCCGATGATGGTGAAATCGTCATCGGGGGACGCCCCTACCGTGGGCTCACACCGACACAAGCTTTTGAAGCTGGATGCGCCATAATTTACCAGCATTTTCAGCTCATCGCGTCGCTCTCCGTCGCGGACAACATATTTCTCGGCCAAGAGCGTCGTACCGTCCTCGGGGCCATCGATATCCGCCGGCAGGAGCGTGAAGCACAAAGCATCCTCGAATCTCTGGACGTGGACATAAGCCCCAAATCCTTGGTCGGTTCACTATCCGTGGGGGAGCAGCAGATCGTTGAAATCGCTCGGGCGTTGCGACGGAAACCGGACCTTCTCATTTTGGATGAACCAACGGCAGCCCTCGGCCCTCATGAAGTGACGGCCTTGATCCGGCTCGTGCGCCGGCTGGCCACGACGCAGGGACTGACTGTTATCTACGTGACGCACCTGCTGAACGAGGTGTTGCAGGTCGCCGACGCTGTGACTGTCCTCCGCGACGGCCGGGTGCACTGGACCCGGGATCGCCTGGACCTTGAAATGAAGGACCTGGTTGATGGCATCTCTCCAGGCAGCTCACTGACCGGCCGGGCATCAGACTGCGAACCAGGCGCGCCGATGCTGCAGCTGGAGGCACTACAGTGCTCCTTCACGGGACCTTTGACGACGACAGTCCATGCCAATGAAATCGTCGGACTGTTCGGGCTGTTGGGCTCGGGACGGACGAACCTTCTGGAGTCTCTGGCAGGAGTAAGGAGACCCGTGGGAGGTGGCGTAAGCCTGTCGCGGACGTCCCCTGCCTCCACTCGGTCCAAGGCACTGAGGGCAGGCATTTCCCTGGTGGCTTCCGATCGGAAAGAACAGTCACTTTTCGGCAGCATGACGGCTGAAGAGAACGTACTTCTTCCGCACTACCACCAGCTCTCACGCGGCTTTCGGAGACGTGGCCGCGAACGGGCGGCCTTTCTTGAGACCGCGGGGAGGATCCGGCTGAGTCCAATGTCTCCAGGGAATCCAGCGGATTCGTTTTCGGGGGGAAATGCCCAAAAGCTGGTTGTGGGGCGTTGGGCCGGTGAGCTTGGCGACACATCGGTTCTGCTCCTGGATGAACCAACTCAAGGGGTGGACATCGGATCCCGACACGAGATCTACGAATTACTCCGCGAGTTTGTCTCCGGTCCTGAGCGATGCGTGATCTTCGCGAGCAGCGAACCCGAGGAAATCCTCGCGCTTGCCACCCGTGTCTTCGTTCTGGTGGACGGAGTGCCCAGGGAAATCGCCCCCGAAGACATCACAGAAAATTACCTACTGTCAGCTGCCCAAGGCAGTTTTGGCGAAGCGGAAGGAACATCAAAGTGACTACGTTGGAGTCCACCACCATGAGTCCCCCAAGCAACAGCCCAGAGACCAAACAGCCTGGCCTTGCCGGCAAAAAGCTGGTTCTTCAGGGCATCAACTGGTTTATGCCGGCCGCCACCCTTGGTCTCATGGTGTATTTTTCTCTGGCGACCAAGTCTTTTCTTACCGGCGGCAACCTCCTTGCGGTACTTACCCAGAATGGGCCGACCTTCATAGTGGCCGTGGTGGCTGCAGTGTTGCTGATGGCCGGATTCGTAGATCTGTCAGTCGGTTCGACGTTGGCCTTGGCCGGAGTGTGCTCCGGGCTCACTTTCCTGAGTTCCGGTCTCATCCCCGGGCTCTTAGTAGGAATCGCAGTAGGTACAGCAATCGGCGCCATCAATGGATTGCTGATTGGATGGCTGGAACTGTCTCCCTTGGTAGTAACGCTCGGAATGCTCGCAGCTACACGGGGTGTTGCTCAGTATCTCGCCCCCGATTCGCTTTACGGCTTTCCGTCTGATGTCAATGTCCTGGGCAATGGCTCCATTTTCGGTGTGTCCTATCTGGGCCTCGCAGCCCTGTTTGTCATCGGCGCAGCCCTGCTCACCATGAATCGTCTCCCTGTTGGCCGCAAAATCATCGCAATCGGGGTGAATGCGAGGGCTTCCTACCTTGTAGGCATCCCGGTCAAACGCTTGTCAGTGCTTCTCTACGTTGTAGTAGGACTGGCGGCCGGTATTGCAGGTGTCCTGCAGGTGGCGAGACTGGACAGCGCCCCTTCGGGCACCCTTGGGGTCGGATTCGAAGTGACCGTATTGACCGCCGTGCTCCTTGGCGGTGTGCCGTTCGACGGTGGACGTGGGAGCATCCTTCGCGTGGTTCTTGGAGTATGGCTCATCGCCATCCTTAAGAACGGGCTAACGCTACTCAACTTGGGGCCGGAAATCGCCGGAATCGTGACGGGCAGTGTTCTGGTCCTGGCCGCCGGACTTGAGGCAGTTCGCTTCTGGGTGCAGCGGTCCAAGTGACGCGCTCAGTGGCCAGCCACGACTACACCACAAACCTCAAACTCAAGGAGAGAATCATGGACCACGTCATCACTGAAGAAATCCCATGGATGAGCGCGACACATATAAGCGAAAAGGTACGCCGCCAGGAACTTTCCCCTGTCGATATCGCTACATCGATGACGGACCGCATCAAGGCTGTGAATCCGCAATTGAACGCGTACGTTACCTTCGACGAGGAGCAGGTCACCACGGACGCCGAACGCCTGCAGACACAGGTGGACTCGGGTGCAGAGCTTGGGCCGCTTCACGGGGTCCCTTTCGCAGTCAAGGAACTCACCGCCATGAGTGGACTGCCGGCAACGTACGGCTACTTGCCGCTGAAAGGAACCGTAGCTCAGCACGATGCTGCCGTCGTTAAGCGTCTCAAAGCGGCTGGGGGGTTGTTTCTGGGAAAAACGAATATGCCCGAAGGTGGCTACTACGGGGGGACGGACAACCATTTGTACGGGCCCACTCACAATCCCTGGAAGAGCGGCTACTCGGCCGGCGGGTCCAGCGGGGGATCGGCTGCTGCTGTGGCTGCAGGCCTTGCGCCCATTGCAGAGGGGAGCGATGGAGCGGGGTCGGTTCGGATCCCGGCTTCAATGTGTGGTGTTGTCGGAATGAAACCAACCCATGGGCTCATCCCACAGACAATTCTGGGGGGTCGCTTTTATACCTGGATCTATCATGGGCCGATTGCCCGGACAGTGGCTGACGCTGCGCTCATGCTCAATGTCATGGCTGGCCCGGACGACGAAGACCCAACCAGTCTTCCGGACATGAATATTGACTTCACCGAGGAGATCAAGAAGCCGATCGATGGCCTACGGATCGCCTGGTCCTCGGATCTGGGCCTTGGCTACGTGGATCCGGAAGTCTCGGCGATCTGCAGGTCTGCCATGGACGCTTTCGAGGAACTTGGTGCGGTTGTTGAAGAGGCCACTCCGTCATGGGATGGAGCCCAGGAGGCGATGTGGAACGGCGTCTGGCTTCCTGGATTTGCGAGCCAGGTTGACCTGCTGGACTGGCAGGGCATGACGGGGCAGGTGGATGAAAACCTTCTGGAGATCATGAGTCAATGCAAGACGCTGAATGGAGAAGATAAGGGTCGGGCCGACCTCTATCGCGGTCAGATGTGGCAGACCTTCAGAGAGTTCATGTCAGGTTTCGACCTCTTGATTTCTCCAACCCTGACCTCAGCGGCTTTTCCTCTGGAACAGTTCGCGCCCAGCTGGCTTGAGGGTAAGCCGCTCCGGGAGCAGATCCTCGGATGGTTGCTCACGTATCCATTCAACATGATGACGACACCATCCATCACGGTGCCCGCCGGATTTACCTCGGGAGGGCTGCCCGTTGGACTGCAAATTGCGGGCGGTTTTCACTCGGATGCGAAGGTTCTGAGAGCCGCCGCGGCCTTCGAAGCCGCCCGACCTTGGTCGCAGATCCGCCCTTCTCATAAGGTGGACCGGGAGCTGACGGCTCCGCGTCCCGCATAATCATTCTTCGAGTACTGGCGAATCAATATTTCTTTCTTGGATCGGCCCGGGCGATCGCGTCCGGGCCGACGTGTTGACAGCTGTCTCCGGCTGGCCGCGGGCGGGGGATTCTACGGCAGATATGTGGCCAGGTACTCGATGCTTGAGCGTTTCATTTCCTGCAGCAGCGCTTCGTTGCCTCGATCCGGCGACTCGCGGTAAGCAAGGTCAAAGCCCTTGTCGAGCATACCTACGAAAATTTGCGTCACGACATCGAAGGGAACTTGCGGCGCATCCGGCCTGGTATCGGTGATCGTCCTGGCCAAATAGGCTGCCAGTTCGTTGTCGTGCATTCGATTAGCGCGGATCATTCGGCCCGTGAACTCGGTTGAGAACCAAATGGCGCGGAACGCGGGCGTCTCGTTGAAGAATTCGATATGGGCCTCGACGCCTGCTTCGGCTTTCTCTTTCCAGTTAGGCCCGCCGAGGTCGAAGTTCACCTTATCCAGCCGGTTATCAAGGTCCTGTAGGCAGGACACGAGAATTTCTTCCAGCAAGGCCTCCCGGCCATCGAAGAAGTTGTAGAGCCATCCAACGGAAACGCCGGCCCGCGCAGCGACTGTAGTCGTGGTGACTGCCTCAGGACCACCTTCAACCAGAAGGTCAATGGCGGCTTTCATGACTGTTTCCATCTTCGATCGGCTGCGCTTTTGCACAGCGGTCCTGTGAGCACCTACCGTGGCGGAGGCTTCCGTAAGTAGCTCGGAGAGGGAATGTGCGGGGCTCGGGGGAACGGCTCTCTCCAACGGCGGCATGGAATGGTCCACTTCGCGTTGCGCAATCTGGCTCATCCTGGCGCCCCCTCATGTATGGCTACAAAGCGTGAATAGGTTTCACTTTCTATGGGTTCAGTCTAGGGGCTAGCTGGAGCTCTGGGGCGCCTCCTCCAACTAGCTCTTGCATGAAGTGTGACTTATGCCTCATACTTCGAATGTGAAAGATGAACTTGTTTCATTCTTTCGTCTTCGCTGGACGCAGCGATGCCAACATGAGTTCATCGACTCTGCCAACTCTCCGTGCGGCCAACCCTCCACGCAGATGGCAAGAACGATGCGGGCCTTCCCGTCCCTAATTCACGGCGGGATCCGCACCCTCCCAATGTTCTTTGGCTGCTCCCCAACTGTGCGCCAAAATTTGAAGAAGGACCCCCATGGCAACTTCCAGTGCCCTTTCCGCGTCATCTGAACAGACAGAAGTCCATCGCCTCAAGTCCGGTTCCCTCGGACTGGTAGGCATTCTTCTGCTGGCTTTCTCCAGCGCAGCCCCCTTGGTGGGCTGCTTGGGCAATATTCCGCTTGCGGTCGCCTTCGGCAACGGTGTAGGAGCCCCAGCCGGATTCATCGTCGCAATGGGCGTACTTCTCTGCTTCGCCGTCGGGTATGTAGCAATGACGCGACGACTCAGCGCAACCGGCGGCTTTTACAGCTTTATCAGCAACGGTCTGAGTAAACCGCTCGGGCTGGCATCAGGGCTTTCGCTGATGCTGGGGTACCTCTGCGTCCAGGTGGCGGTGTTGGGGGCGATCGGTTACTTCGGCTCTGCCGCCCTGAAGCAATCCTTCGGGATGGACGTGCCGTGGCTTGTCATTGCAGGTATCGCGCTGGTCCTCGCTGCTGTGGCATCGTATTTCGGTGTCGAACTCTCGGCTAAAGTCCTCGGAGTCCTGTTCATCGGTGAAATTATCATTCTTGCCATCGTCAATGGCGCTATCTTCATCAACGGTGGGCCAGAGGGCGTAAGCCTCGAACCGATCAACCCCATCAATGCCTTCGGCGGAATAGCCCCAGGCATCGGTATCTTCTTCGCCTTCTGGTCCTGGCTCGGATTCGAAGTCGTACCCAACTATGCCGAAGAATCCAAGAATCCCAGGAAGCTTGTACCGCTGGCAACCTACCTTGCAGTCATTGGCATCGGCCTCATTCTGTTCGTCACGGCATGGGCAACAGTCACGGGTTTCGGAACCGGCAAAGTGGTCGATGAGACAACCGGCCTATTGGGTCAGTCCTACATTTCGCTCGCCCAGACGTACGTTGGCGCGTGGGCTGCGGACTGCATCAACTGGCTCGTGATTACCGGATGCTTTGCCTCGATCCTGGCGTTCCACCAAACCGTTTCACGCTACATCTACGCAATCGCACGGGAGGGCGTTCTGTTTCCGAGCAAACTAGGCCACACGCACCCTCGCTACGGAAGCCCCCACCACGCAGCAGTCGCAACGTTCTTCGGAGCGGGCCTTATCCTTGCGCTGTTCACGGCGTTCTACTTCGCCGCCCCTTCGGCGCAGGAATTTGCAGGCAATGACTTCAACACCGCGGCTTATTCCGAAGTATTCGGCTGGTTTGCCATTGCCTGCACATTCTGGGTCATGCTCAACCAGATTCTGTGCTCCATCGCCACCATCCGCTACCACCGGCTTCCCGCCCACCGGGTTCATGCGCACTGGTGGCGCACCGGTGTGGCTCCGGCAATCGGCGCTCTGGGTCTGGCCGGCGCCCTCTACCTGCTGTGGTCAAACCTCAGCCACCTCGGCGGTGACATCATCTGGGTCAGTCTCATTCCGTGGTTCTGCATCGCATGGTTCGTCTTCAGTCTCCTCATTGCTTTCTGGCTTAGGTCCAAGCGGCCGGCAGCTTACGAGGGACTTGGCCGTGTTCTCTCAACGACAGCAGATGATGCCTAGCCAGGCGTAAATCTCCTCAACGCCAAGAATGCCGCCCCAATCGCTTGGGGCGGCATTCTTGGCGTGCGTTTGATGCAAGCCAGACAGGAGTCTCGTCAGCTCTTTATTGTGAGGATCAGTTTCCCTCCGACAGTGCGGTTCCCCAACCGGTCAAGAGCGATAGCCATGTCATCCCAAGGCAGGACATCGGCAACGTGCGGGGCGAGCTTACCTTTCATCATGAGGTCCAGGAGCGTTGCCAGGTCTCGTCCGAAAGGAAGAGGATCAAAGAACAGTTCGAAACCCAGGATCTTGACCAGAGCCCCGTTGTAAACATCACGGACATTGAACGTAGTTAGCTCGTCTGACGAATTTCCAAAGGCAACCAACCGACCCCGCGAATCGAGCATGGACAGTGCGCGGCCAAGCACTTGGCCGCCCACCGACTCAATGACGACATCGAACAGATCGCGGACTTGCTCGAGGTCAGTTACCACGTGTTTGGCACCGATGGCCTTGAGCGCATCGGCGTCCGTGCCCGTGGAGACCAGCGCCGTAACCATGGCTCCTAATTGTGCGGCGAGTTGAACAGCGAACTGGCCAACACCACCGGAGGCGCCGGTGACCAGAACGTGATCACCGAGGCCCGCTGCGCCCAGCCGCAATGTGCGCAAAGCCGTGAGTGCGGCGGTGGGCAATGCTGCGGCCTGAGCGAACGTGACCTCATCAGGAATGGCGGCAATCGAGTCCCGGCGCACGGCGACCATCTCTGCCCAAGCGCCATGTTCCACTATTCCGAGAACCTTGGAACCAGCCCTCAGCTCGTCACTGACGTCCTCCATAAGGACGCCAGCGAAATCCCAGCCGGGGATGACGCCCGCGGGTGCACTGCGAAGCGCACGCATCTCGCCTCGGTTGAGGGAAATGGCATGAATCTCGACCAGGACTTCTCCAGGCTGTACCGAGGGCATGGGGACGTCCTGGATGGCGATCCGGCCAGGCGCCTCAGGGCTAACGGCCAGTGCACGCATCGTTGATGTGGCAAATGGTGAGTGCTTCACGGGTCCTCCGGAGGTGCGTTCTGCGGCGGGTTCATGACTAGGTCGGGGAGACAATGACGCCTTCGCGGTAGTCGAAAGCCCTGCGCTGGTGGGTAGTGTCGGAGACTACCCAGATGACAGTGCAGTCTTCGGTGATCGCGTCTACTGTTGCCCGATACGGCTCGCCAACAGATTCATCTACCAGGACGTTCTGGGTAGGCCGAAGCCCGGACCAGTTCTGACTGGTCCGGGCTTCGGTGGTGGAGGCTGTTTCCATCCGTGTGCCCTCCTAGGGAGCTTCTGCGGGGCTGTTGGCAGTGACATACGTGGCAACGGTCCGCGCTTCGAGCTCCGGGATGATGTGGACAGCTCCGATAGTGAGGAAGTGTTGCGTCTGTCGATGCAGGTCAAAGTCCTCGGCAGTGTGGTAGCTCTCCAGGATGACAATCTTCCTGTCATCTTCGACTCCACGGAAGAATTCGTAGGAGATATTTCCGGGTTCTTCACGGGTTTGCGCTGCCATTTTCGCCAAATGTCCGAGAACCTCTTCCGTGGTTCCTGGTTTGGTTCTGTATCTGGCAACGACATTGAAAGTGCTGGTCATGATTACTCCTTTGGGTCTTGGTGGATTGCGCCGATGGCTACGCCGGCCCCGACGGGGAGCTCGTGACAGGGCCGAAAACGTGCCAGAACGTCCGGATCATGGCCCGCGACGACGGTGAGCCCGTAATGACGCGCTTCTTCACGGATGAACGAGAATGCCTCATACATGGCCGGCAGATCGCTGATTGCCGTAAAGGGCATGTCGCGTTCCAGCTCCTCGTAGAAGTGGACAGCGTCAGAGGCCAGCAGAACGTCGCCCTCTGAGGTGGGGACGTAGACAATTGCTTGCCCCGGTGTGTGCCCGCCGACTTCGACCAGTCTGATTCCCGGAGCCGGTGACGTTTCGCCCGAGAACAATTTGAGGCGCCCCTGGGTTTCGGCCAGGCGAAGCTGGTCTATTTCACCGTCTTCAGCGTAGAAGGAGAACTGGACGTGTCCAGCTGTGGGCGAGGTCCAGAACCGGTATTCAGCTTCGGCAATGTGGATCCGGGCGTTCGGGAACAGGTCAAGGTTTCCGATGTGGTCGTAATGGCCATGGGTCACTATGACGTCACCGACATCGTTCGGGTCAATGCCTAGGTGGGCAAGGGCATCGGCGGGGTGCAGCAGCAGCGTCCGGCCGCGCCGGCGGCCTGCTTCTTCGCCGAAGCCTGTGTCCACAACAAGGGTGCCTTCTGGCCCTTGAAGGATCCAGAAGTAGTAGTCAACGGTGGCCGGTCCGTCGTCTTCCCCGTACAAACGGTAGTTAAGGTAGACGTCGCTGCGTTCAGTGGCCCGGGTGCCGACGCGAACGACGACAACCCGGTAGCCGCCGTCGTTCTTAGCCGGCGCCATTGCCGCCCTCGTGAACTTCCACGGACGGTTCGAGTCCGTCGGCTCCCACAACTTCCCGCCATGCTTCGAATCCGGCCTGGAACGCAACGACGCCGGCCTCCGGAAGCGAAATCTCGATTGCTTCCAGGATTTCGGTGGGCGTCAGGCCGAGGTCAAGCGCCACGCGGATGTGGGACTGAATGTGTCCCTTGGATGCGCGCATGACTGTGAGGCTGACAATGAAGATGAGTTCCTTGGTCCTACGGTCCAGGGTGCGCTCATCCAAATAGGCGGCGGAGACCACATGGTTGGCCGCCTGAAGTACGGGGAAATCGTGTTTGGCCATTACTTTGTGGTAATCGAGGACGTATCCGCGTTTGCGCGCCATGTCGTCGATGTATGTCTGGGCCTCGGCGGTCTGGTCGTTCAGATCAATGGTCATACTGGTGTCCTTCCGGATGGTGCGGCGATCAGCTGGTGCGCAGCGGTGTGCCGTTGAGTTTTTCGTAGTATCGGGCAAATTCGGTGTGGTCCGGATTGTCACTGTCCAAGAGCTCCCGCGCTTTCTCGGCGGTTTCCTGTGCGGTGAGGACGATCGGCGCCTCAGCGGACTGCTGGGAAATGAGGTTTTTGGCAATTTTCAGGTCTTTGAGCATCAAGTCCATGGCAAAGCCGGAATCAAAACTTCCAGTCAGGATGTGGCGGGGATACTTGAACTCTGACGCCTGGCTGCGGCCCGTCGAGCCATTGATGACCTCCAGCATCTTCTCCGGTGCAATTCCAGCCGTTGCGGCCACCGTCAGAATTTCCGCGGCGGCGGCGAGGTTGGTGGCTGACAGCAGGTTGTTCAGCGCTTTGGCTGCGTGTCCCGTCCCTGGGGGCCCGACATGGGTGATGGACTCGCCGAGGTTACGAAGATGCCGTTTGGCGCGTTCGACGGCGGTACTGTCGCCACCGACCATGATGGCCAGCTTCCCGGTCAGGGCCTTGGCGACACCACCGGACACCGGTGCATCGACGTAATCGATGTCGAGGGCAGCGGCCTCAGCAGCAAGGGCTGCGGTGCTTTCGGGTTCGGAGGAGCTCATGTCGATGATCAAGGTTCCAGCCGTCAGACGCTTCAGGAGTCCCGGACTGGTGCGCAGGACCGACTCGATGATCCGGCTGTTGGGGAGCATGAGGATCACGGTCCCCACATGGGACGGGATGTTCTCGAGGTCCGGCAGAGCGGTGCCGTTAGTCGCCGCAGCCACCTCTGCGGCGACCACCGGATTCGTGTCGTAAACGAACAGTTCGCGGCCGGGGGAGTAGTTGATGGCCATCGGCCGGCCCATGTTCCCGAGCCCTACAAAAAGGGACGCGTGAGTATCGGGGATTACCATGTTGACGTTCCTCCGTCGATAGTGAGCACAGACCCTGTAGCGAAACTGGACTCCTTGGCTGCCAGCCAGACGATGGCTTCGGCAACTTCTTCCGGACGCCCCATACGATGCATGGGCGAACGGCCATTGAGGGAGTCAACGAGCTCTTGCGGTTCTGCTGACTCGGCAATCATCTTGTCGAAGTAGGGCGAGTTGATAGTTCCCGGAGCCACGGCATTGACGCGAATGCCTTGATCCACGTGGTCCAGCGCCATGGCGCGGGTGAGCGCGGATACGCCGCCTTTGGAGGCCACATATGCAGCTCGGTCGCGGATGCCAACGTTGGCTGTATAGGAGGAAGTGTTGACGATCCTGCCGTCACCGGTCTTCGCTAGTTCCGGAATGGCGTATTTTGAACAGAGGTACACGCCTTTGAGATTGACGGACATGAGGCGGTCCCAGTTTTCTTCGTCGATTTCCAGCACGTTCCCGGGGAATCCAAACCCCGCGTTATTACAGAGCACATCAATGCCCCCAAAGTTGTCGACAACAGCCTTGATCATCGAGCGGACACTGGCCGAGTCGCTGACGTCGACGGTGACTGCAAGTGCCTTGGCGCCGGCCTCGTCGGCAACTTCCCGGGCCGCCGCTTCGTTCTTGTCGGCGATGACCACGTTGGCGCCGAGGTCAGCGAATCGCAGGGCGGCTGCCCTGCCGATACCGCTGCCGGCGCCAGTGACTATGACGGTTTGGTCAGTGAAATTCACGAGGCGTTTCCTTTGAGGTCAATGATCTGACGGATGACTTTGCCTTCGCGGAGTTCATCCATGGCGTGATTGATGTCGTCCAGGGCGATAGTGCCGGAGATGAGCTTTTCCACTGGCAGGACGCCATCCAAGTACATTTGGGCATAGCGGGCGATGTCCTCGGAGGGAATGCCGGAGCCCATGTAGGAGCCGATGATCTGGCGGGCTTCAACAACCAGGCTCAACGGCGAGATTTCGAGTCGTGCTTCGGGCCGGGGAAGCCCGACTGTTACCGTGCGGCCGCCTGGTTTGGTCATATCGATGGCACCGGAGAGCGCGGCGGGATTTCCCACACATTCGATCACGGCGTCGAACTTCAGACCTGCGGCTGCTGCGTCGGCAGGTGTGTAGGCGGCAGTCGCACCAATCTCCAGGGACGTTTCCAGCTTGGATGGAAGCATGTCGATGGCAACCACTTCTCCTGCGCCCGCAGCTATGGCCACTAGCGCCGCGGCCAGGCCAACGCCGCCCATGCCAACAATTGCAACAGACTCGCCAGGCCGGACTTTAGCCGCATTGATGACTGCGCCGCCGCCCGTGAGGACGGCGCAACCGAGGAGAGCGCCGACGTCCGCCGGTACGCCTTCGGGCAGCGGAACGACAGAATGCTTGTCCACGACGGCGTACTCGGCAAACGCCGAAACTCCACCGTGGTGGTCCAGGGGCTGGCCGTTGATTCGCAGACGTCGCTCTCCGTGGAGCAGCGTTCCTTCCGCGTTGGCCTTGGTGCCTTCGAGGCATAGCGCCCACCCGCTGGAAGTACAGGCAGTACATTCACCGCAGCGGGGCATAAAGGTCATCGTGACGCGCTGTCCGATCTTGAGATCGTCACAGTCTTCGCCGAGTTCCTCGATGATCCCTGAGCCTTCGTGGCCAAGGACCATGGGTACTGCGCACACGCGCACACCGCTGACGCGCGAGAGGTCCGAGTGGCAGACTCCTGCCGCTTCCATGCGGATAAGGACTTCGCCTCGGCCCGGTGCGTCGAGGGTCAACTCAGCCACATTGATGGGAGTGGTTTCCCCCCAGGGCGTTGATGCCCCGATGGTTTCCAGAACTGCTCCTCTGAACTTCATCGTTCTCCTCAAGTCGCCGCCGTCACCGGCGGAATCATTCTCCGTGAGCTGCATTTGCGCTAATCCAGTATTACAGTAATACCTACAAGCGTGTCCAGTCCCACAATCAGTGTCATCGCGTATGATGGTGAAACCCTTTAGAAGGAATGCCATGACTATTGACGCCATCCGCAGAACAGCTGCGCCGCTTCGCACGGAAGTGGTCAACGCGCTGCGTCGAGCCATCGTTGCCCAGGAATTCGCGCCGGGGGACCGCCTCGTCGAGACGGTGATGTGCGAGAAGTACTCCGTGAGCCGGACGGTGATCCGTGAAGCCCTCAGGCAGCTAGAGTCCGAGGGGCTCGTAACGATGGTCCCGAATCGAGGCCCTGAAGTTGCCACGCTCAGCATTCACGACGCGGAAAGCCTGTATGAAGTACGCCGTGCCCTCGAGTCGCTGGCCGGCAGCCTTTTCGCGGAAAGGGCGAGTGACGCGCAGTGTACTGAGCTGGTTTCCAGGCTTGGCGAAGTTAAGGTGGCAGTGGCCTCAGGGGACCCTGAAAAACGCTTGGCTGCTAAGGATCGCTACTACGACGTGCTGCTTGATGGCACCGGAAACGCGGAGATTGCCCGGATGTTGCGAAGCGTGAATGCCCGGACTCAGATGCTCCGGACGCTCTCCCTGGCGGCTCCTGGCCGTGATGCCCGAACCATCGCAGAGATCACCCGGATCACAGCTGCGGCAGCCGTCAACCGGGATCCCGACGAGGCCCGTTTGGCCTGCGAAGAACATGTTCGCAATGCTGCGGAAGCGGCCTTGGGGGAGATGCGCAAGCTTCACGCCAGCTGAGTCCGACCCCTCCAAGCTCCGGTTCGCCCATGGTGAACCGGAGCTTTTGTTTTGCCTCATAGCGAGTTGACGTGGATCACATGCGCGTTCTAAGCTCGTAACACCGTAATACGGTCTTATGACATTCCAGTATGAACTGGATCCCCCCCAACTCTCTGTTTCGAAAGGTTGAGCGTAATGGGCGCATCATCCGCGACACTGGCGTCGCCGCCTTCACCGGCGAAGGTCGCCATGGCCAGTTTCATTGGCACCACGATCGAGTGGTACGACTACTACATCTTTGGCGCTGCCACTGTTTTGGTGCTTAACAGCCAGTTCTTCCCTACTTTGGACCCGTTTGCCGGCACTCTGGCTTCGTTCGCCACTTTCGCGGTGGCTTTTATCGCCCGTCCCTTCGGTGGTGCGTTCTTTGGGCACTTCGGTGACAAGATCGGCCGGAAGAAGATGCTCGTTTGGTCTGTACTGGCCATGGGATTGGGCACGCTCGTGGTGGGGTTGCTCCCCAACTACGCCACCATCGGTATCTGGGCTCCGATTCTGCTCGTGGTCTGCCGGTTCCTGCAGGGCTTCGCAGTCGGCGGGGAATGGGGCGGCGCTGTGCTCATGTCCCTGGAACATGCACCAGCCAACAAGCGGGCCTTCTTTGCCAGCTTCCCCCAGGCCGGCGTACCTGCCGGCACCGTCCTCTCCAGCGGCACCTTTGCGCTGATTGCACTCATGCCGCAGGACCAGCTTCTGTCGTGGGGCTGGCGAATCCCGTTCATTGCTTCCATCCTGCTGGTCATCGTTGGCCTGTGGATCCGACTCAAAGTCACCGAATCGCCTGAGTTCCTGGAAATCCAGGAGAAGAACGAAGTCCCCAAGGTGCCGGCGTTTGAAGTCTTCAAGCACCACAAGCGCTCACTCATGCACGGCATTCTCTGCGGTTTCGCGCCAAACTTCACGTTCTACATCGCAACCGTGTTCCTGGTCAGCTACGGCCCCAAGCAGCTTGGCATACCTTCAAGCACGATCTTCGTCGCACTGATGATTGCAGCCTCCCTTCAGGTGTTTACCTTGCCGTTCTTCGCCACCTTCGCGGATAAATACAGCCAGAAGAAGGTGCTGCTGACGGGCTGCGTTCTGGTCGCCGTGGGCGCCTTCCCGGTCTTTGCCCTCTTTAGCACTGGAACCTTCTGGGGAATTCTGCTGGCGCTCGTCATCGCGCTGCCGCTTCTTCATGGCGTCTCGTACGGGGTAATTTCCGGTTTCACGGCAGAACTCTTCCCCACGGAAGTTCGCTACACGGGCACCTCCCTTGCATACCAACTCGGCGGCATCGTCACGTCAGCACCAGTGCCGATCATCGCAACCCTGCTGATTCAGCAGTACCAGTCAAGCGACGCAGTCGCTTGGTACATGATCATCTCAGCAGTCCTCGGTTTCATCGCCATCGTCACCGCGAAGACCATCAAGCACAAGAAGGCCAATGACACCGTTCGCGTGGACGAACTGAGCATCTGATCCTTCGTGGTGCAAGGCCGGGGACGTCTCCGGCCTTGCACCACAGCACTCTGAGTCCGTTACCGAGCGCAGAAAGAAGCTTATGACTTCAACCAACAACACACTCCCTGTCATATCGGACGTGTGGTTCACCCACCTGGCCAACGCGGTGCACGCTGACCGCGAGCTGCAGGTCATCGGCAAGTACAGCGACTTCTGGATTGACGCTGTTTCACCAGGTAACTGGCGCGTCGTCTTGAACTTCCAAAGTTCCAGCCTCATTCCGACACCGTGGAAAGACCTGCCCTCGGACCACATCGCCATATCGGCTTCCGCAGTCGGCTGGGGACAGATCTTCGATCCCCATCCCAAACCTTTGCTGCATGACTTGCTCGCGCTCGGGAAGAACAGCCTGGATGTAGCGCTCGGTGGGTCCGACGTCGAACTCGTCCGCAATTTGAGGGTCCTTGCACGTCTGGTGGATCTCGGAAAGGCACTCCATGTCCAGCACTGACACACCTGTAGCCAGCTTCGAAGATGTGGTTGGCCGCTACGTGAACCTGCGTTCGTCAGGCCGCGATCAGCGCATTTACTTCGAAGAAGCCGGCAGCGGACCGGTCCTCCTTTGCCTGCATACTGCCGGCGCTGATTCGCGCCAATTCCGGCACCTGCTTAATGACCCGGAGATCACCAGCCGGTTCCGAGTGGTGGCATTCGACCTTCCCTGGCACGGCCGATCCCTCCCGCCGGAAGGTTGGTGGGAGGAAGAGTATCTGCTCACCGCTGACGCCTATGTCGCAATTGTCCGAGACTTTGCGGCTGCACTGAATATAGAGCAACCAACAGTTATCGGTTGCTCCATGGCCGGGTCCCTTGTGTTGGAACTGGCCCGCAGGCACGCCGATGAAATCGGGGCAGTCATAGGGTTGTCGGGAGCGCTCAAGGTCAACGGGCGCTTCCAGGACTGGTCCCTTCGGCCGGACGTCAACGCCCAACAGTCTGTCCCCACCTGGACGTCGAGCCTGATGGCACCGCAAAGCCCAGAGGTATCCCGCCGCGAAGTCTGGTGGATCTACAGTCAGGGCGGTCCCGGTATCTATCGCGGTGACACCTACTTCTACTCCCAGGACCTGGACCTCCGAAGCAGAGGGCATGAGATCGACACAACGGCCTGCCCGGTGTACCTCCTCACGGGCGAATATGATCACGCCTGCACTCCTGCCGACACGGCAGATGCCATCGCCGAAATCCCGGGTGCGAAGGGCGGTGCCATGAAAGACATCGGGCACTTCCCAATGACGGAGAACTACCCGCTGTTCAAAACTTACCTCCTGCCGATCCTCGAAGAACTCCACCCGGACGTGGCCGGTAAAGACCTTGATTCCCTTGCCTTGGAAGGAACCCACCATGCCTGAAACGGCTACTGTCACCCCTGAACTTGAGCGCCTTCTGCTCTCGACAATCCCCACCGGCCTGCTGATCAATGGCCAGTGGCGCGATGCCAGCGGCGGCGGGACGTTCGCCGTCGAGGACCCCGCAACGGGAAAGAAGCTCCTGGAGATCGCGGACGCCACCAGCGCCGACGCCATGGCGGCACTGGATGCTGCTGACGCGGTGCAAGCGTCCTGGGCGCGGACTGCCCCTCGCGTCCGGGCAGAGATCCTCCGACGCGGCTTTGAGCTTGTTACCGAACGGGCCGAAGACTTCGCTCTGCTGATGACCCTGGAGATGGGTAAGCCCCTCGCCGAGGCACGCGGCGAAGTGACCTACGGAGCGGAGTTCCTGCGGTGGTTCTCCGAGGAAACGGTCCGCGATTACGGCCGCTACCTGACGTCCCCTGAGGGGAACAACAAGATCCTGGTCCAGCGCAAGCCCGTGGGACCATGCCTGCTGATCACACCGTGGAACTTCCCGCTGGCGATGGCCACCCGAAAGGTGGCCCCTGCCATTGCCGCCGGCTGCACTATGGTCCTCAAGCCAGCCAAGTTCACGCCGCTGACGTCGCTGTTGTTTGCCCAAGTGATGCAGGAGGCGGGTCTTCCCGCCGGCGTACTGAACGTCGTCGCTTCATCATCCGCGTCAGCAATCTCGGGTCCCCTGATGAAGGACTCGCGCCTTCGGAAGGTGTCCTTCACGGGCTCGACGCCGGTCGGCCGACGGCTGCTCGCGGACGCGTCCCACAATGTGCTGCGTACGTCGATGGAGTTGGGCGGCAACGCGCCGTTCATCGTGTTCGAGGACGCTGACGTGGACAAGGCAGTCCAGGGCGCAATGGCGGCGAAGATGCGCAACATGGGCGAAGCATGCACCGCAGCCAACCGTTTCCTGGTGCACGAATCGGTCGCAGAAGACTTCACCTCGAAGTTTGCCGCGGCCATGGGTTCACTGACGCTGGGCCGAGGCACTGACCCGGGTACCGCCGTCGGGCCCATCATTGATGGTGGTGCCCGCAAGGACATCCACGCTCTGGTCACCGAAGCAGTAGAGCAAGGAGCCACCGTGGCCACCGGCGGCGCACCGCGCGACGGCGCGGGCTACTTCTATCCGCCGACCGTTCTGGCCAACGTCCCGCACGATGCAACGATTCTGGCCAGCGAAATTTTTGGTCCCGTTGCTCCGGTCACCACTTTCCGCACTGAGGAAGAAGCCATCCGCCTGGCGAATGCCTCCGAGTACGGCCTGGCTTCCTACCTCTTCAGCCGCGACCACTCGCGGATGCTCCGCGTAGCAGAACAGATCGAGTTCGGCATGGTCGGCTTCAACAGCGGCATGATCTCCAATGCGGCCGCTCCGTTCGGTGGCGTGAAGCAGTCCGGACTCGGCAGGGAAGGCGGAGCCGAAGGCCTCGCTGAATACACCACCGCCCAGTACATCGCCATCCCCGACCCGTACGCGGACTAATACGGTGCCCCCGCGTTCTTAAGCGCGGAGCATCGCCCACACACTGGCCCCCGCCCTTTGCTCGCAACAGGGGCGGGGGCCATTCCATGCCCAAAACGGACGTCAACAGAGAGGTTGTCTTCATGCAAAGCGCAAGCACAACAACACTTCCCGGCACCACAGAACCATCCGCAGCCACCCGCCGCAAGACTGCCCTCGCGGTGGGTATCGGCAACTTCATGGAATGGTTCGACTTCGCCGTTTATGGCTTTTTTGCCAGCATCATCGGGAAACTGTTCTTCCCCGAAAGCACCCCGATTCTTTCCCTGCTGAGTGCGTTCGCAGTCTTTGCCGTGGGCTTCATCATGCGCCCCCTGGGAGCGTTTATCCTTGGCCCCATTGGTGACAAGCATGGTCGCAAGGCTGCGCTCGTTTGGTCGGTTCTGCTCATGGGCGGGGCGACGACCGTCATGGGCCTGCTTCCTACATACGCAGTGGCCGGCCTTCTGGCCCCTATTCTGCTGGTCCTGCTCCGTTGCGTGCAGGGTATCGCCGCTGGTGGCGAGTGGAGCGGCTCGGCCGCCTACCTGGTGGAAAGCGCCCCAAACAATAAGCGCGGGCTTTATGCGAGCCTCATCTCCGGTACCGCCGCCTTGGCGTTCATCGTCGGAAGCTTCGTTGCGCTTGGTCTTAGCTCTGCACTTTCCCCGGAAGACCTATCGGGCTGGGGATGGCGGCTCCCGTTCCTCCTGGCAGCACCCATGTCCCTGGCCGGACTCTATATCCGCATGAAGCTAGGGGATACTCCCGTCTTTGAGAGCATGAAGTCGCAAGATCGGTTGGCTGGGTCACCTCTGGCCAAGGCAGGCACAAAGGGCCTCAAACCGATCCTGATCACGTTCGCGTTCTCCAGCGTCTCCGGGCTCGGCATCTATTATTTGGCGACGTACATGAACAACCACCTGACCACCTCGCTTGGGTTGGACCGTGCCTCAGCGCTAACGCTCAGCGGTGCCGGCCTGTTCATCTATCTGTTGTTGTGCCCTTTGGCGGGCATCCTGTCTGACCGCTTTGGTCGTCGCAGCCTGAACATTCTTGGAACCGTGGGTTTCGTTGTGCTGTCCATCCCGTCCTTCCTGCTCATGGGAACAGGGAACGGCGTGGCAATCGTTGCAGGGCTTATTCTCTTCGGGGCCTGCCAGGCACTGTGCAGTGTGACCAACGTGGTACTGCTCGTGGAGCTCTTCCCTGCCTCCACCCGGTCCAGCGGAAGCGCACTCGGGTACAACCTGGGACTCGCTATTGTGGCCGGGCCAGGACCGCTGATCGCAGCAGGGCTGGCAAGCTCCACCGGAACGTCGACGTCGGCGGCTTGGTACATGGCAGTGGTGGCACTCGTAGCCGCGCCGATCCTGCTCAAGTGGCTTCCGGAGACTTTCAAGAAGGACATCCATGCTGGTTAGCCGACAGGCACGGATGTCGTCTCCTCGAGATCAGGCAGTGAGTACAAACCACACGACAGAGGTATACAAATGATGTTGCTCAACCGAATTCAGCCAATTCTGAAGTCGATCCAAAACGCATTCTGCGATGGCCTGTTTTCGTCTATGACAGTGCTCCCCGCGGGGGACTTCCCCCAGGACGTGGATCATGACAACCCGGTAGGTACTTTGCCGGGTTGAGTCACAATGCGGGCATCGATGGCTCGTTCGCCTTTCCGATTCTCCTGAGTCGAGCTACCTTACCTCGGTCGTTGCCTTAGCCTGCTTAGCAGGCAGGCTCGAGTGGTTTAGCCCCGCTTGTTGCCGGTGACAAGTTCGTCGGCGGGGAAGGGAGTCAACCGTTTGAACCACACCTGTAGGTCTTCGGCAAAAGCTTCGATTTCCTTCGCTGCGTAGTGAGCAGGATCCCAGGCGGCAAAGAAGTGGACTACGAGTGGTTTTCCTTGGTGAACCACGAAGGCATGCTGCAGGTCATAGGCGGCAGGCTCGATGACGACCGCATTTCCGCGACCCGCTGCTGCCATGGCTTGGGCAACGATGGGATCTGTAGTCGTCGTCGCCAATGACAAGTCGAGGCCAGCACGATCGGCGGTTAGTCTTACCTGGCTTTCCACGGCCCTGCCGTACCCCGGCAACAACACCGGATAGCGTACGACCTCAGCCAGTTCGGCGTTTCCGTCTTGCACTGGGAAGGGTGGAGTCCCTGAGTACTGAACTTGAATCAAGGTCGAGCTCAAGGTGTGCGAGGCCAGGTGGGCCGGAGGCTCGGAGGTATTGATGGCTACATCCGCACCCTTCCTGAGTTCCCCATAGACCTCCGATGGAATAGCTGCACGAATAGCGGCAACGGGCGCCCCACCGGCTATGAAAGGGGCGATGAAATGATGAGCCGTCATTTCCGGGCACGTCAATGTGAAGGACCTGGCCCCGAAGCGCAATGCCTCCATGACGCCGGCAGCTCTTTCGAGGCGGTTGCGCATATCCAAAGCCATCTCCCGCAGATGGTCACCCGCTGGAGTCAGGATCATGCCGGTGGGTGTCCGTCGAAAAAGTTGCACCCCGAGTTGGCGTTCGAGCGTGATCACCCGGCGCGAAACCGCAGGTTGCGAGATGTGCATCGATGCCGCCGCTCCGCGAACTGACCCAGTCTCGGCAACGCCCAAGAAATGCATGACGTCCACGTAGTCCATAACTTCAGGTTATCACCTGAAGCTGAAATGGTATTGGACAGTTATCACTCCGGATCCGAGGATGGAGATATGCATCACACGCATGTGGGGATGCGGTGGGAGGAGCTCGGAGCTCCTCCCACGCCAGTGAACCCGAGTAACACCGGAGCTGAACCATTCTCCGTTCACGCATCTAGCCTGCCGGTTCCGGTCAGTTGATCCGGACCCCAAGTCTGAACAAGGAGCACCCATGAGCACCTACATATTGCAGTCCTCCAATCACAGTTCCTCCGTCACTCCGGGGGTGAGCATCTGATGCGACTTTCTGTATCTGAACACTCACCGGGGGTGCGTCGAAACCTGGTAGTTGGAGCGCTGTCCCTCGGCTTGGTCGCTGCCTTGTCTGGCTGCGGCAACACTTCAGGTTCAGCCAACGCGGCGTCCGAGACGACGCCGCGGATTGCCTACTTCATGGGAGAGCGATCGAACAGTTACATGTCCGCTTCGCTCGAGGGAATCGAAGAAGTGGCCAAGAAGTACGGTGGCACCGTGACAGCCTTCGACGGCAACTTCGACCCTGCCACCCAACAGGCGCAGATCCAGGACGCTCTGGCGTCCGGGAAATTCAACGCGTTCATTGTCGGCCCCGTCAACAACACGGCTCTTGTCCCTGTGCTTGAGGATGCCATCGGCCAGGGCATCAAAGTCGCAAGTAACGGCTTTCCGCTGGGGCCGGATATCGGCACCAACAAAGCTCAGCTCCAGGGACAGGTCATGAGCGCTGTTGGATCGTCGACTCGCTATGGAGAGTTGATCGGTACCGCCACCGGGGAAGCCTGCGCAAACAAGAACCCCTGCAAAGTGGTCTATATGAGCGGTGATCCCAAGATTGCTTTCGAGAAGATCAAATTCGAGAGCTTTGAAAAGGCCATCAACGGGTTCAAGAACATTGAGGTGGTGACCAGGGTCCAAAGTGAGTATCTGGCTGACCCGGCCCGTCAAGTGATGCAGGACGTCTTGCAGTCCCACCCGGACATTGACGTCGTGGCCTCCAACGGCGATCAAATGGCGGACGGTGCAGCTCAAGCAGGTACCGCGGGCGGCGGCCACTTTGTGGTCATCGGACAAGGAGCCAGCGATATCGCGTACAAGGGAGTCCAATCCGGAAAGTGGTATGCGTCCGCAATTGGCCTTCCCAAAGACGAAGGCGTCCTCACGGCCGAAGCAGTCGCCAAGGCACTCAAAGGTGAGGACGTCTCGCCTGACTTCGCGGACCCCGCGGCCGTGGCCGGCTACACCAAGGGACTGCTGACCAAGGAATTTATTGAGCAGCACCCGGACTTCAAGCCGCAGTGGTCAGGCTAATGAACCACCAGACATCAGAACAGGTTTCACTCAAACTCGGCACGCCACAGCGCGACGATGTCATTGTGGCAAGAGGCATCTCCAAGCGCTTCGGTGGCGTTCTCGCACTGGACAGTGTTGATGTGTCTGTGCAGCGCGGGCAGGTCCATGCCCTCGTTGGCGAGAACGGCGCAGGGAAATCGACCCTGGGCAAGCTAATGGCTGGTGTTCATCTTCCGGATGGAGGCTCTCTGCTGGTGGACGGACGAGAAGTTCGGTATGGCGCACCCAGAGATGCGCTCAATGATGGGATCACCCTCATTGCTCAAGAGCTTGCCTTGGTTCCCGAACGCTCTGTCCTTGAAAATGTCTTTCTGGGCGCCGAAGGAGGGACGGCTGGCTTCGCGTCACGCAAGAACCTTCGTGAAAGATACGAAGAGCTGAGTGAACGTTCCGGGCTGAGGGTGGATCCCCGCGCCCGGGTTGGCTCACTTCGCGTCGCTGCGCAGCAGAAGATCGAGATACTGCGGGCGCTTGCGCGAGGGTCGAAAGTCATCGTAATGGACGAGCCCACGGCTGCCCTGACGCGGGAGGAAGCTGGTCAGTTGCTGCAAATAATTGATCAGCTCCGCAGCCAGGGAACCACCATTATTTATGTCTCGCATTTCCTCCACGAAGTACTGGAAATCGCAGATCAGACGACGATCCTTAAGGACGGGCGCTTGGTCCGAACCACCCTGGCGAGAGACGAAACCCCGGACACCCTCGTACAAGCGATGCTGGGTCGGGCCGCGTCTGTTGCATTTCCTGAGCGTCAACGCCCAAAATCTGATGCACCCGTGGTCTTGGCAGTTGACGATCTTAAAAGGGGCTCAGAGGTCATCAACGCCAGCTTCGAAATCCGGGCTGGCGAGATTGTTGGCATAGCCGGTCTGGTGGGTTCAGGTCGTTCTGAACTGGCGCGCCTTATTTTCGGGGCAGACCGCCCCACGGGCGGCAAGATATTCGTTCACGGCAAGGAAACCCGGTTACGGTCACCACGGGCAGCTGTCCGTGCCGGGATTGCCATGCTGCCGGAGAGCCGCAAGGACCAAGGCCTGGTTGTTGGAGCGACTGTTCGAGACAACGTGCTCATGGCACACCGTCCGACGGTTTCGAAGTGGGGCATTATTCAGTCAGCGAAGGCACGAAAGGTTGCTGAACGCACCTTACGGGACGTGGGTGCAACAGCCGGGCGACAGAATGTTCCCGTTTCAACGCTTTCGGGCGGAAATCAGCAGAAGGTCGCCTTGGGGAAGTGGCTAGTCAAACGCCCCGACCTGCTGGTTGTAGACGAACCGACTCGAGGCGTCGATGTCGGAGCGAAACGGGCCATCTACGAGTTGTTGATCAGATACGCCGCTGAAGGTATAGCAATACTTCTGATCTCGTCAGAACTTGAGGAAGTGCTCGGCCTGGCACATCGCACGCTAGTCATGCGACGGGGAGAAATCGTGGACCAAGTAGACGCCGATGACGCGACAGAGGAGATCGTCATGCCGATGATCTTGGGTACAGGGAGAAAATCATGAGTGGAAAATTGGATGAATTGCGGCCCACTAACTCCAATGTCGGTCTTGCCAGATTCAGATTCAGCCGCGGCAACCTGAGCGAGTATGGGATCATACTCAGTTTCCTGGTCCTTACGGTACTTGTCTCTGTATCAAGCGACGTCTTCTTGACGCCAAGAAACGCTTTGAACATCTTCGACCAGTGGGCACCTGTGGGGATCATCGCCCTCGGGCAAACACTCGTGATTATTGCAGGCGGATTCGACCTATCAGTGGCAGCAATCTTTGCCGTCGGTGGCGTAATTGCGGCACAAACCACGAATACGACCGGTTCAGTAGTGTTGGGTTGGCTCGCCGGGGCTGTTGCAGGCGCGGTACTTGGTGCCATCAACGGTGGTTTGGTGACATTTGGGCGGATCAACCCACTCATCGCCACCCTGGCTACGTCTTTGGCCTTCGGCGGACTTGCTCTTGTCCTGACAGGGGGCACTCTCATCACTGTGGAAGACCAAGCCTTCAGAATCCTGGGAAGGGACAGTTTCCTGGGCATCAAATGGACCATTTGGCTCTTCCTGACGGCGATCATCATCGCAGGCATTGCCTTGTCGCGGAGCAACTTTGGCCGCTACATATTCGCCACAGGCGGTAACAGCGAAGCTGCACGGCTATCCGGAATTCGGACAGCCCAGATTTCTGCCGCTACCTACGTCATTTCCGGCCTATGCGCCGGAGTGGCGGGCGTCATCGTCGCAAGCCGCATCGGAACCGGTCAGGCCGACGCGGGTGCTGATTTCGCACTCACGTCCATCGCTGCTGTCGTCCTGGGGGGCACGTCCATCAAAGGCGGCTACGGTGCTATCTGGCGCACCGTGCTGGGTGTCCTCATGCTCGCCGTCATCGGTAACGGGTTTAACCTGCTTGGGGTCAACCCCGTCTATCAGCAAATGGTTATGGGAGCAGTCATCGCATTGGCTGTAAGCATCGACGCCTGGGCAAGGAAGCCGGAGTAATTGTGATGACAGTCGAGAGCGGGACAGTGTCCTATTCATCCACAAGCCAAGGCAACAAGAAGAGAATGAACTTGCACATGCCAATAAACCACACATCTCCCGCTCGCGCAGGATTGAATTCATGAGTGTCGCACCGGGGCGGGTCGCTGGTAGGGTGGCGCTGGTTACGGGAGCCGCCAATGGAATCGGCCGGGCAACTGCGATGCTACTTGCCGAGGAAGGTGCTGCTGTTGCCTGCGTCGATATTGACGGGCACCGGGCGGAAGCAGTAGCCGGGGAAATCGTCGCTGCTGGCGGACGGGCCTTTGGTTGGGCCGCCGATGTTTCCACGATCGAGGGCACGCAATCAATGGCAGCCGCGACAGTAGAACGATTCGGCAGAATTGATATTCTCCACAACAACGCTGGCATCGCCGGTGTCTATGAACCCGTTCATACGTACCCGGTGGAAACGTGGGACAAGGTGATTGCCACGAATTTGACGAGCGTGTTCCTCGGATCGAAGGCCGTCCTGCCCTTCATGCTGCAACAAGGAACCGGCGTCATCATCAATACGTGCTCGGTCTTTGGCAGTTTCGCCTCCCGTACGTTGCCCGCCTATCACGCGGCCAAGGGCGGTGTACTCATGCTCACGAAGCAGATGGCTGTCGACTACGGCCCGGCAATCCGAGTCAATTGTATTTCGCCGGGAACAATCGACTCGGCAATGATGCGTTCGGTCATTGCACAATCCGACGATCCAGCCTCCCGTGAGCAGGAGTACAAGGACTCGAACCCAGTCCTTAAACGGATAGGGGATCCGCGGGAGATTGCTTATGGCGTTCTCTTTCTGGCCTCGGACGAGTCTTCCTTCATGGTCGGTGCCGACCTCTTCATGGGCGGCGGCCAAGGGCTCTTTTCCTCTCCCTGACAACACAGCCACCCGCGCCGCCTTTAGGGTTCGCTGGCCTCTCAGCCACCCGTGGTACTCAAACGTACCCAAAATTGATCGTAATTCAGAGAAAGATGACAATCAGGTGAGTTCAACTATCAACCCAAACATGAACCTCGACCTTCGCGGGAGAGTTGCCCTCATCACCGGCGCTGCCCGAGGACAGGGGCTTGTCACTGCCGAGTACATGCAGTCCCTGGGTGCACGCGTAGTGCTGACGGACGTCGACACTGAACCCGGATTGGAGGCGGCGAAAGAGCTCGGCAACGGAGCCGTCTATATTCCCCTCGATGTCTCCGACGCCGAAGCATGGACCGAATGTGTGGCAGAAGCTTCCAAGGTGTTCGACGAAGCGCCCACCATTCTGATCAACAATGCCGCTTTTTACAGGCCGGGGGAGGTAGCAGACGTTTCACCAGCTGATTTCATGAGCCACATCAGCGTCAACCTTCACGGTGCCTTGCTCGGGATTCAAGCCCTGCTGCCGGCAATGACCCAGGCCGGCCGTGGGTCCGTAGTGAATGTTGCCTCTGTGGCGGGTTTGGGCGGCTTCGAGGGCATTGTGGCATACAGCGCGTCAAAGTGGGGTTTACGAGGTCTCACGAAGGCCTGCGCCAAGGAACTGGGCCCCCGTGGAATCCGGGTCAATACTGTGATTCCAGGACTGATTGAGACACGGATGGCTTCCTTGAATTCGCCAGAAACCAACGCCGCCTATATAGCGGATTCACCGCTGCAGCGCATCGGTCAACCTTTCGAGGTTGCCACAGCTTCAGCATTCCTGGCTTCCGATTCAGCAAGCTTCATCACCGGAGCCGAACTTGTGATTGACGGAGGCCTAACACTGTCGTGAGTAAAAAGCGCATAACCAATTTCAAAACTAAGCAGAGGACACCATGCCACTGAATCTCCCCGGAGGGAAAAGACTGGCCGTTAACATCGGACCAGACTTCGACGCACACTCGGCGTGGCACGGAGCTTTCGCCAGGAATACGCCGTCTTACCTTTCACGCGGCGAGTTCGACGCCGAGGTAGGTGTTCCCCGGCTGCTCGCGCTCTTCAACAAATACGACATCCAGGCAACCTTCTTCACGCCAACCCACACCATGGCCACGTTCCCAGCCCGGCTCGAGGACGTTATGGAGGCAGGTCACGAGATTGCTGCCCACGGCTGCTACCACGAGAATATTCCGAGTCTGGATCCTGACGAAGAGCGCCGGCTGATGGAAATCTCAATCGGCATGCACGAAAAGTATGTCGGCAAACGCCCCCGAGGTTTTCGATCGCCGGCATGGGACTTCAGTGATGCAACGTTTGACATTCTCGAGTCATGGGGTTTCGACTACGACTCGTCACTCATGGGTCGAGATTTTCAAGCCTATGTGCCGCGCAGGGTGCACATCGACCTGGAGAAAGGAAACACTTTCGGGGACCCCGTGAATTTGGTCGAGCTGCCAGTCTCTTGGTATCTGGATGACTTCCCGCACCTCGAATTCATACCAGGCATAAATCACGGTCCATTCACGATAGACCAGCTCGCCAAGGACTGGACTGCCCAATTCGACTACGCATACGAGTTTGAGCCCGGCGGTGTATTCTGCCTCACTGTCCATCCTGGAACTATTGGCCGCGCTCACCATCTTGTTGCCTTCGAACGATTCATCCAACACGTCATCAAGCACGATGACGTCTGGGTCACCTCATTGGCAAACGTGCGGGACACGTGGTCAACGTAATGCGCCATCTTCGCGGACCGGGACCCGGCATTGAGTTCGTTCCGTACGAATCCAAGGCTGCAATCAAATATCGGATGCCAGCAGATACAACTAGGGACAGAGAGCAGTAAGTGAAAGAAGAAGCCTTTTTCATTCAGGGTGCTCAAGGGCAGATATCGGTCGCCATCGACGAGTGGGGCATTCCTCACATCGAAGCAGGAAGCTCACAGGATGTGTTCTTCGGACAAGGCTTCGTGACGGCCCGGAACCGAATGTTTCAACTGGACTGGTGGCGCCGCAAAGGTCTAGGCAGAATCGCTGAGATTCTAGGGCCGGATTACATAGAAAGGGACCGCGCTGCACGTCTTTTCCTGTACAGGGGAGATATGCGTGCTGAATGGCTGGCATACGGGAATGACACCCGACGGATCATTGAGGCGTTCACAGCCGGTATCAATGCCTGGATTGATCTGACTCACAAGGATCCTTCCAAGCTGTCACCGGAATTTGAGCTCTTGGGATATCAACCTGACCGTTGGGAACCCAGCGACATCACCAGAATTCGGAGCCATGGTCTCTACGCAAACCTGGAACAAGAGGTTAAACGTGCGGTCACCATCCGCGACTTCGGACTAGGCGCCGAAGAACTCCGGCGCCATTTGAATCCGCCGGTGAAGCTAGCCATCCCTGACGGCCTCGATCTCGACCTTATTAGCGAGGACATTCTCTCGGTATACCGACTAGCCACAGGCCACGTTGGTGTCAATGAGAATCAAACACCAGCCCCGGAAGGAAGCAACAACTGGGTCGTTTCCGGAACCAGGACCTCTACAGGGCGCCCAATCCTAGCCAACGATCCGCATCGAGCCATGACAGCCCCCTCACTCCGGCAAATCGTTCACCTCAAATGCCCTGAGTTCGACGTCATCGGTGCTGGCGAGCCACAATTACCCGGCGTCTCGATCGGGCACAACGGCGCCGTTGCATTCGGTCTGACGATCTGGAATGCCGATCAAGAAGACCTGTATGTCTATGAAACGCACCCGGACGATTCTTCGCTGTACCGCTACAACACCACATGGGTTCGAACGGAAAAGCTTGTCGAGTCCATCGCCGTCAAAGACGCCTCACCAGTGGACGTCGAACTTGAATTCACGCGCCACGGGCCAGTCATCCATACTGACCAGAACCGTACGGCATCCTTCGCAGTCCGCGCGGCGTGGCTCGAACCGGGCATGGCACCCTACTTAACGAGCCTTCAAAACCTCAAATATCGGAGTGCGACCGATGTACGCAGCGCCCTCAACAGGTGGGGCGCACCCGGAGTCAACCACGTCTATGCCGACACCAATGGCTCGATCGGTTGGTCACCCCGCGCACTAGTGCCCATCCGACCAAACTGGAACGGACTCCTACCCGTGCCTGGTGATGGTCGTTACGAATGGGACGGATTCCAGGACGCAAGCTCGCTGCCGAACATCATGGATCCGGAACGAGGCTGGGTGGCCTCAGCAAACGAAATGAACCTGCCAGACCCGAACAATTGGGACCCCGTGGAAATCTCCTACGAGTGGTATGCGTCCTACAGAATGGAACGAATCTGCGAAGTCCTGGGTGACAGCACCGCCGTAGATATCTCCGGCTGCATGAGCCTCCAGAATGACTACGTCAGCCTCCCCGCACGGGAAATCTGCCGCCATCTGCCTGACCGTCCGTTCGGCTCGAACTTGGCTGAGACCGGTCGTCGTATGCTGAGCGCATGGGACGCCCGCATCACCGCGGAATCCGGGCCAGCCACACTCTTTGAGCGATGGGTCCGAGGCCCACTTAGGAAGTACTTGCTTGCTGATGCTTTGGGCGGTCTTGTCGAGGATCGCGAAATTGCCGACGCAGTGATGAGCATTTCTCCGAAAGAGGACGTCATCGGTGATCTGACCATCGACTTGGAGCTGTTTCGCCAACTATCGCTCGATCCAGAGCGCTTGGGCGCCGTCATCGAAACTACGCTTGAGAAAGCAGTAGCAGACATGCGGGTGGAATTCGGCGAAGACCCGATCAACTGGGAATGGGGCAATGCAAACCAATCGATGATTCGGCACCCCCTGTACCCAATCCTGGATGCCGGCGAGGAATGGCTCTCGATTGGCCCACGGCCCAAGTCAGGTAACTCCGAGACAGTCGGTCTGGCCGCTCCGACCCCTGCGACGGGATTGCAAGCCACAGGTGCCTCATTCAGAGTAATTGTCGACGTCGGAGACTGGGACCGCTCTGTCGCCATCAACACCCCGGGGCAAGACGGTGATCCCCGGAGCCCCCATTACTCGGATCTCTACGATCTCTGGCTCAAGGACGGTTACTTCCCCTTGCTGTACTCAAGTAGCGCTGTGAATGCCCACACGTCGTCCCGGCTAGTGATCAATCCCGAATAGGGGGGGCAGGACGCTCGGCGCACCTATGGTCCCGGATTTTGATCGGGACCGTAGGTGCCGCACTGAGGGGAGTCTAGTTCGCACTCAGAATCAGACCGGCCACAGACGTCCCTTTATCAATAGGAGCGCGCTCGGCTCGCTGGCGAACCTGACCGGCACATCGACGTTGGCGTCCCGCCTCATCTTGTGGCTGAACTCTTTCCAGTCATGTCTTTTCGAAACCCCGCTGCAGGTTAAAGTCTCGTTCGGCTAAGAGGGACGGGCGTCTGACTTTCCCGGGCGTACCTCCAAACTTAAGCAACAGCAGCACGGGGTGCTGGCGTTCTGGGTTCAAGGGGGTCGACAGCGTAGGCGCGAACGCGGTCGAACTAGCCGAACCACTTCCGGGGCCACTAACCAACCTTCCTGGACGATACCCAGACGCAAGAACGGACAGTGGACCGCTGGGCAGAACTCCTTTTCAGCTGATCTTAAGGAGCCCCTTTTCGGCTTCGGCCTTCAGTGCGGTGAACAACGGCTGTCGCAACTCTGGCACAGGCAGGTCCGCTTCAGGGTGCCACTGGATGCCGACTGTCCAGTTGTCGTCCACCGACTCGATGGCCTCAAGCAGACCATCATCGGCCACAGCGGTGATACGCAGACCCTCGGCGAGGAAATCGACGGCCTGATGGTGGAAAGACGCTACCGGAATCCGGGATACACCGTTGAATGCGACGGCAACGCGGCTGTCCCGCTGGAGTTCCACCTCATGGACGGAGAAGTCCCTGGCGCCTTCTTCGCTTTTGCTTACATGTGAGACGCTGCTTGGTCCCAAGTCGACGTGCAGGGAACCGCCATAAGCAACATTGAGAAGTTGCATTCCACGGCAGATGCCCAGCACAGGGATTCCATGGTCTATGCCGTACCTGATGACAGCGAGGTCAAGGCTGTCTTGTGCCTCATCAACGCCAAAAAGGGAAGGATCCTCGGCCGATGCACCGAATAGGACCGGATTGACGTCGCCACCACCCGGGAGTACGAAGCCTTGGCAGGAAGCGAAGGTTGCCTCGAGCTCCGCATCGCTGGCTGGACCGATAATGACGGGTTCAGCGCCGGATTCCTGGATCAGGGCGACCACTGCATCAAAGGCCCTTTCGGCCTCCTGCATGACCGGGTCCGAAGCTCCGCAACTGAGGCCAGAGAGGCGGATTGGAATGCCAATCCTGGGGGAGTTCGTTGCAGATGTGGCCAAAATATGCTCCTGAGCGGTGTCGACCAGTTTTAAATGGTTGTGGATAAGTTTAGGTATTAGGTACGAGCCAAATACCTTAACAGAATGACGGCACTCGCTAGCTCCTGTCAATTGGATACGACGCTCCCGTGGAGGCTATCCTTGCTCAACTCTTGACACCTGAAAGTGTGTCATGTTTCATAGTTGGAAGGTCAATGGACCAGACCTCAGACCTTTACACCGAAGATGGGCTGTCCATTCACTGCGGCCTAAGTCGCACCTGCAGACCGCCGCCCTTTCTCACTACTCCCTGGAGCTTTAGATGAAGAAGCAATCCCTAGCCGCCGTCGCCTTGACGATCGGTGCCCTCGCCCTCACCGCCTGCGGTGGCTCGGCAAACTCGAGCTCGTCCAGTAATGCCTCCGCCTTCGGAGACTGTAAAGTCACTGGGCAGCCGGACAGCATCAAGCTCAAAACCCAGAAACCCGATGTCCTGACGGTCGCCGTCGTACTGCCAAACCCAGGCTGGTCCAATGGCACCAGCCCGGACACGGTCAAGAGCGGATTCGAGTACTGCATGGCCGCAGATATTGCCCACCGGGCAGGACTCAAATCGGTCCAGCTGAAAAACTTCGCCTGGGACCAGTTCATCTCTGGGACCGCATCAGGCTACGACATCGGACTGGCAACGGTGACAATCACCGATAAGCGGAAGGAAGTATTTGACTTCTCGCAGCGGTATTTCTCATCAAACCTTGGCATAGCCACCAAGAAGGATTCAAAGGTCACCGCGGACACCCTCCGTGACTCAAAGATCGCCGTTCTGCAAGGCAACGTTGGCGCACAGTGGGTGGCGGACGTGCTCAAGCCCACCAAGTCGGCCGCAGTCTTTCAGTCCGCCGCGGATATCTTCACAGCGCTCAATGCCGGGCAGGTCGACGCAGTTGTTACAGACACAACGATCGCTCTGACCAGCGTTAAAGAAACGGGCGGTGCTCTGGCCGTAACGGGGCAGATAGCTCTCGACCAGGGCTACGGGGTTGTGCTTCCTCGCAACTCGGAGAATACCTCGGCCGTCGACAAGGCCATCGGCGACCTGGATTCTGACGGGACGTTGAAGACTCTGGCTGCAGACTACCTTCAGCCGACGTTCGGAGTTGACCCCAATTCCGTCCCGTTCTGGGTAGTGAAGTGACCTCGGTTGCTGCCTCGCCTCTAGCTGCGACCCCACGTCTCAGCCCTCCGCCTAAGAGTCGAGCGCTTTCATCGGCAGCGGCCGTATTTGCCTTGGTCCTTGTCTTGGCAGTCGCGGCCCTCGGTGCAGCAGCCATGAATGGAGCCGAGGAGGGCACCACCCCCTACGCTATTGGCTGGCTTTTGAGTACTGTCGGTGTGCTCTTGGCTGGGGCGGTGCTGTGGATCGCAGTGCGGTCACTGCGTCGGTCTCTTCGCGCGTCCAAGGAAGTGAGTGAAGGGCGGATTCTCGACGCCCGGGCGAGCGGTGCATCATCGCTCCATGATGCAACGTTCACCTTCGGTCTTGGCATTGCCGTCCTTATAGCCATCACCGGTGCAGTGATGCTCACCGTAAACGACGCAGTCATCCAGAAGACGTTCCTCCGCTGGGATTTCATGGCTGAAAGCGCCGGGGACGTCCTTGCGGCCTTCGGCCTGAACATTTGGATCGCCGTCATCACCGAGATTTTCGTCCTCGCATTCGGGCTGCTGCTGGCAGTAGCCCGCCTTGCCCCTGGAAAATCCTGGCGCCCGGTACGGGCCATTGCCATTGCCTACATCGACTGCCTGCGGGCAGTGCCGGCAATCATCGTCATCTATCTGGTGGGATTTGGACTGCCGCTACTACAGCTACCCGTACTGTCGGACCTGCCGCCGGAATGGTTCGCCATCATTGCGCTGACTCTGACGTTCAGCGCCTACACCGCCGAGACATACAGGGCTGGCATAGAAGCCATCCACCCGTCACAGTGGTCCGCTTCCCGTTCGCTCGGGTTCTCCTTCGGAAAGACACTGCGCTTCGTCATCTTGCCTCAAGCCGTGCGGGGGGTCATCCCGCCCCTGCTCAGCTTGTTCATCTCGCTACAGAAGGACACTTCGCTGGTAAACATTATTGGCACGATGGACGCGTTCAACCAGGCCAAGTTCTATTCATCGGCGAACTTCAACCTTTCGTCAGTCACAGTAGTGGCCGTCCTCTTTGTCTTGATCACCATCCCGCAGACCCGCTTCGTTGATTGGATGCTGGCGCGAGGCGTTTCCCGCCGTGGACGAAAGGGAAGCAAATAATGTCTTTCATTGAATTGGTCGGCCTGCACAAGAGCTACGGCGCCCATACCGTGCTACAAGGTATCGACCTGCAGGTCGAGCAGCATCAAGTCGTCACTCTGATTGGTGCCTCCGGATCCGGAAAATCCACCCTGCTGCGATGCATCAATGCCCTGGAGCCGATAGATACAGGCGAGATCCGCATTGACGGAGACGTGGTCAGTGGATCCGGCGTGAATGTCAACAGTCTTCGCCGGACCGTGGGGATGGTATTCCAGTCCTTCAACCTCTTCCCGCATATGAGTGTCTTGGATAACGTTGCCATCGGTCCCATCAAACTCCTGGGACTTCGCCCTGAGGTCGCGCGTGAACGTGCCTACGCGCTACTTGAACGGGTCAACCTTGGAAATCGCTCGAGCTATTTCCCGGAGCAGCTTTCCGGTGGTCAGCAGCAGCGCGTAGCGATTATGCGGACACTCGCGATGGAGCCCAAAGCTGTGCTCCTGGACGAAATCACTTCCGCCCTTGACCCGGAGTTGGTGGCCGAGGTCCTTAACATCGTTCGTGAGCTCGCGGCGGATGGGATGACCATGATGCTTGCAACCCACGAAATGCACTTTGCTCGCGAAGTATCCGACCTTGTCGTCTTCTTGGAGCAGGGACGGCTCCTGGAGCAAGGGCCTCCGGAGCAGGTGTTTGGTGATCCAGTGCAACCACGCACGCGTGAGTTCCTTCGCCAAATTGTGGAGGCCGGCAGGCTCTAAATCTGGATTCATCCACGAGGTACATCCAACCGTTGGATTGGTTGTCCCGCGCCCGGCAGCGCTTCCTGAGGGGAGGCCTGCCGGGCGTTCTTTGTGGGCTTTCACTTATGAATGTGGAATTTTATGCGCATGCAGGGCATGAAGAATCTGTGGGCAAGACCGGAGGGGCCACAGCTCACGCAGGGGCGACAGGTGATCCCGGGAAGTCGGTGCCGTGACCTGGCAAATGTTCCTAGGTCTCACCAAGGGAACATCCCTACGTGACCTGTTCAGTTTCAGATTTGAGTATCCTCAGGATCTCGTGACGCGTGTGCTCAATGTGATCCAGCATGGCTTCATGTGCGAGCAGGGGAGCCCTGTCCTTGATGGCTTCGAACACACGTCGGTGCTGACGCTGATCATCCTCGACGGGATCGGGATGTTCCAGCATGTCCGCCGGACTGAAGAACTCGCTGCGCGCATTTCGAATGGCAGCCTCCAGCCGCTTACTCCCTGCCGCCCTTGCTACTGCATCATGGAAGGCAGAATCTGCAAGCCTGTATTCGGCCCGATTGGAAGCGGCGGCCTGTTGGTTGATGGCGGCCATCATGGCCTCGAGGTCGTCTTCAGTTCGCCGTGTGGCGGCCAGAGTCGCCGCGTGGGACTCCATTGCAACCCTCACGGTGGTCAGGTCGTCCAGCTCTTCCTCTTGCTCCAGAATGTTGCGACGCCACTCTGCAAGTGGCTGGCTCAAGGCCGTCACGAAATTGCCTCCGGTCTTGCCCCGCCGGACCACAATGTAGCCCTCCTCTTGCAGTTGCTTGAAGGCTTCCCGGAGGCTCACCCTTGCTACGCCCAGGGATTCAGCAAGTTGCCGCTCCGGCGGAAGCCTGTCTCCGGGTCCTAGTTCGCCTCGCCGGATCAATCCCTTGACGTACTCTGCGACGCCTTGCGGAACTGACACTGAATTCACTTCTTTGGGCATGGTTCCATCTTAAGGCCAAATAGCGATGCCGGGTTGCTCGCCAGGCCGTGTTGGTGGTGTGGGAAGATTTCTGCGACGATCCGGCTTCCGCTAGTTCGATCTTCAGCTACGCAGGCAGACGTCGGGGCTAACCCGGAGTCTGCCTGCGCATTTCGTATAACCCCATGACACCGTTCGGAAGGTGAAAGGGAAGAGCTTTCCTACGCCGCGACTGTCTCGTGGAGCGGGGCTGCGGGCAGCTGCGGCAGTGTGCGCTGCCACACGTAGCCGCTGGACCTGTTCTGGAAGCACTGCTACGAGGCGACCTCGGTGAGTCAGCTGTGCGTTGGCATCGGAATCAACCCACCGAGCCTGTATGCGGCGTTCGGCAGCAAAGCGCAGCTGTTCATAAATGCCGTTGATCACTGCGAGCCCATCTTCTTGGATCCGGAGTGGAATACCTTCGATCAAGAACCTCGTGTCGCGGAAGCCTTCAAACGATTCTTCGAAGATTTCGTGGACGTCATAACAGCGCCAGGACCTCATCTCGGGTGCTTGGTAGTCCATTCTGCGGTGAGTTTGGAAGACCGCGAAAGTGACGTCGCACGCGCACCGCAGCTAGGGGACGAGGCAGCGCGTCATTTTCAGGGCAAGCTCGATTTCGGTGTTCGAAGCGTCCAGATCCTCGCTGGGATGGATACGCTCGCGCATGCCGTCAACATGATTTCCGAAGGACTCGCACTCCGAACGCATGATGGCACGTAGGTGGTGACTTGAAAAGGTTTAGACGGGAAATCCTGTGGTTGACTCTCGCACGACGAGTTCTGTTCCGATAAGTGTGTGGCGGGGGGATTCGCCGGCTATCCCTGCGAGGAGCAGCCGGACCATTTCGCGGGTGATGTCGTCAAAGCGCTGGCGCATGGTGGTCAGGGAAGGGCTTACGGCCGGGGCTATCGAGCTGTCGTCGAATCCGATAATGGCAATCTCTTGGGGCACCTTGATGCCGCGGTTGCTGAGTTCGTCGAGGGCGCCTGCGGCCATGAGGTCGTTGGCGACGAAGACAGCATCGATGGTGTTGCCCGAATCCAGAAGCCTAGCCATGGCGAGGGATCCGCTGGAACGCGTGTAATCGCCCTCGGCGGTGATTGGTGTGCTTTTGCCTATGGCTAGTTGGTAGCCAAAGAGGCGCAACTTGGCGCCGGCGATGTCGGCGGGGCCTGTGATGGTTGCTAGGGCTGACCGGCCGAGAGAGAGAAGATGTTCGGTTGCTCGGCGTGCGCCGTCGACTTCGTCTGAGGAGACGTAGCTGACGGTGTCGGGCACGCCGGCAGGTATGCCGCAGACAACCAATGGAACGTTGGCTGTCGAAAGTTGTTCGAGTATTCCGTATTCGTCGTGGGCGGAGACCAGAAACGCGCCATCGACTTTGTTCGACTGGATCATCTCGATGGCGTTGGCCCGTTCTGTCGCTGTGCCTGCAATGAGCAGGCACAGCGACATCCCGGTTTTCTCGAGTACCGCTGCGATGCCCTCGATGATGACGGCAAAGTTGGGATCGGTGAACAGGCGGACTGCAGATTCGCAGAGCACCAGGGCGACCAAGTTGCTGTGCTGCCGGCGGAGGTTTCGGGCGTGTCCGTTCACTCGGTAGCCGGTAGTTTTAACGGCAGCCTCAACTGCGCGGCGGGCTTCGTCACTGACCCATGGCTTACCGTTCATCACCCGTGAGACGGTGCCTCGCGAGACGCCTGCCGCTGCTGCGACGTCGTCAATCGTGGATCGCACGCGGGGTACGGGGTGGTTGATGGCCATGGGTCTATTTCCTACTTAGCGGCTGTTGGTTGGTCTTTGTATGCTGCGTCCATCTTTTTGAGCACGCTTTCAGGGGTATCTTGGCCGCTGAACATGCCTTGGATGCCGGCGAACATTGCGGGCTGGACGGTGGTGCTCGGCCATAGTTGGTCCGGCCACGTGGAGTACTTCTCGGTGCTGGCGTACTCGTTGACCAAGGTGGCTACCTGGCTGTCCTGTTTAAGGTCCCCTGGCATGGCTGCGGTATCACCATAGGCGTTGGCGTATGCGATCTGTGTTTCGGGGGAAGCCAGCCATGCCATGAACTGCTTGGCTAGATCGGCATTTTTCGACTTGGAATTGACGGCAAAGGACGGGCCCGTCGTTGCCGAGAGAAAGTTCTCGTCCTTGTTGTCCGTGGCGGGGAAGGCGGCGTAAGACACTTGCAGGTCCTTGGGTCCTGTTTCCTTGATCGTGTTCGATTCAGCCGCGACGGTAACGGTTGCCAGGGTGTCACCCTTGCGGATGGCGTCCTGTACGGCGGAGTAGGGGGTGCCTGCCGGGGAGTCGTTGAAGCACTTGTTCTTCTCCATTTCGAGGTACTTATCCAAGGCAGTGCGCCATCCGGAATCGGAGAAGGACACAGAGCCTTCGGTCTGTTTCTTCACGAAGTCGCGGTCCTGCCCGTAGACCAGGGAAGCGGTTAGTGCGTACGGGATCAGCTGTGTGGTCCATGCGTCGGAGAGTCCAAGGCCGAAAGGTACCTTTCCTGCTGCGCGGGCGTCTGAGCAGAACTGAATAACTTCACTCCAGGTGCTGGGCTGCTTTAGGCCGAGCTTGTCCAGCTGGCCTTGGTTGTAAACTACGCCGATGGAAGAGAACGTCATGGGGACGGCTACGAGCTTGCCGTCGGAGGTCGACAATAGGGGCTTGGTGGACTCGGGTACCTCGGATGCCCAGGATTCTCCCGAGAGGTCAGCGAAGTAGCCGCGGCCACCGGCGATGACGGGGCTGACGTTGTTGCCGTTGCCCGGGAAGACCTGAAGGATGTCGGGGGCGGTGCCGCCGGTGAGCTGGGTTCCCGTCACCTGCAGGTAGTTCTCGGGGGAGTCTCGGATTTCTACGGTGACGTCGGGGTGTTCCTTCTCGAAGGCTGCGACGATGGCCTTCATGGGGGCGCCGCCGTTGGTGCCGACTGTCAGTACGTTCTTTGACCCGGAATTGGTGCTGGTTGAACAGCCAACGAGCCCGGCTCCAAGGACGGCGGCGCAAGCGCCCGCTGTCAGTACTTTAAGGAATGTCTTGGATGACATGGTGCCTACTTTCAATGGTGGGTGATGCGAGTTGGGAGAGCAGAGGTTTACTTAAGCCCGGACGCGAAGCCCTTCATGATGAAGCGCTGCATCAGGAAGTACGCGATCAGGATGGGGATGACGGAAATGATCAAGGTGGAGAAGACCAGGGGCCAGTTGGCGCCGTACTGGCTGACGAATGTGTAGACCGAGAGAGGGGCTGTTTGGGTTCCGCTGCCGCTGAGGTAAAGAAGCGGGGTGAAGAAGTCGTTCCAGATCGCCAGCGCGGTGAGGATGCTAACGGTGCCTGTCACCGGGCGCAGGAGCGGGAACACCACGGCCTTGAACATCCACAACGGGCGGGCACCATCTATAACGGCTGCCTCTTCGTAATCCTTGGGAAGGTCCCTGAGGAACACCGAATAAAGAAAGACCGCGAAGGGAACGAACCCGGCCACGTTGATCAGGATGACGGCAATCGGTGAGCCGACAAGACCCACCGACGCGAACGCCAGGTACAGGGGAACCAGAGCCAACTGTCCGGGGAAGATGAAACCGACCAACAGAAGGTAAAAAACGCCTTTCGACCACCGCTGGGTGCTCCGCGTGAGGGTGTACGCGGCAGTGGATGACACTGCGATGATGAGCACCACGGACACCGAGGTGATCATGAGGCTGTTCAGGATGCTGGGCCCCATCGCCGCCTGGGTCCAGGCGGTCCCGAAGTTTCCAAAGTTCAGCGGCCAGGTGAAGCCAAGGAACCCTGCATCTCCGCTGGTGTCTCTGAGTGCCACTGAAGCCAGGATGACGAACGGTATGAAGAACACCACCGCGGCCAGGATGAGGCTGATCTCGAGAGCCAGGCTACGCCAGGTGTAGCGGTTCATGCGAGGGCTCCCTTACGCTGGGTCAGCCGGAACTGGACGAAAGCAATGACGCCGACCAAGACGGTCAGGATCACGCCCTGGGCGAGGGCATTGGGATAGCGCAGGTAGGTAAACGCTGTCTTGTAAACGATGGTTGCCATCGTTTCGCTGGCCGACCCCGGTCCGCCTTCGGTCATGGAGAACACGGTGTCGAATTGTTTAAGGTTGCCGATGACGCTCAAGAGCATGTTCACCACGATGGATCCATTGATCAGCGGAATGACGATGCTGATTGTGCGGCGAATGGCACCGGCACCGTCGATCGCGGCGGCCTCAAGCGCTTCAGCCGGGACGGCCTGAAGGCCAGCCAGATAAATGACCATGGAATAGCCTGCGCCCTGCCAGATGATGGCGACGCAGATGGCGTAGATGACCAGATCCGGGTCGCCCAGCCAATCCTGCCGCAGGAATCCCAGGCCCATTCCTTCAAGGGCGGAGTTGAGTGAACCGCCGGGAGTGAGCAGGTACTTCCACAGGTAGCCGGCCACGATCGGGGTCAGCACGACAGGGAGGAAGAAGACCAGGCGGAGGATGTATTTGCTTTTGATTCGGGCGTTGAGCCCCAACGCCAGCAAAAGCCCGACGATGTTCTGGCCCAGGGTCACTACCAAGGTGAGAAGGAAGGTGTTGCCAATGGCGCGCATCGAGTTCGGATCAGCGAAGACGCTGCCGAAGTTAGCAACGCCGACCCAGTTCCAGGTTGTTCCGAATCCGTCCCAGTCGGTGAATGAGTACAACAGGCCTTGGATGTTGGGCAGGAACACCACTGCGACATACAGCAGCACTGCGGGCAAGACAAACCAGACCGGGGGCCGCAGTCCCATGGCCCTACGACGGCGGCGTGCTGCCTGAGCTGGCGCCCGGGTGGACGTTCCTGCGGTCTGGGGGGCGGTGACGGTCATGTGTTGACGTCTCCTCGGACGGCGGGCGAGGTAGTCACGGCGTCATCTCCTTCGATGCGGTATTGAACTAAAAACGTTCACAGCTTCTGGAACGATTCAAACTGTAGCCTTTGTCACTTATGCTGGTCAAGGCCCTATTTTCAGGCACCTTCCGACTGATAACGTTTTTAGGTAGGCTCTGACTTGAGTTCCCAATCCTCCAGATCCCCCACCACTGTGAAGGCCCCCCGTGACTGATCTTTCTTCTCCCCTCGTCCTGCGGCATCGCCCGTGGGAAACGCCGCTGACCCGCCCGGCAATGTCCAATTCCGAGGACCGTCACCAGCGTGTGGCGATCACGTCCCGATACGTCGAAAGAGACGGACGGCCCTACATCCCGGTCTCTGGAGAGTTCCATTTCAGCCGTGTGCCGCGCCGTGAATGGGAGCGCCGGCTCCGGTTGTTGGTCTCCGGAGGCGTGAACACGGTGGCCGCGTACGTGATCTGGATCCACCACCAGCCGACTCCGGAAGATCCTCGGTTCGACGAGAACCGTGACGTGGCCGCTTTCATCGAACTGTGCGGCTCGCTGGGCCTTGATGTCGTGCTTCGGATTGGGCCGTGGTGTCATGGGGAGGTCCGTAACGGAGGCTTCCCTGATTGGGTGCAGGAAGCGCCGGTGGCCCACCGTACCGACGACCCCGGATACCTTGCGTTGGTTCGGCCCTGGTTGGCCGCTCTCGGCTCGCAGCTGTCATCGCTGTGTGGTCCCGACAGTCCGATCACCGGCATCCAGATCGAAAACGAGCTGTACGATCAGGCGGGCCACATCGCCACGCTCAAACATCTGGCCCGGAATGCGGGGCTCACCGCCCCGCTTTGGATGGCCACCGCCTGGGGCGGCGCTGAGCTGCCCGGCGATGAAGTCCTGCCTATGTTCGGCGGCTACGCGGACGGCTTCTGGGTTGCCCCGGATGCCCCGTGGGACTACACGTTCCGGGAGCATTTCTTCTTCTCGCACGTCTGGGACGACCCTGGAATCGGCGCGGACGTCCGCAAAACCGTCGGAGTTGCTTTCGAACCGGATCCCCGTTCCCCGTCAGAGGCGTTCCCCCCGGTTACCTGCGAACTCGGCGGCGGGATGGCTACCGCCTATCACCGAAGGCCTTTGCTGACTGGGGACCAAATCGCTGCCGTGGCGAACAACAAACTGGGAAACGGATCAGCCTGGCAGGGCTACTACATGTACGCAGGAGGCCTTAACCCGGCCCCGGACATGCAGGAAAGCCACGCCACGGGGTACCCCAATGACATGCCCCAGTTCGATTACGACTTCCATGCACCGGTCGGCGCCAGCGGACGGACCGGTCAGGCGCACGCGCCGCTGCGGCTGCAGCACGCATTCTTGTCCGCTGTCGGGGATCGCCTTGCCCAGATGCCTTCCACGCTCCCGGAAGTCCTGCCCTCGGGGGTTGATGACGCCCGCACGCTGCGTTGGGCCGTTCGGAGCAACGGGACAGCCGGCTTCGTGTTTGTCACCATGTGCCAGCCCCACGAGCCCCTGGACGACATCGCCAACGTCCAGTTCCAGATCGAACTGCATGACCAGAACCTCGTGTTCCCCCAGGAACCTGTCACCATCCCGGCAGGAACAGTTGCCCGTTGGCCATTCGGATTCGCCACGGCCGGACCTGAACTCCGGTGGGCGACCGCATCCCTGGTTACCGTGCTGGAAGAACCAGGACAGATCCAAACCGTCGTCCTCGCCGCTGAGAAAAACGTCCCGGTCGAGCTGGCATTTGCCCCAGACACGGACATCACTTCCACGGACGAACTCTGTTTCCTCGAGCCGGGCATTGTTCGGCTGCATAACGGGCGGACAATCCTGACCGCGGGAGGAGTCCGATTCCTGGTACTTTCTTCCGACGATGCCGCCAAGACCTGGGTCCTCGACGTCAACGGTGCCCGACAGCTGCTGGTCAGCTCAGAGGAACTGACCATCGATGGATCGGATTTGATCGTTACGTCATACGGGGCCCGCAGCAGTGTCGAAGCCTTCGACCGCGCCGCTGGCCGGTTCGCCCCCCTATCTGTTCCGCAGGGCTTGCAGCCTGAACGAGCCGAAACACAGCTCATCCGCCCCGCAACGGCTCCACTTTCGGAGTACGGCGAACAAGACGGACGCCCCTCGGCACCCGGGTTCGCCGAAATCGATGAGCGGGCAGCACGGTTCTCCCTTCAGATTCCTGACTGGGCCTCAGATCCAGGCACGGACGCCGTGCTCGAAATCGAGTGGACAGGAGACGTGGCCGTGCTGAGCGTAGACGGGGTGAAGACTGCAGACCGCTTTGGTGATGGGTCGCTTTGGACAGTGAACCTGCGCGATATAGCCCCCACCGGTGGATCTTTGGAAATCCAGATCCTGCCGCTGGCCTTGGACACCCGAGTCTGGCTCCCGGCCGGTGCCCGCACCGAACTACCCGGCGCTGAGCCGGCTGTAAGCGTCAGCGCGCGCCGCCGGACAGAACACCGCTCGCCCCTGCCCACCGCGGCGCTGGCGGGCGCACGATGATTTCCGCCTACGGGCTCAGGGCAGACGGCCGCCATAACCCCTTGGGTGTCAGCACGGCAACGCCTTTCCTTTCCTGGCGGCTCCGCGGTGCGGCCAGCACAGTTGAAGCCATCAGTGTGCGGATTGACGCTACAGATGAGATTGTTCCCGAAGCGGGAACCCGGATCCTGAACCTTGTGCCTGGGACGACATCGGTGGAATGGCCTTTCGCGGCATTGTCTTCCCGGCAATCTGTGGCGTGGTCCGTGGGCGTGACCTCCGGTGGGCAAACCCGGTGGAGCGCGCCCGGGTGGATCGAAGCGCCATTATGGAGCGATGACGAATGGGAAGCCGCGGCCATCACTCATCCGGCGTGGACCCCCACGGCGGACCCCAAACTCCGCACGGGTTTTCCGGAGCTCGCCACCGACATCGAGGTTCGTCAGGGACTCCGGAAAGCACGCCTGTACATCACCGCCACCGGCGTTGTGGAACCGACCATCGACGGCATTCAGGCACTGCCGGCCGTCCTCGAACCCGGATATGCCCGACAGGATGGATCCACACCTGCCGTCGTCTGGGACGTCACAGAAGGCTTGGCCCCCGGCTACCACCGACTAGTCCTGAGCCTGGGCGGGGGAGCGGCCTACGTGCCCCGGATCGATGGCCGCTACACCAAGTACTCCGACGACGGTTCGTCCCTGCCCTCAGCCCGGGCGCGGCTGGAGCTGAGCTACGCCGATGGGAGCACAGACGTCGTTGCCACGGGCGAATCATGGCACTCACGTCAGGGACCCACCACCGTCGCCCACTGGTACGGCGGGGAAGACCACGACGGCACTGCAGCGGGAGCCTGGTACCCCGGCTCGGCCAGGGTCGCGGCAAGGCCGGTCTTCTGGCGCAGCGCACCCCCCGTGGTGCCCGGTAACCTGATCACACCGGTTGCAACAGATCGCGCCGCCGACGGCCGGCGCTTGCTGGACCTGGGTGTCAACGTCGTCGGACGTCCGGTCATCCGGACCAGCACAACAAACCCCGGAACCACGGTGAGGGTAGCGCCGTCGGAACTCCTGGACGACCAGGGCCGGATCGATCAGTCCACCACGGGCATGCCGATCTGGGATTCGGTCGTCATCCACGCCGACACAACTGAGTGGAGACCTTCCTTCGTCTACCACGGAGGCCGCTATTTGGAAGTCACCGGACTGGACAGCGCCGAACCCGCAGATGCCGTCCAATTCGAAACGATGCGAGCCAACAATAAAGCCGTGCAGGCCTTCACGATCGAAGATTCTTTCCTGCAACGGCTGCACGACATCATCGACAGCGCAGTCCGCGGCAACATGTTCAACGTCTTCACAGACTGCCCCCACCGGGAAAAGCTGGGGTGGTTGGAGCAACTGCACTTCTGTTTCGACAACCTCGCTCGCGGCTACGACGTCCAAGCGCACCTGAAGGACGCCGTCGGCCATATGGTCGCCGCCCAGACACCGGCGGGATTGATTCCCAACATCGCCCCTGAACAAGTCGTTTTTGACTTCTTTCCCTCCCGCGGCGACTACACGGCATTCCGGGACGACCCCAACTGGGGCCGCACCATCATCGAACTCCCCTGGAAGCTCTACAGCCACTACGGAGACCTCACTTCGGCACGCATCGCGGAACCGGCCATCGAACGCTACCTCGCCTACCTGCAGGACCGATCCACGGATGGACTGCTGGAGTACGGCCTCGGTGACTGGGTCGAGATCGACGAATCAACCCCCGTAGCGCTCGTCGCCACGTGGGGCTGGGCGCGAGCACTGGACACAGCGGCAAGACTTGCCACAGCTCTCGGCGATGTCCCCGCCGCCCACGCGCGGCAGCAACGGGCTGATGAGGTCTGGACCAGATGGCGGGAAGGGTTCTTCAACGAAGAATCCGGCCGGTGGGGAACAGGCAGCCAGGCTTGCCACGCTCTTGCCCTCGATTCACGCGCTTTGCAACCAGGCGAAGAAACCCACGTGTTCAGCCAACTGGTCGCCAGCATTGAGTCCGCCGGGCAATCCATCACCGTTGGCGAAATCGCCCTCCCGTCGCTGATCAGCGCGCTGTCCGACCGGGGCCACGATGCCCTGATCTACAATCTGATCCGGCGGGAAGACATAGCCGGCTACGGACACCAGATCGCCTCCGGTGCCACCTCGCTCACGGAATCATGGCAAGCCAACACCGCCACCGAGGGCGTCGCTTCCCAAAACCACTTCATGCTCAGCGCCATCGACGAATGGATCGTCGGTCGGGCCGGAGGACTGCGCAGGGACAGGAGCGATATCGGCTGGAGAAAAGTCGTCATCGACCCGGCACCTCTGTCGATACCGTCGGCATCTCTGCGCTTCGATTCACCTGCCGGACTTTTCGATATCCAATGGCACCGCAACGGGAGCACCGTCGAGCTGACCTACGACGCTCCACCTCACGTCGAAATAACCTTCGGCCGGGACGTCAATGCCGCCCGGCGGACGAGCGATGCCAGGAATCCGATCGAGCAGCCGGCATAGCAACCGGACCCATAGAAGCAATGGAGTCTCCGTCCCGACGGAATCGGAACTGGGATTCCTTTGCGTGATCGGATGCTCTAGCCGGCGTTGGCCGCCGAAGAGGACGTTCCGCTGTCATCCAGGACCACAGCCACTGCCGAGAAAGCAGGAACGGCAACATCATGCACTGTCACGTTCCCAGCCTTCACCGCAGCAGGGTTGGCATGCGTCGGCAGGTCACCGGTGTTCAACCCCGTATCGGCCGTGTAGACCCTTACGGTGACGTTCTTCGCGGTGTAACCGGTGGCCTCCAGTGTTGCATCAACTTCCTTGGGGGACGCCGTGTCATTGACCAGGATCACGCCCTTCTGGCCATGCACATTGGTGAAGGCAACGGCGTTGGTCAACCCACCGGCGGTGGTTGCCACGGTGGAAAATTCACCGTCACCGAGACCGGCGTCAACAGACATCAACCGGTAGGCGCGGGCTTGAGGCCAAAGGGCTGCTGAGTCGCCGTTCCAATCGTAGATCGCCTGATTGATGATGCAGCCAGGGCAATTCTCGACCGGATCCAGCTCGACGTTGCCCGGAACGGAGGACATGAAGCCCGCACCAGTGATGATCGGCTGGTTGGCGAGATTGATCAGAGTACTAGCAACAAAGGTTGTTGCCTGCCGTCCAACAACCTGCGGTGCCGTGGTGTCACCGAAGTAGTTATGGTTCCACTCGTTGAGATAAATGGGAATGCCGGCGTGACCGGTTGCCTCCAGAAGTGCCTTCAGCTCGGGGAGTTTGGCGTTGGCGACAACATCAGGGGAGTACACGTGGAAGGAGACGAACTGGATGTCGGTTGGCGACAGCCGGGGATCGCGCAGAATGGTCCCCATCGCTCCGAAGTCGCCGCCCTGCTTGTCGTCACCGTCGCCGCCGACGATGACACTCTGGTTCACCGAGCGGATCGCTTTGACCGTGTATAGGTATAGATCCGCGGCAGCGGACTGCTGGGAACGGTAGGGGCTTCCCGCGCGGGTAACCATCGGGGAAGTCATGGGCTCATTCAAGATGTCAATCTGGTCGATTTTGGCCGCATTGCGTTCAACTACCTTGCGGACTATGTCCTGCCAAATACTCCAATCTTTCGGGATCCCGCTGTTCGTTCCGCTAAACGTCAGCCAGGCGGGAGCCTGAAGGATGTTCATTTGGGTAGTGATTCCACGGGCCTTGGCCTGGTCCAGCCAGGAAAGAATGCTCCAGTCCCAATTGTCAGGGTTCTGCACTTCCCCAACGTTGCTCAGGTAGTCCTGAACGGTCATATTGGGGAATTTGTCGGTGAACAAACGGTCCATGTGAATGGTGCCTCGTTGAAGCTTCACACCCACCCGCTGGAACAGCGGGTACACCGCATCCTGATGCGCCCGGCTCGGCTCATTCGCCAATCCAAACAGTGACGGCTTCGCCGTCGGGTTAATGACCTGCGTGTAGTCGGCGTTTACCACGACGCTTTCGATGGCGGTAGCGCCGCTGTCTTCGGCAGGCGCTGGGACGGTGGACATCGCAGCTCCTGCCGCAGTGAGGACCGCGGCAACTGCGGCAGTCAGGGTTCCGGTTGATTTCACAGGAATTTTACTCCGATGTCGACGTTGAAAAAGAGACACATGTCTACTAAAAACGCTTGAGTTGAAGCTTCTCTGGATGTCAGCCACTTCACAGGGCATTGACAACGTTGGGCTGCAAGATGTCGGGTATAGGCTGAAAGCGGTTGCAGAATCGGGCCCGGTCTAGTGGTTGGTGTAGTGGGCTGATCGAAGGATGATGGATAAACGAGGGAGTTCCATGGAAGAGCGGGCGCTCACCAAGCCAAGGCCAAGAAGGCCTGGCCGGGCCGTGACGATCCAAGATGTCGCGCGGGTTGCCGGGGTCTCCAACGGCACTGTTTCGCGGGTAATCAACGGACATGACTGGGTAAGTGCCAAGACCCGCGCGGCCGTCCTGGAAGCTGTTGAATCCACTGGTTTCGTAGCAAGCGCCAGTGCAAGATCGCTCGTCAACAGCCGGACAGGACTCATTGCCTTCGTCCTGGGCGCCCCGCCGGTGCGCTTGTTCGAGGATCCGAACTACGCGGTCCTACTCCAAGTTGTTGGCGAGGAGCTGGCCAAACATGACTATGCTCCGATGCTCCTCACGGCCGCATCACCATCCGAGCGCGCCCGGGTGGCACGTTTCGTCAACGCAGGACACGTCGACGGCGTCATCCTCGTCTCTGTAGGAGAAGGGGAAAATGATGAGCTGACCGCGCTGCTGACGAATCACCGCATGCCGGCAATTGCCTGTGGGCATCCATTCTCCGGCGAGGACCCTCTGCCGTTCGTCGCCGCGGACGATGCTCCGGGAGCGCGGCAACTAGCACGCCACTTTGTCGCCCGGGGTTATCGCCAGACCGCCGTAATCGCCAGCCATCTCGAAACCAGCGGCACACAGTCGCGCGTCGCTGCCTTTACAGATGCGGCGCCCGGCCTCGTTCAGAAGGACCGGATCATTGATGCTGGCGAGTACTCACGCGCTGCCGGAAGAGCGGCAATGCAAAGGCTACTCACTAAACACCCCGGCATCGACTCAGTATTTGCAGCCTCTGACCTCCTCGCAGCGGGCGCTCTGGACGTCCTGCACGAGTCACGCATCCCCGTTCCAGGTCAGATCGCACTGGCCGGATTCGATGACTCAACCATTGCAGAGCAAACCAGCCCGCAACTGACAACTGTTCGACAATCACTCGCCGATGTCGCACGTCAGATGGTCGTTCAGTTGAAGATAGGCCTCGATGGAGGCGCCATGGCCTCCGTCACGGTGCCTACCTCCCTAGTAATCCGAGAATCTGCCTGAAAACTTGGACAAAACAAGCCTGCCCACGCAGTACGCATCGCCGCACTCTCGACGTTTGGGATCTTTGCTTCCCGGTAGGCTTGGTTTGTATGTCACACGGCACGGAATACTCCTCGTCAGAGTGTTTTTGCTCCAATGTTCGCGCATTGGCCGCTGCAGCCCAACGGATCGTAATTTAGGCATCATGTCTCAACTTCGCCGGCTGCTCGCGCGGCTCTTGTACCGGACCAGAAGCTAGCCCGACGAAGTCTCTGCGGATCGAGGGTGGCTATAGCGACTACCCAGCGGTGGACGGTCTATTTGCCACCGTCGGAGTACCAAGCGTCATGGTGTCCAGCACTACCCGGGCAGCTAGTTGACCGCCCCCAATGAACCCTCCATCCGATCGCTGCGTTGACAGTTTGACCGATAGGCCGCGACTTATGATCGGCAGTGAGTGTTCATAAATCGCCGCCCGCACTCCAGAGAGTACCTCGTCACCCAGGTACGCCATATCGCCGCCCAGGATGACGGTTCTCGGATTGTAGAAGTTGGCAGCGGAGGCAATGAGTTCGCCTGCCAGTGACGCATACTCGCGAACCCGGTCCAAGGTGGCCGGGTCACCCTGCCGAAGCCTGAGTCTCAGTGCCGCCATTCCGGATTCCTGATCCTTCTCATCCAGGAGGCCTAAATCCGCAAGCACTGAGCGTCGGGTAACTTTTTCCCCGAGGCATCCTCTGCGGCCGCAGGCACACAGTTTCACGGACCTGTTTCCAATTCTCTGATGCCCGATATCTCCCGCAACGCCGTCTGCACCCCGGTAGAGCTCACCATCGGCGCCTATGATTCCGGCTCCTATCCCTGTGGAGAGGTGAACGTAAATCATGGGACCAGCCCCCGGAGCATTCGTCGATTCGCAGATGGCACGTAGGTTGGCATCATTCTCCATGGTCACGGGAACATCAGTGTGGAGCACAATCTCATCCCGCAACTTCACGCCATCCCACCAGTAACCGGACCGCGACACGGACTCGGCAACATCGCGGAGCGCATCTACCGGAGAAGGAACACCAAGGACCAGCCAACGAAGGCCGTCATTTTGTCCAACGCTACTGAGCACTTCCTTTATGGAGGAAACAACGTGGCCAGTGGCATCCTGCACGGAGGCCATCGGCCGTGTGGGTACGGACTTTCGCGCCAGTATGGTTGAGCCCAAGTCCAATACGGCAATGTGCGCAGAGGTTGAGTCAAGCTCAACGACGGCCACCACGCCGGCCTTTTCGCCCAGTTTCAGACGCCGTGAGGGACGCCCACTGCCCCTGTTCAATTCGGCACTCTCAACGAGCCAACCTTGGGTGATCATCCGGTCTACGTATATGCCCACCGTCGATCTCGCCAAGCCCGTGATGCGAGCAATACCTGCGCGGCTGGTTGCTTGTCCCATCACTACCGGTACAAGAATCAAACCATTACTTCCTTCATGCCCAAGAATCTGCAAGTTTCATCCTTTGTTCGATATCAAATTTATCCCGGCATCTGGTGAACAATCTTAGTTTCTTTCAATATTGAAAAGAAGCCAGTAAAAAACCCGCAGAGATACGAGCGGGCCGGATGGAACAAGGAAAATGATGAACATCAATAGGAACCGCATTGCCCTTAACCCTCTCCAGTACATGGCCACGGACGATGGCTGGATCGACCCCAGCATCGCCCCACCGTTGGAGCAGCAATTGGACTACATCGCCTCTCAAGGCTTCGAGTTTGTCCACTGCGCCGTGCCGGCGGGAATGTCCCCTGACACGTATCGCAAGAAACTTGAGAGCGCTGGGCTTGCTGCGGGACCGGGATACGTTGGACTTAGGTGGTCCGACGACCCCGAACTTCGCACGGAACACTTGCGGCGTAGTAAGGCCACAGCGGAGGCAAACGCTGCCGCAGGCAGCGAGCTGTCATTTCTCGCGCTGGGTATGGCCTTGGGCAGCGCACGCGTAGATCAGCATTCGGCTGTTGGGCATCAGTATTCGGATGACAGGATGAACATTATTATCGACTACGTGGGAACCGCAGCTGAGGTTGTGACCGCAGCCGGGGTGGTTCCAGCCCTCCATCCCCACGTGGGGACCTGGATAGAAACAGAATCAGAGACGCGCTCCGTGCTCGATGCCATACCGTCCAGCCTGTTGAAGTTCGGTCCGGACACTGGCCATTTGGCGTGGGCAGGGGCTGATGTCACGTCAATCCTGGCTGATTATGCTGATCGGGTGGAAGGTGTCCATATTAAGGACCTCTTTATGGACGCGGCCAGGGACGCCAGGTCTGAAAAGCTTGATTACAAGAGCGCAGTCCAGAGAGTCCTATGGACGGAACCGGGCACCGGCGACACGGACTTCAACGAGATTTTCGGCGCCCTGCTTCCTGGATATTCGGGCTGGACTGTGATCGAGGTGGACAAGGGGAACCGTCCCACGGCTGAAGAAAGCATCAAAGTTTGCGGTGACTGGTTCAAATCACTGTCATGAGCCTTCCAAGACAACGCCGTGACCATTACGCGTGAGGGAGACCGAAGTGAACAATGAGCAATTAATTGCGTTGAGGCGAGAACTTCACAGGCACCCCGAACCAGCGTTCGCGGAAGTGGGCACTGCTGCCAGGGTAGAGGCGTCTCTTGCTGGGCTGCCCGTAAACATCACCTCAGGCGCCGCCGCCAGCAACCTCAGCCAGGTAGTTAACTTCCCTACGGCGGACACGATGGCCGCGTGGACGGACCTCGCCGTCGAGTCGGGAATTGCGCCCGATAGGGCCGTCTACTTTCGCGATAACGGCACCGCCCTGGTCGTTGATCTTGCAGGTGATAGGGCCGGTCCACGCTGGGGCTTGAGGGTTGATATGGACGCTCTGCCCATGTTCGAGTCGGTTGCTGAGGGGCACTTTCCTGCTGACCAGGGTTTCGCTTCAAAAGTCGGTGCCATGCATGCTTGCGGTCACGACGTGCATACGAGTATTGGGGTTGGGCTGTTGCATCGGCTTTCCGACCAAGGTTTCCCGGGATCGCTCCGTGTACTTTTTCAACCCGCCGAAGAGGGCGTCCGCGGCGCTCAAACGATGATTGATGCAGGGGTTGTGGACGGAATTGACCACATGCTCGCGATTCACGTCGCAGGCGGAATGCCCTTCGGAGATGTTGTTGGAAGCTTCACGGGCGGGATGGCAACACGGAAGCTTCTGGTTAATTTCTCGGGCCGCGCCTCTCATGCAGCTGGAATGCCGGAAGCGGGAAGGAATGCACTGATTGCCGCCTCCACAGCAGCAATCGGGATAATGGGTATTCCCCGGTTCAGCACGGCGGATACCAGAGTCAATGTTGGCACCCTGAATGCAGGCGAGGGTGTAAACATCGTTCCGGCTTCGGCAACCATGACCTGTGAGGCACGGGCAACCGACGACGACGTCGTTGAGGAGGTTACTTCAAGGATCCGGGAGATTGTCGCGGGAGCAAGCCTTGCCCAGGGGGTGGAGCACGAGGTTTCCGTCATGGGACAATCGGCCACAATCCGCCCGGATGAGCAGATGATCGACCTCGTCGTCGACGCTTTCGCAAAGCATCCTCAGGTCCAAACAATCCACAGGACGCAAACACTGGCTGGCAGCGATGACGCTAATCTCATGATCCGACGAGTTCAACAGCAAAACGGCATCGGGGCGTACCTCATGGTGGGCGCGGCCAGCTCTGGTCCTCATCACAGCGCCACTTTTGACGCGGATGAGAGAACCATTCCTTTGGCCGTGGACGTCCTGGAGGCACTCCTGCGAGGGTGACCCTCAGCGCGTGATACTGTCCCACAAAACTTGGGGGTTCAACACTAAGTGCACGGGCCGGAAGCTGGTAGCCTCCGGCCCGTCTTTCTTACAGCTGCTTGGCTAGTGCTTAGTGGCCTTGGAACGCCTCCGCCAGCCACCACGATCCGCCGTCGGAGGCGATTTTCGCGTCGATCACCAGAGGCCGGTCCTGGGTTCCGGCTTCGTAGGCCGCGATCCACGGACGCACAGCTTCCAGGTCCGCCACGGTCCGTACCGTCACACCTTCAGCCCCGAATCCGCGCGCAATTGCAGCTATGTCCGTCTCCGGGAACACCACGCTGGCGAGCTCTGCTTCGGAGTGTTCCGAAGCGAAGTGATGCACCTCGGCACCGTAAGCTGCGTCGTTGTAGACGATGCACACCAGGGGCAGCTTCAGCCGGGCGGCTGTTTCGAGTTCGCTGATGCCCATGAGGAAGCCTCCGTCTCCGGCACCCAGCACGGGCAGGCGGTGTGGTTGGGCCAGGGCCGCCCCGACGGCCGTGTAGAGGCCCAGCCCGATTGCCTGGAACGCTTGGGTGAAGCAAAAACCGAATTCATCCGGCACGGCGAGGTATTGGCTGGGGTAGCCCATGAAGTTGCCCGAATCCACGGCCACGATCCGTTCCGCAGGGAGCAGGGTATCGAGTTCACGGGTGAGGACGCGGGGATCGATAGCCATGGAGGTGGACAGATCAGGGGTTTCTACATCCCGCCACCTTGAGCCCTGCTTGATGGCCAGGGCGTTGGCTTCAGTGCGGTACTTTTCAGCCGGCTCGGACTGCCCGGAGCGCAGGGCCGTCAACGCATCCGCGGCAGTGAGCGCTGAGTCCCCCAGCAGGCCGAGGGTGATGGGCCGGTTGGCGCCGAGCGCGGAATCTTCGACGTCGATCTGCACTACTTTGGTGCCGGCGGAGATCAGCCGTCCGTGCCGCATGGTCCACATGTTCAGCGCGCATCCCCACCCCACAATCAGGTCCGCGCCGCTGATCAGCTCGGCCGTCAGCGGTGAGGAGAAACCGCCGGAAATTCCAAGGTTGTGGGAGTCACCGTTGAACAGACCGCTCGCCACAGCGGACGTTGCCACCAGCGCGCCCGCGTGCCGGGCCAGCTCCAGGATCTCTTCCCGTGCGCCCCTGCCGCCGCGTCCGGCGACGAACACGGGCCGTTCCGCGGCAGAAATCAGCGACACCAGCTGCTCAACGGCGCCAGTATCCGGGCGAACCTTTAAAGGCTCAGGCACGACGGCGGCACTCACCTCATCTGCCGAACTGGCACCTTGGACATCCAGCGGCAGGCTCAGGACCACCGTGCGGCGCTCGTTCACAGCCGTCCGGAAGGCCCTGACAGTGTCCGCAACAGCGCTTGCGGGGGAGTGGATGCGCTCGGCCACAGCTCCTACGCTGCGGGCTAAGCCGTCCTGGTCGATCTTGAAGTTGGACCTGATCGCGGCGGCCTGGGTGTCAGCGGTCAGCACGATCATGGGCGTGCGGCTTTTGGCTGCTTCGCCGATCCCAGTGATGGCGTTGCTCAGCCCGCACCCCTGATGGGTGGAGACCACACCCACCTTGCCGGACATCCGAGAGTACGCGTCCGCCATGGTCGCGGCGCCGCCCTCGTGCCGGGCCGCGGTGAAAGGAATTCCTTCGGCCATGAGGGTGCCCGTGACATCAAAATTACCGGAGCCCACCACACCGAAAACGTGTCCGACGCCGAGCTTCGCCAGCGTCCTACCCACCAGCGTGGAAACCCGTACCTGCTCGCTCATGCCTTTTCCACCGCATCTTTTTCAATCAGTGCGTACACGCGGCTGGGACTTCCCGTGCCGCCCACGATCGGCAGCGGCGCCACCACCAGCGTGGCGCCCGTGACGGGGAGCCGGTCCACGTTCCGCAGCGAGGTCACACCATACTTGTCCGCGCCCAGGAGGAACGAGTGCACGGGAAACATCGGATCCAACGAACCGGCCTGGCCGGCGTCGATCCCCACGGTCTCCACACCGAAACCGCTGATCGAGGCGTTGCCCGCAAGCCACTTGGCACCCGCGGCTGAGACCCCGGGAGTGTGGGGACCGGCGTCGTCCGCGTTGACGAAAGCCGCAGCGTCAGCGCCGCGGGCCGCCCAACCGGTGCGGAAAATGACCCAGCAATTCTCAGGGAACAACCCATGCTCAGACTGCCACTGCTCAAAGTGTTCCGGTTCAAGGAGGAAGTCAGGGTCCGCGGAAACCTCGGCGGTCTTGTCGATCACCGCTACCGGTCCCACCAGGCGGTGCGGCTCGATCTGGTCCACGGACTTGCCGTCCTTGCCCGTGATCCAGTGCACCGGAGCATCCAGGTGCGTCCCGGCGTGTTCGCCCACGGTGACGTCGTTCCACGCCCAAGCCGGTCCGGCGTCGTCGAAATTGCTCACCGGGGAGACGGAAAGCCCCACCGTATTCGCGAACGGCTGCGGCAGGTTCAGGATGGGGGTCTCGGAACTCAGGGGCGTGGTGAGATCGATGATTTCCACCGAACCACTCGAAAGGGCTGCAGTGAGCCCGGCCAGAACAGACATTGTTCTCCTATCGCTTGCTGCGTAAGTTGGTGTGAAGAGGACTTCACGAAAATGGGGTGATGACTTCAGGCGGTGGTGTCAAAGACGGCGTCGAATACGTGGCCTTCATCCAAACTGTCCGGGTCCGGGAGCTGAGCGGCCAGATTCCACTCACGGGAGGGCCAAGCACTGTCGGTTGGTACGGTGATCCAGTTCAAACGGCCACCCGCTTCGTGCTCGGGGCAGACACCCTCGTTTCCGGGACAGCCCGCTGTCACCGCTTTGACCCCACGTCCCAGGAGGCCGGCGATGACAAAATGGCCCAGCATTGAGCAGCCATCGGTGACCAGGATCCGCATGCCACTTGGGTCGCCAAGGAAATCGTCCTCTTGCGGTCTGGAATGTGACGTGCTCGAGGCCAAGATTTGGTTTGCGGGCCGAGCAACCACCACCCCACGTCCGGCCGGATCCAATCGCAAATCCATGAGCACGGGCTCGCCTGGTAAACATCCCTTCAACAGGTGGGCCAGGATGGATGGTCCTTCCTGGGACGCCACTGTTCCGACGGTCCATGGCAGTCTTTCCTGAAAGTAGGGTTCGTTACTTGCATGAATTGTGGTTTTCGCTGACAGGACCCCTCTCCGATCAGCGTCTTCCCAGACCAATTCAATCCCCAGGCAATTGTGGCAGGCGTCCCGTGGCGGGTATTGCACCTTGCTGCAATCCTGGCATCGCTGCAGGATGAATCGCCCGGTTGCGGCGCCCCGGACCAAGCCCGCCGCCGCCACGCTTCGGGCGTGTGCCGGGTGCGTCCCGTTGAAGGTAGTCATGAGTTGCTCCTGGAGAGGACAGCAGCTGCGGAACACAGGCCGCGGTCGTAATTGATCATCCCGAAACCAGAAACCACGCCGATTCCGTTTCTGGCCGGGAGTTGTTTAGGTGCAGTGTCAGCGAGTTGTCGGATTGCTTCCACCACTCCCAGATGGCCTCCGGCAGCTCCGGCCTGTCCGGTGGAGAGCTGGCCGCCGGAAGTGTTGTGCGGGAAGGTGCCGTCAACGCCGAATTCATGCGCCCGGACAAAGTCCGGTCCTTCGCCCTTGGCGCAGAAGCCGAGATCCTCAAATTGGAGCATCGAAATGACGGGGTAGTCATCATAGGTTTGGACGAAGTCCGTGTCCTCCGGGCGGATGCCGGCAGTGGTCCACAGTTCACCGGCGTCTACTGACCAGCCACCGCGGTGTTGGACCACGTCACCGGAGTATGCGTTGTGGCGTTCGATGGTGCCCCTGATGCGAGCGAAGGGGATTCCCAGGTCCTGGGCCATGTCATCGCGCATAATGAGGAACGCTTCCGCGCCCGCACAGGGCAGCACACAGTCGAAAAGCCGAAGAGGATCCGCTATGGGCCGGGCGTCGAGGTAGTTGCGCATTGTTAACGGCTTCTTCAGCAGGGCCCACGGCGTGGCGGAAGCATTCTCCCTCTGTGAGACAGCCAGCTTCCCAAAATCCTCGGCCGTCGCACCATAGGAACGCATGTAGTAGTCCGTGAGCAGGGCGAAGTTTGCATTCGGGCCAGCGCCCCCGTAGGGATAGGAAGCATCTTGTGCGAACCTACTGAAGTTGGACACCAGGCTCCGGAATGAACCAGGACGATTCGTATCGGCGGCAATGCAGGCAATAACGTTCGCATCACCTGCCTGTACAGCCCTTGCGCCTCTTCGCAGTGCCACCACACCCGAGGCTCCCCCCAAAGCGATTCCGTCCAGCCAGCGCGGGGAAAGGCCCAAGTGCTGCGTGATGCTAACGGGGTTGTCGGGGGCAAGGGTGAAGCTTGACAGGGCAAGCCCGTCAATCTGCTGCTTCGCTAGTCCGGAGCCGTCCAACAGCATCTTGAGTGCTCTGGCGATCCACCATTGTGCGGAGTTATTCGAAAATCTCTCGTACGGCACCGTGACCGGCACGGCGACGGCGACGCCGTCGTACTTCATTCGCGGGGAAGACATGCTGCAACTTTCTTCGATGGGGAATTGGTTCCCGACTTTTGGTCGTCAACGTTTGACGATGTATCCGTTCTGTTCCCTGTCCCAGGTGGTCGGGGTAATCCCAGATTCGCGCAGCTGGAATTTCTTGATCTTGCCGTTCTCGGTAACAGGCAGTGCCTCGACAAAGTCGACATAGCGCGGAACGGAGAAGTAGGAGATCAACTGCTGGCAGTGGTCCAACAATTCCTCGGCAGACAGGCGCGCGTTGTCACGAAGAATCACCGCGCACATGACGTCGTCTTCTGCGAGCTCGGACTGGACAGGGAATACTGCGGCCGTCTTCACTGATGGGTGGAGGGCTATGGCCTGCTCAACTTCGTACGAGGAGATATTCTCACCTCGTCGGCGGATGACGTCCTTGATCCGGTCGACGAAGCGGAAGTATCCGTCCTCGTCGCAGACGACGCGGTCGCCAGTGTGCAGCCAGAGGTTGCGCCACGCTTCCACCGTTTTGTCCGGCATCCCGAAGTAGCCGGTGGCGAAGGCGAAAGGGTCCTCTGCCCGAAGAATCAGTTCACCGGGCACGCCCGGTTGAAGCTCGTTGTCCAGTTCGTCGACGACTTTTGCGTAGAAACCCGGCCGGACTTTGCCCATGGTTCCCAATCTCCTTTGGCTGGGCGGTGAGCCAATGACGAAGTTGGTCTCGGTGGATGCGAAACCGTCGATGAGCTCCACCCCGAATCTGCTGTCAAAGGCGATGGAAGCTGCTGCTGGTACTCCCGGTGCGAGAACTGTGCGCAGATGGTGGTTGCTGTCCCGGTCCGTGCCAGGTGTGGATAGCAAAATCGGAACCATCGCACCTAGCAAATACGTCACGGTGGCCTTGCTGGCCTGCAAGGATTCGAGGAATCCGGACGCTGAGAAGCGTTTCTTGATAATGAGCTTGGATCCAGTGATCAGCGCTTGGAAGAAGGCGCTAAGTGCGTTTACATGAAAGAGTGGAAGGGTTGTCAGTAAAACGTCCCCTTGCTGCAGTTCCAGGACCTTGGCACTGTTCGTTGCCCACCAAAAGTACTGTGCATGGGGGCAGAGAACGCCCTTGGACAGGCCCGTTGTCCCGGAGGTGTAGAGGATGGCCAACGGTTCATTTGGGTGAATTTCGGACGGCCCTGAAACTGATTCGTGCGAAATCGCCCACCGTGCTGTCGGAAGCGAAGTGCCGTGCGTTGGATGGTCCCCGTCGCTTGGAATAGTGAGGATGCGCTCAAGCGCGGTGGCAGTGACGGAGACCGATGTCAGACGGGCAAGGAACTCGGTCTCGCTGATGAGGAGGCGGGCTTCGGAGTTTTCTAGAATGTGTTGAAGCTGTGCCCCCTTGGAGGCTGTGTTCAACGGAACGGTGATGGCGCCGAGCCAGGATGCTCCGAGGAAGACTTCGAGGAATTCCGGACGATTTCCGCATATAAGAACAATACGGTCACCCTTTTTAACGCCAGCGTGTTCGAGTGCTGCGGCCCCGCGCCGGGCCAACGATACTGCTTGGTTGAAGGAGATCTCTCCGGAGTCGAAGGAGCACAGCGCTCGGTCGCCGTAGAGGGCTGCTTGCGCCAGAAGCATGGCGGGCACCGTACGTTCTTCGGGGGGAAATTTCTCAGTGAGACCAATCCACGGTTCAGCGTCCGGTTCGTGGAGCTCTGACGTCAGAGTCCGCCGTGTTTGATGGTCTTGGATCTGTGGTTCTGGAGGGGTCATTGCTTTGCGCCTTTGGTAATTGCCACGCCTGCGAAGATAGGGCTGGCCAGTGACTTTGAAGGAATTGGGCATGAAGGATCAACCGGCGGAGTCCGCAATTCACTGAAGTGACTGGACCGGGCCGCCGGTAATGACAGGAAAGCTAGGGGGTCAGCCCGGGGCGTCTCGTGGCTGGTTCCCTTCACTGAAAGCGGCCTTCATCTGGTGGACCAGGTCCGGCGAACCCAGCAGCTGAACGGCTGTCATCGCCAGGACCAAGGCGCCATCCACTACAGCCTGGTCTCCCTGTGAACTACCGGCCAGAGCCGACGCTTCCCTGCTGTGAAGGCCAACACCGGCCTCCAATTCGATGACGGGATGGATTGACGGTATGTGCTGGCTGACATTCCCCATGTCGGTCGAGCCTGGCAGGACATGACGGAGAGGAGGCTCGGGCTTCCGGCCAACGCGAAGAAAATTGGACTCAACTAATTGGGCCAGGATTGGATTCGGCGTCATAGCCGCATACGGTGGGGCGGACGAGGTGATCTCCACCGTGGTGCCTGTGGCCAAAGCGGCGCCCCTGGCGCAGTCTGAAACCCGGGGAACGAGGTTGTCCATCAGCAATCTGGTGTCTGGCGCGCGGACAAATGCCCGAATGGAGGCAGTTTCGGGAATGATATTTGGTACATCGCCACCGTGAGTGACGATTGCGTGCACCCGCACATCGGAGGGTAGTTGTTGGCGCAGCAAGCCTATGGCGGTGAGGGTTAGAACGGATGCATCAAGAGCATTGATGCCCTTTTCCGGGCTCACTGCGGCGTGCGCGGCCTTGCCGCGGAAGTTGAAGTCCAGCATGGCACGGGCCAAAGTGGTCATGGCAGACAACGTGTATCCTTCCGGATGGATCAACATTGCAGCATCGATGCCGTCCAAAGCATTGCCGTCCAGCAGCAGAGCCTTACCCCCTCCGCCTTCCTCGCCCGGGCTGCCGATGACCACTACCTTCCCTGGCCACTGCGGATTTTTCATCAACCACCTTTTAGTGAGCAGTGCTGCACCAATTCCGGCTGCTGCGACTATGTTGTGCCCGCAGCCGTGTCCGATCTCTTCCAAGGCATCGTACTCACAGAAGAACGCCAGCGTGGGGCCGCCTTCACTGACTGTGTACTCTGCACGAAACGCCGTGGGTAGACCTGCCAGGTTCTGCGTAACCAGAAAGCCTTCCGAGCTGAGTTTGTCCACCAGAAGTTTGGAGGCGAAGTACTCCTCGAATCTGGTCTCGGGCCGGGAATGGATAGCATGGCTTATGTCCAGAAGGGCTTCGCTGATCCCATCGAGTTCAGCACGCAACAGCTCATCGTCCCTGTGGCCAAAGTCGGGCGTGCCCCCGCGATATGTGGATTCGCCGATCATGCAATTTCTCGATTCTCGTCTGAAGTAAACTCCGTTACATCAGGATCGAGGGAGAATCCAGGCGTCCCCGGAACTGCCCTGAGCAATGACTGAGTGTAGGGATGCTGTGGGGCAGCGAACAGCTCCGACGTCCCGCGATGTTCCACAACCCGACCTTGGTACATGACAGCTACCTCGTCGCTGACCTGCCGAACCACCGCGAGATTGTGGGAGATAAAGATCATTGTCAGGTTCAAATCGCGGCGCAGGCCAGAGATCAGGCTGAGAATTTCGGCTTGGACGGAAACGTCAAGAGCAGAGGTAATTTCATCCGCGATCACCACAGTGGGCTCAGGAATCAGCCCGCGTGCAATGGCTACCCGTTGTCGTTGCCCTCCGGAAAATTCGTGCGGGTACCGGTACATGGCGTCAACGGGCATTTTGACCCGCTCGAGCCATTCGGCAATAACATTCCGGTGTTTCTTGACGTTCGCATGCCGTGGGTCCAGGGCTTCGGCCAGAGCTTCACCGATGGTGTGCCTTGGGTTGAGGGAGGAGAACGGATCCTGCGGGATCATTTGCAGAACTTTCCTCCTGAGCTTCAAGCGTTCGGCGCCCCGCACGGATGAGACATTTACGCCGTTGATCGTGACTGCCCCACCGGTTGGCGTGAGTGTCCCAACCAAGGTCTTGGCGAGCGTTGATTTACCGGATCCTGACTCTCCCACGACGCCCACCGTGCACCCGGCGGGGACATCCATGGAGACGCCGTGCAGGACCTGGACTGAGCTGCGTCCCCAGCCGTACCTCACGTCGAGGTCCTTGATTTCGATGACATTGCGGGGTTCAGACATGGAGTACTCCCTCACTGGAGTCGATGATGGCACGTCTTCGGTCAGGCAAGGGATCGCTGATGTCCGGCGTGGCCGCCAAAAGGGATTGGGTGTACTCGTGCTGCACTTGGTCCACCGTCAGCTTGGCGGCGTCGATCGTTTCTACGATCTCTCCGCGGTACATGACGACCACCCGGTCGCATAGGGCTCGAACAACGCCGATGTCGTGTGAAATGAACATCATGGACGTCCTATAGTCCCGATTAATGCGCTTGAGTTCCCGGAGAATGTCAGCTTGAACGGTGACGTCCAAGGCGGTGGTGGGTTCATCGGCGATGATCAACCGAGGCTCATTTGCCAAGGCGGAGGCGATCATCGCCCGTTGCCGCATGCCGCCTGAGAGCTCGTGGGGGTGTTGCTTCATCCGCAACTCAGGAAGGGTCATCCTTACCATGCGAAGTGATTCAAGAACCCGTCTGCGGGCCTTCGTTTTGGTCATCCCCTTGTGCGTTGTCAGTACCTCTGTGAGCTGTGTCCCCATGCGCAGTGAGGGGTTGAAGGTTGAGCCTGGATCTTGGTAGATCAGCGCCACAGTCTCAGCCATGCGACGTGCAGGAACCGGGCCCAGGAGGTCCAGCTCATCAACCGTCAGCTGCGAAGCCCGTGAAGACAGACCGTCCGGAAGCAACTTCGCCAGAGCCATGGCGGTCAATGTTTTGCCTGATCCGCTTTCACCTACGATCCCAAGGATCTCGCCCTCTTTGATGTCCAAGGAGACCCCCTTGACCAGGGGCACGCACCCTGCTGAGATCTGCAGGTCCCTGATGCTTGCCGCCAAGTTTTTGTCCTCATTCTGCGGCATGACGTTTCCGCTGGAAACGGTCAAGGCAGGTGCACGCTTCATCGATGACCGAGGATTCGCCATGGCGGCAAGACCGTCGCCTATGAGGATCGCGGCGATGCCCGTCATGATGATCAGCGAAGCCGGTCCCACCATCTGGTAGGGACGACCCGCCAGAAGCGATGGGAGCGCTTCGTTGAGGAGTTTGCCCCAGTCGTACGCCGGTGATTGCACGCCAAGGCCCACGAAAGACAGCGCAGAGATTGCGGTCAGCGACTGTGCAAACGTTGATGCTGAAAGCACCAGCAGGGGCTCTGCCATATTCGGCAGCATGTGCTTCACCACGATTCGGGTGTTCTTGACTCCGAGCAGGCGGGCTGTAGTGATGTAGTCCTGCTGGGAGACTTTGGCGGCCAGGTTGCCGGTCAGCCGCGCAAAGTACGGGACGCCGGCAATGCCAATCGCCACCACAGCCGATGTGCCTCCTGCCCCCAGGACAGCAGCCACCACGAGGGCCAAAAGCAGGGCGGGAAAGGCCACCATACCGTCGATCACTCGCAGGCAGACCTCCCGGGTCCGGCCTCTCATGAGCCAGACGCTGGTACCCAGCAGGACCCCTGCCACGACGGCAATGGCCGTGGCGCCGATGGTCATGAGCAGTGTTAGCCGGGTTGCCACCAGGCTGCGGAGCAGCATGTCATGTCCGGCGGTGTCGGTTCCCAGCCAGTGCTCTGCCGAAGGTCCTTGGCGTGATCCAGATTCTTCCGCAGCACTTCCGAAAACAATGGGTGCGACGACGGCGATCACGACTATAGCCAGGAAGAGCAGCAGGCCGGAAATCAACCCTGCGTTCCATGTCATCCGTCTGCTACGCGTTTGCATGGCTACCTCCAAGGTTTCGGGAGTCAATGAGGCCAAGCACGACGTCCACCAGCAAATTGATCGCTGCGGCGATCATGCCGATGACAATGACCATGCCTTGAATGACTGGGTAATCACGGTCAAGAATCGCTTTGATGATTCCCGTTCCAAGCCCGGGGAGTGCGAAAACGGATTCGATGACAATGGCTCCGCCTATCATTCCGCTGAAGATCAGTCCGCTCAGTGTGAGCGTCGTGGTCAGTAAGTTCGGAAGTGCCCACTTCACGTACTGCTTGGAGGCCGGAAGTCGCCATCCTCGTGCTGTTCGCATGTAGTCGTTTTCAAGAACTACAGCAGTCTCGCGCCGAACTACTCTGGACACGGTGCAAATCGGCCCGATGACGAGTGCTGCCACCGGGAGCATGAAGGATTCAGCTACCATTCTGGTGGAGTAAGCGGGTGGAAGCATCGGGAAGATTCCAATGCCCAAAGCGAAGAGAACCACAAGGAACGTGGCCACGATGTATCCCGGGATGGAATCGAGGAAGCCCGTGACGACTCCGAACCCGGTATCCAACCAGTTCCGCCTACCGCCTCGGGTGAGCAGTCCCACAAGCATGCCTAGTGGGATGGCGATCAACAGCACAGTGACAATGCCTGCGACTGCGATTGTTGCTGTGAATGGCAAACGGCTCAAAATGACGGTGGCCACGGGTTGGCGGTAAATGAACGATGTTCCCAGATCACCGGACAGCACCTGGCCCATGTAAGTTATGAACTGCTGAGCAAGGGGAAGATCAAGGCCCAGTTCCTGGCGAACCCGCTCAACATCGGCAAGGTCGGCGTCGGCACCGGCGATAGCGAAAGCCGGGTCGCCAGGAATAAGTTGAACGATCAGGAAGGACACCACCACCAGAGCCAGGAACGTGACGATAAGGCTCGCTCCGCGCCGGATAGCGAAGGACAGCCAAGGAGGCATTGCCCTTGGCGGTGTCTGCACAGCGTTGGGCGGTGGAAATGCTTCGAGGACAGAGGCCTCTGAAGATTGAACCCCCCGGTTTGTGTTTTCAGTCATCTCAAAGCTGCTTTCAAACTGGGATGGAAATGCTATTTGTCGATCCGAATCGTGGCTGGGTCCATGTATTCACCAAACTGGCGAATGCTGAATCCTTTGGCAGCGACGGTGACAAACGGCAGGGTGGCCAGGGGAACGGCGTCTACACGCTCGAGGAAGGAAGTCTGTGCTTTCATGAATGCGTCGCACTGCTTTTCTGCATCAACGGCATTCATGCCTGCCACGAGAGCCGCGTAGCCTTCCTCATTGACGGCGCCGGTTTTGTTGCGGCCTCCGGTCTCGGAAGGAGGGCCCATCACCCGTAGCAAAGAAGAAGGCAAGGTGCCCATCAGGTTGTTGTCGCCTTGGACGTTGATATCCCAGTCGGTGCCGCCCTTGCCCGTCAGTGCAGACCACGCGCCATTGTCCAGTGACTTCACGTCCACATCGGCTCCGGCCTTGCGAAGGGCTTCGGCAACATATTCATTTCCTTCCGTCAGGAAGGTGGTGCCCACAATGCGGATCTTGACTCCGGCTAGGACCTTGGCTGCGGCATCAGGGTCAAGAGGCGTGATTAGGGCAGTATCCGTGTTCACGCACTTGATGTTTTCCGATCCGACAGAGAGGATCGGCTTTCCCCTCGAGTCGCTAATGATATCGCTGAAGGCCTTTGGGTCGATCGCTTGAGCGACTGCCTTTCGAAGGTCGGGCCTGTCAGCAAACGCGGTGCCCGGACGTTCGTTGAAGAGTATGTACGTGGTGTTGTTAGCCGCGCTTTGCTGGGTGAATCCATCGTTGTCTTTGAAACGGGCAACGTTTTCGTCGGCCACGCCTCCGATGTCCAAGCTGCCAGCGAGCAATTGGGTGGCGATCGTCGAGTATTCGCTGATCGGTGTGAAGACCAGGTTCTTCGCTGGAGTGCCTTCCAAGGGTTTGCTGAACGCGGGCCATGCACTGTAGTCGCCCCGGAGTGCGAGCTCATACTTAACAGCCGGTTGGGCAGATTCCACGGTGTAAGGTCCCGAGAAGGCACCCTGAACGGTGCCAGCAGACAAGCCCTTGAGATCAGCGAGACCGGCCGGACAAACGATGCCTGATTGTGGCAGGGCCAGCCCGGTGAGGAAATCAGACCATCCGGCCGACAGCGTCACTTTGACGATCTTGGCAGCGTCGTCCGCGGCGAAAGTGGCTTTCGCGGCTCCAAATGCGAGGGACCGGCCAGACGAGCCGGTCTCAGGCGACGCGAATCGGCTGAGGGAAGCCGCCACCACGGCCGGCGTAATAAGTGTGCCATCGGCACACTTTGCATCGTCGCGGATCTGGAGCGTGTAGTTGGATGCATCGACTGCTTCCCACTTGCTGGCTAGGCCCCCGACCAAGGCTCCATCGTCGTCTTTGCGGAGGAGAGTGTCGAAAAGAAGCGGAGCCATAGTGTAGTCATCCGCGCCTCGTGCAAGCGTGGGGTCAAAGGATGACGGATCAGTGGTGAGAGACATGTTCACGGTGTCCGTCGCGGCCGTAGCGCCGCCATCGGCGCCGCCACTGCAGCCGGAAACCACGAAGACGGCCGCGGTAACGGCGGCAACTGAAAAATACGCGCGGTGATGCATTCGATCTCCTAGGTGGGTACTTAAGCCGGGGCCCAAGGAATGTGCTTTCAAGCCTAGGGGAGCCGCCACGTACGGGGTGTTTTCTGTCACACAAGTGCAAGATATTGCCATTTCCAGCAATAAGGGCGCATGATCCTGTTCATGGCGGACGCTCTGGATTTCCAAATTATCAACGCACTGCAGATTCACCCCCGGGTTTCCTGGGCTCAGCTCAGCAAGGTCCTGGCTGTAGATGCTTCCACAATCTCCCGGCGATGGAGCACTCTGGTTTCCGAAAGACGGGCGTGGATGACCTGCTACGACAGTGGTGCGCAGAAGACGCGTAATGGTGGTGTGTCCGCGCTCGTAGAAGTGCGCTGCATATCCGGCCGTCGCGGCGAGGTGATTGAAGAGCTGGCCAACAAGCCCCCGATCTTTAGTGTCAATTGCACTTCTGGATCACGCGATCTGTTCGTACTTATCTCCACACCCAGCCTCGTCGAAACTGATCGCTACGTTGATGAGCATATAGCCTCGATACCCGGGATAATCGCCACCCAAACCCATTACCTGCGCAAGGTGTTCTTCGAGGGTTCGAGTTGGCGTCTTCAAGCGCTCAGCCCCGCGCAAATCAAGGCGCTTGAAAATCTGAAGCCTCCAGCGAAGAGCGTGGAGCGGAAAGCCTCCTACCAAGAAATCATCAAGGCACTCGAGACTGACGCTCGCAGAACAGCGGCTGATGTCCAAGCCGAGACCGGGAGGTCAAGTGCGGTAGTTGCACGGGATATTGAGGCCGTGCTCTCCGCCGACTGGGTGCGTTGGCAGGTCGACTTCGCGCAGCAACTCATGGGATGGTCAGCTGCGGCGGTGTTGTGGCTCAACGTCAACCGAACCGATCAGGACCGAGTGGTGGACTCCCTGACGAGGTTGAACCAAGCCCGGTTCTGCGCCTTGGTGACAGGCCAGGCAAACCTTGCGGTCCTTCTTTGGCTTCATGATTTGGAAGAGTTGGACAACATCGAGCACAGGATCACGTCCGCATATCCGCATATTGAGATCCATGACCGCTGGATCGTTCCCCGGATTGCGAAGAGACTGGGTCATATTCTAGAAGTCGATAGTAGTCACCGGAGATTTGTTCCACTGAACGGAAACGAGAATGTTCTTGAGGTTTGATCTGCCAGGGTGCGCCGTGTGAAGCAAACAATAACTGGCGCCAAACTACCGATCTCACGGCAGTTCGCCGTGCACGTAAGGGCCGGGCCTCTCCCAGATCTCCAACGTAGCAGTCGCACCGAAGGCTCTGTTCAAAAAGTCTCAGAATAATCATGCAGCCTCTATCCACGGCTGCAACGGAAATCAGAAATGACGAGCCATGAGCGATCGTTGCTGTGTTGCTAGGAAACGTTGAATGGGTTCTGACGCTGTGTTCCTTAGGTTTAGGACGAGTTGTTGCGCGTCTTCTCCGGGCTCAAGAGTCGTTGCCGCGATCGCTGCGCGACTCATTGGCTGATCAGCCTAAAGAAGTTGGCGAGATGGGTCCATGCGTATCCTCATCGCCACGGACAAGTTCAAGGGATCACTGACCGCCGCCGAAGCCGCGTCAGCCATGGCCGAAGGCGCCCTCCGTGTTTACCAGGGTGCCATGACCACCCAGCTCCCGGTGGCCGACAGTGGCGAAGGCACGCTGGATGCCGCTATCGCCGCCGGCTAAGAAGAGCGAAACAACGCAGTCGTGGGCCCCATCCTTAAGCCTGTCGGAGCTTCCTGGGCGATCCGCAAGGACGCTTTAGGCGGGGCCGGCGCCGTCACTGAGACCGCGATGGCTTCAGGCCTGGCGCACATCGCTCAGAGCACTTCTATGTGCGCCCTGACGTGGCTGCCATCGTCGGAGAGCCAGCCCTTACCGGCGGCATAGACCAGCATGTTGGCAAAGCGATAGTTCCAACCCATACCGATACGGCCGGCGCATTCGTTCTTGAGCCAGGCCACGGACACAAGAACACCGTCATCATCCAGTCGGCCAGCGGAGCTTGATGAGAGCAGTTCCGGCAGCGCTGCTCGGGCATTCTCCGCCAGTGATACCTTGAACTTGGTGCAGTCATCGGGTTCATCCAGGGCTATGGATCCCGGGCTGACTCGTACGTGCATGCGGCTCTCCTTTTGGGCTGATCGTGGGATTCCACTATGCCCAGCGGCCTTCCCGAGCCGGAAGACGAGCTTTTTGATACAGGGTATTCGCTCCGCTTATGCCGGCTCATGCCCAGTGGCGGCCGGTACCCTCGCTTGCAGGTAGGAGGCCACCATCTCAGAGAGATTGGAGGCTATATCTTCCCAAGCCAGATCACCACCGCCCTCCTCAGTGCTCCCGAGGCCTAGCCTCCGCGCCACAACGCTGTACACCACGTTGAAGCACCAGTCGATGCCTGATTGGTCCAGGGTCGCCAGTTGCCAGCTTGCCAGGACTCGGCAGAAGTGTCCGTCGAGCGCTGCATGTGATGCGATGCCCCGGCGTGAAATGGCGGGATCATGAGTGGCACGGAGCATGAATGGCCGCAGGATATCTGCATAGCGCACCAGCACCGCGATCACCTGATCTATGGCCTCCCGGGCTACATCCTGCAGCTCTGCGGCTGGCCGTAGTGGCAGCGGGGCAAACAGGTGCTCGGACACGGCGTCGATGTCGTCCATTTTGCGGTCGTGGGCGACGCTAAGCAATCTGTCCTTGCCGTCGAAGCGGGCATAGATCGAGCCGATGGATACCCCCGAGCGGCTGCTGACCTCGGCCAAGGTGAACTCATCGTTGCCGCGCTCTTGGAGCAGCGCCAGGGCCGCTTCAATCGTCTTTTCGAACGATTCGCGGCTCCTGGCCTGCTTGGGCTCACGGTAGGTGCTGTCCGGAGGAGTCACACCCCGATCCTACAGGCGATGCCCGGGCTGCCCGCGTCGCGCGCCACACGGAGTTCCCACTCTCCGCGTGGGATGGTCCAGTTGGAAGCTTCAGCATTCCACCGGCGGAAGCTGAGGGGATCAAGGACTACGTGGACGGTGGTGGAGTCGCCGGCATCCAGATGAACGGTGGCGAATCCCACCAGCCGTGATTCGTCCTCGCCCGGGGCTTTGCCGTAGACCTGAACGATGTCCCGGCCCGCAGCCTGACCGACGTTGCGAACCGTGACCTCAATGAACAATCCGTCGACGCCGTCCACTGGGAAGCTGACCGGGTTCGGCGGGACCGGGCCTGCCTGCGCTCCCTCGAGCTCGAACGTCGTATATCCGAGACCGTAGCCAAACGGATACTTCGGCGCCCTGCCCGTGGCCTCGAAGTGTCGGTAGCCTAGCGGCTCTCCGGCGGCATAATCGAGGGTGAGGTCTACGTCAAGGCCGACACCCCAACCTGGAATGTCTTCGTTGTTTTTGGGGAACGACAAGGGAAGCCGCCCGCAGGGGGCGGAGCGGCCGGTCAGGACAGCAGCCAAAGCCGGTCCAAATTCCTGGCCCGGGAACCATGCCATGAGAATGGCTTGCACGTCGCCGGACCAAGGGAGGAGCACCGCCCGGGACGCATTAACCACGGCGACCGTGGCGGGATTGGCGGCGGCTACAGCACCTAGTAAACGGTCGCAGGCAGGCTCAAGTGCCGCCGTCGACCGGTCAGCGCTCTCCCTCGAAGACCCCTGTTCGTCGCCTATTACGGCGATGACGACGTCGGCTCGCCTGGCCAGGTCCACAGCGTCAGCCAGCAGGTCGGATCCTGTCTCCGGTATGGCTACCGCTGTGATGGCTTGAACTCGGCCGGGCTGGAAGGCCATTTCGATGACGACGTGGCTGGCGCCGCCGGGCAAGTCAACAGGCACTTGCGTGGTTTCCGCGCGGGCCACCACACCCATGACATCGTCCGGGGCAGGGGGTGGTACTTCCAGTACGTTAGTGCCGTTGACCATCAGGGAGGTGATCCCGGTGCCGCCTGCTCCAAGCTCCCATCGCGCAGCTTCCGGCAGGTGAAGCTGCGCGGTGATCCTTGCCCGGCCGGGTACTCCGGCGCCGAGCCCGGGGACTGGGCCGAACCATACGAACGATGATGCACGGCGAACTTCACTGTACACAACGCGGTCGGGCCCGTCAGTGGCCGGCAGCAGGATTTCCAGGAGGGCCCCGGGGCTACCGTCAGGGGAGGTGCTGCCCAGTTCCGTCAGGGACAGCGGTGCCGAAGGTGCCGCCCCCGGTGCGTAGAGCACGTTCACTTCCGGGCCAAACGCATCGTGGATGGCATCGAGGGGTGTCACAACGTCTCCCTGGGGCCTCACCGTGGCGAAGGTCCCGCCTTGGAAGCAGGGGTTCACGGCATTGGGACCGACCACCGCTACGGTGCGGACCGTTTCGGGGTTCAAGGGCAGGAGTCCATCCCGGTTTTCCAGCATCACAAACGATTCGGCGGCGGCACGCTGGAGTAGTTCGCGTTGTTCCTCTCCGCTGCGCAGCCGCGCAGGTGCCGGAAGGGGCTGCCCGCTCCGTCGGCCGGTACGGTCCGCGAGCAGGGTAACGCGCTCGACGGCGTCGCGCAGACGTTCCGCGGGAACGTTGCCATCGGTAACAGCCTGGGCGAATCGTTGACCAAGGAACGTCGCGGGTCCTGGCATCTCAAGGTCAAGTCCGGCGTTCGCGGCGTCCAGGGTGTTGTCCACCCCGTACCAGTCGGAGACCACCACGCCGTCGTACGTCCACTCGTCCTTGAGGATGCCGATCAGCTCTGCATGCTGTGAGCAATGGAGGCCATTAACACGGTTGTAGGCCATCATCAACATCCACGGATTGGCCAGCCGCACAGCAGTTTCGAACGGCCTCAGGTAGGTCTCCCGCAAGGGGATGGACTCCACGCTGGAGTTCATCCTGCGGCGTTCCTTTTCGGTGTCGTTTGCCACCACGTGTTTGGCGCAGGAGCCCACGCCTTGGGACTGGACACCCTCCACCCACGCGGCACCCAGAACGCCGGTAAGCAACGGATCTTCGGAGAACATCTCGAAGCCGCGGCCCGTCAAGGGGGAGCGGGGCATGTTCAGGTTGGGACCCAGGATTGCTGAAACTCCGCGTTCGACGCCTTGCTGACCTATGAGCTCACCGATCTCGGTAACAAGGTCCGGGTTCCAGGTGGCGGCCAGAGCTGTGCCCGACGGCATGAGGAGGGCTGTGTCCCGTTCGTCCATGGCTTTGCTGACGATGCCCAAAGGGCCGTCCAGCAGCACCATCTCTTCCACGCCCAAGTCCGGGCTGGCCGTGGTGCTCCAGCCGTTGAGGCCGCCAGTTAGCTCGGCGCCAACCAGCACTGATTCGCCGGATTCGTGTGGCGCCGTGTCAGTTGCTGCTCGGGCCGTCACAGCGCAGCTGCTTTCTCAAGTTCGTTGGCGCGGAGGAGGGGCTGGACGCGGTCAGCGAACAACTGCATGGACTGGGCTGTGAAGCGCTGCCGTTCTTCGGTGAGGGGACCGCCCATCATGGCCATCAACACATTGCCAATGCCCAGGTCTGCGTACTTCTGAAGTTCGGCGGCCACGGTCTCCGGGCTGCCGTAGAGGCACCAGGTTCCCTTGTAGCCGGCCGTCCGGGCATCCGGGGTTGGGCGCAGGTCCACGCCGCTGATCGCCTCAGCCGCTTTGTTGGCGATGTACTCGTGTTCCACCGTCTCCTGGTACTGGGCAAGGATAACGTCCATCTCGGCAGCGGCCTGCTCATCCGTCTCGGCAATGTGGACGTGCTGATACGAATGTGTGGTCCACTCCAGAGCGGCAGCGATAGCTTCCTCAGAATGGCCGGCAGCCTCAAGCGCCGTCCGATAAGTGGCAAAGTTCCGCTTGACTTCTTCGTAGGCATTGCCGCTGTCAATGACGGGTGGGGTGAACGCCAGGATGAATGCCGGCTGTGCTTTCCTGGCGGCTCGCTCGACACTCGATGGGCGAGCCGCAACTGACATTACGCAGGGTTCGGGCTTGCTGAAGGGAGTAGGGACGATGCGGGAAACGACGGCGCCGCGATAGTGACCGTTGTCGAAGGACACAGGTTGGTCTTCAGGCTTTTTGGCCCATAGTTTTTCGACGATCTCCAGGTTCTCATTGGCCAGCCGTGAGCTGTCTTGGTAGTTGACGCCGAAGCCGATCATCTCCTCGGGGGTCGTGCCACTTCCGACACCCACCAACAGTTTGCCGTCCGTCAGTTGGTCCAGGATGGCCAGGCGTTCGGCGAAGCGGACCGGGTGGTGCAGGGCCAGGGTCTGCACAGAGAAACCGAAATGCATCCGCTCAAGTTTGCCCGCCAGAAAGGCGGAAAAGACGAACGGATCACTGGCGGGAGGGGCGTAGCCGGTGAAGTGGTGGTCCGGCATGAACACCGCGTCAAAACCCTTCTGCTCGGCGTCCACAGCATGTTCGATCATTGCTTTCATGACGGGGCGATCCTCTTCCGGGCCGCGGGAACGGGACGTGAGGAACAGGGAAAAATGCATGGAAACTCCTATATGTCTGTTGAAACAAGGGGCGGGCGGTCTAGGACCGCGGTGGATAGTTCTGGGACCGGGGCGAAGTCAGTGTCCGCGTTCACGGGATCGTGAGGGTTGATGGGCTTTAGCCTGGCCCCGGCTGAGGCAACCAACCGGCGGAACCACTGGTGTCCGGGGTCGGCGGATTTGGAGGGGTGCCACCAAGCGCATTCCACCAACGTGGGCAGGCTGATGGGCAATCGCATGATCTGAATGTCAGCCACCGCGGCGAGCTTCAGAGCTATGCGCTCCTGAACCAGGGCCAGCCGGTCCGTCCCAGTGACCGCGAACGGAAGCATCAGAAAAGTGTCCACAATAACGTCTGTGCGTTCACCCAACTGCAGGTCGTAGACGCGCCGGTCGGCCAGGGTTGAGTTCACCTCGGTACCGAATAGCCTCGCCCATCTGGCGTCACGCATATCAGCAACTGTCAGCTCACGGTTCTGAGTGCCCGATCCAGTGACGCACACCCAGTTGTCCGTGAACAGTTCTGTGTGGGGATACCCGGAGAAATGGCCCTTGGGAATCAGAATCAGGTCCGCGGCCTGAAGGGTATCCTTGATTCGTTCCACCGCGAACGGAGTCACTGCGTCAAAGTGGACTTGAACGCCCGGTGCTGCTTCCCGCAGCATGGGCATCAGCTCCTCGGATAGTGCGGTCAAGCAGTAGTCCGAGGTAACCACCCGGAAGCTCCGGGTGGAGGACATCGGATCAAATACCGCCTGAGTGTCAAAGGTCCGCTCCACCCGCCTGAGGATGTCTGCTACGTCGTCCTTGAGGACCTGCGCCAAGGGCGTCAATTCGTAGGCAGACCCCACGCGGGTCAGCAGTTCATCGTCAAACTGCCGGCGCAGGCGCTGCAATGATGAGCTCATGGCGGGTTGGCTGATACCGATCCGTGCTCCAGCCCGGGTGACATTCCGCTCCAAGAGCAGAGCATCGAGGGCCACCAGCAGGTTCAGGTCGGCTGTCAGCAAATTGACCACGGGAACTCCGATGTCCAGGGGATCGACTTAGCTATTGAGGCGTCATCGACCCAAAATCACGAATTAGAATACTGATACTAATTATGAGTCATGCGGTATCCGACGGTCAATGGCTCCGTCAGCAGCCGGATTGGTCAGCGAGGATATTCACCGCCGATGCTGCGGGTGATGGCTTCTGCGGTTGCCAGCATTCTGTCCCTGCACTCCAACAACGCCTCCGCGGACTCAGTGCCGGAGAAGCCGTTGACGGTCACGGTGATGGCCACCTGTCCGGCGGCATCGAAAACGGGAGCGTGCAACGATGTGACGCCGTCCGGATTATCGATGGTTGCCGGTCCCGATGCTTTAAGGTGAGCCAGCAGTTTTGGCAGTACCCCGCTCAGGTCCGGGGCTTCGCTGTCGCTCGGCGCCAGAACGATTCGCTCGAACTCCGCCGCAGCGCCTACGTCTACCGAGACGGAGTATCCTCTGGCCCGCGCCTGCGTCAGCTCGGAACGGGCGAGGTCTGGGTCCACATTTCCAATGATGTCCTGAGCGTTATCAAGCCACCGGGCTTCAGCAACGTCGCCGGCCCAGGCCACGTGAAGCGGCGCCAAAGGAGCGGCAAGTCCAAACGAGACACCTACCCGCGACGGCGAACCGCCCGCGGATTTGTCCACTCCAGCAGCCGCCAGGACCACCAACGAATCCTCCACCACTCCACTCACCATGACTTCCAGGTTCAGCTCTGCGGCAAGAGCCTCGATTTCAGGGCGGGCGGCATCGGCGGCTTTGACATGGCGCGTCAACGCCGTCGCGGGGGAAATGATTGAGGGAATGCTGAACGAGCCGTATCCCCCTCGGAGGAAAAGGAGGGGCAAGTCTTTTGAGGCTCCTACGCCGAGGGCGTTCACCTTACCGATCACGATGTCGTGGTCGCCGGCGCGAATCACGTCGACGATCTCACAGTCGACCCACGCTGCGGCGTCCACCAGCCGTGGGCTCCCCGACGGAGTTTGCGCCCACTCACTGGCAGAGAATCGGTCCTCGGCTTTGCGTGAAAAGGCGCGGCATACGTCCTGCTGGCCCGCCGTGAGAATGTTGGCGCAGAACGAGCCAGCCTCGCGGATCTTAGGCCAGCTGGTGGAGCGCACATCAGGCATGAATGCCACCAGCGGCGGTTCCAAGGAGACGGAGCTGAATGTACCGACCACCATTCCTGCGGCTTCGCCGGCGTCGCTGGTGGCGGTAATGAGGGTCACCCCGGTTGGGTATTGGCCCAGCACGTATCGGAACCAAGCCGCGTTCTCCGGGCTGGTTTCCTGCGTTTCGGCCGTAATCTGCGCATTGGCTGTTGTCATGGAAGTTCTCCTCCTCGTTGAGATCCCCTTCAGTAAACGGTGCCGTGGGACATGCAGGGAAATAGTTCCCGGGTATGCGCCCTATCGGATTTTCCGATGCCAGGAATTCTTGACCTGCGACCAATCCGCGATGGTAGCTTCGACAAGACGCTGGGACCCGAAAGGGTCCGTCGGCCGGGGCGGATGTTCCCCGTACGCGCAGCTGGCCGGTGTCGAGCCAGTCTTCTGGCTTAGCCAAAAAGAGGTTGCGGTGCGCCGTTCCGATCCACACTTGTCTCCTGCGCTCAACCCGTCCGTCGAGGCGAGTCCTGCGTCCGCGACGCACGTGAGTGCGGGCGTTTCAGTGGTCCGTATCGGACCCACCTACGCGGCCCTGCTGATCATCGTCTTGTTAGGCGCCTTGGACCACACCATCGTGGCGACGGCCTTACCCACTATCATCGGCGAGCTCGACGGTGCCAGCCACATGGCGTGGATCGTCACTGCCTACGCCCTGGCCATGGCCGTGGGCATGCCCGTGTTCGGCAGACTGGGGGACCGGTTCGGCCGTTCCATACTCGTGATGGTGGCGCTCGCAGTCTTCCTGGGAGCTTCTGTGTTGTGCGGATTTGCTCAGGACATGATTCAACTGGCAATCTTCCGCGGGCTGCAGGGTCTTGGTGGAGCCGGCCTTGCCGTCCTGCCGGCGGCCATCATTGCCGACCTCGTTCCGCCAAGGCAACGACCGAAATACCTCGGTCCCTTAGGGTCAGTGTTTGGCATCGCGACCATAGTCAGTCCTTTGGTGGGCGGAGCCATAACTGATTCGGTGGGCTGGCGATGGATCTTCTGGATTAACCTCCCCATCGGTCTGCTGGCACTGGCTATGGCCTTCTCCCTTCGCCGCCTCCGGACCTCCCGCGGCAAAGGCGGGGTGGACTGGCTTGGGACATTGCTGGTGGTCATCTTTACGTGTTCGCTGGTGGCTGTTGCCACGAGCCTCACGGGTCAGGAGTCCCCGGCGTGGCTGGTTTGGTCCCTTGGTGGTGCCACAGTTCTTGCTGGTGGTCTGTTCATTGCCGTGGAAATCCGTTCGGACCATCCCCTGATCCCCATGACGATGTTCCGCAGTTGGCCGGTAGTAAGTGCTGCCAGCTTGGGGCTGGTCATTGGGGCGGGGCTTTTCAGTGTTGTGGCTTATTTGCCCACCTACGTTCAGATGGTCTACTCAACGTCGGCATCAACGGCCGGACTCATCCTGCTGCCCATGGTGCTGGGCATGATGTTTTCGAGCAACCTCAGTGGCTGGATTGTCACCAGAACCGGCCGGTACAAGATCTTTCCCCTCGTCGGCTGCACACTGGCAGCTGCAGCCGCTGTGGGTTTGCGTCTTCTGCAGCCGGAGACTCCGCTGCCCGTGGTGGGGTTGTTGTTGGCCGTTCTGGGTCTGGCCGTCGGAAGTTTCATGCAAGTCACTGTTGTAGCAGCACAGAATGCCATGCCGCACTCTGTGGTTGGAGGAGTGACAGCCTCCTTGGGCTATCTCAAGGAATTGGGAGTCACCGTTGGAACCGCAGTCTTCGGTGGTCTCTTCGCGGCTCAATTGGCATCAGGCGCCGTCGGGAACCGTCTGGGGCTGGACCCTGCGACTGTTACCGATCCGGCCGCGGGCTTTGGTTTGACGGCTTCACAGAAGGCAGGTGTGGCGGAGATCTATGCAAACGCTTTTCTGCCAATTTTCGCTTTGCTGGCCGTCATTTTCGCGGCTGGCGCTGTGGTGTCGTTCCTTATGCCTGAGCAGCGGCTGGCGGAGACCGCGAAGGCTGACTGACTGGCAGCTACTGACCCTGGGTAGAGCCGCGCGCAACGGCATTTCGATGATTCGTTTATTTATCTGACCACGGCGGAGGGAGTGCTCTTGCGTCGCGTCAGGGGTCGAAGCGCTGTGGTGATGGCATCCTCCATCGTCATTCGTAAACCCTATGCCGAGCATGCCGTTTGCCGATGAAGAAACCATATCCATGGCCCCGGCAGCGTGCCTATTCTGGAGTCAGGTAAGCGGGTGAGCTTGATCACAGCTTGACAGGCAAGGTTCAAAGAACCTCAGCCGGCCGCCCCGATCAAAACCTGTTCACAGCCGCGCTGATTGCGGCATGACAATGACGTCCCGAAAGGAATGTGAAACATTCTAATGAAGAATACTAAGAAATGGCAGAGAATGATCGCCATCACCGCAACCCCGGTCCTCGGTGCCCTGCTGCTAACGTCCTGCTCGGGCGCTGATGCGCCCTCCACGGAATCCGGCCCGGTCACAATCAAATTCGGATACCAGACGGAAAACAACCCCGAAAAGCCCAAGCAGAAGTTCGTCAAGGAATTCGAGGCCGCCAACCCAAATATCACCGTAGAGGTCCAAGAGACGCCGACAGAATCGTATCCCCAGGTCCTGCGCACTCAACTGCAGGCCGGCAATGCACCTGACGTCTTCTACGGGGCGCCCGGCCGCGGAAACTTGAATGCCGTGCTGAATTTCGCGTCTGCAGGTAATGTTCTGGACCTGACGGAGTATGACTGGGCCAAGAAGACTATCCCGGAAAACGCAAAAGACCTCTTCTACCAGGACGAGAAGCTCTGGGCTCTTCCTTTGGATCTCGCGCCATCCGCGGAAGTTATCAACCTCACCGCACTCAAAGGGCTCGGTCTTGAGCCAGCTACCACTTTGGACGAGTTGAAGAAGCAATGTAAAACTGCTTCCGACGCCGGTTTGTCTCTGCTCAACGTGGCAGGATCAGCAGCTCCGAATGCAGGCCTGTTCGCTTCCCAGATAGCGGCCAGCACCGTTTATGCCCAGGATTCACAGTGGAATGCAAAGCGGGCCAGGAATGAAGTCACCTTTGCGAATTCGGAGTGGAAGACGGCACTCCAGACCATTGTTGATTTGAAAGAGGCAGGCTGCTTTCAAGAGGGTGTTGAAGCTGGAACGTTCGACAGCATGACCACAGCGATCGTGTCAGGGAAGTCCACGGCCTTCTTCGCCCCTGCAGGTGCGTCTGGCGACGTTCAAAAGCTCGCCACTGGTTCTCAGATCGGGGTTGGGGTCTTTCCTGGCAAGACTGCAGGCGACACCCGCCTGTCAGCCTCCCCAACGAATGCCCTGGCTGTCAACGCAGCATCCGAGCACAAGGAAGCGGCGTTGAAGTTCATGGAGTTCTTTGCTCAAAAGGAGGTTCAGGACGCCTACGCCAAGGCCAACGGCAACCTGTCCATCGCACCGGGTACCGCAGGCACTGAAGTTTCTGCCCTCAAAGGCTTGGAGCCGTTCCTGGATGACAAGTCCAAGATTGTGCCGCTCGCGTTTCTTGCCTGGCCCAATGGTGACGTTTACCAGTCCCTGGGTGAAGGTGTTCAAGGCCTTTTGACCGGTCAGGCAACGGTTGATCAAGTACTCGCCAACCTGGACTCAGCCTACGCGGGCTAAGTTCAGCAGACATAACGCAAGGAACACGCTCATGAGCCTTTTCACCAAGTCCATTGAGCGGGACGCTGGGTTGACGGCCGAGCCGCAAATGCGGTCCGGCCGTCAACCGGGGAACCGCCGACAAAAGAATCGGGCCGCTGCGTGGTGGTGGGCGGCGCCGGCGGTTGTCTTGGTCTTCGCTTTCCATTATCTCGGCGTTGGCGCGGGTTCCTTCTATGCCTTCACGGACTGGAAGGGCATTGGCCCGTTCAAGATCATCGGCTTCGACAACTTCACCAAGATCTTCACCAGCGAGAAGAACCGGCTGGGGCTCATCAATACTTTCGTTATTGCCGGCCTGTTTCTGATCCTTACGAATTTCCTGGGTTTGTTGTTTGCACTCGGCCTCAACCGCCAATTGAAGTCCCGCAACTTCCTGAGGGCCCTCCTGTTCGCGCCGGTCGTTCTCAGTCCTCTGGCAGTCTCTTACATCTGGAAGTTCATTTTCGATCAGAACGGACCCTTGAACGCCGCTCTCGCCTCTGTCGGCCTCGATGGCCTTCGGACTGCCTGGCTTGGAAACCCCGCCACCGCGCTGGGAACCATTGTGACAGTGATGGTCTGGCAGCATATCGGATTGGCAATGGTGATCTATCTTGCGGGCTTGGCGAACATCCCCGCTGAACTCGAAGAAGCAGCAGCAGTGGATGGTGCAACAACCTGGCGTCGCCTCCGGTACATTGTCCTGCCACTGCTGCGCCCAACAGTGGTGGTGGCTTCCACCCTCATTCTTATTCAGGGCCTGAAAGTCTTTGATCAGGTCCAGGCGCTGACCGGCGGTGGGCCGTTCGGGGCCACTGAAACCCTCGCCACGCTCGTCTATAAGGAGACATTCGTCAACGGAAAGTACGGGTATGGATCGGCGTTGTCACTGGTCCTATCGCTGATCGTCCTGGTCTTCGCACTACTGCAGATACTTCTGCTGCGCCGGAAGGAAGCGTGAGCAGCAATGTTTAAATACACCCGCAAGACACTGACTCGTGAAGTCATCATTATCGCCCTGGCATTGATCGTCATGGTGCCGTTCTTCTTCTTGATCAACATCGCCTTCAAACCGGACAGTGAAGTTTTGTCGACGTCGGCTATGTCACTCCCAGAGGCGGCCACCGGGTCGAATTTCGCCGCTGCGATGGCGGGCCAGGGCAGCAGGAGCCTGTGGTTTGGCATGCTCAACAGCTTGGTCATTACCGTCGGATCGCTGGTGATGCTGATCGGATTGGGCTCCATCACTGCCTACACGATCAGCCGAATCCCTGGTCGAGTGAGCAACGCTGTGTACGCCCTGTTCCTTGTCGGAATCATCCTCCCTTTCCAACTGGGCATGGTCCCCGTCTATGTAGCCATGCGCAGCGTTGGTTTGATCGGGAGCCATATCGGAATGATTCTGCTGTACACGGCACTTCTCATGCCGCTGTCAGTCTTTCTCTACAGCGGATTCGCCCGCTCTTTGCCCAAGGAATACGAAGAGGCTGCGCAGATCGACGGGTCGAGCAGATTCACAACCTTCCGAACTGTGGTCTTCCCCCTGCTGTCACCTGCAACTGGCACGGTGGCCATCTTGGGCGGACTCATCATCTGGAATGACTTCTTCACATCCCTGATCTTCCTTAATGGTTCCAAAGCCGTGACTCTGCCCGTGGTGGTGTACAGCTTCGTTGGCGAGCTGGTGTCAAAGTGGAATGTCATCTTCGCTGCGGTCATCATTTCGATGATTCCCATCCTGGCCTTCTACTTGTTTGCGCAGAAAAAGTTCATACAGGGTTTTGCCGGCGGGATCAAATAACGCGACCTCACCGAAATACCCCTGGGCAAAGAATCGGGAGTTCTATCTCAAATATCGGATCTTGCCGTGCCGTCACATTCTTGATTGACCCTCTATACGAACGAACGAAGAGAAGAGCAAATAATGGGCTATCGCCTTTCTGCCAATGTGGAAATCTTGTTTACAGAAGCGGGTGACATTCCCGACCGAATTCGTGCGGCTGCGGCCGCCGGTTTTGACGCTGTCGAATTCTGGAACACTCTTGACCGCGACGTGCACGCGATTCGCAGGGCAGCGGACGAATCGGGAGTTGAAATTACCTCCGTCGTCGCCGAGCCGCGCACTAATCTCACGTTCCCGTGGAGCACGTTCGATGAGTACTTTGACGGATTGGCCAAGGGCGTCGAGAATGCCAGGATTCTGGGCTGCCCGCGCCTGGTCCTCGGGTCTGGAACAGGCTTCGGTGGCGCGAAGCGGGCAGGGCAGCTCGACCGGCTCGCAGAGATCTTTGGTGACGCCGTCGAACGGACGTCCGGATCGGACGTCAAGCTGATCTTGGAACCGGTCAACACCCGGGTGGATCACCCCGGCACCCTTGTTGATCGAACCCGCGAAGCGGTTCACATCGCCCGGGCTGTGAACTCGCCGCGGTTTGGCATCCTCTACGACCTCTACCACTCGGTGACCGAAGGCGAAGACCCGGCAGGTGAGCTCGCTGAGGCCGGAGACCTTGTTGACTATGTTCAAATTGCCGATGCGCCCGGCCGGGGGGAACCTGGTACCGGTTCGATTGATTGGCCTGGCGCCTTCACCGTGCTGCGCCAGTCCGGATATATCGGTGTCGTCGGTCTCGAATATATTCCCACTGTCGAATCAGCCAGCTCGGTTGAATACGTCAGAGGCATCGCAGCCACGATCTAGCTGCTTGCACGACATGTGAGGGAGCGCCCAATCTGGGACGCTCCCTCACTGTTTCTGTCAGTCGTGGAACAGGCGGCGGTCACGTTGGCCTCGGTGGGGGACATGCCCGCACATTAGGGGGCATTGCACGCCGACCACAACTCCCGCGTGCTTTAAGAGTCTGTTTTGTCTTGGGAGATTGGAGTGTGCTTCGGCCTGGCTGAAACGGTCCTTTTGCGAGGGAGCCTGACAACGCGGGAGTCCGGCCCGCCGCACGCTGACGGCCAGCCGGACTCTCCGCCGTTACACCAGCTGGGAAATGATGGCCCTGGCGCCCAGCACTGCCAGTGCCACCGACGTCAACGTAGGGTTACATGCCGTCGACGTGGGGATGACACCGTTGCCTGCGACGTATAGGCCCTGAGTACCCCAAACATGGCTGTCCGGCCCACATACTGACTGGCCGTCGTCGTGCTGGCCCATCCGGACTGAACCCTGGTAGTGAAGGGAAGTGCCAGCGGGGAGGAGAAACGGGGGCCTGTCGTCCAGGAACGTGCCGAGCGCTTGACCGGCCCGGGTCACTGCGGCCTTGGCCGCCTCGATGGTGGCAAGGTCCTTCGGCGTGAGTTTGTAGTGGATGCTCATGCGCGGCATGCCGTAGTGATCCACATCTTCTGCAGAGAATTCCACGCGGTTATCGGGCACTGTCTCCGAAGCGCAGAACCAGCCCAGGCCGACGATGGAGCCGGGAAGTATCTGATCGTCATCTGCAAGCTTGATGGGTGAGGCATCCATTTGCATGACTTGACCATGGAAGGGTTCATCATCCGTGAATGGCACCCAGGAGACTCCGCTAAGTTTTGTCGCTCCAGGAGCGCTTTCTGCTGCGGGCTCTGCGTCAATACTGTCCGACGGGAGTCTGACAGCGGTGATGACCTGAGGCTGGTCGTTAAGATATCGCCCCAATGCCGGGAGGCTGAGGCCCGAGGCAAAGAGGACCTGAGGTGTGCGGAGGGCATCAGCGGCTACTACTACTGCACGCGCATCAACGGTGTATTCGGCACCAGTGCGGAGATTGCTGAGCGCGACGCCGGTGGCTTGGCCGTCGTCGCTCAGTAGCACCCGCTTGCAAAGGGTTTCGGTGCGCAGTTCGAAGGTCCCAAAGGTTGTTTCAGCGAGGGGACCCAGAACGACGTCGGTCCCGGACCAGGTGACGGTCCCGTCATCGTCCCTGCGTACCGCCAGCGGCATGGGCTGGACAGCAGCAGAACCTGTGCGGTGAATGCCAGCGGCAAGTCGTTCGCGGACCACGGACGACAACGGGGCGTCCTTGAAGGCCTCGTTGGTCACCGCGAGCAATCTCTCGCCGTCGGCCAGCGCTGCATCCATTATGGCGTCGTCAAGGAAGGCTATGCGCTCAGAGCCGCCAGGGCGCGGGCACGCGCATGTCCAGTGGGCTCCCATGCCTCCGACATTGCTGGACATGGCCGCAGCCGGCATCTCCGACACCTGACCGGCGGTGCTGAGTAGAAAGGTTCCTGGACGGCCGGAGCCGGGGATGGAAGCCTGCGGAGCGAACGAGGTTTCCGGCCCTTGAGAGGCTTGCTGTGCTGCCTCGCGCTTGTGTGCCTCGGTGATGTTCTTGACGTGCACGCCGGGGCGTGAGGTCAGGGATGGCCCCACCTCCACCATAAGGACGCTGAGTTGGGGTGCTTCCTCGTGGATGATCCGTGCGTAGGCGGAGCCGGAGGGGCCACTGCCGACGATGATTACGTCAAAGTCGTGGGCGGACTGGTCTGATGGAGCGGTCATGGAAATCCTTCGCGGGACATGCGGTGCCCTGTTGGAGAGCACGGTGCCCGGGAGCATCGGCGCAACATGAGTGCGGTCTTTGATGCAGGCACCTGCTCAAAACGCTACCCGTCAGACGCCCTCACAGGGATCCACGCGGCATTGAAAACCACAATGCGCAGCATCCACGGAAGTGATCATTCCGGCGGTGCCCAGATAGCAGGTGAGCCGGTACCGTGGATTTACGCCCGTCGTTGGTCGGTGCGAAATGATGCGCGAAGGTGCGCCGAGACATGAGGAGTGCGGTATGAATACCGCCCATCAGATCAAACGTGGAGTCAGCTTCTACAGCTACCAGGAAGAGTATTTCCTCCGGACGATGTCCTTGGAGGACTGTGTTCGGGAAGCTGCGGCAATTGGTGCCTATGGCCTGGAAATCATCCCCGAGCAATCGATGGTTGGGTACCCCAACCCGGGCGAGGGGTTTTATGCGCAGTGGGACAAGTGGATGGAGCAGTACGGCACCACCACTATTGCCACTGACCTGTTTATCGACACCAAGCGGTACCCGGGCCGCTCCATGACGTTGGCCGAGGGCGCCGCGTCGGTTCGACAGGACTTGGATATCGCCAAGCGCCTCGGAGCCAAGTTCGTCCGCGCAATTATCAACACACCGCCCGAGGTCATGGAGGCCTGCGCACCCTATGCGGAATCGTTGGGCCTCAAGCTGCTGCTTGAAGTGCATGCGCCCTTCCACTACGAGCATCCTTGGATCCTCCGCCACTTGGAAGTCATGCACCGGATTGATTCACCCGCGCTGGGCTTCATGCCGGATATGGGAACTTTCGTGGAGCGTTTTCCGCGGTTGATGTCCGAACGTGCCCTCCGGGATGGGGCTCGCCCGAAATTTGTCGATATGGCAGTGGAAACCTACAACAACCGCGGGGATGTCCATGGTCTGATGGATGCCTTTAACTACATGGGGGCCAACCCCGTTGAGCAGGGCATTGCCCGGCTTTCCACCTTTTTGACGTGGAACGATCCGCGTGTGCTCTTGGACCACATGCCGCTGATCCACCACATTCAGGCGAAGTTCTATGAGATGACGGACGAAGGGGTGGAGTTCAGCATCCCGTACGACAGGATCATCCCTGTACTCATCGAGGGCGGCTACAACGGCTATCTCTCCAGCGAATACGAAGGCAACCGCCACATCCAGGACATCCACGAGGTTGACAGCGTGGAACAGGTCCGGCGGCAGCACCGGATGTTCGAACGACTGCTCGGCGAAACCCCCACCGCCGGTGCGGCGTCTGCCGTCCGCATGGAAGCCACAGGAGGCCGCAATGTTTGAGAAGTACATCATCGTCGAGGACACACTCCGAAACACCGAGCTGGACGGTTCTATAACCGGGTTCCAGGTGGGAGTCAGGCTTCCGTATTACCGGGGCCTGGGCTTGTCCATGGTGGAGGCAGTCGAAGTGTCCATCGACGGCGAGACCATGCGCGCAGAGGACACCTCACTGACAGTGCATGGAAACACATACCGGCTTCTGGATCTTCCCGGCATCTTCGATGACCGGTGGGAGATGGGCGAGGTGGCCACGGTGTGCATTGCCAAGCCGGGAGGTCTTGCCGAGGGTGAGCATGAGGTGGCCGTGGTGGAACGCCTGCGGGTTTCTTATATGCCTGTACCCAGCGGCGGGGCCGACAGGAAGAAGCTTGCCCTGCAGGCCTGACGCTCACCTCACGTTGACTTCACCAGCCGGACCGATACTTGAAAGGCAGGTTTCATGACCATGGTCAGCAAACCTCAGCAGCACATTAAATGGAGCTACATGGACCATTGGCGAAGCAACGGGCCTTCGGGTCCCGTGGACCAATTCTTCTCACGGGACACGATGGACCGCTTCCTCAAGCAGGTGTCGGCATCAGGGTTCGATGCGATCGACACCTTCGACTTCCGGATCTGGCAGATTCTGGAACAGTACGGGTCAGTGGAGAACTATCAGGAGTTTGTGCAGGAGCGTGGGCTGGAGCGCATCGTCAATACTTTTCACGCGGCGGATTATGACAACCGAAACTACGCGCCGCACCTCCCGGAGACGCATGAGAACATCCTGGAGGACTTCCGTCGGACCATGCACTTCTGGTCCGGCATTAAACTGGACAACATCATTGTTATGCCTGCGGGCCTGGCCATCGATGTTCACCCCAACACTCAGGACAAGCTCAAACACACCGCGGATCTGTGGAACAAGGTGGGCGCCATCACCAAGGACGCAGGTGTCAAGCTGACCTGCCACCACGAATTCTTCTGCGGTATTCAGAGTGAAGCGGACCTCGACACCTTTTACAGCTACACGGATCCGGAGTACGTTCACCTGTTCGTTGACACTGCCCAGCACTGCATTGCCTCGGTGGATCCGGTGGCCTTCTACCGGAAGTACAGTGACCGCACCTCGGGCTTCCACTTCAAGGACACCAGGAACGTCGACCTTGTGGGTGACTACTTGAACCGTCCCGACGCCGAGATTATGGCCAAAACCACTGAGAAGTGGTTCTACGAGATGGGTACCGATGAGGGCCTGGTGGATTTTGAGGCCTTCATGCGCGAAGTCCGCGACGCGGGTTTCACTGGCTACATCAGCGTGGAGCACGATAAGGCCAATAAAGCCGGGGGCGATTACGCCGAAAGTACTGCCATCGCGGGCTGGTACGCCAAGAACGTCCTCACCAAAATCTACAGTTAGGCTGGCGCATCATGTCTATCAAGTGGGGCTATGCCCTCAACCAGTGGAAGCCGCAGTTTGATGATTTCGTGCGTCGACGTGACCACGAAAGGGCTTTCAAAACCATCTCCATTGCAGGTTTCACCGGTGTGGAGCTGGCGGCCGGCTCCGGGCGCTGGGAACCGTTCGGAAATCCTGTCCAGATAGCCGCCAACTTCGGGTCGGTTGCCAAACTGCTGGACTTTGTCCGCAGCTGCGGCGTTGATGCTGTCTCCAGCTATTGCTTCGACCCCGAGACCAGGTTTGGGGAGGACCTCAGCCACGGTCATTCAGCGCTCAAGACGGAAGATCGGGACTCCATTGTTCAGAAGGCGCGGTGGTTCGCTGAAGCGCTGGCCCAGGTGGGCGGCTCTGTCTTGGCGGTCCGCCCTGCGCCGTCAGCCTGGCGGCAGCCCGAGCTGACCCAGGACGACATCGAGGTGCTGGCTGCATGCTGGAACGCAGTGGGGAAGGAAACTTCTGCGCTGGGCATCCGGACGGCTCTGCACGTGGATTTCCTCTCAGCATTGCGCGCAGGAGACGCTCTGGAACGGCTCATGGCCGCCACGGAACCGGAATTGGTTGGCTTGGTTATGGACACTGGAGAGCTCGCCGTCAGTGGTATCGATGCCCTTGAATTCCTGGAGAAGTATGGGGACCGCGTCTGGCACGTTCAGTACAAGGACGCCGCAGCCGTAGACAGCGACAACGAGTACTTGGCGGAGCACGCCGACCACGAGCTCCGGCAGGTTGGTGGTGCCCGAAAAGTTCCTCGCTGGTTCCTTGAACCAGGCCAGGGCTCCGGGCTGGTGGACTTCCCTGCCCTCACTGCGGCCTTGGACATCAGGGGTTATCAAGGGTGGGTGGTGGTGGAGACTGACCCTAGCCCTCATCCGGCCACCAGTGCTCTCCTCAGTGGTTGGTACTTGAAGAACGTTCTTCTTTCCGTCTAATGTCAGCGGGCTGAGCCCGAGATTGACGTCGCCTGCAGAATAGCAATGCATGAGTACTCAATGACTCATTCCGAGTCCCAGATGTTAGCGCGCAGACGAACTGGAAAATCGACGCTTGGCGTGGCGATGATTGGCTACGCCTTCATGGGTAAGGCCCGCTCGAATGCGTGGCGGAAGGTGGCCAGTTGCTTTGACGTCCCGGCCTTCGAGCAGGAAGTGCTCGTGGGCCGGGACGCCGATGCCGTTGCTGAAGCCGCCGCCAATTACGGCTCGGCCGAGTCCGCCACCGACTGGTGTTCAGTGATTGAACGGGACGACATCCACATCATGGATATCTGCGCCCCGGGTGAATGCACGCCGAAATCGCCGCGGCCCTGGCTGCCGGCAAGCACGTGCTCGTGGAGAAGCCTCTTGGCCACACCATCGCCGAGGCCATAGACATGACCGAGGCAGCTGCCGACGCCCGGACCCGCGGCGTGCAGTTGATGATCGGCTTCAACTACCGCCACGTCCCGGCGCTGGTCCTGGCACGTGAACTCATTGCGGAAGGACGTCTCGGCACTGTCCGGCACGTCCGCGCCGCGTACCTGCAGGACTGGCTCTCCGACGCTGAGTCCCTGATGAGTTGGCGCCTGTGGAAGGAAACCGCCGGGTCCCGGGCGCTGGGCGACATCACCTCGCACGCCATCGACCAAAATCCACTACCTGACTGGGCAAACCGCTCTTGAGGCGTCAGGGACGCTGAAGACCGTCGTTTCCCAGCGGCCCGGTTCACGTGGTTCGGCCAGGGGGGCTGGAAGATGTCACGGTCGACGACGCGGTATGGGCAACGGTTCGGCTTACCGGCGGCATGGGCGCTCCCGTTGAGGCGTCCCGGGTTGCGGCCGCCGAAAAAAACAGCCCACCGATCGATGTCTATGGCACCGCAGGTTCCCTGACGTTTGACCTGGAGAACCTGAACGAACTGAACTTCCTTGATGGCACGGTGCCTGTTCGTGAGCAGAGTTTCCGGCGGATCCTGGTCAACGAACCCGAGCACCCGTACTTGGGCGCGTGGTGGCCGCAGGGACACATTATCGGCTGGGAACACATCTTCACGCACCAGATCCGGGACTTCCTCACCGCGATTGCGGCCGGTGAGGCTCCGTCGCCGTCGTTCGAAGACGGGCTGCAGGTCCAACGCGTCCTCGATGCTGGGCAAGCCTCAGCCAAGAACAGGAGCACCATTCGCCGACCGCTGGAACCCCATCCTGGATGTCTTCGATGAATGCGGTGTCCGCTTCGCCCATGAGGTCCACCCCTCCGAAATCGCCTACGACTACTGGACTACGGCCCGGACCCTCGAAGCGATCGGTCACCGGCCTGCGTTAGGGTTGAACTGAGGTCCGTCCCACTTCATGTGGCAGGGCATCGACCCCGTGTCCTTCATCTGGGACTTCAAGGACCGGATTTACCTCGTGGACTGCAAAGACACCAAGCTCCGCCCCACAGGCCGCAACACCGTGATGGGTTCCCACCTGCCTTGGGGCGATCCCCGACGCGGCTGGGACTTCGTCTCCGCAGGACGCGGCGACGTTCCGTGGGAATCGTCCTTCCGGGCCCTCACCGCCATCGGCTACGACGGCCCTATCTCCATAGAATGGGAGGACGCAGGAATGGACCGGCTCCACGGGGCCCCGAAGTCCTGGCCGCACTGAAGAAGTTCGACTTCCCCGCCTCGCGTACCAGCTTCGACGCCGCCTTCAGCAGCAAGGGCTGAGCCCTATCCCGAGCTGCCCGAAGAGAACCCGGACGGCGGCTGCTGACCTTCACAGCCCTGACCACCACCCCAAGACGGTTTGGGCCACATCCATGATCGGTCGCCCGTAATTATCCCGAAGGACCGGTTGAAACGATTGCCTCGATTCGGGCCTGACTAGCAAAGCCGACTTCCAGCACCTGTTTAACTCCTTGCCGGAACCCATGCTGACTCCGCGGACTGTCAGCATTCGAGTGAGCAACGTCCGCAACGACGGACTCAGCTCGTAATGAGGCCGGTCAGTCCGGGAGGACGGCGTTGACTTCGGGAGTTCGAGCAGCTTTTTCCACGCCGTTGCTTCAACGGCTGATAACGGACGTTCGGTATACCTGTTCTAGGGCATGCCGAGTCGAGTTTTGTAGGCGGTGTTTTTGTTGGTGTTCCAGCCGGCGATGATGCCGGCTCCGAGCATTTGGTCGGTGAGTCGTGCGAAGCGGTAGCCGGGGTCTGTGTCGAGGGCGAGTTGCATGTATTGGTGTGCTTTGGATCCTCGTCCTTCCCACCAGTTGATGTAACCGATGGTGGTGAGGATGGGGGCTGCGTGTTGTGGGCTGGTTCTGGTGTAGGCGTGGAGGAGGAGTTGTTGGGCCCACTCGACACGTGACCATTGAGGTGCATTGTCGGTTTGGGCGAAGAGGATGTGTTGGGGTGGTTCGTTGATGCCGGGGATGTCGGCCAGGAGGCGGTCGCGGATGTGGGGGAATTGGAAGTTCGCGATGAGGGTGGCGCAGTCATCGTCGGTGGGGAAGTTGTTGCTATCGAGCATGGTTGTCCAGAGCTTGCTGGCTTGAAGTGCGGCTTGTTGAGGTGTCTGGTTGCGCATGGTGAGCATGCATTTTTCGACGGCGGTGGCGTGGTCTGCTTCTTGAGTCGGTGTGGGGAGGACAATTCGGTTGGTGGGTTCGATGGTGCTGCCGCGGTAGATGAATTCGGCGTTGACCCGGCTGTATTCGGTGGTGCTGATGGGCAGGCTGATGAATTGACCGGGTTCGCTGTCGTAGGGGGAGTAGGCGTCGTCGCGGACGAAAATGCCGTCGCGTATGGTGATGCCGTTCTCTGCGAGGACCCCGGTAAGTGCGGCGATAGTGGCAGCGTGCGGCTTGGGCTGGCCTGATTCGCTGTGCTGGGAGGTGTAGAGGGCAAAGACGATGCTAGTCGCGCTGGTGAGGTAGCTGCTGACAGTGCGGGCGTAGGGGAGTTCTGTGCCTGGTTGGCGGGGGAGGTCGATGCGGAGGGTGGCCCCGACCTTGCCCTTGTCCAGCGTGATACAGACGAGACTCTCTTGTGGCCAGAATCCTAGCGTATGCCCGATGAAGCTGAGCAGGTCCGCCGGGTCTTTGATGGTGAGCGCATTCATTGTCCTGTTCCTTTGCCCTTATTTCTTGCTGTTTCGCTTGGCCGTTGGGAGTGTTGCCGGTCTGATGTGTCTGCGGGCGGGCGTCACCACTGTGGCGAGTGACGCCGTCGACGTCGGCGCTGGGCGCGCTGGTTGCGCGGAGGTACGACCCGGCGATGATCGGGAGATCAGAGTTATAAACGGCGGCGTTGCTTCTGCCTATTCATGGACAAGTCGTTGAGTCGCAGCATGACTCAGCCATCGACTCTGCGGTACGCCAACGTCGAGTATTCTCTCGTGTGCGACGTGACCGGGAGCTTCGCCGTGGGTCCGTGTATGTGGCCCGATGGGTCAATTGCGCAGCAGGCTGCTGCGCAATTGCCGTGGGGCCACATCATGGTCCTGTTGGATGAGAAACTTGGGTCCGAAGCTACGAACGCCTATGCCGCGGCCGCTTTGCAATACGGCTGGTCCCGGAACGTGCTACTGGGGGCATGATCATGAACAAAACCTTGGAACGTACCGGGAACGCCCCTTCGAACTTTACGCAGCAACTTGCTGCGCAATCATCCGAGCTGGCCCAGCAAGTTGCCAAGGACCCCTACAACTTCGAATTCCTCGGTCTCTCCGGAGAGGTCGCAGAACGCGATCTGGAGAATGCCCTCACCAGCCGGATCACCGAAACCCTCCGGGAACTTGGCCCCGGCTTTTCCTGCGTCGGCCGTCAGGTGCACGTCGACGTCGACGGCGATGACTTCTACGTGGAGCTGCTCTTTTTCCATGTCGACCAGAACCGCTACGTCGTCGTCGGCAAGTTCCAGCCGGAATATGCCGGCAAACTCAACTTCTACGTCGCCCTCGTCGATGACATGCTGCGCCGGGAGCACCATAACGAAACCCATCGGGATTCTCTTTTGCGGTACCAAGAACGATCGCAGCGTCCGATACAGCCTCGGCCGCTCAAACTCACCCACGGCGGTCGCAACCTACACCTACGACAAACTCCCGGCAGACGAAAAGCGCGCCCTGCCCAACGAAGGGGACGTCGTCGCTGCCCTCGAATGGGCCGAGCCAACCACGGACTCAGAGAACTGAACCCACCACAGCCCGGCTGGAACGCCGATAAGCACCCATATGTCGGGCTGGACGCTGTGAGTGTCACGTTTGGACTTAATGTCTTCTTAAACTGCTGTCCAGGATGAACGTTTTGGTCCCGGTGGGGATCTGACATCAGGTTGAGGTGTGCCTCACCTCGTCGGGATCAGCCGCTGAAGGTGCTAGTGAACCTCCAGGCGATTGCCACGCCGATCCACATTACGTGGCTCGGTTAGACGTTCACCACCGCGTCCTGGACCGGTGTTCCAGCTGGTATCTGAATCTATCCACGATTATCGAGAAATCGGATAAAGCCGGGGTGACCCGTTCGGCATGTTGAACCCCGGAAACAGACCGGCCCGGTGTTCTTCGCTTATGCAAGCAGGGTCCTCAGCTGATCTGTTGCAGCTGAGGGTGACCACGCAGACCGCACTGGATGCTCGGTGAGCGTTTGCCTGCGACCGTCGCCCCAGGCAGGGCCAAGTCACTCGATCCTGTGGTCGTGCCGTCGTTCGCCCGCCAAACCGTCTCGACATGCAGATCACGGCGTCATCCGCCAGTGGACCACGATGTCGGCACGCTGCCCGAACCGCTCCAGATGGGAGCCGGTGACTTCTTTGATTCGCTCCAGCCCTTCCGCTGTGTGTGATTCTGCCCGCAACTCAACAGCTTCAGCCCGTGACAACAGCAGGCAGCTTCCCGTGGTGAGAACAATCCGCTTTCCGTTGGGTTCGATGCGAATCTCAGCTTTGCGCCCCAGATGAGTTGCCAGGTGTTTGATGTAGCGCTCCGCGAATTTGGTGGGAACAACGGCGCTGGCTGTGTAATAGACGGTCATCGGGTTTCCTGTTCTTCTGATTTTCTGAAAGGGAGTGGCAGGCAAAGTAGGAGCAGGCTATCCACAACCCGCCGTGGGCAGAGGGTGTGAAGTGCAACTTGGGGGACGGGGAATAGGTCAAGGTTTGGGTGAAAGAAGCGACCAGGGAGCGGCACACGAAACCTCGCCACGGTGCCCAAAGTGCCTTGCCGGGGAAAATGGAGTATCAGAATGACAAGTTGATGATGATGCGTCTTCTTCGGTGGCAGACTATTAAAACAGGCGGCATACGGAACGCTCTGCCTGTGGTCGGGAATGGGACAGCGACAAACAGCCAGGCTGATTAGAAGAATCTGTATCCTGCACGAGGGAGCATCACGAGCCCGGTTGGCATCCGACTCTGTAGAGGAGCCTCCGCGGCGATACTCGGTTGCCTCGCCGACCGAACAAGTGCGCGTTTCGGAACACCGGTGACTTAGCCGAACCGGGACCCGCAGCCTATGACTGTTCTCCGGAGACCTCGCGAAGTTCATTGCTTTCAGCCGGCGATTTACCCAGCAAATAGTCGGGTTGCTCCGCGAGATGTGGAGCAACCCGACTACCTGATTCAGTGATTCAGGCCAGGGCTCCGCTCAAACAGACCCGGAGCGCTTGTCTATTTAGCTGCGCCTGCGAGTGATTCATCAATTCCGTTGTCTTTGAGGATCTTGGCGATTGTTCCGTCGGCAAGCAGTGCTGTGATGTTCTCATTGAAGGCTTTGCTGAGGGTTTCGTTCCCCTTTGTGCTGGCGAGGACCACATTGCCGGGTTTCGTGGAAGCAGCGATTTGGTCGTCGGCTTTGAAGATGACCGACTTGAACTGGCTGTCCTGCGTCACGCGGTAGCTGCTTTCAGCTGTTGTGAAGATCCCAGCCTTGATGCGTCCGCTCTTAAGATCGGAGATCAGACCCGCTGCGTCGGGGTACTGGGTCACGTTGTCGTTGCCGAGGACGGCGCTGAGATCCTTGTTCCACAGGTACCCCTGGATGACGCCGATCTTGTTTCCTTGCAGGTCCGCGAGACTGGAAAGACCCGCCGGGGATAGTATCGCCATCCCGTCACGGTACATCGTGCTGCTGAGATTGAGCTGCGCTGCTCGTTCTTCTGTGAAGTAGATTCCTCCGATTGCAACATCGGCGCGCTTGGAGTCGACGGACTTCAGCAGAGCGGGGCCGTCGACGGGAGTGGCCTTCACTTCAAGGCATTCCTTTTTGGCGATGGCCTTGACGATTTCGCCGTCGACACCTCCCAGGTTTTCGCCTCCGGCGCCAAGCTCGCTGTAGGGGGGCGTGACCAACACGCTCACCTTGAGGGTTCCCTTGGTAACAGTGGTCATGTCTGGGTGGGCTGGTGTGCAGCCCGCCGTCGCGGCGCCTTCCGCTGCGGGGGAGGCACAGCCGGCCAGGGCGAGACCGCTGATTAGTAGTGCGGTGGGAATCAATGCGGACTTATGCAGGGACTTCATGGTTCTCCTCGTTGAGGGTGGAAACGGAACGGGCAGTGCGTGTGATGCGGCGGCGCCTGTAACCGGAGATGGACCGGGTGCAGACAATGACGGACAGAGTAAAGATTGCGTAGATGGCACCTGCCGTAAGTAGTGCGGGTGTCCATTCGAAGGTCAATCCGGCGATCATGTAAGCCTGCCCTAGTAGTTCCGGAACGGTGATGGCATAAGCCAATGCCGTGGCTTGGAAAATTCCAATGGAGAGACCGATCAAAGGCGGGACAACTTTCTGGATAGCCTGCGGGAGGACAACAAGCAGCAGCTGTTTTGACCATGAAAGGGCCAGGGCCGAGGATGCTTCGAACTGGCCAACAGGTACCTCTTTGATGCCGGCGCGCATAATCTCGCTGGAGTAGGCGGCCGTCGTGAAGGCCAGGCCGATGGCCCCGGCGGCGAACGCGCTCGGTAGGAGTCCAGCCTCAGGCAGTCCGAAGTACACGAGATACAGGACAATGATGCTGGGTACGCCACGTCCCAACTCGACGATGGTGATCATGACGTAACGGATGAAACGGTTGGCGCTGAGGGAAACTACCGCGAACAAGGCCCCCACGGGCAGTCCGATCAGCAGGGCTAGGGCGGCAAGTAGCAGAGTGGTCCAAAGGCCGGAAAGGTAGGCCGGCCAGTTTTCCGCGATGAAGTCCAGATAGCTCATGCGGTCTTCAGCTTTCGTTCGATCCAATGCGCACTGCCTCGCGCGGCCGCAGCGATGGGAACGCTTAGGAGCAGGTAGAAGGCGGCGGCGGCGAGGAAGGGAATCAGCGGGTCTCCGCTGGTTCGGGCTGTTTGATTGGCGAGGAATGTGATGTCCACGGCTCCGATGATCGAGGCCGCGGCGCTGTCCTTGAGGAGTCCTATTGCGAAGGTCGCTGAGGGAGGAATAGTAAGCAGAACGGCTTGGGGAAGGATCACGCGGATCATCATAGGAATGCGTCCGAGACCAAGGGCGTTGGCGGCCTCCCATTGTCCGGCAGGAACAGCGTCAAGGGCGCCCCGGTACACCTCTGCAAGGTAGACGGAGGAAATGATTGTGAACCCGACGATTGCTGCCTGGAAAGTGTCGAGGGGGATGAGGTCGGACCCGACCGCATAGAAAATGATGAACAGCCACACCAAGGAGGGGACCGATCGCACCCCTTCAACGATGGCGATTCCGGCTGCCTTGGCGATGGGGTTGGTGGAACGCCTCAGGGAAGCGATGGGCAATGCGAGGACGGCGCCGAACAGGAATGAAAGCCCGGTGATCGCCACTGTGGTGCCAATGCCCCGCGATATGACCAGAAGGGCGTCGATCATCGGTCCCGCACCGCCCGGAGAAATTGTTGGGTGCGGGTGTGCTGCGGATTCCGGATCAGCTCTTTCGAGGTGTTCTCTTCGACGACCCGGCCGTCTGCCATAAAGACGATGCGGTCAGCGACCTCCTCGGCAAAGTGCATCTCATGCGTCACCACGACCATGGTCATTCCTTCACCGGCGAGCCTGCGCATGGTGTTCAGGACTTCGATCCCGAGTTCGGGATCCAGTGCCGATGTGGGCTCATCGAAGAGCATCAACTTCGGATCCATGGCCAGGGCCCGGGCGATGGCGATTCTTTGCTGCTGCCCGCCGGAGCAGGTGTTTGGTTTCTTGTCGGCGAACTCTTCAAGGCCGACGTGTCGCAGTTCCTTTAGTCCGCGGGTGCGGGCCTCTTCTTTAGTGCGTCCAAGGGCGTGCACTTGGGAGAGCATGACGTTTTCAAGTGCTGTGAGGTGCGGGAACAGGTTGAAGCTTTGGAAGACCATCCCGACGTCTTTGCGGAGTCGTATCAGGTCCTGTTTGGTGGGGGATTCGGCGGTACTGATGCTTCGATCCCCGATTCGCAGGGTGCCATTGGAAGGGTGCTCGAGGTAATTAATGGAGCGGAGCAGGCTGCTTTTACCCGCCCCGGAGGGGCCGATCAGGGCAACCACCTCGCCAGCCGCAACTTTGAGGTTGACGTTGTGGACGACCTGGTGGTCGCTGTAGCTAATGCATACGTTTTCCAGTGAGAGCAGACTCGCCGACGAGTTCGCTCCCTGGGGCAGGACTTCAGGGGCTGATTCAGGTAACACGAGACTCACCGATTGGCCTTTCCATGACGACATTTCATGTATCTATTTCCTCAGCAACAGTGCTGCGGCGGCTTGTTCACAGTGCATTCATCTGGATGCCCCTCGTCGACATATGTCAGTATACGTGAGACGCATCACATGGTATAAGGCTTCTGTGAACGTTGGAGGAACCGCGTGCCGACCGCTTAAGGCAGGGACCAGGCGCCAAAACCGATTGCTGCATCCGGAATTCAGGCGCCGTGCAGATGCTCTTTGACGTGGAACTGCCCCGGGCCTCATCTCAGCGTTTGAGTCCGAACCCCGGTGCTTCGTGAGCCATTCCTGTTCATATGGAGCGGCTAAAAGCAGGCGAGCACGCCGTGATGGAGGTGTAATTGAGCTGCTCACCATATTTGGGGGATCCGACCTGCTTCAGGACTGGCCAAGTCCTTGTCCTTGCCGTTCGCAGATTCGCCTGATGCCTTGAACCGTCGTCCGTCTTCCGGCATTTGTAGGGCTCTTAATCGGGGAGGCGGACCATTGGTAGAGGCAAGGTCCCTGTAGCCTCGTAGGGTTCCTCAATTTGGAACGGGAGTACACCATTGAAGACCGAATATCAGACGATCGTGATCGGCGCCGGGGCGATCGGATCCACGACGGCGTACCAGCTGGCCCTCAAGGGTCAACGGGACGTCCTTGTCTTGGTACAGTTCCAACTCGGGCACCCACTGCGAGCGTCTGAGGACCATTCCCGGATTACTCACCACAGCTACCACCACAACGGATATGCCCGCCTGACACGGTCAACGTTCGGTTCGTGGCAAAGGCTCGAAGAGGCAAGTGGGCAGCAGGTTGTCATCCGGTACGGGCGGCTTGGACATCGCGTTGAAGGGACTCCGGGCGAGAGATCGCTCAACAATTTACCGCCAGGTCATGGCAAGCCAACGGGGTGCCCTTTGAGGCGCTGGACAAGACAGGGCTCGCTGACCGGTTCCCGCAGTGGAGCCTAACCGAAGACCAGATCCGGGCAACATTTCAGGACGAATCCGGCATCATCGACATCCGCCGCTCCCGACGGGTCGAAAAACCACATCCGCCGCCCGCGTTATCACTGACGATGCGGTTCTCTCTGCACAATGCGTCATCCTCTGCACGGCCTAGTGCGCGGACGAGCTACTCGGACGGTTTGGACAAGCAGGGGGACGACTATCTGCCTGGGATAAGTGCTCTATCTCGCCCCCCATTTGAAGGACTTGTCCGTTGGGAACTTCCCGGTGGGCCTTGGCTCGGGCGGGACCCTTTTTACGGGTTCCCGGTCAATGGAGAGGTCGCCTGGTCCCGGGGTATCGGACAATCTCTTGGGAATGGGCGCCGGACACGCGGGTAAGTTTGTCGCACGCTTGGGAGAAATCCTTGCCGAACTGGCCCCCAGGACGGTCCACCCATTCGGTCAGTGCCTTTTAGGCAGACCGCCCTGCCTTGGTTGGCCCCACCCAGACACCGGTCCTTAGCCTCGGGAATCAGTATCCCTGTGTCATAGGCCCTCGAGCCTGCGTCGTGCTTTCAGCCATAAGTGCAGCAGGAGTCTGGTGCCTCCGTCCTCCAGGCTAAGCCCCGACGTTTCCTGGAAACGTCCCAGCCGGTAGTAGACAGTTGTGCGGTGAAGGTGCATTTGCTCGGCGGTTCGGATCACGTTGCCTGCCTGGTCCAAAAAAACCTCCACAAGTTCCAGCATGTCAGCGCACCGCGATTCAACGGTTCGGATCACGTCGGGAACCAAATGCGGGCGCGCCTGTGGCGAGAGCAGGGCATCAAAAAGCACCTCGAGAGAGTCCTCGCCCCAAACTTTCAGCTCGGCGCCGACCCGGCGGGCTAGGTGCGCGGCCTGCTGCGCCCGGTCGAATGATGTGGCGATGTCGGCGAGATCCTGCTGCGTAGTTCCGATGCCGATGTGGACATGGCGTCCCCGTTCAGGGCTGAGCCGTTTGAGCTCCTTTAAGACTCTGATGCCGATTTCACGCAGTTCGCCCTCTGGATAGGTGGTTCGGTGGCCCAAGATCACCACGGAGTCGTTATCGCTCACACCGGTCATGGTCATTTTACTGGCCCGCGAACGGACAAGATGGTGGAATGCCCTGCCGAGAAGGGTGGCAGCACTTTCGGTCTCTGATTCATTCCCGACAATGTTGTCAGCCGAGACGGCGAACACAGTGAAATGGGTCGCTCCCTTGAAGAAGCCGAGATCCATCGCATCCGTCGCCGCTAATTGTCGGTCATGAGGATCAGGCGAGAGCAGGGAGAACGCCAGCGTCTCCATCTCCTGGGTCTCGTCCGCCTCGGCCTGGACCTTGCGCGCCAGGATCTCCCGGACCTTGAGCGCCGCCGCGTTGGCGACACCGACTTCCTCGGCCGACATCGGGGTTGCTTCCATGACCCACATGAAGCCCAGCAATTCATATCGTGACCACAAAGGGTAACAATGCCGTGCGTTATCGGCGCCAATCTCAGGCTTGGGACCGAGTCGCTTTGGTGCGCGCCAAGTCCGGACGCCAGCGGCGAGTACGTAGTCCCGCGCCCGACCACTAACCCGCCGTGTTGTCAGCGATTCCAACCGGACGCGGTCCGCATCTTCGAAATGAGTGCTCGATGCGACCAACGCAAGATCTGCATCATCGACGGCGACGGAGCGGTGCAAATCCTGCGCGAGCGCTTCGATAACGTCCTGCACCGTTTCCATACTCTCGGGATCTCCTCACAACTTTTTCGACAATTGTAGCAATCACGGTCGCAATTCAGAGACAGTATGCCAACGACCGGGCATGGTCTCCTCGGCCAGCATTGATTTCAGAACTAGAGAGGAGGGCACCATGCCCTTGGGTTACACCCACATCATTATCGGCGCCGGAGCCATCGGATCGGCGGCAGCGTACTGGCTGTCTCAGCGTCCAGGGACCCGCGTCCTCGTCATCGAGCAGTTCGACCTGGTCAACACGCTAAATTCCTCAGGAGACCACTCCCGCATAATCCGCCATGCCTACCACAGCACGGGCTATACGAAACTGACTCCTTCCATGTTTGAGGCATGGTCCCATGTCGAGGAACGCTCCGGTCTGAAGCTTTACATCAAGACCGGAGGCCTGGACCTGGCCACAGCGACGGAGCAAAGCCTACTTGAGCTGAACAATTACCGGCTAGCCATGTCAGCCGAGGGCATTGACTATGAAGACCTCACAGCAGATGAAATCCGTGCCCGCTACCCCCAGTGGCGGATCTCCGATGACATCACCGGCATGTACCAAGAGGCCGGCGGGATCATCGACATCCGGAAGTCGGTGGCAGCGCATACGTCCCTGGCCATGGCCCACGGCGTTGATTTCCTTGCCCACACGAAAGTCACTGGCGTCGACATCCGTTCGACATCCGTCACGGTCAAAACGGCCGGAGGCGACTACCATGCCGACAACCTGATCGTGGCCGCATCGTCCTGGTTGGGGGACTTAATGCCGGATCTGGGACTGAATTTCCGGCTATCTCTTTCCCAGGAGCAGGTCAGCTACTTCACCTCGCGCAACCTTGCTGAGTACACGCCGGAGAAGTTTCCAATTTGGATCTTTCACGACGACGACCAGCCGTTCTACGGGTTCCCTGTCTACGGCGAGGCAGCCATCAAACTCGCCCGCGACATGCGCGGACATTTCATCTCGAGCGAGGACCGCGTCTTCGAGGGCGACGACACGGAAGCGTCCATCCTTCGCGGCTTCCTTGAAAAGTACCTCCCGGCAACGGCGGGTCCTACGTACGCCAGCAAGACCTGCGTGTACGACATGCCCCCGGACCGGGAATTTGTTCTGGACACCCTCCCCGAACACCCCCACGTGGCCGTGTTCAACGGCGCCGGCCATGCCGGCAAATTCGCCAGCCTGGTCGGCAAGATCCTGACGGAGCTCGTCACGGACGGCAGCACTCCGCTCCCAATCGAATCATTCAGTCTCCTCCGACCAGCCATCACCGATCCGAATTTCGAGCCGGTTTTCCGACTCGTCTCACAGAACCAGGACTCCCAATCATGACGACCACCATGCGCGCCACCGACATACCCGCGGCAGAACTCGAAGAATCGCTCCTCGCACCCCCCAGTGCACAGCCTCTCTCCGGGGACATCACGGTGCGGGGTCGTCTGGCGTTCACCACCGATGACAAGAAAATCCTGTCCGGGGTCTGGGAATCAGAGCCTGGAGTCTCCCGGTGGGAATTCCACAACCGCGGGGAAATCATCACCGTCGTCGAAGGCCGGATGACAGTGGCCCAAGACGGAAAAGACGCAGTGCAGCTTTCCGCAGGCGACTCGGCCTACTTCCCGGTCGGCTGGACAGGCACGTGGACTGTCCACGAACGGCTACGCAAAGTCTTCGTTGTCTACGCCGCCTAACAAACCAACCCCATCGAAAGGAACAAATGACATGAGCGATATCTCCTTGGAACAAGCCCAGGCCGTTGTGAGTGCCGCACTGGCAAAGTCCGCCGAGATCGGTACGTCGATGAACGTGGCCGTCGTTGATGCTGGCGGCAACCTGAAAGCCTTCGGGCGGCAGGACAGCGCCTGGCTCGGCAGCATCGACATTGCCCAGAAAAAAGCACGCACCGCCCGATTCTTCGAGATGGACACCGGCGTCATCGGTGAGCTGTCCCAGCCAGGTGGCCCGCTGTACAACATCGAAGTCTCCAACGGCGGCCTGATTACTTTTCCAGGCGGTACCCCGCTGGTGATCGACGGAAGAACTATCGGAGGCGTAGGCGTCAGCGGCAGCACCGTCGACCACGATCACATCGTCGCCAAGGCCGGAGCATCCGTCCTCACATAGCAAGCAGGCGGGTGGTGCAGGTTCCTTACCCGGAACCTGTACCCCCGTAGGCCCCCCCATCTACGGGCGCTGCCCAGGACGGGACAACCCTGCCGGGAAGTGAACCTGACAGCAATGGCCCTTGGCCTCGCTGCGGCGACCTTCACCGTCACGCAGGCCCGGACGTTCAACTACCAACATGCAAGGTGCGCTCTTCTATGACTCTACAATCTCTCAATCTCTCAACCGCAGTAGCTAAGGTGGTGCATCAGCGTTCCAGCGTCCTCTTCGGACTCATGGGCAATGGCAACGCACATCTGATCAGCTCTCTGACGAGCAGTGGATTCCGCTACGTCAGCGCACGGCACGAAGCCGGCACTGTGGCAATGGCCGATGCATACTTCCGGGCTTGCCGTGAGATTGCCACCAGCACAGTGACCTACGGGGCAGGCTTCACAAACTCGCTGACATCGCTGGCGGAAGCCAGGCTCGCTCGGATACCGCTGGTGTTGATTGTGGGCGATGCGCCCACAACCGGGCCGCGGGCCTGTGACATCGATCAAAATCTGGTCGCTGCTGGCCTTGATGTTCCAACATTCGTCTTGTCCACTGAGAACGTTTCCGCCACAGTGTCAGAGGCATACGACATTGCGCTGAGGGACAGCGTACCCGTCATAGTCTCGATTCCCTTTGACCTGGTGACCGCACCAGTCGACGCCGATGACGAACCGATCCGTCCCGCGCCAAGTGCCAAGGCCAGCTGTGTGCCGGATGGGGACGCAATTGCTGCCGTGCTCAAGGCGCTGCTCGCCGCCAAGCGTCCGCTCATCCTTGCCGGACGGGGAGTTGTCGAATCACCAGGGTCCGCCGAAAGCCTGCGCGATGCCGGAGATCGGCTTGGCGCGCTTTTCGCTACCTCCGTCATGGCCCGGAATGCATTCGATTCGCCTTGGGATCTGGGAGTCTTCGGAGGCTTCTCGCAGCTCCCGTCAGCGGAAACCATGCGCCAGGCTGACGTTGTTGTAGCGGTAGGGGCGAGCCTGAACATCTTCCAAACACGTTACGGAACCCTGTTCGGTCCGGATGCTCTACTCATACAAATTGATACGCTGCCCGAAGCGACCTCCGAACGCGTGAACTTGTACGTCCAGTCCGACGCTGCAGCGTTTGCGCAGCAGCTCCTCAGCGAAATAGAGGACGACCACGGGCCAAAATGGCGGGCCGATTACTCCGGACGGCCTCCGCAGCACCCCCTGCACCCTGACTCGGTCGGAAATATGACCGAAGACGGACGCCTTGACCCCCGGCCCTTCACCCTGGCACTTGAAGACATCATGCCTAAGAACCGCACAGTCGTGCAGGATGGCGGACACTTCTCCGGCTGGGTACCGATGTACTGTTCCATCCCCGACCCGCAGGGACTGATGCTCGTCGGGACGGCATTCCAGACAATCGGACTCGGTTTCCCGGCGGCTGTCGGCGCGGCTGTTGCCAGACCCGATCGAACTACCGTCCTGGTGACCGGAGACGGGGGCGCTCTGATGGCCCTGGCCGACATGGAAACCTTCATCCGCACAGCCCGAAGCGGTTTGGTTGTCGTCTTCAACGATGCCGCCTATGGTGCCGAACTACACCAGTACGGTGCCCGCGGACTCGACAAAACCGCGATGCTCATCGACGAGGTGGACTTCGCCGCGCTAGGGCAGGCCTTCGGCGCTCAAAGCATAAAGGCCGGTTCCCTGGCCGATCTGGATCGAGTACGACAGTGGGTGGAGGCTGGCGCAGAGGGCGTGTTCGTTCTCGATATCCCCGTGTCCCAGACCGAGGTAGCCCCTTACATGCGGGAAAGCGTCGAGCTGGCCATAGCCCGCGAACGCCGTCTGGCAGACGTCTAACAGTCCAAAGAACCACCAACGGTTTCCGCCGTTCCACCATCGCGGCGTCCACTGAACGCCTTGCCCTAGGAGACACCAATGAACATCGGACAACGTCCAGGCCTGGAACTCGTCCCTGCCTATAAACAGGGACGAGCAGCAAAAGTAGTATCCCAGCACTCATACAAGCTGTCCTCGAACGAAAACCCCTACGAGCCCCTAGCCTCAGTGAAGGCAGCGTTGGAAAGGGAACTCGGCCAAATAAACCTGTATCCGGACATCTCAGCCAAAGCGCTCATCCAGCGGCTCGCCGATCGGTTCAGCGTAAGCCCGGAGAATATCGCCCTCGGCGCCGGCTCGGTTGAGGTCGCCTCCCAACTCATCCACGCCGTGGCCGGCCCCGGTGACGAAGTCATTTTCGCGTGGCGCTCATTCGAGGCCTACCCGTCTCTGGTACGTATCGCGGGGGCCGTCCCTGTTGAAGTTCCCTTGGATCCGGAAGCACGGCACGACCTCACGATGATGGCTGATGCGGTCACCAGCAAAACCAGGCTGATCTTTATTTGCAACCCGAACAACCCGACCGGCACGACCGTCAGTACGGATGAACTGGATGTCTTCCTGACGAAAGTACCCGCGAACGTCCTGGTGGTGATCGATGAGGCATACCTTCACTTCAACCTCGACCCCACCACCGCGGTTGGCATCGATTTCTATCGAAGGTATCCCAACATCGCCGTTCTCCACACGTTTTCCAAGGCCTACGGGCTGGCCGGCCTCCGGCTTGGCTACGCCATCGCCGACCCCGAAGTAATCGGAAACCTCCGAAAGGTCGCCGTGCCCTTCGCAGTTACGTCCCTTGCCCAAGCAGCCGGTATCGCATCCCTGGATGCAGAACACGAACTCCAAGAGCGAATAGATCAGCTGACCAAGAACAGGTCGGCACTCATCGAGCAACTCAAAAGAGCGGGGCTTCATGTAGGGCCGTCCGAGGGCAACTTTGTTTGGGCCGCCACGGGTCCCGACACACTCCGAATCTCTGCTTATCTCGAAGGGGCCGGGGTAACAGTCCGCGCCTTCCCCGGAGAGGGCATGCGCATTTCCGTCGGAACCCCCGAAGCGACGGCCGCCGCCGTGGCGGCCATAGAGCTGGCCTTGGCCGAAGATGACCGCTCAGCGGCAGCGCTGATGTAGCCGTCGCCGGCAGTGCCATCTACAGTGCAGCCTTTCACGCTCTGGCTGCTAAGGAACTTGCAGCGGCCATCGCCTAAGTCGGTCACCTTGGCGAAAAGGTGATTCTTCCGAGGTTGAGGGCCGCTGCATCCATGCCCGCAAGGAGACAGGGCGCGGTCGCAGCTACTTTCGGCGGCTTTGACCATCTAAGTCGAGCAGAAATGCCCATGCAGCGAGAAACACACGCGGCGGAGCCGCCGGAAGGAGTCCTCATGAAGCGCCGACGAAATAGCGGGTCTGTCGAGCGGGTACAAAGCGTGACCACCGAGCGGCCGAAACCTCCGGGGATGTGCCGGCAGTGGACCTTCTTCAAGCAGGGGGATCGTGTTGAAGTTTGGTCCATGGATTCGTTCCTGTTCACGGCTTATGTGGACGACCGTACCGAGGATGGGGAAGTCCTATGGGTCATTGAGGAGCGCATAGGCACCCGCCGGCTCTTGCTCCGCAGCGACGATGCCACGCTGTATCCCGTCTAGATTCCTGGCCGTCTGGCCGCCGAGGGAGTCCAGCTGGCTGCTATCCAGCATCGAATTTTGAACTGAAAGAACGCAAGTCATGCCAACCCAAGCCATCGGACACGTAGAACTCTTGGTTACTGCGAGGAGCCAACTACACGAGTTACTGACGGGCGCCGAGGCAATTCTTCGCCCAATTGCAATTGCTCACGGCGCCCTCGGCATCCTGGTGACCCGACACGATCCGCGTCGTTACACCGTCGCACTAAGCGACAGTGTTCCCTTTGGAGAAACACACGAGCAAATACTCTCCTGAGCTCGTCGAAAGCACGCTGCACCCAAGTACCGGTCGGCACCCACCCCCGGGGGCAGTTCCGGAGTCCCATGTCAAAGAAACGCGACAGACCGAGCCAAAGAAAGTACCAATGCCTTACAACAACTTGGAACCCGGATCAGGCCACGGAAGGAATCCCCTGAGGGATCCGCGCGACCGCCGTCTGAACCGGATCGCCGGCCCTTCCTCGTTGGTGCTCTTTGGGGCGACCGGGGATCTTGCCCGTAAGAAGCTCATGCCGGCCGTGTATGACCTGGCGAACCGGGGGTTGTTGCCGCCGAGTTTCGCGTTGGTGGGCTTCGCGCGCCCGAGCAGAAGCGACGAGGACTTCGCTGCCGAGGTGAAGGAATCGGTGCAGTCCTATGCGCGGACGCCTTTTGATGAGGCGGTGTGGAACCAGTTGTCCGAGGGAGTCCGGTTTGTGCAGGGTGAGTTTGACGACGACGACGCGTTTGAGCGTCTGGGTGACACGATCGCGTTGCTGGACGAGGAGCGCGGGACGCGAGGTAACCACGCGTTCTACCTGTCGATCCCGCCGAAGGCGTTCGAGCAGGTCTGCCGGCAGCTGTCCAAGCACGGTCTCGCTCAGGCGAAGCCGGGCCAGTGGCGTCGCGTGGTCATCGAGAAGCCGTTCGGGCACGATCTCGAGTCGGCCCGGCAGTTGAACGACATCGTGGAATCGGTGTTCCCGGCTGATGCCGTGTTCAGGATCGACCATTACTTCGACGGCTCGCCTCAATCGGAATACACCTGGCCCCGGCTCAGCACGGTCGCCCAACCCGTAAAGGACCCGGCACAGGCCGCCCTGAAAAGCCCTCCTGGCCTCGCCCGGAGAGGAAACGCGGACCAAAATCTTCCCCGCCGAGCGTGTGCTGCGCTATTCCTGCGGCTGCCACTGACAGAAAGTTACCCTCCGGCTGCGCGAAAGGAGAACCCCGCCGGTGGAGGGTCGGCACGCCCCAGCACAGGGGAGAAGTCGCCCCATCCGGGCCGTGACTTCCGTCCCGAAATGACTTGGCCCGCACAGGTACCGGTGCCCAACGCAAAGCTATTGGCCCTGAGTCGGTAGGGCTGAATGACCCATGAGTAGGTCCTCCCCAAGCTCACGGGTCATCGCTGATGCCACCCCACCCGAAAAACTTGGTAGGCGGGTCACTCTCGAGCTCACGGATAATTGCCAACCTTTACCTCGCCTTTCACTCGACAATGTTGTTGCTTTGAGGCAAGCCATGCACGAATCGCGCGATCCATCCTTAGAAACGTCCAGCTGGCCCAGCACAGTCATGACCTCCGGGCGGAGCTAAACCGAGGCTCGAAGCAGTCAACCGAGCAGGCACTTCGCTAAGTCTTTGGGCGCCGACCGGCCTGCTCCACCAAGTCAGCAAACCAGGGCCGGTGCCCGCGGTGGAATACTATCCCGTCGGGCAGTCCCTTGACGATCGCGGCGGAACCGGCGATGTCGATGGTGATCCGGCCGCCCGCCATTGCCGCGTTGGTGATGTGCAGGTCACCGTAGGACTCCGGGAGGACCGGTTCCATCCACAGACCGCCCCGAGACACATGGGCGTCATACCGCATCAGGCTTCTGATCAGCTGGATCGGGGTGGTCGCGGCCCAAGCTTGCGGTGAGCATGCCGTCGGATAGGGAACCGGCCCTGTGAACTGGTCCCGGCTGAAGCCGCAAAATAGTTCCGGCAGCCGACCATTGGAGTACTCGGCCGCCTCCAGCAGGGCTGTGGAGATCCGTTGCGCTTCCTCCACAAAGCCGTAGCGGACCAGCCCGGCCACGATGATCGCATTATCGTGCGGCCAGACCGACCCGTTGTGGTAGCTCGCGGGGTTGTAGGCGCCCATGTCACGTGCCAGGGTCCGCACGCCCCAGCCGCTGAACATCTCCGGGGACATCAGACGTTCGACCACCTGCGGCACCTTGTCCACGTCAATGAGGCCAAGCAGCAGGCAGTGGCCCATGTTGGAGGCGCATGCGTCGACCTGCCGCTTCTTGCCGTCCAAGGCGACGGCGAAGTACCCCCGCTCGGCCATCCAGAAATGCTCGTTGAACCGTTTCTTCAACGCTGCCGCCCGATCAGCGAGCTCGTCACCAAAGGCCGCGTCACCGGCGTCGTACGCCATCCATGCGCGAGCTATGTATGCGTCGTAGACGTAGGCCTGAACTTCGCAGAGCGCGATCGGGGGCTCGGCAATCGTCCCGTCGGCGAAGTTGATGCCATCCCAGGAGTCCTTCCAGCCCTGGTTGATCAGCCCCTGAGGGTTGAGGCGCTCATACTCGACGAACCCGTCGCCGTCTTTGTCCCCATAGTCGCGGATCCAGTCCAGGGCCCGATCGGCGTGTGGCAGCAGCGCCGCGATCGTATCCGCTGCGAATCCCCATCGGCTCACTGACGCAAGAACAATCACGAACAGAGGAGTCGCGTCCACACTTCCGTAGTAGATGGACTTGCCTCCCAGGGACAACCCGCTGGAGACATCTAGTCTGACCTCGTGCAGGATCTTGCCCGGTTCCTCCTCGCTCGTCGGATCCACGACGCTGCCTTGGCGGTCCGCCAGCGTCTGGAGCGTACCTAGGGCCAGGGACGGATCCACGGGCAGCGCCATTTCCGAGGCCCAGAGCGAATCCCGGCCGAACAAGGTCATGAACCAGGGCGCCCCGGCGGCCACCACTATACGGTCCGGATGGTCAGGGTCCTCGATGCGGAGGGCGCCCAGGTCGTCGTAGCTGCGCCGCAAGGTCCGTTCGATCGAGCGGTTTCCCAATCTGCAGCACCGGGATCTTGGCCACCCATTCCTGCCGGCGCCGATCGCTCGGGGACACTCCGTCGCCGTCAGCATGGTCGAACGCCGCCGCGGCACCGGCCCCCTCCGCGTGGGGCACAACGGTGATCACAGTGCGCCACTGCCCGTGCGGCGGAACGGTCACACAGTACGTCAGAGCTTCGGGCGTGACCTCGGCTCCAGGCGCCTGGACGGTGACGCCCTTCCAGACCTCCTGGCAGAGACCCCGGATGCTCAGCGCATCGCCGTCCACGTGGCGGGTCTCGTCCCAGCGCCGACGGATCCGGGCCTCCTTGACCTCGAAAAGGTCCGCGAAATCCGCCTCAACCCGCAGGCAGACCGCACACTCGGCCGGTTCTCGGGAGTAGTTGCGGACGGTTACCTGCTCTTGGATTCCGGCCCCCACTTCGCGCAGCCGCTCGACGATCAGTGGGCTGTCCGCATACCCGTCCGAGCGGGGGACGCGCCCGGCGAATAGCGCCCGGTATGGCTCCTTCGCCTCTGCGGCGAGGGGCTCCAGCGGCTGGCCGTTGATGGTCAGGCTCCAGCCGGACAGGATCCGGGTGTCAAGGACGAAAAGACCGTGCGGATGTTCGGGATCGATGTCCCCGTTTGCCAGGGAGATGCAAAAGGACGATCCCTCCACCAACGTGACCGCCCCGGCCCCCAGCGGGCCGGCCGCCGTATCAGCGTTCCATCCAGCCATTCCGGTCCCTTCCAGGTCTACGAAAACTGGCAGGGCGTGCCTTGGATTCATAGGTGACGCCGCTACATTCGCCGCCAGATTCTGCAACCGACGCTACTCTTGCTTGCTCGACGATGCCAGAGCCCGCGTTGCCTTCCGGAGTCAGTTTCTCCGCCCGGGAACGGGCCTCTGCCCTGCGATGAGCGCCAAGCCCCTTCGTGCGCATTCAGAAGCGGCGGCGCAGTCGGTATGCACGAGAATCCTGTGCCGCCTTCGTGAACGAAAGCCGCTTGACCGGCACCGCGTCGTCCGTTGTGCGCTTGGGAGTGTTCCATTCGAAGCGCATCTGGTTCGGATTATCGCCGAATGTGCATTGGCAGAATTGACCCATCCATAGCCGGGAAGGGTCAATTAGGCGCAGAACATCGCCAAGGCATTGCTGTAGGAGCGCAAGCTGGTCGGGCTGATCGGCTTCACACCGGAGCGCAGGTCAGTGAGGAACCATCGACGTCCACCGGGCGCCACTGCCAGGGAAACTCGCAAATCCGCTGCGCTTTGGACCCTGGCCGCGCCGTGGCTCGGTCCTCCCGAAATGAAGCCGCTTTGCAAGATCGGGTGTCGTCCACGATGAAGAGCCTTCCCTGGCGGTAGGGAGCCTGCGACGCCGCCAAGGAGGAGGAAATGAAAGACCGCCAATGAGCTGTTGACGATTTGTCTGGATTTCTTTCTATGGGCAGGAGTCGGTAGACGGCTTTATCATCGCCTCGAACGCGGGGCGGGCCGAAGGCTCTGCGCCATCGTAAATCATCGCGACGTGCTCTGCTGCGTCCCAATGAGGCCAGGGCGCAGCGTGATGGCGGACAAAGTGCACCCAGGCGGAGTGCATGACATCCGCCAGGGCTTGCGGTGGGTTGGGTCCGGTCGTGTCTTCCACGCGCTCCGCGTCGAGGTGGTCCCAGACGAAAGGTAGCTCGGCGCAGTGTAGGGCAAGGCCGGGGCCTGGTGACAGATAGCGGTAGTCGTACAGCCAGGTCGGCGCGCGTCTCGACGACGCCCATGAAACCATAGGGGACCGGATCATTGAATCTGTGACGAGCTGTGCGAGCAGCCCGGCCGGTCCTCCAGGCCCGGCATGGTGGCTGGCGCACCATGCCGGGCCGGCGCTGCCCAGTGCCGCGCTTACCGCGATTTCGACGTCCTTACGGCCCAAGCCGGCGACGAGCGAAGTGAACATCGGCGCCGCCAGCGCAAACTCATGCGCGCTCGCCCCGATGATGAGGGGCACGCTGCCACCTGGGCCAGCGGCCAGAGCTTCCCCGGGGGCGCAGGGAAGGACGTCTCCGTCTATATAGGGGGCGAACGGCAGGCGGAGTCCGCCGGTCGCGACGATGTCCTGTGTTGTGGCGTGAAGCTCTGAAGGCGTAGGCAGTTCCTGCTCGATGCGCGCTTGAAGGTCGAGGACGTGGTCCTCGGTGAGCGCAGCCAGAGCTGCGCGGGTGGAGGGTTTCCCTGCGAGTTCCGCGAGCCGTAGGCCCAGAGCTCGCGCAGACTTGAGGTCACCTACCCGTACCGGTGGCGACTGTGCGATGGCGGCATGGAAGAGTCCGGATGCGAGTGGCGAAGCGAGGAGGCAGAGGACCGACGCGCCGCCTGCCGACTGACCGGCAATGGTAACCCGGCTGGGATCGCCGCCGAAGGCCAGGATGTTGTTGCGGACCCACAACAAGGCGGCGATTTGATCTCTCAGCCCGCGGTTGTGTGGTGCGTTCTCGATCCAGCCGAAGCCATCGAAACCCAGTCGATAAGAGACCGAAACTGTAACCACGCCGTCCCGGTTAAACGCGGCGCCGTCGTACCATTCGCTTGAGGGTGAGCCGGCCTTGAAGCCTCCACCATGTATCCACACGAGGACAGGCAGCAGGGCGGCCTCATCTTTGGGGGCAGGGGTGAAAATGTTGACGTTGAGCGTCTCCTCTCCAGGGTAGGAGGGTTCGGGAATGGTGGTGACGTCGCCGAATGGACGGCGCTGGGGTGTCGCTCCGAACGTCGTGGCGTAGCGGACACCTGCCCAACCAGGGTGCGGTCCGGGTGCAGCAAATCGCAGTGGTCCGACGGGTGCTGCCGCGAACGGGAGGCCCAGATACGCCGCCGACGATCCTCGCCAAAAGCCGCGCACGCGACCCAGCTCTGTTGCCACAATCGGAGCCCCCGTGACTCCGCGCTGTCGGCGGGATCCCTGGTCGTGCATGCTGATAGCGTCACGCCCCTGGTTCTCGAGCGGGGTCCCGCCGGTGTTGACCGTTCCGGTCAGATGGTGCCCACGAGTGATAGCGGGCATTTAGCGCACCTTCCGGATTGGGAAAACGAACACCGACGAGAGGAGCACTAAGGCGATTGACCACACGAAGATTGACGCGTAGCCGAACATGGTGATGAGCGCGGCGTTAATAACCGGCGCCAACATTTGGGGCAAGTTGTTTGCGATGTTAATGACGCCAAGATCCTTGGCTGCATCCTCGGGGTTGGGAAGGACGTCCACGACCAGCGCTACGTCAGCGGCCAGGTACGAGCCAAAACCGATGCCGGCCACGATGGAGTAAAGCAGGATGCCGGTGGCAGTTGGCATCGCGAGCGGGATGGCCACGCCGACGGCGACCAGGATCGACGCGGCGAACACGAAGATTTTGCGGCGCTTATACCGGTCAGAGAGCCAGCCGGCGGCGAAGGTCGCCCCTATGCTCGCCGCGGCGCCCACGATTGACTGGACGCCCATGAATGCTCCAGCCTCAGCGGGAGGCATCCCGACGTAGCTCAGCAGGATGTAGAAGACATACATGACGATTCCCATGTAGCCGAGGAACATCATGAAGCGGCCTGCGAAGGCCCACGCGAAGTCCGGGTGCTTACGGGGGCTGATCCAGAAGCCTTTAAGGAACTGCCTCCAGCTGAAAGGCTGGACCTGGGCGGACTTGCTCGAAACGTCCGGGTTGAGTGCAACGAAAAGGAATGCGAGAACGATGACCGCCACAGCGAAAACCGCGTACGCCACGCCTAGCTGGAAGAGCAGGAGGCCAGCGATGGTGATTCCCAGCGTCATGCCGAGTGTGGAACCGACCCCGGAAAATGCAGATGCCTTGCCCCGGTCTTCTTTCGTGAGCCGATCCGAAATGGTGGCGGAGAGAGGGCTCTGGAGTGCATTCAGGGATACCTGCGCGAGGACCCACATGAGCGCGATGAGTCCAACGTTAAGCCCGATCCACGGGAGAAGGATGAGCATGAGCCCGCCGAGTACCGCACCGCCCACCATCCATGGCGCTCGGCGACCCCAGCGGCTGCGCGTCCTGTCTGAGAGCGCACCGACGATCGGTTGGACAAACAACGTCGCGAAACTTGAGATCGAGGTGACGACAGCCAGGTTCACTTCCTTGTGGCCTAGGTCCAGTGCAGCGATTTGGACCGGGAGCAGGACCGATCCGGCTGCCATGTAACAGGCGTAGAGCATGACCGTCAGGGTCATCATTGTCCAGAGGTACTTAGTGCGGGACCCGCCGGGAACCTTGGACGAAACACTTGATTCTAGGGATGGTGCTGTCTCGCTAATGTCGATATAGGGCGTGGGCTGAACGGCCATTGTCCTGCCTCTTTCGTTGTTTCGGTGGATGGATGGTTGCTGGGCTGATGAATCAGGGGAGTTAAAGGACGACGGCACCTGCGGGCATGCGATCGAGGGCTGAGGAACCCACCTCGATGCTGAAAGCACCTGGTTCGACGGCCCATGTATGGTCCTGCGTGCTCCAATGCTCGAAGGCGCGCGGCGGAACCGGCACCTCGATGCGCCGGGACTGGCCTGGGCTGAGAGAGACCCGCTCGAAAGCTGCAAGCCAGACGGCCGGGCGTTCAACGGCGGATTCCGGACGCGAGACGTACACCTGCACTACGTGGGAGCCTTCGCGGTTTCCGGTGTTCGTCAAAGTAACGCTGGCCGCACCTCCCACTATCGCCCCGCCGTCGAGCGTCAGTGCGCGGACGGACGGATCGGAAAGCCTCCATGTCGTGTATCCAAGGCCATGCCCGAAGGGAACGGCGGGCTCGATCTCCTGGCGCAGGTACGCCTTATAGCCGAGGTGCAGGCCCTCGTGATACTGCAGGGTGCCACGTGTGGGTACGTTCTCGGGCTGAATGACGCCTCCGGCAGCGGGCCACGAGGTCGGCATGCGCCCACCTGGTTCGGTGGCGCCCGTCATGACTTCGGCAAGGGCCGCCCCCATTTGCTGGCCAGGGAACCACACCAGAAGGACAGCCTTCGCCTTCTTCAGCCAAGGCATGAGGACGGGGGCGCCGGCATTGACGACGACGACCGTGTTGGGGTTTGCTTCGATGACTGCCTCGACGAGCTCATCCTGCCGGCCCGGCAGGGCGAGGCTGTCTCGGTCATATCCCTCGGACTCGACCTCCTCGGTGGTGCCCACGAGGACCAGGGCCGCATCGGAAGCTCGCGCGAGCTCCACAGCGGAGGCAATCTCGACCTCGTCCGTTTCGTGTGGCCCGTCCGCGTTGACGAGCGTAACCCACAAGGGGGCTCCGGCAGTCGGGTCGGTAACGGGGGAGTACGTCGTGGTCAACAGGACAGACTCACCCTTTTCAAAATGGTGTTCGATGAGAAGCTGTGGCGGCAGCATCAGCCCTTCGATCATGTCCGCACCCTCCCGAAGCTGCATGGTCTCGTCCGCCAGCACCTCGCCATCGAGCGCGACGGTGATGTGACCCACCCCTGACGCTCCGAACCGGTGTGTGCCCGAGCGTTCTGCGGTGACGCGCACGGTCGTCCGGACGGTGGCGACCTGAGTGGCCGAAACACCCGGTGCAAAGTCGTCCATCCAGACGAAGTGGCCGACACGGCGCACCTCGGTGAAGAGAACCTCAGCATCCGCCGCCAGGAAGTCAAGTCGCATGCCCTGCCCTGCCCGGTCTGGCAGTTGAGCCGCATCCCCTTCGAGGACGCCGGCCCGCTCGGAGGAACGGACGCCGAGGGCGGTTAGGACTCGGACATTGGGCAGCGCTGCCGAGAGTCCCTCCGCCGGGTGGACGACGTGCCGCGGCAGAACCTGGGCGGAGCCACCTCCCGCGATGCGTCCTCGAACGGCGTTGGGGCCGACGACCGCAAGTGAGGCTAGTTCGGCAGGTAGCGGCAACACCTTCTCGTTCTTCACCAGGACGAAGCCCGCAGCCGCGGCCTCCCGCATGAGCGCGTCCATCTGCTGGTCCGAAACAGTCGCCGCTGCAGAGTTTTTGTATCCCTCTAAAGCTCCTGTACGGGCGGCGAGCCGAAGGAGGCGCAAGACTTTATCGTCAATCTTGGCCTCGTCCACGTCTCCGGCGAGTACGGCGTCTACCAGGGCCTGGCCCCACGGCGAATGCGGGCCGGGCATGGCGAGGTCAAGTCCGCCCGTGGCAGCGGCGACCGTGGAGCGGGTCGCGAACCAATCCGACATGACGAGCGCGTCGGAGCCCCATTCTCCTTTGAGGACGTCGTCGAGAAGACCGGACTCGGTCATGGACGTGCCGTTGACCTTGTTGTACGAAGCCATATAGGACCACGGCTTAGCATCCCTCTCGATGTGCTCGAAGGGCGCCAGATACAGCTCGCGGAGCGTGCGCTCATCGACGACGTTATCCACGCCCATGCGATCGGTCTCCTGGTCGTTCGCGACAAAATGCTTTACACAAGCGCCGATACCCTGTGCCTGCACGCCACGCACCCACGCCGAGCCGATCACTCCAGAGAGAAGCGGGTCCTCTGAGTAGCATTCAAAATGACGACCGCCGGCCGGTGTCCGCTGCAGATTCACCGTAGGGGCCATGACGACGTCGACCCCCTTGCGGTGTGCCTCGGCGCCCATTGCTCGGCCGATCCGCTCGACGAGTCCCGGGTCCCAGCTGGCTGCGACGGCTGTGGGGGACGGGGCATTAGCCGACCATTCGCGATCGTCCCACTTCTCCCCGCGGACGCCAACTGGTCCGTCCGAGACCACGAAGCGCCGGAGGCCGGCCTTCGGTTCGGGTCCAATGGACCAAAAGGAACTGCCGGTGAGGAGGCGAACCTTCTCGGCCAGGTTTAAGCGGCTGACGCGTCCGCGCAGGGCGCCGTCATAAGGGCCATCTTCGGCGGCCCGGGGCGCGCAGTTAGCGACGCTCATATCAAACTCACTTTCACGTGTCAGTTAATCGTGTCAGTTAGACTATGGGCAAGATGCCATATGCGCAAGGGTGTGGCTTGGAGGATTGAGGAGTAAATGATGCGAGCTACGAGCAAGGACGTTGCCCATGAGGCGCAGGTTTCCCGCGCGACTGTCAGTTACGTGCTCAACCGCACTCCCGGGCAGACCATCCCACTGGCAACACGCCAGCGCGTGCTCGATGCGGCGGCACGGCTGGGCTATACGCCCGATGCGTCAGCACGGGCTTTGCGCTCGGGCACCTCGAGCCTGGCCCTGTTGGTGTCAGAGGAGCTCCCGTTCAGCGTCACCATCGGCCGCCTCGTCGACCGCCTGACCCGCGGGGCTGTTGAACTTGGACTGTCTCTCGTGACGTGGCAACGCGGAGAGGGTGAGGATCTAGCCTCGACGCTCGCCAACCTGCGTCCGCGCATCGTGGTCGCGATGGTCGGTCTCAGTAAGCCAGAACGAACACTGCTCGAGAATGCGGACATTCCGGTTGTCGACCTCGCCGCAGGTGGGGCCCTCATTCCCTATGGGCTGATCACGGGACAGGTCCAGGTCCAGAGACTGGCCCTGTCAGGGCACCGGAGCCTCGCTGCGGTCACCACGACGAACCCTGCGCTCTCAGTCTTTGCCAATTCCCGACTTGAGGGCGTACGCCGGGGTTGCCATGAGCTGGGTCTCCCCGAACCGGAGGTCCTTGAACTCGACGACCCTGACGAGGCTGCCACGGACCGGATTGCAGATGCGCTTTCCACATGGCGGGCCGGTGCGGACCCTGTGACCGGAGTGTGTGCCTATAACGATGTCTACGCTGCTGCCTGCCTGGCGGCTGCTCGCTCTCTCGAACTTGATGTTCCTGGTCAAGTAGCAGTGGTCGGCGTGGACGACGAGCCGATGGGACTGTTCACGTCGCCGGCTCTCACGACTGTCCGCCTACGAATGGATGAGGTGTCGGACGCCGCCCTCGAGCAACTGCGGCTCGCTCTGGCGGGTGAAATTCTCCGTCCCCGCGGTTCATCCCTCCACGTCGAACTCATCCCGCGCGGAAGTGCTTGATGACGGGCCGGGCAGCTCGGCGTAGGCAGGATATCCTGTGGCTTGTCAGACCAGTTGGCGTGATTGACAAGACAGGTGGCGGCGTTGAGCCGGTCCGGACGGATCCGGGCCCGGCTGGGGTAACCCCAGTTTGATGGGACAGCGGCAACAGGTGGGCATCAAGCCCTTCGAGCGGGCCTCCTCGGACTGACATAGTCAGTCGAGGAGGCGGCACGATTTTTACTGCCCTCGGCGATATGTGTCTGCGGCGCGGCGCACTCCGAGCGTCAGTTCAGCGCGGCGGCGATCGAGTGGGCAATCGGAGTTGTGGGCCGGCCCGTCAAGTTGGCTAGCACGCCATTAGTCATGGCGAGCTCTCCCATTTCGATGGAGGCCTCGACAGCCGTCAGGACGGATGCCAGTGGTGTGGGGAACCCGGCGCGGCCGGTGAGGATGCCGAAGTAGTCGTCGACTGAGACAGGCTGGTAGCTGATGTCTTTGCCGGTCTGCCGGCTGAGCTCGACTGCGTATTCGGCAAAGCTCCAGGCGGTGTCGCCGCTGAGTTCGTAGGTCTTGTCCTCGTGGCCTTGGCCGGTGAGTACCGCCACGGCGGCAGCGGCGTAGTCGGCCCGGGAAGCTGAGGCGACAAGTCCCTTTCCTGAGGCCTGAGTGACCGTGCTGTACTGGAGCACGGGTGCCAGATGCTCGGTGTAGTTTTCGTTGTACCAGCCATTGCGCAGCAGCGTATAGGGCAAGCCGGACTCTATGATCGCGGTCTCGGTGTCCCTGTGGTCCTCGGTGATGGGGCCGTTCAGGGCGCCCAGGGCACTGGTGTATGCGAAGAGGGCGACCCCGGCAGTTTTCGCGGCATCGAGCACTATCTTGTGCTGGCTGACGCGGCCATTGTGGAACTCGCTGCTGGAGATAAGGAGTACCTTGTCTCCTGTGGAAAAGAGACCGTCAAAGGACTCGGGGGTGTTGTAGTCGGCGATAGCGATCTTCACTCCGCGGGCCGCGAAGCCTGCGGCCTTCTCCTCGCAGCGGACGACGGCGGTGATTTGCTCGGCCCGGACTTTCTCGAGTAGGCCCTCGATGACGTAGCGGCCTAGATTTCCGGTGGCGCCGGTGACGACAATGCTCATGTTCAGTTACCCCTTGTTGTGGTCGCTATTTGCACCTTCAGCCTAAAAGTGGCCTTTCCCTTTTAGAAGTACCCACTTTGAAGTAAGGTACTGGCATGAGTGGAAGTGGGACAACGCTCGTGGACCGGGTTCGGAACTACGACGGTGACACGATGTGCCCGCACGGGTTGCTTCTGGAGCACGTTACTAGCCGCTGGGGTACCTTAGTCTTGATCGCGCTGCTGGAGCGGCCATACCGCTTCAGCGCGTTGCGCCGGGAGATCGGCAGGGTCACAGAGAAGATGCTTGCCCAGACCCTACAGACTCTGGAGCGCGATGGCCTTGTCCACCGCGATGCCAAGCCCGTGATCCCACCCCACGTGGACTACTCACTTACGGACCTTGGCCAGGAAGTCGCCGATCATGTCAGCGTCCTTGCCCGGTGGACCGACCACCGGATAGCTGCCGTGCAGAAGGCACAGGCGGTATACGACGCAGCCAAGGCGTGATCCGCATTCTGGGTGCTTTCGCGCTTCGGATTAGTCGGGTCCCAGGGAGGTCCGCCACCGGATAGGGGCCGCCCGGAGTTGCTGGCCACTGGGCCGGCTTCCGATCCGAAGCACTCGACCCGTGATGTGAGGCCCGCGGACGTATTCGCGGGTGCGTGAGCCGGGCAGTTCGTTGTGGGTGGTGTTTGGTGCGGACCAGGACGGCGTGCACGGTCGAGGCCGGAATGCCCAGCCGCCCGGCGATCTGCACCGGCCCCAGCCGCTTGCGCCACCGCAGGGCAACGATGCGTTTGACCAGTTTCCCCGGGGTCCGGTTTGGGGCTGCGGCGGGGACGGGATGACTTGTCACCCTTTCCTTCGGGCCCGTGTTCGAGGTTGCGGGTGACCCAGCGTTTAGCGGTGGGCCAGGAGACCAAGTAGTGCTTGGCTGCCTCGGTGATCGTCCAATGCTGTCCAACGACCAATTGGGCGAGCTTCAAACGGGCTTTTGGGGTCAACATTGCGTTAGCGTGGGACACGAAGGCCTTCTAGGTGTGCAGCGGTTTCTTAGACAGCTCCACTCCACACCGGGAGGCCTTCGTCATCCCGGAAATCTCACGCCGTGACCTCACACGGCCTCAACCAACCTCCCTGGGCAGTACAACTAGACCGATCCACGCCTCCACTCGCGGACATTCTCGGAACTACGAAACGCAATTTGACGGCGGCTCCGTCACTCACGTCATCAGCTACACACCCGATGCCTAACTTCCGCGTCTGGTTCGGACGGGAGACACAGGTATTTTTGCCTGAGCGACTATTCGATGGCTGACCCTACGGAATAACTGCGCCGCCAAACACAGGCTAGCTGTAGTGTCCCGCCAGCCGCGTCACCAACCAACCGGGTTACGTGGCTTCGAATACCTGATCTCTCACAAGCCAATATTGCGCCGGGGGTAAAGCCCGGCCGTGGAGCAGGCCTCGATCAGATGCGTCACGTACGAGTGCGTCAGAGTGTGCAGCGTCAGGTCCTCCGGAAGCCCGGCGCTTGTCGCACCCGCGGGAACGAACGGTCGAAGCTGCGGAAGACAGTCGACCTGGAGCGCTCAGATGGCCACAGGCTGGCCGACCGGTCAGCGGTGGGGAATCGTGCGCCGTCAGACCCCGATGTCACACGCAGCCGATCGTTCACGTGGAGGTATCGCTGCATCCACGTAAACTATGCCAACATCAGAAGTCTGATTGTGAGACGCTCTTCAGCTACTTCTACTCCCGCACAATCAAGGCCGATAACGGACGATATGTCTTGTTGGGGACGCAGGAGCGCGCCGAGCGGTTCGTTTGGGTGTCCGCGGAGACATGACATAACTCATCGATCGCCAGTACGGTGCCGTCAAACCGCTTTCGGTGGGTGCTTCTCAAGGGCGGACCGCAGTGGCCCGTGCGCGCACAAAAGGGTTGGATCCGAGCCATTCAGGACTCGAGGGGCGCTCCGACGTTAACGACCACGACGGCGGGAGGTAACCTCCCGCCGTCGTGCGCTGTTCGGCTTGGTGCCTCGCGTTGTTGGCGAGGCGCTTAGCCGTCGAGCTTGGAGTGCTCGCCCAGGCGGTGCCAGGAACGGTTGTGGTAGACCAGGGCGTCGCCGGGTTCGCCCGCTTCGATGTCACGTATCACGCGGGACTCCAGGGCGTGAACGGCGATGATGGTGGAGGTCCCTACCTCCATGCGGTTGATGACGGCGCAGCGCACCCAGGCGCGGACGTCGTCATACACCGCTTCGCCGGTTGCCAGGGCCGACCAGCGGTGCGTCTGGTTGAAGCGGTCGGCGCCGGGGGTCGCGCCGAACTTCGCCAAGTCGACGTCGTGCGCGTCCAGCAGGTGCACGACGACGGTTTCGGCGCGCGAAAGCACCGTCGACGCTGAGGACAGTGCCGAGACCGAGAAAATCAGCAGCGGAGGTTCCGCACTTACTGACACCACGGACGATACCGTCAGTGCCACCGGTCCTTCGCCGGCGTCGGCCGTGATGACTGCGACACCGCCTGGGTGGCCACGGAACAGTGCCTTGAATTCGTCGGCCGAGAGGGAGGACGGGAAGCTTTGCTCCGGAGCCCCCAACCAGGTGTCTGGGGGGTAGGCGTGAAACATCGCTAGGACACCTTGGGGGTGGAGCGGGCGAGTTCCTCGCGAACGATGTCCGTCCCTGCGCTGAGGGCACTGAGCTTGGCCAGTGCGACGTCCCGGGGGAACGGTGCCATGCCGCAGTTGGAGCTGGCGATGAGCTTGTCCGCATCGACGAACTGCAGGGCCTTGCGGAGAGTGTCGGCGACTTCCTCCGGGGTCTCGATGGTCTCGCTTGCGACGTCGATTGCCCCGAGCATGACTTTCTTGCCGCGGAGGAGCTCGATGAGGTCCATGGGCACGTGGGAGTTCTGGGATTCCAGCGAGATGATGTCGATGCTGGAGCTCTGAAGCAGCGGGAACGTTTCTTCGTACTGCCGCCACTGTGAGCCGAGCGTCGCCTTCCAGTCGTTGTTCGCCTTGATCCCGTAGCCGTAGCAGATGTGCACGGCGGTCTCCGCACGCAGTCCTTCTGCCGCTCTCTCAAGTGCAGCGACGCCCCAGTCCTTGACCTCATCGAGGAAGACGTTGAACGCGGGCTCGTCGAACTGGATGATGTCCACGCCGGCCGCCTCCAGTTCTTTCGCCTCCTGGTTCAGGATCGCAGCGAACTCCCAGGCCAGCTTCTCGCGGCTCTTGTAGTGGTCATCGAAGAGTGTGTCCACCATGGTCATGGGACCGGGAAGCGTCCATTTGATCGGCCGGTCCGTGGTTGCACGGAGGAACTTCGCGTCGTCGACGAATACCGGCCGCTCGCGGCGCACGGGTCCGACGACGGTCGGTACGCTCGCGTCGTAGCGGTCGCGGATGCGCACGGTCTTGCGCTGTTCAAAGTCGACCCCGCTGAGATGCTCGATGAAGGTCGTGACGAAGTGCTGGCGGGTTTGCTCGCCGTCGCTGACGATGTCGATGCCGCGTCGGCTCTGCTCGTGGATGGCGATGCGCAGCGCATCCTGCTTGGCCTCGAGCAGCGCATCTCCCTCCAGCTTCCAGGGGGACCAGAGAGTCTCCGGCTGGGCGAGCCACGATGGTTTGGGCAGGCTTCCAACAACGGTGGTGGGCAAAAGTGTGTTCATGGTTGACGTTTCTCCGTGGGTCAGTTGACGAGAGCGGGGTATTTGGCGGTCCACTGGTCCAATAGATCCTTGTGGGGCGTGATGAAGTGTTCCTCGGTGTACTTCGCCTGAGTGACCGCCAGCTGACTGCGCTCGACGCGGTCGTAATCGATCTGGGTCCGCGAGTAATCCTGCTCTCCCAGGCTCGGTTGGTAGACGACGGCGGCGGCGGAGTTCGCGTTGTAGACCTCCGGGCGGTAGATCTTCTGGAACGTCTCCATGGTGCTGATCGTGCCGATGAGCTGCAGGTTGGAGTAGTCGTTGAGCAGGTCGCCGCGGAAATAGAAGGCCAGCGGCGCAACGCTGCCGCGTGGCATGAAGTAGCGGACCTGCAGCCCCATCTTTGCGAAGTACGCGTCCGTCAGTGAGAACTCGTCCTGCTGGTACTCGACGCCCAGGACGGGGTGATGGTTTTCCGTTCGCCGGTACGTCTTGGTCGTGGAGACGCTGATGCACACCACTGGCGGCTGCGGGAAACGTTCCTGGCATGCCGTCGAATCGAGGAATTGCTGGAACAGTTTGCCGTGCAGATCGCCGAAGTTCTCGGGAACGGTGGGCTTGCCTGCCTCCGCTGCTGCCGCCGGCAGTACGACGCTGAAGTCGAAGTCACGGACGTAGGAGGAGAAGTTGTTCCCCACGATCCCTTGGTGGCGGACCCCGTTCAGCTGGTCCACGATCTGGATATCGAGAACCTCGAACAGGGGGAACTTCTGATCGGTGCCTTCGGCAGTGAACTCTATCTGCACGGAAACGATCTCAAGCTCGAGCCTGTAACGGTCCCGGTCCGGGTTGTCCCAGCAGGCGAGATCGTTGAAGCGGCGCCGGATCATGGTCAAGGCGTTGCGCAGGTTCTCCTGGCGGTGCTCGCCCCGTGCCAGGTTGGCGAAATTCGTGGTGATCCGCGAGCCTTCCGACGGGGAGTAGTCCTCGTCGAAGGGGGTCGTGGTGATACTGAAGGTGAAGTCGTCTGCCATGTGCTGCCATTCCGTTGATGGGCCGGAGACGGCCTTTCCGAAGGTGATGTATCCATGGTGCAGTCTGGCTAGGGATATCAGGTAACTAGTGGTTGCTATGCATTGATATAGAATTTTCCTATGGCCCAGATTTCGAGTGGACTGACCCTGCAACAGCTCCGCTACTTCATAGAAGTTGCAGCGGAGGGCTCGATCTCCGCGGCCGCCGATCTTCTCTACGTAGCGCAGCCGACGATGTCCGCATCGATGAAGGACCTGGAGGCCCGGGTGGGCCGTGCGCTCCTGGTTCGCTCCGCCCGCGGGGCCACCCTCACCGCCGACGGGGTAGAGTTCCTTGGCTACGCGAGGCAGGTCGTGGAGCAGTTCGCTCTCCTCGAGCAGCGCTACCTTGGCAGGCCACCGCGGCGGCGTCTGCTCGGGGTGTCAACGCAGCACTACTCGTTCGCGGTGGACGCCTTCGTCCGGATGGTCAAGGCCACTGATGTAGCCGAATACGAGTTCTCACTCCGTGAGTCCCGCACCTGGGACATCATCGAGGATGTCCGGACGCTCCGCAGCGAGATAGGCATCCTCTACCGGAACGATTTCAACCGGAAGGTCATCGACAAGCTGCTCCGGGAATCCGGGCTGGCGTTCACTCCGCTTTTCCTCGCCGATCCGCACATTTTCGTTGCACGGAACAACCCGCTCGCTTCAAAAGAGCGTGCGACCCTCGATGATCTCGCCGGGATGCCGCGGCTGACCTTCGATCAAGGTGCGAACAACTCCTTTTACTTCGCCGAGGAGATTCTCTCCACCATGTCCAGTAAGCAGGAGATCCGGGTCTCTGACCGTGCCACGATCTTCAACCTCATGATCGGGCTCCATGGCTACACGATCTCCACGGGCATCATCAGCGGGGAGCTCGATCCGGAAATCGTCGCCATCCCGCTCGACGTCGACGAACGCATCGAGATCGGCTGGATCGGCCACGCCGCGATCCCGCTCACCGACCAAGCGCAGCACTACCTCAGGGAACTGCGGGCCGTCGTCGCTGAGTTCGGCGTAGCGCTACTCGACTGACCGCAGGTGAGCCGGCGGGTCATTACCCCTTCGGTGATTGGACGTAGTTGTTGCACCCGAGCGGGTTGCCGGTGTCGTGCCGGCCCGCCGTCGTCGTTGCCGTGACCCGGGTGGACGCCGACGAGGAAACCGGCCTGTTCCAGGTGGTGGCGATCCAGCCCGGAGACATCACGCCGGGCTTGTGAGGCCGCCAGGGTGGGGCCATTCGAATCCCAAAAAACGCAATTCGGCCGACATGTTAGTTACGAATTTCGCAGTGACTGGTGACTGATAACGGAGTCCCGCTCGCAGCCGCACCAAATCGGCATCGGTTCTTTGCGAAGTGTTGTGGCGGCTGTTAACGTGGAATTTCAATCTGAAGACTCCTCGGTCATCCGAGTATGTACCAGTGGAAGGATCGTTTTGGGGGCGGCTTTCAGCACGACTATGTTCACGATTGCGTTCTTGGTAGTAGCAGGTCTACTCCAAATGCTGGCTTCTCAGGTCGAGTCCGGCGATTCAAAACCCAACTATACGTTTGGCATCCGTTCGAAGGCCACTTTGTCGTCTGAACGTGCATGGAACGCTGCACACACTTTAGCTCTTGGTGCGCTGAAAGCCATTCCGGTAACGCTAATCGGGTTTGTGGCCACGTTGTGGATAATATTCGCAGCCCTACCTAAGGATGACTCAAGCATCCCGTGGATCTTTTTCTCGGGCATGGGGTTCACGGCCATCATGGTGGTCCTGCTCATGCACATGTACTACAAGGCTGATTCTCTGGCTCGTCGTATTGCTGCGGGTGGTGAGTAACCAAATGCAGAGACCACTTTATAACTGAATTTTTTAGAATATTTGTGGGATATTGTGTTTTAGGTTCATCTAACCGAAACCTTCGCATCAGCCTAGCAATGATGCTATCCCTGCTGATTGGTTCGGGTGGTCAACAGGCAACTTAGTGGCAGTACAGATTGTTTAGGGCAAGCATCCGAGACGCAGTGGGCTCAGTTGAGTCGACTCTGGTGTCAGTCCGTCATGCCGTTCAATGTTCAAGTGTCGTGCGCCCGAATGCCCCAGACCCGCCAAAAATATCCGAGAGCTTCACATTCCGGCGCGCAATGTTTTAGCGACTTTTTCAGCTTTCCCATAGGCGTAGGGCAAGATCATTCTGGGGGAGCTAGGCATGTTGATCTGAACTGCTGGGTGATGAACCCAGCAGTTCATGTTTCGACGACGATAGGTCCCTTAGTGAGCGTTCCCGCCGGCTGGTACACCGACCCACAAGACTCTGCCCTTGTCCGTTACTGGGACGGCATGCGCTGGACCGATCACGTCCAACCTGCTCAGCCCGCGCAGCCGGCACCTGTGCCGAGCACTCCCCAGGTGCCTGTCCGGGCTCAGCAACAATTCCAGCAACCGCAGGAACTGAATCAGGGGCGCACCGGAGGTGCGCGCAAGGTCGGGTTCTTCGGTGCCAAGAAGACAGCCGAGACCGCCCTTGCCGACGTCGAGCGGCTCCAAAGGATCCTGGATGAGCGCGGCCTGCTTGAGTTCGACCAGATAGAAGCCAGCCGGGATGAGCTCCGCCGCACGGTCGAGAACGAACGTCGGGAATGGGCAACCGAGAACCAGCAGCTGCAGTCTCAACTGCAGGCGCTGCGTTCGGAACTTGCCGAAGCCGAAGGCGAGCTGGTGACGGCTCGCGCCTCGGCCGCGCTGCAAGAGGTCGGCGTCTTCGACTTCGACCACCCAGCAGAACACTCCGCACACCTAGCAGCCAAACTGGATTCCGTCCGCGCCCAATACAAGGAAATGGCCCGGGCAAAGCAGGCCATCCACGCGACGTCGAACTTCACCTTCAACAACTCCGCGAAGCAGGGCATGAAGTTCGTGAACCAGATGTCGACCATCATGCTGCGCGCCTATAACGCCGAAGCCGAGAACTGTGTGAAAACCGTCAAAGCCGGAAACCTGGCAACCGCGACGGCTCGCCTGACCAAGGCGAAGGAACAGATCGAACGCCAAGGCACCATGATCAACCTACGAGTCGACGAGACTTACCACCACCTGCGTATCCAGGAAATGGTGCTCGCCGCCGAACACCTCCAGGCTCTTGCCGCGGAGAAGGAACTGGAACGTGCCCGACGCGAAGATCTGCGAGAGCAGAAGAAAGCGGAAGCGGAGCTCGCAGCCGCCCGGCAAAAGCTCGCCAAGGAACGGGCCATGCACCAGGCAACCCTGGACGCACTCATAGCCAACGGAGATCTCGAAGGCGCAGAACGAATGCGCGCCAAGATTGCTGAGGACGAACTCGCCCTCGCAGACGTTGAACGGCGCGCCGCGAACATCCGCGCTGGCTACGTGTATGTCATTTCCAACATCGGCGCTTTCGGGGAAAACATGGTCAAGATCGGCATGACCCGCCGGTTGGAGCCCATGGACCGGGTCAACGAACTCGGAGATGCGTCCGTACCGTTCCGGTTCGACGTGCACGCGCTCTTTTACTCCGACGATGCCCTCGCCACAGAGGCAATGCTGCACCGGACGTTCGCCGAGCAGCGCGTTAACAAGGTCAATCTCCGCCGCGAATTCTTCCGGGTCACCCCGCATCAGGTCCTGGAAGTACTGAAGGAACACCACGTCGAACTCGTCGAATTCACCGAACAGCCCACCGCCGAAGAATTCCGTCTCAGCACACCGGAGGCAGAGGCATTGCCTGTGTAACGCAGAACTACCAGGTCCCGGTGAACGATCCACAGTGCGGGGGTAGTTCGCGGTTCTTTCGGTGCCTGTCATAGGCGCCGTTATCGGCGTTAATCATTTCCGTCAGAAGGGAGGTGGCCAAAAGTAATTGCATGCGAAAGTTACGAGTTGGCTAGCGTGACAGCCCCGACCCCTTAACTGGCGTCATCGTGTATACGGGAATATCGGCTCATCGCTCCGTCGAACACAACACTTTAGGTGTACTGTCCCGGCACGTTGGTGCTCTGATCCGCGACGATGCCGGTTCGGGCGAAACGATAGCCTGGTCGGTGTTGGGATGGGTGCGAGGTCACTGAATCCTTTTGGAATCGATCGTTGGTGTCGCTCCTCACGACAAATTTCTGAACAAGGCGCGGATGCTGTTGTCTTCGCGGATTCTCGCCGCTTGTGGGTTTCTTGGTGCTGATGATCCGGACGGTCCGCTGAAAGCTTGGTCGCCTATCGTTGGCGACAAGTCCTCAGAGTCAACCTCAAGGTTCTGTCGTTGGTTGATGTCCTCTTCTGTGCTGGTGAAAGAGTCCTCCAAGTCAGTTGCCCCGTAGTCCCTTCCTAAGTCTTGGAGTTCAGCAAGTCTCTGACGCATGTCGTCGGGATCCTCGTAGTCGGAGGTTACCTGCCCAAGGTCGTCACGAATGTATGTCCGCACATTCTCAAGAAATATTCCTTCGTTGTCTGAATCCAGCCAAACGGCGGTGTTAGCGTCGTCGGAGATGCGACGATAGATGGCGAATTCACTTTCGGATCGGGCTTCTTCTGCCAAGGCCAGTCCGAGCAAGGCAATCGACTGTTCGATTTGATCCATCCGGTCACTCTGTGAATCAGCACATGACAGATGCCTCTGCGTCATGAAAAGAACAAGGTCTGCAAGCGACTCTAGGTCGTGCCACGAGGAGTGCCTGTAGCGGCTTAGCTCGTTGATCTTCGCTTCAAGCCAGTCTTCACTTGTGCCTCCTATCAGCGAAACGCTGGATAGCACTGCTTTGAGCAGGTGTTCAAGTGTGCTTACGTCGCTGTTGGCCTTGACAGCGTCAGTGAAGAGATCATCCAAGTGTGTTAGGAGGTCTACCCCTGTTTCAGCAATGGCCGCCTTGATTCCAGGGTGAATGTCACTCGTACGATGTTCTTCTTGCGTAACGGAAACGGCGTAGCGCAACAGGAGTACGGCTTGCTCCGCAGTGTGCGTGGCCAGTATGAGCCGCATGGCCTCTTCTGGATTCGAGTCAAGGTAAGCAAGCACGTAGTCGCGGCAGCTGGGGTCTGCGAAGGAAACTGAGAGCTTTGGCCCCGAGCCGGTCAGTCGTACCCAAGTCCCTTCAAGAGCACGAAAGGCCTGATTTGTCGGGAGAGATTGTGCCTTTATCGAACAGACGGCAAGTAGTTCTGACTTGAGAACGCCTTCAGTAGGGTGTGTCACGAGGGTGAGAAGAAGCTCTCTTGCAAAGTCGGAAAGACCGTGTTCGAAACTGGGACCCCAAAGCTCGACCGGGCGATCCAGGGCTTGGGCCAACTCGGCCGCAAGCTGACGGGAGTCTGTGTGGGGGCGGCGCAAAACCTGTTCGACGATACGGGGGCTAAAGTTCCGATGGTTTAGGGCAGCCCAGAAAGCCTCAGTCTTCACGTATTCGCGAATAACAGTCCGTGGGAGCTCGCTAAAGTACAGATGGTTGTAGACTATTCGGGCGCGATGAAGGCGATGATAGTCAGAGAGCTTTATGACACAGTTATTCAGGTCGAATGCCGCGCGCCTAAGTGGCTCGCGGCTGTCCTGAGCCTGCCTCAAGACTTGGGTTCTAGTTGTGAGTACGAAGCGCTTGTCGGGCCTGGACGCGACAAGATGAGCAAATTTTGCAATTTTTGCGTCTTCGTTCTTCGATAGTCGCTCTCCAGAATTTGTTTGGCCTAGAAAGTCATCGTAAAGAAAAATCTGACGACCCTTGGGTTTCCAGGCATTCCAAGCCTCTTCAATATCCGAACCGACTTGGACAACCTGCCAGGATTCCTTCCAGTGAGTCAGAAGAAGCATTTCGGCCAACATTGATTTGCCGACACCCGGTGAGCCTGAAATTACAACTACCTGTCGTTTATCAAGAATATCGCGAGCCCGTTTGTAGCCGTCATGAGGCACATATAGGCGGACACGAGACTGGATGTCTTCAAGTAGCGCCTCGGATCTTGCCCAGATGCCGCTGTGCACGATTGAAGTGAGCACCTCACTAGATGCCAGCCAGAGCTTGAAATGCTTACGTTCAACCTCGGGATGATTTCCGAGCATTACATTCAAGTCGTAATTATGGAACAAGTCGTCAGCGGAGGCGTCACAGCAATTGCAATTGATTCATGCTGGGTCTTGCTGAGTTTACGGCTTGTCGCGACGAAATATCTGCCCGGTCGCTCGGTTATCATCTTTGTCTTTTCGCCTTCTAAGCTTTTCTTAAGCTGGGCCGGAGTTGAGCCAGCGTAGTGCTTACATTGCACTACGATCTTGCGGCTTCCCGAACCTACTTTGAGATCCACTCCGCCATCAGGTCCGGCCGCAAATGCCTTCAATTTCCAGCCGTAGGATGCTTCAAGAAGGTCACGCATGAGATGCTCAAAGTCGTGAGGGGACAAGGTCATGAAGTCGTACACTGAGCCTCCAATCGTTGGAGCAGTATAGAAAGCACCCAGGTACCTCCACTAGCGGCCCACGATGCTTTCTGCTCCATCTCAAGAACAGCTTAGATGGAACATCGATAAAGCATGGCAGCCCAGCCCATATGTGGTTGTGAGAGCAGGAAAGGAACTCTCAATACCCCTCAAGGGGTGTATGCCGCTCGAACGTCACTCATCGAACTCCAGTAGTAGTTTGGTGTCAGAGTTCACCCGCGGGGCCCGGGTGGATAGACGAAGAGCCGTGCCGCTCCCTTCGGCGAATCGGAACTTACTGTAGAGGACCTTGTCTGTTACCCAACAACGCCTTCGTGCGTGGCCTACGCACGAAGGCGCTGTTCACGGAAGCACCAGGGAGTCCGAGCGCCTTGTTGAAATCGAAGCTCGTGCGAACCGGAGCAGTCAAACAACAAGTGTCCCAGAAGAGTGCAGCCATCCAAGAACACCTGTTTCTTCTGTACGACCCTGAGCTGCAATGAACTAGTCACGGAGGCAGACGTCATAATGTGCCGTATTTAGGGGAGCGGCGTCTAGTCGGTTTCAATATTCCGTATGGGGCGAAGTAAAGCTGGGAAGCCGAAGAAACAGCGTCGGAGCAATCTGGACCGGTTGGATCCACTGGCACGCTCGTTTAGTAGGTACGATGAAGACGAATTGTGGACGCTTCTCTTCGCGGCGGCGTCGTCTCCGTCGGTGCGCCATCGTTCTGCATCGGTTGGCAGCGCTCTCGCTGCCGCGCTTCGTACTCGCTCTATCGGGCCAATCAGTCAACCGAGTCCTCTTCCTGCGATTCAGGAGCTTGTCGATAATGCAGCGTTAGCGTCGGGGATCGACTATATGCAGGAAGACTTTATTCCGAAGGATCCGTCCGAGTTCACAGTGGTTCGCGTTGGTGACAGTGTGAAGCATTCGGTGCCAGGCGCAACCGAACGACCCATTGCGGACCTGTCTCGTGCATTGCGATTGGCTGAAGTTCTGGATATTTTCCTCGTAAAGAAGCATGGGTTTGGTTTGTCAAATGTCATTCGAGTGGCATACGACTGGGCGGATGTGGCGACCAGAGCTCTTCTGTCCTCGTTTGTTTCGGCTCCGAACCTACAATTGGGGGATAGGGTCGACGTTCCCACCGGAGAGGTGCAAGCCGCCGGAGGCCTCACGTCTCGGGAACCATTGATGACGGAAGAGCTCACGGAAGCCGATGCCGCAGCTCTCGAGTGGATGACTGCTTCCTCCGACAATGCGAAATTTGATGCCTCAAGCCCGACAAGTCCGTTTGGTTGGCACTTGCGTTACAGGACAGCGGGACTTCCGGACCGGTGGTTACCGCCCACTTATGTGTCTGAAATTGTGGGTGCTGCAGTGTCCGAATTGGTGTCTACAGTCGACCGGAACCCGGACGCCAGAAGTGCCATACGCATTTCCAGTCTCGGTGCGACACGGAAGGCGCTCTGGCGCTTTACTCGATCTCTTTACGGCACTGCAGACGTTGAAGGAACGGTGCCGCTGACCGGAGACGACATCCATTGGGTGCTGCCGGTAAACGCCAACACTGCCGTTGCTGTTTCGATAGTGCAGACCCAGGACTTGCTGCCCCAAAGTCAGACGTTTGGTAGCGAAAGACTCGCTAAGAACGCAGCAGGCAGTAGTGGCCCAATTACCGTGAAACTCGCAGGTGGCGGTTCATTGACGCTCCCTCCCAACACTGAGATTGTTCCACTCGTTGTTTTCTCTGGACCGGCGCATCTCGCCGTACCGCAGAGGAGACTTTCAGCAAGAATGGCCCTAGAGGATCTCACGTGGATTGCTGAGACAGCAGAGGATGCAGACGACCTGTATCTATTCTGCCGAGACCTGAGCGATCCCAATTTTTCGTCGACTTTCGGTTGGGAGGTCATAAACTACTGGGAACCTTGGCGATCAAATGGAAAATCCTTCTTTGTCGGCGGCGTAACCCCATCGTTCTTCTACTTCGAAGCCCACGCAGGAGATGCCGAGTGGGAGCGCGCCGCCAAGCTCTCACGCCTTGAGCAAGCGCTGCACGCTGTCGCGCTTCCCCCGCTTCGGCATTTGCAGGTCGCCGAGGTCTCTTCAGCAGGCGTGGCAACTATAGCGATCCAGAAGAAGGACATGTCGTATGACCCTCGCCGAGGCTTGCACCACGCGCCCTCGTTGTTGGGGTGGTCTATAGCGCTTACGAATCCACCTGTAGCAATCACTCGATCAGATCAGTCCTGGAGCCCGTCGGTGCATTTCGACTTTCTCTTCGACTTCAGCGGCGGCCTGGTTTTTGGTTTTGACGCGGTTCAGGAGGTGTGGGAGCGAGCGCACAGGAAATCGACCACGGCCGGCTATCGGGTGGAGCTCCAAACGCTCAAACCACAGGAACGTACCTCACCTGAAGATCCGATAATTAGAACTGCGGTTGTTGACGAGCCTCAGGAAGATGGCGCTCGAGTATTCCAGTGGACTATCGACGTCGAGAAGTTCATTGAAGCGGCAGACGGTGATGCCCGAGCCGCAAACCGAATAACAGCAGATGCCTTCATTTATCTGCTTGAAGCAAACGCTCTTGACCCTGACGAACTTGCGGAGCTCAGAGAAGTATGGGTTACTGGCAAGCCCTTTCTGATTCTGGAGACGGCTAGCTCGAAGACTGTTCTCAATAACCTGCACTCACCGTGGAAGCTGGACCCGGCTGACGAATCGGCTACTATTGCTGCCTCAGCGCGGGCACTTAGGGTCAGTGGCGTCGAACCTGGCACGTACCGGGGGAAGGCTGCCAACGATCTTGTGCAGCAACATCTCGCACCTCTTGCCCTTGCTGCGCTCACTGACCGGATTCGACCTCACGATCATCGGACGTTGGTTGAGGTGGGGCTGGAGCAGCTAAACCGCGTCATGGATGATGGCACTAGGCAGCGAGGGGACCTCTATAGGGTGGCCGCCCACCTTGACATCAGTTGGGATCCCGAGGAACGAATGGCTGAAGCCATGGCCGCCACGCTCATGCTCCGACAGTGTAACGAGATCATTGTTGAAGCAGCGCTGCGGGGCACGGCTCACGACGCGCCAAGGGAAGCCATAACCAACAGAAAATGGAGCGGACTTTTGGCAGCAGCCGACGCCTACCGGACCATGACTACAATCAGTGAACGCCTGCATCATCAGGTTGCCCCCTTATGCATCGAGATCACCCACTCGTACGAAATCAAATTCGTAGACGACGACCTGCCCGCTCCGGGCTCATGGTTGCTCGACGCGAAAGCACTGGACAAAGCTGCAGCCGGAGCCGGCCTCTATTCAGGGCCGTCCTTCGAGAGACATTCGCCTGCCTCGTTTGAAGATCTCGATCAGGCCATGCTGAGGGCCGAAGGCGCAAGCATGCGTGACATTTTTCATGTTCTCGAATCATTGGTTCGGTGGCGCTCTTTTCCGTCAGACAGTAGCGTTGCAGCGGTTCCGGAAGCAGAGTTGCTGGACTGGATTTCCGCCGAAGCCGAGCAGGGATCCGATGCGCAAAGGCAGCGATATCGCCGAGCGCTTACGCTTCTTACCTGCGCACCTGAGAAGCTTCAAGAGTCTGCTTGGGAACCTTGGCAGACGAGGACGAGGCGGCACCGTCTTCTGGCTCAGCCGATTGTCCAAAACAGCAACGGCAGTTTACTGATTGCGCCGCAGTACCTCATGACAAGTCTCAGCGTCTACAACAACCATCTACGGCAGGGCCTCCTACCGTGGACGGCCGGACTCCCTTCAGAAGTTGCGAAGGCCCTTGAGGGAATTAGAGACAAACGCAACAAACAATTCGAAAGGACGCTTGAAGAGGAACTGCAGGATCTCGGGTTCGCTACAATTGCTCGGGTGAAAGCTGGAGATCATAAGCGGCTAGGAATACCAACGCTCACGACAGAAATCGACCTTATTGCCGCTAAACCAGGGGAAGACACGATTTGGCTCATTGAAGCAAAAGACCCTGCGACCGTGCATGCCATAGCCGAGACTGCAAGACAATTGAGAACCTTCTACGTCGATTCCACAAACTCGCGAGGCAAGACAAAGCCGTGCTACGCGACGCAGTTGGCGCGCAAGAACGCAGAACTAGCACCTTTCACTGATCAAGTCGCCGCTAAGCTCGGGCTCGAGCGTCTTACAGACGGCTCCTCCTACAAGCTGTCCACATTGTTCGTGACTCGCAGAGTTTCCGCCGTCGGTTTCGTAGGCGCCATGTTTCCCGTGAAGACCCTAGAGGAATTCCTGAAGCCGTGGTTGGACAGCTAACGCTGAACTCGACCTGTCCGCCCGGTTTCGTTGAATCCTTGATCTGATGGGTTCGTGCTCGTAGAAGCACGTTGATCTTCCCTCGCGGCTAGCATTGGACCGGAGCTAAGTCTTATGAAGGGAAACGCTGTCTCATATGACCGTAAAAGTACAAAAGGACGATGCCAGCAAGTCTAAAAAAGAGGACTTAGGCGTCAGAGGTAGCTGGATAACAGGGCGACCTCTTCTATTCGTCTCATTGCTGACAATGGTTGTCGGGGTGGTTTATGTTGCTGGGTTTGCTGGTTGTCGGACGGCTGGCTTCAGTGAGGGCGCCTTGTGTAGGAACTCGTTGACTCAGCCGTGGGCGACCCTTATTGCGGGTACTCTAGTTCTGCTGGGTGCCATCTTGACTTACCTTTCAACGGAGAAAACGCGAGGTCTTACCCGCCAAGAATTGAAGCAGACTCAGGATGAAGCCGAGCGTGGGCACCAGCGCGAGATGGAGTCCGCACTCAATGACAGATTTGTTACGGCAGTAGCGCAGTTGGGGAATAAGGACCAGCATCCGGTCAAACTCGGAGGGGTCTACTCACTCGTGGCTCTAGCGGAAGACTGGGTAGCTTTCGGCGATCAATCGAATCAACCAGAACGCACTAGAAAGCAAGCCCAAGTGTGCATCGACGTTCTGTGCTCATATGTGAAGTCCAACACGCACAAACGCGGAAAGTTGAGCGTGGCGGGTGTCGTTGCAACTGGGATACCCATGTCCGTTTCCAGGCCGGAGTCAGATTTGAGGGCTGTGATTTTCAGGGTTCTAATTTCCACCCGACAGCACGTCCATCCTAGGACAATCTCACACCCTCTTAGCTGGGCCCGTCTGAACTTCGATGGCGCCGACATGACCGACGTAAATATGAGTAGCGTTCAAGGAGAGAACATTTCACTTATTGGGGCGGATCTCTCGGGAGCGGATTTAAGTCACTCCACATGGTTCTTTGGAAATTTCCAGCGGACGCGCCTACGCGGAGCCGATTTGTCGCAGACTGACCTAAGAGGTGCCTGCATGGAATGGGCTGACTTTGAAGGCGTTGACCTCATGCACGCTCGAGTTGACGGCGCTCACTTGCATGAGGCGCACCTAAGAGGAGCTGACTTATCCAAGGCGGCCGGCCTGACAGATGAACAAATTGAAGAAGCTCATTGCTGGGACGACACGACATCGTGGCCCGAAGGGTTCCGACCCTCGTGGGCAGTGAGAATACCTGAGGACGCATGTAGATGATGGCAGTGCCTGTCCAGCCTGTCGGATAATAACTGCACCTTTAGACGCCGGTTCGCTCGGTACCGATAAGGGCGAAGGAAAATGTGTGGACAATGTCCACACTTTCCGCCTCGGACTGGCCCGTTCAGCCACCGGACTGCCCCGGATTCCGTGTGTTTCCGCCATTTCCCAGTGTTTCCAAGGACCGGAATCCCGTTCGAGTCCCACCTCAGGCACGGCATACCCCCTCGTCAGAGGGCTCTGCTGCATTGAACACGGCGGAGTTAGCGTTGGTGGCCGGCGCCATGGTTTCTGCCTGCTTTCCCTACGCCCAAAGGCGAGCGTATCGATCACAAATGAAGTAATCCCTCTAGGGCCCTCTTTCAGGGTACGAAGGCCTGGGCGATTGTGCCCGGGCCGCTAACCCTGATCCCTCCTTGGTTGTCCGGGATAAAGAGAGACTGGCCACGGGTGATGGCCATGATATCCGCCGAGGCTTGCACCTTTACCCTCACGCTGGCGTCGAGGCATACCAGGATGCGGGGGCCACTGCCCGGCAAATCAACGAATCCTGTGCTTGCCCGCTCCGGACGGGTGATGCTCAGCGCGTAATCGGGGACCGGCGGCTGGAAGATGTGGGTGGCAGCGCTGATGGGGGCGGAGGCGACATCTACGCTGCAGGAGGAGAAATCCACCGCCCCCAGCATGGCATCGATGTCGATATGTTTGCTTGTCAGTCCCAGCCTCAGGACATTGTCTGAGTTGGCCATGACTTCGAGGCCAAATCCGCCCAAATAGGCGTGGGGAACGCCATCAGCGAGGAACATCGATTCCCCGGGTGCGAGGCAGACCCTGTTCAGGACAAGGGAAACGACGGTCCCGACGTCGCCCGGAAAGGTGTTGGCAAGTTCGCCAACTGTGGTGCAGGCCGTCCTGACCAGGGGATGCGGGTGGGTCAGGGACAATGACGCAGCAATTCCCAACACTGTCCGGATGTCCTCGGGGGACAATCCCACCAGTGCTTCCAGCATCAGCCTCATGCCTTGTTCGCCGGGCACGCCCAGGAGGTCCCGCGCGGGTTCCAGGGGTCCGGCGATTTCCCCAAGGAACAGGGCTATCTCCTGCCGCGGTCGGAATCCTGCCAGTCCCTCGAATTGTGAAATGGCGTAAACCATTTCGGGCTTGTTGTTTGTGTCCTTGAAAGTCCGGCGGGGATCGTCCAGGGGAACACCCTGCCGTTCTTCCTCCAAGTATCCGTTCGCGGCCAGTTCTCGGGTGGGATGGACCTGGATGGACAGGGGCTTGGCGGGTGCCAGGAGCTTCACAAGAAACGGAAGGCATCCGAATGCTGCATCAACCCTATGCCCGAGATTGCCCAGGCGATCCCGGGCGACCCAGTGATCCAAACCCTCAGTTCCCGCGGGCCCGGTGATGGTGGACGGCCCCGTTGGATGCGCTCCCAGCCATAGCTCGGCGAAGGGCTTTCCGTCGGAATCCGTACCAAGGAATTCGGGCATGGACGTGGTGGAGCCCCAGTCATAGGAGCGCCTGGCGCCGGTTAGTAGGTGCACGTTTCTGGTCCTTAAGAAATGGTTGGAGGGTCCGGCTATGACAAGCCCTGCAGGGAGGCCGAATGCAACTGTGGATGCAGCGGGTGGTCCGGAGGGAGGGTGGCCAGCCGGGCCACCCCATCCATGGGGCCGCCCAGGGGTGCAAGGATCTGCGCATGTGGCCAGGCCTGTTCGAGTTTGCGTTGCAGCGGCAGGGCAACGTTGGGGTTCGACAGGATTTTTCCTACCCAGCTGATCGCGGGGCTGTCCTGCGGAGTCCAACCGGTATTGCGGAGGCCGGCACCCACCGAGAGGGCCAGCTCATCGGTAGCGTGGGCAACAATCCGGGCCGAGACTTCATCCTCTTCAGAGAGGTCGATGATGGCCCGGGCATAGGAAGCCACAAGGGAAACTCGTTCGGGATTGGACTGGATGTCGATGTACGCAGCCTCGACGTCGGGGAAGTCGCGCCGAAGAATGTCCAGGATGGCAGTGGGCCGGCCTCGGCCGTCATGAGCCCGCATGGCAGCGTCCAGGCCGGCCCGGCCTATCCAGTACCCGCTTCCGGCGTCACCCATGATGTTCCCCCAGCCATCCACCCGGGAGTACCCGGTGGGTCCGGTAGCCAAGGTCACGACGCCGGTGCCGGCGGCGAGCGCTGCTCCACCGCGCTCGCCGAGGCAGCCGAGGTAACCCGAGATGGAGTCGTGCGCCAAACGGATCGCGGTGACGCCCAAGTCTTCGCACGCCTGCAACACTCCATCGGCGTCGGCATTATCCGGAGTCAGGCCCGAAAGCGCTGCCGCGACGTGCACTTCTTGCCGCGCCTGGTTGGCGAGGACCGAGCGGATGACGCTTTCGAGCTGGGGCATGAGCGGCCCGTTGGTAAGGAGGGGAGGAAATTCCCGCTCCAACTCGGTGGTAGGCCCGGCCATCAGCCTGGCACGGATGGAGGACTGACCGCCGTCGATGGCGACAACGGTGGAAGGAGAAGTCACAGGAGTTTCTTTTCGTCAGCTGGTGGGAGTGTCCACACCCGCGGGCATGGGTGCCGTTTCCGGGGTGAGCGTGATTTTGAGGGTGTTGATGCCGTTCAGGAGCAAGGCGTCAACGTCATGGAATGCCGGACCTTGGGCGGGACCGGGCTGCAGTGCATGGCCATTGATGCTGGCTGACGCCGTGGGGGAGAGCCCGTGGAAGATCAGCTTGGCCCTGCCTCTTCCTGAGGAACGCCAGGGAAAGTCCACGCTGTACTCCCATCCGCAGTGCGCCACCCAATCAACGGATGGGGTCGTGGCGGATGCAGATACCGGGGGCAGGAGCCCCACGGATGCGAGGTCCTGGAAGACGGCTCCAGGCCGCGAAGCAGGGATCAGTTGGCCCGATACCTGGCGGGGTGCCGGCCCCTCTACAAGTCGCATGTGCCAACCCGAACTGAGTGCCCGATTGCGGACGCCCAGTTCAAGTTCCGCCCGGAATTGATGTGTCATGGTGAGCCTACGCGGTGGTGGCGGCAGTTGAGGCGAGCGCCTTGGTGGGGACGGCCCGCAGATCGTTGGCCGTCCTCAGCACTGCTGAGGAGATGAACTCTGCCGGGTCCAAACCTTCGACGTCGGAACTCACCTTGAAGGTCCACTCCGCTCCCGCAGGCAAGCTGACCAAGGCGTGATCGACGCTGGCAGCCGGATCCACACGATCTACGTGGAGAGTGATGTCGCGGACCAGTGAGTGAGCCTTCACGGTGATCTCGTATCCACCTGCCACGGCCTTGGCCGAGGCTTCCAGTGGGGCAGGGTTGAGCTGTAAGTCGACGTCCTCCACGAAAGTGTGGATAACCAGCTTCGGTCCCATGCTGACAACCAGGGCTTCCGTGGACGGGTCCTGCGGTGTACCGAGTTCCGGTCTCACCGGCAGCGTAAGCACGCCCCGGGCAGGGACCTCAACCTGTTCTTCGTGGTGGCTTCGGACCTCGCCATCAAGGGTTTGCAGGGAGAAAGCAACCGGTCCGACCCAAGGCTGGTCAGTGTCATTGACCAATGACACGGAAAGCTGCCCATCGCGTTCACCAAGGGAAATGATCTGCGGTGCGTAAGCAAGGCGGAGGGCGTGCCAGAGTGGCTTGGGCCGTTCCTCGGAGTCCACCGCCGCCCACGACGTCACGGGCCAGCAGTCATTGAGCTGCCAGACGATGGCGCCGGCAGTGCGCGGCCACCAGGAACGGTAGTGCTCAATTGCGTAGCGGACAGCGCGGGCTTGGTTGAGCTGTGTGGCCCAGTGCCAGTCTTCGAAGTCGGCCGGAATACCCAAGTGCGGGGCAAGCCCGCGGTCGAGTTTGCCGTTTCCGTCGTCTGCTTTTTGGTGGACAAGGAAGACGGGGTCTTCCTTGGGGTCAACAGCGTTAGCCAGCGGCCCGCCGTCGTTCGCGTGCACGAAGTCGCTCAGCGTCCGCCACGTTGGCGGGCCTTGGAAGCCGAACTCCGAACAGAACCTCGGTACCTCGCTGCGGTATTCGGAGTAGTCAATCCTGTTCCAGACTTCCCACTGGTGATGTGTTCCGTGGTCCGGGTGGTTGGGGTGGATGTCCTCCGGATTCCGGCCGGGGGAGTAAGGGCTGTTATCGCAGTAGGGGCGCGTGGGATCGAGTTCGGCCACAATGGCACCCAGGAGTTCGTGGGCGTAGCGGTCTCCCCAGCTGCGACCTGCCAGCTCTTCCTTCCAACCCCAGTCCTCGTGCCCCCACACGTTCTCGTTCCCGCCATTCCAGATCACCAGGGAAGGGTGGGGAGCCAGGCGCACAACGTTTTCGCGGGCTTCAGCCTCGATCTCCTCCCACAGCGGTGACTCCTCCGGGTACGCGGCGCAGGCGAGCAGGAAGTCCTGCCATACCAGGATTCCCCGCTCATCACAGGCCGAGTAGAAGTCCTCGGTTTCGTAGATGCCGCCACCCCACACGCGAAGGAGGTTCATGTTGGCACCGAGGGCCTGATCCAGCCGGCGGTTGATCCGGTCCCGGGTGATCCTGGTCAGCAGGTGGTCATCTGGAATCCAGTTGGCACCCTTAACAAAAACAGCTTGCCCGTTGACCAGGAGCGTGAACGCCGTGCCGTTCTCGTCCTCGCTGGTGTCCACCTGCACCGTGCGGAAACCAATCCGCCGTTCCCACGCATCCAGTTCTTCGCCGTCAGGTCCTTGCAGGGAGAGTTGCAGGGGGGCCAGTGGCTGCTCGCCGTAACCGGCAGGCCACCAGAGCGGAGCGTTCGGCACGTCCAAGGTAATGACCGTTGCCTCACTGTCGGCAGGGAGCTGCGCTGTGACTGCCTGACCCAGCACAGTGGCTGTCAGGGTGAGCTCGCCTGCTTGGCCCAAGCCTGAGCGTTCAACGGAAACTCGAAGCTCCACGTGTCCCGTACCGTCCGAGCCAACCCTCACCAGGGGGATGACCTGGGCGAGCCGCGCCACGGACCACCGCTCGATCCTGGCTTCCTTCCACAGTCCTGCGGTCCTCAGGTCCGGGCCCCAGTCCCAGCCGAAGCTGCACGCCATTTTCCTGACGAAGTTGAAGGGAACAGGGTGGTAAGCGCTCGGCCGATCACCCAGGCTGGAGCGGAGTTCCTCTGCATAGGCAGTTGCTGACCACAGGGTAACGGCCAGTGTTTGCTCACTGCCATCGAGGAGGGTGCCATCGGCGGCGGCACGGCAGTCGAACCTGTAGGAGCGGTGCATGTTGGCCGTGCGGCCCAACTCGTGTGCTCCCAAGGCAATGCTGCTGACGGTGTCCACGCCGTCGAACACCAGGTCAACGCGCTCCTCAGCGCCTGGCGCAGGCAGCGTCAGGGGGAGTTCGTAGCGCCAGTCGACGTGGTGCATCCACTGCAGCTTCTTCTCGTTCCCATCCAGATACGGATCCGGGATGAGCCCGGCACGGAGCAGGTCAGTGTGTGCTGAACCGGGGACTTCGGCAGGGATGCTTGCCGGAATGTTGGCCGGTACCGGACCGGCAACGGGGGATACTGTCCATCCGGCGTTCAAGGGTGTGGAGATCATTGTGTGTCCTAGCGGTGTTCGAGAGTTGAAAGATCTGCGCTGATTTCATCCATGTGTACCCACCGTTTGCTGAAGTGGTTGAAACACACAGTGTTGTCTATGGCCTCACGGTCCGGAGGAAGCTCGCTTGCGGCAACCTTTCCGAGTCGTTCCGGATCAGGGGCAGCTTGGGCCAGAAGCTGTGTATAGGGGTGCTGTGGGTTCAGGATGACATCATCCGCCGGCCCGCGCTCCACTACCCGCCCCCGGTACAGGACCAGGATTTCGTCCGAGAAGTGCCGGGCCGTGGCAAGGTCATGCGTGATGTAGAGAACTGCGAGATTGTCCTCACGCTGCAGGCGGCCCAGCAGGTTCAACACGCCCAGACGAATGGACACATCCAGCATGGAAACCGGCTCATCCGCGATCAGCACCTGGGCTCCCGGGGCCAGCGCCCGGGCAATGGCGACGCGCTGGCGTTGTCCCCCCGAAAGCTCGTGCGGACGTTTGGCCGCGATGATTTCGGCGGGGGTCAGATTGACGCGTTCCAGCATTTCCAGCACACGCTGATGTGTTTCGGCCGGCGTGCGTGTCCTGCCGTGGATCCTCAAAGGACGGGCAATGTGGTGCTCTATGGAATGGAACGGGTTCAATGACGCGAACGGGTCCTGGAACACCATCTGGACGTGCCGGCGGTAAACAGACCCCAGCACGGGAGTCTTGTCATCCAGCCGCACCGAGACCGAGCCGGAGGACGGTTTCTCCATTTTTGTCAGGAGCTTGGCGATGGTCGATTTACCCGATCCTGATTCGCCTACGAGCGCCACCGTTTTGCCCGGCAGCAGATCGAAGCTGACGCGATCCACCGCCCGCAGGTTCCGCCGTCGGATGCCTTCACGAAGTGTGTAGTCCTTGGTCAGGTTGGTCACCGAGACAGATGTCATGGCTGCTCCTCAAAATCTGATACCTCGCCGGAACGGATGAACGCCCCTCTGCCGCCGCTCAGGCTGGGAAATGAGGCGAGCAGTTTACGGGTGTAGGGGTGTGAGGCGGAACGGTATAGGGCCTCGGCCGTGTCCAGTTCCACAATTTCTCCGCGAAGCATTACGGCAATGCGGTCGCTGATTTCCAAGAGCAGAGGGAGGTCATGGGTGATGAAGATGACGGCGAAGTTCAGTTCCTCCTTCAGCCGCACGATTTCCCGCAGGATGTCCCGCTGAACCACTACGTCCAAAGCCGTGGTGGGTTCGTCCATGATCATGACCTGTGGTTCCAGCAGCATGGCCATGGCGATCATCACCCGTTGGCGCATTCCACCGGATAACTCATGCGGGTATGAACGCAGGCGCTTGGGGTCTACGCCCACCAACGTCAGGACCTCTGCGCACCGGTCCTGGCGGGCTGCCTTCCGGAGGCTTGGGTTGTGGGCCCGCAACGTGTCATCCAGCTGATTTCCAATGGTGCGCACGGGGTTCAGGGCGTTCATGGCGCCTTGGAAGACCATGGACAGTTTGGACCACCGGAAACGGCGGAGTGCCTCGTCCTCCAAAGCAAGGAGATCGATGTCCTGGCCATCGCGGTCGTGGAAAGTCACCTGGCCGGACGAGATCCTGGCCGGCGGCTGGTGCAGGCGGTTGATGGCATAGGCGAGGGTGGTTTTACCGCAGCCCGATTCCCCGGCGAGGCCCAGGATCTCGCCGCGGCCAAGCTCAAAGCTTGCGTTCTTGACGGCCGGGACAGGATGTTCCGATTCATAGACCACGCTCAAGTCCCTGACCGAGAGGACAGGCCCGCGGTTTGTCAGCCCGGGCGCGTGCTCCAGGGAGAGATCTGCGCTCATGATGTGACTGCTTTCTTCTGGATCCTGGCTGTTTGGCGTGCGCGTTTACGTACCAGCCGGGCGTTCTTGAGCTTGGGATTGATGATCTCGTCAATGGAGAAGTTGATCAGGGAGAGCCCCATGCCGAACAAGGCGATCATCAGGCCCGGCGGCAGGAACCACCACCACGCGCCCAGCGGCAGGGCGAAGCCGTTCTGGGCGTAGAACAACATGGTTCCCAAGGTCGATGAGCTGGACGCCCCAAGCCCAAGGAATGACAACCCGGCTTCGCCGAGAATCGCCGCGATCACCGCGAAGACGAACTGGGAAGCCAGCACAGGCAGGAGATTGGGCAGGATTTCGACGGCGATCACCCGCCAGGCGCGCTCGCCGGAGACCTTGGAAGCTGCAACGTAGTCCCTGTTCCTCACGGACAGTGTTTGCGCCCGAAGAACACGGGCCGAGGCTGCCCAACTGGTCAACGCCAGAACCACGGCGATGGTCCACAAGCCGCGGCTTTCGCGCGGAACGAAACCGGAGATGACGATGACCAGCGGAAGGCCGGGGATCACCAGGAATACGTTGGAAAGCAGGGAGAAGGCTTCATCCGCGAATCCGCCGATGTAGGCGCCGTAAATGCCGAAGAATGCCGACAGGACTGTGGCAAGGACGCCTACGAGGAACCCGATCTGAAGTGAGCCGCGGGTGGCGTGCGCAAGCTGGGCCAGGACGTCCTGGCCGGTTTGGGTGGTGCCCAGCCAGTGTTCGGCGGAGGGACCGCTGAGCCCCACGTTGCTGATGGCTGCGGGGTCGCCCACCAACAGCGGACCTATGGCTCCGAACACGATGATGGATCCGATGAGAACCAAGCCCGTGATCAACCAGGGAGTAGGGGTGGGGAGCATGAGGCGCCAAGCCGGCTTGGGGCGCTGGCCGCGGCCCCGCGAAATGGTGGCCGGCTCGTCCGTGGGATCGGCCGGCGCCTGTCCCGTCATGGATTGAATGTTGGTCATGTGAATCTGCTCCTTAGCCCCTGGCCCGTGTGCGGGGATCGACCAGGCTGTAGAGGAGGTCGACCAGGAGGTTCGCCGCCAGGACAGCGATGGTGATGTAGAGGAACACGCCCTGCATGAGTGCGTAATCGTTGTTGGTTACTGCTGCCAGCAACCGGGATCCGATTCCCGGGTAGGAAAAGACCTGTTCGGTCACCACGGATCCCGAGACGACGAACCCCAATGAGATGGCAAATCCAGCTACGGATGGGAGAACTGCATTGCGGGCTGCGTAGTTACGGAGGATCCAGCGATCCGGAAGTCCTTTGGCCCGGGCCGTCAGCACGTAGTCTTCGGACAACGTGGAAACCATCATGTTGCGCATCCCCAGAAGCCATCCGCCGAGGGAGGCGATGACAATGGTGAGCGCCGGCAGGATCGCGTGTTCTATTGCCGAGAGGATGAAGGGCCCGTTGAAGCCGGGGTCCAGCACCACGTTGTAGCCGCCTTGTCCCGGGAACAATCCCAGTCCACGGGACAGGATGTACACCAGGACCAAAGCCAGCCAGAAGTAGGGAACAGCTGCAAGGAGCGTGGTTGCCGGAACCAATGAGTCCAACCACGTGCCCGGCCTCCAGCCCACAAAGGCGCCGAGCAGGATCCCAAGGAGGGCTGCGATGATGGTGGAAACGCCCACCAGGATCACCGTCCAGGGCATGGATGCTCCGATGACGTCTGTTACCTTGGCCGGGAAGTAGCTGATGGACACCCCGAGGTCGCCCTGGAAGATGTTGACCAGGTAGGTCCAGTACTGGGCGAGGATGGGCTGCGTGTCATCGCCGCCCAGGAGGATGGCGTAGGACTTTCGAGTCTCCTCGGTGATGCTTCCTCCCCGCTGTTGAAGCTTGGCCAGCAGGATGTCTACGGGGTTGCCGGGAAGCAGCCGGGGAATGATGAAGTTCAGGGTCAGTGCCGCCCACAGAGCTGCGGCGTAGAAGCCCAATTTTCGGATGACGTAGTTCACGGTTTAGCCTTCGGCGGGCTTGAGGGACTTGTAGATCTGTGCCGCGTCCAAGCGGGACCACACTGCGGGGAAGGCGTACATGTTGTCCTCGCTGGGCCAGCCACTGAACTTGGCCTTGTTCCAGATGCTGGTGGTGCCGCCTGTGACAACCGGGATGTAGGGCATGTCCTCAACGATGGCTGACTGGATGATGTCGAACTGCTGCTGCCGTTCCGACTTCTTGTCGAAGGGCAGATTCTTGACTGTTTCCAAAGCCGCATCGACTACGGGGTTCGAGTACCGCGCATAGTTTGTTCCTGCCGACTGCCCCACAGGGGCGGAAGTGGCGGAGGAGAAGAAGTAGTTATAGACGTAGTACGGGTCAGCGGCCGGCCCTTGGTAGAGGGAGTCAATGGCCAGCTGGAACTTGCCCTTGGTCCGCTTGTCCGTCCACTCGTTCCAGGAAGATTGTGAAGCCTGAACGTCGATGCCTGCCGCCTTGGCCTGCTCTGAAATGGTTTGAATCGCCGTGATGTAGTCGGTCCAGCCAGTGACGACTTCAACGGTCAGGGTCAGCTTTTGGCCGTCCTTGGCATAGATTCCATCGCTGCCCTTGGCCCAACCGGCGGCCTCCAGGGTCTTTTGCGCGGAGGAGGCGTCTGCCGTTTCGGGGGCAACGGCGGGCTTGACCGCCGTCGAGATCCATTCGGACTGCGTGTCTGTCAGGGCGAACGACGGCGAGATGGGTGAGGCCGTGTTTTCGTAGGCCAGCTTGTTGAGCTGGGTTCGGTCAATAGCAAGGTAGAGGGCCTTGCGGACGGCAGGATCCGTCTGTGGTCCCGTGCAGCCCAGCTGGACATTGGCGCAGGCGGCGAGGACCTGCTGGCTCTGGGCGACTGTTTGCTTTTCATATTTGGGGAAGTTCTTGGACACGTTTTGGATGTCCGGAACAGGCCCCGTCTGCCAGTCGATGGTGCCCGAGGCGATAGCGTCGGCGCCGGCGGTGTTGCCCGAAAGTGCGATGTACCGGACGTTCTTGACGGCTGGTTCGCCGCCCCAGTAGGTGGGGTTGGCTTTAAGGGTGAACGCTTGGGGCTTGAAGTCGGCCAGCTGGTACGCGCCGGTACCCACAGGCTTTTCCACGACGTCGGTTTCAGGGTTGATCTTTGACCAGATGTGTTCGGGAACGATCACGGCCTGGGTGAGGATGTCCGGTCCGGTGACGAAGGCCGGAGTGTCCCAAACGAACGTGATGTGGTTCTGGTCCACCACGTTCACCGTGCCCTTGAAGCCCAAGCTGTTCAGGGCCGGATGCTGCTTGAGGAGATTGAACGTGAAGGCTACGTCATCTGCCGTGAAAGCTTCGCCATCGCTCCACTTCACACCCTCCCTGAGGGTCACGGACAGCTCTGTACCGGCCGCATTCCAGGCGTATTCCGTGCCCAGCAACGGCTCGGGCTTGGCATCGGCCGAAGCCTTGTTTTGGTAGAAGAGCGGTTCGAAGATTGCTCCCGGCCCAGCAACTTGCGAGGGGGAGAAAGGGTTGAAGTTGATTTGGTAATCGCCGGCCTGACCGGTGTAGGCGATCAGCGTGGAGTCGTTTGCTTCAGAGTTTCCGCCGCCTGAGCAACCACTGAGGAGGAGGCCCAGTGCCGTTGCACCGGCAGCCAAAGCGAGGGTACTGCGCCGGAAGCCGGCAGCCCGGTTTCGAGAGGTGAGGAGCATCTCTGGTCCCTTTCATCTAGCCGGACCGCTGTGACCGGCTGGGGTTTTTATGTGCCGTGGATCACGACCTATGAAAAAGTTAGGTGATTAAATTAAGTCAGTCAAGTTATTATGGAAACGAATCTCAGGCATCCGACCGAAAAGGAAAGAGTGACTACCATCACCACGCATCCACCCCCGGCCGCCTCAACCAAGGCCAGGCTGCTGGACATCATGCGCACCCGCGGAACTGTCAGCAGGGTCGAGCTTGTGGGCGCTACCGGCCTCACCCCCGGAACCATCACCAATGTGATCCGCGAACTGCTCGACGACGGCCTGGTGCAGGAAGTGGGACAGGCACGCTCAACCGGCGGGCAACCGCGGCGCCTCCTCCAGCTCTGCGCCCAAGCCCATTACGCAGTGGGCGTCCAGATGGATCGATGCACCAGTTCCATAGTCCTGGCCGACTTCACCGGCCGTCTCGTGGCACAGAAAACCCTTCAAGGCTCAGGCAGTCACGCTCCCGGAGAGATGCTCGACATCATCGCCGTACAGATCCATCAGCTGCTTGAAGCCCAGGAAGTACCGTTCCACAATGTCCTCGGAATCAGCCTGGTCACCCACGGACCACAAAACCGGGCTGAGGGAACTCTCCTCGCGCCACGTCCCACTCCCCGGTGGTACGGCTTTCCGCTGGTGCCCACGCTCTCACGGCTGACGGGCCTGCCAGTCATTCTGGAAAACGACGCCACGGCCGCGGCCATGGGCGAGCAGTGGCTGGGGGACGTGTCCGCGGAGTCCTTTGGAGTGATCTACATGGCCAGCGGCTTAGGCGGCGGAGCCATAGTGAACAGGGAGGTTTACCGGGGCGGAGGATCCAACACAGTGGAACTCGGACACATCACCCTGGATGCCTCCGGACCGCCGTGCGAATGCGGCAACAGGGGCTGTGTGGAGAACATCTGCGGTACGGCGGCAGTGGTGGCCCGCGCAGTCCGGGATCCCGCTCTATTCAGGAGGTTGGAACTCAAAGACAATCCAGCGGAGACGCTCAATGATTTTGATCGAATCTCCTTTGCCGCAGTGGCAGGTGACCTGCCGGCCCGACGCCTTCTCGAGGACGCGGCACGTGGTCTCGGGCACGCCGCAGTGACCTTGGTGAACTTGTTCGACCTCAGCACAGTGGTGCTGGCCGGCCCTGCCTTCTCCACTGCGGGCACGCTCCTGCGGGACCACATCTCAGCCACGGTCAACGCAGCAGCCTTCAACCGTGAACTGCAACCCATCAGCGTCGTCCTGTCCTCACATGGTTCGCTCGCAGCAGCGATTGGAGGGTCTTTACAAGTACTTCGCACCGCCAGCGACCCAAAAGAACGCCGGGCCGTGCCGCCGTCGTTCGCTACCGGGCGCAAGCAACCCCGATTTGCCAACCTCAACCCCTGAAAGATCTGGAGAACAGCATGTCCCAGTCCCTACAGCCCTCACCCACCATCGAGCACGTGCAGCAGTTCACCATGCTGCGCCGCGACGGTGTCAGTGTCGTCCTGCGCCACCTGACCGCTGGCCTTCCTTCCGTGTTGCACTGGGGCGCAGACCTCGGCCCCTTGTCCACGGACGACCTCAACGCAATGGTCCTCGCCGGTGGCAGACAAACGGCGCCCGGAACGCTCGACGCCGCATGGCAGCTGAGCGTCCTTCCTCAGGAAGGTGACGGCTGGGCAGGGCGACCGGGGCTCGCCGTGACGCGGGAGGGAAGGCCGGTCTTTCCGCGATGGACCGTCAAGGAGGTCACCGCCGTCGAACACGAGGCTTTCATCACTGGCTCCGATGCCAACAACGGCCTGGAAATCCACAGCTCTTTCGCGCTGACGCCCGGCGGTGTCCTCACGGTGGTGCATCGTGTGATCAACCGGGGAACAACTCCATTGGACGTCCATTGGGTTGAAGCCACCTTGCCGCTGCCCAAGACCGCGGACCATCTGACATCGTTCACCGGCCGATGGACCAGGGAAAAAGCTCCGTCCACCACACAAATGCCGCGCGGGGCAGTCAGCCGCGAAACGCGGCGCGGCAGGGGCGGACACGATGCACCCCACCTGGAAATTGCCAGCATCGGCAAGCCCCGGAACCGTGTCGGGGAAATGTGGTCCGTCCACTTGGGCTGGAGTGCCGACTGCACCTACCGTACAGACCGGATGACGGACACCGTAACGCTGTTGGGAGCCGGCGAGCTGCTGCGGGCGGGCGAAATCAGGCTCGCTCCAGAGGAAAGTTACAGCACCCCTAAAGCCTGGTTCGCTTGGTCGGACGCGGGGCTTGACGGTCTCTCCGCACGATTCCATGAGGCACTGCGCTCACGCGATCAACATCCGCGGAGCCCCAGGCCGTTGGTGCTCAACACCTGGGAAGCCGTCTATTTCGATCATGATCCGGCCACCCTGACGCGCTTGGCAGAACGTGCAGCCGAGGTGGGAGTTGAGCGCTTCGTCCTGGACGACGGCTGGTTCATGGCCCGCCGCGACGATACCAAGGGGCTGGGGGACTGGACTGTGGATCCCGCCGTGTGGCCGGAGGGTTTGGGGCCGTTGGCGCACCGCGTTCATGAGCTGGGAATGCAGTTCGGCCTATGGTTCGAGCCCGAGATGGTGAACTTGGATTCCGATCTGGCAAGGGCGCATCCGGACTGGCTGCTGCACAACCCTGACCACGTTTGGTCATCCCCGGATGAGCTGTCCTGGCGGACGCAGTACGTCCTGGACCTTGCGAACGCCGGTGCCTATGAGCACGTCCGAAGCCAGATGAGCTCACTCATCTACGAGCTCGGCATCGACTTCATCAAATGGGACCACAACCGGGACCTGGTGGAATCCGTGCATTCCGGACTTCCCGGCATCCACGAACACACCCTGGCCACCTACCGGTTGATCCGTGAACTCAAGGAAAGCCACCCGCGACTGGAAATCGAGTCATGCTCCAGCGGAGGAGCGAGGACAGATCTGGGGATCCTGGAGTTTGCGGACAGGGTGTGGGCGTCGGATTCCAACGATGCCGTGGAGCGGCAGGATATCCAGCGATGGACACAGCTGTTGCTTCCTCCCGAGATGGTGGGAGGACACATTGGACCAACGACGTCCCACAGCTCGGGCCGGACCGTGGACTTGTCCTACAGGGCAGCCACCAGCCTGATGGGTTCCGCCGGCTTCGAATGGAACCTGCTGGAATGCGGCCCCGATGAGCTGGAAGCGGTGCGCGCTTTTGGTGCCCTCTACAAAGAGCTGCGCCACGTCCTGCATACCGGCGTCCCAGTGCACGCAGATGTCCTGGATCCGGCATTGCGGGTCACAGGTGCCGTACTTCAGGATCAGAGCGAGGGCGTTTGGACCATTGCATCCGTTGCCACTTTGGAAGATGCACTGCCGGAGCGGGTCAGGTTGCACGGCCTGGATGTGTCCCGCCGTTATCGGGTAAGGGTCCGGAAGGAACTGGGCGAGGCCCGCCATGGGTGGATCACTCCGCCGTGGGTTTCAGCCGGTGAAATCACCCTTCCCGGGAGCGTCCTGGTGCGGGACGGGCTGCAGATTCCGCTGCTGTGGCCTGCGCAGGCTCTGGTGCTCCACGTCCAAGGGGTGTAGGGCATTGCGCGTCAGGAGGTGCGAACGTGCGCGGGATCTGCCGTGCTGCCCCGTTGCACGATTCGTCCTGTGGGGACGTGAACCACGGTCTGGACCGCGCCCGAGTACGTCTCCATCAGGACATCGGCAACGGTTCGTCCGAGTTCATGGACGTCCAAACTAAGGACGGAAAGGGGTGGGGAGGCGAGCCGGCAAGCCGGCCCGTCATCCCAAGCCAGCAAGGAAACATCGGAGGGAACTTCCAAGCCCAGATCCTTGGCTGCGCCCAATCCAGCTACAGCCATCATGCTGTTGTCATAAATCACTGCGGTAGGGGGAGTGGCAACCGACAGGATCTCCCGGGTCCGCAAATCCCCGGAAGCGGCAGAGTAGTCACCTTCCACCGACAGCCCTGTGACGCCGCGACGCTCAAGGGCCTGGTCGAAGGCCATGCTCCTGGACTTTGTGTGGTGAAGGTGCTTTGGTCCGGAGACCCGTCCGATGACCTTATGCCCAAGACCGGAGAGGTAATTGACGGCCATTTCCATGCCGCCGGAATTATCAACATCAACCAAGGAGGCGCCATCCACGGGCGGCCCGCCCAGGATGACTACGGGCAGGCCAAGCTCAAGGCAAATCTTCGCCCGGGAATCGTCCTCTTGGGAATCGGCAATGACTACGGCGTCCACATCTCCGCTTTCGGCCCATCGTGGATATGCCTCCAACTCCTCGCCATAGGAGGTGAACTGCCGCAGGAACGCGCTGGCACCTGCCAGGTCCAGGGCTTCTTCCATTCCTGCCAGTAGATCTTCAAAGAACGGGTCTGTTCCGTGGGGTCCGTTCTTACTCTGAACGCCCAGACCAAAACGAGGTGGCCGGTTTCTCATCACTGCGGCATTGTCCATGTGCTAAGTATGGCTTCGACCGGCAATACTTAGCACATGAGCCGAGCCCCGAAGCGTCCATGACTGTCCTGCATTCCTCGTCCATTACACCCACCAGCAGGGCCTTGATCCTTGACCGCGTCAGGGCGGAAGGCCCGGTCAGCCGTGTCCAGTTGGCTGAACGAACCGGTCTGACGCAGGCATCTATTTCCAACCTGGTCCGCGCTCTCCTGAGTGAAGGTTTGCTCGTGGAGACGGGAGAGCGGACGTTCACCGGGGCAAAGGGTAAACCCCGTGTTCTTCTTGGGCTCAATCCCCGTGCACGCTGCAGCGTGGGTGTGCAGTTGGGCGCCGACTGGATTGTTATTCTCGTGACGGATGCGGCCGGGTCGGTCCTTGCCAGGACACGAATACGGGGTGCCCGCTCGCGGAATCCCCAGGAAGTCGTTCAGGACGTTGCCGGGCACGTGGAGGTATTGCTCGGAGTTGCAGGCCAAGAGCGGAGCATCGTGTCGGGCATCGGCCTGGTGGCGCCCGGCGCATTGGACCTCGACGCCGGTTCCATTCTGTCCTCGCCCAGCATGCCTCTGTGGGAGGGCTTCCCTGTGAGGGACTCTATGAGTGAAGCAGCTTCCTTGCCCACCTTATTGGACAATGTTGCCACTGCTGCTGCCATGGGAGATTTCTGGAGCGGTGCCATCCCGGACGCCACAGCTCATTGCACCGTGTACATGGGTGCCAGCATCAGTGCGGGTTTACTCATTTCCGGGTCGCTGTATCGTGGTGCCAGCTCCAACGCCGGTCCCCTGGGAAGTGTGCGCTTCCGAGGGGACCGGCGGTCAGGGCTGACGCTGGATGAAGTGGCCGGACCACGCGCTGTTGCCGAGCGCGCCTGGGAGGCCATGTCAGCTGGCAAGACCACCATGGTCAGGCTCTCCAGTGACAGGGATCCGTTCCGGGATTTTGCGTTAATTGCAACAGCAGCCGTCCATGGCGATCCGTTGTCAGCGGCGCTCATCAAGGAATCCGCAGACTATGTGGCCGATGCCGTTCTGGCCTTGGTCAACATCCTGGATCTGGATTCGGTGACCTTCGCCGGACCCTCATTCACCACAGCTGGTTCGTTGTACTTGCCAGTGGTGGAGCAGCGACTCCGTGAGGAGGCTTTTGCCTCACTGAAGCACGGCGTCACAGTGCGGCTGGCAACACAGGTAACGGACGCGGCGTCGGTGGGCGCCGCAGCCTTGATGCTTCAACAGAGCATCAACCAGCCGGCGGCCAACGTATCGGGACAGTACAACTAGCCGGCTTTTAGTTCATCCAGATATATCGTTCCCGTTGTTGTTTGTCCGTCGGGAACCTGGTTGATAAAGATGTTGAATTGGGAGAGATCCTTAAGATCCTCGCTCGTGATCCGCCGCTCGGCGTTGGCCGTGTCCCAAGGAGCTGGCCGGAAATCGGCAAAGGGGATGCTGATGTTCCCGCCTTCCGTTCCGCTGAGGGAGGGATACGCCTCGTATGCCACCCCACCGCAGACCAGCTGGAGAACCAGTTTCTGCTGTGATCCGTCCGCTTTCAGCCACAGGGAAAGCGCGTCGAACCCGGACCAGTCGCCTTCTATCCGGCGGGTAATCCCGGTGTAATTCTGAAGGCGGAAGTCGTAGTCGAAACGCAACGCGCGTTCACCACTTCCCACAGGGCTGCTGGAAAGCGAGATGCTGTTAGCCCCTACCGCGCTGTATGTAGCCCGGAGCTCACTGTCGTCGGCGTATGTCTCGAAGTCGTCCACCACGCCAGGAGCCGCAGCAGGCTTTGCGCCAAGGACCAATTGTTGCTGCGCGGTGAGTTGGGCTTTCCCGGTCAGCGCGGCAGTCACGGTGAGGTTGGTCCGGGTGTTGACCAAGTCAGCCTCCGGCACGGTCAAGGCGCCGGTGAAATACCCGGAAGCAGCGTCATAAGTCAGCTGCTGCCTCGTCCCGTCGTCACCCACGGTGAACCATGCTTCTTTGACCTTTGCATCGCTGACGCGGACGCGGACCGTGGTACTGGTCTCCGTAATCCGTGCTCCATCAACCGGTGACACTACATGCAGGGCGGGTGCATGGTCCGCGGCCTTCACCTTCCGCTGCCAAACCTCACTCCTGGACAATCCTCCGCTGAACACTGTGAACTCATCGGCCGCGAAGGCACGGAAGTCCGGGAGCATTTCGTGCTCGGCCAACTCACCGGTTGCCGGGTAGGGAACAAAGAACTGACCGGTTCCGTAGTTGGTCCATGTCAACATCCAAGCCATGCGTCGGGCATCAGGGTCCGCTTTGAGTGCAGCCAGCACATGGCTGTACCAGGCAGTGTCCGCGTTCTGGCCGTTCTCCTTGAGGGCACCGCTGACACCAACTTCCGTCAGTGCCGCTACCTTGCCCCGCTCCTCTGCCAGACGCGAGATCATGCCCAGATCCGCTACAAGTCCGTCCAGCCACTGCTGCGAGCCGCCGGAACTGTCATAGTTGTCATAGCCAAGCACGTCCACAAAATCGTCGCCGGGATAGGTGCGCATGAACACCTCACTGGTCCCGCTGAAGCCGCCGCCCGGAGAGTAGGAGTAGAGGAAATTGTGGACGTCTTTGGTGTCGCGGAGATATTCCACGGTGTAACGGAAAAGTTCAACGTACTGGGAAGAGGAGGCATGGGCTGCTCCCCACCAAAACCAGGACCCCGCATTTTCGTGGAACGGCCGGAACACCATGGGGATGGGGGCGCCGTTTTCATCTACAGCGGCTTTAGCGATGCGGGCTACGCGGTCGAGGTAATCAGTGAAAGCCTTATTCTTATCTCCGCCGGGCATGATCCGGGGGACCACGCCGCCATCTGTGTCGTCAAAGGCTCCACCTGTAGCGAAGTTGTCCATGTGGGCTGAGAAGGTTTGGATCCCTCCAATCTTGTCTGCGGCTTTGACCAGGCTGACGGTGTGTTGGAAGTTCTCCTCCGGTGTGGGGCTGCCGGGCGCGGATCCGTACCCATCGTGGCCAAAATCCCAGCCGAAGACGGCGGGATGTTCTCCGGTGGCTGCTTTGACGTCAGACTGGAAGCCGTCGGCGCTTTCCGCTGGGAACGTTACGCCAAACTCCGTGTCCTGCTGGTGGCCGAAGAGGATGCCTTTACCCTGCTGGGATTGCAGGTAGGCGAACAGCGATGCTGTCCGGGGCGTCGCTTCGGGATCCACGATTGATACGCGCTCAGGAGGGCCGGAGCTGCCCGGCGCCGGGAGTGGCGCTGCCGAGGCCGTCGTTGCGGTTGAGGACGCCAAAGCGGCGATGAGTACGGTCAGGCCGCATGTCTTAAGGCGGCGAAGAAACTCACTTGATGATTTCAAGGTGGTCCTGTCTTCTCGGGGGATGCAACGGCGCATCGCCTTCGGACCACAGTAAGGGATTAACTTAAGTAGGTAAAGTAATTCTTTGCGAGTTGTAGCTGTTCGGGCGGCGGCCCGTTGGGCGGGGAGGTTTCGTCACCTCAGTAGTTGCCGGCACCGCGGCGTGGAGATTTCCCTGTCGTGTTCGGCGGGGCCTCGACGGTCTTGGCGGGGACAAGTTTCAAGCCGATCACGCAGGCGACGATGCCCGAGAGGAAGAGAATCCGCAGTGCGGTGGGTGTCTCGTTTCCTTCGAGCATTGCCCAGGTAACCGTCAATGCCGCTCCGGTGCCGGTCCACACGGCGTATGCGGTGCTCATCGGAATCCGCTTTGCTGCGTATCCCAAGCCGAGCATGCTGAGGGTGAGGCCCGCAGCGAACACGCTCGTTGCCGCAGGGTTGGTGAATCCCTGGCTTTGGCCTAAAGCTGTGGCCCATACTGCTTCCAGGACGGCGCTGGCAATGAGAACTATCCAGTGCATCAGCTGATCACCTTCAGCCCGACGACGCACCCAATCAGAGTTGTGAGCAGTGCGGCGCGCGACAGGGAAAGCCTCTCCTGCTTGCGGACGACGGCGAGCGCTGCGGTCAGTACAGCGCCGATCCCCACCCAGACGGCGTAGGACGTGCCGGTTGCCAGATCGGTCATCGCATATGCCAGGCCGGCCATGCTAACGGCCATCGAGACGATGAAGATCAGGGTTGGGAGTTTGCGCTTGAAGCCATCCGAGGCCCCGAGCGCTGTAGCCCAGACTGCTTCGAGTACACCGGAAAGTATGAGAACGAGCCACGCCATGAACTTTTCCTTGCTGGAGAGAGAAACGTTATCTGCACCGTGATGCGATGGGATGAGTGAACAATTCGATGCGCCTTGTTACGCACTGTTGGGCAGAAACTGCCCTAGGTTTTAGGCTGCTTTGTCGCCAGGCGCAACCTGGGACGGACGCTGCTTCCAGCGTCCGTCCCAGGCTGTGGTGGCTACTTGTCCCCGAAGGTCTTGTCCAGGGCGCTGAGGATGTCGTCGATGATGTCCTCGGGGTCTTCGAGCCCGATGGACAGGCGCAGGTGGCCGTATTTGTGGAACGAAGCAGGGTAGTTCTCTGAGCCGCCGCGTGCATCCGGGCCAACGTGGACGATCAGCGTTTCATCGTGGCCGAGCGAGACTGCCGAGGTGATGACCTGGAGGTTTTTCACGAAGGTGTTCTGGGTGTTCGAGTCACCTTCCACAGCGAATGCGAGAACACCCCCGAACCCTCGACCTCCAAATTGTTTACCGGCGAGTTCGTGCTGGGGATGCGAGGCAAGGCCCGGGTAGAGCACGTAAGCGATCCGCCAGTCGGCTTCAAGGACCGCGGCTACCTTCTCCGCGCTCGAGAATTGCTGTTTCAGACGCAGCGGGAGCGTTACGGAACCGCGCATGATCATCCATGCGTTGAACGGAGAAATGACACCGCCGGCATCGACTATGGCGTCGTGTCGGATGTGCTGGATAAGTTCCCGCCGCCCAATGACGACACCGCCCATCGCGTCACCGTGGCCGTTGATGTACTTGGTCAGCGAGTGGATGACCAAGTCTGCGCCGTCGTCGAGTGCTCGGTAGAAGGGTGCGGGAGTAAAGGTGGCATCAACGGTCAGCAGGACGCCGGCGTCCTTGGCGATCCTGGCCAGGGCGGCGACGTTGGCCACCTTGGTAGTGGGGTTGGCGATCGTTTCGGCGTGAATCAGTTTGGTGTTCGGACGAACGGCTGCCCGGACTGCTTCCAGGTCGTCGGCATCAACGAAGGTGGCCTTAATGCCATATTTTTCCGGAAGGAGCTCCCCGAACAGGCGGTAGACAGCTTCGTAGGTGACGTTTGAAACCACCACGTGATCGCCGGACTTCAGGAGGGCGAAGAAGACTCCATGAAGGGCGGCGACGCCAGTGGCGAAGGCCGCTGCTGCTTCTGCGCCTTCCATGGCGGCGAGTTTTGTTTCGAGGGCGACCTGGTTTGCGCCGGCGTTTCGGGTGTAGACCAGCCCGTCGTCAACGCTCGACCAGTCCATCTCGGAGGGGTCTTCGGGGAGAACGTAGGAGTTGGCCATGATCAGGGGAGTGCGGAGGGCGCCGGTGCCCTTGTCAATGCTGTTTCCTCCATGGACAGCCCAGGTGCTGTCATGGACGGATGCCCGGTTGTGCTTGTCAGGTGTGCGATTCATTGCAGGTTTCCTTTCGGAGGATAGGCCCCGTTAGCGGGCAAGAACCCGTGGTGCTGGACGGCGGCTGAAGAGGGGTTGTGTTGTGGAGACTTCGAGGGATAGCACGGCCAACTGAGCCCGAAAGAAACGGGTAATGGCTTTTAGGCGATCCCGGCTATGGACCAGAAGTCTGACCAGGACCGTATGATCGCCGTCTAGCAGCTCGGCGGTGGTGATCTCCGCGATGGATTCCATGCTGCGGTACAGGTCGTCGCCGGTGCGTCCCGGCGCCATGACGATCCGGATGCAGGCTGACAGGGGACCCAGTGCTGGATCTGGAAATTTGCGGATGATGGTGTACCCGCCTATGTGGCCGTGCAGCTCCAGGCCTATGACGCGTTCCTCGCATTCACGTTCGGTAAGCCCGGTGCGCGCGGCCAGAACTGTTGTGGGTACCCTGCCCTCATCTTCCAGAATGCCCAGGATGAGGAGGTCAACGACATCCGGTTCGCGGGTGGGCATGTTGCTACCCCTTCGTCATGTCCCTTCCGGGGGCGGGAGGGAGGCCGATAAGCCGCTGGACGCTGATGACCTCTGAACCCAACGTGGACAGGTGGCTCGTAAGGTCGGCCCCTGCGGCAAGCAGGGACTCGTTGCTCATGGGTGCCAGTGCGTCGAGGATGAACAAAGCTGAGGTGGTCTCGTCCCTCAGTTGTGTACGGCGGCCTTGGCGCCAATTCCAGCGGCGGCAAGTGACGCCGTCGTCGTCGCACCAGAGCACCTCGCCGGCATCTGGGTATTCGACGATTTGTTCTCCGCTCGCTACCGTGTCGAAGGGCTCTTGGCCCGTTGCGCGGATGAGCCGTGGTGCTCCGCTGTAGCGGGCGAGGTCTTCGCCGCCTAGCGGAATTTGGTGGAGGACGGAGATTGCGTTGTAAATGTCCGTGAGTTTGTTGACTCTGGGGAGGCCGGCCTCCGCCCGGCGGATCAGCGCTTCAAGGCTGTTGCGTGTGCGGTTGGGCTTGGCGCCGAACGCCTGGTAAGCCTCCCGCCATGCGGCTATATGCGGAAGGTGTTCGGCCTTTCGCTCGCTCAACGCAGTCCGCGCAACCATCTCAGCTTGCTCCAACAACGCATTGCTCGCTGCATCGCTTGCACCGGGGATGAGGCCATCCACTGCGATCAGGAGGGCTCTGTAATCGGGCCGAAGCTCGAAAACGGCGGGCTCCACGTAAGCGGAGTCAACGGTTTCCTGGAGGGCTTGGATGCTAAGCATTCCTTGCCTCCCGATGCCCTGATCCCACGCCGCGTTCAAAGACTGCGAGGGAGAACCGCGCCGGCTCGGAGGTGCTGTTGCTGTAGGAGTGGGCCAGGTCCCCGGGGAATGTGACAGAGTCGCCAACGTCAAGGACGAATATCTGCTCTGCTACACCAACGGTGACGGTGCCCTGCTGAACCTGCAGAAGTTCCTTGGTGCCCGGCGTGTGGGCTTCGCTTGAGTGTTTGTCGCCCGGCCCCAGGATCCAGTCCCACAATTCCACCACTTCCGGCGGTTCCGTTCCGCCAACCAGCACGCCGCGTCCACCGGCTTCGCTGCTCCAGAGCACTGCACCTTCACCCTTACGAGTAACTTGGACGGCCTTGGGTTCGGGTGACTGGACCAGGTCCGGCAGCCCGACGCCAAGCGCGTCGCTGATCCTCAGTAGAGTACCGACGCTCGGATTCATGGTGGCCTGTTCAACGTTGATCAGCATTCTGCGGCTCACGCCCGCCACTTCCGCCAATTGGTCCAGCGTCATGCGCCGGGATAGCCGCTCCTGCTTCACCCGTGCGCCGATAGCCGAGGCCAAAGTTGCGATATTATCGTCCATAGATGCAGCATACTGCACCATGAGTGCACTTTCAATGCTCCACCGGAATATGTTCGTATCAACGATTAAGGGAAGCCTCATGGATCCATATCAACTCAGTGTGTTGCGTGAGCTGGGCGACCACGGCAGTGTGGCCGCTACTGCCCGTGCTCTCGGCGTGAGTCCCTCGGCAGTCTCGCAGTCGCTTGCCGCGCTTCAACGCAAGTTCAAGGCGCCCCTGACTCAAAAGCGGGGGAGATCCGTTGAACTCACTGATGCGGGCCAAGCCCTCGCCGTGGCAGCCATTGCTGTTGCCGAGGCGATCACCCGTGCCGAAGCTACGGTTGATGAGTTCGTCGGCGGCATTGACCGGACGGTGCGTGTCAGTGCTTTCCATAGCGCGGCCATGTCGTTCTTCCCCGGGCTGGCCGCCTTGGAACATACGGAGGGATTTCCGGTTGTTGAATGTGTTGATGAGGACGTCGACCGTGTCTCCTTCCCGGCCCTGACCGCCAACTATGACATCGTGATCGCCCACAGAATGAGCCATACGCCCCCTTGGCCCAGGGACAGGCTTGCCGTGTTGTCCTTGCTGAGGGAGCCCATGGACGTGGCCATGCATTCATCCCATGATCTGGCCATGAAGAAGACTCTGAAACCGGTAGATCTGGTGGGGACGACGTGGGTTTCCACGCATGCCGGTTTCTCGCCGGCGGACATGCTTGACGCCGTAGCTGCTGCGGCCGGGTATCCAATGCGGGTGGTGCACAGAATCAATGACTTCAGTACAGCCGCTGCCATGGTGTCCGAAGGTGGGCACCTGGCGTTGCTGCCCCGGCATACCGTCAGGATTCCCGCATCGCAGGATGTGGTCCTGCGCCCGCTTGAAGGCGTACAAACAGTTCGTCACGTGGACATGCTGGTCCGACCCGAACGGGTGGTTCACCGGGCTGTATCCGTTGTTATTGATGCCTTGCGTGGAATCGCCCGGACACACGTACAAATCCCATCACCCAAGAACGCCTACGCCAAAGAATCCCCGCGATGAGATGGACGTGCAGGTTCTTGCCTGGCTTCAGCCGAACGCCCGCATTGGATGGCCCCACCCGGCTGTTGGCGGCGCCCTCCACGTTGTGCTGCTGCGCCGGCGAAAACCACGACCACAATTCCCAGGAGTTGGAGAGCCGAAGGTGACTGTGCCAGAACGATCATGCCGAGCAGGAGGCCGATGGCCGGTTCCAGCGCCAAGAGGGTGCCGAACGCTGTGTGCGTCATTCGACGTAGCGCCCTCATTTCCAAGATGTAGGGCAGTACGGGAATCAGCACAGCAAGGGCGGCGGCGACGCCAACGAGTTCCCATGTGATGTGCCCGAAAGCCTGCGGCAGTCCGAAGGGTGTCACAACCAGGGCAGCAATAGGGATGGTCAGCGCCAGGGCGCCGATTCCGGTGAAGCGGTCGCCTACCTTTTGGGTCAACAGAACGTAGGCTGCCCACCCGATCGCGCCCATGGCGGCGAAGCCGACACCCAGGAGGTCCACCTGGCCGGACCAGGGCTCGGTGAGCAGGAGGACTCCTGCCAGAGCGGTTGCCGGCAGGACCAACGAGCGGACTCCTTGCCCTCGAAGGGCAGCGACGCTGAGCGGGCCAAGGAACTCAATGGCTACAGCAGTGCCCAGTGGAAGACGTTCCATGGCGGCGAGGAACGTCACCGACATGATCCCGACGGAGATACCGAGACCGAGAATGGCCGGGGTATCGCTAAGGCGCAGGGACTTCAATGGTGGTCGGGCCAGAAGGAGCAGGATGATCGCGCCCATGCTGAGTCTGAGCCAGGCCGTACCGATTGGTCCTAGCGCCGGCATCAACCCTGCGGACAGGGCCGAGCCGAGTTGGATGGAGAACATGGCTGCTATGGTCAGCGCCCACGGTGGGATTGCGGGTTGGGTGGTGCTCATTGCTGGTTCCCCTTGGTCTGGCATCCATCGCTTGCACGCGACCTTGGAGGCCTGGTCACGGCAGGATGGTTTTGTCGATGAGTCGGTTGGTGATGGTGATGTCGGGCCCAAGTTGGCTGAGGTGGGTTGCGAGGTCTTCGGCAGCTGCCCGGAGGGCATCGGTAGTGACCGGGTCAAGGACATCCAGGATGAACAACGCGGTGGTGGTTTCATCCCGTAGTTGTGTCCGTCTGCCCTGTCGCCAGTTCCAGCGCCGGCAGGTGACACCTAGGTCATCGCACCAGATGACTTCACCTGGTTCGGGATACTCGACGACGGCCTCTCCGTTGGCTGCCGTGTCGAAGGGTTCCTCTCCAGTGGCCCGGATGAGTCGAGGCGGGCCGCTGTAGTTGGAGAGGTCTTCTCCGCCGAGCGGGATTTGGTGAAGCACGGAGATGGCGTTGTAGATGTCTGTCAGTCGGTTCACCCGTGGCAATCCTGTGGCGGCGCGCCTCAGGAGTGCCTCAAGGCTGTTGCGTGTCCGGTTCGGTTTGGCACCGAAGCCCTGATAGGCCGTTCGCCACGCGGCGACGTGGGGGAGGGCCTCGACTTTTTGCTCCTGGAGCGCCAGCCGAGCGGAGGCTTCGGCCTTTTGGAGCAGCGCCTCGCTAGCGTCGTTGCTCGCCCCCGGAACGAGCCCATCGACGGCCAGCAGGAGAGCTTGGTAGTCGGGGCGAAGTTCAAGGACGGCGGGATCGATGTAGCCGGCGTCGAGGAGTTGCTGGGGGTGGGCGGTCTTAGGCATCAGCAAAACCGTTGTTTACACTCAATGATGATTTCTCCATAGAGGCATCATACTGCACTTTTAGTGCATAGTGTTCGTCAGCTTTGGCGCAGCTCGCTACCGGCCCTGCGGACGGCTGCAGTGATTCGCTCAAGCCGTGGCGTGGTCATCGACCAGCATTGCCAATAAAGCGTTACATCGTGTGGAGCACCGCCAGGAAGAGGGACCAATCCGTTGCGGGTGAGGTCGGGTTGAATTTGCTGCTCAGGAATCATGCCCCAACCGAGCCCGGCCCTGGCGGCTTCCAAAAATGCTTCGGAGGAAGGGATGGTGTGGGTCGGGGGGAAGTGCTCAACGCCTTTGGACCGGAGGATTCGGTGCTGCATGTCATCATTGGCGCTGAAGCGAAGCATCGGCATCTCGGACCAGTTCACTCCATCAGGGGTTTTGTGGCGTTGAACCAGTTCGGCTGAGGCCGCCGGTACGTAGCGCATCACGCCGAGCAACTCCACCCGGCATCCGCCTACGGCTTTGGGCTCTGTGGTGACGGCCCCGAGAACGTCTCCTTGGCGTAGCAGCCGGGTGCTGTGATCCTGGTCTTCGATGTGAAGATCCAGCACTGTGTCCGGCCAGGTAGCTGCCTGGTGCAGCACGGGCGTGAACCAGGTCGCCAGCGAATCGGCATTTACGGCCACGGCAACGGTGGCTCGTCCTTCAGGGCCCTGGCCCAAGGAATGCAGGGCGTCTACCTCCAGCGCCTGAATTTGTCGGACTGTGCGCAAAAGTATGGCGCCGGCTTCGGTGGGGCTGCTCGGCAGGCTGCGACGAACCAGTATTTGCCCGACTGAGGTTTCCAAGGCTTTGATGCGCTGGCTGACGGCCGATGGCGTGATGCCGAGCAGGTTTGCGGCAGCGTCGAAGGAGCCGGTCTCAACGATGGCGCTCAGTGCCTTCAGATGTTCGAAGTTCATGGTGTAAAAGTAAAGTACCTTGGCTGGTTTGGATCCTGCCTCTGTACGGGCCGCTTTCACTGTCGGCCCGTACCGGGCATGAATTGACACTCGTTCTACAGGACTTTGCTGAAAAAGCTCTTGGTGCGCTCCTGCCGGGGGTTGGCTATGAGCTCACGGGGATTGCCCGACTCCACAACAACCCCACCGTCCATGAACGTCAGAGTGTCTCCCACCTCCCGGGCGAAACCGATCTCGTGCGTTACCACGATCATGGTCATACCCGATTTAGCGAGGTCTTTCATGACATCCAGAACGTCTCCCACCAGTTCGGGGTCCAGTGCGGAGGTTGGTTCATCGAAAAGCATGAGTTCAGGATCCATGGCCAGAGCGCGGGCGATGGCAACCCGCTGTTGCTGGCCGCCGGAGAGCTGCGCCGGGTAATAGCTGGCACGGTGAGCGAGTCCAACCCGATCGAGAAGATCCTGGGCCCGCCGTTTGGCTGGAACTTTTTCAAGACCTCGGACCTGGACCGGAGCCTCGATGATGTTCTCCAAGGCTGTTTTGTGGCCGAAAAGGTTGAAACGCTGGAAGACCATGCCGATGTTTCGGCGTTGACGGGCGATGTCCTTCAGATGCAGTTCGTGCAGTTTTCCGTCCCTTTCCCTGTATCCGATGAGTTCGCCGTTGACGCGGATCCGGCCGGCACTAATGCTCTCCAGGTGGTTGATGCACCGCAGAAGCGTGGACTTTCCCGACCCTGAGGGGCCAATCAGGACTGCAACCTCACCTTCTTTGACGGTCATGTCGATGCCGCTAAGGACGTGGTGGTCACCAAAGTACTTATGTACCCCTTCAATCCTGACAACGTCGTTCGCAGGAGCGGATGCTGGTGGGCTGGTCAGGGGATGGACGGAAGCGCTCATCGCACGTCCTCCTCACTGTTTGTTGATGCATTCTGGATAGGGGCTGGCGTTGGGTTGACGCTTGCGCCGGCTGCCTGAAGGGCTGCTGGATTGACGGTGATGCGAGTGGAAATGTCGACACCCTTTCCGTAATGCTTCTCGATAAAGTGCTGGCCTACCATCAGGATGCTGGTGACTACCAGGTACCAGAACGCTGCAACGATGAGCAACGGAATGGGGAGGTAGCTTCTATTGGCAAGGGTGTTGGTGACGAAGGTCAGATCCAAGGTGAACGGCACCGCAAGCACCAGGGAGGTTGTTTTGAGCATCCCGATGGTTTCGTTGCCGGTTGGTGGGACGATGATGCGCATGGCTTGGGGAAGCACAATCCTCCACATGATTTTCGAGCCCCGCATGCCCAAGGCTTCAGCGGCTTCGATCTGTCCCTTGTCCACGGATTTAAGTCCGGCCCGGAAGATCTCGGCCAAGTAGGCCGACTCATTGAGGGCGAGGCCCAGGACGGCAGCCCAGAACGCGTTGAGCAGGTCTTGGGTTGTCAGGCTGAGCAGTTCCGGGCCGAAAGGGACGCCAATGGTGATCCTGGGGTAAAGGACGGCAACCAATCCCCAAAAGATCAGCTGGGTGTAGACAGGAGTGCCCCGGAAGAACCAGACCCAGAACCAGCTTGACCATCGGAAGATCGGGTTCTCTGATTGGCGCATGAAGGCCAACAAGATAGCCAGGGTAACTGCTATTGCCATCGAGAGAACGGTGAGCAACAGCGTCCAACCGACACCCCGGATCACATTTTCGTCCAGGACATACAGGCCGAATGTGTCCCAGTGGAAGTTGGGGTTGGTGGCCAGGCTTTGGATGCCGACGGCGGCCGCGAGGACAATGATGGCAGCTCCCACCCAGCGGCCGGGGTGGCGGACGGGAACTGCTTTGATCAGTTCCGGTGAGGGGCTGGATTGTGTGGTGGCCTGTTCGTTGGTAGCGAGGCTCATGACTTAACTGCAGGGTTGACTTCGGGGTCGGTAATGGCGCCGTCGGAGTTGTTCCACGAATCGAGGATGTGCTGATAGGTGCCCTCGGCGATCAGCTTGGCAACCACCTTTTGGATGAGTTCGGCCAAGGCCGTGTCATTCTTCGGAACAGCGATGCCCACCGGGGAGGTGTTGTAGACGCCTCCGGCTTTTTCTACGGCCCCGTTGGTCTGCTGGATGGCGTAACCGATCAAGGTTGACTCGGCGATCATGGCGTCAATGCTTCCGTTGACCAAGCGGGTAGTGACATCCGTCTGGTTCTTCAGCGTGACGATGTCGATGGGTTGCTTTCCGGCTTTGAGGCATTCATCGTTGCGGTTCTTGAGGTCAGGATCTTCCTGGGTAGTTCCGGTCTGGACTCCCACGGATTTTCCGCAGACGTCATCGGGGGAGAACTTCTTGGGGTTGCCCTTCTGGACCGCCCAGGTGGTCCCGGCGTTGAGGTAGCTGACGAAGTTGACGGCTTTGAGCCTCTCATTGGTAATGCTGAAGGAACTGATGCCGAGATCGTATTTGGGACCGAGGGCTGGAAGAATGCCCGTGAATTCGGCGGTTTGTACGTCCACTTTCAGATCCAGGGTCGCTCCAATAGCCTTCGCCAAATCGACGCCGTATCCCATGGGAGTGCGGTTGTCCGCGCCGCCGAGGAATTCAGCCGGAGCGTACGTTGTATCGGAGCCGATGACCAAGGTGCCTTTGGACTTGATCGTTGCCGGTACCTGGGACGCGAGCGATTGATCCGGGGTGATGCTTACCGGGTCGAACGTGGAAATGGACGAACCGGACGGAGCTGGTCCGGACGCAGACCCGGAAGCATTCGTGCACCCAGACAAAGCGAGTACACAAGTGGTCAGGACTGCCACGCCTTTGGCGAATGTTTTCAAGCGGCGCCCGACCGGGCTGTCGATGGAGCCCGGATCCGGTATCGGGCCAACCTGATGGTGGTTGGAGGTGTTCAGTGCTTCGGACATAATGTCTCCTGATATTGATGATGCGCCGATGCGGGCGAAAGATGTGGGTGCTGCGCATGTCGGGTCTGCAGCGCTGCAGGGCTCGTCATGGGCTTGCTGGAGGGCTCTCTGGGAAGGAAGGCCGGGCCTGGCCATAAAATATGCAGAAGATTCGGGGAGGGTCTGCTCTCCGGTTTGATCTCCGGGTTGCACTGACCTCGTGCGGTAAGTGCGATGGCTCAATGCTATGGATCACAACACCAGAGACCAACGGTCTATATTCGAATCGACGGTTAAGGCAACACTTACGGAAGCGGCAGATGAATGCTGCCCTAAGGCGTGGGTGGTGCGTCTCGGGATCACCGGCTTCGGGTTTGCGTGGAATCCAGTGGACGTATTACTGTCTTGCTACTGATACCGGCATGGGCCACCGAAGCCCGGAGAGGAGGAGCGCATCACCGCTGACCAATCCAAGCATCACGTCCCATTGTCGTTGAAGGCCCCTCCCGAGGGGCTTTCCCTATGCTTGGCGGCCATTCAGGCGTCAGGGTGAGGGTATCGTAAGCATGCTTGCGATAGTTGGTAGTGTGGATGTCCCGACGGATTCAGTCGGGGTTCTCGTTCTCCGTCGTTGTGAGGAGTAGCCCGATGGTCAGCTTTCGGCCCTTGGCCCGTATAGCTTCAGTTTTGACCAGCCCGCTTGCGCCGGAGGACGTTCTGGCGCTGTTCAATCCGGTCTATTCGTCTCGTCAGTTACGTGGAGTCGTCACTAAGGTAGTCCAGGAAACAGCCCAATCGGCCACTATCTTCTTCCGTCCCGGCCGTGGCTGGCATGCCCACCTCGCCGGCCAATGGGCGCGGATCGGGGTTGAACTCAACGGCGTCCGCCAATGGCGGTCCTATTCGCTGAGCGCAAAGGCAGGTAAGGATCCGGCCATCACGGTCACTGACGTTGGATCCGTGTCCGGGACCTTGGTCCGGAACACCAAAGTGGGAGACGTCCTTTTCCTGGCGCCACCTCAGGGCGACTTTGTCCTCCCTGAGCATCCACGGTCACTTCTGATGCTCACTGCGGGAAGCGGCATCACCCCCGTCATGTCAATGATTCGGACGCTGGTCCCAAGCCGCCCCGACGCAGATGTTGTCCTGATCCACTCCTCCCGCGAAGAGGGCGACACCATCTTTCGTGAAGAACTGGCTGAACTTGCTGATCAGTTTCCCAACTTCCGCTTGGTGCAGTGGCACACCAGCGGTCGCGGCCGCCTGAACTTTACCTCCACGGCCGCCCTGGAAGAGGTCTGCCCGGACTGGCGGGACAGGGCAGCATATGCGTGCGGCCCGGAATCGTTCCTGAACGACGCCGAAGATATGTGGAACCGGGCTGCGTTGCCTGCACCCGCCTCAGCAGTGAAGGAATCCGATGCTGGAAGCGGACACGGCTCACTCACTATCGAACGATTCAGCACCGAACTCTTGGGAGGCGACGGGAGTGAAGGTGGTTTGGTCACCTTCGAAGCTTCTGACCGCGAGGTCATGGCCGACGGCGGGGTCCCCATTCTCGACGTCGGGGAGGACGCAGGGGTGCTGATGCCCAGCGGCTGCCGCATGGGTATTTGTCACAGCTGCCTGACTCCGCTGCTCGCCGGAAGGGTCCGCGACCTTCGTACCGGCGAGATCCATGGAGCGCCCGGGGAACTCATCCAAACCTGCGTCTCGGCAGCCGCCGGGCCAGTCAACCTCGAAATCTGAGGAGCACAACCGCATGTCAGTAGTTTCAACCAAAAGGTCCGCCGCCGCCGTCGAACCCAAGACACGTCCTGGTGCCCTTGCCGACGAGGGCAGGCCCACCGTGCGACCTCCGGCAGCCGCACACCTCAGCGATGAGCAAGTAGCCGAACTGGGCCGTGAGCTCGACGCGCTTCGCGACGAAATCCTCGCCAAACGGGGTTCAAGCGACGCCGCGTACATCAGGCGGATGATCAAGATCCAACGTGGGTTGGAGATCTCCGGTCGTGCCGCGCTGCTGGTCGGCAAGAACAGGGCGGCCTGGTTCACCGGCACAACACTGCTCAGCGTGGCCAAAATCCTGGAGAACATGGAACTTGGCCACAACATCCTCCACGGCCAGTGGGATTGGATGCGCGACCCGGATATTCACTCCACCACTTGGGAATGGGACTTCGTTACCCCGTCGCGGTCGTGGCAACACACGCACAACGATCTTCACCACCGCTGGACCAACGTGGTGGGCAAGGACCGCGACGTCGGCTACAACCTTCTGCGCATGGATCCCGACCAGGAGTGGAAGCCGTTCAACCTGGGCAATCCGCTGTACAACGCCCTGCTCGCGCCAGTGTTCGAATGGGGCATAGCCATCTACGATCTGGAGATCCCCGAGTACAAGGAAGGCCTGAAGTCCAAGGAGGCCATGAACAAGGACCTCAAGGCGCTGGGTCGGAAGGCGATCAAACAGTTCGCCAAGGACTATGCAGCCACCCCGGCCTTGGCCATGCTGTCGGGTTCAGGGAAACAAGCCCTCTACGGCACACTCGCTGCCAATGCCATCCGCAATGTCTGGGCCCATGCGGTCATTTTCTGCGGCCACTTCCCTGAGGGCACGGACACGTTCACCGAAGAAATGGTGGAAGGCGAAACCCGCGGGGACTGGTACGTCCGCCAGATGATCGGCTCCGCCAACATCTCCGGCCCACGGTTCATGCACCTCATGACGGGGAACTTGTCGCACCAGATTGAGCACCACCTTTTCCCCGACCTTCCCTCCAACCGGTACGCCGAGATCGCACCCAAGGTCCGGGACATCTGCGAACGCTACGGCTTGAAGTACACCACGGGACCGCTGCCGAAGCAGGTCGGCTCCGCGTGGGCTAAAGTCTTCAAACTCGCCCTGCCCCCAAAGCGATAGGCCGGCCGTGGTGTGAGCGCGGACACCTGGTGCCTACGCCCGGAGCTCCCGATCAATTCGTGCCATTCGAGCACGCACCAGCTGAAATCTTGTGTCCCCGGGACTTACCAGGCTGGTCAAGGCGGCAGCGGCTTCGATATCGCGTGAACCCATATCGCTGGCGCACCACCGGGAAATGATGTCGGGGTCTCCGCTGGAACGTACTGCGGCTGCAACAGCCTCATTGAGTTCATCCCGCATGAGTTCCACGGCCAGGTTGGTGGAGCGGTTCAACAAGCGGGCGGGGTAGGCTGCCAAAGCTTCCCTCAGGCGGCCGGCCTGCAAGCAGCCTGCCACGACGGCTGCGTCGGACAGCACGCGTATGCCGGCCGAAAAGCGGTATGGATTGGGCTCAACTACCGCACCCAGTGCTGAGCGGATCCGGTGCATTTCGGTCCGGATGGTCGCTGCTGCACCGTCCTCCCCGTGGAGTTGGTAGGCCAGCTCTTCAGCGCTCCAGCCTTGCGTTCTGGACGCCAGCAAGGCCAGGATTTCGGCTCTGCGCAGGGTGATGGGAACCGGGGAGGAACCTTCCAGCTCTGCAGTCGGTTTGTCGCCGAGGAGCCGCAGAAAGAGTGTCGAGGTGGCGCCGGTATTGGAAGCTCCGGCAGCCGTCGTCGTCGGGCCTGCTGTCCTCAGTAGCTCCTCGGCCAGCCGAACGCCGCAGCGCACCATTCGGAGGCTGTCCGGCGTTACCGTATCAATCGGCCCGGACACATCCAGCACGCCGACGATTTCCCCCGTGAAGGGGTCACGGATCGGGGCTGCAGTGCAAGCCCAGTCGTGATGTGTCCTCACCAGGTGCTCGGCCGAGAACAACTGGGCCGGGCCACCTGTAATGAGCGCTTCGCTGATCGCGTTCGTGCCGATACCTGCCTCGGACCAATCGGCACCTTCGACGAATTCCAGCGAATCGGCCAGCCGCAGTGCCGCCCCGCTGCCAACCCGCCACAGCACCTCGCCGTGACGGTCGGTAACAATGAGCAGGTGCCTCCCCGCGGCGGACTCGTCGCCAAGCATCTGGGATAAAGGCGGAATTACCGAGGCCAGGCGGTGTCCGGCACTGAGGGAGCGGGCTTCTGAGACGTCATGTAGGTGTACGGGGCTGTGCCCTTCGGGATTGATTCCCAAAGCCAGGGAGCGGCGCCAGGACTCAAGCAGCGATGAAGAGAAGGCAGGGTCCGGCGAGCCGGCCAACGTGGCCGCCTGCGCGCTCCGCAGCCTCATGGCGTACTCCCGGGGGGACGAGAAACGCAGCCCGGGATCGGGCGCCAAGGCGTGCCGCATGTTTCTACTCCAACTCGCCGTTGAATCGATGAGCCCATGCCCCGCAGTAAAACGTGGTGGGGCTGGTGTAACCCGATTGTAACCCCCACTGGAATGTACTTGTGATGCGGGTCACCGTCCGGGCATGTGTTGCAGGTCCCGGTGACTCATCGCTAGCAACGGAAAGAGGAGACATGCCTGAAACCGCAAACGGCATAGCCCGGAGGTGGCTGACGCAGTTCGACGAGGCGCTGCGCAGCCGCAATACCGAGGCCGCACTGAATTTGTTCGAGGACGAATCCTATTGGCGCGACTTCGTATCCTTCACATGGAACCTGAAGACCCTTGAGGGCAAGGACCAGATCAGAAACATGCTGGACGCCACGCTTGAGGACGTTCAACCCCATCACTGGGCCCTGGCCGAGGAAGCCACAGGCGACGCCGCCAACACCGAAGCATGGGTCAACTTCGAGACAGCCCAAGCTCGTGGATACGCACACCTGCGTCTACGGGAAGGGAAATGTTGGACGTTGCTCACCACGATGCAGGAGCTGAAGGGCTTCGAAGAGAAGAAGGGGCCAAACCGCGAGAAGGGCGTGGCCCACCACATCAGTAAGGGCCGTAAGTCCTGGCTTGAGCTTAAAGAAGAAGAAGAGTCCAAACTTGGCTACGAGGACCAGCCATACACGGTGATCATCGGCGGCGGACAGGGCGGCATCGGCTTGGGCGCCCGGCTCCGCCGGCTGGGCGTGCCCACCATCATCATCGATAAAAACGAAAAGCCCGGCGACTCCTGGCGCAACCGGTACAAATCCCTGCACCTGCACGACCCTGTCTGGTACGACCACTTGCCATACCTGAAGTTCCCGGATGACTGGCCGGTCTTCGCAGCCAAGGATAAGATCGGCGACTGGCTGGAGCAGTACACCCGCATCATGGAGTTGAACTACTGGTCCAGCACCGAATGCACCAAGGCCCGCTTCGACGAAAACGCCGGGGAATGGATTGTCCAAGTCATCCGCGACGGCGTACCGGTCACCTTGCGTCCCAAGCAACTCGTCTTCGCGCTGGGCGTCTCCGGCTACCCCCACGTGCCACAGTTTGAGGGTGCCGACAGCTTCCTGGGGGAGCAGTACCACTCCTCCCAGCATCCGGGCGGCGGAGACTGGACAGGTAAGAGAGCGGTGGTGATCGGGTCCAACAATTCGGCTCACGATATCTGTGCCGACCTCTGGGAGCACGGTGCCGAGGTCACCATGGTCCAGCGCTCGTCTACGCACATTGCCCGTAGCGAATCCCTCATGGACTTAGCTCTGGGCGACCTATATTCCGAGCAGGCGCTGGCCAACGGCAATACGACAGAGAAGGCCGACCTTCTCTTCGCTTCGCTGCCGTACCGCGTCCTTCCGGAGGCCCAGATTCCGGTCTACCAGGAGATGGCAAAACGCGACGCCGGCTTCTACTCGCAGCTTGAAGCTGCCGGTTTCGAACTGGATTTTGGAGTGGACGGCTCCGGGTTGTTCCTCAAGTACCTGCGGCGCGGATCCGGCTACTACATCGACGTCGGTGCCTCCCAGCTGATCATCGACGGCCGCGTGAAGCTCGCCAATGGCCAAGTCAGCAAGATCACCGGCAGCGCTGTGGTGATGGGCGACGGAACCGAGCTGGAAGCGGACGTGATCATCTATGCCACCGGCTACGGATCCATGAACGGCTGGCTCGCAGACCTCATCTCACCCGAGATCGCAGACAGGGTAGGGAAGTGTTGGGGCTATGGATCCGAAACTCCCAAGGACCCTGGCCCATGGGAGGGTGAGCTGCGGAATATGTGGAAGCCCACCAACGTGGAGAACCTCTGGATCCATGGCGGCAACCTGCACCAAAGCCGACACTATTCCAACTACCTGGCCCTGCAACTGAAGGCCCGGATGGAGGGATTGCCCACGCCGGTGTTTGAGCTTCAGGCAACCCACCACACCCGCTGATCAACCGGCCTGGCGCTGCGGCTGCGCTGACGGTGCGCAGCCGCAGTCGCTGCCATGCCTACGACAAAGGAAGAAGGACAAATGAAAGCAGCACGTTTCCATGCACGCCATGATGTACGAATCGAGGATGTACCGGAGGAGCAGGTGCGGGCAGGGATGGTGAAAATCAAGGTTGCCTGGTGCGGAATCTGCGGGACCGATCTCCATGAATTCCTTGAAGGGCCCATCTTCGTTCCCGCACCCGGACATCCCCATCCTCTGTCCGGAGAACAATCCCCGGTCATCATGGGACATGAATTCTCCGGGACAATCGTGGAGGTAGGGCAGGGTGTTGGCGAGCTGGCAATCGGTGACAACGTCGTCGTCGAACCCTATTTTGTATGCGACAAATGTCCGCCCTGCGAAGCAGGCAACTATCATCTGTGCACCAAGATGGGCTTCATTGGCCTGTCCGGTGGCGGTGGCGGACTTAGCGGGAAGATTGTTGTGGATAAGAGGTGGGTCCATAAGATCGGGGACATCCCGCTGGATGAGGCGGCGTTGATCGAACCGTTATCGGTTGCCCACCACGCTGTAACCCGAAGCGGCGCCAAGGCAGGGGACGTCGCGCTCATTGGCGGTTCAGGTCCGATCGGGCTGCTCACGGCCGCCGTGCTGAAAAGCATGGACGTCACCACCATCATCAGCGAACTCAGCGCAGCGCGTAAGGAAAAGGCCCACTCCAGCGGAGTGGCCGATTATGTGATCGACCCAAGCCAGGAAGACCTTCAACAACGAATTCAGGAGATAACGGACAACGTGGGCGCAGATGTCGCCTTTGAGTGTGCCGGTGTGAACGCCGTGCTCGATTCCCTGCTTGAAGCTGTCAAGCCGACGGCAGTGGTGGTCAATGTGTCCATTTGGGGTCGACCGGCAACCGTTGACATGCAAAAAATCGTGCTGAAAGAGATCGATTTACGCGGCACCATCGCCTATGTGCGTGATCACCCCAAGACCATAAAACTGGTCCAGGATGGCAAAGTGAACCTCAAGCCCTTCATCACCGGAAGGATCGCGTTGGAAGACCTGGTGGAGAAGGGTTTCAATACTTTGATCAACCACAATGACACTGCCGTGAAAATACTCGTCCACCCATAACCGACGCTCAGCTGGCAGGACCCGGTTAGTTGAATGTGAGCCCGAGCAACGCGTTTTCTGTGACTTCGGGAAGTCCCGGGTGAATCCAGTATTGGTTTTCAGCGAACCGGCGCACGTCGAGGTCGAAGGCCAGGACGGTGATCATTTGCTGGATCAGGGTTGATGCTTGTGGGCCCATGTAGTGTGCGCCGAGGAGTTTGCCGGTGTCCTGATCGGCGATGAGTTTGCAGATACCGGTGGTGTCTTCCATAGCCCAGCCGAAGGCGACGTCCCCGTAGCCCTGGATTTTGACGGTGACGTTGTGGCCGTGTTTGCGGGCCTGGGCCTCGGTCATGCCGACCGTGGCAATCTGCGGATGGGTGAAGACGGCGGCGGGAACATGGTGGTGCGGCATTTTCTTCAGCTTTTCCGGGTTCAGCAGGTTGTGCCGCACGGCCCGCATCTCGGCGTTGGCCACGTGTTTGAGCATGTAGGGCGAGGAGACGTCGCCCAAGGCCCAAACGCCTGCAGCCGAGGTTGACCGGCCGAACTGATCGACCTTGACCCGCCCGTGGCCTATCGTTTCGATCCCGCCGGAGGGCAGGTCCAACAGGTCTCCGTTGGGTATGCGCCCTGCGGCTACCAGCAGTACCTCCCCGGTGGCGGTGGAGCCGTCGTCGAGCCTGACGTTGATCCCCTCATCCGTGTGATCGGCACCGATAGTGGTCCGGCCGAACCGGACGTCGAAGCGTTCGGCGGCCAGGGCGTTGAAGCGATCATGGAGGTCTTGGTCGAGGTTCCGCAGCAGCGTTGAGCGGGCGATGATAGTGACGTCCGTGCCGAGGGCGTCGAAGACGTGGGCGAACTCCATGGCGATGTACCCGCCGCCGATGATCACCAGGGATTTGGGCAGCCGTGGCAGCCGCATGATGTCCTCGTTGGTGTGGTACCGCACGCCGGAGCCAGCGATGGCCTCAGGTATGACTGGCCGGGAACCGGCGGCGACGACGATCTGGTCGCCGGAGATGGTTCGCTGGCGGGCCCCTTGGCCGGTCCGCAAAGTGCGTTCCCCGACGAAAACGGCGTGCTGGTCATAGACGTCGATGTTCGGGGTCTTTGGTCCGCGGCGATATTCTTCACCGGCAGCGGCGATGGGGTCGACGCGGTTCTCGAAGATGCGGGACACCATACCCTGCCAGTCAACGGAGTTGACCTCGGCGACCAGCCCCAGCTTTCCGGACCCGGCGGTCTGCAGCGCGACATCGGCGGCGTGAACGTACATTTTGGTCGGTATGCAGCCTGCGTTCAGGCAGGTCCCGCCGAAGGATGCCTTCTCGATGATCGCGATCGATTGGTCCTCGAACCCAGGCCCGGGAATGGAGTTCCCGGAACCTGTGCCGATGATGACCAGGTCGTAGTGCCGATCCACGGCAGTCTTGCTGGCAGGGGTGTTCATGGGGGCGGTCCTCATTCCGGGGTCACCCTAACCCTACTGAAAGTCGGGTCCCGCGTCTGGGCATCTATGCGGGAACTGTGCGAACACTCCATCGCGATTGGTCTCATAATGCGAATGATTATTGATAGCCTTTAGGCGCGGGCTTACCGCGATTGCACCGTAGAAAGAAACGATCATGTCCGCTGCCCTCGTCGTCCGGGATCTGTCTGTGTCCCTCCGGGGGCAAAGCCTGCTGACCGGCGTTTCCTTCTTCGTGGGTGTTGGAGAACGTGTTGCCCTCCTGGGAGCCTCGGGCTCCGGTAAGTCCCTCACCGCTGCGGCCATATTGGGACAGCTTCACCCTGACATGACGGTATCCGGCTCCATGGCCATTAATGGCCGGGACCTGCCTGTGGGTCCGCGCGCGCTCGGCGAGCCAGGAGAATTCGCAATGGTCCACCAGGACCCCTCCACTGCCTTGAATCCCATGGTCCGCATCGGGAGGCAGCTGGCCTTTCCGCTGCTGAAAACCGGCCTGTCACGTTCGCAGGCGCGCACAAAAGCAGTGGAGTTGCTGGCGAATGTGGGCATGACGGACCCTGCGGGGATGCTATCCCGCTTCAGTGGGGAGCTTTCCGGCGGCCAGTTGCAGCGGGTAACCATCGCCCTGGCGCTGGCCTGCCGCGCCACGGTGTTGATTGCCGATGAGCCCACTACCGCCCTGGACGTCATCAGTCAGAGCCTGGTGATACAGGCCATCAGGGATGAGGCGGAGGACCACGGAGCGCTGCTGTTCATTACCCATGACTTGTCAGTTGCAGCATCCCTATGCACGCGCGCCGTGGTGATGGACGCGGGAAGGGTTGTTGAACAGGCACCCATGGAGCAACTTTTGGCGGCACCGGAACACGGCTATACCCGGGAACTTGTCAACGCGGCGCAAATCAGCAGCCGGGCCATCAGGCAAGGAATCGGAGCATGAGCACCGAGCTTCGGGGCCTGAACCTCAGCTACCGCTACAGCGGAGGGAAGCCGTGGCAGGCAAAACCTGCAACGGCAGCGCTGACCGACGTCTCACTCTCCGTCGGCGCAGGCCAGAGCATCGCCCTGGTGGGAAGCTCCGGCTCAGGGAAGTCAACGTTGCTGCGTACTTTGCTTGCCCTGCACAAGCCGCATGCCGGCGTCGTAGAGCTGGACGACAGGCCAGCCAGGGCAGGTTCGGTTGCGTCCTTGCGCTGGTACCGCCGAATCGTTCAGTACGTTCCACAGAACCCGGCAGGCAGCCTTGACCCGCGCATGACCATCCAGCAGCTGTTGCAGGAACCCCTTCATCAACTCCGGGTACGCGGCGATCACCGCAGAATGATCCAAGAGGCCTTGGAGCGGGTTGAGCTGGACCCTGCCCACGTCCGCCGCCGCCCCGGCGAACTCTCCGGAGGCCAGAACCAGCGGGTGGCTATAGCCCGTGCCTTGGTTACCTCGCCGAAGATTCTGCTCGCCGATGAGCCAGTCAGTGGCTTGGACCTGCCGCTACGGAATACGGTCCTGGATCTGCTGGGCCGGCTGGTCACCAGGGATCGGATGGGATTGCTGTTTGTTTCACACGATCTGGCAGCCGTCGCCCAACTCTGCCTGCGCACGGTTGTCCTTTCCTCAGGACGAATCGTCGAGGACGGGGAGACGGCGAGGCTGCTGAAAGAGGCTTCCCATCCGGTGACGCGGCAACTCATCGCGGCTGTTCCCGGACTGCCTGCGATGTCCGAATCTGCCAAGGACACCGTGATGGCAGATTCGCAATCTTCGGACAACTGTTCCGGCCTGCATGGTCGCAACGGGACCATGCTGCTCCAGCCATAAACACAAAGCACCCACAAAATAGACAGGTAACAACCATGGCAACCTCACGCCTAAAAACAGGCGCCGCATTCCTTCTGGCAGCAACGGTGTCCTTCAGCCTCAGCGGATGCTTCGCCGCCGCCGAAACGGCAGCGACAGGCAGTGCCGACGCCCGGATCAAGATAGCGATGTTGCAGCCGCCGCGGTCCGGCCTCACGCCCCTGAGTGATGATGCTTTCAAGCTTTCCCGGTGGAAGACCGCCGAAACCCTGGTGGTTCTTGACTCCATGGGGGAGGCCCAGCCGGCCCTCGCCACCGCCTGGGAGCAGCTGGATAGCAAGAACTGGCGCTTTGAACTTCGAACAGGCGTCACCTTCCATGATGGGACTGCCCTCACCGCTGAGCAGGTCGCTTCGTCCTTGACCGCAGCGGCCACCGCCAGCCCCAAGCCGCGCATACTCGACGGCGTCAAACTCACCGCCACGCCTGAGGGCACCAACGCTGTCCGCATCACTACCGAAGCCGATGATCCGTTGGTCCCGCAACGCCTTTCGAGCCCGCAGCTGTCCATCCTGGCAGCTTCGGCCTATAAGCCCGGGGGCATCGTCAGCCCCATCAATGCAGGCACCGGCCCTTACGTACTGGCAAAGGTTGATGGAACGACGTCGGCAACCCTGAACCGCTATGACGGGTACTGGGGAGAAAAAGCGGCCAGCAGCGGGCTGGACGTCCAATTTGTTCCTGACGGGACTGCGCGGGCAGCGGCCCTGCGAACCGGCACCGCCGACGTCGTCGAAGCAGTTCCTGTTGGCCAGGCAGGTCAGATCGATCCCGTGTTGATCCATGAGGTTCCGATGCCCCGGACCAACACGGTCTACCTCAATAACACCTCAGGGCCGTTTGCAGACCCGGCAGTCCGGGCCGCTGCGAGGGAAGCGATCGATCGCGCCAGCATTGTTGAGCGCGTGTATGAGGGGCGGGCCGATGCCGCCAATGGCCTGCTTGGTCCTGCGCTGCCTTGGGCGGCAAAAGAACGTGAAGGTGCTCCCTACGCCGAGACCTTGGCCAAGCGAGTCCCCGCAGCACCGGTCAACGGGGTGCGGATCAGCCTTGGTACCTTCACGGACCGGGCCGAACTTCCGGAGGTAGCTGTCCAGATCGAACAGCAACTCGAAGCGGCCGGGTTCGTCGTGGAGCAGGACGTCCGCGAATACCAGCACATAGAGTCCGATGCGCTGGAAGGAAAGTTTGATGCGTTCATCCTTTCCCGGGCGACAATCCTGGATTCCGGTGACCCTGTGGCCTACCTCTACAGTGACTTCTCATGCAACGGGTCCTTCAACATCTCCCAATTCTGCAACCCGGAGGTTGACGCTGCCCTGGTCAAAGCTGCCGCCATCCCGGCAGGGCCGGAACGCCGTACCGCAATAGCCGCGGCCGAAGCCCTGATCCTGTCGCAGGACGCCGCCATACCCCTGCTGCACGAACGGGTCATCCAAGGCGAATCTGCCTCAGTGCGGGACGTTGAACGGGACCCGCGGGAGCGGGCACTGATCACCGGCCGGACGGGAATCAGGGAATAATGCTTCGCTGCCCGGCCTTCATCAAAATTACGGCTTCCCGCACGCTGGCCTTCGGGGGACTGATCCTGCTGATCGGCCTGCTGCCTTGGCTGTCTGCTCAAAGTCCGGAATACACCGTTCTGCGTGCCAGATACGCGGACCGGGAAGCAACCGATGAAGCGCTGGGCGCGATCCGGGCAGAACTGGGGCTCGACCAAGGGCCGTTCCATATCTTCCTGGGGTGGCTGGTTGGCCTGCTTCGCGGCGACCTTGGGACGTCCTGGATCTCCAATACGCCGGTTGGTCCGGGAACGATGACAGCCTTGGGTGTTTCCCTCACCCTCATGGCCTGCGCCCTTGTGGTGGCAGCCTCGGTGGCTGTGTTGTTGTGCATCCCTGCCATGGTGCGCGGTCTTGCTGGAAAACCTGCGCGGGATTCGGGGGCCGTGGCTGCGGCCCTGACGTCCCTTCCTGAATTTCTGCTCGCATCCATGCTGTTGGTCATCGGAGCGGTGTGGCTGGGCTGGTTTCCCCCTTATGGCTGGCAGGGAATCCACTACGCGGTACTACCGGCCCTCGCCCTGGGCGTACCAGCCGGCGGGTTGGCAGGACGGCTGTTGTCGGAGGCCATCAGTGCAGCCTTTGCGGAAAAATGGACCGCCACCTGGCGTACTGCCGGGGCGGGTTCCGCGGCCGTTGGCGCGGCCGTTGTGCGTCGGGCTTTGCCGTCCGTTCTGAACCAAATTGCCCTCATCATCATCGGCCTTACCGGCGGTGCAGTAGCGGTGGAGAAGGTTTTCGCCATCCCTGGACTGGGAAGGACCATCCTGGGTGCTGCCAGTGCCCAGGATATCCCCGCGTTGCAGGCCGGCATGCTGGCCCTGCTCGCGACGGCCCTCATTGTTGGTTCCCTCGCAACGGCGGCACGGTACGCCCTGCTGGGTCCTGCACTCCGATCCGGCACCATGCCCATGGCGCCCCCTGTTCGCGGTGCCAGGCGATGGGACGCCGTGGTGCCCCTGACCTGCGCAGGAGCCCTGGCCGCCATTATGGCCGGTGGACTTATGCGTGACCCTTACACTTCCAGCCATGCCCGGCTTGCGGCACCATCGCTCTTGCTGCCCTTTGGCGCGGATGCGAGCGGACGCGATTTGTTGGCTCGCGTCGGTCACGGATCCATGGCGACGTTGGGTACCTCCCTGTTGGTGGTTTTGGCCTGCTTGGCGATCGGCCTCGTGATCGGGATGTTCCCGTTGGCCGCCACCGGCCCCGTGGAAGTAGCCAACGCAGCCCCACCCATCCTCGTAGGACTGATTGTGGCTGCGATCATCGGCCCCTCGGCCCACGGCGCGGCGATCGCGGTGACGCTGGTCGGTTGGGCGCCGCTGGCCGCTCACACAGCATCCCTTGTCCAGGAAGCCAGAGCCCGGCCATACGTGGGAATTCTCCCGGTCCTTGGGGTCGGGCGGGTCAGAACCTTGTGGCGCTATATTCTCCCAGCCGTTCTCCCTTCGGTGTTCAGGCACGCCATGCTCCGGATTCCAGGCACTGCCCTGGCACTGGCCGCCCTCGGGTTCCTGGGCTTGGGACCGCAACAACCAGCACCGGAATGGGGGCTGATTCTGGCAGAAGGCATCAATTATGTGGAACGCGCACCCTGGGCCATCCTTGCCCCGGCTCTCGCCCTGGCACTGTCATCCATCCTTGCTGTCTCAACTGCAAGCCTGGGCAAGTCCCCTTTGCGGACCCGACGATATCCTGCCCCGGCGCGCGTCAAAGCCAGGTGATTCCATGCGTTCCCGGGATCGTCTCATCTCCCTGGACAGTGCATTGGAAGTTGTCACAGGGTAGCGTCGTAGCCGTCATTTATGTAAGTATGTGCGTATGAATGCAGATAACAGAATGTGCTCCTTGGGGGTCGATAGCCAGTACGTGGAACTGGCTGTTGAAGTGTTCTCCATGCTTGCCGACGCAACACGGGTTCGGATCATCCTGGCCCTCAGGGACGGCGAGATGGCAGTAGGGGCATTGGCTGAGCTGCTTGGAAAATCCCCGGCGGCTGTATCCCAGCATCTGGCCAAAATGCGCTTGGCGCGAATGGTTTCCACGCGTCAGGATGGCACCAGGGTCCTGTATCGCTTGGAGAACGAGCATGCCCGGCAGCTGGTGGCAGATGCCATCTTCCAGGCCGAGCACGCTCTTGGCGGAGAACCGGCACATCACCGAAATGAAAAGCAGGCTGCGACATGACCAACCCCGGACCGGTCCGTGATCATCACTCCGCGCATGACCACCACCACAGCCATGGCTCAGGGGAGCAGCACGAGCATCATCACCACTCCGGTTTCAAAGGTTGGCTGGTGGAACTCTTTGTTCCGCACACGCACGATGCCGCCGATTCGATCGACGATGCGGTGCAGGCCAGTGCCGAGGGCATAAAAGCCCTGAAAATCAGTCTGATCCTCCTGCTGGCAACCACGGTGCTGCAGTTTTTTGTGGTTCTCATCAGCGGTTCGGTGGCCCTGTTGGCCGACACAATCCACAACTTTTCCGATGCCTTGACCGCAGTCCCGCTCTGGATCGCCTTCATCCTGGGGCGGCGAGCGGCGACCCGTCGGTACACGTTCGGGTTCGGGCGGGCGGAAGACCTCGCCGGGTTGTTCATCGTTGCGGTGGTCGCTTTGTCCGCGGTCGTGGCAGCCTGGCAGTCCGTTGACCGCCTTGTGAATCCTCAACCCTTGACCAACCTTTGGTGGGTATTCGCGGCAGGCCTTATTGGGTTCGCCGGAAACGAGGCCGTGGCGATCTACCGTATCCGCGTTGGCCGCCGCATCGGCTCAGCGGCGTTGGTAGCTGACGGGGTCCACGCCCGCACGGATGGCTTCACGTCCTTGGCTGTGGTCCTCGGCGCCATCGGTGTCATGCTGGGCTTTCCGTTGGCTGATCCGATCGTGGGCCTTTTGATATCAGCGGCCATCCTCATCTTGCTATGGGGCACTGTCAGAAGCATTGGACGGCGTTTGATGGACGGCATCGAACCGGATCTGGTTGAAACGGCCAAGCGGGCTTTGGGGGAAACCCCGGGGGTCCTCGGTGTTCCCCGGCTTCAACTGCGCTGGTCCGGGCATCGGCTCCAGGGCACGGCGGCGCTGACGGTCAATGCCGGGCTTGATCTCCTCAGCGCTGAAGAGATCACCCATGATGCCGAACATCGTCTCAAGCATGCGCTGCCGAAGATAGATGACATGCTCCTCACCGCGGTCACCCCCGGCAAGGAGCACCAGAGCAGGTTCCCCGCTCACTGAAGCGTGGCTGCCGACACCGAGGCAGCAAATGCCAATACGGCTGAAGAGAAGGCCAGCACATCCGCAGAAGCACGCTGGCCGTGCCCGCCGTCGTTCTCATTGAACAGCCATGCGCGCCCGCCGCGGCGGCGGATGCCGGCGACAAACTCGACGGCGGCGCTGTTGTCTACGCGTTCGTCATGGCCCAACAGGCAGCAAAGCATGGGCGGTAACCCGGCGGCGGAGGTTTTCATCCGTCTCAGCAGGTGAAGGGGGGAGTAGTCTGCGCGCTGCTCGTCGGTAGTTTGACCATCGGTGCCGAACTCGTGCGCCCATTGCCTGCCCAAGCCATGGCGGTACAGGTTGACCGTGTCCAGCAGGGGTGCAACGGCCACGACTGCGCCGAAAGAAGCTGGTGAGCAAAGTGCTGCCGCGGTAACAACCATGCCGCCATGGGAGGCTCCAAAGGCCACGATCTGCTCCGGCGAACTCCAGCCTTCGCCCACCAGATAGGAGGCAACGTCGACGAGGTCCTGGACGGTGCGCATCTTTTTGGACGCGCGCCCCGCTTCATGCCACGTCCCGCCCTGCTCTCCGCCACCCCGCAGTTGCGCAGCCACATAAACGCCTCCGCTTTCCAGCCAGGCCGGCACGCTCGGTTCGGCTTCAGTCTTGTGCTTCACGCCGAAACCTCCGTAACAGGTGAGGATCAGCGGCAGCGGCCGGAGCGGATTCGCGTCAGGACCGAGATCTTCGGCTCGAACGGAAACGATCAGGGGGATGTCGACGCCGTCACCTGCCCGGGCTTTCACCTTTCGATGAATGATGGAGGCCGGCGAGGAATCACTGCCGTGCGGAGCACTGGTCCGTGAAGGGATCTCCAGGCAGAGGACACCTGACGGCCGCTCCGGGGAGGCTGTTTGAAGCCACAGAAGCGTGGAGTCTCCCCGGTCATGGACGTTGAACGATTGCAGGTGCTCCGCTGGAGACAGCCGATGGACAGGGAAACCATCCAATGCGAGGCTGGTGCCGTCCTCATCCTCCATCACAGCAAGGCGGGCGGCAGGTGCCGTCGGCACGGCAGAGGGATGCCAGGCACCTGAGGTCAGCTCCCACATCCGGGTATCGCTCCCGGGGCGCTTGGCTTTCAGGTGAAGAGCCCCGTCAGCACGTGTGAGGGAGAGTCGGCATCCCGACAGTGGGCCCAGGTCGTCAGGGAAGGGGACGTCCACAGCGAGCCCGGAGTCCAGGCCGTAGTGGGTGAGGCTCTGCTGCGGCGGCTTGCCATTCAGGATCCAGAGGCCGCTCCCGTGTGCATCCCATTGCGTGGCGGCGTACCAGACGGTTGCGCCGGGGACGTTGAGGGGAGCCTCCCCGGGGGCGAGGACATAGACCTCTGCGAGTTCACTGTGCCGCGTGCTCAATAAGGCCGCGACCCGCGTTCCGTCCGGGGCGAGGGTGAAGCCGCGCACCACGGTGCCCGGGGGCATGGGAATCCGGCTGCCAGGCGGCTCGGCAGCGGTAGAACGGCGCTGGTGGATACCCCACGCGTCGCGGAGTTCCTCTTCTGAGGCCAGGAACAGGGAAGCGAAAGCATCATCTGGCCCGCGCCAGAGGAAGGCCGCCTGTCCACCTGCGAGCTGGGGAAGCCCTTGGCGGGGCGTGGCGTCCCAGCGTTCCAGCAGAGCACGGAAATATGGGCGCATTTCCTTGCCGGGAATCGTGGTGTCCATGTCAGTCATCGGCCCACGGTGTCGCCCGGAGCGGCGTCCGCAGACGATACCCAGGCGAGGTGGCCGCCGTCGTGCAGTGGCGTGTCCAGGGTGATGGTCCGCAGCGGGCTTCCGGGCACTGAGGTCTCAACCACATGGACCTCACCGTGCCCGCCGCGGGTCACGGCGACGAGTTCGGATGAAGGCGAGGCGGCAATTGCCCGCCGCTCTGCGTTGTCCCACGGCTCATGCCCGGGCCGCGGAGCCCCCTCCATGGAAGGAAGCTCCCACGTGCCGCGGAGTTTGAGGCCATGCCCGGCTGGTCCCAGGTGGTGCACGGCGAGTTGGTCGCCGTCGGGGTGTACCCGGGCGGTGCTGATGCCAGTGGCCGTGAGTGCGAAGCGAAAGACCAAACCTTTCCCCAGTGGCGCTGTTTCGGTCCGGTTGCTGTCCACGTGGTGGACCCACAGCGTGTTGTTCCACGTAGCCCAGTTTCGTGGTTCCGCTCCGCCCTCGCGCAGGACAGCTACCAGAACGCGGCGCCGTGGGCAGAATCGTAGGAAATATGCCCGGCCAGGGACGCCCCAATCAAGGGAGGGGAGGGCTTCCGGCCGGGATTTTCGGACATCGAAGCGCTCCAAGCCTCCGCCCGTGGCTACGAACATGATGCCTGTGGTGGGGTCGAGGGCGTCGCCATGGCCGTCGGGAGAAGCGCTGAGTTGTTGCCCGCGAATCTGAGGGCAGTGCACGCCCTCCTCCAGGATTCTTTTGATGCTGAAGGACTCGATGCCTCCGGGCTCCCGGTGACGGACGACGGCGGCGGGTCCGTTGGGCGTCTCACTCACCACCACGCCCGGTTCCCCCGCGCGGGTGCGGATCCGGCGCGAGGTGGGTCCGCCGTCGGATTTCAGGTCCACAACGGTGAGGAGATCGCTCCATGGTTCCCAGGAGAGGCCAAGCCCCGTGGTGACCGCGATGAACCGGCCTTTCGGGTCACACGCCAGGTGTTCTCCGGGTATGGCAACGGGGACGGTGAGGGGTGGCTCTTCTCCGAAAGCGTCGACGATGATCAGGGCACCAGCGGCGTCGTCGATGAAGGCAGATTTTCCTCCACCTAACAGTAGGAAACCCGCGTGTTCGGCCAGGACCACGGAGTTGAGCCGCCGTCTGACGTGGCCGGTGTGCGGGTTCAGGAACTGCACATTGCCGGCTTTTTGGTCCGCCACGATCAGTACTTCCTCAGTCATTGAGCCTCCTGGAATTGTTAATTTGAGAATGATTCTCATTAACTATAGTGTGAAGTTGTCGCAGCAAAAGCCGCGATAAACACCACCACCGAAAGGAGACCAACCATGGAGAAGACCACGGTTTTGGTTGAAGTAGAAGAGACCGAGCAGCTGGCGCACCTGTCCGCGACTCACTCGAACGCACTGGTCGAAAACCCGTTCGACTAGTCACTAAGCCAGGGGGCGGGTGCGCCGGCGCGCCCGCCCTCTTAGCTTGGCCGACATCCTCACGAACATCCGGAAGGAAACCATGGGCACCGCAGCAGTAGACACCTTTGACATCGCGGGAAAAACGACGATCCGCAGCGCTGACGGTGCTTTCTTTCATCTCGCAGCCCCGGCGAAGACCGGTGCGCCTCTCGCCGCCCGGCTCAGCCAGGAACTTCTTCAACGCCGCCAGTCCGCTGTTCGTCCCCGTGCTGGACGCGAACGGATTGACATAAAAGCCTCCGCTGCCGAAGCAGCCGGGCTCCTCTGCTTCCTGGCAGATTCCGGCGTTGCCGCAACCGTGGTCAAGGACGACGCCGGCCACGCACCAGGAGGTCTGCTGCTTCATGTCGTGGGCTCGCCGGCAGGGCGCAGTGTCTACGACGAGCTCCCCGGCAAGGGGACCGCGGTGCTGCGCTGCTACCGTGAAGGCGAACTTGTCTTCATCGATCCGTTGGCCGTCTCTGCCGAGGATCCCACCGGGTCCCAGGTGCTCCGGCGCAGACTTGCCGCCTCACCGGCCGCCGCTGAATTGAAGGCTTGGCTGGATACGCCCGCAGCATCAACGGACCTTGATCTGCAAGGCACGGCACTGGGACTGGTGAAGGCCCGGTTGCTCATGAGCATCGCGGCGTGGCAACAGGATTCCCCTGCACTTCCTGGCCTCCGACGCACCCTCTGGCGCCTCGACACCGCAACGATGGTAGCTACTGAGCACCCGGTGCTGCCTTTCCCGGAGCCTGCAACCCTGGATGAAAACCGGCAGGGAATGCGGTGATGATTCCCGCAACAGCCCCGCATTCCGTTCCGATTCACGCTGACGACGGCATCCGCCTGGCCACCGACCACTATCGTTCTTCCATCAGGGAAGAGCCCATGGGTACGGTCCTGATCCGGACGCCCTACGGCCGCAGTCAGTACGCCGGCCAGGCCGGGGCATGGATGCGGGCAGGATATGACGTGGTGGTCCAGGATGTCCGGGGCCGTTACGGTTCCGAGGGCGAGTGGCGCCCCTACGTCAGCGAGGGGCGGGACGGAGCTGAAACTGCGGAAAAACTCGCCGCCCTGGACCTGCTCCGCGGACCGCTGATCCTGGCCGGCGCATCCTACGACGCCCACTGCGCTGTGGAAGCAGCCCGTGTACTGGAACTGGAACTGGAACGGATACCTGCATCAACAGCGGGCCAGGCCTCCAAGGTCATTCCCTTCGCCATAGTAGCCATGGTGCCGGCCCTGGGACTCCACGAAACGGCGCGTCATCCTGACGGCACACCTCGGCTGCGGGACAGGATCGGATGGTGGCACCAGCATGGATTCGGCAGCACCTCCAAGGAACCACTCCATCCCGCAGAGCTCCACTACAGGACCACACAGGCAAAGATCCGCGGCAGGAACCTGGCGCTCCAAGGCCTGTTCCAGGATGACGAGTATGGTCCTGGTGCCAGCGATACTTGGCGGCAGCTGTGGGACGCCCCGTCCCTTGACCTCCATGCGCTCTACAGCAAGCTCAGCACACCGCTCCTGATGATTTCGGGGCGGGACGATTTCTTTGTTGCAGAAGCATTGGCGTTGGCGCAGGTCTGGGGCAGCGCGGTGCCGGGAACCGTGGTGCAAACCCTGTGGGGGCCGTGGGGGCACGGACTGACCAGGGACCTCGACGACGAAACCACCGCCGCCCTCCGCGAACAGGGCGGCCTGATGGCACGGATCAAGGACTTCCTGGCCACGGCCAACGGGAATGAACCTGCAGCAAACGCCGACAACGGAGCCGGCACTGCAGGCCTCGCCCGGCCGCCGGTCCTGCACTGGCAGCACCATGATCTGGCCGGAAGCTGGGGCTGGGCCCCCTGCACTATCGACTCGCTTCAGCATCAATGAACAACCACGGAGAATCATGACCACAACAGCCGAAGCCCTTGGCCTACTGCCCCTGCACACCCTGGTGGACGAGCAGACAGGGATTATCCGCAGGGTGCGCACAGTCATGACCCCGGACAACGCACCACCGGCGTACACCTCCATGACTGCTGAAGTGTCCAATGCCCGGTGGCTGGGTGACTGGCCAGCCGACCGGGTATCGCTGGGCACCACCTTCGGGGACAGCAGGCAGGCCTGGATCGCCGCTGTTGCAGAAGGCATGGAACGCTACTGCGGCAATTTCATTCCCGGGGAGCTCCCTGACCAGCACTACTTCACCGGAACGGCCCGAGAGCTCGAAGCGTCAGGCCGCACCGCCGTCGGACTTCAGGAACTGCCGCAATTCGCCGGCTGGCAGCTGGAGCAGGAGGCATTTCCCTACCGGAACCTCGAGCACGATACTCCAACCCTGTGGACAGCCTGCACGCGGGAACCGGACAAGGCGGAGGTCTGGCTTCCGGCGAGCCTTACACTGCTGAACTGGCGGCAGCGGCGATTCCGGGACCTGCCGCGGATTCATCATCTGAACTATGCCGGGATCGCCACGGGACAAGGTCCGGCCGACGCCGCCAACCGGGCCGTGCTGGAAACCGTGGAACGCGATGCCCTTGAACTGTGGTGGCACCTTGGCGGTCCCACGCGAGGCATCAGAACGGCAAGTGTTCCAGGGCTGGTGGAGGCCATGGAAGGCTGCCGCCTGCAGTACTGGGTGGTGGAAATGCCCAGCGAATTCGCCCCGTGCATGGCAGCACTGGTGTTCGATCCGGACACCGGACTGTATGCCGCGGGATTCTCATGCAAGAACGATCCCGCCGAGGCCGCACGCAAAGCAGTACTGGAAGCTGTCCACACCTGGATCTACTCCCAAGGCGCCACCGACGCCGACGGGTGGGTGTTCCAAGCCGTGGAAGCAGGGCTCATGGCTAAAGGCCTGTACCTGGAACACCGTGCGGACCGCCGGTACCTCGATGACGTTGGCCCCCACTTCAGCGCAGTCCATGACCTTGGAGCGCACGTGCAGGTGTGGCTGGACCCGCGCACACACCACCTCGCGGACAGGTTCACCCATCCCGCAGGTGGCGTGGTGGATATCCGCGCCGTGGACTACGTGTCCATGCCGGCACTCCATGAGCGCCTCAAGGCAGGCGGCCACACCGTGTATACCCGTGAACTGACAACCCCCGATGTCCGCGGCACCGGCCTGAGCGTAGTCCGCGCCGTGGTGGGAGGGTTGGTACCCAACGCCCCGGCCGCCTTCTCATATCTGGGCTGTCCCAGATTCGGGGAAGCGGCACTCCAACGCGGCTGGAGGGAAACCGTGCCATCGCGCCCCCAGGATTTCACCCTCACCCCGCCTCCCCATATGTAATGGAAATACCGGACGTGTTCCTCCCCGAAGGCCTTGCCCGCGCCTGGACTTCCGAAATGCCCGGGCCCGTGCAGCCACCTGGTCCCCGGAACGCCCCGGCCCGAGGCTCTGCCCAACCCCCGGGCCCGGCGGGCATTCCTGTCACCGCCATGCTGCGGGCCATCTGGTGGAGCGAGACATTCCACCTCAACCCGGCCACTGGACTGCCCGGAAAGGTCCGTCAACGCGCAGTACCGTCGGCCGGTGGGTGCTACCCGGTGCAACTGCGGGTCCTCTGCGGAGCCGGCTGCGACGTCCCGCCCGGAACGTACATGTTCCATCACGGCCACGCTGAGGGCACCAGTGACGGCGGGCTGCTGCGCTTGCACGGACAGGACGCCGTCGCTCACCTCACAGCCGGAGTGCGTGCCCCCGGCCGGGGAGCCGTCGTCGTACTGACTGTGCTGCCCCAACGCACCGCCTCGAAGTACCACCACCGGGCGGGACCCCTGTTGATCGCCGACACCGCGTATGCGGCCGTAGCGCTAGTGCACCATGCCGCAGCCCTTGAGGTGCCCGCCGGGTGGAGCGTCCTGGCACCACAACACTGGCCCGGGCCGATCCCGGAGTTCACGGTGGCTGCAGTGACACTCGGTGCTGCATCCGGGGGCATCGGGAACACGCGGGAGGACACTGCGGGTCCACGGATCGCCGGCGTGACCGAAGCGCAGCTGGCGACCCGGAGGAGTGCGGACGTAAGCGGTCCACGCGCCAGGGCAAGCTGCGCGAATGACTCGAACACGGCACTTCAGCGGCTGTTGGACAGTTCCTTGCCCACCTTCCCGGAGCCCGTTCCGTCGTCCTGCCGTATCCGGCTCCTCACCGGGCACTTGATGAAGTCACCACTGCTGCCCCAACGGTGCGCGGGCCAACACTGGGTACGCAATCTCCACGCCTTGGTGGTCTTCGAAACCTCCATCACGCCCACCCACGAGTCGATGTGGTGGTCTGCCGCGCTCGCAGCACACATCCTCTACACCGCCCTGGGGACGGACACGAGTCTCGATTTCAGACCCGTCGGCGGATGGACAGGGACGGACAACGGGTGGACGACGCTTCACGGACTCGGAATCGTCCTCCGGGAAACAGACCACAACACCCACGAAAGGCCCGCCCATGCTGGTCAATAAGAGGCTCCTTCAGATGACGTCCGGTCACCGCGGCCCACTGTTCGGCGTCACGGCGTTGCTGTGCGCCACCACCGCGAGCTATTGGCTGCAGGCCTGGCTCTTGGCCCAAGCGCTCGCGGCCCTGGTGCTGATGGCGCGGGAACCCGCAGCCCGCGATGACGGAACATACGGGCCGCTGGTTCCGTACCTTGCCGGTGTACTCGCCTGCGGGGTTGGCCGCCTGGTGCTCCAGCAACTCCACGCCCGGCTGGCGAGCTCCCTGGGATCCGGCGTTCGCCTCCATGTTCGGCGCTCCTTGGCCCACCGGTTGCTCCAGCCCGAGAGATTGAGGGACACCTCTGAACGGAGCGGAGCCCGGCGGCTGGCCCTCAGTGAAGGCGTTGATGGAGTGGACACCTACATCAGCCAGTACATCCCGCATGCCTTCCAACTTCAGATAGTGGTGCCGGCCCTCCTGCTATGGATCGCTTGGTTGAATCCCCTCCTGGCTCTGGCCCTGGCCCTCGCCGTGGCAGTAGCTGTGGGGGCCCCTAAACTCTGGAGCAAGAGGCTGGCCAAACGCGGACAGCACCACTGGGACAGTTACGAAGCCCTCAGTGCCGATTTTCTGGAAGCACTCCAGGGCATGCGCACGCTGAAGATCCTGCACGCCGTTCCCCGGACACGGGCCAGGCTCAACAACCGTTCGCAGCAGTTGCACCGGGCAACGGTGTCAACAATGCGCACCTCCCTGGTGGACACCGCCTTGGCAGATTTCGGAATCCAGGCAGGGTTGTTGGCTGCAGCGGCAATGGCCGCGATCGCAGCCATGGGACAAGGCCCGTTGGCCGGGCCCGAATCTGCAGGCATGACCTATTTCCTCCTGATGCTCTCTTCCGAGGTGTTCAGGCCGGTGCGGGACCTGGCCCGGCAATGGCACGCCGGGTATCTGGGGCTCTCTGCCTTGGGGAGCATTGATGCAGCGGGCGGTGCCGACGACGGCAAGCCCACCCCACGCTGGGAAGGACAGCAGGCAGACTCCGGGCTGGAGAAGGTGCATGAGCTGGCGACGATCCACAAGGCTCCCACGTCGCCTGATGATGCCAATGCCTTGGACCGTCCCGAAACTCTTACCTTGGACCGGGTGAGCTTCCGCTACTCCGACGCCGACCCCTGGGTCCTGCACCAGGCCTCAGCCCGGATCCGGCGCGGGGGCCTCACCGCGCTCGCAGGCGTGTCCGGGGCGGGCAAGAGCACGCTGTTCGATCTCCTGCTGGGATTCCTTCCCGTAGGGGAGAACCGGATTCGCTTGGATGGCCGGCCACTGAGGCCCAGTGATGTCAGCGTCGTTTCCCAGCGCAGCTACCTCTTTCCGGGGACCATCCGGGAGAACCTCCGAGTGGTAGCGCCTGCTGCCAGCGAGGCGCATTTTTGGAGTGTCCTCGACGCAGCCGGCCTGGGGGAGGAACTGCGGCAATGGCCTGAGGGCTTGGATACCGTGCTGTCCGAAGGCGGCGGTTCGGTATCAGGCGGTCAGCTCCAGAGACTCGCAATCGCCCGGGCACTCCTGGTCGAGAGGCCGGTTCTCCTGCTGGACGAGCCAACGTCTGCCCTCAATGCCGAGCTTGCCGGACTCGTCCTGGCAGGCCTTCGCCGGGTGTCCTTCCAGCGCATTGTCCTCATGATCGCTCATCGCCCCGAGGCCCTTGCCGCCGCAGACACCGTACTTCGTCTTAGCGAAGGTCATCTCCTGACAACCCGGCAACCGGAAGCAGCCACGCTATGAGTGCTACAGCCCAAACTCCACGTAACCCGCTGCTGGGCCTGATTCCGTATATGTCCGGTGAATGGGCGGCCATGGTGTGGACCGCGGCGGTGGGCATCCTGAACAACCTGGCGCTCATTGTCCTCGCAGTCACCGGTTCCTACGTGGTTGCCTTGGCCGTCATACGTCAGGAAACCGCCGCTCCGGCCTGGTGGATCCTCGGAATCACAGCAGTGATCCTCCGGGCCGTTCTCACCTGGCATGAGATGGATATTTCGCACAGCATCGCTTACAGGATTTTGGCGGCACTAAGGATCGCCCTCTTTAATGGTTTCGCCCGCGGAGTCCCGTCCCGCAAACCTGGTCAGCACACCGGCAAGCTTGCCGCAACGGCCATGGGAGATGTCGAAAAGCTCGAGTTCTTCTACGCCCACACTGTTGCCCAGCTTGTCGGAGCGGCAGTACTGTTCATCGCCGGCGTAGCGGTCCTCCTGCCGCTCGGCCCGGAGATTGCCGGGGCGCTGCTACTGGGGTTCGCCGCGTTGATGGCGGTGACGCTGCCGGGTCTGCGAAGGGGTGCCGTGCTGGGGGCGAGGGTTCAGGAAGCCCGGACTGCGGTCTCGGTCCTGGCTGTGGACCTGTTGGCGGGGACCCGTGAGATCCTGGGCTTTGGTCTCCAGGAGCATGCACAGCGTCAGTTGGCGGAACAGAGCCTCGTGGTGGACGCCGGGCAACGCAAACTTAGCTCTTTCCTCGCTTTGGCGGCCTCGCTGCGGGAGCTATGCGTTGTGGGCACCGTGGTAGCGGTGTTCCTGGCCGCAATTTCCACGCCGGGGCTGGATGCGGTGTGGTTGCCTGCATTGGTTGCGGGGACCTTGACCTTACTGGCCCCGATTTCTGAAGGCGTGGCCACTGTGACGCAACTTCAGCCGCACCGCGCCAGTGCGCACCGCGTTTCGGAGGGGATCAACTTGCCCTCGAACACGGGCCGGGCACCCGGGACCACGGAATTTGAACCCGACGGGCCGCTGGGTATCGAGATGAAGAACCTGCAGTTCACCTACGACGACGGCGAACCGGCTTTGCGGTCGACCTCACTGTCCGTGGCACCGGGGGAGCATCTGGGGATCAGCGGCCGGTCAGGTGCGGGGAAAACCACGCTGGCCCGGCTTTTAGTGCGTCTCTGGGCCCCGGATTCCGGGAGCATTTCGCTGGTATCGCGTGAGGGCAGGGCGGTTGATGCCTGGGCGGTGAATGAGGCTTCGTTCCGGCGCATGGTCACACTGGTGGAACAGGACTCGCCGGTATTTCACGGTTCCGTCCTGGAGAACATGCACTTGGCATGCCCCGCGGCAACCGGGCCCGAGGTCTTGGAGGCTTTGCAACGTGCGGGGCTTCCGCTCATCGGGGATCGCTGGGCCGGAGGGGTGGATACTGTGATCGGTGAGCAGGGGATGAGCCTGTCCGGCGGCGAAATGGCGCGCTTTTGTTTGGCGAGGGCGTTGCTGATGAGGCCCAAGGTTCTGGTGCTGGATGAAACCACTGCAAGCCTGGATCCTGCCTCGGAAAATGCCTTGGTAGAGGCTCTTGCAGGGATCGCCGGGGAGACCACGGTCATCACGGTCTCGCACAGGGAGTCCACCCTTGCCGCCTGCGACCGCCGGGTGCATCTGGGGGAGTAGCTGTATCACCCCCAGTGCCCCCTCATTCCCCCTGCGAGACGGCAGTTGGCGCCCATATTTTTGAAAAACATGGGCGCCAACTGCCAAACTCGCGGAGGCTGGAAGGGGTTAGAACGCTTCCGGGTGCAGGCCCTTCGCGATCTGCTCCACGGCACGGAGGTTGCCCCACGTGCCGGGCATGACGTCGTCCGAGCTGATGGCAACCAGGCGGTTGTTCTTCACTGCGGCTACCTCGGGAAACTTCTCTTTGAGGAACGTACGGGTGGCGTCCTCGTGGGCTTTATCCAAGGTGGTGAACACGATCACCTCGGGGTTCTTCTCCACCAATGTCTCCGGGGAGATCATCGCCGAGAAGAATTTGGCGAATGCCTCGTCGGAGGGGCTGAAGAGATTCTTGCCGCCTGCGGTCTTGATCATGTCGTACTCAATGCCGGCTCCGATGGCCGCGATGGAGTTTCCTTCCACGAAAAGCTCCACCACGGTGGGCTTGTCCTTGCCGTCTACTGCCTTCTCCACCGAGGACAGCAGATCAGCGGCTTCCGTTCGCACGGCTGCGGTGTTGCCACCGGCGCCAACAATCGCACCAATGTTCTCTATATCAGTGAGGATGTCCTTGACCTCCGCCTTGCTCCGGCGTTCCATGCATCCTGCAGTGGCTATGTAGGACTCAGCCCCAGCGGCTTTGAGCTGTTCAATGCTCGCAAATCCTTGCTCGGCTGTGAATTCGTAGGCGGTGGGCGAGTAGACGAAGTCGGGATTGGCGCCAAGCAGGATTTCACGCGACGGCGGCATCTGATCGCTCAGTTGTTTGACCACACCGCGCTCCTTCAGCTCCGGCAGCAACTCGCGGCCCTTGGTTTGAGCCTCAGCGGCTAGCTTGTTCGCGGCGCCCAGCTTAACCAACAGCTCGGACTGTCCAGGTGTCATGGCCACGATGCGCTCCGGTACGGAGGTAAAGGTCAGCGTGCGTCCGCAGTTCTCGATGGTGCCGGCGGGTTTGACCGCACTGCCGGCCTTTTCCGTTGCAGGGCTTTGGCTGACAGCCTGTCCGCAGCCCGCGAGCAGCATTCCGCTGAGCGTCATCACGGACAATACTGCAGCCGTTTTGGGCAGGGTGGATTTCTTCATGGATGTGCCTCCAGGTTTGTGTTTGTGATGAGAAACTTCAGGGGCGGGACGCAGATAGCTCAGGGTCTTTATGTGGTGCCGTGGCTGCGTTCGGTGTTGTAGCTGCGTTCGGTGCTGCGGCTGCTATGGCGATCAGCGGCCTGCCGGTGAGTGGATGCTTTAGCTTCCGTGACTGAACCCCAAAGCAGTCCCGGATGAGCTCCGGGTCCAACAGCGATGCCGGCGGACCGAAGGCCTGCACCTTCCCGGACTGCAGGACCGCGATGTGGTCGCAGAATTCTGCTGCAAGGTTCATGTCGTGCAGGGCTGCCAGGACAGTCCGTCCCCGTGAGGTGACCAGCTGCATGAGTTCTAGCTGGAAAGCGACGTCGAGGTGGTTGGTGGGCTCGTCCAACACCAGTACCGGTGCTTCCTGGACAAGTGCGCGAGCCAGCAGCACTCGTTGTTTTTCGCCACCGGACAATCCGGCAAAGTATCGGTCCGTGAGTGAGGAGGCACCGACGTCGAGCAGTGCTTGGTGGACCAGGTGATGGTCCTGGGGGGAATCGGCACCGAAACCGTGCTGGTGGGGGGCGCGGCCCAGCATCACTACCTCTCGGGCCGTCATGGGGAAGTCCTGGCTTGATTCCTGGGCCATGACTGCCACTCTTAGCGCCATTTGCCGGGAGCTAAGACGGCGGACGTCCTCGCCATCAAGCAGGACACAGCCGGCTGATGGTTTATTCACCCGGTAGAGGGTGCGGAGAAGGGTTGATTTGCCGCAACCGTTGGGCCCCAATATCCCGATTACCGAGCCGCTGGGTGCCGGGAAACTGACATCGTGGACCACGCGCGTACTCCCCAAATCGACGCTCACGTTCTTGAATTCAACATTCATCGCTTGATACCTCCGCGGACAGCTCCGTTGCTGCGCATGAGCCACAGGAAGAACGGCGCCCCTACAGTAGCGGTGAGGATGCCCAAGGGGATCTCCGCCGGTTGGGCGATGGTGCGTGCCAGGAGGTCGGTGAACATGAGGAACAGGGCGCCGCCGAAGATCGTGACCGGGAGCATTTTTCGATGGTCCGAGCCAACCAGGATGCGCGCCGCATGCGGCACCACCAGGCCAACGAATCCGATTCCACCGCAGACCGCAACCGTAGTGGCGGTCAGCAGCGCGGTAGCCAGAAGAAGCGTTCGACGCATCGATTCCACATTTACTCCCAAAGCCGTGGCGGTTTCGTCACCGGCCAGGAAGGCGTTGAGGGCACGGGAGCGCAACATGGCGAAAACACCCACAGCCAGCAGAGCGAATCCGGGGAGCAGCAGTTGCGGGTATGTGGCCGCAGAGACGCTACCCAGCAGGAAGAACAGCACACTGTAGACGTTCTGCGCGTCAGTGGTGATGGTGAGGAAGTTCGTGATGGCAGCCAGCAGGGAGCCAAGGGCTACGCCGGCCAAAATCAAGCGGGAGGGCGCGATGACGCCATCCTGTTTTGCCAGCAGATACACCAGGGCCGTCGCTGCAGCAGCCCCTACGAAGGCCGAGGCGTTCAAGCCGATGCCTGCCACCGCCGTCGAACCCGCCACGATGGCAAGCACCGCGCCCACTCCGGCCCCGGCCGAAACGCCAAGAATGTAGGGCTCAGCGAGGGGGTTGCGGACATTTGCCTGCAGCAGTGCACCGGCTAATGCCAGGCTGGCACCGGCGATCCCTGCCAGCAGGGACCTCGGTACGCGAAAGCTCCACACAGCTTGGTCCTGGGAAACAGTGAGCGAGCCGTCGGTCATCCAAGGCATGCCCGGAATCAGGTGGCCGGTCATGATCTGCAGGGATTCGATGAAGGTGGTCTGAAGTGGTCCTGTGCTGCCCGAAACCACCAAAAGTACCAGAATGCCTAGTGCCAGGGAGGGCGTTATCAGCCGTTCAAGGGCCGTTCTGCGGGGGATCGGCGGTGGGGCAGTGGGGCGGATGCCGGAAGCAGCGGGGAGACGGGCGACGTCAGCGGTCATAGGAGTGTCCAATCACACCCGAAGCTTAGCTTAACTGAGAATCATTCGCATTTATGCGTGCTTGTCTCGTCGTATGAGGTCAACCCGGTGTGGGTAGAGTCCGCTTGCGCGGTCAAGCCCTTGACGTCGTACTTGCATTTTGCAAGTATGAGGCATGAGTCTTTTCATTACCTGCCCGGTTGAGAGTGTCGAGCGCGCGACCACCTTCTATGCCGCCCTCGGTTGGACCATGAACGCGGAGATGTCCGACCACAACGTCTCCTGCTTCATGATCGCGCCCGAGCAGTACGTCATGCTAGGAAGCCGGGAGATGTATGCAAGCGTCGGAGGTGCCGAGGAGTTGGTCGGCGGACCGGGCACACCCTCGAAGGTCACGGTCTCATTCGACCTGGGCAGTCGGGAGGCGGTCGATGAGCTCACCGAGCGCGCTGGCGCCGCCGGCGGGCGGATCGGTGACACCGACGACTATCCCTTCATGTACCAGCGCCAATTCGATGACCCGGACGGCTACCATTACTCGCCATTTTGGATGAAGCCGGACGCCGATCAGGGCGCGTGAGCAATCTCGCCGCAGCCCTCGACGTCGTCGGGTCGCGGTGGGCCCTCCTCATTGTGGAGCGACTGCTCGACGGGCCGCAGCGCTATGGCGATCTGCAACGCGATCTTGGAGTACCTACGAACATACTTGCGACCCGCCTGCGCGAGCTCGAGACAGCCGGTGTGTTATCCCGACTGCCGCTCCGGCACAACACCCGGGCCTACGCGCTGACTGATCGCGGGCTCGCCTTGCGTGAGGCGATCATCGCGCTGGCGCGATGGGGTGGCGAGGAACGGTCTTGATATGGCGGGAAGAGCGATGCCACCCAACAAGCTCACGGCAGATATGGAGCCACGACCGGATCACGGACTAGTCTTAGGACCAAACGATGTTGGGGGCGCGGGGATGAAGCCAATAACTGTTGATGGCGGCAAGGGAACGGTTGAACTGGATGCCGAGGGAGTTCTTCGCCTCGTCTGGAATCCGGGGACTGTCCTGACGGCAGACGACGTGCGCTCGGCGATGATGACAATCAACGACGTCGCCGACGGTTCCGAGTACCCGATGCTGATTGACATAACGAACACTAAGACCGTTACCCGCCAGGCCAAATCCGTTTTCAGCACCAAGTGCGCGGCTTCGCGGATTGCCTTGGTGGGTTCAAATCCTGTCAACCGCGTCATTGCCAATTTTGCCATGGCGCGGCGGACTCTTCCCTGTCCGACCCGGTTCTATCCCTCCCAGGATGAGGCCCTGGCCTGGCTCCTCACCGATCCGCATTCTTGACGGTATGAACTTTGAGAGGTTCCCGAGGCCGTAAGTGGTTCACTGGAGTATGACCATGGGCGAACTGCGGACTGTGATGACTGAGGACCTCGAGATTGCATACTACGACGACGGTCCGGCGGACGGGGCAGTTGCGGTGCTCCTCCACGGTTTCCCCTACGACGTCCTCAGCTTCCAGGCAGTTGCCCCGTTGTTGTCGGAGCGCGGAATTCGTTCCATCACTCCTTACCTCCGCGGGTACGGTGGGACACGGTTCCGGGAGGCCGCGACGCCTCGCTCCGGCCAGCAAGCGGCCGTCGGACAGGATCTGCTCGATCTCATCGATGTCCTGGAATTGCAGCGCCCAGTGGTCGCCGGGTATGACTGGGGCGGTCGGGCGGCCTGCATTGCCGCAGCCGTGCGCCCCGAACGCATTACCGGGCTTGTGACAGTCGGGGGCTACGCGATCCAGGACATCGCCTCGTCGGTGGAGCCGGCAGCCCCGATGGAGGAGTATCGGGACTGGTATCAGTGGTACTTCAACACCGATCGAGGTCGCGCGGGGCTTCAGGCCAACCGGGATGAATTGTGCGGCCTGCTCTGGCGATTGTGGTCACCGGAATGGGCTGGCGCCGGCGATGCCTACACCGCCAGCAGTCCCAGCCTGCACAACCCGGACTTCGTTGATGTCGCGGTGCACTCCTATCGCCATCGCCATCGGGCCGCGGATGGTGACGATCGTTTTGACGAGCTCGAGGCGTTTTTGGCGGAATCGCCTCCCATTTTGGTGCCAACGATTTCACTCGACGCACTGGCCGACGGGTTCGGGCCGGACGACTCTGAGCGGGATCGGAAGCACTTCGCCGGTCCGTTCGAAGTCCGCAGGCTAAAGGAAATAGGGCACAACGTGCCCCAAGAGGCCCCGCTGGCGTTCGCCAACGCTGTCGCCGACCTTCTCCTGCGCCCCTAAGCCGTCCGGCTAAATCCGGGAATAAGCGTACTTAAGCCTATGCGTCTTTCCGGTCCGGATTTTCCAGTCGGAAGAAGTTCGATTGGCTGCCGTCCGAGCGTTGTTCCTGATAGATGAAGTTCAGGCGGCGGGCATCGAAAGTGTTGAACCATTCTTCCCAGCTCACGCGCCGGAGATTGTTGTCTTTGTCTTGAAAATCAAGACGGAGTACGCCCAAGTGATCCCCGTGTTCGGTGCCTTCAACGGTTGCGGGCACTCCGCCGCGTTCCTCCGCCCACTGCTTGATGACTTCATGATGCGTTGTTACCAGGCTCCTTCCTTCCCGCTCGGGCTCGTCCTCTGGAGAAGTTACCTCCTGTGAGTACTTCAACGAGCTGGAGGACGCTTCGCCGGTCCGGATCTTGCCGTCGTCCGGCCCGGCGCCAACTGAGTCAGCCTCGGAGGCAGGGCCGTCCTGTTTCCGTTGTTCACCGGAGGAGCGTGCTGCGGCCACTTCGTGCACCAGCTCCTCCTTGCGCATGTCCGAAACGCCGCTAATGTTCTCCTCCCGGGCTTCCTGTCGGAGTTCATCAACCTTCATTCCACGAAGTTCCGTTTCACTCACCCGGGGCGTGTTCGGCGTCTGATTGCCGGGCTTCTCGTTCATGAAAACTCCTTCAGTCGGGATCGGATATTCATAAGGATACTTACTGTCTATTCCGTTCTGAAGGCGTCGTCAAGATTCACCGACCCCTGCGGAGCTCAATGGACCGCCAAGATGGCTGATGGCTACAGCTGTCTTGGGATCTTGAGGCAATCTTGAGGTTTCCCTGACCGATTCTTGAGGATTACCCAGCACCTTATATATGTCTGGGCAAGAGCGTAGGCGTACTGGGTGGCAGGTCTTGCAGTGGGCCGCCACTCAGATCCCACCTCACCTTTGGGCGATGTTCAACCCATCCTGCGGATCCATCGCGTGGTTTCGAGATCAGGGACCTTTTGGTCGTAGCCGGGCAGCGATGCGGTCCAGTGCGTCATCAACGGGAACTAAAGTTGCGGGCAGGTTCAGGAGGCCGTCCAGGTCTGCGTTGGCGGGCATGGCGTAACCCGGGGCTGGAACATCGCTCGACGTTCCCAGATAGTTCTCCGATGCAGAGTCGATCATCCGCGGCGTGAGCCGCATAGCGTCCGGCAGTTCCGGTAATGCGGTCCTGAGCGAGGCCGAGGGCGCAGGAGGCACGGCATGCATCAACGGATACACCAGCACAAGCTGGTCCGGCACCCAGTGGTCCTCATCCCGGAGCCTCAGGGCAGCGGCAGCGGCCAGATTGGCGCCGGCGCTGGCACCACCGAGGGAAAGCGACGTGATGCCCAACTCCATCATGTTTTCCCTTACCCATCGGGTGGCGGCAACGACGTCGTCAAAGGCCTCCATCTGCGCCCTCATGGACGGATCGCTGAGCCCGGCTTCCAATGATGGGATCCCGTCCAGCAAGGGAACCCGGGCGGCGATGTCAGGGTGGAACGGCATGGAGTTCCTTTCCTGGCGCTTACTGCTGGCTGCCGGCGTTGACGAGGATGCGGACCTTCACGGCGGTGATGTGTTTGTCGGAAAGGATCTCAAGTCGTTCGTCCCCGTTGAGGAAACGTCCTTCGCTTAGCCCGGAGTCGGTCACCAGCAACTCCCTCACCGAGTCAAGCTCAACGTCGCAACCGGCTTTGTGGAAGTCCACCTGTGCCCCTTGTCCCACCACGATGAATTCAGTGGCGTTGATGGCCAGGACCATACCGAAAGGACGGGCGTCCCCCGGAGTAGGGCCGTGGGTGGCGGCAACGGTTTCTTCCAGGAGTTCCGGCGCCGGCGGGACCCGCACACCTGCGTCCAGGAGCATGCCTTCAAGGAGCTTCCTTGAATTGCGGACAGTAATGTCGGTACCTGCCACGCTGGTGCTCAGGGATTCCTGGTCCGGGTCAAGGGCGAAACCAAAGATCCGGCCGTCGCGCTGGGCGTCCACAATTTCCGGAGTCAGGGAAGTGATGATGGAGCAGGCTGTGCTGTACTGGTTGCCTTCCCTGCCTTCCTCCACGCCGAAGACGTTGTAGCCCAGGCCTCCGAAGCCGCCAATTGCCAGGAATGCATCTCCTGCCCGGAAACGCGCTTCCGGGATGAACAACGGATTGGAATCGGAGGCATATTGGCGCATGACCTCCTCTGCGTTGGGAACGTAGATATCCGGTGCCAGGAAGTCGATGGCGGGCGCCGCCGCCCGCCATACCGGGACCATGCCGGCCGTCGGTCCTCCGCTGGGGTACTGGCCGGGAAGGTCCTGTCCACGTTGCGGGCCGATCCAGGCGTTTGCGTACGCGGGGAGGGGCAGCACTTCCTTTCCAGCCGCCGCCAAACCTCCTACGAAGGAAGCGAATCCCCACGCCATGAAGGTTTCCTCAGCAACAGGGTTGTCATCGCCGAAGCAGTCCGCCCAGCTCCTGCCGCCGTCCGGATTTGTGCCGAGCGCCTGCACCAGCTCAGGGGCGAAGGAATCCGGAGCCTGGGAAACAGCGGTGATCAGCTGCTCCGGGACCGGTGCATTCCATGCGGTTTCGCCCAGCGGACTGTGGTCCCTTCCTGCACCCAGCAGGCCCACTTCGTTCTCAACCTGGACCATGATGACTGTATGGTCCGGATCGACCTTGGCCACATGCTTCAACAGGGCTGTGTAGGCATTCCTGTCCGCTTCGAAAAGGTCCCGGGAGAAGACGGACAAGCTCGGCCGCGGCATTGACCCGGGGTAGGAGAAGGGTGTCTTCAGGGGTTTGGTGCCCCTGTCCGCGCGGGGGAAACGTTCCCGATCCGCCCGGACCCAGCCGGGGGCATAGGTGGAGAAAGCGTTCTTGAAGGCCCCGAACCAGATCATCACCAGGCGGACGCCGGTGGACCGGGCGTCCTCTACCAGGCTGTCGACGATCGAAAAGTCCAGTTCTCCCTCTACCGGTTCCACCTGCTCCCAAGACACAGGAGCGATCACGGTATTGATTCCGGCCTTTGCCAACTTGTCCCAGATGGGCGACATGTAGTCCCGGTCGGATGCACTCGAATTGTGCAGTTCCCCTCCGATGCAGAGAAACGGCTTTCCGTCCACAATGAGGCGGGTGTGACTGCCTGTGCGCTCGAGTCGCGGGAGGTTCTGGTGTGGCATGGTGGTCAGTCCTTAATGTTCGTGGGTCGGGTATTGGTGTCTGCGGGGAAACCTGTTGGGGAAGGGGGCGTGACCATGAGGTCGAACAGCTGGGTGGCAGTGCCGTCGCCAATTCCTATCCGGAAGGAACCTGGTTCCACGATGTATCCGGCCTGGTGATCGTTGGTCCAGAATCCCAGATCATCCAAGCCGATGGTCAGTGATACACGGCGTTCTTCGCCAGCCGGTACGAATACTCGGGTGAAGCCCCTCAACTGCCGGACGGGCCGGGTCACGCTGGCCAGGAGGTCGGAAACATACAACTGGACCACATCGTCGCCGTCCCTTGTTCCGGTATTTCGGACGATCGTGGAGAAAGTGATTCTGGATCCAGTCCGCAGCTCGTCCATGGTGACGGAAAGCGCTTGTTCCGGCGATGATTCCAGCTCAAAAGTCGTATAGCTGAGCCCGTATCCGAAACCGAATTGGGGACCCAGATCCAAGTCCAGGTATTTCGATTTGTAGTAGTCATCGGTGTTGTTGGGGCCGGTCAGTCCAACGTCCGGCCGTTGGTGTGCCAGCGAGCCACCCGTGCGGGCGGGCCTGCCTGTTGACTCATGGTTGTAGTAAATAGGAACTTGACCCACCGAGCGGGGGAAAGTCATGGGAAGTTTGCCGCCGGGATTGACCGTGCCGGTGAGGACATCCGAGATCGCTTTTCCGGCTTCTGTGCCCAGGTGCCATGCCAGGAGAAGGGCAGGACATTGGTCAATCCATCCGCTGACCACCAACGGACGGCCCGTCATCAGGACTACGGCAAATGGGGTGCCCGAACCGGCAATGGCATGGATCAATTTCTCCTGGTCTCCGGGCAGGTCCAATGAACTCCGCGAGCTCGCCTCCCCGGAAAGGTCACTGGGTTCCCCGACGGCGACGATCACCAGGTCCGCCTCAGCGGCAGCAGCAGCTGCTTCAGCCTGAAGGCCGGGATCGGAATCAAAGAAGGTGGCACCGGGCAAGGTGGTCACTACGGACTCCGGCAGGGCCGCGGCGAGCGATTCGGCAATTGAGGTGGTGGTGGGGCTGGCGAAGTACTGCACCCACGCGCCCAGGTGGTCCCTGTTTTCAGCGTAAGGACCCACCACAAGGACTCGCTGTCCCCGGGGCTTCAGCGGCAACACGCCGTCGTCGTTCTTCAGCAGGACGGTGCAACGAGCGGCAGTGGCCCTGGCGGCCGCCAGGGAGGCTTCATCAGGACCGGTTGCGGCTGCGGACTCGTCCACATAAGGGTTCTCGAACAGGCCCAGCGCTTCCTTGAGCCGCAGCACACGGAGTACGGCGTCGTCCAGGCGCGCGGGATCCACCACGCCCTCCTCGATCAGGGGCTCACCCCCGCTCAGCAACGAGCCGCCCATCTCCACATCGAGCCCGGCGGAAAGTGCCAGCCGCCCGGCGTCGGACGCGTTGGCGGCGACGCCATGCTCAACCAGTTCGCCGACGCCACCGGCGTCAGCAACGACGATGCCGGTATGTCCCCACTCGTCCTTCAAGACGCTGGTGAGCATCTCCCGGTTGGCGTGCATCGGTACACCTGAAACTGCATTGAAGCTCGCCATGACACTGGCAACCCCCGCCTTGACCGCGACCCTGAATGGCTCAAGATACACGTTCCGGAGCCGTTGAACAGAGATGTCCGTGGTGTTGTAGTCGCGGCCTCCTTCTGCCGCACTGTAGCCAACAAAGTGCTTGGCGCAGGCGGCTATGGAGGTATTCGACGCAAGGTCCTCACCTTGGTACCCGCGGATCTTGGCCTCCCCGAAGACGGCATTGAGGAAGGGGTCTTCGCCAAACCCTTCCACCACGCGTCCCCACCGCGGGTCCCGGGATACATCGATCATGGGTGAAAAAGTCCAGTTGACCCCGCCGGACCGGGCTTCTTTGGCAGAGAGCCTGGCATCTGTTGCGGCAACTTCGGGATCGAAGCTGGCCGCCTGCGCCAGAGGGGTGGGGAAGATGGTGAACTGTCCGTGGACAACGTCCAGGCCGATCAGGAGCGGGATGCCGTGCCGGCTCTCCTCAACAGCGATCCGTTGGAGGTCATTGGTGGCCTTCGCCGACGGGGGCCAGAAAAGCGCACCGGCACCGCTTCGTGCAAGGTCCCCCGCTTCTGCGGAGTCAGGCCTCCAGACGATCTGGAGCTGCGCAAGCTTCTCTGCATGGGTCATTGATGCCAGGATCTGTTCCGGCTGTACTCTAACTTTCACGGTGAGGATCCTCCTGGGACGGTTGGTGGATCTGGTGCCTGATGAGGTCCAGTGTGCGCATGATGGCCAGGGAGTCGCTCAAGGGCATCACGGAGCTCTCGGATTTGCCGGCTTCGATAAGCCCATGGAAGTCGAGAATTTCGTACCTGAGTCCGCCGCCAACAATGGGCGCGTGAATGGTGTGGGACTGCTGAAGTCCCGGCCCTGAGGGGTTGTAACGTGAAAAGGTCAGCTCGTTGGGACAATGATGCGGGGCCGGCAGTTCAATGATGCCTTCGGTTCCCAGTATCCGTGCGTTATTGGGCAGCACTGTGGACATTGATGAGCTGATGTATCCGGTTGCACCGTCGCTGAAGGACAAAAGCGCCGTCGCGTCCAGGTCCACGCCGCTGGTGCTGCTGCGGCCGAACGCGGCGACGGCCGGTTCATCGCCCAGCAACCAGTGCGAGAGCTGAACAGGGTAAACACCCATCTCCAGCAGGCTTCCGCCGCCAAGGGCGGGATCGTACAACTGTGGCCGCGCCCGCGGCCCAGCCTCCGGAATCGGAAAACCGAAGGACGCTTCAACCTTCCGGGCCTTTCCGATCGCACCGCTGTCCACCAGCCTCTTCAGCTCAACGAACGCAGGCAGGAACCGGGACCACATGGCCTCCATCAGCACTGTCCCGGTTCGTTTGGCGATTTGGGACAGATCGAGGGCTTCGGCGTGGGTGGACGTGAAGGGTTTTTCGACCAGGACATGTTTGCCCGCCTCCAGGAATTGCCTGGCATGCTCGTGATGCAATCCTGCCGGGGTTGAAACGTACACCGCGTCAATGGTGGGGTCATGGGCAAGGTCCTGGAAGGACAGGTGCTGTTTCGGAATGCCGAATTCGGAACAGAACTTCCCCGAGGCCGCGGCGGTCCGGGACGCTGCAGCAGCGAGAGAGGCAGAGGGGACTTCAGCAAGAGTTTGCGCGAATTCGCGGGCAATGGTTCCAGTGCCGGCGAGTCCCCATCTCACGGTGTTGTTGTTGGGCACGTCAGTCCTTTGCTTCCAGTGCCAGATCGGCAGGGTCGTCCAGGTTTGCTGAGTCGTCCAGGTCGTCAGGTTCCCCTGCCGGGGCGGGTTCATCGGAAAGGCGTCCATCGGGCAGCAACAGCGCGGCAATGAAGCCCAGGATGTAGACGCCCGCCAGGGAAAGGAAAACGGGAGAGAACACGTCGTGGTAAATCGAGGCGATCTCTGCCTGCACGGACGGTCCGGCGCCATGGACCAAGGCCGGGGTGAGCGTGTGGGAATCCAGCCCGGCCGGCAGCAGCGACGCGACACCGAACCCCACCACTCCACCCACGACTGCCGATCCGATGGTGGACCCGATCTGGCCGCTCAGCCCGGCAGCCGCCGTAGCGGTACCGAGTTCACTGCGTGGTGCAGCACTTTGCACGATTGCTATGGCAAGGCTCATGAACGCTCCGGTGCCGAGGCCCACGAACGCCATGATCGACGCCGGGAACCACAGCGGGACGCCCGCCGGGAGCAAGGACATGGCCCCGAGCCCCAGGGCCCCCATTATTGTCCCGACCAGCGGAAAGACCCGGTAGCGGCCCGTCCGCGAAGCTGCCCAACCCGTCACAAGGTTACCCACCAACATCCCGAGCACCGTGGCTATGGGAACCAGCCCTGAGACGGTGGCACTGACGCCGTAGGCCATCTGGAAATACGTTGGCAGGTACGCCGTAGCCGAGATGAGCCCGGCACCCATGACTGCAGACAAGCCCACGCCTGCACTGAACGTGCGGTTGCGGAACAGGCGGACCGGGATGATCGGGTTGCGTTGGCCACGCTCGACGGCGATCAGGCCCACCAGGGCCGCTGCGCCGGCACCCACGGCGATCCACGCCGAGGAGTTTGCTGAACTGAACCATGCAACGGCCAGCACCACCGCCACAAGGACAGCTGTAAGCAAAAGTGCACCAACGCCGTCGAACCGTTTTTTGCTGCCTGCCGGCTCAATGTGCGGAACGGCGATGACCGCCAGGAGAAGCGCGGCCAGCCCCACCGGGACATTGATCCAAAAAACCCAAGGCCACCCCCAGTGGTCCGTGATCAGGCCTCCGAGGAGCGGCCCGATCAAAATTGCCACCGGAAAGGCGGCCCCGATCAGTGACAGGTATTGCGGGCGTTGCCTTGGTGTTGCCACCTCGGCGACGATTGTCTGCGACATCAGCTGGAGTCCGGCGGCGCTCATGCCCTGGAAGACCCGGGCGACGACCAGCTGCGTCATGTCATGCGCGAAGCCACAAGCGAACGACGCCACAACAAAGCCGGCCAGCGCAACCAGGAAGACCATCCGTGGGCCGACCCGGTCACCCAGCCCACCGAGGACCGGGAGCAGGACGGTACTGGCCAGCGTGTAGCCGACCACCACCCAGCTCATGTGCTGGAGGGCGCCAAGCTCGCCGGCCACTGTGGCCAATGACGTTGAAACGATGGTGTGATCCAGGGCCCCGAGGAATGACACCGCCAGGAGCGCTGCCATGAGGAGCCGGAGGCGTGTGGCGGAGATCGGGAGCCTTTTGGTGCTGGCGCTGGTGCTGTTGCGGACTCCGGTCACGGCGTCCCGTCGATCTCGGCCTCCAGGCTGTGCAGAAGCGCGTGCTGCCGCCGGACCTGTTCAATGGATCGGTAAGGCAACCGATCGCCTTCGTATTCGCTGGACAGGTAACCCGACCATTCGTTCTCCTTCAGGGTTTGAAGGATCTCGCGCCACGGTATCTGGCCGTCAACAAGGTCATCGCCGATGTCGAAGAACTTGGCCTGAATGAAGGACACGTAGGGGAGGACATCCACCAGGTCCGACATCGGCACGGCCAGGGGTTTACGCCAGCCTTCTTCCTGGGCTTCTTCACTAAGGCCGTCGTGCTTGGCGGTGGTGATTGCCCTTTGGAAGATTCCGGTATCGATCAGCAGGCGGAAGTTCTTCGAACCCGTCCGTTCGATGAACTCGATGTACTCGTCCACCACCGGGTGCTTGATGGGCGTGGGCGCATGGATTTCCGGACAAATGATAAGGTCCAGCTCCGCCGCTAGGTCCAGGTTGCGTTCAATCACTTCTTCCCAGATCGGATGCGGGCGCAGGTCCATGGACACCACCCCGATCTTCGGCCGGACTGAAGTGAAACCGAGGCGATGGGCCAGCCGGAGATCGCGGGCAAGCATCACAGCACCCTCATCGGCCGTGAGGTCGCGGTGACGCCACAAGCTGGAGTCAATCCAGGACCCGTAGTTGGTGGGCTCCAGCTGGTATTTTTCGAGCAGCCCGTACCATTGGTCGATCCACGCGGTGGACGGTTCCGGATAGTTGGGCACATGACCTTCGCCCAGGATTTCGATCCCGGTGGCGCCGATGTCAGCTATTTGTGCCATGGCGTCTTCGAGGGTGAGGACGGTGTTGATGTCACCGGTGTAGCTGTAAAGGGAGACGCCGTACTTGAGGTTGCTCATGCGAGGACCGTGACCTTTCGCTGGGACGTGAAAATTGACGGTTGGAATTCTGCTGGAATGTAGGGTGCGTGCAGCGCGATATCAACGCGCACATCGTGGACACCTACGGCCAGGCCGCCTGCGAGCGGCACCATGACGGTGGCCAGTTCATCGAGCTGCCAGCGGACATCGGTGGACCGGCGCAGTTCCTGGATGCTGAAAGTTCGACCCTGGAGTGTCCAGTACGGTACTTCCCGGCTCCATTCCTGGCCGTCTACGGTGACAGCCACGCCGTCGATGAGGCTTCCCCAGACGCCCCGGTAATTGGGCATGCGCAGGGCTATTTCGAAGCCCACCGTGTCCGTTCCTTCCTGGACGTTGCGAAAGCCCCGGCTTTGGATCAGTTCTCGTTCGAGGACCATGTTTTCCTCACTTCTCTGTAGACGTGGAGTTGATTGATTCAGCAATGTGGCGTGCACCGGCGACGGCCAAAGCCACTCCGGTCAATGTGGGGTTGCAGGCTGTGGGGGTCGGAATGACACCGTTGCCGGCAACGAACAAGCCCCTGACATCCCAGACCTGCCCGGTGGGATCGCAAACGGCAGTTCCATCGTTGGTGGTGCCCATGCGCAAGGTGCCTTGGTAATGCAGGGAGGCCCCGGCAGGGAACGTGAGCGGTTCCTCCCCGAGCGGCTCTCCCAGGGACCTCGCAGCGGCGATCACAGATTCGCGCGCAGCAGACAGCGTCTGCTCATCACGTTCGGTGAAGGTGTAGTGGATGTTCATCGCAGGCAGCCCGTATGCGTCCGTGGTGTCTTCGGAGAACTCAACGCGATCGGAGGCCTGAAGGTCCTTGGCGCAGAACCACCCCAGGCCCACGATCGAACCAGGGATGACGTCCCCTGAAATGGGAACCGGCGACGCGTCGAGTTGCATGACCTGTCCATGAAAGGGCTGCTCATCAGTGAAAGGAACCCAGCTGACACCGCTTTGGGCGGTGATGGTGGTGTCGTGCGAGGAGGCCGCGGGAACATCATCCACGACGCCGGTCAACCGGACAGCGTGGACGACCTGCGGTTGGTCGTTCAGGTACCGGCCGAGTGCTTCGGGACGGATACCGGAAGCAAACAGCAGCTGCGGACCGCGGAGGGCATCGGCGGCAACTACGACGTACCGGGCCGCAATGTCATGTTCGTTTCCCGTTTTGTCGTCGCGAACCCGCACACCGCTGACCTCATCTCCGTTGGTCAACACCCGCACAACCACGCTTTCATCGAACAGGCGGGCCCTGGGGTTGTTTCGCGTTTCATCCCCGAACACCACGTCAGCCCCGGACCAGATGAAGCGGCCGTCCCCGGTGCGGCGCACGGCCAGCGGCATGGGTTGCACCCGGCGGTCAGGCGAGCGGCCGTCGTCGAGCGCTGACGCCAGCCGTGACCGGACCAAGTCAGCCAGGGGAGCCTCGGCCAAGGCCTCTGCGCTGACGGAGAGGAGACGTTCCGCCTCGGTCAGGAGCTCGTCCATGTTGGGAAGGAACGCAATACGCTCGCTGTCGCCAGGACGCGGGCATGCGCCGGTCCAGTGCGCTGCCATACCGCCAACATTGCTGGAGAAGGCAAGGCCCGGCAGTCCAGCCTCGCCGGGCTGCTGCCATCCTTCCTCGAGGAGGAAGGTACCGGGCCGCACCGGGCGTGCGACGTCGCGTGCATACTCAGCAAGGTCCCCTCCGGTTGGGAGGGCGCTGACTTTTCCTTCCGAACGGCGCTGGGCAGCTTCGCGGTCCTGCACGCTTGCGATGTTCTTGACGTGGGAGCCGGGCGGGTCACTGATGGTCGGTCCGGCCTCGAAAATGGCAATGCTTGCCTGGGGACTGAGCTCGGAGAGTATCCGTGCATAGGTAGCACCGGCGGGGCCGCTTCCAATGATTGCGACGTCGACGCCGGCCGGATAAGGGCGCGCTGAAGGTACTGCTGTGGTGGTCATGCTGTTCTCCAGGAGTCAGTAGGAGGGAGGGCTTCACGCCCTGGGGGTTTGCTCAGCGGGCGACTGTGGACAGTGCCGGTTGAGCGTCAAGAAAGAGTCGTCGTTCCCGACGCCGTTCAGCTTGCAGGGCCGGGTTGGCGATGGGGGAGGCCAGGAGCAGGGCCTTCGTGTAGGCATGGTGCGGATTGGCAATAACCTGTTCCGTGATGCCGGTCTCCACGATCTCTCCTCGACGCATTACGGCAACACGCTCGCTGATGTGTCGGACCACATCCAGATCGTGGGTGACAAACAGGAGCGAAACGCCGGTCTGCTCTTGTATGTCTGCAAACAGTTGGAGAACCCGTGCCTGGGTGGACAAGTCCAGGGCGCTGACGGGCTCGTCACACACAATGAGCTTGGGATTCCTGCACAGGGACCGGGCAATGGCAATGCGTTGCCGCTGGCCTCCGGAGAACTCCCGAGGGTAACGGGCGCTGGCGTTAGAGGGCAGATTCACTACATCGAGGAGCTCCCGGACCCGTCGTTGAGCATCAACCTTGGACGTTCCGGAAACCTGCATCGGCTCCGACAAGATGTCGCTGATGGTCATGGACGGATTCAGCGAGGTATAAGGATCCTGAAAAACCACCTGAATGTCGCTGCTCAGTGCCCGGCGTTCCTTTTTGCTGAGCCTGGTGATTGATCTGCCGTCGAAGCGGATGTCGCCGCCGGTCACCGGAGCGAGACCCAAGACGGCCCGGCCGATGGTTGACTTTCCCGAGCCGGACTCGCCGACGAGTCCCAAGGTTTCCCCGGGTTTGATGTCGAGGCTCACCCCCTGCAAGGCGCGGAAGGAACGTTTGCGGCCGAATCCACCGATCCTGTAGTCGACGGTCAGGTCGGTGATCCGCAGGAGGGGCTCCGCTTCGGGGGAGGCGGTGTGGTTGACGGAAGTCATCGTGCACCTTCTGTCTCGGTTGTCATGTCCGACCCTGCAGAGGCGGCGGTTGTTGTTTTCGACGTTGAATCCAGGGCCGAGTCCAAGAGGAGCCGTGTGTACTCTTCCTGTGGGTTCGTAAACAGGTCAGTAACGGCCGCCACTTCAACAATTTCTCCATTGCGCATTACGGCTACCTGGTCGCAGAGGTCCGCTACCACTCCGAAGTTATGGGTAACCAGGACGACGCCCATGCCGCGTTCCGCCTGAAGGCTGCGGATGAGGTCCAGCACGTCCGCCTGTACGGTGACGTCCAGTGCGGTGGTGGGTTCGTCAGCGATGAGGAGCTCGGGATTGCAGGAGACGGCTCCTGCGATGAGCACGCGCTGTGCCATTCCGCCGGAGACTTGATGCGGGTAGGACTTGAAGACGCGCTCAGGATCGGGAATGCCTACGCGGGCGAGGAGTTTGAGGGCTTCGTCTTTGGCGGCTTTCGCCGATATGCCCAGGTGGTGCTGCATTGGCTCGGTCAGCTGGGACCCTATCCGGAACGCGGGATCGAGGTTGCTCATGGGCTCCTGGGGAATGTAGCCGATCCGGGCGCCCCGCAGGCGGTTGCGCTCCTTCGGAGTCATCCCCAACAGGTCCGCTCCGGCGAAACTCAAGGTTCCGGCAGTCATTTCGGCTTGCCCGGGCAAGAGACCCAGTACCGAGAAGGCGGTTTGAGATTTGCCGGAGCCCGATTCCCCTACCAAACCAAGGATCTGACCGCGCTCCACCGTCAAGGAAATGCCTTTGACGACGTCGGACTTCTCTCCGTTGGGGCGGGGATAGGAAACCCGGAGATCGTTGATGACCAATAGTGCGTCTTCGGGTTCCGCGGATGCCTTTGTCATGGGCCGTGCGGGCTGAGGAGTTGAGACCGCTTCTTTGGCAGCCTTTCTGGTCTTGACGCGGCCGGCTGCGGATCCGTAGTTCGCCAAAGCATCGCGGAAGCCGTTGCCAACCAGGGTGCAGGCCATGACCGTCAACACCAGGGCAACGCTTGGCCAGAGGAGCAGCCAGGGAGCGTTGAAGATGTTCTGGGAAGCGTCATTGAGCATCAGCCCCCAACTGGCCTTGTCAGAGGAGCCAAGGCCGAGGAAGGCAATTCCTGCCTCGATTCCGATGCCGGCACCTGCCAACAATGCCGCCTGGATGATGGTGGGCGTGATGACCACCGGCAGGATGTGGCGGACCATGATGCGGATGTCGCTCAACCCGGAGACCCGGGCTGCGTCCACGTACAGCTCTTCCCGCACGGCCCGGACCGAGCCGCGGATGAGCAGGAACACCGAGGGGGCGATCAGTATGCCGAACACCACCAGCGCAAGCGAGGTGCTGCGTCCTACACGGGCCAGCACTACAAGGAGCACCACGATGGCCGGCAGGGACAGGAGCGCGCCACTGATCCACATGCTGAGGCCGTCGATCCATCCCTGGCGGTAACCCGCCAGGAGCCCGGTGGGTACGCCAATCAGCAAGCTCACGGCGATGACGATCGCTGCGCTCAAAAGGCTGGTTTGTGCGCCGTACACGAGGTTTGCCAGCACGTCGCGGCCCACACCATCAGCGCCCAACGGATGCTCAGGGGTGAAAGGGGGTGCCAGGACATCGGCGAGGCGCGTTGCGGTGGGATCGTAGGAGGTGATCAGCGGTGCGAGGACCGCCACCACAACGAGCAGGGCGAGGAACACCAGCGAAATTACTGCTGCAGGTTCACGGAGGAACTTCTTGATCAGGTTGTCCGCCTGCGGCGCGGCGATTACCACGTCCAAAGACTTGCGGGTACCGGTGACAAGGTTATCGGTCATGAGACACGAACTTTCGGATTGATCCAGCCTTGTGCCAGATCGACGAGAAGATTGACGACGACCACCAGCACCACCGTGACCAAGACGATCCCGAGCACTACGGGCAAGTCGCCACGACCGGCCGAGTTGTTGGCCTGGGTGCCGATTCCGGGGATATTGAAAACTTTTTCAATGATCACCGAGCTGGAGATGGCAACAATGAACATCAGGGATACCGTGGTGAGGCTCGGGCCGGCGGCGCTTCGCAAGGCGTGCTTGACCACGACGCTTCGCTCGGGGAGGCCCCTGCTCCGTAGTGTTCGAACAAAGTCCTGCTGCATGACATCGATCATGGATCCCCGGACCTGCAGGGCAATGGAAGCCAAAGAACCCAACGCCAGGGCAATTACCGGGAGCGTGATGGAGGCGAGCCACTTGGCGGGTGATTCGGTGAAGGCGGTGAAACCGGTGGCCGGCACCATGCGAAGTTGTACAGCGAAAACCAAAGCCAGAACCAGGGCCACCAGGAAACCGGGAATTGCCTGAACCAAAGTCGACGCCACTTGAAGACCGCGATCCAGTCGACCCCGGCGCAAGGCTGCAGTGACCCCGATCAACGTTCCGAAGGCAGCAGCGAGGATCAGTGAGCCGATCACCATGGAAAGGGTGGGCGGCAATGTTTGGGAGAGCAATTCTCCCACGGGCTGGTTGGTGAACCAGGACCGGCCCAAGTCTCCACGGACAGCCGATCCGAGCCACTGGAAGTATTGGCTGATCAATGGCTCATCGAGGCCCAGTTGTTGGCGCTTGGCCTCCACTTGTTCCACTGAAGCCACTGGCCCCAAAACCTGACGGACAGGGTCTTGCCCTGTGAGGTTCAGGAGGAAAAACGTCGCAGTGGAAATAACGAACATGAGCACCAGTCCTGAGGCCAGGCGGCGAAGGATAAACATCAGCACGGCAGCTCCTTGGGCTTCGGAAGATGAGGGGATTGGCGGGGGAGGCCGGCCTTGGTACGGGCCGGCCACCCACCTACTTCTTCGAGGCTGTGAAGCCCCAGAGCGGCGGCAGCGTGGAATAGCGCTGCGGCGTGACGGTGATTTCAGTGGTGCTTGCGAAGACGTTGTCAGACTGGATGTAGGGAGCAAACCAGGCCTGGTCCACGAGGTAGGTGTTCAGTTTCCGGAACGTTTCGGTCTGTGTGTCGCCGGTTTCGCCCTGGGCCTTGTTGATCAGATCAACCACCGTGGGATCGGAGACGTGGAACGGGTTCCACAGCGATTCAGGCGTGAGCGCAATCTGCGCGAAATCCCACGGACGCGGGCTGTTGAGTCCGAAGATTGCGGCGGGGTACTTTCCTGCCAGCAGATCCGAGATGAAGGTCTGGCCGTTCACAGGCTGGTACTGCGGTGTGATGCCGATGGCTGTCAGCGCTTCGGTCACGGCTGCCTGCTGGTCAGGGTAGACGGGCGATACATCCGGCATAGGCAGTGTGAAGCCGTTCGCATAGCCGGCGTCGGCCAGGAGCTTCTTCGCGGCGTTCACGTCAAAGGGGTACTTCTTATCCAGCTCAGGAATGAAGGCATCACTGGTGGAGCTGAAGACCTGGCTGGTGGCCTTGCCCTTACCACCAAAGACTTTCGCGTGGATGGCGTCGCGATCCAGGGCCATATTGATCGCCTGGCGGACCTTCGGCTCAGCAAGCGCAGGAACCAGGGAACCCTTGCGGTCGAACAAGTACAAGCCGCTAGTGGTGTAGGCGGGGCTGGTCTGGATATTCAGGCCTGCGGACTTGAGGCTGTTTGAATCCTTATCGGTCACTACTGCAAAGTCTGCTTCACCGGCGCGCAGCGCGTTGAGGATTGCGTTGTTGTCGTTGAAGACCGTGACTTCGACGGTGTCGAACGGGAAGTCTTTGGCGTTCCAGTAGTCAGCGTTCCGCGTGTAGACGTACTTGATGCCGGTCTGGGACTTAGCGGCGTCCAGGATGTAAGGGCCGGAACCGATGGGAGTGGTGTCCAGTGCCGGTGTTCCCAAGGCCTTCGGGCTGGCAAGGACACCGGCGGTTCCGCCCAGGTTCGGCACGAGCGATGGGTCCGGAGCGGAGAGGGTGACCATGAGGTTGGTGGCGTCGGTGACGGTGACCTCCTGGATGAAGCGCAGCTGACCGCCGGCTTCTCCGGTGCCCTTGCGGGCCGAGTCCAGGTTGGCTTTGACTGCAGCTGCATCCAGGGGTGTGCCATCGGTGAATTTGACGCCTTCCCTGATGATGAGGGACAGCTTCGTCCGGGTGTCATCGTAAGACCACTTGGTCACGATGTTCTCGGCCGGTTCTCCCTCATTGGTGTTCCGGAAGAGGGAGTCGTAGACGGGCTGGAGGAACTGGGTGGTGGGGCCGGTGCCGAAGTTGCCCGGCGAAAAGGACTCGGGCGGCGCAATGGCTGCAATGTCCAACTCGGTGGGGGCTGTGGAACCACCAGGGGAAGAGCCGGTGCAGGCAGTAAGCGCCATGACGGCTGTGACGGCGGCAATGCCGACTAATTTGCGCATGTTTCTCCTAGACAAGGCGTCGAAAGCTCAGCTTCGAGTGATCCGACTGTTCTCCGGCGGCGATGCTGCGGAGATCGATAGGTATGGCGGTGAATGATGGCTGAAGTGCCTTGGAAAGGCGCCTTGCTTTACGCGGAATCCCGCGGATTCCATGTATGCGTTCCCGGCGCAGAGCCAAATGGATGCAGAGGGTGTGCTCCATATGGTCTCCCTCGCCGTTGAGGTCAGATGTTGCTGGTAGAACGCTTTGTGGCGTCTGTTACAAAGATAATCCGGTCACCGGAATAAGTCAATGACTTTTTCCGGTCCCCGGGATTTAGGCGGATAAGCCTTGGTCCTCGTTTCGGGTCAGCCGCTCGAGGAGCCCGGGAAGGTTGGCTTTGGAGAAGAGTTCACCCAAGACAAGTTGTGCGGCCCCTATGACGCCGCCTACCTGCTCGTCAATGGCTGATAGCTCTACGAGCAGGTCCGGTGCGCCGCTGGAGGGGAGTCGCTCCAAGACGGCTTGCTGTATGGGCTTCAGGACAATGTCCTTTGCCCTGGCAATGCCGCCGCCGACCACCAGCATGTGGGGAGCGAAGAAACTTACCAGGGTTGCCAGGCTGCTCCCAAGCAGTGCTGCGGTTCGGTTGAGTAGTTCCTTGGCGGCGGCATCTTCATGCTCAGCGGCCAAGGTGACGTCATAGGCGCGAACGCGGCCGGTTTCCTTCAGCACCTGCTCCAAGTAGGGGCTGCGTCCGGTTTCGGCCAGCATCAAGCCGTCCCGCTCAATGGCCCATCCACTGGTGACGGCCTCAAGGCAGCCTGTACGTCCACACCTGCAGGCAACTACCCCCGCCTCCGCGACGGCCACATGGCCAATGGAGCCCGCCAGGCCGTGGGAGCCGCGGTAGAGCCGGCCGTCAGTGACAAGCGCGGCTCCCACGCCGGCCCCGGCTCCGAAATAGAGCAGATGCTTTGCCCGGGCGGCGCGTGGATTGCTTTCCATTTCAGCCAGGGCGAGGAGGTTGACCCGGTTGTCCACCCAGACGGGAACCGGCCAGCGGGTGGCAAATTCTTCGCGCACCGGATAGTCATCCCAGCCGGGCATGACTGGCACGCCAACGGGAGTGCCGGTATCGAAATTGACCGGACCTGACAGGCCCACGCCGATTCCGAGCAGGTTGTTGTTACTTTGCTCCCTGGCTATTTTTTCGATGATCACGTTGACCTGGTCCAGGATCCGGGCGGGCCCTTCGCCGACGTCGCATAGTTCCCGGTGGCGCGTGCCGAGCAGGGCGCCGGCAAGGTCCGAGGCGCTGACGACCATTTCATTTGAGGCGATGTCCACGCCGACGACGTAGCCCGCCTGGGCGTTGAGGGACAAGAGCTTTGCCGTCCGGCCTCCTGTAGAGGGGGCGCGGCCGGGGGAGTGGATGAGCCCGATCTGTTCGAGTTCTGCAACCCGCTCGGCAACGACGCTCCGGCCCAGTCCCACCTGGTCGGTCAGGGTGGCTTGGGTTATGCCCTCTTCCCACCGGATGGTTTCCAGTACGGATGCCAGTCCGGTGTATCGCTCTATTGCCATCTGATCTCTTCCTGCATGCCGTCGCCCACCGCGTCAGTGCCGCGGTGATGAATCCAGTCCGCAAAGCGAAGCCGTTCGGGCGCTTCCACTTGCCATCATCCTCCAGCTTCGCGTCGCCAAACAATAAAAGTCTAGCAACTTTTACCGGTCATCGGATAAACTATATGAAACCCATCACACAAGGAGGCCGCGTGCGGCGATCTATCTCAACCACTGAAGACGGCGTCCAGTACCGGGACTTGAACGGGAACGGTGTACTGGATCCCTACGAAGACCCACGGCTGGATGCTGCCACCCGTGCCGCGGATCTCCTGACGCGTCTGTCGGTCGAGGAAAAAGTCGGGCTCATGTTCAACACTGTGATGGCTGTGGGGGAGGTGGCGGACCACGACACCGCGAGTCCGTTCGGTCCGGAGACTCCCCGCGACCTTGTGGTGGGCAGGTCCATCAACCACTTCAACGTTGGCCACATCCCTTCGGCGGAGCACATGGCCCGCTGGCAGAATGCCATGCAGGAACTCGCCGAGCTCACCCCGCACGGGATCCCCATTACTTTTGGCACCGATCCCCGCCATGGTTTCGCACAAAATGACGGAATGGCCTTTGCCGCCGGCTCGTTCTCGCAGTGGCCCGAGCCCATGGGCCTGGCCGCCCTCAATGATCCAATTGTCATGAGCGACTTTGCCGAGACAGCCCGGCGTGAGTATGTGGCGGTGGGGCTTCGGGCAGCTCTCCACCCACAGCTCGACCTCGCATCCGAGCCGCGCTGGGCGCGTCAATTGCAGAGCTTCAGTTCAAACTCAGCGGTGAGCTCAGAATATGGTGCGCTGCTCATCGCAGGTCTGCAGGGAGGGAAGCTGTCATCCACGAGCGTCGCCTGCACCGCAAAGCACTTCCCGGGCGGAGGCGCGCAGGAAGACGGTGAAGATCCACACTTCCCCTCCGGTAAAGCCCAGATCTACCCCGGCGGCAACTTTGACGAACACCTGGCCCCCTTCCGAGCGGCGATCGCTGCCGGCACCAGCGCGATCATGCCCTACTACTCCCTGGCGAAAGACCTCGTGATCGACGGCGTCGAAGTGGAGGAGGTGGGCTTTTCGTACAACAAGTACCTGATCACTTCACTTCTCCGTGAACAGCTCGGCTTCGATGGTGTTGTCTTGACAGACTGGCAGCTGGTCACTGACCTTGAGGTTTTTGGTCTTCCCTTCCCGGCCAAGGCGTGGGGTGTTGAGCACCTCAGTCCCCTTGAGCGGGTGGAGAAACTGTTCGACGCCGGCGTGGACCAGCTCGGTGGCGAATCCTGCACGGAGTTGGTGCTTGAGCTGCTGGCCAACGGCAGGTTGTCCCAGGACCGGGTAGATGCCTCGGTACTGAGAATCCTCCGGGTTAAATTCGAGCTGGGGCTCTTCGACAATCCCTACGTTGACGTGGATGCTGTGAGCGACGTGGTCGGGTCGGCTCAGTTCCGCGACGCCGGACACCGCGCCCAGGCGGAATCAGTGACCATCCTCAAGAACGATGGGTTGCTGCCGCTCCGGGCGGACACCCGCGTCTACGTCGAAGGAGTCAAACCGGAAGCTGTGGGCGGCCGGGTCACCCTGGTTGATGACAGGAAAGACGCCGAGGTGGCCCTCGTGCGGGTGTCTGTTCCCTACGAACCACGCAACGAGTACTTCCTCGACGCCATGACACACCAGGGAAGCCTCGACTTCCCGGAGGAAGACATAGCACGGGTGAGGGCCCTTGCAGCAGAACTCCCCGTGATCCTGGACGTCTACCTTGAACGGGCAGGAATCCTGACCCCGTTCCAGGGCATCGCATCGGCCATCACCGCCAACTTCGGCGCTTCTGATGCTGCGCTGTTGGATGCTTTGACTGCCACGATTCCACCGAGAGGCCGGTTGCCGATCGAGCTGCCCCGCTCCATGGCCGCCGTCGAAAATTCACGCCCTGATGTCCCCAACGACACCGAGGATCCGCTCTACCAGTTCGGTGCCGGCCTCAGCTTGTCCACAACCCGGAGCGAATCCGGGATGCTCACGTGAACCGGACGAACGGGGAACACCAGTCGAGCGAAGTTCACTGGAGTGAGTTCGTTGATCCGCCGGATTCGGCGCGGCCACGTGCCTGGTGGCACTGGATGGACGGCAACGTAGAGCTTGAAGGCATCCGCGCGGACCTTCGCTGGCTCCACTCGGTAGGCGTCCGGGGGGTTCAAGCCTTCGACGGGGCGCTGGGAAATCCGCTTGTAGTGGATGAGGCCGTGATCCCGGGAAGCAAGCAGTGGCGCGAAGCTGTTGCCGTTGCAGTGGCGACGGCGCACGAGCTCGGCCTGGACTTCACTGTTGCCACTTCTGCAGGGTGGAGCGCCTCCGGAGCTCCATGGGTTGATAAGGCTGACGCCATGCGCAAGTTGGTGTGGTCCCAAACGGTGGTCGAAGGCGGCGAACTGGCCCACCTCAACAATTTGCCGGACGTCGCAGGGCCGTATCAGGAGACTCCAAGGTGGGGAGCCGAGCCGCACGAAGGCTCGGGAGACGCCAAAGACCTCTTTGCCTTGGCCATCCCGTTCCACAACGCCCACGATGCTCTGGAGCCCGCATTCGTCCGCACGTCCGACTCGCCAACTGAAGCGGTCACCGCAGACCGCACCACCGCCGTCGACGGTTTCCGCTTGGCCCGTGACCCGGACCATCACTCGGTGGCATGGATTGAACAGTCCTTTGCCGCGCCGGTGACGGTGCGTTCGTGCGTCATTGAATTGCCCGGCCCCCACGGCTTCGGCGCGGCTCCGCCCGCCACGGCCACCCTGCAGGTCCGGAACGACGACGGCGGTTACGTCACTGTCTGCACGCTACCGGCCACACAATGCCCAGCGCGGACCATGTCCTTCCCGGCGGTGACCGGGACACACTTCCGGCTGCGGCTCGAAGCCGAAGGGATAGCCACGGTCCTGGCCGCCTTCGAGAAAGGGGTGGTGCCCCCACCGGTATTCCGTCCACTCAGCGAGTACGTCGTCAAAGAATTCGCCCTCTACGAAACCGGCATGCCCGCCCACCGGGAGGCGAAGAGTGGTTTCGCCACCGCACAGAACTATGACCACCTTGATACTGACCCGCGCGCAGCATTCGCCGTAGTGCCGCTGGCCGGCATCCTTGATATCAGCAGTCAGCTTTCACAGGGCAGGCTTACCAGCCCGTTACCGGCCGGGACCTGGAGAATTATCCGTTTCGGGTCTTCCCTCACGGGGCAGACCAACGGGCCCGCGCTTCCCGAAGCCACGGGGCTCGAGGTGGACAAACTGGATAGTGAAAGAGTCCGGCGTTATATTTCAACCCACCTGGCGCAGTTCGGTGACGCACCGATCGACGGCCTGCTCAGCGACAGCATTGAGGCAGGGCTGCAGAACATCACCCATAACCTACATGCCGGATTCCACCATCTTCGCGGATACAGCATGATTCCGTGGATGCTCACCATGGCAGGTTTTTTGGTGGAGGATGCCCGTTCCAGCGACCTCTTCCTCGCCGATTTCCGGCGAACACTTGCAGAAGTCTTCGCAAAGTCCTACTACGGCACGTTGTCCGAGGAAGCGCATAAGCGTGGCGCTATCTACTACGCGGAGGCGCTGGAGGACCGCAGGCCGCAACTCGGGGACGATCTGGCCATGCGCTCACATGCAGATGTCCCGATGGGAGCCATGTGGACATTCAATGCTGATGCCGGACCAGCGCCCACCTACGTCGCGGACCTGAAAGGGGCGTCATCGGTGGCGCACGTTTACGGGCGCAGCCACACGGGCGCTGAAGCTTTCACCTCAGGACGGAACCCTTGGAGTGATTCGCCGAAGTCGTTGAAGGACGTCGCCGACCTCCAGCTCACCCTGGGGGTGACCCGCTTTTGCCTCCATACGTCCCCGCACCAGCCCACCCAAGTACCACCGCCGGGAATCGCACTGGCGCCTTCGCTCGGCCAATCCTTCACCCGCAACGAAACCTGGGCGTCCGCTGCCAAGCCGTGGGTGGACTATCTGGCCCGATGCTCGCATCTTCTTTCTCTTGGCCGGCCCGCCGTTGACATTGCGTACTTCATCGGCGAGGAAGCCCCCGTCACCGCGCTTTTCGGCAACACCTTCAACCACGATGTTCCCGTTGACTACGACTACGACTACATCGGCCCGGACGCACTCGGTACTGTCCTGGATGTTCAAGAGGGGGAGCTGCGGGCAGGCACCTCCCGCTACAAGCTGCTCTATCTGGGCGGTGCCTGCCACCGGATGAGCAGAGGCGCCCTCCACGCAATCCTGCGACTGGTGGAACAGGGTGCAACGGTGGTGGGAGAACGTCCAACGGCCAAGCGCTCACTGGCTGACGAGGATACCGGGTTTGAGCGTTTGTGTGATTTGATCTGGGGCAGCCCGAACAGCGGCCAGGTTTTCGCCACCGCCGACCTGGCATCCGTGCTGCGGGATCATTTTCCACCGCGGGTGATAGTGGGGGACCCCCGGGTACGTCGGATCGCTCGATGGGTGGACGGCGATCAGCCCCTTGTTTTCATCGCCAATCCCGTCAACGAGGAGCTGCGCACCACCGTGACGCTAGCGAACACGGACGGCGGTTTCGTTGCCTGGGACCCGGTGGCACTAACTCAGCAAGCGCTTCCGCCCACGGAGGGTGGAGACGGCTTCGACGTGCGGCTACCCCCTTATGGTTCGCTCTTCATTCTCAGGGGCGAAGCGGATCCGGGCTCCAGGGAGGAGCGCGTTACCGAGGTTGCCGGTGACTGGACGCTCACCATCCCCGGCTCCGATCCGGTGCAGCTTGCCCATGCCACCTTCTGGACCGATCCAGGAATCGGGGCCAAGTACTTTTCCGGAACGGCCACATATGTGGTGGAGTTCCAGCTCGACGGACCCGAACTCCCGGACGCTATCCAGTTCACCGATATTGCTGATGTAGCGCACCTCGACATCAACGGAGAAGAGTCAGGAATTCTCTGGACTGCTCCCTATAGGGTTTCCGCCAATGCCCTGAGGCCCGGTAGTAACCGGGTCCGGATCAGCGTCACCAATCCGTGGCGCAACAGGCTGATATCTGAAGCCCGCAGCAACACCGGGGCGCTCTTCCCACCTATGACCAGAGTGTTTAACGATGAAGCCTACATCCAACCGGCAGGGCTACTGGGGCCACTGAGCTTGGTCTACAAGAACCACCCGTAATTTCCACTAGTGAAAGTACTGAATTCATGACGCACCAAGCAACGCCTTCCGCAGTGAGCCTGGAGGGCCAGCGCCGGGCCGATATCGGCGATGGCACGTACCTGAATCCGGTGTTCGCGGGGGATCACCCGGACCCGGCCATCCTGCGCGACGGGGATGACTACTACCTGACCTTTTCGTCGTTTGAGTCCACACCCGGACTCATCATCTGGCACTCACGGGACCTGCTGAACTGGCAACCGCTGGGGCCGGCTCTACCAACACCCCTCGGATGCGTGTTTGCGGTGGACATGTGCAAAGTGGACGGCCGGTACTTCATCTACATACCGATCATTCCCACGGCTGTCTCGCCGGACCCAACTGCGCCGGTGCTGACCTATGTCATCCATGCCGAGGACATGGCGGGACCTTGGAGCGAACCGGTCAACCTGGGCATTGAAGGGCACATCGATCCGGGGCACGTGGTGGGAGAAGACGGCAACCGCTACTTGTTCCTCAGCGGCGTCAGCCGCGTCCGGCTCACCGACGACGGGCTGGCCACCAACGGACCAGTGGAGCACGTCTACGATGGCTGGCGCTACCCCGACGACTGGGTGGTCGAGGCCTACGCCCTGGAAGGGCCCAAGCTCACCCGCCGAGGCGAGTGGTTCTACCTCACGACGGCGGTGGGCGGCACCTCCGGTCCGCCCACCGGCCATATGGTCACGGTCGCCCGTTCCCGCTCCATTGACGGCCCGTGGGAGGACTGCCCCCACAATCCGATCATCAGGACATGGGACGCAGTTGAGCCGTGGTGGAGCAAAGGACATGCCACCTTGTTTGAGGGCCCCAAAGGCCAATGGTGGAGCATCTATCACGGCTACGAAAAAGGGTTCGCCACCCTCGGCCGGCAGACACTCTTGGAACCCATCACCTGGGACGAGTTCGGATGGCCCAGGGCAGGTGGGGGAGACCTTTCATTGCCGCTGGCTGCACCCCTTCCCGCCGGCCCTCCAGCCGTCGGCGGGACTCACGGGGTGGCGTTGTCCGATGATTTCTCCACCGGGCGCTTTGGAACACAATGGTCATTTCACGCCCCGTCCAAGGACGAGTATCTTCGGGCATCCTTTGACGCCGGGCTGGTCCTGCAAGCACGCGGATCAGGACCCTCCGACAGCTCAGCCCTAACGTGCATCGTTGGCGATCGGCGCTATGAAATCACGGTAGAGATGGAAGTCAGCAACGGCGCCCAAGGTGGCATGTTGCTGTATTACAGCGACCGCCTGTTCTGCGGCATGGGTCACGACGGCGGCCGCATGATCAGCTACCGCGCCGGCAGGGCGATTCCGTACTGGCGCGAACCTGCGCCGGCGGCCCGAACCATGCACCTGCGAATAGTCAACGACAACCACATCGTCACCCAGTACTACAGCCTCAACGGGACCGACTGGACCAGGCATGGACTGCGTTTCAACGTGGAGGGTTACAACACCAATACGGCCGACGAACTCCTGAGCCTGCGCCCGGCACTGTTCGCGGCCGGGACGGGGGAAGTTCGGTTCAAGAACTTCACATACCGTGCTCTCATCGACTGAGCGGCGCTCGTGGCTGGCCTGACGACCGCAAAGCGCAATGTGGTCAAAGCCCACTCTGCGCAGAGGTCACTTAGCGGCCGGTGGTGGTTGCAGCTCGTCCTGTAGTTGTCTTTCGGCTCAGTGCCAGGCCCAAGGCCAGCATCCCGACACCCAGGATCAGGTGAAGCCAGTTGTCGGCGTTGTTGACCGGAACGAAGTTCGCGGCGGATTCCTGGTTGATGAACAGGCCGTAGATCCACAGAACCAAGTAGATTGCTCCGCCGCCCACCAGGTAGTTCCGGGCCTGCCCCGCAGTCCGGGCCATCAAGATACCCGCTACTCCGAAGAGCAGGTGCACGATGTTATGCAGGATTGATACCTGGAAAATACCCAGCAGGAGGGCATCGGAGGTGTGGCCGGCGAACGACAGGGTCTCGTAGTTCGAGGTAATCCCTGGAATGAAGCCGAGGACCCCTACAAGGAGAAAGACCGCTCCGACTATCTGCGCTGCTCGCTGAATGGTGGTGCGGGTCCGGGCGGGGTTATGGGTGGGGGTCATTTGTTCTCCTCAGTCGCATTACATGAGTCCGGATAGAGCCTCGGGACTGTCCCGATTACTGAAGATCATAAGGTTACTTAGTTCCTTTTGACCAGTATGCCGTGCTGAGGAAATGAAGGTCGGATATGGTGCGGAGCAAGTACTGGGAGGCATCTTGTTGGGGTCCGCCCGCTACCAATAGATCAAGGGAAGGGCCTGGTTCAGTGAACCGGGCCCTTCCCTTGATTCGGTATGTCGATGATGCCTAAGCGGTGATTCCCGTGACCTCAGGTTTGGAAGTGAGGTCCTCCACGGCCTTTTGCATGTGACGCTTGATGGCCTTTTGGAGGCCACTGCGGTCACGTGCTTCGAGGAGATCCAGGATCATTTGGTGTTCCTGCACCAGCGCATCGATGCGCGGGTAAGCCACTTCCAGGCTGAGAATACACATCCTTGATTCCGCGGCCAGGGTTTCATAGATCCGGATCAGGCGCGTGTTTCCGGTGCCGGACACAAAAGCCGTATGGAACTGCATATCCAACCGGGCAATTGCCTGCCAGTCCGATGCCGCGACTTGTTTGGCCATGCTCCGGATGATGCCTTTGAGTTCCCTGCAGGTGTCCGTGACCTGGTCGGACTCGGAATCCAGGAGTGTGTTGGCGGCGGCCAATTCCACAGCCTCCCGGACGGCGTAGATCTCCCTGACGTCGTCCGTGGAGAGCTCCAGGACGAAGACGCCGCGGTTACGCTTGCTCACCAGGATGCCTTCCTGGCACAGTCGCTGCAGTGCTTCGCGCAGCGGGCCCCTGGACGTGCTGAGCTGACTGGCCAGTGCGGACTCGTTGACCTGTTGCCCGGGGCTGAAAGCCCCCTGAACAATCATCTCCCGCAATTGGTCAGCGATCAGCTGCGCCGTGGGCCGGCCCTCCAGGACGAACATTCCCTCCGGTGCCGCCATTGACATCCCCTCATTCCATGCTTCGGCAAATTGAATCTATTAGACCGCTACTGCGGTGTACTTGTATTCCAAAAACTCTTCAATCCCAATTTTTCCGCCTTCGCGTCCCAATCCGGACTGCTTGACGCCGCCGAAGGGGGCTGCGGGGTTGGACACAAGACCTGTGTTCAGCCCCACCATTCCCACCTCCAAGTCGGCTGAGAACCGCAAAGCCTTTTCCATGCTCTCGGTGAATACGTACCCCACCAGTCCCCACTCAGTATCGTTGGCGAGACGGAGAACTTCGTCTTCGCTGTCGAACGGTGTAATGGCAGCTACAGGGCCGAAAATTTCCGTGGACATCAGCGCGGCGTCCGTGGGGACGTCCACCAGGACAGTGGGGGTGTAGAAGTAACCCGGTCCTTCCGGACGGCTACCGCCTGTCAGAACGCGCGCACCCTTGGAAATGGCGTCTGCAACGAGGCTTTCGACCTTTTCCAGGCCCTTCTGCTCAATGAGGGGTCCGACCTCGGTCCCCGTCAAAGCGCCATTGCCCACCTGCAATTCTGACATCTTTTTGGCGAACTTCTCACCAAATTCGTCCACGACGGAGCGGTGGACGAAGAAGCGGTTGGCGGCCGTGCAAGCCTCGCCCATGTTCCGCATCTTGGCTTTCATGGCTCCGTCTACCGCCTTTTCGATGTCCGCGTCGGCGAGCACTATGAAGGGGGCGTTTCCGCCGAGCTCCATGGAGGAACGCATGACGTTGTCCGCGGCCTGTCGGAGCAGGATCTTTCCCACTTCGGTAGAGCCGGTGAAGCTGATCTTGCGGGCGATTCCGCTGTCGGTCCAGGTTCGGACCACGCCCGAGGCGCTCGACGTCGTCACGACGTTCAGCACGCCGTCGGGAAGTCCTGCTTCCTTGAAGAGTTCAACGAGCGCCAACGAAGTCAGCGGCGTCAGCTCTGCCGGCTTGAACACCATGGTGCATCCTGCGGCGACGGCCGGGGCAATCTTTCTCGCCCCCATGGCGAGGGGGAAGTTCCACGGGGTCACCAGAACAGAGGGGCCCACGGGTTCCTTGGTAATGAGGATGCGGGTGTTGCCGTCCACGGAGCTGGCGTTGTCTCCACCGATCCGTACTGCCTCTTCGGAAAACCAACGGAGCATCTCGGCGCCATAGGCTACCTCGCCCTTTGCCTCCCCAAGTGGCTTGCCCATCTCGGCGGTCATGATGGTTGCCAAGCGGTCTGTGTTGGCAATGACGAGGTCGTATGCGCGGCGGAGAATGTCTGCACGTTCACGGGGAGTGGATTTTCCCCACCCGGCCTGGGCGCGCCCTGCGGCCTCAATGGCCAGCGTGGCATCTTCCTTGTTGCCGTCGGCCACGTAGGCGATGACTTCATTCGTGGCGGGGTTTTCAACAGCAAAGGTGGCGCCGTTTGCGGCCGGCTGCCAGCGGCCGTCGATAAACAGGTTTGTCTGTAGTGAACCGGGATCAAGGGAGGGGGTCATGGTGGCTCTTTCAGTAATCAGGGGGATTAGGAGGTGGCCGACTTGAGGGCCTGCGAGAACCTGGATAGGCCAACTTGAATCTCGTCACTGCTGACGTTCAGTGCTGGGATGAGTCGTATGACGTTTCCGTGCGGCCCGCAGGTGAGCAGCAGGAGCTCTTCCTTAATGGCAGCCTGCTGGACGGCCAGCGCAGTTGCCGCGTCCGGGGTTTTGCCTGCAGAAGTGAATTCAACGCCCTGCATCAGGCCCCGGCCGCGGACATTGCCGATGCCTGGGAATTCGCCTTGCAATGTCTCCAGCCCCGTCCGGAGTTCATCGCCGCGGAGAAGGGCGTTTTCCACGAGTTTTTCGCGCTTGATGACTCCAAGGGTGGCTACGCCGGCTGCTGCCGCCACCGCGTTTCCACCGTAGGTTCCGCCTTGGGACCCTGGCCAGGCCTTTCCCATCAGCTCTGCGGAGGCAGCAATTGCGGAGATGGGGAAACCGCTCGCAAGACCCTTGGCGGTGATGACGACGTCGGGCAGGATTCCGGCCCAATCATGTCCCCAGAATTTACCGGTGCGGCCGACACCGGCCTGTACCTCGTCGAGGATCAAGACGATTCCGTGTTTGTCTGCACGTTCACGCAAACCTTGGAGGAATGCTACGGGGGTGGGGATATACCCGCCGTCTCCGAGGACAGGTTCGATGATGAAGCCGGCAGTATCGCTGGGGGTGCTGATGGTCAGCAGCAGATGGTCCAGTTCCTTCAGCGCAAATTCGACGGCGGTGGGTTCGTCCCAGCCATAGCGGTACCAGTGCGGGAACGGGGCTATGTGCACGCCGCCCATGATCGGCGAGAAACCTGAGCGGAACTTGGTCCCGGCTGTGGTCAAGGAGGCCGCGGCGACAGTCCGGCCGTGGAACCCACCCTGGAAGGAGATGATGTTGGGCCTGCCGGTAGCCATGCGGGCCAAGCGGATGGAGGCCTCAACCGCTTCAGAGCCTGATGTTGCGTAAAACACGCTGTCCAAACCCTGCGGCAATACAGTACCCAAAAGCTCGGTGAGTTCCAGCAGGGGTTTGTGCATCACCGTGGTGTATTGGGCGTGGACAATCTTGCCCACCTGTTCGCGGGCGGCCGCTACAACGTCGGGATGGCAGTGACCTGTGCTCGTGACACCAATCCCAGTGGTGAAATCAAGGTATTTCTTTCCGTCGGTCGCGTGGATCCAGCTTCCGGCCGCATGGTCGACAACCACGGGAGTTGCCTGCTTCAGGATAGGGCTAAGTGTTGCCATGGGTTCATACTTTCTTAGGAACTGTAGATTGTCAACAATAGGCGATTGAAGGGTAGGCCTCTGCGTGAGCAGCACCCACTAGGAGGCGTGGAATCTCTCTGGTCGAAGGAAATCCAAGCCGTCCCACCAGCGCTTGCCGAGTGCCTCGTTGGCTGCAATTTCTCCGTAGCCCGAGGCCATTTTGAAGCCGGCCCCGGAGTACCCTGTGGCCGAGTAGATTCGGCTGGTCCCGCCGAAGAAACCCATCAAAGGCTGGGAATCGGAGGTGAAGAGGTCCGGGAATGCGTCCGAGCGCACGATGCTGGGAATCAGGCCAGGAAAGAATTCGGAAACCGTCTCCATGGTTTCCGTAATCTCTGCTGTGCTGAGGTCACGGGGCACACCATCGGCGACGGGGGTGGATACCCCGCGGCCATCGAGCGTCGCTTTGACTGTGACGCCGTCCATGGCCGGTGCCCCGTACATGGAGCGATCCCCGGAAATCCTGATGAAGATCGGAAACTTATCCGGTGCGAATTGTTCCGCGTCACGGGCAACAAACCATGAGAGGAAAATCCGCTTGGTTTCGGTGTGCGCTTTGAGATAGTCGGGCATGAGTTGTTGGGACCAGGCGCCCGAGGCGACGATGACCCGATCGAAGGTCCAAGTGCTTGCGCCGGATGTGATCACGACGCCGTCGTCGGTTTCAGTGATGCTTTCGATGGGAGTGTTGATGTTTACTGTTGCGCCGTTGGCCTCCGCCGCGCTGACTGCTGCCGTGATGGCACGATCGGTTCGGAGGGCGCCGGCGTTGGGGTCATAAACGGCGACGTCGTCGGCGCGAAGGTTGTGTTGGGGGTAGCGGATGGCCATCTCTTCACGGCTGAGAATCTGGTGAATGCCTCCGGTGGCGCGTGTGGTCTCGAACAGGCTGCGGAGGTACGTACCGGAGTCGGTGCCGATCGACAGCCCGCCGCAGCGTGTGAGGATGTCCTGACCGGTCTCTGCCTCAAGCTCTGCCCAGAGTTCGCGCGAGCGTTCCAGGACAGGGAAGTATCCCGGGTTGCCGCGGTAAATCATGCGGAAGAGCCGGGTGTCTCCGCCTGCTGCGCTGCGACTGTGGGCAGGTGAGTGTGCTTCGAATCCCACTACGGAGTCAGTGAGCCGGGATGCCTGCCAGAGGGCCATGCTGCCGATGCTGCCCAAACCGATAACCGCGAGTTTTCCATCCATGGCTAGAGAACCTGCTTGAGGAAGGCTTGGGTTCGGGGTTCTTTGGGGTTGGTGAGGATTTCCCGGGCGTCCCCGCGTTCCACAACATTGCCGTCGTCCATGAAGATCAGGGAGTCTGCTACTTCCCGGGCGAAGCCCATTTCGTGGGTGACGACCACCATGGTCATCCCTTTCTTGGCGAGGTCCTGCATGACGGCCAGGACTTCGCCCACCTTTTCAGGGTCCAAGGCGGAGGTGGGCTCGTCAAAGAGGATGATGTCCGGGTTCATGGCAAGGGACCGGGCGATGGCGACGCGTTGTTGTTGGCCGCCGGAGAGCTCGGCGGGGTAGCGGTCCCCGAACGCGCCGAGTCCGACGCTGGTGAGCAGTTCCTGGGCTTGTTTGGTTGATTGTTTTTTGTCGGCGTGTTTGACCAGCACGGGGCCGGCCATGACGTTTTCGCGGGCGGTCATGTTGGGGAATAGGTTGAACGACTGGAAGACCATGCCCACGCGGGTACGTTGCAGAGCCAGCTTTTTGGGTGGCAGGGCGTGGTAGGCGGTGTCGGTTTCGTAGTAGCCGAAGTCTTCGCCGTTGACTTTCAGGATGCCGGAATCGACGGTTTCGAGGCCGTTGATGCAGCGGAGAAGGGTTGATTTGCCGGAGCCGGAGGGGCCGATGATGCAGCAAATTTCTCCGCTGGCGATGTCGAGGTCGACGTCTTTGAGAACGGTTTTGGGGCCGAAGGACTTCCGGATTTTTTGGGCGTTGATGGTGCCGTCAGCGTTCATCGTGCGATGCCTTCCGGTGCGGTGAGTGTCACTTTGCGGGCTTTCCGGGGAACCCGGGCGGAGGTGTGTGAGTACTTTTGTTCGAGCTTTGATTGGGGGTAGCTCAGGAGCATGGTCATGACCAGATACCAGAGGCTGGCGACGATGAGCAGGGGAATGGTTTCGTAGGTGCGGGCGTAGATGAGCTGGGCGCTTTGGAGCAGTTCTGCTACGCCGAGGACGGAGACCAGGGAGGTGCCTTTGAACATGCCGATGACCTGGTTTCCGGTGGCGGGGATAATCGAGGGCATGGCTTGGGGGATGATGACTTTGCGCATTTTCATGGCTCCGCTCATGCCAAGGGAATCGGCGGCTTCGATTTGGCCCTTGCCTACTGAGGAGAATCCACCGCGGATGATTTCAGCCATGTAGGCCGCCTCGTTCAGGGTGAGTCCGATCAACGCTGCGGTGATGGGGCCCATGAGGGCGTTGGTGTCGATCGCGGTGCCGATGTCGGTGAAGGGAATCCCGATGCTCAGGTTCGGGTACAAGGCGGAGAGGTTGAACCAGAAGATCAACTGCACCAGCACCGGGGTGCCGCGGAAGATGGTGATGTAGACCCCGGCCAAGGTGGCGATGGGTTTGATGCTGGAGGCTCGCATGATGGCCAAGCCCAATCCCAAGAGGGTGCCCAGCGCCATGCTGGCCACGGTCAGGAAGATGGTGAGCATCAGCCCGCGCAGGATGGATTCGTGAGTGAAGTACTTTGCTACAACATCCCATTTGAAGTTGGGGTTCGTCGCCACCGAACTCAGCACCCCGATGCCGACCAGGATGCACACCACCCAGGAAACATATTCAAAGGTGCTGCGCCGCTTCAGCCGCGGTTTCAACGCCGGATCCAACCCGTTCATCCCTTTACTTCTTTCCAAAGTCACTTGCTTCATCGGGGCACCCACTAGTTCAGTTTGGCGTCGGTAATAGCTCCGGACTCCAGGCCCCAGTTATCGAGGGACTCTTTGTACTCCGGTGTCTGAAGGACGGATTGGAGCGCCGCCTGGAAGGCAGGCGTCAGGGGTGAGCCCTTCTTTAAGCCGATGGCGGTCAGGTCGCTGGACCCCACTTCGACGCGGCCCACGAGCTCGAAGGAGCCAGGCTGCTGCTTCTCGGCCCATGCAAGTGCAGTCGTGTCATACAGGATGCCGTCAATGCGCTTGGAGTGCAGCTGGGTCAGGGCGTCCTGGACGTTGGGCAAGGTCACGCCATTGATGGCCGGCTGTCCCTTTGACGTGCAGCTACGTTCGCTCAGTGCGGGGAGGCGCTTGAGCTGGCCTGTGGACCCTTGGGTGACGGCTATGTTCTTGCCGCACAGTGTTTCGACGGTGAGGTTGAGCGGGTTTCCCTTGGGCACGGCCACAGAGTTACCGGCCTTGAAGTAGTCGATCATGTCCAGCACCTTGAGGCGTTCTTCCGTCTTGGACATCGTGGTGGCGGTGAAGTCGAAGCGACCGCCGTCAAGCCCGGGAACGATGGTGTCGAACTTCGTGTCCACGAACTTCAATTTCAGATCGAGCTTTTTGGCAATGAGCCTGGCGACATCAGGGTTCAAGCCGATCGCGGTTGTATTGTCCTCGGCGAGGAAGGTGGTGGGCGGGTAGTGCAGATCCATGGCAACTGTGAGTTCGCCCTTGTCCTTGATGGACTGCGGCAAGAGTGCCACGGCAGCAGCGTCCGGCTGAACGCCTTCGGATATGTCGGTGGTGTTGGCTGTCTTGCTGTTCTGTGCGGAGTCGCTGTTGGCAGCTCCTCCGCACGCACTCAGTGCCAGGAGAACCGCTAATCCTGCAGCTGCAGTCTGCGCCTTGTTTCGAGTCTTCATGGTGGTTCCCTTCGAGGGGGGAGTCTGGTTGGGGGAGGAAGAAGTCTTAGGTTCAAATGTGATCCGGATCTCTCCGTTATCTACTGCAATGCAACGCCCTCAACAGTAGATTGTCAACAATTTACAGAAACTTTTTTGCAATCCTGGTTGGCCGGGAGTTGAGGAGGATCTTGGTCGCCAAACTGTTGACAATTGACAATTTAGCGGCCTACAGTCGAGTCATCAGCCCAGAAGCTTGTAGCTTCCCCGGCAGTGTTGGCGGTGAAATCCCGCCCCTCTTGACACCTTTACAGGCGGCCCGCCCGCTTCTATCTCCCTACAAGAAACGGAATCGACATGGCAGAGACCAACCCCAGGCCGAAGTACATTTCCTTTGACATCTACGGCACGCTGATCAACTTCGACATCGATCCCACCACCCGGCGCCTGCTTGATGGGCGTATCTCTGAAGAGCAGTGGCCCACCTTCAAGAAGCAGTTCCGCGGATACCGGTTCGACGAGGTGCTGGGGGACTACAAGCCCTATGAGCAGATCCTTCAGGATTCTTTTGATCGTGTGTGCAAGCGCTGGGGCTTTGGTCCCACCGAAGGTGCGGGCGCGGCGTTTGCCGACGCTGTCCGCGGCTGGGTTGCCCACGAGGACGTGCCGGCCCCGCTGAAGCTCATGGGCGACAACTACCAGCTTGTGGCTCTGTCCAACGCGGACACCAGTTTCCTGGACATCAGCATTCCCAAACTCGGCGCAAACTTCCACTCAGTCTTCACCGCAGAGCAAGCCCAGGCGTATAAGCCGCGCTACCAAGCTTTCGAGTACATGCTGGACACCCTGGACGCCAAGCCCGAGGACTTCCTGCATATTTCTTCCCACACGCGCTATGACATGCACCCCATGCACGACTTGGGCTTCCGGAACCTCTGGATGCTGGACCGCGGCTACGACCCCATCGGTCATGGCTACGACCTCAGCACGGCAAAATCCCTGGACGAGATCAACAAGCACCTCGGACTCTGAGACGACGAGGCGAAAGGCCAACCCCGTGAAACTTGTTCCTTACTGGCTCGATACCGCAGAGCCATCCGGCGATTACCGCCGCACCCCAGTCCCGGAGAACGTTGATGTTGCGATCATCGGGGCGGGATTTACCGGGCTGTCCGCAGCCCTTGAATTCGCCAAGCAAGGCGCCAGCGTAGCTGTTTTCGAACGCCACACCGTTGGCTGGGGTGCATCAGGCCGCAACGGGGGCATGGCTACTACTGGTTTGGCCATTGGTTTCAGCACGGCGGTCAAACGGTACGGGGCGCCCCGGGCGGTGGAGATGTTCCGTGAATACAACGACGCCATTGAGACCATAGAGAAGCTGGTGCACGACAACGCCATTGACTGCGACTTCAAGCGCTTCGGCAAACTTTCACTCGCCTTCCACAAATCGCACTACGACGGATTCCTGAAGTCCCAGGAGCTGCTTGCCAACCTTGTGGATCACCAAGTAAAAGTGATTCCCAAGTCCGAAATCCACAGCGAAATCGGAACGGACTTCTACCAAGGGGCCATGATGGACCCCTTGGGCGCGGGCCTGCATGTTGGCAAGTTCGTCCACGGGCTGGCGAAAGCCGCAGCCGACAACGGGGCGGACATTTGTGAGAACGCAGCGGTCACCGAACTGAACAAGGTTTCAGGTACGGTCCATGACGTGCACACCACGAGGGGCATCACCCGGGCGAAGCAGGTTCTGGTGGCTACCAGCGGCTACACGGGCAACATCACCCCCTGGCTCCAGCGGCGTGTGATTCCCGTAGGGAGCTTCATCATTTGCACTGAGCCGCTTCCCGAAGAAGTCGTGAACCGTATTCTGCCGAACAGGCGGCAAGCATCCGACAGCAAGATGCTCACCTATTACTTCCGCATTACCCCGGACAACAGGCTTCTGTTCGGCGGCCGCGCACGCTTTGCGCTCTCCAGCCCGGATTCCGACGTCAAAAGTGCAGAAATCCTGCACAAGGCCATGACTGAGCTCTTCCCCTATCTGTCCAAGGTGGAGGTGGACTACATCTGGGGTGGTTTGGTGGACCTGTCCATGGATCAGATGGTCCATGCCGGTCAGCATGACGGACTGTTCTTCTCGCTCTGTTACAGCGGGCACGGTGTTCAAATGGCTGCGCATATGGGCAAGCGCATGGCACATTACATGGCCGGAGACAAGCATGCGAACGTCTGGGAAGACCTGAAAAACCCGCCCGTGCCTGGCCATTTTGGCCCGCCATGGTTCCTGCCGTTCATTGGCGGAGCCGCGAAGATCATCGACCGCATCAAATAGGCAGGCAAGGATCCCATGAGTTCATCAACCACAGTCCCTGAAGCGCGCCCTGAAACAGGGCAGGAGACGGCCTACCGGCGGGCAAGGATCGCCGCACTCCCGGGCGGCGCATTCCTGGAAGGCCGTTGGGAGACAACCGAGATGACCGTTGAGGTCCGGGATCCTGAGGACGGCGTCCTGTTGGGAACCGTGTGTACCTCCACCCCACAAGACGTGCGCCGGGGTATCGCCTATATCCATCGCCACCTCGAAAAAGATGATTGGGCTTTACGGGACCGCCGGGAGGCGTTGGAACGCGCTGCAGTGTTGCTGGCCGACCAAGGTCTGCGTTTCGCCGAGATCATTGCCGCCGAAAGCAGCAAGACCATCTCCGAGGCGGAGCGCGAAGTGCGCCGGTGCACGGAGACGCTACGGCTCTCCGCCGCCGCGTCCAGCGAACTCGTCGGAGAGACTCTCGCCTTTGAAGACAGCATCGCGGGAGCTAACAAAATCGGCTGGTATAACCGCAAACCAGTTGGAATTATCGCGGCTATCACCCCCTTCAACGATCCGCTCAACCTCGTGGCACATAAGCTGGGCCCGGCCCTGATTGGAGGCAACGGCGTCGTGCTTAAACCCTCTGGACGCACCCCGCTTACCGCCCTCGCCTTTATCCAGCTGCTGTTGGAAGCGGGTGTCCCCACGGGTCGCCTCGCCGTATTTGTTTCGGGACCCGGCGTCTCGGAGGCGATCGTCACCGACCCGCAGGTTGACCTCATTTCCTTTACCGGCGGACCGAAGACTGCCGACCGGATCGCTGCCGCCGCCGGAGCAAAGAAGATCCTTTCCGAGCTCGGCGGCAACAACGCAACAATCGTTTGTGCGGACGCTAATGTCCAGACAACCGCAGAGGCAGTCGTGGCCGGTGCTTTCGGGGTGGCAGGCCAAAATTGCCTGTCCGTGCAGCGCGTCTACGTTCACATTTCCCTCTTCGATCAAGTCCTTGAAAAGGTGGTCGCGGGCACCCGGGCGCTTCGTGTCGGAGCAAAGTTCGATCGCACCACGGACGTCGGGCCGCTGATTTCTGAAGCCGAAGCGCGCCGCGTGGAGGAATGGGTGGAGGAGGCCAAGGCACTTGGCGGCATCGTGCACGTCGGCGGCCAACGTTTCGGCGCGTTCTACCAGCCCACCGTGCTCACGGACATGTCCGCAAAGGCCCTGGTCATCAGCGAGGAAGTTTTCGGCCCGGTGGTCAGCATCATCCCGTTCATCCAGCTCAACGATGCCATCCACGCAGCGAACGACTCCGAGTACGGGCTTCAAGCCGGCGTATTCACGGAGTCGATCGAGCTGGCCCTAGCCATAGCCGACAAGCTGCATGTAGGCGCGGTAGTGATCAATGAGACCAGCGACGTCCGGATTGACTCGATGCCTTTTGGAGGCTTCAAGAAATCCGGGGTGGGACGTGAAGGCGTCAAACACGCGGTACGGGAGATGACCGAACCCAAGAGCACCATCATCAAATTGGCGGGGCCCGCCACGCGCTGGCAAGTACTCTCCGCCACCTCAGAACGGAATGCATCATGACGGACCACAAAATCGCAGTCATCGCAGGCGACGGTATCGGAAAAGAAGTTGTTCCCGCAGCCATTGAATGCCTGGAACGGATCGCCGGCATCCACGGCATCGGTCTGGAATTCACTCATTTCAGCTGGGGCTCGGACTACTACGGCGACCACGGGCGGATGATGCCGCTGAACGGACTCGACCAGCTGGCGCAGCACGACGCCATTTTCCTGGGTGCTGTGGGCTCACCCGAGGTTCCGGACACTGAGTCGCTGTGGGGGCTGTTGATTCCCATTCGCCGTGAGTTCCAGCAATACATCAACCTCCGGCCGGTGAAAACGCTCGACGGCGTCAAGTCGCCTCTCGCGTCCAAGGAACCGATCGACATCCTGATTGTGCGCGAAAACAACGAGGGGGAGTACTCGGAGGTGGGCGGACGCGCCTACCGCGGGCTGCCGCATGAGACCGCCGTCCAGGAAACCATCTTCACCCGCCTGGGCGTATCACGTGCCGCGCATTACGCCGCATCGTTGGCTTCTTCCCGCAAAGGCCACCTGACTTCGGCCACCAAGAGTAACGGCATCATCCACACAATGCCCTTCTGGGATGAGGTGGTGGAAGAAACCACCCGGCTCTATCCCGACGTAACCCTCACCAGCGAGCTGGTGGACGCGCTGGCCGCCCACCTGGTCCTGAAGCCCTGGACCTTCGACGTCATTGTCGCCTCAAACCTGCTGGGGGACATCTTGTCCGACCTCGGCAGTTCGGTCACCGGGTCCATTGGTGTCGCCCCCAGTGCAAACCTGAATCCCGACGGCGATTTCCCGTCCCTCTTCGAACCGGTCCACGGTTCAGCGCCGGACATTGCGGGTAAAGGGCTGGCAAACCCGGTAGGCCAGATCTGGTCAGGGGCAATGATGCTTCAGCACCTGGGCCACCCCGAAGCTGCGGAGCACCTGCAGTTGGCCTTCGAGTCAGTGTTGCGCGCGGGCATGGGTACCCGCGACGTCGGAGGACCGTCTTCGACGTCGGAGTTCACTGACGCTGTGTTGGTTGCCATCGATGCCCTGGATGCTGTCGGCCAGACGGAGAAGGCGGCTGCCAAGCCGACGGCTGCATCGTCGTCGTCATTGTGACCTTTTACGAGGGCAGGCGCCCCGTCGTCGCCGTGCTGTATCGGGAGGCCTTGCCACCCCGATTGGACGAGGTCCGGGAACTCGCCGAAGTCCGTCTGACCAAGGCTGACAGACTCCCGGAGGCGCTGGCCGGTGCGGATGTGCTGTATCAATGGCATTCGTTCTCACCTGCCCTGCGCGAGAACTGGGCGGCAGCCTCGACCCTGAAATGGGTTCATGTGTCAGCTGCGGGCGTCAGTGAGTTGTTGTTCGAGGACCTGATCAACAGCAACGTTCTCTATACGAACTCACGGGGTGTGTTGAGCCGTGCGATTGCGGAGTTCGCGTTGGGTTTTGTCCTGGACAGCGCGAAGGATGCCCATGGTTCGTTCAGGCTCCAGCAAGGCAGGCGCTGGCAGCATAGGGTTACCCGGAAGATCCAGGGGCAGCGTGCCCTTGTGGTGGGGACAGGGTCCATCGGACGGGAAACTGCGTATCTTTTCCGTGGCGTCGGCTTGCGCGTCAGCGGGGCCGGACGCAGCAGCCGTCCCGGAGATGCGTACTTTGAAGAGATCCATTCTTCAAAGGACCTGGCCCAGGTGGTCCAGGACTTCGGTTATGTGGTGTTGGCTGCGCCGCTGACCGAGCACACCAAAGGATTGGTGGACGCTGACGTCCTCTCCGCGATGAAGCCAACGGCCCACCTGATCAATGTGGGCCGTGGCGAACTGGTGCAAACCGACGCGCTGGTGGATGCGCTCTGCTCGGGAACCATTGCCGGGGCAGCCCTCGATGTAGTGCACCCGGAACCATTGCCTGTGGAACACCCTCTCTGGAGCATGGAGAACGTCATCCTCACCCCGCACATGAGCGGCGACACCGAGGATTACCTTGACGATCTAGGGAAGCTGTTCCTGGAAAACCTCGGGCGGTTCAGCCGCGGTGAACCACTGCAGAACATCGTGGACAAGCAACTCGGGTTCGTCCCCGTTCCCTGACTTCTCAACCCCGGGGATGGCCGGCCCTTCCCAAGGACGGGTCCTCTTTTGCGCCTAGTGAAGGTCCATGGCGTTGCGTACTTCATCCAGGATGTGATGCATGGCAGCCTCAGCTGCCGTTGCATCCCCTCCAGCCACCGCGGCGGCCACGTCCTGGTGGGCGTCAAGGGCTTCGGACCTGGGTTTGAAGGGCATGAGGCCCTGGCGTGTCCGGCTGGTGAGCACCTCTGTCACCATGCCTTCCAAGGCTTGGAACATCTCATTGCCACAGCTTCGGAGCAGCAGGCAATGGAACTCAATGTCAGTGGCAAGGAAGGCCTCCAACTCGCCGGCTTCACCCAGTCGTCGCAAATCCGCAGCCAGGGAAACCAACCGGGCACGCTCAGCGGCACTGGCCCGGCGCGCTGCCGCAGCAGCTGCAATGGGCTCGACGGCGATGCGCAGCTCGGTGAGGCTGCTGTACTGGTTCTCGCGGCGGTCCGAGGCAAGCCGCCAGCGGACCAGTTTGGGATCGAAGACATTCCACAGGTGGCGCTCCCGCACCACTATGCCCACACGGCGCCGCGAGTACACCAGGTTCATGGACTCAAGGACCTTCATGGTGTCGCGGGCCACGGTCCGGGAGATGCCGTATTCCTGCTGGATCCCCTCCAAGGTGAGCCGGCCTCCCGGCGCCAATTCACCTGAGGCTATGGCTGTGCCAACAGCCTCCAGCACTCGTTCGTGCATGGCAGGAGACGCTCCGCCCTGAAGATAGGCCGCGTACTGTAGTGTCGCCGTCGACATTCTCCCTGCCTTTCCCTGTGCTGCTGCACGCCCTCATCGTAGCGTCAAAAAACGCAAAGGTATGACCTGTGCCACGAATAAATACTATTTATTCGCCCGAATGGTGCTACCTTATCTACGTGGCGTTTCAACGTGAGATGCGCCGCACCCTTCTTCACTTAGCCAACGGCGTCTTCGGAGGTAACCATGGATCATCCCCCCACCCACCTCGTGGTGATGGGAGTTGCCGGTTCCGGCAAGTCCACCATTGCAGCAGCCCTGTCCCAGCGGCTCGGATGGGCATGCGCGGAAGCGGACGAGTTCCACCCGCAGTCCAACATCGAGATGATGAGCCGGGGCATTCCCCTCCAGGACGAGGACCGCTGGCCCTGGCTGCGGCAAATCCAGCAGTGGATGAGCACCAAAGCCCAAGCCGGCGAGAGTACCGTGCTGACCTGCTCTGCCCTCAAGAAAAGCTACCGGGAATTGCTCGCCCAGGCTGAAGGGCACGTTGTCTTCCTGCACCTCCATGGCGAAGCGGATCTCCTGAGCCAACGCATGCAGGGCCGCGAGGGGCACTTCATGCCGCCGACGCTCCTTCCCAGCCAGTTGGCAACTCTGGAACCGCTCAGCGAGGACGAACTTGGTGCCGGAAGTCTCCGGCTGGACATCTCCAAGTCCCCGGAAGAACTGGTTGGAGCGATCATCGCTTCACTGAAGCTCACCGCGGACCAGGCGCCGTAACCAGCTTTTCGTCTTAACCCCATCAATACTGTTTCAAAGGAGAATCATGGTCATCGAAGGATGGACCCAAACGCTGGGGGCCGGGCCCCTGCTGCTTATCGCCGCGGCGGCCATCGGTGCGCTGCTGTTCCTGATCATCAAGCTGCGGATGCACGCGCTGCTCGCGCTGATCCTCATCAGCCTGGCCACTGCTTTTGCCACTGGAATCCCTGCCAACCAAGTGGTTCCCGTGCTGATCAACGGTTTCGGCACCACCTTGGGCACCGTGGCACTCCTTGTTGGCTTGGGCGCCATGCTAGGTCGCATCGTCGAAACCAGCGGCGGCGCCAAGGTGCTGGCAGACTACCTTATTGGCCTTTTCGGTGAAAAACGCGCCCCCTTCGCCTTGGGGCTCGCCTCTCTGATCTTTGGCTTCCCCATCTTCTTCGATGCCGGCCTTGTGGTCATGCTGCCGGTCGTCTTCGCTGTCGCCCGCCGTCTCGGTGGGGGAGTGCTCCGCTATGGGCTTCCCGCTGCCGGCGCGTTTTCCGTGATGCATATCTTCCTGCCGCCGCATCCGGGGCCGGTGTCCGCTTCGGCCTTTTTCGAGGCAAACATAGGCTTGGTAACGATCGCCGGTCTGCTCGTCGCCATCCCCACGTGGTACATCGCCGCTTACCTCTTTGGCCTGTACACCGGAAAGAAGCTGGTGCTGCCGGTTCCGGAAATCCTGGGACACGCAAGCGCTGAAGCGGAGGCAAACCCGCCCCGATTCCGCACCATCGTAGGACTGCTGCTCCTGCCGTTGGTCCTGATCTTCATGAACACCGGGCTGAACACACTTGCATCCTCCGGCGTTTTGAGCGAGGGCGTCAAAAAAGAACAGTGGTTCCAGGTTCTGCGCACCCTCGGTGAAACCCCCGTGGCACTGTTGATCGCGGTTGTCGTAGCTATGTTCGTCCTGGGTGCCAAGCGCGGAAAAGATGCCGGGGATCTGGAGAAGCTCCTTGAATCGTCCCTGGGGCCGGTTTGTTCCGTCATCCTGATCACTGGTGCCGGCGGCATGTTCGGCGGCGTCCTGCGCACTTCCGGCATCGGAACGGCACTCGCCGATGTCCTGGGTGATCTGGGCATCCCGTTGATCCTGGCCGGCTTCCTGATCTCGGCCATCCTGCGCATTGCCCAAGGCTCTGCCACAGTAGCCCTCACCACTACAGCGGGCCTCATTGCGCCGGCCGTGGCGGTGGCCGGACTGAACGGCATGCAAATCGCCGCGCTGGTGATCGCCGTCGCCGCGGGTTCCGTGGTGGTCTCCCACGTCAACGACTCCGGCTTCTGGCTTGTAGGCCGTTTCTTCGACATGGACGTCAAGACCACCCTGAAGACCTGGACCGTCATGGAGACCCTCATTGGTGTGATGGGCTTCGTGCTGGCCGCCGCAATCTTCCTCCTCGCTGGACTGGCGGGTTAGCGTCGCGACGACGCCAGGTGGGCGTCGGCAGGGGCAGAGGTGAACTAATCACCATGTGCCCTCGCTGACGCCCACCCGTCATGGAACTGGCGTTCCTGCCGGTCAGCAGGTGTATTTATAGAGGGCGTAGGCGAACTTTCCGTCCAACTGGAAGAAAGTATTGCCATCGCCGTCCACGGTACAGAATGTCGCTTTGGAGTTCCTTCGGAGAAGGTTTCCTAGAACAGCGGCCAAGGCACCGCAGGCATTTCACCGCTCGGTGCGGGGAAACGTTTTGTTGAGCGCAACCGCGCGCAGCGTGTGGCAAGGGAGGCGATTTCTTCGGCGCTGATGAGGTCTGCCAAGTCGCGGCCCAGCCCATCGTTCAGCTCCTCGGTGAGGTGATCGATGCCTTCGATTTCCTCAGGAGCCAAAGCCTCTCCCAGCCATCCCCACAAGACGGTGCGCAGTTTGTGGTGATGGTGGAACGTCAGTCCGTGGTCCACGCCGTGCCGGTGTCCGTCGGTCATGGCAAGAATATGGTCGCCCTTGCGGTCGGCGTTGTTGACTATCACGTCAAAGACGGCCATACGCCTGAGCGCCGGAGAGTCTTCGTGAATCAGGGCGACGGTTCGGCCTTTCTCATCCTGACCTTCGAGCACGTGTCTCCAGCCTGTCTCCGGAGCGTCGTCCGCTGCCACGAGCTCCACGGCCCGTTTGGCAGGGTCTTGGTCCTTCCAGAGTTGGACCATCCCTTCGCCCAAAGGGCCATCTCGTAGCCAGGTGCGTGGAACGATATCCCAGCCCAACGCCTGCGATACCAAATAAGCGGCCACCTCCCGGTGAGCGAGGTTGCCATCGGGAAAGTCCCACAGCGGGCTTTCGCCTGCCATGGGCTTGTAAACCACAGTGGCGTCGCCGATGCTGCCCAGGAATGTAGCATTTGAAGCCGTCGTGATGCGGCCGGTGAGCGTCAGCTCGGCGTTTACCAGGTCCGGCGCCGGCATCAGAGCTCGGGAAGGGTGCAGCTGTGTCCGTCGGCATCCATGGGGTAACCGCACAGTGGACACGTAGGGCGCCCGGCTTCGACGATTTCCCGTGTGCGCTTGGCGAACGCGCGGGCGGTGCCCACAGGCATGCGCACCAGCAGCATTTCGGAGTCGCCGGATGCGTCCTCGACCAGAGGATCGTCGTCGTCGGGATCGATGTCTGAAATGGGGTAGGCCTCTATGACGACCTGCGCCGTGGTTGGATCCCAGCCCAAACTCATGGCCCCCGCACGGAACTGCTCTTCGACGGCCTCAAGGGGCTCGTTGTCGACCAGCTCAATGGGGGTACTCGTCGGAACACTAAAGGGGTTGCCCTTAACAGTGATGAGCTGGTCGAGTATTTCGTCGATTTTCTCTGCCAGCTGGGCCGACTGCTGCTTCTCCAAGGCAATACTCACGAGCTGTTTACCTGCGCGCACCTGCAGGTAGAACGTCCGCGCCCCTGGAAGACCAATGGTGCCAACAACAACCCGATCAGGCCAGGCAAACTCGTGAACACGTGTAGGCATGTCAGTATTTTAGGCACATAAGGGTCACGGCGCGTTCTGCCCTGCGCCGCCGCCCACCGGTGCGTCGCCGGAATGGATGCCGTTGGAGAGCCAGGATAGATCGCCGGCATCGGTGTTGGTCGCGTGGACGCTGGGCCGATCAACGCCGTAGCGCACAATCGACACGGAGGCGGGGGCCACGCTGATGCGCTGGAAAAGGTCAAGGTGCATGCCAAGCGCGTCGGCGAGGATCGACTTGATGATGTCTCCATGACTCACCGCCACCCACACCGCTCCCGGCCCGTGCTCGGCTTCGAAGGCTGCATCGTGGCGTCGAATCGCTGCCACGGACCTGGCCTGCATTGCGGCCATGGATTCGCCGCCGGGAAACACGACGGCGGATGGTTGCGTTTGTACTACCGGCCATAAGTCTTCGGTTGCAAGATCACTGAGTGCCCGGCCCTGCCACTGGCCGTAGTCACATTCCACGAGATCGTCCTCGAGCGGCGCGTAAGGCGAACCGGGCTGGCGATCGATGATCAGCTGGGCGGTCTGCCGGCAACGCTCCAAGGGGCTCGACACCACCCCGACGACCGGCACGGCTGCGAGCCGCTGGGCTGTAAGGCCCGCCTGTTCAAGCCCGAGCTTGTCCAGGCTCACGCCCGGGGCCCGTCCCGCCAGCAGTCCAGTGGCATTGGCTGTGGTGCGGCCGTGCCGCACGAGGATTACTGTCGCCATGCACCCAGCCTAGTCACCTGGAAGATGCGGCTGTGAAAAGGCTGCCGCCGATCGTGCGATCGTCAGTCCCCAAGTGCCCTCGTATCACCTAAGCCCCTGATCCCATGAGGCCGGACAGGATAGCCAAAGCTTTGGAGAGCTGCAGATCGGACACGGCACCATAGCCCAGAACGAGCCCGTTCTCGGCCTGGCGATCAGCGTAATATGCGGCGAGGGGTACCACCAGCACACCCTGGGCCAAGGCCTTGGCCGCCACTTCAGTTGCCTCCGGGGCCTTGAAATGCACCACGGCGTGCAGCCCGCCATCCAAGGCTGAGAGCTCCAGGTCTTTTCTGTGACCAAGCCGGTCAATGAGAAGGGATCGGCGATGGGAGTATTCGCGCCTGGCTCGGGTGACGTGACGGGAAAGGCCACCACCCTTGATGTAGTGAGCGATCGCGGACTGCAGTACGCCGGCCACCGGCGTGTCCAGAGCTTCCCGTGTGGCTTTGATCCGTTGGCCGGCATTACCCCGAACCACCAGGTAACCGCATCGTAGCCACGGGCTGAGGTTCTTGGAAAACGTTCCAAGCAGGACGACGTCGGCGGTGCCGGGGAGGGATGCCACTGCCGGGAGGGGCATTCTGCTGTGTCGAAATTCGCTGTCGTAATCGTCTTCAAGCACAAGGACGTTGTGGTGTCCGGCCCAATGAAGCAACCCGATTCTTTCCTGAACCGCCATCCTGCCACCCAGGGGATACTGATGGCTGGGTGTTACCAGGACTGCGTCCGGCGTGCTCTTTAAGCCGGCCAACTGAGAGGCCCTAAGACCGTTCTCATCCACAGGGACTGTATTGATCCGGGCCCCGGCAGCTGTCATGACCCGGCGCGCGGTGGGGTACCCCGGGTCTTCAACCAGGATGTTCGGACGAGCCACCCGGGTGCGGAGCATGGCCACGATGAGCTGCAGTGCATCACTGGTTCCGGCGGTGATGATGACACCATCAGCATCGATGGCCAGGCCCCTGGAAACGGCTAAATGGTCAGCCACGGCTTCTCGAAGCGCCCAGGTTCCCAATGCCGGCGGAAGTTGGACCTTGCCTTCCTCCGCTACGGCCAATTTCCAGGAGCTGCGCCATTGCCTGTCTTGAAACGGTGATCCAGAGGGGCGGCCCGGCGTGAGGTCTATGACGTCAGCCTTGGGCCGGGCACTGGAAGGTTGCCTGACTTGGGCAGGGCGTGGGTGCATATCCGGGCGGACGGCCACTTTGGTGCCGCCCGCACCGTTGCCCTCCAGGAACCCCTCGCCGGACAGTTGTTCGAAGGCACGCACCACCACACCCCTGGAGACCGACAATTCCACGGCAAGGCGCCGGGTAGAGGGAAGTGTATGCTCCGGCTGCAAAACGCCGTTGAGGATGGCCACCCGCAATTGGCTGGCCACCTGGGCTGCGAGGGAAGCGGGGCCGCTCCTGTCCAACTCGATCGGTAGTTCGGCTTCACTCACTTGGACCTCCGGACTTCTTGTTTCTTGGACCTAGTGTAGGACCAAGGCCTTTGGAAGCATGGACTGTGACACATAAGCGCTGCCTCGTTGCAGCACGATGAAAGCAGGAACCAGTGTTTAACGGCCTCAGCGCATTCCCCCTCACCCCCATGGCTGGTGAAAGGGTGGACCTCCGTGCCCTCGCCAAGGTGGTGGACCGTGCAGCTCAGGCCGGTGTGGACTCTCTGGGTGTTCTTGGTTCAACGGGAAACTACGCATACCTCTCCCGGGAGGAGCGGCGGTCGGTCTTGGAGGTCGCGGTGGAGGCTTCCGGCGGCGTCCCCGTCCTCGCCGGAATTGGGGCCGTTCGCACACGGGACGTCCTGATGTTTGCCGGTGATGCCCAAGGCGCCGGCGCTTCAGCTTTGCTGCTGGCCCCCGTGTCCTACCAGCGGCTTTCGGAGGCGGAGGTCTTCGGACTCTTCGATACCGTAGCGGCGGAGTCTGATCTTCCGATCGTTGTGTACGACAACCCGGGCACCACCGGTTTCACATTCAGTGACCACCTGCACTCCAGGATCGCAGGAATCCCGGGGATAGCCTCCATCAAGATTCCTCCGCCCGCAGCAGGGGAAGTTGCTGCCAGGATGACCAGGCTCAAGACGGGCTTGCCGCAGGGAACATCACTTGGCATCAGCGGTGACTGGATCGCTGCCGAGGCGCTGCTGGCGGGATGCAATGTTTGGTACTCGGTGATAGCCGGGGTGTTGCCCCACCAGGCCAGGGTTCTTGTTGACCACGCTGTGGCGGGTCGAAGTGATCTGGCATTGGCCGCTTCCTCGGCCCTGGAACCCGTCTGGTCCCTGTTCCGCACCTATGGAAGCCTGCGGGTGACTGCGGCTTTGGCCGAGGATCTTGGCATCGTGCCGTCCTCGGCATTGCCACTGCCCCTCCACGGTTTGGATTCCGAGGGGCGGGAAAAGGTGGCCGAGGCCATTCGGCGCTGTGGTTTGGAGGCTTAGCAGTTGGGTCAGTATCGAATTGCCCCGGCAAGGAGGGGGATTGGGGCCCTTCAATCATCAAGGAAAAACAGTCAACCAAGGATGGAGCAGCAGGGGGCAGCAGGCGGCCTTGCCCGCTATGTGCTGGCTGCCACCCTGGCTCGAAGTGGCGATGGCGGTGCCGTTGTAGCCATCGTCTTATTGGCGACCACCAGTGGGTCGCCCGGTTGGGTGGCCGGAATTCTGGGAGCGTGCATCACGGCTCCGCACCTCTTCGGACCACTCGTTGCGCGCAGCCTGGATACAGCCAAGGATGGCAGGACGGTGATTGCGTGGGCATGTGTGGTCCACGGGGCCACCCTGGCAGCCGCCGTTCTCCTCTTCCCGGTAGCGCCGCCCGTCGTCCCCGGCGTGTTGCTCATTGCCTCCGGACTGGTCGGTCCCCTCCTGACGGGCGGTATCAGCAGCAGGCTGGCAGCAATCGCAGGACCCGGCAGGACCAGCCAAAGGCGTGCTCAGGGCTGGGATGTGGCCACCTACGGGATCAGCGGGACAATCGGGCCATCCTTGGTTGCGGCGGTCTCTGCCTGGGTCAATCCGGCTACGGCAGCCTTGATGCTCGCGGCATTGACGTTCGTGGCGGCCGCCTTGATCAGGCTCCTGCCTTACTCGCCCCCGGGTTCGATCGCCGCTGAGGTTCCCCGGCCTGGCCGGACGTTGCTGATAATGGTCTCCAGCGGCCCGCTGAGGCGCACCCTGTATATGACGGTGATCGTGGCGCTGTCAGTGGCGGCGTTGCCGATTACTGCGGTGGCCTCAACTGGGGACTTGGGGGTTGCCCCGGCTGCAGCCGGTATCCTGACAGCCGGTTACGGGCTCGGCGGACTCCTGGGTTCAGCCGGAGTCATGATCCGACCACTGAAAACCGACGCGGATCCGCTGATGACGTGGCTGGCTGCCGCCGTCGCGGTTGCTTTGTGCGGTGCAGCTGTTGCCGGTGAGTTCCCGCTGGCGGTTGCAGCTTTTGCCTGTGCCGGAGTACTGAATTCCTACTTCTTCGCGTCCACTCTGGCCGCGCGCAGCGAATACGCGCCAACCGCTGCGCGGGGCCAGGTATTCGTGTGGATCGGGGCCCTGAAAATCACGGCCGGATCGGCCGGGACGGCACTGGCAGGGGCACTCATTGCCCCTGCCACCCAGCTTCCCTTGTTCCTGGCATCCGGTCTTATCGCCCTCGCGGTGATGACCTCGTTGCTGGACCGTCGGAGGGGCCGGCACCGGACCTGACCTTTCGCGGCAGGGGGAGGAAGGGAAGGCCGCTTTCACCCTGCCGCCTCATAGCCTTGGACCTGTTCAGGCAGGAGCAGGCCTTCATCGACAGCGAGGTCGAGGACGCTTTGCCCTGAGGCAAGAGCGCGGTGTGAGAGTTCTGCTGCCACGGCGTAGCCCACCAGTGGAAGCAGTGCAGTGGCTTGCGCCGTGGAGGCTCTTGCACGGGACCTCAGCAAAGCTTCATTCGCTTCGATGCCCTCGACGCAAAGGTCACGCAACACATCGGTCCCATTGGTGAGCCAGTTCAGTGATTGCAACAGGGTATGGGCGATCACCGGTTCAAAGGCGTTGAGCTGAAGCTGTCCATTGTCCGCAGCCATGGTGACGGTGAGGTCGGCCCCGGCCACCAGGAACGCAATCTGGTTGACCACCTCCGGGATCACCGGGTTGACTTTCCCGGGCATGATCGAGGAGCCTGCCTGGCGTGGAGGGAGCAGGATCTCGCCCAATCCTGTTTGTGGTCCGCTGGAGAGCAGCCGGAGGTCACTGCAGATTTTGGAGAGCTTGATGGCGGTGCGTTTAAGCGCTCCGGAAAACGTCATGAACGCACCGGTGTCCCACGTCGCTTCGATGAAGTCATGGGCGCGGACCAACTGCACCCCGCTCACGTCTGAAAGCTGGTCAATGATGCCTGCAACATACCGGGGATCAGCAGTGATCCCGGTGCCGATGGCTGTGGCGCCGAGGCTGCACTCGAGTAACAACGCGGCCGCCTCGCGCAGCCGGCGCTGGTCTTCCTCAAGCGTCACGGAGAACGCTGTGAACTCCTGTCCCAGGGTCATCGGCACAGCATCCTGGAGTTGGGTGCGTCCAACTTTCGGGATGGAGGCGAACGCCTCGCCGCGCTCAGCGAACGCTGCCGAAAGCAAGGCCAGACGCTCCAGCAGATCCTCCAACGCGAACACCAAGGCCAGGCGCACCGCCGTCGGGTAGACGTCATTGGTGGACTGGCATTTGTTGACGTGCCCGATCGGGTCCACTACATCGTAGGAACCCCGCGGGTGCCCCAGGGCTTCCAGTGCGAGGTTGGCGATGACCTCGTTGGCGTTCATGTTGGTCGATGTTCCCGCGCCGCCTTGGATGACGTCCACCGGGAATGCGTGGTCGACGTCGCCGGCGGCCACGGTGTCGCAGGCTGAAGCGATGGCGTTGCCTATGTCTGCCGGGAGGAGTCCCAGCCCGGTGTTGGTGAGGGCTGCGGCTTTCTTGACGAAGGCGAGTGCCTGGACCAAGTGGCGGTGGGTTCCCAAGGGAATTCCACTGATGGGGAAGTTGAGGATGGCCCGCTCGGTGTGGATTCCCCACAGTGCGGAGTGCGGGACAGCCAGAGACCCCAGGCTGTCCCGCTCGATCCTGACTCCTGTGATCATGAGGCGATCGCGATGACTTTGGGCTGGGTCATTTCCTCGTAGGCGAAGTGGACGCCTTCGCGGCCCATGCTGCCGTACTTGGATCCGCCGAACGGCATTGCGTCATGTCGGTAGTCGGAGGAGTCATTAATCATGACCCCGCCGGCGTCGATTGCCTTGGCGGTGGCCAAGGCCCGGCCCAGGTCTTTCGTGAAGACTCCGGCCTGCAGCGCATATTCGCTGTCGTTGGCCAGATCGATGGCTTCCTCGGCGGTGTCGAAGGGTTCCACTAAAACCACAGGGGCGAAGAGTTCCTCGCTCCAGGCTTCGCAGTTGCGGGGCACTCCGGTGAGCACAGCAGGTGTGAGGACCGGCCCGGTGAGGGTTCCACCGGTGAGCAGTTGCGCACCAGCTGAAACCGCCGCGTCGATCTTGCGTTTGGCTTCGGCTGCGGCGGCGTTGCTGATCATGGGCCCGACGTCGGTCTGTTCGGCGCGGGGGTCGCCGGTCTTCAGCGCCGCGGTTCGTTCGGTGAAGTCCTGTACAAAGGCATCAAAGACTGATCGCTGGACGAGGATCCGCTGGGCGCCGATGCAGTTCTGGCCCGCTGCCCAGAACGAACCGGAAACACAGGCTTCGACGGCGGTGGAAAGGTCGGCGTCGTCGAAGACAATGACCGGTGCGTTGCCGCCGAGTTCCATGGACAAGCGCTTGATGCCGGCGTTCGCCGCGATGGCACGCCCGGTGGCGAAACCTCCGGTGAAGGAGACCATGCGGACCAGTTTGGAGGAGATGATCGTTTGCGCGATGGTGCGGTCACCCAGGACAACGGTGATGAACTCGGTGGGTAGGCCTGCTTCCTGCAGCAGGTCAACCAGGAGGATGGCCGTGAGCGGGGTCAGTTGGGAGGGCTTGAGGATGACGGTGTTGCCGCCGGCTACCGCGGGGCCGAGTTTGTGGGCCACGAGGTTCAAGGCGTCGTTGTAGGGGGTGATCGCCGCGATGAGTCCCAGTGGTTCACGGGTGAACCAACCCTGCCGGTTCTCAGAACCGGCAAACGAGTCGAACGGAACAACTTCTCCAACGTTCCGGCGTGTTTCCGCAGCGGAGAGTTTGAGGGTGTTCACTGCGCGGGAGACTTCTTTGCGGGCCTGCTTGATGGTCTTTCCGGCTTCGGCAACGATCAGTTCGGCCACCATCCCGGCTCGTTCCTGAAGAAGCTCCGCGGCGGTATCGAGAATCCGGCCGCGCTCATGTCGCGGCATCGCTGCAGCATTCGGAGCGGCCGCGGCTGCGCGAATGAGCTCCACCCTGACGCCCGCCTCGGAGCACTGATCCAAGGTGGCAAGGACTGTACCGTCAAACTTGTTGCGCACCACCAGTTCATGGGTTGTTACCGGAGAGTTGGTTTCGGCAATGGCTGTTTCAGGCACGGACGGCTCCTTTGGCGAATTCGTTGACCGCCATGATGTCGGAAATCAGGGCGTAGGCAGTCTCGACGCGACCGGCTCCCGGACCCGAAACCGTGACAGGTCCAAGGAGGTCGGTGCTGAAGGAAACGGCGTTGGTGGCACCGGAAATGCCGGCAAGGGGGTGGTCAGCCGCCAGAGCCAGTGGCTGCACGGTTGCGACGACCCGGCCGTCGGCTTCACGGCGGGCTTCACCAACCAATTTCCAATGCAGTCCGTTTGCCAGTGCCGCGGCTACGTCCTCGCTCGTGATGTCCTGGATGCCGGTGGTCGCTACATCGCCGGGGTCGATGGTGGCGCCGAGCAGTTCGTTCGCCAGGATGGCAACTTTGAGCCGGACGTCAGAGCCGCCAATATCCGCGGTGGGGTCAGCCTCTGCATATCCGAGATCCTGGGCTTCGGCAATGGCTTCGTCCAAGCCCAGCCCTGCTTCCATGCGGCCCAGCACGTAGTTGCTGGTTCCATTCAGAATTCCCTGCACTGCAGTTACATCAAGCCCGCCGAGCATTTTGTGTGCCAGACGTATCACGGGCGTGCCGCTCATCACGGCGCCTTCGTACTCAAAGCGGACGCCATTCCCGGCAGCGAGTTTGCTCAGTTCGATTCCCTTCAGGGCCACGGGTCCCTTGTTGGTGGTCACTACATGCTTGCCGGACTCAATGGCCCACCTCACGTGCGAAACTGCCGGTTCGCCGTCGATCGGGCTGGTGAAGGTCGCTTCGACGACGATGTCTGCAGGGCTGTTCTTGATGACATCTTCGTTGCGGGGGTCGGAACTACCGCCCGGGAGCCCGTCGAAGGATGATCCGCGCGGCATGGCCAGGACAGCTGCAAGGTCGATGCCGTCGCCCTGCACGAGCGATCCGAAGGCAAGGTCGGTGATGGCTACGACGCGGAGCTCGAATCCGAGGGAAGCGAATCGCCGGGGCTCGTCGCGGATCAGTTCTGCCAAGGCGCGGTTGACGCCTCCGAAACCGATCAGGGCCAGGTTGTAAGTAGTCACTTCAATCTCCTTGGTAGGGCGGTGATGCTGTCCTTCAAGCCTCGGCCCAGGGAGTGTCAGTTACCTAGATACGAATCGCCCGTCGGGGATGCCGAAACGCCCAAACCACAACCGATGTGAACGGGATGCTAATGGCCGCGTTCTCAATGCAGTGTTCCGCTGCTCCAGCGAAGTAAGCCGGAACCCCTTTAGTAACTGACTGGAAGCAGACACAATGTATTTATTGCAATCAGCCGAGAGGGTTTCAGAGCTATGAGCAAGCATCAGCAGGCACAGGCCCTGGACATCACCGCAATCGATCCCGGGCTTGGTCCTGATCTTGGGTGCACGTTGCAGGACATGGTCCTGGACAGCCCGGACGTTGGAGATTTTCTGTGTCACTTCTCCTCCCTTTCGGCATCGAGGTTTTCCACCGATACAAAAAAAGTGATGTGCGGCGTTACCGTCGTCAGGCGAAAAAGAGGAGTTGTCGCGGCCAGCAGTGATGAGCGGGCCCGCCGTCTGGACACTCTTCAAAATAGTTTCGGGGACGGGCCGTGCCTGACCGCGCTGCGCGACAGGAGCGTCGTTTACGTTGCTGATACCGCTGCCGAGACCCGCTGGCCCCAGTACATGAAGGCCGTCAGGAAGGAGGGCATTGGATCCATCCTGGCAGTAGCATTGGAACTCGCAGGCGAAGCTGAAGCTGTCATGAACCTTTACTGCGTTCCCACCGCAGGGTTTGGAGAGCCCCGCATCCTGGCGGCGGAAGCGTTCGCTGAACATGGGGCTGTCTCACTAAGGCTGGCCCTGAGGATCGCTCACCTGAAGCACACCCGCGATGACCTCACGTCGGCCATGCAGTCCCGTACGGTCATCGATAACGCTGTGGGAATCGTGATGGCACAGAACCGTTGCGGCCGGGAGGCGGCATTCAGGATCATCGCTGACTCATCCAGTCATCGCAATATCAAGCTCCATGACGTTGCCGCGTCCATTGTTGCCTCCGTTGCGGGCGAACGGCAAGTCACCGCACATTTCGAGGAGTAGGGCCACCCAGGCATTGTCAGGGAGCGGAATTCATACGGGCCAGAAGCAGCGCTTCGGCAACGATTCCCTTCTGGAAGTCGGCTGCATGAATCGACTCGTTGGCCCCGTGCGCCCTGGAATCAGGGTCTTCGGCACCAGTGATCAGCACATCGGCCTCCGGGCAAAGCCTGGCCAGCATGTCCACTACCGGGATTGAACCTCCCACCCCCATGCACACCGCCGGCACTCCCCAGCTCTCAGTCATGGCAGAAAGCATGGCTTGTCCTGCTGCCGAGGAAGAATCGCCGGCGAAGCCCTCCGTCCTGCCGCCGGGGATAAAGCGCACATCCGCCCCAAAGGGGGAGAGACCTTCAACATGCTGCCTGACCGCTTCCATGGCCTCGGAAGTATTGGTACCCGGGGCCAGGGACAGGCTGAGCCTGGCTTTGGCCACGGGCAACAGTGTGTCGGAGGATTCTGCGATCGAAGGCACGTCCATGCCGATGATGGACAGCGCCGGCTTGTTCCACAAGCGGGATGCCAAGGTTCCGCGCCCCGCAAGGATGGTGCCCGGCGGCACCCGGGCGTCCCTTCGGAACATTGTTTCGTCGAACTGCGGAACAGGGCTCCGGGTGGATTCCGGTTCAAAAACGGGCAAACCGCGCACGGCCACAGCGCCGTCGTCGTCATGCAGTGTGGTGATCAGCCATGATAGAACCGTCACGGCATCCAGCAGCGGACCGCCGTACGTGCCCGAATGCAGCGCGTGCTCCAGGGTCCGGACTTCAATGGTCCCCGAAATCAAGCCACGCAGGCTTGTGGTCAGCGCAGGTATCCCGACCTGCCAGTTCCCGGAGTCGGCCACCACCACAAGATTGGCGTTGAGCAGGGCGGGATGGTCCTGCAGCAGTACGGGCAGGCTGGGCGATCCCACTTCCTCCTCACCATCGATGAGCACGGTGATACCCACGCCCAACTCATCACCGAGGACGCGCATGGCGGCGCGAAGGGCGGCGACATGGAGGATCACCCCGGCCTTGTTGTCTGCAACGCCGCGGCCCCAGAATCGTCCGTCCCGTTCCACCATGTGAAATGGGGGACTATTCCACAGCGCCAGGTCACCAACAGGTTGGACGTCGTAGTGCGCGTACAGCAGAATGGTGGGCTTGCCAGCCTGCGCGGGCTTGCGGCCCACCACCGCGGGGGCACCCGGTTGTGCGTCAGGGCGCGGCGCTTGAAGAAGTACGACGTCGGCCAGCCCGGCTTTTCGAAGGAGCCCGGCTACCTGCGAGGCAGCCGTGTCCAACTCGCCGGGATCATAGGCGTCCCACGCAATGGCTGGTGTACGTACCAACTCCGAAAGCTGGAGTGTGGTTTCGGCAAAATCGGCCTCCACAGCCTCCCTGAGGTACTCGATTACCGGCATCAGCCCACACCATGGCTTTGGAGCCACATTTCCAGAAGCGCCACCTGCCACAGGACGTTGCTGTTCACGGGGGTCCGGCGCTCGTTGGGATTAGCCAGCAGCCCTTCGACGAAGTCGGAGCGAAAAAGGCCTCGCTGCTTGGCCTCGGGCGCATGAAGGGCCTCGCCTACCAGGGAGAGGAATGGTTCCTCCAAGTGTCTTAGTGCTGGTACGGGGAAGTATCCTTTGGGCCGGTCCACCACTTCTTTGGGCAGAACCTTGCGTCCCAGATTCTTGAGGATGCCTTTGCCCCCCTGTGATGCTTTGAGCCCGGGCGGGCAGGCAGCAGCGAGTTCCACCAGATGCTGGTCCAGGAAGGGAACCCGGGCCTCAATGCTCCACGCCATGGACATGTTATCTAGTCTCTTGACGGGATCGTCCACCATGAGCAGATGTGTATCCAAGCGCAGCACGGCATCCAATGCGGTGTCGGCGCCGGGTTGGGCGAGGTGGGCGGCGAGGAGGTCCCGGCTGGCATCTTTTCCTGTCCACCATTCCGGCTCCACCATGTCAGCAACTTGGTGGTTCGTATGGTCCACAAAGGCGGAAGTGAAAGTGCTCAAAGCCTGGTCCCGAGGCACGGACGCGAGGGGCTGATGGTACCGGTAGCCGGCAAATACCTCATCTGCCCCTTGGCCGCACTGAACCACTTTCAGATGATGCGAGACAGCTTCGGATAGGAGATGGAATGCGGTGACATCGTGGCTGGCCATGGGCTCGGACATCGCGGACACGGCAGCCGGGATGGCGGGGGCAAAGTCAGCTGTGCTGATGTGGAGCCGCTCGTGCCTGGTGCCGAACGTTTCGGCAATCCGGTCTGAGTAGATGAACTCGTTGCCCGAATCTCCGCCGGCTCCGTCAAATCCGATGCTGAACGTGGAGAGCCCGTGTTGTCCTTCCTCTGCCAGCAGGGCCACCAACAGGCTTGAATCGAGCCCGCCGGACAGAAGGACGCCTACCGGCACATCGGCAACCATCCGGCGTCGTACTGCTGTTCGGAGGGCATCGGTGACCGCTTCCTCCCAGTCCTTGGCTGACCAGCCGGAATATCGCTCGTTGCGTGTATATTGCGGCTTCCAGTACTCATGGTCCTGCCATGTGCCGTCCGCCTTGACGGTCCTGACGGTGGCTGCGGGAATTTTCGCAACCCCTTTGAGGATGGTCCTGGGAGCGGGGACGATCGAGTGCCAGCTGAGGTAGTGGTGCAGTGCTGTCTCGTCCAGGGAAGTGTCCACTCCTCCGGAGGACACAAGCGCCGGAAGCGTCGAAGCGAACCGCATCCGTCCCTGGAGGTTGGTCACGTACAGGGGCTTGATTCCCAAGCGGTCCCGGACCAGAAGCACTTCCCGGCGATGCGTATCGGTGAGCGCTATCGCAAACATCCCTGTCAGATGATGCACGAAGTCCTGGCCCCACTTTTGATATGCCTTCAGGATCACCTCCGTATCCGAGGTGGATTCGAAGGTGAACTCCGGCTCCAGTTCCAGGCGAAGTTCTTTGTAGTTGTAGATGCAGCCGTTGAATGTGATGGCTACGTGACCATCCACCATGGGCTGCGCACCAGCGGGGGAGAGGTCGATGATGCTGAGCCTTTGGTGTCCCAGCACTACCCAACCGTCGTCCCGGGTGCCGTGCCCGTCCGGCCCCCGGGAGGTCATTGCCCCCATCATCTCCAGGACTGAATCCCTGGAGGCCCGCCTACCGCTGAATGCTATTTCGCCGGCAATTCCGCACATCGCTGTTCCTTGCTTTGGATGGGCTGCCAAGGCCGGCGACATCGGGCGTCATTGCTGCCGTGTCGCTGAAGTGCATTGCTGCGGTCTTCGTATGAGGGGTGATGTGGTGATCCACAGGTGCTCCTCGGCAGAGCTGCGGGCTAACTGCTTAACCTCGAAAGCACCCCTATAGTAAGCATGCTTAGTTATTTCGGGCAAGCAAAACTACAGTCGTGCAATACCTGTGGTCAATGCGTCGGCAGTTGGCTTGAGGGCAGGGCCGGTGTCCCACTAAGGGCGACGCTGAGTTCTTCCGAGGCAGGACCCGAGGACACGGGGAGCAGACGGGACAGATACTTTCCGCGTGCTGCCTCGATAAAACCCCGGAACAGGCCGAATTCCTCAGGGAGTTCCTCGGGGTGCCACTGAATGCCCACCGTGAAGGTGTTTTCCGGGTACTCGATCGCTTCGACAATGCGGTCCTCGCTCCATGCCGAGGCCACAAGCCCCTCACCGAGCGCGTCCACTGCCTGGTGATGGGATACCGGTACGGCATCCAGGCTCAGTCCGGTCAAGCGGGCCAAAAGAGAATCCGGCCGCACCATCACCGGAATCAAGGTGAACTGGTAGCCGCCTGCTTGATAGAGGTCCTTTCCCACTACCTCGGGGAGGTGTTGGTGCAAGGTGCCGCCGAGGGTCACGTTCAGCAGTTGCTCGCCACGGCAGATGCAGAGCAGCGGGATGTCCTGGCGGATGGCTTCCCGGATCAGCGCTTGCTCCCAGGCGTCTCGCTCCGGGCGTGGCTGATCGGTCTTTTCGTGGCGCTCCTGCCCGTAAAGAGCGGGGTCGACGTCCCAGCCGCCGGGGATCACCAGGCCATCCAAACGGCTGATAAGAAGCTCTATGACCCCCGCTGTGATCGGCTGCGGCGGCAGAAGGACGGGGATCCCTCCAGCCCGGGTCAGGGGAGTCAGGTAGGTTTCCGGAAGGAAGGCGGCCTCCACCGTGCCGCAACCGTCCGTACCTGCCTGTTCCAGGTATGTGGTGAGTCCAATGACGGGTTTTACTGCTGTGTCTGTGGTTTCCATGGGGTCCTTCCGGGGCAAAACGTCCCTTAAATTCTAGGACAGGGGACACCGCATTTTATTTCGGGAATGTCAAAAACGGATGTCAGTCCGGTCACGTCCTCTTGCTGTCACGGATGCTTGGGAACCACGGTGAAACGCCGGTTCAGCAGCGAGGGGACCCGCTCGCGGACCTCTCTGATCCGTTGGGCCGTGAGCTCGGAATGAATGACCTCCGGGGCTTCTCCGGCACTGGCCATGACCACACCAAAGGGGTCCACCATGACGGAATATCCGGTGGCGAGGGGTCCTGTTTGATTGGCTGCGATCACATAGGCGGTGTTTTCGATGGCCCTGGCCCGGATCAGGGTGCTCCAGTGATCCTCCTTGCCCGGACCCACAATCCACATGGCCGGGAGGAGCAGGACGTTCGCCCCGGCGTCAACCAGGTATCGGGCGCTTTCGGGAAAGCGGAGGTCGTAGCATGTCAGGATTCCCAAACGCAGGGCACCGAAAACCAGTAGTTCCGGCGGTGTGATGGTGCCTGGACTGACTCCGGAACTTTCGGTGTATCCGAAGGCATCGTACAAGTGGACTTTTCGATATGTCGCGTGAACTGAACCGCGTGCATCGAGCGCCACGACGGTGTTGAAGGGGAGGCCGTCCGGGTTCGTTTCCGTGGTTCCCACCACCACGGGGAGCTCCAGATCGCGGGCTGATGCTGCGATGGCGCTGATGAACGGACCGTCCAGTGGCTGGGCGGCCCGGGCCAAGGCTGCAGGCGGCTCGCTGCTGGCGTAGAGAGAGGATTCGGGCAGAACCAGCAGCTCAGCACCCCCACGGGCAGCCGATGTCATCATCTGCAGGATCTCTTGGAGATTGCGCTGCGAATCGATCCCCGCGCTGAACTGCCCTGAAGCGATCCTCATACATCAAGAGTGCCGTGGAGATGGCGATCGGTGAAACCCCCGGGCGTCCATGAACCGGACCTTGCCCGGATCATTGATCCCGTTGGTGTGCCACCACCCTGATGGTTTTCACCGTTGGATCCGCAGGATCCGGCAGGACCATCCCTGCCGCAGTTCCACTGCGCAGGTATTCGACCACCGCGGCGTTGATTCTTTCGCCGGGAAGGATTGCCGGCACTCCAGGAGGATAGGGCGTCAATTGTTCTGCCGCGATCCGGCCTGCAGCTTCTTCGGCCGGCACATTTTCCACGGGTCCGAAGAAAGCTTCGCGGGGCAGCAGGACGGTTTCCATTTCCAGATCTTCCGGAGCCGGAAGCTCCACCTTTGCCGGTTCGGGCATGTCCGGGGCCGCATCGATGAGCTGCCGCATGCCCTCGAGCAACCGAGCGGTGGTCTTGTCGTCGTCGGATTGGGACAGGGTCGCCTCGATGCGGCGGTGATCGTTGAGCCCCACGTCCAGTCGGCACTTATCACGCAGCCAATCCGCTGCCTGGTAGCCGCTAATGCCCAGCTCAGAGACATCGATCAGGACATGGAGGGGATCAAAGTCATGGGATGCTTCGGCCCGCACCAGTTCGGGTCCCAAAACATGGAGTCCGTCCAAGGCATCGAGCCCGGTTCGTACGTTCCCGGCAAGAGCCAGGGTCTTCTCCAGTACTGTTTGTCCCTCGAGGGCCATCTTCCGGCGCCAGCCGTCGATGGCCGCATAGATCATGACGTTGGCACTCGTGGTGGAGAGTAAGTCCGCGCACTGGCTGAGGCGGACGGGATCCACAAGATTGCCCTGGAGGTGGTAGACCGAACCCTGCTCGAAGCCCATGCCCATTTTGTGGACGCTGACCACACAGATGTCAGCGCCGGCGTCCATGGCCCAGGTGGGCAGCCGATCGTGGAATGGCAAGTGCGCGCCCCATGCTTCATCGATGATCAGTGGCTTTCCGCGGGAGTGGCAGATCTCGGCGATTTTTTGGATATCTGCGCATGTCCCGTAAGGAGTGGGGCTGGTAATGAGGGCCGCAGCAGCGTCCGGGTATCGCTGCCACATCTTCTCCACTTCCTCTGGAGACGGAGGGTGGGCAATGTGCAGGTCCCGGTCCCATTGGGGACGGATCCATCGGGGCTGCAGACCGGAAAGGATGATTCCGGCCACCACTGACTTGTGGGCGTCGCGCCCGATCAACAGATCGCCGCTGCCCTTGGTGACGGCCAGAATTGAGGCTTTGACCGAAAGAGAGCTGCCGCAGGTGGAGAAGAACGCTTTGTCCGCGCCCACCGCCTCGGCCATCAGTTCCTCCGCCTTGCTGAGGTACCCGCCTGAGGATTTACGATCATCGACGCCGGCCGTGGACAGGACATCGGAGCGGAAAGGGTCCGAACCCATGACTTCCAGGGAGCGGGGGTCGGCGCCGCGCCCTTGGCGATGGCCGGGTGGCGTAAAGCCATAACGGTCCAGGCGGTGGTAATCGGCCAAGGCGTCAACCAACGGTGCTTCGTTCTGGTCCATGGTCTTCTCCATCCCTCGCGCAGATCTGACTGACAATTCAGTGATCGGACTCTCCCTGTTAGTACCCGCCAAAGCACACGGTGAATCAGGAATGAATGGTGGGCAGGTTGGCCGAAGCTATGCTTCCGGCCCGCGGACATTTCACCGTCCCTCTCGCGGGTGAAGGGTGAAACTGAGTGAGAAGGGATTGAGGTTCGCCGGAAGACGTTCTGTTGGTTCCAGCCGCTTGGGCTCGTTGAGGAGAAAATCCGTGCGCTCTACGAGCTGGGCCAGGAAGGCACTTGTCAGCATCAGGACCAGTTGCCGGCCGGGGCAACGGACCGGGCCTTCGCTGAAGGGAACCAGTGCCCAATCCGGACTGTGATCCGGGCCCTGTCCGATCCAAAGCTCTGGTTGAAATAGCTCAGCTCCCGGAATCGCTCGAGCGTCCCGGTGGAAATAGGGTGCGAAGACCAGGACGCCGCAGTTCCCCGGCATCATGCCGTGGGGCCATTGAACCTCCCGGGTGGTTTGCCTCAGGATCATGGGGGTGGTGGGCCAAAGCCGGAGCGACTCCAGGACGCAAGCCCGGAGGTAGGGCAAATGGTGGTGCTCGGATGCGTCCCGGGAAAGTTCATGCCTGACGCTTTGGAGTTGGGGCCGGTGGGATGCCAGGAGGGCCAGCGTGCGGAAGGTGGCCATGCCCGCCGGGTCGAAAGCGAAGAGCCACTGCGGAATCTGGTCCGTCGGTGCCGTCTTTGGTGATCCATCATGTGCCTTCAAGGAATGCGCCAGGCTGCCAGGTTCTGCTGCAAGCATCCGTTGGCGGACTGTCGATAGGAAGGCCGCGCGCGTCGTGGAGCGCATGGGCTTCAAGGAGGACCAGTTGGCATCCTTGCGCAGGCGCGTAAGCTTCGCGGTCAAATCAACGTCGTCCGCGGCGTTGTTGCCGAAAACAATCCGTCGGACAACCCGGTCCCACGCGGCGGAAAACTGTTCCCAGTCCAGCTGCTTCTCCTCCGCCAGCCCTGCGATGAGGTGCCCGGCTTCCTCGTTGATGACTGGGAGGAAGTGGCTGGCAAGATGGTGAACCGGACTATGTGCGTCCAGGGCTTGTTCCTGCAGCGCCCGGCGGGCAGACCGTTCCCCGCCCGTGGAAATCAGCACGTTCCGAGGTTCAAAATGTGCCAAGGCGCCACGCTTTTCGCTGCTGGCGGGAGAAAAGGGATCGGGCGAGTTCTCCAGGACCAGGTGCACCTCTGAGGGGTGGAGGGCCACGGCCTGCTTCCGGAAAGGCAGGCGCAGGAGGAGGGGACCCTCCGGGTAGGTGCGGCTCAATTTCTGCATTCTGGCGACGGCCCTGGCATCCAGCCCGAACCGTTCGGCGGCGGCTTCCATCCGGGGCCTCCTCTTGATGGGCCCTTTGGCCACCGTGGGGAGGAACACTTCAGCAATGAATGCGGCCGTGTCCCGCACTGAGGCTTGAGGCAGTGAGGCAGGAGAACTCATGCCATAAGCATACTTAGTTTCTTTCGGCCAAGGCATTACGGCCGGATCGGGGATTACAGTGGATGTATGGCTGCAAGCCGCAATCCGCTCGATGAGTTGAGGGAAACCATTGGCCATCTGGCCAATCAGCTCAAGCTGCCAGGTTCAGAACGCGTCGATGACCTGGTAGGCGATCTTATGGGCGCCCGGCCCGGCCCGGCCCGGCCACTGTCCGAGGTGCAGGCTGAGCTCGATGCCCTGGTTGGGCTGGAGACGGTGAAGGAGCAGGTGCGGGCGCTGGTGGCACTGCTCCAGGTGCAGGCCCGTCGCAAAGCCCATGGCCTTCCTGAGGTGGCCACATCCCAGCATTTGGTGTTTCTCGGAAATCCAGGCACTGGCAAGACCACCGTTGCGCGGCTCCTGGCCGAGATGTACCGTGCGGTTGGCTTGCTGCAGAAGGGGCATCTGGTGGAGGTGGACCGATCCGGACTGGTGGGTCAGTACGTCGGGGCTACCGCCATCAAGGCGGACAGGGTGATCCGGCGGGCGCTGGATGGTGTCTTGTTCATCGACGAGGCCTACGCGTTGGCTCCGGAGGATGGCCGGATGGATTTTGGACCGGAGGCCATTGAGGTCTTGCTTAAGCGAATGGAGGATCACCGCCACCGCCTGGTGGTGATCGTGGCCGGGTACCCCCGGCTCATGGAGGCCTTTTTGCTCTCCAATCCCGGGCTTCGCTCCCGGTTTGCCCGGGAGATCACCTTCCCGGACTACTCCGTGGACGAACTCGAGACGATCTTTCATCAGATGCTGGCTCAACACCAGTACACGCTGGGGCCGGGCGCGGACCGGATGCTGCGGCGAATCCTCGCCGGGCTTCACGCCGGCGAGGATTCCGGCAACGCCCGGTTCGCCCGCACCCTGTTTGAGCAGGCCCTCAACCGTCAGGCGCTGCGGCTCTCACGCAATGAAGAGCAAAGTCTTGATGCACTTGATCGCGAAGCCGTTATAACGCTCACCGAGGATGACGTTGTTGAAGCCGCTCTGGCCCTTGGTCAGGAGCCGGAGCCTGAACCAACGCCGGAAGGTGCCCTGGAACGGCAACAACCGCGCTGGTGGCGCTGGCTGGCCTGAGGGAAATCAGGCCTGATCCTTGCGGCCGTGATCGTTCCCCGGCCGATGCCCGGAGATCGCGGCGCGGAGATCGCCTTCTTCGTGAGCGTCCTTCTTCTTCCCGAACGGCAGGACCTTGAGCAGCGGGTGGAGGATGACCATGATGACCAGACCCCAAATGGCGCCAAGAACAGCCGAGCACAACGTGTTCACCAACCAAGCCAGGAAACCGCCCACGACGGGGATCCCGGCAAAGGGTGACTCCAGGACATGCACGAGGTCGTAAGGGCCATGCCAGCCGAGATCGTACGCGCCCTGCAACATGATGTGGCCACCCACCCACAACATGGCAATGGTTCCGATGAGGGTGATCGCGGCCAGGACGGCGGGCATCCCCTTGACCAGTAGTCGTCCGAACCGCTGCGAACCTGCGGAGTCCTTGGTGGTCAGGTGCAGGCCGATGTCGTCCATCTTGACGATGAGTCCCACAGCGCCATAAACGATGACCGTGATGGCGATCGCGACAACGACGAGGATGAGCGCCCGGGCCCAGATGGATTCGGTGGCGACCTCATTCATGGCGATCACCATGATTTCGCAGGACAGGATGAAGTCGGTGGTGATGGCGCCCTTGGTTACTTTGGCCTCTGCTTCGGGGCCGCGTTGGACCGCGGGTGCCTTTTCGGTGGCAGCGTGGTGGCCACGGAGTTTGTGCCAGACCTTTTCAGCGCCCTCATAACAGAGGTAGCTGCCGCCCAACATGAGGATGAAGGGAATGATGCCCGGGATGAAGGCGCTGACCAGCAGCAGGGCCGGGAGGATGATCACCAGTTTGTTGCGCAGCGAACCCCAGAAGATCTTTTTGATCATGGGTAGCTCACGCGAGGGGTCCGCTCCGGACACGTACTGCGGGGTGACCGCGGCGTCGTCGATTACTACGCCGGCAGCTTTGGCGCCGGCCTTGGCGGCTCCTGCTGCGATATCGTCCACGGAGGCAGCCGCTATGCGGGCCAGGGCAGCGATGTCATCCAGCAGGGCGACGAGACCGCCGCTCACAGCGCTGCTCCGTCGTGGTTAGGGCAGGACGGCAGGGAATGGTCAACTGGTAAGAGGAGCGTGAAAGGCATGCTCGGAGTATACGTTGGCGGGCAAATATCCCGGAGGGCGTGACGCGCCTTTCAGTCGACATTGCCACGTGGAATTCACCTCGATGCGCGCAATGCGTGCCGGGCAACCCCGTGCCCTCGGCCTATGCTGGCTCCATGTCTACTGATGAAGAAAAAGACCCACCCGTCCCCGCTGACGTTGAAGGCAGGATGCCGAAAAAGGTTCACGACGCCCCCCGCAAAGCGGAGCCCGAAACCGGCAAAGAGGCGCCTGGGGAAAGGTAGCCGGCAGCGGCCTTGCAGGAGTGTTGACAGAGCCGAAGTAACGCGGGTAACCTAAGTCACATGCCCGGCAGGTAACGCGCGTTAGTCGCCTCATCTGCCGGGCTAGCCAAACAAGGAATGTTTGGCGCGGACCAAGAGAACACCGGAGCATTCGATGGCGAAAAGCACCACCCCTGGCAACCCCGCGGCTGTACGCCAGCGCGGGGTCACCATGAAGGACGTCGCCAAGCATGCCGGTGTCTCCAGGACTGCTGTTTCCTTTGTGTTGAGCAATCGTGAAAACGCGAGCATCTCGGAGGAAACCCGCACCCGGATCAATCACGCCGTGCAGGAATTGGGTTACCGCCCCAATGCAGGCGCCCGTGCGCTGGCATCCCGGCGCAGTGATTGGTACGGGATCGTGACGGAAATCGTCATGGCGCCCTTCGCTGTCGACATCATCAAAGGTGCCCAGGATCAAGCTTGGCTTGACCGCCGGTTCCTCCTCATCGCGCCCTCCGACCAGGCCGATGCCGTAGGACCGAACCAAGGCCTGGAAGATGCTGCGACTGAAAAGCTGCTTGAACAACGGGTGGAAGGACTTCTCTACGCAGCCACTTTCCACCGGGGCGTTCACGTTCCCGAGAGCGCCAATGAAGTGCCCACCGTTTTGATCAACTGCTTTGACGCTGACGGCAAGCTGCCCTCGATCGTCCCTGACGAGCGTGGCGGCGGCCGGGTCGCCGTCGAACGGTTGCTCCAAGCCGGCCACCAACGGATCGGAGTCATCAATCTTGACCCGGTTATTCCTGCTGCAGTGGGGCGATTGGAAGGTGCACGCGAAGCACTTGCCGTTGCCGGACTGGAACTGGACCCGGAACTGGTGGTGTCCGGATACGCAACGGCGGACGGCGGTTACGACGCCGCATGCCTGATCCTGGACCGTTATCCGCCGAAGGACAGGCCAACGGCGCTGTTCTGCCTCAATGACCGCATGGCCATGGGCGCCTATGACGCCATCAAGGAACGGGGCCTGACCATCCCCGGGGACATCGCTGTGATCGGCTTCGACAACCAGGAGCTTATTGCGGCCTACCTTCGACCGAAGCTGACTACGGTTGCCTTGCCCTTCGAAAAAATGGGCGCCTTGGGCGTCCAAACACTCTCCGCACTAACAGCAGGACAGCCGATCATTGCCGACCAGCAATTGGTCGACTGTCCGCTGCTAGAACGCTCTTCGGTCTGACCGCGAAATCAACGTCGAAGAGCAAACCCCTCACCCACCCCTTCACCTTGGACGATGAAGACAGGAAAGAGATAACCATCATGACACAACCCCGATACTTCCGGGCTGCCCGGATGACAGCGGCAAGCCTTGCCGTGGGCGCGATGCTGCTCACCGGCTGCACAGCCAATGTCACCAAGACAAGCACCTCCGACGCCGGAGCGAACGCCAGCGCATTCCTCACCATTCCCCGTGAGGACATGGGTACGTTCGTGCAGAACTTCAACCCGTTCGCTCCCACCGTGAATCCGATGGTTCAGCAGTCCATTTACGAATCCCTCCTGATTTTCAATCCGGCCAAGGGCGACACTGTGCCCTGGCTCGCCACCGAGTGGACGGCAGCAGAGGATGGCAAGTCCATCACCTTTACACTCCGTGACGGCGTGAAGTGGTCCGACGGACAGCCTTTCGTGGCCGACGATGTTGCCTATACCTTCGAACTCCAGAAAAAGATCAAGGGCGGCTTCGACTATCTGGACACCGTCACTGCTGAAGGCAACAAGGTCACCTTCAACTTCAACAAGCCATGGTCGCCTGCCCTGTACGACGTCGGTCAGCTCACCATCTTGCCCAAGCACATCTGGTCCGCGTTGCCGGACCCCGAAAAGGATGCGAACGCAAAGCCGGTAGGCACAGGACCGTACACCGAGATCGACAGCTTCCAGGCCCAGTCCTTCGTGCTGACGAAGAACCCCAACTACTGGCAGCCGGAAAAGCAGAAGATCGCAGGCATCAAGATGCTTGCTTTTGCAGGCAACGACGGCGCCAACCTCGCCGCTGCGAACGGCGATGTGGACTGGGCACCGCAGTACATCCCGAACATAGAAAAGACCTTCGTTTCAAAGGACAAGGAACACCGCCAGTACTGGTTCCCGGCTACCGGTGCCATGATCAACTGGCAGCTGAACACCACCAAAGCTCCGTTCAACGAAGTAGATGTCCGCAAAGCGCTGAGCATGGCCGTGGACCGTGACCAGGTCACCAAGATCGGCATGAGCGGCTACGCCAAGCCGGCGGACTGCACCGGGCTCTCCGGCAATTATGAGAAGTGGAAGAACTCCGCCGTCAAGGACAACTGCACGTGGACAAACCATGACGTCCAGAAGGCCAACGAGCTCCTGGACAAGGCAGGTTACCCCAAGGGAGCTGACGGGAAGCGCACGCTCAAGGACGGCAAGCCTTTCGAATTCAAAATCTCCGTAGGCGCCACGTCCTCGGACTGGCTCTCCGTAGCCAATGTCATCGCACAGAACCTGGCCGAAGTTGGCGTGACCGCCAAAGTGGAGTCTCCGGACTGGGCGGCAGTGGTTGCCGGCTACGAGACCGGGGACTTCGACTCCGGCATCGTCTGGAGCGCGAACGACCCCAGCCCGTACAAGTACTTCAACACTTCCATGGGCACCGCCAGTGTGAAGCCCGTTGGCACCAAGACGTTCGATAACTACCACCGCTTCGGCGATCCCAAGGCCGACGTCCTGCTTGCCGACTTCGCCTCAGAGGCGGACGAGTCCAAGCAAAAAGACCTCGCCAACAAGCTGCAGGAAGAGTACAACGACGTCGCACCGCTGGTGCCGCTGTTCTCCGGCCCTGAGTGGGGTGCCTTCAACGACACCCGCTTCACCGGATGGCCTACCGAAGGCAACCCCTACGCCACCCTCTCAGTGAAGTCGCCCACCACGGTCCTGGTTCTGACCACCTTGGAACCTCGCAAGTAATCCACCGGGTCATCTACGGCCTGACTTTGCACGCCCGGCGGCCCTGATGCCGAACCGCTCTTGCCGCCGGGCGTGCCGCCTTTCTTTCCGTAATTCCCGCAATTCCCGAATGGAGGGAAACCGTGCGCTTCATCCTGCGCCGCCTGGGTTTCTACCTGATCGCCTTCTGGGCGTCCATCACCCTGAACTTCCTGCTTCCGCGCTTCATGCCCGGGGACCCTGTCTCCCGGATGTTCGCCCGCTCCCAGGACCGAATGCAGCCCGAACAAATCGAAGCCCTGCGCAAGCTGTTGGGTGTTGACGACCGGCCCATGTGGGAGCAGTACGTCGATTACCTGCACAACGTCTTCACCGGGCAGATGGGTGTTTCCATTTCCCGTTTCCCCACCCCGGTCACGGAGGTCATTTCCTCGCAGATCGGTTGGACACTGTTGCTGGGCGGCACCGCCCTGGTGATTGCCGCCGTCGTGGGTAACTTGCTGGGCATCCTGGCCGCGTGGCGGCGTGGCGGAGCGATCGACTCCGCGCTTCCGCCGGTGCTGGTTTTCATCGGCTCGTTCCCGTACTTCTGGCTCGCCATGGGTGCGCTGTACCTCTTTGGCGTGGTGCTGGGCTGGTTCCCGATCCGCCACGCGTTCACCGACGGTTTGGAGCCGGCATTCACCTGGGAGTTCATCGGCGACGTCGGTGCGCACCTTGTGCTGCCGGCGCTGACGATCGTGCTGGTTTCGATCGGTGGCTGGATGCTGGGCATGCGAAACACCATGATCGCCACGAACTCCGAGGACTACATCACCATGGCAGAAGCCAAGGGACTCCGTCCGGGCCGCATCATGCTCCGCTACGCAGCACGCAACGCGATGCTCCCGTCGGTGACGAGTTTTGGCATGGGACTGGGGTTCGTCGTGGGCGGTGCGCTGCTCACCGAGGTGGTGTTCGCGTATCCCGGCGTGGGTTACCAACTCCTCAATGCCGTCCAAGGCCTGGACTACCCGCTCATGCAGGGTTTGTTCCTGACCATCACCGCCGCCGTCCTGCTCGCCAACTTCCTGGTGGACATCCTCTACGTCCGCCTCGACCCGCGCGTGCGCAGCAACTAGAGGACTGATCATGACAACCGCACTATTGAAGCAGCCAACATCAACACCGGCTGTCCGCAAGCCCAATCGCAGCTTCGTCCACGGCCTCCTCAGTAACAAGAAAGCATTGACGGGCTTGGCCGTGATGGTCATCTTCATTGCGCTGGCCCTGTTGGCACCGGTGCTGTTTCCCGGCGACCCGTCGAGGATCACGGCCATGGCTTCCATGGAACCATCAGCCGAACACTGGCTGGGCACCACGGCCAAAGGACAGGACGTGCTCGCACTGACCCTCCATGGCTCACGGAGTTCCCTGTTCGTTGGTTTGACCGTGGGCCTGGCATCCACGTTCATCGGCATCCTGGTGGGCCTCGCCTCCGCGTACTTCGGGAAGTTCATTGACGAAGCCCTTTCCTTGGTCACCAACGTCTTCCTTCTCCTGCCCGGCCTGCCGCTGCTGGTGATCCTGGCCGCCTTCCTTCCGCCGGGCCTGGGCACGGTGATCCTGGTACTCGTAGTTACAGGGTGGGCCGGTTCGGCCCGCGTCCTGCGCTCACAAGCGTTGTCCATCCGCTCCAAGGACTTCGTGGCCGCGGCGGTAGTGTCCGGAGAAAGGGCCGGCCGGATCATGTTCCGGGAAATTCTGCCCAACATGGCATCGATCGTCATGGGCACCCTGCTTGCCTGCGTGATCTACGGGATCGGCGCCCAAGCGGGCCTGGAATTCCTGGGCCTGGGAGATGTCAGTACGGTCTCGTGGGGCAACAACCTCTTCTGGGCCGGCAACGAAGGCGCCCTGCTCACCGGCAGTTGGTGGGTCTTCGTGCCCTCCGGCGTGTGCATCGCGCTGGTCGCCTTCGCCCTGGCCCTCATCAACTATGCCGTGGACGAGGTCACCAACCCACGGTTGCGCAAAATCAAAACGCCTCAATCAACACCCGTGAACACCGAAAGGAGCGCCGCCAAATGACCATCTCCCAAGTTTCCTTCGGTTCCCACGAACCTGTCCTGGACGTCAAGGACCTCACGGTCAAGTACATCGGCGATACCAGGTCCACCACCGCCGTCCAGCGCGTCTCCTTCAGTATTGGCACCGGTGAGGTGTTCGGCCTCGCAGGGGAGTCAGGCTGTGGGAAGTCCACTATTGCCAACTCGATCATGAGGCTCCTGAAGGATCCGGCAAAGATTGCTGGGGGCAGCATTTCCTTCGGTGGCAGGGACGTTCTGGCCATGAGCCCTGAGGAGTTGCGGCGTTTCCGTTGGCAGGACGTGGCCATGGTCTTCCAGTCCGCCATGAACTCGCTCAACCCGGTCCTGACCATCGGCGAACAGATCGTGGACATCTTCACCACGCATGCCGGCTACTCCCGCAAGGAATCCCTGCGGCGGGCCGGTGAGCTGCTGGAACTGGTAAGGATTGATCCTGCCCGGCTTAAGTCCTATCCGCACCAGCTGTCCGGAGGCATGCGTCAGCGGGCAGTGATTGCCATGGCCGTGGCCCTCAAACCGTCCCTGTTGATCCTGGATGAACCCACCACCGCGCTGGACGTAGTGGTGCAGCAGGAAATCATGGCACAAATCAAGGAACTCCAGCGTGAGCTCGGTTTTTCCGTTCTCTTTATCACGCACGACATGTCCCTCATGGTGGAACTCTCGCACCGAATGGCGGTGATGTATGGCGGCCGGATCGTGGAGACTGCGAAGGCCCAGGACGTTTACGCCAATCCCTGCCATCCGTACACGCAGGCCCTCATGGGCGCGTTTCCGCCGCTGACCGGCCCCCGGGTTCCACTGACCGGATTGCCCGACGGCGTGAAGTTCCGGAACATTCCGGACCTCGCCGAAGTGGCACCCGGCCATTTGGTGGCACCGTTTGGTGACGACATCCCGGTGATTGATTCAGTAAACCTGGAAGGAGCCGCACGATGAGCCACTCACTTATGACCCCATCGGCCGTGGCCGGGACCGGCACCCCCGCCCTTGAAATCCGGGGCCTGGGGAAGTCATTCCCTGTTGGCGGATTGTTTTCCAGGGATTCCGTCCGTGCCCTGCACGGGGTTGACCTGGCTATTGGCAGCGGCGAAATCGTGGCGCTTGTGGGGGAGTCCGGTTCCGGCAAAAGCACCTTGGCACGCTGCGTCGCCAGGCTCGAGAAACCCAGTTCCGGTGAGATCCTCATTGACGGCGTCGACGTCCTCAAACGGGATCGGTTCCAAGCTTCGCGTGCCTTTCGATCGCAAGTCCAGATGGTCTTCCAGGACCCTTTCGGGTCCCTGAATCCGGCGCACAGGATCGAACATTTCCTGCGGCGTTCGTTGGCGATCCACGGCAAGGGCGGCGGTTCCGAAGAAGCCACGCGGCGCCGGTTGGAAGAACTCATGACCACCGTTGGCCTGGAAGCGGATATGTTGAACTCGTATCCCCACGAGCTCTCCGGCGGCCAGCGCCAACGCGTCGCAATTGCCCGGGCACTGGCAGTTGAACCGCAGGTCATCCTGGCCGACGAACCCACCTCCATGCTGGATGTTTCGGTCCGCATCGGGGTGCTGAACCTCATGCGAAAGCTCCGCGATGAGCAAGGCATCTCCATGCTCTATATCACCCACGACCTCGCTTCCGCCCGTTACTTGGCGGACCGGACCGCGGTCATGTTCGCCGGTGAACTGGTGGAGGAAGGCGAGTCCTTGGACCTCCTGGCCAACCCGGCGCACCCTTACACCCAGCTCCTGGTCTCGGCCGTCCCGGACCCGGCCCGGGCAGGTTCCTACGATCCTGTCCGCAGGGCAGAACTGCGGCAAGCGGTGATGGCCTCGACGCGCTGCGCGTTCGACGGCGATCCGAACCAGCCCTGCTCCGCAGAGGAACCCGTCCGCCACCACGTAGGTGACCCCGCCAGCCGCCACTGGGTCCGCTGCCATCTCTATCGACCGTGGGCCGCCGCCGGCGCGCACGCATTGGCCAGCGAACCAACCAACCCCAGCCACCCGGCGTCGAACGCTCAAGAAGAGGCTCCCGCATGACTGAACTGACCCACCCGCTCGCTACCGTTCCGCAGGATGAGTTGGTGTCCCGCGCCGAAGCTGACTCCCTGAGGCCGCGCTTCCACTTTGTTTCACCGGCCGGTTGGCTTAACGATCCCAACGGTGTCAGCCAATGGGATGGCACCTACCACCTCTTCTATCAGTACAACCCGGAGGGTGCTTTCCACCATCGCATCCAGTGGGGGCACGCGACCAGCACCGACCTCGTCACCTGGAAGGACCAGCCGGTCGCCCTGGAACCGTCCGGTGGGCCTGACGCTGAGGGTTGCTGGTCGGGGGTTTTGGTGAACGACGACGGCACGCCCACCCTGGTGTACTCGGGACGATTCAATGACAGGGAGCTGCCCTGCGTTGCTGTGGGCTCCGCGGACCTGCTGACCTGGACCAAGGATCCCGGGAACCCCGTGATTGCAGCCCCGCCTGTTGGGGTAGACATCACCGCGTACCGCGATCACTGCGTGTGGCGGGAAGGAAGCACCTGGCGTCAGTTGGTGGGTTCTGGAATTCGTCACCGCGGCGGCACGGCGTTCCTTTATGAGTCTTCGGATCTGCGGTCCTGGGACTACGTCGGTCCGCTCTTCATCGGCGACGCCTCGAAGGGCGATCCTGCGGACACCGACTGGACGGGGACGATGTGGGAATGTGTGGACTTGTTCCGCGCCGGGAAGGGATCCTTGGGTTCTGAATCGGCTGAGGGCTCACCCGATGTGCTGGTTTTCTCGGCGTGGGACGACGGCGAAACCCGGCACCCGCTGTACTGGACCGGCCGTTACTCCGGCGATAGTTTCGAGCCCGAGGCGCTTCACCGGCTGGACTACGGCGGCCGGTTCTTCTACGCACCGCAGTCTTTCCAGGATGAGTCCGGCCGGCGTGTCATGTTCGGGTGGATGCAAGAAGGGCGAAGTGATGCAGCGATGGTCGAGGCCGGCTGGTCCGGTGTCATGAGCCTGCCCAGGGTCGCTACCCTGGGCGAGGATGGAACCTTGGAGTTCACTCCGGTCCGTGAAATCGAAAAGCTGCGCAGAAACCACCTCAGTGTTCCGGCCCGGGAGTTGGAGGAGCGTGATGCCCTGGCGGAAACCGGTGTGTCCGGCAACCAGTTGGACCTCGAGCTGGACGTGCAACTGGCTCCCGGTGCCGAAGTCCGGCTGGGAGTTCTTGGGTCCGCAGATGGTGCCGAGGAAACGGTGATGGTGCTGGGCCGGGATGCGGACGGAACAACCGCCGGCACCCTCCGTCTTGACCGTACCCGAAGCAGCCTTGATCCCGCCGTCGATGTGGAAGACAAGTCAGGCCCCGTTCCCATGCCGGACGGGCGGGTTCGGCTGCGTGTCCTGGTGGACCGGTCCGCCGTCGAAATTTTCGCCAACGGGAAGCCGCTCACGGCCCGGGTCTATCCGACCCTGGGCGGCGAGCGCGTGAGATTGACCGCCACCAAAGGTTCGGTGCGGCTCCTCTCCTTCGATGCCTGGACTATGGCCGGGGTGTTTGAAGAGACCCGCAGCCTGTTCCCGGAACGGAGCTAGGCCCATGGAAAAATCTCCGTCAGTATCACGCCGTGGTCTCCTGACCGGCGCCGGTGCCGCTGCCTTGGGCGGGTCCATTGCACTGTCCGCTCCTGGTGGACCTGCCATGGCAACAGGTGCCCCTCGAAAGGATCATCCCGAATGCGCCCCGTCTATCACTTCAGCGTGCCTGAGAACTGGAAGAACGATCCCCAGCGGCCCATTTACCTTGATGGTGAGTACCACTATTACTACTTGTACAACGCTGACTACATCAGTGGCGGTGGTGGCACATCATGGCGCCGGGCCACCACCACCGATCACGTGGCATTCAGGGACCGCGGTGTCGCGATTCCAAAGTTCAGCAACGGCAACGGTGACTGTTGGTCCGGATGCATGGTGGTTGATGAGGCCAACACTGCCGGATATGGAGCGGGGACGGTCATAGCCCTGGTAACCCAGGCGCCGGAAGGCCGGCAAGCACAGTACCTCTGGTATTCCACGGACAGGGGCCGCTCTTTCAAGCCCGGCGGTGAGGCTCCGGTGCTGCCGAATCCCGGTGTGCACGATTTCCGTGATCCCAAGGTTGTTTGGGATGCGGACCGTGGCCAGTGGTTCATGGCCAATGCCGAGGGGCAGAAGCTTGGCTTCTACACATCACCGGACCTGCGGTCCTGGAAGCGCGTTGGCGAGTTTGTCCGTGAGGACCTGGGCTTGCTGGAGTGCCCCGATCTCTTTCGGATGACGGCCGACGACGACACCTCGCATTGGGTCCTGGGCACCAGTGCGAACGGCAAGGGCCGCGGACTGCCAGCTACGTATGCGTATTGGACCGGAACGTTCGATGGCAGCTCCTTCACCCCGGACCGTCCGGAGCCGGAATGGCTGGACTATGGTTTCGATTTCTATGGTGCAGTTACGTACCCGCATTACGATGCATCGGGTGCGGAGGATCCAACCCTTCGCCGTGCGATCGGCTGGGCAAATTTCTGGGACTATCCCCACAACACGCCCACGCTTGCCACCGACGGCTACAACGGCGATGACATGATCGTCCGCGATGTGCGGCTTAAGCATGGAAATGGTGCCTACTACCTGGTCTCTTCACCCACATCTGCTCTGGGGGAGTATGTGAAGCGGACACATCGGCTCGGTGATGTGGCGGTTTCGGGCACTCATGATTTGTTGGTCCGCTCCAACGCCTATGACCTGAGCTGCGAGGTGGAGTGGGATCCGGCCGCACCGCCGGCCAATCTGGGCCTGGAAGTGTGCCGTGCACCAGGTGGCGGCAGGCATGTTGCTCCCGGCGCCTTCCTGCGGGGCCCGTTCACCTACGTCAATCGCCGCCCCACCATCAATCCCACCGCAGGGGAAAGCCAAGCACCTGTGGATCCCTCCACGGGGCGAGTCACACTACGGATCCTGGTGGATCGTTTGAGCGTGGAGATGTTCGTCGGGGATGGCCGTGTGGTGCACTCGCACCGCGTCTTCCCGCTCGAACGGGACGACGGCATCCGTCTCTATGCCCACGAGGGATCAGCCACGTTCCGGGACGTGACCATCCGTGAACTCAAGGCCGTGCGTTAGCCCGCCCCACCACGGGCCACCTGGAATGGATTCACCAAAGTCAGGGCCACTTTTACGGTGGCCCTGACTTTGTGCGTATGGTGCCGTTCCCTGCGCCCGCGGAGGCACGACTACCTCCAGTCAGTGGCCGGCGTCCGCATCGGCCTGCTTCCTGGCGGTCTTTTCCGCGTCCTTCCCGGCACGTACGGCTTCTGCGTCGTGCTGTTCTTCGGCCTTTTCCTGATGGATTACTTCAGCGAACAGCTTTTCCATTTCCTTGGCCACACCGGCGGCCGAGGCAGGATTTTGGCCGGTGACCAACCGACCATCCACCGCCACCTTTTCCTCAAAGACCCCAGCGGAGACGTGGCGCGCCCCCTGTTCCTCAAGCCGGTCTGCCAGGAAGAACGGGATGACCTTGTCTTTTCCTGCCGCAACTTCTTCATCGTTGGTGAAAGCGGCCACATCCCGGCCTTCGACCAGCCGGAACCCGTTGTCCAATTCGACGTTCAGCAAGCCGGCAGGCCCGTGGCAGACCGCCCCCACCAGTCCGCCGGAATTGTAGACACTGGCTATGAGATTCTGCAGGCCTTCGTTGTCGGGGAAGTCCCACATGGTGCCGTGGCCACCCACGAGGTAGATGGCGTCATATTGCGCGGGATCCACGACGTCCACACGGGCGGTGTTGTACAAGCCGGCCCTCGTTGTCTCATCTTGTGTGAAAGCAACTTGGATGGGGTCTCCCTCGTCCACCTCATCGCGTGGAGGCTGACCTCCCTTGATGGACGCAAAGTCAACAAAGTGGCCTGAATCTTTGAAGACCTTCCAGGGATGTGCAGCCTCGGCCACGTTGTAGCCGGTCTTTTCTCCCGTATCGCCGAGCTCGGAAACGCTGGTTAGTACCATGAGGATTTTCTTCATGAAGTGCTCCTTTCGTTCACCTTCCACCCTACGCCCACCTGTTTTCGGCATCTTGAGGAGGGCCTTGGTGCTGTCGCATGCTTAAGGTGTTCCCTCGATCAGGAGTGTGAGTGATATGCCCAAGACCGGCAAGAACGATCATGCCCGGAAAGACGAGTTGCCTTCGACCCTGCAACGCTCGGACCAGAAGGCGCAGGACACGTTCGCCAAAACGTACGACTCGGCCATGGATTCCTATGACGGCGATGAGAGCCGGGCCGCCCGGACGGCTTTTGCATCCCTGAAGCACAGCTATGAGAAGGTCGGAGACCATTGGGAACCCAAGGAAGAGCGGGGACCTTCCGATGACCGTGCTGAGGAAGGTTTACGCTCGGATAAGCCGTCGGCCGGAGGCGTGGATGCCAATGCTTCGAAGGAGCACCTCTATCGACGCGCCCGCGAGTTGAACATCAAGGGACGTTCAACCATGGACAAGGATGAGCTGGTCAAGGCACTGCAGAAGGCCAACGACGCCGCCACCCGAAAAGCGCGGGAAGGTTGATTCCTGCATTAGCACATGGAGCTCGGCTTCAAGGCACCTAGGGCGTTTTGCGGCACATTGTGACACGCGCGAGGAGGGTCTCGTTTTTGCTGCTGCAAGGAGGTAAGGCTAACCTAAATAGTCTCCCTTTCCCCATGCCCTCCCGTTCCGGGCATACATTGCAGGCGGTTCCCTTTGCGCACATTCAGCCGTTCCACAGCAGCCCTCGGGGTCGCTGCACTTCTTTCCTTGACCGGTTGCGGTCTCAGTGGGGGACAGACAGCCGCCACCGGGAAGGTGGCTGATACCAACCAGCGCATTGTGGTGGACAACTTCCGGGCACCCGTAGCCAACTGGGCATTGGAGTCCGACGCCGCCTACATCCTCTCGCTCTCCGGTTGCCTGGAGACCCTTACCAAATATGATTCCGCACAGGGCAAAGTTGTTCCGTTCCTGGCAACTGAGTGGAAGCAGGTCTCACCACTGGAGTGGGACTTCACCATCCGCGAAGGGGTGAAGTTTCAGGACGGCACCGACCTCACCGCAGAGGCGGTCGCTGCTTCACTGAATTCAGTCCTCAAGGCAAAAGTACCGGCCAGGGCTTTCAACCCGGGCATTGTCTCGGCCGTCCAGGCCACTGACGCCAAAACCGTTCGCGTGACCACACCGGCGGATAACCCCCTGGTGCCGTTCCGGCTGGCAAGCGTCAACACCGGCATCCTCGCCCCTGCTGCCTATGAAGGTGCCACGCTTGATCCCTTCGGCCACTGCACCGGACCGTTCACACCGGTATCGGAGAAAGCCAAGCAGTCCTTGACCTTGGACCGTAACGAGAACTACTGGGGTGGAAAGGTCCAGCTGGCCGGCGCCGAAGTCCGCTTCATCACCAACGGTGCTACCAGGGCGGCCCAGGTACAAACCGGCGAGGCGGATATCTCCCTGTCCATTCCAGCGTCCGCCCTCTCCACGCTGGAAGGGGTGCCGGATGTTTCTGTCCTGAAGGCAGACTCGCCCCGAACGGCGACTTTGTACATGAACAACGGCCGGGCACCGTTCAACTCCGTGGATTTCCGTAAGGCCCTCCGGTCCGCACTCAACCTCGAAGCGTTGGCAGCGAGCGTGTACGAAGGCGCTGCATTGCCGGCGGCTGGTCCGTTCGCACCTTCCGAGCCCTGGGCTTCCAGTGAAACCAACCCGCCCAAGCAGAACGTTGAAGAAGCGAAAAAGCTTCTGGCCGCTGCAGGGTACACCGCTGATAAGCCCCTGGAGATCATCGCAATCGTTGAGCGCACAGAGTTTGCCGACGTAGCAACAGTCATTCAGGACAACCTCAAGGACATTGGCGTTCCGGTGTCCATCCAGGCCAAGGAATATGCCTCGGCCGAGCCGGACGTCCTTGCGGGCAACTACGACATGATCTTGAGCCAGCGCAACAGGCTCATCGACATCGCCGATCCCATTGGCTTCCTCACCGCGGACTACACCTGCAAGGGCACCTACAACCTCAGCCACTTCTGCAACGAAGAGTACGACGCCATCATCAGCGAAGCCGCACGCACTTCCAACACCGAGGATCGGTACAAGCTCTACGCCAAGGCCGGTCAACTCCTGAACGACCAAGCCGTCAACTTGTGGTTGGTCAATGAACAAGCCACGGACGCCGTCCGCAGCAACGTTCTTTCCTACGTCCAGGATCCGCTGTCCCGTTACGTCCTGACCGCGCAAACGGCCCAGGCCGGCTCCTAGCAACGGGCTGAGACAACCAAAGCACGTATGATCACGTTCCTTGCGAAGCGGACGGCGACCCTGGTGGTCGCCGTCCTGTTGTCGTCTTTCGCCGTCTTCCTGATTCCGTTTGTTACTCCCGGCGATCCTGTCCGGAAAATCATCCGCTCCCGCGTGTCCGGAGACGTGGTGGACGAGGCCACAGTTCAGGCTCTGGCGGACAGCCTGGGCTTGAACGATCCCCTTCCGGTCCAATACCTGCGATGGCTGGGGGACTTCTTCACGGGGGACATGGGGTTATCGCACATCAGCAGGACCCCGGTCATTGATCAGGTGATGCCGGCTTTGGGCATCACCCTCAGCCTTGTGCTGGTGGCTTTGGGCACCGCCGTGGTGGTTTCCCTGCCCTTGGGCATCGTGGCGGCCTTGAAGCAAGGCAGCAAGACAGACAAACTCATCACCACTGTGACGCAGTCCTTTATCGCCATGCCGGAATACTGGTTGGCGCCCTTGCTGGTCTTGGTCTTTGCCCTGAAACTTGCCTGGTTGCCTTCGGCGGGCTGGAACACGGCGGCCTCCATTGTCCTGCCGGCCGCCACGCTCGCCCTTCGACCCATTAGCTTCTTCACCTCAGCTGTTCGCTCAGGCATGATCGATGCCTTGGAAGCGGAGCACATTCCTGCGGCCCGGGCCAGGGGCCTCAGCCGCGTGCAAACGGTCCTGCACCACGTCATTCCCAATGGCCTGGTACCCCTCTCCACCTTGTTCGCAGTGTGGTTCGCCGGTCTTCTGGGCGGTTCGGTCATTGTGGAAGTCATCTTCGCAATCCCCGGCATGGGTCGCCTGCTCTACGACGCCGTGATCAACAGTGATATCCCCTTGGCGCAGGGAGGCGTGGTGGTTGTGGTGGCGCTGGCCGTCGCGATCACCACCCTGGCGGACTTCCTGCACCGGATTCTCAGCCCTAAGGTGAGTGGCGCCCTTGCGTAAGCGGTCAGCGATCGACGGCGCCGCCGTCGTAATTCTTTTCCTGATAGTCGCAGCCGTGGCTGCTGCCCCGTTGCTGTCGCCTTTTCCGCCGAACGATCAGAACCTCGCCGCACGGCTTGCCTCGCCCAGCGCCGAGCATTGGCTGGGGACAGACCACCTCGGACGGGATACGCTCAGCCGCTTGCTCGACGGCGGTCGCTTCTCTTTGGTGGTGGCGGCACTGGCCACTGTGTTGACGGGAATCCTTGGGTTGGTGGTCGGCGTGCTCAGCGCCCGCCGTAAGGGTTGGGTAGATGAACTGTTTACCCGCACCAATGATGTCCTGTTGGCCCTGCCGGAGATGGTGGTGGCACTGTTTATTGTCGCTGCCATGGGCACGGGCTTTACTTCGCTGCTGGTGGCGCTGACTGTCACCGGGTGGACGCCGTTTGCACGGCTGGCCCGGACGCTTGCCTATGACGTCTCGGCACGTGGTTTTGTCGAAGCAGCACGGGTGGTGGGCTGTTCGCCGTCGTTCATTGTTTTTCGCCACATCATCCCGCACCTTGCCGCCCCCATGCTGGGGCAGGCAACGCTGCGCTTCGGGCAGCTCCTGATCAGCGTAGGAGCGCTGTCCTACCTGGGTCTGGGCGTCCAGCCGCCGCAGTCGGACTGGGGTTCCATGGTGGCGGCGGCCCAGCCTTACGCGGAACGGGCCCCGTGGGGGATTATCGCGCCTGGACTCACCATCTTCCTGGTTGCCCTGTGCGTGACGTTGATAGGTCAGCGGACATCGCGGCGGGCAACTGACCCTGTGGATGTCCTGGTGGTGGAGGGGCAGCATGCCTGAACTGGTGATCGAGGACCTGACGGTACTGGGGTCGGACGCAGGGCGGCCGGTCCTGTCCGGTGTCAGTCTCAACGTTCGTCCCGGTGAATTCGTAGCGCTCGTGGGAGGCTCGGGCTCCGGCAAGACCATGACGGCCCGGTCCGTCCTGCAACTATTGCCCCAACAATTGCGGATTGCCTCCGGCTCCATCCACGTGGGGTCCGTGGACGTGACCCGTGCCCCTGAGGCTGAACTGAACCGTATCCGCGGCGGCCGGCTGGGAATGCTGTTCCAACAGCCCAAAAAGATGTTCAATCCCAACAAGACCATCCGCGCCCACCTGAGGGAACCGCTCGGACTCCACGCGGGATTGCGCGGCACCGCCGCGGAGGCGAAGGTGCTTGAGTTGTTGGATGAAGTGGGATTCGACGATCCACTCTGGGGCGCAAAAGCATATCCGCATCAACTGTCCGGAGGCATGGCCCAACGTGCCATGACGGCCATGGCATTGGCGGGCCAGCCAGGAATCCTGCTTGCTGACGAACCGACCTCGGCTTTGGACAAAGTCCTTGAACGCCAGATCCTGCAGCTGCTGGATCGTGAACGGAACCAGCGCGGCCTGGGGATCCTTTACATCACCCACAACCTTGCCTCCGTGGCGGCTTTCGCGGACCGGGTGCTGGTGATGGACGCAGGGACAATCGTGGAGTCAGGCACCACTGAGGAAGTGCTGGGAAGTCCGAAGGTCCCGTACACGCAAAGACTCCTGGACGCATCGAACCTCCTGCCGTCGGGGTCTGTGAAGCAGCTTCCCCGGGAGGCAGGTGTGCTCACGTTGAACGGCGTGGTCAAGAATTTTGGACGCGGCCGGCGTCGACGGAGCCCGGCACTGGATGCTGTGTCCCTGGAGCTGAAGAAGGGTGAGATCCTGGGCGTTCTTGGTCAATCAGGATCAGGGAAAAGTACCCTCGCCCGCGCCATAGTGGGTCTCGACCAACTCAGCGGGGGCAGCATTACCCGGTCCCTGTCAGCAGAGCGTCTGAACGATCCGACTGCCGTCCAACTGGTCTTCCAGGAACCCCACGACGCCTTCGATCCCCGGATGACGCTCCGGGCCAGCTTGGAGGCACCGCTTCCCAGGAGGCTACCCGCCGGGGAAAAGGCCTCACGGTTGAAGAAAGCCATGACCGAAGTGGAACTGGATCCCGAACTGCTGGACAGACGTCCCGGGCAATGCTCGGGGGGTCAATTGCAACGGATCACCATCGCCAGGGCGCTCCTGTTGGAACCGGAAGTGCTCATTTGTGACGAAGCGACCTCTGCCCTGGACGCGCTGACGCAGCGGACCATCCTTGATCTGCTCCAACGCCTGCACGGGGACCGGGGACTATCCCTGATGATGATTACCCACGACATGGACGTAGTGCGCCATATGTGCCAGCGCGTAGCCGTCCTCTACCAAGGGCGCCTGGTAGAACTCACCGACACCGACAAATTCTTCACTGACCCGCAGCACCAGCACAGCAAGGACTTGGTCTCGGCCGCGATTCCCTGCCGAGGCCTGCACCTGAAAAAGATGAGGAATGCTCCCTAGGGGCGTTTCATGTCAGGTGATCGAAGTCTCCGCGTGCCCAGGCAGCGTGCCTCCGGGCCGAATCGCGCAGGATGGCCTTGGCGCTTGAGGCTATGACGTTGTTGAAATTTCCGTAGATACGGTCGAACTCCAGCGCATCCAACTGTGCTGCGATCCGCAACACCACGGGCCCTGAGAGCGGCAGGCGGTTCGGGTAGCTGCGCATGAAGGACACGGAGCGCCGATCCGGGTTGGGAAAGACGCTGTCCCCGCTCAAGAGAACCCCATTGCCGTTGGCTCCTGCCGCCCAATGCGCCACCGCGCTGCCGGGGAAGTGGCCGCCGGTCTGGTGCAGCACCAACCCGTCGGTGATCTGCCGGGCCCCTGACCAATGCACGATGTTTGCATCATCTACTCCCAGCCATTGTTTGTCTGCCTCAGCCACCAGCACAGGGACGCCGCCAAGGCGATGCGACCATTCCACCTGCACACCGAACATGTGCGGATGGCTGGCCGCAATCGCCAGCACGGGGCCTTGGTCAAGGACCATCTCCACCGCGGCGTCGTCGATGTATCCCACAGGGTCCCAGAGCAGTGAACCCCTCGGTGTCACCACCAATTGGGAAGTTTGGCCGATTCCAACTCCGGGTTCGGTGCTGATCCCGATCAGCCCGGGCTCGTTCTCCTGAAGAGAAATCTTCCGGCCCTCCTGTCTGAGAGCGTCGAGGGTGAGCCACCGTTGTCCTTCGTCAGGGATATATTGCCGTTCGTCCGTGCAGATGGGGCAAAGCTCCGGCACGGGTTCGGTACGTTCCACCGCGCAGGCTGCACAGATCAGCATTGAAGGTCCTTTCGGATCGGTCAGTGTCCTGCCATGCGGCAAAGCCACAGGGCAGTTGGCAGTGGACACAGGGCAGTGGGCACAGGGCAGTGGGCCAAGATTATTGCATGTGGGCCTCCGCCAGGAAGGGCAGGGTTCGATTCCACAGGTGTTGCCAAAGCCAAAGGACAGGCTCACAGTGGGTTACGTCAGGTCACGAACACGGCTGGGACCGTGTATGCGCCGTGGAGGTCACCCTATGAGCACCACATCCGACGATGTCTACCAGGCACCACCTTCAGATGGAGAACCGCAGCTCAAGCGCGTTCTTGGACCCAAGCTCCTGCTCCTGTTCATTGTGGGAGACATACTTGGGGCAGGTGTGTACGCGGTCACCGGAACGATGGCCGGAACAGTTGGCGGCATCGTCTGGCTGCCGTTCCTCCTGGCGTTCATCGTCGCGACGCTGACGGCGTTTTCCTACTTGGAGCTGGTGACGCAGTACCCCCAGGCGGCAGGCGCGGCCCTCTATACGCATAAAGCATTCGGGATCCACTTTGTCACATTCCTTGTGGCGTTCGCCGTTGTCTGTTCAGGCATTACCAGCGCGTCAACATCGGCCAACGTCCTCGCCCAGAACCTGTTCGGAGGCTTGGAGGTCAATGGGTGGATGGGAGCACCGGACCAAGGCATGATCACGCTGGTGGCCATGGCTTTCATGGTGTTGCTGGCAGTGATCAACCTCCGTGGAGTGGGCGAAAGCGTGAAGTTCAACGTTGTGCTGACTTCTGTAGAGGTGCTGGCCCTCTGCATCGTGATCGGCGTCGGTTTCTTCGTCATGGCGCAGGGAACCGGCAACATTCAGGAAATCACCGTCTTTACCGATTACCAGGACAAGGGGTTGTTCCTGGCCGTTACTGCTGCCACGTCCATAGCCTTTTTTGCTATGGTGGGCTTTGAGGACTCGGTGAACATGGTGGAGGAGACCAAGAACCCGGAGCGGATCTTTCCCCGCACCATGCTTACGGGCCTCGGCATCGCAGTGCTGCTCTACATGCTGGTGGCGGTGTCCGTAGTGAGTGTGTTGTCTCCTGCAGAATTGGGTGAGATCAGGGAATCCGAGGGGGCGGCGCTGCTCGAAGTGGTCCATAAAGGCTCCCCGGATTTCCCCATCGATAAGATCTTCCCGTTCCTGGCGGTGTTTGCGGTGGCCAACACGGCCTTGATCAACATGCTGATGGCGAGCCGGCTGATTTATGGGATGGCCCGCCAGCATGTCCTGCCCCGCGGTCTGGGCAAGGTGTTGCCCGGACGCCGTTCACCGTGGGCCGGCATCACTTTTTCCACCGTTCTGGCCTTGGGACTGATCTGGTACGTCAGTATTGATCCGGACAGCAATATTGTGGCCAACCTTTCAGGGACCACCGCATTTCTGCTGTTGTGCGTCTTTACGGTCGTCAACGTGGCATGTATGGTGCTTCGTCGCAAGAGGGACCCGAACCGCAAAGTGTTCTTCACCTCGCCCGGGCAGTTGCCGTTGGTGGCCGCAGTCCTCTGTGCGTTCCTCGCTGGTCCGTGGGTGGGCAGGAACCCCGTCCAGTACCAGGTGGCCGGTGGGCTGATGGCCATTGGAGTTCTGCTGTGGTTCATCACCTGGCTCATCACCAGAAAGGCCAACACCAAAAACCCTGACACCACAGCAGGGCCAAAGGACCACGTCCGGGAATGACAGGGAAGGGTTACGCCCAAAAGATCATCATGCTTACTATTGTGGAGCGGCGCTTGGCGTCAGAGCTTGAAACCACACATTGGAGCGGACATGGCACTGAGCAAGGGAACCCACGTGGAGTGGAACACCTCCCAAGGCAAGACGCACGGAAAAATCGTGGAGAAGAAGACCAGCGATTTCGTGCTGGACGGCAACACCCATCGGGCCACTGACGACGAGCCGCAGTATGTGGTGGAATCGGACAAAACCGGCGCACGAGCGGCGCACAAGGGCACCGCGCTGACGGAAAAGAAGTAGCGCAATGTCCCACCACCACGATGTAGTCATCATCGGCGGGGGCAATGCCGGGGTTTCGCTCGCGGCCCGACTGGGGCGTTACGGGGTGAAGAATATTGGCCTCATTGAGCCCAAGGACCATCACCTGTATCAGCCGCTGTTCTCCCATATTGCCGGCGGCCGGGCCCAGGTAAAGGAGGCCGTCCGCAGCCAGTCGTCAGTGACGCCCAAGGGGGTTGACTGGATTAAAGACAGGGCAGTGGGTGTAGATACCAAGGCAAACACTGTTCTGCTGGAGTCGGGCGCCGCTGTGGGTTACGAGCACCTGGTTCTCTGCCCCGGGCTGCAATATCGGTGGGATGACGTGCCGGGCTTGGCTGAGGCTGTCCATTCACCGTATGCCGCATCGCACTACGAATTCGAGCTTGCCTCAAAATCCTGGTCGCTTCTGAGCAGTGTCCGGTCCGGAACTGTGGTCTTCACCATGCCATCAGGGCCCATCAAATGCGCGGGTGCCAGCCAGAAGCCGATGTACCTGGCCTGTGACTACTGGCGTGAACAGGGCGTTTTGGACAAGATCCGGGTGGTGATGGTGCAGCCTTACCCCACCGTGTTCGGCATTCCGGACGTGGACAGGGAGCTCGAGCGGAAAATCGCCGAATATAGAATTGAACTCCGTACCAACAGTGAACTGGTGGCTGTGGATGCGGCCGGCAGGATGGCGAGCATCCGCAACAACGTCACCAACACTACCGAAGAGCTGGGGTACGACGTCCTGAACGCCGTCCCGCCACAATCGGCGCCTGACTGGCTCAAAGCCACGGACCTCCCGGCCCCAGGGCAGGGGGACGGATTTGTTGATGTAGACACTGAAACGCTGCGTCACAAGCGCTATCCCAATGTGTGGTCTCTGGGCGACGCTGCTGCCACCACCAACTCCAAATCCGGCGGGGCCCTGCGAAAACAGACCAAGGTGTTGGCGAAGAACCTCGTGGCGGCCCGCAAAGGCCTGGCGCCAACCATGAAATACAACGGATACTCGGTGTGCCCGTTCACTGTTTCCCGGCACACGGTGGTTTTTGCCGAGTTTGACCACAATTATGAGCCCAAGCCAACCATCCCCAAGGTTCCTACATGGAAGGAAAGCCGCTTTTCCTGGTGGGTGGACCGCAGCATGTTCCCCCAGGTCTACTGGCACTTGATCCTCAAGGGCCGGGCGTGAAGAGGGCGGTGCCGCCGAGCGTCCCAGGCCAGTGCTGCGCCGGCACCACGCGGGTCCATCACCCACGTGGTGCCGTTGCCGCCGTCCGCTAGGGCGTGGGGTTGCCTCCGTTGACGTTCAGCGTTTCTCCTACCACGTAACTGGATTCCGGCGAGGCAAGGAATACGTATGCCGGGGCGAGCTCTGCAGGCTGCCCGGCGCGGCCCAGGGGAGTGGAGTGTCCAAATTCGGGCAAGGCCTCCTTAGGCTGGCCGCTGCTGACCTGGAGTGGCGTCCAGATGGGACCCGGTGCCACGGCGTTGACCCTGATGCCCTTGGGGGCGAGCTGCTGGGCCAGTCCCTTGGTGAAGTTGTTGATGCTGGCCTTGGTGGTGGCGTAGTCAAGCAAGGTGGGCGAAGGATTGTAGGCCTGGATCGATGTGGTGTTGATAATGGTGGAACCGGCCGGCAGGTGGGGAAGGGCGGCCTTGGTCAGCCAGAACATCGCGTACACGTTGGTCTTCTGCGTGTGGTCGAACTGCTCGTCGGTGATGTCCACCAGGTCTTCCTGCGCTACTTGCTTGCCGGCGTTATTGACCAGGATGTCTACCCCGCCCAGGACGGCGACGGCGGTATCCACCACTTCCTGGCACGTGGCGGAGTCTTTGAGATCGCCGGGCACTTTGACGGCCTTACGGCCCGCGGCTTCGATGATGCCCGCGATCCGGTTTGCGTCCTCTTCCTCTTCGGGCAAGTAGGAAAGTACGACGTCTGCGCCCTCGCGGGCGAAGGCGATGGCTGTCGCCGCTCCGATGCCGGAGTCCGCTCCGGTCACGATTGCCTTGCGGCCCTCCAGCCTCCCGGTTCCGCGGTAGGTTTCCTCGCCAAGGTCCGCCTTGGGTGTCAAATCCGCATCCAGCCCGGGTTCGGGTTGGTGCTGTTTTGGCGGGGAAATCTGCTCGTAGGCGGTGACGGGGTTCCGGAACGTGTACTGATCAGTCATGGTGGTCCTCCAGATCTCTACGGGCAACGTTTCTTTGGGTACATCGCGACAAAGCTAAGGAAGCTTATGAATCCACCCTAAGCATGCCCGTGTCCGTCTGCAAAGCCCGGATCTCGTTCGTTGCCGATCCGGTGGCGGCTATCAGCCGCCGCTGCCTTTAGCGCCCGACGGCGGGAGGTCGCCGTCGGGCATCTGTTCCGTCGGCTCTGGATTGCTACTGGCTGGCAGTGCCGCTGCCGGGTCAATTGGCTCCTTGTGGTGGAGTTGCCGCAGGGCCAACAACGGAAACAGCAGGACGGAGAGCATGCCGGCCCCCACCAGCGCGGAGGCGAATCCGCTGGTGATGAAACCGTGCTCCCTGCCGATGGTGGTCACGGCCACGATGATCGGCAGGCCTGTTGCCCCTAACAGCATGAGCGCTCGTTTATCAGCCCGCGTGGAGCCTCGGGGCGCCGCCAGCAAGGACGGAATGCCGCGGATGATGAGCAGGAGTACCAGGAACAAGGGCACCAGGACGAGGGTCGCCGGACTCGAAGTCAGCGCGCCAAGGTCAAAGTCAATGCCGGTATCGATGAAGAAGACCGGCACCAGGAATCCGAAGGCAATGGCGTCGATTTTTGTTTCAATGACTTTTCGGTCAGCCTCGGGAGCACGCGCTATGGTCACCTGCCAGAGCACGCCGGCAGCGAAAGCGCCCAGCAGCATGTCCAGTCCCAGGATCATGCTCAAGACAACCAGCGAGCTAAGGATCAACATAATGGATCGCATGGCAAACTGGCTGCTGGTGTGGAGGGTCCGGGTGACCTGTGCGTGGAAGAGGGTGTGCCGTGCCTTTGAAGCGAAGAAGATGGCCACGCCAGTCAGGAGCACGAACCCCAACAACACCACTGATGCCATTCCCACGTGCTTCCCGCTGAAGAACAGCGAAATCGCAATCAGTGGTCCAAATTCCCCAACGGCACCCAGGGCGGCCACGGCCGTACCAATGGGTGACTTGGATTCGCCGGCATCGCGGATGATGGGCAGCAGGGTCCCCAAGGCTGTGGAGCACAGGGCCACTCCGATGATGACGGCGGCCTCCGGTGCGGGAGCCAGGACAAAGCCGGCGCCGATTCCTGCTGCCAGGGAGATGACCCAACCTGCCGAAGCGCGTCTTATGGGACGCCCCCTGATGGCCGTGAAATCTATTTCGTTTCCTGCAACAAAGAACAGCATGGCCAGGCCGAAATCTGCCAGGGTGTCTGTGAACGCTGTGGATTCGATCCACCCCAGCAGGCTCGGACCAAGCAGCATCCCCAGGGCAATCTCAAAAACCACGATCGGCACTTTGATCACACGATCAAGCAGTCGGACGGCTATAGGGGCAACAACTGCCAACGCTGCGATCAGGACCAAGGACGCGGACAGGCCCTGCATCTTAGGCTCCGGGCCGTCCGGGCCACTCCTTGCCTGCCCACGGATCGTAGTCGGCAAGCAGTTTCTCCTGCGGCGGGCGTTCGCTCTCCGGAACGTGCTGTAGGTTGACCCGAACCCTGTACCAGAGCGAGCTTGATCCCCTCATCCCGTCAACAAGGACATCCGCGGGGTGTAAGTGGGGGACAAGGTCCGGGTGCCGTTCCTTCCATTCCTCCAGTGAGGCGAGAGCCTCGGGTTTTGTTTTCGTACGTGCCACCTCCACCAGTGGCATGGTGGACATCCGGCGGCCGGAGCCGTCCCCGCTCCGCGGAGCTTTCTCTGCGGGGCCCAGTTCGGCAGCCAAGGCCAGCAGAGCATCAAGTGAACCCACGGCGTCGTCTATGCCCGCATGGGGATCGCCCACGTCGGCAAAGCGCCGGGGCACAGTGAGGACCGTGAAATCCTCCGGCCTGGCTGACCGTACTTCAGCCCAGGTCAGAGGTGTCGAGACGCGGGCATCGGGGAGTGAACGCACAGAGTAGGCAGAGGCAACGGTGCGGTCCTTGGCGTTTTGGTTGAAGTCCACGAACACGCTTTCGCCGCGTTCCTCCTTCCACCACCTGGCGGTAGCCATCCCCGGGGCCCGGTTTTCCACTTCACGGGCCAGGGTTTCGGCGGCGAGCCGAACATCCCGGTAGGACCAATGTGGAGCGATGCGCACCAGGATGTGGAGCCCGCGCGAACCGCTGGTCTTCGGCCACCCCACCAAGCCGACATCGTCAAGAACGTCCTGTGCGACGTACGCGACGTCCACTATCTGTGACCAATCCACCCCGGGCATGGGGTCGAGATCAACGCGAAGTTCATCAGGGTGGTCCAGGTCCTCGGCGCGCACCGGGTGGGGGTTGAGGTCGAGGCAGCCGAGATTCACCACCCAGGCAAGCCCCGCGGCATCCCGTATCACGGTCTCTTCAGCCGAGGTGCCGGAGGAGTAGTGAAGTGTAGCCGTGTCAATGAACGGGGGATGGTTTTCCGGCACGCGCTTCTGGAAGAACGGTTCATTATCAATGCCCTTGGGGAAGCGTTTGAGGACCATCGGCCGCCCGCCGGCTCCGCGCAGCGCGCCGTCCGCCACCGCAAGGTAGTACTGGACAAGATCGAGCTTGGTCAACCCGATTGCGGGGAAAACCACTTTGTCCGGGTTCGAGACTCGAACGTCGGCACCGTCGATGTCCAGAATCTCCGCCGGGGTCTTGGAGGGGCTCATGCGGTCACGCTAGCAACGAACGGCCGTCCCAGCCAGAGGTCCCGGAGGAAAAGTGCCCCGCGGGTTTTGCCAACAAGCCAATAATTTCACAACTGGCATTAAAAATAAAAGTAGGTATGGTGATGATAAAGCAACAACGAATGGAGTGATCGGAATGTCCGGAAAATCCCCTGATAGTGCAAAGTCGAAAAAGTCTGGAAAGACCATCCTGGAGAAACGGGCGGAAAAACGGGCCAAGACCGCCGGCAGCGAAAACATTTTCACCAAGCCACGGAAGAGCCAGCGATAGTTCCGGGCCCGCCAAGTTGGAGGCGGGTTGCCGGTCACCCTGCTGCCCGCCGCCAACCTTAACTTCGGGATGCCGACAATAAAATCGGCGGACTATTCTCACACTTATAAATGCCTTCATGAGACAAAATAATTGCAGCTTTGGCTGTGCCTGCCGGAATTTCATTGCCAATTCCCATGGTGCACCTTGGGCAGGATCTTCAAGTACGCCGGACACTGGAGCAGGGGAATGTGGAAACAATAAACGCCCCTTCGGGACCCTTTTGGCTCCATGGCTGCCATTCAGCGGCCACTGAGCCAAGCCGACTATTTTTGGCCATGTCAGCCCACCACCACACACTGAGGGAGTCTGCACAGTATGGCCAAGGAACTTGCCACCCAGCTCATCGAACAACTACAGGCTGCCGGGGTGCAGCGGATCTACGGAATCGTCGGCGACAGCCTCAATCCAATCGTGGATGCCGTACGCCAAACCGGAGGTTCGGCGAAGGGAGGCATTGACTGGATCCACGTCCGCCACGAGGAGGCGGCCGCCTTCGCAGCCGCAGCGGAGGCGCAACTGACCGGACGGCTTGCTGTGTGCGCAGGTTCCTGCGGACCAGGCAACTTGCACCTGATCAACGGGCTCTACGACGCCAACCGCACTGGAGCGCCGGTGTTGGCCATCGCCTCGCACATCCCCAGCAAGCAGATCGGAAGTGGTTTCTTCCAGGAAACCCATCCTGACCGGTTATTCACCGAATGCTCGGTGTATTCGGAATTGATCAGCACCGCGGAGCAGGCGCCAAGGGTCATGCACAGCGCCATCCAAAACGCCATTGCCCTCAGGGGAGTCTCAGTGGTCACCCTCCCGGGCGACATAGCCGGCCTCGAGGCCACGGCCCCCACGCCAGCGCCTGCGACGTTCAGGCCGGCCACTGTGGTGCCCCATCCGGCCAGCGTCCAGGACCTGGCCCAAGCTATCAACGACGCCGGTAAGGTGGCCATTTTCGCCGGCGCCGGTGTTGAGGGGGCCCACAGCGAACTCATGGCATTGGCCGAGCTCATCAATGCTCCGATTGGCCACTCGCTCAGGGGCAAGGACTTTGTCCAGTACCGGAATCCGTTCGACATCGGGATGACCGGGCTCCTGGGCTACGGCGCAGCGGCCGAGGGCATAGAAGATGCAGACCTCCTGATCCTGCTCGGTACCGACTTTCCTTATGATCAATTCCTGCCCGATACCCGGACGGCCCAGGTGGACCGGGCCGCCCAGCGGTTGGGCCGCCGGACCGACGTCGACATCGCAGTCCACGGCGACGTTCTGCCCACGCTCACAGCGTTGCTGCCCTTGGTGCAGCCGAAGAAGAACCGCCGGTTCCTGGACCAGATGCTCAAGAAGCACGACCGTCTCATGAACAAGGCGGTAGGCGCCTACACGCGCAAGGTGGAGAAGAAGCAGCCGATCCACCCCGAATATGCTGCCTCCTTGCTGGACCAGGTTGCAGCCGAGGACGCCATCTTCACCGCGGATACCGGCATGTGCAACGTCTGGACCGCTCGCTATATCAACCCGTTGGGCACGCGGCGCCTGATTGGTTCGTTCCTTCACGGCTCCATGGCGAACGCCCTTCCGCACGCGATCGGTGCTCAAGTGGCCTATCCCGGCCGGCAGGTGGTTTCCGTTTCCGGTGATGGCGGCCTGTCCATGCTGCTGGGCGAGCTCATCACGGTCGCCGCGCACAAGTTGCCTGTGAACGTCGTGGTGTTCAACAATTCCACCTTGGGCATGGTCAAGCTGGAGATGCTGGTGGACGGCCTCCCGGACTTTGGTGTGGACGTCCCGGATGCCAACTACGCCGAGGTTGCCAAAGCGCTGGGCTTCCATGCAGTGCGGGTGACGGATCCGGCGGACATCGAGGGGGCGTACAGGGAGGCATTTGCGCATCCGGGGCCGTCGCTGGTGGAACTCATCACGGACCCGAACGCGCTGTCCATTCCTCCGAAGATCTCCGGTTCGCAGGTCATCGGATTCGCTACCGCCATGTCCAAAGTGGTCCTGAACCGGGGAGCCGGTGAGGCCGTCAGCATGGCGCGCAGCAACCTGCGCAACATCCCGCGGCGCTGACTCACTGCCGGAGCGCGGCGGCGAGGTACGGGGCGGTCCGGCTGTGTGCGGAACGCGCGACGACGGCGGGCGGGCCGGTAGCGATCACCTCGCCGCCGGCGTCGCCACCGCCGGGCCCCAGGTCGATGACCCAATCGGCTTCGGCCACCACGTCCATCCCGTGTTCCACCACGATCACCGTGTTGCCGGCGTCGACGAGCCTGTGGAGCTGCTTCATCAGCAGCCGGACATCGGCGGGGTGCAAGCAGGTGGTTGGTTCGTCCAGCAGGTACAGGGTGTGGCCACGCTGGATGCGCTGCAGTTCGGTGGCGAGTTTGATGCGTTGGGCTTCCCCGCCGGAAAGCTCCGTGGCAGGCTGTCCCAGCCTCAGGTAACCCAGACCTACCTCTGCCAGGGTCTGGAGGCTTCGCGAGACGGACGGCAGATCGGAGAGGAAGTCCGCCGCCGCGCTGACAGTCATGTTCAGGACCTCCGCAATGTTCCGCCCACGGTAGGTCACTTCCAAGGTGGCGGGGTTGAAACGCGAACCTCCGCACTCCGGACAGGGGCCGTAGCTCCCGGGCAGGAACAGCAATTCCACCGCCACGAACCCCTCGCCCTGGCATGTTTCACAGCGTCCTCCAGCGACGTTGAAAGAGAACCTCCCGGCACCGAAACCACGGGCACGGGCGTCGTCGGTGGCAGCGAATTCCTTCCGGACACCATCGAAGAGGCCGGTATAGGTGGCCAGGTTGGACCGGGGAGTGCGGCCAATCGGTTTCTGGTCAACCTGCACCAGCCGGTCAATCCGGTGCAGCCCTGACACAGTCGCATTCCCCGGGACAGCGCCGGGCGAGTCGCCCTCCGTCGTATCCGGATGGAGTTTGGCCTTGACCATATCGGCTAGGACCTGGCTTACCAGGGTGGATTTGCCGGAGCCTGAAACGCCAGTCACTGCCGTCAGCACGCCCAGGGGAAATTCCACACCCAGGCCGCGCAGATTATGCCGGCTGACCCCTCCAAGGGTTAGCGACTTATCCCAGGAACGCGGACCGCCCTTGGGTGCATTGCTGCCGTCGGAGAAAAGGAAAGGCCGGGTCACCGAATCCTTCACCTGTTCCAGCCCGGCTACTGGCCCGCTGTAGAGGATCTCTCCGCCGCCCTCGCCGGCGTGCGGGCCCACGTCCACCAACCAATCGGCTGCTTGGACGAGCTTCATATTGTGCTCCACGACGAACACGGAATTTCCGGATGCCTTGAGTTGGTTCAGTACTTCAAGCAAGGGCTCTGCGTCGGCTGGATGAAGCCCTGCGGAAGGTTCATCCAACACGTAGATGACGCCGAACAGGCCTGAGCGCAGTTGCGTGGCGATCCTGAGCCGCTGCATCTCACCAGGGGACAGAGTGGGTGTTGCCCGCCCCAGCGCCAGGTAGCCCAGGCCAAGCTCCAGGAGCACGGTCACCCTGGCGAGCAGGTCCCGGGTGATGGCGACTGCCACTTCATTGCCTTCGCCCGTGGTCTGGGTGCGTGAAGCAGTCCCGGCGCCAATGAGCCCGGCTGTGGGCCTGATGAGTTCGGCGAGGTCGGTCATTGGCAGGGCGTTGATTTCAGCAATGGTTTTCCCTGCGAAGGTGACGGCGAGTGCTTCGGGCCGCAGGCCGCTTCCCTCGCAGCGGGGGCACTGGCCCGTTTCCATGAAGCGCAGCACCCTGTCACGCATGGTGGTGCTCTTTGAGTCCGCAAGGGTGTGGAGGACGTAGCTCCTGGCACTCCAGAAACGGCCCTTGTAGGGCTTGGCGACGCGGTCACGCTGCGGGGTCACTTCCACCACTGGCTGATCCTCGGTGAAGAGGATCCAATCGCGGTCCTTCCGGGCCAACTTCTTCCACGGCGTATCCACGTCATAACCCAGATGGGTGAGGATGTCCCGGAGGTTCTTGCCTTGCCATGCGCCGGGCCACGCTGCGATGGCACCGTCGCGGATGCTCAGCGAGGGATCGGGCACCAGGGTCTTTTCGCTGACGGTGTGCGCTACGCCCAGGCCGTGGCACTCCGGGCAGGCCCCGGCGGCGGTATTGGGGGAGAACGCATCAGAGTCCAGTTGGCCGGCGCCGTCGGGATAGCGCCCAGCGCGGGAGAACAGCATGCGAAGGGAGTTGGAGAGGGTAGTGACTGTTCCTACGCTGGACCGTGCAGTGGCCGTGCCGCGGCGTTGTTGAAGCGCGACGGCGGGTGGCAGCCCCGTGATGGTCTCCACCTTGGGATTATGGCCCTGTTGGATGAGTCGGCGTGCATAGGGTGCCACGGACTCGAAGTAGCGGCGCTGCGCCTCGGCATAAATGGTACCGAAGGCGAGGGATGACTTTCCCGAGCCGGAGACCCCGGTGAATGCGACGATTGCGTCCCGGGGCACATCCACGTCCACGGAGCGAAGGTTGTTCTCCCGAGCCCCCCGGACTTTAACAAAGCCATCCCCGGGATCGGCAAACGGCGCGTCCGGCGCATCGAAAACGCGCCGTGGGGAAATTGTCAGTTTACTGTCCATTCCTATGACTCTATCGGCGTTAGCATCCGGGCGCTTCGCGGGGCCGGCTCCGCAGCTAAGGGCGGGAATGATGAAGTCGTGCCTACCGGCAGGTGTTGCTTTGCTGTGGTGGTTGAGGGTAGTGCAACAGGATCCCCAGGAGGAGAATGCGGATCATGGCTGACGAAATCCTGGATGAACAGCGCACCAACGAAAATGTGGTCAAGCGGCTGATCGACTGCATCAACGATCGCCATATCGAGGTCATGGATGAGCTGTTCCATGACGACGCCGTGATGCATTGGCCCCAATCCGGGGAAGTGGTTCGCGGGGCGGAGAACCGCAGGGCCATCTATGGCGCCTTCCCGGAACTACCCACCATTACGCCCCGCCGCCTCCTAAGCGGCGGCAACCTGGTGACTGCTGAGGCTCTGCTGGACTATGGCGGACCTACCTTTGAGACAGTCTTCATCTTCGAATTCCGCGACGGCCGGATCGCCAAGGAAACCGCCTACTGGAGCGACGCCTTCCCAGCTCCCGAGTGGCGCGCGCAGTGGGTTGAGGTCAGTAAGGCCTAGTCAGGCTCAGGACCGCCCGCAATCGTTGTTACTCAGCCGGTGGTCGGCGTCGTTGTTGTTTGGTGGCTGACCTGAGTTCCTTGGCTGCCCGGTGCCTCCTGGCTGAGCCGCGGGTGGGTTTGGAGGCACGGCGAACGGATTGAGGAACAAGACCTGCCCTGACGATCCCGGCGAGTTTGACCAGCGCGATCTCGCGGTTGCGCAGTTGTGACCGTTCCTCGGAGGCGGTGACGGTGATGACTCCATCAACGAGTTTCCGTTCCAGCCTCCTGAGCAGCAGCTCGCGCTGCCCTTCTGTCAGTGCGGCGGTCTGTGCGACGTTCCACCGGAGCTCGGCACGGCTGTCCGTGGTGTTGACATGCTGGCCGCCGGGTCCCGAAGAACGCGAAAACCGCCACGACAATTCCGATGCCGGAACCGTCACGGTGGGGGAGATTTCCAAGTCCATGGGTCAAGCCTTGCACGCTGTGAATCAATCGTGCTCTGCCGTGGCTGGACATGCTCCGACACGTTTTTAGAAATTAGGTAAGCCTAAGCTAATCTTTCATTTTGTGATTGAACTGAGCGAACTCACCGGTCTCGAGGCCACAGACCTTGTTCTCCGCTATGGGGACAAGGACGTGGTGCATGGTGCCGGCCTCCGCCTTGAACCGGGACGCATCGTTGCGCTGGTGGGACCCAACGGCAGCGGTAAGTCGACTTTGCTCCGGGCACTCGCCCGATTACATGAGGCTTCCTCCGGAACCGTGATGGTCCGGGCTGACGGCGGCGAGGCGTCGGACGCGCTAATGATGAAGCGCAGTGACTTTGCCCGTCACGTGACGTTGTTGTCGCAGAGCAGGCCCGTGCCGCACGGCCTGAGTGTTCGTGACGTGGTGGAGTTCGGCCGCCACCCCTACCGGGGACGGTGGCGTGCCGCCGATCCCGAGGGACCTGCCGCCGTTGACCGCGCCATGGAACTGACAGGTGTCGCCGAACTTGCCGGTCGTGGCGTCCAGGAACTCTCGGGCGGGCAACTGCAGCGGGTGTGGCTGGCCAGTTGCCTTGCACAGGACACCTCGGTACTCCTGCTCGATGAACCAACCAACCATCTGGACCTCCGGTACAAGGTGGAGATCTTTGACCTGGTGTACGACCTCGCCCGGGTCCACGGTGTGGCCATTGGCGTGGTCCTGCACGATCTCGACGAGGCTGCAGCATTGGCCGACCACGTAGTGGTGCTGTCGGAGGGCCGCATAGCGGCTGCAGGACCGGCGCACCAAGCCCTCGATGCCGCACTGCTCAGTGACGTCTACTCAATTCCCATTGTCACCCACACCGATCCGCTGACCGGCAGGCTCCGCACCCGCGCGGTGGGCCGGCACAGCGGCAGCTGAACACCGCCAAAGAACGTCCTTCCCCCAACACGAAAGGGACCTCTGTGTCCATGAAGATCCATAAGGCCCTCGCCGTCACCGCCGTATTGGCGGTCCTGATCACCGGCTGCGGAACCACTGAAGGGCCCGCCAGCCAGCCATCCAACAGTGCCGCCGCCGGAGGGCCGGTCACTGTGACCGACGCCCGCGGAACAGAAGTTAAGCTCGACGCCCCTGCCAAGCGCGTGGTCGGCACCGAATGGAACGTCGTGGAGAACCTGACCACCCTCGGTGTCATGCCGGTAGGCGTGGCTGACGTGAAGGGCTACAGCGCCTGGGTCACCGCAGGCAAACTGGACAGTACTCCCACCGACATTGGAACCCGCAACGAGCCCAGCTTCGATACCATTGCCTCCCTCGATCCGGACCTGATCGTTGCGACCACGGATCTGGCCGAGCCCGTGATCAAGCAGCTCGAAGAACTCGCTCCCGTGGTGGTGGTGAAGTCCGCCGATGGCAGCCGCCAGATCGCCCAGGCGGAGGACAACCTGAAGCTCGTGGCCAAAGCAACCGGCACGGAGAAGAAAGCCGACGAGGCCATCGCCGCGTTCGACGCCGCCGTTAGCAAGGGCAAAGCTGACCTCGAGAAGGCCGGCCTGGGCGGTTCCCGTGTTGCGTTCGCAGACGGCTGGGTTGCTGACGGCAAGGTCTCCATCCGTCCCTTCACCAAGGGTTCACTGCTGGCTGACATCAACACTGAGTTGGGCCTTGTGAACCCCTGGACGGTTGAAGGCGATCCGGCCTATGGGCTGGGCTCCACCGACGTCGAAGGCCTGACCGCCGTCAACGCCGACCACTTCGTCTACATCACCAACAACGCCGATGGCGATTTCACCGAGCAGTTGGCTGACAACGCGGTGTGGAAGTCGCTTCCGTTCGTCTCGGCCGGCAAGGTGCACCGCCTGACCGACGGCATCTGGATGTTCGGCGGCCCTGCCTCCATGACCCAGTACGTCGACGCCATCGTCGCGTCCCTCACCAAGTAATTCCACCCGAATGACCGACACCGTGAAGAGGCCCGTCACGACCGTTCCCGCGGTCGTGGCGGGTGCTCCCGTACCTGCCACGCCAACCGGGCAAGGTGTCCGCCGGCGCTCCGGCCCCGTCCTGGCAGCCGGCGCCGGAATTGTTATCCTGGCCCTGTTTTCGATGATCCACCTCACGCAAGGAACGGCCGACGTCGGCCCTTTCCAGCTGTTGGGGCTGCTCACCGGAGGCGGAACAGACCAGGAAACCGCAGTGTTGGTCGCTTCGCGGGTACCGCGGCTTTCCGCCGGCCTGTTGGTCGGCATCGCGTTGGGGGTGGCCGGTGCAGCACTGCAGTCGGCCACCCGCAACGTCCTTGCTTCCCCGGACACCTTGGCGGTCAATGCCGGAGCCCACTTTGCCATCGTGGCAGTAGCGGCTTTCGGGTTGACACTGCCTGCGCTGCTGTCCGGCGGCATTGCCTTTGTGGGCGGACTTGCTGCAGCGCTCCTGGTGCTGGCGTTGTCCGGCGGGGGAGCCAACGGCAACGGCGGTCCCATCAGGTTGGTGCTGGCCGGAACAGCACTGGCCCTCGGCCTGCATTCGGCCACCAGCGCCCTGTTGCTGTTGTTCAGCCAGGAGACCACAGGTCTTTACGCGTGGGGCCAAGGCAGCCTGGCCCAGTCACGAACCGATGAGCTGTTCCAGTTCACGCCGATAGTGCTCCTGGCCATCGCCGGCCTTTTCCTTCTGGCACGGAGGATGGATCTGCTTGGCTTGGGCGACGATGCTTCGAGGCTGGCAGGCGCGGATCCGCGCCTGGCCCGGGTTGGCGCCGTCGTACTCGCAGTAGTCCTGTCCGCCGCAGCGGTAACCATCGCAGGACCCATTGGTTTCGTGGGCCTCTGCGCTCCTGCGATCGTGAGGCTCCTGGCTTCCCGTTTCCGCGGACTGGGACGGCACCGGGCGCTGCTGCCAATCTCCGGTGTGGCCGGTGCCGTGGTGGTCATCGGAGCCGACGTCCTGGTTCGTGGTCTTTTCGGTGCCCAGGCGGGCGTGGAAGTCCCCACCGGGGCAGTTACTACAGTCTTCGGTGCCGTTTTCCTGGTGATTTTGGCCCTGAAGATGTCCGACGCAGGCTTGAGTGTTGCCGGTGATGCCCTGGCAAGGCTTCGTTCACGGCGGTTCTTCCTTACCGTGCTGATCGGGCTTCTGGTCCTCCTCACTGGCTTGCTGGTGGCCGGAGCGTTGCTGGGTGATGCGAAGCTCCTGCTCGGTGATCTGGTCAATTGGCTCACGGGCCAGTCCGGGAACCGTGTCAGCGCCGTGCTGGGCACCCGCATGCCACGGGTCCTGGCTGCCGTACTTGCCGGAGCGGCCCTGGCCCTTGCCGGTGCGCTGATTCAGGCGGTTTCCCGGAACTCCTTGGCCGAGCCCGGTATCCTGGGCGTCTCCGGCGGCGGTGGCCTGGCCGCAATCATTGTCATCACCACTGTCCCGGCGGCGGGTTCGTGGGTCATTACCGGCTCCGCGCTAGGGGGCGCTGCGTTGTCCGCACTGCTGGTCTTTGGTCTGGCCTTCCGCGGAGGACTGCAACAGAACCGCCTCGTATTAATCGGCATCGGTGTGTCCGCGGCATTGGCGGCAATGATTACCGTCCTGCTGGTGAGCACGGACCCGTTCAACCAGACGAAGGCGCTGACATGGTTGTCCGGCTCCACCTACGGCCGCAACTTCGCCTCAGTCCTGCCGCCACTCCTTGCCTTGCTGGTGTCCTTGCCGGTGCTGGCGGGAATGCGGCGGGATCTGGACCTCATAGCCGTGGACGACGACTCTCCCCGCGTGCTGGGCATCGGACTCTCCGGATCCCGCCTGCTCCTGCTCTCGGTTGCTGTGCTCTTGACCGCGGGTGCTGTTTCATCCGTGGGTGTGATCGCGTTCGTGGGATTGGTGGCACCCCACGCTGCCCGCACCCTGGTGGGGGCGAGGCACTCCCGGGTCCTTCCCGTGGCCGCCCTCATCGGCGCCTGCACCGTGGTTTTCGCGGACGTAATCGGTCGCACGGTCATTGCGCCGGCACAGATTCCGGCCGGCATCATGACGGCTTTGGTAGGCGCGCCGTACTTCGTTTATCTGCTGTGGCGTTCCCGGGTGGACCGAAACTTCTGACCGCCTGCTTCATGTCCTGCCGGACATTGGCCTCCACCACATAGGATCAACCTTATGGCCGGTACCGTGGACGTTCTTGGCCCCATCCTGGAAATGATGACCTGGGTGGGGTTCGTCCCGGGTGTGCCTCTGCTGATCAGTGCCTGGATCATCGCCAAACGCCGATGCGTGTGGGTCACTGCGGACGGTGAGCGATTCGCCGCCGGAGGATTCATGGGCCTTCACTGGGTTGACCAGGACCACGAGGAACGCAAAGTCCTGTTGGACGTCCCCGCCGCTGACGGAAGCTATGAGCCCCGGGCGGTGGTGGTCCATTACGACCCCTGCCATCCTTCCCGGTGTTCGCTTCAACCACCCAGGTTCGATCACACAGTGTTGATTCTGGGCTGGATCCTCACCGGAGTCGGCATCTTGAGCACGCTTGGCGGGTTTGCGCTCCTGGTTTTATAAACACGGACCTCTTGAATGGCTCTTTGCCGCGGGGCTAGCATGGCTCCGCACGGCAGTTCCGAGGAGGCAGCCGCATGAGCCAGTCAACACCAAGCGAGCCATCGGCAACCCTGATGGTGGACCTGATCATCTCCCTGGACGGCTACGCCTCCGCGGAGGGATGGCCCGGGTGGTGGGGCCTTGAAGGTCCTGAGTACCTGGCATGGCTTGAGGAAGAGGGCAAGAAGGACGTCACCTTGTTGATGGGTGCCACCACGTATCGGGTCATGTCCAGCATGTCTGACCAGGCTTCTTCAGACAGTTCGGGTTTCTCGGAGGAAGAGGGGGCCAGCTTGACAGGGCTGGCCGCCATGCCCAAGATCATCTTTTCGTCCACTGTGAAGGAACCCCTGGCGTGGCCCAACTCGGAACTTATTCCCGGTGACGCCGTGGAAGCCGTACGCGAACTGAAAAGGACTCGGGCGGGCACGTTGAGCACGCTGGGCAGTTTGAGCTTGTGCCGTTCCTTACTGACTGCCGGACTGGTGGATAGATACCGCCTGGTGATCTTTCCCGTGATCACCGGGAAAACCGGTAGTGAGCGCATCTTTGATGGCTACCCCGACGTTGCACTGGAACTGGTGGATAGCAGGACCTTCGATGGCCGGTCTCAACTGCTCGAATACATCCCGAGGGTCATTGACGGCCCGCCGGCAAGCCGACAGCCATGAACCGGGATCTGGAGGTCAACGTCCAGCACGTGCACTTGCCTGCGGGTATGGCAGGCCCCACAGAGGTCAGTTTCGATGTCAGGTCTTTCATTCTCCCCATGGCGCAGAACTCCAAGATCCGGGCTCCCGGCTCCAGGCCTTGCTTAATGAGCCTGCGGGAGGGTGGTAGCGTCGGTGTTCCGTTGTGCCGCCGTATGAATCTTCAGTGTGGTTGCTGGGCCTGTTCCTCGAAGAAAGGTGCCAGGCATTCGGCGTAGTGGTTCATGGTCTCGGCGAAGGTGAGCAGCCTTATGGTCTCCACGCCGGCTGTGACCGGTTGCCCCTTACTGTCGCCAACAGAGCACAACAAGGGCTCTGCGCTGAGTCCGTTGGCTGTGAGCGTGGCGATCCCCCAGGGGTGGTCGGGATCGGCTACCGCAATGCCTGCCGCGTCAAAAGTGTCCCTGAGGACATTGCCCGTCACGGTGCGCCACGACTGGAGATACTGTGGCTTCAGGAGTTCAATCAGGTCCTCGTCCCTGGCTTCGTAGGCGGACCCCAGTGCCGTGGTAAGGCCATCCCATTCCTGCGTGTCACGGACCATCAGGTGCGCGGCACGGAGGTGGGCAAGTGTTTCATTCAACGTCATGGCAGTCCCCAAACTTCCAGTCCCATTGCATACCCCTCAGGGCAGGCCTGACGCCGTCGGCGGTCATTACCAAGAAGAACGGTCGGGGGACCGGCAAGATTCCCGATTTCCCGTGAGCCCGTGATTCCTGACCTTTTTGCGACATTCCTTGGCCGCCTAGTAAATCAGTAGTCTTACTATTAGGCTGGCGGCTTGGGGAAATTCCCCGGCACGCAGAAAAGGGAGGCAAGCATGGCCGACGAGCAAAGCATCACCAAGGTGACGGAGATTATCAACGACTCCAAGATCGGAATGCTGACCACCATCAACGAAGACGGCGCACTGGTCAGCCGCCCGCTGGCCGTTCAGGAAGTCCAGGACGACGGCGACATGTGGTTCTTTACAGGGCTGGACACCTCGCAGGTTGCGCATGTGAGGCAGGATCCCAGAGTCAACGTTTCTTTCGGCAAGAACACTGAGTGGGTTTCGGTGGCTGGTACAGCCGAGGTTGTCACCGACCGCCAGAAGATCCGGGACATGTGGAACCAAGTGGTTGAGGCCTGGTATCCGGAGGGGCCCGATACTCCCGAGGTCTGCCTGCTCCATGTTGACTCGGATTCGGCAGAGTATTGGTCCAGCCCGGGCGGGACCGCCGCTACTGTGCTGCAGTGGGTCAAGTCCAAGGTCACCAATTCCCGGTTCAGCGTGGGCGAGAGCGGGACCGTGGAGCTCTGATCCATCCATGACGGACACCGAGCGGTTCCGCGTCCTCCTTGAGGAGGAGCGGGACCGCAAACGGAAGCTGCTGAACGCGCTGCGCAGTGACATCACCTCGGTGAGCCTTGCACGCCAGGACTCCAATGTGGACGACGAGCATGATCCAGAGGGCAGCACCATAGCGTTCGAGCTTTCGCAGGCCGAAGCCCTCCTTGACCAAAGCCGCGTCGGCTTGACGGAGATCGATGCTGCCTTGGGCCGGATTGCCGAGGGCAGCTATGGAAGCTGCCGGGTCTGCGGATCAGATATCCCGGAAGCCAGGCTCGAGGCCAGGCCCTGGACGCCCTACTGTGTGGAGCACGCCTCCGGCCGCCGATAGTCAAGCCACGGAGCCAACCGTTGACAGCGAATGTTCAGGGCAAGCCATGGGGACAGCCGGCTAGGCGGACATGCCAGGGGCGACGGGAATAAACTCGATGGTTTCCTGGACCTTCTTACGGGGTCCGCGGTTGAACCCTTTGGCGTCCAAGTGGTTGCCGGCCCGGTAGGCCGCCAGCGCCTGGTCATAGATGTCATTGAGGCGTTGCCCGGTGAAGACTTCCTGGGTTCCATCAGTGAAAAGTATGGACACTGAGGCACCGCCCGGGAAGTGTCTTTTCATCCGTACGAAACCTTCAGGGTCTTGCTGCAGGGAGATCAAAACGGGACCGCGCTTTCTTTAGTGGTTAGTGACAGTCTCCCGCACATTGTGGCTGCCGCGCTCTTTGCTGCCTGGCCGGTTGCGGGCAGGCACCCTGGTCAGGGCTTCGCGCCGCTCACCTACGGTATTGAGGATCGAGCCGATGCCTTCCACTGTCATTCGCACTGAATCGCCGGTCTTCAAGGGCGGGGGAGTCTTGGCGCCGTTCCGTCCCCATAGTTCGGCCAGGCAGCCGCTGCCGCAGGTTCCCGAACCCAGCACGTCGCCAGGCCGGACCACGGAGTCCTGGGAGGCATAAGCCACAAGCTCAGCAAAGGGCCAGCCCATGTTGGACAGCAGGTCCTGGCCAATGGCCTGGCCGTTGACCTCGACGGCCATGCTGAGGGGCAGGAATCCTTGGTGGTCGTGGAGGTGCTCGAACTCATCGGCTGTCACAATCCAAGGACCGAGGGTGTTGGCGAAGTCCTTCCCCTTGCAGGGGCCAAGGCTGACCTTCATCTCCCTCCGTTGCAAGTCACGTGCCGACCAGTCATTGAGAATCGTGTAGCCGAAAATGTGCCGGTGCGCGTCTGCCGCGGTCAGGTTCCTGCCATCACTGCCCGGTACGTACCCGACGACGGCCGCTACTTCGGTCTCAAAGTCCAGTTCGCTGGAACCGGCAGGAATACCGATCACCTCGCCCGTGCCGGTCACCGTATGCGGATTCGTAAAGTAGAACGTTGGTGCTTCGTACCATTCGGCCACCACGCCGGCTACGCCATCTATGCTCTTGCGCACCCCCTCAACATGCTCCTCGAAGGCAACAAAATCCCTGATGGTGCCAGGTAGCAGCGGAGCCAGCAACTGCACGTCCTGCAAAGGAACAGGTGCGGTGCTCCGAAAGGATTCCGCCGCTATGGCCAGAGTCTCCTCCAAGCCGGCGTGCAACAAGTACTGAACCGAGCGTCCCTCGGCCAACGCGTAGCAGTTGTGGTCGCCGACGAACCCTTCGTACGTTCCGCCGTCGTGATTCCAACGGGCAATCTTGACCATGGTGGCTTCCTTAAACGGTGGGGCGGATGGTGAGGGCGGCTGCCGCAGCGAGGCCAAGCCGCGCGGCGTTGCCGGCGAGAATCCCGGCAGTGTCCGCTTGGGCGAGTCCGGCCGCATGGACCTCATCAACAGGGTGTTCCGAACCCATATCGAAGGGGTAATCGGAACCGAGCAAAACCTGGGAAGGCCCTGCGGCCCGGAGCAATGCCGCGAGTTCGCGGGGGTTGTGCACCAACGAGTCGAAGAAGATCCGGCGAAGATACGACGACGGCGGTTCGGCGCAGCGCCGTGCTTCGGGGCGCACCTTCCAGGCGTGGTCCGAACGGCCGATGGTGGTGGGAAGGTAACCCCCGCCATGGGCGGCGAGGATCAACAGGCCAGGGTGGCGGTCCAAGACCCCGCTAAAGATGAGGTGGGACAGGGCCACGGCGTTCTCGGCCGGCTGGGACACGGTGTTGGCCAAGTAAAACCGGTCAAGACGTTCATCAAGCGAACAGCCGAACGGATGAAGGAAGACCAGCGCCCCGAGTTCCTCCGCCCGGCTCCAGAAGGGTTCCAAGCGGGGATCGGAGAGCTCAACGGTGGTGCGTTCGGGATCGCCGGGAGTACCGGCGAAAGAGCCGATTTCCACGCCCGGCAGTCCGCAGTCCACCACGGCGTGCTCCAACGCTTCGACCATGAGGTGGGGATGTTGCAAGGGCACCAGCCCCAGTCCGTTCAGCCGGTCCGGAGCCTTCTGCACGAGTTCGCGGACAGCCTCATTCGCCTGCCTGGCCAGCGTCATGGCGAGCTCCGGACCGGCAAAGTAGTAGAAGTGCGACGGCGAGGGCGAGACCAGTTGGACGTCCACCCCCTGAGCGTCCATGTCTGCCAGGCGCCTGTCGAGGTCGGTGAGCTGCTGCCACCGCTCCTTGATCATGGCGCCGGAGGCGGCCATGGATTCGGGCCCGTTCCTCCGGATTTCAAGGGCTTGGAGGGCTTTGAATCCTTCCGGATCACCCTCTGCCGCTCTTTGCTGGAGGGCCGGAATAAGCACGTGCGCGTGGACGTCGATCACGGCTTGTTGCGCGCTGGCGGGGGTGTTCATGCGGGTTCCTTCAGCATGGTGGAGAGTGAATTCATCAGTCCTGGCACATCGGCATCACGCACACCGTCCAGCATCCATTGACCCAATTGCACAGACGCCTTGACCACAGCGGCTGCCCGGTCCAGGCGGCGGTCCGTGAACTCTTTCCACAATGTCTCGGTGAGGTGGTCGGCCGAGATCAGGAGCTCCGCAAGCACCGCGGCGTCTTCCAATGCCATGGCGGCCCCTTGGGCAACGGTAGGAGGGCAGCTGTGGGCAGCATCGCCAATGATGACCGTGCGGCCCCTGTTCCATGGACCTTCCACAAGATGCGAGGTGAACCAGGTGTAATTGATGCGGGCGCTGTGGTCCAGGTTGGCGCGGATCTCGTTCCAAGGACCACCGTAGGCCGCAGCAAGTTCGGACATAACCCGGGGGCCGTCCTCGTGCCTGCGTTCCTGTGCCCTCTCCACGAGGTAGGCGTAGATGGTCTCCGGTCCCGTGGGGCAGTAGCCGGCAATGAAGCAGGGGCCGCCGTAGGTGAGGTCCGTGCGGACGACGTCTTCGGGGCGCTCAACAAACGCCCGCCAAATACCCATGCCGGTGGGTTGTGGCTCGACGTCAATGTCGATTGCTTTCCGTACTGCCGAGTGAAGGCCATCAGCCCCGATGAGGAGGTCGTAGGAGGAGCTCCCACCGTCGGCCGTGAGGACGGTGACGGTGCCGCCGTCGTCGGCTATTTCGGTGACTGTCTTGCCATAGGTGATGCGGGTGCCGGCTTGCTCGGCGCGCCCACGGAGAATGGCAGTCAAATCAGGGCGATACATTCCCAGTGTTGCGGGAAGGTCCTCGCCGCCGGTCCGGATGTCCTCAAGGACTGCAACGACGGTTCCGGCGGGGTCGGGAGCCCGCAGGCCCAGGGTGCTGAACGAGTACCCTTTCGATTGCACCTGCTCCCAAACGCCCAGGTCGCGGAGAATCCTCAGGGCGTTGCCCTGGAGCGTGATGCCGGAGCCCAGGGTTTGGGGTTCAGCGGCCTTCTCCAGGACCTCAACCTCAACACCTGCCTCGGCCAGGAGGATGGCTGCAGTAAGGCCGGCGGCCCCCGCTCCAACGATTCCAACCCTCTGTACTGCTGCCATCTCTGACTCCTTTGTGGTGACGGCTTTACTGCCTATTGTGCTGCTTGCGGTGACGGAAGCGTCAGCGGACTGCGATGGGATTGACCGGCGAACCCACAGCCCCGGTGATGGGAAGCGGGGCGGCGGTCAACATGAAGTCGTACCTGCCATCGGCGGCACATGCCTGAGCAAGCGCATCCGGATCCCACATTTCCCCCAGGAACAATCCAAGGTTGGGAATGGCGATCTGGTGCAGGGGCTGGAAGGCTCCGTCAAACTCATTCGGCCGAACCTCAAACCCCCACGTGTCCGTAGCGATTCCGGCGATTTCGGAGGTATGCAGCCATCGGGCCGTGCTGAAGGACAAGCCCGGGGCGGACCCGCCAGCGTAATCGCCCCATCCCTCGCGTCGGACCCGGCTGTACTGACCCGTACGGATCACCACGATGTCGCCCCGGCGAACCTCAGCGCTGGAACCCTGACGTTCGATGGTCAATTCCAGATGTTCCGGGGTGATGGCGAAACCGTCGGGCAGTTCGCCGTCGGTCCTTCCCAGATCCGGACCCAGCGCGCGCCCCACATCCAGGAGCACGCCGCGGGTCACGATCTTGGCCGCTGCCGTTTCGATCCCTGTGAAGAGGTCGCCCTCGGACGTAACTACATCCCCCGCCGCGCGGCCGTTCCATGCTTTGCCGCGGTCAAAAATATGGCCAAGCCCGTCCCACTGGGTGGAACATTGCAGCGGCATGGCGATGACGTCATCGGCGCCCCCGAAGCCGTGCGGGAAGCCCTGGTTCCCCCGCTCGGCGTCCACACCGGTATCGGTCATGGTGTGGACCGGGTTGGTGCGGCGGCGCCACCCCTTCTGGGGACCGTTGGTGTCGAACGGCTGGGACAAGGAGAACGCCTCCCCGGACTTCACCAGCTGTGCCGCTTCCACGCGCTTGCCGTTATCAACGAAGTTCAACGTACCGAGCACATCATCTTCGCCCCAGCGGCCCCAGTTGTTGTACTGCTTGGCGGCGGCGGTGATACTGCCCAACGGATCATCCCGCTGGATCAGGTCAACGTTCACGGCATCGGTGGTCACTGTTCGTCCTTGCAGTGGATCAGTTGGGTTCCCAGCCCTGTGATGGTGCCTTCCATGACGTCGCCGTCCTGCAGGAGTCGCCCCCAGTGCTGGCCGTTTCCGGCCGGACTGCCTGTCAGCACCAGGTCACCTGGCTTCAAAGGCATCGTCCGGGACGCTTCACTGACCAGCTTGGCGACGCCGAAAATCATGTCTTGGGTGGATTCATCCTGCATGGCTTTGCCGTTGAGTTTCAGCGTGACGTGGACGTCCTGCGGGTCACCGAAGAACTTGGCCGGCACCAGCAGTGGTCCCGTGGGCAGGAAACCGGGTGCGTTTTTAGCCCGGTACCAGTCCGAGCCAATAGCCGGCATGTCCTTCCGGAAGACGTACTCGCGCGTGGTGATGTCGTTAACCATGGTGTACCCGAAGACGTACTCCAGGGCCTCCTCGGGACTCACCCGGAAAGCCTCTTTGCCGATCACGGCCGCGAGTTCCAACTCCCAGTCGTGTGACTTGCTGTAGGCCGGGAGGGTGAGGTCATCCGTGGCTGATGCGATGGCCGTAGGAAGACCAATGAAGAAGTACGGGGTGCCCTGGCCGGCGCGCTGGTCCATCATTGCCGCGGTCTTGGCGCGAACTTCTTCCGCGTCCTGGCCGGCTTCCCGGTGAGCCACGGCGAGGTCGATCACGTGCTTGCGGTAGTTGGCGCCGGTTTGGAGCACTTGGGCTGGTTCCACCGGAGCGAGGACCTCGACGCCGGACAGCTCAAAGCCTGCCTCGTGTCCCGCAGAGGCGGCCAGGGTGTCCAGTTCGGCTTCGATGGTGGCCCAGTGCTGGATGATCGAGTTGATGTCTCCGTCTAACGGGAGGACACGTTCTCCCACCACAAGACCGGTTTTGGGCTTGGCTTCGCCGGGCTCCTGGAAGCGGATCAATGCATAGTTTGGCTGCGTCATTAGCCCCGGCCCTGCTTGGCGTAGGGGTTCAGGAGGGCTTCCTTCATCTCGGCGGAAGCACCTTCCTCGGTGGCGGTGAATCCGTCGGCGGGCGGGAAGGACTCGGTCATGGAGTGCGGCATGGCACCGTTCTTGTAGAAGTTGTTGGAACCTTCCGAGGGCTTCCAGGTGTTGGCATCCCAGTCCGGCACGTAGTTGCGGTAGCCGCCGGAGTTCAGTTCCACGCGCAGGCCCGAGGGGTCGCGGAAATAGAGGAAGTTCTGTTCGCCCACACCATGGATGGACGGTCCGTATTCCATGGGGGTGCCGTTTTCCATCATCACATCTGCCGTGCGGAGCAGGTCCTCGGTGGCGTCCACCCAGAAAGCGATGTGGTTGACACGGCCGGCACGCTTGGAGGTATCCAGGACCACGCCGAGGTCGTGGGACTTTTCGTTGGTGGTGAGGACAGAGAACACGGTGATGGGTGCTTCGTCCAGATCGACAAACGCCATGACCCGGAAGCCGAGTGCCTCGTTGTGCCACTGGGCGAATCCGCGGACGTCCGAGGCAGCGACGGTGACGTGGTCCAGGAAACGGGGAGCTGCTGCATGGCTGCTGCGGCGCTCGGGGCGGTCCGGGTAGGTGGATTCGAAACCTGGCTCGGCGACGAACTTTTCCACGTCGTAGAAGAGACGCATGTGATGACCGTAGGGACCCGTGAACTCGTAAGCCTTGCCAAAACCGTGGCCGCCGGCTGACCAGCCACCCTGGACACCGGTTGCTTCAACCCTGGCAGCAGCTGCCTCCAGGGCAGCCTGTGAGTTGGTGCGCCACGCCATGCGGCCCAAGGATGCTTCCGGGCCCTCGGTGATGACCAGGCTGTAGCGGTAATAGTCGCCCCAGCAGCGCAGGTAGACGTTGCCATCCACGCGGTCGATGATGCGCATGCCGAACTTTTCCTCATAGAACCGTGCCGAGGCTTCGACGTCCGGAGCGGTGATCTCGAGGTGGGCAAGATGGGAGAGGGGAGTTTCCACGATGAATTCCTTCTTTGTGCTGGTGGCTCGGACAGTTCTCTGCAGGTCCTGTAACCACCATGAGCCACATCACGTATTCGGAGAAGAGCAAGTATTTGATAGGAGATATCCGTCAAACAAATAGTTCAGTGGTGAGGGATCTATCAACCACACGAATACCTGCTATACCCAAACAGGTATTCTCCGCTTGCGTGAGCCTTGCCACAGTGATGGGATCCCATCGGCGCCCCTGCCGGTACCAGGGACTCTTCAACGGCGAAGGAACACCCATGAGCACCATTGATCCCACTGCGCTCCAGTCGCGCCGTCCGGCTTCCCCGAGAGAGGCGGGCAAAGCCCAGGCCGCACTGCTTGTTGCCGGAAGTTGCATGCCGGTCCTGGGTGCAGTCCTGCTGGCGCCGGTCCTACCCACCCTGAACCAGGTCTTCGCTGATACGCCCGGTGTCGCCATTCTTGTGCCCTTGGTCCTGACCCTTCCAGCGCTGTTCGTGGCGCTGTTTTCGCCCTTGGCAGGCTATGTCGCTGACAGAATGGGCCGCAAGCAGTTACTGATCTACGCCATGCTGGCCTACGCACTTTTTGGTACGGCACCTTTATGGTTGGAAAGCCTCGAATCCATCGCGGTCTCACGGATCGGTGTAGGTATTGCCGAAGCGGCCATCATGACGTGCTGCACAACGCTAATCACGGACTACTACGCGGGGCAGCAGCGGAACAAGTACCTGGGCCTCCAGACCATGGTCAGCGCACTGGCCGCCACAGCATTCTTTGCCTTGGGCGGCGCGTTGGGCAGCATCAGTTGGCGGACACCGTTCTGGCTCTACGCCGTCAGTGCGGTCCTGGTGGTACCTATGATCTTCAACCTTTGGGAACCGGCCAAGAGCCAAGGCGCAGCAAACCTTCCGGGTGCAGCGGTGCTGAAACAGCCGGTGCCGTGGCGCCGCATCGGAGCCCCTGCCGCCGTGACACTGTTCGGGGGCATCGTCTTCTATGCCCTGATCGTTCACCTTCCCTACGTCATCACGGGTTTGGGCGTCCAGGATGCCGCCCTCATCGGGGGAGCCGCCGCGATCGCTTCGCTTGCTACTGCCGCAGGGGCAATATCTTTCCGTTTTCTCGCGAAGTCGGGCACCCGGAAGCTGTTGGCCGGCGCATTCGGCCTTGCCGCCGTCGGACTGTGTGTTGTCTCTGTGGCGGGCAGTGTTCCGGTGGCAGTCCTCGGTGCAGTAATTGCCAGCGCGGGAACGGGTGTTCTGTTGCCGACGCTGCTGACGTGGGCGGTCAACGGGCTGGAATTCTCCCAGCGCGGCCGGGGTACCGGCATCTGGACAGGCACCTTGTTCATTGGCCAGTTCCTGACGCCCATTGTCCTGGGGGCAACCGCTGCCGCATTGGGCAGCCTGGCTCTCGCCCTCGGTGCGTTGGGCGTCGCTTGCGGCCTGGCGCTGCTGATCGTCCTGGCCCGGGGGCCGCGGTTGGTGCCGGTGGGCCATTGAGGGTGGTCGTGGCTGGATAACCTAGGGGGATGAAGAACCTGGATCTGAACCTGTTGCCCCAACTGCAGGTCCTGCTGGAACTGCGGAACGTTTCCCGGGCGGCTGAACGGCTCCAGCTCAGCCAGCCGGCTACCAGCGCGGCAATGGCCAGGTTGAGGCGGCACTTCGATGACGAACTCCTGGTACGACATGGCCGCACCTACGATCTCACGCCGTTTGCGCAGTCGTTGGTCCCCCTGGTAGACGAGGCCATGCTCCATGTCCAGCGGGCCACGCGCGTCCGTTCGGGTTTCGATGCGACCTCGAGCACGCGGGAGTTCGTTATTGCCGCATCCGACTACGCGGCAGCCCTGATTGTGGGGCCGTTGCGGGGCATCCTGCAGAACGAGGCGCCTGGCGTGCTGGTGGACTTCGTTCCTACCTCGGGCCTTGCGGGAACCTTGGCCGAGTACTCCAGGATGGACCTCTTGGTGGGGCCTACCGGTTACAGGATGCAGGGCGAATCAAAACAGCTGTTCCGGGACAGTTTTGTAGCGGTGGTTGATGCGGGCAACCCACTGCTGCAGCGTTCCACGGTGGCCCTGGCCGACCTGGTGGAAATGCCGCACGCTGTGGGCTATTTCGGAGAGGGTATCAGCACTCCCGCTGACAAGCTTTTTGAGTCCAGGGGCGTTCGACGCCGGGTGGCTGCCACTGTGGCCGGCTTCCTGTCCCTGCCCCTTCTGGTGGAGGGTACCGATTTGGTGGCCTTGGTGCCGCGGATGCTGGCGTCCCGGGCCCGCCGCGGAGCCGATATCGAAGTCCTGGACTTCGATGCAGAGCTTGAAGCTGCATTGGTGGAGGCGATGTACTGGCACCCCTCGCGAACGGAGGACCCCGCCAACGCCTGGCTCCGCTCGGTGGTTCAGCGGGCCTGTTCACAGTTGCATCAGATTTTCCCGGTGACGGCACATCCGGTCACCATTTCTGACCGTGACGGCAATTGACCGGTCCCGGTCTTACTGCTCACGGGAGGGTTCCTTGTTCCGTTTCAGTCCCGGCTGTGCTGCCCCGATCGGCCGCAGCCTTCTGCCTCCGGCTGGCCAGCAGGAAGGGCACGGCAACAACTTCGATCACACCTGCCATGGCCAAGGATGCAGGGTAGCCGTAGAGGTCGGCTCCCCGGCCGAGGAGGGGCTGGATCACCACACCGCCGCTTGAACCCATGAGGGAATCGAAGCTCAGGACCGTGGCCCGCTGCTTGGATGGAATCATGTCATTGATATAGGCCTGCCGTACCGGCATGGCAGCAGAATTCATCACTCCCCAAAGCGCCAGCAGCGCCAATGCCGCCCAAAAGTTGCTGGTAAACCCGAGGATCAGCAGGATAGCGGCACCTGCCAGCGCACCGAAGACCAGCACAGACGTGCGTCTGTGGAAGAGGCGCCGAGCGTGCGGAGCCAACCATCCGCCCAGGATCTGTGAGCCTGCCACGATCGCTGCGGCCAGCCCGGCAATGGAGTAGGCGCGGGGGTCGCCAAAGAGGTTGAGGAGGTACGGCTGCAGTGCGTAGAAAACATAGATTCCGACGCCGGCACTGAAGGGGGCTGCCAACATCACGTAGCGAACGGGCGGATTCTTCACACCGTTCTCGATGGACGCTGTCAGCACGGCACGGGTTGCACGGAGCGGGTGCGTGGAGCGTTCAGGCGTGAATCCGACGTCGTGCATTAAGGCAAAGGCCACAGCGAACATGGCAGCCAATACACCCACCCGGAGGAGAAACGGCACTCCCAGACTTGTCGCTTGGGCAATGACGCCGCCGGCTACAGAACCTGCCAACATGGCGACACCCTGAACCATCTGGCCGCGGCCCAAAACGGATTCCAGCCCGCCGTCGTAACCGGAATATCTTAGGGCGTCAACGAGCCAGGCTTCTACGGCGCCGGAAAAGAAGGTGAACCCCAAGCCCAGCAGCACCGACACCACAGCCCACATCCAGAACGGGGCCGAGACCTGCCACAGCACAAAGTACAGGTAGGTCGATACCGCCAAGGTGATCGTGCCCAGCAGGAAAGAAATCCTCCGACCCCATCCGTCAGCTATGACGCCGGTGGGGATTTCAAACAACACCATCCCTGCTGTGAAAAATGCGTTGGCGGCAAATGCCTCCAGGTTGCTTAAACCGGCATCCAGCAGGAAAAGCGTATTGATGCCCCAGATGAAGGAAGCTGCAATGGTGTTCCCCAGCGTCAGCGTGAGATAGACCCGCTGAATCTTCCTTGCGGCGGAGTTCAGCGTGTCACCGCCCGGGTTGGTGCGAGGAGGGACCACACCTCATTGTCTTCCTCGTCACCAGGTTTTGACAGGGTGGTTAGGTCAGAATGACCTAACCCCTGCAACCCCTGGTCCGCCTGGTCCCTATGCCCGGAGCAGCCCGGCTCCCGGGCGGGAAGCCAGCAGCGGGGCAAAGAAGGCGCCGAGTTCCGCCGTCGCGGTCAGGGGCAGGACGTTGGCGACGTATTGGTCCGGCCTGACCACCACAACCACACCTTCGCGGCTCAGCCCGCGCATCTCGAAGATATCCGCGTTGGGGTCTGCGCCGAAGACTTTCTCGAGGTAGGTCAGTTTGAACGGCCCGACAGTGGGCTTGAAGGCCGAAGGTACAGCGTTGATGTCCACGTTGGTGTGGTCTTGCTGGTAGATCACCTTGACGTCGAACCAGGCGTCGCGGTCAAAGTTCGACGGCGTTGCCGCCAACGGCGAGTCCGGCGAGTTCGCGATCCACTCGGCAAAGTCCGCGACAGGTCCCGGAGCGCCCGCCTGCGCGGAATCGGCGAACACGTAGATACGCCAGCGCCCGTCCGCTTTCGCATGATGGCCCAGATGCATGGGATTGGTGTCGCAGACCCGCAGGACGGGGGCCGACTTGAAACGCTTGCCCACGGGGAAGCCGGCAGCGAGCTCCTGGTGCTGTGCCTCCGCTACCAGCATGGAAGGTGCGTACTGGGTCATGAAGCCGGCAGGGAATTCGGCGGTACTGGTGTAGAAGGTTTCCAGTTCTGCCGGGTCCTCGAACTCTTCAGGTTTCTTGGCCATCAGCGTGGACCACTGCTTGTCGAAGTCTATGAGGTTCTTGGCCACCACTTGCCGCTCAGCCGAGTAGGTATCCAGCAGGCTTTCGGGGCTGCGGCCTTCGAGGACGTGGCCAAGCTTCCAGCCGATGTTGAAGCCGTCCTGCATGGAAACGTTCATCCCTTGGCCGGCCTTCGCGGAGTGAGTGTGGCAGGCGTCGCCGGTGATGAACACCCTGGGGGTGCGGGTACCGCGGTCCTCCGGCAGAACGTCGTCGAACCTGTCCGTGAGCCGATGGCCTACTTCATAGACGCTGTGCCATGCGACGTTGCGTACGTCCAGGGTGTAGGGGTGAAGAATGTCGTTGGCCTTTTGAATGATCTGCTCGATGGTGGTTTTCCGCACGGCGCCTTTGTCATTGGGGTTGACTTCGCCCAGGTCCACGTACATGCGGAACAGGTGACCGCCCTCGCGCGGGATCAAGAGGATGCTGCCACCTGCGCCGGACTGAATGGCGCATTTTGTGCGGATGTCCGGGAAGTCGGTGACGGCGAGAACGTCCATGACACCCCAGGCGTGGTTGGCCTGATCGCCGGCCAAGTGGCAGCCGATGGACTCACGAACCTTGCTGCGCGCACCGTCGGCCCCCACGACGTACTTGGCTCGAATGATCCGCTCCTGGCCTTCGTTGGGTCCTGAGGTGTGGAGCAGGGTGACGGTCACCGGGTAATCGCCCTCGCCGGTGACGTTGAGGCCTTGGAATTCGTAGCCATAGTCAGGGGTCATGCGAGTGGGGGAGTTGGCCATGAACTCCGCAAAATAGTCCAGCACGCGTGCTTGGTTCACGATCAGGTGCGGGAATTCGCTGATGCCGGCGGGGTCATCCACTGCCCGGGCCGCCCGGACAATACGTGAATGGTCTGCGGGGTCCGGCTTCCAGAAAGCCATCTCCGTGATGCGGTAGGCCTCCGCGATGATCCGCTCGGCAAATCCGAACGCCTGGAAAGTCTCCACGCTGCGCGCCTGGATGCCGTCAGCCTGACCGATAGCCAGACGACCCGGGCGACGCTCAACTATGCGTGTGGTGACGTCCGGGAACTGGGACAGCTGGGCGGCCGTCAGCATGCCGGCAGGGCCGGTACCCACAATGAGGACATCAACTTCGTCCGGAAGTTCTGCTGGGCGATTGATTCCGACGCCGGCCGCGGGCTCGACCCGTGGGTCGCCGGATACGTAACCGTGGTGGTGGAACTGCACGGGCTTTCCTCACTTCTTTGTGGGTTACTGCACTGGGGGTGTTCGATAATAGAACACACTGTTCTATTATCGCTCAGATCATCGTAATCCGGCTCACACTCGTGTTCAAGTCCCTGACGCCTTCCGAGCCGGAAATGCTGTGTAGTTTCCCGCAGATCGGGCTACGGCATGTCAGGATCAGGTATGCCCCGATTGATGCTGCTGGACACCGCCTCGCTGTACTTCCGAGCCTTCTACGGTGTTCCCGATTCCATTCGCCGATCCGACGGAACACCTGTGAATGCGGTGCGGGGATTGATGGACATGATCGCCCGCCTCACTACCGACTACGAAGCCACACATCTGGTGGCGTGCTGGGACAACGATTGGCGCCCGCAATGGCGCGTGGACCTGATCCCCGGCTATAAGTCCCACAGGGTTGCGGAGACTGTACCGAATGGCCCGGACGTTGAGGTTGTCCCGGACCCTCTTGAAGCTCAAATTCCCATGATCCGGCGCGTATTGGACCTTGCCGGTATTGCTGTGGTGGGCGTTGACGAGCATGAGGCCGATGACGTCATCGGAACCTATGCGAGCCAAGCGAGCTTCCCAACGGACGTGGTGACCGGTGACCGCGATCTTTTCCAGCTCGTCGACGACGACCGCGGCGTCCGCGTCATATATACGGCCCGCGGCATGAAGAATCTGGAGGTACTCACCGACGTCGTAGTGGTGGGCAAGTACCGCGTCCTGCCTCAGCAATATGCAGACTTCGCCACGCTCCGGGGCGATGCTTCGGATGGACTCCCAGGCGTCGCCGGCATTGGAGAGAAAACGGCGGCGTCATTGCTCGGCGCCCACGGATCACTGGAAGGACTGCTTGAGGCGGCGGACGCTCCCGACGGCGGGTTGTCGGCCGGCATCCGGGCCAAACTGTCCGCGGCGGCCGACTACCTCAAGGTAGCCCCCGCCGTCGTCAATGTCGTGCGCGACCTGGAGGTGCCCACACTGGAGGAAGCGGGTGCCAAACTGCGCCCCGTTACCGGCGACGCACGCGCTGAACTTGAGCAACTGGCCACCGACTGGAATTTGGGAGGATCGGTCAAGAGGCTGCTTGAGGCGTTGGACCACATTCCTGAGGTTCTGTCCGCTGATGACGCCCGCTGAGGACGTCCCTCACAGGGTCCGGTTCGCTTTCACAGCCGAATGACAGGTTCGCAACAGCCCGGGCTGTGGTGGGTCTCGCATGGTGTTGGAAGGGCGGTCTTTCACGGACCGTTCCTCAGACACCAGCCGTAGCAACGGCTCATTGAGGAGAGGCATATGTCGAAGTTCAAGAGAATCACCCTGGGTGTGGCAGCCGGAGCACTGGCGCTGGGCGCAGGACTGGGAGTAACCAGCATCGCGACGGCGGCCACCACACCGTCGCCGAGCGCTACGTCCTCCGCAGATGCCACCACGCCTTCAGACCGCGGCGGAAAGCCCGGAGGGCACGGCCATGGACGGGACGGGGGTCAGATCGCCGCCCGGTTGGCCGACAAACTGGGCGTTGAGGAGGCCAAAGTCACTGAGGCTTTGAAAGCGTTCCGCGAGGCGAACAAACCCAGCACGCCGCCCGCCGAAGGAGCCGAAGGAACCAAGCCGGACCGTACGGAACAGGACGCAGCCCTGGCTTCGTCGCTCGCCGAAGCGTTGGGCGTGGACGAGGCCAAGGTCACTGCGGCTTTGGAGGAAATTCGCGCCGATGCCACGGCGGAGCGGTCGGCCGCGCTGAAGACCAGACTGGATAAGGCCGTCACTGACGGAAAACTCACCCAGGCTGAAGCTGATGCTGTTGCCAAGGCTGTTGAAGCAGGGGTCATAGGAGGAGGCGGCCGCTAGGGGCACTCCCTCATCACCTGCCAAAGAGGGATCCTCCGGCTAGAACCGGGGGATCCCTTTTTCGGAAACGGATGGGCACCGAATCGTTGTTTTGCACGAGACCTTGGCAAACGGTGCGCTGAAAGCCTCATACCTGGTTCCAACGGTACGAAATCAGCTCTTGGCCCGCAGGGGTCGTCTCGTGGAGGCAAGTGCGTGCCGAACGCTCCGCCTTGGAGCGAAAAACCGGGGGGCTGGCGGACAGAGCCGGCCGAGATCCCGGCACGAGGCAGGTGCGTCTGCGCCGGTGCCGACGGATCTGTACGGCCGCGCCCTCAATCCACCCCGCCCTTTTTGTTTAGTTCTCCGTCGTGACCCTGCTGCGTCACCGCGTACTACCGGGGACGACCTAGGGGCTCGGTTTCACCGGACACGTAGGGGGTCGCGGCCCAGCTGGCGAGCAATTGAAGAGCGTCGGCCGTGCCCGTGCCGGGTTCGGCGTTATAGACCGTCAAGGTCAAGCCCGCATCGGCGGACAGTTCAAGGGCTTCATACAACAAGTGCAGGTCGCCCACTACCCTGTGCCGGAAGTGTTTCTTCCCGGTGTAGTGCTGGCGGACGTTGTGGGAGGCCCAGCGGACCCGGAATTCTTCACTTCGGGTGGACAACTCACCCACGAGGTCGCTAAGGCCCCGGTCATAGGGGTCGCGTCCGGCCTCGGTCCGCATAATGGCAACGGTGTCGTTGGCGGCCCGCTCCCAGTCGGCGTAGAAATCGTGGCTGCGAGGATCGAGGAAGAGGAAACGGGCGTGGTTGGGCGGTCCGGCAGGACTGTCGTAGATATCCGAGTACAGCGCCCGGCCCAAGGCATTGGTGGCAAGGAGGTCGAGCCTGCCGTTGCGAATAAAAGCCGGTGAGCCTGTGATCGCGTCCAGGGTCAGTTGTACGCCGGGCCGGATTGACTGCTTCCGGACAGGCCGACGCCGGGACTTGCCGCCGTCGCTCGCAGCGCGGGCGAGATCGTACAGGTGTGCACGTTCGGCATCGTCAAGCTGCAGCGCGTTGGCCAGCGATTCCAGCACACTCTCCGAGACGCCGGACAGGTTCCCGCGTTCCAGCCGTGTGTAATACTCAACACTCACTCCCGCCAGCATGGCCACCTCGCCGCGCCTGAGCCCCGGGACGCGACGGTTGCCGCCGTACGCGGCCAATCCCGCCTGCTCGGGGGTGATCTTCGCCCTCCGGGTGGAAAGGAAATCGCGCGTCTCGGTCCGGTTGTCCATGCTTCAACGGTAGGACCTTTGCCCCGCTAAGGGAGTCCCTGTCATTACCCCTTACAGCAGTAACTCCTTGCGTCAACGGAAACAGGGTTAGATGGAAATATCCAATAACGTTCACGACGCAGGAGAAACATGCCTACCGCTAACGCTTACGCTGCCCCCTCGGCCACAGGCGACCTGACCCTGACCACCATCGAACGCCGTGAGGTCGGTCCGAACGACGTCAACATCGACATCAAGTTCGCCGGCATCTGCCACTCTGACATCCATACCGTTCGCGGTGACTGGGGCCCCCAGCAGTACCCCCTGGCCCCGGGCCATGAAATTGCCGGCATCGTTACCGAGGTTGGCTCGGAGGTCACCAAGCACAAAGTGGGCGACCGCGTCGGCGTCGGCTGCATGGTGAACTCCTGCAAGGAGTGCAGGAACTGCCTTGCAGGCGAAGAACAGTACTGCCTCAAGGGAAACGTGGGCACCTACGGTGCTGTTGATCGTGACGGCACCATCACCCAGGGCGGTTACTCAAGCCATGTGGTGGTGAACGAGGACTTCGTCGTCACCATTCCCGAAGGGCTGGAACTTGACGTTGCTGCTCCTCTGCTGTGCGCAGGCATCACCACCTACTCGCCCCTGCACCACTGGGGTGCCGGCCCCGGCAAGAAGGTTGCCGTCGTCGGGCTTGGCGGACTTGGCCACATGGCCGTCAAGATCGCCCACGCCATGGGCGCTGAGGTGACTGTTCTTTCGCAGTCGCTGAAGAAGATGGAGGACGGTCTCAAGCTGGGCGCGGACCACTATTACGCCACCAGCGATCCCGCCACGTTCGAAGAGCTCGGCGGCAGTTTCGATCTCATCATCAACACGGTCAGTGCGTCGATCGACATCAGCGCATACCTCCAGTTGCTGACGCTAGACGGCAGCCTGGTCAATGTCGGTGCCCCGGCCGAACCGCTGCCGGTGAACGTGTTCTCGCTGATCACGGGCCGCCGCCGCTTCGCGGGCTCAGCCATCGGCGGCATCCGTGAAACCCAGGAAATGTTGAACTTCTGCGCCGAACACGGCCTTGGCGCAGAGATCGAGGTCATCCCGGCCAGCAAGATCAACGAGGCGTACGAGCGCGTACTCGCCTCCGACGTCCGCTACCGCTTCGTCATCGACGCTTCCACCATCGGCTAGGAAAAGGCGCCACCTGACCCCGCAATACGACGGAAAGGCCACGCCCGTGTCACTAAGGCGTGGCCTTTCCTGTCCCATCCAACAGGGACAATGGACTGGTGACATTCAGACTGGACACCATCGGCAAGGGCCTGGTCTTTGCCGATTCGCTCGCGGACCTGACGGCGGCTCTTGAACGGCAGGGCGGCGGCGGCGTGGCAGTGGTGCAGGCCCCGCCCGGCACAGGAAAGACCACCCTCGTGCCCCCGCTGGTGGCGAATTTGCTGTCAGAGCGGCACATCGGTGCTGACACGCACCTGCCTGGTCCCCGGAAGACCCGGCCACGCATAGTGGTTACCCAGCCCCGGCGTGTTGCGGCGCGATCTGCGGCACGCCGCTTGGCCACGCTGGACGGCAGCCGCTTGGGCGGCAGGGTGGGTTACACCGTCCGCGGGGAAAGCAAAACCAGCCAGGACACGGTGGTCGAGTTCGTGACGCCGGGGATCCTTCTCCGACGCCTCCTATCGGACGCCGGACTTGAGGGCGTCCACGCCGTGGTCCTGGATGAGGTTCACGAGCGCGGACTCGATACCGATCTGCTGGTGGGCATGCTTGCCGAGGTCAGGGAGCTTCGTGGCGACCTCACGCTGATCGCGATGTCGGCAACCCTTGATGCAGCGCGTTTTGCAGCTTTACTGGAGCAGAACGGGCCAGCGCCCGACGACGACGGGCCGGCTCCCGTGGTCGACTGCGCCTCCGCGCTTTACCCGCTGGAAGTTCGGTGGGCTCCGGCCCGGGAGCGCCGTCTTAACGATCGGGGAGTGGCGCGCGCCTTCCTGGATCATGTGGCCCAAACGGCTGCAACCGCACATGCTTCTGCCTTGGCAGCCAACCCTGAGGTGGATGCGCTGGTTTTCCTGCCGGGTGCCCGCGAAGTGTCCGACGTCGCCGCCCGCCTACGCCTCCACGTTCCCGGGAACGTGGAGGTCCTGGAGCTGCACGGCCGAATCGGCGCGGACGCCCAGGACCGGGCGGTATCCGGCAGGGACCCGGGTGGTCCACCGCGGATCATTGTCTCGACGTCCCTGGCTGAGTCATCCCTGACTGTTCCAGGTGTGCGGCTGGTGGTTGATTCCGGACTGTCCAGGGAACCACGCAGGGACTCGGGGCGTGGCATGTCCGGCCTGGTGACCGTCTCCTGCTCGCGGGCATCGGCGGATCAACGCGCCGGCCGAGCTGCCCGGCAAGGACCAGGCACAGTGGTGCGCTGCTACGACGCCCAGGATTTCGCAGCTTCACCGGCACATCAAACTCCGGAAATCTCCGTAGCCGACCTCACCGGAGCCGCGTTGGTCCTCGCCTGCTGGGGCGCACCGGGAGGAACAGGCTTGCGGCTGCCCGATGCCCCGCCTGCCAGCGCCATGTCAGATGCCGTGGAGGTCCTCCGCGAGCTAGGCGCCATTGCGGCCGACGGGACGGTGACGATGCTCGGCAGGACCCTGGCCCGGATTCCTGCCGATCCGCGCCTTGCCCGCGCCTTGCTGGACGGCTCGGCTGTGGTGGGCTCACGGGCAGCTGCAGAAACGGTGGCCCTTGTAGCTGGAGACCAACGCACCCCTGGCGCGGACCTGACTACACTCCTTAGCTCATTGAGGTCGGGTTCGGACCCGGCTGCCCGCCGTTTCGGCGAAGAGGCCAAGCGGATGGAGTCGATGGCACGGCAGGAAGCGGCCGTCGTCGTGCCTTCCGGGCTTCGCGCGGAAGTCTCAGCCCGCGAAGCGCCTGGCTTTGTGGTGGCGCTGGCTTTCCCGGATCGCGTGGCCCGGCGCGTTCCCGGCGATGGATCCACCACCTACTTATTGTCCTCCGGGACCCGGGCCGGGCTGCCAGCGGGAAGTCCGCTGACTGGGCACCAGTGGCTGGCAGTGGCCGAAGTCTCCCGCGCCCAGGGCCGTGACGCCGCAGGAACCGGCGCTGTCATCCGCTTGGCAGCCCCCTTGACCCAGGAGCTGGCAGAAGCGGCAGCACCGGGTCTGAAGCTTGAAGCCGTGTCGGCGAAGTTTGACCACGGGAAAGTGACCGCACGGCTTGAACGCCGGTTAGGGGCTATTGTCTTGTCCTCCACGCCGATCCGCCCCAGCGCCGAAGCCGGTCGCCGGGCGGTGGGGGAGGCCTTGGCTAAAACCGGGTTGGGCATGATCGGCTGGTCATCCGCGGCTGATGCTCTAAGACGGCGGCTGGCACTGCTGCACCACGAACTGGGTGCACCGTGGCCGGACGTCAGGGAAGCTAAACTTCTGGCCCGGCTGGAGGACTGGCTGGCCCCGGAGCTGGAACAGCTGGCAGGCGGGGGTTCGGTCATGTCGATCAACCTCGCGGATCCCTTACGGAGGCTCCTGCCCTGGCCGGAGGCCACCCGCCTGGACATCCTGGTTCCCGAGCGCCTGGAGGTTCCCAGCGGTTCGCGTGTCCGGATCGACTATCCCGAGGTTACGGACGGCGGGGCGGAAAAGCACGACGCCGGCAGGCCGGTGGTGGCGGTCAAACTCCAGGAATGCTTCGGCTGGGACAGCACGCCGCGGCTCGTCGATGGCCGGGTCCCGGTGCTGTTCCACCTGTTGTCGCCAGCCGGAAGGCCCTTGGCCGTTACCGATGATCTCGCCTCATTTTGGTCCGGTCCCTACTCCCAGGTCCGGGCCGAGATGCGTGGGCGATACCCCAAGCACCCCTGGCCCGAAGACCCGTGGACGGCCCCGCCAACTGCCAGGACCAAGAACAAGATGACCTCTGGGCCTTCCCGCTAGGAGAGTCGCTCCAGCATGAATTGGACCTCACCGTCAACGAACGTTCCCAGGACAGTACTGGCAGCTAACTCGTCGGGGTCGGTGGTCAGTGGATCCAGTTCGAACGCGGTGAAGTCTGCCCTTTTGCCCACCGTGATGGAACCCGACACGTCCCACAGCCCGGCAGCCTTTGCGGCATGCGAGGTGTAGCCCTCCAGTGCCTGGAGGGCGGTGAGTCCCTGGGCCGGAGCGATTGGCTCTTGCTCCGGATGGCCGGATCGCCGTCGCAATTGAGCGTCGGCAATGATGGGAAGCGGCTCAAATGGGGCAATGGGCCAGTCCGAGCCGATGCCCAACGTCACACCGGCGTCGCGAAGGTCCCTGCAGCGCCATGCGCGGTGTGCACGCTCGGTGCCAAGACGGGTGGACCAGTTGTCGCTGTGGTCCGCCGCTGAGTAGTGGGTGCAGTGCGTGGGCTGCATGCTGGCCACCACGCCCGCACTCCGAAACCGTGCCACGAGCGTGTCCGGAACCGTCTCGATGTGTTCAATGCGGTGGACAGTGCGGCGAAGGACATCCGCCGGCACAGTACCGTGCAAGGATTCCAGTGCGTTCAACACATGTTCCACTCCCGCATCCCCGATCGCGTGCGTGGCCGTAGGGATGCCGCGTGCGGCGAAGTAACGGACTGCGGCTGAGTATTCCTCGGGCCGGGGCCAGAACGGCGCAGTTGATTCGCCGTAGGTGTCTGGTTCATGAAGCCACGCGGTTCCGTTATCCACTGTTCCATCCACGAACAGCTTGATGGCCTCGACGGACCACCGCCGGCCCCCGGTTCCCACGGCGCGGGCAAGTTCCTTCCAGTCGGACTCATTGGTGCCCGGCATGCACCACGGGGCACTGCGCAGGCGCAGCGGCAGGCCGCCGTCCTTCTCCAGGGCCTGCATAAGGCGGGCCGATTCCTCGCTGTGATCCATGATGTGTCCGCCGGTCAGTCCTGATCGGGCGAAGTCCTGCAGGAGTGCGGCGAGCCTGGCTTTGCGCTCGGCAAAAGGTTCCAACGGGATGTGCCGTTGGATCAGTTCCATGGCGGCTGCTTCGAGGAGGAGGCCGGTGGGAACGCCGTCGGCATCGCACACCACTTCCGAGGCCTGGTCAAACTCGTGCTTGCCGCGGATACCTGCAATTTCCAGGGCCCTGCTGTTTGCCAGAGCCGAATGACCGTCGAACAACCGGATGACTGCGGGCTTATCGCCGCTGACGCCGTCAAGGACAGTGCGGTCCAGCGGGACGTCGCCAAACGCGTTGGGATTCAGTCCCCAACCACGCAACCAGCCGTCGTCGTTCCGTGATTCCTGCTGAAGCAGGGCGCGGACCTCATCCAGCGTGGCAGCGCTGGACAGGTCAACGCCTGTGGTCAGGTCAAGTCCGAACACCGGATGCATATGGCAGTCCACCAGGCCCGGGGTCAGCGTGGCGCTGCCCAGATCCATCACGAGAGCGTCGCCATGGGCCCAGTCCTGGGCTTCAGCCCGGCTTCCGACTGCGGTAATCAGGCCGTTCCGAACGGCTACTGCCTGGTGGGAGTCGCTGCCATGGCCGTCCATGGTGTGGATGGTACCGGCCAGGACTATGAGGTCAGGAGTCATGTTTTTCGAAGCTTCCAATCCGTGCAAAGACGTCAGGTCGGGTGGTGCGCAGGCGGCGGGCAATGAGCAGCCCTGCAATGAAAACCACCGGTGGTACAAGAAGGAGGATGGTGTTGGTGAGGGGATCGGCGAAGGTGAGGAGTTCGATGTTGATGGCAATCAAGGCCACCACTCCGAACAGCAGGATGGCTGAGGCAATGCTGACCGGGAGAAGGACCCGATGCGTCACTGCGGCGGGATTGCGACGCAGGTAGATGAATGCGGCCACGGACACCACACCCTGCAGGGCAACGATCCCGACGATTCCCGGGGTGTTCACCCAGATCAGGAGCTGCCTGTACGGGTCGGCACCGGCAATTGCGCAGATGAGGATAACGACGGCGGCCAGAATGGTTTGGATTTGCCCGGCACGGTGGGGGGACTTGTATTTGTGGTGGGTCCTGCCGAGGAATGCCGGGAGGACCCCGTCCTTGGCGAGCATGTAGACGTAGCGGTTGATGGCGTTGTGGAAAGCCAGTTGTGAGGCATAGACGCTGGTGACGATCAGGACGTACATCAAGATCTCTGCCCAGGGGCCGACGTACTGGCTGATGGTGGCGAAGAACATTCCGTCGGCCAATTCACCGGCCGCGGCAACAACGTTCCCGTTGCCGAAGGCCTGAATGACAGTCCAGACGATGAAGGCGTAGAACACGGACATGAAACCCACGGCGATGTAGGTGGCGCGGGGGACGGACTTGTCCGGGTTGCGGGCCTCCCGCCGATACAGCACCGTGGACTCGAAGCCCATGAAAGCTGCGAAACAGATGGCCAGAATAGCCAGGACGCCCGGGGTGAAGGCGTGTTCGGGTGCGAAGGAGGCGAAACTGATGCCATCTGCTCCGCCCCGGAGGAGGATCGCTGCGCCCATAATGCCCAGGATGGCTGTTTCCGCGATGAGGAGGACTCCAAGGACTTTCGCGCCGACGTCAATGCCGCGGTATCCCAGGAGCCATACGGCTGCGATGGCCACCAGGGCTACAACCGGCCATGGCACGTCCAGGCCAAAGAGCGTACGGAGCATGGCCTGGGTCTGGACGGCGAACAAGCCGTAAACGCCGATTTGCAGGCAGTTATAGGACACGATGGCCAGGATGGCAGCTGCCAGGCCCACGGTCCGGCCCATGGCCAGGCTGATGTAGGTATAGAAACCGCCCGCGGCTTTGACGTGCTTTGTCATGGCCATGAAGGAGATGGCGAAGACCAGGAGGACGGCACCGGCAATGACGTAGCCCATAGGGGCGCCGATGCCCCCGATGCCTATAGCCACAGGGGCTACGCCGGCCATTACTGTCAGTGGTGCTGCTGCGGAGATCACCAGGAAGGCGATGCCGCCGGTGCCGATCGCATTCCGTTTGAGCCCGTTTCCGGCATCGGCTGCCGGAGGTCGGGTTTCGAGGTCAGACATGGGGATCCTCTGGGTTTTGGGGGAAGGAAATGTTGTGGGAGTGCCATTCATTAAGCGAAAGGCTTTCGTTTAGCGTAGGTCCTTGTGATCCCGAGCACAATACCTGGCAGCAAAGTTCTGGCTAGAGTCGTAACAACAACGCGAAAGAGAGATCCCTGAATGGCACGCCCGCTGGTCCCGCTGATATCCATCGATGCACTCGTCACCGCCGCCCTTGAGCTGGTGGACGAGGCGGGGGACTTCAGTCTGCCCAAACTGGCCAAGCGGATAGGCGTCAGCCAGTCCTCCATCTACAACCATGTGAGCGGCCGGGAAGAGATCCTGGAGCTGATGCGCGGACGCATCATCGCAGAGAGTCCTTACGTCCTGACCGATGAACACGACTGGGAGGCCTCGCTTCGCGCCATAGTCCGCAGTTATCGCGATGCCTTCGCCCGTCATCCGAAACTGGCGCCGTTGCTGGTGCTCCAGACTGTGCAGGATGACAAGGTCATGGCCCTCTACGAGAACCTGGCGGTTGCCCTCGGAGTTGCCGGATTCCAAGGCCGGGACGTGATGTCAGCGATTTCCACTATTGACAGCTTCGCCTTGGGGTTCGCCTTGGACCTGGCGGCGCCGGAGGTCGTCTGGGCTCCACCTGCGCAGGGATACCCGGCCCTCACCCATGCCCTGGCACACGCCGGTCCGGCTGAGGAGCGAGGCGAAGCAGCTTTCGACTTCGGCCTTGAAATCCTCATCGCCGGGTTGCATTCCCGTCTTCAGTCAACAGTGTCGTGAAGTTCACGTCGCAAGGGATCCGGAAGACTCAATGACCCTCTTTCAGACCTGGTGGGACGCGGTGGTCCGCGGCTTTACCGACACCCACACCACCATGGTGCCCCTTCCAGCTTTGCTGGGAATCCTGGCGTGCGCGGTCGTCCTAAGTATTCCGCGCCTCACGTGGCGTTGGTTCGGCCTGTACGTCACCTTCGTCCATGAACTTGGCCACGCCTATGCGGCGCTGATGACCGGACGATTTGTGCACGGGCTCCGGATCGGGCTGGACCATTCAGGGCGCCTTGTCAGCAGCGGCCGTAGTGCTTTCGGTGCCGCCTGGTCCGGGTTTTGGGGTTATCCGGCGCCCGCCGTGGTCGGCTTCGGGCTGATTGCCGCGTTTGCAGCGGGCCGTTCCGGAGCGGCAATGTCCGTCGGTGCCTTAATCCTGTTGGTCTCGCTTATTTTCCTGAGGAACATCACCGGGATTCTCGTGGCTGTGGTGAGCGCTGCAATCGCCCAGCTCCTGGTCCTTTTCGCCACGCCGGCAACAGTGAACTATGCAGTCCTGGCCCTTGGCATTGCCCTCTCGGTGGGAGGCATCCGCGACCTCCTCAAGCTCGCCGGTGTGCACACCCGCCGCCGGGACCGGCTTGCAGCCTCAGACGCCTTCATACTGGGCCGCACCACGGGCGTGCCGGCCTTCGTGTGGCTGACCGGGTTCACTGCGGTGATTGCCGGATGCGCGGCAGCCTCTGCCTGGTTGTTGTGGGGATTGCTCGCAGTTTAGTTTGGAGTCCAAACCCGGGCCAGGGGCCGACGACGGCCCGTAGGCAGGCCCGTAGGTATTGGTCGCCGCGAGCCCTTGCCCTGCAGTCACTCCAGGGTGTCCAATCCTGTTTAAGGTTCGAACCCGGCGTGTTCGGACACCCTGCCGGGATACAACACCAGGAGGTGGCCATGTCCGCAAAGGGCACGCGAGAGGCACCCAAAGGAACCGGAGCCGGCACGCCCGATGCCCGCCGGGGCGACTCCGGTGCCGCCTTGGCAGCCAGTGACCCGGCCCGAGTCCGCAATGTTGCCCTGGTGGGGCATTCCGGAGCCGGCAAGACGATGCTGGTGGAAGCATTGCTCGCCGCAACCGGGGCGATCACCAGAATGGGCTCCATCAGCGAAGGCACCACGGTCAGCGATTCAGATCCGTCCGCGGTCCACCAGCAACGGTCCGTGAGCATGTCGGTGGCCCCGCTGTTGCTGGGCGAGGTAAAGGTCAACCTGATCGACACCCCCGGCTACACCGATTTCACCGGCGAACTGCGGGCTGGTTTGAGGGCCGCCGATGCGGCCCTTTTTGTTGTCTCCGCGGTGGAAGGAATCGACGGCGCCACGGTCGCCTTGTGGGGTGAATGCGCGAAGATCCGCATGCCCAGGGCGGTAGTGCTGAGTAAAGTGGACCACCCGCGCGCCGACTTCACTGCCGCCGTCGCGCGTTGCCGGGACGCCTTCGGCGAGTCGGTGCTTCCGCTGTATGTTCCTGGGGCGGGCAATGTGGCGCTCCTTGGCGTCCTCCAAGGGCAGGGTGATGAGGACGGGGTGGCGGAAGCGGCCGTAGAGTCGGCCAGGGGCCCCTTGATCGAAGGAATCATTGCCGAGAGCGAAGACGAAACACTCATGGACCGCTACCTCGGGGGCGAGGAACTGCCCTTGGCCGATCTGATCCAGGACCTGGAAAAAGCCGTAGCCAGGGGGAGCTTCTTCCCGGTGATTCCCACATCGGCAGAAACCGGCGTGGGCCTTCCGGAGCTGATGTCCTTGTTGATTGATGCGATGCCGGCACCCGCTGAACGCCTCACCCCGGCCGTGATGACGCTGGATGGCACGTCCATGAAGCCGCTGGGCTGTGATCCTGCCGGGCGCTTGGCCGCGGAGGTGGTGAGAACCACCGTGGACCCGTTCCTGGGGCGTGTTTGCCTGGTCCGGGTTTTCTCCGGGACCCTGCGGGAGGATTCTTCGATTCATGTGGGTGGCCGGGGGCTTGCTGACAGGGGCCATGAGGACCACGACGCCGATGAGCGCATCACCCATCTCTACGCGCCGGTGGGCTCCAGCCTGAAAGCCGTTCCGCAGTGTATTGCGGGGGACATCTGTGCCATCAGCAAGCTCGCAAGTGCCGAGACGGGCGACACCGTCTCGGATAAGGATGCGCCGCTGCTGATCGAAACGTGGAACATGCCTGAGCCGTTAATGCCCATAGCCATCGAAGGCGCCTCCCGGAGCGACGAAGACGCGCTGGCCAAGAGCATTGGTAAAGTGGCCGCCGCTGATCCGACGCTGCGCCTGGAGCGCAACCCCGACACCCACCAACTCATCCTGTGGTGCATGGGCGAAGCCCACTCCGAGGTGGTCTTGGACAGGCTGCGCAGCCAAGGTGTCAAGCTGCAGACCGTGGACGTCAAGACTCCGCTCAGGGAAACATTCGCCACGAGGGCTGCCGGTCACGGACGGCACGTCAAACAATCAGGAGGCCATGGGCAGTTCGCCATCTGCGACATCGAGGTGGAGCCCTTGGCCCGAGGCGCGGGATTCGAGTTCACGGACAGAATCGTGGGTGGAGCGATCCCGGCCACGTTTGTTGCCTCCGTGGAGAAGGGAGTCCGTTCCCAGATGCTCAAAGGTGTGTCGGCCGGATTCCCGGTGGTTGACATCAAAGTCACCCTGGTGGGCGGCAAGACCCACAGCGTGGATTCTTCCGACGCTGCTTTCCAGGCGGCCGGAGCATTGGCACTTCGTGAAGCTGCCGCTGCCGCAAAAATCCAGCTGTTGGAACCTGTCTCCTCAGTTGTTGTCAGCGTCCCGGATGATTATGTGGGTGCCGTGATGAGTGATCTTTCGGGACGGCGTGGACGAGTCACCGGCACCATCGCAGCAGACGGGGAGGGAACGGAAATCAGCGCTGAAGTGCCGGACCAGGAACTTCTGCGCTACGCCATCGAGCTTCGTGCCCTCACCGCCGGGACCGGTCGTTTCCGACGATCCTTCCTTCGCCACGAGCCCCTGCCAAAGTAGTGACGGGACTAAGGCCATACCTGCGCCGGCTTTGTTAGTTTGCGCGCAGGAAAGCAGCCACCGCAGGCGCCAGCGAGGCCCCGGTCTCGGCGGCCGGGCGTTTCACACCCTTGACTGCGAACGAGTGGTCACCTCCCTCGCTCCACTGGAGCGTCGCCGTCGGGCCGATCCTGCCCACGACCTCCTCCAAAAGGTTTGGGGTTGCGAACGTATCCCGCGTCCCTTGGAGGAAGAGCATGGGTACCGTGATGCCGTAGAGGTGTTCGTCGCGCAGTTTTTCCGGCTTTCCGGGCGCGTGCAATGGATAGCCCAGGTACACCAGCCCGCTGGCAGGCATGCCGTCAGCCACTGCCATGGACGCCATGCGTCCTCCGAAGGATTTCCCGGCAGCCCAGAGCGGCCCGGCGTCGGCAAACCCGCCCGCCGTCTCCATCACGGCGCGCCATGTGGCGATCGCCAAAGGCGGGCGGTCGGGAAACCGCCGGCCCGCTTCCCGGTAAGGAAAGTTGAAGCGCAGGGTAGCCACGCCCTCACCTGCCATCGCTTCGGCGAAACCTTGCAGGAAGGGGTGCTCCATTCCGGCGCCCGCCCCGTGCGCCACCACCAAAGTGGCAAAGGGGTTCTCCGGCCGGAGGTGCAGGGCGGAAATATCGGATTCGCCCACCGTGATCGCGACGGATGTTTCTGTATTTGGCATGACTCCATCATTGCCCACCACACCAAAAACACCGTGGGTGCTGACGCGCGAGCCATTAACGGGGTAGCTTGTGCCCATGGCGAGCGAAGCAACCACCGTTACAGTGCCCGGTCCGGACGGCCCCCGGGAAGTCCGGATTTCCAGTCCAAGCCGGGTGATGTGGCCGGAGGCAGGACTGACCAAGTTGGACCTGGCGAACTATCTGATTGACGTCGGGGCAGCGTTTGTCGCCGCCAACGGAAACCGGCCCATCAGTCTTCAACGGTATTCAGGAAGTATCGAAGGGGAGATGTTCTTCTCGAAGAATCCGCCCAAGGGCGCCCCGGAGTACGTCCGCTCGGTTCCGGTGACGTATCCCAGCGCACGGTCCCATCCGCAGTTGGTGATTGATGAGCCTGCCGCAGCCGTGTGGGCAGCGCAGATGAACACTGTGGTGTTCCACCCGTGGGCTTCCCGGGCGGATGATCCCGATAACCCGGACCAGTTGAGGATAGACCTCGATCCCCAGCCGGGCACCGACTTTGACGACGCAATTCCTGCAGCACAGGAACTCCGGTCCGTCCTTGCTGAGGCCGGGCTGACGGCTTTCATCAAGACCTCCGGCAACCGGGGACTGCACGTGTACGCTCCGATCCATCCCAAACACGAGTTCCTCGATGTACGGCACGCCGTGATCGCGGCAGGACGTGAGTTGGAGCGGCGCATGCCTGACCAAGTCACCACGGCGTGGTGGAAAGAAGAACGCGGAACCAGGATCTTCGTGGACTTCAACCAGGCCAACCGGGACCGGACCATCGCCGGCGCGTACAGCCCGCGCGCCGTGCCTGCGGCCCAGGTTTCGTGCCCGCTGGAATGGGACGAACTGGAGAACGCCGATCCCGCAAAGTACACCATCACCACAGTCCCGGACCGGCTGGCAAAAGCCGGCGACCCGTGGGCATCCATGCACGATCACCCCGGCGACATCGATGTGCTGCTGGCCTGGTGGGAGCGGGACGTCAAGAACGGCCAGGGCGAGATGCCCTTCCCGCCGGAATTCCCCAAGATGCCGGGTGAGCCCATGCGTGTTCAGCCAAGCCGGGCCCGCAAGCCGGAGGAGTAAGCCGGGAGGCCGAGTGCCACAACGATGCAGGACGGGGTTGGTGGGTCTCGCAGTAGCCTGCGGGACGCTCCTGGGCGGGTGCACTGTAGTGCCGGACCCGCTGCCGTCCCGGCCCGCTACGTCCGTGAAGCCACCGGCAACAGCAACGTCTGCACCGATGGCCACGGCGCCAACGACGACGTCCCCTCCTGTGGCGCCGACAAGCACCGAAGCATCAAGTTCGGCACCGCTGGACACTGCGTCACTTTCACCGGCCTTCCAGGAGCTACGGGCCACCTTGGAACTGTTCTCCCGCGAAAAGCGCGAGGAAGGCGCCTCAGCGGTGCTCATCAGCGCCAAGGTTGGCCTGCAGGAGTGGACTCATGCGGCTGGAGTGAGGAGCCGTGATGGGCGCACTGAGGTCCAGCCCGGTGACACCTTTGCCGTGGGCGGACAACTCCGGACCATGCTGGCAGTGTCCATCGCCAAGCTCGTGGAAGAGGGAGCATTGACTCTGGACGACACTGTCCTGACGCACCTGCCGGGTTCAGTTGCCGAGGGCAGCGCACTAACCATTCGCCAACTCCTCGGGATCACGGCAGCCCTTCCCGACATGACGTCCGCACAGGCCGATGCCTTGCTGGGCCGGCTGGTGGAGCGGCTCCGGGGTTCATCTCTTGAAGCTGTCCTGCAGGGTGATGTCTTCGGGCCCCTGGATCTCGAGTCCACTTCCTTGCTGGTTCCTGGCTCCACCGCCCCGGATGATCTTGTCCACGGCTACATCCAGGCGGCCGGGGAAACGGTGGATGTGACGTTTCCTTCGGCCCCGAGCGGGGTTGCACCAGGCGGTTTGGTCTCCAGCATTGAGGACATCAGCACCTTCTATGAGGCCCTGTTGACGGGACGACTGGCGGAACCTGCAAGCTTGATCGACATGAAGGGCGCGGTGCCCGCCGACTACGGCCTGGGCCTGGACCACTGGGACGACCGATGCACGAACGGCTCCTACTACGGCCATGCCGGAGACATTCCAGGCTACGGGAGCGTTGCCCTCAGCAGTGCCGACGGCAACCGCCAGCTGGTTATTTTCGTAGCGTATCCGCCCCGGCCTTTGCTGCCACAGCCGTCGGCAATCTCCTTGGAAATGACTGGTGTTGCGCAGGTGGCTTTGAACTCGGGCTGCCGTTTCCAGTTCCGCTGAGGCTGGCTGTGGCTATTCGAAACGCGAAGTATCGCCCATGCCCCGCCGCACCACCTCGGCAACTCCACTGGAGAAGTCGATCACTGTGGTGGGCTCCGAGCCGGTGTCGCCCGCGTCGATGACGCCATCCACCTGGTTGTCCAGGCGCTCCTTGATTTCCCAGCCCTGTGTCAGCGGCTCTTCCTCGTCCGGCAGCAGCAGGGTGCTGGAGAGCAAAGGTTCACCAAGTTCAGCCAGGAGCGCCTGGACCACCTTGTGATCGGGAATTCGGACACCCACGGTTTTCTTCTTGGGGTGCAGGAGCCGTTTGGGCACTTCGCGTGTTGCGGGGAGGATGAATGTGTAGCTGCCGGGGGTGACCGCCTTGATGCTCCTGAAGATGTCGTTGTCCAGCATCACGAACTGCCCCATCTGGGCGAAGTCTTTGCACACCAGCGTGAAGTGGTGTTTGTCATCCAAATGCCGGATGGTCCTGATCCGGTCCAAGGCTTCCCTGTTGCCGATCTGGGCACCTAGTGCGTAGCAGGAGTCGGTGGGGTAGGCGATCAAGCCGCCGCCTTGGAGCATATTCACCACTTGGCCGATGGCGCGTGGTTGTGGATCTTCAGGGTGCACGTCAAAGAATCTGGCCATGGAAAAAGCCTACGACAAAGCTATGACAAGACGTCCTTGCTGGAGAATTTGGCATAGGCCAGCGCGCCGCACACAACGATGTATCCGGCCTGGAGGATTGCGTTTTCGCCAAATGATGTCCAGGAGATGGGCTGCCGCAGCAGGTCAGCGAAACCCAGCCAATGGTGGCTGAAGAGCCAAGGGTGCAGCCATTCGAGTTGGGGGAGGTTGTCAAGTACCTGCGAGAGGACTGAAAGGACGATTGTGGTGGCCATTGCTCCCACAGGAACGTCCGTGAACGTGGAAATCAGCACGCCGATTGCCGACAACCCCAGGAGCGAAACCGTGATGTAGGCAGCAATCAGCAGTGATCTCACGGCGGCCTCGCCCACGCTGATGGTGTCACCGGACAACAGCGTCACCGGCCCCACAGGAAAAAGTACGACGCCGGCCAAGGCGCCGGATACTGCCACGGCAGCCGTGGCGGCGAAACAGAAGGCGACGGCCCCCGCATATTTCACCAACAGCAGGCGGATCCGTCCCGCGGGAGCCAGCAGGAGATATCGCAGGGTTCCAACGTTCGCTTCGCCGGCTATGGTGTCACCGGCAACTACGCCAACTGTCAGCGGCAGGAACAGCGGAACACAAACCACCAAAGCGGTCACGGCAACGAAGAGGCCGTTCTGGGTGATGCGATCCAAAAACAGCGGTCCTCGTCCGGGGGTTGCGGGGCGCGATGACAACCTCACGGCCACGGCGATCAGGACGGGAACGGCGGCAAGTGCGATCAGCATGGCCGAGGTGCGGAGGCGTCGGAACAGCACTGACAGTTCCGAACCCAGCAATGCCCAACCCGCTCCGGGACAGACTGTGGCCGTGGCGTGCTGTGCGCCCGGTTCAGCCGACAACGTCGAACCCCTCTCCGGTCAAGGACACAAAGCGGTCTTCCAGGCTGGCATTCTCCACAGCGAAACCACGGACCCGGACGCCGCCTGCTACCAGTGCGGCCACGATCGCCTCGGGTTCCAAGCCGTTGAGGCCCGTGCCCAACACGGCTGTGGTTCCCCAGCGGCTGCCGGTGCCGGGAGCTTCGCCGGGTACCAACCCGAGGCGCGCCAGGACACTGGCGGCACGTTCGACGTCGGGCGTGTGCACCACCACATGGGCCTGCCCGGCGGAGCGTAACTCTTCCAAGGGGCCTTGTGCCACCAAACGCCCCGCGCTCATCACGCCAATGTGCGTGCACATCTGTTCCACCTCCGCCAGCAGATGGCTGGAAACGAACACTGTGGTCCCGCCCGCGGCCAGGGAACGTACCAGGCCCCGCACCTCACGGGTGCCCTGCGGGTCCAGTCCATTGGTTGGTTCATCCAGGACCAGCAATTCCCGCGGCCTGAGCATGGCATTGGCAAGGCCAAGACGTTGCTTCATGCCCAGAGAATAGGCGCGGACCTTCTTGCCTGCAGCGTGCCCGAGTCCAACCCTTTCCAAGGCGTCGTGGACCCGTTGGCGCCGCGTGGACGAGGCAGCATGGCGGTCAGCGGTATCCAAGCGCATCAGGTTGCCCATACCCGAGAGGAACGGATAGAACCCGGGGCCCTCCACGAGGGCGCCGACCTCGGGCAGGACGGACGCAAGCGACTTGGGCATCTCCTGGCCCAGCACACGGATGTCGCCGCTGCTGGCCGAAGCCAGTCCCAACAGTAACCGGATGGTGGTGGTCTTTCCCGAACCGTTGGGACCAAGGAAGCCATACACGGAACCGTGCGGGACCGCCAGATCGATACCATCCACGGCCGAGCGGTGGCCGAAGCGCTTAACCAGGCCACGCGTTTGAATAGCGAAGTCAGTAAGGGCGGCTTCGTTCACAGGGCGGCAGCGGCTGACTGAAGCCGTTCCAGGGGCACCATGCCCGCATAGACGCGGCCGTCGTCGAGAATCAGGACGCTTAATAGCGAGGTCGTCAACGCGCGGCCACCGGAAACAGGTTCCAAGGCCTGGGACAGTTGCGGGTTGGCTGAGAGTCCTGACGGTGCAGAGCCCGCCGGATAGGCAATCACCGTATCCCACCCCTCACCGGAAATGGTGGGGCGGGGCCGGTTGGGTTCCGGGACGTCCTGCGGGGTGGCGGGTGCAGTCATGGCAGGTGCAGGCTTGGCAGGGACTTCCTTCTCCGTCACGGCCGAACCCGGTGGCGGAGTGAAGTCGAACAGCGATGGGTCGGGAGTGGACAAATCCACATCCGTGAAGGCCAACGAATACGCGGGGTCGTCCTGACCTTTCGCCCGCACTTGAACTCCCAGAGGAAGTCCGGTTTCGGCATCGACGTCGATCGTCACGGAGTCCACCAAGGTGGCATTGCTGCGGGGGTTCAGGCTGAGACGGTATGCGCTGCGGCCGGCGACTGACGTGGAATCACCGACGGAGACCTCAGTGCTGTCATCTATGGCGGCCAGGAAGCGGCTTGCCATGGCTTCCGGCGTGGGCAGGTCCTTGGACGTCAGGTCACCGGGTCCGGCGGGAAGAGGGGCCCTCAGATGGACAGCGCTGTTGTCCGCCGAGTTGTAGAACCAGGCGTCGCGGCCATTAATGACGAGGTCGCGTTCGGCCATGCGGTCCAGGATCTGCAAACGGGCCTTGGACGGACCATCAACAAAGACACGGGCAGTGTGTGTTCCCGCCAACAACTCCATGGCAGAGACGGCGCCCGGGGCGGGGCCGGTCGCAGGCAACACCGGCAGGCCCAGAGCAGCCGACTGTTCCACGGTTCCGGAAAACTCCCGCACCTCGGTGGATGCCATCATGGCCAGAATTTCGTCAGCGGTCTTGCTGGGCAGGGATGCGGCAGCCCCGGCCTGGACGGAGCCAAAAGCCACGGCCAGCGCTGCAACCACGCTGATCACCACGGCAGGCAGCCACCGCTGCTTGGACCGCGTCACCATCACCAACCACCGATCGTGAAAGGCATGGCTCCAGACTACTCCCGTTACCGGTGCGGATCACCTGTTCACATCTGGAGCTTTGATCAGTTGACGGGCCAGCTCCACCGCCCCGTGAACGGGGGCTTGGGAGAGAATACGGATTGATGATGGATCCTCTATGGAGACCTTCCTGGCCACGGCGCCAGCCAGTTGGGTGTGGTTCACCAACAGGCTGCCGGCCATGACCAGCGGCAGGTCCAGGCCCAGTTCTCCCAGGACCTGCCGTGCCAAAGCGGCCAAGTGGTGGGCGGCCTCAGCCTGTATGCGCTCGGCGGCGTGATCGCCTTCCGCTGCCAGTTCCAGGACCAAGGGGGCCACAACGGCCCAATGGTCGGGCTCGGGCTTTGCGTAGAAGGAATCCATTAGTTGCAATGCGTCCACGTTTGCGGTGGCTGTCATCAGTGCGCGGACCATCGTGCCGGGCTCCAGCCCTGCGTAGTACTCCCGCAGCGCCTCACGGACAGCGTCACGCACCACGGAGTATCCACCGCCTTCATCGCCCAGCAAGTAGCCATAGCCGCCGCTGCGGGCTTCCATCCCGTCGCTGTTGCGGCCCCATGCAACTGAGCCAGTACCTGCAACCAGGACAACGCCGGCGTCCAGGCCTGCTGCAGCAAGAATGATGCGCGTGTCATGGACCACCTCAATGCGGGCGCCCGGGAAGTGTTCGGTCAGCAGGGCGGACAGCACTGCCCGGCTGGCCGGAGTGTCCGCGCCCGCGGCACCGGCGCACACGGCTTCGATGCCCCCGCCCACCTTTGCCGCAATCCTGCGCAGGACTGCGTCGGCTCCTTGGTGGCCTACGGAGGAGAGGTTGGCGCTCGCTTCGGTGATTTCGACGCCTTCCCCGTCTGCCTGGGTTCCGTCCCACCTGAGAGCATGGGTCTTGGAACCGCCGATGTGCAGGCCGAGGACTGCCGGCGTCATCGCCAAGCCTCCGTGCCAGACTGTTGTACTTCCTCCAACGGACGTCCCCTTCGTTTTGGCCATGCAGGATCAGGTGTGGTCCACCTTAGCCCAGTTCAGATTGGCATAGACCAATAATGTTGTCTACAAGTAGGATGTCCAATATGCCGCCAGACCTCGTTCCGGGAACGCCTAAGTACTACCTCCTCAAGACCGAGGTACTTGGGCTTATCGCCGGCCTCAAGCCGGGAACGTTGATACCCACCGAACGTGCATTGGCAGAGAAATACACGACGTCCCGTACCACTGTCAGGCAGGCAATCAGCGAGCTCGTGGCGGAGGGAAAGCTGGGTCGCATCCAAGGGCATGGAACCTTCGTGGCACCTCCCAAGATGACCCACGTGAGGCAGTTGACGTCCTTCTCCGATGACGCCCGCAGCCAGGGGCTGCGCCCCGATTCCAGGATGCTTGCCCTCGGTGTCCTCGCCTCGGACGCCGACGTCGCCGCACGGTTGGGCCTCGAACCCGGCGATCCTGTGACGCGGCTGGAACGCATCCGTTTGATTGACGAGGAGCCTTTGGCGCACGAGGTCGCGTGGCTTCCAGGCAAGCTGCCTCGATTGAAGTCCCATCTGGCCACGTCGGGATCACTCTATGCCGTGATGGCCGAGGTTTATGGCCTTCGTGTTGCAGACGTCGAGGACACGGTGGAAACCGCCCTGGCCGGACCGGAAGATGTCAGGCTGTTGGGGATGGAGATGGGTGCGCCCCTCCTGGTGGTCCACCGGCTGGCCCGGGACGCCATGGGCACTCCGGTCGAATGGACCCGCAGTACGTTCCGCGGCGACAGGTTCCGGTTCGTCTCACGCGTGAAGTCCGGAGGCTGACATGGCCAACTCGTCCTCGGGGGAGTCGATTATCCGGCGCCTGGTCCGCTTGGTGGGTTCATTCGACGACGTCCACCTCACCATGAGCGTGGCAACATTGGCCCGGCGCTCGGGACTCCCGGTCACCACCACTTACCGCCTGGTGGACGAGCTCCTTGCGGAAGGGTTGATGGAGCGTGACGCCAGTGGCGAGGTCCGGATCGGCACCCGGCTGTGGGAACTGGTGTCCAGGAGCTCACCCATGCTGGGCCTCCGGGAAGCGGCGCTGCCCTTCATGGAGGACGTGCAGTCCGTGGTCCAGCACTCCACCACCCTGGGAATCCTGGATTCAGACGAGGTGCTGTACATCGAACGCATCGGTTCCAGGGATTCCCTGGTGGATATCACCAAAGTTGCCGGCCGTCTTCCGGTTCACGGAACGTCGTCGGGACTGGTGCTGCTGGCCTACTCGGAGCCTGCGTACCAGGACCTGTTCCTCTCCCGTCCACTGGCGAGATTCACCGATGACACCCTGACCCATCCCACTGACTTGCGCCGCCACCTCGCGCACATCCGGCAACGAGGCTTTGCCTCCATGCCCGGGATCATCGTTCCCGAATCCAGCGGAATTGCGGTCCCGGTCTTTGGTCGAGCGAATACCGTGGTGGCCGCCTTGAGCGTGGTGGTTCCACGAAATGAGGAAAACGTCGCCGCCCGCGTGCCGGTGCTGATGACTTCGGCGCGCGGCATCTCACGCGCGCTTGGATGGCGCGGCGAGCTCAAAGGCGCCGTACGGCAAAGCAACGGAAGCATCTGATTCCCGATCATCGGTAACCCTGTGGTTCCGCTCACAAGAGCACTGGCAGAGTGGAATCCAGCAGGGCAACATGCCCGATACCCACCACATCACGGCCCTTGGGCCCTGTTCCGTGCTGCCCTGCGTCGTACCCCGGATTCAGCAGCCGCAACGCCGCGGCAGGAGGAGTTGGCCATGGAAAAAACAACGGACACAGGCCAGGAGACCCACGGCCGGCGCGTGGCCGGCAAGGTCGCCGTAGTCACTGGAGGCAGGGGAGATCTTGGCGGTGCCACGGCCCGCCTGCTGGCCCGTCACGGAGCGATCGTTGCCAGCCTGGACCGGGCAGGAACATCCGCAATGGCCGGCCATCCACATATCACCGAGTACGACGTCGATGTCACCAGTGAAGCCAGTGTGGCCCGGACCGTGCAGCAACTGACCTCAGACCTCGGCGCACCGGACATCCTGGTCAACGCGGCAGGAATCATCGGCCCCGCGGGTGCCAGCCACACGGCCGTCATGGATGACTTCAACCTCATTTTCGACGTCAACGTCAAAGGCGTGTGGCTCCTGACCAAGTACGTTGTTCCGGGCATGATCGCCAAGCAGTCCGGCAGCATCATCAATTTCTCTTCCATCCATGGACTGACCGGCGGGCGCAACGTCCCGCTCTACCACGCCACCAAGGGAGCCGTCCGGCTCTTGAGCAAGTCCGATGCCGCGGCCTATGGCGCCTATGGCGTAAGGGTGAACTCCATCCACCCCGGCTCCATGAACACCAGGATGAGCCGGCATTCGGCCGAGCAGTCGGACATCGGCGCGGAGGCCTACTACCAGCAACTGGTGGGCGGAAACCCGCTACCACGCCAAGGCGAACCAGACGAGATCGCCTACGGCGTGCTCTATTTGGCCTCCGACGAATCCCGGTTCACCACCGGCTCCGAGTTGGTCATCGACGGCGGCTATACGGCCGTCTGAGACGCCCGATTCTTCACGACCCATGAGAGGCTCCACCATGAAATTCCTGAACGGCACACCCTCCGATACCTATGACGTGGTGGTCGTCGGCTCCGGCGCCGGCGCCCTCACCGCAGCGGCCACGGCCGCGCGTGGCGGCAAGTCCGTCGTCGTGCTTGAAAAAACCGCATTGCTGGGCGGCACATCTGCCGTCTCAGGAGGCATGTTGTGGGTGGCCGACAACCACCATGCCCGCGCAGCGGGGCTGAGCGATTCCAAGGAAGCGGCTGCCCGGTACGTCCGCGCTGTTGCCCGCGGCCGGGGCCGTGACGAACTCCTGGATGCGGCACTGAACTTCGGCGATACCATGCTCCGCTTCACCGAAGAGGAATGCGGGCTGAAGTTCATCTTCCTGGATAACTTTCCGGACTACCGCCAGGACCTGCCCGGCTCGGTGGAAGGCGGCAGGACTGTGGAACCTGAGCTGTACAACGTGCGTGAAGCGCTGGGGGAACTCGCTGCCCATGTCCGCTCGGATGGCCGGGCTCCCTTCACCATGCAGGAATACGAGGCCTGGGGTGCTTTCACCAAGTTTCCCTGGGAACAATTGAACCAACGGCAGGAAGAGGGACTCGTTGCCAAGGGCCAGGCATTGGTCTCCATGTTGTTGGCCAGCCTCGTCCGGGATAACGCTGCGCTGGTGGTTGGCGCCCGTGGGCACCGGCTGCTGAACGACGACGGCAAGGTGGTGGGCGTCCAGCTTGAGTCAGGTGAGAGCTTCCATGCCAACGACGGCGTGGTCCTCGCCACGGGCGGATTCGAATGGGATAAGGCCCTTGCGGACTCATTGCTGGCTTCACGGCTCCACATCATGTGCTCGCCGCCATCGAATACCGGCGACGGCCTGAAAATGGCCCAGCGGGTGGGCGCCCAGACCAGGGGAACCCGGGAAGCCTGGTGGGCTCCCATGTCCGTTACGGGAGACACCCGGGATGGCGCACCGGTTGGGACCCTGCTGCGCTTTGAGAGGCAGGGCCCGGGATCCCTCATGGTCAATCGACACGGCAGGCGCTTCGCCAATGAGTCCCAGAACTACAACGACCTCGCCCGGTGCCTCCAATCATGGGATTCACCCAACAACCAAACGTTGAACACCCCTGCACACGTGGTGTTCGATCACAGTTACCTGGAGCGCTACGGCGTTCTGGCGCATCGGGCAGGCCAGCCGACACCGGCCTACCTCGTAGAAGCGCCCACTTTGGCGGAACTTGCAGCGAAGATTGGCGTCCCTGCAGAGAACCTGGCGGCCACCGTTGAACGCTTCAACCATTACGCAGTGACAGGCGAGGATCCTGACTTTGGCCGCGGTGAAAGCGCCTACGACAAGTACTGGGGTGATGAAGACTGCCCATGGCCCAACCCCTCCCTGGGTCCGTTGCAGACCGGCCCGTTCTACGCGATGGAAGTAGTCAATGGCGCTTTCGGGAGCAACGGGGGCGTCACCACGGACGGCCTTGCACGGGTCCTGGACGTGGACGGTGAGCCGATCCCGGGCCTGTTCGCAGCAGGAAACACCGCGGAAAACGCCTATGCGGCAGGCTACCCGGGGGCAGGGGCCACGTTGGGCCCCATCATGACCATGGGTTATCTGGCGGGACGCACCATCGCGGGTGAACCGGCTGACTACCTGCCGGCGGGGTTGGCGGGGTTGGCGGGGTTGGCGGGCGCAGCAGCGGGAGTGGGAGTGGGAGCATGATCCGGCATACGGTGCTCTTCAAATTCAAGGCGGACTTTCCCGAGGCGGACTTGGCAGCCTGGAGGGACGGCCTTGACCGGATGGAGGGCAATATTCCCGGCCTCCTCAAACTCACCCACGGGGCAGATGTGCTCCGGCAGGACCGGTCCTTCGACTACGCCATTGTGGCTGATTTCAACGCCGAGGAAGACCTCGAGGTCTATGCCACGCATCCGCTGCATGAGCCCCTCAAGAAGTACTCCCTTCCCAACAGCGAGCAGATCATCGCCGTGGATTTTCTGTTGCAGCCCACGGATGACTAATCAGGAAGCCCTCACACCGTCAGTTTCCTTCAGGGTTTGGCGAACAAATTCCGCACTGGGCCCTGCGTAGGCGGTAACAATCCTGTTGAAAAGGGCCGTACCTTCGGCCCCGGGCCAGTCCTCAGGCAAGAAGTCTGCCGGCAACCCGGGGTCGAGGTACGGGATGATCCGCCATCTGTCGATGCACTGCACGTAAGCGGCAAAGGATGCAGCTGAAGCCTCCACCACCTGGCCGGGAGTTTCAGAAAGATCAGTTGGACTGGCACCTGCCGAACCGTGCTCGCGGATAAAGTCCCTGTGCAGCGCGGCCACTGCATCCAGGTCCCACCATTTGGCGGCAGCCTCCCGGAGGCTGCCGCCCACTAATGGTGTTTCCGTGATGAAGATCGTCGCCATGTCCCGGAGCATCAGATCCGCCAGGATTTCCTCTACTTCTTCACGCAAGGAATCGGGGCAGATCCATAAGCCCGCTGCCACGGTCCCACAGCCGATCCAGTGGAGCCGGCGCCGCAACTGATGCCGCTTTTCGCGTTCCGTTTCCGGAATGGAGAAGGAGATGAGGCACCAGGGATCCGTCAGTGACATGCTGCGCGGGTTGTAGATCCGGCGGTCGCCGCGCGCCAGCATGGTGGCTGCCCCGTCGGTGAGCGTGAACCCGGGAATACCGGCGCGCGCCTCCTGGAGCACCACGTCCTTTTTACGCAACCTGCCCAAGGCGGTCCGGGTTACTGTCCCGGAGGTGCCCAGGGCTTCCATGAGCGCCACGATGTCCTTGGCGGACATCCATCCGCCGGCGTCGCGCAGATAAAGGCCAATCACGGTTCGCAGCAATGACGTTGTACTCCCCGGGCGGGAGTCCATGTCGTCAAGGACAGCACTCATGTATGGCTCACCGCAGCTCGGAGAGGGCGTCGCGGATTGCTGCTACTCCCAGTTCAACTTCGGCAAAGCTTGTGCTCAACGGCGACAAACCGATGCGCAGGCCATGCGGAGGACGGAAGTCCGGGATGACACCCTTTTCCCACAGGCGTGCGGTGACGTCTGCAAACAGCGGGTGGTCCACGGTGATGTGGGATCCACGCTCGGCAACGTTGCGGGGGCTCACGATTTCCGCGCCAAGGGGCACCAGGAGCTCCTCTGAGAGTGCGATTGCATACTCGGTGAGCTTGATGGACTTTTCGCGGACCGCGTCCATGCCTACGGAAGCGATCAGTTCCAGCATGTCCTTCATGGGCTGCATGGCCAGTACCGGAGGCGTCCCCGTGATGAACCGGCGCATCCCTTGTGCCGGACGGTAGGTGTCCGTCATGCCAAACGGATTGTCAGCTCCCATCCAACCCCAGATCGGTTGCTGTAAACGCTGGTGCTGCGAAGCGTTGACGTAGGCAAATGCCGGCGAGCCGGGGCCACCGTTGAGGTACTTGTAAGTGCAGCCCACTGCGATGTCCACACCCCACTTGTCCAGTTCCATGGGAACGGAACCTACGGAGTGGCAAAGGTCCCAGAGCATCAGTGCACCTGCATCATGGACCTTGGCGGTGATGCCCTCGGCGTCAGCCAGGAAGCCGGAACGGTAGGCAACGTGGCTGAGGACCACTACGGCGGTCCGTTCGCCCAGCAACCCGTCCAGGTCCTCCGCGCGCACACCGCTGGCGGGGTTCGCGGCGATCCATTTGATGCTCGCTCCACGTTCCGAGGCTATTCCTTCAATGATGAACCGATCGGTGGGGAAGTTATCCCGATCAATAATGATCTCGTCCCGCCCCTCTTGGGCGTCCACTGCTGCGCGGATCATTTTGTAGAGCATCACGGACGTGGAGTCGCCCACGGTGGTCTGTCCAGCGGCCGCACCCAGGGTTACTTCACCGATGCGGTCTCCCACGGCCGTTGGCTCGTCCATCCACTGCTCGTCCCAACCACGGATGAGGCGGCTGCCCCAGGCGTCGTGAACGAAGGACTCAAGGTTCCCTGCGGTGACTTTAAGCGGGCGTCCCAGTGAGTTGCCATCCAGATATGAGGTGAGTTGGCCGGCGTCGGGCGCGTAGAAGGCGTCACGCTGGGGGGCGAGGGGATCAGCGGCGTCCAGCTCGGCCGCCGTTGGCCGCTGGGTTTGCTGTGCTGTGGTCATGGTTCCTCCTGCGGAAAGATAATGGCCCGGCGATGGCCGGATGGTTGCTTAGTTGCCGATTTCGGTGCGGACGGCGTAGAGCTCGGGGAAGAAGGTCAGGTCCAGGGCGCGCTTGAGGAAGTCAACGCCGGACGATCCTCCAGTACCCACCTTGAAGCCGATGGTCCGTTGAACCGTCCTCAGGTGGCGGAAGCGCCAGGCCTGGAAGTTGTCCTCGATGTCCACCAGGTCCTCGCAGGCCTCGTACAGGCCCCACTGGGTGTCGTCCGACTCATAGATCTTCTGGAACACAGGGACCAGGTCTTTGCGGAAGGTCCACGGCTCGCTGGTATCCCTTTCGAGGATGTCGGCGGGAATGTCATACCCGGCACGGGAGAGGACCGCGAGGAAGGCGTCGTAGAGTGTGGGCTCATCCAGAAGCCTGCTGAGCAGGGCGTGGGCCTCGGGTTCGCTTTCGAAAACACGCAGCATCCCACGATTCTTGTTGCCCAGCAGGAACTCAACGCCGCGGTATTGATAGGACTGGAAGCCCGAGGAGCTTCCCAGGAATCCACGGAACTGGGCATATTCGCGCGGCGTGAGGGTTCCCAGGACTGACCATTGCTCGGTCATGGTGCGCTGGATGGCCTTGACGCGGGCGATGCATTTGAGGGCTTTGCCCAGGTTGTCCGCATCAAAGAGCCTGCGCGCCTCCAGAAGTTCGTGCAGGACCAGTTTCAGCCAGAGTTCGCTGGTTTGGTGCTGGATGATGAACAGCAGTTCATCGTGGTGTTCCGGCTCGCTGAGGGGGTGCTGGGCGCTGAGCAGGTTGTCGAGGTCCAAATATCCGCCATAGGACATGGCATGCCGGAAATCGGTGCGGACGGTGTCCTCGATGTCCCGGACGCTGCGGGCGGAATGGACTGTGGGCTTTTCCATGCTTTGAGATTATCACTTCCATGACGAACGTCAAGGTATTGATTCTTGGCTCCCCGGGGATCGGCGTCCCGTAGGCTGAACCCAACCGCGAGGTAAGCGGGACAAGGGGGAGTGGACATGGACAGTGCAGGAAGCGCTGCCGCACCGGTATCCATTTACCTGGACGTCGACGGCGTGGTGAACCCCTTTAGTCCGGTTGGAACCACCGACTGGGGCGGGGAATGGACCATAGCCGACGCCGGCATCCTGGAGGTCGCCTTCGCGCCGGAACTCGTGGCCGGACTGAACAAGCTCGCTGACCATCCGGCTGCGCGTTTCGTTTGGCTCACCACGTGGGAGCGCCTTGCACCTGAGTTCCTGTGCCCGGCCATCGGCCTGAAGGGGGAGGAGTGGCCCGTGCTGTCCAGCCAAGGCTGGGACCAAGGGCCGGAGTGGTGGAAACTCGTCGCCCTCCAAAAGGACCTGGCCGCCACGGGAAGCCAGCGGGTCGTGTGGCTCGATGACCAGCTCAACCGGGAATCCGAGGCCCTGTCGTGGGCCGAATACCAGCAGGACCATGTGCTTTGCATCTCACCCGATCCCCGCAAGGGGCTGTCCCCGAGCCACCTCGCAGCGGTACGGGAGTACCTGGGTTGAAGCGGAGCCTGTGCACGTTTGTCCGCTCACGGGATGCCACGTAGGATTCTTAAGGTTTCAAGCCCGCCAGAGTGAATCCCGCAAGCCAAGTCAGTTGAACAGTTGCTGAACTATGCTGTGGATGGCAGGTATGGGGAAGTGAAACTGCTGAACGTCGTCGACTCTGCAGATTGGGCAACAGGTGGATATCACCTTCATGGTCGCGCTGGTAATAGCGTTGGCCCTATTTTTTGACTTCACCAACGGATTTCACGACACCGCCAATGCGATGGCTACGCCCATCGCTACGGGGGCGATCAAGCCCAAAACGGCCGTTGCCCTGGCCGCTGTACTGAACCTCGTCGGCGCCTTCCTCTCAACCGAAGTGGCCAAGACCATTTCCGGGGGACTGATCCGGGAAGGTTCGGAGGGCATCCACATCACCCCGGACATCATTTTTGCCGGCCTGATGGGCGCTGTCCTGTGGAACATGATCACCTGGCTCAAAGGCCTGCCGTCGAGTTCCTCGCACGCCTTGTTCGGCGGCCTCATTGGTGCAGCGGTGGTGGGCATTGGCCTGCACTCCATCAACTTTGAGACCGTGCTGCAGAAAGTGATCCTGCCGGCCATCTTCGCACCACTGATCGCGGGCCTGGTGGCTTACATCTGCACCCGCCTTGCCTACGCATTGACTTCACGCCACGATCCCGAAACCGGTGACAAGCTGACGCAGAAACGCGGTGGCTTCCGCACCGGGCAGATCTTTACCTCCAGCCTTGTAGCGCTGGCGCACGGCACCAATGACGCACAAAAGACCATGGGCATCATCACCCTGGTTCTCATTGCGGCCGGCACCCAGGAGCCCGGCAGCGGCCCGCAGTTCTGGGTGATCGCGGCATGCGCCTTTGCCATCGCCATCGGAACCTACGCAGGTGGCTGGCGCATCATCCGCACCATGGGATCGGGCTTGACCGAGGTCAAGCCCGCCCAGGGTTTCTCCGCTGAAACCAGCACCGCTTCAGCCATCCTCGCCTCGTCCCACCTTGGCTTTGCCCTTTCCACCACCCAGGTGGCTTCGGGCTCGGTCATCGGCTCGGGCCTGGGACGCAAGGGCACCTCCGTGCGCTGGGGTACGGCAGGCAAGATCGCGCTGGGGTGGCTCTTTACCCTTCCCGCATCGGCCATCGTCGGTGCGCTGACTGCCCTGCTGGTGAGCATCGGCGTCGTGGGTGTCGTTATTGCCGCCGTCGTGGGAACTGCCGCTGTTCTTTCAATGTTCATCGTCTCCCGACGCTCGCACGTCGGCCACCACAACGCCGTCGAGGTTGAAGAAGCAGGCCACGCCGTGCGCTTCCGTAAGAAGAAAAAGAATCAAAAGACCTCCAAGAGCGAGGATGTGCAGCGATGAAATGGCTGGAATTGCTGCAAGTAGGCGGCGTAACCCTCGTGGCAGCTGTAACGCTGGTAGTTCTCTACTCCTTGGGAGTGCGGCTCACTGCGATCGCAGGTGACGCACAGCAAAAGTCTCCTGGTCTGGTGCGCTCCCTGGCTTATGTTTGTTTTGGTGTCTGCGGCATCGCTGTCTTGTTCGGCATCTACCTGATCGTTCCCTACTTCGGAAAGTAGCGGCATCTCTGGCCGTCAGGGGCATTCGGGAGAATAATCAGCAATGTAGTTATACACATAGCTGCGTGGTTGTGATCCGGCAGATGCGGGGCTGTCATGAAATGCCCATCCCGAAGCCATCTCATCCGACTGGCCCTGGTTCCGGTCCTGATGCTGGGGCTCTCCGCCTGCCTTCCACCTGTTGCCGGGGGCGGTTCGCCGACTCCGGGTTCCAGCTCCTCCACACCCGGCAGCCCCGCCCGGCCCACAGCCGGCACCCTGGCTCCCACGGCCACCCAACCGGCAGGACCGGCCGGTCCCGGGGCGCCTGGGACAGATGCTCCGGTGGTTCGCTGGGTCCCCATCGGCCCGATCGGCCCCAACGATCCCACCTCCGGCCAGCGGTACCTCTTGCTCCAACAATTCCAATGTGACGCCCTCGTTGAGAGCGTCGCGGGCGCTGACGACGCAGCCGTCTGGCTGGCTGGTGCAGCGGTGTGCAAGGCGCTGCAAACCGGGAGCCAGCAGGACTGGCAGCGGGCTTCAATTGCAGTTGCAGCCACGCCGCGGATTCCGCAAACCCAATGCCTAGAATTCCGGGTGGCCGCCACCTCGGCATCGCTGCTCGCACAACACCGCAGCAATCCCGGCGCGGCCTTTACGGTGGAACCGGGGCAGGGTGAAGCATGTCCGCGGCAGTTGGTTGGACTGACGGTGGTGGACGAAGATCTTAGGCCGGTCCACGGTCTTGCGCGTGCCTCCGGCCCCAGTACTGGTGGCACGATTGTGCGCCTGGACGGCTACTACGTCCGGGTAGGGGATGTCCTTTTCGACGGCGTACCCGTGGACGCTGAGTTTGTCGGCGCCAGGGACGACTACAAGCCGGTTTATCTGAGGATGCCTTCCTCAGGGGGCCGGGACTCGATTCGGATCTCCATTACGGACACCGTGGATATTGCCGGGACGGTGACCTTCTTCTACGACGACTCCGGTCCTGCAAGCGGCTCCCCGCAGCCTCCTGGGGCCTCAAGTCCCGGCCCTGCCCCTTCTGCCACGTCACCCTCAACGGCACCATCCCCAACGGCACCTCCTGTTTCATCGCCGTCCGGCGAGGCCACCCCGACGGCCACGCCGTGAACGAGACACCGGATACCGAAGAACGCATCAACAACACCCGCTGGCAGCGAACCCTCGAAGTACTCTCGGTTATCGGCCCGCCCTTGACCGTGGCCACGGCCCTGTTGGTCTATTTCGGCTGGGCTCGCACGGATGCGCAGGCCAAAGCCATGGGGTTGGACGTCAGCCTGTTCGGCTACACCGTCCAGGACTTCATCCTCAGGAGCATCCAATCGCTCTTCCAGCCGCTGGCGTGGCTGGTGGTGATCGGCCTGCTGTGGCTGATGCTGGACCGTGCGGTTTCCCGGCTCCTCGAGGCCGGTCGGTACAGGAGAGCAGTCCACTTGACTGCCACTGTTGTGATGTTGCTCGGCTTTGCCTATGCAGCGGTGATGTGGTTGGCCATATCGGCACGTCCGGGCCAGATCGTGCTGTACGCACCCTTCCTGATCGCGGGCGGACTCGTGGTGGGGGCTTGGGGCCTTAGTGTGCGGCGAAGGTCGGCTGAGCGCGGGCAGCCTGCCCCTCGATTCACCCCAAGGGCCCTTGAGCGGTCCCTGGTGTTCGTTCTGGTCACGCTGTTGCTTTTCTGGGGGACATCGGACTACGCGCAGGCACTGGGGCGCGGTGCCGCCATCGATTACCAGGAGCGGTCCGGCCTTTTGCCCACGGCGGTGGTCTACAGCAAAGAGCGCCTCGCGGTCGGTGCTCCCAACGTCCGTGAGGAGTCGGCCGGCTCTGAGGCTGCGCCGCTGTACCGCTACACCGGACTGCGGTTGCTGGTGGTCAGCGGCGGGCGCATCTTCCTGCTCAACGAGGGATGGTCCCTTGACCGTGGCCGGGTAGTGGTGCTTCAGGATGATGGCAGTGTCCGCGTGGAGTATGGGAACCCCGCGTCCGACTGACTAGTCTGGGCTCATGTCGATCTTCCAGTACTACGTAGCTTGCACCATCGACGGCTTCATAGCCTCCCCGGAGGACGACCTCGGCTGGCTCCTGCAGTTTGACAAGGTCGAAGGCCTCAATGAGGGCATTGAGTCCTTCATGGCCGGTGTAGGTTGCATCGCCATGGGCGGAGACACCTATCGCTGGCTCATGGAACATGAACCCACCGCATGGCCCTATCCGGAAAACCCGTGCTGGGTTTTTACGCATCATGAATATTCGGCACCGGCCGGAGCCGACATCACTTTCGTCCGTGGAGATGTCCGCGAGTTCGCCCCTGACCTCCTCAAGGATGCCGGTGAAAAGAACGTGTGGCTGGTAGGCGGAGGTGACCTGGTGGCGCAGTTCGCCGACGCCGGACTGCTCGATGAAATGATCGTCACCATCGTGCCGGTAGTGCTGGGCGCGGGAAAGCGGCTGTTGCCGCTGAAGGGTCCGACGGCGCCCCTTGAGTTGGTCTCGCACAAAGTCATTGGCGGGGCCGCGGCCGAACTGCATTACCGGCTGCCAAAGGGCTGAGATCAGGGATTCAGTGGCGATTGTCCCGGATCATATTCGTGATCCTGGCCGTTGACAGCCTTCGTCCCTTGTCATCGGTGATGACGATTTCGTGCGTTGCCAGCGTGCCGCCCAAGTGAATGGCCGTGCACGTGCCGGTGACCGTGCCGGTGGCGACGGAACGGTGATGGGTTGCACCGACTTCAATGCCCACGGCATGACGGCCCCGGCCCGCATGGAGCGAGGCCGCGAATGAGCCCAGGGTTTCCGCGAGCACAACGTGGGCTCCACCGTGGAGGATGCCGGCTACTTGCGTGTTTCCTTCCACCGGCATGGTGGCCACCATTCTTTCTGCACCCATCTCCGTAAACCGGATGCCGAGTTTGACCACCAGCGCACCTACCCCGTGTGCAGAGAGCCAATCGTGGAATTCTTCGGGCACCCCCGCTTCGTTGAGCTCATCGGTAAAGGGGTTCGGCGTGAAATTGTCCATCATGCCAACTAGGCTGGCACCTGTGAGTGAAACAACCAAACCGGACCAGGTTCCAACGGCCCAAGCTGCTGCCATCGCGACAGCACCCACCCCCTCTGCCACATCATCCGCCAGCACCCCGGGGGAGGGACGGCCCAGGTTGCTGGTCCTGGACGGCCACTCCATGGCGTTCCGGGCTTTCTACGCCCTTCCCGCGGAGAACTTCTCCACCGCCCGGGGGCAATACACCAATGCGGTCCATGGGTTCACCTCCATGTTGATCAACCTGATCAAGGACCAGAAGCCCACCCACGTCGCCGTAGCTTTTGACGTCTCCGACGACACCACGTTCCGTAAGGCTGAGTACAGCGAGTACAAGGGCGGGCGCAACGCGACACCTGCTGAGTTCGCAGGCCAGATCAGCCTCATCGCCAAAGTCATGGAAGCCTGGGGCATCAAGACCATCGCCATGCCCGGATACGAGGCTGACGACGTCCTTGCCACTCTGGCTGCCCAAGGCGACGCCGCTGGTTTCGAAGTCCTTCTCGTCTCCGGTGACAGGGATGCCTTCCAATTGATCAACGACAACGTCTTTGTGCTCTACCCCAAGCAGGGCGTCAGCAACATCCCCAGGATGGACGCTGCAGCCATCGAAGAGAAGTACTTCGTCAAGCCCGGCTTGTACTCCGACCTCGCCGCCCTTGTTGGCGAAACCGCTGACAACCTTCCCGGCGTCCCGGGCGTCGGCCCCAAGACGGCTGCCAAGTGGATCAACCTCTACGGCGGCCTCGAGGGAATCCTGGAGAACCTTGATTCCATCGGCGGCAAGGTTGGTGGAGCACTCAAGGAAAACCTGGAGAACGTCAAACGCAACCGCAGGCTCAACCAACTGCTGACAGACCTCGCGCTGCCCCTGACCCTGGACGACCTCCACGAGCCGCGTCCGGACCGCCAGGCAATCGAGGAACTCTTCGAAGAGCTTGAGTTCCGGACGTTGCGCACGCGGTTGTTTGATCTCTACGGCGATGACACCGCCGGGGAGGCTCCGGAAACCATTGAAGCCCCGGAGTTTGCCACGCTCACTGATGCTTCCGGCCTGACGGACTTCTTCTCCGCAGGATCGGGCATGCGCTCAGCCCTTGCCGTGCACCTGGTTCCCGGCAGGATCGGCGACGACGCGAACGCACTGGCCGTGGTCAGGAACAACGGCGCCGCCTTTATTGACCTCACTGCTTTGGATGCGGCAGCGGAAGCGGTCCTGGCCTCGTGGCTGCGGGACCCCGAAGAAGCCAAAGTCCTCCATGAGTTCAAGTCCGCGCTCAAGGCCCTGCACCACCGCGGGCTCAGCTTGGAAGGCGTGGTGGATGACACCTCCATCTCGGGCTACTTGATCCAGCCGGACCGCCGCAGCTATGACCTGGCCGAGCTGGCCCAAGTGCATTTGAAGATCTCCCTGACCACGGCCGTTGCCGCGTCCGGCCAGCTGGAGCTTGACCTTTCCGGTGATACGGACCAAGCTGCAGCAGCAGCGCTGGTCCAGCAGTCCGCCGTCGTGCATGCCCTGAGCAAGCACTTCGAAACTGAGCTCGCCGCCATCAAGGCCGACGCATTGTTGACCACTCTTGAACTGCCCGTAGCCAGGGTGCTCGCACAGATGGAACTGACCGGTATCTTCGTTTCCACGGATCGCATGGACGAACAACTGGCCGACCTCACCAAGGTGATCGAAAATGCCCAGGAGCAGGCCTTTGCTGCGATCGGTCATGAGGTCAACCTGGGTTCACCCAAGCAGTTGCAAACCGTCCTGTTCGAAGAACTGGGGCTGCCAAAGACCAAGAAGATCAAGTCCGGCTACACCACCGATGCCGCATCCCTGAAGGGCCTGCTGGAGAAGACCGGCCACGAATTCCTGGTCCAGCTCATGGCGCACCGTGAGTCCTCCAAGCTGGCCCAGATGGTGGAAACGCTCAAGAAGTCGGTGGCCGACGATGACCGCATCCACACCACCTACGCGCAGAACATCGCGGCCACGGGTCGAATTTCCTCCAACAACCCCAACCTTCAGAACATCCCGGTACGAAGCGAAGAAGGCCGCCGGGTTCGAGGAATCTTTGTGGTCAGCGAGGGCTACGAGTGCCTGTTGTCGGCCGACTACTCACAGATTGAAATGCGCATCATGGCGCACCTTTCCGGCGACGAAGCCCTGATCCAGGCGTATCGCGACGGCGAGGACCTGCACCGTTTCGTAGGTTCCCGGATCTTCAACGTGGAGCCGTCCGAAGTCACCAGCGCCATGCGCTCCAAAGTAAAGGCGATGTCCTACGGGCTCGCGTATGGCCTGACGTCCTTCGGTCTGTCCAAGCAGTTGGAAATTTCCGTGGACGAGGCACGTACGCTCATGAAGGACTACTTCGATCGCTTCGGCGGCGTACGCGATTACCTGCGCGGCGTCGTGGACCAAGCAAGGCTGGACGGCTACACGGCAACTATCGAAGGGCGGCGCCGCTACCTTCCTGACCTGACCAGCACCAACCGGCAGGCTCGCGAAGCAGCAGAACGCATCGCCCTCAACTCGCCCATCCAGGGCTCTGCAGCTGACCTCATCAAGAGGGCCATGCTGGGCGTCTCGGCCGAGCTTGCCAGCCAGGGCTTGAAGTCCCGGATGCTGCTGCAAGTCCACGATGAACTTGTCCTGGAAGTCGCTCCGGGGGAGCGGGAAGCCGTGGAGAAGCTGGTCATCGACCAAATGGGATCAGCCGCCGAGTTGTCTGTTCCCTTGGATGTCCAGATTGGCGTCGGGTCCAGCTGGTACGAGGCCGGACACTAACCACCCCTGATTTCACGCAACGCCGCAGGGCGCGCCGCCGAGATGGTGGCGCGCCCTGCGGCGTCTGGCTAGGCTCGGAAACGTGGCTGAACCCAACGAACCGACCTCCCAAAAGTATTCCGTCCAACGTTTCCCCGCTGTCGCCGACAAGAACGACTCGGCCGGCTATAACCGATGTGCCATCTGGGTGCAGGCTGTTTCCCACGGATTCCACCAGCAACGGCGGGATGACGAGTACCTCGCAAAGACCCTCGCCGCCTATCAGGCTGACGGCCGTGAGCTGACAGGCGTCTACGCCAACGGCCCCGTTCCGGAGCATTCCCTTGGAGCCGATGTTCCTGTGGCAACCTACGCCACCATGCGCAAGGCTTTGAACATCGGTTTTGGCAGGCAACTCGAATCCAATCTCGTTACTGCTGTGACAGTCCGCGGGACACACCGCCGTCAGGGCATTCTTCGTGGCATGATCACGGCCGATCTGGAGAGCGCCAAGGACGACGGCCTGGCCATGGCCGCGCTGACGGCTTCTGAAGGGTCCATCTATGGTCGGTTTGGATTCGGTGTTGCCACTTTTGAACGCAGCATCAAGGTGGACACCGGCCCACGCTTCAGGATGAAGGGGCAGCCCGAAGGAACGGTGGAAGTGGCCGATCCCTCCGTGCTTATGGACTTGGCTCCACAGGTGTTCGAGCGTGTCCAGCGGCTTTCGCCCGGCTCAGTGGACCGGCAAGAGTACTACCGCCTGCTGGCCGCGGGATCCATTGGCCAAGACGGCAAGCCTGACACCAGCGTCCGTTGCGCCCTTCATTACGACCTCTCCGGAGCGCTGGACGGTTACGTTTCCTACCGTTTCAAAGGGTGGGACCACAAGCCCTACACCATGGAAATCGTGGACCTCGTTGCCGCCACCAATGCCGCTTACCTCGATCTGTGGCGCTTCCTGGGCAGCATTGACCTCATTGAGGACGTCACGTGGGCGGAGGCTCCCGTGGACGATCCCTTGGCATGGGCCCTCGAGGATCCGAGATGCATCGAAGCATCAGAGATCCGCGACATGCTGTGGCTCCGCATCCTGGATGTTCAAGCTGCCCTGCAGGCCCGGCACTACGCTTCTGCAGGGCGGCTGGTGCTCGAGGTGCGGGACCCCCTGTCCCTGGCGGCCGGCACCTGGGTTCTGGAATCCGACGGCGGGACCGCCGTCGTGTCCGAAGCCGCAGGTCAATCTGCGGACTTGAGCATGGACGTTTCCGACCTCGCGTCAATATATCTCGGTGCCGTGTCGCCGGTAACGCTGACCGCAGCCGGCCGCATCCAGGAGAAGTCTGCGGGTGCCGCGTTCCTGGCCGGACAACTGTTCGCAGTGGAGCGCCCCGCGCATTGCCTGACGCACTTCTAGGCTGCGCACTTTCATCACAACATCCAGCCACACCTAATTAAGGACATCCATGGGGGATTCCAAGCGGCGGCCTTTGGCCGGCCGTCGATCACTGCTGCTTGGAATTGCGGGACTCGCGTCCGCTGCGTTGGCGGCATGCGCACCTGTCGAAGGACCATCTGGAGGGGCAGCCCCATCAGTTCCGCCGCCGACAGGCCCGGCCACCCCACCGCCGTCGATTGCTGCCATATCAAGCGAGCAGGCCGCTGCTGCCCTCGAGCCGACGGCTACGGCCACAGCGTCCGCGGTGCCGGATAAACAGCAGATCCTGGCCGAATTCGCCGGCAGGCGGCCCAAGGAATGGGGGCTGCATATCACCGGAGTGGTGAACAATTCGCCGTCGAAGCACGTGGCACTGACATTCGATGCGTGCGGGGGTCCTGGGGGCACCGCCTGCGACCACGCCCTACTGACGACACTCCGCCGGCTCCATGTCCCGGCGACACTGTTCATCAACAGCCGCTGGGTCCACGCCAACCCCTCGCTCGCCGCCGAACTGGCCGCCGAGCCACTATTCGAACTGGCCAACCATGGCACCCTGCACCAGCCCCTCTCCGTCAACGGGAGGTCGGCCTACGGGATCCCCGGAACAGCCAACGCAGCTGCTGCCTATGATGAGCTGATGGGAAACCAGGAGCTGATGCAGCAACTCACCGGCATCGCTCCCGGGTTCTTCCGGCCGGGAACAGCCTTCTACGACGACGTCGCTGTAGACATGACGCGAAGGCTGGGGATGCTGCCGGTCAACTTCACTATTAATGGAGACGGGGGAGCCACCTATCCGCCTGGCACCGTCGCGGGTGAAGTGGGCAGGGCGGCTGCCGGTGACATCGTCATCTCGCACTTCAACAGGCCTGCCGCAGGCACGGCCGAAGGTTATGCGCGCACGTTGCCGGGGATGCTTGAGCGGGGCATCACCTTCGCCCGCCTACGGGACGTACTGACCCCGTGACACTCCTTTTGACCCTGCTTTGCCATTGCGACTAGAATAAACGGGCGTGTACTACGTGCATGCATCCATTTGTACTAATCCACAAATCAGGATGACCCGGTATTTTGCCGTGTTCTGCCGTCCGGACCCGGGCGGCAGCGGTTTGCCTGACCGACTCACTATCCACAACGGAGCCCCTACTACATGACCATCACCTCCACCGAGAAGCCCGGTACCCCCGTAGTCGCCATTAACGACATCGGTACCGCTGAGGACTTCCTCGCAGCTGTCGACGCCACCATCAAGTACTTCAACGACGGAGACCTCGTCGAAGGTACCGTCGTCAAGGTCGACCGCGACGAAGTTCTGCTCGACATCGGTTACAAGACCGAAGGTGTCATCCCTTCCCGCGAGCTTTCCATCAAGCACGATGTTGATCCCGGTGACGTCGTCGCCGTTGGCGATCAGGTCGAAGCTTTGGTTCTCACCAAGGAAGACAAAGAAGGCCGTCTGATCCTCTCCAAGAAGCGTGCTCAGTACGAGCGCGCCTGGGGCGACATCGAGAAGGTCAAGGAAGAAGACGGTGTCGTTACCGGTACCGTCATCGAGGTTGTCAAGGGTGGCCTCATCCTGGACATCGGCCTGCGCGGCTTCCTGCCCGCATCGCTCGTGGAGATGCGTCGTGTCCGCGACCTCGCTCCGTACATCGGTCAGCAGATCGAAGCCAAGATCATCGAGCTGGACAAGAACCGCAACAACGTTGTGCTTTCCCGCCGTGCATGGCTCGAGCAGACCCAGTCCGAGGTTCGCTCCACGTTCCTCAACAAGCTGGAAAAGGGCCAGGTTCGTCCGGGCGTTGTTTCCTCCATCGTCAACTTCGGTGCCTTCGTGGACCTGGGCGGCGTAGACGGCCTCGTTCACGTTTCCGAGCTGTCCTGGAAGCACATCGACCACCCGTCCGAGGTTGTCGAGGTTGGCCAGGAAGTCACCGTCGAGGTCCTCGAAGTGGATCTGGACCGCGAGCGTGTCTCCCTGTCGCTCAAGGCTACGCAGGAAGATCCGTGGCAGACCTTCGCCCGCACCCACGCCCTTGGCCAGGTTGTTCCGGGTAAGGTCACCAAGCTGGTTCCGTTCGGTGCGTTCGTTCGCGTCGAAGACGGCATCGAAGGCCTCGTGCACATCTCCGAGCTGGCTGTCCGCCACGTGGAGCTCGCCGAGCAGGTTGTCTCCGTTGGCGACGAACTGTTCGTCAAGGTCATCGACATCGACCTCGAGCGTCGCCGTATCTCCCTCTCCCTCAAGCAGGCTAACGAGGGCGTTGACGCTGACAGCACCGAGTTCGATCCCGCTCTCTACGGCATGGCCGCTGAGTACGACGAAGAGGGCAACTACAAGTACCCTGAGGGCTTCGACCCCGAGTCGAACGAATGGCTCGAAGGCTACGAGACCCAGCGCGCCGCTTGGGAGCAGCAGTACGCTGACGCCCAGACCCGTTGGGAAGCACACAAGAAGCAGGTTGCCCAGCACGCTGCTGACGACGCTGCTGCTGCAACGTCCGGTGAGAGCGATTCCGGCACCACGAGCTACTCCTCGGAGCCGGCTGCTGCTGAGTCCAACACCGGCGGCGGTACCCTGGCGTCCGATGAAGCACTCGCTGCACTGCGTGAGAAGCTGACCGGCAACTAATTCCGCCTCCCTCACGGGATGTGCTGAATAGCCACAGAAGGACCCCTGCCTCCGGGCAGGGGTCCTTCTGCTTTCCTAGACGCAAGCCGATGATCGCTTACCGCGGTACGTCAACCCATTGGGTGCCAAGGGGCTCGAGTTCCGCCGACCCGGCAGTGAGGGATGCCAACCTGGAACGGGCTTCCGAGATGGCTTCTTCATCATCGGCCAGGGCCACTTGGAGTGTTGTGTGTCGGGGTCCGTATCCAGTACCGGCCATGACATACCCGGAACTGCGAAGTTCGTTTTCCAGCCGGCCGGCCTCCTCGTGGAGAACGTTGATGGCGCACAAGCGCAGCCTCCGGCGCTCAACCAACGGAGCAAGATCCATTGCAGCATCGACCGATTCAGAATAGGCACGGACCAAACCACCCGCACCGAGAAGGATCCCCCCGAAATAGCGCACGACGACGACACTTACGTCGCTGAGGTCCGTCACCCCCGGTGTTGACTCACGCTTGAGAAGGGCCTCCAGCATGGGGATTCCCGCCGTGCCCGAGGGCTCGCCGTCGTCGCTGGACCGTTGAATCATCCGGTCCGGACCTATGACGAAGGCTGAGCAGTGGTGGCGGGCGTCGTGGAATTCGCGCCGGAGGTCAGCCACCAAGGACCGGGCCGTCTCCTCATCAGGTGAACGTCGAAGTACCGTGATGAAGCGGGACCGCCGGACTTCCAGTTCATGTCGAAAATCCGGGCCTGACGCGAGCGTCGTGTAGGTCGTCGCACGGCTGTCATCCTCATTTTCCACCGCTTCAGTCTAGTGTTGGAGGGTGCTGAAAATCGGGCTGACGGGCGGCATCGCCTCAGGGAAATCACTGGTGGCATCCAGGTTGCAGGAATTGGGAGCCATCCTGGTCGATGCTGACCGCATCGCACGCGACGTCGTGGAACCGGGAACCCCGGGACTGGCCCGGATTGTGGACGCGTTCGGCCCCGGGATCCTCGACGCACAGCAAAGGCTTGATCGGCCCAAGCTCGGTTCCATCGTTTTTCAGGATCCCGCTCAGCGTGAAGTGCTCAACAGCATCGTCCACCCCCTGGTCCGTGAGGCTGCTGCTGCGGCGGTCTCAGGTGCCGGTCCTGATGACATCGTGGTCCAGGACATCCCGCTCCTCGTCGAAACAGGGCAGGGCAGCAACTTCCACTTAGTGGTGGTGGTGGACGCTCCCGATGACGTTCGCATCCACCGCATGGTGGAGTACCGGCGGATGTCCAGGCAGGACGCCATGTCCCGTATGGCGTCACAGGCCACACGCACGGACCGCAATGCTGCTGCCGATGTTGTCCTGGGCAACTCCGGAAGCCGGCAGGATCTGCTCACCGCCGTGGATTCGTTGTGGCAACGCCGGCTGGTCCCTTTTTCGGAGAACCTCAGCCGTGGCATCCGGGCCCACCGCGAGGTTGGACCCGTCATGGTCGAATCGAAGGCGGAGTGGGCTGCCCAGGCCGAAAGGCTCGCTGAGCGCATCATCAAGGCAGCGCCGCAGGAAATCCTTGCCGTGGACCATATCGGCTCCACCTCGGTTCCGGGACTCAGGGCGAAAGACGTGATCGACCTCCAGGTCGCAGTGACCGACCTCGAGTCAGCTGACGGGATCGCACCTTTCCTGGCCGCAGCCGGCTTCCCTGCCGTACCCGAGGTCACTCAGGACACCCCGAAGCGCTCACAACCGGATCCTGGGTCGTGGCAAAAGAGGTTCCACGCCAATGCGGATCCATGCCGGCCGGTGAACGTGCATGTCCGGGTGGCAGGTTCACCGGGATGGCGTTATGCCCTGCTCTTCCGCGACTGGTTGCGGGCAGAACCGACAGCGGCAGCACTGTATGCGGCGCACAAGAACGAGCTGGCTGCTGCCCACGCGGGGGATCAAGGCACCGCGGACTACGCCGATGCCAAAGAACCGTGGTTCACTGACGTTGCCTGGCCGCTCATGGAGGAGTGGGCCATACGCGTTGGTTGGAGGCCGCCGTCGTTTATGTCTTCAGCTGAAGGCAAACGCGGACAGTAGCTGTCCTGGGGCGGGGGTAGATTTGTTCCATGAGCCTTGCCCAGGAGATCAACCGTGTCGTCGCGCCCTTCGAAGTCATCAGCGAGTTCAAGCCCGCCGGTGATCAGCCGACCGCCATTGCAGAGCTGACAGAACGAATCAACAACGGCGAAAAAGACGTCGTTCTCCTCGGTGCCACTGGTACAGGCAAGAGCGCCACCACGGCCTGGCTCATTGAACAGGTCCAGCGACCCACGCTGGTCATGGTTCAGAACAAGACCCTCGCCGCTCAGCTGGCCAACGAGTTCCGGGAGCTGTTGCCCAACAATGCGGTGGAATACTTCGTCTCCTACTACGACTACTACCAGCCCGAAGCGTACGTAGCGCAGACGGACACTTTCATCGAGAAGGACTCCTCCATCAATGAGGAGGTCGAAAGGCTGCGCCACTCGGCCACGAACGCCCTGCTGACCCGCCGCGACGTCATTGTGGTGGCCACGGTCTCGTGCATCTACGGCTTGGGTACGCCCGAGGAGTACATTGCCGGCATGGTAACGCTCCGCAAGGGGGCGGAGATGAACCGGGACCATCTCCTCCGGAAGTTTGTCTCCATGCAATACGCACGCAACGACATGGACTTCCACCGGGGGACCTTCCGGGTCCGTGGGGACACCGTGGAGATCATTCCGATGTACGAGGAACTTGCCATTCGGATCGAGTTCTTCGGCGATGAGATCGAGAACATCCAGACACTCCACCCGCTGACCGGAGAGGTATTGCGGGACGAGGAAGAAATGTACGTCTTCCCGGCATCGCACTATGTGGCCGGCCCTGAACGGATGGCCCGCGCCATCAAGCGGATCGAGGATGAACTCGCAGACAGGCTGAAAGTTCTCGAGGGCCAGAACAAGCTGGTGGAGGCCCAGCGACTCCGGATGCGGACGACGTACGATCTCGAAATGATGCAGCAGATGGGTTTCTGCAACGGCATTGAGAACTACTCAGTCCACATCGACGGCCGCGAGCCTGGAACGGCTCCACACTGCTTGATCGACTACTTCCCGGATGATTTCCTGCTGGTGGTTGATGAATCGCACGTCACCATTCCGCAAATCGGCGCCATGTACGAAGGCGACATGTCCCGCAAGCGGAACCTGGTGGATTTCGGCTTCCGGCTGCCCTCGGCCATGGACAACCGGCCCCTGAAATGGGATGAGTTCCTGGAACGCATCGGCCAAACGGTATACCTCTCCGCAACCCCGGGCAAGTACGAGCTCGGCAAAGCCGATGGCTACGTCCAGCAGATCATTCGCCCCACCGGACTGATTGATCCCGAGGTAGTGGTTAAGCCCACCAAGGGACAGATCGATGACTTGCTGGGTGAAATCAGGATCCGTACCGAGAAGAATGAACGCGTTCTGGTCACCACGTTGACCAAGCGCATGGCCGAAGACCTCACCGACTACCTGGTGGGTCATGGCGTCAAGGTGGAGTATCTGCACTCTGACGTCGACACCCTGCGGCGAGTGGAATTGCTCCGGGAACTCCGGATGGGCGTCTTCGACGTCCTGGTGGGCATCAACCTGCTTCGCGAAGGTTTGGACCTCCCCGAGGTTTCCCTTGTGAGCATCCTGGACGCGGATAAGGAAGGCTTCCTGCGTTCCTCCACGTCCCTGATCCAGACCATCGGCCGTGCGGCGCGTAACGTTTCGGGCCAGGTGCATATGTACGCTGACAGGATCACCGATTCCATGGCGCACGCCATTGAAGAGACCAACCGCCGCCGTGCCATCCAGGTCCAGTACAACACCGACCACGGCATCGACCCCCAACCGTTGCGCAAGAAGATTGCCGACATCACCGATCAGCTGGCCAAGGAAGACGCAGACACCCAGGAACTGCTCAACAACAACAGGCTTGCCAAGGGCGGAAAACGCAGCAAGTCCGCTGCCAAGGGTGCGGCCACGGTACGGCAGGACGGCCTTGCTGCTGCACCCGCTGAAGACCTTGTGGGCCTCATCGAGCAATTGACCGAACAGATGCATGGTGCGGCCGCTGAACTGCAGTTCGAAGTCGCTGCCCGCATCCGCGATGAAGTCAAGGAGTTGAAGCGCGAATTACGCCAGATGCAGTCCGCCGGGCACGCCTAAGGTAAGGTTGAGGTCACGTAGGGGAGTATCCCAAGCGCTACGTCCGTCAGCACGCAAGGCACAGATGCCTCGCCGGATCTAGCGGGCCGCCAAAAATTTGCATTCACCGCACCCTGGCAGGCCGGAGAGACTTACACCGCTTTCCCGTACCCTGCGAAAGGCACCTTTAATGCAGCTACCCGTCTGGTTCGAGATCGGCTCCTTTGTCGTTCTCGGAATCATCTTGCTGATCGACCTCCTGTTGGTCGTCAAGCGTCCCCATGAACCTTCCATGAAGGAAGCCGGCCTGTGGGTCGGTTTCTACGTAGCACTTGCCCTGCTCTTTGCAGTGGCCATGTTCGTCTTTGCCGGCCCCGAATACGGCGGCCAGTTCGTCGCAGGCTGGGTCACCGAGTACAGCCTGAGCATCGACAACCTCTTTGTCTTCATCATCATCATGGCCCGCTTCTCGGTGCCCCGTAAGTACCAGCAGGAAGTGCTGATGGTGGGCATCATCATCGCCCTGATCCTTCGCGGTATCTTCATTGCCCTGGGCGCTGTGGTGATCGAACAGTTCAGCTGGGTCTTCTACATCTTCGGCGCTTTCCTTCTCTGGACGGCTTGGAAGCAGGCCAAGGATTCCGGCGAAGACGAAGAAGAAGGCGCAGAGAACCCGCTGATCGCACGCCTGCGCAAGGTCCTGCCGATGTCCGAAAAGTTCGACGGCAACAAGATCCGCACCGTAGTGGACGGCAAGAAGGTCTTCACCCCCATGCTGATCGTCTTCATCACGATCGGCCTGACCGACCTCCTGTTCGCCGTGGACTCCATTCCCGCGATCTTCGGCCTGACGCAAAGCGCGTTCATTGTCTTCACTGCGAACATCTTCGCTTTGATGGGCCTGCGTCAGCTGTACTTCCTTCTCGGCGGACTCATGACCCGCCTGGTGTACCTGAAGCACGCCCTGTCCGTGATTCTGGCCTTCATCGGCGTCAAGCTCGTGCTGCACGCCATGCACGTCAACGAACTTCCGTTCATCAACGGCGGCCAGCACATCGAGTGGGCTCCTGAGATCCCCACATACGTGTCGTTGGCGGTCATTGTCGGAACCATCATCATTGCCGTTGTAGCAAGTTTGATGAGCCCCCAGGCGCGGCAGGCCAAGCTGGATGCGCGACTCGAGGCCGACGCCAAAAAGAGCATGAGCGAGGCAGAGTAACTGACCTCCAAAGGTTGTAGTCTGCTGAAGTGACTACCACTTCAACTACGGCGCTGGACCCGCAAAGGGTTCAGCGCCGTACTGTTTTTCTCCTCAGTTCCGCGCAACTCCTCAGCGGCGTAGGCAACGGAGCCACCCTTTCCATCGGATCGCTGCTGGCAGTAGACCTGTCAGGTTCAGAAGCGTGGGCAGGATCCATCACCACCGTGCTGACATTGGCTGCAGCAATCGCGGCATTACCCCTGGCGAGGCTGGCTGAAACACGGGGACGCCGCATCGGCCTGGTTACGGGACTGGTGGCGGCGATGGTGGGAGCACTCCTGGTCATTGCCTCAGTGGTGGGCCAATCCTTCGTGCTGCTCCTGTTGGGCGCAGCTTTCCTGGGTCTCGGCACCGCCGCCAATCTCCAGGCGAGGTTCGCCGCCGTCGATCTCGCTGAACCTGAGCACCGCGGACGATCGCTGTCCACCGTCGTCTGGGCAATCACCATAGGCGCTGTTGCCGGGCCAAACCTGATTCAGCCGGGTGCAGTGGTCGGGGAGGCGCTTGGGCTTCCGCCCATTGCAGGTCCCTTCGTTTTTTCTGCCGCTGGCCTGCTTCTTGCCGCGCTCCTGTTGTTCGCGGGTCTCCGCCCGGACCCGCTGTTGCTGTCCCGGCGGCTGGCATCGCAGGCGCGCCGGGACGCCGGCGATGACGCGCTGCCCGTCAGGGGCACCATTCGCTCAGGACTTCGCGCCGTACGCTCATCAAGGTTGGCGATGCTCGCCCTGGCGGCCGTAGTGGCTGCGCACGGCGTGATGGTGGCCATCATGTCCATGACACCCCTGCACCTTCAGCAGCTGGTAGGCGGTTCGCATGCCGGACACCATGGGGGAACCACTGACAGTGCCGATGCCTTGGTGATCATAGGCCTGACGATTTCGCTGCATATCGCCGGAATGTTTGCTTTGTCGCCCCTCTGGGGATGGCTGACTGACAAAGCCGGGCGCCTGCAAACCATCGCCATGGGCCACGGGCTCCTGCTGGTCGCTGTGCTTATTGCGGGGTTCGGCCAACACGAGCCCGGTCTTGTCACCGCCGGCCTGATCTTCCTTGGCCTGGGTTGGTCTGCCGCGACCATCGCGGGTTCAACTTTGTTGGCTGAGAGTGTTGCCCCCGACGCACGGGTTACGGTCCAGGGAGTTTCGGACACCCTCATGGGTGGCGCCGGTGCCATCGGCGGCGCCACCTCAGGGCTGCTGCTCGCTTGGATCGGTTACCAGGGGCTCAATGTGACATCGGGCGTTGTGGCCGCGTTGGTGCTGGCCTTGACGCTCCTGCTGACCGTACGGACAGCGGGAGCGTCAACCCCGCAGGCTCTCCAACCGCCGGCCTAGCGGACCGCCCGGACCATCCCGAGGAGCCGGGCGAAAATGCCTTCGCCGTCTTCCCCTATGCCATCGTGGTGGAAGTCTGCGGTCACCCATGGTTGAAGACCGCGCACGGCTGCAGCAGTTTCGAGGGACAGATCGTGATCCACGTAAATATCGTCCTTGTACACGGCGGCCGCAACGGGGACGCTGTTCGCCGACAAGCGGGCAGGGTTGTACAGGGGCTTCCAGTCTTTCTTGGCGGCCAGCTGTTCAGCCACTTCCCGAAGAGGCACCAGGGCCGGATCCTGCTCGAAGTACCAGGGGTACACCATCTCCCCGGTGAGCAGTGGCTCGTCGGCGTCGGGCTTGAATTCCGGATGGTCCTCCAGCACGCGCCACGCTGCCCAGTTGGTCGCTTCCCCTTGCCCGTAGATGGACTCGTGAAGGATGGCGTACAGGGGATTGGCAGCGCGACTGACGAGGCCCCGCACTTGTTCGAGGAATGCTTCGGAGAGACGTGGGCCGGAGGGGGTGTCAATGAAGGCGTCCTCCAGGAGGTAATGAAGGGCGTCCACCCGGGTGTTGCCGCCGAGGAACGAACCGATCATCTGGAAACGCTCGGGCGTGAGCCTTTCACCGCTTGCCAGGAACTCCGCATGGCGGTCCAGGTGCCTGGCGATCCGGGTGACTGTGTCCCTGTCCTCCGGGTACCAGCCGAAATACTCGGCGTTCCGCGCGGCGACGCGCTGGAATGTGGCTTGGTAAACCCGCTCCGCCGGACCGTGGAGGGGAGCAAGGCCACCTGTGATGAGGACCTCGCGAAGGCCCTCGGGAGCGAGCGACAGGTAGGTCAACGCACAGAAACCACCGAAGCTTTGGCCAAGCACAGACCATGGTCCGGACCCCAACACCCGACGAATGTACTCGGCGTCAGCCACAATCGAGTCGGCGCGGAAATGCGTCAAGTAGTCGGCCTGCGCGGAGGCATCGCCCCGGAGTTCGAGTGATTGTTGTTCAACAGGTGTGGACAAGCCGGTGCCGCGTTGATCGAGCATCAGGATCCGGAAGTCCCTGGCAGCCGCCTTCATCCAACCAGACAACGATGTAACCCGGTTTCCGCGGCCGCCGGGGCCTCCTTGGAGGAACAACAACCATGGCAATTTTTCGGCTTCCTCAGCCGTGTGTTCGGTGGAAGAGTATTCCCTGGCAAAGATCGTGATGGTCTCGCCGGAGGTGACCGGTTCACCCGGTGAATGCTCCAAGGGAACGGTGAAATAATGCTCAACTGTCCGCAGGCCGCGGAACTGGTGACGCGCGCGGACAACATGTATCCCGGCGGCGTTCCGTTCGGCGCTCGGTTCCGGGTACCCCTCAGCCACGGGCAAGAGCCTCGTTCGCCTTGCCCGCCGTCGTACCGAAGGCCTCCAGTGCCTCGCCGGTCAGCCGGAAGGTGGACCATTCTTCCATGGGGAACGCGCCCAGGTTCTTGTAGAAGTTGATGGATGGTTCATTCCAGTCAAGGACGCTCCACTCCACGCGGGCGTAGCCACGTTCGACTGCCGTAGCCGCAAGATACTGCAACAGCGCTTTGCCATGTCCCTCACCGCGCGCATCAGGAACCACGTAGAGGTCCTCAAGGTAGATACCGTGGACGCCTTCCCACGTGGAGTAGTTCAGGAACCACAGAGCAAACCCTTGCACCGTGCCGGCACTGTTTTCGGCGATCGTGGCATAGACGCGGGGGTTCTCACCGAAGAGCACTTCCGTGAGCATGGCGGGGGTGTTTTTGACCGCGTCCGGTTCTTTCTCGTAGATCGCAAGATCATGGATCATCCGGAGGATGGCAGGGACGTCGTCAACAGTGGCTGGGCGGATTACAGTCATGGCTCCGAGCTTACTAGGGGAGCCTTACACGCCGCTCACGGTTCTCTGTCAGCTACCTTCTATAACCAGGCCAAAGCCGACGTTCCATACTGCACCGGTGCCTTCCTGTATTGCAGGGGAACACCGTCAACGGCGATGGGTGGCCCTACGAAGCGGAGTGGTCCGTAGGCGCTGTCGATCAGGCGTTTGTCAGGGACAGGTAAACCAGCGTCGTCCTTGGTGGTCAGGGGTGATGGAAAACCGAAGAGTTCCTCCGCCGTGCGGGCCAGGGAAACGTGTGCTGTTCCTCCGAATCCGGTGCGGAGGCGTTCGGACAGCAGAGCCAACGCGGCGGCGGCGATCCCATACCCCGTCGCATGATCCAGCGCTTGGACCGGCAGCACGCCTGGCCTCCACCCGTCGTCGTGGTAGCTGCCATACTGCTCCGCTATTCCGCAGGCAGCCTGGACCAGGCTGTCGAACCCCCGCCGGCTACTCCAAGGGCCCGTGCCGCCCCACGCACTTAGCGCCACCACCACCAGGTCCGGCCTGGCTGCCAGCATGCTCGAAGGGCTGAAACCGAACCGGTCCAGTCCGCCGTGGCGGTACCCGGTCACAACGACGTCGGCGGATCCGAGCAGTTGGTGAACCGCTTCCCGCGCCCCGGCATCATTGAAGTCGGCTTCTGCGCTGCGCTTATCGAAACCCGAATCAACAAAGGCATCAGTGAGCTCGGGAAGGTGCGGCGGATCGATGCGCAAAACGTCCGCTCCGAGGACGCCCAGGAGGCGCGTGGCCGTGGGGCCGGCGATGACGCGTGTCAGGTCCAGGACCTTGAGGCCGGCCAGAGGCAGGAAAACATCCGTTGATGGAATCCACGACGACGGCCGCGGACTTCCGTCCGGCGCTGCGGGCCGGGTGAAACTGAGCCAGGGACCAGTGCCTGCTGCCCGGTGCTGGGGCGTGGACCGCCACTCGTCCCGGGAACGGACGGCTGCAGCGACACCCCTACCTGCAGCAATTGCTTCCTCTGCTTCCAGTGCTGTCATGGAAAGCAGGACACGGTCCAGCTCATCAGGAGTAGCGGCCCGGAGCGTCTCCATCAGCCGCTCCGCATGGTGCGGGTAGTTGGCATGCAGGCGTATCCAGCCGTCCAGCGTGCGGCGGAAGCCCGATGTCGGAGCAAAACCTTGAGGCTTCCGGCCCGAGATCCTGAGGTGCCCCAGTGAATCGAAGGAGGCAGCGGTCAGGTTCGACGATACTGAGTACCGCCCGGTGGAACCTGTCAGGGACTCCAAGGCGGTGGCTGCAGCCTGCACGGATCCCAAGGCGAGCCCCTCGACGTCCAGGCTCCCACACCACCAACGGCGTGGACCCATGCAGGCTGCCGGCTTGGCTGCGCTGAACGAATCCAGTACACGCAGGCTGCCGGTCAGATCCGGGACGGGTTCCACGGCCATTGGCCTAAAGCCTGTTGACGTCAGTCACCCGGACCACAGCTGTACCCGTTTCGTCAGATGCGGCCAAGTCCACTTCGGCAGAGATGCCCCAGTCATGGTTGCGCGCCGGATCGTCGAAGATCTGCCGGACCTTCCAGGTGCCGGGTTCTTCGGTGATGATGAGCAGTCCAGGTCCACGGGCGTCCGGGCCGGTGCCGATGTCATCGTGTTCGTCGAAGTAGTCGTCCAGAATTTCTTCCCAACGCTCCGCATCCCAACCCGCGTCAGCGTCGAGTTCGCCCAAGGCAGCAGAATCCTCATCAGCGAAAAGTTCAACCCGGCGGAACATCTCATTGCGGACCATGACGCGGAAAGCGCGAATGTTCGATGTCAGGAGGGGCGGCGGTGGCGGGGGAGCGTCGTGCGGCGTGGGTGCAAGGCCGGAGGTGAGCTCTTCCCACTCGTCCAGCAGGCTGGAATCAACCTGGCGGACCAGTTCGCCCAGCCAGGCAATCAGATCTTCGAGGTCCTCGCGAAGCAGATCCTGGGGAACAGTCTGCCGGAGTGCCCGGAACCCGTCGGCCAGGTAGCGCAGGACGATGCCTTCCGAGCGGGCCAGCCCATAGAACTGCACAAATTCACCGAAGTTCATGGCGCGCTCGTACATGTCCCGGATGATCGATTTAGGCGCCAGCTCAAAGTCGCCCACCCACGGGGCGGCCTTGCGGTAGACCTCAAAGGCCTCACCGAGGATCTCGGCCAACGGCATGGGATACGTAACTTCGTCCAGCATGGCCATGCGTTGGTCATACTCGATGCCGTCCGCCTTCATGGCAGCAACTGCCTCGCCCCGCGCTTTCTTCTGCTGCGCCGAAAGAATCTGGCGGGGTTTCTCCAAGGTGGACTCAATCACCGAAACCACGTCCAGGGCGTACGACGGCGACTCAGGATCGAGCAGCTCCAAGGCGGCCAATGCGAAGGGGGAGAGCGGCTGGTTCAGGGCGAAGTTTGCCTGCAGGTGCACCGTCAGGCGAACGGAACGCCCTTCGGCTTCCTGTTCGTCCTCAGGGATTCGTTCAACCACGCCTGCGGCCAGCAGTTCACGATAGATCCCCAGGGCCTTCTTCATGAGCTTGAGCTGCGCCGGACGGTTCTCGTGATTCTCGCTGAGCAAACGCCTGGTTGCCTGGAACGGGTCACCCGGACGTTCCATGAGGTTTAGGAGCATTGCGTGCGTGACGGTAAAACTGGATGTCAAGGGCTCGGGGACCGATTCCACCAGCCGCTTGAACGTGGGCTCGCCCCATGAGACGAAGCCCTCCGGCGGCTTCTTCTTGACCACTTGGCGCAACTTCTTCTGGTCATCGCCGAACTTGGCTGTGGCCTTCGCCATGGCCTTGGTGTTTTCCACTACGTGCTCGGGGGCTTGTACTACCACCGTTCCGGCAGTGTCGTACCCTGCGCGGCCGGCACGGCCGGCAATTTGGTGGAACTCACGTGAGTTAAGGGACCTGGTGCGAACGCCGTCGTACTTGCTCAAAGCAGTCAGCAGCACCGTTCGAATAGGCACATTGATGCCCACGCCCAAGGTGTCTGTTCCGCAGATGACTTTCAACAGCCCCGCCTGGGCCAGTTGCTCCACCAAGCGGCGGTACTTGGGGAGCATGCCGGCATGGTGCACACCGATTCCGTGGCGGACAAGTCTGTTGAGGGTCTTGCCGAAGCCTGCGGCGAACCGGAAACCAGCAATGAGCTCAGCAATCCGGTCCTTTTCGGCACGGCTGCACATGTTGATGCTCATGAGGTTCTGGGCCCGCTCAATAGCTTCGGCCTGGCTGAAGTGGACCACGTACACGGGCACCTGCTTGGTGGACAGCAGTTCTTCCAGGCTCTCGTGGACCGGAGTCAGGTGATAGTAGTAGTGCAAGGGAATGGGACGTTCTGCGGAACTGACCGTGGTGGTGGACCGTCCGGTCAGCTCAGTCAGTCCGGTTTCGAAGCGCGTGACGTCGCCCAAGGTGGCGGACATCAGCAGGAACTGCGCCTGGGGAAGTTCCAGGAGCGGAACTTGCCACGCCCAACCGCGCTGGGGATCGGAGTAGAAGTGGAACTCGTCCATGATCACCGAGCCAAGCTCCGCCGTCGAGCCTTCACGCAGGGCAATGTTTGCGAGGATTTCAGCGGTGCAGCAGATGATGGGGGCGTCTTGGTTGACACCGGAATCACCGGTGATCATCCCCACGTTTTCAGCACCGAAGATGTCACAGAGTGCGAAGAACTTTTCTGATACCAGGGCCTTGATCGGGGCGGTGTAATAGCTTCGCTGGCCGCGTGCCATGGCTTCGAAATGCGCTGCGATGGCCACCAGCGATTTTCCTGAGCCCGTAGGGGTGGCCAGGATGACGTTGGCGCCGGAGGCGAGCTCCATGATCGCTTCGTCCTGCGCGGGGTATAGCTGCAGGCCGCGGCTCTCGGTCCACTCCACGAACCGTGTGTAGATTTCGTCCGGGTCCAGGGGACCGGTGGCGGTGGAACCGGGAAGCTGCTCAAGAAGTTTCATTGGTTTCCAGCTTAGTGCCCGGAAGGTTTAGGCTCGGCGCAGCAGAGGTGTCAGATGCGAGGAGGCTTTGATGAAGTGGGATCCTTCCAAATATGTAGAGTTTGGAAACCATCGGGACCGCCCGTTCCACGACCTCGTCGCGAGGGTCCAGGCGAACGCACCCCTGAAGGTGGTGGACTTGGGCTGCGGCCCGGGGAACCTGACGGCGACGCTCGCCGAACGCTGGCCGGACGCCCATGTTGCAGGCATTGATTCTTCGGAGGAGATGCTCCTCAAAGCCCGTGCCTTCTCGCAGCAGTTCCTTCACTTGGAATTCACATCCGGCGACATCGCGGACTGGCTCCCCGACGCCGACACCGATGTGGTGGTCAGTAATGCAGCCCTCCAGTGGGTCCCCGGCCACTTGGACATGCTGGCCGGCTGGCTGCGGGCCCTCAAGCCGGGGGCTTGGTTAGCCCTGCAGGTTCCAGGAAATTTCACTTCGCCATCCCACACGCTGATGCGGGAACTGGCCGAGTCGCCCCGGTGGCAGGCCCGGCTCGGCGGCGTGCTCCGGCACGACGACGCCGTGGGCAGCCCGGCGGACTACTTGGAAATAATGCTCGACGCCGGATGCTCGGCTGACGCTTGGGAGACCACCTACCAACAGGTACTGAAGGGCAGCGATCCGGTCCTGCAGTGGGTCCGCGGCACCGGCCTCCGTCCTGTGCTGGCGGCGCTCTCCCCGGAAGAAGCCGCCGACTTCGAATCGGAATATGCACAGATGCTGCGCACGGCTTATCCCGCCACCAGCCACGGAACCGTCTTCCCTTTCCGGCGCATCTTTGCTGTGGCCAGGAAGAACACATGAAGCCGAAGGGTTCCCTTTCAAGGATGGCAACGGTCCTGCTGCCGCGTGACCTGTTTGGTCATGGCGTACGTCATGCCATGATCCACCGCTTGTCCCGTGCCGTCGTCGCTGGTCTAATTCTCGGCATGGACCAAGGACGCTTCGAACACCAGATGCCCCGCCTCATTCCGGCACGCGGGCGGAGCTCCTCATGACTCCCTCAGGCGATTTCCCCGGCAATTGGCGCCCCAACACCACCAGTGCCGTCGCCCTGTTTGAACAGCTGCGATTGCGGATCATCGAACTCGCTGACTCGGGAGTCCTGGCAGTGGGCGCGAAACTACCGCCCGTGCGCAATCTGGCCGGGGTGCTGGATGTGGCCCCACACACGGTAGCCCGGGCCTATAAAGAGCTGGAGGCTGCGGGCGTCGTGGCAACCCGGGGCCGGAATGGCACCGTGGTCTGCGCAAGGGACGATCGCTGGGGCGCGCTGGCCGAGGTAGCGGGACAATACGCTGCCGCCGCCAAGGCCCAGGGTGCTTCTTTTGCCGAGGCAGTCCAACTGCTTGCCGCTGCTTATGACGCGGATTGATACCGATCAGTAGCATGTGAGGCACGACATGGAAATTCGAAGAAGTTTTCGATTAGCATTGGTGAGTGCCCAAAGCCTTAGCTGAAGATACCGCCATCGAATCTCCGAACAGTGTTCCCGTTGTTCCTGATACCAAGCCCGCGAGGCCTGACCTTTCGCGGCTTGTGGTCAAGGGTGCCCGGGAACATAACCTGCGCAACGTGGATCTGGACCTCCCCCGTGACGCCATGATCGTCTTCACCGGGCTGTCCGGCTCCGGTAAGTCGTCCCTGGCGTTCGACACCATCTTTGCCGAAGGGCAGCGGCGTTACGTCGAATCGCTCTCTGCCTACGCGCGGCAGTTCCTGGGCCAGGTGGACAAGCCTGATGTCGACTTCATCGAGGGCTTGTCGCCCGCGGTCTCCATCGACCAGAAGTCCACCAGCAAGAACCCGCGCTCCACGGTGGGCACCATCACCGAGATCTATGACTACATGCGGTTGCTCTGGGCCCGCGTGGGCCGCCCGCACTGCCCGGTCTGTGGTGAACCCATTGCACGCCAGACGCCGCAGCAGATCGTGGACCAGCTTCTGGAACTCGAGTCGGGCACACGCTTCCAGGTACTTGCCCCGGTGGTCCGTGGGCGTAAAGGTGAATTTGTCGATCTTTTCAAGGAGCTGACCGCCAAGGGCTATTCCCGTGCCCGTGTTGACGGCAATCTCGTTCAACTGAGCGATCCCCCCAAGCTTGGCAAGCAGTTCAAGCACACCATTGAAGTTGTGGTTGACCGCCTGGTGGTCAAGGAAGAGATCAGCCAGCGGCTCACGGATTCCGTGGAAACCGCACTGGGGTTGGCTGAGGGCCGCGTCCTTGTTGAGTTCGTGGACCTCGACGCCGAAGATCCAGGCCGTATCCGCGCTTTTTCCGAGAACCTGGCCTGCCCCAACGAGCACCCCTTGGCGATCGATGAGATAGAGCCCCGTTCCTTCTCCTTCAACAATCCCTTTGGCGCGTGCTCGGCCTGCAGCGGCATCGGAACCAAGCTCGAAGTGGACGAGGAACTCATCGTCCCGAATCCTGAGTTGTCGCTGGGAGAGGGCGCCATTGCCCCTTGGTCCCTTGGCACGGCAACCACCGAGTACTGGAACCGACTCCTCGAAGGCTTGGCTGACGAACTCGGTTTCTCCATGAAGACCCCTTGGGAAAAGCTCCCCAAGGAAGTCCGGAACACTGTCTTGCACGGCAAGGACCACAAGGTTGTTGTTCAGTACAAGAACCGCTTCGGTCGTGAGCGCAAGTACAGTACGGGCTTTGAAGGTGCCATTCAGTACGTCCACCGCAAGCACGGTGAAACCGATTCCGATTGGGCGCGTGACCGCTACGAGGAATACATGCGGCAGATTCCGTGCCCTGAGTGCAACGGTGCGCGACTCAACCCGGCGTCTCTGTCCGTGCTCATTAACGGCAAGTCGATCGCCGCAGTGGCTGCCTTGCCGATGCGCGAATGTGCTGAATTCCTTGGCAGCCTGACCCTCACCAACAGGGAAGCACAGATCGCCAACCAGGTACTGAAGGAGATCCAGGCCCGTCTGACCTTCCTCCTGGACGTCGGGTTGGAGTACCTCAACCTCGAGCGTCCTTCTGGAACCCTTTCCGGCGGCGAAGCCCAGCGTATCCGGTTGGCCACCCAGATCGGATCCGGCCTGGTGGGTGTCTTGTATGTCCTTGACGAGCCGTCAATCGGCCTGCACCAGCGGGATAACCGGCGGCTTATCGAGACCCTCACCCGCCTCCGTGACCTCGGCAACACACTCATTGTGGTGGAGCACGACGAAGACACCATCCACGAGGCCGACTGGGTGGTGGACATTGGACCGGGCGCCGGAGAACACGGCGGCCAGGTGGTGCACTCCGGAACCTACAAGGAGTTGTTGGAAAACACGGATTCCCTGACAGGTGACTACCTGTCAGGACGCCGGAAGATCGAGGTTCCCACCAAGCGCCGTAAGTACGACAAAAAGCGTGAGCTCAAAGTTGTTGGTGCCCGTGAGAACAACCTCAACAATGTTGATGCCACGTTCCCGCTGGGACTCTTTACTGCCGTGACCGGCGTCAGTGGTTCCGGTAAGTCCACATTGGTCAACGAGATCCTGTACAAGGTCCTTGCCAACAAGCTCAACGGTGCCAAGCAGGTGGCGGGACGGCACCGGACGGTGGCCGGCCTGGAGCACCTGGACAAGGTGGTCCACGTCGATCAAAGCCCCATCGGCCGGACGCCCCGTTCCAACCCCGCAACGTATACCGGTGTGTTCGACAACATCCGCAAGCTTTTCGCCGAGACCACCGAAGCCAAGGTTCGCGGCTATCAGCCGGGACGGTTCTCCTTCAACGTCAAGGGCGGGCGCTGCGAGGCCTGTTCAGGCGACGGTACTTTGAAGATCGAGATGAACTTCCTGCCGGATGTCTACGTTCCCTGCGAGGTTTGCCACGGTGCCAGGTATAACCGGGAAACCCTTGAGGTCCATTACAAGGGCAAGACCATTGCCGATGTCCTCAATATGCCCATCGAGGAAGGCGCGGAGTTCTTTGCTGCCTTCACTCCGATCGCACGCCACCTGAACACCCTGGTGGATGTGGGCCTGGGCTACGTCAGGCTGGGTCAGCCGGCTACTACGCTGTCGGGCGGCGAGGCCCAGCGCGTGAAGCTTGCTGCGGAGCTCCAGAAGCGCTCCAACGGGCGCAGCATCTATGTCCTGGACGAACCCACCACGGGTTTGCACTTCGAGGACATCCGGAAGCTGCTCATGGTGCTTCAGGGCTTGGTGGATAAAGGCAACACGGTCATCACGATCGAGCACAACCTGGACGTCATCAAGTCTGCGGACTGGATTGTGGACCTAGGCCCCAACGGCGGTTCCGGTGGCGGAAAGATCGTGGCCACCGGTACACCGGAACAAGTGGCAAAATCAACCGACAGCCACACGGCCACCTTCCTGGCTGAAATTCTCGGTTAGCCACTGGAAGTATTCCGGTAGCGGCATGCGAGTTTCAGGCATGCCGCTACTCGTGAGAAACTAACCCGGTGACTCAAACAACGGTGCCCGTAATATTCGATCTGGACGGCACCCTTGTCGATCCTGCCGGCGGTATCACGGGAGGAATCTCGGCGGCCCTCCGTGAAATGAACCTTCCCGTTCCGGAGCAGGCCGTACTGAATTCCATGGTGGGTCCCAAACTCAGCGACTCCCTGCTGCATTTGGCCAATGTTCCCGAGTCGTTGGTCAACGAAACCATTGACCGTTACAGGCGTCATTACAAGGAAACCGGCATTGGACAGAGCAAGCTCTACCCGGGAATCTTCGAGCTCCTGGAGTACTTTGCTGAATCCGGCCGGCCCGTGGCAGTTGCTACTCAGAAGCCGCAGTCCATTGCGCGGCTCGTCCTGGAACACCACAAAATTACTGACTTCTTCGTCTCCATCCGTGGGGCAGCGGATAACGAGTCATTGGAAGCCAACACGGCTTCCGGCAAGGTGGCGATTGTTGGCGCCGCCTTGGCTGACCTGCATTCGCAGCCGGCCGTGATGGTGGGCGACAGGCACCAGGACGTTGCCGGAGCCATGGCAAACGGCTTGGATTGCATTGGCGTGGCCTGGGGGTTCGCTCCGGACGGTGAACTCGAGGAAGCCGGTGCGGTGGCAGTGGTGCAAACCGCAGCTGAGTTGCGGACCAAAATTGAAGAACTTGACGCTGTCCGTGCGGCAGCCCTGAGCGAGGTACAAAACGATGGCAGTCTTTGATGCGATCCGGTGGACTACCCGTGGACTGATTTCCTCCACGTGCCGGCCTACTGTCATTGGGTTGGAAAACGTTCCCAAAGAGGGGCCCTTCATTGTGGCTCCAAACCACCTTTCCTTCCTTGACAGTGTGATCGTCCAGGCCCTCATGCCGCGTCCTGTGGCTTTCTTTGCCAAGGCCGAGTACTTCACCACCAAGGGCGTCAAAGGCGCCGTCATGAAATCCTTCTTCGAGGCCGTGGGTTCCATTCCGGTGGAACGCGGAGAGCAGGCGGCCAGCGTGCAGGCACTCAAGACCTTGCTGGACATTCTTGAGTCAGGCAAGGGCATTGGTATTTATCCTGAGGGCACCAGGTCCCGTGACGGCATCCTTTACCGGGGACGGACTGGAGTGGGATGGCTGGCCCTGACCACGGGCGCACCCGTGATTCCCGTAGGGCTGATTGGAACCGAAAAGCTGCAGCCGGCTGATAAGAACGCAGTGCGGCCCCAGCACTTCATCATGAAGGTGGGGGAGCCCCTCTATTTTGAGAAGACCGGACCGGACCACTCGCTTCCGGCACGGCGTGAAGTGACCGACAAAATCATGGACGCCATTGCCCTGCTCAGCGGCCAGGAACGTTCTGCAAGCTACAACCAAAGCAAGTCCGTGGACTAGCCGCCGCCTCTTTGAAGTGGCATTGGGCGTCGTTCCGGTTCACTAGACTGGAAACGTGGCAGATCCAGCAAGTTACCGGCCCCGGACGGGTGAAATTCCTACCACTCCGGGCGTCTATCGTTTCCGCGACCCCCATGGCCGCGTCATCTATGTGGGCAAGGCAAAGAACCTCAGGTCAAGGCTCAATTCCTACTTTGCCAACCCGGCCGGGCTCCTTCCCAAGACCCATGCCATGGTCCATGCGGCCAGCAGTGTCGAATGGACCGTGGTAGGCAGCGAGCTGGAATCACTGCAGCTGGAATACACCTGGATCAAGGAATTCAAGCCCCGCTTCAATGTCGTCTTCCGGGACGACAAAACCTATCCCTACCTCGCCGTCACCATGGGGGAGAAGTACCCCCGCGTGCAGGTCATGCGCGGCGAGCGGAGGAAGGGCACCAGATACTTCGGCCCTTATACCGCCGGCGCCATCCGGGAAACGATGGATACCCTGCTACGGGTTTTTCCAGTCCGCAGCTGCAGTGCAGGTGTTTTCAAACGCGCCGAATCCAGCGGGCGTCCCTGCCTGCTGGGCTATATCGATAAGTGCTCCGCACCTTGTGTGGGCCGCGTGACTCCCGAGGAACACCGAAACCTCGCGGAGGATTTCTGTTCCTTCATGGGCGGCGAAGCCAAACGTTTCATTGGCCGCTTGGAAAAGGACATGGCAGCAGCCGTTGCCGAACTGGACTACGAGAAGGCTGCCGGGCTCAGGGATGACATCATTGCGCTGCGCAAGGTCTTTGAGCGCAATGCCGTGGTTCTTGCCGAAGATACCGACGCTGATGTCTTCGCGCTCCATGATGACGAACTGGAAGCCTCCGTGCAGGTCTTCCATGTCCGTGGCGGCCGGGTCCGGGGTCAGCGCGGATGGGTTGTGGAGAAGGTCGAAGATGCCACAACCCCTGAACTGATTGAACACCTTCTGCAACAGGTCTACGGCGAGGACAGCGAGGTCCAAGGCCGTATTCCCCGCGAAGTCCTGGTGCCGGAAACGCCCAGCAACCATGCCGAACTTACTGAGTGGCTTGGCGGGCTGCGTGGCGCCAAAGTGGACATCCGCGTACCCCGGCGCGGAGACAAAGCCGCCCTGATGTCCACGGTACGGGAGAATGCGGAGCAGGCCCTCAAGCTGCACAAGACCCGCAGGGCCGGTGACATTACCGTCCGTTCCGTGGCCCTTCAGGAATTACAGGAAGCCTTGGATATCCCGGTTCCCTTGCTGCGGATCGAGTGCTTCGATATCTCCCACGTGCAGGGCACCAACGTGGTGGCCTCCATGGTGGTGGTGGAGGACGGCCTGCCCAAGAAGGCCGACTACCGGAAGTTCTCCATTACGGGTGCTGCTGCAGCTGACGACACCGCGGCCATGCATGACGTCCTGACCCGGAGGTTCAAGCATTACCTGACGGACAAGGCTGCCCAGGTCCCCGTGGTCTCCGGCGAAATCGTCAACCCTACGCGTGCGGGGGCCAAGAGCGGGACTGATGCGCCGCCGTCGGACCCCACCATGCCCGCCCCCAAAGCCAAGTTCGCTTATCCGCCCAACCTGGTGGTGGTGGACGGTGGACAGCCGCAGGTCAATGCCGCCAAGAGGGCGTTGGCGGAACTGGGTATCGACGACGTCTATCTGGTGGGCCTTGCCAAGCGGTTGGAGGAAGTCTGGCTGCCCGATAGCGACTTCCCGGTCATCCTCCCCAGGACATCACAGGGGCTTTACCTGCTTCAACGGATCCGTGATGAAGCCCACCGCTTCGCCATCACCTTCCATCGGCAGAAACGCGGGAAGGCCATGACTGTATCCGTCCTTGACGGGGTGCCGGGCCTGGGCGAAGCCAAGCGCAAGGCCTTGGTGGCGCACTTCGGATCGCTGAAAAAGATCAAAGCGGCCTCCGTTGAAGAGCTCACCTCGGCCAAGGGCATCGGGCCCGCACTGGCAGCTGCCGTGGTTCAACACCTGGGTTCCGCAGAAGACCCTTCCGGCGCAGTCCCGGCAATCAATATGACCACCGGCGAAATCCTTGAATCTTAGCTAGGGTTAGAACCTGGCCGATGGCCGCACCAGCGGTCACCGGCGCTTGAGCATGTTCGGGCGTGCGGTCACCTCTATGGTGCGCGTCGCAGGCTGTAAGCACCATTTCCGACGAAACGGGGAACAATTCATGGATGAGGCAACGGCAGGGTCCGGAACGGAGCAGGACGGCCTCACGCCCGTCAAGCCACCGGAGGCGGAACTGCTGGTAGTTACCGGGATGTCCGGGGCAGGCCGCAGTACGGCCTCTGATGCCCTGGAAGACCATGGCTGGTATGTGGTGGACAACCTCCCGCCGCAAATGCTGGGAACCCTGGCCGAAATTGTCTCGCATGCTCCCAAATCCATTCCCAAGCTGGCGGTGGTGGTGGATGTCCGCAGCAAGGACCTGTTTACCGACATCCAGACGGCGCTGGGCGCGCTCAGCGCCAGCGGCATCACCTTCCGGGTACTGTTCCTGGATGCCAATGACGAGGTCCTGGTCCGACGTTTCGAGCAAGGACGCCGTCCCCACCCTCTTCAAGGCGGTGGTCGGATCCTGGACGGCATCGGGATCGAGCGGGAAGTCCTGCGGGAACTGCGCGAGCATGCAGACGTCGTGTTGGACACATCGGACTTCAACGTCCATGGCCTCGCTACAGCCATCACCGAATTATTCAGCGACACCGGCCCGGTAACCTTGCGGCTGAACGTCATGAGCTTTGGATTCAAGTACGGGCTCCCCGTGGATGCCAACTTCGTAGCCGACGCCCGCTTCATTCCCAATCCGCATTGGGTTCCCAAGCTACGGCCTCACACAGGCTTGGATGAGGACGTCAGCAACTACGTGCTCGCTGCCGACGGCGTGCATGAGTTCGTGGACAGATACGTCCGGGCCTTGGAGCCTGTCCTGGACGGCTATCGCCAGGAGAACAAGCACTACGCCACGTTGGCTGTGGGTTGCACCGGTGGCAAGCATCGTTCAGTGGCAGTCGCGGTGGAACTTTCCAAGCGTTTGGCACAGTATCCACGTGTCACCGTCACCACCACCCACCGCGATCTGGGCCGCGAGTAGTGGGCGTCCTTACCGGCCCGCTGCCCCTGATTCCACCCAAAGGCGTCCCCGGCAGCCAGCAGAAGAAAAGTCCATCGGTGGTTGCCTTGGGAGGCGGTCATGGACTGGCTGCCTCCCTGTCCGCCCTTCGCTTGCTCACCTCGGAGCTGACGGCAATCGTCACGGTAGCCGACGACGGCGGCTCGTCGGGGCGGCTCCGCGAAGAGTACGGAGTCCTTCCGCCCGGTGACCTGCGGATGGCGCTCAGCGCCCTGTGTGATGACACCGACTGGGGCCGGACCTGGCGGGATGTCATGCAGCACCGGTTCAACGCCGGTACCGCCAAGGGTGGCTCGCTGGACCACCACGCCATGGGCAACCTGCTGATTGTGACGCTGTGGGAACTCTTGGGAGATACGGTTGCCGGCCTGAAATGGGCCGGTGCGCTGCTGGGAGCAAGGGGCCAGGTTCTTCCCATGTCCAGTGTGCCCCTCACCATTGAGGGCCAGGCCCACGTTGACCTTCCGGGGGGCGGCCAGGAGCTGCAGACCGTTCGCGGACAGGCCCGGTGTGCTGTTGCCGGAAAGCTTGAAGAGGTCAGGTTGTTGCCCGAAGACGCCCCGGCCTGCACCGAAGCCTTGACGGCCATCGAGTTGGCGGACTGGGTCATTCTGGGGCCCGGATCCTGGTACACCTCGGTGCTGCCGCACATGCTTCTGCCCGAGCTGCGCCAGGCGCTTGGGGACACTGCTGCAAAGCGCTGCCTCACCATGAACCTTGACGTGGAAACCAAAGAAACTTCTGGCATGACGGCGGCGGACCATCTGGATGTCCTGCGCCGCTACGCCCCTGAGTTCAGCGTCGATGTAGTCCTTGCCGATCCTGCTGCAATCCAGGATCTCAAGGCCTTTGAGAAGGCCGCGGGGATGATCGGGGCCGAAGTGGTGTTGGGTAGAGTAGGGGCGTCGAGGCGCCGCCCCGTCCATGATCCATTGCTGCTGGCAGCGGCGTACCACGATATTTTCGGGAACAGTTAGGAATACGCGATGGCACTTACTGCGTCGGTCAAGGACGAACTGTCCCGGCTGGACATCAAGAAATCTTCGGTCCGCAAGGCGGAGGTTTCGGCAATGCTGCGCTTCGCAGGCGGCTTGCATATCATTTCGGGCCGGATCGTCATTGAGGCCGAAGTCGATCTTGCCTCAACGGCCCGCCGGCTCCGTGCCGCAATAGCGGAGGTCTACGGCCACCAGAGCGAAATCATTGTCGTCTCCGGAGGAGGCCTGCGCCGGGGGAGCCGCTACGTTGTCCGCGTAGTCCGCGACGGTGAGGCCCTCGCCCGCCAGACCGGCCTGTTGGACGGACGCGGACGACCGGTCCGCGGACTGCCCTCTGTGGTTGTCAACGGCTCGGCTGCAGACGCAGAGGCAGTATGGCGGGGAGCCTTCCTTGCCCACGGGTCACTGACTGAACCGGGGCGTTCTTCCTCCCTGGAAGTCACCTGCCCCGGACCTGAATCAGCACTGGCACTCGTGGGAGCTGCCCGGCGTCTCGGCATCCAGGCCAAGGCCCGCGAGGTCCGTGGCGTGGACCGCGTGGTCATCCGCGATGGCGACACCATTGCAGCCCTCCTGACCCGGATGGGCGCACATGATGCCCTGATGGTCTGGGAGGAGCGTCGAATGCGCAAGGAAGTCCGGGCCACGGCCAACAGGCTGGCGAACTTTGACGACGCCAACCTGAGGCGTTCGGCCCAGGCTGCCGTTGCGGCCGGTGCCAGGGTTGACCGCGCCTTGGAGATACTGGGCGACGACGTTCCGGATCACCTTAAGTACGCCGGCGAGCTTCGTGTTGCCCACAAGCAGGCCAGCTTGGACGAACTGGGTCGCCTGGCCGATCCGCCCATGACCAAGGACGCCATCGCGGGCCGCATCCGCCGTCTCCTTGCCATGGCCGATAAGCGCGCACTAGACCTCGGCATCCCGGGCACCGAGGCAAATGTGACTCCGGAAATGATGGACGAGTAGTCCGCACCCATAGAATCGAAAATGCGTGGAGGAAATACTGCGAGGCCACCCCGGGTTGTTCCCGGTGGAGGCAAGAGCAAGCTTCTTCGCCAAGGATTTCCGGCCGGCCCGCTGGCCGGATGACATAACGAGAGTTACCAACCCGGACGTCAGTCCATTACATTGGAGGATTTCGTGACAGAGTACGTTCTGCCCGAGCTCGGCTACGACTATGCAGCACTCGAGCCGCACATTTCGGCAAAGATCATGGAGCTGCACCACAGCAAGCACCATGCGGCTTACGTTGCAGGCGCCAACAATGCGCTCTCCCAGCTGGCCGATGCCCGCGAGAAGGGCGACTACGCCAACATCAACCGTCTCTCCAAGGACCTCGCGTTCCACACCGGCGGACACATCAACCACTCCGTCTTCTGGAACAACATCTCCCCGGACGGCGGCGACAAGCCCGAAGGTGAGCTCGCGGCTGCCATCGACGACGCTTTCGGTTCCTTCGATGCCTTCCGTGCTCAGTTCAGCGCTGCCGCACTCGGCCTGCAGGGTTCCGGCTGGGCCTTCCTGGCCTACGAGCCCATCGGTGGAAACCTGCTCATCGAGCAGCTTTACGACCAGCAGGGCAACGTCGCAGTAGGCACCACGCCGCTGCTGATGCTGGACATGTGGGAGCACGCCTTCTACCTGGACTACGTCAACGTCAAGGCTGACTACGTGAAGGCCTTCTGGAACATCGCCAACTGGGCGGACGTCGCCAAGCGCTTCGAAGCCGCACGCACCAACGCTACGGGCCTCATCGTCCTCTAGTTGGTGAGCCCCGGTTCACGCCGATGTAACAAAAGTCACTTTTAGCGTGAATTGGGGCCAAATGCTGGAAAGCCTGCCTCCGCAGTTGCGGGGGCAGGCTTAGTTAAACGTAAGATGGATCACGGAAGGCGGTTAGCCTTCAGCAACGTGGCTGGTCGCCCTCCGATCTGATAATCACCTCTGCCCAAAGACGTGCGGGGTCTGTTAGTTGGAAATTATTAATCCGACTCACTAGGCGTGCTTGCAAGAGCACCAAGGAGATTGACACATAGTGACCACCCGTATTGGTATCAACGGCTTCGGCCGCATCGGCCGTAACTACTTCCGCGCAGCACTGGCCCAGGGCGCAGACCTTGAGATCGTGGCAGTCAACGATCTCACCAGTCCCGAGACCCTCGCCCACCTCCTGAAGTATGACTCCGTCGGTGGACGCCTCGCCCAGACCGTGGAAGTTGTCGATGGAAACCTGGTAGTCGACGGCAAGTCCATCAAGGTCCTCGCCGAGCGCGATCCCGCCAACCTTCCCTGGGGCGAGTTGGGCGTTGACATCGTCATCGAGTCCACCGGTTTCTTCACCAAGGCTGCAGCCGCGCAGAAGCACATTGACGCCGGTGCCAAGAAGGTCCTGATCTCGGCGCCTGCCAGCGACGAAGACATCACCATCGTCATGGGTGTCAACCACGAGCTTTACGACCCCGCAGCGCACAACATCATCTCCAACGCATCCTGCACCACCAACTGCCTCGGCCCGCTGGCCAAGGTAGTGAACGACGCCTTCGGCATCGAGCGTGGCCTCATGACCACGGTCCACGCCTACACGGCGGACCAGAACCTGCAGGACGGCCCCCACGGTGATCTCCGCCGTGCCCGTGCTGCCGCGATCAACATGGTTCCCACGTCAACAGGTGCGGCCAAGGCAATCGGCCTGGTGCTCCCGGAGCTCAAGGGCAAGCTGGATGGCTACGCCATCCGCGTTCCGGTTCCCACCGGTTCAGCGACGGACCTCACGGTAACCGTCTCCCGCGAAGTAACGGTCGAAGAAGTCAACGCAGCCGTCAAGGCCGCCGCTGAGTCCGAGCAGTTCGCCGGCATCCTCAGCTACACCGATGCTCCCATCGTGTCCTCGGACATCGTTGGGGACCCTGCGTCGTCGATCTTCGACTCCGGCCTCACCAAGGTCATTGGCAACCAGGTCAAGGTTGTTTCCTGGTATGACAACGAGTGGGGTTACTCCAACCGCCTCGTTGACCTCACGGAGCTCGTCGCATCCAAGCTGGGCTAGGGTAGACACATGACATCTCACACCCTCAACGAACTCATCGCTGAAGGTGTCCGCGGGCGGTACATTCTGGTCAGAAGTGACCTGAATGTGCCGCTCGACGGCTCTACAGTGACCGACGACGGCCGCATCAAGGCTTCGCTTCCGGTCCTCAAGAAGCTCTCGGACGCCGGTGCCCGTGTGCTCGTTACGGCCCACCTGGGACGCCCCAAGGGCGCTCCTGAAGACAAGTACTCCCTGAAGCCCGCTGCGGCCCGATTGGCGGAGCTCGCCGACTTCCCGGTGCAGCTTGCAGCAGACACGGTAGGAGCCTCCGCCAAGGAGCTCTCAGCCGGCCTCCAGGATGGTGACGTCCTCATCCTGGAGAACGTCCGCTTTGATGCCCGGGAAACGAGCAAGGACGACGCCGAGCGCGGCGCCTTCGCCGATGAGCTGGTTGCCCTGACGGGAAGCAACGGGGCATTCGTGGACGACGCCTTTGGTGCGGTTCACCGCAAGCATGCCAGTGTCTACGATGTAGCCACCCGGTTGCCGTCATACCTGGGCGATCTTGTGCATACGGAGGTCGAAGTCCTTCGGAAGCTCACCACTGACACGCAGCGGCCTTACGTCGTGGTTCTTGGCGGGTCCAAGGTGTCGGACAAGCTGGCTGTGATCGAGAACCTCCTGGGCAAGGCCGATACCATCTTGGTTGGCGGCGGCATGCTTTTCACCTTCCTGGCCGCTGCAGGCCATAAGGTTGCCGGAAGCCTCCTCGAGGAAGACCAGATCCCGGTTGTGCAGGACTACCTCCAGCGCGCCTCTGCTGCCGGCACCTCGTTCGTGATCCCCACCGATGTGGTGGTGGCCAGCCGCTTTGCAGCTGATGCCGAACACGAGGTCGTCAAGGCGGACGCCATTGAGGACAGTGCTTTCGGTGCGTCGGGCATAGGCCTGGACATTGGACCCGAGTCTGCTTCCGCGTTCGCGGCACAGATCGAAGGGGCAAAGACCGTCTTCTGGAACGGCCCCATGGGTGTCTTCGAATTTGAAGCCTTCTCCAGTGGCACCCGGGCCATCGCCCAAGCGCTGACCGATACGGTTGCCTTCACTGTGGTGGGTGGCGGCGACTCCGCGGCTGCCGTTCGGACCCTTGGGTTCGAGGACTCACAGTTTGGACATATTTCAACCGGTGGCGGCGCAAGCCTGGAATACCTTGAAGGCAAGGACCTTCCCGGTCTGAGCGTCCTGGACCGCTAAGTACTACCCGGCCGGCAGGACGCCATGCGTCCTGCCGGCCGTTCCATATTTCTACGCATTCTTTGGAGTTCATGTGACTACCTCTGCCAACGGCAACTTTGTCCGTAAGCCCTTCATCGCCGGCAACTGGAAGATGAACATGGACCATGTCCAGGGCATCACCTTGCTGCAGAAACTTGCCTGGACATTGTCCGACGCCAAGCACGACTACAACCGCGTCGAGGTGGCTGTCTTCCCGCCGTTCACAGATCTCCGAGGCGTCCAAACGCTGGTGCAGGGTGACGACCTCGATGTTGTCTACGGTGGCCAGGACCTCTCCCAGTTTGACTCCGGAGCGTACACAGGTGACATCTCCGGCCAGTTCCTTAGCAAGTTGGGCTGTGCTTACGTCTTGGTGGGGCACAGTGAGCGCCGCACCATCCACAACGAGTCCGACGACGTCCTCAACGCCAAGGTCAAGGCCGGTTTCCGCCACGGAGTCACCCCGGTTCTTTGTGTCGGCGAAGGCCTCGAGGTCCGTCAGGCAGGAACGCACGTGGAGCACACTCTTGCCCAACTGCGCGCCGGCGTGGAGGGACTCACCGCGGAGCAGGCTGCCGAGCTCGTGGTTGCCTATGAGCCCGTCTGGGCCATCGGTACAGGTGAAGTTGCCGGTCCTGAGGATGCACAGGAAATGTGCGCAGCCATCCGGACCGAGCTCGCCGAGCTCTTCGATGAGACCGTAGCGGCTAAGACCCGGCTTCTTTATGGCGGCTCCGTCAAGGCCAACAATGCCGCCGCCATTATGGCTGAAAATGATGTGGATGGATTGCTTGTGGGTGGCGCAAGCCTGGACCCCGCTGAGTTTGCTAACATTGTCAGGTTCGAGAGCCACCTCGTCACGGACTAGTCCGGCTCCCGTTTTCCGCTTCTTCGAAAGGCCGTCGTGGACGTTCTTCAAGTCATTCTGCAGATCCTGCTGGGAATCACCAGCCTTCTGCTGACGCTGCTCATCCTCCTGCACAAGGGACGTGGCGGCGGTTTGTCCGACATGTTCGGTGGCGGAATGAGCTCCGGATTGAGTTCGTCCGGTGTAGCCGAGCGTAACCTGAACCGCTTCACCATCATTCTGGGTATCACGTGGGGTGCTGTCATCATCGGCCTTGGCCTGATCATGAGATTTACCTCGGGTGGCGACTCCTAGTCGTTTCCTAAAAAGGGAGGCTCCTTGTTGGGGGCCTCCCTTTTTCTTTTCCATTGCGTCCATCACTAGTGCCGTCGTCGTAACCCCGCATTAGACTGGGCCTGTTGGCCATAACGGCCAGGGCCGTGAGGGCCGACCACCGAGTCGCTAGGGGTTCGAAAATGGTTCATGGCACGCCTGGATATCGGGGCACCCGCGTTGGAGTAGCCCAAGGGTCACCTCCAAGGAACCACAGCGACCACAGTGACGGTGTTCAACTGCCGCGCATTCGCGTCCCCTACTGGTGCGCCAAGGGACACCAAACACAGCTTGTCTTCCTCAAACTCCCGGACGACCAGATTCCCAAGAATTGGGATTGCCCCAAATGCGGCCTTCCTTCTTCACGCGATCCCGGCCTTCCCGCGCCGCCCAGGCCAGAGGATGAGCTTTACAAATCGCACCTGGATTACGTTAAAGAAAGACGCTCCAGCCAGGACGCGGAAATTGTCCTGGCTGGAGCGTTGGAGCGGTTACGCGCCCGCAGGGTCCTTCCGGACCAGCTGCTGGGGGACGCGTGAGGCCGCATTCTCGTCAATAAGCCACAGAGTCCGGGAACGGCCCACAGGACCCGCGGCCGGTACCTGCACCGGGTTGGCACCTGCCAAGGCCAGTCCCACGGCTCCCGCCTTGTCCTCGCCGGCAACAACCATCCAAATCTCTTGGGCGGTGTTGATAGCCGGCAACGTCAAAGAAATACGCGACGACGGCGGTTTGGGTGAGTTTTCGACCCCCACCACAGTGCGCTTCTTCTCACGAATTCCGGCCTGCTCGGGAAAGAGCGAGGCCACGTGGGCGTCAGGGCCGACACCAAGAAGCAGGACGTCGAAGCGCGGGAGGATGCCCGCCTCTTCTAAACGTTCATCAGACATGTCGGCTGCATGTTCCGCCTCGGCTGCTGCTTTAAGTTCTTCTGCATACGCGGCGGCGGCGTCCTCAGCAGTGGCGAACTGATCAGTTGAACCTGGCTCGTGGATCCTGGAGGCATCCACGTCCAAGTGCGCCAAGAGGGCCTGGTGTGCTTGACGGGTGTTCCTGTCCTCGCTGTCCGCAGCGACGAAGCGTTCGTCACCCCACCAGAAGTTAACCTTGGACCAGTCGACCGCCGGGGCTGCAGCCGAGTCAGCCACCGCCTTCAGCGTTCCGATGCCGACGGTACCGCCGGTCAGGACCACCGTAGCCTCACCATGTTTGTCCTGGACATCCACGAGCTTGGTAATCAGGCGGGCCGCAATGGCGGCCATCAACACCTTGGAGTCGGGATGGATGCTAACTCTGGGCTCAGCGTGCACTGGTCTGGACTCTCCTCTGGCTGGTAAGTGGAAGTCCCATCGTAATCACTTCTCCGAAGACTTCGTCGGGGTCGAGTCGTCGTAGTTCTTCGGCGAGGCAATCCTTCAGGCTGCGCCGGGGGAGGGTGATACGCTGCGCCGGCTGGCCGGGCTGCGTCAGTTCGGCCACGGAAAGGCCCGGACGGAAGAGCTGGACGTCAGCGCTTGCCCGGGTGAGGCGGACGCGGCGGATACCGGTCCCTGCAGGGTCCGCCACGATGGTGACAGGCGCCTCCAGCGCGAGGCTGAGCCAAGCTGCCAGAAGCAGCGTGCTGGGGGAGTCGGACGCTCCTTCAACGGCAACGGCGGAGACCGGGTCACTGTCTACCTGATCGAAGACGGCGGCGAGTTGCATGCGCCAGTTGGTAAGGCGTGTCCATGCGAGGTCTGTGTCGCCGGCCTTGTAGGTCGCCCGGATGTTTTCCAGCGCAAGGCGTGGATCGGGTTCGTTGGCCGAGTCGGTGATCCGGCGGTGCGCGATCCGGCCAATGGACGTCTCACAAGCGCTCTCCGGGGCTCCGTGCGGCCACCAGGCCACGATCGGCGCGTCCGGCAGCAAGAGGGCGGCCACCAGCGATTCGCTCTCGTGAGCCATATGTCCGTGCCCGCGCAGGACGATGACCTCGGAGGCGCCGGCGTCGCCACCGACTCGGATCTGGGCGTCCAGGCGATCCGGTCCCTCCACTCCCGCGTCAGCCAGGACGATGATCCGGCAGGGGTGTTCCCGGCTGGCTTCGTTGGCTGCCTCGATGGCATCTTCTTCCTGCCCGGACTTGGTCACCACCACCAACGTCAAAACGCGACCCAAAGCGATCACGCCGCCTTGCTCGCGCAGCGACATGATCTTTTTGGAGATCTTGGAGGTGGTGGTATCGGGAAGATCTACGATCATGGCCTTCTCCAGGTTCGTCCGTCGCGGGCCAGCAGGGCATCGGCCGAGGCCGGTCCCCAACTGCCGGGTGCGTAGGGTTGCGGTTGTTCATCGAGCCCGGACCAGTATTCCTCGAACGGGTCCAGGATCTTCCAGGACAATTCCACTTCCTGGTGCCGCGGGAAGAGCGGCGGCTCGCCCAGGAGCACGTCCAGGATCAGTCGCTCGTAAGCCTCGGGGCTGGACTCGGTGAAGGAGTGTCCGTAGCCGAAGTCCATGGTGACATCGCGGACTTCCATCTGGGTGCCCGGAACCTTGGAACCAAACCGGATGGTGGCGCCCTCATCAGGCTGGACACGGATGACCACGGCGTTCTGGCCGAAGTCGTCCTCACCGTGGTCCCGGAACAACAGATTGGGTGCGCGCTTGAACACCACGGCAATTTCGGTAACGCGGCGGCCTAGTCTCTTTCCTGCACGCAGGTAGAACGGAACACCGTTCCAACGGCGGGTGTTGATGTCAACCCGGATCGCAGCAAAGGTCTCGGTCTTGGAGTCGGCAGGGATGCCATCCTCATCAAGGTACCCGAGGACTTCCTCGCCGCCCTGCCAACCGCCGGTGAACTGACCACGCGCCGAGTGGGTGGACAGGTCTTCGGGCAGCTTGACCGCAGCAAGGACCTTTTCTTTCTCGGCCCGAAGGTCATCGGCATTGAAGGAAATGGGTTCCTCCATGGCCGTCAACGCCAGCAACTGCAGCAAGTGGTTCTGAATGACGTCACGGGCAGCGCCCACGCCGTCGTAGTAGCCTGCACGCCCCCCGGTGCCAATGTCCTCGGCCATGGTGATCTGAACGTGATCCACATAGTTGGCGTTCCAGAGGGGTTCAAACAACTGGTTCGCGAAACGCAACGCCAGGATGTTCTGCACCGTCTCCTTACCCAGGTAATGGTCGATCCTGAACACTGCATCAGCCGGGAACACCGATTCGACGATGTCATTGAGCTGACGGGCGGACTCGAGGTCGTGCCCGAACGGCTTTTCAATGACCACCCGGCGCCACTGGCCCGTCTTCGCCTGAGCGAGACCGTGCTTGGACAGTTGTCGGCAGACCTGTTCGAACGCCTTGGGCGGGATGGAGAGGTAGAAGCCATGGTTGCCCCGGGTACCGCGGGTTTCATCCAGCTCATCAAGGACGTCGCCGAGACGCTCGAAGGCGTCGTCGTCGTCGAACTCGCCCTGAACAAAGCGGATACCGGAAGCAAGCTGCTCCCACACCGCTTCGTCGAACTTGGTCCGGGCGTGGGCCTTGACGTTTTCCTTCACTTCAGCCGCAAAATCAGCGTTGTCCCAGTCGCGTCGGCCGAAGCCAACCAGAGCGAAGCTGGGAGGCAACAGGCCACGGTTGGCGAGGTCATAGACCGCCGGCATGAGCTTCTTGCGGGCGAGATCGCCGGTGACTCCGAAGAACACCAACGACGACGGCCCGGCGATGCGGTTCAGGCGCCGGTCCCGAGGATCCCGCAAGGGGTTCCGGAGACCGGCGTTCTTCCTGCCGTTTTCAGTTTCTGGCATGTTTGGTTCTGTGCCTTAGCTTTCGAGTGCGCTGGCCTGGCCGGCCAACGCAGCGACGACTTCCTGGAGTTGGGCTACGCCCGCAGCACGTTCGGTGAGGTGCAGACGCAATACCGGGCGGCCGTGGCCTTCCAGTACCTGTGCGTCGCCCGAGGCCTGAGCCGCAATGAGCTGCCCGAAGGTGAAGGGCCGCTCCGGAATTTCCAGGTCGGTGGAGGATGCTGCAGTGACTTGCAGGAAAACTCCGATAGCCGGTCCGCCCTTGTGGAACTGGCCGGTGGAGTGGAGGAACCGGGGGCCCCAACCGAACGTCACCGGGCGAGTACTGACGGCTGCGAGTTCATCCCGAATTCCCTCAAGGGGCGCGTGGGATATACGGTCCAAGTAGGCCTGAACGCTCAAGTACCCATCCGCACCGAGCTGGCCGAGGAGCGCCTGCACAGCCTCGGACACCGTGGAAGCGGAGCCAAGCCACTCGCCCCCGCGTACCTCCACGGCACCGTCGGTGAAGGCTGCCGGAGTCGGTTCGGGGCGGGCGTCGAGCAAACCGCGCGCAGCTACCTTTGCGGCCTCGACGTCGGGCTGGTCGAAGGGGTTGATGCCCAGCAACCGGCCGGCCACTGCGGTGGCAAACTCCCAGGTAAACATTTGTGAAGCCAGGCCCCCGGCTACGGCCACCTCGTTCTCGCGGAGCTCGACGTCGGCATCGGCACTGACAAGCCGCACCACCAGGACGTCCTCGGCGCCGGTCAGCGCCTCGGGAGAGTCAGGACCGGCTACGACCGGCAGGACACCGGTGCCCAGCTTGCCGGTGGATTCCGCGATGAGCTGTTCGGCCCAATCAGCGAATCCGACAATGCCTGAACCGTCCTCAGCGATGACAATCTTGTTCCGCAGCGGGCTGGTGCCGCCCAAGGCAATGCCCAGCGCCAGGCCGATGTTGTCAGCGGAGTCCTCATTGAGGATCTCCGCGGCTTCTTCTGCCTCATCCAGGAAGGCCTGGATATCCACGCCGGCCAGACCACAGGGGACCAGGCCAAAGGCTGTCAAAGCCGAGAAGCGGCCGCCCACGTTGGGGTCGGCATTGAACACTGCACGGTATCCCGCCTCGCGGGAAGCCTTGTCCAGGGGTGAACCCGGATCCGTGACAATGATGATCCTGGTCTTGGCGTCGATGCCGGCATCGTTGAACGCCTTCTCGAATACGCGGCGCTGGGAGTCGGTCTCAACGGTGGACCCGGACTTGGAGGAAACGACGATCGCCGTCTCCGCCAAACGGTCCGCCAAAGCAGCGCTGACCTGTTCAGGATCAGTGCTGTCAAGCACGGTCAGCTCGACGCCGGCGGTACCGGCAATGACCTCGGGGGCCAAAGAAGATCCACCCATGCCGCAAAGGACAATACGTGAGACTCCTTCAGCACGGAGGGCGTCACGAAGCTCCAGAATGTCCCAGACCAATGCCTGGGACACCGTGGCGGCTTCTACCCAGCCGAGCCTGATCGCTGCCTCGGACTCTGCGTCGGGACCCCACAGTGTGTGGTCCTTGGCGAAAATCCGCGTGGCGATCTTCTCCTCCACCAAGCTGTCAATGTGCTGGGCGATTGCCTGCTGTGCGGCACCGCTGGCGTCGTAGCTGATTGTGCTCATAGTTGTTAGGAAGCCTTCCGTGCGGTGGCGAGTGCGCCTTCGACGTCGGCGAGGAGTTCCTTCCAGGAGCCCACGAACTTCTCAAGGCCTTCGGTCTCGAGGAGGGTGACGACGTCGTTGTAGGAGACGCCGAGGGCTTCGAGGGCATTGAGGGTCTCGTTCGCGTCATCGTAGGTGCCGGAGATGGTGTCACCGGTGACTACGCCGTGGTCGAACGTGGCGTCAAGGGTCTTTTCCGGCATGGTGTTGACCACGCCTGCTGCGACGAGTTCGGTCACGTAGAGGGTGTCCGGGTACGCCGGGTCCTTCACGCCGGTGGAGGCCCACAGGGGGCGTTGGGGGAGGGCGCCGGCTTCGGCCAGCACTGCCCAGCGCTCGGTGGAGAAGAGCTCTTCGTAGACCTGGTAGGCCAGGCGTGCGTTGGCAACGCCTGCTTTGCCCTTGAGTGCCTTGGCTTCATCGGTGCCGATGGCGTCAAGGCGCTTGTCGATCTCCGAGTCAACGCGGGAGACGAAGAACGAGGCCACGGAGTGGATCTTGGAGAGATCGTGGCCGTTCTCCTTGGCCTGCTCGAGGCCGGACTGGAAAGCGTTGATGACCGCGCGGTACCGCTCCAGGGAGAAGATCAGGGTCACATTGACGCTGATGCCCTCAGCCAGGGTAGCGGTGATTGCTTCAAGGCCCTCCAGGGTTGCGGGGATCTTGATGTGGACGTTGTCCTTGTTCACCTTCGCGTAGAGGTGCTTTGCCTCGGCGATCGTTCCGGCGGTGTCCCAGGCAAGGCGGGGGTCCACCTCGATGGAGACGCGGCCGTCAACACCGTTGGTCGCTGCTGCGACCGGGGCGAACAGATCGCAGGCGTCAGCGACGTCCGTGGTGGTGATTTCGAAGATCGTTTCTTCGACGCTGGCACCGGCGGCGGCCTGGGCTGCAATGGTGGCGTCGTAGTCCGTGCCCGCGGTGATGGCTGCATGGAAGATGGACGGGTTGGTGGTCACACCAACCACGTTCTTCTCGTCGATCAGCTTCTGCAGGGTGCCCGTTTCCAGGCGGGTGCGGGAGAGGTCATCGAGCCAGATGGAAACGCCGGCGTCGGAGAGCTGCTGCGTGGGAGTGCTGGTCATGTGTTTTTCTCCTTGTGAGAGGGAAGCAGACTGTTATGCGTTGGCGTCTGCGAGGGAGTCTTTGGCAGCGGCTGCAACGGCGTCGGCGGTGATGCCGAATTCGTTGAAGAGCCGCTTGTAGTCAGCTGAGGCGCCGAAGTGTTCCAGGGAGATGGAGCGGCCGGCGTCACCGACGAATTCGCGCCAGCCCAGTGCGAGGCCGGCTTCAACCGAGACGCGGGCCTTCACGGAGGCAGGGAGCACGGATTCGCGGTAGGCCTCGTCCTGCTTGTTGAACCACTCAACACACGGCATGGACACAACGCGGGCGGCGATGCCTTCGGCCTGGAGCGCTTCGCGGGCCTGGACGGCGAGCTGGACTTCCGAGCCGGTGCCGATCAGGATGACCTGCGCATCCACGGTTTCGCCGTCCTTGGAGGCTTCGGCCAGGACGTAGCCGCCCTTGGCAACACCTGCGGTGGAACCGAACGTGTCACCGGTCGCTTCACCTTCGCCGCGGGCGTACGTGGGGATGTTCTGACGGGTCAGGACAATGCCGGCCGGGTTCTCGTGGTTCTCCAGCATGGCCTTCCAGGCTGCGGAGACCTCGTTCGCGTCGCCGGGACGGACAACGTCCAGGCCCGGAATGGCGCGGAGCGAGGCGAGCTGCTCCACCGGCTGGTGGGTGGGGCCGTCTTCGCCCAGACCGATGGAGTCGTGCGTCCATACATACAGGGAAGGAACACCCATCAGCGCACCGAGGCGGATGGCCGGGCGCTGGTAGTCGGAGAAGATCAGGAACGTGCCGGAGAAGGCGCGGGTGCGTCCGTGCAGGGCGATGCCGTTTACGATCGACGCCGCAGCGTGCTCACGGATACCGAAGTGCAGTACGCGTCCGTACGGGTTGCCCTTCCAGGCGTCCGTGGAACGCGAGGTCGGGATGAACGACGGTGAGCCCTCGATGGTGGTGTTGTTGGACTCGGCGAGGTCGGCAGAACCGCCCCACAGTTCCGGAAGGACAGGGCCAATGGCGTTCAGGACCTTGCCCGAAGCCGCACGGGTGGACACGTCCTTGCCTGCCTCGAACACCGGCAGTGCTGCGTCGATGCCCACGGGCAGCTTCTTGGCTTCAACACGTTCCAGCAGGGCAGCAGCGTCGGGGTTGGCGGACTGCCATGCCTCGAACGAGCTCTGCCAGGCAGTGCGGGATTCAGCGCCGCGGTCCAGGACCTTGCGGGCGTGTGCCAGTACTTCTTCGTCAACATCGAAGGACTTGGCCGGATCAAAGCCCAGCACGGTCTTCAGTGCCGCGACTTCCTCGGCACCCAGGGCCGAGCCGTGGATCTTGCCGGTGTTCTGCTTCTTCGGTGCCGGGTAGCCGATGATGGTGCGCAGCGAAATGATGGACGGCTTGTTCGTCTCAGCCTTCGCTGCCAGCAGGGCTGCGTAGAGCTCCTGGACGTCTTCGACGTAGTCGCCGGTCTTGGTCCAGTCGACGCGCTGGGTGTGCCAGCCGTAGGCTTCGTAGCGCTTGAGGACGTCCTCGGTGAAAGCAACGTCGGTGTCGTCTTCGATGGAGATGTGGTTCTCGTCGTAGATCACTACGAGGTTGCCCAGTTCCTGGTGGCCCGCAAGCGAGGAAGCCTCGGAGGTTACACCTTCCTGGAGGTCGCCGTCGGAAGCGATAACCCAGATGGTGTGGTCGAACGGCGACTCGCCGGCGGGAGCATCGGCGTCGAACAATCCGCGCTGACGACGCTGCGAGTAAGCGAAACCGACAGCCGAGGCCAGACCCTGGCCCAACGGGCCGGTGGTGATTTCCACACCGGCGGTGTGCTTGTACTCCGGGTGCCCCGGGGTCAGTGAACCCCACGTGCGGAGCGCCTCAAGGTCCTTCAGCTCCAGCCCGTATCCGGAGAGGAACAATTGGATGTAAAGGGTCAGCGAAGTGTGACCGGGGGACAGGACGAACCGGTCGCGGCCGATCCAGTCCGGGTTCTTCGGATCGTGGCGCATCAGCTTCTGGAACAGCAGGTACGCTGCCGGAGCCAAGCTCATCGCCGTACCAGGGTGGCCGTTGCCGACCTTCTCCACGGCATCAGCGGCCAACACGCGAACGGTGTCAACTGCCTTCTTGTCCAGATCGGTCCATGACAGTTCTTGCTCTTCCAAATGTGGCACGAAAACCGAGCCCCTCTCTGTGCTGACGGCAGGCGTACGGACACGGCACGCAGGAAGCACAGGATGGCGCCCGCTGCAATGTGTCTACCAGCCGTTCACCATTGAAACGTTGATCTCTCATCCAGACGCACGGATATCCGAGAATGCGGTTTCCCGGATGGTCAACGTGTGCTGATCTGCTCAACAGCTTAGCCCTAAACGTGTCAGGGAACTCAGGGAATCCCACTAACTGGACAGAAATTCCCTTATATGAATCACGATGGCCCGGAAGGGGAGTGAAGATTCGGAAACATTGACGTATTTTGCGGACATTGGGCCACTTCCGGCCACGGTATGATATTTGGAGGCCACCAGCGGTTCATGCGCCCGTGTCAGCTTTCGAAGACCGGGACGGCAGCCGCTGCGAGAACCCCAGAGCATAGAACAGAGTGACTGCCGCCGTGAGCACAACTGATACGCCCCTCAACGCGTCCCCGGCCCGGGGAAGCATCGGAATTTCCCGTAAGTTCAAGGCGTATCTGGCACTCACAAAACCGCGGGTCATCGAACTCCTCCTGGTGAGCACCCTGCCCACCATGATCTTCGCCCAGCGCGGTTTTCCCTCCATAGGCTTGATTCTCGCTACACTCGTCGGCGGAGCTTTCGCGGCAGGCAGCGCCGGTGTCTTCAACTGCTACATCGACCGCGACATCGACAAACTCATGCACCGCACCGAGAAGCGCCCGTTGGTAACCGGAGAAGTGACGCCGCGAGAGGCACTGGTCTTCGCCTGGATTCTCGGCGCGGCGTCCATCGCCATCCTGTGGTTCGGGGCCAACCCGCTTTCCGCCTGGCTGGGCCTTGGCGCCATTGTGTTCTATGTGGTTATTTACACCATGATCCTGAAGCGCCGCACCGCCCAGAACATCGTCTGGGGCGGAGCTGCCGGATGCTTCCCTGTCCTGATCGCCTGGGCGGCCGTGACCAACACTGTGGAGTGGCCTGCCATTGTGCTGTTCATGGTGATCTTCCTCTGGACGCCGCCGCACTACTGGCCCCTGTCCATGCGTTACGGCGAGGACTACCGCAACGCCAAGGTGCCCATGCTTGGTGCCATCGCCGGAGCAAAGGTGGTTTCAGTCCAGGTTGTCCTCTACGCCTGGGCCATGGTGGCCTGCTCGCTCTTGATGGTCCCGGTTGGCGGGGCCGGATGGGTTTATACGATTGTTGCCGTTGCGGCCGGCGCGTGGTTCCTCTACGAGAGCCACGCGTTGTACAAGCGCGCGCAGGGCGGCGACGTCTCCAACAAGGGAGCCATGAAGGTCTTCCACGGCTCCATCAGCTACCTGACATTGCTCTTCATCGCGCTGGCCGTTGACCCGTTCATCGGCTCAGCGATCGTCGGCGGCTAGGTTCGCAAGTCGCTCGCGTTTTAACGTTCGACGCCGGTACCCGCCACTTTGCTTGAGTGGTTGGTGCCGGCGTCGCTGTCTACCACCAACCCGCAGACGCTATCTCACATCCCACGGGCTCGAGCCCAACGCTGTCTCACATCCCACGGGCTTGAACCCAACGCTGTCTCACATCCCACGGGCTTGAGCCCAACGCTGCCTCACAACCCACGGGCTTGAACCCAACGCTGTCTCACATATCAAAAGATGCCACCAATCGAGCCAGCGGGGGTGGTGCCTTGCCGGAGGGCAGCGCAGACACCAGCAGGGGCGCGTACCGGATCTTATTGCCGCTGCGCCCACCGAAAAACCTCCGCAGTTGCGCTTCAACAGATAGATCCCGCAACGAGGGTTGTCGCTGGAGAAGTTCGAACGAGCCAAACTCACCCTGACCGGCGATCACGTTGATCACCTCATCGACGCCCAGGCAACGAATAAGTTCATCCTCCAAATCAGCCTCACAGACCTGGAACCCCAGGTCGTTCAAGGAAGCGGCCCCGATACCGGCCCTGCTGAAAGCGCGGGCGATGCCCCGGGATTCTCCGGAATCGCAGAGACCCAGCAGCCGATGGTTTTCCCCTTGCGGGCCGTAACGGTCGAGGAAGTGGGCAATGTTGGTGGCCCCACCCATCGGAACGATGGAAACCTGGTGCTTTTGCAGGTCATAACCAAGGCGCCGGGCCAATGCGTTCACGGCCAGACGGTCACTCTCACCTTCCACAAACACTGCCGTCATTTGCACATGACCAGTATGGCTGATGAGGATGGCTCGGCCTTGGGTCGCTGAGGGCCAGCACCTAGAGGCCCCAACGTAGCACCTACTTTGGGGCTATTCGGCACCTAATTCTTGCCGGAACGCCACCTAGTTTGAGGAAATGCCGTCTAGGTGGTGACGTGCGCAACCTAGTGTTCGTGGTGGAACAGAGCTGTTCCACCACGCACGAGCATTGGGGAAAAAAGTGAAAGCATTCCTGCGTACAGCCGGTATTCTGACGGTTGTTTCGGCTTCGGTCTTGACCGGAGTCACTGCAGCGCAAGCCGCCCCGGCTTGCTCCACGGCCCGCGTATGCCTCTACGACAACTACTGGTTTACAGGAACTCAGCGAACCTATAACTGGGTCGCTTCGTATGTAGGTGAGGCGGCAAACGACAAAGCCAGCTCAATAGTCATAGGCCAGCCTGCGAACGTTCAATCGCCCTACGTGTATCTGTATCGGGATCTTAACTACTCAGGTCACGCCGTCATCTTCCGGGGTGGTAACGCCGTCAACGATCTTCGGGGCGTGTCAATGTATGCCGGTGTGAACTGGGACGACGAAATCTCCAGCATCTGGGGTTAGCCGTGCGATCTCCCACTTTTCATTCAGTTTTGGCGGTCGCGGCGACACTGGCTGTTGTCGTGCTTGGCGGCGTGGCCTGTTCGGGCCCGCCGGCATCGTCGACCACCGCAACGACGACGGTCAGCCTGCCTGCAGTGGATCGCGCTGCCGGAGCAGGAGCAAGGGCAACTCTCAATGAAAGCACCGGCGAAGTTGGCCTTCCCATGAGTGCCTACTGGTACTCAGACGGAGAGAACGTCCTGGTCAATACGGCGGTGGCATTCCTCATCTACGACTGCGTAGAAGATGCCGGGTTCACGGTGGCTCCATGGGGAGGCGGTGGCAAGGCCCTGCAGGACGGTAGGTATGGGCAGTGGTCCCGCCCGTTGGCTGCCAGAAACGGTGCCATGCCGGAGATCCGGAAAATTCCAGGTGTGATGGACGAACAACCCGAGCGACCCGCACTCAGCGCCGAACATCAGGCGGCGGAAAAAAAGTGCACTAATTCGGTGGGGAGGGCCGGACTACCCGAACTACTGGACGGCCTGGCTGGTGAGGCCTCCTTGCAGAATCAAATCACTCGGAACGCCGTGGCCCTGACAGAGCTCGATTCGGAGTACCTGGCTTACCGGAAGAGCTGGGAGGAATGCCTGGCCACCAAAGGCATCAAACTTTCGGAACAGGGTTCGTGGAGCTTGCAATCCGGCGGCTCCAAGGAGGATGAGATACGGGTTGCCCTCTTGGATCTGGACTGCAAGGACGCCAGCGGCGGGGCCAGGAAGCCGTATGACATCCTGGCTGAGTACCAGGCCGCGCAGATGATCGACCACCAAGCCGAACTCAACGCCTTGGCGGAAGAGAAGGTGGGCGCAGTGGAGCGTGCCAAACAGATTTTGCGGGATCACGGCGTGGCTGATGCAAGACTCTGATTCGCTCCTGGTGGAACGCGGTATGAGGCGCGTCCCGCGGTGGTGGCTCGTACCTGCCGCATCACTGGTGGTGCTGACGGGTTTGGGCGGCGCCTATTGGGCAGGAGCATCGACAACGGCAGGGTCGGAGCCGGCACCGCCACTTTCTGCGGTGGTTCCGGTTTCGGCTACGGTAGAACGCCGTGCAGTGGCCGAACAGGTGGTTCTATCCGGGAAAGTCGTTCCAGGAGCCCAGGCCACCCTTCATGCCAGTCCGGCCGCAGGCGTTGACAGGCTGGTGGTAACGGACGTGGCAAAAGAGGCCGGGAGCCGCGTGGTTTCCGGTGAATTACTGGCGGTCGTCTCGGGGAGGCCGCTGTTGTTACTACCCAGCAGCGTGCCGTTGTATAGGGACATCAGCCCAAGCGACTCTGGTCCCGATGTCGAAGCACTCCAAGAGGTTTTGGCAGGCTTCGGTTACCCGTGCGCCACAACCGGAACCTTTGACCGGGCTACTCAGCAGGCACTGGCGTCGTGGTACCGGGCCGCAGGGTTCAAAGCCCCCGTTCCGCTCCCGCAGGAGGAGACTGGTGATGCAGCATCGAAGAACTCGCCGGACGTCATGTTTCGCTGGCGGGAATTTGTCCAGGTCCCCGGTGATAGTGGCACTGTCGCTTCCATTGCCGGACCCGGTTCCATCTTGGCCGAGGACGGGGTTGTGGCCCGGATCAGGATCGCTGACGACTCCTTTGTTGCCCGCGCGGACGTTGTCCAGGCCGAGAGTTTCGTGGTGGGTACGCCCGTAACGGTCAGAGCCGGTTCATCAGTTCTGGACACCGCAGTGGTGCAGGTCAGCGGCTTTCTGGAGGGTGACCAAGGCAAGAATGAAGTCCCTGGAAAAGATGTCACCGTAGCGTTGCCGCCGGGGGCACAGGGATTCGCTGCCGGACAATCAGTCACCATGGCTGCAGGTGCTGCAGTGGCAGAGTCCCTCGCAGTTCCCCTCATAGCGATTCGTCAGGACGGCGGGATCCCCTACCTCCTGATCGAAGGCAACGGCGAGCCCCGCCGCTTGGACGTGAAAGTTACCGCGCAGGTGGATGGGTGGGCAGCCATTGCGGACGTAGACGGCCTGGTTGTTGGGGATCAGGTGAAACTCCAATGAAGGCGGCCCTGCCATCCCGGGAATCGTCCGGACATGCGAAGCGCGTGCCCATCCTCAGCCTGCGTGGCATTGACCGCGGTTTCCCCGGCGCGATGGCGCTGATGGACGTGGACCTCGATATCCACGAGGGCGAGTTTGTTGCCATTGTAGGTCCCTCCGGTTCAGGAAAGTCCACGCTGCTTAACGTCCTCGGCCTCTTGGACACACCTACCGGGGGCTCTTATCGGATCAGGGATGAAAACGTCGCAGATCTCAACGTTAGGCAAAAAGCAGCCCTACGGGCCGATGTTTTCGGCTTCGTCTTCCAGGAATCACATATGGTGGGTCGGGACGCCACGGCCCGCAACGCCGTGTTGGGGCTGCGTGTGCGGGGCGTAGGTATCAAGGTCCAGAAACAAATAGTCATGCCCGCGCTGAAGAGATTTGGGCTCGCACATAGGGCCGCAACCCCTGCGTCGCTGTTGTCCGGGGGAGAGCGTCAACGCCTGGCTATGGCACGGGCAGTAATCGGAACGCCAAAGGTTGTCCTGGCAGACGAACCCACAGGCAGCCTGGACACCGGGAACGGCAAGATCGTCATCCAGCATCTCCGCGAGCTTAGTGACGCCGGGACCACTGTGGCCCTGGTGACCCACGATCCCGGTATCGCGGCGGCAGCGGACCGCATCATTACGATGCGCGATGGAGCCATCATCAAGGACACCGGACACCCAAGGGACACCGCCAGCATTCCAGCACCAACAACAGAACATCCCGAAAGCAAACGTGCCTTTGGCCGAAGCCTGCGCCATGAGGCAGCAGATGCCGTTGCCGACGCGCTCTCCGGGTTGACCGTTCGCCCAGCTAAAGCCCTTCTGCTGATCATGGCGTTTCTCCTTGGCAGCGGAGGGTTGGTTGCGGCCATCGGGCTGAGCGAGAGTGCCTCAGTCAAGGTGTCCACGCGGATCGATGCAGCGGCGAGAGACGAAGTCAGAGTGACGCGTTCGACCGGTTATCCATCGTGGGAAGCCATCAGCAGCGACCTCGATGCCTCCAGAAGGCTCTCCGGGGTGCTTGATGCCGGCGTCATCGCCGAACTCTCATCGTCAGTGGTGCAGCCATCCACCTTTCGGCCCGCGTCCTTTCCTGAACAACCGACTTTCAACGGCGCAGTCCGGATCATTGACTCTGCGTACCTTAGGCTCCAAGGCGCGACCCTGTCCTACGGTGATGCCGCCTTGCTCGACCAATCATTCGGTGGTCCCGTCGCAATCCTGGGCCAGAACGCCGCCAGTGAGCTGGGAATCGGAAAACCGGGACCCGGCGTCGTAGTTTGGCTGTACGGCCAGCCAGTCCCGGTGGTAGGGATTATTGATGAACCGGGCCGTGACCCGATTCTGCCGTCAGCGGTCATGGTGGGAGTCGGGTCCTACTCTTTGACCGACAACGTGGCAGCCAGCCTGGTCCTTCGGACGGGTCCAGGGATGCCGGCAGCCATCGCTGAGGCCCTTCCAAAAGCCCTCAACCCTGCTGAACCCGGGACCGTAGAGGTGCGAACGGTGGCCGACCTCCGGGAACTCAAACAAGGGATCAATACGGACCTCGGCAGGCTGGTAGCCGTTGTCTCCGTCATCCTGCTCGCCATGGCTTGCCTCAGCGCCGGCACCACCATGTACCTAGGGGTGTTGGCGCGATCCAGTGAGATTGCACTTCGACTTGCCTTGGGCATGCGTCGAAGAGTGCTCGCCTCAATGTTCCTTACCGAAGGTGCTGTGGTGGGCATATTAGGGGGAGCTGCAGGCGCAGCAGCAGGCATGGTTGCTGTGATGGCCTACGCATCCCTTGAAGGTTGGGCCGCTGTGATTCCTTGGTATGCGTCGCTGTGGGGCATAGGGGCCGGACTCACCAGCGGCACCTTATCCGCTGTGTACCCAGCCGTACTGGCCACGCGTTCCAACCCGGCGCACCTGATCCGGGATTAGGAGATCTACCGGCGTACCGGGCTGTGCTTCGCGAGGTCAGTTGCGTTGGTGGCTGCACTCATGAGGACGGCTGCCCCAAACATATGCGCACCAACCAGCAGCGCTGGGATTCCGTTGTAGTACTGGGTAAAGCCGATGACTGCCTGCAACAGTGTTACGCCCAGGAGAAGGTAGGCCGCCGTTCGGAACGGGCCGCCGATCTTGCCGCGGATCACCAGGAACACAGCGAACAGTGTTCCCGCAGTGATGAGGTAGGCGGGCACGGCGTGGATGTGCGAGAAAAGGTCCCAGTCGAGATCGTTGCGGGGGGCATCAGCGTCGCCGGCATGAGGACCGGCGCCAGTGACTACGACGCCCAGCATCACTGAGAGTGCGGAGAAGACGGCGACAGCCAGCATCACGGGGCGTGCGACGGCGGGGAGGCCCGGGAGGGTCCGGTTCATGAAGCCACCGGTACGGCCATAGGCCCGGTTAACAAGCAGCGTGGAGAACACCACCAGGGCCATGGATACCAGGAAGTGCAGGCCCACAACCCACGGGTTGAGCCCAGACAAAACGGTGATGCCGCCAATGATGGCCTGGGCCGGGATGCTCGCCAGGAGGCCCAGGGCCAGAAGAAAGAGGTCGCGCCGCTCTTTACGGAGGTTCCACAAGTACACCAACATGAGCGCTGCGACGGCGGCGAGGGCAAAGGTCAGCAGACGGTTGCCGAATTCGATGAAACCGTGAATACCCATTTCCGGGGTGTTGACCAGCGAGTCATTGGTGCATCGCGGCCAGGTGGGGCAACCCAAACCGGACGCGGTAAGGCGGACCGCACCACCGGTCACCACCAGGACTGTCTGCCCGATGAGAGACAGCAGAGCCAGGCGGCGGACGGCCTTGTTAACCTCGGTGGGCAACTTGGACGTGAACCGCTGAATGGTTTTGGGAAGGCGCGATGCCGTGCTCACAGTTTTCTCACTTCTCAGTTCTGCATTGTTGGTGGTGCCCGGTCGGATTAGTTCCACTTGAACCAGCGGATGGCTGCGGCGCCGGCGAGTACCGTCCACAGCAAAAGGACCAGGACGGCGGGGAAAGGTACAGCACCCACGAGGAAAGCATCACGGAGCGCCTGGCCCAGGGCACCGGACGGAAGGAAATGGACGATGCCTTGAAGCAACGAGGGCAATCGATCGGCGGGAACAACGATCCCGCCCAGGGCCCCCAGGAGTATCCACAAAAGGTTGGTGATAGCCAAAGTAGCTTCCGGACGCACAGTGCCGGCCACCAGCAAGCCGAGCGCAGTAAAGGCAGCAGCGCCCAGAATCAGCAGCCCGATCCCGGGCAGCCAGGCCTCGGGCCGGGGTTGCCATCCCAGGAAGCCGGCAACGGCGCCGACCACCAGTACCTGCAGAAAAAGGACCACCAATACGGCGAGGATCTTGCCGGCAATCAGCCCACCCCTGCCCAGGGGCGTGGTGGAGAGGAACCGGAGAACTCCGTAGCGACGGTCAAAGCCCGTGGCAATACCTTGACCGGTAAAGGCCGTGGACATTGCACAAAGTGCCAGGATGCCCGGTGTGGCAATGTCCACACGTGATCCCCCCAAACCATCCAGCAGGGGAGTCACTACCAGTCCTACCAAGGCCATCAGAGGCAGAACGATGGCAAGAATCAGCTGTTCACCATTACGCAGCATGGTGATGGTTTCATAGCGGCCCTGCTGCATGATGCGGCGCGGAAGCGATGCCGGTCCCGCGTTGGGCGAGAGGAGCTTGCTCATCGGAGGTCCCTTCCGGAAATGTCCAGGAACACGTCTTCAAGGCTACGGGCTTCCAGGCGGAGCGAGGCAGGCATGATGTTCCGTTCCGCCCACCAAGCAGTCAGTGTTGCGAGGTCTTTCGGCGTGATGGCGCCTGTGATGGAGTAACTTCCGGAGCGGGTCTCAGTGACCTGAAAGCCTGCCCCCAAGGCTCCGATGAAGTCGAGTCCGCCCGGCGCATCGAAATAGAGCGTGCGTTCCGTCACGGCGGAATCCGTGGCGTGGTCGTGGCGCAGCAGTTCCGCGACGGTGCCTTCCACCACGTTATGACCGCCGTCAATGATGTAGACGTAGTCGGCAAGGCGCTCGGCGTCATCCATCAGGTGCGTGGTCAGGACGATGCCCATGCCGGCGTCGCGAAGTTCGGCGATCAGGTCGAAAACCATCTGGCGCGACTGCGGATCGAGACCCGCGCTGGGCTCATCAAGGAACAGAATCTCCGGGTTGCCCACCAGGGCAGCTGCCAGGGCCAATCGTTGTTTTTGACCGCCGGAAAGCCTGCGCACGCTGGTTCTGCTGAATTGGCCGATTCCCAGCCGTTCCACCAGCGCGTCAACATCCATGGGGTTTTTGTACATGCCGGCGACGTGCCGCAACAGCGGTATGGGACGGGCCGACGGCGGCAACCCGCCGTCCTGGAGCATCACGCCGACGCGGGACCTCAAGTCGGCGCCTGCTGTATCAGGGTCCGCACCAAGGAGCGAGATGCTCCCGCCGGTCCGCTTCTGCAATCCCTGTGCACATTCAAGGGTGGTGGTCTTGCCTGCTCCATTGGCACCGAGCAGCGCGGTCACCTGGCCGCGCTCGGCCACAAGGGAGAGTTCGCTGACCACCCGGAGCATTTTGCCGTCAAGGGAGGCCAGGGGGCCTACATCCTTAATGAGTCCGTCTATGGTGAGGACAGGGGATTCGGGTGAGCGCACCAGAGTATTCTACGTGAAGTAGTACGGTCACACTTGGCGGGCTACTGAGGTCAGTCTTGCCTTACTGGATGCATGAAACAAATTACGACATGATTGTGTTGTGTATTCCATGAGCAGTCCAACTTCCATGCCCTCAACACGGCATGCTGCAGCGGCAGAGGCCTTCGTTGCCCCGCCTGCGCTGCCGGACGCGGATGACCGCACCAGGGACCGTGTCCTGAGCGCCGTTCTGGAGAACGGCCCGGTGAGTGCCGCGGAACTTGGTGATCTTCTCGGCTTCACACCGGCCGCAGTCCGCCGCCACCTTGACCATTTGGAACGCAACGGCGTGATCGAGGTCAAGCGTGTGGCCAAGGCAGGTTCCGGAGCAGGACGCCCTGCGCGTCGCTACGTCCTGAGCTCCCAGGGGCAGTCCACCCTGGGTGACGACTACTTGAACATTGCCAGCTCCGCACTCCGGCGCCTCCAGGAACTCGCCGGTGAAGAGGCCGTCCGTGAGTATGCCGAGGAACGCTTCTCGGACATGGAACGGCGCTACGCCCCCGAAGTGGAGGCCGCCGGTGATGACATCACCGCCCGTGCCATGGCGCTTTCCAAGGCCCTGAGCCGTGACCGCTTTGTTGCGTCAGCGCATTCCATTGAGGCCAAAGCACCCCTGCCTGCTGCCTTGTCCAGCGTCCAGCTGTGCCAAGGCCACTGCCCCATCCAACGGTTGGCGGCAGAGTTTCCGGTGTTTTGCGATACCGAGACCCAGGTCTTCTCGCGCTTGGTAGGCGTCGATGTCCGGCGCCTCTCCACACTCGCGCAGGGCGGACACGTCTGCACCACCCACATACCTACCGGGCGCCCGGCTGCCACGGCATCCCCAGATGCCGCAGAGCAGCCCGGGAACCCGTACCAGGAATCAAACAACCAGCAAGAAAGGCCGTGATGACGGACCAAATAGCAGAGAAAGCGGTAGCTGACGGCACTGTGATCTCGGAGATTCTGGAGAAGAATCCCGAACTGCACGGTATCGGAAACTACGAGTACGGCTGGGCCGACAAGAACGACGTAGGCGCCAACGCCCGTCGTGGCCTCAGCGAGGAGGTTGTCCGTGACATCTCCTCGAAGAAGAACGAGCCCGAATGGATGCTCGACCTGCGCCTCAAGGGCCTGAAGTACTTTGACCGCAAGCCCATGCCGACCTGGGGTGCAGACCTCTCCGGCATCGACTTCGACAACATCAAGTACTTTGTGCGTTCCACCGAGAAGCAGGCGGCAACGTGGGAAGACCTTCCGGAAGACATCCGGAACACCTACGAAAAACTCGGCATCCCCGAAGCTGAGCGCAGCCGTCTGGTCTCGGGCGTTGCTGCCCAGTACGAGTCCGAGGTTGTCTACCACCAGATCCGCGAAGACCTGGAAGCCCAGGGCGTCATCTTCCTGGATACCGATACCGCTTTGCGTGAGCACCCGGAGATCTTCCAGGAGTACTTCGGCACCATCATCCCGGTGGGCGACAACAAATTTGCATCGCTGAACACGGCTGTCTGGTCCGGCGGTTCCTTCGTGTACGTGCCCAAGGGCGTCCACGTAGACATCCCGCTGCAGGCCTACTTCCGCATCAACACCGAAAACATGGGCCAGTTCGAGCGCACGCTGATCATCGCCGATGAGGACTCCTACGTTCACTACATCGAAGGCTGCACGGCTCCGATCTACACCTCGGACTCACTGCACTCCGCTGTTGTGGAGATCATCGTGAAGAAGGGCGCCCGCGTCCGCTACACGACCATCCAGAACTGGTCCACCAACGTGTACAACCTCGTCACCAAGCGTGCCATCTGCGAAGAGGGCGCCACCATGGAATGGATCGATGGCAACATCGGTTCCAAGGTGACCATGAAGTACCCGGCCGTCTACCTTGTTGGCGAGCACGCCAAGGGTGAGACCCTGTCCATCGCTTTCGCCGGCGAGGGCCAGCACCAGGACACCGGCTCGAAGATGGTTCACATTGCGCCGAACACCAAGAGCTCCATCATTTCCAAGTCCGTAGCCCGCGGTGGTGGTCGTGCTGCATACCGCGGCTTGGTCCAGGTCCGCGAGGGTGCCAAGCACTCGGCCAACACGGTCCGCTGTGATGCCCTTCTGGTGGACACCATTTCCCGTTCGGACACGTACCCGTACATCGATATCCGCGAGGATGACGTTGTGATGGGCCACGAGGCCACGGTTTCCCGCGTCAGCGAAGAGCAACTCTTCTATCTGATGTCCCGCGGCATGCCTGAAGACGAGGCCATGGCCATGATCGTGCGTGGCTTCATTGAGCCGATCGCCCGGGAATTGCCCATGGAATACGCTCTTGAGCTGAACCGCCTGATTGAACTGCAGATGGAAGGGTCCGTCGGTTAACAATGACTGATATCACTACTGAAAAGGCACGCATCGGCGCGCCCTCGGCCCAGCCGTTTATCAACGGTTTCACCGAGGAAGGCGAGAACCTCTCGCCCGTCAACACCGGAACCAACACCAGCACGACGTCGGAGCAGCCTTCTGCTGGTCCGCTCGGCGGCGCTTCGGCCAAGAGCCACTCGCATGGTGGCGGCGTAGGCATCCCCGACAGCTCCCGTGCAGGGCGTCTGACCTCCTACAAGCTGGCAGACTTCAAGCCGTTGAACGGTCTTGAGGAAGACTGGCGCTTCACTCCGTTGAAGCGACTGCGCGGCCTTCACACCGAAGTCCTCAACGGCGCAGCTCCGGCTGTCAGCGTCACCGCACCAGCCGGCGTCGTTGTTGAAACGGTTGGCCGCGATGACCAGCGCATCGGGCAGGCAGCCATCCCGGAGGACCTCGTGTCCGCCAATGCGTGGGAGAACTTCGCCGAGGCCACGGTTGTCACCGTTCCTGCGGAACTGCAGGCCGAGAGTGAAGTTTCCGTCCTGATCACCGGTGCAGGAGAGGCTCCCTCTGCCCAGCACATCGTAATTGTGGCAGAGCGGTTCTCCAAGGCCGTTGTTGTCCTGGACCACCAGGGTTCCGCGGTTGTCTCCGAGAACGTGGAAATCATCGTTGAAGATGGCGCTGAGCTGACCGTTGTCTCGTTGCAGGAGTGGGCAGATAACGCTGTTCACGCCTCATCGCAGCAGGCAAAGATCGGCCGCGATGCCAAGTTCAAGCACATTGTGGTCAGCCTTGGCGGCGACCTCGTCCGCGTCACGCCCTCCACGCGCTTCACCGCACCGGGTGCCGACGTCGAAATGTTCGGCCTGTACTTCGCCGACGCCGGCCAGCACCTTGAGCAGCGCCTGTTCGTTGACCATGCAGTGGCTAACTGCAAGTCGCGGGTCCTCTACAAGGGTGCGCTGCAGGGCCGCAATGCTCACAGTGTGTGGGTTGGCGACGTCCTGATCCGCAAGGAAGCAGAAGGCACGGATACCTACGAGGCCAACCGCAACCTGGTACTCACCGATGGTGCCCGCGCCGACTCTGTGCCCAACCTTGAAATTGAAACCGGCTTGATCGAGGGTGCGGGCCACGCCAGCGCCACCGGCCGTTTCGACGACGAGCACCTGTTCTACCTCATGGCCCGCGGCATCCCCGAAAAGGTTGCCCGCCGCCTGGTGGTCCGAGGCTTCCTCAACGAGATCATCCAGCAGATCAAGGTTCCGGCAATCGAAGAGCGCCTGACCGCAGCTGTTGAGCGCGAACTCGCCGCGACCGACAACTAAGACAGGCCAGGCAGAGCAACAATGAGTGAAGAAACCAAGGGCGAGCTGGTATGCAACGCCAATGACATCCAGGTCAAGCAAGCGCTGCGCGTCCTGATCGATGACTATCCCGTAGCCATCGTGAAGGATTCAATGGGCGAGATCCACGCCATCGCCGATACCTGCTCGCACGCGGACATCTCGTTGTCCGAGGGTGAGGTTGAAGGCTGCGCGATCGAATGCTGGGGACATGGTTCCCAGTTTGACCTCCGCAGTGGACAGCCCCTCCAGCTGCCTGCTTACGACCCCGTCCCCGTTTTCGCCGTCACCATCGACGGAGACGACGTTTATGTGGACGTGACCAACGTTGTGAACGGCGCTTCGGTAGATCACTACTGAGCGCCCAGTACCGCCAGACTTACGAACGGAAAGAAAGAAGAGCATGTCAACTCTTGAAATCAAGGACCTGCACGTCAGCATCGAGACGGAGCAGGGCACCAAGGAGATCCTGAAGGGCGTCAGCCTCACCATCAAGACCGGTGAAACGCACGCCATCATGGGGCCCAACGGTTCAGGCAAGTCCACCCTCGCCTCCACCATCGCCGGCCACCCGCGCTACAACGTCACCAGCGGCACCATCACGCTGGACGGCGAAGATGTGCTGGAAATGAGCGTTGACGAGCGCGCCCGTGCAGGCGTCTTCCTGGCCATGCAGTACCCGGTAGAGGTTCCCGGCGTCACCATGACCAACTTCCTGCGCACTGCCAAGACGGCAATCGACGGCGAAGCTCCGGCCCTGCGTACTTGGACCAAGGACGTCAAGGCTGCCATGCAGCAGCTGCGTATCGACGCCGACTTCGCACAGCGCAACGTCAACGAAGGCTTCTCCGGTGGTGAGAAGAAGCGTGTTGAGATCCTGCAGCTCGAACTCTTCAAGCCGAAGTTCGCCATCCTCGACGAGACCGACTCCGGACTGGACGTCGACGCCTTGAAGGTTGTCTCCGAGGGCGTTAACCGCGCTCACGAAGAGGGCAACATGGGCACGCTGCTCATCACCCACTACACCCGCATCCTGCGGTACATCAAGCCGGACTTCGTCCACGTTTTCGTTGACGGCAAGGTTGTTGAAGAGGGCGGCCCCGAGCTCGCCGACCGTCTTGAAGAAGAGGGCTACGACCGCTACGCCCCGGGCGCCGGCGTGGCCGTTGCTCCTGCCGTGCAGGCCTAGTTAGGATCGTTCCATGACCGAAATCAACACGGCGCGAACCAGCCTCGAGGACGTCGAGGAAGCGCTCAAGGACGTCATTGACCCCGAACTCGGCGTCAACGTAGTGGACCTGGGCCTTCTGTATGGCCTGAAGTACTCCGACGAAGACGGCGCGCTCCTGATCGACATGACACTGACAACGGCGGCTTGCCCGCTGACGGACGTGCTTGAAGAGCAAGTGGGCAAGTCCCTGGACGGCGTCGTTGATGACTGGCGCCTGAACTGGGTATGGATGCCGCCATGGGGTCCTGAGCGGATCACCGACGACGGCAAGGACCAGATGCGGGCCCTCGGGTTCAATATCTGATCAGTATTTTTTCGCTCGCTTCGGCGGGCCATGAGGAAGGGTTCCGGGCTGACCGCCCGGAACCCTTCCTTTTGTGTTGTCTCTACACTATGGCGCAGCTACTCCGAATGTGTCGCACTTGTTGATGTCACCGGTGGTGTACCCCTGGTAGAACCACTTCTGCCGCTGTTCGCTGGAGCCGTGTGTCCACGATTCAGGAGACACCCGGCCGGTAGCCGCCTCCTGGATGCGGTCATCGCCGACCGCGGACGCGGCGGACAAAGCATCCTGCAGGTCTTGCTCGGTCAAGGGATCAAGGAAAGGCTTCCCGCTCGCGTCAGTCTGGGTGGTGGCGTGCCGGACCCACAGCCCCGCAAAGCAGTCGGCCTGAAGTTCCACCCGTACGGCACCGGATTGCGGACCCTGGGGATCCTGCTGGGCCTTGTCCAAGGTGCCAAGGATGTTCTGGACATGGTGCCCGAATTCGTGGGCCACCACGTATTCCTGCGCCAGCGGACCTCCGGATGAACCGAAGCGGGTGACCAATTCGTCGAAGAAACCGGGGTCGAAATAGGCGGTGGTGTCCGCAGGGCAGTAGAACGGGCCCACGGCACTGGTAGCGGCACCGCAGCCGGTGTTGGTGGCCTGGCTGAAAATCACAGTCTCAGGCCGCGGGTACTGGACGTTGTAATCGGCCAGGTAATCAGGCCAGAAGGCATTGAGGCTGTTGACGGTGCCAATGATCCGGCAGTCCAGCCGCTTGTCCGCGTCAGCGCCGGTCTGGCATTCCTGGGCGGCACCGGGGCCACCACTTTCGACGGCGGGAGGCTGGGTTCCGCTGCCTGTCAGGTCCCCGAGGATGTTGGGGTTGATGCCGAAGAGTGCCAACAGCAGCACCACGATCCCGCCACCAATACCACCGCCGATCTTTGTCCCGCGGCCCATGCCACTGCCGCGTCGGTCCTCCACCTGGGAGGGGTCAAGCTGTGCGCCGTCATTGAAACTCATACAGTCAGAATAGACGTCACTATTGGTGCCCGCCGCCTGACACTGCCGTAAAATTCTGTGGATGCCTTTCCTGGACAAACTTCAGCACTGGGCCGATGAACGCCCTCACGACACCGCGGTGGTTGTGGGCAGCAACCGGCTCACCTGGGTGGAACTCCGCGACGCCGCAGCAGCGCTGCTGGGCGATGCGACCCCCACTACGGTTCTTGCCGAGCCCAATTCTGTCCGCTTTGTGGAACGTTACGCTGCTGCGGTGGCGGGGGAGCGGCGCTGTGCCGTGCTGGACCCCGAATGGCCTGCCCCGATGATCGAGGATGTCACGTCGCGCATCGTCGAGGCCGGTACACCTGCCGGCACGGACTTAGTGGATGGGGAACCTTCCAGCACCTTCCTCATCGGACTGACGTCCGGCACCACGTCGGTCCCCAAGGCCTTCACCCGTTCACGCCGTTCCTGGCAGGCGTCGTTCGAGGCATCCATCGAGTTTTTCGACCTTCGGCAGGATGACCGCACCCTTGCTCCTGGCCCGCTTTCTGCCAGCCTCAACCTTTACGCGCTCTCGGAATGTTTGTTCGCCGGCGCGGCCTTCCATACCCTTGAGACTTTCGATGTGGGAGCCGCCCACGCTGCCATCACTCATGACGGCATCACCCGCTTGGTCCTGGCGCCTACTGCCTTGCGGTTGCTCAGCGAGCGGGGACTGGCGGGGGATGTTGATGCCTCCGGACTCCGCAGCATCATTTGTGCCGGCTCCAAGCTGGACGCCCGCACCTTGGAGGCTGCCCGGCGTTGGGCACCCCATGCATCCATCTACGAGTATTACGGTGCCTCCGAATTGAGTTTCGTCTCAGGCACCCGCTTGGCGGCCGGGGAACCTTTGGATTCCGGCGGAACAGGGATCGGCCTGCCTTTCCCGGGGGTCGAACTGAGAATCCTTGATGATGCCGGCCAACCCCGGCCGGACGGCGGACAGGGAAACATTTGCGTCCGCAGCGGCATGGTCAGCAACGGCTATCTTTGGGGCGACGATGGGCAAGCCCTGAGATGTCTCGATGGTTGGTACACCGTGGGGGACCAGGGTTTCCTTGAGGAAGGCATCCTCCATATCCTTGGGCGCCGCTCCGACATGATCATCACCTCGGCAAAGAACGTCTACCCTCATGAGGTGGAGCTTTCCCTGGCTTCGGTACCGGGTGTGGATTTTGCGGTCGCCGCCGGAGCGCCTGACGATATCCGCGGCCAAAAGGTGGTTGCCGGCGTCGTGCCTGCCTGCGGCTCGGTCACTGCCACCCAACTCCGCACCGGCCTGGACGGGCTGCTGGCACGTGACAAGTGGCCGCTTCAGTATTACTTGTTGGGGGAGTTGCCGTTGACGGACCGGGGCAAAGTCAGCAGAAAGATTTTCCTCGACTGGATCAAGAATCACGACCCCCGGGCGCAGCTTCTTGGGTAGCGCGAGGGCCTAGCCATGGAAGTCGACGAATCCCGGCAACCGATCATCATCACCGCGCTTCGATCTCCGATTTGCCGCGCCAACGGTCAACTGAAACACTTCCGTGCCGCGGATCTTCTGGCACCTGTGCTCGCTTCCCTGCTGGAAACAGCATCTTTGGACCCGGCGGACGTGGACGACGTCATCGTTGGAAACGCGGTGGGCGGCGGGGGAAATGTGGCCCGGTACGCTGCCCTCCAAGCCGGATTGCCCACCACCGTGCCGGGGCTAACCGTTGACAGGCAATGCGGTTCCGGCCTTGATGCCATCGCGCTGGCCTCGAGGCTGGCAGCAGCCGGGGATCAGCCGTTGTACCTGGCGGGCGGCGTTGAGAGCATCAGTACCGCGCCGGCACGGGCCAACAGGAACGACGACGGCGGACTCGACTTCTACTCGAGGGCCAGCTTTGTGCCGCCACAGTTCGGGGACCCCGACATGGGTGTTGCCGCTGAGAACGTTGCCCGGGCGTTTGGCGTGACACGTGAGCGCCAGGACGAGTATGCGCTGCGGAGCCACAGACGGGCGGTAGAGGCTGCCGAAGCGGGGCGTTTTTCAGCTGAAATAGTGCCGCTCAAGAGCAGTCGTAAGCTGGTGGACTCCGACGACGGGCCCAGGGCCACGTTGCGGCCGTCGCTGATGGCCAGGTTCCCTGCGGCGTTCGTGCCTGATGGAACGGTCACGGCGGGGAACTCCTGCTTCGACGCGGACGCAGCATCCGCCGTCGTCGTCACGTCGCTGGAGCGGGCCCGTTCGCTGGGCGCAACGGACGGGTTGCTGGTACTGGGGTGTGATACCGCCGGGGTCGATCCCGAACTCCTTGGCATAGGCGCTGCACACGCCGCCAAGCGACTCCTTGGCCGCCACTCTCTGCGTGCGGGAGAAGTTGATCTGGTTGAGTTCAACGAGGCGTTTGCTTCCCAAACCATCGCGTGCCTGGATTTCCTGGGCATAGATCCTGCCATGGCCAACCTGGACGGCGGCGCCCTGGCGCTTGGGCACGGCTACGGCGCTTCGGGGGCGGTTCTGGTAACGCGTTTGATGGCGCAGGCACGCGGCAGATTTGCAGCAAAGGGGACGAGCGCCCTGGCGTTGGCCATGATCAGCATTGCCGGGGGCATGGGAACCGCAGCGCTCCTGCGGTACTCAAGGCTCTAGCCGTGCATTAACGCATCTTCCGGTTCGCCGTCTTCCGGTTCTCCCAGCCCACGGGCTGCCAGGGCGTCGCCTGTTTGCCGGGCGTACGCCACGGTAGTGATGAAGACCGGAAGCACCAGCGCCCGCGGATTGCGTTCAAGCCCGCGCGCCCGCGCTGAATCCCGCACATCTGAAAATGCGCCCGCAATAAAGGGAATGCTCCTGAGCATCACTGCAATGGTCAAAGCGAAGCGTTCGGGGTCGGCGCCGAAACGCCGGAACGGTTTTGCCAGCACCACCACGCCATCCAACAGGTCCTGGACGGGCGTAGTGGCGGTCAGCACTGACGCTGCCACCACGCACACCAGTATGTTCAGCACGATGCGGGCTGCGGTGGGAGCCCCAAGCTGCCACCACTGGAAAAGGCCGATGACCAAGAGGATGGGCGTCACCAACCAGATGGCCCGCAGAAGGCGGCGGGGACCGGCGCCAGTCATAATGAACAGCCCGCACATGGTGGTGAAGATCGCCAAGGACACCGCCCAGTCCACTATGAGGAATGACGCCGCTCCGCAAGCAGCAACCACCAGGAACTTCAGCAACAGGGGAGTGCGGTGGATGATCGAGTTGCCGCGGACATAGTTCGCGATCAGGAAGCCATGGCCCCTCACCTGGAAACGTCACCCGAGGGGGCATCCTGAAGGGGAGCCGCGCACAGCGCGCGGTAAACGGCGACGCCCTCGGCTGCCCCGCCGTCGAACACGATACGTCCCGACTCCACCACCAACACCCGATCCATGTCGAGCGCGAGGTCCAAATCATGCGTAGACATCATCACCTGCTGGTCCAATCCTGCGACTGTTTCCCGCAGGAGTTCACGGTTCCGGAGGTCCAGAAGGGTGGATGGTTCGTCGAGGACCAGTACCGCCGGGTCCACGGCCAGGACTGCGGCCAGGGCCAGCAACTGCCGTTCGCCGCCGGAGAGTTCGTAGATACTCTGATCAGCCAGGTGCAGCAGCCCGAAGCGTTCCAGGACCATTTCCGCCCGGGCCGCCCGTGCTGTGGAGTTCTTGATGGACCGGCGCAGGGAAAGCTCAACGTCTTCCCTGCCCGTGGGCATCACCAGCTGGGACAGTGGATCGGTAAAAACGAAACCGACTTTGCCTCTTACACGGCGGACGTCCTCAACAGTGTTCCCACCGTGGACCATGACCCGGCCGGCGCTCGGCTCAACCAAGCCATTCACCAGCCGCAGCAGGGTGGACTTCCCCGATCCGTTGGCACCGATCACGCCGATCCGGCGTTCGGTCAGCTCCAGGGAAAACTCGTGGAGCAGGGTTTTGGGTGTGGGGCTGCCGTCAACCGCGACGCGCACCGATACCCCAGTGAAACTGATGGAATTCATGGATCGATTGTTCCCGTTTACTTGACCCGACGTACCAGCACATCCGGGAAGGCTTTGTGGATTGCCATGGCGATGACGACAGCCAGGACGTTCTTAAGGATATCGCCGGGGACAAACGGAAGATCGGCGAGGAAAGCCCTGGTGAAGTCCAACTTGGCGTTGACCATCATGCCAAGGACGCCCAGTGCGTGGATAACCACGATGCTGCTCACCATGGTGGCCCCGAAGAGCCACAGCGCACGGAACTTCACCGTCCGGCGGATGATGATCGCCGCCAGGTAACCCGTTGCTGCGGCAGCCAGCGGGAACGCAATGATGTATCCGGCTGAAGGTGTTGCCAGGATGCCGGGTCCGCTGCGGCCGCCGCTGAAGATCGGCAGCCCTGCCAGCCCCAGCAGGACATAAAGCCCGACGGCGGCGAAACCGCGTCCGGCGCCGAGCACCAAGCCACTGAGCATCACCGTCAGGGTCACCAACGTGATAGGCACACCCAGGGCACCCACAGGGATGCCGGGAACGATCGCGGAAGCGGCCACGAGGGCAGCGAACACTGCAATGAGGCCGAGGTCGGTGGCAGTCCAGCGTTTACGGGACGTCGGCTTTTTCTGCTCTTGGGCAGTGTTGGTCTGGCTCATGATGGATCCAATCGGGTGTGATGCGATGTGATGGTCTTCTTCTTTCCCCTCCCATCGAGAGTACGGAGGGATGGTCGGTGGGATTTTGGAGCCTCTCCACAAAGCCCGCCGAGAATTCTTTGGCTGTTGGCACAGTTTTCTCTTGTGAGGCCCGATGTCAGCCCGCGGCCGGGGGACCGGTAGACTTGGACAGGCTGTTCTCACGGCCGCATCCCGCCGCACTTATCGGACCCACCGGTCCCCGCGAGCGTTCCCCATTGAAAGGCATCACCCGAATTGATTACCGTCCAGGACCTCGAACTCCGCGCCGGCGCACGCCTGCTCATGGACCAGGTCAACTTCAGGGTGGACAAAGGGGACAAGATTGGCCTCGTCGGACGCAACGGCGCCGGCAAGACAACCCTCACCCGGGTCCTCGCCGGCGAAGGCCTTCCCGCAGGCGGCAAAGTCACCCGCAGCGGTGAAATCGGCTATCTTCCGCAGGACCCGCGGACTCCGGACATGGAGCAGCTTGCCCGCGACCGTATCCTTTCTGCGCGCGGCTTGGACGTCGTAGTGGGAAAGCTCAAAAAAGCCCACGATGACATGGCCAGCGACGACGCTGCCGTCCAGCGCAAAGCCATGAACCGCTATGACCGTCTGGAAGCTGAATTCCTGGCCGGTGGCGGCTACGCTGCCGAGGCCGAGGCCGCTGCGATCTCCTCCAACCTCGCACTGCCTGACCGTCTTCTTAACCAGCCGTTGAAGACCCTTTCCGGTGGCCAGCGACGCCGTGTTGAATTGGCGCGAATCCTGTACTCCGACGCCGAGACACTTCTCCTCGACGAACCCACCAACCACCTCGACGCCGACTCCATCACCTGGCTGCGCGACTTCCTGAAGAACCACCAGGGTGGCTTGATCGTGATCAGCCACGACACCGAACTGCTGGAAGCAACGGTGAACAAGGTCTATCTGCTGGACGCAAACCGAGCCCAGATCGACTACTACAACATGGACTGGAAGCGCTATCTGCTCCAGCGCGAAACGGACGAACGCGCCCGGAAGCGTGAACGTGCCAACGCGGAGAAGAAGGCCCAGGTCTTGATCGACCAGGCCAACAAGATGCGGGCCAAGGCCACCAAGGCAGTCGCTGCGCAAAACATGGCCAAGCGTGCCGAGCGCCTCCTGAGCGGGCTGGAGGCTGTACGCGAGAACGACCGCGTGGCCGCGCTGCGCTTCCCGGATCCCTCTCCTTGCGGCAAGACCCCTCTGACAGCAGAGGGATTGAGCAAGTCTTACGGCTCTCTGGAAATCTTCACGGATGTGGACCTCGCCATTGACCGCGGTTCCAAGGTAGTCATCCTGGGCCTCAACGGCGCGGGAAAGACCACCCTGCTGCGGATGCTGGCCGGCGTCGACAAGCCGGACACGGGCGACATCATCCCCGGGCACGGCCTCAAGGTGGGCTACTACGCCCAGGAACATGAAACACTCGACGTCGACCGCACTGTCCTGGAGAACATGCGCTCTTCTGCGCCGGACATGAAGGATGCCGAAGTCCGCGGCATCCTGGGTTCATTCCTCTTCTCTGGCGACGACGTCGACAAGCCTGCAGGCGTTCTCTCCGGTGGCGAAAAGACCCGTCTGGCCCTCGCCACCATCGTGGCCTCCAGCGCCAATGTCCTCCTCCTCGATGAGCCCACCAACAACCTGGACCCCGCCAGCCGCGCGGAAATCCTGGGCGCGCTCAAGAACTACAGCGGCGCCGTCGTCATGGTCAGCCACGACGAAGGCGCAGTGTCCGCACTGAACCCGGAACGCGTGGTGTTGCTTCCGGACGGCGTAGAGGACCACTGGAACGAGGACTACCTGGACCTGATCACGCTGGCGTAAGTCTGCTTGCGTCCGCTGCGCGGTGTTGTTGCGTCCGCTTCTTGCGTCCGCTGCGCGGCGTTTGATGTGCCGCGTGCTCGCTCGTTCCTCGCTTGGATGCACGCTACGCACAGCAAACGCGACGCTTCGCTCGCGGTTTCGGCACCCCCGCAGGCTGATGCAGCTAGCGGACTCGGAGTTCTTCAGCGTTGGTGATTGCCCGTAGTTCTTCGTAGTTGATGGAGAACATGGAATTGTGGTCTCCGGCTCCGGCCCAGAGGACAGGGTGTTCTTGAAGCGAGCTGTCCAGGATGGTGCGGAGTTTCTCTGGGTGGCCCACTGGCGCCACTCCGCCTACTTCCTGGCCGGTATGCACCAGCACGAATTCCGGCGTGGCGCGGCGGATCTTTCCTGTGCCCAACTGTGCTGCAACCAAGGCTGTATCAACCTTGGCCGCACCGCTGGCCAGGATCAGCAATGGTTGGCCGTCCAGCTCAAAGATCAGGCTGTTGGTGATCGCCGCTACATCGCAACCGAGCGCGGAGGCGGCGGCTGCCGCCGTCGGGACCTTGTCCTCAAAGATCCGGACAGTGTCCTCGACTCCGGCGGAAATCAGGGCTGACTTTACGTTGAGTACGGGATCCGGAATCATTCAGTAGCCTTGGGCATCCAGGATTGCGTCTTCCTCTTCTTCGGACGTAGCGCGCTTGTTCTTCCGGGCCGCCGGAATGCGCTTCCTGGGCGTTCCCCCTGCGGCGATGATCTGTTCGTCCTCTTCCTCTTCGGCGTCGATGGCCGCGTTGCGGGCCTGTTGCCGCGCTGCATACCCGAAGCCGATAAACATCAGGACGCCGAAGGCAAACCACTGCAGGGAGTAGGACAGGTGCGTCCCCTCCTCGGTTGCGGGTTTGGGGAATGGAGTGGGCATGGGCTGGACGGCCGGATCTTCACTGGCCAGTTGGCCGTAGGCTCCGGTGGCGATGGGGTACGGGAGTTCTTCGGCGAAACTTGCCAGGTCGATGGAGGCCAATTGCCCGTCCACCGCTCCACGGTCCAACTTGGGTTCAGCAGGCTTGAGCCGTGCTACCACGGTGACCTCACCCGTCGGTGGGGCCGGCACAACATCGGGACGGCCTGGAGTATTGTTGCCAATCGGCAGCCACCCTCGGTCGATGACCACCGCTTCGCCGGTGGTCAGCCGGAAGGGAACCACGACGTCGTAACCTGGCTGGCCGTTCAGCGGACGGTTCCTGACAACGCGCTGGCCTTCGAGATCGTAGCTGCCCCGCAACTGAACCTGGGTCCATTCACGCTCAGGATCCAAGGCGTTGAACTGGTCCTTGATTTCCGTGTAGGGGATTGGGGTGGCCGAGTAGTTGGTCACCACACGATTGATTTCGGCCAGTGTCTCGGCACGGCGATCCATCTGCCAGCGGCCGAGGAAAACACAGGCCGTAGCAAATATGACGGCCAGGACAAAGTACCCCAGCCACTTGCTGGAGAAGAGGAAGCGGTACATTCAGTTGGCCTCATTCACTGCAGCGTCGCCGGCTGTAAAAGGAAGTGTTTCTTTCCAGAGTCCACGGGTGGTCAGGTACTCTTCCAACCACTCGCGATGGTCGGTGCAGGAAAGCCAGACCTTACGCCGTTCCGGTGTGTGGATGCGGGGGTTGTTCCACAGCAGCTGCCACCGGGCTTCCGATCGGCAACCCTTCCGGGAACACACCGCCGGAGCCATGGCACGCCCGGAGCCTTGGCCGGCCGAATTGTCGCCGCCAAGATTGAAGATGTTCATGAAGCCGCCCGTTCGTCACCGGGGTGCCCGGTTTCGCTTACAGGACCCGTCGCGGGGCCACCTTGATTGCTTGTTGGTTCGTCATCCACCAGCTCGCCCTGAAGCACCGTGGGTCCCTCCGAAAGCTCTTCTTCCGGCTCGGCGGAACGCTCTATCTCGGGGACCGCCACATAGTCCAGCAATGATTCACTGTGGTCTTCCGCTTTGTCGTTGCCATTGGCAATGACCACTGCGATCCAGGGGAGGAACACGGCACCCGCGATCGCAATGATCTTGAACCAGCCGTCCACCACGAAGATCAGGACAATACAGACCATGCGGATACCCATGGCCACCGCGTATTTGATCATGCGCTCACGCATGTCCTCGGAGTGGGCGGCGGCGGCATCGGTGATGCTGTGGACTTCGGGGTCGCTGGAAAATGTGCCCGGTTCCCCGGGCACTTGCTGCAGGGGACTGTTTTCTGGTGTCACCACTGAATCATCACGCTCCAAAGGCCTCTTTCAATTCTCTCACCAAGGCGGTAACGGCCCAAACCGCGCCGGGCGGCGGTTACCCACGGGTTGGGATGGGCGGCGGATAAGATCAACACAGGAAAATCCCCCTTCGATGCGGCACGCCCCTGCCGCGGAACCTGGAGCCAAAGCATGTCTGAAGCAGTCACAACCGGCCGCAGCGTCTTGATAACCGGTGGCAACCGCGGCATTGGCCTGGCCATTGCCGAATCCTTCCTCGCCAACGGCGACAAGGTGGCCGTGACCTATCGAAGTGAAACAAAGCTGCCTGAAGGCATCCTGGGCGTACAAGCCGATGTCACGGACGAGGCCTCCGTTGATGCTGCGTTCAAGATCGTCGAAGAGGCACACGGACCCGTTGAAGTACTGGTGGCCAATGCAGGCATCACCAAGGACACGCTTCTGCTGCGCATGAGCGAAGAGGACTTCACCTCGGTCCTGGACACCAACCTGACCGGTGCATTCCGGGTGATCAAGCGGGCGTCCAAGGGAATGATCCGGCTGCGCAAGGGTCGTGTGGTTCTCATTTCGTCTGTCTCCGGTCTCTACGGCGCACCCGGCCAGATCAACTATTCAGCGTCCAAGGCCGGCATGGTGGGCATTGCGCGTTCCCTGACCCGCGAGCTCGGCAGCCGCGGCATCACCGCCAACGTCGTGGCACCCGGTTTCATCAACACTGACATGACGGCAGAACTGCCCGAAGACACCCAAAAGTCCTATTTGGCCAATGTGCCCGCAGGCCGTTTCGCCGAGGCTTCCGAGGTGGCCGACGTAGTGCGTTGGGTTGCCAGCGATGAAGCCGCTTACATCTCTGGCGCAGTGATCCCTGTCGATGGTGGCCTGGGCATGGGCCACTAGCAACCAGGCAACTAGCTCGAACCTCAGTTTTTGTCCGGGGCCCACAATCGATTTCATCCTCGCCGCTGGCATGATGGAAGGCGAGGCCACGGATTTTTGGATGAAGTGAACAAAGGAGCATGAATGGGAACGCTGGATAACAAGACCGCCATTGTCACGGGATCTTCCCGCGGTATTGGCGCCGAAGTTGCCAAGATCCTCGCAGGCGAGGGTGCCGCCGTCGTCGTAAATTACCGGCAAAAGGCTCCCCGCGCCAACAAGGTAGTAGCCGGCATCCAGGAAGCAGGCGGCCGTGCGGCCGCGGTGGGGGCAGACCTCACCACCGATGAAGGTGTGCACGCCCTTGCCAGCAAGGCCATGGAGGAGTTTGGATCCCTTGATGTCCTGGTACTGAACGCATCAGGCGGCATGGAATCAGGCATGGAAGAGGGATACGCCCTCAAGCTGAACCGTGACGCCCAGGTCAACATGCTCAACGCAGCCGTTCCGCTCATGCCCGAGGGTTCGCGCGTGGTCTTCGTTACCAGCCATCAAGCACATTTTGTGGAAACTGTTCCCACCATGCCTGAATACGAGCCTGTCGCGAAGAGCAAGCGCGCGGGTGAAGACGCATTGCGGGAACTCATTCCCCACCTCGCCGACAAGGGCATCTCGCTGGTGGTAGTTTCCGGTGACATGATCGAGGGAACCGTGACCGCAACGTTGCTGGACCGCTCAAACCCGGGAGCCATCGAAGCGCGCCGCGCCGAAGCCGGCAAGCTGTACTCCGTTGAGGAATTCGCGGCTGAAGTCGCCAAGATGGTGACTGCCGACGTCGAAACCGGCCACACCGAATATGTTGGCGGGGCCGACTACTTCGGCAAGACCTCGGAGTAGCGAGCACTTTCAAAGCGGTGGCCCGGGACTTTTGTCCCGGGCCACTGCCTTTTAACCGCGGACCAACCCTCCGCAAGTGACAGTTTGATAAAACATCACGGTTTTCGCGTCACGAATTGGAAGAACTTGTTTTGCTAATTCTGCTTTGCATTAAAGGATTCCTTCTGGTTGACTCTCCAAGGCAGCCTCGCACGTAGTTGTCAGCACGTTGCATAATCCACAATGAGCGGGTTTATGCATGCATTAGGAGCTTCTTTGGATCTGTTATTACATGCTGATGATATTCACGCGTCGTACGATCAACGTCGCATCCTCAAAGGTGTTGGACTTTCATTGCATCGCGGCGAGATCCTGGGGCTGATTGGAACCAACGGCGCCGGCAAGACCACCCTGATGGGCGTTCTGGCGGGTTCCCTCAAGCATGACCAGGGGCGGATCACTCTTGCCGGAGAGAAGTACGTGCCGGATTCCGTCGCAGAGGCACAAGCGTGCGGCGTGGGGCTGATCCCGCAAAACTTCCACATGGACCCGGAATTGACCATCACGGAGGCTATCTTTCGCGGGACCTTCCAGTCGGGCCGACCACACATGGAACTTCGTGATCAAGCAGCCAAGCTGATCCGGGATATCGGGATCACCATGGACCCGGACGCAAAAGTCGGAACACTGATTCGAGCAGAGCAAGCTTTGGTGGAAGTCCTTCGCATGGTAGCGGAGGAGGCCCAACTGGTCATCATGGACGAAGTAGCCGCGTCTCTTCCGGACCACGACGTCGCAGTCTTGCATCAGGTTCTGAGGATGCTGACCAGGCAGGGGCGCGCGATCATCTATATCACCCATCGCCTTGACGAAGTCCGCTCGATCGCCCACCGCATCGCAGTCCTGCGCGACGGCAAGGTCCACAAGATCGTAGAAGCCAGCAAAACCGACGTCGACGAACTTGCCTTCCTGTTGCTCCAGCAGGAACTGGAGCGAATTGCCCGGCCGACCGGTCCGGCGACCGGCGAAGAGGCCTTGCGGATCTCCAACCTCAGCGTGCAGAAAAACGTCCGTGACGTGAGTTTCAACGTGGTCAAGGGAGAAATCTTCGGCCTCTTGGGAACCCATAGATCCGGCGTCTATCAGCTGATAGAAGCGCTGGCAGGTATCCACCCCTGCACCTCAGGAAAGATCTACCTGAACGGAAACCACGTCCAGATCAGCGGGATCCAGGATGCACAGCGGCTGAAGATCGGCTACTCCGCGGATGCGGCTGAGACCTTCGCGTCGGAGGCCAGCATTGCAGACGGACTTCATCAGGGCACCGCAGCGGGCGCTGTCAGTCTCCAGGATGAAATCACCCACCTCCGGGGCGTCGCTGACGTGGTGCATCGCATGCGCATCAACACCACCAACATCCAAGGTGCCCTCACCACGCTTTCCGGCGGTGACCGGCAGAAAGTGGAGCTGGCCCGATGGATTTCCACTGATTGCGATGTCCTGATTCTCAGCCATCCCAGCCGCGGGATCGATATTGGGGCCAAGGAAATTGTGTACAAGATGCTGACCCAGCTCAGCCAAACCGGCGTCGCCATCATTCTTTTGTCCTCGGACCTCTCTGAGATGGTCAACTGGTGCCACCGGATTGGTGTCATGCGGGACGGGGAACTTGTCACCATTGAGGCCAACGCCAACACCAATGAGGATGTCCTGGTGCACCATATGCTGGGCGTCAAGTTCGAATCCGGTGGCAGTGAGGCACGCCGAGTGAAAGTCTGAGCAGTCCGGCGGGACAGACCAAAAGGGCGGCCGCGATATATTCGCGGCCGCCCTTCACGGTTATGACCTGGAGATCAGATGGCAACAGCCTTGGCGATGTTGTTGAGCTTGTGACGCGCCAGCGCGAGGTTGGCGTAGGTCCGGTCCAACACCAGATAGACGAAGAGCCCCTTGGATCCTGCCGAGTTCAGGACGTTGATCAGGTGGTACTGGGTGTCCAGTGTGATGAGGACGTCTTCAATGTTGCTGTCCAAGCCAAGGTCGGCCATGGTGCGGAGCTTGGAGCTGACAACATTGGAGTTTCCAGCCGCAGCGACTCCCAGGTCGAAGCCGGGGTTGCCGCCCTGGGCCAGGGCCATTCCGCTGGTGTAATCAACAATGGCTGCGCCCGTGGCACCTTCAATGGACAGCAGTTGCTTCGTAGCCTCGTCAAGTGAGCTCATAATCAGTTCTTCCTGTTCTGTTGTGTCACCGCTGGCAGCCATGAAATACACCGAGGGAATTTCCGGGTAGGAGGTTGTCCCGGGGCCTGCATCCCATTGATTGGGAGCCATCCCCGTTGCCACCGCATCAGGGTGCCGCTCCCGGATGATCTCGTGGAGAGGTGTTGCAGTGGATTCAAATCCTTCGCTGCGTTTCCACCATTTCCACGTACGCTCCGAACGGTTCACTTACTGACCCTGCACTTCCATCATTCAGGACTGCCGCATGTTCTACGGGTTTCTTTGTTGAGTTTTTAACTCTACACAGCAAATACCCGCAGAGCAGTAAGAACGCACAATTATCGAACAACTATCAGCAGCGAATGTTCCGATAATGACGATTTGATAAATAGTGAGAATAACAGCGTCACGAAATTCAAATTGTTGTTTCGCAATAGGGATCACCGGAAGTAACCAGCATCGGGATGGGCCCTCGCGATCGGGATGGGTCTTGGTGGGCACCACAAAGTCACCCACAACAGCATGCGGGTGTGCCGACAGGTCAGCGCCGGCGCGGGGGATAGCCGGAGTCAGACGTTGGCGATATGCCGGACAGCGTCGAGGTAAGGCATGTTGATGGCAGCGTCTGCTGCAGCGCGAACAGCAGGCTTGGCATTGAACGCGATACCGATTCCTGCCGCGCTGAGCATGTCCAGATCATTCGCGCCATCACCCACCGCGATGGTGTGCTCAAGGCTGATGCCCTCAGCGGCGGCCCACTCGCGCAGGTACTTCTCCTTGGCTGCCCGGTCGATGACATCGCCGAGTACCTTGCCGGTCAACACGCCGTCGACGATTTCAAGCTCGTTGGCGATCCAGTGGTCCAGCCCAAGTTCCTCGGCAATGGGACGAAGGATCTGGTTGAAGCCGCCGGACACCACCGCCACAACGTGCCCTGCTTCCTTGAAGGCGGCCACGAGTTCTGCAGCGCCAAGGCTGAGGCGCACCTCCTGGCGGACAGATTCGACGACCTCCACGGGAAGCCCGGCAAGCACGGCTACGCGGGCATGGAGGCTCTGGGCGAAGTCCAACTCGCCCCGCATGGCGGCCTCGGTCACGGCGGCGACTTCCTCGCGCTTGCCGGCGTGGGCCGCCAGCAGTTCAATGACTTCCTGCTGGATCAGGGTCGAATCCACATCCATGATGAGGAGCTTCCGGGGCGCCAGACGCAGGTCTTCGGGAACTATGGCTGTATCAATACCTGCACTGGCTGCAGCAGCAACGTGGCGCCGAACGCTTTCAAGATCCGCCGACGCCTCCGTACCTGCAGCGAGACCGGCGGTCATGACACGGAAGCGGTGGTCGCCTGCTTGTGATTCCGATGACACTGCGACGCCGGCGTCAGCCAGTACCTTCCGAAGGTTCACCAGGGATTCGGGGGACAGATGCACGCCATAGCTGACCGCAGCCAAGTTCGAAGTCATGGCCTCAATCCTACTGAGCGCAACACTTCCACCCGAATTCGTTTCGGACGGCGCCAGTGCGAAGTGACCGGTTATCAGTCATATGGATTTTTGTCCTAGTGTCTACTGCTATGAGTGATGTTCTGGAATTGGCTTCCGTCAGCGTTGTCCGAGGCAAGAAAACCCTGCTGGACAAGGTTGACTGGCAGGTCAACGAAGGGGAGCGCTGGGTCATCCTGGGTCCGAACGGCGCCGGCAAGACCACCCTTCTCCAAATTGCTGCAGCCCGCCTCCACCCCAGCAGCGGGAAGGCGGGGATCCTTGATGAAGTTTTGGGTCGCGTGGACGTCTTCGAACTTCGTCCCCGCATCGGACTCTCCTCGGCGGCGCTTGCCACCCAGATTCCAGAGCATGAGAACGTCCTGAACGTGGTGGTCACCGCTGCCTACGGTGTGACCGGACGCTGGCGTGAAGGTTACGAGCGCGACGACGAGCGACGTGCCTTTGGCCTGCTGAACGACTGGGGGATGGGTCCGCTCCTGAACCGGACCTTCGCCACCCTGTCCGAAGGGGAGCGAAAGCGTGTGCAGATTGCCCGCGCCCTCATGACCGACCCCGAACTTTTGCTTTTGGACGAACCGGCCGCGGGACTGGATTTAGGCGGCAGGGAGGAACTGGTGCACAAGCTCGGCGAACTCGCCAGCGATGAAGCGGCTCCCGCGATGGTCCTGGTCACCCACCACCTTGAAGAAGTGCCGCCCGGATTCACCCATGCCATGCTTCTGCGCGAAGGTGGAGTTGTGGCTGCCGGCCCCATCAAGGAAGTCCTCACCGACGAACATCTCAGCAACACCTTCGGCCTGCCCCTGGATGTTTCTGAAAACAGTGGCCGCTACACGGCCACTGCCCGCCGCTAGGTCGGGTCCATAGACGACAATGGAAATCCTTAGCAGCATCCTGGTCATTTTCGCCGGCTTGTGGGCCGGCACCATCAACGCAGTGGTTGGTTCCGGCACCCTGGTCACTTTTCCTGTGCTCATAGCCATCGGCATCACACCAGTGGTTGCGTCCATGAGCAACGCCATGGGGCTGGTGGCAGGCACAGCGGCCGGAGCCTGGGGGTATCGCCGCGAATTGGCCGGCCGGGGACGGCAGCTGATGAAGCTGCTGCCTGCCTCGTTGCTGGGCGGCATTACCGGTGCATGGCTTCTGTTGCACTTGCCGGAGAAGGTCTTCCACTACGTTGCGCCCGTCCTGCTGGTCATGGCCCTCCTTATGGTCCTGTTCCAGCCCAAGCTGCAGGCCTGGGTCCGGAGCCGGGAGCAAAACCCGGAACATGCCATCCGGGACCGCAGCCACGGAATCCTCTTGGTTGTGCTCGTCTATCTTGCCGGCGTCTACGGTGGCTACTTCGTGGCGGCACAGGGGATTTTGCTGGTAGGCATCCTTGGTGTGTTCCTCAGCGGAACAATGCAAAATGCCAACGCCATGAAGAACATCCTGGTGCTCGGCGTAAACATGGTGGCAGCAATCTCCTACCTGATCTTCGCCTTCGACCGCATTGAATGGTTGGTTGTTCTCCTCATTGCCGTCAGCTCCACGATCGGCGGGTTGGTGGGATCAAAAGTGGGCCGGAAGTTGTCCCCGCGCGTCCTCCGCGCCGTGATCTTCACCCTTGGCATCGTCGCCCTCGGCTTCATGATCGCCAACCTGCTGAAATAATCGCCCGGTGACTTTCCATTACCTTGAGTCCGCGGATGATCCACGCGTGACCGACTACACCACGCTTACCGATGTCCACCTCCGTAAGCTGCGTGAGCCCGAAGAGGGCATGTACATCGCCGAATCGTCCAGGGTCCTGCGCAGGGCGCTGGCCGCCGGACACCAGCCCCGCTCCTTTTTCCTGGCGGAGAAATGGCTGGAAGACCTCGACGACGTCTTCCAGGACTATCCCGACGTTCCCGTGTTCATCGGCAAGGCATCCCTTTTGGAAGAGATCACAGGTTTCCACCTGCACCGCGGAGCAATGGCGGCCATGCAGCGCCCGGCCCCCGTCCCGCTGGAGGTGCTGCTGGCCAATGCGCAACGTGTTGCCGTGCTTGAGGACATTGTTGACCACACCAATGTGGGGGCAATCTTCCGCTCCGCCGCAGCATTGGGCGTGGACGCCGTCCTTGTCTCCCCGCGATGCGGGGATCCCTTGTACAGGCGCAGTGTCCGGGTCAGCATGGGCACGGTGTTCCAGGTTCCCTGGGCCAGGCTCGAAAGCTGGCCTGGCGACCTGGTCCGACTCAAGGAGCAAGGCTTCAAGGTAGCGGCAATGGAGTTGACCGAGGACGCGTTGGACCTGGACGATCTTGCCGCAAAGCAGTACCCCAAACTGGCCTTGGTGCTCGGCACGGAGGGTCCCGGCATGAGCCAGGACACGTTGGCCGCAGCTGACCTCGCAGTCAAGATTCCGATGCGCGCGGGCGTTGACTCACTCAATGTCGCTGCCGCATCGGCTGTGGCCTTCTGGGAACTCCGTCCACGGGACTGACAGCGGTTAGTTCGGCGGCCGGGTTTCCGCTATGATTGGTTGTTGGCCCGGCTGCTGGATTATTCGTCCTGCAACAACCGGACCACCTCCATTCATACCTGGCAGCTGGCAAAATCCAGTTGCGTGAACAAAAGGTCCCATTATGAAGTCTGATATCCACCCGAAGTACGAAGCTGTTGTTTTCAACGACCTGGCTTCCGGTACGCAGTTCCTGACCAAGTCCACCGTGTCTTCCTCGAAGACCATTGAGTGGGAAGACGGAAACACCTACCCGGTTATCGACGTCGAAATCTCTTCGGAGTCCCACCCGTTCTACACGGGCAAGCAGCGCATCATGGACTCCGCTGGCCGCGTCGAGCGCTTCAACGCCCGCTTCAAGGGCTTCGGCGGCAAGAAGTAACCCACTTCACCCCAAGGCTTTCAAGGCCCGCATTGCCGGATTTTTCGGCAATGCGGGCCTTTGCTTTTTCCGGCAAGATGGACAGCATGACTTCCCAGCCCACACCTGAAACACCGAACGACGACGCCGACACCCGCCTTCACGGCGAATACAAAGTCCTCGGCGGCAAACTCGTGGTGGTGGATCTGGATGTAGTGGGTGGAAAGTTCACCAACGTCTCCCTCAGCGGCGACTTCTTCCTGGAACCCGACGAGGCCCTCCAGGACATCAACGCGGCACTCACCGGCCTGAGGGAAGATTCAACGGCGGCGGACATCGCCGCAGCGGTCACCGCGGGGCTGCCCGGGGACGCAGTACTGTTCGGCTTTTCTGCAGAAGCCGTGGCTATCACCGTCCGGCGGGCGCTGTCCAAAGCCACCAGCTGGGCCGACCACCAATGGGAAGTCATCCCGCCGTCCGTCCTGCCCACCGAGCTAAACGTCGCACTTGATGAGGTCCTCACCGAGGAAATAGGTGCGGGGCTGCGCAATCCCACGCTGCGCTTCTGGGATTGGGAAGAGCCGTCAGTGGTGATTGGCAGCTTCCAGTCAGTGCGTAATGAAGTGGACCCGGAAGGGGTTTCCCGACACGGTATCAAGGTGGTCCGACGCATCAGCGGCGGCGGCGCCATGTTCATGGAAGCCGGCAACTGCATCACCTACTCGCTCTACCTGCCACAGACGTTGGTGGACGGCATCAGTTTTGCCGATTCCTACGCGTTCCTGGATGCCTGGGTGATGGCAGCCTTGGAGAAATTGGGGATCTCCGCCTTCTACGTTCCCCTCAACGACATCGCCACCGATCAAGGCAAGATCGGGGGCGCAGCACAAAGGCGCCTCGCCAACGGGGGCATGCTTCACCATGTCACCATGAGCTACGACATCGATGCAGACAAGATGGTGGACGTCCTGCGTATCGGTAAGGAAAAGCTCTCCGACAAGGGCACACGCAGCGCCAAGAAGCGTGTTGATCCGTTGCGACGCCAAACAGGGCTGGCCCGGGCAGCCATCCTTGAGGCAATGCAGGAAGTCTTCATGGAACGCTATGGTGCCGTGGAGTCCCGCCTCACCGAGGGCGAGCTCGATGAGGCGGGTAAACGCGTGGAGGCGAAGTTCGGTACCGAAGAGTGGTTGAACAGGGTTCCCTAGCCCCTGCCGGGAACTAGCCCTTGGCAGCTTGTGCCGTCAGGGCCCGTGCCAAGTGGCTTCGCTGCTCGATCACTAGTCGGCGGAGTGCCCGGGGAGCGTCAGCGTGGTCGGTCAACCAACTGTCAGTGCGGACCAGAACCGGGTGCTCGGACGGCTCCATGCCCTCCGCCAGGTCCTGGACGCCCGGGAACAAGCCGCGCACAATCCTGCCGGCAATTTCGATGCTGCGTTCCGCCCACACCCGTTCGACGCATTCGAAATAGCGTTCCACATAGGGTTCCAGGAGGGACGCCGGGGCTGTCATCAAGCCGGTGATGGTTGCGCTGAGGATCTCGTTGGAAAGCCCAGTGCTGTTGACTGTGGAATCCCAGGCAGCTGCCTTGATTGAAGCATCGGGAATGGATGCCGACGCCAGGGCATGACCCTCGCTTCCGGAGGCGGTCTTGTCTGCCTGCAGTTCCCGGTCCAATTCGGCGCGGGACGCGTGGCCATGGGCTGCCAAAGCCTGCCAGAGGCTCCAACGTAGTTCTGCATCGACAGCCAATCCTTCAATGACGATGCTGCCGTCCAGGATTCCCCGGAGCAAGGGGAGTTCGCTGTCCCCGTGCCGGGATACGTCCGCGAGGGTCCTGGCCCAGGCCAGCTGATGGTCGGAACCGGGATCCGCGGCTTTCATCCTGTCAGCCACCACTGCCAGGAAGTCTTTTCGGACCCCTTCCCGGGCTCCCGCAGGGACATAACGTTCAATGGCGCCCGAAGCATTACCCAGCACGTTCAACAAGACCCCTATGCCGGTCTCCGCGGACGCAAACTGCTCTACCGCCGCCACATAGCGCACAGCGGGCGTCACTCCGTCACGGGCGGAGTCCCACAACGCGGTCCAGCAGAGGGCGCGGGCCATGGGATCGCTGATCTTGTCCAGCGAGGTCCGGACTGTATGTTCGGAGCGTGGGTCCAGACGGACCTTGGCATAGCTGAGGTCATCATCATTGATCAAAAGCAAGGCTGGACGTCGCTTGCCGTTCAACTCAGGCAGCAATGTGCTGGGGCCCGCCACATCCACTTCGAGGCTTTCGGAGCGGACGAGCCTGCCGGCGGCATCAGCGTCATAGAGTCCCAGGCGCAGCCGGTGCGGGCGGAGTTCCTGATGGCCGGTTATGGGGTCCAGGGCATCCTGCCTAAGCGTGACGGCGCCAAGGACGCCGGCGTCGTCCACGATCTCTGCGGAAAGGGTAGAGATACCGGAGGTCTGCAGCCATTGGCCGGCCCACTCGCCGAGATCCCTTCCGGACGCAGTGCTAAGGGCTTGGAGCAGATCCTTCAGGGAAGTATTTCCGAATTCGTGATCCCTGAAATACTGCCGGGAGCCGGCAATGAAGGCATCAAAGCCAACGTAGGCCACCAGTTGTTTAAGCACGGAAGCACCCTTGGCGTACGTAATCCCGTCAAAGTTCTGCTTGGCCGCTTCAAGGTCAGGAATGTCGGCCACAATGGGGTGCGTCGTGGGCAACTGGTCCTGGACGTACGCCCAGGCCTTGCGCTTGTTGGCGAAGTTGACCCATGCGGTGTCCCAATCGGTGGCACGGTCCACGCCAAGCGTCCCCATATAGTCCGCGAACGATTCCTTGAGCCAGAGGTCGTCCCACCAGTTCATGGTCACCAGATCGCCGAACCACATGTGCGCCATCTCGTGCATTAGTGTGTTGGCCCGGGCCTGGTATTGGGCATCAGTAGCACGGGAGGCATAGACATATTTCTCCGTGAACGTCACCAGCCCGGGATTTTCCATGGCTCCGAGGTTGTACTCGGGCACAAAGGCCTGATCGTATTTGCCCCACGGGTAGGGGTAGTCGAACAGATCGTTAAAGAAGGCCAGGCCGCTCTTGGTCAATCGGAACAGTTCGTCGGCGTCGAAGGATTCCGCCAAAGAGGCCCGGCAGAAGAGTGCCAGCGGCACCTCAAGCCGGGTGCCGTCGTCGAGCGTTGCTCCCCAGTGGTCCGTGGCCTTGAAGTAAGGCCCGGCGAGCACGGTGGTGATGTACGTGGACATCCGTTGGGTGGCGGCGAAGTCCCAGCGGGCGGCACCGCCGCTATCCGGAGACCGCGATTCCTCCACCCCGTTGGACGCGACTTCCCAGCCTGCCGGGGCGATCACATGGAAAGTGAATTCGGCCTTGAGGTCCGGCTGTTCAAAGTTGGCGAAGACCCGTCGGCTGTCCGCGGGCTCGTACTGCGTGTAGAGGTAGCACTGGCCATCAGCGGGATCAACAAAGCGGTGCATGCCTTCACCGGAGCGGCTGTAGAGCGCTGTTCCGGTCACGGTCACGGTATTTTCCGCCGCCAGTCCTTCCAAGGTAATCCTGTGGCGGTCAACCACCGACCCGACGTCCAGCGGCTGGCCGTTGAGGATCACGGACTGGACGCCGCCATGGATGAAATCCAGGAACGTGGCGGAGCCCGGTGCGGCAGAAAAGGTGATGGTGCTGGTGCTCGGGTAACCGGGGACTGCGGGATCTTCCGCGTCGCGGACATCGAGCGTGACGTCGTAGCTGTGGGTGGTGATCAGGGCTGAACGGGTAGCGGCTTCATCGCGCGAGAGATTGTGATTCGACACACAGCTATCTAATCATGATCAAAGCGGCCCCCAGGCCCAGCGATGCGATGAGCAGCCACGAGCCCAAAGCTACCAGGACAGCGCGGCCGCCTGTGTGGATCAGGGTCCTGATGCGTACGGCCGAACCCAGTCCGAAGAGGGCAGTCGCCAGAAGGATGTCCTGTACCGCCGCGGCGATCTCCAGGGCCGCCGGCGGCGCCCAACCCAACGATCGAACAGCGACCATGGCGAGGAAACCCACCACGAAGAGGGGGACGATCGGAGGAAACCTGCCATCCCTGCTGCCCGACTCGTCCGCGACGCCGTTGGCGCGCTCACGAAGGTGGAGGATGCGTTGGTGCAGCCCCGCCGTTGCCGCTATCGGCGCCAGCAGGACAACCCTGGTCAATTTCACGACGACGGCGATCGCCAGCGCGGAGGTCCCCGCGGTTTGGGCGGTGGCCACCACCTGGCCGACATCGTGGACGGACGCACCGGTCCAGGCACCAAACTGTTCAGGAGACAGGCCCAGGGGGTGCATCAGCAGCGGCAGCACGCCAATGGCCAACGTGCCGCAGAGGGTCACCAGAGCTACCGGCAGGACAGTATCCTGATGCCTGATGCGCCGTACTGCCGCCATGGCACCAATCGCCGAAGCACCGCAGATGGAAAATCCTGTGGCAATCAACAAAGCCGCCTCGCCGGGCAGGCGCAACAAGCGGGCAAGGCCATAGGTTCCCGCGAAACTCACCAGGACCACACCGGCGATCAGCAGCAGTGCCAGCCAGCCGAGTCCCAGGACATCGCCGATGCTGACTTTGAGTCCCAGCAGGACAATCCCGGCACGCATGAGGTGTTTCCCCGCGAAGTCCAGTCCGGGCCGGGCGCGCCCCGCGGTCAGGACCGCCGTGCCCGGTATATTTGCTGAGAGCAGGCCCAAAGCAACAGCGAGTGTCATGGCGGGAACCGCCGGAAGTACGGTGTGGATTGCGAAGGCAAGACCCGTAGCGGCGACGCTCAGGACCAACCCGGGCCCCAGCCGGGACACCTGGGACGCAGGACTGTTGAAGGGCATGCCTCAACCCTGCCGGATGAAGGCAGGGAAAGGCGAACCGGGAGCATCCGGAAACCGCGACACAATCAGTGCGTAATGCGCTCGACTCAAAAAGGTGATTACCTGAATCCCATGTCTGACCTATTCCAGGATTACTCCGAGGCCGCAGCGCGCAGTGGTGCCTATGACGAGATGTTTGCCCAAGGCCACGTTGCCAGAAGATCCTATGGTCAGGTTTCCGGCGCCCTCAGGGAGCTGTCCCTGGCCGACGTGACCGCCCGGGCCGATTCCATGGCACGCACGTTCTTGGACCGTGGAGTCACGTTCGACTACGCGGGGGAGGAACGCCCCTTCCCGCTGGACATTGTGCCCCGCGTCATTCCTGCCGATGAGTGGAACGTCCTCGAACGTGGCGTAGCACAGCGGGTCAAAGCCCTGGAGGCTTTCCTCAACGATGTCTACGGACGGATGGCCGTAGTCACCGATGGCGTGATCCCTCGGCAACTCATCACCACCAGCGCGCACTTCCACCGTGCAGTCCACGGATTCGAACCATCCGGCGGTGTCCGCGTCCATGTCTCGGGCATCGACGTCGTCCGTGACGCTGCCGGGACCTTCAGGGTGCTCGAGGACAACGTCCGGGTTCCCTCCGGCGTCAGCTACGTCCTGGAGAACCGAAGGGCCATGGCCAAGGGCCTGCCCGAGGCTTTCGGCCAGCAGCACATCCGCCCCGTGGAAGAGTATCCACGGCGGCTTCTTTCAGCACTTCGCAAGACTGCACCGGCGGGTGTGGACGATCCCACCGTGGTGGTCCTGACGCCGGGCGTTTTCAACAGCGCCTACTTTGAGCACACGCTCCTTGCCGGTCTCATGGGCGTTGAACTGGTGGAAGGCCGTGACCTCATTTGCCGCGGCAACCGTGTATACATGCGGACCACCGCGGGTGAACAGCGAGTGGACGTCATCTACAAGCGCATCGACGACGACTTCCTGGATCCCCTCCAGTTCCGTTCCGACTCCATGCTGGGATGCCCCGGGCTGGTCAACGCAGCACGCGCCGGGGGAGTGACGATAGCCAACGCTGTAGGCAACGGCGTAGCTGATGACAAGCTCGTGTACAGTTACGTCCCTGACCTGATCCGGTACTACCTTCACGAAGAGCCGATCATCGCCAACGTTGACACTTTCCGGCTTGAGGAAAAGGAAGCCAGGGAGCATGTGCTGGACCGCCTTGACGAACTGGTGGTGAAGCCGGTGGACGGCTCAGGCGGCAAGGGGTTGGTGATCGGACCTGATGCCACGAAGGACGAGCTTGAAGCCCTGCGTAAACGGGTCATCGCCGATCCCCGCGGGTGGATCGCCCAGCCGGTCCTGCAGCTGTCAACCGTGCCGACGCTTTCCGGGGACAAATTTGGTCCCCGCCACGTCGACCTCCGGCCCTTCGCAGTCAACGACGGCGACGACGTCTGGGTCCTTCCCGGGGGACTGACCAGGGTGGCACTCAAGGAAGGCTCCTTGATAGTGAACTCCAGCCAGGGCGGCGGTTCCAAGGACACCTGGGTCCTGGCCGACTCGCCGAAACTTCCCGCCGAGGTCATCCCACGCCAGTCGGTCACCGTCCGTGAACAGGTATCGGTGTGGCCCGTGGAAAGCAATTGGCGTGACCGCCAAACGGAGCAGCAACAGTGACCCCGCTCCACCACCACTTGAACTTCGACCTGCACCACTCGAAGGAGGCAGTTCCATGCTGAGCCGTATTGCTGAGTCTCTCTTTTGGATCGGACGCTACGTAGAACGCGCCGATGGCACGTCCAGGATCCTTGACGTCCACCTCGAACGACTCAACCACCTGCCCCTTGAAGAACAGCGGAGTGTGGCCCGGGAGCTCCTGGCCGTCATGGGTGCCAAGCCCCAGAGCGAGGACTTCGGACTCCCTGAACTCCTGCATGCCCTGGCCTACGACAAGCAGAGCGCGTCCTCCATTGCCGGATCCTTGGGTGCAGCACGCGAGAATGCGCGGCGTGCCCGGGAAACCGTCTCGCAGTCCCTCTGGGAAAGCCTTAACACCACTTATTACGGCCTCAACCAGCATCGCAAGGACGTGGTGGGAACTTACCGTTTCTGCAACTGGGTCCTGGAGCGGACAGCAATGGTCCGCGGTCTCGCGGACACCACCGTGAGCCATGACGAGAGCTGGTTGTTCATGGTGTTGGGCCGTTCCCTGGAACGCGCGGACATGACTGCCCGCATGCTCTCAACGCGCGACGTCCAGTCTGCGGGAATGTCCTGGGTCAACATGCTCCGGTGCGCCGGCGCCTATGAGTCGTTCATCCGCACGCGCAGGGCTGCCTTCGGCGACCAGCACGCCGCGGAGTTCCTGCTGCTGGACCGCTTGTTCCCGCGGTCCATCGTTTACGCCCTGCGCGATGCCGATGAATGCCTTGCGAAGCTGGACCCTTCAGCCCAGCGCGTGGGCTTCATCAATGATGCCCGGCGCATTGTTGGCCAGGCCCGGACGTTCCTCGAGTTCCACCGAACCGACGACCTCATGTCCGAGCTGCCCGAGCACATGGAACGTGTGCAGAAGGCCGTGACGCAGGCGTCCGACGCAATTTCCCGTAAGTACTTCAATCAGGCTGATGAGCATGCCTGGGTGGGAGAAGTTTCATGACCCGGCTGAGCATCGTCCACAAGACGGCGTACAAGTACAACCGCCGAGTGACGTTGTCCTACAACGAGGCCCGGATGACCCCCTTGACCGACGGCCAGCAGGTGGTCCTCGAGTCGTCCCTGAAAGTTTCACCCAACCAGGCCTCGGTCAGCACCTACCGCGATTACTGGGGCACCCGGGTGACGGCCTTCGATATGCAAATGCCGCATGAAAGCCTCGAGGTCCTCGCCACGGCCACCGTGGAGGTCCACCGTACCGAGCGTGTGGCGGTCGAGGACGACATTGTTGGGTGGGACGTCATTGCTTCGGACAAGGTCCAGGACGAGTTCAGCGATTGGCTGCCCCAGTCCCGGCTCAGTGGACCGGGCGAGGAGGTTTTGGGCATTGTTCCCGGTGTTGTGGACGGAAAGAATCCCCATGAGGCTGCCTTGGCCGTCTTCGCCTGGATGGCCGGTGAGATGACCTATATGAAGGGCACCACCGGAGTAACCACCAATGCGGAGCAGGCGTGGTCGCAACGCCAGGGCGTCTGCCAGGACCTGGCACACCTGGCCATCGGGGCGCTGCGTTGCAGCGGCATCCCGGCCCGCTATGTTTCCGGGTACATCCATCCAAGGTCCTCGGCCGACATCGGCGAAACGGTTGCCGGCCAGTCACACGCGTGGCTGGAATGGTGGGACGGAGAATGGCGAAGCTGGGACCCCACCAACCACAAGCCGGCAGGTGATTACCACGTCACGGTGGCCCGCGGGCGTGACTACCGCGACGTTCCACCTTTGAAGGGCATCCTGTCCGGAGGGGGCGGTTCGGGTCTCGCCGTTTCGGTGGAGATCACCCGCCTCGCATAGCAGTTTTTGTTACAGATAAGGCCCTTAAGAGTGACTCTCTTAAGGGCCTTATCTGTACTCAAAGTCGTGCGATTATCACCAGGGCGAGGGCTTGTAGTCCTTCAGGAAGACACCGTACTGGTCCTCGCCTTTCTCGCCCATCACAATGGGGTCGTAGACACGCGCGGCGCCGTCCACCAGGTCCAAAGGAGCATGGAAGCCTTCTTCCATGAGCCTGACCTTGGTGTAGTGCGGACGTTCGTCGGTGATCCAGCCTGTATCCACGGCGGTCATGAGGATGCCGTCGGAATCCAGCATTTCCTGGGCGCTGGTGCGGGTCATCATGTTCAATGCGGCCTTGGCCATATTGGTGTGGGGGTGTCCGGGGCCCTTGTAGGCGCGGGAGAACTGTCCCTCCATGGCCGAGACGTTAACGATGTACTTCCTGTGCGCGGTGGACCGCTTCATGGCATCGCGCAGGCGGCTGACCAGCAGGAAGGGGGCCGTGACATTGCAGAGTTGGACCTCCAGCATCTCCAGGGGGTCCACTTCGTCCACCACCTGGGTCCAGCTGTTAATGGAGGCGAGGTCCGGAACCAGTCCGCCGGCGTCGATCGCTGTTCCCGACTCGATCCGTTCCAGAGACGCCGATCCTGTGGAGAGTGCCAACGAGGTAATTGCATCCCCTGCCAGGACCGGGTGTTCGGTAACACTGCTGGCCAGGGCCAACGGGTGCTTGTCATGGGCATGGCCGAATGTGACCAACTCCGGACCACCGTTGGCGGCTTCCAAAGCTGCCGGCAAGGGCTCGTCCTCCGCGTCCACCAGGGGCTTGTAGGCATTGCCGGAACGTCGCACGGTCTGGGCTGCGTTATTGATGATGATGTCCAGCGGCCCGGCCTCGTTGAGGGAGTCCGTCAGAGCCATGACCTGCGCCGGGTCACGGAGGTCTATCCCGACGATCCGGAGACGGTGCAGCCACTCGCTGCTGTCTTCCATGGCAGCGAAGCGACGGGCAGCGTCCTTGGGGAAGCGGGTAGTGATGGTGGTGTGCGCGCCATCCCTGAGGAGGCGCAACGCAATGTACATGCCAATCTTGGCGCGTCCACCCGTCAGCAGTGCCCTGCGTCCTGTGAGATCGGTGCGGGCATCGCGCTTGCCGTGGCTGAACGCCGCACATTCCGGGCACAGCTGGTGATAGAAGGCATCAACCTGCGTGTAGTGCTTTTTGCAGATGTAGCAAGGACGGGAGCGGATCAGGTGCCCGGCAATTTCACCGGTAGCCGAGGGCGCCAGCTTGTTGCCGCGGGTTTCATCGTCAATACGGTCGGGAGCTGCAGTGGCCGTCAGGGCGAGGACGGCACGATCGGCCTCGGCGATGGAATCGCGCTTGGTGACACGGCGGTGGCGTTTGACGGCTTTGAACATCTTGCCGGTTGCACGACGGACTGCAACGTAGTCCGGGTGCTCTTCGTCATAGACGTGGATCGTGGTCAGAACCTTGAGGCAGGCCTGGATCTCTTCAGGCGTCAGATCGGTGGAGCTCATTGACCTGATTTTACAGCCTTGGGAGCCAGTGGCCTGCCTCGGGTTCTGTCGGCGTCAGCCGGGAGTCCGGCGCTTAGTGCGAGGCACCCTGCGCTGCGGCGTCCGCGACGCGTGACTGGATTCCTGCTGCCACCTTTTCGGCAGAGTCCCGGATGTCCGGATCGTCATGGGTGGCAGCCTTGACAGCCTCAGGAAGTCCACGGCGGTGCTGCGCCGAAAGGGCAAGCTCTGCTTCACCGGGTTCGGGAACAACTTGGCCCTTCGCCAGCACGGTGATGCCGGATTCGGTGACCTTGTAACCCCGGGCCTTGTCCAGGGCCGGATCCAGGCCGATGGCTGCACCGGCAGGGACCTTGACGTTCTTGTCCAGGATTGCCCGTTTGATGACCGCGCCTTCACCAACGCGGACCTTGTCCATCAGCACAGAGTCCTGGACACGGCTGCCGGCCGCCACGTAGGCGTCGTTGGAGATCACGGAACCTTCAACGATTCCACCCGAGACCACCACACCGCTGGCAACAATGGAATCCAGGGCCGTGCCCACCGTGTTGTTTTCGCCACGGACGAACTTGGCAGGGGGCGAGATGCTCTGGCGGGTGTAGATGGGCCACTCGGAGTTATAGAGGTTGAAGATCGGCACGGGGGAGATGAGGTCCATGTGCGCGTCATAGAACGAATCAATGGTACCGACATCGCGCCAGTACGTCCGGTCCCGATCGGTGGCGCCCGGAATGTCATTGAGCGTGAAGTCGTACACGCCGGCCTCACCTTGGTCCACGAAGTAGGGAATGATATCCCCGCCCATGTCGTGCTTGGTATCGAGTCTCTCCGCGTCCACATGCAGAGCTTCAACAAGGGCATCGGCATTGAAGACATAGTTGCCCATGGAGGCCAGGAACTGCGTGGGATCTGCCGCCAGCCCGGGGGTGCTGGCCGGCTTCTCCACAAACGCGGCAATCTTTTGGGGATCGTTCTGGTCTACTTCGATCACACCGAACTGGTTGGCCATGTTCAGCGGCTGCCGCACAGCAGCAACCGTCGCTTTCGCGCCACTGGCAATGTGCTGCTCCACCATTTGGGAGAAATCCATGCGGTACACGTGGTCAGCACCGACCACAACCACGATGTCCGGGGCGTCGTCGTGGATGAGGTTCAGCGATTGGTAGATCGCGTTGGCGCTACCAAGGAACCAACTCTTGCCCACGCGTTGCTGAGCGGGAACAGAGGCTACATAGCGGCCCAGCTGCGTGGACATACGCCAAGTCTCGGAGATGTGCCGGTCAAGGCTGTGCGATTTGTACTGCGTCAGTACCACAATTTTCAAATATCCCGAATTAACGAGATTGGATAGTGCAAAGTCAATTAACCTGTAGCCGCCGGCGAACGGAACCGCGGGTTTTGCCCGGTCCGCCGTCAGCGGCATCAGTCGATTGCCTTCTCCGCCTGCCAATACGATTGCCAGAACTTTCTTCAACGCCATGGTCACAGCTCCCTGTACGTCTTCGTATCCCCCAAAAGTCCGATTTTCCGGACTCTTTCACACTAGAACACATACGCCGGAACGACTACGTTGGTTAGCGTGCGAATAGACATTGTGACTAAAGAATTCCCTCCGGAAATTTACGGCGGTGCCGGTGTCCACGTTGCCGAGCTCAGCCGCGTGCTGGCAAAGCACGTCGACCTGCATGTACGGGCCTTCGGTGCGCCCCGGGATGCCGACTACCATGGGGCGTCCGTGGCGTCCTACGCCACGCCCGAGGACCTGGACGGGGCCAACGCCGCCCTCCAGACCCTCGGCGTGGACCTGAGGATAGTTCCGGATATTGCGGGAGCGGACCTTGTCCACTCGCACACCTGGTACGCGAACATGGCCGGTCACCTCGCGTCGCTGCTGCACGGCATTCCGCACGTGCTCAGCGCTCACAGCCTGGAGCCCCTGCGCCCGTGGAAGGCTGAACAGCTTGGCGGCGGCTACGCCCTCTCCTCCTGGGTGGAGAAGACCGCCTATGAGGCAGCCGCAGCGATCATCGCCGTCTCCGAGGGGATGCGCCAGGACATCCTTCGCAGCTACCCGGACGTGGATCCCGATAAAGTTCGCGTGGTCCATAACGGGATCGATGTTTCCCTCTGGGAACGCGATGAAGAAGATGATGCCATCTGTGCGCTGGGCATCGATCCCGCCAAGCCCAGCGTGGTCTTCGTAGGACGAAACACACGCCAGAAGGGGGTGCCATACCTGCTTCGCGCAGCATCGAGCCTGCCGGACGACGTCCAAGTGGTGCTGTGCCTTGGCGCCGCGGACACTCCCGAGCTTGCAGCTGAAACTGCACGCCTCATCGAGGAACTGCAGGCCAAGCGCCAAGGGGTCATCCTCATCGAGCGGATGTTGCCCCGCAAGGAGCTCATCCAGGTGCTCAGCCATGCCACGGCTTTTGCCTGCCCTTCGATCTATGAGCCCCTCGGCATCGTCAATCTCGAGGCCATGGCATGCGGCGCGGCCGTGGTGGCCAGTGCCACGGGCGGCATTCCGGAGGTGGTCCAACACGGTGAAACCGGGCTGCTGGTCGAACTCGAGCAGGTCACCGATGGAACCGGAACACCCCTGGATCCGGAAAAGTTCGTCAGCGACTTTGCCGCGGCCCTGAACGAGGTAGTGGCCGATCCCGCCCGTGCCCGCGAAATGGGAGTTGCCGGGCGTCGACGCGCAGAGGAGCACTTCTCGTGGGAGTCCATCACGGAAACCACACTTGAGGTCTACCGCTCGGTCCTGCGCTAACCATCAGCGCTCCAACAGCAGGCCCAACGTCGACGGCGCCGCCCCCTTGGTGGGGACGGCGCCGTCGTCGTTTTTCAGCAGTTCCGCAACTGTTCACCGCAAGGTAACAGGACGCTGCTAACGGGCTTTGGAGGCCTTCAGGGCCAGAAGCGCCTTCTCATCAGCCGGAGCGCTGCCGCTGGCACGCTGCTCGCGGAAGTGCTTGCGCGCAGCGTCCTGCCGGCCGGCCTCCGCCCCGGTAGCAATGGAGGCGCGGAGGTGCTCCGGACCGTACCCGAAAGCGTCCACCAGATCCACGGCATGCGGACGGATCTTGACCAGGAGGCGGTTGATGTAGGTGCCAACAGTCCGGCCACGCTGCATCGAAAGCCTTCCATTCATGAGATACCAGGAGAGGTGCTTCTCAATCAGGGACAGGCCGAACAGGTCACGGAGCCATGTCAGGACTTGTTTGGTTCCCTCGTCAGTAACGTGTGTCAGCGCCTCCGTGAAGGCTTCCCACTGGAGAAGCTCAGCATGCGCTTGTGCCGCTTCAATGAGCTCGTGCTGGTGTTGGTTGAAAAGGGCTGCTGCTTGGTGCTGGGGGAGCTTGTTGGCACCCTTCAGGGCAGCACCGACTTCTGCGACCATTGACTGAACGCGGTCGGCCAAGAGAGTGCGCTGGCCTTCCTCGTCCCGCAAAGCCAGGGCCGCCTTCTGTACGGAGCCGGTATCGGCCACAAACTGGGCAACCTGCCGGAGGCCGGTCCGGTGCAGGGCCACGCCGGCTGCCTGGTCCACCACGTAACGGGCAAGCACGCCGAAATCGGCGCTGCGGAATTCCTTGGCGTAATCAGCCAACAGGCGCTTCGCCACCAATTGCAGCAGGACGGTGTTGTCGCCTTCGAATGTGACATAGACGTCGAGGTCGGCGCGCAGGGAAGCGAATCGGTTCTCGATCAGGAAACCGGCCCCGCCGCATGCTTCGCGGCACTCCTGCAGGGTATCCAAGGCGTGCCAGGTGCTCAGGGGCTTGAGCGCGGCCGCCAGCGTTTCCAGGTCCTGGCGGTCGGCATCGGTATCGTGCGCGCCGGAGAAGACGTCGTCGAACTTCTGCAGGAGTTGCTCATGGGCGAAGCTGGCCGCGTAGGTGGTGGCCAGCCTGGTGAACAGGCGGCGCTGGTGACGCTGGTAGTCCAGCAGGACTTCCTCATCGGTTGCCGAGGAAGCGTTGAACTGACGGCGTTCGGTTGCGTACTGGATGGCTGTCTTGAGCGCCAGCTTGCTGGCGGCAACTGCGGCGCCGTCCAGGGAGACGCGTCCCTGGACCAAGGTGCCAAGCATGGTGAAGAAACGGCGTCCCGGGCTCGCGATGGTGGAGGAGTAGGTGCCGTCTTCAGCCACATCACCGTAGCGGTTCAGCAGGTTGGTCCGGGGGATACGCACCTCCGTGAAGTGGAGGCGGCCGTTGTCGATGCCGTTGAGGCCACCCTTGATGCCGTCATCTTCTCCGCCGATGCCCGGAAGGAACTCTTTGGTGGCTGGATCGCGGAGTTCCACATAGAACGCATGCACGCCATGATTGACGTTCTTGGTGATCAGCTGGGCAAACACCACGGCTGCGAGGCCGTCGTTGGCGGCGTTCCCGATGTAGTCCTTCCATGCTGCCCGGAAAGGAGTGTTGATCACGAATTCCCGGCTGGCCTCGTCATAGGTGGAAGTGGTGGCAATACTGGCAACGTCTGAGCCGTGGCCCGTTTCGGTCATGGCGAAACAGCCGGGAATATCGAGGTTCATGATGCCGGGGAGCCACTTGTCCTGATGTTCCACGGTGCCCAGGTGCATCACCGCGGAGCCGAACAGGCCCCACTGGACGCCGGCCTTGATCTGAAGGGAGGGATCGGCAGTGACGATCTCTTCGAAACCGGCGATGTTTCCGCCGTGGTCATCGGATCCGCCCAGCCGCGTAGGGAAGGCACGGTGCACGGTGTTATTGTCCACCAGGAATTTCAGCTGCTCGAATACGCGGGCACGGTGCTCTGTATGGTGCAGGCCCTCAATCTTCTGCACTGCCGGATTGCCTGCCACTTTGCGGGCCTCGTGGCGGATGTGCGCCCACTTGCCAAGGAGTTGCTCGCCCAGCGCGGCAACGTCCACCACGGGCTCGGGGCCGGCGGTAGCGGCACCCTTGCTGCCTGCGCCGGTGGGGTGCTGGGCGGATGCGGTCCGGTCCACTACTTCAGTCATGTTGCTTCCTTCTTTGGTTCCGACAACTGATGAGTCATTGCTGGTGTCAGGTAGATGTCTTGAGTGCTGGAGCAATGCCGAGGCACAGCCAGTCCGTGATTTGTGCGGCCATGGATTCCTGGTCCGGCTTCCCGCTGCCGGCCGGGCTCCCCAGCCACATTTCTCCGGCGTTCCGGACAAGTCCGATGGCTGCGGTGGGCCAGTACACAATCACCGCTTCCTTCTCTTTGCCCAGGTACTCCCGCATGGGGGTAGCGATCATTTCAGTGATTTGCTCGAAGAAATTTCCGAGTGCGCCCGACGCGGCAATGGCGTCCTGGGCCGAAGCCTCACCTGGCGTGAGCCGAGTGATGAACGCATAGACATGGGGGCTGGATTCGGCCATCTGCAGGTAGGCGGAGACCATGGCAAACAGCCCTTCGCGGGGTGATTGCGCGGACTGGGCGGCTTCCTGCATGCGGCGCTGCATCTGCCCGAGCACTACCTCGCCCATGGCTTGCTGAAGTCCTGCCTTGTCACGGAAATAGCGGTAGAAGACAGACTTCGACGTACCGGCAGCGCTTGCGATGTCTTCCATGGATGCGTCACTTCCAAGCCGGTGAACAGCCTTGCGGGCTTGCCTGATGAGTTCCCCGCGCCGCTCCTCGCGGTGGGATTGCCAACGGGCAGCCCGGCCGTCGACGGCTGTACTCTCCGCATCCGTTGCGGCACTGACGAATTCCTGGTGGCGACTGTTCACGATACCCAGCGTATCAGGTACGCTGGGTATCAGTAACTGGCATTTGATCGAAGGAGACCAGCATGGCTGCAGCAGACGTCACCACGGGTGGGACCCGCGAACCCGGCTTCACCCCCCAGGCGCCCCGCCGGGCGGTCATCGTGGGCGGCAACCGCATACCGTTCGCCCGCACAGGCGGCGCCTACGTCAAGTCCTCCAACCAGGACATGCTCACAGCTGCCCTGGAAGGACTCATCGCCCGGTTCGGCCTGCAGGACGAACGCATCGGCGAAGTAGCTGCCGGAGCGGTCTTGAAGCACTCGCGGGATTTCAACCTCACGAGGGAAGCCGTCCTTGGATCGGCGCTGTCACCGGAGACCCCCGCTTATGATCTCCAGCAGGCCTGCGCAACAGGGCTTGAGACAGTGATCGGGTTGTCCAACAAAATCAAACTGGGGCAGATAGATTCGGCCATTGCCGGCGGTGTGGACTCAGCATCCGATGCCCCCATCGCCGTAAGCGAGGGGCTGCGTGAGATCCTGTTGGACCTGAACCGCGCCAAAACCCCTGTGCAGAAGCTGAAGATCATCGGCCGTATCCGTCCCAAGGACCTGGCACCGGATGCACCGAATACAGGTGAACCACGCACCGGCCTTTCCATGGGCGAGCACCAGGCACTGACCACTGCGCAATGGAAGATCACGCGCGAGGCCCAGGATGAGCTTGCCTTCAACAGCCACCGCAACCTCGCTGCCGCGTATGACCGCGGCTTCTTTGATGACCTCATCACTCCCTACCGCGGCCTCAACCGCGACTCCAACCTGCGCGCTGACACCACCCTGGAGAAGCTCGGGTCGCTCAAGCCGGTGTTCGGCAAGAACCTCGGAGCAGAAGCGACCATGACGGCGGGGAACTCCACGCCCCTTACTGACGGCGCATCCACCGTCCTGCTGGCAACGGAGGAGTGGGCAGACCTCCATGGCCTGCCCAAGCTCGCAACCGTCCTCGACGGCGAAGCCGCGGCTGTGGACTTCGTCCATGGCAAGGACGGCCTCCTCATGGCGCCCGTCTTCGCGGTCCCGCGCCTGTTGGCCCGTCACGGCTTGACGCTGGAGGACATCGACTTCTTCGAAATCCACGAGGCCTTCGCAGGGACAGTACTGAGCACCTTGGCAGCCTGGGAAGACGAAGACTTCGGCCGAACCCGGCTTGGACTCGATGGAGCGCTCGGAAAGGTAGACCGGGCCAAGCTCAACATCAATGGATCGTCGTTGGCCGCCGGGCACCCCTTCGCCGCTACGGGTGGCAGGATCGTTGCCTCCCTTGCGAAAATGCTTCATGAGAAGGGATCCGTGGACGGGCGACCGGCACGTGGCCTCATCTCCGTCTGCGCCGCAGGCGGCCAGGGCGTCGTCGCCCTTCTGGAAGCAGCGTAGGGGGAGCTTCATGACGGACAAATACACACAACTGGTCAGCCACGGACTAGGCAAGGACGTTGCCAAACGGCTCGGATTGCCGCAGCCCGTGGAGCTTCGCCGGTACCAACCCGGCAGCCCGCTGGTCACCGGCCCGGTCTTGGTCAACGGGGACAGCGCAGGTGCCGACGACCTTGCCACCACGCTCCTCGGATGGGGTCTTGACGTCCGGCGGAATGCCTTGCCCAAGGAAAAGCTTGGCGCCATCATTGTGGTCCTGGATGCCGTCCAGCATCCCGGTGACCTCGCCAAGCCCGTCCTGACGGCAGGAACTTCGCTGCGGGATCTGAGCACCAACGCACGCGTGGTCACCATCTCCCGGACGCCACAGTCGGCCGCAAACCCTGCCGTGGCTGCTGCACGCCAAGGGATTGATGGACTTGTTCGGTCCTTGGCCAAGGAACTGCGCGCCGGTTCCACCGCCAACGGCATACTGCTCGACGACGACCTCGCCACCACCAGCCCCTCAGCCTTGGGCGCACTCAGGTTCTTCCTGTCCGGGCGTTCAGCCTACGTTGACGGACAGTTCCTGACAGTGGGATCAACGTCCGGTTCTTTGCCGGGCAACCCGGATAAGCCCCTGGCAGGCAAGGTCGCAGTAGTCACCGGTGCGGCCCGGGGTATTGGAGCTGCCATCGCCCGCACGCTGCACCGCGACGGCGCCATTGTAGTTGCGGTGGACATTCCGGCGGCCGGGGACCACCTGGCAGCAGTTGCCAACGAGGTTCGGGGCACGGCCCTGCAGCTCGACATCAGCCGCGACGACGCCGGGCACCGAATCATCGAACACGCCGTGGCACGCCACGGCCGGCTTGACATCGTTGTGCACAACGCCGGAATCACCCGCGACAGGCTGCTGGCGAACATGGACGAAAGCCGGTGGCAGTCGGTCATCGCAGTCAATATTGCCGCCCAATTGAACATCAACGAGGCCCTTCTTGCCTCTGAACACTTCAAGGACGCACCACGCATCGTGTCGGTTGCTTCCACCAGCGGCATCGCCGGAAACAGGGGCCAAACCAACTACGGCGCCTCCAAGGGCGGCGTCATTGGCATGGTGAGGTCCACGGCCCCCCTGATGGCAGCCTTCGATGGAACCATCAACGCGGTGGCCCCCGGCTTCATTGAAACGGAAATGACGGCGCGGATGCCCTTTGCCATCCGCGAGGCTGCCCGGAGGCTCAACTCGCTCAAGCAGGGAGGGCAGCCCCGGGATGTCGCCGAGACCATCTCCTTCCTGGCCAGTGACGCCGCAGGCGGAATCTCCGGCCAGGTGCTCCGGGTCTGCGGGCAACAATTGGTGGGAGCATGACCAAGCCCCAACCAGTCATCCTGGGGGAGTTGCCCTCGCTGTCCAAGCTCTACGTCAATGCGGCGGCCACCGCTGCGCGGCGCCGGGTGCTGGGAGCATCAACGGACCAGCATCATCTGCCATCGGTCAGCCATGAAGTGAGAAACGTCCGGGCAGACGTGGGAAACCTGACCGCTTACCAACACTTGGTAGGGGAGACGGCAAGTGACACCCTGCCGGCCGGATACGTTCATGCCTTGGCCTTCCCGGTGTCTTTGAGCGTCATGAACCGGGATGATTTCCCGTTGCCGCTCCTGGGCATGATCCACCTGAAGAACCATGTGGAACAGCGTATGCCCATTGCCTTCTCGGAGGCCTTGGACGTCCGTTCCCGGGCTGAAAACCTCGCGGGCCACAAGGCAGGAACCCAGGTGGATGTTGTGGCGGAAGTCCATTCCGGCACTACCGGCGAACTGATGTGGCGAGGTGTCTCCACCTATCTGGCCAAGGGTGTCTTCCTGCCGGGCATCGACAAAGCAGGAACTACGAACGGAGCATCGGCATCCGCTGATTTCTCGCCTCCAAATCCCACCGCGCTGTGGCAACTCGGCTTGGACACGGGGCGAAGCTACGCCGCAGTCTCCGGCGATTTCAACCCGATCCACCTCAGCGTCCTTTCCGCCAAGGCATTGGGCTTGCGTGGTTCCATTGCCCACGGAATGTACCTGGCCTCGCGCGCGCTGGCCGATGTGGGGGCCGTCAAAGCTGACTCCTTTACCTGGGACGTCGCCTTTGAAGCGCCAGTGTTCCTTCCTGCGCGCGTCGCCGTGGATATTTCCACGGTCCAGTCAGGTTCCGGAAGTTGGGAACGTTCGGAGTACGTAGCGTGGAATGCCCGCAGCGGTCGTCGCCACTTCACCGGCGCTGTGGCCGCGCTCGGATGAACGGGCTGATCAAGCCGAAACGTTCCGGAAACTGAAATTCCGGAAACTGAACAGCGGCGGTCACCTTGGGGTGGCCGCCGCCGCCGTCGTCGTTAACCCTGATCTGATGCCTCGGGCTCAAAACCTGCAGCCAGGCGGGCGCTCTGTAGCAAGAGGGAATGATCGGGAGACAAAACAAGGCCCGGAATCCGTGGATTCCAGGCCTTGCGATAGTGCGCGGAGGGGGACTTGAACCCCCACCCCCTTTCGAGGACTAGCACCTCAAGCTAGCGCGTCTGCCATTCCGCCACCCGCGCAGGTGGTGTTCGGATGAGCCGTTTTGCACCTTCCGGTGCTTCACTTTCCTCCGAAGCAGCGAGAAAAACTCTAACACGGTTTCCGGCGGCGGAAAAATCGGCGCTGGTCAGGCGGGCGCCGGGGGACACCCGGGGACTTCCGGCGCCATGCATTCCTGACGGGGAGCGCGCCCCATGAGTAGGCTGATGGCATACGCGATGGTCACGCTGCCAAAGCCGCAGTGCACATCGCCGAGACTGCAGCCCAGCCACGCAAGGAGAGTTTCCATGTCTGTCATCCGCCCCGAAGATGAAGTTGTCCGGATCTGCCAGGAACTGATCCGTATTGACTCCTCCAACTTCGGGGACGATTCCGGACCGGGAGAGCGCGCGGCAGCCGAGTACACGGCCGGCCTTATCACCGAGGTGGGCCTCGAGGCGGAGATTTTCGAATCCGCCCCCGGACGCGCCAACGTCGTCACCCGAATGGCGGGCGAGGACCCCTCGGCCGATGCTTTGGTGGTCCACGGACACTTGGATGTTGTCCCCGCCCTCAAGGATCAATGGAGCGTTGATCCCTTCAGCGGGGAATTGAAGGACGGGCTGGTCTGGGGCCGTGGCGCCGTGGACATGAAGGACATGGACGCCATGATCCTCTCGGTCATGCGCGACTTCGCCCGGACCGGCCGCAAACCCAAGCGCGACATCATCTTCGCGTTTTTCGCCGATGAGGAAGCAGGCGGCACCTACGGCGCCCGCTACGCGATCGAACACCGTCGTGAGCTTTTTGACGGCGCCACCGAGGCCATATCGGAGGTGGGTGGCTTCTCGGCCACCATCGGCGGTCAACGGACCTATCTGTTGCAAACAGCCGAGAAAGGCCTCTCCTGGCTTCGCCTGGTGGCGCACGGCCGTGCGGGCCACGGCTCCCAGATCAATACCGACAACGCCGTCACGCGCTTGGCAGCTGCCGTCACCAGGATCGGTGAATACAAGTGGCCGGTGGAACTCACTCCCACCACGCGGCAGTTCCTGGACGGCGTTACCGAACTGACCGGCGTCGACTTCGATCCCGACAACCCGGACATCATCCTGAAGGAACTCGGCACAGTGGCCCGCTTTGTGGGTGCGACGCTGCAAAACACCTCCAACCCCACGCTGTTGCGTTCGGGGTACAAGCACAACGTCATTCCGGAGTCGGCCGAGGCGTTTGTGGACTGCCGCACCCTGCCCGGCCAGCAGGAGCTGGTGTTCGAGACCATCAAGGAACTGGCGGGAGAGGGCATCGACATCAGCTATGTCAATAAGGATGTGTCCTTGGAAGTGCCGTTCGCCGGGAACCTGGTGGACTCCATGATCGACGCCCTTCACTCGGAGGATCCCGGCGCGAAGGTCCTTCCCTACACACTCTCCGGCGGCACGGATAACAAATCGTTGAGCAAGATCGGCATCACCGGTTACGGCTTCGCCCCTTTGATGCTCCCTGACGAACTCGATTTCACCGGCATGTTCCACGGTGTTGATGAGCGCGTTCCGGCCGAGTCCCTCCAGTTCGGCGCCCGCGTCCTGAACAGGCTGCTGAGCAACTACTAGACCACAACAGAAGGAGGCCTGGTGATGGCTCCTGAGGAAATCCTCCCCGACGACCTGCTTGAGCGACTGCGCGGCCGTGCTGCCGCCTACGACCAAAACAACGAGTTCTTCCATGAGGACCTTCAGGATCTGGCTGCAGCCGGATACCTGAAGCTTTTCGTACCCGCATCCGACGGCGGCTTCGGACTCGGTCTCGAAGCTGTAGCGGCCTTGCAGCAACGGCTGGCCACGGCCGCCCCGGCCACAGCGTTGGCCATCAATATGCACTTGGTGTGGACCGGCGTCGCGCAGGTCATGGCCGCGCGCGGGGACAACTCGTTGGACTTCGTCCTCAAGGAAGCGGGACAAGGGGAAGTTTTCGCCTTCGGCATCTCTGAGGCGGGCAACGATTCCATGTTGTTCGACTCCGGCACCACCGCGGAACCGTTAGCCGATGGAAGCTACAGATTAACTGGCCGGAAGATCTTCACCAGCCTCTCCCGTGGTTGGACCCGATTGGGCACCTTCGGGAAGGACTCCGCCGCCAGGGGAGGCGAGGGCGAACTGGTTTTCGGCTTTCTTCGCCGTGACGAGCCCGGGCACGAGACCCTCAGCGACTGGGACACCTTGGGAATGCGGGCGAGCGCTTCAAACACTACGCTCCTGCATGGAGCCGTGATCCCGGCAGAGCGGATCTTCCGCAAGCTCCCGGTCGGCCCCAACAAGGACCTGTTGATCTTCGCCATTTTCGCGTGCTTCGAAACGCTCCTCGCCGCGGTGTACACGGGAGTGGCGCAGCGTGCTTTCACTCTTGGAGTGGAGAACGTCAAACGGCGGGTGTCGGCCAAGCACGGCGGACGCAGCTTCGCCCAGGACCCTGATATCCGGTGGAAGGTGGCCGACGCCGCAATGGCCATGGATGGGATCGCACCGCAGATTTCCGGTCTTGCCCGTGACGTGGACAACCTGGTGGATCACGGAACCCAGTGGTTCCCTCGGCTGGTGGGCTTGAAATCCCGGGCCACGGAAAACGCGCGGTACGTGGTGGATCTGGCCATCCGCGTCACAGGCGGCTCCAGCTATTTCAGGGGTTCGGAGATGGAACGGCTCTACCGGGACGTCCTGGCGGGTATCTTCCATCCATCCAATGACGAATCCGCACACAACACCGTTGCCAACGCCTGGTTGGGGCCGTTGGAAAGTTAGGGGACTATACGGTCCGCTGCACCGAATACACCTTGCGGCGCAGCCAAAACCGGCGGCCGCCGCCAAGATAGAGCACGCTGCGTTCGAGTTCCCACTTGCCGTACTCGGAGTGTTCCGCGAGCCGGCGCCGGGCCTCGGGCAGCGAATCGTCAGGTCCCACCGTCAGGACGAGGTACTCGTACTGACGTGCGTAGTCTCTTTGGCGCTCTACGGAGCTACCCGGAAATTGTTCTCTCATCCCTCTCCATTTTCGTCCTTTTCCGGCTAACGTGAAGTCATGAGCATCGATCCGCGTGTCGCGCTTCAATCACTGACCGCCGCCCTTGAAGAACATCTGGCTGCCGCATCCGCCCGTCGCGGCGAGGGCGACCCCAACGTTGAGTCCGCGTTCTTCGCCGTTGCCGATGCCTTCGAAGTCTACGAAGATGCACTCTATGAGGCGTATTCCGAAGTTACTCCGCTCCAGGTCTTCGATGACGAGGAAGAGGAAGACGACGAGGTACCGGACGAAGACCTAGAAATCGTCGAGGACTAGGAACCCGTCAACCGGCCACTTCGGTGGCCGGTTTTTTGTGCCCTGTTCGTCCCGTTTGTAGCCTTCCACGCCCGGATTTCCGGAGTTTTTAGTCACCGCTGCACGTAGTCCCGGCATCCCCACGCAGGTACTCGCACGTAGGGGCGGCAGGTAATCCTGCGCAAAGTTGAGTATCGACTACTGGTGCGCCTCCGGATTGCCGCGGCTTCACTGATAGGTAGGCAACGGCAGGTCTGCAAAGAGGGCTGACATGGTTAGAGTTCCAGTCTTGCGATCAGGCAAGGTAGCGGCACCCCAGGGTGCGGCGCATGCCCCCGCGGGGTCAGCGTTCCCAGTTCCGCCTGCCGTGGCCGACGTCAATCCGCCTCTGTCTCCCTGGATTGGCAAGTCCGCTGCTGCACAGCGGACTGAAAAGGCGGGACTGGCGGCGTTGAGGTCGGATGTCACCCTGGACCCCATATCGCCGCCAGTCACCCACCGCCGCGAGCGGGCCAAGGCACCGTTCAGAGACCGTTTGACGTGGACACGTTTCCTGACCAACAGCCTCCGGCTGGCTGACACGGCGTTGGTTGCCGGGGCAGTCGTCGCCGGGATAGCACTCAATACCAATGCCATGGCTGCATCGTCCGCCACGCCGGCCCAGGTCCACCACTTGGTGATGGGGTTGGTCCTCGGAGTTGTCTGGGTGGCGGCCCTGGAGGTGTACAGAACCCGGGATCCCAAAGTCCTTGGGGTCGGCCCGGAGGAATACAAACGGGTTCTCTCGGCCAGTTTCCGGGTTTTCGGTTTCCTGGGCATCGTAGCGGTGGTCTTCCGTTTGGAGGCCGTCAGCTCCTTTGTCCTGGTTTCCTTGCCACTGGGCCTGGTGGCCTTGACGGGTAGCAGATGGGGCTTCCGCCGCTGGCTGAGCCACGAAAAGTCCAGGGGCCGTTGCCTTTCCCGCGCAATCGTTGTTGGCGAACCCCAGGACGTCAGGTACGTCATCAAGCAGATCAACCGAAAGTCCGGCGCCGCCTACGACATTCTCGGCGCCTGCCTCCCAGGGGCGCGGCGCGGTACTGTCCTGGCAGTGGACCACCTGCGCGTACCGGTCCTGGCCTCCATCTACGGGGTTGCCCATACCGTCCGCCAGACCGGTGCCAACGCGGTGATCGTCGCCGGCCCGGTGCCTGGTGGAAATCAGTTCATCCAGGAACTGGGATGGCAGCTGGAGGAAAACGCCGCTGAGTTGGTCCTTGCCGCGACCCTCACCAACGTGGCGGGCCCCCGCATCCACTGGCGACCCGTCGAGGGCCTTCCCCTGATGCATGTAGACATTCCGCATTATTCCGGCGGCAAGCACACATTGAAGCGACTAATGGACATCACAGTGTCTTCAGCTGCTTTGCTCGTGCTGGCCCCGATCCTGCTCATTCTGTCCGTCATCGTCCGGGCAGACAGCCCCGGACCTGTCCTGTTCAAGCAGGAGAGGATCGGAAAGCAGGGCACCACCTTCCAGATGCTGAAGTTCCGTTCCATGGTGGTGGACGCCGAAGCGCACCTGGAAGCCCTCAGCAACCAGGACGAGGGCGCCGGGGTCCTGTTCAAGATCCGCGGCGACCCCCGCATCACCCGGTGCGGCCGGTGGATGCGCAAGTACTCCCTGGATGAACTTCCACAATTCTGGAATGTCCTGATGGGGAACATGAGCCTGGTGGGGCCCCGGCCGCCACTGTCACGGGAGGTCAGCGGTTACGAGCGCCATACGCACCGGCGGCTGCTGATCAAGCCCGGAATCACTGGCTTGTGGCAAATCAATGGGCGCTCGGACCTTCCCTGGGACGAGGCAGTCCGGCTGGATCTCTACTACGTGGAGAACTGGTCCATAGCGGGAGACCTCATGATCATGTGGCGGACTTTCCGGGCCATGACCCGACCGTCCGGCGCCTATTAGTGAACGTTACGCAGTACCTGACAAGAACCGCGCTTTCAACACAGAAGTCGAGTGGGAAATGAGCATACGAACTATTCCATCAGGACAACTGAACGGCCACGCACTGCGGCCAAAGCTTCGCATTGCAGTGGTGGGGGCAGGATATTGGGGTCCGAATCTTGCCAGGAACCTGAAAGCCAGCCCCGATTGGGACCTGGTGGCTATTTGCGACCTGGACGTGGAACGGGGTCTCAGGCTCGCTGAAACGGTGGGCGGGGTGGCCGTCGTCGAGTCTTTGGATGAGCTGTTGGACACCTATAACCTGGACGCCGTGGCGGTGGCCACGCCGGCACATACCCATCACGGAGTGGTGATGACGGCGCTTCGGGCGGGGAAGCATGTGCTGGTGGAGAAGCCGCTGGCGGACAGCCGGGCAAAGGGCCTGGAAATGGTTGAGGAAGCCAAAGCCAGGGGCTTGGTGTTAATGGCTGACCACACCTACTGTTTTACCCCGGCCGTCCTGAAGATCCAGGAGCTCGTAGCCACCGGGGCATTGGGCGATATCCTCTATGTCGATTCGGTCCGCATCAACCTGGGCCTGGTCCAACCGGACGTCAACGTCTTCTGGGACCTCGCCCCCCATGACCTTTCCATCCTGGACTTCGTGCTGCCGGGCGGCTTGCATCCCACGGAGATAGCGGCCCATGGGGCAGATCCGCTGGGTACCGGCCGTGACTGCGTGGGACATTTGACCTTTGGGCTTCCCAACGACGCCATGGTCCACATCCACGTGAACTGGCTCAGTCCTACCAAGATCCGGCAGATGATCATCGGAGGGTCAAAGAGGACCCTCGTGTGGGATGACCTCAATCCGCAGCAGCGCCTCAGCGTCTACGACCGCGGCGTGAGCCTGGAACAGCAGCCCAGGTCCGCAGCTGACAAGCGGACCTCCGCCATTTCCTACCGCTTGGGGGACACGTGGTCCCCGGCATTGCAGGAGCGCGAGCCCTTGGGCCAAGTGGTGGCCGAGCTGGCTTCCTCCATTCGTAACCACACCATGCCCCGTACCAGCGGTGAATCCGGGCTCCGTGTCCTGTCCGTACTGGAAGCCGTCACGCAAAGCCTGAGCACCGACGGGCAGTCCACCGTGGTAGCCGGCAACGAAGTCAATCTCCAGGTTGCACGGTGAAAAATCTTCTGGGCGCCAACGTCCTGGTCACCGGTGGCGCCGGAACCATAGGGTCAACCCTGGTAGACCAACTGCTCGACGCCGGTGCGGCGCACGTGGACGTCCTGGATAACCTCGTGCGGGGACGCCTCGCAAACTTGGAGGATGCCCTGGCCAGTGAACGGGTGGACCTGGTGGAGGGTGACCTGCGGGACCGCGACCTGGTGCACGACCTCACCCGCGGCAAAGACCTGGTGTTCCACCAGGCAGCCATCCGGATCACCCAATGCGCCGAAGAACCACGGTTGGCTCTTGAAGTACTGGTGGACGGGACGTTCAACGTGCTCGAAGCCGCCACCGAACACCCTGTGGACAAGCTCGTACTGGCCTCCAGTGCCTCGGTCTACGGCATGGCCGAAGAATTTCCCACCACCGAACGCCACCACCATCACAACAACGACACGTTCTACGGGGCAGCCAAATCCTTCAACGAGGGAATGGCAAGGAGCTTTCGGGCGATGTCAGGCCTGAACTACGTGGCACTGAGGTACTTCAACGTCTACGGCCCAAGGATGGACGTACACGGGCTCTACACCGAAGTGCTGGTCCGTTGGATGGAGCGGATCGTCGATGGCCGTCCGCCATTGGTCTTCGGCAGCGGGCAGCAAACCATGGATTTCATCCATACCGCCGACGTAGCCAGGGCCAACGTCCTGGCGGCAGCCGGCAACATCACCGAGGGCGTCTATAACGTGGCCAGCGGACACGAAACCAGCCTCGCGGGATTGGCCCGGACGCTGCTTGATGTCATGGAGTCCCCCCTGCACCTGGAGCATGGACCGGAAAGGGCGGTCAACGGTGTGGCGCGTCGCCTGGCCGATACCTCGGCCGCACGCCAGGACCTCGGCTTCGAGGCTGCGGTGGGCCTGGAGGATGGACTGCGCTCGCTGGTTGCCTGGTGGCGGCCGCTGCGCGAAGAGATTGCCGCAACGCGGACCACCAGCCACAGTGACGCCACGGTAGGCGGTGCAAGATGACAACCTCCGGGCTCCACTTGGCACGCATCGATGTCATGAAGCCGTGGCTGGGCGTGGAGGAAGCCCAGGCAGTGGCCGAGGTGATCGCCTCAGGGTGGGTAGCCCAAGGTCCCAAGGTCCGCGAATTCGAGGAAGCGTTCTGCCAGGTGCAACAGGCAGGCTTCGCCGTGGCAACTTCCAGTTGCACCACCGCACTGCACTTGGCCCTGGTGGCCGCCGGGGTGGGCCCGGGGGATGACGTGGTAGTGCCATCGTTCTCCTTCATCGCCACAGCGAATGCGGCAACGTATGTGGGAGCGCGTCCGGTCTTTGCCGACGTCGACGTCCTGACCGGCTGTGTCACCGCTGAGACAGTGCAGGCAGCACTGACTCCGGCCACCAAAGCTGTAATCGCCGTTGATCAAGGCGGGGTGCCCGTTGACCTGGTTCCCCTCCGCGCGCTGTGCGATCCCCTGGGGATCACCGTTGTCGAAGATGCTGCGTGTGCCATTGGATCCCGATACCACGGCCGGCCTGTGGGGGCAGGAGCGGAAGTGGCGGCCTGGTCCTTCCACCCGCGAAAGGTCCTCACCACAGGGGAGGGCGGCATGCTCTCCACCTCACGGCGGGACGTCGCCGATTCCTCGCGCCGCCTCCGGGAACACGCCATGAGTGTCTCTGCTGCCGAGCGGCATGCCAGCATTCTTGCTCCCCCGGAGGAGTACCTCGAGATCGGGTTCAACTACCGCATGACCGATCTTCAGGCCGCCGTCGGACTCGTCCAACTGGGCCGGCTCCACGAGGTCATCCAACGGAGGCGGGAATTGGCCGCCACCTACGCCAACGCCTTCGCAGGTGTTGACGGGCTCCGGCTGGTCAGCGACCCGGACTACGGAACCAGCAATTTCCAATCATGCTGGCTTGAAGTCGGACCCGGCTTTCCCCTGGGACGGGACGGGCTGATGTCCGTAATGGCCGAGGACGGCATCTCTGCCCGACGCGGAATCATGGCAGCCCACCGTCAACCGGCATACGCCGGAAAAGACACCGGCGACGCGTCCTTGCAGGCCACAGAATGGCTGACGGACCACACGATCATCCTGCCCCTCTACCACCAGCTTTCACTGCATGACCAGGTCCGGGTCATCGATTCAGTGCTTCGGGCAGCGGGTCCACTGACATGAGCGAACTTCTCCTCATCGCAGCCAGCGGCCTGGCCAGGGAAGTCCTGGCGATGGTTCGCAGCAACGGGCCCTTTGACGTGGTGGGAATCCTCGACGACGACGAAGACAAACTGGGGCGGGTGGTGGACGGCGCCCACGTCCTTGGTCCAGTGCGGGACGCCCTGAAATTCCCCCATGCACTGTTGCTGGTATGCATAGGGTCGGGAACGGGGCGGGAAGCAGTGGTGATGCGGCTCCGGACCCTCGGCTTGGATGAAGAACGCTACGCCACAGCGATCGACCCCTCCGTCCAAATACCCGAAGGCTGCATGATCGGCAAGGGCAGCATTCTCCTGGCCCATGTCAGCATGACGGCCTCCGTGACCATCGGCAGCCATGTAGTGGCCATGCCAGGGGTGACCTTCACCCACGATGACGACATCAGCGACTTTGCCACCTTCGCCTCCGGGGTGTCCCTGGGCGGCAACGTGCATATTGGCCGTGCCGCCTACATCGGGATGAATGCCAGCGTCCGCGAGCGCACCTCGATCGGTGCCAATGCCACGATCGGCATGGGTGCGGCGGTTCTTAGCGACGTGCCGGCCGAGGAGACCTGGGCAGGGGTCCCGGCACGGGTGATCCGGCGGGGAAATTCTCCTGCATTGGAGGGCATCCAATGAAATTGATGCGGCCCGTTCCCTTGCGCCACCCGGTCAGTGTTTCAGTGGTGGTGCCTTGCTATAACTACGGACACTTCCTGCCTGAGGCTGTTGCCAGCGCGTTGGAACAGGAAGGCGTGGACGTCGAGGTCATCGTGGTCGATGATGCCTCCACTGATGGCAGCGCCGCCGTGGCGTGGCGGCTGGCCTCCGAGGACCCCCGGATCAGCGTGGTGCTTCACGAAAGAAACCTGGGTCACATCGCAACGTACAACGACGGCCTCTCCAGGGCCCGGGGCCGGTACGTGACGCTTCTGTCCGCGGATGACTTGATAGCCCCCGGGGCGCTGGCCCGGGCTGCGGCACTGATGGAAGCCAATCCGAAGGTGGGAATGGTGTACGGCCTTCCCCGGGACTTCACGGACAGGCCTCCGGCGGCTGCCGCCCATGAACACAGCACGTGGACCGTTTGGGGCGGCCGGGCGTGGATTTCACTGGCCTGCGCCAGGGGCAGGAACTTCATCCTCTCGCCCGAGGCGGTGATGAGGACGGCGGCGGTGCTCACTGTAGGTGCTTACAGCACCACCCTGCCGCACTCGGGGGACCTGGAGTATTGGCTGCGGGCTGCGGGTTCCTGGGATGTGGGCCGGATCAACGGGCCGGTGCAGGCTTTCTACCGGGTCCATGGTGCCAACATGCACCAAACCGAGTTCGCAGCGGCCGCGGTGGATCTGAAGCACCGGTTGGCGGCTTTCAGGGTCCTTGAGGACTCGCGGTTTCCGGGAAATCCGGAGATCCGGGCCCGGCAGGTGCGGCGGGCCAAGTGTGCCCTCAGCAAGGAGGCCGCGCAGTTGGGGTTCAGGGAAATGGACAGGGGCGGCCCGGTGGAGTCCGCTGTTGAACTGCGCAAGTTTATCGAATGCCTCCACGAAGTGCCCGGGAACATTCACCGGGCCAATGCCTTGCAGGCCAGGATTGCCCGGGCGGCCCGGGGCCGGAAGCCGGGTCCGGGAAGGCTGGCGGCCGGGTTTGTGCGAAGCCAGCTGGACCGGGTCCGGTGGCGGTTATGGGCCATGACGGGAATCTCGTGACTACCCTCAGCGGCCAGGACCGCACACTGGGCAACCGGGCTGCGAGCGCCACGCTTTGGGGCGGCGTCAACATGGCCTTGGGCAGGATTGTCCAGTTTGCCACCACCATCATCGTGGCCCGGATGATTGCTCCAGAGCACTTTGGGGCATTGGCGGTGGCTATTGTGGTCCAGACCATCGCAACGAACATGGCCGAGCTTGGTGCGACTGCGGCTTTGGCGCGCGGCACAGGGGATCCGGACAGGATTGCCCCTACGGTCTTCTCCATTGCGTTGGTAACGAGCGGTGTCATGACGGCGGCGGCGATCGCCTTGGCACCTGCCTTGGCGGCGGCCTTTGATGACCCGGCTGCGACGCCCGTGATCCAGGTACTCTCCCTCACTATCCTCATTCAAGGTGTTGGTGCCGTTCCTTCGACCATGGTGTGGCGGGAGTTCCTGCAAAAGCCGAGGGTCGTCGTCGACCTCTGCAGCCTGGTCACCGTCTTGGTACTGGTGGTGCCGATGGCGCTGGACGGTTGGGGAGCGATGGCGCTCGCCTGGTCCAGGGTCGGCGGGCAGCTGGTGGCCATGGCGGGCTACTGGATCATTACGCCCAAGAGGTTCGGCCCTGGGTTTGACCGGACGGTTGCTGTGGAAGTTCTGCGGCTGGGCATGCCGCTGGCCATGGCCAACCTGGTGGTGTTCGTGACGCTGAACGTTGACTACCTACTGATTGGCCGGATGCTGGATCCGACGGCGCTTGGCTTGTATCTGCTCGCTTTCAATCTGGCGGGGTTGCCGAGCGCCGTCATCACTTCGGTGATCAGGGCAACTGCCGTTCCGGTTTTCGGCCGCCTGTATACGGAGGGCGGGCTGGGGCTGCTGGCTGGCCGGTTCGTGGCTGGGGTTGCCTACGTCGCTTTTCCGATTTCGGCGCTGGTTGTTGGTTTGGCCCACCCACTGGTCCTGGCCTTTTTTGGTTCCAGGTGGGAGCCGGCGTCGGTCGCCTTGGCAACTTTGGGGGTCTTCGGGGCGGCGAGGATTCTGGTTGAACTGTTCGCTGACCTTTCCGTCGGGGCGGGCCGGACAGCGTGGCTGTTCTGGGTTCAAGTGGCGTGGCTCGCAGTCCTGGTACCGGCCCTTTATTTCTCGATCCGGCAGTGGGGGATAGCGGGGGCAGGAATGGCGCATGCTGCTGCCGCCTGCCTGGTTGTCATCCCGTTGTACCTCAAGGTTCTGAGCTCCGTGTTGGGTGTCCGGGCTTGGGATTTGGTGCGTGGAAGTATCGCTCCTCTAGTGGCGGCAATAGCGGCCGGATATGCGGCCCGGCTTGCCACGATGGGCATCACGGAACCGTGGATGGCGGTTGTGCTGGGAAGTTTGCTGGGCGCAGCCCTTTATGTGCTGCTGACGTTCCGGCAGGGGAAACAACTGGCGGGGACAGTGCGTGGCTTGCTCGGGCAAGGGCCATCCCTTCCTGTGCGGGCGCATGAAATGGAAGGGCCGGCATGATGGGGAAGCACCGGGCCACGAATCGGGGCACCTTGGGCAGCGGGGAGCTGGCAGTGGTGACTCCGAGCTATTTGCCGGATCGTGAGTTGTGCGGGGACCTCAACAACTCAGTGCTTGAGATGACTGATCCCGGCGTGGTGCACCACATCGTGGTGCCGGACCGCGATTTTCCTGCCTTCAGCGGCCTGCGCGGGCCCCGGACAGCAGTGCACGCAGCGCGGGACTTCCTTCCGGCCTCGTTTTTCAGGTCCCCGGGTTACAACGTTTGGATCAATGCAGCCCGCCCTTGGCCACCGGTCCGCGGGTGGATCGCCCAGCAGATTATCAAACTGGCTGTTGTGGCACGGCTGGATGTCGCCGGGGCCCTGCTCCTGGACTCCGATAGTGTGCTCATTCGCCATACAACCCTTGATACGTTCCGCCGGAACGGACGCATTCCCCTTTACCGAGCACCAGGGGCCGTTGACGCGACCCTTCCCGGGCACAGGCTCTGGCATGTCTCGGCCCGGCGGCTGCTGGGCCTTGCGCCTCCTCCGGACGGCGACTTGGCCGACTACATTTGCTGGCCGTGCTTGTGGGAGCCTTCGGTAGTGAGGGACATGCTCGGGCACGTCGAGGACGTCACGGGCCGGGATTGGTCCACCGCCATCGGCGGGCAGCTGCACTTCTCTGAAATGATGCTCTACGGCCTCTATGTCGATGAAGTTGCCGGTGGCCCGGAGGCCAGCGTCAGCGAAATGCGGGCGATCGTCCACTCCGCCGAAGTACCCCTTGGCCAGGAGGAGATCGAGCATCTCCTGCGCGAGGCACCCCAGGACAAGAGCTTGTTGATGCTCTCCGCCAAAGCGGGGATACCCCTGGAGGTGCGCAGGCAGGCACTTCATTCGTTCCGCCACGCCTCCCTTGGCCCTGAAAGGGGGGATGCGCGGTGAGAGGCCTTGCAGGAAGGGTCATCAGCCAGGCGAGGCACGATGGCTGGGGTTCGGTCGCCACCAAGGTGTTGCACAGGACAGCTGTCAAAGCGCTGGAAAACCTTGCCTGGGCGGAGCCCACGCTTCCTGTTCGTCCTGAGGACATCATGGACCTGGACAGGCGACGTGCGGCCGCCGGTGCCCGTCCAAGAACGGGCAGCCTTGACGTCGGCTGGGTCTGCACACCGCCTGGGCCCGGTTCCGGAGGCCACACCACGTTTTTCCGCATGGTGCAGGCCTTGGGCGAGCGTGGCCATCGATGCACGCTCTTCCTTTACGATCGCAACAACGACGACGTGTCCCGGCATACCTCCGTCATCCGGCAATACTGGCCTGAAGTCAACGCCCGGATTCGGAGTGTGGCCGACGGCTTCGAAGGTATGGACGCGGTGGTCGCCAGTTCATGGCCAACCGCGTACGCGGCAGCCGCCCGGCGGGGTCCGGACCTTCACAGCTTCTACTTCATCCAGGATTACGAGCCCTACTTCTATCCCCGCGGCACGTTGTATTGGCTGGCAGAGGACAGCTACAGACTGGGATTCACCACCATCGGCCTCGGAGAGATGATCGCCGCCGTGATGAAGGCAGAAACCGGGCAGGCTCCCGACGCCACGGTCCCGTTCGCCTGCGACACAGCTACCTACCGCCTCCTGGACAGGCCAGAGAGCCGCGCTTCCCGCCAAGGGGTGGTCTACTACGCCAAGCGTGCAGTGGATCGACGCGGCTACCTTTTGGCCAAACTGGCGTTGGAGCACTTCCACACGTTGCATCCGGAGCAGGAAATACACGTTTACGGAGACAAGATCACGGGGTGGTCCATCCCGGTGACCAACCATGGAAACCTCAGCCCGGCAGCACTGAACGATCTCTACAACCGCACCATCGCGGGGTTGGCAATCTCCTTTACCAACATTTCGCTCGTGCCAGAAGAACTGCTGGCCTCAGGCAACGTACCGGTGCTCAATGAATCGTCCTTCGCGGCGCAGGTGATGAGGGACCCCGATGTTCTGTGGGCACCTGCCTCGCCCCGCAAGCTGGCAGAAGCACTTGCACAAGCTGTGGAGGCACCCGATATTTCCGCACGGGCCACGGCGATCGCGCAGCGTCGGCGGCTGGACTGGTCGGTTTCCTGCGAAAACTTCGCCACGATCCTTGAATCGGCCTGTGCCAGGGAACCGGGAAGCCCGGGGCTGCCATGAAGATTTCAAGGACCCTCCCAAGCCTCCGGCGCCCATCACCTCCCGTGCTGGATGACCTCGCTGCCGGCCGATCATCGGCGGGTCCGCACGTGCCCTTGCTGTTGAAGTTCGCCGCCTTCGGAATCTTTTTCTTTCCCTCCAACATGGTCCTGAAACCGCTGGGAGCCGTAGGGACGGTGCCGCTGTTGATCGCACTGCTGCTGTTGGCCGTGTGGATGTGTTCGGTCCTGTTTGGATTGACCAACCCTTTGGATACCCGGCACCCCGGGCGGATGGGCTTCGTCCTCCTCTGGGTAGGGACCTGTGCTTCCTATGCGGCCATGTACTCCGGCTACACAGGGGGCAGCGAAAGCCCTGCACGCGCAGCCGCTGACCGATGGCTGATTCTCCTGCTGGCCAGTGCAGGAATCATACTCGTCACGGCAGAGGCCGTCAGGACCTTGAACGCTGCCATGGCCTTGACCCGGGCCCTATTGGCCGGAGCGGCATTCTGCTGCGTGGTGGCCGCAGTTCAATTCTTCTTTCGGGTTGATCCCATGCAATGGCTGCAAATGGCTATGCCGGGGTTCACCAACAACGGGGGAAACACAACGTTCCAGATACGAGGCTCGCTGATGCGGGTCTCCGGCAGCACTTTCCATTCCATCGAGATGGCCGTTATCTGCGCCATGCTCCTCCCACTGTCCATATGGAGGAGCCTGTATGACCCCCGAGGCAAAAAGTGGGTGCACTGGACCATCACAGCGCTTTTGGTCTTCGCCATCGCCTCCACAGTCTCACGGTCGGGGATCCTGGGCCTCTTGGCTGGGATGGCAGTGTTCCTGCCGTTCCTGCCCCGGTTGGCACGGCGTTGGGCCTTTGTTGCCGCCCCTGTCATTGTTGCCGCCCTGTTCCTTGGCGTACCCGGCCTGGTCGGCACCTTGGCATCCTCCCTGACAGCCGGAGACAGCGATCCCTCCATCACGACCCGGACCAACAACTATCCGCGGGTCGCTGCCATGGTCCAGGAGCATCCCCTGTTCGGTGTCGGCCCGGGAAACTACATGCCAACGAACGCAATACACATCCTTGACAACCAATACCTGAATGCAACTGTCACCATCGGACTGGTGGGACTGGTGGGTTTGATCGCCTACCTGACTTTTCCGGGCCTGTCCGCCCTCCTCGCAGCCCGGGCTTCGCGCCTCCCGGCACTGCGCTGCCTGGCGGGGGCGATCGCTGCGGCAGGAATCGTGGCCGCCATCTGCTCCCTGACCTTCGACTCCATGTCCTTCCCGGTCTTCGCCCTCACCTATCCTTTCATCGTTGGACTGGCCGGCGGAACCTGGAACATGGTCCGCCAGGAACTGGGCCTCCATAAAGAACATGCCGCGCAGGACAACAAAAACGAGTCACCAGAGAGCACCAAGCAACTACTCCCCAAGGAGGAACCATGGACCCCGTAGCCGTCCTCAAAACCCTGTGGAGATACAAAGTCTTCGTACTCCCCGTCCTCTTACTGACGGCCGTGGCGGCGGTATACATGTTCTCCTACGCCCCACGAACCTACGAAGCCCGGACAACCTTCGCCATCGTCACCCCGCAAGTACCAACCTCGGAGCAAATCGAAAAGGATCCGGCCCTGGGCTTGCTCAACAGCGACAATCCCTACTTGCGGTCCGCCGATACCTCCCTCGTGGCCCAGGTTGCCGTGACCCGGTTGAACGATGTTGCCACCGGCGATCTCCTGGCCGCACAAGGCCTGAGCACAGACTACAAAGTGGAACGGCCCTCGGATGCCTTCCTGATCGACATCTCCGGAATCTCAGATGACAAAGCACAGGCCATCAATACAGCCAAAGCACTGGGGGAGCGCCTGGAACAAGACCTTCGGACCATCCAGACTGTCAACGGCGCCTCCGACAGGTACCTGTTCACGGCGCTCGCCGTAGCCTCGCCCGGGAAAGCCACGGAGCAATTTTCCAGCAGGTTGAGGTCGGTCATAGTTGTGGTCGTTGCCGGTCTCGTTCTCACCCTTGGCTCGGTTTCACTGGCTCGTGCCGTGGAGGCTTCCAGGAACCGCGGAAGGAAACCGAAGGACGATTCCAGCAAACGCAGGGACCGCGGCAGCACCGAAACTACTACCTCCTCCATGGTCCTTCCAGGCAAGGACGCAATCAACGACAACAACGCGCTGCCGCCTTCCGAAATCCTCGTAGGCCTCCACCCCCAGCTGCAACCCCGGGAAAACAGGAGAAGCACCGCCCCCGTACAACCAACGAACAGCCGATAACGGCAAGGGAAGATGCAGTAATGACCAGATTCGGCTACCTGGTACCGGAGTTCCCGGGTCAAACGCACGCATTCTTCTGGCGTGAACTCAAAGCACTGGTCGACCTCGGCCATCAACCGGAGCCCGTTTCCACCCGACGCCCAAAGCAGGAGGGCGCCATTCCTCCGTGGGCCGGGAACCATCTACCCGAAATCCATTACCTCACCCCACCACGCATGGCGGATATCGGGGGCACAGCTACATCCGCCCTCGCCGGACTGGGGCATATGGACGCCCTTGCAGCGGCGTCCGGGCTGTTGCGCCGCACCACCGGTACCACGGCGCAAATTCCAGACGTCCTTCGAACGGCCGGACTGTTTTGGGCAGGAGCCGCCCTTGCCCGGCACGCACAAGCCAGGGGCTGGTCACACATCCATGTCCATTCGTGCGCCCACGCCGCCCAAGCTGCGCTGTTCGCCCATTTACTGTCTGGAATCACCTACAGCCTGACCCTCCATGGGCCCCTCAGTGACTACGGACCAAACCAGCATCAGAAATGGATCAACGCCAAGTTCTCCATCGCCATCACTGAGCGGCTGCTGACTGAAGTGCGGGAACAACTGGAAGGCATCATGCCTGAGGACCTCAGCGTGGCACCCATGGGTGTGGAATTGTCCACCTTCAGGCGCACCAGCCTCTACATTCCCTGGGATGGCATCGGAACGGCACGGCTGTTCTGCTGCGGCCGCCTCAACCCCAGCAAAGGCTACGCGGAACTCCTCGCAGCGGTCCGCATCATCGCCAACACCGGAATAGATGTGCAGTTGACCATCGCCGGCGAGGACGAGCTCGGAGGCAGAGGTTACAGGGGAACAGTGGAGAACATCACCAAGGAACTGGATCTAACCCACCGGGTAAGACTCCTGGGCGCCGTCTCCGAAGCCCGGATCAAGGAAGAGCTCGATAAAGCACATGTCTTCACCCTAGCCAGCCACCAGGAACCCCTGGGCGTGGCCATCATGGAAGCCATGGCCATGGAACTTCCCATAGTGGCAACATCAGCAGGCGGTGTCCCGGACCTGATCACCACCGGACAATCGGGTACTTTGGTGGCCCCGGGAAGCCCGGAAACCCTCGCAGATGCAATCCTTCACACTCTCCACCACCCCTCGATCTCCACATCCATGGGACAGCGGGCACGGAGAACCCTGGCCGAATCTTTCGACGTCGCCAAGAGCGCACGTATCCTTGCCGCCCGCATCCAGACGGGAGGCACACGATGAAGGGAAGAACACTGGGCCTCTGGGCCGGCTCAACGCTCGCCATCGCGGCAGTCAGCCTGATCGCCGTCGTCGGTTCAAGCCCGCCGCCGGGTACCCCGGCGTCCCCGGCTCCCGAAACCTCCAACAGCCGCCCCGCCATCCCGGCTTCCTCCCCGGTCCTGAGGGAGGTGGACGGAGGCCCGGACTACTACGGCAAATTCACCAACAGCCTCCCCACAGACCCATCCTTCTTTCCTATCGGCGTGTGGCTCGAAAGCGTCCTGGATCGAGGCAACACTGCCATGGACGCTGCGGCAGGCCTGAACACCTACGTTGAACTGACGGGGAACTCAGACGTCCAGTTGATCAAGGACGCCGGCATGTACGCGCTGCCCACTTTCAGGCATGACGCTGCTGCCGGATTCGTCCTCAGCGATGAAGTGGACATGTGGGCCGGACCGGGGGATGCCCGTTGGACAGGAAAATACCCCGGTGAAGGTGCGCCGTGTTTCCCTGCCGGCACACCGTGCGGGTACACCATTCAAAAGGAACGGCGCGCGACCGCGCCACAGGGCGCCCTGCTCTATTCCAACTACGGCAAGGGCGTCACCTTTTGGGAATCCGACGAGGAAGCGCACGGATTCATCCGGGGAGTCCAGGATGTGGTTTCCGCCGACAACTACTGGTTTACCGATCCCAACATCTGCGGCAAAGGCGAAGGCGGTGCGATCATCGGATACACGAGGGACCTGACCCGTGAGGAATGCCGGCTCGCCGCCAACTACGGCTGGACGATCGACAGACTGCGAAAACTCCAGGACCCCGGCGCCGGAATTCCTGTATGGGCGTTCGTGGAGAACGGCCACCCGTCAGGGGATGTCCCCAACACCACCACCATCACCGGCCCCGAACTCAGGGCCGCCGTGTGGAGCAGCCTCATCCACGGTGCCAGGGGAATCATCTATTTCAACCACAATTTCGGCGGTGAGTGCGTCACCCAACACGTAATAAGGGACTGCGGCCGGAATATCGTGCCCACACTTACCGCCGTCAACCACCAAATCACCACACTCGCCCCAGTACTGAACGCCCCCTTCCTCGACGGCGCCACCACCGCAGCAGGTCCGGTGGATATCACCACCAAACTCCATGACGGAAAGGTCTACGTGTTCGCCGGGGCCAACAAGAACACCGGAGGTCCGGCAAGCTTCCGCCTCCAATGCGGCGGCAGCACCGCCGTCGTGATTGACGAAAACCGCACCATCCCGGTGGTCGAGGGCACCTTCACCGACACTTTCGCCGACGGCAACGCCGTCCACCTCTACCGCATCGAAGGCGGCGGGAGCTGCGGCTTCTGACTACCGGCTGGTCTCGTCCCGCTCCCAGCCGTGTGCCGCCTTGCGCTCCAACAGCGGACGACGGCGGCCGGCCACGGCGAAGGCACCGTAGACCATGGCGTCAATCGCCGAAAACGGCCCGGTGATCGAGCCCAGCAGCTCCCGGAGAGTCCGGGACGTCGACGCTCCGGACTCCTGCCCGTCCTGTTCGGCATTGCCACGGTAACCCCGGCGCAGCACAGCCAACAGGGCAGAGCGCGTCCGTGGAGTCCTCACCACCACCGGCACGGTGGGCAGAACGGCCTTCTCCTCCGCGGTAAAGAGGCGGTCCACGTAATAGTCATCACCGGTCAGGACCGGAAATCCGCCAAGCCGATCATGACCGGCCCTGCTCAGGGCATAAACCCCGGCACCCCAAAGCCCCCGGGCGTTGGACGGTATCCTCGCCCGCGCACGGTAGTAACATTTCACCAGCGCCGAAGCACCCACGGTGTCATAGCGGAACGCCGGACGGGCTGCCAGCAGTGGACCCTCCTGGAGAGAGGCCAGGACCGCGCGGAGGGCCTCCGCAGTGACCTCAATGTCCGCATCAAGGTAAAGCCGCGGCCACCGCTCCGCTACCTGGTCAGCCGCGTTCAACGCAGCCGCCTTCGACGCCGCTCCAACCCGAAGGACCCGCACCCCCTGGAACCCCGAGGCCACCGCCTCCGTCCCATCCGTACACCCATTGCAGGCGACAATAACCTCCACCGTGCCCCAAGCGATCACGCCCTCCAAGGACCGCAAGGTCCTGGCGATGACCGACGCCTCATTGTGGGCAGGAATGATCACAGCACCCGATGGTGGACCCATCTCCTGCACATGACGCCCCTTCCTGCCCGTGGCCTGAGGCAAAGCCTGCCACCGCCGCCGGTCCACCAATGCCAACGCGGCCTCCCGATGCCCAGGCTTGTGGAGCCGGAGAAGCTCCGCAACCAACGCCACCGCCGTAAATCCGGCCAGCCTGCCCCCGCCGCAATACTTAGCCGCATACCGGAGACGATTGACGGACATCAACGCCGTCAACTGCGGCGAACTACCCGAACCCCCACGCTCGTGCCACATCCGGGCAAGGGGCTCAAACCAGATCGAACGGCCCGAATCGCGCACCCTCCGGCAATAATCGGTCTCCTCCGAGTACAGGAAAAACTGTTCATCCCACGCCCCAATGTCCCGGACAGTATCAGCGCTGATCAACATCGCCGCACCCGTTGCCCACTCAACGCGGTGCGCATGAAGATAACTCTCCGAATCAAAGTCCATCTCGGACAACCACCCCGGTCTGCCCCGCACCCGACCACCCAAAGCAGCATCACCCAGCGCTCGCAGAACGCCAGGCTCCCGCCGCAATGACGGGTACACAGAGCCGTCGTCGTCCAGCAGGACCGGAACTGCCATCCCGGCGCCGGAAACGGCCATCCTCCGGCGCAGCGCTGCTACCGCGCCACGCTCCACCCGAAGGTCCGGGTTGAGGATGAGGTAAGCGTCGGCTTCTCCGGCCACCCGCATCGCGGCGTTGATGCCGCCGGCGTACCCGAGGTTGCCCCCGGTACGCACAGCAATAACGTCCGGATGCCGCCGCACCTCGGCCATGGTCCGGTCATCGGGGGAGTTGTCCGCCACCACGACCCTGATGGACTGCTCCGCCGTTTCTTCGCGGAGCCCGGCAACCAGTGCACCGACGTCGTCGGCGTTGTTGTACGTCACCACCAGAACCGCGACGTCGGCCCTGCCCGCCGCCGGGACGAACCGTCCGAAAGTAGCCTTGCCGGACATGTCCTCCGGCGCGTTGGAATCCGAATTAGTGATCCGGGCAGGGTCCCTGACCGTGTCAGGTGGTGCGGTACTGCTGGAGGTCCGCAATCTCAGGTAGGCCCCTGGACCGTCCACCAGGTACCGCTTGGCGAGTCGTCGCGGTTCAAGCATGAGCCGCCATGCCCATTCGAGCCCGTGCGTGCTCGCCCACTCCGGAGCGCGGCTGATCCTGCCGGCGAGGAAGTCAACCACGGCACCGAAGGCCAGCAAGACCTTGGCCCCCGTCAAGGGCCCGTATTCGGCAATCCACAGCTCTTGCCGGGGTTTGCCCAAGCCCACCACAAGGAGGTCCACGGCGTTGCCGGCGATGTCAGCGGCCAAACGCCGGGAGGAGTCCACATCATTGAGGACCGGGCGCTCAGGCGCCCACCAGCCCGCCACCTTCAAACCGGGGCGTTCCCGGGCAAACCTGTTCCGGATCAGCTCATGGGCCTGCCCGCTTCCACCCAGGAAACCCACACGGAGACCCCGGCGTTCGGCCTCATCCAGCAAAGGGCCCACCATGTCGCTGCCGGCCAGCCTTGGCCAAGCCCGGCCCGTGATCCTCGCCGCTTCGGTGACCAACGGCGCACCATCGAGCAGCGTCAACCATTCCACCGGGGCAGGCTGGTCCAACGTTCCCTGCCACCGGCTCCCGGCACCGAAATGGCGGAGGTGGTCAAGGTTGGCCGAACAAATGCCCAACGGTTTCAGGCCGCCGGCCACTGCACGGTCCATGATCAGCTCCACAGCCGGCTGGAAGCCCATCAGTTTGACCAGGGCGCCTCCCAGGTTCACCCACTGTTCTTCGCTGGAACGGCGCTCATGCGTGGTGAACAGCATGGCGCTGCTGTTCACCTGCAGGGCAGAACCCGGGCGGGGGAGTGCGCCGTGTCGGGGCGCAATCTTCGGCAGCAGCATTCTCGGCTCTCCAGGCTTCAGGGTCCAACTCAGGACACAACAATTGAGCCGGCGATCCACGCTGCTGCACTGCCTGGATCGCCGCGGGCAACCGGAGTTGCCCTTCGAACATGTTCACTTGAGTTGTCTCCCGGCCCTGCCTCACATGGGCTGCCGTACGGCCACTGTAGGCCTTTTTCCCGGTGGCCGCTAGGTTTCCAAACCGTCCAAATACTCGCTCAGGCGCAGGTGTGTTGGAGCCGGGTCAAATCCGGCGGCCCTGATTTTTGAAAGGTCAAGGACGCTGCTGCGGGGCCGCGGGGCGGTCCCGGGCTTGGCATAGTCTGCGGTGCTGACATTCTTCACCCGTCCGGGGTCCGCCCCGTAATGCCGGAACACTTCCCGGGCAATGCCCGCCCAGGATGCCGCTTCGCCGCTATTGCTGACGTTGTACGTGCCGTACGGGGCCCGCGTATCTACCAAATGGCGGATGGCGGCGGCGATGTCGGCGGCAAAGCTCAGCCTGCCCCACTGGTCATCGACCACCGCCGGCGACGCCCCCTGCCTGGCAAGTGCGGCCATCGTTCGAACAAAGTTTCGACCCCCACCTACTACCCAGCTGGTTCGCACGATGTAATGCCGCAGCACTGCGGCCACGGCTGCATCCCCGGCCGCTTTGCTTTGGCCGTATACCCCCAGTGGCGTCGGAGTTTCGTCTTCCCGGTGAACGTCTTCGGTTCCGTCGAAGACGTAGTCGCTGGAGACATGGACCAGCGTCAGTGAATGCTCGACGGCGGTTCTCGCCAAGCCGGCCACGGCGGTTGCGTTGATGGCCCAGGCGGCTGCACGGCCTTCCCTGGTCTCCGCGGCGTCAACCCCTGTAAAGGCCGCTGCGTTGATGATGGTGGAGTACTTCCGCCAATCCCGTGCCGCAGACCATTGCGCTGACGTGAGATCCAGGTCTGCACGGCCGGCAAATTCAACGCTGTCCAGGCCGGCATACGCGCTCCGCAGGGCTTTGCCGAGTTGCCCGTCCGCTCCGAGCACCAGCGTTCGCCGCGGTTGCATGGGCTTGACGTCCGGCAGCCGCGGATGGTTCTTATCCTGCGGCGACAGGACAGCCCGGGTGAGGGGAATCGGCCAGGGAACGGCGGCGTGGGCGTCGGCAGCGTTGAGGAAGGTGTAGTCCTTCTGTGCCTCCGCAGTCCAATGATCGTTGACCAGGTAGGTGTACACGGTGTCGTCCTCCAGCGTTTGGAAGGCGTTGCCAACACCCCGGGGAACGTACACCGCGTCCTTGGCCGTCATTTCCGCGCAGAACATCGTTCCGAAGCCGGGGCCCTCGCGCAGGTCCACCCAGGCACCGAAGATTTTGCCCGTTGCCACTGAAATGAACTTGTCCCACGGTTCGGCATGGATTCCCCGGGTGGTACCACGCGCGGCATTGAACGAGATGTTGTTTTGCACCGGCCCGAAATCCGGAAGCCCCCACTCCAGCATCTTGTTCCGATGCCAGTTTTCCTTGAACCATCCGCGGTCATCTCCATGAATTGGCAACTCAAAGAGCACCAGTCCGGGGATTGTCGTCGTCCGTGAGCGCAGACCCTGTGCCGGCTCCATGGCTTAGTGGCCTTGACCGGCGTATTTGGATTCGGTCGACGCTTTCTGTGGTCGCCACCAGTCTTCGTTGTCCCTGTACCACTGAACGGTGTCGGCCAGCCCGGCGTCGAAATCCGAGTATCGGGGCGACCATCCGAGTTCCCGGCGCAGCTTGCTGGAATCGATGGCGTAGCGGAGGTCATGGCCGGGGCGGTCAGTCACCAGATCGTAGGCGTCGGTGGGCAGCCCCGTGATGGACAGCAGCTTTTCCACCACTTCCTGGTTGGACCGTTCTCCGTCGGCCCCGATCAGGTAAGTCTCGCCCACGCGCCCACCCTCAAGGATGGCCACCACAGCCGATGAATGGTCCTCCACATGGATCCAGTCCCGGACGTTGCGTCCATTGCCGTAGAGGCGGGGCCGGGACCCTTCCAGGATGTTGGTGATCTGACGGGGAATGAACTTCTCAACGTGCTGGTAGGGACCGTAGTTGTTGGAGCAATTGCTGATGGTTGCCTTGAGCCCGAAGGACCTGACCCATGCCCGCACCAGCAGGTCCGAGCCCGCCTTCGTGGCAGAGTACGGGCTGGTGGGCCGGTAGACGGATTCTTCGGTGAACCTGCCCGGTTCATCCAGGGCAAGGTCGCCATAGACCTCGTCCGTGGAGATGTGATGGAAGCGGGTGCCATGCTTCCGTGCGGCTTCGATCAGGGTGAAAGTTCCCAGCAGGTTGGTGTCCAGGAACGGCCGCGGTTCTTCCAGGGAGTTGTCGTTGTGGGATTCGGCGGCAAAATGCACCACAGCGTCCGCGTCGGCAGTCAGGGGCTCCACTACCGCAGCATCACAAATGTCGCCCTGAACGAAAGAGAAGCGCTCAGGGGGCAAACCGGCCAAGGATCCGATGTTGCCTGCGTAGGTCAATTTATCCAAGACCGTGACATGCAGGCCGGTGTGCCCCATGATGTAGTGGACAAAGTTGCATCCGATGAATCCGGCCCCGCCGGTGACAAGGATTCTCTGCATGGCCCTAGAGTAGCCGTCCGCGGCGGCACTGGGCACAGGTGAGGACGGCAGGTTTGCGAGGAATTATTCTTGCAGGTGGGACGGGTTCAAGGCTTCATCCCATCACGCTCGGAATCAGCAAGCAGTTGGTTCCGGTGTTCGATAAACCCATGATCTATTATCCGCTGTGCACACTGATGCTCGCCGGGATCCGGGATGTCCTGATCATCACCACTCCCGGCGATGCCGCCCAGTTCCAGCGGCTCCTGGGCGACGGCTCACAGTTTGGGATCAACCTCACGTACGCGGAACAGCCGACGCCGGACGGGCTGGCCCAGGCGTTCATCCTGGGGGAGCAGCACATTGGAAGCGGCAAGGTGGCCCTGATCCTCGGGGACAACATCTTCAACGGGCCCGGCATGGGCAACCAGTTGCGCCACTATGTGGACGTCGACGGCGGGGCCATCTTCGGGTACTGGGTCAAGGATCCGTCGGCCTACGGTGTGGTGGAATTCGACGACGACGGCCTGGCGGTGTCCATCGAAGAGAAGCCGGCCTTCCCCAAAAGCAACTACGCCGTCCCCGGCTTGTACTTCTATGACAACAACGTCGTTGCCATGGCAAAGGACCTAAAGCCGTCACCGCGCGGGGAACTTGAGATCACGGACATCAACCGGAACTACATGGAAATGGGGCAACTGCACGTGCAGAAGTTTCCCCGCGGCACAGCATGGTTGGACACCGGCACCTTCAGCGACCTGAACGATGCGTCGAACTATGTTCGCACCACGGAGAACCGGCAGGGTTTGAAGATCGGTGCGCCTGAAGAGGTGGCGTGGCGGATGGGCTACCTGAACGACGACGAACTTCGCCAACAGGCTGCCAAGCTGGCCAAGAGCGGATACGGCAGCTACCTGCTGGACATCCTGGACCGCCGGCAGGACTAGGCTGCGGAAACGTCTTCCAAGGCGCGTCCGATCTCCGCCGGCAGCACCGTCAATTGGGCGTCCAGGAGCTCTTTGAGCTGTACCGCGTTTCTGGCGCCGACAATCGCCGTCGCCACACCGGGCCGGGACAGCAGCCAGCTTAGGGACACGTCCAAGGGTGAGCGCCCCAGGCCGCGCGCAGCCATGGCCACTGCTTCGACCACCCGCGAGGCCCTCGGCTCGAGGTAGGGCTCGACATACGCAGCCAGGCGGTTCTGCGCAGCACGGGAATCCGCTGGGATCTGTCCCCGGTACTTGCCGCTCAGGACACCCCGGCCCAACGGTGCCCACGCCATGAGGCCCAAACCGGCGTCCTCCACGGCAGGGATCAGTTCGTCTTCTGCCCTGCGCTGGACCAAGGAATACTCGGACTGGTTGGCAACCAGTGTGAAGCCTGCAACGGCAGCGGCTTTGGCGGTCTGCCAGCCGTTGTAGTTCGAAATTCCCACGTACCGGGCCCGGCCCGTCCGTTGGGCAAGCTCCAACGCGGAAAGGGTCTCCTCGAGGGGAACGTTCGGGTCCCACTCGTGGGCGAACCAGATGTCGATGTAGTCGGTTCCCAGCCTTGCGAGGCTGGCATCGAGTGCGGACAGCATGGCCCCGCGTGAAGCATTGATGCTGCGCCTGGAGTCCGACGACGACACGCCGGCTTTGGTGGAGATGACCAGTTCGGAGCGGGCTACCACGTCGCCCAGCATGGAGCCAAGCATGGCCTCTGCCTGCCCTTGGGCGTAGGAGGCTGCTGTATCAACCACTGTTCCGCCCGCGGCGACGAACGCGTGGAGGACTTCGGCAGCGTCCTGCTCATCGGTCTCCTGTGCCCAGGACATCGTTCCAAGCGACAAGGAGGACACACGGAACCCACTGTTCCCGACATAACGCTGCTGCATAGCTGCTAGCTTACGGGGAGTTCCCGGTCTTCATGACGTAGGGTCTATTCACGTGAACTGGATAGAAGCAGCCTTGCTGGGCCTGGTGCAGGGCCTTACCGAATTCCTCCCGATCTCCTCGAGCGCACACCTTCGGATCGTTGGCTCATTCCTCCCGAATGCCTCCGACCCCGGTGCCGCCTTTACTGCCATCACGCAGCTGGGAACCGAAACCGCCGTGATCGTCTACTTCTGGCGCGATATTGTCAGGATCATCCGCGCCTGGTTCGGGTCCTTGACCGGCAAGGTTGAACGCAGTAATCCCGATGCCCGCATGGGGTGGTTGGTCATCCTGGGCAGCCTTCCGATCATCGTCCTGGGCCTGCTGTTCCAGGATCAGATCGAATCGGTACTGCGCAGCATGTGGATCGTCGCCACCATGTTGATTGTTTTCGGTATGATCCTGGCCGTCGCGGATGCGATCGGGCGGCAGGAGAGGGATCTCACACAACTGACGTACAAGCACGGCATCCTGTATGGCTTCGCCCAGGCCATGGCGTTGATTCCCGGCGTCTCCCGCTCCGGAGGAACCATCACGGCCGGACTGCTCATGGGCTACACCCGTGAAGCTGCTGCCCGGTATTCGTTCCTCCTGGCGATCCCGGCCGTATTCGGCAGTGGCCTTTACCAGCTCTACAAGACGGTTTCCAACGATGGCCTGGCAGGTCCTTATGGCTTGGCGGAAACCGCGATGGCCACAGTCATCGCCTTCGTGGTGGGCTACATCATCATTGGCTGGTTCCTGAAGTTCGTCTCCACCCGCAGTTACCGGCTGTTCGTCTGGTACCGGATTCTCCTGGGCCTGGCGTTGTATGTCCTGCTCTATTTCGGTGTCATCAGTGCCTAGCACTAAGGTTGAGTCGTGAAATCGTGGACCTCCCGCCCTGTTCCTGAGCTGCCCGGCAGCATGCCGCAACTACGCCTGTTCGACACCGCCCTTGGCCGTGTCGTGGAGGTTGAACGGCAACCGGAGCAATCCATGTACGTCTGCGGGATCACGCCATACGACGCAACACACATGGGTCATGCCGCCAGCTACGTAGCTTTTGACCTCTTGAACCGCGCCTGGCGGGACGCCGGCCTGCGCGTCTCGTATGTCCAAAACGTCACGGACATTGATGACCCCCTGCTGGAGCGCGCCACCGCCACGGGCGTGGACTGGCGCGACTTGGCCCAGAGCCAGATTGAGCTGTTCCAGACCGACATGGACGCCCTCAATGTCCTGGCCCCCAACCACTACATCGGTGCTGTAGAGGCCATTCCTGACATCGTGCCGGCCATTGAAAAACTGATTGCGGACGGCGTTGCCTATCGCGTTCACGGCACCGACGGTGAACCTGACGGAGATGTCTATTACGACGTCGAAATGGCGGGCAAGCGCTCGGACGCAACAGACGCCTGGACCCTGGGAGATGTCTCCGGACTCGGCGAAACGGAGATGTTGGCGCTCTTCGCCGAACGCGGCGGAGACCCCGCACGGCCCGGGAAACGCCATGCACTTGATCCGCTGCTCTGGCGTGCCGCCCGTGACGGCGAGCCCAGTTGGCCAGGGGCAAGCCTCGGAGACGGCCGGCCCGGTTGGCACATCGAATGTACCGTCATTGCGCAGAAGTACCTTCCGGCGCCTTTCACCGTCCAAGGCGGCGGCTCGGATCTCGTGTTCCCGCACCACGAGATGGGAGCCGGCCACGCTTACTCGTTGTCAGGAGTTCCCCTGGCACGGCATTATTCACATGCCGGCATGGTGGGCCTGGACGGAGAAAAGATGAGCAAGTCCAAGGGCAACCTCGTTCTTGTCTCCAAGCTTCGTGCGGCCGGTGAAGAACCGGCGGCTATCCGGCTTGCGATTCTTGCCAACCACTACCGTTCAGACTGGTCCTGGACGGATGAGGGGTTCACTGCAGCCAAGACACGGCTGGCACGGTGGCGTGAGGCAGTCGAGCACGCCCCTGCAGGCTCGGCAGGGCCGCTGGTGTCCGCCATGCGCAGCGAGCTGGCCAATGACCTCAACGCTCCGGGCGCCATTGCCGCAATCGATCAGTGGGCCGAAGAAGCAGCGCGGGCCTCCGATCCTGCGTCCGAACAGGACAGCGCCGTGATCGCAGACGCCATCAGTGCCCTGCTTGGCGTGGAACTCTAACTTCAAAAGCCCTGTCATAACGCAGCAGCGGCCCCGACGTCATGGCGTCGGGGCCGCTGCTTGCCAACTGCCGTGTCAGCGGATCAAGGACGTTCCTTGCCGCGTCGCTTGAGGTACCTCTCGAATTCCCGGGCAATGGACTCGCCGGAAGCTTCGGGGAGGTCGGCGGTGTCCTTGGCTTCTTCCAACTGCCGGACGTAAGCGGCTATCTCCGGGTCCTCCGTGGCGAGTTCGTCCACGCCGCGCTCCCAGGCTTCCGATTCCTCGGCCAGGGCCTGGCTGTCCAAGGGAACCTGGAGCAGGTCCTCCACCTTGTGCAGGATCGCGAGCTGGGCTTTGGGGGAGGGCGGTTGTGCCACGTAATGGGGGACAGCGGCCCACAAAGAGACAGTGGGCAACCCGGCCAGCATGGCAAACTCCGCGAGGACTCCTACGATGCCCACCGGACCCTCGTATTGGGACGCCTCGAGGTTGAGCCGCTCCCGCAAGGAACTGTCCTCGGTGGTGGTGCTGACCGGGATCGGACGGCTGTGGGGCACATCGGCCAGCAGCGCACCAATCAGAATGACGGAGTCAACCTTGAGCGCCTCGGCGTGGACCAATAGCTCGGTGGTGTAGGCACGCCAACGGTATGAAGGCTCGGTGCCTAGTACAAAGACCACGTCCACGTTGCTGTCCGGCACGGCGGCCTTGTAGATCCGGGTTGAGGGCCATTTGACCTTGCGGGCGCCGGAGGACGTTCGCCGCACCGTGGGCCGTGTGAACTGAAAGTCGTAATATTCCTCGGCGTCCACGGTGGCAACCTTCTTGCCGTCCCACAGCTTGTTCAAGTAGTGCAGCGCATCACTGGCGGCCTCGCCGGCATCGTTCCAGCCTTCAAAGGCCGCAAGCATCACAGTGACACGCTGACCTTCCGCAGGTTCCCTGAGGAAACGCTCGGGCTCCGCGGTGATGTCCTGTCCTTCGGGTGTCCCGTCCACACTGTTCATCCACTCACCCTACGTCCAAGACCCTCGTGGATGCATGGCATTTCGTACCGGTGCGTGTCCCGTATTCGCCCAGAGCGCAAAGCACGCACGGCCGCCCGTAATGTTCCACGTAGACTTGAAATTATGCATTCGTTACCCAGCCAGCCCCTGCTCAAAGCCGTGCTCTGGGATATGGATGGCACACTCGTGGACACCGAGCCCTACTGGATCGCTGCCGAGCGCGCGCTCGTAGAGGCACATGGCGGAAGCTGGTCCCATCAGCAAGCCATGCAGTTGGTGGGCCAATCGTTACTGCACTCTGCCGCTGTGCTTCAAGCCGCCGGAGTACGCCTGGAAGCCCGTGAAATCGTCGACACCCTCAGCGCCCAGGTCATTGAGAAGGTCCGCAAGGAAGTCCCTTGGCGGCCCGGCGCACGCGAACTGCTGGATGAACTCCACCATGTTGGTATCCGCTGTGCCCTGGTCACCATGTCCGAGGGCCCGCTGGCCGGAGTGGTGGTTGAAAGCCTGCCCAAGCCCTACTTCGAATTCATGGTCACCGGAGATACCGTCACCAACGGAAAACCGCACCCCGAGGCCTACCTCACGGCTGTCGAACGGCTGCGCCTTGACGATCCTTCCCTGACCATTCATCACTGCGTCGCACTGGAAGATTCCATTCCGGGCGCCACCGCGGCCATCGCTTCGGGCGTGGTCACCGTCGGAATTCCCCATCAGGTGCCCCTGCCGGAGGATTCCCGGATGGTCAGGTGGGACACCTTGGTGGATCGAACGGCATCCGATCTGCAACAGCTGGTGGATGTCCGATTCGCTACAGCGAACCTGCTTGAAGGGGCCAACTAGGTGACCAGTCCTTCCACACCTCATCACGCAACCAGCAAGAAGGACGGCATTCCCCTCGGGAAAATCGCGGGGATTCCGGTCTACCTGGCGTACTCGTGGTTCGTGATCGCCGGCTTCACGGTGATCGTGTACGGACCAGCGCTGCTGGTGCGGATGCCTGATCTGGGCATCGGAGCATATTTCGTTGCCTTGGGCTACGCCTTGCTCCTTGCTGTCTCTGTGCTGATCCACGAACTGGCGCATGCCCTCAGTGCGAAGGTCTTCAACTGGCCGACGGAAAAGATCGTGCTGAATCTTTGGGGCGGACATACGCAATTCGAGAACTTCACGGCATCACCGGGGCGTTCCGTGGTGGTTGCCTTGGCCGGACCAGCGTCCAACTTTGTCTTGGCAGCCGGGATGTGGGCAGTCCTTTCCACCGGCGCCCTCAGCGGAGTATCGGACATCCTCGCGAATATCCTGATGTGGGCCAATCTCCTCATCGGCCTGTTCAACGTCCTCCCCGGTCTGCCCTTGGACGGCGGAAGGCTCGTTGAGTCGGCCGTGTGGAAGGCCACAGGCAGCCAGGACAAAGGAACCATCGCAGCCGGCTGGTCCGGACGCATCATCGTCGCAGCCTTGGTCATTTGGTTCATCGGCCTTCCGCTCATCAGCGGTTCTCCCCTTGACGTCAACCTCATGCTGATCACCGTCCTCGTCTGCGGCTTCCTGTGGATGGGTGCTTCGAGTTCGATTCACCACGCAAAACTTCGCAGCCGCCTCTACCTCGTGAGCGCCGCGGGCCTGGCAGAGCGTGCCGTCGGCATCCCGAACTCCGCCACTGTGGCCGACGTCCTGGACATATCACCGTCCGGTAGTCCCGCCGTCGTGATTTGCGGACCCGACGGCAAGCCCCAGGGTGTGGTGGACTTCGGCGCTGCTGCCGCTGTACCTCCCCAGTCAACGACCACGACGCCCGTCACCGCAGTAGCCCACGCCCTTGGGGCCGGCGCGTACGTTCCGGAATGGTCCAAAGGCCAGGAACTGATCCAATACTTGGCACGGCTGGAGGGCGGCGAATACGCTGTGGTGGACCACAACGGAATCGTCACCGGACTTCTCCGCCAGCAGGCAGTAGTGACGGCTATAACAGGCAAGGAAGCCCGCCGGAGCGGGCGTGCCTGACACCCTTGCCGGTAGAGTTGCATGCCGGCGGTTTTACCGAAGAACCCAGTGATTTTTGGCGCCCATCCGCCAGCAAGATGATGCGGCCCAGCCGTACAGGAGCGAGGAACAGTACATGAGCAGCGAAACCGCCGCCCCCGAAGCAAACGCAGGCACCGAAGAGACGTCCGCCGGCACGGCAGTCACCGGCCAGCCGACGGGAGCTGCACGTCGCCGCGGGCCCTTCCGCGTTGGAGAGCGGGTCCAGCTCACTGACGAACGCGGTCGCATGAACACCATCACCTTGGAAGTGGGCGGGGCTTTCCACACCCACCGCGGCTTCCTGAACCACGACGAAATCATCGGCAAAGTCGATGGCTCGGTGGTCAGCAACAACGTGGGCCAGCAATACCAGACCCTGCGGCCGCTGATCTCAGACTTCGTCTTGTCCATGCCCCGGGGCGCCGCTGTGGTCTACCCGAAGGACGCCGGTCAGATCGTGACCATGGCGGACATCTTTCCGGGCGCACGCGTCGTTGAAGCCGGTGTCGGCTCCGGCGCCCTCTCCATCTCCCTGCTGCGCGCCGTAGGCGACGGCGGATACCTCCACTCGTTTGAGCGTCGCGAAGAATTCGCTGACATCGCTCGCGGCAACGTGGAGACCATTTTCGGCGGACCGCACCCCGCGTGGCAGATTTCCCTGGGTGACTTCCAGGAAGAGGTGGTCAAGGCCGAGGCTCCCGGATCCGTGGACCGCGTGGTCCTGGACATGCTCGCGCCCTGGGAGTGCCTCGACGCCGTGGCCACCGTCCTGGCTCCGGGTGGTGTGTGGATCAACTATGTAGCAACCGTCACCCAGTTGTCGCGCACAGCAGAGGCCATCCGCGCAGACGGACGCTTCACCGAGCCGGACGCCTGGGAGTCGATGGTCCGCGGTTGGCACCTTGAGGGCCTTGCCGTCCGTCCGGACCACCGCATGGTGGCTCACACCGGCTTCCTCCTGGTGACGCGCCGCCTTGCTGACGGAGTGACCGGAATTTCCGTCAAGCGCCGCCCGTCCAAGACGGAGTTCAGCGAAGAAGACCTGAACGCATGGACCCCCGGTGCTGTAGGGGAGCGGTCAGTTTCGGACAAGAAACTTCGCCGGGCAGCCCGCGACGCCATCGCCGGAACCAACGTCCAGGATGATCCCACAGTCACAAACTGACAAAGGTCACAATAGGGTCCGCATTCCGAATGTCACCCAGCACCCTGAGCTTTTCGGGACTAAGGTCTTCTTAAGCGCAGGAAGGGGCTGATGAATCGTGGATACGTCAAACAACGACCTTGGACGGCCGACGCCGGAAGAAGCACACGCCGCAGCAGGAGAAGCAGCAAGCCGGGGGCATGCCGCAGTCCAACCGCCCGAACCTTCGAGTGATCTGACGGTTGCCGAACGGCAAATCAATATCCTCCGGGACAAACTTCGCCACATTGACCGCCAGTTGGCTGCGGCAACCCAGAACAACGGCAAACTTGTCAGCATGCTGGAGACGGCCAAGGCCGAGATCCTCCGCTTGAAAGGTGCCCTTGAGCAGGAGGGCCAGCCGCCGTACAGCTTCGGGACCGTGGTGCAGATCAACCCGCGGAAGCAGCCTTCGGCCGGCAGTTCCAGCCAGGCCGCCACGGAAGAGTCGGTGGACATCTTCAATGCAGGCCGGAAGATGCGGGTGGGCGTGAGCCCTCTTGTCAACGTCAACCAACTTGCAGTGGGACAGGAAGTGCTCCTGAACGAGGCCTTGCTGGTGGTCGCCGGCCTCGGCTACGAACGTGCAGGCGAACTGGTTACGCTCAAGGAAATGCTCGGCAAAGACCGCGCGCTGGTAGTGGGCCGGGCCGATGAAGAACGTGTGGTGCGGTTGTCCGGCGCACTGCAGAGCGTTCACCTGAAGGTGGGCGATGCCCTGTCCTTGGATTCGCGGACCGGCTATGCCCTGGAGAAAGTGCCGCGGGCCGAGGTAGAGAACCTCGTCCTCGAAGAAGTCCCGGATATCACTTACCAGGACATCGGTGGCCTTGGTCCGCAGATCGAACAGATCCGCGACGCCGTGGAGCTGCCGTTCCTGCATCCGGACCTCTACCGCGAGCATGGACTGAAAGCTCCCAAGGGCATCCTGCTCTACGGCCCTCCCGGGTGCGGCAAGACCCTTATTGCCAAGGCCGTAGCAAACTCCCTGGCTGCCCGCGCGGCCGAACGCGCCGGTAATACCGATCTCAAGAGCTACTTCCTGAACATCAAGGGACCGGAACTGCTGGACAAATATGTGGGCGAGACCGAGCGCCATATCCGGTTAATCTTCTCCCGGGCACGGGAAAAGGCATCCGACGGCAGCCCGGTGGTTGTCTTCTTCGACGAAATGGATTCGCTGTTCCGCACCCGCGGCACCGGTGTTTCCTCGGATGTCGAAACCACCATCGTGCCCCAGCTGCTCAGTGAGATCGACGGTGTGGAGCGACTGGACAACGTGATTGTCATTGGCGCCTCCAACCGTGAAGACATGATCGATCCCGCCATCCTCCGCCCTGGTCGCCTGGACGTGAAGGTGAAGATCCAGCGCCCTGACGCCGAAGCAGCAGCGGACATCTTTGGCAAGTACATCACCACCGACCTCCCGTTCCACGCCCAGGACCTGGCTGAGTATGGCGGAGACGTACAAGCCACAGTCGACGCCATGGTCCAGCGCACCGTGGAAGCCATGTACTCCACCGAAAAGTCCAACGAGTACCTTGAGGTCACCTATGCCAACGGCGACACCGAAATGCTCTACTTCAAGGACTTCAACTCCGGCGCCGTAGTGCAGAACGTGGTGGACCGCGCCAAGAAGTACGCCATCAAGGACCTCCTGACCAACAACCAGAAGGGGCTCAGGATCGAGCACTTGCTGCGGGCCGTGGTGGATGAATTCCGCGAGCACGAGGACATGCCCAACACCACCAACCCTGACGACTGGGCACGGATCTCCGGCAAGAAGGGCGAGCGGATCACTTACATCCGCACCATCGTCCAGGGCAAGGCAGGGCAGGAACCGGGCAAGTCCATTGAAACCACCGCCAACACGGGCCAGTACCTGTGACAGCAAGACCTGAAGGTACGCCCACTGAGAAGTTGCCTGTCGGCGGTGCCATGCGCGTCATGGGCTCGGAAACTGAATACGGCATCCATGCACCGTCCGCCCCCGGGGCGAACGCCACCATGATGTCCGCCAGGATTATTCAGGCGTATGCCACGGTCACCCGGCAGCGGGCGGCCGGGGGAGCTGAAACACGATGGGACTACACGGACGAAGAACCGCTCCACGATGCCCGTGGGTGGACCCTGGACCGGGCGGCAGCGGACCCCAGCCAGCTCACGGACCAGCCGCCAGTGCTCGACGCCGAGGCAGTTGCCTTGGCCTATGGGCGCCAGGAATTGGAACTCGATGGTGCGGACGAGTCCGGTTCACTGCTGATGAACATGGTCCTGGGTAACGGCGCACGCCTTTATGTGGACCACGCCCACCCGGAGTATTCAAGCCCGGAAGTCACCAATCCCCGGGATGCCGTGACCTGGGATGCCGCGGGCGACCTGGTTGCTTTGGCCACTGTCCGGAAGGTGGCCGCTGATGCGGGGCTGCCTCCCATCAACCTCTACAAGAACAACACGGACAACAAGTCAGTTTCCTACGGCTCCCACGAGAACTACCTCATGCCGCGATCGGTTCCCTTCGGTGACATCATTCGCGGCCTGACGCCGTTCTTTGTCTCCCGCCAAGTGGTCTGCGGGGCCGGACGCGTGGGGTTGGGACAGGACAGCTCCACACCGGGTTACCAGATCAGCCAGCGGGCCGATTTCTTCGAGGCGGAGGTGGGGCTGGAGACCACCATCCGCCGTCCCATCATCAACACCCGCGACGAGCCTCACGCAACGGCTGACAAATACCGCCGCCTCCATGTCATCATTGGGGACGCCAACCTCAGCCAAGCCTCGAATTACCTCAAGTTCGGCACCACGGCGATGGTCCTGAGCCTTATTGAGGCCGGCCAGGCACCCAGGATAGAGGTCCACGAACCCGTCCAGGCACTTCAGGCCATCAGCCACGACACAACGCTGACGGCGACCGTGAGGTTGCTCGATGGCCGGAGGGTGACTGCCTTGGACGTCCAATGGATGTATTACGAGGCTGCGGCCAAGCTTTCCCAAGAGACGGGCGTCGCTGATTCCGTCACTGGTGACGGCCACACCCACCAGGTGTTGTCCCGGTGGGAATCGACGTTGACAACGCTCGGCAGTGACCTTGGTGCGGCCGCTTCCTCCGTGGAATGGATGGCCAAGAAATCGCTGCTGGAGGGTTACCGGAACCGCGACGGACTGGAGTGGAATGACGCCCGGCTCGGCTTGGTGGATCTTCAGTGGTCCGATATCAGACCGGAAAAAGGACTGTACTACAGGCTGCTGTCCAAGGACCGCATGCTGCGGATCGTCGACGACGCCGACATCGCCCGCGCGGTGACCGAACCGCCGTCGGACACGCGCGCCTACTTCCGCGGCCGGTGTGTTTCCAAGTTCGCCAAGGATGTGGTCGGGGCAAGTTGGGACTCGGTCATCTTCGATGTTCCGGGGCTGGGAAAACTGCAAAGGGTCCCCACCAGGGAACCGCTGCGAGGCACCAAGGTATTGACCGGTGCACTGTTTGAGCGGCACCACGATGCCGGCGAATTCCTCTCCGAATTGATGGGGCGGAATCCACCGCCGGCGAAGAGCTGACCAAGTCCGCCACGGGAACACCAAGGCCTGGTCAAAGCCATACGCAGCAGCCCGCAGCGTGGCAATATGGCAGTAGGAAGTCTCCATCATCAGGAGACTGACAGTAGGGAGAAAGAAAATGGCAGCACAGGAGCAGCAGCAACCACAGTCACGGGACACCGAAACTGAGGTGGATGTCCCCGAGGCCCCGCCCGCAGCACCTGCGGCCCAGGCATCGGATGCGACGCAGGGCGTGGATGACCTCCTCGACGAGATCGACGGCGTTCTGGAGTCCAACGCTGAAGAATTCGTCAGGGCGTTTGTCCAAAAGGGCGGCCAGTAACCGGACCCGCTACAGGATGTACTGCCCGGCAGGCGTGAGGCCGCCGGGCATCGGAACGCAGAGTCGAAGGAGTGCAGCAATGCAGGACCCGTCAACTGGCCCCCTGGCCAACCAGGCAACATCTTCTTTCACGGAACATCTCCAACGCTCGCGCCCCGAACTCCTGCCGTTCAATCAATCCTTACCAGCCGGCACTGTTCCGGCCTCACCGCACGCCACCACGATTGTGGCTTTGACGTATGCCGGGGGCGTGCTGATGGCGGGGGATCGTCGCGCCACCATGGGCAACATCATCGCCAGCAGGCACATCGAGAAGGTGTTCCCTGCGGACGAGTTCTCGGTGCTGGGAATTGCCGGAACAGCAGGACTGGCAATCGACATCACCCGCCTGTTCCAGGTTGAACTGGAACACTACGAGAAAATCGAGGGCACGCTGCTCAGCCTCGTGGGCAAGGCCAACCGGCTCGGTGCCATGATCCGGGGGAACCTGCCCATGGCCATGCAAGGCATGGCGGTCATCCCACTGTTTGCAGGCTTTGACCACGTTTCCGGCGTCGGCAGGCTGTTCTCCTATGACGTCACGGGTGGCCGATACGAGGAACAGGAACACCATTCCGTGGGTTCAGGTTCGGTATTTGCCCGCGGAGCGCTGAAGAAGTTGTGGAAGCCAAACCTCTCCGAAGAAGCGGCAGTATCCGTGGCTGTTGAAGCCCTGTACGACGCCGCCGACGACGACTCCGCCACGGGCGGGCCGGACCCTGTCCGCCAGCTGTGGCCTGTGGTCTACACCGTCAACCGGGCCGGGAACCGGCGCGTCCCGGAACGGGATCTGGCGGCCATAGCGGGCGACATCGTCGAATCCCGCGCCATTGCCGGACGGGAGGCCTGAGATGACCCAGCAGTTCTACGTTTCCCCTGAGCAACTCATGAAAGACCGTGCGGATTTCGCACGGAAAGGCATCGCACGAGGCCGCTCTGTAGTGGTGATAAGTTGCGCTGACGGCATTGCGCTCATTGCAGAGAACCCCTCGCCGTCACTGCACAAGATCGGCGAAATCTACGACAAAATCGCGTTTGCGGCGGTGGGTAAGTACAACGAGTTCGAAAGCCTCCGGCAAGCCGGCGTGCGCTACGCCGATGTCCGCGGCTACTCCTATGATCGTGAAGACGTCACAGCACGCGGCTTGGCCAGCGTGTATGCACAGAGCCTCGGCGCAGTCTTTACCGCAGAACAGAAACCCTTTGAAGTGGAACTCGCCGTTGCCGAAGTTGGTTTGGCACAGGAGCAGGACCACCTCTACCGGCTCACTTTTGATGGCTCCATCGCCGATGAGAACGGCTTCGTGGTCATGGGCGGTCTCGCCGATCAAATTTCCGACGTCGTCAGCGGTGCGTGGGAGCCTGAGCTCACCTTGGCTGGCGCCATGCGTTTGGCCCTGCGCGCCCTGTCCACGGACAAGGACGCCGATACTTTGCCGGCCACCGCCGTCGAAGCTGCAGTCCTTTATCGCGCATCCGAAAGCCACCGCGGTTCCCGCAGGGCGTTCCGGAGGCTTTTGCCGGAGGACATGTCCCGGTTGCTCACAGAGGAGGCTTGAGATGGATAAAAGAATATTCGGCATCGAGACGGAATTCGGGATCTCCTATTCGAGTCCGGATTCACGGCCCCTGGCTCCAGAGGAAGTGGCCCGCTACCTGTTCCGGAAAGTGGTCAGTTGGGGCCGGTCGTCCAACGTATTCCTGACCAACGGATCGCGGCTCTACCTGGATGTGGGCTCCCATCCGGAATATGCCACGGCTGAGTGCGACGACCTCGCCCAGCTGATTGCCCACGACAGAGCCGGCGAACTCATCCTTGACGACCTCGTGGACGAGGCACAGGCAAGGCTGGCAGCTGAGGGCTTCAACGGCACCGTGTACCTGTTCAAGAACAACACCGACTCCGCGGGAAACTCCTACGGCAGCCATGAGAATTACCTGATCCCGCGGCGCGGCGAGTTTTCCCGTCTGGCTGAGATACTTATCCCTTTCCTGGTCACTCGCCAGCTGATTGCTGGGGCGGGCAAGGTTCTCAAGACGCCGCATGGCGCCACTTTCGCTTTCTCCCAGCGCGCCGACCACATCTGGGAAGGCGTATCCTCCGCGACCACCCGGTCACGGCCCATCATCAATACCCGCGATGAGCCGCATGCCGATGCCGAGTTCTACCGCCGGCTCCATGTGATCGTGGGGGACAGCAATATGTCCGAAACCACGGCCCTGCTCAAAGTGGGAACCGTGGACCTGATCCTCCGCATGATCGAGTCGGGCGTGATCATGCGGGACATGCGGATGGAAAACCCCATCCGCAGCATCCGCGAGATTTCGCATGATCTCACAGGCCGGGCGTTGGTGAGACTGGCTAACGGCAGGCAGCTCACCGCCCTCGATATCCAGCGCGAGTACCTCACCAAGGTCACCGAATTCATCGCCACCAACGGGGCCCACAATGCCCATGTGCCACTCATCCTGGACCTATGGAAGCGCACTCTGGACGCGATAGAAAGCGGCGATACCTCCACCATTGACACCGAGGTGGACTGGGCCATCAAGAAGAAGCTGATGGATGGGTACATGCGCCGGCATGACCTCAGCCTTGATTCTCCCCGAATCGCGCAGCTGGACCTCACCTATCACGACATTTCACGGCAACGGGGCATTTTCTTCCTGCTGCAGGCGCGCGGTGCGGCACGTCGGCTGGTCACCGAAACCGATGTCAAGGATGCCGTGGATGCACCGCCGCAAACTACGCGGGCAAAACTGCGTGGAGACTTTGTCCGCCGGGCCCAGGAACTAGGCAGGGATTACACCGTGGACTGGGTCCACCTGAAGCTCAACGACCGGGCACACCAGACAATTCTCTGCAAGGATCCGTTCCGGAGCGTCGACGAAAGGGTCGATGCGCTTCTGGAGTCGATGGGCTGAGGGGCCTTATAAGCTCACTCCCAGCTTCACGGGCTATTCTGGATAGTGGTCTCTTCCCGGGACCCAACGTGCTCGGTGGCGTCATACGCCTTTCCGAGCGTCCCTTGCCCCGACGAAAGTGTCTTTTTTGTGCGCCGACTCCTAGCAATCCTCCTGCCCGCCCTGCTGCTCATCACCGCCTGCGGCGGCGAGAGCACCCCGGCCGCCGAGCCCACCAGCAAGTCTGTTGGCGACGTTTCCAAACTCGACTCCGTGAAGGTGACGGACAACGGCAATGACAAAGCGCCGGGAATTGAATTCTCCAAGCCCCTCACCGTGGCTGAACCCACCGTCGATGTGGTCAGTGAAGGTGATGGAGCCCGCGTTAAGGCAGGGCAAACAGCCGAACTGGCCTACGTTGCCGTGGACGGCAACGATGGCAAGACCCTGGAAGACGGATACGCGAACGGCCCTCAGCCGATCGACCTGACGGACCAGATTAAGTCCAGCAACGAATTGATCTACAACGCCATCATCGGCGCCAAGGTCGGCAGCCACGTCGCCATTGCCGCGCCGGGCAATGCCTCGGGTGACACCCCCGCGGCCACGCAGCTGGTGGTCTTCAAGATCGTCTCCGCCAAGGACGCCGCACCGGTTCTGGAGAAGCCCGAAGGTGAAGCAGTAACTCCTCCTGCCGGCCTGCCGGCCGTAACGGAAGGTGACAAGGGCATTCCCCAGATTTCCGTGGAGGGTGTCGCTGCACCGAAGGAACTCATTGCCCAGGACCTCATCAAGGGCTCCGGAGCCGCCGTCAAGGCAACCGACACCCTGACGGTCAACTACGTGGGTGTTAACCTTTCGGACGGCACTAAGTTCGACTCCAGCTTTGACAGTGGAGAGCCCACCAGTTTCCCGCTTACCGGAGTCATCAAGGGCTGGACCCAGGGCCTGGAAGGCAAGACTGTTGGCTCGCGCGTCCTGCTGGTCATCCCTCAGGACCTGGCCTACGGTGAAGCCGGCCAGGGTAAAGCCAAGGGTGACCTCGTATTCGTCGTCGACATCCTCGGCGTCAAGTAACCAAAAACGTCGACAACACCTGCAGGCACTGGCTTAGGCTGGTTCCTGACACCAAACCGTCCCTCACACCAAGGAGCAACCATGTCATTTGGTCAGCGTGACTTTGACCGCACCAAGCCCGAAATCGACTTCCCGGAGGGCGACGTCCCCACGGACCTCGTCATCACGGACCTCATCGAGGGCACCGGCACCGAAGCAAAAGCCGGAGACACCGTCTCCACGCACTATGTTGGCGTAGCTTGGTCCACGGGTGAAGAATTCGACGCATCCTGGGGCCGGGGCGCACCGTTGGACTTCCGCGTTGGCGTCGGCCAGGTCATCCAGGGCTGGGACCAGGGCCTGCTGGGCATGAAGGTCGGCGGCCGCCGTCGCCTGGAAATCCCCTCCGAACTCGCTTACGGCTCACGTGGCGCCGGCGGAGCCATTAAGCCCAACGAGGCCCTGATCTTCGTTGTGGACCTCGTGGCTGTCCGCTAGGACCCTCGCTCCAGGCAAGGCGCGTTACCTTCCGGGTTTACCCGGTCGGTGACGCGCCTTGCTGCTTTCCCGCCGGTCTTTAGTAACGTAGCAACCGTGTCCGCATCCCGCACTGAACGACTCCTGAACCTTCTCCTGGCTTTGCTCAATACCCGGGTGGGCCTCCCGCGCTCCGTCCTGCGCGAGAAGGTGTACCACGACTCCGCAGAGAATGACGTCGCCTTCGGGCGTATGTTCGAGCGTGACAAAGTGGATTTGAAGCAATTCGGCTTTGACATCGAGACCCTCACGGACCCCCGCCATTTCGGCGTCGATGACCCTGCTTCAACGCGCTACCGGATTGGCAAGGACTCCAACCGGCTTCCTGATGTCACCCTCACCCCTGCAGAGTGCACCGTGTTGCTGCTTGCCGCGCAGCTGTGGGAACGGGCCGCGCTTGGCACTGCGGCAGCCAATGCCGTGCGTAAGCTGCAGGCTGCAGGAGGCTTGACGGATGTGGACCTGCCCGCAGGTGTCCAGCCCCGGATTAAGCCGGCAGGACAAGCCTTCGACGACGTCGTGGCGGCCATGCACGGAAACCATCCGGTCCGTTTCGGCTACCTCGCTGTCAGCACCGGGCGTGAAGAAGTCCGCGAGGTTGAGCCATGGGGCCTGGGCAGCCGCTTTGGCCAGTGGTACCTCGTCGGCTTTGACCGGGGGAGGGGAGCCAAAAGACTGTTCCGCCTTTCACGGATGACCACTGCGGTCAGCGTGGTGCCCGGGAGCAGCTTCGACCCCCCTTCCGGTTTCAACGCCCGGGCAGAGCTGGACGCCCTCCATGAACTGCCCGTACAGCGGGCCACGCTCGCCGTCGACAAGGACCGCCTTTTGGCCTTGCGAAAAAGAGCCGTCGAGACAGCCCCGGAGGGTACCGACCGTGACCGCGTCGTGGTGGAGTTCCGCGATCCCGAGGTGCTTGCCGAAGAACTGGCCTCATACGGTCCCCACGTCAAGGTGGACGGCCCGGCTGAGCTGCGTACCGCCGTCGTCCGCCGCCTCCAAGGCGCGCTGGACTTCGACGCCAAGCCGGCCATCCCTGTTGCGTTCCCGGAGGCTGGACGGGCGCAGCGTGCCCGGAAGCGCACCTCGGAGGACCAACTGGCCAGGATGCTGCAGCTGGTTCCGTTCCTGGTCCATCACCAGGGTCTCCATATCCAGGAAGTGGCAGACCATTTCGGCATTAGCCGCAAAGCGCTTATTGATGATTTGAAGATCCTCATCTGCTCGGGCCTTCCCGAGGGATACCCGGATGACCTTTTGGATATTCAATGGGAAAACGATCATGTGTACATCTCCGAGCACCTGGACCTGAACCGCCCGGTGCGCTTCAGCGAGGATGAAGCCGCCGCCTTGCTGACCGGTTTAGCCATGCTGGGCGACCTTCCGGCACTGGCGGGCGTGTCCGAGGACCAGCCCGGGAGTGCGCTGGAGTCCGTCACCATCAAACTGACCGGTGCCGCAGGCAAAGCCGGGCGTTTGGCCGGAGCAGTAGCCGGGCAATCCGTTGAGCCCGAACAATCACAGGCGTTCGCCGTCATCACCCAGGCGATCAGGGACGGCCGGCAGCTGCACCTGAAGTATCTTTCCCGGCAGAGGGATGAGCTGACGGAACGGGACGTAGACCCGCTGAGGCTCTATTCGCTGGATAACACCTGGTACTTCGAGGCGTATTGCCACAGCAAGGCCGGGATCAGGAACTTCCGCCTGGACAGGGTGGAAATCGTCGAACCGAACGGGCGCCCTGCCTCGGGCGTGGCCACGGCGGACCAGGACTTCCCCGCCCGGTTGTTTACGCCCAGCGATGACGACGTCCTGGTGGTGTTGCACCTGACCAGGCAAGGCGCCGGGCTGGCGGACGACTACTATGCCGAACGAACGGCCCGACTGCCCGACGGCGGACTGCTCGCCGAGGTGCGGTTCGGCACCGCGGAGTGGCTGCCAATGTTCGTTTCCCAGCACGGCGGTGCGGTACGGATTCTTGATCCTGGGGCCCTCCGCGACGCAACCCGCGCATGGCTTGACTCGGCCGTGAAGCAGTATGACTCTTCGTCCGACGCCGCGGCTGGCTAGACTACTCAGATGCCTTGGTGGTTCTGGATCCTGTTATGGATCGCACTCATAGCCCTGTCGTTGCTGTTGCACCTGACGCTGGGGTATCGCCTGTTCAGAAAATTCATGTCAACTGTTCATGAACTGTCAGACGCGGGTAAACGTTTCAGCAACCTTTCTCCCGGCGCCGAAACCTCCGATCTTGAAACGCCTGAAGACCGCCCCGCGCCGGGGTCCGCAATTTTTGCCTCACCGGATCAGATGCGTCATGATTACCTGACGGCCAAAGCCTTCCGCCAGGAAGTTCGTCGCCAGAAGCGCGTGAAGCGCAAAGCAGAGCGGGGCCAACCCCAATCCCTGCACGACATTGAATTCAGATAGACGTAGGATGTATCCAAAAGGAAAGGACCTCCCCACATGAGGCTCGAAGGCTGGCATCTCATCATCATCATCGTCCTGGCTCTGGTGCTCTTCGCAGCGCCGAAGCTGCCGTCCATGGCGCGCAGCATTGGACAGTCGATGCGTATTTTCAAGTCTGAAGTCCGGGAAATGAAGAAGGACGGTTCTTCCGAAACGAAGGATTCCCAGGACGCTTCCGACGCCGTTGAGGGCAAGGTAGTAGGCCACCCGGACGCCAAGGCCAAGAACAACGGCGAGACTGACGTTCCGCCCGCAAACCGCGTCTAAAGAGAAGTGGTAGAAACGAAGGGGCGCAAGGCCAACCCCGAAGCCCGGATGGCGCTCCTTGACCACCTCAAGGAGCTGAAGAACCGGCTCTTCAAGGCCGCAATCGGCATCATCCTGGGCACCGTGGTGGGCTTCATCGTCTACCAGCCACTCCTGGAGGCCCTGATCAAACCGATCAAGGACCTCAACGAGAAGGAAGGGCGCGCGGCCACCCTGAACTTTGATGGAGTGGCCAGCTCGTTCGACCTCATGGTCCAGGTCTCGGTCTTCCTCGGCGTGCTCCTCGCCTGCCCGGTATGGATCTACCAACTTTGGGCCTTCATTGTGCCCGGGCTCCACAAGAAGGAACGGCGATTGGCGCTGGCTTTCGTGGCAGCGGCCGTACCCCTCTTCATCGGTGGTGTGCTCCTTGCCTGGCTGGTGCTGCCCAACGCTGTTCGCGTCCTCACCGATTTCACCCCCTCGGGTGCCTCGAACTTCATCACCGCCCAGGTGTACCTGGCGTTTGTCCTGAGGCTCCTGCTGGCTTTCGGCATCGCCTTCCTGGTGCCCGTGGTGCTTGTTGGGCTCAACCTGGCCGGGATCGTCAAAGGCAAGCAACTCATCAAGAGCTGGCGCATCACCATCTTCCTGGTCTGCTTGTTCGCTGCGATGGCCGCACCCGGTGCCGATGCCATGAGCATGTTCTACCTGGCAGCACCTATGCTGCTCCTGTTCTTTGCAGCGATCGGCGTCTGCGTACTCAATGATCGACGCCGTGAGCGCCGTGCCATCAAGCGGGCAGCTGAGACTGAAGCCACGGCAGACATCGCAACCCCGGCAACGGATCTGGAGAATCTCTAGACGGTGGGCCACTAGGCTTGATGCATGTCCTCTATTTCCGGGTCTCCGTCACCATCAGAGAGCTACCAGGCTGCTGCGCAGCGGGCTGCTGAGTCCAAAACCTATCTGGGCGCCTTCGCCCGTTCACTGGATTTTGACTTGGATGACTTCCAACGCGAGGCCTGCCGGTCACTCCAGGAAGGACGGGGCGTCCTGGTGGCAGCACCCACGGGCGCGGGCAAGACGATCGTGGGTGAGTTTGCCATCTACCTCGCGCTTGAGCGCGGCCTCAAGGCGTTCTACACCACCCCCATCAAAGCGCTGAGCAACCAAAAATTCTCGGAACTGGCCTCGAAATACGGTGCCGGGAACGTGGGATTGTTGACAGGTGACACCACCATCAACGGCGATGCCCCGGTGGTGGTCATGACCACCGAAGTCCTGCGAAACATGCTTTATGCGGATTCGGAAACCTTGGGCGACCTGGGTTTCGTGGTGATGGACGAGGTTCATTACCTGGCCGACCGCTTCCGCGGCGCCGTGTGGGAAGAAGTCATCATCCACTTGCCCAGCGAAGTACAAGTGGCCTCCTTGAGCGCCACGGTCTCCAATGCTGAAGAATTCGGCGCCTGGCTGGACACCGTCCGGGGCGATACCGACGTCATCGTCTCCGAGCACAGGCCGGTCCCGTTGTGGCAGCACGTCATGGTGGGCCGGGAAATAGTTGACCTTTTTTCCGGCGACACCACTTTTGATGAGATCGCTCCACAGGCACCCGGTGCACCGGAGACAGAAGTACCGGATATCTCCGAGGCCGCCGAGGTAGACACCGAGCCCGCCTCGGCAGAGCGCCGAAAGGTCCATGCGAAGCGTACATCCGCGGCTAAGATCCATCAGGCAGTCACCGGACCGGAATTCGAGGTCAACCCCGATCTCCTGGCCATGGCCCGTTCCGAGAGCCGCATGAACATGAATGGCCGCTTTGGCCACGGAGGACGCAGCCGCCGTCGTCAGGACCGCTACCGTGACGAACGTCAGCAGTCCGAGCAGCGCAGCCCGGTTCGGAAGGCGAGCCGGCCACAGGTCATCGAGAGCCTCAGGCGCCAGGATCTCCTGCCCGCCATCACCTTCATCTTCTCCCGGGCAGGCTGTGACGCAGCCGTTGCCCAATGCGCAGCCTCCGGGCTGTGGCTGACCACCGAACATGAACAGCAGATCATCGCCCAGCGTGTGGACGAAGCCAGCCATGAAATTCCCGCGGACGATCTCGATGTCCTCGGATTCTGGGGATGGCGCGATGGCCTTGTCAGGGGCTTTGCCGCCCACCACGCAGGCATGTTGCCCACGTTCAAGGAAGTGGTGGAAAAACTCTTCGCCGATGGCTTGGTAAAGGCCGTCTTCGCGACTGAAACACTGGCACTGGGCGTGAACATGCCCGCCCGCTGCGTGGTGCTGGAGAAACTGGAGAAATTCAACGGTGAAGCCCACGTCAACATCACGGCGGGGGAGTACACCCAGCTGACCGGTAGGGCCGGACGCCGGGGCATCGACGTCGAAGGCCATGCCGTGGTGCTATGGCAGCCGGGAACAGACCCCGCTGCTGTAGCCGGACTCGCCTCACGGCGCACGTATCCCTTGAATTCCAGCTTCCGCCCCACCTACAACATGAGCATCAACCTCATTGCCCAGTTCGGCCGCGTGCGGGCGCGCGAAATCCTGGAGTCCTCCTTCGCGCAGTTCCAGGCGGACAGGTCCGTGGTGGGTCTGGCCCGGCAGGTCCGGGGACGCGAAGAGTCGTTGGCAGGCTACGCGAAATCCATGCAGTGCCACCTGGGCGACTTCACGGAGTATGCAAAACTGCGGCGCGAACTCAGTGACGCTGAGAACTTTGCGGCCCGGGACCATCAGCGTGCCCGCAAGTCCCATGTAGCCGATTCCCTGGCCCGGCTGATCCCCGGTGACGTCGTCAGCATCTACAGCGGCAGGATGGCCGGGCATGCGGTTGTCCTTGACGTTGACCCGAATGCCCGGGAGCCGCGCCCATCAGTGCTTACCTCCGATGGCCAGCTCCGTCGCATCGGCGTGCACGATCTCGATGGACCGGTCTCGCCTGTTACCCGCATCCGCATTCCCAAGTCCTTTAACGCCAAGGTTCCCAAGTCACGCCGCGACCTCGCATCCTCCATGCGTCACGCCATCAGCGAAGACGCACCGCACAGCCGCCGCAACAGCCGGCACGAGGACTTCGGGCTGGGGGCCCGGCTGCCGGACCAGGAAAAGAAGATCGCCGATCTGAGGCGCGCCCTCAGGGCCCACCCCTGCCACGGTTGCAGCGAGCGGGAGGACCACGCCCGGTGGTCCGAACGTTGGTGGAAGTTGCGCAAGGAAACCGACGGCCTGGTCCGCCAGATCCAAGGCCGGACCAACACCATCGCCAAAACGTTCGACCGCGTGTGCGACGTCCTCTCCGCCTATGGATACCTCGAGACGAACGATGCCGGCAACGTCACCATCAGCACTGATGGGCAGCGGCTGCGCCGGATCTATGGGGAAAAGGATCTGCTGATTTCCCAGTCGGTCCGACGCGGGGCATTGAACGATCTCGATGCCGCCGAGTTGGCGTCGCTAGCCAGCACGCTGGTCTATCAAGCCAAACGCGAAGACCGTGGCTTGCGGCCCAGGATGCCTTCTGTTTCGCTGGAGTCGGCCGTGGATATCGTCATCCGCGAATGGTCCCAACTGGAGGACACCGAAGAGCACCACAGACTTCCCTTAACGGGCGAGCCGGAACTCGGACTGATGTGGCCCATGTACAAATGGGCCAGGGGCCGCCATCTTCAGGATGTTCTCAGCGGCACCGACCTCGCTGCCGGCGATTTTGTGCGCTGGGCAAAGCAAGTGGTGGATCTGCTGGACCAACTGGCCAAGATCCCGCAATTGGATCCCAGGGTGGCGCGGATCTGCCGCGAGTCCATTGATCTGGTTCGCCGTGGTGTTGTTGCCTACTCAACAGTGGCTTAGCACCGCCTCCACCCATTGACATTCTTCGACGCTCAAGGAGCATCCGCATGAACCAGCCAGGCGCATCAGCCGGCCACCTCCGCCCTGCCGTGGACCGCAAGGTGACCATGTACCGCAACGGATCCATCTATACGGCTGCTGATCCTTTTGCCACGGCCATGGTGGTAGATGGCGATACCGTCGCCTGGGTGGGCTCGGAGCAGGCCGCCACGTCCATCGTTGACTCGTCCATGGAAGTCATCGACCTCCGCGGAGCCCTCCTGGCTCCCGGTTTTGTGGATTCCCACGCACACCTGACAGAAACGGGCCTTGCCCTGGCCGGCCTGGACCTTTCCACCGTGCGTTCAGCCAAAGAACTGCTCGACGCCGTTGCCAGCGTCGGCGGGACCGGCACCATTACGGGGCACGGCTGGGATGAAACGGCGTGGAACGATCCCACGCTGCCCTCGCTCGAAGAGCTTGAACGGGCATCGGCCGGACGGCAGGTTTACCTCTCACGCATAGATGTCCACTCCGCCTTGGTCTCTTCGTCCTTGGCTGAGGCTGCCGGGCTGAAGGGTCTGGACGGGTTCTCTGGTGAGGCACGGGTAGTGCGGTCGGCGCATACCGCCGCACGCTTGACGGCCCGGCAGTTCCCCGAGGCAGAACGGCGTGCTTTTCAGGAACGTGCCCTCAGGGAAGCGGCATCCCACGGCTATGTAGCAATGGCGGAGATGTCGGCACCCCACATCTGCGGCCCGGACGATCTGCGCCTGGCAGCATCGTGGAATGACCAGGGTGGCAGGCCTGAAGTACTTCCGTACCGGGGTGAGCTTGCATCGTCCGTGGAGCACGCCGAGGACATCCTGGCCGGCCTTGGGACCAAGGTGCTGGGCCTCGCCGGCGACCTCAACATGGATGGTTCACTGGGTTCCCGGACAGCCGCGCTGTTGGATGACTATTCCGACGCACCCGGGAACCGCGGCAGCCTATACCTTTCCGTTGACGATGCTGCCAGGCACTTGGCTGCGACGTCCCAGCTGGGCATCCAGGCCGGCTTCCATGTCATTGGTGATGCAGGCCTCGCCGCTGTTCTCGAAGCCCTGGACGTCGCGGCAGGTGAAGTGGGGGAGCAGAAGATCCGGGCCGCGGGACACCGGCTGGAGCATGTTGAGCTGGCCGATCAGGCCGCTATCGACAAACTTGCCAAGTACTCCATTACCGTCAGCGTCCAACCGGGCTTCGACGCCGCCTGGGGTGCTCCGAATGGGCTGTATGAGCAGCGCCTGGGCGTTCGCAGCAAGGCCATGAACGCCTTTGCGTCCTTCTACGCCAGTGGAGTCCCCATTGCCTTTGGCAGTGACAGCCCTGTTACTCCGTTGCGGCCGTGGTCCAGCGTGCGCGCCTGCCTGGAACACAGCAACCCGGAACAACGGATTTCCGCCAGGGCTGCATTCCTTGGGCATACCCGCGCCGGATGGCGGGCCGCGAAGTACCGCAACCCCCTGATGGGACAGTTGGTACCGGGTGCGCCGGCCAGTTTCGCTGTTTGGGAAGTCGAAGAGCTCATGGTTCAGGTAGCAGACAGCCGGGTGCAGTCCTGGAGCACGGACCCGCGTGCGCGGACTCCACTCCTGCCCGCGCTCGATACCGGCAGCGACCCCCGGTGCCTGCAGACCGTTCGCGAGGGACAAGAGCTGTTTGCCCACGAATCGCTCCGCGTATAAACACCACAATTTCCGGTTGACTGCCGGGCCGTTGAACTGGGCGGATGCCTGGATCCGCAGGTCACCGGCCAGTTGACAGTGCGGAGTGAGTCCGTAGCATTGAGGCTCTACGGACGATCAACCCAGGGCGTGAGTTGCGGCTTGATGGTCCGGTCGTGGCCGGAACACGTTCATGGTGGCGGCAATCAGGTGGGCAGGTCCGCAACGACCCAGAAAACAGTTCGCCCGGGATCCATATGCCCGGCATTACTGGCCCTGGGCTTGCGGGCCTGCCCACGGCATGCCGGCCGGGAGGCGTGCATGGGCCTGCGTGTCCCACGCCACAGCCGCCCAAGGAGTGCCTTTCGGCGTCCTATAATGGAGAGTTGCGCCAGAATGCCAGTCGCCACGGCTGGCCCGGCACACTGACCGCTCCATCAAGGAAAGGCCTCTTCTTGCGTGTCCTGACGATCATTCCCACCTACAACGAGCTCGAATCGCTCCCCGTAACCCTGGGGCGGCTGCGTGCAGCAGTTCCCGAGTCCGATGTCCTGGTGGTTGACGACAACAGCCCTGATGGTACGGGACAGCTTGCCGACGAGTTTGCAGCCTCGGACCACCAAGTACACGTGCTTCACCGCAAGGGCAAGGAAGGCCTCGGCGCTGCCTACATTGCCGGTTTCAAGTGGGGTCTCGCTGCAGGGTACGACATCCTGGTGGAAATGGACGCCGACGGTTCGCACAAGCCCGAGCAACTGCCCCTGCTCCTGGATGCCGTGAAGGACGGGGCCGACCTCGCCATGGGCTCACGCTGGGTTCCTGGTGGCAGTGTTGTCAACTGGCCGCTCTACCGCCAAGCCATCTCCAGGATCGGCAGCACGTACGCCCGCATCATGCTTGGCGTGAAGATCAAGGACGTCACCGGCGGCTACCGCGCCTTCAAGCGCAGCACCCTCGAGGCCCTGAAACTGGATGAAGTGGAGTCCGTGGGCTACGGCTTCCAGGTGGACCTCGCATGGAGGGTGGCCAAGCTGGGCCTCCGCATCGAGGAACGTCCCATCACTTTTGTGGAGCGGGAGCTCGGTGCCTCCAAGATGAGCGGCAACATTGTGGTCGAAGCCATGATCAACGTGACCAAGTGGGGTCTGGCCGCCCGCTGGGCCAAGCTCACGCGCAAGTCACCCGTCACGGCGAAGTAGTCGTCCAACAAAAAGGGCCGGGCCCGGTTCCCACAGGGGAACCGGACCCGGCCTTGCTTGTCTCCAAGGGTATTAAGCCTGGGTTGGAGACTACGCGGAGCGGCGCTCTCCGCGGCGCTCACGCAGAATGTTCAAACGATCCTCAAGGATCTGCTCCAGCTCAGGAAGGCTGCGGCGTTCCAGCAGCATGTCCCAGTGGGTGCGGACGGCCTTTTCATTAGCGTCCACAGGACGCTCGCCGTCAACCAGAAGAGCTTCCTTGCCGGTCTTCGAAACCCAGACCGGGGGAATCTCTGCCTCGGAAGAGAAGGTCACGAAGACCTGCTCGCCATCCTCGCAACGGTACTCGACCCGCTGGCGCGGTGCCGGTTCAACGCCGGATTCGGTTTCCATGCTTTGGGCGCCAAGACGCATACCCCGCAGGCTGCGATCGCTCATGATTACTCCCTCTGTCTGTACGCGGAGCAGGAACTCCGCGCTGGCCGTAAGCCGTTTTCACGATCCTTACGGACTACTTCTGCACACCTTGCATCACTAATTGCAACGCCTGGCCAAGCTTTTATGTTCCATCCGCGCTGAACCAGCCGGACAAATATCCCATTATACGCCGAACAGCACCCACTACTCAAAAGCCGGGACAAGCAGCGAGCGGCCAGCCGGAATGGCTGACCGCTCGTAACGCCCTGATCCGTGGTTACTCGACGGGCCTTGCGTGCTCCCCGGTTGCCGCAGAGGGGGCCTTGGATTCGTCATTGCCACCGAAGAGACCCGCGGGGGAGTCCCCGGAGTTCCCGCCGAGGGCGCCTCCAATGCCCTTGAGGGCTTCTCCGACTTCGCTGGGAATAATCCACAGTTTGTTGGAGCTTCCTTCAGCGATCTTCGGGAGGGTCTGCAGATACTGGTAAGCAAGGAGCTTCTGGTCCGGATTGCCCTTGTGGATGGCATCGAAGACCTTCTGGATGGCTTGGGCTTCACCATCGGCCCGCAGGATGGCTGCCTTGGCGTCACCTTCAGCGGCGAGGATGGCCGCTTGCCGCTGGCCTTCAGCGGTGAGGATCTGCGACTGCTTGGTACCTTCGGCGGTGAGGATCGCTGCGCGGCGATCCCGCTCTGCGCGCATCTGCTTCTCCATGGAGTCCTGGATGGAGTGGGGCGGGTCGATCGCCTTCAGTTCCACACGCGACACACGGATTCCCCAGCGACCCGTTGCTTCATCAAGTACGCCACGCAGTTGACCGTTGATCTGGTCACGGGACGTGAGTGCTTCTTCGAGGTTCAGCCCGCCCACCACGTTACGGAGGGTGGTGGTTGTCAGCTGCTCGACTGCCTGGATGTAGTTGGCGATCTCATAGGTGGCCGCCCTGGGGTCAGTGACCTGGAAGTAGACCACAGTATCGATCGAGACTACGAGGTTGTCCTCGGTGATCACGGGCTGCGGCGGGAAGGACACTACTTGTTCGCGGAGATCCAAGAGCGGCAAGAGCCGGTCGACGAACGGAATCAGAATGGTCAAGCCCGGATTCAAGGTGCGCTGGTACTTACCGAGCCGTTCAACGACGCCGGCACGGGCCTGCGGGATGATCCTGACCGAGCGGACCAACACAATGATGACAAAAATAACGAGAACAACCAGCACAATTGCTGCTGCTGTTCCTCCTAAGCCGTCCATACATCTCCTTCGTTCCCCAATTGCGTGGTTTGATGCGGCGGTCCGGCGTGACTGCCTGACCGCATGAATCCAGGGCGCTTGGTCAGCGCGGGCTGTTTTCGGCAGGCGAGGTCACAACCGCCGTCGCGCCGTCGATTTTGGTGACCTGAACCGTGGCGCCGGCATCGATGACGCCGGCGGTGCTGCGGGCGCTCCAGACGTCGCCGCCAATCTTGACAAGCCCACTGGTGCCGCTCACGGCTTCGATGACGAGAGCGGGTTGGCCAATCAGGCGGTCAATATTGGACCGCTGTTCTTCGGGGCCTTTATGCAGGTGCTTGAGCGCTACGGGACGGACGAAGGCGATCATGAGAAGGGAAACCACGCAGAAGATGACGATCTGCAGCCAGAAATCCGCGCCGGCAAAATCGGCCACCAGTCCGGCCAACGCTCCGCCGCCCAGCATGATGAAGAAGAGGTCCAGGGTGAGCATTTCCACCACTGCAAAAGCGAGGAAGACTGTGAGCCAGAGGGCCCACCAATTCTCGCCGAGCCATTCGAACATCGTTTCCCCCTTGGTCCCGGACCCCGCAGGCGGGATCACAGTCGCTGTTCTTCCATCCTAGCCCGATGCAGCGTGCCACGTCAGGACACGGTAAAGACGCTGATCCGGAATTTCGCCAAGGTTGCCACGGACCCGCTTGGCTCGTTCACTTCTTCTCCTTGCTGCCCGAGATGATGCCCGGCAGGGCCCATGTAGGCGAGATCGCCCATCTGCCTGCCCGTCAGCTCCATGGGTACGTCCAGGCTATAGGTCCTGGTAAGGGTGAAATGCCCCTTCATCGAGTCAACCAGCCGTTCTTCCTTGCCTTCTTCGATGCCCAGCATGGACGTCCTGTCAGCAATTTCAGCAAGGTGGCCGGGCCTGGGCGTGACCACAATCAGTTTCCCGCCAGGACGTAGCACCCTCCCGAATTCGGCGGGGTTCCGAGGGGCAAAGACCACCATGACCACGTCCACTGAATTCTCAGCCACAGGCAAGGGGCGCCAAATGTCCCACACGAGGTTTACTGCCTGGGGGTTGAGCCGGGCCGCCCTGCGCAGCGCGAATTTGGAAATGTCCAGACCGATCGCCGAGGCCCCGGATGCTTCGATGACTGCTTGGAGGTAGTGCCCGGTTCCGGTTCCGGCGTCAAGAACCACCGCGCCGTGGTCAGGCAGTGCTCGCGCAGCTTCCTCGGCCACTGCTGTGGTCAAAGCAAAATAGTGTCCTGCTTCCAGAAAGCGGTGACGTGCTGCCACCATATCGGCAGTGTCGGCTTCGAAGACCGTGCCCTTGCCTGTCAAGAGGTTGAAGTATCCCTGCTTTGCAGCGTCGAAGAGGTGGCCGGACGGGCAGACCAACGTCCTCTGCGGACGTTCCATCAGCTGGAGCGCCCTGTGGCACAGCGGACAGCGGAGGGCAGCGACGGCGTCGGAGAACATGGTTTCAATCCTACGGCTGGCCGGAGTGTCAGGTGCCGCGCACGGGGCTGCCGGGCTAGGCTCACCCTCGTGAAACCCGAGCAACTTCCCCTGCTGAACTCCGTGTCCGCCCCTGCCATCCACCCTGATGGGACCAAGGCGGTGGTATCTGTCACCAGGCCGGATTTTGATGCCGACAGTTATGTCGGCCAGCTGTGGTCCATCCCCTTGGATACCACCAAGTATCCGCGCCGAATCACCCGCGGCTTCAGGGATGGTTCGCCGGCGTTCTCGCCTGACGGCCTTGTCCTGGCATTCCTCCGAAGCGATCCCGATGGCAAACCCCAACTGTTCGTCGTGGAGGCAGCCGGCGGCGAGCCGCAGCGGATCACCGATCAGCACTCGGGGGTGGGCGGCTTCACATGGGCGCCCGATTCACACAGGATTGCCTTCCTGGCACGCGTCCCGGAACCAGGGCGCTACGGGACCGTGGAGGGCTTGACCGCGTCCGGCGAGGACGCCCGCCTGGTCACCGCGAACCAGTACAGGATGAACGGCATCGGCTACACCGCCGATCAGCGCCAGCAGGTGTTCGTTGTTGAGGTTCCGGAGTTGGGCGGTGAGCCTGCGGTGGTACCCCGCGGACGCGCTGCCCACGAACAGCCCACTCCCGTAGCCCCCGGCATTCCCGTGGCCAGGCAGCTGACATTTGGCGACTCGGACCACGAGTCCCCGTGCTTCTCTGCCGACGGCTCACACCTTTACTTCGTAGCGGCCCTGCATGAGAGGCACGACGACGATCTGGTCACCTCGGTTTACAGGGTGGAGGCCGCCGGTGGCGAGCCGACCGTCGTCGAGCCCTCCAACGGAAAACTCCAAACGGTGACTGCAGTCCGCGCTTCCCTGGATGGACGCTGGTTGTTCTATACAGCCCAGGATCTGGGGACTACCGGCCGGGACTTCGTTGCCCGGAACGGCGTCCTGTACGCGATGCCGACCGGCGGGGGAGAGGCGGCTGCCCTGACCGACGTCGAACATCTTGACGTTTCAGGACCGCTGGAGCCGAGCGGGCCTTCCAGTGTCCTTGTCCTGAACACGGCCCTGGGCAGCGTCGAACTGCTTGACGTCAAGGCCGACGGCGGCATCATGCCCCTGGTCCACGGTGCCCGGGTGGTCATTGGCGCAACGGTAGCGGCAAACGGTGAAATCGCGGTGAGCCTTTCCGACGCCTCCACCGTGGGCGACGTCGCTTCCTTGGAACGCGGGGAACTGCGTCTGCTGACCGATTTCTCCGCTGCCCTCCGGAACAATTCCCGCGTCAGCGAGCCCTTGGACTTTGAAGCCGAATCCGCCGACGGCCATCCCGTCCATGGCTGGCTTGTCCTTCCGGACGGGCCCGGACCGCATCCGGTCTTACTCACGATCCACGGCGGCCCTTTTGCCCAGTACACGGGGACTTTCTTCGACGAGGCACAGGTCTACGCCGCCGCAGGATATGCAGTGGTGATGTGCAATCCCCGAGGGTCCGCCGGTTACGGCCAAGCCCATGGCCGCGCCATCAAGGAGCGGATGGGCACACTGGACATGCAGGATGTGCTTGCGTACCTGGATGCAGCCATGGCCGCCCACAAATCCTTGGACAAGGACAGGGTAGGCATTATGGGCGGCTCCTACGGTGGCTACCTGACGGCGTGGACCATCGCCCACGATCACCGCTTCAAGGCTGCGATTGTGGAACGCGGCTTCCTGGACCCTGTCAGCTTCGCCGGGTCCTCGGACATTGGCTGGTTCTTCGGCGGTGAATACACTGGTGGAACTGCTGAGCAGATGACAGCCCAGAGCCCTATGGCCGTGATGGGTGCCGTCCAAACTCCAACGCTGGTGGTGCACAGCGAGAACGATCTCCGATGCCCCATCGAGCAAGGCCAGCGCTACTACTCACAATTGAAGGCCCAGGGAGTTGATGCCGCCTTGCTGGTGTTCCCGGGCGAAGACCACGAGTTGTCCAGGTCAGGGACACCGCACCACCGGAAGCAGCGCTTTGAGCACATCCTTCGCTGGTGGGCACGGCACCTGCCTACTGAATCGAATCAGGCTTAGTCCGCGGTGGGGGCGGCACCCGTCGTCAGTGCAGGAAGCCCAGGCTCCGGCGCGCGTCCTCGATGTCCGGAGTGGCCCAGCGTGCGGAATGCTCAGCGTTGCTGGCCAAGGACCTGATCTCGGCGCGGTCCAGGTACAGCGTGCCGTGGAGGTGGTCCGTCTCATGTTGGACAATGCGAGCCTGCCAACCTGAGAACCATTCCTCCACAGGCTCACCCGCCGGTGTGAGGTACCTCAGTTCCACGTTCCGGTAGCGGGTCACCACTGCCTGGTAACCGTTCACGGAGAGGCAGCCCTCATAGAAGGAGGCCATCTCCGTACCCAGCGGCGTGTAGTGCGGGTTCACGATGACGAAAAACTCCATCTGTTCCCGGTGCCGTACTGCGGCGGAGACGGGGTCCAGATCGTACTGATCCTCCAGCACGGCCACTTGCAGGGGGATGCCCAATTGGGGAGCAGCCAGGCCGACGCCCGGGGCCTCATGCATGACCTCGCGCATGCGGTCCACCAGGGCCGCCAGTTCGACGTCGTCCAATTGGCCATCGTACGGTGCTGCCAATTGCCGCAGCACGGGGTGGCCCGCTTGGACAACCAGTGGAAGTTCATCCGCATCAAGCAACCTGCGGACAGCGTCCCGGATCTGGGTGGGGGTGAAGTCCGTGGCCGGCCTCAGGCCCTCGTGTTGAGGTTGATGGTTCATGGCAAGAGCCTATCGCCATGGGCCTCCTTTGCCTTGGGCTAGGCTCGACCAATGAGCGATTCATCTTCTTTGGACCGTGTCCTCGGATTCGTCCGGGCTGTTGAGGCCGGCGGTGGAGCTGCTGAGCTTCAGCCTTACCTTGCCGAGGACTTCCAACTCACCGAGTGGCCCCACGCATTATCCAAAACAGGTTCCACAAGGAACCTGCAGGAGACGTTGGCCGGTGCCGACCACAGCAAGGATATTGTTGCCAATCAACGGTTCGAGGTGGTCCGTACCACCAGCGAGGGTAGTCGCGTGGTCCTCGAGATGAACTGGTCGGCCACGTTGCTCCTGGATCTCCCGCACTGGGACCGTGGCGATACCATCCGCGCCAGAAGCACAGCAGTCTTTGAGCTGCGTGACGGGCTGATCGTCAGCCAGGATACCTACGACTGCTACTACACCACCCCTGAGTAGCTAGCGCATGGTGAAGCGCCGCTCCACCAGCCCGGCCACGGAGGGGAGCTCAAGCACTCCGGCAAAGAGTTTGTTCCTCGCTTCCATGGCAGCCGGTGGCAGCGGCCTGCCCAACGCCATGTTCAGTCCTGCCTGACGCGAAGCCCGCCTGGCTGCTTTCCTGCGCGACTTCTCAAAACGGTCCAGCAACCGGCCGACGTCCGAACCGCCGAAGGACGCATCCATGATGGGGGCCAATTGGGCAGCATCCAACCAGCCCAAATTCATGCCCTGGCCTCCGATCGGGCTGATTTCATGGGCTGCGTCGCCAAGCAAGACAACACGGCCGTGCACCATACGCGCCGCCAGCCGGGACCGCACCTCGAAGGCGCTCAACATGGTGTTGCTGCCTGCGTCCGGGACTTCGCCGGTTCTGTCGCCGATCAGCTTAGCCAGCCCGGCCGCCGTCGTGCCTTGGTCCGGTGATCCCAGCCGTACCACCCATCTGCGTACCCCGCCCGGCAACGGGAACGACTCCACGATCCCGTCCGGCTCCAAATACAGGACGGCATCCGTTCCATGACCGGTGGCATCAGCAAAATCGCCCATGATGTAGCAATCGGGATAGCTCCGCGAGGGCAGATGCGGCAGAATCCTTTGACGAATCGATGAATGCGCCCCATCAGCGGCCACCACCAGCCGGGCGCGGAACTCAAGGGCACCGCGGGCTGAATCGGCGGCGACACGCACGGACCGGAAGTCATCCACCACGTGGTGGACATCGGCGCCGCGGACGATCGCCGCCGGGTCAAGATCCATGACGGTCTTCTCCAAGACTGTTTCGGTCACCGTCTGGGGTACTGCAAGGATGAATGGGAAAGCGGGATCGCCGTCAAATGCCAACCGGGCCACCATCCGGCGCTGGCTATAGGCAACACCTTGGTGGATATGGACCCCGGCCGCAATCAGCTGGCCGGCAACCCCGGCGCGAGCCAGCTCCGCCAGTGCCGGAGGGTGGATGCCAATGGCGCGGGAACTGTCACTACGGCTTGACCGCCGTTCCAGAATCCGCACCTGATGTCCCCGCTGGAGCAACAGTGCTCCCATGAACAGCCCTACGGGACCGGCTCCGACGATCACTACGTCAAACATTTTCCTGCCTCGTCCGGGTGGACCGCGAATCCTCAAGCACCAGAAGGTGATGCCAAGGTCCGTTGGCCTCGACCCTCCATGGCGCCGGAACGGTTGATTCCAATTCCAAGGCAGTGTAGCTGCGCTTGATGGACACCAAGCCGTCAGCCAAGATGTACGAGCCGAATCCCAACGGCCAGAATCCGGCCATGAACAGCCCGTAGGAGAGGTTGCTGCGTTTGAGGTCGTTGTGGAGGACCAGACTGCGGCTGAGTGCTTCCGAGTCGCGCAGGACTGCGGCAAGTTCTCCGGAACCGAGGTGGTGGAGGATGTGGTTGGAGATCACGAAATCGAAGACCTTGCCCTCGGCCACCAACTCGGAACTGTGCGCTTGACGGTACGTAACACCTTCAATGGCGGGAACCTTGGAGGCAAAGGCAAACGCCCTGGCATCAGGGTCGATCGCTGTCACCGTGAGGCGGAAACCATCCTTGCGGGCCCATCCCGCCAGGCTCCGGGCAACGTCACCGCTGCCGCATCCTATGTCCAGCAAGGAGGCTGCACCCTGGGACGCCAGTTCCGGCCGGATCCTGTGGCGGTAGATGCCGTGCCACCCCGAGAGGAGCCTGTTGACCACCGGAAACCTGGCATACGTCCTGGTGAGGCGGGCGGGGTCGCAGTCTTCCTTGTCCATTTCCTCCACTGCGGACAGATCCCTCTCCTGAAGAGGGCCCCATGGACTCACAGATCGGGGGAGACCAGCGTGAAGAGTCCCGTCTCCACCGTCAGGCCCGGTCCGAACGCCATGGAACAGATCCGCTCCTCACGTTCCGTGGCGGCCTGCCCCAGCATGTACTTCAGGACAAAGAGCACGGTGGCACTGCTCATGTTGCCGTACTCACGCAATATTTCCCTCGCAGGGATCAGCTGCTCTTGCGTCAGTTCGAGTTTGGACTCCACTTTGTCCAGAATGCTGCGGCCCCCTGGATGGATGGCCCAATGCGTGATGTCTCTGTAAGGAAGTCCGGCCAACTCCGGCTCCTTGGCCAGGAGTGGTTCCAGGGCGCCTGTGATGTGTTCCTCGATGATGTGCGGGACGTAGGAGCCCAACACCATTTCGAATCCCTCATCGCCGATGTTCCAGGCCATGGCTTCCTCGCCGACGGGTGTCAGTACCGTCTCGAAGTGGTCCAGCCTGATGACCGGTTCCGGCCCTTCCGGCTCTTTGGACGTCACGACGGCGGCTGCCGCACCATCACCGAAGATGGCTGAACCCATGATCGTATCGGGATCGTTGGATGTGCGTACATGAAGGGAACAGAGTTCCACGCAGATCACCAGGACCACGGCCTCGGGATCGGCCACGCAGAACTGCTTGGCGGCTTTGAGGGCGGGGAATGCTGCGTAACAGCCCATGAACCCGAGGTGGTAGCGCTGAACCGCCGGGTTCAGGCCCAACGCCCTGACTACCTTGTAGTCGGGTCCCGGGTTGAAGAAACCGGTGCAGGAGACGGTGATGACGTGGGTGATGTCATCGAGGTCGATTCCCGAGGCCTGGGCCACCGCCGTCTTTCCTGCCTCCACGAACAACTTGGTGGCTTCCGTAGCGAAGATTTCGTTGCGTACCTTGGTGCTCGGGCTGAGGACCCTGTTGGTTTCGGGGTCGAAAAACTGCGGATTCTCCGAATGTGCATCGAGGCTCAGCTCTGCAACCGCCGTGTAACGGGTGTCGATGGCTGCTGAGTCAAAGCAGGTGCTCACAAGGCGCGTTCCCAGCCGCGTCAGGCCTGGTTGGGAAGCGAAAACTTCGCGCGCCTGCTGCTGGACCAGGATGGTTGGCGGAACTGCGGTTTCAAGGGACCTCACGTATACCGGCATGCTTCATTCTTAGCGAGTAAACGGTGGAAGACAATGGCAGAATCGAACTTACTGACCGAGGTCGGTCACGGATAGCCAGGCGACGCCGACGGGGGACTGTTGGGCAGCGCCGCCCCATAGATGGAGAAATGATGACTATTGCCGCGAGCACTGACACGGATTCTCCGGCGTCGCATGTCGCTGACACCCACGATCTCATCAGGGTCCAGGGTGCGCGCGAGAACAACTTGAAGGATGTCAGCATCGAGATCCCCAAGCGCCGGCTCACGGTGTTTACCGGTGTCTCGGGTTCAGGAAAGAGTTCGTTGGTTTTCGCAACCATCGCTGCAGAGTCGCAGCGCATGATCAACGAGACCTACAGCGCATTCGTGCAGGGTTTCATGCCCTCGCTGGCCCGCCCCGACGTGGACATGCTCGAAGGCCTGACGACGGCGATCATCGTGGACCAGGAACGCATGGGCTCCAACCCGCGTTCAACCGTGGGCACCGCCACGGACGCCAACGCCATGCTGCGGATACTCTTCAGCCGCCTCGCCCATCCGCACGTCGGCTCACCCAACGCCTACTCCTTCAACGTCCCCACCGTGAAGGCCAGTGGTGCCATCACAGTTGAGCGCGGCGAGGGCAAAACCAAGACGGAGAAAGCCACCTTCAACCGCTTGGGTGGTATGTGCTCACGATGTGAAGGGATGGGCTCCGTCAACGACTTTGATCTCACGGCACTCTATGACGACACCAAGTCCCTCAGCGAGGGCGCGCTCACCATTCCCGGCTACACCATGGATGGCTGGTACGGACGGATCTTCAGCGGCTCCGGCTTCTTCAACATGGACAAGCCCATTGCCAAGTTCACCAAGAAGGAGCTCCACGACCTCCTGTACCGCGAGCCCACCAAGATCAAGGTGGAGGGCATCAACCTCACCTATGAAGGGGTGATCCCCAAGATTCAAAAGTCGATGCTCAGCAAGGATGTGGACGCGCTGCAGCCGCACATCCGTGCGTTCGTTGAGCGCGCCATCACCTTCACCACGTGCCCCGAGTGCGAAGGGACGCGGCTGAGCCCCGAGGCACGGTCTTCCAAGATCAAAGGCAAGAGCATCGCCGATGTCTGCACCATGCAGATCAGCGATCTGGCCAGCTGGATCCGCGAACTCCATGAGCCGTCGGTGGCGCCACTGCTGAAGGGCCTTCAGCACCTTCTGGATTCCTTTGCGGAGATCGGCCTGGGGTATCTATCCCTCGACCGGCCGGCTGGCACCTTGTCCGGGGGAGAGGCACAGCGGACCAAGATGATCCGGCACCTGGGATCTTCCCTCACCGACGTGACTTACGTCTTCGATGAACCCACCATTGGACTTCATCCGCACGATATCGAGCGGATGAACCAGCTGTTGCTGCAGTTACGGGACAAGGGCAACACGGTTCTGGTGGTGGAGCACAAGCCGGAAACCATTGCGATTGCCGATCACGTGGTTGACCTTGGACCCGGCGCAGGCACTGGCGGCGGCACCGTCTGCTACGAAGGCGATCTGGAGGGGTTGCGGGGGAGCGACACCATCACAGGCCGCCATCTCGATGACCGCGCCTCCCTCAAGGAAACCGTCCGTCCCGGCTCAGGCCACTTGGAGATCCGGGGAGCTGCAACCAATAACCTGAAAGGCGTCGACGTCGACATTCCCCTTGGCGTTCTCTGCGTCCTGACCGGGGTGGCCGGCTCTGGCAAAAGTTCCCTGATCCATGGCTCGGTAGCGACGCGCGAGGGTGTTTTGGTCATTGACCAAGGTGCCATCCGCGGCTCGCGCAGGAGCAACCCTGCCACCTACACGGGACTTCTGGAACCTATTCGCAAAGCCTTTGCCAAAGCCAATGGCGTGAAGCCTGCTTTGTTCAGTTCAAACTCAGAAGGAGCATGCCCCACCTGTAACGGTGCCGGTGTTATCTATACGGACCTGGGGGTCATGGCCACCGTGGAGTCACCGTGTGAGGAATGCGAGGGAAAGCGCTTTCAGGCCTCGGTTCTTGAGTACAAATTGGGGGATCGCAATATTGCAGAAGTGCTTGCAATGTCTGTGGACGAAGCCGAAGTGTTCTTCAGTGAAGGTGAGGCGAGAACGCCGGCCGCCCACAAGGTCCTGGACCGGCTGTCAGACGTCGGCCTAGGCTACCTCACGCTGGGGCAGCCACTGACCACCTTGTCCGGCGGTGAGCGGCAACGGCTCAAGCTGGCCACGCAGATGTCCGAAAAAGGTGACATCTACATACTGGATGAGCCAACCACCGGCTTGCACCTTGCAGACGTTCAGAACCTCCTGGGAATGCTGGATCGTCTGGTCGAGTCGGGCAAATCCGTCATCGTGATCGAGCACCACCAAGCCGTCATGGCGCACGCTGACTGGATCATCGATCTCGGACCCGGCGCAGGACACGACGGCGGCAGGATCGTTTTCGCCGGCACGCCGTCCGAGCTTGTGGCTGGCGAATCGACGCTGACCGGCAAGCATTTGGCGGCCTACGTCGGGAAATAGCACCTTGTTGGGGGCCGCGCCAGGAAGCAGCACCAGCGCGGCCCCTGACGTTCAGGAGGCGGAGTTCCAGCACCCCCTTCCACCCCCGGGCATAACGCCGATAATCTACATTATGTAAAGTAGTCGGAAAGAAGCCCTCCCCGGAGGCCCGGCGGCAGCCACCAGTATCGTCTGCATATGACGGACCGCCAGGAGAAAGCCGCAACGGCAACGCAATGGTGGTTCTGGCCGAAATCTCCCCGGCGGACGGCCGTGACATATCCACGCGCACCTCGCGTGCCGAGCAGCGGCGCGTCTCGAGTATTGCTGGCCGCTGCGCTGACGTCAGGACATGCCTAAACGTGTGAGTGTGAGCCTACTTGACCCTTGACGCATGCCTGCTAATATCGAAAAACGAAGGTATGTCCTATCAAAAGAACAAAGGGTGACATGCCGCGGACGCTGTAGGCATTGGCGGAGCGGACTGAGCCTGGAACGTGGGGAACATTCAGTGGCGAATCAACTCGGCCTCAACATCGACCGCTCCTCCCCCATCCCCCTTTACCATCAGGTGGTTCAAGGCATAGAGGCAGCGATCCACAGCGGCGTCCTGGAACCCGGGAGCCGGCTGGATAACGAGATCGATCTCGCAGCACAGCTCAACTTATCCCGGCCCACCATGCGCAAAGCCATGGATGAGCTTGTCCGATCCGGACTCCTGGTCCGCAAACGCGGCGTGGGCACGCAGGTGGTTTCCAGCCAGGTGCGCCGGCCGCTGGAACTTTCCAGCTTGTTCGATGACCTCACCAATAACGGCAAGAAACCCACAACTGAAGTTCTCAGCTTCTCGCACATGGAGGCAGACGCACCAACTCTGGCCACGCTCCAACTTCCGGCCGGCTCCAAGGTGTACCACTTCACCCGCCTCCGCAAAGTGGGCGGAAAGCCCCTGGCGTTGATGGAAAACTGGGTCCGTGATGACATCGCGAGCATGGATGAAGCCATGCTCGCCGCTGAGGGCCTCTACGCAATCCTCCGCAGGGGCGGCGTTAATTTCCGTCTCGCCACACAGCGGATCGGTGCGATGATCGCCAACGACTACCAAGCACCCCTTTTGGAGACGGACGTCAACTCCGCTTTGGTGACTATGGAACGCACAGCCGTGGATGACACCGGACGTCGGGTTGAAACAGGACATCACGTCTACCGCGCTGATTCCTACAGCTTTGAAATGACTCTTGTACAGCGCTAACCGCAAAGGACTCCCCCACATGACCAACTGGGTCTATCCCCTGGGCACTGCCGCAGAAGGCAGCTGGGACATCTCCCTCGGAACATCAGATTCCGCTATTGCAGTGGACGGCTGGGCCCATACGGGCCTGAAGGTCGCCACGCTGGCCGCGGGCTCCGCCGTCGAACTTCCAGCCGCTGGTGAGGAGCGGATTGTGGTTCCGCTCAATGGATCCTTCACTGTCACCGTGGATGGCACCGAATACGACCTTGCGGGACGGGCATCTGTCTTCAGCGGTCCCAGCGACGTCCTGTACTCGGGCACCGGCAAGGCCGTTTCCATCACGTCGGTCGACGGCGGCCGGGTTGCCGTGGCGACAGCCCCGGCCAAGGCTTCGTATCCTACGCGGCTGATCACGGCGGCTGAGACGCCGGTCGAATTGCGGGGAGCCGGCAATTGCTCACGGCAGGTCCACAACTTCGGAACGCCCGCAGCACTGGAGGCCGACCGTTTTATTGTGTGTGAGGTCATCACACCCGCCGGCAATTGGTCCTCCTATCCCCCGCACAAGCATGATGAGGAAAAGGATGGTGAAACGCACCTCGAAGAAATCTATTACTTCGAGACTCAAGTTGCCGCCGGCTCCGGGGCGCCCTCGGACGCGGACGCCATGGGCTACCAGCGGGTATACGCCTCTGATGACCGGCCCATCGATGTCGCGGCAGAAGTCCGCACAGGCGATGTGGTCCTGGTCCCCTACGGTTGGCATGGCCCCGCCATGGCAGCACCGGGCTATGACCTGTACTACCTGAACGTGATGGCCGGCCCCGGACCGGTCCGCGAGTGGCTCATCAGCGATGACCCGCACCATGGCTGGGTTCGCCAGGGCTGGGACAGCCAGCAGATCGATCCACGCCTTCCGTTCGGGGCTTGATCAGCCCGGCTTGGCATGACGTCGCAAAACAAAAGCCTCCTCCTGAATCCGCGGACTCAGGAGGAGGCTTTTCACTTTGTTCAGAACCTAACCGGAAGTGCCACCCTGACCGGCACGCCCGTCACCAGCGACTCCTGGGCGGCATCTGCTACCCGCGATGCCGCCACGGCATCTTCCGGTGTGCACGGGTTCTCCCTCTCCCCCAGTATCAGCTCGACGAACGCCGCCATTTCGGAGCGATATGCCTGATCGAATCTCTCAGCAAAGGTCCGGTGGGGTTCACCTTCCGGGAACATGACACCGGGTTCAGCAGAGACCATGGCGCTCTGCCCATCCAGGCCCACCATGACTGATTTGTTGGAACCTTGGATCTCCAGGCGGACGTCGTGCCCAGCTCCGTTGTAGCGGCTCGCCGAAACTGTTCCCACGGTACCGTCGTCAAAAGTCACAACGGCCAGGGCCGTGTCCACATCCCCCACCTCACCAATGGCGGGATCACCGTTGTTGGAGCCTTTGGCATACACCTCAACAATCTCGCGCCCCGTCAACCAGCGGAGGATGTCGAAGTCATGGACCGAACAGTCGCGGAACAAGCCGCCGGATGTCGCAAGGAACTCCACCGGCGGCGGCGTCATATCGCAGGTGACGGCACGCACTGAATGAATCCAACCGAGCTCGCCGGCCTGAAAGCCGCGACGTGCTTCGAGGTAGCCCGCGTCGAAGCGGCGTTGATGACCGATCTGGACCACTCCATTGTTGTCCCGGACATAGTCCAGCACGGGGAGCGCCTCGTCCACGTTCATGGCCACCGGCTTTTCGCAAAAGACCGGGATACTGGCGTCCACACCTGCCCGGATCAGCTCCGGATGGGTACCTGTGCCCGTGGCGATGACCAGGCCGTCCACCCCTGAGGCAATCAGTTCCGCAACTGACTCCACGTATTCGGCGCCCAGGTCCATCGCAACCGTTCTGGCATGGTCAGCGGCAACGTCTGTGAGGCGAAGCCGCACATTGACGCCCTTGTTACTGAGGCCTGGAGTCAATGCGGTGATGTTCTTCGCGTGCATGACGCCAATGCGCCCCACGCCGACCAAGCCGAGTGTGATGTCTTTCATGATGTTCCTTCCGGGGGAAAATACTGGTGGTGGCCGTGGTTTACTGACCGTGCTCGCCTGGGAACACAATCCCCAGCTGGCGCCGGATTTCGTCCGCGACTTCGAGAGTTCGGATGGATGCTGCCAGCGTTCTTTGGCTCGCTTGGAAGTCGCCACTGGAAATGGAGCGCGCCACCGCCGCCGCCTCATAGTGCAGACCTTCGAAATGGCTGCCCGATGCTTCGTCATAGCGAAGCCGGGACCCGTCAGGGAATCTGACCTCGAACGCGCCCGGCATGTTGAAGGGGCCTTCAATCACCAGGGTGGCATCGGTACCAACGATCGTTGCGGTTGTCGGGGTGAAGTTGTGCAGGTGGGTGTTCACGGCTGCCTGTGCACCGCCGTCGAACGTCATGATGGCCGACAACTGGGCGTTTACGCCTGTCCTGTGGGGCTGACCGACGGCGTGCAATTCCCGCGGGCTCCCCAGCACCTCTGTGATAAGGGCCAGCGGGTAGGTGCCCAGATCAAGCAGGGGCCCTCCGGCCAATTCAGGACGGAAGATGCGATGGGAGGGGTCAAAGTGCTCGCCGTACTCGGCAACAATAGTGGTGATTGTTCCCAGCATGCCGGCATCCAGGAGTTGCCGGATCACATCAAACTTTGGCAGGAAAAAAGTCCACATGGCCTCGGCGGCAAATACCCCTGCGGACTCAGCCCTTGAAGCAATGTCCCGCGCTTGATCGGCATTGAGTCCCAGGGGTTTCTCGATCAGGACATGCTTGCCGGCGTCGATTGCCAGCAGGGCGGACGCGTGATGGGAGGTGTGTGGTGTGCAGATATACACAATGTCCACCTCCGGTGCTGCAACGAGTTCCTGATAGTTGCCGTAGGCGGCTGGAAGGTTGAATTTCTCCGCAAACGCTTTTGACCGACTCAGCGAACGGGATCCGACGGCGGTGATCACCTGGCCGGTATGCGCCTGGACCGATTGGGCGAACCGTTCTGCGATCCACCCCGGCCCCAAAATGCCCCAGCGAAGTGCAGGAGCATCTTTCGAGTCCGGTACACGGGACTGCGGAAGCAAGGGCGTGGTCATGAATAGCTGACCTTCGTCGACGCCCCACTGCTGTGGAGGGACTGGATCATTGCCTGGGCGACAAGCGCTGCATTCAGTCCGTCCTGTGCTCCGGCCAGTGGTGGCTGTTCTCCACGGGTGAGGGCGGAGATCCATGCTTGTAACTGCAGGCGATATGCGTCGGCGAAACGGGGGCGCCAGTCAGGCGGAATGACACCCTGTTTCGTTCCGTCCTGTTCGATGCCAAGAAGGGAACTGTCTTGCAACGCCGTGGTTCCCAGCTCGGAGACCACCTCGCAGCGGGTGGTGTAGCCATACCGGGCATTGAGAAACAACTCCAACGTGGTGAGTGTTCCATCTGCGGTACGAAGTGTCATGAAGGACGGGTCCTGCAGGCCATCGCCGGCATCCCGGGTGCTTTTTCCGGCCTGCCACGACACTTCCGCAATGGGCGAGTCCAAGAGCCAGGGAATGATATCCAGCTCGTGAATGGCCGAATTGGTAATGGCGGATTCCGAGGTGGCTCCCGGTGCTGCGGAAGCATTGCGGCTAACGCAATGGACCATCAGGGGCTCTCCCTGCGACCCTGCCTGCACGGCTGCCCGGAGTGCTACGTAGCCAGGGTCGAAGCGGCGCATAAAGCCCAGGGACAGGAGCGAGGTTCCTGTGGCGGCAACCATGTCGGCATCGGCCGCCACCACTTCCAGGCTTTCCAGAAGCGTCGGTGCCAGCGGCTTTTCGCACAGCACCGGCGTCATCGCCTCGAAGCATTCCAGCACCAAGCCGGCATGCGTGGAATCATGTGAGGCAACAACAACGGCATCCACCTCACTGGAATTGATCAATTCCGACGGGTCCGTGGTGATGCGTGCTGAGGCAGGCGCTGCTGCAGCCGCGCGATCGGCGTCGAGGTCTGCAACAAAAGTGACTTCGGCCCCGCCGATGGTAGTGGCGAGGTTCCTGATGTGGTCTGCGCCCATGATGCCGGCGCCAATAACACCTACCCTGATCGGCATGGTGATCCCTTCTGGTTGTGGAAGTAGCGGGTGCAGGTGATGCGCACAGCAGCGCGGGGTGTTCCGCACCAGCTCCGGAACACCCCGCCGCCTGCCGGCATTACCCGTGTTTCGGGGCGCCGGAACTTACTGTGACATCGACGTCGGCCACCTCGGCTTTGACTGCTTTGACTACATCCCCGTGCCCGCCCAACTGCTCCAGCTCGTGGGCGAGTTCGGCAAGTTCGGCACCACCGGCCATCTGGGCGGTGAGCTCGTCCAGGGTGATGTCCTTCTTGTCGTAGTAGCCAATCGACTTGCCTCGTTTGAGCAGCAGGAACCGGTCTCCCACCGGGAAAGCATGGTGCGGGTTGTGGGTAATGAAGATGACGCCGAGGCCGCGGTCGCGAGCCTGGAGGATGTAGCGCAACACCACGCCCGACTGCTTGACGCCCAACGCAGCAGTGGGCTCGTCGAGAATGAGGACCTTCGCGCCGAAGTAGACAGCCCGGGCAATGGCAACGCACTGGCGTTCACCACCGGAGAGCTGTCCGATGGGTTGCTCCACGTCACGAAGGTCAATGCCCATCTCGGCAAGTTCCTTGAGCGTAATGGCCTTCATTTGCTCGACATCCATGGACTTGAACGGTCCAAAGCCTTTAGTGAGCTCTGATCCGAGGAAGAAATTGCGCCAGATCGGCATCAGCGGCACCACCGCAAGGTCCTGGTAGACGGTGGCGATGCCTGCGTCCAAGGCATCACGGGGGGAACTGAACTTCCGTTCCTCGCCCATGATGTTCAGGACGCCCTCGTCGTGCTGGTGGAGTCCGGCGATGATCTTGATCAGCGTTGACTTGCCTGCACCATTGTCTCCCAGCACGCAGGTCACGCGGCCGTTGTCTACGGCCATGGTTACTTCACTCAACGCGATGATGTTGCCGTAGTGCTTACCCACCCCATCCAAGGACAGCAGGTGAACGGGTGTGTGCGTAAGTGGATCACGCTCATTTTGCAGCAGCGTTTCCTGGTCGATTGCTTTGGCATTCATTTCCGGTGCCCCTTACTTCAATTCCGCGCGGCGTTTGACGATGAGGTTGACGATCGTTGCGAGAAGCAGCATCAGCCCAAGGAAGAACTTGAACCAGTCCGGGTTCCACTGCGCATACACGATGCCCTTGTTGGCCATGCCGAAGATAAACGCGCCGATGGCGCCACCCACGGCAGAACCGTAACCACCGGTCAGGAGGCAACCGCCAATGACAGCGGCGATGATGTAGAGGAACTCGTTGCCCACGCCTTCGCCGGACTGTACTGAGTCAAAGGCAAAGAGGTTGTGCATGCCCAGGATCCAGCCACAGAAGCCAACGCCCATGAAGAGCCCTATCTTGGTGGCCTTGACCGGAACACCTACTGCCCGGGCGGCATTTGCATCACCCCCGACGGCAAAGATCCAGTTACCCACGCGCGTTCGCATGAGAACCCAGGTAGCGACAGCGACGAGGGCAACCCACATGAAGACGGTGATCTTAACTTCAACTCCACCCAGGTTTACGGAGGAGGCAAAGACAGCCTGAGCTGAGGAAAAACCATCCATGTCAGAGATGGAGGGCGATGAAACTCCACCGCCGATCATCCTTGTCAGCCCCAGGTTCAGCCCGGTCAGCATCAGGAACGTGGCCAAGGTGACGATGAAGCTTGGAAGCTTGGTCTTCATCAGGATCCAGCCGTTGATGAAGCCGATGGCCAGCGACACCACCAAGGCCAGGCCCACACCTACCCAGACGTTGGTGCTGAAGTACCAACTGAACATGGATGCCGTGAGGGCTGAACTGATGACCGCAACACCGGTGGAAAGGTCGAATTCTCCGCCAATCATCAACAGGGAGACACCTACAGCCATGATTCCAATAGTGGAGCTTCCATAGAGGACTGTGGCAAATGATGCGGGTTGCAGGAATGTGGGCGAAACCAATGCAAAGAAGATGAAGAGGACTATTGCCCCCACAAGGGCGCCAACTTCCGGCCGGCCCAACAGCTTCTGAAGTGGATTGCGCCTGCCGATTCGTTCATCACGAAGGGGAAGGGGGGTTTTGGATAAGGTCTGTGTCATGGCTTTCTCCTGCTAGGGCAGGTTCCCGGACGAAGGCCCGGGAACCTGCTTGGGGGAATCCTTAGCGGATACCTTCCTTGGCGAACTTGAGGACGTCGGGGGCCGAGGACTGATCGATGATCGATGGACCCGTCAGAACCGGAAGGCCGCCGCCAACATGGAAGCCGCCGCGCTTGACCTGCCAGAGCGCGTCAACGGCGCCGTAGCCCTGAAGCCACGGCTGCTGGTCAACGGTGAAGGCCACTTTGCCATCGATGATGGACTGCGCGAGTTCGCCGTTCATGTCAAAGGAGGCAACCTTAACTTTGTTTTGCAGGCCGAGCGATTCCACTGCCTTGTTGATGGTCAACGTAAAGGGCGCACCCAGGCCAATGATGGCGTCTGCGTCCGGTGTCGCCTGGAGCTTGGCCGTTACTGTGGAGGAAACCTGGGTCATATCCGTGCCTTGCACGAACAGGTTTTCGGTGCCCGGGACTTTCGACTTGACCCCTGCACACCGTGAATCAAGAGCAACGTTGCCTTGCTCCATAATGACGCAGATCGGATGCTTCACCCCGAGCGAAGTGAGCTTCTCTCCCACCGCCGCGCCGGCCAGGTTCTCGTCGGAACCGAAGTGGGTGAAAGCACCCACCTGCTTCCACACGTCCGCACCGGAGTTGAGGCTGACAACAGGGATACCAGCGTCGGCAGCCTTCTTGAGGACATCCTTCAAGGCGTCCGGCTTGGCCAGAGTGACTGCGATTCCGGCCACTTTCTGGTCGATGGCCTGCTGAATCAGTTGAGCCTGCCGCCCGCCCTCGGGATCCGACGTGTAGAGAAGCTCCACGTTGTCCTTGGCAGCAGCTTCTTCGGCGCCTTTGCGGAGAATGTCCCAGAACGTGTCGCCGGGGGCGGCGTGGGTGATGAGCGCTATTTTGATACGTTCCGTAGAGGCGACCTGTCCCCCACCGGCACCGCTGCCGGATCCGTCGGTTTTGCCTCCCGTGCTCGAACACGCACTCAGAGCCAGCAGCGGGACAACTGCGGCCACCACGGCCGCCTTACGCCAGGAAAACTTTCCCACGATGAATCTCCTTTGATTTCAGCTCCGGGCTGCCACCTTGCAGCCACCGGATTGCGCCTACATTGATCATGGTGATCCACGGCACATAAGTCAATAGTTTGTCCTGACATTAGGATGTAATCACGTAATATCCATTTACTCCATGGAATGGACGGGCCTGAATCGACAAAAAAGGGCAGCGCCGCTGTTATCAGCGATGCTGCCCTTTACTGGGTTGTTTGTTGACGTAGCGCTGGAGAGCTCAGGGTCCCGCGGGTGCCGCCGACGCAGGTGCCTTGCCCGCCACGTTCTTGAAGTAGTGCTCCAGGTCCTCAAGGCTTTTGTCCTTGGTTTCCGGAATGCACTTCGCGGCAAAAGTGATGGCAGCCACGCCGAGTACCGCGAAGACGAAGAAGGTGTTGGACAGTCCGATGGCTGCCAGGAGCTGGGGGAAGCCAAAGCCCACCAGGAAGTTGACTATCCACAGGACAAAGGCAGAAGCTCCCATGCCCAGACCCCGGATCTTCAGGGGGAAGATCTCGGAAAGCATCAACCACGTGACCGGAGAAATCGCGCCCTGTTGGAACGCAAGGAACGTCACCGTCAAGGCCAGGATGACAAACCCCCGGGCAGTCCCTTCCGGCAGCACCAGGGAGAAGATGCCAATGAGCAGGAGGGCACTTGTAGTGCCTATCTGCCCGGTGATGAGCATTTTTCGCCGACCAACCTTCCCCAGGAGCCAAATACCCACAAAGGTAGCCAGAACGGAAATGACGCCGTTGGCAATATTTGCCGTCAGGGCAGCCTCCCGGCCAAATCCTGATTCCGCAAGTATCTGGGTGCCGTAGTACATGATCGAGTTCACGCCGGTGATTTGCTGGATCACAGCCAAGCCGAGGCCCACCACGAAAATCCTGCGGAGCCAAGGAATGCCCAGATCCTTCCACGAACCCATTTTGGACTTGTAGTCCTCCACGGCCATGGCTTTGACATCCTCGAACTCAACCCGGGCCTCTTCCTGTGACCGAATTCGCCGAAGGACGCTCAGCGTCTCCCCAAAGTTCCCCATGGAAGCAAGCCAGCGCGGGCTCTCCGGCATGAAGTTCATGCCAATCCAGAGGGCGATCGCCGGGAGGGTTGCGATCACCAGCATCCAACGCCAGATTCCACCCGCCTCCCCGAACGTGTTCCCAAGGTAGGCATTGAAGATAAAAGCCAGCAGCTGTCCAGTGACGATCATCAGCTCGTTCTGGGTGACAATCCTGCCACGGCGGGCACTGGGAGAAACTTCAGCGAGATAGACCGGTACCGTGACCGAGGCACCTCCGACGGCGAGGCCAAGAATGAACCGGGCCGCCACCATTATTTCCGTGGTGGGAGCGAACGTACAGGCAAGCGTCCCCAGCAGGAAGATCATGGCGAGAACCATGATCATTCTCCGGCGGCCGTGCCGGTCGGCGAGCCTTCCGCCCAGAAGGGCTCCAAACGCGGCACCAAACAGCAGCGAAGAGGTCACCAACCCTTCCGTAAAGGGAGTGAGACCCAGGTCCTCCTGCATGTACGGCAAGGCACCGTTGATGACACCAGTGTCGTAACCGAAGAGCAGCCCGCCGAAGGTGGAAATGATCGTTACGGTCCGGAGCGCCCTCTTGTGGTTGACCGGTTTCTCAGCGGTTCCTGAAGGCAGTGAAGCGCTCACGCGCTGACCTTTTGAATATGCTGCTTCATGGTCTCCAACTGGTAGAGGGAGACGTCCTCCGCATTCTCATCCTCGGCGAAGACTGACGAGACCATCACGGTGTTCGCCTTGTCCAGGAACCCGATCTCCTTCAGGCCGCCAAAGAACTCGTCCCAGTTCACGTCGCCGTCGCCGATTTTGAGGTGCTGGTGGACGCGGACGGCATTGCCGGGCGGGTTGGTGATGTAGCGAAGACCGTGGGAGGCATGGTGGTTCATGGTGTCCGAGACGTGGACCAGGCGCAGCTTGTCCCCTGCCGCCCGCATGATCTCCAATGGCTTGTTTCCCATGTGGAAACTGTGCGAAGCAACGTAAACCATCCCGATGTTGGGCGAGTTGACGCCCCGGATGACGCGCAATGCGGCCAGCCCGTCCTCCACGAAGTCATCAGGATGCGGATCTATCAGTACATCCATGTCTTCGCGTTCAATGATCGGCAGCAGTTCTTCCATGGAGCGGTAGAACGCGCGCTCGGACTCTTCCGCCTTCTCCGGGCGGCCGCTGAACTCAGTGTTCATGGTCTGGACCCCGAGGTCCACTGCAATCTGGATGGCTCGCTTCCAGTAACGCACGGCTGCTTCCCGGGCGTCCTCATCCGGCCCCGACCAGCGAAGAACGGGCAGCACAGACGCGATTTCGACGCCGGCGTCCTTGCACGCTGCTTTCAGCTTGGCCACCAGTTCGTCATCCGCCTTGGGGTGGTTGAAGAACGGGATGAGGTCCGCGTGCGGTGTCATCTGCAGGTACTTGTAGCCCAGGTCTGCAGCCACCCGAGGGAACTCCAACAGGCTGTGGCTGTGGTGGAACGGTGTGGGATCAAGTGCGATCTTCATGGCCCACCCCTACTTGTAAAGATCCGGCTTGGTGTTCAGTTGGACTTTGACCTTTTCGCCGGACTTCTGGGCCTCGACGCCGGCCTCGCAGCAGGCAGCTGTGGCGTACCCGTCCCAGGCGGTAGGGCCGCCGATCTCCCCACGCAGGGCGGCGTCAACCCATGACTGCACCTCGACGTCGTACGCGGCTCCAAAGCGGTCCTCGAAACCCGGGGTGACATTTCCGCCCCATTTGCCCGCGGTCTGGACATAGGGGCCGTTGTCCCCGCCGATGCTGACGATGCCGTCCTCGAACGAGGCTTGCGTAGCTACCTGATAGCCGAATTTGGCGTTGACATAGATTTCGACGTCGGCCAGCACGCCGGATTCCGTTTCGAGCAGCACGTGCTGGGGATCGTGCTGGCCGCTGGGTGCATTTCGGGTCGGCTTGCCAAGCCTGACCTGCACGGAGGTGATTTCCTCGCCGGTGAAGTACCGGATCGCATCGAACTCATGGACTACGGAGTCGTTGATCAGCATCTCGTTGGTAAAGCCCGCGGGCGTGCTCGGATTGCGATGCTGGTGATGCAACATCAGCAACTCCCCCAACTCGCCGTTGCGAATGATCGAACCCAACGCCGAGTACTCGGAGTCGAAGCGGCGCATGAAGCCCACCTGAATGCGCTGGCGACCCAACGCCAGCTCAGCCTGGACAACCTTCCACGCGCTTTCGGCGTCCGGGGTGAGCGGCTTCTCGCAGAGGATCGGGAAGTCCTTTTCCAAGGCCTTGTACAGGATTTCCTCATGCAGGAAGCCGGGGGTTGCAATAAGGACTGCGTTCACGTCCCCATTGTTGAGCGCCTCGTCAGCGCTGGTCAGGGCCACAGCGCCGTCGATTCCTTCAACGGCCGCTTGTGCCCGGGCAAGGTCGACGTCGACGACGGCGGCTACTTCAGCGCCGTGGATGCGGGTCCTGAGGCGCTTGATGTGGTCCGCACCCATGCGGCCTGCACCGATGACGGCAACGCGGAGAGTCTTGGTCACTGTATTCGTCCTTCGTGAAATTCTTCTGGGTGGCTCTTGCTGGACAGTGTTACTGGACCCGTGTGCGGGATCCGCAGGACAGCAGGTAATTACGGGTTCGCTTGGCGATCGGCATCGGCACGTCGAATGCTACCGGGTACATGTCCTGTTCAACGATGCCGAAGATGGGTCGGTTGAGGGCTTCGACAGCTTCGATGACGGCGCGAAGGTCCGGCAGCCCGTTCGGCGGCTCGGTCATGACGCCGGCCAGGTTGGCAGCTGCCCAGGTCATGTTCTTTTCATTTACCTCGGCCAGGACCTCAGGATTGATCTGCTTCAAATGCAGGTATCCAATGCGGTCGGGATAGTTCTTGATCAGTTCCAGGCTGGACGCGCCGCAGTATTCCGCGTGCCCCGTGTCCAGGCAGAGGTTCAAGTACCGCGGGTCCGTGGCAGCGAGCAGGGTTTCAATATCCTGCTGGGCTCCCACATGGGAGTCGGCGTGGGAGTGGAACTGCTGGTGCAATCCAAAGTCTTCAAGCAGCACCTTGCCCATACGGTTGTGGCCGGCGAACAGGTCTGCCCATTGCTCCTCGGAAAGTTCACCGTTCTCCACGGCCTCGCCGGTGACATCGTCGCGCCACATGGCCGGGATGACCACGATGTGTTCGCCACCCATGGCTGCAGTCAGTTCGGCAACCTTCCTGGCGGGCTCCCATGCTTCGTCATATTGCTTCGCACCGCGGTGGAACGCGGTGAAGACCGTTCCCGCGGTGACTTTGAGGTCGCGCTGCTTCAGTTCCTCAGCCAGCCGGGTGGGGTCATTGGGCAAGTAGCCATACGGCCCCAGTTCAATCCACTTGTAGCCGGACTCTGCTACTTCATCCAGAAATCGCTCCCATGGAGTCTGCTGGGGATCATCTGCGAACCAGACGCCCCAGGAATCGGGTGCTGTACCGATGATCAGCTTGTTCTCGACATCAGTCATGACGGCGTTGTCTTCCTTTGCGGCGGTGGGACGGATTTAGTTGGAGGGGAAGTTGTAGGAGGCGCCGGAGGCGTGGGTGGGTTCAGGCCAGCGCGAGGTGATGACTTTTCCGCGGGTGTAGAAGGACACGCCCTCGGGACCGTAGATGTGCTTGTCCCCGAAGAGGGAGTTCTTCCAGCCTCCGAAGGAGTGGTACGCCACCGGGACGGGCAGAGGTACGTTGATGCCCACCATCCCCACAGTCACCGAACGCTGGAACTTCCGGGCGTTCGCACCCGAAGAGGTGAAGATCGCGGTGCCGTTGCCGTAGGGGTTGGAGTTGATCAATGCGATGCCCTCTTCGAGGTCAGCGACGCGGACTACTACCAGGACCGGTCCGAAGATTTCCTCGGTGTAGGCGGTCATTTCGGTCTTCACGTGGTCGATCACGGTGGGGCCGACCCAGAAGCCATCTTCGTGGCCGGGGACCACGAGGTCGCGGCCGTCAACGACCATGGCGGCACCGGCGGTTTCGGCTTCGGTGACGATCTTGACGATCCGTTCCTTGGAGGCCGGGGTAATGACCGGACCCATTTCGGCGTCGGGTTCGGTACCGTTCTTGACCTTCACGGCCAAGGCGCGTTCTTCGACCTTCTTCACGATCAGGTCCGCGGCGTCACCAACAGCGACGGCGACGGAGATGGCCATGCAGCGCTCTCCCGCGGAGCCGAAAGCGGCAGCAGCGAGGTGGTCGGCTGCATTGTCCAGGTCAGCGTCGGGCATCACGATTGCGTGGTTCTTCGCACCGCCCAGAGCCTGGACACGCTTGCCGTGCTTGGTTGCGGTCTCATGGACGTACTGGGCGATCGGGGTGGAACCAACAAAGGAGATGCCGTCCACGTCCGGGTGTGTCAGCAATCCGTCTACGGTTTCCTTGCCGCCATGAAGGACCTGGAACACGCCGTCGGGCAGCCCTGCCTGCTTCCACAGCTTGGCCAGCAGCATCGAGGCGGAGGGGTCGCGCTCGGAGGGCTTGAGGATGAACGCGTTACCGGTGGCGATTGCCATCGGTGCCATCCACAGCGGGACCATCACCGGGAAGTTGAACGGGGTGATACCGGCAACCACGCCCAGGGGCTCGCGGAAGGAGAAGACATCGATCCCGGTGGAGACCTGGTCCGAGTAATCGCCCTTGAGAAGCTGCGGGATGCCGCAGGCGAACTCGATCACTTCAAGGCCGCGGCCGATCTCTCCCTTGGCGTCGGACAGGACTTTGCCGTGCTCGGCGGTGATCAGCTCTGCCAGTTCCTCCACGTGGGCGGCCACGAGCTCGCGGAACTTGAACAACACCGCGGTGCGCTTGGCCAGGGAAATATCGCCCCAGGACTCGGCGGCCTTCTTCGCCGCAGCGACGGTGGTGTTCAGGTCTGCCTCATTGGCCAGGCGCAGTTCAGCGGAAACCTGACCGGTGGCTGGGTTGTAAACGGGCTGGGTGCGGTCACCCTCGCCGGTGGTTTCAGCTCCGTTGATGAAGTGGTGAATGGTGGTAAGTGTGGTCGTCGTCGACATGTGCGGACTTCCTTTTGTCTGTGGCTGTAAAAACCGGGGTTAGCCGAGCAGTTTGCGCTGGCGGTTCTTATGGTCGGTGTATGTCTTGTAGGCCTGCTGTGTGGATTCAAGCTCAGAGACGGCCGAGACGGGGACGTCCCACCAGGACTCGGAGCTCGGGGCGTCCAGCAGAGGGTCGGATTCGACGTGGATCACGATCGGCCCGGTTTCGGGAGCAGCTTTGGCTTCCTTGATGGCAGCGCCAAGGGCTTCGATGACGTGCTCTCCCGGTTCGATCCGAATGACCCTCGCACCCAGTGATTCGGCGTTGGTGGCGAGGTCGATGGGAAGGTTCTCACCGGCGTCGAAGCTGTGCTGTTCCTTGTCCAGGACCCGGTACTGCGTGCCGAAACGCTGCGAGCCGAGGGATTCGGAGAGCGAACCGATGGAGGCATAGCCGTGGTTTTGGATGAGGATGACAATCAACTTGATACGTTCCGCGACGGCGGTGACCAGTTCCGTGTGCATCATCAGATAGGAGCCATCCCCTACCATGACCACCACATCCCGCTCCGGGCCACCGGCAGCGGCTTCGGCCAGAGCTGCGCGCTTCACACCCAATCCACCAGGAATCTCATAACCCATGCAGGAGTAGGCGTACTCCACGTGGTAGCCGAACGGGTCGCGGACTCGCCACATCTTGTGCAGGTCACCCGGCAAGGACCCTGCGGCGCAGATGACGACGTCCTGGTCATCCATGGCCTTGTTGGCGGCACCTATGATCTCATTTTGCGCCGGCAAAGGTGTGTAGCGGGTTTCGAAGGCCTCATCCACGATGGCATTCCACCGCTTCTTCTCTCCCGCCACCTTCTGTTCAAGATCGGCAGCAACGCGGTAACCCCCCAGGGCCCGGTTAAGCTTCACCAGGGCCTTGCGCGCGTCTGCGACGATCGGCAGCACAGTGCCGTGCTTATAGGCGTCGATAGGGGCGACGTTGATGTTCACGAACTTCACATCCGGGTTCTGGAACGCCGTACGGGAAGCAGTGGTGAAGTCCTCGTAGCGCGTGCCGATCCCGATGACGAGGTCTGCCTCGGCAGCGATCGCGTTGGCCGCCGTCGTACCCGTTGAACCGACCGCGCCAAGGGAGAACGCGTGGTCCCACGGCAGGACGCCGACACCTGCCTGTGTATTCCCCACTGGAATGCCGGTCAGTTCGGCGAACTTGGCGAGTTCCTCATTGGCGTAGGCATACAGGACGCCACCGCCTGCGATGATCAATGGGCGCTTCGCGGCGCGGATGGCCTCGGCAGCGCGGCGAATGTCCTGGTCCTCCGCCTCCGGCCGGCGGATCCGCCACTCCCGCTCCGCCAGGAATTCCTCCGGGACGTCAAAAGCCTCTGCCTGAACATCCTGCGGCAGCGAGATGGTCACCGCACCGGTCTCCGCCGGGTCGGTCAGGACTCGCAATCCGTGGTGGAAGGCGGAGAAGAGTTGCTCCGGGCGGGAGACCCTATCGAAGAACTTGGACAACGGACGGAAGGCATCGTTGACCGTAATGTCGTAGGCGTACGGGAGCTCCAGCTGCTGCAGCACAGGGTCAGCGGCCCGAGTGGCGAAAGTGTCACTGGGCAACAGGAGCACCGGCAGCCGATTGGTGGTTGCCAAAGCTGCCCCCGTCAGCAGGTTCGACGATCCCGGACCAATGGAGGTGCTGATGGCGAACGTCTGGCGTCGACGTGTGTGCCGGGCATAGCCAACTGCCTGGTGCACCTGGGCTTGTTCGTTGCGGCCCTGGTAGTAAGGCATGATCGAAGGGTCAGCAGCTTGGTACTGCTTCAACGCCTGGCCCACGCCGGCCACATTGCCGTGACCAAAAATGCCGAAGGTGCCCGGAATGAGCCGGTCACGATACTCCACGCCATCGATGGAATCCACGGTGTACTGCCGGGAGAGGTACTCGACCACGGCTTGCGCCACGGTCATACGTCGGGTTGCTTTACCCATGGTTGGCTACTCCGATACTTTCACTGGAATACGGTCTGTCAGGGTGCGCTCATCAGAAACCCCCGCTGCCGGGCCTGTGGTGTTGAGCAGCGAGGCTGCCATGGATACAGCACCGGCTACGTCGCCGTCGGCCGGATAGAGAAGTGTCCGCCCGACGGTCAGGCCCTGAACGCCGGGCAGTGCGAGGGCAGCCTGCCAACTGGCGAAAATTTCATCCTGGGTACCCGCAGGGTCTCCACCCAACAAGACGGTGGGCAACGTAGTGGACGCCATGACACGTTCCATCTCATCCACCACTGGCAGCTTCATCCAGGTATACGCGCTGGTCGAACCTAGACCTTCGGCAATGCCGACCGACTTGATGACAGCGTCTGCACGGAGGTCGTTGCGGACCTTGCCATGCGAATCACGTACCGAAAGGAACGGCTCCACCATCGCTATGAGTTTGCGCTCAGCCAACGAGTCAATGGCTTTCGCCGTGGCTTCGAGGGTGGCCACGGTGTCCGGGTCGCCCAGACAGATGCGCGTCAGCATTTTGCCGCCATCGGCGCCCAACGCTTCCAAGGCGGCTGCCGTGTGCCCTGTAAAACGGTCATCGAACTCATTGACAAGGCCAGCGAGACCTCCGCGATTCATGGAACCGAAGACGAGCTTGCCATCCAGGGCACCAAGCAGCAGGAGGTCATCCATGATGTCAGGAGAGGCCAGGATCCCATCCACCGCGGGGTTGGCCAGAGCGATCTGGAGCCGATCCAGCAGGTCACGGCGATCAGCCATAGCCATCGGCTGGGAGCCAACTGAGAGCGCACCGCGGGCCGGGTGGTCCGCGGCAACGATGAAATTCTGCTTCCCGTGCTTCAGGCCGGGGTGCTTGCGCCTGGTTGCAGCCGCGCGGGCCACAGCTTCAGGATCCTCCAACCGGACACGGCTGAGGTGTTCATAGCGGCGAGGGTCATCATTGAGGCTCATCGCACCGCTCCTTCCGCAGGAATGGACGCGGTAAGAGCTGTACCGGGCACAGGCCGGCCACGTTCGGCCAGCAGCGAAGTGACCTCTTCCGGCGTCGGCATGGCATCGGCGCAGGAAAGGCGCGATGCGACAATTGCACCAGAGGCGTTGGCGTAATCAAGGACCTCCGATAGCGGCCAGCCGGACAACAATCCATGGCAGAACGCGCCACCGAACGAGTCGCCCGCACCTAGTCCGTTGACGGTTTCCACAGGGACTGGAGCGGAAACCACTCGTTCCGTGCGGGTCTTGGCCATAACACCCTCAGGTCCGAGTTTCACAACAGCGATGTCGACGCCGGCATCCAGGAGGCGGTCGGCCTGCTCGTCAGGTGTTCCCTCCCCCACTGCAACAGCGCATTCCTTATCGTTGCCGATCGCAACGGTGACATGAGGGAGAATTCTGGCAACTTGTGCCCGGGCTTCCTCTTCAGAGGCCCAAAACATGGGACGGTAGTCGAGGTCGAGGATGGTGAACTGTCCGTCCTTTAGCCCGGTGCGCGGGCGGGCCTCGTGAGCCGCAATGTGCGCACTGCGGCTGGGCTCCTGACATAGCCCGGTGACAGTGGACCAAAAGATCCCCGCTTCCCGGATGGCTGCAAGGTCCAGTTCTGAAGAGGTGATCTGCAGGTCCGGGGCAGTAGGGAAACGGCCATAGAAATATAGGGGGAAGTCTTCCGGCGGCTTGATCGCGCAGAAGGTCACGGCTGTGGGGTACTCCTTGACCGGAGAGACAAAGGAGTCGTCAACGTTGAACTTATGCAGTTCCCGGTGAAGGTAATGACCGAATGCGTCATCTCCTGTACGGGTGATGATCCCGGTGCGGCGACCATGACGTGCAGCCGCTACGGCCACATTGGAGGGAGAGCCTCCGAGGTATTTACCGAAGGACGTCACATCCTCCAGGTCCACCCCAATATCGTTCGGGTAAATATCAACGCTGATGCGCCCGATCGTAAGCAGTTCGTGGGTCACGATGATCGTTGACCTTTCTCTTGTGAACTCTGAACCTTTGAGCGCTGGGCCCCAATGCCTGCCACCCCTGAGTGAGCGGGGCCACATCACTACTGTGCACCAGAATTTATGTCCTGTCAAAGGTTTGTAATGACATATTTACAACGAGACCTAAGTCGGCTGCAAGCCGCGCAGCGCACTCCTCAGGCCGGCACAGCAGCGCTCCCGAATCCTCGGAAGCGGCTAACCTGCAGGAACCGCCAACTCGCCAGTGACGTACTGCGCGCGACCAAAGCCAAAGGACCAATCACTGGCAGTATTTTCGACATAGCCAAGGAAGATATCCTCACCAGCAACGCCAACCTCGCCCAGTCGGGCGGCAATGGCAGCGAAGAGGGACTTTTTGGCGTCGCCGCTGCGCCCCTTTTGGGTGAATATCTGAATCATGACCACGTTGGATGAGCGCTCGAAACCCAGCCCCGCATCCAGGGCGTAGATCCGGCCAGGAGCGTGCTCGGTGACAATATGGAAGTAGTCGCGCTCCGGGATGCGGTACTCCTCAAGGATGGCGCGGTGGATGCTGCGGCTGATCGCATCGAGCTCTTCCGAACTTTTGCCAGCATTGACGTCAATTCGAACCAGTGGCATTTTCACCCCTAAATAGTTTGTCCTTACATACTAACAAACTTTGAGTTGGGAGCAACCAGGTGGCGGAAACTCCGAGTCAGGTCACCGTGGTGGCATCGCCCGTGGGCCGCTCACTCATGGCTTCATCAATCTCTTTGAGGTAGGCCAGAACATCAGCGCAACGGGGGCATTCAGTGAGATGGTGGGCAACGCGCAGCCTTGCTGCCTTGCGCACCGCATTCCGCACGTACTTCCCGAAGTGGCGGGAGAAATCGATGCAGGGGTCATTCGGCGCCTGCGAGACGTGCTCCTGGAGATATGCCTGACGCAGGCCCTCCCTGGCCCTGATGAGCAGGGACGAAACCCCGTTGGGGCTCAACTCCATGACACGTCCCGTGGCTGCCGGCTTAAGTCCCTCAACTTCGATACACCACAGCACGGCCTGCCACCGCACGGGGAGTGAACGGAAGGCACGCATCAGAATTGTTGCCTCAAAAGCCTTGATGGTGGAGTTTTCGTCCAGTACCAGGACATCCATCACACTGCCGTAACCCAAGGTGGCAGTCCGCCTGCTGCGGATATTTCGGCGATGGGCCATGCGCCTGACCGTAGTAGTCAGATATGCCTGGAAAGACTCCCTTGGGCCCTTGCCGGCCAGCAATGCTTCCAAGACCGAGGCAAAGGCCTCCGCCACCACGTCCTCCGCGTCACTGGAGTTGTCGGTTTCTGCTCGCGCTACGTAGCCGGCCACCGCAAGGTGACTTCTGTACAGCTCGCTGAAAGCCGCAAGGTCCCCCTGACGAACCAGGTCAACCAACCGAAAATCGTCCGGGTCTCCATGGTGGCGTGGTTTCACTGTCGCCCGGCTTGCCCGCCCGGTCCGCCCGGCGGGCGCCCCAACCCCCGAAGCAGGGGGTTGAACTGCCGGCGTTGCGGATTGATGCGACATTTCTGCCTTTCGGAATGGGGTGTTGAGCGCACCCAAACTAGGCAGGCAGTGATTGAATACGGACAGAATGCACGTTTCTAGCAAGAATTAGGGAGTCAATGCAGGATTATGAACTCGACGAGCGCGATCTTCGCTTGTTGCACGCACTGCAGATCCGTCCGCGTGCCCCCTGGGCGGCGCTGGCTCCTATCGTCGGCGCCGATGCGGTCACACTTTCGCGACGGTGGGCTGCACTGAAGGAAGCTGGACTGGCGTGGGTCACGTCCTACCCTGGAAACGGGACTAAATACTCCGGCGCCATAGTCGAGATCGACTGCGCGCCGGCCAGTATCCTTCGGGCCACCGAAGAACTCGCCAGCGACCCACAAGTTATGACCATCCACCAGACCGCCGGGGGAAGGGACCTGCTCCTTACCTTGCTGTGCTCTTCAGAGGCCGAGTTGAGCTACTTCCTGCTGGAACGGCTTTGCACCGTTGAGGGCATCCGCAGTACCCGCACGCACAGGGCCATCAAGCTTCTGTCGGACGCAAAGCAGTGGCGGCTTCGGTCACTCCACAGCACGGAATCACGGCTGTTGGAACGTAACCTGCCCGAGCCCACATCGACGAGCCGGGGAATAACTGCTGAGCATGAGAAGGGCCTGGCGTTACTTCTCAAGCTCGATGGCCGAACCTCCGTTGCAGACATATCCAACGCGCTTGAGATCAGTCCTGCAAAGGCGAGGAACGCCCTGGCCACGGTTATCGCAGAAGATCGCCTGACCTTGCGACTGGAAGTCGCCCGTTCTTACACACCGTGGCCGGTGAACGTGTGGTACTTCATGCGGGTCCCCGCCACAAAGGTTGAAGTAGTTGCCCGGAGGTTGTCCACCCTGGAAGAAGTGCGCATGGTGGCGACCACAGGCGGCATGTATTCCATCGTCATGACGGTATGGCTGCGCCGCGTCGAAGACATGACCATATTGGAACGGCAGTTAGGCGAACGGTTGCCCTTTGCCGAAATCATGGATCGGTCCATCGTCCTGCGGACACCTAAACACATGGGCCACAGGCTTGACACCAGCGGCAAGCGGACCGCTTAAGCTGAACTGCAAATGACCCGCCGCGGGCGCGGCTACAGGAGACTTTTGCCCCACCGGACCCTATGCAGTCTGCTGCTGCCCCTGCTGGGCGCCGGCAATGTTGACCAGCCAGCAGATACCGAATTTGTCGATACACATCCCGAACGTATCGCCCCAAGGCGCCGTCTCAAGGGGAACGGTGACAGTGCCGCCGTCGACCAGTTTGTCCCAGTAGCCCCGGAGCTCGGCTTCGTCAGCCGCTTCGCCGCTCAACGACACTGAGATGTTGTCCCCTGGATTGAAAGGCATGCCATTGGGTGTGTCGGCAGCCATGAGGGTCAAGCCGCCCGGAGTTTCCAGCATGGCATGCATGACCTTGCCGGCCTCTGCTGCATCCTCACTGGCCTGGTAGTCGCCGAAGGTGCTGATATTCAGTTCGCCACCGAAAACGGATTCATAGAAGGTGATGGCTTCCCGGGCATTGTCCCGGAATGAGATGTACGGGTTGAGACGGGTTGTCATGGCTCAGCCTCCTGTTGGGGCAGTGTTGATTACGTCACAATGCGGCCATGCTAACAGCCCCGGGCGGCACCTGTCCCCCACGTCTTCATCCCCCGTCGTACGCTTTTGAAGGGCATTGATGTCCAGCTTCCGCATCCGCATCATAGCCTCCATGGCGCGCCGGGAGCCTTCGGGATCCGCACCTCCCAAGAGGGCCGGCAATGCCGTCCGGCCGGGGCATGATGTTTTCGATGGAGGAGTTGTCAAAGACCACACACAACGCATTGGACCAGCAGCCCTTGACTTCGCGCGCGGGTCGCGGCCCGGATAATGTCAGAGACATGCCTTCACCATCCAGGCAATGGATTCCCTCAGCCATTGCAGACGTCCTGTTGATTCTTGTCTTCGCTGCCATTGGCAGGGACGCCCACGCCCGCGGCGACATCATTTCCGGCGCATTCATCACGGCATGGCCCTTCCTGACCGGAGCAGCCCTTGCGTGGATGGCTATTCGCGCTTGGCGCGCGCCTTTGGCTGTTTGGCCGACGGGCGTCCTCGTCTGGATCAGCGCGGTCCTGGTGGGGATGCTGCTACGGGCTGCCACAGGGCAGACCGTGGTGTTGCCCTTTGTACTGGTTGCGTCGATCAGCCTTGGGGTTTTCCTGCTCGGCTACCGGGTCGTAGCGCGCTTGTGGATACGGGCGACCCAAAGGCGGCAACGCCCCGTTTGAACGGAGCCTGTCAGTTACAGATGCACTAGGCTGAAGCAGTCCGCAATGATGCTTTTCCGGAAAGGCCCCACGTGATCACCGCTTTCGTCCTGATCAAGACAGATGCTTCACGCATCCCGGAGACCGCCGAGCAGATCTCCGCCATCCAAGGCATCAGTGAGGTCTACTCTGTCACCGGTGAATGGGACCTCATTGCGGTTGCCAGGGTGACCAAGCATGAAGAACTGGCGGACGTCATCGCAGACAAACTCTCCAAAGTGGATTCGGTGGTTCACACCACCACCCACATTGCCTTCAGGGCGTACTCGCAGCATGACCTCGACGCGGCCTTTGCGCTTGGCTTCGAGTAGGCTGCCCGCCTGCTGAGGCTGCCCGCCTGTCTAGGCTTCGCTGCGGCTGAGTTCCGTCCATTTAGCGAGGACTTCCGCAGCTTTCCCGGAGTCAACGGACTCGGCTGCCCGGGCGAATGCCGCGCGCATCCGATCAGTCAGACTTCCCTCAGCATGCAGGTCGAAGGAAACCAGGCCCGCGGCCGCATTGAGGAGCACGGCGTCCCTCACAGGGCCCGTCTTTCCGTCAAGGATGTCGCGGACGACTCCGGCATTGGCAGCGGCGTCCCCTCCACGGAGATCCGCCACGGTTGAAGGCCCAATACCAAGTTCGGCCGGATCGAAAACTTGCTCGGCGACTTCGCCATTCCTGATTTCCCATACAGTGGACGGGCCCGTGGGGGTGAGCTCATCGAGTCCGTCATCACCACGAAACACCAATCCACGGCTCCCCCGGTGCGCCAACACGCCGGCCACCAGCGGGGCCATCCGGACATTGGCAACACCAACAGCCGATGCCTGGACGTGAGCCGGATTAGTCAGCGGACCAAGGAAGTTGAAGGCTGTGGGAACTGCCAATTCCCGGCGCGGCACAGCCGTGTGACGGAAGGAAGGGTGGAAAACCTGTGCGAAGCAGAATGTGATTCCTGCCTCTTCAGCGTTCCGGGCCACCTCGTTGATCGAAAGGTCCAGCCGAACACCCAAGGCCTCCAGCACGTCCGCTGACCCCGAAGTGGAAGAAGCTGCCCTGTTTCCGTGCTTGACCACTTTGGCCCCGGCGCCTGCAGCAACCAATGCGGCCATCGTGGAAATGTTCACGGTATTGAGACGGTCGCCACCAGTTCCGACGATGTCCAGCTTCTCGCCCGAAATACTGATGGGGTTGGCGTGCTGGACCATGGCCTTGACCAGGCCTGCCAGCTCCTCCACCGTTTCACCCTTGGACCGGAGGGCAACAAGGAAGCCTGCAATCTGCGCCGGAGTCGCTTCCCCGGACATGATCGTATTCATGGCCCACTCTGTATTGCCCACTGCAAGGTCGTCGCCGTTGATCAGTGCTGAGATGAGCCCTGGCCAGGTATTGCTGGCTGCAGGTGCCGATGCCGGAGAAGTCACCCACTGATGCTATCGACCCTGCCACGCCGATGACCAATGTGAACGCAGCCGGGAACTTTTCCGCGCGATTTCGCGTCTTTGTAGAAAAAGTCTCCCGAATCGGTGGTTTGCATTGGGAACTCTGGACTTTTACAGACATAATGTCCTTGTGACATCTGCGACCCATGCCCCCAGTACCCCGGCGCACCCGACGCTGAACCGCCCCAACCTGGTTTCTGTTGGAACCGTTGTTTGGCTGTCCAGTGAGTTGATGTTCTTCGCCGGCCTTTTTGCCATGTACTTCACCCTGCGCTCCACATCTGGACTGATGTGGGCCGAAGAGACGGCCAAGCTCAACTTCCCGTTTGCGCTCGTCAACACGATCGTCCTTGTGGCAAGTTCATTCACTTGCCAGATGGGCGTTTTTGCCGCCGAGCGGCTCGAACCGCGCCGTACCGGCCGCCCGCTCCAATTCACACGGTGGGGCATGTCCGAATGGTTTGTCCTGACCTTCGTCATGGGCGCCTTCTTCGTTGCCGGACAGACCACGGAATACGCCATGCTCGTCTCCGAGCATGTCTCCCTGTCCTCCAACGCCTACGGCTCCGCCTTCTACATGACAACGGGCTTCCACGGCCTCCACGTCATTGGCGGCCTGATCGCCTTCCTGTTCATCATTGGCCGCGCTTTCGCAGCCAAGAAGTTCGGGCACTTTGAAGCGACGTCGGCGATCGTCACCTCGTACTACTGGCACTTTGTCGACGTTGTGTGGATCGGCCTGTTCTTGGTCATCTACGTCCTCAAGTAAGCCCGGCTTTGACTCTTTTTCTACAAGAGGCAGAATTTCAAGAAGCGGCTCGCGGAGCCGACGCAGGATCGAATAAAGGAACCACCACGTGAAGGCACTATCGCAGAAGCGACGTCACCCACTGGCAGCCATTGCGCTGCTGTTGATGGGCCTCCTCCTCACTGGTGGGCTCTACGCCGTTGCCACAACCGTCAACCAGGCCAAGGCCGACACCACAAGCTTCAGCGCTAGTGACGTAGAAGAAGGCGGCAAGCTCTTTGCCGCCAACTGCGCCACCTGCCACGGCATGGGTGCCTCCGGAACCCAGGACGGCCCCTCGCTGGTCGGCGTGGGCGCTGCAGCCGTTGACTTCCAGGTTGGCACCGGTCGTATGCCCATGCAGATGAGCGGACCGCAGGCCCAGCAGAAGCCCGCCCAGTTCAACGCAGAGCAGACCAAGCAGCTCTCCGCCTACGTTGCCTCCCTCGGTGCAGGCCCGGCCATCCCCGAGGAACACCTCCTCGACGGCAAGGGAGATGCCGCCAACGGTGGCGAACTCTTCCGCGTCAACTGCGCCATGTGCCACAACGCAGCCGCTGCCGGTGGCGCCCTGACACGCGGCAAGTTTGCTCCTGCACTGGCCGGCGTCAGCGCAGAGCACATTTACGAAGCCATGGTGACCGGACCGCAGAACATGCCTGTCTTCAGTGATTCCAATGTCACTCCTGAAGACAAGCGCGACATCATCACCTTCCTGAAGACCATCGAAGCCAACGGTTCACCCGGTGGCGCGGACCTGGGCTCCCTTGGCCCGGTCTCTGAAGGCCTCTTCGTCTGGGTTGCCGGTTTGGGTGTCATCATCGCGTTCACCATCTGGTTGACGTCCCGCACGTCCTGATCCGGACGCAACAAAAACTTCTGCTGCATTGTCAGCAGTTTGAAACTGAAAATAACTCGGCTCCGGCCGAGACAACGAGAGAAGGATGAGGCGAATTATGGGCAACCATAGTGACGGCAGTCCGAACCACTCGGGCACCGTAGCTACGGCTGGTCAGAATGAGGTGGAGAAGTTCCAGGATCCTGGTCTTCCTCCGCATCGTTTGCGCCTGGCTGACACGGACCCGGTAGCCGCAAAGCGAGCCGAACGTCAGGTAGCCATTCTGTTTGGCACCTCCGTCATTGGCACGCTGGTCTTCCTGGTGGCGTACTTCGCCATCGATCTGGGCGACGACACCACCATTGCGACCATCCGTACCCAGAACCTCCTTCTGGGACTCGGTACGGCCTTTGCAATGCTTGGCATCGGCACCGGCATCGTGCACTGGGCCAAGGCCCTCATGCCCGATCACGAAGTGTCTGAAGAGCGCCACGCCATCCGTACCGAAGAGGATCGCCAGGCTGCTGTCCGGATCGTCGACGACATCGTCGAGGAGACCGGCATCAAGCGCCGCCCGCTGATTCGCAACACCCTCCTTGGTGCAGTTGCACTTGCTCCGCTGCCTGCTCTCGCCATCTTCGGCGACTTGGGCCCGCGTCCCGACGATGCTCTGGCACACACCATGTGGGCTCCTGAGGGCGGAAAGCTGAAGCGCCTGACGCGTGACCCTGATGGCACCCCCATCAAGGCCTCGGACGTCACCATCGGCTCCGCTTTCCACGTCATCCCCGAAGGACTCAACGAGCTCCATGAGGGCAAGCTGAACGAGAAGGCAAAGGCCGTCGTCCTGCTGATGCGCCTGGATCCGAACTCACTGAACCCCTCCGAGGGCCGCGAAAACTGGAGCTACAACGGAATCGTTGCTTACTCCAAGATCTGCACGCACGTTGGTTGCCCTGTTGCTCTTTACGAGCAGCAGACACACCACCTTCTGTGCCCCTGCCACCAGTCCACGTTTGATCTCACGCAGGAATGCAAGGTCATCTTTGGACCGGCAAGCCGTCCGCTCCCCCAGCTGCCTATCGCAGTTGACGCAGAGGGCTACCTCGTCGCGACCAGCGACTTCAGAGAACCTGTAGGACCGAGTTACTGGGAGCGTGACGAGCATGAGCGCCTCATCAACAGCTGAAGCCCCCTTCGTTCCGAAGACCAAGGTTGGTAGTTTCACCAACTTCGTGGACGAGCGTGTGGGTGGCTCAGGCATCCTGCGTGAGTTCGGCCGGAAGGTCTTCCCCGACCACTGGTCGTTCATGTTCGGAGAGGTGGCGCTGTACTCCTTCGTCATCTTGCTGATGTCGGGTACCTTCCTGACGTTCTTCTTCGATCCGTCCATGGCGGAAACCCATTACCAGGGTTCGTACACACCGCTGTACAACGTCGAAATGTCCGTGGCATACAGCTCGTCGCTGAACATCTCCTTCGACGTTCGTGGCGGCCTGTTCATGCGCCAGGTACACCACTGGGCAGCCCTGCTGTTCGTGGCGTCCCTGGGTGTTCACATGCTTCGTGTGTTCTTCACGGGTGCCTTCCGTAAGCCGCGTGAAATGAACTGGGTAGTTGGCGGCGTGCTGCTCATCCTGGCGATGGCAGCCGGATTCACCGGTTACTCACTCCCCGATGACCTGCTCTCCGGCAACGGCCTCCGCATCATCGACGGCGTCATCAAGTCCATCCCGGTCATCGGAACGTACATCTCGTTCTTCCTCTTCGGTGGGGAATTCCCGGGTACGGCCATCATCGGCCGCCTCTATGTGCTGCACATCCTCCTGGTGCCCGCGCTCATCCTGCTGATGATCGTGATCCACCTCTTCATGGTGGTCGTGCACAAGCACACCCAGTACCCCGGCCCGGGACGCAATGACGGCAACGTCGTCGGTTACCCCCTTGGCCCGGTCTACGCAGCCAAAGCCGGCGGATTCTTCTTCATCGTCTTCGGCGTCCTGGCACTGATGGCTGCAGCGTTTACGATCAACCCGATCTGGAACTACGGCCCTTACGACCCCTCACCTGTGTCCGCTGGTACCCAGCCTGACTGGTACATCGGATTCGTCGATGGCGCCTTGCGCCTCATGCCGGGTGTCATCAACGACTTCCACTTCGAGTGGGTCATCTTCGGACGCGTACTGACCTTGAACGTTCTTCTGCCGGCGCTTGTGCCTGCAGGCATCATCTTCACGGTCCTGTTCATGTACCCGTGGATCGAACGCTGGATCACCAAGGACAACCGCGAGCACCACGTTCTTGACCGTCCTCGCAACGTGCCCACCCGCACGGCGATCGGTGTTGCAGGATTCACCTGGTACTGCGTGATGTGGGCAGCCGCAGGTTCCGACCTCATCGCAACCCACTTCCACGTGTCGTTGAATGATGTGACCTACTGGCTGAGGACTCTGTTCTTTATTGGCCCGGTCATCGCATTCATCGTGACCAAGCGCATTGCCCTCGCACTCCAGCGCAAGGACCGCGAGATTGCCTTGCACGGCCGGGAAACCGGACGTATTGTCCGCCTCCCCCACGGTGAGTTCATCGAGGTCCACGCTCCGTTGGATGAGTACAAGCGCTACAAGCTCGTTGGATTCGAGTCACCGGCTCCACTGCCGGCGGAGCCGAACGAGCACGGCGTTGTCACCGGCAAGGAAAAGCGCCGCGCGGCACTCTCCAAGTGGTTCTTCGAGGACCGTGTTGCTCCGGCAACACCGGCCGAGCTTGAAGCCGCCCACGCACATGGCCACCATGAGGCTATTGAAGCAGGCGAAGACCAGAAGAGCCTGAGCCACTAACGCTTGGAAGTCTCATACAGGAAGGGCCCGGTCCATTGGACCGGGCCCTTCCTTTGTGTCCATGTGCATCAATGTCCCTGCGAAACCTGAATTTCGTCCGTGGCCGACCCCGGGACTTCGGGTTTTCGCTTCGGATCCTGGTGCGCCGACATCCCAATGACGGCTACGGCTGGGAGCGGTATCCCGATGAGTAATTACGGGTGGGCCTCACTCCTGGACGCTGCAGGGGCACCCAGAGCTTGTAGCGGTCCGCCCGATAGTAGGAAACGGAATAGTCCACCATGGCACGTGCTACGAAGGCGTGGCGTTGAATCTTCAGCAAAGGAGCGCCCACATCCACGTTGAGCAGCCGCGCGGTTGAGGGTGAGGCAGCAGTGGCCTCAATCATGTCCTCGCCCCATTCCATTACCAAGCCGAACCGTTCGCTGAGAACGTTGTAGAGAGACGTAGGTGGCGCCTCGTCCAGTAGCCCCGGGACCCGGTGCGCCGGGATGAAGTTTTCATCCACGCTCATGGGTTCATTGTCTGCCAGCAGTAGACGCCTGAACCGGACCAGCGGGGTGCCTTCTTCCAGCTGAAGCTCCCGGGCAAGGAAGGCGCTTGCGGAAATCTGCTCAAAGCTCAGCACCTTCGCGGCAGGGACCATGCCTCGCCGCTGCATCTCTTCGCTGTAGGACGTCAGCTTCACTTGAAGGTCCAGCTTGGGCTTTCGGACAAATGTTCCAAGCCCGACGACGCGCTCAATGACCTCCTCGCCCACCAAGGCATCAATGGCCTGCCGCACTGTCATCCGGGCCAGGCCAAAACGATCGGAAAGATCCCGCTCGGAAGGAAGCGCAGAACCTGGTGGACAGGATTGGGCAATGAATGCGCGCAGTATTTCACGGAGTTGGACGTAAATGGGCGTACCGCTGGTGCGATCGATCTCGCCTGCGATGCTTGCTGCCTCAGGCACTGCAGCTGTCCAGCAATTGAGTCATGTTTCAAGGATAATTCAGCGGTTCTTCAGGTCTAGACCACGCTGTACCCATGTGGAGCACCGAGTCAGCGGAAGCTACGCTTGTAGGGACTATTTTCCGACGGATGTTCCGTCGACTAACCAAGGGAGTTGGGTTGCCGGAACAGAAGGCTATAGTTGCCGCGGAAATCGGGTTGCATGCACGGGCGGCAGCTGTGTTCGTCCGTGCCGTCACCGACACGGGCCTGCCGGTCACTATCCGTAAGCAGGACGGTCAACCCGTTGACGCGCGGTCGCTCCTCGAAGTCATGACCGACGACTTTGGACATGGGTGTGAAGTATTCCTGGAAGTCGCTCCAGATGCGCTGATCGCAGGACAGACTGTTGGGGCGGCTCAGAGTGCCTTGATTGCTCTTTCGGCCCTTCTGGAGGGCACTGAGGCCCGCTGAACACTTCTGAGACCGGCTTCCGCCTCCCCCGCACATAAAGAAATGGGCCCCACCAAAGGGTGGGGCCCATTTCTCATAACTCTATTTCTTATGCCTGGAATAGAAGGCTAGTGCGCGTGGTCGCCGCGGCTGTATTCAAAGACCCAGCCAACCAATGCCACGATGGCAAGGCCGCCGGCGACGTAGGTTACCCAGAAGCCGATAGCAAGGCCAAGGAACCCACCGGCGCAAGCCAGACCAAGAACCAGCGGCCACCAGCTCCAAGGGCTGAAGTGCCCCTGTTCGCCGGCACCTTCGTGGATTTCGGCGTCAGGCCGGTCCTCGGGGCGAAGGCCAATACGCTTGCCCGTGAAGCCCAAGTAGGCACCGATCATTCCGGCAAGGCCACCGACCAGGAGGATGCCCAGGACACCAACCCACTCGTTCCATTCCGTCAGGAATCCATAGGCAATGGCTACGGGAACGAAGAAGAAGACTCCGGCTCCGAAGAGCCACGATTCAATTTTCATTTGCTGACGTCCCTTTGGTCGGCGTTACCCAAAACAGCTGCTGCGGGTGACGGGGCCTCGGCGGTGTGAACCTGGGCCAACTCCGGGTGGTGAAGGTCAAGGGCCGGGCGCTCGGAGCGGATACGGGGCAAGGATGTGAAGTTGTGGCGCGGCGGCGGGCAAGACGTTGCCCATTCCAGTGAAGCACCGAAGCCCCACGGGTCATCCACTTCTACCTTCTTGTTGCTGCGCCAGGTGATGTAGACGTTCCAGAAGAACGGCAGGAGCGAAGCACCCAGGACGAAGGAGGAAATAGTGGAGAACTGGTTCATCCAGGTGAAGTTATCCTGCGGCATGTAGTCGGCGTAACGACGCGGCATACCTTCAACGCCCAGCCAGTGCTGGATCAGGAAGGTTCCGTGGAAGCCGAGGAACAGGAGCCAGAAGTGGATCTTGCCGAGGCGCTCGTTGAGCATCTTTCCGGTCCACTTGGGCCACCAGAAGTAGAAGCCTGCAAACATTGCGAAGACCACGGTACCGAAGACCACGTAGTGGAAGTGAGCCACCACGAAGTAGGAGTCTGAGACGTGGAAGTCCAGCGGCGGCGAGGCCAGGATGATGCCGGTGAGGCCACCGAAGAGGAAGGTCACCAGGAAGCCGATGCTCCACAGCATGGGGGTTTCAAAGGTGATGGACCCTTGCCACAAGGTGCCGATCCAGTTGAAGAACTTCACGCCGGTAGGCACTGCGATCAACATGGTCATGAAGGCGAAGAACGGCAGCAGCACCGAACCGGTGACGTACATGTGGTGCGCCCAAACGGTCACGGACAGGGCCGCGATGGCGATGGTCGCGTACACAAGACCCTTATAGCCGAAGATCGGCTTGCGGCTGAAGACCGGGAAGATCTCAGACACGATGCCGAAGAACGGCAGCGCAATGATGTACACCTCAGGGTGGCCGAAGAACCAGAACAGGTGCTGCCACAGGACCGCTCCACCGTTTTCGGGATCGAAGATGTGGGCACCAAAGCGGCGATCAGCACCAAGTGCGAACAGTGCAGCTGCCAGTGGCGGGAACGCCATCAGGACCAGGATTGCCGTAACCAGCGTGTTCCAGGTGAAGATCGGCATGCGCCACATGGTCATGCCCGGTGCACGCATGCAGATGATGGTGGTGATGAAGTTGACGGCGCCAAGGATGGTGCCGAAGCCGGAGAGGGCAAGGCCGAAGACCCAGAGGTCACCACCAACGCCGGGACTGAAGGTTGTGTTCGACAACGGCGCGTACGCGAACCAACCGAAGGAAGCAGCACCCTGGGGGGTGATGAAACCGGAGACGGCGATGGTGGAACCGAAGAGGAAGAACCAGAAAGCCAGGGCATTCAGACGCGGGAATGCGACGTCGGGGGCACCGATCTGCAAAGGCATGATGACGTTTGCGAAGCCGGCAAACAGCGGAGTTGCGAACATCAGGAGCATCACGGTGCCGTGCATCGTGAACATCTGGTTGTACTGCTCTTTGGTCTGCAGGATCTGCATCCCGGGTTCGAACAGTTCAGCGCGGATCAGCAGCGCCATGACGCCACCGAGGCAGAAGAACACGAAGGACGCGATCAGGTACATGTACCCGATGGTCTTGTGGTCGGTGGAGGTAATCCAGTTGACGACGATGCGCCCCTTGGATTTAGGAACTACGGGAGCTTCAAGGACCCCCGGTGCGGATTGAGTGTACGTAGCCACGTCGCTCCCCTTACTTGGTTTCGTTCAGGTTCGGGTTACGGTCGTATTCCGCACCGAGCAGGCCCGTGTTGCCTTCCTGGCGAAGCTTGTCCATGTGTGCCTGGAACTCAGACTCGGAGACAACCTTGACGCGGAAAAGCATTTCGGAGTGGTACTCGCCGCAAAGTTCGGCACACTTACCGTCGAAGGTGCCCTCCTTCGTGGGGGTGAACCTGATGTAGTTCGTCTTGCCGGGGATCATGTCGCGCTTCTGGAGGAACGCGGGAACCCAGAATGAGTGGATGACGTCGCGGGAGTTCAGCTCCAGGTCCACTGACTTGCCAACCGGCAGGTACAGGGTGGGGAGCAGTTCCTTGTCGACTTCATTGCCGGTCAGGTGGGCCTGAACGCCGGCCTCGTGGAGGTCTTCATTGATGACCTCGCCCTTTTTGTAGTTGAAGTCCCAGGCCCACTGCTTGCCGCGAACGTCAACAACGACGTCGGCGGGCTGCGAGCGGTCATCGATCGCACGCTGGTCCTGGTCGGTGAAGTAGAAGAACACCAGCACCATGAACAGCGGGATGGTCAAGTAGAAGACCTCAAGCGGCAGGTTGTAGCTGAGCTGCTTGGGGAAACCCGTGGTGCCCTTGCGGCGACGGTAAGCAATGATGCACCAGACCAGAAGGCCCCACGTGATAATACCGACTGCCAAGGCGGCGATCCATGAGTTGACCCAGAGGTCCATGATCCGGTCAGTGTGGTTGGTCGTGCCGCGCTCTGTAGGCAGCCAACCCTTCTCTACCTCTGGTGAACATCCGGTCAAAACCAACGCGCCGGCTAGTGCCAAGCCAGTGATCGATGTGATCTTTTTGCGTCGGCTGCCGGTTCGGTTCTGCGAACTCACAGACGGCCCTTCCTCTTGTTGCTGTCTCCCGGCAGGCCGAAGGCCCACCGGGCACACTAAAAGTTTTACTACCCGATGTAGAGCTTACCGCTATCAAGCGGTTTTCGCGCACATGTCAGCGCCGTGGCTCCGAATGGTTTTAAACCCATCCGAAGTGGCGCCGACATGCGGCGATGGCTCACATCAGTGGAACGAATCGCCGCAAGCGCAAGACCCGCCGGCATTCGGGTTGTCGATAGTGAAGCCCTGCTTCGAAATGGTGTCTTCGAAGTCGATGCTGGCGCCGCTGAGATACGGCACGCTCATCTTGTCCACTACGACCTCGACGCCGTCGTAGTCGCGTACAGCATCTCCGTCGAGCAGTCGCTCGTCGAAGTACAGCTGATAGATCAATCCGGAGCAACCTCCAGGCTGGACTGCAACGCGCAGCCGAAGGTCGGTGCGCCCTTCCTGTTCCAGGAGGCTGCGGACCTTGCCTGCGGCGACGTCGGTCAGATTGACCTCGTGCGTGGCCAGTTCGTCGTTGGCGACGACCTGTTCTCCGGTGCTGTTTTCGTTGGTTGCAGTGCTCATTGGCCTACCTTCTTATGAAGCTCCTGGCGGCGGCGCCGGGACGCTGCCTGCCCTTACCCAATTACATACGGGTTATAGCTAATGCTACGTCGCGCAGGCGTTTAGCTATAACTCCTGACGTAACTACAGACAGCATTTGGTTGTTCCCGGCGCGCCGCCGGTCCATCACAGGCCGCTAGCCCTCGAGTCCCTCCGCATTGAGCTTGGCCAGCATCAGTGCTTCAGCCAGCACAGCATGCCGGAAGTCACCAATGTGCAGGGATTCATTGGCACTGTGCGCCCGGGAATCAGGATCTTCCACGCCCGTCACCAGGATCTGGACGTCAGGATAAACATCCATGAGGTCCGCAATGAAGGGTATGGAACCGCCAATTCCCATTTCCACGGGCTGGACACCCCACGATTCCCCAAGCGCCCACAAGGCTACCCTTGCAGCTGCGGAGGAAGTATCCGTGGAGAAGGCGTTGCCCCGCTCCCCCGGCGTAAACGTCACCTTGGCACCGAATGGTGCGTTGGATTCGACGTGCGACTTGAGTGCATCCATAGCAACCGCCGGGTCCTGTCCCGGAGCCAACCGCATGCTGAACTTGGCCCGTGCGGCCGGAATCAGCGTGTTGGATGCGACATCGACTGAGGGGACATCCATACCGATGATGGACAGTGCGGGCTTGGTCCACAGTCGGGAGGCAATGGTTCCCGCACCGGCAAGCTTCACACCTTCAAGCACCGAGGCGTCTGCGCGGTAGTCTTCTTCGGCCAGGTCCACAGCTACCTCATCGCGGGCCACCAGGCCCTCAACGGCTACATTGCCGTCGTCGTCGTGCAGGGTGGCGATGAGCCGTGAGAGCAGGGTCGGGGCATCGAGCACCGGCCCACCAAACATTCCGGAGTGGACTGCATGGTCCAGGACGCGCACCTCAAAGGTCCCGTCCACCAATCCCCGAAGGCTGGTGGTCAGGGCCGGAACACCAACTTTCCAGTTGCTGGAGTCGGCCACCACAATGACGTCAGCCCGCAGGAGTTCCTGATGTTCCTCCAGGAATGTCCGGAACGTGGGCGAGCCCGCCTCTTCCTCACCTTCAAAGAAGAAGGTCACGCCGAGCCCAAAATCGTCACCCAGAACTTTGGTCACCGCATTGTAGGCGGCCAGGTGTGCCATGATTCCGGCCTTATCGTCAGCAGCACCACGTCCATACAGGCGGCCTTCGCGTTCCTCGGCCACGAAAGGCTCGGAGTTCCATAGGCTGCTGTCCCCGGGCGGCTGGACATCGTGGTGGGCATACAGCAGGATGGTCGGCTTGCCCTCCGCGGCGGGACGGCGCGCGACGACGGCAGGACCACCGGGGGTACCGTCGGTCTTGTTGCACCGCAGTATCCGAACGTCTTCCATGCCCGAGGCTTTGACCAAGGCAGCGACAGCTTCGGCGCTGCGGTCCAGTTCATTCGGGTCGAAACTGGGCCAGGCAATACCCGGAATACCAACCAGGTCCTTAAGGGATCCCAACGTGGTGTCGAAGGAATCGTTGACGGCTCCGGACAGTGCCTCCACTGGAGTATTGCCGGCGAGCCCTTGCTTGTTCTGCGGGATCTCCGCATGTGCTGAAGTCATGGCCACACTTTACCGCCGGGGTTTCGGCGCCAGCGGCAGGCATGGCCACCCGGCGTCTGTCCCAGCCAGTTGTCCACGTAACGTACGCCACCTCTCTGAGGGGTATTCTGTAGGGGTGTTCGGACGCAAAAAGGAAGAGCCCAGCGCTCAATCAGTAGTAGACCAGGCCTACGCCACCGCCATGGAGCCCGGTGCCGGAAAGGGCACCCCGACTCCCAAGCGGAAAGACCAGGAAGCAGCCCGCAAGCGACCCCTGGTTCCCAATGACCGCAAAGCCTCAAAGGCTGCGGAGCGGGTGGCCATCCAGGACCAGCGGCAGAAGATGCGGCAGGCGCTGGATACCGGTGACGAGAGGTTCCTGCCACTGCGCGACAAAGGACCCCAGAAGCGCTACACACGTGACTATGTGGACGCACGGTTCAGCCTCGGTGAGTACCTGATGTTCGGAGCCTTGCTGTTCGTGGTGATCTCCCTGATCATTCCGCCCACAAGCGCCGGCATCAGCTACGTCCTCATCGGATTCTGGATTATGTTCCTGGCTGTCTTCGTTGACGTCTTCATTCTTTCCCGCAAATTGCGGAAACGGCTCACCGAGAAGTTCGGTGAGGTTGAACGTGGCTCCGTTTGGTACGGCTGCATGCGCGCTCTTCAATTCCGCAAGCTTCGCCTGCCCAAGCCGCAGGTCAAGCGCGGGGAGTACCCGGCCTAGCCGCCCTATCCTTTCAAATACAGGAAGACCCCGGACCATTGGTCCGGGGTCTTCCTTATGGTTGGCTCTGTGCACCGACCGGGCAACCGGGGTTATCGCACAGCGTTTTTGCGGAACTTTGCGAGTCCCTTGTTGATGCGCGAGGCCCAGAAGGGGCCCTCGTAGAGGAACGCCGTATAGCCCTGGACCAAAGTGGCACCTGCGTCCAGACGGTCTTGAACATCCTTGGCAGTCTCCACCCCTCCTACGGCGACAAGCACGAGCTGGTCACCCACGGCGGCCTTGAGCCTGCGCAGTACTTCGAGCGATCGCTGCTTCAGGGGGGCTCCCGACAGGCCACCGGCTCCCAGGGATTCCACCTTGTCGGCGTCCGAAACGAGGCCTTCCCGGGAAATAGTGGTGTTGGTGGCAATGATTCCGTCCAACTTCAGGTCCAGCGCCAGCCGGGCGACGTCGTCGATGTCCTCGTTGGAGAGGTCCGGGGCAATCTTGACCAACAGCGGAATATGCCGTCCTGCAGCTTCGTCGGCGGCGTCACCAACTGCCCGCAGCAACGGCCGAAGCGTCTCCACATTCTGCAGCAATCGAAGACCGGGGGTGTTGGGAGAACTGACGTTGACCACCAGGTAGTCTGCCGCCGGTGCCAGGCTGCGTGCACTGACGAGGTAATCGTCAGTCGCTTCGTCGAGCTCAACCGCTTTGGTCTTGCCAATGTTGACGCCGATGACCGGCCGGACATCCGGGTGCTTCCTTTGCAAGGCCGCACGCGCGGACTTGAGTCGCGGCGCAACGGCTGCTGCGCCGTCGTTGTTGAACCCCATGCGGTTGACCACTGCACGATCCTCAATGAGTCGGAACAACCGCGGCTTGTCGTTGCCTGGCTGCGCCTGGCCCGTAATAGTCCCCACCTCTACGTGGCCGAAGCCGAGCTCGGTCAGGGCCTCAATGCCGTGGCCTTCCTTATCAAAGCCTGCTGCCAGGCCGAACGGCGAGGGAAACGTCAGCCCCAAAGCCTCCGTGCGGAGCGATGCGGCGGGGACCGTCAGCCGGGCCAGGATCCGGCCGGCGCCCGAACGGTGGGCCGCCCGGATTCCCTGGAAACCGATCTTGTGTGCCTTTTCGGCATCCATCCAGGAGAAAGCCAGCTTGAAAAATGTGGGGTAAACACGCATGTTCCTAGTTTTCCGGTTTCCGGACGACTCGCCAAACCCGTGACCCGCGATGCCGCTAGCATGTACCCATGCCGCGGACAAATAGTGACGCAGATCATGGGAGCGCCATCAATACCGACTTCTCTGCCGACGTCGTCGTAGTGGGTGCCGGACTTTCCGGCCTGGTGGCCGCAGCTACGGCGTATGCCGCGGGTAAGTCGGTGGCCATACTGGATCAGGAACCGGCAGCTTCAGCAGGTGGCCAGGCCCATTGGTCTTTCGGTGGCCTTTTCATGGTGGACACCCCTGAACAACGGCGTCTTGGGGTCAGGGACAACGCCCACCTTGCCCTGTCGGATTGGCTAGCCTCAGCGGCCTTTGACCGAAGCCAGGACGTCAATGCCCGTCAGTGGGCAGAGGCCTATGTCCACTTCGCCGCGGGCGAGAAACGGGCCTGGTTGAAGGGGCTCGGGGTGGGCATCTTTCCCTTGGTTCAGTGGGCCGAGCGGGGCGGCTACGGAGCCCAGGGACACGGCAACACTGTCCCCCGCTTCCACGTCACCTGGGGAACGGGGCCGGCATTGGTGCAGCCTTTCCTGGCCAAGGTCATGGAAGGCGTCGGCGCCGGGCGCGTCAGCCTGCACTTCAGGCACAGGGCACTGACCCTGGCAATGACGGCTGGCCGGATCACGGGTGTTTCGGGCGAGATTCTGGAAACCTCGACGGCGGCACGGGGCCAAGCCTCCTCGCGGCTGCCGGTTGGTCAGTTCACGGCCAATGCGGGCGCGGTGGTCGTCACAACGGGCGGCATAGGCGGCAATCACGCATCGGTGCGTCGCCAGTGGCCAGGGGGTACGGCCCCTGTACACATGCTAAGCGGGGTGCCTGCCTCCGTTGACGGCGAGTTCCTTCCTGCGGTGGAAGCCGTCGGAGCAGCATGGGTCAATGGTGACCGGATGTGGCACTACCCCGAAGGAATCCACAACTACGATCCCGTCTGGCCGGCCCATGGAATCCGGATCCTTCCAGGGCCATCGTCCCTGTGGCTCGATGCCCAAGGCCGCCAACTGCCTGCTCCCCTTTTCCCCGGCTTTGACTCGCTGGGTGCACTGAACCACATCGTCAAGACAGGACATGGCTATTCATGGTTCGTCCTGAACCGAACCATCGCGCTGAAAGAACTTGCGCTATCAGGCTCCGAGCAGAACCCCGATCTCACGCAAAAAAATGTCCGGCTGCTCGCGTCGCGTTTGCGTCCCACAAGCGACTCACCCATCCAGCGTTTCCTGGACCGCGGCGTGGACTTCATCCAGGCATCCTCGCCCAGGGAGTTGGCCTCCCGGATGAACCAACTCACCGGAAATTCCATGATCGGGGCTGACGCCCTTGAAGCACTGATCCAAGCCCGGGACCGGCAGGTCGAAAGCGGCCTGGGAAAGGACCCCCAGCTTGCTGCCATCAGGGCGGCGCGACGGTTCGCCACGGACAAACTGATGCGGGTGGCCCCGCCGCATCGCCTCACAGATCCCGCCCACGGGCCGTTGGTGGCCATTCGGCTTTCCGTGCTGACCAGGAAAAGCCTGGGCGGGATCACCACCGATCTGCAGTCCCGGGTCCTTGACCCTCAAGATCAGCCCATCCCTGGCCTCTACGCAGCAGGGGAAGCAGCAGGTTTCGGCGGTGGCGGCATCCATGGTTACAGGGCTTTGGAGGGAACATTCCTTGGGGGCTGCCTGTTCACGGGGAGGGCCGCGGGGCGGGCCGCCGCTGCCAGTGTCTAAGCTAAAGCCATGGAGTGGACGGCTGACATCCTGGGAAGAGACTTCCAATCCTGTGGCATTGATGCCACAGGATCCGACGGCGTCATCCGCCATGCCACCTTGGTACGCCACCGGGCGGAGAATCAGGAATCGATGAAAACCCGGCAGCCACAAGGCGCGGTCCTGTTTCTGCACGGCTGGAGCGATTACTTCTTCAACACCGAGCTGGCTGGGTTCTGGGCCGCACAGGGCTACGATTTCTACGCACTGGATATGCATAACCACGGCCGCAGCCTGCAGACCGATATGCCTGGCGGTTACGTGGCAAACCTGATGGATTATGACGCCGAAATCAACCAGGCACTTGCCATCATCCGCGACGAGCCGGGTAACCCACCGGGAGGGACTGTGACCCTGATGGGACACTCCACAGGAGGGTTGGTTGCCGCGCTATGGGCGAGCCGCCATCCTGGATCCATTCAGTTCCTGATCCTCGACAGCCCGTGGTTGGAAATGCACGGCAGTTCCTTGGTACGGAGGGCTGCACAGGCGATGGTGGCACCCATAGCGAAGCTCCGGCCTGAAACCGTTTTGAGATTGCCCGAGCGGGGGTTTTACTTCCGGAGCATCAGCAGTACAGCAGAGGGTGAGTGGGCGTTGGACGAAAAGTACCGCCCACCGCTGGCCTTTCCGGTCCGGGCCGGCTGGCTTAGTGCGGTCTTTGCCGGGCACTCCCAGGTTGCCCGAGGGCTGAACCTTGATGTGCCCGTCCTCGTCCTGACATCTTCCGCCAGCGCCAATGGCATGGTGTGGCAGGAGTCCATGCGCCGCTCGGATGCGGTGCTGGATGTCGGTGTCATTGCGCTCAGGGCCATGGCACTGGGCCGTAGCGTGACGCTGGAGCGCATCGACGGAGGGCTCCATGACGTCTTCCTTTCAGCCCCTCCAGTGCGGAAGGACGCCTACGCCCGGCTTGAGCGGTGGATCAAGGGCTTCATGCAGAGCGGTGCGCCGGCAGATGTGCAGCAGGGGGAACAATGAACACCACGCAAGAACCCACCTCACGGTGGAGACGCGACGTACTGGGTCACGGCTACGAATGCATGGACCTGCCGCTGAAGCCTGACGAGGAAGGGCCTGTCCACGCAACTCTTGTCCGGTACGCTCCACCCGCGCCGCAAACTTCCCAGAATGGCGTGTTGGACTTCCTGACGTCCTTTACCAAGCGCAAACGCCGCGCAGTCCCGGCCGATCCAGGCGGAGCGCCCCGCGTTGTGCTCTATCTCCACGGTTGGGCGGATTATTTCCTGCAGACCGAACTGGCCGAGTACCTCACGGCGTCGGGCTTTTACTTCTATGCGGTGGACCTTCGTAAATTCGGCCGCAGCCTGCTGCCCGGACAAACGCCCGGCTACATTACGGACCTCAACGCCTACGACGAGGACCTCGCTGCAGCGTTGGTGGAGATTGAACGGGACGTGGCTGAGCGGACAGGCAACACGACGGCGCCAACCATCCACATGCTGGCCCATTCCCTGGGCGGCTTGATCGCGGCCCTATGGGCCGACCGCAACCCTGGCCGGTTGGGCACTTTGGTTTTGAATTCCCCTTGGCTCGAGCTCCAGGGCAGCAGCCTGGTGCGCAGCATCGCCATGCATCTGGTGGAACCTTTTGCACGCACGGACCCCAAGCGGCCCTTCCGCTTTCCCGAGATGCCGGCCTACTGGGAGAGCGTCAGCAATGAAGCACATGGCGAGTGGATCCTCGATCCACTGTGGCGGCCACGCGCGTCATTCCCGATCCGCGCAGGCTGGACCAAAGCTGTCCTGGCAGGGCACGCTGCCGTGGAACGAAAACTAAGCATCGATGCGCCGGTCCTGGTTTTGTTGTCGGGACGAACAAGAATCCAAGGTGAGTGGACGGCCGACCTGATGCGGGCCGACGCGGTCATTGACGTTGAGGAAACATCGCGAAGGGCCCTGGGCCTGGCCCGCCGCACCGCGGTCTTCCGGTACCCGGGCGCCCTTCATGACGTGTTTCTGTCCAGGCGCACCGTCCGTCAGCAGGCGTACCGCGATGTTGCTGTCTGGCTAGCCGCTTATCCCTACTGATGTAGCAAGGGTGCGCTACATTCCGGTTGGCGCCGCATCCACGGCGCCTCCATAGCGCCTGTCGCGCTTTGCATAAATCTCGACGGCGTCCCACAGGGTCCGCCGGTCTACGTCCGGCCACAGTGTGTCCATGAAGACGAATTCAGCGTAGGCAGACTGCCACAGCAGAAAATTCGAGAGCCGCTGCTCTCCGGAACTACGAAGAAAAAGGTCGACATCCGGCAAGTCGGGCTCATCGAGGTATTTCTGGATGGTCTTCTCCGATACGGATCCAGGCTTCAACCGACCCTCGGCGACGTCATGGGCGATGGCAGAGACTGCGTCCGCAATCTCGGCGCGGCCGCCGTAATTAACACACATGGTCAACGTGCAGGTGTCGTTGGCCTTGGTGTATTCCTCGGCTTCTTCGAGTTCCCTAATAACAGAACCCCAGAGTTTTGGGCGCCGGCCCGCCCAGCGAATGCGCACGCCCCACTCGTCGAGCTGGTTCCGCTGGCGTCGTAGTACATCCTTGTTAAATCCCATCAGAAAGCGGATCTCCTCAGGGGATCGTCTCCAGTTCTCAGTCGAGAACGCGTAGACGCTGACGTATTTGATGCCCAGTTCGATCGCCCCTGCCATCACGTCAAGCAGAGCAGGCTCGCCGGCTTTGTGCCCCTCGATGCGAGGAAGCCCGCGCTGATTCGCCCAGCGTCCGTTGCCGTCCATGACTATTGCCACGTGTTGAGGAATAAGTTCGCTGGGAATACCGGGCGGCACGGCCCCCGAGGGGTGTCCGTAAGGCGCTGTAACAGGGGCCGTCCTGGACGTTGTCGTCTTGCTCTTCTTACCAAGTGCCACTGTCAGCTTCGCTCCACGTGTTTGAGTGATTTCAGGGCCCGTTCCAAATGCCATTGCAGATAGCCTGCCACCAGCCCTGCGGCTTCCCGCCGGTGCCTCGGATCCGATGCATCAGCCACACCCCAGTTGCCTGTCAACAAAGCACCAAGCAGTACCACGGTCTCCGCAGCCGGCGCCGGCGAACCCGGAGGGCGGCAGTCGCTGCACACCATGCCGCCGACCGGAGCAGCAAAGGCCGTGTGCGGCCCCGGCCGGCCACACCGCGCGCAATCAGTAAAACTGGGAGCCCAACCACCAGTGGCCAAAGCCCTCAGCAGGTACGAGTCCAGAATAAGTTCAGGCGGATGGTCCGAACGGCTCAGGGCTGCAAGTGCCCCCACCAGCAGGTTGTATTGCGCGGTCCCGGATTCGGTATCGGCATCCGTGAGTTTCTCGGCAGTCTCCGTCATGGCCGCAGCAACGGTGAACCTGCCATAGTCGGCAGCAATACTGCTGCCATACGCACCCTTGGCCACGGCCTGGGTCACAATGTCCAAGGTGCGGCCGGAGACAAGCTGCAAGTCTGCCACCATGAAGGGCTCAAGACGGGCCCCGAAACGGCTGCTGGTCCTCCGCACGCCCTTGGCAACTGCGCGTACCTGGCCATGGTGCTTGGTCAAGAGCGTAATGATGCGATCTGCTTCGCCCAACTTGTGGGTACGGAGCACCACGGCATCGTCCCTGTAGGAACGTGCTGCAAACGACGGATTGGCCACAACTAATCTTCGCACTAGGACGGGACCACTCTGCGATCCCCGGACCGTGTGGTGACGGTATTTCCCGTCACCACACGGCAGATACTTTAGGCCCGGGCGTCCCGCACTGCCCGGTTCACAGCCGAAATCAGCGCCTTGAGTGATGACGTGGTGGTGCTGGGGTCGATACCCACACCCCACAGGACCCGCTCGCCAACGGCACATTCAACGTAGGCCGCCGCGCTGGCGCTGCCACCCTCGGACAGCGCATGTTCGCTGTAGTCAAGCACACGGACATCAACGCCGTCGTGATGCAGGATGTCCAGCAGTGCAGCAATGGGACCGTTGCCATGCCCGGTCCGCCGGACTTCCACGCCGTCGATCCGCAGGTTGGCATTCATGGTCATGGCGCCGGATTCGTCGGTTTCGGTGCTGACGCTACCAAGGGCGTAGCGGCCCCACTGGGCCTGCTCCTCATCGGACGGCAAGTATTCATCCTGGAAGACCTGCCACAGTTGTGCACCGCTGACCTCGCCACCCACGGCGTCGGTGCGCCGCTGGATGACTCCGGAAAACTCAATCTGGGCACGCCTGGGAAGATCCAGGTTGTGCTCATTCTTCAACAGGTAGGCAACCCCGCCCTTGCCCGATTGAGAGTTCACCCGGATGACAGCTTCATAGCTGCGTCCGAGGTCCTTGGGATCCACGGGCAGGTATGGAACCTGCCAAGTGAAGTCGTCTACCGATTTTCCGGCCGCCGCGGCGTCCTTCTCCAGGGCTTCGAAACCCTTCTTGATGGCATCCTGGTGCGAACCGGAGAACGCTGTGAAGACGAGGTCGCCACCATATGGTGAACGCTCCGGAACCGGCAACTGGTTGCAGTACTCCACCGTGCGACGAACTTCATCGATATCGGAGAAATCGATCATGGGGTCCACGCCCTGCACGAACATGTTCAATCCGAGCGTTACCAGGTCCACGTTGCCCGTGCGCTCACCGTTACCGAACAAGCAGCCTTCAATGCGATCGGCGCCGGCCAGGTAACCGAGCTCGGCCGCAGCCACACCCGTGCCGCGGTCGTTGTGCGGGTGGAGGGAAATGATGATGCCCTCGCGAGGGTGCAGGTTGCGGTGCATCCACTCGATGGAGTCGGCATAGACGTTCGGTGTAGCCATCTCTACTGTGGCCGGCAGGTTGATGATCACCTGGTTGTCAGCAGAGGCCTCAAAGACGTCGGCTATGGCGTTGCAGACCCGGGCGGCGTACTCGAGCTCGGTTCCCGTGAAGGATTCCGGTGAGTATTCATACGTGATGTGCGTATCCTGCAGGGTTTCCTCGTACTTTTTGCACAAGCGGGCACCCTGCAACGCGATATCAAGAATTCCGTCTTCGTCCTGGTTGAAGACCACGCGCCGCTGCAGTACGGAGGTGGAGTTGTACAGGTGGACAATGGCCTGCTTGGCACCCACCAAGGACTCGTAGGTCCTCTCGATCAGATGCTCACGCGCCTGGGTCAGGACCTGGATGCTGACGTCATCAGGGATGTGCCCACCCTCGATGAGTTGGCGAACGAAGTCGAAGTCGGTCTGTGACGCCGAAGGGAATCCAACTTCAATTTCCTTGTATCCCATTTTCACGAGCAGCTGGAACATCTTCAGCTTGCGCGCCGGGCTCATGGGGTCGATCAAGGCCTGGTTTCCATCGCGCAGGTCAACGGCGCACCAACGCGGGGCTTTGGTGATGATCTTGTCCGGCCAGGTGCGGTCAGGAACTTCGACGGTGATTTGGTCCTGGAACGGCAGGTAGCGGTGAATCGGCATACCGGAGGGCTTTTGTGCATTACGCATGACGTGTGGCCTTTTCTCTAAGAACTAAGTGAAAGCTTAGCCGGACACAACGGAACTCCGCGGCGAGGATGGCCCAGCTTCAGATAGCTTTCAGGCCCCGCCGCGGCAGCTAAGAAGAAGCATCGCCGTACGCACAAAATCACAGTAACACGATGCGTATGATGACAGTGCAACACCTCATGCAACGTCCACTATGCAGACGCAGCGACGGTGGCAACGCCGGCTGTGTCCACACAAGGAGCCACAGTGCCACAGTCGGGGATCACTCTTTCGAACATAGATCACAGCGTCCGGCCCCAGGACGACCTTTACCAACACGTCAACGGCGCGTGGCTCAACAGCACAACGATCCCTGATGACAGGCCGCTGGAAGGCACGTTCACCGCGTTGCGGGACGGGGCGGAGTTGGCCGTCAAAGCGATCATCGAGGAAGCGGCAGGCAAAGGCGGGTCGGCAACCGGCGTTGAACAGCAGGTAGGCGGGCTCTATGCGAGCTTCATGGATGAGGCGGCAGCCGAGGCAAAAGGCATAGACCCTATCCGGAGCCGGCTCGAGGAAGTCCATGCCGTGAAATCAACCCACGAACTGGCTGCCCTGATCGGCCGCCTGTTCCGGTCAGATGTCTCCGGGCTCTTCTCCATCTACCCCGCCCCTGACGCCGGCAATCCCGAGCGCATCCTGCTGTACATCGGGCAGGGCGGCCTGGGATTGCCTGACGAGTCCTACTACCGGGAAGAAAAGTTTACCGGGATCGTGACCGCCTACGGCGAATACATTGCCCGGTTGCTCGGGCTGGCAGGTATCCCGGATTCCGAAGCTGCATCAACGCGCATTGTCGCCCTTGAAAAAGCCCTGGCCGCGCACCACTGGGACAACGTCACACTGCGGGATCCCCAGAAAACGTACAACCTGAAAACGTCCGATCAAGCATCGGAACTGTTCCCCCTGATCGATACGTGGTTCCAGGCTGCGCGGGTTGATGCCGCAAAGCGGAACGAAATAGTGGTCAGTACCCCGGATTTCTTCGCCGGCGCGGCGGGTTTGCTGGAGTCCGAGTCCTTGGATACGTGGAAAGAGTGGCTCACACTCCGGGTCCTCAGCTCAGCGGCCCCGTACCTTTCGTCCGAATTTGTGGATACCAATTTCGGGTTCTACGGCACCACGCTCAGCGGCACACCCCGGAACAAGGAGCGCTGGAAGCGTGGCGTTGCCGTCGTCGAAGCTGCTCTTGGCGAAGCCGTTGGACAGATTTACGTGGACCGCCACTTCCCCGCCGGCCACAAAGCCCGGATGGAGACCCTCGTCGCCAACTTGATCGAGGCCTACCGTGAGAGCATCTCCTCCCTGACGTGGATGGGTGAGGACACGAAGAAGGAAGCGCTCAAAAAGCTCGAGGCATTCCGTCCAAAGATTGGTTTTCCCGGGAAATGGATTGACTACTCTGCCGTGATCATCGATCCATCAGATCTGTTGGGCAATGTGGAGCGGGCCCACGATGCCGACGTCGATCGCCACCTGGACGAAATCGGCAAACCCGTGGACCTCAACAAGTGGCTCATGACTCCCCAAACCGTCAACGCCTACTACCACCCCATGCTGAACGAGATCGTCTTCCCGGCCGCCATTCTGCAGCCGCCATTCTTCACGGCCGAGGCTGACGACGCAGTGAACTACGGTGGAATCGGCGCAGTGATCGGTCATGAGATCGGCCACGGCTTCGACGACCAAGGATCACAGTTCGACGGAAGCGGGGCCCTTCGCAACTGGTGGACTGAAGAGGACCGGACCGCTTTCGAAGCCCTCACCGCTAAATTGGTGGCACAGTACGATGCCCTCTCCCCCTACGCGGCACCTGACCACAAGGTCAACGGCAAACTCACCCTCGGCGAGAACATCGGCGACCTCGGCGGCCTGACCATTGCTTACAAGGCCTACCTGCTCAGCCTCGGTGGTGCCGAGCCGGAGGTGATCGACGGCTTCACTGGCCGGCAGCGCTTCTTCATGTCCTGGGCAGCAGGATGGCGCCAGGTCATCAGGCGCGAGGAGGCGATCCGGCGCCTGGCCACAGATCCACACTCCCCCAACGAGTTCCGCACTAATGCCATTGCCCGCAACCTCGATGCTTTCCATGAAGCGTTTGGGGTCAGTGCAGCAGATGGCATGTGGATGGAACCCGGAGACCGCGTCAGCATCTGGTAACACCGGAAAGAAAAGGCCGGGCCGGTTCGTGGAGAACCGGCCCGGCCTTTCCCATGCATGGGGTGGTACCAATTACTGATCGATGTATAACGGATTCACTTGCTGGCAGACGGCATCGCTGGCGGTCTGGTTGACCACGTCCGGCGGCACGGAGGTTGCTCCGTAGGCAGTGCCGCTTCCGAAGTCCGTGCCGACATAGAGCTGCACCCCTGCCACGCCCGGCGCTTCCTGCACTTGTGAAGCCGGGATGCCGTAGAGCGCCGCCACGTCCGTGGCGACGTCGGCAAAACCTGCTCCGTAGTAGAGAACTGTCTGGTCCACCGGGTTTGCCAGATAAGACACGGCCTGCGTAAAGCCGTTGCCTGTCAGTACTGCCATGACCTCTTGGGCCCGTGCAGGCACTCCAGTGCCGTTGGCTACCGCAACGGGCTGGATCGCTTTGTCGTAGGCAGGGACCGCAGGCGCGGATGCTGTTGGCTGCGGCGCCGGAGTCTCTGTGGCCTGCGGCGAAGAGGTGGCCCCCGGGGTGGTCAGGTCGAGGTCCGCCCGGAGTGCTGCAAAGAGCTGTGATGACTGCGGTTCCACCAGTTCGAGCCTGTTGGGATCAACAGCTGCTGCCTGGGTTGGCACGGCGACAAACGCAACTTTGGACACATCAATGTCCTTCAACCGTCCGCCGATGGTCAGCAACGACGGCACGGATGCCAGGCCCTCATCAACGGTGAGGTTCTGAGTAACGACGTCGGCAATCTGCAGGAGCCGCTGGGGATTGCCCAACGTTCCTTCATCCTTGAGTTTCCTTGTCAGAGACGAGAGGAAGGCCTGTTGGCCCTTGATACGGCCGAGGTCCCCTCCATCGCCAAAGGCATGCCGGGTCCGCAGGAAAGCCAGGGCTTGTTCACCTTCAACCAGGGAATCACCCTTGGGCAGGCGAAGGCGGGAGTCCGGGTCAAAGACCGGATCACTGACACAAACGTTGACGCCGCCAATGGCATGCGACAACTCCTTGACGGCGTTGAAGTCCGCCATCATGAAGTGATCGATTTCCAAGCCGGTAAGTTTGTTCACCGTGTCTACAGCACAGCCAATGCCAGCCTCTGCCATGGCCTCATTGATCATCACGCCACTGCGGGCCGGGAATGTCTGGTTGTTGGTCCGATCCGTGCATTGCGGGACGTCCACCAGGAGGTCGCGCGGGAAACTCATGACGCTGACGCGCTTGTTGTCAGCGGATATGTCCAGCAGCATCATGACGTCCGAGTGGCCGTAGCCAGTGGAGTCTTCCGTACTTCCGTACTCTGAGTTCTTCCCATCACGAGTGTCTGACCCGAGGATGAGGATTTGCAGGCGGTCGGACTTGTCGTTGGCAAGGGTTTCTCCGCTATCGCGGGTTTCGCCTGCGCTCAACGGCGCCTTGGTGATGTTGTTCTGCAGCCGGATGAACCAAAAGGCGGCAAAGGCAACGCCTGCAACCAAGGCCACGGAGACCACGCCGGTAACAATCTTCAGCCACAGCGGCAGTCCCTTGCGGGGCTTCATGTGGCGGGGAGTGCCCTCGGCATCTTCTCCATGGCGACCCGCAACGGGGTCAGCGGTGCCGGTGCCCTGCGGGCGGGCGTCACGACGTCGCACTATTCGGTTTACCTTTCCTCAAACACGTGGATTCCCGCCATCATAGTTGCCGAGTCTGGGAAGTTCCTTATCGCCTCACCATGATGCCTGGACGTGTCCCGCCCGCTAGAACCCCAGTTTGACCAATTGTTTGGGATCCCGCTGCCAGTCCTTGGCCACTTTGACGTGCAGATCCAGGTAGATCCGGGTGCCCAGGAGGGTCTCGATTCCCTTGCGGGCGTTGGTGCCCACTTCACGCAACCGGCTTCCACCCTTGCCAATGATGATGGCCTTCTGTGAGGGGCGCTCCACATAGAGGTTGACCCTCACGTCCAACAGCGGATTGTCCTCGGTTCGGCCCTCACGGGGAACGATCTCTTCGACCACCACGGCGAGCGAGTGGGGAAGTTCGTCCCTGACACCTTCCAAGGCGGCTTCACGAATGAGTTCGGCAATCATGACGGCCTCGGGCTCGTCGGTCAGTTCGCCGTCGGGGTACAACGGAGGCGAGGACGGCATATGGCTGATCAATACGTCAGCGACGGTGGACACCTGGAACCCGTCAGCGGCTGAAACGGGAACGATGTCGGCCCAGCCCTGCTCGCCCAGGACGTCGCGGCCCAAGGCAGCGACAGCGAGCAATTGCTCCGTCAACGCCTGCCGGTCCACGAGGTCGGTCTTGGTCACCAGTGCAACGATCGGCTTCCTGCCAACTGCCGCGAGCTGAGCTGCAATGTATTTATCGCCGGGGCCGATCTTCTCGTTCGCCGGCAGGCAGAATCCAATGGCGTCCACTTCAGCCAAGGTGTCGGCCACGAGTTCATTGAGCCTCTTGCCCAGCAGCGTGCGCGGCCTGTGCAGGCCAGGGGTATCCACCAGGATCAACTGCGCATCCTCGCGATGGACAATGCCACGGATAGTGTGCCTGGTAGTCTGCGGCTTGGCTGAGGTGATGGCCACCTTCTGGCCAACCAAGGCGTTGGTCAGAGTCGATTTGCCGGCATTGGGCCGTCCTACCAGCACAGAGAAGCCTGCGTGGAAGCCGCCGAAGTCACTATCGGCATCGAATTTCTTATTTTGCTTGCTCACGTGGAACTCCCTGTTGCGTTGAGTCGGCGTCGTCGAGTAGGTCTTCAAAGTCAGTGTCTTCCTTTGGCATGGCTGCCGCAATGATGTGGCTGACCCTGTTTCGGCGACCCTCAAGCCTATCGGCCTTAAGCGATATTCCATCCACATCGACTGAGCTGCCGACAATAGGGACCTGACCAAGGGCCTTGGCGAGGAGGCCGCCCACGGTGTCCACCTCGTCGTCGTCGAGGTCAATGTCGAACAGTTCACCGAGGTCATCGATACTCATGCGGGCGCTGACCCGGAACGTACCGTCACCAAGGTCCACCGCTTCTTCCGCAGCAGCGTCATATTCATCAACGATTTCACCCACGATTTCCTCGATAAGGTCTTCGAGGGTCACCAGTCCCGCCGTACCGCCATACTCATCAATCACGATCGCCACATGCGTTGATTCCTGCTGCAGTTCCCTGAGAAGGTCACTCACCAGCTTGGACTCAGGTACGTAGCGCACGTCCCTGGCGAGGGAGTCGACGTCGTGTGCCTGCAGCCCGGGTTCGCCACGATGCATGGCGGCGGCTACATCCTTCAAATACAGAATTCCACGGATCTGGTCCGTATTCTCGCCGATGACCGGAATTCTCGAATAGCCCGACCGCAGAAAGAGGCCCATGGCCGTTTCCAGGTCCGAGCCGGTCCCGATGCTGACGATGTCGGTCCGGGGTACCATCACCGAACGCACCAAGGTGTCCCCGAAGTCGAAGACCGAATGGATGAGTTCAGCCTCGTTGTCCTCGATCATGTCCGACTCGGCGGCCCGGTCCACGAACTCGCGGAACTCTTCTTCGCTGACGAAGGCGTCGTCGCCGCTGGGTGCACCGGGAGCCACTGCCTGGCCCAAGGCCACAAGCCACCCCGGGATTGGCCCGAGAACCCAGCAGAGGAAGCGGATCAGCGGAGCGGTGAAGCGGACAACGGGGCCGGAATGTGCCCTGCCCAGTTGCCGTGGAGACACCCCGACCAATACGAACCCAATGACCGCCATGATGCCTGTGGCGGCGAGCCCGGCAAGCCATACGTTGTCGAGCAAACTGTGCAGCACTACCGCCACCGCTACTGCAGCTGCCATTTCGAACCACACACGCCAGAAGCGCAACGCACGCATATGGGCGATCGGGTTCTTGAGGATACCGCCCAGGGCTTTGCCCTTGCTGCGGACAATTGATTGTTCGGCTTCGTGCCGGGGCAGGAAGTTGAATGCGGCCTCAGCCGCTGTCAGCAAGGCGACGAAGCTAAGGAAAACCAGCGCCATGCCGACCAGGATGATCCAGGTCACTGCATGGTCTCCATGGGGGCATCCTTGCCCAGGAATTCAGACAGCAGTTCCCGCTGCAAACCGAACATCTCTTCTTTTTCCTCGGGTTCGGCGTGGTCGAACCCGAGGAGATGGAGGATGCCGTGTGTTGTCAGGAGCAGCATCTCATCCTGGGTGGGGTGACCGGCGTTGCGGGCCTGAACCTCGGCCACCTGGGGACAAATGGCGATATCGCCCAGCATCCCTTGCGGGGTGGGCTTATCCGGGGTGCCGGGAGTCAATTCGTCCATCGGCACGGACAAGACGTCGGTGGCACCGGGTTCATCCATCAGCTCAATGTGGAGTTTTTCCATAGCGGGTTCGTCCACTAGGAGGATGGAAAGCTCTGCCTGGGGATGAATGTAGAGCCGTTCGAAGATGAAGCGGGACAACGTCACCAGCTGGGCTTCATCCACCGCCACGCCGGACTCGTTGTTGACTTCAATGCTCATTGACGCTCTCCACGTTTGTAGTGTGTGCCTGGTGCGTCCTTGCGGTGCGCATCATCCCAGGTGCTGTAGGCGGATACGATGTCGGCCACAAGGCGATGCCGTACGACGTCGGCTGCCTCGAGAATGGAGAAATTGACGTCGTCTATGCCAGTCAGGATCTCCCGGACAATCCGCAGGCCTGATGTCGCCCCAAGGGGAAGGTCTATCTGTGTGACGTCCCCGGTAACCACCATTTTTGAACCAAAACCGAGGCGCGTCAGGAACATCTTCATCTGTTCCGGCGTGGTGTTCTGAGCTTCATCCAGGATGATGAAGGCGTCATTCAGCGTACGTCCGCGCATGTAGGCCAAGGGTGCCACCTCAATGGTGCCCGCAGCCATCAGCCTCGGGATGGATTCAGGATCCATCATGTCGTGGAGGGCGTCATACAGCGGACGAAGGTACGGATCGATCTTGTCGCTCAACGTGCCGGGCAGGAACCCCAGCCGCTCCCCGGCTTCAACAGCCGGACGTGTCAGGATGATCCGGCTGACTTCCTTCATCTGGAGTGCCTGCACGGCTTTGGCCATGGCCAGGTACGTCTTGCCGGTACCGGCTGGACCGATACCAAAAATCACCGTGTTTGCGTCAATGGCATCCACGTAGTTCTTCTGGTTCAGCGTCTTGGGCCGGATGGTCTTGCCCCGGCTGGAAAGAATGTTGTGGGTCAAGACATCAGCGGGATTCTGCACGGACTGCGTCCTCAACAGGGACACCAACTGCTGAAGGACGTCCGGGGTTACCAGGGTCCCCTTTGCCACCAACCCGCGGACTTCCTCAAGGAGGCGCATAATGCGGGGAATGACCGTGGAGGGGCCGGTCATGGAGAGTTCGTTGCCGCGAACGTGGAAATTTACGTCCTGGAACTGTTCCTCGATGTACCTCAGGGCTTCGTCATGGCTGCCCAGTGAGTGAACCATCTGGTCGGAGTTGTCGAAAGTGACAACTTCCGTGCGCGTGCCCGGTAAAGTGTGCGGGAACTCGTTGGGCGGCTGGTTGCCGTTTCCGGTCCTGAGCCGCCCGTTCAAAGATTCACTCATAGTGTTGGCCCTCAGGCCTTTTCTCCTCCGGTTATTAATAACGCCATCGATTCGACATCCCGGCAAAGGCTTTAACTGCCCGCGTTAATGCCGGAATGTCTCCAATCCTACGCCAGCGCGGCCTCTGGTGAACCTACCGGGCCAGCCTGATTCGGCGCCCCGGGCATGGTGCGGACATTTGTCTCAACTCGGCATCAAGCCGGTATCAATCATGTTTCAGTTGCTGCCGTTCCCCGCAAACCCGGCCGACCGCCGTCGACGATGTGCCAAGCTGGCATAGCGGGTGGAAACAAAACCCCGCATTCCAGCTATAACAAGGCTGCAAAACCACGCACGGCAGGACAGGAAACCCATCAGGAAAACAGCCAGTAAAGTTCGTGGCGCCAACAAGCGGACCAAGTCCGCTGTTGCAGTGCCGGCGATGCTTGCTGTCCTCCTCCTGACCGGGTGCATCGCCAACGGCGGCGGCACCCAGGCCACCTCAACTCCCCCGCCGTTAACTGTCCAGGAAGCCCCGGCCAGCAACGCCCCGCTGGAGACAACCCAAGCCTCCACCAAAATCCCGGTCTACTGGATTGGACGGAGCAAAGAAGAGGTTTACCTCTACCGCGAGTTCAGGGACATCACCGGCGACGGAAATCCGGTGACCACTGCGTTGAAAATCATGATGGCGGAAAAGCCCCTGGATCACGACTTCTTCACCCCATGGCAGGAACCTGCCAGCCTGGCCACGTCCATCTCGGGGAAAAACGTCATCACGGTGGACATCTCCCGCGATGCCTTCAACTCAAACCTGGACGCCGGCATGGCGCAGCGGGCCGTACAGCAACTCGTATACACGGCTACGGCAGCAGCCTCGTCCTCAGGGCTGATCAACTCCGGCCAGCAAATCCAAGTGGTCATCCTGGTTGACGGCCATACGGACTACATGGCGTTCGGGCAAGTGCAACTCGGTGAGCCCATGACCCGCGACGCATCCTTGGTGGCGCCACTGTGGATCATCGATCCTCAAGAAGATGCCACCATGCCCACCGGATTGGTCAAATTCAACGGGCGGAGCACTGACAGCTCCAGGCCGATCGCCTGGCAGGTCCTTCAGGACAACGGCAAGGGCGAGAAGACCAGCCTTCTCACGGGCCAAACGCAAGCCACTGGCGAAGCAGGACAGTACGGCTTGTTCACCTTTGGCGCTACCTTGAAAGCCGGGCAGTACGAGGTCCGCGTCTCCCAAGTGGACAGTGCCGGTAACGCCATAGCGACCAGCACGGACACACGGCTGTTCAGGGTCGGCTGACTGCTCAGCCTCCGATAACCGGAACCCGTACGGCTACCAGCGGCCCAGGATGTCGCTCGCAAGGACGACGGCGGCCGGTCCCGCCGTCGAGGACCTCAAGACGTGGTTCCCCAAGAGCGCAGTCACGGCACCGGCGTCGCTGAGGCGCGTTACTTCGCGTGGCGAAATTCCGCCCTCGGGCCCCACGATCAACAGCACTTCACGGGGAACGGCAGTCTTGGTCGCCACCCACTCCTCCAGGACCGTCCGCAAGGGATTCTTCGCGTCTTCGTGCAAGATGATAGCCAAGTCAGCCTCGGCAACGGCCTTCGCCAATGACCCCGTGTCCACCATGGTGCGGACCTGAGGAATCCATGCCCGCCGGGCCTGCTTGGCCGCGGCAGTCACCACGGACTCCCATTTGGCATGGGCTTTTGCGGCGCGATCGCCCTTCCATCGAACAATGGAACGCTCTGACTGCCACGGAAGCACAGCATCGATTCCGAGTTCCGTGGCTGTCTCGATGGCCAGCTCGTCACGGTCTCCCTTGGCCAAGGCCTGGACCAGCACCAAACGGACATCCGGCTGCTCTTCAAAGACCACCTCGGCAGCAGTGACAGTCAAACCGGCGGGTCCCGCCTCGGCAACCGTGCCGGTCAACCGCGCGCCGGACCCGTCGGCAATATCAACGGACTCGCCCACCCCGAGGCGCTTGACAGTGACTGCGTGGCGAGCTTCGGGACCTTCCAGTACGAAGGTGCCGCCGGGACTGACATCACCAAGGCTCCCGGCCGAGGTGAAGAAAACGGGGTTGCTCACCGCTACAGGTTACCGAGCTTGTCCCGAAGCTTGGCGAACATGCCGCCGCTGGCTACGAGCTTTCCCTCGGTGAACTGCTCTCCGCGAAGCTTGGCAAGCTGCTGCAACAGTTCTTCCTGAGCAGGATCCAGCTTGCTGGGCGTTTCAACATGGAGGTGTACCTTGAGGTCGCCGCGGCCGTAACCACGCAGGTGCGTGACACCCAAGCCCCGAAGGGTGATGACTTCGCCAGATTGGGTTCCGGCCTTGACATCAATGTCCTGCGCGCCGTCGAAGGTATCCAATTGCAGTTCGGTACCAAGCGCCGCGGCCGTCATGGGCACACTGAGAGTGGCGTGGAGGTCGTCACCTTCGCGCATGAACATCGAGTCATTGTTGACCCGGATCTCCACGTAGAGGTCGCCGGAGGGACCACCTGCGGGTCCTGCTTCACCTTGGCCGGACAACTGGATCCGCGTACCCGTGGCAACACCGGCAGGAACCTTGATGGTCAGGGAGCGGCGGCTGCGGATGCGTCCTTGCCCGTTGCATTCGTTGCAGGGGTCCTTGATGACTGTGCCGAAGCCCTCGCAGGAGCCACAGGGGGCAGCGGTCATGACCTGGCCGAGGATGGACCGTACAGCGCGCTGGACTTGGCCGCTGCCGCCACAGATATCGCAGCGTTCGGGGTGGGTGCCCGGGCGGCAGCAGCTGCCGTCACAAGTGGGGCAGGTAACGGCCGTATCCACTTCGAGCTTCTTGTTGACGCCGAAAACGGCGTCCTTGAGGTCAATTCGGACGCTGATGAGTGCGTCCTGGCCGCGTCTGACACGGGAGGCGGGGCCGCCATGACCCCCGCCACCGCCAAAGAAGGTGTCGAAAATATCCTGGAACGCGAAGCCCTGGCCGGCATATCCGCCACCAAATCCGTTGTCCGTTCCATTCTCGTTACCGGTGGCATCGTAGACGCGGCGCTTCTGGGGATCGGACAGGACCTCATAAGCATGGGTCACGGCCTTGAACTGTTCCGCGACGTCCTCACCCGGGTTGACGTCCGGGTGGAGTTTCCGCGCCAACTTGCGGTACGCCTTTTTGATCTCTTCCCCGGTGGCTTCCGGCGAGACTCCCAAAACGTCATAGTGGCTGCTCAAAGTCGGTTCTCTTCCTTGTTGTACTGCGGATGTTTCTTCGGACCGGCGTTCAGCCGCCGAGAATGCGTGAAAGGTATCGGGCCACTGCCCGGACTGCGGCCATGGTGGTCGGATAATCCATGCGGGTCGGGCCAAGGATTCCTACCTTGGCACCGGAGCCGTAACCGGTGGCCACCACGGAAGCTTCCGCCAATCCGTCGTAGGGATTCTCACGGCCGATGCTGACAGTGACGCCCCGTGGGTCATCCCCCATGTCTGACAACAACCGGAGCATCACAACTTGTTCCTCGAGCGCTTCAAGTACTGGACCAATACTCAACGGGAAGTCCACGTTGGACCTGGCCAGGTTGGCCGTTCCGGCCATCAGGATGCGCTCTTCGCGACTGGTGTCGCTCAAAGCCTGCAACCCGTTCGCCAATGTTTGAGCCAGCCCGCGAAGCTCCGGCGGGCAGAGGGCAACCACTGACGGCAGGACCTGCGGCAACAGGGCCAGTTGTGTCCCTGTGATGCTGCCCAGGAACCGGGACCTCAACTGCATCAGCGCTTCATCGCCCACGGCAGACCCAGCCTCGATGACCTTCTGTCCAACGCTGCCGGTGTCGGCAATCAGCACCACCAAAACCTGTTGGGGGGCCAACAGGACAAACTCAACGTGCCGCACCAGGGCGCGGTTTGAGTGTGGATACTGCACGACGGCGACCTGGTTGGTCAGCTGCGACAGGAGCCTGACGGTGCGCTCAAGGATGTCGTCCACATCATCAGGGCCCTCAAGCAATGAATGGATGGCCCTGCGCTCGGCGGCCGAAAGGGGCTTGACCTGGGAGATGCGATCAACGAACAAGCGATAGCCCTTGTCCGTGGGAATCCGCCCGGCACTGGTATGCGGAGCTGCAATGAGGCCCTCTTCTTCAAGAACGGCCATATCATTACGGATGGTGGCGCTGGAAACTCCAAGATGATGCCGTTCCACAAGGGCCTTTGATCCAACAGGCTCCCGCGAATGCACGTAATCTTCAACGATGGCACGCAGTACTTCCAACTTGCGCGGCTCACTCATTGCTCCACCTCCTGACAACTGCCATGGTCACTGGGACCGGGTCCACTTAGCACTCAACATGCCCAAGTGCTAACCAGTCTAGTATGAGCCACCCCGTTGCTAGCATTGAACTTTCCCGGCCCAACCCGGCACAAGCCCGGCCGGCACAAACATTAACCCAGCACAAAAGGTAGGAATTCCTTGGCATTCGACACATGGGGTCCTCAGGATCTGTCAGCTCCTGCCAAACGTCAGCTGCCGGAAGTGGCGGTCCAGCGGGGGATGGTCCTGGAGGACGTCCAGTCGGGCTGGGTGGGCGAAGTCACCCGGGTCGAAATAACCGGTGGCATGCACATCGTTTCCCTGGAGGACAGGCGGGGAAAGACCAAGTCGTTTCAGCTCGGATTCGGCTTCCTGCTTGAGGGACAGCCCATCCGATTGATGCCCCCTGCCCCGCGTCAACCCGCGTCGGCTGTTCGCAACGGGCGGACAGCCTCCGGTTCGGTAAAGGTCCAAGGTCAACGCGCACAAGTGGCCAAAGCCAGCCGCATCTGGGTGGAGGGAAAGCACGACGCCGAACTCGTCGAGAAGGTCTGGGGCGACGATCTTCGAGTAGAGGGCATTGTGGTGGAGCCCTTGCATGGTGTCGATGACCTCAAATCAGCGATCTCGGCTTTCAACCCCGGCCCCGGTCGGCGTCTCGGCATCCTGGTGGACCACCTTGTGGATGGCTCCAAAGAATCCCGGATCGCCGCCGACGCTATGACGGTTCCGGGAGCCGCGGGCAACGTCCTCATTGTTGGACACCCCTATATCGATGTATGGCAGGCCATCAGGCCCAAGGTGCTTGGCATTGAGGCCTGGCCGTCCGTGCCGCGTGGAACTGACTGGAAGACCGGAATTCTGACCGCTTTCGGCTGGCCTCACGAAACCGCCGAAGACGTAGGCCTCGGCTGGCAACGGCTCCTCGGCGCAGTCCGGAGCTACGCGGACCTTGAGTCTTCGCTGCTGGGCCGGGTGGAGGAAGTCATCGACTTTCTCACAGTTCCGTGACCTTGCCCGCAAAGCAGCAGCAAGTGACGTGTCATCGTGGCGTTTGTCCTGTGAAGGCAGCCGGGGCCGGTATTCTGGGACAGCAACACCGCAGCATCTTTACAGTAAAGGGAACACACCGTGGCAGAGAACGCTCCTGAAGAACCGGGCAGCGCCGCAGGCCAGCCCCAGTACCATGGCGCGCCGGCAAACGCGCTGCCACTGACCGCCAGCGAGGACAGGCAATGGGCCACTTTGGCACACTTTGGCGGCATCCTGGGTTGCCTGCCATCGCTCCTGATTTACCTGATCTTCCGTGACCGTGGTCCTTTCACGGCTCAGGAGTCCAAGGAAGCGTTGAACTTCACCCTTCCTCCCACCATCGCTGCTGTTGTGGCCAACATCCTGGTGCTGCTGCCCGTAGTGGGCAACATCTTTGCCGTGATCGCCACCGGAATCTGGGTAGCCCTGACCTGCTTCTCCGTGTCCGCTGGAATCAGGGTCAACCATGGCCAACCGCATCGGTACAAGCTCAACCTGCGCTGGATAAAGTAACCCACCCCGCCGCAGCCTGGCCGGGCTCAGCCGGGCAGGCCGCGGGTTGGCCGGGCCAGCGGGCGTGCCGGGCCAGCGGGCGTCAGTCGGGAAGAATCCTGCGGACTACAGCGTCCGCCAAGAGGCGGCCCTTCAGCGTAAGAATCAGACGGCCCTTGAAAGCCTGCACGGGATCCACCAACTGCTCAGCTATCAGCCCGGCCATTGCATGACGCCCCACCGCGTCCAGAGCATCCACCGACAAACCTGTACCCAGCCGCGCCTCCAGCATGATGCGCTCGACTTCCCGGGTTTCGGCGTCCAAGGTCTCCCTGCCTGCCGCCGGTGAACTTCCGGCAGCCAAACGGCCCGCGTAGGCGGTGGGGTGCTTAACGTTCCACCACCGGACCCCTCCCACATGGGAGTGAGCGCCAGGGCCGATGCCCCACCAGTCATCGCCGCGCCAGTAGGCCAGGTTGTGCCGGCATGCCTGGTCCGGCGTCCGGGACCAGTTGCTGACCTCATACCAATCCAGGCCGGCTTTGGAAATCAATTCATCGGCCAACTCGTATTTGGCGGCGTGATCGTCGTCGTCAATTCCGGGCACTTCGCCGCGGCGGATCTGGGCCGCGAGCTTGGTTCCGTCTTCGACGATCAATGCGTACGCGCTGATGTGGTCAGGCTGATAGGAAAGCGCCGTCTCCAAGGACAGCCGCCAGTCGTCCATGGACTCACCCGGCGTGCCGTAGATGAGGTCCAGGCTCACCGCGAGTCCGGCTTCGCGGGCCCACTGGACCACGAGCGGCACACGGCTGGGGGTATGCGTGCGGTCAAGGACCTTCAGCACGTGAGGTACAGCTGACTGCATGCCGAACGAGACCCTGGTGAACCCGGCATCAGCCAGCACTTTGAGCGACTCAGGGGTCACGGAATCGGGATTGGCTTCGGTGGTCACCTCGGCTCCGGGCTCAAGTCCCCAATGGTGGACGGCCGCCCGTAGGATTCGTGCCAGATCTTCCGCAGGAAGGAGGGTGGGAGTACCGCCGCCAAAGAAAACAGTGCTCATGCGCCGGTGGGGCAGCCCGGAGGCCTCCAGTGCAACAGCTGCGAAGTCGAGTTCGCTCACCGCCGTTGAAGCGTAGGCATCCTGGGAGGCCCCGCCACCGAGCTCGGTGGCCGTGTAGGTGTTGAAGTCACAGTAGCCGCAGCGAACTGCGCAAAACGGGATATGGACGTAGAGCCCGAACTTACGGTGCTCGACGCCGGCCAGCACCTGCGACGGAAGTACTCCGTCCGCAGGTGCCGGATCGCCCAAAGGTAGGACGCTGGGCATCTACTTCTTGGCCTTGTCCTTGGACTCGTCGGTGGTCAGGGCTGCAATGAACGCTTCCTGGGGAACCTCGACGCGACCCACCATCTTCATGCGCTTCTTGCCTTCCTTCTGCTTTTCCAGCAGTTTGCGCTTACGGGTGATGTCACCGCCGTAGCACTTGGCAAGAACGTCCTTACGGATGGCCCGGATGCTCTCTCGGGCAATAATGCGTGATCCGATGGCTGCCTGGATGGGAACCTCGAACTGCTGCCTCGGGATGAGCTCACGGAGCTTACCCGTCATCATCACACCGTAGGCATAGGCCTTGTCACGGTGGGTAATGGCGCTGAAGGCATCCACTTGTTCACCCTGCAGCAGGATGTCGACCTTGACCAGGTCTGCCACTTGCTCGCCGTCGGCTTTCCAGTCCAGCGAAGCATAGCCGCGGGTCTTGGACTTCAAGAGGTCGAAGAAGTCGAACACGATCTCGGCCAACGGGATCCAATAGCGGAGCTCTACGCGGTCCTCGGACAGGTAGTCCATACCGCGCATCTGGCCGCGGCGGCTCTGGCAGAGTTCCATGATGGACCCAACAAACTCGTTGGGTGCCAGGATAGTGGCCGAAACCATCGGCTCGCGAACCTCGGAGATCTTGCCCGTGGGGTACTCACTGGGGTTGGTGACGTGGATGACCTTTTTGTCTTCCAGGGTCACCTCGTACTCCACGTTGGGAGCTGTGGAGATAAGGTCCAGGTTGTATTCACGCTCAAGGCGCTCACGGGTAATTTCCAGGTGCAGCAAGCCGAGGAACCCCACGCGGAATCCGAAGCCCAGTGCCGCGGACGTCTCGGGCTCGTAGACCAGAGCGGCATCGTTGAGCATCAGCTTTTCAAGGGCGTCGCGGAGCACAGGGTAGTCGGTTCCATCCAGTGGATAGAGGCCGGAGAAAACCATCGGCTTCGCATCTGCGTAACCGCTGAGTGACTCTGACGCCGGTTTGGCCAGGTTGGTGACGGTATCTCCAACCTTGGACTGCCGGACATCCTTCACGCCGGTGATCAGGTAACCCACTTCACCGACACCAAGGCCCTTTGACGGAGTGGGCTCCGGTGAGCTCACTCCAATTTCCAGGAGCTCGTGCGTTGCCCGGGTGGACATCATCTGGATGCGTTCGCGCGGGTGGAGCATGCCGTCCACCACGCGGACGTAGGTGACAACGCCGCGGTAGGTGTCATAGACGGAGTCGAAGATCATGGCCCGGGCCGGCGCGTTGGGATCGCCCACGGGAGCAGGAAGATCGCGCACAATCTTGTCCAGCAGTGCCTCGACGCCGACGCCGGTCTTACCCGAGACCTTGAGGACATCCTCCGGGTCTCCGCCAATGAGGTTGGCAAGTTCTGCCGCGTACTTCTCAGGCTGGGCAGCCGGAAGATCGATCTTGTTCAGCACAGGAATGATGGTGAGGTTGTTTTCCATTGCCAGGTACAGGTTGGCAAGAGTCTGGGCCTCAATGCCCTGGGCAGCATCCACCAGCAGCACTGCGCCTTCACAAGCGGCGAGCGAGCGGGAAACCTCGTAGGTGAAGTCGACGTGGCCGGGAGTATCGATCATGTTCAGCGCGTAGCTGTTGCCATCAAGTTCCCACGGCATGCGGACAGCCTGGGACTTGATGGTGATGCCGCGCTCACGTTCGATATCCATACGGTCCAGATACTGGGCCTTCATGTCGCGTTGCTTAACGACGCCGGTGTACTGCAGCATGCGGTCGGCCAGGGTGGACTTACCGTGGTCAATGTGGGCAATGATGCAGAAGTTCCGGATGATGGCCGGATCTGTTGCGGCGGGCACCGGTGCGGTGCGGGCCATGGGAGACACGCAGGATCCTTACTGTCGACACTCACACGGCTATTCCTGGAACCGGGCATAGGCCAGCCGGAACACGCCGCGCATCTGATCCTCTAGTGTCCCATGAACCTGCGCTTCACCGTGCATTGCGTTCCTGGCGCTGGAAGCCGCCGGCTGTAGCGTTGTCACATGGCTTTCGACTTGCGCCCCTTGGGCAAACTCATCCTGCGATCCTTCAAAGCCCTCGGCGGCAACAGCCCCAAAGCAGCCACTCCGCCAGGTGCCGGCAGGACGAAGGCCCTGCGGACCGACGTCGCGAATCAGCCAGCCGCCTATCCCGGCGACTTCCGCGGCTCCCTTAAGGTCAGCTACTCCCCCAAGCCCGATGGCCAACCGGATCCCGGCGAGATTGTGTGGAGCTGGGTCCCCTTCGAAGAGGACCACGCACGAGGCAAGGACCGGCCCGTACTCTTGGTGGGTCGGGACCGCGAATGGCTTTTGGGCCTCATGCTGACAACCAAAGACCACAACAACGGAGTGCGGGCGGCCGATTACGTTGACATAGGTACCGGCCCTTGGGACAGGCAAGGCAGGCCCAGCGAAATCAACATCGGACGCGTTATCCGGCTGGATCCTGCTGCGGTCCGGCGCGAAGGCGCCATCCTGGGCAAGGCGCAATTCCGGGAGGTAGCCCGGGCACTCCAGACTCGGCATTAGCCGTGCAGGACGCCCGGTTCTCTATAAGCCCGAACTTTCTGCTATCCTTTATAGCTGTGTGTCCGTGCAGGTCGACGGCCACTCATGGTTGGCTGCCATAGGCATCCCCACGCCGCTCAGTCGATGGCCAACCTGAAAACCCTCTAGACCATTTCCGCATTAAAAAGAGAGTTCATACGTGGCTAATATCAAGTCCCAGAAGAAGCGCATCCTCACCAACGAGAAGGCTCGCCTGCGCAACAACGCAGTCAAGTCCGAGCTGAAGACGGCCATCCGCGCCGTCACCACCGCCGTTGAGTCTGCTGACAAGGATGCTGCTGGAACTGCACTTGTTGCTGCCAGCCGCAAGCTGGACAAGGCTGTCAGCAAGGGCGTTATTCACAAGAACAACGCTGCAAACCGCAAGTCGGCGATCTCCAAGAAGGTCAACGCACTCTAAGGTTTTTCCAGTTCGACTGAGCTGATCAAAAGGCCGGCGCCCATTGGGTGCCGGCCTTTGGGTTTAAGCGGCGGTATGGGCGGCGGCGATGCCGCTGCCTGCTGGCTTCAGCGTCGACTGGCCGACATGGCAATCACTGTCACCGCGTGCTCCACGGCGTAAACAGGGTCCCGCGACTCACCCTTCACCTGCGCGTCAGCCTCTGCGATGACCTGGATGGAACGGATCAGGCCCTCGGGCGTCCATCGCCGGACATCCCGCTGCGCCTGCTCAACAAGCCACGGCTGCATTCCCAGATTCTTGGCGATGGTAGCTGGCGAACCATTGGCCCCCGCAACTTTGGCCAACGTCCGCAGCTTGGCCGCCAGCGCCGCAACCAGGGGAACCGGATCCACCCCGGTGGCCAGGGCATGCCTCAACGTGGACAATGCCACCGGCCCATTGCCTGCCATCGCAGCGTCCGCCACCTTGAACGCCGTAGCCTCGACCCGGCCGCCGTAGTAGCGCTCAACGGTCTCCGCCGTCACAGCGGTAGTGGCATCGGAGATCAACTGGTTGCACGCCGCTGCCAGCTCGGAAAGGTTGGCGCCCACTGCGTTCACCAGCGCCTGGACGGCTTCGCCCTCAATGCGGCGGCCTCCAGCCCTGAACTCCGAGACGACGAATGCTGTCTTGTCCGAGTCCTTCTTCAGCGGCTGGCAATCGATGACGGGCCAGCCGGCGGACTTCACGGCATCGAGCAACTTTTTGCCGCGCACTCCTCCGGCATGACGCAACACAAGGACGACGTCCTGGTCCGGATGCTGGAGATAGGCCAGTCCGTCGGCCAGGAAGGCGTCGTTCATGGCTTCGAGGCCCTCGACCTCAATCAGCTTGCCCTCGCCGAAGAGGGATGGCGTCACGGTCATCGCCAGGGAACCGGCCTCGTAGGAGGCTGCGTTCAGTCGGCTGAGCTCGACATCAGGGGTGGCGCTTCGCACCTGCGTCCGGATGGCGTCAATGGCCCGGATACCGAGATAATCTTCCGGTCCCATGATCAGTACGACGGCGGCCGGCGCGGCATCGCGCCAGCTGACGGTGTTCGCCGCGACGCTCTTGGCCCGGGTGTTTTGGGCAGCAGCCACAGGTGGTTCCTTCCGGACGTTTCTTTGCAAGATTCAAGTCTGCCATGTCTGCCATGGGTCCGCGTTCGGCGCTCATGCGAAGGGGACCCGGCTTGCGGCGTAGGGCCCTGCTCCCGAGGTGCCAACAGACGTTCGAGGAGCACTATCACGGCGCCATGCAGTCCCATGACGTGTCGCCGCACACGCGCCGGGTGCAACGCCATCCAGACGGCCAAGAGTGTCACCACCGAGGAGAGCACCATGGCCGCTACTCCCACCGGCCCCTCGGCCCACGGCAATGCAGCTCCCGGTAAGCCGGCAAAAAACCTTGCCACTCCCGCCACCATTCCAGCGCAGGTCCCCGCAACAGCGATGGGCACCACCGCGAGCCAGGGCAGAGCTGTGGCCAGAGGCACGGCGATCGTCCCCAAAATAGTCACCGGAGCCACCAAAGGACCCGCCGCCACGTTGGCGATAAGCGCGAACGTCGTGAACTGTGGCTGAAGCGCCACGATCACCGGACCACACAGCAGCTGCGCAGACAACGGCACGGCAACCCCGGCAGCCACCCACCGTGGTAGCCAGGCAGGGATCCATGACGCAACGCGCGCCGCAAGCAGCACAATTCCAAGGGTCGCCAGAACCGAGAGGAGAAACCCCACGTTGGCCGCCATGGCCGGGTCCAATAGCAGCAGGATGGTTGTGGCGAGGCAGAGGAAGGACAAGGACCGTCCACGCAGCCCGCCCGACAGGGCAGCCAGCCCCACTGTCCCCATGACTGCCGCCCGTAAGACGCTTGGGTCCGGCCCTACCATGATGACAAACGCCAACAGGCCGCAGGCAGCAAATGCCCCAGCTGCCGGGCGCGCCCACCGGAAGCACCGTGCCAACAAAATGAAGCCACCCAGGATAAGGGAGCAGTTGGCACCCGAGACGGCGGTTAGGTGTGTCATTCCCGTGGTCTTCATGGCCGTTTCCAGGCTTTCCGGCAAGGCGCTGGTGTCGCCTGTCACCATCCCGGGAAGCAAGCCCGCCGCATCTGGAGGCAACCAGTCAGCTGCGGAGACAAACCGTTTCCTGACGTCGGCCGCAGTTTGCCTGACATCGAACCCGGAGTCCGTCACGACAGGAGCAGAGGACGCGCTGAGAAGCGCTGCTTCTGGTTGTCCCTCCCGCACCTGCTTCAGCGTCCCGGTTGTTCGGATGCTCTGCCCCGCCCGCACATTCTGCCAGGCAGCACCGCCCGTCACAACGATGTCGGCAGTTCCACGCACCACGTTTCCCTTGGACGTGAGATCTATCAGGCTCGCATCAACCGTCCACCTGCCGTCACTGGAATGCCCCGGTGCAGGCGCCGGCGCTGGGCTGCCCGTGATGAGTATGTGGACCACGACTCCCTCATCGGCGGCCATCGCCGGGGCCAGTGGTCCGTTCTCACGGTTGCCGGCGATGACAGCGCAATGAACCGCAACAGCGGCCCCCAGGGCACAAGCGAGGGCGAAGGTGGCGAACATTGTTCTGGGCCGAACCCCGGACGGCCTTTGGCGATGCCCCATAGCCAGGAACACCCCGCCAGAGACGCCCAGTGCGACCGCCAACACAGCGGACCAGACCCCATCAACGAAGCCACCTGCCAGCGCTGCAGACCACGTCACCACCGCCACAGGCACGAGCCTCAGGTCTGTGCGTTTTCCTGCTTCAGGACCTCCGACGGACTCAGCCACCCTGCACCGTCACAAGGTCTTTGAGGGACTCCATGAGCTTGGGCCCAATCCCGTCAATGGCATCCAGTTCATCCACCGATGCGAACGATCCGTGCTCTTTCCGCCAGTCCAGAATTCGCTGGGCGGTCACTGGCCCCACCCTGGGCAACGTCCCCAACTCCTCCAAGGTGGCAGTGTTGATGTTAACCTTCGCGGCCCCTCCGCTGGAACTGCCAGTGCCAGTACTGCCGGCAGGCGCAGACGGGGCGGCTTGCGGCGCCTCCCCCGCTACTGGAACGACCACCTTGGCTCCATCGCCAAGCACCTCGGCAAGGTTCAGCCCGCCGAGTTCAGCGTTTGGCGCTGCACCTCCAGCCGCATCAATGGCTTGAAAGACGCGACTACCGAGCGGCAACGAAACAACACCGGGCTTCTGCACAGCTCCCGCTACATGAACAAGCAGGCTCCCTTGAGCCTCCGACCCCGCTGGCCGCGGCGATTCTGACGAATCCGGAACAACGGGGCCAACAGACGTGGACGGATCCAACGGTTCTGATGTTGGCTGGCCCAGGGAAGACTGCCATAAATGCCACGCGATGAGCCCTGCCCCTACCAATGCCAGGAGTATCGCTACGCGCCACGGGGCCCTCCATCGAAGCCTGGACCCGTGCACGAACTCACCAGGCTCGCCCTCGTCGCCCACTGGATCGGAGGGATAGTTGTCCGGTAACTCCAACAGTGAAGGTGTCCGGGTGTCTCCGGCCAAACGGGAGGTAAAACGCTGCCGTGCTGCCTGCGCTGCGGCGTCTGGGGAGGCATCCCGGTTCCGGCGTGGCATCTTTTGAGCCTATGGCTCCTCCTGAGGGAATGACGCGGCCGAAGTGCTCTATGTGGATAAGAGGACCAATCAGTCCGTTGGCGTGCTGCTCTCCCCCACGATGACCGCAAGAACGCCTAAGCCTGCATGTGCTGCCAGCACAGCCGGGAGCGCACTGATTTGAGGTGCCGGACATTCCGGACACTTCTCGTTCAGCCGGGCGGCCAGGGCTTCAGCCTCCATCTGGTTGCCGAAGTGGTGAACTGCCAAACGCTGCTGTCCGACCGGGCGGGAAGCAACATCCGCTGCAACGATCTCCTCCAAGCGAGCCACGGCGCGCACAGCGGAACGGACCTTTTCCAGCGGAACGATCCTGCCGCCGTCGACCGCCAAAATGGGCTTGATGGCCAGGACTGTACCCAACAAGGACGCAGCGGCACCGATTCGGCCTCCACGGCGCAACTGTTCAAGGCTGGGCACGTAGAAGTAGACCTTGGTGCGCTCCATGCGCCGCTCAGCGAAGCCACGGACTTCTGCAGCCTCCTGCCCATCGGCAGCGGCAACCACCGCACTTTGGACCCCCATGCCCTGCGCCATGCCCACCGTGCGGGAATCCACCACCTCCACGGGAATGCTGACGCGGGCTGCAGCCAGTCGGGCGGCATCGGCGGTGCCGGAGAGTTCGGATGAAATGTGGATGGACACCACGGATTCGAAGCCGCGCCGCTGGGCTGCGAGGTAGGCCTGTTCAAACTGCCCGGGTGATGGTCGTGACGTCTTGACCGAGGCGCCTGAAGCGAGAGCCAAAGACAGGGTTTGGGTGATGTCGTCTTCGCCCTCACCGTAAATTTCGTTGCCCACCATGACCGGCATGGGGACAACCGCAAGCCGTCCGTCGGCGGTGAAGGCCGAGACCCAGTCCGGCGGCAGGGCAGCTGCGGAGTCAGTAACCACGGCGGTCTTTACGACGGCGGCCAGCGGCACGTCAGCTACTGGAACCGGCGCGCTGGGCTGCCTAAGGCGCGCCACTCTTTCCTTCAGCCATATCCATGCGGGTGGTTCTCGCTCAGGCACGCAACCTCCAAAGATGATGGCTGGCCGCCGGCACAGTGCCGGCGGCCGCACCATCCCTGCTAGGCAGGGACGATGTTCACCAGTTTAGGTGCCCGCACGATCACAGTGCGGATGCCGCGGCCGTCCATGGCCCGCTGAACGTTCTCCGAGGCCAATGCAAGCTCACGCAGCTCGTCCTCAGTGATGTTCGGCGAAACTTCCAAGCGGTCGCGAACCTTGCCCTGGACCTGAACCACAGCGGTGACGGTGTCCTGAACCAACAGCGCGTCATCGTGCTTGGGCCAGCCTGCATTGGCTACTGATGCCGGGTGACCGAGGGTGTTCCAGAGGTCTTCGGCCGTGTACGGCGCGAAGAGGCTCAGGATCACTGCCACGGCTTCCACCGCTTCACGAACGGCAGGATCTGCTGCACCTGCGCCCGAGTCGATGGTCTTGCGGGTAGCGTTGACCAACTCCATCAGACGGGCCACCACAACGTTGAACTTGTTGTTGTCCAACAGTTCAGCGGCGTCGGCGATGGTCTTGTGGGTAACCGTCCGCAAGGCGCGGTCACCAGTTGCCGGGTCTACACCCGGCTCGCTGCTGACGTCCTGGCCCAGCCGCCAGGCCCGGGCCAGGAACTTGGCGGAGCCGGACGGCGATACGTCCGCCCAGTCGACGTCGTCTTCCGGTGGGGAGGCAAAGACCATGGTGAGGCGCACGGCGTCGACGCCGAACTTGTCCAGCTGCTCTCCGAGGTCTACACCGTTGCCCAAGGACTTGCTCATGGCCTTGCCGCCGTTGAGCACCTGGCCCTGGTTGAGCAGCGCCGAGAACGGTTCGTTGGCTTCGATCAGTCCGATGTCCTTGATGACCTTGGTGAAGAAGCGGGCGTAGAGCAGGTGCAGGATGGCGTGCTCAACGCCGCCTACGTACTGTCCAACCGGCATCCAGTTGTTGATCTTTTCAGGATCGAACGGGCCCTCGGTGTATTCCGGGGACACGAAGCGCAGGAAGTACCACGACGAGTCCACGAACGTGTCCATGGTGTCGGTATCGCGCTGTGCGGCACGGCCACAATTGGGGCACTCAACGTTAACCCATTCGACGGCGGCGGCCAACGGGGAGGTTCCCTTCGGAGACAACGCCTCACCGCGCAGGTTATCGGGCAACCTGACGGGCAGTTGGTCATCGGGGACGGGCACTTCTCCACATTCACCGCAGTGGATGATGGGGATGGGGGTGCCCCAGAAACGTTGGCGGCTCAGCAACCAGTCACGCAACCGGAAGTTGACGAATTTCTCGCCCGTTCCAAGCTTCTCCAGGATCTGGATCGCGGCCGGAATTGCCTCGGACTTGGACAAGCCATCCAGGTCACCGGAATTCTTGAGCGTGCCTTCGCCCGTAGTGGCTACACCGGTCTCCGAAGGATCCTGGGCACCGGTTTCCAACACTGCCCGGACGGGCAGGTTGAAGGCCTTGGCGAAGTCGAGGTCACGCTGGTCGTGCGCAGGCACGGCCATGATGGCACCCGTGCCGTAGTCGGCCAGCACGTAATCAGCGGCCCATACCGGGAGCTTCTCGCCATTGAGGGGGTTGATGGCGTAACGGCCGGTAAAGACGCCGGTCTTCTCACGTTCAGTGGACTGACGCTCAATTTCAGAGAGAGCCTTGACCTTCTCGCGGTACGCCATGAGTTCGTCGTGCTGTTCCGGGGTGACCAGGTCCAAGGCCAAATGCGCGTCAGCGGCGACCACGAAGAAGGTAGCACCGTAGAGGGTGTCCGGACGGGTGGTGAAGACAGTCACTTCGCGCTCGGCCCGCTCTTGGGCGGCCTCGATGACGAAACGCACGTGGGCGCCTTCGGAGCGGCCGATCCAGTTGCGCTGCATGGCCAGAACGCGCTCAGGCCAGTGACCCTGCAGCTGGTCCATGTCCTCCAGCAAGCGGTCTGCGTAGTCGGTGATCTTGAAGTACCACTGGTTCAACGACTTCTTGGTGACAGGCGTGCCGCAGCGTTCGCAGGCGCCGTTGACAACCTGCTCGTTCGCCAGAACCGTGAGGTCCTTGGGGCACCAGTTGACCGGTGAGTCTTTTCGGTAGGCCAGGCCACGCTCGTAGAAGCGCTTGAACAGCCACTGGGTCCACCGATAGTACTCAGGATCCGAGGTGTGGATGCGGCGGGACCAGTCAGCGGAGATGGCGTACCGCTTGAACGACGCCGCCTGGGTGTCGATGTTCGCGTAGGTCCACTCACTGGGGTGCGCATTGCGCTTGATGGCAGCATTCTCAGCCGGCAGGCCAAAAGAGTCCCAGCCAATGGGATGCAGGACGTCGAAGCCCTTCTGGCGCAAGTAGCGAGCAACCACATCGCCCATTGCAAAGGCTTCAGCGTGGCCCATGTGAAGGTCGCCGGAAGGGTAGGGGAACATGTCCAGCACGTAGCGGCGCTCCCGCGAACCGTCGTCCGCCGGCGTGAAGACTTTGAGGTCTTCCCAGACCTGTGGCCATTTGGCTTCCATCGCAGCGAAGCTGTAGACGCCCTCTTCAGGCGTTTCAGCTGCGGCTGCCTGTGCTGTTCCGGTCTCTGTCTCCGGCTGAACGCTCACTGCTGCCCTCTTCTGTTCTTCGGTGGCGGTTTTGACTCCTGCTATGGGACCGGAAGGTCCCGGACACACAAAAGCCCCTCAACAATGGAGGGGCGGCCGCACGGCTAAATAAAGCCGGGCGGCTAGCTAAGCAGAAGGATCGCACGCATAGATCTACAATAGCGCACGATTATCCATCCACTCACCGGCAAATCATGGTTGGCGGCGCATCGCCAAACGTCGAAAAAGGGGCCGATGACTCCCCGCCATGGTGTGGTGGGCACCGCGAAGCAGGCAGGCGGGAGTTATCGGCCCCTTTTTTGAACTACTTAACGTCCTCGTCGACCCAATCCATGGACTTTGTCACGGCCTTCTTCCAGAGGCGCAGCTGCCGCTCCTGCTCCTCTGCCGGAAGTTGCGGTTCCCAGCGCTTGTCTTCGTTCCAGTTGGCGCTGAGCTCGCCCAGGTCCTTCCAGAACCCGACGGCGAGACCGGCCGCGTATGCAGCGCCGAGGGCCGTGGTTTCCACTACCTTGGGACGGACCACCGGTACGCCCAGGATGTCTGCCTGGAACTGCATGAGGGCCTCGTTGGCGACCATTCCGCCGTCGACCTTCAACTCGGTCAGGGGTACGCCGGAGTCCGCGTTGACAGCGTCCAGGACCTCGCGGGTTTGGAAGGCAGTTGCTTCCAGCGCCGCACGGGCAATGTGTCCCTTGTTGGCGAAGCGCGTGAGCCCGACGATCGCACCGCGGGCATCTGCGCGCCAGTAGGGTGCGAAGAGGCCGGAGAAGGCAGGGACGATATAGACGCCACCGTTGTCCTTGACACCGGCAGCCAACTCCTCAACTTCCGGAGCGGAACTGATCATGCCCAGGTTGTCGCGGAGCCACTGGATCAAGGAACCGGTAACAGCGATGGAACCTTCCAGCGCGTAGTGCGGCTTGGCGTCGCCCAGCTTGTATCCCAGCGTGGTGAGGAGGCCGTTCTTGGAGTGAACAATTTCCTCACCTGTGTTGAAGATCAGGAAGCAACCCGTCCCGTAGGTGTTTTTCGCTTCGCCGGGCTGGAATGCCGCCTGGCCGAAGGTGGCTGCCTGCTGGTCGCCCAGGATACCGGCAACCGGAGTTTCGCGGAGAAGCTGGGAGGTGTGGACCTGGCCATAGACCTCAGAGGAGGACTTAATGGTGGGCATCATGGAGGCCGGGACACCAAAGACGTCCAGGATTTCCTGGTCCCATTGAAGGGTTTCCAGGTCCATGAAGAGCGTGCGCGATGCGTTGGTGACGTCGGTGACGTGGACGCCGCCGTCCACGCCGCCGGTCAGGTTCCACAGAACCCAGGCGTCCGTGTTACCGAAGAGGAGATCGCCGGCTTCCGCACGTTCGCGGGCGCCATCGACGTTGTCCAGGATCCATTTGATCTTGGTCCCCGAGAAATAGGTGGCCAGTGGCAGGCCAACCTTCTGTTTGAATCGTTCGAGCCCGCCGTCCTGTGCCAGTTGGTCGACGATCGGCTGGGTACGGGTGTCCTGCCAAACGATGGCGTTGTAGACAGCTTCTCCGGTGTTCTTGTCCCACACCACAGCTGTTTCGCGCTGGTTGGTGATACCGACTGCGGCGATATCGTGCCGGGTCAGGTTCGCCTTGGACAGGGCCGAGGCAATGACCTCGCGGGTGTTGTTCCAGATTTCGGCGGGGTTGTGCTCAACCCAGCCGGCCTGCGGAAAAATCTGCTCATGCTCCATCTGGCCGGTTGAAACGATGTTGCCGGAGTGGTCGAAAACGATGGCGCGGGAGCTGGTGGTGCCCTGATCAATGGCGATGACGTATTGATTCATGGTGACGTCCTTGTCTCAGTGTTGGTCGTTGCTGGTTTCTCAGTGGTTATCTCAGAGGTGATTGAGGGTGTGTGCGGTTGAGTGCGCGAAGGATCAGCCGGCGATCGCGGGCATGATGTCGGGAACCCACATGGCCACCAGGCCGGCAAGGGCGCCGCCGACCAGCGGTCCAACAACGGGGACCCAGGCGTAGGCCCAGTCGCTGCTTCCCTTGCCCTTGATAGGCAGAAGGGCGTGGGCGATGCGGGGGCCGAGGTCACGTGCGGGGTTGATGGCGTAGCCGGTGGGGCCACCGAGGGAAACGCCGATACCAACGACGAGCAGTGCCACAGCCAGCGGACCGAGTTGGTGGGGAGTACCGCCAAAGGTCAGGATGACGAAGACCAGGACGAACGTGCCGATGATTTCCGTGATGAGGTTCCATGGCGTGGAACGAATGGCCGGTCCGGTGGAGAAGGTGCCCAGCTTGTTCGCTGCAAGGGGCTCCTCGTCGAAGTGCTGCTTGTAGGCGAGCCAGCAAACGACGGCACCCAGGAAGGCGCCCAGCAATTCAGCGCCGAAGTAGGTCAGGGTGGAGGCGAACGTGACGGCCACATCCGGGGCGTACTCTGCCTTGCCGTTGACCAGCAGGCCCAACGTCACAGCAGGGTTCAGGTGCGCACCGGACTTTGCGGCCACGAAAACGCCCGCGAAGACCGCAATGCCCCAGCCCCACGTCACCATCAAGAATCCACCGTTGTTGCCCTTGGTGCCTTTGAGCGCAACGTTTGCCACGACACCGCAACCCAGCAGGGTCAGCATCATGGTTCCGAATACTTCGGAAAGGAAAACAATTCCAAGAGACATCTTTGACTCCTCATTTTTTCTGTTGTCAGCCTCCTCGCGGGTGAGGAGGCTGTTTGGGACGGTTCCGTTGTCTCCGGAACCGTCCCGGTGTGGTGGTCCCCCGTCGGGCCCACCTACCCCGTTCCGTCCCTGCCGCACGCAGGGACGGTCAAGCTGTCGGACGCCGCTTGGCCTCAGGCTACGAGGCTGTGCACGTCAACCTTGTGGAACCGCTGCAGGACGTCCTGGGCGTGACGGATTTCTGCTTCGCGGGCAGCAGCATCCCACCCGAGCGGTTCGGCCAATGCCGCGGCTGTTTCATTGAGCAGTTCTCCGGTCACCAGGCCACGGAACGCCAGGGAGGTCCTGCGGATGAGAACATCAACCAGATGCCCGATCTGCTCGTGCTCAGCCATGAACGCCAGTTCCCGGACGCTCAGTTCACGGGTGGAACGCAAGGGCTGGTCCTGCCCTGCGTTGAGGTACTCGATCACGGCTTCAGCCCGGGTTCCGTATCGGGTCAGCAACCCGGCTACCCGGTCGGCGTCCAAGCCCGGACCCATGTGCTTCTTGATCCATTCCTGTTCACCTTGTTCAGTGGAAGGGAAACCGGCCCCGCCGCCGATGGCGAGTTTCGCCGTCGAGACTTTGCGTTCCATGCCCAGTTCGCGGAGGACGTCGTTGGTCATGTGTTCGGCCAAGGCCCGGAAAGTAGTCCATTTACCGCCCACCAAGCTCAGTACGACGGCGGCCTTACCGCCTGGTGTTGCCACCGCACCGTCACCGGCGCGGACGCTGCGTTCAATGCGGTAATCACGCGAGACAAAGCCGGGCTGGGTTTCGTCGTGGCGGGGCAACGGGCGGACGCCCGCGAAACTGTAGACGATCTGGTCCCGCTCCACCTTGATGGTGGGGAATACGTGTCCTACCAAGTCGAAGAAGTAGTCGATCTCTTCTTCCGTGCACACGGCGTCTTCGGACATGTCCGCGTCAACGTCGGTGGTGCCCACCAGGACGCGGTCACCCATGGGGTAGATGAGGACGATGCGGCCGTCGGTGTGTTCGAAGAAGATTTCGCGTCCATTGCACGCCGCGAGCAGTTCCGGGTGGTCCAAAACAATGTGTGAGCCCTTGGTGCCGCCCATGAACTTGCTGACGGCGCCCATGGCCTGGTTGGTGAGGTCCACCCAGGCGCCGGTGGTGTTCACGATGACGTCTGCCTGGAAGTCGAATTCCTTGCCGGTCAATTCATCCCGGAGCCTGACTCCGTCCGAATCCATGGAGACGAGCGAGACGTAGTTGCTGGCTCGAGCGCTCCCTCCGGGGAGTCCGGAGCCAAGGCCGGCTTTCTCGCCGTCCTGCAGGACGTCGAGGGTCAGGCGCTCCGGGTTGTGCACGGAAGCATCAAAGTACGTAGCGGCGTACTTGATACCTGAGTGGAGCTTGGGAAGCTCGGCCAGGGCTTTCGTCCGGCCGCGGAACTGGTGGCGGGGTACGCTGCCGCCATCGCGGGAGAAGAAGTCATACATGCTCAGGCCCACCTTGATGAGGAACGCACCGCGCTCCTTGGGCTTGCCCTGCTTGTGGGTCAGGAAGCGCATGGGGGCGGACAGAATGCCTGAGAACGTGCTGAAAATCGGGATGGTGGTCTGCAGCGGCTTGACGTAGTGCGGGGCAATACGCAGGAGCCTGTTGCGCTCAACCACGGATTCCTGGACCAGGCGGAACTCGCCGTTTTCGAGGTAGCGGATGCCACCGTGGATCATGTGGGAGGACGCGCCACTGGCACCTTGGCAGTAGTCACCTCGTTCAACAAGTGCGACATCGACCCCTTGAAGGGCCAGATCGCGGAACGTTCCGACACCATTGATGCCACCGCCGATGATGAGTACCTTGGCCGAAGGCCGCTCCTGCAGTGCAACGACGGAGTCGCGCTGTGCGTGCTGTGAGGTACCGGAAATCTTGTTGTGTCCCAAAACTGCTCCCTTGGGCTTGGTTCGTGCGCCGCGCCACTCGCTGCTGCACCGTTCACCACTAATCTTGCGAAGGTGGAAAATGGAGTCAAGCTATTTGCACAAACGTGCAGTAAGGAAATGAGATGGCACGATCACGTCACTCGGATGCGCTCCGGGCTGCACAGATGTATTACTTGCAGGACTTGACCATGGATGCGATTGCACGGGAGTTGCGAACGTCCCGGTCCACCGTGTCCCGGCTCCTGTCTTCGGCCCGCGAAACCGGCTTGGTCCAGGTTCAGATTCGGAGCCCTTTCGACACCGGCCCCGAGTTGGAAAGCCAGATCCGCAACCAGTACGGAGTGGATGTCCACGTGGTTCCAGTGCTGGATACGCTCAACGAAGCGGAGACCCTGGACCGCGTCGCCATGCAAGCTGCACGGACAATAGGACCGTTGGTGGACTCAAATGCCATCATCGGCGTGGCATGGGGTGCGACGCTGAGCGCAGTCAGCCGCCACCTCACCCGCAAAGTGACGCACGACAGCATCGTGGTCCAACTCAACGGTGCTGGAAACATGCAAACCACTGGCATCACCTATGCCAGCGACATCATGCGCCGCTTCGGCAGCGCCTACGGCGCCCGCGTGGAACAGTTTCCCGTCCCGGCGTTCTTTGATCACGCATCCACCAAAACGGCCATGTGGAATGAGCGCAGCGTTCAACGCATCCTCGATTTACAGGCGCGTATGAGCATTGCCATCTTTGGCGTCGGGTCGGTCGATTCGGACTACCCGAGCCACGTTTATGCCGGCGGTTACCTCGATGAACACGACCTCACCATGCTGGCCGCCGATGATGTGGTGGGCGACGTCGCCACGGTCTTTTTCCGCAGCGACGGGTCCTCGGACGGCATTACCCTCAACGCGAGGTCCACTGGACCCAGCCATGAGCAGTTGCGGCAGGTCAGGCGCCGGATCTGCGTGGTCTCCGGGGCCTCCAAAATCAATGGCCTCCAAGGGGCTTTAGCCGCTGGGCTGGCCACGGACCTCATCCTGGACGAAGCCTCAGCCAGACGCCTGGTGAGTTTCAACGGCCATTCCTGAAGCAATCGTGCAAGGAATGGGTAGAGTCGTTGCTATGAGATCCCCCTCCAAGCTGACATCGAACCGGCTGGCATTGAACAACGGCGTACAGATGGACCGCCTGGGGTTCGGACTCTACAAAGTGCCCGCTAAAGACGCCGAAGCTTTGGTTTCCACGGCCCTGGGCGAGGGCTACCGCCGATTCGATACCGCCGCGATGTACGGCAACGAAGCTGGAGTGGGCCGTGCTCTGGGCGGCGCCATCGGTGATGCCGCGGAGGCCAACAGAGGCACCGGCGGCTCCGGCGAGTCGGTGCACGCACTGGCACGCGAGGACGTCTTCGTCACCACCAAGGTTTGGAACGATGACCAGGGCTACGATGCGACAGTGCGGGCCTTCAACACCTCCATAGCGAATCTTGGCCTCGATTACGTGGACCTCTACCTCATCCATTGGCCGTGCGCCGGGCGCGGGCTCTTTGCAGAGACGTACAAGGCCATGGAGACGCTTTACCGCGAAGGAAAAGTGCGGGCCATTGGAGTGTCCAACTTCCAACCGGCACACCTCGACGAGCTCATGCAAAAAGCAGAGGTTGTGCCCGCCGTGAACCAGATCGAACTGCACCCTTGGCTGCAGCAGGCCAGGCTGCGGACTTTGCACGAGCAACTCGGAATCCGCACAGAGGCCTGGAGTCCCCTGGGCCGGGGGCAAGTGTTGTCAGATCCTGCCATTATTTCCCTGGCGGAAAAGTACGGCAGAACCCCTGCCCAAGTGATTCTCCGCTGGCATCTTCAAGTGGGGAACCTGGTCATCCCGAAGGCAAGCTCGGCCGGACGGATCAAGGAGAACCTTGCAGTGTTCGATTTTGAACTGGAAGCACCGGACATGGACGGCATCGCCGGGCTGGAGCGCCACCATCGAACGGGTTCGCACCCGGACAACGTGAACTAGGAACAGCTACATGGCAAAAGTGGACACCGCAAAATCCTCGGACGGGACCCAAACCCCCGGCGATTTCTTCAGCGCAGCCCTGCCGGGACGGACCGTCGCTTCCGAGGTGGAAGTCGATGGCAGCAAAGTGGCGTTTTGGACCTACGAACCGGTCACCGTCAGCCCGGCGACGCGCACCATCCTGGTCATCCACGGCTTCCGGGGAGACCACCATGGGTTGCTGCGTGTAGCCGACCAACTGCCCGAAATGCGGATCATCATGCCGGATTTGCCGGCCTTCGGAAGCTCGGAACCTTTCCTTGAAGAAGAACACAGCGTTGAGCGCTATGGGAAGTTCATCTCCGGTTTCATGGCTGCCCTCGCGTTGGACGAGAAGACTGTCCTGCTGGGCCACTCCTTCGGATCGATCGTCGCCAGCCACTTCGTGGCCGCGAATCCCGGTGCTGTCCATCCGCTGATCCTGATCAACCCCATTGCCGCACCCGCATTGGAAGGCCCCAAGGGCATCATGACCAAACTTGCGGTGCTCTACTACCAGGCGTCCGCCAAGCTTCCAGCCCAACTGGGACTGGCCATTCTTCGGAATCGGGTGATAGTTCGCGTCATGAGCATCACCATGGCCAAAACCAAGGACAAGGGCCTACGCCGTTTCATCCACGGCCAGCACGATGCCTACTTCAGTGCCTTCGCGGACAGGAAAAGCCTGCTCGAGTCATTCAAAGCCTCCGTTTCAGGCAACGTGGCCGAGGTGGCCGAGCAGCTCACTCTCCCCGTGCTGCTGGTCGCCGGCGAGAAAGATGAGATCGCCACCTTGCCCAACCAGCACAAACTCATGAAGCGGCTCCCTGACGCCAAGCTGGAAGTGATTCCCGACGTCGGGCATCTTATCCACTACGAGACGCCGGTCCCGGCCGCCGCAGCCATTCAGAAATTCCTGGAGGAACATCCCGCGTGAAAATTGTCATCGACGCCCGCTTTACCCGAACGGACCACCACGATGGCATCAGCCGCTACGGTTCAAGCCTCATAGCCGCAACGTCCAAAATAGCGGACGTCACCATGCTCATCAGTGACAAACGTCAACTGGCCCTCCTGCCCGACGTCCCGTACGTGATGATCAACAGCCCGTTGTCTCCCCTGGAATTGTTCGTCGCCCGTAAGGTCAACCCCCTTGGCGCCGACGTGGTGGTGTGCCCCATGCAGACCATGGGAACCTTTGGGCGCCGTTACGGACTGGTCCTTACCCTCCACGACCTCATCTACTACGAACACCCGACTCCCCCGGGATTCCTCCCCGCACCCGTACGCGTGCTCTGGAGGCTTTACCACAAGGCGTTCTGGCCCCAGCGGCTCCTGTTGAACCGAGCGGACCTTGTGGCCACCATCAGCCGCACCACAGAGGCCCTCATGGCCAAGTACGCCCTGACAAAACGACCCGTTCGGATTGTGGGTAACGCCCCGCAGCCCGGACAAAAACCGCGTGACCCCGAAGCCGGAGCCGACAAAACACTTCTCTACATGGGTTCATTCATGCCGTACAAGAACGTGGAAACCATGATCCGGGGCATGGCCGGACTGGACGATTACACCCTGCACCTGCTTAGCCGGATCACTCCCCAGCGGAAGGCTGAATTGGAGGCAATGGTGCCGGCGGGAGCCAAAGTCCTGTTCCACAACGGCGTCACAGACGCCGAGTACGACGAACTCCTGCTGCGGGCCACCGCACTGATCAGCCTTTCGCGGGCAGAGGGGTACGGTTTGCCGTTGGTGGAGGCCATGGCTTTGGGAACGCCGGTCATTGCCAGCGACATCCCCATCTTCCGGGAAGTCGGTGGCGACGCCGTCAGTTACGTGGACCCTGAGTCACCCACGGATTTCGCCGCTGCTGTGACTGGCCTGGGCGAGACCTCCCTCTGGCAGCAACGCTCCCGCCGGTCCGTGGAACGGGCTGCACAATTCAACTGGGATGAATCGGCACGGCAGCTCCTGTCCGCGGCGGAAGAAGTCGTGGCCAGCCGTCAAAATCGGAAATAGCCAAGGGCACAGCGGGCGTTACAGGACATCGACTCCATCCAAACGCAGCTGCACCGGGCCCGAGGTGCGTTTGGCTGCGCTGGCCACCTTCACGGCCCGCATGGCACGGGTTGACTCCGCGGCGTCTGCGTAAGGAATGAAGTAAAGTGTCCGGACGTCGGCATCTGCCTCATTGACACTGGATGGGGCGCCTGAGGACATCAACATCGGGGCAGGCCCGGCACTGCGGAGTTTCTTGCCCGGTGCGGCACTTGCCTCGAACGCTTCGGCGAAATGCACGACGTCGGCCCTTGCCCCGGTAACCGAGGCCACCCGGACCGCCGGGGGCAGTTGCAGTTCCTTCCGGAGCGCCAGTTCACGTGAGGCGTAGCCGGAGGCATCCCATCTCAGGAGGGCTCCCGTCGCGGGGGTATCGTCAGCGGTAATCACCACGAGTCCGCCTTGCCTGGCCGGCTTCACAAGGGACGCGGCGTTGAACCATCGGCGGACGGTATCCTCCCCCGCCCGCAGGTTCTCCCGCCGGAGCAACGAGTTGCCGTCCAACAGAAGTGCCGCTGCATAGCCGTTGGGCGCAATCGGTTCGGCGCCCACAGTGGCCACCACCAAGGCAGGAGCATCCGGCACCGTTGCCTTGATGTGTTCGCCCGAGGATGTCACCACGGGCTTACCGGGAAAGGCCCGGCCCAGTTCCTCGGCGGTCCGCATGACACCTGCGGCCCCCCGGCGCAGCCGGGTCCCGCTGCAGTGCGTGCAACGCCACTGCGGAGCCGGGGTGGAGCACCACTTGCAGGCTGGTACGGCTGTGCCGCTGGATACAGCCAGCGGCCCCTGGCAGGCGTTGCAACGTGCCAGTTCGCGGCAGGACTCACACACCAAGGAGGGGGCATAGCCCGCCCGCGCAACTTGCACCAGGACCGGGCCACGTTCCAAGCCTTCCTTGGCCGCGCGCCATGCAGCCCCCGGCAAACGGGCGATCCTGGCCAAGGGGTCCCGCTCCTGCTCAAAACTGTCGGCGGTGTTCAGAACCCGCGGAACCGTGGCGCGGACAATACTGCGCGGCGCTTCGATGCCGACAGCCCACTGCATCTCCACAAGGCGTTGGAGCTCGGTGCTGCGGCTGTGTGAAGCCATCAGGCAGGCCGCATTGGCCTGCTCCGCACGCAGCAGGAGGACTTCCCGGGTATGCGCGTAAGGCGCCCGTTGTTCGATGTGGAGGTCATCGCCGTCGTCCCAACAGACCACCAGGCCAAGGTTTTGGACGGGCGCATAAGCCGCTGAGCGGGTTCCAACGGCAACCCCGGCAGACCCGCTCAACAGCCGCAGGAAGTTCCTGTAGCGGGGAGTCTGGCCGTCATCGGCGGTAAGCCTGGCAACATCGGACGACGGCAGGACGTTGGCAAGAGCCGTCTCCACCTGCTCGAGATCCCGGTAGTCGGGCACCACCACCACTGCCCCACGTCCCGATGACCTGACCGTGGCAACAGCTGAAGCCACCAATGCCGCCCAGCCGCCGGGACCGAAACCCTGAAGGGCAGCCAGGACGGCCTTCGGGGAACCCCCGCTGGCCAGATGCTGCAGGTAAGAGGCTCCATTGGAGTACGTGGCCCAAGCATGGGCATCCGGCAGGGGCTTGAGTTCACGGACGCCGGCGTCCAGATCCCCGGCCAGCAATTCCTTCTCCACTTTGGCAACCCTGGGCGGGATCGCCGTCCGCAGGACGTCGCTGAGCGTACCGGCGTATCGGGCAGCGACCGTACCAGCCAATTCGATGACCGCCGGGGTCAACACCGCAACCGGCGATACCACCTTGTGCAGGGTACTCAGGGGTGAGGAAGCATCAGAGTCTGCACGCCGTTCGATGATGTATCCGTTGAGTTCCTGGCCGTTGAATTTCACCTTCACCCGGACGCCGGGCAAAGCAACCTCGTTCAATTCAGCCGGAACGCTGTAATCGAAGGGTCTGTCCAGATGGGGCAGTGATGATTCAAGTACCACCCGCGCCACGGGATTGACCGGGGCAAGGGGTGGACCGTCAACCGGCGTGCGATCCGGAAAACCTTGCAGCAACGAGGGCTGTAGCAGCGACGGCCGGGCCTCGCTTCCTGCCATTCACTTCACCTCCGACTCGTAGCGTCCACTCTTAACCCGAGATGCCCGCAACGGGATTAACCACGCTGCGGGCATCTCCGGCACCAGCCAATCACGGACCACTGACAAAACAGCAACGTCCGGGATGATGACTCCGGTGCCGGCCGGTCTTCCAAGAATCAAGCGTTGAAGTATTCCTTCAGGTCCGCCACCCGGTCCAGCCGTTCCCACGTGAAGTCAGGTTCGTCACGGCCGAAGTGTCCATGGGCCGCAGTCTTGGCATAGATGGGCCGCTTAAGGTCCAAAGCATCGATGATGGCGCGGGGACGCAGGTCAAAGAGTTCGTCGATCGCCTCGCTGATACGGGCCGGGTCCACGGTCTCCGTGCCAAAGGTTTCGACGTAGGTTCCCACCGGACGAGCCTGCCCGATGGCGTACGCAATCTGGATTTCAGCACGCTTGGCAAGTCCTGCAGCCACCACGTTCTTGGCAACCCAGCGCATGGCGTACGCCGCAGAACGGTCAACCTTGGAGGGATCCTTGCCCGAGAACGCACCACCGCCGTGGCGGGAGAATCCGCCGTAAGTGTCCACGATGATCTTGCGCCCGGTCAGTCCGGCGTCGCCCACCGGGCCGCCGATGACGAACGCACCGGCAGGGTTCAGGATGTTTGCCGTACGCGACAGATCAAGGTTTGACGCCGCCAGGACAGGGTCGATGACGTAGCTGGCGAGGTCGGCGCGAAGCTGCTCAAGGCTCGCCTCTTCAGCGTGCTGGCTCGAGATGACTACGGTTTCCACCGAAACCGGTCGGTCGCCGTCGTAGCCTACTGTGACCTGGGTCTTGCCGTCCGGGCGGAGATAAGCCAGTTCGCCGTTCTTGCGGACTTCCGTAAGACGCTCAGACAAGCGGTGGGCAAGCCAGATGGGCGTGGGCATGTAGGAGGCAGTTTCGTCGCTGGCATAGCCGAACATGATGCCTTGGTCGCCTGCGCCTTGGAGGTCGTAATCGTCCTCCTGGCGGCCTTCGCGGGCCTCCAGCGAGTTGAAGACACCACCGGCGATGTCGTTGGACTGTTGGCCGATGGACACCGAGACACCACAGCGGGCTCCGTCGAAGCCATTGGCGGAAGAGTCGTATCCGATGCCAAGGATGGTCTCACGCACTATCTGCGGGATCTCAACGTAAGCGTCGGTAGTGACCTCACCAGCGACGTGCACCAGGCCGGTAGTGGCCATGGTTTCAACGGCCACGCGGGACTCGGGATCGGCGGCCAGCAGCGCATCAAGGATGGAGTCGCTGATTTGGTCGCAAATTTTGTCCGGGTGTCCTTCAGTGACCGACTCTGAAGTGAAGAGCCGGAGCTTGGACGGGGTGCCATGGTGTTCATGGTGCAGCGGTAAAGTCACTCGACCACCTTACTGGGTTGCGGGACGGCGGCATCTGCCCTGTGTCCCTTTGCTAAGAATTCGGGTGTGGCCTCAGTTACACAGCCGGAAAGACCCGCGCGAGCTCGGCTCCCACGCGATCAATCACAGCAGCAGCAACATCGGCCTTGGAGCCTGCAGCCGACTGCGGTTCGGCACCGTGACCCGAGAGAATCACCACGGAATTCTCATCCTGGCCGAACACGCGTCCAATGCCCACCTGGTTAACCACCAAGAGATCGCAGCCCTTGCGTTTGAGCTTGGCCGTGGCATGTTCCAGGACGTCGCCTTGGGCGTCGCCCGTTTCGGCCGCGAAGCCGACGATCAGCTGCCGGCCGCCCTCGGAATTGCGGCGTTCCACAAGTTCATGCAGGATGTCCGGATTGCGGATCAAGCGCACAACCGGCGCGTCTTCGCCGTCGACCTTTTTGATCTTGGTGTCCGAGACCTCTGCCGGACGGAAGTCCGCCACGGCCGCAGCCATGATGACGACGTCGGACTCCACTGCCGCTTTCAGCGCAGCCTCGCGCAGTTCCAACGCTGATTCAACACGAACAAGCTCGACCCCGGCGGGCGGCTCGACGTCCATATGCGCGGCAAGGAACCGAACAGTTGCCCCCGCAGCCAAGGCTGCGGCAGCCAGGGCTGTCCCCTGCTTGCCGGATGATCGGTTGCCCAGGAAGCGGACAGGGTCCAGGGCCTCCCTGGTACCACCGGCCGAAATCGTCACGGTCCGTCCTGCCAGCGGCGGCTCTGCGGAAGGGGATGCGCCGGCATCATCCGGGGCCTGAACCAACGCAATGGCCGCGGCGAAAATCGCCTCGGGCTCAGGCAGGCGCCCGGGGCCCGAATCTGATCCGGTCAGACGGCCAGAGGCTGGTTCCAGCACTGTCACGCCACGGCTGCGCAGCGTCTCCACGTTGGCCTGCGTGGCCGCATGTTGCCACATTTCAGTATGCATCGCAGGAGCTAACAGCACCGGGCCGTGGGCCATAAGCAGCGTATTGGTCAGGAGGTCGCCCGCTTGCCCGGTTGCGGCTTTGGCCAAGAGATCGGCCGTGGCCGGAGCAACCACGATCAGGTCCGCCTCATGTCCCAAACGGACATGGTTGACCTTCTCAACGTCATCAAAGACGCTGTTGCTCACAGGGTTGCCGGAGAGTGCTTCCCACGTGGCCACTCCGACGAATCGGGTTGCGGCTTCCGTGGGAATGACCGTCACCTTGTGACCGGCTTCAGTAAAAAGCCGGAGGAGCGATGCAACCTTGTAGGCTGCGATCCCTCCCCCGACTCCGAGGACTATGCGCACGTGACCTCCGTCAACAGGCAGTCAGTGTTATTCGGTGGGCTCGATCGGCGTGGAGACCAGGAGGCCTTCGTTGATCTCGCGCAGGGCAATCGACAGCGATTTCTCGTTCAGCTTGGTGTCGACCAACGGTCCGACGTACTCGAACAGGCCCTCGTGCAGCTGAGCGTAGTAGGCATTGATCTGGCGGGCGCGCTTAGCGCCGAAGATGACCAGGCCATACTTGGAATCAGCAGCCTCAAGCAGCGAATCGATCGGCGGGTTGATGATGCCTTCAAGGTTCGTGGACACGAATTCTCCAAATTTTAGCGGGCCAACAAATGCAAGCGCTTAGCGCTGGTGCGGGGTAAGCCCCATGAGTGAAACAAGCTCGTCCGCTGCCCGGCGAACGTCGTCATTGATGACGGTGTGGTCAAACTCCGGTTCAGCAGCAAGTTCCAGTTTAGCGGTTTCCAGCCTGCGCTGCTGTTCCTCGGGAGTTTCCGTGCCGCGGCCCACCAGACGGCGGACCATTTCATCCCAGGTGGGCGGAGCCAGGAACACAAAATTCGCGTCCGGAACAGCCTCCTTGACCTGGCGCGCGCCCTGCAGGTCGATCTCCAGGAGCACCGACTTCCCTTCTGCGATGGCGGCGTTGACAGTGCTCCGGAGCGTCCCGTAACGGTTCTGCCCGTGCACCACGGCCCACTCCAGCAATTCACCGTCGGCCACCAGGGAGTCGAACTCTTCGGCGGTCTTGAAGAAGTAGTGGACGCCATCCTGTTCACCCGGGCGCGCGGCCCGGGTGGTTGCCGAGACTGAGAGCCAGACCTCCGGATAGTTGTCCCTGATGTAGGTGGATACGGTTCCCTTGCCAACGGCAGTGGGGCCTGCAAGGACAGTCAGTCCGGGTTTCTTGCTCACGGATTCCTTCGGGGAGATGCGTCAAACGCTTTGCTGGGTATCCATAAAATCTACCAGCGCCCGGGCCTGGTGAATGCCCAGGCCCCTGATGCGCCGGGATCCGGCGATTCCGATCTCCGCCATGATCCCGGCAGCCCTGACGGGCCCAATGCCCGGCAGGGCCTCCAGGAGTTCCACCACACGCATTCGCGCAATTGCCTCGTCCGTAGCACCGGAGGAGATCAGCTCCGCAATGCTCACCTCGCCGCGCTTGAGCCTCTCCTTGGCGGCGGCACGCACTGCCCTGGCCTTGGCGGCCTTCTCCAGCGCATCGGAACGCTCCTGTGGTGTCAGCTCTTTAAGGCCCACTGCCAAACCCCTGTCAGATCGCGATTGTGATCCAGATCACGCGGACTGATCCTGAACCTACCGGCAGGGGCGCGCTTGCGCAATGAGGGTGGGCAACTTAGTCTTCGCGCAGCCCGGCCAGCGTTTCCTCGGTTGCGGAGCGAAGTGCCGCCAACGATGGACCCGCGGCCAGGATCCCACGGCTGGAGGTGGCCAGCACCGTGGGATAGGCAGCACCGAACGTCGCCCGAAGGTCAGCAGGAGTAGCACCCTGGGCACCAAGCCCGGGAGCCAGGATGGCACCGCGCACCGGTCCAAGATCGATATCCAAGTCATCCAATGCAGAACCGATGGTGGCCCCCACCACCAGGCCAACAGAACCAAGGGCCCCGCTGTAACGCTGATTCTCCGCGGCGGCTGCAGCGGCAATCCTGCGGGCCACCGAATCCCTTCCGCCAACGTGCTGGACAGACTGCCCCTCAGGGTTCGATGTCAGTGCCAGCACGAACACTCCCCTGCCGTGCTGGGCAGCGAGGTCCAACGCCGGACGCAGCGACTCGAAGCCCAGGTAGGGGCTCAGGGTCACGGAGTCCGCAGCCAGGGAAGAACCATCCCGCAGCCAGGCGTCCGCGTAGGCAGCCATGGTGGAGCCGATGTCCCCGCGCTTGGCGTCGGCAATGCTCAGCACGCCTGCCTCAGCGGACGCGGCCAGGGTGCGCTCCAGGACCGCCATGCCGGCGGAGCCGTGACGCTCATAGAGTGCCACCTGCGGCTTGACCGCGGCAGCGAGGGAAGCCACGGCCTCCACCACTGCCAGCGAAAAACGCTCCAGCCCTGCGGCGTCGTCGTTCAGTCCCCAATCAGCCAGCAGCTGCGGGTGCGGATCGATTCCGACGCAGAGCGGACCGCGCGCGGCCATGGCCGCAGCCAGCCGGGAGCCAAAAGACTCCCGGGCCGGCTGCTGACCCTGCCGGGATGAAGCAGACTCAGGCATTGGCTGCTTCCATTGCTGCTGAGAGGTTGGCGGCGTGCTCCTGCAGGCTCGTGACCGACCATTCATAGGTGCGCAGTGCCTCGATGGCCTGCACTGCTGCGTTGAACTCGGCCACGGTGGTGATGCAGGGAATGCCGATGGACGTTGCTGCGGCCCGTAGTTCGTATCCGTCACTGCGTGCTTCGCCGCCGGACGGAGTGTTGAAGACCATGTCGATCTCACCTGCGATCACCAGGTCAGCGATGGTGCCTTCGCCTTCGGCGCTGCTGCCTTCGGCCACCTTGCGGACCGGAGTGGCCTGGATGCCGTTGCGGCGCAGGACATCAGCGGTGCCACCGGTGGAGACGATCTCAAAACCGAGGTCCGAGAGGCGCTTGACGCCCATGATCACCGAACGCTTGTCACGGTTGGCTACCGAAACGAAGATCTTGCCTTCGGTGGGCAGCGCGTTGTTCGCAGCAGCCTGGCTCTTGGCGAAAGCGGTATCGAAGTGCTTGTCGATGCCCATGACTTCACCGGTGGAACGCATTTCCGGGCCGAGGAGGGAGTCCACAACCTTGCCTTCGGGCGTGCGGAAGCGGCTGAACGGCAGCACAGCTTCCTTCACGGCAACCGGTGCATCCAACGGCAAGGTGGAGCCGTCACCGGTTTCCGGCAGCATCTTGTAGGCGCCGCGGAGCTGGTTAATGGTCACGCCGGTGCCGATCAGGGCTGCCGCCTTGGCCATCTGCACACCCGTTGCCTTGGAGACGAAGGGGACCGTGCGGGAAGCACGCGGGTTGGCTTCGAGCACATACAGGACGTCGGAGGCCAGCGCGAACTGGATGTTGATCAGGCCGCGGACGCCCACGCCTTCGGCAATGGCCCGGGTTGCGGTGCGCACGCGCTCGATCACGTTGTTGCCCAAGGTGATCGGGGGAAGGACGCACGCGGAGTCGCCGGAGTGGATGCCGGCTTCTTCGATGTGTTCCATGATGCCGCCGAGGTACATGTCAGTGCCGTCGAAGAGCGCGTCAACGTCGATCTCGACGGCGTCCTCAAGGAAGCGGTCAATCAGCACCGGGTGGTCCGGGGTGATCTCCGTGGCGTTGGCGATATAGCGGGAAAGGTTCGCTTCGTCATAGACGATCTCCATGCCACGGCCGCCCAGAACGTAGGACGGGCGGACCAGCACGGGGTAACCGATCTCGTCGGCGATCTTCTTGGCATCTTCGAAGGAAACGGCGGTGCCGTTCTTCGGGGAGGTCAGGCCGGCTTCATCCAGGACCCGGGCAAAGGCGCCGCGGTGCTCTGCGAGGTCGATCGCTTCGGGCGAGGTGCCAAGGATCGGGACACCGGCGTCGGCGAGCTGCTGCGCCAGCTTCAGCGGAGTCTGGCCACCGAGCTGGACGAAGACACCCATGACGCCACCAGTGCGCTCCTCCGCGGCGATGACCTCGAGGACGTCCTCGAGGGTCAACGGCTCGAAGTAAAGGCGCGTGGAAACGTCGTAGTCCGTGGAGACGGTCTCGGGGTTGCAGTTGACCATGACGGTCTCGTAACCGGCCTTGCGCAGCGCCATGGAGGCGTGGACGCAGGAGTAATCGAATTCGATGCCCTGGCCGATGCGGTTCGGTCCTGAGCCCAGGATGATGACCGAGGGCTTGGCGTGCAGGCCCACTTCGTCTTCCTCGTCATAGGAGGAGTAGTGGTACGGGGTGTAGGCGGCGAACTCAGCGGCGCAAGTATCCACCGTCTTGTAGACCGGACGAATGCCCAAAGCCTGGCGGACGCCCCGGACCACGGCCTCGTTGTTGTGCGTCAAGGCACCGATTTGCTCGTCTGAGAAGCCGTGGCGCTTGGCATTGCGCAGCATTTCTTCGGTAAGCACTCCGGCCTTGCGGATCTCCTGCGCTGTCTCGTTAAGGAGCTGGAGCTGGTCCAGGAACCAGGGGTCGATCTTGGTGGCTTCGAAGAGGTCTTCCACCGTGGCTCCGCCCAGGAGCGCGCGCTGTACTTGGTGCAGGCGGTCCGTGGTGGGACGCTTGGCCTTCTCAATGAGCTCGGCAACCTCGTACTCCGGCACGGAGCTGAAGTCCAGCTGCGACCCCTTCTGCTCCAACGAGCGAAGGGCCTTCTGCAGGGCTTCGGTGAAGTTGCGGCCCATGGCCATGGCTTCGCCAACAGACTTCATGGTGGTGGTCAGCGTGTTGTCCGCCGCCGGGAACTTCTCGAAGGCAAAGCGCGGAACCTTGACCACGACGTAGTCCAACGTGGGCTCGAAGGAGGCAGGCGTCTTCTGCGTGATGTCGTTCGGAATCTCATCCAGGGTGTAACCGAGGGAGAGCTTGGTGGCGATCTTGGCAATGGCGAAGCCCGTGGCCTTCGACGCCAGCGCGGACGAGCGCGAAACACGCGGGTTCATTTCGATGACCACTACGCGGCCCGTAGCCGGATCAATGGCGAACTGGATGTTGCAGCCGCCGGTGTCAACGCCAACTTCGCGGATCACGGCGATGGAGACATCGCGGAGCTTCTGGTATTCGCGGTCGGTGAGCGTCAGTGCCGGGGCAACAGTGATGGAGTCACCGGTGTGGACGCCCACGGGATCGAAGTTCTCGATGGAGCAGACAACAACGACGTTGTCGTTCTTGTCGCGCATCATTTCCAGCTCGTATTCCTTCCAGCCAAGGATGCTCTCTTCGAGCAGGACCTCGGTGGTGGGGCTGTACTGGAGGCCCTGGCCGACAATGCGCCGGAGGTCGTCCTCGTTGTAAGCCAGGCCTGAGCCCAGGCCACCCATGGTGAAGGACGGACGGACCACCATGGGGTAGCCGAGGTCCTCGGCAGCAGCGAAGGCCTCTTCCATGGTGTGGATGATGTGGCTTCGTGCGGACTCCGCACCGCAGCGTTCCACCACGCCCTTGAATTTCTCGCGGTCTTCACCGAGCTCAATGGCGGCAATGTTGGCGCCGATGAGTTCCACGTTGTACTTCTCCAGCACACCGTTCTTGTCCAACGCGATGGCTGTGTTCAAGGCAGTCTGGCCACCAAGGGTGGGCAGGATGGCGTCCGGACGCTCCTTGGCGATGATCTTCTCCACCACCTCGGGAGTGATGGGCTCAACATAGGTGGCATCAGCGAACTCCGGGTCCGTCATGATGGTGGCCGGGTTGGAGTTCACCAGGATGACCCGCAGGCCTTCCTCCTTCAGGACGCGAAGCGCCTGGGTACCGGAGTAGTCGAACTCGGCGGCCTGGCCGATGACGATGGGGCCGGATCCGATGACAAGGACGCTCTTGAGATCTGTACGCTTGGGCATTACTTCGTGTCCTCAGTCTTGGAGTCGGTGGAGTCGGCAGCTGTGGCCTTGGACTTGGTATCGGCCATGAGGTCGATGAAGCGGTCGAAGAGGTAGGCGGCATCGTGCGGTCCGGCTGCGGCTTCGGGGTGGTACTGGACCGAGAACGCCGGGATGTCGAGGCAGGCGAGTCCTTCAACGACGTCGTCGTTCAAGGAGACGTGGCTGACTTCCACGCGGCCGAAGCGCTCTTCCGGCGCTACGGTGGAACCGTTCAACGGGGCGTCAACGGCGAAGCCGTGGTTCTGCGAGGTGATCTCCACCTTTCCGGTCCGGCGGTCCATGACGGGCTGGTTGATGCCGCGGTGGCCGTAACGGAGCTTGTAGGTGCCAAAGCCCAGGGCGCGGCCCAGGATCTGGTTGCCGAAGCAGATGCCGAAGTACGGGAGTTTCTCGTCCAGCACCGAGCGCAGCAGGGAAACCTGGTGGTCTGCCGTAGCCGGGTCCCCGGGTCCGTTGGACATGAAGAAACCGTCCGGCTTGACCGCGTTGACATCCTCGAGCGTGGACGTTGCAGGCAGGACGTGCACCCGCACGCCTCGTTCCGCGAAGCGCACAGGAGTCATTGCCTTGATGCCAAGGTCAACGGCCGCGATGGAGAAACGCGGCTCGCCTTCCCAGCCGTGGTCCTTGGGTTCCACAACGTAGGCCTCATCGATGGAAACTTCCTCAGCCAGCGCCGCACCTTCCATCGGCTCGCTGGCCAGGACGGTCTCCAGCAACTCCTTGTCGGTGGCCTGGGCGGCCTCGCCGGAGAAAATACCCGCGCGCATGGTCTTGTGCTCGCGGAGGTGACGGGTGATGGCCCGGGTGTCTACGCCCTGGATACCAACGATCCCCTGTTCCACCAGTTCGTCATCGAGGCTGCGTTCAGAGCGCCAGTTGGAGGGGCGGCGGGCGGCGTCACGCACGATGTATCCGGCAACCCAGATACGGCGGGATTCAGCGTCTTCGCTGTTGACGCCGGTGTTGCCGATGTGCGGCGCGGTCTGGACCACCAGCTGACGTGCGTAGGAGGGGTCGGTGATGGTCTCCTGGTAGCCGGTCATGCCGGTGGCGAAGACGGCCTCACCGAGAGCGGTTCCCTGGGCTCCGTAGCTGCGGCCGCGGAACATGCGGCCGTCTTCGAGCACAAGTACTGCTGCTGAGGGGGTGGGCGTGGTGGCTGCTTTACTATCCGTCACTTTATTACTTTCCACTATCGGCATCTGCCTGAGGGGCTGCGGAGATCAATTCTTGGAGGGCTTCGAGGAGGAGCTGTTTGTCGCTTGCATGCCTGGAACGGAATCCGGTGTCGAGCTCCCTGGCGCCGAGCTTCCAGTTGATGACCAGGAGTCCGTCCTTTTCGACGAATTTCCCTGCCATTCCGGTGGCTTCACGACTGTCCAACAGGGCGGTGCGGGGAATGAACACCGGGGACGCACCGGGACGGTCGAACAGCACACCTTCTGCGTGGATGCTCAGTTCCGCGTTGGTCCGGATACCCAGGCCCTGCGCTGCGATGCGGTCAAGCCAGTCGCCCGCCGTGGTGGTGGCCACGTATTGGCCGTCCGCGACGACGCTGGCCGGGGTCAGCTGCTGCGGCACCTCGGGAAGGCGCTCGACGTCGGCCTGTCGCCTCAGCCGGTTGCGCCATCCCAGCCAGATCATCACCAGGACGACGATGATCAACGGCACCGTGATTAGCACGGTCAGTGTTTGGTTGTCCATCAGTTGCTGCTGACCGCCGGGTACCTGTACGGCGTGTTAAGCCGGCCATCGAGCACAGTGGGGTGGCCCTTGAAGAATGTTGCCACCACTGATCCGGGCAGCTCCTTGCCCTTGAACGGTGAATTGCGGCCCATGGTTGCCATTTTATGGGGATCGACCGTCCAACGCGCAGCCGGGTCCACCAGGATGACATTGGCGGGTTCGCCAACCTCCAGCGGACGCCCCTGGTCAGCGAGGCGGCCGATCACAGCAGGCGTGAATGAGGTGACCCTGGCGAAGTCCGCCCAGGTCATGAGGCCGGTTTCGATCATGGTCTCCTGGACTACCGACAACGCGGTTTCCAAGCCGGTCATGCCCATTGCGGCCTGCGCCCACTCACATTCCTTGTGCTCGCTGGGGTGCGGGGCGTGGTCAGTTCCCACGACGTCGATGGTGCCATCGGCCAGGCCCTCGCGGAGAGCCTGCACGTCAGCATCGGTACGAAGCGGCGGATTGACCTTGTAGACGGGATCGTAGCTGCGGACCAGTTCATCGGTCAGGAGCAGGTGGTGCGGGGTAACTTCGGCAGTGACGTTGATTCCCCGTGCCTTGGCCCAGCGCACGATTTCCACGGATCCAGCGGTGGAGACGTGGCAGACGTGGAGGCGGGATCCCACATGCTGGGCCAGCAGGACGTCACGGGCGATGATGCTTTCCTCGGCAACGGCCGGCCAGCCGGTCAGTCCGAGTACGGCCGAGACTGTGCCCTCGTTCATCTGTGCCCCGGCGGTCAGGCGCGGTTCCTGCGCGTGCTGGGCCACCACGCCGTCGAACGCTTTCACGTATTCCAAGGCCCGCCGCATGAGGACGGGATCGTGGACGCAAATGCCGTCGTCGGAGAACATCCGGACCTGGGCACGGGAGTCCGCCATGGCGCCGAGCTCTGCGAGCTGCTCCCCGGCCAAGCCAACGGTCACTGCTCCGACGGGGCGCACATCCACCCACCCCGACGCGCGGCCCAGGCTATGCACCTGCTCAACGACGCCTGCGGTGTCCGCAACAGGATTGCTGTTGGCCATGGCATGGACAGCAGTGAAGCCACCCAAAGCAGCAGCGCGGGTGCCGGTTTCCACTGTCTCGGCGTCTTCGCGGCCGGGTTCGCGCAAGTGGGTGTGGACATCCACCATGCCGGGCAGGGCAATGAGGCCCTTGGCGTCAATGACAGTTGCGCCGTCAGTTGAGAGGTCCTTGCCGCGTGCTTCGATGACGCCGTCACGGATCAAAAGGTCTTCAGCTTCGCCGCCCAGGATGGCAGCCCCACGAATCAGGTAAGTGTTCTCGGCCATCAGTTGGTCTCCTTGCTGGACTGGCTTATGTTCGAGGCCGCTTCGCGGGAGTCCCCGGAGAGCAGCAGGTAAAGAGCGGCCATACGGACCGAAACACCGTTACGCACCTGTGCGAGCACGGTGGAACGCGGCGAATCGGCGGCGGCCGAGGAAATCTCCAGTCCCCGGTTCATGGGGCCGGGGTGCATGATGATGGTGTCTTTCATGCCCAGTTCATCCAGGGTGCGGAGCCTGGCGTCGTCGAAGCCCCAGCGCCGCGAGTACTCGCGGGTTGAGGGGAAGAACGAGGCGTTCATGCGCTCACCTTGGACACGCAGCATCATCATGGCGTCGATGCCCGCTTCCAGCGTCCGGTCAAGGTCGTAGCTGACCTTGCAGGGCCAATGCTCGACGCCGATCGGCAGCAGCGTGGGTGGCGCCACCAAAGTAACCTCGGCGCCCAGGGTCTTCAGGAGCCAGACGTTGGACCGGGCTACACGGGAATGCAGGACATCCCCCGCGATCGCTACCCGCATACCTTTGAGATCGGCACCGGTGGACTCGATGCCGTTGACCTTGGACCAGTGCCGACGCATGGTGAAAGCGTCCAGGAGCGCCTGTGTTGGATGCTCATGGGTGCCGTCTCCTGCATTGATGACGGCGGCATCGATCCAGTCCGTGGCAGCAAGCCGGTGCGGGGCGCCGGATGCCCAGTGGCGGATGACCACTGCATCCGCGCCCATTGCCGCCAGTGTCTGCGCAGTGTCCTTCAGGGATTCGCCCTTGGACACCGAGGATCCCTTGGCGGCGAAGTTGATCACATCGGCTGAAAGGCGCTTGGCCGCGGCCTCAAAGGAAATACGGGTGCGGGTGGAGTCTTCGAAGAAGAGGTTCACCACGGTACGGCCACGCAGTGCAGGCAGTTTCTTCACTTCACGCTCGCCCACGGCGGACATCTCTTCAGCCGTGTCCAGGACGCGGATGGCATCGAAGGCGCTCAGGTTTTCGGTGGAAAGAAGGTGCTTCATTGACCGGCCTCGATGACTACTTCGTTGACAGGAACACCGTCAACGAGGTCGATCTCCTCGAGGTGGACGCGGACTTTTTCCGACGAAGAGGTGGGGAGATTTTTCCCCACGTGATCTGCGCGGATGGGGAGCTCACGGTGGCCCCTGTCCACCAGCACGGCCAAACGGACAATCCGCGGACGGCCAAGGTCCACCAGGGCATCAAGTGCCGCGCGGATGGTGCGGCCCGAATACAGGACGTCGTCAATCAGGACAACCACTTTGTTGTCGATCCCTGACAACGGCAGGCGCGTGTGGCGTGGGGGCCGGGTGGGCTGGTGGGAGAGGTCGTCACGGAACATGGTGACATCAAGTTGGCCCACCATGGCTTCGGCGTTGACCGAGGGATCGGCAGCTGCGATCTTGTGGGCGAGCCGAACGGCCAGTGGATAGCCGCGGCTGGGAATGCCCAGGAGAACCAAGTCCTGCGAGCCTTTGTTGGCTTCAAGGATCTCGTGGGCGATACGAGTGAGCGCACGATCAATGTCCGCCTGGTTGAGGACAACCCGCGACGGCACGTGCGATGAAGTGACTTCAGTCATTCGCTCGTCTCCCCTTTCCCCGCCTCACGGGACGGAATTAAAAAAGGAATATTTGCTTTTCCAAGCTACCACAGAGGCCATCTGCCACCTCACCGAAGAATGACCAGGCTGGTGAGTTTAAGCTCACACTGCACGCTGTGGAATAGGCTCTTGCCCATGACCATGAACCACCACGGGCAACCCGGCGGACAACCATATCCACGGCCGTACCTGGAACCTGGCGCCAACCCTACCTGGATCGGACGGGTGCAGCCAGGCAATTACCAGCCCGCTCCAGGCAATCCGATGACCCTCCCGCGGCAAACCTGGGCCCACCCGCCTGCACCGCGAAGCCGGCGGTCCCTGGGCACACTGCCCCTGCTGATTGTTGGAGGCGTACTTGCCCTTGCAAGCCTGATGCTAGTGCTCCCCTTCCTGTTGGGTAACACGGGCGTGACAGGGTTTGTGATCGGCTTCATTGCCTCATTGATTCCGTTGTCGGTGGTTCTGCTGACGGTGCGACTGATTGACCGCTGGGAGCCGGAGCCAAAGAGGCTTCTCTGGTTCGCCTTCACCTGGGGCGCTGCTGTGTCGATTGCCGGGACCCTGCTCATCCAACCGCTCTTCGCCCTTGCCGCGCCCACCAGCAGCGAAGAAGCCTTCACCTATTTCATGGCAACGGTCCAGGCACCCATCGTGGAGGAATTTACCAAGTCACTGGGTTTGCTGGTGTTGATCCTGGCCGCACGAAAGTATTTTGACGGTCCGGTGGACGGCGTGGTGTTCGCCTTCACCATTGCCGCCGGGTTCGCCTTCACGGAGAACATCCTGTACTTCGGACGCGAAATTGCCTCCTCCACCGACCCCGGGACAGACCTTGTCCGTATCTTCATCCTCCGCGGCGTTATGTCGCCCTTCGCCCACGCCGTGTTCACGGGCACCACGGGCCTGATCATGGGGTTCGCTGCCCGGCGGTGGCACACCGGCTATGCCGTCCTGGCATTCTTCATCGGCTTGTTGCCTGCCATGTTCCTGCATAACCGCTGGAACAGCATGGGCCAGAACTTCTTGCTGGAGTACTTCGTGGTGCAGGTGCCGATTTTCCTGGTTGCCGCCGTCGGCATCATTCTCCTCCGGCTCGCGGAGGGAAAGCTCACCCGTCAACGGCTCCTTGAGTATGCGCGCGCGGGCTGGTTTACTCCAGCTGAAGTGGAGATGCTGGCCACGTCCCGGGGCAGGCGGCAAGCGGTCCGCTGGGCTTCCTCGCGGGGGCGGGGCCGGCAGATGAAGTCCTTCATCAAGGGGGCCACGGCATTGGCGTTCACCCGGCAACGGATACTCAGCGGCCGCGACGTCCACCTTCACCAGCAGGACGAACTTGACCATCTGCGCAGCATCCCGGGCCTACGGGCTGCAGTTCTACAGTAAGGGCAAAAAGGACCCGCTTTCACAGTTTCCTGTGAAGCGGGTCCTTTGCCTTCAGGTCAGGCATACACCTATGCCAGAAGTGACGGCTTGAGCTTCTGGAGCCGGCCCAGGAGTCCATTGATGAACGCCGGGGACTCGTCCGTGGACATCGTCTTGGCCAGGGCCACGGCTTCGCTGACGGCTACGCCGTCCGGAACTTCGTCATTGTAGAGGAGCTCCCAGGCGCCGATCCGAAGAATGATGCGATCAACCGAGGGCATCCGCTCCAGCGTCCAGCCCTGGGCGTACGTCTCCAGGAACTCGTCGATGGTCGCCTGCATCGAGACAACGCCTTCAACGATTTCCACCGTGTAAGGGTTGATGATCAGGTCGGTCTTCTCCCGGCGCGCCGTCATGGCGTCGAAAGCCGAAACGGAGCGCTGCTCTGCCTCGAAAAGTACTTCAAGTGCCCTGCTACGGGCTTTACCGCGGGCGCTCACTAGTCGTTGACCCGGCCCAGGTAGCTGCCATCGCGGGTATCGACCTTGACCTTGGTGCCCTGCTCAACGAACAGCGGAACCTGGATCTCATAGCCGGTTTCAACGGTGGCCGGCTTGGTGCCGGCGGAGGAGCGGTCGCCCTGAAGGCCCGGCTCAGTGTAGGTGATTTCGAGGACAACGCTCGGGGGCAGTTCAATGTACAGCGGGGTGCCCTCGTGGATGGCAATGTTGACCATCTGGTTTTCGAGCATGAAGTTGGTGGCATCGCCTACAGTGGCACCGGACACGGTGATTTGGTCGTAGTCCTGGGTGTCCATGAAGACGAAGTCTTCGCCGTCCTGGTACAGGTACTGGTAATCGCGGCGGTCAACCGTAGCGGTTTCGATCTTGAGGCCGGCGTTGAAGGTCTTATCGACCACCTTGCCGGACATGACGTTGCGCATCTTGGTGCGGACAAAGGCGCCGCCCTTGCCAGGCTTGACGTGCTGGAACTCGATGATGTTCCAGAGCTGGCCCTCGAGCTTCAGTACGGTCCCGTTCTTGATGTCGTTTGTGGTTGCCACTCGTATCCTCTGGTTATCGCACTGGTTCTAGCTGCCAGCTATCTATGCCAAGCAGGCGTGCCAATCGGCCCGCCAGCGCGTATTTATCAAAAATCCAAGAACCATTCTACCGGCAAATCCCTCGAAGGCTTGCGGGCGGTGTTTCCAAGAGGTTCAAGAAGCGAGTTCCAGCACATTCCGCGCCCTCTGGAGGGCGACCGCGGAGGAATAGATCAGGGAAGCATCAGCGGCCATGGCAACCCGAAGGTCCAGCGCCTTGGCGAACTCTTCGGATGCAGCCAAAGCGTTGCCGCTGACGAAGTATGCCCGGCCCAGATACTGGCGGACGATCGCTTCCTTCGGGCTGCCCTGGACATCCTGCAAAAGGTGGCGGAACAACTGTATGGCGCGGTCAAGCCTGTTGGTGGCCCGGTGGACTTCGGCTTCGAAAATCCTCAGCCGGAACGACTCAGGATCCTTATAGCGGGCCTCAGCCAACAGCTCGGCTGCCTCATTGGGGTGGTTTTCGAGCAGCAAGGCCATGATGCGGTCTGCAGGGTCGTCGGAAGCGGCAAGAGCCGTCTCCATGACGTCCTCGTTGACAATCACCGGCAGCAGGGTATCCGGATTAGTCCTGACACCCGGGAACCCGGCAGTTGGCCAATCACTAACGCCTTCACGCACAGCCACACTCATGATGCGATTTCCTGATAGGCAGCAAACAGCAGGGAGGTATCGGGAACGTCCAGGATGCCCGGCTTGGCCACTCCGTCAAGGACAACAAAGCGCAAAAGGTCGCCACGGGACTTCTTGTCACGGCGCATGCCATCGAGCAAACCCTGCCACCGGTCACGGCGGTAAGTGATCGGCAATCCGAGGCTTTCCAGGATGGTTCGGTGCCGATCAGCGTCGACATCCGACAACCGTCCTACGCTCCGGGACAACTCCGCCGCGAACATCATGCCCACTGAGACAGCGGCGCCATGGCGCCACGAGTAGCGCTCCACCAGTTCAATGGCATGGCCCAGCGTGTGTCCATAATTCAGGATTTCGCGAAGTCCGGATTCCTTGAGGTCCTGCGAAACGACATCCGCCTTGACCGTGATGGCCCGCTCAATGAGTTCGCGGACAACGTCAGAGGCCGGGTCCATCACGGCGTCAGTGTTCTTCTCGATCAGGTCCAGGATAGCGGGATCGGCAATGAACCCGCACTTGATGACCTCAGCCATACCGGAAATAAGCTCGTTCTTGGGCAGCGTCTGAAGGGTGTCCAAGTCTGCCAGAACAGCAGCCGGCGGGTGGAAGGATCCCACGAGGTTCTTGCCCTCGGCAGTATTGATGCCGGTCTTTCCGCCCACAGAGGCGTCCACCATGCCCAAAAGGCTCGTGGGCATGTGAATGACCTTCACGCCACGAAGCCAGGTGGCCGCCACGAAGCCTGCAAGGTCTGTCACTGCGCCGCCCCCGACCGCCACAATGGCGTCAGAGCGGGTGAAATCATTCTGGCCCAGGACTTGCCAGCAGAAAGCGGCAACCTGGATGTGCTTGCCTTCTTCCGCATCCGGAATTTCGGCCGTCAGGGCGGTGAAACCAGCTGTTTCCAGCTCATCGCGAACGGTATCGCCCGTCAGGCGAAGGGCCCGGGGATGAATGACAAGCACACGTCGGACCCGTTCCCCCAGCTTTTCGGGAAGGGTGGACAACAGGCCGCGCCCCACTACGACGTCGTAGTTTTCGTGGGCGGATTGGCCGGTCACCTTGATGACAGTTGCTTCGTTACTCACTTTTCAACTTCCTCTTTCAAGGCTGCATGCTGGCGCAGCCGCTCCTCCAACTGGAGGCCGATTTCGGCCACGGATCCCGTTCGGACGTCCATGACGATGTTTGCGAGGCGTTCGTAGACCGGACGCCTTGTGGCAAACAGTGCTTCCCACCGCGTCATTGCATTACCTTTCAGCAATGGCCGGCCTGTGTTCCGCGCGATCCTGTCAGCTACAGTCTCCGCGTCACACTCGAGATAAACCACGGTGCACTCCCCCAGCAGTTGCTGGGTTCCGGAGTCCAGGACCGCTCCCCCGCCCAAGGAAATAATGGCGGGTTGGACCTTGGCGTTCTCAATGGACTTCGCCACTGCGCGGGCCTCAATCTCACGGAAGGCATGCTCTCCGCGTCCGGCGAAAATATCCGCGATACTGCCGTGGGCAGCCACCACCACGGCGTCGGTGTCCACGAACGGCAGACCGAGTTGCAGCGCCAACTGCTGGCCGATGGCGGATTTGCCAACAGCCATGGGCCCCACCAGAACAACGGGACGGCCGGGAAGACCATCCAGGATGACGCGGACCACTACCGGCCGACCGAGTCCAAGGTGGCCGGGATGTTGTCGAGGTAGCTCTGCAGGTTTCGCTGGGTTTCGGCGACGGAGTCGCCACCGAATTTCTCGGCGACGGCTTCAGCCAGGACAAGTGCAACCATTGCTTCAGCGACAACACCGGCCGCGGGCACCGCACAAACGTCCGACCGCTGGTGGTGGGCCTTTGCAGGCTCACCGGTGCTGACATCAATGGTCCGCAGGGCGCGCGGCACCGTGGCAATCGGCTTCATGGCCGCTCGGACGCGGAGGACTTCGCCGATGCTCATTCCGCCTTCAATGCCACCGGCCCGGTTGGTCTGACGAACGATCTTGCCGTTCCCGTCCTTGAGGATCTCGTCATGGGCAGCTGATCCACGGCGGGCCGCGGTCAGGAAGCCGTCACCAACTTCCACGCCCTTGATGGCTTGGATGCCCATCAGCGCGGCTGCGAGACGGGAATCAAGGCGGCGGTCCCAGTGCACGTAGCTGCCCAGACCAGGCGGAAGTCCGTAGGCCAGTACCTCGACGACACCGCCGAGGGTTTCGCCTTCCTTGTGAGCTGCGTCCACCTCAGCGACCATGGCATCCGAGATCTCACGATCAAAGCAGCGCAGGGGGTCGGCGTCGAGCGCCAGGACATCCTGGGGCAAGGGCAAGGGACGGCCCTCGGGAACAGTCACGCTGGCTATGGAAACCGTGTGGCTCACCAGCTCCACGCCCAACTGCTTGAGGAACTGCGCCGCGACGGTTCCAAGGGCCACGCGCGTAGCCGTCTCCCGGGCACTGGCGCGCTCAAGAACCGGCCGTGCTTCATCGAAGCCGTACTTCTGCATGCCGGTGAAATCTGCGTGCCCCGGACGCGGCCGGGTCAAAGGTGCGTTGCGGGCTTGGTCGGCAAGGACCTCGGGGTCCACGGGGTCGGCAGACATGATCTGCTCCCACTTTGGCCACTCAGTGTTACCCACCTGGATGGCCACAGGCCCACCCTGGGTCAGGCCGTGCCGCACGCCACCCATGATGGTGACCTCGTCCTGCTCGAACTTCATGCGGGCACCACGTCCATAGCCAAGGCGACGACGCGCCAGGGCATCGCGGATCTGCGCGCTGGTGAGCTCAACACCGGCGGGCACGCCTTCAATAATTCCGATCAGGGCCGGACCATGGGATTCACCGGCAGTCAACCAACGCAACATATAACCAATCCTGCCATGTAAGGCTTCTAGAACACTCGCCGGGGAAGCCCGACTGAGTCGCACATCACATCTATGACGGCGGCGTCCACGTCACAACCGCTGAAGCGCCTGATCTGCTCGGCCGCCTGGTACATCAGCATCTCAAGCCCGGGAACCACAGCCCCTCCGTGGCCCTGCCACACCTCGGCGAGCCGACTCGGCCAAGGATCGTAGGCGACGTCCAACAGGACGCCGGCCCCTGTTCCCGGCAATCCTGCAAGCTCGTCCGCCAAGGCATCTGCTGCCCGCGGTGGAAAGGTGGAGATAACCAGGTCCGTACCTGCCACAGCGGCGGCCGCTTCGGCCAGCGGCCGGACGCTGAGGGAAATCCCGACGGCGGCAGCGGCGGCTTCCGCGTCCCCGGCGCGCCCTGCGTCCCGTACAAAGACGTCCACGTGGCGTCCACCGAGTTCTTTGACCGCTGCGACGGCAGCAGCCGAAGTACCCCCGCCACCGAGGATGGCGGCATGGGGCGTGGAGGCGACCCCTGCATACCGGACCGCTTCAACAATCCCGGCAACATCGGTGTTGTACCCCACGAGGCGGGCCGATCCGGCGTCGTGCTCGAAAACCACCGTGTTGATGACACCCAGGTGGGCACCCGCTCCGCGGACTTCGTCGACTTCCTTCACCATGGCCGATTTCAGCGGCATGGTGACCGAAAGTCCGCACCACGAGTCGTCTCCGCGGAGCGAAGCCATGAAGGGTGGAAGCCCCTCTACCGTGACGTCGATTGCCGAGTATTCAATGTCCGCGCCGAGCTTGGCGTACGCCGCAGTGTGCAAGGCCGGGGACTTCGAATGCGAGATGGGGTGCCCCAGTACTGCGGCACGACGACTCACACACACCGTCCCGGGTTGGCCTGGCACCATGCGTTGTACTGCTCAACGTAAGTGTTGTGTTCGGCCAGCGTCTTGGAGAACTTGGTTTCCTTGCTGTCCAAGTTGATGGTGACCCAGTACATGTAGTCGTTCTGCGTCGGCTTGGCCGCTGCATCGATGGCGGTCTTGCCGGGTGAGCCGATGGGGCCGGCAGGCAGCCCTACATTGGCGTACGTGTTGTACGTGTTGGACTTGTCCGCCTTCTCTTCCTCAGTGAGGTGGAAGGATTTCTTGCCAAGTCCGTACGTCACGGTGGCATCTGACTGGATCAGGCCACTGGTCTCCACATTGTTTGGCTTGAGCCTGTTGTAGATGGCACCGGCCACGTTGCCATAGTCAGCCTGCCCGCCTTCAGCCTGGACAATGCTGGCGATGGTCACAGTGTCATACTGCTTTGCCGGTTCAGTGATTCCCTGGGACTTGAGTTCGTCCAATGTGGTGGTGACCAGCTTCTGGACGATCTCCTTGGCGGGCGTGCCCAACGGAAAGCGGTACTCCCCAGGTGCCAGGAAGCCCTCGAGGTTCTTGGCCTTGGAGGGAACGCCGAACTGTGCCGGAGCCTGGTTCAACGCGTTGAGTTCCTGCAGGGAAATAGCCGAACCCTTGGAAATGGCTTCGAGCGATTCGTTGATCCGGAGGCCGGCACTCAGTGCAAAATACATGACCTTCGATGAGTCTTTGTTGACCAGCACATCCACGGCATCGGAGTTCTTCATCTCGGTCCTGAAGGTGAACTCGCCCGGGGACAATTCACCGCCGTCGTTGAGGAATTCCTTGACAAAGGCATCGGCATCGGCCACCACCTTGTTCTCGACAAGCGCGACAGCCACAGCCTTAGGCCCGGAGCCCTCGGGCACGGTGATATTGACTGACCCGGACCCCGGCCCCGGATAGTCCGTCACCTTGTCCATGCCCAACAGCGGCTTAAGGAATTGTGCCCCAATGGCGATGGCGGCCACGAACACTCCCAGCGTGATCAGCAGCGCAAGGACACGACGACGACGCCGCGCCTTCTTGGCCGCGGCCTTCGCTGAAGCTGTTTGCTCGAGCGGTGCGATGAGGTCGTGGGGGTGCTCATCATGATGAAGCTCCTCGCCATGGTGTTCATCGCCATGATGCTCCTCGATGTGGTGTTCATCGTGATGGTACCCGTCGTGGTGAAGCTCATCGGCGTGGTGAAGCTCGTCGGCATGGTGCTCATCACCGGGGTGCACCTCATGGAGACCGGCATGGCCCGCGAGTTCTCCGTGGGCCGCTGCGCCGTCCTCCTGAGTCCGGACGTTCTCAGGTTCAACAGCGTGCTCGGGTTCAGCAACGTGCTCCTGTTCACCAGCATGCTCCGGTTCAACAGCGCTCGTCTCCCCCGGTGTTTTAGCGGGCGAACCCTCACTGACCGGCTGGTCAGCCGGAATCGGCTTGGCAGAGACCGGTTGTGCGGCGGGAATGGGAGGAGTCGCCGGTTTTGCTGCAGGAACGGGTGGAGCAGCCGGAGCAGCCGAAACAGGCGGCGTAACTGGTGCGGGGGTCACTGCGGGGACAGGACGTGGCAGTTCCGGCTCGCCGTCCGTGGACTCAGCGGCCTCTCCCGGTGTCGCTTCGGGAACGGGTACGACGTTGTGGTTCTGCGTGGCGAGGAATCGTTCCCGCGCCCGCAGCTCTTTGCGGGTCAGCGGCATGCCGCCGCCGGCGGTACCGCTGGAGGGGTCGTTGTTGACCGGGCTCACAGTTGCAGTCCCCTCGTAGAAGAATCGGGTTCACTGCCGGAGGCAGCCTGCAGCGTTGGGGCACTGCCGGGCTTCTCGGATTGCGTCGGCGCCTGTACGCGGCGGCCAACGTCCGTTCCTCTAGCTTTTTGCATGTCGATTGCGTGCTGCAGTATTCCAGCAGCGGCAACCTGATCAACCACTTTACGGTGGTTCTTGCTGCTCATGCCAGCTTCGTGCAGGTTGCGGTGTGCCGTAACGGTTGAAAGCCGCTCATCGACAAGGCTCACCGGGATGTCCAAACCTGTCCGCAGCAGCTCGCTGGCGAGGAGTTCGGCGTACGCGGTGGCCATATCAGCAGACGCCCGTTCTTCACCCTTCATGGTGCGGGGAAGGCCCACAAAGATCTGCACGGCGGGCAGTTCCGCGGCGTGTTTGACCACCACGCGCACGTCCGAGTTTTTCTTGGCGTCCCGTGCAACTGTCTTGAACGGTGTAGCCAATATTCCGTCGGGATCGCAGATGGCCACGCCCACTCGGACGGTACCGACGTCTACCCCCAGCTTGATGCCCCGGGGGTAGACGCCGCCGCTAGTACTTTCAGCCACCGTCAGCGCTTGGCTATCGCATCCACCACCGCTGTGAGGGCCTCAGAGACCTTCCCAGCGTCGGCGCCGCCGCCTTGGGCGACGTCATCCTTGCCGCCTCCGCCACCGCCAAGAATGCCGGCAGCCAGGCGAACCAGCGCACCGGCCTTCACTCCGGCTTCGCGGGCGGCCTCATTAGTGGCAATAAGGATCACCGGGCGATCATTGCTGACACCGGCTACGGCCACTGTGGCTGCTTCCGAACCGAGACGGCTGCGGAGGTCCAACGCAAGGTTCCGGAGATCGTCCGCTCCGCCAACCTGACCGGCGTCGTGGGCTACAACCCGCACTCCTGCAGCGTCCTTGGCGGTCCCCACCAGGTTAGCGGCCGCAGCGGCCAACTGCTCCTTGCGGAGGCGGTCGAGTTCCTTCTCCGTGGCCTTCAACTTGCTCAGCGTGCTGGAGATGCGGTCCGCGAGTTGCCCGGAGGGGACCTTAAGCAGCTCGGTGAGCTCCGTTACCAAAGCGCGTTCAGCGGCCAAGTGGCGGAACGCGTCCAGGCCAACAAAGGCCTCCACGCGACGGTTTCCGGAGCCAACGGACTGTTCGCCCAGCAGCGAAAGGCTGCCGATGAGGGAGGTGTTGGACACGTGCGTGCCACCACACAGCTCCCGGGACCAGGCGCCGTCGATCTCCACCACTCGTACTTCGCTGCCGTAATTCTCGCCGAACAGTGCCATGGCACCCAACGCCTTGGCTTCAGCGAGGCCCATGACCTTGGTGTCCACCCGGAAATTGTTCCGGATGGCGATGTTGGAAACCTCTTCGATTTCTGACCGCGTTGCAGGGCTCAAGCCCTCTCCCCAGGCAAAGTCGAAGCGCAGGTAGCCGGCTTTATTGTAAGAACCGCGCTGGGTAGCTTCAGGGCCCAGGATCTGGTGCAGGGCGGCATGGACGATGTGCGTGCCGGTGTGGGCCTGCTCCGCTGCGTGGCGGCGTTCACGGTCGACGGCGGCGCGAACCAAGGCATCCGAGGCAATCTCGCCTTCGCGGACAATCGCTTTGTGCACGCTCAAGCCCTTGATGGGCCGCTGGACGTCCAGCACCTCCACCACGAAGCCATCGCCGGTAATGAGGCCGGTGTCAGCGGACTGTCCGCCGGCTTCGGCGTAGAACGGGGTTTCGTTGAGGACCAACTCGATCTCATCGCCGGTGGAGGCGTGCGCAACCGGCCGCCCGCCGCTGACGATTCCACGGACGGTGGATTGGCCCTCAAGTTCGTCGTAGCCAGTGAAGACGGTCTCGCCCTTGCCCAGGAGCTCCTGGTAAGCGCTGAGATCGGCATGGCCGCCCTTTTTGCCCTTGGCATCAGCCTGTGCACGCTGACGCTGCTCGAGCATAAGTGCACGGAAACCTGCCTCGTCCACCTTGAGCCCGGCCTCCTCAGCCATTTCCAGCGTCAGGTCGATCGGGAAGCCATAGGTGTCATGCAGGGCGAAGGCGTCGGCACCGGAGAGCGGAACACCGGCAGCCTTCGATTCGGTCACGGCATCCTCAAGGCGGGCGGTGCCCGAAGCGATGGTGCGCAGGAATGCCTTTTCTTCGGCGTAGGCAATCCGGCTGATCCTGGCAAAATCTGTCTCCACTACGGGGTAGACGCCCTTCATGGCGTCGCGCGAAGCAGGGAGCAAGTCAGGAAGGCAGGCCTTTTCGACGCCGAGCAGGCGCATGGCGCGAACGGCGCGGCGAATGAGGCGGCGCAGAACGTAGCCACGGCCTTCATTGGAGGGCGAAACGCCATCAGCGATCAGCATCAGGGCCGAACGGATGTGATCACCAACGACGCGCATGCGGACATCGTCGGTGTGGTGCGGGTCTTCCGGCGATTCAGCAGAGGTGTACTCGCGGCCTGACAGTTCAGCGGCTTTGTCGATGACCGGGCGGACCTGGTCGGTTTCGTACATGTTCTCGACGCCTTGGAGGATCATTGCAAGGCGTTCCATGCCCAGGCCGGTGTCGATGTTCTTCTGCGGGAGTTCGCCGACGATGTCGAAGTCAACCTTGGAGCGGACATTCTCGATCTGGTACTGCATGAACACAAGGTTCCAGATCTCGATGTAGCGGGTCTCATCGGCCAGCGGGCCGCCTTCGATGCCGTAGGCGGGGCCACGGTCATAGTAGATCTCCGAGCAGGGCCCTGCCGGTCCGGGCTGGCCCGTGGACCAGTAGTTATCGGCCTTACCCATGCGCTGGATGCGCTCAGCGGGAATGCCGGTGTTCTTGAGCCACAGCTCTTTGGCTTCGTCGTCTTCTTCGTAGACGGTCACCCACAGGCGCTCAGCAGGCAGTCCGTAGCCGCCGTCCTCGACGCTCGTGGTGAGCAGCTCGAAGGCGAACTTGATGGCGTCCTCTTTGAAGTAGTCGCCAAAGGAGAAGTTGCCGCACATCTGGAAGAACGTGCCATGGCGGGCCGTCTTTCCCACTTCCTCGATGTCCCCGGTGCGGATGCACTTTTGCACGCTCGTGGCGCGGCTGTACGGGGGCTCTTCGCGGGCAGTCAGGTATGGAATGAACGGCACCATTCCGGCCACGGTGAAGAGAAGGGACGGGTCGCTGGAAACGAGCGACGCGGAGGGAACGGCGGTGTGGCCCTTACTGACAAAAAAGTCCACCCAGCGCTTGGTGATCTCCTGCGACTTCATTAGCTGATTACTTACCCTTCTCAATTCACTGCACGTAAGGTGCGCGGTACCGGCTGGTGCCGTTCCGCAGTTTTCCATTCTGCCCTGTTGCGGGCGCGGGAGCGAACCGCTCCGCTAGCGGCGGCCCACTCCGGCCTCGTCAATGCCCAAGGCCGCCCGAAGGTCTTCTTCCCGCTGGTGCATGCCGGTCCGGACCGCATCGGCGAAATCGAACAAGCCGTCAGCCATCCGGCCGACGGCTCGGTTCAGGCCCTCGGGACCAATGTTCGCCTGGGCCTCGGTGACCTTACGGAAGGCAATGACGCCGATGGCGACGCCTATGCCCATCCACACAATTCTTTTCATGAGGTTTTGGTCTCCCTATAGTTTTGCGGCTGCCTGCTTCAGCAACACATCAGATCAGCGGCTGCGGCGGCCGGAGGAAGGGGCTCGTCGTCCGGCGAATGCCGAGCGTACGCCGTAGCTGAACGCTGCCACCTTGATCAGGGGCGAACCCACCGTGGCAGCTACAAGCGATGACAACGCGGAGATGTTGGCTGAGGCATCGGAGACGTTGGAGGCGATGCCGTCAACCTTCTTCAGCTGCTGGTTGGTGGTGGAGACCGTAGCGGTTACTTCATCCATCAAGGGTGTGGCGCCGTCGCTAATGGACCGGATGGAGGTGCGTACCTCGTCAAAAACGCCACCAAGCTTCAAGATAGGCACAGCCAACAACAACACAAGGAGCGCGAAGACTCCTGCTGCGATGAGGCCGGCGATGTCGCCACCAGACATAGAACTCTTCTCCTAGGGTTGTTGCACTGCCCTGCACCAGCCGCATCACGGCGTTGGACAAGGCCTCCCCAGTACCTTACCCACTTTGGACCGCTACCTGACATACAAAGAAGCCCGCGGCAGGTGCCACGGGCTTCTTTGTATGCGCTGTACGAATTTAGCGAGCGTAGAATTCGACGACGAGCTGCTCTTCGCAGATCACGGGGACCTCGGAGCGCTTGGGGCGACGAACCAGGCGTGCCTGCAGGGCGTCGATCTTGACGTCCAGGTACGGCGGTACGTTGTTCAGAACGTGTGCGCCTGCAGCTGCCACCTGGAACGGGGGCATGACCTCGGAGCGGCTGTGAACGTGGATGAGCTGGCCTTCGCCAACGCGGAAGGACGGGCGGTCCACGCGGATGCCGTCAACCATGATGTGGCGGTGCACAACCAGCTGGCGGGCCTGCGCGATGGTGCGGGCGAAGCCTGCACGGAGCACGAGGGCGTCCAGACGCATTTCGAGCAGCTCAACCAGGTTTTCACCGGTTAGGCCCTTGGTGCGGCGTGCTTCTTCGAAGGCACGGGTCATCTGGGCTTCGCGGATGCCGTACTGGGCGCGCAGACGCTGCTTTTCGCGCAGACGTACGGCGTAGTCGGAGTCCTGCTTCTTGCGGGCACGGCCATGCTCACCGGGGCCGTACGGGCGGCGCTCCATGTACTTGGCGGCCTTGGGGGTCAGAGCAATGCCGAGTGCACGCGAAAGGCGTGCGGTACGGCGAGCACGAGTGTTGTTAGCCACTTGTGTCCTTCCAATTACTGCGGTGTGTCAGTGTTACTGGCCTCCATCAGGGAGAGCATCGGCCAACCGCTGCCTCTTGCTACTAGCCCGGGCGCACAGCACTCATCAAGGAATCTTCAGAGGGATTGTGCGTCGGGCCATGCCAGACAAAGATCCATACTACCACGCACTATGGAGTCGACGCCCTGCGGCTCCTCTACGGCAAGGGTTCGCCGCCCTACTCACCGCGCACGATCTTGCGGAGCCGTTCCAACCTCGCCGCAATATCCCGTTCGGCACCGTTATTGGTGGGCTGGTAGTAATCCCTACCCACCAAATCATCCGGCGGATACTGCTGGGTTGCCACGCCGTGTGGTTCGTCGTGCGCGTACTTGTAGCTCTTCCCATGACCCAGTTGCTTTGCGCCCGGATAGTGCGCATCACGCAAGTGCATGGGAATACCGCCGCCGAATCCGGCGCGGACATCAGCCACCGCCTTGTTCAAGCCCATGTAGGCAGCATTGGACTTGGGCGCAGTGGCCAGGTGCACTACAGCTTCTGCCAGAACGATCCTGCCCTCCGGCATACCGATCAATTGCACTGCCTGCGCCGCAGCCACTGCCGTTTGCAAGGCTGTGGGATCGGCCATTCCGACGTCCTCGGCCGCTGAGATCACGATCCGCCGCGCTACGAACCTCGGGTCCTCCCCCGCTTCGAGCATGCGTGCCAGGTAGTGCAAGGCAGCATCGACGTCCGACCCCCTGATGGACTTGATGAAGGCACTGGCGACGTCGTAATGCTGGTCGCCGGCGCGGTCATAGCGCACCGCGGCTGCGTCCAGGGCACGCTCCGTATGGCGCAATTCCACCAGTACTGGAGCGTCCGGGGCGCCGTCGCCTGGAAGTCCGGGTTCGTCGTCGGCGACGGCGGTGTTGTCGCCGAAAGCGACCCCGGCGGCGGCTTCCAGTGCAGTCAGCGCCCTCCGGGCATCACCCCCGGAGAGGCGAACGAGGTGGTCCAACGCCTCGGGACTGAGTTCCACACGGCCGGCAAGGCCCCGGCCGTCAGCCACGGCCCGCTGCAGCAAACCGGAAATGTCGTCATCGGTGAGCGGTTTCAACGTCAACAGCAGCGAGCGGGACAGGAGCGGAGACACCACGGAGAAGGAGGGATTTTCCGTGGTGGCGGCCACCAGCACCACCCACCGGTTTTCGACACCAGGCAGCAGTGCGTCCTGCTGGGCCTTGTTGAAGCGATGGATTTCGTCCAGGAAAAGGACGGTGGTTTTCTTGTAGAGATCGCGGGCGGTCAAGGCCTCGTCCATGACACGCCGCACGTCCTTGACTCCGGCGGTGATGGCGGAAAGTTCAACGAACTTACGTCCTGGCCCACGGGCGATGACATGCGCGAGCGTAGTCTTGCCGGTTCCGGGCGGGCCCCAAAGGATCACTGAGCTGGGTCCCGCGGGCCCGGCAGCCTCGGCACCTGCTGCCAATTGCCGCAGTGGCGAACCCTGGCCCAGCAGATGCTGCTGTCCCACGACGTCGTCCAGGGTACGGGGGCGCATCCGCACTGCCAGTGGACTGCGCTGCGACGCCATCCAATGCGCATCGGACGGCCCTCCGGGGGAATGCGGCGTGGCGGGCAGATCCTCCGACTCGTCGTCGTTATCAGCACCGGCACCAAAGAGATCTTCCACATGGATAGGCTACTCATAGTTCCAGCAAAGGAGACATCGGCCATGGACCGCCAAGCATCAGCCCCGCGCCGGCAGGCCAAACGGACAGCCTTGGTGTCCGCCGCCAGGCTCCCCGGCTGGGCTGACCGGTTTGCTGCCGCCCACGGCCCCGTGGTGGAAGACTTCGACGACGCCGGCTTGCTTCTTCGCGCCGCAGACGGCGTAACTGCGCTGTTGAGGGCTCCTTGGCCCGCGGACGGTCGCCCGGGCAGGGGACAGAACGAGCTTCAACGCCTTGCCTCGCTGGCAGCCCAGGAACGCGGGCTGGGCATGGTGCTGGTCCGCCGTGGCGGATACGTTGTGGCTGCGGCCACCGGCACCACCGTCCTTGCCTCGAAGAGCGGCAACCGTTTTATTGACGCCAGGTCAACGGCGGAGCATGGCGCCAGGATCTTCGCGGCACATGTAGTGGAATACATCGTTCCCGGCGGCGACAGGGCGCTGGTGGATCAGGTGCTCGCACAACCTGCCCTTAAAGCGTTCACGGGCCGAACTCGCTTGCCATTCCTGGACATCCAGGACATCAAAGCGGCGGCCTTGCAGAAAGCGGCAGCAGACGCCTGCTCGGTTCGGATCACCGTGACGGACCCCATGGGCTAACAGCCGCCGGGAGCCCGTTTCAGGGGAGCCTGCCGGTAAAGATAGCTGCCGGAATCAGTGAATCCGGCCTGCGAATACAGCGACTGCGCCCCATGGTTCGCGGCAGTGACCAATAGCCAGAACCCCTTCAGGTTCCGCTCGGCGCCGGCACTTAACAAGGCCGCCAGCACCTCGGTCCCATATCCGCGCCTGCGGTGCGGCGCTGACGTCGCCATGCTGTAGATACCGCCCCAACCATCCACCAAGGCGAGGCGTCCGACGGCGGCGGGAACGTCGTCGTCGTTCCTCACCATGGCGTAAAGAGCCGGACAAGCGGTGAGTATCTTGTGGGCGACCGACAGTTCGGCGTCACCGCCGCGGCCATCGACCGACCACCATAAGCGAAGCCATTCGGCGGAGGGAAGATCGAGGATTTCCACTGTTGATGCTCCCAGCGGCACGTCCTCCACGCCGCGGACCATGATCCTGGTCTCGGACTGCCTGGTAAAGCGCTGCCGGTCCAGGACACCGTTGAGGGCAGCATTGCGGGGATCGTCAAAGACTTGGAAAATCAAGGGAAGCCGGCGGCGCCTGTACCACTGGGAAGCAGCACGGACCGAGCCCTCGATGCCGGCGGCAGCCTCAAGGCCAACGGCGGCAACGCTACTGCCTTCGCTATCTGCCGGGGCGGCCGGCCACACGGAATTAGCCCGCTGCGTCACCCCGTTCGAAGCGCGGAGCACCCATTTTGCCGTGTTTCCGCACACAAGGTCTTCACGCTCAAGGGCCGGCCAGGCCTTATCCATGAGCATCTCCAGGAATGCCTGCTCCACGATCCAGCACAACCTTTCGTTGACAGAACTCGTTGGCGAAAAAACCAAAGGCCCTCCACCGGAGTGGAGAGCCTTTGGCAACCGTTTATTCGGACGCGGTGTCCGGTTTGGCTGCGGGCTTGGATTCAGGCTTGAAATCGACGCCTGCTTCCTTGCGCTGCTGCGGAGTGATCGGTGCAGGAGCGGCCGTCAGGGGATCGTAACCGTTGCCCGACTTCGGGAAGGCAATGACATCGCGAATCGACTCGACGCCGGCGAGCAAAGCCACCACACGGTCCCAACCCAGGGCCATTCCGCCGTGGGGAGGTGCGCCGTACTTGAAGCCCTCCAGCAGGAAGCCGAATTTGGTTTCGGCGTCTTCCTTGTCCAGGCCCATGAGCTGGAATACGCGTTCCTGCACTTCGCGCTCATGGATACGAATGGAACCGCCACCGATTTCGTTGCCGTTGCACACGATGTCGTAGGCGTAAGACAGAGCCGACTCCGGGTCTTTGTCGAACGTGTCCAGGAACTCAGGCTTGGGCGAGGTGAAGGCGTGGTGCACGGCCGTCCACTGGCCTCCGCCAACAGCTACGTCGCCGGAAGCGACGGCCGCGGCGGCGGGCTCGAACATGGGAGCGTCCACGATCCAGACGAATGCCCAGTCTTTGGGGTCGATCAGGCCGGTGCGGTGACCGATTTCAACGCGGGCAGCCCCGAGCAGGGCACGGGCTGCGGACTTCTCTCCGGCAGCGAAGAAGATGCAGTCGCCGGGCTTGGCACCCACTGCCTCGGCCAGGCCTTCGCGCTCGGTCTCCGTAAGGTTCTTGGCCACGGGGCCGGCCAGTTCGCCATCTTCCTTGAAGAGGACATATGCCAGGCCCTTGTGGCCGCGCTGCTTGGCAAATTCCTGCCAGCCGTCCAAGGTGCGGCGCGGCTGGGAAGCGCCGCCCGGCATTACCACTGCGCCGACATACGGCGCTTTGAAGACACCGAAGTTGGTGTCCTTGAAGAACTCCGTAAGTTCGGTCAACTCCACGCCGAATCGGAGGTCCGGCTTGTCCGAGCCGTACCTGGCCATGGCGTCGAGGTACGTCATACGGCGGATCGGCGTGGGGATCTCGACGTCGATCAATTGCCAGAGTGCCTTGACGATTGCCTCGCCAAGCTCAATGACGTCGTCCTGGTCCACGAAACTCGCTTCGATGTCCAGCTGGGTAAATTCCGGCTGGCGGTCTGCGCGGAAGTCTTCGTCGCGGTAGCAACGGGCAATCTGGTAGTACTTCTCAAAGCCACCCACCTGGAGCAGCTGCTTGAAAAGCTGCGGCGACTGCGGCAGGGCGTACCAGGAACCCGGGGCGAGGCGTGCCGGAACAACGAAGTCGCGGGCGCCTTCCGGCGTCGAACGCGTCAACGTGGGCGTTTCGATCTCTACGTAGCCACGCTGGTGCAGCAGCTCACGGGCCACGCGGTTGGCCTCCGAACGAAGGCGCATGTTGCGGGCGGGACCGGGACGGCGAAGGTCCAGGTAGCGGTGCTTGAGGCGGGCTTCCTCACCAACTTCAACGTGCTCGTCGATCTGGAACGGAAGCGGCTCGGAGGTGTTGAGGATAACCACCTTGTCAGCGATGACCTCGATATCACCGGTGGCCAAAGCCGGATTTTCGTTGCCTTCCGGACGCTTGTTGACTGTGCCCGTCACCTGCAGGACGTACTCGTTCCGCAGGCCATGGAAGACCTCTTCCTCACGGACAACCACCTGGGCGACACCGGACGCGTCACGCAGGTCAACGAATGCAACGCCACCGTGATCACGGCGGCGGCCCACCCAGCCGGCCAGGGTAACGGTTTGTCCAATGTGCTCGGAGCGAAGTGATCCGAGGTCATGTGTGCGCAGCACAGCATTCCTTTCAGCATGAAATTTATAGGGACCGCAGCAATGACGGTCCCGTCCGAGTTTACCCGCCCCGGCCGCGGCTCCCGCCAAACGGCGGAACAAGCTCTGTCTGCGTCAGGCAGTGGTGACGCGCACGGACAAATCCTCTTCGGACGGCATCCATACTGCGGGATCGGCGTCCACCTGCTCACCGGTGCGAATGTCCTTGACCTGGTGTTTGCCGTCGTCGTCGGTAAACCACACGAACGGGATCCCCCGCCGGTCGGCGAACTTGATCTGCTTCCCGAATTTCTCGGCCTTGGCGGCAACTTCGGTGGCAATGCCCCTGGCCCGCAGTTGCGCGGCGATATCCTGCGCCGCAGACCAGCTGTCATCAGTATTCAAGGCAACCAAAACGGCCGTGGGCACGGAACGCGAGGCCATCGCCAATTCCTGGCTGAGGATTCGCGAAACAAGCCGCGTGACGCCGATGGACAGGCCGACGCCGGGGAACTTGCGGTTGCCTTTGCTGGCCAGGGCGTCGTACCGGCCACCGGAGCAAATGGAACCCAGCTGCTCGTGGCCAACCAACACGGTTTCGACCACCGTACCGGTGTAGTAATCCAAGCCACGGGCGATGCTCAAATCGGCAACCACCTTGCCGGGCGCACGTTGCACTGCCGCCTGAATGACCTGCTCCAGCTCGTTCAGGCCTTCCTCAAGGAGGTCATCGGTGACTCCCAATGCCCGTACCTGCTGGACAAACGACGTATCTTCCGTGCGGATGCTTGCCAGTTGGAGGGCCAGCCCCGCTTGCTCATCCGTGGCACCGAGCTCGCTCTTCAACAGTCCGGCCACCTTGGCTGCGCCGATCTTTTCCAACTTATCGATGCTGCGCAGGACTCCTGCTGTGTCCGTCAGGCCGATGCCACGGTAGAAACCTTCAGCCAGCTTCCGGTTATTGATGCGGAGCCGGAAATCCGGGATGGGCAGAGCACTCAGTGCCTCGGCGATCACCAGGGCAATCTCGACGTCATAACGGAACGGCAGTTCACCATCACCCACCACATCAATGTCCGCCTGGGTGAATTCGCGGGCCCGGCCCTCCTGCGGCCGCTCTCCACGCCACACCTTCTGAATCTGGTAGCGGCGGAAGGGGAATGCCAGGTATCCGGCGTTCTCCACCACGTAGCGGGCGAACGGAACAGTCAGGTCGAAATGCAGTGCCAGAGCATTGGGGTCCGCTTTATCTGACTTCGCAGCCTCGCCCTCGTCATCCTGCAGCCGGCTCAGCCCGTAGACCTCTTTGTCGATCTCGCCTTTGCGGAGCAGCTGTCCCACTGTTTCAACCGCGCGGGTCTCGATGGAGGAAAATCCGTGCAACTCGAACGTCTTGCGGAGCGTGTCCAGGACATGGAGCTCCACCAACCGCTCCTGGGGAAGCCACTCGGGGAATCCGGACAGGGAGGCGGTACGTGCCATGGTGGAAAAGTCTCCTCGAAGAAAGCTGACGCTGGCACGGGACCCGCAGCTTTAAAACGCCCGTTCGGCGTTTACAGGGCGGGCGTCCAGCCGGTCATGCATAAACTATGTGCGGCAGCCAGTTTATGCTTTCCGGGCGTGCACATCTAATGCAGCAAGCCCGGGTTCCTGTCGGCGGCCTCGGAAAGTGGACACAATCAGGAGGACTCTTGGCAACAAGGTCGCGGGATGACCGCGAAGCGAAACGGCGCATCAGGCAGATGGAAGCCAAGCGTGCCCTGCGGCAGGAACAGGGCAAGCGGCGCAAACGCGACAACACCATCGCCATCGGTGCGGGTACAGCGGCTGTGATCCTCGCCGTCGTGCTTCAACTGACGGTCTTCAGCTCCAACCCCACCGAGGCAGAGTTTGCTGCTGCCGAAGCGGGACTTAGCTCTCCGTCTGCATCCCCGTCTGCGCCGGCATCGAACAGTCCCGACGTTCCCAGTCCGGATACCGCTGCGGGCAAGACCTTCACCGGCGAGTTGGCCCTGAACAGCGGCGTAGTCGGTATTGAGCTCAACGGGACAGCGGCCCCCCAGGCCGCAGCGGTCTTCAAGTCCTTGAGCGATGCCAATTACTACAACGGGAAGTTCTGCCACCGCCTGACGACCTCCGAAACATTCGGGGTCCTGCAGTGCGGGGCAGCCTCTGAAGATGGCGCAGACGACGCCAATTACAAATGGGGCCCTCTCGAAAACACTCCGGCAGACAACAAGTACCCGGCCGGAACCATCGCCGTGGCCCGTACCGGCAACGACGCCTACGGCAACGGACGCCAGTTCTTCATTGTCTATAAGGACACCACTATCCCGGCCGACACGGCAGGCGGATACTCCATCGTGGGCAAGGTCACCAGCGGGTTGGATGTTGTCACGAACATCGCAGCCGCAGGCCTGAAAAGCGGCGAAAGCACAAGCGACGGCGCCCCTGTGGCACCTGTCACGATAGACTCGTTTTCTCTGAAGTAACCAGCCCCGGGCCCCGGCCCGGGGTGCATTACCTTAGCAGTCCCTCCAAGCGAAAGACTTTTAGCGGTGACAGACAGTCAGAAATCCGACGAAACAGCAGTAGTGGCCAACGAAGAAGAAGCGGTCGAGGCAAACATCCCCGAAACTGCGGAATCCTCCGTGGAGCAGTCAGCTGCGCAGGAACCAACCCCTGGTGAGGAGGCAGGCTCCGTGGAGCAATCAGCTGCACAGGATCCAGCGGTCGCCGACGAAGAGGCGCCCGCGGAAGTTGCGGTCCCCGCGGCCACGGCAGAGCCCGAAGCCGTAGCAACCGAGCCGGCAGCACCCCGCCCGGCCCCCTCCGCCGCTCCCACACCTGCAGCCTTCGCGGCCCGCCCCAAGGCACCTGCCGCCGTCGTTCCTGCCGCTCCTGCGGTATCCGCCGCGTCGCTTGCCGAGGCAGCCAAATGGGGCCGCGCTGAAGGTGATGGCCACGTGTTCCTGACCCTGGACGGCGAGGAAATCCCGGTCGGCCAGTATCCGGGTGTCAGCTCCGATGAAGCACTTGGCTACTTCGCCCGGAAGTTCGATGACATCATTGCCCAGGTTGTCCTCCTGGAGCACCGTGTGGAATCCAAGGCTCCGGCCACGGATATGCAAAAGACGGTCACCCATCTTCGCGAGCAACTTGCAGAGCGCACCATGGTGGGAGACATTCGATCTGCCGAAGCACGCCTGGACGCCCTTTCCACCCAGATCGTGGAGCTGGAAAAGTCAGAGAAGGCAGCACACGAGGCAGTACGTGCCGGCGAGCTCGCTGCACGTGAAGCAATCGTGGCTGAGGCAGAGTCCATTGCCGGACAGGATCCCGCGCAGATCCAGTGGAAGACCTCCAGCGCACGCATGAACGAGTTGTTTGAAACCTGGAAAGTGGCGCAGAAGAGCGGCGTACGTTTGGGTCGAAGCAATGAGGACGCGCTGTGGAAGCGGTTCCGTTCGGCGCGCACTGTCTTTGACCGCCACCGCCGCGCCTACTTCTCCCAGCTGGACAGCAACAACTCAGCGGCCAAGTCTGCCAAGGAAGCGCTGATCGCGGAGGCAGAAGCCCTCTCATCATCCACCGACTGGGGATTCGCGGCCGGTGAATACCGCAGGCTGATGGACCAGTGGAAGGCCACTCCGCGCGCAAGCCGCAAGGATGACGACGCTTTGTGGGGCCGCTTCCGCGCCGCACAGGATGTCTTCTTCAGCAACCGTCAGGCAGCCAACGACCAAATCGACCAGGAGTACACCGCCAACCTGGTGGTCAAGGAACAGCTCGTAGCCGAGGCACAGGCACTGCTGCCCATCAAGGATCTCAACGCAACCAAGAAGGCCCTGCAGTCCATCAGGGACCGCTGGGAAGATGCCGGGAAGGTACCGCGCGGGGACATGGGACGCATCGAAGCCGGGCTCCGCAAGGTCGAAGACGCTGTCAAGGAAGCCGAAGAAGAGAAGTGGCGCCGGAGCAACCCTGAAACCAAGGCCCGCACCAACAGTGCGCTCTCCCAACTCGAAGCCGCCATCGCGGGGCTGAAGGACGATTTGGAGAAGGCCGAGAAGGCCGGTGACCAGCGCCGGATCAAGGCTGCCCGCGAGGCACTGGAAGCCCGCCAGGCGTGGTTGGACCAGATTCAGCGCTCGGCAAGCGATCTCGCCTAGCGTTTTTTCGAATATTGCAGTACCGCAGGCTTCGTTCCGGTTATCCACATAACTGGAACGGAGCCTGTACTGCTTGTGCGGGTGCACGGAATGATCAGTGGATGGACCCCGTTGTCGCCGCTCCGCTGTTATCGGAGCCGGTTATCCCAGAGCTGTACTCCCCCAACCGGATCTTTACCTGGAACGAACTCCAGAGCATGGCCTTTGACGGTATCCTGCTACCGCTCTACGGGAAGAGTTATGCCTCGCCGGGCACCGCAGTCACCCATCGTTTACGGGCCCGTGCAGCCGCCCTTTCAGTCCCCGAACGGATCCGGACGAAAGTCGTTGCCGGCCGCCTTACCGCCGCGTGGATCTACGGTTGCGCCAAACCTCCGGAGCACTTGTCGCTCCTGGTGGATGCAAAGCACCGCATTTCCAGTTTGCGCGGAAGCACAGCCTGCAGCCTTCATGAAGTCCGGCTGGGACAGATGGACGTCGTAAGCCTCGGCGGAATGCTGGTCAGCAGTCCGCTCCGCACCGCAGCGGACATCGCTTTACACGTCGAAAGTGACCGCGCTTTGCCTGCTCTGAGGCGCCTTCTTGCCAAGGAGGACCTCGGCATCCGGCTGCGACTCCTCACACTGGCTGTGGAGGCAGCACCCCGTGTTCCCCACAAGCGTCGTGCGCTGGCCACCCTCTCCGAACTTTCGTCCGTTTAGCTGCGGCGCCTGTTACCCGTGGTGCGGTAGACATCAAAGACGCCATCGATGCGCCGGACGGCGTTCAGTACGTGGTGCAGGTACTTGGGATCACCCATCTCGAAAGCGAACTTCGAGATTGCCACCCTGTCGCTCGAAGTGTGGACAGAGGCAGCAAGGATGTTCACGTGATTCTCGGACAAAATCCGCGTCACATCTGACAACAGGGACTTGCGGTCCAATGCCTCCACCTGGATTTCCACCAGGAAGACACTCGACTGGGTAGGGGCCCATTCAACTTCCACGATTCTGTCCGGCTGGTCCCGGAGCCCTGAGACGTTGGTGCAATCGGTACGGTGAACCGAAACGCCCGAGCCACGCGTCACGAATCCAAGAATGGGGTCAGGCGGAACAGGAGTACAACAGCGGGCCAGTTTGACCCAGACGTCGCCAACACCGCGGACGATGACGCCGGAGTCCGAGAACTTGGACTTCGCAACTTGTGTGGGGATGCTGACTTCATCGAGGTCCTCATCCGGCGTCTCGTGGCCGCCCAGGTGCTCAACGAGTTTTTCCATCACCGACTGTGCAGAGGTGTGACCATCACCAACGCCTGCGTAGAGCCCGGAAATGTCAACGTAGTGGAAGTCCTCGGCCACCGCGGACAAGGCGTCGTGCGTCATCAGGCGCTGCAGGGGAAGGTTCTGCTTCCGCATAGCCCGTGTGAGCATGTCCTTGCCGCGATCGATGGCCTCTTCGCGGCGTTCCTTGGTGAACCATTGCCGGATCTTGTTGCGCGCCCGCGCAGACTTGACGAAGTGCTGCCAGTCCTGGCTGGGCCCGGCGCCTTCGGCCTTGGAGGTGAAGATCTCCACCCAGTCGCCATGGTTCAGCTCGCTGTTGAGCGGGACCAGCTTGCCGTTGACGCGGGCACCAATAGTCCTGTGACCGACTTCGGTATGCACGGCGTAGGCGAAATCGACCGGAGTCGATCCCGCGGGCAGGGCCATGACCTCACCCTTGGGGGTGAAGACAAAAACTTCACGGGCGTTGATCTCATACCGCAATGAGTCCAGGAACTCGCCGGGGTCGGACGTTTCCTGCTGCCAGTCCACCAGGGACCTCAGCCAGCCCATATCGCCGTCGCGCGGGCTGCCGGGACCTTGCGCTGTACGGTTCGGCTGGTCCTTGTACTTCCAGTGTGCTGCCACACCGTACTCAGCCCGGCGATGCATTTCATGGGTACGGATCTGGATCTCCACGGGCTTGCCGCCCGGGCCAATCACAGTGGTGTGCAGCGATTGGTACATATTGAACTTGGGCATGGCGATGTAGTCCTTGAACCTGCCCGGCAGGGGGTTCCATCGCGAATGCAAGGTACCCAGTGCGGCGTAACAGTCGCGGACCGAGTCCACCAGGACACGTACGCCCATGAGGTCGTTGATGTCGTCGAAGTCTTTATCCCGGACGATCATCTTCTGGTAAATGGAGTAGTAGTGCTTTGGACGACCGGTGATGGTCGCCTTGATCCTGGCGGTGCGGAGGTCATCGGCTATCTGGTTGCGAATGACACTGAGGCTCTTCTCGCGCTCCGGTGTACGGTCCCCCACCATGCGCACGATTTCCTCATACACCTTGGGATAGAGGGCAGCGAAGGAAAGGTCTTCGAGCTCCCACTTGATGGTATTCATGCCCAGGCGGTGAGCCAGCGGGGCGAAGATCTCCAGCGTCTCGCGAGCCTTGCGGGAGGATGACTCAGCAGAGACAAAACGCCAAGTACGTGCGTTGTGCAAGCGGTCGGCCAGCTTGATCATCAGGACCCGGATGTCCTTGGCCATGGCCACGACCATCTTGCGGACGGTCTCCGATTGGGCGGCTTCGCCGAAACTGACCTTGTCCAGCTTGGTCACGCCGTCCACCAGCATGGCAACCTCAGGACCAAAGTCCCGTGTCAGGTCAGCAAGTGTGTACGGGGTGTCCTCCACGGTGTCGTGAAGCAATGCAGCTGCCAGCGTGGTGCCTGTCATACCCAGCTCGGCAAGGATGGTGGCCACCGCCACGGGATGGGTGATGTAGGGGTCGCCACTCTTGCGTTTCTGGCCCTGATGGCTCCGCTCTGCAACGGTGAAGGCCCGCTGGATCAGGTCGAAATCTTCTTTGGGGTTATTGGCCCGTACCGTTCGCAGCAGCGGTTCCAGGATTGGAGAGTAAGGAGCCACACCCCTGCCGGTCAGGCGGGCGAGCCGGGAACGGGTCCGCTCCCGCCGTCCCGGGAACGTGGGACGCACGCCAGGGGTATCCACCGGAACAGCTCCCGCAGTCCGTCCAGCCATGCTTGTTGCCGGAACCGCCACAGTCTTGTGGCCGTCTTCCCCGCCCGCCGGTGGTGCCGACGTCGCACGTTCTTCCACAGAAGTACCCCTCACAACCGATTTAATTCTCCCAGTCTATTCCCGCAGGTGAATGCTTCTGCAAATGGGCAGCACATGACGACCGGACGGGCAAGTCAAAGAGCCGGTCTCCACACATGTGCGGAGACCGGCTCTTCGGTGTAACCAAGGCGTTGCAAGGAACTTATACGGTGACTTCAGCCCTGCGGTGGGCTACCTTCTTTGCCTGCTTCACGAGGTCCGGCTCACCCTGCCGCAGCCAAGCATAGAGGGGAGCCGCGATGAAGATGGTCGCTGCCGTGCCGATCAGGATCCCGACGAACAGGGCCAGCGAAAGGTCGCGCAGCGTGCCCGCACCGAGGAGCCCGGCACCAATGAAGAGGATAGCGGCAACCGGCAACACAGCAACCATCATGGTGTTGATGGAGCGGACCAGCGTTTGGTTGACGGCCAGGTTGACCTCTTCGCCGAAGGTGCGGCGGGTGGAAGTGGAAATGTCCGCTGTGTTCTCACGGATTTTGTCGAACACCACCACGGTGTCGTACAGCGAGTAACTCAAGACGGTCAGGAAGCCGATGATGGCCGACGGCGTCACTTCGAAGTCACTCAAGGCGTAGACACCGGCCGTGATGAACATCGTGACCAGCATGCCCACGAGGGCGGACAACGACATTTTCCAGGTCCGGAAGTACAAGGCCATCAGGACAGCCGCCAAGGCAACGAAGACCACCAGTCCGATCAGTGCCTGCCTGGTGACGTCCTGCCCCCAGGTGGGTCCGACGAAGTTTGACGTCACCTCATTTTCAGTGACCCCGTAAGCGCTGGTCAGACCCTCCTTGATGCGGTTGGTCTCGTCATCGGTCAGTTGGTCCGTTTGGATCCGCATGGTGTCGCCGGCAACGTTCGCGACGCGCGGAATGGCGCCGGGAACGACGTCGTGGACCGCTTTCTCGCCGAGGCTCGCGTCCGTGCTGCTGACATTGGAGACAGTGAACTCCGAGCCGCCACGGAATTCGATGCCCAGGTTAAAACCGCCCTTGGCCACCGGAATAAGGATTGACAGGGCCACTGCAACGGCCGCGATGATGAACCAGATCTTCTTCGAATTGACGAAGTTGTACGAGCGCTTGCCCGTGTACAGCTCATGGCCGAAGGTTGCGAAGCTCGTAGTCATTACTTCTCCTCCTTGGTTGCCTTGGACGAGCCGGTCAGCTGGCCCTTCTCGGCAAGGCGCCGTTCGGCGATGGTCATGCGGCGTTCAGCCTCGGCAACGGCTCCAGTGTTGCGCGCACGCACCGGCGATGGTTTTTCATCAGGGGTGCGGAGCCGGCCGGCGCCACGGTACAGGGGAACTGCGCCAAGACGGTCCGGGGAAAGGCCGGAGAAACGGTGCCCTTCGCCGAAGAACTTGGTGCGCGCCAGAACCTGCAGCATGGGATGCGTGAACATAAACACGACCAGGAGGTCGGCCAGTGCTGTCAGGCCCAAGGTGAAGGCGAAGCCGCGGACGTTGCCGACGGCCACGAAGTACAGGACCAAGGCGGCGAGGAGGTTGACGGCCTTGGAGGCCAGTACGGTGCGCTTGGCGCGCTTCCAGCCGTTTTCGACGGCGGATACCAGCCCACGTCCGTCGCGCAACTCATCACGGATGCGCTCGAAGTAGACGATGAAGGAGTCCGCGGTCTGTCCGATGGCCACGATCAAGCCAGCCACACCGGCAAGGGAGAGCCGATAGTTCTCGGTCCACCCAAGGATCGCAATGGCAAGATACGTCAGCACACCAGCCACCACCAGGGACGCAATGGTGACAAGGCCAAGGGCCCGGTATTGGAAGAGTGAGTAGACAACCACCAGCAGCAAGCCGATCATGCCTGCCAGCAGCCCGAGGCGAAGCTGGTCTCCACCAAGGGTGGCCGAGATCTGCTCCTGCGATTGGATCTCGAAGCTGATGGGCAGGGCACCGTAACGGAGCTGATCGGACAATGCCTTGGCAGTAGCCTGCGTGAAGTTGCCGGTGATCTGGGGGCGACCGTCAGTAATCACGGCCAGGGAACGCGGCGCGGAGATGACTTTGTCGTCCAGCACGATCGCGAACTGGGACTTGGGATCGTCCGATCCCTGGGCCTGTGCCGCTACGTAGTACTGGTTGAGCCGCTCCGTAACGGCCTTGAACTTCTCTGTGGCATCGCCGTTGAAGACGATGTTCACACCCCAGGAGTTGGTGACGGACCCTTGGGCGCCCTGCACCTGGGAGAAAGTGGAATCGCTGATGTCCTGGCCTCGGACCTCTACCGGGCCAAGGATGTACTTGATAGCCGGAGTGGTGGCCGTAGCAGCTTCGCAGGTGACAAGAGGTTTGGCCGGATCGGAGCGTTCGCGCCTTTCAGTCGAAGGATTGACGCAATCGAGTGCTTCAAATTCCTTCTGGACTTCCGGGGTAATCCAATTGGTATCACTCGCGTTGGCCGGCTCCGCCGTCGGCTTGTTCAGCTGGTCATCCGGGGTGCGTGATTCCGCGGGAACGGCAGCGGGATCGCCATAGGTAATGACTGGCCTGAAGTTCATGTCGGCCGAGGCCTGGATCAGATCGCGGGTTTCCTTGGAAGGTGTTCCCGGGAGGCTGACCACCACATTGCGGCCGGACTGGGTGCTGATCTCTGCTTCAGCAACGCCCGAGCCGTCAACACGCTGACGGATGATGGCAACTGCCTGATTGAGCTGCTCTTCGTTGATCTCGCTGGATCCTTCGACCCTGGGGGCCAGGATCATCTGGGTACCGCCTTCAAGGTCCAAGGCAAGCTTGGGAGCCCAGCTGGCGTTGCCAGTCAAGACTCCGCCACCCAGGACAGCGGTGAGTACAACGAATATTGCTCCAAGCCAGGTCAGCACCCTGCGGGCTGAATTTTTGGGGCCGGTCCGTGCCATTATCGATCTTCCTGTTATCGCCGGACAGCCGCCGGCCAACGCGGGTAAGCGTCTGCCGGCGGCTCTCAGCTGCCGTAGAAGTTGCCTTGCGCGGGGGTGCCGCGCCTGACGATCCTAGTTGTCCTTCTTGTCCTCTTTGTTGAGGCGCGCAATGGTTTCTTCGGGCGTCTCCACTACGGCAGGAGCTTCAGTATCTGCGGTAGTCAGGGAAGAAGCGTCGTCCGGGACAACCGGGGCTTCTTCAGCGGGCGCTTCGACTACCTTGGTGACGGCCTGGCGGTGAACCGTGGCCTCGTTGCCCGGGGAAAGTTCGATGACGACCTTGTTCTCGGCTTCATCGATGGAGACGATGCGGCCAAAGAGACCAAAACTGGTCATGACGTCGACGCCCGGAGCGAACTTGGACTGCATCTCAGCCTGCTGCTGCTGGGTCTTCTTGTTGCGGCGGAACATCATGAAGACAAAGAGTCCAAGCATGACGAACAGCAATATGGTCATTGGATCCACAGGGAAGTTCCGTTCTGTACTTACGTTTTGGTTCACGGCAACGTCCCTGGCACATCCGCAGTGCGGGTGCATGGATCAAGGACTCGAACGTGCCGAGCGTCATACCAGTCTAGAGGGAAAAGCTGAACACGGCGTGTTAACCGATGGTATCTACGCTTTCGGCGTGGTTTTCATCGTCGCCGAAGAGCGCCAGGGCCTCCTGGCCGAAGACCCCGGCCGGCACGGCATAGCCTAGGTGCGTCCATGCGGATGCCATGGCGATGCGGCCCCGCGGGGTACGCCCCAAAAGTCCTTCACGTACCAGGAACGGCTCGGCCACCGTTTCCACCGTTTCAGGCTCCTCCCCCACGGCGATTGCCAGCGTGGACAACCCCACAGGGCCGCCGTTGAACTTGGTAATGAGTGCTTCCAGCACTGAACGGTCCAGCCGGTCCAGACCCCGCGCATCCACTTCATACATATCCAAGGCCGCTGAGGCCGACCGCGCATCGATTTGCTCAATGCCGTGAACCAGAGCCCAGTCACGGACGCGGCGAAGGAGCCGGTTGGCAATTCGCGGAGTACCCCGGGACCGTCCGGCGATCTCGGTAAAGCCGGCTGAATTTACCTTAAGGTCCAGCAGCCCGGCAGATCGTCGAAGCACAAGCTCCAATTCAGCAACCGAGTAGAACTCGAGGTGACCGGTAAAGCCAAAGCGGTCACGCAATGGACCCGGCAGGAGGCCGGCACGGGTAGTGGCTCCTACCAACGTGAACGGAGGCAGCTCCAGGGGTATGGCCGTAGCACCAGCTCCCTTGCCCACCACAATGTCTACCCGGAAGTCCTCCATGGCCATGTAGAGCATTTCCTCTGCGGGCCGGGACATCCGGTGGATCTCGTCCAGGAACAGGACCTCCCCTTCAGACAGGGAAGAGAGAATGGCTGCGAGGTCGCCTGCGTGCTGGATGGCGGGACCACTGCTGATCCGCAAGGGTGCGTTCATTTCGGCCGCGATGATCATGGCCAAGGTTGTTTTGCCAAGGCCCGGGGGCCCGGACATCAACACGTGGTCGGCACTGCGGCCCCGCATTTTTGACGCTTCGAGGACAAGGGCCAGCTGCTTGCGGACACGGTGCTGGCCGACGAAATCATGCAGGTTTTTTGGGCGGAGTGCGGCCTCAATGACCCGCTCTTCCGGCTCCTCTCCCCCGTTGACGAGTGACTGCTCAGCCACGGCTGCCTACGCGGTTGCCGGCGCGGGCGCCGTCCTGACCCAGCCACCGCAGGGTGGCGCGGAGGATCTGAGCAACATTTCCGGCCTCCACGAGGTCCGGAGAGTCGGCCATGGCTTTGTCGATGCTCCCGGTGGCGTCCTTCTCGGACCAGCCCAGGCTTGTCATCGCGGCCACTACCTGCGGTTTCCAGTCGGCGCTGGTGGCAACCTGGGCAGCAGCAGTTGCTGAGCCGGTGCCGTGCGGAACCAGCTTGCCAGCGAGTTCGAGCACAATCCGCCCGGCCACCTTCGGCCCGATGCCGGGGACTTTGGTAAAAGCCTTGCCGTCTCCGGTGTGCGCTGCTACCCGAATGGCTTCGGGTTCATGCACGGCCAGAACCGCCAGTGCCAGTCTCGGCCCCACGCCGCTGACGCTGAGCAGGACGTCGAAAACTTCGCGTTCGTCATCATCGGCAAAACCGAACAGCGTGAGGGAATCTTCACGGACGATCATGGAAGTGAAAAGCTTGGCTTCTGTTCCGACCTTGAGGTGGCTCAGGGTCTGTGGGGTGGCGAACACGCTCATACCCGCACCGTTGAGGTCAATGACGGCGGTGGACAAACCCACGTGGGCTACGGTTCCACGGAGAAAACTGATCAAGACCCGGCTCCTGAATGATTGCGGCCCAAGCGGACTATCCGAACATATCTACGAATACCCTAACAAGAGCGGTGGGAAATCACCGTGCGCGGCGCGCTTTTGCTTCGGCATCGGCCCACGCCTTTTGGGCCGGAGTCAGCGAACCGGCCCCCGTGGAGCCACCAGCTGCGCCCATTCCGCTTCCCGCCCTCCACGCATGGGTCAGGGCAAGGGCCAAGGCGTCCGCAGCATCTGCGGGCTTCGGCGGCGCATCCAGGCGCAGTATTTTAGTCACGAGCTTTGTGACAGCGTCTTTATTCGCGGTGCCGCTACCGGTCACTGCGGCTTTGACCTCAGAGGGTGTATGCAGGGCAACCGGAATGCCGCGACGAGCCGCCGCAGCGATGACTACGCCGGACGCCTGGGCGACTCCCATCACGGTGCTGACGTTCATCTGCGAAAAAACGCGTTCGACGGCGACCACGTCGGGCTCGTGCCGGTCCAGCCACTCATCGATCGCTTCAGCGATGACCAGCAGGCGTTTGTCCAGGGTCAGTTCCGCAGAGGTACCTACTACTCCGACAGCCACCATGGTGGCCCTGCGGTTCCGCTCAATGTCCACTACGCCTATGCCGCAACGGGTGAGGCCCGGATCGACTCCTAATACGCGAAGAGTCAAGTCCGGGCCTTCCTGTTTTTTATCACTATTGTTTGCTGCCCCGCCTACTCGGCGTCGAGGGCAGCCTGCACTTCCTCGCTGAAGTCCGCGTTGCTGTACACGTTCTGGACGTCGTCCAGATCTTCCAGGGCATCGACGAGCTTCATGAACTTCTTGGCGCCATCAACATCAAGTTCCACCTGCATTGACGGAACGAACTCGGCCTCATCGGTTTCGTAATCGATGCCGGCCTCCTTGAGTGCGTCACGGATGGCCTGGAGGTCGGAGGGCTCGGAATGGATTTCCCAGTTTTCGCCACTGTCCTTCACTTCCTCGGCGCCGGCTTCCAAGACAGCCATCAGGATGTCGTCTTCGCTGAGGCCGTTCTTCGGCAGGACCACAACACCCTTGCGGGCAAAGAGGTAGCTGACCGATCCGGGGTCGGCTATGGTGCCGCCGTTGCGCGAAATGGCGAGGCGGACTTCCGAAGCCGCCCGGTTCTTGTTATCGGTCAAACATTCGATCAGCAATGCAGAGCCCTGCGGACCGCGGGCTTCGTACATGATCTCGGTGTAGTCGACTACCTCGCCCGTGAGGCCGGCTCCACGCTTGATGGCCCGATCGATGTTGTCGTTGGGTACCGAAGTCTTCTTGGCCTTGGTGACCGCGAGTTCCAATCCGGGGTTTCCGGCGAGGTCCGGGCCGCCCATCCGGGCTGCTACTTCGATGTTCTTGATCAGTTTTGCGAACGACTTTGCACGCCGGCTGTCAATGATGGCTTTTTTGTGCTTGGTGGTCGCCCATTTGGAGTGGCCTGACATGCTTTACGCTTCTCCTCTGATCATTCGAATAAAGAGTTCATGCACACGCTTCTCCCCAGTCACTTCCGGATGGAAGGAGGTGGCCAGCAGGTGGCCGGAGCGCACTGCAACAATTCTAGCCACTCCATGCAAAGCTGCCGTGTGGCTGGCGTGTTCGGGATCAACCTGCGCCAGGATTTCGACGTCGGCGCCGACGCGTTCCACCCACGGCCCGCGGATGAAAACAGCATGGACGGGATCCACGCCGGATTCTCCGGCGCTGAAGTCGAGCCCCTTGAAATCAAGGTCCGTCTCGAACGATTCGCGTTGGCGCCCAAAGGCGTTTCGCCGGACGGTGATGTCCAGGCCCCCGAAAGTCTGCTGCGGATTACCGCTGAGATCTTTGGCGGGGTCGGCGATCTCATCGGCCAGCAGGATCATTCCGGCACAGGATCCGTAGGCCGGAAGTCCGTCTGCTATTCGCTTCCGGATCGGCTCGCGGAGATCGAAAATGCGCGACAATTTGTCAATGGCGGTGGATTCGCCGCCGGGAATGATCAGGCCGTCAATATCGTCCAGCTCGGACGGCCGGCGGATGCCCACACCGGTGGCTCCAGCGGCCTCCACTGCGTGGATATGCTCGCGGAAGTCGCCCTGGAGTGCCAGTACGCCGATCCTGAGTCCTGAACCCACGCGCGATGAAGCGTCGGAAAGGGGGTTGGTCATTGATCCATCATAGTGCGCTGCGCCAGGGGCAGGGTCTTCAGCGACCTTCGGGGTCTGGCCTGAAACCAGGTTCCATGCCCTGACTGGGATATATTACAGAGCATGCTTTCCTTCAGCGTCCCCCTCGGCAAGCTGGTCCGCACACTGTCCCGGCTTCGGGGCGGAGGATCGGCTTTTCCCGGCTTGGTGGTCGAGAAAATCGACCCCGGCTTCATGCAGCGAACGCTGGCTTCACTTCCCCACGGCGTGGCCGTGGTCAGCGGCACCAACGGCAAGACCACCACCACCAAAATGGTGGTGGAACTGCTCGAAAGCCAAGGCCTGAAAGTCTTCACCAACCGCTCCGGAAGCAACTTCACCCGCGGCGTCGCTGCCTCCCTCCTGGGCGAGGTGGACTGGCGCGGACGGCTTGATGCAGACATCGCCATCCTGGAACTTGACGAAGCCCATGCAGTGCATTTCGTCAACAAGGTCCAGCCCCGCTTCAGCCTCCTTTTGAATGTTCTTCGCGACCAATTGGACCGCTTCGGCGAAATCGATAAGACGGCCCGACTTTTGGAACACATCGCGTCCAGGACAACGGACACCGTGGTACTGAACCGCGAGGACCCCCGCGTTGCCCGTATTTCGGAGGTCATCAACGTCGTTGATGCGCCATACCATCCGGAAATCCGTTACTTCGGACTCGATGAATCCCTGCGCAGCACCTTTCCGAATGACGATGAAATGCGCACCTCCGGCTCCGGCCCGTCGCCGTCCGGAACGTCCGTTGCTGCCTCGACCGGTGAGTCAGTAGACCTGCCGGCTGCCGACGTCGTACTCCGACGGGTAGGTGCGCAGGACGCAGACTTTGAGTTCGACGGCGAAACCGTAAGTACCTCCATGAAGCTTCGCGGCGTCTACAACATTTTCAACGCAGCTGCCGCACTGTCCCTGGCACGCGCCGTCCTCGGTACCGGGCCTGTCGACACCCCCAGGCTTGTCAAAGCCCTGGGCGAAGTAGCCCCCGCTTTTGGTCGCGGTGAAAGCCTCACCGTGGATGGTCAGCCACTGGAACTTGTCCTGGTGAAGAACCCCAGCGGATTCCGGCTCGGCCTGAAGTCCTTCCCTGCCGGCGGGTACGCCACGATGATTGCCATTAACGACAACTACGCGGACGGCAGGGACATGTCCTGGCTCTGGGACGTGGAGTTCGAATCATTGCGCGAGGACGGCGTGGAGGTCCTCACCGGAGTCCGCGCTTACGACATGGCGTTGCGGTTGCAGTACGACGAAGTGCCTTTCGGTGTGGTGGAACCAGACATCACCGCCGCTTTGCGCACCTTCATCAACGGTTCGCGAGGCAAGCCCAAACGAATTTTCTGCACGTACACCTCCATGCTCGCCATCCGCCGCGAACTAGCCAAAATCACCATAGTTGAGGTGGTCTCATGACCTTGGAATCACAGGCCGGCCCCGCACACCCCGAATCCCCGCAGCCCGGCAAGGGAACCCTTCGCGTCCTCCAGCTCTACCCCCGGGAGATGAACATCTACGGAGACTGGGGCAACGCGCTTGTCCTCCAAAAAAGGATCAAGTGGCACGGATACACTCCGGAATTGCTGGAGTACAACGTGGGTGACGAGTTCCCCGAGGACATCGATATTGTGGTCGGTGGAGGCGGTCAGGACAGTGGCCAGCTGGTCATCCAGGACGACCTCCAAGCCCGCGCGGACCACCTGCGGGGTATGGCCGAAGATGGGGCTCCCATGCTGGTGATTTGTGGTCTCTACCAGCTTTTCGGGAAGTTCTTCAAGACCAGCGCCGGGCCGGTCATTCCCGGGATCGGGATCCTGGACGTCGAAACCCACGGTACGGATGAGCGGCTGATCGGAAACGTCATCATGAAGTCCTCCGAGTTCGGAGACATCATGGGTTACGAGAACCACAGCGGGCAGACCACCCTTGGTCCCGGCGTCGAGCCTCTTGGAACCGTCACCAAAGGTGCGGGAAACAACAGCAAGGACGGGCACGAGGGCGCGCGCTACAACAATGTGGTGGCCAGCTACCTCCACGGATCGTTGCTGCCGAAGAATCCGGCGATTGCCGACTTCCTCATCCGGACAGCAGCTGAGCGCAAGTACGGCACCTTTGTTCCGGGAACGCCCGACGACGACTACGCCCGCCTCGCGCGCGAACACGCCGCGCGCCGGCCGCGATAGGCGCTATTTCTCCTTGGTGATCAACAGTTCGTGGGCGCCTGCAGCCGCTGCGCCCATGGACTCGACCACCGTTTTGGTTCGTTGGTGGGTAGCTGCGTCGGCTCCCGGTGATGCGCAGACTCCCTGTGGAGCATCGCTGGCCACCGAGCACCATCGGTAGGGATCCCGGACAATCACCGACGGCGCCCAGGCAAGGTCCGAGGCTGTCCATGCTCCTGCCGCGTTCTGGCTGAACTGGGCCCTCACCAGCAATCCTTCATTGTTGAGCACGTACCACGGCGACAACTCCGTGACACCGTTGCCCAATCCGTAAACAATCCACGTGCCCTTGTAATTCTCGATCGGCAGCACGGAATGCGTGTGGTGTCCATAAATCATGGTGAACTGGCCGCTGTCCACCAGGGCGTGCGCAACGTCCTGCTGCTGGACGTTGGCTTCGCTGGCGTACTCATCCCCTGCATGCATCACTCCCAGGACGATGTCCGCTCCGAGGGCCCTGGCCTGCGTTGCCTTGGCAATCATGACAGCAGGATCAAGCTCGTCCACCAGCCAGGGGTACTCAGGGATTTGACCGTTGTGGCCGTATGTCCCGATGATGAGAGCTACCTTGGCCGCATCCGATTCCAGCATGAGGATTTCCTTGGAAGCGGCCTCGGTCCGGTAGGAGCCGGTGTGCTTAAGCCCGGCCGCGTCCAGGGCATCAAGTGTCCGTAGAAGGCCCTCAGTCCCCCGGTCGATGGTGTGGTTGCTGGCCGTGGTGCACGCCTGATAGCCGACGTCCTTGGAAGCCGTAATGATCTGCGGCGGAACGTTGAAGGACGGATAGGCCGAGAAAGGCCCCTCGGGCGTCGCCACGGGTGTTTCCTGGTGGCAGATGGCGAGATCGCTGTTCCGGATATAGCGCCGCTGGCCTTCGAGGAGTGGGACGAACGTGTATCCCGGAAGGCCGGCTGCCGCGGCGTCGGCCCTTGCCTGTTGCCATAGCTGGGTGTGGACCAGCATGTCACCGGTTACGGTGATGGAGGTGCATCGAAGCTCGGGGCAGGCCGGCCCCTTGCCGGGCGTAGGGTTCGGCGCGGGGGTACGCGTCGGTGTTGGCGACTCGGAAGCCGGAGCCGAGGCCGCAGCGCTGCGGTTCTGGTCATCGGATTCGGCAATGACCCCACAGGCCCCCAACGAAAACGCAGCCGCCGCTGTCACCATGGCAAACAGTGGCCGTGAAAGACGGACGCGTCGGGCAGCGGATGTGATATTCCCCATGGCTTTCATCCTACGGCTGAAGACCCGTTCCACCCGGGCGTGCCGCCCTTGAGGACCGGATTCTTACGTGAAAGAGTCACTTCATGACCAATCCCCTGCTGAGCCCCAGCCCCCTGCCGTATGGCCTTCCGCCCTTCGCCGGCATGAACCCCGGGCACTACGCCGAAGCTATTGATGCCGGACTGACCGTGCACTTGCGGGAAATCGATGCCATCACCAACACCTCCGATCCGGTGACCTTCCAGAACACGGCCCTGGCCATGGAACAATCCGGCCGCCTTCTGCAAAGGGCGGGTGCAGCATTCTTCACTCTGGTTTCGGCGGATGCATCAGAGGAAATCAAGGCGCTCGAAACGGAATTGTCGCCCAAGTTTTCAGCGCACCAGGACGCGGTGTACATGAATCGCGCCCTGTATGAACGCTTCGCCGCGATCGACGTCTCGGATCTTGACCCGGAATCCTCGCGTCTGGTGGAGGAATACCTGAAGGAATTCCGCCAGTCCGGTATCCAACTCGATGCCGTTGGACAACAACGCTTGCGGGATGTCAATGCAGAACTCTCGCGCTTGGGCACCGAATTCGGCCAGCGTGTCAAGGAAGGCATGAAGTCGGCAGCTCTCCTCCTCGACGACGCCGCAGACCTGGCCGGTTTACCTGCTGAGGATGTTGCGGGGGCCGCCGAGGCAGCCAAAGCAGCCGGACACGACGGCAAGTACTTGCTGACCCTGATCCAACCCAGCAACCAGCCGGCCATAGCGTCGCTGGAAAACCGAGGCATCCGGCGTCGTTTGTATGAGGCATCCCTCGCACGTGGCACCAGCGGCGGGACCTTGGATGTGCGGGACCTCGTAAGAGCTACTGTCCGGTTGCGGGCGGAGAAGGCCCGGCTCCTGGGCTTTGCCAACTATGCAGAACTGGTGGTGGACCAACAGACCGCACCGGACTTCGGGGAGGTCAAGGCCATGCTTGGACGACTGGCTCCCGCCGCAGTGCGGAACGCCCAATCCGAGGCTGAGGCGTTGGCGGCATCCGCCGGACATGACCTGGAGCCGTGGGATTGGGCTTTCTACTCTGCACGGGTCCGCAAGGAGAAGTACGAGGTTGACGAGCAAGCGCTGCGTCCGTATTTCAGCTTGGACACGGTGCTCGCAGACGGCGTTTTCCATGCTGCAACCCAGTTGTACGGCGTCACCTTCCACGAGCGGTCCGACCTTGCTGGATACCACCCTGACGTGCGCGTCTGGGAGGTGCGCGACGAGGATGGCCAAGGAATCGGGTTGTTCCTGGGGGATTACTACACCCGTGCTTCAAAGCGTGGTGGGGCCTGGATGAATTCCTTGGTGGAACAGTCCGGCCTGCTGGAAACACGCCCCGTGGTGATCAACAACCTCAACATCACCAAGCCGGCTCCCGGCGAACCCACATTGCTTTCCCTGGACGAGGTCCGCACTGTTTTTCACGAGTTCGGACATGCACTGCACGGCCTGTTCTCGAACGTCACGTACCCACGCTTCTCTGGAACCTCTGTTCCGCGTGACTTTGTGGAATACCCTTCGCAGGTCAACGAGATGTGGATCATGTGGCCGGAAATCCTGGCCAACTATGCCCGCCACTACTCCACGGGCGAACCCCTGCCCCAAGCCACCGTGGACAAGCTCAATGATTCACTGCTGTGGGGCGAAGGCTTCGCCACCACCGAGTATCTTGGGGCTGCGCTCCTGGACCTTGCATGGCACGTCCTTTCGGAATCCGATGTGCCCGATCACGTTATCGACTTCGAGGCCAAAGCCCTTGCCGACGCCGGTATTGCGCACCCGCTCATTCCGCCGCGATACAGGACGGGCTACTTCCAGCACATCTTTGCCGGCGCTGGATACGCGGCAGGCTATTACTCCTACATCTGGAGCGAGGTACTTGATGCCGATACCGTGGAGTGGTTCAAGGAGAACGGCGGACTGACCCGTTCCAACGGAGAGCGATTCCGCGCCGAGCTGCTCTCACGCGGCAACAGCCGCGATCCCTTGGAATCCTTCCAAGCCTTCCGGGGCAGGGACGCCAAGCTGGAACCCCTTCTTAAGCGCCGGGGACTGAACTAACCCATACAGCTAAAAAACGGAACGGTGGGCGCTGATCCGGCAGTGTGCGTAAAAGGGCCCCCGCCCCGGCCACCTACAAACTTGCGGCAGCGAGAGCGGGGATAGCACACAGAGGATCAGCGCCCACCGGGCGCAAGTGAGACCTACCAGCCGCGCTCTGCGAGGCGGTGGGGCTGGGGAATCTCGTCAACGTTGATGCCCACCATGGCTTCGCCGAGGCCGCGGGAGACCTTGGCGATGACATCGGGATCATCATGGAACGTGGTGGCCTTCACGACGGCGGCGGCGCGCTCTGCCGGGTTGCCGGACTTGAAGATACCCGAACCAACGAACACACCATCGGCGCCGAGCTGCATCATCATCGCAGCGTCAGCCGGAGTCGCAATACCGCCGGCGGTGAACAGCACGACGGGGAGCTTGCCGGTAGCGGCAACTTCCTTGACCAGTTCGTACGGGGCCTGCAGTTCCTTGGCCGCAACGTACAGCTCGTCCTCGGGGAGGGCTGCGAGCTTGGCGATTTCCGAGCGGATCTTGCGCATGTGCCCGGTGGCGTTGGAAACATCGCCGGTGCCGGCCTCGCCCTTGGAACGGATCATCGCCGCGCCCTCGTTGATGCGGCGCAGCGCCTCACCAAGGTTCGTGGCACCGCAGACGAAGGGAACGGTGAAGTTCCACTTGTCGATGTGGTTGATGTAGTCGGCCGGGGTCAGGACCTCGGACTCGTCGATGTAGTCAACACCGAGGGACTGCAGGACCTGGGCTTCGACGAAGTGGCCGATCCGGGCCTTGGCCATCACCGGGATGGACACGGCCGCGATGATCGCATCGATCATGTCGGGATCGGACATGCGGGACACGCCGCCCTGGGCACGGATATCGGCCGGAACGCGCTCGAGCGCCATGACAGCCACAGCACCGGCATCCTCGGCGATGCGGGCCTGCTCGACGTTAACGACGTCCATAATGACGCCGCCCTTGAGCATCTCCGCCATGCCCCGCTTTACGCGGCTGCTGCCCGTGACGCTGTTCGCGGACGAACCGGCTTCGTTGCTTACATCTGGTGTAGACACAAAAACCCCTATGGGTAGATAAACGACCTTTTTGCCGGAGGCACGCGCAGCCACACGACCGCAATCAGCGCACACCGGGTTTCAGGTCAAGGTGACCAAGTACTAGTAATAGTAGTCGCACGTTCCATGGTGGCAGTACATTCATTACCCTCTTGACGGGCAACAAACGGGGCTGTGGTAGGACAGGTGCACAACAGCCAAGGGACGGGTTTGGCCGTTTGCCAGTTCCCTGCGAACGGGTGGGAGGTTAGTCGCTAGCCGGCAGCAGCTTCGTCAGTCTCGGCCAGGGCCTGCCGGTGCACTGCGGACATCCGCTGGATGATGGTCACGACGCTCGCCAATGCCAGCAGGACCAGTGTCCCGAACAGCACCACGGGCGGGAGGCCCAAACCGGTCAGGCCCGTAATGAGCAGTACGGATGCCAAACGCTCAGCCCGTTCCGCGATGCCCACACTGGCCTGATAGCCCAGTGATTCAGCTTTTGCCCTGGCGTAGGAGACAACCATGCCCAGGACAAGGCAGACGACGGCGGCAGTTCCGATCGCGGGATCCTCACCGTGGGTGAAGAACCAGATGGTAATGCCCGCAAAGATCGCTCCGTCGGCCAAACGGTCCAGGGTGGAATCCAGGAAATTGCCCCAGCCTCCGCTCCTGCCTTGAAGCCGTGCCATGATGCCATCAACAACGTCGGAGAAGGCGAAGAAAGCCACCACCACGGAACCCCACCAGAGGTGCCCCAGCGGGTACAGTACAAGGCCGCCCAGCCGGCCGTGCCCGCCATGGTCACCGCGTCAGGGGACACGCCGATCTTGAGGAGCCAACGCGCAAGTGGTGTGAAAAGTGATGTGAAGAAGCCGCGCGCATGCCTATTGAGCATTCGACTCCCCCGGCCAGGCTTCGGCCACGAGCTTGCGGACTTCGTCCAATGTCTGCGTGATGGCCTTGGTCTGGGCGATGATGGGGAAGAAGTTGCCGTCCCCACCCCAGCGCGGAACCACGTGCTGGTGGAGATGTGCTGCGATTCCCGCGCCACCGGTGACGCCTTGGTTCATCCCAAGGTTGAAGCCACTGGGGTTGGACACTTTCCGCAGTACCCGCATGGCGGTTTGGGTGAGGTCGGCGAACTCTGCCGTCTCCTCCACCGTGATGTCCGTGTAGTCGGGGACATGGCGGTAGGGGCATATCAGCAAGTGCCCCGGGTTGTACGGGAAAAGGTTCAAGACCACATAGCAGGTCCTTCCCCGGTACACGATCAGGGATTCCTCGTCCGAGCGTGTGGGCCCTACACAGAACGGGCAGTCGTCCTTGTTCTTGAACTGATCCTGCCCGCCCTTGATGTAGGCCATGCGGTGCGGAGTCCACAGGCGCTGAAACGCGTCCGGCACGCCCGCCAATCCGAAGTCATCGGTTACCTCGGCGTCGCCCGGAATCCCGGCCGCCGCGCCTGTGTTCTCCTGCACCGTCTCTGTGTCCGTTCCGTCAGCTCTCGCGGTTCTTGACGGCGTCCACAATCCTGCGGACCGCCTCTGCCACCGGCACGCCGTTGTCCTGGCTGCCGTCGCGGAAGCGGAACGAGACCGCACCGGCCTCGGCGTCCTCACCGCCTGCAATCAGGACGAAGGGAATCTTGTCCTTGCTTGCCGTGCGGATCTTCTTGGGGAACCGGTCTGAGGAGATGTCCACTTCGGCCCGGATGCCTGCCGCCTTAAGCTGCCCAACGACGTCGAACATGTAGTCGTTGAAGGTCTCGGCCACCGGGATACCCACAACCTGGACGGGAGCGAGCCATGCGGGGAACGCACCTGCGTAGTGCTCCGTGAGGACGCCCATGAAGCGTTCCACGGATCCGAAGAGTGCCCGGTGAATCATGACAGGACGTTGCCGGGTTCCATCCGCAGCCTGGTACTCGAGCTCGAAGCGCTCCGGCAAGTTGAAGTCCAGCTGGATGGTGGACATCTGCCAGGTCCTGCCGAGGGCGTCCTTGGCCTGCACCGAGATCTTAGGGCCGTAGAAGGCAGCTCCACCCGGATCCGGCACCAGTTCCAGGCCGGAGGCAGCGGCAACCTCGGACAACGTGCGGGTAGCTTCCTCCCAAGCAGCGTCGTCACCAACGAACTTTTCTTCGTTCTTGGTGGAGAGCTCCAGGTAGAAGTCGTCCAGGCCGTAGTCCTTGAGGAGGCCCAGGACAAAGTTCAACGTGGTGGTGAGCTCGTCCTTCATCTGCTCGCGGGTGCAGTAGATGTGGGCGTCATCCTGTGTCATGCCACGGACGCGGGTCAGGCCGTGGACAACGCCGGACTTTTCGTAGCGGTACACCGATCCGAATTCGAACAGGCGCAGCGGAAGCTCGCGGTAGGACCGGCCGCGTGAGCGGAAGATCAGGTTGTGCATGGGGCAGTTCATCGGCTTCAGGTAGTAGTCCTGGGCCGGCTTGCGCACGCTGCCGTCTTCGTTGAATTCGGCGTCCACCTGCATCGCGGGGAACATGCCGTCCTTGTACCAGTCAAGGTGTCCGGAAACCTCGTAGAGGTGGCCCTTGGTGATGTGCGGGGTGTAGACGAACTCGTAGCCTGCATCCACGTGGCGCTGACGGGAGTAGTCCTCCATGGCCTTGCGGATGATGCCGCCCTTGGGGTGGAAGACCGGAAGGCCCGAGCCGAGCTCGTCAGGGAAGGAGAAGAGGTCAAGCTCCACGCCAAGCTTGCGGTGGTCGCGGCGCTCAGCTTCGGCAATCCGCTCCTGGTAGGCCTTGAGTGCTTCCTTGGTGGGCCAGGCGGTTCCGTAGATGCGCTGGAGCTGCTGGTTGTTCTGGTTGCCCAGCCAGTAGGCAGCGGAAGAACGCGTCAATGCGAAGGCGTTGGAGATGATTTTGGTGTTCTGCAGGTGGGGACCGCGGCAAAGGTCGCACCAGATGCTTTCGCCGCTCTTGCGATCCACATTGTCGTAGATAGTGATGTCGCCGGCACCGACCTCAACGTTGACGCCTTCAGCGGCGTCGGTTGAGTCGTTCTTCTTGCCCAACAGCTCCAGTTTGTAGGGCTCGTTGGACATTGCTTCGCGGGCTTCTTCTTCAGTAACCACACGGCGGACGAACTTCTGGTTCTGGTTGATGATTTTCTGCATCATCTTTTCCAGGGTGCGGAGGTCTTCCGGGGTGAAGGGCTCAGCGACGTCGAAGTCGAAGTAGAAGCCGTCCGTGATGTAAGGGCCAATGCCAAGCTTGGCGTCGGGGCGCAGCTGCTGCACAGCCTGGGCCATGACGTGGGCGGTGGAGTGGCGAAGGACATTGAGGCCGTCGGGCGATTCAATGGTGACGCCTTCGATGTTGGCGCCCTCGGCGAGGACCTGGTCAAGGTCCGTCAGCACTCCGTTGACTCGGGCTACAACGACGTCGCGGCGCTCGAAGAAGAGTTCCGCGCCGGTAGTCCCTTCCGTCACCTTGGTCTCTTCGCCATCGACGATGAGGGTGATCTGTTGGGCATCTGACACGGGTGTCTCCTATTCATGGTTAAGGCTTCATAGCTTGTGGCGTACGGGGACCACAGCCAGCCACCGTCAATCGTATCTGCTTCCACGGGGGCGGCCAAAGCAGCGCGCCGAAGCCCTCAGCAGCTCACTGTTCAGCTGCCCAGACCAGTGATGGCGAGGTTCCTGGAGATGCCGTGCAGTGCACCTCTGTGGGTGTATTCATCCGGCGGAGCACCGCCGGAAGGAAGGAGTTCGGCAAAGGGCAACGTTTCCGGCCGGCTCAAGTCCCAGGCTTTGGTGGCGCTGAGGCTGATGCCCTTGGGACCTGTCCGTCTGGTGGTTCCCCGGATCAGCAACAAACGGGTGCCAAACAGCAGGGGTCCGGATTCTTCCTGGGCTTCATGGAAAAAGACGGAGTCCACGCAACCAGTACCGTCATCGATGCTGATGAAGACCACCCGCCTGCCACCGCGCATGGGCGGGGTTTGGGTTGCAACCCTCACTCCCGCTACCAGCACCTCTGTCCCGTTGCGAAGTCCAAGGAGCTTATCTGCCGTGGTAACGCCGAGCTTGTCCAGCAGAGGGCGATGGCTGTCCATGAGGTGCCCGCTGACATCTACCGCCATCAAGTCAAGCTCTGCCCGGACGTTATCCACCATGGAGGGCTCCGGAAGTTCCGGCGCCAGGTTCCGCAGCTCAATATCACCCAATGCAAAGGACAGTTGTCCTTCAATGACGTCGGACGTTTTCTTGGTGGGACTGCTTTGTAGGGCCTGGAGGTGGTGCACCAGGTCAGCCCGGTTGGCCTTGCCACCGGAATCCTTATGGAGGACATCAAAAGCCCCAAGCTGGGCGAGCCTTTTGATGTTGGGCTTGCTCACCCTTGCCCGGGCACGTAAGTCCGCCAGGGAATCATAGGGTTGGCCTGCCACGATCCTCTTCAGTTCAGCCCCCGAAAGCCCATAGATTCCCGTGAGACTCAGGCGGATGCCAAGTTTGCCCTGCTGCGGACCGTCCTGGATTTTTTCCACCCGGTATTCCGCTTGGCTGCGGTTGATGTCCAACGGCAGGATGGGGATGCCGAGTCGGCGCGCTTCGGCCACCAGGAGGCGCTTGGGGTACATCCCGGGGTCGTGTTCCCATAGTCCCGCCAGGAAGGCTTCCGGATGGTGGGCTTTCAGCCATGCAGATTGATAGGTGGGTACGGCAAAGGCTGCTCCATGGGCCTTGCAGAAGCCAAAACTGCCAAAGGCTTTCAACGTTCCCCACACTGCGTCCACCACCTCGGGTGAGTAATTCTTGATGGCTTCCCGTCGAAAGTAACTCTCCACTCCTGGCTCAAGGACTTCATTGCCCAATGCGCGGCGGAACTCGTCAGCCCTGTCCAAGCCGCATCCGGTCATGACATGGAAGGTCTTGAGGATTTGTTCATGGAAGACGGTCACTCCATGCGTTTCCTGCAAAGCAGGTTTGAGGTCAGGGTGGGGATACTTTTCAGGAGCGAACCCATGCCTGTGTTCAAGGAAGGGCCGAACCATGTCAGATTTCATGGGCCCGGGCCTGAAGAGTGAAATATCGATAATGAGGTCATTGAATTCCCGGGGCGCCATCTTTCCAATGAGCTCCCGCTGCCCCGGGGACTCAATCTGGAAACAACCCAGTGTGTGGGTGCTGCGTATCAGCTCGAAAGTGGGTTCGTCGTCAAAGGGGACTGCATTGAGATCGATCCTGCCGTCCTCGGCGATAAAGTCCGGACCTTTCCCTCCCGGTTTCACAGGATGCCGTCCGGCAGCTACTACTTCAGCTTTGGAAGGATGGAGGCGAATGACTTCCCGGACAGCAAAAGCCATGGCACTTTGCATGCGAACGCCCAGGACATCGAGCTTGAGCATTCCCATGGGATCCATGTCGTGCTTGTCGAACTGGCTCATGGGCAGACCCAACCCGCTGGGCTGGACAGGGGTGCGGTCCAAGAGGGTCGCATCTCCCAAAATCACACCACATGGATGCATGGAGATATGCCGGGGAAGTCGGTCCAACCTTTCGGTAAGGTCCACCAGGAGATCGAGTTGCTGGTTTTCGCCCAGGCCTCCTTGCTCCACCCGTTCTGCAAAGGAGCGCAGTTCTGGTTTCTCAACCAGCGCCTCACGGAATTTGCGCGCTGAGAACCTCCACAGCTGCTTGGCAATTTCGCCGACTTCGCCGTCATCCATTCCCAGTGCGAGGCCTGCGTCCCTAACAGCTCCCCTGGCCCTGTACCCGTTTTGCATGCTCATCAGGGTGACCCGCTCAGCACCAAAGCGATCGAAGATCTTTCGGTAGACGTTGTGCCTTTCGGCGCTTTCGACGTCGATATCGATGTCTGGGAGGGTTGACCGGCGGCCGGACAGGAAGCGTTCAAAAATGAGGTCGTGGCGGATCGGGTCCACTTGGCTGATATCAATCAGGTAGTTCACCAAGCTGGATGCACCGGATCCCCTTGCGGCAACCCTGACGCCCATTTCAAGGATCATTCTTGATACCTCGGCAACGGTGAGGAAGTAGGAAGCAAAGCCAAGCCGTGCGATGATGCCAAGCTCATGCTCCAACCGCGAGCGCACCTGCTTTTCTGCTTCTCCCGTGATGCCCGGGAATCGTTTGGTGATCCCGGCATGGCACCGCTGTGTCAGTTCCACCATGGGGTCGTTCTCGATGCCGATAATGGATGCTTCTGGAACCACAGGTTTTTTCCATCCCATGTCCAGGACGGGGTCGATGCGGCATTTGTCGGCGAGCGCTTCGGTGTTGGCGAGGAGTTTGTGGAGGTCTGCTTTTCCTTGCCCTGCCGCGGTCATGATTTCTTTGCCGAGTTGGATCATGTGATGGGCATTTTTGAGCCAACCTTGTCCTGTTGGTTGGAGCATGGGGGCTGCTGAAAGTTCCGGGAGTGATTTGAGGGTGCGTGCGGAGTCCAGGACGTCTGCGGTGGCGGCGCCGTCCTGGGCGCAATAGCGCACGGCGTTGGTGAGGACTGCTGGGATGTTGTATTCGAGGGCCAGTTTGAGCATCCGCACGGCATGGGCGGTGCTGAGTGGAACTCCGGGGGCGCTGAGGTGCGTGACGACTTCTGCGACCACCGTGCCGGGAGGCATGGCGTCGATCCATTGTTTGAAGAGTGTTCTTGGCCGGAGGTACTTCCGGCCTCCCATGGCTTGTCCTACATCTGAGTCGGGTCCGATCAGGACTGTCAGCACGGGTTTGAGGGTTTGGGGATCCAATGTCCTTGATGCCAGTTCACCGCGGGTGACTGCTACCGGTATCACTCCCCCTGCCTTGCCTGAGGTGCGTACGTGGGCGTCGGAGATGAGCCGGCAGAGTGCACGGTATCCGGCACCGTTGTTGTTGCCATGGGCGAGTACGACGACGCGGCCCGCGACTTGGGTGCGGTGGTCGCCGTCGTCGTCGAAGACTGCCAGGTCCACCCCGACGATGGGATCGATGCCGGCGTCCATGCAGGCTTTGAGGTGTTTGATGGTGCCGTACAGGCCGTCGCGGTCCGTGCAGGCCAGTGCGGTGGCGCCGTCTGCTGCGGCTGTTTGGGCGAGTTCATCGGGCCAGGAGACACCGTAGTGTGCGCTGAAGGCAGTAGAGACGTGCAGGTGGGTAAAGCTCAAGGGTTCACGCTGCTTCGTCTGGCTCTACTGCGCGTGCCGGCGCAGCGGAATGGATCCGAAGGAGCCGCCATCTGCCGCTGTTGACATGGCGCACCAGGTCAAGGGTGATGGGGCCGGCAGCGGGGGCTGGGGCATCTGTTTGCGAGGGTTGGAGTTGGACGCGCCATATTTCGTGGTCCACCAGTCCTGCTCCGGTTCCCAAGGGTGCACGGCTTTCTTCCAGCCACCATTGGCGTCGCTCGTACCACCGGTCGGGTTCACTGGAGACTGTGTACTGCGTCCCTTTCCACTGGACGGTGTGTGGCTGGCCGGTTTCCGTGCAGCCGACTTCCACGGATTCGCTGAACAGCCCCATTTTCCTCACCTCATTTGCACTGGTTCCCGACGATAAGTTCATTCGAAGATATGTTCGAATAGATCCAGTTTACGCCGGGGCCAGGACAAAACCTACTTCGAAGTTTCAGCCTTCCTCCTGGACCTCGCCACCTGCTTTCCCGCTTGCTTCAGGAGGGCATCGCGCCAGGGTTGCATTCCCTGGGCGAGGGCGATGCTTCCCATGAGGGATGAGGCCAGGCGAAGTTGCTGGGTGCGCAACAGCCGCTTCCTGCCGTAGGCGGCGAGCGCCGCCTCAAGGGACATTTCGTTGAGGAGCTTCCCCAAGGTCACGGCATCTATCAATGCTTCGCAAGCGCCCCTGCCCAGGTTGGGCGTCATGGCATGCGCCGCGTCCCCGAGCAATACAACGTTTCCCCGTACATAGCGCCCCATGGGCGGGGTGGTCCATATCTGTTGGGCCAGTGAGTTCTCCGGCGATGCAAGGGACAAGACCTTAAGCACTGCTGGTGAGTAGTGGGCATACCGGCGTCGTGTCATTTCAAGGGCCGTTGCGACGTCCACTTTGTCCATGCCGGCGCCTGAGCGGAAGGAGGCGTACCAGTTGGTTCCTGTTCCGGCAGGTGCAAGTCCAAAGATTTCACCGCGGCCCCAGTACTCCCCTATGTCCGACGTGGAGGGAGTCCCTGGAATGACTCCGCGGACTGCGAGGAACGGCGTGGGCCGGGCCGCACTTCGCTTTCCCCAGTAGTCACGCCGCACAACGCTGTTGACTCCGTCGGCCCCCACGGTCAGTCCTGCCCCAGCGGGGAGTTTGTCTACTCGGCCGATTATCCTGCGGACAGTTTCCGGCACGGCGGAATCGAGCAGTGCCAGCAGTTCAGGGCGGGAAATCCCCATGAGCCCTTCCCCCTCCATGGAGAGCATGGGTTCTCCCGTGGGGCTGCGGAGCGCCCCGGTTTTGATGGTGGCTCCCCGGCTCCGCGCGGCCCCCAGTATTCCCAGCTCAGACAATGCTTGCTGGGCTTCCCCCCACATGGCCAAGGTTGTTCCCACCGTTGGCAGTTCGGGGCGCTGCTCGTAGACCGTGACGGCGAATCGGCCGGGATCGAGCCGTCCTGCGAGCGCCAGGCCGGCAATACCGCCACCAATGATGTCCACTTTTTCCATGGCCACACTGTACTACTACATTTGTAGTAGCGATAGGAGTTGAAGCTAGACTTTCGCCATGCCGGACCGACGAACAGAACTTGCCGACGCCGCCCTCGCGGTCGTGGCGGACAAGGGCCTCAAGGGCCTCACCCATCGGGCTGTCGACGCCCAAGCCGGCGTGGCCGTCGGAACTACCTCAAACTATTTCCGCAGCCGCGCCGCCCTGGTCAGTGCCGCCGTCGACCGCGTTGAAGAACTGGACACCCTCCTTCTCCAACAAGGTGGGCGGGAAACGCCGACGTCGGTAGCAGCTTTAGCTGAACAACTCACCGGCGCGCTCATGGGACTGGCGCTGGAAAACGCGGAACTGACCCGGGCCAGGTTCACCTTTGCCCTGGACCAGCCCGGTGTGGTCGCCGCCGGCCACGAACGAATGATTTCCGGGCTGGTCCGGATTCTGGGGCACCTCAACGTACCCGATGCCAGGGCCCGGGCAGAGTCGGTAGCCGACTATGGTGATGGCCTTGCCTTGCATCTGCTGACCGCCCGCCAAGGCCAGGTCATTGACAGGGCTTCCATAGAGGAGAACATCCGCCGCCTGTTGGAAGGATGAAGTCAAGGGGTGGACGGCAGCGGGTCCACAGAGCAGGATTGTGCCATGAGTACCAATGACGCACTCCTGAAGCAGGTCAACATCACCGCATCGGACGAGAACCTGGTGGCACGGTTCGAAATCGATGGGAACATACCAGGCTCCGGCGCTTACGTCGTGGGCCTCGTTGCTGCCAGTGAGGATTACTCCTCCCAACGAAGGCTGGGCATCGAATTCATGAACGGCGAGGCAATCTCGTTCTACTCCTTCAACCACTCCCTAAGCGCCGAGGAAAACTACGACATCAAGGGCGTGGAGCACTCCGGAAACGTCATCACCGGGAACTTCCCCATGTCGGCCATCCACGGGCTGAGCAAAGGCCACGTCATGACGGGCTTCAGCGAAGCCGACGGCCGGGAATTCCAATCCGGCGTACCGGTGAACGAAGCTCTCTAAGCTCAGAAGAGTCCTTCGACCGGCTCAATAAGTTCCGGTGAGTTGTTGCGGACGTTTCCTACGGCACTGCCCACAGGATCCAGCGTCCACCCGGCGGCAGCGTCGTGCGCCCGTGACCGGACCATCTCCACCAGCCCCGCAGCGTCCTTCTCCCGCGGATTAAGCCAAGCCTCCATGGTCTCTTTGTCCATGGGCAGCGGAACGCGGTCGTGGAGGGCAGTGAGCTCGTCAAACACCGACGCACTGCGCCTGGTCCGGGCAGACTCAGCAGTTGGAGTGTCCGCCGTCAGGATGGACATGGACAGCAACCAGCGCCCTGGATCGTCATCCGCCGCCGACTGGTCCCGCCACCATTCATACAACCCGGCGAAAACCAGGCCCTGGCCATCACCCGGATGGACGTAGTAGGGCTGCTTGTTCTTACCCTCGCCCTTTTTCCACTCGTAATAGCCATCGGCCGGAACAGCGCACCGCCGGGCAACAGCGGCTTTCTTGAAGGAAGGCTTCTCCAGGAGCGTTTCACTGCGGGCATTGATCAGCCGCGCACCGGCTTTGGGGTCCTTGGCCCACGATGGCACCAGCCCCCATTTGGCAACATGGAGCTGCCTCTTCAGGTCTTCGTCCACCAACCGCTCCAGGACAATCGGAACAGCATCGGTGGGTGCCACATTCCAGGACTTCTCAAGGGCAATCTCGTTTTCAAGTTCGGCGTCGAAATCGGCAAGCAGGTCCCCCACCGCACGGGCCATCACATAACGTCCACACATGTGCAACAGTCTGCCTTCTCCCGGCAGAACGCACCAGCGCAGGATGTGACGTAACCCGGCTTCGCCCCAAAAGGGAATTATTCGGCCACGCGTTACCGTTGATAACAACGAACCATCCCGTGCAAACGACCAAATACTCAGGAGAGCTCTGTGGACTTCACCCCCAACTCCGGCACCATCACCATGTTCTCAACCACCTGGTGCGGCTACTGCAACCGACTGAAGAAGCAGCTGGACGCAAAGGGCATCGGCTACACCGAGATCAACATCGAAGAAGTAGATGGCACGGCCGAACTCGTCGAGCAGCTCAACGGCGGCAACCGCACCGTCCCCACCGTCCTCTTCCCCGACGGAACCGCTGCCACCAACCCTTCAGCCGCGGAAGTTGAAAAGCGCCTGGTCACTGTCTAACCCACCGGCTCCAAGCGTCACCGCACCAGGGCCCGCACGGAACAATCCACACACTGTCTGCCACCTGTGATAGACAGATTGGGAATCCGCAGCGGGCCCTGCTGCTTTAAACGGGGCCTGCTTTCCGCGAGCCCCGAAGGGAACAACTCCATGGTCCACGCAGTCAAAGGTGTCGTCGTCCGCTCCAAAGGCGCACCCGCAACCCTCGAAACCATCCTGGTTCCCGAGCCCGGTCCCGGCGAAGCCTTGGTGGACATCCTCACCAGCGGCGTCTGCCACACCGACCTCCACTACAAACTCGGTGGCATCAGCGACGACTTCCCGTTCCTGCTCGGCCACGAAGCCACCGGAGTCGTCAGTGCAGTAGGCCCTGACGTCACCGACGTAGCCCCCGGGGACCGCGTGGTCCTGAACTGGCGTGCAGTATGCGGCAATTGCCGGGCCTGCAACCGCGGCCAAGCCCAGTACTGCTTCAACACCCACAACGCCACCCAGAAAATGACCCTCGAAGACGGCACGGAACTCTCCCCCGCCCTCGGCATCGGCGCATTCATCGAAAAGACCCTCGTTGCCGCCGGGCAATGCACCAAAGTAGACCCCGACGCCGATGCCGCCGCCGTCGGGCTGCTCGGCTGCGGCGTCATGGCAGGTTTGGGCGCAGCGCTCAACACCGGTGGCGTCAAGCGGGGCGACTCGGTTGCCGTTATTGGCTGCGGCGGCGTAGGCGTAGCAGCCATCGCAGGCGCCGCGCTCGCAGGCGCCACCACCATCATCGCCGTGGACATCGACGCCAAAAAGCTCGAGCGCGCCAAGGACCTCGGCGCAACCCACACCGTGGATTCCTCCAAGGGCGACCCCATCGAGGAAATCCGGGCCCTCACGGGAGGTTTCGGCGCTGACGTGGTGATTGACGCCGTCGGACGTCCGGAAACCTACAAGCAGGCCTTCTACGCCCGCGACCTCGCAGGGACAGTAGTCCTGGTAGGCGTCCCCACCCCGGAAATGACCCTGGAACTGCCGCTGCTGGACGTCTTTGGCCGCGGCGGATCGCTCAAGTCATCCTGGTACGGCGACTGCCTCCCCTCCAGGGACTTCCCCATGCTGGTGGACCTCTACAAGCAGGGCAAGCTGGACCTGGACGCGTTCGTGACCGAGCGCATCACCATCGACCAAGTGGAAGAGGCCTTCGACAAGATGCACCACGGCGCCGTCCTGCGATCGGTGGTTGAGCTGTGAGCGCGCTGACCATCGATCATGTCGTTACCTCAGGAACGTTCTCGCTCGACGGCGGAACCTGGGATGTGGACAACAACGTCTGGATCATCGGGGACAACTCCGAATGCATCGTCATCGACCCCGCCCACAACCCCGAGGCAATTCACCAGGCCGTGGGCGGCCGGACGGTCAAAGGCATTTTGTTGACGCACGGCCATGACGACCATATCCGCTCGGCCGGTCAATACGCGGAGCTCGCCAAAGCTCCCACTCATCTCCACCAGGATGACTGGATGCTCTGGAGTGCGGTGTTCCCCGAAACTGATCCGGACGCCACGATCAAGGACGGCGACGAGTTCCTCGTGGCCGGCGCATCCCTGAAGGCGATCCACACTCCCGGGCACTCTCCGGGATCAGTGTCCTTCCACCTGCCCGGCGAAGGGACGCTCTTCAGCGGAGATACCCTTTTCCAGGGCGGCCCGGGCGCTACGGGACGCTCGTACAGCGACTTCCCCACCATCATCGAATCCATCCGGACCAAGCTCCTGACCTTGCCGGAAGAGACAGTGGTCCACACCGGCCACGGGGACTCCACCACCATCGGGGCAGAAAAGCCGCATCTGAATGAATGGATCGCCCGGGGTCACTGAGCCAGGCGAGGCAACTTCCGGGGCTTGGAGGGCAAGGGTTCCCGCCCTTACCCCACCAGGCTCCGGAAGTCGCCGTCGACGACTTCCGCGTACCCGCGGTAAGCCTCGATCACGGCATCTTCAACGGTATGGACATCCAGGTGCGGCAGAAGGTCATTGGCGGCGCCGGCGGTGGCCGGGTCCCATTCAAGGCCCAAGGCGGCGTAACTGGCCTTGAGGACCTCGCGGATGGGCTTGGAATCTTCCACCACAATGACCGAGCTGAAAAGCCAACCGCCGGACACAACGCGCTGGGCAGTACCAATAAGTTTGATGCGGTGGGAGGGAAAATCAGGGTCTTCACCGTGAACACTGAACTCCCCCGGACAGTACTCCCCGGGAATTTCCCCGACGGCGGCGTGAACGCCAACGCTGCGAAGCGCACCGGCCAGTAATTCACCGAACTCCGAAAAACGGGCTTTGGCGCGAACGATCGCATCGGGGTGCGGCTCAAGGTGGTCTATCACCAGCGTCCCCTGGTGGTAAGCCGCCGCGCGGCCACCGGCCTTTCGTATCAATGGCTCGAAACCCAGTTCCCGGCACGCCTCCTCCGCGGCCTGAAAGCCAGGCAGGTTTGCGTCCCGCTGCCCGAAAGCAACGGTCGGCAGCGGACGGTACAGGCGAAGCGAAGGGCCAAGCTTGCCGCTGCGGGCACGCTGAAGAAGTTCCAAGGCGAAGTCGAGGTCTTCCGCTGCGCCCATCGACTCGGCCTGCCGATAAACCGTGAGCTTGCGGCCCCCTGTTTCCGAGCCGGCCATCAGCTCTTCCTCAACGTCAGGATCTGCTCGGCCCGGCCGAAGGGTCCGTCAACATCGTGGAGCACGGTGGACGTCAGGCCAATCCCGTCGGAGCCGAAAGAAACCTTGTTATCAAGCCCCAGCCATTCACCCGACGGAGCCCGGTACATGTGGATCTGAAGATCGACGTTGGGAAAAATGTAGCTGTTTTCGCCCGGTGGAACCCGGGCCGCTATGCCATTCGCGGTATCCACCAGGCCCATGAGGCGGGCAAGGTCGGTACTGTCGTTGTGGTCTGTCAGCGGATGGGACGTACGGATCCACACTTTGCCTGATCCGGGCCGGTGTCCCTCGGCAATGCGCATCTCAAGGGACCGGATGTACCCTCCGGGCCATACGCTGGCGCCATCCCACGGCTTGCATTCATCCGGGGCCGGCATCGGCTGGTCTTCCACTGCGGCTACAGCGCTGGTGTCGCTGGTGACCATGCGCCAGGCGGTGGCCCGAATGGCCACACGGCCTCCCGCGGAGAGCTCGGCCTGGATCAGTTCGATGGTCCGGCCCGGCCTCAACGTCGAGGTGGTGACCTTGAACTCGCCGCCGGGAATCAGCCCGAGGATTTCATAGCTGATCCGTGCCAGGCGGACATCGTCCCGTGGCTCGTGACGGACCAGGGCATCGGCGATGATGCCCGAGGCCGGAGCCATGTGTTGTTCATGGGGATTCCAGGCACCTTGGGCGTGAATGGTGGACCGGTAGCGGCCCTCGCCCAGTGTTTCGTAGTAAAAATCGCCGTCCGCCAGTTCCGGTAATGCAGTAGTCAACCCAGGCCTTTCGCCGATCCAGCTGTAGAACTCAGACCACTGTATCCGCTGATTTGGCCCTCGCCCGACGTCGACGGACCACCACAACCCAGACGACGACCACCGCCAGGGCAACGATCCCCACCGCCGCACCAACAGGTGACGCTGCTGCAACAGCCAACCACGCCTCCAAAGCAGCAAGACCAATGGTGGCGTAGAGGAACGCCCAGATGACAGAACCCGCTACGGCGGCCGGCACATACCGTCGCAGTGGCATGCGGGCAGCGCCGGCTGCGAGGTTGATGGCCGTTTGGAGGCCGATGGTCAGGAAGGAAAGTACGACGGCGTACGGGCCCCAACGCTGGATCAGGGCCTGGGCGCGGGCTGCTTTGGGCCGCTCCAAAGAAGCGCCGAAACGAGTGTGGGCGAGTCCGGCAACAGCTCCCCGCCCTATCCAGTAGGTAACGTTGACGCGGATCATGACAATCGCAAAGAGCGCCGCGAGGGCGACGCCGAATGGCAAACTCAAGATCTGATCCACTTGACTTAGGCTACCCTAAGCATCGAGTGGTTGAAGATTCGACCCCAGGCCATGCGGCTCAATCGACGGCACGAGCACATGCACCCGAATCATTGCTGAACCGGGATGAGCCATTGCTGACCCTAGGATGAGTGCATGGACCTCCGCGATGCCGCCCAGGAGCTTTATGCCGTGACACCTCGGAATTTCACGGCTGAGAGAACGGCGCTGGCCCGTCAGGCGAAGGATGCCGGCAACAAGGATCTGGCCAAGGCGATCAGCAGCCTTCCCAAACCAGCTGCAGGCGCCTGGGCCATCAACATGCTGGCCATTCACCAGCCCGAGGTGATTGACGGCGTCGTACGCTTTGGCGTTTCGCTGAGAACCGCCCAAGAGGAGGGCGATGCCGAAGCGTTCCGCGAACTCGGACAGCAACGGCAAAGCCAGCTGACAACAGCTGTCCATTCGGCCAAGGATCTCGCTGCCGAATTGGGCGCTCCACTCAGCGCTGCCGCAGCGGCCGATGTTGAACAGACCTTCAGGGCGGCAATGGCCGACGCCGGGGCCGGCGCCGCGGTGACGACGGGCCGGCTGGTCCGGGGCCTTAGTGGCAGTGGCTTCGAGGCTGTGGACCTGACAGGTGCCATCGCTGCAGCAGGGCCGGACGACGAGGATGTGAAGGTCTCAGCTGAAAGAAGCCCGGCGAAGCGCGCAGCCGGGAAGGAAACAGCAGCACGTTCCAAGAGCGCTCCGCCTTCCCACGACGTGCCGTCCAAGGAGAAGGAACCCAGCCGCAAATCCGCCAAGGACGAAGCGACATCCCTGGCCGAGCGGCGTGCCGCCAAGCAACAGGCAGCGCTTGATGAGGCCCGCAAAGAGTTCGAGGCCGCCGACCAAGCAGCCAAGGAGGCAGAATCGGCAGCTTCCGACGCATGGGAAACCGTCAACGAACTGGCCGGGCGCCGAACGGACCTCAAGTCCGGGATTGAAGACGCCAAGAAGCGTCTGGCCGCCCTTGAAGCTGAACTCATTGGAATCACCCGTGATGCGGAATCCGCGGAATCGGAGAAGAAACGAGCCGTCAGGACCGCAACACAGCAACGACGCGCCGCGGACCAAGCCCGGCGGCGCGTCGATCGGCTGAGCTAGTCCTTCTTCTTTCCCGTCGACTTGATCGGAGACTCTTGCAAATTGCGAGTTGCCGGGCCTTCGAGGTACTTGCCCTCCGGGGTGAATCGCGAACCGTGGAGGGGGCAGTCCCATGATTTCTCGGCGTCGTTCCAGCTCACGATGCCGCCCAGGTGCGAACAGCTGGCCGAAACCATGCAGACGTTGCCATCCACAGTGGACACAGCCGCAGGCTCGCCCTTGTACAAGCCCACCACACCTGTTCCTTCGGCGGGACGGGTCTGATCGGTGATCTCAGGATTGGCCTTGATTTTTGCCCTGTCCTCCACCATCCGTTTGGTGGTGCCCGCATTGAGCCGGACGGCCTGGAGAGCGCCTTGGGGCGAGGTTACCCTGTGATGGATGACGCTCGCCCAATCGGACTGGCCACCGAGGATGTCCGACGTAATGGACAGTGCGGCTGCCACCCCGTTGCTCATCCCCCATTTGTTGTAACCCGTTCCGAAGAAGATCCGTCCATGGCCGCGGGGAAGCTTGCCGAAAAACGGCATCAAGTTGGTGGCTTGGTAGTCCTGCGCTGACCACGTGTGGGTGACCTCTGCTCCCGGGTAATGTTGCGTTGCCCACCCGAGCAAGTCGTCCAGGTGTGCTTTAGGCGACTTCGCCCTGCCCCCGGTGTGGCCATAACCGCCTACCAGGAGCAGCTCCCCCTCGGGAGTAGGTTGCGTGCGCTGGGAGCGCGTGGGCGAATCGATGGACAGGTACATTCCCTTCGGAATGTCCCCGGGCACCTTCAGGGCGGCCGCATAGGACCGGTTGGGCTCGAGCTTGGCGAAGTACAGGCCGCGGTCCAGGATGGGGATGCCCGTAGCCAGGACCACTGTGTCCGCGGTGAACGTTCCCTTGTGCGTGGAGACCTCCATGGGCTGCTCCGATCCCACGTTGTGCACCTGCATATCCTCAATAATGAGGCCGCCGTGTTCGCGGATGTCCCTGGCGAGGGTTTCCAACACCTCCATGGGATGAATCTGGGCCTGGTCCTCCAGTTCCAGCGCCTCCACCACCGGGAACGGCAGCCCGGGGTCCCTGCTGAAGTGGACGTCCAGACCTGCGTCCCGCGAAACCGCAGCCTCCTTCCGGAGCCGTTGGCCGCCGTCGTCCGTGGTTGCGAACGTAACCGCCGTCCGGCGCTGAAACGGGATACCCTGCTGCTCCATGTACTGCCTCAGCCAGGCCTGCCCGGTCTTGTTGGCTTCCACGTAAGCCTGCACTACCTTCAGGGAGTACTGGCTGCGCAAGGCCGACAGCGCTCCGCCTTGGAGGAGACTCAGCTTGGCTGTGGTGTTGCCGGTGGTCACCGCACCTAGTGTTCGGGCTTCGAAAACGGCCACGCGTTGCCCTGATCTGGACAACAGCAGGGCGGTCACCATTCCTGTGAGCCCGGCGCCCACCACTATGGTGTCAAAGTGCTTTTCCTCGGGGATTGAGTCGGACATGAAGCGGGATTCCCGGTCCAACCACAGCGATTTCATCGATTAGCCTGCCTCTCAATTCACTGGCATGTGGTGAGTGAAACGCTAGGCGGGTAACTGGTCCATATCAAGGGCTGCCGTGGTCTGTTGCCAAAGCCGCTGCCCGCCGTAGTTCGGGATCCGGGTCTGCGGCCCACCGTTCCAGTACGCGTTCGGCGCGTTCCTTCGCGAGTCCCTCCAACCGCGCCACCAACGGGTTGACGACGTCTACGGCCAGGGGATCCACCAGTTCGCGCGTCCCTGCCCTCCTGATGAAACCTTCAATGCGCGTGAGGTCGGTGTTGACCAGGAGACTGACCCTGGTCTGCAGCAGAACCACTGCTGCGAGGCGCCGTTCAAACACAGGTTCGGCCCAGAGTTCCGAACTCAAGGCAGTGATGTCGTCATGGTCCAGGTTCTTGTACCGCTTGAGCGTGTCCCTCACGGTTCCCCGCACGGCACCCACGGATGCGCCATACACCTTCAGCGCACCACCCAGACGTTCACTGACCTCATCAGCTTTCTCCCACGTGGACTCCATTTGCAGGGTGTAGTCCACGAATTCACCGGCTTCACTCACCCGCCTATTTTGTCAGTGCCTCGGCCTAGCGTGATCACAACAGCAATCGACAGGAGCACCATGACGTCCCAAGAGCTCGCCACCGAGGCATCATTTCCGGGTGTCCCGGCTGCTTCGTCCATGCCCGACTGGTACCCCACGCTGCTGAAAACTGTTGCCCAGGAGGTCCGGGCCGGCAGGACCCGGGCGATGGCAGCGGCCAACAGTGAGTTATTGAATTCGTACTGGAGCATTGGCCGGCAGCTCGCCGAACGCGAATCCGAGCAAGGCTGGGGCGCCAAGGTGGTCACCCGTTTGTCTGCCGACATCCGTACCCGGTTCCCGGAAGCCAAAGGCTTCTCCCCCAGGAACTTGAGGTACATGAAGAGCTTCGCGCAGGCCTGGCCGGACTTCCCAAAGTTGCAAGCGCCGCTTGCAACATTGCCCTGGTACCACCAGATCGCACTGATGGAAAAGCTCGACGACGCCGCCACGCGCCTTTGGTACGCCGCGGCAGCTGCCCAACACGGGTGGTCCCGCAACGTGCTGACGCACCAGATTTCAACCCGCTTGCACGAGCGTTCTGGGCAAGCCATCACCAACTTTGCCTCCACCATGGTTCCTGCCGATTCAGACCTCGCGCAGCAGGCAACCAAGGACCCCTACGTCTTTGACTTTCTGTCCATGAGTGATCGGCATACCGAACGGGACCTGGAGCTGCAGTTGGTGAAACACGTGGAGAAATTCCTGTTGGAGCTGGGCCAGGGGTTTGCCTTCGTGGGCGAGCAGGTCCGGTTGGAGATTGCCGGCGAAGAGTTCTTCGCTGACCTGCTCTTCTACCACCTGAAATTGCGTTGCTACATGGTGATCGAGCTGAAGGCCGTGAAGTTCGAGCCCGGATTCCTGGGCCAGCTTGGGATGTACATGGCGGCGGTGGATGACCTCATGGCGCATCCAGACGACAAGCCGACCATCGGCCTGCTGTTGTGCAAGGAGAAGAACAGCGTGGTGGCCGAGTACGCACTGCGCGGGTTCAACGCTCCCGTGGGCATTGCGGAGTGGAAAACTTCCCTTGCTGACTCCTTGCCGGATGAGCTGGTGGCGAGCCTGCCGAGCATCGAGACGTTGGAGGCCGAGTTGGCCACTGAGGCTGCGAGGTTGCAGGGCTGAGTTCTCGGGTAGGGCGGCTTAGACGTTGTCCTTGAACCACGCCAGGGTGTCATTCCAGGCTGCCGTCGCTTGCGCCTCCACGTAGCGCTCACTGGTGTCGTTGTGGAAGGCGTGGTCCACTCCGGGGTACATCTTGAGCTGGTGCTTCACGCTGGTCTTGTCCAACGCTTCCTGGAATTGCGGCATGGCCCCGGTGATTCGTGCGTCGTTCTCCGCGTAGACGCCGAAGACCGCCGGCTTAATGGTGGGCACCTTGGCCAGGTCCGGAGCTGGACCGTAGAAGGCGGATGTTGCTTTGAGTCCTTGGATCTCGGTGCTTGCCTGCCAGGTGATGCCACCGCCGAAGCAGAACCCGATCATGGCGATTCGGCCATCCTCCACAAAGTCCTGGCCGTTGAGGTACTCGAAGGCGGCTTTGAAGTCGCCCACGTGCCTTTGCGCACCAGCCTGCGTCAGTGCACCCGGGACGGCATCCGGGTCCATAGTCGCTGTGCCGCCCTCCCTGCTGAGGAGGTCCAGCGCCAACGCTGCGTAGCCTTCCTTGGCGAAGCGCCGGGCGACGTCCTGGATGTGCGGGGTGAGCCCACGGTTTTCGTGGCAGATCAACACACCGCGGCCTTTCTTCCCGCCCTCGGGCCTGGCAAGGTACGCGCTGATTTCCGTTCCGCCGGAGTCGAACTTCACTGTCGCCGTCGTCAGGCCTGCAGCACCTTCTGGGACGGACAACGGGCTCTTTGCGTTGGGAACGGCCCTAGTAGCGGTCTCTGCAGATCCTGGCGACGATGCCGACGACGTTGCGGGCGAAGGCGTTGGCATCGGATCGGTGGTTCTGGGAACCTCGTCCTGCGTACAGCCCATCAGGGTCATGGCCGCCGCAGCAGCGGTCATGCTCCCCATGATGAACGCGACCCGTCTGGTGAATGTCTTATGCGACATCTCGCCCGAGCGGTAGTCATCGTAGAACTCTTCGATCAAGTACTTTTCGAACTTCTCCAGTTGCACCATGGCGAACCTCCCGACGATGTGGATTATCCTCCCCTGATGAGAAGACGCGGGCAAGGGTGAGACGGTTCCATGGCCAGCGTCTTGGGGAGCAGGTGGTTATGGGTCGGTATCCAACGCTGGATCGCTATTGGCCTTAATCGCCCTATAACGGTCGAATACTGCTTGCGCCTTTTCGTTGTCAAGCAGACCATCTATCATGCTCAAGGCAACCGGATCGAGTTCCACGAAAAGGTCGGCATTTTGCTCTGCTGACAGATCGTTCGTGAACCTTGGATCCGACAAGAAAGACAAATCAACTAGCTGGTTCGACCCGCCCACTTCCTCCTGGAATCTATTAATCTCCAAACGAACACCCGACGTCGTCACCACAATAGATACACCTTTGATATGGCGATTGAAGATTTCGGAACCATGTCTAGTTAGCAGCCTTAAGAATATGTCGACGCGCCCCTCACTAACGCACGGGTCAGGCAGCCGAAAAGGTGCGGCCTCATCAATTAGCGCGACGATGGCATCCTGCGGCGAAATACTAAAGAATTCTCTGGAATTGGAGATTCGCGCGGCGGCAAAACGATCGTGCATCCGCAGTTCCAACTCCTGCGGGTTATCCACGAATACACTCCATAGTTGCACCAAAGGCCTTGAACGCCCGGTCGTGAAGAGTTCTGTCACTCGTCTTTGAACTGGGCCGCAAGTATAACCAATTTTAACTTCCACAGCATTCGCAGGTTCTAAAAGGACATACACATATCCAGGCTGGCTAGGCACTACACTTTCGCCAATCTCTTCAGGAGTTTAGAATATTCTAAGATGAAATAGTCAGGTTCGCGTCCATCTGAGTAAAACTGCTCGGAATCCACCCCGTGTTCTTGGTCCAGCTCGAGTTCCTGACGAATACGCTTTACTATTGTTCGAGGCACTTCGCGACCGTCCCCCGTATTAGTAAAATAGGCATTTAGTTTATGCGTTTTCAAAAAGCCCAGAATGCGGCTTCGACGAGTTACCGTTCTGGTGATCTCCAATTTCTCACCCCGATGCTGAGAGATTTCACAACCTTTGGACTTGAGTAACCTTGATAGGTTTCGCCAAGTGATTGATCGCTCCTCTTTGCTTACAGGCCTAGACCGTTTGATTATCCAATCAGCAATTTCAGATGTTTCACGATCAGCCCGCTGATCGTATGTGAAGCCCGTCGGCAACAGTTGGTGGGAAGCTACAAGAATCATCCACTTAAACAACTCATCCTCGTTGGATTCGAGGACGAAATTATTACGGTCAAGAAAAACAAGTAGTGCCACCAGAGCCGTACGCTTGTTTCCGTTGTGAAAGGCATGGTTCTGAACCAAAGAGTGCAGTAGAGCCGCTCCCGCTGATTCAACTGTGCAGTACTTGTATTGGCCTCCAAGGCTCGTCGCCGGTCGTGAGACCGCACTTTCTAGTAGCGCTATGCTACGAACCCCGGACGGACTAATCGGGTCCTCGGCTTCGGCGAAGTCGCGCTCAAGTTCTTCGTGAATGCCTTTGACTTCCTCGGTTGTCAGAAGCTGGCTGCCGCGAAGCACTCCTTTCGGGACCCATTCAAAAGGCGCGGCAGGAACTTTAGCTTCGACTTTAAGATCTTCACGACGCTGTTCCAACGTGCGGGCCTTGGTCTCAGTCGTTGACTTCAAATATGTGTTGATGCGCCGGACTGAGCCTTTCGGCATGCTGATGGCTTCAGGCCTTAGATGGAATCCCAGTTCAGCTAGGAGTTCCCCAAACTCGGTCCTCGAAACACCATATTCCGTCAGCCAGTATGACACCTTGCGCTGCTGCGCTCCAGGAATACCAATAACACGCTCAGCTGTCCGAATATCTTTCGCCTCAATTACCGAACCAGGACTTTTGACGTACTCAATCCCTCCGCCCCAGAGCGCAACTAATGTCTGTTCGTGGTCTAAATTGGCACGAGCGGCCAACGCGCCAACAGTTGTCTTTGTCAAAAATCCCCAATCAAAGGTCGTGCTGTCAGAGTAGTTCCCGCAAGTTCATCTACGCTCCGAGAAAGCTCCCCGACATTACAGAAGCGGCCTCTGGACCGGCCTATGAGTCACCACATGGTGCCGATTCGTAGTTAGAACTCCCAGTCCTCATCCTCCGTGTTGACAGCCTTGCCAATCACGTAGGAGGAGCCCGAGCCCGAGAAGAAGTCGTGGTTCTCGTCGGCGTTCGGGGACAGCGCCGACAGGATGGCCGGGTTCACGTCGGTGACGGAAGCCGGGAACATGGCCTCATAGCCGAGGTTCATGAGGGCCTTGTTGGCGTTGTAGTGCAGGAACTTCTTGACGTCCTCGGCCAGGCCGACACCGTCGTAGAGGTCGTGCGTGTACTGGACTTCGTTTTCGTACAGCTCGAAGAGGAGCTCGAACGTGTAGTCCTTGATTTCCTGCTTGCGGGCTTCGGAAACCTTCTCCAGGCCCTTCTGGAACTTGTAGCCGATGTAGTAACCGTGCACGGCCTCGTCGCGGATGATGAGGCGGATGAGGTCGGCCGTGTTCGTGAGCTTGGCGCGCGAGGACCAGTACATGGGCAGGTAGAAGCCCGAGTAGAACAGGAAGCTCTCCAGCAGAGTGGAGGCAACCTTGCGCTTCAGGGGATCGTCGCCCTGGTAGTAGTCCATGACGATCTGGGCCTTCTTCTGCAGGTTCTCGTTTTCGAGCGACCAGCGGAAGGCGTCGTCAATCTCCTTGGTGGAGCACAGGGTGGAGAAGATGGACGAGTAGGACTTGGCGTGCACCGACTCCATGAAGGCGATGTTGGTGTACACGGCTTCTTCGTGCGGGGTGATCGCGTCAGGAATCAACGAAACAGCACCGACCGTGCCCTGGATCGTGTCCAGTAGCGTCAGGCCGGTGAAAACGCGCATGGTGAGCTGCTGCTCATCCGGCGTCAGGGTATGCCACGACTGGACGTCGTTGGACAGCGGCACCTTCTCCGGGAGCCAGAAGTTGTTGACCAGCCGGTTCCAGACTTCCACGTCCTTGTCGTCCTGGATCTTGTTCCAGTTGATGGCCTCGACGTGCGTCAGCAGCTTGACCTTTTCGGTCATTTCATCCCCTTTAAGCGATGGTTTTTCTTGAGATAAGCCTACGACGGCGGGTGGTGGCCCGCCGTCGTAATCTTTAGTTTTGGGTGCAGCCGAGGCCGCTGATAGTCAGCCGATAACGGTTGACTAGAGCATGCACGAAACGCAGCCCTCCACCTCAGTCCCTTCCAGCGCGAGCTGGCGGAGACGGATGTAGTAGAGGGTCTTGATGCCCTTGCGCCATGCGTAGATCTGCGCCTTGTTGATGTCGCGCGTGGTGGCGGTGTCCTTGAAGAACAGCGTCAGGGACAGGCCCTGGTCCACGTGCTGCGTGGCAGCGGCGTAGGTGTCGATGATCTTCTCGTAGCCGATTTCGTAGGCATCCTGGTAGTACTCCAGGTTGTCGTTGGTCAGGTACGGAGCCGGATAGTAGACGCGCCCGATCTTGCCTTCCTTGCGGATTTCGATCTTGGCGGCCACCGGGTGGATGGAGGACGTGGAGTTGTTGATGTAGCTGATGGAACCGGTAGGCGGCACGGCCTGGAGGTTCTGGTTGTAGATGCCGTGCTCCATGACCGAAGCCTTCAGTTCGCGCCAGTCGTCCTGGGTGGGGATGTGGTGGCCGGCAAAGAGTTCCTTGACGCGGTCCGTTTCCGGAGCCCATTCCTGCTCGGTGTACTTGTCGAAGAACTCACCGGATGCATAGGTGGACTTCTCGAAGCCGCCGAACTTCTGGCCGGTCTCGATGGCCAGGCGGTTGGAAGCGCGCAGGGCGTGGAACAGCACTGTGTAGAAGTAGATGTTGGTGAAGTCCAGGCCCTCTTCGGAACCGTAGTGGACGTGCTCGCGGGCAAGGTAGCCGTGGAGGTTCATCTGGCCGAGGCCGATCGCATGGCTCTGGGCGTTGCCCTGGGCGATGGAAGGAACGGAGTTGATGTAGGACATGTCGGACACAGCGCTGAGGGCGCGGATGGAAGTCTCAATGGAGAGTCCGAAGTCCGGCGAGTCCATGGTCTTGGCGATGTTCATGGAACCGAGGTTGCAGGAAATGTCCTTGCCGACGGTCTCGTAGCTGAGGTCCTCGGCGTAGATGGACGGCGAGGAAACCTGCAGGATCTCCGAGCACAGGTTGCTCATGGTGATCTTGCCGTCGATCGGGTTGGCCCGGTTCACGGTGTCCTCGAACATGATGTACGGGTAGCCGGACTCGAACTGGATCTCCGCGAGGGTCTGGAAGAACTCGCGGGCGCTGATCTTGGTCTTCTTGATCCGGGAATCGTCAACCATCTCGTAGTACTTCTCGGTCACCGAAATATCGGAGAACGGAACACCGTAGACCTTCTCCACGTCGTACGGGGAGAAGAGGTACATGTCCTCGTTCTTCTTGGCGAGCTCGAACGTGATGTCCGGAACCACAACACCCAAGGAGAGGGTCTTGATGCGGATCTTCTCATCAGCGTTCTCGCGCTTGGTGTCCAGGAAGCGGTGGATGTCCGGGTGGTGGGCGTGCAGGTACACGGCACCTGCACCCTGGCGGGCACCGAGCTGGTTGGCGTAGGAGAAGCTGTCTTCGAGGAGCTTCATCACGGGGATGACGCCGGAGGACTGGTTTTCGATCTGCTTGATCGGGGCGCCGTGCTCGCGGATGTTGGTGAGCGAGAGCGCTACACCGCCGCCACGCTTGGAGAGCTGGAGCGCGGAGTTGATGGCACGGGCGATCGACTCCATGTTGTCTTCGATGCGGAGCAGGAAGCAGGAGACGAGCTCGCCGCGCTGTGCCTTGCCGGCGTTGAGGAACGTGGGGGTTGCCGGCTGGAAACGGCCGTCAATGATTTCATCGACGAGGCGGTTGGCCAGCTCTTCGTCGCCGCGTGCCAGGTGCAGGGCAACCATGCAGACGCGGTCTTCGTAGCGCTCCAGGAAACGCTTGCCGTCAAAGGTCTTCAGTGTGTAGGACGTGTAGAACTTGAAGGCGCCCAGGAAGGTCTCAAAGCGGAACTTCTTCTTGTACGCGCGGTTGAAGAGGTCGCGGATGAAGTTCATCGTGTACTGGTCGAGGGTTTCGCGCTCGTAGTACTGGTTCTTCACCAAGTAGTCGAGCTTCTCTTCCAGGTCGTGGAAGAACACCGTGTTGTTGTTTACGTGCTGCAGGAAGTACTGGTGCGCAGCTTCACGGTCGGCTTCGAACTGGATCTCGCCGTTGGGGCCATACAGGTTCAGCATGGCGTTGAGCTCGTGATAGCCCAAGCCCTTGAAAGCCTCAGGCAGCGGCTTCTTGACCGTGTCCACAGCGCCCCCGGTTACTTCTGTTTCTGCGACAGTTGTGTCCAAAACTTTTCCAGCCCTTCGTTGACCCGCTGAACGTCTTCCGGCGTTCCCATGAGTTCAAATTTGTAAAGATGCGGCACCTTGCACTTGACGGAGATGATGTCCCCCGCCGCGCAGTAATTGTCCGCGAAATTGGTGTTCCCTGCTCCAATAACACCGCGGATCAGTTCCCTGTTCCTGGGATCGTTAAGAAATCTGATGACCTGCTTCGGCACGGAACCTTCGCCGTTCGTTCCGCCGTAGGTGGGCAGAACAAGGACGAAGGGTTCAAGGGCTCTCAGCGGAGCATCCTGGGCATATAGCGGGATGCGCGCAGCATCCGTGCCCAATTTTTGGACGAATCGTTTGGTGTTCTCGGAGGTCGAGGAAAAGTAGATGAGGTGACTCCTCGTGGTCACAGCTTCCGCAGCATCGCGTACGGGTGCCGCTGCCAGCGGTGCCATGGGAGTCACCTCGACTACATAGGAATTCTGAGTGTGCTGTGGTGGCGAAGTTTGAATGAAACTTAGGCCACGGAGGAAACGGCCTGTGCCAGTTCCTCAATCTTGTCCGGGCGGAAACCAGACCAGTGGTCCTGCTCGGTTACGACAACCGGCGCCTGCATGTAACCCAGTGCCTTGAGGCGCTCAAGGGCCTCGGCATCCTGGGAGATATCCACGCTCTGGTAGGCAATGCCCTTTTTGTCCAGTGCCCGGTAGGTTGCGTTGCACTGAACACAGGCCGGCTTCGTGTAAACCGTTACGGTCATGATCCCTGTCCCCTTAATTGAAGTCTGTCGCTCTTCGTATCTGGCGGGCTCAACCGGAACTAACTACTGAATCCGATACCGGCCCGCGGGCTGCCGTGACAGCCAACACGCTCTGATTTTGTCTTGCGCTGGTTTCCCGCTCAATCCGTAAATCGATACTACATGTAGTGCAAGCGTCGAACTGGAACCCCAAGATGATGTATTACAAGTATGTCATTCAATCCACCGGTCGTCCACAGGCAAGGGCCCTCAAAATGTCCGTGATTCCGCCAAATTGAGAGATGTCATCCACACCCTGTGGACTACTTAGCCACATTTAATCTCCAGCGTGTCGCCGGGATACGGCGTGTCGTGACACTTTGAAAATGTGGCGTGGCGAACAGCTAAAATCTGCTGATGGTCAATCTCCTCCACCTCCGGACGCTGATGGAAGTAACCCGTTTGGGTTCCTTTGCCGCTGCCGCCGCCCAGCTTGGCTACACAGCCTCGGCAGTCTCCCAGCAGATGGCCGCGCTGGAACGCGATACCGGCGTCGAGCTTTTCCAGCGGTCAGCGCGCAGCGTTGTCCCCACGGAAGCGGCCATGACCATGACCCGGCACGCCTCGAAAGTACTGACCGACGTCGAGGCCCTCATGGCGGCGGCCTCAAGGACCAACGACTCCCCCGCCCAGGAACTGAGGCTGGGCATCTTCCCAAGCCTTGCCACCTATGTGCTGCCTGAGATCCTTCGGAACGAACGCTGGAATGGGTTGGGCATTGAGCTCCGGGTCTCCGTGGCCGAACCCGCCCAAACCATCCAGGGCCTGCGCAGCGGCGGCGAATTGGATGTGGCCTTGGTCTACCAGGTGGGGCAGTCCGGCCTGGCTTGGCCGCACTCGCTGGAGCGGCAGTGGATCGGGGACGATGATTTCCGGGTGGTGCTGCCTGCGTCCTGGAAGATTCGCGAGGACGCCGAGATCGAAGCAGCGCATCTGTCCGACATGCCGTGGATCATCCACCACCCCGGCACCAGTGACGCCCTGGTGATTGAGCGGCTCTTCGCCAGCTGCAACCTTCACCCCCGCGTGGTGGCCTACAGCGACGACTTCCACGCCAGCCTGGAAATGACCGCCGCCGGACTGGGCGCATCACTGGTACCGGAACTGGCGCTGCGGAACCGGCCATCCGGCGTCGTGGTCCTTGACGTACCGGACATCCGATTGGCACGAAACGTCTTCGCCCTGCTCATCAACGAAAAGCGGACCGCCCAAGTGCAGTTGTTCACACAGCTGCTGGCCGATACCCTCCGGGACACCTCCGGCAAGAGCGGACTTCACCCCCTGAAAACCGCGCCTGTCAAGGGTCCGCAACGGCGTAGGTGAAATATTGCCAAGTGCTGGAACCCGCAGGTTGATGGGGTTAGATTGATCACATGGGCAAGGTAGCGAGCAAACATTTTGGGGAGATCGAGCTCAACCACGGGCGTGAACATTGTTTCGTCGCCAGACACGAGCTCGCCGGCAACCAGCTGGAACTGGACCTCAATGTCACCGCGCACGATCACTTTGACGAGGCGGCCATGCGCAAGGTGGATTACCGACTGCGCTTCCTCCCCGAACTGGTGGACCAAGTCAGGGAAATGATCGCCGACGAACTCGACCAGGACGGCACCAATCCCCAACAGTTCCTGCATTTCCATAGCTCACAGCTCAAGGATGAGCAGTTGGAATCGGTCTTCGGCGTCCGGGACAAGGGCCAGCTGACCAACGATGTGTTCCTCAAGGCCCTCAAGCTCGGCCACGTCGCCATCTACCCGGGACAGCCGGAACGGTACTTCGTCCTGGACTTCACGCTCGGATCACACTTCACGGACGAGCTCCTGGTGGTCGCGGCCGATGAAGACGGCGTGGTGGACGACGAAATCCTCTGGGAGTAGCAAACAACTCCAACAACGTACGACGACGGCCGGTCACCTTCTTGGTGACCGGCCGCCGTCGTTGTTGTCCGATGTGGGTCCAAGAATTGGTGAACTTTGTTGGATAAAAGGTTCACCAGGGCCTGTCGACGCGCGGACCATCGTCAGGGCTTCTCAGATACTCCCCGCGCTCCTGCCCTTCCGAACGCTCCCGCTGGGCTTGTTTCGCACTTTCCTCCAGCTGTTTAAGTTGTTCCTGTGCAGGGGCGGTCGGCGATTCCTTGGAAGGCTGCTGGGGTCCACCATTTTGCGGCTGGCCCTCAGCGATTTTTGAGCTGAGCCGCTCTTCTGCTTCATCAAGGGCGGCACCCTCACCGGCGGCATTGGCGGGACCAACAGCATGGCACTGTGGCGGTGACGCCTCCGCGGCAGCAAGCCCTTCGGCAAACAGGCGGGCCGCAGCATCGCCCTCGCCGGCGGCGTCTCCCAATTTCTCGATGCTGAGCACCAGGTTGACCCGGACCTTGCATTCGTCATCGCCCGGCCCCGCGCGCAACGCAGCCTCAAAATCAGCCCTGGCAGCGGCAAAGTCACCGGCCAACACCTGGGCGCCCCCTGAAGCGAACAAGGCCTTATGCGGCTCCACAATGTTTGCAAGGCCAAGCCACGTTGCCGCTCTTTCTACATCACTCCCCTGGCCGGCGGCATACGACTCCGCCGCTGCACCGCCAAGGAAGCCGACGCTCAACAGCTTCGCGGACACTGCGAGCGCCAAAAGGGCCGGTGGTGCGGACCATAGCGCAAGCCGGCGCCGTCGTCGTAGGTTCTGGTTCACGGGCTGCGTTCCTTCGATGTAGGCCGGAGGTTCAGGAGCGCGGCGAGGTGGCGCAGGGGCTCGTGCAGTGCCAGCAGGAAGGCGGCCAGGGCGAGCAGCCAGTAGAGCTCAATGCGTCCGGGCGTGTCTGCATCGCTAATGGTGAGGGCACCTGGCTTGGCTTTGCTGAACATCGCTGTTGGAGGCTCTGTGCCTGTTCGGTGTACGTACGGGACGTTGAGCTGGCCGGCGATGGCGCGGAGCCGCTCTTCGTCGATGCGCGAAACGGCGTCTTGTGCGGTGTCGTGGCTTCGGTCCTTGAGGTAGCCGGCGTCAGGTTCCGGGCTTTCCTTCATCCGCCCGCCTTGGCTGGTGCCGTAGCCGAGGACTGCTCCCCCGGCGACGTTATCGGCGTTCATGGTTGCCGGGCGTTCGGCGCTGGTGTTTTCGCCGTCGCCGGCGTAGAAGACCAGCGCGGGTCGCCCCGGATGTTGCTCCTTGGCTGCAGCGAGCCTGTCTTCGAGCAGCTGTGCTGCACCGGTGACGCTGCTGCCTTTGGCGTAGCGGAAGATTTGGGGTTGGAGCGTGGTCATGGCCGTCTGCAGGGCTGTGGTGTCGCGGGTGAGGGGCATGCGGACGGTGGCTTTGTTGTCGAAAGTGATGAGTGAGAATTTGGCACCGGCGAGCTCCTTGGCTATCGCCATGACGTCGCTTTGGGCGCCCGTCAGACGGGTGGCGGAACCGTTGTAGTCTTCGGCTGCCATGCTGGTGCTGGTGTCCACCACAAAGAACACGTCCATCTCCGCGGCGGCGGTGTTGGCCTGCCCACCGGGCCAGCCCGGCCGGAGCATGGCAAGGAGCAGAAGCACGACGGCGGCGGACCGCATCACTGCGGGCCGCAGGTTCGGCCGTGGTTGGTTGCGCGCCGGAGGCCCTGGTGTCCACAGTTTCCAAGGTTCCCACTGCAGCGCGGTGAGTATCACCACGACTGCGAGCGCCAGCACCAGCAGGGGCCACGGAAGGATGGGGGCGAAGGTCATGGTTCCAGCCGCCAACCGAGCACCAGCATGCCCGTTCCGGCAACCAGGGCGATCCCAAGCGGCCAGGCGGGAGCATCTGTCACCACCGCCCGGGGTGCTGCCCGGTAGCTTGTTGCCTCTGATTCCTGCACTTTCCCCACAATGCCTTGCACAGCCTCAGAGCTGTCCACAGTGAAGTACGCACCCCCTGTACGCTCAGCGGCAGCCCTGAGTTGGGAGCCCGGCTCGCCGGGTTGGTTGCCGTAGTCCATGTCGCTGGGGTTCAGTGCGTAGACCTTCACGTTTTTTGCGGCGGCCAATGTTGCTGCTTCTTCCAGGCTGAAGATCGGTTCCCCGGAGAGGAAGTTGTCAGTGGCCAGCACCACTGAGCGTGAGCGCTGGGGCCCTGAAGCTGCCGTGTCATCGGGGAAGCTCTGCACGCAGGATGCCAGGCCGTCCCCGATCAGCGAGGAACCCGCGCCGTTCCACGTGCCGTCGAAGAAGGATCCTGCCCCGCTGTCCAGGGCTTCCCTGGCTTCGGCCAACTGTTCGGCGGCGTAGTAGTAATCATCCGTGAGCGGAAAGAGCTGCACGCTGCTGCTGTCGAAGATGACCATGCCGATTCTTTCGCCGTCGAATTCCTTGGCGAGGTCTTCGAATACCGCGGCGATGGCTGCGTCGGTGCTGGTCATGGATCCAGAGACGTCCAGGCAAAGCACAATGTCCCTGTTCCGGATTTCCGGCTCCTCCGTGGTGCGCATGACGGGCCTTGCGGCGGCGGTGGCGGTGGCGGCGAGGAATACGGCGCCTAGGACCACAGCACAGGCCAGCCGCAGCTTGTGCCTGCGGAGTGCGTGCTGATATTCCGGAAGGTCTGTCAGGCGGGCACCGTGTGCAATGGGCCGGGTGCTGGGAGAACGACGACGACGGTACAGCCAGGCGCTGAGAGCCACCGCTGCGGCGGCAAGGGGAAGCATCCACCAGTAGCTCAGTTCCATCCGATCACCACCTGCCTTGCAGCCTCCGCCGAGTGCTGCACGGGGTGGACGGGCACTCTGGCGAATTCGTTGGGGTATATACCTGCGATTCCTTCCGCGAGACCAGCAAGTCCTTGTTCGCGGAGCTCCTCCAGCGTCATGGACGTGACCGGCAGCCCGGTGGCTGACCCGGCAAACTCCCGCACGAGGAAGCTGAGTCTTTGGTGGGCATCGCGCACTGGGATGCGTCCGGCGTCGGCGTCCTCTGCTGTTGCATTGATCGCCGTGAGGCACGCCGAGCGCAATGCATCCAGGTCCGGCAGCGTCCTCCCCGGGGTTGGGGTATGTTTCCGGCGCGCGGGCCGGAAGATCCAGGCATACCAGGCACACACCAGCAGCAGCGCCAGCAGCCCGACCCAGAACCACAACTGCTGGTACAAGAGCGGTGCGTAGAATCCCGCGTCATCGCGCACGGTTGCCACCCCCGGCGGCAGCCTTGGCCGGGACGGCACCGGATCGGTGCTTTTCCAGGAGGGCAAAAACAGCAGAAAGGACATCATCGCTGCCGGAGGTTTGTTCCTCGGCTATGCCCACGCGGCGGAAGATCGAGCTGCGGCGCTCTTCGCGTTCGGCCATGGCACTTTCATACGCCGCCCGGATCTTGCGGTCCCCGGCCAGGATCGACGGGATACCCTGTCCCGTCCGCACATCCGTACTCTGCGGGGAGTTGCGGCCAGCCAGGGGTGTCAGGTCCGCGTCCCGCACGGTAAGCCACAGGACTTCATGCCGGGCTCGAAGCCTGCGCATCAAGCCCTCAGTACGGGAATCGGGCATGAACTCGTCCGCTATGGCGACAATGAGCAGACGTCCCTTCAGATACCTCAGGACGTAATCCAACTGCTCCGCGAGCGAACTGGCCGGGCCGTCCACGGCGACGCTCGCATCAACCTCCTGCAGCAACCGTTCCAAGTGCTCCTCGCCGTTGCGGGGCGGGAGGTACCGGGTTGCGGCCTCGTTCCCATGGAGAAGGCCGACGTCGTCCCCGTGGCGGCACGCCACATATCCCAGGACTCCCGCGGCATGCACAGCGAGGTCTTTCTTCGACTCACCGGACAACGCCTGGGCAGCCATGGTCCGTCCGGTGTCCACCAACAACAGCACTGAGTGCCGCCGGACTGCCACATACCGCTTGACCAGGGGCGATCCGTGCCGGGCGGTGGCTTTCCAATCGATATCCCTGACTTCATCGCCGGGGACGTAGGCCCGTAGCTCATCAAAGTCCAGGCTGCGGCCTTTGAAGACCGAGCCGTATTCGCCATCGAGCAGGGTAAGTGTCCTCCGGTGGGCGAAGATGAACATCTTCGACTTAACCCGGCGAAGCAAGCTGGGCACTCGTTGTCCCCGCTACGGCGTCTGGACAGACGCCACGACAGCATCAATAACGGCTTCCACCGGGACACCTTCAACCACGGCATCGAAGCCAAGGATGATGCGATGCCGCAGGATGCGGTGGGCAAGGCTCTTAACGTCCTCGGGAATGACGTGGTCCCGGCCGTTCAGCAAGGCCAATGCCCGGGCTGCCTGGCTGAAGGCAATGCTGGCCCTGGGGCTGGCCCCGAACTCCACCAGGTTCGCCAGGCGGGGTTCCAGGTACTGGGAAGCATTTCGGGTGACGTAGGCGAGGCCGACGATATACCTGACGATGGCGGGGTCGATGTAGACCCTCTTCACCAGTTCCTGGACCTGGACCACAGCGTCCAGGGAAGCAGCAGCCGGCGGCGTCCTGTCGGCGTCGAAAACCCCGGCGTCGATCCTGCGGATGACCTCGGCTTCCTCAGCGGGGCTCGGATAGTCCAGGACGTCCTTGAGCATGAAGCGATCCATCTGGGCTTCGGGGAGCCTGTAGGTGCCCTCCTGCTCGATCGGGTTCTGCGTAGCCAGCACCAGGAATGGCTGCGGCAAAGGATAGGACTCGCCACCGATGGACGTCTGGCGTTCCTGCATGGCCTCCAACATGGCGCTCTGGGTCTTGGCGCTGGATCTGTTGATCTCATCCAGCAGCACGATGTTGGCATGGACCGGACCCAGCTGAGTGACGAACGTACCCTTGGCGGCATCGAAAATCTGGGTGCCCGCAATATCGCTCGGCAGCAAGTCCGGGGTGCACTGGATCCGGCGGAACTCTGCGCTGACGGACTCCGCTATGGCCTGGGCGGCAGTGGTCTTGGCAAGGCCAGGGACACTTTCCAGCAAAACGTGACCCCCGGTCAACAAGCCGATAACCAGGGTCTCGCGAAGCCGCGACTGGCCCACCACCTTGTTTTCAAAACTCCGGATAATGCTGCCCACGAGTTGTTGGGCCCGGGCCATGTCCGGTGCGTCGATTCCGGCCGTGGCTGTGGTCTGTTGCACTCGTGGTCCCCTCGCTGGCGTCCGGCATCTCCTTGCAGGTGCCGGCGCCCGATTCCGGGCACTGGATAGTTCCACCTGCATGGCCACTCTATCCAAGCCCTCCCCGTTCAGGGCCGCAATGGGGACCCCTCCCCATGCAGCCTTTCGAGGTCTATCCTTTTGCCATGCATCAGCTACCAGCCGCCTACCAGAACTACCTTGCCGCCCAGGACCAGCACGTCATCGACGCCGTCCGGCCCGTCCTCCTTCAATCAGCCGCTGACCAACGCCACGGGGTCCGGATCACCTACAACACGGGCTCCACCGGGCATCAAGCCCACCTGGATGAGTCCATACCGTACGGCCAGATCATCGAGGACATCGACTGAGCCACCCCCTGCACGGCGCCAGCTATCCCTTCACGGCGCCAGACAGGGCAAAGGAGTTCCCCATGCCCCGTGACACCAGCGTGTACAGCAGAAGCACCGGGACCGAATACAGGATCGAGAACGCAGCCAACTGGCCATAGGCGATCGCCCCATGCTGGCCAAAGAAACTGAAGATCGACACAGCCGCCGGTTGCTTATCCGGCGACAACAACAGGATGAAAGGAACAAAGAAGTTCCCCCAGGCCTGAATAAACACGAAGATGAACACCACTCCAAGCCCCTGCCTCATCAACGGCAGGACAATGGTCCGCAACGCAGCCATGGCCGAGGCTCCGTCCATCCAGGCCGCCTCCTCCAGCTCCACAGGAACAGAATCCATGAAGTTCTTGGTCATCCAGATCGCCATGGGAAGGGTAGTGGTAGCCATGAAGAAAATGGTCGCCGCCATGGAATCCAACAGTTGCAGTTGGACGAACAACCCATACACGGGAACCATGATGGCTGTTACCGGCAACGAGGTACCGAACAGCACCGTGTACATGAACGGCTTGTTGAACCGGGACTGGTACCGGGATAAGGGATACGCGGCCAGCACGGCAGCAAGAAGATTCACCACAGCCGTCCCGGCAGACAACCAAAAACTGTTGGCCAACGGCCGGAACAACAACTCAGGGTTCAGCACGGCGGCGAAATTGGCAATGGACGGCGACGACGGCACCTGGGTCTGGTAACCCGCTTGGGGATCTACCGCGGCCAGGAGCAACCACAGCAACGGCGCCACAAAGCACACCCCAACCACCGCCAAGGCGATGTTCGCCCACAGTCGCGCCCGGGAGCGGGAGCTGCCGCCCGACGTCGTACTTGTCTTCCGTAGCTGCGCTCGCAGCGCCCTGGTGGTCACGGGCGCCGCTCCCTCAGAAGCCGTACATAGATGGCCCCAAAGATCATGCCCAACAGGATCAGCACCGATGCCACCGCTGTGCCGTATCCGATGTCACCGAACTTGAAGGCCTCCTGGTAAGCCAGGACAGGCAAGGTGGTGCTGGCGTTGGCCGGACCGCCCGCCGTCATGACCCAGATGAGGGTGAAAACCGCCAGAGTCTGGAGGGTGATCAGCATCAGGTTGGTGGTGATGCTGCCCCGGATCAACGGCAACGTGATGAAGGTGAGTCTTTGCCATCCCCGGGCACCGTCCATGAGCGCGGCCTCGGAAATGTCCCGCGGCACGTCCGCCAACGCCGCCCGGTACACCAGCATGGAGAACGCCGTGCCCCGCCACGTGTTAGCCAGGATGATCGCCACCAAGGGGAAGGAGTACAGCCAGTCCGGCCCCTCGATACCGACCATGCCCACCATTTGGTTCAGGGTTCCGTCCCGGTTGAAGTAGGCATAAGCAGCAAACGCAGCAACGATTTCCGGGAGCACCCAGGCTGCAACCACTGCCGTGCCCACCAAGGAAGAAACCACCGTTCCGGATCGTGTCATCAGCAGGGCAATCAGCAACCCCAGGATGTTCTGGCCCAGCACTGCTGACGCGGCGACGAACACCAAGGTCAGCCAGGCAGAAAGCGGAAACGAGTCATCGCTGAACATTCGGAGGTAGTTCTCAGCGCCCACCCATTGCGGGTCCTTCGCCGCTTTTCCCGTCAACGCCGCGTCGGTGAAAGACGCGTAAAAAGACCACGCCACCGGTGCCAGCAGGAACAGCAGGAGCAGCAAAATAGACGGAATTACCGGCAGGAGCCGCATGGCGCGGCGGATGGTCATTTCTCCAGGACCTTGTCCTCACCCACCAGCTTCCGGACGGTGGCATCGTATTCCGCTGCGGCGTCCTCGGGACTTTGCTTCCCCGTAATCACTGACTCCGTGGCTACCTGGACGGCAGTGGAAATCCTCGGATAGTCAGCTGTGGCGGGCCGGTAATGAGTCACTGCCACCAGGTCGGAGACGTCTTTGACGAACGGGTTGGCTGCCAAGTAGTCAGCGTCCGCGGCAACATCGGTACGGACTGCAATCTGTGAATTGTTGATGTCGTAAGCTAGCGCGTTCTTTTTGTTCAGTGCGGTGGTGAGGAACTGGAAGGCAAGGTCCGGGTTTTTGCTCTTCGCGCCCACCGCAAGCGTCCAGCCCCCGGACATGCTGACTCCCCCGGGCTCCTGGCCGTTCCGGGTGGGGAACATCGCGACGCCCATGTCCTGTTCATATCCGGGCCACTCATAGGTGCCGCCTTTTTGCCAGAACGACGGCGTGTAGGAACCCTCCACGGTGGCCGCCAGTTTGCCTTGCGGGAACCACTCGCCAAAGACCTTCTTCCAGACGTTGGCATCCAATGCCTCGGCGGGGCTCACTGCAAGTTTTTCATCGTAGAGGGTTTTCAGGAACGCCAGCGAATCAGTGAATCCCTGTGATCCGACCACCCACTTCTTGGAGTCCTCGTCATACAAGGTGCTGTCAGTCCCGTAGAGAAGCTCGTAAAAGCCCTGCATGACTGTGCCCTCGCCGGTTCCCTTGCCCGCGTACATATTGAAGGCGATCACGTTGGGATCCGATGCCTTCACAGCACGGGCAGTGGTCAGGATCTCTTCCCAGGACTTCGGCTGCCAGGGCAGGGAAATGCCCGCCTTTTGGAGGACTTTTTTGTTGTACCAGATAGCCCTGGTGTCAGTGCCCAGCGGCACCGCATAAATGCTGCCGTCATCTGCCCGGCCGGCTGCCTTGGCCGCTTCGTTGAACTGAGACCAGTCAGCCCATTTTTCCAGGTGGTCATCCAGCTTAAGGAGATAGCCGGCGTCGACGTCCGAACGGACTTTAAACGTGTCCTCGTAGAAAACATCCGGCGCTGTGTCTCCGGATCGCTGCGCCAACGCCAGCTTGGTCCCGTAATCGTCATCGTTGGCCTGAATGGGCTGAAGTTCAACGGCCACACCGGAGTTGGCTGCCTCGAATTCCTTCTTGGCATCCTGCATGACGGCATCCAGAGCGGTGAAGGCATCCGTTTTTTGATAGACAACCTTCAACGTCTTGTTGCCGGCATCAGGGGTGGGCGAACAGGAACTGGCTGCCACAACCACAGCTGCAAGTGAAGCGATTGCGGCAAACTTCGCCGCCACCCGATTCAATCCGGCTAACTTCATTGGGCGGCCCATGGTGCTCCAATCCGTCAAACGTGGTGCTGATTCAGCCTTCCAAGAGGAGCCGCTGGGCACGCGGTGCCAGCATATGCTCCAGAACGAGGCAAGCGGCACCGATCGCACCAACGTCCTCGCCCACTCCGGTTCCTACAACTTCGAGGTCATGGATCATGCGGGCAGCATTGTTCTTATCCAGCAACTCCGGAACCCGCTCCAGGAAGTAGGGTGACATCCGGCCCCAGAAGGGACCGCCGAAGACCACACGCTCCACATCCAAGGTATTGGTCACCACCGATACCGCACGTGCCACGAGCGTGGCCGACTTGTCCAGAATGGCAATGGCTTTTTGGTTCCCGGCATCTGCTTTGTCGCACAGCTCGGCAAAGCGTTCCTGGACCTCGGGGCCGTCCGCACCTTCACGGTGACCGTCCAGGATACCGGCTGCCTCGGCCTCGGCCACCAAGACCTGCGGGATGCAGGAGGACTTGACGCATCCGTGGAGCCCGCAATCACACAAGGGACCGGCAGGATCGACCATGATGTGCCCGATTTCGCCGGCGTTGCCGGAGGTTCCACGGACAACTTCGTCGTTGAGCACGATGCCACAACCGATGCCCGTTCCCATATACATGAAGACAAAGCTGCCGGCCCCGCTTGCACCACCTGCCCATGTCTCGGCAACGGCCGCGCTGGTGACGTCCTTGTCAACGAGGGTCTCCAGCCCCGTGGCTTCGCTCAGGGCCTCACGGATGCGTACCCTGTTCCACCTCGTCAACAGAGGCGGCTCCACCACTGAGCCTTCATTGAGGTCTATGGGTCCGGGGACAGCAACGCCAAGACCAGCGATCTTGGACGCGTCCACTCCCGACTCTTCGACCAGCACTTTGATTTGCTCCGCGATGCTGGTGATCACACCGGCGGGGTCACCGCCCGGGGTGGACATCCGGGAATGCCGGACCACGTCACCCAAGAGGTCAAGGACAACAAAGGTGATAACGGCGGGGTCCAAATGGACACCAATGGCGTACATCCCGGCGGGATTCAAGCGCAGGATGGTTCGCGGTTTGCCCGGCCCCGATCCTTCCTTGCCGGCTTCAACAATCAGCTGCTGGTCCAGCAAGCGCCGGGAGATATTTGAAATGGTTTGGGGGGAAAGCCCAACAATCTGTGCCAGCTCCACGCGGCTGAGTCCCTGCGCTGACCGCCGGATCGCCTCCAGAATGACGGTCAGATTGAAGTCCCCCATACGGGGTAGATTCGTTCCGCGCCTCGGTGTCGGCTGCCGGATCTCAGTCACTGATGCCCCTCGTCATTCGGAAAAACTTCGTCGAATTTAGTCTGTGTCTGCATCGTACGGTACCCACGGCTCCACAGATACGAGCACACGCTGGCGCCGGAGTCAGGGCTTGATAACAATGCCACTGAATTGTATGCGACAGCCTCCCTGACCGTGCCTTGATGACGGCGGCTCACGATTTGAGGCTGCGCGTCACCGTGAACTTCGGATTGCGCCCTTCTTCCGACGTTGGCCCAATGAGCCGTTCCAATGCCCCCCGGTACTGCAAATGACTGTTGTAGACGGTCCACAGCTCTCCGCCCGGCGTCAGTACCCGCGCGGCAGCCTCGAACATTTTGAGCGCCGCGCCGGCATGTACGCTCGCTCCAACGTGGAAGGGCGGGTTCAGCAGGATCAGGTCAGCGCTACCGGCCTCAAGCGTGGACATCGCATCATCGTGTAGGACCAGCACCCGCTCCCCCACCCCATTGGCCTCAGCGGTACCCCGGGCCGAGTCAACAGCAGCCGCGGATTGGTCCGTTGCAACCACAAGGGCTTCCTTGTGGCGCTGCGCATACATGGTGGCAAGGATTCCAGTGCCGCATCCCAGATCCACAACGCGACGGGCGGCCGTCATTCTGTCCAGGAAAGTCAGCAGGTAACGCGTCCCGATGTCCAGGCGGGCGCCGGAGAAGACGGCACCATGGGCACACACCGTGATTCCCAGTTCCGGCACCGGTTCCACCACGGGAAAGGGGGGTTCGTCCGGAGCAGCCTTAGGGGTCCGGGCAATGATCACCCTGGACTTCTGCCGGCCAAGCTGGGGTTGTACCGAGGAGAAGTACTTCTCCAGAACCAAGTTCATGCCGGTAGACATATGCTTGACCCGGCCACCGGCCAACACCACTGCCTCCGGGGCGGCGAAGCGCGCTACGGCGTCCGCGATTTCCTCCAGTTCGGCCAACGACTTGGGCAATTGAATGAGGATCAGCCCGGCATTGTCCAGCAGTTCCGCGTCCAAGCCATGCTGTGTGAAACGGTTTTCCAGGCCTGTTGTGGCTGCGTTGCGCTCCAACGCCAGCCTTCCAGTGAACAGGTCCTGGTGGACGCGGACATGCCCGACGCCGAGTCCCGTCAAGGCACCCAGGGTCAGGGCGCCGTAGCGGTCGCCAATGACCACTACGTTGGTACCCGCGCCAACAATTCCGGCAGCTGATTCCAGGAGAAGCCGATCCGTGGCGTCGTATGCCTGCAGGTTGTCCGCTACGACGTCCGGGAACCTGCTCAACGAACCGAAAAGAGTATCCAGTTCCAATGCCGTCACGATGAAGGTTCTCACTTTCGTTGCGTTTTTGTCTCGACTTTGTCAGTGCTTGGGAGGAACCTGAGAGTGCAGCACGCAAACACCTGGTTGTCCCGTCAGCTGGTGAATCATCAGAGCGGCGGCAGGCACGCGTCGCGGTGGCCATGGAGCCAGGCACCGGGACCATCCGTTATCCGGCTCCCCCTCCCCTGCGAGAAGCCATGAGTGTCAATGTTGTCACGAATCTCGAAGTAAAGTCCCACAACTCCCCCGACGAAGCACGCCGTCCGGACAAGACCGTCCTGGATCTCGTTACGGTGGGAGATTACACAATCGGCCGTATGACCTTTGAACCAGGTTGGACCTGGGCCGACTGCATCAAACCCGTAGTAGGTACCGATACCTGCCAGTTGAGCCACGTTGGATTCTGCGTTTCGGGCAAGCTGGACGTCGAAACCGACGACGGCGGCCGGATCAGTATTTCCGCCGGTGACTCCTACACGATCCCGCCAGGGCACAACGCCCGAGTGGTTGGCGATCAGCCATTCCAGGGCGTCGAGTTCGTCAGCGGCGCCGAATTCGCCAAACCACCTGAATAGGGTCGCGGCATCAAGGAAAAGCAAAAGACCCCGCTCCCATGAGCGGGGTCTTTTTCCGAAGTGGAGCTGAGGGGACTCGAACCCCTGACCCCCTGCATGCCATGCAGGTGCGCTACCAGCTGCGCCACAGCCCCGGATTTGTTGAATCCCAGGAGAAGATTTTCTCTTCCCGTCGAAGCAACTCGTCAATACTAACCACATTCCTTCGAGAAGCGAAATCGCCCGGACGTGAACTATGTCACTCGAAAGAAACGGCCTTCAGATGGTGTCAGGCAGCCAAGGCGCGCTGGATCATATCCACCGCGCCTCCCCCCAAACGGGCTGCCGTCGGGCGTGCCGTAGACCAGCCCGCCCCCAAGAAGTCTAAGTTCGAAGCTTCTAGAAACCAAACCGTACAGTCGGTTTAATTAGTTCAGTGGTACAAGGCCGGTGATAGCGTTATGGAGGTTCCCGCAGGGTCTTGCGCGCGAATCCCCGGGGATCCTCGTGTCCCACGCCATCACTGGAAAGGTCAGTCACCGCCGATGCAGCAACGTGCGCAGGACACCCGGCTGGCAGTCATCCAAGGCGCAGCCCTTGTCTTTGCAGAGATCGGCTATGGAAACGCGAGCCTTGCCGACATCACCAAGAGAGCGGGCGTGACCAAAGGCGCGCTCTACTTTCACTTCACGTCCAAGCGGGAACTTGCCTTGGCAGTCATCGACGAGCAACACGCCTTGGTACAGGCAGCCGGCGCTGACATCGCATCCTCCCAGAGCCCCGCTCTGGAAAAAATCATCGGACTATGCAGGATGTTCGGGCAGCAACTATTGGAGGAGCCGATCGTCCAAGGGGGTATCCGGCTCACATTCGAGGCCTCCGCCTTCCAAGCTGACGTTTCCGGGCCCTACCAAGACTGGATCACCACCGTTGAGCAGTTGCTGGCCCAAGCCCGGAATGAGGGTGATGTCCGCGCCGACCTGGATTCCGCTGCGTTTGCCCGCTACTTGATCGCATCCTTCACCGGGGTTCAAATGGTCTCCGAAGTCCTCACCAAGCGGGAGGATGTCATGGCCAGGATTGAAGAGATGTGGGAATTCATGCTGCCGGCCCTGACTACGGCTGCGGCCAAATAGTCACCGGGGACAGCAAAGGGTCCTGCCTTCCATAAGGAAAGCAGGACCCTTGGTGGTGGAGCTGAGGGGACTCGAACCCCTGACCCCCTGCATGCCATGCAGGTGCGCTACCAGCTGCGCCACAGCCCCATATCCTTGCTGCTTCACGTCCGGCCTTTCAGCCATCTGCGCCGAAGCAACTCAAATATCTTAGAACAGCGTTTCCGAAAATTCCAAATCGGGCATATTCGGAAAACGCAGCTTCCTAGTGCTCTGAGTCCTCCGCGGGAACAGCCTTGGCGGAGGCATCGTCACCGAGCTCCAGATCCACCACCGGGCAGTCCTTCCACAGGCGTTCCAGTGCATAGAACACGCGATCTTCGGCGTGCTGGACGTGGATTACGATGTCGGCATAATCCAGCAAAACCCAGCGGCCTTCGGAGCGGCCTTCACGGCGTACCGGACGCAGATCCTGCTTGAGCAGTTCTTCCTCAATGCCATCGACGATCGCGTTGACCTGGCGCTCTGTGGGAGCAGAAGCGATCAGGAAGATGTCAGTGAGCGCCAGCCGCTCGCTGACGTCAAGGGCAACGATGTCTTCGGCGAGCTTATCGGCCGCTGCACGAGCGGCGTGACGAGCGAGGGTGATGGATTGTTCATGTGCAGACACGGGGACTCCTTGTTGTGGCCTGTGGCCTTGGTTTGGCGTATGCCGAGATGAAGCGGAACTAGCCGCTGGTGATCATGATGATGCCGACGATGAGCGCAACCAAGCCCAAAGCCAAAACACCGTACTGCAGCAGCCTGTTGCGCTGCGCCCTGGCCAGACCTGCAGTATTGACGTCCAACGGATCAAGTCCGTAAGCCGTGCTGGCAGAAATTGGTGGTCGCTGCGTCTCTTCGGCCGACTCTGCTGCTGCGACAGGCTTTTTCCTGGCTGACCTGGCAACAGCTTCCGCACGGGCAAGAACGCCCGCGCGGCCCCGGGAAACCGGCTTCTTGACCTGCGAGGCGTCCAATGCGGGACCTGCCGAGGTGATCAACGGAACAAACGTGGTGCTGGGACGCTTCATGACAGGACGCTCAACACCAGGAACCTTCACGAACTCCAATGGAGTCACCATGGCGAGGTTGTTGGCCGTGGAAGGACCCGACGTGGCGGCCGGAGATTTGGCCTGCTCCGCCTTGTTCTGCTCAGCCTTGTTCTGTTCAGCGAGCTTCTGCTTGGCTGCAGCGCGTTTGTTCAATACTGCTGCACGCTCGGCCAAGGCGATCTGCTCCGCCAACACTGCCGGATCCACGGCCAACGGATCCTGCTCGGCAATATGCTCCAGTTTGGACGTCTGATTCTGGACCTGCGCCGCAATCAACTCACGGACAGCCAGCGCCTGCTCAACGGACATTCCGGTTTCCGCAGCAGCATCAGGAACGATGTTGTTGGACGGGTTGTCCTCAGGGGCGGTCTTGCCGGCCGCGGTCTTGCCGCCGTCCGGCTTACCGCCCGCGGGCTTGTACAAGCCAGGCTTGGAAGCCTCGGGCGTTGCCGGGCCGGGCTTGGAGATCCCGGACTTTGCGCTACCGGGCTTTGCTGCATCAGGTTCAACGGCGACGGTCTTGGCGTCGACGGGGGCCGAAGCTTCGGGGGTTTCGACGCCATCCGTTGCAGAACCAGGCTTTGCCGTCACCTGCGTTGAGCCCGCCGCCGGAACGATCGGATTCATGGAGGTGGCTACTTCGGCCTGGAGTTGCTGAAGTCGAAGCTGGCGCCGCGTGGGGGGCCCACCTCCGGAAAGCTGCTCTTCCTTATCCGCAAGTTCCTTGATAGTCCGTAGAGCCGCGCGGTCACGCGCCCGGACCTGCGAGGATCGCTCCTGCGCAGCCGTTCCCACAGCATCCACCGGCCCATCGGCGGCACGGCGATTACGCGCAAGGGGACGATCCGCACCGCCACCAGCATCAGCTTTAGCGCCAACCGTGACACCCGCATCGGCTTTCGCCGGGACCTTCGGCTGCGCAGTGTCATTAGGCTTCGCAGTGTCATTAGGCTGCGCAGTATCAACGGGCTGCGCGCCGGCGTTCGGCATAGCAGTGCCCTCTGGCTGCGCTGCGGGGTTTGCCTGCGACGTCGTCTCCGACTGCTCTTCCCGGGCGCGGCGAAGCTCACGCCTGCTACGGATGGGTCGCTGTTCCTGGCTGCTCATTCAAAACTCATTCAGTACGTGCTTGGTCGTCTGATCCGGACAGTACGGGCGTCAGCTCCCCTGCCACGGGCTGGGGCGCGTACAGTCCATATTTTGCGATGTACTGCACCACGCCGTCCGGCACCAAGTACCAGACGGGGTTGCCTGCACCTACCCGGATCCGGCAATCCGTGGAGGAGATCGCCATAGCGGGAACTTCGAGCAAGCTGACATCGTCAGTCCGTCCGAGGTCGTTCAGTTCATGTCCGGGACGGGTCACCCCGACGAAATGCGCCAGAGACCACAACTCATCCACATCTTTCCAGGACAGGATCTGGGCCAAGGCATCCGCGCCGGTAATGAAGAACAGGTCTGCGTCAGGACGCTGGGCCCTCAGATCACGCAGGGTATCTATGGTGAACGTGGGTCCGGGACGGTCAACATCCACCCGGCTCACCGTGAACCGGGGGTTGGATGCTGTCGCAATCACTGTCATCAGGTACCGGTGTTCCGGCTCGCTGACAAGTTTGTGCGACTTCTGCCACGGTTGTCCCGTGGGCACGAAAACCACTTCGTCGAGTCCAAACTTGGCTGCTACTTCGCTGGCAGCCACAAGGTGGCCGTGATGGATCGGATCAAATGTTCCACCCATCACGCCCAGCCGAAGCCTGCGCCCCGACTCCCCACGTGGTGTTGCGGCAATAATGTTAGTGGCCCTGCCCGTGGGTGTGCTTGTTCGGGTGCTGGCGGTGCGGGTCGGAGTGCTCTTCAACAGCCTCGTGGCGGTTGCCCAGGTTGGTGTAGGACAGCGTTACGAACAGGAGGACCAGCATGAGGGCGAACATCACGATGCCGAAGACCCACGGCTCTGCCCACAAGGGTGCGAGTTCCTCGTGGCCGCCGCCTTCTGTTTGGGCGGCAATGGACGTGGCGATCTGCTGAAACAGCATCTTCTCCCCTAGTTGGTTCTCAAATGTTTGCACGGCGGGGCTTCCCGACGTTCCGGACTTCTGTTCTATGTTACAGCGTTGCTAGCTGCGGACTTGGCCTTCACCCTGGACGATCCACTTGGTGGTGGTCAGCTCCGTGAGACCCATGGGACCCCGGGCGTGCAGCTTCTGTGTTGAAATACCCACCTCCGCGCCGAGGCCCAGTTCGCCGCCGTCGGTAAAGCGCGTGGAGGCGTTGACGATCACGGCAGCGGAGTCGATCTCTGCAATGAACTTCTCGGCATTGGCCAGGTTGTTGGTGAGGATCGCTTCCGTGTGTCCGGTAGTCCACTTGCGGATGTGGTTGACCGCTTCATCCAGGTTGTCCACCATGGCCACGGCGAGGTCAAGGTCCATGTATTCGGTGGCCCAATCGTCGTCGTCAGCGGGAACGGTTTCAACGTCCCCGCCCAGGGCAGCGGCAATCCTCTCATCCACATGCAGCGTCACCCCTTGTGACCGCAGCGCCTTGGCAACGGCAGGGAGCACTGTTGCCCCGGAGTGCACCAGCAGGGTTTCCACCGTGTTGCAGACGCTGGGACGCTGGGTTTTGGCGTTGAGGAGGATCTCCACTGCCATTTCCTCATTGGCGGACTCGTCGATGAAGATGTGGACGTTGCCTTCGCCGGTCTCAATGACGGGTACGGCGGAGTTGGTCACCACTGTCTGGATGAGGTCCCGTCCACCTCGCGGAATGAGGACGTCCACGCGTCCGCGGGCGCGCATCAGCACGTTGGCACCTTCGCGACCGTACTGATCCACAGTCTGGACAGCATCGGCAGGCAGGCCCACTGAGTCCAGGGCTTCGCGAAGGATCCGCACCAAGGCCTCGTTGGTGTTTGCGGCGGCGGACCCGCCACGCAGGATCACGGCGTTGCCGCTCTTCAGTGCCAATCCTGCGATATCCACGGTGACGTTCGGACGTGCCTCATAAATCGCTGCCACAACACCCATGGGGACGTTGACTTGGCGAAGCCGCAACCCGTTGGGGAGCGTCTGTCCGCGGACAACGTTGCCCACGGGATCGGGCAAGCCTGCCAGGTTCTCCAAGGCGGAAACAAGCCCGTCAATCCGGGCAGGGGTGAGGGTCAACCGGTCCAGGAGTGCTGCAGAAGTGCCACTGGCGCGGCCTGCTGCGATGTCCTTGGCGTTGGCTTCCAAAACATGCTTCCGGTTCTCCACCAGGGCTGTACCGATGGCGCGGAGCGCACGGTCCTTCCAGGCACGGTTCGCCTGGCCTATGCGGCGGGCGGCCTTGCGGGAACGGTCGGCTATGGCATGGACAGCAGCCTGGACATCCTCCGGAGAGAGCGGAGCGCCGCCTGCCACGGGGCTCTCCGGCGTTTGTCCGGCAGTACCGGCAACGTCGGAAATCACGGGGGCATCAGGGGTCAGCGCTTCAGTCATGCTCCAAGTTTAGATGAGCGGGAGGTCCGCAGGAGCACCAGATCGTCAACATGAACAACTTCGCGGTCGTAACCGCGCCCCATCGCCTGGCCGAGCTCCTGGGTAGTGCGGCCGAGCATGCGCGGGAGTTCATCCGAGGAGTAGTTCACCAAACCACGCGCCACGACGGTTCCGTCATGGGAAACCATCTCCACAGGATCGCCGGCTTCGAAATCCCCGCTGACCTCTGAGATCCCCGCCGGCAGGAGCGACCTGTGCCGTTCACGCACGGCTTTCACCGCGCCGTCGTCGAGCATTAAGCGACCGTGAACTGTCGCCAGATGCGCCAACCACAACAGACGTACCGGCTTGCGGTTGCCGTTGACGGCGAACCAGGTCCCCACGTCCTCCCCCGCCAAGGCGGCAGCAGCGTTGGCGGTGGACGTGACCAGGGCATGGATCCCGGAGCCGGCCGCGATCGAGGCCGCCTCAACTTTGGTGGTCATTCCGCCGGTTCCCACGCCTGCCTTGCCGGCCTTGCCGATGGTGACATCCTCCAGGTCCCGAGGACCCCGAACCAACGGAATACGCTTGGCGCCCTGGGACGGCGGACCGTCGTAGAGGGCGTCGACGTCGGACAACAACACCAGCGCATCGGCGCGGACCAAGTGGGCCACCAAAGCGGCCAGCCGGTCGTTGTCCCCGAAGCGGATCTCGTGCGTTGCCACGGTGTCGTTCTCGTTGACCACAGGCACCACGCCGAGGTTGAGCAAACGGTCCAACGCCCTGAAAGCATTGGTGTGCTGGGTGCGACGCATCAGGTCATCGGCAGTCAGCAGTACCTGGCTGACTGTCACGCCATGGGCACTAAAAGCCTGGGTGTAACGGGCCATCAGCAGCCCTTGGCCCACACTCGCTGCAGCCTGCTGAGTTGCCAGGTCCTTGGGCCTTTTGGCCAGGCCCAAGGGAGCCAGTCCCGCAGCGATGGCACCGGACGAGACGAGGATGATCTCGGTGCCGGCATTGCGCTTCTCTGCCAGCGCATCCACCAACCCGGCAAGGGACTTCTCGGAAATGCCGCCCTTGATGCTCGTCAGGGAAGAGGAACCGACCTTGACTACAATGCGCTTGGCGGTGGCGAGGGCCTGGCGCTCAAGGCCCTCGGCCGTGCCAGGAGCGTCGAACGTCCTAGTCGTCATCACCGGAGTCCAGGGTACTCTCCCTCACGGTCTGTGCCCGGCGGCCGCTGACGGACTCAGTCCAGATGCCGGCCTTGCGTTCGGCTTCAAGTTCGGCGCGGGCGGCAGCCTTGGCTTCGCGGCGCTCAATCTGCTCATCACGCTTCTGCGAACGCGTAGGACGATCACCAATGTCCGCAACGCGGATATCAGTGCCACGGGGGGTTGCCAGGAGTTCAGCACCGGCCATCATGGTGGGCTCCCAATCGAACACCACTCCATCGTCCTCACCGATAACCACGGTATCGCCGGGCTTGGCACCGACCTTGAAGAGTTCCGTCTCGACTCCCAGCTTGGCCAGGCGGTCGGCGAGGTAGCCGATTGCTTCCTCATTGGTGAAGTCGGTCTGCTTGACCCACCGCACGGGCTTTTCGCCCAGGACGCGGAACAGCGGCTCAAGGTTCTTTTCTTCGCGGCGGATCTTGAAGCCGGATTCGTTGACTGCACGCGGACGGAGCACGGGCGGGGCCACCTTGGGCGGTGCCACAGCCACAGCATCACGAGCGGCCTTGACGATCTCCGCCATGGCAAATCCGAGCTGGCGCAGCCCCTCATGGCTGGTCGCCGATACTTCGAAGACACGGTAGCCCCGTGCTTCCAGGTCCGGACGAACAAACTCAGCCATATCCTTGCCATCCGGAAGGTCAACCTTGTTCAAGACAACAAGCTTGGGGCGCTCGTTCAGGGGAACTACTTCGCCGTCAACACCGGCATAGCTCATATCAACCGCGTACTTCTCCAGCTCCGCCTCAATGATGGCGAGGTCGGACAAGGGATCGCGATCCGATTCAAGGGTTCCGCAGTCGAGAACGTGCACCAGTGCGGCGCAGCGCTCAACGTGGCGCAGGAAGTTATGCCCAAGCCCCTTGCCCTCACTGGCGCCCTCGATCAGACCGGGGACATCGGCAATGGTGAAGCGGACCTCGCCGGCCTGCACCACGCCAAGGTTGGGGATAAGGGTAGTGAAGGGGTAATCGGCGATCTTCGGCCGGGCCGCAGACATGGCAGCGATCAGGCTGGACTTGCCGGCAGACGGGAAGCCAACCAACGCGATGTCCGCGATGGACTTCAGCTCCAGGACAATGTCACTGGATTCACCTTCGATGCCGAGCAGCGCGAAACCGGGAGCCCGGCGCTTTTGCGAGGACAGGGAGGCATTGCCCAGGCCGCCTTGGCCACCTGCAGCAGCAATATATTCAGTACCTTCGCCCACGAGGTCAGCCAGGACTTCGCCGTCCTTGGTCTTGACCACGGTGCCATCAGGGACCGGAAGAATCAGGGTCTCGCCGTTCTTGCCGCCTCGCCAGTCACCCATGCCCGGGCCACCATTGGTGGCGTGGCGGTGGGGTGCGTGGTGGTAGTCAAGCAGGGTGGTGGTCTGGGCGGACACGCGAAGGATGACATCGCCACCGTTACCGCCGTTGCCGCCGTCAGGGCCACCGAGCGGCTTGAACTTCTCCCGCTTGACAGAGACACAGCCGTGGCCGCCGGTTCCGCCGGATACGTGCAGTACTACCCGGTCTACAAAGCTCGCCACGTGAATCTCCTCATTTGCTGCCTTACAGCGTTTGTTGCTGTTGCCAGCGTTGTTGCAAAAACCAGTGCGCCCAAAGCGCCCTAGTCGATTGTAATGCGGTTAAAAGAACGGTGGAGCGGGCCATTTTTGGCCCGCTCCACCGGTTCAGAACTTGTTGTTACTCTGCAGCTGCAGCAGCAACGATGTTCACTACGCGACGGCCGCGGCGAGTACCAAACTCAACCGCACCTGCCTGCAGGGCGAACAGGGTGTCGTCGCCACCGCGACCGACGCCTGCACCGGGGTGGAAGTGCGTGCCACGCTGGCGAACGATGATCTCGCCTGCGGAGACTACCTGACCACCGAAGCGCTTGACGCCCAGGTACTGTGCGTTGGAGTCACGACCGTTGCGAGTGGAACTCGCGCCTTTTTTGTGTGCCATGTGAAATGCCTGCCTCTAAATTTCTGGGGAAACTGAAAAACCTGAACAGCGGGTAACGAGAGTTACGCGATGCTGGTGATCTTGATCTTGGTCAGTTCCTGACGGTGACCCTGACGCTTCCGGTAGCCGGTCTTGTTCTTGAACTTCTGGATGACGATCTTCGGACCACGGAGGTCCTCAAGGATCTCAGCCGTCACCTTGACGTTGGCCAGTTCCGCAGCTGCGGAGGTGACCTTCTCGCCGTCAACCAGGAGCAAGGCGGGCAGCTCAAGCGTGCTGCCGGCTCCACCGGGGACGCGGTTAAGCGTTACGTAGTCTCCAACGGAAACTTTTTCTTGGCGGCCGCCTGCGCGGACAATCGCGTACACCACTTGGGTACTCACTTCTCTCGACGTTTATAACTAAATTTGCGTGCGGAACCTGAACCGGAATCGGGCTTGGTTCGCGCTGTGCCTCAACGCCGTGGACTTCTGATCGAAGTCCGCGAGTCATCCCATGAACAATTCCAAGGGGCATAACCCAAGTGTTGGCGTAAGCACCGAAGATCAAGATTACGCTAGTTTGACCTTCAGCTGCAAATGAGGCCGGGTCCGGAGGCTACCACGTGACTTGCATCACCCGTTGTAACGGACTCTCCCGGCACCGTGCCCATACAGCCTACAGGGTTTGGGCCCAATTAACGCGATTTTGCCCGCGACGCGCTGTGACAGCGCTGATATCCGGCAATCAGTGCCCCTCGTCAGGACAGTCCGGCGAAGAGCCTTGGAGCATCGAAGAACGCAGTTTCGTACCGGCAGGACCACGTAAAAGCCTCCACCATGGCTGCCCGCTCTGCCTCCGAAGCTGCCGCGGCAGCGCCATCCGTGAAATTGATCGCATTCCTTGTGGCAGCGGCAAAGTCTTCGTCAGCGTAGGTCCTGAGCCAGTCGGCGTAGGGGTGCCCTGCCGGGGCCCCTGCCTCCAGGAACGCCCCATGAAGCTGTTGGCCGACCTCCGCGTACAGCCAGTAGCACGGCAGGATGGCCGCGAGCAGCACGGCGTAACTGCCGGTGGCAGAGGACGCCAGCAAATGGTCCACATAGGACTTCGTGACCGGTCCGGTCACCGATGACGCCTCCCGGGTGCTGAGCCAGTTCCTGTGCAGTTCGGACTCTACTTCGAGGCACTGCTGCGACGCTTTGGCCCAGAACAGCTGCTCCTTCTCGGTAGGAGCAAGGGCTCCAGCACGCGCCAGGACCCTGGAGTATCCATTGAGGTAGATGGCGTCCTGGGCTAAGTAGTAATTAAATGCTTCTTCGGGGAGGTCTCCCGTTTTCAGGCCGTCGATGAAGCTGAGCTTGTAGATTGCCTCGAGCTCCGGCGTGGCCTCTTTCCAGAGCGCAGCAGCGAAATCCCCCGGCCTGAGCACCTTTTGGTGGTGGAAGTGGTGAACCGGCCCGCTTCCGCGGCCGACGTCCAGACTGTCCGAATGCAGCAAGGCCCTGAGCAGCCACGGCTTGACCTCACGCAAGGAAGACTCCCAATCGCCGGTGCGCGCCTGGACAGTAGCCAGGGCCGAGGACAACGAACACCCTGTTCCGTGGCTGTTCTTCGTCTCCACGCGGGGTCCAAAGACCTCAATAACGTCCTGACGCAGGAGTCCACTGGTGTTGACCAATGCATCCGGGCATTCTGCCCCCGCCAAGTGCCCGCCCTTGACCAGGACCGTATTGCCGCACTCAGCAGCGAGGCGTTTGCCCTGGTTCAGGGCCGAAGCCCAGTCAACTGCCTCGGGCTCCCCCAACAGCATGGCGAGTTCGGGCAGGTTGGGGGTGATCAGGTCGGCCAAGGGAAGGAGGGCACGCAGTGCCGTCTCGGCGGAGGCGCGCAGGAGTCGGTCGCCACTGGTGGCCACCATCACCGGGTCCAGGACCACGACGGCGGGACGAACCTCCTCGAGCCAGCTGCGGACCTCGTCAATAACCGCTGCATCGCCGAGCATCCCGATCTTGACGGCATCGATGGCGATGTCCGTACTGATGGCTTCCAATTGCCTGCGCAGGAAATCCACCGGGGGAACATGGACAGCACTGACGCCCAGGGTGTTCTGGGCGGTCAGTGCGGTGATGGCCGCCATGCCGTAGCCGCCGTGGGCAGCGATACTTTTCAGGTCAGCCTGGATACCGGCACCACCGGAGGGGTCGGAGCCCGCGATGCTCAGTACACGGGGCGTCTCCGGTCCGGAAACAGCCAGCGGATACACAGGAGGATACGACGATACCGTCATGGGGACATCCCTTCGCCGGTGCTAACCGGACAGGTTCAACGGGTCTGGATCTCAGCCTGGCCCAATGCCCGGCACCCCGTGTCAGTCCACCAGCGTAGCCGGGCAGCAGCCTGGCCCGGCAACTGCGCCACGCTGAAGACCGGATATGACCGTTGAGAGCGCACAGCAAAGGGCCCCGCAATACCCGCCTGTGACGGTTACTGCAGGGCCCTTGCGGATCAGGTGCTAGAGCTCCGAAGCTGGTACGCCGACGCCCAGGATGATGGGCTCCGCGGACGGAGCCTTCTTGGCCGGCTCGGAAGGTGCTTTGGCCTCGTGTGCCGTTCCACTCGCTGCCGAAGCAGTGACCTCGTGGTGTTCAACGCTGGTTTCATTGGCCGCACCCTGGGCCCGGCTCGCACTGCGGTTACGACGTCCTCGGCGGGACTTTGAGGCCGCAGCAGCTTCCGGATCCACTTCGGCAGGCTTCGACGCGCCGGTTTGCGGAGCTTCGGCCGCCTTGGGAGCGAGGACCTCTTCGGGGTTCCCGGCAGGAGCCGCACCGAGGTGGGAAAAGGCTTCGGCCAGAAGGTCCAGGCTCATCACCGGTTTGGCTGCCGGTGGTTCCTCATGGTGTTCCCCGAACGGCAACGCAACCTCTTCGCCACCAAAACGCAGGACCGGCGTCGACCGTGAATCCCGGCCGGCGTCCTGGTCTGCTTCGCGGGCGCCCTGCCCGCCGGACTCGCTCCGGGCTGCAGAATCACCCGGTGCCTGGTGCTGACCGGCCTCCCGTGCCTGCTCTTCGGCGCGGTGAACTTCGTCGTCATGCAGGTGGGCGGCATGGGCGGCAGCGGCAATCGTAGCCAGTGCAGCCCGGGTTGCCTCAGCCTTGGCCTGCCGGGCCGGATCCTGCGGTTCGGTGGAGGCAGGAGGCGCGGCCGGTGCGGTGTGGACCGGAGCCGGGGCTTCCGCGATGGCCTGTCCCCCGCCCTTTCCACGGCGGCGCTTGCGCTCAGTCCGGGCTGTGGGCTGCTGCGTTTCAGTATGGGGACGGTGGTGCTCAGCGGCCACGACGTTGGCCCGGCGGTGCTCCACGGGTTCGTCGTGGGTCACCACGCCGCGGCCGGCGCAGTGCTCGCACTGCTCCCCGAAGACCTCCAGGAGGCCGGTACCCATGCGCTTACGGGTCATCTGAACCAGGCCCAAGGAGGTCACTTCGGCCACCTGGTGCTTGGTACGGTCACGACCCAGGCACTCAACCATGCGGCGGAGGACGAGGTCGCGGTTGGATTCAAGGACCATGTCAATGAAGTCGATGACAATGATGCCGCCGATGTCACGCAGGCGGAGCTGGCGAACAACTTCCTCGGCAGCTTCAAGGTTGTTCTTGGTGACGGTTTCCTCGAGGTTTCCGCCGCTGCCGGTGAATTTGCCGGTGTTGACGTCCACCACGGTCATGGCTTCTGTGCGGTCAATGACCAGCGAACCGCCGGACGGGAGGAACACCTTGCGTTCCAGCGCCTTGTGGATCTGCTCGTCAATGCGCCAGGCAGCGAAGATGTCCTGGTCCTTGGTCCACTTCTCGAGCCGGCCCACCAGGTCAGGGGCAACGTACGTTACGTAGGCCTCGATGGTGTCCCAGGCGTCATCGCCGGAAACGATCAGTTTGGAGAAGTCCTCATTGAAGACGTCACGGACCACCTTGATGGTCAGGTCCGGTTCGCCGTAGAGAAGTTCAGGAGCCAGGACCTTGGTGGAAGACGCTTGCCCTTCGATGCCTTCCCACTGTGCACGCAGACGGTTGATGTCATGGGTCAGTTCTTCTTCGGATGCACCCTCGGCAGCAGTGCGGACAATGACACCGGCGTTTTCGGGCAAGCGGTCCTTCAGGATGCGCTTGAGACGGTTGCGTTCGACGTCGGGAAGCTTGCGGGAGATGCCGGTCATGGAACCACCGGGAACGTACACCAGGTACCGGCCGGGGAGGGAGATCTGGCTGGTGAGGCGGGCACCCTTGTGGCCCACGGGATCCTTGGTGACCTGGACCAGCACAGAGTCGCCGGACTTCAAGGCGTTCTCGATCCGGCGCGGCTGGCCTTCGAGGTTGACGGCATCCCAGTTGACTTCACCGGCGTACAAGACGGCGTTGCGGCCGCGTCCGATGTCCACAAAGGCAGCTTCCATGGACGGCAGGACATTCTGGACCTTGCCCAGGTATACGTTGCCGATCAGGGAATCCTGCTGGGTCTTGGAAACGAAGTGCTCAGCAAGCACACCGTCTTCCAGGACACCGATCTGAATTCTGTCGTCGCGCTGGCGGACAATCATCTGGCGGTCCACCGACTCGCGGCGGGCCAGGAACTCGGCCTCGGTGATGACCTGGCGGCGGCGTCCGGTCTCGCGGGATTCGCGGCGGCGCTGCTTCTTGGCTTCAAGCCTGGTGGAGCCTTTGACGCTGGTAACGCGGTTGGAAGGCGCAGTTTCCGTGATCGGGCGGGGCGCACGGACACGGGTCACCGTGTTGGGCGGATCGTCGTCCGATCCGCCGGTCAGTTCGAGATCCTGGTCGCCACGGCGGCGGCGACGGCGGCGGCGCGAGGTCACACCTTCTTCGGAAGATTCAGCAGCGGGGGCTTCCTCGTCCTCAGGCTCGGCGTTGTCCCCGGCTTCATTCTCTTCGCGTTCGGTTCCCCGGCGGCCGCGGCGGCCACGGCTGCGACGGCGACGACGACTCCCGGCATCTTCCAGCTCATCCTCGGCGCCGGACTCGGCCTCTTCCCCGGGCTCCTCTTCCTTCTCCTCTACCGCGGCAACGCGGGGAACAGTGGTGAGGTCCGGAGCCTGGAAGATCATGGACGTGATGGAGACAGGCTCCATGAACAGGGAGGTGGACGCAGCCGGAGCAGCTTCTTCGGCAGGCTCTTCCGTGGCGGCTTCAGCTGCAGGTTCTTCAGCTGCTACCTCGGCGGCCGGCGCCTCCGGCTGGGAGTTGTGCTCCGGCGTCGTGTTTTCGCCGACGACTTCCTCAACAGCCGGCTCCTCAACGGCCTCAACCTTGGGCTTGGCAGTACGACGACGACGGACCGGCTTTTCGGGGGCGGGTTCCGCAACGGCTTCGGGCTGGGTCTCTACTGCAGCTTCCGCGCTGGCAGCGGCGTCGTCACCCAAGCCGGGCAGGGGCTCGGCGGGCTCTGCCTTCTTGCGTGTGCGGGTGCGGCGTACCGGTGCAGCGGGCGCTTCGACTGCTTCCGGCGCTTCCGCCGCTTCAACGACAGCCGCTTCGGCCGCCTGTGCCTCTACCTCGGCAGTAACTTTGGGCGCAGCCTTGCGCCGGGTCCGGGTGGTTTTCTTTGGCGCTTCCGCAGTTTCCGCGGGAGCTGCCTCGTCATTAACGGCTACAACCTGGTCATTATCCATATGTGGCAACACTCCTGCCCCAGCGACACCGCCACATCCGGCGCCCAGTGGGGCAAATATTGTCAAAACCCGCAGGCGTTGACAGAAGTCGGCAGTATGCCTTCCGGTTCGCACCATCATTGGGGTGCGGCAGCCCTGGAAGGCCGGCGCCAATGTTCTGAAACCCGTTGTTCTGCTGCCACAACCAGGTGCCGTCCATTGTCATGGCGGGCCTACCATGGATCACGTGATCCAGGCATGCCCAGCTCATACTGGCGGTCTTGGGAACAAAGTCACCGGACCGGATTCCGAATGTGGATCGGGCTCCGGCCATGTTTATTCTCTCACACCCATTCACTTTCCCACCGCAGGCTGTTGTGTCGTCAGCTCCAAGGAACGGGTGCCAGCCGGAAGCTGGGGGCACTGTCCAGCCTCCGGAGTTACAATCCTCCCAAGAGCCCATACCGGCGAGGCCGGACCGTACGTTGAAAAGGACCAGATCCGCGATGCCGAGCACAGCCAGGGGAAACCTGGCCAACCAGTCCAGTCCTACCGTTGAGGATTTATCCGCGCAGGCAGACCCGCAGCAGGATGCGCTTCCCCGATCTGTCCGTGACAAGCCCTTTGCCTGGCTGCTGCTGATCACCGGAGTGATCGGATGGGTAGCCTCGGGGGCCTTGGTCCTGGAGAAGCTGGAAGTGCTCAAGGACCCCAACCACGTGACCGTTTGCGATGTGAATCCCTGGGTTTCCTGTGGCGCCGTCATGCAGACACCGCAGAGCTCGGTGTTCGGGTTCCCCAATATGTTCATTGGCATCGTTGCCTTTGCCGTCATCATCACCACTGCCATGGGCATGCTCGCCGGAGCCAGGTTCTCACGCGGCTACTGGCTGGGCCTTCAGGCGGGGGTAACCCTTGGCTTTGCCTTCGTTGTCTGGCTGTGGTCCCAGGCCCTTTACGCCATCCACGTGCTCTGCCCGTTCTGCATGGTGGTGTGGGCGGCCATGATTCCGTTGTTCGTGTGGGTGACCATCCGCAATGTCAGCCACGGTGTCATCAAAGCGCCACCTGCCATGGCAAAGCTGCTGGGCGAGTCCGGCTGGATCATCGTCGCGCTGCTCTACGTTGCCGTCGCCGCCACCATCTTCTTCTCCTTCATCCACATCTTCGTGGGGTCCTCCGCTTAGGTAACACCCTTGCGAAGTGACAGATAAGGCCAATGTTCACGAAGAACATTGGCCTTATCTGTAGTCTCGGTGCGGCGTTATCAGCCTTGGAACCAGATCTTGATCTCGCGTTCTGCAGAATCGACCGAGTCCGAGCCGTGAACGAGGTTCTGCTGGACTGCCAGTCCCCAGTCGCGGCCGAAGTCACCACGGATGGTGCCCGGGGCTGCGGTGGTGGGATCCGTGGTTCCAGCCAGGGAGCGGAAGCCCTCGATCACGCGGTGGCCCTCGAAGACCGCCGCGATAACCGGTCCACTCAGCATGAACTCAACCAGTGGCTCGTAGAACGGCTTGCCCACGTGCTCCTCGTAGTGCTGCTCCAGCAGCTCGCGGGTGGCGTTGACCTTCTTCAGCTCCGCAAGGGTGTAACCCTTGGCTTCGATCCGGGCGAGGATGGTCCCGCCCAGATTGCGGGCGACGCCGTCGGGCTTGACCAGGACAAGGGTCCGTTCAATGCTCACAGTTGCTCCAATGTGATTGTTCAGTGGCTTATGTTCGGTGGTTTTCCCAGCCAGTTTACGGGGTTTGCGGGTCTGCTTTGTCACCGTGGGCGGCATCCCATTCCGCCTGCTCACGGTCCCGCTGGGCTACCTCACGGTCTATCCTCATGCCGGCCCTGATCCCGTACCACCAGCAAATGGCAAACAAGATGCCCACAATGAACATCATGGGTTCGGCAATGCCCGTCAGGATGAGCACCACTTGCAGTGCCCAACCCACGGCGATTCCCCAAGGCTTGGACAGCACTGCACAGGCGAGCACCAGGATCACGCTCAAGGCGATTCCCACACCCAGGATGATGCCGGGAGCCACTTCCCCCCGCCTCAACCCAAAGACCGCCAGCGTACCGAAGAACGCGACGAAGGCTTCGAGAAGCAGCACGGTGGATGCGAACATCACCTTGGTGGAGCGGCGCTTCTTGGGCATGCCGGGCCGCCATTCACGCTGCGCCTTGGTCATTTTTGCCATGCTCAGGCACCGGCCTTTCCGAGCAGGATCCGGGCTTCGGCCACCACCGTGATGGAGCCGGTCACCAGGACGCCGCCTGCGAGGTCATCGTTGGATTCCGCGCGCTCCACGGCCCATTCGAGGGCGTCGTCGAGCTTCTCGGCGATGTGGACGTTGTCCTCGCCAAAACCGAGGTCGACGGCGAGTTCGGCCAGTTCCGCCGCCGGAACGGCACGCGCAGAGTTGGACTGGGTGAAGCAAAATTCGCCGGCCAGGCCGCCCAGGGATTCCTTGAGTGTCTTCAGGATTTCCTCGGCGTCTTTCTCCCGGAGAACGCCAACCACCACCACCAGCTTGCTGAAGCTGAAGGCCTCCTGGATGGCTTCGGCGGAAACACGGATCCCGTCCGGGTTGTGCGCAGCATCCACCACCACAGTGGGGGCAGTCCGGACAACTTCGAGCCGGCCCGGTGAGGTTACTGTGCCAAAGGCTTCCTTGAGGACGTCGGCGTCGAGTTCCTTCTCTCCCCCACCGAAGAACGCTTCCAAGGCAGCCACTGCGACGGCCGCATTTTCGGCTTGGTGGGCGCCGTGCAACGGCAGCAACAGGTCCTCGTAACGTCCGGCGAGCCCTTGAATGGTCAGGACTTGCCCGCCCACAGCAACGCTGCGGGACTCCACACCGAACTCCACGCCTTCGAAGCGGAACGGCACGTCCACTTCACGGGCCTTCTCCAACAGGACCTGGGCTGCATCCACTGGTTGAGCGGCGCTGACCAGGAAACCGCCCGGCTTGATGATGCCGGACTTTTCGTAGGCGATGTCCTCGGTGGTGTCACCCAGGAGGTCCGTGTGGTCCAGCGAAATCGGTGTGATGACTGAAACCTGGCCGTCGCCGACGTTGGTGGCATCGGTGATGCCCCCCAGGCCAACTTCCATGACTGCTACATCAACAGGCTGATCGGCGAACACCGCGAACCCAAGAATGGTGAGGCATTCGAAGTAGGTCAGCCGCGGCTGGTTGTCGGCCACGAGCTCGCTGTCCACGATTTCCAGGTACGGGCGGATCTCATCCCAGATACGCACGAACGTTGCGTCCGGAACCGGCTCGCCGTCAATGCTGATGCGCTCAGTGACCTTGGACAGATGCGGGCTGGTGTAGCGGCCTGTGCTCAGGCCGTGGGCACGCAGCCCGGCCTCGATCATGCGGGCAGTGGACGTCTTGCCGTTGGTACCGGTGATGTGGATGATCGGGTAGGCCTTGTTCGGCTCCCCCAGCACGTCCATGGCACGGAACAAAGGGGCAAGGCGCGGCTCCATCTTGTTTTCCGGTGCACGGCCCAGAAGTTCGGCGTAGACGCTTTCAACCGAGAATTCGTCAGTCATGGATCAGGCCCCTGCCTTCACGACGGTGACCTGCGGCTCGTCGACACTGGCCAACAGAACCTCCAGTTCCAACGTCAGCGTTTCGGTCTTGACCAGCTCAGCGTTGGCTTCCAGGGCAGCCACCACCTCCTGGGACGCCTCCACGGACGTGCGGATGCGGTCGCTCACGTTGAGTCCGGCGTCCTTGCGTGCCTGCTGGATGGCACGGACCATGTCGCGCGCCAATCCTTCTGCCGCAAGCTCCGGGGTGACCTCGGTATTCAAGACCACGAAGCCGCCGCCCGGCAGCACAGCGACAGCAGCGCTGCCGCCGTCGGCCGCTTCTGCCACGACAGTCTCAAGCGTGTATTCCTGCGGCTCGAGCTCAAGGCCACCGGCCACCACCACACCTGCCTCATTGACAGACCAATCGCCGGACTTGGATCCCTTGATGGCCTGCTGGACGTTCTTGCCCAGGCGCGGACCAGCTGCCCGAGCGTTCACCACGAGTTTCTGCTCGATGCCGAATTCCTCGGCCGAGGCAGTCGCAGCGTCCAGCAGGCGGACCGAACGCAGGTTCAATTCATCAGCGACGACGGCGGCAAAGCCTTCCAGCGCATCTGCACCGGGTGCCACCACAGTCAGCTCCTGCAAGGGCAAGCGGACGCGCAGGTTCGCGGCCTTACGCAGGCTGGAGCCGGTGGAGCAGATCTGCTGGACACGGTCCATCGCTTCAACCAAAGCCGGGTTGGACGGGAACAGCGAAGCGTCGGGCCAGTCAGCGAGGTGCACTGAACGGCCGCCGGTCAGGCCCCGCCAGATCTCCTCGGATACCAACGGCAGCAAGGAGGCCGAGACCCGGCAGACTGCCTCCAAGGCGGTGTAGAGCGCGTCAAAGGCATCGACGTTTTCGTCGAAGAAGCGCTGGCGGCTGCGGCGGACGTACCAGTTGGTGAGCATGTCCAGGTAGTTGCGCAGTTCATCGCAGGCTCCGGAGATGTCATAGCTGTCCAAGCTGGCCGTGATGTTCCGGACCAGGTCCCCGGTGTTGGCCAGGAGGTACTGGTCCAGTGTGTCGGCGTAGCCGTCGTAGCGCAGCTTCGCTTCGTAACCGGACGCTTTCCCATCCACTACGTTCGAAGCATTCGTGTACAGAGTGAAGAAGCTATAGACATTCCACAATGGCAGGATGACCTGGCGCACGCCGTCGCGGATGCCCTGCTCGGTGACAACAAGGTTGCCACCACGGAGGATGGGGCTGGACATGAGGAACCAGCGCATGGCGTCGGAGCCGTCGCGGTCCAGGACCTCTGAGACATCAGGGTAGTTGCGCAGGCTCTTGGACATCTTCTGGCCATCTGAGCCCAGCACGATGCCGTGGCTGATCACGTTGCGGAACGCCGGCCGGTCAAACAAAGCCGTGGACAGGATGTGCAGCATATAGAACCAGCCGCGGGTCTGTCCGATGTACTCCACGATGAAGTCGGCAGGGTTGTGGGTGTCGAACCATTCCTCGTTCTGGAACGGGTAGTGCACCTGGCCATACGGCATGGAACCGGAGTCGAACCAGACGTCCAGGACATCTTCCACCCGGCGCATGGTGGACTTGCCCGTGGGATCGTCCGGATTTGGACGGGTCAGCTCATCGATGAACGGCCTGTGCAGGTCAACCTGGCCCTCATTATTCATGGGGAGGCGGCCGAAGTCGGCTTCAAGATCGGCCAAGGATCCGTAGACGTCCGTGCGCGGGTACTCGGGGTCATCGGACTGCCAAACGGGGATGGGCGAGCCCCAGTAGCGGTTGCGGCTGATGGACCAATCGCGGGCGTTGTCCAGCCACTTGCCGAACTGTCCGTCCTTGACGTTGCCCGGGATCCAGTTGATTTCCTGGTTCAACTCGGACATGCGGTCCTTGAACTTGGTGACCTCCACGTACCAGGAGGATACGGCACGGTAGATCAAGGGATTCCGGCAACGCCAGCAGTGCGGGTAGCTGTGCTCGTAGCTGGCCTGGCGGACCAGGCGTCCGTCGGCGCGGAGCACCTGGGTGATGGGCTTGTTGGCGTCGAAGACCTGGAGGCCGACGATCGAGGCAAGCTCACCATGCGCAAACAGGGGCAGGAACTTGGCGCCCTCGTCAACTGACAGGACCACGGGGATACCTGCTTCTTCACAGACCTTCTGGTCATCCTCACCGTAGGCCGGGGCCTGGTGGACGATGCCCGTACCGTCCGTGGTGGTGACGTACTCTGCCACCAGGAAGCGCCAGGCGTTCTGCGTGCCGTACTTTTCGGTGTCGGCAAAGTCGTTCCACAGGGGCTCATATTCAAGGCCTGCCAACTCGGTGCCCGTGTGGGTGGAGACGACGGCGGCAGTCGCGGCAGCAGCGTCGTCGTACCCCAGGTCCTTGGCATAGGAGCCCAGCAGGTCAGAGGCGAGCAGGAAGCTGCCGGTGACTGGAGCCTCGGCCGATGCCGCCTTCACACCGTTGGGCCCTGCGGGCAGGACCGCATAGGAGATACCAGGCCCGACGGCGAGCGCCAGGTTGGTGGGCAACGTCCAGGGCGTGGTGGTCCAGGCGAGCGCCTGAACACCTTCAAGTGCCTTGGAGATTTCGGAGTCCCCGGCTTTGATGGGGAACGTGACCGTGACGGTCTGGTCCTGGCGGTTCTTGTAGACGTCATCGTCCATGCGGAGTTCGTGGTTGGACAGCGGCGTCTCGTCCTTCCAGCAGTACGGCAGGACGCGGTAGCCGTTGTACGTCAGGCCCTTCTCATGCAGCTGCTTGAAGGCCCAGAGCACAGATTCCATGTACTCGACGCTGAGGGTCTTGTAGTCGTTCTCGAAGTCCACCCAGCGGGCCTGGCGGGTAACGTAGGCCTTCCACTCGTTGGCGTACTTCATCACCGAGGCGCGGCAGGCGTCGTTGAATTTGTCGATGCCCATGGCTTCGATCTGGGTTTTGTCGGTCATGCCCAGTTGCTTCATGGCCTCGAGCTCTGCGGGCAGGCCGTGGGTGTCCCAGCCAAAGCGGCGCTCCACCCGCTTGCCGCGCTGGGTCTGGTAGCGGCCTACCAGGTCCTTGGCGTAACCGGTCAGGAGGTGGCCGTAGTGAGGGAGGCCGTTGGCGAAGGGAGGGCCGTCGTAGAAGACGAATTCGTTGCTGCCGTCTTTGCCGGCGTCGCGCTGGTCGATGCTGGCTTGGAAGGTGCCATCTTCTTCCCAGTATTTGAGGATGCGTTCTTCGATCTCCGGGAACTTCACGGAAGCGGACACGCCGTGCGTGCCGGACGAAGACGCTGAGGCCTTGGGGTAGTGGGTCATCTCATATCCTGTGCTAGCTGGTTGACTGTCAGGATGCGAGGACGGCTTCTGTGCTGCCTGTCGGCTGCGCAGGTACCGCGGTACCACCTCACTTACCGAAATACTGGATTCCGGCCTCTCATTACTGCTGTGACGGGCTTACCCGTCCGGCTCTACTGGGCGCTGTCCACGGGTAAAGGCGATCAGTGCTGTTCTTCCGGAAGCTCACCGGTGATGGCCGGGTCAAAGCTGGTCTTCCAAGTCTAGCGTCAGCGCACCGTCTTGCTCTACCCGGGAGTTCATCCCGTGGGCGGAGTCCGGCACTACGGCGGTTACATAGACTCGACCCCATGACCCTTCCCGCTCCTGCCCTTCCGGCAAGCCGGCCACCCCGGCGGCCGGCATCCACTGCCTGGTCAGTCCTGGCCATCGTGGTCTCGCTGCCCGTGGCCGCCGTGTCGATATTCCGGGCAGTGCCGATTGAGTGGCCTCTCCTGGTGGTCCAACTGCTGTCCTTTACCCCGTGGGTGGTACTGCCTGCGGCGCTTGCCTTGGTGCTTGCCGTGGTGGGACGTCGCCTGTGGGTGATCATCACGACGACGGCCTTGCTGGCCCTGCAATTGCTGTGGCTGTTTCCACTGGACGCGGGTAAAGCGGAAACGTTGCAGGAGGGAACAGCTACGGTTTCGCTGAAAGTCATGAGCCTCAATTCCGAGTACGGGGAAGCGGACGCGGGAACCATAGTGCAATTGGTCCGCGATCACGGCATCCAATTGCTGACACTTCAGGAGCATACGCAGCGGCTCGAAGACGCACTCAGTGCCGAAGGCATGGATGATGTGCTGCCGAACCGCCTCAGCCACCCCAACGATGACGCGTCCGGTGGTGCGGTGTATTCGGTGTTCCCCCTTGAGGCCGTGGGCCTTCTGCCCGACACTCCATTCCGAATGGACGTAACCCGGGTCCTGGTGTCCGGTTCCGGCGCAGCAGCTACGTTGAACCTGACCAATGTCCATGCCCTTCCACCTGTTGATGACAGGATCGGGCAGTGGCGCAGTGATCTGGAAAAGGTGGCCCGGCAGGCATCCAGGCCGGGCCACCACCTGCTGGTGGGCGATTACAACGCCACCTTCGATCACCATGAGTTCAGGGCAGTGCTCGATACCGCACCGGCGGGCCAGGACGGCAAAAAACTCGTCGACGTCGGCATAGCCTCAGGTGGGCGGCTCTCCCCCACGTGGCCAATGGAGGGGCTGCCTCTCCCGGGCATTGTCATCGACCACATGGTCACGACGCCCCGGATCAACAGCAGCGGTTACGCAGTCCATAAGGTTCCTGGCACCGACCATGCCGCCATCATGGCCACACTGGTCATCCCGGCAGGCTAGCTTTCCTTGCGGATCAACTTGTGGTTTGCGGCCTGCGCCACGGGCCGGATCACTATCTGATCGAGGTTGATGTGGTGGGGCAACGACACTGAATACGCCACCACGCCCGCCACGTCCTCGGCAGTCAGCGGCTTCTCCACTCCTGCATAAACCTTGGCAGCGGCGTCTTTGTCGCCCAGCCGGTTCAGTGCGAATTCCTCCGTGTGCACCAGCCCTGGAGCGATCTCGATGACCCGGACGTTGTTGCCCACCTCTTCCAACCGGAGGGCGTTGGTCATGGCGTGCTGGGCGAACTTGGCGGCGTTGTACCCGGCCCCGCCCTCATAGGCAGAGAGCCCGGCCGTCGACGTCAGGTTCAGGACCGTCCCCTCACCGTTCTCCCGCAGCATGGGCAGGAAGGCCCTGGTGATCTTCATGGTGCCCAGGACGTTGACCCGGTACATCCAGTCCCAATCCCCGGTGTCGGCGTTGGCGATGGTGTCCGCGCCCCGAGCCCCGCCGGCGATGTTGATGAGCGTGCCGGCACCCCCGGCGTCGGTGACGGCCGCGAGCAAGGCGGCGACGTCGTCGTCCTCGGTGATGTCAGCCGGGAAGGGCACGGCACCGGTCCCGGCAGCCAGGGCTTGGAGCCTGTCGGCCCGGCGGGCCACGGCAAAAACCGTCCAGCCTGCGGCAACAAGCGCCTTCACCGTGGCCTCACCGATGCCAGTGCTGGCACCAGTGACGACCGCCGTCTTGTTGTTTTCGGGATTCTGTCCTGAAGGAGTGCTCTGCGCTGCCAAAGTCATGGCACCACCTTATCCGGGGCGCCCCGCCCATCCGCGGCGGGCGGTAACGCCAGGCCATGAAACAATTGATCCATGGCTGAATCAACGCAGGGTACAGACACGCCCGCCACCGCCCCCATCAACGTTCCCGACAAGCCGGCCCTTGAAGGCCTCGAGGCTGCCCTCACGCAGCGCTGGCTTAGCGAAGGAACCTATAAGTTCAACCCGGACACCACCCGGGAGCAGGTCTACTCGATCGACACTCCCCCGCCCACGGCATCCGGCTCGCTGCACGTGGGCCACATGTTCTCCTTCACCCAGACTGACGTCCAGGCCCGCTACATGCGCATGACCGGCAAGAACGTCTTCTACCCCATGGGTTGGGATGACAACGGCCTGCCCACCGAGCGCCGGGTCCAGAACTACTACGGTGTGCGCTGCGATCCCGCCATCCCTTACCAGGCCGACTACACACCCCCGGCACAGCCTGCCAAGAACCAGCGCGATTTCGACGTCGTTTCGCGCCAGAACTTCATCGAACTGTGTGAAGAACTCGCCGTTGAGGACGAGAAAGTCTTCGAGAACCTGTTCCAGACCCTTGGCTTGTCCGTGGACTGGGACCTGACCTACCGCACCATCGATGACACCTCCCGGGCCGTGTCCCAGCGCGCCTTCCTGGCGAACCTCTCCGCCGGTGACGCCTACATGGCCGAAGCTCCGACGCTCTGGGACGTGACGTTCCGCACGGCTGTTGCGCAGGCTGAACTTGAAGACCGCGAGGTTGCCGGCGCTTACTACCGCTACCCCTTCTTCACTGAAAACGGCGAGAAGATCTACATCGAGACCACCCGCCCGGAACTGCTGGCTGCCTGCGCGGCCTTGGTGGCCAACCCCGACGACGAACGGTACCAGCCGCTGTTCGGCAAAACCGTGAAGTCCCCGCTGTTCGACGTGGAGCTCGAAGTCAAGGCACATCCCCTCGCCAAAGCGGATAAGGGCTCCGGCATTGCCATGGTGTGTACCTTCGGTGACCTGACCGACGTCACTTGGTGGCGCGAATTGCAGCTGCCAACCCGGGCCATCATGGGCCGCGACGGCCGCATCATTGCTGAGACGCCTGAGTGGATCACCACCGATGCCGGCAAGGAAGCCTACGCCGCGATCGCCGGCAAGACCGCGTTCTCCGCCAAGGAAGCCGTTGTTGAGTTGCTCAAGGCAGCAGACTTGCTGGACGGCGAACCGAAGAAGATCACCCACCCGGTGAACTTCTTCGAGAAGGGTGACAAGCCCCTTGAGGTTGTTACCTCCCGTCAGTGGTACATCCGTAACGGTGGCCGCGACGAGGAACGCCGCGAACGACTCATCGGCCGTGGACAGGAGATCACCTTCCACCCGGCCTTCATGCGCTCGCGTTACGAGAACTGGATTGCCGGCCTGAACGGTGACTGGCTCGTATCCCGCCAGCGCTTCTTCGGCGTGCCCATCCCCGTCTGGTACCCGCTGGATTCCCAGGGCAACCCTGACTACGACCACCCCATCCTGCCGTCGGACGGGATGCTGCCCGTGGACCCCGCCGCGGACGCTGCTCCCGGGTTCGAAGAAGCGCAGCGTGACCAGCCCAACGGCTTCACCGGTGACGCCGACGTCCTGGACACTTGGGCCACGTCCTCGCTCACGCCGCAGATTGTGGGTGGCTGGAGCCGCGACGAGGACCTGTTCGCCAAGGTCTACCCCTTCGACCTCCGTCCGCAGGGTCACGACATCATCCGCACCTGGCTGTTCTCCTCTGCCGTCCGGGCTGACGCCCTGCAGAAGAACGCCCCGTGGAAGCACGCGGCCATCTCCGGCTGGATCCTGGACCCGGACCGGAAAAAGATGTCCAAGTCCAAGGGCAACGTTGTGGTGCCCACGGATGTGCTGAAGGAGTTCGGTTCAGACGCCGTCCGCTACTGGGCAGCGTCAGCCAAGCTTGGTGCGGACACTGCCTACGAAATCGCGCAGATGAAGATCGGCCGCCGCTTGGCAATTAAGCTGCTGAACGCCTCAAAGTTTGTGCTGAACCTCGGTGCCACGGAGAATTCCGTGGTGTCCGGTGACCTCTCCGTGCTCACCAACCCGCTGGACCGTGCACTGCTGGCGCAGCTCTCGGACGTCGTTGCCCAGTCCACCAAGGCGTTCGAAAACTACGATTACGCCCGGGCACTCCAGATCACGGAGTCCTTCTTCTGGCAGTTCACGGACGATTACGTCGAGCTCATCAAGGACCGCGCCTACGGTGCCGCCGGTGAGACCGAGCAGGCTTCTGTGCTGGCAGCACTGGCGACAACCCTGGACTCGCTCCTGCGCCTCTTTGCTCCCTTCCTGCCTTTCGCCACCGAAGAAGTCTGGGGCTGGTGGCGCACAGGATCGGTCCACCGTGCCGAGTGGCCCGCCGCCCTTGAAATCACCGACGGCGACACCACCATGCTGGGTACTGTGGGCATCGCGCTCAGCGGCATCCGGAAGGCGAAGTCCGAGGCCAAGGTCAAGCAACGCACCGAGGTCCTCTCGGCATCCATCACCGCTTCCGAAGTCCTGGTAGCGCAGTTGAAGGCCGGCCTCGGTGACCTGAAGGCGGCAGCCAACGCACAGGAGATCACACTGCAGTCCGGCGAGGGCGATCTAACCGTCACCGACGTCGTCCTGGCGCAGGCCGAAGAGACATCCGCGTCATAACGATCAGCAGCCGCCCGTTTTTGGGCAAAGGGGAAGCCCCATCAGCGTTTTGCCGTTGGTGGGGCTTCGACTTTTCGGCTGTCTGGTGATGTCTTGACAGTCTGGCGGAATCCTTGGAATTTCAGGTCTTCCTACCTCATCACTGGTAGCCTGCTTCCAACTTTGCCAAAGGCTGCGTTGGTTGCAATCACTGAATCTTTGGTTTCCGTGTCCCTCTTCTTTCGAAGTGGGTAAGAACTATTGTTGTCCCGCTGAGAGCAATGCACAAGAGCCCTGGAAGAACTACAAACCTGTAGTTTTCCTGCACGTTAAGGGCTACCTGTGGCAGAGTATTGACCATGCCGGAACTCCCCGAAGTGCACGGCCTGTGCATGTATCTGGATACCCAACTCCGCGGTGCCGTGCTCGACGAGGTCCGCATCAATTCCTTCTCCGCACTGAAGACCGCTGATCCGCCATACAGCACCCTCGAAGGCCGGACCGTGCAAGGTGTGCAGCGTCTTGGGAAGTTTGTCTGCGTGGATGTTGATGGACTGTTCTTCGTCTTCCATCTGGCCAAGGCAGGCTGGGTCCGGTACACCGAACACCCCTCCTCCGCCGGGCTGCGCATGGGCAAAAGCAATATCTCTGCACGACTGTTGCTGCACCGCCCGGCAGACGAGGCCCATATAGGCGTTGATCTGACGGAAGCGGGTACCAAGAAGAGCCTGGCCATCTACGTGGTGAGGGATCCCCGCGACGTACCGGGAATAGCTTCCTTGGGGCCGGAACCGCTCAGCCCCGACTTCGACCTGGACGCCCTGGCCGAAATCCTTGGTTCCAGTTCCCAGCAGGTCAAGGGACTGCTTCGAAGCCAAAGCGTCATTGCCGGTATAGGCAACGCCTACAGCGACGAAATCCTTCACGCGGCGAAGATATCTCCGTTCGCTATTGCCAAGTCATTGGACCAAGCGACGGTGGAGCGGCTCTACCAGGCCATGCAGGAGATCCTGGTAGGAGCTGTTAATGCGGCGGCCGGGAAGCCCTCCAGCGAACTCAAGGACACCAAACGCAGCAACTTCAGGGTGCACGCACGCACCGGCCTTCCTTGCCCGGTGTGTGGGGATACAGTTCGGGAGGTGTCCTTTGCGGACACCTCCCTGCAGTACTGTGCTACCTGTCAGACCGGCGGAAAAATACTGGCTGACCGGCGTACTTCCCGTTTTCTGAAGTAACGCCTGTTCTTGAAGCAGCGCTTGGCCGGTTGATTCCAGCTAGTTGAATTCAGGGCTTTCCGTGCGGCTGCGCTTGAGCTCAAAGAAATGGGGGTATGCGGCCAAAGTAACGGTGGCGTCCCAGAGCTTTCCCGCGTCCTCGCCACGAGGGATCCGGGTAAGGACCGGACCGAAAAACGCCGTGCCGTTGACAGCTACGACGGGAGTTCCGACGTCTTGGCCCACCAGGGAAATGCCGGCCTCGTGGCTTGAACGCAGCTGGGCATCGTATTCATCTGAGGTGGCGAAGCGCGCCAGATCGGCCGGCAGTCCTACCTCGGCGAGGGCCTTCTGGATGACCGAAGCGCGGTCCTTATTGCCCTCGTGGTGGATTTGCTCCCCCATGGCGTCATACAACGGTTTGACGTAGCTGCTGCCGTGGAGTTCCTGGGCGGCGATGATCACCCGGACCGGGCCCCAGCTATCGTCCATCATGGCCCGGTAGTCCTCGGGAAGGTCCCGGCCCTCATTCAGTACTGAGAGGCTCATGACGTGCCATTCTGTCTCGATGCCACGAACCTCCTCCACCTCGCCGATCCAGCGCGATGTGATCCACGCGAACGGGCAGACAGGGTCAAACCAGAAGTCGGCCTTGTTGACGGTCTTTTCGGGCGCAGTCTTTTCAGACACGGGAAACTCCTCTGAAAGGTGTAAAAGTGGCATGACGACGGTCCCCTTGGAACCACGTCTTGTCTAGGCCAACAGGAGGCTAAGCCGACTTATTCCGGCGCTTGGCGACGACGTCGTGGGCAATCATGGTGGGCTGTGCTTTCTTTGCCACGACGTCGGCAGTGATTACTACGGTAGCGATGTCGTCCCGGCTGGGGAGATCGAACATCACAGGAAGCAGTACCTCTTCCATGATGGCCCGGAGACCACGGGCACCCGTGCCACGTTCCAGTGCCTGATCCGCAATGGAATCCAAGGCGTCGTCGTCGAACTGAAGTTCAACGCCATCCAACTGGAACATCTTCTGGTACTGCTTCACCAGTGCGTTCTTCGGTGTGGAGAGGATTTGGATCAGCGCCGGGCGATCCAGGTTCGAGACCGTGGTGATTACCGGGAGGCGTCCGATGAATTCCGGGATCAGACCGAACTTCAGCAGGTCCTCCGGCATGACCTCCCCATAGGTATCAACATTGTCCCGGGCCTCGTTCAGCGGAGCACCGAAACCAATACCCTTACGGCCCGACCGTGAACCAATGATGTCTTCAAGGCCCGCAAAGGCGCCTGCCACAATGAAGAGCACGTTGGTGGTATCGATCTGGATGAATTCCTGGTGGGGGTGCTTGCGGCCGCCCTGCGGGGGTACCGATGCCACCGTCCCCTCAAGAATCTTCAGGAGTGCCTGCTGCACGCCTTCACCGGAGACGTCGCGGGTGATGGACGGGTTCTCGCTCTTGCGGGAAATCTTGTCAATCTCATCAATGTAGATGATTCCCTGCTCGGCCTTCTTGACGTCATAATCCGCGGCCTGGATGAGCTTGAGGAGGATATTCTCCACGTCCTCACCCACGTAGCCGGCTTCCGTCAGCGCGGTGGCATCTGCTACGGCAAAGGGAACATTCAGCCGGCGGGCCAAGGTTTGGGCCAGGTACGTCTTGCCACAACCGGTGGGGCCGATGAGCAGGATGTTGGACTTGGCTATCTCCACATCCTCGTGATGCGATCCCTCACCAAGGCTGCCGGTCTTGGGTGCGTGGCCCGCCTGGATGCGCTTGTAGTGGTTGTACACAGCCACGGCCAACGACCGCTTGGCCGGTTCCTGACCGATGACGTATTCCTGCAGGAAGTCGAAGATCTCACGGGGCTTGGGCAGCTCAAAACTGCCGAGATCGGAAACTTCAGCCAGTTCCTCTTCAATGATCTCGTTGCACAGCTCGATGCATTCATCGCAGATGTAGACACCGGGCCCGGCAATCAGCTTCCGCACCTGCTTCTGGCTCTTTCCGCAGAAAGAACACTTCAGCAGATCCGTGCTCTCGCCAATCCGAGCCATGTGGGAATCCCTTCGTTGCAAGCGGGTGATGCGGCTCCGCGCCGTACTCAAGTGTGCGGCCAAGCCGCGGCCGGCACCACCGTGACAACATCCACTCTAGGTCACAATGGGCAGCTTGGGTGGAAACAGAACGCCGGTGCGGTCCATATTTCGCGAACCGCACCGGCGTCGAATTCCGTGTGCTACCGGGTGATTGCCTGCGGCTTGATCTTCCGGGAGTCAAGAACCTGATCGATCAGGCCGTAGCTCAAGGCATCAGCAGCCGTCAGGATCTTGTCACGCTCGATGTCATTGTTGACTTGCTCGGACGTTCGGCCGGAGTGGTGTGCCAGCGTGTCCTCAAGCCAGGTACGCATGCGCATGACTTCCGCAGCCTGGATTTCAAGGTCCGAAGCCTGTCCGCCCTGGCCACCGGAGAGAGCCGGCTGGTGGATCAGGACACGGGCATTGGGAAGTGCCAGTCGCTTGCCCGGGGTACCTGCAGCAAGCAGGACTGCAGCTGCACTGGCAGCCTGGCCCAGGCATACCGTCTGGATTTCCGGACGGATGTACTGCATGGTGTCGTAGATGGCCGTCATGGCCGTGAACGAACCACCCGGCGAGTTGATGTACAGGGTGATGTCGCGGTCCGGGTCCGTCGACTCGAGGACCAGCAGCTGGGCCATGATGTCGTCGGCGGAAGCGTCATCAACCTGGACGCCGAGGAAGATGATGCGGTCCTCGAACAGCTTGGTGTACGGGTCCTGGCGCTTGAAGCCGTAGGGCGTGCGCTCTTCGAACTGGGGCAGGACGTAACGGCTGGACGGGAGATTACCGGCAGACCATCCGAAGTTGTAGTTCATGTTCTTTACTCCTGGGGTTTTCAGTGGTTCTTTGTGCCGGTTAGTTTTCGGAGTTCGACTCGGCGCCCGACTGGTTGGCCGTTCCGCCGCCGCCGGCAACAGAACCGGCGTGAGCCGAGATCTTGTCGAAGAAGCCGTATTCCAGCGCCTCGGTGGCCGTGAACCACTTGTCGCGGTCGTTGTCCTTGAGGATGGTCTCCACGGACTGACCGGTCTGCTCCGCCGTGAGTTCCGCCATGACCTTCTTCATGTGCAGGATCAGTTCTGCCTGGATCTTGATGTCCGAGGCAGTGCCACCGATGCCGCCGGAAGGCTGGTGCATCAGGATGCGGGCATTGGGGGTTGCATAGCGCTTGCCCTTGGTGCCGGACGAAAGGAGGAACTGACCCATGGAGGCAGCCAGGCCCGTTGCGACGGTGACGACGTCGTTCGGGATGAACTGCATGGTGTCGTAGATGGCCATGCCGGCCGTCACCGAACCACCCGGGGAGTTGATGTAAAGGTAGATGTCCTTCTCCGGGTCTTCAGCCGAGAGGAGGAGGAGCTGGGAGCAGATGGCGTTGGCGTTCTCGTCACGGACTTCAGAGCCGAGCCAGATAATGCGCTCTTTCAGCAGGCGGTTGTAGATGTAGTTGTCCTGGGCTGCGGGATCGACAGTTGCCATCCGGGGAGCCTCTGATTGCTGTGACATAAGTACTTACCTCTCGCTGGTGCCAGTGACCTCACTGAACTTCACTACTTGGACACTAACCGTTTTCCGGGGCGATTTGTTCGCCGGAATCGCGCTGTTCGCTGACGGCGCACGTCTGCGAAGAGCGCCCATGTTCGGCCTTAAAGCAAACCGGCCCCGGATCAAGAGATCCGGGGCCGGTTGAAGCAGCTGCTAGAACTTCACTGCTGCTATTAGAACTTCACTGCTGCGGGGTCATCGCTTGCTGCAGCATCTGTTTCCTCAGGTGCCTCGACAGCGGCGGCCTCTTCGGCTGCTGCTTCACCGGCAGGACGAACGAAGTCGGTGAGGTCAACCTTGTTGCCCTCGGAGTCGACAACCTCTGCCTGGCCGAGCACAACTGCCAGCGCCTTGCGGCGGCGGACCTCGGAAACCATCATGGGAACCTGGCCGCTCTGATCAATGATCTGGGCGAACTGGTTGGGGTCCATGCCGTACTGGCTTGCGGTGGTGACGATGTAGTCGATCAGCTCGTTCTGGCTGACATCCACTTCTTCCTTGTCCGCGATGGCGTCAAGGATGATCTCGTTCTGGAACGCACGCTCGGTGTTGGCCTTGACCTCGGCGCGGTGCTCCTCGGTGTCATGGTCACCTTCGCCGTGGGCGTTCTCCGGGTTGAAGTGAGCTTCGATCTGCTCTTCGACCACGGAATCCGGAACGGGAACCTCTACGAGCTCAACGAGCTTGTCCAGGACCTTGTCGCGGGCTTCAACACCCTGCTCAACGACCTTGGAGTCGGCAGCCTGCTTGGCGAGGTCCTCACGGAGCTCAGCAAGGGTGTCGAACTCGGAGGCCAGCTGCGCAAAGTCATCGTTGGCCTCGGGGAGCTCGCGCTCCTTGACGGCCTTGACAACAACCTTCACCTGAGCGGACTCACCGGCGTGGTCACCGCCCACCAGGGTGGTGTCGAAGATTGCTTCCTCGTCCGCGGAGAGGCCTGTCACGGCTTCGTCGAGGCCTTCAAGCATGGTGCCGGCGCCAACCTGGTAGGAAAGGCCTGCTGCTGAGTCGATTTCTTCGCCGTCGATGGTGGCGGTGATGTCGATGGTAAGGAAGTCATCGTTCTTGGCGGGACGCTCAACGGACTTCAGCGTGCCGAAGCGGCCACGCAGTTCGTCGAGGGACTTCTCAACGTCAGCGTCGGAGGACTCTGCTGCAGCGACCTCGACCTTGATGCCGGCGTAGTCCGGGAGCTCGATCTCGGGGCGGACATCGATCTCCACCTGGAACTTGAGCTCACCATCGGTTGACGTGGGGTCCGGGACCTCGGTGATTTCAACCTCGGGACGGCTCAGGGGGCGAACGCCCGTTTCCTGAACTGCAGCCTGGTACCAGCCGTTGAGGCCATCGTTGATGGCCGTCTCCAGGACGTAGCCGCGGCCAACGCGCTGGTCGATCAGCTTGGTGGGAACCTTGCCCTTGCGGAATCCGGGGACCTGGATCTGCGAAGCAACGGTCTTGTACGCGGCATCGATGCTCGGCTTCAGTTCCTCAAAGGGAACCTCAACGTTGAGCTTGACCCGCGTTGCGGTGAGGTTCTCGACAGCGCTCTTCACAGTCTAAGTACTCCTGATTTTGTGGGTATGGGGTTCTGTCGCGTCCCTGAGGCGGACACAAAACACAGAGTCGGGGTGACAGGATTTGAACCTGCGACTTCCTGCTCCCAAAGCAGGCGCTCTAGCCAAGCTGAGCTACACCCCGAATGCACAGGACAGTCTACGGGCAAGCGGGCCAGGAATGCACATTTGACACCGCCGCCGGAATTAGGTTTAGTTGTACCCGGCTTGAACAGCCACCGGGAAGATGTCCTGAACATGGATATCCGTCCTGGGGACGTAGCTTAATGGTAAAGCCTCAGTCTTCCAAACTGATTACGCGGGTTCGATTCCCGTCGTCCCCTCCAAGGGAAAACGCCCCGATCCTCGGATCGGGGCGTTTTTTGTTGCTGCTACACCTGGCAGCCAGGACACCAATAGAGCTTGCGCGCTCCAATTTCCGTGGTGCCCACAAGAGTCCCGCAGGCCCGGCAGGGCAGCCCGTCCCGCTTGTAGACAAAGTGGGCATCGGCGTCGGGCGCTACGGGGCCGCCTCCTGTCCACAGCGTGGAGGGCGTCGTAACAATCCGTCCGTCGCGGACGCCGTCGGACATGGTACTGACGGTGTCATCCCAGAGACGACCCGCGGTTTCGGCATCAATACCGGTACCCGGCGTCCAGGGATCCACTGCCTGCCGGAACAGCACCTCCGCGCGATATATGTTGCCCACCCCTGCCAGGACCGACTGATCCATCAACAAAAGCGCCACCGCCGTTTTCCGGCGGCGCAGACGTCGAATGAACTCTTCGCGGTCACCCGGCCGGTTGTGCAGCGGGTCCGGCCCCAGGCGATCCATGACCACTGCTGCTTCTGCCGGCGTGATGGCAGCACAGGTCGTAGCGCCGCGGAGATCCGCCCAGCCGTGCTCCGAGACCAAACGGACACGGACTGCACCCACAGGAGCCGGCGGACCGGTGTAGGTGTCCTCGTCTGAAGATGGGCCCGTCTCCCGTTCGCCGATACGGCGCGGCGCGCCAATGCTGGAGGCGCCCGTAAAGGAACCGTCACCGCCAAAGCTCCAGGCACCGTAAAGACCCAGGTGCACGTGAAGGAAGAGCTCATGGTCGAACTTGAGGAAAAGCTGCTTGCCGTGAGCGTTTGCCTCAACCATGGTGTGCCCGTCCAGGAGCTCAGCGCCTGCGGCGAACCGGCCCTGCGGGCTGGATACGCCCAGGCGCCTGCCCCCAAAAACATCCTGGAATTGGCGGGCAAGCCTATGGACCGAATGCCCTTCCGGCACTACTCGACGATTTCGCCGGTGTTTTCGTACACCGCGATTTTTCCGATGCGACGCACATGGCGCTCGTCATTGCTGAACGGTTCCTGCAAGAAGGCCTCAATCAGTTCGGTGGCTTCTTCGACCGAGTGCTGACGACCGCCCACTGCCACGACGTTGGCGTCGTTGTGTTCGCGGGCCAGCTTGGCCGTGGACAGGTTCCAGGCAAGCGCAGCGCGCACGCCGTTAACCTTGTTCGCGGCGATTTGCTCCCCGTTACCCGAGCCGCCCAGCACTATCCCCAGTGCATGGACCCCGGCCTTCTGGTCCGCCACAACGGCCAGGCCTGCATTGATGCAGAACGAGGGATAGTCATCCAGGGCGTCGTACTCCTTGGGTCCGTGATCCACCACTTCATAACCCTTGGCCGTGAGGTGGCTGACCAGGTGGGCACTCAGTTCCATGCCGGCATGGTCAGTAGCGATGTGGACGCGGGGTGTAGTCACAGGAAGTCCGTTCTTTCTGGAGCGCGGGACGGCGACGGGCCGGGCGCGGCGATGAGGGATGCGCTACCTAGGGTACCGCTACCGGGACTGGTTGGGCTGTCCGTCATCACGGGCACGGCGGGCGGCCCGGTTGAGGATGCCCGCGAGTTTGTCCGCGGAAGCCTGGGAGCCGGCGCTGAGCGCCACCTTGCCCCCATTCAGTTTCCTCACGACGACGGCGGGGCCGCTGCTGACCAGCATTGCGGTGGCGTCATCGTGGTGACGCCAGCCCCACCCGCCATAATCAGCGGCTTTGACGTCCATCGGGGCTGCTGCAGCGATCTCCACGGCGGGGACGGTCAGGACGCGCACGACGCCACCGGCGAACACCTGCAGGCCTCCCCTGTCAGCGCGCACGCGGGCAAACAGGAATCCCGCGCCCACCAGGGCAGCGACTGCCACCAGGGCTCCGAGCCAGGGAACGGCCACCGCTATCAAGGCTGCCGGGAACACAGCAGAAACAATGATCATGATGAAGACCGAACTCCGGGCATGCACCCACAGGCGGAGCGTATCGCGGGCCAAATCAGGGTCAGCGAGAAGGGTGAGCTCTTCCTGGAGCGCAACATCGTCCTCACGGGTCCAGCGCGGATCGGGTTTAAAGGCGAACATCATGACAACGCCCAGGGCCACGGCCGCGCCGCTGCCCATGGCCAGCACGATCGGGTCCACATGGGATTCCCGCGCATCCGCCAGCCCCGATTGGCCCACCAGCCCGGCAGCCACCACGGTGGTGATGAAGAGGCTCACTGTCAGGCCAAGGCCCATCATGACGCGCCGCATGACAACGGGCCTGGTAATCGACACCGCTTGGAGGAAGACCGCCCACCCGCAGAGGGCGATGAGGGCTGCGCCGCCGGCCACATAGGCGCCGAAGGGCGCGAACGAACTGCCGCCGTCGGCGTTCCACATGACGGCCACCGGGTTGGGGAGGTCGTTGCGGAGCATTTGGGCGCACACCACAAAACCCACCGAGAGGAGCAGCGGAAAGGCAATCGCAAACCTCAAAGCGCGGAAATCGAGAGTGTCCCGGAACGATCCCATAATCCAACGCTACTCCGTGGGACGACACTGTGGTGTACCGTCCTTGCCTTCCAGCAATGGAGTGAAAGAATAACTTCACACCATCGTCCGGCCGCGATTGGCCGGTCACCCCAAATACTTCCGGAGGCACCACTTGCCAGGCCTGAACCTCACGCGCGACGAAGCCGCGATCCGCGCCCGACTGCTCAACGTCGAGTCGTATAACGTCACCCTGGACCTGACCAGGGGGCCGGAAACCTTCGGTTCAACCACCGAAGTCAAGTTTTCTGCGACACCGGGATCGTCCACCTTCATCGACGCGGTTACCTCGGCGGTCCACAGCGTGACCTTGAACGGCATTGAACTGGATCCTGCGGACGTCTCGGATGGCGTCCGCATCCAGCTTCCGGACCTGGCCGCCCGGAACGAACTCGTGGTTGTCGCCGACGCTCCGTACATGAACACGGGCGAGGGACTTCACCGCTTTGTTGACCCCGTGGACGGCGAGGTGTATCTCTACACGCAGTTCGAAGTTCCGGACTCGCGGCGCATGTTCGCAGTTTTCGAGCAGCCCGACCTCAAAGCAAGCTTCTCGTTTACGGTCACGGCGCCCTCGCACTGGGATGTCATCTCCAACTCCCCTACGCCGGTTCCTGTTCAGGCACCCGCCGGGGAAGACGGCGACGCCCGCTCTGTGTGGGAATTCGCGCCCACTCCCCGCCTGTCCTCCTATGTCACCGCATTGATCGCCGGACCGTACCAGTCCGTCCGCTCCGAGGTCACAAGTTCCGACGGACGCGTCATCCCGCTGGGAGTCTTTGCCCGCAAGTCCCTCATGCAATACCTCGATGCGGACAACATCTTCGACCTGACCCGTCAAGGATTTGAGTTCTTCGAAGCCCAGTTCGACTGCCCGTACCCGTTCGAAAAGTACGATCAACTGTTTGTCCCGGAGTTCAACGCCGGGGCAATGGAAAACGCCGGAGCCGTAACCATCCTGGAAGGCTACGTCTTCCGTGGGAAGGTCACCGGCGCCCAGATAGAACGGCGTGCCATCACAGTCCTGCACGAGCTGGCGCACATGTGGTTCGGGGACTTGGTGACCATGCGCTGGTGGAACGACCTCTGGCTTAACGAATCCTTTGCCGAATACATGTCCCACCTGGCAGCCGTGGAGAATACGGAATTTGACCGGGCCTGGACCACTTTCGCGTCCGTGGAAAAGTCCTGGGCCTACAAGCAGGACCAGCTGCCCACCACGCACCCGATCTTTGCCGAGATCAACAACCTCGAAGACGTGGAAGTTAACTTCGACGGCATCACCTACGCCAAGGGCGCTTCGGTGCTCCGGCAGTTGGTGGCCTGGGTTGGTCCTGAGCAGTTCATGGCCGGGGTCCGCACCTACTTCGCCAAGCACTCCTGGAAAAACACGGAGCTCGCGGACCTCATGGTGGAGCTCGAGGCCGCCAGCGGCCGCGACCTGGACGTGTGGGGCAAGCTCTGGCTCGAGACTGCCGGGGTCAACACCCTCGCCCCGGAACTGAGGGTTGATAATGACGGAACAATTACCGGATTCGCCATCCTGCAGACCGCGATCGAGGAACAGCCCACCCTCCGTCCGCACCGCCTGGCCGTTGGCTTCTACTCACTCGCCGGTGACGGGAAGCTCGAACGCACCCACCGTGAAGAGCTCGACGTCGATGGTCCGCGGACCGAAGTCCCTGCCCTGGTTGGCAAGGCACGGCCGGACCTGATTTTGCTCAATGACGACGACCTCGCTTACGCAAAGGTCCGCCTGGACGATCACTCGTTGGCCACAGCGAAGGCGCACCTGAAGGACTTCGCAGCCAGCCTGCCGCGGACCCTGGTGTGGGGTTCAGCCTGGGATGCGGCGCGGGACGGCGAAACCCCGGCACGCGGCTACGTGGACTTGGTCCTTGCCAACATTGCCCACGAAACAGACTCCTCGGTCATCCTGGTCCAGCTTCGCCAGCTCGCCACCACCTTGACCTATTACGTGGCCGCTGAACACAAGGCCGAGGCCACCATCGCAGCAGCTGACACGCTCTGGGATCTCGCCTCCTCGGTGGAGGCAGGCTCAGACGCCCAGCTCCAATTTGCCAAATCCTTCACCCAGCTCGCGCGCAGCGCCGGCCAGTTGGACCGCATCCAAGCCCTTTTGGACGGAACCGAAACACTGGAAGGCCTCACGGTGGACCAGGATATGCGCTGGGAACTGCTGACCGCACTGGTGGCCGGCGGACGCCAGGGCCAGGAACGCATCGACGCCGAACTCGACCGGGACAACACCTCCAACGGCCAGAATGCCGCCGCCCAGGCGAAGGCAGCCATCCCCACCCCTGAAGCCAAGGCGGCAGCGTGGGAAGCGATCGTGGAAACCGGTGAACTCTCCAACGCGCTCCAGGCTTCGGCGGTGGCCGGGTTCATGCGCGTCCCGGACACTGCCCTGCTGGAGCCTTTCGCTGAAAAATACTTTGACGCCGTGCCCGGGATCGTCAAGGAACGCACCCATGCTTTGGCACAGCAGATCGTGGTGGGACTTTACCCCGCACAACTGACCACCGAGGCCACGGTGGCCCGCACGGATACGTTCCTGGCGGAGCTTCCAGAGGATAGCGCGGCCCTGCGCAGGATGATGCTGGAAAACCGTGACGGTGTGGCGCGCGCATTGCGTGCCCGGGCAGCCGACGTCTAGGCCAGTCACCTCATGATGCCCCTGCGGACAGTTGATGCCCCTTGGCTAGACTGTCCGCATGGGCCTGAATGAACACCGCTATGCGCTGACCGTCCGCTGGACCGGAAACCTGGGCGAGGGCACGGCAAGCTATCGCGGTTATTCACGGGACCATGACATAGAAATTCCGGGCCTGCCCACCCTTCAGGGGTCCGCGGATCCCACTTTCCATGGCGACCGCACACGTTACAACCCCGAGCAATTGCTGCTTGCCGCGCTCTCGCAGTGCCACATGCTTTCTTTCCTGCACGTCGCCGTGAAGCACGGTGTGGTGGTTACCGCTTATGAGGACAGCGCGGAGGGCCTGATGAAACTCAACCGCGATGGCAGTGGACAATTTCAAAGCGTGACGCTCAAACCACACGTCACCATTGCTGATCCCGGGCACGCCGATGTGATGGACCAGTTACATCACGAGGCCAACCAGGTCTGCTTCATCGCCCGCAGCGTCAACTTCCCCGTGCTGCACGAGCCAAGCACGACGACGGCCGCCGCCTAGCGCTGCCGGGCCCGCCATAGTGCCACGAGCCGTTGTTCGGTATCGCGGCTAAGGCCGGCTTTGCGGTCCCTGTCCAGACCCTTGTGCCGCTCATCCTCAAGCGTGGCCGCAAGGGTCTCCTGCCAGGGCCTCAGGACCATGCCACGCTCTTGTGCAGCGCTGTTGGTCCGCGATTGAAAGCCATCGTGGCCCGGCGGTAGCCACAAGGGCAGCGAGTCCGGGCCGGCCCAGTATTCGATGCCCTGCCCCACGAGCCACTCTGGGTCAGCGAACACAACATCCCGGGTTGCGCCATCATCTCCTGCGCTGCCAGCCGCCCGCTGTGACTCGGCGATGTATTCGCCAAACCGGACCACGTCGCCCAACGCGTTGTACGTTCCGGTCAATCCTTCCCCGGCGGATTGCAGGATCCACGCTGCAAGGTCGCGGACGTCAATGATCTGAGTTGCGGCATCCGGGATGTCAGGAACCAGAACCGGGCCAGGGCCAGCAGCGAATCGGGCAGGCCAATATCCGTATCTGTCAGTGCCATCTCCAGGGCCACTGATGAGCCCCGACCGCACGATGTGCGCCTTCTCCCCCACCGCACCCAGAGTCATCTGCTCAATAGCGGATTTGGATTGGCCGTAAGTCTCCGGGGTACCGGACTGTCCGGCGGGCAACGGCTCCAGCAACTCCGCGCCTTCATCGGCGCCGGGCACCGAATGGTCCGCGTAAACAGAGCAACTCGAAACAAAGGTCCAGTGACCGGCAGCCCGGCCCAGCATGTCCAACGCCTGGCCTGCCTGCACAGGATCCCGGGACACCTCCACCACAGCGTCCCACCGGCCATCGATCCCCGCGTAGGCCGCCGCACCCAAGGCGCGGTCGCCCCTGACCCAGGTGGCGTCGTCGGGCGGGTTCGTTGACGTGCCACGGGCAAAACAGGTGACATCATGTCCGGCAGCAATCGCTTGACGGGCGATTTCTGCAGACAGGAAGGCGGTACCGCCGAGGACCAGGATGCGCATACCGTCACGCTACGGCGCTAGGGTTGTAGGTGGACAGAGTGTTCCGCGCCCGGCGAACACGGGCCGACCACAAGGAGAAATTCACCCTTGACCTCCATCCCCTTGGCAGAAATTGTCACTTTGGAACCTGAAAAAATCGACCTCGTTTCCATCCTCATCACACTGGGCGTCGGCCTGGGCGTATGGATCGTTGCGCGGTTCGTTATTCTGCGCATCACACGGCGGGTATCGGCTGGAAGCTCCTTCTTCAAGAAAGCGCACTTCAAGTGGGTGCAACCAGCCATCCGCGCATTGGACCACGAGCGCCGCTCCCAACGCGCAGAGACCATCGGCACGCTGCTGACCAGCCTGGTGAGCGTCGTGGTAGTAGTGATCGTCATTATCTACGTCCTCAAATACATGAACGTGGACGTGGCGCCGCTGCTGACCAGTGTGGGCATCCTGGGTGTCGCCATCGGCTTTGGCGCCCAGCAATTGATCCGCGATTTCCTTGCGGGAATCTTCATCACCATTGAAGACCAATACGGGATCGGCGACGTCATCGTCACCAGCGAAGTCATTGGTACCGTTGAATCGGTGGGCCTGCGAATCACCCGGGTCCGCGCCGAAGACGGAGCCATCTGGTACCTGCGGAACGGCGAGATCCTCCGCGTGGGCAACCGCTCGCAGGGTGATTACGTGCCGTTGGAAACCCCCGACGCCACTGATCAACCCGGCGCATCAGCCGCCCCTGTCACAGCAGGCGCCCCGCGCGTCACCAAAGCCGAGGAGAAATCCAATGAGTAGCACCCCTGACGGGCAAGCCCCGGCACCCCAGTCGGGTCCTCGTCGCCAGCTGATGCAAAACGATCCGTTCAGCCAGCCTGCCTACACGGACAGTTTTTACGCTGCCGTGGGCGGCCACCCGACATTCGTCAAGCTGATCGATGTCTTCTACGACGGCGTGGCCACGGATCCATTGCTTCGGCCCATGTATCCCGAAGAGGACCTTGCTCCGGCAAAGCGCCGCTTCCTGATGTTCCTGGAGCAATACTGGGGCGGTCCCACCACCTACGGCGAGGAACGGGGCCATCCGAGGCTGCGCATGCGCCACATGCCGTTCCAGGTAACCCCGGAAGCCAAGGATCGCTGGCTTTTCCACATGCGCACGGCCGTAGACGCGCTGGAGCTCTCGCCGCTGCATGAGGGGACCCTGTGGGACTACATGGAACGCGCTGCACTGACCATGGTCAACAGCCCCTCGTCAGGCGCCTAAGACTGGAAGCCGAGGCCCAGGCCTGCACCCGTGCGAACCAGCACATGGCCGCGGGGACCGCTGAGGCGGAACCAGCGGCCATTGCGGAAGACGTTCTGCTCGGCGTCGCCCAGGAAACCGAGGGCGAAAGCTGCGAAAGCTGCGCCCGCAGGGAGGCCGCCCGCACCTTGCAGTTCACGGCCCCACACTGCCGCCCTGGCGCTGTTGACCACCGCGGCACCTGCCAAAGCAGGAATGACGCCGGCCACCTCGGCAATGCCCGCCTCCGCCGCTGACTTGAGGTCGGCGTCGAGCATTGATCCTTGCGCTTCCCAGCCCGAACGCGGCGCGCCAACGCCGGCCCAGGACTCGGACACGGTGGACGGCGGTATGGGCAGCTCCACGTCATCGGCGCCGGAGCGGGCCAACCGGTCCATGACGGACGCAAGGGTCACCGTGACATCAGCACGGGCCGCCTCAGCGAGGGCCATGGTCCGCAAGCCGAGGATGGTGGGGGTGGACTCCCCCAGGATGCGGGGCCGCAAAACACACACATAGGCGGCCAGGACACTGCCCGCGGCCTGGAGGCGGATGGCGCCGTCGTCGATGCTCTTTGCCCGCGTCACATATGTTTTCAAGTCAGCGAGGTCACGGGGATCGGCGAAGCGGAAGGACTGGGTCAAGACGTCTGTCACATCATCGACTCTACCGGCATGTCTGCGGTTGAGAGGGGTCCGGGCGGCGTCTAAAGTCGAACCATGACTGAGACGAACGCTGGCCTTGAAGTTGAAGCACCCGCAGAAGACCCCATGGATGTGCTGATCGGCCTGCTGGACCTTGGTGATTTTGACGGCGCCCGGACCAATGAGGACATTTTCCTGGGCCCATCGCAGAAGCAACCACGACACCGGGTTTTTGGCGGCCAGGTTCTGGCACAGTCCATGATGGCCGGTATGCGGACGGTGGAACCGGACAGGGTAGCCCACTCCATGCACGGCTACTTCCTGCGTCCCGGTGATGCCAACAAACCGATCACGTTCGGGGTAGAGAGGCTGCGGGACGGGCGCTCATTCTCCGCCCGGCGCGTTCATGCCTACCAGGACGGCGTGCCTATCCTGTCCATGATTGCTTCCTTCCAGGTTGAAGACACCGGACTGGACCATCAAGCCACCATGCCCGAGGGCATTCCGGACCCTGAGTCCCTGCCCAGCACCGCAGAACTCCTGTCGCATTTCGACCACCCCATGGCACGGCATATGTCATCCGAGCGCCCCTTCGACGTCCGCCACATTGATCCGGCGCTCTACGTGTCGCCTCCCAGCGAGCACGTAGCAAGCAACGCAGTGTGGATGAAAACCATGGGCCCCCTGCCCGATGACCCCAACCTCCACCGTGCAGCCTTGGCCTACGCCAGTGACTACACCCTGCTGGAGCCCATCCTCCGGGCCCATGGCCTGGCGTGGATGACGCCCGGAATGAGCGTCGCCAGCCTCGACCACGCCATGTGGTGGCACCGCCCTGTGCGGGTGGACGAGTGGATGCTCTACGTCCAGGAATCACCCAGTGCCCAAGGCGCTCGCGGACTCGCCACAGGCCGCATCTTCAACCGCGACGGCCTGCATGTTGCCACAGTCGCCCAGGAAGGCATGGTCCGCATCCCCTAGCCTTTCAAGGCTACGGCGATCTGCCGGGAGTTCACGCCGAGGCGTTAAACCGGAAAGGCCGGCCCCACAGGGGCCAGCCTTTCTACGTATGTGCCTGGGCGATGAAACTTTAGTCGCGGGTCAGGCGGCGGTGGGTCACGCGGTGCGGCTTGGCAGCATCGGGGCCAAGGCGCTCCACTTTGTTTTCTTCGTAGGAGTCGAAGTTGCCCTCGAACCAGTACCACTTGGACGGGTTCTCCTCGTCACCTTCGTAGGCCAGGATGTGGGTGGCCACCCGGTCCAGGAACCAACGGTCGTGCGAGACCACCACGGCGCAACCGGGGAATTCCAGGAGGGCGTTCTCGAGGCTGCTCAAGGTTTCGACGTCGAGGTCGTTGGTGGGTTCGTCAAGCAGCAGCAGGTTGCCGCCCTGCTTGAGCGTCAGCGCGAGGTTGAGGCGGTTGCGCTCACCACCGGAGAGGACGCCGGCCTTCTTCTGCTGGTCCGGGCCCTTGAAGCCGAAGGCCGATACGTAAGCACGCGACGGCATCTCCACCTGGCCCACCTGGATGTAGTCCAGGCCTTCGGAGACAACTTCCCAAAGGGACTTGTTGGGATCGATGCCACCACGGGACTGATCCACGTAGGAGATCTTCACGGACTCGCCGATCTTGAGCTCTCCGTCGTCCAACGGCTCCATGCCGACGATGGTCTTGAAGAGCGTGGACTTACCAACACCGTTGGGGCCAATGACACCTACGATGCCGTTGCGGGGCAGCGAGAAGGACAAGTCCTCAATGAGGACACGGTCATCGAAGCCCTTCTTCAGGTTCTTGGCTTCGATCACCAAGGAACCCAAGCGCGGTCCCGGCGGAATCTGGATCTCTTCGAAGTCCAGCTTGCGCGTGCGCTCGGCTTCGGCAGCCATTTCCTCGTAGCGGGCCAGGCGGGCCTTGGACTTGGTCTGGCGGCCCTTGGCGTTGGAGCGCACCCACTCAAGTTCCTCGGTCAGGCGCTTGGACAGCTTGGCGTCCTTCTTGCCCTGGACCTCGAGGCGGGCTTTCTTCTTCTCCAGGTACGTGGAGTAGTTGCCTTCGTACGGGTACAGGTGACCGCGGTCCACTTCGGCGATCCACTCAGCTACGTGATCAAGGAAGTAGCGATCGTGGGTCACGGCAAGGACAGCACCGGGGTACTGGGACAGGTGCTGCTCGAGCCACAGCACGCTCTCGGCGTCCAAGTGGTTGGTGGGCTCATCGAGCAGCAGCAGGTCAGGCTTCTGAAGAAGGAGCTTGCAGAGAGCCACACGGCGGCGCTCACCACCGGAAAGGACAGTGACGTCGGCATCGGCCGGCGGGCAACGCAAAGCGTCCATGGCCTGTTCGAGCTGGGAGTCGATATCCCAGGCATCAGCGGCGTCGATGGCTTCCTGCAGCTTGCCCATCTCATCCAGGAGCGTCTCGTAATCCGCATCCGGGTTGGCCATTTCTTCGGAGATCTCGTTGAAACGCTGGATCTTGCCGTAGATCTCGCCTACACCTTCCTGGACGTTGCCCAGGACGGTTTTTTCCTCGTTCAGCGGCGGTTCCTGCAAGAGGATGCCCACGGTGTAACCGGGGCTCAGGCGGGCCTCGCCGTTTGAAGGGGTGTCCAGTCCGGCCATGATCTTCAGGATGGTGGACTTACCAGCACCGTTCGGACCCACGACGCCGATCTTCGCGCCAGGGTAGAACGACATGCTGACATCGTCCAGAATAAGTTTGTCGCCAACGGCTTTGCGAGCCTTGGTCATCGTGTAAATGAATTCCGCCATGCCCTTAAATCTAATGGCTAGGCCTGCTTAACTCACATTCGTGCCCTACGGCGTCGCTAGCGGGCGTCTCCCACGAAGCATTTACCGGTAGCAAGGACGGGCAGCACCGTCATTACCACTCCGCCCTCACGGATCTGCCCCATGACGCAGCTTTCTCCGGTCAGGGCCGCTGCTTCCAGGGCATCGACGTCCAGGCCCGTGGGCGTACGGCTGACAGAGACTTCTACGTTGGCCTTCGGGATTCCGGCGGAAACCAAGGCCGAGCGGAGCGCTTCCTGGTCCGGCTTGGGGTTGGCGGCAACGAGGCTTTTCAGCGTTGTTTCCATAGTTGTCGTCGTTGCGGCGACAGCCGGATCGACGGGCGCTGTGACCTGCCCGGTGGTGGAGGGCGTTATTCCCCCTTGAGCGGAGGACGCCGGAGTTGCCGTGCAGCCAGTCATCGTCACCAACGCGACGACCACCAGCAGCGACAATGCTGATGCGCCGAATCTTCCGGCCTTTGCTGACTTGCCGCCCATCGGCGTCGTTCCCCTGCTTATCACTTAGCCATTGTGCCATTCACGTGACGGGATGACCGGCGTAGCGTTCCGTTGAACAGGATTTACTTGTCCCTATTGAGGAACGGAGCCCACCATGGGTGAGCAAACCCCTGATGCCGTTGCATCGACCACCATCGCCGCCCCGCCTGAAAAAGTCTGGAAGGCACTCACTGACCCCTCCCTCATCAAGGAGTATTTCCTCGGCACCAACGTCACAACATCCTGGCGGGTGGGAGAGCCGATTACTTACTCCGGCGAGTACAACGGCACCGTGTATGAGGACAAAGGCATCGTCCTTGCCTTCGATCCTCCGAAGCTGCTGAAGACCACGCATTACAGTCCCGCCTCGGGGCTACCTGACGTTCCCGGTAACCATCACACCGTGGAATACGACGTGGCATACGCCGACGGCGGAACAATCGTGACCATCACGCAAGGCAACAATTCCAGTGCCGAAGAAGTTGCGCAGTCCACCGAAACCTGGGGGCTGGTGCTCCGGAATCTCAAGGAATTCCTTGAGTCCAAGCGTTAAAGGAGCATCCCCCTGGAATCGTGTCCAGGGGGATGCAGTGGTGCCCCAGGAGGGAATCGAACCCCCGACCGGCGGATTAGAAGGCCGCTGCTCTATCCCCTGAGCTACTGGGGCGCACTGACGCCGTCACCGCTGTGGGCGGCGTGGCGCCACAAAGAGTTTACAGTGCGATCGCGGTATGGCCAGCCACCTCCGCACCGCTGTCATCCCATCCTCCACAGGGGCCCATTCGCCGAGGTTATGCACATAGGCGAACGGGGCACTGCTCTGAAGGGCCTTACTGGTCGAAGCTGAAGGAGCCGGACAGGCACTTCCTACATCCAGAAGGACCATCAATGAATGACATGATCACCGTTCGGGGTTTCGTGGCCTCGGAGGTCAAGAGTTCCACTACTACCGGGGGCACGGCTACAGCGTCCTTTCGCCTGGGAACTACAGAACGACGTTACGACCGGGCGAACAACACTTGGGTTGATGGCAACACCAATTGGTACACCGTGCAATCGTTCCGGTACCTCGCCGGGCACGTGGGGTGCAGTATCAAAAAGGGGCAGCGCGTTTTGGTCGCGGGAAAGCTGCGGCTGAGGCAATGGGAACATGAAGGCCGCGTCTATCACGTGGCGGAGATCGATGCCGAATCCGTGGGGCACGACCTCATGTGGGGCTCTGCCAACTTCACCCGCATGAACGGCACCTCCGCGCCGGCAGACGCCGCAGCGGCCAACTCTGCGATACCGGAGGAAACCCTGTCCAGCCAAGCGCCGGGCAGCACCGGGAGCAGCAGCGAGTGGGGCGCCGAGGACGCTGAACAAGGTCCTCCCGAGGACGAGTCAGTGGCGGCCGGGATGGACGATCCCGATGGAACGGGCCCCATGATGGTGAACACCACCACAGGGGAGTTGGTGGGCGCAGGCGTTTGAACGAGCTGTTCCGGAGCAAGGGCGAACCATCCGGTGCCAGGGCCTGTGGTTCGCCCTTTTGCCCGGGAACACGCAACAGGACGCCGTCAGGGCAGTCAATTGTTGCCTGGCCGCACCGTGGGATCGCCACAGTGGAGTAACCGATTTACGGCAGTGTCAGGATCATCGGGCCGTCCGCGGTGATGGCAACCGTATGCTCGCTGTGGGCTGCCCTCTGTCCGTTCGCCGATCGCAGGGTCCACTCGTCTTCATCGTGGTAGTAATCGTCCTTGCCGCCCAGAATCAACATGGGCTCAATGGCAATAACCAGCCCTTCCTCGAGCTTCATGCCCCGGCCTGGACGTCCGATGTTGGGCACCGGCGGTTCGGCGTGCATGGTTCGGCCGATTCCGTGACCGCCGTGGTCGGCAAGCAACCCGTACCCTGCCCTTTTGGCTTCACCGCCAATGGCATAGGCGAGATCACCCATTTTGTTTCCCACCCGTGCTGCTTCAACACCCCTTGCAAGGGCGGCTTCCGTTGCATCAATGAGTTCCTGGTCCAAGGGATCACCGTCCCCCACGATGAAGCTGATGGCTGCATCTCCGCACCAACCTTCCAGAAAGGCGCCGCAGTCAACACTCAGGAGATCGCCGTCTTCAAGCACGTAGCCGTTCGGGATGCCATGGACCACAGCGTCATTGACGCTTGCGCAGATCACGCCCGGAAACGGCACGGCCGCCCACCGGGGGTGATAGTCGAGGAAAGCAGGCCTTGCCCCCGCGTCGGACATCACTGCCGCCGCGACGTCGTCGAGTTCCTTGAGGGAGACGCCCACTGCAGCGTGCTCCTTGACCGCTGCTAGTGCGTTGGCCACCACGCGGCCGGCCTCGCGCATCAGCTCTATCTGCTCGGGCGTCTTCAGCATTGACATATAAGGTCCTCCGTTGCTGGGCATGCCTTGGGGTTCGCAGCCGGCTGCCGCCACTCTGCCACTCTACGACCCACCGGCGACGCCTGGGAGGCATCCGGGCGATGTTGGGAGAACAGAGGACACGCGCCGGTCCTACAGTTGAGGCATGACCAAGGACCTCGTGGCGTTAATCCGCTCCTCACTCCGTGCGGCCGGTGACCCTGAACGGGCAATTGGTGCCCAGGCGTACATGAAGTCGGATATGCCCTCGCTCGGTGTCAGGGTTCCAGAGGTGCGAAGCATTGCTAAAGCTGCAGCCAACGAAATACCTCCTACATCCCCGGCAGATCTGCGGCTCGCGGTTCTGGAGTTATGGCGCGAAGCCAAGGCCCGGGAGGAACGGTACGCAGCCATCGATCTGACGGGGCTTCGACAGGTCAAGGAAGACCTCGACATGCTGCCGGTGTATGAGGAAATTATCCGGACAGGAGCATGGTGGGACCTCGTCGACGCAGTGGCGCACCGGATCTGCGCGCTGTTGCTGGCTCAGCGGGCAACCATGACCCCTCTGCTGCTTCGCTGGGCCAAAGATGAGGACAAGTGGATCCGCCGGGCCGCTATCACTGCCCAGCTAGGGGCAAAGTCCAAGACCGATCACGATCTGCTGGCCGCAATTATCGAGTGCAATCTGTACGACAAGGAATTCTTCATCCGCAAGGCCATCGGTTGGGCACTGCGTGAATACAGCAAGTCGGATCCTGATTGGGTCCGCGCCTTTGCCGCGGGCCATGCTTCATCGCTGAGTCCGTTGTCCCTTCGCGAAGGAACCCGGCTTTTGTCCTCCAGCTGATGCAGCTCAGATGATCGGACGGAGGCCGGGTTCGTCCTGTTTGCGGAACAGGCTCTTGGTTTTCGGGTCAACAAAGATCAGGTACACGGCGAAGAGCAAGGCGATGATGGCCGCTGCGTTGCGGGCCAACGTCAGGGCGAGGCCAAGGTCTTCACTCTGGAGGTAGGGGAAGACATCCAACTGGTCCGAGATGGCATAGACCATGAAGAACGACACCACGAAGTAGACGGCTTTGACCTGCCAGTCGTTGCGGATACCTGTCACGGCAAACAGCGGGATCAGCCAGACCACGTACCAGGACTGGATCATCGGCGCCAGAATGACAATGGCCGCAAACGCCAGGGTGAGCCTGCGCATCAGGCGGTCGTAGTCACCCCGGAAGACCTGCCAGGCGATGGCTCCGACCATCAAGACCTTGCCGGCGTCGTACACCCATTTGGCCATGCCCCAACCGTCCAGACCGAAGACGTTGAAGATAGAGGCCACCACCAGCCCGATGAGGCCGATGGGGGCATACCAGATCCACACGCTTCCCGGAGCTGACAGGCCATTGATCCAACCAAATCCGAAACCGTTGACCATGCTCATGGCGTACAACAGTCCGAAGCTCAGTCCGGCGGTCAGGAACCAGAAGACGAACTTACGGGGCCAGGAGGCTCCCTTGCCTGCCCACAAGAGACCAATGAAGGGAAGGAACACCACAGTGATGGGCTTGACCGAGATGGACAGGGTGACCAGCACCAGCCCGAAGATCACGCGGCGTGTTGCGCAGTAATACAGGCCGGCCAGGGCCAGGCCGATCATGAGTGCGTCGTTGTGGACGCTTGCTATGAAGTTGGTCAGGAAGAGGGGGTTTGCCGCCGTCAACCACAAAGCCCTGTGCGGATTTACGCCGTGGAGTTCGGCCAGCTTGGGCACATAGATGATGCACAGAATGATGCCCACGAGGGCCACAAGCCGGAAGAGCATAATGCTCGCTTCGGGTTGGACATTGGTCACCCAAACCACGAACTGCTCGATCCACAGGAACAACTGCCCGTACGGTACCGGCGCTTCGGTCCACATTTTGTCCGCGCCCAGCTGGAAATAGTTGGGTAGCGCGGAAATCCCATTCTCGTAGGGATTGATGCCCTCGACCATCAGACGGCCTTGACCGATGTAGGCGTAGACGTCCCTGCTGAAGAGGGGAACCGTGAACATCATGGGAAAACCCCACGCGACCACGGCTTGGAGCGTTGCCTTACGCGCTTGCAGCCCCCATACCCGTACGCGTTGACCTAGACGGAGCCAGGCCCTGACGAGCAACATTCCGCCGACAGCCAGCAGGACAATGGAGAGGGCGACGCCGGCACCTTCGGTGCGCATCCAAATGAAAAGCGGCAGCCTCCGAAGTTCGGAGACCGGGGCGAGCCAGCCCACACCCAGAGACCCAAACACCATGAACATGGAACCAATGAACCCGGCGATCAGCGGCGAACGGGCATTATCAACCTCGCTGGTTGCAGCATCCGCCGTCGGCGCTGCTGTCCCTGCCTTCTGGGCGGCGGGTACTGGCACCGTCATGTGGTTGTCATCCAATCGTTCGCCCGATGCATCCGGGAGAAATTCAGCGTCTTTGGGGCTTTCCGCGACAGGAAGAAACGACACTGCCGCGCTCAAAAATCGTACCATCCGAGCACTCCGAACCGCCTGAAGGATAGGCTGGGCGCGTGCCTATTACTAATGAACGCATCGTCTGGATCGACTGCGAAATGACCGGCCTGGACCTGAAGAACGACGCCCTGATCGAGGTCGCGGCTCTGGTGACGGATTCCGAGCTCAATATCCTCGGCGACGGCGTCGACGTCGTCATCAAACCGGACGATGCCGCTTTGGAACAAATGAATGATTTTGTGCGGGACATGCATACCCGTTCGAAGCTCCTGGACGAACTCCCGCACGGCAAGACCATGGCCGAGGCTGAAGCCGAAGTCCTTGAATACATCGAGAAGTGGGTTCCCGATCCCCGAAAAGCACCCTTGGGCGGCAACTCGGTGGGAACAGACCGCATGTTCCTGGCCAGGGACATGCCCAACATCGTGGAGCACCTCCACTACCGCGTGATCGATGTCAGCACCATCAAGGAACTGTCACGGCGCTGGTTCCCGCGCGCCTACTTCCAGTCACCCGCAAAGCACGGTGGTCACCGCGCCCTCGGTGACATCAAAGATTCCATCGACGAGCTCCGCTACTACCGCCAAGCCGTGTTCGTGCCGGCTCCCGGACCGGACACTGCAACAGCCCAGCGCATTTCCAAGGACGTCATGTCCACCGCGGAGACCTTGGGATCCACTGAAACAGTGTGATCTGCACCATTTTTCAAGGTTTTTTTGCCAAAAGCGGCAAAAGTGGACTTTGCACCCCAAAACAGCAGGTAAGCTATTTGTCGTTGCCTTGAAGGAAAGCCGGTCAAACGGTTCAGCCCCAAAAGGCACATGGTGGGCTTAGCTCAGTTGGCAGAGCGCCTGGTTGTGGTCCAGGAGGTCGCGGGTTCAACCCCCGTAGCTCACCCCACCGAGATTGGCTGCAGAGCCGGTTTCCACAAAGGCCGCACCGGTTATCCGGTGCGGCCTTTGCTTTTAACTCGAAGCGACCATGTGCCGACCCGCACATCAGCGATCTACAAGGAAGAACTGAGATGACCGTCCTGCCAGTCACCATCTGGGGCGAACCTGTTTTGCATCGTCGGGCCAGCGAAGTGGAGGTTTTCGATGATGAACTCCGCGCCCTGATCGCGGACATGTTCGAGACCAACGACGCCGCCAATGGCGTTGGGCTCGCTGCCCCGCAGATCGGCGTTGGCAAGCGCCTGTTCGTTTACAAGTACGCCAATGATGACGACGTTCCTGAGCAGGGCGTGGTGGTCAACCCCGTCCTCACTCTTTCCAAGGTCTCGGGGGCGCTTCCTGACCCGGATGAGCACGTTGAGGGCTGCTTGTCCTTCCCGGGCGAGTACTACCCTTTGCAGCGGGCTGAGTGGACGCGCGTCCAAGGCTTCGATGGCCATGGAAACCCCGTGGACTTTGAAGCGACCGGCTGGTTTGCCCGGATACTTCAGCACGAGTTCGACCACCTGGATGGAAAGCTGTACGTCAATCGATTGGTGGACAGGTACTCCAAGAAAGCCCTCAAGCAGGCGAAGAAGCACGGCTGGGGTGTCCCCGGCCTGACCTGGATGCCCGGCGTCGATCCCGATCCCTTCGGACACTAAGCCATGGACTTCAGCAAGCACGAAGAGCTTTTCGAACTCTTGGACATTACCGGCGATGACGCCAGCGAATGTGCAGCCCTGCTGGCAACTCCGCCCGAAGATGCTGTGCTGCGCGCCACGGCCGCCATGGAAGAGCGGTTGGGTACTTTCCCGTTAGACAGCATCAAGGATGAGAACGCTGCCGAGACTCTCTGGATAGAAGCGCTGCTCCGCTTCGCTCCCACTGTTCACGCCTACCACAAACAACTTGGCATCAGTCCTGAGGTCTCTGCGGGATCGTTGGCTGACGTGGGACTTCAGCTCAGGATCAATCGGCGTGTCCACGGCCGTTTCGGCCTGGACACCTGGGCGTGGCTGACCTTGCACGTGGCAGGGAATCTTTTCAGGCTGGGCCGTCTGCAGTTCCACCTGGTCCCCGGCCGGAACGATGACCCTCAAGCGATGACGTCCGTAAGGAATCACGGGTGGGTACTGGGCGTACACATCCCCGAGGACGGTGGGCTCTCCCCCGCCGTTGTTGATGCCAGCCTGGCCGAGGCCCGCGCGTTTTTCCCGCGCTTTTTCCCGGATAAACCGGCAACGGTGGCCACCTGTGATTCCTGGATGCTGGACCCTTACCTGGCGGAACGCCTGCCGGGCAGCAACATTGCCTCTTTCGCCCGTCGCTTCACGTTGGACCGCGTCTCTGATGCCCCCACCGATGCCGTCTACTTCACGTTCCGGCAGCGCGGGCTCAAGGACTTGGACAAGCTCCCCCGGGAGACGTCACTCCAGCGGGTGGTCCTGGACAGGATCAACGACGGCGGCACCTGGCAACTGGGACACGGTCACCTCGAGCTGTAGATAGTCTGCTGCTCGGGGCAGGAGGACAGGACGGCTTTCATGGCGTCCTTTTCCGGCTGGGTTACCCAAAGCTTGTACGCGGACTTTACGGAAATTTGCCGGGCGACGTAGTGGCAGCGGAAGTTCTTGTTGGCCGGCAACCACGTCGCAGCGTCGCCTGCTCCCTTTTTAACGTTCGCGGGACCATCGGCGGCAATCAGGTTCAAAGGATCATTGGCGAAGGTCTGGCGCTGCTGGACAGTAAGCTGTTGTGCACCTTTTTGCCATGCATCAGCCAAAGCAACCACATGGTCGATTTGAACGGCTGCACTGGTGTCCTGTCCCCGCCTGAACGTCACCTGCGACCCGGTATAGGGTTCGTGAAAGCTGCCACCGGCCACCTTGCAGGACGATCCTTCGGTGAACTCCACAGCTGAAAGGTCGCGTCGGAGGATGTCGTTCCTGGTGTCGCACCCGTTGCGGTCGGCATCGGCCCAAGCCTGGCCGAAGGCCGCCCGGTCGTAGTCCGTCTTCGGGGCCCTGCCCTTGACCGGCAGCCGCTCCAGGGCCACTGAGGCCATTTCGGCCGTCACCGGGGCGGCCCCGCGCACCGGCTTCATCCAGAGTGGGTTGTACACGGGGGCTTCACTGGGCCCCGTCGTCCAGGTGTTTGTCGCATTGAACTGCCCAGCCGTGAAGAACCATGCCAGCCCCGCCACTATGGTGACGGCAGCCAAGGCAAGAACCGTCCATGCTTGCCGGGATCTGCGGCGGGCGCGTTTATAGGCAGACCAGGTGATACTCAAGAGACTCCGTCCAGTGGGGGCAGGCATGTCCTACGAGCGTAGGACAAGGCCCCGACAGAAAGAGCGGGTATCCACAGTGTGTAGGAGAAGTCACACCGTGAGGAGGATCTCAGGTTTTATTGCTCGCGCATCACGCGTTGGAGGTCTTCGGTTGCCAGCGCGAGGAGTCCGCGCAGTTGCTCCACCCGTTGGTCCGTGACATCACCGGTGGCGTTGCCCGCAACAGCCTGATCCAGGAGTTTTTGGGCTTGTTTTTGGTTGGCCCGGGCCACGTCAAGGGCGTGTTCCAGTGCGGTCTCGTGTTCCAAGGTTGATTCATTTTCCATGAACCCATTTTGGTCAGGTTTCCCGGCTGATACCAGTGATTCAGCCGGGAAACCCGCCGATACTTCCGGGTACTAGGCTCCGGCCCCTTCAAGGACAGCGATAGGAGCCACAACATCGCGGGCAGGGAACGACGGCGGGTTGACGCCGGCCATTTCCTCCATGACACGGACAACCTGGCATGAGTAGCCGAACTCGTTGTCGTACCAAACGTAGAGTACGAGGTTCTTGTCGTTGGAGATCGTAGCGAGGCCGTCAACAATGCCTGCACGGCGCGAACCAACGAAGTCCGTGGAGACAACATCGGGAGAATCGATGTAGTCGATCTGCTTACGCAAATCCGAGTGCAGGGACATCTCGCGGAGGAAGTCATTGACCTCGTCGCGGGTGGTGCCCTTTTCAAGGTTCAGGTTGAGGATTGCCATGGAAACATCCGGCGTAGGAACACGGATGGCATTGCCGGTCAGCTTGCCCTGGAGTTCCGGGAGCGCCTTGGCTACGGCCTTGGCGGCACCGGTCTCGGTGATGACCATGTTCAGCGCAGCGGAGCGTCCGCGGCGATCGCCCTTGTGGAAGTTGTCGATCAGGTTCTGGTCATTGGTGAACGAGTGCACGGTTTCCACGTGTCCGTGGATGATGCCGAACTTGTCGTTGATGGCCTTCAGCACCGGGGTGATGGCGTTGGTGGTGCAGGAAGCAGCGGTAACGATCTTGTCGTCGTCCGAGATGTCCCGGTGGTTGATGCCGTGGACGATGTTCTTGAGCTCGCCCTTGCCCGGCGCGGTCAGCAGGACGCGGGCAGCACCCTTGCTTTGCAGGTGCTGGGACAGGCCCTCAGCGTCACGCCAGCGGCCAGTGTTGTCCACCACCAGGGCGTCCTTGATGCCGTAGGCCGTGTAGTCAACGGTGGCAGGGTTATCCGAGTAGATGACCTGGACCTGTACGCCGTTGGCGGTAATGGTGTTGGCTTCCTCGTCAACGCGGATGGTGCCCTCGAAGGATCCGTGGACGGAATCGCGGCGCAGCAGGCTGGCGCGCTTGACGAGGTCATTCTCCGCGCCCTTGCGCACGACGATCGCGCGGAGTCGCAGGCCGTGGCCTCCGCCGGCCTTTTCGATGAGGATACGGGCCAGGAGACGGCCGATGCGGCCAAAGCCGTACAGCACGACGTCGGTGCTGGTGCGGTCGTCAGCGCCGCGCTTGCCCACGATCTCAGCAAGCTCTGCACGCAGGTACTCGTCCAGGGAGGCGCCATTGCCTTCTGCCCGGTACTTCTCGGTCAAACGGGCAATGTCAATGGCTGCTGCGCCGAGTTCCAGTTCCGACAGGGCGTTCAGCAGGGGTGCGGTCTCTTCGAGCAGGAGCTCGTGGTTGCTCATCCGGCGGGCAAATCTGTGTGCCTTGAGGATGTTCATGGTGGACTTGTTGATCAAGCTGCGGCCGTGGATGCTGGTGACCACGTTGTTTTCCCGGTACAGCCGGCCGATCACCGGAATCATGGCCTCGGCGAGAGCCTCCCGGCCCATCCACTTATCAAGACAAGAATCTGACGTCTGGCTCACAGAACTACCTTCCTTGGGTCAACCACATACGTCCTCGTATGCAGATGGCAGCGGCCGCCCGGAGTAGTCCTGCGGCACATGCGCCGGCGGGCTTCGGTCCACCCACAGCGCCTTGAACGAGAGCAAAGAAAAATCCGCCGGCTGCGAACGCAGTCCCGGCGGCAGAACATCTACGTTCAGTAACCATTCTAGGGCGGAAGGCGGGAGCATTGGCCGCCCGAAGGCGTGAAATCACTCACACGCCGGTTTTGCAGCAGTCATAAATGGATGGGTCGACCGATACGCCGGGTTCTGTCATCCCCTTCCGTTACCGGAAAAGGAGTGGCGGCCATCCATCTACGAACGCCGTTGCCGACGCCCTCCAGCAGCCTACCCGGACACTCGGGCGGGCAGCCCTCAAACGTGTCCTGTCTGGCCTTGCTCCGGGTGGGGTTTACCTAGCCTCCCCGGTCACCCAGGGAGCTGGTGGTCTCTTACACCACCGTTTCACCCTTACCTGCTGCGGCGCGATGAAACCATCACGCAGCGCAGGCGGTCTGTTCTCTGTGGCACTGGCCTGCGGGTTACCCCGAGTGGGCGTTACCCACCACCCTGCCCTGCGGAGCCCGGACGTTCCTCGAGCCACTTTCGTGACGCGCGACCGCCTGGTCGACCCATCCGCTGTCCAGTCTACCGGCGTTGGGACCGGCCGAAGTCCGGCGGTAATATCGGCTGGTGCTGATTCTGCTTCCGCCTTCCGAAGGCAAGACCCCCGCTGCCAAAGGTTCCGCCATCGAGTGGGAGTCCCTCAGTTTTCCGGAGCTGAATCCATACCGGGCAAAAGTCCTAGAGGCCCTGGGGACGGTCAGCGCGCACGAGGACGCGCTGGCTTTACTGGGCGTCGGAGCCTCGCTGCGGGACGACGTCGAACGTAATACCCGACTCCACGCAGAACCGGCCGCGCCGGCGCACCAGGTCTATTCTGGCGTTCTTTACGACGCCTTGGGCTACAACAGCATGACGCCCACGCAGCGGCGTAAGGCCACCGAATCCATCCTGGTGGTCTCAGCCTTGTGGGGCGCCATCGGCTTTGGCGACCACGTGCCCGCTTATCGGCTGTCCATGGGAACGGCACTGCCCGACGTCGGACGCCTCGCCTCATTTTGGAAGCCGCAGCTGAACGCTGCACTCGCCACGCGCAGCGAAGGAGAGCTCCTGGTCGATTGCCGCTCCAGCACCTACGCTGCAGCCTGGGCTCCCCCGGCGGCACAGACCGTCAATGTCAACGTTTTCAATGAGGCAAACGGCAAGCGCACGGTGGTCAGCCACTTCGCCAAGCACACCCGCGGCGAGCTGGCGCGGCACTTGCTGACCAGGCGCGGCAAAGCCCCGGCAACTCCACGTCAGCTCCTGAAGGCCGCCGGTGAAGTCTGGACAGCGGAACTCGTTGAGGGCACGCACCGCAAGCCCCACGCGCTGAACATCATCCTGTCCAGCTGAGCCCGGGCCGGGAAGGGCGGGGCTAAGTCAGTTCCACTCGGCCGAACGGACCAGGATGACCCCTGAATCCGGGCAGTAAACGATCTCGTCCTCGGCTGCGGCTTTGACCTCGGCAAGGTCGCCGGGGCTGAGCATCATGCCCGAGCCTTCGGACTTGCCGTGGAACAAACGGGCAGCCCCGACACCACGCTTGGCGATGGTCTTCTCGTAAACCGCCAACAATCCGGCATCCAGGGTGTCGGCGAACGCTGCACGTTGACCCCGGACCACGGTTTCTTCGGCAGCGATCTCGGCAATGGCTTCATCCAGCTCAGCACGAATGCTGCCAAATGAGCCCTGGATGTCATCAACGATCGACTGCTGGGCGGCCTGGCGTTCACGCAGTGTGTCCAGGCGCTCCAGGATCTCGAGTTCAACATCCTCAAGGTCCGAGCGGCGCTTATTCAGTGAGGCGATGTCACTTTGGAGTGCCACCAGGTCCTTGGACAGGCCGGTACCGCTGTTAAGCCGTGTTTCGTCACGTTCTATCCGGGTGGCTACCTGCTCCACATCCGCTTCCGCCCTGCGCAGTTCGGCCTCGGCGTCATGGACAGCAACTTTGGCCGCTCCGAGTTCGCCATTGGCGACACTCAACGCATCCGTCAGGTCCGTGATCCTGGGATCCGTTTCCAAGACCTTCCGACGGCCGGCCAACGACTTGAGCTTGGCATCCAGCCCCTGCAGTTCAAGCAATTTCAATTGTTCTGCCGGTGCTGCTTTCGCCACGCTTACCTCCGCTTGTCGCCGCCGGGCCTGGGGATCAGTTCCGGCCGGACGTGCCCCCATTCCGTGAGGGCTGTCCGTATCCTTCTAGACTCTAGTCCCCGCCGGGAGTGAGTATGAAGTCCCAAGGATCGCTGTTGGTGCTGCTGACCCGGATTTCGACGTCGTAACCCTGGTCCGCAAGCACGTTGCCCAGCGCTTCGGCCGCGGCCGGCAACCACAGCCACTCGCTGGCGAAGTGCGAAACGTCGATCAGGTAGGGGCGCCCGTTGCTTGCACCTTCGCGGGCTTCGGAGGCCGGATGGTGGCGCATGTCAGCGGTCACATACACGTCCGCATTGCTGGCCCTGACCGCATCAAGGAGGCTATCGCCGGCGCCGCCGCACACGGCAACCCGCCGCACCAGTCCGTCCTTGTCTCCGGCAACGCGGACACCGCCGGCCACTGCGGGAAGCATTTCGAAGACCTTCGCGGCGAAATCGCCAAGCGTGGCCAGTTCCGAAAGGTCGCCCACGCGACCGATGCCCTCTTCCGGTAAACCATGGGCAGCGGGAGTCAACGGCTCCACATTTTCCAGCCCGAAGGCGTCAGCAAGGACGTCCGAGACTCCCCCCACCGCGGAGTCCCCGTTGGTATGGACGGTCAGGAGCCCGGTTCCGGCTTCGATCAACCGATGGACTGCCAGGCCCTTGGCGGAGGTGGCCGCCACGGAGTTCACTCCCTTAAGGAGTAGGGGATGGTGGGTGATCAGCAGCCCGGCACCCCACTGAATGGCTTCATCTATGACTGCCAACGTGGGGTCGACTGCAAAAAGGACCTTGGTTACGGGAACATTGGGGCGCCCCACCACCAAACCCACTTCGTCCCAGTCCTCGGCCAATGACTCAGGCCAGAGTTCTTCGACGGCCAGCAATACCTGGCCAAGCGTGGGGTCGCCACTGGCCTCAGCTGTTTGGTCCTCTTCAACTGTTTGGTCATCATCGACCGAATCCGCATCAGAAATGCCGGTGTTTGCTGCTTCCATGCTCTTATTCTTCCCTATTTCTTCCCTCCAACGGCGGATGAGGCACTCCTACCACCCGGAGTCCCTGCCGGGTGCCGTAATTCTCCCGTAAGGTGAAGCGGGAATCATCAAGCCCTCCCATCCATTGAAGAGAACATGAAAACTTTCGTACTTGGCGGTGGCTGCTTCTGGTGCCTGGACGCCGTTTACCAGAAAACCCGCGGTGTCAGCTCGGTTGTCTCGGGCTACACAGGCGGCCACGTCCGTAATCCCGATTACTACCAGGTCTGCTCCGGAACCACGGGACATGCTGAAGTGGTGGCCGTAACGTTCGACGAAACCGTCGTCCCCGAAGAGGTCATCCTGGACATGTTCTTTGCCCTGCATGACCCCACCACCCTGAACCGGCAAGGTTATGACGTTGGCACCCAGTACCGGTCCTCGATGTTCTACACCACGACGGAGGAGAAGGTCCTGTTCGAAGAGGCCATTGAGCGCGCACAGGCCCTCTGGTCCGATCCGATTGTGACCGAAGTCAGCCGCCTGCCCGAGTTCCATGAGGCCGAGGAAGTTCACCAGAATTACTACGCCAAATTCCCGTATCAGGGATATTGCCAGGTGATTATTAACCCGAAACTGGCCAAGGCCCGGAAATATTACTCTGCATGGCTTACTGCTTAGCGGTGTTTCGACCCGGCTGGTTAGGCTGACCTCAGCAATCCCTCTTCAGAGATAGGCGTAATTTTCATGGCAAGGATCTACGACGACGTCACGCAGCTGGTAGGCCGCACACCGCTGGTCCGGTTGAACCGGCTTACCGAAGGCCTCGACGCCACGGTTGCGGTCAAGCTCGAGTTCTACAACCCGGCCAACAGCGTCAAGGACCGCATCGGTGTGGCCATTATTGACGCAGCCGAGAAGTCCGGCGCCTTGAAGCCCGGCGGAACCATCGTAGAAGGTACTTCCGGCAACACCGGCATCGCCCTGGCATTGGTTGGTGCAGCTCGTGGCTACAAGGTCATCCTGACCATGCCGGAGACCATGTCCACCGAGCGCCGGGTCATGCTGCGCGCTTACGGTGCCGAAATTGTCTTGACGCCAGGCTCTGAAGGCATGCGGGGCGCCGTCGAGAAGGCCCAGGAAATCGTGGCCAACACGGAGAACTCCATCTGGGCCCAGCAGTTCGCCAACGAAGCCAACCCGGCGATCCACCGTGCCACCACCGCTGAGGAAGTCTGGGAAGACACCGACGGCGAAGTGGACATCTTTGTTGCCGGCGTTGGCACCGGTGGAACCATCACCGGCGTCGGGCAGGTCCTCAAGGAACGCAAGCCGGGCGTTCAGATTGTCGCTATCGAACCCAAGGACTCCGCCATCTTGAATGGTGGCGCTCCGGGCCCCCACAAGATCCAGGGCATCGGCGCCAACTTCGTACCGGAAATCCTGGACACCAACGTTTACGACGAAGTCCTCGATGCCACGCTGGAAGATTCCGTCCGCGTTGCCCGTGAACTCGGTGCCCGTGAAGGTATCCTTGGCGGCATTTCTTCCGGCGCCATCGTGTGGGGTGCCCTTGAGCTGGCCAAGCGCCCCGAGAATGCCGGCAAGTTGATCGTTGCGGTCGTCTGTGACTTTGGAGAGCGTTACATCTCCACTGTGCTGTTCGACGACATCCGCGGCTGAGCCTTAGCCCGCTCACCTTCATTTCCTGTAGAAAGGTCTTTGTGAGCTTCTTCGCAAGGCTTAAGGAAGACCTCGATGCCGCCCGGTCACATGACCCGGCGGCTCGAGGCTCTTTTGAGAACTTTTTCGCATATTCCGGCCTGCACGCCATCTGGGCCCACCGTGTGACGCATCGGCTGTGGCAGAATCCTGCCCTTCGTTTTCCTGCACGCTTGATCTCGCAGCTGGCCAGGTTCCTGACGGGCATCGAAATCCATCCCGGCGCGACCATTGGTCGACGGTTCTTCATCGACCACGGCATGGGCGTGGTGATCGGGGAAACCGCCGAAATCGGCGAGGACGTGATGATCTATCACGGTGTAACGCTCGGCGGACGTTCCCTGGCCAAGGTCAAACGGCACCCGACCATTGGTGACGGCGTCACTATCGGCGCAGGCGCAAAGGTCCTCGGCCCTATCACCATCGGCGCCGGCAGTGCGATCGGCGCCAACGCCGTGGTGGTCAAGGACGCGCCACCGGAATCCATCATCACCGGCATTCCGGCCACCTGGCGGCACCGCGATGCCAGGTCCGAAACGAAGCCCGCTGTGGACCCCGCAGAGTATTACATCGAGTACCGGATTTAGCCCGCAAGTCTCCTGTATAAATTCCAGAAGACTACATCGAAGGCTCGATCCGGAAGGAATTTTCGCAGTGCCAGGACGCTCCAGGCTCCCCTGCCCACCGGGTAGCGGGTCCTGGGGCGTTTTGCCGTTGCAGCCCTCACAATGACGTTCGCGACAACACGCGCGGGTGTCGACAAGACGTGCCCTTCTCCGGATGTCGATGCCAGAGCGGCAGCCACCACATGAGCCTGCTGCTGGTAGGGCCCATCCCCTGACGTGGCCAACAGCCCCTCTCCCGCAATGGTGCCCCATTCGCTGTTGGTCCCGGACGGTTCAACGATCACGACGTCGATGCCGTGCGGCGTCAGTTCCAGGCGCAGGGAGTCACTCATGCCCTCTACGGCGAATTTGCTCGCGTGGTACCAAGAGCCCAGCGGCTCATATATTTTTCCGCCAATGGAGGTGACATTGATGATCCGTCCTGAACGGACCCTGCGCATGCCTGGGATCACCAATTGCGTCATCCTTGCCAGACCCATGACATTGACCTCCAACTGACGCCTGCCTTCAGCCAACGGAACTTCCTCGAGGGACCCGTACGAGCCATAGCCGGCATTGTTCACCAGCACATCAAGGTGCCCGTGAGCCTCTTCCACCAGCGCCACCGCCGTTGCCATGGATTCTTCCGACGTGACATCCAATGACAGGACAGTGATGCCGTGGCCCTTCAGCGGCTCCATCTTCTCCAGGCGACGCGCTCCGGCGTAGACCGTGAACCCGGCGTCACGGAGGGCGATGGCCGTATCAAAGCCGATTCCTGTGGAGGCTCCAGTGACCAGCGCGACGCGGGATCTCTTCACGGTTCTCCTTCTGTTCAGGTACGGCAAAGGCCGGCCTCCCCCAGCGTAGCTGGGTTAGACCGGCCCTTGGCGTGAAGCTGATGTTAGTGGGTGTCCACTGCAGAGATCTCGGACTTGTCTTCGCCCCACAGGGTGTGGAACGTGCCCTCGGTGTCAACACGGCCGTAGGTGTGTGCACCGAAGAGGTCGCGCTGGCCCTGGATCAGGGCAGCAGCGACGCGCTTGCGGCGCAGACCGTCGTAGTAGGCCAGCGAGGAGGAGAACACGGGTACCGGGATGCCCAGCTGGACAGCGGTAGCAACTACGCGGCGCCACGCCGGGAGTGCCTCGGCGATTGCCTTGGTGAAGGCCGGGGCGAACAGCAGGTTTGCGGGCTTCTCCTCGGCTGCGTAGGCCTTGGTGATGTCCTTGAGCAGCTCTGCACGGATGATGCAGCCGGCACGCCAGAGCGAAGCGATTTCATCCAGCTTGAGGTCCCAGCCGTACTCCTTGGCAGCGGAGGTCAGCATGTCCAGGCCCTGGGCGTAGGAGACCAGCTTGGAGGCGTAGAGTGCCTGGCGGACGTCCTCGACGAAAGTCTCGGGGATTTCCACGGAGGCTTCTTCGCCGGCGAGCAGTTCCTGGCCGAGCTTGCGCTGTTCGGTCTGGGAAGACAGTGCACGGGCAAAAACGGACTCGGCGATGCCGGAGACCGGCGAACCGAGTTCCAGGGCGGAGATGACCGTCCAGCGGCCTGTGCCCTTCTGGCCTGCAGCATCGACCACGACGTCCACGAACGGCTTGCCCGTCTTGGCGTCAACGTGGCCCAGGACCTCTGCAGAGATTTCGATCAGGAAGGAGGACAGATCGCCCTTGTTCCATTCCGCGAAGATCTTGGACTGCTCTGCGGGCTCGATGCCGGCGCCGGAGCGGAGGAGGTCGAAAGCTTCACCAATGACCTGCATGTCGGCGTACTCAATGCCGTTGTGCACCATTTTGACGAAGTGGCCGGCGCCGTCGGTGCCGATCCAAGCGCAGCAGGGTTCGCCGTCGACCTTTGCGGAGATCTTTTCCAGCAGCGGGCCAAGGGCGTCGTAGGACTCGCGCGAGCCGCCGGGCATGATGGACGGGCCGTTCAATGCGCCCTCTTCGCCACCGGATACACCAACGCCCACAAAGTGCAGGTCCTTCTTTGCCAGGGCAGCTTCCCGGCGACGGGTGTCTTCGTAGTGGGAGTTGCCAGCGTCGATGATGATGTCGCCGGCCTCGAGCAGCGGTTCGAGCTGCTCGATCACGTTGTCAACGGGAGCGCCGGCCTTGACCATGATGAGGACGCGGCGGGGCTTTTCGAGGGAGTCTACGAGTTCCTGCAGCGTTTCCGTGCGGATGAAGTCGCCGTCCGTGCCATGCTTTTCGAGCAGGGCGTCAGTCTTTTCCACGGAGCGGTTGTGGAGAGCCACGGTGAAGCCGTTGCGGGCGAGGTTGCGGGCCAGGTTGGCGCCCATCACCGCAAGGCCGGTGACACCGATGTGTGCTGACATCAAAACTCCAATTCGTTCGTGTACAAACAGTCCGGCCTACCCCCTTGGGCAGGCAGGAAGCGATTTCAAAACCAGGGGCTGTAATAAACCATACGTATTAAGACCGTGGGCGGGAAAGCGGTGCCCACGTTGTGGAAGTTTCCCGCGTCATAAACAGTCTATGATGGGCGCCGGATTCCACAGGCGTGCGGACGGGCAAATGACAACCGGCCCGGCACGCAGGCGTCCTCGGCGCCACTATGCTTACCTCTATGTCAACCAGCCTCCACCACCGCGCCGTTGAGCATCTGGGAACCCGGATTGTTGGCGGCGCCCTTCCTACCGGCCACGTGATGTTGGCCGAGCACCTGGAAGATGAGCTCAAGGTTTCCCGCTCGGTAGTCCGTGAAGCTGTGCGCGTTCTGCAATCGCTGGGCCTGGTAGAGACCATCAAGCGGGTGGGCATCAGGGTCCTGCCTGCGCACCGCTGGAATCCCTTTGATCCCTTGGTCATTCGCTGGCGGCTGGCCGGCGAGGGGCGTGGCGCCCAGTTGAGGTCGCTCGCGGAGCTGCGTTCCGCCGTCGAGCCTGTTGCAGCCGAACTGGCCGCAGGCAACGCTCCGGAAAGCCTCCGCCAGGAGCTCGTCAGCATTTCGCTGGCCATGAAAGAAGCAGGAGATGCCGGCGACATGGCAAAGTTCCTGGACCTTGATATTCGCTTCCATGCCTTGGTGTTGTCCGGCTCGGGCAACGAAATGTTCGCCAACCTCATTGGCCAGGTCACAGAGACCCTCACCGGGCGTACGGTGCACGGGCTCATGCCGGAGCACCCCCAGAAGCAGGCGCTCCAGTGGCACATGGACGTCGCCCACGCGATCGACGCCGGCGACGGTTCCGCGGCTCGTGACGCCGCAGCGAAGATCATGCGGCAGACTATCGCCGAACTCGCACCCAGCTGGGATGACCAGCCCCGGGTCTTTGTCCCGGTCTCCAACAACTAGCCGTTCCTACCCGAAGTTCAGCAGGACTTTTCCGGACACCGCGGAGTTCTTCGCTACTTCAAAGGCTTCAAGGCCATGGGCCAGACCGAATTCGTGGGTTATCACAGGGTCCACAAACAGCGAGCCGTCGGCCAGCGCCGAAATAACGTGGTCTATTTCGTCATTGAAGCGGAAAGATCCCAGGAGTTCCAGCTCCCGGGTGATAGCCAGCGAAATAAGAACCGGCTGCGGGCCTGACGGCAGAAGCCCGACCATCACCACTTTGCCTCCCCGCGTTGCGCCCTTGATGGCCGACGCGAGACCGTGGTGACTGCCCGAGGACTCAATGACGACGTCGGCATCAACTGCCGCGATGGCCTTGGCATCGTCACCTTTGAGGACTTCATGGGCGCCTGCAGCGCGAGCGATTTCCAGCGGCTTGTCATGCATGTCGACGGCAACAATGCTGGCCGCACCGGCACGCTTAAGGACCGCGACGGCAAGCGCACCGATGGGCCCACTGCCGATGACCAGGGCCTTTTTTCCCTTGACGTCCCCGGCGCGGGCCACTGCGTGCCAGGCGACGCTGGCCGGTTCCACGAGCGCAGCCGTGCGAAGGTCCAGGCTCTCCGGCAGCGGCCGGAGCATCCTGGCGGGCAGGTTGGCGTATCGACTGAACGCGCCGTCAGTATGTGGATAGCGGGCGGCACTGCCCAAGTACGTGCAGCCCGGGGAGAGATTCGGCCGGTCCTGTGGATACCTGGCATCTCCGGGCGCGGGCGTCGCTGGATGGACGGCCACCGGTGTTCCCACGCCAGGGCCGGAACCATCGGCTGCCTGTTGGAGGACCACTCCCACAATCTCGTGACCAAGGACCATGGGCTCCTTGAGGATCGACTCACCCGCTGCGCCGTGCAGCCAGTAATGGAGATCGGAACCGCAGATCCCGCCGTAAGCGATCTCGATGATCGCTTCATCTGGTGCGGGCGTGGTCAAAGGAATGTCCTCGATCCGGAGATCACCCTTGCCGTGGGCTACTACAGCCGGGCCTGAGACCGGGAGGTTGATGCCCATCAGACCACCACCGTCATTCCGCCGTCGACGAAGATCGTCTGGCCGTTGACGAAGTTCGAAGCCTGGGAGGCCAGCCACACCACCGGCCCGGCGAGATCAGCCACTGTCCCCCACCTGTTCGCCGGGGTGCGGCCAAGGATCCAGGAGTTGAAGTCGGAGTCGTCCACCAGGTTTTGGGTCATTTCCGTGTGGATATACCCTGGCGCGATGCCATTGATCTGCAACCCGGACGCGGCCCACTCAGCGGTCATGGCCCGGGTCAGGTTTCGAAGACCGCCTTTGGCCGCCACATAGGGTGCGATGGTGGGGCGGGCCAGGTCCGTCTGGACCGAACAGATGTTGATGATCTTCCCTTGTCCCCGGGGGATCATATGCCTGGCCGCTTCCCTGCCCACTAGGAAAGCGCTGGTCAGGTCCGTGGTGATCACCCGGTCCCAGTCCTTGACGTCCAAATCAAGCATGGGCACGCGGTGCTGGATCCCGGCGTTGTTGACCAGGATGTCCAGCGGCCCTACATGCTCCTCGATCCAGGCGACTCCCTCAGCGGCGGACGTGGCGTCCGTGACGTCGAAGGTGCGGCTGTGAACCTGGGCGGCGGGATAGTCGGCAGCCATGGCTGCGTGGGCAGCTTCCAGCCGTTCCGGGTTGATGCCGTTCAACACCACCGTGGCCCCGGCATCGGCCAACCCCCTGGCCAAGGCATTGCCTATTCCCCTGCTTGAGCCTGTCACCAAGGCAACCCGCCCGGTCAAGTCAAAAAGTGCGCTCATGATTATTGTTCATTCCTTCCAGGAGTTGCGCAGCTTATGTTGCTGCTCGTCGCTGCGGGGGTCCGGCTGAGGTTTGCTATGGTTTGACGGACGACGGCAAGGTCCTGGTCGCCCAGGCCCTGGCGTTTGAGTTCTGCGTAGAGTTCAGTGGCGGCGGATGCCATGGGAACGGCGGCACCGACGGCTGCCGCGCTGTCCAGGACAAAGCCAAGATCCTTATGCATGAACTTGGCGGGGCCTGTGGGCGCATAGTCCTTGGCTGCCAGCCTGGGGCCAATGTTGTCCAGCACCCGGCTGCCGGCCAGCCCTCCGGAGAGGACGTCAAAGAGGGCCTCCACATCCATGCCGGAGCGTTCGGCGAGCTCGGCAGCTTCGGCAAGTGCCGCCGTCGTGGTTCCGACGATCAATTGGTTGCAAGCCTTGGCCAGCGACCCTGATCCCAGTGCCCCCATCCGCCTTACAGTGGTTCCCATGGCACCGAGCAGCGGTTGGATTGCTGCGAATTGGGCTTCAGTGGCTCCGACCATGATGGCCAACGTCCCCTCCTTCGCACCCGCTGTGCCTCCGCTGACCGGCGCATCCACCACCACGGCGTTGCCGCCGCTTGCGGCGTGGACTGTTTCAGCGAAGTGCTGTACCGCCGTGGGCGAGACGCTGCTCATGATGACGACGGCGGTACCTGGCTTTGGCGGTTCGTTCCGCCATGATTCAAGCAAGTCCGCTGCGGCTTCTTCGATAAAGGGCAGATCGGGGAGCATGAAGATGATGGCATCCTCATGACGCAGTTCCACAACGTTTTCTACCCGTTGGACCGTGGGAAGCTCTTCGAAGACGGCATGGGAACGGTTCCAGGCGGCGACGGTCCACCCGGCCCTGACGAGGTTGCCGGCCATGGGTGCTCCCATGAGTCCGAGGCCTACAAAACCTACGCGCTGATTGGTCACCGTAGTTGACACCTCACTTCTTTGTGGTCATCTTAGTAAATTCTGTTCAATATCCTAGCCGCCATTCAGTATGATGAACACCATGACGACTGATGAACTGACCATCGCCATCGCTGTGCCGCTCGAAGCAGAGCACGTAGAGCTGATCCGCGCTGTAGATCCCTCCGTAACAGTTCTCTACGATCCCGAGCTGCTCCCCCCGGAGCGCTTCCCGGCCGATCATGCCGGCGACCCCGCTTTCAAGCGGACGCCCGAGCAGGAGGAACGTTACTGGGCAATGCTGAACCGGGCTCAGGTTCTTTACGGCTTCCCCAACGAAAGCCCCGCCGGCCTGGCGCGCATCGCTGCGGAGAACCCGCACCTGGCGTGGATCCACGCCATGGCCGCAGGAGCCGGTGGAGCGGTCAAGGCTTCAGGCCTGGATACCAAAACTCTGCAGAAGTTCCACGTCACCACCTCAGCCGGAGTCCATGCACTACCCCTGGCCGAGTTTTCCGCATTCGGCATCCTTAACGGATTCAAGCGCAGCGCAGAGATGGCACAGGACCAGGCCGCCAAGTTCTGGCCCGAGCTGCGCACCCCCACAAAGCTGGCCAATGGTTCCAAGCTGGTCATCGCGGGCCTGGGTGAGATCGGGCTGGAAACAGCACGGATTGCGCGGGCTTTGGGCATGAAAGTCAGCGGCACCAAACGCAACGTCGGGGCCATCGAGGGCATTGATGAGGTCACCGATAACGACGGTCTGCCCGGATTACTCGCCGACGCCGATGCTGTGGTGAACACCCTTCCCGGCACCCCCTATACGGAGAAGCTGTTCAATAAGGACATCTTCAACGCCATGAAGCCGGGCACCGTATTCGTCAATGTGGGTCGCGGAACAGTGGTGGATGAGGATGCTCTGCTCGAAGCGCTGGACAATGGCCAGGTTTCCTATGCATGCCTTGACGTCTTTGCCGTCGAACCCCTCACCCAGGACAGTCCGCTGTGGAGCCACCCCCGGGTGCTGGTGTCCCCGCATACATCCGCCCTGAGTACGGCTGAGAACCGTCTCATCGCAGAACGGTTCCGCAGCAACCTGCGTACCTTCATGGCCGGCGGCGAGCTACCCCACCTGGTGGATCCCATCCATTTCTACTAAGACTCATTCCGCCCCTCGTGGGCTGACGGAGGTTCAGTGCAAAGGCGCGGCCAAGGCAACTTGGCCGTGCCTTTGTTGTGTCGACCGGCGTAGCATCGCCACATGAACGCCTCGGAGATGCCTCAGCGCACGGTGGTGCGCCTCTTTCCGGACTACGGGGATACAGTCCTCTGGCTGGATGTTCCGATCGAGTACTCTCTCACCGGGTTGACCGAGGGACTGGTGCATGAGCTCCGGAACTGGGAGCAGTTCTACTACGATTCCTTGACGCGGGACTTCACGTGGAAGTCAACGGAAAGAGCTGCCAAGTACACCGTAGAAGGTCAACGCCTGGCCCAACGTGTTGCTGATGAGCTGGGCGACGGCTATGAAGTGGAGTTCAAGCCCTACGAGGAAAACGCCCGGGCACACCGGTTCCGTGGGACGAAGGCGCCCAACGCCACCGCCGTTGCTGCCTTCGACGCCCTTGCAGCTGCGGCACAGGCAGGGAAGGAGAGAGCCTCCCGCGCCCTTGCCACCCGCCCTGCCGGTGAAGGTACGGGATGGTTTGCCACTGCTCCTCTTTCGGGCAAAGTGTTCAGACCGACGCGGGCCGAACCGGAATAGAACGTAGAAGTCATTCGTGACGAAAGCAGCGCGGCCCCCTCCGAGTCGAGGGTGCCGCGCTGCCATTGTTGTGCCGGGACGCTACTTGGCGTCTTCCGTGCTGACGAGATCGCGCCCCGCCGTCTCCGGAGTGAAAAAGGTGGTGACGAAGGAGATGAGCGCCAGCACCAGGGAGTAGATGGCCAGTACAAGCCATGAGTGGTTGGTTGCCGCCAGCATCAACGCACCCAGCAGTGGCGCGAGTCCTCCAGCCAGGACAGCCGAGATCTCCCGGCTCATGGCCACACCGGTAAAGCGGTATTGGGAACCGAACAGTTCCGGCAGCAGTGGGCACTGGGGGCCGAGCATTGACTGGACACCGATGGCGATACCCACGGCCATGACAACCCACACCAAGGTGACGTTGCCCAAGGTGACCAGATAGAAGGCAGGAACGGCGATGATGGCCTGGAACAGGGCGCCGTAGCGGTACACCGGAACGCGGCCGAACTTGTCGGACAACGCGCCGAATGTCACCACCAAGACCGCCGCGAAGCCGGCGGCGATCAACAGGCCCACAGGGCCAATCGAGTTGTTACCGGCGAAGACACCAGCGGGCATGCTCATGAACGACACCAGCAAGGCCGAATAGATGGAGGAGTTGCCGTTTTCTCCCATACGGAGTCCGATGCCAAGGAGCACATTCTTCTTGGAGTGCTTCCACAGCGCACCGATGGGGTTCTTGACCACGTTCTTGTGCTTCTCCAACTCTTGGAAAGCAGGTGTTTCCTTGAGCTTGAGACGAATGAAAATGGCCACGGCAATCAGGATGAAGCTGGCCAGGAACGGCACACGCCAGAGCCATCCCTGAAGGACAGACTTGTCAGCCATGGCGATCAACGCAAATGTCCCTGCGCCCAGGAGCGTGCCCAACTGGATGCCAACGAAAGGCAAAGAGGCGTAGAAACCACGACGACGGCGCGGCGCGACTTCGGAAATCAGCGTGGTGGCCCCTGCCTGCTCAGCGCCGGCACCGAGGCCCTGGATGATCCTCAAGGTCACCAGCAGGACCGCCCCGAGCATCCCGGCCTGCTCGAAGGTTGGCAGCAACCCAATGGCGAAGCTTGCGGTACCCATCAAGGCAATAGTCAGGATCAGGACCATTTTCCGGCCGAACCTGTCGCCAATGTAGCCAAAGATCAACCCACCAAAGGGGCGGGCGGCGAAACCGACGCCATAAGTGGCGAAGGAAGCGATCAGCGCACCATCCGGGCCGAGAGGGGAAAAGAACAACGGGCCAAAGATCAGCGCGGAGGCCAGCCCATAAATATAGAAATCGTAGTATTCCAAAGCTGAACCCACGGAACTGGCCAAGGTGGCCCGGCGCAGCTGTTCCGGTGCGACCACAGCATCGTCAGCCTCAGCCGCAATCTGTGTATTAGTACGAGTTATCACAAGCACTCCCTCAAAATCACCCCAGGCCCCCGTTGGCCCGGCGAGATAGTGATGGCATCACCGCCAAGATCACTATGATGAACAGCGTACAGCTTGTTGAACTATGTGCCAAGGTTGAAATCAGATTTATATATTCTGGACACTCAGCGAGCCGCGCTATCCCATTGGGTTTCCCAGGGAACGGGCCAACTCCTTAAGCTCCTTGACCATCAGCGCACCCTGCTCTTCTGAGTAGGTGGCCTTCAACGCAGTCACCGAGAGGCCAAGGCTTGGACCGTGGGCTCCGTGGGTGGGGACGGGCACAGCGAGGCACACCACACCCACTGTTGACTCTTCATCCTCGAAAGCAAACCCTTGCTTTCGGATGGTGATTATCTGGGACTTGAGTTCCTCGGCAGTGCGTAGCGAGTTGGCTGTCATGACCGGCAGTTGCATGCCATCGGGAAACATTGCCTCAATATCGTGATCATGCAGCTGCGCCAGCAGGGCTTTGCCAACGCTGCAGAGGGAAACGGGCATCTTGTCGCCGATGTTGGACGTCAGCCTTACCGCCGGATGCCCCTCGTACCGGGCCAGGTAGATGACATGGTCGCCATCGAGCATGGCTATGCGCACGGTCTCACCTGAAAGTGTGGGCGCTTGCTCGCAGTACTTGTAGAACTCTTGTACCTCGTCCAGGCGGCTTAGGTAGGCAGCACCGAGCTCAACGAGCTTTCGACCCAAGGCAAAGTCCGCACCTTGCCGGGTGATGAGGCGCGCTTCTTCAAGGGCCAGCAAGAGATTTGACGTCGACGATTTAGGGATGCCTAGTTCGCGGGAAAGATCGCTCAAGGTCAAACGTCCCGACGGAGAACCTGCCAATGCCTCAAGAACCGCGGCGGCGCGGGTTACAGCTGGCGCAGGCGACGAAGCACCCAGCCCTTCAGAACGGGTAGTGCGGGAATCGGCCATGATTCTCCTTCGTCAGTACGATCTTCGCGTTCATTCCGCTGAACACTTCCCATCATAGTGGCAGCTGACTGAGCCCTCGAGGCCTCAGCCAGCCCAATCCGCTACATGTTCCGGTAGCTTGGAATGCTCCGCTTTCCAAACCCAAAAGTTCGCTGTATATTCATCTTCGAGCTCTCCACCGCGGCATCCCCCAATAGTCGTGGTGGAGAGCTCATCCATTTCCCGGGAAAGCTAAGCCGCGGCCACTTCTTCGCCCCTGAGGCACCAGCCCCCGCCTGCACCATCCCGCACCAGCTCCCACGTGGCGATGCTGGACCGGACATTGTTTCCCAAACGAACCTGGACCTGCCAGACCTCCACATCCACGCGGCCTTGTCCCCGGGGCATTCGCCTCGATTGCTCCCACCAGGAGACACGCTCAAACCAGCGCACGGGCTCCACCACGATCCGCCATTCACGGCTGCCCCTTAGGACGACCAACGGTGTGCCTTGCGCGCTGCTACGGATATCTACGTGCTCCATGGAGAAGACCCTAAAGGCGGGCCCAGACATTAAAAGGACGCGCTGCAGGCGGCGCTTGCGCAATAAAAAAACCCCGTCAACCAGCCGTAAGGCTTGGATTGACGGGGTTTCCCTTGGTGGGTCCTACCGGGATCGAACCGATGACATCCACGGTGTAAACGTGGCGCTCTACCAGCTGAGCTAAAGACCCTTGGTGCAGTTTCAGTGCCTCAGCGCTTCAACCAACGAACAACGACTCTACATCATCAATTGCTGGAAACACCAATCGGCGGATTCCCGTCTGAAAGATCCGGCAGATTCCGGGCCAGATAGTCCAGGGTGCCGCTGACTCCGAGCTCCAGCTTCAGGGTGGCGAAGTTATCACCCCGGGTAGCTCCCCGGTTGATGATGACAACAGGCTTTTCGGCCTTGGCGGCATGGCGCACAAAGCGAAGCCCGCTTTGCACCGTCAGGGACGAACCAGCTACCAGAAGGGCTTCGGCGTGATCAACCATGGCATAAGCGCGCTCCACCCTCTCCTTGGGAACGTTTTCGCCGAAGTAAACGAAATCGGGTTTAAGTGTTCCCCCGCACCTTGGGCAAACAGCCATGATGAATGAAGTGATGAGCTCGGGATCCTCAACGGTTGCGTCCGCATCCGGAGCCATTTCCACCAGCCCGGACTCCGAGGCAGCTTCGAGGAACCCTGGATTAATCTCCTCCAGGATCGCTGCAACGAGCCCCCTGCTGAAGATATGACCGTTCTCGAGGCAGACCACCTGGTCAAAACGCCCGTGCAGATCCACCACATTAACGCTGCCCGCGTCCTCATGGAGCCTGTCCACATTTTGGGTAATGAGGCCGGTCAAAAGACCCCGCCGCTCCATCAGGGCCACGGCGGCATGTCCTGCGTTGGGGTCCGCATGCCTGAGATGCGACCACCCCAGATGGTTCCGGGCCCAATAGCGCCTGCGGTTGGCCTCACTGCCGATGAACTCCTGGAAGGTCATCGGATTCCGCGGCGCGGAGCCCGGTCCCCGATAGTCGGGAATTCCGGAATCGGTACTCAGCCCCGCGCCCGTCAATACGGCCAGTCGTTTGCCGCTAATAATGCCGACGGCCTGCCGGACGGCGGTAAGTTCATCAGCGCCTAGCTGTGTCACCGGCGCGGGGGCCAGGCTGGCAAAACCAGTCATGCCCACACCGGGCCGGACGGAGCTCATGCCTGCCGCCGACCCAAGGCCGTGAGAGCACGGCGATATTCAGCAAGGTCCCTCGCTTGGCCCCGTGGATTGACCACCACGTACCGGATGACCCCGGCGGCGTCGATGATGAACGTTCCCCGCAAAGCCATACCGCTGTCGTCGTCGAAAACTCCGTACGTCCTGGCTACCGCACCATGGGGCCAAAAGTCGGCCAGCAGGTCAAAGCCATAGCTTTCCTGTTGGGCGTAGGCGCGAAGCGTGAATTTACTATCTACGGAGATCGCAAGAACAACGGCGTTTGAATCTTCGAACGCCGCAATGTTGTCGCGAATCTCACATAGTTCACCGGTGCAGATCCCGGAGAACGCGAAGGGGTAAAAAACGACGACTACATTGCTGCCCCGGTAATCCGACAGGCGGACGGGCTCGCCGAACTGATTGACCAGCTCGAAGTCCGGGGCAAGCTGGCCCGGCTGCGGAATCACCGCTGGAGCCTGCACCAGTGAAACCTCGGTCACTTGTTCTTCTTGGGCACCAGTCGGGTTGCACTCCAGTCCTTCGACACCCCGGCAGAGGTGGTGAGGTGCAGTCCGGATGTGGGGGCCGCATCCTGGATGTCAGCCGGGGAGACATAGTTGTCGCGGCCCGACTTGGGAGTCAGCACCCAGACAACTCCGCCTTCCTTCAGCGTGGTGAGCGAGTCCATGAGGGCATCAACAAGATCGCCGTCGCCATCCCGCCACCAAAAGACAACGGCATCTACTACGTCGTGGTCGTCTTCATCCAGCAGCTCAGAGCCCGTGACATCTTCAATGTCGTCACGTAAGTCGAAGTCGACGTCGTCGTCGTAGCCGCGCTCCTGAATCAGATCCCCATCTTTGAAACCCATTCGTTCCGCCACATTTACCGATGTGGCGGCGTCGGCCTCGCTCACGTTTCCTCCTTTTGAAGTGACTTCCATTACTAACAGCCAACACCCTTTGGGCGTGTGCTTCAAGCCATTGTCCCTGCCACGGGCCACATTCCGCATTACCGGGGGTGTTTCGCGGCCGTGACAGTGACGTGCTTTCCGTCACGCAGGGCAGCAAGATGTGACATACAACGCCCCTCGGGCCCCACGGCTACGCATCGCGGCGCAGTGAAAGCTAGAGTGGCCATGAGCGCTCTGGCTGCAGGGCGACCGCCCCGCAGAATTCTACTGGGCAGCCAAGCGCTCACAAGACCTGCCCGGCGCATCCGACCGGGCTGTTGATACCGAGATGTCGCACACGACGCGTTCACGACGGGCAGATACCCTGCCAGACCTGAGGCGCCGATGCATGCGCCTAAAGGAAGGTTGGACGTGGCTGCAGGAGAAGAGACCTCACACATCCTCAGCGGGTTGACTGCCCAGCTGCCTGATCGTGATCCGGAAGAGACCGCGGAGTGGATTGAGTCCCTTGATGCGTTGATCGCGGAGCAGGGTACCGAGCGTGCCCAGTACATTATGCGGAGTTTGTTGCAGCGTGCCGGCGCGAGGTCGGTGGGTGTGCCGATGGTGACGACCACTGATTATGTGAACACGATCCCGGTGGACCAGGAAGCAGAGTTCCCGGGGAACGAGGAGTTCGAGCGCCGGTACCGGGCGTATATGCGGTGGAACGCCGCGGTGATGGTCCACCGTGCGCAGCGCTCCGATATTGGTGTTGGCGGGCATATCTCCACCTATGCCGGTGCCGCGACCCTGTACGAGGTGGGCTTCAACCACTTCTTCCGCGGCAAGGACCACCCCAGCGGCGGGGACCAGGTATTTTTCCAGGGCCACGCTTCCCCTGGCATGTACGCCCGCGCGTTCATGGAAGGCCGCCTCACGGAAGAGGATTTGGACGGGTTCCGTCAGGAAAAGTCCAAGGCCGGCCATGCCCTGTCCTCGTACCCGCACCCACGGTTGATGCCTGATTTCTGGGAATTCCCGACCGTGTCGATGGGTATCGGCCCGATGAACGCGATCTACCAGGCCCAGTCCAACCGGTACCTGCAGAACCGTGGCATCAAAGACACCTCGGACCAGCAGGTCTGGGCGTTCCTCGGCGACGGGGAAATGGACGAGCCCGAGTCCCGTGGTTTGTTGCAGCTCGCCGCGAACGAGAACCTGGACAACCTGAACTTCGTGATCAACTGCAACCTCCAGCGCCTGGACGGACCGGTCCGCGGCAACGGCAAAATCATGCAGGAACTCGAAGCGTTCTTCCGCGGCGCGGGCTGGAACGTCATCAAGGTCGTCTGGGGCCGCGAATGGGATTCACTCCTGGAAAACGACCGGGACGGGGCGTTGGTGAAAATCATGAACGAAACCCCCGATGGTGACTACCAGACCTACAAGGCCGAGTCCGGCGGGTTCGTCCGTGAACACTTCTTCGGCAAGTCCCCGCAGACCAAAGACATGGTCGCGGACCTGGACGACGAACAGATCTGGGGCCTCAAACGAGGCGGCCACGATTACCGCAAGGTCTACGCCGCGTACAAGGCAGCAACCGAGTTCAAGGGCAAACCCACGGTCATCCTGGCCAAAACAGTCAAGGGCTACGGCCTGGGCCCGCACTTCGAAGGCCGCAACGCCACGCACCAGATGAAGAAACTGACCATGGAAGACCTCAAAGCCTTCCGTGACCACCTCCGCATCCCCATCAGCGATGAACAACTCGACGCTGACCTCTACCGGCCCCCGTACTACCACCCCGGCATGGACGCCCCCGAAATCCGATACCTGATGGACCGCCGGGCAGAACTTGGCGGGTTCGTCCCCGAACGCCGCCGCAAACACACCGAAGTAGTACTCCCGGACGCGAAGTCCTACGACGTAGCCAAACGCGGATCCGGGAAACAACAAGCCGCGACCACCATGGCCTTCGTCCGGCTCCTGAAGGACCTGATGCGGGATAAGAACTTCGGCGCACGCTTCGTGCCCGTCGTCCCGGACGAATCCCGGACCTTCGGCATGGACGCGTTCTTCCCGACCGCGAAAATCTACAACCCCAAAGGCCAGAACTACCTCTCCGTGGACCGCGACCTCGTCCTGGCCTACAAAGAATCCCCCGCCGGCCAACTGATCCACCCCGGCATCAACGAAGCCGGCGCCGTCGCAGCCTTCACCGCCGCGGGCACCGCGTACGCCACCCACGGCGAACCCCTGGTCCCGATCTACGTGTTCTACTCCATGTTCGGCTTCCAACGCACCGGCGATTCCTTCTGGGCCGCAGCAGACCAAATGACCCGCGGCTTCATCATCGGCGCCACCGCAGGACGGACCACCCTCACCGGCGAAGGACTCCAACACGCCGACGGACACTCCCCCATCCTGGCCTCCACCAACCCCGCCGTGAAAACCTACGACCCCGCCTACGGCTACGAAATCGGCCACATCATCCGCCACGGCCTCGAAGAAATGTACGGCCCCGACACTGACGGCACCGGTGAAGACCGGAACGTGATGTACTACCTCACCGTCTACAACGAACCCATCACCCAACCCGCGGAACCGGAAAACCTGGACATCAACGGGCTCCTCAAAGGCATCTACCGCCTCGCCGAAGCCCCCACCGGAGATGGGAACCGCCCCACCGCGAACATCCTCGCCTCCGGCGTCTCCGTACCCTGGGCCCTGGAAGCCGCCCGGATCCTCGCCGAAGACTGGGGAGTCGCCGCCGAGGTCTGGTCCGTGACCTCCTGGAACGAACTGAGACGCGACGGACTCGCCGCCGAAGAACACGCCTTCCTGAACCCCGGCCAACCCGCCCGCACCCCGTTCATCACCGAACAACTCGCAAACACCACCGGACCAGTCATCGCAGTCTCGGACTACATGAAAGCCGTCCCCGACCAAATCCGCCAATTCATCCCCAACGACTTCGCCTCCCTCGGAGCAGACGGCTTCGGCTTCTCCGACACCCGCCAAGCCGCACGCCGCTACTTCAAAAACGACACCCACTCCATCGTCGCCAAAACCCTCCAGCTCCTTGCCGCCAAGGGAGAAGTTGAAGACGGTGCCTTGGAGAAGGCGATCGAGAAGTACCGGCTCTTGGATGTGAACGCCGGCACCACCGGCGGCGCAGGCGGCGACGCCTAACCAACCGCCGGCAAGTCCCTGGACCTCACGGGTCCAAGGCCACGCCAGCGCCCCATGCAACGGCGGCTTCCACCGAAAGGTGGGGGCCGTCGTCGTGGTTTAACCTCGTGGCAGGAAGGCTGCCGGGCATGTGACCGGCAACAACGCAAGTTGTAGCCTTCTCACAAATGGAGCTTGCCCGGGATGGGCCGTATGCTCATTCCATGGCAGAGCCGAGCAAAACACCTTCCAAGCGCAAGGCAGCAACCCAGGCTTTGTCGCCGGAGAAGGCCGAAACTCTGCGTCAACTCCGTGCCAACGTGGGCCAATTGTCCACCAGCACCATGCGCCAGCTTGAGAAGTCGCTGCCCTGGTACACCCGTTTGAGCTCCGATGAGCGCTCGGCGCTGGGCCTGGTGGCCCAGAACGGAATCGCAGCGTTCGTGACGTGGTACGAGCGTCCCAGCTCGCCGTCGTGGATCCTCACGGATGTCTTCGGCAACGCCCCGACAGAACTGACGCGTTCGATCAGCCTGCAAAAAGCCCTGCAGCTGATCCGCATCGTCGTTGAGGTGGTGGAGGACCAGGTTCCGGTGATCGCCCCGGAATCGGACCAGCCCTCACTCCGTGAAGCAGTCCTGCGGTATTCGCGGGAGGTGGCTTTTGCAGCCGCGGACGTCTACGCCCGTGCGGCCGAGTCCCGCGGCTCATGGGATACCCGTCTTGAGGCGCTGATCGTGGATGCCATCCTTCGCGGTGAGAACACCGATGCCTTGCGCTCCAGGATCGCAGCCCTTGGCTGGAAAGCCCAGGAACGGTTCACTGTGATGGTGGGCAATTCGCCGTCGGAACCGAGCGCCAGTTACGTCAGTGAACTGCGCAGGACTGCCGGTCGTTTCGCCGAGGACGCCCTGGTGGGAATTCAGGGTGACCGACTCATCCTGATCCTTGGTGGCGTCCAGGACCGTGACACGGCCTACCTCAAGCTCAGCGAGCTTTTTGCCCCGGGCGCTGTGGTCTACGGCCCCGAGGCAGGGTCCCTGCTGGAGGCCAGCGGCTCGGCGCAGGCGGCATTCGCGGGGCTCACTGCCGCCCGCGCCTGGCCCTCTGCCCCGCGGCCTGTTGCGGCCGATGACCTCCTCCCGGAGCGAGTCGTCTCCGGTGATGACGCGGCACGCAGGTCCTTGATCAAGAACATTTACCGGCCACTGCTGGCTGCTTCCAACGGCTTGGTGGAGACCTTGGGGACATACCTTGAGCTGGGCCATTCCTTGGAGGCCACAGCCCGGGAATTGTTCGTCCATGCCAACACTGTGCGCTACCGTTTGAAGCGTGTCTGCGACGTCACGGGCTGGGATCCGCTCCTTCCCAGGGAGGCTTTCGTCCTCCAAACTGCCTTGGTGGTAGGCCGGCTTTCGGCCCAGCCCAAAGCCGCTCCCGAGCGTCATGCGTCGCGTTCACAGAACTGAACCGTTGTAGACTTCCTACAAACTGACCCAGTGAGCTTGGTGTACCAAAACACCAGTGGATCACGTGGCAATTTGGAAAGCTGGATACGTGCTTGCAATCGTCTGCCCTGGACAGGGCTCCCAGACCCCTGGATTTTTGGCCCCTTGGCTGGAACTCCCCTCCGTCGAAGGCCAACTGGCCCACCTGAGCGAGATCGCAGGCATTGACCTCAAGGCCCACGGCACCACCTCGGATGAAGAAACCATCAAGGACACCGCGGTGGCCCAGCCACTGATCGTTGCGGCGGGGCTTGTTGCTGCCAACTCGTTGTTCGACGTCGAGCTCAGCACGTTGCCAGTGATCCTCGCCGGGCATTCCGTTGGCGAAATCACCGCTTCCGCCTTGGCCGGAGTCCTGACTGAAGCCGAAGCCATGACCTTTGTACGTGAACGTGCCAACAGCATGGCCGCCGCGGCGGCCGTCACCCCCACGGGCATGAGTGCCGTGGTGGGCGGTGACCCTTCCGAGGTGCTGGCAGCCATTGAGGCCGCCGGCGCGACGCCCGCGAACGTCAATGGCGCCGGGCAAACCGTAGCCGCCGGCACCTTTGACCAGCTCAAGGCGCTGGCTGAGAATCCCCCGGCCAAGGCACGCGTGATTCCGCTCAAGGTTGCAGGTGCCTTCCACACCTCCCACATGGCTCCGGCCGTCAGCGCGCTTGAGGCCCTCAAGCCATCGCTTTCACCGCAAAACCCGGCCGTACCCCTGCTGTCCAACTACGACGGCAACGAAGTGACTGCCGGGCCCGCCGCCGTCGACAGCCTGATCGCCCAGGTTTCCCGCCCCGTCCGCTGGGACAAGTGCATGGAAACGCTGGTGGGACGAGGTGTCACGGGCGTCATCGAACTGGCTCCAGCCGGCACCCTCGCTGGACTCGCCAAGCGCGGCATGCCCGGCGTCAAGACGGTTGCCGTCAAAACCCCGGATGACCTGTCCGCGGCCCTGGCGCTCTTCGCAGAATTGGAGGGACAGGCATGAGCACCCCCGTGTTGAACAAGGCCGTTGTCAATGAGAATGCGCGCATCCTCGGCATCGGCGCCTACCGGCCGGATGTCATCGTCACCAACGAGGACGTCTGCCAGTGGATCGATTCCTCCGATGAATGGATCCGCCAGCGTACAGGCATCATCACCCGCCATCGCGCTGCCGCTGACGTCAGCGTCATTGACATGGCCGAAGGCGCAGCACGCGAAGCGCTTCAGCAGGCTGGCATCGACGCGTCCCAACTTGGCGCAGTGATCGTTTCCACGGTGACGCACCCTTACGCAACGCCGTCCGCTGCTGCTGCCCTTACCGAACGTTTGGGTGCGACGCCGGCACCGGCCTTTGACATCTCGGCCGCCTGCGCAGGGTACTGCTACGGCGTGGCCCAGGCTGACGCCCTGGTTCGTTCCGGTGCGGCGCAATACGTCCTGGTAGTCGGTGCGGAGAAGCTCTCCGACGTCATCGACAATCACGAACGCACAATCTCGTTCCTGCTCGGCGACGGTGCGGGGGCTGTGGTGGTGGGTCCGTCCGAAACTCCCGGCATCGGCCCTTCCGTGTGGGGCTCGGACGGCAGCAAGTGGGACGCCATTGGCATGACCCACTCCCTTGAGGACGTCAAGAAGCTAGGCGAATCCGCCCGGCACTCGGATGAAATCGACGATCCCGCAATTCTTTCGGCAACCCAGGATGTCTGGCCCACCCTGCGGCAGGACGGACAGACCGTGTTCCGCTGGGCCGTTTGGGAAATGGCCAAGGTAGCCCAGCAGGCACTGGATGCTGCGGGCATTGAAGCGAGCGACCTCGCCGCTTTTGTTCCGCACCAGGCAAATATGCGGATCATCGACGAGATGGTCAAGAAGCTCAAGCTTCCCGAATCCGTTGTCATCGGCCGCGACATCGCCCAGGCAGGTAATACCTCCGCTGCGTCCATCCCGCTGGCAACGCACCGCTTGCTTCAGGAGAACCCTGGGCTGAGCGGCGGCCTGGCCCTGCAGATCGGGTTCGGGGCCGGACTGGTCTTCGGCGCCCAGGTAGTGGTCCTGCCGTAGACCGGGACTTGTCCCGGATACCTCCAGCCAACTGAATACGACTTACAAACCCAAACCGTAACCCGCGGTTTGCCCCCTTTCCGGCAGTAGCCGGTACAACAAGAAAAGGAGCCAACAATGGCTAGCAACGAAGAGATCCTGGCCGGCCTGGCTGAAATCGTCAACGAAGAGACGGGCCTCGCCACCGAAGCCGTCGAGCTCGACAAGTCCTTCACCGAGGACCTGGACATCGACTCCATCTCCATGATGACCATCGTCGTCAACGCTGAAGAGAAGTTCGGCGTACGCATCCCGGACGAAGAGGTCAAGAACCTCAAGACCGTGGGCGACGCCGTCAGCTTCATCGCCAACGCACAGGCCTAGTCCTGACCCAGCTGTGCCGGGCCGGGATATCCATCCTCCAGGCCCGGCACAGCCGCAGTAACACCCAAAGATTTTATTGCCTCCCCTTGTGAATGCTGCAGGAGGGACGGCTATCCGACAGAGAGTGATCGCATGGCACGCAAAGTAGTCATAACCGGTCTGGGGGCCACCACTCCCATCGGCGGCGACGTCCCCACAATGTGGCAGAACGCGCTGAAAGGGGTCTCCGGCGCCCGCACGCTCGGTGACGAGTGGGTGGCCAAGTACGACCTCCCCGTTCACTTTGCTGCCCGGTGCTCGACGCCGGCACTTGAGGTCCTGAGCCGCGTAGAAGCCAAGCGCATGGACCCTTCCACGCAATTTGGTGTGATCGCAGCACGTGAAGCCTGGGCCGACGCCGGGATCGAAGAAATCGATCACGACCGTCTCGCAGTAGCCTTCGCTACCGGCATCGGCGGCGTCTGGACCCTTTTGGATGCATGGGACACCCTCAGGGACAAGGGACCGCGCCGCGTGTTGCCCATGACCGTTCCCATGCTCATGCCTAACGGCGTGGCGGCAGCAGTAAGCCTGGACCTCGGTGCCCGTGCCGGAGCCCACACCCCGGTTTCGGCCTGCGCCTCCGGTACTGAGGCCCTTCATCTGGGCCTGGACCTGATCCGCTCAGGCAAAGCAGACGTTGTGGTGTGCGGTGGCGCTGAAGCTGCCATCCACCCGATGCCTTTGGCAGCGTTCTCCTCCATGCAGGCACTCTCCCGCCGCAATGACGAGCCCGAGCGCGCCTCCCGCCCGTACGACACCGACCGCGACGGCTTCGTCATGGGTGAAGGTGCCGGAGCCTTGGTTCTGGAAGCCGAAGAGCACGCCCTTGCCCGTGGTGCCCGGATCTATGCAGAACTGGCCGGAACGTCCGTTACAGCGGATGCCTACCACATCACCGCACCGGACCCCGAAGGACTCGGTGCCACCCGTGCCCTGAAGGCCGCGATGTTTGATGGCCGTATCCAGGCCGAAGACGTCGTCCACGTCAACGCGCACGCTACTTCGACTCCAGTTGGTGACAAGCCCGAGTACACGGCCCTGCGTGCCGCCCTGGGGACCCATGTAGACAATGTGGCGGTCTCCGCCACCAAGTCGCAGATGGGCCACCTCCTGGGTGCGTCAGGGGCTGTTGAAGCTGTACTGACCGTGCTGGCCGTCTACGAGCGCAAGGCGCCAGTGACCATCAACCTCGAAAACCAGGATCCTGAGATCCCCCTCGACGTTGTGACCTCGGTCCGCGACCTGCCGTCCGGTGACATCGTGGCGCTGAGCAACTCCTTCGGCTTCGGCGGGCACAACGCCGTCATTGCTGTCAGGAACGTCTGAGGGTTAGCAGCGCCCCTGGCGAAAACGTAAGAAAGGGCCCCACCTGACGGTGGAGCCCTTTCTTATTGCTATGGGAGAAGCCTGCGCTCAGTCTTGCCTGGAAACGTCAGCGAAACTGACGCAGCGACGTGGTTTGGTACCGGTCCTCTAGCCGACTTGGTGCAGCCAGCGCACTGGGGCGCCCTCTGCCGCGTGGCGGAACGGTTCGAGTTCCTCGTCCCACGCTTCACCAAGCGCCAGGGACAACTCGTGGTAGACAGCTGAGGGATCGCCGGCGCCGGATTCATAGGCATAACGGATGCGGTCCTCTGTGACCATGATGTTGCCATGGACGTCCGTAACGGCATGGAAAATTCCGAGTTCCGGCGTATGGGACCAGCGGGCTCCGTCCACTCCCTGGCTCGGTTCTTCAGTGACCTCGTAGCGCAGATGCGCCCAACCCCGGAGGGCCGATGCCAACTGTGCCCCGGTACCGGGGGCGCCAGTCCATGACAACTCAGCCCGGAACATTCCAGGCGCAGCCGGTTGAGGGGTCCATTCAAGATCGGTCCGCTTATCCACGACCGATCCAATGGCCCACTCAACGTGCGGGCAAAGTGCCGTAGGGGCCGAGTGTACAAACAGGACACCGCGGGTTGTTGCAACAGACATTCCATCCTCCATAGCTGTAGGTACGTCTTCCCCAACGACCTCTGCCTGGATGTTTGCTGTTGCAGCCGGATGCCTTGAATTTCTTGGGCCCTGACTGGCTATTCAGTTTTTGTTGGTTGCTATTGACGATCTTGGCACAGAGATAACCCTCAACCGTGAATTGAAGGTTTCCCCGTGGTGCTCTTATTTTGCCGTACGGCGCCGGTTTCCGCCAGTGCGCCACCTGGACGGCCGAACTCAGGCTCTGGGATGCGCCTGCTGGTAACTCTTTCTCAGCCGATCCACGGACACGTGCGTGTAGATCTGCGTGGTCGCGAGGCTGCTGTGTCCAAGAATCTCCTGGACGGCGCGTAAGTCCGCTCCCCCGTCCAAAAGGTGGGTAGCTGCGCTGTGCCTGAGTGCGTGCGGTCCTGTGGCCGACGTGTCGCCCAAAGCCTGGAGCAGTTCGCTGACCACCGCCCGGATCTGACGCGGATCAACCCGGTTTCCCCGTACTCCCAGGAACAAAGCGGGCCCGCTCTTGGCTGTCACCAAGGTTGGCCGGCCCCGTCGGAGCCAATCGTCCACGGCCAATGCCGCCGGAACACCGAATGGCACGGTGCGCTCTTTGTTGCCCTTACCCAGCACCCGGAGCGTGCGTCTATCCGGATCAAGGTCATCGATGTCCAGGCCGGCGAGTTCCCCCACGCGGACTCCGGTGGCATACAAGAGTTCCACCATGGCCCGGTTGCGAACAGCCATGGGGCCTCCTTCTGCGGCTGCCGTGTTCAGGTCATCCACCATCCGGGTTACCTGCTGCTGCTGAAGGACTCCCGGCAGGGATTTGTCGCGCTTGGGTGCCTGCAGGCGGATGGCGGGGTCTGCAGCAATCAGTTCCTCCCTCAGTGCCCAAGCCGTGAAAGACCTGGCGGTCGCGGCCCGGCGGGCCAGCGTGGCCCTGGCCATGCCCGCTTCGCTCTGCGCGCCAAGCCAGCGACGCAGCGAACCCAGCTCGAGTTGGCCGAGCTCTTCGATACCTTCCTGCACCGCAAAACCGAGGAGGCTCTCCACATCTGCAAGATAAGCACGCACCGTATGTGCGGATCTGGCCCTCTCGCCCTCCAGGTATCGATGAAAGCCCTCCACAGCGGTGCGCATTGATGATGGCAGTGATTGTGCGTCCACATCTCCCACTGTGCCAGCATCCGGGACTCACAGGCCGCATCAACATGATTTCCCCGCCCTGCTCAGGCGTTTTTGGCCCGTTTCCAAGCACCCCGTTCCGAGTTGGCCAGGCCCATGAGCCCCAGCCGCCCAAGGCCGGCCCGCACAGCCTCTGGACTCAGCCCTGCCACCACTGTGAGCTTTTCCACGGACGTGGCGGCGCGGAGGGGTAGCGCATCAAGGAGAATGAGATCTTCCAAGGACAAGCCATCGTGTATGGCGGCATCGGCGCTCCTTTCCGCACTGGTGGATTCTCCGATGGCTCCGGCCAGCTCAGCGATCTCGCCCGCATCAGTGACACAGACGGCTCCCCCCTCTCGAAGCAATCGGTGGCAGCCCGCCGAGTTGGCGCTGTGAATGGACCCGGGAACCGTCGCAACGACCCTGCCGATCGATTCAGCATGATGTGCCGTGTTGAGCGCACCTGAACGCCACCGCGCTTCCACCACAACAGTGACGGACGCCAGGGCCGCAATGATCCTGTTCCTTTGCAGAAACCTATACCGTGTGGGCGCGGACCCAGGAGGAACTTCCGAGATGACAGCACCTTGGGTGGCTACAGCACGGAGCAGGTCATCATTGCCGGAAGGGTAAAAGCGGTCCACGCCTCCGGCCATCACGGCAATGGTAGGCAAGTCGGTTGTCCCGCCGCTGAGCGCCCCGCGGTGCGCATGCGCATCAATGCCATAGGCGCCCCCGGAAATCACCGTAAAGCCACGCTGCGCCAAGCCGTACGCGAAGTCTCCCGTGACGGAGGCGCCGTAGCTGGTGCTGTCCCTGGACCCCACCAAAGCAATGGTTCGCCGCGCTGGCGGCAGCGGCTGCTCCTGACCCCGCCACCACAGGCAGAGGGGTTCCTGCAGCCCAAGGTCCTGGAGTTGATCAGGCCACAATTCGTCTCCGGGAATGATCAAACGCCCACCCAGCCGGCGCATGGTTTCAAGGTCACGCTCCGGAGCCAGGTCCTTGACCCGTGGCGCCCATCGCCGGAGTGTGGCCGGAAGCCCGGCCCAGGTGGTTGGTCCCCCGGCTTCAACCAGCAGGGTGGAAATCTCCTGTTCCAAGGCGGGGCTTGTTGCGAGCTCTCCGGTGGCCACGCCCAAGGCGTCGACCGCTCCTAGGGCCCTTACCAGGGCAAGGCCCACCGAGTCCTGCGGCTCCATGAGCCGGGCAAGCGCAGCCCGGGCAATCCGTTCGTTGTCATGCAACCCCACTGCGGCCACTTTCTTGGTTCCTTTCGTGTCGATGTCCCTCATGTGGCAACCGCAGCTTGTCGAAGCCCCAGTGCTTGGCCGATGTGATCAACGGTGGGTGTCCCGCCGTGTCCCAGGTCTGCGAGTGTCCAGGCCAAGCGGAGAACGCGATCGTAGCCGCGCGCCGTCAGCATTCCGCGTTCCAGGGCGGTGTCAAGGATTCTTGTGGTCCCCGGCGGCAACCGAAGTTCGCCTCGCAAAATGCGGCCAGGAACCTGTGAGTTGGTTTCAAGTCCCAATCTCAGCAACCGATCCAGTTGGCTTGCCCTGGCTGCCAGCACACGTACCGCAACGGCGCCTGTGTCTTCTTCCTGCCCTCCTTGACCGAAATCGGCCAAGGACACCCGCTCAACCTGGAGCTGGATGTCCACGCGGTCCAACAACGGCCCGGACATTCTCCCGAAGTAGCGCCGCCTCATCATGGCTGTACAGGTGCAATCCATCCCTTTGCCGGAAGCCTTCCCGCACGGGCAAGGGTTCGCTGCAAGGACCAATTGGAAACGTGCAGGGTATGCTGCCGTTCCCGCCGAGCGGTGTATCACCAGTTCTCCGCTTTCCAAGGGTTGCCGGAGAGCGTCGAGCACCCGCCGTTCGAACTCCGGCGTCTCGTCCAGGAACAGAACTCCACGATGCGCCCGGGAGGCAGCACCCGGCCGTGGAAGTCCTGATCCGCCACCGATGATGGCCGCGGCCGTGGCGCTATGATGCGGACTCTCAAAGGGTGGCCTGCGAATCAGCCGCACGGCCGAAGTCTGCACAGCGGCCAACGAATGGATGGCCGTCACTTCCATGGCCGCGTTGTCTGCCAAATCCGGGAGCAATCCCGGCAAACGCTCCGCCAGCATTGTCTTTCCCGCACCCGGCGGCCCGGTCAGCAACATGTGGTGGCCCCCGGCTGCGGCGACTTCGAGCGCGCGTCGTGCCTCCCCTTGACCCGAAACGTCGCAAAGGTCCGGCACCATGAACGCCTCACCGTCATCGTCCCCGGGGGCGGAGGTGTCTGCGGGATCATAGTCGAGGGCCAACTCTTTGGGGTCTGCGCCGAAGTCGAACGCGAGCCTGGCCAGAGTCTTGTAGCCGCGGACGTTGGCGCCCGGCACCAGGGATGCTTCCGCGGCGTTTGCCTCAGCCACCACCACATCCGGATGCCCGGCTTGGACTGCCGCCATCACCGCCGGAAGTATCCCCCGCACCGGCCTCAACCTGCCGTCCAATCCCAGTTCCGCGATGAAAACCGTCCCACCGATGGACCGGACATCATTGGCAGCGCAAAGAACGGCCATGGTGATGGCCAGGTCGAAGCCGGAACCCCTTTTAGGAAGGGACGCCGGTATGAGATTCGCTGTGATCTTGCGCCGGCTCAAGGGAATCCCTGAGTTTTGAGCCGCGGACCTGATTCTTTCCTTCGCTTCATTCAGTGCGGCATCGGGCAGGCCCAGAATGACAAAGTTGGGAAGTGTTTGGCCGATGTCGGCTTCAACCTCCACGATGTACCCGTTGAGGCCCACCAGCGCAACGCAGTAGCTGCGTCCCACTCCCACTCAGCCCACACCCCGCAAGTGGTCAAGCTCAGGCCCGCCCGCGCCGTTGTCGATGACTGAGACGACATCGACACGTCTTCGGGGCGCTTTCAGCTCATGTTCCCGGCACCATGATGAAGCCAACCTGTGGAGCCGGGCCAACTTGGCAGAGCCCACCGCTTCAAAGGGATGACCGTAGTCCAGGCTCCGGCGGGTTTTGACTTCAACAACCACCAGGGTGTCGCCCTCGATCGCGACGATGTCGATTTCACCGTCTGCGCATCGCCAATTCCGATCAACGATCCGCATCCCCTGGTTTTCCAGGAAACCGGCCGCAAGTGCCTCGCCGTTCCGGCCCAGCAGGTCTTTTGCTCTCATGACCACCACCTCCGATGACCAGCTTTCCGTCTGGTGGCGGTAAGCGGCAGGGGCGCAGGAGGCTATGTGGGTAAACCCACCCGGAGCACTGCTGTGGAGGAAGAGTCAGCAGTTAGTTGCCCAGATCACCGAGGTCTCCGAGGCCCCCATCCTTCGGCAAGGCGAGGTCTTCGCTGCGGGGCAGTTCTTCGACGTTGACGTCCTTGAACGTAATGACGCGGACATTCTTGACGAACCGGGCTGAACGGTAAACATCCCACACCCACGCATCCTGCAGGGTCAGGTCAAAGTAGACTTCGCCATCCGCGCTGCGGGCCTGTAGGTCCACGTGATTGGCCAGGTAGAAACGCCGCTCAGTTTCCACAACGTAGCTGAACAGACCGACAACGTCCCGGTACTCGCGGTAGAGCTGAAGCTCCATATCGGTTTCATAGTTCTCAAGGTCCTCGGCGCTCATACTTCCATCTTGCACTATCTGCCGGGCGGCAGCCGCCACCGAAGGTCTCACATCGGCGCCGGTCAGGCCGCAGCGCCGAACTGTAGGTACTCAGTCAGCCTCGGGCCCCGTGAGGTTCCAACTGGTCCGGTGATAGGCGCTGGGCCCTTGGAGCCGGATCACGTCCCTGTGGGCGGAGGTGGCATAGCCCTTGTTTTCGTTCCATCCGTAGGCAGGGACCTCCGAGTGGAGATCCACCATGATGCGGTCACGGGCCACCTTGGCAAGGACACTGGCGGCGGCGACGCTGAGGCAGCTCATGTCCGCCTTGACCCGGGTATGGACGGGTGCTTCGCACCAAGGGCCCAGGGCCGGCTCGTCAAAGAGGGAGGCCTGGACATCCGGTGACAACCAATTGTGGCTGCCATCCAGCAGAACAACATCGGGGGTGACACCGCCGGCCAGGATCTCGCACCACGCCCGGGTGCCCGCCAGGCGAAGCGCGGCAATGATGCCAATGTCATCGATTTCCCGCGCCGAGGCATGCCCCACCGCCGAGGCAATTGCCCAGTCACGGACCAGGGGCTCCAGCCTGTCACGGTCCTCGGGCTTGAGAAGTTTGCTGTCCCGGACATCGGCCAACAAGCCATGGTCCTCGAGGCTCACCACGGCTATCCCTACACTGACGGGCCCTGCCAGCGCCCCGCGGCCCACCTCGTCCACGCCGGCCAGCAACCGGACACCGGGCGACAAGAAGGACCGTTCCACGTCAAGGGTGGGGAAACCCACAAGGCTCTTGGCCTTGGTGGCGGGTTTGGCCTTCTTGTTGCTCTTGGCCGGAGACTTGGCCTGGGTCTTGATCTTGGAGCCGGCAGCCGTTGTTGCCATTATTTTGCCGGGGTGCTCTCGGGGACGTCGCGGAAGACGTCCGGGAAGTTGTCGAGGTAGGTCCAGCGATTCACGGGCCAGGCTATGACAGTAGCCCGACCTTCAATGTCTTCGATGTTGATGAAGCCGCCGTTGCTCTCCTGGTGCGCCCGGGAGTCTGCCGAATGATTACGGTTATCACCCATTACCCAGACCTTGCCCTCTGGAACAACAATGTCGAACGCATTCGGCTGCGGTATCTCGGCAGGGTTGATGTAGGTCTCATCCAACGGCACACCATTAATACTGACACGCCCCTGGGCATCGCAGCAGGAAACCCTGTCACCGGGAAGCCCGATGACACGCTTGACGAGGTGCTGCTCATTGTCATCGGCAGCCAAGCCCACAAATTCCAGTGCGTCCCCTACCCAGTCCATGGGGCCGGCGGGCTTCTTGGCAACCGGCGTCAACCAGCTCTGGGAATCCTTGAACACCACAACATCGCCGCGTTGCAGGGCGAAGGGTTCAGGAACCAGCAAATTGATGAAGATACGGTCATTGACGTCCAGGGTGCTTTCCATGGATTCCGACGGAATATAGAACGCGCGGAAAAGGAAGGTCTTCAGCAGGAATGACAGCACCAGCGCGATGGCCACCACGGTCACGATCTCTTTGACCCAGACCAGGACAGGATTCTTGCGTGGCTTCTCCACTGCGTGGGCGCCGCCCGTAGACTCCCGGGAATCAGCCACCCCGGGGGCAGGTGCCGTTACGTCCGAGACCCGCGCGTCGTCGTCGTACCGCTCGGGATTCTCTGGAGCTTTGTCCGGCATCTACTGTCCGTTCTTCGATATTTCGGCCTGCGGAGAGCGAGGCATTTCTGCAAATCTATCAAGTGGCCAGATGATCCGGACCGGTCGGCCGATCACGCGTTCCACGGGAACCATGCCGCCACCCGGCGCACCCAGCAGTCCCCGGGAGTCTGCAGAACGGGAGCGGTGGTCACCCATCAGCCAAAGCCGGCCATCAGGGACCACGACCTCGAATTTCTGCTTGCTGGCCTCATCCCCCGGATACACGTAGGGTTCCTGAAGCGGCTCACCATTGACCGTGAGGAGGCCGTTGGAATCACAGCACTGGACGCGGTCCCCCGCAACGCCGATGACCCGCTTGACATAGGTGGTGTCGCTGCCGGTCAGTCCAAACCATTGGCTTGCGGCCGATACGGCGTCGACAAAAGGACCTTGTCCGCTGCTCAGCGGAGCGAACGAGCCCCGGCCGTCGAAGACCACGATGTCACCGCGGCGGATCGGCTCGGAAGTAAAGGCCGTACGTGACACCAGGATCCTGTCCCCTGCCCCGAGGAGGGGTTCCATGGATTCGGACGGGATGTAGTAAACGTCCAGCCACAAGGACCGGACCAGTCCGCTGATGGCCACGGCGAGGAGCAGTGCCAGGAAAACAAAACGCCAGCCCTGTTTCCGGGGCTGGCGTTCTGTTGTGTCCATGACTCGTATCCCTGTTGCGTTGCGGATTGCTCCGGAACTACCGGGCACGAATCCTGGACCCGTTGGTAAGTCGCAGGACTTACTTGGCGAAGTCGCGCTTTTCCTTGATCTTCGCAGCCTTACCGCGCAGTGCGCGCATGTAGTAAAGCTTGGCGCGGCGGACGTCACCCTTGGTGACGACCTCGATCTTGTCGATGATCGGGGAGTGTACCGGGAAGGTACGCTCTACGCCGACACCGAAGGAAACCTTGCGCACGGTGAAGGTTTCGCGAACGCCGTCACCCTGGCGGCCCAGGACGAAGCCCTGGAATACCTGGACACGGGAGTTCTTGCCTTCGATGATGTTGACGTGAACCTTGAGGGTGTCACCCGCGCGGAACTCGGGAACATCGTTACGCAGCGAGGCTGCATCTACGCTATCGAGGATATGCATTAATCCACTCCTGGTGAACGCCACAGGTCATTCACGTTGGGTTACGGCGGACAAGCCCGGGGCACGAAAGGCAACCGGAAATCTCCGCCGAAGATTCTTAGTGTCCGGCTCCGCCACTGATTGGCGTCGCCGGGTTGTCCGACTGTTGGCTGAACTCCCCCTGTGGCAGGTGTCAGCCCAGTAGACACAAGGGTTAATTCTGCCATATGCGCTGCCATCGGGCCAACTGCCAGGACTGGTCCGGCCGTTTGGGACGCTCGACGACGGCAGCGGACCTCAGTTTGCTGCCTCACCGCCGGGCCGGGGACGCAGGCGTCCGTCGACGACGTCGAATCCAAGGTCAGCGAGAGCGTTGCGGTCAGCGCGACTCAACGCACCGGCGTCGAACGCTTCCAAGAGGTCGGGCCGGCGCTCGGCCGTCCGCCGGAACTGCTCGTGCCGCCGCCACTGGGCGATCTTTCCATGGTTGCCGCTCAACAAGATGGGAGGGACGTCATGGTCGCGCCACGCCGAAGGCTTGGTGTAAACGGGGTACTCCAACAAGCCATCGGAATGGGACTCCTCAACGAGGGATTCCGGGTTGCCCACCACTCCGGGCAGGAGCCGTCCAATGGCCTCGACCATGGCAAGCACCGCCACCTCGCCACCATTGAGGACGTAGTCTCCGAGGCTGACCGGCCGGACAGTGAAGTGGTCCCGGGCCCAGTCGATGACGCGTTCGTCAATGCCTTCATAGCGGCCGCAGGCGAATACGAGCTGTTCTTCCTCGGCCAGCTCGTAAGCCAGCGCCTGGTTGAACCGCTCCCCCGCCGGCGACGGAACAATCAGTACCGGCTTGGCACCTTCACGCGCCCCCGCCACCGACTCGAGCGCCTGGGCCCAAGGCTCCGGCTTCATGACCATTCCGGCGCCACCGCCATAGGGAGTATCGTCCACGGTCCTGTGCTTGTCCGTAGTGAAAGAGCGCAAGTCATGGACGTTGAGTTCCAGCAGACCGTCCTGGCGGGCTTTGCCTATGAGCGAGAGCTCCAGCGGTGCAAGGTACTCCGGGAAGATGCTGACAACATCAATCCTCATTCAGGCTTCATCCCCTGCGCCGCCCTTGGGCTCCTCGGAGGAGTCGTCATTGACCTCAAAGAGACCGGCCGGCGGAGTGATCAGGATGTAGCCGTCCTCGACATTGACCTCGGGGACAATCTCCTCGACGAAGGGCACCAGGATTTCCTTGCCGTCATCCGTCTTGACCATCAACAGGTCCTGGACCGGCATGGTGTTGAGGGCGGCAACCTTGCCAACTACCTGCGAGCCAACCCGGGCCTCGAGGCCCACCAGTTCATGCTCGTACCAGCCTTCGTCGTCGTCCTCGTCGTCAAGCTCTTCGGTCTCGATGAAGAGCTTGGCACCACGGATGACTTCGGCCGCGTTGCGGTCTGCGATCTCGTCGAAACCCAACAGCAGGATGTCCTTGTTCCACCTGGCGCTGCGGATGGTCAACGGGCCTGCCGAGGCGGGCTCCACGATGAACTCGGTTCCTGGCACGAAGCGCTCGGCCGGTGCGTCGGTCAGTACCTGGACGGTCACCTCGCCGCGAATGCCATGGGGTTTGCCGATCCGGGCCACCTGGAGCTGCATGGGTTCCTCTGAATTCTTCTTATGCCCGCGCCCGCCGGGCAGCCACGGTTCTGAAATGGTGGATAAAGCAATCCGGCCCCTCCACCATATTCGGTGAAGGGGCCGGACTTAAGACAAGCAGTGCTGAGCGCGTTACCGGCGACGGTCGGTGTCGACGACGTCGACCCTGACCTGCTCGCCACCAGCCAAGGCTGCAACCACAGTGCGCAATGCGCGTGCGGTGCGTCCTTGACGGCCGATCACCCGTCCGAGGTCCTCCTGGTGAACACGCACCTCAAGGGATTCCCCGCGGCGGTTGTTCTTGGCACTGACCTTGACATCCTCAGGGCTGTCAACGATCCCACGGACCAAGTGCTCGAGCGCTTCTGCCAGCAACTTACTCAGCCTCGGTGGTCTCTGCTTCAGCCTCGGCCGGAGCTTCGGCTTCGTCCTTCTTGGCCTTCTTGGTGATGGCTTCCGGAATGATGACGGAACCCTTCTCCGGTGCTACGAAGGCTTCCTTCGGAGCTTTGGTCTTCAGGGTGCCTTCCTGGCCCGGGAGGCCCTTGAACTTCTGCCAGTCACCGGTGATCTTGAGGATCGCGGCAACCTGCTCGGTCGGCTGGGCGCCAACGGAGAGCCAGTACTGGGCGCGCTCGGAAGCGACCTCGATGTACGACGGCTCTTCGGTGGGGTGGTACTTGCCGATTTCTTCAATGGCACGGCCATCGCGCTTGGCGCGGGCATCCATGACGACAATGCGGTAGTACGGTGCGCGCATCTTACCGAAGCGCTTAAGGCGAATCTTTACGGCCACTTTTGTGGTCACTCCTGTTTCTGAAACGAGGTGAACCCGACGTTCTGCACCCGTGGGGCGGGCCATACTGGACGGTTCGAAGGACAAGATACGTGCACGGAGAGAGGGGCCGCACCGATCGAGTACCTGTCTATTGTGCCAGATGCCCGGAGCAAATACGACTTACGCCACCTGGGTCCGTGTGTTGTTGCTCACCCGAGGGTGGAAACTGGGGCCCGAGCGCGGGCCCGGGTGCTATTCGGACCAGACGTAGAGGCCGGAACGTTCAACCTTCTCGACGTCGGTTGCCAGGGCAGCCAACTGTTGAACGTACTGGCGGGATTGGGCGGCATCAAAGGGCATGTCGTCCTGGGCAGCCCAGGCGGCAGCAACGTCGTCGAGGACGTTGGAGTCACCTTCGCTCTCATAGGTCAGCAGTTCGGCCAGCGCACGCACCATGGCCTCGGGGACTCCGAGGAGCGCGTCACTGGTCACATCAACCAGGGCAAGTTCATAATCAGCACCCGCTGCGTGGACCGCTTGGCCCGCGAGGTCGCCCAACTGCTCCACTTCGAAGTCAGTGATGCCGTCAATCCTGACGGCGGGGCCGGCGACGTCGGCGCCCTTGTCCAGGGCAGCTGCCCTCTTGAGTGCTTCATCGTGGGTGGCAACAAAAATTTCGGCAAAGCCCATGGAAAGTACTCTCATTCCTTCGTGCTGACGGGGCGGCGGCACACAACCCGAATGGTTCCGTGCCGTCACTGCCCAGCCTAGTGCAGCAGATGCGACGCGGCTTAGCGAACTGCGACCCGCAACTTGTTCCGCCACGGATCCTCAAAGTGAAGCTCGGCACCGGTGTGATGATTCTCCACGCCTGCAACCTTCAAACGATCCGCCAGGGCGGCTACGTCCTCGGCACCAGGGACTTCAATGAGCACTTCCCCCAGACCCAGAGTGTCCTTCCGGGGGCCGGCACCACGGCTGTTCCAGACATTCATGGCCATGTGGTGGTGATAGCCGCCGGCGGAAACGAACAGCGCCTGACCATGCCAGCCCGCGGTCCGCTCAAAACCAAGGGTTTCCACATAGAAGCGCTGGGCAGTTGCGACGTCACCTACCTGCAAGTGGACGTGTCCGATTCCCGCCGCCGCCTGGTGTTGGCCGGTCACCGCAGCTTCGTTGAGGTGCTGTTGGAGGAATCGCTGCGGCGGCAGGGCCACATTGTCCATCACCACGCTCTTGCCGTCCCACTGCCACAGTTCCCGCGGCTTGTCATAGTAGAGCTCAATGCCATTGCCCTCGGGGTCTGTGAAGTAGAACGCTTCGCTGACCAGGTGGTCGGCGCTGCCCGCAAAGGCGCGGGGCTCGTATTCGGCGGCGGTAGCGATCGTCGCGGCCAGGGACGGCTGGTCTTCGAACAGGATGGCCGTATGGAACAGACCCGCCTCCCCGCGGCCTGGAATCCGGAGGCCGGACGCCGGAGCGAGATGCACCACCGGCTTCCCGACGCGCCCAAGATACAAACCGCCGTCCTGCTCGGCCACGATTTCCAGGCCAAGGGCCCGCTGATAATAGTCACTCATGACCTTCATGTCGCCAACCTTGAGCATTACCGTGCCCATGGTGAGTTCAGCCGGCAGAAGATCCTGGCTCAATGGTGTGGTCATGCGAAGCTCCTGTTTCCGCGGTGCCGCCTATCGACACCTTCTACAGACTAAATTACTTGAAGCTTCAATTTATTCCTAACGAACCAGTGAACCACGAAGAACAATGTGTTGGAGGCGGGAAACACTCTCCAGCCGGAGCCGCGGATCCTCGGAACACAGCACGACGTCGGCGCTCGCCCCTTCGCTGATCCCTTCGGCTCCCAGCCACTCACGGGCGCCCCAGGTTGCGGCGTCCAGGACCGCCGCCGGCGGCAGGCCGGCGTCGTGCAGTTCTTTCATCTCATCGGCGATCCTGCCGTGCCTGATCACACTGCCGGCATCCGTGCCCGTGTAGATTGACACGCCCGCCTCAAAGGCCTCCAGCACACGCTCGCGCCGCCGCTCCCACAGACGCATCATATGGTCCGCGTAGTCGGGAAACTTCGGAGCAGCCTGGGCGGCAATATCGGGGAAGGTGGCGATATTGACCAGCGTGGGAACGATCGGCACGGACTGCTCCACCAAGCGGGGAATGTGCCGCGGCAGCAGGCCCGTTGCATGTTCAATGCAATCAATATCGGCATCTAGCATGTGGTCGATGGTGTCCTCGGCAAAGCAGTGCGCGGTTACCCTGGCGCCCTCATCGTGGGCGGCGGAGATGGCGTCCTTCACGATGTCGGCCGGGAACGAGGCGGCGAGATCGCCGTGGCCCCGGTCAATCCAGTCCCCCACCAACTTCACCCACCCGTCACCGTCCCGGGCTTCCTTCCGAACCGTCTCGACGAGATCGCCGGGTTCGATTTCGTGGCCCAACCCACGGATATACCGCCGGCTCCGGGCAATGTGCCGGCCCGCCCGGATCAGCCGGGGCAAGTCTGTACGCTGCTGGACCCATCTGGTGTCGCTGGGAGACCCGGCGTCGCGGATCAACAGCGTACCGGCGTCGAGGTCGGCCCGGGCCTGGGCAAAGGTGGCCTGCTCGCCAACGGCGCCGCCCACTCCCAGACCAATGTGGCAGTGAGCGTCAACAAAACCCGGGAGGACCCAGCCATCCAGTACACGGTCCGGCGCCTTCGCGGGACGGACAAAGGTCAGGATGCCGTCCACGGACCACATCCCGTGGCGTTCCTCGCTGCTCGAGACGAGCACGGGTCCGGAAAATTCGATGGTGGCCATGGAAAAAGCCTAGTCTGCCGCAGTGCCTTGAAGGTTGGTGCACGCATGTGACTGGGTGCCTGTTGGCAGCTGTGGTAGCTTCGTCTACGACCACACGGGTGCCCTTGCAGGGGCTGAGATCGGACTGAAGCAGTCTGCGACCGTTGAACCTGTCCGGGTAATGCCGGCGAAGGAAGTGAGTAATCCTTTGAGCACCACCAAAACACAGCACAGCCCTGCCCAAAATGCGGTTGGATCCGCGACCCAGGCCATGAAGTCCCATTCCTTGGCCTACCGCGAGGATAAGGAGAACGGAATCCGGGTTCCCTTCACGGAGATCGCGCTGGAACCTTCCCCGAACGGCAAAGCCAACCACCCGTTCCAGGTGTACCGCACGGCAGGTCCCGGCAGTGACCCCATCATGGGATTGGAACCATTCCGCGCTGCCTGGATCGAGGACCGCGCAGACACCGAGGCCTACTCCGGGCGGCAACGAAACCTGCTCGATGACGGAAGGTCCGCGGTTAGGCGCGGGGAAGCATCAGCGGAATGGAAGGGCGCGAAACCAGTGCCTCGACGCGCCGTCGAAGGTAGGACCGTCACGCAGATGCACTATGCCAGGCAGGGGATGGTGACTCCTGAGATGCAGTTCGTCGCACTGCGGGAAAACTGTGATGTTGAGCTGGTCAGAAGCGAAGTAGCCGCGGGGCGGGCCATCATTCCCAACAACATCAACCACCCCGAGTCAGAACCGATGATCATCGGCAAAGCCTTCCTGGTGAAGATCAATGCCAACATCGGTAACTCGGCAGTTACCAGCTCCATCGCAGAAGAAGTGGACAAGCTGCAGTGGGCTACACAATGGGGTGCCGATACCGTCATGGACCTTTCCACCGGTGATGACATCCACACCACGCGGGAGTGGCTGATCCGCAACTCCCCTGTCCCGATCGGGACCGTCCCCATCTACCAGGCCCTGGAAAAGGTTAACGGCGAAGCCAACAAGCTGACATGGGAGATCTTCCGGGACACCGTGATGGAGCAATGCGAGCAAGGCGTGGACTACATGACCATCCACGCCGGCGTGCTGCTGCGCTATGTGCCCCTGACGGCCAACCGGGTGACCGGAATCGTCTCCCGCGGCGGGTCGATCATGGCCGGCTGGTGCCTGGCGCACCACCAGGAAAACTTCCTGTACACCCACTTTGACGAGCTCTGCGAAATTTTCGCCCGCTACGACGTCGCCTTCTCCCTGGGCGACGGCCTGCGACCGGGTGCGATCGCCGACGCCAACGATGCCGCCCAGTTTGCCGAATTGGACACCCTGGCCGAGCTGACGCAGCGGGCGTGGGAGTTCGATGTCCAGGTCATGGTGGAAGGACCGGGCCATGTGCCGTTCCACCTGGTCAGGGAGAACGTGGAACGGCAGCAGGAACTTTGCAAGGGAGCTCCGTTCTACACCTTGGGACCTTTGGTCACCGATGTAGCCCCTGGCTATGACCACATCACCTCAGCCATCGGTGCCACCGAGATCGCCAGATACGGGACTGCCATGCTCTGTTATGTGACGCCCAAGGAACATTTGGGCCTTCCAAACAAGGATGACGTGAAAACGGGCGTCATCACCTACAAGATCGCAGCACATGCCGCCGACCTCGCCAAGGGCCATCCCGGGGCCCATGAACGCGACGATGCGCTGTCCAAGGCCAGGTTCGAGTTCCGTTGGCGCGACCAGTTCGCCCTCTCGCTGGATCCGGAGACGGCGGAAGCATTCCACGACGAAACGTTGCCGGCAGAACCTGCCAAGACCGCTCATTTCTGCTCCATGTGCGGCCCCAAGTTCTGTTCGATGCGCATCAGCCAGGACATCCGGGACGAATACGGATCAGCGGAAGCACAAGCAGCGATCACAGAAATGTACAGCGGCATGCGCGGGAAGAGCCAGGAATTCCTGGCCTCGGGTGGAAAAGTCTATTTGCCGGAACTTCAGGTCCCCACCGCAGTTGAGGCCGGTTCAGGAAGCCTGGACTGACATGGCCCGCCTGACGTCCGCAACAAACGAACGGATAATGTGATCTCCGTCCAGTGAGTCCTGGGGCCGGTGCCCTCCCGCTGCTACCCGGCGGAGGGCGCCGGTCTCCTGGAGATAACCGGCAATTTCCTCGTAGAGGGGTTCCCACCCGCCAGTGAGTACCAAGGTAGGGACGCCGGGGACAATGTGCAGCGGAGCATCCCATGGCGGGGCCTGGAGCCTGAGCCTGCGGGCTGAACGCCGGGCTTCGGGAGAATCCAATCCCCCGGTCTCGGCAGAGAACGCCCGGCGGTAGTACTCACGCTGGTAGTCGGCATCGTTGAGCTGGTTGCGGACATCGAACAGCGGCCCCATGAGGGCACGGTGGGATGCGGTGGCTGGAAGCTCGGCAGTCAGGGACAGGCAGGCAGGCTCAACCAGGCTCAGCGAATACACCAGGTCCGGGCGCTCGATAGCTGCAAGCATGGCGGAAATGGCACCTTGCTCGTGCGCAACCACATGGCCGCCGCCCGAATCCGCGAGGGCATTGATGACAATGGCAACGTCAGCGGCGACGCTCGATTCCAATGGTTCGGCAGCGGCGTCGAAGCCGTGCCGGCGTAGGAACAGCGCGTCATAGGCAAGGGCCATGCCGTGCTGTTTCGGCCAGGCAGCGGCACCGAAACTACCCAGGCCGTGAACGAAGACTACGCGCTGCTTATGCATTGGTTCAGCCTATTCCACGGCCCTGACATCCCAACTGCAAACGCCGTTGGGATGCCGGCCACAGCCTATTTACCGAGGAACTTCTCGAAGCCCTTGGGAAGGTTGAGCGAAGAGGGGTCGAAGTCCGCCGCGCCCTGTCCGAAAGCCGCACCCGACGGCGCTGCCGAGGCTGCGTTCGCCCGCTTGGCTTCGGCATCCCGCAGTTCCTGTGCGGCCTTTGCCGGATTGCCGGAACGAGCCTTCTTCTTGGGCGCATTCTTGCCGCCCTTGCGTCCTCCGCCCGGGCCGCCAAGGCCAGGCATTCCGGGCATTCCCGGCATGCCGCCGCCCTGGGCTAGCTTCTTCATCATCTTCTGGGCCTGGGCAAACCGCTCCAACAGGCCGTTGACCTCGGACACGTGGACGCCGGAACCCTTGGCGATACGGGCACGGCGTGAGCCGTTGATGATCTTGGGAGCTACGCGCTCGTGCGGCGTCATGGACCGGACGATTGCCTCGACACGGTCGATCTCCTTCTCATCGAAGTTCTCCAGCTGCTGACGGATGTTCTGCGCACCCGGCATCATCATGAGCATCTTCTTCATGGAGCCCATGTTGCGGATCTGCTGCATCTGGGCCAGGAAGTCGTCCAGGGTGAAGTCTTCCTGATCGGCGAACTTCTTCGCCATCCGGGCCGCTTCATCCTTGTCCCACGCCTTCTCAGCCTGTTCGATCAAGGTGAGGACGTCACCCATGTCCAGGATGCGGGAAGCCATGCGATCAGGGTGGAAGAGTTCGAAATCGTCCAGGCCTTCACCGGTGGACGCGAACATGACCGGCTTACCGGTTACCGAGGCCACCGAAAGCGCAGCACCGCCGCGGGCGTCGCCGTCGAGCTTGGACAGCACGATGCCCGTGAAGTTGACGCCTTCATCGAACGCCATCGCCGTGTTGACAGCGTCCTGGCCGATCATGGAGTCAATGACGAAGAGAACTTCGTTGGGGATGATCGCCTGGCGGATGCGGCGGGCCTGATCCATCATTTCGGCATCGACACCGAGGCGGCCGGCGGTGTCAACGATTACGACGTCGTGCAGCTTCTGGCGCGCTTCCTCAACACCGGCCTTCGCGACGGCTACGGGGTCCCCGGCAGGGTGCTCCAGCTCGGAAGTGGCACCGGGGTGCGGAGCGAACACGGGCACGCCCGCGCGCTGGCCAACCACCTGGAGCTGCGTGACTGCATTGGGACGCTGAAGGTCGCAGGCCACCAGCATCGGGCTGTGGCCCTGGGCTTTGAGCCATTTGGACAGCTTGCCGGCGAGGGTAGTCTTACCTGCACCCTGGAGGCCGGCGAGCATGATGATGGTCGGGCCGGTCTTAGCCAGGCGGATACGGCGGGTCTCACCACCAAGGATCTCCACGAGTTCCTCGTTGACGATCTTGACGATCTGCTGGCTCGGGTTCAGGGCACCGGAAACTTCGGCGCCCAATGCGCGCTCGCGCACACGGCCAGTGAACTCACGGACCACGGATACTGCGACGTCCGCGTCCAGCAGGGCGCGGCGGATCTCCCGGACTGTGGCATCAACATCAGCCTCAGTGAGGCGGCCCTTGCCACGAAGGTTCTTGAAGGTTGCTGTCAACCGGTCAGAGAGTGAATTGAACACGCGCCGTGCACTTCTTTCGATGGTCTGCGAATGGCGGCCAATGCGGCACACCACAGTCTTGACGATTGCCCCCAGCAAACATGCCTCAACCCAACAAATCTGAATCGACTAGGGGACTCGACTATCTAGGGTACCAAGTCGGACCTGCAAGATGGCATGCTGGCACAGTGACCAGTAAAACAACTGTAAAAACGTTGCTCATCCTCGGCGCGTCCGGGGACCTGACAGGCCGGCTCCTGCTGCCTGGACTCGCCGGACTGCTGGCTTCCGGCAAGGCTCCCGGATTGCGGCTGGCAGGTGCAGGCTCGGATCCCTGGACCCTTGAACAGTGGCGGGAACGGGTTCACGGGGCTTTCACGGCGGCCGCGGGTACAGCCGACGACGCCGGCCGGGCGGCTTTGGCAAACGTGGCCGGTGCCACGGAGTACCACCAGCTTGATGTCACGGCAGACGGCCCCCTGGCGGACCTGCTCTCGACCTTGGAGGGGCCGGTTGCCATCTACTTCGCCCTCCCGCCGCACGTCAGCCAGAAGGCCTGCGAGGTACTGCATAAAGATCAGTTGCCTCCCGGTACACGCTTGGTCATGGAGAAGCCTTTTGGCTCGGGAACCGAGTCTGCGCACCAACTGAACAAGACGCTGGCCGCCCTGGTCCCCGAAGACCACATCCACCGGGTGGATCACTTCCTGGGGAAGGCCACGGTACTGAACATCCTGGGGCTTCGGTTCGCCAACAGGTTCCTGGAGCCGGTGTGGAACCGCGACCACATCGAAAAAGTGGAAGTCATCTTCGATGAGGACCTCGCCCTTGAGGGCCGTGCCCGCTACTACGACACAGCGGGGGCACTGAGGGACATGGTCCAGAGCCATCTCCTGCACATCATGGCGTTCCTGGCCATCGATGCCCCGGCAACCATTGAAGAGCGCGACCTCCGTGACGCCGTAGCGACCGTCCTGAGGGCCAGCAGCATCAAGGCCCCTTACGCCGGCTCGACACGGCGTGCGCGCTACACAGCGGGAACCCTCGGCGAACGGAAGATACCGGACTATGCCACCGAGGAAGGTGTGGACCCGTCACGAAATACCGAAACACTCGCAGAGGTTCAGGTAGAGATCGAGAACTGGCGGTGGAAGGGCGTCCCGTTCATTTTGCGCTCCGGGAAGGCCATGGGACGCAGGCGAAAAGAAGCCATCATCACCTTCCGCCCCGTGCCCCACTTGCCGCGGGGATTCTCCGGCGTGGACTCCCCCAACCAGCTGCGGATCGGATTCGGTCCTGATGTGCTCCAGCTCGACGTGGACGTCAATGGCCCCGGCGACATCTTCACCCTGGATCGCGCCAGCCTGGTGACTGAACTGAACGCAGCCGGAATGCTGCCGTACGGCGAAGTATTGGAAGGCATCCTCAACGGCGACCCCCTCCTGTCCGTCCGCGGTGATACCGCAGAGGACTGCTGGCGGATCATCGAGCCGGTCCTCCGCGCTTGGGAGAGCGGCAGCGTCCCCTTGGAAGAGTACGACGCCGGCAGCGCGGGGCCGGCGGACTGGCCCACCGGCGTCGTGGAGTAAAGCCGGGACAAAGAGAACCAAACAGCGGGCCGGGTACCTTGAGAGGTACCCGGCCCGCTTCATGTGGAGTTGAGGACTTAGATCGCGGCTGCGCCGCGCTCGCCGGTCCTGACCCGTACTGCCTCGTAAACGTCCACGGTCCACACCTTGCCGTCTCCGGCACGGCCTGTATTTGAACTGGCGATGAGGACATCCAGGATGTCATCCGCCTGCTCGTCCGTGGCCAGTACTTCGATGCGGATCTTAGGCAGCAGATCCACGTTGTATTCTGCTCCGCGGTACACCTCCGTGTAGCCGCGCTGGCGTCCGTAGCCGCTGGCTGCACTGACCGTCAGGCCCTGGACCCCGTATGATTCGAGGCCTTCCCGGACTGCTTCAAGCTTTTCGGGACGGACGATCGCTGTGATGAGCTTCATGCCTGGACACTCTCCTTGCCTTCTGCGGGGGCCTTGGCTGCGGCGGGGTCGGACTTTCCTGTCACCGCATTGTGCAGCGGCTGGAAGCTGCCACCGTGGCCGTTGACTCCGAACTCGTAGGCCGTCTCAGCGTGGAGGCTGAGATCGACGCCAACGTTCTCCTGCTCCGTGGAAACCCGGAAGCCCATGGTCTTGTGGATGGCGAAGGCGATGATGGCCGTCATGATGGCCGAGAAAGCAATGGCGATGCCGGCCGCTGCGAGCTGTGCCCACATCTGGGTCCAGCCCCCGCCGTAGAAGAGGCCGCCGCCGACTCCGTCAGTGGACTTGGCGATGAAGCCCAATGCCACGGTGCCGATGATGCCGGAGACGAGGTGGACGCCCACAACGTCCAGGGAGTCATCGAAGCCCCAACGGAACTTCAGGCCAACTGCCAGGGCCGAGGCAACACCGGCCACGACACCCAGGCCGAGGGCGCCGATGGGGTCTACGTTTGCACAGGCCGGGGTGATGGCTACCAGACCGGCTACGACACCTGATGCTGCGCCGAGCGAGGTCGGGTGGCCGTCACGAATGCGTTCGGTGATGAGCCAGCCGATCATGGCTGCTGCCGGGGCTGCCAGGGTGTTGATCCAGATAAGGCCTGCCTGCTCGGCGGTGGTTGCTGCGCCGCCGTTGAAACCGAACCAGCCGAACCAGAGGATTGCAGCGCCGAGCATGACGAACGGGATGTTGTGGGGACGGTGGTTCGGGTCCTTGCCGAAGCCGCGGCGGTTGCCGATGATGAGGACCAGGACCAATGCCGCGACGCCTGCGTTGATGTGCACAACGGTGCCGCCGGCGAAGTCGATGGCCGGGCCGAGGGCCTTGCCGATCGCACCTTCAGGCCCGAACAGCCCGCCGCCCCAGACCATGTAGGCCAGCGGGCAGTAAACCAGGGTGACCCAGACCGGAACGAAGATGCTCCAAGCACCAAACTTGGCCCGGTCAGCGATCGCACCGCTGATGAGGGCAACGGTGATGATGGCGAAAGTGGCTGCGTAGCCGATCTTGATCATGGCGTCCGGAGTGGTTTCAACTCCCATCAGGCCGAAGGAAGCGAACGGGTTGCCCACGATCTCCATGAAGCCTTCGCCGGAGCTCATTGAGGCGCCCCACAGTACCCAGACGACCCCCACGATGCCGATGGAGATGAAGCTCATCATCATCATGTTCAAGGCTGCTTTGGCGCGTGTCATGCCGCCGTAGAAAAATGCCAGACCAGGTGTCATGAACAGCACAAGTGCAGCCGCCACCATGACCCATACGTGACCTGCGGTAAGTTCCATGGTGCACGTTCCTCTCTTGCTAGATCTGCGGTTCAACCGCTGTCCTGACGCCGTTTGCGTCCTGCTTAAGAGTTTTGTGCCGCCGTGTTTCACCTGCTCGGGTTTTATATTGCGCGCCGGTTACAACAACCTCCCCAACGTAAATGGTGCATATCTCCGGTGTTACGGATATGTTTCAGGCGTCGGACTTCTCCGGAAATACGCAGCTTTTGACCATCCGGCCTCCATGGCCCTCCACCACCGCTAAGGACCCGCCCCGTATGACCGAGACGCCCAGATCCGTCAAAGCTCCAAGGATCAGGCAGGAGAAAGCACCGTTGCCCCGCGATATTAAGGTGATGTTGGCCGCAGCGTTCCTGATCGCCCTGGGATTCGGGCTGGTGGCGCCCGTGCTGCCGCAGTTCGCTACCACCTTCGACGTCGGCGCTACCGCCGCCGCGGTGATCGTGAGCATCTTCGCGTTCATGCGCCTGGTGTTTGCTCCGGCGGGTGGCGCCTTGATCGGCCGCTTTGGAGAACGCAACGTCTACGTGTCCGGTTTGCTGATTGTGGCCGTGTCCACGGCGGCGTGCGCGTTTGCCCAGGATTACTGGCAACTGCTGATCTTCCGGGGCCTCGGCGGTGCCGGCTCGGTGATGTTCACTGTTGCCGCCATGGGATTGCTGATTCGCCTTGCACCTCCCGAACGGCGCGGGCGGGTGTCCGGCGCGTACGCCTCTGCCTTCCTGATCGGCAGCGTGCTGGGTCCGGTAGTGGGAGGCCTCCTGGCCGGTTTCGGTCTCCGGGTACCTTTCCTGGCGTACGCAGGAGCACTTCTCATAGCCGCATTGGTGGTCCGTACCATGCTGAGCGGCGAGGGCAATGCCGCCGAAGACGCTGCTCCGGCACCGGCCATGACCCTGAAGGAAGCCCTCTCGGACTCGGCCTACCGCGCTGCGGTCTTCTCAAGTTTCGGCAACGGCTGGGTGACGTTCGGCGTCCGCATGGCCACCATTCCCCTGTTTGCCGTGGCTGTCCTGCAATCCGCACCTGAGACGGCTGCGTGGGCTTTGGCCATCTTTGCCGTGGGTAATGCCTTGGCGTTGACCTTTTCCGGACGTTTGGCCGATGCCTGGGGGCGGAAGCCGCTGCTGATCCCGGGGCTGGTCATCACGGCTGTGTCCACAGGCTTCATCGGCCTGACCACGGACCTGGCGGGCTTCCTCATCGCTTCAGCCGTGGCCGGGTTCGGGTCCGGCTTGTTGGGTCCTGCCCAGCAAGCCGCAGTCGCTGATGTCATTGGCAGGGGACGTTCCGGTGGCAAGGTACTGGCAGTCTTCCAGATGGCGGCCGACACGGGCGCCATCATCGGCCCGGTTGTAGCCGGCCTGATCGCCGACCGCCTAGGCTATGGTTGGGCATTCGGCATCACCGGAGGCGTGCTCCTCCTCACCGCCGTGGCGTGGCTGCCGGCCCGGGAACCCCTTAAACCCAAAAACTGACCGGCGGCAGTGGTGCTCCTGGGTGTCAGGACCACCACTGCTGCCGGCCAGCCGGATAAGGGTGCGGGTGCGCTAGTTGAGCAGCGCGTCCACGAAGCTTTCGGCGTCGAACGGTGCAAGGTCATCCGGGCCTTCGCCCAAGCCAATGAGCTTCACCGGGACACCCAGCGACTTCTGGATGGCCACCACAATGCCGCCCTTGGCGGTTCCATCCAACTTGGTCAGCACGATGCCGGTGATGTTCACCACTTCGGCGAACACCCGTGCCTGGTTGAGGCCGTTCTGTCCTGTGGTGGCGTCCAGGACCAGCAGGACCTCGTCCACCTCAGCCAGTTTCTCAATCACGCGCTTAACTTTGCCGAGCTCATCCATCAGGCCGGTCTTGTTCTGGAGGCGTCCTGCGGTATCCACCATGACAACATCGACTTCCTGGTCGATCCCGGCTTTCACGGCTTCGTAGGCCACGGAGGCGGGGTCGGCGCCGTCGATGTCGGACTTGACGGTGGGAACTCCAACACGCTGTCCCCAAGTGGCCAACTGCTCGGCCGCCGCGGCGCGGAAGGTGTCGGCTGCGCCCAGCAGGACGTCCTTGTCTTCGGCAACCAGCACACGTGCCAGCTTGCCCACGGTGGTGGTCTTGCCGACGCCGTTCACGCCAACAACCAGCACGACGGCGGGACGGTCGCCCTTGCGCTCAACGTTCAGGGAACGGTCCATGCCGGGATCCACCAGCTTGATGAGCTCCTCACGCAGCATCGCCTTGACATCTTCAGGGCTGCGGGTGCCCAGAACCTTGACGCGTTCGCGCAGGGCATCGACCAACTGCATGGTGGGTTCGGTGCCAAGATCGGCCAGGAGGAGCGTCTCTTCAACCTCGTCCCACACGTTTTCATCGATCTTGTCGCCCGACAAGAGAGCCAGGAGGCCCTTGCCCAGAATGTTATTGGACTTGATCAGGCGGGCCCGAAGGCGGGTAAGCCTGCCTTCCACCGGCGCGGGAGTGTCAATCGCGATGGTTTCGAGCCCGGCCGCGTCATCCGGGACATCGGTATCCTCGACGGTTCCATCGAAAGTGGGAGCCGGGGACTTCACCGCGTCCGGGCGGTCTTCCACCAGGGTTCCGCCGCCCGCTGCCGGCGACTGCAGGGGGTCATTGGCATCCCGGGTTCCAGGGTACTTCGCCCCGGACTTCCGGGCCTTCAAAAGAACCGGTACGAGTCCGCCGACCACCACGAGGGCAGCGAGAATGGACAGAATTATGGGTAGGAAATCGTTCACTCCCCTACCTTCTCATAAAGCTACGCCCCGGCACCGAGCCTCTGGCTGATGACGGTGGAGACACCGTCGCCACGCATGGTCACACCGTACAAGGCGTCGGCCACTTCCATGGTGCGCTTCTGGTGTGTGATAACGATCAGCTGGCTGGACTCACGCAATTCCTCGAAGATGGTGATGAGCCGGCCCAGGTTGGTGTCGTCCAGTGCAGCTTCCACCTCGTCCATGACGTAGAACGGCGATGGGCGGGCCTTGAAAATTGCTACCAGGAGTGCCACGGCCGTGAGGGAACGTTCACCGCCGGACAGCAAAGAGAGCCTCTTGATCTTCTTGCCTGCAGGCCTGGCCTCCACTTCGATGCCCGTGGTCAGCATGTCATCGGGGTCCGTGAGTACCAACTTGCCTTCGCCGCCGGGGAAGAGCCGGGCAAAGACGTGATCGAACTGGGCCGACGTGTCGGCAAACGCTTCGGCGAAGACCTGCTGGACCCGGGCGTCCACCTCTTTGATGATGTCCAGGAGGTCTTTGCGGCTGGATTTGAGGTCTTCGAGCTGGGAGCTCAGGAATTGATGCCGTTCCTCCAAGGCGGCGAACTCCTCCAGCGCCAGAGGGTTCACTTTGCCCAGTGCGGCCAGCTCCCGCTCAGCCTTTTTAAGCCTCTTTTCCTGCTCCGCCCGGACGAACGGAGTGCCTTCAATGATCGCTTCGCCGTGCTCGTCCACGGGAGCCCTGAGTTCAGCCCACTTGTCGGCGGTGGCTCCGGCAGGCACTGGAACCGGGAGGTGGGGGCCATAATCGGCAACGAGTTGTTCGGCCGTGAGTCCCAGTTCCTCAATGGAACGTGTTTCGAGTGCCTCGATTCGAAGGCGCTGCTGGGTCCGTGCCATCTCGTCCCGGTGCACGGAATCCGTCAGCTCAGCCAGTTCCCGGGCGAGCGCCTCGTTGCCGGACCGGACCTGAGTCAGTTCCGTCTCCAGCCGTTCCCGCGTCTGCTCTGCAAGATCGCGTTGCCGGCTTGCAAGCTCCACGGAGACGTCAATAAAGAGGAGCGCCTGCTCTACCGCTGACGCCACAGCCGCCGCACGCTGCGCCTGGGCACGGCGTCGTTGCGCCCTGCGGGCTGCCTCTTCACGGGCACGCCGTTCCGTTGCAGCTGCCCGTTCAAGGGACGCGGCCCGGTTGCTGATGGCTCCCAGTTGCTCTTCCGCGGTCCTGAGAGCCAGCCGGGCTTCTGTTTCCAAGGAACGGGCAATCCGTGCCTGGGCGGCGAGTTCGTCGCGCTGATCCGTGGATGGTTCCTCGTCCGGGGCCTCCTGTGCGGCGGCAAGCCGTTCCGCGGCAACTTCAAGGTCCAGTTGGGCTTCGGCGATGTTTGCTTCTGCCTTCGCCATGGAAGCGGCGAGCCGATCGCTTTCGCCCACGGCGCTGCGGAGGACGGAATTAAGGTGGCCCAGGCGCTCGGCCACGGCCGCCAGACGGGCATCGGACTCATGCAGACGCTCCAAGGCAGCATCGGCCCGGTCCTGCGCTTCGGCGCGGCGGGACTGGGCGTTGGCCAGGGCGAAGCGGCCACGCTCCAAACGGGCGGTGACCTCCTGGAGGCGGGCACCGGCGTCGTCCACTGCTGCCTGGACCTCCAGCAGGGACGGAGCCGTGGAGGAACCGCCGGTGACGGTCAAGGCCGTGAAAACGTCGCCCTCACGCGTGACCGCCTTCAGGTCCGGGTGTTCCTTGACCAGTACTGCTGCGGACTGGAGATCATCGACGACGACGGTCCCCACCAACAAGGCCAACGCACCTTGGGCTGCGGGATCGGAAATTTTCACGACGTCTGAAGCCCAGCGGCTGGAGGCGGGAAGCGACAGCCCCGCGGGAGCTTCGGCACCGCCGGCAACGTCGCCGGCCAGGAGCAAGGCCGCGCGCCCGGCGTCGTCGTCTTTCAATGACGTGATGGCCGCCCGTGCGTTGTCAGCGCTATCAACCACCAAGGCGTCAGAGGCATTTCCCAGAGCAGCAGCGACGGCGGCCTCGAACCCCGGCTCAACAGCCACCAGCGCAGCCAAGGGCCCCAGGATGCCCTCTGCCGAAAGCAGGGCGCCGGAACCGTCCTTGCGGTTGAGGCCCAGTTGAAGGGCGTCCCGGCGCGCCGTCAAGGCATCCCTCTCGCGGACAGCTTCCCGCTCCGCGGCCTTCAGTTCCTCGATTTCGGCAAGGACGGCGTCCAGGACATCATTGGCATTTTCATAGTCGGCGTCCAAGCTCTCTTCGCCGTCCTCCACACCTGCCACTTGGGATTCAAGTGCAGTGAACTCGCTCTGGGCCTTCCGGCGACGCTCATCGCCGGATGCGAGGGATTCCCTGAGCCGGCCCCGTTCAGCTTCGGCAGCCTCGGCCTTGGACCTGGCAGCGGCCACCTGGCCCGCAAGCCTGGCCAGGCCTTCCCTGCGGTCGGCTGCGGCGCGCAACATGGCCGTCAGCCTCTTGTCCTCAGCGGCTGCCAGCGATTCAGCGGAGTCCTTGGCTACGGTGGCTTCAAGAAGCGCGGCTTGCTTGGCCAGGATGTCATGCTGCAGTGCAGACTCTTCTTCGCGGACCCGGGCCGCCTGGCGTTCCAGCTGTTCCGGATCCCTGCCTGTCTCACCCACAGCCTCCGAGGACCCCAGGAGCCTGCGGCGTTCAGAAGCCAGGGAGCCCAGGGATCGTAACCGCTCCCGGCCGGCGGAGAGCTGGTACCAGTGATCGCGCGCGGCATTGAGCTTCGGGGTTGCTTCGGCAGCCTGCTGTTCCAGGGCAGCCTGACGCCGGCGCCCGGTTCCCATTTCCGCTTCCACCACTTGGCGTCGTTCTTTCAAAGCGGCTTCGTCGGCAACATCCTTCTCAAGGCTGGACGTGAGCTGTACCAGGTCATCGGCCAGGAGGCGGGCCCTGGCGTCCCGGACATCGAACTGGACCGTCTGGGCGCGGCGGGCGATTTCGGCCTGTTTGCCCAACGGAGTGAGTTGTCGCCGGATTTCGGCGGTGAGGTCTCCGAGCCTTGCCAGGTTGGCCTGCATTGCTTCGAGCTTGCGGACAGTTTTTTCCTTGCGCCGGCGATGTTTGAGGATGCCCGCGGCTTCCTCAATGAAGCCACGACGATCTTCCGGTGTTGCGTGCAGGACCCGGTCCAGTTGCCCCTGGCCCACAATGACATGCATTTCCCGGCCCAGGCCGGAGTCGGACAGAAGCTCCTGAATATCGAGGAGCCGGCACGGCGCACCATTGATGGCGTACTCGGATCCACCGGTACGGAACAGCGTCCTGGAGATCGTGACTTCGCTGTACTCGATAGGAAGGGCGTTGTCGGCGTTGTCTATGGTGAGGGCCACGTGGGCTCTTCCCAGCGGGGGCCGGCCGGAGGTTCCGGCGAAAATGACATCCTCCATCTTGCCGCCGCGGAGGGTCTTGGCACCCTGCTCCCCCATCACCCAGGCCAAGGCATCCACCACATTGGATTTGCCTGACCCGTTGGGACCGACAACAGCAGTGACTCCGGGTTCGAAGTCGAACGTCGTGGCCGACGCGAACGACTTGAATCCTCGGACAGTCAAACTTTTCAAGTGCAAGGCGCTTCGGATCTCCTGGGTGGCCCGGGTGGTTGTGTCCCCTAAATCTACTGCCGTTTGAACGAAATCCACGGATCTGTTGCCGGAACGCCTTGTGGTCGGCAAGCCACGCCCCTACACTCCTGCCAAGGGCTACTTGGCTTGTTGGTTCCGGTGATCCTGCCGCAGCATGAATTTCGGTTCGGCTGTTGCGGGATCAGGTCCCGATGTTCGGAACGTCAAGACAAGTGCTGACTGCCTGTGTTGCACAACTGAAGATCTTGGTTTGACCCTGGCTGGGGAGCGGCAAGCAGGGACCGTGCGTGAAATCGCGGACCCGTATTCGCTTTTTCGGCGCGCCACCCCCAGGAGTTCTGATGCCCGGTACTTCATCCACCCGACCCCTGCGAGTCTTCAAGGGCTTTTTAGTCCCCTTGGTGATCGCCACGGTGGCAGCCCTCTTACCCTTCACTGCTCCGGCAGCTGTAGCCGCAGGGCCCTGTGATCCCGTGGTCAACCCCGTGGTGTGCGAGAACTCCAAGACAGGAAGTCCCCCCTCCGAGTGGGACATCGATGGTGCGGGCGATGACACCATCCAGGGATTTTCCACGGAGATCAGCGTCAACGCCGGCCAACCCATCCGCTTCAAGGTTGACACCAACGCACCCAGCTACACCATCGCGATCTACCGGACAGGCTGGTACGCCGGCAATGGAGCCCGAAAGATCGCCGATGTCACGCCTTCAGTCCTCCGGCAAAACCAACCTGCTTGCCGGACCGACGTCACCACCGGAATTTACGACTGTGCTACCTGGGCGGTGTCCGCAACGTGGCAAGTGCCCTCCACGGCTGTGTCCGGCGTGTACATTGCGCTTCTCCGGCGTCCCGATACCGGCGGCATGAGCCACATCACGTTCATCGTCCGCAACGACGGCAACCGATCCGCCGTGGTCTTCCAGACCGCGGACCAAACCTGGCAAGCCTACAACTCCTACGGCGGCGCAGACTTTTACCAAGGAGTAAACGGCCGCGCCTATAAGGTCAGTTACAACCGTCCTGTGGCAACCAGGGGCGGTCCGGATGGCAGAGACTTCTATTTCGCCAACGAATACCCCATGGTGCGGTTCCTGGAACAGAACGGCTACGACGTCAGCTACATCAGCGGCCTTGATGCTGACCGTAACGGCAGCGAATTGCTGAACCATAAGGTATTCCTGTCAGTCGGACACGACGAATACTGGTCAGGTCCCCAACGCGCCAACGTCACGGCTGCGCGGGATGCAGGGGTGAATCTCCAATTCCTTTCGGGCAACGAAATGTACTGGAGAACACGGTTCGAGCCATCGATTGTTGACGGTGCCGCCAACCGCACGCTGACTTGTTACAAGGAAACGTGGGCAAATGAAAAGCTTGATCCCACTGCGCAGTGGACAGGCACGTGGCGCGACCCCCGCTTTGCGGCCCAAGCCAACGGCGGCGGCCTGCCTGAAAATGGCCTGACCGGAACGCTGTACATGTCCAACTTCTCAGACCTGCCCGTAAGGGTGTCCGCCGAAGAAGGTAAGACCCGCCTGTGGCGCAGCACCTCACTGGCCTCCATGGCTGCAGGATCCACGGCCGCGCTCGCGCCCCACACTGTGGGCTACGAATCAAACGAGGACCTGGACAACGGATTCCGTCCAGCAGGTTTGATCCGGCTGTCCACCACCGTGGGAAACGTTCCACAATATCTCCAGGACTTCGGAAACACCGTGGCTCCGGGGACAACCACGCATAATCTCACCTTGTACCGGGCAGCCAGCGGCGCCTTGGTCTTCTCGGCCGGCAGCGTCCAATGGACCTGGGGCCTGGACCAAGTGCACGATGGCAATGGTGCTCCAGCCGACACCCGCATGAGGCAGGCGCAGGTCAATATCCTCGCCGACATGGGCGCGCAACCCGCCACCCGGGCAGCAGGACTGGTGGCAGCTTCCGCCAGCACCGACACCACCAAACCCACGGCCGCCATCTCCACTCCTGCCAACGGGGCCACAGTTGCGCACGGCAGCAGCGTCACCGTGACCGGAACGGCCACGGATGTGGGCGGCGTGGTGGCCGGTGTAGAGGTTTCAACCGACGGCGGTGCCACCTGGCACCCCGCCACCGGGAAGCAGAGCTGGTCCTACACCTATATCCAGAAGGGCCTCGCTGCCGCCACCATCCAGGCGCGGGCCATTGACGACAGCGCCAACATCGGCGCGGCAGTGACAAGGAACCTGACACTCAGCGGACCCTACAGCGTCTTTGGCCAGACAGTTCCTGTGGTCAAAGACTCAGGTGACGGCGGTGCCTACGAAATGGGCCTGCGGTTCACTCCGTCAGTGGACGGCTTCATCACCGGTGTGCGCTTCTACAAGAGCACGGCCAACACCGGAACGCACACCGGTTCTTTGTGGAGTGCCACCGGCGAGCGCCTGGCCACCACCACGTTTACCAATGAGACAGCATCCGGCTGGCAGACAGCCTTGTTCAGCCAGGCCGTGGCTGTTGCGGCCGGTCAGAAATATACGGTGTCCTATTGGGCTCCCAACGGCCACTACGCCACCAAGGACCATCAGTGGGCGAGCTTCGGTTCCACGGATGCTCCCTTGAAGGTTGCTGGTGGTTTCGGCGCTGAGCCGGCCGGGGTCTACAGCACCTCACCAGGATTCCCCACCACGAGCTTCAATGGTGGCAATTACTTCACGGATGCGCTCTTCAGCACCGTAGACAGCTCCCCCATGACAGTCTCGGGCCAGACGCCCATCCCGTCGTCGTCGAGCGTATCCGTGAACACCAAAGTCAGCGCTGTGTTCTCCAAGCCGGTAACGGCAGCCAGTGTCAAGCTGACGCTGCAGTCCGCATCCGGCCCTGTTGCCGGGACCACAGCGTACGACGCCGCGACGCGGCGGGCGACCTTCACGCCGTCGAGCGCGTTGGGGTTCAGCACCCAATATACGGCGACGTTGTCCGGCACGGATTCGATCGGCGGTCCGGTCACTGCAGGCGGTACGTGGTCCTTCACCACTGCGGCCACGCTGCCGGTTCCGGGTGCTTGTCCGTGCAGCCTCTTCGACGACTCCGTGACACCCGGCATCGCCGAGCTGCGTGAGGGCGTGCCACTGACGCTGGGCGTGAGGTTCTCCAGCGTTGCCGCAGGTGAAATCATAGGTATGCGCTTCTACAAGTCCGCCGGCAACACTGGCGGCCACAATGGAGCCTTGTACACGGCTGCGGGCCAGCAGTTGGCCACAGTGGCGTTCACCAACGAGAGCGCCTCAGGGTGGCAGACGGCCATGTTCAGCCAGCCGGTCCAAATGGCCGCGAACGCGGAGTACATCGTGTCCTATAAATCGTTGACGGGTACTTACTCGGCTACCGCCAACGGCTTCGGTTCAGGTCTGAGCGTGGGTCCACTCCGGGCCGCTTCGGATGCCGGGGCCTACACCTATAGTGGTGACTTCGCCGCTTCACGGTCCACTACCAGCTACCTGGTGGACGTCGTAGTGACGGTGCCAAATGCGCCGTTCACGGTCGGTTCGCATTCGCCGCTGCCGAATGCTTCGAGCGTTCCGCTGAACACCGCAGTCAGCGCCGTGCTATCCGAGGCCGCAGTGGCGTCCAGCGTCAGCTTGACAGTGAAAGTGACCGGAGGTGCAGCTGTAGCCGGTACTACGGCCTACGATTCCGCTACCCGCAAAGTTACCTTCACGCCTACCGCTCCTCTGGCCGCCGGGACCTCCTACACGGCGACGCTAACGGCGACGTCCGTCTCCGGACAACCGATGTCCGCCGGCGGTACGTGGACGTTTTCGACTGTTCCCCCACCGCGGACTCCGGGCGTTTGCCCCTGCACGCTGTACCAAGATACCGTGACGCCCACCACGCCTGACGCCAATGACGGAGTTGCGTTGTCCCTCGGTGTCCGGTTTGCCAGCGATACGGCCGGTCAAATCACGGGTGTGCGCTTTTACAAGGCGGCCGGCAACACGGGAACCCACACCGGTTCGCTCTTCACGGCCGCGGGACAACTCCTGGCCACCGCCACCTTCACCAACGAATCAAGTACCGGCTGGCAGACTGTCACTTTCAGCCAACCGGTCAGCATCGAAGCCGACACCGAGTACGTGGCTGCCTATAAGGCTCCCACGGGCAAGTACTCCTACACCGCCGGCGGATTTGGTGCAGGATTGACCAGCGGACCGTTGCGCACCGCCAATGACTCGGGAGCCTTCAGCTACACCACGGATTTCCCGGCATCATCATCGACCTCCAGTTACCTGGTGGACGTGGTGTTCGCTACAGCTGTGCAGCCGCTGACCGTCACCGAACAGGTACCCGCCCCTGGCGCCACGGGCATTCCAACGGACGTGAAGCCTTCCATCACCTTCTCCTCCGCCATCCGCGCGGGAGCGTCGTTCACCCTCACAGCGAACGGCAACCCGGTGGCCGGTACAGCTGCCCTCTCTGCGGACAGCCGGACCGTTACGTTCACCCCTGCTGCGACCCTGCCCAACAGCACCGTGATCTCGGCCAGCGTCAGTAATGTCCTCTCCCAACAGGGGCAGTCGTTCCCGGCTACCAACTGGCAATTCACCACTGCGGCGCCCACCGTCCAGGTGTCCACCATCTTTGGATCGCTGACGCCCCAGGTAGTTTCCGCGACCGACTTCATGCCTGTTGAACTTGGCACCGCGTTCAGTGTTTCGCAGGCAGGCAACGTGACGGGCATACGTTTCTACAAGGGGGCCGGCAACACCGGAACCCACGTGGGTTCGTTGTGGAACTCGGCAGGTACGCGCCTGGCACAGGTGACCTTCACCAACGAAACGGCCACGGGCTGGCAAACTGCCACCCTCTCCGCGCCAGTCGCGTTGGTGACAGGCCAAACCTACGTGGTGTCCTACAGGGCACCCAATGGCCGCTACTCCTACACCTCTGCGTTCTTCAACCAGACCTACACAAGCGGGGTGTTCACCGCCAGTGGCCCGAACAACGGCCGCTACCGGTATGGATCCGGGGGCGTCATGCCAACCACCTCTTGGAACGCCACGAACTACTTTGTGGATGTGGTGTATTCCACCACTGCACCGCCCACGTCTGCACCGACGGCCACTGCAACGCCCACGCCGACACCCACCGCAACGGCGACAGCTACGGCGACGGCTACCGCTTCCCCGAGCCCCTCGCCCAGTCCGACTCCCAGTCCGACCCAGTCAGGTGGGTTGCTCTGCGGGTTGCTGGGTACCTGCTGAGGGCATCTGCCACACAGCTTCCGCTGGCGTCCGTCCCCGAACTCCGGGCGGGCGCCAGCGGAGCGCGGGCATCTTGCAGCACAGGTACCTTCAGCGAACGACGCTTGGAGACCACGCATGGGCTATGAACAGGCCGGGCTGCGAGCCTGGTTCTGTGCCGAGTTGCCAGATGTTGCTGTCCCCCGCCGCGGCGTCGTCCGGCAGGCCGTAGAGCAGGTTCCGGTCATCCAGCCATTCGATCTGGTCATCCACGCTGCGTTTTTCCGAAAGAACCCTCTCCTGGCCTGACGCGAGGTCAAGAACGGCGACCCTCCAGTGCGCAACCAGCCCGCCGCCGTCGTTCTTCTTGTAAGCGATCCGCGTGCCGTCAGGTGAGATCGATGGGCACTCCACGTGGTCGTGGATTGCGGTCAGGGTTTTCGCCGACAAGCTCCCCCGGACCAGCCAGATGCGGCCTGATGACGCCGCTGTGGCGTAGAAGACATCGTTCTGGCCGGGGGCGAAAGTGACCCCCCAAATGTTCCTGTCCGTGGCCACCAGCCGCTCACCGTTGACCATCAACGCAAAGTCCTCAAGGTTCCCGGACGTTCCACCAGGCAGGCTGATCTCAGTGGCAGTGGAAAATCCCGACGTAGCGTAGGAGTGTCCGGTAACAAAGACCGTCGTAGCGATCAGGGAGCCGTCAGCGCTGACCCTGGTCCTGCTCGGAATGCCCGGGACGGGCCATGAGCGCTGGACCTGCCAGTCCCGGTTGAGGACTGCAGCTTCGAAGGCGGTCACCAAGCCACGATTTGTTTTCAGGCACACTACTGTGGCGGCTGTTCCATAGACGCGATCGCACTCTTGTTCACTCACGGCACGGGTACCGCCCGGATCCGAGAGGGACACCGTTGCCGCATTGCCGTAGCCCTGGCCCGAAGCCGTGTTCCGGAACAGCACGAAAGGAACACCGGGAAGTGGCTGACCCGCCGTGATACCTACAGAGGAAGCCGCTGTCCTGCTCTCCTCGAAGCGTTGGTAGGCGCCCACCGCGTAGATACCCGCCGCCACCAGGACAACTGCCGTCACGATCAGGAGAACAGCCCACCTCGCCTTGCTGCCGGTCAAACTCATATTCATGCGCCGCTGCCCGCGTCCTGGCGTGCGGCCGGCCTGGCACTTCGAAGGATCACGGCCACAGCCACAACCGCGCAAGCAAGGAGTACGCTGGCCACCACCATGGCCATCGGCGCTCCTACGGCATACCAGAGCACGCCGAATCCCGCCGAAGCGGTCATCCGGCTCAAGGCCACCACCGTTTGCGCTGACGCTATGCCGGTAGCCAGCTTTCCCGCCGGGGTAAGTTGGCTGGCCAAGGCGGCCAGGACCCCATCAGTTGCCGCGTAGAACGCACCCAACAGGACCAGGCACCCCACTGTGCCCCAGAGTCCCCCAAATGGTGCCGCAGCCAGAAGGTAAGTTGCCAGCAAGGCGATGTGTCCACCCACGAAAACCGGCACCTTGCCCACCCTGTCAGCCAGCCTCCCCAAGGGGACGGCGAGGGCGAGGAACACCACATTGGTGCCGACGAACAACAGCGGGAACCATTGGACGGCGAATGAATCCCGGGCCTGCAGGACCAAGTAGATGAAACCATCTCCGATGGTCACCACCCCCAGGAGTCCCGCGGCGATCAGCAATTTTCCCAGACCGGGTTCCTTCAGATGACTCCACGAAAATGCGAAGAGCCTTTTGCCTTCGCCTCCGTCGGCACTGTTCACGCCATGCGCTCGGATGTCCGGGATCACCAGCGCCAGGACGGCAACCCCGATCACGGCGAAAGCGAGGGAGACCACAAAGACAGTGCTGAAACCATTGGGGATCATCAATAAGACAAAGAAAGCAATCAAAGGACCTGCAGCCGCCCCGATATTGTCCAGCATTCTGTGAACGCCAAAAGACCGTGCCAAATGTTCAGGCTGGGCGGACACGGAGATCAGCGCGTCCCTTGGCGCAGTGCGAATTCCCTTGCCGATTCTGTCGCCGGTCACGATTGCCGCAATAGCCCAGAAACCTCCGGCAAAAAGGAAACCGATCCTGGCCAGCATTGACAATCCATAGCCGGCCAAGGCTATCCGTTTGGGATGCCCGCTGCGATCCGCCGCCCACCCGGCCGCAATCCTGACGATGGCGCTGGCGCCTTGGTTGATGCCGTCAATGAAACCAAAAGCTATGGTGGAAAGCCCCAGGAACCCGGTCACATACAGGGGAAGGATTGCCGTGACCGATTCGGACGAAACATCGGTAACCATGCTCACGATGCCCAACCACAGGATGACCGGGGACAAACGGAACGGCACCTCCGCTGCCAGTGCCGTTGCATTGTTCCGGGACTTGTCCCTTTTGCCGCCGCTGCGGTCTGATAGCGAAATATACATCGGTTCCCTTACTCCGCCGTTGTATGCAGGCTGCCCAACAGCTGGAAGCGCGAACTGCCCGTCCCCGTGGTGGACACGGAAACCGTCACAGTGTCCGTGCCTCGTACAAAACGGGCAGCCATGGCGCCGTCCCCAGCCGGGGCTTCCTCGGTCCAGAAACCGCGTGAGACCAAGGACTGGCGGAAGAAATCAAGGACTTCGGCCTGCGGTTTGGCAATGATGCCGTCCGCAGTGAGCTGCAGGATCTCTCCTGAGGTGGAGACCGACGTTGAACCGATAGTGGTTCCGGCCGGCAGCGACAGCACGCCGTCGGGCCAGCCATCCACCAGCTCGCCCGACGCACTGCCGGGCTCAGGAAGCGCACCAGTGATGAGCGGCGCCGGCGCGGAAGGTTCAGGCAAACCTGTTGCGGTGGCCGTGACGGGAGGGAGCACTTCCAGGGGCTTGGCCGTGTTCGCTGCGGCGCTGCCCTCCGTGCCGCTGCCGCTGCCCGGGGTCGGGCTGCCCCCGCTTGCGGTACCTTCAGTGCCCGACGCCGTACTGCCGGACGTGGGTGCGCCCGAAACGGTGGATTCGGCCCCTGCGTCAGGGCTTGAACTGGACGATGCAGGGCTTTGCGCGGACGCTGCTCCCTGTCTGGCCATTTGGTCGAGCACTATGGCTGCGGCGGCAATCAACACAGCAAGGCATATACCCGCTATGACCAGCCGCCGCGCCATCATGGCATTCCTGGACCGGCTGGGCCGCGGAAGGAGCAGGTGGATCCTGCATCAAGAACGGCCGCGGGTAGAACTGACGCCACCCGCAATGTGGTGGCGTTGATCTTTGCGATGGCGATTCGAAGCGCCAAGCTGTTCATGGGGACAGTCTGCCATTGCAACCCGGATTCCGGAACAGTTTTGGCCCTACCAACGTCCATTCCGGGGCCGGGGCTGACAAACAGGACAGGTGTAGGAGGAACGGTTCATGAACTGTTCCCTCTTCATGATGCTGTGCAGGCCTGTTCCTTCACAGCGGCTGCACAATTCGCCGGCGCGCCCGTAAGCATTCAGTGAGCGGGAAAAGTATCCCGAATCGCCGTTGACATTGACGTATAGCGAATCGAAACTCGTCCCGCCGGCTGCGAGAGCAGCTTGCATGACGTCCTTGACCGCTTCAACCAGTCGCTCAGCATCCGCACGGCGCATGGTCTCAGTTGCCCTTGCGTAGTGGAGCCGGGCACGCCATAAGGCTTCATCGGCATAGATATTGCCGATGCCCGAAATGACGGACTGGTCCAGGAGCGCCCTTTTGATTCCTGTTTTGCGGTTCTTGATTTTTCGATAGAAAACGTCGAAGGAGAAAAAGGGGTCCAGCGGGTCCCGGGCAATATGGGCGGCTTCCTCCGCAATTTCCGGCAACGGTGTCTCGCCCAGGCCACCAGGCCCGCCATCAGGGGTGGGAACCAACGAGGTCACGAACAGTCCACCGAATATCCGTTGATCGACGAACCGCAGCTGCTCCGGCATGCCCTCGGCAGGGCTGAGTTTGATCCTGACTTTGAGGTGCTTTTCGTCCGGAACCTCAGGGTCCTGCATCAACAGCTGACCACTCATCCCCAAGTGGGCCATGAGGGCTGCCTTGGGAAGGTGGTCACCCGGCGCCATTTCAGTGATGTTTGGGGTGGCGCCCGTCATGCTGGTCACAGCCAGGGGCATCCACAGGAATTTGCCACGCCTCACGACGTCAAGCACCGTGGCATCCTCAAGATTGCCAATGAAGTCTTCAGTTCCCAGGGCATGCCGACGGATGGAGCGTGGATCAAGGACCTCGACGCCGGTGACGGAACGGCCGCGGACCCAACGCGCCAGGCCGCGCCGGACTACCTCTACCTCGGGAAGTTCAGGCATGGAGGTTCAAGACGAAGCAGGGCCGGTAGGAGCCGGATCCAAGGCGGTCAGAGCACGCCAGGCATCAGCGGCGGCTTCCTGCTCCGCTTCCTTCTTGGAATGGCCCGAGCCGCGTCCATAAGGTGTCCCGCCAATGTTCAATACCGCTTCGAAGGTACGGGCATGATCCGGACCGGAGCCTTCCACGGCATAGTGGATGGCTCCCAGTTGCCGGCTGGCGGTCAGTTCCTGGATGCTGGTCTTCCAGTCGGTCCCGGCGCCCAGGGCTCCTGCGTCCTTGAGGAGCGGACCCACAAGACGCATGACCAATTGACGCGCTGTCTCCATGTCGTTGGACAAGTAGGTGGCGCCGATCAATGCCTCCATGGTGTCGGCCAGAATGGAGGCTTTGTTCTTACCATCGGTCAGTTTCTCGCCCTGACCCAGGTAGATGAACTCGCCAACGCCGATTTCCCGGCCGATCCCGGCCAGCGCACGCGTACTGACGACGGCGGATCGCCGCTTGGCGAGTTCGCCTTCTGGCAGCGTGGGGTTCTCACGGTAGAGAGAATCGGTGACGGAGAAGCCCAGAATGGAGTCGCCGAGGAACTCGAGGCGCTCGTTGGTGGGAATCCCGCCGTTCTCATACGCGTATGAGCGATGTGTCAGAGCAAGACGAAGCGTCTCGGTGTCAATTGAGACACCGAGACGCTTCAGAAGCTCTTCAGTTGAAGACATCCTTAGTCAGCCTGTACGGCAGATTAGGCGTCTGCGACCTTGCGGCCCTTGTATTCAAGGAACAGCGCGGTGCCGGCAGAGTCAGTAACGACCTTTGCCTGGTGCGGCAGGCTGTAGGTAACCTGACCGTTTTCGATGGTCTTGACCAAGTTGGGGGCAGTTGCCTTCCACTGGGCACGGCGGGCGCGTGTATTTGCGCGAGACATTTTCCGCTTGGGAACAGCCACGGCTATCTCATTTCTCTCTTAGACGAACACTTACTAATCGGTTTGCCGGTCAGTCTTAGCCAGATCAGCTAGGGCAGCCCAGCGAGGGTCAATGACCTCGTGGTGGTGCCCCGGCTCGTCTTCCAGGCGCGCTCCACATTCGGAGCACAGACCCTGGCAGTCTTCCCGGCACACCGGCTGGAACGGCAGCATAGTGACAACTGCGTCCCGCAACACCGGCTCAAGATCGATTAGATCGTACTCGACTCGACGTTGCTCTTCATCGTCTTCTCCGCCCGAAAGCTCTACGCCTTCATAGAAGAAAAGTTCTTGCACATTGACTTCAAGGTCATACGCAAGGGGATCCAGGCATCGGCCGCACTCGCCGGTTACTTCGACGATTACGGTGCCGGATACCAGAATTCCTTCGTGTACGGCCTCAAGGCGAAGATCCAGCTCGATATCCGAGCCTTCCTTCACACCAATGAGCGCCACACCAAGGTCACTTGGCGCAGGTACATGCTCGTTGAGTGTCCGCATGGTCCCTGGACTGCGTCCAAGGTCCTTGACTACCAGCGCCAAGGGCGAACTTGCATCTCGCTTAATGAGAACTCCTGTAGAACATATGACCGACGTACCATCTTAGCCTGATCACGCTTGAGGACTCAAACCGACGCCGGGCGCGCACGAATGCACGGTGGTTTCAGCTTGGGGCACTCCGCGAAAGGGCGCGAGGTACCCATCAAGCCTACCCTTTGCGCGGGTGTTCCGTTGCAGGCTCGCCAGCGAGGAGCCGTTTTAGCACGGATTTGGGGACAAAGTCAGAGATATCCCCGCCCAGCACGTTCACTTCCTTGATGAGCGTGGAGGACAAATGGACGTAGTGAGCTTCGGCAGGAAGGAACACGGTTTCGACGCCGGCCAACTGGCGGTTCATGGTGGCCATGGGGAGTTCGTAATCGAAATCAGACGATGAGCGAAGGCCTTTGACAATGGCAGATACTCCCCTATGACGGCAGTAGTCGGCCAGAAGCCCCTCACCCATGGGCTCAACAATGATTCCACGAAGGGATGCCAGCGTTTCGCGGGCCATTTCCATCCGGTCTTCCAGGCCGAACCGGTACTTCTTGGCGTAGTTGGTGGACACGGCCACAATGACTTCGTCAAACAGGCCGGCGGCCCTGGCAATGACTTCGAGATGTCCATTATGGATAGGGTCAAAGGATCCGGGGCATACCGCTCGTCTCATGAGACGAACCTACCCCATAGCTTCGCCGGGATACCATGGCACACATGGCATCCGCAGGCACCAGACCCTCCCTTGATACGAGCGCCGGGACCATTCCGGACACCGCCCCGGCACCTTGGCAGCGGGCTGCGACAGGGGCCAACCTCCTCTCACCGGAAGGAGGGCTGGGAGTGACCATCTTTGAGGAAATGACCACCCTCGCTGTCTCCACCGGGGCCATCAACCTTGGCCAGGGTTTTCCGGACGAAGACGGGCCCGATGAGATCAAGAGGGCAGCCCGGTCGGCCATTGCATCCGGGGCCAACCAGTACGCACCCGGCAAAGGCCTTCCCGTCCTGAGGGAAGCCATCACGGCACACCAGCAGCGCTTTTACGGCCTGACCCCTGACCCCGAGACCGAAGTGCTTGTCACCACCGGTGCAACGGAGGCCATCGCGGCAACACTGCTCGCTTTCATCCAGCCGGGTGACGAAGTCCTGACTTTCGAACCCTTCTATGACTCCTACGGCGCCATCATCGGACTGGCAGGTGCCACCCACGTTACTGCGCCCTTGCAGGCCCCGGATTTCCTCCCGGACCTGTCAGCCCTTGAAAGTGCGTTCAGTCACCGAACCCGCATGGTGCTCCTGAACAATCCGCACAATCCCACCGGCGCTGTCTTTCCCCGTCCGGTCCTGGCCAAGATTGTGGAGCTTGCCATCAAGTACGACGCCCTCATTGTCAGTGACGAAGTTTACGAACACTTGACCTTCGGTGTGGACCACATCCCTGTCACGTCCCTTCCGGGAGCAGCGGAACGGACCATCACCATTTCCTCGGCCGGTAAGACCTTTTCCTTCACTGGCTGGAAAATCGGTTGGCTCAGCGGCCCGGACCACTTGGTCTCTGCCGTGCGTACAGTGAAGCAGTTCCTGACCTACAGTTCGGGCACGCCCTTCCAAGGCGCCATTGCTGTTGGTCTTGGCCTTCCCGACGAGTTCTACACAGGTATTGCCACTACCCTGCAGCACAAGCGCGACATTCTGGCCGAAGGACTGCGTGCGGCAGGGTTCGGCGTGTACAGCCCCAGCGGCACCTACTTCATCAATGTGGACACGGCTCCCTTGGGCATCCGCGATTCCGTTGACTTGGCGCGGCGCCTCCCCGCACTGGTGGGAGTTGCTGCAATTCCGGTACCGGTCTTCTGTCATCCTGAAGGAGCCGAGCGCACCCGCAGCCTGCTGCGCTTCGCCTTCTGCAAAAAGACATCAGTCCTTGAAGAAGCGGCAGAACGCCTCGCCTCACTCAAGGACCGGCTCTGAGTACCACCGGCCCCGGACACCACGCCTCCCGCTATCTCCGGACCACGGGACAGCACGCCACCATAGACGCAGATACCCTCATTGAGGGCAGCTTCATCCTGAGCATCGGCGGGGCCGAGCAATCCCACGTCAACCTCGCAGATCCTCGGGAGATTTTTTATGAATACCTGCGCAGGATCGGCCATGTGGTGGATTTGGCCGCCGGGCCCGGGGAACCGATCCGAGCCCTGCACCTGGGCGCGGGGGCGCTGACCCTGGCCCGCTACATCCAGGCAACACGTCCCGGTTCGGAGCAGTACGCCGTGGAGCTGGAACGTGAACTCCTGGATTTCGTCCTCCACAAGCTGCCCATGCCCCAAGACACTCTGTTGAGTACCCATATTGGCGACGCACGCGACGCCCTGGCGGAGTTGGGCACGGAGGCCGCATTCGACGTCGTGATTCTCGACATCTTCTCCGGGCCGGAAGCGCCGGCCCACATCGCATGCCGGGAGTTCTACGAAGAAGCTGCGGCTCGATTGGGTCCCGAGGGGGTACTGATCGTCAATGTGGGAGACGAACCGGCGCTGACGCTGGTGCGAAGCCAGGTGTCCGCCCTGCGGGAAGCCATGCCGGACGTCGCTGCGGTCGCAGAAACCGGCATGTTTGAGGGCCGCTACCCCGGGAATATTATCCTGGTGGGCACACGCAGCAAATGGTCCCCGGAATGGACAAAGGAATTACTGGCCCGCGGGCCCCATCCTGCCGCAGTTCTCACCGGAATGGACCTGGACCGGATTGCCGCCCAGGGGTCCGGTTCCACCCGCTAAGCCGGTTCGGCGAACCACAGTTTGGTCTCACCGTACTTTTTGTCGGCGAAGCATTCCATGGTCCCGGGCCATTCCGGCTCGGGACTGCGCGAACTCCGCTCTACAACCACCACGGCCCCCTCATCCAGATATGTCGCCAGCTTCGTCAACACAGCGCTCAGGGCCGGCTCGTCCAGAGGGTACGGCGGATCAAGGAAGACCAGGTCCCACAGCACGCCCTCACGGGTCCGCTCCAGGAACGACTCCACCTTGGATCGGTGGACTGAAACTCTTTTTCCGCCCAGCAATTGGTTCAACAAATCAGCATTGCGTTGGCAGACGTCGCTCGCCTTGGCATCAAACTCCACCAGATCCACGCTGCGGGCACCACGGCTGGCGCTCTCAATGCCTAAGGCTCCCGAGCCCGCATACAGGTCAAGAACCCGGGCATCGTCAATGACCGCCAAGGATTCCAGCCTGGAGAAAAGGGCTTCCTTGACGCGGTCGGTAGTGGGCCGCGTAGCGGTTCCGGGGACGCTGGTCAGCGGGTTCCCACCACCAACTCCGGCAATGATCCGGCTCACAGGGTTGCTCCGGATACCGACGCGCCTCGAGGGCCGCCTGGGTTTCTAACCGCGTTCAAGGAACGCCTCCTTCTCGGGGTTCAAGTACTGATCGATTGCTGCGGCCAGTCCCGGCTGATGCAGGAGCGTGGGATCCTCTGCAACCAGGCCCTGGGCATCCGTGCGTGCGCGGGCAATGATGTCTTCATGGTCCAGGACCCTGAGCAACTTCAGCGTTGAGCGCCCCCCGGATTGGGAAGCCCCGAGGATGTCCCCTTCACGCCGAAGCTTCAAATCTTCCTGGGACAGCTCAAACCCATCAGTGGTCGATGCCACAGCCTCAAGGCGTCGGCGGCTCGGATGGTCAGGCTCCAAAGTGGTCACCAACAAGCACGTTCCCAGCAGACCACCCCGACCTACCCGGCCGCGGAGCTGGTGAAGTTGGGAAATTCCAAAACGGTCGGCGTCCAGAATCACCATCAAGGTGGCGTTGTGGACATCCACACCCACCTCAATAACGGTGGTGGAAACCAGCACCTTGACCTCGTTGGCAGCAAAGGACGCCATGGTCTCCGATTTAAGCTGCGGGTCCTGCCGGCCATGAAGGGGTGCCACCGGGACACCAGCCAGCGCCGGCTCCTGCAGAAGGCTCTCGACGACGGCAGTCACCGATGCCAACTCCCGCGCCGATCCTTCGTCCGCGAGTTCGGCGTCGCTGGGTTCCGCTTCTCCCGGGCTGAAGTCGCCGTCGTCGTCCGTTCCAATTTTGGGGCAGACGACGTACACCTGATGGCCTGAATCAACCTCTTCACGCGATCGTTTCCAGATGCGGTCCACCCAACCGGGGTTTTCCACCAGGCCCACAACATGCGTGGAGATGGGAGCCCGACCAGCCGGAAGCTCATCCAGGATGGAGGTTTCAAGGTCGCCGAACACCGTCATGGCCACCGTGCGGGGAATGGGGGTTGCCGTCATGACCAGCAGGTGCGGCGGCCGCTGCGCCTTGGCCCGGAGGGCGTCACGCTGCTCGACGCCAAAACGGTGTTGCTCGTCCACCACAATCAGGCCAAGGTCCTGGAAGCTGGTCTTATCACTGAGCAAGGCGTGGGTGCCGATGACGATTCCGGCGTTTCCCGAGGCAGCGTCCAGCATGGCCTGCTTGCGGGCCGCCGTGGGCATGGAACCCGTCAGCAACGTCACGTGGACCGACTCCTGCCCCGAATCTCCACCGAGCATCCCGGCCCCGCCAAAGACATGGTCCCGTGCCAACGAACCCAAAGTCCGGCGGATCGAGTGGAAGTGCTGCGCCGCCAGGACTTCAGTAGGCGCCAACAGCGCGGCCTGGCCTCCGGAATCCACCACCTGCAACATGGCCCTGAGGGCAACAATGGTCTTGCCGGAACCCACTTCGCCCTGCAACAGCCGGTTCATCGGCGTATCCCGGGCCAGTTCTTCAGCAAGCGTCTTCCCGACGGCGGATTGGCCGGCCGTCAGTGTGAACGGCAGGTTTTGGTCAAAGCTGCGGAGCAATCCGTCGGGACGGGCACGGCGGGCGGTGGCCTCCTCTGCCGCAAGCTGAGCTCGCCGCCTGGCCAGGGCAGTCTGCAGCACCAATGCTTCCTGGTACCGAAAACGATCCTGTGCGCGTTGCCAATCCTTCGCTGTCTCCGGCGAATGGATCAGCCGGTAGGCCTCAGCTACGCTGGGGAACCCGTCCCTGCGGACAATGCTTGCGGGAAGTGGGTCTTCCAGGGCTTCAAGCTCCATGGTCTGGAGCAAGGCGGTGATCACCTTATGGATGGACCAGCTGGTGAGTTTAGCGGTGGCCGGATAAACCGGGATGGGCATGGCGGCAAGCTTCTCCGGGTCGAGGGAGCCTTCAGCTTCCGGGTCCTCATCCAGCAGCAGGAAGTCCGGGTTGGTCAGGCCAAGCGCACCGCCATAACGGGTGACCTTTCCGGAGAACATGGCCCGCCTGCCTGGCTGAAGTTCCGCTTTGGCCCTGAAGCCGTTGAAGAAACTGACTTTCAGGGTGCCTTGAACCCCGTTTCCACCGGCCTCGTCGGTTACCACTACATCAGTAATGGATCCGCGCCGGGCCCGCATCTGGCGGGTGGTGTTGGACAACACCCGTGCAATCAGGGTGACTTCTTCATCCAGCGGAAGATCGCTGATGGGCGTCAGCTCGCCACGGCTCAAATACCGGCGCGGGAAGTAGTTCAGCAACGCACCTGTGGTTTTGAGGCCCAGGTGCTTTTCAATGACTGCTGCGGACCTCTTGCCGATTCTGCGCTCGAGGGGTAGTTCCAGTTCAGTAATCATGCCGTGACTGGCCTGTAACGCTGGGCTCTTGCGGGCGCCCATGAGCACCCGGCTTACCGCCATCTGCACTGTCGCCATCTGCACCGCCGCCATCTGCACTGGGCAAGGCCAACTGGCTGACTGCGATGTCCGTAGGCTCGCCCAGTGAACGAATCAGTGCCACTGCGGGATCGGGATTCGGAACGTGGACGTGGACCCTCCACCGGTAGCTCGCTTCAACCGTTGATTCGTCGTCATCGTCCTGCCCCGGGGCAGCACCCACCTGGCTCATGATGACCGAATCACCCATCTCATCAAGGCGCTGCCTCAGGATGGCTGCGTTCAACGGGGACAAGTTGATGGTGCACATTACTTCCACGCCGTCATCGGCCGGCATGCGCTCATGAATGTGCGGGTCCTGCAGCTTATAGCCGTGGAGCCCGTCCAGAAGCTCGTCTTGGAGTTCTTCACCCAGGACCGCCGAACGCAGGCAGTCCAGGATCAGCAGCATCCCCACGCCTCCGGCGTCCACCACATGGGCTTCCTGGAGTTGGGCCAGTTCGCCCTCGGTTCGGACAACTGCCTGGTAGGCAGCCTCCACAATGGCGTCAAGTGCAAGGCCCAGGGCATGGTTGCTGTCGTCGGAGTTTTGGGAAGCATCCACAGCCTGCGCAGCGTCCGAGGCCGCTTCCAGAACCGAAAGCATGGTTCCTGCCACCGGCTCACTTAACGCGGACCAGGCCCGGATCTGGGCCCTGTTCAACGCCGTGGCAAGCAGCGGGGCACTCAGGCGCGATTTACCGGCCAATGGCTCGGCAACGGCACACAGGAAGACTGCGAACAGAGTGCCCGAATTACCCCGTGCCTGTTCCATGGCCGCTTGTCCGGCGCGGGATAAAACCGCGCCGACGTTGTTACCCGTTTCGGTGATATCCGGCGTGGTGCCATCAAGGGCGGACACCGCTGCACGGACCGTGAGGTACAGGTTGGTGCCGGTATCGCCATCGGCTACCGGGAAGATGTTAATCGCGTTCAGGCGATCACTGTGGTTGCCAAGGACCACCTCCGCCTTGCCTAGCCAACGTTTCATGGCGTGCGCATTCGCGGCGATCTTAGTCTGCAAAGTGATCCCATCCAACGGTGTCAGCAGCTTGCCCGGCGATCCGGACGCCGCTGCCTGGTGGCTCGACAACGGCTTGAACTGAGCCTATCGCAGTGAACCCCTGCGGCAGCTGAATTCCTGCCGGGAAGGTGGCCAGCAATCCGTGGTCCTCTCCCCCGCCCAGGACCCAAGACATTGCGTCCCGACCCAGGAAAACGGCAGCGGGTTCCAGCGGCAGAGCATTGGCCTTCAAGGCCACAGGGTCGAAGTCAAGGGCAACCTGGCTGGCCGCAGCAAGCCTGCTGCCATCCCGAAGCAGGCCATCGGAAATATCCATCATGGCAGTTGCGCCTGCCCTCGCAGCCAAGGGCCCTGCAGCCAAAGGGGGTTCCGGGCGGCACTGGCTTTCCACCAACGCCCGCTGTTCCTCGTTCAGGCTGTCCATGGGAAATGTGCTTTCCAACAACGCCCAACCGGCAGCGGCCCTGCCCAAGGTCCCTGCAACAGCCACCACGTCTCCGGGCCTGGCTCCGGAACGCAGCACGGGCGCCACGCCACTGAGGGTTCCGACGACGGCCACCGTCACCGCCAGCTCGCGGCCCCTTCCGAGGTCTCCACCCGCCACAGAACAGTCAGGGGCACCCAATCCGATAATTGCCGCCGTCAGGCCGTCGGCGAAGTCTTCGACCCACCTGACGGGAGTTTCCGGTGGCATGGTAAGGCTGACAACCAGGGAGGTGGCGCTGCCGCCCATCGCATTGATGTCGCTGAGATTTTGCGCCGCAGCCTTCCACCCGACGTCGTATCCGGTAGTCCGGTAGCCGTTGTTCCACTCCAACCTGAAGTCCTGGTCCTGGGTTTGGGTGTCGATGGAGATCAAGGTGCGCCCGTCCGGCGCGGCCACCAGGGCGGCATCGTCTCCCGGGCCCAGCAAGATGCCGGGGCTGTGGTTCAGGCGCGGAAAGATCCGGGCAAGGAGCTCGGATTCCGAAAGGTCTTGGACGGTTATTTGTTCTGCGGGCACGGCTCTACGCTATCGCGATCCACTGACAGAATAATGCCGCGCAGCTGCCCCCAAGTGCCGGCGGACATGTGACCGGGAATACGCGGATCCGTAGGGCCGCCCGTGCGGGATAGGCTGGATGGATGCACCGAAAGACCCTCCGCCGGATAGCCCTGACTGTTTCCATGGCCTTTGCGTCCGTCCTCGCTTTGTCGGCATGTTCCCCTGCCGTTGATGTCACGGCCGCGGCCGACGCTGCCAACCCGGCCTGCGCTCCGATGATGGTTGCTTTGCCTGACCGGATCGGCGATGCCTCGCTGCGCAAGACCAACAGCCAGGCCACGGCAGCATGGGGTGAGCCGTCGCAGGTCATTCTCCGATGTGGAGTGAATGTTCCCGGGCCCACCACGGACCGCTGCGTGAGCGTCAATGACATCGATTGGGTCATCAAAGAAGGCGATCCCGTTTACACGCTCACCACGTTTGGCCGGGAACCTGCCACTGAGATCCTGATCGATCCGGTCAAACTTGAAGCGGCCAACATCAGCTCCGCAACTGTGCTCACTGAACTCGCAGCCGCTGTCGGCAAGATCAAGGCCACCGGCAAGTGCGTGGGTCAGGAAGACCTGCAGAACCTGCCGTCCGGCAAGTAGCCCTGCAAGTTGTACCGGCCCACGGGCCGCCCGTCAGCGCAGGCCGGTTTTCCGGGTCAAGGCCAGATGAATAAGTTCATCGATCAGCTCGCCGTAAGACAGGCCTGATGCCGCCCACATTTGCGGGTACATGCTTTTTGGCGTGAAACCGGGCATGGTGTTGATCTCGTTGATGACCAGTTCGCCTGCGGGGGTGTAGAAAAAGTCCACGCGGCTCAGGCCCTCGGCTCCGACGGCATCGAAAGCCACGGCAGCCAGATCGCGGACCCGGCTGATGGCTTCTTCCGGCATATCGGCCGGGCAGCTCAGAGCGGCCGCACCGTCTTCAACGTATTTGGCGGCAAAGTCATAAAACTGGTGCTCCCCGGCTGCTACCGCAATTTCACCGGGCATTGAGGTGCGGGGCGCGTCGGTGCCACGTCCCTGAAGGACGGCGCATTCAATTTCGCGGCCCACAATGCCGGCTTCGATCACCAGCTTGAGATCGTGCCGCCGGGCTTCTTCTATTGCCGCATCCAGCCCCTCCAGGGAATCCACTTTGGAGATTCCCATGGACGAACCGGCGCGGGCGGGCTTGACGAACACAGGGAACCCGAGCTTGTCCACGCGCTTTCGGACAGCCTCGGCATCTGTCAGCCATTCGCGATCAGTCACTGCGATGTAGGGTCCAACGCTGAGGCCGGCAGCCTCGAACACCACCTTCATGAAGTGCTTGTCCATCCCCACCGCGGAGGCCAGGACGCCGGCACCTACATAGCGGGTGTCGGAGAGTTCCAGGAGGCCTTGGATGGTTCCGTCCTCGCCCCACGGACCATGAAGCAGCGGAAACACCACATCCACGGATCCCAGCTCTTGCGGGACGGCGTTGGGCTCGGTCACGATCAACTGGTGTTCGCCACCCACTTCGGCCAAGGTAACGGTCTTTCCCGATGGCGCCACTTCGGGAAGCGCTGCCGAGCTCAAGGACCATTCGCTGGTGTCGCCCGAGGCCAGGACCCATTGCCCCGATTTTGCGATGCCAATGGGAATGACCTCGTACTTGTTCTTGTCGATGGCTCCCATGACGCCGGCGGCTGTGACGCAACTGACGGCATGTTCGCTGGAGCGCCCGCCGAAAAGAACAGCTACTCGGGGACGGTTCGTCGCGGGGGTGGAGTGATCAATCACCATCAGTAGTCGCCTTCGGACTTCAGTGCCCGGGCCAGCAAACGCGGTCCCAGGTCATCTACGGACATTCTGCCTTCCAGCACCGCTACCACGGCTGCCGTAATGGGCATTTCAACGTTCAATTTTCCGGCCAGCTCGTGCACGGCGGCGCCGGACTTAATGCCTTCGGCGGTCTGCGTCATTTGTTCTGCGACCTCTTCCAGGCTGAGTCCCTCGCCGAGCAGGCGGCCCGCGGTGTGATTGCGCGATAACGCCGATGAACAGGTGGCCACAAGGTCGCCCAAGCCGGCCAGGCCGGCCATGGTCTGGGCTTCACCGCCGAGGGCCAGGGCGAGCCGCGAGGTCTCGGCAAGTCCCCGGGTAATGACCGAGGCCTTGGTGTTGTCGCCCATCTGCCGGCCTTCGCAGATGCCCACAGCAAGGGCGATGACGTTCTTGACGATCCCGCCGATTTCCACACCCACAACATCCGTGCTGGTGTATGGCCGGAAATAGGGTGCCGTGCAGGACAGAGCAATGGCAGCGGCGGTATCGGCGTCGCTGCAAGCAACCACAGAGGCCGTGGGTTGCTCCCTGGCAATCTCCATCGCCAGATTGGGACCGGAAACCACTGCTACCCGGGATGCGGGAAGGCCCAGTTCCTGCGCAATGACCTCACTCATCCGGGCGTCGGTCCCCAGCTCCAATCCCTTCATCAGGGATACCACCACAGCATCGGGGGCCAGTAGCGGCTTCCACTCGCTCAGTTGTGGCCTCAAGGATTGGGCGGGAACAGCGAGCACCACCAAGGCGGCGTCCTTCAGTACTTTGGCCACATCCGTGGACGCGGTGACGGTTTCGGGGAGCTCAATGTCTTTCAGGTACTGAGTATTGCGATGCAGCGAATTGATCTGCTCCACCACCTCGGGACGTCGGCCCCAGATCCGGATGCTTCGCTCAACGCCGGCGGCCGCTGCCGCATCGGCAAGGATTTTGGCAAACGTGGTGCCCCACGATCCGGCACCCAAAACCGCCACGATGTCCGGGACCTGGGGAGGGCTCTGAAGAATGGTCATTTACCTTCCTCGGGTTCCGGCGCATCGGAGGATCCGCGCTCTACGAAACGGCCGTGCTTTGACTGTTTGTGAACAGCCGGATCCCAGCGCTCGGCCGGTGCGGGCTCGTTGCGAAGGGTCGCCAGGAGCCCGGTAATGGCATCCATGATCACCTCTGTTGCCTCAGTCAGGGTGGCGCGGTCCATCGGCCGGTCCGCGAAAGCACTGAGGTCCACCGGTTTCCCGACGAGGACCCGCACTGTCTTGCGCGGGAAAATGTGGAAGCGCTTGGCATAACGCGGGAAGACGTCCTGCGCACCCCAGTGTGCCATGGGGACAACAGGCGCGCCTGTTTGGAGCGCGAGCCTGGCAGCTCCTGTGTGGCCCTTCATGGGCCACAGATCCGGGTCCCGGGTCAGGGTGCCTTCGGGATAGATGATGATGGCACCGCCGGCATCCACCACTTCTTTGGCGACTTGCAGTGAGCGGTTCGCTCCCGCCGTCGAGCGTTCAACGGGTATCTGCTTGGTTGCATCCAACAAGCTCCCGAGCACAGGCACTTTAAAAAGACCCTTCTTCGCCAGGAAGTGTGGTGGCCGTTGCTGGTTGTAAACCATGTGTCCGATAACGATGGGGTCGATCTCGGTGCAGTGGTTTGGCACAGCGATGAAGCCACCGGGTGGAAGGTTTTCAACACCTTCCCACTTTTTGGCCATCAGAAGGTTCATCAAGGGGCGCGCCAGGCCCGCCAGCAGCATGAACGTGGCACGGCTCTTGGCCGATTCCTTCAAAGGATCCCCCGCTACTTGGTGGTGGTGATATCGAAGTCGGCGCCCAGGCCGGCCAGCTTTTCGGTGAAGCGCTCGTAACCGCGGTTGATGATGTCGATGCCGGTCACCCTGGAGGTACCGGTGGCTGCCAGTGCCGCAATAAGGTGGCTGAAGCCGCCCCGAAGGTCCGGGATATCGATGTCGGTGCCACGGAGCGGGGTGGGTCCTGAAATGACGGCGGAGTGAAGGAAGTTCCGCTGCCCGAACCGGCACGGGACACTGCCCAAACACTCGCGGTGCACCTGGATGTTTGCGCCCATCCGGGCCAAAGCATCAGTAAAGCCGAACCGGTTCTCGTAAACGGTCTCGTGAACAATCGAAACCCCCTCGGCCTGCGTCAGGGCCACTACCAACGGCTGCTGCCAGTCCGTCATGAAGCCTGGGTGCACGTCCGTCTCCAAGACCAGCGGCGAGAGCTTGCCACCCTGGTGGTAGAAGCGGATGCCGTCGTCGCCGATGTCCATCCCGCCGCCCACTTTGCGGTAGGTATTGAGGAAAGTCATCATGTCCCGCTGGGAGGCGCCTTCAACGAAGATGTCGCCCCGGGTCACCAATGCAGCGGACGCCCAGGACGCGGACTCGTTGCGGTCCGGAAGAGCACGGTGGTTGTACCCGCGAAGATCCTTGACGCCTTCAATCCTGATGGTGCGGTCCGTTTGGACGCTGATGATGGCACCCATTTTCTGCAGGACCGCAATGAGGTCGATGATCTCCGGCTCAGTGGCGGCACCAATGAGTTCAGTGATGCCTTCGGCCCGAGTGGCGCTCAGAAGCACCTGCTCAGTGGCACCAACCGAAGGATACGGGAGGGAAATTTTGGCTCCGTGGAGGCCGTGCGGTGCCGAGATGTGGATGCCACCAGGGCGCTTCTCCACCACTGCACCGAACTGGCGCAGCACGTTCAGGTGGTAGTCGATGGGCCTGTCGCCAATTTTGCAGCCACCCAGATCAGGGATGAAGGCCTCGCCGATGGCGTGGATCAGGGGTCCGCACAGCAGGATGGGTATACGGGAATCCCCGGCGTGGGCGTCAATGGCTGTACTGGAAGCCGTCTTGGCGTCCTTGGGATCCAGGGTAAGGTCCCCCGTGACCGGATCCTTCACGACTGTCACACCGTGCAGCTTCAAGAGGCTGGTGACAACCTCTACATCCTTGATTTCCGGCACGTTCCTCAGCACCGATGGTTCGCTGCCCAGCAACGCCGCCACCATGGCCTTGGGCACCAGGTTCTTGGCACCGCGAACGGTCACTCGTCCAGTTAACGGGACGCCACCGCGGATTGTCAGAACACTACTCATCTATACCGGTTTCCTCACGACTACTCGCCCCCCAAACTTACAAAGGCTCCAGCTAAGCATAGAAGCTTGCGTTACCGAACCGAAATGGACGCACCTTCCGCGGCACGTTTCAGGCATCGATTGGCCCTTGACGAAAAAGGACCGGTGGACACTCCCCCAGAGTGTCCACCGGTCAGCAATCCATAGCTCTGCAGCCTTGGCTGAAGGCGTTATCCAGCCTCGACCTTGGCGGGAAGCGTCTTCGGCTTGAAGGATGGCCGGGTAGCTTCATAGGCCGTGATGTCTTCTTCGTGCTGCAGGGTCAGGCCGATGTCATCAAGGCCTTCCAGCAGCCGCCATCGGGTGTAGTCATCAATGTCGAACGGAGCCACAACGTTGCCGCACTCCACGGTTTTGCTCACCAGATCAACCTTGACCTCGGTGCCGGGAGCGTTCTCCAGCACCTTCCAGATGAGTTCAATATCGTCCTGCGCCACCTGGGCGGCCAGCAGGCCCTGCTTGCCGGAGTTTCCGCGGAAGATATCGGCAAAGCGGGAAGACAGTACGGCTTTGAAACCATAGTCCTTCAGTGCCCAGACAGCATGCTCACGGGAGGAACCCGTCCCGAAGTCCGGACCGGCCACCAGGACGGAACCGGCGTTGAACGGGGCCTGGTTGAGGATGAAGGACTCATCCTTGCGCCAGGCGGCAAACAGGGCATCTTCGAAGCCGGTTCGCGTGATGCGCTTGAGGTACACCGCGGGGATGATCTGATCGGTGTCCACGTTGCTTTGGCGCAGTGGCACGCCGATGCCGGTGTGGGTGGTGAATGCTTCCATGATGATCCTCCTAGACTGCGGTTCCGGTCAGGCTGGCGGCCGAGGCGGACTCAAGATCCGATGGCGAGCTCAGCGTTCCACGCACAGCGGTTGCGGCGGCGACGACGGGTGAGACCAAGTGCGTGCGGCCACCCTTGCCTTGGCGGCCCTCGAAGTTACGGTTGGATGTTGATGCGCAACGCTCTCCCGGCTCCAGCTGGTCCGGGTTCATGCCCAGGCACATGGAGCATCCGGCAAAGCGCCACTCGGCACCGAATTCCTTGAACACCTTGTCCAGGCCCTCGGCTTCGGCTTCCAATCGGACACGGGCCGAACCGGGAACCACCAGCATGCGGACCTTGGGATCCTTCTCACGGCCGCGGATGATGTCCGCAGCGGCACGGAGGTCCTCGATGCGGGAATTGGTGCAGGAGCCCAGGAAGACCGTATCCACGCGGATGTCCTTCATGGGCGTACCGGCTTCCAGTCCCATGTACTGCAGCGCACGCTCGGCCGCAGCCTTGGCGTTCTCGTCGCCGAAGTCTTCCGGGGAGGGCACCTTGGCCGAGAGGGAAACGCCCTGGCCGGGGTTGGTACCCCAGGTCACGAAGGGTTCCAGGGTGTCCGCGTCCAGGTCCACCTCAACATCAAAGGTGGCGTCGGGGTCAGTGTGGAGCGTGTTCCAGTACTCGACGGCGGCGTCCCAGTCAGCGCCCTCCGGCGCATGCGGACGGCCCTGCATGTAATCGTAGGTGGTCTGGTCCGGGGCCACCATGCCGGCGCGGGCACCGGCTTCGATGGACATGTTGCAGATGGTCATGCGCGCGTCCATGGACAGGGCGCGAATGGCCGAGCCCCGGTATTCCAGGACATAGCCCTGGCCGCCGCCGGTGCCGATCTTGGCGATGACCGCCAGGATGATGTCCTTGGCACTCACGCCGGGACGCAAGGTGCCTTCAACGTTGATGGCCATGGTTTTGAACGGCTTCAGGGACAGCGTCTGGGTGGCCATGACGTGTTCCACCTCGGAAGTACCAATGCCCATGGCCAGCGCGCCGAAGGCTCCATGGGTGGAGGTGTGGGAGTCGCCGCAGACCACGGTCATACCGGGCTGGGTCAGGCCCAACTGCGGGCCCACAACGTGCACAATCCCTTGTTCCTTGTCCCCCAGCGAGTGGAGGCGCACGCCGAATTCCTTGCAGTTGGCGCGCAGGGTTTCAATCTGGGTGCGGCTGGTGAGGTCGGCAATTGGCTTGTCGATGTCCAGCGTGGGAGTGTTGTGGTCCTCGGTTGCGATGGTGAGGTCAACGCGGCGCAGGGGCCGCCCGGCCAGCCGCAGGCCTTCGAACGCCTGCGGTGAGGTCACTTCGTGAACCAGGTGAAGGTCGATGAAGAGAAGATCGGGCTGGGCGTTGGCTCCTTCGCCTTCACCTTTGCGCACCACGTGCGCGTCCCAGACTTTCTCGGCCAGTGTCTTTCCCACGGCCTTGCTCCCTTCACTGCGTTGGCTTGTTGCGTTGTTCTTTGTCCACTGAAGCAGCATCGCTGCGAAATAGGCCAGCGAAAGAACTTGCATCTCAGATATTGAGACGGCAATATCATTACATGGACAATTCTAGTGGAGTCGGTGTCATTGATAAAGCGGCCCAGGTACTCGATGCGCTCGAGGCCGGGCCCACGACACTCGCGCAACTTGTAGCGGCCACGGGCCTTGCCCGGCCTACGGTTCACCGGCTTGCGCTGGCGCTGGTCCACCACCGCTTGGTGAGCCGCGACATCCAGGGACGCTTCGTGCTTGGCAGCCGCTTGGTGGAGCTCGCGTCCGCTGCCGGTGAAGACCGGCTGATCGCCTCCGCCGGACCGGTCCTAATCCAGCTGCGGGACGCTACTGGTGAAAGTGCCCAGATCTTCCGCCGGCAGGGCGACTGGCGTGTCTGTGTCGCCTCCGCAGAACGTCCCATCGGCCTGCGCGACACCATTCCGGTGGGAACCCAACTGTCCATGAAAGCAGGCTCCGCCGCCCAGGTCCTGTTGGCTTGGGAAGATCACGACCGCCTCCTTGAAGGGCTGCAAAACGCCCGCTTTACGCCCACCGTCCTGGCAGGAGTACGACGCCGGGGCTGGGGTCAGAGCCTCGGCGAACGCGAGCCTGGGGTCGCCTCAGTCTCGGCCCCCGTCCGCGGACCGTCCGGCAGGGTCATTGCCGCTGTCTCCATCTCAGGTCCGATTGAACGCCTCACCCGCCAGCCGGGCCGCCTGCACGCCGAAGTAGTCTGCAATGCCGCACGGGTGCTGACCGAAGCCCTGCGGAAGAACAACGACTAAGGATCGGCATGGGCAACTACGCCGTCTTCCTGCGCGGCATCAATGTGGGTGGCATCAACATCAAGATGGCGGACCTCAAAGCTGCCCTCCAGGACTACCCGTTTACCAAGGTCAAAACCCTTCTAGCCAGCGGAAACGTGGTGCTGCAGAGCGAACTCAACGCTCAGGAGGTCAAAAAGCAGTTCGAGGAATGCCTGCGGAAGACGTTCGGCTACGACGCCTGGGTGGTGGTGCTCTCCGCGGCCCGCGTGGGCGAACTGGTTGACGCCTGCCCTTACCCAGCTGAGGACAAATCCACGCACACTTACATCACCTTGGCATCCGATACAGCGATGCTGGATGAGCTCTTTGAGGCCGGCGAAGCCTTGGGCGGTGTGGAACAGGCGCGCCTGGGCCCGGAGGCGTCGGCGTGGCTGGCCCCTGCCGGCGGCACGCTTGAGAGCCCTTTCAGCAAGCTTTCCGCCAAGGCACGATACAAAGCCGGCACTACCACCAGGAACCTGCGCACCCTCATCAAAGTCAGGGATGCGGCAGCAGCCCTCTAGGCTCAGCGTTCTTCAGCCTCTAAGCTCCTAGGCAGAACGTGCCACCTTCAGCGCTGCATTGAACGCCTTCAGCCGCGTGATCTCGACGTCCACCGGTTCCACGATCCTTTGCCCGGCAACGGCCGCCACTGCGGTCTTCAACCGCTTCCCGGCCCGGGAGGCCCGTAGCGTGGCCGCCCATCCGCCCACGATCCGGCCGGCAATGGCGAGGACGATTCCCAGCAGGACTCCCCCGGCCACCATCAAGGTCGGCCAAGGCCATCCCTCCGTCCGCGGCACCTCGGGCACAGGCATCTGGAAGTAGCCCAGCGCTGCCAGGATCCCCAGCCAGCCCAGGCCTCCAACGGCCAGCACCAGTGCCAGCCACTGGAACGTGTTAAACAGCACCCACCACAGCGGCCGCTGCGTTGTCTTCAGGTCCGTGCCGGCTATGGCCTGGTCCAAAGCATCAGGCAACTGTTCCCTGCCGTCCCTCGCCACAGCGCGGATGGCTGCCCGCCAAGGCCCGGGAGCACCCGCTGACGCTTCGTCCGCGAAATCCCGGACCGCAGCATCGGTTCGTGCCCGCTCCGGCGCACCGGCAGGCGGCAAGGATGTCCGGCTGAGATCGGGCCGGGTATCCTCACGCCCCAGGTTCAGCCTCCGCAAAGGGTCCGGACGGAAGCGCAGCAACCAGCGCGTCACCGGCCACCCCGTTCTTCGGGCCGATTCCCTCTTGAAAGAGCGTTGGACGGCGTCCACCACCACCGGCACGTTGGCCGCCGTCGCCAATTCAGAGGCCAGCCGCGCTGTGGCCCCTGCAGTGATGCCACGGGCTTCACCTTCACCGGATGCCCCGGCAAGTTCCGTGCCGGCTTTGGCGACGTCGGCCGCGAGCCTGCGCGTTGTTGCTTCCCGTTGGACCACGACGTTCCTGATGGCCGCACGGACGTCCTGTACGCCGGTGCCTGTTACGGCAGATGCACCGACCACACGCACCTTGCCCAGACCGTCACGTTCCAGGATGCCTTTCAGGGACTCCATGACTGCAGAAGCGTCGGCCGCACTGAGCTTGTCCACCTGGTTCAGGACAACCAAGGTGACGGCCCCGTGGGAAGCCATGGGCTGAAGGAAGTCGTTATGCACCGCGGCGTCAGCGTACTTTTGGGGATCAAGAACCCACACCAGGACATCAACCATGCCTGTCATCCGCTGGGCAATCTCCCGGTTCTCCGCCCTGGTGGAGTCGAAGTCCGGCAAATCCAAAAGCACCAAGCCAGTGTCCGCGTCAGCCAACCCGGGGACCGAGGGCAGCGCGTGGCGTTCCTTGACATCGAGCCAGTCGAGCAGCGGGCCGCTGCCCTCCTCACCCCATATTCCCGCCAGCGGCGCCGAGGTGGTGGGGCGCCGCGCCGTCGCTGTTGCGAGGTCGCTTCCTGACACGGCATTGAACAGAGAGGACTTCCCGCTCCCGGTAGCCCCAAAAAATCCCACCACCGTGTGTCCGGCCGATAAGGAGCGCCTGGAGGTGGCTCGCTCCAAGACCTCGTAGACCGATTGAAGGTTCTCCTCCGGAAGCACGCCTTCTGCGAGTTCGCGGGCCGTATTAAGGGCCTCCAGCCTGCGCTGCAACTGGGAGGCCTCGCGGACCTGGCCGTGGCGGCTCATGCGGCTCCTGCCAAGCGGCGCAGGGTCTTGGCATGTCCGGCCAACTGGTTCCCGGAACGCGGATGCACCGCTTCAAGGCGGTCCAGGAAACGCTGCCGTTCATCATCCAATAGCCGCTGGCACTGCGTGTGCAGGTCATCCCGGGCTTGCTGTGCAAGGCGACGCACAGCATCCTCGCCGAACACGGCCTCCAGCAGCTTCTGGCCAACTACTGCCGTGCCGCCGGCGATTCCAATCTCGAGTCCGCTCAAGCCCGCAGTCATGGAGAACACCACCACCATGAGGGCAGCGCCCAGTCCGTTGACGCCAAAGGACAACCAGCGGGCCTGGGTTCGTTTCCCCTGGCCCTGGGTGCGGATCATCTCCATCAGCCCTTCCTGCCAAGACCGAATGCCGGCGGCGGACTTGGCATCGAAGCCCTCGCTCGTTCCGGACAGGTCGTCGGCACCAAGGAGGTGACGTCCGGCAGCCTCGGATCTCCACCGCCTGTCCACGTTCTCCGCCGCGTTGGCTGCTTCATCCAGGATCACTGCCTGCAGTCCGGTCTCAATGGCGGTCTCCACCTTCACAGCAGGAGCCGGTTCACCCCGGAAGAATGCCCCCACCCGGTCCCGCATCCGCCCGATGTTCTGCTCCAAGGCCCGGAAGAACTCTCCGGTGCCCACAAAGTCCTGCCACCGTGCCAGCACCTCTCCCCGAAGCAGCGCACCGTCCTTGGTGGCTTCGAGGATGCGGGAAAGCGCCTGCTCATACTCCTGGACGCAGATAGCCCGGAGCTCATGAGCAGCCGCATCCTGGGCTGACGCCGCCTCGGCGATGCCCTCCAAGCGGACGCTGACGGCTTTGACAGCTCCATTTAGCGTCCGGCGGGCGACCTCCGCCCTGCCTGCTGCATTCGCTGCCAAGGCTCCGAGCCATTGTCGCAGCCCTTCCACCGATTCTTCCGGCAGCATGCCCAGCCCGTCCAAGGCGCTTTCCGGCACCACAAAAAGCTCCGCAGCCCCGAGTCCCTGCCGGTCAAGCATGGCCTTGAGGTCGGCCCTGACTTCTTCTTCCGCCGCAGGCGGCACCCTGTCCAGGACCACGGCTACGGTGATGTCGCGCGACGCCGCATCCAGGAGCAGCCGCCAAGGAACGGCGTCGGCGTAGCGGTTTGCGGTGGTGACAAACACCCAAAGGTCAGCGGCAGCGAGCAATTGTCCGGCGAGCCTGCGGTTGTCATCCGAGATCGAGTCGACATCCGGAGCATCCAGGAGCGCGATGCCCTGCGGCACGGAGTCATGCCCCACCAATACCAAAGAGGTGATGGCCTGGGCGTCCGGAGCGGCGCCTGCCTGATTGGCCGGCACCGGATTGGACGACACGGTGCCCCGGATACGATCCAAGCTGGGAAGAATCCGGTGTCCTTCGAACCATTCGGCGTCCCGGGGATGATGCAGGAGGATGGGTTGGCGTGTGGTGGGCCTGATGGCACCTGACCTGGTGACGGGGTAACCCACCAGCGCATTGACCAACGTGGACTTTCCCGCCCCCGTGGAACCCCCGACGACGGCCAGCAGAGGAGCATCCAAGCTGCGGTACCGGGGAATCACATAGTCATCGAGCTGCGCAAGTGATTCGCGTATCCATTGGCGGGCTTCCTGCGCCTCCGGCACGGCCAGCGGCAGTGTGGTTTCCGCCAATTCCGCGCGGGCAGCTTCCAAGGCCTCGACGGCGCGTGCCGCACCTTGGGGTACGGGGGTTTGCCGGGTAGCTGCCGGGTCTTCGTTTGCGGTCACAGCATCATCATGCCAGTCCGATCCCCCTCCGGGGCGCTGGCCAGTGCTTATGTGCAAAACGGAGGCAAAAAGAAATCCCCCGGAACAGTTGTTCCGGGGGATTCGGTGGTGACCCCAGCGGGATTCGAACCCGCGTTACCGCCGTGAGAGGGCGGCGTACTAGGCCGCTATACGATGGGGCCTTGCACTTTTTATCACCGTTTCCGGCGATCAAGCTGAATGAGTATTTCACACTTTCAGCTTCGCTCCAAATCGCTTCAGCGACCGGAACTTCCGAAATTCCTGCGTGTTCACGCGGATTTTCAGAGCTGGGATACCAGGACTCGAACCTAGAATGACGGTACCAGAAACCGTAGTGTTGCCAATTACACCATATCCCAAAGTGACTATCAGGCCGGAGTTCCCAGCTTTGGTTTCCCTCAGCTTTTCCCTCCGTGCCCCTCAGCACGAGTAATGACTCTACCGGAGTCTTGCCACCTGCACAAATCGAGAAGCCGTTACCTGCATCACATGATTTCAGTCGTGAATCAGTGAGTATCAGCGACTGCCGGCGCCGCCATCAGCAACCGCGTCAGGGAGTCCACTTGGCGCCCGGTGAACTCCTCAACTACTTCACCGGTCCTGTTGAGCCATACGCCAATCAGCCCCGCCGCTGAGGCGCCATCAGCATCGAGCAGCCTGTTGTCCCCGACGTAAAGGGTCTCCCCCGCCGACGTGCCCAGAAGGCGCACGCCCTCGAGGTAAATGGCAGGATCCGGCTTCGGCACGCCCACAGTATCGGTGCCCACGAGCACCTTGATGCGGGAAAGACCTGCGCCGTCCAGTTTGGCGCGCTGGTAGTCGTGCACGTTGTTGCTGACGGCTCCGTAGGGAATGCCGGCGGCGTCCAGGGCATCGAGGACCCCTTCGACGTCGTCGAATGCCCTCACATAAGCCGTCTGGCGCTGGTGATACTCGGAAACCCAGGCGTGGGACTCTTCGCCTTCACCAAGTTCCACACCGAAGTGCCCCAGGGCAGCCCTGCCGCGAAGCAGCCGCTGTTCATTAAAGGTCAGCTCACCGGCCAGATAACGATCATAGAAATGCGTGGTCTCGTGAGTAAAGATGCGGCCGAACTTCACCCACCCGGCCTGGTCAAGGCCGGGCAGGAGATGCTCGCTGACGTCACGCAATGCAGTGGTCATGGCGTACTCAAGGTCCACCAGGGTGTCATCGATGTCGAAGAGAACACCGCGGATGGTGCCGAAGGAACTTGAGATAACCATGACTGAAGCCGCCCTTTTAGCCGCGGAAGGCGCGAACTCGGGCCAAGGAAGAATCCTTGCCCAGGATCACCATGGACTCGAACAGCGGCGGGGAAATGCGGCGGCCGGAGATGGCCGTGCGAACGGGCCCGAAGGCGGCACGAGGCTTGATTCCCAAGTCCTCCACCAGTGCCTGCTTCAGGGCAGTCTGGATGTTCTCGGCAGTCCAGTCCCCGATCGGCTCAAGCGCGGCCAGGGCAGCGTCGAGGACCTCGTCCAGATTGGCAGGGAGCCCCTTCCGGGCGTCATCCGCCACGTCAATGGCGTCGTCGGCCTTGAAGAGGAACGCCAGCATCTCCGGAGCCTCACCCAGGAGCGTGATGCGCTCCTGGACCAGCGGGGCTGCTTCGGCAAGAATCTCTTCCTGGCGCGGGGTGAGGATCTCCCCTACGAAACCGGCAGCGCGGAGATAAGGGACCAGCCGCTCCTTGAAGTCTTCCGGAGCCAGCATGCGGACATGCGTTCCGTTGATGGCCTCGGCCTTCTTGATATCGAAGCGTGCCGGGTTGCCCAAAACATCATGGATGTCGAAACTGGCCACGAGTTGCTCAACAGTGAAAATGTCCTCGTCCGCGCTCAGGGACCATCCGAGCAGCGACAAGTAGTTGAGCAGGCCTTCGGGGATGAAGCCACGCTCGCGGTGCAGGAACAGGCTCGACTCGGGATCTCGCTTGGAGAGTTTCTTGTTGCCCTGGCCCATCACGTAGGGCAGGTGCCCGAACTCCGGCATGTACTCGGCCACGCCGATCGCGTAGAGCGCACGGTACAACGCAATCTGTCGCGGAGTGGAGCTCAGGAGGTCCTCGCCGCGAAGGACGTGGGTGATCCCCATGAGTGCGTCGTCCACCGGGTTCACCAACGTATACAGCGGGGCGCCATTCGCGCGGACCACTGCGAAGTCGGGCACGGAGCCGGCCTTGAAGGTGATCTCGCCGCGGACGAGGTCATTGAAGGTCAGGTCCTCGTCCGGCATGCGCAGACGCAGGACAGCCTCGCGTCCTTCAGCCTTGAACTGCGCCAACTGCTCCTCGGTCAGGTGGCGGTCGAACCCGTCATAGCCGAGTTTCGGATCGCGGCCGGCGGCTTTGTGGCGGGCTTCGATTTCATCCGGCGTGGAGTAGGACTCGTAAACGTGACCGCCGGCCTTGAGTTTGGCGATGACATCCTGGTAGATCCCGCCACGCTGGGACTGGCGGTACGGCTCGTGCGGGCCGCCCACCTCTACGCCCTCATCCCAGTTGATGCCGAGCCACTTAAGAGCGTCCAGCAATTGGTGGTAGCTCTCCTCGCTGTCACGGGCAGAGTCCGTGTCCTCGATGCGGAAAATCAGCTTGCCGCCGGTGTGGCGCGCATATGCCCAGTTGAACAGGGCGGTACGAATCAGGCCAACGTGCGGAGTTCCCGTGGGCGACGGGCAAAAACGGACGCGGACCGGAGTCTCGGCGTTGACGGCAGGGATGGCGCTGGAGGCAGCGTTCGACGCAGAAGCAGTAGTCATAGTAGTTCCAACTTTACCGCTTGGCACCGCGTCGGTTTTCCGCCTTAAAGCGCCCGACGGCGGCACTCACCTCGTGTACGAAAGGCGCGTGCCGCCGTCGGGCACGATGTTCCAGTGGCGCTGCGTTAGCGGCGAACCACCGGGTTGGACAACCGTCCGATGCCTTCAATCTCAACCTCAAAGCGGTCGCCCTCGCTGACCAGGCCGACGCCGGAGGGCGTACCGGTCATGATGACATCGCCGGGGAGCAGCGTGAACGCGTGCGAAACGATCGAGACGAGTTCGCGGACGCCACGGATCATCTGGCTGGTGCTGCCGTCCTGGCGGAGTTCACCGTTGAGGCGTCCCTGGATGGCGAGGTCTTCGTGGTCGAGGTCTGTTTCAATCCACGGGCCGAGCGGAGCTGAGGTGTCGAACCCTTTGGCACGCGCCCACTGGAGGTCGGTCTTCTGGACATCACGGGCAGTGAGGTCATTGCCACAGGTGTAACCAAAGATGACGTCGTCCACGCGGTCTTCCGGGACGTCCTTGCAGATGCGGCCGATGACAACGCACAGCTCAGCTTCGAAGGAGACCTCATCAGAGAACTCCGGAAGGATGATGGGGTCGTTCGGTCCGATCACCGAAGTGTTCGGCTTCAGGAACAACAAGGGCTGCTGGGGAACTTCGTTGCCGAGTTCCGCTGCGTGCTCAGCGAAGTTACGTCCGACGCCAATGACCTTGCTGCGGGGAATGATCGGCGCCAGGAGCCGGACGTCCTCGAGCTTGTGCTTCACATGGGTACGTTCGACGCCATTAAAGAAGGGGTCGCCGTTGATGACAGTGATTTCCTCACTACCGGGCTCACCGTCAACAACGCCGTAAAGGGGATCAGAATCAACTACAAACCGGGCGATACGCATGGGCCCAAGCCTACCGTCCGGGTTCAGCTTCGGAGGTAATCCAGTTGGGCAGCAACGGATGTCTCAGCGGCCCACCTGACAGATGGGTCGACGTCGGGATACACGGCGTCGGTGACTTCCGCGATCGCCGCGTCACTGCCCAAGTGCTTCAGTGCCGCCCTGATCTGGTCAAGGCGCTGCTCGCGGTGGTCCCGGTACTCGCGGCACTTATTGTCCAAAGCCGGAAGCACGGGGCCATGTGCGGGCAGCAGCGTCGCGGCCCCTATCGCTTCCAGCCTGTCCAAGCTGGCAAGGTACTGGCCCAACCGGCCGTCGGGATAGTCCAGCACGGTTGTCCCGCGGCCCAGGATCGTGTCGCCGGTGAGAACAGATCCGTGCGGACCGTCATCCGGGAGATGGAAACACAGGGAGTCGGATGTGTGACCAGGGGTGGCGACTACGCGGATTTCCACGCCGCCCGCGGTGAGGATTTCACCATCTTCCAGCGGCTCGCCGCCGTGGCAATGCTCCGGCAACGCAGCACGAACGGGGGCACCGGTCATCTCATGGAAGCGTGCAGAGGCCTCAGTATGGTCAGCATGCCGGTGGGTGATCAGTACCACGTCCACAACTCCGGCTGAGGCAAGCACAGCGAGGTGCGCCTCGTCCTCAGGGCCGGGGTCCACTATGGCTACATGGCCCGAACCCGGAGTCCCGATGATGTAGGAGTTGGTGCCGTCCAGGCTCATAGGGCCCGGGTTGGGGGCCAACCGGAAGCGAGTGAGGTCGCTGCTGCGTTGCAGGGACGAGCCGTCATCGCCGGGAGAGTTGGCGGACGTCGCCATTGATTCTGAAGTCACGCTCCCATCTTGGCACTGAACCGCCCCTCTCCCACATCCCACCCCCTCCAAGTCCGACCCTCTCCCACATCCCACCCCCTCCAGCCCGCCCCTCTTGCACATCCCAGGCCTCACAGTCAGGCTCGACGTCGTCGCCTCACCACGGTGCCGCCGTCGCCCATCCATGGGCCTGACCGGAAGCGGCAAGAACGTGTGGCTCAAAACCCGAGGGACCTGCAAGAGCGTCCGCGTCAAACCCGAGGGACCTGCAAGAGCGTCCGCGTCAAACCCCCGGGAAGTGAGAGAGGGACCCGTCTAAGGCCGCGGGATGTGGGAGAGCGTCCGTCACAGCAGAACGGCGGCCCTTCCGCTTGGTTACCAAGAGGAAGGGCCGCCGTCGTGCGTGGTGTCTCGCGAAGTTCCGGCGGCTAGACCAGGCGGGTCAGCCAGCCGTGGGTGTCCTCGACGGTTCCGGTCTGGATGCCCAGGAGCTGCCGGCGGATGGCCATGGTGGTTTCCCCGGCCTTCGCGTCCTCGGAGCCGATGAATTCGGTGGCGTCCTTGAGCACACCGATCGGCGTGATCACAGCTGCCGTGCCGCATGCGAAGACCTCGGTGATCTCACCGGAGGCAACGCCGTCGCGCCACTCATCCAGGGTGATCTTGCGCTCGGTGACTTCACGGCCCATGTCCTTGGCCACCTGGATGACGGACATGCGGGTGACGCCTTCAAGGATGGTGCCACTCAGTGCGGGGGTTACCAGGGAGCCGTCCTTCATGACGAAGAAGACGTTCATGCCGCCGAGTTCTTCCACGGCGTCGTCGTTGAAGTGGTCCAGGAAAAGTACCTGCTTGCAGCCGTTCGCTTCGGCCTCCTGCTGCGCGATCAGGGAAGCTGCGTAGTTGCCGCCGCACTTGGCCGCACCAGTACCGCCACGACCAGCACGGGCGTATTCGCGCGAGATCCAAATGGACACGGGCTTGAGCTCGCCGCCGAAGTAGTTCCCGGCAGGAGAAGCGATGACGCGGAAGGACACTTCCCGGGCAGCACGCACACCCAGGAACGCCTCCGTGGCGATCATGAACGGGCGCAGGTAGAGGGCTTCACCGTCACCGGAAGGAACCCATTCCTTATCAGCCTGCACCAGTTCGCGGATGGCACCGAGGAAGTACTCCTCGGGCAGCTCCGGCAGGGCCAGGCGACGCGCCGACTTATTCAACCGGGCTGCGTTGGCTTCGGGCCGGAAGGTCCACACGGAACCGTCAGCGTGGCGGTAGGCCTTCAGGCCCTCGAAGATTTCCTGGCCGTAATGCAGGACCGCAGCCGAGGGGTCCAGGGAGATGGGTCCGTAAGGCTCGATCCGGGCATTCTGCCAACCGCCATTTCCATCGGCGTCAACCTTGTAGTCAACGACGGCGGTGTGGTCGGTGAAGTAGTCGCCGAAGCCCGGGTTCGCCAGGACGGCTGCACGCTCCTCAGCAGACTTCGGGGTTTCCGAAAGCTGCTGGCTGAATTCGACGCCATGGGCAGTCTGAGTCATGTTTCCTCCACAGTCAGCTACCTGGCAGGGCGAACCGGGCCCGAAAAAGGGTGTGGTTCAGCGATGGACCAAGGAAGCAGGTAAATAATTCAACACAAGCTTACGCCTGAGAATTGGGCCTAAAGTGCGGCAGCGATGGCATCGCCAATGGCAGCTGTGCTGCGTGCCGAACCGGTGCGGCTTTCGACGTCGGCGACTACTGCCGCTTCAATCTTGCGGGCCGCCGTGGTGTAGCCAAGGTGGTCCAGAAGGAGCACCGCGGAGAGGATGGCCGCAGTGGGGTCGGCTTTCTGCTGTCCGGCGATGTCCGGAGCTGAGCCGTGGACGGGCTCGAACATGGACGGTGCCGTCCGGTCCATGTTGATGTTGCCCGATGCCGCCAGGCCAATACCGCCGGTAATGGCAGCGGCGAGGTCGGTGAGGATGTCGCCGAACAGGTTGTCGGTCACGATGACATCGAAGCGGGAGGGATCGGTGACCATGAAGATGGTGGCGGCGTCAATGTGGAGATAATCGTGGGTGACCTCGGGGAATTCCTGGGCCACGGCCTCGACCGTCCGCTTCCACAAGTGCCCGGCGAAGACCAACACATTGTGCTTGTGGACGAGCGTGACGTGCTTACGGGGACGCTCGCTGGCGCGGCGGAAGGCATCACGGACGACGCGCTCCACACCGTGTGCCGTGTTCAGGGAAACCTCCGTTGCAACCTCGTGGGGCGTGCCGCCGCGCAGGGTGCCGCCGTTGCCCACATAGGGACCCTCGGTACCTTCACGGACCACGATGAAGTCGATGGCACCGGGGTTGGCCAAGGGGCTGCCGACTGTGCCGTACAAACGGGAGGGCCGCAGGTTTACATAGTGGTCCAGGCTGAAGCGGAGCTTGAGCAGCATCTCGCGTTCGATGATGCCGGAAGGAATGCGGGTATCGCCAGGGGCCGCGCCCACTGCGCCAAAGAGGATGGCATCGCGGGTGCGCAGATCCGCCAGGACCTCGTCCGGCAGGGTCTCGCCTGTTTCAAGCCAATGCTGGGCACCGAGCTTGTAATTGGTCAGTTCAAGGGCAACGCCTTCGGCGGCTACGGCCTTTTCGAGGACCTTGACGGCTTCGGCGATGACCTCAGGGCCAATGCCGTCGCCAGGGATGACAGCGAGATTGATGGACGTTGCACTCATAGCTCTATCTAGCCAAGCAATCCACATGCTGGTCAAAATCGTCTCATTCTGCGAACACTGGAAGGTGAACGAGTCAGACCACGGCATGATGCCCGCAGCGGGAACCACCGCATAGAGTCTAAGCGTGGATAGAAGGCACGCAGTATACGAATGGTTCCGGATCAACCGCTTCATTGTTGACCTGACGGCAACGTGCCTGCTGATCCTCCTCTTCGGCCCGGTCTATTTGATCGCTGATCGTCCCTGGCTCTCGCTGTTGTCCTGCAGCCTCCTTCTCCCCCTCGCCTGGCGGCGCACCCGGCCTGCTTTGGCGGCCGGTGCCGTCATCGTTGTGTGCCTGATTCAATGGGCGGTGGGGGCCGAACCCGTGGCGGGCCAAATCGCCGTGCCACTGGTCATCTACGCGACCGCGGCCTATGGACCTGCGTGGGCCAGCCGTAGTGTCCTGATTGCAGGGCTTGCAGGCGGCGTCATGCTCACCACCAGGTTGTTCTCGACCACGGTGGAGTCGGGAATCATGGGCCTGACCATCGGCACGTTGTACACGGTCCTGATCTGGATGCTGGTGCTGGTGAGCTGGACCCTGGGCGACCTTACGCGCGTGCGCAGGCTGCAACTCCAGGCATTGGAAGACCGGACCCGGCGCCTCGAAGTAGAGCAGTTGCAGGAACGGAAACTGGCCGCCGCGGATGAGCGTTCCCACATTGCCCGCGAGATGCACGACATCGTGGCGCACTCCTTGTCCGTGATCATCACCCAGGCCGATGGAGCCCGCTACGCTGCGGCCGCAAAGCCCGAACTCGCCACTGAAGCGCTGGCCACGATTGCCGCCACCGGTCGGGACTCCCTGGGCGAAATGCGCAGGCTGCTGGGGGTCCTCCGCTCCGACGACGACTCCCCTACCCGCCCGCAACCACGGCTCTCAGACCTGGACGAACTGCTCCTCGGATTCCGGGCCGCCAGCCTCCAGGTGGCCTTTGAGCAGAACGGGGTCCCGCGTCGCGCACTTCCTGCCGGGGCGGAGCTGACGGCCTACCGCATCATTCAGGAAGCCCTCACCAACGTCATGAAGCACGCCGGCCCGCAAGCAAAGGCGGCAGTCACCTTGAGTTGGCAGGCCCGGGGCCTGCAGCTGGACATCGTCGACGACGGCCGTGGAGCCGCTGCTGATCCCCCGGCGCCCGGCGGCGGCAACGGGTTGCTGGGAATGGGTGAAAGAGTCTCCCTTTACGATGGTTCCTTGACCGCAGGCCCGGAACAGGGCGGCGGGTTCCGCGTGTCCGCTTTTATCCCGTATTCGGAGGCCTAAGCCATGCCAGAAGTTCCTGCGCCCATCAGGGTGGCACTCGTTGACGACCAGCAGTTGGTCCGCTCGGGCTTTGGCATGCTGATCAATTCGCAGCCGGACCTCGAAGTGGTAGCCGAAGCCGGCAACGGAATCGAAGCTGTCCAGGCGCTGGCCGCCACTACGGCCGATGTGGTCCTGATGGATGTCCGCATGCCCGGGATGGACGGCATTGAAGCCACACGCCGCATCCTGGAGCAGGCCGCAGCGCAGCCTTCCGGCTCCCAGCGCGCGGAAGTCAAAATCGTGGTGCTCACTACGTTCGACCTGGACGAGTACGCGCTTGCAGCCATCCAAGCCGGCGCCAGTGGATTCCTCCTCAAAGACGCCCCACCCGAAGAACTCCTGGAAGCGATCCGCACCGTCTACCGCGGGGACGCGGTAATAGCACCTTCCACCACCCGGCGGTTGCTGGACCACGTGGCACCATTGCTGAGGACGCAGACGCCGGAACAGTCCGGGCATGCTGCCGCCGTCGAGCGCCTGACGACCCGCGAGCGCGAGGTGTTCGAACTCATCGCCCAGGGACAGTCCAATCCCGAGATCGCAGCCGGGCTGTTCCTCTCCGAAGCCACGGTGAAAACCCACGTGGGCCATATCCTTGCCAAGCTCGGTGCCCGGGATCGGGTGCAGGTGGTGGTCATCGCCTATGAGACCGGCGTCGTAGCCCCGGGGTCCTAGCACCTCAGACCACGGTATGAGGGCCTTTGCTGCAGGATGGGCCCCTGGCCCGATCCAGAAGGAGCACGGCAAAACGTAGCGTGAAACCATGACAACCTTCACGCCCCTCTCCCACCCGTCAGGAACCGATCACCCAGCAGGCTCCGGTGATGGGCACGCCCGCCCTGCGGTCGAGGCCCACGAGCTGACCAAGAGCTATGGCCGCGCGGATACTACTGTCACCGCCCTGAACAAGGTCTCGGTGAGCTTTGACGCCGGAAAGTTCACCGCGATCATGGGTCCTTCCGGTTCGGGCAAGTCCACGTTGATGCATTGCCTTGCCGGTCTCGATACTGCCGACTCCGGCCGGATCGTCCTGGGCGGCACGGAGTTGACGGGCCTGAACGACCGACAGCTCACCGCCCTCCGCCGCGAGAGGATCGGCTTCGTTTTCCAGGCCTTCAACCTGGTGCCCACCCTGACCGCTGAGCAAAACATCACGCTTCCGCTCGCTCTGGCCGGGACCACCGCCGACGCCGGGTGGCTGGATACCGTTGTCAGTACCCTGGGTCTGAAGGACCGTCTCAAGCACCGCCCCCATGAGCTTTCCGGCGGCCAACAGCAGCGAGTGGCAGTAGCCCGTGCCCTGTTGACCCGTCCCGACGTCGTGTTTGGTGATGAGCCCACCGGCAACCTTGATTCCAAAGCCGGGGGCGAAGTACTGGCTCTGCTCCGCCGGAGCAGCCAGGAGATGGGGCAGACCATCATCATGGTTACCCATGACCCCGTGGCCGCCAGCTATGCGGACCGCGTGGTCCTGATGAGCGACGGCGGGCTGGTGGGCGAGATTCACGATCCCACCGCGGACTCCGTCCTGGCAGCCCTCGGCAAGCTGGGGGCCTGAGCATGCTGCGTGTTGCCGTTTCCCAATTGACGACGCATTTCCGGCGGTTCATTGCCATCGGGCTGGCGGTCATGTTGTCCGTCATGTTCCTCTCCGCCACGCTGATGGTGGGCGCGAGCACGAATGCCTCGTTGGGGGCCAGTATCGGTGAGGCGTACCGCAACGCTGATCTGGTTGCCACCTCCAAGAACGGTGAACCGTTCACCCAGGCAGCGGTGGAGGCTGCCGCGTCCGCTCCTGCGGTGGAGGACAGCTACGCGGAACGATCCACCTATGTCATGTTCGAGGCAGGTGGCGGGGAGCAGTATGGGCGGCTGCGCAATGCAGCCCCCGCGTCCCTGGAGGGGGCAGTCTTGACGTCCGGCTCCATGCCGTCAAAGGCATCCGAGGCAGTGATCGACGTCAAAACCGCTGAGCATCTTGGCCTGACTGTGGGGAGCTTGCTTGAGCTCCGCGGCGCTGGACCTGTCAAGACAGCCAAAGTCAGCATTAGCGGCCTTATTCAGGCCACCAATGATCCTTTCTCGTCCTCGGCCGCACAGTTGGTGGCCTCGGAATCGGTCCTGAACGCGGTCCAGGACGCCGGCGCCGGTTTTAGCGGGGTGCAGTTCTCGCTCAGGTCCGGCGAGGACGTAGCCGCGGCCAAGGAGTACATCACCCATCGCATGGAAGCTGCGGGAGCTGCCGCGCCTGTGCTGGAAACGGCCCAGGAGAAGGTCACCTCCACAGTGGCCATGTTGAGCGCCGGGCAGGACCAGCTGACCATCGTGTTGCTCGCATTCGCCGGCGTGGCCATCCTTGTCTCCACACTGGTGGTGGCCAACACCTTCTCCGTTCTGGTGGCCCAGCGGACCCGGGAGCTGGCGCTTCTTCGGTGCCTGGGAGCAGGCCGGGGTCAGATCCGTGGCTCAGTGATGCTCGAAGCCCTGGTGGTCGGTTTCCTTTCCTCGGTGCTGGGCGTCCTTGCAGCCACAGGTCTGATGACGGCGTTGATTGCCTGGGCCAAGTCCCAGCCGGAGCAGGCCTTTGCTACGTTGGCGGTACCGCCGTCGGCCGTCATTGCCGGACTGGTGGCCGGAACGTTGCTGACCGTGGTCGCGGCGCTGGTTCCCGCAAAGGCGGCCACCGCCGTCGCGCCCCTTGCGGCCCTGCGGCCCAGCGATGACGCGTCCGTTCGGAACAAACGGGGCAAAGTCCGCTTGGCCCTGGGTCTGGTAGCACTGCTGGGCGGCGCCGCGGCGCTGGTGTACGGCAGCGTGAACGTCTCGCTCGGTGTTGCCCTGCTGGGCGGAGCTGCCTCGTTTGTGGGTATCCTCCTTTGCTCTACCTTGTTCATACCCACAGTGGTTGCCCTGGCCGGGCGCCTCGCCGCACCTGCAGGAGTGCCGGGCAAGCTCGCCGCCGTGAACGCCACACGCAACCCTGCCCGCACCTCTGCGACCGCGGCTGCATTGCTGATCGGCGTCACCTTGGTCTCGCTCATGATGACGGGCGCGGCCACCTCGCGGCAGGCGTTCAATGACACCCTCGCCGAGAACTACCCCGTTGACCTTTCCGCGCAAACTGCGGTGGATGGTTCAGGGGACCACGGGCAGGCTTTGGCTCGGATCAAAGGGCTCGACGGCGTCAGAACGGCCGTCCTGCTGGCACCGGTGGGAACACTCAGCGATCCAACCACGCCCGACGGCGGCCAGACCATCTACGCCCTCTCCGCCGCCGATGCAGCGGAAGTTCTGCGCGATAACAACCTGAAGCCGGGCCCCGGAACCCTCTACCTTCCGGAGGACTCTCCGCAAGGACCTGCCACCGTCACCACGACGACAGGCAGCGTTTCCCTTGATGCCAAGGTACTGCGCACACGCCACGTCCCGGCGTTCGTGGAGAGCTCCAGCATCCCTGCCTCCCCGCTGCCGGAAACCGCCTCCATGGTGTGGGTGAAACTGGATGATTCGGTCTCAACAGACAGGGTGCAGGCCCTCCAGAAGGACATTGCTGCCGCATTGGGCGTGCAGGAGCGCACGGTCAGTGGGGCCGCCATCGAGCGGGTGACGTTCAACAGCATCATTGACGTGCTGCTACTGGTTGTCACCGGGCTGCTGGGGGTGGCCGTGGTCATCGCCTTGATCGGTGTGGCCAACACGTTGTCGCTCTCGGTCCTTGAACGGACCCGCGAGAACTCGCTCCTCAGGGCGCTGGGACTCACCAGGGGCCAGCTCCGCGGAATGCTGGCCATCGAGGCCGTGCTGGTCGCCGGCGTTGCCGCCATCATGGGTGCGGGCATGGGCATCGTCTACGGCTGGCTCGGAGCACAGGCAACCCTTGGCGGGGTGGCGAGTGTTGTTCCGGCCGTACCGTGGCTGCAACTGGCCGCCGTCTTTGGCGTGGCTGTGGTGGCAGGGCTCCTGGCCTCGGTCATCCCGGCCCGGCGGGCGGCGCGGCTGTCCCCGGTGGAGGGACTGGCTACCGCCTAGACCCTCTTCCACCTATCCCCCTGAAATAAGAAACGCTCTCCCACTTCCCGGCAGGAAGTGAGAGAGCGTTTCTTATTTATACCCGTTAGGTGGGAGAGGGTTTACGCCTCCGCGGGCTCTTCATAGCGGGGGAAGACCGGCCCTGGTGCCGGCAACTGCGTGCCCGCAACGATCGGCGTGGCGATCGCGGCGAACTGCCTGGCCTCACCCTCAGCCTGGCCAAGCACCTCAAGCAGCTTGGCTGACGACGACGGCATGACCGGCTGGGCGAGGATCGCTACGATCCGCACTACCTCCAAAGTGACGTACAGGACCGTGTTCATACGCTCGATGTCGGTCTTCCGCAGAACCCACGGGGCCTGATCCGCGAAGTAGGCGTTGGTATCGCCCAGTACCGTCCAGATGGCTTCCAGCGCCCGGCTGAATTCCTGCTTGTCGAAAGCCGAGCGGGCTGTTTCCAGCAACTCCCCCGCCTGCGCCAGCAAGGCAGTGTCCTCGGCAGTGAAGGCGCCGGGCACCGGAACCTTGCCTTCGCAGTTCTTCGCCACCATGGACAGCGAACGCTGGGCAAGGTTGCCGAAGTTGTTGGCGAGGTCCGAATTCATCCGGCCCACGATTGCCTCGTGGTTGTAGTTGCCGTCCGCACCGAAAGGAACTTCGCGGAGGAAGAAGTACCGGCACTGGTCCAGGCCGTACTGGGCTACGAAGTCCTGCGGTGCCACGACGTTGCCAAGGGACTTGGACATCTTGACGCCGTTGTTGGTGAGGAAGCCGTGGATCATGACGCGTTGGGGCAGCTCCAGTCCGGCGCTCATGAGGAACGCCGGCCAGTAGATCGCATGGAAACGCGAGATGTCCTTGCCGATCACATGGACATCGGCAGGCCAGAACTTCTTGAAGGACTCCGACTCGATGTCCGGGTAGCCAACGCCGGTCAGGTAGTTGGTCAGGGCGTCAACCCAGACGTACATGACGTGCTTCTCATCGCCCGGAACAGGAACACCCCAGTCGAAGGTGGTGCGGCTGATGGACAGGTCCTCCAGGCCGCGCTTGACGAAGCTGATGACCTCGTTGAAGCGGGACTGCGGCGCGCCGAACTCAGGCTGTTCCTCATACAAGGCAAGGAGCTTGTCCTGGTAGTTGGAGAGCCGGAAGAAGTAACTTTCCTCCGCGGTCCAGGTGACCAGGGTGTCCGTCTCCTTGGAGTAGCGGAGCCCGTCTTCCTTCACAACGGTGTCGTCCTCGACGTAGTAGGCCTCGTCGCGGACGGAGTACCAGCCCTCGTACTTGGACAGGTAGATGTCGCCGTTGGCTTCCATTTTCTTCCAAATGGCTTGGGAAGCGGCATAGTGATCGGGATCGGTGGTGCGGATGAAGCGGTCGTGGGAGATGCCCAGGTCCTTGCTCATCTGCTGGAAGGCCGCGGAGTTGCGGTCCGCGAGCTGCTTGGCAGTGATGCCTTCCTTCTCGGCAGACTGCTGCATCTTGAGTCCGTGCTCGTCCGTTCCGGTCATGAAGAACACTTCATGACCGTCAAGGCGCTTGAAGCGCGCCATGGCATCAGTGGCAATGACCTCGTAGGCGTGGCCGATGTGCGGCACGCCGTTGGGGTAGCTGATTGCAGTGGTGATGTAGAACGGGGATTTCTCTGGAGACGTCACTCTAAGAAGTTACCTTTTTTTGGGATGAAATAGCTTAGTTAAGTTCGGTCAGCGTATCGCTGAGCCGCACCAGCTCATGGTCGTGGGAGGCAACCAGCACAGCGATGCCATCGCTGGTGGTGTCCTTGAGAATGCCAATGATTCGGTTGGCCGCGGCCCGGTCGAGGCTGGCCGTGGGCTCGTCCACCACCAGTACGCGCGTGCCCAGGATCAGGGCACGGGCAATAGCCACACGCTGGCGTTCACCACCGGAGAGCTGGGCGGGACGGTGACGCATGCGGCGTCCCAGGCCCACCAGGTCCAGAAGGTCCTTGGCCATCTCCGTCCGCTGCTCCACTTCGCCGTCGGGCACGGCGGGAAGCAGGACGTTTTCCAAGGCGCTCATGCCATCGATCAGGGCCCCGCCCTGGTCCACATAGCCGATGAGCGCGCGGCGCCGGTCAGCTATTTCGTCATCACCCATGGTGTCCAGCGGCAGGCCCTCCCAAAAGACCTTGCCCGACGTCGGGAGCGTCAGTCCGGCGCTCACCGTCAGGATGCTGGTCTTACCGGAGCCGCTTCGGCCGGCGATGCAGTGCATCTCACCGGCGTGCAGCGTGAGGTTGAAGTCGTCGACGACGTCCACTTCCTCGGCGCCGCCTTTGTCGCCGCCGTAGTGGATGGTCACACGGCTCAGTTCCAAGGGAGTGGCGTGGTCAGCGGCCTTCACGATCGTGTTGGCGCGGGTCTGCAGCGACTCTTCCGTGGATTCCGGGGTGGCCGTCAGCTCGGGGTTGAGTTTGTCAGTCATTTGACTACTTTCGTTGCAATCGGAATCCAGCAAATTACGGCCAGCAGACCGGCCAATCCGGCCCACAGGGCCGCATAGGGTGCCAGCAGCAGCCCGAGTCCCAAGGCGCCAAGGACGCCGAGGGGAAGTGCCACTGTGCCTACAAGGGCGTTCTCGAAGAAGCGGACCTGTCCCAGCATGTCCGGGTTCCAGCCCATGGCCTTCAACGTACCGAGGTACTCCCGTTTGGCGTGGAGTTCAAAGCGACCGGTCACGAGGGTCAGCAGCAGGCCCACCACTACTCCGAAGACTGCCAGGATGACGCTGGGCAAGGCGATGCTTGCAGCTGCCAGGCCACTGAGGGCACTGGCGCCGGCCGCCCGCGGAATATCGATCAGCAGCGCGATCAGAGCGCCTACTGCAGCGCCGAACACACCTACCGCCACCGCAAGGGAGATGGAGTTGAACCGGTTGGTGGTGAGCTGCCTGTTGGCGAAGGTCAGCGGAGAGTCCACCGTCACGAGGCGGTCATCGTGCTGCGGCTCCTGGTCGATCACCACACGGTGACGCAGTTGCTGGGCAGCCAGCCAGGCGGCTCCACAGTAGATGATCAGCATGGTCACCGAAACGATCACGGTGGCGATGTTCCAACTAAGGAGGCTGAGGATGATTCCAGCGGCAGCGAGGGCTGCAGCGCCTACGGCAAATTCTTCCAGGACCCAGGACCGGATGCGTTTCTGCGTCCAGCCCATCGCCCTGAGAATGCCGGCTTCGCTCCGGCGCTGGCGGATGTAGCTGACAGTCGAGGCGCCGGTCAGGAGCGTTGCGCCCAACAGGGTCAGGAAGAGCAAGGTGATGTTGGTACCGGTCAGCGAACCGGAAACGGCATCAGCGGCATCCTGGCGGACCCACGACTGCTGGACGGTGCCCAGCGGAGACTCCTTGCCGGCGTCGTCCTTGCTGTATCCGGGCACGAAGATATTGGCGTCCTCGCGTGCGGAACCGGCCACCACGGTAGCTTCCAGTCCGAGCTCGCGGATCTGGGTGGCCAGTTTCTCCACCTCGGGCTGTGCCGTCTTCCAGTTACCGGTAGCGGAGGCCTTGACCCGGATGGCGTCAATGACATCGGCGTTGGTGTCATAGCCGCGGGCTGCGGCGAGGCCGTAGTAGTCGGTGATGGCACCGGCGGACTGGCTGACCAGACCCGTAGCACTCAATGAGGGCTTCAGTTCGGTACCCTCGACGTCCTTGCCCTCAGCGTCCTTGGTCAGCGTCATCGGCGTGGGGTCATAGCCGCCCAGAGGGAGCTTGTTGACGTCACCGGCTGCTGACTGGACGTCTGCGGGATCGAAGGTGCCGTACACCATGGGAAGAGGCGCGGCCGGCTTCTTACCCGTTTCCAGGTCTTCCCGGTAGGAGCGTTCATCAACGGGCTTGCGCTGGGTCTGGTCCACGGCCGCACCGAACGAAGACTTCTCAGGCAGGCGGTTGACCGTCACCCAGTCCCCCGGAGTCGCGCTCTTGTCCGAGGCTCCATTGGAGGCTTCGTCGCCGTCCTTGTACTTGGGCGCAGCGGCGAATGCTGCGCTCCAGGTTGCCGGGTTGTACAGGCCCTGGCTGAAGGAAGCGGTGCTCCCCAGCAGCTTGCTGTGGTCTGTGGAGCCTGGCCACTCAAGGGCAAACGGGGACTTGGAGACGAACGGGAGGTAATCCTTGTCCAGGCTGCGCGTGACCGTGCCGACCTCGTTGACCACCTTGCCGCTGGCGTCCAGTTCTTCGATTTTGACCGAGTACTGCAGGTCAAGGGAGGTGCCGGAACGGACAATGAGCGGGATCGCCTGGGAGTCGTCGGTCAGCAAACCGTCACGCTTGGCCTGCTGGTACTGGGTCATCAGCGGTGCCCAGTACTTGAGCTTGACGCCCAGGAAATCAGGTCCTTCTTCCAACTGGTCCATGCTCAGACCGGTGGTGAAGAGGCTTTCGAAGTGGCGACCGATTGCTCCGGCATCCCGGGCATCGGCCGGCGGAGCCTTCTCGAGCGGCGCCAGGAAGTCGCCTGCGGATCCCAGCAGCGCCCTTTCGGCCGCCGGGTCAACCGCGACGACGGACTCGGTCACCTCAGGTGCCAGGGGCAGCGCTACGGAGAGGTTGAACAGGTTGTGCTCGGAGCCAAGCGCGGGAGCCGGGAACTTGACCCCGGTCTCACCTTCGGGTCCGGCAATCCTGACGTTGGAGCCGCCTGCAGCCTGCTCCTGGATCAAGCGGCCTTTGCCCAGGGTGCCCTCTGCGCTGGTCTTGAAAAGTGTTTGCTGGTTCACACCGTCAGAGCTTGTGGCTGAGGCTGTCAGCCGGTACTTCTTCGGGGTATCGGACAACACCGATTCTGCAGCGGGCCATTTGCTGGAATCCATGGCCGAGGGGTCCCCCGCTGTCACAGCCCCTGCCAGGCCGGCGTTGTAGCCGAGGTAGTCCATGGCGTTCAGGCGGGGAGCCTCGAGGTTCTGCGACACGCGCGAGACCAGGCTGATGGGTGCGGCCACCGCGGTTTGACCCATAGTTCGGATCTTCTCCAGCTGTTCAAAGCTGATGCCGCCCTGGCCATTGGCGATTTCCGGCTGGATCAACGCACCGCCGTCGCCGTCTTGGGCCTGGTCAGGCTTGGCCTGTACCAGGATGTCGTAGAGTCCCCGCGAGTTCTCATCCACTGTCCGGTTCAAAGCAGCCTGGGACTGGCTTTGGACGAGGACGGACAAGCACATCGCGACGATCAAAATGGCCGCGGTCAGCAGCAGCACACGGCTTCTGATGAACCTTTGGACGGCGTTCATTGGGCTCCCTGAGACCTTGATTGCGGGCGCGCACACAGAGTCCGGAATTCCTCAAAAGACACAGGGGAATACCGGGCTGTAGGTGCAAAAGTTGTGGCCGGCCTGCTGCCGGGTCCGAATCCCGGACCCAGCCATTGTAAGCAGACCGGCCACTCCTGCGTGCCAAAGGTGTGTCGCCGGCACGCGAACTCAGCTGATGGAAATCAGTTAAGGTCCTAGTCCTCCAGGTCCACCTCGCGGACCATGTCCGCGCCGATACCTGCCTTGATGGCTTCGAGCACCTGCTGCGGAACGGAACTGTCGATGGTCAGGAGCGCCAGGACCTGGCCACCTTCGGTCTGGCGTGCCACCTGCATGCCGCCGATGTTGATGTTGTTCATGCCCAGGATGTGTCCGATGGTGCCGATCACGCCGGGACGGTCAGCGTAGGCCACAACAACCAGGTGCTCGCTGATGGGGATTTCGACGTCATATCCGTTGACACCCACCAGCTTCTCCACCTGCTTGGGACCTGTGAGGGTTCCGGCTACGGAGATCTGGGAGCCATCGCTGAGTGCACCGCGGATGGTCAGGACGTTGCGGTAGTCCTCAGCGTCCGGAGTGGTGATCAGGCGGGTGTTGATGCCGCGCTGCTCTGCGATCACAGGGGCGTTGACATAAGAGACCTGCTCAGTGACCACATCGGCGAAAACGCCCTTGAGTGCAGCAAGTTCGAGTACCTTGACGTCCAGCGCGGCAATTTCGCCGGCTACCTCGACGTCGATCTGCGTCAGGGAAGCGTGGGTCAGCGCAGTGAAGATGCGGCCCAGCTTTTCGATCAGCGGGATACCCGGACGGACATCGGGAGCGATGACCCCGCCGGCTACGTTCACGGCGTCGGGCACCAGCTCGCCGGCGAGTGCCAGGCGAACCGACTTGGCCACCGAGACGCCGGCCTTCTCCTGTGCCTCATCAGTGGAGGCACCCAGGTGCGGGGTCACAATGACGTTGTCGAACTCGAAGAACGGCAGGTCCGTGCTGGGCTCCTTGACGAAAACGTCAACGCCGGCTCCGGCGATCTGGCCCTCCTTCAGCGCAATGTGGAGAGCTTCCTCGTCCACGAGGCCACCACGGGCTACGTTGACAACGTAGGCGGTTTCCTTCATCTTGCGGAAAGCATCCGCGCCGAGCATCCCTACCGTTTCCGGCGTCTTGGGCATGTGGATGGTGATGAAGTCCGAATTCTCCAGGAGTTCATCCAGGGTCACCAGCTGGACGCCCAGCTGGGCCGCACGGGCGGAAGTGATGTAGGGGTCATAAGCGAGGATCTGGGTATCGAAGCCCTGCAGCCGCGCCGCCACCAAGGCACCGATACGGCCCAGGCCGATGATACCGATCTTCTTCTCGAAGAGTTCGATTCCGGTGTACTTGGAGCGCTTCCACTCACCGTTCTTCAGCGCTGAGCTGGCCTGGGGAATGTGGCGGGCCAGGCTGAGGATGTGGCCGACGGTGAGCTCGGCCGCGGAGACAATGTTGGACGTCGGGGCGTTGACCACCATGACGCCTGCCTGCGTGGCAGCCTTGATGTCCACGTTGTCCAGTCCAACGCCGGCGCGGGCGATGACCTTCAGGTTCTTCGCGGCGGCAATGGCTTCGGCATCCACCTGGGTAGCCGATCGGACCAGGATGGCGTCAACGTCAGCGATTGCGGACAGCAGCTGGGAACGGTCAGCGCCATCGGTCTGGCGGATTTCAAAGTCCGGGCCCAAAGCCTCGACTGTGGCGGGCGAAAGTTCCTCGGCGAGGAGGACGACGGGTTTGCTGGCTGACACGGGGAGGCACCTTACTTTGGACAACTTTTGGGACAGGACTGGACAAGGAGCGGATTCGTGGCCCGGGGCACGGCGCCGGGACCAGCCCAGAATATCGAATCCGGGCCCGGATTCCGGTGCCGGCGGGGGATGTTACGGCCGGGCCGGCAGCCGTTGTGAAGAAGTTCACAGCCAAGGCGACTGATGAAATCGGGAGTGAAATGCCGGAGATACGGCAACGCCCGCCCGGCTGTGATCACCGGGCGGGCGCTTCGTAGAGGCGGAGGCCGTCAGGCCACGCCGAAGGATCAGCGGGCTGCGGAACCTTCAACGTAGTCAGCGTCCTGCTGCTGCCAGGAGAAGAGGGAGCGCAGTTCGCGGCCGACCTCTTCGATGGGGTGCTGCTCTGCCTTGGCGCGCAGTTCCTTGAACTCGGTGCCGCCGTTGTCCTGATCGTCGATGAAGCGCTTGGCAAAAGCACCACTCTGGATGTCGGCGAGGACAGCCTTCATGTTTTCCTTCACCTCGGGGGTGATGACGCGCGGGCCGGAGACGTAGTCGCCGTACTCTGCGGTGTCGGAGACGCTCCAGCGCTGCTTGGCGATGCCGCCCTCCCACATGAGGTCAACAATGAGCTTGAGCTCGTGGAGAACCTCGAAGTAGGCGATCTGCGGCTGGTAGCCGGCTTCGGTCAGGGTCTCGAAGCCGTACTGGACCAGCTGGGAGACGCCGCCGCAAAGGACGGACTGCTCGCCGAAGAGGTCGGTTTCGGTCTCTTCGGTGAAGGTGGTCTTGATAACGCCGGCGCGGGTTCCGCCGATGGCCTTGGCGTAGGACTTCGCAAGGTCCCATGCGGAACCGGATGCGTCCTGCTCAACAGCGATGATGTCCGGGATACCGCGGCCGGCTTCGAATTCGCGGCGAACCGTGTGGCCCGGAGCCTTCGGGGCGATGAGGATGACGTCCACACCGGCCGGAGCCTCAATGTAACCGAAGCGGATGTTGAAGCCGTGCGCGAAGGCCAGGGCCTTGCCCTCGGTCAGCTTGTCCTTGATGGAGTCGTTGTAGATCGAGCGCTGGTGCTGGTCCGGTGCCAGGATCATGATGACATCTGCCCATTCGGCGGCGTCCGCAACGTTCTTGACCGTGAAGCCTGCGTCCTCTGCCTTGGCGGCGGACTTGGAGCCGTCCTTCAGCGCGATAACAACCTCGACGCCGGAATCGCGCAGGTTCAGTGCGTGGGCGTGGCCCTGGGAGCCGTAGCCAACGATGGCTACTTTGCGGCCCTGGATGATCGACAGGTCTGCGTCGTCGTCGTAGAACATTTCAGTCACTTGCGTAACTCCTCTTGAGTGGTTTTCTTAGATATTGATTGTGGTGCTGCGGTACTGGACGTTCTGCTCACGCGGAGCGGAGCGCCCTGTCACTCATGGAGCGGGATCCCCGTCCAACGGCCAAGGTGCCGGACTGCACGATTTCACGGATGCCGAACGGCTCGAGCACTGAAAGCAGCGCAGCGAGCTTCTCGGGGGTACCGGTTGCCTCGATCACCAACGAGTCTGTGGACACGTCGACGACGGCGGCACGGAACAAGTCTGCAGCTTGGGTAACCTGCAGGCGTGTCGCGGCATCCGCACGTACCTTGACCAGGATGTGGTCGCGTTGTACGGAAGATTCGGAAGTCAGCTCCACAATCTTGATCACGTTGACCAATTTGTTGAGCTGCTTGGTGACCTGCTCAATGAGGTCGCCGTCGGCGTCGACGACAACCGTCATGCGGGACATGCCGGGAACCTCGGTGGGTCCCACAGCCAGGGAGTTGATGTTGAATGCGCGCCGGGCGAAGAGGCTGGCCACGCGGGTCAGCACGCCGGGCTTGTCTTCTACCAGAACGGACAGTGTGTGGCGGGTCATGCCTAGTCCTCCTCTTCCCATTCCGGGGTCATGTTGCGGGCAACCTGGATCTGGTCATTGCTGACGCCCGAAGGCACCATGGGCCACACCATCGAGTTGGGACTGACCACGAAGTCGATGACCACGGGGCGGTCATTGATCTCGAGTGCCTTCTGGATGGTGGCGTCGATGTCCTCGTCGCGCTCACACCGCAGTGCTGCACAACCGTAGGCATCAGCCAGTTTCACGAAGTCCGGAATCCGGACGGTGTCGTGGCCCGTGTTCAGATCCGTGTTGGAGTAGCGGCCCTCGTAGAACAGCGTCTGCCATTGGCGGACCATGCCCAGCGAGGAGTTGTTGATGATGGCCACCTTGATGGGGATGTTGTTGATGGCACAGGTGGCCAGTTCCTGATTGGTCATTTGGAAGCAGCCGTCACCGTCGATGGCCCAGACCACACGGTCCGGCTCACCAACTTTGGCACCCATTGCTGCCGGAACCGAGTATCCCATGGTTCCTGCTCCACCGGAGTTCAGCCAAGCGTGCGGCCGTTCGTACTTGATGAACTGGGCCGCCCACATCTGGTGCTGGCCGACGCCCGCAACGTAGATGCCCTCGGGACCAGTGAGTTCGCCGATGCGCTTGATCACGCGCTGCGGTGCGGTGAGTCCGTCTTCGGGCTCGGTCCATCCCAGCGGATAGGTATCACGCAAGTTGCCGAGGAAGGCCCACCAGGAATCCAGGTCAGGAGTCCCGCTGAGTTCAAACTGCGTCTTCACGGCTTCAGTGAGTTCAGGGATGATCTCCTTGACCGAGCCGACAATCGGGACATCGGCGGTGCGGTTCTTGGAGATTTCCGCGGGGTCGATGTCAGCGTGGATGACCTTGGCAAACGGGGCGAAGGTCTTCAGCACGCCGGTAACGCGGTCATCAAAGCGGGCACCGAGCGTGATCAGGAGGTCGGCCTGCTGGAGGGCAGTCACGGCGGAGACTGATCCGTGCATGCCTGGCATGCCAACATGCTGGGGATGCGAATCAGGGAAAGCGCCGCGTGCCATCAAGGTAGTGACCACGGGAGCGCCGGTAGCCAGCGCAAGTTCCATGAGTTCGGCTGAGGCGTGGCCCTTGACCACGCCGCCGCCGACGTAAAGCACGGGCTTGCTGGCAGCAGCGATCAGCTTGGCAGCTTCGCGGACCTGCTTGTTGTGTCCACGCACCACGGGACGGTAGCCCGGCAAGTCCACCTTCGGCGGCCAGGAGAACGTCATCTGGCCCACTTGGGCGTCCTTGGCGATATCCACCAGGACAGGGCCCGGACGGCCCGTGGACGCGAGGTGGAATGCCTCGGCCATGACGTGCGGGATGTCGTTGGGGTCGGTCACCAGGAACGAATGCTTGGTGATGGGCATCGTGATTCCCACGATGTCCGCTTCCTGGAAGGCATCGGTGCCGATGACTCCGCTGGAAACCTGTCCGGTGATGGCCACCATCGGCACGGAGTCCATGTGGGCGTCCATGATGGCGGTAACGAGGTTGGTGGCACCGGGGCCTGAGGTGGCGATGCAAACGCCAACCCGTCCGGTGACCATGGCGTAGCCTTGCGCGGCGTGGCCGGCTCCCTGTTCGTGACGGACCAGGATGTGATTCATGCTGGAGGCCATCAAGGGGTCGTAGGTGGGCAGGATCGCGCCACCGGGCAAACCGAAAATATCGTCCACGCCGAGTTCTTCGAGCGAACGGACAATTGCTTGCGAGCCGGACATCACCGTTGGGGGTACAACAGTGTTCGGCCCAAGTACAGGAGAGAGAGGTGCAGCAGTGTCGACGACGACGGCCTCAGCCGTGCGGTCGACCTTGTCCGGAGCTTTGTGGGCTCCAGCGGACTTTGCAGCCATCAGCGAGGGGCTGATCGGCGATCCTTTGCTCATCGGACTCTTCCTTAGTGGATCTTCAATAGATGGGTCTTGCTCGGGGGAATAAAAAAACCCCTCAGCCTTCCGGCTCTTCGAGGGGTTTGCGCGTGACGGTTCGTTACCAGTCGGGCTAAGCCACGCGCTTGGTAAGGACGACGACGCCGACGGTAACGAATGTGATCATGCGTTCAGTGTTCCCTCTAAGTGAGATACGTGTCAATTGACCACTATCGTATCTCATTATTTGGACAGCCATGTCCGCCTGCCGGACTCCGGCCGTCCCGTGACGGCCGGAGTCCATCGCAGGAATTATCCGCAGTAGGCCCCGGTGGAGGCGCTGTGGACAAGCTTGGCGTACTTTGCAAGGACGCCCTTGGTGAACTTGGCAGGCAGCGGCTCCCAGCCCTCCCTGCGGGCTTCGAGCTCGGCCTCATCCACCAGGAGGTCGAACGAGCGTGCAGCGATGTCGACACGGATGCGGTCCCCGTCCTTCACAAAGGCGATGGGACCGCCGTCGACCGCTTCAGGGGCAACGTGGCCAATGCAGAGTCCGGTTGTACCGCCGGAGAAGCGGCCATCGGTCAGCAGCAGGACATCCTTGCCCAGCCCTGCCCCCTTGATCGCTCCGGTAATGGCGAGCATTTCACGCATACCCGGGCCGCCCTTGGGACCTTCATAGCGGATCACTACGACGTCGCCCTTATGGATTTCACCGTTGTCCAACGCTGTGAGCGCGCCTTGCTCACGTTCGAAGACGCGTGCGGTGCCCTCGAAGACGTCGGCGTCGAAACCGGCGCTCTTTACCACTGCGCCTTCGGGGGCCATCGAACCGTGGAGGATGGTGATGCCTCCGGTCTTGTGGATGGGGTTATCCAGCGCGCGGAGGATCTTGCCATCGAGGTCCGGCGGGTTGATCGAGGCGAGGTTCTCGGCGAGCGTCTTGCCGGTTACGGTGAGGCAGTCGCCGTGCAGCAGGCCGGCGTCGAGCAGTGCCTTCATGATGACGGGCACGCCGCCGATCTTGTCCACGTCCGTCATGACATAGCGGCCGAAGGGCTTGAGGTCGCCCAGGTGCGGAATCTTGTCACCGATGCGGTTGAAGTCATCAAGCGTCAGCTCAACTTCTGCCTCCCGGGCAATGGCCAGCAAGTGCAGGACAGCATTGGTGGATCCGCCGAAAGCCATGGTGACGGCAATGGCATTCTCGAACGCCTTCTTGGTCATGATGTCCCTGGCCGTGATCCCCAGGCGCAGCAGGTTGACCACCGCTTCGCCGGACTTGCGGGCGAAGTCGTCACGACGACGATCGGCCGAGGGCGGGGCGGCAGACCCCGGAAGGGACATGCCGAGGGCTTCGCCGATGCACGCCATGGTGTTGGCTGTGTACATGCCGCCACAGGCACCTTCGCCGGGACAGATGGCCTTCTCGATCCGAGTGAGGTCCTCCATGCTCATTTTGCCGGCGGCGCAGGCCCCCACAGCCTCGAAGGCATCAATGAGCGTGACTTCCTTTTCCGAGCCGTCTTCAAGCTTGACCCAGCCCGGCATGATGGAGCCGGCGTAGAGGAAGACCGAGGCGAGGTCCAGGCGCGCAGCCGCCATCAGCATTCCGGGAAGGGATTTGTCGCAACCGGCCAACAGGACCGATCCGTCAATGCGCTCGGCCTGCATCACGGTCTCCACGGAGTCGGCAATGACCTCCCGGGAGACGAGGGAGAAGTGCATGCCTTCATGGCCCATCGAGATGCCGTCCGAGACTGAAATGGTGCCGAACTGCATGGGGAAACCACCGCCGGCGTGGACGCCTTCCTTGGCGCCTTGCGCAAGACGGTTCAGGGAAAGGTTGCAGGGGGTAATTTCGTTCCACGAACTGGCGACACCAATCTGCGGCTTGGCGAAGTCGTCGTCGCCCATTCCCACGGCACGGAACATTCCTCGGGCAGGCGCGGCATGGATGCCGTCTGTGACCACCCGGCTGCGGGGCTTGATGTCCGGCTTGGTGTCTGTGGCAATCTCGGTGTCACTCATGACCAAAGTCTATGGGTACCTTGCCGCCGTTACGGCTGTTCCATGCCGGGTTAAGCCGGATCATCCGAATATTGCGGAGGAATTGAAATTTCCCGCAGGTCCACACTGCGGTCCGGCCGTCACATGGCCGGAGGAGCCTGCTTGAGCTCCCTTGCGATCGCGGCTGCCTCGCTCCTGAGCATGTCAAGAACCATCGCGATGGTGCCCCGGGCAGCCACTTCCTGCCGGGACAAGGCCACGATGCTCCTGCTGGCCTTGACCTCCGTGAGTGGCCGAAGCACCAAGCCCCGCCTGGCACTGGCCCTGGCCGTGTACCGCGGGAGGAGGCAAATCCCGTGGCCCGCACCCACCAGGGCCTCGAGCACCCGCAGATCCGGATACCGCTGGCCACGCATGGCCTGATGTCCTGCATGGAGCTCGATCTGGCGGAGGACGGTGTCAAAGGGAAAACCCTCGGGCACACCGATCCAGGGGTAGTCCACAACATCGGCAGGACTCAACTTCGCCTTGGCAGCCAGCGGATGGTCCCCGGGCATGGCCACATCCAAGGCCTCTTCGAGCAACGGCACCACCGTCAGTCCCTGCCGCGCAAATACCTCCGGCCCGTCCACGCTATGGGCCAGAACAATGTCATAGTCGGCCACCAAGGGCGCGAAGTGGGCAGTTCCCGGATCCTCGAAATGAGCATCGAACGTCAGCCCCTCCACGGATGCCACCCGATGAAGCATTCCGGGCAGCAGCATTTCAGCCGCGCTGGGGAAGAACGCTGCGGAGACCCGGGTCTGCCAGCCTTTCCTGTAGGTGTCGATCGTGGACTCTGCCCTTGCCATGGCCGTGGCAATGTCGGCAGCAGCGGCCGCCATGGCATATCCGGCTTCGGTCAGTTGCACGCCCCTGCCGACTTTTTCCACCAGCACAACACCCATTTCGCTCTGCAGGGTCTTCAGTTGCTGCGAAACTGCAGAGGCCGTGACATTGAGTGCTTCGGCCGTGGCACCGACGGTTTGACGATCCGCCAACTCGCGCAGTATCTGCAGCCTCTTGAAGTCCATTCAGCCAGACTAGGCGACCTAACTGAATTCCATTCCCCACGATTTCGAAGTCCCGGGTTTTTGTCAGCAAACTGAGTAAATTGCACGGAACAGCAGGTCAAACGCTGGACAGCCCATTAGCAGGCACGTAACGTCAGGAACACCACGAGCTGCACCCCTGTGAGCAGAAGGGCATCCACATGGACTGGATAATTTGGGTCATTGTCATTGTGCTGGTCATTGCCATTGTTTGGTGGCTGATGAACCGCAACAAAGCAAATAATTCCTCCTCAACGCACGCTCCCGCCGCAATGGAGCCCGCCAACACCGCCTCACTGCCCGATCCTGCCGCGGCAACAGCAGGAGTTGCAGGCTTGGCCGGCGTCACCAACCTGGGTAGGGATGCTGCCGAGGGCAGTGGTCCCACGGGCGAGGAACCACCCCGGGAACCGGCCCGGGAAGCAGCAGGCGAGTCAATCAGTGATGAACCGGCCGAGGCTAAAGCCCACAGGGACCAGGAGACCGCCGACACCTCAATCAGGGATCGCGACCCCGAGCCGGTATCCCCTCTCGGTGACGTCCGGGATTCACCCCAACAGACCTCTCCGGACCCGCAACGGCCCGCTACCCCCGGCCTCACAGTGGAAGAGCCTGTTGTTGCCATGCCGGTAGTGGAGGAACCGGTGGTCGAAGAGCCCGTAGTGGCCCAGCCGACGGTCGATGCCACAGTACATTCAGCCGATGCCGGGGACGTTGACGATTGGGAGGCGGGCGATTCGGAGCCCGCGGGCAGGAACGACGCCGCCGACAAGGCGGAGTGGGAATCGTCCTGGACGGACTCATCCGGCGCCCCCGTCCACCACCACGAGTACACGGACGCGCACTCCCCTACCCTGCCGGGCGCCGAGTCTGCGGCGGCCGAAGATCCCGCAAACGCCGGCCATCTTGCAGCCGAGCATCCCTATGGAACCGGATCCTCCAGCACCCCGGGCAGTGACTACCCCGTGAAGGCCAACGCGACAGCCATGACGTACCACGATGAAGACACGGCGGGATATGACGAGGTCCCCGCGGACGTCTGGTTCGAATCGGCTGCGCATGCAGAGGCCGCCGGATTCAGGCCACCCAGGCGCAACAGGCACTGACCTGGCAACAACTGACAGCCGTTGTTGGAAACAGGCATGAGCATGCACGCATCGAGATGGCGAAGGCGGCTCGTGCCTGTCTCCATGCTCACGGCGGTTCTTGGCCTCACAAGCCTCACCCTCGCGGGCTGCATAAGCAGTCCGTCCGCACCGGGATCGGCAGCAACGCCGAATCCGACCTCCGCGGCCTCCAGCCTTGGCGGCTGGCAGGCTCCGGAGATCGTTGAAAAGCTCGACGTCGGGTTGCAGCTGCCGTGGTCGGTGGTGTTCCTGCCCGACGGAACCGGCATCGTGTCCGAGCGCGATTCCGCCCTGGTCAAGGCCATCCGTGACGGCCGCGCCACCACCATTGGTGAGGTCTCCGGCGTCGAACCTGGCGGTGAAGGCGGCCTTCTGGGCCTGGCGTTGTCCCCGGCGTTCCAGGATGACCGCTGGCTGTATGCATATTTCACCTCCGCCACCGACAACCGGATTGCCAGAATGAAGCTGGACGAGGAAACGGGCGGGACGTTCTCACTCGGCGAACCCGAAGTAGTTTTCTCCGGAATACCCAAGGCCTCAACGCACAACGGCGGGCGTATCCGCTTTGGTCCCGACGGTTTCCTCTACGCAGGTACAGGAGATTCGCAGCGCCGGGAACAGCCGCAGGACATCAACACGCTCGGTGGCAAGATCCTGCGCCTAACCCCCGAGGGACGTCCGGCGCCCGGAAACCCTTTCGGCGACAATCCCGTTTTCAGCTACGGGCACCGCAACGTGCAGGGACTGGCCTGGGACAGCGGGGGAAGGTTGTGGGCCAGCGAGTTCGGCCCCGATGTGGACGACGAATTGAACCTCATTACGCCGGGCGGCAACTATGGATGGCCCACAGTGACCGGCGCCCCGGGCAGGAGCGGGCTGATCGATGCAAAGGTGGTCTGGCCATCAACCTCCGAAGCGTCACCGAGCGGACTGGAGATTGTGGACGGCGTGGCCTACACAGGCGCCCTTCGCGGCCAACGACTGTGGTCTGTACCGCTCGACGGAGAGGACGCAGAAGAACCTGTGGCCTATTTCACAGGACAACATGGTCGACTCAGGGACGTAGCCCGAGCCCCGGACGGCGCTTTATGGGTGGTCAGCAACAACAGAAACCCCGACTTCGCGCTGATTTTGAGGATAGTTCCGTAGGAACACTGATCGAGGACGGGTCGATTTCACAGTTGGGCTGATCTCGTGTAGAGTTACATGTCGTTGCGGAGATCGCCGGGGAATGAAAAGCCTCCGGGATGATCATTTCAACAGCTGCACCTCTAGCTCAACTGGCAGAGCAATTGACTCTTAATCAATGGGTTCCGGGTTCGAGTCCCGGGGGGTGCACCAAGGAAGGCCTTGGAGTGAATTTCACTCCAAGGCCTTTTTTCATTTCCAGAGGGATTTGGAATGACCCTTTTATGGCCCCTATCACTCCACATGGCCAGTGGTTTTGAACCTCCAGAATCTGGTGTAGAGTTATTTGTCGTTGCGGAGCTCAACGAGGAATGCGAATTCTTCGTTCAGCCTGAAACATCAGCTGCACCTCTAGCTCAACTGGCAGAGCAATTGACTCTTAATCAATGGGTTCCGGGTTCGAGTCCCGGGGGGTGCACCAATAACAAAGGCTCCGGATCGTATAAACGATCCGGAGCCTTTTGTGTTCCCAGCCGACGCATCCCCTATGGGATGCATTGGCTGGGCCTTGGCGTTGGTATCAGCCCTGCGCCACGTCGGTGGATCCCTCGCTGGATTCCGACTCAGGAGCCGGCAAACCGGCAAGCCCCCGGACCACAATCCTGAGTTCCTCGCGCAGCCGTGCGGTATCAACAGCAACGGGAGACAAGACGTCCTGCTCGAGCTTCACCGCTTCCGCGAGCGCTGCACTCCCGGCCTCCGTAAGGGTCACCACATGGCTTCTGCGGTCGGAATCGCTACGCTGGCGCGTGATGTGCCCGTGCAGTTCCAACCGCGCAAGAGTGGTACCCATTGTCTGGGCCTTGACCCGCGCGACTTCGGCCAATGCTGCCTGCGTAATTGCACCTTTGGCGGCAAGTACCTGCATGGCAATGACCCCGGCGTGGGTAAGGCCGATGGACTTCAATTTTTCGTTCCACGAGATTTCCACCAGGCGCGCAGCCGTCGAAAGCAAGCGGGTGGTGGGCCATCTCTCCATATCTGGCATGCCGACAGTATATGCGCGGACGGGGAGCATGCGCGGCTTCTCCGCACTAAACTGGGAAATCGCGATCCCCAGCAAGGAGCATATTGTGGCAGAACGACTTATCCCGGGCGATGTTGCCCCGAACTTCTCCCTTCCCGACGAAACCGGCAAAAACGTCAGCTTGTCGGACTTCCACGGGCGTAAAACCATCGTCTATTTCTATCCGGCGGCATCCACCCCGGGATGCACCAAGGAAGCGTGTGACTTCCGCGACACCCTGGCATCGCTCCAGTCGGCGGGCTACGAGGTTGTTGGCATCTCCCCGGATCCCGTCAAGGCTCTGGCAAAGTTTGCAGCTGACGAACAGTTGACGTTCCCGCTGCTCTCGGACGAGGACCATGCCGTGGCTGACGCCTACGCAGCCTGGGGCGAGAAAAAGAACTACGGCAAGACCTACATGGGATTGATCAGGTCCACCGTGGTGGTGGACCCCGAAGGCAAGGTGTCCCTGGCGCAGTACAACGTGCGCGCGACCGGGCATGTTGCCAAGCTCCGCCGGGACCTCAAGCTGGACAAGTAGCGGGTACACTGGTGGGCGGTAGCCGACTGCCCCTCCAAGGGCAGCGGCCATCAGCCGGCGCGAGTGGTGAAATTGGCAGACACGCAGGATTTAGGTTCCTGTGCCTTCGGGCGTGGGGGTTCAAGTCCCCCCTTGCGCACAATATGAACAACGGTGGCCACGGGCCACCAGGAACACCCCTTGTTGCAGAACCTTGCAGCATGGGGTGTTTTTTCCTCAAGCAGCGGGGATGGCTTCCTGAACATGCGCTGGGAAGTGCACTCAGGACGTTCAACTAGACTGGAATGCGGTCTGGCCGAAGCCGGCCACGGCACTTCCAACCGGCTTGAGGGGACAAGAGTGGCAAGCAGCAAAATGCGGCGCCTGAGCGTACAGATCGGAGCTGCCCTGGCGGTTTTGGGGCTGGCAGCGTGTACAGGAACACCTGGCCCTGCACCGGCTTCCCCGTCCACCAGCACCGCTCCCGTGGAGCCCACCGCCACTTTCAACTTCGGTACGGCTTCCATGCCCTTGGGGCTTGATCCCGCCATGACCGCCGATTCCGAGTCCTACCGCGTGACCCGCCAGGTCCTCGAGGGACTGGTCGGTGTGGATGGTGCCACGGGTGAGACCACTCCCCTGCTGGCTACGGAGTGGAAAGACAGCAACAACGGGCTCAGCTACGATTTCAAGCTTCGCTCCGAAGTAACCTTCCATGACGGCACGCCCCTGGATGCTGCGGCTGTCTGCGCAAACTTCAACCGCTGGTTCACCTTCCCCGCCGCGCTCCGGAAACAAGCCCCTGGAATCTCATTCCAAGGGGTCTTCAAGGCCTACTCGGACGAACCGGTGTTCTCCATCTTCAAAGACTGCAAAGTAGTCTCGGCCAACGACGTCCAAATCAACCTGACCCGACCCTTCACGGGATTCTTGCAGGCGTTGACCCTCCCCTCCTTTGCCATCTCCTCTCCCACCGCCCTTGAGGCCCAAAAAGCGAACGTGCTGGACCAAACCCTCAATGGCCAGGCTGTGTCCGCCTATGCCAGCCACCCTGTGGGAACAGGTCCCTTTGCCTTCAGCGCATGGGATGGGAACAAACTCAGCCTCACCAGCTTCAAGGGTTATTGGGGCAACAGGGGCCAGATCGCCACCATCAACTTCATTCCCTATGATCGGGCCGAAACGCGGCAGCAGGCCCTCCTGGACGGCAAGATTGACGCCTACGACCTCGTGACCCCCGGAACCTTTGACCAACTGGTCAAAAAGGGTGTCCAGATCATCCAGCGCGACCCGTTCTCCGTGATGTACCTCGGGATCAACCAGGCCGTGGCACCCTTGGAGAAACTCGAGGTCCGCCAAGCGATTGAAATGGCGGTCGACAAGGAAACGTTGATCCGACGCTTCTTCATCGACAACACCGCACAAGCCTCACAGTTTGTGCCGCCCAAGCTCAGCGGCTTCAACAACAATGCTCCGTCCTTGGGATACAACCCGGAGAAGGCCAAGGAGTTGTTGGAAAAGGCCGGCTACAAGGGCGAGGAAATCAAGTTCTACTATCCCCTGAACGCCACCCGCGCCTATATGCCCACACCCGAGAAGATCTACGCTGAGATCAGCCGCCAGTTGGTAGCCGTGGGCTTCAACATCAAGCCGGTGCCCGTGGACTGGGAGGGCGGCTACCTGCAACGGGTTCAATCGGCGGGAGATCGAGGCCTGCACCTTCTGGGCTGGAACGGCTCCTATGCCGACGCCGACAACTTCCTGGGGCCGCTGTTCGGCGAAACCCGGGCAGAGTTCGGATACGCCGATTCCGAGGTCTTCCACAAGATTGAGCGGGCACGGGCCATGCCCGATGGAGATGACCGCAACGCCCAGTACCAGGCCATCAACGCAGAGATCGCCGCCTCGGTTCCAGCCGTGCCGATTGCCTTCCCCATCTCTGCGTTGGCGCTGTCCAACAAGGTCGAAAGCTACCCGGCCTCACCGGTCCTCAACGAAGTTTTCACGAACGTCCGCTTAAAGCCTTGACGATTGGCCGCAATTTCAGTATTAGGTCTGCGCGGGGATATTCTGTGACAGCCAGTGCCGCCGCTAACGGAGATTGATCGTGACCTTCATTTCCAAGACTCAACATGCCGACGTCGTCCTTATTGGCGGCGGAATCATGAGCGCCACCCTTGGTGCGTTCATCAAGCAACTCGAACCCACCTGGACCATCTCCCTGTTCGAACGACTCGACGAAGCGGGACTCGAGAGTTCCGGACCGTGGAACAACGCCGGCACCGGACATGCTGCGCTGTGTGAGCTTAACTACTCCCCCGCAGCCAAGGACGGCTCCGTGGACCCTTCCAAGGCCCTCCACATCAACGAGCAATTCCAGCTTTCGCGCCAGTTTTGGTCCCATTTGGTGGACAGCCAGGTCATCGGCTCCCCCAAAGGCTTCATCAACACCGTCCCGCACATGAGTTTCGTCATCGGCGAGGACCATGCAAACTTCCTCAAGACCCGCTACGAGGCACTGAAGCCCAACACGCTGTTCCGGAGCATGGAATACACCGAGGACCAGGACCGGATTGCCAAGTGGGCTCCCCTGATCGTCAAGGGACGGGACCGCAAGCAGCGGGTTGCCGCTACCCGCGCGGCTGAAGGCACCGACGTCGACTTCGGCGCCCTGACGCGTGAGCTCACAACCTACTTGCAGGACAGTGGCGCCGAGGTCAACTACGGCCACGACGTCACCAACATCAACCGTGCAGCAGGTGGCGGATGGGATCTGTCCATCAAGCACCCCAAGTCCGGCGAACACGGCCGCATTCATGCCAAGTTCGTCTTCGTGGGAGCGGGTGGCGGCGCCCTGCACCTGCTTCAGGCATCCGGCATTCCCGAGAGCAAGGGCTACGGCGGCTTCCCGGTCTCAGGCCAGTTCTTCCGCTGCACGGATGACGCCATCACCTCCCAGCACAGTGCCAAGGTGTACGGGCAGGCATCCGTGGGAGCGCCTCCCATGTCCGTTCCGCACCTGGATACCCGCTACGTGGACGGCAAGCGCTCCCTGCTGTTCGGCCCGTACGCCGGATTCTCCACCAACTTCCTGAAGACCTCCAGCTACCTGGACCTTCCGCTGTCCATCCGACCCGGAAACATCATTCCCATGTTGGCCGTGGCCAAGGACAACATGGACCTCACCGCCTACCTCATCAAAGAGGTTGCCAAGCGGCACGAGGCCAAGGTTGAAGCGCTCCGGGAGTACTACCCTGAGGCAGCCGGCGATAACTGGGAACTGATCACCGCCGGCCAGCGTGTACAAATCATCAAGAAGCACCCTCAGAAGGGTGGCGTCCTGCAGTTCGGCACCGAAGTCATTGCTTCGCGCGATGGTTCCATTGGCGCACTGCTGGGGGCCTCACCGGGAGCCTCCACGGCTGTGCCGATCATGATCGAATTGCTCCAGAAGTCCTTCCCCAAGAACTTCAAGGGCTGGCAGTCCAAGCTCAAGGACATGATGCCGGGCTACGGCGTCAAGCTCAACGAGAACCCTGAGCTCGCTGCCGAACTGGAAGCAAGCACCGCGCGTTCCCTGCAACTTGAAGTGGCCAACGCCGTCCAAAGCTAGGCCATACCCGGGGCTGCGGCCGGTTCCCGTCAGACGAATCGTTTCGTAGACCCTGGGAGTCAATGCAATGTTCCGCCTGGCCAAGCTTTCTCTGGGAAACCGGGCCCTGATCGCGCTGATCACCGTCTTTGCGGCGGTGTTCGGCGTGATCACCATGGGATCCCTGAAGCAGGAACTCATACCATCCATCGAGTTCCCGCAGATCACTGTGGTGACGTCCATGCCGGGAGCTTCCCCGGAGGTCGTTGACAAGCAGTTGAGCCAGCCCCTGGAAACAGCACTGAACAGTGTTGAGGGCCTGGAGTCCACCACATCGACGTCCCGCAACGGTGTTTCGCAGATCACCATGGTGTTCACGTACGGGTCCAACCTGGACCGGGCACGGAACCAGATCGACCGCGCCATCTCCAACGCCAAGCGGGTGCTGCCCGCCGACGTCGAGCCCCAATCCATTGCCGGGAACATCAGCGACTTTCCCATCGTCTACCTGGCCGTGTCCTCTGACAAACCACTCAGCGAACTCAACGCCGATCTCCTGCGGCTGAGCGTTCCCCGGCTCCAGAAGATCGACGGCGTCCGCGGCGCCGACGTCACTGGCGGAGCCAGCCAGCACATCCTGATCCAACCCCGTCCGGCAGATCTGGCCACCAGCGGCGCGTCCATCCAAACCATCAGCAACGCGTTGAAGAACAACGGCACGCTGGTCCCCGTAGGCACCATTGAGGACCAGGGCAAGACGCTGTCCCTCCAGCTCGGTAGTCCCGTGGATTCCCTGGACATCATCAAGGGGCTTCCCTTGGCCGGTGCCAAGAACGCTGCCACCATCGGGGCTGTAGCTGACGTCAGCATCGAGGACGACGCCGCCACCTCCATCACGCGCACCAACGGAAAGCCCACGCTGGCGTTGTCCGTGACCAAGAAGCCTGAGGGAGATACGGTCGCGATTTCGCATGCCGTGCGCGATGCGATCGGACCCATGCAGGACGAACTCGGCAACAACGCAACCTTCACGCCGGTCTTCGACCAAGCCCCTTTCATCGAGAAGTCCATCAAGGACCTCACCACGGAAGGACTCCTTGGCCTGGGCTTCGCGGTGGCGGTCATCCTGGTGTTCCTGATGTCCGTACGGTCCACCTTGGTGACCGCGGTTTCCATTCCGCTGTCCCTGCTGATCACGTTCATCGGCATCTCCGCCACCGGCTATTCCTTGAACATCCTCACACTGGGCGCCTTGACCATCGCGATCGGGCGGGTGGTGGATGACTCCATCGTGGTGATCGAGAACATCAAGCGACACCTCAGTTACGGTGAAGCCAAGCTCACCGCCATCCTGACCTCCATCAGGGAGGTTGCCGGCGCCATCACGGCTTCTACACTGACCACAGTTGCCGTCTTCCTGCCTATCGCCTTTGTGGGAGACCTCGCCGGAGAACTGTTCCGTCCCTTCGCGCTCACAGTGACAATCGCATTGTCGTCCTCACTGTTGGTTTCACTCACGATTGTCCCCGTGCTGGCCTACTGGTTCCTGGCCTCCCCGACAAAGGGCGCCGAAGCTCCTGCTTCCACCCGGGAAGCGGCAGCAAAGGCCCGGGAAGCCGAGCAAAAGAGCAGGCTCCAGCGCGGCTACCTGCCGATCCTCGCGAAAACACAGAAGCACCCGGTTATCACGTTGTCAGCTGCCGCCCTGATCCTTGTGGCCACCGTCGCCGTTTCACCGCTCCTGGCCACCGACCTGCTGGGCCGCTCAGGCGAAAACAGCATGACGGTGCGCCAAGTCCTTCCAGCCGGGACCAGCCTGCAGGCCACCAGCGATGAGGCAGCCAAGATCGAGGATTCCCTCAAGGGCATCAACGGCATCAAAGACGTGCAGGTCACCTCCGGAAACGCCCAGACGGGCTTTGCTGCACTGACATCCACCGGTTCATCCAACTCGACGTTCACCATTGTCACCGACGAGAAAGTGAACCAAACCAAGCTCCAGGATGAGGTCCGGTCCAAGCTCGAAGGCGCCGCGGGGAAGGTCACCGTCGGATCCCAGCAAGGCGGCTTCGGCACGTCCTCAACGGTGGACATCACCATCCGGGCTGCGAATTCAGCCGATCTCCAAACTGCCAGCGACGCCTTGGTGAAGGCAATGGAGGGAGTGCCGGGCAGTTCCGAGGTGGCTACGAACCTTGCATCGAAGCAGTCGGTGGTCCAAGTCCGTGTTGACCGCGCCAAGGCTGTTGCTGCCGGCTTGACGGAGGAACAGGTGGGAGCATTCCTTGCCTCGACTGTCAGCCCCATCCCTGCCGGCACCATCAGGATCGATACCAACGACTATCCCGTTCAGATCGGTGAGGGCACACGCTTCACCAGCATCGCCTCGGTCCGTGCGCTTCAACTCCCCACAGCACGTGGCGGAGTGGCGCTGGAGTCCATCGCCGCCGTCGAACAGGTTGACACGCCTGTCTCCATCACCAGCAGCAACGGTCAGCGGACAGCACGGGTGACGGTGACGCCGTCGGGTTCCAACCTCGGCAGCGTGAGCACCGCAGTCCAGGAGCGCTTGGCGTCAGTGGAGCTTCCGGCCGGAGTCACTGCCACGATCGGAGGGGCTACTACCCAGCAGGCGGAGTCCTTCCGACAATTGGGCCTGGCCTTGCTGGCAGCCATCGCGATCGTATATGTGATCATGGTGGCAGCGTTCAAGTCGCTCATCCAGCCGTTGATCCTGCTGGTATCGGTTCCTTTCGCCGCTACGGGCGCAGTGGGCTTGCTTCTGGTGACCGGTGTTCCCCTGGGCCTGCCCTCGCTGATCGGCATGCTGATGCTGGTGGGCATCGTGGTGACCAACGCCATTGTGCTGATCGACCTCATCAACCAGTACCGCAAACCCCATGACGGCAGCCCGGGCATGAACGTGGCGGACGCCATCACGCACGGGGCGCGCCAGCGGCTCCGCCCCATCTTGATGACGGCGTTGGCCACTGTGTTCGCGCTGACTCCCATGGCCTTGGGACTCACTGGCGGCGGCGGCTTCATCTCACAGCCCCTGGCCATCGTGGTGATCGGCGGGCTGGTCTCCTCCACTGCATTGACCTTGGTGCTGGTCCCTGTCCTCTACAAACTGGTGGAGGGACGCAGGGAGAAGAAGGACCTGCTCAAAGCCCTGCAGGACAAGCCGGCAACCACGTCCGGAAATGGCGCCTCCGACGGCCACGGCGGCAGTGCGGCCAGCAGTACCTCCGATGAGTTCCAGGATTGGACCACCGGCATGATTCCCCGGGTCAAGGGCCGCCGCGCTGCCCATAATCCCAGCGAATAGCAGCCACCTCCGAAAGACTCCATAGGACAGGGCAGGGCCGGGAACAATTCCCGGCCCTGCCCTGTTACAGGTATCGATACATGCAAATGCATCTAGTTTGAGGTACACTATTGAAAGAGCCCGGGACCTCGGGCAGGGAGAAAGGCACATCATGCAGATCGGCGTATTCAGCGTCAGTGACATCACCACTGACCCCACCACAGGCCGCACGCCTACGGAGAACGAACGCATCAAGGCCTCCGTCTCGATCGCCAAAAAAGTTGAAGAAATCGGCATGGATGTCTACGCCCTTGGCGAGCACCACAACCGGCCGTTCTTCTCCTCCTCCCCCACCACCACGCTGGCCTACATCGCAGCCCAGACCGAGCGCATCACGCTCTCCACGGCCACCACGCTGATCACCACCAATGATCCAGTGAAGATTGCCGAAGACTTTGCGATGCTGCAGCACCTCTCCGACGGCCGCGTGGACCTGGTTCTTGGCCGTGGCAATACCGCGCCGGTCTACCCGTGGTTTGGCAAGAACATCCAGGACGGCGTAGAGCTCGCCATTGAAAACTACAGCCTGCTGCGCAAGCTGTGGGATGAGGACACCGTCAACTGGTCCGGTAAGTTCCGCACACCGCTGCAGAACTTTACCTCCACGCCACGCCCGCTCGACGGCGTCGCTCCGTTCGTCTGGCACGGTTCCATCCGCACGCCCCAGATCGCGGAAGTTGCCGCGTACTTCGGTGATGGCTTCTTTGCCAACAACATCTTCTGGCCCAAGGAGCACTACCAGCAGCTGATCGGGCTCTACCGCGAGCGTTACGAGCACTACGGACACGGCAAGGCAGACCAGGCAATCGTGGGCCTTGGCGGTCAGTTCTTCATGAGGAAGAACTCCCAGGACGCGGTGAAGGAATTCCGCCCGTACTTCGACAACGCACCGGTCTACGGACACGGACCGTCCTTGGAAGACTTCACCTCCCAGACTCCGTTGACCGTGGGAAGCCCCCAGGAAGTCATCGAAAAGACGCTGACTTTCCGTGAGGCCTTCGGCGACTACCAGCGCCAACTGTTCCTGATCGACCACGCCGGTCTTCCCTTGAAAACCGTCCTGGAGCAGTTGGACCTCTTCGGAGAGGAAGTCCTTCCCGTCCTCCGCAAGGAATACGCTGCCATGAAGCCGGCCCATGTACCTGATGCTCCCACCCACGCGTCCCGCGTGGCCGCGGCACTGGAGGAAAAGGTCAGCGAATCCGCTACTGCAGGTGCCGCGGGGCAGGACGCCTGATGTCCGGTCCAACGGGCGCGGCATCCTCCGCCGTTCGCCTCGCCGCCGAAACCTGGGAGTCGCTGTTCCGCTCCCAGGTGGCGGTGATGCGGAAACTTCAGTCAGGTCCGGCTTTCAAGACCCTGCCCGTCAAGGAATACGACGTCCTTTTCACGTTGTCCAAGTGCCCTTCCGGCCAGCTCCGGCTCAATGAGATCAATGACAAGGTTCTGCTGAGCCAGTCGAGCCTGAGCCGTTTGGTGGATCGCCTGGAGAAGCGCGGCTTGGTGGAGCGGACAGCAGCTCCCGACGACGGCCGCGGAGTACTGCTCTCACTCACCGAAGCAGGCAGCGAGCTTCAAAAGGCCATTGGACGCGAACACGTGCGGGACATCGCGCACTTGGTGGGACCCGCGCTCACACCCGAGGAGCAGCGCGAACTGCTCCGGCTGACCGAAAAACTGCGCGCGTCCGTGGCGGGACACTAACGAAGGCTGACGAGCTCCCGTAGATCCTCTACCGGGAGCTCGCCATTGATAGAGGCACTGACCTTGAGGGTCTTCAGGGTCAGGCTGCCACCCACTGTGGAGAGGAACGCCGTGTCCGAGGAATCCCGTCCAGCGGTGATCCTCAGCATGGATTCGCGCGGTGCCAGTCCCGTGGGATCGATAATGTACCAGGCTCCGTCAATCCAGGCTTCGGCCACGGCATGGAAATCCATGGGGCTCAAACCCGGAGCGTAGACAGCCGCGAGCCGGGCAGGAATGTCCTTGGCCCTCAACAGGGCGATCGCCAGATGGGCAAAATCGCGGCACACTCCCTTGCGGTGGAGCAACGTTTCCACGGCACCATCAGTACCCCTCGACGAACCGCTGACGTAGCGAAGTTCGCCGTTGACCCAGTCGCGGACCGCCTGGAGCAGCTCAGCTCCCTGCAAGGAGCCGAATTCGGCATAGGAAGTAGGCAACAGCCTGTCGGACTCCGCGTACCTGCTGGGCCGGACGTAGCGGATCAATTCCATGGGAGTGGACGTTTCCGTAAGGCCGACGCCGTGGACGGTGGCCTGATACTCCACGGTCACTTCACTGGGCTCCGTGAACTCCAGGTAATGGAAGCGGCCGCCATGGTGGTCGCTGAGTTCGGCAAACGGAAGCTGGTCACCCCCTGAGGTGATGGACAGGGTTTCGGCTACTGAGTGGTAGCCGGTATTCCGGGCCACGGCTATGGCCATGGCCACTTTGGTGTTGGCTGCGGTCTTGAAAACGAGCGTGGCAGCAACGTTGCGTTCCATTAATCTCCGGGTGTGTTGCGGCGGGCAGCCCCCAGGCCGCCGTATGTGTGAACCGGTCAATCGCAGGACTACTGATTGACCTTCAGAGACAGTAGCATCCGCTGGACATTGGCGAATTCAGAACCGTGGACCGCGTACTTTGCGGCCAGGTCCAGAGTGTCGAAGGACTTGGCCGGAGCCACCTTCTCATCGGCAGCAAAGGCGTGCAGGACGGGGATATCCCCAAAGGAAACATCGCCCTTTCCGGCCGGTCCCAGCACCCGGTTCCGGAGCTCGCAGGACCGCCCGTCAGCCCCTGCCACCATGTTGGTGATGCCATAGGAGCCGAAGAACTTGTAGCCCTGGATCACGCGAAAAACCACCCGCGGATCAATCGTATCCGGACCGTCCGAATGCGGGACATCCAAGGGTACGCTGCTGATCACCACGTAGGGCCGCCCCTCTCCGTTGGGGCAATCGGCCTGCGGGGACGGAGGCAGGCCGGTCTGGAGGGTGGCAACGTACTTTCCCGTGCCGTCCTTGACCTCCACCTTTATTGCGCCCGCCAAAGATCCCGCCTCGGGAGGCGCCGACTGGGCAATCCAATCCTTGGGAAGATCGAAACTGACTGTTTTGGCCGGGTCCGTATAGGTCTTCCACGAAAGCGCCGTTGCTGCGGCACCCGGGGTGGCACTGGCTGCATCCGAAGAAGCCGGATCGGAAGAAGAAGGTGCGGTTGAATCCGAGCCCGTTGTTGCCGATGGTGAGCCATCAGCGGCGCCAGGTTCCGGCGTCGTGCTTTCTGCGGGTTTGCCGGTTCCCGACTCTGAACTGTTGGGCTTGGATGACACCGTCGAGGTGACCTGGGGTCCCTTGTTTTCAGCTGAACAGGCTGACGCTGCGGCGAGCACCGTAGCTGCCAGCGCCAAGGCAGCGAGCTTCACCGGGACGCACGTCAGGTTCATGATGCCCTTCATGACCACAGCCTATAGGCGGCAATACCGCGACACGCACAGGGTTAGGCTGAGGGTATGGCTCCCGATCAGCAGGACTTCCTCGAGGACGACAATCCCACCATCTCCGCAGTTGACATAGCCGACTGGCGTTTGCGGACGTTCGCCCTCTACGACAAAGTGCGTCAACTTGCAGCCACCAACCCGTTCGATGCCCACGTTTTCTGGCGTCAGGAACGGGACCTGATGTTCGCCACCCATCCGGCGTCCGCACTGACGTCGGACATGAAAGCCTCCTTCTCAGGACTCCGCACGGCCGGGTACGACCCCGCTTTCCGCAGATATGCCGTGTTGTCCCCGGACGGGTCCGGGCAGGAAATGAACGTTGAGACAGGCACCGACGGCGTAGTGCCGTTCGTGCGTATCGGCACTTTCGAACTGGCCGGCATGGGCTCATTGGCCGTTTGGCGGCTGCGGAGTTACGGCGGCGGGATCTTTGTTCCGTTCCGGGACGCTACCGCTGGAAAGGATGGCGGAAGCTACGGGGCAGGCCGCTACTTGCTGGACACGGTGAAGGGTTCATTCCACGGGACCAGAAGCTCGTCCGGGGAACAGGAATTCATCCTGGACTTCAATTTTGCCTACAATCCGTCCTGCGCCTACAACGAAGCCTGGGCATGCCCTTTGGCGGGGCCGGACAACCGTCTGGCCACGGACGTGCCCGTGGGCGAGCTGTACTTGGGTTAGCCGAACAACCCACCGGGGCCGGCAACCGCGAGCGCCGCGATGGCTGCCAATATAGTCAGTGGAGCGACAATCAAGCCGAATACCGCGTAGCCCTTCCACTTGATCAGCACGTTCATGCGGACCAACCGATCGTGCCACAGCAGGGTAGCCAGCGAAGCCCACGGCGTGATCAGGGGTCCTGCATTGACGCCCACCAAGAGCGCGGCCATCCGCTCCGGATTTCCCGCCAAGGGTTCGGCTACCAGATAGGCCGGGAGGTTGTTCACTACGTTGGAGCCCAGGGCACCCGTCATGGCCAGCCTGAGCAGTTCAACGAACCCGCTTCCCTGGCCTGCCACCTGTCCCAGCAGCACTGAGGCACCGAGGTATTGGGTGGCTTCGACCACCAGGAACAATCCGCAAGTGAACAGCAGCAATGACCAGGGAATCAGCGTCAGCTTCAGTACCTTGGGCCGCCGGATAAGGAACATGAGAGCCAGGATCACGGCTGCCGCGGTGGCCGGAATCCAAATGGCGACCCCGGACACCAACGCGGGCAGGAGCAACACCAGGACCACTGCGCTGAGCACCAGCAGCGAGGTGTCCGTGGCAGTTGCAGCGGAAGGTGTGTCGACAGGCCGCGCAGCAGCAGGCGCATAGCTTTTGCGCAGTTCACGCCGGAACACGACGGCGATGAATGCCAGGGGAACCAGCACGGCAGCCAGCGAGGGCGCCCACATCAGCTGGGCAAACTGCGCCGGGCTGATGCCGCCGAGGCTATGCTGCGCCAACAAATTGGTCAGGTTGGAGATCGGGAGCAAGAGGCTGGCCGTATTGGCCAGCCACGCCGTGGTCAGGGCGAAGGGCAGGACGGGGAGGCCCGCCTGGCGGGCCACCGTTACCACCACGGGGGTCAACAGCACCGCCGTCGTATCCAACGACAGGAAGACTGTGCTTAGAACGGCGAACAAGGCCAGGAGCAGCCACAGGAGCACGCCCCTTCCACGGCCCCAACGGCGCAGATGCCGGGCGATCCACTGAAAGGTGCCGGCTTCGCTGACGAGCTCGGTCACCACGGTCATGGCCACGACAAACCCCAGGATGGGTGCCACCCGATCCACCAGCACCGCTACTTCCTGCCATGGCAGGACCCCCGTGGCAACGGTGACACCGCCCGCCACGAGGAGAACCAGTCCGATGATCGCCAGCCGCATGAATCGGATTCTAAGCCCGGGGCCTGGGTTTCTCCCCCAGGCCGCAGACCGTCACAGGACCGTAAGCAATGGACCACCTGTGGCGAGGGCTGGAAGCCTAGCCTTGAACCATGAACCGATTACGGAGTTTCATCCGATCGCACCGGCCCCTCACTGCCACTGTGGGGGCGCTGTTGGTGGTGGCCGTGGTGGTGGGGGCTGCCCTCTTCCAACCGTGGCGCCTGTTCACCAGCAGCAACGTCAACGAATCCCTGCCGGCTGTTGAGATCGCGGCGGGCTCCTCCTCATCCGGCGGTGCGGCGGGTGAGGCACCGACCGAAACCGCCCAAACGCCCTCCAGCGAAAGCCTGCCCACCCAAACCCCCTCCAGCCAAGCCAAGGTTACTGGGCCGGTAATCCTGGGTACCGGGGCCTTCCAGTCCCAGGAGCATGAAACCAGCGGTACCGCACAACTCTTGGCACTCCCCGACGGCAGCCACATCCTCCGGCTTGAGAATTTGGCCAGCAGCGACGGACCTGACGTAAAGGTATGGCTCAGCAGCCTCAAGGCCGGCGGTGACTGGTTCAAGTACCGTTCAGGGCGGTACGTGGACCTGGGCGCCATCAAGGCCACTCATGGGAACCACAACTACGCCATTCCCGCCGGCACCGACATCACGGGACTGACGTCGGTTGTGCTGTGGTGTGATCGCTTCAGCGTTGCTTTCGGATCTGCCCCGCTTACCTGACGCGTTGCGGGGCCCACTCTTCGCGCCAAGGCTCTGCCACGGGAAGTAAAGCGGGCCCCGCAACGCAGGGCACCTACCAAAGAGGACGTAGGATGTCATCATGACCTCTCGCCTCCCTCGTCGTATTGCCCGCGTCCGACCCGCCTCACCGCAGTCCCCGGATGAGCATTTCTTCGTGGCCAATGACGCGGCGGACTTCAGTTCCGATGCTGCCCGGGAGTGGACGGTCATTGATTCGCCGTTCCCGTCCTCGCGGGCCAACACTTCCAGCCCGGCCAGAGACGGCTGGGAGACCGGCAACGCAGTCACCCAGGACTCCTTTACGTTCTTGGCTCCCACCGTCCCCGTCAACGTCTTTGGAATGGCACACAACACCGGGCAACCTGGCCGTGACCTGCCACCCCAGGCCTTCCACAAGGCGGCTTCGAGCGTGATCGGCCCCGGCGAGGCAATCGAGTTGGACTCCACCGTGGGCTACGTCGATCCCGAAGCGGAACTGACGGTCGTCGTCGGACGCCCTGCACGGGGCTTGACGCTGGAAACGGCACGTTCGGCGATTCTCGGCTACACCATCGGCAACGACGTCTCGGCAAGGGATCTGCAGAAGACGGACGAGCTCTGGATCAGCGCTAAAAGCCAGGACACCTTCACACCGGCCGGGCCTTGGATGGTCACGGATCTTGACGACTCGAACCTGGAAATCGGGATCGTGCACAACGGCAATGAACTGAAGACCGCCAGTTCCGCCGACCTGGGCTGGAAAGTGGATGAGATCCTGGTTTACCTGTCCTCCTTCATGACCCTTCAGCCCGGCGATCTTGTACTGACAGGCTTCCCCGCCGAATGTGCCCGAATCCAACCCGGCGACACCGTGGTGTGCCGCGTTGAAGGAATCGGTGAGCTCAGCAACCCCGTCACCACCGCTTCCTGGGAGGAGCAGCGGCCGTAGTGTGTCAGGCTTAAGCCATGGAGACAGCTGCGGACGCCACTGAGCTACGCCCGTCTCCTTCACAAAAACCACCCCGCACACGGCACCGGGGAGTCCTCAAATACCCGGTAGTGCGGCAATTGCTCCGCTTCACCGGAGTGGGAGTGGTCTGCACGGCCAGTTCATTGGCCATCTATGCGCTGTTGCGTCCATGGATCGATCCCCAACTAGCCAATGCTGTGGCGCTGATCCTGACGTCACTGATGAACACGGCCCTGAACCGCCGCTTGACGTTCAAGATCACCGGCAGGAAAAAGCGCACTCAAGACCACCTCAGCGGGGTGATCGTGATCGGTATAGCGCTGATCATTACCGGCGGCAGCCTGGGCGTGCTGCACCTTCTGAGGCCGGAGGCCTCGGTAACCGAAGAATTGTGGACCACTACGTTGTCCGGCTTCGCCGCCACAGCGGTCCGGTTCACCTTGTTGCGGCACTGGATTTTCCGGCGGGCACGCCACGTGTAGCCAGCGTGCTGCCAACGGCCGGCAGCCGTTATCCCGCTTGCGGGGATGCCAGGTTCCGGACACGCCCGACGGCGGTTTCCACGGCGTCGGCAGCCTGCTCCAGTTCGGAATCGGTGACAGTTGAGGTGAAGCTGAAACGTACGGCCGTCTGGGCTATTTCCGGGGCAATGCCGAGAGCCAGCAACACCGGTGACGGCGCGTCCGATCCCGCAGCACAGGCCGATCCGCTGGAACACACCACGCCCAGCCGTTCAAGTTCGAGCAGGACCGATTCGCCGCTGGTGCCGGGGAAACAAAAGGAAGCCACCGATGGCAAACGTTGCAACCGGTGACCTGTGACAAAAGCACCCGGGACGCTGGCCAGGATCCGTTCGATGAACTGATCCCGCAAGCCCGCGGCACGGGAAGCCTGTTCGGGCTGCTCAGCGCTGGATAACGCCAACGCGGTGGACAACGCCACAGCACCGGCCACATTCTCCGTCCCTGAGCGTTTACCCCGCTCCTGGCCCCCACCGTGAACCAAGGGCTCCACCCGCAGCCGCCCCTTGGTGAACAGGACGCCGGATCCCTTGGGCGCACCAAGTTTGTGTCCGGACATACTCAGGGCATCCACCCCAAGTGCCTTGACGTCCAAGGGCAACCAACCGGCCGCTTGCACCGCATCCGTGTGGAAGGGGACGCCGCGTTCCCGCGCCGCTGCCGCCAAGGCCTCAATGGGCTGGATGCTTCCGATCTCGTTGTTCGCATACATGATGCTGACCAAGGCTGTTTCCGGCCGCAGCACGTCCGTCAATGCGTCAACGGAGACCAGGCCATCTCCGTCCACCGGGAGGACATCGACCACAAAGCCATGCACCCGTTCGAGGTACCGTGCCGATTCTTCAACCGCGGGATGCTCGATCGCGCTGATCACCACACGGTTCATGGAAGGATCAGCCGCCTGCCGGGCCAGGGCAATGCCTTTGACCGCCAGGTTGTCCGCTTCCGTGCCCCCTGAAGTGAAGGTCACCTCGCCGGCTCGGCAGTTCAGCACCTTAGCGACGCCGGACCTGGCCCCTGCGAGTGCGGCTGCTGCCGCTTCGCCCAAGGTGTGGTGGCTGGAGGGGTTGCCGAACTCGCCGCTGAGATACGGCCACATGGCCTCAAGCGCCTCGCGGCGAACTGGAGTGGTGGCGGCGGCGTCGAGGAAAATCATGGGAGCGTCAAGCCTTCTCCAGGACAACGTCGAGACCTAGATCGAGGGCGCTCACGCTGTGTGTCAGTCCTCCGATGGAAATGACGTCCACACCCGCTGCAGCAATTTCGGTAACGGTGTTGATGTTCACGTTGCCGCTGGCTTCTACGATCGCCCGGCCATCCACCTGCTTGACCCCGGCCCGGAGTTCCTCAAAGGAGAAATTATCCAGCATGATGGTGTCCACGCCGGCAGCCAGCACCGGTTCGATCTGTTCGGCCCGGTCCACTTCAACTTCAAAGTGGGTGGTGTGGCCAAGCTGGGCTTTGGCGGCAAGCAGAAGCTCAGTGAGCTTGGTGGAGTCCCCGCCGGTCATGACAGCCAGGTGGTTGTCCTTGGCCAACACGGCGTCGGAAAGGCTGTACCGGTGGTTCGATCCCCCACCGCAGCGCACTGCGTAGCGTTCCAGAACACGCAAGCCGGGAGTGGTCTTGCGCGTGTCGGTAATACGCGCACGCGTCCCGTCAACGAGCCTGACGAATTCCGCGGTCTTGGTGGCGATGGCACTCATCCGTTGCACCAGGTTCAGTCCCACCCTTTCGGCAAGCAGGACCGAGCGCGCACTGCCGCTGACCCGCGCCAGGTGGGTTCCGGCGTCGAACGCTTCACCATCGGCGAGCAGCAATTCCACCTCCGTGGCCGGGTCCACAAGCTTCATGGCGTCACGGAAGACGGTTCCGCCGCTGAAGACACCAGGGACGCGCGCATTCAGTACCGCAGTTGCCCGGGCGTCTGCGGGAATCAGCAATTGCGAGGTGATGTCGCCGCTGGGTGCGTCCTCCGCGAAAGCCCGTTCCAGGATGTCCCGGACGGGGGCTGCGGGGAGGGTCAGGTTAGTCATGGACGAGGCTCGCTTTCCGGCTCATGGTGTAACGCTTGTCTAAATCGTCGACGGCGGCTGGTGGGGCCACGCTGTCACTGCGGTAATGCGCGCCCAAGGACTCCCGCCGTTCCCTGGCCGCATGGACGAGCAAGCGGGCGGCCAAGAGCAGGTTGGCATCCTCATGCTCGCGGACATCAAGGGAATCAGGAACATTCAAGGGAAGAACCTCACCCTCCCAAGAGCCAAGAACTTCTGCGGCCTCAGCCAACAACTGACCATCACGCAACACCCCGGCCTTGGCTGTCATGAGGAGCCTTAGTGCGTGGCGCGAAAACCCGCCGGAGGAGGCAGTGCGGGCGTCCATCGATTCCATTGATTCCAGCGGCGCCGGAGGCCCTGACAGCGCCGTTGTCGCGTGAGCGCCCGAACCGGCCGCCGAGCTTGCGAGGCGATCGCCGGTACGAGGCGCGAGCGCAGGTGCCAAGGGGCCTGCGGCGTCGCTGTCACCAGAGAGAAACCCCTCAACAGCCCGCCGCCCGAACACCAGGCCTTCAAGCAGGGAGTTACTTGCCAAGCGATTGGCTCCTTGCACGCCGGTACACGCCACCTCACCGGCAGCGAGCAATCCGGGAACAGAGGTCCGGCCGTGGAGATCCGTGACCACCCCGCCCATCCAGTAGTGGGCCGCAGGTGCCACGGGGACGTATTCCCGGGTCCAGTCGACCCCGGCTTGGCGCGTCCGTTCACTGAGTGTGGGGAAGCGCTTGGCCAGGAAGCCATGTCCTCGCTGCTTTTCGATCACAGTGGCGTCGAGGAACACGTGGCCGTTGGGGTTGCCCAGTTTTGCCAGATGCAGGGCGATGCTGCGGGAGACGACGTCCCGGGGTGCAAGCTCCGCGTCCGGGTGGTAGTCGGGCATGAAGCGGTGGCCGTTGGCGTCCAGGAGGATGGCGCCTTCGCCGCGCACCGCTTCGGAGATCAGCAGGGGATCTGTGTTCCCTTCTGCTTCCCGGGCCTCGGCCGGGAGCACCATGCAGGTTGGGTGGAACTGGAAGAACTCAAGGTCTGCAACGGCGGCTCCAACGCGCCAGGCCAGCGCGAGGCCATCTGCTGTTGCGACGGCGGGGTTGGTTGTTTGGGCGAAAAGCTGTCCGGCTCCCCCCGTAGCCAGCAGCACGGAGTCGCCGTGCACGCCGAGGTTGCGTCCGTCGTGAAGGAAATTCGCGCCCACCACGCGGTCACCGTGCTCTCCGCCCAGCGAAAGCGACGTCACGTGGGCATGGCCGATGACCTGGACCCTGCCTGCGGCATGGAAGTCCAGGACAGTCCTGATCAGCGCGGCCGCCACTCCTGCGCCAGTGGCGTCACCTCCGGTGTGCAGGATACGCGGAGCAGAGTGGGCGGCTTCCAGACCCAGGGCGGGGTCGCCGTCGTCGTCAAGGTCGAACGTAACGCCGAACCTTTGAAGCCCCGCAATGTCCAGCCGGGCCTCGGCACAAAGCACACGCACCGCTTCTTCGCTGCAGTGCCCTGCCCCCGCTTTGAGGGTGTCCGTGATGTGTGCAGCCACGGTGTCTCCGGGGGCAGGCTCGTCCAGGACTGCGGAGATCCCGCCCTGGGCGTAGTAGGTGTTGCTGTCCGCGAGCGTCCCCTTGGTCAGCAGCACCACCTGGGCCCCGGCTTCCGCGGCAAGCAGGGCTGAATACAGTCCTGCGATACCGCTGCCGACGACGACCAGCCGCCGGGGCGCGGGGCCGCGGTCAAGGCTCTCTGTTGTCATGTGGGGCTCAATTCGGTTGGTCCGGTGTGGCCCGGCTTAGGCCGGTTTGGCTGCCAGCATGCGCTCCAGCGCAATCTTGGCGTTGTCCTGCACGGAGTCGTCCACAGTAATGCGGTTGACGATGCGTCCTTCCACGAGCTCCTCGAGGACCCAGGCAAGGTAGCCCGGGTGGATGCGGTACATGGTGGAACACGGGCAGATGACCGGGTCAAGGCAGAAGATGGTGTGCTGCGGGTTTTCGGCGGCGAGCCGGTTCACCATGTTGATCTCGGTGCCGATGGCGAACGTGGTGGGTTCGGTGGCCGCTGCGATGGCTTTCTTGATGAAGTCGGTGGAACCGGCGGAGTCGGCGGCGTCCACTACCTCCATGGGGCACTCCGGGTGAACGATCACGTTGACGCCCGGGAAGTCCTGGCGGGCTTTCTCGATCTGGCCCACGTTGAAGCGCTTGTGGACCGAGCAGAAGCCATGCCAGAGGATGACGCGGGAGTCCAGGAGGGCTTGTTCGTCGTTGCCGCCGAGTTCCTTGCGCGGATTCCACATGGGCATCTGTTCCAGGGGGACGCCGAGTGCCTTGGCGGTGTTCCGGCCCAGGTGCTGGTCAGGGAAGAACAGGACCCGCTGTCCGCGTTCGAAGGCCCATTCCAGCACCACTTTGGCGTTGGACGAGGTGCAGACGATCCCTCCGTTCCGTCCACAGAACGCCTTCAAGGCCGCCGAAGAGTTCATGTACGTGACGGGGATGACCGGTACCCGGCCCGCTGCGTCAGGCTCCGAGCCGAACATTTCCTCAAGCTGCTCCCAGCATTCCTCCACGGAGTCCTCGTCCGCCATGTCCGCCATGGAGCAGCCCGCGGCGAGGTTCGGCAGGATGACCGCTTGATCGGGCGTTGAGAGGATGTCAGCCGTCTCGGCCATGAAGTGCACGCCGCAGAAGATGATGGCTTCGGCGTCCGGCTTGGTCAGTGCTGCGTTGGCGAGTTGGAAGGAGTCACCGACGAAATCCGCGTACTGGATGACCTCATCGCGCTGGTAGAAGTGGCCCAGGATGACGGCGCGGTCACCGAGTGTCGCTTTGGCGGCTTTGATGCGGGCGTCCAGTTCGGCGTCGGAGGCTTTCTTGTACTCTTCCGGCAACTGGCCCTGCCGCGGCGTGGCTTTGGGCGCGACATCGCTGCTGGAGGCGCCCGGACCGTATGCGGGCTCGCCGGCCAGGGCTTCTGCGAGGTCGTATTCCCATGGGCCCCTGGCCAAGGCCGGGCTGCACGTGGACCCTGCACGGGAGAGGCCCTTCTCGGCTTCCTCCCGGGTGATCAGCTGGACGGCAGTATTGACGCTGCTCATGGTGTACTCCTGTTATCTGGCCCGAGGCCGGGCGTGCCGGTGAAGCGGTAGAGGCGTGGTGGGCGGTGTTTTCCGCCTTGCAGGTATTCACCGGTCTCTTCGATTTCCGGTGTTGCCTTGACGTGCCTGCGGAAGTTTGCGGGATCGAGCTGGCGGTCCAGCACGGCCTCGTAGACTTCGCGGACCTGGGCGAGGGTGAAGAACTCTCCCAGAAAGTGGTAGGCGATGGATCCATAGGCCATCTTGTTGCGGAGCCGCCATAGGGCGTAGTCAACAATTGCGTTGTGGTCGAAGGCGAGTTCGCCTAGCTTGTCCGCCCGGAACCAGCGCACATTCTCTGATTCGTCAGCCAGGGCAGCTTCCGTGGGTTGGACCAGGGCCCAGTACACAATGGACACCACGCGCTGGGTGGGCGATCTGTGGAGACCGCCAAAAGCGTAGAGCTGTTCGAGGTAGTGGGGCGTGAGCCCGGTGGTTTCGCGAAGGTTTCGCGACGCCGCATCCTGAAGCGATTCATCGTGGGCCAGCGGTCCGCCTGGGAGGGCCCACATTTCCCTGTATGGCTCCCGGATCCTGCGGACCAGTGGCAGCCACAGGGTGGGGCGTCCGGTCTTTTCACTGGGGCGGAGGGCGAAGATCACCGTTGAAATAGCCAACGACGGCGGTGCGAGCCGCCTCTCGGCGACGTTGGCTGAGTTGGTGTTCACGGCGTTTCACCTCGCTTCATCGCCGTACGGAGCTCTCCGTCCCGGGCTCTTCGTCCTGAGCCGGAGAGCTAGTTAAAGTCACATTGACTAGAACTAATGGTACGGCCGAAAAGGCAGCTGGCAAAATGCTTTACGTCACACTGATTTTGCCGCCGCTTCCATCAAGGGCAGCGTGCGTCCCTGGATGTGGCTGTTCAGGACGATGACCGAGGAGCACCGGACCACGGATTTGGTGGCGATCATGGCATCAAGGACCCGCTGCATATCAGGGTTCGACCGCGCGGCAATCTTGACCATCAGATCCGAGTTTCCCGTCACCGTGTGAACTTCGATGATTTCCGGGATGGCGCTGAGGCTTTCGATGATGGCGTCGTGGCCGATCTCCTGGGTAATGGTGACCGAACAAAAAGCCACCACGGGAAACCCAAAATTGGCAGGATCAGGCTGGGGAACCCAGGAACCTATCACCCCGTTGTCGATCATCCGGTCAATCCTGGACTGGACGGTGGCCCTGGCAACCCTGAGCACGCGCGAGGCCTCCAGCACCGAAGATCGTGGTGAATCCGTGAAGAAACGTACAATTTTTGCATCAAGCGCATCGACCAGCATCAAAGTTCCTGTCCCCGGGGATCCGTACCCATCACATCGCTACAGCAAAAAGTGATGTATCTTACAAACTGCGAGAATTATTCCACGGCTCTTGCTGCGTCGTCGACGCCCGCGCGCCAAGCCCACGAGGCCGGCACGCCAAACCAGCATGTAATCCATAGAAGGTAGACACGTATGACAACGAAGTCCATCGCGGCTCCTGCCCCAACATCCGGCCTCGGCCATTCACTGAAACCGCGCCAGCTCACCATGATGGGGCTCGGCAGTGCGATCGGCGCGGGCCTTTTCCTGGGCTCCGGAGCCGGCGTTCAGGCAGCCGGCCCGGCAGTGCTCATTTCCTACCTCGTCGCCGGTACGCTGATCATTCTTGTCATGTGGGCCCTTGGCGAAATGGCGGCCGCCAACCCGAACAGCGGCGCATTCTCCGTATACGCAGAAAAAGCCATGGGCAAGACCGCCGGCGGAACCATCGGCTGGCTGTGGTGGCTGCAGTTGGTGGTGGTCATCGCCGCCGAAGCCATTGGCGCGGCCGGACTGCTTTTCTCGATCTGGCCCGTGATCCCCGTATGGGTCCTGGCCTTGGTCTTCATGGTGGTCTTTACAGGCATCAACCTGGTGGGCGTCCGCAACTTCGGTGAGTTCGAATTCTGGTTCGCCATCCTCAAGGTTGCTGCCATCGTGATTTTCCTGCTCATCGGCGCCGCCCTCCTGTTCGGCTGGCTCCCGAACGTCCCCTCCCCCGGATTCTCAGCCTTCGGGGACTTTGCCCCCAATGGCATCGGTGGAATCGCCGCCGCATTGTTCGTGGTGATCTTCGCCTTCGGCGGAACCGAGATCGTCAGCGTTGCCGCCGCGGAGACCGAGAACCCCGCCCACAGCGTCGGCAAGGCCATCCGTACCGTCGTGTGGCGCATCCTGGTCTTCTACATCGGCTCAGTGTTTGTGATTGCGGCCGTCCTCCCGGTGGGCTCGGAGGGACTGAAGTCTCCATTCGCCGGAGTGCTGGACGTTGCAGGAATCCCCGGCGCCGGTGCCGCGATTACCCTGGTGGCCGTCGTCGCCCTGCTCTCGGCCCTGAACGCCAACCTGTATGGCGCCTCCCGAATGATCTTCTCCCTCTCCGAGCGCGGGGAAGCCCCCCGCTTCCTGTCCCGGCTGAGCGCTTCGAAGGTTCCCGTTGCAGCCGTCGGAATTTCCGTGGCCTTCGGCTTTATCGCCACGGTCCTGGAATTGCTCTTCCCTGAGAAGATCCTGCCCGCGCTGCTGAACCTCGTGGGCTCCACCTGCCTGGTGGTGTGGGGTACTGCGCTGGTGTCTCAGTTCATCTTGCGCCGCAGGGCCGACAGGGACGGAACCGAGCTGCCCCTGCGCATGAAGGGCTTCCCGGTGCTGACCATCGTGGGCCTGGTCCTGCTGGGCCTGATCCTGGTGGTTGGTTTCGCCAACCCCGAAAGCGCCGGACAGCTGATCGGGACGTTCATCCTGATCCTGGTCATTGCTGCCGGCTGCTTTATCAATGCCAGGTCCAAGGCTGCCAAGCACTCCGCGCCGGCAAAGTAACCACTGCTCAACACAACCAAGAAGCCCTGCACAGTTTGTACTGCGCAGGGCTTCTTTATTTGTCCAAATTGTACAAAGTGTTTCGTATGAACTGAGCTGATTGCGCACGCCCATACTGGGTGACTAGGGTCACAGCCATGACTACAGAACCTGTGCTGGCCGCCGTCGATGATGACACGGCCCCGCTCACCCACCATCAACTGCGTGAGTTGTACACCCTGATGGCAGCAGTCCGGCACCTGGACACCGCAGCGGTCGCCTGGCAGCGCCAAGGCATTATTCCGGGCTATGCCCCGGAGCTCGGCCAGGAAGCCGCTCAGGTGGGCAGCGGATACGCTGTTGACCGGGCCAAGGACTTCGTCTTCCCCACCTACCGCGAAATGGGCGTTGCCAGGGCAATGGGGCTGGACATGGTGGGCTACATGTCCACCCATAAGGCCACGTGGCACGGCGGCATGTACAACCCGCTGGAATCCCGGTTCGCCCCCATCCAGGCTGTGGTGGCAGGTTCTGTACTTCATGCTGTCGGCTGGGCCCATGGCCAGAGTCTTTCCAGCCATAGCGCGAATGAGCGAGGTGTGGCCATGACCTACTTCGGTGACGGCGCATCCTCCCAGGGCGACGTCCACGAAGCCATGAACTTCGCCGCCGTCATGAAGGCCCCCGTGGTCTTCTTCATCCAGAACAACGGCTGGGCCATTTCCGTCCCCACCGAACGCCAAGTGGCAGGCGGATCCGTGGCAGCGCGCGCCTCCGGATACGGCATCCCGTCCCTGCAAGTGGACGGCAATGATGTTGTGGCTGTCTACGAAGCCACCCGTTCCGCCTCGGCGCATTGCCGCGCCGGCCATGGCCCCGTGGTCATCGAAGCCATGACCTACCGCCGGGGTCCACACTCAACCGCAGACGATCCCGGCCGTTATCGCACCCTGGAGGAGGAACGCCTGGATGCCGGAGAGGATCCGCTGGAGCGCTTCAAGCAACGGCTCCTCGCGGACGGAGTGGCCGATGAGGCCTTCTTCGCGGAGGCCCGGCGCATGGCAGAAGAAGAAGAGGAAACCGTCCGGGCTGGAATAGCCGATCTGGGCCCCAGGCCCGGCGCTGAAATGTTCAGCATGGTCTTCCAGGAACCAACCCCCGCCCTTCAATCCCAAGCCACTGCGTGGCGCGAGGAGTCCGAACATGTCTGAGACCGCCACCCAAACGCGCAGCGACAACAACCACACGGAGCCCGCTGCAGCCAACGACATCCAACAGCTGTCCATGCAGCAGGCCCTTAACCGCGCACTGGACGAGGTCCTGGCTGAGAATCCCAAGACCGTCATCTTCGGCGAGGATTGCGGCCGGCTGGGCGGCGTCTTCCGCATCACTGACGGCCTGCAGGCCAAGCACGGCGAGGACCGTGTCTTCGACACCCCACTTGCCGAGTCCGGCATCCTGGGCATGTCGGTGGGCCTTGCGATGGCAGGTTTCCACCCCATCCCCGAAGTCCAGTTCGATGGCTTCGCCTACCCTGCCATTAACCAGATCGTCTGCCAGATTGCCCGGATGAACTACCGCAGCCGCGGCACCCTGCCGATGCCCATCACGCTGCGGGTGCCAAGCTTCGGCGGAATCCGCGCGCCGGAACACCACGGCGAAAGCCTGGAGGCCCTCTTCGCCCACGTGCCCGGCCTCAAGGTGGTCTCCCCCTCTACCCCGCACGACGCTTATCACCTGCTCAAGTACGCGGCCACCCGCCAGGACCCGGTGATCTTCATGGAGCCGAAGTCCCGCTACTGGCAAAAAGGGCCCGTGGACTTCACCGCCGCCGTACCAGGCGCAGCAGCGCACGACGACGAGCCCACCAACCACGGCAGCCTCACCGGCACGCGCGTGGCCAGGGAAGGCCGGCACCTTACCCTGGTGGCATGGGGTGCGATGGTGGCACGGTGCCTGCAGGTTGCCGAACTGGCAGCAGAGGATGGGATCGACGTCGAGGTGCTCGACCTGCGCTGGCTCAAACCCATTGATGCCGAAGCGTTGGCGAGGTCGGTTGGAAAGACGCGACGCGCCGTCGTCGTTCATGAAGCGCCGTTGACGTCAGGTTTGGGCGCCGAAGTAGCCCAACTCATCACGCAGAGCTGTTTCGCAACGCTCAAGGCACCCGTGGAGCGCGTCACCGGTTTCGACGTTCCCTATCCCTCCGGAGACCTGGAGGACGAATACATTCCCAACATCGACCGCATCCTCTTTGGGATCCAACGCGTACTGGAGTACCGCCGTGGCTGAAATTTCCTTCCCGCTTCCCGACCTTGGCGAAGGCCTCATCGAAGCAACCGTGCTGGAGTGGCTCGTGGAGCCCGGTCAGCAGGTAGAACGGAACCAGGCAATCGTAGAGCTCGAAACCACCAAATCGGCACTCGAGTTGCCGAGCCCGCAGGCGGGTAAAGTGGTGCGTATTCACGGAGCGCCAGGTGACACCATCAACGTTGGCGAGCCGCTGATCGTGTTCGAGGTCCCGGATGACACCGCCGGGATCGTGGGCACTGTTCCGAAGGACGAAGCACCCAAGCGCCGGGTCCGCCTGAGCGCCGTACTCGATGAGGACTGACTTGATGACCGGCAGGCACACCATGGAACAGCACGGACACACGGTAGAGGGTACGGACCCCGGGCTGTTTGTAGAGGTCCATGAGCCAGCCACCGACGCCGGCCTGCGCCCCGTGCTGCTGATCCACGGCTTCTCCTCCTCCAGCAAGCTGAACTGGGTGGACAGCGGTTGGATCACCACCCTTCAGGATGCAGGGCGCCGGGTGATCACGGTGGACCTCCCAGGTCACGGCCGGAGCCACTCCCCGGAGGACTTGGATTCCTATACTCCCAGCCGCATCCGGGCCGATCTCCTCCAGATAGTGACCGACGCCGGAGCCCGGCCTTTGCGTGACGGTGACCCCTCCACCGGACTAGACGTCATTGGATACTCGCTTGGTTCGCGGCTGGCATGGGAATTTGGCGCTACCCAACCGGACCTGGTTCACCGAATCGTCCTGGGTGGGCCGAGCTCGGCAGATCCCTTGGCAGCTTTCGATCTCGCCGCTGCCCAGCGGCACCTGGCCGACGGTACCCCCGTAGAGGATCCCTCCACGGCAGGACTGCTGAAGATGGCACAGATGCTCCCCAGCAACAACTTGTTTGCCATGTTGTCGCTGATCGAGGCCATCAAGGGCGAACCCTTCGATCCCGCCGAGGCAGCCCCGCACATGCCGCTATTGCTGGTTGCCGGTGAAAAGGATGAACGGGCAGCCAGCATGCCGGACCTGGCCGCCATTGCCGGGAAGAGGGGCGGGCTGGTGGAAACCCTGGTGATTCCGGGGCGCACGCACACCAACGTGATCACCAGCAGGGCGTTCAAGGAAGCCGCGGTCGAATTCCTCGGCGTGTAATCCGCGTGACAAGTTTTCCGCGCCGGGTTAAACCACTGACCGGGCTCAGCGGGCCAGCCGCTCAGCGTTGAGGCTCATGCGCTCCAGCACGCTGAGCGCCATGGCGTACTCATCAATGCCGATTCCCATGGACAGGTCCTCGCGGGCCGCGTCCACCAACCGCTGGGCTTCGTGGTACTTCTCCCGGCCCCGGTCACTGAGGACCAGCCGGTCATCGATCATGGTGATCATTCCCCGGCCAACCAGGGCCGCGAGTTCCCTCTCCCGCATCCGGATATCGTTTCCCCACAGGGGATGGAGGGTTTCCTCCAACTGCTCCGGAAGCATGGCGGCCTCGGACAGAACGCTGAGGGTGTGCCATTGACGCCTGCTGAGCTTGATCCGGGCCAGGATGCTGTCCAGTTGGGCTTCCAATGCAGCGTCCAGCCTCTTGATCCAATATCCGATGGGCTTGTTCACAAGGCCATGCTTTCAGCGGAGGCGCTGCCGGGCAAGGTCTGGACGGTAGGCTTGGAACTGCAAAGAATTTCGTGGAAGTGGAGCAGATGGGCATGCGTTTCAAAGACCGCGCGGAAGCCGGTCGACGCCTGGCTGAAGCCCTCCCCCAACTCAGGGAGCAGCCGGACACCATCGTGCTGGGCCTGGCCCGCGGCGGAGTCCCCGTGGCCGCAGCAGCAGCAACCGGGCTATACCTGCCCTACGGCGCTGTACTGGTACGCAAGCTCGGCATCCCCGGCCGCGACGAGACCGCCTTCGGCGCCTTGGCCTGGTCACAGGGTGATGTGCTCCGGATCGTCAATAAACCGCTGAAGGAACTCATCCTCGCCCACGGCATCACCCAATCGGCGCTGGATGCCGTGGAGGCCCACGAACGGGCCGAGCTGCTCCGGCGAGCGCAGACATACCCGGGTACCAGGCACGACCTTCGCGGAAAGACCGTGGTGCTGGCCGACGACGGGCTTGCCACAGGGGCCACCATGCGGGCGGCCGTGGAAGCGGTTCGTTCGGCCGGGGCGCGCAGAGTAATAGCCGCTGTGCCGGTGGCGTCACTGGAAGCCTCCACCTCTCTGGCGCGGGTGTGCGATGCGGTGATGGTCCTTCACACACCCGGTAAATTCCACGCTGTCGGCGCTTTCTACGAGCATTTTGAGCAACTGTCCGACAACGACGTCGTACGCCAACTCGAAGGTGCCAGTGCCGGCGGGCAGAAGTAGCCGGCGTCGTTCCCACGCAAAAGGCGGGTGCGGTCCCCTGAGGACCGCGCCCGCCTTTTCTTTAGTGCAGCTTTAGTGGTGAACGCTGTAACCCAGCGGCCGGCCACGGGTTTCCTTGGCCAGGATCACGCCAATGGCGGAGATGACGCACAGAACCATGATGTAGATGCCCACCGAGCCGGACCACTTGGTGGTGTCCAGGAGTGCCTGGGCGATGAGTGGCGCGAAGGCACCGCCCAGGATGGCACCCAGGGCGTATCCAATGGAGATTCCGGAGTAGCGGACCTGGGCCGGGAACATTTCCGCGTACATGGCGGACATGGGACCGTAGGACAGTCCCAAGCCGATGGTCAGGACGAACAAAGCGGTTCCGTAGAGCACGATGTCCTTGGAATCAATCAACACGAACATCGGGATCATCCAGGCAAAGACCAAGCCGTAACCGATCAGGAACGTCTTGACGCGTCCGATCTTGTCCGACAACCAACCGCCCACCATGGTGAAGATCAGCCAGCCGAAAGAGGCGATGGTGGTGGCCAGCAGGACCTGCGGGGTGGGCATCTTCAACGTACGCGTGGCGTAGGAGATGAAGAAGGCGATCAGCAGGTACCCGGCGGCATTGTTGGCGATGAAGATCAGGGCTGCAAGGAGAACTTCCTTCTTGTTCTTGCGGAAGAGTTCACCCAAGGGCGCCTTGCTTTCGGCCTTGCGCTGGGCGATTTCCTTGAAGACAGGGCTTTCACCCACAGCCCGACGGATGAGGTAGCCCACCACGATCAGGACCACCGACAACAGGAATGGCACGCGCCATCCCCAGGAGGCGAAATCTTCCTTGGACATTCCCGACTGGAGCAGGAACAACAGGCCGGTGGCCAGGATCATGCCGATCGGAACACCAATCTGCGGGTAGGCGCCGAAGAGCCCGCGCTTCTTGAGCGGCGCATGCTCCACAGCCATGAGTGCCGCACCGCCCCACTCACCACCGGCGGAGAACCCTTGGACTACGCGCAGGGTAATCAGCAGGATGGGAGCCCAGACGCCGATGGTTGCGTAGGTGGGCAGCATGCCGATCAGGGCAGTGGCTGCACCCATCATGACAAGAGTCATGACCAGGACGGCCTTTCGGCCCATCCTGTCGCCGAGGTGCCCGGCAACGAAAGCCCCGAGGGGACGGAAGAGGAAGCTGATGCCGATCGTGGCGAACGACAAAAGCTGGGCTACACCCGGGTTGGACTTCTCCAAGGGAGAGAGGAACAAGGGCGCCAGCAGCGTCGCCGTGAGCTGGGCAAAGATGAAGAAGTCGTACCACTCAATGGTGGTGCCCACCAATGTCCCGGCCAGGACCCTGCGCTCTTCGCGCTTGCTGCTGGGCCCTGACGGTGAGTCGACAGTGGAAGTTGCGGTCATTGGAACTCCATGGGGTGAGAGTGACTGGTCGGCACTTGACTTGCATTAACCGACAGAACGGTCAGTTAGGAAAGAATACTACAACCTGTGACCCAAAGCACAGCCCCTGGGAACTTCGCTCCAACATAGGATGGTTCGCATGAATCCCCGCAGCGATATCCAGCCTTCACCGGAAGCGGCAACGCAGGCTCCGCCGTCGCAAACCTTGTCACGGGGAATCCGCGCCCTGGAGATCCTCGCAGCCGCCGAGCGCCCCCTCACCATTGCCGAGCTCACCGAGGCCCTCGGGGTGCACCGCTCTGTGGCCTACCGGATCCTTCGGACACTGGAAGACCATTCACTCCTGGTGCGCGACGACTCAGGGCGGGTTCAGCCTGGCCCGGGATTGGCAGTCCTTGCCAGCGGCGTCTCCCGGAACCTTCAAACCGCAGCGCTGCCCGAGCTCACGCAGCTTGCCAATTCCCTGCACATGACGGCGTTCGTCGCGGTCTGGGACCACCAGGAATGCGTCACGCTGGTCACCGTGGAGCCACGGCACTCCGGCGCCGCGCTGGCCCAACACCCCGGAAGCCGCCACCCGGTCAGCACCGGCGCTCCCGGAATAGCCATCCAGTCCACCATGACCGAGGAACGCTGGCAGCAGGTTGGCGCCGGCAACCCCTACCGCCCCGAAGCCCACGAGGCGCGCCGCCTTGGCTATGCCACCAGCCATGACGAAGTGATTGCCGGGCTGTCCTCCATTGCCGCCCCCATCAAGGTTCCGGGTGGACGGCCGGCCGCCATCGCCGTCGTTTACATCCGATTGGACCAGGACGCCGACGCCGTGGGACAGGCACTGGCCGCGAGCGCTGCACGCATCGAGAGCCAGCTCGCCTGAACTTCCTCCCTAGTCCTCGGAACCGTGCCCGATCCTGGCATAAAGGGCTGGCTGCGAGCTCCTGAGCCGCAGGCCCCAGAGGACACCCACCACCCCGGGCAACAGCACCAGCGCGGGGAGGACGAAGGATGCTGCGGTGGATTCTGTTTGGCCGAGCAAGACGTTGAAGTTGGCCAGGATCAGCACCAGGACCACTGCGAGGAGCACGAAGCCCAGCATCGGTGCGATCACCCGGACCCACAGGCTGGTTCCGTGCTGGTTACGCCGGAAGAAGCCAATCACGGCCACCGACACGACGGTCATCAACAGGACCAGCCCCAAGGCGCCACTGTTGGTCAGCCACGTGAACATGGTCAGGACCGGGTACAGTTCGCCGAGCTCGGAACCTGCGCCTGCCACGGCGAAGCCCAGCGTGACGACGACGGCGATCACCGACTGCGCCAACGATCCCGCGAAGGGCGCTCCACTTCCCTGCCGGACTTTGGCGAGCGCCGCTGGCAGGACACGCTCGCGGCCCAGGGAAAAGAAGTAGCGGGCCACGGCGTTGTGGAAGCTGACCAGCGCGGCGAACAGGCTGGTGACGAAGAGGACCTGGGCGATGTCACTGAGCAGCACCCCTCCATTGGCGCCCAGGAACGCGAACATCATGTCCGGCCCGTTGGCAGCTGCTGACTCGATGACGGCTGAGGGACCTGCACCCACGGTCATGGCCCAAGCGGAGACCGCATAGAACACGGCGATGATTCCCACGGCTGCGAACGTCGCCCTGGCAACCGTTCGCTTGGGGTCTTTGGACTCCTCACCGTAGATGGCTGCGGACTCAAAGCCCATGAACGCCGCGATGCCGAACGAGAGCACGGCCCCAATGCCGGGGACGAACAGGCTCTCGGGGCTGAAGGCTGCTGCGCTGATACCTTCAGGGGCAACGGCAAGGCTGATGATGTCGTAGACAATGACCACCAGGAACTCCAGTGCCACAAGGATGCCAAGCACCTTGGCAGAGAGGTCCACGCGGTTGACTCCCAGCCACCCCACGATGGCGATGCAGACCAGCACCGGTATCCACCACGGGACACTGATGCCCAGGCGCGCGGAAAGGAGTGAGGACACGGTAAACCCAAACAGCCCGTAGATGCCTACCTGCATCAGGTTGTAGGCCATCAGCGCAATGAGTGACGCCCCAACGCCGGCCGGCCTGGAAATACCCTGTGCGATGTACGCGTAGAAGGCTCCTGCGTTGGTGACGTAACGGCTCATTGCCGCATAGCCCACGGCGAACAGTGCCAGGATTCCGCCGAGGATCAGGAAGGACAGCGGCACTCCCACCACCCCCGTGACTGCGAACGTCGTGGTCACTCCGCCCGCCAGGACGGTCAGCGGCGCTGAAGCCGCAATAATCATGAAGGTCACTGCCGGTACGCCAAGAAGTCCCTTGGTGTGTGCAGGTCCGGCCGTCCTGCCCTTGACGGGGTTGTCCACGCTCATAGTGTGCTCCTGCCTCGGTGCCACGGGAGATCTGCGCGGCACGGTGTCGGTCATTCCGCAATCTTCCACCGCAGGAGCACGGCGTGACTTGTCTCACACGGCAGGGTGTTTGTCGGAGGACGCACGCACCTTCGGGGCTGACGCGCCGGTGTAGAATCGTGGGCAAGCTCACGTCTGTCCCAACGGTTTCCTGGTCGGGAACCAATCAGAAGTTCTGTGGCGCCATGGGCCGTTGAAAGGGAGTTCGATGACAGTCGCGGCTGATACGGGTCCCACTACCGTGCAAACCATCGTGGCCGGGTCCTTCCAGGAGTGGAGCCGGGCCATCTCCTCTTCCTTCGTTCCCCTTTTGGCAACAGGGCCCAGGAACGCGACGTTCCACGGAACCATGCGAGCCCGCGTCCTGGGGCAGATTTCCGTGGTGGAGGTGACCGCCGGACCCCATACGGTCCTGCGGACCCCGGAGCTCATTGCCAAGTCCACCGGGCGCTTCTTCAAACTGAGCATCCAGCTCGCTGGGTCCGGTCGCCTGGTTCAGGATGAACGCGAGGCAGTGCTGCGTCCGGGTGACCTCTCCATTTACGACACGTCCCGCCCCTACCAGCTGACCTTCGACGACGACTTCCGCACCCTGGTGCTGATGTTCCCGCATGTCTTGCTGGACCTTCCGGCCGAGGCCATGGGCCATGTCACCGCCTTGCGCATTCCAGGTGACGAGGGCCTCGGCGAGCTCATCAGTCCCTTCCTGGTGAAGCTGGCCGACAACCTTGAAGCGCTCTCAGGCACCAACGGCCTCCGCCTGGTCCACAATGCCCTGGATCTGGTGACCACGCTCTTCAACGGGGAACTGGACCATCTGATTGAGGCCGGCCGGGACCCGCATCTGCTGTTGTTGGGCCGGATCCACGACTACATCGAGGCCAACCTTGGCGACCCTGGGCTCTCGCCGGGAAGCATCGCCACAGCGCACTACATCTCCACGCGGCACCTGCACGATCTTTTCCAGGAAATCGGCACCACCGTGGCTTCCTCCATCCGGCAGCGGCGACTCGAACGGTGCCGCCGCGACCTCAGGGATCCGGTCCTGGCTGACCGTCCTGTCACGGCCATTGCAGCACGATGGGGGTTCACGGACGCCGCACACTTCAGCAGGATCTTCCGGGCCGCTTTCGGGAACTCCCCCACCGGGTACCGCAGCGAAGGCGTATAGCAACAACTGCTAGGACCCGGGCCGGCCCTTCATCACCAGCGATGTCACAACACCGAGCAGCAACAGGCCTCCAGCGGCCACCATGGAAACCACAAATGCTGCACCAGGCCCCTGCGTCTCAGCCAACTGCCCGGCCAAGTAGGCACCCAAGGCAGTACCTGCCACGATTCCGCTGGCGAGGGCCGTCATGACCGTGGCCATACGGCCCGCCGGTGCCAACACGCCGCCAATGCTGAACACGGTCACCATCACAGGCCCCACGGGAATACCCAGAATCAGCAGGACAAACACCATGGGCCAAATACCGCCGGGCAAAAGTAGCAAGAGTGACAATGCTGACATCAACAAGGCGGCCGCAACCCAACGGGAGGCCAGGCTGAACCGCTGCGGCCAGAACGCGACCGACAAAGCAGCCACGGCAGAGCTCAAGCCCATCACCGCGTACAGGAGCCCCGCGATCTCGGCAGTGGCATATTGGGCCGAGAAAGCGCTCAACGCATTTTGCGTCGCCCCGAAGAAGGTACCCATGCAGACCATGGCCACCACGGGAACGGCCACCACTGCTCCGGCCCACCGATGAGGACGAGTACCGCCCTGACTCGCCTGTCCATCTGAAGGCACGACGCCGGCAGCCGGCTTGCGGGGTGCCGGAACCACGGCATGCTGGCTGGGATGGACGGCGAAAGCCGGTACCAGTGTGATGGTCATGACAGCGGCCAGTGCGAGAGGCAACCACGGAGCCACCATGCTGGCCAGGACACCTACCAACGCCGGGCCAAGGACGAACGTGACCTCGTCCGCGGTGCCCTCGTAGGAAAGCGCGGTGTCCAGGTCTGCACGGTTTGATGCCACGCTCCTGCTGCCGTTGGCCACCGTGGGAGAAAGATTGCGGGTAGTCAAAGCCATCCAGCGGACCCTTGCCATGGGACCGACCTGCGGACAACTGGCACCTGCGAGGAAAGCAGCAATCAGGACCCCGGCGGCATCCCCGGCCGAACCATAGCCAGGGGTAAGGTAAGCCGCTGCGAGAAGTCCAACGACAGCCAGGGCGTTGATAACAGCGGCGACGAGGAGCACGATCCGCTGCCCCGCACGGTCAGCCAAGGAGCCAAGTACGGGGGCGCCGAGGGCCGAACCGATACCAACAGCTCCGGCAGCCATGCCACCGATCGCGTAGGACTGGCTAACGGCCGTGACCAGCGTCAAAGTCCCCACAGTAAGCATGGCCAGTGGAAGCCGGGCAAACAGGCCCAAAGGCAGGAAACCGGGTCCTGCCAATTCCGGAAGCCGCGCAAAACGGCCGGGCAGTCGCGAGGGGCGTGAGGGCGGAGAAGACAGTTGCTGTGAAACTACAGAAGATTTTTCCATTAATCCGGGTTCGCTAAAGGATGCGCATCGTCCCTCCTCCCGATGCGCGCGACCCGGTGTAACGGGTTAAGTCTATCGGATATGTCCTAGACAGGAACCGCTTCGGCAATTCGGACGGTGGACCCGTGCCGGCCCTTTACCACCTGCACCTGGCTGGTGATGCGTTGTTTCATTTCCGCAACATGGCTGACCAAGCCAACTACCCTGCCGCCGTTCCGTAGTCCCTCCAAAGCATCCATCACTTGCTCCAGGGCTTGCTCGTCGAGGCTACCGAAGCCTTCATCGACGAACAGCGTCTCAATGTCCACGCCGCCGGCCTCTTGCTGGACAACGTCGGCCAAGCCGAGGGCAAGGGACAAGGAGGCCATGAAGGATTCCCCGCCGGACAGTGTGGAGGTGTCGCGGCGCTGGCCGGTCCATTCATCCACGACTTCGAGCCCCAGTCCTGACTTTGCACCCCGTGCGGCCTTTGCATCAGTGTGCTGCAGGGTGTAACGGCCGTCGCTCATGGCAACGAGTCGTTCAGAGGCGGCCATGGCCACCTGTTCGAGGCGGGCAGCCAGGACGTACGTATTAAGGCTCATCCGGTAACTGTTATCACCGGATCCCCTCACGGTGTCCGCCAACTCTGCCAGCATCCGGGCCTTGTTCCGAGGCTCCTTGCCGGCCTGGGCGAGTGCCAGGTATTCCTTCCGGAACCGCGCTACTGCTTCAGCCGACTTTTCGGCCAGGCCTGCGGCCAGTGCGGCGGCCCGTGATGTGTCCGCAGCCTCGGCAGCCAACTGCTGAGACGCCGCGAGTTCAGTCTCCGGCAACGGCAGCTCGCCAAGGCTGGCTTCCTTCGCAGCCAGGACCAGATCCTCACCGGCAAACAGTTCGTCGAGACGGGATGATTCAGCGTCGAAATCAGCGAGGTCTTTCTCTAGCCCCACGACATCGGCTGGCGGCAGGAGTTCGCGCCGCGCTTCCGCGGCAGATCCGAACCCGGATCCCGGCAAGGCCCTGCCCAGGGAGGCGATGGCCTCCTCCTGCGATTGTCCGGCACTTTCGACCTCCCGGTCAGCGTCCGCTGCCGCCTGCAGCAGCGCGCGGTCAGCGGACAGGGCCTCCAACCTTTCGCGCAGGCTCGGGAATCCAGCCCTTAATCCAGCCAAGTCAGTCTCCAGCTCAGTGCGCTGTTCCTCGAGCAGCACCGCCTCGGAAGCCGCCTGGGCCGCGGCGGCCACCGACCCGGAAAGTTCTTCCTCGGCCAGGACGATGCGCTGGTTAAGGGACTGGTACCGGCTGCGCAATGTCTCCAGGGACGCTGCGGTTGCGCGGGCCTCGGTGAGAGCCTGACGGGCTTCCTTACGCCTTGACTGAGCGTCGGCCGAGTCTGTTGCACCCCCTTGTGCTTCCAGCCCGGCGAGGACCTGGGCTGCCGCGGAGACTTGCTCGGCGAACTTGTCCACGGCCTTCTCGCTGGCGTCAAAAATGTCCTTCAGCTCTTCCTCTTCCTGGGCCAGGGAGAGGGCGGACCGTACTGCCGCAGCCGGATTCGGATGCTCCTTGCTGCCACATACGGCGCACGGCGAGCCCTCTTCCAGGGCTGCTGCCAACTCGCCCGCTGCATTGGCCAGGCGCATCTCCCTGATATCGAGCCACTTCTGGCGGGCATCCTGGGACGCGGACCGGGCCCGGAGATGCTTCGCGCTGATTTCCTCCAAGTCATCGGAGGCAGCAGCATGGCGGGCCACGATCTCCACCAGTTCGGTGGCCGCTGCTGCTTCCCTTTCCAGCTCGGCCAGCTTCTCAACAACCGGTTCGAGGAGGGTAATTTGCGAGGCCACCTCAGCCGCGTCACCGCGAAGCTGGTCCAGACCGGAGCGTGCCGCTTCCGCGGCAGCGGCATGTTCAGCCGACCCGGCGCGTTTGGCGGACAGGCGTGTTCCGATGCCTTCCAAGCGCTGCTCATCGGCAAGACGTGCCTCGAGCACAGCGCAGCTTGCCTTGGCACTCTCCAGGGAAGTGGCGGGGTTATCGGGGTTTATACCCGCCGCATCCAGCCGGGTGCGAATACCGGCGGCGAGCTCAGCGGCAGCCTGGACCTTGCGTGCTGCCGAATCCACGGCTTCCAACTGGCCGCTGAGAACAGCAGCACGCCGATGCCGGCCAAGCTTTTCCCTGTTCTCATCTGCACGGGGGGCTGCCAACTCCAACAAGATCCGGCGCTGCATGGCGGCGCCGAGACGCAAGTGGCGCGCCGCTTTGTCCTGGGCTGCCTGGAATTCCCCTGCGAGACGGGAGGTCAAGGATTCCGCTTCCGTGGCCTGGTCCTGACGTCGCCGCCACTCGGCTGTTACCTCGGCTTCGACCTCGGCAAGCCATTCCTCGGGCTCTTGCCCAGCGGTTACGGTGGCAGAGGTACCTTCTGAGTCTGCGAGCCCTCCCCCATGCGCCCCCAGCTGCAGCCGTTCTGCGGCAACCCTGTCCAGCAGCATGGTCAGCTCCGCCGTATTCTCCTGCACGGCACCGGCGGCTGCAGCGGCCTGCTGTGCCAGGTGTCGTTCAACGGCTTCGAAGCGTTGGGTGCCGAACAGTTTCTGGAGGAGTTCCAAGCGGTCCCCTGCCTTGGACCGGAGGAAGGCGGCAAAATCACCCTGGGGCAGCATGACCACCCGGGTGAATTGCTCCCGGTCCATTCCCAGGACGTCGGAAAGTTCAGCTCCTACCTCGTCATTTCGGGATGACTTCTCTTCCCAGGTTCCATTCACCCGCTCGCGGAGCAGGGTCTTGGCCTGCTGGGTGGTGAAACCATTGCGGCCACGGCTGCTGGGCCGCTCCCATGCAGGTGAGCGGGTCACTTCAAAACGACGTCCGCGCGCCGAGAACTCGCACACCACCCGGGGTTCCGCGCCAGGAGCGGCGTGATCACTGCGCAGCCGTTTGCCTTCCTGGCGGGCGCCGGGGACGGAGCCGTAGAGGGCGAAACAAATGGCATCCAGGATGCTGGTCTTCCCGGCACCGGTGGCGCCATTGAGGAGGAAGAGGCCTTGTGCGCTCAGGTGGTCGAAGTCGATGTGCTGGGGCGTGGCAAATGGACCGAATGCTTCGATGTCCAAACGGTGGATTCTCACAGCTCTGCTTCCTCCAACCTGACAGCTTCCAGTGCTTCCTTCAACGCCGCTTCCTCGGCATCTCCTGAACCACGGCCACGGACATGTTCCAAAAAGCCGCAGCACACTCCGAGGTCGTCTTCCGCTTCGGCGAGCCGGGTGCTGTAGCTGGTTTTCAGCTGGGATCCCGCCCCTTCGGGATCGAAGGCGAGAACCAGGGTGTCGGGGAAACGGGTGCGCACCCTCTCCATCGCCTGGGCAGGGCGTTGGGCATCGGTCAAAGTAATCTGGCAATAGGCATTTTCTGCCCATGCATGCTCTTCGGATCCCAGCAGGTCATCCAGCGGGCCGCGCAGGATGGCCAATGCCCTGGGCGGCACCCACAAGACCTCTTCAACCCCGATTTCACCCTCCGCGCCGACGTCAACCAGCCAAGCACCCTTGCGGTGTTTGGCTTCGGAGAAGGAATAGGCCAGGGGTGAACCTGAGTAGCGAACGTTCGGGGCCAGTTCCTGCCGCCCGTGAAGGTGACCCAATGCGGTGTAGGCGAAGTCCTCAAAGAGATCCAGCGGGACGGCGCCCAGTCCTCCGATACTGAGGTCCCTTTCGCTGTCAGAGGTAATGCCTCCGCTGGCGAATGTGTGGGCCAGGACTACAGGGTGCACCGGTCCGGTTTCCCGACGCCGCTCCACATCATGGCGGATCCGTTCAACAGCCGCCAAGGTGACATCAAAGTGGTTGGCGTTATCGACGCCCATCCGCTCAGCCACCAACCGGGGCTCCAAGTAGGGGATGCCGTAAATGGCCACGTCCCCGCTGCGGCTATCCGATCCCAGGGGTAGGACCACCGGTACATCCAAGTCCTCAACCCGCGTCCGAAGGTGCACTCCCCCTCGTTCCAACAGCCGGGAGGCGAAGCCCAACCTGATGGCGGAGTCGTGGTTGCCGCTGGTCAAGACCACGGCGGCACCTGCCTGGGTGATACGAACCAGGGCATCGTCGAGGAGTTTCACCACGTCCAGGCCCGGCAACGCGCGGTCATAGACATCACCTGCTATCAGGACGACGTCAACGGACCTGGCCTGAACAACCGACACCAATTGGTCCACGAAATCGCGCTGGGCTTCAAGCATGCCAACGCCGTGAAATGACCGGCCGAGATGCCAATCCGAAGTGTGAAGTAACCGCATATTCTCAAGTTAACCGCCGGGCACCGACAATAAAGCGCAGGCAAGCCGTCCGCCGTCGATCCTCTCTGCTCAGTCAGCCCTTTTTGCCGTCGAAGAAATCACGGGCATCATCCGCTGCCGCAGCAGGGGCGGGTGCGGGGCTGACGGTGTTCTTCCCGGAAGAAGACTCCTGGGCCTTGGCATCAGCAGTGTCGGGGGCGTCCACCGCAAGATCATGGTCAGTATCGAAGTCATCGTGGACGCCGTCATGGGTGCCCGTCCGCACATCCCTGATGTCGGCATCATTGGCAGCTGTAAAGCCTTGGAAACCACGGAAGACCAGCCCGGCAAGCGCCGCACCCATCAATGGGGCCACCCAGAAGAGCCACAGGCCCTCAATGGCCCATGTCGAACTGAAGAAAGCCTGGGCCGTTGCCCGTGCGGGGTTGAACGGAAGGTTGCCCAGGACCTGGCCAAGCTGGAGCAGCACCACCATGGCAAGGCCCACAGCGAAGGGTGCCATGGCGGGAACAGCCCGGCGACCAGCCGTCGCCCCCAGGAAAACCGCAACAAGCAAGGCAGAACCAAGGATTTCAACCATCAAGACCCCTGCCATCTGCGTTTGGGCCGCAGCATGCTCCCCGAAGCCAGGCGCCACCACGTCGAAGGCAGCCCTGGCGTTCGTCAGGACGGGGACGGTGGTCACCACGAAGTAGACCAGCGCAGCACCAACAACGCTGCCAATGAGCTGCGCCGCCAAATATGCGACAGCGGCGATCGCCTTGATCCGGCCGGCAATCAGGTTACCCAGGGTAATGGCCGGATTGAAGTGACCACCGGAAACATGGCCGAAGGCCAGCATGGCCACTGTCACGGTGAGCCCGGCGGCCAGAGCCACAGGAACCGGCGCACCACCGGGGTTGGAGAAAATCCCGACGCCCACCGCTACGACCACAATGAACATCGATCCCAACGCTTCAGCCGATAACCGGGCAAGAAGCCCCGGTTGAGGTTCAGAAACGGCCTGTACAGGAGTGGTCATGTCGAAGGTGTCCTTACGGTTGGTCTGGAAGGCGGCCTTGCCGCGCAGCGCGCTCTGCACGCACTTGTCTTACTGCTCTGTGCCGCCGGCGGGCAATAACCTGGTGACGCCGGGCTGGAGGTCGAAAGCCCCTGAGCATTGTGCCAGCCGAGTCTGGGCGGTTGCTGAATCCTGCCTCCGGGTTCTGAATCCTGCCTCCGAGCTTAGCTGCCCAAAGCTATGGCCGCGATCGCCGTTCCCCCAAGGCAGATGACGGCCACGGTGCTGATCAGCACCAACCGGGCCGAAGCAGCAGTGTTTCCGGCCTGGAGTTGGCGTGACCTAATCCACACCACGGAAGCCAGGACGATGGTGGCGGCCGCTGCCATGAGCGCACAAATGCCCTGGAAGTCCAGTCCCGGGAGGCCGGCGCCAACGAGGCCGGGAGAGGGTTCGGACGTCAGCCAGCTCCGCCAGATGAAGAGGTCCACAACCACTAAGGAGATCAGGGTCCGGCGCCAGGCCAAGGTTGTGCGTTCCGGTTGGAGGCCGGGATCGCGGACGTCCGCACTCAATGGATGCCCTCCATCACCGGGCCAGCAGGATCAGCGCCGCGAAGGCGAAGGCTGCCAGGGCCACCGCGATGGTCATGAACAACATGACGCGGGAGAACGGAAGTGCTTGGTCGTTGCGCATTGCCGCTTCCATCTGTCCCCACCTGCGGTAAGACAACGCGGCCAGTCCCGCTCCGACCAGTGCCAGCAAGACGCAGAGGACCAGTCGGACGGGAGTCGGCGCGATGTTGGGAGCCAATTGGTCAACGGCCACCGCACCGGCGAGGAGGGCCAGGGAGGTACGGATCCACGCGAGGAAGGTTCGTTCATTGGCAAGCGAGAACCTGTAATCAGGTGTCTTGCCGGTCCGTCGCCAAGCAGGTTCACGCACGCAGTCTCTCCAGTGTTCATCGGTGCCGGGCAGCTTCCCCACCTTACCAGCGGGCGTTCACGGCACGGTAAGTTACTGGCATGAGTGTTGAACCTTCCTCCCCCGTAGCGCCATCTTTCGAATCCCGTGTCCGCGGCTCACTTTTGGGTGGCGCATTGGGCGATTCCCTTGGTTACGCCGTGGAGTTCGATTCCATCGCAGCAATCCGCGCGACCTTCGGCCCTGCCGGCTTGACGGATTTTGGACAACTCGACGGCGGCAGCCACTTTTCGGACGATACCCAGATGACGTTGTACACCGTTGACGGCCTGGTGGAAGCCCTCGAGTGGGCTAACGACGGGGTGGCGGCAGATGAAATTGCCTGCCTGTGGTTGGCCTATCTGCGGTGGCTCAACACCCAGGACGTCGCTGTTGGCTCGTCCGCACCAGTGCCGCAACCCCGCTGGATCGACACCCAGGAAGTCCTCCGGCACCGCAGGGCACCGGGCAATGCCTGCCTGAGCGGCCTGGCTACGGGCGAGATGGGAACGGTGGCCCGCCCGGTCAATCCTGATTCCAAGGGATGCGGCACAGTGATGCGCTCGGCCCCTTTCGGCCTGATCCCCCATATCTCCCGGGAGGCTGTCTACAAGCTGAGCTCGGACGCTGCCTCCTTGACGCATGGACACCCTTCAGCCCGGCTCAGCGCAGCAGCCTTTAGCTTGCTCATTCACAACATCGTGGCCGGAAGCGATGTGCGGACAGCGGCAACCGATGCGCTTGGCTACGTCAACGGCGTGCCTACCAAGGCTCCCGAGCTTGGCGAGCGGCTGGAAGCCGCCCTGACCCTGTCGCAGCAGGCGAGCGCACTGAACCCTGAAGAGGTCACCGCAGCGCTCGGCGAGGGCTGGGTCGCAGAAGAGGCACTCGCCGTCGGACTCTACGCCGTGCTGGCCACGAGCGGCGGCTCACCCGCGGACCATTTCCGCAACGCGGTTTCGGTGGCCGTCAACCACAGCGGTGACAGCGATTCCACCGGATCCATCGCGGGAAATATCCTGGGGGCCTTCTACGGTGATCAATGCCTCCCGGCCCAGTGGCTGGAAGCCTTGGAAGCGCCCGAGGTCATCCATGGCATGGCAGACAGGCTTCTCGCCGTCACCACTGGCTGATCCGTGACCGCTGGCTGATCCGTCACTATTGGCGGATCCGTTGGTCATTCGTCACGCCCGGCGAAGCGCGATGTTGTTGCAGGCCTCGCAAACATCGGCCGGAATCAGGCCACGGCGTTGCAGGAAACCGAAGATGACGCAACCGAGGCAGAAGCCAACGAAAGCCTCCAGTGAGGCTGCAACGATCAAGACTGCCAGCAGGACCCAGGCAGCCGGCTGGTAGCCGATCAGGAACAGCACGACGGCGGCACTGGTCATGGCGGCCCCCAGGCCTTGGGCGAAGCGTTTGGGAGGACCGGCAACCAGCTTCACGTGTCCGATCCGCGGCGCCAGAACCTTGACGGAGATCAGTGCGAGCGGGGAGATCCGGGGGCCGAACAGCAGGCGGAGCCAGAAACCGGCAGCAAGTGCCGCCAAGCCCCAACCCCAGCCGGTCAGCAGCGTTGCGACAGCCAGAACCAGCACGAGCCCGGCGGTGATGCGGGCCGCATATTCGTTCACGGGGTTGGGAAACGCGAAAACGGCGCGCCAATCCAGTCCACCGCGCGCGGATGGATCTGCCGGCTCAGGGGCGTCCGACTGCCGGCGAAGCGGTGCCGGGCGAAGGGAAGGCTTGGTCATTCCCCAAGGCTAGGAGCCCAGCTCAACCGGCGGGAAGCATTGTTGCGCAGTGTGACCGTTCCGGCCCCCCTCTCAGGGGTCAGGCCCCGCCCACCATTTGCAGGAATTCGCCCTCGGAGACAACTTCGATTTGCTGGCCTTTGGCGTGCAGTTCCAGAACCCGTTTGGCCTTCCCCGTGAGCCGTCCGGCGCGCAGGTCCCCGGCAACGAAGCCATCGCCAACAATGAGCACTGTGGTCCGTGCCGTCACCCTGCTCTCCGGCCGGGCACCCATGTCCGCGGCCCTCGATTTGGCTTCGGGCCGGGTGATCGCCAGATCCCCCGTGAAAACCACTGTCTGTCCGAACAAGGGGTGCCCGGGCTCCGCGCCGGGATTCGGCAAGGGATTGGGCCCTTCCTCGGGCCAGGCTGACCATCCGGAAGGACCTCCAGCGGCGCGGTCCGACGCACCAACAGCGGCACTTCCCGTCCTGGCAGCGAGTGCGGACAGCGTGGCTTTGGAAAGACCTTGGGTGGGATCGAAGGCCTGCTGGCGGGGCAGGTCAAGGCCCAGGGAAAGATAGAGTTCGGCGATGCTGTTCGCATTGTTCCGCCGGGCGATGTCCACCAGGATTCCGGCGCAGGCCCGCGCGTCCTCGGCGGCGTCGTGGTGGTTGACCAAGGGTACCCCGGCCTCTTCTGCGGCATACGGCAAGGAGTTGGAGACCAACGAGTAGCAGCGACGGGACAGCATGACCGTGCAGACGTAGTCATAGGCCGGTCCGGCAAGGCCTGATACTTCAAGACCGGAACGGATGACGCCGAGGTCGAAGGCTGCATTGTGCGCCGCGAGGATGTCACCACCGATAAACGCCCCGATTTCCGGAAAGAGTTCACCGAACCGCGGGAGTCCGGCGACATCGTCAGCGCGGATGCCGTGGATGCGGGTGTTGTGGAACTCGAAGTGATCATGATTGGCCGGCGGGCGCATCAGCCAGGAGGCTTCTTCCACCACAACTCCACCGCGGACCTTGCTAAGGCCTACCGAACACGGCGACCCCCGGAATCCGTTGGCTGTTTCAAAGTCGATCGCCGTAAAGTCCAATGCCACTGGTCAAGATTACAGCCGGAAAAGGCCGCCTCCGCCGATTTCCGCGGCGGGGCGGCCCTTCCGGCCGTTATTGTGGCGAACGATACATGCCTCCCCCTAGGGGGTGGCTTTGCGCAGTGTGGCGTAGGAGCCGGCGGCCAGGACAACGCACAGCAGGGCTGCCCAACCACTGATGCTCAAGGGGGTCTGCTGGGCAAACCAGGTCCCGACCACTCCCCACCATTGGAACAATGTGGACAGCGCGGCCAACCCGATCAGGACCAGTCCGGTCCCGAGGGTTGAGATCAAGGTTCCGGTGGTTCCCCAACGCTTGAAGATGGTGGCGAACCAGAATCCAATGATGAACATGAACATCATCACCATGAAGAAGAACGCCGCGGTGGAGTACCAGGGCCCATCTGTCACCCATGGGATCTTGAAGAAGTAACCGTAGACACCCCACCCGTTGGTGGCCCCTTCGATGACACCGCCCAGCAGGTAGAGCCCTGTCATCCCCAGGGCAATGAGGGAGAAGAGTCCCAGCGTCCCCAGATAGAAAGCCTTGCGACTGATGCTCAGCCCTTGGGAGAAGGGAAATACCAGCGTCATGCTTTGTATCCCCAAAACCAGGAAGTACCACATGGGAGCCTGGCTGCCCCCTCCGTACTTACCTTCCTGCACCGGAATCAAGGCGAAGATGGCCAGCGACATCAGGAAGGAAGCGGCCAGAATGGTCAGCGGCCAACCGATGTACGTCCACTTGTTGATCAGTTGCATCCGGGCAACTGCCATTGTCCTGCTCATCGCCTTGCCTCCAACGTGTCATCAGCGAATTCTCCGGCGATGGATCCACTTCCGGCGCCATCCGGCCTGACCATCGTTTTACGGACCACCAATTGCTGCAGCGAAACGGGAGCCAACTCCAGGCCCAGTTCCGCTGCTTCGGCGCGTTCCCGGCTTCCGAGTGCCTCGTCTACGGTCACCGAGGCCAAGGACCCCAGCGTTTCCCGGTGCAGGATCCTGCGCCCGGCCAGGAAGCCGTCCACTTTTTCGGCGGAACCGGAAACAGTGACGGCCGAACCCCTGATTTCCTCGGCATCGGCATCCATGATGATCCGGCCCCGGTCGATCACCACCACGTGTTCCAAGAGGTTTGCGACCTCGTCGATCAGGTGGGAGGAAAGGATGATGGTGCGGGGGTGCTCTGCGTAGTCCTCCACCAGGCGGTCGTAGAACAATTGCCGGGCAACGGCGTCGAGACCCAAATACGGCTCATCGAAAAACGTCAGCTCGGCACGCGAGGCCAGGCCAATGATCACTCCGACGGCGGACAGCTGGCCCCGGGAGAGCTTCTTGATCCGGCGCTTGACGGGAAGTTGGAAGTCTTCGGCCAACCGGTCTGCGAAGTCCTGGTCCCAGTTCTTGTAAAAGAGCGCAGCGCTGCGGAAGGCATGCTGCGGTTGGAAGTCGTCCGGGTATTTCTGCGATTCACGGATAAAGCAGATCCGCGACAGTACGGCGTCGTTCTCGTAGGCGCTCGCGCCAAAGACGAGTGCTTCGCCGGAGGTGGCGAACGCCTGCGCGGTGAGGATGGACATCAGCGTGGTCTTGCCTGCGCCGTTTCGGCCCAGCAGGCCGTAGATACGGTTCGCCGAGAGAGTCAGGTTGACGTTCTCCAGTGCGTTGAGGTCTTTGTAGTGCTTGATCAGGTTACGGGCCTCGACGATGGTCTCGTTCACAGGGCCGCGCTCCTTTCCTTGTCTGTCCCGGTTTCCGGCGCAAGCCCGGAGGTGCGTTCGATCATGATGTTCAGCTGCTCCGCCGAGATGCCCAGTTTCCGGGCCTCCAGCGCCAGCGGCTTGACGTACTGCTCCACAAACTCTTCAGTGCGGCGCGCTATCAGCTGGGCGCGGGCTCCTGTTGCTACGAACATCCCTATCCCCCTGCGTTTGTAAAGAATTCCGGAATCCACCAACAGGTTGACGCCCTTGGCTGCGGTTGCCGGGTTGATCCGATGGAAGGCAGCAAACTCATTGGTGGAGGGCACCTGGGATTCTTCAGCCATGGTGCCGTCCACGATCCCGTTCTCAATGAGTTCGGCGATCTGGAGGAAAATCGGTTTGCTGTCATCGATCATCAGCGCCACCGCCTCACTGGTTCATTACTCATGTAACTAACCATACAAGCGGTGAAGCGTGCGTCAAGAGGTCCCGCACACCGAAAATTACGACGACGGCTGTCAAGTAGGCTTGTTGGGTGATCTTTTCTGCGATAAACGACCTTGCCGTGACCACTATCGGGGGTGCGGGACCGGTTCAGCCCTCCATGGCTTCGTTCCTGCCGGACTGGTTGAACCCCGACGTCTTCCTCCGCGATTCACCGCTGGGGCCTTGGGTGGTCCTCCTTGTCTGCGCCATTGTTTTCGCAGAAACAGGCCTCCTGGTGGGCTTCTTCCTGCCGGGCGACTCGATGCTGTTCACAGCCGGACTGCTGGTTTCCACCGGCGCCATCGAATTCAACCTCTGGGCCATGTGCGGGATGATCATCGTGGCAGCCATCATCGGCAATCAAACCGGCTATCTCATAGGCTCCAAGGCCGGCCCGGCCATCTTCAACAAGCCGGATTCACGGCTTTTCAAGAAGGAAAATGTGGAGAGCGCCCATGCGTTCTTCGAAAAGCACGGCGGCAAGGCTTTGATCCTGGCCCGCTTCGTTCCCATCATCCGCACGTTTGTGCCGGTGATCGTGGGCGTCGCGCAGATGGATAAGCGCAAGTTCTTCCTTTTCAACGTCATCGGTGCCGTCCTTTGGGGCGGCGGCGTCACCCTGCTCGGGGCATGGCTCGGCCAGTTCGAGTGGGTTGGCAACAACATCGACATCATCTTCATTGTGATCGTCCTGATCTCGGTCATCCCCATCTTCATTGAGATCGGCCGTGGCTTCGTGGCCAAGCGCAAGGCAGCGGCGGAAGGTACCGACCCCGTCGAAGAGTTCATCGAGGAGCACGAGGGCGGCAAGCACGGCGAGCACTAAGGCGCCACGTACAGCTTCAAAAGCACAAGCCTGACAACAGGCTGGTACACCAAAAAAGCACCCTGCGCAGGCAGGGTGCTTTTTTGGGTGCCGGGGAAGAACCTACGTTGAACCGGCCCCGGACAACGCTGAGACAATCGCCGGAAGCAGCGCCCGGAACGCCTGTCCACGGTGGCTGATGGCGTTCTTCTCCTCCGGGCTCAGTTCTGCACAGCTGCGGTCCATCCCGGCAGGCTGCAGCACGGGGTCGTAGCCAAAGCCACCCTCGCCCCTGGGTTCACGCAGTAGCGTCCCCTCAAGCTGGCCATACTCCACGGTTTCATGGGCAATGCCATCGGAACCCGGCACAGCCAAGGCGGCAGCACAGACAAACGCAGCTCCACGGAACGCGTCCGGAACATCAGAAAGCTGGGCAAGCAACAGGTTCAGGTTGGCGACGTCGTCTCCATGGGTCCCGGACCATCGCGCCGAGAAAATCCCGGGGGCTCCGCCCAGGACGTCAACGGCCAGGCCGGAATCATCGGCAATAGCCACCAGACCCGTCGCCTCTGCCACTGCGCGGGCTTTGAGGAGCGAGTTCTCGGCAAAGGTGACGCCGGTTTCCGCAACATCCGGGGCACCTGCAGCAGCGGCGTCCACCACTTGGGTGTCGACGTCGAGTCCTGGAACCTGGCCCCGCAGCAGTTCCCGGAGTTCCCTCAGCTTGCCCTTGTTGTGGGTGGCGAGGACAAGGCGCGGAGCATCGCCTGGCAGTGTGCCGCTCACGGGGCCTCAGCCAGGGTCTCGCGCTGGATCGCGGACAACTGGGTGGTGCCCAACAGGGCGAGATCCAGCAGGGCGTTGAGTTCATCGCGGTCGAACGGGGCGCCTTCGGCAGTGCCCTGGACTTCTACGAACTTCCCTGATCCAGTCACTACGACGTTCATGTCCGTCTCTGCCCGAACGTCCTCCACATAGGGAAGATCCAACATGGGCACACCGTCAATGATCCCCACGGAGACGGCTGCAATGGTGTCCACCAGCGGCTCCGCGTTACGGGCAATGAGCTTGTTCTCCCGGGCGAAGCGGATGGCCTCGGCCAGTGCCACGTACGCGCCCGTGATCGCAGCGGTGCGGGTGCCGCCGTCAGCCTGCAGGACGTCGCAGTCGAGGACGATGGTGTTCTCACCCAGCGCCTTGGTGTCGATGATGGATCGCAAAGAGCGTCCGATCAGGCGTGAGATCTCGTGTGTGCGCCCGCCGATCTTGCCCTTGACGGACTCACGGTCGGATCGGGTGTTGGTGGCGCGGGGAAGCATGGCGTACTCGGCAGTGACCCAGCCGCGGCCTTCGCCCTTGAGCCAGCGCGGCACGCCCTCGGTCAAGGAAGCTGTGCACAGGACCCGGGTGTTGCCGAACTCGATCAGCGCCGAACCTTCGGCCTGCTTGGACCAGCCGCGGGTGATGCTGATGGGACGCAGTTGGTCAGGTGTCCGGCCATCGGCGCGGATGACGGGTGTGGCTGTAGCTTCAGAAGTCATGGTTCAAGCTTAGCCAAGCCCCGGGCGCCTTCCGACGCCGGTCGTGTCTGGATCGCCCGGCTAGATGGTGTAGTGGACTCCGGCAACTGCGACGGCGACGTCGCCGGCGAATACCGGTTTTGCTTCGGACAGGACCTTGGTTTGCGATGTCCAGACGGGTATGTGGGTGAGGAGCAGCCTCTTGGCAGCAGCGTTGGTCGCCGCCTCGCCTGCCCGCTTGCCGGTGAGGTGGACATCCTTGATGTCGTCGTCGCGTCCTTCCTCGAATGCTGCTTCGCACAGGAAGAGGTCCGAGTCCTTGGCCGCGTCCTCAAGGCCCTGGCAGGAATCGGTGTCACCGGAGTAGGTCAGGATTTTCGTGACAGGCACGCCATCCTTGCCGGGTTCGGTGGCCGTGACGCGCAACGCATAGGCCTCTTCCACCGGGTGGTTGACGGCATAGGGTGTCACCGTGAAGGGACCCACGGTGACTGGCCGGCGTTCGGCCCAGTGGGTGAAGTCGAATTCCTCGTGCATGCCCGGATCCAAGTCCAAGCCATATGCTGTGGCCATCCGGTCTGCCGTGGCAGCAGGTCCCCAGACCGGGAGCCGGTCCCGTCCCCACCCGCCGGGCTTCCACCGGACAGCTACATGGAGTCCACACAAGTCCATGCAGTGATCGGGATGAAGGTGCGTCAGGAAGATCGCATCAATATCTTCAAGATCCGTGTACCGCTGGATGGCGCCCAAGGCGCCGCTGCCCAGATCCATGACGATCTTCCACTCCCGCTCACCGTCATGCGCTGTCACCAGATAGCACGACGCCGGGGAGCCGGGACCCGGGAATGAACCTGTACAGCCTACGATGGTGAGTTTCACAGTCCACGCCCCAAGGTCATGCCCGCACGGCCGTACGCTGTGGCGTCCGGCTGCACAAAGTACGAGCGCCGGGACAACCCTGTTCCCGACCTTGCCGCTTCCAGCATTTCGGGAGTGATGCGGGCGAGGCTGCCGGTGGGGTACTGGGCCGCTACGTGGTCAACGTGCTTTACGGAAAGAACTTCCGGTCCGAGGAAACGCCGGGCCAGGGTCTCGAACTGGGCGGCGTCTCCGGTGGCAATGAACTCGTGGCTCGGCGTGGTGGGATCCGTTCGTTGGATGCCATGGTTCGCCAAGGCCCGGTAGACGTCCTTGGCGGTCTCCTCGGCGCTGGAAACCAAGGTGACGTCCTCACCCATGACAAAGGAGATGACACCTGTCAGCAGCGGATAGTGGGTGCATCCCAAAACCACTGTGTCCACGCCGGCCTTCTTCAGCGGTTCCAGGTATTCGTTGGCTGCAGCGAGCAAGTCAGGGCCGGTGGTGATGCCCGCCTCGACGAAATTCACGAACGCCGGGCAGGCCACGGAGGTGATGCTGAGATCGGGGGCGGCAGCAAAAGTGTCCTCATAGGCACGCGATCCCACCGTTGCAGAGGTTCCGATGACGCCGATCCTGCCCGAACGCGTGGCAGAGACGGCCCTGCGCACAGCCGGCTGGATGACTTCGATAACCGGAATGCCGTAGCGGGCCGTGTACCGCTCCCGCGCATCCCGCAACACGGCCGCAGACGCAGAGTTGCAGGCGATGGTCAACAACTTAACACCCGAGTCCACCAACTCATCCATGACACCCAAGGCGTTGGCACGCACCTCTGCGATGGGAAGCGGACCGTAGGGGCCGTTGGCGGTGTCACCGACGTACAGTATTGATTCGTTGGGAAGTTGGTCGATGATGGACCGCGCAACAGTCAACCCACCTACGCCGGAGTCGAAAATGCCGATCGGGCGCGTCCCGACAAGTTCCCCCGTGCTGATGGGGGCGTCAGAGCCCAGGGCGCCGCTTGGTGAACCCGATGCTGAAGTCATAATTATTCGAGAATAAGGCTTCCCTGGGTGTGCGGCCATTACCTGTGGTCTCCGCCTCGTGTCTGATGTGTCACACGGCAGATGCACTCCGTGGCCGTCTGGATCAGGATTTCGCCTGCCTTGCGGCCATCATGGCCTGCACCAGGGACTCCTGGAGCCAGGTGGTGAAGTTGTAAACCAGTGCCAGGTAGCTTTCCACGTCTTCGGCCTGGCTCCAGTCCTGCATGCTGTGAATGTGTTCTGCATCCGCTTCATCCCGGATGTCCAGGCGTTCGGCGAGGACAAGGCGGACATCGTTAAGCGCCAAGGACCACCGCGTGGCATCTTCCGGGGTCAGGACCAGGTCGTCTTTGTCCAACCCCATGGCCGCAGCCTTCAGTGCGCCGATCTTGTTTTCCCGCACTGAGCGTTCGGTGAGTTGCCTGAATTCCAGCGAGCCGCCGTCGTCGTCCTTCATGACGTTGGGCAGCAGCCGCAACAGGGCACGGTCGCTGGGCTGCTTGACATCCATGTCCAAGCCGATGAGGGCCGCCAAAGGGTCCTCGTTTTCCCGCACGTCCTGCTCCAGCATGGAAATGACGTCATCCAGCAACCCGCGCAGGAGGTCGCGCTCGGCGGGTTCGAGGTATCCGGTGATGCCCTTGAGTCCGTACTTGAATGCCTTAGCCACGCTGGCGGCCGCCCTTTCCGGGTGTTTCGTTGCCGCTGGCGGCCTTCTCCACAGTGGCCCACAGGCCAAACCCATGCATGGCCACCGCGTGCTGCTCCACCTGTTCCTTGCTGCCATGAGCCACGATGGAGCGGCCCTTCTTGTGGACCTCCATCATGAGCTTGTGGGCTTTGGACTCCGAATAGCCGAAGTAACTCTGGAAAACAAAGCTCACGTAGCTCATCAGGTTCACGGGATCATTCCAGATCACAAGGTTCCACGGGATATCAGGGGCGCTCAGGACATCGGTGGCGGACTGCTCTGCAGCTTTGGTCCGTTCATCGATGTCCGTGCCGTACGCAACGCTAGGGCTCATCTGTCCATTCTATGGCGGCTCGCACTAGAGTGAATTCGTGAGTAGAGCCACGTCCTGGGACCATCCCGCAACTTCCTTGTACACCGACCACTACGAACTGACCATGCTGCAGGCCTCTTTGCATTCGGGCGCCGCGCATCGTCGTTCGGTCTTCGAAGCCTTCGCCCGGCGGCTGCCGGACGGACGACGCTATGGCGTAGTGGGCGGCACGGGACGCCTGCTGGAGGGGATCGCAGACTTCCGCTTCGGCGACGCCGAGCTCGCCTTCCTCGAGCAGAACAAAGTAGTAAACCAGGAAACACTGGACTACCTGGCCGACTACAAGTTCAGCGGCGACATCTGGGGCTATGCCGAGGGCGACGCCTACTTCCCCAACTCCCCCATCCTGATTGTGGAATCCACGTTCGCAGAAGCCTGCATATTGGAGACCTACATCCTGTCCGTCCTCAACCATGACAGCGCCATTGCCTCCGCCGCTTCGCGCATGACCTCGGCGGCGGGCACCCGGCCCTGCATCGAGATGGGCTCCCGGCGGACCCAGGAGGAATCAGCGACGGCGGCAGCGCGCGCCGCCGTGATCGCCGGCTTCGCCAGCACCTCCAACCTGGAGGCCGGACGCCGTTACGGCATCAAGACAGTCGGCACGGCAGCCCACTCCTTCACCCTGCTCCATGACACCGAGCGGGAGGCCTTCGAAGCACAGATCGCAACGTTCGGGCCAGGGACATCACTGCTGGTGGACACCTACGACGTCGAAACCGCGGTGCGCACCGCCGTCGAACTCGCCGGCGACAAGCTCGGTGCGGTCCGGCTGGATTCCGGCGACCTCATTGCACAGGCACAATGGGTGCGGCAGTTGCTCGATGACCTTGGCAACGTCAACACCAGGATCGTGGTGACCTCGGACCTCGACGAGTTCGCCATCGCTGCGCTGCAGTCCGCCCCGGTGGATTCCTACGGCGTTGGAACCTCCCTGGTGACCGGCTCCGGCGCCCCGACGGCCAGCATGGTCTACAAACTCGTCAGCCGCACCAACGACTCCGGAGAGTTCATTTCGGTAGCCAAGGCCGCCAAGAACAAAGCCAGCGTGGGCGGCCGCAAATACGCCCTCCGCAAACTCAATGAACACGGCCGCGCCACCCAGGAGGTGGTAGGGATCGGCCACCGTCCCGAAGACGATGGCAACGACCGCGCCCTGCTGCACCAATTCGTCAAGAACGGCGAGGTACTCCCTGGCTGGACCGGCCCCGAAGGCGTGATCCGCGCCAAGGAAAGGCATGCTGCCACCATGGCCGAGCTGCCCGCGGTCGTGAACCGCCTCCAGCGCGGCGAGGCCGCCATCCCCACCATCTACGAGGAGAACTGATGTCCCGCGCCCTGATCATCGTCGATGTCCAGAACGACTTCTGCGAGGGCGGCACCCTGGCAGTGGAGGGTGGCGCAGCAATCGCCGGAGCCATCACGGAATATGTGGATGCCAACCAACAGCACTTCGACCACATCGTTGCCACCCAGGATTGGCACATCGAACCAGGCGACCACTTTTCAGATGACCCCGACATGGTGGATTCCTGGCCGCCGCACTGCCGTGCCCGGACCAAAGGCGCGGAGCTGCACGAAGACCTCGATCCCGAGTACATCCAGGCCTACTTCCGCAAGGGCCAATACACGGCGGCCTACTCCGGCTTTGAAGGAGTCCTCGCCCCCGAGGACGACGTCCCTACCGGAGACCTGAAAGCCGGCGCCGCCGTTGCCGAAGTCCTCGACGAGGATGCCATAGGACTCGATGACTGGCTGCAAAGCCATGACGTCGAAGACGTCGTGGTGGTTGGGCTGGCCACCGACTACTGCGTGAAGTCAACGGCGCTCGATGCCGTACAGGCCGGCTACAACACCACCGTCATCGCCGGGCTTACCGCCGGAATTGCCGAAGACCTCAGCGAGGCCCTCGACGAGATGGAAGCAGCCGGCGTCGAGGTTGAACGCGACTGACACGGGCAGCTGGACAGCAGGAAACGCCGGAGGGCGCCGCAACCGCGGCGCCCTCCGGCGTACCTGATGAAGGAATGGCCCGTCACTTCCTGCCGATGAACCAGTCCTGAAGCTTGCGAAGACGGGCCTGCAATTGCTCCTCGTTGGCCTGCGCCACCGCCGGACCGCCGCACACTTCACGAAGCTTGGTGTGCACCACTCCGTGCGGGGTGCCGGTTCGGGCAGCCCAGGCGGCAACGTTCTTGGCCAGTTCGTTCCGGAGATCCATCAGCATCCGGTGGTCGGGCACAGCAGGCGAAGCCGCAGCCGCCAGCGGGGATTGGCGCTTCTTGCGCGACTGCTGATCATGCTGGCGTTGACGCAGCAGCGTTCCCACTTGCTCGGCGTCGAGGAGCCCTGGAATGCCGAGGAAGTCCAGCTCATCATCGGAACCGATGTCCGCTCCCGTGCCGAACTCGCCGCCATCAAAGAGGACCCGGTCAAACGACGCCTGGGAGTCCAAAGCTTCGAATTTGCCCTTGGTGAGCTCGTCCGACGCCTTGTCCTCGCGGTTGGCCTCAGCCATCAGGTTTTCTTCAGGGCTGAAGAGACCGTCCTCGTCCTTCTCCGGGCGGTCCAAAGCGTGGTCCCGCTCGGCCTCCATGGTGTTGGCGAGGATCATCAACGGCGGTACCGACGGGAGGAAGACCGAAGCCGTCTCACCTCTCTTGCGGGCACGCACAAAACGTCCAACAGCCTGGGCGAAGAACAGCGGAGTAGAAGTGGAGGTGGCATAGACGCCGACGGACAGGCGCGGAACGTCCACCCCTTCGGAGACCATGCGGACGGCAACCATCCACCGCTGATCACCCGCGGAGAATTCTTCGATCTTGCTTGACGCCTTGGAATCGTCAGAGAGGATCACGGTGGGCGACTGCCCCGTGATCTTCTTGAGCTGACCCGCGTAGGCACGGGCGTCGTCGTGGTCCGTTGCAATGACCAGGCCACCGGCGTCCGGCACTGTCCGCCTGACCTCACTGAGGCGCTTGTCTGCCGCGGCGAGGACGGCAGGGATCCATTCACCGGTGGGGTTCAACGCCGTGCGCCACGCTTGGGAAGTGATGTCCTTGGTGACGGCAGCTTCACCCAGCGAGGCCGCCATTTCATCGCCCGCGCTGGTGCGCCACCGCATTTGGCCCGAATAAGCCATGAAAAGTACAGGGCGGACCACATGATCCCGCAGCGCGTTGCCGTAGCCGTAGGTGTAATCAGCCTTGGAACGGCGGATGCCGTCCCGGTCCTCAGCGTACTCAACGAAGGGAATAGGCGAGGTATCCGAACGGAACGGAGTACCCGTCAGGGACAGGCGCCTCGCGGCCGGATCGAAGGCCTCACGCAATCCATCACCCCAGGACAGGGCTTCACCACCGTGGTGGATTTCGTCCAGAATCACCAAGGTGCGTGCCGCTTCAGTCTTGGCACGGTGCAGCATGGGCTTGCTGGCCACCTGCGCGTACGTCACGGCAACGCCAACAAAACCCCGGCCGTGCTGGCCATCGGAATTCTTGAAGTTGGGGTCGATGGCGATCCCCACCTTGGCTGCTGCGTCCGCCCACTGCCGCTTCAGGTGGTCCGTGGGAGCAACGATCGTAATCCTGTTGACCACACCGCTGTCCAACAGGGTGGTGGCAATGCGCAACGCGAAGGTGGTTTTACCGGCGCCGGGGGTTGCCACGGCGAGGAAGTCCTTGGGGTTACGGGTCATATAGAGGTCCAAGGCCTCCTGCTGCCAGGCACGGAGCTTGGGCGCAGTTCCCCAGGCGGCCCGTTCAGGGTACGCCGGAGGCAGGGATGGGCCACCGAAAAGTGTTTCTGTCATGCTGACTCCCCCGGCCTGATGGCAGCGTCCATTACCTCCAGCCAGGCGGGCAAGCCTGGCTGGAGGACACAACGGCAACGATCAGATGGGACCTGTGTTCTCTTCCCACCCACTACTTGGAGTTGCCCGGGCCGCCGTTTTTTCCACCGTCGTTGCCGGGGCGGAGGCCTTCGTAGATCTCCTTGCACTCCGGGCAGACCGGGAACTTCTGGGGATCGCGCCCGGGCGTCCAGACCTTGCCGCACAAGGCAATGACCGGTTCGCCGGTCAAAGCCGACTCCATGATCTTTTCCTTGCGGACATAGTGGGAAAACCGCTCGCGGTCGCCGGGTTCCACTTCCTGGCGCGTTTCCTCGCGCTCAATGGTGGCAGTGGACGTTCCGGCTCCGGAAAGCTCGCGCATGGGGTCGTTTTCGAATGGATCCGGAGGAAGCGTAGTCATGCCAAACATCTTACCGTCTAGATGCCCTGCCACTCCGGCTTGTTGTCGTACGTGTGCCGATAGTAGTCAGCCAATTTCAGTGACGAAGCGGCCGCCTCATCCACCAAAATTGTCGCGTGGGGGTGCATCTGGAGGATCGATGCAGCACAAATCGCAGCCACGGGACCCTCCACGAAATCGCGGACTGCCTGCGCCTTCTGGGCCCCCGTCGCCACCAGCACCACATGCCGGGCATCCATGATGGTACCCAGCCCTTGCGTCACCACATGATGGGGAACGTCATCGATGCTGTCGAAGAAGCGGGCGTTGTCCTTGCGCGTCTGCTCGATGAGCGTCTTGATCCGGGTCCGCGAGGCCAGGGAGGACCCCGGCTCGTTGAAACCAATGTGTCCGTCAGTGCCGACACCCAGGATCTGAAGGTCCACGCCGCCTACGGCCTTGATGGCGTCCTCGTAGTCCTGGCAGGCCGCCTCCAGATCCTGGGCAGCACCGTCCGGGCCATGCACATTCTCCGGCTTGATGTTGACGCGGTTGGTGAATTCGCGCCGTATCACCTCGCGGTAGGACTCGGGATGTCCAGCCTCAAGGCCCACGTACTCGTCCAGCGCGAAACCGTGTGCCTGGCTGAAGTCCAGCCCTCCGGCGTCGTAGCGGCGGGCGAGTTCGTCATAGACAGGAAGCGGCGAGGACCCCGTGGCCAAGCCCAGCACGGCGTTCGGCTTTCGGCGGACCAATGCTTCAATGGCATCGGCTGCAAGCGCACCGATCTGCTTGGTGCCAGGGAGAATGACAACTTCCATCGTCACGGCCTTTCTTGGTAAGGATCTTCGAGCTATCTGACAGAGACGTTATCCCATGTCCCACCTGCGGGCATGGTTGTTACGTGGCTAGCGGTTCACACTGAGCTGGGCGAACATTTCCGGACCCCGTGCGTCCAGCCATTTTCCACCGAGACGGATGCCCACCACGAACAAGATGATGCCAAGCACCGGCCCTGCTGCCAGGTTGATCCAGCCGGCCTCCGGGCCGCCCGTGAAAGCCTGGACTGCCACCAGCGCGAGCTCCGGAACCAACAGGAGGGCCAGGACGCCCATCCCCACCGCCTGGACAACCAGGGTCTGGGCAACGTTTCCCGGCGGCTTCTTGAACGGGCTGTCTCCGGGCAACGGGACGGCAACGTTGTAACGGGCCGAAATGACTGAAGAAAGCCCCAAGCCCGTGAAAAGAGTTCCCAATGACAATCCCAGGAGGTTGGGCAGCCACTGCCAATCCCCCGTTATGAAGAAAGGCCCCACCGTGAAGATCAACACTATGGGAAGAGATATTGCCAGGCAGGCCAGCGCACGGCCCAGCCTGTCATCCACTCCCCGGACCCCGGCTGCGAGGTGGAGGGCAAAAGCGGTGTTGTCGTAGGAGACATCGGCGCAAATGGACCAAGCCATGACGAAAGCGGTCAGGGGGCCCAGAATCATGAGCAGGCCGTAGCTGCCGCTCTGGGAACCGCTGAAGAAGAAAAGCACCGGAAACAAAGGAACAATGACCAAGGACGCTGCATACCGGGGATCCTTCAACCAGTAGATCAGTGCCCTTGCAGCCACAGCCCCGGACGGCGTTCCGGGAAGCCTTCCGAACAGTCCAAGCTTGCCGCCCTTCCGCGCTGTGCCTCCCGAGTATGCGGGGGTCACCAGCGCACGCTTCAGGAGCACGTGCCAGCAAAGCAGGAGCGCGGCAATGGTTGCAGCGGCGATCAGGAACTTCAGTCCAGCCGCAACCACATTGCCCGAATCCAAGTCACCGCCAAGGGACCAGGCAGCACCCAGCGGCGTCCACGACACCGTCCGGGCGAGCACCGGAAGGTAGTCCGCGCTGCCACGGACCCCTTCCACCATGCCCATCATGATGGGACCCAGCAGGATCAAGGGTATGAAGACGATGATGCTGCTGACATCCTTGAAGCGCCGGGAAGCGGCCAGGCCTGCCGTCGCGGTGGTGACCACTTTGGACAACACGATGCATGTCAGGGCACCCAGGACGGCGCCCACCAAGGCACCGGTAACTGCCGGCACACCGCGCCACCAGGTTCCCACTGTTCCCAAGGCGGCGATCAGTGTGGCCAGCCCGGGAATACCGATGAAACCTGCCAGGGCAAGGCCGGTCAGGAGTTGCCTGGACGGTATCGCGAACGTAGTGAACCGCGCAGGATCCAAGGTCATATCTGCAGCCGAGGCAACGAGCGGGATGATGGCCCACCCCAGGACTGTGGCCGCTCCACCCAATACCACCACGGTGTGGGCGATCTCCGGATCAGCCAACCGCAGTGCTATGAGGCCTCCAACAAGGAGGACCAGCAATCCCAACGCATAAAGGAGCCCCAGGGCCATGCCCACCAACTGCCACGGACTGCGCTTGAATCCGTTAAGGAGCAGGCGCCATTTGAGGCTTAGAAGGTGCGCAACCATTCCAGACCCTCCGTTCGGTGTCCGCCGCCCACAAGCTGGACGAAGCGATCCTCCAACGTAGAGCCATCGCGGACCTCATCCACCGACCCTGCCGCCAGAATACGTCCACCAGCAACCACGGCGACGTGGCTGCACATGCGCTGGACGAGGTCCATCACATGGCTGGAAACAATGACCGTTCCTCCGGAGGCGACGTACCCCTCCAGGATGCCCCTGATATTGGCGGCCGAGACAGGGTCCACCGATTCAAAGGGCTCGTCAAGGACCAGGAGCCGGGGTGCATGGATGAGTGCCGAGGCCAGCGCGATCTTCTTGGTCATGCCGGCGGAGTAATCCACCACCAAGGAACCAGCATCGGCTTCAAGGTCCAAAGCGGCCAGCAACTCGGGAACACGTGCACCGACAACGTCGCGGTCCATGCCGCGAAGCAGGCCGGAGTACGTCACCAGTTGCTCGCCGGTCAGCCTGTCAAAAAGGCGCACACCGTCAGGCAGGACGCCCATGAGCTTCTTGGCCTCCAACGGGCGGGCCCATACGTCTACTCCATGGATCAAGGCCGTGCCAAAGTCCGGCCTGAGCAGCCCGGTGGCCATGGACAGTGTGGTGGTCTTGCCTGCGCCGTTGGGACCGACCATCCCGTAAAAGGATCCGGCGGGCACTTCGAGGCTGACGCCATCGACGGCGATCTTGTTTCCGAAGCGCTTGGCCAGGCCCCGGATGGACAAGGCCGACAGCGGCGCCGACACCGACGGGCCGTCGGGCGCCAGTGCAGGATTCGGTGCCTGTGCAGGATTCAGTGAGTGCGCAGCTTGTCCTGGTTGGGCCGCATTCTCGGGTGGTGGCGCAGCAGCAGCCTGCGGCGCGGATGTGGGCATGGGTTCATGGCGTGATTCCGTCATGTGACCAGCCTAACCTCGCATAACAGGGCCGGAGCCGGTTCTAGAAGCCGTGGCGGGGGACGGCCCGTTGATACTGCGGAACCCAAGGGATGTCATGGCCAAGTTCGTACGCAGCCCGCAGCCACCAATGCGGATCACGCAGGGCCGCCCGGGCCATGAAGACGGCATCGGCCCTGCCATTGGCAACGATGTCCTCGGCCTGTGCAGGGCTGGTGAGAAGCCCCACCGCACCGGTGGGGACACCGGCGTCGCGCCTGATCTGTTCTGCGAACCCGGCCTGGTAGCCAGGGACTGCCCTGATGTCCTGGTGCGCTACGGCGCCGCCGGAGGAGACATCCACCAGGTCTGCGCCACGCGCTGCGGCGGCACGGGCCAGCCGGACTGAGGCCTCGGGATCCACTCCCCCGTCAGCCCAATCGGTAGCGGAGATCCGCAAGAGCAACGGCATGGAATCCGGGATGGTGTTGCGGACAGCGTCCACCACGCTGAGCAGGAGTTTGTTGCGCCCGTCCTCGTTCCCTCCCCAACTATCAGTCCGGGTATTGATGAGGGGGCTTTGGAACTGGTGCAACAAGTATCCGTGGGCGCCGTGAATCTCCACGGTGTCAAAACCCGCGGCAACGGCCCGGGAGGCCGCTGCAGCAAAGTCGTCCACTACATCCAGGATCTCGTTCTCGCTCATCGTCGCCGGAGCGGCGTAGCCATCGAATGGCCGGGGCCCCGGTCCCACGGTCACCCAACCGCCGTCGGACAATGGCACAGAGCCCGACTGATCGGCGAACGGCCAATACGTGGAGGCCTTGCGCCCCGCGTGGGCCAACTGGGCCCCGATCCTGCAGTCCACGGCACCATGCCGATGGACAAAATCAACAATGCGTTCCCACCCCGCAGCCTGCTCATCTGAGTACAGGCCTGCATCCAACGGGCTGATTCTGCCCACGGCGTTGACTGCTGCGGCCTCGCTCATGATCAAAGCGGCACCACCGGCGGCGAAGGAACCCAAGTGCATCAGATGCCAGTCGTTGGGGACGCCCTCGCCGGTCTCCGGATGGCAGCTGTACTGGCACATGGGAGATACCCACCCCCGGTGCGGGATGTTCAGTGCGCGCAGCTGCAGTGGGGAGAACAGTGCGGAAGGCACTAGAAAAGAACCCTCGCAAGTCCTTGACGGGCCTTGGCAACCCTCTGGTCCGTGGTGCCGACTACCTCGAAGAGTTCAAGAAGCCGTACGCGCGCAGTCTCGCGTTCGGGGCCGAAGTTCCTGCCGATGAACGTGATGATGCGGCTGAAAGCGTCCTCAACGTGTCCCCCGGAAACGTCGAGGTCAGCAACGCCCAGCTGGGCGTCAAGGTTATCCGGCTCCCGGGCGGCGAGATCACGGAGGCTTTCCGCCTCGGGGGCGGAAAGGTTTTCCAGCCTGGCCATCAGCTCAACCTGGGCCAGCCCGGCTTTGGCGTCAGCGTCGGCCGGCTGCTCAAGGAGCGCTTGCTTGTAGGATGCAGCAGCTGCGGCGTAGTCACCGGCCTCAACCGCATCCAGGGCGGCCTGGTGCAGGGGCGGGAGGGGCTCAGGCTCAGCGTCTTCGCCTTGGCCGGCGGCGTCACCAATACTTCCGGTAACGCCGTTCGCAGCAGCTACCTTGAGGAGCTCCTCCACGAGGTCGCGGATCTGCCCGTCATCGGCGGGACCCTGGAAAAGCGGAACCGGTTGGCCCTTCACCACGGCCACTGCCGTGGGGACAGCCTGCACTTGGAAGGCCTGGGCCAGTTGCGGGAAGGCATCGACGTCGGCCGCGGCGAGAACCAGCCGACCGCCGTAACTTTCCACGACGCGCTCAGTGGCTTCGAGGACTGCCGGCGATTCCGGTGCATAGCGGGACCAGAGAAGGAAGAGGACAGGAATCTGTGCAGACAACTGCACCAGATCCTGGAAGTTGGTTTCGGTGGCGTCCACCCGAACTGGCGCCCTGCCGGCGCCTTCATGGGTGTCATCACCGTGGGCGGCGGCGTCGCGTGCGGAACTGTCCGCTGGAGCGGGCGGCGCCGGGGGTGCGGCCGGGCGGCGCAGAGACGAAAGGTCTACGGCGCCGCGAAGGTTGAGCTGGCTGGCAGCGGCTGGAGTGGGTCGGTATCCGGGCGAACTCATACCATCCACTCTAGCCGCTGCCTGCAGCGTCATTGCCTACTTGAAGCTGGCCCCCACCAAGCCACGGGTAGCTGCCACGAGCTTCATGGGATCGGCAGATCCTGCCGGCGGAATGTAGACCGCCACGGACTCGGCGAAGTTCAGCACCATGCCCGTTGTGGTTTCCTTACCCCCGGCAAAAACGGCGGAGTCGTCCTCGAGCAGGAGCTTGTCTCCTGCTGCCTTGGGCGTGCCCTCGAAGGCGAAGTCAAGCCGGCCCACCACCAGGGCGCCGCCGTCAGCGGTGCGCAGCACCACGGTCTGGTTGGTCACAGGCGTGTGGGTGAACTTGAAGTTGGCGCTGGTCCCGTTCTTCACGGTGTCTGCCTGGTAAGCCAAGGCACCGGCGATGTACGGGGAGGCCTGGCCGTCAGCAAGCTTGCTGCGGTTCGGGGAGTCGGGCGTGGTCAGCATTTCGGCCAGGATGCCCAAGGCCTCGTTGCCACTGTACGCCAAGCCGGTGTTGTCGCCGGCAGGTACTGGTTCAGTTCCTTCGCGGGGAACAGGGAACGACGGGAAGTTGGTGCCCGGCTGCAACGGAGCGCTGCCCCACAGCTTGTAGTTTTCGCGCGGCGAGAGCTGGACCAGTGTCAGGACCTGCGGCACAACGTTGCCTTCGCCCTGGGTCAGGGCAAAGACCGTACGGGGCCACTCACGTTTGGTGCTGATGACGCTGCTCTGGAGCTTCGTGGCGCGGACGGGCATACGTGCTTCGTATGCCGATACAGCGGTGCGGATCTTGTAGTTCTGCGTGCGGATCTGCAGTTCCATCTTGTCTACGCGCGGAGCCAGCTTGGCGGCGTCCTTGGCAGCGTCAGCGGCATCAACCGTGCTGGCAACCTGTTCGAGGATCCGTTGCAGCTGGGATTCCAGGAGGACTGGAGTGCCGCCGTCGCCTTCGGCAGGTGCCGCGGCAGAGGAGGTGGGGGTTGCCTCCGGCGTCGTGGTTGCGTGGGCGGCGACAGCCGTGCCGCCTACCATCACCGCTGCCAAGGCAGCAGCAAGGGCGGTAACCCGGAGCGCTGGACCCTCGGTTTCCGAACCACGACTACGACCAGCGTCACCGGACGTTGACTGGACCGGCAGCGTAGTGGTCTCTCCGCCATCACCGGGCTCGTCGTCCTTCTCATCCTTGCGGCGGTTGGACAGGGCCTTGGCAATGAACGGCAGGGCTGCCCCCACCAGGATGATGATGATACCCAGAACAATCAGCGGCACGGCCCAAGGGGTGGTGGCGTTGTTCGGGAAGGTCATGGAAATCGACGACGGCGCAGGCTGGGTTCCGTCTGCAGCTACCAGCAGGGACCACTCACCATCAGCAGGAGGATTCCAGGTGTAGTCCAGCTCGCCGCTGGCGTCTTCGGTGCTGACCCACAGATCCGATCCCGCAGGGGAAGGTGCTGTCGCTTCGCCATCCACTGAGGATGCTTCAAGTGACTTCTGGTCAGCCGACACGCCCGTCAGCGTAGTGTGGGCGGTCTCACCCACCCAGGCTTCGACGTCGTCCGGGCGCCCGGTGGCGACCATGAAGTTGCCTTCACCTTGGATCTTGATCTTCACTGGCCCGTCATGCAGGGCAATCAACTTTTGGTCGATCACCGTCAGCGGGGCAGCTTTGGTATCGCTGGGAACCGAGGCGGTAACGGTCTCGGAGGGGGCCCAGAAAGTCAGCTGGCCAATGCCGGCCAGCATCGTCAGCAGGCCCAGCAGCACCAGCAAGGCTGCAGTCTTCAAACGCACAGGATCACCTATCATCAGCGGTCGTTGAACTTCAAGGGTAACCGTTTTGTTATCAGAGAGTCAGATCGGGGTGATCCGGCCGACATCCCGAAAAGCCCGCCACCGTGCCGCTGCAGCGCGATTCCGCGCTCCTGATAGTGTGGCGATGATCATGATATCCGGGCCTCTGAGCGCCTGAATCAGCCCCTTACCACTAGTGAAAAGGCAGCAAAACCGCGTGAAAGACCACTTGGAGCCCCGTTCCTCCGATGAGCCCGGGTCAAGTGCGGTGGACGCTCCCTCCGACGGAACCGCCGCAACGGTTCCGGTCCGCACCGGACGCCTCGCCGCCTTGGGCCGCCGGTTAAGGCAGCCCATTCCCGGAGCCCGCACTCGCGTCCGTTTCGAAATGCCCCCGGAAGACGACACCGAGGACGGCCGTGGAGGCTTCCGCCCGGAAGACGATCACGGCTTCGGAGCCCCGGGTCCGCGGATGTCATCCCAACACCCGCTATATGTCGGGTTCATGGGGACAGCAGGGGTCGGTATTGCTCTGGCAGTGTTCTACATTGCCAGCAACACCACCCAACTCATCCTATGGATCGTTGCCGCCCTCTTCATTGCCCTGGGACTTGACCCGGTGGTCCGCTGGCTCGAATCCAGGCGGGTACCGCGGCCGGCGGGCATCCTGATCTCCGTTTCCGCCCTCGTCCTGGCGGTGGCCGGGTTCTTCGCCACCCTGATTCCCACCATCGTCGAACAGGTATCGGAAATCGTGCGCCAGGCTCCGGAATGGATCCGCGGCTTCCTTGACTCGGACTTTTTCCGCAACGCCGACAGCCAATTCGGTGTCCGCGACCGCATTACTACGGAACTGGATAAGTTCGTCAAGGATCCCGAGGCCATGGGGGGCATCTTCGGTGGCGTAGTGGGTTTCGGCTCCACGGTTGCCAACGGCCTGTTCGGCTCCCTGATTGTGCTGGTCCTCAGCCTTTACTTCCTGGCGGCGCTTCCGTCCATGAAGAAATGGGCGTACCGACTCGCTCCGCGGTCACGCCGCCCAAGGGTTGAAGCCTTGTCCGAGGCCATCACCGATTCCGTGGGCAACTACGTGATCGGCCAGGCCTGCGTTGCCCTCCTGAATGCGATCTTCGCTTTCATTGTGATGACCATCCTGGGCATCCCGTTCAGTGTCCTGCTTGCCTTCGTAGTGGCCCTGCTGGCGTTCATTCCGCTGGTGGGCGGCATGATTGCCGCAGTGGTGGTCATCCTGGTCTCGCTCACCGCGGGGTGGCAGACCGCAGTGGTCTACGCGATCGCCTACTTCGCCTACCTCCAGTTCGAGGCATACTTCATCTCCCCGCGCATCATGCAGCGCGCTGTGGCCGTCCCGGGAGCCGTAGCCGTGATTTCGGTGATCGCCGGCGGCAGCCTGCTCGGTGTCCTGGGCGCCCTGATCGCCATTCCTACGGCAGCGGCCATCATGCTGCTGATCAAGGAAGTCTTCATCATCCGCCAGGACCGGCACTGACAGCGTCCCCTGCCTGGTTCCAGCAAAGGTAATGCCCCTTAACCTCGAGGTTAAGGGGCATTACCTTTGACACTATCCCTGGCCTGGGCGTTTGCTACCGAACTAGGCGTTTGCTACTGACCCCGCCCACTCACGGGGCAGGCCGTCAACGCCGGCACCGGCGGGAGTGACGTCGTCGACGATTTCATTCAGAACGCGGGTGGCGTACTTCTCCCCCACCCAGAGGTGCTTGGCGCCGTCGACGCCGACCAACCGGGCCTGCGGTACCAGGCTGAACCGCCGGGCTGCTTCGACCGGCTGCAGGTAATCGTCGTGTTCCGGAACCAGCACCGTGAGCGGTTTTCCGGACTCGGCCCACTCCTTGAGGTGGACATCCGTTGCCCGGTGCAAGGGCGGTGAGAGCAATACGGCGCCTTCGATCTCCGAAGCTACCGGCTCCACAGCTCCGTACATCAAGGCAAGTTCGGTCCCGAAAGACCACCCGACGAGCCAGCGGTTCGGCAACCCCCGCTCCACGGCAAACCGCACTGCCGCCTCGACGTCGTAACGCTCCCCGATGCCTTCCTCGAACTCACCATCGCTGGTCCCGCGAGGGGACTGGGTGCCGCGGGTGTTGAACCTGAGCACTGCCACTCCTGCCAGCGCCGGGAGCCGGTAGGAGGCCTTCCGGTAGACGTGGGAATCCATGAATCCGCCGTGCGTCGGCAGCGGATGGAGGGTGATCAGCGTCGCGGTAACCTCTCCCGATTCCGGCAGCGCCAACTCGCCCAGCAACACCTTGCCGTCCTCAGTGGTGAACTCCACATTCTCGCGGCGGGCGGGAAGGACCGTGGATGCGCGGATCTCCGAGGGGGCAGCCTGCGGGGTAAACACGAACGAGGCGGGGTCGAAAGTCATGGTTCCCAGCCTAGCGAATCAGCGGTAGCGGTACGTCCTGCCGGTCCAGCAGTTGGTGTGCCAGTGCCTGCGTTCGGCCAGCCCTGCGGCCTGCCCAAAGAGGTGGCTGTCAGACCACACCACCAAATGCGCGATGCCCGGGACGATTGCTGTAGAACAGCCCGGGCAAATGTATTGCTTCTCCGCTTTTTTAGCCGTCATGGTCCTGACCATCCAGTCGCCATCCGGGGCGCTCTCACGCCGGGCAATGCCGCCCCTCGCCCTTTCAAGGTCGAGCTCGGGCGTTGGCTCGGCCCACTTGCCCCCGGCGTTGCCGGAGCGTGCGCTGGACGCGTTGCGACGAGGTCGGTTGGAGCGGGGCATGCTTCCATTCTGCCCCAGCCACCGTGTTGTAGATGGTGAGACGGTAATGTGGGGCGGGTGCGACTCGTCATAGCCCGTTGTTCTGTTGATTACGTTGGCCGCCTCAAGGCCCATCTTCCCCTCGCCACCCGGCTGCTGCTGGTCAAGGCCGATGGCTCGGTGCTGGTGCATTCGGACGGCGGCTCCTACAAGCCGCTGAACTGGATGAGCCCTCCAGCCACACTCCGGGTAACTACTCCGGAGGAGACGGAGGTGGAAGAAGGCGTAGTGGAACAGTGGACCGTTCAATCGGCCAAGACCGATGACCGCCTGATCATCAACATCTACGAGCAACTGCACGACACCTCACACGAGCTCGGCACTGACCCCGGACTGATCAAGGACGGCGTGGAAGCCGATCTCCAGCGTCTCTTGGCGGAGCAGATCGAGACTTTGGGAACGGGCTACTCCCTCATCCGGCGCGAATACTTCACGGCCATCGGTCCAGTGGATATTCTGGCCAGGGACGCCAACGGCGCAACAGTGGCTGTTGAGCTGAAGCGGCGCGGTGACATTGACGGCGTCGAACAGCTTACGAGGTACCTCGAGCTGCTCAACCGCGATCCCCTGCTGGCACCTGTTCGCGGGATCTTCGCCGCGCAACAGATCAAACCCCAGGCCAAGGTCCTGGCCAACGATCGCGGGATCGCCTGCGTGACGCTCGATTATGACGCCATGCGCGGCGTGGATGACAGCGAGTCCCGGCTCTTCTAGCATCTTCCCGGGGCGCATGTGCCGCAGGCCACTAGAATCGAGATCATGACTGCCGCAGATCGTTTGCCCACATCTTCCGCGCCAAGCCACCAGATCATCAAAGGCTCCATAGTCAGCGACGGCGAGGTGGTGGAGGACGGCCTTGTTGCCATCGAAGGGGACAGGATCGCCTACGCCGGACCGGCGGACGGCTTTGATCCGGCAGCTTATGAAGGGTTTCAGAGTGCCATCCGGCTGGGGGTACCCAGCGGCAGCTACCTGATTCCAGGCTTGGTGGACGTTCACTGCCACGGCGGAAACGGCGGGGATTTCCCTGGCGGAGAAGAGGCTTCCGCCCGCAAAGCCGTCGATTTCCTGCACCGCTCCGGCACCACGACGTTCCTTGCCAGCATGGTAACCGCGCCCCCCGAAGACCTGCTCCGCGGCATCCAGCTCTATGTCAAACTGGCCGATGAGGGCCTCGTAGCCGGTATCCACCTCGAAGGCCCGTTCCTCTCACACGCCCGCTGCGGCGCCCAAAATCCCGACTACTTGCTGGAACCGGACCTGGACCTCATGGAAGAACTGGTCGGGGCAGCCGCCGGCAAGCTGGCCACCATGACATACGCTCCTGAGCTCCCGGGCGCCGCTGCTTTGGTGGACCTGATGACCTCACACGGAGTCACGCCCTCCCTTGGACACACGGATTGCGACGACGCCACGGCGGCGGCGTCGCTTGCCGCGGCCCGCGAGGGACTGGAATCAGCAGGGTTCGACGGCGTCAGCTCACTTCCCACCGTGACGCACCTCTTCAACGGGATGCCTCCCATGCACCACCGCGCACCGGGCCCCGTTGCAGCGTGCCTTCGGATGGCACAGGAAGGAAAGGCCGTGGTGGAACTGATCGCCGACGGCACGCACCTGGCACCGAGCACTGTCGCCACGGTCTTCCAATTGGTGGGAGCCACCAACATTGTCCTGGTGACTGATTCCATGGCCGCTGCCGGCCTTTCCGATGGCAGCTACATGCTGGGCCCCTCCCCCGTCACGGTCAGCGACGGAGTAGCCACGTTGGATGCGACCGGATCCATTGCCGGAGGCACCGCCACCCTCCTGGAGGTTGTCCGCAAAACGGTAGGCGCCGGCGTCGCACTTCCTGATGCCGTTTGTTCGGCTACTGCTGTGCCTGCCGCTGTCCTGGGCCTTTCGGATGAAATAGGCGGCCTCCGCCGCGGCCTTCGCGCAGACATCGTTGTTACCAACGCAGACCTTGAACTGACGGGCGTGATGCGCAACGGCTTGTGGCTGTCAGAAAGCTAATTGAAAGCACCCGCGTTACCTTCTTTTTACCGAAAATTTTCCCGAATTGCCCAAAAGACCGTTGACCTCCGGCAGGCCACATGAAAGTGTTGTAGCAGTCTTTGTGTAGGTGGTTTTCATGCTCGCAAGACGAGTTGCGAGCGTGAAGCTCCTGCGAAACCAACCGGGCCCGCCCGGACGGAATCCAAGGTCTTCTCGCGGAGTAACAAAGCCGGTACGAGGTGTATCGGACTGATGTTCCACAATGAGGAGAAATACATGGCACTGGGAACCGTCAAGTGGTTCAACGCTGAAAAGGGCTTCGGCTTCATCACCCCGGATGACTCGGATGGGGACGTTTTTGTTCACTACTCCGAGATCCAGACCGGCGGCTTCAAGACCCTCGATGAGAACCAGCGCGTTCAGTTCGAGATCGGTCAGGGCGCCAAGGGCCCCCAGGCAACCGGCGTTACCGTCGTCTAGCCTTACCCGTCGAATTCTGCTTGTTGCAGATTCAACAAACACGTTGGCCCCGGCTTTCATGCCGGGGTCGCCGTGTTTAAGGCAGGTAATCCCCGATATTTCGACAACCCCTGTTACTAACCAAGAAGAAAGCCCAAATCCTGGTCCTGAATGGACGTCGCTATTCAGCGAACCAGAGTTCTGAGCAGTCGCGCGGAATGCCGCACGGACAATCCCGGAAGATAGGCCCGGGTGAGTGCCCGGCCCATTGCAGGAAGGTGCAGCGGGTCTTGGTAATACATGTACAAGGTTCGGTATTCGGGTTGGAAACGCGACTTAAAGGAAGCCAGCGACCTGAATCCATAAACAGGTTCCAGCGCTTGCCCTACAGCATCCAGAATTCCCGCCAAGCCCTCTGCCCGCTGCTCGATTTCACCCTTATCCCGGGCCAGGGGTGAACCGGACAGGGAGATGACCTCAACAGAGCTGCGGAGGTGCAGGACAGCTGAGGCAATCAGAAACTCCATGACACCCGGGAAGGCATCGCCCCGCCGCCTCATGAAGTCCAGTGTCCAACTCACAACGCGGCCTTCCTCGTAAACGGGCAACCAACTGGTGACCCCATAGACAAAGCCCGCCTGGTCCACCGCGACGCAGCACAGGACGTCGTCGTCCTTCAGTTCGTCAAGGCCGCCCAACGTGAAGCCCATTTCAGGAATCTTTTTCTGCGCTGCCCACTCCTCCGAGACTTCCGTGATCTGGGAGCGAACACCGTGTGCGAGTTCGGAATAGCGGCCCCAGTTGGCTGTTATGCCGAGTTTCCCGGCACGGTTCAGCGATGTCCTGACGTTCTGCCACTCCTTGCCCCTGAACTCCAGGTCCCTGATACGGAGGCGCGTTTCCTGGGCAACAGCCACCCTGCGGAAACCCCTTGCACGGAGCATGGGCCATAACTCATCCGTACAGGAGTAGAAACAAGGTATCAACGCCTGCTGCGCACAGTAGTCGAGGAAACCCCCGGCCGTCGCAAGATGGTGGGAGGCGGACCCTATGGGGCCACCAAGGGTCAAGGCCACGTGGCCATGTTGCTGGTACGCCACTCCCCCGTTGCCGTCCGCGCTGAACCAGTACTTGTTCGGTTCCCACAGAGCCATCCAGGACAGTGAATCACCCCCGGACTTGACCAGGGTGCGTGCTTTCTCGCGGGATTGGTGATCGAGCCCTCCGGAATGGTGTCCACGGATCAGCAGTACCCAGACGCCCACCAAGGCCACCAGCCAGAAGACCGTGCCGGAGTAGGAGAAAAGGAACACCTCCAAAAAGTCCCGTTCGGCGAAGACCTTACGGTAAACACCCGGAAGCGGCACCGGGAGATACTGCCTGGCCAGTTCAGCAGCCAAACCCAGCAAGCCGCCGTCGCGGTCCATTCCACCGGAGGCCAACCACACCAGTGTGTACGCAAGACCGAGTCCCGCCCCTGTCAGGCCTACCAGCCAAAAGATCCTTCGCCGCAAGCGGTCCGAAGTCACCACCCGGAAGTGCCCCCGGTAAACAAAGAGGAGTACAGCCAGTACCAGCGGGACCAGGACCAGTGGTATGAGATGCGCCACGGCCGAGTTCAACATGGGCACATGCGGACGTCCCTGGAATGTGGGCATTCCAGCAAAGAGGCCAAGATAGATCCCCGACAACGCCACAACCACCAGTTGAACGCCGATCGCGATGCCCAGTGCCAGCCTGCGTCCACGCCTCATGCCGTCGGCACAAATCAGGAGTAGAGCTACAGGCACCACAGCCAAAGCCAAGCCGAATGGCCCTGTATAGGCTTGTCGGCCCACCTCCAGGCAGGCAACATCAATGGTTCCCCCGCAGGTGCTTTCCAACTGGCTCAGCGTGGGCAAAGGGTTAAGGATGACATCGCGCAGCAAAGCCAAGGGCCCGGAAGGACTCTTGGCCGCGGCTGTCACAATGGGTCCCACAGCGAAAATTGCCATCGTCAGGGCCAGGAGGTTCCGCACCTCCCTGCTCGTGGACCGGTGTAGATGGAGATGCCCCTGGCTGCTTTGCATCCACCACCCGGCCGCCAAGCCGATCAGCGCACCCAGGAAACCCACCACGGTCTCGGCATGCCCAACGTAAAGCACCAGGAGCAACGAAGCAGAAAGTGCTACCGTTCGGAGTCGTCGCTGCCACAGCGTGGGAAGCAGCGCACTGGCCGCCAGCGCCGTTGCCAAAACCGGTCCGTACGGACCAATAAGCCTTGTACCACCCATCCGGGACAGCCATCCGTCATCGGAGTACTGCGCCACTTGGGTGACCATGAAGAAGACGGACACACAGGCGAATTGGCTACCCAGGAACACAGCAGCTGTCTTGAGAGAACCCAGATGCCGCTCAGCGGGGCCCAGGAGAAACAGGAACATCACGATGGTGGTGGCATAAGCCAACGGATTGGTGGTGAAGAACAACGATGTCCAGATGGACCACCATTCACCTGAGCGCAGTCCCTCCAACGAAACTCCGGCGAAATTTAGCCACGGCTCCGGTGGACCGGACAGGAAGCTGCCTGAGACCAAGGACAACACCAGGAACAACGCCAATATCACCAGAGTGAAAGGAGTACCCCTCATGTGCCTGCGGACCTGCGCCCTTGCAGGCCTGATGACACCCTTGAGCGCAAGGCTCACTGTGGCAGCCCCCAGCGCTCTGCCAGGAAACCCAAGGCGCCCGGCATTCCCCGGACAACAGCATCCCAGGAATGCCCCGCATGCTCGATCCTGTGTTCCTGCGTCGTGAAGCCGGCATTCCTGGCTGCCGCTGCGAGTTCGTGCATGTAATCGGTGAATTCGTGATCTGTTTCCCCGGCGGTCAGGTACACGCCGCTTTCGGGGAAACTGCGCTGCTGCATCAGGACCAAAGGCGTCCTTGATTCGAACGCCGCTACATCGCCGTCGAACGAGTCCTGAATGGTCTTGTTCCTGTCCTTAGCCAAGGCGGGCTCGCGTTCAGCCGAGAACGCCAGCACCGTGGGAAACAGCTCCGGGTGGGTAGTACCCATCTGCAGCGCGCACGTGCCTCCGAACGAGAAGCCGCCCACGGCCCATTGACGCTGATCACGGGTAACATCCAGCGTGGACACGATCCAGGCGGGAACATCCTGGGAAAGATAGGTGTCCGCAGGGGCAATCGAACTATCCATGCACATGGTGTTGGCACTGCTTGACCCGTTGGGATCCACCACCACCGTCACCGGAGCTACTCCATGGTGGGCTTCGGCGAAACGGTCCAATTGCGTGCGGAGTTGCCCGCCCGTCAGCCAGTCGGCAGGGCCCCCGGGCTGTCCGGAGAAAAGAACCAGAACCGGCAGGGCGGGCCGGGGTTCGGTTTGATAGGCAGGAGGCAGGTAGATATATGCCTCGCGAGCAGTGAATCCTGACGCGGTTCCGGGGATTTCGGCCTTCCGAAGAATCCCGTTGCCCGGCATGGAACCGGGCGCTCTCCATGCCTTGAGCTCCGAACCAGGTGTACTGTCCGGGCTCCTTTGGAGGCTGGCTTCCAGCGGCTGGATACGTGCCACTGCTGTGCCCAGTAGATCCGCAACCGAGTTGTTCAAGCCAAAATAGAGATTCACCTGGACTGCGCTGAGAAGAACCACTCCCAGCATCGCCAGGACGCTGAGGGATCGGCCTTTACCGGAGTTGCGTGGAAAGCGGGCTGCGCAGAGAAGCACAGCCGCGACAGCAGGCATAGACCAGGCAAGCGTTTCAAAGGGCAGATTCTCTGAAAAAGTGGCCATGAGGTCCACCAGGATCCAGTGGACCAACGCCACGATCCCGGCAGAAACGGCCAGAGAGCCCACAACCACCAAAGGCCAGGAACGTCGTCGTCGCCAGAGGAGGTACGCCCCACCGGCAGCACCGCAGGCGATGCTGAACCAGAGGAACGGACCAGCAACCAGGCTGACATCGGAAAGAAAATCCATAACGCCTAGCGCCAGGTGCCGACGCCGATGACCGGACCGGCCTCCAGCCAGGACGACAAACCTGCGTAGGCGTCGAAGTTCATGGCAAGCATGAACTTCTTGCCTTCGTACTGCAATTCAACAACCACGACGCCGGGCTGCACCCTGACGAGTTCATCTTCCGTGGGTTGGCGGCGGCCCAGCAGTTCGAGCGAACTGCGCGTAAATCTGTGCTTGGGGATCACGCTCAAGGACATCAAGCGGAACCACTCCAGCTCATTGTCCTGATAACGACAAACCCCCATCTGCCAGCTGTTTCCAGCCGTGCAAATGGAGGCGTCTACCGTGCCCAGGGCACGCCGCAAGTTGAAGCGGCGCACCCCGAACAGGCACAGTGAAATGATCAGCAACGTAAACGCTGTTGCCAGGGCGATGAACGGAATAAGGGAATCGTCCATCAAGGTCGTGCTATCGGATCCCCGCTGTAGCCGCTTCGCCCAATTTGGCGTTGTCAGCAACAATGACCACGCGATCGTTGTCAACGGAGAAGAACCCGCCGTCGACCACTACCGAAATACGGTCACCGGAAACCGGCTGGATTGCCAGCTCGCCCTCGGCCAGGATGGCCAGAAGGGGCGAGTGGCCCGGCAGGATTCCGATTTCACCATCGCTGGTGCGGGCCTTCACCATCTTGGCCGCGCCGGACCACACGAAGTGGTCCGCTGCGACAATCTCAACCTCGAGCTCAGCCATACTACTTGGTCTGTTCCTGGATCTTGGCCCACTGACGCTCGACGTCATCCAGGCCGCCGACGTTGAAGAACGCCTGCTCTGCGATGTGGTCCAGCTCGCCGTCGCAGATGGCGGTGAAGCCTTCCACGGTGTCTTTGATGGACACGGTGGAACCCTCGACGCCGGTGAACTGCTTTGCGGTGTAGGTGTTCTGGGAGAGGAACTGCTGGATACGGCGTGCACGCGACACGACGATCTTGTCCTCTTCAGAGAGTTCGTCAACACCAAGGATGGCGATGATGTCCTGGAGTTCCTTGTTCTTCTGCAGGATCTGCTTAACACGAACAGCCGTGTTGTAGTGGTCCTTGCCGATGTACTGGGGATCCAGGATGCGGGAGGTCGACGTCAGCGGGTCAACGGCCGGGTACAGACCACGGGATGCGATTTCACGGGAAAGTTCCGTGGTCGCGTCGAGGTGTGCGAAGGTCGTGGCCGGGGCCGGGTCGGTGTAGTCATCAGCCGGCACGTAAATGGCCTGCATCGACGTGATGGAGTGACCCTTGGTGGACGTGATGCGCTCCTGGAGGAGACCCATCTCGTCAGCAAGGTTGGGCTGGTAGCCCACAGCGGACGGCATACGGCCGAGCAGCGTGGAAACTTCCGAGCCTGCCTGAGTGAAGCGGAAGATGTTGTCGATGAAGAGCAACACGTCCTGGTTCTGGACATCGCGGAAGTACTCTGCCATGGTCAGCGCCGACAGGGCCACGCGCAGACGCGTTCCCGGCGGCTCGTCCATCTGGCCGAACACAAGGGCGGTGTCCTTGAGGACGCCTGCCTCTTCCATTTCAACCCAGAGGTCGTTACCTTCACGGGTACGCTCGCCAACACCGGCGAATACGGAAGTACCACCGAAGTTGCGGGCAACACGGGTGATCATTTCCTGGATCAGAACGGTCTTGCCAACACCGGCGCCACCGAACAGGCCGATCTTTCCACCCTTGATGTACGGGGTGAGGAGGTCGATGACCTTGATGCCGGTCTCGAGCATCTCCGTGGAGCCCTCGAGGGAGGCGAAGGCCGGAGCCTTGCGGTGGATCGGCCAGTATGCGTCAGCCTTGATCTCGGACTCGTCAACGTCCAGCGGCTTGCCGAGGACGTTGAAGATGTGGCCCTTGACGCCGTCGCCGACGGGCACGGAGATCGGGGCACCGGAATCCTGCACGGTGGTACCGCGGACGAGTCCGTCGGTTGCCTGCAGGGAGATGGCGCGTACGAGGTTGTCACCCAGGTGCTGGGAGGTCTCGAACGTGATGGTCTTCGTCTGGCCGTTGAGAGTGATCTCAGTGGTCAGAGCGTTGTAAATCGAGGGGATTGCGTCAGCCGGGAATTCGACGTCGACAACCGGACCAATAACACGGGCAATGCGGCCGGTGGCACCGGCCGTTGCTACGTGTTCGGTAGCAGTGGCAGTCATCTCTCTCACTTCACTCAGTAGATGGCGTGGGGTTAAGTTTATCTGTTTGTTGCAGGTGCGGCTTCGAGCCGAATCCGGTGCAGGCTAGGACGCGAGGGCGTCGGCGCCGGCAACGATTTCGGAAAGCTCCTGCGTAATCTCGGCCTGACGGGCCGTGTTGCGAAGGCGCGTGTACTTCTTGATCAAATCCGTAGCGTTGTCACCGGCCGACTTCATGGCACGCTGGCGGGCTGCGAGCTCGGAAGCAGCGGCCTGCAGCATGGCTGCGAAGATGCGGGACTCGATGTAACGCGGAAGCAGCGCGTCAAGCACCTGCTCTGTTTCCGGTTCAAACTCGTACAACGGCAGCAGCTCGGATTCCGAAACTGCTTCCTCTTCGACGACCTCCAGCGGGAGCAAACGGATAACCGTGGGCTCCTGCGTCACCATGGACTTGAAGCGGGTGTAGACGACGTGGATTTCATCCACGCCACCCTCTTCGAAGTCGGTGGAGAAGTCTTCGAGAAGTGCAGCTCCGACTTCCTGTGCGGTTTCGAATTCCGGGGCGTCCGTGCCACCGGTCCATACACGGGTGTATGACCGGTTGCGGAAATCGAAGTACGCCTGAGCCTTGCGGCCAACCAGGTATGCCTTGACTTCCTTGCCTTCTGCGTGAAGAAGCTCGGTGAGACCTTCAGCCTGCTTGAGCACACTCGCGGAATACGATCCTGCAAGGCCACGGTCCGATGTAATGATCAGGACTGCGGCACGGCGGATCTGCTCCGGCTCGGTGGTCAGCGGGTGGTCGATTTCGCTCTGAGTTGCGACAGCAGAAACGGCGCGGGTAATCGCGTTCGCGTAGGGCAGTGAAGCTGCTACGCGGGCGCGGGCCTTACCGATGCGCGAGGTAGCGATCAGTTCCATCGCCTTGAAGATCTTGCGCATCGACGTCGTCGAGCTGATCTTCTGACGGTAGACCCGAATCTGGGCTCCCATACTTATCCTTTCCTATGTTCCCGATGTGCTGCCCTGCCGGGGCCCTTGCGGACCCCGGCAGGGCAGGTAATCGGAACTAGCGCTTCTGCTTGACGATCTTTTCCTGGTCGACGTCGCCGCCGGAGATCGCTGCGTGCTCTTCGTGGCCGGCGCCAACCAAGTGGTTGTCGCCTTCTCCGAAGAAGCCCTTCTTGAAGGAAACGATTGCTTCGGTCAAGGCTGCAGCGGTGTCGTCATCCAGGACGTTGGTCTGAGCCAGCGTGGTCAGGATGGAGGACTTGTGCGCAAGGTGCTCCAGGAACTCGGACTCGAAGCGGCTGATGTCCTCAACCGGAACGTCGTCGAGGTAACCCTTGGTGCCGGCCCAGATGGAAACAACCTGGTTCTCAACCGGGAACGGTGAGTACTGGCCCTGCTTCAGCAGTTCCATCAGGCGTGCCCCACGGGTCAGCTGCTGACGGGAAGCAGCATCCAAGTCAGAGGCGAACATGGCGAATGCCTGCATGTCGCGGTACTGCGCCAGGTCCAGCTTCAAGGTACCGGAGACCTTCTTCATGGACTTGACCTGTGCAGCGCCACCAACGCGGGAGACGGACACACCAACGTCAACAGCAGGACGCTGGTTGGCGTTGAAGAGATCCGACTGGAGGAAGATCTGGCCATCGGTGATGGAGATCACGTTGGTGGGGATGTAAGCGGAGACGTCGTTTGCCTTGGTTTCGACGATCGGAAGACCGGTCATCGAGCCTGCACCGAGCTCGTCGGAGAGCTTGGCACAACGCTCCAGCAGACGGGAGTGCAAGTAGAAGACGTCGCCCGGGTAGGCTTCGCGTCCCGGCGGACGGCGCAGCAACAGAGACACGGCGCGGTAGGCTTCGGCCTGCTTGGACAGGTCATCGAAGATCACCAGGACGTGCTTGCCGCCGTACATCCAGTGCTGGCCAATGGCCGAGCCTGCGTAGGGTGCCAGGTACTTGAAGCCGGCGGGGTCAGATGCCGGAGACGCCACGATGGTGGTGTACTCCAGTGCGCCATGATCCTCGAGGGTCTGGCGCACGGCTGCGATGGTGGAAGCCTTCTGGCCGACACCAACGTAAACGCAACGAACCTGCTTGGTGACATCTCCGGAAGCCCAGTTGGCCTTCTGGTTGATGATGGTGTCCACGGCGATGGCGGTCTTGCCGGTCTGGCGGTCACCAATGATCAGCTGACGCTGGCCGCGGCCGATCGGGATCATGGCGTCGATAGCCTTGAGGCCGGTCTGCATCGGTTCGTGAACCGACTTGCGCTCGGTAACGCCCGGAGCCTGGAGTTCCAGTGCACGGGTGGCTTCGGCCTTGATCTCGCCGAGGTCATCGATCGGCTGGCCCAGCGGGTCAACAACGCGACCCAGGAAGGCATCGCCAACCGGAACGGACAGGATCTCACCGGTACGGTGAACTTCCTGGCCTTCTTCAATACCGGTGAAGTCACCGAGGATAATGACACCGATCTCGCGGACGTCAAGGTTCTGGGCCAGGCCCAGCGTGCCATCTTCGAAGCGAAGCAGCTCGTTCGCCATGACCGAGGGAAGACCCTCAACACGGGCGATGCCGTCACTTGCGGTGGTCACACGACCAACCTCTACGCGCTCTGCGTTACCGGGTTCGTAGGACGCCGCGAACTCGTTCAACGCATTACGGACGTCGTCGGCGTTGATGGTCAATTCGGCCATCTGCAGTCCCTGCTCTCCTGTTTTCGTGATCATCGTTGCTCACGATGACCGGGTTTTATATCAGTTAAGTTGTGCTTTGTCTTCGCTAGCCAGCGAGCTGGCGGCGGAGCTCTGTCAGGCGGGCAATAACCGAAGCGTCGAGCACTTCGTCACCTACCTGGACGCGGATTCCACCGATCAGTGCAGGGTCAACATTGACGTTGACCTTCAGTTCGCGGCCGTACAGGGCGTCAAGCCCGGCCTGCAGACGGCTGGCCTGCGTTTCCGTCAACGGACGGGTAACGCTGACAGTAGCAATCCAGCGCTGCTGACGCTTGGCTGCAAGCTTGGCGAATGACTCGACAAGCTTGCTTGGCTTGACACCGCGCGGCTGCGTAACGGCCTGGCTGATGAGAACCTTGGCTTCCTCGCTGCTGCCAGGAACAAGCTTCTCGGCCAGTGCAATCTTTGCCGCAGGCGATGCCTGTGGCTCAGACAGAGCACGTTGTACTTCGTGGCTGGAGGCGACGGCCTGGTTGAAGGCAAACAGATCGTTTTCCAGCTCTTCCAGCCCCGTGATACCGGAGGCAGAAACGGCCGACTTGTTTTCAGCTACGGCAATGACAACCGTGGCGGCAAGCGTCTCGAGTGCATCGCCGATATCGCGTGCCGATGCCCAGCGAGAGCTGGCCAATCCGCCTGCAATCTCAGCAGCATCAGCGGAGACTTTTCCGCCAACCAGCTGCTTGACCAGCGCCGACTTCTCGTCACCGGAACGGGACGGGTCAGTCAGGGCGCGGCGCAAGCCAGCCGAGCTGTCCACCGTTCCCAGGATTCCGAAGAGGTCCTTAGCCAACTGCAGCGAGGCGAAAGGAAGCTTGGCTTCCAATTGCGCCAGTGCTGTGGTCAGCGATTCGCTCGATATACCTGCCATTACTTAGCTGCACCTGCGCTCTGGGTCTCCAGATCTGCAAGGAAGCGGTCCACAACGCGTGCGGCACGCTGATCGTCGGTGAGTGCTTCCCCAACGATGCGGCCGGCCAGCGTGGTGGCCAAGGTGCCAACCTCGGAACGAAGCGAGACAACAGCTGCCTGGCGCTCCGACTCGATGGCAGCGTGTGCCTGCTCGGTGATGCGTGCAGACTCTGCTGCAGCCTTTGCCTTCAGGTCCGCGAGGATCTGGGCGCCTTCAGCGCGTGCTTCTTCGCGGATGCGGTTGGCTTCGGCACGGGCATCGGTGAGCTGCTGCTTGTACTCTTCAAGAGCTGCAGAAGCTTCCGCCTGGGCCGCTTCGGCCTTGGCAATGCCGCCTTCGATGGCTTCGGCGCGCTCGGCGAAGGTCTTCTCGAACATCGGGACAACAAACTTGACCACGATGTACATGAGGACCGCAAAGCCGACGAGGACTACGCCCATTTCCCAGACATTGGGAACAAGCGGGTTCTGTGCCGCTTCGCCCTCAGTGGCGGCTGAGATGATCAGCTGATTCATATTTCACCCGTCCTATCTACTCGTGCTTGGATTCGCTTGGTTCTTAGGACTAGGAAAGAACGAAAGCGAAGACCAGGCCGAGGATGGCGAGGGCTTCAGTCAGTGCGAGGCCGAGGAATGCGATCGGCTGCAGCACGCGCTGAGCTTCCGGCTGACGTGCAACGCCGTTGATGTAAGCGGCGAACACGAGACCCACACCGATACCACCGCCGATGGCCGAAAGACCATAGCCGATGAGGTTGAGGGAGCCGTTGATGGTGCCTTCCATTTTTTCTTCCTTTCAAGATGCCGCCCGTGCGGCAGGTTGTTTGGGTTGCTTCATCCCCGCGAGGGGAAGTTTTGTGAGCCTAGTGGCTATCGGCGTGCAGGGCGCCTTCGATGTAGATCGCAGTCAGCAGGGTGAACACGTAAGCCTGCAGGGCCATGATCAATGCTTCAAGCATGTACATGGCAATAGCGCCAACGAGTACCAGGACCGATGCGCCCTTGAGCAGCACGTTCTCCTGCATAACCAGGAATTCGATGCCGGAGCCGGCAAGCATGACGATCAAGTGACCGGCCAGCATGGTCGCGAACAGACGGAGGCTGTGCGTGACGGGGCGGACCAGGAAGTTGGAGATGATTTCGATCGGTACAACGATCGGGAGGATGTACCACGGGACACCGGACGGAACGGTGGCCAACTTGAAGTACTTCAGGCCGTTCTTCTTGATGCCGATGATGATCCAGGTGAAGTACACGATGCCGGCCATCACATAGGCGCCGCCCACGTGCGAGAAGCTAGGGAGCTGGATCACCGGGATGGCGCCGTAGATGTTGTTCACCAGAATGAAGAAGAACAAGCTGAACAGCAGCGGGACGTACTTAATGAAGTCCTTGCCGCCGATGATGTCCTTGGCGATGCTGTTGCGGACGAAGCCATAGGCCATTTCGCCTGCGAACTGCAGTTTGCCGGGAACCAGCTGCTGCTTACGTGCAGCGAGGATGAAGAATGTAGCGATAATGACGACCGAAAGGATCACCAGCAACATCTGCTTGGAGAAGCCATCGTGCGCACCCCAAGGCAGGATTGCCGGCAGGTGCATTTCGTCGATTCCGGGTGGGGTGAATGACCCCGAATCCTGGGCGGGGAGCGCAAGCGCGATCAACGCGTTTCCTCTCTGCTGTGTCCATCATTGGGCATTGGTTGGAGTTCGGACGCGATGGACGCATCCGTAATCCATGTGAAATTATTTGGCATTACTGTCCCCGTCCGTGGACGGACCGCTGTCTGCGTTGCTCTCGCCAGAAGAGGAGCTTTGCCTGGTGAGGCCGTGCATATGGGAAAGATAGAACCCTCCTGCGGCTCCCAGCAGAGCGCCAAGGAGCACAATCCAGCGGGTCCCCCACAGATTATCCAGACCCCAGCCTATCAAACTCCAGACAATGATCCCGCCAATGATGTAGCTGAAGACGGCAATGCCGGCGTTGTATCCGCCGTCGTTCCCGACTTCTGCAGATTCACCGCGGTTGACAGCTTGCTGAGCATCGACGGCCGGGCGTGAATAACGCTTACGCGGAGACATCCGGGCCACCCTTCTGCTCTTCGGGATCGTTGTAGATCTGGAGGCGGGCCTTGCTGAAACCATAGATTTCTGCTGCCTGCCAGAAGACGACGGCGACCACGGCGCCAATCAGGAACCAACGGTGGTGGAGCCAATCCGGCGCACCGAGAACGAACAGCACCACGGCAAAGCCGATCACTTTGATGAAATAGGTAGCAACAAACAGGCCAACAGCACCTGAAGGATTGTTGCGACCCACAAAGTGGCCTATCAAAAGGCTGATGCCGAAGAAGATCATGACAAGCGCGGAACCAAAGGCAGCTGAAAGCGTTCCCTGACCGCCGTTCATGAAGGCTGCGACCAAGCAAGCAACAGCCGTAGCCGCTACTGCTGCCGAGGCGCTCAGAAGAAGAAGGCGGAGCCATAACGAGGAAGCAATTCCGATCGATCCAACACCACGTTTACCGGACGGGCGTCCGGTTTCGGCGTTGGATGTCATGGGGATACCAATCCTCGTGGCACAGGTGCCATATTCTCAAAGTGGGGTTACGGGCGAGTGACTGTCCGCAGTAAGAATTCTACATGAGATAGAACTGTGACGATAACCGGTTGTCACATCTACTCCGCCGGCCGCGAGGAGTTACGCGTGAAGTAGGGCCATGCGGTCACGGCAGCCATGATGAGCGCCGCTGCAACGACTACGATCAGCACAATTTGCCACGGGAAGACGGCGAATGCGACGCCCCCGAAGGCGAGGATGCATGTCCAGACGTACAGCATGACGACGGCGGCGCGGTGCGAGTATCCGAGGTCTACCAACTTGTGGTGGAGGTGCCCGCGGTCTGCCGACCACGGTGACTGTCCCCTGGCGGTCCTGCGGACCACGGCCATGCCAAGATCCAACAAGGGCAGGGAAAGAACGGCAAAAGGCAGCAGAATCGGAACAATCGTGGGGATGCCGTTGGCACGGTCATACAAGCCGGAGCCGATTTGACCCGTTGCCACCACGCCGGCTGAGGCCATGAGCAGGCCGATGAGCATGGCCCCCGAGTCCCCCATGAAGATTTTTGCCGGGAACCAGTTGTGCGGCAGGAACCCGATGCAACTTCCCACAAGGATTGCCATCAGCAGCGTGGCAAGGTCTGAGTTATCGGTGGATGGATTGTTCCGGTGAACCCAATAGGCCGTGAGGAAGAACGCTCCGCCACCAATGATGGCCACTCCTGCCGCAAGACCGTCCAGTCCGTCAATGAAGTTGACGGCATTCATGGTGGTGACAATCAGACCGGCTGTGAGAACAATCTGGACGACTTCAGATTCCAGGAATATGGGTTCAGGAATGAACGGCACCACGGACATTCTGACGCCCCAGATAGCCACGATGAAGGCCGCGGCTGCCTGTCCCAGCAACTTGATCCACCATCGGATGTCCAGGATGTCGTCCGCCACCCCTACCGCCACGATCACCACGGCGCCGGCAAGGATCCCCCACGGGCCGTCATTGTGCCTGAAGATGTCCTTGACGAAGAAGGAGTTGCTGGCAACCACCAGCGCTACGAAGAACCCGGCAAAGATGCCCAACCCGCCAAGCTTGGAAATCAGGGCGGAGTGCATGTCGCGGCTGCGGATGGGACGGTAGAGCCGCAGTTTGTTTCCGGCGACGCGGGCACCCCACGTTCCCGCGTAGGACACCACGGCAGCCGTGAGTGCCATCAGCAGATACATGATCATGATGCGGCTCCCGGGAGCAGCCTGCCCACTGTTCCGGAAAGGCTGACCAATGGACGCAGCCGGTGCGTCGCATGAAAGCCGGTGGTTTCCGGGCACCTTGAGGTGTGGAATTCTGTCTTTGGATAAATGGAACTACTCCGTCGCCATGCCTGCACCGGCTGTGCCGAATGTTGCGGGTTTCTGTGGACTCTAGTCACGATACTAATGCCAACTGCCGTGACCACCCTGTGACGCAGCCGCTGGCGCCCGGCTATGTGACCGGGTGCAGGCTGCGCAACTGTCAGCTGGCGGGCTCTTGAACGTTCCGCAAGGCGTAGATTCCCTCAAGCACTTCTGCGTTGGAGCGGGGCGCTTTGAAACTATGGCGCAGCCCCTTGAGAAGCCCTCCCAGCAACACCTTGCGGTTGGGCGAGGCAGCTATGGTCCGGGCCCAGTTACGCAGCGACGCGCCGGTGAAAAGTATCTTTTCCCATGGCGCCAAAGCACTGGAACGGGTGTAGACCCACAGCTTGTTCCGCACCTCGTAGTAAAAGCGTGGTCCGGGATCAGCCCCGGCGTCGCCAAAGACCTTGGTGTGGTGGTTGGCCACCGAAGCTTGCGTCGTCAGTGCTTTTGCCTTGCGGGACACCCTGGCGGTGTATTCGAGATCGTCATTCCAAATGAAGTAATCCGCAATGGGCAACCCGTGCTTTCTGATCTCGTCGGCACGGATCAGCACTGATACGAAGGAAGCGCTGCGGATCTGAGTGGCACCGACGCGGGCAGCGGCGCTGCGGGCTTCTTCGCTGGCACCCAGCCGGGGGCGCATACGGTTCATCGGGTGGTCCCGGCCATCGGTCCAGACGACGCGGCTGGCGATGAAGGCCGGCGTATCTCCGGTTTCCTGCTCATAGGCAGCGGAAACCTCCAAGGCTTCGGCAAGAGCGGCCGGTTGCGGTTCCGTGTCGTCGTCCATGATCCATACATGGTCCGCGCCATGATCCAGCAGCGCGCGTTCCATGCCCACCACGAATCCACCGGCACCGCCCACATTGGTGTTCAGCGTGACCACGTCCGTCACCAGGGGCCCTTGATAGTCCCGCAGGTACCCTGCGGTTCCATCTGTTGACGCGTTATCCACCACGACGACGGCGTCCGGAACCCGGGTGCCGGCCGCAATGCCCGCCAAGGTGGTTTGGAGGAGTTCATGCCGGTTATAGGTCACCACTACGGCAACCACAACAACTTGGGACGTCATTTACTTGCCTTTGGTCTTGGATGGTTGAAAACGGCGCCGAACCAGCAACCCGGCCAGCTTCCAAGGTTCAACGAAAACCCTGTAGGCAACGCGGTCCGGGTGCAGGACCAGGCGCCAAGCCCATTCGAGCCCCAAGCGTCCCAGCCAACGCGGTGCCAGCTTCTGGATGCCTGCAACCTGCTCAATTGCGCCACCAACTGCGCAATACACAGCCTGCGGCAATTCATTGAGCCTGCGACGCAGAACATGCTCCTGAAGTGGCATTCCGAGTCCAAGCAACACCAGTTGCGGCCTGTAGTTTCCCAACCAGCCCACCACCGCTTCTTCAAGGGCATCGTCCCAGCCTTCGCCAGGCATGCCGTCCACTGTGGCTCCGGGAATGATGGACCGCAGACGTGCAACAGCCTCGGTGTTGGCCTCACGACCGGCACCAACAACAGCAACCCGGTGCAATCCCGGGACCTTTCCCAGCTCCGGGATCCAGTCCATGGAACCCAGCCGGTACGCCATGGCCCCCTCATCCAGCGGAGGCTGTTGACGCCTGGGTGAAAGTCCCCACAACAGCGTGGCCGGCGCGCCGTCCAGGAGGACTATGGAGCTTTCCTCGTAGAGCGCGCGGACGTCGGGACATGAATGGAACAGCGTAATGCTGTGCAGGTTATGGCCCAGCACGGTACTTGTGGTCTCCGCAGCAATGAGTCCACCCATGGCCTCAACAAGTTCATTGACGCGCATTGGAGTAGCGTCGACGTCAAGGACGGGGACGCGCTGACGGTCCGGAATCATTCGGGCTTGGCTTCTCGCGTGGCCTGCGGTTCCACATGGTCATCAGGAAGCAGTTCGGCGTCCTGCACAGATTCGCCGACGACTGGTTCGCTCACCTCGACCGGCGCGTCCCCGGCTGCGGGGGTCTCCACGGCAGCCTGATCTGCTGCTTCCGGAGTCTCAACCACTTCCGAAGCCTTTTCTGCTTCCGGGGCCTTTTCTGCTTCCGGAGCCACTTCCGCATCGGGAGCCGCCGCAACAGCATCGGCTGCTGAAAGTTCCTCAACGCCGGTGGAAACGGTCTCGCCGAAGGCAAGGATGGTCGGAACGATTGCACGGAGGCTCTCCAAGGAAATGGCTCCTTGGCGAACTACGCGGAACGGGGTGGCAGTTGCGTCCACAATCGTGGACGGCAGCGCCGCAGTACCTTCAACGGGCCTGAATCCGCCCTCAAGGTAAACCTCTACGGATTCGGCCAGCTGCATGCGCGCTTCCGCAGCGGTTTGGGCTGCTTCCTGGCCGGTTCGGTTGGCCGAGGATACGGCCAGCGGGCCCGTGAGCCCGAGGAGTTCCAAGGCAATCTGGTCATCGGGCATACGCAGGGCCACAGTGCCCTTAGTCTCACCCAGATCCCAGTCCAATGAAGGCTGGGCATGGAGGATCAACGTCAACCCGCCCGGCCAAAATGCTTGCGCCAGTGCACGGGCATCGGCAGGCACGTCGGTAGCGAGGCCATCCAAGGCGTTGATCCTGGGAATCAGGACAGGGGGAGGCATCTGCCGGCTGCGTCCCTTGGAGGCGAGCAACATGGTCACGGCCAAAGGCGAGAAGGCGTCTGCGGCAATGCCGTACACAGTGTCCGTCGGCAGCACGATGCACTTCTTCTCACTGATGGCACGCTGGGCGTGCTGAAGTCCTTCAGCCCGCTGGTCATCGGAAGTGCAGTTGTAGGTTGTGGTCACAGCGCTATTCTTTCACTCATCAGGGGCGGCGCTTGCCAGCACCGCGCTGGTGGCACGTTCCTTACCGTTCAAGTCGAAGTGTGTGGTGACGTCGTTCCAACGTCCCGTGCGCTGCAGCATCCCGGCGATCCAGCCGGCTTGGACTTCGGCGTGTTCCATCACGAAGTACCCGCCGGGCTTCAGTAGCCGGACTGCGGAGGCTGCTGCCGCCGTCGGGAGTTCCATGCCGTCCGCTCCCCCACCGTACAGTGCCTCGGGAGGATCGTGCAGCGCGACTTCCGGTTCTGTGGGTATCGCCTCTGCGGGGATATAGGGCGGATTGGAGACGACGACGTCGAAAGTTCCGTTATGTTCGGGCAGCGCATCGCGGAGGTCGCCCTGCACGAGGGTGACACCCAGCGGCTCCAGGTTCTTCGCAGCCCAAGCATGCGCGAACGTACTGTATTCCACGGCATGGACCTCAGCGCCCGGCACCTCGTGGGCAATCGAGCCGGCGATCGCACCGGATCCGGTGCCAAGATCCACCACTTTCGGGTTCGGCATACCCTTGACGTGGTCAACGACCAGTTGGACCACCGACTCCGTCTCCGGACGGGGTATGAAAACCCCAGGCCCCACACGCAACTCCAGGTACCGGAAATATGCGACGCCGGTGATGTGCTGAAGAGGGACGCGGCCGGCCCTCTCCTGAACCAGTTCACCATAGCCATCCGGAGCGGGGGCATCCCCCAGCAACATGGCACGCAGGCGTCCCAGTCCCACGCCAAGAAGGTGTTCGGCCAGTAGTTCAGCGTCCACGCGTGGCGTGGGGACACCGGCGTCGGTGAGAACGGCAGTGGCCTCGCGAACTGCGTCCGCGAGGCTCTGGCCTTGGTAAAACGTCATGGATCTACTCTGCTGTTGATATGCGGCAGGGTGCTATTCGCCGATGGCGTCCAGGCGTGCTTGCTCGTCCGCCTCAATGGCCGACTGGATCACAGGCTCCAAGTCGCCGTTCATGACGGCGTCAAGGTTGTACGCCTTGTACCCGGTGCGGTGGTCCGCAATGCGGTTTTCCGGGAAGTTGTAAGTGCGGATGCGCTCTGAACGGTCCATGGTGCGGATCTGCGACTTGCGCTGCTCCGAGTTGGCGGCGTCGATTTGTTCCTGCTGGTGGGCCAGGAGGCGGGCACGGAGAACTCGCATGCCGGCTTCGCGGTTCTGCAGCTGGGACTTCTCGTTCTGCATGGCCACCACGATGCCCGTGGGCAAGTGGGTGATGCGCACAGCGGAGTCCGTGGTGTTCACGGACTGTCCACCCGGACCTGAGGAACGATAGACGTCGATCTTGAGGTCGTTCTGGTTGATCTCGAGCTCTTCGGGCTCATCTACTTCAGGGAGAACCAGCACGCCCGCGGCCGAAGTGTGAATGCGGCCCTGGGATTCTGTCACGGGCACACGCTGCACGCGGTGTACGCCGCCCTCAAACTTCAAGCGCGCGAAGACACCCTGAGCTGGGTCGTTTGAGTTGCCCTTGATGGCCACGGCAACGTCCTTGTAACCACCAAGATCGGATTCGGTGGCCGAAATCATTTCGGTCTTCCAACCCCGCGATTCGGCGTAGCGCATGTACATTCGCAGGAGGTCGCCGGCGAACAAAGCGGCTTCGTCGCCACCTTCGCCACCCTTGACTTCGAGGATGACGTTGCGGGCATCATCAGGATCACGAGGAATCAGCAGACGGCGCAGACGCTCCTGTGCCGCAGGAATCTGCTCCTCCAACTGAACAACTTCCGCAGCGAATTCAGGATCCTCGTCAGCCATCTCTTTGGCCGCTTCCAGATCATCATTGAGCCCGCGCCACTTGTTGTACGCCTCCACAATGCCCTGGAGCTGAGCAGACCGCCGCCCCAACTTCCGGGCCGCAGACTGATCGGCATAGACAGCAGGATCACTCAGCTGCGCCTGGATAGCAGCATGCTCATCAAGCAATCCCTGTACGGACTCAAACATTTTCAAACCTCTTTCGACTTCTACAAGTCTAATAACTGCATCGTGGGGTCACGCACAGCCCATCCTGGGCCCACTGGACCGTTTCTGACCTCACGTGGTGTCGGGCCACGGATTCCTTTAAACAAAGACCGCTCAAAATATGCCGGCCAGGGAGTGGCTTCGGGCCTGCCGGAGCCGGGTAGCTTTCGATCGTAGATCGGAAGCTACCCGGCGTAGGGGCGGGGCCGGCATATTTTGAGCGGTTAGAGCACAGCTATTTGTCGTTGTCCGACTTCGCTCCGAGCGTGGTCTTCTGAACCTGCATGAGGAACTCGACGTTGCTCTGCGTCTCCCGGATCTTGTTGGTCAGCAGCTCAAGGCTCTGCTGCTGCTCCAGGCCGGAAAGGACGCGGCGCAGCTTCCACATGATCTTGACTTCTTCAGGCGAGAGCAGGTTCTCTTCGCGGCGCGTGCCGGACGCGTTGACGTCCACGGCCGGGAAGATGCGCTTGTCTGCCAGCTGGCGGGACAGGCGGAGCTCCATGTTGCCGGTGCCCTTGAATTCCTCGAAGATGACCTCGTCCATCTTGGAGCCGGTCTCGACGAGGGCCGTTGCGAGGATGGTCAGCGAGCCGCCGTTTTCGATGTTGCGTGCAGCACCGAAGAAACGCTTGGGCGGGTACAGGGCTGCGGAGTCAACACCACCGGACAGGATGCGGCCGGAGGCCGGTGCTGCCAGGTTATAGGCGCGACCCAGGCGGGTCATGGAGTCCAGGAGGACTACAACGTCCATGCCCATTTCAACGAGGCGCTTGGCGCGTTCGATGGAAAGTTCGGCAACCGTGGTGTGGTCATCGGCGGGACGGTCAAAGGTGGAGGCAATGACCTCACCCTTGACGGTGCGCTGCATGTCGGTGACTTCTTCGGGACGTTCGTCAACCAGCACCATCATGAGGTGGACCTCAGGATTGTTGGTGGTGATCGCGTTCGCGATGGACTGCAGGATGAGCGTCTTACCGGCCTTCGGCGGGGAGACGATCAGGCCACGCTGGCCCTTGCCGATCGGGGCCACGAGGTCGATGACACGCGGGCCGATCTTCTTGGGATCCGTCTCGAGGCGCAGGCGCTCGGACGGGTACAGCGGAACGAGCTTGGCGAATTCAACGCGGTCCTTGAGTTCTTCCGGCGTCTTGCCGTTGACAGAGGTGACGCGGACGAGCGCGTTGAACTTCTGGCGGGCGGACTGCTGGCTGCGGTCTTCACCATCACGCGGCGCGCGGATGGCGCCAACCACGGCGTCGCCCTTGCGGAGGTTGTACTTTTTGACCTGGGCCAGGGATACGTAGACGTCGTTTGCGCCCGGGAGGTAGCCGGATGTCCGGATGAACGCATAGTTCTCCAGAACGTCCAGGATGCCTGCTACGGGCAGCAGGACGTCGTCCTCGGTGACCTCGACGTCGTCAACGTCCGGTCCCTGCGCGCGGCCACGGCGACGTTCGTTGCGATCACGGAAGCGGTCGCTGCGGGTGTTTCCGTCGCGGCTGTCCTGACCTCCCCGGCGATCGTTGCGATCATTTTGGTCGTTGCGGTCACGACGGTTGCGACGGTTGCGGCGGTTGCCGGTGTCGTCGCCGTCGTTGGTGTCTTCACGGCGGCCGCGGCTGTTATCACGGCGTTCACGCTGCTCGCCCGCATCCGACTGCTCACGCTGTTCGGTGCGGTCAGCACGCTGTTCCGTGCGGTCAGCACGCTGCTCACGCTGTTCGGTGCGGTCGGCACGCTGCTCACGCTGTTCGGTGCGGTCGGCACGCTGCTCACGCTGTTCGGTGCGGTCAGCACGCTGCTCACGCTGTTCGGCGCGGTCGGCACGCTGTTCGGCTGCGGGTGCTTCCACAGCTTCAGCGGGAGCGGCAGCAGCTTCGCCACGACGGCGGTTGCGGGTGCGCGGCTGGCGACGCTCGGTGCCGGCCTCGCCGGCTTCTGCGGATACCGGTGTTTCAGCAACCGGTGCAGCTGCAGCCTCAGCAGGCGCAGCGGCGGCTTCAACCGCAGCTACCACGCCATCGCTGGTAGCGCGGCGGCTACGACCACGACCACGTCCGCGGGGAGCTTCCTGGACCGGGGCCTCGGATGGTGCCTCGGCAACGGCACCGTTCCCGGCAGCCTTGCCCTTGGTCTCCGCAGCAGCCTTGGTTTCCACTGCCGGGGATTCCTTGGCCACCGGGGCGGCGCTCTTAGCCGAGGCACTGGCCCTGGCTGGCGCCTTGGTAGTGGAGGTGCCGGCACGGTGGGCGGAAATGGCGGTGACCAGATCCCCCTTGCGCATGCGCGATCCCCCGGAGATGCCCAGCTGGCTCGCGAGAGCCTGAAGCTGTGCGAGCTTAAGGCCTGCAAGGCCGCTGCTCTTGGTGGTTGCTGCCGTTGACGACTCAGCAGCAGAAGATGTTGTGTCCACAGCTGAAGCCAGCTCAGTGGTTTCTGTCACGAAGGATCCTTCCCCCTCGACGGCGTCCAGAGCGAGAGCTGGACGCGATGATTTGTTCTGGGCTGCAGTTCAGATCTGCAGCCGGTGATTTCGGCCGTGCCTGATGGATTGTGGCCAACAGGGCCGGATACTGATCGTCATCCTGGATCCGGTGACCCGGGCAGCCGGCTGTTTGTTCAGGGAACAGAGAGAATTCTCGGCACCTGAGACAGGCCGGAAAGAGACGACACCACCAACGTTGGCACAGTTGACGAAAGGTACGGCGAAACCACCGAGATCCAAAATCAGGGAACTGCCCGCGGCTTTACCGGCGGTGCACTTCCACTCTAGCACCTTGAACGTCCACAGCCAGCGTCATCACGCGCCAGCCGATGTCGGGTGTGTTGGCCTTGGTGTAGGACTCAATGAAATCCTCCACAATGGCGGCCTCATTTACGCCGTTGGCCAGCACCATCACAGTAGGTCCCGCGCCGGAAACGACGGCCGCATGACCCGCGGACCGAAGTGTCGCGATGAGGTCGGCGCTGGGGCGCATCGCCTGTGCACGGTAGCTCTGGTGAAGGTAGTCTTCCGTGGCCGGCAGCAGGAAGCCCGGCTGCGCTGTCAGTGCGTGGATCAGCAGGGCGGCACGTCCGGAATTCATGGCCGCCGCATGGTGGCCGACGGATGCCGGCAGCAATCCCCGTGCAGTCTCCGTAGACAATTCGAAGTCAGGGACTGCGACTACCGGAATGACGGCGGGAACTACGTCAGCCTTGGTACTGCTGTACTGCTCGCTGTCCTGCCACGACAGCGCCAGTCCGCCGAAAATCGCGGGTGCGACGTTGTCGGGGTGGCCTTCCATTTCACTGGTCAGCTGCAGGATCCAATCGCGATCCTGCCGCGATTCCTCCGGCACCAAGGCATTGGCTGCTGTCACAGCGGCCACCACGGCAGAAGCCGAGGAACCGAGTCCCCGCCCGTGCGGGTTGACGTTGTCCGCAGTGATTTTCAGGCCGGAGTGTCCGAAGCCGAGGCGTGCCAAGGCGAGATCGATGGCGCGCACCACGAGGTGGCTGGCATCCCGGGGAAGGGTGTCGGCCCCTTCACCGGAGAGCTCGAACTCGAGCTCTCCGGTGCTGAGGGTTTCCACCGTCAAGGTGTCGTAAATAGACAAGGCCAAGCCGAGGCTGTCGTAGCCGGGGCCCAGATTGGCGCTTGTACCAGGGACCTTGACCGTCAGCCGCTGGCCTGCCGCGACGAGCGCACGATCAGTCGCGGTGGGCTGCGTTGATTCCACTCTTACTTTTCTTCCAGTCCCAGTTCTGCGGCAACGGTGACGACGTCGTTGGGCACCTTGACGGGCTGGACGTCACTGCCATCCTCAGTGCGGAGGGCCCACTGGGGGTCCTTCAGGCCGTGTCCGGTCACCGTAATGACGATGGTCTTGCCCGAAGGAACCTCGCCGGCAGCGTGCTTCTTGATCAGGCCTGCCACACCGGCCGCTGAACCGGGCTCCACGAAGACACCTTCTTTTGCTGACAGCCAGCGGTGCGCTGCCAGGATCTCATCATCCGTAACGGCCTCAATCAACCCACCGGATTCGTCCCGGGCAGCAACAGCAGTGTCCCAGGAAGCCGGGTTGCCGATGCGGATAGCGGTAGCGATAGTGTCCGGCTCGGTGATCGGGTGTCCGGCAACGAACGGCGCCGCGCCTGCAGCCTGGAAGCCCCACATGATGGGCGTCTTGGTGGCTACAGCAGGAAGAGTTCCGTTTGCGGTCTCGAAAGGCGCGGAGTATTCCTTGTAGCCCTTCCAGTAGGCGCTGATGTTGCCGGCATTGCCGACAGGCAGGACATGGATGTCCGGAGCATCGCCGAGGGAATCTACGATCTCGAAGGCACCCGTCTTCTGGCCCTGGATACGCGCGGGGTTGACCGAGTTCACCAGGAACACCGGGTAGGACTCCCCGAGCTTCCGGGCAATGTCCAGGCAGTTGTCGAAGTTGCCGTCAACCTGCAGCAAGGTGGCGCCGTGGGCGATTGCCTGGCTCAGCTTGCCCATGGAGATTTTGCCTTCGGGAACCAGTACCGCGCACTTGAGTCCGGCTGCGGTGGCGTAGGCAGCTGCCGAGGCCGAGGTGTTGCCCGTGGACGCACAGACCACAGCCTTGGCTCCGGCCTCAACGGCAGCTGTCATGGCCATGGTCATGCCACGGTCTTTGAAGGACCCCGTGGGGTTCATGCCTTCAACCTTGAGGTACACCTCTGAGCCGGTGAGCTCGGAGAGCTGCCGGGCGTGAACCAGGGGCGTACCGCCCTCGCCGAGGGTGATGACCTTGGTGGCTTCCGTTACAGGCAAACGATCAGCGTATTCGCGGATTACTCCGCGCCATTGGTGAGCCACTTAGACCCCTTCTACCCGCAGTACGGATGTCACAGAATTGATGACGTCCAGGCCCTTGACGGCCTCGACGGTTGCTGCGAGTGCAGCTTCGGATGCACGGTGCGTCACGATCTTCAGTTCGGCCGATTCAACATTCGACTCGGAGTCGCGGTGGATCGTTTGACGCATGATCTCGATGGAGACACCGTTTTCCGCAAAGATGTGGGCGATCCTCGCCAGAACGCCGGCCTGGTCAGCTACGTCCAAGCCGATGTAGTAACTGGTGTTGGAGGCATCGATGGCCAGTGCCGGGACGTGTCCGGTGGTGGTTTCCGTCCGGCCGGGGCCACCCAGGACCAACCGCCGTGCGGCGGATACGAGGTCACCCAGGACAGCGGAGGCCGTGGGCGTTCCGCCGGCGCCCTGGCCGTAGAACATCAATTCTCCCGCGTTCTCCGCCTCGATGAAGACGGCGTTGAATGCACCGCGGACAGCAGCGAGGGGGTGTTCGCGCGGCAGGAGGGTGGGGTGGACACGCACCGAAATGCCACTGCCGTTATCTGCCGAGTCGATCTTTTCTGCAATCGCCAGCAGCTTGATGACGAATCCGGCTTCTTTGGCAGAAGAGATGTCCGCGGCACTGACCTTGGTGATGCCTTCGCAATAGACATCGTCCAGGGAAAAGCGTGTGTGGAACGAGAGCGAGGCCAGGATGGCAGCCTTCGCTGCGGCATCGTGGCCTTCGACGTCGGCAGTCGGGTCCGCTTCGGCGTATCCCAGGCGCTGGGCCTCGGCCAAGGCGTCCGCGAACTGAGCGCCCGTGGTGTCCATCTGGTCGAGGATGAAGTTGGTGGTTCCGTTGACAATGCCCAGAACCCTGGTGATGCGGTCGCCGGACAGGCTGTCGCGGATGGGGCGCAGGATGGGGATGGCCCCGGCCACTGCGGCTTCGTACGACAACTGGACGCCGGCTTTATCAGCCTCTTCGTACAGGGTGGGGCCGTCTTGGGCGAGGAGGGCCTTGTTGCCGGTGACAACACAGGCGCCGTTCTGGATGGCCGTCAGGATCAGCGAGCGTGCCGGCTCAATTCCGCCCATGAGTTCGATAACCAGGTCTGCGTCCTTGACCAATGTGTCGGCGTCAGTGGTGAAAAGTTCACGGGGCAGCTCAACGTCACGCGGGGCATCGATGGTACGCACCGCAATGCCGGACAGTTCCAAGCGGGCGCCGCTGCGGGCAGCGAGGGCATCGGCGTCGTCAATCAGAATCCGCGCGACCTGGGCCCCCACGTTGCCACAGCCCAGCAGGGCCACCTTCAAGGTTCGCACTTCAGACATTCGCCACTCCCATGTCGCGGTTCAAGAGATCTTCTTCGGTTTCCCCGCGGACAATCAGCCGGGCTGCTCCGTCGCGTACAGCGACAACGCCAGGCCGTGCCAGGTAGTTGTAGTTGCTGGAGAGGGCCCAGCAGTAGGCGCCGGTACCCGGTACTGCGAGCAAATCACCGGCTGCCACATCCGCGGGCAGATATACATCTCTAACAACTATGTCGCCGCTCTCGCAATGTTTGCCCACTACGCGGGACAGCTGCGGAGCCGCTGAGGAGTCACGCGACGCCAAAATCGCCGAATAATCCGCGTCGTACAGCACTGGACGGGCGTTATCGCTCATCCCGCCGTCCACCGACACATAGCGGCGCGGATACGTAACGTTCTTTTGACCGTCTTCACCCTCAGGGGCGTCTACACGGACGGTTTTAAGTGTGCCCACTTCATAGAGCGTGAACGTGGTGCTGCCTACGATGGCGCGTCCAGGCTCGATGGAGATACGCGGTGGCGTGATGTCCAGCTCAGCGCACGTGGAGCGTACGACGACGGCCATGGCCTCTGCGATCTCGGCAGGCGGGCGGGGCGTGTCCACAGGCGTATAGGCGATTCCGTAGCCTCCCCCAAGGTCCAACTCCGGCAACACGATGGAGTACTTCTCCTGCATGGCAGCGAGGAAGCCCAGGAGCTTCCGGGCAGCGACAGCGAAACCATCGGGTTCAAAGATCTGTGATCCGATGTGGCAGTGCAGGCCCAGCAGTTCGACGCTTGAGTAGGAGGTGGCTGCTGCCACAGCTTCCTCGGCTGCCGAAAGACCTGCCTCTTCGGTGGAGTCCTCAGCCATGGACAGACCGAACTTCTGGTCCTCGTGCGCGGTGGCAATGAACTCATGGGTGTGCGCATGCACGCCGGGTGTCAGGCGCAGCATGACCTTGGCAATCCCGCCGCGACCGGACGCTATCTTGGCAACGCGCTCAAGTTCATCGAGGCTGTCCACCACGATCCTGCCCAGCTTCATGTCCAGGGCACGGTTGATCTCGGCATCCGACTTGTTGTTCCCATGCAGCCCAAGATTGGAGCCATCGATTCCAGCACGTGCAGCAACAGCCAGTTCCCCACCGGAACACGTATCCAGGCGGAGGCCCTCTTCTGCTACCCAACTCGCCACAGCAGTGCACAGGAAAGACTTCCCGGCATAGTAGACGTCCACTCCCCCGCAGATGTCGGCGAAGGCGGCGTCGAAGGCATCCTTGAACGCACGGGCACGGGCACGGAAGTCCGGCTCGCTCATGACAAACAGCGGAGTTCCGTATTGTTCCTTGAGCTCACTGACGGAGACTCCGTCAACGGTGACCTCGCCGGCGTCGTTCTTGGCAACTCCCGCGGCCCACATGGGTTCCTGCAGCGCGTTGAGGTCCGCCGGAACGGCCAACCATCCGGGAGCAAGCGGAGAAGCGTGATCAGCGGCTGTGTTCATTGCCCTACATCCGTTCCGGCGCCGAAACGCCCAGCAGTTCGAGTCCGTTGGCAAGCACCTGGCTGGTGGCGTCGTTGAGCCAGAGCCTGGTGCGGTTGACGTCCAGGACGGGATCATCACCCTGTGGCGACACGCGGCAGGCGTCATACCAGCGGTGGTAAGCGCCGGCAATGACCTCAAGGTGGCGTGCAACGCGGTGCGGCTCGCGGAGTTCTGCGGCCTTGGCCACGATGGACGGGTAGCTGCCCAAGTAGGAAAGGAGCTCATTTTCCGTGGCGTGATCCAGGAGGGAAGCGTCGAACGCGTCCACTCCATCTACCTGGCGCTCCACACCGGCCTCGGCAGCGTTGCGTGCGGTGCCGCGGGAGCGGGCATGCGCATATTGCACATAGAACACAGGGTTCTCGTTGCTGTGCTTCTTCAACAGCTCCGGGTCCAGCGTCAGCGGTGAGTCGGCAGGGAAACGCGCCAGGGAGTAGCGGACGGCATCTTTGCCGAGCCAGGAAATAAGGTCCTTGAGTTCAATGATGTTGCCCGCACGCTTGGACAGCTTTGCGCCATTCACTGACACCAGCTGGCCGATGAGGACCTCGATGTTAACCTCCGGGTCATCACCGGCGCAGGCCGCAATGGCCTTCAGGCGGTTGATGTACCCATGGTGGTCGGCTCCGAGGAGGTAGATCTTCTCGGTGAATCCGCGGTCCTTCTTGGAAAGGTAGTACGCAGCGTCTGCGGCGAAGTAGGTTGGTTCGCCGTTGGCGCGGATCATCACGCGGTCTTTATCGTCACCGAAGTCAGTGGTCCGCAACCAAACGGCACCACCGTCGTCGAAGACGTGGCCCTGTTCGCGAAGGCGGGCCACTGCAGACTCGATCGCACCGGCGTCGTGGAGTTCCTTCTCCGAGAAGAAGACGTCGAACTCCACACCGAATTCGGCCAGGGTCGTCTTGATATCCGCCATTTGTGCCTCATAGGCAGCGGCACGAATCACCGGAAGGGCGGCCTCGTCCGTTAGTTCCCGGATGCCGGGGTGGGCCTTGAGGACTTCGTCTCCGAGTTCGCGGATGTACTCACCCGGGTAGCCGCCCTCCGGAACGCCACGGCCATGCAGGCGGGAGAGGACGGAGTTGGCGAAGACGTTCATCTGCGAGCCGGCGTCGTTGATGTAGTACTCGGCGGTGACATCCGCACCGGAAGCACGCAGGACCCTGGCGATTGCATCACCCAAGGCCGCCCACCGGGTATGTCCGATGTGCAGCGGGCCGGTGGGGTTCGCGGAAACGAACTCCATATTTACTACGCGGCCTGCGAGCGCCTGGTTGGTTCCGTAGCTGGTTCCGGCCTCCACAATGGCCTTGGCAAGGGCACCGGCAGTGGCAGCATCCACGGTGATGTTGAGGAAGCCGGGACCGGCGATTTCCACGCCGGTTACGCCAGGAATGCCCTGCAGGTGGTTACTGAGAATCCCGGCAAATTCACGCGGATTCATGCCTGCCTGCTTGGAGAGCTGCAGGGCGATGTTGGTGGCCCAGTCTCCATGATCCCGGTTCTTGGGTCGCTCCACTCGCACGGATTCGGGTACGGCAGATTCCGTCAAGGCGATTTCGCCGGTAGAGACGGCGTCCTTAAGGCAGGCGGATATGGCAGCAGAGAGTTCTTCGGGAGTCACGCATCTAGCCTACCGGGGGCCTGCAAAGTCGCGGAATTGGGGGTCGCTTATGTGGAAAATCCAGTCACAGCCGGCGCACAGCAATGGCTGGCCGGTGACACAGACTGAACCATTACGCTGAATCCAACGTTGTGAAGACGTAGGAGGCGACCCCGTTCGCCATCCCCCGAGTACCAGTCCCATGACCCATTTCTTGTCCAGTTGAAACGAGCAGAACCATGACTACGCCACTCCGCAAGAGCATTTACGCCGGAATTGCCGGCCTTTCACTCATCGGTGCCGTGGCCGGGTGTGCGCCATCTGCGCAGTCCCCGGCCGCCGAATCCACGCCGGCTGCCGAAAACGGTGGTCAGGCAAGCACCACAAGCCCTACCTCGTCTTCCTCGTCGTCAAGCTCCACTGCTGCGGGGACTTCCGCCTACAAGGACGGCACCTACAGCGCGGACGGTACGTACACCTCCCCGAACGGCCAGGAGAAAGTTGGCGTGGAGTTGACCCTGGCGGGAGACAAGGTCTCCGCAGTCAATATCACCACGCACCCCTCGAACCCCAACACCAAAAAGTTCCAAGGCGAGTTCGCGAGCGGAATTTCGGCACAAATCGTTGGCAAGAACATCGATGAACTGAATGTTTCCAAGGTGGCAGGATCCTCCCTGACATCCGGCGGATTCAACGAAGCCGTGGAACAGATCAAGTCCCAGGCCAAGTAGCACCATGCCGCACCCGGACTGGAGCTCCTTCAGTTTTGAGGGCATCGGTACACAGTGGGAGATATCGACGCCGGAGGCCCTGGCGCCGGCCGTGCGGCGGCAACTGCTGGAAACCGTTAGTGACTATGACATGACGTATTCGCGGTTCAGGCCGGATTCCCTGGTGTCCGGCCTGTCCCGCGAACCGGGCAGTATCACGCTGCCCGGTCATGCCGGAGCCCTTCTTGGGGTCTATGCCGCACTGTACCGGCTCAGCGGGGGCGCCATGACTCCGCTGATCGGCAGCAGCCTGGAACGGCTCGGCTACGATCCCGCCTACACGTTGACTCCGGCCGGGAATCCCGTAGCCCCGCCCCGCTGGGAAGACGTCCTTGACTGGACCGGAACGGCCCTGACCGTATCCGAACCAGTGGTCCTGGATATTGGGGCCGCGGGGAAAGGGCAGCTTGTGGACCTGCTGGCCGGAGTCCTGGGGACAAACGGTCATTCTGATTTCCTCATCGATGGTAGCGGTGACATGCTCCACGCCGGCACCCATCCAGTGGTTGTCGCTCTGGAACATCCCTATGACCCCGGTCAGGCCATTGGAACTGTGGAACTGAATAATTCAGCACTTTGCGCTTCGGCTTCGAACCGCCGCGCATGGGGCGATGGCCTGCACCACGTCCTGGACGGAACCACCGGCAAACCCGTCCACACCACAGTGGCCACCTGGACCATGGCCGGCAGCGCTTTGGAGGCCGATGCCCTGGCCACAGCCCTGTTCATGCTTGAACCGGCGCCCTTGCAGGAGGAATTCGATTTCGCCTGGCTCAGGGTGTCCTCCAGTGGTGCCGCCACGTTTTCGGACCGTTTCGAGGGGAGACTGTTCACATGATTGCCGCAAAGTCCCGAGTGGATACCTGGCTGGGCCGATTGACCATGTACCGCTTGATTCTGTGGGTGCTGGGCGTGCTGGTGGTTTACAGCATGGTTCTCAACATCCTGGGCTGGCTGACCTTCGGCCTCCCCGAAATGGCGGTGCACCTGGTGCTCTGCCTGGCGGTGACGTACCTGTCCAACCGGTTGCTGGCAGTAATCTTCCGCTTCAAGCCGCACACAGAGTCGTCCCTGATTACGGGCCTGCTGCTCTACTTCCTGTTCTGGCCCGCGTTCGGGATCACTGATATGACCGGCGTGGCTTTGGCCTGCGTGGTGGCCAGCGTTTCCAAATATGCGCTGGCGTTCCGCGGGCGGCACATCTTCAATCCCGCGGCGGCCGGGGCATTTGTCACTGGCCTGACGGGTTTGAACATCGCCACGTGGTGGGCTGCAACCCCGGCTATGCTCTGGCTGCTGGTCCCCGGTGTACTGCTTGTCCTGTACCGCACGCGCAAAATGCTGATGGCCACTGTGTTCCTGGTGGTGGCCGCAGGCATCATCACCGTGGAGCTCGTGAGCCGCAGCATGACGTTGGGGCAGGCCCTGTGGCAGTCCGTGGCACAGCGGCCACTGCTGTTCTTCGTGGGATTCATGCTTTCGGAACCTCTCACGCTCCCGCCCCGCCGGTGGCAGCAGTTGGTGCTGGCCGGCGTCGTGGGTGTTGTTTTTGCGGTTCCGTACAACTTCGGTTTCATTGCCAACTCCCCCGAACTCGCCTTGTTGCTGGGCAATCTTTTGGCCTTCTTCCTGGGCCAGCGGGGCGGGATTGAGCTGACGTTCAAGGGCTCACGTGCCTTGACTCCGGGGAGCAGGGAGTTCAGGTTCGAGCCGCAGCGCCCGGTGCGCTTCGCCGCGGGCCAATTCATGGAGCTTAACCTCCCGCACGCGGCCTCGGACGGCAAGGGCCGCAGGCGGGTGTTCAGCATCACCAGCGCGCCGGGCGCTGCCGAGCTGACCTTCGGAGTTGGCATGGCGGAGCCGCTGTCCACGGCAAAGAAGGCACTCCTGGCTTTGAAGCCCGGGGACCGGCTTTCTGCGACGGCCGTTGGTGGAGACTTTCTTTTACCGCACGACGCCGGGAAGCCGGTCCTGCTGATCGCTGCAGGAATCGGTATCACGCCCTTCCTCTCGCACCTCGCGGCCGATGCCCCGGCACGCGACGCCGTGGTGCTCTACCTCGCCAAAAGCCGCGATGAATTGGCCTGCGTTGAGCAACTGGAAGCCTCCGGAGCCAAAGTCATCGCACGCCTCGGGGACGGTTCCACTCCCCCCGAATTCATGGTCGACGCCGGCGACGCCAGGATCGACGCGGATCGCCTTGTGGAACTGGTGCCTGATGTAGCCGAACGCGAAGTCTTCGTTTCCGGTTCACCGGCGAGCGTTGAGGCCCTGCGTGCCGCAGCCCGCTCAGCGGGGGCCCGCCGGGTCCATGTGGACTCGTTCGCCGGGTATTGATCCAGAACGGCACAGCTGGTGCAAGGCAGGGCTTGCTGCCCGGGCGTCGGGTTTTCATTTGCGGCGCAGTGGCTGCTAAGCTCTAGGACGTCCCACCGGCAACGGAGGGAACCCCGGATGCCCTCGTAGCTCAGGGGATAGAGCGTCTGCCTCCGGAGCAGAAGGCCGTAGGTTCGAATCCTATCGAGGGCACAACGAATACCCCGCCAGAAGCTGGCGGGGTATTTTTGTGTGCCGGTTTCCCGCTATCAGTTCGGGGCTTGCCGGGCCCGCACCGTTATATTGTCGGCCGCTGCTTCTAGGCTGAATCCAATTGGTCTTTCCGCTAGCCAAAGGGGTTTGCCGTGATGTGCTCGATCGTACCGCCGTACATGCTTCGCAAGATTGCTGCCCGGAGTGAGCCGAGGCTTCGGGCCGTGGCCAGGGCTGCCAAGGAGTCGCTGCTGCACATCAAAGAACTCCAGGCAATCCGCACGGCACCTGTTCCGCCTGCCCCGCCCAGCGCCCGCCAAGCCAAGCCCGGACCGCCCAAACGGACCATTTACGATGCTGAATCCTTGGAAGTCCTGCCCGGCCGTGTTGTCCGGAAGGAGGGCGCGGCGCCAGCCGGGGACGTGGCCGCCGATGAGGCCTACGACGGCCTCGGAAGCACTCATCGCCTTTATGGCGAGATCTTCGGCAGGGATTCCATTGATGACGCCGGCCTCGCCTTGGATGCGACCGTTCACTACGGCAAGCTGTACGACAATGCCTTTTGGGATGGCTCCCAGATGGTCTTTGGAGATGGCGACGGTCAGATCTTCCAGCGTTTCACCAAGTCCGTCAGCGTCATCGGCCACGAGCTCGCCCACGGGGTTACCCAATACACGGCCAACCTCGCCTACCGTAACCAGGCCGGCGCACTGAACGAGTCCATGTCCGACGTCTTTGGCGTCCTCGTGGAGCAATACCTCAAGCAGGACTCTGCTGCGAATGCCAGTTGGCTCATCGGTGAGGGCCTCTTCACCGACCAGGTCCAAGGCGCTGCTTTGCGCTCCATGAAAGCCCCGGGTACCGCTTATGACGACGACGTCCTGGGCAAAGATCCCCAGCCGGACTCCATGGACACTTACGTCCGCACCAGCGCGGACAACGGCGGGGTGCACATCAATTCCGGCATCCCCAACAAGGCCTTTTACGTCGTGGCCACTGAGCTCGGCGGCAATGCCTGGGAAGCACCCGGACAGATCTGGTATGGCACCCTGACCAGCGGAGCGCTGCCCGCGACGTGCACTTTCGGGAAGTTTGCCAAAACCACTGTTGCCACCGCCGTGGAACTCTTCGGTTCCGGTTCAGCGGAACATGACGCCGTCCTTAAGGCATGGGAGACTGTGAAGGTCAAGGTTTAGTCGGATGGCGGGACCGGACAGCCCGGTGCGGTCCCGCTGGCTGACTGACGAGGAAAAGTCGAACGAGAAGCAGCCGGCCATGAAGATCACCGTTCAACGCAGTGGGGGAATTGCAGCGATGACACGCGTCTGGAGCGTGGACGCCGTCTCCCCCGATGAGAAGGAACGCTGGGTTCCGATGGTCGAGGCTTGCCCGTGGGAGGAAGCCAAGAACCAGGCCCGGGCCGCCAACGAGCCCGACCGGTTCATGTACTCCATCAGGGCAGGCCAACACCGGGCCACCCTTCCGGATCGCGCCGTTACCGGGCCTTGGCAGGAACTGGTGGAGTGCGCCAAGGCCGAGGGTTCCGAGTCCCGCGGACGGCTCGGAGGCCGGCGCTGAAAGATCTCAGCGTCATGACCGCCCGCTGTCCCTAGATGGCCTCCGCCAACTGCCCACGGAATGCGCGCCGGTAACTTTGCGGGCTCGTGTCCAGCACCTTGGTGAAGTGGTGGCGGAGCAGCACCGAATGCCCGAAGCCTGCTTCCCTGGCGATCTCGTCGATGTTCAGCTCCGTACTCTCGAGAAGTTCCTGGGCCCTGAGCACCCGCTGCGAATTCAACCAGGCCGCAGGGGTAGTTCCTGTTTCCGCCCGGAAGCGCCGGGCGAAGGTCCTAGGAGACATATGGAGGCGGGCCGCCAACTCGTTCACGCTGTGTTCCTCGTCGAGGTGTTCCACCATCCACCGCAGGAGTTCTTCCATGGGTGCCGAACCACAACGGGGCATGGGACGGTCGATGAACTGGGCCTGACCACCATCGCGATGCGGTGGAACCACCATGTCGCGCGCAATGGCGGCAGCAACGTTGGCTCCCAGTTCAACGCGGACCAGGTGGAGGCAGGCATCGATTCCGGCAGCTGTGCCAGCGCTGGTGATGATGGTTCCGTCCTGCACATACAGGACGTTCTCATCCACTTTTGCCGCCGGGTACTTGTCCGCCAAATCCTGCGAATAATGCCAGTGCGTGGTGCACCGGCGCCCGTCCAGCAACCCTGCCCGGGCCAGGGCATAAGCGCCGGAGCAAATCGACATCACCCATGCGCCCCTGGCATGGGCGGCGCGCAAAGTCTCCAGCACCGACTCAGGGATTTCCTGGTCCCGGCCGAATGGCGCCATGATGACGAGGTCTGCATCGGCAGCTGCGTCGAGGCCGAGGTTCACATGGAGGGAGAGGCCGGACTTCATGCGGATATCGCCGGGTTCCGGTGCAACCACCCGGAAGTCGAAAGCCGGAACGCCGGCACCCCTGTCCGTCCGGTCGATGCCGAAGACTTCGAAAGCCGTGCCGAATTCGAAGACCGAGAAGTTGGGAACCACGATCACCGCCACTGATTTCAACATATCTCCAGTGTGGCAGAAAATTATCTAAATGGGGCATTTCTGCCACTGTTTCTTGGCCTTCCACAGGAGCAGGCTTGAGGCATGGAAATCTTCGGAATCATCCTCTTCATCGTCCTTATCACCGCCGTCGCAGCCACCGTCTCAGCCTTGTTGAAGGACGGCCGCGGCCACAACCCGCCTATTGAATCCAAGGAAGCGTGGACCGCTTTCGACGCTCCCAGCACCCCGTACTGGAACCCCCGCATCTACTAGGAGATGCCAGGCAACTGCATCGCTTCGATGACCCATCACCCACCCAACGCCCGCCGTTCCCGGAATTCTGCGCAGATTCCCCGAACGGCGGGTGTTCCTTCGCCGGCCCACGCGGCGGGGGTTCACCATCCTGCATATGGACTAGATTCACTTGCATGATCCAAACCTCTGCCCGCCTCCTCCAGCTCTTGTCTCTGTTGCAGGTACGCAGGGAATGGACGGGTCCGGCCCTCGCGGAGCGCATGGGCGTGACCGAGAGGACCGTGCGGCGCGATATCGACAAGCTGCGAAACCTGGGATATCCCATCCATGCATCCCCGGGGATAGCAGGCGGTTACCAACTGGGGGCGGGAGCACAACTGCCACCATTGCTACTGGACGACAACGAAGCCCTGGCGGTTGCACTGGGTTTGAATTCCGTGGCCGCGGGGCCGGTGGCCGGGATTGGCGAGGCCTCTGTACGCGCCTTGGCAAAACTGGAACAGGTCCTGCCATCAAGGCTGCGCCCCAAGTTCGCCATGCTGAAAGCAGCGGTGACCACCTTGCCCAGCAATGCGGCCACGGTTGATCCGCAACAGCTGACGGTGGTTTCAGCGGCGATCTCGGACCGGCGCCAAATCTCCTTTGACTACGTCACCTCCGAAGGCGAGGCTGCGCGTCGGCTCGTGGAACCCTACAGATTGGTGGACACCGGCAGGCGCTGGTATCTGGTGGCCTGGGATGTGGAACGGGAGGACTGGCGGACCTTCCGCGCCGACCGCTTCGCGTCCCTGCCCTCTGAACGGAAGAAATTCACGGCGCGCACCTTGCCGGCCGAGGACCTGGCAGCGTATGTACAGCAATCCATCACCCGCTCCCCTTATAGGTTCGACGTCGTGGTGCGGCTCCGCGAGCCGCTCGCGGAAGTGGCCGCCGTCGTCAGCTCGCAGTACGCAACCCTGACCGCCGATGGTCCGGCAGCAACCATCCTGCGCTCCGGATGGGACAACCTCGCTGCCCCGGCGGCGTATCTTGCCGCCCTCGATATGGACTTTGAGATCCTGGAACCGGAAGAATTCAGGTCCTTTGCCCGGCACCTGTCCCGCCGGCTATCGGCGGCAGCGGGGACTGTGACGGAGGTAGCGGACGAGGAACCGCAGCCACAGTAGACTGGCACCAGCCATGACACTTCATATTTCCTACCCCGCCGAGCTGCCCGTCTCCGAGCGCCGCGAGGATCTGATGGCGGCCATAGCCGCAAACCAGGTGACCATCATCGCCGGCGAGACCGGCTCGGGCAAGACCACCCAAATCCCCAAGATGTGCCTCGAACTAGGCCTTGGAGACCAGGGCCTGATCGGGCATACCCAACCGCGCCGCCTCGCGGCCCGCACTGTCGCAGAACGCATTGCCTCGGAACTGGACGTTGAGATCGGCCAGGAAGTGGGCTTCCAGGTCCGCTTCACCGGTGAGGTCAGCGCGGCCACCAAGATCAAACTGATGACCGACGGCATCCTCCTGGCTGAGATCCAGCGGGACAAGCTGTTGCGCAAATACAGCACCATCATCATCGACGAGGCGCACGAACGCAGCCTCAACATCGATTTCATCCTGGGCTACCTCAAGCGCATCCTCCCCCAGCGCCCGGACCTGAAGATCATCATCACCTCGGCCACCATCGATCCCCAGCGCTTCGCCAAGCACTTCGGGAGCGAAGAAGAGCCTGCCCCCATTATCGAAGTCTCCGGACGCACCTATCCGGTGGAAATCCGCTACCGGCCCTTGTCCCAGCCCGCCGGCGGGGACGAGGACACCTCGGATGATGAACTGGAAGAGGACCGGGATCCCCTGGATGCGGTGTGCGACGCCGTGGACGAACTCGCCAAGGAAGCTCCCGGCGATATCCTCATCTTCTTCTCCGGTGAACGCGAAATCCGCGACGCCGCGGAGGCTATCAACGGGCGAATCCAAAGCAACCGTCGTCTCGCCGGCACCGAAGTCCTGCCACTCTTTGCACGGCTCAGCCTGCAGGAACAACACAGGGTCTTCAACCCGGGCGGCAAACGGCGCATCATTCTGGCAACCAACGTTGCCGAGACGTCGTTGACCGTCCCGGGTATCAAATACGTGATCGACACCGGCACCGCACGTATTTCGCGCTATTCCCACCGGACCAAGGTCCAACGGCTGCCGATCGAACGGGTTTCCCAAGCCTCCGCCAACCAACGTTCGGGCCGTTGCGGGCGCGTGTCCGAGGGCATCGCCATCCGCTTGTACTCCGAGGAGGACTTCGAGTCACGTCCGCAGTTCACGGACCCGGAAATCCTGCGGACCAACCTCGCCGCGGTCATCCTCCAGATGACCGCCATGGGTGTTGCCCGCAGTCCCAAGGACGTGGAGAACTTCCCCTTTGTGGAGCCACCGGACTCCAGGGCCATCAACGACGGCGTCACCCTCCTGCGCGAACTCGGCGCGTTGAGTCCGCCCACGTCGGGGGACGGAGCACGAGGCGGTCGCAGCGGCAGCGGCCTCACCGCCGTCGGGCAGAAACTTGCCCAACTGCCGGTGGACCCCCGGCTTGGCCGCATGATTGTTGAAGCAGGCAAACGCGGCTGCGTCCGCGAAGTCATGATCCTGGCGGCTGCCCTCACCATCCAGGACCCCCGTGAACGGCCAACCGACAAGCAACAGCTTGCCTCGGAAAAGCACGCGCGTTTCCGCGACGAGATCTCGGATTTCACCGGCTTCCTCAACTTGTGGAACTACATCCAGGAGAAGCAGCGCGAGCTGTCCTCCACCCAGTTCCGGAAGCTGTGCCGTAACGAGTTCATCAATTATCTGCGGGTGCGGGAGTGGCAGGACCTGTTCACGCAGCTCAGGCAATTGGCGAAGCCCTTGGGCATCGCGCTGGACAACAAACGCGAAGCCGATCCCGTGGGCAACTACGAGGGTATCCACATCAGCCTGCTCTCGGGGCTGCTGAGCCACATAGGGCTCCTGGATGAGCGCAAGCGTGAATACGCCGGCGCGCGTGGCAGCCGTTTCGCCATCTTCCCGGGCTCGGCGTTGTTCAAGAAGTCGCCGGCTTTCGTCATGGCAGCCGAACTGGTGGAAACCAGCAGGCTGTGGGCCAGGGTGGCCGCCAAGTTCGATCCCCTGTGGGCAGAGCAGGTAGCTCCAGACCTGGTCAAGCGGTCCTACAGCGAACCCCATTGGTCCTCGCGGCAAGGTGCCGTCATGGCCCATGAGAAGGTCACCCTCTATGGCGTCCCGATCATTCCGAACCGCCGGGTCAACTACGGGCGGGTGGATCCTGAGCTCTCGCGCGAACTGTTCATCCGCCATGCCCTGGTGGAAGGCGAGTGGAAGACCCACCACAAGTTCTTCCACCGCAACCGTGCCCTGCTTCAGGAGATTGAAGAACTCGAGACCCGCATGCGGCGCAGGGACATCCTGGTGGACGATCAAACGCTGTTCGAGTTCTACGACGCACGCGTGGGCAGGGACGTCGTGTCCGAGAGGCACTTTGACAAGTGGTGGAAGGACGCCCGCCAGGCTGATCCCACGCTCTTGGACTTCGACCAGTCCCTGCTGATCAGCGAAGACGCCGAGGCCCTTGACGACTCCGCCTATCCGAAAACCTGGCTGCACAAGGGCTTCGAACTCCCCTTGAGCTACGAATTCCATCCTGTGGCGCCGGGTTCGGCCCCCAACCCCTCGGACGGCGTCACTGCCGAAGTTCCCGTGCTGTTCCTCAACCAGCTGGACGATGCCCCGTTCCGTTGGCAAATTCCGGGCCAGCGGGTGGAACTGGTTACGGCGTTGATCAAGTCGCTGCCCAAACAGGTGCGGAAGAACTTTGTCCCTGCCCCTGATGTAGCCCGTCAGGCAACTGCGGCCCTTGAAGCGGACTTTGACCCGGCCACCGATGAGTTGGAACCCTCGTTGGAGTTGGTGCTCCGAAGGCTCCGCGGGCATGTTATTCCCCCCGGTTCCTGGAACTGGGATGCTGTGCCCTCGCATCTGCGGGTGAGTTTCAAAGTAGTTGACAGCAAGGGCAAAGTCCTGGATGAAGGCAAGAACCTGGCCGAACTCCAGGAAAAGCTTGCCCCTGCCACTCGGCGTGCCATCGCCGAATCACTCGGTGCCACCCCTGCCACCACAGCACCCGCCAAGACCGGTAAGGCCGCCGGAGCGGCGGGCACATCAACCGATCCGGCCTCCGGCATCTCTGCGGTGTCCGGCGGCGGGGCTGATGCTGCAGTGGCCGAACGCAGCGGTATCACCGATTGGGACTTCGGGACTGTGGAGCGGCAGGTGACACGCACTGTCAAGGGCCACGCCGTCACCGGCTTCCCGGCGGTGGTTGATGAAGGAAAGTCAGTTGCCCTCCGGGTATTCCAAACCAAGGCTGAACAAGAAGCTGCCATGCGCGGGGGCGTCATCAGGCTGCTGGCACTGCGGATTCCACCTCCTGACCGTTATGTGCTCGAACACCTCAGCAATATGGAGAAGCTGACCTTCAGCCAGAACCCGCATGGATCAGTCAGCGCCCTGATCGCGGACTGCGCGCTGGCTGCCATCGACAAGCTGACACCGCAGGAGCTGCCGTGGGACAGGAAGTCTTTCGATGCCTTGTATGAAGTAGTCCGCGCGGAACTGATCGATACCGTCTTTACGGTGACTGCCGTCGTCGAACGCGTTTTGGCCAGTACGCGGCGCATCCAGAAGGCCCTGAAGTCCAACGCCAGCCTGCCGCTCATCAGCGCCCTGAACGACATGAAATCACAGTTGGAGCAACTGGTGTTCCCCGGCTTTGTGGCACAGACGGGCTATGCCCAGCTCAGCCAGTTGCCGCGGTACTTGCAGGCGATCGAGAAGCGGTTGGAGAAGCTTCCGGGCAATGTGCAGCGGGATGCCTTGAATATGGCGATCGTGCAGGGGCTGGAGGATGATTACGACGACGCCGTATCCGCACTTCTCCCGGGGCGGCGTGCCGGCACTGAGTTAACCCGGGTGCGCTGGATGATCGAAGAGCTGCGGGTAAGCCTCTTCGCCGTAGAACTGGGAACCGCTTACTCGGTCTCGGAAAAGCGTATCCGAACGGTCCTGAACCAGGCCTTGGCTCCTGCCTAGGAGCAACAAAAGACCCGGCGGTGCTGATTCAGCACCGCCGGGTTAAATGTTCGTTGAAGGCTTCAGTCCTGCGGAACAACGTCTCCATGCCCGGCCGAGCGCAAGGCAGCACGAAGCTTCACGGCAGTAGCGTCCATCACTGCCGGATCCGGATTGTGGTCCACGTTGTGGATTTCAAAGTCCGCCGTTGAGTACGCCGGCCACACATGGACATGCAGGTGGTCCACTTCAAAGCCTTCCATCAGGACGCCCACTCGCTTGGCATCGAACAGCTCTTCCTGGACCTTACCGATGCTCTGGGCAACATCCATGACCTTGGCCAGCAGTTGCGGGCTCGCGTGCGTCCATGAATCCACCTCTTCACGAGGCACCACCAGCGCATGCCCCTGGGTGATGGGAGCGATGGTCAGGAACGCCACCACGTCCTCGTCCTTCCAGACAAACCGCCCCGGAATCTCCCCGTTGATGATCTTGGTGAACAGTGTGCTCATGCGTCTGCCCTTTCGGATGGTTCCTGAAGTGTCGAAGTGTCCAGCACAAAACGGTACTTCACATCGCCGGCCACCATGCGGTCATAAGCCTCGTTAAGCTGTTCGGCACCCACAATTTCGATGTCGCTGGCAACTCCATGTTCAGCACAGAAGTCCAGCATTTCCTGTGTTTCCTCAATGCCCCCGATCAAAGAGCCCGCGTAGGCAAGCCGGCGGCGGATGAGCAATCCCGGGCTGACAGGGGGCATGTCATCGGCGGGGAGACCCAGCTGGAAAAGGGCCCCGTCCAGGCGAAGCGTGCGGAAATAGGGGTTGAGGTCATGCGGTGCCGCGACAGTGTCAATGATGACGTCAATGCTCCGGTTGGCGGCTTCCATGGCATCGGCGTCCTTGGACAGGACCACGTGATCGGCCCCCAACTCCCTGGCAGCGTCAAACTTGGACTCAGAGGTAGTGAAAACCGTGACCTCGGCTCCCATGGCCTTGGCAATCTTGACTGCCATATGCCCCAAGCCGCCCAAGCCCACCACGCCCACGGAATCACCTTCTTCAACATCGAAATACCGCAGCGGCGAATAGGTGGTGATCCCGGCGCACAGCAAAGGCGCCGCCGCTGCGGGGTCGAGTTTTTCCGGGACACGCAGCACGAAGCGCTTGTCCACCACAATCGACGTCGAGTAACCGCCCTGGGTGATGGTGTCACCTTGCCGCGGGTCCGGGGCCCCGTAGGTGCCTATGTTGCCCCGTTCGCAGTACTGCTCCAAGCCCTCCAAACAGCTCTCGCATTCACGGCAGGAGTCCACCATGCATCCGACTCCCACGTGGTCGCCGGGGGCGAACTCTTGGACGTTGGAGCCCACGCGGGTCACGCGGCCGACGATTTCATGGCCTGGAACCAGCGGGTAGGGAGGAACGCGCCATTCTCCCCGCGTCGCATGGACGTCGGAATGGCACAGTCCGCAAAACTCAATGGCGATCTCTACGTCATCCGCCGTGGGTTCCCGCCGGGCAAGGGTCAGGGGCACCAAGCCGCTGTCCGGGGACGTGGCACCGTACGCAGCGGCGAGAGTGGCACTTCCGGCCGTACCGGTATCCAGGGTGATCGGTTTGGCCAGGGGCGGGGGTACAGGGCGTCCGGGAGTCATGATCCGACGCTACTCCCGGTGACGGTGCTTGTGCCACTTGGTCCGCCGCCGTCACCATCCGCGGGCTCCTCCAACGGCTCAGCGCCCACAGCCACAGGGTTATCAGGGTTGTTGGACCACTGCGAGAAGGATCCGGGGTACAAAGCCGCTGTGAAACCTGCAATGTGCAGGGCAGCAATTTCATGGCTCGCCGTCACACCGGATCCGCAATAGACAGCCACAGTCGAGGCCTCGTCCAAGCCCAATGCTTCAAAGCGGCGACGAAGTTCTTCGGCGGGCAGGAACGTTCCATCGGCAGAGACGTTCTGAGTGGTGGGCGCGCTGACAGCACCGGGAATATGACCCGCCCTGGGGTCGATCGGCTCCACCTCACCCCGGTAGCGCTCCCCCGCCCTGGCATCGAGCAGTATGCCCTGGTGGTGCCACCGCGCGGCTTGGCCCTCGTTGATGGCCGGCATGCCACCCTCTCCGAGGAAAACATTTCCGACGACGGGCCTTACCTCGCCCGTCTCTACGGGGTAACCGGCCGCAGCCCAGGCGGCCAGGCCGCCGTCGAGCAGGTACACGGAGTCCACGCCGGCATTCCGCAGCATCCACCAAACACGGGCGGCTGCCATGCTCCCGCTGTTGTCGTAGGCAACTACGGTGTCGCCGTCGTTGATCCCCCATTGCCGCGCAGCATCCTGGAACCGTTCCCGCGATGGCAAAGGGTGCCGGCCGAGCCCGGCCTGTGCGTGGTCGGCAAGCTCGGTGGGAAGGTCCACGAACACGGCGCCGGGAAGGTGCGCGGCCAGGTACTCACTATGTCCATCGGTCCGGCCGAGGACCCAGCGGACATCCAGGAGCCCAGTGCGCTCCCCGGAATCGAGGCGATTGCGCAGTTCAGGGACACTTATCAGCGTGGCCATCTTCTCTCCTTCGTTCCTGCGCCAGGGGCTCCTTTGCTGCCGATGCCCGGTTTCCAGCCTAGGCTTATCCGGTGAGCAATTCGTGCATTCAGGACAGGGCATGGGCCAGCGAGGCCATCCGTAAAATCGAGGCTGAGAACAACCGTTCGGCTGACACGCACCTTTATGCGGTGCCACTGCCCGAACATTGGGGCGTCCAGTTGTACTTGAAAGACGAATCAACGCACCGCTCCGGGAGCCTCAAGCACCGGCTGGCGCGGTCCTTGTTCCTCTACGGCCTGGTCAACGGCTGGATCACCAAGGGAACCACCATCGTTGAGGCCTCGAGCGGCAGCACGGCCGTCTCCGAAGCCTATTTCGCCAGGCTCATCGGTTTGCCCTTCATCGCGGTGATGACAAAAACCACCAGCCCCGAAAAGATCGCCCTGATTGAGGAGTTCGGGGGCGCGTGCCTGCTGGTGGACCATGCCTCAGAGGTCTACGCGGTGGCCGAAGAGACCGCAAAAACTTCCGGCGGTTACTACATGGACCAGTTCACTCACGCCGAACGCGCCACCGATTGGCGGGGCAACAACAACATCGCGGAATCCATCTTCGACCAGCTCTCCCTTGAGGAACACCCCATCCCGGAGTGGATCGTGGTGGGGGCGGGCACCGGTGGAACCAGTGCAACCATCGGCCGCTACCTGCGATACAACCGCCACTCAACCCGACTCGCAGTGGTAGACCCTGAAAACTCGGCCTTCTACCCCGCATGGCGCGATGGCGATGCCGCGGCAGCAACCGGCTTGCCGTCACGGATCGAGGGCATTGGCCGGCCGCGATCCGAGCCAAGCTTTGTGCCGGCGGTCATCGACCACATGATCCAAGTTCCGGACGCCGCGTCCGTGGCAGCCATGCGCCACCTCCGCAAACTCACCGGGCTGCACGCAGGGCCCTCCACGGGCACCAACCTGTGGGGCGTCTGGCAGGTGGTGGCCGGGATGGTGGCTGAGGGGCGCCAGGGCAGCATCGTGTCGCTGATGTGCGACGGCGGCGACCGTTACGCGGGCAGCTACTACGACGCCGGGTGGCTGGCTGCGAAGGGCCTGGACCCCGCGCCGCACGAGGCAGTCCTGGAACAGTTCCAGCGCTCAGGGGTGTGGACGGGCTAAACCTCCACCGAATCCCGTGGAGCAAGGCGCTCATAGCGGGTCCCATAGCGGGCCCCGATGCGGGTCACGTGGCCTTCAACAATGCCACGCCCCGATTCGTTAAGCAGGGCATCGTGGACCGGGAACGCCCGGGGTGCCCGGACCGAAATGACGAAGTCAATAACCTCCCCCACCTTGGACCATGGAGCATGGATGGGCACCAGGAGCGTTTTGACATCGATTCCGTCCGGGACCACAAAGGAGTCCCCGGGGTGAAACACATTCTCATCCACGAGGTAGCCGATGTTGGCCACAACCGGGATCTGCGCATGGATCACCGCGTGCTGGCCGCCGAACGTACGCACACTGAATCCCGCGGCTTCGAAGTCGACGCCCGGTTCAGCTGTGTGGACTCGGGCGGCGACCTCGTTATCCTCCCTGAGGGTCCCGGCTACCCCTTCGGGGGCGTGGACCTCCAGCCCGGGGTTGTTCCGAAGCGCGGCGAGCAGGGCGGGCCGGTCGATGTGGTCATTGTGCTCGTGAGTAATGAGGACAGCCTGGGCATCGGCCAAAGCCTCCCCGGATTCAGAGAAGGTCCCGGGATCGATCACCAGGACATTTCCGTCTTTCTCCAAACGGACACAGGCGTGGGTGTATTTGGTGAGCAACATGACCAAAGCCTAGGACCATCGGCTGACAGTTTCCAAGCCTGCCCTGCTGGTAAAATTGGGGTTTGCCAGCATCCCCAGGGAAGTGAGTCCTTCAATGCCACACGGCACCAATTCCGCCACGACCGGCCCTTCGGCGCCGGCCACCAGCGGCGTTAAGGAGCAGCGCGTCACCAAGCAGCGCTTGGCCGTCAGCGCAGCACTGGACGAACTCGATGACTTCGTCAGCACCCAGGAACTGTACCGCCTGCTGCAGAACAAGGGCATTTCAGTGTCCCTTGCCACCGCATACCGCATCCTTCAATCGTTGGCCGACGACGGCCTCATTGACGTCCTCCGCAACGGTGAAGGCGAAGCGGTCTACCGGAGGTGCAACGTCACGGGTCACCACCATCACCTGCTGTGCCGCAACTGCGGCAAGGCCGTTGAAGTGGAGGCGCCCGCCGTCGAGACCTGGGCGGCACGAACTGCCGCCGAACACGGCTTCACTGAAGTGGCCCACACGGTGGAAATCTTCGGGCTGTGCCCGGAGTGCACAGCCAAGAAGGCAACCGGAAGTCTCTAGAGCGCCCCTGCGGGTTGGTCCCGGGATACCCTGCCGTTGAGGCCTTTGTTCGCCCTGACCCGCCCAATCACTCGGCAGAGAACGTAGATCAGGAATGACAACGTGGTGACGTACGGGCTGATGGGGATCCTGCTGCCGAGCGCCAGCAGGATGCCGCCCACGGTAGCCGTCATCGCGAAGACCACGCTCAGCAACACCACCAACCGCGGCGAGGTAGTGACCCGCAGAGCTGCTGCAGCAGGGGTAATCAAGAGCGCAAGTACCAGCAGTGCGCCAACAATTTGGATGGACAGCGCCACGCTGACACCGAGCAGAACCATGAACCCTATGGCCAGCCCACGGACCGGAACTCCCCTGGCCTCCGCCATTTCGGGGTCCACACTGGCAAAGCTCAGGGGTCGCCAGATGGCCGCCAAAGCAATCATTACCAACACTGCGGTTCCGGCAAGGACCTGCAACTGCACCGAGTCAACTGAAACAATCTGTCCGGTCAGCAATCCGAACTTGTTGGCTGCCCGGCCCTCATAGAGGGCCAGGAAAAGGATGCCAAGGCCCAGTCCGAACGGCATGATCACACCGATGATGGAGTTCTTGTCGCGCGCCCGGACGCCCATGAAGCCCAGCAGCACAGCGGCGGCCACAGAGCCGATCAAGGAGCCAAAGATGATGTCTGCTCCCACCAGCAAGGCAAACGCAGCACCGGCAAAGGACAGTTCGGAAATGCCGTGGACGGCAAATGCAAGGTCCCGCTTCATCACGAATGTGCCCACCAGGCCGCCCAGCAGTCCCAGCACGGCTCCTGCCCAGATGGAGTTCTGGACGAGTACCAGTAGCTCGCCGTAGTTCTCGAAGTTGAAAATGGTCTGCAGAATGCTCTCGAGGTCCATCTAGAATTCCTCTCCGGCGGCTGCGTGGGCATCGTCATGGAAGTGCGTGGTTGCATCCGGAAGACCGACGACGACGATCCTTCCGTTGGTGTGGATGACCTCCACATGGCTGTCGTAAAGCTCGGAAAGGACTTCGGTGGTCATGACTTCCCGGGGCGTCCCTACCCGGAACTGGCCGCCGGCAAGGTAGAGGACACGGTCAACATAATCGATCACAGGATTGATCTCGTGGGTCACAAAAACCACGGCGCTGTTCCGCTCATGGCATTGCTTGTTGATCAGCGAGCTGACTCCCTGCTGGTGATGCAGGTCCAGGGACAGGAGCGGCTCATCGCACAGGAGCACCTGGGGTTCGGTGGCCAGTGCTTGGGCCACCCTGAGCCGTTGCTGCTCACCGCCGGACAGTTGGCCAACAGGGACCTTTGCGTAATCGGAGGCCCCCACCTGCTCCATCAACTCCTCGATCCTCTGGTTCACCTTTCCGCCGGAGAACCGCATGCCCCATCGATGCCCGTCAATGCCGAGGCCCACCAGATCCCGCGCCCGCAAGGGCGTGTCCGGTGCAAACGACTTCTGTTGCGGGATGTAGCCGATCCGCTTGCTGCCCCGTTCCACGGGATGCCCGCCCAGGGAAACAGTCCCTGAATGCAGTTCCTGCAGGCCAAGAAGAACTTTCAGGAAGCTGGTCTTACCACTGCCGTTGGGGCCCAGGACAGCGAAAAACTCGCCGGGGTTGATGTCGAGGTCGAGATCCCGCCAGAGCGTCCTTTTGCCGAACTGAAGGCTCGCTCCGCGGAGGCTCACTACCGGTGTCAAAAGTTGTCCTCAATCCATGCGCTGCTGGGAACGCATTCAGTTGTGCCGCTGGTATTGGCGGCCGTGCTGGTGGCAGGCAAAAGGCCCCGCAGCCATCCTGAATATCTTAGGACGTTGGCAGGGCCCTTCACCGCATACCTGGTTCCAGGAAACGCTACTTCTTTAGTGCGGACGAGACTGATTCCACGTTGTCAGACATCCACTGAAGGTAATCCTTGCCATCAGGCAGTGTCTCAGTGAAGTTCACCACCGGCACGCCGGCAGCCTCCGCGGCCCTCTTGACGGATTCTGTTTGAGGCCCTTCGGTTTGCTCGTTATAGGCGAGGAAACGAACTGATTTGGCGCTCACGAGGTCCGTGGTTTCCTTCAGCACAGCGGCCGGAACATCAGTTTCTTCTTCAATGGCAGCGCTGTAAGCCTCAGGGGTCTTGTTTTCCAGGCCGGCAGCTTCCAGGAGATACAAAGGCACGGGCTCCGTCACAGCCACCGGGGCGTGATCGTTGGCGGCCTTGAGGGCGTCGAGCTTGCCAGTGAGGTCGGCGAGTTTGGCTTTGAAGGCCTCGGCGTTGGCCGTGAACGTGCCGGCTGATCCTGCGTCCAATCCGCCCAGCTTGGTGGCAACCGCATCGGCAAGCTTGCCCATGGCGTCCAGGCTGTACCAGACATGCTCATTGAATTCACCGTGCTCGTGGGCGTGCTCATCCTCGCCGGCTGTTGCCTGGCTCTCCTCCCCGTGGCCCTCTTCCTCCGGGGCGAGCCCGGAGATTTCCACGGCGCTGATCATGTTCTCGTGACCGACCTTGGTCTCATCAGCAATTTTGTGGAGGAAATCGTCGTAGCCTCCGCCATTTTCCACTACGAGCTTTGCCTTGGAAATGGTCAGCTTGTCCTGGGCACTCGCCTCATAGGAATGCGGGTCCTGGCTGGTCTTTGTGATGATGGCATTGACGTTGACTTTGTCCCCGCCAATGGCCTTCACGACGTCACCATAGACGTTGGTGGAGGTGACTACCTCTATGGCACCCGATGACGACGCCGGGCTCTCCGCGCCGGCGGTACCGGCACAAGAAGAAAGCAGCAGGGCAGCAAGACCTGCGGAGGCGGCGATGGACAGGCGGGCGGCGGATCGACGCACGGGAACCTCGGATCTAGTCAAAATGAGAATCAAACACAATTACTCATCCCAGTGTATCCCTTGATGGGAATGATTCCTATTTAGGAAGGGCGGCACACATCGGAGGAGATGCGTGCCGGCCCCTTCCTCGCGTTACTTCGCTTGCTGGTCTCCATAGCGGCGAATACCTGTGGCCTGCGTGGCGTCGCGGATCTCCCCCACCAACTGCTCAATGACGTCCTCCAGGAACAGGACACCCTGGGTCTCTCCGCCGGCGCCGATCACGCGGGCCAGATGCGAGCCGGTACGCTGCATCACTGACATGGCCTGCTCAATCTCATCATCAGGGGCAAGGTTGGCAAAGGAACGGATGCGGCCTTCGGCGATGGGATGCTTACGGCCCTCATCCGGGATGGAGAGGATGTCCTTCACATGCAGGTAACCGGCGAGTTCGCCGTCGTCGTCCACCATCGGGAAACGGGAGAATCCCGTGCGGCTGACCGCTTTCTCCAGGTCCACCGGAGTGGACGCGGTTTTCAGCACTACCAGCTTGTCCAAGGGAACCATGATGTGCGATGCCGTATGCTCCGAGAACTCCAAGGCGCCGCTCAACAAGCCCGCCTCATCATCCACCAAGCCGTGTCGCGTGGATTCCTGCACGATCGATTGCACCTCCTCCAGCGTGAACGAGGAAGACACTTCATCCTTGGGCTCAATCTTCATTAGCCGCAGGATGTGGTTGGCCAGCCAGTTCAGCGTCCAGATGATCGGATTGACCAACCGCGCAATAAACATCAACGGTGGCGCCAGCAGGAGCGCAGCCTTATCCGCTACGGAAACCGAAATGTTCTTGGGAACCATCTCACCAAAGGTGACATGCAGGAACGTGACGAACAGCAAGGCAATCGCAAACGCAATAATGTCCGCCAGTTCCACGGGAACACCCACCAGCTCGAGGGGTTCCGCGAGTAAATGGTGGATGGCCGGCTCGGCCACCTGCAGTATCAGGAGCGAGCAAACCGTGATGCCCAGTTGAGCACAGGCAAGCATGAGCGAAACATTCTCCATGGCCCGCAGTGTGGTCTGCGCGCGCTTGGATCCAGCTTCGGCCAAGGGCTCTATCTGACTGCGGCGTGCCGACATGACGGCGAACTCGGCTCCAACGAAGAAGGCGTTACCTATCAGGAGAACGACGAGCCAGACAATACCTACCCAGTCGCTCATACCGCACCCGCTTCATGACGCGGATTCGCGTCCTCGGGAGAGGTTTCGCCGAGCTCCACATGATGGAAACATATCCGGTCGATCCTTCGACCATCCATCCGTGTCACCGTGAGCGTTCCGCCTGGCGTCTCCACGACGTCTCCTGTCCTGGCAATCCGCCCAAGCTGGCTCATGACGTAACCGCCCACCGTTTCATAGGCGGATTCATCAGGAACGGTGAGGTTGGGTATCTGCTCGGATACTTCATCCGGCCTCAGGAGTCCGGGGAAGTACCAGTCGCCGGACGCGCTCTGCAGCACTCCCGGGCGGACTTTGTCGTGCTCGTCAGCTACCTCGCCGACGATCTCTTCCACCAGGTCCTCCAGGGTGGCGATGCCCGCCGTTCCCCCGTACTCATCCAGCACGACCGCCAGCTGAAGGTTGCCCTCACGCAATTCAGAAAGAAGTGCATCAAGGTGGATGGTCTCAGGCACCTGCAGGACGTCGGTCATGATGGCCCCGGCCTCCAGTTTGGCCCGCCGCTCAGCCGGGACGGCCACGGCCTTCTTGACGTGCACGACGCCCCGGATATCGTCCGTGGAATCACCAATCACAGGGAACCGCGAATATCCGGTGCGCCGGGCGGCGTCGAGGATATCCGATACCGGTTGGTCCGCATCGATGGTTTCCATACGGATACGCGGTGTCATGACATCAGCCGCCGTACGCCCTGAGAAGTTCAACGTACGGGCAACAAAGTTGGCGGTTCCGGCATCCAAGGTACCCAGCTCGGCGGAGCGCCTCACCAGGGAAGCAAGCTCTGCGGGGGTTCTCGCCCCGGAAATCTCTTCCTTGGCTTCAAGACCGAAAAGATTCAATACCTTGTTCGAGAACCCGTTCAGCACCACGATCGCCGGCTTGAAGACGGCCGTAAACATCAGCTGCGGGCGGGCCAGCCGCTTACCCAGGGGGAAGGCCAGGGCAATGGCCATGTTCTTGGGTACCAGTTCACCGATCAGCATCGACAACAGGGTGGCAACGGCCATCGCCAGTATCAACGCCACCGAATGTGCGGCCTCGGAGCTCAGGCCCAGAGACGCAAGCGGACCCCCAAGAAGCTGCCCCAGTGAGGGCTCCATGACGAAGCCCGTCAGCAGCGTGGTCAGCGTAATGCCGAGTTGGCAACTTGAAAGCTGTGTGGACAGCGACTTGAGGCATTTCAGCAGTGGCGCGGCAGCGTGGTCACCGTTATCAACGGCGCGCTGAACACTCGCTTGGTCCAAGGCAACCAGGGAAAACTCAACTGCTACAAAGAAGCCGGTGCCCAGAATCAGGGCAAATCCGGCGAGAAGAAGAATCCATTCCACTTAGCGCATCACTCCATGAGTGGTGGTGTGCAGAAGGGCGGGGGCCTTCAGCAGGGGGATTCGCCCCGGCGGAGGCTGGTCGGGTCCAGCGGACGCAGGGTCCGAGGGACCACCGGCGCTAAGCGCCGGCGCGTGATGGGCATGTGAACGGGTATTGCCGGCTCGACGGGCGCGCTGTGCGGAGTTGCCAGGTTGGCTCCCCCGACAGTTCCCAGGCCGGCACCTAGATTTACTGTCCATAAGAGTTCCAGTCTACAGTCCAGCCCGGAGGCGGCTCCAACGGCGGGCTTGGATACGCGACTAAAAAGCAGGGGCACCACACTAAGTCAGCCGCAACATGATTTAGGTCACCACTATTGGCAGTTAACCAACGATCCTAACTAGACTGTCAGGGGTCTGAGTTCGCGGGACCCGGACCCTGTCCCATCGTTGCGGAAAAGCAACTTTGGCCAGCGGGAAAACAACACTCATGGAAGAGGCGTATTTCAAGTGCCAGAGCAGCCCAGCCACCGTCTACCAGAGGAATTTGGCGGAAACGAGTGGCTCGTTGACGAACTGTACGAGCGGTACCAACAGGACAAGAATTCGGTCGACACCAAGTGGTGGCCGCTCTTTGAATCCTTTGCTTCTGCTGACGGCACTTCTTCCAACGGAACCTCCGCAGCGCCTTCAGCTGCCAATCCCCCTACCCAAGTACTTCCCGTGGTAGCTCCGGCTGCAGCGGCTCCGGCACCGGCGCCGGCCGCTCCTGCCGCTGCCCCGGAAGCAGCTGCACCGGCGGCACCGGCCCCGGCCAAGAAAGCACCGGCCACTGTTGCCCGGGACGGAGCAAAGAAGCCCGCAGCCGGAACCACGGCCCAGCCCATTCCTGCCCAGCTGCCCAAGAGCACCAAGGCGCCCACAGCACCTGAGGAAGATGTAGTTTCCGTCCTCCGGGGACCGGCCAAGGCCATTGCCACCAACATGGTGACCAGCCTTGAAGTACCTACCGCCACCAGTGTCCGCGCTGTTCCCGCCAAGCTGCTCATCGACAACCGGGTGGTTATCAACTCCAACCTTGCCCGAGCCCGCGGTGGCAAGGTCTCCTTCACGCACCTCATCGGCTACGCCGTTGTCCGCGCGTTGTCCCAGTTCCCGTCGATGAACGTTTACTACGACGAAATCGATGGCAAGCCCAGTGCCGTGCAGCCCGCACACGTCAACTTCGGCATCGCCATTGACATGCCCAAGCCCGATGGCACGCGCCTCCTGATGGTTCCCAACATCAAGAAGGCCGAGACCATGGACTTCGCCGAGTTCTGGCACACCTACGAGGACCTGATCAAGCGTGCCCGCAATGGCAAGCTCACGGCAGACGACCACGCCGGCACCACGGTCTCCCTGACCAATCCCGGTGGCATCGGCACGGTGCACTCCGTTCCTCGCCTTTCCAAGGGGCAGGCCGCCATCATCGGCGTCGGCGCCCTTGACTACCCCGCTGAATTCCAGGGCGCCAGCGAGAAGATCATCGCCCAGAATGCCATCAGCAAGATCCTCACGCTGACATCGACCTATGACCACCGGGTCATCCAGGGTGCAGGCAGCGGCGAGTTCCTCAAGCTGGTCCACCAGCTCCTGCTGGGTGCGCAGAACTTCTACGACGAAATCTTCGAAGCCCTGCGTATCCCGTACGAGCCCGTGCGTTGGAGCCCGGACCTTCAGGTGGATCCTGCCGATGAGATCAACAAGGTTGCCCGCATCCAGCAGCTGATCCACTCCTACCGGGTGCGCGGACACTTGATGGCGGACACCGATCCCCTGGAGTACGTCCAGCGCAAGCACCCGGACCTGGACGTCCTGACCTATGGCCTGACCCTGTGGGACCTGGACCGCGAATGGCCCACCGGCGGATTCGGCGGCAAGCCGCAGCTCAAGTTCCGTGACATCCTCGGAGTCCTGCGTGACGCGTACTGCCGCACCACCGGCATCGAATACATGCACATCCAGGAACCTGCAGAACGCAAATGGTTCCAGGACCAGTTGGAGCACCCGTACTCCAAGCCGAGCCGTGAAGAGCAGCTCCGCATCGTCTCCAAGCTCAACGCCGCAGAGGCATTCGAAACATTCCTGCAGACCAAGTTCGTGGGCCAGAAGCGCTTCTCCCTTGAAGGCGGCGAGTCGCTGATTCCGCTCCTCGACGCCGTCATCTCCGACGCGGCCGACGACGGACTGGACGAGGTTGCCATCGGCATGGCACACCGCGGCCGCCTCAATGTGCTGACCAACATCGCCGGTAAGACCTACGCACAGGTCTTCCGCGAATTCGAAGGTACCCAGGACCCCCGTTCGGTCCAGGGCTCCGGCGACGTCAAGTACCACCTCGGCACCGAAGGCACCTTCACTTCGGACAACGGCAAGCAGACCAAGGTCTACCTCGCAGCCAACCCGTCCCACCTCGAAGCCGTGGACTCCGTGCTGGAGGGCATTGTCCGTGCCAAGCAGGACAGGCTGGATCAGGGCGAATCGTTCCCGGTCCTGCCCATCATGGTTCACGGTGACGCCGCATTTGCCGGCCAGGGTGTTGTGGCTGAAACCCTCAACCTCTCGCAGCTGCGTGGTTACCGCACCGGCGGCACCATCCACGTCATTGTCAACAACCAGGTTGGCTTCACCACCGCGCCGTCGTCATCGCGTTCGTCCACGTACTCCACGGACGTTGCCAAGATGATCCAGGCACCGGTGTTCCACGTGAACGGTGACGACCCCGAGGCCGTAGTGCGTGTTGCACAGCTCGCCTACGAGTTCCGCCAGCGTTTCCACAAGGACGTTGTCATCGACATGGTCTGCTACCGCCGCCGCGGCCACAACGAGGGCGACGACCCCTCGATGACGCAGCCGCTCATGTACAACCTGATCGAAGCCAAGCGCTCCGTCCGCAAGCTGTACACCGAGTCGCTCATCGGCCGTGGAGACATCACCGAAGAAGAAGCAGAGCAGTTGCTCCGCGACTACCAGGAACGCCTCGAGCGCGTCTTCGCAGAAACGCACGCCGCGCAGACCTCGCCGATCCCCATCATCACGGCGGACTCCGCGGCCGTCTCGGACATCGAGCGTCCCATCGCCCAGCAGTCCGATTTCGGCACTAACTCCCCGGCATCCACTGCAATTTCCGCTGAGACCCTTGCCCGCATCGGCAAGGCACACCTGGAAATTCCGGATGGCTTCACCGTCCACTCCAAGCTCAAGCAGCTCTTGGAGAAGCGTGAGCAGATGTCCCGTGAAGGCGGCATTGACTGGGGCTTCGGCGAGATCGCAGCCTTCGGCTCGCTGATCATGGAGGGTGTACCGGTTCGTTTGGCCGGCCAGGACTCCCGCCGCGGCACGTTCGTGCAGCGTCACGCCGTCTTCCACGACCGCGCCAACGGCAACGAGTGGCTGCCCCTGGGCAACCTCTCCGATGACCAGGCCAAGCTGTGGATCTACGATTCCCTGCTGTCCGAATACGCAGCCATGGGCTTCGAATACGGTTACTCGGTAGAGCGCCCGGATGCCCTGGTCCTGTGGGAAGCCCAGTTTGGCGACTTCGTCAACGGTGCGCAGACCATCATTGACGAGTTCATTTCCTCGGCAGAACAGAAGTGGGGTCAGCGTTCCTCACTGGTACTCATGCTTCCCCACGGCTATGAAGGCCAGGGACCGGACCATTCCTCGGCCCGCATTGAGCGCTTCCTGCAGATGTGCGCCGAGGACAACATGATCGTGGCCAACCCCACCACTGCGGCCTCGCACTTCCACCTGTTGCGCCGCCAGGCTTACAGCCGTCCGCGCAAGCCGTTGATCATCTTCACGCCGAAGCAGCTGCTCCGCCTCAAGGGCGCCGCATCCGCCGTCGAAGACTTCACTACGGGTGGTTTCCGGCCGGTCATTGCCGATCCTGAGGTCGAGCCTGCCAACGTGGACCGCGTCATCCTGGTCTCGGGTCGCCTGTACTACGACCTCCTGTCCAACCGACAGAAGTCCGGGGACACCTCCACCGCCATCATCCGCGTTGAGCAGCTGTACCCGCTGCCCAAGGCCGAGATTGACGCCGAGCTGGCCAAGTACCCGAACGCTGACATCGTTTGGGCACAGGACGAGCCCGCCAACCAGGGTCCGTGGCCGTTCATGGGCTTGAACCTGGCGCCTGAGCTTGACCGCAAGCTCCGCCTGGTCTCACGTCCGGCGTCGGCCTCCACGGCTGCCGGTTCCATGAAGCGCCACGCCGCTGAACAGGATGCCCTGATCAAGCAGGCGTTCGAACGCAAGTAAGCGAAACTGCCCGGTCTGAGGAGCGAATGCGCCCCTCAGGCCGGGCAGTTCTGTTTAATGGGACAGGTATCAGGTTCCAGAACCGGCAAACCGTGCAAGGACCGTAACGAGTGTGAAGAGGTAACCGTGGAAGACAGGAAGCTGCGTATCGCAGCTGTAGGAGATGAACTGCTCGCGGGCCTGGGGGATCCCCGCGCATTGGGTTGGCTCGGAAGAGTCCTGGCCCGTACGCCCCAGGACTCCGTCGTGGTGGAGAGTTTCCCGCTCCCCTGCCCCATGGAAGGCACGGAGGGCTTGGCCGCGCGGTGGCAGGACGAGGCCGGGAGGCGCTTCAGCGACACCCACGAGAACCGCCTGGTGATCGGGCTTTCGGGCCGCGACCTCGAGTTCGGATTGTCCACGGCGCGAAGCCGGCTGAACCTGGCCAATATCCTCGATGGCGCTTCGCACAGCAGTGTAGAGGTCTTCGTGGTCGGTCCGCCCCCTACCTTGGATCCGGTCAGGAACAAGCGGCTCGCAGAACTGAACACTGCCTTTGCCGACGTCACCACCAGGCGCAACCACCACTATGTGGACACGTTCTCTCCTTTGCTCAACCATGAGCAGTGGAGGACGGATCTGGCGGCCAATGGGGGAACACCGGGCCAGGCCGGCTACGGATTGATTGCGTGGCTGGTCCTGCACCGCGGCTGGTTCCAGTGGCTCAATATCGCCCAACCGGAGTAGCTGGACCGGCTTCACCACACATCCCCGCCAAAAGTCCTTGCTTCGGGATGATTCGCGATATATCGTGAACTCATCGACGCGATATATCGCATTTGGAGGGGTTATGTCTGAGGAACTTTGGACCGTGACGGGTCCCCAAACCATCGAAGTGGACGGCGTCCGTTCCCTCAAGCTGGGAATCGTCAAAGGCCGCTTTGATGTCATGACCCATGACGAGGCGTTCGTCAGCATCGAAATCAGCGAAATCACGGGCGATCCCCTGACGGTGACGCTGGTGGACGGGCGCCTGGAGGTCCGCCATCAGCTGCAAGGCCCGCAGGGCTGGTTCCGCAACCTGATGGGGACCGTCAATAACACCAGCGCCAACTCAGTGGTTGTCGGCATCGCCCTCCCGCCCGGCGTCGACGTGGAGGCCGGAACGGTCAGCGGCGACGGTTTGGTCTCCGGAATTAGCGGCCGGACGCGCCTGAACACCGTCTCCGGCTCCGTCATGGCAGACGGCACCAGCGGCGAACTGCATGTAAACACCGTCAGCGGTGAAGTCATCGCCAGAAACCACGACGGCGTCCTGACCGCCAAGAGCGTCTCAGGCGAGGTCACCGCTTCGGGCACGTTCAAGAACGTCCGGGCCAGCACCGTCAGCGGCGACCTTAGTTTCGATCTTCAGGACTACACCAACGACCTCGGCGCCAACTCCGTCTCCGGCGACCTGACCATCAGGCTGCCACACGACGTAGGCCTGGACATCGTGGCGAAATCCGCCAGCGGAACTGTGGTGATCGACGACCAACTTTATGCCCAGCCCGGCAGTAACGTGCACACGATCGTAGGCCCTGACGAGAAGCTCATGTTGGTGCGCACCAACACGGTCTCCGGCAAGACGTACATCATGCACGGCTCGGCCCCTGAACCGGAGAACAACCACCAGGTCCCCGGGGAAGCGGGCCTCTGATGCCTCCCGTCTTTGCCCATGGAGCGCTACGCCTCTACCTGCTGGCCCTACTCGAGGCCGGCCCCAAACACGGATACGAACTGATCAAGGCTCTCAGCGACCGGTTCGGAGGCACCTACTCCCCCAGCGCCGGAACCATCTACCCGCGCCTGAGCAAGCTCGAAGAAGAGGGGCTGGTGGCCACCGGAACGGAGGGGCGCCGGACGAAGTACTTCATCACCGATGCGGGCCGCGCTGAACTTGATGGACGGCGGGAGGAACTGGCGGGCGTCGAGGACACCATCTCGGCTTCGGTCAGGCGGCTCGCCGACAACCTTCGGGAAGACATCAGGACCAATATGCGTGGCCTGCGGGCAGACCTGGCTGCCACCGCGGAGGCGGCGCGCACCAATGCGACCTCCGCCGCTTTCCGTAGCCGTGCCTCCGGCTACACTCCGGAGGGCCAGCGCATGTTGAAGGAAGCCGAGCTGATGGTTCAGGCTTTCAGGGATGACATACGTGTCGAGCTGCGCCAACACGGGGCCACACATCCATTGACGCCGGTGGCACTCGAAACGGTGCGCACGGTGCTGGATCAGGCCCGCATCTCGATCAGGAATTCGTTGCAGAACTGATCTCCAGCCGGACCGGATCTACGCAGAGCCGTTCCCGGTTCGCGAGCCGGCACCCTGATGTGCGAAACTGGAGGGCAGCTCTATTGAGTATCAATCATTGAAGGAGGCCAGCTATGAGCAAGCGTGCACGTAAGCGTCGTGACCGTAAGCGCGGCGGCGCGAACCACGGCAAGCGTCCCAACACCTAAGCCAGCGGCTTAGTGTCACAGGCTTAAGAGCGAGGGCCCCGGAAACCATGCGGTTTCCGGGGCCCTTGGCGTTTCACGCCCATTTTTGCCCAGCGGTTTTGATCAGGCTTCTACCGGCTTGATGGAGTGGATCCTGTCCAGAATTGAGTTCTTAAGGTTCTCCGGCGCTGATTCAGTGCACGAGCGCTTCACCATGGTACGGATGAGGCATTCAAGGTCATACTGCTCTGAGCATTCCTCGCAAGTATCCAAGTGCTGCTTGATCTCGCCGAGGTCCTCGCGGGTCAACGCGCCGTCGAGGTACTCGTAGATCCGCTGCATTCGCGTATCGTCGCAATCGCCCAATCCCTGGCAGTCGCTCATTTCTCTTTCTCCTGATTGTTGCTTCCGGCCGCGGCCTGATCTTCGGTTTGGGCCCTGAAGCCCCGTTCGGTGGCGTAGTCCGCCAGCATGTCCCGCAGCATCTTCCTGCCGCGGTGCAACCGTGACATGACCGTGCCGATGGGAGTATTCATGATTTCTGATATCTGCTTATACGCATAGCCCTCGACGTCCGCGAAATAAACAGCCAGCCGGAATTCCTCCGGAATGGACTGCAAGGCGTTTTTGACATCAGAGTCCGGCAAGTGGTCCAGCGCCTCGGTTTCCGCGGACCTCAGGCCAGCGGAAGTGTGGGACTCCGCCTTGGCCAGCTGCCAATCCTCGATCGTGTCCGAGTTGGACTGCAACGGCTCGCGCTGCCGCTTCCGATAAAGGTTGATATAGGTGTTGGTCAGAATGCGGTACAGCCATGCTTTGAGGTTGGTTCCCGGCTTGTATTGATGGAAAGCCGAAAATGCCTTGGTGTACGCCTCCTGGACCAGGTCCTCCGCATCGGAAGGGTTCCGGGCCATTCTCATGGCTGCCGAATACAACTGGTCCACATACTGCATGGCGTCGCGCTCGAAACGCGCCCGCCGTTGCTCGGGACTCTCCGAAGCGACGTCGACGTCGGGTGCGGCGGCTGCGTCTTCCGCGCCGGCCGCCTGGTGCATGGCCGCTGCGGCCGGTTCCGTGGTGCTCATCGTTGCCAAGTCTACTGTCAGCTGCGGGGAATCCGGCTGCGTGCCGTACCCGTGCTCCGGTAGAACCACACGGTCCTTAACCAAAGTCAAAAAATCAACTCCGTTCACCAAGCGGCAACACCTTGCCGCGGCACGGTCTCCACCGCACCACTAGTTCACAACGGCCGCCGCTGGGTAAATATTCCGCAAAGGTGCAAGACTAGAGCAGACTGCACCCGCTGAACCCAAAACTCACTGACATAGTGTGGCAAGCCATCCAGGAGGCAAGACATGTCTGTTATCCGTTTTCTCGCGCGGCCCATGCTCGCGTCCAGCTTCGTCGTAGCAGGTCTGGACAAGCTCAGGAACGCGGACGACACCGCAAGGCAGCTTTCGCCCGTCCTTCGCCGGGCCTCGGAATCACTGCCTTTCAAGACCGATGAGAAGACCCTGGCGCGGGTCATCGGCGGCGCCCAGCTGGGGGCCGGCGCATTGCTCGGCCTGGGAAAGCTCTCCCGTTTCGCCGCAACGGTCCTGGCTATCACCTCCGCCCTGAACTCCTACGTCGAGTGGCGCTCCGCGGACATCAGTTCCAAGGAAGGCCGCAGCGCCCGCAAGGCCCAGCTGCTGAAGAACATTTCGCTGACGGGCGGAGTCCTGCTTGCCGCAGTTGACACCGCCGGACGTCCCAGCATTGCCTGGCGCGCAGAACACCTGGCCGCGGATGCCAAAAAGGTGACGGGCAAGCAGATCAAGCGGGCAGATAAAGCAGTACGCAAGGCCGTAGACAACGCAGTTGGAGCATAAGGAAGCATGACAGGTACCACCGCCGAAAACACCGGATCAACCGAGGCCACCGCACTGCCACTCTGGCCGGCCCCCTACGCCAGCGGGCCCGTGGACGCCACGGTGACGGTACCTGGTTCAAAGTCGCTGACCAACCGGTTCCTGGTGTTGGCCGCTTTGGCGGATGGTCCCTCACGGCTTCGGGCTCCCCTGCATTCCCGTGACTCCGCACTCATGATCCAAGCCTTGCGGCAGCTGGGCGCCACGGTCAGCGAAGTCCCCGGCGACGGCGACTACGGCCCCGACCTTCACATCGCACCGATGGACCCCGGTGCAACAGGGGCCGAAACGGCCATTGATTGCGGCTTGGCCGGCACCGTCATGCGGTTCGTTCCTCCGCTGGCTGCACTGCGGAATGGAACTACGGTCTTCGACGGAGACCCGCATGCACGCAACAGGCCCATGGGAACCATCATCGAGGCGTTGATCGCCCTCGGCGTTCCGGTGGCGGCAGAAGGCGGCAGGACGCCGTCGGCCCTTCCTTTTGCTGTGGACGGTACGGGCGAAGTCCGGGGCGGCCACCTGGTGATCGATGCCAGTGCTTCATCGCAGTTTGTATCCGCCCTGCTGTTGGTGGGTGCGCGGTTCGCCGAAGGACTCCATCTGGAGCACGTCGGCAAGCCCGTCCCCAGCCTGGACCACATCACCATGACCGTGGAGGTACTCCGCAGTGTGGGTGTCCAGGTGGACGACTCCGTGCCCAATCACTGGGTGGTCTCTCCCGGCCCCATCCGGGCCTTTGACCAGAGGATTGAGCAGGACCTTTCCAACGCCGGGCCCTTCCTGGCCGCCGCCCTGGCAACACAAGGCACAGTGCGGGTCACCAATTGGCCGGCGGGCACCACGCAGGTTGGCGATATGTGGCGGACCATCCTCGCCACCATGGGGGCCACGGTTACCTTGGAGGAAGGGACACTCTCGGTAACCGGCGGGCCCGTCATCAAGGGCGCCGACTTCGACGAAACCAGCGAACTCGCACCCACGGTGGCAGCCTTGTGCGCTCTGGCTGACAGCCCGTCCCGACTCACCGGAATTGCCCATCTCCGGGGTCATGAGACAGACCGGCTCGCGGCACTTGTCCATGAAATCAACTCGCTGGGAGGCGACGCCGAGGAGACTGCCGACGGCCTCATCATCCGCCCCGCCGCCCTGCGTGCAGGGGTGGTCCACAGCTACGCCGACCACCGGATGGCCACTGCCGGGGCCATCCTGGGCCTCGCCGTCAAAGGCGTCCAGGTCGAAGACATCGCCACCACTTCCAAGACCATGCCTGAGTTCCCTGAAATGTGGGCCCGAATGGTGGGAACCATCTCCAACACGGACGGGGCAAACAACTGACCATGGGCCGTGACGCACGCTCCTGGGACGAATCCGACGTCCGGATACGACCCAACAAAAAAGGTTCCAGGCCGAGGACCAAGGACAGGCCCAGCCATGATGACGCCGTCATCGGCCGGATCATCACCGTGGACCGAGGACGCTACAGGGCAATTGTGGATGAGGATTTCTCGAACGCCCGTGTTGTCATCGCTGCACGTGCCCGCGAACTGCGGCGAAACCCGGTAGTCCCCGGGGACTTCGTGGCGCTGGTGGGGGACGTCACCGGCTCACCGGACACGCTGGCACGGCTGGTGCGGGTGGAAGAGCGGCGAACCCTCCTGCGCCGCAGTGCCGACGATACCGACCCCATCGAACGGGTAGTGGTAGCCAACGCCGATCAGTTGGTCATTGTTGTTGCCGCCGCCAACCCTGAACCCCGCACCGGATTCATCGACCGCGCCCTTGTGGCAGCCTACGACGCCGGCATTGAGCCGTTGCTGCTCATCACCAAGGCGGACGTCAAGGATCCGGCGGAACTCCTCGCCAACTACCTCAGCCTGGACTTCCCGGTGATCATCAGCCGCACGGCGGACTCCGAAGCAGGTGGCATCGACGCCCGCTCGGATGACGGGCTGTCGGCACGTTTGGACAGGGACGCCGTAGCCCAGTTGCGCTCCCACCTCGGCGGCAAGGTCACCGTGATGCTCGGCCACTCGGGCGTGGGCAAGTCCACCATGGTCAATGCCCTGACAGGGGCAGAGCGGGCAACCGGCGGAGTCAACGCCGTGACGGGTCGGGGACGGCATACGTCCTCCTCCGCTTTGGCCTTGAAACTTGCCGACGCCCCGGCCGGCAGTTGGATCATCGACACCCCGGGCATCAGGTCCTTTGGCCTCGCCCACGTGGATCCGGATCGGATTCTGCATTCTTTCCCTGATCTTGAGCCCGGAACTCAAGCCTGCGAACGCGGCTGCAAGCACGACGCCACTGCCATCAACTGCGGGCTGGATCCCTGGGTGAACGAAGGTCACGCCGGACCTTCAGGAGTGGCCCGGCTGGCTTCGCTGCGCCGGCTGCTCGGCGCAGACCCGCGGCTGGAAGCCAAAGAGGCCAAGGAACTGGGCACTGTCAACTGATCGCTGCGGCTTCACCTCCCCACTGCAGGGAATGTTTCAGGATAGTTTGGTGCCATGACCCATCCCGTTTCCACCTACAACGATGACCTGCGCCTGGCCCATGTCCTCGCTGATTCCGTCGATGCCCAGACCATGGATCGCTTCAAGGCCCTGGACCTCAAGATCGAAACCAAGCCCGACCTCACTCCCGTCACGGACGCTGACAAGGCTGCGGAGGAAGCCATCCGCGGCCAACTCTCACGCTCGCGGCCCAGGGACGCTGTTCTTGGCGAGGAATTTGGCAGCAGCGGACACGGCTCACGCCGTTGGATCATCGATCCCATCGATGGAACCAAGAACTTCGTCCGGGGTGTACCGGTGTGGGCGACGCTGATCGCACTGGTTGACGAGGGTGAACCTGTAGTAGGCGTCGTCAGCGCCCCCGCTTTGGGCAAACGCTGGTGGGCGGCCAAGGACATGGGCGCCTACATGGGGCGGTCCCTTGCCGCTGCTACCCGCTTGAAGGTCTCCAACGTCACCAATCTGGCCGATGCCTCGCTGTCTTACTCCAGCCTGTCCGGGTGGAAGGAACGCGGGAACCTGGACGAGTTCCTGGGACTGACCGAGGACGTTTGGCGGACCCGGGCCTATGGCGACTTTTGGTCCTACTGCCTGGTGGCAGAAGGGGCAGTGGACATCGCTTGCGAGCCTGAGTTGAACTTGTACGACATGGCTGCACTGGTCCCGATCGTGACGGAGGCCGGTGGCCGCTTTACTTCGCTGGAAGGCGACGACGGACCCTTCGGCGGCAATGCCTTGGCCACTAACTCGATCCTCCACTCAGAGGTGCTCAAGCGCCTCAACCCAGGCTTGGACGATCTCCTTTAGTTCCGGCCTCCTCCAGCTCCGGGCCCGTGGGACCAGGGCGATTTAGCGAATATTCGACGGCGGTTGCCTCCTTTTGGAGGCAGCTGCCGTCTTTTATTCGCCAAACTCCCGCTTTACAAGCCTGACGTAACAAAGCGCTTAACAAAGCGCAGTGACTTTGGAGTGGCCGCTGGAGGTGCCCTAACCTTTTTTACAGGTCACGAGTGCCAGCGCTAAACCCCGGTTTGCTGGCCGGCAACCCTCCATTCGCGGTGGGGTGCCCCGGGTGACGACCCGGCCGGTCCGGAACGGATGCGGCAAGCGCGGATCCCCCCCATGGGGGTCCCTCTTGAATGAGGTCCCATGAGTACTGTCACGTTCGATTCAAACGCCATTCCTTCTTTTGTCGAAGAAACCCCTGCACAGGCAGCTGCAGCAGCCCGGCCCCTCGCCGCAGTGACTGGTGCCGAACTGCAGGCCCCACTGATTCAGGGCGGCCACGTCCGCTACGCCAATCTGGACTATGGAGCTTCGGCTCCGGCGCTGACCATCGTCTCGGCCTATCTCAACGAGGTCCTGCCCTACTACGCCAGCGTCCACCGCGGTGCCGGATATGCCTCACAGATCAGCACCTCCGTCTATGAGAATTCACGGAACATCGTGCGTGACTTCGTCGGTGGGCGCCCGGATGATTCCGTCATTTTCACGCGAAACACCACGGACTCCTTGAACCTCCTGGCCGGTTGCCTTCCCCAGGCCGAGGGCCGGTTCTCCGGTGAAGTCCTTTACCTGGACATCGAACACCACGCCAACCTGCTCCCCTGGCAAGGAGTCCCGCACCGCAGCGTCGTGGCAGCCTCCACCCTCGCCGCGACGTTCGACAAACTCCGCGATGAGTTGGCCCAGGGCGGGGTCAGCCTGCTCGCGATCACCGGTGCCTCGAACGTTACTGGTGAAATCCTGCCGATCGCCGAGCTCGCTTCATTGGCTCACGAATTCGGTGCCAGGATCGTGGTGGATGCAGCCCAGCTCGCACCCCACCGTAGGATCAACATCACCGAAGCTGACGTGGATTACGTTGTCTTCTCCGGGCACAAGCTCTACGCGCCTTTCGGTGCCGGCGTAGTGGTGGGCCGTCCGGACTGGCTCGACGCCGGGATTCCACACCTGGCTGGTGGCGGCGCCGTCCGGGAAGCCCGTTTGGACTCCGTCAGCTGGGCAACCGGTCCCGCCCGCCACGAGGGCGGCTCCCCCAACGTCCTTGGCGCAGCCACCCTCGCCCGCGCTACTCAAGTTCTCGCTGCACTGGACCAGGAGGCCTGGCACAACCACGAGGCGTCGATCCGCTCCTACCTGGTGGACGGCTTGGAGGCCATCGACGGCGTGACAGTCCACCGGATCTTCTCCGACTCCGAAGACACCATCGGTGTGGTCAATTTCTCCGTAGAAGGATTCGACGCCGGATTGGTGGCAGCGTACCTGGCCGCCGAGCACGGCGTTGGCCTCCGGGATGGCCGCTTCTGCGCACACCCACTGCTCAAGCGGCTAGGACTCCCCTCGGGCTCCTTGCGTGCAAGTTTTGGCGTCGGCTCCCGGTTGGAGGACGCCACGAGGCTGCTGGCAGGCATTGAGGGCCTCAAGCGCAACGGCCTTGGCTGGGACTACGTAGTGGATGAGGGCCGCTGGGTACCTGCCAACGACCACCGCACCTACCCCGAGTGGGCTCCCAATACTCCGGGCACGGCGGGCGCAGCCCCCTGCACTGTGGACTAATACCGGGTCTCGGTTTCCGGCCGCTGGGGTAAATTCGTAGTGTATCTCTTTTGCCGACCCTGGAAGGAGTCCTTGGTGGCGATGCGTTCTCAGGCTGCCTCAAGTGGACAGCCAGCCATCCCCGGACCTGCCGGACCACGCGGGCCCAAGCTCCACGCTGACCTCCGCAGTGAGTTCGGCCAGAGTTTCCAGGACGGCGGAGAGCACTATGATCGGGTGCGCCCCGGTTATCCCTTGGACTCTGTGGAATGGCTGGTCCCGGAAGGGACCCGGATAGCTGCGGACCTGGGCGCAGGGACCGGCAAGTTCACGGCGCGCCTCGTCCAGTACGGGCTGGACGTGACCGCCGTCGATCCTTCCGTGGACATGCTTGATCAGCTGCGGAAGTCCCACCCACAAGTCCTCGCGCTGGAGGGAACTGCCGAAGCAACTGGACTGACGGACTCAGCATTCGACGTCGTCAGTGTCGCCCAGGCCTGGCATTGGTGCGACCCACTCGCGGCGAGCACCGAGATAGCTCGTATCCTGCGGCCGCAGGGGACCCTGGGTTTGATCTGGAACCAGTTGGATACCGCGGTGCCCTGGGTTCACAGGTTATCGCGCATCATGCATGCCGGAGACGTCCACAAGCCAGGCTTCCGGCCAGTGATCGGTCCGGAATTCACCCGCTTGGAAAGCCACTTCACCCGGTGGGAGGACGCCTTGACGCCGGGAGACATCATGGAACTGACCAAGTCCCGCAGCTACTACCTCCGTGCCAACGACGCCACCAGGGCCAAAGTCATGGGAAACCTGGAATGGTACCTCCATGAGCACCTCGGGTACGAGCCAGGCGATACCGTTCACGTGCCGTACGTGACGCAGACGTGGCGGGCAGTCAAAGTCCACAACACCGGGCCACGGTAGGCTTGGAGTGTGAAGACCAGTACGCCCTCCTCCTCGATTGAGGACTACGTCAAGGTCATCTACTCCTACACGGAGTGGCAGGACAAACCCATTACGTCCTCCCAACTGGCCATGCGCCTGGGAGTGGCCAATTCTTCGGTGTCCGAGATGGTGCGCAAACTCAAGGACCAGGGCCTGGTTGACCACCAACCGTACAGCGCCATCAGGCTGACCCCCCAGGGCATGCGGCTTGCGCTGTCCATGGTGCGGCGTCACCGCCTCATTGAGACTTACCTGGTGGAAGAACTCGGGTACAGCTGGGACGAGGTCCACGACGAAGCCGAGATGCTGGAACATGCGGTGTCCGATACCTTCATTGAACGCATGTCCGCCAAGCTGGGGCATCCCGTCCGGGACCCTCACGGCGATCCCATTCCCTCGGCCGATGGCTCCGTCCAGTTGCCGCACGCGTACCGCATGATTGAACTGGATCAAGGCCACTCAGGCCGCATCACCAGGATCAGTGACGAGAACCCTGACCTCCTCCGGTATCTGGCTGCCGAAGAAATCGCACTTGATGCCCCGGTTGAAGTAGTAGGACGCAAACCGTTCGGCGGAGCTTTGGTAGTCCGGATCGGCACCGGAGCCCAAGGCCGCGAATTTGATCTCGCCGATGAAGTAACTTCTGCGTTGTGGGTTCAAAGCGCGGGAATTCACGAGGGCTGTGTTCTTCCGGCCCGCTGACCCAGGCCCGGAGTAAGGTCAGTCGCGCTGCCCGGCCGCTTCGTCGTCGTCGGACGCCGCCTCTGTTTTCCCGCCTTCGGCGGCCACCGTCTCCTTTGCGGGGTTCCGGATCCCGACGGCGGAAGCCACCGCCCCTGTCAGGAACAGTGCCGCCGTGACCAATAGGGCGTTGTACAAGCCCTCCCGGCTGAAGACCGGTCCTACAATCAACCCGGCAAAGGCGATGGTGATCAGCCCTGCAATGCGGGCTACGGCGTTGTTCACCGCCGAACCGATGCCCGCTTCCTCGGGCGGGACTGCGCCGAGGATGGCGGCCGTCAGCGGCGCCACAAGAATGGCCAATCCCAGTCCGAAGACAATTTGACCCGGAAGCACCTGAGTCCAGTAATTCAGCGGCTCCTGGATGGCCAGAGACATCAGAAAACCGACAGCACACAACAGCGGGCCTGCAGTCATGAACCATCGGGGACCGTATTTGCCCGCCAGTCCACCAAAATACGACGCACTGAGCATCAGGATTACCGTGCCAGGGAGCAAAGCAATGCCAGCTATGGTTGCCACCATGCCGCCCACCTGTTGAAGATAGATTCCCAGGACAAAGAAGCCAAGGGAAATTCCGCCGTAAATGGCAAGCGTTGCAAGGTTGCCCCACCCAAAATTGCGGATCGCGAACAACCTCAGGGGCAGCATGGGCTCAGCAGTTCTTGACTCATGAACCAGGAACAGTGCCATGGCTGCAATGCCCGCCATCAAAGGCACCCACACTTGCGCGCTCCCCCACCCCATGCGGCCCTGCTCGATGAACGCAAACACCGGGCCGCCCAGGCCAACCATGGCCAGGAACGCCCCGAGGTAGTCGATCCGCTTGCTTTTGTCCCTCGCGGCGTCGGATGCCCGGAGCCCGGCCAGCATGGGCCAAATGGCAACAGCGGGAATGACGTTGATAAAGAAGATGACACGCCAGGAGAGCAGGTCTACAGCCAGGCCGCCGATCAGCGGGCCAACGATCGCCGCCGCGCTGGTCCAGCCCGACCATTGGCCTATGGCCTTGGATTGGGCCGGTCCGCTAAACGACGTGATGATCATGGCCAGGGAGCTTGGAACCAACAGGGCGCCGGCAATTCCCTGGAGTGCCCGCGCGACCACCAGGACTTCCCCCGTCCAGGCCAGGCCACACAAGACCGAGGTCACGGCAAAACCTGCCAGCCCCCATTCCAGTATTCGTGCCCTGCCGAAATGATCTGACAAGGAGCCCGCCACCAGGATCAAGGCGCCCAGTGTCAGGAGGTAAGCATCCACCACCCATTGCTGGATGACCAGGCCGCCGCCCAGTTCCCGCCCGATGGCAGGGAGTGCGAGATTCACCACAAATCCGTCAAGGATGGCGATGAATGACGCCACAATAGCCACCGCCAACACGCGCTTTTGGAGCGGAGTACTGGGTAGCAAGGCCGCTGCGTCAGTCATGAGCACAGCCTACGCCGGGTAAGTCCCGTATCGTTGAATGGTGATTAGCAGACGTGATGCCGCATTGGCCCTTGATATTTCGATGGAAATGGCCCAACGTCACGGTATTCCGTCCCGGCTCTCCGAGGCCGAACTCCGCGATATGCAGGACAATCCGCCGGCTTGGCTGGTACAGTCCCGGGCCAACCGCACCGGTAAACGCCCTGTCTGGGTACACCTGACCTGTGCTGTTTGCGGCTATTCCGAGGCCATTCGCCCGAAAAAGTGGTGGCCGGACTTTTCCTTCGTGTACTGCGGCACCCACCGGAACAGTGACCTCCCCAAGCTCTTCCTGGGCGAAGTACGCAGTGAATACGAAGGCGTCGGCAGCCGCTTCGTTGGCGTCGTTGATGTTCCGGAGAGCAAAGCCTAGCCTCAGGCCTACTGCTGCTGTTCCATTTCCGACGGCACCGCTAGGAGCTCAACGGCCCGGCCATCCCGAAGGACCGTCAGCGGGAACGGATCCCCGATTGCTTCCTCGAAAAGCAGCTTCTGGAGACTCTCTGCGCTCGATACTGCCCGGCCGTTGGCGCGAAGCACTATGTCGCCGGGCTCTAGTCCTGAAAGCTCGGCCGGCGACCTCGGAAGCACCTCCACCACGCGCAACCCTTCCTTTTGCCCGGTCCGGACCACCGCACTGGCGTCCAGCGGGATGGGAGTACTCACCAACCCCAAGTACGCACGATGCACCCGGCCATCCCTCAGCAAGGAGGCGATGATGCGCCGGGTGGTGGTATTGATGGGGACCGCCAAGCCGAGTCCCAGTCCTGCCACGGCGGTGTTGATGCCTACGATGTGTCCGCGCGTATCCGCCAACGCTCCACCGGAATTCCCCGGATTGAGAGCGGCGTCGGTTTGGATCACATCTTCAATGACGCTCCGGTGATCCCCTGCCCTGACGGGAATGGACCTGCCCAGACCGCTGACCACGCCTGCAGTGACCGAGCCTGCCAAACCAAGCGGGTTGCCCACGGCGATCACCAACTGGCCCACCCGCAAGGTATCGGCATTGCCTAAAACTGCCGGTGGTGGCGCTGACTTCAGGCCGCGGATTACAGCGAGGTCGGACAAAGGATCGGCGCCCACCAACTCCACGTCGGAGTGCTTGCCATCGGCGAACACAGCCCTTCCGGTCCTAATGCCGGACACCACATGGGCGTTGGTGAGCATGTATCCCTCGGCAGTAAAGACCACGGCAGACCCGCTGCCCCTCAGGATCCGGCCACGACGGCCGGTGCTGGTCATCTCAATGGCTGCAACATGGGGTGTCACCGACTCCGCAACGTCGATCACAATCTTTGAGTAGGCATCCAGTGCAGGCACGTCGTCAGAGTTGATGGGTTCAAATTCAGGCCCAGTGCTCACCGCATGCCTCCTGCCACCGCTGCTCCCGGTTTGGGCGCTTACCCACTTCAACTGTGAATTCTCTGCCGGTAGTCCTCAGCGCAGTACGCCGTGGGTGAACGGGGTCACGGGGACCCTGCAGGGTCGGCAGCGGACCCGGCTTTTCCCGCCGGGCTTTCCCGGACATAAAAAGCTCCGGACATGGGAAAACCCCCGGATCACGAGGATCCGAGGGCTTTCCTGGGGTGGAGATGGGGGGAATTGAACCCCCGTCCGATGTCGTTTTGTCAGGGCTTCTCCGGGCGCAGTTCGCGTCGGATTTTCTCGGCCCCAGCCATCCTGCGAACAGGTGGCTGATCCGGGCCCAGTCATCTAAAAGTCCCGTTTACCTCAATGACGAAGGCAAACAGCAGTGGCTATCTAAATGACGCCAGGAACCGGGGCGATAGCAACCCCGGGCTGACGGACTGTCTTACTGCTTAGGCAGCGAGAGCGAAGTCAGTGCGCTTAGATTCGGCACTTATTGGTTTGCAGACAGCGTTTACGAGATAATTCTGCATCCTCGGCCCGCTTCACCTGTCGCGACTAACATCGTCGAAACCGATCATCCCCGTATTTTGTTACCAAACCCGATGGGAGCCTCGATTACTTCGAGTTCCCTTCGGACTATCCATCATAACGCATTCAAACGGTGGAACATTCCCTACCGGCGGTTGCGTTCCCGCAGCTCACGCAACGATTCACGCTTGTCCTGCTGTTCACGCAGGGTTTGACGTTTGTCGTAGTCCTTCTTGCCGCGGGCAATGGCGATTTCCACCTTGGCCCGGCCGTCCAGGAAGTAAAGCTGGAGCGGCACCACGGTGAAACCGGACTCGCGGATCTTCTGCGAGATTTTGTCCAGTTCCTCGCGATGCAGCAAGAGCTTACGACGGCGGCGCGCGGCGTGGTTGGTCCAGCTCCCTTGGTGGTACTCAGGGATATGGATGCCTTCCATCCACAACTCGTCGTTGTAGAAGGTGCAAAAACCGTCCACCATGGAAGCGTGCCCCTCGCGGAGGGACTTCACCTCGGTTCCCATGAGGGCGATGCCGGCCTCATAGGTGTCCAAGACATGGTAGTTATGCCGGGCCTTCCGATTGGTGGCCACTACCTTACGGCCACTTTCCTTGGGCACGGTAGAACTCCTTGTTAGATGCGGATTTCAACTAGTGTACGCCAGCGACGGGGCAGTCCCGCGCCGTTGCGCGCCTTAGAGAAGGTTCATGGGATCCACGGCGGAACCGTTCAGCCACGTTTCGAAGTGGGCGTGGCATCCTGTCGAGTTACCGGTGCTTCCCGAATAGGCGATCAGTTGGCCGGCCGAGACGCGCTGGCCGTTCGAAACCACAATGCTGCTGTTGTGGTAATAAATGGTGGTCAGCGAATTTCCCTGAACCACGCCATGGGAAAGTTTCACTCGCCATCCACCGCCATCGGCGGAGTTCCATCCTGAGTTGAAGACCTCCCCTGCAGCCGCTGCGTAAACCGGAGTGCCACAGGCCGCTCCGAAGTCGATGCCAGTGTGCATGTAGCCACCCGTGCCGTAGAAGTCGATGGTTCCAGGCGGCGTTGCGCGCCACCCGAATCCGGACGTGATGGGAACGTAACTGGCAAAGGGATGACGCAGTCCGAAGGCGGACGGGGAACCTGCCGCCGGCGGAACATACGGCTGTTCCGGCGGCGCGGGACGGCCTTGGGCTGCAGCCGCAGCCGCCGCGGCAGCAGCAGCTTCTTCAGCGAGGCGGCGCTGCTCGGCTTCCCATGCTTCCCTGAGTTTCCGGTCGCGCTCTACGATCTCAGCGGCAACGGTGTTCTGCTCAGCCTTCACCCGGGCCAGGTTGGCCTCGATACCGGGCTTGGCTGCCTGAAGTTGCCCGTTAAGCCGGGTAGTGTCTTCGATGAGTTTGTCGACTTCGGCTTTCTTGTTCGCAGCCTCGTCCCTTGCCGATTTCTCCCGCTCAAGCGCAGCGTCCGCTTTCGCTTTGAGGTCCTGGATCTCTTCCTCGACGGCTACGAGCCTCGCCTGGGAATTCACATTGGTGGCGTTCTGCTGCGTCAGCTTGGTCATGGCGGCGTTCTGGCTGCGCATGGCTTGGTCCGCCAGGTCCATGGACTCGGTCAGGTTGCCTGATTCGCTGGACCCGAACAGAAGGGCGATATTTGTGGGGACGCCTCCCGACTTGTACGCCTGGGACGCTATCTGGCCGATCAGTTTCTTGGTGTCCGTGATCTTTTGCTTATCACTTTCCAACTGCTCGGTGATCTTGGCCTTGTTCTGCTGGGCAAGTTCAACCCTGGCCGACAAAGCTTCAACTTCCTTGACCGCGCTTGCAACGCGCCCCTGCGCCTCAAGCAGTGCCTGCTGGGCGCCAGGAAGGCGGCCTTGGTAGATGACGAGGTCGCCGGCAGCTTTGGCGATGTTGGCATCGACAAATTCGAGGGAAGCCTGAACCCTGGCGGCTTCAGCTTCAAGCGCGGCTTGCTGGTCTTCAAGGTTGTCGGCCCGGGCAGCGGGAGCGCCCGACAGGAGACTGATTGCCAGACCCACTGCGAGCACGGCACCCATGATCCGAGCATTGCCCGACGCGAGTCGCCGGCGCAGGGAGATTGGGTCCAACGCGGTCATCAGGAGTCCTTTTCGATTGTCAGCATGAAGGGTGATCGGGCTTTAGCGGTCATCGCTAAACCTTCAAGTATCGCCGGAGGGTCAAGAGCGAGGATATCCCGGCCAGGCCCGCACCCAAGGCAATCAGCACCGGCGCTATTACCAGTACTTGGGCAGAGGAAATAAAGGGCGTGTTGAGGAACTGTGTCGAGAGTTCACCGTTGAGCCAGAAGTGCGCCATCAACCAGAGCGTCACCGAAGCCAGGACTGCCCCCACCACGGCAGCGATAACGCCCTCCAGGATGAAGGGCAGTTGGATCACTGTCTTGGAAGCACCGACAAGCCGCATGATCCCGGTTTCCCGCCGTCGGCTGAAGGCAGAGAGCCGGATGGTTGTGGTGATCAGCAGGACCGCGCAGAATATCATCACCACTGCTACGCCCATCGCAGCCACAGACGCACCGTTCATCCAGGAGAAGATGCGTTCCAGAACCTGCCGTTGGTCGCTCACCGTCTCGACGCCGGGCTGTGAGGAGAACGTCTCACTGATGATCTGGTACTTTTCCGGGTTCTTCATGTTGATGCGGAACGAGGCCGGCAGTTGGTCCTCGGAAACTGAATCAACAATCGGGGAATTGGAGAACTGTTCCTTGAAGTGTGTGTAGGCCTCAGCCTGGGATTCAAACTGGAAATCGTTGATGTATTGCTTGACGGCCGGGGATTCGAGCATTGCCTGCAGGTTCTCCTGCTGCTCCTTGGTCGCCGGACCGGAAGCGCAGCCGACCGCCGTCGAACCGTCGTTACAGAGGAAAACAGCCACCTGGACTTTGTCGTACCAGTAGCCCTTCATCTGGTTGATCTGCATCTGCAGCATTCCCGCAGCGCCTACGAACGTGAGGGAAACAAAAGTCACCAACACTACGGAGATGACCATGGAAAGGTTTCGGCGCAGTCCACTGCCGATTTCCCCGAGGATAAACAGGAGCCTCACAGCTGCGCCCCCTGAGCACGGTTGAGTTCCTCGCCGCTGGCATCGCGCAGGCGGCGTGATTCACCAACCACCGGAATCATGGAGGTGTAGAGCGCCTTGGCTTCGTCTCTGATGACCTTGCCGTTCTTGAGCTCAACTACGCGACGGCGCATTTCATTGACGATGTCGTCGTCGTGGGTTGCCATGACTACTGTGGTGCCATTCTGATTGATCTTGTCCAGGACCCCCATGATGCCCATCGAGGTAATGGGGTCCAGGTTGCCGGTGGGTTCGTCGGCCAGCAGGATGCCGGGACGGTTCACGACGGCGCGGGCGATCGCCACGCGCTGCTGCTCACCACCTGACAACTCATGGGGCATGCGGCGTTCCTTGCCCTCCAGTCCCACGGTCTTCAGCACTTCGGGAACGGTTTCGCGGATGATCGAGCGGCTCTTGCCAATGACCTGCATCGCGAAGGCAACGTTGGCAAAAACATTCTTCTGCGGGAGCAAGCGGAAATCCTGGAAGACAACGCCGATGCCACGACGAAGTTTGGGTACACGCCAGCTCGAAATGTTCGCAACGTTCTGTCCGGCAACATAGACAGATCCGGACGAGGCTTTGTCTTCCTTCAGGATCAAGCGAAGAAAAGTGGACTTACCCGAGCCCGACGCACCTACGAGGAAGGTGAATTCGCCGCGGTTGATCTCAAGGCTGACAGAGTCGAGCGCCGGTCGGGCATTCTGCTCGTAGACCTTGGTGACATTCTCAAATCTGATCATGGCCCTTTAGAACCCCGCCGGACATGACGTAGTCGCCCAGTCCAACAGCCGGAGCGCGGGCTTTCGATGGGGGAAGTGAGAGCACCGGCCACTCGACTATACGCACGCGCAGGCTGGGTTTAGCTGGCTTTGGCGGGCGTGTCGCAGAATCCGGTTGGTTGCCGGGGTCCTAGTTGGCGGCCGCGTTGCGGTTGCCGGTGCGCCAGCGGATCCCTGCGTCGATGAAGTCGTCGATGTCGCCATCGAGCACAGCTGACGTGTTGCCCACTTCGTGTTCCGTTCGCAGATCCTTGACCATCTGGTATGGGTTCAGGACGTAGGAACGCATCTGGTCTCCCCAAGAAGCTTTGACGTCCCCGGCCAAGGCCTTCTTTTCGGCGTCCTGTTGTTCCTTCTTGACCAGGAGAAGGCGTGACTGAAGTACGCGCATGGCGGCCGCCCGGTTCTGCAGCTGCGATTTTTCATTCTGCATCGAGACCACAATGCCCGTGGGGATATGGGTCAGGCGCACCGCGGAGTCAGTGGTGTTGACCGACTGCCCGCCCGGCCCTGAGGATCGGAAGACATCTACGCGAATTTCGTTGTCCGGGATTTCGATGGAGTCCGTCTGTTCGATCAGCGGAATAACCTCGACTGCCGCGAAGGACGTTTGCCGACGCCCCTGGTTATCGAAGGGGCTGATGCGGACCAAGCGGTGGGTTCCTGCCTCGACGCTCAACGTGCCGAACGCGTACGGCGCCTTGACCTCGAATGTGGCGGATTTAAGTCCAGCCTCCTCGGCATAGGACGTATCCATCACGGTGGTCGGGTACCCGTGGCGTTCGGCCCAGCGCAGGTACATCCGCATCAGCATTTCGGCGAAATCTGCTGCATCCACACCCCCGGCGCCCGCCCGGATGGTCACCACGGCTTCGCGTTCGTCGTACTCGCCTGACAACAGCGTGGTGATTTCGAGTTCCGCCAGTGCTTTGCGTATGGACGACAATTCCTTTGCAGCTTCCGCCATGGAGTCGTCGTCGCCCTCGTCCTGGCCCAGTTCCACCAGGACTTCGAGATCATCGATCCGGGAAGCGAGCTTGGAAAGACGCTCAACTTCGGACTGGCGGTGCGACAACCGCGAGGTGATCACTTGGGCGGAAGCCGGATCGTCCCAAAGGTCCGGGGCTCCGGCTTGCTCGCTCAGTTCAGCGATCTCAGCTTTAAGTGCTTCAACATCGGTGACATTCTCGATGGAGCTGTAAGTTGCGCGAAGTGCGCGGATTTCTGCGGGAAAATCTATCTCAGCCATGGTCATCCCAGCGTACGCTATGGATCACGCTCCCCCGACGGCCCCCTTCTTTCATGCCGGACCATGACCCGGACCGTTACTGGGTCAAGGTGGACCGGGCTACCGAACGGGCCTCCACCAGGATTCCGTCAGGTAAGAGGAAACTGATCACCGGAGGATGGGCCACCGCGGATAGGACCACCACGGCCGTACCTCCGGTTTCACTGCCCGTACCGGCTGCCAAGGTGAGCCGATCGTGTTGTGAATAGGCGCCACTGCCTGCGAGGTAGGACGCTGCCCCGATGTGCACACGCTCATCCACCAATGCAGGACGCGGCTGGCTCCCGCCCCCGATATCGCCCACCAAGAAGGTGTCGGCAGCGGCCAGTGCTGCTCCGTCTGCCAAGGACAACAGTTTCTTGTGCTCAAGGTAAACCGCCGAGGCCGCCATGACCACAGTTGCCAGGAGAAGCGCAAGGACAACGAAGCCAATAATGAGAACGGCGATCTGGCCCTCTTCGCGTGCCTGACCACAGGGACGCGACTGTGTCACAGGAAGCGTCCTACGACTTGAGTTGCCGAAGCGCTCAACCGTGCGGCGGTCAAACCCGGCGAGTTCCCAGAGGGCATCAAGGGCAAATGAACATCCAAGGAGACCGTGACCGTCACCTTGGATCCTGCCGACAAGCAATCGGCTCTGTCACACGCCACCTCCACCGTGGCTTGTTCCGGAACGTGGCCGTAGTCCCCCAGTGCAAGGAGGACAGCCCGCTCGGCCGCAGCCCTGGCACCGGAAACATCATTCCCGGCTACGAAAACCTTGGCGGCTTGGTCGGCGGCCCCGACGACGGCAAAGGACCCACCTTGGATTTGACCGACGGTCACCACGAAATACACCACCGGAACCATGAGCAGTACGGCCAGGAAGGTAAATTCCACCACAGCGCTGCCTTTCTCGCTCTCCGCACCGTTGGGCCTTCGTTCGCATCCTCCGGCCGGACCTCCGGCAGCAGGTTCCGTCGCGAGGCACAAGGCCTCCCGAGTCCGTTGCCATACGGCAAACAGCAATTGGGGAAGCGGCCTAGAGTGCGGCATGCCCCTTCACCTCCAGCAACCCGCCAGGGCCAATCAGTCCCACCACGGGCAAGGGGGCCTTCACCGTCACTTCCAAGGTGCGGGCCCCATCCACCACGACGTCGCTACATACGATGTCCCGGGCGAAGTCGCTGTTCAACGCAGAGTGGATCAACTCCTCAGTACGGGCACGTGCATCCGCCGGAGTGCGGTCCGCCAAGGCTCCATAACGCGCACCGGAGGCGGCAGCATCAATCAAGGTATTCCGTACATGCAGCACCAACGTGAGCTGAACGATCGCCATAAAGAAGAGCGTCAACAGCGCACCAATCAGGACAAAGTCAACGACGGCGGAGCCACATTCTTCTGAGCCGCTGCGTCGTTGATTGTGACGGGAATTTGGAACAACGGCGCCGAGTTCCGGCCGCATCCCCTACTGGCCCACGTTCTCTATCGCCTGATCGAACAGGCCCTCCAGCGCAGGGGTGGCCATGGCGAGGAGGCCGGCAACCAGCACAGCCGACATCAACGTGATCATGACCCAGCCAGGTACATCACCACGCTCACGATCCTCGGCACGGGACTGCCTCCTCAACGGGACCGTGATCCACGTGATGCTGACAAGGATCAGGAAAATTGCGGCTGACAGTTTGCTTGCAATACGGTTCATGGTTCTCCCCAGGATGAATAGTTCGGTGTACGACCGTGGCGTGAAGTGCAAGATGTTGCGATGGACCGGCTTGCTGCCACGGCATGGTTGGTTTGGACGGACTGGTTGGCTTGGACGGACTGGTTGGCTTGGACGGACTGGTTGGTTTGGACGGACTGGTTGGTTTGGACGGACTGGTTGGTTTGGGACCGGCCGGGCTGCTCCATGGTTGGAGCGGCCCAGCGGCAGTAGGTGCTGCAGGACTACAGGCTGATTTGCAACGCGGCCATCGCAGGGAAGGCGGCAAAGATGACAGTCAGCGGAAGCACTCCGAAAACGAGCGGCACCATCATGGCAATCTCCTTCCTGCCGGCAGACTCCATGAGCTCGCGTTTTGCGGCGTCCCTGACATCTGCAGCCTGTGCCCGGAGGACATCGGCCAAAGGTGTCCCCCGCTCAACTGCGACCACCAACCCGTCAAAGAACCTGATTAAGGGAGGAAGATCGGATCTGGCAGCAAAAGCTTGGAGTGCCTCGGACAGTGACTTGCCGGACCGGGCGTCGGCCAGGACCAGGGCAAATTCTGCAGACAGCTCGCCGCTTGAACTGCGGCTCACCCTGTCCATGGCGCCCATGGCACTTTCGCCCGCAGCAACGGCGAGCGCCATCAGCTCTGCGAGGCTCGGAAATTCGGACAGCATCGCGGACTCCCGCTTCTTGATCCGTTGGCCCAGCACATAGTCGCGCAGCAGGTAACCTCCCGCTGCCCCCGAGATGACACAAACCACAAGGAAAGCCGGGCTGAACTGCCCGGCGGTGGCACCGATCACGACGACGAGAACTGCCGCTATGAAACCGCCACCTGCCCAGAGGAGTTGCTCGGCACGGAAATCCAAGGTGGTCTTGGAAGAGCCAGCACGTGCCAGCCTCTTCCCCAGTGCGGCAGATCCGACTTTAAACCGGGAGAGGTAGGTGATGGCGTCACCAATGATGGGGCGCAATATCCGCTCCAGTGGTCCGAACGGCGTGAGGTTGTGGGTTGGTGTACGCAGAAGCCGCGATTCCAGGTTTCGGGATCTGAGCTGGGCTTCGATGCGGTCCGAGAACGTGTTCCCGCGCATGAACGGCAGGCGCACCAGGATCAACCAGCAGCCCGCCCCAAGAAGCAGGCCGCAGAGCACAGCGAGCGCAGTAGCAGGTGTCATCGAAGCACCCGCTGATCCTCGGGCAAAGCACCAACCCGCAACATCACCGAATAACTGAGAACGGACACTAGCAGCCCACCGAGCAGGACCATGGCACCTGTACCCGTGTTGTAGGCCAGCATCGCTTCAGGCCGGCCCGCCATGACGACCAGCACGATCCAGGGCGCGGCTACAGCCAGCCGTGCTGCGTTGATGGTCCATGACTGGCGGGCTTCGAGCTCACTCCGCGTGCGGGCGCTGTCCCTCAGGAATTCCGCGAGAGTGCCCAGCATTCGGCCAAGGTCCGAGCCGCCTACCTCCCGGGTCATTCTGAGTGCCTCGATAATGCGGTCTGCCACGGGATCAGCCAGCCGTGCTTTGAGCCTGTTCAAGGCGGCCTCGAACTGTCCGCCGGATCTGTAATCCGCCCCAAAATCCAGGAAGAGTGTGCGAAGTTCTTCAGGTCCCTTGTATCCCAATTGAATGAGTGCCTCCGGCAAGGCGAGACCAGCGCGTATGGCGGAGCGCAGGTGGTCCACGACATCCGGCCACAGTTGTCGAAGTGCGGCCCGCCGCTTGTGCGCACGCCAACGGACAGCTGCGAAGGGAACCCAAGCACCAAAGAGGGAAAAGCAGGCGGCCACCGGTGGCGATCCTGTCACAACGAAGAACACCAGCAGTGCGAAAAGGCCGAAACCTGCACATGTAAGGAGCAGGCCCCCGCCCGTCACTTTTTCAATACCCGCTGAGGTAAGAAGGAGGTCCAGGCGCCCGGGGCGCGGTTCCTTTGCTTCTGCATCAGGCTGGACCCAGGCCGACCACCAGATGAGGAAGACCCCCAAGCCGCAGAGTATGCCGAGGAGGGCCACCATCAGTTCAGTTCCAATAGTGCGGCGACGTCAAAACCTGCCCGGGCAAACTTCTCCGCAGCGGGCATGGAGTTGGCCCGTGGCAGCAACTGAGTACCTACCATGCCAAAGACACTTGAGGACTCGATGATTCCGTTTTCGACCCTCCGTCCGAGAGACAGGATTTCGGTCACTTGCCTTTGTCCCGTCGAGTGGCGGCTGCAGTGAACTACGAGGTCGATGCAGGATGCGACGGTGGGTACCACGAAAGAACTGGAGATATTGGCCCCTGCCAGGAGCGGGAGCGTGCAGATCTTGGTCACGGCGTCATGCGCGGAATTGGCATGGACAGTGCACATACCGGGCAGGCCCGAATTCAGCGCTATCAACATGTCGAGGCTCTCGGCTTCGCGCACTTCTCCCACCACCAGCCGGTCCGGCCTCATCCTTAATGCTTCCTTGACCAACCGTCGCAACGGAATTTCGCCTTCTCCTTCAAGGTTGGGTTGTCTGCACTGCAATCCGACGACGTCGCGTAGCGGGAGTTGCAGTTCGAAGATCTCTTCCACCGTGATGACACGTTCACGGGAACCAATGTGCGCTGCGAGGCAATTCAACATGGTTGTCTTCCCTGCTTGGGTGGCCCCGGAAACGAGGACATTGAGACCACTGGCCACAGCTGCTCCCAGGAAACGCGCAGCCTGTGGAGTAAGGGTGCCAAGCTCGACCAAATGTTCGAGGCGGCTCGCGCGGGCGATGAACTTCCGGATGTTGACTGCCCAGTGTTTTCGGGTGATGTCCGGGATGGCCACGTGCAACCTTGAACCGTCCGGAAGCGCAGCGTCGACGAACGGGGACGAAAGGTCCAGCCTGCGCCCCGAACTCTTGAGCATTCGTTCCACCAGGTCCCGGACCTGTTGTTCAGTTAGGCTGATGGCCGTCAGTTCCGATTCACCATTGCGGGCAACGTAAATTTGGTTCGGCGCATTGATCCAGACCTCTTCAATGGCGGCATCGTCCAGGAGCGGTTGCAGCGGTCCGAAGCCCGCCACGGCATCAAAGATGTGCCGTCGGGCGGTCTCAAGGTGGCCGAGGGCGGGAAGTGGACCGAGGAGCGCGCGCTCATCGTAGTCATTCACTGCTGCTTCCACCAGGAGCCTGACGTCCGAAGCTTGCTCGAGTGGATCCAGTCCCCGTCGGCGAATAAGCTCCCTGACTTCTCCTTCGACGATCCTTACAGCTTCCACTTCTTCCCCAACCAACCATGAATTCGGTAAACGAGAGGAATATCTCGCCTTATTCACGCTAGGCGAGCACCAACACCCCATCAAGCCGCTGGAAACGCCATGTGGATAACCGGGAATCACTAGTCACGTCAGCAACCTCATTCCCACTAGTCACTCCAGTTTCAGGATGTTAGGGTAAAGCCCGTTAGGAGCTGGCCTTTGGTCTCATGCGCAGGCGCCCGCCCCGGAGCTTGTCCGCAAGCCACCCATGCGCCGCTGAGCCGCGGTACAGGGCCGGAAATGAAGATGAATAGACGTTCAAGTGCACCGTCCCGCCGCACGCCGCTGGCTCGGGTCGGGCTAGCGTTGACGATCGCCTTGGTAGCAGGCTCTTGCCTGGGATCGACTGCCTGGGCAGAGACAGAAGGACCACGTCCAGCTCCATCTCCGGCGGCTCAATCGGGAAGTCCCGCGCAGGGGCCGCAACCCGCACCTGATGAGGCCCCCGCCACCACTCCGGGCAGTGAACCTCCCGCCATCCAGCAGGCGCCGGAGCAGCAACAGCCGCTGCCCGCCGTCGAACCCTCACCCGCGGCCGGTTCCGGCAGCGTTTCCGGGGAGCAGCCGGCCAGGAAACAGGCCATGCCTGGCAACGCCCCTGATGCTGAGGCCATGAAGGCAGCGATGCGGGCTGCCATCCCTGCCGGCGGCGCGGAAATGGGGCAAAGGTCTCCCCGTGTCCTGGCAGCAAAGCAGGGCAAAGAGGCATCGGGGGCCTCGGGCTCGCGGGCGGCGGGGTCCGCAATCGGCACCGCCGTGCCCATGGCGGCCGACCCCAGCCACTGGCGGCCTACCATCGGGGTCGCCGGCCAGGATGTCAGCGCCCACCAAGGAAACGTGAACTGGCAAAGCCAGTGGAACCAGGGGTCGCGCTGGGCATACGTTAAGGCATCCGAAGGCAATTACTACCTCAACGAGAATTACACCCAGCAGTACAACGGTTCCCGCAACGTGGGTATGGTGCGCGGCGCGTATCACTTCGCCATCCCCAACTGGTCATCAGGTGCGGACCAAGCCCGCTATTTCGTCGCCAACGGTGGAGGATGGACGGATGACGGCTATACCCTCCCGCCCGTCCTGGACATCGAATACAACCCCTACGCGGGGCGAACCATCAACGGGTTCTATTTCGGCAATACCTGCTATGACATGTCGAAAGCACAGTTGGGCCAATGGGCAGCCGACTTTGGCAATACCGTCAAGGCCCTGACCGGCCGCTTCCCTGTCATCTACAGCACCACTGACTGGTGGAACACCTGCGTTGGCAACACGACGTTCGGCAGTTATCCCCTCTGGATCGCCTCATATTGGAACAACCCCACCAACTCACCTGGCTCCATGCCGGTCAGTTGGGGCAACTACACCATGTGGCAGTACAGCAGCACCGGCCCCTTTGAGGGCGATTCCAACATTTTCAACGGCAGCTACGACCAGCTGCGGACCTTCGCCCGAGGAGTTTCCACCCCTTCAAACCCCTCCATCAAATCGGCTGCCGACATCCTGACCACCAGCGCGGCAGGGCGTTTGGACGCCTTCCCGGCGAACGGGGCCGGCAGGATCACCGGACCTGTCAACATAGGCTCAGGATGGGCCGGCGCGAAGGCACTCTACGTGGTGGACTGGAACCAGGACGGCGTCCAGGACATCCTCTCCCAATGGTCCGATGGAACGCTGAAGGTCTTCCGTGGCGCTCCCGGCGGCTCCTTCTACCCACCCATCCAAGTCGGCTCCGGATGGCAGGAAATGTCCCTCACCGTAGGTTGGTGGAACTTCAAGGATTCCTATCCCGGTGTGATCGGACAGGACTACCGCGGGAACCTCTACAGATACTCGAACAGCGGTGGCGGCGGACTAGGTAGCGGCGTCCTGATAGGAACCGGATTCAGCGGCCACCAACTGAACCAGATCGACTTCGACGGCGACGGCAACCAGGACATCGTCACACGCACCACCGACGGCACCCTACGATTGTTCCGATCCAATGGCGTGGGCAGCTTCATCAGTGAGCCGGGCCGGGTCATTGGTTCCGGTTGGGGTGGCATGACAGCAGTGAGCTCCTCAGTTAATTTCAAGGGAGCTGACTCACAAGGACTTCATGCCAGGGCATCCAACGGCGACCTCTACTACTACCCGGCCGGTTCCGGAACATGGGGCACCCGCAGCCTCGTCGGGGTGGGGTGGAACGACGCGAGCCTCATCAGCGGAGCGCCACTGGACGTCGAGTCCACCCTTGGCATCGACCAAGAGGACATCCTGGCAGTCCGGCCCGATGCAAACCTCTACCGATACCCTGGCACCGGCACCACTGCGTTGTTGCCGGAAGACCTGATCGGAACGGGTTGGGCAGGCTTGAAGGCAGGCTTCGTCACAGACTGGAACGGGGACGGCGCCCTGGACATCGTGGCGCAATGGTCTGACGGCCGCTTGAACGTCTACCCCGGCAGGAACGGCAGTGGCTTTGGAGCCGCGATCTCCCTCGGAAGCAACTGGAAGAGCTGGACCCTGAGTGTCGGCACCTGGAAGAAGGCAGACGCACATCCCGGAATCGTTGGATATGACTCCACCGGCCGGTTGTACTACTTCAACAACCCCAGCGGAAAAACAGTTTCCACCGGCGTAGCCATCGGTGCCGGCTGGACGGGGCTGGAGATTACGCAGGTGGACTTCGATAAGGACTCAAACGCCGATCTCCTCGTCAAGACGGACACCGGCGATCTCAAGCTGTACCGTTCGAACGGCACGGGCAACTTCGTTCAGGAAACAGCTTCCGTTGTGGGCACGGGGTGGAACGTGATTACGGGGTTCGGAGCGGTCCGTGGTTTCGCTGGTGCCGGTTCATTGGGCATCGTCGCACGGACCACCGGCGGTGAACTGCGGTATTACCCCGTCGGCTCCAACCGATCATGGGGAACACCGTCAAGGATCGGCACGGGCTGGAGCAACCTGACAATTTTGTCGCCGGCTGCCAAGTAACAGCCGGCGCCGTCAGTGCGGCCGGTCCGAGGAGTCCCTGGGCCGGCCTGCACCAGCAACCCACCAATCCCCTTAGGCAAGCAGGGCATTCATGGCATTGACCAGAGTTGTCTCCACACCGTTGGTGCCCGCCTTGAAATGAGCCAAATGGCCATACACCGTCATTGAACCACCGGCAATTCCCGGGAAATCCGGTTCCCACCCGCCCTCGTAGCTGCCAAGCGGCATGAAAGGCGGAAAGAATTCATTGCTGGGGATGTAACAGCATGATTCATTGGCGTACCCGCCAACAATAATTCCATTGTTCCCGCCATTCCTCCCGCGGAAATAGGCCGCATATCCGCTGACGAGTTCGCCGCCGATCATCGCGATTTTCAATTGGGGGCTTCCGTTGAATTTCCAGACCTGGAAGGGCGCCGGCACCGCCGTCTCAAAACTGTTGCTGTCGATCCGTCCGATCATGACCTGGGCATGCCGCTGATACCACTGGGGCTGGCCGTTGGGGTTTCCCAGACGGGCTACGTAGGCGGCACGCACGGCAGCGAGGTTGCCCGCCGTCGGGGTGATATCCAAAGGCAACTGGACCTCCTGGTAGCGCGTGACCATAGGGCCGCTGAGGGCACGCCCGGCTGACTGCATGGACGAGTGCACCGTGGCACCCAGCGCATCCCCGTGCCTGTCCCTCAATTCCCAGCCGCGGACTCCACCGGGGTCCTGGTCACCGGCCGGGCCCTGGACGAACATGGCAAAACAGTTCGGGTTCCGGTTTTCAATGTAATTGCAGGCCCCTGCTGCGAAATCTCCGTCAAAAAGTGTCCTCAAGCCGGCACTGATCGGGTGACAGCCGTAGCTGAAAATCACTGCCGCCGGCGTCCCATTGCCCCGCCTGGCCACAAGAATCGGCACGGCCGTTTCGGTGTAAGGCAGCCCTACACGGTTGGCTGAAAAGTTCTGGGTTGAAACCTTGTAGTCGAAGGTCACCGCCGTTTCGTCGGCATCAAGTGCTTCCTGCGCAAGGTTCACAATGGTGTCTTCGAGATCGTCACTGTAGGAACGCACCAAACCCAGATCTGCGAGCCCGTACGCCATGAAGGGATGAAGGGTGTCAATCAGTGCGGGACCATTATGAGTATGTGTGGCCTGAATCAGAATGTCGCTGCTGGACCACGCAGCTAGGCCGATGATCCTGTTACGGATCCTTTGATGCATGGCCCGAGGCAGGGCCAGGACATCCAAACTGATGATGATATGGGGGTGGGCGTCTTCCCAGATAAGAATCGCCCGTGCATACAACGGTTCAAATGGCGAACTGCTGGTGGCCTCGCGTCCACCGTCGGTTGAACCATATCCTGCCATGTAGGGATTGGTGCTCAGCGACGGCGTTATGTCAGCGCTTGCAGTTCCAATTCTGAACGCCATGAAGATCACTCCTTGATTGTGCGCAACGGGTAATGCTTGTTTTATTTCAACAAATTTCTTTTTCCCGCTTACGCTGAACAGCCAATACGTGAGACCACTTTCATTAGACCATGTGATCCCGCAGTTTTGTGTGGTTGAAAGGGACCGATATGAGCAGCCCCGGGGTCGGACTACAGGGCTATTGAGGCACTGCGGTCTTAAGCCATCTGGTGAGCTGTGCAGCCTGCGGAGCCAAGGGCGCCAAAGTCAAAGCACCCTTGACTACGGGTATCCCGTAAGCCGCAAGTGATGTAGCAAGCGTCCTGTGGTCCGTTCGGGTGCACGCCCTGATAATGAGCAGGCACAATGCGGAGTCCTGTCCGGAAGCCGCTCCGGCCGCAATGGCCGCGTTGACAGCTGCCCGTTCTTCGGGAGTCAGAAGGTGCGGGCCGTTTCCCACGTAGGCCACCTGGCAGTCAGTGACATGCATGTAGCGGGTGGAAGCCCAGACTTCTTCAAGGCTCGAGAACTTTCCAATGAGGCTGCCAACGGCAGCTGTACACGTGAACTGATACCGGATCAGAGGCTCCGGCCGTTCAATGGGGACCTTGTCATCGTTTGCGATCACAGGAGCCATGTCGAGTCCGGCTGGTTGGGACGTATCTACTTTGGTTCCTGAACAACCGGCCAGGGCAAGACCTGCCACACCGAGTTGAAGAACACTGCGCCTGCGCATGTTCACCGAGGGATCCCCACTTCATTCGGATGCTCCCCAGCTCCGCATGCATTGGTTATTCGCCCCAAGCCGTTTCCGGCTGCGTCTTAGTACATCTTCCCCCAAATTCCGCATTTGTCACTAGTGAGCTTTTGTCCCGGCTTCAGTTCGATCCTGTTGCCGGCCTCGGCGAACCCTCCGCCGGCAACCAAGGAGCCGTCCTGGCCGGTGACGGACCAGCTGCATCCGCCCGCCCCGTCCGCCGGTTTGACCAACTGCAATCCCCCTGGTTCCAGGTCTTCGCCCGCCACGTGGGTGCCATCCCCCACCCGGGTGCCTTCGGCCCATGCCGCGATGATCCTTCCCTGTGGAGCCTCCGGACAGAACTCCGCAGCCGCCAGCAAAGTCTCCTTGCCGGCTTCGGCAAATCCCCCTGGCCCCGCTTCATCGCTGATTCTTGTGCAGAGGCGAAGGATCTCCAGCATGGTCGGCAGCTGATCAGCAGCTGCGACTCCTTGCGGCGCGGCTGTTGAAATGGCCTCAGCTTCACGAGGCGTGGGCTCAAACGGCTCTTCCCCTGCAAAAACGACGTCACAAGAATCCAGGCGTGTGTAATTGGTAGCTGCCCAGACTTCGGCCAAACTCGACAACTGGACGTCGGGCGACGCGTCAAGGCTCGTGCAAGAGTAAGAAAAGCGGCCCGGTTCGTAGTCGCCTGCAGGGGCCTCGCCGCGGGGTTCCCTGCCACTTGAAGCAGGTTCGCTGCCACCCGGCGCGGACGACGTCGGCTGGCCGGGTCCGGCAGTAGCGCCGGCACTGCTGGTGGGCGGCGCACTGCTTCCGTTGGCGGGCCCGGTGGACGGCACGGGTGACGGCACAGTGCACGCGGCCAGCACCATCATCATCGGCACTGCCATCAGGTACAGTCTGCGCATTGTGGCCTCCACCTCAATCGTGCGGTGCAACAGTTGTGTGGTCAAGATGGGCCGGTCACGAGCTTCCATCGGTACTTCTTCAGGCCTTTAGTAGTGACAAATGTGAAAATTGGTGGAAGATGTACGTAGACGCAGCCGGAAACGGCTTGGGGCGAATAACCAATGCATGCGGAGCTGGGGAGCATCCGAATGAAGTGGGGATCCCTCGGTGGACACGCGCAATCGCAGTGTTCTTCAGCTTGGTTTGGCATGTCTTGCCTTCGCCGGTCGCTCAAGAACCTCTCATAAGAATCCCCGCCACCTTGCACCAGGCAAGGCGGCCGGAAGCCGGCAACGCCACAAATTCACTGCTGTCCTGGCTACTGCCAGCCTGGCAACGGCAGCGCTTACGGGCGTGCTGACAGCCGGCCCCGCTTTTGCAGACCAAGCCCGGCAAACCGTGGCTACTGGTCTCACCAAAGCTGCGGGCACAGTGGTGGACCCGGACGGGCGGCTGTGGGTTTCCGATGCGCGCGCAGGATTCTGTCGAGTAACCGAGGCCTCCGGCGCAACGGCGGGTGGCTTGGAAACAAACACGTGCCTGGGCGGGACCCTGCCCGGACACGGTAGCGGTCCGGCTCTGGCCGGTACGCCGGCCATGATCGATCCCTCGCCTGCCAGCCACGGCGATGGTGACGAAATCGCGTTCATTCCGGATGCCGCCGTCGGAAGTTCCGACGTCGTACGCGCTTTGTGGAACCCCGGCAGCGGTGTCTTCGAATACGACGGTGCCCTGACCATTCTCGACGGAGACCTGCGGCCCAATGCAGTCAGCGACGGCCCGGACGGCAACATCTATCTGTCGTTTGCCAACGCGAGGTCAATCATCAAGATTGTGAACCCCACAGCCCTCCATCCGAGCATCGAGTCCATCGCCTCTGTCAACTCCAGTTCGCTCAGCCTTGCCGCGACGCACCGCAACAGTGCTGGCAGGGTAGTGGTGTACGTGGCCGAGACCTCCGGCCTCACCGTTTTTACGGCCCCCGAGGACGGTGTCTTGGCCAACGTGGTCCCGGCACCCCTCTATAACGTCGGCAAGCCGACGGCCATCTACTACGACTGGCAGTCGCCCATGGTCCTCTACACAGGAACCGGAGGCGGAACCACCACAGCCGACACCGGCAAGGACACCATCACCAGGATTGACCTGAGCACAGACACCGTCAACAACCAATGGGCCCTTGGCTTCAGCAAGATCGGCGGCCTGGCTATGCGCGACGGCAAACTCCTGGTCGCCGAAGACCCCGGCCAACTGGATCCCGCCAAGCCCACCCAGCGCGGAAGGCTGCTCACCCTGGGAGGGGTTGTTCCCTCCATCGTCAGCGGTCCGACGGCGGCAAACGGAACCCAGGCAACCAACCCGGCCTTCACCAACGATTCCACTCCGACCTTCACGGTTGCCTCGACGCCGCCGGGCGGCGCCCTTGAGTGCAGTCTTCAACTGAGCACTGCGACGCCGGTTTGGCAAGTGTGCACCGGCGGAACCTTCACCCCGTCTACGGCCTTGGCCAACGGCGCCTACACGTTCTCCGTCAGGGCGGCACCAACAGGTCTCCCCGTTTCACGGGCCTTCACCATCGATATCACGGCACCCGCGGCCCCGGTCATCACATCACCCGCTGCCGGCGCAACCGTCAACGGCTCCCCTGTCCTGGGCGTCACGTCAGATCCCGGCTCAACCCTGTCCTGCTCGGTGGACTCCACCACCACGTTTACAAGCTGCTCCAATGGACAAGTGCTCAATCTGACAACCGCAGGGCAACACGTACTGCGGGTCCGGGCTACGGACATGGCCGGCAACGTCAGCCCGGTCGCTTCGGTTACGGTAACCGCCGATCTGACAGCACCACAGGTATCCATCAGTTCGCCGGCAGAAGGAGCTACCGTAGGCATCTCGCCGTCGTTTACCTTCGCATCAACGGCCACGGATATCGCAGGTTTCCGGTGCAAGCTCGGCTCCAACGCCTACACAGCATGCACCTCCCCCAAGGCTTACACGAACGTTCCCAGTGGTCCCGTCACTTTCACTGTGGAAGCAAGGGACAACGCAGGAAACACCTCTACTGCCACACGGAGCGTGACGGTTTTCGCCCCTGACACGGCTCCTCCGGTAGTCTCGGTGGACCCGGCGGCAGGCACGTACGGGCCCGGCAAGTCCGTTGCGTTGTCAGTCAATGAAGCAGCCACGGTTTACGTCACCACCGATGGCACGGCGCCCACGGCGTCAAGCCCGGTGTACTCAGGCCCGATTCCCTTGACGTCGATGACCTTGAAGTACTTCGCCCGGGATGCGGCAGGAAATTCATCTGCTGTAGCGACGCAGACCTACGTACTGGACAACACTGCCCCGACTCTTACCGTGGCGCCCGCTGCGGGAGGATATGCCTCGGGACAGCTGGTCACCATGTCTGCGAGTGAACCAGGCAGCATCTTCTACACCACCGATGGCACCACCCCAGCCACCAGTGCCACGGGAAGCACCAAAGCCTACACAGCTGCCTTTGCACTCACCGGCAACACCACTGTGAAGACCATTGCTGTTGACGCTTACGGAAACGCCTCCACCGTCATCACGCGGGCCTACACCGTATTGGACTCAACACCTCCAGTGGTCACCGTGACTCCGCCTGCGGGCAGCTATCCGGCCAACCAGCAGATCACGCTGACGGCCAATGAGGTGGGTGCCAGCATCTACTTCACCACCAACGGCACCAATCCAACAGCTACAGCCGCCAACAAGTACTCCACGGCCATCACCCTGACCGCTGCCATGACACTGAAGTACTTTGCAGTGGACACGTCCAACAACAGTTCGGCCATCGTCACCCAGACCTACACCGTGACAGCACCGCCGTCGAACACTTGGAAGGACTACACCGGTGATGCGAAGAACGACGTCGTGGCACGCGACAACGCCGGAACGCTATGGCTTTACCCCGGAAATGGAAGTGGAGCCTGGTTGACCCAACGCTCGCTCGGCGCCGGCTGGAACTCGCTAAATGCCATCGTCCCCACCAAGGACTTCAACGGAGACGGACGCAGCGACATCCTGGCACGTGATACCAACGGCGTACTGTGGCTTTACCCCGGAAACGGATCCGGCGGCCTCCAAACCCGTGTCCAGGCCGGCACGGCTTGGTCCAGCATGACGCTGATCCTGGCACCGGGCGACTTCAGCGGTGACGGCAAAGCAGATGTCCTGGCAAGGGACTCCGCCGGGGTCCTGTGGCTCTACAGGGGCAACGGCACTGGAGGGTTCATCTCAAGCGTCCAAGTGGGTACTGGTTGGAACTCCATGAATGCCATCCTGAGCACCGGGGATTTCAACGGCGACGCCAAGACCGATGTCCTGGCCAGGGACACGTCAGGCATCCTCTGGCTCTATCCCGGCAACGGCACGGGAGGCTGGCTCAGCCGGGTCCAGGTGGGAAGCGGTTGGAGTGGAATGACCGCCATCCTCGGGCCGGGCGACTTCAACGGCGACGGGAAGAACGACGTCCTTGCCCGGGACTCCGGTGGCAACCTGTTCCTGTATCCCGGCAACGGAACTTCCGGATGGCTCTCCCGGAGCCAGGTCGGTTGGGGCTGGGGAGGGTTCACTTCCCTGCCATAACGAGGTGAAACAGCGGAGGGGCCCGGACGCCAATGCGTCCGGGCCCCTCCGCTGTTCAGCACGTGCTAGGTGCGTTCCTTCATGGGATGCATGGTGGGCCTGTTCGGGCTCGCCTGAATATCCAACTGCAGGGATACCAGCAGCATCTGGACGCCCAGGACAAAGGGAACCACAGCGAGCATCACCGAACCCGCCGTCGGTGATCCGACGCTTGCGGCCAGTACCCAGATCCCGGCCACCAAGCCCATGACAATCAGGGCGATGCCTGCGATCAGCAAGAGGGCAACAGCTGAGAAGGACCACACCATGTACTTCCACCAGACACGGCGCCAGAAGCCTCCAAAGAGCATCGCAAGCAGCTCAGGAATGACCTTGCGAAGCTTGATGCTGGAAACCTCATTGCCGTACACAGCTGGAATCGGCACATCAACAATCGGAACATCAAGAATGTTGAGGTGGATCAGGAGGTCGTTTTCGAAGCTGTATCGTGCAGCGACCTTGTTCATGGGAAGGCGGCGGAGTACCTCCGTGCGAATGGCCGTATAACCGTTCTGCGGATCGAAGATGTGCCAGTATCCGGAGGCAAGCTTGGTCATGAAGGACAACACAATGTTGCCGAAGATCCTGTAACCGGGCATGCCCGCGAACGACTCACCCGAAAAGAAGCGGTTGGCCTTGGCAAACCCGTAGCCATCAACCACCGGATCAAGAAGCTGCGGCAGGTAGTCAGGATCCATCTGGGCATCGCCCGCCATGACCACATTGATGTCCGAGCCCAGTTCCATCGCGGCTTTGTGGGCCGTCAGGACTGCGCCTCCCACGCCTTGGTTGACTTCATGCCGGATCAAGGTGACCCTGCCGTCGTCGGCACGACGCGCCGCCCCCGACGTGTCATCCGGGCTGCAGTCGTCAACAATGACAATGTCATCAACAAAATCAGGCATCGTTTCAATGACCTGTGCGATGTGGTTTTCTTCTTTGTAGGCCGGTACTACCGCGGCAATTCGAACGCCTCGATACATCGATTATCCTTCGCTGCTGTTTGGTGTGAGTTTCTGTGTTGGCGTGTCGGTGCCCGACTGGCCATCTGACTGTTCGTTGCCGCTGTCCGGTTGCTTCTTTTGCGGGAAGACCCAGTGCTTGTAAATGAAGTAGTTCCATCCCATGGTCACAATGGTCGCAACCACTTTACCTACCACGTAGCCGGCACCGATGAACTGGAATAGCTCAACAATGCCCATCACGGCCAGCGTGTTGAAAACCAGGAGACCTGAATAGCGGAGGACGCCACCCAATGCGGTGCCACCGCCGTTGAACGCAAAGTGGCGCTGCAGGAAGTAGTTGAAGAAGAAGCTGCCCCAAAAGCCCGCACCGGTCGCCAGCCACAACGGCCATCCGAAGACCTGGAAGCACAGGGCCAACAGACCGAGGTCCAACAGGAAGCTCAGGCCGCCGATCAGCAGGAACTTGAACAAACTGGACGCCAGGAACTTGGAGATAAATGCCTTCATGATCAGCAGATCCTTCCTAGCGGTGCTATGCCATCGGGATTCCGGTTTTCAAGGATTCCGGATACGCCGTCCAATTGGACCCGGTCCTTGGCAGCAGCATCGAATGCTTCCTTGCCTCCCGGAAGCTGCGACCAGTCGATCTTGTACAGCGCAGCATTTCCTTCCCGCACCACCAGCTGGAGGTAGGGAATGGAGTCAGGCTGGGTCAGCCCGGCCTTGGGCTCGTCCCACGCCCGGATTCGACCATCAGCGATGTAGACCCATTCAATGCCCAGTTCAGCAGCAGCCTCACGCACCTCGGTATCCGTGGCAAGCTCCGGGAGTTTTTGGAGGACCAACAACTGACGGTTCGTTGGAAGAATTTCAAAATGCCGGATCATGGGCATGCGGTTGCCCAGTGCATACATCCAGACTGAACCGTCGCAGGAGTCATTGAGGACAGTGGCGTCCTGGGGCACGTACTGATCAATCTTGCTGAGGAGCCCAACTTCGGACGCGCTCAACGTGGCACCGTCAACTTTGGTATTGATGTTGATGCGCTGGGCATTTTGCTTGAAGTACGGGATGGCCGCAATACCGCTGACCAGGAGCACCGCGGCGGCTGCGACTGCAGTCACCACATGGCTGGGCCGGCGGCCGGTTTTCGTTTCGTCCGTCGTGGAGTCCTCGGACTTGCTCCGTATCTTTGCCACCAGCCAGGCGATGCCTTCGGCCAACTGTGCCACTCCCAAGCCCGCCAGCGGTACCAGAAGCATCACCAGGATGCCGAATATACGCCACTGGTCATCGTAAAACGGGGCCGTCAAAGTCATGAAGCGCGGGTTGTCGGTACCCATGGTGTAAACCGAGAGGAAGGCGAAGGCGAGGACCGGACCGAAGTACCACCACATCCGGATCCTCAGGACTACGGCCAGGCAGCCAAGCGCTACAAGGGCCGTCAGAATCGGCATTGCCATGGACCCGTGATTCAGGAAAATGATGTTCTGGATTGCGCCATTGCGGTCAGTGTCCGCGGCCCAGACCTGCTTGGAGACCCGCTCGGATTCCTTCAGCATCTGGGCGATGATCGGCCAGCCCAGGACCACGGCCAGAGCACCTGAGACTGCAAGGTAAACGGTGATTCCGAGGATCCTGCCCTTGCGGCGGACCAGCGCGGAAAGCAGCCAGAAGATCAGCACAGGAAGCACCACGAAGGCCAGCGAGGGATGGACGGCAATCAGTCCTACCGCACCAAAGGCAATGCCTGGAATCCAAAACTTCTGCCGCTCCACCGCACCCTTCACTGCAAGCAGGGCGAAGGGGCCCACCAGGAGCATGCCGGCGAAGAATGGAATCAGCGGGCCACGCCACAGGAGATCGTAGGGGTAGACCGTGAACCATCCGGCAACCGCCGCAGCAGCAGCCAAAGCAATCGGACGACGCGTCACCAGCATGGTCAAAGCCATAGTGCTCAACGGCAGCTGAACGGCCATCATCACCAGGACAAAGACGTTAAGGAACACCGGGATGCTGACACCGCTCATCGGCCAGAACAGCGACAACACCGCGTGGAAGGCAATGGGGTAACTCCGGATGGGAGCTTCTGGAATGGTGGTGTCGTAGTAGGCAAAGTTGCCTGCGATGCTCGGATCCCACTCGTGGTTAACGGAGATCAGCCGGATCATGTTGGCGTGCCAAGGTATGTCCCAGTCCTGGTTGATCCCTTGGAGCCCTTCGGTCCCCACGATCCACGAAACGGCCGCAACGGCTCCGCCTGCCACGAGTCCGGCCAGGAGGATCCACCATGAGCCGGCAAACCGCTGCTTGCCGAAGACGGGCGGCTGTTCAGCGGCCCCGAACTTGTCCGGGAAATAACGCCGAAGAGCAAGCCGCAGCGCAAAAAGGAGTGCGCACAGCACCAAAAGGACAGCCGTCACCGGGAGCAACTGCCAGCTCAGGCCCAGTGCATTTCCCATGACGCCGATGACGGTCAGGACGCCCATTCCAAGCAGCGGGGCCACAACAGGCAGCAGAACCCGGCGAACGCCCAAGGCTTCTCCCAGGATCCAGCCCGGGCCCCACCACAACACAACGATCAGGAGTACACACAACAGCAGCGGGCCGATACCCATTCCTACGATCGCCTTTCTTAGATGCTTCCACCAGCCATCCGTTGACAGACGACTCTTTGCAATTGTGCGGGTTAGTTACGTTCCCGCAGCCACGCCACAGCTTGGTCAGCCGGGCCCTCGAACTGGACCGTGCCCGAAGACAACACCACTCCCCGATCGCAAATCCGCGAAATCATATCGAGGTCATGACTGACAACCACCAAGGTCCGGCCCTCGTCAGAGAGCTGCTTGATTTTGGCCAGGCACTTCCTCTGGAACGGCTCATCGCCCACCGCGAGGATCTCATCCACGAGGAAAATATCCGGTTGGGTGTGGACCGCCACTGCAAAGGCCAGCCGAAGGAACATACCCGAGGAGTAGAACTTCACCTCAGTGTCAATAAACTGTTCGATTTCGGAGAAGGCGACGATGTCGTCGAACTTTTCCTGGATCTCCTGCTCGGTCATCCCAAGGATGGCCGCATTCAGGTAGACGTTCTCGCGGCCGGACAAGTCCGGGTGGAAGCCTGCCCCGACCTCGATCAGGCCTGCAACCCGCCCTTTGGTGCGAACGGTCCCTTGATCCGGCAGGATGACGCCCGAGATCAGCTTCAGAAGCGTGGACTTGCCTGAGCCGTTGAAGCCCAGCAATGCCACGGTTTCCCCTGGCTGGATCTCAAAGCTGACGTCATGCAAGGCATCGAACTTCTTGGTGAGATCCCCTTTTCGCCCTTTGGCGAGCCACACCAGCGTTTCTTTCATGGAATGCGAGTGGCGGAGATTGAAGGTTTTCTTCAGGCCTTTGACGATTACTGCTGCACCCATTTAGACCTCCTGCGCAAAGTGGCCCTCGAGCCGTCGGAAGACGATCTGGCCAATAACAAGGAACAGCGCTGCCATGCCCAGTCCGATAAAGCCTGTCACCAGGAGGTGCGGGGGCAACTCGACAGGCTGGTTGACCGTTGGATACCAAAATGCCCAGTGGAACAGTTCCACCGCAACCGTAATGGGGTTGAGCTGGTAGATAGTCAAAACCCAAGGCGCAGCCAAGCGGCGAATCATGGTCCAGTCGTACAGGACCGGCGAGGTCCATGTCACGATCATCATCAACATGTCCACGATGTTTTCGGCGTCGCGGAAGAACACGTTGATAGCGCCGGCCAGCAGGCCAAGACCCGTTGCCGTTACGGCCACAATGACGAAACCTAGAAGGGCACCGAAAAGCTGCATGATGTCCGGATGCCAACCGCTCAGCAAAGCCGCGGCCAGCAGGACAATCAATTGCGGGAGGAAGTGGACTGCAGCCACCCATACGGAGGCCACCGGGAACAGCTCACGCGGAAGATAGATCTTCTTGACCAACGCCGCATTGGAGACGATGGATCGGGTGGCATTCGAGAACGCCTCCGAGAAGAAGTTGATGACAATAACGCCGGAGAACATGTACAGCGCGTAGTTGGGAATTTGATCGCCAACCCTTAGCACTATGCCCAACGCGAAGAACAGGACCACGTACTGGACCAGCGGTTTGACGTAGGACCACGCCAAACCCAGTACCGAACCCCGGTAGCGGACCCGGAGTTCCTTGCGGACAATCAGCTTAAGGAGGTACCGCCGGCGGTAGACGTCCAGGAGTCCGGCGCCCACCCCCGGAACAGCATACGTATCAGTGGAGTTCGACATCGCTACTTGCTGGGCTCCGATGCTTCAAAGGTTTCCCGCCAGGAGTCCATCGAAGTGATTTCGGGAAGGGCTTCACGATACTGGGCCCGCAGGGTCTCCCAGTTGGAGAAGAGCTGGGCGTGCAGCTTTGCCGATTCCACCACGAGCTGGCGGGCCAGCTTGGGGTCACGCAAGTGCCAGGAAGCTCCTGTGCCATCGGCGTTGGAGACGACGGCGCTGTCCAAATGCGCAAGGCTCCACCATTTGCCATCCTGGTGTGCCACCTGCGCCTCGGGGTTCGCCTTTGCAGAGTCACGTACCGGCGCCAACGTTTGCTTCAGGACGGTCTTTACAGCCCAGGGAAGCAGGCCCAGAGCACCGGGCTGCTTGTAGGACTGGGGCTTCTTGGGCGGCCGCTTACGGAAGACCTCCGGGAAGGCTCCGGGATCCGTCTTGACCTGGGAGTCCTGGAATTCCTCGCGCATGGCCCGGAGCTTGGGCATCGTGGTGGGCAGTTGCTGATGCAGTTTGCCCGGCCCCTCAAGGACATCACGAAGGGCCATGATCCGGGCCTGCTCCGGGTAGTACTGCATGGACACCAAGTGCTTGACGTCCGTGTTCAGGCTTTCGCGCAGGATGCGCCCGCCCTTGGGGAACGGCGAATGCAGGAGCGTCGCGATAAGCCTGTTGCGCTCGTGGTAGTAGGCCTGCCAGTCGACGGAGTCATCCTTGTCGGCCCATGAGACATGCCATACTGCTGCCCCGGGAAGAGTGACCGTAGGGAAGCCGGCTGCACGGGCGCGCAGTGAATACTCTGCGTCATCCCACTTGATGAACACAGGAAGGGAAAGACCAATGGTCTCCACCACGGACTTCGGGATGAGGCACATCCACCAGCCGTTGTAGTCAGCATCCCAACGCCTGTGCAGCTGTGGGGTGGACCGCAGTCCCGCAGAGGAGAAGTCATGGTTGCCCAGGCCTTCCACGGGTCCCCACAGGAAACGGTAGAAGTTGACGACCTCCGAGTAAGCATGGAGAACGGACTTGTTGTACATGTCAAACATGTGCCCGCCAACAATGGTGGGTTTGCGGCAGAGGTCAGCAAACGCCACTGCGCGCATGACGCCCTCGGTCTCAAGCTCGATATCGTCGTCCAGCAGCATGACGTAGTCACTCTTGTCGGAAACGACCATCTCATACATGTTGCGGGCGAAGCCGCCCGAGCCGCCCAGGTTTCCCTGGTCGATGACGCGCAACTGCTCACCCATCGACTCTGCGACTACATCAAATCCGGCTTCGTCGGCAACCTTCTTGTTTCCCTGGTCCACAATGATCAGCTCGGCAAGAATCTCCCTCAGGCCGGCATCGGCGTCGATCGACTTGATCGTCTCGAGGCAGTAGTCTGCACGGTTGAACGTGGTGACGCCCAGCGTCACGCGGCCTTGGGGGCGTCCCTCATCCGGAACCGACCAGTGGGCACTGTTCAGTGTCATGCCATCACCGCCGGCGATGAGGTCGAACCAGTACCAGCCGCCGTCACCGAAGGGCGCGAGGGTCAACTCAAAGTCGTTGCTGGCCGTGCCCTCAACGAGGATGGAGTCAACACGCTGCGAGGCGCCGCGTGCGTTGGAGCGGTAAACAATGACCGTTCCCTCGCCCTCTGTTTCAAGGTGCAGGACTGTCTTGGTGGCAACGGTCCATTTCCGCCAGTAACTGGCCGGAAAAGCGTTGAAATAGGAGCCGAAGGAGAGCCGCTCGCCTCGGCGGACCTGCACGGAACCACGGCCGAGGATGTCCTCTGGGTGCAGCTTCCGCGTCATGCCAACGGCCTGCACGACGGCGCTGCTGTCGCCGTCGTCCTTTTTCACCTTGCTGGTGTCCGGGTCGACATACAGGGGAAGGGTGTCGAGGTCGCGGTTGGCAGGGAAAACAACACGCTGAACTATGCGCAGGTTTTCCTTGGCCGGTGCCAGGTCATCCGTGGTGGTCATCGCAGTCTTCTGACTTTCGTTCGTAGTAGCCGTCATGCGTCCACTCCCCCGCTTTCAAGCTTGGCGCCGCCAGTGAAGTGCGGCTTGATCTTGTTGTCGTACATGGAAAGGGCAGAGCCAATGGCCATGTGCATGTCGAGGTACTTGTAGGTTCCCAAGCGGCCGCCGAAGAGGACGGACTTCTCACCACGGGCAAGGTCACGGTAGGCGAGCAGCTTCTGGCGGTCATCAGAGGTGTTGACCGGGTAGTACGGCTCATCGCCCTTTTCAGCGAAGCGTGAGAACTCGCGCATGATGACCGTTGCGTCCTTGGTGTAGTCACGCTCAGGGTGGAAGTGGCGGAACTCGTGGATGCGAGTGAAAGCTGCATCGGCGTCCGGGTAGTTCATCACAGAACAGCCTTGGAAGTCCTCAATAGGAAGTACTTCTTCTTCGAGGTCGATGGTGCGCCACGACAGATCGCCCTCGACGTAGTCGAAGTAGCGGTCCACCGGCCCGGTGTAAATGACCGGCACCTGGCCAAGAACGGAAGACCGGCCATATTCGCCGTCGTCGAAGAAGTCCGTGTTCAGGACAACCTCGATGTTGGGGTGGTCCGCCATCCGCTCAATCCAAGCTGTGTAACCGTCAACCGGCAGACCTTCATAGGCATCGTTGAAGTACCGGTTGTCATAGTTGTACCGCACAGGGAGCCGGGAGATGATCTCGGCCGGCAGGTCCTTGGGATCCGTCTGCCACTGCTTGCCTGTGTAGTGCTTGATGAAGGCCTCGTACAAGGGGCGGCCAATCAACTGGATGCCCTTGTCGTTGAGGTTCTGCGGATCGGTCCCGGCCAGTTCACCGGCCTGTTCGGCAATGAGCGCCTTCGCTTCGGTGGGGCTCATGGCCGAGCGGAAGAACTGGTTGATGGTGCCCAGGTTGATGGGCATCGGGTACACCTCACCCTTATGGCTGGTGTACACCTTGTGCTGGTAGCTCGTGAACTTGGTGAAGCGGTTCACATATTCCCAAACGCGTTCGTTCGACGTGTGGAAGAGGTGGGCACCGTAGCGGTGTACCTCGATTCCCGTCTGCGCTTCGTTCTCGCTGTAGGCGTTTCCTCCAATATGGTGGCGGCGATCAAGCACCGCGACCTTCAGCCCCAACTCGGTAGCGGCGCGTTCTGCAATGGTCAGGCCAAAGAAACCCGAGCCGACGACGACGAGATCAGCGTTCACAAACTCTCCTGTGTATTGGCGTGCGGGCACAGAAATGCCCACGTCTACTGGTCAAGGCTACCCGACATGACGCGGGTTCCCCGTATCCGGGGCGGCGCACGGTAGTGACGGGCCGCCGCGGGAAACGGCAAGGGGAGGGTGGCCAGTGGCCAGCCTCCCCTTGGTGCCTTGCTTGATCTGAAGTGCTCAGAGAGTGATGACCGAGCCCGATTTCGCGGAATCCAAAACAGCCTCAGCGACCCTCAGTGTCTCGAGCCCCTCTGCCATGGTGACGATGGTCAGTGACTTTCCGAGAACTGCATCCCTGAAAGCCTCATGCTCCATCTTGAGGGGTTCACGCTTTGCCAAGGCAAAGCGCGTCGATGACCCCTCGGAAACACCGCGGAACGCCGCCACGGAATCCCAGTCGGTCTGGAACGTTCCGTTCTCAACAAAGGTGAGGTCGGCGGAGATGGTGTCAGCGATGAACGCCCCTCGTTCGCCGAGGACCACGGTGGTCCGTTCCTTCATAGGTGACAACCAGTTGACGATGTGATTTGTCACAACGCCGCTCTTGAGATGTCCGATGGCTGTGACCATATCCTCATGCTCACGGCCACTGCGGGACGTGGTGTGGGCAACGACATTGACGAAGTTGCTCTGGGCCAACCAGGCCGTGAGGTCAATGTCATGCGTTGCCAGGTCCTTGACCACCCCGACGTCGGCAATGCGGGCCGGGAACGGCCCCTGCCGCCTCGTGCTGATCTGGTATACCTCGCCCAGGTCACCGTTCTCCAACCGATCCCGCAGGCTCTGCAACGAGGGGTTGAACCGTTCAATGTGCCCGACGGCGCCGATGAGCCCCTTCGATTCAAAGGCTTGGGCGATGCGTCGGCCGGATTCGGAATCATTGGCGATCGGCTTCTCGACCAGGCAGTGGACTCCAGCCTCGGCGAGCTGCAGTGCCACTTCCTCATGCAGGATGGTAGGAACTGCCGCCACAGCCATGTCGATGCCCTGCGCGATGAGTTCTTCCACCGTGTTGAAAACAGTCAGGCCGTCGGCAACGTTGTGTGGGTCGCCGAACGAATCGGCAACAGCAACCAGATCAACGCCTTCAAGCTCACGGATGACGCGGGCATGGTGGCGCCCCATCATTCCCAGTCCGATGAGGCCTGCTCGAAGATTTGCCACTAGCTACCCGCCTTGGCGACGGCATTGACAGCTGCAACAATGCGGTCAAGGTCATCCTGGCTCAGTGACGGGTGCACGGGAAGCGAAAGCACGCTTGCTGCAGCCTCTTCCGTAACGGGAAGGTCATCGGAAGTCTGGAAAGGCGCAAGACGGTGGTTGGGGATCGGGTAGTAGACCCCGCAGCCAACGTTGTATTCTTCGCGCAGTGCCTTGGCGAAACCATCACGGTCCTCAGCAATGCGGATCGTGTACTGGTGGTAAACGTGCTCATAGCCTTCGGCGACCTTCGGCGTGACAACGCCTTCGATGTTCGCATCAAAGAAGGCAGCGTTTTCCTGGCGGGTCTTCGTCCAACCATTCACCTTGGTCAGCTGGACGCGCCCAATGGCTGCGTGGATGTTGGTCATGCGGCAGTTAAAGCCGACCAACTCGTTTTCATACTGGCGTTCCATACCCTGGTTGCGGAGCAACCGGAGGCGACGCTCCACATCGGCCAGACCGGTGCTGACCATGCCACCCTCACCAGAGGTCATGTTCTTGGTGGGGTACAGGCTGAACATGGCAAAGTCGCCGAAGGTGCCAACCTTGCGTCCGTTGACTGCTGCGCCATGGGCCTGTGCCGCGTCCTCGAAGACCTTGACGCCATGCTTGGAGGCAAGCGCGCCGATCGCATCGACGTTGAACGGGTGTCCGTAAAGGTGCACCGGCATGATGGCCGCGGTACGGTCCGTAATTTTCGCTTCGACGGAAGCCGGGTCCAACGTGTAGTGGTCAGGATCAACGTCAGCGAATACGGGAGTAGCACCCGTCAAAGCCACGGAGTTGGCTGTAGCCGCGAAGGTAAACGAAGGAACAATGACCTCGTCTCCGGCGCCGATGCCGGCAGCCAACAGACCCAGGTGCAGGCCCGAGGTTCCGGAGTTCACGGCGACGGCGGCCCTGCCATCAAGTAGGACCTGGGAGAACTCCTGCTCGAAAGAGGCTACCTCCGTGCCCTGGGCGAGCTGGCCGGAAGCCAACACGGCATCAACGGCCTTGCGCTCTTCATCGCCGATGATGGGTTTGGCGGGGGGAATGAATTCGGGGCTCATGCCTCTACCTCTCGAAGGGTCTCGTTCTGTTCAACATACGTTGCGCCGGTTTCCGGACACACCCAGTTCTCTCCGCTGCGCTGCAGCGGGAAACCAGCTTTGCCGACCCACCCGTGACGCTTGGCCGGAACTCCGACCATCAGGGCAAAATCCGGGACATCTTTAGCCACGACCGCTCCGGCGGCAACTGTGGCCCACCGGCCTATGGTCACGGGCGCAACGCATACGGCGCGGGCACCGATTGATGCGCCCTCGCGAATGGTGACGCCTACAGGCTCCCAATCGTGGGCACTCTTCAAGCTTCCATCAGGGCCGACAGCACGGGGGTAGGTGTCGTTGGTCAGCACAACTGCCGGGCCAATGAACACACCGGCTTCAAGTTCCGCGGGCTCGTAGACAAGTGCATAGTTCTGGACTTTGCAGTTGTCTCCCATCTTTACCCCGGTGCCGATATAGGCACCTCGTCCCACGATGCAATTAACGCCCAACTCGGCCTGCTCGCGGACTTGGGCAAGATGCCAAATCTTTGATCCATCACCAATTACCGCCTTGTCTGACACATCGGCGCTCTCCGCAACCACTATCACCGGTGAAGGTCCTTCCTCATTGAGCACACGCGACAACGAGATTCATCTTAGCTGAGACACCATGCCGCAGCGTCAAGGGCTGTCCGCGAAGATCGCCTCCGGTTTGTCCACATACGCCTGACCGGGCGCTGCGGTACCTCGCGAACGCCTCTAGCGTCAGGTGTAGCCGGACACCATGAAGAGCCGGCGCGTTACAGAACACGGGAAAGACGGAAGCCATGACTTTGGAGTGCACCTTGGTAAGGGGGCCGGCAGCCGCGCAGTTTTCGGCACCGGAGGAACTGACCATCAAGGTATCCCCGGGGACGTCCGGAGCCCATCTACAGTCGATTCTTAGGCAAGAGCGCGGGACTGGATTATTGGCGGTGGACGGGCAGAACATAACAGCTCTAACCGTCGGCAGCCCTCCACTGGTGGCCGGCGCTGTCATCGTCGATGGGCCCGCCCCGCACCATGTCTCTGATCCGGAGCCAGCGCCACTCATGCTGCTCACTCATTCGGGTCCCGGCGCCGGCTTGGTTTACCGTGTTCATCGAGGCCGGTTCCGGCTAGGCCGCGGAAAAGTTGAGGTTTCCATCCCGGATCCCGGTATGTCCAGGGAGCACGCTGTACTGGATGTTTCCAGCACGGCCATGACCCTGACCGGCGTCGGGGCCGGCAACCCGGTCCTGGTCGATGGACGGCCGGCCCGAAGAGCGTCCGTGACCTCGGCATCAAGAATTCTTTGCGGCAACAGTGTGTTCTCCGTGGTCACGGAGCGGGGTCCAGTTCCGGAAATTTCGCGGGATGCCGGTCGTTCTGTGGAAGAACCCCTAGAGGTGCCGCACGCTGGGCGGCAAGGAAACCGTGCGGCGATCATCCTGACCGCCGGGCTGCCGTTGATTGCCGGCGTCGGATTGGCCCTTGCCACGGGGATGTGGATGTACCTGGGTTTCACCGTCATTTCTGCGGTCAGCCTCCTGGTCCCCTTTATGACCGGACGCAAGAGCCGCCGCGAACGGGGATTGGCCGTGGCACACGCCGTCAAGGAAGACCTGATCCGCCGCCAACGATGCTCTCCCTCAGCTGCAGAACTGGCTGTGGCTGCGTCCGGCAGATCAGTAGCGCTGGCCCGCTACTCAGCACAGGGTCAATCCGATTTGCCTTCTTCCCAATCTCTTGGAGGTTTACCCGGCGGAACCGTCACCGAAGCTTCCAGCAGCTGGATCCGGCTGGGCACGGCGAATGCGTCGGCAAACATCCGGCTGGTACCCGATGACCCGATATTCCGTGCACCGGAGATCGGATCAGTGGCAGTGGCTTTAGACCCGCAACTTCCTGTGGTGGCCCTTGGCGGGCCTCCAGACCACGTTGATTCCTTGCTGCGTTTCGTGATGATGCAAATGGCCGCCTTCCCATGCGCCGTGCAGACACACGTCGTCGTAGTCGGGAGCGTCGGAAGGTTGCCTTTAAGTGCCAGGTTCCTCCCGAGGGTAACTCTTGCGGCGACGCACAGGGCGGCCATCACAGCCATTGGCCAATTGAGCGGCAGTGTCCATGGGAGGCTGCTCATCGTCGATGAACCGGCGGGTGAAGACGAGGGCGCCTTGTCGTTGACTCTGGACGCCGCACACCACAGTGGGTGGCAGGTGCTTCAATGCGGCACGCCTGCTGAACAATCCGGCCCCTCGATCGAACTTTCCCAGTCAGGAACTACAGGAACACTGAACGTGCACGGCCAGCGCAGGATTTTTGTGCCGGACCTCGTCCCGGTCAGCGTTTTCGACGCATTCTGCCGGTCCATGGCGCAAACCCACCAAGTCGGCGCCGAAAAACAGCAATCTGTTCCTGAACAGTGCGCACTGAATGCACTGCTTCCGTATGGGACACGAAGGGTTGCCCTCCGCTGGGAGGAGACTGCCAAGGTGCTCGGGCTCAGGGCGGTTTTGGGCCAGGGTCCGCAGGGAGCCGTGGTCTTCGACTTCAAGCGCGACGGCCCGCATCTCCTGGTGGCCGGTACCACGGGCTCTGGAAAGTCGGAGCTCCTGAGGACCCTCGTTGCTTCCATGGCCTTGACGTACTCCCCGGAGCAAGCAATCTTTCTCTTCGTTGATTTCAAAGGCGGCTCGGGTTTACGGCCGCTAGCAGGCCTGCCCCACTGCGTCGGCCTCCTGACCGACCTTGGCGGGCACCACTTGGATCGCGCTCTGGCATCGCTCCGGGGCGAGATCAGGTACCGCGAGGAGCTTTTCGCTGCTGCTGACGCGACGGATCTGGACGAATACCACCGCGCTGCATCGAGGACGTATCCGGCAGTTCCACACTTGGTGTTGGTCATCGACGAGTTCCGAATGCTCATTGACGAGGCTCCCGGCGCCCTTCGTGAGCTCATGAGGATCGCCACCATCGGCCGCTCACTGGGAATCCACCTCGTGATGGCGACACAGAGGCCTCAAGGGGCATTGACTGCCGACATCCGGGCAAACGTTGCCTCCAGTATCGCCCTGAGGGTGCAATCTGCAGCAGAATCAGTGGATATCATCAATTCCAAGGTGGCTGCCTCCATACGTCCGGATACCCCGGGAAGAGCCTTTCTGGTCCGGGCCCCAAGCGAACCGGAGGAATTCCAGGCCGCGTCCTTGACGATATCCAATGATCCCAATGCCATTGATGGCCCTGCCGTCGGCTCCCCGCAGCTCGTCCTGGGCACCACCCAGGCACTGACCACCGGTTCAAGCCATCAGGGCTCGCCGCCCCACGAGATGGCCAAACAACAGGTTGCCCACCGCGATGACGGTGTCAGGCGACTTGTTATGGCTGTACAGGATGCCTGGCAGCGGCAGGGCAGCCATCTCCCCCGCTACCCCGTGGCCCCTCCCCTGCCGTCCGCAATTCCCTGGACCACCGGACTTTTTCCGCTGGACGCCCCTTCCCCCGTCACTGGAACAGCGGCATGGAGTGTTGGACCGCTGGCATTGGCCGACAAACCCACGCGGCAAACCGTAGAGAACCTGCAATGGGTGCCGGCAGAACAAGGACACCTTGCCATGATCGGCAGCGCTTCGAGCGGCATGCACTCCTGCTTCCGGGCAGTTTCGGCCATGCTGGCGGCCCAAGGTCCCCAGCCTCATCCCTACGTCCTGGACGCGGCCGGAATACTGGGCGATCTCGCAGGACACGAAAGGATGGGAGCCCTCGTCGGCCTGCACCAATTGCCCCTTGCGGCGCGTGTCTTGAAACGCCTTGCCGAGGAGATGGATCGGCGACGCACCAGCAGCGACGCTGCCAACGCCGCTGAACCCCTGGCTTTGATCATTACAGGGTGGTGCTCCTGGGCGACGTCCTTCCGCGCAGGGCCCCTGGGCTGGGCAGAAAGCCTCGTGCAGGACATCGTGCGGGATGGCCGGTCGCTCGGCATCGCGGTTTTGATCTGCGGCGGGCGGGAATTGGTCAGTTCGCGCTTCTTTGCCGCGATTCAGAACCGGGCCTATTTTCCTGCAGGCTCTACGGACGAGGCCCGGTTCCATTGGCCGCGTCTTCCGGAGGTGGAAGCCATTGCAGGGCGCGCCGTCGCCACAGGGAACTTCGTCGGCGGAGATGTTGTGGTCACGCAGTTCCGCGCAGCGCCCGAAACGGGACGCTGGCCTTTCGTGCCCTTCCCACTCCGAAAACCGCCTTTCAGCCTGCGACCCCTGCCTGATCGGCTGGATGAACAGGAATTCAGCAAGGGACTCATGTCATCGTCGGTGACGGAAGCTGCCCGACAGCAAGCAGGCGGCCCTCTCTGGGTCGGTGTTGGAGGGGATGAAGCGCAGCCTGTTTCGCTGCCCCTCCAACTTCACGGTGCCAGCATCATCCTCGGCAGCCATCGATCCGGAAAGAGTGCCGCTTTGGCATCACTCCGCCGCCTGAATCCTTCTGTTTCCTGGGTTTTCCCGCCAGCTGGAACGTCTGCGGACCGTTTCTGGTCCTCGGCTGCGCAGGATGCAGGAGATCTGGACCCGGAGAGCGTCCTGCTGGTGGACGACGCTGATTCGCTGGAGGCCCCGGGGCGCCAAGCACTCACTGCATTGCTTGGAAGGGTCCGGGGCGTCGTCATGACAGCCACTCCCGGTCCGGCGCTGATCCAGCAATTGCCGCTGGCACGGGAAGTCCAGACTTCAAGGATGGGCTTGATCCTGGCACCGGGAACACCGCACGATGGCGATCTCCTCGGAGTGCGCCTGGAAACAGAGCGCCCAACGCGCCCCGGGCGCGGCTATCTGATAGACGGAGGAGAAGTTCTGCCTTTTCAAGCGGTTCTCACAACGGGGATCCCTGCCCGTGATGACCTCAGTTCCGCGTCAGAGCCCGACAGTTCCCCTTTAGAGGCCGACTAGAGTACCCCGGTGGTGCCGCCCGTGCGTGAGGCGTAAGCAATGACGTCCTTGTGGAAAAGGAAAACGATCGCCGCAACGGCAGGGATGATCATTGCCAGGCCCGGCAGTACAAGCCCGCCCGTCATCGTCGGAAAGCCGATGGTCAAAACGAATAACTGCGCCACCAACGCAGCCGCCCGGGTCCATCTGTATCCGCGGAACAGGTAATGCCCCACCGCGAACAACCACAGTGAGAATGCCAGGAGCAGCCCCAGCGTGAAAACGGCGCCCCAGAAGGTCAGCACCGGCGCACCGGTAAGCAACTGGTACGCGTACCAGGCAGCGGCCGCCATCAGCGCGAGGGCTTCGAGCAGGACAACAGCCGAAATCACGGCGACACCTCGGGGCCTGCGATCGCCGGCAGTGCCACTGGTTTCCTTGTGCGCCTGCGCGTCGGATTCTTCTCCCCGCTCCGGTCCGGAGGCGGGTTGGGCTGGGTTTACGGGAGGTCTTGACACACTGGCACACTACCGGACATAGTCATCTAGCAGTGAGGGCACTGGCGGCTGATGTGATGCATCGCTCACGGATTCCGGGCATTTCGACCACTAACACCCCTTGTTTACAAGGCGTTAACATGAAACGCTTGACTCAGACGACCAAGGGGGCCCATGCGGGCCCCTTTCCTTTGGAGCCTCTCGTGAATGTTTTCACAAAAGGCCCTATCTAGTTCTCACGAATGGAGTGACTGATCAGCATGGATTGGCGTAATCGCGCAGCCTGCCTCGACAAGGACCCGGAGCTCTTCTTCCCAGTCGGCAATACGGGACCAGCACTTCTGCAAATCGAGGAAGCAAAGAGCGTCTGCCGCCGCTGCCCCGTAGTGGACACTTGCCTGCAGTGGGCTTTGGAGTCCGGGCAAGACGCCGGCGTGTGGGGCGGTATGAGTGAAGACGAGCGTCGGGCTCTCAAGCGTCGCGCTGCCCGCGCACGCCGCGCTTCCTAGTTCTCGGAATTAAAGAAGGCCGCAGACCAATTGGTCTGCGGCCTTCTTTGTTAAGCCATGGATTGTGGCGCTCTCCCCGGCCCCACCCGGTCAAGCACAGCGAACGCCTAAGCGCGGGCCAGGTTCAGCACAATTTCGACGGCGGTTCCCCCTCCGTCGCGGGGGCTCCACTGAATTGATCCTCCGAGCTCGCTCGTCACCAGCGTGCGGACAATCTGCAAGCCCAAGCCTTCGGTGTACTGACCATCCGGCAGGCCAACGCCGTCATCAGCAATGGTGACCGTCAGGAATTCGTCGTTTCCGTCTCCGTCGGCCCGGTCGGCCAACAGCCAGACAGTTCCAGTCCGTCCCTCGAGGCCGTGCTCCACGGCGTTGGTCACCAATTCGTTGATGACCAAGGCCAAGGGTGTGGCGAAATCACTGGGCAACTCGCCGAACAACCCTGAACGTTCTGTTCGCACTTGTTGGGACGGCGACGCCACCTCGGCAGAGAGCCGGAACTGCCGTCCGATCAGCTCGTCAAAATCAACGCTCTGCGTCAGCCCTTGGGACAGGGTTTCATGGACGAGTGCGATGGTTGCCACGCGCCGCATGGCTTGTTCCAAGCCCTGCTTCGCTTCGTCACTGACCATTCGGCGCGACTGCATCCGCAGCAGCGCCGCCACAGTTTGAAGGTTGTTCTTCACCCGGTGATGGATCTCCCGGATGGTGGCATCCTTGGTGACGAGTTCCATTTCCCGGCGGCGTAGTTCCGAGACGTCCCGGCATAGGACCAGGGCACCGAAACGGTGTTGCTCGTCGCGCAAGGGGATCGCTCGGAGGGAAAGGCTGACGCCCCGTGACTCAATCTCGCTACGCCACGGCATTCGTCCTGTGACCACCAGAGGCAGTGTCTCGTCCACCATGCGGCGGTCCTTGAGGAGACCGGCCGTCACCTCCGCCAAGGACCTGCCCTCCAGCGATTCGACTTCGCCGAGGCGCCTGAAGGCTGACACGCCGTTGGGGCTCGCATATTGAACGATGCCTTCGGCATCGAGCCTGATAAGTCCGTCCCCCACACGCGGTGCTCCGCGGCGTGATCCCGTGGGGGAAGCGAAGTCGGGCCACAGTCCCAGGGTTCCCATACGCAGGAGGTCGTAGGCACATTGTCGATACGTCAGTTCCAGCCTGGAGGGCATGCGGGAGCTGGAGAGATCCATGTGGGACGTTACTACGGCCAGCGTCCTGCCGTTCCGAACCATGGGCACAGCTTCCACCCGCAGCGCCATCTCGCTGCTCCAGCTCGTTTCGCTGGATCGTTCGATCGAGCGGCTGTTCCATGCCTTATCCACCAGCGGACGAAGATCGGAACGGATGCCCTCCCCCACGAAGTCCGCGTGAAACACCGTATGTGATGTCGACGGACGGACGTGGGCGAGGGCGATATAACCGAACTCCGGATGCGGGAACCAAAGAGCGAGGTCCGCGAATGCCAAGTCGGCGACCATCTGCCAGTCACCGACGAGGAGGTGCAGCCATTCGGCATCTCCAGGCCCGAAATCAGCGTGTTCCCTGATGGGGTCTGTAAAGATTGCCACTGCACCTCCATTTGCGACGCCGGGATTGCCCCTAGCGTCGAACGATTGACCTCAAGAGCCTTAATGCTACCGACAGTGAAGCCATGTCGTCGGCTTCAAGCGCGTTGACCTCGTCAAACATGGTCTTGGCCCTGCCCAATTGCTCGGCATTCTGCCCTTCCCAGGCCTTCAGGCGATCTTCCGCCGAGGTTCCGGACTCCGTCGACTCCAACACCGACGTCGTCATATCCGCAACGGTTGAATAGAGGTCATCGCGAAGGGCAGCCCTGGCCAATGCCTGCCACCGATCATCACGCGGGAGGGAACTGATCCGCTCCAGCAGCGAATCGACGTGGAAGCGGTTGAACACCGTGTAGTAGACGTGTGCAACCTCTTCGACGCTGCCGCCGCCGGTCTGGGCAATCCTCGCGATATCCAACAGCGCGTAACTTTCGAACAGTTCCGCCCACCTGTGGGCAAGGTGCTCCGGCAGTTCCCAGCTGCGCGCCTTCTCAAGCCAGCCTGAGATGCGGGTCTTGTCCTCGCCACGGAGGTAATCCAACAGCTTGGCCCGCAAGGGTGCCATCATCGGCTTGAACGATTCCACCACCGCGGAAATCGGCTGCGACGCCATCCCTTGCCCCAGGACCCAACGCACAGCCCTGTCGAGCAACCGGCGGATGTCCAGGTGGACTTCACTCCAGTGTTCCGTCGGGAACGACGCAGGGAGTGCGTTCAACTCCTCCACCATGGGGTCGAGGTCGTATATTTCGCGCAAGGCCACGAAAGCTTTGGCAACCGCCACCTCATTTGCCGAGGTTTCTTCGATTGCCCGGAAGGCAAAGGTGATACCACCAAGGTTGATGATGTCGTTGGCCACTACCGTGGCGATGATTTCGCGCCGCAGCGGGTGTGTGTCGAGTTCGGCGTCGAATTTCTCGCGCAACTGCTTCGGGAAGTAGTTGCGGATGGTGTCGGCAAACCAAGGATCGTCTGCCAGGTTGCTCTCACGCAGCGCCGCACCAAGTTCGATCTTGGCGTAGGCCGCCAGCACTGCGAGCTCCGGCGACGTCAAACCCTGGCCCTGCTCCAGCCTTGCCCGAAGTGTCTCCGTGGTGGGCAAGGCTTCGAGATCACGCTTGAGGTCGGCGGACTTCTCCAACCAATCCATCAGTCTTTCGTAGCTTGGGCTCCATTCCGCCACCCGCGTCCGATCATTCAGGAGCAGGATATTCTGGTCGATGTTGTCCTGGAGGACGAGTCGCCCCACCTCATCGGTCATAGCGGCCAGGAAATCGGCCCGCTCTGCTGACTCAAGCTTGCCGGCAGCCACCATTCGATCCACGAAGATCTTGATGTTCACCTCATGGTCGGAACAGTCCACCCCGGCCGAGTTGTCGATCGCATCGGTATTGAGGATGACGCCTTGGAGGGCGGCTTCGATGCGCCCACGCTGCGTCAAACCGAGGTTCCCGCCTTCGCCCACAACCTTGACCCGCAGGTCCCGTCCGTCCACACGGATGGCATCGTTTGCCTTATCGCCAACAGCTGCGTGGGTCTCGGTGCTGGCCTTGACGTAGGTGCCGATACCGCCGTTGTAAAGGAGGTCGGCCGGAGCCAGCAAAATGGCACGAAGGAGTTCCGGCGGGCTCAACTGCGTGGTGCCCTCTGGCAGGCCCAGCGCCTTACGGACTTGGTCGGAGACCGGGATGGTCTTCGCTTGGCGCGCGTAGACGCCTCCACCTTCACTGATGAGTGACCGGTCGTAGTCATCCCAGGAGGACCGGGGCAGCTCGAAAAGCCGCTGCCGTTCCGTGAAGGATGCCGCGGCATCAGGTGCCGGATCGAGGAAGATGTGGCGGTGGTCGAACGCGGCCAGGAGTCGGATGTGCCGGGAGAGCAGCATTCCGTTGCCAAAGACGTCGCCGGACATGTCGCCCACGCCAACTACGGTGAACTCTTCGGTCTGCGTGTCCAGATCAAGTTCGCTGAAGTGCCTCTTGACCGATTCCCACGCTCCTCGGGCCGTAATGCCCATCGCTTTGTGGTCGTAGCCCACGGAACCACCGGAGGCAAAGGCATCGCCCAACCAGAAACCGTACTCGGCCGCGAGCCCGTTGGCGGTGTCGGAGAACGTGGCTGTTCCCTTGTCGGCTGCCACCACCAAGTAGGAATCATCACCGTCGTGACGGACAACGTCCGACGGCGGGACCAGCCTTTCGCCGTCCGCTGAGGTCACGAGGTTGTCCGTGATATCCAGCAGGCCCCTGATAAAGGTCTTGTAGCTCTCGATGCCTTCGGCCATCCACGCTGCACGGTCAACTGCCGGGTTGGGCAACTTCTTCGCGAAGAACCCACCCTTGGCACCTGTCGGCACGATCACGGCGTTCTTGACTGTCTGGGCCTTGACCAGTCCAAGGATTTCAGTGCGGAAGTCCTCCCGGCGGTCGGACCAGCGCAGACCGCCTCGGGCTACCTTTCCGAAGCGCAGATGTACGCCTTCAACCCTGGGTGAGTAGACCCAGATCTCGTACATCGGGCGGGGGAAGGGCAGCCCGTCGATCGAGGTTGGATCCAGCTTGAAGCTGAGGTATTCCTTGTTCTGGAAGTAGTTGGTCCGCAGGGTGGACTCAATCAGGTTCACGAAGGTACGCAGCACACGGTCAGCGTCCAACGTTGCCACCTGTTCGATGGACTCGGCCAGGTTTGCCCTCGCCGCAGCCTGCCGTTCGGGCCGAAGATCCTCCGGCACAGCGGGATCAAAGCGCGCAGAGAAAAGTGCATTCAGGCCACGAGCGACATCGGGGTTGCCCAGAAGGGTGTCAGCGATGAAACCAAACGAGTTGGTATTGCCCATTTGCCGCATGTATTTGGCGTAAGCCCTGAGGACCACTACCTGGCGCCAGTGCATGCCTTCACGCAGTACAAGCCGGTCAAAGTTATCCGACTCCACGGCTCCGGTGACGGCGGCTCCGAAGGAATCACTCAGGAGTTCCCCCGTAGCAAGGGGGTCCACGCCGGCAGGGTATTTGAGCCCGAGGTCGTAGAGGAAGAAGTCACGGTGATCGGAGGTTTCGATCTCGAAGGGGCGTTCGTCCAAAACCTCGAGACCAAGATTGTGGAAGTACGGGAGGATCTGGCTCAAGCTCTTGGGCTCCATGAGGTAGAGCTTGACCCGAGCGTCCTCCTCGAGAGCCTCACCGGCACCTTCAGGAAGATATACGTGAACCCCGGGCTTGACCTGCTTGGTTGTTTCCCCGGCCCTCTCAGCCTGGGCCCCGTACTTTTCGAAACGTTCGATGTCCTCCAGGGCGTCTTCGACCTCATAGTCCACCCGATACCCGGCCGGGAATGCCTCAGCCCACAACGCCGACAAGACATCGGCACTTCCTGCCGGGCGGTGCTCGCGGAGGACCTCAGCAACCCCTTCGCTCCAGGAGCGCGACGCCCTCATGAGCCGGTGTTCAAGTTCGGCAACGTTGACTTCTGCCAGCTCAGCCGTACGCGGAAGCCGGATCCTGAAGAAAACACGGGCCAAGGCAGATTCAGTGATCCGAGCCTCGTAATCAATGCTCTCGGCCTGAAAGGTCTCCCGAAGTTCCTGTTCGATCCGGAGGCGGACGCTGGTGGTGTAACGGTCGCGGGGCAAGTACACCACGGCCGACATGAAGCGGCCGTAAATGTCGGGCCGCAGGAACAACTTTGTACGGCGTCGTTCCTGGAGACGTTGGATCCCGGTTGCGGTAGCGGCAAGGTCCGGAATCTCGATTTGGAACAGCTCGTCGCGAGGATACGTCTCGAGGATACCCAGGAGGTCCTTACCGGAGTGGGAATCGATCGGGAATCCCGCGTTCCGCAGCACGGCGTCCACTTTGTCGCGAACAATGGGAATGTTGCGCACAGAACCGGTGTAGGCACTCGTTGCGAACAGCCCGATGAAACGCCGTTCCCCATTGACGTTGCCCTGGGCGTCGAAGCTCTTGACGCCGATGTAGTCGAGGTAGGCCGGCCGGTGCACTGTCGACCGGGAGTTGGCTTTGGTGATGACCAAGGCCCGCTTTTCACGGGCGCGCTTACGCCCGGCGTCTGTGAGGTGCTGCACCTGACGTGTCGTATCCCCTGCCCGCAAAAGGCCCAGGCCGCTGTCTTCGCGTAGTTGGAGGACGTCCTCGCCGTCCTGCTCCACGAGGTCGTACTCGCGGTATCCGAGGAAAGTGAAGTTGCCGTTGTCCAGCCAGCGCAGAAGATCCTGTGCTTGCCGGAGTTCGGCAATTTGCTCGGGATGGGAGATGCCGCCAAGGGCTTCCGCCAGTTCCAATGCTTTGCTGCGCATCTTGGGCCAGTCCTCGACTGCTGCCCTGACATCGCCGAGGACGCGTTGCAGTCCCTCGATCAGTTCCGCGCGGGCGTCATCGTTCACGCGGTCGATTTCAACAGCTATCCACGACTCCATGTGCGAGGAGTTGTTATCGTCGCCCAGGAGGTGGGCCACGCTTGGCAGCGCAGCGGTATCACCGCTGGATATCCCGACGTTGGAAGGAACCCTGGAAATATTCCGCAGTTCCCCGGACACGCGGTCGCGGGTGATGACGAACAAGGGGTGCATGACCAGCCGGATGGCACAGTTCTGGCGAACGAGTTCGGCGTTGACCGAGTCCACAAGGAACGGCATGTCGTCCGTGACAATGTAAACGACGCTTCGGTCCGTTTCGCCTGCAATTTCGACGACGGCATTTCCGGGCGTGCGGGATTGCGCGACTTTCTTGTGATTCGTTGCCCGCGATATCAGCAGCTCGGGCGAATATGCGCGGGCGTCCTCCTCTGCGAGGTGTTCATAGTAGTCACCGAAGAACCCTTCACGGACAACTGTTGCTTCGGACCGATCCTCCACGCTGGATCCTGACGACATCTACAAACGCCTCCATCACATGTTGATTGCTGCGACTCTGCAGCCCACATTTTGAGCCTAGCGCTTAAGCAGGCGTGCGGCTCTGGTGTTTCGGCCAAAGGATTTCCTTTTTTGCTGGTCAGGCGCACAGACCAGATTGGCGATGGCGAGCCGCAGTGCGGACTCGGGCGCAATTTCCAGGAGGACTGAGCCGGAAAGCAAGGCAGCATCGCATGCCACTGGGTCGGCAGGAAGGTAGGCATCGATCCTCAGGCCCGGGCCGAACCGATCCCAGGCTTCTGCCAGTTGCTGCTCGGGCGCATGGCCGATGGCAGCCCGCTTGACCTTATTGAGCACCACACGAAGGGACGCTCCTGGAACAACGGCTTCAATCTCAGCCAAGCCCCTTATCAGCCGGGGTATTCCCACTGCATCGGCTGCTCCCACAGCGAAGACAACGTCAGCCATTTCCAAGCTCCTCAGAGTTGCTGCGTTCCGCCTTGGAGCCATGGTGTCGAAGCTCAACTCCTCATCGGATTCGAGGCAGAATCCGGTATCGATCACCACGACATCGGTCACTTCTTTGGCTCGCTCAAGAACGTGCGAGAGCGCAGCCGCCCTCAATTCCGTCCATCGATCGGCGCGGGTGGTCCCACTGAGCACCCGAAAGGAGCCGTCTTTGGTAAAGACGGGGGTCGCCGCAGCCTTCAGGGCGTTGGTATCAAGCATCCCTTGGTCCGCAAGCCTGCAGGCCTGGGCCAGTCCTGCAGCTTCGTCCAACAGCCCAAGCACAGCAGATACGCTGGCACCATAGCTGTCGGCATCCACCAGGATGACGGATTTACCCTCCGCTGCCAGTTCAGCAGCTATGTTGACCGCCAGTAGAGTCCTGCCGGGCGAACCAATAGGCCCCCATACGGCATAAACCTGGCCCAAATCTACCGGAGAAGGGTCCGCCGGAGGTTCGGGAAGATGGACTAAAAGCCCACCACCTCCAACGTCAGCGAAACCTGCGTCCTGGCCCGCGCCGAGGCGGCCGCGCGCGTCCTCACGACCTACAGCCTCGGATATTTTTGTCGCGAGGGCGGACGGCTCTATCCCGGAAGCCGCCACAACCACTCCGATGGAGTGCAGCCGTACCGCTTCGGACGGGTCATCCGTCAGGGCCACGATCGAGACCCCTACTGCGCCAAGGCGATCCACCAAAGTTGTGGTCAGTTCCTCACAGCCCTCCGCCACAACGGCCGCCATGGCAAGACCGCTTTGGCAGGCGGCCATCAGCTCAGCAAGTTCTGAACAGCGGCGAACCACCGTCACCGGCCCGTGCAGGCCCTCAAGCCCACCCACTACAGCCTCCTGCGCAGGGCCCACGGTAACTACGGGAATGCTCATGGGTTACGGCCCGCAGGATTCCACACGACGGAGATATTGGCCTTATTCGCTTGAGCACCCAGCAACTTGGGCATCTGCTCATCGGTGACGAGCACCAGTACCTGAGTTGTCTTGGAGGCCCCCAAAGCCGCCGAGCCCGCAACTACCTCGGCAATTTCCGCGCCAGGCAACAACAATTGCGGCTCATCAAAAGCACTGCTGGTACCCGGTAAGGCAACCCAGACATCGACGCGCGCACCACCGACAGCCTGGGCAGGGAGTTCTCCTTCCATGGAAATGGCGACCGGCTTCCTGTTCAGGGCATCAGCTTTTCCCAGGCTTCCCTTGGGAACGAGCTCGCTTTTCGCCACCCGCTGCAGGGCGACCTGATCTTCGTCCAGCCCACCCTCTACGGTGATGTATCCGGACTCAATATCATCCAGGCGCACATTGACAATCGAGACGTCAGCTTCGGTAACTACCTGGCCAACGGCAATGTCTTCGCGCGCACTATAGACCTGCGTAGTTCTGTCCGCCGACCCAACCAAGGCCACGACGCCGCCAATGGACACAAACATCAGCAGCATCCCAATGAGAAGCCGTGGGTCCTTCCACGATGGCTTCTTCAATCTGGCTGCAGCAACCGCTGCCACTTGATCCATGTTCCTGCTACCCCCGGTGAGCTCAAGGCATGGTCGTCGGACCCGCCCCCTTATTCTTACCGTCCGCTCGCATTCGACAAAGGCCAACTACCTCAAACTGACTAAAACTGTGGATAAACGCACCAAAAGACGCCAGCGGTGGCAAAATGGTGCCATGCCCCGATTCCTGACTCTGGCGGATGTCGCCGAACAACTCCAAATCAATTCACCGCAGGCTTATGCCTTGGTGCGTAGCGGGGAGTTGAAAGCCATTCAGGTCGGCGGACGCGGCCAATGGCGCATCGAGGAGACAATGCTGGAACAGTACATCCAGGAGCGTTACGCCGAAGCGAACCGCATGATTCAGGAAGCAAAAACCAAGGCGAACCAACCGGCTGCTGCTGAATAACTACTGCCCTGCTGCTGAACATAGGGCTGCAACAGCACTGAACGGGAGTGTCATGACTGAGGCTACGTTGCCCGCCCGCCTCACTTCGCCGTCCCGGACCACAGCCAGATCGAAATGGTCCCGGCCGACCCTGTCTATGACGCCCGCGATCTTCATGCCGTTGCCGGACCGCGTGCTGAGATAAACAACAAGGGGGGCCCGGTCCCTCGCAAGCGCCCTTAATGCTGAGGCGATCCCTGGCAGTTGCATGAGCGTCGATGCAGGCTTGAGGGCCAGCCTCCCCAAACCTTCGAAGCTGAGCACTGCCGCGAAAGGCACCAGCCACTGCCGCGGGCCCTCCGACAACACCAACCATTCGGTGCCTACACGCCCCACGAGGCCTTGAACGATGCTGCTGTCCACCAGAACGAGCTTGACCACAGAGCCGGCTGCACCTCGGAGCCGATCCCCCAGAGCCACGCCGGCAAGCTCCACCCTGGAGCGCTCGGCGATCTCGGATTCCGCTTCCAGAGCACGTTCAGCAGAAAATTGTGCTTCCAAGTCGTCAAAGAGAGAGTCCCATCTCATGTGAGAAGACTAGGCTGCAAGATGTAGGCACGGCGAATAAGGCGCCACCATGTATCCCGGATTGGACAGAAAGCCCCAGACGTGACCACAATGGGCCTAACGATGCCAAAACGCATCAAACTGCATCAATCTAAGCTTGGGGGCTTTGATGGCAAGACAATTACGCAGCGACGCATGTCTCGCTGCAACGATCCTGGGCCTTGGGCTGCTGCTGGTTTTCGTTGGCACCAAGCTCCTGGAGCAATGGCGGTCAGCGGGCCATCATCACCAGAGCTTTTCGTTTGAGAACCTGCTCGGTCTTCTAGCGACCGGTTCCGGCTTGGCATTGGTGGCGTGGTGGAGCCTCTCGTTGCTGCTCGCCTTTTTAGCATCCCTGCTACACCTGGGCGGACGCAAAAGAGGGGCCAAGGCCCTCGCCAAATTCAGCCCTGCCTTTATGCTGCGGCTCGCTGTAGCCATGGTGGGCTTGAATCTCTTGGGTGGCCCCATGGCGCAAGCAGCGCCTCCTACGCCCGACCCGGGTTGGGGAACCGCGATGGCGAATGTTGCGCCGTCTCCTCACCCGGCCTGGACCCCAACGTCCGTTGCGGGGCCTGCGCCGGCATCACCGAGGTCCATGGCCGAGACGCCGCCGGAAGCGCGCGACCCACGCTGGAAGCCGAAATCGCCTTCGACCGATCCCGGGCTTCTAAGCCGGCCATCGACCAGGCAAGAGAACTCTCCGAAGGAAAACGGCGTCGTCGTGAAGGTGGGAGACTCCCTTTGGTCTATTGCAGCAGCGAGGCTGGGGCCCCTTGCCACGGACGTAGATGTCGCATTGATGTGGCCCAAGTGGTACGCCGCAAACCGCTCAGCCATCGGTGTGGATCCTTCAGTGTTGATCCCGGGCCAGATCCTGCGGCCACCCCTACCCGGCTAACAGTCCAGGGGTAGGCAACCCCCAATTATTTGGCCCACTCAGGGGCCGTATCTGCCACATAAGCAGCAAGTTCAGCGTCATCCCAGCAGAAGCCACCAGAACAGGTCGTCCCCACGACCCCGTTCATGCAGTGAATGCCTGAGGTATGACCATGACCGTTGTCACCGCTAGCCGGCCCACCGGCCGACCAAGCACCCAACGAACTTTTGCGGGCCACGGTTCGAGCAGTAGGGACATCGACGTTCGGTTGGTTGCCCGCAGTATTGCGCAAGCAGCGCTGGAGGTCCTGGCCGGCACACGCGCCATCAGCCAGCTCTCCCGTTCCTTGGACCCTGACTGCTACACATCACTGCAACACAGGGCAGCACTCACCCGCAAACACGCCGCAAGGGTCCGTGGAAACCAGCATCCACACAGCAGCCCCATGGTCCGCTCTGTTAGAACCTGCTCTATTTCCGACGACATTTGTGAGGCAAGCATTGTTGTCGCGGAAGAACAACGATGCCGCGCGGTGGCCATGAGGTTGGAGCGCCTGGATGGCGTCTGGAAGGTTACGGCATTGGAGATCGGATAGCCCGAACCCACCAATCGCAGGCAAACGCCCAGAGGGCAGCAAAAAGGGCGAACCCCGGAGCTTGAATCCGGGGTTCGCCCTTTTGACTGAACACTGTCAGTACTTGGCCCGCCAGCCGATCAGGCTATAGACCTGACGGGCAGTACTGAATCAGCGACGCTTCTTCTTTGCCGGCTTTCGCTGTTCTTGGCCTGCAGCCTTGGCCGGGTTGCCGGACCGACCGGAAGCACGGCCCTCAATACGCGTTTGGGTTGCACCATCTTCACCTGGAGCGGTGTACTGCAACTGCGCCGGCTTCTCCGGTGCCTGCAGACCCGCAGCCCGGATCTGCGGTTCATGATGTTCAGTGTGCGTGCCCTCGGGGGTGTCGTCCGTAACCACTACATCTTCGGCGGGTGTGACCTCAACCTCAAGGTTGTACAGGAATCCGATGCTCTCCTCGCGGATGGCTTCCATCATCGACTGGAACATCACGAAGCCTTCACGCTGGTACTCCACCAGGGGATCGCGCTGAGCCATCGCCCGAAGACCGATGCCTTCCTTGAGGTAGTCCATCTCGTAGAGATGTTCCTGCCACTTACGCCCAAGGACGGAGAGGACAACACGGCGCTCGAGCTCGCGCATGCTCTCAGAGCCGATAGCCTCTTCGCGGGCTTGATAGACAAGTCTGGCATCCGAGAGGATCTCATCCTTCAGGAAGTCAGCGGTGACCCTGGACCTGCCACCTGCTTCCTCGATGATCTCGTCAGCGGTAACAGTTGCGGGATAGAGGGTCTTCAGGTTGGTCCACAGTTGGTTGAAGTCCCAATCGTCACCAGTTCCCTCAGCAGTGGCCGCGTCGATGAGTGCATTGATGGTGTCTTCCAGGAAGTACTGGACCTTTTCGTGAAGGTCATCACCTTCAAGAATCCGGCGACGGTCCCCGTAGATAGCTTCGCGTTGGCGGTTAAGGACGTCATCGTACTTGAGGACGTTCTTTCGCTGCTCGGCGTTGCGGCCCTCCACTTGGCCCTGGGCCGATGCGATGGCGCGCGAGACGAGCTTGGATTCAAGGGCAACGTCGTCCGGTACGGAGCTGTTCATGAGGCGTTCGGCAGCACCTGAGTTGAACAACCTCATGAGGTCATCCGTCAGGGAAAGATAGAAGCGGGATTCGCCGGGGTCGCCTTGACGTCCTGAACGGCCTCGCAGCTGGTTATCGATCCGACGGGATTCGTGGCGCTCGGTACCCAGGACGTACAGTCCGCCGAGGTCCAGAACCTCTTCGTGTTCGTCTTTGACCGCTTGCTTTGCCGCAGAAAGCGCCTCGGGCCAAGCTGCCTCGTACTCTTTGGAGTTCTCCTCGGGATCGAGCCCGCGCTTTGCCAGCTCTGCGATGGCAGTAAATTCCGCGTTGCCGCCGAGCATGATGTCAGTACCGCGGCCGGCCATGTTCGTGGCAACGGTAACGGCGCCTTTTCGTCCAGCCTGGGCCACGATGGATGCTTCACGTGCATGGTTCTTGGCGTTAAGAACCTCGTGCCGGATGCCTTCCTTGGCAAGCAGCTTCGAGAGGTACTCGCTCTTTTCAACACTGGTGGTGCCCACCAACACCGGCTGGCCTTTCTCGTGCCGCTCGGCGATGTCCTGGACGACGGCGTCGAACTTTACGACTTCGTTTTTGTAGACGAGGTCCGGCTGGTCGATCCGCTGCATGTCGCGGTTGGTGGGGATGGGGACGACACCCAGCTTGTAGGTGCTCATGAACTCTGCGGCCTCAGTCTCGGCCGTACCGGTCATGCCGGCGAGCTTCGAGTACATGCGGAAGTAGTTCTGCAGGGTCACCGTGGCCAGGGTCTGGTTCTCGGCCTTGATCTCGACATTTTCCTTGGCCTCAATGGCCTGGTGCATGCCTTCGTTGTACCGGCGTCCGGCCAGGATACGGCCGGTGTGCTCATCAACAATCAGGACCTCGCCATCGAGGATGACGTAATCTTTGTCCCGCTTGAACAGTTCTTTGGCTTTGATGGCGTTGTTAAGGAATCCGATCAACGGCGTGTTTGCCGATTCGTAGAGATTTTGGATTCCGAGGTAGTCCTCGACCTTTTCAATGCCGGCTTCAAGGACGCCTACGGTGCGCTTCTTTTCATCGACCTCGTAGTCGACTTCAGGCTGCAGGCGCACTACGACCTTCGCGAATTCGCTGTACCAGCGGTTGGTGTCTCCCTGAGCGGGACCGGAAATGATGAGCGGCGTACGGGCTTCATCGATCAGGATGGAGTCGACCTCATCCACGATCGCGAAGTTGTGGCCGCGCTGAACAAGTTCACTGGCGTCCCAGGCCATGTTGTCACGCAGGTAATCGAAGCCGAACTCGTTGTTGGTTCCGTACGTGATGTCTGCAGCGTACTGCTGGCGCCGGACTGCGGGATCCTGGTTGGACAGGATGCAACCGCTGGTCAGTCCCAGGAACCTGTAAACGCGGCCCATCAATTCGGACTGGTATTCCGCGAGATAGTCATTGACCGTCACAACGTGGACACCCTTGCCGGCCAGCGCGTTCAAATACGCCGGGGCGGTTGCCACGAGGGTCTTGCCTTCACCAGTTTTCATTTCCGCAATGTTGCCCAGGTGGAGGGCTGCGCCGCCCATCAACTGGACATCGAAGTGGCGCATGCCCAAGGTGCGGGAAGAAGCCTCCCGCACAGCGGCGAATGCTTCGGGGAGGAGCGCTTCCAGGGTCTCGCCGTCCTGGTGACGAGTCCGGAGATGGTCCGTCTCCTCGCGGAGTTCGGCGTCCGTGAAGGACTTGAAGGAGTCTTCCAGGGCATTGATGGAATCGGCATAGTTCCGCAATTGCTTGAGTGTCTTTTTGTCACCCGTGCGGAGAAGTTTTTCGATTAGTGATGCCACGTGAAATTGCTCCCAGTCTCATGCTGCCGAATTCTGGCTGTTTCAGTCTACGGGAGAGACCAGTGCCACGTTGCCGCGTTCACCTATCAGCGGACTGTCCGGCTGCAGCAATCCATCACGGCCCTCAGCACGATCCGCCACGGCTTCGGCGAGGACCCCGGCGAGATCCCCCACCGGCCACACCACGACGTCCTGCAACTTGAGCCACGAGGCCATAAGTTCCAGTTCGGCGGCAAGTTCGACGGCGGTATCTGCCGGAGCTCCGAGCTCAGCGAACGCCGAGCGCACCAGGAGCCGGCCGGACGCCCGATCGGCTTTCAGGTCCACCCTGGCCACGATTCCGTCCCTCAGAAGGAACGGCAGGACGTAATAGCCGTACTGGCGCTTGGCCGCTGGCGTATAAATCTCTATCCGGTAATGGAAGCCAAAGAGTTCCTCGAGGCGCCGCCTCTCAAAGACCAGTGAATCGAACGGGCTCAGCAGGGCACGGCCCTCCGCCTTTCGTGGCACCGTGGCAGTGACATGCCGGTAGGTTTCCCTCTCCCAACCCTTCACTGTCACTGGAAGAAGGCGCCCCGCGCGGACCAATCGCCGAACAGACTCCGCGCCGGCTTTGAGGGGTGTGCGGAAGTAGTCGGAAAAGCAGCGGGCAGTTCCTACCCCATGCGCCTGGGCGGCAGCATCCATCAGGCGGTCAAGCGAGTCTTCGGGCGTGCCCCCTGGCTGTGTCACGAAAGGAACCACCCTGGAGGTCAACGTGTACTTTCGCTCGAATTGCTGTGTCCGTGAGGCGGCGGAAATCCGTCCTTCTTCAAACAGGTGTTCCAGGACCCGTTTGACGATGTTCCAGTTCCATCCCCAGTTGCCTCGGTCAGCTTCTTCGTCATGTCCGAGCTCTGCCGTAAGTTCCGAAGCCGTCATGGGTTGTCCCGCTGTGAGTGCGGTAAGAATACGCTCTTCCATATCCTGGCGGACATGGGGTTCCAAGTGGTGGGCGCCAACCCAAGCCCGCTTTTGCCACACCATGAGGTCTTGAAAGTGCTCAGGGCGGATAAAGCTTGCCTCGTGTGCCCAATACTCCATCATGCGGCGCGGTTTCCGTCCGGCCATCGTGTGAAGGATATGGGGGTCGTAACTACCAAGCCGGGAAAAGAACGGAAGGTAATGGCTTCGTGCCACCACGTTCACGGAATCGATCTGGACAAGCTGGAGTTGGGCAAAGGTCCGGCCCACCGCCCGTGCTGTCACGGGGCCGGCGGGCCGGGTCCTTGCCAATCCTTGAGCTGCCAATGCGATCCGCCGTGCCTGTGAGAGGCTCAGCGAAGCGGTCATGGAAGTCCCTTCATGCAGGAGATGTTGCCTTACTTGGCTGTGGACGCCTGATCATCGGAACGGTAGGCGTGTATTTTCTCTTCCACAGCTTCCTCGCCGGGTTCGCAGCTGGAGTCGAGCGTGATCACGCCATAAGTCCAGCCGTTGCGACGATAGACGACTGACGGCGCATTGGTTTCCTTGTCCAGGAAGAGATAGAAGTTGTGGCCCACAAGCTCCATATTGTCCACGGCGTCATCCAGCGTCAGTGAGGCTGCCGGGAAGACTTTCCGACGGATCAGGACAGGTGAATCACCTGCGGGAATGTCGTTCTCGATCTCGTAGGGAGAACGCTCGTCTACCGGTGGGGCAGCTTCCTGGTGGTTGCCGGCCTCGACGTAGAGCGGTTCGCTCGCACTGGCTGGCTCGAGTGTTGCTGTGGCCTCCCGCACGGCTTTCGGCGTGTGGCGTCCGTGGTGCACCTTTTTCCGGTCCTTTGCACGGCGAAGCCTCTCCAGAAGCTTGCTGTACGCGAGATCGAAGGCAGCGAATTTGTCAGCGGCTGTAGCCTCGGCACGGATGACGGGGCCGCGGCCCAGGACTGTCACTTCAACGGTGAGCTGGCCCGGTGTCTGCCGAGGGTTGGTTTCCTTCGAAACCTTGGCGTCGACTCGCTGGACCTTATCCCCCAGCGACTCAATCTTAGAGATTTTCTCGCCGGCGTATTCGCGAAAGCGGTCAGAAACTGTGAGATTTCGTCCGCTGATCATGAACTCCATGGTGCCCTCCAAATAACTCAGGTGACACGACAACGACTCTGTTGGGGGCTTGTCTGACGGACAGTCGAGCCCCTTTCCGAGCCGCTATCGACAGGTACATCTGTTCTTGGTACCCACAACCGACGTTAGTTCATCGCCACGCGTTATTCATCCTTTAGTCACTTATTTTTTGATTGAGTCTCGAGGACTTCATAGGGATCGCCCTCGACCGGGTGGGAAGCGTAGGCTGGTGGCCTCGTGGCCGCAAGAACAACGGCGCCGCAGACCACACCTCCCGCTGCTTCCACGGCACGCATAGCTTCGGCAAGGGTGGCGCCGGTAGTGAGGACGTCATCGACGAGAATGCATTTCCTGCCCTTGATTTCCCTAAGTCTCCGGCTTCTTACGCGCATGGATCCGCGGACTCTTTTAGCCCGGGCGCCCCGCCCCAATCCTTTTTGCCCCGCGCCGGATGCCCATATCCCATCACCGACAAACAGATCGGCTGCCCTGTCCAAAAGACTCCCGGGTGATTGCCAGCTGATACGGGTGGGACCGCGTCTTTTCTCCAGCGCATCAATGGTTGGGCACGCCGGCACCATGCCTCGCATCCGCACGACGAAGAGCAAAAGATGTACCGGACTGAATCCCCTCTTCCGGTAAGCCCGGCCGCTTGTCGGGATTGGCACCAGGCAGAAACCCGGCTCACCCCCAATGGCACGTTCCACCGCTTTGCCCAGGCACGATGCCAGCACCCCGGCCAAGCGCCATTGGCCAAAGCGCTTGAAGGACAAGAGGCACTGTGCAAGTTCATCCCGGTATGGACCCGCGGCTACCACCCCCAGCTTCACTGTGCCGTCCGTCAGAACCAACCCGGGGGACTCCTGTTCTGCCCGGAAAGGTTGCCTGCAGAGTTGGCGAACGTGCTTGGCGCAGTTTCCGCACAACACTGTGTCCTCCGCTGAACAGCAAACGCACTCCACCGGAACCAGCATTCCAAGGAGGTCGAGCACCGTTCCCTGGAGCACCGCAAGAAGCCGGCCGAGGCGCCGTTTATCCGGACCACGACGACGACCGCGGACCGGATCAATCGGTTGGAGGTCTGGGTCCCGGCCCCTGAGGCGCCTGTGGGTACCAACATCAGTGACACGAATCCTGCCTGGGGCAGTGCCTGTGCCGACGGCGCACCGGACCCCGCTGGGAGCGGCGGTCCCAGGAGGAACTGCGGTGCTAATAAGAGCTGCGGTGCCTGTGACAGGTGCAGTGCCACTAAGGAGTGCTGTCCCGATGCCTGGTGGTGAAGTCTGCCCGACTGCTGCGATCATGGTGCCAGCCTGGACGGGTACGGGCGTCATTGGAAGGCACGCTCAAAGCTATGTGGACAATCGGTAGATCCCGACCGGCGCTCAGCCGGGGAATGCCGGCTCCGTGGGTCCCTTGAGCTGGAGTTCCCACCCGTTGCCGACCCGTTGGAACACACCGGCCTCGGATTGCCCGTAAATCTGTTCCGAACCGTTTCCGGCACTCAGGCTGGTCAGGCCGTCCCAGGGAGCCAACTGTTGCGGCTCACCGGATTCGAGGGACAGCAACTCAGGCACCACGGTTCCTGTGGGCGATCCGGACATCACCGCCACTGTTGAACTGTTAACCCAGACTCCCTGGTCAGCCGAACCGGTACTGACCAGCGTGATGGGCGCGGTGAGATCTTTGGGAACGCCATCTGCGTTGCGCACTATTCCGGTGATCTGCGCCGTTGACTTACCGTTGGCTACAGAAATGACCAGCGCCCTGGTCCCCTCCCTGGAAACCCTGAAGTCCTTGACGGTTCGTCCGGATAGCCAGGAGGGCGTCATGGTGACACTGGGGATGGCCATACCCGGAGCGACGCCAGTAGGTTTGAACGCCACCACTTCGGCAGCGCCGTTGGCGCCCGGCCCTGCAGTCCATACCCAGTCGTGCGGACTGAATGAAGGACCGGTGAGCGTGCTCCTGGTAGTCAGCTGGCGTGCGGGCTGCCCGGGTTCAATGGCATACAGAGTTGTCTTGTCACCGTTGAGGAATGCGGCCGTTTGGGAAACCGGCGACTCAGCCGGCGCATGGGGTCCCAAACCGGACACGGACTGTATGTCCGGAAGCGGAGTCACCCGGTTGTTCTCGTACCTCACCAAATCGCCGTTGCTCACGGCAATCTGGCGGGCCGGAACGCTCTTATCCACCACGGGTGGCAGTACCGTCCCGTTGTCCTCAACCCTTACCAGGTCCTGGTCAGCCCGCAGTTGGACATTGATGACATCAGGTTGGTCCCTGAAGGTCAAAGCCAACTGGTTTTGCATCCGCTGGCGGTCCTCCGCCGAGGCATCAAACAGTTCTTTGGCAGACAGGTCCACCTGCGCGGAGCCGGACACAACCGGCACGGACTCCCGTGCAAGTTTCATGCCGGACGGGAAGGCGCTAACCACTGCACCACGAAGATAAGGTGCCGGCCCGGCCAGCACGGCGGACGTCATGGACTTGACCGTGTTCTTCTTGATGAACCAACGGTAGTCGGGCACGGCATAGGTAAACGTAGGGTCATAGAAATATATGGGGAATGCCCCGTATATGACCTTGAACGTCTCCTCCGGTATGGCCGTGCCATCAGGCACTTTGGAAATGCGCCATTGGCCTTCCACTTGCTCAAGGGTCAGCGGAATCGTCTCTTTGGTGCCAGGCGGAAACTGTGTAGCCACACCATCGGCGTCCACCGAATAGGCGAGGTCCAGTTCGTAAAGGTATTCGTTCTCCCCCGCTGCCTTGACTACCTGCGCTTCACGGAAAACGATGGCCCGTTTGTCTGGCTTCCAGGTAACGGACTGGGCCTGCGTGAGGTACTGGCGTGCCACAGGGTAATCATCCTCATAGCCGCTGCCGGCCATGTAGAAATCCTCAATCACGGTCTCCGGGCTTGAGCCAGCGCGCGGTGCTGCCGGAAAGAAGACCGGCGCGTTGGGGTTTCCGGCGCCCTCATCCTTGCTTTTACCAACCGGGCCGGATCGTGGAATTTGCGCACAGGAGGCCAGCAGCACCATCAGGACGGCCATCACCGCCACGATCGCACGTGATCTCCGGAAGCGCGCCATGGTCATGCTCCCCGTCCTGTTTCAGTGTCAGGCGCCGGTTTGCCGGCTCCGGGATGGGAGCGCTGTTGGCCCGTCCCGGACTCTGTGCCCAGGATGAGCATGCGCCGGTCACCCACCGCCCCGGGGAACTCAATGTCCGCTGGCTCAAGCTGAAGCGGAGATTTCACGATAGTGCCTCCCTGCCGAAGGGGAAGTGTCAACCGGAAATTGGAACCGGATCCCTTGCTGCCCCACGCCTGAAGCCAACCGTTGTGCAGTTTGGTGTCTTCCGCTGCGATGGACAGGCCAAGACCACTGCCACCAGTGGTCCGGGCGCGGGCAGGATCTGCACGCCAGAATCGATCGAACACCCTGGCCGCTTCTGCCTGGCTCATCCCGATGCCGTGGTCCCTGACCGAAACAGCAACAGCTTCATGGTTGGCTGCTACTGAAATATGGATCGGCTTTCCTTCTCCATGCTCCAAGGCATTGAGCAGCAAATTGCGGAGGATCCGGTCGATCCGCCGGGAGTCCATCTCCACCACGATGCTCTTCTGCCGGGCGTTGAGGCGGACCTCTGAGCCGTATTCAGCTGCAACAGGTGCTGCACCCTCCATGACATGGGAGATTACTTGGAAAATGTCTTGGGGTTCTGCATCCAGAACGGCTGCGCCGGCGTCGAAGCGGGAGATCTCCAACAAATCAGAGAGCAGAGACTGGAAACGCTCTACCTGGTGGTACAGCAGTTCGGCGGACCTCTTATTCATGGGATCAAAGTCTTCACGGGCGTCGAAGAGGACCTCGGCGGCCATTCGGACCGTGGTCAGCGGGGTGCGAAGCTCATGGGATACATCGGAAACGAATCGTTGCTGCATTTGCGACAAAGTAGCCAGCTGGGTGATTTGTTCCTGGAGGCTCGCCGCCATGTGGTTGAACGAAGCACCGAGTCGTGCCACCTCATCCTCGCCCTTAACCACCATGCGCTCCTGCAGTTGACCGGCCGCAAGCTTTTCCGAGACCACGGCAGCATGGCTGACAGGACTGACTACGTTGCGCGTCACATACCAGGCAATGGCCCCGATCATAAGGACCAGGGCAGCTCCACCCGCCCAGAGGACGTTCTGAATTTCGTCCAACGTTTGCTGGGCAGTATTGAGGTCGTAAATCAGGTACAGCTCATAGGACGTGCCATTGAACGTGACCATGTTTCCCACGGCGATGCCTGGGCGGTCCTCATTTCCGACAGGAAATTGTGTGGAAGCCCAGAATTGCTGCTTGCCGCCTTCCTGAACAGCCTTCCGGAGCTCCGGCGGTATCACCCGGACCGTCAACTGATCGGAGGCCCTCGACTCAACCCAGCGGTTGCGCGGCTTGGTCTGCTCAGGCTTCGCCTCGAAAACATAGCGGCGTTGGATCACCGAGCCACGGCCCTCCACGGCCGTCAGGGTGTCATAGACCAACGTGATGACGCTGGACTGATCGGTGACCTGAGCGCCGTCGAACGTGTCCTGGACCTGCTTGACGTTATAGCGCGACTCGGACTCGGCCTGGGCCAGACGCTCCTGGAAAAGGTTATTGGCTATCTGATTGGACAAGTAAGCGCCCACAATGGCAAAGGATGTCACTGCCAGCAACAGGGTGGTGAGAACTGTCCGGAATTCCAGGGAACGCCGCCAGCGCTTCAACAATGAGCGCCAAAGATGACGCAGCCCCGGTCTGATCTGCCGCACGCCAAGGGACACCAGACGCGAAACCCGCAGCACCAGGATAAGTCCGCGCCGTGTCCAGATTCGCGCCCGGGAAAGGAGCCATGGCACTGTCCGAGTGTTCTGCCGCGGTTGGGCTGCAGTTGACGGTAAAGACTCCCCGGGGGATGAATCAGAAGTGGTGCCGGGGGTCGCTGACGAAGCCGGGGTCACTTGCTGGACACCGGCCGCCTCCGGACCTTGGGGCCTAAGGTCACCTTCGGCCGCGCCGGCTTTACCGGCCGGAGACTCAGGAACCTGCTTTATATCCGACACCACGCACCGTCAGAACGACCTCGGGCGCCTCAGGGTCGCGTTCGATCTTGGACCGCAGACGCTGGACGTGGACGTTGACCAAACGTGTATCCGCGGCGTGACGGTAGCCCCAGACCTGCTCGAGGAGCAGCTCGCGGGTGAAGACCTGCCAGGGTTTGCGTGCCAGCGCCACCAGGAGATCGAACTCCAAAGGGGTCAATGAAATGCGGTCACCGCCACGGGTGACCAAGTGGCCCGCGACGTCGATGGTCACGTCAGCGATGCGCAGGGTTTCGGGGGCCTTTTGGTCCCCTGGACGGAGTCGGGCACGAACGCGTGCCACGAGCTCGGCGGGTTTGAAGGGCTTCGGCACGTAATCGTCCGCGCCGGATTCCAGGCCGCGGACCACATCGGAGGTGTCCGACTTTGCCGTCAGCATGACGATCGGCACATCGGATTCGCCGCGGATCTGCCGGCAGACCTCGATGCCGTCGGACCCAGGCAGCATCAGGTCCAACAAGACCAGATCCGGCTTGGACGAACGGAAGATCTCCAAGGCCTTGCCGCCATCTGCGCAGAACACCGGCTCGAAACCATCATTGCGCAGGACGATGCCAATCATCTCTGCGAGCGCTTCGTCGTCGTCAACTACCAGAATGCGTGCCTTCATAGTTATATATTCCCTTATCACCAAGTCTTTGTCCCGTTGGGCACAGCGCACGGCATGGCGCCCCAAGGGCAGTTCCACCGTACTGCACAACTGCGCGAGCCTGCCTGCTGCGGCTGCCCGGGCGTCGGGCTATGAGGGACGACGGCGGGACTATAGGCTGGGTGCCAAGGTCCGTTTGGGGGACGTCGAAGGTCGGCGGGCCGGGTCTTATGGGGAGGATAACGTGTCACAACCAGAGCACGGCCGGGAACCACAACCGGGCAACCAACCCGCGTGGGGCAACCAACCACAACCGGGCAACCAACCCGCGTGGGGCAACCAACCACAATGGGGCGGTCCTTCTGCGTGGGCGCCCCCGCAAGGCGGCGGGCAGTATGGCCAACCGTCTCCGGGTTGGCCACCCGGCCCACCCTACGGGCAGCCCCTTTACGTCGCTCCCCCGAAGCCGGGAGTCATCCCGCTGCGGCCTTTGCAGTTCGGCGAGATCCTGGACGGATCATTCCAGACGATCCGTCGCAACGCTGCTTCCATGTTCGGTTCTGCACTCATAGTGCAGGCCATCGGCGCAATCTTCATCGGCATTGTCACGGTGGGAATGTTCCAACTGACCGCCTCTTTTGAATCGGTCAACTCTGAAGCGGATTTCAATGAAGCCATGGGTCCCTTCCTCGCCATTATGGCAAGTACTTTGGGTGTCTCGGTGCTGATCGGTTTTCTGGGCTCGGTCCTTCAAGGCGTCCTGGTGGTGCCGGTGGCGCGGTCGGTCCTTAACCGGCGTACGGGTTTCAAGCAGATGTGGAAGTTGGCCGGCAGAAGGATCTGGCCGCTGCTGGGCGTCGCGGTTCTGCTGACTATCGGCGGGCTGCTGGCAGCCGCGGCAGTGGTGGGTGTTGCCGTTCTGCTCTTTACCGCCATCGGGCCCGGGGCGTTGTTGCTTGTCCTGCCCCTGGGGCTTGGTTCGGCGGTGCTTTTTGTCTGGATCGGGTTGAAGTTGATGCTGGCGCCGGCCGCGATCGTCGTTGAGCGGACAGGTGTTTACGACGGACTCCTGAGGTCCTGGCAGCTGACCAGGAACAACTGGTGGCGCATCTTCGGCATTACGTTGGTGGTTGCGATCATGGTGGGCGTCATTGCCCAGATCGTCCAGATCCCCGCGTCCTTGGCGGCTACTGCCATTGGCGGAGTGGTTACTCCCCACCCTGATGCGGAGTCTGTTACTTCCACCCTGGTTGTCACCACGATCATTTCTTCAGTGATCGGGGCTTTGGTGGGGTCGGTAACGTTCGCCTTTCAGGCCTCCGTGTTTGGCTTGATCTACATGGACCTGCGCATGCGCCGTGATGGCCTGGACGTGGAGCTGATGCGGCTGATGGAAACGGGTGCCGATCCCGATGGAGTGCCCGGCAGCCCCTCGACTCCAAGCCCGGATGCTTCACTCCAAGCTCCAAACCAGCCGCCGCAAGGCGGACAGTTTCCGGCTTCGCCTCCCGGGCCACGGCCTCCGGCATGACGGTCATCCCCTTGGATGCAGCCACCACGTTGGCGGCCATGGAGCCGCCGGTAACCCCGGACCGCGAAGAGGCGCGGCGCTGGGCGGCTGAAGAACTTTCCAATCCCCGGTATCCTGATGCCCAACCCGGCTGGCTGGACCAATTGTGGCGTGACTTTCTCGACTGGTTGTCGTCGCTGGAGGGTGAGGGATTGGGCCAAGGACCGGACCTTGGAATTCCGTTGATGATAGCTGTGGCCCTTGCGCTCATTGTCGCCGCGGTGATTGTGGTCCGGCCCCGGCTGAACGCGCGTCGTAAAGCTGCTGGAGTCGATATCTACGGCGACGACGCCAGTGTCGATTCCGAGGGCTACAGGAAGCGCGCGGCAACCGCAGCCGACGACGGCGACTGGCCATCCGCCGTCGTCGATCAGTTCAGGGCACTTGTCCGCTCCGCGGAAGAGCGCGACATCATCGACGTGCGTGCAGGGCGGACAGCCGATGAAGTGGCGAATCAGTTGGGGCAGGTATTTGGTTCAGCACAGGCCCGGCTGGATGCGGCAGCCCGCCTTTTCGATGCCGTGCGCTACGGCGAACAGGGGGCAACTGCCTCGGACTACGAGTCCATTCGCTTGCTTGATACAGATCTCCTGGACATGAAGCCTGACTTCGCTGGACAGGCACACGCCGGATTCGCGGTGCCCGGATGACAACCCCCACGCTCAAAGAGAACACGGTCCAAGGTGAAGCTGATTCAAAGACGCCATCCGGTGGGAGTACTTTCCGCACCTGGTTCCGAAAGCACCTGGCCTGGATCATGATCGGCGCCCTCCTGGCTGGTTTGGTGGCCTATCTGGCAGTCTCCAGTGTCTCGGGCGCCAAGGATCCCCGGCCACTGTCTTCCCGCAACCCGGCCCCGGACGGCGCAATGGCTGCAGCTGAAATCCTCGGGCGTCACGGTGTCTCGGTCACACCGACCGATACGTTGGCAGACACCATGGATGCCTTGGCCGAATCTAACGAGACCACTGTTCTCATCTACGACCCCCGTGGCTTCCTCGACCGGACGCAGCTCGAAGACATAACGGACACCGCAAACCACGTAGTGCTGGTCAATCCGCGACTGAGGACCCTCAATGCGCTGGAGCAGGAATTCCGCCCCGGGGGCGTGGTTCCTGATGGAACAAAGGTTCTTGAACCCCGATGCGAGCTGGAAGACGCCCTCGTGGCAGGCAAAATCTCCGCCCAGGGCTTTATCTATTCGGGCCCTGTGGTGTGCTACCCGGCAACAGGTCAGGGGTCCGGCCTCTACGCGGCATCGGCGGACGGCCGGGTGGTGGTCATGGGCAGCACGGATTTGCTGAACAACCAGCATCTGGCTTCCGAGGGAAATGCAGCCCTCGCGCTCCGCACCTTGGGCAAGGACCGGAAACTGGTCTGGTACCTGCCCGGAGCAGGAGACCTCGCCGCAACCGACTCAACACCTACTCTCAATGAACTGGCACCCCGCTGGCTCGCTTTCGTGGGACCGTGGCTCGCAATCGTGGTGCTCCTGGCAATCGCCTGGCGCGGCCGACGCATGGGGCCCCTGGTCTTCGAGCCGCTTCCAGTGGTGGTGAAAGCTGCCGAAACGGCCGAAGGCAGGGCAAGGCTCTACCAGGACTCGCGGGCAGTGGACCGTGCGGCGGAGAACTTGCGGGCAGGCACGCTGGCCCGTTTGGCGCGGCACTTCAACCTTGGGATGGACGCCACCCCGGAGGCAATCGTGGACGCCTCTTCCAGACACGTGGAGCGGCCGGTTACGGATCTCAGATCGGTGCTCCTCGACTTCAGGCCTGACAACGAAGGACAACTGGTGCAATGGGCACAACAGATCGAACGAATCGAACAGGAGGCGACCACCCGATGAGCAGCCAGCCGAACAGCTACACGGAGAGCACCAGCCAGCAGACCGGTGGTGTCCCGCCTCAACAGAATGTTCCCCAACCGGATGTCGCGCCTCAGGCCATGCCTCAGCAATACGCGCCGCAAGGAGGGGATCCCTCCGGAAACGGCCACCGTTCCGCAAACGAAGACCCTGCCCGGCAGTCCCTGCTGAATGTCCGAACTGAGGTGGGCAAAGCCGTTGTGGGGCAGGATCCCACCGTCACGGGCATGCTTATCGCCTTGCTCTGCGGGGGTCACGTCCTGTTGGAAGGGGTGCCCGGAGTGGCCAAGACCCTGCTGGTGAGGGCACTGTCCACCGCTTTGAGCCTGGACACCAAACGTGTCCAGTTCACCCCTGACCTCATGCCCGGTGATGTCACCGGCTCACTGGTCTATGACTCCCATTCCTCGGAGTTCACCTTCCGCGAAGGCCCGGTGTTCACCAACATCATGCTCGCGGACGAAATCAACCGCACTCCGCCCAAGACCCAGGCATCGCTCTTGGAAGCTATGGAAGAACGCCAGGTTTCCGTCGACGGCGTCTCCCGCCCGCTGCCGAGCCCGTTCATCGTAGCCGCAACGCAGAACCCGGTGGAGTATGAGGGCACGTATCCCCTCCCCGAGGCCCAGCTGGACCGGTTCCTCCTCAAACTGACCATGCCTTTGCCGGGCCGTGCCGAGGAAATCGAGGTCATCCGGCGCCATGCCAGCGGCTTCGATCCGAGGGACCTCGCTGCAGCAGGCGTGCGTCCAGTGGCCGGCGCGGCAGAACTCGCAGCCGCCCAGGCCGCAGTAGCCCACGTAGCGGTGGCCCCGGAAATCCTTGCGTACATCGTTGACGTTGTCCGTGCCACCCGGTCTGCGCCGTCGTTCCAGCTGGGAGTCTCTCCGCGCGGTGCAACGGCGCTGCTCAATACTTCCAAGGCCTGGGCCTGGCTGTCCGGACGGACCTTTGTGACACCGGACGATGTCAAGGCGTTGTCTTTGCCGTGCCTGCGGCATCGTGTGGGGCTTCGGCCCGAAGCCCAAATGGACGGCATCCAGGTGGACGATGTCCTGGGCAGCATTCTGGCGTCCGTTCCGGTGCCGCGGTGACTTCCCGTACTGCCTTGTATTCCAGTACCGCGGCGGCTTCCAGTACCGGGGCGACGTCCAGTACCGCGGCGATTTGCGGGGCCCCCGTAACGTCCGCCCCGGTGAGTTCCGACCCGCAAACCCGCTCCGCTGCGACCTGGCTAAGGCGGCCTGAATGGCGGTGACGGGTCGTTTCGTGCTGCTTGCACTGGCCGGGTTGGTCCCGCTGGTGCTGATTCCGGAATGGAGCACCGTCCTGTTTGTCGCCTTGGGCCTGTTGCTGTTACTGGTTTTGGACCTGCTCCTGGCTGCTTCGCCCGCACGCCTTGGTTTGGCCCGCCAGCACCCGGGAAACGTGACGCTGGAGGGCCGGGCGGAGACTGTGGTGGCGGTTGCCAATCCCACCCGGCGGACGGTGCGGGCAACCATCAGGGATGCGTGGCAGCCTTCGGCCGGAGCCATCGAGAACATCCAGTCGTTGACTGTGCCCCCGGGTGAGCGTCGACGCATGAGGGTGGCGTTGGTCCCCCGGCGCCGTGGTGACCTGGAAAGTCCGCACATCACCATCCGGTCCAAGGGTCCGCTTGGCCTGGCAGCCAGGCAACGGACGCGGGTGCTCCCCGGGCAGCTGAGGGTCCTGCCTCCCTTCCACTCAAAACGGCACCTGCCGTCCAAGCTTCGCAAGCTCCGGGAACTTGATGGCAGGGCCGCCGTGCAGATCCGCGGGGCAGGCACGGAATTCGATTCCCTCCGCGATTACGTACGCGGTGATGACGTCCGCTCCATCGATTGGCGGGCCACGGCACGCCGCTCTTCCGTGGTGGTCCGGACCTGGCGCCCGGAACGCGACAGGCGCGTGGTCATCGTCCTGGATACCTCCCGCACGGCCGCCGCCAGGATCGAGGACGAGCCGCGCCTCGATACAGGAATTGAAGCGGCGCTGCTGCTCTCGGTCCTTGCAGAGCGCGGCGGGGACCGGGTTGACTTCCTCGCTTACGACCGCAGGTTGCGTGCCCGGGTGGAGTCTGCATCCAAAGGGAACATGCTGGGCCAGTTGGTCCAGGCGATGGCCCCGCTGGAGGCAGAGCTGATCGAGCTGGATTGGCAGCAAATCCCGGGACAGGTCAGGGCCGTATCAGCGCACCGGTCGCTGGTGGTGCTATTGACAGCGCTCGACGGCGGCGCCCCCGAAGAGGGCCTGTTGCCCACCGTGGCGCAGTTGTCGCGTCAACACGTAGTGGTGGTGGCCTCAGTCAGGGATCCGCTTCTGGCAGCCATGAAGGAGGAAAGGACCACCGCGAGCCAGGTGTTCCGCGCCGCAGCCGCCGAACGCGCCCTGTTGGAACGCGCCGCGGTGACGGCCCAACTACGGCAACTCGGCGCCGAAGTGGTGGACGCCGAACCGCTTGACGTCCCACCCCTGCTTGCGGACACCTACATCCGGCTCAAAGCGGCCGGACGACTCTAGATCCCGGTTCTTGAAAGGACTGCCATGAATTCCCCCATATACCAGCTGGCACTCGGCGATGACTTCACCAAGCTGACTCCCGAACTTCAGGAGTACTTTTCATTGGCAGCCGGTTCGGGCTCCTATGGCATAGGCGAAGGCGTCTTTGACGTGGTGGGCTGCCGGCAGAAATGGCTGCGTCCCCTGCTCGCCCTCACCGGCAGCGAGGAAGCCTTCTTCCCTGAATACGGTGAAGGTATCCGGTTCAGGATCGAGAACCACGCGCACGTGGATCCGTTCGGGCGTCCGGCATTGACAGCCCGGCGGGAAATCTATTTCCCCACGGGTACCAGGCTGTTTCACGACACCACGAGTGCCATTGTTCCGGGTCCCGGCGCGGGTGGCGGGAATAACCGTGCGCGCCTGGTTGACCATGTGGGCCGGTATCGGCGGCTGGTGACGGACCTGGATGTCAGCGTTACTGCGGAGGGGCGGCTTCGTGGTGTCTCCAATGCGAGCCGGCTGTTGCTGGGGCCCCTACGCATACCCCTGCCGGCTGCCTTGGACGCTAGAGCCTACGCTGAGCAGTGGTGGGACAGCGCCGAAGGCAAACATCGTATTCAGGTCAAGGTCATCCAGCCGCAGATTGGATTGGTTCTGGTCTATGCAGGACGCTTCGATTACCGGCTGGCACCGTATTTGCCGGGAACAGCACCGGGCACGGCGCTTCCCCGATATGCAGAACCGGATCGTTGGGAACAACGAGTCTGACACGACCGACGGGCACTGGTGTCCCGTTCGGCCCGCTTCCCGGCAGTTCTCCTCAGCCTTGGGCCAACTGGTCCAGCCCGTCAGCTACCTGGGTGAGCTTTGCCAGCACCGATGTGGCCGCCGCGGGCTTGTAGCCGGCGAGTCCTGTCGCGGGAGTGACCCGGAGACCTGCCAGACCCGATGCCGGCAGCCCAAGCTGGCGCCATGGCTTCCAAATGCTCTCCACGATCTCCGAGGTGCGCGGCAGTTCCGCCCGTGGATCGTAGGTGGGGACGGCGCCGGCCCAGACGCGCTTTCCGTTTTCCACGGCACCTGCCAACTCCTCCCATTGACGGGTTGTAAGAGCCCTCAGGGGAAGTGCTATGCCGTCCGCCCCTGCCGCAAGGACCCGCTCGATCGGTGCTTCGATCTCCGGTACGGACACCACGGTCTCAACCACACCGGAGGCTTTGAGTGCCTCAACCAGCAACCGCCAGGACCCTGTAATTTCTTCACCGGAGACCGACCTCAGCGTCCTGTACCCACTGGCTGTCGGGATGGTTCCGGCCATCACCGAAGCGATGTCCGGTTCGTCCACCTGGACCACAATGCCTGCCCCGGGTGCTGCAGCAGAGACCCGGCGGATGTGCTCGGCGACACCGGCAGCCAAAGATTCGGCGATGTCGCGGCGGGCACCGTAGTCCAGGAGCGCGCGTTCCCCGTTGTGCAGGTAGAGGTTGGCGGCAAGGCTTAGGGGGCCAACCAAGTGAATCTTCAGTTCTGTTGCCGAAACGTCTTCGGTGCCGGCGATATCGGCCAGGACGTTGATATCGGTGGACATTGCAGAGCGGGCCCGCTGGGCATCTTTCCCCGGCCTGTCCACCAACCGCCAACCATGCGGCTGAACATCGAGGGCCAGGTCCACCAGCAAGGAACCGGAACGGCCCACGGCATCCGAACCCACGCCGCGGTCCGGAAGTTCGGGAAGGAACGGAAGATGGGGATCGCCCAGTTCCCCCCGGATAATCCGGGTGGCCTCGGCGGGGTCGGTGCCCGGCCACGGTCCCAAGGCGGTTGCGCTGGCCCGCGAGTCATTCACTGACGGCATCGTTTATGCCTGCTGGCTTGAAATCTGGTGATCTTCTGCGATTGCCTCGTGATGGCGGATCACTTCGCTGATGATGAAGTTCAGGAACTTCTCTGCAAACGCCGGATCCAGGTGCGCGTCTTCGGCGAGCCTGCGCAGGCGTGCAATCTGGGCTGATTCACGGCCCGGGTCTCCGGCGGGAAGCTTGTGGGTGGCCTTGAGGATTCCTACCTTTTGGGTGGCTTTGAAGCGCTCAGCGAGCAGGAAGACCAAGGTTGCGTCGATGTTGTCAATGCTGGACCGGATGGACAGCAACTCATCCATGACGGCACGGTCCACTTGGCCGGCCAGGGAACTCGCTGCCGGGTTGAAGGAATCGGCGGCATCGGGAAGGGCGTTGTTCTGCTCGGTCATGCATCCCAGTCTATGGTGCCCAAAGGTGCCGACGCGGGTGTTACCTTTGCCCCCGGAATGAGGGAAAGGCACGCACCGTGCAACGGCGCGTGCCTTTCCCCGACCTCCACGTTCTCCGGAGCTAGCCGCCCAAGAGGGCGCGGTGGGCTTCCCGCCGTCGTGCTTGTTCGTCAGGGTCGGGCACAGGCAAGGAGGCGATGAGCCGTTTTGTGTAGTCGTGCTGCGGTGAGCCCATCACGTGGTTGCCGATTCCCTGCTCCACGAGTTGCCCTTTGTACAGCACTCCCACCCAGTGGGACAACATGTCCACCACTGCGAGGTCGTGGCTGATGAAGAGGGCGGCAAAACCAAACTGTTCCTGGATGTCCTTGAACAGGTCCAGGACCTTGGCCTGGACCGAAACATCCAGTGCGGACGTCGGCTCGTCGGCAATCAGGAGGCGGGGGTTGAGCGCCAGCGACCTCGCCAGGGACGCACGCTGCCGCTGTCCGCCGGAGAGTTCGTGCGGGTACCGTTGCGCGTACGACGCCGGCAGCTGGACTGACTCGAGCAACTCGCCGACCTTTTTACGCGCCTCAGCCGCGCTCGGTTTGGTGTGGATGATCAACGGTTCGGCGACGCATTCCCCGATGGTGAGGTGGGGGTTGAACGAGGCCGCCGGATCCTGGAAGACGAAACCGATCTCCTTGCGGAGCGGACGGAAGGTGCGCTCCTTGAAGTCCAGCATCTCGTAGCCAAGCACCTTCAGGCTGCCGCCCGTGGTCCGGTTCAAGCCCGCGATGGCCCGCCCGATAGTGGACTTCCCCGAGCCGGACTCACCGACGAGCCCAAAAACCTCATTCTCCGAGACAGTAAAGCTGACGTTGTCCACGGCCTTGAAGCCATTCCGGCCAAAGCGGCCGGGGTACTCGATGGTGAGGTTCTTCGCTTCCACCAGGATTTCGCCGTCCTGATGGAGTCGGCCACGGGCACCTTCGGAGGCCGAATGACGTCCCAGGTGCGGAACGGCCGCCAGCAGTTTCTTGGTGTACTCCATCTTTGGCTCAGCGAAGAGGACCCGGGAAGAAGCCTCCTCCACTACATCGCCCTGGTACATGACCACTACCCGGTCCGCCAGATCGGCCACCACACCCATGTTGTGGGTGATGAGGACAATCGAGGTGCCGTAGTTATCCCTCAGGTCCCGCAGGAGCTGCAGGATTTCGGCTTGGACCGTGACATCCAAGGCAGTGGTGGGCTCATCTGCCACGATGAGGCCCGGATTCAAGGCAAGGGCAGCTGCGATGACAACGCGTTGTTTCTGGCCGCCGGAAAACTGGTGCGGGTAGTAGTTGACCCGTGTTTCGGGATCAGGAATACCCACCTTGCGGAGGGCATCAGTAGCCCGCAGCTTGGCCTCTTTGGCCGAGACACGCCTACCGTCCGTGGCGTGAGCCCGGATTCCTTCCGCGATTTGCCAGCCCACGGTAAATACCGGGTTCAAGGCGGTGGAGGGCTCTTGGAACACCATGGCAACATCACGGCCACGGATCTTGCGCAGCGTGGATTTGCTGACGCTGATCACATTGTTGCCATTGATCAGCACGGCACCGGAACTGATGGCCGTTTCAGGGAGCAGGCCCAGGATGGTCTTGGCGGTGACGGTCTTTCCCGATCCCGACTCCCCCACGATCGCAACCACCTCGCCGGATTTCACGTCGAGGCTGACATCCTTAACTGCGTGAACATCCCCGCCGTCGGTGGCGAACGTTACTTGGAGCCGATCAATGCTGAGGACAGGTTCAGCGTTGCCGGCGCGGTCTGAGATATGTCCAAGGTTGGTGGTCATGGCTTCCCTGCCTCTTCGGGCTCTGAGGCCGCCGTTGTTGGTACTGCCGGGGTTGTTGGCGCTGTGGGTGCGCCTGCCCGCTTGCGTCCGCGGATTCGGGGGTCGTTGAGATCGTTGATGCTCTCCCCTACCAAGGTCAGGCCCAGGACGGTGAGCACGATGGCGATGCCCGGGAAGACACCGGTCCACCAAATACCGGACGAGGTATCGGCCAGTGCCTTGTTCAGGTCAAAACCCCACTCCGCAGCGGAAGTAGGTTCAATACCGAACCCCAGGAAGCCCAGCCCCGCGAGAGTGAGGATCGCCTCTGAGGCGTTGAGGGTGAACATCAGTGGCAGGGTCCGTGTGGCGTTCTTGAAGATGTGGCGCCCAATGATGCGCATGCTGGAGGCGCCCAGAACCTTGGCCGATTCGACGAACGGTTCTGCTTTGAGCCGGATGGTCTCGGCGCGGATGACCCGAAAGTACTGTGGCACGAAGACCACGGTGATGGAGAACGCGCAAGAGAAGATTCCGCCCCAGAAACTGGATTGGCCTTTGCTGATGACGATCGAGATGACGATGGCCAGGAGCAAGGTGGGGAAAGCGTAGATGGCGTCAGCCACGACCACCAGGATCCGGTCCAGCCAGCCGCCGAAGTAGCCGCTCAGGAGGCCCAGCGCGACGCCGAGGAAAATTGACATGGCCACGGACACGACGATGACCGTCACCGCCGTCTGCGATCCCCAGATGACCCGGGACAGTACGTCATAACCGCTGACGGTGGTTCCCAGCAGATGCTTGGCGCCAGGGGCTTCCTGGGTGGGGAAGGAACCTGAGGCGTCGCTGAGTTGCGAGTAGCCGTAGGGGGCAAGCAGTGGAGCGAAGATACTGGTCAGGATCAGTAGGCCGGTGAGAACCAGGCCCACCATCAACATGCCGCGTTGGAGGCCAACACTTTTCTTGAAGTGGGACACTACGGGCAACCGGGAGAACAACGGCTGTTTGGGTGCGGTCAGCGCAGGTGTGCTCATGGTCAGTACCTCACTCGGGGATCGATGAGCGCGGCAATAATGTCCACGATGAAGTTGGTGACGGCAACAATAATGGCCAGCAATACGACGATTCCTTGGACGGCCACAAAGTCACGGGCGTTCAGATACTGCACCAGCTGATACCCCAGCCCTTTCCATTCGAACGTGGTTTCCGTCAGGATTGCGCCGCCGAGCATCAGGGCAATCTGCAGGCCCATAACGGTGATGATGGGGATCAATGCCGGCTTGTAGGCGTGTTTGGTCACCAACCGGAACTCGCTGACGCCTCTGGAACGTCCCGCCTCTACGTAGTCTTTTCCCAACGTGCCGATGACGTTGGTACGCACCAAGCGAAGGAAGACGCCGGCCGTCAGCAGGCCCAGGGCAAGGGCCGGGAGGACTGCATGGGAAGCGATATCCCCCAGGGCATTGAAGTTGCCGCTGCGGAGCGCATCGAGCCAATAGATCCCTGAAGGCGCCGCCAGGCCGCTCATGGTCAGCTCCGTCCGGGTGGAGGCGCGCCCGGCAACCGGGAACCATCCCAGCCACACGGAGAATGTCAGTTTGAGGAGCAAGCCCGCGAAAAAGACGGGCGTGGCGTAGCAGAGGATTGCAAAGAACCTCAGCAGGGCATCCGGTGTCTTGTCCCGGTGCCGGGCAGCGATAAGGCCGAAGGGGATGCCTACCAGCAGGGCGACGATCAGTGCATTGATGGACAGTTCAAGGGTGGCTGCCCCAAAGGTGGTAAGCACTTCCACCACTGGACGCCGGTCCGTGATGGTGGTTCCGAAGTTGCCCGTGAGCAGTTGGCCGAGGTATTCGAAGTATTGGATAAGGATGGGGCGGTCGTAGCCGGCATCGTGGATGCGCTGGGCCAGGACGTCCGGAGGGAGCCGGCCGCCTTGTGATGCCGTAATGGGATCTCCAATGACCCTCATCAGGAAGAACACCAGCGTCACCAAAATGAAGACGGTGGGAATGATCAGGAAGAACCTGATGACGATGTATCTGCCAAGCCCTCCCCCGGCTTTGGACTTGCTCTTGGGAGCAACGATCCCGGGCTCGGCCTCGGGTACCTCTATAAGTGTTGTCATTATTACCTGTATTTCCTGCCCGTGGATTGCGCAGATTGGGCTCATGCGTGCCGGCCAATGTGGTGGTCAGCAAAGGAGGCGGGACACCGGATCAGTGTCCCGCCTGCCTTCTGGTCACAATGGTGCGGTTACTTGGAAATGACTCCAAGACGGAACTTGAAGGACGGATCCAGCGTCTTGTCCACACCGTTCACGCCGCTTCCGACCACCGCGACCTGCGCACCCTGGAGCAGCGGCAACGTAGAGATGTCCTTGGCAAGCGCGTTCTGGACATCCTTGATGGCCGACTCCCGGCTGGTCTTGTCTGCATCAACAAGTTGCTTGGCGATCAGTTCGTTCACGGCAGGGTTGTTGTAGTGGTTCTTCAGGAAGCCGCCCTCCGGGAAGAACGGAGTGAGGTAGTTGTCGGCGTCGCTGAAGTCGGGGAACCAGCCAAACTGGAACAACGGGTATTCATCGGCGCGGCTGGCCTTGCTGTAGGTGACCCACTCGGTGGACTGCAGGTTTACCGTGAAGAGGCCGGACTTCTCCAACTGTTCCTTGACCATGGCGTACTCGTCTCCGGAGGATCCGCCGTAGTGGTCAGGATTGTACTGCAGGTTCAGGGCTACGGGCCCCGTGATCCCGGCGTCGGCCAGGACCTTCTTGGCCTTGTCCAGGCTCGGCTTTCCGTCATCGCCGTAGGCGTCCTTGAAGGACTCATTGGCACCGAGGAATCCGCTCGGAACGTTCGAGTACAGAGGGAGGTAGGTGCCCTTGTAGACCTGATCGGCAATGGCCTGGCGGTCAACGAGGTTGGCCACGGCCTGGCGTACTGCCAGTGCCTTGGCCGGGTCCGCGCCCTCAGCCTTGGTCCCGTATGGCATGGTGTCGAAGTTGAATGTGATGTAGCGGATCTCGCCACCTGGTCCGGTAAGGACTTTAACCTTGGAGTCCTTGCGGAGGTCGTCGATGTCCGTGGCGCTCAGGCTGCGGAAGGCAACGTCAATAGCCCCCTGCTGTATTTCCAATTTCAGGTTGGTGGGGCTGGCGTAGTACTTGATGGTGGCCGCGTCGTTGGCGGGCTTGCCCAGAACGCCCTGGTAGTCCGCGAAAGCCTTGAAGCTGACAAGTTCGTTCTTCTTGTAGCTGTCAATCGTGTACTGGCCATGGAATGCGTTGGCCTTGATGATCTCGTCGTCGGAAAGCACTTTGTCTGCCGGGAAGACTTCATCGTCCACGATCGGAGCGGCAGGGCTGCTGAGGATCTGGCTGAATGTTTGATCGTTGGCGTTCTTGAGCTTGAACACCACAGTGGTGGCGTCCGGGGCCGTGACGCTTTCGATGTTGGTCAGCAAGGATGCCGGACCGGCGGGATCGTTAATGGCTACCTGGCGGTCGAAGGAGAACTTGACGTCCTTCGAATCCAAGGTGTGGCCGTTGGCCCACTTCAGTCCGGACTTGAGCTTGACTGTGTACTCCGACGGCGAGGTGAACGACGACGATTCCGCGAGGTCGGGCACGGGCTCCGCGCCACCGGGCTTGGAGTTCAAGAGGAAGGAGTAGATCTGGTTCATCACCATGAATGAACCGTTGTCATAGGATCCGGCAGGGTCAAGCGATGTGACCTTGTCTGTGGTGCCGTAGGCGATGGGGCCGGCGGCAGCCGGGGCGGACGAGGAGCCGCCGCCGGAGGGTCCCGTGCATGCCGTCAAGGCGAGCGCGGAGATGCCCGCCAGCGCGATAGCGCCGTGGAGGGCCTTCTTGTTCAGTGCCATCTGGTGAACCTTCTGTTCGATGGATTCGGCGCGCCGCCGTGGGATATTTGTGACGGCGCACACTCTTAGTGCCTCGATTCAACCAGACTTCGCAGGTCATAAAGCGTCATTTTAGTGATTTGAGACACAAAATTTACTTTCCAGTAGCTTTGATCGCGTTCCTTGGGCCATTGCTCCGTGAGATGTGCCGGAATATCGTTGTTTCGGAGTCTCACTCACTGAAGGACCGCCCAAAGGACAAAGCAGATGAGCAAGGCAGCACTCTGTGTAGGGATCAACAAGTTCAAGTTTCTCCCCCAGGCCAGTTGGCTTAACGGCTGCGTCAACGATGCCGAAGACCTTGCTTCGCTGCTTGAAAAACAGTATGGCTTCGACGGTTCCAGCATTACCGTCCTGCGGGATGCCAAGGCAGTGAAGAAAACGGTCATGGCAGCGCTCAACGCACTGGTCGACGCCGCAGTTGCGGGCACCGCCACCCACATCGTCTTCACCTTTTCGAGCCACGGCACGCAAGTGCCGGACACCAGTGGGGATGAAAGCGACCGCCTGGATGAGGCTTTTGCCTGCTACGACATCAATAACTCGGGTGAAGATTGGGATGTGGACACGGTAATCACCGACGACGAGCTGGCCACCCTGTTCGCACGCCTGCCTGAGGGCGTCTTGATGGATGTTGTGCTGGACACCTGCCACAGCGGAACGGGGCTGAAGTCCTTGGACCTCCTTCCGGGACGCCGCCCCCGTTTCCTTCCGGCTCCAACGCCCCGGGCGGTGATTGCCAATGAATCCAAGGACATCCGCAGCCTGCGGGACATGGTTAAGACAGCCAGGCTCTCCGCACCGGTACTGATGGCGGCCTGCCGCTCCGACCAGACGGCTGCCGATGCCTTCATCGAGGGCCGGTACAACGGTGCGTTCACCTACAACTTTGTGAAGTCCCTCCAGGGTGACGGCACCGTGGGGCGGGCCGAGATCCTCAAAAAGGTCAGTAAAGGCCTCAAGGCCGGGGGCTTCGATCAGATCGCCCAACTGGAAGGCACGACGGCGGCACGCAAGGCGGCGTGGGGCGCCTGAACCCTGTGGAGCACCTGGCTGCTCCCCGCGGAGTGATCCGCCGCGGAGTGATCCGGCGCGGAGTGATCCGGTCAGTCCCCGGTGCCATGGAACTTATCCCGGACACCCGATGACGCGGCCTCTTCGGCGTCATGATGCTGGTCCGAGCCAAACATCTGCCCTTGCCGGTCCCTGTCCATCACCGGTTTGAGCGCTGCGTACACGAGCCGGCCGCCGGCATCAAAGCGCAACAGCCCTCCCCCACGGATGTCCACGAAGTCCCTGCGGGTTTTCAAGCCCAAGCGGACATAAGCCTCCCGCCGGCTCATCCGGACCGTCTGGATGAATGAAGCACCAATCTCGGAGATGACGAATCCGTCCGGGGATACACGTTCGGAAGTACGGACCCGGGTGGAACTGAGGGGCGTGCGGCGCTCCAGCCTGGCAGCTTCCAGGAGCCGGGGGTTCTCCCAGACAAAACGCTGCACCTCCTGGGGATCGGAGCCCAGGGCTGAAAGCCGGACGGGATAACGAAGCCCCTGGTAATTGTCCACCCCGCTGATGTTGTTCATGGAAACCCGACGGATTCCGATGGCGGAAAACTCTGCTTGGAGGGCCTCGCGGTATCCGTAGTTGTCTTCGGGAACCATGTCCAGGTCAGCGGCGATGATGCCTCTGAGCAGATCCCGCCACGAAACATCGACCGGGGGCATATAGGAGAGTCCACGGATCACCATCCTTAGGACCCGAAGAGCCACGATTGAGCCGGACTCGGCCTTCTGTTGCAGGCTCTGGCCGTCCCCGAACCGTGCGTTCCGCTCCGACCACAGCCTCTGGACGGACCGAAGCACGGCCCCCACCACCACGGCTCCCCGCGCATGGGGCTCCGGCAGCGACTGCCAGTCTTCGGGCACCTTGCCAACGAAAGGCTCCCGCAGTGGGCCGCGAGCGAAGAGGTCACGTGCAAAATCGAAGAGGGAACGCATCAGGACCGCATCATCGACCACTTGGCCGGCCTCAAAGCCACCGGCGGCGGCGTCAAGTTGCCGCGCCACGACGTCGCGGGAAGAAAACACGGACAGGATGGCAACAATGTCGGCCAACGCCTCGTGCATGGCCAACTGTTCCATGGTGGCCATCTGGTCAGCCCATGCCGGCCGGAACCCGTCCAGGATCGCATGTGTCACTTCGTGGGCCACGATGTCCCGGTAGAGGGCCGTGGGGACTTTGTATCCCATCCGATCCACCGAACCGAAGCGGATGATGTTGGTGCCGCGCTCGTAGCCGGTGTCCGTGGCGGTGATCAGGTCACGGGCCTTGAGGACCACTCGGCCTTCCGGATTCCATGGCATGCGTCTGCCAAGGGTCGTTTCAAAGATGTCCAGAGTGTTCATTGCCACGCCATAGACGTGTTGGGCCAGGAACCGGGTGTCATCGAGGAGTTCACGCAAACCGGCCGGCGGAGGTTCGGAGATCAGCTGCCAGGGATCCCCTTGCTGCGTCAGGGTGACCGGGGAGACTGTGGTGCCGCGCCACTTCCTGATATGGATCGCGTAGCGGTGCCCCGTAGGACCTCGTCTGAGGCGTTCCACCGGGATGCGGACCTGTGTTGTCAGTGGAGGTGCCCCCGCAGTGCCAAGGGGACCCTCCGCCAGAACGGTAACGGAGACCATCTGCCCGGCTTTGATGTCTCCAGGGCTCTTTTTTGGAAATGCCACAGCCATCGCCATCCCGAATGCGGACCCCAAACACCGCAGCGGAAGCGCTGCTTAGCCCAGTATGGAGGCGCAACATTGCCGAGGCAATGGCTCGTGGAGGGATTGGCGCCAGAGGCGACGGACCTTAGAGTGCCACGCGCTGGAGCGAACGGGCGGCGTCGATGGTGGCCTGCCCCAGAACCCGGCTGCCCTGGTAGAGGACTACCGTCTGCCCCGGAGCCACTCCGCGGAGCGGATCGGTCAGGGTGACTACGAGTTCGTCCCGCTCCACACCGGAATCGTCCTGGACGGATTCCACGTGTGCACGCGCCGGAACGGGATCCCCGTGTGCCCGTACTTGGGCATGGCAGTCAAACTCTGCACCGGTAGCAACTTCGGCGATGGGCAGGCCTGCCCATGAAACCTTGATGCCGCGGATTTCGTCGATGGCAAGCAGTGCTTCGGGGCCCACTACCACTTTGTTTTCCTTGGGACGGATCTCCAGGACAAAGCGCGGCTTGCCGTCAGCGGCAGGGGTTCCCAGCTTCAGTCCGCGGCGCTGTCCCACCGTGAACGCGTTGGCGCCAGGATGTTCGCCAACCTTGGTCCCGGTCTCGTCAACGATGTCGCCGGTGGTCATGTCGATCTTTTCAGCCAACCACCCGCGGGTGTCGCCGTCGGAGATGAAGCAAATATCGTGGCTGTCCGGCTTGTTGGCCACCGAAAGGCCCCGCCGCTCCGCTTCCGCGCGCACCTCTGCCTTTGAAGGCGTGTCCGCCAGCGGGAACATGGAGTGCTTGAGTTGCTCGTGGGTCAGGACGCCCAGGACGTAGCTCTGGTCCTTGGCCCAATCGGCTGCGCGGTGCAGTTCACGGTTGCCGTCGGCGTCTTCGATCACCTTGGCGTAGTGTCCGGTGCAAACTGCGTCAAAGCCGAGCGCAATGGCCTTCTCCAGAAGTGCAGCGAACTTGATGCGTTCGTTGCAGCGCATGCAGGGGTTCGGCGTCCTGCCTGCGGCGTATTCGTCAATGAAGTCCTGGACGACGTCTTCCTTGAAGCGCTCCGAGAAGTCCCACACGTAGTAAGGGATCCCCAGGACGTCGCAAGCCCGCCAAGCATCACGGGAGTCCTCAATGGTGCAGCAGCCCCGGCTTCCGGTGCGCAGGGTGCCGGGCATGCGCGACAACGCGAGGTGGACTCCGACGACGTCGTGTCCGGCCTCTACGGCGCGGGCGGCGGCCACGGCGGAGTCTACTCCACCGCTCATTGCTGCAAGTACTCGCATGCTGGCTTTCTGTGTTGGGGGCTGTGGCACCTGTTCCGACTCAGAACAGTCGGCGTGCCCATCCATTCTAGCTTGCAGTACAACGCCTGTGCTAAATCCCGTGATCGGTGGCTGCCGTCTCCTCGGATACCCACGTGCCTGTGGAAGAACCGGCCCGCACTTATCGCGCTCGGATCAGGAAGCCGAAGATGCTTGCCGCGCCACTGTTGCCGCTGTTTGGATGCTGGACTCGTGACCGGCCATGCCGGCCTGCCGGGCCCTTGAACAGGCTTCGGGCAGAGCCTTCAGCAGCGCGTCCACATCAGCGTCCGTGGAGCTGTGACCCAGAGTGAAGCGTTGCGCCCCGCGTGCGGCGTCCTCGTCCAGGCCCATGGCCAACAGAACGTGCGATGGACGCGGAACTCCTGCCGTGCAGGCAGAGCCTGTGGATGATTCAACGCCTGCCAGGTCCAGGAGGAAAAGCAGTGAGTCGCCTTCGCAGCCGGGGAAGGTGAAGTGGGCATTTCCGGGCAGCCGCCGCTCTCCCCCGGCACCCCGAAGCACTGCCTCGGGCACTGCAGCACGGACACCTTCGATCAAACGGTCACGTAACGCGCTCAACCGCGTCCGCTCGTCCAACAGGTTCGCGGTGACTGCCTCGGCCGCGGCGGCAAAAGCGGCAATGGCCGGCGTATCCAACGTTCCTGAACGAACATCGCGTTCCTGGCCGCCACCGTGCTGGACTGGCGTCAGCTTCACGGACCTCCCCAGGAAGAGTGCACCCACACCCACCGGACCGCCCAACTTGTGCCCGGATACTGACATCGCTGCCAAGCCGCTCCCCCGGAAATCCACTGGGACCGAACCGAAAGCCTGCACAGCATCGGAATGGACCGGTATTCCATGGGGCTTTGCCAGCCCCACGATCTCCTCCACCGGCTGGATGGTGCCCACCTCATTGTTGGCCCACATGACAGTGACGAGTGCGATTGCTCCGGGATCCCGGTCAATCTCCCGCTGAAGAGCCTCAAGCTGCACGGTGCCGGAGTCATCGACCGGAAGCCACACCACATCCGCACCTTCGTGCCGCTCCAGCCACTCCACGGTGTCAAGGACTGCGTGATGTTCGACGGCGGAACAAAGGATCCGCGTCCGGCGGGGGTCCTCGTCCCGTCGGGACCAAAACAAGCCCTTGACCGCCAGGTTGTCAGCCTCGGTTCCGCCTGAGGTGAAAATGACCTCCGAAGGGTGCGCGCCGGCTGCTGCGGCCAGCGTTTCGCGGGCATCCTCCACGGCGCGTCGGGCACGACGACCCGCCCCATGCAGAGAAGACGGATTTCCGGTTCGCGCAAGCTCCCGTGTCATCACGGCGAGCGCTTCGGCCGACAGGGGTGTGGTGGCAGCGTGATCGAGGTATACAGGCACCTTGCCATTCTACCGATGGGGGGTCCACCGATGGGGGTCCAGGACGCTTATCCCGGCGGGACCACCACAAGCTGGGCTGCCGCTTCGGCACGTGCTTTGTCCAAGGACCCGTCATCCGGGCATGCCACCGAGATATAAACCGACGATGCCGGCGCGCTGAACAACCGGGCCATCACCACAGCAGCGTTCCCGCCTTTCGCGGCCGAAGACTCCAGGGCGAGGAGCTCCACGTTGTGCTGGGGCTTATCCGAATCCTGCCCCCACCGCAGCGACACCGGCTTCAAGCTATCCAACGCAATGCCCGGATCAAGGTAACGGAAGAGTTCTTTGGTGGAGGCCGCGTCATCACCGGCAACCGCCAAGGGTCCCTGGTTGACGCTGACGCGGACTGCCAAGTTGCAGCCGTCATCCTTCCGATAACGCACCTCACCTTGGAGGCCGGAGTGAATTACGGTCCACCCCGGAACTTCCTCCAACCGGGTTGAAACCGTCACAGGATCCCCGGGAGCCAACGTGTTGCCGGCGGCCAGGGGCAGGTCCTTCGCCGCGACGGCAGCAGCATCGTGCCCGGGCGTGATGGTGGGCGTCGCCAACGAAGACTGCGACGGCGTCGGTTTCGGCGCCGTCGGATCAGGAACATTAACGGTGCAGCCAGATGCCACGGCACCAACTGCTGCCAGGGCAGCAATCCCAGCCACCCGTCGTCGAACGTTTCGCGCCACCCTCGCTCCTTGTCGCCATGCCGTGTCAGATGGCAGGGCATCTGCCGCGATCGAGTCTATCCGGCAGGCCCGCCTAGGCGAGGACCCGCAGGGCGTTCGGAACAACATCGACGTCCACCGGCAACGAGCCAATGCGCTCGCCGTCCGCGTATGCCACCACGCCCTCCGCCTCCAGCCGGACGGTGCGGACACGTTGGATCTCCACGGCGGGGTGGCTGGTGTGCTTGCCGGCAAACACTTTCGGAAAGACCATCAGGAACCGCATCCGTGACAACGGCTTGACCACAAAAAGATCCAAGAGACCGTCGTCGGGCGAAGCATCCGGGGTAATCCGCATGCCGCCGCCAATGTATTGCCCGTTCGCCACCGAAATCAGCAACGCAGGCTGGCGCCACGTCACGTCATCGGCAGTGACCACGTAGTCGATCCTTCGGAAGGAACCCAACTCCTTGAGCATGGCGAGGTTGTAGCGGCTCTTTCCCCGCGGCCACCTCCATGAGTTGGCCCGTTCGTTGACCGCGGCATCGAACCCGGCCGAGAGAACCCCGACGAAAAAAGTGCCCTGCCCATCCGCCGTAACCCGCCCGGCGTCGATTCTCCGTCCGCCTGAGGCCATCGCGCCAAGGATCAAGCGGCAGGCGGCAGGCGTGTCATGAAGGGGCAAACCCAGGAGCCTGGCCACATCGTTTCCCGTTCCGCTGGGCACTATTCCCAGCGGAACTTCTCCTCCGGCGAGCGCATTGACCCCCAAATGGACCATGCCATCGCCTCCTACCACCCAGCGCGGCCACTGCCGCGCCGGCCAACGTTTGGTCAACAAGGCGCCTCAAGTTGAGGTAATTGCCCGCTTGGAGGACGACGACGTCCCGTCCGGCGGCGCGGAACTGTGCCGCGGCGTGGTCCCCGGCATGGCGGGTCCGGCCAAAGGAGGCGGCCGGGTTGATGGCCATGACGATCACTCCCGGCTTACTGGAGGGGTTGACGGCTGCCGGTGGGGTCACATCGTGAATTATGCCAGCCGGGAACCACACACCCCGATGCCAACGTTCACATAGTGGCTGGATAAACTTGCCACTACCGCGCCTCTTTCAGAGCGCATCGACTTTTAGAGAAGGGCCCGTGCTTGGCCGAGGGCAGCAGTTCGCACTATCAGGTTCTCCGTGTTTCCGTCACTGCGACGGACAAGGAGATCAAGGTTGCCTACCGTAAGGCTGCCCGGAAAGCGCACCCCGATCACGGCGGGGAAGCGGAGATGTTCCGGCGGGTAACGCTGGCCTATGAAACCCTGATAGACCCCCGGCGCAGGGCCGAGTACGACCGCCGATACGCCCGCGGAGCATCCGGCGTAAGCCAGCCGCGGCCGGGCGACTACACAGGCACGGCCGCCCCGGGACCTTTCGCCACCGGCAGTGTCCGGCGACCTCAAACCCAGCGCAACACCGCCGGTGATCCCCCGGTCTATGTACCTGCCTTTGACGATCCGGACGAAGTCCCGCTCATTTCTGCGGCGGAAGCGGCGCAGCAGGTCCATGGACTCCCCCGGAAGCGGGGCATCTTCGGCGCCGAGGCGCGCATCCAACGTGAAATGCGAACCGTCCAACTGATCAGCCGCCAGGTGCTGCCCGCCCTGCCCGCTGCCCGGCTCATCAACGGCCTCCGCTCGCCGTCGGACAACAACCACATCGACCATGCCGTACTCTCCGGCTACCGGCTGGCCCTGGTGGGCTCCATGCTGCTCCCCAAAGGAGCGTACGCCTGGGACGGTCACTCGCTGCGCCACGGCGGCCGTTCTGTTGCTCCTCCGCAGCTGGCCCACATCGTCCGGCACATGCAGGACATCTTCCCTGAACTCAACGTCACCGGCTGGGTGGTCCTGCACAGCCCCGATGGCAACCTGCACGAGCCGGTGATCGACCAGTACGGCAAGGGCCAGTCCAGCCACAATGCTGTGGAAGTAGTCAATGCAGCAGGGCTGGTGAGGGGCCTCAAGCAGTTCCTCAGCTCAGGGCCGGCTCCGAACACGGTGGTGGTTCCGGTTCTGGCGCGCCTGCTGCGGGGAATGCACTAGCGGCGCCGCAGCCATTGGTAAAGGACCTGCCCGCTGACCTGTCCGCCACAGACTGGCCACTAAGATGGAACGGTGTTCCGCATCCTCTTCCACACTCCAGAAATCCCGGGTAATACGGGCAACGCCATCCGTTTGGCCGCCATCACCGGAGCTGAACTCCATCTGGTGGAGCCCCTCGGCTTCGACTTTTCCGACGCCAAGCTTCGCCGCGCCGGCCTGGATTACCACGATCTCGCCGTCGTCACTGTCCACAAGGACATCGATGCAGCGTGGGCGGCCCTGCAGCCGGAACGCGTCTTTGCCTACACTTCCGACGGCGAGACCTCCTATACGGACATCAGTTACCGCCAAGGCGATGTCCTCATGTTCGGTCCCGAATCCGTGGGCCTGCCGGATTGGCTCAAACAGGATCCACACGTTACCGCCCGGGTCCGGCTTCCGATGAAGCCATCCCTCCGCTCGCTTAACCTCGCCAATGCTGCGTCGATCGCCGTCTTCGAGGCGTGGCGGCAGAACGGTTTTGCCGGCGCCAAGGTCTAGCCCATCCAACGGCGCCTCAGCACCGAATACCTTTTGCAGGACAACTCCTGCCTTGGAGATTCGTTGAGGGAGCCTACGTGAGCGTGCTGCAGACCCAGGTGAAGACGGCAAGCCGCTGCACCGGCGCGCCCTCGACGCAAACCCGTGATGCTGACGGTTTCAAACGGGACGGCATATGCTGGACGGTGATGGACATCCCCAACAATCCCGGCCCCACGGTCTTCGAAGCTACCGGCCCTGCGACTGATCTGAATTCGCAACTGGCTGGCTTGCTCGAACTCGTGGCAGCAGGCAACCAACAGGCTTTCGCCGAGTTCTACCAATTGACCTCCCGGCGCGTCTTTGGCATGGCCAAACGCGTCCTGATAGACCCTGACCTCAGTGAGGACGCCACCCAGGAAGTCTTCATACAGGTGTGGCAAGGAGCGGCAAAGTTCGACCGCTCCGCCGGAACTCCGCTGGCTTGGTTGATGACCATTGCGCATCGCCGGGCCATTGACCGCGTCCGGGCCGTGCAGGCAGCAACGGACCGCGAAGCCAGATATGGTGCCGCGAGCCAAGATCCGGACCGTGACTTGGTGGCCGAAGAAGCCGACACCAACCTCGAAGCCGAAGCTGTGAGCCGATGCCTCGGGACCCTGACGGACACCCAGCGGGAATCGGTCCGCCTGGCTTACTACGGCGGGCTGACCTACCGCGAGGTCGCCGAGCACCTGGGCGCCGCCGTCCCCACCATCAAGTCACGCATCCGTGATGGATTGCTGCGCTTGAAGACCTGCCTGGGGGTGGGTTGATATGAGTGAAAACACCAGTGGAGGCTTTATCCGCAGAATGTTTGCCAACGACATCGCTACCGACCTCGCTGAGGGCCGCGTCCTCGAACTGGCGGAGATCTATGCCTTGGATGCCCTGAGCGAGGACGAACGGGCCATGATCGATGCCCACGTCAAGGACGCCCCTGAAGGTCCTGAGTTCCGTGACAGGGTCCGTGAAGCCCGCGAGACCCTCGCAGTGAGCTTCGCGCCCGAAGAAGCACCTCCTGCCGGGCTCTTCGACAACATCATGGAACGCATTACCACCGATGCTGCCGTCCAATCCCCTGCCGTGCCCGCAGCCCCTCCGGTAGTGAGTCCCGCCGTCGACGACCTCGCGGCAGCACGGGCCAAACGTGAAGAGCGCACACGGGCCGGCGGCGCACGCAGATGGATCGTGGGGGCAGCCGCTGCAGCGGTGATTGCCCTTGGCAGCATCGGAGTCGGCACCTACGTTTCGGGGCAAAACGACCCCGTCAACCAGGTACTTCAAGCCCAGGACGTCCAGAAGAAGTCCGCACCTGTGCCCGGAGGCGGTACAGCCACCATCTCCGCGTCATCGGCCAAGGATTCTTTCGTGGTGCTGATGGATGGGGTTGCACCGGCCCCCGAAGGCAAGGTCTACCAGCTGTGGACCCTGCCCAAGGACGGCTCTGCCCCTGTACCGCAGGGCACCATGGATGCTGAGACCCTGTCCAAGCCGGCCGTGGTGAAGGGCCTGTCCTCCGCCTCGTCCGTAGCGATCACCGTGGAACCCACAGGCGGATCAAGCGCCCCCACCACTGAGCCGGTACTGGTGGTCGGGCTCAGCGCCTGACTCCAACCCAGTGACCAACGACGGCGGCCGCCCCCTTGAGTGGGACGGCCGCCGTCGTGCGTTGGTCAGTTCCGCATGGTCAGCACAGCGACGTCAGAAACCGGCGATGGTGCTCGATCCGTTGACGGCCACCACGTGGAAGCCCTCAGCACTGGTCCCGGCAGGCATTCCGGCGCGCTGACCGTTCGCCAGCATCTGGCCCCTGACTACACGATCCATGCCTTCAATGTCTGGATGCTGGCTCGCATGGACGCGGATGGCATCCAACTTCGCAGTGACGTGGGCTGAGACGTCCACAAAATGATTCTCCCGGGCGTCGGGGCTGCAAATGAACCACAGCCACGGCAGCTTGTAGGCATCCAGCCCCGCCTCAGCCAGTTCCGGGTAGGCAAAGGGATTCTCCACCGCAGGGTAGACCGCACGGGTGACAGCCTCGCCGGCAGCGAGGTGGTCCGGGTGGCTCTTCTGGAGACGATCCCAGTTTCGCTCAGGGTGCATGGTCAATACGATGTCGGGGCGGATTTCCCGGATCAGTTTCACCACCTGCTTGATGACACCATGGGTCGGCTCAAGGTAGCCATCAAGCTCGTGCAGGTAATGGATATCCTTGACGCCCACCAGGGCGGCTGCCCGCTGTTGTTCCTCGGCTCGGAGTTCGGTGATCCGTTCCCTGTCCACCGGGTCAAAGCCTCCCGCGTCGCCGTCGGTCATGATGCAGTAGCTGACCTCGACGCCGGCCGCCGTCCACGCCGCAATGGTGCCGGCTGCGCCGAAGTCGATGTCGTCAGGATGAGCTGTAAAACAAAGCACCCGCTCAACACGCTCCGTGGAGGCATCGAACGGGCTCTTTGCTGACGTGAAGTCAGTAGGCAAAGGGATCAGCCTTTCCGCTTCTTGATCTCGGCAGTGGCCTGCGGAAGAACCTTGAAGAGGTCACCCACAATGCCGTAATCGGCGATCTCGAATACCGGTGATTCCGCGTCCTTATTGATGGCCACGATCACCTTTGAGGTCTGCATGCCGGCCTTCTGCTGAATAGCACCCGAAATGCCCGCAGAGATATACAACTGGGGCGAAACCGTGACTCCTGTCTGGCCCACCTGCGCGTCGTGACCGATCCAGCCCGCATCCGTGGCCGCACGGGATGCGCCCACTGCCGCTCCGAGCGCATCTGCAAGTTCCTCGACGGGACCGAAGTCACCGTCCACGCCGCGGCCTCCGGCCACCACGATCCGTGCTTCGCTGAGGTCCGGCCTGCCGCTGACCGGTTTCTCGGACCGCGAGGCGATGCGGGCAGAGTTCACCAAGGCATCTGCCGGGAGATCAATCCTGGCTACCGCAGGAGTTCCCGCAGCTCCGGACGGTGCCGGCTCAACGTTGTTGGCCTTGACCGAAAGAACGGTCACCGGGGTGGTGGCTTTCGCCGTGGTGTTGTAGGAGCCAGCAAGAACCGATTTGTGCGCGGTGCCGTCAGCCTCCACGCCCACGACGTCGGTAATGACGCCCGCGTTGAGCTTGATACCCAGCCTGCCCGCAATTTCCTTGCCCTCGGGCGAGTTGTCCAGGAGGACAGCCGTGGCGCCTGCGCTTTGCACGGCGGCGGCGAGATAGGCCGCCTTCGGGCCCACCAGGTAGCTATCCAGATCGTCCGAGGAGGGCTGGTAAACCGTGGCGACGCCGTAGGCGCCCAAGGCTGCTGCGACGTCGTCGGTAAGCTCACCTGTCAATGCGACGGCGGTCTCCCCCAGCGAGCGGGCGATGGTCAGGAGCTCCAAGCTGCTCTTCTTCAGAGCTGCTCCCGGGTTGTCAATGAAAACAAGTGCATTTGCCATGGTTGCGATCCCCTTTAGAGCAGCTTCTGTGCGGCGAGGAAGTCGACCAGCTTGATGCCGGCGTCGCCGTCGTCGGTGATGATGGTGCCGGCGGTCCGCGGCGGACGGGCCTCTGCGGATTCCACCACTGTCCAGGAGCCTGCCAAGCCCACCTGCGAGGCATCCACACCGATATCGGCTAGTGACAGGGCTGCAATCTTCTTCTTCTTTGCCGCAAGGATGCCCTTGAAGTTGGGGTAGCGCGGTTCATTGATTTGGTCGGTCACCGAAACCACTGCAGGAAGCTGCGCTTCAACGGTTTCAGAAAAGACGCCGGCATCGCGGCGGGCGGTGACCTGGTTGCCCGCAACTTCCAGGCTGGAAGCAAAGGTGACCTGCGGGAACTGCAAACGTTCGGCCAGCTGCGCCGGAATCAGCGACGTCTCACCGTCCGTGGATGCCATGCCGGTCAGGACCAGGTCCACCGGGCGGCCGTCAGCCGAAAGGTGCCTGATGGCAGCTGCCAATGCCAGCGAGGTAGCCGCTGCATCGGACCCGGCCAAAGCGTCATCGCTGAGGTGGACGCCCGAATACGCACCGATCTGCAGCGACTTCTTGACGGCATTGACTGCCCCTGCCGGCCCCATGCTCAAAGCAATGACCTCGTTGCCGGCCTTGGGCCCGCCGCGTTCCTCGGCCAGCTGCAGGGCTGCCTCAAGTGCGTACTCATCCAGCTCGGACAAGATGCTCTCATCACGGTCGGTTGTGTTGTCAGGTCCGGTGATGTGCCGGTCGAACTGCGCGTCCGGGACGTGCTTAACCAGAACGACAATCTTCAATGTCTCTTCCACTGTCTTCGAAGCAGCCTTCCATGCTTGTGGACGGCCAACCGCAAAAGCGTGGCCGCGAATTGCCCAGCGCGTGGGCTGGTCCTAGCTAAGCATATTGCCCGCCGAAAACCACTCCCAGCGTTAACCCCTGTTTCAGCCCCTGTCTGCTTTCTATTGCTCCGTCCGGCTTTCTATTGCCCCGTCCGGCCGGAGCCACGCCGGGGACGGCAGAACGGCGGGCGGCACCAAAGAGGTGACGTCCGCCGTCGTGCGTTGTTCCCCGCCCGCTGTTGGGGCCGCTTATGACTGCGCGGCGTCGAGGGTAACTTCTACTTCTTGAGTCTGGCCGCCGCGCTCAATGGTGACCTTGACCTTGGCACCTGCCGGCTGCTCACGGACAGCAGCCGTCAACTGGTTGGGGTCGCTGACTGTGTAGTTGCCGAACTTGGTGACGACATCGCCCACTTTGAGGCCTGCCTTCGCGGCAGCCGATCCGGTGGTCACTGCGGCAACCTCGGCGCCCACGGAGAAGCCCGAATCGCTGCCGGAGGACGACTTGGGGCGAACCGAAACGCCAAACTGTCCGTGGCTGGCCTTGCCGGACTCGATGATTTCCTGAGCCACGCGCTTGGCATGGTTGATGGGGACGCTGAAACCAACGCCGATGTTGCCGGTGGAGGAATCGGAAGTCCCGCTCCCGGCAGAGGCGATGGCAACATTGACGCCAATGACCTCGCCCTTGCTGTTCACCAGCGCGCCGCCCGAGTTGCCCGGGTTGATGGCCGCGTCAGTCTGGATGACATTGATGGCGATGGAGCCTTCATTGGCAGGGCGCTGGCTCTGGCCGCCGTTAGGGGGCGCGAACTGGAAGCCCTCGTCATCGCCCTGACTCTCATCAGGGGTGCCTTCCGGCACGGCCGAGGACGCAACGCTGATGGTCCGGTTGAGCGTGGAGACGATTCCGTCGGTCACCGTGCCCGTCAGGCCCAGCGGAGAACCGATAGCGACGGCGGTGTCCCCCACATTGATCTTGGAAGAGTCTCCGAGTGTTGCCGGAACCAATCCGGAGGCGTCGCTGACCTTGATCACAGCGAGGTCGGACAACGGATCCGTGCCAACGACGGTGGCTTTGAGAACCTTGCCATCGCTGGTCCGAACCTCGATCGCGGCGTTGGCCGTGGCGCCGTCGAGCGTCACCACGTGCGTGTTGGTCAGGATGTGGCCCTCATCATCGAGGATGATGCCGGAGCCGGTTCCCCCCTCGTTGCCGCTGGTTGCCTTAATGGTCACCACGCTGGGTGAGGCCTTGGCAGCTGCCGCCGTAATGACGTTCACGTCATCCTTGTTGTTCACAATGACGGTGCTGGATTGTCCGCTCGTTGAGGCTGCCGGAGCCGGCTGGTCCCAGAGCACATTGCTCCCGGCCACCACGCCACCACCAATCAGGCCTGCAGCGAGCATGCTGGCTACGAGGGTTCCTACACCGAAAGCAGGCTTACGCTTCGAATGGCCCTCCGAATTAGCAGGAGCCTGCTGACTTCCGGGACCATGCGGGCCCTGGGGGCTGGCGCCTCCGCCGTAGAACGGCTGGTGCTGCGGGTAGCTGGGGCGGTGCGCCGGGTCCTGCTGCGGCACGCCGTAATACTGCGGCTGCTGCGTGCTGGTGTTGTGCTGGCCGGTAGGCGCTGCGTGCTGCCCTCCATGCTGCGCCCCGTAATGCTGGGGGGCGTTCTGTGCCGGGGCGGCGTGCTGGCTGGCGTGATGCGTCGGGGCGCCCTCTTGGGACTGATGGAGCTGCTCCTGGGACTGATGCACCGGAGCGGAATCCTGCGTCGACCCTGCAGGCGGCTGGAAGGCCGGCAAAGGCGTGGTGGCATGTACGTCCCGCGCGTCCTCGCGTCCTGGATTCTCTTGCCCTGAAGTCCAGGCGGGCTGCTGCTGGGTGGCCGTGGCATCATTTTGCTCGCCGTTTGTGTTCCGCGGGCCGGATGGCTCGCGGTTCTCCGGTGCGGTGCCCTGCGCTGGGTTCTCCGTCATGGGTCTTCCTTTCGTCCTCGTCTCCAACAACTATGTACCCAATAACTGGAACAAAAGCGGACGTTCGCTGGGAGCTTCCTGAAAGGTTCGGCCCACCCTCGAGCGGGCCATCCGAAATCTCCTCAACGCCCCAACAATCCTGGCCTCTCCTATATTTCGCTGGTGGCATATTCACCCCTGTGGACGGGCCATGGGGTGCACCATAGAATCAAGAGGAATTGCCACAGCGACCTGCGGCTTTACACCATGCGTGGGGGCGCTGAGCATTCTGTGACGATTGGTACGCCTTGTTCCAGTCGCAGACGTGCTGAAGGGTTGCACATGCGGTCAATAGTTAAACGCGTACTCGCCGGAATCGGCCTGGCTGGAATGTTGGCCTTCCCGGCCACAGCTGCCTGGGCCGCCGATCCGGTGACCATTCCGTCCGGCCAGAACATCGTGGACGACGCCAACGTCCTGGGAAGCCGAAAAGGTGAAGTCCAGGAAGCGATCCAAAAGACGCTCAAGGACCACAAATACAACCTGTACGTAGTGACGGTTGACTCCTTTACGAATCCGTCGTCCCCGGTTGAGTGGACCAAGGCCGTAGCCGAGAAAAGGGGTATGGGCAAGCCGGATGCCATTTTGGCGATTTCCACTGCTGGCCAGTACAACTTTGCCCTTAACTCGGGCAGCTCCATTTACTCGAAGCAGTCAGCGATCGCACAGAACGCCGTCGTTGCCAATCTGGCAGGCGGCAAAAAGGACTACGCCCAAGCAGCCATCGACACAGCTGCTGCCATTGGCGACGCTGCAGGCGGCGGAAGCGGAACGGTACCCAGCGGGAATGCCGGCGTCGGCGTTCTTGTAGGCGTAGGCGTAGTGGCAGCTGGCGGCGCCGGCACGTACCTCTACCTCCGGAACCGGCGCAAGAAGAGCGGCACCAAGGCCGTCAGTGCCAGCTACGGGCCCCAGGGTGAACAGCTTGACCCACTGGCCGGGCTGACTATCCCTGAGCTGCGCCAGAAAAGCGGCTCACTGCTGATCGAGGCGGATGACGCCATCAAGTCCAGTGAGCAGGAGCTCGGATTCGCCCAGGCACAGTATGGTGATGCCGCAATCGGTAATTTCACCAAGGCTTTGGAAGAAGCCAAGGGCCACATGACAGAGTCCTTCAAGCTGCAGCAGCAGCTGGATGACCATATTCCTGACACCGAAGAACAGCAGCGCAGCTGGCTCGGGGAGATCATCCGCCGGTCGGAGGCTGCCCTCGCCTCACTGCGTGATCAAAAGGCCGATTTCGACTCCTTGCGTGAGTTGGAAAAGAACGCACCGCAAGCTCTCGCCGCTGTGGCGGCAGGAGCGAAGGACGCGGATTCAAAGATCGCCAACGCCGAGCAATCCCTCGAAGGCCTGCGGGCCAAGTACGCCGAATCTGCGTTGACCCAAGTCTCGGACAACATCCTGCAGGCGAAAGAGCGCCTTGCATTCGTGCAGAATGCAGTCACCGCCGCTCAGGAGAAGCTGGCCGTCGGGGAGAACAGCATGGCGGCTGTGGCAGTTCGGGCAGCGGAGGAAAGCCTGCACCAGACCAACGTGCTGATCGATGCCATTTCAAAGACTGCCGGCAGCCTGGATGAAGCCCGGGCGTCCCTGGAAGGTGCCGTGGCAGAGACCAGCCAGGACCTTGCCCAGGCACGGGCCATGATCCAATCAGGTGAGCACCCTGAGCTTGCCGGCCCCGTTGCCGGTGTTGAGGCGGCCTTGGCGCAGGTGAAAACCGAAATTCAGGGCGGAAAGATCGACCCCATCGCTACGCTGAGCCGCGTGGAGTCGGCCCACCAAGCCCTGGACCAGTCGTTGTCCGGCATTCGCGACCAGCAGGAGCAGGCCCGCCGGGCACAGGCTTCCCTGCAACAAACCATCATGGCTGCCCAAGCCCAGATCAGTGCTACCTCTGATTACATCACTGCCCGTCGCGGTGGCGTGGGTACGGAAGCCCGGACCAGGTTGGCCGAAGCTCAGCGGAACCTCGATTACGCCCTGTCAATCTCCCGCAACGATCCCGTGACGGCATTGACCTACGCCCAGCAGGCTCACTCACTTGCCGCCCAGGCAGCCCAGCTTGCCCAGTCCGACGTCGACCAGTTTGGCTATGCGGACCAAGGGCAGGGCTACGGACGCGGTGGAATGTTCGGAGGAGGTGGCGGCGGAGGCGGTCTCGGCGGTGCCATCCTCGGTGGCATCCTCATCAACTCCATCCTCAACGGCGGCGGAGGCGGCTGGGGTGGCGGTAACAACGACGGCGGAGGCGGCGGCGGCTTCTTCGGCGGCGATTCCGGTGGCGGCGGGGACTGGGGTGGCGGCGGAGGCGACTTCGGCGGCGGAGACTCCGGCAGCTTCTAGCCAGACAGACTAAGTGGGGTCAATGCCCCGCATAGAAGCGGTACAACAACTGATCACTGATTTCAGTGGCACCACTGAGCAGGACGAAAGGCAACACCATGGTTAAGCAGTCCATTTTCGGTCGGATCTCACAGCTCGCCAAGGCAAACATCAACGCCTTGCTGGACCAGGCTGAGGACCCGCAGAAGATGCTGGACCAGATGGTCCGCGACTACACGAACAACATTGCCGAGGCCGAATCAGCCGTGGCCCAGACCATCGGTAATCTCCGGATGCTGCAGGCGGACTACAACGAGGACATCAAGAACGCCCAGGACTGGGGCAATAAGGCCCTCGCAGCGTCCAGGAAGGCCGACGAATACCGGTCCGCCGGCGACTCCGTCGATGCCCAGAAGTTCGATAACCTGGCCAAGGTCGCCATCCAGCGCCAGATGACCGCAGAGTCCGAGGCAAAGGCCGCTGAGCCCAGCATCGCGTCCCAGACCGAGGTAGTGGACAAGCTCAAGACCGGGCTTGACCAGATGAAGAACAAGCTCAACCAGCTGACCGCCAAGCGCAACGAGCTCGTAGCACGCTCCAAGACCGCCGCAGCACAGTCCCAGGTCCACGATGCCCTCAAGAGCATCGACATCATGGATCCCACCAGCGAGGTTGGCCGCTTCGAAGAGAAGATCCGCCGTGAAGAGGCCAAGGTCCTGGGCCAGCAGGAACTCGCAAGCTCCAGCCTTGACGCTCAGTTCAACCAGCTCGAGGACCTCGGAGAGCAGACGGAAATCGAAGCCCGCCTTGCTGCACTGAAGTCCGGTGGTTCCAAGCCGGCCATCGGCGCGGGCGCACCTGCTTCAAGCGGCGCAACCGTCGACGAAGCCGACTTCGACAAGCTCTAGGACGCAGCGGGCCATCTGCCCGGAGCATACTGCTGAATAAGCCAATGGGCCGGATCCTGAAAAGGGTCCGGCCCATTGTGTTGGGGCTACTTTTTGGCTGGGGTTCCCCTATGAAGAATGCACTGCGGCATTCTGCCCGGGACTGACATCCGTTGCCACTTCAGCGCGGATCTCGAACCCTTTGGGGTGGAAGTACGTCACCGTGCACTCGAGGACCTCCCCATGTGGGCCCAGAGTGGTCCGTTCCAGCCGGGGCACCATGGCGAAGCCACGGACGTTAAGAGCGTCCGCGAGGTGTTCCGGGGGCTCATGCATGGTGACGGTGATTTCGGCGCGTTGGAGGGGCTTCAGCGTCCTGTCCTGGATGACCTGGTAGATGGAGTTTCGCTCGGCGTCCGCAAGGCTGATGTGGCGACCAATATGAGACGGAATGAAGATCTCCGCAATAGCGTACGGCCAGCCAGCGCTTGAATATGATCGGCGGATCACCAGGACAAGGTTGTCATCAGAGACCAGCTTTGCCGGCACTGTCTTGTCCTTCTCCATCCACTTGTACTCAATGAGGCCTTTGACAGTCTTCATGCCGGCCGCCGTGAACGTCTCCATGAAGGGCGCCAGCCGATTGAGCATTTTCACAGGACGTTGGGCCATCACAAAAGTACCTTTGCCCTGCCTGCGGACCAGCAGGCCCTTCACAACCAAAGTCTCGATCGCTTTCCGGACAGTCGTCCGGCTGATGCCGTAAGCATCCATCAAGGACTCTTCCGTCGGTATCCGGGACCCCGGCTCGAGTCGGCTGACTTGGTCCGTCAGGACGTCTGCTACCTGCTGGTAAACAGCGACGGGACTGTCTCTCTGAAGCACTTCCCGCTTATGGCCTAATTTGTAGTCTCCATTGACCATAGGGTGTTCCATCCATTTCCTGCTTCAGCACATCCGGGTTTGATGCTAACACCAGCCGTACAGGGACTGGTTAAACAAAAGATCCGGATCAGTTGTTACTGATCCGGATCTTTTCTCCAGTTGCGGGGACAGGATTTGAACCTGTGACCTCTGGGTTATGAGCCCAGCGAGCTACCGAACTGCTCCACCCCGCGTCGCAAGAACAACTCTACCGTACCCCCGGGGCGCTTCTGACCATATGGCATCCAAGGTGCCGCAGATCACTATCGCATGCCTCAAGGCCACCTCCGCATCGGTGCCGGGGATCACTCCCGCGCCCCAGGAGGCCGGCAAATCCTCCACCACCGGCGGTCCGCGTCCACCTGCGAACCGCTAGCCCTGATGGAAGCGAGGATCAGGGGCGAGGGACATGAAAGAGGGTCGCGCCCAAACCCGAGGGACCTGAAAGATGGTCGCAATCAAACCCGGAGGACCTGAGACAGGGTCGCGCACAAACCCGAGGGACCTGACAGAGGGTCGCGCACAAACCCGGAGGACATGAGACAGGGTCAAAGCTTTGAGGGTAAACAAAAGGTCCGGATCAGTGAATACTGATCCGGACCTTTTCTCCAGTTGCGGGGACAGGATTTGAACCTGTGACCTCTGGGTTATGAGCCCAGCGAGCTACCGAACTGCTCCACCCCGCGTCGCAAGAACAACATTACCGTTAGGTGAATGGGAGACCAAATCCTGACTGCGTGATGTGCGTCTCCCCGTAGTAAAAAGGCCGGTACCCGCCCCCGTCAGGGAGTGGGCACCGGCCTTTGAACCTATGTTGCCGCTAGCTGCTCGGCGAGGGCGACGGCGTGGCGCTCGGCGTAGCTTCAGGCGTTGCCGTTGGAGTTGATGCGGCACCCAGACGCGTTTCCGCGTCCAAGGCCTTCTTCAAAGCTTCGGAGAGCTTGGTTTGCTGCTGGCCATAGGCGGCAAAGTCGCCCTTGGCCAACGCGGCCTGGCCGTCGGTGATCGCTTTGTTGGCCTCGTCCAATGCTGCCTTCAGCTCCGCCTTCGCGTCGGTGGGTCCAGCAGGCGGCGTTGTGGTGCCCGGAGGCGCAGTGGGCGTTTGGCCGTTGTTGTCGGCGTCTCCGGCTGTGGCACCGGAATTGCCGCCGAACAGTTGGTCCAGTGCCTCATCCAGGGTCGGAGCAAAGCCGATCTTGTCACCGAAGGCCACCAGCACGCGCTGCAACGTGGGGTAGGATGTTTCGCCAGTGGACTTCAGATAGACCGGCTGGACGTACAGCAGGCCACCACCGACGGGCAACGTCAACAGGTTTCCGTTCAAGACATCCGAGGCACCCTGCCGGAGCAGGTTCAACGCCTGGGAGACTGTGGGATCGGAGTTGAACTTGTTCTGTGCCTGGCCAGGCCCAGGTACCTGGGTATCGGTGGGGAGCTCAAGAAGCCGAAGCTTCCCGTAGCTCTCCCCCTTCACACCCTTCACGTTTCCAGCGTCAGAGTCGGCAGCGAGGAAGCCGTACAGGATATTCCTCGCGCTGCCGTTGACCGTCTGCGGAATGAAGGACGAGGTCAGCTGGAAGGCCGGCTTCTCCTGGTCGGGCATCTGCAGCGACATGTAGAACGGCGGCTGCTTGACGGCTTCCGAAACTGTGGGATCGTTCGGAACGCTCCAAGCATCGTTGTTCTGGTAGAAGCTGTCCGGGTCTGTCACGTGGTAGCGGCCGAGAAGTTCGCGCTGGACTTTGAAGAGGTCTTCCGGGTACCGAACGTGGCTCATGAGGTCGCCGGACATTTCCGAGTATGGCTTGATGACAGTCGGGAAGACCTTCTGCCACGCTTTCAGAATGGGGTCCTGATCGTCCCAGGCGTACAGGTTGACCGAACCGTCGTACGCATCCACGGTGGCCTTGACCGAGTTGCGGATGTAGTTGACCGAGCTGTTCGGCAAGGCCACAGTGCGGCCTGCGCTTGTCTGCGAGTCGGCCGTGGCGTTCTGCAACTGCTGCGGCTGGGAGTAAGGGAAATACTGGCTGGTGGTGTATCCGTCAACAATCCACTTCACGCGTCCATCAACAACGGCCGGGTAGGCGTTGCCGTCAACAGTCAGGTACGGAGCCAGCTTCTCCACGCGTTCGCGCGGATTGCGTTCGTAAAGGATCTGGGACTCGGCGTTGACACCATCGGACAGCAGCAGGTCCGACGACTGGAACTTGATGGAGTAGAGGATCCGGTTGAGCCAGTTGCCAACGTTGGGTCCTCCGTTACCGCTGAAGGTGTACTGGGTCTCTCCCCCACCCTCCCTGCCTGCAGGTCGGTCCTGTTCACGGTTCGGAGCACCATCAGGTGCACCCACGATGGAGTACTCAGGAGAGTTTTCGCCGAAGTAGATACGGGGCTCGTACGTGGTGTCATTGCCGAGGACGCCGTTGGACGGGATGCCTGACTGCAGGAACTCCGGCTTTCCATCGGCAGTGAACTTATTACCCTTGGCAGCCACCACACCGTAACCGTGGGTGTAGACGATGTGCCTGTTCACCCACGTCTGCTGGTTGGCACTCAAGCCATCCGGGTTCAGCTCGCGAACAGCGATCACGGTGTCCTGGACCTTGCCGTCAACCATGTAACGGTCAACGTTCAGGGTCTGCGGGAACTGGTAGTACGGGCGGTACTGTTCCAGCTGGGCAAACGCTGAGGATATAAGGTTCGGATCCAAAAGGCGGATGTTCGCCGTGGTTTGCGCATCTGCGGCGAGTGCGCCGGTTGTGGCGGTGGTGGTTGCGTTGTAGGCCGAAACATCAATCTTGTCCAAGCCATAAGCGGCCCGGGTCATCTTGATGTTCCGGTCGATAAATTCCTTCTCCAAGGTGTTTTCGGAAGGACGAACCTGGAACTGCTGGATAACCCACGGATAAACTCCACCGGCAAGGATGGCTGTGATGACCAACATCGCGGTACCGATCACCGGCAGGCGCCAGCGTCCGATGATCGCGGCAATGATGAACAGAATGGCCACAAGGCCCGCGGCAACCGCCAGGATGGCCTTAGTGGGAACAACGGCATTGACATCCGTGTAGAGAGCACCGGCCCAGCGGCCCGAATTGCTCTGAACCGTGGTGTACCGGTCAAGCCAGAAATTGATGCCCAGCAAGACCAGGAAAAGAGCACCGGTCACAGCGATGTGGATCTGCGCGGCACGGCTGGTGAAGATGCCGCGTTCCATCAACCGGATGCTGCCGTAAAGGTAATGGGTCAGGATTCCGGCAATGCCGGCAACGACGGCGATGCTGATCAGGAATCCGGTGACGAAGCCCAGGAACGGAAGCGACATCAAGTAGAAGCTGATGTCGAGGTTGAACAGCGGGTCCGTCTGGCCGAACGGCTCCTGGTTGAAGAAGAGCAAGGCCTTCTGCCACTGGCTGGCTGCCGCGCTGCCGGCGAACAGGCCGAACAGGATGGGCAGGCCGATCATGACAACCCGGCGTACAGGCTCAAGCTGGGCCTGGTAACGGTTGAGGTTGTCCCGCGACTCGGCGTCCGGAGCATAAACGGGGCGGGAGCGATACGCGATCCTGATGGCAAAGAAAACAGCGGCGAACATCATGGCGAAACCGATCAGGAAAGTAATGATCCTGGCCAGGTTCTCGCGTATGTACACTTCGAAGAAACCAAGCTGCTGGTACCAGAGGACGTCGGTCCACACATTGGCGAAGAAAATGAACCCGACGACGGCCACTGCCACGACAATGAGTGTCGGCGTCAGGGCACCTCGTCTCAGCGGTGATCTTCCGGGCGGGTTGGAGCTGGCGGGACGGGACAAACTCTGTACCTCATTGGTGTCAGTGAACAGTCGGTATGCGAGTGGTTGACATTCTCTGCCGCTGGGATATGGCGGAGGCCGTCACATATGCCACGAGTGGCGGTGGAGCTAAGTTCCACCGCCAGTCTAGTTGTTTGTGCAGGTGGGAAGGCTCGTCGTGTCTTCTCCTGACCCGAGCCGCTTCACCGCCGAGGTGGCATCGGCCAGTGTTTCCACCTTCACAACCTGTAAACCGTCGGGAACATGGCCTACGACGTCAGCGCAATTGGCAGCCGGCGCCAGGAACATTGTGGCCCCCTGCTGCCGGGCTCCGATCATTTTCTGGGCAATCCCTCCGATGGGACCCACTGCGCCGTCGGCTGTAATTGTTCCCGTACCAGCCACGTGTTTGCCCCCTGTCAGGTCACCGGGCTCGAGGTTGTCGATAATACCCAGGGCGAACATCATTCCAGCGCTGGGTCCACCCACGTTCTCCAAGGAAATGCTGACATCGAAAGGGAAAGTGAAGTCGCTGGCCAGCAGTACGCCCAGGACATAGCGGTCAGCGGAATTCCGGGTCGGGGTAACTGTTTCCGTGACAGCAGCACCCTTCCGCTCTACCACCACGGCAGCTGGCGCCCCTGCGCCGGCAGCCAACTCGGCTTGGATGACGCTCATTGAAGTGATGGCCTTGCCGTTGATGGACTTCAGGAGGTCGCCTTCCTGAATCTTCCCGGCCGAGGGCGACCCTTCCGAGAGGCCCGCTACGTTCAATTTCTGCTCGAACGGGATATCCAACTCGCGCAACGCCGCTGCGAATGCATTCTCCTGGGACGTCTCCATGGCGATTTCGCCCTCTTGCACCGTCTGTTCCGCGGTGGTGCCCTTGGGATAGATCAGTTCCTCGGGATAAATGGCCTTGGAACTGTCCAGCCAGGCGCGGAAGACGTCAAAAATGGTGGCAGGGCTCTTGGGACCGCCGGTCATGACCACGGTGGTGAGATCCAGGTTGCCGTTGGCCGGAAAGGACTCCCGTCCGGAAATGCTGATGACCGGCTTGTCGCCGTCCTTGCCCAAGGTATTGAACGTGGGCCCGGCTGATTCGATGACGTAGGGAACGGGGAGCGCCGCAGCGCCAATGCCGAGCCCCAGTGCCAGCAGGCCCGAGATCACCATGATCATGTACCTGGTGTCGCGAGGCGGTGCCGGTGGCACTGGGGAGGGATCGGCGTCGGAGGTTTGACGCGGATCCAATGAGCCCTCGGGGCTGGGCGAAGTAAGCATTGAGGCCTCTCTATGCCGGCATTGGGTGACCGGTTCCTTGGCTGGTGCCGCCGCGGAAGGCAGCGGCACATACCAAACATCAACACTACGCGGTCCGACGTTGGCGGACTGCTTTGCCTACAGCGAACGGCGCCACATGCAGGCAGACAGCGTTCCGGCCGCGGGGTACGGTGAAAGAGATCACCAGCCAGTTCGACGATCGGCGGCACCATGACATCCAACCCCAACAACCCGTCCAACGACGACGACACTCCCAAGGATCCGCTGGCAGAAATGCTGCAGAACCTGATGGGCGGCCAGGGCATGGGCAACATCGATCCCGCCGAGCTCGCCAAAGCCGCCGGCCTGCCCAACGATCCCCAACTGCTCCAGCAGATGTTCGCGCAAGTCCAGGCCATGATGAGTTCCACCTCCGAGGGACCCGTGAACTGGCAGCTCGCCCATGAGAATGCCCGGCGCGTTGCAGCAGCCGGCAACGATCCCTCAGTGAGCGCCGTGCAGGCCCGGGAGATCGACGAAGCCCTCAGGCTTGCGGAATTGTGGCTTGACCCTGTGACTGATCTTTCCGCGACCGGCCTGATCGGCCGTGCGTGGTCGCGCGCAGAATGGGTGGAAGCGACCCTCGGCACCTGGAAGCGTTTGACCGAACCCGTTGCCAACAGCGTCGCCAATGCGCTGTCCAACGCCCTCACCCAGCAGATGCCCGAGGAAATGAAATCCATGATGGGGGGCGCCTCTTCCATGCTCCAGAACATGGGTGGCGCAATCTTCGGTATGCAACTGGGGCAGGCCATCGGGGCGCTTTCAGCCGAGGTTGTCAGCTCCACCGATATCGGTGTTCCTTTGGCCGATTTGGAAATGGCACTGTTGCCCGCCAACGTTGCCAAATTCGGTGAAGGCCTCAGCCTCCCGGAGAATGACGTCCGCCTGTTCCTTGCCGTACGGGAAGCGGCTCACGCAAGGCTGTTCGTTCAGGTCCCGTGGTTGCGCGGACACCTCCTGGGCGCCATTGAGGCATACGCCCGCGGCATCCACATTGATATGTCGCGCATAGAGGACCTTGCCCGGGATCTTGATCCCAGCAACCCCGAGGGCATTCAGGAAGCACTCTCGCAGGGCGTCTTTACCCCTGAGCGCACACCGGTTCAGACGGCCGCATTGGAGAAGCTTGAAACCGCCCTGGCGCTGGTTGAGGGCTGGGTAGACGAACTCACCGCAGAAGCCACAGACAAGGTCCTCCCTTCCGCCACCGCGCTCCGCGAGACGGTACGTCGGCGCCGCGCCACCGGCGGCCCTGCTGAACATGCGTTCTCATCACTGGTCGGTCTGGAACTGCGCCCCCGCAGGCTCCGGGAAGCGGCCACGCTGTGGGCGACACTGAAGGAAGAACGAGGCATTGCCGGCCGGGACGCGATCTGGCATCACCCGGATTTGCTGCCTACCGGTGAAGACCTTGACGATCCCAAGGGCTTCTCCGAACGCCGTCGCTTGGCCGAAGCAAGCGACAGCGAGGTTGATGACGCCCTGCAGAAGCTGCTCAGTGGCGGCTATGACGCCAAGGAATCGGAAGAACCTGACGCCGGTGAAGGGACCTCCGCAACCAATACCGACGGAGAAAACCCCGGAAGCGAAGCGGAACAGGACAACACCGACACGGAAGGCCCTGCCAAGTAGGCAGGCCGGAAACAGAGAGGAACGGCCGCCATGTTTTTGGCGGCCGTTCCTTCGTTAAGCACCTTAATCCGTCACCGGGTCTGAATCCGGGGAAAGACCCCTTGAGGTGGCAAACGCCACGCCTTCCAGGAAGGCCTTGGCACGCTGGGTCTCGGGATACGCCTCCACAAGCCTCCAGAAATCGGCGTTGTGCCCCGCTACCAGCAAGTGAGCGAGCTCGTGAACCAGGACGTAATCGATGACCCACTGCGGCATGGACTGCAGCTTGTTGGACAGCCTGATGGTGCCGTCCGCCGGCGTGGCTGAACCCCATCGCGAATTCTGGTTGCTGACCCAGCGCACGGACGTCGGGACGGCCCGTCCATCCAAGTATGTCCGGGACAGATGCGCGGCATGCTCAGCGAGGACTTCGTCGGTAGCCGGGCGGCGCCTGCCCTGGCCTGACCGCCGTTCACCCTGCGTCTTCAGCTTCGCCAGCATGCGGTGAACCCACTCCCGTTCCTGGGATTTGGTGAAGCTGGCCGGGATGGCCACCACGGCTTTGCCATCCTCCCAGAACGCGGCAACCGTCCTGCGCCGTCTGGCCGAGCGGCGCACCACTACTGGAGCGCCATCGTCTGTAACGAGGGGAATGCCGGAGTCCGCAGCCGATCGGCGCGACATCAGAGTTCCGTGCTCTCGGCCAGGACCGTCAGGACCGCTTCACCGTAGCGTTCGAGCTTGGAGGGTCCGATTCCCGCCAAACCGGCCAGTTCCTCCAAGGAAGATGGCTTGGCCTCGGCGATGGCAGTAAGCGTTGCGTCAGTGAAAACAACATAGGCCGGGACATCGGCTGACTTTGCTTCGTCCTTGCGCCACTGCCTCAGCGCATCAAAGGTTTGCTCCTCATAGGACGGCGGGCACTGGTTGCAGCGTCCCACCTTGCGTTCGGCACCGCTGGCCAGCATGCTTCCGCACACCCTGCACGACGCCGGCGCTGCAGCTTTCCGACGCGTGGGACCTGTTTTGCTGCGGGCGTTCGCGGACGCCACCGAGTTGGGCCGGAGTCCGTCAAGAAACCGCGATGGCTTGCGGTTGGCGCGGCCACCGGGCGTCCGGGCCGTGGACCAGGACAAATTGAGGTGTTCCCGTGCCCTGGTGATTCCGACGTACAGCAGCCGCCGTTCCTCATCAACGTCTTCAGGCGTATCCGCAAAGGAGATGGGCATGAGACCTTCACTGAGACCCACCAGGAACACCGCGTCCCATTCCAGCCCTTTGGCCGCGTGAAGGGACGCCAGCGTTACTCCCTGGACGGTGGGCGCGTGCTGGGCTACTGAGCGTTCCTGGAGTTCGTTAACGAACTCTGCCAGCGTGAAGGTTTCGCCACGGCTTACGGCCAGCTCATCAGCCAAGGCGACCAATGCTGCCAACGACTCCCAGCGCTCACGGAGGGCTCCCCCGTTGTGCGGTGGGGCGTCTGTGTAGCCAAGCGATGCCACGATGTCCCGCACGATTTGTCCCAGTGGTTCCTGGGGACCCTCGGCCACGGCCCGGGTGGCGGCCCTGAGTTGGAGGATGGCATCACGGACTTCCTTGCGGGCGAAGAACCTCTCACCACCGCGAAGCTGGTACCCAATACCGGCTGATGCCAGTGCTTGTTCATAGGCCTCGGACTGGCCGTTGGTGCGGAACAGGATGGCGATCTCGCTGGCCTTGACCCCGGTATCCAGCAGCTCCTGAATACGGCCTGCCACCACCGCCGCCTCGGCTTCGTCATCAGGGCATTCCATGAAGCGGGGTTCAGGACCGCTTGGCCTTTGCGCGATGAGTTTGAGCGGAGGCGCCCAAGCAGCATCAGCAACGGGGCCACCGCTGCGCCGGGACCCAAGGAGTTCGTTGGCCAACTTAACCACTTGCGGGGTGGACCTGTAATCGCGAACCAACTTCACCACGGTGGCTTCCGGGAACTGCGCCTTGAACCCGAGGAGATGCTTGGGTGATGCACCTGTAAAGGAGTAAATCGTCTGGCTGGCGTCACCAACCACGCAGAGCTCATTCCTGCCGCCCAGCCACAGATCCAGAAGCCGCTGTTGCAAAGGTGAAACGTCCTGGTACTCGTCCACGACGAAATGGCGGTACTGTTCCCGGACTGTTGCAGCCACCTTCGGGTCCTCTTGGAGGATGCCTACTGTGATGAGGAGGACATCTTCGAAGTCGATGACATTCCGGTCAGTCTTGATGTCCTCGTAAGCCTGGAAAACCCTGGAGACAGCGGTGAGGTCAAAACCACCCGGCGTCCCGCGGTCCTGGGCGTTCTCAAGATAATTGGCCGGCGTCAGCATGGACACTTTGGCCCATTCAATTTCCGCGGCCAGGTCCCTGATGGTGGCGCGGTCGGTGCTGAGCCGGAGCCTGCGGGAGGCCTCCGCGATCATGTTGGCCTTGTGATCCAACAGATTCGGCAACGTACCCCCAATGGCCTGGGGCCAGAAGAACTGCAACTGCCTCAGGGCTGCTGCATGGAAAGTCCGGGCCTGGACATTCGCCACACCAAGGTCGCGAAGCCTGCTGCGCATTTCCGCTGCAGCCCTGGCTGTGAACGTCACGGCCAGCAGACGCTGCGGGCTATAGACGCCGGAGTGGACTCCGTACGCAATGCGGTGGGTGATGGCACGTGTCTTTCCCGTGCCCGCTCCCGCGAGAACACACAGTGGCCCCGTCAGGGTACTTGCTACTTCGCGCTGCTCTTCATCCAAGCCGCCGAGGATGCGCTCCTCAAGTGAACCACCGGCGTCAAAAATGTCTTCTGTCACGGCTGGAGGTCTTCGATGACGCCGCCGTACCAGTGTTCAATGAGGGAACGCGCAATGGACAGTCGCGTGGAAATGGTGATCTCACCGCTCGAAACGGCTGCCTGCAGCTCTTCGCGGCTGAACCACCGCGCCCTGGTGACTTCCACGCCGTCGGGCCTGGCAACTGAGTCTTCGGTAGTGGCGGTGAACCCCAGCATCAGGGACGCGGGGAACGGCCAGGACTGAGAGCCAAGGTACTGGCAGGCCGAGACGCGCACGCCCACTTCTTCCCCGATTTCCCGAACGACGGCCTGCTCCAGAGATTCACCGGGCTCGACGAAACCGGCAAGCGTGGAGTAATTCTTGGCGTCAGTGGGTCCACCACCGCCCAGAAGAAGGCGGCCGTCCGGACCCACCACGGTGACTATGATCGCAGGATCCGTCCGCGGGTAATGCTCAGAGTTGTCTCGTGGGCACCGACGTACCCATCCACCGGACTCAATGTCCGTGGGACTTCCACACTGCGGGCAGTGTGTGTGCGTCGCGTGCCAGTTCGAGATGGCGCTGGCCTCAATGAACAGCGCAGTATCGCTGGCATCCAATCGCCCGGCAACTTCCCGGAAACCTGCCCACTGGGCATCTGCGGGTATCCCGACGGTGTCCGGCGCGGGAGGCTCAGTTGCCGTAAACAGCAGAACCGGCGTACCGGCAGGCAAGGAAGAAGATTCCAAGGTGATGCCCAGGTATATAGCCGAGATAACGCCGTAATCTGTTCCGTTGAGGGCATTCCACAGGGAAGTGGCATCCCCGAACCACAGGCCCTGAGCGGTCACCAGTGCCTTGCGCTGGGAGATAACCATGGCCTTGGCCGTGCCCGAAGCGATCAGATCCTCCACCATGCCCGGCTTCATCCGGACACCGGAGCCCCGATCAACCATGGCAGGGCGCACTGGAAGAACAGTATCCATCAGGTGGTTGGCCAGCGCCGGTGACTCCCTATAGCTCATGTATCTACCGTACTGACTCATACCGACAAAAAACATTTTGGTGGGTGCCACCTTGTGGATGCATCCCTGCCCGGCGTCCATGGCTGGGAGAATTGCCATGTTTCACAGCGGATCTGAAGACTCGCCGCACTGCATCATGGCCACAGGCCACACTCAATCTACCGTTGAGAAGGTGAGAAGAACACCGCTCGAACTGGCCGCTATAGCAACTGCGGCGGTGCCTGGCCTGGCACCGACGGCTACAGCCTTTTCCCCCGACGACGACGCCGACTTTGACTCGGCGCTGCTGCTGGACCCGGATGGCAAACGCTGGCGCGTCCGTTCGCCGCGCCATCCCGAGGCCAGCACCCGGCTGGAAACCGAATTCATGGTTCTGCGCGCCTTCACTCCGGCCATCCGTGCCGAACTGCCGTTCCACGTGCCCACCATTGCCGGAACTGTGCGTCAAGGCGACCTCACTACCTTTGTCTACACCCACCTGCAGGGTGCAATGCTCTCCATTGAGGAACTCTCTGCCGGGAGCCCTGCCCTTGCACGGGAAATCGGCACTGCGCTGGCCGCCGTCCACGACCTCCCCTTGACCTTGGTAACCAATGCGGACCTACCAAGCTACTCAGCCAACGAGTTCCGGCAGCGCAAGCTCAATGAGCTGGACCAGGCGGCAACCACTGGCAAAATTCCGGCTACCCTGCTCCGACGCTGGGAGCATGCCCTGGAGGACGTTGCTCTGTGGCGGTTCAACTCTTCGGTGGTCCACGGCGATCTGCACGAAGACAACCTCATGGTGCAGGGCGACTCCGTCACCGCCCTGACCGGGTGGACCGATCTGCGAATCGGTGATCCGGCCGATGACTTCGCTTGGCTGGTGGCATCCAATGAAGCATCCTTCGTAGATGCGGTGCTGAACAGCTACACTCAGGCGCGCCGCGAGACGCCGGATATTCACTTGCTCCGGCGGGCAGCCCTGTTGGCCGAGTTCGCCCTCGCCCAATACTTGGTCAAGGCTCTGGCTGCCGGGCACCAAAGCATGACGGCGGAGGCGGAGTCCATGCTTCGGACGCTCGCCGATGACATAGACGAGCAAGCGCGGCGGGAAGAAGAGGCAGCACAGTCCGCCGAGGACGAGGCCGCTGAATTGCAGGCTGCCGAACTGCAGGGTGCCGGCATTCCGTCAAGCCCGAAGCCGCCCGTCACCGTTGTGGCAATTCCCGACGCCGGACCCACGGTTACGGTGGCCACCATACCGCCCGCTGTGGAGTCGGAGACCCCGGCCAGTGGAGCGTTGGACCCATCGCCGGAGGGAACCGCCGCAGCACCAGCCGATGACGCCAAGGACGAGGAAACGAAAACAGGGGCCGAGGCCGGCGACTCCCATGGAACTGGAAACGCCGACGACACCTCTACGGCCGCCATCAGCGTGGTCAAGGTGACGCCGCTTCATACTGCCAACCGGTTCTAGTACCAACTGGTCCAGTACCAACTAGTCCTGGCGCCCTGCGGCAACATGTCCAAGCGGTGTTATTGCCAGGCGGCGCTAACGCCCCCCACCCTCGGTCTTCAACGCCCTGGCAACGATTTGCTCCAGCTCCTCGGCGGTGCCCAGATCGTGCGGTTTGACCACTGAGTCATCCGCAACGTAGTAGAAAGCTGCGCTGACCTCTTCAAGGGGCACGTCCTTCAGCCGGGACCAAGCCAGCCGGTAAACGGCCAACTGCACTGCGCGAGTGGCCAATTGCCGACCAGCCGGGCGTCGTCCTGTCTTCCAGTCGATCAACTGCCACCGGCCATCGGCATCGCGGAACACGGCATCAATACGCCCTCGGACAACGACGTCGCCAATCCGTGTCTCGACAGGCACCTCGACGAAAGCGGGGGCCCGCTGAGCCCACTCGGACTTCTTGAACGCGGCCACCATTTCGTCCAGCCCGTAGGCCTCATCGATGTGGGAATCCGAGCCCGGAGCCTCATCAAGGTCAAGCATGCCCGTAGTCCCGAAGTACTCTTCCACCCACGCATGGAAGGCCGTGCCCTTGCGCGCCGAAATACCAGGTTCACGAGGTACAGGCCTGCGAAGCTGGGACAGCACTGTGGCCGGGTCGGCACCGAGGTCCACGAAGAGTGAGGCTGAAATGTGGCTCGGCAGGTGGACGTCCTGGGTGGTCTTGCGTTGCTGTTGACGATCCAGGAGAAGCTCTGCTTCCTTGGACCATTTGGCCGCCAAGCCTGTGGACTCAGGTACCAGTGCCTGATACGAAGCGTCGGCGATGAAGGCACGGACGTTTGCTGCTGCCTGGTCCATGGCGACCCTGCGGCCGGGAACCAGCCTGAGGCGGGCTCCTGTCCGGGGATCGGAGGGACCTTCAAGGGGGTCATAGGGGAAACCGGCTATTTCAAGTGTTGCCGTCAACGGGCTTTCGTCAGGGAGTGCTTCCTCAGCCACGGATTCAGGATGAACCACCGCCGAACCTGCCCGGCCCCCGGGAGTGCCGCTGCCTTCACCGGCAGCAACTCCGGCAAGTGGTGCCAGTTCGGAGAGAAATGCGGACATGCCGGCCATTCCGGACCGCGAGCCGTTCCAGGCAGCGCTTGACGCCCACAGGATGAACTTCGCCCGCGTGTAGGCCACGTAAGCAAGCCGCCGTTCCTCGGCTTCACCGTGATGCTGGACCTCGGACTTGAAATCCTTCTCCGCGTCCAGCCATCCCTTTTGGTCAGGTTGGTCCAGGTCCCACTGCGGCAGGTCTGCACGGTCACCCCGCAACGGCCAGGGCAAGGCAGCAGCTCCACTGGACCACCGTGAATCCCTGGTACTGGGGAATGATCCCGCGTTAAGACCAGGGACGAAGACAACATCCCACTCCAAGCCTTTGGAGGCGTGAACCGTCAACAACTGCACTGCTTCCCGATTGGTCTCCACGGGGGCCAGATCCAATCCGCCTTCTTCGGATGCCGCCGCTTCCAACCAGGCCAGGAATGCCAGCAGATCAATGCGCTGGGATGTCTGCAGGAACCCGGCCGCTGCATCCTGGAAAGCATCCAGGTTCCTGCGCGCCTGGTGAATGCTGATTCCAGGTTTGGCGGCCACCTCAATGTCCAGGAGCATGGCACGCTCAACCTCGCCAAGGAGCGTGGTGAGATCATCCCCGATGTAGCTCCTCAGCGAACGAAGTTCTGAAGAAAGTCGGGACAGTCTTTCCAGGGCTGTTGCGCTTAGGGTCCGGCCATGGCCGGATATCCAGCCGGGCTTGGGCAGGAAATCCAGGGCCTCCACCAGGCTGGAGGCATCGGTGATGTCACTTTCAACAACTACCGACGGTTCCTCGTTGTCATCCATGGATTCGGCTGCGGTGCCCGGGTGCGAGCGGCGGCGGGCCAGGAAGCGCGACCAGTCATTGAAAGCCATCAGGTCTGCCGGGCCGATACGCCATCGGGCCCCGGCCAGCAGCCTCATCAGGGCATCGGACCGTCCTGGGTCAGCCAAGACGCGCAGGGTAGCGACCAGGTCTACAATTTCCGGGGTATCCAGCAACCCCCCAAGACCCACGATCTCGTAGGCGATTCCCTGCAGCTCGAATTCCCGGCGGAGACACTCCATCTGTGCACGACGCCGGCACAGGACCGCCATTGTGGGCTTAACGGGCGTTCCGTCACTCTCTTCCTCGAAGACAGTCCTCTGATAGCGGCGGACGTCGCGGGCTATGACTGCTGCTTCATCCTCGTCGGTGCTGAAACGACCGATAACCACGCTGCCATCCACCGCTCCCGGACTCGGGACCAGCGCCGGAACCGGGACGTTGCCTGCTGCAGCCCTCTCCCCGGCAGGGCCATCCGCTGCCGCCGCTTTGTTCAAGGGAGCGGCGATGGTGTTGGCTGCCTCAAGGATATTCCTGCCGTTCCGCCAAGCGGTGGTCAGATACGAGGTTGGGGCCACTGAATAGGTCTCAGAGCCATCCTTTGTATCTACATGCCTCACGGGAAACTCCTGCACAAAATGGAAGAGCTGTCCGGCTGAGGCACCGCGGAAGCCGTAGATGGACTGGTTGGGATCGCCCACTGCAGTAACGGCGTGACCCCGGCCGAACAGACGCGAGAAAAGCACCAGTTGGGCATGGGAGGTGTCCTGGAACTCGTCCAGAAGAACCACTTTGTACCGGGCCCTCTCTGTAGACGCCGCGAGCGGGATGTCGCTGGCGATCCGGGCAGCAAGGGCCACAAGGTCGCCGAAATCAAGGACTCCGCGGTGCCGCTTCGCTTCCTGGTAGCGCACCACCATATCTGCCACGCTGGCACGGGTCCTGAGCATGGCCGCCAAGGAAGCTGCTGCCTGGGTGGGATTCTTGTTGGCTCCAGCTGCGTAGGGAAGTTGTTCGAACGCCTCAACCCGCTCCAGCACCCAATTCCGGACCGAAGCTGGATCCTGAAGGTGTTCGGCGCACTCCCCCGCCAACTGGATCACGGCATTGACCAATGTGGACTTGGCTGCCGTGAAGTGCTGGTAGTCGCCGTCGTAGGCCTCCACTACTTCGCTGGCCAACTGCCAGGACTGTGCCCCGCCCAGCAGGACCACATCCCGCTCGATCCCCAGCCGCAGCCCGTAATCGGACACGATGCCGCTTGCATACGAGTGATACGTGGAGACTTTTGGTTCGAGGTCGTCGGCCCCCAAGAGACCCTCCGGGAAGCCGATGCTGCCATCATCCTCTGCTGCGATGCGCTGAAGAGTGGCCAGTTTGTTCCGGATCCGACTGGCGAGTTCGCCGGCAGCCTTGCGCGTGAAGGTCACACCAAGCACTTCTTCCGGGCGTACCCACCCGTTGGCGACGAGCCACACCACCCGGTCCGCCATGGTTGCTGTTTTTCCTGACCCGGCTCCGGCGATCACCAGCCGGGGAGAGAGCGAAGAGGCAATGATGTTCGACTGTTCGGCAGTGGGGTGGTTCTTCTCGCCGAGGATGCCAGCCAGCTCCGCGGGAGAAAACCGGGGCTCAGGAACATCCGCCCCGTCAAGGGCAGTGGGAAGGGAGGCGGCAATTCCGTCCAGGAGCTCAATTGTCATTCGGTGACCTGCTTTCCTCTGGCACACAACGGGCAAACATCCGGAAGGCGGCACCCATGGCCGCCGTGCCCGCTCTTACCGGGATCGTGACGTGCTTCGAATGAGGCTCCGGCCATCAAGGCCGCAGCCTCGTTGACCAGTTCCTCCGCCCAGTTCACAGCCGGATCCAGAGGATCCTGCTGCTGCACTGCCGGCGTCTTTGTTTTGGTGCCAAGGTGGGCCAGTACTGCACCGCCCGGGGCAAAGCCGAGCGCGGTGCGTGATCCGGCGTCGGGTACTTCATCCCCGGTTCCGGCGTCCTGGAAGGCGCCCTTGAGCACCGCCGCCTGATAGGCGCCAAGTTGCGGGTGCCTGGCTACTTCGGCCTTGCCCGGCTGGCGTTTGCCGGTCTTGAGGTCAACCACCACAAGCCGGCCCTGGGAATCTACCTCCAGGCGATCCACCTGCCCCCGGAGTACGGCGTGCCGGGTGGAGACCGCTTCAGGATCTGACGGCTCTGCGATATCCAGGCAGACATCGGGAAGCTGGACTTCGAAGTCGTGCTCCACGGCGAGGAGGCTCCGTCCCTCGCTGCGCATAATGAGGATGTACTGGGCCAGCTTGCGCACCATCTGCTCTGCGCGTTGGAAATCGAGCTTCCCTTCCCAGTTATCCTTCATGCCCAGCGTGGGCCACCTGCGGACCAGCTCAGCTACATATTCCGATCCCGAGGCCTCGGGCAGTTCCTGGGCGATGCTATGAACCAAAGTACCGAGGCTGCGTGCGAAGTCGGTGGCAGCCTCACCCCCGGCTGCTTGGACGAACCAGTCCAGCGGCGACTTATGGACGGCTTCAACTTTGGAAGGCGAGACGGAGACCGTAGCCCCGGGAGGGACAACTGGTTCCGATGAGCTGAGCGGGGCCAAGCCCCACCACGAATCGGGGTGGGCTCCCGGAACGGGTGGATCCGCGGTGGCGAGGCGGGCGAGTATCCGTGCGGCTTCCAATCCCGGTCCGCCGCCACTGGCGTCTTCGGAGACGGATTCAGCCGATTGGGCATGCTGCCTCAGCTCCGCAACAAGGGCCCTCAGCGTCATGGGACGGTCCACCGCGGTGTAATCGCGCTTGTACTGCCCGGATCCCAAAGGGGCAACATAATCCAAGAAAGCAGAGGGCTGTTCATCCTCCGAAGACACCGCCGTGCAGATCAGTATCTCCCTGGCCCGCGAAACTGCCGTGGAGAAACTCCTGAGTTCGTCATAGCGGATATCGCGGAGCCTGCTCAGGGGTCCCCGACGCACGGCGTAGTCCACCCCATGTTCCACGGCATCGGCATAGACAGTGCTTCCGAGCAGTTCGCCGCGCAGCCGCGTGTTCGGCCAGACGCCCTCCTGCAGACCGGCAACAATGACCATGGGCCATTCACGACCCGCTGCACTGGCCGGCGTCATGATCTCAACGCACGCCTCAAGCTGGGCACGTGCCGCAAGGGTGTCCATGGGAAGTTCCTGGTTCAGCAGGTAGTCCAGGAATTGCTCGGGACCGGATCCCGGCAACTGGTCCACGAAGCGTTCGGCGGTATGGAACAGTGCCATCATGGCATCGAGGTCACGATCCGCACGTGCACCGGCGTTGCCACCTTCCAGCGCCGTTTCCGCCCAGCGTGACGACAAACCGGTAGCCTGCCACAGAGCCCACAACACTGACTCAGCATTGGCACCTGGCTCAGCAGCGGCCTTGGATCCTGCCGCAATCATCCGGGCAAGCCGACGAGCCGAACTGCCTTCAATTCCAAGCGATGCCAGTGCCCCGGGTTCCAACAGCGCTTCGACCAGAAGGGCATCACTGGACCTGCCGCCGGCCCCCAGGAGTTCCTCACGCCGGAGTGATTGCCTGAGCCTGCGCAATTCGATCGCGGTGGCTCCGCCGATGCGCGATGTCAGCAATGAAACGGCCGTTTCCGGGGTCAGCTTGGCCGGGTCCAGGACAATGGCAAAAGCCTCCAGCAATGGACGCACGGCCACTTCATCGCGCACAGCTGTATCCGCCACTGGAACGCGCACAGGTATGCCCTGACCGCCCAGGTAACGCTGCATCTGCGAAATCTGGCCACCATTGCGAACAATCACGGCTATGTCGCTGAATTCCCGCCCTTCCCTCAGCTGCGCTTCCAGAATGCGCTGGGCAACGTACCTAAGTTCATGCACGGATGAGGGCAGCACGTGCCCTTCCACCCTGCCCTCGCTGTCCGGTGACTGTCCCTCATTGGCTGCGCTTGGCGGTTGCTCCAGCCGCCTCGCCAGCTGACCGCCGGAGCGCTGGGATATACGTGCCGCGACGCGCGTCCAGGCCTCGGCCACCACAGGCCGGTGCCGGTGGGTGAACCACAGAGGACGTTCATGGACCGCACCCTGTATCCCGCCCACCAAGGAAGGCAGCTCAGCAACAAGGTCCGGACGGGCACCGCGGAAGCCCTGCACAACGGTATCCGGAGAGTAGGTGACCACCACGTCCTTGCCCTCGGAAATATCGGCGAGAAGTTCAAAGACTGCAGGGTTGGACTCCTGGGCGTCATCGACCAAAATCAGTTGGAGGCGTTCGCGTTCGGCGGCCAGGAAGGCCGGCGAGTCCTGGAAGATCTGGCGGGCCGTGGTGATGATCCCTGCGGGGTCGAAGGCTTCCGGCATACGGAGGTCCAGGACGTCACGGTATTCGCTGTACAGCTCCGCTGCTGCCATCCAATCAGGACGTCCGCACTCGTAGGCGAGCCCCACCAGGTCTTCCGCGGTTCGGCCGGACTCAATGATGCGGTCGAACAACTGGCGGATCTCATGGCGGAAGCCGCGGGTGGGAAGGGCCGCGCTGAGGTCTTCCGGCCACGGCAACTCGAAGCCCGGCCGCGCATGCCCTTCAAGAAGTTCCTTGATGATGAGGTCCTGCTCCGGACCTGAGAGAAGCTTCGGCGGCCGGGCAAGCGGTATCACGCCCTCGGCCTTGGCCCTGCGGATAACGTCAAAGGCGTAAGACGCCCAAGTCCGTGCCGGCGTCGTACTGAGGCTGCGGTCCAGCCGTCCGGTGAAGGTATCCCGCAACGCCGCGGCGGCGTGCCTTCCAGGGGCAAGGATCAGGATCCGCTCAGGATCCACGCCGTCCTCACGAACGCGCCGTACCGCCGATTCGACGAGCACGGTGGACTTTCCCGTTCCGGGACCACCGGGGACCAGGACAGGGCCGCTTCCTTGCGGGAGGGAAACGATTGCGTTTTGGTCCGGAGATAAAACGGGGGCCGCGTAGTGGGTCTCGCGCGGAGGCAACAGGCGAAGAGTTGCCGATGCTTGGCGGGGTTTGGCAGGAGTGGCGGTCACACAGTCATTTCATCATCGGGCACCGACAATTTATGGAGTTGACGCTCCAACTGGTCCGAGATCACATCAAGTTGATCGAAGTCCGCGTCCGAAGGCGCCCATCGCGCTGCAACCAGGTCCACCCGCCACCGGCCTTCCCCTGTCCTGAGGAAAGCCTCATAGGCGCCATGCAGAGGGGTGGATTCTTCCAGGTAATGCTTCAGGGCATCGACCTCGTGACCGGGAGGTGCTTCCCCGCTGGCCCGCAGGACACGCCACCAGGCGACTGAACTGCCGTAGTGGCTCATCACTGCACCTACCTGCCGCGGCCCGCCTGCACCCAGCAGCTCTGCAACGTCACCATAGGAGACCACTGAACCCGATGGAACAAGGTCCACAACGGCCAGAACCGCCGTCACATACTCCATCTTCATGTGTTCAGCGTAACGGCAGGAGTGTCGTGCCTAAAGAGTGTCGGACCCAGCCGGTAGCTTGAAGACATGAGCTCCTGGAACACCCTCTCCCGCGCCGCCTTCGACCTCGAGACCACCGGGAAGAACTCGCGGTCGGCGCGAATCGTTACCGCGTCCATCACCGTTGTGGACGCCCACGGGGAGCTCATTGCAGAGCACGAATGGCTGGCGGATCCCGGCGTTGAGATTCCCCTTGAAGCCAGTGAAGTGCACGGTGTAACCACAGAGAAGGCTCGTGCGGAAGGCCGCCCGGCGGCAGAGGTCACCCGCGAGGTCGCCGGCGTACTGCAAGGACTGTTCGACGACGGCACTCCGGTCATCGCTTTCAACGCAAGTTACGACTTCACGGTCCTGGCTGCAGAATCCGCCCGCTATGGAGTGCCACAACTGAGCCGTTTCCCGGTGCTGGACCCGTACGTGATGAATAAGCAGGTGGACCGCTATCGCAAGGGCAAGCGCACTCTCACTGCCCTGTGCGAGGAATACGGCGTTGACCTGACCAACGCACACACCTCCGCGGCGGACGCTCTCGCTACGCTGCGCGTGTTGGATGCCATGGCCGGCAAATTTCCCAAGCTGCAGATGCCGGCACCCGCGCTGCACCAGCTGCAAGTAGACTGGGCAGCATCCCAAGCCGCAGATTTCCAGCAGTATTTGCGGCGCAGCAAGCCCACGGCCGTGATCGAGGGCGAGTGGCCGGTTTTGCCGCCTGAGGATGCGAGCCGCGGCGGTTTCTAGACCCGGAGAATCCACCGGCCTGCTGTGTGCGACGCAAGTCACAGCACTTTTCGGGAACCCCAATTTCCGGCTTCTCCGCGTACGGATTCCCCGCGAGGTGCCGTCGTCGGAATAGTCCGGCGCCCGAAGGAGTCTTGATAGGAACTTCGTTCGGCATAACAGAGTGCAAGCAACCATTTATTCGATTCAACGTGCGCCTGTGGCCTGGTGACATAATTAAGTTTGGCGGGTTGAAGTCTGCTAGGGCAGTCAACCTTCGTATTGCTGCCGCATTCCCCGCCCACTGCGAAACGTCTCCGTGACTCGATGAAAGTGATTTCTTCATGAAATTTAAAGCCCCCAAGTGGCTGTCTGTTGCCCCAGTGGCTGCAGCCTTGGTGATTTCCCTGGCAGCATGCGGCGGAGGAACCTCCGAGCCGAGCGGCTCGCCCACCGATGCCCTCGCAGGCAGCGACCAGAAGTCACTGGACACGTTCACCACCGCTGACGTGACGCCCCTGGACAAGATCGACAAGTCCAAGCTGGGCCTCGCCACCGACGGCACCTTGCGCGTTGGCACCCTCTCCGACGCTCCGCCCAACATCTTCATTGATCCTTCCGGCAACTTCACCGGCTACGACAATGAACTCCTGCGCGCCATTGGCGAGAAGCTGGGCCTGAAGGTGGAGTTCGCATCCACCGACTTCTCGGCGCTCCTTTCCCAGGTGGGCAACAAGCAGTTCGACGTCGGATCCTCCTCGATCTCCACCACCGACGCCCGTCGCAAGACCGTTGGCTTCACCAACGGTTACGACTTCGGCTACATGGCCATTGTGACCAAGAGCGACTCCAAGGTCACAGGCTTCGCCGACGTCAAGGAAGGCCTCCGCATCGGCGTCGTCCAGGGCACCGTCCAGGATGACTACATGACGAACACGCTCAAAATCGAGCCGGTACGTTTCCCTGACTACAACACGGTCTACGGCAACGTGAAGAACGGCCAGATCGACGCGTGGGTTGCTCCGTCCCAGCAGGCCGAAGGCCAGGTCAAGGAAGGCGACAACACCAAGATCGCCGAGAAAGTTGTCAACACCCAGAACTTCACCGCGTACGCCGTGAACAAAGACAACCAGCCGCTGATCGACGCCTTGAACTCCGGCTTGGATGCTGTCATTGCTGATGGCACCTGGGCCAAGCTCACGGCCGAGTGGTACAAGGACCGTCCGACTGCTGCCGAGCAGACCCCCCAGGGTTGGAAGCCGGGCAGCAAGGCCGTCCAGCTCCCCGCCAAGTAAACAAGGCGTTCCATGGATATCCTCAATCAATTAGCCGAGACCTTCTTTGACTGGGAGGCAATGGGCGAAGTCCTTCCCAAGATGTTCGCCGTCGGCCTGCCAAATACCATCGTCCTGGCCGTCGTCTCGGGCATCATCGGGACCGCGATCGGAATGCTGCTCGCCCTGATGGGGATTTCCCGGAACGCAGCAGCACGGTGGATAGCCCGCATTTACACGGACATTCTCCGCGGGCTTCCTCCGGTGCTGACCATTCTGGTGATCGGGTTCGGTTTTGGCCCCATCATTCGTGAGCTGACAGGCTCCACCAGCCCGTACCCCATGGCCATCGCGGCGTTGTCCTTGATGTCCGGTGCATACATTGGCGAAATTTTCCGTTCCGGCATCCAAAGCGTGGACAAGGGGCAGCTCGAAGCAACCCGTGCCCTCGGGTTCAGTTACGGCTCGTCCATGCGCCTGGTGGTAGTACCCCAAGGAATCCGAAGGGTCCTTCCTGCCTTGGTCAACCAGTTCATTGCGTTGATCAAGGAATCCTCGTTGGTGTTCATGCTTGGCCTCCTGGCAACAGAGCGTGAGATTTTCCAGATCGGCAAGGACGCAGCCGCCAACAGCGGCAACTTGTCCCCCTACGTGGCAGCAGCCATCTTCTATCTGGCGCTGACCATTCCGCTCACGCACTTCGTGAACTTTATTGACGCCCGCATGCGCGCCGGTCGCCCCGAGAAGAAGGAACCGGACGAGGCAGCGGCCGTCGTTGGAAAAGGAGCGCAGGCATGAGTGAATTCGCATCAGGATCGTTGACGGCGAAGAACATCCACCTGTCTTTCGGCAGCAATCACGTACTGCGTGGGATCGACCTGCACGTGGAGAAGGGCACCACGGCTTCGGTGATCGGCCCTTCAGGCTCGGGCAAGTCGACGCTGCTGCGCGTGATGAACCGCCTCATCGAGCCGGACCAGGGCGACATCCTGCTGGACGGCCGGTCTGTGCTCAAGGACAACCCCGACGAATTGCGCCGCCGCATAGGCATGGTGTTCCAGCAGTTCAACCTGTTCCCCCACAAGACCGTGGCGGAGAACATTTCGCTGGCACTGCGCAAACTCCGTGGCATGTCCAAGGAGCAGGCACGCGAGGAAGCCTTGGCCCAGCTGGACCTGGTGGGCTTGAAGCACAAAGCTGACTCGCGTCCGGCAAACCTCTCCGGTGGCCAGCAGCAGCGTGTGGCAATTGCCCGCGCCTTGGCCATGAAGCCCGAGGTGATGTTCTTTGATGAAGCCACCTCAGCCCTCGACCCGGAGCTCGTGAAGGGCGTCCTTGCCCTCATGGCGGATCTGGCCCAAGGCGGAATGACCATGGTGGTGGTGACCCACGAGATGGGCTTCTCGCGCAACGTTTCCGATGTTGTGACCTTCATGGACGCCGGCGTGGTGGTGGAATCCGGTCCTCCGGAACAACTCTTCACCAATCCGCAGACGGCACGCCTGCAGGGCTTCCTGTCGGACGTTCTCTAGCCGGAACCGACCAAGCCTTGAGAACCCCGCCTTCGCGTTGCGAAGGCGGGGTTCTTTGCTGTGCTCAGTGTCCCGCCAGGATCACTGCCCGGCTTTGACCCGTAGCACGGTCAGAGCTGCGGCATCGACTTTGGCCCTGAAGGAGGCATCCTCTGTGGCCTTCTTCACCACTGCCTGGTGCATGGCAGGAATACTCCCGGGGTCCGCGCACACCAGCATGGTTCCACCGGCACCAAAGAAGTTCAGGGCGCGGTCAGCATCGGACCAGGACTCCAGTTGCGCTGCGCTGCAGAGATCGTCCGAAAGAACGATCCCCGTGAAACCGGCATCAGCGCGCAGCATGGTGTCCATCACCGTAGGCGAGAACGGTGCGATGTTGGCGGGATCAATCTTGTCATAGTAGGCGTTCGACACCATGACCCACCGCGTACCGGAGTTGATGGCAGCCTGGAACGGTTCCAGTGCGGGATCGTCGCGGGTGGTGGAGGTATCCCTGACATCACTGGTGACATCAGTGTTGGGAACAACCCTGCCCAAGCCTGGGAAGTGCTTCACTACGGGCGCCACGCCCGCGTCCTTCATGCCGTCAGCGAAGGCATTGCCCAGGGTTGAGACGGTTCCGGGGGCGTAACCGTACTCCCGTTGGAAGTGGCCGATGGGTGAATTGGACGGAGCAAACTCCGCACTGGTGACGGTGTCCAGAACGGGAGCAAGGTTGACGTTGATACCGGCGCTCCGCAGTTCCTTGCCCCACACAGCAGCGTCAGCCCGAAGCTTCGCCTGCCCGGCCCCTGCTTGAACCAAGGCAGTGGGAATGGTCGAGAACCCCGGACCGGAAAGAACCTGCACATACCCGCCTTCCTGGTCGGTGGCCACGAAGAGTGGCACACCACCGGTGGTCCCGGCGGAGACCGTGCCCGTCAGGGAAGACACCACCGAAGCGGTGGCGGCGCTGCCTGCTTTGCTGCGACCGCTCAGGTAGACATTGCCGGCGTGGTACTCCTTCAATGCCTGCATGGTTCCCGGCTCAGCGCCTGTAGCCTTGGCTGCCACCATGAACAGCTGACCCACCCGTTGCTCAAGGCTCAGGGCCGCCAGCTGCTGCTCAACAGCCGTGGCAGTGCTGGTGGCAGGGGCGGCAGACGGGGCAGGATCCCCGGATGGCTCGGATGTTGGCGACGCGGTGCCGGGTGCCGGGGTTGCCGGCTGCGGAGAGCTTGGTGGCGGAGAAGCAGAGGCCGACGCCGTCCCTTCCGTTGGCGAGGCGTCGGTGCTTCCGCCGCCGCTTGAGCAGCCGGACGCGACGGCGAGCAAAGCTCCAGCCGCTGCGATGCTTACACCGAAGGATGCGATTCTCTGGGTCTTGCGCATGGTAAACCGTTAGTTCGTTGGGGGTGGGTTTCCATCTACGAGCCTACCCCGTGCGGACGCAACAATGCCCCGGCCACGTGCTTTTGGCACCTGGCCGGGGGCATCGGCAAGATCAGGCCGTGGCGCCTGCAGCAGCCCGGGCAGCTGCAGGAAGAGCCTCAAAAATACGGTTCATGGCTGCGTCGTCGTGAGCGGCAGACAGGAACCAGGCTTCGAAGACGGAGGGCGGAAGGTAAACGCCTGAGTCCAGCATGGAGTGGAAGAACGGTGCGTAGCGGTAGCTCTCCTGGGCCTGGGCGTCGTCGTAATTGTGCACGCCGTGGGCCGAGGTACCAAAGGCCACCGAGAAGAGGTTCCCGGCCCGCTGGATGGAGTGGTCAACGCCGGCGGCATCAAGGGCTGAGGACAACGCCGCGGAGAGTTCCAGCGAGCGGGCATCAACGTAGGCGTAGACCTCGGGTGTGGCATTGGTCAGTGTTGCCACGCCGGCGGCCATGGCCACAGGGTTTCCGGACAACGTGCCCGCCTGGTAAACCGGGCCAACAGGGGCGAGGTAGTCCATGACGTCGGCACGGCCGCCAAGGGCCGCCGTCGGCATTCCGCCACCGATGACCTTACCGAAGGTGAGCAGGTCAGGGGCCCACCCTTCCTGGCGACCCGTCAAGCCCCAATAGCCTGAGTAGCCCGTACGGAAACCGGTGAGGACTTCGTCCACGATCAGGAGGGCACCGTGTTCCTTGGTGATACGGGACAGTCCTGCGTTGAAGCCTTCTCCCGGGGTGACGACGCCCATGTTGGCAGGAGCCGCTTCGGTGATGACGGCGGCAATATGGTTCCCGTGTGTGGCGAAGGCAGCCTCTACGGCAGCGAGATCGTTGTAGGGCAGCACCAGGGTTTCAGCAGCTGTAGCTTCAGTGACGCCAGCGGACCCGGGAAGGGCGAGGGTGGCAACGCCTGAACCTGCCGCTGCCAGCAAGCCGTCCAGGTGGCCGTGGTAGCAGCCTGCGAACTTGATGATCAGGTTGCGGCCGGTGAAGCCACGGGCCAGGCGTACGGCGGTCATGGTGGCTTCCGTGCCGGTGGACACCATGCGCAGACGCTCGACGGCGGACACGCGCTCCTTGACGATCTGGGCGAGGTTGGCCTCATCCGGAGTGGAAGCACCGAAGGACAGTCCCCGATCCACGGCTGCGTGCACGGCGTCGAGCACAGCAGGGTGTGCATGGCCGAGCAAGGCAGGTCCCCAGGAACACACCAGGTCCACGTACTCCTTGCCGTCGGCATCCGTGAGGTAGGCGCCCTTGGCCGAAACCATGAACTTCGGGGTGCCGCCTACGGATCCGAAGGCGCGGACCGGGGAGTTCACGCCGCCGGGCATCAGGGACCGGGCGCGGTCGAAGAGCTGATCGGACACAGGGGTGTTGGAAGTCATGATTCCTATTCTTTCAGTGATTCAGGAGCAGCAGGTCTGCGGTAGGTGCTCTAGGCGGAGGCCAGCAGCTCAGCGACCCGCGGGGCCACCTCGGTGCCGTAGAGCTCGATGCAACGCATCATGGACTGGTGCGGCAGGGTCCCATTGCTGTATTTGAGGTCGAAGCGGTCTACGCCCAGGTTGCGTTTGAGCAGGACGATCTTTTGCGCCACAGTCTCCGGGGATCCCACATACAGTGCGCCTTCGGGACCGCACATGGCGTCGAATTCGCTGCGGTTGCCGGGGCCCCAGCCGCGTTCGGCACCGATCCTGTTCCGTTGGTCAAGCCAATGCGGGAAGAGCTCCTCCCGCGCAGCCGCGTCAGTATCGGCGATGAAACCGGGCGAATGTGTTGCGATCTGCCGCATGGGGTGCCCGTACTTTGCCATCGCCTCACGGTAAAGGTTGACCAGGGGGGCAAAGCGGCGGGGTTCTCCCCCGATGATGGCGAAAATGATCGGATAGCCGTATTCCGCGCAACGAAGGACGGACTCCGGTGTTCCGCCCACACCAATCCAGGTGGGCAGCAGGTGATGCTGCAATTTCGGGTACACCTGCAGCCCGTTGACGTTGGGACGGGTGCGGCCTTCCCAGTGAACCGGCTTCTGCGCACGGACCTTGTCGAAGAGCTCCAGCTTTTCCTCGAAAAGGACTTCGTAGTCTGCCAGGTCAAGGCCGAACAGCGGGAAGGATTCGACGAACGAACCCCTTCCGAGCATCACCTCGGCCCTGCCGTTGGATAGCGCATCCACGGTGGAGAATCGCTGGAAAACGCGAATGGGATCATCTGAGCTCAGCACTGTGACGGCTGAGCCCAGTCTGATTCGGGAGGTCACTGCGGCGGCGGCTGCGAGGAAGACCTCCGGCGCGGATACTGCGAAGTCCCGGCGATGGTGCTCTCCCACCCCGAAGGCATGGATACCGACGGCATCAGCCAGTTTTGCTTCCTCGAGCAGCTCGCGCAGTACGCGGGCGTGTTCCTTGGGGTTTCCGTCGGAGTCGACCCCGGCGTCACCAAAGGTGTTCAGGCCCAGGAGAATCTCATTGGCTGCTACCGGCGCCGCGGGATCGGAGGGAACGGATGTCATCAGGACTCCTTCAGCCAGCCCGCCAGTTCGGAGGCCCAGTAGGTCAGCACGGTATCGGCTCCGGCACGCTTGATCCCCAGGACGGACTCGGTGATGGCACCGCGCCTGTCGATCCAGCCGTTGGCTGCAGCCGCTTCGATCATGGCGTACTCACCGGAGATTTGGTAGGCCGAGACGGGCACGGGGCTCATGGCCGCCACGTCGGCAAGGATGTCGAGGTAGCTCATGGCGGGTTTGACCATGACCATGTCGGCGCCTTCTTCGAGGTCCAGTTCCACTTCCAGGATGGCTTCGCGGCGGTTCGCTGCATCCATCTGGTATGTCCGGCGGTCCCCCTTGAGTTGGGAATCAACCGCCTCACGGAACGGGCCGTAGAAGGCTGACGCGTATTTGGCAGCGTAGGCAAGGACAGCGGTGTTCTTGTGGCCGGATTCTTCCAACGCCTGGCGAATGACGGCGATCTGGCCGTCCATCATTCCCGACGGTCCCAGCACGTGCGCTCCGGCATCTGCCTGGGCCACGGCCATCCGGCCGTAGATCTCCAGGGTGGCATCGTTGTCCACATAGCCTTCGGAGTCGAGGACTCCACAGTGTCCATGATCGGTGAACTCGTCCAGGCAGACGTCGCCCATGATGACCAGGTCGTCTCCTACCTCCGCCTTGACGTCGCGGATGGCCTTGTTCAGGACACCTTCCGGGTCCAGCGAAGCGGTGCCTTGGGCATCGCGCACGGCGGGCACACCGAACAGCATGATGCCGCCCACTCCGAGCTCCACAGCTTCGGCGGCAGCGCGTTTCAGGGAGTCAGTGGTGTGTTGGACGACTCCCGGCATGGAGCTGATGGGGCTCGGCTCGGTGAGGCCCTCCCGGATGAAGGCCGGGAGGATGAGGTCGGCAGGTGCCAGCCGGTTCTCAGCGGTGAGCCTGCGCATGGCGGGAGTGGTGCGCAGACGGCGGGGACGATGGTTCGGAAAGCTCATTGCGGGTTCCCTTCGTTGGCGAAAACAGTTTCCAGGGCGGCCACTATGCCGTCCGGGGTGGGGTCTTTGGCGACTGCAGCTACGGTGAGCCCCAAGCGGGAAGCTTCAGCCGCCGTCGGACGTCCTATGGCGATCAGCCTGCACGTGCCCAGTGGCAACAAGGATTCGGCGATGCGGCGCGCAGCGCTGGGAGAGGCAGCCACCACGGCGTCCAGCGTTCCGGTGTCCAGCGCGGACCGCGCCTCTTCCGGGCTGAGCGTGGGCGGCACGCCGTTCCCGGAAGGCACGACGACGTCCGGCAGTTCCGCTCTCAGGCGCAGTTCCGCCCGGGCCGGGTAGTCCACTGTGTGGTAGGCGATGACGGAGGTTACGTCTGCGCCTTTGGCGGCCAGGCCTTCACGAAGCCCCGGTGCAGCGATGTCGGCCTGAGGCAGGAGGACCCGTTCCGGCGCTGGTTCCCACAGCTCCACCAGGCCATCGGCGGACTGACGTTCGGTGGGTGCAAGGTGGACGGAGAGCCCGATGGATTCGAGCACCTTGACCGATGACGGCCCGATGGCGGCCACGCGTGTAGCGGCCGGGACCAGCCCGGCCGGCGTGGTTCCCCTCTCGGCAGCCTTCTCAAGAAGGACCCTGGTGCTGGTAATGCTGCTGATGACCAGCCAATCGAAGCCGCCGGTTGCCAACCGGTCAAGAACGGCATCCAGGGTTGCCTGGTCCTTGGCCCGTTCAAAATCGATCAGTGGCAGCACCAAGGGTGCGGCGCCGAGGTTGTTGAGGAGTGACACCAGCGGCTGTGCCCGATCGGCGCTCCTGGTGATCAGGATGCGCCGACCGGTCAACCTCTGGCGATCATGCTGTTCAGGATGCGGCAAGGTCCGCGATCTCCGCGGCGCCGGCAGCGAGCAACAGCTCAGCCACTTCGATGCCGAGCAAGGTGGCGCCCACTTCGGTGAGGCCGTCGGTGGCCTTCTTCTCGCGGACGGTCTTGGTGCCATCCACGGCACAGACCACTGCTTCGAGGTACAGCATGCTGCCCTTGCGGAAAGCGTAGGCGCCTACCGGAGCAGCGCAGCCCGCTTCGAGCCTGGCCAGTACGGCGCGCTCGGCCGTCACGGCCAAGCGGGTGTCGTCGTCGTCAAGTGCTGCCAGGGCCTGGGCCAGGACGCCATTGGAGCCATCCGTGCGGGGAGCGTCTTCCGTACGGCACTCAATGGCCAAAGCCCCCTGCCCGGGGGCAGGCAACATGACGTCGGATTCGAAGAACTCGCTAACAGTGTCCAGCCGGTCCATGCGCTGCAAGCCCGCAGCGGCCAACACCACGGCATCGAGGTCGCAGGACTTGCCCGGGACTACTTCATGGGTGGTGTTTCCCGGCAAGCCCGGGACGCGGCCAAGGCGTGTGTCCACATTCCCACGGATATCCAGTACCTCTATGTCCGGACGTGCCGCACGAAGCTGAGCGGCACGCCTGGGTGAGCCTGTGCCTACTTTGGCTCCGCCCGGCAGCTCGGCGAGCGTCAGTCCATCGCGTGCACAGAGGACGTCACGGACATCCACCCGCTTGGGTGTTGCGGCAATGCTGAGCCCGGGTGCAGCCCCCGTGGGCAGGTCCTTCAAGGAGTGCACGGCGACATCGCACGTCTGAGCGAGCAAGGCGTCCCGCAAGGCCGCAACGAACACGCCCGTGCCGCCCATTTGGGAGAGGGAACCTGTTTTGACGTCGCCCTCGGTCTTGATGTGCACCAGCTCCACCGGGAAGCCGCCAACCGCGGACAACTTGTCCGCCGTCTGCTGCGTCTGCGTCAGGGCCAGCTTGCTGGCCCTGGTGCCGATGCGTACGGTCACTTGGCAGCCTCCGTAGCCGGGTAGGGGTCGTGGCCGATACCCACTGTGGTGCCAACTTCGGAGATAACGGGTTTGGCCCCGCGGAAGTTCTCGCAGCAGTTGGGACGGCAGACGTCATACCAAGCTCCGAGGTCCGTGACGTGGGGACGCTCGGCGATGTTGTTTTCCACCGTGCGTTCGCAGATCAGGTCCACCAGTCCCGAGACAAACGCCGCATGCGGACCCGGGGTGGGAACACGGGTTGCTTCGACACCCAGGTTCTTGCAGGTTTCCAGTGCCTCGGTGTCGAGGTCCCAGGCAACTTCCATGTGATCACTGACGAAACCGAGGGGAACTATCACCACACCACGGACGCCTTGAGGGGCAATTTCCTCGAGGTGGTCATTGATGTCCGGCTCGAGCCAGGGAATGTGCGGGGCGCCGGAACGCGACTGGTACACCAGGTCCCAGGCAACGTTGGGGGCCACGACATCCATGATGGCTTTGGCGTTGGCCAAATGCTGCGCGGCATAAGCGGAACCCTCGGCAAATTCGCGGGGCTCGTCCTCGGACCGTCCAGCTGCCTCAGCGTCCCGGGTAGGGATGGAGTGCGTAGCGAAAAGGACACGGATCTTGGAATCCGGGTCAGCCTCACCGGCGTCAGCGAGCTTGCCACGGATCTCTTCCAAGCCCGCAGAGGTACCCTCCAGGAAGGGCTGGACCACACCGGGGTGGTCGAAGTATTGGCGGATCTTGTCCACTTGGAGCTTGCCGTCCAGCCCGGTCTCCGTCAGGGCAACGCCAATGTCCTCGCGGTACTGGCGGCAGCTGGAGTAACAGGAGTAGATGCTGGTGGTGAGCATCAACAGCCGGCGGTGTCCGGCGTCGTAGGCGTCCTGGAGGACCGGGGCGATGTACGGATCCCAGTTCCGGTTGCCCCAAAGAACCGGCAGTTCAATGCCGCGTCGGGCCAGTTCGGCCTCGATGGCGGCCTTCAAATCACGGTTCTGCTGGTTGATGGGGCTGATTCCACCAAAGGCGCGGTAGTGGTGCGAGACCTCTTCGAGCCGCTCATCGGGGATGCCGCGGCCGCGGGTGACGTTGCGCAGGAACGGAATGACGTCATCCTGGCCTTCGGGACCACCGAAGGACGCCAGCAGTACGGCGTCGTAGCGCTTGGGCTCCTGGCGCCCGCGCTCAGTGATGGCGTTCGGTGCTGTGGAGATAACGGGCTGGATCATGCGAGCACCTCGGCAATTTCGGCGGCCGTGACACGGCGTCCGGTGTAGAAGGGGATTTCTTCGCGAACGTGGTGGCGCGCTTCGGTGGCACGCAAGTGGCGCATCAGGTCCACCAGGTCCACCAGTTCCGGCGCTTCGAGACCAAGGATCCATTCCCAGTCACCCAGTGCGAAGGAGGAAACAGTATTGGAGATGACCTGCGGGAATTCCCGTCCCAGCAAACCGTGGTCACGGAGCATCTTCCCGCGCTCGTCCGTCGGTAGCAGGTACCACTCATAGGAGCGGACAAAGGGGTAGACGCAGAGCCAGGTGCTCGGCTCGACGCCCCTCGCGTACGCAGGTACGTGGCTCTTGGAGAACTCGGCCTCGCGGTGCACGCCCATCGCTGACCATACGATCTCGGTTCCTGCAAAGAGCTTGCTGCGGCGGATGGACCGCACGGCTGCCTGCAGATCCTCCGGCTTGGGTCCGTGGAGCCACACCATGATGTCTGCATCCGAACGCATGGCCGAGACGTCGTAGCTACCGCGGAGGATCACTCCACCGTCAGCGAGCTTCTCCGCGAGGGCTTCGAATTCCTGGGCGGCATCTCCGCTGCGCAGGACGTCGGCCGAGCGCTTGAAGACCGTCCACAGCGTGTAGAACTGTTCTTCGGTTTCAGCAGTTTTAGTGACAGATTCGGCAGAAGTGTGGCTCATGGTTCAAGTTTGCCCCGTGCCAGCCGCTAAGTCGAAACGGATATGTTCTACAGGGCGTAGAAGTGATGCAAATCACAAAGAATGCTGATCGTCGGACCCCACAAGAGCGAGCTGCGCCTTGGTGTCAGCCACTACTGCGGCGAGGCCGTTTCCGGCGAGCCAGCCACCCACCACGGAGAGTCCTTCCACCCCGGCGCACACCTTCCGCACTTGCTCCACGCGCTGTTTATGACCGACGGCGGCAAAGGGCAAAGCTCCAGCCCACCGCACCACATCCCAATCAACGATGTCCGCCCGGGAAACCGGCACCGTCAGCAATGCGGAGGCATCCTCCAAGGCCGCAGCCAGGAGTGACTGGTCATCCAGGACGAGATCCGCTCCCCCACCGGCCTCTTCACGCCTGCCATAGGAGAGGCGCAAAACGTGCGTACCCGGACCGGCCTCACCGGCCAGCCAATCCCACTTCGCCGTTGCATGCGTCAGTGCCTTGGCCTTGATCCCCGGAGTTTGGGGCGCCACCAATATCCCGGTTCCACGGGGCCTGCCATCGAGTTGCGGCAAGTCCACCACCAAGGTCACCAAACTCACCAGAGGCCCGGGAGAGGGGCGCAATTCCGACAATTCCGGCAACGACTGCTCAAGAAGCCCGACGGCGGCCGGGCCGTCGAGCGCCACCACCAGCCGGCCGGCGTCGTACGTGGAACCGCCCGCGGCGACCTGCCAGCCGTCCGGAGTTTTCACCACGGCGTCGGCGCGCATTCCGGTGACCAATCGGACTCCGCGTTCGCGCAGGTTCTCCACGAGCGCCGATACCAGCGAGTTCATGCCGCCTTTCAGGCCGGCGACGGCGGAGCCCGCTTTGGACGGGCGGGAAGTGGCTCCGGCAGCGGCCTTGCGCTGGGCCGCCACAGCGGCGGCAAGTGAACCATGCTGACGGATGCCCGCCCGCAGCCCGGGCGCAACCATGTCCACATCCAGGAGACCGGGATCGGCCGAATGCACACCGCCCACCACTGGGGAAACAAGCCGCTCAAGGACCCTTTTGCCCATGCGGGCACGGACCAGGGCAGAAACGCTGGTCACCTCCGAGGATGTCCCCACGGATGCAGGAAGCCATCTGTCCACCGAGGCACGAAGGGCTCCAGCGAGTCCCAGGGAGCGTCGGACTTCCGGATCCCAGGGATTGGCCGGAATGCCCAGGACACCTGTTTTAGGTAGTTCCCGGGGCCCATCGGGCAACTGAACCCAGGCACCTCCGGGGTGCGGTGCAACAATCCTGTCCGCCAGGCCAAGTTCACCGGCGAGGTCGGCAACAGCCGGGGACCGGGTGGCAAACGACTCCGCCCCGCTGTCCAACTGCAGCCCCGCCACAACGTGGCTGCCGACGCAGCCACCCCAGGCTTCTTTCGCTTCCAGGACTGTGACGGCAAAGCCGGCAATCGCCAGTTCACGGGCAGCGATCAGGCCGGAGACACCGCCACCCACCACAAGGGCGGACGGAGCGTCGGACGGCGTCCCGGGCGTTGCGTGCACCCCGCGCATCGGCACTACTCCGTGGGGATGGAGTGGATGAGTTCCACAACGCGGGTCAGGACGGTGGGATCCGTTTCCGGAGGTACTCCATGGCCCAGGTTCAATACATGGCCCGGCGCGTGGGAACCGGCGGCGATAACGCCGCGGACGTGGGCTTCAAGGACCTCCCAAGGGGCCGACAGAAGTGCTGGGTCGATGTTCCCCTGCAGCGGCACGGTGCCACCGAGACGGCGATTGGCTTCATCCAGGGGCAGCCGGTAGTCCACGCCCACCACATCCACTCCAACATCGCGCATGGCGACCAGGAGCTCGGAGGTGCCGGTTCCAAAGTGGATCAAGGGTGCTCCCAGTCCGCGGACATGGTCCAGTGCACGGGATGAGGCCGGAGCCACATACTTTTGGTAGTCAGCCAGGCCCAGGGAACCTGCCCAGGAGTCAAAGAGCTGCGCTGCCGAAGCGCCTGCCTCAAGCTGGGCCTGAAGGAACATTCCCGAGGTATCGGCAGCCCAGTTGGCCAATGCGGACCAGGTTTCAGGATCGGCATGCATCATCGTCCGCGGGCCGAGGTGATCCCGGGAAGGCCTGCCTTCAACCATGTACGCCGCCAAGGTAAACGGGGCACCGGCGAATCCGATGAGCGGGGTCTTGCCAAGTTCGGCAACAGTCAGCCGTATGGCTTCGCGAATGGGTTCCAGCGCTTCCCACGTCAGCGTGGGAAGGGCAGCCACATCAGCTGCCGTGCGCACAGGCTTGTCCAAGACCGGCCCGACGCCCGGGACGATGTCCACGCCGACGCCGGCGAGCTTCAGCGGAATGACGATGTCAGAGAAGAAGATGGCCGCATCCACATCGTGGCGGCGAACCGGCTGGAGGGTAATTTCCGCGGCGAGCTCCGGGCGCAGGCAGGAGTCCAGCATCCCGATCCCTTCGCGGACCTTCATGTACTCGGGAAGGGAACGGCCGGCCTGGCGCATGAACCACACGGGCCTGCGGGATGGCGTGCCGCCGCGGTAGGCCGTGATCAACGGCGAGTCCGAGGTGCGGCCGTCCTTCAGCGGGTGATTGGCGTCAAGGGTTCCCGCCGGGGCGTTGGAGGCCGTACTGTTGGATGCTGCCGCGCTAGAAGTCATGCCTTCGATTGTGCCGAAAATCCGGGGCAAAAGATAACGACAAGCTGTCACGTCGCGCCCCGCCCGGGCCGTTGTGGCCGGGATCACCCGCCTGCGTGTGGATCACCACGGCGCCACATTGTTCTACCGGGCTACGAAAAAGCTATGATTGGGGTGCTGTGGTTCTTTTCTCATTGGTGGCTACACACGCCGACATCGACCTCGAAACTGTCGCTCAGTTGAGCAACGGTTCCTCTGAGCTTGCCTCGACAGCCCTGACGGACTCCCAAGTGGTCTCCGGCGCCGTGGTCCTGGCGACGTGCAACCGATACGAGGTTTACGGCGAAACCGCCAACGGCGGCGACCTTGAAGCAGCCCGATCCGCCCTGGTATCCCGGATCAGTGAACTGAGCGGACTGAATGAGCAACTCGTTTCGCGCTCCTTCGCCACGCATACCGGCCCCGAAGTTACCCGGCACCTCTTTGCCGTCAGCGCCGGACTGGATTCCGCCGTCGTGGGTGAACGCGAGATCGCCGGGCAGGTCCGCCGCGCACTGATCACAGCCCAGCAGGAAGGCACTGCCAGCTCCGGCCTGGTCCGCCTTTTCCAGGCTGCGTCCAAGACCGCCAAGGACGTCGGCGCGCAAACTGCCCTCGGCTCGCGCGGGCTGTCCATTGTCTCCGTTGCCTTGGACCTGGCCACCGATCTTGCCGAGAACGACGATTGGTCCACCAAGAAGGTTGTGGTCTTTGGAACCGGGGCTTACGCCGGGGCTACCATGTCCCTCCTCCGGGACCGCGGCTGCACCGATGTTTCCGTTTATTCTTCCTCCGGCCGTGCCGAGGGTTTTGTCGCCACACGCGGCGGAACAGCGCTCGACGCCGACACCCTTCCCGCGGCTGTAGCCGCAGCGGACGTCATGATCGGCTGCAGCGGATCGGACAACCGGGTGGAAGCAGCAGACCTTGCACGTGTCAGGGCACATGCGGGCAAGCCCTTGATCGCGATTGACCTCGCCCTCACCCATGATTTCGACCCCGCTGTGGGCGAACTGGACGGCGTGGAGCTTTTGACCCTGGAATCCGTGCGGCTTGCCGCACCGCAGGAACAAGCCGAGTCGTTGTCCCAAGCCAGTGCGATCGTTACCGGCGCGGCCGCGTCCTTCGAGTCCGAGCGCGAAGCCCGCTCCGTGGACACGGCAATTGTGGCCCTCCGCCGCCACACCATGAACGTGCTGGACGCCGAGATGGAAAAGGTCCGTGCCCGTCATGGATGCACAGCTGCCGCCGAAGAGGTGGAGTTTGCCCTCCGCCGCATGGTCAAGCAGCTCCTGCACATTCCCACCGTGCGGGCGCGCGAGCTTGCCGCCAACGGACAGCAGGACGATTACGTCGCCGCGCTCGAGGCTCTTTACGGCATCCAGGTGGAACAGCCCCAGGCGGCGGTTCCGGCCGCTGAATGCCCTGTGGACCACCAGCAGCTTCGCTCAGAGAGCGCCTGAAAAAACCGGAGCACACCACCCCGGCCGCCCGCCAAGGCATCGCGCTTGGTTGAGCTGCCCGGACGAAGGAAGCGCCGGGCAACGTCCTAGTACACGGGTTTCTGCGGTTCCACATCCCGCACCCAGGCGAGAATACCGCCGTCGAGATGGCTGACGCGGGTATAACCGGCCTTTTGCGCCGCTTCCAGGACAGCAGCCGAGCGTGTTCCGGCCTTGCAATGGAAGACGATGTCCTTATCCTGCGGCAGCTCCACCCACGCCTCGCCGGAAAGAATACGGCCCTGCGGAATGAGGACCGAACCGTCAATACTGACAATGCTGTGCTCACCGGACTCACGGACATCCACCAGCTCAAAGTCCCGCTCCCCCAACTCCCGTTCGGCGAGCATCCGGGCAAGGTCCTTGGCCGAAAGGGTGTGGTCCTGGTCCGTTGCCGCTGGCGGCGCCACGCCGCAGAAGGCTTCGTAGTCGGTCAGTTCCGTAATGGGCCCGGCTTCCGGATCCTTGGAAACCTTGATCTCCCGCCAGCTTCCGCCCAAAGCGTCGAAGAGGGCCACCCGGCCCAGCAATGAACGCCCGACGCCGGTAATCAGCTTCACGGCCTCAGTGACCATGAGCGATCCAACAGCTGCGCAGAGCATCCCGAACACTCCGCCCTCACCGCAGGACGGCACGGACCCGGCCGGCGGCGCTTCCGGATAAAGGTCCCGGTACGTGGGGCCGTGTTCGGCCCAGAAAACACTGACCTGGCCGTCGAACCGGAAGATGGACCCCCAAACGTACGGCTTACCGAGGATGGCCGCGGCATCGTTGACCAGGTACCGCGTGGCGAAGTTGTCCGCGCCGTCCAAAATGAGGTCATACTGCGCAAACAACTCAAGAGCGTTGGAGGAGTCCAGCCGGATATTGTGCAGGACGACGTTGACCAGCGGGTTCAGTTCCTTGATGGCATCCCGGGCGGATTCGATCTTGGGGGTGCCAACGTCTTTGACTCCGTGGATGACCTGACGCTGCAGATTGCTGAGGTCCACCACATCGTCATCGACGATTCCGAGGGTGCCAACACCGGCCGCCGCCAAGTACAACAGGGCCGGAGAACCCAGCCCACCGGCACCAATGACGAGCACTTTGGCATTCTTGAGCCTGCGTTGGCCCAAGGCGCCGATTTCGGGAATGATGAGATGCCGGGAGTATCGCTCCACCTCGGCCGTCGTGAGTTCGGCGGCCGGTTCAACAAGGGGCGGCAGGACAGCGGGCGCAGCAGGGCGGGCAGCAACAATTGAGGCCATACCCCAATGTATGCCTGCCGATGCCGCCCGGTCATATTACCCACCGGTAGAGTGGTCATAACTGCAAAGGAAAGGCGGCAGACTGTGGCTGACGGCACAAGGGCACACGATGGGGCGCAGGCCAAGCAGGAACGGGCCGTGCCAACACGTTCACCAAGGTTGCCGCGCGACGAACGCCGCGCGCAGTTGTTGAATGCGGCGTTGGAAGTCTTCGTCTCCAACGGTTTCCATGGCGCGGCCATGGACGAAATCGCCGAGGCCGCCCATGTGAGCAAACCGGTGCTGTACCAGCACTTTCCGTCCAAACGCGAGCTTTATATGGCGCTCCTGGACAGCCACCTGGCCACCCTGACGGAGCTGATGCTCAGCGCCTTGAACTCCACCACGGACAACAAGGAGCGCGTCAAGGCCGTCATGCGGGCCTATTACCGGTTCATCGCCGATGATGACCAAGCCCACCGTTTGGTCTTCGAATCGGACCTCATCAACGATCCCGACGTCAGCTCCCGTTTGGAGACCTTCAACAAAACGTTCGCTGATGCGGTGGCCCATGTCATTGCCGAGGACACCAAGTTGCCACCTTTGGAAGCCCAGCTCCTGGGCCGCGGCCTGGCCGGCATGGCGCAAGTCAGCGCCCGCTATTGGCTCGAAACGGACGGGAACCTTGACCTCGATGTGGCCAGTGATCTGATCTATCGTTTAGCTTGGCGCGGAATCAGTCGATTCCCCAAAGAGTCCTAGGCTACAAATAGAGGACTGACTTACAACTTGATTGGCTTGGAGGCCTTGCTGTGGAAGTAAAGATCGGCATTCAGAACGTTGGCCGTGAAATCGTGCTCGAATCCGCTTTGGATGCAGACGCCGTGGCCAAAATCGTGGCAGAGGCCGTGTCAAAGGGCTCGGAACTGCGCTTGACCGATGAAAAGGGCCGCCAGATCATTGTTCCCGGCAGCGTTCTGGGCTACGTGGAAATCGGTGCCGAGGAAGTTCGTCGCGTCGGTTTCGGCGCCCTCTAAGGCCTGTCCCGCTGACGCAGTCCGCTAAGGAGTCTTCATGCTTTCACTCGTTGTGGTGGTTCTGGCTACCGTAGCCACCGGTTTCATCGTGTGGGCCAACGACAAAAGACACGGCAAGTACGGCATCGCCTTACCTGCGGGTGTTTCGGTGGCTGTGGGCACCCTGAGCTGGATTGCGTTCATCAGCGCCGGCCTGGGTTATCAGCCCGGGGCAACCTGGATTCCCTGGCTCTTGCCGATCGTTCTGGGAACTGCCGCCGCCGCAGGCGTCGTGGTTTTCCTGGGCCGGATACGCACTCAGCATGATACTGCCGCGCTCACCAAGGCACTGCGGCTCTGAGTCGCCAAGGCCCTGAGGCGCCAAGACTCAAGCAGCTTTTTAGACAGCAGTGACCGCCGCCCCTCGGGCGACGGTCACTGCTGTTTAACGAAACTGTTCACGATCCCGGATAACGCTCCGGCTGAGCCATTGCACCGAGCCCTGCTGCCGCTTCACTCACAGAGGTTGCAGCGGCGACATCGCGTGAGGTGACCTGCCCACCTGCATCGTGGGACACATACCGGACGTGGACCCTGTTGTAGCGCCATTCCAGATCGGGATGGTGGTTCTGTTGTTCAGCGATGTCTCCCACCGCGGCAATAAGTGCCAGCGCCTTGGCCGCCGTCGGGGTTTTGTAGACGGTCACCAGGCCGTCCTGGTATTTCCAATCGGGAAGCCGCAGGAGGGCGGCGTCGATTTCTGCTTGTGTCAGGTGGTCCTTGCTTCCAGCCACGTCCGCTCCTTCGCCCGAAGATCCTGCCAGGCGCTAGAGGAACTCTGCCCGGCCCTCCATGGCCGATGACGCCAAAGCGTGCTCACGCCGCGGAATCCGTCCTGCCTGCCTGGCCAGCCTACCGGCGATCACAGCGTGCTTGAAGGCCTCGCCCATCTGCACCGGATTCTGCGCCCGTGTCACTGCGGTGGCCAGCAGCACTGCGTCGCAGCCCAGTTCCATGGCAAGGGCGGCATCGGAGGCGGTCCCGATTCCTGCGTCGAGCACCACGGGGACTGAGGCCCGGGAGACGATGAGTTCAATGTTGTGCGGGTTCAAGATACCCAGGCCTGTTCCGATCGGCGAGCCAAGTGGCATCACCGCGGCGGCCCCCAGATTTTCCAGGCGCAAAGCCAGAACGGGGTCGTCATTGGTGTAGGCGAAGACTTTGAATCCGCGGTTGACCAGTTGCTCTGTTGCCTCAACCAGTTCCACGGCGTCGGGAAGGAGCGTGTGTTCGTCGGCGATGACTTCCAGCTTCACCCAATCAGTTTCCAAGGCTTCCCGGGCCAGTTCCGCAGTCATCACTGCGTCCTTGGCTGTGAAGCAGCCTGCGGTGTTGGGCAGCACGCGGATGCCGTGGTCCACCAGCAGCTGGAAAAGCGATCCCGTTTCCGCCGGTGAGTAGCGGCGCATGGCAACGGTGGTGAGCTCAGTCCCCGAGGCCAGGAGCGCCGCGCCCAGCCCATCCAGGCTGGGGGCTCCCCCGGTGCCCATGATCAACCGGGAGCCGAGGACGACGTCGTCGATCACCAGGGCGTCCGTGCGGACCTCTGTATTTGCTGTTGTCATGATTCAGCCTCCTTGGACTGCTGTTACCAGTTCGAGTTCGTCTCCGTCGGCGAGCGCCGTTGCAGCCCATTGGCTCCGCGGCACCACTTCGGAGTTACGGGCGACGGCGACACCCAGCTTGCCGCCGTCGGCCGCCTGTCCGCGGTGGTCCAGGACCCGGCCCGTGACGGCGGTGACCACGGTGCTGACCGATGCGTCATCGGCCACTGCGTGATCGGATCCGTTGAGTTTGATGTTCATGCTGTTTCCTTGTTCTCGAGATTAGGGCGGCGCAGGTTCATTGATGGCCCATCAATGAACCCGCGCTGCACTGAAACGGTCCGGGCGGAAAGCTGCCCACCGGTGGTCTGACGAGCCGTTAATCAGCTCACCCACGATCCGTGCCGCTGCGGGCGTCAGGAGGACTCCGTGCCGGAAGAACCCCGTGGCGATCACCAGGCCGTCAACATCCCCGGTGGGACCGGCTGCCCGCCCCAGCAACGGAGCGTTGTCCGGTGTTCCGGGGCGTGCCCGGGCTGTTGCTTCGAGCAGTTCGAGTTCGGCCACTGCGGGGACCAGTACTTGGGCGTCCCGCAGCAGCTGGTAGACGCCGCCTGCTGAGACCGCCTGGGAGGACGCTGACAATCCGTCCTCGCGCTGGGTGGCCCCGATGACCACGGTGCCGTCGTCGCGGGGCACGATGTAGACGGGCACTCCACGGACCATTCCGCGGACCGTGGAGCTGAGGAGCGGCTGAAGGTGTTTAGGAACCCGAAGCCTCAGGATGTCGCCGTACACCGGGCGCACGGGCAGGGTCAGACCGTCCGGGAGTCCGGCCAGTCCGGCCGCTCCCAGCCCGTTTGCCACCACCGTTTCCGCGGCGAGGACAGTGCCATCACCCTCGATTTCCACTCCTGCTACGCGATCTCCGTCCCACAGCAAGCTGTTTGCCTTGGCAGTTACGGCATAACCGCCCGCGGCACCGTGGACCCATGTGGAGTCACCGGCGCAGTGGGCTGCCAACCCCGACAGGAGGCATGAGGCCAGCTTCCGGGGATCCACCTGGTGGTCCGCGGGAATATCGAAGGCGCTGGAGATCTGTGGACTGAGGAGTGGCTCGCGATCGCGGGCGTCGCGCAGGGACAACGGCTCAACCTCCAGGCCGGCAGCAAGCTGTACTGCCCGAAGATCTGCCAACGCCCGGCGGTCCGCGGCGTCGGCACCCACGGCAAGCGTCGGCGTCGTGCGGTATCCGGTGTCTTGCCCTCTGCTACCCAGGTTGGCCGCAAACGCCGGCCACAACCGGGACGACTCGAGCATCAGCTCCAGGAGGTCTTCCTCCTGGTAGTGCAGTTCGCTGACGGGGGCCAGCATTCCGGCGGCCGCGAACGTGGCTCCGGTAGCCGGTGCGGGATCGATCACCACCACTGAGCGGCCCAGCCGCCGGGCTTCGTCAGCGACGCCCAAGCCGATGACGCCGCCACCAATGACGGCAACATCGGCATGCATGGTGGTGTGGCGGGAATCTGCCATTCCGGTTTCCTTCCCTACGCCGGTACTAGCCGGATCAGGTCAAGCGGTCGGCGCTGAAGCCCTCTCAGCCGGACAGTCATATAACGGACGTCGCGGCTCCCGCAGTACGTGCCCAGTTTAGAGGAACTACTCTGGTTTCCATGACCCCGACTGACGCCCTCGCCACCGCCCGCCTGTATCTATGCACTGATGCCCGGAGACGGCAAGGCGATTTTGAAGACTTCGTTGATGCCGCCTTCGAAGGCGGAGTGGACATCATCCAGCTGCGCGACAAAACCTTGGAAGCTGCCGAAGAGTTGGAGTTGCTGGCGGTCCTGCGCGGAGTTGCCGAACGTCACGGACGGCTATGGGCCGTCAATGACCGCGCCGATGTTGCCAGTGTTTCCGGGGCTCCGGTGTTCCACATCGGGCAAAAGGACTTGCCTTTGGGGGTGGCTCGAACGTTGCTGCCGCAGCCCGCCATCGGCCTGTCCACCCACTCCCCTGAGCAGGTCAATGCGGCCATCGCAGCCTCCCCGGGCGATGGAGGCCTGGACTATTTCTGCGTTGGTCCCCTCTGGGCGACACCCACCAAACCCGGCCGTGAAGCTGTGGGATTGGACTTGGTCACATATGCCGCAGAAGCCAGCAAGCGTGCGGAGGAGACCACCGACGGCGCCGTGCACCTGCCGTGGTTTGCCATCGGAGGGATTGATCTCAGCAACGTCGAGCAGGTAGTGGCTGCCGGGGCCGGCAGGATCGTGGTGGTCCGTGCCATCACCGAAGCCACGGACCCGACGACGGCAGCGAAGTCGTTGCTGGAGGCGCTGGACGCCGCCTGATACAGGCAGTTCAGGCTTAGTCCCCGCCACGCCGCTATGCGGTGAGGCCCAGTCCCGTCATCCGGCGCGAGTGCCGCTCGGCCAGCTCGCCTGTCATTCTCTTGACTGACGCACGGGCGTCACCACCGCTTTTCAGTGTCGGGCCCAACTGTGGGTGCTCCATGCCCACCCTTTGCGCCTGCGTGAGCGCTTCCCCCACCAACCGGCGCCCCCACAACGCCAAGCGTGAAGCCAGCCGCGGGTCATCGGCCAAGGCCCGCCGCAGCAGGACACGAAGCACTTCCGTTGCTTGGTCAGGTGAAGCCACCCGCTCCACGAATTGCTGTGTTGCGGGGTCAAGGAAGGTGGCTACAGCGCGGTAGAAGTCCGAGGAGACGGTGTCGATGACGTAGGCCTTCATCACGGATTCGAACCAGTCCGCGGGTTTGGTGCGTTCATGGAAGTGGTCAAAGGAGCGTTGGAAGGGCATCATGGCCTCTTCAGGATCGAGGCCCATCTCTGTGAGCCGATCACTCAACAACGCGAAGTTTCCGTAGGCTCCGACCGCAATTTTGGCCAGCACCGATCTGTCGTGGAGGGTTGGAGCGAATCGGGAGTCGGATGAAAGCCGGCCGAAAGCGGACAATTCTCCGTAAGCCATGGCGCCCAGCAGTTCAGGCGCGAGTTGTCCCGCAGAATCTGCGACGTCCCGGGAAGTGCCCATGGTCCAAGAGTATCCCTGGCTATCCACAAGCCTCCCTGATGGTTTGCCGGCAGAGACGGGGGTGCTACTAGGCTTACTGGAAGTGAGTTGACCGTCCGGCCTGCCTGCGGGCCATGTGTCCTCCTCCTCGCACCCATTCCCTGAAGGATGATTCATGAGTAACCCCAGCTACCCGCCCATGCCCGACAACGGGAACGGAACTCCCCCAGTACCGCCTGCATCAGGTGCCTACGGCAACCAGGGCCAGTATCAGGGCGGACCGCCGTCCCCGTATCAGCCAGGGATCTCTTCCAGCCCTTACGGTGCACCCGGCACGGGCACCCCCGCCAAGTCCTTCATGGTCACCTGGCTCCTGTCCTTGCTTCTGGGTGGCCTCGGTGTCGACCGCTTCTACTTGGGCAAGATCGGCACCGGCATTGCCAAGCTGCTCACGGCGGGCGGGCTCGGCATCTGGTCCATCGTGGACCTCATCATCACGCTGACCGGCAATGCGCGGGACAAGGAAGGCCGCCCGCTGCAGGGCTATCCGGAAAATAAGAAGAAGGCGTGGATCATCACGCTCGTTGTCTGGCTCGTCGGCCTGATTCTTGGAATCGTGTCCACCGTGTTGTCCCTGACTTTGATGGCCGCTGCGGTCCAAGGACAGGCCAAGCCCGTCCCCGCCGCACCGTCGGCTTCGCAGGAAGCCCCGGCCCCGTCACAGGGCCCTGCCGGTGACGGCAACTCCTTCGAGGTCACGGTGTCCGAGGGCAACACCGTCAACGTCACCATCCTTAACACCGGGTACACCACCGAAATCCCGGAAATGGCTTACATGAAGCCGCTCAACGGCGGGTTCCTCCTGCTGGAGGTTTCCTGGGAGACCACCGCCGGCTCCAGCTTCGTCGCGCCCAGCAACTTCGACGCCTTCGACGCTGAGGGCAAAGAAGGCGACCGGATCTTCCTTGACGACAGTCTGGGCGGTCTTCTCTCCGGCGATGTCGCCGCAGGAGACATACAGCAGGGCGTCATCGCCTTCGACATCAAAAACGGTCCCACCACAGTGGTCATCAAAAATGACGTTGGTGACAAAGCAGCCAGCTTTACCCTGACCCCGGCAGGCTAAGTCCTTACCAGGTCAAACAGCTGTGCCAAGAGCCCGTTGCCCTCCGGTGGCAGCGGGCTTTTGCGTGCGGCTGCGAAGACTATCCGCCGTTTTCGGGCTAACCTGATTTTCGTGTCACATCATCGGATAGCGCCCAACGTCGACGACTCCTCGGACCAGCTCGCTGCAGCCCTTGCGGCCCTAAGGACGGAGTTGGAACTCCCCTCTGCGTACCCGGCCGAGGCGGTGGCGGAAGCTCAGCAGGCCGTGGAAAACCTCAGGTTGCCGGAGCAAGACCTGCGGGATGTCCCTTTTGTCACCATTGACCCTGCCACCTCCACAGACCTGGACCAGGCCCTGTTCATTGATCGCGCAGGAGAGGGTTACAAGGTCCTGTATGCGATCGCCGATGTGCCATCCTTCGTAGCTCCGGGCGGGGCTCTCGATGCCGAGACCCGGCAGCGCGGACAGACTTTCTATGCCCCCGACGGCCGCATCCCCCTGCACCCCGAGGTCATCAGCGAAAACGCCGGAAGCCTGCTGGCTGACCAGGACTGTGCTGCCTTCGTGTGGGACTTCGACCTCAACGCCGATGCTGAAGTGATGTCCGTGAGCGTCGCCCGGGCTGCAGTCCGGAGCCGGGCGAAACTGAGCTACAAGGGCGCCCAGCAACAAATCGACGACGGTACGGCCCCTCCGGTCCTGCAGCTCCTTAAGGAAGTGGGACTGAAACGGGTTGAACTGGAAAGGCAGCGTGGCGGCGCGAGCCTGAACATGCCGGAACAGGAAATCGTGCAGGCGACCGACGGCGGCGGGTACAGAATCGTCGCAGCTCCCTCCCTGCCGGTGGAGGACTGGAACGCCCAGATCTCCCTGATGACGGGGATGGCGGCCGCCCAACTGATGCTCGAAGGAAAGGTGGGCATCCTTCGCACCATGCCCGCCCCGGACGAACGTTCCCTACAGCACTTCAAACGGCAGACCGCCGCCTTGGGCAAACCGTGGGACGGCCACGTCACCTACGGCGAATACTTGAGGACTTTGGATGCCTCCGACCCCCGGCAACTGGCCATCCTGCACTCGGCCGGAACACTGTTCCGGGGTGCAGGCTACACGCCTTTTGACGGTGAAGTGCCTGACACCGTCATCCAGGCAGCCATTGGAGCTCCCTACGCCCACACCACAGCACCGTTGCGGCGACTCATCGATAGATTTGTCCTGGTGATTTGCGAGGCCCTGAGCAACAACAAGGACATACCGCGTTGGGCCCGCGAAGCACTGCCCTCCTTGCCGGAGATCATGGCAGCCTCGGACCAAATGGCCGGACGGCTTGAACGTGCGGCCTTGGACACTGTGGAAGCGGCACTGGTGGCCAATCACGTCGGCCGGGAATTCGATGCGGTGGTGATTTCGGGGTCCAAGCCTTCCAACGGAAACAGCAACGGCACCAGATCCAATGGGAATGGCAACGGAAGCGGCCCCTATGGATTCATCCAAATCGCGGAACCGGCTGTCACCGCGCGCTGTGACGGCGAACTGGAGTCCGGAACCAAGGTGCGGGTGCGCCTGGTCAAGGCCGATATTGCCAGCCGGGAAATCAGGTTCGAGCTTCAGCAATGACGCCGGCAAACCGGTGATCCCGGCTTTAAGGCTCCCAGAGGATAGACTGGGCCTGTAGTAATGGATGCCCGGTCGTTGATTCAGTTAATTTTTGAACTCAACAAGCCCGCCCCTACGCGATCTTGAGATGTACCAACTGGTCACCAGTGCCAGTACTTAGATAGCCCGCGATCGGCTTCCACTGGACTTGCTTGCGCGCCCGTTCGTGCTCCGGTACGGCTCCGCCGCCGCCGTTGAGCATGCAGCGCCAATGCCCAAATGAATAAGGAAACTCCCTGTGAGTGAATTGCATACCCACCAGGTCCTGACGGACTCCACCGGAACCGAATCCATCGAACCCGAGGAAACGATCATCTCGGATGAGACGCCCCACGAGATCGAAGAGAAGTCGTTCGCCGACTACAACGTCCGCGCAGACATTGTTGAGTCCCTGGCGGACGCCGGCATCACGCATCCCTTCCCCATCCAGGCAATGACCTTGCCGGTTGCCTTGAGCGGCCACGACATCATCGGACAGGCCAAGACCGGTACCGGCAAGACGCTGGGCTTCGGCATCCCTGCCCTTCAGCGCGTTGCCGGCCGCGACGACGCCGGCTATGAAAAGCTTGCCGTCCCGGGTGCACCCCAGGCTTTGGTAATCGTCCCCACGCGCGAGCTCGCGGTGCAGGTCGCCAACGATCTCCAGACCGCCTCACGCAAACGCAACGCCCGCATTGCCACCATCTACGGCGGCCGTGCCTACGAGCCTCAGATCGATGCCCTGCAGAAGGGCGTCGAAATCGTGGTCGGCACCCCGGGTCGTTTGATCGACCTCTACAAGCAGAAGCATTTGAGCTTGAAGAACGTCAAGATGGTGATTCTTGACGAGGCTGACGAAATGCTGGACCTTGGCTTCCTCCCGGACGTCGAGACCCTGATCGCCGGTACCCCCGCCGTTCGGCAGACGCTGCTCTTCTCGGCGACGATGCCGGGCCCGGTGATCGCGATGGCGCGCCGCTACATGACGCAGCCAACCCACATCCGCGCCGCCGACCCGAACGATGAAGGCCTCACCAAGCGCGACATCCGCCAGCTCATTTACCGTGCGCACAGCATGGACAAGACCGAGGTTGTGGCCCGTATCCTCCAGGCCCGCGGACGTGGCCGGACCATCATCTTCACCAAGACCAAGCGCACCGCTGCCAAGGTGGCCGAGGAACTTGTTGACCGCGGTTTTGCTGCGGCAGCCATCCATGGCGACCTCGGCCAAGGTGCCCGCGAGCAGGCCCTCCGCGCCTTCCGCAACAACAAGGTCGATGTCCTGGTGGCCACGGACGTTGCCGCCCGCGGCATCGATGTTGATGACGTCACCCACGTCATCAACTACCAGTGCGTGGAAGACGAAAAGATCTACCTGCACCGTGTAGGCCGCACCGGCCGCGCCGGTAACAAGGGCACCGCAGTTACGTTTGTGGACTGGGACGACATGCCTCGATGGGGCCTGATCAACAAGGCACTGGGGCTGAGCGTTCCCGAACCCGTTGAGACGTACTCGTCCTCGCCGCACCTTTACAGCGACCTCGACATTCCCGAGGGCACCAAGGGCCGCCTGCCCCGCAACAAGCGTGTCCTTGCCGGCGTCGACGCGGAGGTCCTGGAGGACCTCGGCGAGACCGGCAAGAAGAACGCCCGTTCAGGGTCAAACCGCGACGGCGGTCGCGATGGCGGCCGTGGCCGCGACGCCGGACGTGACGGCGGACGCGGACGGCAAGCCAAGTCCAACGACTCGGACTCCAGCGAATCCAAGGGCGAGGGTGGACGCAACCGTACGCGCCGCCGTCGTACCTCCGATGCCGAAGCAGCTCCCGCTGCCGGTGCTTCTGAAACACGCACGGCCACGGCGGACAGCTCAGAGAAGCCTGCCCGGACGCGTCGTACGCGCACGCGCCGCCGCAACGGCGAAGTCGTTTCCGGTGAAACGGCAGCTGCCCAGTCCGGCAGCGCCGAGGCCTAAAAACCTCAATGACTGAAACTGTTTGGGCGCCGGACGGCGGCAATTTGGTGGTGCACGCGGACAACGCGGAATTCCTCCCTACGCTGCCGGACGGCGCCTTCACACTCATCTATGTGGACCCGCCCTTCAACACGGGCCGGGTACAGCGCCGCCAGGAAACCCGCATGGTCCGCAACGCGGACGGCGACGGCGACCGCGTTGGCTTCAAGGGCCGCTCCTACGACACCATCAAGGGCGCCCTGCACAGTTACGATGACGCCTTCAGCGACTACTGGTCCTTCCTGGAACCCAAACTGGTCGAGGCCTGGCGGCTGTTGTCCGACGACGGCACCCTGTACCTGCACCTGGACTACCGCGAAGTGCACTACGCCAAGGTGATGCTCGACGCCATCTTCGGCAGGGAATGCTTCCTCAACGAGATCATCTGGGCCTACGACTACGGCGCACGTGCCAAAAACCGCTGGCCCACCAAGCACGACAACATCCTGGTGTACGTGAAGAACCCCGCCAAGTACCACTTCGACAACGCCGAGGTGGACCGGGAACCGTACATGGCCCCCGGCCTGGTAACACCTGCCAAGCGCGAACTCGGCAAGCTGCCAACTGACGTTTGGTGGCACACCATCGTCTCCCCCACGGGACGTGAGAAGACCGGCTACCCAACCCAGAAACCCGAAGGCCTGGTACGCAGGATCGTTTCTGCCTCCAGCCGCGAGGGTGACTGGTGCCTGGACTTCTTCGCCGGGTCAGGGACCTTGGGAGCCGTTGCAGCGAAGCTGGGCCGCAACTTTGTGTGTGTGGATCAGAACGAACAAGCCATCGAGGTCATGCGGAAACGGCTGGGCAGCAAGGCCGTGTTCCACGAGATCCAGCCCACCAGCCTCTAGCCCGCACTGCCAGGCGTGCTCAGGCGACGCCCTTCACGAAGGCCGTCACGGAGTCCGCAATCATCTGCACGGCAATGGCCGACAAAAGCAGACCGGCAATCCGGGTGACAAGCTCCACGCCGTTTTCGCCCAGCACACGCTGCACCACGCCCGCGAAGCGCATCGCCAGGTACAACGAGCCCAGCACCACGGCAATCCCCAGCCCCACGGCCAAGTACTCGGACAGCTGGCTGGACTGCTGAACGAAGACCATCACGGCAACGATCGCACCAGGTCCAGCCATGAGCGGGGTCCCCAACGGAACGAACGCCACATTCTTGTACTTGCCCGCATTTTCCTCGCCGCTGGTGGAACCGGTCAGCAGTTGCAGGGCAATAAGGACCAGCAGCAGGCCACCCGCGCCCTGCAAGGCCGCCAGCGAGATATGCATGTAATTGAGGATGGACTGGCCAAAGATGGCGAACACCACAATGACGCCGGTGGCCACCAGCAGTGCTTGGAATGCGGAGCGGTTCCGGTCCTTGGCCGCCATCTGGGCCGTCAAGGACATGAAGATCGGGACGGTACCAGGCGGGTCCATGATCACGAACAAGGTGACGATCACCGAGGCGAGCAGCTGCAAATCCATTAACGAACCACCGTGCTGCCCGTTGCCAACTCCTCAATCCTGGCCAACACAGCGGGCGAGGTGGTGTTCTCGCCCAACAGATTCGGCTTGCCCGCACCGTGGTAGTCGGAAGAGCCTGTCATGAGCAGGCCATGCTCGGCCGCCAGCGTCCGCAGGAATGCCCGCCCGTCCTCCGGGTTGTCCCGGTGGTCAACTTCAACGCCCAGCAGCCCGGCGTCAATCATGTCCAGGTAGGTCCGCTCCCCCACGATTCTTCCCCGTGATGACGCCACCGGATGGGCAAAAACAGGAACGCCGCCTGCAGCACGGACGAGCTCGACGGCGACCGCCGGGTTGGGCGCATAGTGCTGCACGAAGTACCGCGAGTGGGAGGTAAGGATGGAGGTGAAGGCTTCGGTTCGATCCGCGACAACACCGGCAGCCACCAGGGCGTCGGCGATGTGGGGGCGGCCCACGGTGGCGCCCGGCGCAACGTGATGGATGACGTCGTCCCACGTCAGGGGATAATCCTCCGATAACAAGGTGACCATGTGCTCGGCACGGGTCAGCCGGGCGTCCTTGGACTTGGTGATTTCTTCCAGGAGGCCCACGTGCGCGGGATCATGCAGGTAGCTCAACAAGTGCACGCTGATGCCCTGCTCGGTCCGGCAGGAGATTTCCATCCCGGGAACAAAGGCAATGCCGTGTTCACGGGCTGCCGCTGCTGCCGGCTCCCAGCCATCAGTGGAATCGTGATCGGTCAAAGCCACCACGTCCAGGCCCGCCGCCACAGCGGAAATGATCACCCCCGCGGGTGTCTCGGTTCCGTCGGAAACGTTGGAGTGCGCATGCAGGTCTATCCTCACTTTCCCAGCCTAGGCGATGCGGGGCTCCTTGGCCGGTTGCGCCGTTGGCCTCCTCAACGAACTGGTGGGACGATGTAACGGTGAACGATGCCGAAAACACCCAAAACCTGGACTCCTCAAATTCCCAGCCCCTGCAGGAGCGCGTCAACAACCGCTCACAGAGGCCCACGTCCGATGCCTTCAAGGCATTCATGGCCAGCAACTGGGCGCCCGCCCCGCAGGTGACCCCTGCGCGTGACGCCGTTGCAGACCATGCTGCACGCCGCCGTCGTACCGTCTCCGAACTGTTCAAAGGCGAACGGCTTGTTATCCCCGCCGGTCCGTTGAAGGTCCGCTCCAACGACTGCGACTACCGTTTCCGTCCCCACTCCGGGTTCGCCCACCTGACTGGTTTGGGCCTGGACCACGAGCCCGACGCCGTCCTCATCCTGGAACCGGTGGCTGAAGGAAAGGGCGACGACGGCGGTCACCACACTGCCACGCTGTACTTCCGTCCGCTGGCCGGCCGCGATACAGAGCAGTTCTATGCGGACTCCCGCGCAGGCGAGTTCTGGATCGGTGCGCGACCCACGCTGGCTGAGTTTCAAGCACGGCTGGGCTTGCCCACCGCACACATCTCCGAGCTGGAAATGGCCATCACCAAGAACGTCGGCGCCCCGGAAATCGGCGGCATCTCGATCCGATTGGTCCGCAAGGTGGACGAGAACATTGACGCCTTGGTGGACACTGCCCGCTACAACACGGCTAAAGACCCCGAAAACCTGGACCTCGGCGAACTCGACGCCTTGGATGAGAAGCTCAGCGAAGCACTCTCCGAGCTGCGCTTGATCAAGGATGACTGGGAAATCGAGCAGATGAAGATTGCCGTCGCGGCAACGGTGGAGGGCTTCGCCGATGTTGTCCGCGCCCTTCCGCGTGCCCTGACCCACAAGCGCGGCGAACGTGTTGTTGAAGGTGCGTTCTTTGCCCGTGCCCGTGAAGAAGGCAACGAGCTCGGCTATGACACCATTGCGGCGTCCGGCAACAACGCCACGGTCCTGCACTGGAACCGCAACTCCGGAACCGTCAACGCCGGCGAACTGCTGCTCCTGGACGCAGGCGTGGAAGCCGATTCCCTGTACACGGCCGATGTCACCCGAACGTTGCCTGCCACCGGCACGTTCACCGATGTCCAGCGCAAGATCTACGAGGCCGTCCTGGACGCCGCTGATGCCGGATTCGCAGCTGCCCAACCAGGCGTGAAGTTCCGTGACATCCACACCGCTGCCACCACCGTCCTGGCCGAACGCCTGGCTGATTGGGGCTTGCTCCCCGTTTCCGTGGAGGAAGCCATCAGCCCGGAGGGCCAGCAGCACCGCCGGTGGATGCCCCACGGCACCAGCCACCACCTTGGCCTTGACGTCCACGACTGCGCCCAGGCCAAGCGCGAACTCTACCTGGACGGGGTCCTCACCGAGGGAATGGTCTTCACGATCGAACCCGGCCTGTACTTCAAGAACGAGGACCTCGCCATTCCCGAGGAATACCGAGGAATCGGAGTCCGGATCGAAGATGACATCCTCATGACGGCCGACGGCCCTGTCAACCTCAGCGCCACCCTGCCCCGCAAGGCCGACGACGTCGAGTCCTGGATGGCAGGCATCTACCAGGAAGCCCAGGGCTAAGCAGCACTGCTGTACATGCAAAAGGAAGGCCACCGGAGATCGATCCGGTGGCCTTCCTTTTTGGTCTGCGTTTCCCGTTACTGCTTGGCGGAACTTTCGGGCCCGGACTCCTGTCCGTCCTCCCGGGGCGCGTTCTGCGGCGCGTTCTGGGGTGTGTTCTGCCCTTCAGTGACCCGGACTCCGTACTGCGGACGACCATCAGGGAGGTCCGGGTAGCGGACGGCTGCGGGCGTCGGGTTCTGCACGGGCTGCTGGGCAGGGGCCGGTGTCGCTGCCGGCGGGTTCTGTCCCTGCGGAGCGCCTGCGGTGGACTCCGGACCACGCTGGCCGTAGGGATCGTTCCAGGTGGAAGGCCGCTCGGGCGCCTGTCCTGGTTGCTGCAGCGGGGTGTTCTGGGGGTTGTAATGCGAGGCCTGCACGGTAGCCGCCTGTGAGGGGTTCATGGGCAGCTGCTGGAGCAGCCGTCGGGCCTCGTGGGCCGCTTCCACGGCCACAATGACGTCGTAATTGGTGGCCACTACCTGGCTGGTGGAGGTGAAGTCACGCTTGCCGCGCTGCATGGCGTAGGTGACGATTCCGAACAGCATGAAGAAGGCGGCGCCCATCAGCACGGAGGTGATGATGGAGAACGGACCGCCCGCCGGGGTGAAGAAGGACAGCATCACACCCACGAAAAGACCGAACCACATGCCGCTCAAGGCACCGGACAGGGCCACCCGGGGGTAGCTGAGGCGACCGGTCACCCGTTCAACCATTTTGAGGTCGTTGCCCACGATCGACACCAACTGCACCGGGAACTGCTGGTCCGCAAGGTAATCCACCGCCTTCTGGGCGTCCAAATACGAGGTGTATGAGCCCACAGTGTCACCCTGGGGGACGGTGCGGGATTCCTCAACGGCTTTGGGACCACCAAAAATGTTTGACATAGCCCCATTGTGTCTCATGGACATGTGAACAGGCTGGAATTCAGCTAAAAGAGAGCAGACTCGGTAGCCTGTAAACATGAGCACACATCCTTCCCGCGTCTTTGTCGCGCGCCTGCTCGGCTTGGACGTCTTCGACCCCCTGGGCGATCGTCTGGGCCGCCTGCGCGACGTCGTGGTGCTCTCCCGCGGGACCCGCGGCGCTCCGCACGTTGTGGGCATCGTGGTGGAGGTACCGGGAAAGAAGCGTGTCTTCGTCCCCATGACGCGCATTACTTCCATCGACCAGACACAGATCATCTGCACCGGCCTGGTCAATCTGCGCCGCTTCGAGCAACGGGGCGCAGAAACACTGGTGGTTGCCGAGATGTTCGACCGCCGCGTTACCCTCGCGGATGGTTCCGGTGACGCCACCATCGAGGACATCGCCATGGACCAGCACCGGTCCAAGGACTGGTTCGTCAGCAAGCTCTTTGTACGCCGCGGCCATTCCTTGTCTCCCTTGAGCAGGCTCCGCCGGAACGAAACGCTGATCATTGATTGGGCCGACGCCCAGACCGGGGCCCACAACGAGCCGCAGGCTGCAACCCAGTTTGTTGCGACCCACGAGGACCTCAAGCCCGCAGACTTCGCCGAGGCCCTCCAGGAGATGAGCGACAAGCGCCGGTTCGAAGTGGCCAGCGAACTCCAGGACGAGCGCCTCGCAGACGTCCTCCAGGAACTCCCGGAAGACGATCAAGTGGAGATCCTTTCCGCGCTGGATGTTGAGCGTGCCGCCGACGTCCTGGAAGAGATGGACCCCGACGACGCCGCCGACCTCCTGGCCGAGCTTCCGTCCGCCCAGGCCGAGGAACTGCTTCAGCTCATGGAACCGCAGGAAGCAGAAGACGTCCGCCGGCTCTTGGAGTATGACGAAGACACCGCCGGCGGTTTGATGACCCCTGTCCCGGTCATTCTCCCTCCGGAAGCCACCGTGGCCGAAGCATTGGCCCATGTCCGCCGTGAAGAACTTTCCCCGGCGTTGGCCTCCTCCATCTTCATTGCACGTCCGCCGCTGGAGACCCCCACGGGCCGTTTCCTGGGCGTAGTGCACATCCAGCAGCTTTTGCGCTTCCCGCCCCCGGAACCGCTGGGCAACCTGGTGGACAAAAACCTTGAACCGCTTTCGGATCAGGCCCACATCAGCGAAGTCGCACGGACCCTGGCCACGTACAACCTCAATTCCCTTCCAGTCGTTGACGACGACGGCCGCCTCGTGGGGGCGGTGACTGTTGATGACGTGCTGGATCACCTGTTACCCGATGACTGGCGCGCTCACGAGGACGACGCCCCTATAAGGAAACTTGGAGGCCGCATTGGCTGATAACAACGCCACCCGATCCCCCAAGTCGTCAGGACGCTCCAGCAGCAGCCTGGACACTCCCCTGAGCGGCCGCCAACGGATACTGCCCAAGTTCTCCCCCAACCCCGACGCGTTCGGCAACGCGACGGAGGGCTTCGCCCGTTTCATGGGGACGCCGACCTTCCTTGTCTACATGACGGTCTTTTGCGTCTTCTGGCTCGTCTGGAACACGTTCGCGCCCACGGCCTGGCAGTTCGACAGGATGGAGCTGGGCTTCACCCTGCTGACGCTGATGTTGTCACTCCAGGCCTCCTACGCCGCTCCCCTGCTTCTTCTCGCCCAGAACCGGCAGGATGACCGGGACCGGGTCTCCCTCCAGCAGGACCGCCAGCGCGCCGAACGGAACCTGTCCGATACCGAGTACCTGACCCGGGAACTGGCGTCACTTCGCATTGCCCTGCGTGAAGTTGCCACCCGTGACTACGTCCGCGCCGAGCTGAGGAGCCTGCTGGAGGACATCATCGATGCCCAGGAAGAGCTCCGGGAAAATGATGCCGCGGCCGATGGTACGGATTCGCCGGGCGAGAAGGTCAAAGAGAAGCTCAAAGACAAACGTGACAAGTCGCGCGGTCCCCGCACCCAGCAGATCCCCAAGGTCCGCCAGCCGCGCGCCACAGGACCGCAGCACTCCACGGCAAAACCGTCGCCTGAAACCCCTGAAAGCCGGGCCTGACCCTATGATCACCCCATCTGCCGAGGCGTTGAATGCTGCCCTGGCAACCGTCATCGATCCCGAGCTCCGCCGCCCCATCACGGAGCTCGGGATGGTGGAATCGGTATCCTCCGACGACGCCGGGACGGTCCACGTAGCCGTCCTGTTGACCATTGCGGGCTGCCCCCTTCGGGAGACCATCACCCAGGATGCCACTGCCGCTTTGTCGCAAGTGGAGGGCGTCAGCGCCGTGGACGTGGAATTGAAAGTCATGACCCCTGCCCAGCGCGAGGCCCTCAAGGAACAGCTGCGCGGTCCGGGCGGCCAGCGCGGCATACCCTTCACCAAGCCGGGCTCCCTCACCAAGGTGTACGCCGTGGCCAGCGGAAAGGGCGGCGTGGGCAAGTCCTCCGTCACGGTCAACCTGGCCTGCGCTTTGGCGGCCCAGGGCCTCCGGGTGGGAATTGTCGACGCCGATGTCCACGGCTTCTCGGTGCCGGCCCTGATGGGCATCACCCAAAAGCCCACACAGGTGGATGACATGATCCTTCCACCGGTGGCCTACGGAGTGAAGGTCATCTCCATCGGGATGTTCGTGGCGGGCAACCAGCCGGTGGCCTGGCGCGGTCCCATGCTGCACAGGGCACTGGAACAGTTCCTCACCGACGTCTATTTTGGGGACCTTGACGCGTTGTTCCTGGATCTTCCACCAGGGACGGGCGACATCGCCATTTCGGTAGCCCAGCTCTTGCCCAACGCCGAGATCCTGGTAGTGACCACGCCCCAGGCTGCTGCCGCCGACGTCGCCGAACGCGCGGGGACCATTGCCACGCAAACCGGACAGAAAGTGGCTGGCGTGATCGAGAATATGTCGTTCCTGGACATGCCCGACGGCGGCAGGATGGAATTGTTCGGAAGTGGCGGTGGTGCCATCCTGGCTGAGCGTCTGAGCGCTGCCGTTGGCAACGACGTTCCCTTGCTGGGGCAGATTCCGCTGGATATCCGGCTACGGGAAGGCGGCGACGCCGGGAAGCCCGTGGTTCTGGCAGCACCGGAAGCAGCCGCAGCGAAGGCCATGCAAGAGGTGGCCTCGGCCCTGGCATCGCGGCCCCGCGGGTTGTCAGGGTTGTCGTTGGGAATCGAACCCCGTTAGCGCTCCACCGTTGGCTGCGGCAGCGCCTTTCCGATCAGGTTGCTTCGGAATCGAAGGGTGCGGCTTCGCCCTCGGCCAGCCGCTCGATGACCCGGGTGGGGGCTTTCGGCTTGGTCTCCACTGATGCGGTGGCGGCAGCAGCGGTTGCAGCGACGGCAGGGGCTCCGGCGCTCACGGGCTTGGTATCGTCATCCAACAGTGCATCCTTGATGATGCGCCGGGGATCGTACTGGCGGGGATCGTACTTCTTCCAGTCGACTTCATCGATATCGATGCCGACTTCTTCCTTGATTTGCTCACGGGCACCGGAAGCCATGCGCCGGACTTCCTTGACCAGATTGGCGAGCTTTTGCGTGTATTCGGGCAAACGGCTGGGACCGATGACGAGTACGCCGATAATCAGAAGGAGTATGAACTCCGGGCCGTTGATTCCAAACACGCTACGAAGATTACCTTGTCTGTGGTGTCGCTCATAAACCGGCGGGACGGAGGAGGGTCTGGAGCCCGCGCAGCAGCCGTGCGGACCAGTCCTCGGTTCCGTTGTCCGGTGGGACGGACCCCATGGATTCGCCGGCCCGGACGATCTCCGGCACTGCGTCATCCGCAGTCTCGGCAGGCAGGTCCGAGGTGTAGCTGATCACTGCTGCCGGCATGGTGTACACGGCCTTCCACGGGCTCCCCTGCGTGACAGAAAGCCGCGCCGACGTCGTTGCTCCGTGACCGGACTGATCGGCCGGCAGGTGCTCTTCCACGATAGTGGCGTAGTGACCGTTGCTCTCCAGCCTCATCTCCACGGCCGGGTGCCCGTTATACATGGTGCTGTGGGCTGAAACCACTGTGAAGCCCATTCCTGCAAGCTCAGGGCAAGCCCACCCGTCTTCCCGCAGCGCGTCCAATTGGGCAGCACTCAAACTGACTGTGCTGCCGGCCCGGAACATCGGGGCCATCATGCTTTCCACCGGACTTCCTGTCCACGCTCCGGCAAGAGCACCGACGTCGCTGCTTCCGGCCTGTAGCTGCTGGACATCGTCCCCGGCCACGACATAGGCGGACACCGCCAGGGCACCGGCACTGACAGCCAACGTGCCCGCTGCGACGCCCGCGAGGCGAAGTCCGCGGCGCATGCCTCCGGATGAAGGCTTGGTGTCCAAGGGCTGGACAGGCTCGTTGGCAAGCCGCTCGGTGTGCTGAATCAGCCGCGCGGCAAGGTCCTGGCTGGCTTCGGGCACGGAAGCACCCCGGAGTCGTTCAAGGTACTGCCGTTCCCGGTTAAGGGCATTGCGGCAGTCGATGCATTGATGAACGTGATCCGGGCTGCGCGAATGGCGCAGGGCAGCCAGTTTGCGCCGGGACAACGATCCCGGACGAAGAGGGTGTCGAGGCATCGACGTCCTAAAGGATGCTGGCGATGCGCGGCATTTTCAGGCGCGGCTTGCGGGCCTCTGCCGGACGGGGATCGCGGTGGGCGAGCTTCTCCCGGAGCATGGTCCTGCCGCGGTGGATGCGGGACCTGACGGTCCCGAGCTTGACGCCAAGCGCCTCGGCAACCTCGTCATAGGAGAGGCCTTCGAGATCGCACAGCACGACGGCGGCGCGGAAGTCAGGCGGCAGTTCTTCCAACGCACGCTGGACGTCCAGGTCGAGATTGTTGTGTTCGAAGCTCTGCTCCGGGCCGGGTTCGCGGCCGGGCAAGCGGGACTCGGCATCCTCGGCGAGGGCATCGAAGCGGATCCTGCTCTTTCGCCGGGCCTGGTCCAGGAACAGGTTGGTGGTGATGCGGTGCAACCAGCCGTCAAGTGTCCCCGGCTTGAAGTTTTCCAGCGAACGGAACACCCTGACGAAGACCTCCTGGGTGAGGTCCTCGGCGTCGAATTTGTTGCCGGTCAAGCGATAAGCCAGACGATATACCTTGGCGGAGTGGTTGGCAACCACTTCCTCCCAGCTGGGCATGACCCAGTCGGTAACGCCCTCAATGCTTTCCGATGTCTGGACTGGCGCAGCATGCGATGCCGGCATCGTCCACTCCCCTCAAACTGTGGTTCGCCGAGTCGCTCGGCGCCGGCCGCCTCATGGGTGACCGGAGCATTATCATCCCAAGGTTGTCTGGGAATTTCCTGACTGGCATGGGGTTTTTCCCGCTGGGCAGAAAGAGCCTCCGGACACAGCCGCCGGACGGCCCCCCAACAGCGGGTTTCGCGGTGCTTACACAGTAGTCTTGGTACAAACACCCCTACCCGCGGAAAGCGAACCCCTTCATGAGTGCCGACAAGTCAAGCAGCTGGTCCTATGCAGAAGATCTGCCTGCTGAGGATGACGTCTTGTTGCGCGCCCGGGAACGGTCTTTCGAGCTGGGAGTCACCCCCATCAGCCCTGGCGTGGGTGCCGTACTGACGGTCCTCGCCGCCGCGTCCAAGGCGCAAACAGTGGTTGAGGTCGGTTCCGGAGCCGGGGTGTCCGGCGTTTGCCTGCTCCGGGGTTTGAGCCCCCACGCAGTCCTCACCACCATCGACGTAGATGTCGAACACCTCAAAGCAGCCAGGGAAGCATTCCTTGAATCCGGCAGCCCTGCCAACCGCACCCGCACCATTTCCGGCCGGGCCGCAGACGTCCTTCCACGCTTGACGGACTCCGCCTATGACCTCGTCTTCATTGATGCCGACAAGCCGAACTTCCCCAAGTACGTGGAACAGGCCATCCGCCTCCTCAAGACCGGCGGCACGCTGGTGATCAACGACGCCCTGGACAAGGACCGCGTGGCCAATCCGGCAGCACGCGATTCCACCACTGTGGTGCTGCGCCAGATCGGCAAGGCAATCCGCGACGACGACCGGCTGGCTTCGGCAATGCTGCCTACCGGCGATGGACTGCTGGTGGCCGTCAAGAGGTAGGGTCACAGCTTTCCTTGTGAGCGGCCCTTAAACCAAAAAGCAGGGCCCCGGCTCAGCCGGGCCCTGCTTGGTAGATCTATTCGGTCACGCCTACGAGGCATTCCTTGAGGTTCTCCGCTTCAGCGGCATTGAGTTCGACCACAAGCCGTCCCCCGCCTTCGAGCGGCACACGCATGATCAGGCTGCGTCCCTCTTTGGTAACTTCCATCGGGCCGTCGCCAGTACGTGGTTTCATCGCCGCCATTAGGAAAATCCCCTCCATTTGTCCCAAGTCACGCCCAACCCGGCCGGGCTGGATCCGCATCGCAATTGCAGCCGGCGGCAACGCTTGGGAGGCCGCCTTGGCCGGGCACTGTTAGGTGCTTTGTCCTTGCTCGTAGACCATTATCCCGTACTTACCCGTCCGTAGCGAATCAGCGCGCCATTTGTCCGGGCTTTGTATATATTGCCATTCCCCGGCAAAGCTGCACGTCAGGGCGGATAGTCGCCTCCACCGGGCAGTTGGGCCCATGCCCACAGCCATACCACCCAGACAATCTGCAGCAGGATGAACATTGCAACTACGGTTCCCCGGTATGCCTTGGATTTGGATAGCAGGGCTGCTCCGAGCGCCAAGGGGAACAGCGGCAGGAGCATACGGAACGTGCTGGTCTGGGGGTGCAGGAAAACCAGCAGGTAGCCCATGTAGCACGCACACCACAGCCGCAGTTCCGGTCCGATGGCCCGGACCGGTTTGGACACCATTACCAGGACAAAGACGCCGGCGAAAACAAAGGGCGCCAGTACTCCCAGCACCGGCCCGAACAACATCCGGCCGGTATCGAACCACGGCTTGAAGGGGACCAGGTCATGACCACGCCAGGCCGTTTCAGTCCGGGTGTAGGCTGCCGGGTCCCCTGTGACCGCCCAGGCGATGGCGGGCCAGGCCAGGGCGGCGAGCCCAGTTGCGAACACGAGGACAGCCAGTGATACCAGGCTGCGCGTGGACGTCGTCTCCGTTGCCCTGCCGGAAACCCCTGCCGAACCATCCGCCGGCAGCGTTGTTGGCGCTTGCCGGAACCGTTGCCATATCCGGTACAGGAACAGCAAGCCCACCATGGCGGCAAACGGCACTCCGGTGGGCCTGGACAGACACATCAGGAGCACCACGGGAATGGCGGCCAGATAATGACGCCTGACCACCAGTAACAGTGACGCTGCCAGCAACAGCAGGTTCAGGGACTCCGCGTACGGAACCTGGAGGATGGGAGACACCGGGAAGGTGGAGACGAAGATGACGCCCCACATGGCCGTCCGCCGTCCCGTGAACTCCCGGAACAGCAGGTAGATGACCAGGGCCGCCCCGAGGCCTGCCAGCATCGCGATGGCCGTGAGGGCCGGCAGCGTCCCCATCCCGGTCATGGCAGATAAGCCCCTGCCCAAGAGGGGGAAAAGTGCGTAGAAGGCCCAGGCGTTTTCCTTGACCACACCGTTGGCATCCACGGGAAGAACCGCAGGATAGCCTTTCTCTGCCGCCTCCTGGTACCAGCGCCCGTCCCAGATGGTGATGAAGTTCCAGTAGTCCGGTGCAGGCGGGAACCACGGGTTGGTGCCCTGGTGGATGGCGGCGGCCATGAAGATGCAGGCGCTGACCAGCCTGGCCACCACGAAAACCAAGGAAACCTGGAGCCACCACGGCCACGCTGCCATCCTTGCGGTCATGGCTGATGCAGAGCGCGAGATCCGTTCAGTGGGCCCTTGACCGGTATTGCTCCGGCTCTGTGGACTCACGGCTTGATCCGGCCGGTTTCGCCATCCTCAAGTCGTGGCTGTGCCAGTGTGACGAGTCGTTCGATCTCGCGGTCCTTGGCCTGTAGCTGGTCCCGGAGGTCATCAAGGACCTGGTCAACCTGGTCCATGCGGTATCCCCTCAGCCCGAGGCCGAAGCGCAGGGAATCGACGTCGGACGGCTTGGCCTGGGCCGGCAGTACCACCGGAGGCAGGTTCGGTACGGGGTCATCAAGGCCGGCGCCGATGGAGCGTCCCCGGACAATCCCGGCTCCGAGGTACAGCACTGCGCCAACGAGGACAATCGCGAGAAACACCAGGAAAAAGCTCACAGGTCCATCGTGCCAGAAAGGGAGGACTATTCCGGGCGCTGGTTTCCGTTGGGAGTGGGCGGGAGCGGCGCACCGTGCAAAACGCGGTGGACGGCGTCCGCGGGGTCATCCACCAGTTGGATCAGGTCCAGGTCCTTTTCGGACACCATGCCCTCCGCAACCAAGGTCTCGCGGATCCACTCGATCATGGGCCCCCAGAATCCGACCCCCAGGAGAACGATCGGGAACGAGGTCACCTTGCGGGTCTGTACCAGCACCATGGCTTCGAAAAGCTCATCCAAAGTGCCGAGGCCGCCAGGCAGGACCACGAAGCCCTGGGCGTACTTGACGAACATCGTTTTACGGGCGAAGAAGTACCGGAAGTTGATGCCCAGGTCCACCCATTGGTTGAGTCCCTGCTCGAAAGGAAGTTCGATGCCCAGGCCCACGGAGACGCCGTTGCCTTCCACAGCGCCCTTGTTGGCTGCTTCCATGGAGCCGGGACCACCGCCGGTGATCACAGCTACGCCCGCTTCAGCGAGCTTGCGTCCCACGTCCACAGCCATCTCGTAGTACTCGGTCCCCGGCTTTGTCCGCGCGGAGCCGAACACACTGACGGCCGGGCCCAGGTCCGCAAGCGCTCCGAAGCCCTCAACGAACTCACTTTGGATTCTCAGGACTCGCCAGGGGTCGGTGTGGATGAATTGCCCGGCGCCGCTCGTATCCAGCAAATGTTGGTCCGACATCCCCGTGTCCGCTTGTTTGCGGCGCAGCTCCAAGGAGCCTTTGTGCTTGGCCGGCGCAATCTCCGAGGGCAGGGGCACATGGGCGGCCCTGACCTGGCCGTTGGCATCCGGGTGGGGTACTGGGTGCTGGCTGATGCTCATTGCCCAAGGCTAGCGCTTAGAGCTGCCTGCTCCATTGCTGCGACTCGGTTGTTGCATTGCAGTCTGGTATATCGCTGTGGGGCAGGTTTCTGTTCAGTCACGATCTTGGAGAAGTTGCCGTGACCGTGGTCATATTTGCTTCTTTGTTCGCTAGATTCGTCGTATGACTACTCAAGCGTCCGGCGATGCCCTCGTCTCCCTGAACGGCGTCAACAAGCATTACGGTCAACTCCACGTCCTCAAGGACATCAACCTTCAGGTCAAGAAGGGTGAAGTGGTAGTGGTAATCGGACCCTCCGGTTCCGGTAAGTCCACGCTGTGCCGTGCCATCAACCGTTTGGAAACCATCGACGACGGTGACATCGCCATCGACGGGAAGAAGCTTCCCGAAGAAGGCAAGGACCTCGCGCACCTGCGTGCCGACGTCGGAATGGTCTTCCAGTCCTTCAACCTGTTCGCCCACAAGACGATTCTTGAGAACGTCACGTTGGGTCCCATCAAGGTCAAGGGTGTGGCCAAGGGTACGGCCGACAAGGAAGCCATGGCTCTCCTGGAGCGCGTTGGGGTGGGACACCAGGCCCCCAAGCTTCCTGCCCAGCTCTCCGGCGGCCAGCAGCAGCGCGTGGCCATCGCACGAGCTCTTGCCATGAAGCCCAAGGTCATGTTGTTCGACGAGCCGACATCCGCGTTGGACCCCGAAATGATCAACGAAGTCCTTGACGTCATGATCCAGTTGGCCAAAGAAGGCATGACCATGATCGTGGTTACCCACGAGATGGGCTTTGCCCGCAAGGCTGCCGACCGCGTGGTGTTCATGGCTGACGGCCAGATCGTGGAAGACGCTACTCCCGAGGAATTCTTCACCAACCCGAAGAGCACCCGAGCCAAGGACTTCCTGTCCAAGCTTTTGACCCACTAGCTCTTTACCGCCCGTACCCAGGCCGTAAAGACCGCACCCAGGCCGTAAGACGGCCAATCTATGAAAGGAATGTCATGAAGGCTTTCATTACCCGGAGGAAGTCACTCCTGGTGGCCGCTTCCGCAGCCCTCGCCCTGTCACTGAGCGCATGCGGCGGCGGCAGCACCACCACCACCCCTGTTGCTTCGGCCAGCTTCGAAGCCGGCACCACGATGGAGAAGCTGAACAAGGCGCAGAAGATCACCATCGGCACCAAGTTTGACCAGCCCCTGTTCGGCCAGAAGGGCCTGGATGGCAAGCCTGTCGGTTTCGACGTCGAAATGGGCAAGGCAATCGCCGCCAAGCTGGGCATTCCCGCCGACAAGATCGAATGGGTGGAAACCGTCTCCCAGAACCGCGAATCGTTCATCGAGCAGGGCCGCGTTGACTTGGTCATCGCCACCTACACCATCAACGACGCCCGCAAGGAAAAGGTCGCCTTCGCCGGACCTTACTACGAAGCAGGCCAGGCGCTGCTGGTGAACAAGGACGACAACTCCATCACCAAGCCTGAAGATGTCAAGGGCAAGAAGGTCTGTTCCGTCACCGGGTCCACCCCCGCCAAGACCATCGCCGAGAAGTACGGCGCCGAAGTTGTTCCCGCTGCAACCTACACCGCTTGCCTGGAGCCGCTGCGCAACAAGCAGGTAGTTGCTGTCACCACGGACAACGTGATCCTCGCCGGCTACGTCGACAAGGAACCGGACGCCTTCAAGCTCGCTTCGGATGAAACCTTCACCAAGGAGCCTTACGGCATCGGCCTGAAGAAGGACGACACCGTCTTCCGCAACTGGATCAACGACCAGCTCGAGGCCTTCCAGAAGGACGGCGATTACAAGAAGGCTTGGGAAGCCACTGCCGGCAAGGTCATCAAGACCACTCCTGAACTTCCTGCGATCAACCGCTACTAGTCGGGATCCGTTGACTGCCGCCGCCCGGACGGGCGGCGGCAGTTGACGACTCCAGGACCCTGTTCCCTGATTAGCTGCAGCCAAAGGAAGCCATGGACGCCGTCATAGCAAGCCTCCCCGAATACTGGGACGGATTTCTCCGAACCCTCTATCTCTCCGTAATTTCAGGAATCATTGCCCTCATCGTCGGCACACTCCTGGCGGCCATGAGGGTTTCCCCCGTGGCTGCACTCCGCGGTTTCAGCATGTTCTATGTTGAAGTCGCACGTAACACCCCCTTGACCATCATCTTCTTCTTCGCAGCCATCGTTCTCCCCCGGCTGGGCGTCAAATTCGAGCAATTCGAAGTCGCCGCCATCATCGCGCTGAGCAGCTACACGGCAGCCTTCATCGCCGAAGCAGTCCGTTCAGGTGTCAACAGCGTGCCCGTGGGCCAAGCAGAAGCTGCCCGCAGTATCGGCATGACCTTTACCCAGGTCCTGGGCTTCATTGTCCTGCCCCAAGCCGTCCGTACCGTCATACCCCCGTTGATCAACATCCTGATCGCGTTGGTCAAGAACTCTTCGGTGGCCGGCGCGTTCTTCGTCCTCGAGCTTTTCGGCTACGGCCGCCAGCTCTCCAACGACTACGGTGACCAAGTCCTTTGGATCCTGCTCGGGGTGGCGTTCTTCTACCTCCTGATCACGGTGCCCCTGGGCCTGCTGGCGCACTTTGTTGAACGAAAGGTGGCGATTGCCCGATGACCTCGGTCCTGTACGACGTCCCCGGGCCCAAAGCCCGCCTGTACTCTCTCCTGGGATCCGCAGCCGGAATCCTGATCATCCTCGGCGTCCTTGCCATTGCCGTGACCACACTGGCACAGCAGGGCATTTTCGATGCCGACCGTTGGGAAATCTTCTACGGCCCCATGGCACCGGATGTCTGGAACCTGATCGGCCAAGGCATCCTTTCGACGCTGGCTGCAGCCGCAGTGGCAGCAATCATCGCGTTCCCCTTGGGCATTGCGCTCTGCCTGCTGAGGATCTCGCTGATTCCCTGGGTCCGCATTCCTACCCAGGTGGTGCTTGAGTTCCTCCGCGGCATGCCCGTGGTCCTCATGATGTTGTTCGTCCTGCTGGTCTTCGCCACGGGACAGTTCCAGGCCGTGGTTGTTGGCTTGGTTCTCTACAACGCCGCCATCTTCGCCGAGATCCTCCGTGCAGGCATCCAGTCCCTGCCCAAGGGGCAACGCGAGGCCGGTCTGGCCATTGGGCTCCGGAGCTTCCAGTCGCGGATGTCCATCGAGTTCCCGCAGGCCGTTCGCCGGATGCTTCCGTCATTGGTTGCCCAGCTGGTGGTTCTGCTCAAGGACACCTCGCTCGGCTACATCGTCGGTTACGAGGAACTCCTCCGGAAGATCCAGATCATGGCCGACTTCCTGGGCCCGGACTTCCTGTTCCCTGCGTTCTTCGTGGGTGCTGCGATCTACATCCTGATCAACCTGACGGTGTCGCGGATTGCCATCATGATTGAGCGCCGCGGTTCCAAGAAGGCCGCCGGCGGCGTGGCCCCGCCCAGTCTCCGGACCGGGCTCGTGGTGGGCGGCAACGATCCCATCGCGAAGGACTCCATCGAAGGCCCCAACAAGGCATAGTCCTGAACCACATAAAGAAGGTCCGCAGCTACGCAGCTGCGGACCTTCTTTATTGGCCGTGCGGGAACCCTGGCTACGGCGTCAACCACGTCCTCAGTGCCCGCAGGCACTCACGGATGGCATCGGCGTCGACGTGCTCGTTGTCCTTGTGCGCCAGCAACGGATCGCCGGGGCCGAAGTTCACCGCCGGGATTCCCAGCTCACTGAAGCGCGCGACGTCGGTCCAGCCGTACTTGGGCTTGGGCTCGGCACCCACTGCGGCTACGAACGACGCGGCAGCGGGATGGTTCAACCCGGGCCTGGCACCGGCAGCAGCGTCGGTACGGACGACGTCGAATCCTTCCAGAAGGTCACGGACGTGTGCCTCGGCCTGGTCCGGAGTCTTATCCGGAGCGAACCGGTAGTTGATCTCCACCACGCAGCGGTCAGGAATGACATTGCCTGCGGTTCCACCGTTGATCTTTACCGCATTGAGGCTCTCGCGGTAATCGAGGCCGTCAACGTTGATGGTCTGCGGCTGGTAGTCGGCGAGCCGGGCCAGGATCGGCGCAGCGGCGTGGATGGCGTTAACGCCCATCCATGCACGCGCCGAGTGCGCCGTTTCACCCAGTGTGGTGGCTTCGAAACGGCTGGTCCCGTTGCAGCCGCCTTCCACCGTTCCGTGCGTCGGCTCCAAGAGAATTGCGAAATCGCCCGTCAGCAGATCGCCGTGGTTCCGGACCAGCCTGCCCAGGCCGCTCTTGACCGCTTCCACTTCCTCATGATCGTAGAAGACGAAGGTGACGTCCTTGTCCGGCTGGCGGTCGTCGTCGAACAGCGTTGCCGCAAGCGCGAGTTGCACCGCGACGCCGCCTTTCATGTCCGTGGTTCCACGGCCATACAACACGCCTTCGCCGGGAATACCGGATTCCCACGTGGCCGGAACAGTGCCCAAAGAGCCGGCTACGGTGGGCAAGGGCACCGTGTCCAGGTGTCCGGCCAGGATGACGCGCTCGGAGCGGCCAAGTTCGGTGCGCGCAATGATGGCGTCACCGTCACGGATCACCGTATAGGCAGGAATGGCACGCAGCGCCGCCTCAACGGCGTCGGCGAGCTCTGTCTCGTTACCGGAGACGCTGTTGAAGTCGATGATCGCGGCCGTCAGCAAGGCAACGTCCTGGCGCAGGTCAAGGAGGGCGGGAGCAGGGTTCAGGGTCACCAGTCCACAATATCTACCATTCTTGGTCATTCGGGCCACCAAGTTGCACCCGTATTGCGACCTCTCTGGCATGAGACGGGTTTTAACCGACCTCTGCCTGCTGGATAGACTTGCCCCATGACTGAAACTGCTTCCTCTGCTGCGCCCGCAAACGCGTCCGACAACCACCGATCGGCCTACGGCTTCGGCCTGGCCACCATCGCCACCTCGGCTTCCGGGGAAGCAACCGTGCTGGACGTCTGGTACCCCGCACCTGCCCTGGGTGTTGCCGCCGAGTCCTTGCGCGACGTCGGGAACGCTGATCCCGCGCTCACCGCACTTGCCGAGGAAGGCCAGGATGCTGACCGCGGTACGGAGCAGAAGGTTGTCTTCGCGCAGATCGACCTCGACGCCGCCCCGGCAGACACTGCCGATGCGTACCTGCGTCTGCACCTCCTCTCGCACCGACTGGTCAAGCCCAACAGCATCAACCTCGACGGCGTCTTCGGCAAGCTTCCCAACGTGGTCTGGACCAATTTCGGCCCGGCCGCCGTGGACGGGTTCGAATTGACCCGCGCCCGTTTGCGCAAGCGCGGCAACGTGGTGGTTTACGGCGTGGACAAGTTCCCGCGCATGGTTGACTACGTGGTTCCCACCGGCGTCCGCATCGCCGACGCCGACCGCGTCCGCTTGGGTGCGCACCTCGCCGAGGGCACCACCGTCATGCACGAAGGCTTCGTGAACTTCAACGCCGGCACCTTGGGCACCTCCATGGTGGAAGGCCGCATCTCTGCCGGCGTCGTAGCCGGCGACGGCACCGACGTTGGCGGCGGAGCGTCCATCATGGGCACGCTCTCCGGTGGCGGCAAGGAAAAGATTGCCCTGGGCGAGCGGGTCCTGCTCGGCGCCAACTCCGGCGTGGGGATCAGCATCGGAGATGACTCCGTAGTGGAGGCCGGTTTGTACGTCACCGCCGGCACCCGCGTCCGCGTTCCCGGCCCCAAGGACGAGAACGGCGAGGACACCAGCAAAATCATCAAGGCCGTAGAACTCTCCGGCGTCCCCAACCTGCTGTTCCGCCGCAACTCCACCACCGGCGGCGTTGAAGTCCTTCCGCGCAAGGGCCAGACGGTGGAGTTGAACGAGGCTCTCCACGCCAACTAGCAGGAGAAAATCAATGCGCCGGTTCCGCCGCATCATCGTTGCGGTGCTGGCTTTGGCCCTCGTAGCAGGTGCCATCTACGCGATCGTTGCTGTACTGCAGCGCTCCGAGACCATGGTCACGGAGCGCTGCATCGCCGTCGCCGGCTCTGAAAGCCATGAGCTCGCCACGGACCAGGCCGCGAACGCTTCCCTCATCGCCGCCATCTCCGTCCAGCGCGGGCTACCGCCACGGGCTGCGAGCATTGCCCTTGCCACGGCGATGCAGGAATCCCGGCTCCGCAACATCAACTACGGCGACCAAGCGGGCCCCGACTCCCGTGGGCTATTCCAGCAGCGGCCATCACAAGGCTGGGGCACGGAGGCCCAAGTCATGGATCCCGTTTATGCCAGCAACGCGTTCTTTGACGGGTTGGTCAAAGTTCCGGGCTACGAATCCATGGAGATCACCCAGGCCGCTCAAGCGGTCCAACGCTCGGCTTTCCCACGCGCCTACGCCCAGCACGAGGGCATGGGCAGGGCCTTCGCTTCTGCGCTCACAGGGCACTCCGAAGCGGCACTGAACTGCGAATTGCGCATGCCCGAAGCAGCAGGTGACCCTGCCGCCGTCGTCGATGAACTCACGACCGCGTTCGGTACCCAAGCGGCTACAGTCCAGGGCCGCTCGGTGCAGCTGGACATCACTGGCACACAAGCCTGGGCCGTGGCGCACTGGGCCGTGGCGAATGCCAAGACTCTGTCCATCACCCAGGTGGATGTTGGCGGCCGGGCCTGGAACCGGGAGAAGCGGGACGGCTGGCAATCCTCGGCGGCTCCCGCCGAAACCGTCACTATCACTGTTTCGGCCCCCGCCACGTGAGTTTTCAGGCGAGGATCTCCACCACCGGCTGGACGTAGCTGCGGAAGACATCGGGCTCGGACAACAGCCTGTGACTCATGATCATGGTGTTCGGTTCCAAGTACCAGGCGCGTGGCTCGTTCAGGGGTAGCTCAATGATGGTCAACTCGAAGTTGCGGGAACTCCGGCCGACTTCCAGCAGCCGGTCCTCCACCATTTCATTGAGTACTTGGGTTAGCCCGTTGGCTTCGCGGGACGCCTCGAGATCGGCGTACTCGTCAATCCTGTCGGTAGCCCATCCAAGGGCAGAGCCAAAGTGGGCCTGCAGCACGCGTTGGAGTGCCGGTGAGTTGCCAAAGGCTTTGAAACTTGGTGGCGCCAGTTCCGAAGCAGGGTGCGGATAGGCCTTCACCAGGCTTTCCCACCACGCTTCCCACTCGGTTTTGAGCGCGTGGATTCCGCCGACATCAGAGGTCAAGTGGCTGTGGTCCGCATGCCGGACTTTGGGATCCGCGTGGGACAGGCTGGGTCTGCCGGCACCATCCAGTCCGGCAACGTCCCGTAAGTACAGGGCAATGAGCATCGGCCCGGACGTATCCATAGTGATGCGCCAACCCGGGCCGCCTGACTCGTGCATCCGAAAATCCTCCCTTGGCAGGGTGCCGACATCTTCCAGTCTATTCCCGTTGGGCCCGGAGGGTAGGGGTGCGGTTCATTGCTTTATGGAGGCGTTCTGCCGAGGGAACAGGCCCTACGAAGCGGCAGGCGCGGCGGTCAGCGACCGCAGATGGGCCGTGAGGACGTCGCTGCACATCTCGGCCGTCATCCACTCGGGCTGCAAGAGGGCGTGCATGCACAAGCCGTCCATGGTAGCCAGGAGCCGCTCCGCCTCCGTGACCAGGGTTTCTTGGGCATCCCGTTCCCCGGGGCTCAGGAGCATGATCAAGCGCCCGACGACGGCGGCTACAGTGCGGTGGCTGCGTTCGGCTTCGGCAGCCAGGACAGGTTTGATCCGGGCGGCATGCCTGAACGCCATCCAGACGCATGCATCTACTGCCAGGTCCTCGTCCAAGGGCAGGAACTGGCCCAGGAGGTTCAAGACTGCGGCATCCTGTTCCGGGCTGCCTGCCGATGCTTGCCCGACCACTGCCAGCGCCGACTCCAGCCTGGCTGCAATCCGGTCGATGACGGTACCGAAGGAGAACACCAGGAGGTCGTCGCTGCTGGCAAAATAATGCCGGACCGAGCCCACTGCCAGGCCGGCCTCGTCCGCTACTTCCCGCAGGGACGCGCGTTCCAGGCCATCGCTGGCAATGATCCGGAAAACAGCTTGGACAACTTCCTGGCGCCGGGCTTCGGCATCAACAATTTTGGGCACTAATTGTTTTTAGCACGAACGTGCTTCAACACCGCTCAACACAGAGCGGCGTGGCTCCAATTTCCGCTAGCGTAGAGACCATGAAAATTCTTGTCACGGGTGGCACCGGCTACATCGGTTCCCACACCGTTTTGTCCCTTCAGGAAGCCGGCCATGACGTCGTCGTGCTTGATAATCTGGTGAACTCCAGCGAGGAATCCCTCCGCCGTGTCTCCGAGCTCACCGGCAAGACCGCCGTGTTCCACAAGGTTGACCTGGTGGATGAGCCCGCAGTCGAGGCCGTGTTCGATCAACACGAGATCGACGCCGTGATCCACTTCGCTGGCTTGAAGGCCGTTGGCGAGTCCGTCCAGGAGCCCCTCGCCTACTACTACAACAACATCGTTGGCACCCTGAACCTGCTCCGGGCCATGGACAAGCACAACGTGCGCTCCATCGTCTTCAGCTCTTCGGCGACGGTGTACGGCGAGCACAACCCCATCCCGTACATCGAAAAGATGGAAATCGGTGCCAACAACCCCTATGGCCGCACCAAGGAACAGATCGAGGACATCCTCTCTGACCTCGGCAACGCGGACGACCGCTGGCATATCGCACTGCTGCGCTATTTCAACCCGGTGGGCGCACACCCGTCCGGCCGCATCGGCGAGGACCCCCAGGGCATTCCCAACAACCTCGTGCCGTTCATCGCGCAGGTGGCTGTGGGACGCCGCGAGAAGCTCATGGTCTTCGGCGGCGACTACGACACCCCGGATGGCACCGCCCAGCGCGACTACATCCACGTGGTGGACCTGGCCGACGGCCACGTAGCAGCCCTGAATTACATCGCCGGGCGCGCAGGCGTTCGTCGCTGGAACCTCGGCTCCGGCCGTGGATCCTCAGTGCTGGAAGTACTGCGCTCCTTCGAGAAGGCAGTCGGCCAGCCGATTCCTTACGAAATCACGGGCCGGCGCGCAGGCGACCTTCCCGCGTTCTGGGCCGATGCTTCCTCCGCCCTGGCCGACCTCGGCTGGTCCACCACCAAGACCGTGGACCAGATGTGCGAGGACCACTGGCGCTGGCAGAAGAACAACCCGTACGGCTACAACGCTTCTGCTGCGACGTCCGCGGCGAACAACGCCTAGGCTGCAGGAGCCTCCGGTACCAACGACGACGGCCGCTCACCTCGCGCGAGGTGAGCGGCCGTCGTCGTTACTGCCTTGGTGCTAGTTGGCCGGGTAGTTGCGCTCCGGCTCCCCTGTGTAGAGCTGCCGCGGGCGGCCGATCTTGGTCTGGGGATCGTTGATCATTTCGCGCCACTGGGCAATCCAGCCCGGGAGGCGTCCAATGGCGAACAGTACGGTGAACATCTTCTCCGGGAAGCCCATGGCCTTGTAGATGAGGCCGGTGTAGAAGTCGACGTTCGGGTACAGCTTGCGCTGGATGAAGTAGTCATCAGCCAAAGCCTTCTCTTCGAGGCGCATGGCAATGTCCAGCAGTTCGTCGTTGCCGCCGAGCTTGCCGAGAACTTCGTGGGCCGTTGCCTTGATGATCTTGGCGCGGGGATCGTAGTTCTTGTACACGCGGTGTCCGAAGCCCATGAGGCGGACGCCGTCTTCCTTGTTCTTGACCTTCTCCATGTAGTCCTCGGGCTTGATGCCGTCGGCCTGGATCTGGCGGAGCATCTTCAGCACGGCCTCGTTGGCGCCACCGTGGGCAGGGCCGAAGAGGGCGTTGATGCCTGCGGACACCGAAGCGAAGAGGTTCGCGTTGGAGGAACCCACCAGTCGCACGGTGGACGTGGAACAGTTTTGCTCGTGGTCAGCGTGCAGGATGAGCAGCAGATCCAGCGCCTTGACGATCACCGGGTCCATTTCGTACTGCTCAGCCGGGAGGCCAAAGCTCAGGCGCAGGAAGTTCTCCACCAGGTTCATGGAGTTATCCGGGTACAGCATCGGCTGGCCGATGGACTTCTTGTGGGCGTAGGCAGCGATCACCGGCAGCTTGGCCATCAGGCGGATGGTGGAAACTTCCACATGCTCCGCGTTGAAGGGATCCAGCGAGTCCTGGTAGAACGTGGACAGCGCCGAAACAGCCGAGGAGAGCACCGGCATGGGGTGGGCGTCACGCGGGAAGCCGCCGAAGAAGCCCTTGAGCTCTTCGTGCAGGAGCGTGTGACGACGGATCTTCTGGTCAAACTCTTCCAGCTCCGTGGGAGTGGGGAGGTTGCCGTAGATCAGCAAGTAGGAAACTTCGAGGAAGCTCGAGTGCTGTGCGAGCTGCTCAATGGGGTAACCGCGGTAGCGCAGGATGCCTGCGTCGCCGTCGATGTAAGTGATGGCCGAGGTGGTGGCCGCTGTGTTCATGAAGCCGGGGTCATAGGCAACGGCGCCCGTCTGCTTCAGCAGCTTGGAAACGTCGTAGCCTTCGTTTCCTTCTACAACCTTGATGCGCGGCAGTTCGAGTTCGCCGCCGGCATGGCGCAGTGTTGCGCTGGTGGTCTCAGTCATGGAGTCCCCTTCATGAGGCCTTTGGGCCTCTATCGAACGCTTGTCCAACCAACTTCTGGTGCCGCCGCCCTCGGCCCTACTGTTGCAGGGCTCCAACGGCCGAAGTGCTTTCTTAGAGAAGGCCACCATTGATAGTCAGTTAAAAGCTACCGCCAGTAACCCCCCGGAACTAATCCGGGTTGTCGGGTTACTGGCGGAATGACGCCGTTAGTGGCGCATGTCACAGCATTGTTATGGGGCTGTGGCAAGCCGGTCTACTGCTGCGTCAATGCGTTCGTCAGTTCCGGTAAGAGCCACGCGGATGAAACCATTGCCGGCGTCGCCGTAAAATACTCCCGGACCCACCACGATGCCAAGATCGGCAAACCGTGCCACCGTGTCCCAGGTGGCTTCGCCGGCGGTGGACCAAAGGTACAGCCCAGCCTTGGATTCGTGGATGTCCAGCCCGAACTTCTCCAGCGCTGGTACCAGCCGCTCGCGGCGCCCTCGGTAAAGATCCTTCTGGGCCAGGACATGCCCGGCATCCCCCAAGGCCACACGCATGGCTTCCTGCACGGGGTAGGGAACAATCATTCCTGCGTGCTTCCGGCTGTTGACCAGGTTGGCCACGATGGCAGAATCTCCGGCGACAAAAGCTGCCCGGTAGCCAGCCAGGTTGGACTGCTTGCTCAAGGAGTACACGCACAACAAGCCATCGGTGGAACCGCCGGTCACGCGGGGATCAAGAATGCTGGGGACAGCTTCTCCCCCACGCTGGACATCCCATTCGCCCCAGCCCAGCTCGGCATAGCACTCGTCCGAGGCCACTACCGCTCCGATCTCGCGGGCCTGGCCCACGATTCGCTGGAGCGATTCAACGTCCCGGACGCTGCCCGTCGGATTCCCCGGCGAGTTGATCCAGATCAGGCGGACCTTGGCGCGGGTTTCTGCGTCAAGCTCATCGAGATCGTCGGCAGCAACGGCTGTGGCGCCTGCCAATGAGGCGCCGATGTCGTAGGTCGGGTAAGCAACAGTAGGCCGTACAACGACGTCTCCGGCGTTCAGGCCGAGCAGGAATGGCAGCCACGCGACAAGCTCTTTTGAGCCCACGGTTGGCATGACGTCCTTGGGATCCAGGCCCGGAACTCCGCGGCGGCCGGCGAACCAGTCCACCACGGCCTGGCGCAGGGCTTCCGTACCGTGCACCGTGGGATAGCCATGGGCGTCTGCAGCTGCTGACAAGGCATTCCGGATCAGCGCCGGAGTGGGGTCCACCGGCGTTCCAATGGAAAGATTGACTGCGCCACCGGGGTGCTTCGAAGCCGTGGCCACAAACGGAGCCATGGCCTCCCAAGGGTAGTCAGGCAGGTTCAGGCCGAAAGCCGGCGCCGCTGAAATCAACGAAAATACCGCCCTTAGTGGTCTTGGTTCTGCGGGGGCAGCGCAGCGATGAACGGGTGATCCTTACCCGTGTTGCCGATCTTGGCTGCTCCACCCGGGGAACCGAGGTCGTCGAAGAACTCAACGTTGGCCTTGTAGTAGTCGGCCCATTCTTCCGGGGTGTCATCCTCGTAGTAAATGGCCTCTACGGGGCACACGGGTTCGCAGGCACCACAGTCGACGCATTCATCGGGGTGGATATAGAGGGAACGCTCACCTTCGTAAATGCAATCAACAGGGCACTCTTCAATACATGCCTTGTCCTTGACATCCACACACGGCTGCGCGATTACGTACGTCACGTCCCAGACCTCTCCACGGTTTGTCCCGGCAATGACCGGGGTAATACGGCCGGCATCATGCCGGGCACTCAACTTCCGAGCCTATTATCCAACAGTGCAATGACGCCAACCTAGCCCGCGTCTTAGTATGAAACGGTGACTCCCCCGCATTTGCCGCCCAGACAATTCCTACTCACTGCGGAGCCGGGCATCCGGGTGGTGGTCCGGTACAGGATCGACGACGGCCTGACGGACGCCCTCGGCTACCTGCTGGACACCAGCGAGAACAGTTGCACGGTACGGACCCGTACATCCGACGTCGAAATTCCCTTGGCCATGGTCATCGCCGCGAAAGAGGTTCCGCCGCCACCGCCGCGGCGGCAGGGCGTCCGGTCCGCAGGCGGCTGGCTGCCACCAGCATGACCAAAGAGACCGCAGCGATGCCGAAGACCCACACGTTGCCTACGGCATCGCCGAGGACCAGCTGCTTGGCAGGTCCGGCCGAAGACAGGACCCCGACGACGGCGTAGCTCACCACGCCTGCCACCGCCGTGGGGATGACCGAGCGTGACCAGGCGGCAAGCCACAGTTGCACCGATGCCAGCAGCATCAGTGCCGCTGCAACACCCCAAGGGACCTCGACGCCGGCCAAGGGCAGCACCTGGCGGTGCAGGCCTGTTCCTGCCATAGCAACGAAAAGAGCCGCCAGTACGGCCGCGGCAATGCCACGAACCGTACCGACGGCTCCATTCTTCATTCAGCTGCCTTTGACTGTGTCAGTCAGTGCAGGCTAGGACTTGGCGCGGGCGCGGTTGGCCTTGGCGCGCTCGTTGGAGTCCAGGATGACCTTGCGGATACGGATGGATTCCGGGGTTACCTCGACGCACTCGTCTTCGCGGGCGAATTCGAGGGACTCTTCGAGGGTGAGATCGCGCGGCGGCGTCAGGTTTTCGAAGGTGTCCGAGGAAGCGGCACGCATGTTGGTGAGCTTCTTTTCCTTGGTGATGTTGACGTCCATGTCATCTGCGCGGGAGTTCTCGCCAACAATCATGCCTTCGTAAACCTCGGAGGTGGGCTTGACGAAGAAGGAACCGCGCTCCTGCAGGTTGATCATGGCGAACGGCGTCACAACACCGGCGCGGTCGGCGATCATGGAACCGTTGGTACGGTATTCGATCGGGCCGGCCCACGGCTCGTAGCCTTCGGAGATGGAGGCAGCGATGCCGGCGCCACGGGTGTCCGTCAGGAACCGGGTACGGAAACCGATCAGGCCACGCGCAGGGACGATGAACTCCATGCGGCACCAGCCGGTACCGTGGTTTGCCATGTTGGTCATGCGGCCCTTGCGGGCGGCCATGAGCTGGGTGACAGCGCCGAGGTATTCCTCGGGTACGTCGATGGTCATGTGTTCCATCGGCTCGTGCAGCTTGCCGTCGATGGTCCTGGTGACAACCTGCGGCTTGCCCACCGTCAGCTCGAAGCCTTCGCGACGCATCTGCTCAACCAGGATGGCCAGCGCGAGCTCGCCACGGCCCTGGACTTCCCAGGCGTCAGGACGCTCGGTGGGGAGGACCTTGATGGAGACGTTACCGATCAGTTCCTTGTCCAGGCGATCCTTCACCTGGCGGGCTGTGACCTTGGCGCCCTTGACCTTGCCGGCCAGCGGCGAGGTGTTGATACCGATCGTCATGGAGATCGCGGGATCATCCACGGTGATCAGCGGCAGCGGCTGCGGGTTCTCGGCATCCGTGAGTGTTTCACCAATGGTGATCTCCTCGATGCCTGCAACTGCGACGATTTCGCCCGGTCCGGCAGACTCGGCAGGAACGCGGGTCAGTGCCTTGGTGGCGAGCAGTTCGGTGATCTTGACGTTCTTGAGCTCACCGTTGGCGCGGGCCCAGGCAACGGTCTGGCCCTTGCGGAGCGTGCCGTTGTAGATGCGGAGCAGGGCGAGGCGGCCAAGGAACGGCGACGCGTCCAGGTTGGTCACGTGTGCCTGCAGCACGCCGTCCGGGTTGTACGTGGGAGCCGGGATGTGCTCAATGATGGTCTTGAAGAGGGGCTCGAGGTCCTCGTTCTCCGGAGCCGAGCCGTTGGCCGGCTGGTCCAGGGACGCACGGCCAACCTTGGCAGCAGCGTAGACGACGGGAACTTCGAGGACCTTGTCCAGGTCCAGGTCCGGAACTTCGTCGGCGAGGTCCGAGGCGAGGCCGAGGAGCAGGTCCATGGACTCGTGGACAACTTCGTCGATGCGGGCGTCGGGACGGTCGGTCTTGTTGACCAGGAGGATGACCGGCAGGTGCGCGGCAAGGGCCTTGCGGAGCACGAAGCGGGTCTGGGGCAGCGGGCCCTCGGAGGAGTCGACCAGCAGGACGACGCCGTCAACCATGGACAGGCCGCGCTCTACCTCGCCACCGAAGTCGGCGTGGCCGGGGGTGTCGATGACGTTGATGGTGATGGTCTCGCCGTTGGACGACGGGCCGTTGTAGGCAACCGTGGTGTTCTTCGCGAGGATGGTGATGCCCTTTTCGCGCTCCAGGTCACCGGAGTCCATGACACGGTCCTCAACCTCACCATGGGAAGCGAAGGAGTTGGTCTGCTTGAGCATGGCGTCGACCAGGGTGGTCTTGCCGTGGTCAACGTGTGCGACGATCGCGACGTTGCGCAGATCGCTCCGCGACGCAGTGTTGGTGATGGTTTCAGACATGCGTTAATGACTCGTTTCAGTGGTGAAGTCAGCTGTTTGTATCCGCGCGCATACCTGATCGACTTGATCGGAACACACAGCGAAAAGACCCCGGGACACAGGGCACCTGCATCCAGTCTAAACGCAGTTGCATTTCCCAGCCTAAAAAGCAAGCCATTCGCCATCCAGATGTGGCACTGCTCACATGACGTCACGCTTTAGTAACCGCTACTCCAGATGCTGGATTTTCTGTTCTCCGTGCCCCATGATTGCTCCAGAACCAGTGCCACACGGAGACCCATCGATGCGACAATCTTCGGCCGCGTTCCGCCTGCTCGCACCATTGATCGCCGTCGGCGTTCTGGCAGTGGGATGCGGACCCAGCCCCATTACCCCGGCTTCCACCCCTACGCGCTCCGTCGCGCCGGGGCCGGCTCAAACTGCCGCCGCCCCGCCGCTCAGGACCGCCCAGGCGCCCAGCGCCCTGGACCTGCCGGTTGGCTCGTTGTACAAGAACCCGGCTAACAACCGCAATGAAGTGGTTCTGGCCGATGTGCGCCACACCGCCGTCCTGATCGGAGACTCCCAGGCCATGCCCAAGGACTCCTGGCCGCAGCAGGGCATCGCGGCTCTGGGGTACAAGTTGCACGTTGTGGGCATGGGCGGCACGGGGTTTGTGGCAGCCAATGGCAAGACCGGCAATTACATCGATGCCCTGCAGCGCGGGGATTGGACACTCCCCTACGGAGATCCACCGTTGATTGTGGTCCAAGGCGGCGGCAACGATGCTTCGCAAAAGGCCACGGATGCCCAGATCACCAGCAATGCCGAGCGGCTCCTCGCTGCTCTGAAGAAGCGTTACCCTGGTGCATCCCTCGCCATGATCGGAACCTTGGCACGCGGGGCGGAGAATGGCGGCGGACGTCGCACCGAAGTGGACGCACTGTTGGGGCGCATTGCCGCCAAACACGGCATTCCCTTCGTCAGCACGGGCAACTGGCTCACCCGTTACAACGCCGTAGGTGATCTTCAGGACGGGGTGCACCTGAAGCCTTCAGGGCACGTCAAGCTTGGCGCGGTCCTGGCCCGCGAGCTTGCAGCGCTTGGCCTGACGGCCCGCCCGGACAGCGCCGCCCCGACGAAGTAGCCCTCGGCGCCGTCGTCCGCTTCTGACGTTGTGAGGCCCGCTCTGCGTGCTTCGTGAGTGTTGTGAGGCCCGCTCTGCGTGCTTCGGGGGCGATTTGGCGCGCAGAGCAGGCCCCGCAACGCGCACGTTATACGGCGAGAGCCGGTGGTTTCCTTTCGGGAACCACCGGCTCTTCTGCTATCCAGCGATCAAATGTTCGACGCCGGTCAGGCCACCGCGGGCGGCAGCAGGAGCGATCCACCCGGGATGGCATCCAGGAGTGCCTGGGTGTAAGCCTCACGGGGGTTGTCGAAGACGTCGTCAGTGCTGCCCGTCTCCACAAGCTTGCCCTTCTCCATGACGCAGACGTGGTCCGCGATCTGGCGGACCACGGCGAGGTCGTGGGTGATGAACAGGTACGTCAGGCCAAGGTTGTCCTGAAGATCAGCCAGCAGGTTCAGGACCTGGGCCTGCACCAGCACGTCCAGGGCGGAGACTGCTTCATCGCAAATGATGACTTCGGGATCCAGTGCCAGGGCTCGCGCGATCGCAATACGCTGCCGCTGGCCACCCGAGAGCTCGTTGGGGTAACGCTGCATCATGGACTGCGGCAGAGCCACCTGGTCCAACAGCTCGCGAACCTTTTTCTCACGGCTGGCCGCATTACCGATTTTGTGCACGCGCAACGGCTCTTCAATGGTCCTGAAGATGTTGTACATCGGATCCAAGGAACCATAGGGGTCCTGGAAGATGGGCTGCACCCGGCGACGGAACTTGAAGAGTTCCCTGCCCTTGAGCCCAGCCGTGTCCACACCATCGAAGATGATCTGACCCTCAGTGGGCTTCTCAAGCTGAAGGACCATCTTGGCAACAGTGGACTTGCCGGAACCGGACTCGCCCACAATCGCCGTAGTAGTCCCGCGTTTTACGGCGAAACTGACATCGTCCACGGCCGCGAAGTCGGACGTCTGTCCCAGTCCCTGACGCAGTTTGTAGATCTTGCGCAGGTTCTTGATCTGGAGGACCTCGTCCTGGGCACGATCCTTCGCAGCCGCTACAGGAGCCAGAAGATCCTCAGACTCCACACCCTGCTCCTTGGCCACCTGGATGCGGCGTGACGCCAGGGAAGGCGCCGACTCAACCAGGCGACGGGTGTAAGGGTGCTGGGGGTTGCGCAGGAGCTCCAAGGAAGGACCAGCCTCAACCACGTTGCCCTGGTACATAACGATCACTTTGTCGGCGCGTTCAGCAGCAAGACCGAGGTCGTGGGTGATCAGCAGTACCGAGGTGCCAAGTTCAGTGGTCATGGTGTCCAGGTGATCCAGGATCCTGCGCTGAACCGTGACATCAAGTGCCGATGTTGGCTCATCGGCGATGAGGAGCTTGGGCTGGCAGCTCAAGCCAATCGCGATCAGCGCGCGCTGGCGCATACCGCCGGAAAACTCATGCGGATACTGCTTGGCACGCCGGGCAGCGTCCGGAAGACCGGCTTCAGCGAGGACGCGGGCAACGTCCTCAGGGCCATCAGGGCGACCATTCGCCTTCAGGGTTTCCCGCACCTGGTAACCGATCTTCCAGACCGGGTTCAGGTTGGACATGGGGTCCTGGGGAACCATGCCGATGTGGCTGCCACGAAGCTCGATCATGCGCTTTTCCGAGGCGTGGGCGATATCTTCGCCGTCGAGCAGGATCTGCCCTGCCGAAACGCGACCGTTGTTGGGCAGAAGGCCGATGGCGGCCAGCGCCGTCGTCGACTTTCCAGAGCCCGACTCCCCCACAATGGCGACCGTTTCGCCCGGCATGATGGAAAGGTGGGCGTTCTTTACCGCCTTGACCTCACCAGAACCTGTCTTGAAGGTAATGGCCAGGTCCTTGATCTCCAGGATGGGCCGAACTGGTGCCGTGGCTTCATCAATTCTGATGTTCGCAGAAGTCATGGTCGCCTCCTTAGCGCTGACGGCTCTTGGGATCAAGAGCATCGCGGACGGCGTCGCCAAGCATGATGAAGCTCAGGACGGTGATGGACAGGGCGGCTGCCGGGTAGAGCAGGATTCCCGGGTTGGTACGGATGGAAGCGTTGGCCGCTGAGATGTCGTTACCCCACGACATCACGCTGCCGGGCAACCCGACACCCAGGAAGGACAGAGTGGCTTCGAGGACAATGAAGACGCCCAGCTCCAAGGTGGCAAGCACGATGACAGGTGCCAGTGCGTTGGGCAGCGCATGCTTGACCAATGCCCCGAACTTGGAAACACCCAGTGAGCGTGCCGCCGTGACGAAGTCCGCGTTGCGAACCTCAATGACGGCACCTCTGGTAATTCGCGCCATTTGGGGCCACGCGAGCAGGGATATTGTCAGGACCACTGTCCAGACACTCCGGTTCTCGCGGAACAGCGGCAGCTGCGTGATGACCAAAGCGCCGAGGATGATCGGCAAGGCAAAGAAGATGTCGCCGAGACGGGCAAGGACGGAGTCAAGCCAGCCACCGTAGTAGCCGGCCAAAGCGCCAAGGGTGACGCCAATGATGACGACGGCGAGGACCGACAGGACGCCGACTGACAACGAAGCCTGTGTGCCGTGGATGACGCGCGAGTAGACATCGCAGCCTTGCAAGGTGAATCCCAACGGGTGGCCCGCAGTGGGACCGCCCTCGGAGTTAGCCAGCTGGCAGTCGTTGTCCGGTGCAACGCTGGTGAAGAGGCCCGGGAACAGCGCAACGACCACAAGCAGCAGGATCAGCAGCGAGGAAACGATGAACATAGGGCGGCGCCGAAGCTTGCGCCACGCGTCTGCCCAAAGGCTGAGCGGCGCCTGATCTGTTTTCACAGCATCAGTAGCCAGAAGGGGTGTCTCCTCGACGGGAGCTACGAAGTGTTCAGTATTACTGGTCATAGCGGATCCTCGGGTCAAGCCAGGCGTACAGGAGGTCAACCAGGAGGTTGGTGATGACGAAAACAAGAACCAGGACACTCACGATGGCGACGATGGTAGGACCCTCGCTTCGCTGGATGGCTTGGAAGAGCTTGTTTCCCACTCCGGGAACGTTGAAGATGCCCTCGGTAACGATGGCGCCGCCCATAAGCCCGCCAAGGTTCGCTCCCAAGTAGGTCACCACGGGGATCAGCGAGTTCCTGAGGATGTGCGCCATCACGACGCGCGGACGGGAAAGTCCCTTAGCGGTGGCCGTTCGCACGTAGTCGGCGTTCATGTTCTCACTGACCGAGGCGCGGGTCAGGCGTAGAACGTATGCGAAGGACACCAAGCCAAGCACAACGGCCGGAAGGATCAGGTTGCCCCAGTCGGCGTTTGCGCCCACCGTGGGTTTGGCCCAACCAAGCTGGACACCGAACACCAGCTGGAAGACGAAGCCCAGAACGAAGGTGGGAACTGCGATCACCAGGAGCGAAACCACCAGAACGGTGGAGTCGAACAGCTTGCCCTTCTTCAGGCCTGCAAACACGCCGAAGGCGATGCCGAATACAGCCTGGATAATCAGGGCTTCAATGGCGAGCATTGCCGTGACGGGGAAGGCCCTGGCAAGTGAGTCGGCAATGGGCTGCTGGGTGAAGTCAACGCCAAGGTTGAAGGTGAACAAATTCTTGATGAAAAGCCCGTACTGAACCCAGAACGGCTGGTCCAGGTTGTACTGGGCCCGCAAGGCGTCGATGACGCTCTGCGGTGGCTGGCGATCCCCGAAGAGGGCGGCAATGGGGTCGCCGGGTAGTGCGAAGACCATGTAATAGACGAGGAGCGTGGTCCCCAGGAATACCGGGATGACCTGGAGGAGCCTACGGAAAATGAAGCGAACCACGGGTCACCCCTCTCCGGTGGTCGGGCATTGGTGTGTCATGTGTGCCTTCCTGCCAAGCAAGCAAGGGGGGCCCGGCGCATTGGCCGGACCCCCTCTGCCCTAAGGCAAGTTCAGATCCTGAGGACTACTTGGCCTCGATGTCGAAGTAACGGACGCCGCCATTCCAGCCGGTTTCGGCTGAGACAACGTTGTTGCTCCAAACGATCGGGGTTGCCCGGTACCACAGGGGCAAGCCCGGGAGCTCCTTGAACAGGATCTCCTGTGCCTCGTTGAACTTCTTGTTGGCATCTTCCGGAGTCTTGGCTGCAAGGCCTTCCTTCAGAAGCTTGTCGAACTCGGGGTTCGAGTACTTCTCGTAGTTGGACGATGCGTTGGTTGCCCACACCGGTCCAAGGAAGTTGTACAGCGACGGGTAGTCGCCCTGCCAGCCGGCGCGGGTAAGACCCGGGAGGGACTGCGACTTGCGCAGGTCCAGAACTTCAGCGAACTTGGCGAAGGGCTGGATTTCGGCCTGGATACCAAGGTTGTTCTTGAAGGCGTTGGCTACGGCGTCGATCCATTCCTTGTTGCCACCGTCAGTGTTGGAGGCAATGAGGAGCGGCTTGGAACCGTCGTACGGCTTGATCTTTTCGGCCTCGGCCCAGAGATCCTTGGCCTTCTGAGCATCGAACTTCAGGACATCGCTGCCGGGGATGGCGTCGTTGTAGCCGTCCAGGACCGGAGCCGTGAACTCAGTTGCCGGGGTACGCGTGCCATTGAAGATGACCTTGGTGATCTCTTCGCGGTTGATGGCGTGCGACAGGGCCTGGCGGCGCAACAGACCAGCTTCACCCTGGAAGTTCGGGTTGTAGCCCGGGATGTTCAGGGTTGCGTTGTTGGCGTTGGGGCGCGTGGAGTTACGGTCCGGGAAGTCCGTGGTGTAGGTCTTCAGCGCGTTCGACGGAACAACGTCAGTGATGTCGAGGTTGTCGGCCTGGAGATCCGTGTATGCGGGGCCCGGATCGGTGTAGAACTTGAAGGTCACGCCACCGTTCTTGGCAGCACGCGGACCGGTGTAGTCAGGGTTCTTGACCAGGGAGATGGACTGGTCGTGTACCCAGGCACCTTCCTTCTCGAACTTGTACGGGCCGTTGCCGATCGGGTTTTCGCCGAACTTCTTCGGATCCTTGAGAGCCTCGGAAGGAAGCGGGTAGAAGGCGGAGTAGCCAAGGCGCAGCGACCAGTCAGCTTCAGGCTGGCCGAGCTTGACCGTGATGGTCTGGTCGTCAGTAGCGGCCAGGCCGGACATGGTCTGGGCCGTAGGAGCCGGCGTGGAGGTCTTCTTGCCATCGGCACCGGTGGTCTCAGTGACGGCGCTGACGTCGGCGTAGCCTTCGATGGACTCGAAGAAGAAGCCGTTGTTCTGGAGGTTGGTGCTCAGCGCAGCGAAGTTCCAGGAGTCAACGAACGTTTTGGCCGTGATGGCCTCGCCGTTGGTGAACTTTGCGCCGGACTTGACCTTGATGGTCCAGTTCTGCGAGTCAGTGGTCTCAATCGACTCCGCGAGAGCGTTGACGGGCTTGCCGTCGGAGTCGTAGGCGCGAAGGCCTTCGAACAGCAGCTCGACGACGCGGCCACCGTACACCTCGTTGGTGTTGGCCGGAAGCAGCGGGTTCTGCGGTTCGTTGCTGTATGCGGAAATGACCTTGTTCGGGTCAACTGCGGCGGAGCTATTGGTGCTGGTGCCGCCACCGCCGCCGCAACCGGTCACTGCGAGGGCGATGATCGCCGCTACGCCTAGAGCTTTGGAAGTGCGCGAGAAACGCATTCCGCCTCCTATGAGTCGTGGAGTTGAGCAGGAGGAATTCGTGATTCCCCCCAGGCACAGGCACAGTTTCCTACTGTGACGTTGCCTACATGTGTGTGTAAGCCTACCCACATTGTGTCCGGATGTTGGGACTTGCTGGCCAAACTGTAACCGTTCCGCAACCTACACATGCCTAAATTGACGGGAATTTCAAGTCAAACCCTACTCGGTGGTAGCATTCGCTGTCCGACAGCAGGACAGGACGGTTTAACCGCAAAAAAGGACCCCGGTTCTGTCGAACCAGGGTCCTTTGAGATACCGCGTGCCTTAGGTTGCGAATGCCGTGTCAGTTGTGCTGTTCCGGCTCCGGTCAGATGAGCCGGTACTCCCGAACCGACTGAACCCCGCTCCTGTAGAACGTGCGGCTATACCAACCGATATCGAAGCCATAGGTCGCGCCAATAGTGAAACTCGACGCCACCTCGTCCCGGTTCTCGAAAGTAACGCCGCGCGATACTCCTAGCGTCCCGCAGTTGGACGTCTTCACCAGAACGGAGGCCGTCGAGGCTCCCCCTCTGGTCCCGCCCGAACTCGTTACCGGCTCTACGGCCACAACCTCGCACTCCAACGTCTGGACATCCTTCGAGTCCAACCAGGGACCAAGAAGAATGAAGATCAGGAGTGCGGGCATGAGAAGGGCGAGCCCAAGACCAACCCGACCCATCCATGACGGCTTCCTGCGCGGCCGAGGCGTCATGGGACCCGGAGGCTGCGCAGGGGCCAACCCGGGTCCGCGGAGACGGGAATTGAGCCTAAGAGCGGCCGCCTCCTGCTTTTGAAGCGAGTACGCGGACCGGCACTCGGTGGTGGTCCAACCCGCTCGCCGGTAAGCAGCCCACTGCCGACGGGCAGGCCTCCCCAAGACAAAGGCAATCAAGGCAACCACGAAGGCAACGATCTGGCTAAGGCATCCGAACATGAGGCCGAACATGCCAATGTTGGCCACCATCTCCGCATCCGTGTGTAGCTCGTAGCCGGTGCTGTCCAAGTACCCGAAGAACATTCCCATAGCACTGCCGGGCATGCATATGCGCAGGGAATACCGCCACAAATATGACCAGAACCACCAGTGCGCTGGAGGCAATGTAGTCACCGCTGGCAGGGCAGCGCCTGTTGCGGAGCTCCCACGGAAGGCCCAGCCAGCTACTTCATCGGTGCCCGAAGAGTGCTGGCGGCGGCCACCCGCGGATCGGGGATTCATGTCGCGGCTCATGACCTTAGACGTTGAAGCGGAACTCCACCACGTCGCCGTCGGCCATCACATACTCTTTGCCTTCGATCCGGACCTTGCCGCGGGACTTTGCCTCTGCCATGGAACCGGCGTCGATGAGGTCATCGAAGGAGACAACCTCGGCCTTGATGAAGCCACGCTGGAAATCGGAGTGGATCACGCCGGCGGCCTGCGGCGCGGTGTCGCCCTGGCGGATGGTCCACGCACGGGTTTCCTTGGGGCCGGCCGTTAGGTAGGTCTGCAGCCCAAGGGTGTGGAAGCCGACGCGTGCCAACTGGTCCAGGCCGGATTCGCTCTGGCCGTTCATCTCCAGCATCTCGCGGGCTTCTTCCTCGTCCAGTTCCACGAGGTCGGCTTCGAGCTTGGCATCAAGGAACACAGCATCTGCCGGCGCAACGAGGGCGCGCAGCTCATCCTGCTTCTCCTGGTCGCCCAGGATGCCTTCGTCAGCATTGAAGACATAGATGAAAGGCTTGGCAGTGAGAAGTCCAAGCTCCTTGAGGTGCCCCATCTCCAGCTTGTCGCTCTTGATCGAGGAGAAGATGGTGTCACCGCGTTCCAGCACTGCCTGGGCAGCCTTGATGGCGGCGAGCTCGGCAGCTTCGCGCTTCTTGATCTTGACTTCTTTTTCGATGCGCGGAATGGCGTTTTCGATGGTTTGAAGGTCGGCCAGGATCAGCTCGGTGTTGATGGTCTCCATGTCGGAGCGCGGGTCCACTTTGCCGTCAACGTGGATGACATCGGGGTCATCGAACACGCGGACAACCTGTGCAATGGCTTCGGCCTCGCGGATATTTGCCAGGAACTTATTGCCCAGGCCTTCACCCTCGGAGGCACCTTTGACGATGCCGGCGATGTCCACGAAGGACACCGGAGCGGGCAGCAACTTCTGGGAACCGAAGATCTCAGCCAGCTTCGCCAGGCGGGGATCCGGAAGGTTCACGACTCCGACGTTGGGTTCGATCGTCGCGAACGGATAGTTCGCTGCGAGCACCTGATTGCGGGTCAGTGCGTTGAAAAGAGTTGATTTGCCGACGTTGGGCAGTCCGACGATGCCAATAGTAAGAGCCACGAGCATTGATTCTACCCGTTGGAACCTTATCTTTGCGTGTCGGCGCCCGTGGCAGGTGGCCACCCCGGCGGCCTCACTAAAACTGTCGTACCCCTGTGACAGGGTTGCCTCATGGATGGATTTGGATTGGTTTTGGCCCTGCTGATGCTCTTGATCGGCGCCGCCGTAGGCCTGGCAGCGGGCTACGTTGTCTTTCGACGCCGGGGCGCGGGGTTGGAGGAAGACTTCGACGCCGTTTCGGCGCGCCTCTCGGAGGTGACCGCGCAGCTTGCAGCGGCCGACGCCGAGCGGCGGCTTCTGTTCTCACAGAACCGCGAGTTGACCGCGTCCAGGAACTCGGACGGCAGTGTTCTGCGGGCGCTCGCTCCGGTTGCGGAGAAGCTGACGGCCGTTCAGCAACAGGTATCACTGCTTGAACGGGACCGGGTGGAGCAATACGGCCAGCTTGCCCAGCAACTGCAGGATGCCCGGCTGTCCGATGAACAACTCCTGCGGTCAACGCATGCTTTGGCTTCGGCCCTTCGCTCCAACAGTGCCCGTGGCCAGTGGGGCGAAGTGCAGCTCCGCAGGGTGGTAGAGGCTTCCGGAATGCTGAGGCACGTGGATTTCCACGAGCAAGTCCATTCGGGCCGGACCGAGAATACGCTGCGACCGGACTTGGTGGTCCAATTGCCGGGCGGCAAGCAACTGGTGGTGGACGCCAAGGTCCCGCTGGCTTCATACCTCGCTGCGCAGGAACAACTGCACGGAGACGGTTCCTTTGGGGAGTCCGTAGCGCCCGCCAGTAACCATGATTCAAAGACCCTGCTGGCCCAGCACGCCAAAGCCTTGAAGTCCCACATTGATGCTTTGGCTGGCAAAAAGTACTGGGACATCCCCGGCAACTCCCCCGAACTGGTGATCTGTTTCCTTCCAGCGGAGTCCATCCTTGCCTCAGCCCTCGAGGCAGACCCTGCCCTCCTGGAATATGCCCTGTCCCGGAATGTGGTGCTGGCGTCGCCGGGCACCCTGCTGGCAGTCCTGAAATCCGTGGCCTTCACCTGGCGCCAGGATGTCCTCACGGACAGCGCCCACGAACTGTTCGAGCTCGCAAAGCAACTCTATGAACGCATGGGTACGCTGGGCGAAAACGTCAGCAAGCTGGGAAGTTCCCTGAAAACGTCCGTGGACCGCTACAACGCGATGGTGGGAACGCTTGAGGCACGGGTTCTCCCAACAGCCCGCAAGCTCAACACCATGGACGATGCCGGACTTGCCGCGCCAATGTCGGTTGAGGCAGTCCCCCGCGCCCTGGCGGCCCCGGAGCTTCTCGCCGACGAGGCTGAGGACGCCGAAGAGTCTGCAGCTTAACAAACCGGCCCGCAGGGTTCGCCTTCCCTAGGGAGGCGACCCCTGCGGGCCGGTTTTTGCAAGTTCTGTTGTTGACAGGAAACGCTAGGACGTGGAGCGGTTTCCGCGCCCGCCGAGCGCACGCGTTACGTCGCCGGCTTTCTTCAGCGTGGCCCGCAGTTCCTTGGGAAGTGAGAACAACAGGTCTTCCTCAGCCGTTACTACTTCCTGGACCTCGCCGTAGCCGTAGTCAGCCAGCAACCGCAGGACATCCTGAACCAGTACTTCCGGAACAGAGGCACCGGAGGTGACGCCAACTGTGGCGACACCCTCGAACCAGGCTTCGTCTACCTCGTTGGCGAAGTCCACGCGGTAGGAGCTCTTGGCACCGTACTCCAGGGCAACCTCAACCAGCCGCACGGAGTTGGACGAATTGGCTGAACCCACCACGATCACGAGGTCCGCCTGGGGCGCAATCTTCTTGATAGCCACTTGGCGGTTGGTGGTGGCGTAGCAAATATCGTCGCTGGGCGGATCCTGGAGGGTGGGGAACCTGTCCTTCAGGAGTCGGACCGTCTCCATGGTTTCATCCACGCTCAGGGTTGTCTGGGAAAGCCAGATCGTCTTCTCTGGGTCGCGCACGGTGACCTTGTCTACTTCGTGCGGGCCGTTGATGATCTGGATGTGTTCCGGTGCTTCACCGGCAGTTCCTTCGACTTCCTCGTGGCCTTCGTGGCCAATCAGCAGGATGTCGTAGTCGTCCTTGGCGAAGCGCACGGCTTCCTTGTGGACCTTGGTCACCAGCGGGCACGTGGCATCGATGGTGCGAAGGCCACGGTCCTCGGCGGACTGGACCACGGCCGGAGATACGCCGTGGGCGGAGAAAATGACCAAGGCCCCTTCCGGGACCTCGTCTGTTTCCTCGACGAAGATGGCTCCCTGTTCTTCGAGGGAACTGACCACGTGGACGTTGTGCACGATCTGTTTGCGGACGTAGACCGGAGGCCCGTAGTGCTCCAAGGCCTTCTCAACAGCAATGACTGCCCTGTCCACGCCGGCACAATACCCTCGCGGGGCGGCCAGCAGAACCTTCTTGGGACCCGTCACGGGCGCCGCTGCCTGTACCTCTTCCGGAGATCGCCGTCTGCGGGGCACCGTGGGCATAGGAATGGAAACTGCTGTGCTGGTCATGCTTCCATGCTACCGGCCCAGCCTTTAGCTTCGGGCCGAACGTGACCCTTGTCGCCCTGAGACCACCGCCGCTATGACGCCCGCCACCAGGACAGCCCCGGACACCACCGCGGCGATCCCTACCCACTGGCCGAAGCCGTCGCGGGCTGTAGTGAGGAACTCATTCTTGAAAAGTTCCGCTACACCGTTGGCGCTGGCAAGGCTTCCGATCATGCCGCCTGCGAGATCTGCCCCAACCGTCCAGAGCGCGGCCAGGGCCAAGCCCCCCAGCCCGAGGAAAACCAAGGCCAAGTAGCGTCGCCGTGCAGCAGCCAGGGCCAGAAGGGCCGAGACCAGCGCGCCTGCGGCAGCCAGCCACCACAGTGGCGCAAATGCTGCCACGCGTTCCACCAGCTGCCTGTGTGACGGCTCCCCCAAGGACACGAGGCTTTCCGCGGGAACATCAAGCCGGATCCGCGTCGCTTCGGCGAAATGGTCTCGAATCAGCCGGACAAGGGGCCCAATGTCCAGGACCAGTGCCGTGGACGCCGCCGATTCATCAGCTGGGGCGGCCGTCCCGAAGTTGAGCCGGTGGCTGTTCCGGACTGTTTCCTCCCAGGCTTGAGGGTAGTCACTCCAGGACTGCATCCCCGTGGCCGCGTTCCGGAGGGCACCGGCTGCCAGGGATTGAAGAGGTCCCGGCAGATCAACCGAAGACTCAAAGGTTCCTACAGCCGCGGCAGCCAACCGGCTTTGGAATTCGGGGTCGCTACCCAACGTTCCGGCGATTGCGACGAAACCCTCTTCCTTAACAATGTTCTGGTCCACCCAGGCCGCGGGGACAGCGACAGCTGTCAGAAGGACGGCGAGGATCACTCCCACTGCTGAAACGAAAGTACGCAAGGTCATCCTCAGGGTCGTCGGCTGTGCCACCATCCTAGGTCTGTCCACATGATAGGAAAAATGTCGGAAGCGGCTGGGAAGCTATGGATAGAGTTGGAACGCGGCCGGCAGCCACGCCGCATCCCGGAGCGAGGACACATCATGCAGCAACAGACACGGAGACCGGAACAGGCACGGACCGCCCATGTCCGCTGAAGCCACGCCTGAATCCACCTTGCCGGGAACGGCCGCTGAAACAAGCCCGGACAATCCGTGGCCTCTGCAACTGCTCTCGCGCAAGCTCAAAGCCCACATAGAGCGGGCACCGGCGGCGTGGATTGAGGGCCAGGTCATTGAACTGAACCGCCGGGGCGGCAACGCCTTTCTGACCCTCCGGGATGTTGACGCCGAAATTTCCCTTCCGGCATCGGTTTGGTCCACAGTGCTGGACCGCCAAAAGGTTCCCCTCGAACGCGGTTCCCGCGTGGTTGCTTTGGTCAAAGCGGATTTCTGGGTCAAAACGGGCCGGCTGAACATGTCCGTCAAGGACATCCGTCCGGTGGGCCTGGGCGATTTGCTGGCCAGGATCGAGCGGCTGAGGCAGGCCCTGGCGGCCGAAGGCCTGTTTGCGGACTCCCGGAAACGCAAGCTGCCCCTGCTTCCCCACCGCATCGGGCTCATCACCGGCCGGGACTCGGACGCCAAAAAGGATGTCCTGCGCAATGCTGCGCTGCGTTGGCCGGCTGTTGAGTTCGACGTCCGCGAGGTTGCCGTACAGGGCAACACCGCGGTCTCGCAGATCATCGCAGCATTGAAGAAGCTCGACGCCGATCCCCACGTTGACGTCATTGTCCTGGCACGCGGGGGCGGGGCGTTGGAAGATCTCCTCCCGTTCAGCAACGAGGACCTCATCCGCGCAGTGTCGGCCGCCACCACTCCTGTGGTGAGCGCCATTGGCCACGAAGCAGACCGTCCCATCCTGGACGACGTCGCGGATCTTCGCGCATCAACGCCCACGGACGCGGCAAAGCGCATCGTCCCGGATGTAGCCGAGGAACTGGCCATGGTGAGGCAAGCAAGGGATCACCTGCGCCGGAGCATCGGCAGGATGGTTGACCGCGAGACAGACCGGCTGCATGCTTTGAAGTCACGCCCTGTGTTGGCCTTTCCCACCTCAATGGTGGATGCCCGGGCCGATGACATCCATCGCCTGCAACGGCGTTCCCATGCTGCGGTCAGCTCCGCTGTTGCCCGCGCCCTGGACCAAGTGCATCACCTGCGCGCACAGGTCAGGGCCCTGTCGCCGCAGAAGACACTGGACCGTGGCTACGCCGTAGTCCAGATTGTCGGCGAGGATCAGGCCGGGCACACAGTAGTGAGCAGCCCGGAGGAAGCCCCGAACGGAACCGCACTGGCCATTCGCGTAGCAGAAGGTCGCTTCAGGGCAGTTTCCACAGGCCAAGGACAGATCGTGGACCGTTGATGAATCGGTCACCATCATCACTAGTGAACACAAAGGACATCATGACCGAGAACAACACAGCCGTACCTTCAGCGGACTCCCTCGATTCCTTGAGCTACGAGGAAGCCCGCGAACAGCTCATGGGCGTCGTTAGCCGCCTGGAAGCCGGCGGTGCCAGCCTGGAAGAATCCCTGGCACTCTGGGAGCGGGGCGAAGCCCTGGCCAAACGTTGCGAGGACTGGCTGGAGGGCGCCCGCAAACGCCTGGCCACAGCCCGGGACGCAAGCAACGACACCGGTACTGCCGCCCAGTAACGCCCAAGCAGCACCGTACCGTGCAGCCCCCGGAGCGGATTCCTAGGAAGCCACCACAAGGGCCCGTTCGGCAGCGACATCAAAGTCTGCCTTGGGCCAGTCCAGCTGAAGGCGTTCAAGGGCATCGATCAGCAACTGTTGGACGGCGATGCGTGCGTACCACTTCTTGTTGGCCGGGACCACGTGCCAGGGCGCTATGTCCGTTGACGTCTTCTCGAACGCCATGCTGTAGGCATCCATGTAGTCGTCCCAGAACGCGCGTTCGGCCAAGTCTCCACTGCTGTACTTCCAGTGTTTGCTTGGATCGTCCAGACGGGCGATCAGCCGTTCCTTTTGCTCGTCCTTGCTGATGTTGAGCATCACCTTAACAATGGTGGTGCCCTGATCGGCAAGCCGGGACTCGAAGTCGTTGATGGCGTTGTAGCGGCGTTCCAACTCCGAAGCGTCCGCCCACCCATGAACACGGTGAATCAGGACGTCCTCGTAGTGGGAGCGGTCAAAGACACCGACCATTCCGGCAGCGGGAGCTTCTTTCTCGATCCGCCAGAGGAAGTCGTGGGATTTTTCCTCATCTGTGGGTGCTTTGAAGGCACGCAGTTGGACACCCTGCGGATCCATGGCACCCACCACGTGGCTGACAATGCCACCCTTGCCTGCGGTATCCATGGCCTGCAGGATCAGCAGCAGCCGTTTGGTGCTGCCGAACCGGCCCTGGGCAAAGAGCTTCTCCTGCAGTTCTGCCAGCCGTGCGTCCTGGGCTCCCAACAGCGCCTTGCCGTCAGCTTTGGCACCTGGGTATCCCGGGGTCGAGTCCGGGTCAACACTGGCAAGCGTGAACCCGGATCCGACCCTCAGGACCTCAGCAGGACTCTTGGCGAATTCAACTGCAACAGCCATGGGGTGTGCCTTTCCGCAGGGCCGCGCCCTCGTGGAACGGCCATGGACCTCAGGCTAGTTGCCCGGGTACCTCGACAGGAAGTCCGCCATGCGACCAATGGCCTCCTCGATGTCCTTGACGTTTGGCAGGGTGACCATGCGGAAGTGGTCCGGGCGCACCCAGTTGAAGGCCCGGCCATGGGAGACCAGGATTTTCTGTTCCTTCAACAGGTCCAGGACAAATTTCTCGTCGTCGCGGATGTGATAGACCTCAGGGTCCAGCTTGGGGAACAGGTATAAGGCTCCCCGCGCCTGCTGGGTGCTGACCCCGGGAATGGCGTTCAGGAGATCGTAGGCCTTATTGCGCTGTTCCAGGAGCCTGCCACCGGGCAGGATGAGATCGTTGATGCTCTGGTACCCGCCCAAAGCTGTCTGGATGGCGTGCTGCGCGGGAACGTTGGCGCACAAGCGCATGTTGGCAAGGAGATTGATTCCTTCAAGGTAGTCCGCAGCGTCCTTCTTTGGCCCCGAGATAGCCATCCATCCGGCCCGGTAACCACAAACCCGGTAGGCCTTGGACAAACCGCTGAATGTCAGGCACAGGACGTCGTCGCCGGTGAGCCCGGCAAGGTTGATGTGGACCGCGTCTTCGTAGAGGATTTTCTCGTAGATTTCATCGGCAAAGAGCACCAGGCCGTGTTTCTCGGCGAGGGCGACGATCTTCTTGAGCGTCTCCTCCGGATACACCGCACCGGTGGGATTGTTGGGGTTGATCACCACAATGCCCTTGGTCCGCGGCGTGATCTTCGCTTCCATGTCTTCGAGGTCAGGCTGCCAGCCGGAGTCCTCGTCACAGAGGTAGTGCACGGGGCGGCCGCCGGCCAGGGCAACGGAAGCAGTCCACAACGGATAGTCCGGCGTGGGAATCAGGACCTCGTCGCCGTCCTCCAAAAGGGCCATCAGGGACATGGTGATAAGTTCGCTGACACCGTTGCCGAGATAGATGTCATCAACGTGGATGTTCTGGATGCCGCGGGTCTGGTAGTACTGCGAGACGGCGGTCCGGGCCGAGAAGATCCCGCGCGAATCGCTGTAACCCTGGGCGTTGGGCAGGTGGCGGATCATGTCCACCAAAATGGCGTCGGGCGCTTCAAAACCGAAAGGAGCCGGGTTTCCGATGTTCAGTTTGAGGATCCTGTGACCCTCCGCCTCCATCTGCTGGGCGGCCTGAAGAATCGGTCCACGGATGTCGTAAAGGACATTATGAAGCTTGGTGGACTGCTTGAATTTCGCCATCCCTCAAATATGCCACAAGGGTGATGGGGTTCAGCTGAGACTTAACTCACATATACGACGACGGCGGTGACGGACCCGCGTGGGTCCGTCACCGCCGTCGTGCGTGCTGTTGATCAGGCGTTACTTGACGATGCCCTTGTCTTTCAGCCACGCGGCGGCTGCGTCCTTGGGCGCCTGCTTCTGGTCGCCGCTGACGGCACGGTTGAGGTTGATCAGGTCATCGGTGGTCAGGATCTTGGAGACGTTGTTGAGCGCTTCCTTGGCCTTGTCCGTCATCTTGGCTTCCTTGACCAACGGCAGGACCTGCTGGGCCTTGAAGTTGTTCTTGGGGTCTTCGAGGACCACGAGGTCGTTGTCAGCGATGGAGGGCGTGGTGGTGTAGATGTCGGCTACCTGGACCTTGTCCTCCAGCAGGGCCTGGAGCGTCAGGTTCCCACCGCCGTCGCTGAACGGCTGGAGTCCTTTGAGCTCGCAACCGTAGTTGGCTTTAAGCCCCGGGAAGCCATAGGCGCGCGTCTCAAAGGTAGCCGGTGCTGCCATGGTGAAGTCCTTGCAGACCTTGGCCAGGTCCTCGATGGACTTCAGCTGGTACTTCTCTGCGGTAGCTTTGGTCACCACCATGGCGTCCTTGGACTCTGCCTTTGCCGGTTCCAGGACGGCGAGGCCATCCGGAAGTTTGCCCGGGAGGGCCTTGTAGACGTCCTCTGCGGAAACTTCCTTGGCCTCGGTGTCCACATAGGACAAAAGGTTGCCGGAGTAGTCCGGGACGAGGTCGACGGATCCGTCCTGAACTGCCTTGAAGTAGATTTCGCGTGAACCGATGTTCGGCTTGGAGGTGGCCGTCAGACCGGCTGCGTTGAGGGCACCGACATAGATTTCGGCGATGACCTGGCTCTCGGGGAAGTCGGCCGAACCGACTACCAGCGAACCACCGGCCGCGGATCCGCTGGGTGCCGAGGTGGAAGGTGTGGCCAGGGGGCTTCCTCCACACGCGCTCAACGCAAGGGCCACACCCAGTCCGGCTGCGAGGCCGCCGAGACCACGGCGTGTAAGGGTCATGGGGACGGGGTTCTTCATGGTGTACCTCCTTGAACGGCAGCCCCGGCAGGAGCCGCGGCTGTGAGATCGTCGGCTGCCTTCTGGCGGCCGCTTGAGTCGAGGGTCAGGCCGGGCGAGATGACTAGCCTCTGCACTCCGGCCAGGATCAGGTCCACGGCGATGGCGAGCCCGGCGATGAGCAGTGAACCGCCCAGCATCCGGGGGAAGTCCTGCAGGACCAGGCCATCAAACAGGTAGCGTCCCAGCCCGCCGAGTGGCAGGTAGGCCACCACGGAAACAGTGGCAATGACCTGGAGGACCGCGGTACGGATGCCACCAAACATCACCTGCAATCCGTTGGGCACTTCCACTCGGAAGAGGATCTGGAGCTCGGTCATGCCCATGGCCCGGGCGGCGTCCACCACGGTGGAGTCAACGCTGGAGATACCGGCGTACGTGCCGGCAAGCAGTGGCGGGACCGTGAGGATGACGAGGGCCCACACCGGTGGCATCAGACCACTGCCGGCAAGCAAAGCGAACAAGACCAGCAGCCCGAGTGTGGGAAGGGCACGCAGCGCACCGGCAACAGCCACCGCCACCACGCGGCCGCGCCCGGTGTGCCCGATGTAAAGACCGATGGGCACAGCGATCGCAGCAGCAATCAGCAGAACCAGCGCACTGTATTGCAGGTGCTCCAGCAGCCGGGTGGGGATGCCACCGGTTCCGGTCCAGTTTTTAGGGCTCGTCAGCCAGGCAATGGTCTCGGCAAAGATATTCACGCGGAGGCCCCCGGATCCGGTCGAAGAGCCGCATGCGGTGCTGCCGGCCCGGACTTGGTTTCGGTAAGAAGCGCAGTACCGTCCTGGCGTGGCGTCTTTCCGCCAGCAGCACGTGTCCAGGGAGTCAGGAGCCGCTCAAGGACCACCAGCACGGCATCCATCAACAGCGCCAAGACCAGAATGGCAATAATGCCCACCACCACTACCGTGATGAACGTACGCTGCAGGCCGTCCGTGAACAGGACGCCGAGGTTGCCCACGCCGAGGAGCGCTGCGACGCTGACCAGCGAAATGTTGCTGACCGACACCACACGCAATCCTGCGAACAGCACCGGCAAGGACAAGGGCAAGTCCACCTGGAAGAACCGTGCCAGCGGTTTGAAGCCCATGGCGACGGCCGCGTTGCGGAGGTCATCGTCCACGGAGTCGAAGGCATCAATGGCGGCACGGACCAGAAGTGCCACCGCATAGATGGTCAAGGCCACCACTACGTTCAACGGGTCCAGGATCCTGGTGCCAAGGATGGTGGGAAGAATGATGAAAAGTGCCAGCGAGGGAATGGTGTACAGCAACGAGGTAGCGGTGGTCACGATCGACCTGAGGGTGCTGTTGCGCCTGGCCAGCTGGGCCAGCGGAATGGAAATCAGCAGGCCCAGGATCATGGGGATGACGGCCAGCACCATATGTTGGCCCGCCAACCCGAAAACCAGGTCAGTGTTGTCGAGGAACCACTCCATCAGGTGGCGTCCTCCCGGTGATGGCGGACTTCCTCAATGAGTGCCAGGACTTCCGGCGCCTTCAAAACCCCGGCAACGCGGCCGTCGTCGTCCACTGCTACGCCAAGGCCCGACGGCGAGGACAACGCCGCGTCCAAGGCGCGGCGCAGGGTGTCGCCCTTACGGAACAGCGATCCACCCGGGATCAAACCCGCACCATCGCGCGGCGAGGACCAACCCAAGGGGCGGGAATCGGCGTCGACCACCAGTGCCCACTCCCCCGACGCGCGGCCGGCGTGATGACCGTCGGAGGGACTGACCATGGTGACCGGGTGCAGGGTCACTGCGTCCGCCGGGTTGAACGCCAGGTGCCTGAAGCCGCGGTCGCGTCCCACGAAGGAGGCAACGAAGTCGTTGGCCGGGGCCCGAAGGATTTCTTCCGGCGCAGCGTACTGGGCCAGCTTCCCTCCAACGGCGAAGACCGCAACCTTGTCACCAAGAACCGTCGCTTCGTCGATGTCGTGTGTCACGAAAACAATGGTCTTGGCCAGTTCCCGCTGCAAGCGCAGAAGTTCCTGCTGCAGTTCGTCACGGACCACAGGGTCCACGGCGCTGAAGGGTTCGTCCATCAGCAGGACCGGAGGATCAGCAGCGAGCGCCCGGGCAACCCCGACGCGCTGCTGCTGACCACCTGAGAGTTGGGACGGGTACCGCTTGCCCAGAACCGAAGCCAGCCCGACGACGTCGAGCAGTTCCTCCGCGCGTTTCCGCGCGTCAGCCTTGGAAACACCGTTGAGCCGCGGAACGGTGGCGATGTTGTCCAGGACGGAGCGGTGCGGCAAGAGGCCGGATGACTGCATGACGTAGCCCATGGAGCGGCGGAGTTCCGGAGCAGGAACCTGCGAAACGTCCTTGCCCGCCACGGTGATGGTCCCGCTGGTGGGTTCCACCATCCGGTTGATCATGCGCAGGGAAGTGGTCTTCCCGCAGCCCGAAGGCCCGACGAACACCGTGATGGAGCCTTTGTCGATGGACATGCTCAGGGCGTCCACCGCCGGCTGCCCGCCCTGGTATTGCTTGGTGACGCTCTGGAACTCAATCATGGCTTCGGCCATACCCGGGCTTACCTATCTGTGGTTGAGAACATCGGTAGAGCCACACGATCATATGCACTCTTATTACTTGGCTGCAAAGCAATCTTCACCCAGCCTAACCAGCACCACGGGCGATGTCAGCGCCGCCACGTTTTCCGTAATGAATCGGCAATGTTCAGCGTTTGCGTCGTTTACCGCCTTTTCCTGCACGCTCCTGGGCTTGATCGTGCTTGTAGCGTTCCGCGGCACGCTGGCCCCGCTCCGCGGCCACCACCTTTTGATGCCACTCACGCTGGTAGGCGCGGCGGGCCGCGGCATCATGTTTCCTGGCCAGGGCAGCCAACTCACGCTGCAGTTTCAGGTAGCTGGCCCACCGCCGGGGATCGAGTGTTTCCTCTGCGAGGGCCTCCTGCACCGCACATCCCGGCTCGGCCTGGTGGGCACAGTCGGCGAAACGGCATTCGGTGAAAAGTTCTTCCAGATCCCCGAACATCTCTTCCATGCCGTCATCTGCATCAAACAGGCCGAACCCCCGGACTCCTGGGGTGTCCATCAGCACGGCACCACCTGGCAGGGGCACCAGTTCACGTGACGTCGTGGTGTGCTTGCCTTTGCCGTCGCCGGCCCGGACCTCGCCAGTCTGCTGTACCTCACGCCCGGCGAGCGCGTTGATCAGCGTTGATTTGCCGGCGCCGGAAGGACCCAACAGCACCAGGGTTGCACCCGCAGGAATGTGTTGCATGAGTTCGTCGAGGCCGTCCCCCTGCTCTGCCGATGTGGTAACTACGTCCACACCGGCCGCCTGCAGGATGACCTCCCCGACGACGTCGTCGGCCAGGTAGGCCAGGTCCGCCTTAGTGATGACCACCAGGGGCGTGGCGCCGGAGTCCCACGCGGCAACCAAGGTCCGTTCCAGACGATTGTGGGTCAGCGGACGGTCCACGGGCACCACCACTGCCACGATATCGATGTTGCTGCCCAGAATTTGCTCCTCGGAGGAGGCCTCAAAGGCGCGTTTGCGGCTGAGCGCCGAACGGCGGGGCAGAACCTCGACGACGGAGGGCTCCCCGGCGCCGTTATGGCCGAGCCATACCCAGTCTCCGGTGGCCGGCACCAGGCCGTGGGCAGGATAGGGCAGATGGAGCAGGCCGTCGGCTGAAGCTACCAGGACGCGGTTCCGGTCAAGGCGGACTACCCGGCCCGGGGCGGGATCTTCCTGCCACCGGGTTGTGGAGTGTTCACGGAACAGTTGGGCGGTTGCCTCGGTGAAGCCGTATTCAACGGGGCCACGGAGTTGCGCGGTGGAACTGATGGAAGGGTTGCTTGAAGAAGCGAAAGAATTCAAGGGAAGCCTCTGATGAGGCCCGGCCGCCTAGCTCTGGCAGGCGGATGCCGGGACAGGAATGATGGGCTGATGACGGCGCTCCGTAACTGAGAACGGGGCGCGCAAGATCGCTGCAATCATCAAATCCACCTCCTCGGCATCCAGGCCGGCAACCAAAAAGCCGGCAACGGTGTTCAGCGTAGCCAAGCAGCGCAGCTTTGGCTAGCCCCAGGCTCTGCGGTTCTAGTCGAGCTTCCCGTTTACCGGGCGCTCCCGGTGAAGCCGCAAGGCAGTGTCAACCAAGGAAACCCGGTTGAGTTTGCCGACGTCGTCCAGCGGAACCCAAGCAGCATGGGTGGTGCTTCCATCTACCTCGTGCGTCAGTTCACCGCCCACCACCGTGGCCTCATAGACCAGGCGCAAGGCCTGGAAATCCCTGACTGAGCCATCCGGGCGGACATCGCCGGGCCAGTGGCCGACGTCGATACCCAGCATGCGGTCAATACGCGCTTCGTAGCCGGTTTCCTCGAAAACTTCGCGCCGGCAGCCGTCCACAGGATGTTCAGCGAGGTCCAACCCTCCGCCGGGAAGGGTCCAACCCTCTTTGCCGTCCTGCTTCCAATAGGCCAGCAGGATCTTTCCTTCTCGGATCATCACGGCGTACGCGGCTGGGCGGGTGTCGAACTGCAGGGTCATGGTGCCAGCATAATTGCCTGTCCGGCTGCCTTACGGAAGTTCGGCCGCCTCGATGGGGCCGGCCTCCACCGGGCCCAGATCCGGCGCCTCGCGAAGTTCGACGACGGTCCCCGGCTTTTCGAGCTCCAGCACCTTGATGGTGTTGCGACCACGCTTAAGCAGTGGAGCCGGCGCGTAGAGGGTCACTTGGGGACCCCTTTCCCAGTACCTGCCGAGCAGGAAGCCGTTGAGCCATACGAAGCCCTTCCCGGAATCGGGCAAAGCGATGTAAGTATCCGCCGTTTCGCCGATCCCGAAGTCAGCGCCGGGCAGGACTTCGAGGTGGTCCTGTGTCCATTCGGCCAGGGGCACCGGGGTCTGCACCCAGTGGAAGGTGTAGCGCTGGTTGATGAGGACTCCGCCCAGGATGCCCTTTCCATGTCCTGTCAGTGGCCCGTAGTTGATGCGTCCCAGGTTCTCTACGAGGATCTCGAGCTTCGCAGGTGCTCCGGTGCCGGTTACAACCAATCCTTCGGCGCCGGTGACGTCATCAAGGACACCGGCAAAGTCGCCATCCACCCATACGTAGGCCCGGTCGTTGAGGCCGGTGATCTTGAGCCGGCTTTCGGCGGGCGCCCCTGTTTGCCCGGGCAGGATGGCATCCGCGCTGTACAGCACCAGACCGGCGTCGAGTCCCAATTGCTCGAAGCTGAGGGGCTTGACGCTGCTAACGGCCTCTCCCGAATTCCGGACGAGTGCGGGCAGGCCCTGCCCGCCGCCGAGCGGCAGGGATCGGGCCGGAAGCACGGGAGCATCAGCGAGTAACTCCACGGGCAGTTCAGGTAACTCCTCAATGCCCTGCGCACGGTAGAACTCCTTGCGGAAGGCATGGAATTTTGGCGTGAGGGCCCCGTTCTCGGCGATTGGAGCATCGGAATCGTAACTGGTGACCGTGGGCTGGAGCTTGGTACCGTCATGGTTGCTGCCGGAGGTGAGGCCGAAGTTGGTCCCGCCATGGGCCATGTACGCGCACAGCGATCCGCCAAGGTCAAGCATCTTGCGGGCTTCCCGTGCTGCATCATCGGCGTCGCGACGATGGTGCAGTTCGCCCCAGTGATCGAACCAGCCGCCCCAGAACTCAACGTTGAAGAACGGCTCTGCGGGCCGGCGCCGCTGCCAGGTGGCTACGGCTTCGTCTCCCCGGCTTCCCAGCGTTGCGGTAGCCCATGTCCCCTCGATCGAACCGCCGTCGAGGAAGTAGTCGGTGCCCCCGTCGGCCGTAAAGAGCATCTCGGTGATGCCACGCTCTTCCAGGGCCCGCCGGTTCCACCGGATGTATTCGTGGTCGTCACCGTAGCTGCCGTATTCGTTTTCTATCTGCACGGCCACCACAGGGCCTCCTGCCGAGGCCTGTCGAGCGGCCACGATCGGCAGGAGGTGGTCAAACCATTCCTCTATTGCGCCGGTGAACACCGGATCCATGCATCGCAAGCCGATGCCCGGGGTCCCGGTCAGCCATGCGGGAAAGCCTCCGTTGTCCCACTCGGCACAGATGTAGGGGCCGGGCCGGAGAATGACATCCAGTCCTTCCTCCGCTGCGAGGTCAATGAACCGTCCCAGGTCCCGCCAGCCGCTGAAGTCCGGGGCCTGATCGCGCTTAGGCTGGTGGAAGTTCCAAGCGACATAAGTGTCAACAGTGTTGGCGCCCATCGCCTTGAGGCGACGCAGGCGGTCCTGCCACAAATCCGGGTGGACCCGGAAGTAGTGGATGGCTCCGGCGAGGATGCGATACGGTTCACCCGAACGGTAAAGGACGGCGTCGTGGTAGCTCAAGAGCGCGTTGTTCACACGGAACAGATTAGCTCAATATCCAACATTTATGCACAGGTGATGAACACATGACCAATCTTGATACTTCTCCGGCGCAAGAGGTCTGCCCGGCGGCCCATGAAGGTCAGGGGCCATGCGTTCAGCTATGGCCTGAACGGGAAGTTCCCCTCGGCGGCGTCCGCGCCATGAACGTTTTCCGGACCTTGCCCCAACGTGGATTGCCCACCGTGGGCGCGTGGTGCTTCCTGGACAGCTTCGGCCCGGACAGGGTTGCCATGAGCGTCCTCCCCCACCCGCACAGCGGCTTGCAAACGGTGACGTGGCCCCTTGAAGGCGCAGTGCGGCATCGCGACAGCGTGGGCAGCGATGTGGTGGTCCGGCCGGGCGAGCTGAACATCATGACCGCCGGCCACGGAATCTCCCACTCGGAGTTCTCCGTCCTCGCCGCCCCAACCAGCGAGGACTCGAGCCCGCTGGTGGAGGAAATCCCGGTATCGCGCGGTTTGCAGTTGTGGGTTGCCTTGCCCGACGAGCACCGTCACCGCGCGCCGTCGTTCGAACAAGTACGGGACCTGCCTGTCGCCGTGGGCCAGGGCTTCACAGCCACTGTCATGGTGGGTGAATTTGCCGGCCAGCGCTCCCCCGCCACCATGTTCAGCCCCATCCTGGGCGCCGATATCACCGGCACGGGAACCCTTGAACTGCCCGTGCAACCGGAGTTTGAACACGCCGTGTTGGTTCTGGACGGCCATGTGGTGATCGACGGCCAGGACATAGAAGCCGGGCCTTTGGCCTATCTCGGGGCCGGAAGGTCCAGCCTCACGGTGGAAGCAGAACCGGACACCCGATTCATGCTCCTTGGCGGTGAACCGTTCGGTGAAGACCTGCTGATGTGGTGGAACTTCGTAGGGCGGACCCACGAAGAAGTAGAAAAGGCCCGCGAGGAGTGGGAGGCGGAGGGATTGCTCGACGACGCTGCTGCCGCCGCCTCACGCTTCGGCTTCGTCCAGGGCCACGGTCCCGACGCCGGACCGGAAGCAGGCCGCATCCCTGCTCCTCCGCTGCCCGGGGTCAAGCTGCGCCCGAGAACCCGGGGTTGAGCTATCGGCGCCGCTCAGCTACCAGCCGCGGAACGCCGAAGACAGGATCCTGCTGAAGAATGCGCACATCAGTGATCCCGTCTGCAGCCAGTTTGGCCTTGAACGCCTCCTGCAACCGGGGGACGTTCATGCCAAGGCCGCTGCCGAGAATCACTGGACCGTTAAGGCCCAGTTGTCGGACGGCCTGTTCGGCGAGATCAGCCAGGTCGCGGCCCGCTTGCTCCACCAGCGCCCTGCTGGTTGGGTCTCCGGCATCGGCCGCTTCCACCACCAGCCGGGCCTGCTGCGCCCAGTAACGGCGGCCGGTGTCAGGTGAATGGAACAACGCGATCAGCTTGCCGGGTTCCTCCACGCCGACGGAATCCAACAGGGCACGGCTGAGCTGATCAGGCTCCAAACCTTGGTTCATCCGGCGCAGGCTGTGGCGGACAGCTTCCCGCCCCAACCAGTATCCGCTTCCTTCATCGCCCAGGAGATAGCCCCAGCCGCCCGCCCGGGCTTCCTCGCCGGCGTCGTTCTTTCCCCACGCTGCCGAGCCCGTGCCGGCTATGACCGCAACTCCTGTGCTCGCTCCACCGGCCGCCAGCAGCAGGCGTGAATCGTGAACCACCGTGATGCGCGCACCGGGGGCATGGGGTGCAATGAGGTCCGCGAGCGCCCGGGCATCCTCATCGGTATCAATTCCGCCTGCACCGGCGTATACCTCGTCAACGTGGCCGCCGCCGATCTTCCCCAACAGTTCAGCGAGGTTTGCCGCAGCCACTTCCCGGGTGACGTTTTGGACATTGGAGCTGCCCGCGCTCTCGTCCCGGACCGGAGATCCGTTCTCGAACCGTACGCCGCGGGTTTTGGTGCCGCCGATGTCGAGCCCGATGACGGTGCCGTCCACGGCTTCCGGGCCGGCATGGGAATGCTGGGCAGAGTCAGGATTGTTCACCGTGAAAGACTAGCTTGGACCGTCCGGAGGAGAAACTGCCCATGCCACATTCCCTGTTTGGTACGCCGTTTGTTGCAGCCCCCATGGCGGGCGGAACGTCAACACCGGAGTTGATTCGGGCCGTTCACGAGGGCGGCGGCCTGGGATTCCTTGCCGCCGGCTACAAAACGCCGGAGGCCATGGCTGCCGAGATCACGGCGACCAGGGCCCTGGGCATTCCTTTCGGGATGAACGTTTTTGTCCCGGACCCCCGGCAGCTCCCGCCGGGGCCTGCGGCCGTGTCACGGCTTGAGGCATACCGTGCGGAACTGGAGCCCGAGGCGGCCCGTTACGGCGTAACGCTGCCTCCCCTTCGCCTCGATGACGACGACGCCTGGCAGGAGAAGATCGACGCACTCCTGGCGGACCCTGTGGAGTTTGTGAGCTTCGCTTTCGGCCTTCCCGGAAAGCCGGTGGTCCAGGCGCTGCGCAAAGCAGGCAGCCGGGTCATTTCCAGTGTTACCAGTGTTGAGGAAGCGCTGGCGGCTGCAGAGGAGGGCCCGGATGCGATCGCAGTGCAGCACAGCTCGGCGGGCGGACACACGGCGTCTTTCCTGCCGGGGCGGGGACAAGCAGCCCGCACGACGGCGGAGCTGGTCGCCCGGGTGCGTGGCGTCGTCGGACTTCCCCTTATTGCGGCAGGAGCCGTGATGGACGGCGCAGCCCTGCGCGAAGTGCTGGCCGCAGGAGCATCGGCCGCCCAAATCGGTACCGCGCTGGTTCCCACTGACCAGAGCGGTGCACGGCAGCTGCACAAGGACGCCTTGGGTGATCCGGCATTTACTGAGACGGCAATGACCCGGGCTTTCACGGGACGCTGGGCGAGATCTTTGGTCAACGAATTTGTCCTTGACCACCGGGAAGCACCGGATGGCTATCCGGCCATCCACCACCTCACCGCCCCGGTCCGGGCTGCATCGTCCGCGGCCGGTGATCCGCACCGCCTCAACCTGTGGGCGGGGTCGGGCTGGCAGCAGGCAAGGGAAGGATCCGCCACGGATGTGGTCAGGGAGTTCCTGAACGGGCTCTGACAAGTTCGGCGAGCAGGTCCCCGCCCTCGGAGACCACCAGTTCCCGGAACAGCCTGACGGCGTCCGGCTCGAAGCTCCGCTCCCGCCAGGCGATGCCGATCTGCCGGAAGGCCAGATCCGATTCGATGGCCACTTCAACGAGCCCGAGCTCGGCCTCGGGAAGGAACTGGCCTGTTCCCGATCCCGGCCCTGCCGGCGGAAGAATGCTGTAGCCCAGGCCGGCGGAGACCAGGCCGCGGGCAGAGGTGGACTCCTGGACTTCAAAAGCGATCCGGGGCCGGAACCCGGCTTCGCGAAGGAGCGCCTCGCCCAGTGCCCGCAAACCCACCCCTTCGGGGAGCGTGATGTAGGGGTCATGGCGGAGCTCGGAGAGGTGCACGCCGGCCCGTCCTGCCAGGGGGTGACGGTAGTGCAGCACCGCCCGCAGTGGCTCGCGGTACAGCGGCAGGGCGTGAATGCCACGCCCCTCCGGCGCAATGGGCGCCGTCAGGGCGAAATCCATCTCCCCGCCGGCCAACTGCTTCAGGCAGTCATCGCGTGGCCCCTGCCAGAGTTCGAACACCGTGTGTGGGTGAAGACTCCGGAACGCACTGATGAGCAGCGGAAGCGTCGCTTCCCCGAACGTGTGTTGGAACGAGACTCCAATCCGGCCCCTCACGACGTCCGACTCCTGCCGGACCCTGTCCAGCCCGGCTTGGAAATCCTCCAAGGCTGCCTCGATGTAGGGCAGCAGCGTCCTCGCAGCCGGTGTCAGGCGGATACCGCGGCCCTCCCGGATCAATAGATCCATCCCCACAATGGCACTCGCCCGTGCCACGGCCCTGCTCACGGTCGACTGGGGTACCCCCAGGATCTGGGCGGTTTCGGTCATGTGTTCAGTCCGCCCCAGCTCGGCCAAAACGGGCAGCAAAGGAAGGAGCTGGATGAGCTGGTGGTGGTCGGGCTCCATGGCGCTCCATCGCTGGGAAGGGTGATTCATGCACTAATGCATCAATCCTAAGAGATCCATGCATTGGAAAGCTGAGTCCGGACCGCCTTAACCTTGCCGGGTGACCAACACCATCGCCACCGGCAGCACAGGAACATGGGACGGCCATGCCAAGGGTTCCCGCGGATATAACCGGGTCCTCGCGGCGTTGGCACTTGCCGGCGTCGCAACTTTTGCCCAACTGTATTCGACCCAGGCAGTACTTCCCCTGATGGCCGGCGAGCTCAAAATCACCGCAGCCGAAGCCGCCCTCAGCATTTCGCTGGCCACCGTTGGCCTCGCCATGACAGTGCTGCCGTGGTCATTCGCGGCGGACAGGATAGGCCGTGTGCGGGCGATGACGATCGGCATTGCCGTGGCGACACTCCTGGGGCTGCTGGTTCCCTTGGCGCCCAACGTACCGATGTTGCTGGCACTACGCACCTTGGAAGGCATGGCCTTGGGCGGAATCCCCGCCATTGCCATCGCCTACCTCAACGAGGAAGTGACCAAAGTCCACACAGCCTTGGCGGCCGGCACTTACGTTGCAGGAACCACCTTGGGCGGGCTGGCCGGGCGTCTGGTGGCCGGACCTGTTGGAGAACTCTGGGGCTGGCGCGCCGCAACGCTGGCTGTCTCCCTGCTGGCCACCGTCGCTGCAGTCTTGTTCCTGGTGCTCGTGCCCAGGCAGCGGCGCTTCAGTCCTGCCCCGACCCCCGGATTCCGCGGCGCACTCCGGACCCTGACGGGGCATACGGGCAACCCCAAGTTGTTGTCGCTGTACTTGCAGGCTTTCCTGCTGATGGGCGGCTTCGTTGCGGTCTACAACTACCTGGGCTTTCGCTTGCACGCGGAACCGTTCGGGCTTCCCGCTACTGCGGTGAGCCTGATCTTCCTCGCCTACCTGTCCGGCACCGTCAGTTCACGCTGGGCCGCGGGGCTCACCACCCGGTTCGGCCGACGAAACGTCCTGGTGGCCGGCATCGCCGTCATGTCAGCAGGTTTGGCGCTGACGTTGGTGGAGAACCTCGCAGCCACCTTGGCCGGGCTGGTCATTTTTACCGGCGGCTTCTTCGCTGCCCACAGCGTTGGTTCAGGATGGACCGGCGCCATAGCAACTACGGGCCGGGCGCAGGCAGCGTCCCTGTACAACCTCTCCTATTACCTCGGTTCCAGCGTCATCGGATGGGCCGGCGGTTTGGCTTTCCAGGCCTTTGGCTGGCCGGCCCTGGCGTTGAGCGTGATCGCACTTTCATGCACGACGGCGGCAGTCACCTTGGTGGTCCACCGCAGCCAAGGGCACAGCCGCTGATTTCCGCGCCGCTGAATTCGGCATCGCTGCCCCTACAATCGGAGGCATGACACAGGTCTCCAAAAGCCGGGAGTTGTCGTCGCCGGAGCGGTTGCAAGCGTTTACGGATGCCGTGGTGGCGATTGCTTTGACGCTGCTGATCCTGCCCCTCATGGAGAGCGTGGGCGAACTTTCCGACCACCATGGCACAACTGCTGAGTGGTTGGCGGAGGAACAGTATGCCCTGCTCGGCTTCGTCCTGAGCTTTGCCCTTATCGCGGTTTTCTGGGCACACCACCATAAACTTTTCCGGAGCGTCAAGCATGTTGACCCGGGCTTGTTGTGGTTGACGGTGGCCTGGATGTTCACCATCGTGGTGATGCCGGTGGCTACCTCATTGTCCACACAGCTGCAGTCCGACTGGGCGCAGCCGCTTGTCTACATTGGAACCCTGTTCGCCACCAGCCTCCTGCTTCTTTTGGCCCGCGTCTATTTGCGGTCCCACCCCTACCTCCACACCATGGACGAGACCGATGCCCTGGCAGGAATTCGAGCGAGCGGCATCGTTTCCGGCCTCTTCCTCGTCTCGCTTCTCCTGTCCCTAGCCATTCCCGGTGCCGGAAATTGGCCGCTGATGCTGATGCTGCTCAGCGAACCCCTCCAACGACTGGATCGGCGGCGCGCCCGACGAGCCCCTGCTCGACGATAGTCACCTGAACATTTCACCGCTTAGGATGAATGCAAGGCAATTTCAGGAGGATCCGTGAGCAACCCCACGAAGAATGTTCGGTCAAGCACGGGCAACGCTGAGCCGCTGGACGCGATCGATGAACGAATCCTCGCAGCGTTGGTTGATGACGCCCGGATCTCCAACAAGCAACTGGCTGAGCTGGTGGGGATCGCACCATCCACTGCCCTCATGCGCACAAGGGCGCTGTCCGAACGCGGGATCATTGAGGGTTTTGAAGCCGTTTTGAGCCTGCCTGCCATTGGGCGTTCGGTACAGGCCCTGATTGCTGTCCGCCTCCGCGCCCACGATCGCGACCAGATTGATCGCTTCACTGCGCGGGTTCCCAAGCTTCCGGCGGTCATCTCCACGTTCCACACCACCGGTTCCGTGGACTATCTGCTGCACATCGCCGTCGCCAACACGGACGATCTCCGCAACTGGCTTTTGGACAACCTGGCCACGGATCCCGTGGTGGGCCACACGGAAACCACCATGGTCTTCCAGCACATTCCGGGTAACCGCGGACCGCTGCCGGAGTAATACCCCCACCGCAGGTCAGGAAGCAACGGGTACCTCAGGACCGCAAAACGCTTCGAAGGGACACGATCGCCAGCGCCAGGGCAGCTACGCCGCACAGAACGGTGAAACCTGCGACGGCGGCCTGCAGGCCGATCGCCGAGACAGCGATTCCCAGCCCAATCACCGGAACGGCACTGCCCAAATACGTGATGACGTAGACGGTGCTGATGACCTGTGCGTGGCGGGCAGCCTCCACTTTTCCGGCAACCTCATTGAAGACCTGGCGGAAGGCAAGGCCCTGGCCCACGCCTGCACCGATGCTGGCAGCCACCAGAAGCCAAGGACTGGACCATGCTGCCGCGGCTCCCACCAAAACCACCGAGACGCCCAGCACGGTCAGTGCCACAGGAACAACAAAGCGTCCGCGGGCACCCAGCAACTGGCTCAAGGCGGAAGCGCCCAAAGTCACACCGGCAAGAAGGCCTATCAAGGGCCTGGAATCGGCGTGGACCACGCTGGCGAAATAACCGGGCGCCAGGGAAAGGCAGAAGCCGAACACAGCAAAGCTCAGGAACCCTGTGGCCGCAGCCATCCAGAATGCTCCGCGGGCGTCATGGGAAATCGAAGGCTTCCGTGGAGCAAGGACCTTCAGCGGCCTTGGCCCTTCTGCCGGGGCGATAGCGGGCCTGGCTTTCACCAGCCAGAGGGGAACGAGGGCAGCCAGCAGCACCGCCGAGTGCACATAGTACGGAGTCCGTGTGGGGTCCGGCAAAAGTGACAGGAGGCCGCCGATTGCAGGACCAGCGGCCACGCCTCCAGCTGAGGAAAGCAGGGTGAAGCGGGACGCCCAATCAGGCCGCTGGGGAAGCAGTTCGCGCAATGCAGCCGAACTGGCTCCCGTGGCAAGTCCAACGGCCACGCCTTGGAGCGCCCGGCCGAGGGACAACGTGAGGAGACTGTCAGCATTGGCAAAAATGACCCCTCCCACCAAACCGACGAGGACGGCGAGCACCAATGATGCCCTCCGCCCAATGTGATCGGACCAGTGGCCTGCCACCATAAGGACCGCTACCAACGCCAGGACGTAGCTTGAGAAGGCAACCGTTACTCCCAGCGAAGACATGCCAATCCGGGCCTGCAGCAAGGGGTACAACGGTGTGGCGAGGTTGGCGCCAACCAGGAGTGTAAAGATAACAACCCCGGCCAGGACCAGCCTGGCCGTGGTGGAGGCATCCCATCCCGAGCGTTCGGCGGTGGCCGGACGCATGCGGAGTTCGCTCAAGACAGTCATTTCCATGCCTTCGGACTCGGTGGCCGGATGGTGGTATTCCTTGTGGGAATCACAGTCCGGCTAAGTATTGATGGCAATAGAATGCAATACTGATGAGCTTTGAGAGATATAAGGATGCGAAGATTGAGCAAAATACTCAAAGTAGTACTGCCCAAGTGAGCTGGAGTGACCATTTGAACACCCTTGACCCCATGGACTTGAAGATCCTCTTGGAACTGATCAAGGATCCCCGTATCCAGATCGCCGAACTCAGCGACGAACTGGGCATAGCCCGCAACACGGCCCAGAGCAGGGTCAAGCGCCTTCTCCGCTCCGGCGTACTGCAAGCCGCGGGCCGGGAAGTGGACCTCGAAAAGGTGGGCTACGACGTCGTCGCGTTCGTCACCATTGAAGTCACCCACCGGGAACTCGACGGAGTGATTGGCGCCCTGCGCCTCATCCCCCAGGTGCTGGAGGTCCATGAAATCTCCGGCCGCGGCGATCTGTGGTGCCGGGTAGTGGCAACGGATACCCATAACCTGCAGTCAGCGCTGCGCTCGGTACTCCGCACCAAGGGAGTCATCAGGACCGAGACGGTCCTTGCCCTGCACACCCATATCCCGTACCGCACCGAGCCACTTATCGGGAGGATGGCGGCAACACCAACACGGTCCCGGCACGAGGGCCGCAGCGCCGGGGCGGAGTCCTGAACGCACTAGGCTTTTAGGCATGGATTGGCTCTCTCACATCTCGCAGATCAACTGGCTCGCCGTACTTCTGGCCTTCGTTTCAAGCATGGTGATCGGCTTCGTCTGGTACATGCCGGCAGTCCTTGGCCGCAGGTGGATGCAGGCAATCGGCAAAACCGAAGACGACCTCAAGAACATTGAGGGTGGCGCCGGTATCTGGGTTCCCATGATGGTTGCAGCTGCCGTGACCAGCCTTCTCCTCGCTGTCCTCATCAGCGCCCTGGATCTCAACACCTTCCTGGGCGGCGGCTTCCTGGCACTGCTCATTGCCGTGGTTTTCCGTGCCGGCGGCCACGTCATCCACAACGGCTTCGCGGGACGTCCGTTTGCAGTGACCCTGATCGACTCGGGCCACGACATTGTGGCCATGACCCTTGCCGGCGCCATCATCGGAGCCATGCAGTAGCGTTCAACCAGTGACCATCATCGATAACGCCGTATATGTAGACGGCGTACGCACAGCCACCCCGCATAGCCTCGAGCAGACGTTTGAGACCCTCGCGGAACATGGCGGCATGGCCTGGATCGGCTTGTACCGCCCCACCAAAGAAGAAATGGCAGCCGTCGCCGAAGAGTTCGGACTTCACGAACTCGCTGTGGAGGACGCCGTTTCGGCACACCAGCGGCCAAAGCTTGAGCGCTACGACCACAACTTGTTCACGGTCCTCCGACCCGCCCGGTACCTGGACGACACCGAAACGGTGGAATTCGGCGAGCTCCACGTCTTCACGGGACCGAACTTTGTGGTGACCATCCGGCATGCCGAAACCGGTGGCGTGGCCCGGGTGCGCAAGCGGCTTGAGGAGCGTCCGGACCTCCTGCGCCACGGCCCGGAGGCGGTGCTCTACGCCCTCCTGGACCAGGTGGTGGACGATTACGCTCCGGTGGTTGCAGGCCTGGAGAACGACATCGATGAGATCGAAGACCAACTCTTCAGCGGTGACAGCGCCGTTTCACGTCGTATTTATGAGCTGGCCCGCGAGGTCATCCAGTTCCAGCGCGCCATCCATCCCCTGCCGGACATGATGGTGCTCCTGGAAAAGGGCTTCGAAAAGTACGGTGTGGACATTGAACTCCAGCGTTCCCTTCGCGACGTCGAGGACCACGTCCAGCGGGTAATCTCCCGGGCCAACTCGTTCCGGGACCTCCTCCAGAACGCGCTCACGCTCGATGGCACACTTACGGCCAACCGCCAGAACGAAGCGAGCGCCGCGCAGAACGAGCAAGTCAAGAAGATCTCCTCCTGGGCCGCCATTCTCTTTGCACCGTCCTTTGTGGCAGGTGTGTATGGAATGAACTTCGACCATATGCCTGAGCTGCATTGGGACTTCGGCTATCCCCTGGCGGTGGGCCTCATGTTTGGCGCCGCTTTGCTCATGTACGTCATTTTCAAGCGCAAAGGCTGGCTGTGACGCCTCTGTTGAGGCCAGTTCCGGGTTCGACCCGGGACACCGTGCGCACCTTGCTTGAGGGCATGGAGCACGACGCCGGACGGGCAGGTTTCGTGCTTGAGCCCAGTCAGCGGCAGGCAGCAGCGCGGCTGGCGGCCTTCGGCGCCCAACTGACGGGCCGTCGTCGGGCCCTATCCCGTAAGGTGCCGCGCAGCCTCTACTTCCACGGACCGGTGGGCCGCGGCAAGACCTGGCTGATGGACAGCTTCTACGGAAGGCTGGATGCGCGGAAACGGCGTGTCCACTTCCACGACTTCTTCCGCATGCTGCACGCTGGAACGCGCGGCTTTGAGGCCGGCAATGGAACAGCGATCCAGCAATCCGTTGATGCGCTCCTTGACGGGATCGAGGTGCTGTTCTTCGATGAATTCCACGTCCAGGATGTTGGCGACGGAATGTTCATCGCCCGGTTGTTGCGGTCAGCTGCGCAACGCCGCATCCCCCTGGTAGTGACCTCGAACTACGCTCCGGAGAACCTACTGCCCAATCCCCTGTGGCACGACCATTTCCTGCCCACCATCGAGGCCATCAAAGAGATGATGGACATCGTGGAGATCAGCGGGGCCTCGGATTTCCGGCGCTTCCCGGCTGAAGGAACCGTCCCGGCCGCCGGGCCGGACGCCTTCCGCTCAGGCCACATCATCTCCCCCGGCACGCCCAGGCAACTGGGGCGCCTGGGCCTCTTCAGGCCCACACCAGCTCAGAGCCGCGTGCTGAGCCCCACCACCCAACCCCTTGTGGTGAGGAATTCAGATCCAGACCTCCTGTGGATCGGCTTTGCGGAGCTGTGCGCCGGGCTGACCTCGACATCGGACTTCCTGGTGTTGGCGGAAACCTATAAAACGTGGGTGATCGACGACGTCCCTTCACCGGCAGACAGCGATTCGACGTTGGCTCCTGCCTGGCAACGGTTCGGCAACGTGGTGGACGTTCTGCACGATCAGGACATCACGCTGTTTTTGATCGGCGAGGGACCCTTGGACTGGGACATCGAGGCATCCGGTGCTGATTCACGTGTTTTGCCAGTGGACCTCGCCCGCATTGCCAGCCGCTTATCCCTGCTGAACCGCTCCCAACCCGACGATGCGCGGGAAAACGAAGAGGCCGCCGGAAGCTAAGCATCCAGCGGCCCCTTGGAGTATTCTCCCGAGGTGGGAGTTAGATGACGCCTCCGGCGGCGGAGGGGGCACTGGTATCGTTTCCGCCATCGCCGACGGTTTCGCGGGCAACATAGTTCTCGATGTCGAAAAGGTTCTCGGCGCGTTCGGTGATGTTCAGCAGCGTGGTCATGGAAGCAACTTCCTCAACCTGCTCCTTGAGGAACCACAGCATGAACTGCTCACCCAGGGCATCACCCTCTGCACGGGCAACACGGAACATCTCCTCAATGTTGCGGGTGACTTCCTTTTCCTGTTCCAAGGCGAGCGCAATGGGCTCCTTGGCGTTGGTGAAGTTGTTGCGCACCGGGGCAATGCCCGGGATTTCCACGTGCACGTTGCGGTCCAGCATGTACTGGACCATCATCATGGCGTGGTTGCGCTCTTCCAGGGACTGGCGATAGAAGTGACGGGCCAGCTGCGGCAAGTCTTCGCCGTCAAAATACACGGCTACTGCGATGTATTGCTGGGAGGCTGCAAACTCATTGGCAACCTGGGCGGACAACAGCTCATTGAAAGTCTTCTTAGCCATGGCTCGATCCTACAGGCGGACAATGACACTTTCGGTGGTGAGGTTCACCACTCCTCAGGGCAGCATCAAGCTGACCCACACGCCCGCGGCGGCGGCCATGACGCTCACTGCCATGGTCCCCAGCCCGTTGATGACAGCCAAGGTTGTACGACCACTTTGCACCAGCCGTATCGTCTCCAGGCTGGCGGTGCTGAAAGTGGTGTAGCCGCCCAAAAATCCGGTGCCTAGGATCAGGAGAAGCGACTCCGACGCCTGGCCGCGCATGAGGAGTCCCGCCAAAAAGCCCAACAGCAGCGAGCCCGAAACATTGATGGCCACAGTCCCCCAAGGGAAGGCAGTCTTGAGGCGTGACCGGACAAGTCCATCGACGACGAACCGCGCCGCTGCGCCCACACCACCGGCCAGGGCAAGAAGGATGACGGTCACGTTCGATGCCCCCTTGCGCGCCTGTGGTGCCACGCTCCTAACCAGATTCCTGCCGTGGTGGCGGCTGCCCCACCCAGCAAACTCGCTGCCAGGTATCCCGCGGCGGCGGTAGCCGCCCCAGCGCTGAAGAGGTGTACCGCGTCCAGGGCAAAGGTGCTGTAGGTGGTGTAGGCGCCCAGGAAGCCAGTGCCCAAGGCGAGCCGCAGGACCCGGCGATTGCCGACGTCGGGTCCTCTGCGTGAAAGGCCCTCCAACAATGCGCCTAACGCGAGGGCGCCCGAGAGATTGATCACCAAGGTGGGAAGCGGCCACGCTCCGGGTGCAGGAATGGCCAGCCCCAGCCCATACCTGGCCAGGGCTCCGAACACTCCGCCTGCCGCAACCAAGGCGATGAATTTTCCCTGGAGATGGAGGGGGTTATGTTCCTTAATCGTCGTCATCGCCGGTGGGGACCCGGGGGTTGACGGGAACAACAAGCACCGGCCGGCCCTGGCGGTGGAAAAGGTGGCGGGCCACCGATCCTGCCGTCAGTTCCTTCAATGCGGCCGTCAGCTTATGCTCCCGGGTGCCCACCACGATCATGGAGGCACCTATGTCCTCCGCTTCACGGGCCAAGGCCCGGGCAGGCTCACCCGCCAGATGGACCAGGGACCATTCCACGCCCTTGCCATCCAACTGGTCACGGAGGGTTTGCATCAGTGATTCCGGAATCCGATGAAGGTCCTCTTCCATGGCGTCCGGGTCGATAGGCGCAGCCGGACCTCCAGTAGTGCCGTCCACCGGATACATAGTGACGTCCGCATACGCGCACACCAGGGGTAGTCCGGCACCGGCAGCCACGGCTGCCGCGTGGTGGAGAACCACCGGATGCTGTCCCGGCATGACGCCTGCCAGGATGGGGCCGGCCGCATGGGTAACGGCCTCGGAACGCGGAGCGGGAGTCTCTGTCACAGGGAAAGTCTACGGCGCAGATGCGGCGGAGCTACTGAGGTGAAGGCAGCATGCCGGAGCCTCAAAGCTGGCGGCGGCCTGACCACAGGCCAAATACCAAGGGGATCACGGAGCCGATCATCAGCACATTGCCCAGTCCAGGATCACCGGCTCGCAGGACAGCTCCGGCGATCAGGAGTGCGCCGAAAATCAACGCCGCGACTGCCCGCCGTGCCGTCAGGAGCAGCCGTGCCATTTGCTGCTCCAAGCGCCGGTTGCCCACTTGAAGGGAACCTTCTTCGACCCGCGTCACCAGCCCGTCCAGCCGCTTGGGCAGGCGCAGGGCGATGGCGGCGGCTTCGACGGTCTGGGACGCGACATCGTTGATCAGGTTGCCACGCTCATCCCGCAGGAGCTGCGCCGCGTACGGCTCCACCGAGTCCCACAGGTTGAAGCGCGCATCCAGGGAGCTGCACACCCCGGACGTCAAGGACATGGCCCGGACGATCAGCAGGAAGTTCTCCGGCAGCTGGAAGGGCAGTGACCGAATCACGCTGCCGAACTCGGTACCGAATTCACGGAACTCCCGTGGGTCAACATCGCGAAGCTCGGCGAAACCCATTCCGCCAAAACGGGCGAAAAGCTGTGTCATAGCCCGCTCAAGCTCAGCGGTATCGGCCGACTGCATCAGCACTCCCACATCACTAATGGCGGTCACCAACCCCCTGCCGTCCCTTGACGCGGCTGCGATCAGGAGCTTCCTCAGACCGCTGCGTGTGGTGAGGGGAACCTCTCCCATCATGCCGAAATCAATAAACGTCAGCTTCCACGGATGTTCACCGGTGGGATCCTGGGATGGTGTCACAAAAATATTGCCGGGATGCGGATCCGCGTGGAAGAAACCATTGGTGAACAACTGATCAAACATCACCGAGGCAAACACCGGCGCAACCTCGGCCGGGTCTATCCCGGCCATCCGAAGCGACTCCGCGTCCGTGATTTTGATGGCAGTGACATCTTCAAGGGTCAGCACGCGGCGGGTGGTTCGTTCCCAAACCACCGCCGGGACAGTCACCCGGGCGTCCTCGGCAAAGTCAGCCGCAAAGCGCTCCGAGTTGGCAGCTTCATTCAGGTAGTCGATTTCCTCGAGGCTGGTCTGTGCGAATTCCTTGATCAGGGCGGGCACATCTGCACGACGTGAGACAAGGCGGATACGGCTAAGCCAGCCTCCCACTTTGCGTAAAGCAGCTAGGTCGACGTCCACAATCCCGGCTATGCCAGGCCGCTGCACCTTGAACACCACGCTGCTCAGCCCGGTGTCCTCCGCATTGCCGGCGAGCAGCTTGGCCCGGTGTGCCTGCCCCAGTGAAGCTGCCGCTATGGGCGTCTCTTCCACCGAGGCAAACACCGATTCCAAGGGCGCGCCGAGTTCGGCTTCCGCCAAGGCCCGTATGGCTGGAAACGGCACAGGCGGAACTTCGTCCTGCAGCCCCTCCAACTCCGCCGTGATTTCCGGTGGGAGCACATCAAGCCTGGAGGACATGAATTGGCCAACTTTGATCATCAGCCCGCCAAGCTCCACCGCGAGGCCGTGAAAACGCCGGGCGAAACGCCGCATTCTGGTGGGTCGGCTCCGTTCCGTCAGCCCCCGCAGGCCCACCCTGGGCAGGAAAAGCTCAAACCACCAAGTCACCGCCAAGTGCCAAGCGGCGAATCGAAGGATTCGACGATAGCGGGCACGGGGGTCCCCGACTCCCCTGCTGGAACCAGCCCGTTCGCGCCGAACCGACGTCACCCCGTCAGTCCTGGGCGAGGATCGAGTACAGGCGGCGGCGAGCCTCCTCCAGCACCGTCACAGCCTCCTGCACTTGCTTTGGTGTCCCAGTACGGCCAACCTGCGCTGCGGCTTGCGCCAGGTCCACACCTGCCTTGGGCAGTGCGGCGAAGCCCGGGCTGGACTGGGTTCCCAGGGAGTCCCAAGGGGCGGAGGTCTCTGAACCCGCCACATCTTCCCGGCCTGCTTCGGTCAGCGAGTAGATTTTGCGTCCGCTGGATTCCTCTGCGCTGACGAAACCCTCGTCTGCCAACAGTTGCAGGGTGGGATAGACCGAGCCCGCGCTTGGCTTCCAGCTGCCGCCGCTGCGCTCCTCGATTTCATGGATGATCTGGTAGCCGTGCATGGGACGCTCCGCGAGCAGGGCAAGAATCGCCGTTCGCAGTTCGCCCCTGCCCGCGCGGGTGCCGGAACGCTTTTCGAACCGGGAGCGGAACTCCTCCACGGCCTGCCACATGCCGTCCAGGTTGTTGCCCATAAATCCGTTTGCAGGGAATGAATTGTGCATCAAGCTCACCTCAGTCAGTCGCGAACGATACTAAACGATAGTTAACGATATACCCCATTGAGGCTGCGAAACAACGAAAACGGCAACGCATGGGCATCGCCGTTGGAGCCGGCGCACAAGGGGCACAGGAGGAACCCGCGAATGATGTTGTTTAGGCGCAGGGCCGGACAGCACTTCTGGGCGATGCCGTCCGGCCCTCGCTGCGGAACCTTGGGGCAGCTCCGGCGAACGAGGGGGATCATTGGCCGTTGCATGGGATCCGCTGGGTTCAGTAAAGACGATCCCTGGTTCGGGCACACGAGTAATTGGTACTCGTCTTTCACCTGTGTAAGAGGGGGCCGCTACTTGCCGTGTGGTGGCAGCGGCGCCAAATGTGGAGCTAAGGAGATTCGAACTCCTGACCTCTTCGATGCGAACGAAGCGCTCTACCAACTGAGCTATAGCCCCTGGACCAGTCAATAACCGTCCGGCCGGTGTCCCTAGGCTACAAACTTTCCCGACGCTTTTCCAACCAGGACACGAACGTCTCCACGCCATCGTTCTGCCCGGGGATCAGGTTGTTGCCAGCCCTCAGGAAATCACCCATGCCTCCTGGCAGGGGAACCTCCACGATCCTGCCCCGGGCACCGGTAACAGCCTTCCAGGACACGGCCATCTGCCGCATGGTGAGCACTTGCGGGCCCACCACCGTGCGCAGGCGGTGACGCTCAGCGGCGGGTTCTTCCAGGGCAGCGTCGAGCAAGGCCTTGGCAACGTCCACGGGCGAGATTGTCTGGAAGCTCGCGCCCTTGAACACGGGAATAAGACGCACCTTGGAACCGGAGGCGAAAATCATCGCCACCAGGCCGTGGAATTGAGTTGCCCGGACCACCACGGTCTCCAGCGGCGACTCGGAGTACCTGCGCTCTTTACGGGCTTTCGAGACGTAATACGGGTACGTGCTCAGATCGCAGTTGATGATGGACAACGCCACCGCCCTGCCGACCCCCGCTCGGTGAGCCAAGGCAAGTAGCCGGGCACCGCCGTCGGCGAATTTTCGCTGCGCCTTGCCGAACTGACCTTCAAGGCAGTCAATGACGACGTCGGCACCTGCCAAGGCGGTCGCCAGGCCTTCTCCGGTGGTGACGTCTCCCGCAACGTAAGTGACGTCGTCGTGACGCTTTTCTGAGCCAAGAGGGGGCACACGTCGGGATAAAGAGGTCACCTTATGCCCCTCAGCTACTGCCCTACGGGCAACTTCGCGCCCCACCTGGCCTGTACCGCCCGCGACGCAGATGCTGGCCATGGGTGACTACGCGCGGCGGCGCTGCAGGACGTCGTCCAGGTTACTGAGCGCACTCTGTCCCTTGGCAGACGACGCGGCAGTTACCTCCGCTTGTTCAGCACCTTGCTTCAGGACGGGCTTACCCACCGGCTTGGGAGCCTCCGGGAGATCCAAGGGTTCAGGAGCGGGCCTCGGGGCCTTGGCGGCTTCAACATACGTGGGCTTGGGAACTGCCACAGGCTCCCAGCTGGAGCCCCTGGCCTCGGTTGCCTGCGCCGAGGTGTCCCCGGCGGCAACGGCGACAGCCAGCGCAGCCTGGCGAAGCTCAAGAGCGGACAAGCGTGCAGCTTCACGACTGGTGGCTTCGGCGTCGAAAACCGAGGTTTCCTTCGCTTCCACGGCCGGCTCCTTGGGCAAGTAGCGGGCAGGCGTCGGGATGGGCGCCGCCTGGGCCGCACGGCGTGCCCGGCGTTCGCGAAGATCCCTGAGAGCGAGCTTCCGCAGCGTTACGACGGCAAGCACGGCACCAATCAAGGACACCAGCGGCAACCAGAATGACGCGGCGCCAAAGACCAGGAGTATGCCTGAAACGATCGCCGTCACCAGCAAGGCCAAGCCCGCCAAGGCCAACGTGAGCCGGGCGTAGCGGATGGTGAAGGGAGTGGTGGGCGCTTTCCGCAGCGACGGCTCGGCCACGCGGGAATCCTGGGGCGACGCCGGTGCTTTGCTGTGCATGGTCTCCATCGGTTTCTCCTGCTGAGGTGCCAAAGTCAGTACCACCCCTGCCTGCGGTTCGTCTGGTTCGTCGATTGGCTCTGCTGAAACAGTGGCCGTTTGGACTTGTTGCCGCCTGTTCCGGAGAACATAAGGCGCCACCCAGACCATCCACAGCGCAACAGTGACCACGAGTATCACTGAGCTGCTGAGAGGGAAGTCCACATTCAAAACCGTAGAAGCAAATCACCGGGGGCGGCGGCATTGCGGCCGGTGTGTCGTCGGCGAGTCCGCAAATGACTGGATATACGGCCAAAATGCCCCGTGACCTGCCCGTTTATTGTCTAAGCCACCGGCGGAGCAGACCTTCAGGAACTTCATCCGCGGTCAGGGCAAAGGATCGGTGGTCAGCCCATTCGCCATTGATATGCAGGTACCGTTCCCGATACCCCTCATCCCGGAATCCGAGCTTCTCCACCACCCTAAGGCTGGGAGTGTTCTCCGGTCTGATATTGATCTCCATGCGGTGCAGGCCCAACACCTTGAAACAATGATCGGTAGCCATGGCAACCGCCGTGGGAGCAATACCGTGTCCTGCCCGCTCCTTATCCACCCAGTAACCCAGCGTGGCCATCATCGCCGATCCCCAAATGATGGAAGAAACAGTCAGCTGTCCCACGATGAGCGGCTCCCGGTATCCCGGGGTCCTCTCAACGATGAGGAAAGGCAATGCTGTGGACTGGCGCGCCTGATAGTTCAGGGAGGCCACCATCTGCCGATAGCTGGGCAGGCGCCCACCCGGAGCCGGGTTGGACGCCTCCCAGGGAGCGAGCCATTCACTGTTCCGCGAACGGACTTCAGACCACTCCCGCTTATCGCGGTATCGGATAGGGCGAAGAAGCAGGTCTCCGCTTTCCAGCGTCACCGGCCAGATCGCAGAGCCGTGCACCATGCGTTTGTTTACTTGGGGAGCGCGGCAGTGAAGGCCGGCAGCCACTCACGAAGTTCAGGACCGAGGTCTTCACGTTCGCAGGCAAGCTCAATGCAGGCCTTGAGGTAGCTGAGTTTGTCGCCGGTGTCGTAGCGGCGGCCGCGGAATACAACGCCGTACACGCCGTAGCCTTCGCCTTCGCCTGCCGCCAGAACCTCCAGGGCATCGGTCAGCTGGATCTCGCCACCACGGCCCGGTTCGGTCTTTTCAAGGACATCGAACACGGCCGGGTGCAGCACGTAGCGCCCGATCACGGCGAGATTGGACGGGGCCTCTTCCGGAGAAGGCTTTTCCACGAGCTGCTTGATACGGACGTAGCCGTCCTCGCCGATCTCTTCGACGTCGGCGCAGCCGTAGGCGCTGATCTTGGAGGGTTCCACCTCGATCAGGGCAACCACGGAACCGCCGGTCTTCTGCTGGACGGCGATCATGTCGCTCAGGAGGTTATCGCGAGCATCAATCAGGTCATCACCGAGGAGTACGGCGAAAGGCTCGTGGCCAACGTGCTGCTTTGCACGAAGCACCGCGTGGCCCAGGCCGTTGGGATCACCTTGGCGGACGTAGTGGATGTCACCGAGGTTGGTGGCGGATTGGATGGCCTCAAGCTTGGCGGTATCGCCCTTCTCGGCCAGCGTCGCTTCCAGCGCCGGCACGCGGTCGAAATGATCTTCCAGGGCGCGTTTGCTGCGCCCGGTGATCATCAGGACGTCGTGCAGGCCAACTTTGACCGCTTCTTCGACGACGTACTGGATGGCTGGCTTGTCAACCACGGGCAGCATTTCCTTCGGCATCGCCTTTGTTGCAGGCAGGAACCGGGTACCAAGACCCGCTGCGGGGATGACGGCCTTACGGACAGCATTGTTATCGAGAGTCACCGGACTAATGTAACGGAAGGAATACATCATCGGCTAAACCCTCGCCGCGCCGGGACAACATTTCTGCCGACCGGATGGCAGCTTTGTTGCCGCACTTGCATCAGGCGAACCTCACGATCGGACACCCATGGCATCAAAGGAAGACCTCCGCAGCAGCCATCGCCTCCAAAGGCGGACCCTTTCCCCCGAGCAGATCGCAGCCGCCGGCAGGTCGATCGCGCAGCATGGAACGGCGTGGGCGGCTGCAGCCTCCTCCTCCACGGAGGCCACTTTTGCCGTCTACCTCGGCGTCGCCTTTGAACCCCCCACCATGCCGCTTATCCAGGCACTGCATGAGGCCGGGCACAGGGTCCTCCTTCCCGTTTGCGAGCCCGGCAGGCAGTTGAGCTGGGTCTACTGGACCCCGTCAACAGTTTTTGTGCGCTCGTCCTATGCTCCTATCGACGAACCGGAGGGCGAACGGCTTGAAAGCCAAGTGGTGGCCGGGGCTGCCGGAATCTTCATGCCTGCCACAGCAGTGGACAGGGACGGCAACCGGATCGGCCAAGGCGGCGGTTATTACGATCGGCTCCTCCAAGGACTCGACGCTTCCGGCGGGCGGCCACCCACCATTGCGGTAATTTACGACGACGACCTGTTGCCTTCGGGTTCGATTGCCGCCGAACCATTTGACCGCCCCGTTGAGGAAGTGCTGACTCCCTCCGGCGTAATCCGGCTCCACGACCCGGCAGATCCCGACGGCCCGGCGGGTAAAGCCTGAGGCGTACAGCGCGGCCGCATTGGATGCCCGTGAGGTCCGGCACATGCGCTGGCGCATGCGCGGTGGACGGATGATAGAATTGGCACTCAGGCCCTGCGACTGCTAATGGGAAGAGAAATCTTCACCATCGCCGCACAGGACCTGACCTTTGTCCTGAAGGAGGAACTCAGTGCCCACATACGCATACGCCTGCAAAGACTGTGACCATGCCTTTGACATCGTCCAGTCCTTCTCTGACAGCTCCCTGACGGAGTGCCCCGAATGCAAGGGCGCCCTTCGCAAGAAGTTCAACAGCGTCGGCGTCGTCTTCAAGGGCTCGGGTTTCTACCGGACTGATTCCCGCGATGCCAAGGGCAGTACTGTTTCAGCTGCGCCGGCTGCACCTGCCTCCGCGTCGACTGCTCCTGCTGCCGCCCCGGCGCCGGCGGCTGCAGCCAGCTGACTCCTGCGGCGCGGTTTTCCACATAGCCCTCCGGGCCGCTGTTTGAGGTGCCGATCGGCTGGCTAACGTGGCGGCATGCCACAACAGTCTCGAAGCGCCCTCCTTGCCCGTGCCCGGCGTTCAGCGTCCACTAATGGTCCCCGACGCCCGGCTACCTCCGCCGCTACCGGGCGGGCATCTCTCCGCTCTGGTGCTTCAACGTTCCCCCGGTCTCTGAATCGTTCGTCCCCCCAGCGCGGAAGGCGAAGGATTGGCTCGTGGATTGCCCGGAACCGCCGGCTCACCGTTGCCCTCCTGCTGTGCTTGGCCGCCGGCATTGCCGTCCAGCAACTGACCCCGGTATCTGAGCAGCGGGTCACCGTCCTGGTGGCCGCGCGTGACCTTCCAACGGGAACCACTCTGACAGAAGCGGACTTCGCGAGGGTGGAAGTGCCCCCGGACCTCGCCATTTCCGGAGTGCCCTCAGACGCTGGAGCCCTCGTCGGACGCCAACTGGCTGCAGCTCTAAGCCGGGGGCAGATCCCCACGGAGTCCAGCCTCCTGGGGCCTGGGCTTCTCACCGGATCACCCGTGGGTACGGCCGCCGTACCCGTGCGAATGGCCGATCCGTCCTCCATCCAGCTCCTCTCCCCCGGCCAGTTGGTCACTGTGGTCCTCACCGCAGCTGGATCCTATGACGAGTCGAGGCAAACCCAGGTACTCGCCGGTCCCGTCCCTGTTCTCTGGACCTCAGCCCATGGAGGAAAAGGGGGCGAATGGCTGGGCACCAGCGATACCGAAGGATTAGTGGTGGTTGCCGCGGATCCACAACAAGCAGAAAAGCTTGCCGGCGCGTCAACGCAAGGCAAGCTTTTCTTTGTTTTGGTCAGCCCATGACGGGCGGTTCCGGCGCTGGCCTTCGGTCAGCCCCAGTGCGGCGGCTTTTGTTCCTTCAGCCACTGCTCATGATCGTAACCGGACTCATCGCCCCAGCGCCGGGGGTCGTCTTCGGCGGCCTTCGTGGGAAGAATGCCACTGACGCCGGGTTTGACTGTAGCGGCCTGGGCGTCGGAAGCCTCTTCAGCGGTATCGTCGCCGGACGCTGCAGATTCCGCCTCTGTCCCGTCTTCCGGAGAGGTTGTTTGTTCCATCAGTGGTACTTCTTTCCCGGTTTCTGTTTCGCTGTCTGCGCCACCTGTAGCTTCATCGAGCCGGGCGGATGTCTTTTGCACCGGACTCGGAGCAAACGTTGGCTGCCCCTTATCCACACTCAATTGTTCAACGTCCATGTCAAGGAAGCCATGTTGCGACGAGGACCGCGGAATATGATTCTCCAGCCCCAGGTAGGAACCGATGCGATCAGCGCACGACGAAGGATCGGTGAAGACCTCAATGGTCCACAGGGACATGTAACGCCATCCCATGCGCTCCAGCAGTTGAGGCCGCAGCCTGCTGCGCTCCCGGACACTCATCCGGCGGTAACGCTCGGTGCCATCTGACTCAATGGCAACCGGGGTGGGAATTTCTGCTCCCTCCCGGCCAATCGTGTGAACGGGATCAGCGGCAGCAGCAATATCCAGCACGCCATCATAGAGATGCCAGACACGGGCTCCGCGTGCCCGCAGGCGTTCTCCGAGATCAGCAACCAAGGGATCCTCACCGAGGGCCTGTTCACTGGCAACAGCACGGGACGCGGGCGTACCCAGATTGCTGTTTCCGGAGAGTTCCCGGTCCAGCAGTTCGTAGAAGTCCACCGCGCCGTGAGCCAGCCGATCAAGGTCAAGGTCCTCGGGACGGAAGCAGCTCAGGACATGCATGGAACGCCTCGCTCGGGTCATGGCCAAAGCGAACCGGTTCCGGCCACCCTCAGCGGACAGCGGACCGAACGTGTGCAGTGCGCGGCCATGCGGCGTGCGACCGTAGCCGAGCGAGAAAATCACGTGGTCACGCACCAAGCCCTGCGCGCGCTCCAAATCCACTACACGGAAGGACTCCGGGCCGGCTCCGAAGAAGGTGGACAGCAAAGGGTGGTTGGGCAGTTGAAGCCTGATGGCCTCGCCGATGCGGGCGGCGTGGCGAAGGCTGGCCGTCACTACAGCCAAAGAGGTGCGGGGCCGGAGCCTGGCGTGTTCGAACACCAGGTCAACGACGCGGTTGACCTCGGCGGTCACGGATTCAACGCCCTCATGGTCCGCGCCGGGAAGCCCGGTGCCATCGGGAATGTACTCCACCAGGATGGAACGGTCCAAGCCCGTGACCGAGTTGCCGTCAGGCAAGCGGCGCAGGCCGCCGTCGTAGTAATTTTTGCTCAGCTGAAGGATCAGGTCCTCGTCCACTGCCCGGTAGACCCAGTTCAGTTGCCACGTGGGAAGGACCCTTGCCAGTGCTTTGAAGGCGCTGTCGACATTTTCGTGGCTGGCGACACCGGCTACCGGCGGCTCCACGGCAACGCTGAAGGTACGTGCATGGGCGATCTTCGCGTCGCCGAAGGCCACCACCTGCTTCGCCCGCGCGATGGCAGGAAGGACGGCCTGCAGGGAGGTGGACTCGGCGTCTATCACCACCACGGCGTCGAACTTTTGCTCGGCCGGGAGAACTCCCGTCAGGAGATAAGGGCTGACCGACCACACGGGCACCAACAGCGGGACAAGATCCGGCGCTTGGGCACTCAGGGCGGGCAAGGTGACCCTGCCATCCTTCAGGAGGGCGCGCAGCAATTCCGCCTGCCTGGGGTGGTCAAGCAGCCCCTGGCGCCACTTCTGCGCCAACTGCCAGCGGAGACGGGCTGCGCCACTGGCGATGTGCGCCTGATCTGCAAGCCTGTATTCAGCTTCAAGGCGGCGCAGCGAATCGCCGTCGGACATGGCCAGGTAGTCGTCACCGCTGATCATGGCTTCCAAAGCGGACTGCCACCACGCCAGATCCAATTCAGCGGCCACGGAGGCGGCGGGAACTTCCCGGGCAGCGAGGTCGGATAGAAGCTCACCCAGGCCGTGCTCACGCATTTCTTCAATCAGGAGGGTGCGCTCAGGGAGGGTCTCCAACGTGGCGGTGTCGGCAACGAGCCGTTCCAACCGCTCCATCAGCTCCAAGTAGGGGGTTCCGTGCAGGGAGCCACCGTCCCTGGTGTGCTTGAGGGCTGCACCGAGACGGTGCAGTTCTCCATCCAGTTCCCGGTAGAGCGAACCAAGATCGGCAAGTCCCGACGGCACTGCCGGGTGACGCTGGGTAGTGGCGTAACCGGCCCACAGGGCCCGCTGCTCCTGAACCAGGACCAGGGAACTGTGGAGGTCGGCAATGTGCACTCCGGGCCGAACGTATTCCTTGGCTACCCGGCGCAGGCGGGAACGCTGCATGGAGGGCATCTCCAAGTTGCGCTCACGACGCCAGGCCGAGCTGGCGGTGGCGGAAATGAGGTCGTGCACCGGCCGGTCGAAAATGTCCGGAGTGAACTTGTCCAGGCTCTCCCGGACAGCAATGAGCAGCTCGAGCTGCGCACCCCATTCGGTGAAGGTATCCCCCAGCCGGATTTCAGCGTGATCGGACACCTGCTTCATCCGATCCCGCAGGATGGGGAGCTTCTCCTCCGCCAAGCGGGCGAGCTGCTGGGCTTCCTCGGTTTCTTTGCGGGTGACCAACCGCGCCCCGTACCAGGGACTGGAGGTGGATGCCCGGCTGAAGCTGCCAAGCTCAGCTGCCCGGCGCAGGCGCCCGGCCAGTTCCTCCCGGTCCTTGATATTGTCCAGCACGCTGCGCTTCAGGCGGACCGTGGTGGAAGGTGCGGGATGGATGGATGTCAGTTCTGCAAGGGATTGCATGGCCTGGTACGGCGAGCAACCCCAGCGATCACGGACATTATGCAGCGAGGCTACGTGGTCCATCAGGGCGTGCCGGTGTCCGGTCAGCGTCTGGTGCAAGTTACCCAGTTGAGGTTCAAGGGCTTTTTCATTGCGCATGATCGCGCGAACCAGCTGGCCCTTGAGTTGCTGAGGCGTAGTCCCGTTACCGGGGCGGAACAGCATGGAATCAAGGCCCAGCGATTCAAGGTGCGCGGAAAGTCCCGCCAGGCTGGACTGCCTGTCACCTACCACCAGGACGGATTTTCCTTCGCTGACCAGCGCGCCGATCGCGTTGATGGCCGTCTGGGTCTGTCCACTTCCGGGCGGGGTGCTGACAACCAGGGAATCCCCTGCACGGACGGCATCCACCACGTACTGCTGGTCTGTGTCGGCATCGAGCAGGAGGAGCTCATCTGCCGGGTCACGCAAGTCAAGGCTCGGGAACCGGCCCGCCTTGATGGGCTCAGGCTCAATATCACCACCGTTTGCCGCAACAGCAAGGGCCGCTACGGTGGGGTTGTTCATGTTGATCCAAGGATCATCGAGGTTACCGGAAAGGTCAGCCAGGGTGGTGACCAGCAAGTTGAACTCAACCTCGGCCCCATGAATGGGCTGGACCAGTGTGGCCAGGCGGTCCAGCACTGGCTGGGGATCGAACCGGGCAGTGTTGTAGGCCATTCGGGCTACGGCATTGACGTCAAAGACGATGCCGTGCACTGATTTGAGGTGGCGCACCAGGGCAGGATTCATGCGCGCCTGCTCGGTGAGCTGGAGCTCAAAGTCATCTTCGCCCGGCCGAATGGTCAGGATGATGGAAGCGAGCATCACCGGCGCCGAGACCCGCTGCGGCTTTCCGCCCACGGCGGAGGTCCACACAACGGTGCCTGCGGACAAATAACCGGCTTCAATGCCGCGGTCATTGCTCAGCTCAAAGATCTTTGACCTGATGTTGCGGGCGGCGCGGGCCGCTACGAGGTACTGCTGCCTGTCCCGGATCAGTGTGGACAGGCGTGTTCTGCGACCTGCCAGCAACTGCGCCAACCCCGACGGGTGCGCGTTGCTCAGATCGATGGCGCCTTCGGGCGTCTTGACGAAACGCAGCATCGTGTCCGCCCCGGTGACGGGTTTAAGACCAGACAGCCATTTGCGGAGCTCTTCGGAGCCCTCTTCCTGGCCTTGACCTAATGACACAACTTCTGCCTTCTTTTCTGTACTAGCTTTAGACGCCTTGGACCATACCGGCATACCTTCGAGGGTAGCGGGAATACCTTGGCACTCCGCTCCGCAACGCTGTTCAGACGCGAAATTCGCCGTCATTTCACAGGTGCCTGCCGAATTGGCAGAGACACCGTGAGGGTTAAGCACAGTGGCCGGCCTCCCAGAGGAAGCCGGCCACTTTAGAATGCTATTCCCACTCGATGGTTCCCGGTGGCTTGCTGGTGACATCCAGCACCACACGGTTCACACCATCAACCTCATTGGTAATGCGGTTGGAGATGCGGGCCAGGAGGTCGTAGGGCAACCGCGACCAGTCAGCCGTCATTGCGTCCTCGGAGGACACCGGACGCAGCACGATCGGGTGGCCGTAAGTTCGGCCGTCACCCTGAACGCCAACGCTGCGGACGTCGGCCAAAAGGACTACCGGCATCTGCCAGACATCGTTATCCAGCCCTGCGGCCGTAAGCTCCGCACGGGCAATGGCGTCAGCCTTGCGCAGGAGGTCCAACCGTTCTTTGGTCACTTCGCCAACAATGCGGATTCCCAGGCCGGGGCCCGGGAAGGGCTGGCGGCCCACGATTTCCTGCGGCAAGCCAAGCTGGGCACCCACGGCACGGACTTCGTCCTTGAACAAGGCCCGCAGTGGCTCAACGAGCTCGAACTGCAGGTCCTCGGGAAGCCCACCCACGTTGTGGTGGCTCTTGATGTTCGCAGCACCTTCGCCGCCGCCTGATTCGACGACGTCCGGGTACAGGGTTCCCTGAACCAGGAACTTGATCTTCTCGCCTTCGGCAGCAGCCTGGGCGATAATCGCCCGCTCCGCTTCTTCAAAGGCGCGAATGAATTCGCGGCCAATGATCTTGCGCTTGGTTTCGGGATCGCTGACGCCGGCCAAAGCCGACTGGAAACGCTCCTGCTCATTGGCGACGTAGAGGTTGACTCCCGTGGCCGCCACGAAGTCGCGCTCAACTTGCTCGGCTTCGCCTTCACGCAGGAGTCCGTGGTCAACGAAGACACAGGTCAGCTGGTCGCCAACGGCGCGCTGGACCAAAGCCGCAGCTACAGCGGAGTCCACGCCACCGGAGAGGCCACAGATTACTTTGGAGTCCCCGATCTGCTCGCGGATCCGGTCCACCTGCTCTTCGAGAATGTTGCCTGTGGTCCAGTTGGGGCTCAGGCCCGCACCCTTGAACAGGAAGTTCTCCAGGACGTGCTGTCCAAGGACGGAGTGCTTCACTTCCGGGTGCCACTGCACACCGTAAAGGCGCTTCTCATCATTGGCGAAGGCAGCTACCGGAGCTCCGGCCGTGGTGGCCAGGACCTCGAAGCCCTCAGGGGCTTCGTGGACAGAGTCGCCGTGGCTCATCCAGGTGTTCTGGGACGCCGGGACGCCATCGAGGATGGAGCGCGCGTCACCTACCAGGAGGGCTTCGGTGGCACCGTACTCCCGCAAACCGGTCTGGGCTACCTTGCCACCCAGGGCATTGGCCATGGCCTGGAATCCGTAGCAGATGCCGAACACGGGAACACCGGCCTCGAAGAGGTCAGCACCCACGAACGGGGCACCCTCTGCGTACACGCTGGAGGGCCCTCCGGAAAGGATGATGGCTGCCGGGTTCTTGGCCAGAAGCTGCTCGGTGGTGAAGGTATGCGGAACAATTTCCGAATACACATTCGCTTCGCGGACGCGGCGGGCAATCAGCTGCGCGTACTGGGCACCGTAGTCAACAACCAGCACCGGCTTCTGGGAAGTTTGGGGTGCGGTGGGAGTAGTCACCAGACAAGACTACTTTGCCGAGCCGTCCCGGTGCACCTTGGCGGAGGCGGCCAGGGGCCAAAAAGCCCCTGCCGTAAGGCATCTCACAATGCACCCCTCCGCACATCCCGCAATGGGATGCCGTGCGCTCCTAGTATCGCTTGGAGGCCCGCGGGTTGGCGGCAAGCTCGGCTTCGACCTGCGCGTGGAACTTCTTCTCCACGATGAAGGACAGCAAGGGGATGACGCCGCCCAAAGCCAACAGGATCATCTTTGAGAACGGCCAGCGCATGAGCGACCACAGCCGGAAGTTGGACACCAGGTACACCACATACATCCAGCCGTGCACGATCAGTACCGACGTGGAGATGTTGAACCCGCCGATCACGCCTTTGGGCTCGGATTCCGCGAAACCGAAGCCGAAAGGCTGGCCCGTGACGGCGTTCGTGCCGCCGGCGAAGAGTGAGACTCCAAATCCGTAGCGGGCGATCAATTCCGCACACAGCAGGAGCAGCATGGCACCGGTCAGGTACGCCATGACTTTGTAGAACTTCAAGGCCGAACGGATCTGGGCTTCCGTTCCGCCAAACCGCCGCTTCTTGGGCTTGGGTCCGGATTGCTCGGGCTGGATGGCCGGTTTTGGCTCAATCATTGCTGCACCTTTTGTTCTGGCTCTGGGCTTGTAGGTTCTGTGGTGGTCCCGGAAGGAGCGGACGGGTAGGCGTCGTCCTCAACGTCGTCGTCGTAGTCTTCGTCTTCTTCGAGGTCGCGACGGTAGTCGTCCTTGACCAGGCGCCACCAGATGAAGAGTGAGAACCCGGCGAAGACAACCCATTCCACGGCGTAGAAGAGGTTCAGCCAGTTGACCTGCTCCGCGGGCGGCTGGGGCGGGATGTTCAGTGCTTTGACGTCATCATCAAGGGGAAGGACCGCACCCCCGGACTCTTCAGACGTCGCAGCGATGAACCCCGGGTAGCTGGAGACTTCCCACTTGTTGATGAGTTCCGCGGCTGAAACCGCGGACGCACGGCCTGGACCAGCGTCGACGTTGGGAACGGGCGCTTCAGAGGGAATAAGGCGACCAGTCAACGTGATGGTGCCCGACGGCGGAGGGCCGGCTTGGGCGGCATCGGCCACCCAGCCGCGCGCCACAGGGATCCAGGTTTGGGCAGAGGCAGCAACACCGCTCAGAGTCGGAGCGTTGTTGACGGCAAAGGCCGAGACGATCCAGAAACCCTTTTGGTTGTTGTAAAGGCGGCCCTCTACAAGAACCTGCTTGGCGGGATCGTAGGTTCCGGTGGCGGTGACCATCTGGTCCGAGACGGATCCGGGGAAGAACTGGCCGGGTTTGAGGACGTCCACCAGCGGTTTGACTTCTTCAATGCTGGACGGCGCCGGAGGCTCGTGCTGGGCGGACCGGCTGAGCTGCCACTGGCTGAGCAGCACAAACACCCCGGATAACAGAAGCGCAAAGACCAGTCCTGCGATCCAGCGGGGTTTCAACGCGGTTTTCAACACCCCTTAACCGTACTTCGTCCGGCTGTAGAACAACGAACCGGCTAAGGGCGGGGCTGCTGCCCCAAGAGTGGGGCAGCAGGGTCCCTACGTGGCGACGAAGTCGACACGAAAGGGCCTGCCCCTGGAGTGGGGCAGCAGGGTCCCTGCGTGGCGACGAAGTCGACACGAAAGGGCCTGCCCCTGGAGTGGGGCAGCAGGGTCCCTACGTGGCGACGAAGTCGACACGAAAGGGCCTGCCCCTGGAGTGGGGCAGCAGGGTCCCTGCGTGGCGACGAAGTCGACACGAAAGGGCCTGGCCCAATCTTTAGTGGTCGAAGAACACCAAGCTGGAGTTGATCAGTTCGGAGATGACCTCGGGATCGTGGGCCCGCCGGAGGGACTCACGGAAAGACTCCTTGGACAAGGAACGCGCCAGGGTGGCCAGGACCTCGAGGTGGTCGGAGAAGGAACTGGCAGGGGTGGCGATGAGGAGGATCAAGGTTGCCGGGCCGTCGGTTGCCCCGAAGTCCAGGGCGTGGCCGAACTTGGTCACCCCCACGGCGATCGAGATCCTGTCCACGAACTCGCTGCGGGCATGCGGAAGGCCGATGCCGCCGGGGAGTCCTGTGGCCAGTTGGTGCTCCCGTGAGTGCACCTGCTCCAGGAAGCCTTCAAGGTTGGTGATCCGGCCGGCAGCATGGAGCTTGTGGGCCAGCTGGGCAGCGGCGTCGATCTTGTCCTCGGCGACAAGTTCAAGGATGACGGTGTCCGGGGTGGTCAGTTCTGCGTCATACCGGTCAAGTGGTTCAGCCAAGTGTGTTCCCTCCAGTGTGGCCTTCCGGCCGCATTTTCCTGAGCTGGTCAGCGAAGGGGAACGATGTCATCCACTCCCATGCGCGCGGCATCGGCCGATTCGTCGTCGGGTTGCTGCTGGCTGAGCCGTTCAGCGTCCACGCGTGCCAGGTAGTGCTTGATCTCGCTTTCGCGCTGATTCTCGCTCCAGCCAAGGATTTCTCCCATCAGCTTAGCTACTACCGGGACGGCTGCCACACCCCGGTCCCACGATTCGATCGAGATCCGGGTCCGACGCGTCAAAACATCGTGGACATGGCGGGCTCCCTCGTGCGTTGTTGCGTAGACAACCTCAGCGGCGAGGTAGTCATCGGCACCAGGTAGGGGCTCCCCCAGTTCCGGTCGCCGGGAGATCAATTCCAGGACTTCCTGCGTCATGGAGCCGTAGCGGTTCAACAGATGCTCAACCCTGGCGACGTGGACGCCTGCTTCCTCGGCAGAACGCCCCCGCCGGTTCCAGGCTGCCTTGAAACCCTCCGCTCCCAGCAAGGGGATGGTCTCGGTGCAACTGGAGGGAACCCGCTCGTCCATGGCCCGGGTGGCCTCGTCCACGGCGTCCTTGGCCATGACGCGGTACGTGGTGTATTTGCCGCCGGCTACCACCACCAGCCCTGGAACAGGATGCGCAACCACATGTTCCCGGGAGAGTTTGGCCGTGGAGTCGTTCTCGCCGGCCAGCAAAGGCCGTAAGCCGGCGTAGACCCCTTCCACATCCTCACGGGTCAGTGGACGCTTGAGGACTTTGTTGACGTGTTCCAGGACGTAGTCGATGTCCTTGCTGGATGCAGCGGGATGGGCCTTGTCCAGTTTCCAATCGGTGTCCGTGGTGCCGATGATCCAGTGGCGGCCCCAGGGGATGACAAACAACACCGACTTTTCAGTGCGAAGGATCAATCCCACCGTGGATTGGAAGCGATCGCGCGGCACCACCAGGTGAATGCCCTTGGAGGCGCGGACCTTGAGTTGGCCGCGGTCGGTGACCATGGCTTGTGTTTCGTCCGTCCAGACTCCGGTGGCGTTGACCACCTGCTTTGCCCGGACTTCAAAGGTGCTGCCGTCCTCTTGGTTTTCCAGCTTGGCTCCGACCACGCGTTCGCCCTCGCGGAGGAAGTCCACCACGCGCAGCCTGTTGGCCGCATGGGCACCGTAGTGGGCCGCCGTCCGGACCACGTTGACCACCAGGCGGGCGTCGTCCACCTGTGCGTCGTAGTAGCGGATCGATCCCACGAAGGCATCGTCCTTCAGGCTGGGAGCAGCGCGCAGGGTTCCACGCTTGAAGAGGTGCTTGTGCATGGGAACGCCGCGGCTGTGGCCGGAGGTCAACCCCAACGTGTCGTAGAGCATGATGCCTGCACCGACGTAGGGACGCTCCCAGAGCCTTCGCGTCAGCGGGTACAGGAAGGGCACGGGCCGCACCAGGTGGGGTGCTATCTGCTGGATCAGCAGTCCCCGTTCCTGGAGCGCTTCCTGGACCAGGCCGAAATCAAGCATCTCCAGGTATCGGAGGCCTCCGTGGATGAGCTTTGAGGACCGGGAGGAGGTACCTGAAGCCCAGTCCCGTGCTTCCACGATGCCCACTGTGAGGCCCCGCGTGACGGCATCCAGGGCAGCTCCGGCTCCCACCACGCCGCCACCTACAATCAGGATGTCGAGCTCCTTGCCGGCCTCGGCAGTGGCTTTCAGGACTTCGATTGATGCGGCACGGGATTCCGGGCTTAGCGCTCCCGGGGAACTCACCTGCGGACCGCCTGCGACATTGCTCATCGGACCCCTCCTCAAACGCAACAGCTGGTAATCCCCTACCCTACTTGTTGCCTGCCGCCTTGGGCAGGGCAATGCAGGCCAGCGGTGAAGGCAGAATCCCTGACAACGAGGAAAGCCCCTGTTGGCTCCGATCGGAATCGGCAGTCAGCAGGGGCTTTCAGCGCGTAATTATCAGTTGCCCGCGTAAGGCGAAACCACGACGTCGACGCGCTGGAACTCTTTGAGGTCCGAGTAGCCCGTGGTCGCCATGGAACGGCGCAGCGCACCGATCAGGTTGGACGTGCCGTTGGTGTGGTGGCCGGGTCCGAAGAGGACTTCCTCCAAGGGGCCTACGGTTCCAACGTTAACGCGGTCGCCACGGGGTGATTCGAGGTGGTGCGCTTCCGGACCCCAGTGCCATCCGCGGCCGGGTGCCTCTTCAGCTCGGGCCAATGCGCTGCCAAGCATGACGGCGTCTGCGCCCATGGCGATGGCCTTGACGATGTCACCGGAACTGCCCATGCCGCCGTCGGCAATGACGTGAACGTAGCGGCCGCCGGACTCATCCATGTAATCGCGGCGGGCGGCAGCGACGTCGGAGATGGCGGAGGCCATGGGCGAATGGATACCCAGCGCACGGCGGGTGGTGGTGGTGGCGCCGCCGCCGAAGCCCACCAGGACACCGGCCGCGCCGGTGCGCATGAGGTGCAGGGCGGGCGTGTAGCCGGCAGCACCGCCAACGATCACCGGGACATCAAGTTCGTAGATGAACTGCTTGAGGTTCAGGGGTTCGTGGTTTTTGGAGACGTGTTCAGCCGAAACCGTGGTTCCCCTGATAACAAAGATGTCGACGCCGGCAGCCACCACGGTCTTGTAGTGTTCCTGGGTGCGCTGCGGGGTCAGGGAGCCTGCCACAGTGACGCCTGCTGCGCGGATTTCGGCCAGGCGGGAACTGATGAGTTCCGGCTGGATGGGTGCCTTGTAAAGGTCCTGCATGCGACGGGTAACAGCCGGGCTGTTGGGCTCGTCGGCGAGGCCGGCGATCTCGTCGAGAACCTTCTGAGGGTCCTCGTAGCGGGTCCAGAGACCTTCGAGGTCCAGCACGCCAAGCCCACCGAGACGTCCGAACGCAATTGCTGTGTCCGGGGACATCACGGAGTCCATGGGAGCGGCGATCACCGGGGTCTCGAACTTGTAGGCGTCAATCTGCCAGGAGACAGAGACGTCCTTCGGGTCACGCGTCCGGCGGTTCGGGACGATCGCAATGTCATCCAGGGAGTAGGCACGACGCCCACGCTTGCCTCGGCCAATCTCAATCTCATAAGTCACGGCTCTTACTTTACTGGACCCCTCTCAGAACCCCGATTCGACCAATAGAGTGGAGACTTCACAAAGTGTGCGCAACATTATCGAGGGGGATTCATGGCGCCCGAATTCTACGGAGCCTTCCACGTTGGACAGTTGAGGTTGTTGTCCAGACAGGCCCGTGCAGGCCGGGAGCAATGCCCCGCGTGAGTTATCAGACAGGACCCGCTCCACTTCCCAACGCCCACCCCTTGGACTACTGGTTGTCCACGGAGCTCTCCGCCATTTCTCCCAGCAGTGCCCGATCCCGCCTGCGCGAAATCGCCGACGCGCGGGGTTCCTATATGGGCGCCTGGGCTGCAGGAATCGGGATGGGCGCAGTCCTCGTCCTTTTAGGTGTCCTCCTCGCCGTTCGGTTCGACACACTGGTCCCCCTTCCCTCCCTCAGCCTTCCCGGAGCGGCCCTATCCGTGCTCTGCTGTGTCTTCTACGGACGGGTGCGGGACCGGTTGCCAAATACAGACAGGGTGCTCATCAATCGTGGACCCGGCAGCTTGCGGGGGGCGCTGTCATTCGTGGCGTTCATCCTGATCACCTTTCTGGGACTGATCGCGCTCACGGCTAAACCCTCGACGTGGCAGGATCCTGCGACGCTGCTGATGCTGGGCGCGGTTCTTGCGTTCCTCATCTGCCTCTTGGTGGCCGCCATCATCGTCCCGGCCACCATCATGGGCCGTTCCCGTGAATTATTGCGCAACAAAGCCGCGAACGATCCCCGCTTCCGTTCGCTGCTGGAGCAGGACCTGGCCATCTGGCGCGATCCCCATGGCAACGCCGGATACGGCCCGCTCTAAGTCTCAGGGGGTGTTCTGGCTGCTCTCATCGACCGAGAGCTGGGATTCGAACATCCGGAAGTAGCGCCCCCTCAACGCCACCAACTCCTTGTGCGTCCCTTGCTCCGCAATCCGGCCGTCCTCCAGCATGTAGACGATGTCAGCTTTCTCGATGGTGGCAAGACGGTGGCTGATGGCAATGATGGTGCTGCTCCTGTCAGCGAAGAGCCGGGTGAAAATCCGGTGCTCAGCCAAGGCGTCAATGGCCGAGGTGGGCTCATCCATCACCATGAACGAGGCATCGCGGTAGAAATTGCGTGCCATGGCCAGCCGCTGCCATTGCCCGCCGGACAGGCCGCTGCCCTTCCGGCCGCGGGGGTCCTCCATCCAGTTGCTGACATGGTTTTCCAAGCCGTTGGGCAGCTTATTGATGAACTCCATGGCTTCGGCATCCGATGCCGCCCGCCGGATCCGGTCATCGTCCCGGGGCTGGTCAACATCACCGAGGTAGATGTTCTCCGCGGCGGTGGCGAACTCATATTTGAGGAATTCCTGGCTCAGCACGGCCAGGTGCCGGTGCCAGCTGGTGACATCAATCCCGGCGAGGTCAACGCCGTCGAGCAGGACCTGGCCTGAATCGGGCCGGTACAGCCCTGCCAGGATACGGATCAGCGTTGACTTACCGGCGCCGTTCTCTCCCACGATGGCGATGTGCTGCCCCGCCCTGATGGTCATGGAAATGCCCTTGATGACCTCAATGTCGCTGCCCGTGTAACTGAAGCGGATGTCCCGCAGCTCCACGACGGCGGGCGATGAAGCCAGGGGTTGTTCGCTGCCGCTGGGAACAGGCAGGGCCATGAAAAGCTCGTAATCCTTGAGGTTGGCAAGGTCCTCGTCAATGGAGCTCAAGGAGGATACGAGGTTGTTGGCCGTAGACAGGGCACGGCTGACGATTTGCTGAACGTAGAGGAACTGGCCTACCGGCTGGGCCCTGGCGATGATCTGCCCCACCACCCAGATCAAGGACACTACCTCGGCGCCGTATTGGAGCGAATCCGCAGCCAGCTGCTTGGGAATGTAGCGTTTCTGGAAGTCCAGGCGCCGCCGTTCGTCTGCATCCCGGAGCCGGGACCGGAGATCCATGAGATACCCCACGATTCCGTACAGCCGCATTTCGGCGATGTGCTGGGGCCGCAGCAGGTTCTGCTCAATCATCCGGCGTTGGCGCCGTGAATCCACTTGGGTGTTCCAGTGGGCGATCTGCTCGCGCGACAGTTTGAACTGCAGGTATACGCTGGGCACGATCGCTACCAGGACAATGACGGCGATCCACCAGCTCACCAGGACCAAGGCACCGATGGCAAGGATCACGGACACCAGCTGGGTGAAGATTGCGGCGATCCTGTCCAGCACCCGCGCGTAGGAATCGGAGAACCTCTTGGCGCGGTCGTAAAGATCCACCGTTTCCTTGTCGTCATAGCGCCAGAACTCGAGGGCCAGGAACCGCTGGTACATCATGTCGCCCACGATCGCGCCCACTTTGAAGCTCATGAGCTGCTGGATGTAGCGGTCCACGCTGCTGAAGGCACCCCAGAACAAGCCCAGCGCAGCGGTGATGATGACGTACAGGATGGCCTGCGGACCGGCGTCGGGATCCCCTGCGTAGCCGGCCGCCAGGGCGGTGGTGGTGAGCGCGGCGAAATAGGTGGTGACCAGCGGCAGCGTGGCAGAGATCAGTGAACCGAGTACCTTCATGATCACCGCGACGGGTGAGGCTTTGAAGCTCACCTTCAGGACTTGCCCGACGGCGCGCGCGTACGGACGCAGCGCCAGCTTGCGGGGCGGCGTCTTGCCCGGATTCAGGCGGACCGACTCCGGATGCCGCGGTTGCGCGGGCCTTTCAGACATGTGCCCAGCCTATTCTTAGGGACCGACAAAATATGCCGGTCCGGTTAAACAACGGTTCCCCGCGGAGATGACTCCACGGGGAACAGTCGGGGATAAATCAGCGGGAGCCGTAGTTGGGCGCTTCCACCGTCATCTGGATGTCGTGGGGGTGCGACTCCTTCAGCCCGGCAGGAGTGATACGGACGAACTTGCCGCGTGCTTTCAGCTCCGGGATGGTGGGTGCCCCGGTGTAGAACATGGTCTGGCGGAGGCCGCCCACCAGCTGGTAAGCCACCGAAGCCAGCGGTCCGCGGAAGGCCACACGGCCTTCGATGCCCTCGGGGATGAGCTTGTCATCGCCGGAGACATCGGCCTGGAAGTAACGGTCCTTGGAGTAGGACGTGTTCTTTCCACGGGACTGCATGGCGCCCAGGGAGCCCATGCCGCGGTAGCTCTTGAACTGCTTGCCGTTGACGAAGATGAGTTCGCCCGGGGACTCCTCACAGCCGGCAAGGAGGGATCCAAGCATTACGGTATCTGCGCCGGCAACCAATGCCTTGCCGATGTCGCCCGAGTACTGCAGGCCGCCGTCGGCGATCAGCGGAACGCCGGCCGGGATCGCAGCCTTGGCGGACTCGTAAATTGCGGTGATCTGCGGGACACCGACGCCGGCAACCACGCGGGTGGTGCAGATGGAGCCCGGGCCAACGCCAACCTTGATGCCATCGGCACCGGCGTCGATCAGCGCCTGTGCACCTTCGCGGGTGGCAGCCTGACCGCCGATGATGTCCACGTGCGCGGCAATGGGATCAGACTTCAGCCGGCGGATCATGTCCAGCACACCTTGGGAGTGGCCGTTGGCGGTGTCCACGAACAGCGCGTCAACGCCGGCGTCGATCAGCTTCATGGCACGCTCCCAACCGTCGCCGAAGAAGCCTATGGCGGCACCTACGCGCAGGCGGCCTTCGTCGTCCTTGGTGGCCAGCGGGTACTGCTCTGCCTTGGTGAAGTCCTTGGTGGTGATGAGGCCCTTGAGGCGGCCCTGCTCATCGACCAGCGGGAGCTTCTCGATCTTGTTGGTAGCAAGCTTGTGCGAGGCTTCCTCGCGGCTGATGCCCACGTGCCCGGTGATGAGTGGCATCTTGGTCATGGCATCGCTGACACTGCGCAGCGGGAATTCCGATTCCGGAATGAAGCGGGTGTCGCGGTTGGTGACGATGCCCAGCAAGCGTCCGTCATTGTCCACCACGGGGAGGCCGGATACGCGGTACCGGGAACACAGCTCATCGAGTTCCTGCAGGGTGGCCTGCGGGCCGATGGTCAACGGGTTGGTGATCATTCCCGATTCGCTGCGCTTGACGCGGTCCACGTGTTCGGCCTGGTCATCGATGGACAGGTTACGGTGAACAACGCCCAGACCACCCTGGCGGGCCATGGCGATGGCCATGCGGGACTCTGTCACCGTGTCCATGGCCGCAGACAGCAGCGGGGTCTGGACCGAAATGCGCTTGGAGATGCGGGAGGATGTGTCGGCGTCGGACGGGATGACGTCGGTGTGGCCCGGGAGCAACAGGACGTCGTCGTACGTCAGGCCAACAAAGCCAAAGGGATCGTGTTCGGGCTGGGTCATGAGTGTGCGCCTCTTACCTGGGTTCCGGGGGCTTAACTGGTAGGGGTTGCAACTGATGACCAGCCCGTCATTACGGGACTGGCCTGTGCATAAGGTACCTGTGCAGAAATTACCTGCGCAGAAGGTATTGCATAAATACTAGAACCTCGGCGCCAATCACCATATTCCGCGGAGCCCGAGTGTGAGCAACGGCACTGGACTTAGCTGCCGGACCAGCCGGTAGCAGCCAGGAGCCGCTCCTCGAACATGGGGATCATGCTCTGCACGTAAGTCTTGGTGAGATGGTTGTCGTCCTTGTACACGTACACGTTGCCCACCACCGCCGGACACGTACCCTGTTCGCAGATGAAGTCGCTCATATCCATCAGGTAGAGCCGTTCCACCTTGCCCACGTAGTCGTCCAAAGGCGACGACGCCGCCAGGGACTCCTCAAGCGGGGCATTGCAGTCCGGCGAATCCGGGCCCTTCTTCTGCACACACTCGGGCATGTTGATGCTAAAGCGGGGGTTGTCTCGGACGCCCACAACGTCGATTCCGGCATCGGTGAAGGGCTGGATACCTTCGAGGTAGCCAGGGACTTCAGTCTCGAAAGGTGCTGTGGCATGGGTCAGCGAGGCCACAGTGAACACCGCATCCGGCTGGCGTTCCATGACATAGGCGGCGCTAGCCTTGTTGAACTCGTTGCATTCCTCTGTCCGTTCAGGGGACTCTGCGCCAAAGCGGCAACTACCCTTCAACAGCGTCACCACTTCCCACCCGTGCTGTTTGGCGATGGGGCCCAGCGCAGCCATGTATTGCTGGGCATGCGAATCCCCAAGCACCACAATCTCCTTGGTGACTTGCTCGGGCTCATCGTTCTGCAGGCACCCCTCCAGCAACGGATCCGTGGGCACGTTGTCACCGGTGCACAGCCCGTCAATGTCTGCCCATTCGTCCTTCATTGCGGCCGGCGCCGGAATAATCATCGCTTCCTGGGTGGGTTCTCCAACGAACTCCGGCGAGAGGGCGGCCGCGCCGGGGGTCAGCTCCTTGGGTTGCCCGGCGATCGCTGCGCTTTCGGATGCGATGGCACCCTGCCATACGGTGACGGGCAGCGCCAGCAGCGCACCGCAGGAAGCAATCACGACGGCGGCACGCCAGGACCGGACGTTGGGCCAATGCCAGCGCCGCAGGGGAACTTCCACGTACTTGGTGGTGGCTACAGCCAGCAGCATGGATGCGGCCATGATCGCCAGCCCTTGGAGGAGATTGGGTGTGCTCGCCCCGGAAACCAGCAGGAAGAACACCAGGACCGGCCAGTGCCACAGGTAAAGGGCGTAGGAGTTGTCCCCCACCAGGACCAGCGGACGTGAGCTGAGGATCCGGTCCACACCGAAACGGCTGTGGCTCTGACCGGCGATGATGACGGCCGCGGCGGCCAAGGTTGGCCAGAGCGCAATGAAGCCTGGGAATGAGCGGTCCACTGTGAGGACCAGTCCGCAGGCCAGCATCGCGGTGATGCCTGCCCAGCCCAGGAAAACGCGGAGTCGTCGTCCGGGCTTGAGGTAGGGAAGGGCAAGGGCAAGCATGGAACCCAGGGCGAATTCCCACAGGCGTGCCCGGGTGTCAAAATACGCTACGGCCTGGTTACTGGCGGTCTCTTCAATGGAAAACGCCAGGGATGCCACGAAAACGGCCCCGAACACCATGAAGAGGAGCCTCCGGTGGGCCACAGCCTTCCGGCCAGGGAAGAGCCTGGCCAACTGCGGTTGCAACAACGCGACGGCGGCGAAGACCAGCGGCCACAGGATGAACACCTGGCCCTGCACCGAGAGGGACCAGAAGTGCTGGAGCGGGCTCGCACCCGCATGGTCCTGGGCATAGTAATCAACGGCCGTCTCCGCCAGTTGCCAGTTCTGCCGGTACAGCAGCGACGCCCACGCCTCTGCGAGGACATCGGGCCAGCGGCTCTGCGGAATGAAGGCCCACGTGGCTGTGAGGACGCCCAACAAAACCACGACGACGGCCGGCAACAGCCGCTTGAAGACGTGAAGCCAGTGCTGCAGCAACCTCAGCGGTTTCCCGCTTTCAAGTTTGCGGGTGAAGGACAGTGTCAGCAGGAAAGCCGAGATGAGCAGGAAAACATCCACTCCGCCGGAAACCCTGCCAAGCCAAATATGATAGGCCGCCACCATCACCACAGCCAGGGCACGCAGGCCCTGGACCTCCGGACGGAAGCCGGGTTTCGTCGTCGTGCGCTGCTCCTGGGCAGGTGCCGCCACGGCAGTAGGTGCGTCCATCATCGCTGCCACCCCGTCGCGGCAAACCACCTTTCCTCAAACATCTCAGCCATGCTGGTCACGTACGTCCTGGACAAGTGGTTATCGTCCAAATACACGAACACGTTTCCCACCACACTGGGGCAAGTAATGCCGTCGCAGAGGAGGTCCGTCAGGTCCAGGAAGGCTGCGTTGCCGAACGTTCCCTGGACGGCTGCGAAGGGGCTCTCTGCGGCAAGGACCTCGGGAAGGTCGGACTTGCAGTCGGCGCTGTCCACCCCCTTGGACAACGCACATTCGGTGACGTTGTAGTCATAGCGCGGGTTGTCACGAATGGCCACCACCTCAATGCCGAGGTCATTGAAGTTGGTCACCGTCTGCTCAAAGCCGTACACCAACTGCTCATCCGGTGACGAGGGAGAAGCCATGGTACCCACCATGAAAACGGTGTCCGGAGCCTTCTCCGCGGCGTACCTGAAAGCGGCGGCGTTGAAGTCGTTGCAACCAGGGTCAGCATCCGGGTTCTCCGGCATGAAGTGGCATCCGCCCAGCAAGAGGGCAGTCACTTTCCAGTTCCCAGCCTCGGCCAAGGGGCCAAGGGCGGCAAGCCATTGCTGGGAATGGGAGTCGCCCAACACCAGGATTTCCCGCTCGGCGTCCTCCCCCACGCCATTCTGCTGGCACTTGTCCTGCAGTTGCTTGTCCTCCGGCTTGGCATCGCCCTCGCAGGGGCCGGCCAGCTTTGCCCAGTCTTCCGGAAGTTGCTCAGCAGTGGGCAGCGTCTTGGCGCCGTCGCTGACCAGATCCACGTAGCCAGGGACCAGCGCGTGGGCACCGGGGTTGTCGTTGAACGCCTGGGCCTGCGCTGCTTTGAGGTCCAGGTCCTGCTTGTATTGGAACCCCAACAACGGCGCGCACGCCACGGCAAGGCAGGCTGCGATGGCGATGGCCGAACGGCGGCGCTTGACCTCGGGCCACTTCCATTCCCGGAACGGCTTCTCCACGTACTTGGTGGTCAGGAATGCGAGCACCAGCGACAAAGCGATGATGACCGTTCCAGACAGCCAGCCTGCGTGATCCTTGCCGCTCCATGCCAGGGCGATCACCAGGATGGGCCAGTGCCACAGGTAAAGGGCGTAGGAGTTGTCACCGAGCCGGACCAGGAATTTTGAACTCAGGATCCTGTCCACGCCCAAACGGCTCCCGGTCTGGCCTGCGGCAATCACGGCAACTGCAGCCAAAGTGGGCCACAGGGCAACAAAACCGGGGAAGGCCGTCTGCACCTGCAGCAGAACGCCGCAGCTGAGCATGGCTGCCACGCCGACCCATCCCATGATGATGCGCACAGGCTTGGCGAAGTTCAGCCCCGGAAGAATCAGCGCCAGCAACGTGCCCAAGGCGAACTCCCACAGCCGCGCAAACGTATCGAAGTACGCCACAGCCTGGTTGGTCGCCGTGAAAATGACGGAGTAGGTGAGGGAGAGGACAAAAATTATCGCAAAAACGTAAGCGAGGGTGGCCCGGTACCTCAGGCTGAACCGGCGGCAAAGAACCGCGACGGTAGCGAAAATGACCGGCCACAAGATGAACACCTGGCCCTGGATGGAGAGGGACCAGAAGTGCTGGAGCGGACTGGCGAGGCTGTGGTCGGTTGCGTAGTAGTTCACGGCCAGGCCCTGCAGGAGCCAGTTTTCGAAGTAGAACAGTGAAGCCCACGCCTGGTGGACCACCTCCACCCACCGTGTGGGCGGAAGGAAGGTAAATGTCGCCGCGAGCGTGGCCAGGAGAACCACCACGACGGCGGGCAGCAGCCGCCGGAACAGGTGCAGCCAGTGCCGCACAAGATCCATGGGACGGCCCTGTTTGTAGCGGCCGGTGAACTGCAGCGTCATAAGGAACGCCGAGATCAGGAGGAAGACATCCACGCCACCGGAAACCCTGCCGATCCAGATGTGGTAGCTCACCACCATCAGGACGGCAAGGGACCTCAAGCCTTGGATCTCGGGGCGGAACTTCGACTTTGCAACGGGTCCGGAAGACCGCCTGCCGGCGCGGGCAGGGGCTGGGATCGTTGGCATAGTCACGTTAGGCAGTTCCTCAAAAGCTGTGGCACAAAGCATCCATCATACGCCGGTCAGGGGCTCCAACCCAGTCGGCGCCGTCCCATGGACCGGTCCTTCAGGGTCAATCAGCTCATGTCCGGCTATGAATTTTGCCAGTCCTGCCTGTGCGTGGCCTGTGCCTGAATCATCAAAAAGGGATACACACGGAACTACGCTGGAGCCGGGTCAACGGAAGGAAAGCAATGATCGTACAGCTGCGCATCTGCGTGCCGGCGGAGTTGTCCGAAGCCGTCCTGGAATGCTGCTCCGGACAGACAGGGACTGCCGGGGTGGCCGTCTTCAAGGGTGCTTCCGTGGTCCCTGCCGGCGATCTGATAACTGTCCAGATTGCGCGGGAATCCGCGGAAGAACTGATCGAACGGCTGCATGCCCTCAAAGTTCCAGACCACGGGTCAATCTCGATCTCGACACCGGACCTCGTTCTGTCCGAGCGCGCCGACCAAGCGGAGAAAGAGGCTCCCGGCGAATCGGCCGACTCGGTTATTTGGGACGAGGTTTCCACGCAGACGGGCGAGGACTCCAAACTGACATGGAGCTTCCTGGCGTTCCTGGTGATTGCGACGCAGCTGGCCGCGATCGGGATTGTGACCGATTCAACCATCGCAATTGTTGGCGCCATGGTGGTGGGCCCGGAGTTTGGGCCCCTCGCCGCATTGGCGGGAGCAGCGGGCATGTTGTCCATGATCAGCCACAGGTCCTCGGCCCTGGTGGGCGTCTTCATCTCAGTCACCACTGTGCCCGCCGCAGGGTACGTTGCCGTCGCCTTGGTCTTGGGCGAATACAGCCAAGCGGCCGGATCGGCGCTGCAGCTTGCCCTGAACCTGGTGGGCATCGTCTCAGCAGCCGCGGCTGTGTTGCTGTTTTACCGACTCATTGGCAAGCGGGTTTCCTTGCCACGGCGACCATCCCGCTCCGGACGGCGTTCCATTGCCAGCCTGCGCGCCAGGTAGCGGGCGTCCCGGCACACTCCGGGCAGCGTTGCCGAGGCTGCCGCGAACAGGAACTCCTGGCCAATGAAGTAGACGCCGGGAACGTCGTTGGCCACTCCCCTGGTCTGCAGGGGCTCACCACGCTCGTCGAAGACCGGCAGCTTCACCCATGAGTAGTCCTCGTGATAGCCGGTGCACCAGATGACGTTCTCGGCCTCCATGCGGGTCCCGTCCTCCAAAATCGGGACGCCAAAAGAAATCCCTGCCAGCCTCGGGCGCAATTGAACCCCGGCCGCAGCCAGATCCTTGGTCTTTGTCCGGATCAGCGGGGCAGCCATGGACTTGAACCCCGGGGCAGCCTTTCGCCCGATCGGCGTGTTGAGTGTCAGGACGTGGACGCCAAGGAACCTGACCACAGGCAGGGCAAAACGGGCTGCTGCGCGGCCGTGCTTCATTGGCATTTCGCCGCTGGGCCTGCCGGACAGCACCGTGTGATGAGAAGGGGCAACGTCAAGGGCAATCTCCGCTCCGGAATTTCCGAGCCCCACCACCAGTACAGTTCCGTCCCGCAGTTGCCCGGGGTTCTTGTAGTCCTGTGAATGAAGTTGTAGTACTTCAGGATCAAGCTCTTCTGCAAACGCAGGCCGTTGAGGAAGACGGTGTCCGCCGGTGGCAATCACCACATTGCGCGAGCGCCACGTATGATCGGCCGCCCGGACAACGAAACCCTCGCCCTCGGCCCTGATTTCCTCCACGGGAACGCCGGCCACGAACGGGAGGTCAAAGCGGCGGACATAGTCTTCCAGGTAGTCGGCCAGTTGGTCTTTTGTGGGGAAAGCAAGGCGGTCTCCGGGGAAGGGCCGGCCGGGAAGTCCGTCATATTTGGCGGGTGTGAACAGCTTGAGGGAGTCCCAGCGCTGACGCCAGGCATCCCCTGGCCTTTCGTGCTGATCCAGAATGAGGAAATTGCGGCCTTCCTTGGCCAACCAGTACGCGAGCGCGAGTCCGGCCTGGCCACCGCCCACTATCAAGGTGTCCACGTCGGTGTGCTGCTGGTCTATGTACCTCTGGTCCGGGTACTGCTGCGAATCCATGGCCGGTCTTCCTTCCGTTCTCGGATCTTAGGGGTCCTGATACAGCCAAGCTACGGTCCCGGCCCCTGCCGTCGCTTCGGCAGAATGACGCATTTGCTTTCCTACGGCATGGGTATTTCTGCGCAGTAGGTGATAGAGGGACCGGCCGAAAGGTGCGAGAGGTGATAGCGCGTCAGCGGATGAGGCCGTGCTCGAAAGCGTGGCTGGTTGCAGCTGCCCTGGACGGTACCGCGAGTTTGGAAAGGATGTTGCTGACGTGCCTGGCTACGGTCTTTTCGCTCAGGTACAGCTCTCGGGCGATGATCCGGTTTGAGTGCCCGCCCGCCACCAGCCGAAGGACTTCCATTTCCCTTGCCGTGAGGGAGCAGGAGTCCTTGGGCTTTTCACCGGTGAGCTCCAGTACTTCGGCAACGGCCGGTGTTCCTCCGAGATCGGAAAACTCCGCTTTGGCCGCTTCGAACTCCATGGCAGCAGTATCCGGATCGCCGAGCAGTGCATAAGCGCGGCCCGCAAGCACACGGCAACCGGCCGCATAGTAGGGGGCTTCGAGGCTATACCAGATCCGCCAGGCACTCCTCGCGTCACGGAGGGCGGCGGTGGCATCGCCCTCGGCCAGCGAAACCTGGGCACCTGCTTGCGAAGCGAGCGCCAGTTCAAGGGGCTTGCTTCCGCTGTGCTGTGGTTCCCTTAATTCGTTCAAGGCGGCCCTGGCAGCGGCCACATCTCCCAGGGCAAGTTCGACCTCGACGGCGGCAGGGAGCAGGCGGCGACGATTGGCGATGTCCGCTCCCTCCAGTGCACGGCGCATGGTGGCTTGGGCCTGGATCGCCTTACCCTGCGCAAGCTGCAGGAGCGCGATGCCCGGAACGGGCTCGAAACCCGTTCCGGCCGCTGTGCCATAGGCTTTCGCAGCTTCAGCCAGGAATCCTTGCAGCCGCAGGACTTCGCCTTGCTGGTACCAGGATCCGAATGTTGCGTCGGGGTCGCCCTTACGGACCCGGCCTTCTGCGGCACGTGCCACCGCGAGAGCTTCGTCCCAAGCGCCGTGCAAGATCAGGAGCTCGGCCCGGTAGGCCTGGCATTGTCCGCTGAACATGACCATGTCCGGACGTTCACCACACCAGCGTTCCAAGGCTGAGGTCCACTCGTGGGCACGCCTGACGTCATGCGAGAGGCGGCAGCTTCCCAGGACCGCACAGTAGATGATGCCCGCTGGTATGGGCGAAACCTCCCCCGAGGTGACCGACACCATGACTTCGTCCAGGAGTTGGAGTCCTTCCTCCACGTTTCCCAGCGATACGTGTGAGGTACCTACTCCGAGTTGTCCCAGTGCCTGAAGGTCTTTGTCGTGGAAGGACCGGCCCAGTTCCAAGGCCCGGCCGAACATCTCATGGCCCGTACCAGGGTTGCCGGAGCGAAGCGCGCCCAGGGCAGCGGGAATGAGGAGGTAGCCTTCGGCGGCGCATGGTCCTGCCATGCCCTCCAGCAAGTGCCTGGCGCGGGACAACCAGCCATTGCCCTGGGCATGCTCGCCCATGTCCATCAGGAACATGACCAGCCACGCGGCACAGCGGGCGGCACTGTCTATATCCCCTATGGTCAGGAATTCGTCGTGGGCTCGCGCGAGGTACTCCACGCTCTGGGCGTTCAAGCCAAGCAGCATCGCCACGGAGGCGGCCAACTCAATGTCCTGGGGAGGCAGTCCGCCCTCGGAATCGGCGCGGACGAGGCAATCCAGGGCATCGTTCCAGCGGCGCTCGTGAAATGCTGAGCGTCCCAGGTCCAAGTCTGTGTCCGGGGCTGTCATGGCTCACCTGCGGGTGGGTGGCGGCCCGGTTGATGCCCGAGCCGCAGCTTTTAGCGTCAGGTTACTGCCGTCGTCGAACGCTCACAATAGCTTGGGCAGGCGTACCTGCGGGCGTCCGGAGACGCACGAAGCCCCGGCCACGCGAACGTGACCGGGGCTTCAATGAAACAGGCTGCTAGTGGCTGTGGCCTGCGTGTGCGTCTTCTTCCTCAGCCGGCTTCTCGGCAACCAGGGTCTCGGTGGTGAGAACCAGGGCAGCAATGGAAGCGGCGTTACGGAGAGCGGAGCGGGTGACCTTGACGGGGTCGATCACGCCGGCGGCGATCAGGTCCTCGTACTCGCCGGACTTGGCGTTGAAACCGTGGTTGGCTTCCAGCTCGGAAACCTTGGCAACAACAACGAAGCCGTCGAAGCCGGCGTTCTGGGCGATCCACCGCAGCGGCTGGACCAAGGCACGGCGGACGATGCCCACAGCAGCTGCCGCGTCACCTTCCAGCGCCTGGACGGCCGGGGACTCATCCAGTGCCTTGAGGGCGTGGATGAGTGCGGAACCGCCACCGGAAACGATGCCTTCTTCAAGGGCTGCACGCGTGGAGGAAACAGCGTCCTCGATGCGGTGCTTCTTTTCCTTCAGCTCAACCTCAGTGGCTGCGCCGACCTTGATGACACCGATGCCGCCGGCCAGCTTGGCCAGGCGTTCCTGCAGCTTTTCCTTGTCCCAGTCAGAGTCCGTCCGGGTGAGCTCAGCACGAAGCTGGGCAACACGGTCCGACACGTCCTGGGCCGAGCCGGCGCCGTCAACAATGGTGGTGTTGTCCTTGGTCACCGTGATGCGGCGTGCGGTACCGAGTACCTCGAGGCCAACGGTGTCCAGGGTCAGGCCGAGGTCCGGGGACACAACCTGTGCGCCCGTGAGCGTGGCGATGTCCTGGAGCATGGCCTTGCGGCGGTCGCCGAAGCCCGGAGCCTTGACGGCTACAACGTTGAGCGTGCCGCGGATGCGGTTGACGATCAGCGTGGACAGGGCTTCGCCTTCGATGTCTTCAGCAATGATGAAGAGCGGCTTGTTGGCCTGCAAGGCCTTCTCCAGCAGCGGCAGGAAGTCCTGCAGCGAGGAGATCTTGCCCTGGTTGATCAGGATGAGGGCGTCTTCGAGGACGGCTTCCTGGCGCTCTGCGTCGGTGACGAAGTACGGGGAAAGGTAGCCCTTGTCGAACTGCATGCCCTCAGTGAGGACCAGTTCGGTCTGGGTGGTGGAGGATTCTTCAATGGTGATGACACCATCCTTGCCCACCTTGCCGAACGCTTCAGCGAGCAGTTCGCCAACTTCGTCGCTCTGTGCGGAGATGGCTGCGACGCTGGCAACCTGGGTGCCTTCTACTTCGCGGGCGTTCTCCAGGAGGCGGGCTGCAACGGCTTCAACGGAAACCTCGATGCCGCGCTTGATCTCACCCGGAGCGGCGCCGGCAGCAACGTTGCGCAGGCCTTCCTTGACCAGGGCCTGTGCCAGCACGGTAGCCGTGGTGGTGCCGTCGCCGGCGACGTCGTTGGTCTTGGTGGCTACTTCCTTGGCCAGCTGTGCGCCAAGGTTTTCGTAGGGGTCGTCAAGCTCAACTTCGCGGGCGATGGTCACGCCGTCGTTGGTGATCGTGGGAGCGCCCCACTTCTTGTCCAGCACGACGTTGCGGCCGCGCGGGCCAAGCGTCACCTTGACAGTGTTGGCGAGCTTGTCGATACCGGCCTCAAGAGACCGGCGGGCAGCATCGTTAAAAGCAAGCTGCTTTGCCATGGTTGTGTCCTTTCAAGACAGAAAACCCGCACCGCTGACGGCTGGAATGATTCCAACGCGACGGCGGTGCGGGGCTCCGGGAAGTTACTTTACGACGATCGCAAGGACGTCGCGGGCGGACAGAACGAGGTACTCGTTGCCGCCGGTCTTGACTTCGGTTCCACCGTACTTGGAGTAGATGACGACGTCGCCAACAGCTACGTCAACCGGTACGCGGTTGCCGTTGTCATCGAAGCGGCCGGGGCCGATTGCAACAACTTCGCCTTCCTGCGGCTTCTCCTGTGCGGAGTCCGGAATGACCAGGCCGGAAGCCGTGGTCTGCTCTGCTTCGAGCGGGCGAACAACAATACGATCCTCAAGAGGCTTAATCGAGACCGACACTCGGACTCTCCTTTTCATGAGCTGATTCATGGACTAAGAACTAGGGTGCCGGAGCGTACAACCGTCGTCGCGGTGCCGGAAGACGCTTGGCGTGATTAGCACCCTCCGGGGGAGAGTGCTAACAAGACTCTATGTAAGCGTTAGCACTCGGTCAAGGCGAGTGCCAGCATTTCGTCATGGGTGAACGTCCGTCAGCGGCCCGTCAGGTCCTCCAGGTCGTAGTCCTGGCCATCGTCATCCTCGTCCAGTGGGGCGTTCCCGCGGTTCATGTACAGGAGCACGGCGGCGGCAACAGCAACGACGACGGAAATCACCAGGGTGATAATCCCGCCGGTGCGGGCGCCGCTGTAGAGATCCCGGATGTCACGTGCTTCATCGGTGGCGTCACTGACGCTCTTCCCGGCGACGGAATAGGTAGCGGCATTGAAGGAATCCAAGGCGAAGATAATGATCAGCAGGCCGATGCAGACCACGGCGATCACGGCTCCCGCGATGAGGGCGGGTCGCGCAAACTTTGTGATGGTGGAGGGGTGCTGGGCTGCGGTGTCTTCCATGCAAACAACCCTATCGGGCTGCTTCGCCGGTCATGTTCCCAAGTGCCGCGCCGTTAGGCTTAATCCCATGCCTCACGCACCGCAGGAACAGATCGCACCCTTGCTGACCACCGAAGGATGGGAACTTCTTGCCTCCTTGGGGCCTTACCGCGAAGCGGACTCTTTCAGCCTCAACGCCGACCTCAGGAAGGCCGGTCACTCCCCTGAACTGGTGGCCGCCGTCCTCACGCAATCCAGGTTGCGGACACGTGCGGAGGCAAAGTTCGGTGAGTTTGCCCGGCAGATGCTGTTCACCCAGGCAGGGTTGGAACAGGCCACGCGCCTGAACGTCGCTGCCCGGCATGCCGAACGCTTCATCAAGGCCGGGATTTCCCATGTGGCCGATCTCGGCTGTGGCCTCGGCGCCGACTCCATGGCCATGGCGTCCATGGACATCTCGGTAACTGCCGTTGAAATGGATGAAACCACTGCCGCCTGCGCCACCATCAACCTCATGCCGTTTCCGCATGCCACCGTGGTGCACTCCGATGCCACGTCCGTGGAACTGGACGGGATCGACGGCGTATGGCTGGACCCCGCACGACGCACCACCTCTACGTCGGGAACCAAGCGGATCTGGGACCCGGAGGCTTTCTCTCCTCCGCTGTCCTTCGTGGAGAAACTGGCAGCAACCGGACGTGCCATCGGCGTCAAAATGGGGCCGGGCATCCCCCACGAATCAGTCCCCTCCGGCTGTGAGGCCCAATGGGTTTCGGTAGGCGGTGACGTCACCGAGGTGACCTTGTGGTTCAACGCCGTGGCCCGCCCCGGAGTGCGCCGTGCGGCTTTGGTCATCGGCAGCCAGGGCGCGGCTGAAATCACCAGCGGCGAGGACTTCGACGGCGGCCCGGCAGCCGACGTCGGGCCTGTGGAGGGTTTCCTCTACGAACCCGACGGCGCAGTGATCCGCGCCGGACTGGTGGCTGACATCGCAGAACAATTGGGCGGGCATCTGGTGGACGAACACATCGCCTACATCTGCGCTCCCGGGCTGCACGACACACCTTTTGCCCGCGCTTACAAGGTGCTGGAAGTAATGCCCTACAACGTCAAGGCCCTCAAAGCCTGGGTGAAAAGCAACGGCATCACCGTTCTGGACATTAAGAAGCGTGGCACGGCCGTGACTCCTGAGGAACTGCGCAAGCAACTTCTTCCCGCCAAACCCGTCAAGGGCAAAGACGCGAAAACAGCCACCCTCGTCCTCACCAGGATCGGCGAGGAAAGAGTGGCTGTTGTGGTGGAGCCGGTAACGGGCTAGGGCGTCAGCGGCGGGAGAACTCCGAGGCTTCGCGGACCTGCTCGGCGGTGGGGCGCACGCCCGTGTAGAGGACAAACTGTTCCTCGGCTTGGATGGCAATGACCTCCGCGCCCGTGATTACCTTCTTGCCCGCCTTCCGGGCAGCGCTGATCAACGGGGTCTCGGACGGCAAGGCCACGACGTCAAAGACCACCTGTGCCGCGCCGATTGTGGCGTCATCGAAGGACTGGGCCGCCTCGTCCGCGCCCGCCATCCCCAGCGGGGTGACGTTGATGATGAGGTCCGCTGTTGAGCCATTGACGTCGTCCTGCCAGCTGAATCCGTAAAGGTCCGCGAGGGCCCTGCCGGTGGTTTCATTCCGGGCCACGATAGTGACGGCAGTGAACCCGGCGTCCCGGAGGGCGGCGGCGACTGCCTTGGCCATGCCGCCGGCACCGCGGAGCAGAACGGTGTGGCTGTTGGGGACCTGATGGTCCTTCAGGAGCCGTGCAATGGCGATGTAGTCGGTGTTGTAGGCGGTGAGGACGCCGTCGTTATTGACGATGGTGTTCACCGAATCGATGGCTTTGGCTGAGGGGTCCATCACGTCAACCAACGGGATGACGGCTTCCTTGTAGGGCATGGACACCGCGGCGCCCCGGATGGGGAGGCCGCGGATGCCAGCCACTGCGAGCGTGATGTCCGCCGGGGCGAATGCCTTGTAGACAAAGTTCAGGCCGAGCAGATCGTACAGATAATTGTGGAACCTGGTCCCGATGTTGCTGGGCCGGGCCGCAAGCGAAATGCACAGGGACATGTCTTTGTTCAGGATTGGCATTCCCCCATTAAACAACGCACCCCTGACACTGCCGTTCCAGCGCTGCCGTGCGACTAACCCTGGCGCGCCTTCATCCTCGGGTTGTTCTTGTTGATGACGAAGGTACGCCCGCGCCGGCGCACGATCTGCGCGCCGGGGATCTTCTTGAGGGCACGCAGCGAATTCCTGACCTTCATGGTGTTTCTCCTTCTGTTGGGTGTTGCGGCTTAGAGGGCGTCGCTGAGTTCCAAAGGGTCGTCCCAGACGCCGAAGTCCAGTTCCATTTCGGCTTCCGTCAATTGGCATCCGTCCAAGAGTTCGCGGATTTCGGCGGGATCAATGTCCTCCGAACGTCCGGTAACGGCCAGGACAGTGCCGCGGTCGCCGTGGTGCGGATGCCAGTCAAGAAAGGCATCGACATCGGAGCCGGCCTTTCCTACAGCCCCCTTGCCAAGGCCCGCTTCGGCGGAGTCGGCCACCCAGTTCCCGGTACTTTCGAGCCATACCCTGGGCCCTATGCCCTGGACGGCGATCCTCCGCGTGGGCGCCGACGCGATCCAGAGACGGCCGCGCAGCCAATGGGTCCCGATCGCCAGTTGCGGCAGGGCATCCCGGAACCGTCCGGGGTGGAGCGGACGGCCGGTTCTGTGAAGTACGGTCCGAAAGGGGCCCGGCGCCTGGTTCAGGGGAACACGCACGACGCCGGGCCGGTTGCGTGCCGCTGCTTCGGCATCGTCAAAGCATCCCGGCCGGAATTCGTCAGCCGCTCCGACGGCGTGGGCATGGGGTGCCAACTGGCCCAGCAGTTCCAGGCCAAGGAGCCATGGCTCCGCCCCCTCGCGGGGGTCCCCGGTCAGCACTGCCCCCAGGCCCGGGTGGACCATTACGGTGTCCACCTGGCCGAACTCACCGATCAGGAATTCGCCACTGGTGCGCTCGTCCTGGGGCATTGAGGTGAAGCCGGATTCGTAGAGTGTGTGGCGATCCCAGATGTGGTCATCCAGATCCGCAGGGTCGATGGCGAGCACGGCGTTGTCGATCTCAGCCGGCCGGCTGAGGCCACGGCGAAGCTCTGCCACGGCCATTCCGGCGGCAACGCCCGGCGGCAGGCCAAGCACCACATGGTCAAAGCCGCACGCTGCGAGCCGTTCCGCCGTTGGAACAACGTCGAGCCGGACAGTGCAGCTGAGGCAACCGTGCTCCAGGACCGTGGTCTCGCGTTCGAAGAGCTGCCCGCCGCGGTAGACGCGACGAAGGACCAGTGAACCGTCCAGGAGATCGTGGAGGACCACCACGGAGTTCTCATGGGTGCGGCCGAGCCTCGTGGTGGCGGCCTCCCGGCATTGGCTGTCCAGGGAACTGACGACTGTGAGGTGCATGGGTTGATTCTAATGCGAACAGTTCTCATTAGCAAACAGGGGAAGATTACGGGGCGCCTGACCGCCGATATTACGGGTGTTCCCGCTGCATTAGACTTGATCCGACCGCTGGCGGCCCCACAGCGGGGAACCGTGCCCGGCTGATACCACCACAATGAGGGGACTACGTGCAGATTGATTTTGCGCCATCCAGGCAATCGACACTGGGTGTGGAATGGGAGTTGGCGCTCGTCAATGCACGCACCGGGGAACTTGTATCGGTAGCGAACGATGTCCTGAAGGGCGTCGCCGCCAACCACCCGGACCTCAATGAGGACGACGAACACCCCCATATCAAGCGCGAACTGCTTCTCAATACTGTGGAACTGGTCACCGGCATCTGCGAGACCGTCAAGGACGCCAAAGAGGACCTTGGCCGTTCACTCGCTGCGGTCCGCGAAGTTACGGACCCCATGGGCGTCGAAGTCTTCTGCGCAGGCAGCCACCCCTTCAGCCCTCCCCTGCTCCAACCCGTCACGGACAAAGAGCGCTACGCCAAACTCATCGAGCGGACCCAATGGTGGGGCCGCCAGATGGTCATTTACGGCGTGCACGTCCATGTGGGCATTGACCGCCGCGACAAAGTCCTCCCCATCTTGGACGGCTTGGTCAACTACTTCCCGCACTTCCAGGTACTGTCCGCCTCCAGCCCCTACTGGGCGGGTGAGGAAACAGGGTATGCATCCCAACGCGCCTTGATGTTCCAGCAACTCCCTACCGCCGGGCTGCCCTTCCAGTTCGAAACCTGGGAGGCGTACGAGTCCTACGTCCAGGACATGTTCACCACAGGAGTCATCGACTCCACGTCCGAAATCCGGTGGGACATCCGCCCCGTTTCAAACCTGGGCACCATCGAAATGCGCATCTGCGACGGCTTGGCCACGCTTGAAGAAGTAGGCGCCATTGCTGCACTGACCCAGTGCCTGGTGGACGAATTCTCCTCAACCCTGGACGCCGGCGGCAGCATTCCCACCATGCCGCCATGGCATGTCCAGGAGAACAAATGGCGTGCCGCACGGTACGGCATGGAGGCCATCATCATCCTTGACGCCCAGGGCAATGAGCAGTTGGTCACCGAACACCTCGCCGAGACAGTCGCCCGGCTGGAACCAGTGGCAGCTAAGCTCGGTTGCTCCGAAGAGCTGGCCGACGTCTTGAAGATCATCGAACGCGGAGCAAGCTACCAGCGCCAACGGCGTGTTGCTGCCGAGCACGACGGAGACCTGCAGGCAGTTGTCATGGACCTCGTACAGCAGATGCGCAAGGGTCCGGACGCTTAACTCCCCACGCTAGGCCGGTACTGACACCGTCGTGACCGGCATGGAGGAATCGGGGGCAAAGCCAATTCCGCTCGGCCCAACACCTGCCATGATCAACTGCGCACCGAGGGCCGCCACCATGGCACCGTTGTCAGTGCACAGGTTTAGGGGCGGGACGTGGAGCCTGATCCCTGCCGAAGCACAGCGTTGCCCGGTCAGTTCCCTTAACCGCGAGTTCGCTGCCACTCCTCCACCGAGAAGGACATCGGTAATGCCATGTTCCTTGCAGGCCAGGACTGCCTTGGAACTGATCACGTCCACCACGGCTTCCTGGAAAGCCGCCGCAATGTCTGCCACGGGCACTTCCTCACCCCTGGCCTCAAACTGTTCAACGCACCGGGCCACGGCTGTCTTCAAGCCGCTGAAAGACCAGTCATAACGGTGCGGGCCCTTCTCTTCGGCCGTTCCCATGTACTTCGGCTGGGAGAGGCCCCGGGGGAAACGGATTGACTTGGGATTGCCTTGGCGTGCCAGTTTGTCAATGGCAGGTCCACCCGGGTACCCGAGGCCGAGGATGCGGGCCACCTTGTCGTAGGCTTCGCCTGCGGCGTCATCGATGGTTGAACCCAGCAACTCCACGTCGTCAGTGATGCTCCTGATGCGCAGGATCTCCGTGTGCCCACCCGAGACCAACAGGGCGCCGAGATTTTCCGGCAACGTGCCGGCACCCGGGCCGGCGGCAGCACCGGCGTCGGGCTTGCCATCCTGCGCCGACGTGCGATCAAGGAGCCCCACCCCAACGTGCGCCACCAAATGGTTGATGGCGTAGAGCGGCTTGCCGGTAGCGACGGCCAAGGCCTTGGCAGCACAAACACCTACCATCAGTGCGCCTGCGAGCCCCGGACCCGAAGTGACGGCGATGGCATCAATTTCATCCAACGTGACGCCGGCCTCCTGCAGCGACTCCTGCAAGGTAGGCACAAAAGCGTCCAAGTGGGCGCGGGAAGCGATCTCCGGGATGACCCCGCCAAAACGTACGTGCTCCTCCATGGACGAGGACACCGTGTTGGTGAGCAGCGTGGTGCCACGCACAATTCCTACTCCGGTCTCGTCGCACGAGGACTCGATGCCAAGCACCAAAGGCTGCTTGGGGTGTTCCGGATAAGCGCCGCTCACGCTGTAGCTCCTTCGTGGGGTTTGTTCAGTTCAAGCCGCATGATCAGGGCATCCGTGCCGTCCCGGTAATAGCGGGGACGGACGTGGATCTGTTCGAAGCCGAAGCGCAGGTACAACTGCTGGGCTCGGGGATTGTCCGCCCGCACCTCCAGGAGGACATCGGCCGCGCGGCGGCGCCGTGCTTCATCGATGAGTTCGGTCAGGACGGCGGAGCCGATGCCCTTTCCTTCGAATTCAGGCACGACGGCGATCGTCTGGACATCCGCGATCGGCTCAATGCACATCAACCCGGCATACGCCACGATCTCCCCGGCGACCTCGGCCACTACATAGCGGCGGGTTTCAGGCTGGGCCAGTTCATCGAAGAACATCTGCAAGGGCCACGCATCCACCGGAAACAACCGGCGCTCCAGGGTCTCCACCGCAGGGATGTCGGCCTCGGTCATGTCGCGGAGGCGAACCCCTGCAAGTTCAGGCTTGGGTGGGAATTTCACAGTTTCCGCTCCCTCACAGCGCGCGCTTACGTGGCCCGGGAACCTGGGCGTCGGACTCCCTCAGGTACAGCGGGGTGGAGTCCAACAAGGCCTGCCCCGCAGTGAGTCTGGCCAAAGCGAACTGGCCCAGTGCGGCCGCGTCAGGCTGGGTGGCGGCAAAGTCCTCATTCGCCTTAAGGACACCGGCATACAAGCCTGCGCCTGCACCAAACACCGGCAAGTCCGGAAGTTCGGAGGCGAAACCAACATGGGGGCCGTCCACGAGCTCGGGAAGCTGATCCTGTGCCAGCGTGTAGCGGGCCCAGTAAACCTCTTTGCGCCGCGCATCCGTGGCCACCAGGAATTCAGGAGTGGCAGCAGTGGACTCCGCCACCTCCAAGGCGATGGCATCCAGGCTCATGAGTCCGTACAACGGTTTGTTCCAGACGAAGGCCAGGGTTCGCGCGGTCGCAATGCCGGAGCGCAGGCCCGTAAAAGGGCCCGGTCCAACCCCGGCCACAATCGCATCGATATCCGCACCCGTAACTCCTGCTCCGTCCAGGAGTTTTTCGATCCCGGGCGCCAGGACTTCAGCATGGCTGCGGGTGTCCTCGGTGGCGAAGGAATCCACCACGCCCTCCATGGCGTCATTGGAAATCAGTGCGGCGCTTGCCACGGCCGAGGTGTCTATTGCCAGGATCAGCATTAGTTGCCTTTCTCTGGTGATGGGGCTTCCAGGACCCGCGGAACCTCGGCCCAGCGGGGACCGTAGCCACGGAAAACAAGGGTGCGGGGTTCGTCGTCGTCATCGGTGTCGAAGTCCAGGACGTCGCCGTCAGTTGGGGTTGCCGGGGCTGCCGTGGCCGCTCCGCCGACCGACCGGTGCAGGTCAATCTCCAAACGGCTGTCCGAGAGGTGCTCTACCCGGTCCCGGCCCCACTCCACTACGGTAACGGCAGTGTCCATGGTGTTCTCCAGATCGATGTCATCGATCTCCGCTGACGAATCCAGCCGGTAGGCATCCACATGGACCAGATCCGGGCCTCCGGGTCGCGGGCCATCGGCAAGATTGGGATGGATCCGTACCAACACGAACGTGGGTGAAATGATGCCCGCACGCACCCCAAGGCCTTCGCCCAGGCCTTGGGTGAACGTCGTCTTGCCCGCACCCAGCTCGCCGGTCAGGACCAGGAGATCCCCGGCTTCAAGTACCCCACCCAATGCTGCTGCGAGCGCATGCGTCTGCTCCGCCGTCGTGACCTTGAGCGTCCGCTCCCACTGGGCTTCGCTCATAGCGCTGCCGTCCTTGCTGCGCTGTGGGCATCGGCCGGGGCGGGCAGCTCGTTGACGTAGCTGCGTGGCACCCGGGGGCTGATGCGGGTGACGATTTCGTAGTTGTTGGTGCCCGCGGCCGCGGCCCAGTCGTCAGCCGTAGGGCCTCCGTCTGCACCGTTGCCGAACATGACGGCTTCGGCACCCTTGAGGCCTGCCGCCTTTTCAGGGGACACCGGTCCCAGGTCGATCACCATCTGGTCCATGGCAATTCTGCCTACCACCGGGTAATTGGTTCCGTCCACCCTCACAGGACCTCCGGTGGCAATGCGGGGGACACCGTCCGCGTAACCCAACGGCACCAGGCCCAGTGTGCTTTCCTGGCTGGTCCGGTAGTTGAGTCCGTAGGAAACGCCCTGGCCTTCGGGGACCTTCTTGCAGTTGGACAGCAGGGTCCGGACCGTCATGGCCGGATGCAGCCCAAGTTCCGCGGACGTTGCCCCTTCGAACGGCGACAATCCGTAGATACCAAGGCCTACGCGGACAAGGTCGAAGTGGGAGTCCGGGCGGGACAGCGTGGCCGGGGTGTTGGCGATGTGACGGACTTCAGTGTCCACACCGGCGTCCTCAGCCATGGCAATTGCCTCACGGAAGACTGCCAGCTGTTCATCGGTTTCGGGACGGTGCGGCTCATCTGCCACGGCGAGGTGCGAGAAGATGCCCACCACGCGCAGCAGGCCTTGGTCCTGGTAGTCCATGGCTTGACCCACCAGCTGGTCCCAGTCGGCAATGGTGCAGCCGTTACGACCCAGCCCGGTGTCCACCTTCAAATGAACGCGCGCAGGCCGTTCCTGTTCGCGGGCTGCCGCTACCACGGCGTCCAGCTCCCAGCCGGAAATTCCGACGTCGACACCGGCGGCGACTGCTGCCTGGAAGTTACTCTCACGGGTGTGCAGCCAAGCCAGCAAGGGCGCATCCACACCGGCGGCGCGCAAGGCGAGCGCCTCGGAAATGTGCGCAACACCCAACCAGGCCGCCCCGGCGTCGAGCGCTGCACGGGCCACTTGGACGGCCCCGTGGCCATAAGCGTCAGCCTTGACCACGGCCATGACAGCTGCCGGGGAGGCGATGCCGACGAATTGACGAACGTTGTGCCGCACGGCTTCGAGGTCAATGATGGCGGAGCGTTCCAGCACCGCCGATTTTGCTATGGAGGCTTTCGACCCGATACCGATATCTGCAGCTGCTTCGTAAGTCACCCTAGAGATTCTAGTAGGGCCGGTGAATTCGGGTTAACTGCCGGCCCTTCCTGTGCTTCGCCACTGCGCGTCGCTACTGTGCGTCCGACAAATGCGCGATCGTGGCCCGGGCACGTCGCTGGGCTTCGGCCGGGATGTCCTTGACAATCGGTTCCAGGAACGCGAAGCGCCGCAGCCACTGGCTGGACTGCCGTTCCTTCCGCGCATTGGCCCGCTGCCACCAGTCTGCGATGTCACCCCATCCCGGAGCCGCCAGTGAGCCACCCACTTCCTGGACTGCCAGTGAGGCGCACAGGTTGGCGAACCTGAGCCGGTCCCCCAACCTCCACCCCGCCAGGCAACCCACTATGAAGGCCGCCCCAAAGCAGTCGCCCGCGCCTGTGGGGTCGTAGGCGGAGACCGGGAGGGAGGGCACCCATTCTTCCTCGCCGGTCTCGGAGTCCACTGCAACCGCGCCCTGCGGTCCGAGCGTCACCACGGCCACGGGAACGCGGTCTGCCAGGGAGTACAGCGCAGCCCACGGGTCCGCTTTGCCGGTGAAGGCCATGGCTTCGGGCGCATTGGGCAGGAAGGCATGGAAATTTTCCAGTAAGTCCAGCCGGCGTTCGGACCACTCCCCCGTGGGGTCCCAACCCACCACACCGAAAAGTTTGGTGCCGCTTTCCTTTGCCGCGAGCATCCACGGCTCCAGTTCTTCGCCCAGGTCAGCGACGGCGGCGAGCGCCCTGGGCGGTTTGCCCATGAGCTCCGAAGAACTAATGGGCGCCGGATGTCCGTGGGTGACCATGGACCTGTCCTGGTTCACGCAGAGGGATACGGTCACGGGTGAGTGCCAGCCCGGAACCTTCCTCGAAAGTGAGAGGTCCACGTGTTCCTGGCTTTCGAGGATCTGCCAGTTGTAGTCTCCGTAGCCATCGTCCCCGAAGGTGGCGGCGAGGTTGGTGCGCAGGCCCAGCCGGGCAGCAGCGATGGCTTGGTTGGCCACCCCGCCGGGGCAGCTTCCCATGCCCTCGCTCCAGATCTCCGTGCCGGGTTCGGGCGAGTGGGGCAGGCCCGTGAAGATGATGTCCTGGAAAACCGTTCCTGTCAGGAGGAGGTCGCAGTGTTGCTCCCCGTCGGACCGTATGGAAGCAAGGGGATCAAAGCGTCGCTGGGGCATAGCGTCCATGCACCGCAGACTACGCTGCACCGTACCGGGCTGCATAGATGGGGAGGCGTGCATAGACTCGGGTCATGCGGCTCATGATCGCCGGTGGCGGCGGCTTCCGGGTACCCCTTGTCTACCGGGCTTTGTGCACGGGCCCCTTCGCCGGCCTGGTGGAGGAGTTGGTGCTCTTCGATGTGGACGCCGAGCGGCTGGCAGCTATTGAGGCCGTCATACGGGACATGCCCGCCGCGGACGGTTCCCCGCCCGTCGTCGTGGTGTCCACCGACCTGCCCGAGGCTCTCACCGGGACGGACATGGTGTTTGCGGCCATCCGGCCGGGCGGCACTGCGGGGAGGATCGCCGACGAACGCGTGGCATTGGACCTGGGCTTGCTCGGACAGGAAACCACGGGCGCCGGTGGGATCGCGTACGCGCTCCGTTCGATCCCCCGCATGCTGGAACTCGCCCAAGCGATGCGGCAGCATTGCCCCGAGGCATGGCTCATCAATTTCACCAACCCCGCCGGCATGGTCACGGAGGCGTTGGTACCAGTGTTGGGGCGGAAGGTCATCGGCATCTGCGATTCCGCAGGCGGCCTGGTCCAGCGGGCGGCGCGGGCTGCCGGCACGCCGCTGGCCGAAGGAACGCTCGACGGCGTGGGCTACTTCGGGCTGAACCACCTCGGCTGGCTTTATCGGCTGGCCCCCGGCGGGTGGGATCTGCTGCCCGGGCTGCTGGCGGACCACGCTGCGCTCGAGACCATCGAAGAAGGCAGGTTGTTCGGGCAGCACACCCTGCTGCAGCTTGGCTGCCTGCCCAACGAATACCTGTACTACTACTACCAAACAGCCCGGGCTACCGATGCGATCCGCCGGCAGCAGGAAACCCGGGGTGCATCAATCCACCACCAGCAGAGTTCCCTCTACCCTGCCCTGGTCCAGGACCCGCACGCCTTCGAGTTGTGGGACAGCGCCCGCAGGTCCCGTGAGGAAGGCTACCTGGCAGAGGCCCGCGCCCAAGGCGAGCAGCGGGACGAGGCCGATCTCGCAGGCGGGGGCTATGAGCGGGTGGCGTTGTCCGTAATGCGGGCGTTGTCCGGCGGTGGTCCTGCCCGGCTGATTCTGAACGTGCCCAACGCCCCGGTGTCGCTTGCCGGGCCTGTTGCCGAGGTGGCGGTGCCCGGGTTGCCGGCGGACGCCGTCGTCGAGGTTCCCTGCGAGGTGACGGACGACGGCGCGTGGCCGCTTGCACAAGAACGGCCCGGCGGGCAGTTCCTCACGCTGATGCAGCACGTCAAGGAGGTGGAGCGACTGACGATCAGAGCAGTGGTGCACGGCGAGCGCAGTGCGGCCGTCGGGGCGTTCGCGGCGCATCCGCTGATTGGGTCGGAGGCGCTGGGAGAGCAGCTGCTGGCCGGATACGAGGCCGCATTTCCCGAACTGCAAAGGTTGTGGGGAGCTACAGCTTCCGGTACATGACGTGCAGGCCGACGTACCCGATTTCCGGGTGATCGAACGCTTCAGGAACCGTGGCCAATATCCGGAAGCCCATGGACTGCCACAGCCACACCGCCCGGACGTTGCTTTCCACCACGGCGTTGTACTGCATGGCGTAGAAGCCTGCTGCCTTGGCTTCGCTCAATGAATAGGCACAAAGTGCGCGGGCAATTCCCTGCCCCGAGTTGTTGGCTCCCACCATGTACCCGGCGTTGGCCACGTGGCTGCCGCCTCCGGCCTGGTTGGCATGGAACTCCCCCGTTCCCAGGATGTCGCCTGAGTCCTTTCCCACAGCTACGAACGTTTGGCCGGGGGCTTCCTTGGTCCATTTGCTCCGGGCTGCCTCCTCTGAGGTGTCGCGGTCCCAGGTGAAGGTCTCACCGGCGCGGATCACCGGTTCCAGGATGGCCCAGATCCCGGGCCAGTCTTCAGGAGTGGCTTTGCGGATGTCGAAAGTCTGTTCTTGGCTCACACGCGCCACGGTAGCAGCCTTGTCCACATAGCCGGGTTGCCGTGGGATGGCTTGGATCAGCAGGAGTAGTGTTTTCTGCAGGGCAAAGGCGTGTTTGCTGTTTGCTGTTTGCTGGGAAGTGTCAGGAGGAATGCGGTGCCGTTGATCCGTCGGGTGGCGTTCCTGTCCTTGCACACCTCCCCCATGGAACAGCCAGGAGCCGGAGACGCCGGTGGGATGAACGTCTACGTGCGGGCATTGGCCATGGCACTCGCGGAATCCGGCGTGGAAGTCGAAATCTTCACCCGGTCCACCAAAGCCGGCCAGGCCGCCGTCGAACATCCCGGGCCGGGCGTCTGCGTCCATAACGTCATGGCGGGACCGCGCCATAAAGTGCCCAAGGAAGAGCTGCCCGCCCTCCTGCACCAGATGGTGGAACAAATCGACCGGATCCGTGGAAGCCAACTGCACGGCCGCTACGACGCCATCCATTCCCACTATTGGGTTTCCGGTGTGGCGGGACTTGAACTGTCCCAGCTCTGGGGTGTTCCCCTGGTGCACACCATGCACACCATGGCCAAGGTCAAAAACCTTGTCCTGGAATCCGGTGAGCGGCCCGAGCCCCGTCGGCGTGAAGAGGGTGAGCAGCGGATCGTCGATGGCGCGGCCCGGCTGGTGGCTAACACTCCTGCCGAAGCCGAAGAGTTGGTTTCCCATTACGGGGCCGATCTCGACAGGATCGACGTCGCCCCGCCCGGCGTGGACCTCAAAGTCTTTACGCCATCCTTCCGGCGGAAGTCACGTTCCCTGCGGGGTGTCAGGCCGGACAGCTTCCATATCCTCTTCGCCGGCAGGATCCAACGGCTCAAAGGACCGCAGGTTTTTGTCAAGGCCGCGGGAATCCTCCGCAAGCGCCGGCCGGACATCGATCTTGAAATGACAATTTTGGGTTCGCTCAGCGGGGCCAAGGACTTCAACCTCCAGCACATCATCGAAGACGCCGGGCTGGCCGACGTCGTCACGCACCGGCCGCCGGTTGTGGCTCCGGAGCTGGCCAGCTGGTTCCGCTCCGCAGACGTGGTGGTAATGCCCTCCTTCAGCGAATCATTCGGTTTGGTGGCCTTGGAAGCACAGGCGTGCGGTACACCCGTAGTGGCCACTAACGTCGGCGGCCTCTCCCGCGCCATTTCCGACGGCCGCACCGGCATGCTGGTGGACGGGCACGATCCCTCTGATTGGGCAGACGCGCTGGAGGACCTCTACGACGACGTCCAGACACGGGAAGACATGGGTCGGTTGGCTGCCACCCATGCCGAGTCCTTCGGATGGCAGCGGACGGCAGCCATCACCCTGGAAAGCTACCGCGAAGCAGTAGGCGGCCTGTTGGTCCCCCGGCGCTGAGTCTTCGCCGGATCACCAGCAGGGACTGGTAGATTGACGCGCACAGCGAACCAACGCCTGCAGCACCAAGCCCGCTGCGGGGACACCCAGCCGAAGGACAATGATGTCTGAAGACAAGGTCATGTCGGATCTTGAGATTGCCCGCAACGCCACCATCCTGCCCATTGTGGACATCGCCCAACAGGCGGGCATACCCGTGGACGCCCTTGAGTTGTACGGGCCCTACAAGGCCAAGATCAATCCGGCCAAGCTGGTCTTTCCTGCGGGCAAGTCCTCCGGCAAAGTGGTGCTGGTCTCGGCAATGTCCCCCACCCCGGCAGGTGAAGGCAAGTCAACCACCACCGTAGGCCTTGCGGACTCCCTGGCCCGGGCAGGACACAAGGTGATGATTGCCCTTCGCGAGCCCTCCCTCGGTCCCATCCTGGGCATGAAGGGAGGAGCCACCGGCGGCGGATACTCCCAAGTGCTGCCGATGGATGACATCAACCTGCATTTCACCGGCGACTTCCACGCGATCACGTCCGCCAACAACGCCCTCATGGCGCTGGTGGACAACCACATTTTCCAAGGCAACGAACTCGGCATCGATCCCCGGCGCATGACCTTCAAACGGGTGCTGGACATGAACGACCGCGCGCTGCGGGAAGTGGTCATCGGTCTCGGCGGACCTGTGCAGGGCGTGCCCAGACAGGACGGCTTTGACATCACTGTCGCGTCCGAAATCATGGCGGTGTTCTGCCTGGCCAAGGACCTGGACGACCTCCGCGCACGGCTGGGCCGGATCACTTTTGGTTACACCTATGATCGCGCACCGGTCACAGTTTCGGACCTTGGCGTAGAGGGCGCCCTGACCATGCTGTTGAAGGATGCCATCAAGCCCAACCTGGTCCAGACCATCGCAGGAACGCCGGCGTTGGTCCACGGTGGCCCGTTCGCCAACATCGCCCATGGCTGCAACTCACTCATAGCCACCAGCACGGCCATGCAGCTGGCCGACATCGTGGTCACTGAAGCCGGGTTCGGAGCCGATCTCGGCGCTGAGAAGTACATGGACATCAAGGCGAGAATCGCCGACGTGGCCCCATCCGCCGTCGTGGTTGTTGCCACCATCCGTGCCCTCAAGATGCAGGGCGGGGTCCCCAAGGACCAACTCAGCCAGCCCAACGTAGAGGCCGTGGCTGCCGGAGTGGAGAACCTCCAAAGACACGTCCGGAACGTCTCGAAGTTCGGCATCTCCCCCATCGTGTCCATCAACAAATTCGCCACGGACACCCCCGAGGAACTGGAATGGCTGCTCGCTTGGTGCGCGGCGGAAGGCGTGGAAGCCGCCGTCGCCGATGTCTGGGGCCGGGGCGGAGGGGGCGACGGTGGCGACGAGCTTGCCGCTAAGGTGGCAGCGGCCCTGTCCTCGCCGTCGGACTTCCACCATCTCTACCCGCTGGAGCTGCCTGTGGAGGAGAAGATCCGGACCATCGTGCAGGAAATCTACGGGGCCGACGGCGTCGAATTCTCGGTTCCTGCCCTCAGGCGCCTTGCCGAGATCGAGAAGAACGGCTGGCAGGACTTCCCCGTCTGCATGGCCAAGACACAGTACTCATTCACGGACGATGCCTCCAGGCTGGGGGCGCCCAAAGGTTTCACAGTGCACGTCCGCGAGCTGATCCCCAAAACCGGCGCCGGGTTCATTGTCGCGTTGACCGGCGCTGTCATGACCATGCCCGGGCTGCCCAAGGAACCGGCCGCCATGCGCATGGACGTGGACGCCGAAGGTCAACCCACGGGCCTCTTCTGACCCTCTCCCACATCCCTCGGGCTTCAACCCAACCCCCTCCCACATCCCCCGGGCTTCAACCCAGCCCTCTCCCACATCCCTCGGGCATCAACCCAACCCCTCCCACAACCCCCGGGCATCAACCCAACCCCCTCCCACAACCCCCGGGCTTGGACGGGTTACGGCTGCACTGTTTCCCGAGCCGGCCGGCTTGATGGGAGGCTGCAGTCTGTGAATATTTGAAGCCGCTGCCCGTTGGGGATCTGTGGCTGCATGTGTCCGCGAATCGATCAGCGAAGCAGGTAGCTAAAAGATCGAGGATGGGCAGTACTTTTATGAACGGGCTCGTGCCTGCGCCGGCACCCGGAGGACGCGGGAGTCCCGACCCGGATCCGGTACCCGATGATCGGGGGCTTGTGGCGCGGGGAACACCAGACAATCTTGGCCGAAAACGAACGGTTGTAAGCAGAGGTCGAGTCCCTGGGACATGTCAACGAAGTCTTTGCTGCGAAGCAATGTAGAGCCAGGGACCTGATAGAGGGACCCACCCAAACCCGCGGGACCTGATAGAGGGACACACCCAAACCCGCGGGACCTGAAAGAGGGACCCACTCAAACCCGCGGGACCTGATAGAGGGTCCGGGATACGACAAACGCCCCCGCATCGGAATACAGGGGCGCCTGGCGTGAAGGAACGTTTAGCGTTCGATGTCGCCGCGGATGAAGGCTTCAACCTTGTCGCGGGCGAGGTCGTCGTTGAACTGCTCCGGCGGGGACTTCATGAAGTAGCTGGAAGCGGAGAGCAGCGGGCCGCCGATGCCGCGATCCAGGCCGATCTTCGCAGCGCGGATGGCGTCGATGATCACGCCGGCGGAGTTCGGGGAGTCCCAGACTTCGAGCTTGTACTCGAGGGAAACGGGGGCATCGCCGAAGTTGCGGCCTTCAAGGCGTACGAAGGCCCACTTGCGGTCATCGAGCCAGGCAACGTAGTCGGACGGTCCGATGTGGACGTCATCGGCGTGCAGCTCAGCTTCAACGTTGGACGTAACAGCCTGGGTCTTGGAGATCTTCTTGGACTCAAGGCGGTCGCGCTCCAACATGTTCTTGAAGTCCATGTTGCCGCCGACGTTCAGCTGGTACGTGCGGTCCAAGGTGACACCGCGGTCTTCGAACAGCTTGGCCATGACGCGGTGCGTGATGGTGGCACCGATCTGGCTCTTGATGTCATCGCCAACAATCGGGACACCGGCTTCGGTGAACTTGTCAGCCCACTCCTTGGTGCCTGCGATGAAGACGGGCAGTGCGTTGACGAAAGCAACGCCGGCGTCGATGGCGCACTGGGCGTAGAACTTTGCAGCCTGGTCCGAGCCAACGGGCAGGTAGCAGACCATGACGTCGGCCTTGGCTTCGCGGAGAGCGGCGACAATGTCAACGGCTTCTTCCGAAGCTTCAACGATCGTTTCGCGGTAGTACTTACCCAAACCATCCAAGGTGTGGCCGCGCTGAACAGTCACACCCGTGGCGGGAACGTCGGCGATCTTGATGGTGTTGTTTTCGCTGGCACCGATGGCGTCCGCGAGGTCCAGCCCAACCTTCTTGCTATCGACGTCGAAAGCAGCAACGAACTGGACGTCGTTGACGTGGTACTTGCCGAACTCCACGTGCATCAGACCCGGGATCGTGGCCTTGGGGTCAGCGTCGCGATAGTACTGAACACCTTGGACCAACGATGCGGCGCAGTTACCTACGCCGACAATGGCAACACGAATCGGATGTGAAGACACGGAACTCCTTTTGAGAAATAACCTCAGGTGCCAGGCGCATCCTGACTGAGTCCAGGGCACGGCTGAATGGCACGGCGCCATTCGGCGCACACTTGCATTGTAACCAACACAGCGGGAGCCGGTTTTGTTCCCTGCCGGCCCCCGCTGTTTGCGTCAGTTCCTGGAAGCTACTTCTGCTCCCACAGGTTGATGTCCGATTCCACGGCAAATTCGTCAATCGCGGTCAACTCATCGGTGGTGAACTTCAGGTTGTTGATTGCGCTGAGGGTGTCCTCGAGCTGAGCCACGCTGGAAGCACCAACCAGCGCAGAGGTGACGGGCGAGCCCTTGGGCTGATCGCGCAGGATCCACGCAATGGCCATCTGCGCGAGCGTCTGCCCACGCCCCTCGGCAATGGCATTCAGTCCCCGTACGCGGTCCAATTTGTCTTCGGTCAACGCGGACTCCGAAAGGAACCGTTCCTTTGCTGCACGGGAGTCGGCCGGAACACCGTTGAGGTACCGGTTGGTGAGCATTCCCTGGGCCAGAGGCGAGAACGCGATGGAACCGGCACCCACTTGGTCCAGTGCTTCGTAGAGGTTGGGCGAGCCGTTCTCTGTCCAGCGGTTCAGCATGGAGTAGCTGGGCTGATGGATGAGCAGCGGTGTTCCGAGTTCCTTGAGGATCCGTGCAGCTTCGAGCGTCTGCTCAGGAGTGTAGGAGGAGATACCGGCGTAGAGGGCCTTGCCGGACCGGACCGCGTAGTCCAACGCACCCATGGTCTCTTCCAGGGGTGTCTCGGGATCGGGTCGGTGACTGTAGAAAATGTCCACATACTCCAGGCCCATCCGCTCCAGCGACTGGTCGAGGCTGGAGATCAGGTACTTACGGGACCCCCACTCACCGTAAGGGCCGGGCCACATGTAGTAGCCGGCTTTGGTGGAGATCACCAGTTCGTCACGGTACGGCTTGAAGTCGTCCTTCAAGTGACGCCCGAAGTTGGTCTCCGCTGATCCATCCGGCGGTCCGTAGTTGTTGGCGAGATCGAAGTGGTTCACGCCGAGGTCGAAGGCACGACGCAGGATGGCGCGCTGTTCGTCGAATCGTTTGTCGTCGCCGAAGTTGTGCCAGAGGCCCAGCGAGATTGCGGGGAGCTTCAGTCCACTGCGTCCGACGCGGCGGTAGGGCATGGTTTCGTAGCGGTTTTCCGCAGCCGAATAAGTCATACGTACCATCCTGCCACTGCACAAACGGGGGCGACGGCGGTGTCCGCCATGTGGGCGCCGTCACCCCCGTTGGACAGGCTTAGTGGACGCGCACGACGGCGGCGCTACCGCCGGGAAGCGTCAACGTACCGCCTTCCAGGGCTGCTTTGTTGTCGGTAGCCAGCAACACCCAGCCGCTCAGCGGGGTATCGAGAGCTTCGTCCCCAAAGTTGCAGACCACCCGGACCTTTCCGCGGGAGAACTGAAGCCAGTGTTCGTCGTCGTCGAACTCAACGGATATCGCCTCGAAGCCGCCCTCAACCAGCTCCGGAGTATTCCGGCGCAGCTGTGCTAAATCCCTGTACAACTGCAGCAAGCGCCCGTGATCGCCTTCACCGGCTTCGTCCCATTTGAGCTTGGAACGCTGGAACGTTTCCGGGTCCTGCGGGTCGGGCACCACAGCGGGGTCCCATCCCATGCGTTCGAACTCCTTGATCCGCCCCTCCGCCGTAGCCTTTCCAAGCTCAGGTTCCGGGTGGGAGGTGAAGAACTGCCAGGGAGTGGAAGCCCCGAACTCCTCGCCCATGAACAACATGGGCGTGAAGGGGGACGTCATGGTCAGCACAGCACCGATAGCCAGCTTTCCGTAGGACAACGACGCAGTGAGCCGATCACCGGTTGCCCGGTTGCCGATTTGGTCGTGGTTCTGCAGGCACACCACCAGTGCGGACGGGTGGGCGAGGTCGTGCCTGATTGGCCTGCCATGGTGCCGTCCCCGGAAGCTGGAGTAGCTGCCATCATGAAGGAAGCCGTGCTCCAGGACCTTCGCCAGGACGGCAAGGGAGTCAAAGTCCGCGTAGTAGCCGGTGGTCTCCCCGCTCAGGTTGACGTGCACTGCGTGGTGGAAGTCGTCGCTCCATTGGCCCTCGAGCCCATAACCGTTGTCCATGCGCGGGTAGATGAGCCGCGGATTGTTCAGGTCCGATTCCGCGATCATGGTCCGGGGAATTCCCGTCTCCGCCTCGATTTCATCCCCCAGTGCTCCAAACTCCTCGAGGATGTGCACGGCGCGCTCGTCGCGCAAGGCATGAACAGCATCAAGACGCAGTCCGTCCACGTGATAGTCCCGGAGCCACATGGCGGCGTTTTCGAGGATGTAGCGGCGAACATCGTCTGATCCAGGTCCGTCCAGATTGACCGAGTCACCCCAGGTGTTGCCCTCCCCCGACTTCAGGTAGGGACCGAATTTGGGCAGGTAGTTCCCACTCGGTCCAAGGTGGTTGTAGACAACATCCTGGATGACTCCCAAGCCAGCGGCGTGCGCGGCATCAACGAATCGCTGGTACGCAGCCGGGCCGCCATACGGCTCGTGGACGGCGTACCAGAGAACGCCGTCGTAACCCCAGTTGTGGACTCCGTTGAAACCGTTGACCGGCAGCAGCTCGATGAAGTCCACCCCCAGGTCCACCAGGTAGTCCAGCTTGCCGGCGGCTGCATCCAAGGTGCCCTCAGGGGTGAAGGTGCCCAGGTGCAGTTCATAGATGACAGCCCCCTTGAGTTGCCGGCCCTTCCAGCCCGAGTCCTGCCACTGATGGGCTGAGGGATCAAACGTGGCCGACAACCCGTGAACGCCGTCCGGTTGGCGCCGCGAGCGCGGATCCGGGAACGGCCCTTCGCCATCGACGATGTACCCGTACGGCACACCGTCGCCATCCTGACCGGCCGCCTCAGCCGGCGCCCGCCACCAACCGGGCGCGGCGCCGTCGTGGTGTTGTTCCATGGTGTGCTCGCGCCCATCGGCAAGAAGCCGGACCGAATCAGCGTTCGGCGCCCAGACGTCGTAGCGGTTTTTTCCAGCAGCGTGCTCCAGCATCATGCTCCCTTATGCGTGTTCAAGCGTGCGTTGCAGCGATGGTTGTGATGACGTGCATTAGTCCGTTGGCACCAGCAGGGCCACAGGGTACTTATCAAGGAGCGTCGCCAGGGGGATGGTGCCGGCATCATAGGTAGCTCCCGTGAGCTCGTCCCTGACGGTGGTGGACACCTCGATTGACGTGTCCCGCCACCCGCCGTCCCCGGCAAGACGCTTGGGCAGGCGCGTGGCAACGGTGAGGGCACCGCGTCCTTCGGCGCCGCGGTCGAAAGCCACTACGTGACCAGCCGCGGAACCTTGCGCTACTACCGGCACATACCCGCCGAACAGCTCGGGCCGGTCGCGCCGCAGCCTGAGGGCACGGGACACCACCAACAACTTGGCGGCTTCGTCCGTGAATGACGGCGAAGCCCCCTTGTCCAGCTCTTCCAGTGCAGACATCCGGGCTTGGAAGTCAACAGGGCGCCTGTTGTCCGGGTCGGTCAGGGAACCGTCCCGGAACTCCGAGCCTTGGTAGACGTCGGGAACACCGGGCATGGTCAGCTGGATCAGCTTGGCTGACAACGAATTGGAGGTCCCATACGGTTCAAGCTCCGCTACGAAATTAGCCAGCGCCGCTGCAACCTCAGGCACATCAAAAACGGAGTCGACGGCGGCAGCCAGGTGACGCTCGAACTCTTGGTCGGGGTCGGTCCAGTTGGTGGAATTCCCGGCTTCACGCGCCGCCTTCAGGGCATACGACTGCAGCCGTCCCCGGTCTGCCGGCCATGCACCAACAATTGACTGCCATACGAGTGCGGCCAACGGGCCATCCGGAATCGGGGCCAACTCCTGGACCGTCCCGAGGAAGAGTTCCCACTCCGGGACGGCCTCGGAAATGACCGATATACGCGCCCGGGCGTCCTCGCTTCGTTTGGTGTCATGGGTGCTCAGCGTGGTCATGGACAGAGGCAAGGCCTGCTGTCGGCGAACCATGCGCTCATGGAAGACCTCACTGGAAACAGCGAATTCGGTGGGATCGGCCCCCACCTCCGTCAGTGTCCCCAGACGGGTGTAACGGAAGAACGCCGTGTCCTCCACACCCTTGGCCATGACCATGCCGGAGGTCTGCTGGAACCGCTGGGCCAATGCACCGGAGGAATCAAGCAGCAGCGGGGTCAGGTCTTCCAGCACATCCTTGAGATCCGCACGGCTTTCCGCTGCTCGGTGGATGGATTCCACCAAGACGGCCTCGCCGTAGGGCAGATAGGTGCGGTAGATGGGGAAGCAGCAGATGACTTCCGCGATGGCGTCGGCCACCTTGTCCGCGGGCAAGTCCATGGACGGTGGTACCAGGCGTGCGAGCCTGAGGATTTCCGACTTCAGAATGCCGTCCGCGATGCGGCGCTTGGTGCCGTGGATCATGGTTTCGTAGTCCGCCGGGGCGTCCGCATCCCGCAGCCTGGCATCGAGCGAGTCGAGGTATTCCTCCGCTGCGGGGTCCACAAAGAGCCGGTCCACATCGGCGAGGGCGTCATAGCCGGTGGTACCTTCACAGTCGAAGGTTTCCGGCAATTGTTCGCCCGGTTCCAGGATTTTCTCGACAAGAAGATATGCCCCGCCCGTGGCTTCCCGCAGCCTCGACAAGTAGCCCTCAGGATCTGCGAGCCCGTCCGGGTGGTCGATCCTGAGACCGTCCACCAGGCCCTCACGGAACCAACGCACGATCTCTTGGTGGGACTCGTCGAAGACCCATGGGATCTCCACCCGAAGCCCGGCCAAGGTGTTGACGGCGAAGAAGCGTCGGTAGTTCAGTTCGGCATCTGCCCTGCGCCATCCCATGAGCTGGTAGTGCTGACGGGCATGGACGTCCCGGGGGCTGTCCCCTGGGCCGTAGGTGCCATCTGCCAACGGGAAACGGTGATCGTAGTAGTGCAGCTCGCCATCCACCACAGTGAGTTGGTCGAGGTCGTCGTCGCTGCCCAGCACCGGGATACGGATCTTCCCGCCACCGAAGTCCCAGTCGACGTCGAAGGCCTCGGCGTACTTGGACCCGCGACCTTCCTTCAGGAGCTGCCACCACCAGGAGTTCTGTCCGGGTGTGGCAACGCCCATGTGGTTGGGCACGATGTCGGCCAGGACGCCCAGACCCTGCTCACGGGAGGCTTTGGACAAAGCCGCGAGCCCTTCAGGACCTCCGCGTGCAGGGTCCACAGTGGAAGGATCGGTGACGTCGTAACCGTGGTCCGAGCCCTCCTCCGCCGTCAGGATGGGTGACAAGTACACCCAGTCAATACCGAGCGAGCGCAGGTAGCCCGTGAGTTCCGCCGCGTCCTGGAGTGTCAGCCCGGGCCGGATCTGGAGCCGGTAGGTGGAGACTGGCGTTTTCATGAGTCCGCCTTCTTAGCTTCTCCGGTTTCCTCTTTTGCCGGTTCCTCACCCTTGTAGTCGAAGGGCAGCGACGTCACGGCCGGAGCCGTGATGGATGCCGTTTCCGGGGTGCTCGTTTGCGTCAGCGCAGCCAACGAGGCCGCCACCGAATGGTCGGGCTCAATCTCCGGAGTGCTGTGGGCACGGAGCACCACCAGTGACTTTGCCCCGACCATGAGGATCTGGTCAGGTTTGACGACGCCTGCCTCTGCGCCTTCACCAGCGGTGTCGATCATGATGTCCCAGGCCGGAGCGTATTCATCGGACGGGATCCGGAAGCCTACCTCGTCCTGGTCTGCATTGAAGTAGAGCAGGAAGTTGACGTCGGTAATGCGCCGTCCCTGGTTGTCGCGTCCGTGAATGCCGTCGCCGTTGAGGAACACGCCCACTGAGCGGCCCAACGCCTCATCCCAATCCGAGGGACTCATGGTGCTCGCGTCGGCATCCAGCCAAACGATGTCAGGGAGACGTTCGCCTTCGCCCCGCAGGACCGGACGTCCGTCAAAGAACCGGCTCCGGCGGAGGCTGGGGTGCTTGGCGCGGAGGGCGCACACCGCGGCGGTGAACTCGATGAGCGGCTGGTCCACGTTTTCCCAGTTGATCCACGTGAGTTCGGAGTCCTGGCAGTAGCCGTTGTTGTTGCCGTTCTGCGTCCTTCCCAGTTCGTCGCCGTGCAGGAGCATGGGGACACCTTGGGAGAGGAACAACGTGGCAATGAAGTTGCGCTGCTGGCGTGCCCGCAGGCCAAGGACCGCGGGGTCATCGGTGGGTCCTTCGGCGCCGCAGTTCCATGAGCGGTTATGGGACTCGCCGTCGTTGTTGTCTTCACCATTGGCTTCGTTGTGCTTCTCGTTGTACGAGACGAGGTCGGCCAACGTGAAGCCATCGTGGGCAGTAACGAAGTTGATCGAGGCCACCGGTCGACGGCCGGAGTGCTCGTAGAGATCTGCCGAGCCGGTCAAGCGGGACGCGAATTCTCCCAGGGTGGAAGGTTCACCGCGCCAGAAGTCGCGGACGGTGTCCCGGTACTGGCCATTCCATTCCGTCCACTGGGGCGGGAAGTTGCCCACCTGGTAACCGCCGGGGCCCACATCCCACGGCTCGGCGATGAGCTTCACCTGGGAAACAACCGGATCCTGCTGGATGAGTTCGAAGAAGGTGGAGAGTTTGTCGACGTCGTAGAACTCGCGGGCCAGGGTGGACGCGAGGTCGAAGCGGAATCCGTCCACGTGCATCTCGGTCACCCAATAGCGCAGGGAGTCCATGAGCAGCTGCAGGGAGTGCGGGCTGCGGACGTTCAGCGAGTTTCCGGTGCCGGTGTAGTCCATGTAGTACTTCTGGTCGTCCTCCACCAGCCGGTAATACGCGGAGTTGTCGATGCCCTTGAAGGACAAGGTGGGGCCGAGGTGGTTGCCCTCGGCCGTGTGGTTGTACACCACGTCCAGGATGACTTCGATCCCTGCCGTGTGAAGGGCCCGCACCATGGCTTTGAAGTCCTGGACCTGCTGGCCGGTATCACCCTTGGAGCTATAGCTGTTGTGCGGGGCAAAGAAGCCGATGGTGTTGTAGCCCCAGTAGTTGTTGAGGCCCTTGTCCTGCAGGATGCCGTCATTGACGAACTGATGCACGGGCATGAGTTCGATCGCGGTGATGCCCAGCTTCTGCAGGTGGGAAATAACGGCCGGATGCGCGACGCCCGCGTAGGTTCCGCGCTGTTCCTCCGGGATTTCCGGGTGCATCTGGGTCAGGCCCTTGACGTGGGCTTCGTAAATGACTGACTTGTGGTACGGAATCCGAAGGAGCTTGTCGCCATCCCAGTCGAAGAACGGGTTGATGACGACGCCCAGCATCATGTGCGGCGCAGAGTCCTCGTCGTTTCGGGAGTCGGGGTCCCCCAGGTTGTACGAGAACAGGGCCGGGTCCCAGTCGATCTGCCGGTGGATGGCCTTGGCGTAAGGATCCAGCAGCAATTTGTTGGGGTTGAAGCGCTGACCGGCATCGGGATCGTACGGGCCGTGAACCCGATATCCGTACTTTTGCCCAGGCTGAACCTGTGGAAGGTAGCAATGCCATACATATCCATCTACCTCGGTGACTTCTACGCGGACTTCCCCGCCGTCGTCGTCAAAGAGGCACAACTCAACTCTTTCGGCATTCCCGCTGAACAGCGCGAAGTTGGTGCCGGTGCCGTCAAAAGTGGCTCCCAGCGGATAAGCCGATCCAGGCCAGACTTCCATGCGTTCTCCTCTTGATGATGCGAACAACTGCTGCAAGCCTACTCATGACCCATGACACGGACAGTAACCTTAGGGTCTTGTCCGGTCGCATTCCGCGCTCAGCGAACCAAGGACGCTTGGAACCGCCGCCATGATCGCCGACGCTGTAATGGGGCCGCCGTGCAATAACGCCGATGCTGCCGCTCCTGCCCGCCCGTGGACGCTCGCCGCCACCGCCGCCACCGCAGCCCAGCGGTCGTCAACATCCAAGCCGAGGGCCGCATATGCGCCGTCGTCGTCCGTGATGGAGTCAGCGCACTGGGCCAGCAAGGCACCCAATACGCCTCCCAGGACATCGCCGCTGCCCGCGGTGGCCATCCACGCGATGCCCTCAGCCTGGCTGAAAACAACGCCCGACGGCGATGCCACCAGTGTGGTGGCGCCCTTCAGGAGCACGGTGGCACCGGTTTGTTCGGCGGCCTGCCGTACGAAGTGCAGGGGTCGGGACTCCACGTCCTCCCTGGTCACAGCTAGCTCACCCGTGGAAGGAAGGGATCCCAGCAGCGTGGCCAGTTCACCGGCATGGGGTGTCAGGATCCAATGGGGCGGGCAGCGTTCCGGAAGGAGGCTCAGCGCACCGGCATCAACAACCACCGGCACACCGGCGGTCAGCGCAGCCGCAGCCGCAGATTTGGCCCGCTCGTGTTGCTCTTCCCCATCCACCCCCGGGCCCAGCAGCCAAGCCTGGACACGTCCGTGTTCATCGGATTCCCACAAAGCTTCAGGGGTTCGGGCGAGTACCAGTTCTGCCGCCGCCCGGGGGCCGAGGTAGCGCACCATTCCGGCTCCGGCGAGGGCCGCCGCGTGGACAGCCAGAACAGCAGCCCCGCCAAACCGCACCGAGCCCGCCACAACACCAAGGACACCCCTGGAGTACTTATGTGCTCTACGGCCAGGTGCAGGTAGTACGGCTCCCAGGTCCTGGGAAGTGAGACGGCGGAGCTCCGGTTCCTGGGAGGCCAAAGAGTCTTCGATGCCGATCTGTACCAGGTGGACCACTCCGGAACATCCTTCGCCGGGATCTGTCATGAGCCCTGCTTTGACTCCCCCGAAAGTCACAGTGACGTCCGCGTCCAGTACCGGCCAGTGCACCTCACCGGTAGTGGCATCCAGCCCGCTGGGTAGGTCGCACGCCACCACCAAGGGAGGACGTAATTCCTGAAGGGAGGCAATCAATTCCGCGGAGGCACCTCGGAGGCCGCCACGGGCACCGGTACCGAGCAGGGCATCGATGATCACGTCATCGCCGGCGCACAGGACCGCGAGTTCCTCAGCATTTGCGTGCTCGAGGTACAAGGTCCGTCCGCCGGCCGCTGTGAAAGCAGCCAGTGCCTCAGCATGGACTTCCGCATTGGCGAGAACCGCCGTCGTGCGCATCCCCCGGCGGGCCAGCAGTCCGGCAGCAAAGAGACCGTCGCCGCCGTTGTTTCCCTTCCCCGCCAGGACAGTGACGCCGGCACCCGCAAGCCTGCGCCTTTTCCTGACCTCGCGCACCACGGCTTGGGCCAGCCCGTAAGCTGCCCGCTGCATAAGAACAGCGCCCTCACCGGAGTCCAGGAGCGGTTGTTCCGCATCCCTGATCTGTTGTCCGGTGAAGGCGCTGATCATTGCTTATGAAATCCGTTAGCCCTCGGCGAGGACAGTCGCGGTGGCGATGCCGCCGTCATGGCTCATGGACAGGTGCCAGCGCTTGACGCCCTTGGCCTCAGCCACCGCCAGCACCGTTCCCTTGACCTGGACCGTAGGGCCGTTCTCATCGAGACCGATCCAGCAGTCCTGCCAGTTCATTCCGGCAGGAGCGCCCAGAACCTTGGCCACGGCCTCCTTGGCAGCAAAGCGCGCAGCCAAGGAGCGGGTGTTCAGTTCCCGCTCGGCAGGAACAAACAGGCGGTCCCGGAGTCCCGGAGTCCGTTCCAGCTGCCGGCCGAACCGTTCGATGTCTACGACGTCTACCCCAATGCCAACAATCATGGCGTTATTCTACGGTCACGCTCTTGGCGAGGTTACGCGGCTGGTCCACGTCGTATCCCTTGGCACCGGCCAGTTCGGCAGCAAAAATCTGCAGCGGAACGGTGGTCAGCAGCGGCATCAGCAGGGTGGGCGTCTCCGGAACGTAGAACACCTGCTCTGCGTAGTCCTTGACCGACTCGTCGCCCTCTTCAGCGATAACCAGGGTACGGGCACCACGTGCGCGGACTTCCTGGATGTTGCTGACAACCTTGGAGTGCAGGGAATCGCGACCGCGCGGGGACGGGACCACAACGAAGACCGGCTGGCCGTCGTCGATCAGGGCGATCGGACCGTGCTTGAGCTCGCCGGCAGCGAAACCTTCAGCGTGGATGTAGGCGATTTCCTTGAGCTTCAGCGCGCCTTCGAGGGCAACCGGGTAGCCGACGTGGCGGCCGAGGAACAGCACGGACTTTTCGTCCTTCATGCTGCGGGCGAGCTCGCGCAGGGGACCGGCGTTGTCCAGGATTTTCTGGATCTTTGCCGGGATCTTGTTGAGGTCCGCGAGGACGTCCTTGATCTGGCCGGAGAAGATGTTGCCGCGCAGCTGTGCCAAGTACAGGCCCAGCAGGTAGGCGGCAGTGATCTGCGCCAGGAATGCCTTGGTGGAGGCCACTGCGATTTCCGGGCCAGCGTGCGTGTAGAGCACGGCGTCGGATTCGCGAGGGATGGTGGAACCGTTGGTGTTGCAGATGGAGATCGTCTTGGCGCCCTGTTCACGGGCGTAGCGGACGGCCATCAGCGTGTCCATGGTCTCACCGGACTGGCTGATGGAAACCACCAGCGTGTTGGCGTCGACGATCGGGTCACGGTAGCGGAACTCGTGGGCGAGCTCTACTTCCGTGGGGATACGGCACCAGTTCTCGATGGCGTACTTGGCAACCAGGCCGGCATAGGCCGCGGTACCGCAAGCCAGGACGATGATCTTGTCCACCTGCTTGAGGAGCTCAGGATCAATGCGCACCTCGTCCAAGGTCAGCTTGCCATCGAGGTCCGAACGGCCCAGGAGGGTCTGTGCAACAGCGTCAGGCTGGTCGTGGATTTCCTTCTCCATGAAGGAGTTGAAGCCACCCTTTTCGGCAGATGCCGGGTCCCAGTCAACGTGGTATTCCTTGCCCTCGGCGGGAGCGCCGAAGAAGTCGGTGATCTCCACGGAGTCCGCGGTGATGGTGACGATCTGGTCCTGGCCCAGTTCCACGGCACGGCGGGTGTAGTCGATGAAGCCGGAGACGTCGGAGCCGAGGAAGTTCTCGCCTTCGCCCAGGCCAACCACCAGCGGGGAGTTGCGGCGGGCAGCTACGACGACGTCGGGCTGGTCTGCGTGGACGGCAAGAAGGGTGAAGGCGCCTTCGAGGCGCTGGCAGGCCAGGCGCATCGCTTCGGTGAGGTTTCCGCCGTCGCCATTGAGCTCGGTGCGGAAGATATCGCCCACCAGTGCGGCAGCAACCTCGGTGTCGGTCTCGGACTCGAAGGTAACGCCCTTGGCCAGGAGTTCCTGCTTGAGTTCGGCGAAGTTCTCGATGATGCCGTTGTGAATAAGTGCAAGGCGGCCGCCGTCAGAGAGGTGCGGGTGCGCGTTGCGGTCGGTCGGGCCGCCGTGGGTGGCCCAACGGGTATGGCCGATGCCGGTCAGGGATTCAGGGACTGGATTTGCTTCCAGTTCACTGATCAGGTTGCTCAGTTTGCCGGACTTTTTACGGGACGAGATTGTCCCGTCAGCCACCACTGCGACGCCTGCGGAGTCATAGCCGCGGTACTCAAGACGACGCAGCCCTTCCACGACGACGTCAAGGGCGCTGTGACCAGCTGCCTTGCGAGACGAATTGCCAACATAGCCTACGATTCCACACATGGGTACAAGCCTAACGGCTAGCGCAAACAACTGACGTGGGACATCCCAGCTCCTCCCCTTGCCAGTATGATGTCCAACCCCACAATTCACCCTCCCGTCGTCGCGCATTTCCTGTTCCGCCGCGTGGAGGGCAGAATCATGAGCGTGACTTTGCAACGCACCGAAGCTAACGGCGACGGCGCTTCCCCCTTTGTAGAACTGGACCGTCAAACATGGTCCAGGCTTGCAGCGCAGATGGAGCAGCCCCTCAACGAAGAGGACATCTTCCGCCTCCGCGGCCTCGGCGACCCCCTGGACATGAAGGAAGTCAGGGAGGTCTACCTCCCGCTTTCCCGGCTTCTGCACCTATATGTAGAGGCTTCCCACCAGCTTCATGCCGCCACCACCACCTTCCTGGGCGAACAAACCCAGCGCACGCCGTTTGTGATCGGAGTGGCCGGCTCGGTGGCCGTGGGCAAGTCCACCATTGCCCGTGTACTGCGCGAAATGTTGAGGCGCTGGCCCGGAACTCCCAACGTGGAACTCATCACCACCGATGGCTTCCTCTATCCCCTGGCCGAACTGAAGCGCCGCCATCTCCTGGAACGCAAGGGATTTCCCGAGTCCTACGACAGGCGGGGCCTCCTGCGCTTCGTCTCGGAAGTCAAAGGCGGCGCAGAAGAAGTCCGCGCACCGTGGTATTCCCACGTAACTTACGACATCGTGCCGGGCAAGGAAGTGGTGGTGAGGCGTCCCGACGTCCTGATCGTGGAGGGACTCAACGTCCTGGCACCCGCACGCCCCCGCATGGACGGCAAGCAAGGACTGGCAGTCAGTGACTTCTTCGACTTCTCCATCTACGTGGACGCGAAGACCTCCTACATCGAGGAATGGTACGTGGACCGTTTCCGGAAATTGCGCACTACGGCCTTCGCGCAGCCGGAATCCTACTTCCACCGTTACGCCACGTTGTCCGATGATGACGCCGAATCGACCGCACGCGGCATCTGGAAGCGGATCAACGAACCCAACCTTGAAGAGAACGTGCTGCCCACCCGCGGCCGCGCCCAACTGGTTCTGACCAAGGACGCAGACCATTCCATCCGCCGGATGCTGCTGAGGAAGGTCTAGCGTGGGCGGGGCCAGGCAGCTTCCCAGCCGGCGCGCTTTTGCAAGCCTGATCACTGCCGGCGCCGGAATGGCAGCGTTGGCCGCTTGCACGCCGGAGAAGGCCGCCCCCTCCCCTGCGGCGGCCAATGCCGCCAGCGGAGCCGCTACAGCTTCGGCAATGCCCTCCACCGCCGTCGCCTCCAACCCAGCCACGGGAACCGCAACCGCGGCGTCCAGCGCTGCGTCCCCCACTGCGACAGCATCCAGCTCGGCGCCCTCCAGCGCCGTTGCGCCGCAGCACTCCCTCACCGACCCCACCAGCCCGTGGGTGGTCGTCAACAAGCATCGCCCCCTCAGCCCTCAGGACTTCGTCCCGGCCGACTTGGTCCAGCCGAACGTCCGCCTCGCCGTCAGCGGCGAAGCCTCCCTGCTTAACAGCACGACGGCGGCTGCCGCGGAGAAGATGTTCGGCGCTGCGGCCACCGAGGGCATCATCATGACCTTGGCTTCGGGCTACCGTTCCTACTCCACGCAGGTAGCTACGTACGGCGGCTACGTTGCCGGCACCGGCCAGGCCGCAGCCGATCGCGCCTCAGCCCGGCCAGGGCACTCCGAACACCAGACCGGCTGGTCCTTCGACATTGCCGACGGCGGTGGAGCCTGCAGCTTCCAGCCATGCTTTGCCGAGCAACCGGCCGCCGTCTGGGCCAAGGCGAACGCCCATAGGTTTGGATTCGTGGTCCGCTATCCGTGGATGTTCCACGACACCACAGGCTACTTCTACGAGTCCTGGCACCTGCGTTATATCGGCGTGGAAGCGGCAACCGACATGGCCACCCGCGGCATCCCGACACTGGAAGAGTACTTCGGACTGGAAGCAGCCCCGGATTACCTGTAGCCCTTAAACGACGCCGGCCCGGCCCCTGCCAGGCAGGGGGCGGGCCGAAACTCGTTCAGGCTTCTTAGACGGCCATCTCGCTGTTGGCTCCGAGGCGTTCCTTGACTACGGCGGCAAGGCTGTTGCAAATGCGCTCAGCCGTTTCCATGTCAGCGGCTTCCACCATCACACGGACCAAAGCTTCAGTACCTGACGGGCGGAGCAGCACACGGCCGGTCTCGCCCAGTTCCAGTTCCGCTGCAGCCACAGCGGCCGCCACGCCTTCGTCTGTTCCAGCACGGGCCTTGTCCACGCCTTTGACGTTGATCATCAGCTGCGGGAGCTTGGTCATCGCGGTGGAGAGTTCCTTGAGGCTGCGGCCTGTGAGGGCAACCTGCGCTGCGAGCTGCAGGCCAGTCAACACACCGTCACCCGTGGTGGCGTAATCGGAGAAGATCACGTGTCCGGACTGTTCCCCGCCAAGGTTGTAGCCGCCGTCGCGCATTTCTTCCAGGACGTAACGGTCGCCGACTCCGGTTTCGCGGATGGTGATACCGGCGTTCTTGAGGGCGATCTTGAGGCCGAGGTTGCTCATGACCGTCGCCACAAGGATGCTGTCCTTGAGCTTTCCGGCATCGTTGAGGGCCAGTGCCAGGATAGCCATGATCTGGTCGCCATCCACTTCGTTGCCTTCGTGGTCTACGGCGAGGCATCGGTCGGCGTCGCCGTCGTGGGCAACACCAAGATCTGCGCCGTGCTTAACAACGGCTTCCTTCAAGGGGCCAAGATGGGTGGAACCCACACCTTCATTGATGTTCAGGCCGTCCGGCTCTGCGCCGATCACTACGACGTCCGCGCCGGCGTCCTTGAACACCTGGGGCGAACATCCGCTCGCTGCACCGTGGGCGCAGTCCAGGACGACCTTCAGTCCGTCCAGTCGCTTGGGAAGCGTGCCCAGCAGGTGCACGATGTAACGGTCTTCAGCGTCGGAGAAGCGCTGGATGCGTCCGACGTCGGCTCCTACGGGGCGCTGCGGCTCTTTGCCAAGCTGCGCCTCGATGGCGTCTTCGACGTGGTCCGGGAGCTTCTGGCCGCCGCGGGCGAAGAACTTGATGCCGTTGTCCGGCGCGGGGTTGTGGGAGGCCGAGAGCATGACGCCGAAATCGGCGTCGAGGTCTGCCACCAGGTAAGCGGCCGCGGGGGTGGGAAGGACACCGGCGTCATAGACGTCGATTCCGGAGCTTGAAAGCCCCGCTTCCACAGCGGCGGCGAGGAACTCGCCACTCGCCCTGGGGTCCCTGGCGACCACGGCGCGGGGCCGCTTGCCGTCGGTTGTGCGGTCATGGCCGAGTACGACGGCGGCGGCCTGGGCAAGCTGCATAGCCAGCTCGGCGGTGAGCAATCCGTTCGCGAGACCGCGCACGCCATCTGTTCCAAATAATCTAGACATCGGCTCAAGTTTAGACGACTGCGGGACACCGTCAGTTCAGTAGCGTGTCGGAGCGTCACATGAGGGGCCTAAAGGGCGCGTGTTAACGGCGAAAGCCCGCCCCGCCATAGTGGCGGAACGGGCTTTCGATACCCCGGTGAAGGGGGCAAGCGGATTAACGCTTGGAGTACTGCTGGGCCTTGCGTGCCTTCTTGAGACCAGCCTTCTTACGCTCGATGACGCGGGCGTCACGGCGCAGGTAACCGGCCTTCTTGAGGGTGGCGCGGTTGTTGTCGACGTCGATCTCGTTCAGCGAGCGGGCAACACCGAGACGCAGTGCACCGGCCTGGCCGGAGATGCCACCGCCGTGGATACGGGCGATGACGTCGTAGGCGCCTTCGAGATCAAGGATCTTGAAGGGCTCGTTGACGTCCTGCTGGTGCAGCTTGTTCGGGAAGTAGTTGTCCAGCGTGCGGCCGTTGATGGTCCACTTGCCGGAACCCGGAACAACGCGAACGCGTGCAACGGCTTCCTTGCGACGGCCAACAGCTGCACCGGCAACGGTCAGTGCCGGGCGCTCCTTCTTGGGCGCATCTTCAGCAGATGTGCTTTCAGAGGTGTAGCTGGTGAGGGTTTCCTCAGCCTCGACGGCTTCGGCGGTCAGTTCTTCGTTCTGAGCCACGGTTCTCCTTGTAATAAAAAGTTTAGTTGGTGGCCAGGACTACTGGGCGACCTGGGTGATTTCGAAAGTCTTCGGCTGCTGTGCAGCGTGGGGGTGCTCAGCGCCACGGTAGACCTTGAGCTTGCCCAACTGCTGTGCAGCGAGAGAGTTCTTGGGGAGCATGCCCTTGATGGCCTTCTCAACAGCGCGAACCGGGTTGGATTCCAACAGCTCGGCGTAGTTGACGGAGGTCAGGCCGCCCGGGTAACCGGAGTGGCGGTATGCGCGCTTCTGCTCCAGCTTGGCGCCGGTGAGGGCAACCTTTTCAGCGTTGATGATGATGACGAAGTCGCCCATGTCCATGTGGGACGCAAAGGTCGGCTTGTGCTTTCCGCGCAGCAGTGTTGCGGTCTGGCTGGCAAGACGACCAAGGACAACGTCGGTGGCGTCAATGACGTGCCACTGGCGGTTGATATCGCCGGGCTTCGGGGTGTACGTACGCACGGTTTTGCCTCGTTCTTGTTCTGGCGTTCATGTTTTAGGCGACACGCAGTGAGGCGTGTACCTACTATGTATGCGCTACCGGAGCAGAGGTGAGGGCTCTATGTACCAGTCATCCCGGAATCTCGAAATGCCTCAGGAGTTAGCGATCCTGCAACTGGATCCCCCGGAAGGCATGTGTCATCGAGATAGGACACGCACAACGACTATAAACAATACCTTCAACGGGGCGTCCGGGTCAAAATGGGGTAACCGCCCCCGGGGGCCGCGCACTGATTGAGGGAGAGCACATGACCAACGAGGCCGCCTTTCCCTTCATTATGGCCGTCGCCGGGCTCCTCCTGGCCCCGGCCCTTGAGTGGCTCATCTGCCGGCGGCTCCCGCGACTTGGCGGACTCCCCTCCCCTAAGGTCCGGATCACGACGGCGGCTGTCACCTCGCTGCTGTTTGGCTTGCTCGCTTTGCGGTTCGGCTTTTCTCCGGAGTTGCCGGCATTCCTGTTATTGGCATTGCTGGGCGTTCAACTTTCGCGCATCGACTTTGCGCTGCATTTACTGCCTAATCCCCTCATAGTGCTCCTCCTTGGGGGCGGGCTGCTGCTCCTCGCCGCCTCCGCGGCCCTTGCCCCTGGATGGTTGGAACTCTTCCGGGCCCTCGCCGGAGGGGCCATTTTGTTCGCAGGCTACTTAATTCTTGGACTTCTTTCGCCTGGAAGCATCGGAATGGGCGATGTAAAGCTCGCCGCACCCCTGGGGCTGTACTTGGGGTACTTGGGCTGGGAGCAAGTACTCTTCGGGGGACTACTGGGATTCGTGGTGGGCGGGGTGCTCACGGTACTGATGTTGCGCCTGCGACGCGCGGAAAAACCCGCGGAAACGGCTCATGGCCCGGCCATGATCATCGCCGTCCTCGGCGTTGCCCTGGTCATGAACTGACGCATCTTAGTACGCGCTTACCAGCCCCTCCGCAGGTCCCCATAACAATAAGGCGCCTGTCTAAAACAAGTAGTTTTGGCCCCTTTTTCCTCCAAAACTGAGTACTTCATGCCTTCGGTGCATGCAGGCGAGTAGTGCCCCTCCCGGTAAATCGAGTACGGCTACGCATTGTCGCAGCTGCCGCTCAGGGTGAATTCTTATCTCATCGAATTCCGAACCGCTAAAGGCAACATGGGGGTAGTTCGGAAGTCGAAGCAAATTCCGATAATTTGCTGGACCTATAACCCAATTCGCAAATATTTTTTCTGGGAAGGAAATTCCAATGTCTGCACTCATGCTTTCCATCACTTCGTACATCGCCGGCGTCAAGACCCGCTTCACCAAGGAGGAGAAGGGCGCAACGATGGTTGAATACGGCATCATGGTCGCCGCCATCGCGGTCGTAGTCGGCGGTGCTGCATTCCTGCTCGGTGGCCGGGTTCTTACTCTCTTCAACGGCATCACTTTCTAGTCTCCGATCAGTGACGAGGTTGGTCGGGAATGCCATTCGGCGAACCTGGCCAACCCGTCGCTTTTAAGAGCACATTCTGTTCGATCTGGGACCGGGAGACGGAAGTGAAATCCAAAACGAATGAGCGTGGCGCCGCGGCAGTGGAACTGGCCATCATTCTGCCACTGTTGCTGCTAATCCTGTTCGGGATAATGGAATTTGGGCGTGCCTACAATGTCCAGGTTTCCCTAACTCAGGCTGCACGTGAAGGTGCCCGCCACGCTGCGGTGCACTACCAAGACGGCACCCTCGACGTCTCCGGCGCCGCTTTGGCCGCCGCACCGGCACTGGACGGACTGGGTGTCAGCGTCGCAGACAATGCTTCCAGCTGCGCACCAGGAGCAAACGTGGAAGTCACCACCAGTGTTTCCCTGTCCTCAATGACAGGATTCCTGGACGCCGGTTTCTTCGGCGGAGCAGGCATCTTCCCCCTCAATCTGTCAGGTGTGGGGGTGATGAGATGCGGTGGTTAGTCAGAGCACCTCGGGACCTCCGGTCGCCTGAAGATACCGTCGATTCCGAACGCGGCGCAAGCACCGTTATCGTCGCAGTCCTCATGGTTGTCCTCCTCGGATTCGCTGCCTTGGCCGTGGATGTCGGGGCTATCTACGCCGAGAAAGCTCAACTGCAGAATGGCGCTGATGCTGCAGCGCTGGCTATCGCCACGGACTGCGCCGGGGGCAGCTGTGGGAGCAGCACGTCTACGGGAAATCAGTTCGCCAATGACAACGCCAATGACAACACCAGCGGCGCCGTCGTCACGTTCCCAGCTGCCACCACCGTGCGGGTGGCAACGAATGCAAGGGACACAGCTGGGCAGAACAGCCTCTCGTTGTTTTTCGCACAAACCATGGGCTTCGACACCGCGAACGTTACTGCCTCGGCCGAGGCGTCGTGGGGAGCTCCTTCTTCTGCAACCACCCTGCCATGGACCGCGAGCGAGTGCGTTTTCAAGAAGTATCTTTCGCCGGCCCAACTGGCCTCGCTAAACTCCACAGGTAATTTCACGGGCGACCCCATCCCGACACATCTTCTTCTTAGATACGACGAGAATGCGCCAACAGTCCCGGGATGCGCCGCACAGAATGGCTACCAACCTGGAGGCTTTGGTTGGCTGCTGACAGATTCTGGATGTTCCACGGACATCGATCTCGACATGACAGTCAATGGTCAGCCTGGCAATAGTTTCCCAAATGAGTGCACTGCTGCCTTGTCCAAAATCATGGATGAACCAGTGCTCATCCCGCTATTCAAAACCGCTGCAGGCAACGGCAGCAACGCGAAGTACACCCTGGTCGGTTTCGCCGCATTCCAGGTAACCGGGTATAAGTTCGGCGGCTCTGGGGCCGTACTAGACCCACTTGCACCAAACTGCACGGGAAACTGCCGTGGACTCCAGGGATTCTTCTCACGCTTTGTGTCCCTCGAAGAGGGCATGCAGGTTACCGGAGGTATCCCCAATTACGGGGCTTCGGTTGTCGTGCTCACCGAGTAGTCGCTCATAGAGTCTCTGCTCTCGAACTCACGAAACTCAAAGGAGTAGAAAGTGAAAACACGCCTACTGGGAGGCATTGCAGCACTGCTTTTGGCAGTCATTGGCACCGTCTTGCTGGTCACCTACGTTCAGGGGGCCGACAAGCGGGCACAGCAAGGGCTCGATCCCGTAACCGTACTTGTCGTCAAGGAACGCATTCCCGCCGGCACCAAGGCAGAGGAACTTCAATCCAAGGTCAAAACCGAAACTCTGCCTCAATCAGCGGTGGCACCAGGGACCATTAACGCCTTGACTGATCAAAAGGGCAAGGTTACCTCCTCCGATCTGCAGCCAGGTGAACAGCTTCTGGGAGTAAAACTGGTCAGCCCCAAAGAACTGGTCCCGGGAACCGTTCCAGTTCCCGAGGGATTGCAGGAAGCAACGTTTGTTCTTGCCCCGGAGCGGATGCTGGGAGGCCGGGTTGAAGCCGGGGATACTGTCACTGTCTTTGCTTCCTTCAAACTCGACGAAGCTGTGCCATCGGGAGCCAATCTGCCCGCTGGATTGACTGGGTGGAAGGACTTCACTGAGCTCCTTTATCACGATGTTCTGGTCACCGCGGTCCAGCAAGCAGCCCCTGACGCCGAGAAGTCAGCCGGGACGGAAAAGGCCGTCGCACTTCCCAATGGCTCGGCATATGTCACCGTTGCCCTTAGTGACGTCAATGCAGCCAAGATGGTCTACGGGGCAGAGTTCGGCACCTTGTGGCTCTCCAAGCAGACAGACAAGACCGTCAAGGGCGATCCGCCAACAACCACGTTCGGAGGGCTGGTCCAATGAGCCGATTCGTAGCCATCACCGCGGTCCGGGATTTTGAAGCCCGGATCCGACAGGCCATCGCCGGAGCCCTGCACGGTGAGCTTCAAACCTTGTCGCCCGCCGTGCTCCAAGGCGGCACTGATGAAATCTTCAAGCAGCTGACAGGTGCTCCTCCCGAGGTCATGGTCCTAGGCCCAGGCGTCAATCCCGATGATGCTTTCAAGCTGGCCACAGTAATTGACCTTCAGTATCCGGAAATCAGTTTGCTAATGGTAGCCGAGCCTTCTGCGGATGTCGTGTTGAAGGCCATGCATGCCGGAGTCAGGGATGTGGTGGCACCTGATGCTGAGGTCAACGAGCTTCGCGTCCTCCTGGAGCGCGCCTGCTTGGCATCCGCGAGCCGGCGACGCGGAATGCAGCCTGCTGCCGAGTCCGGGCAGGAGCGGGGCCGGGTCATTGCCGTCATGTCGCCCAAAGGTGGGGTTGGCAAGACGACCGTGGCAACCAACTTGGCTATCGGGTTGGGCGCAGTGGCACCCATGAGCGTGGTGATTGTGGACCTGGATTTGCAGTTCGGGGATGTTGCCTCGGGTCTCTTGCTGGAACCGGAACATTCCATCACCGAGGCCGTCCATGGAGCTGCGGCCCAAGACTCCATGGTCCTCAAGGCGTTCCTCACGGTGCACCCGGCCGGCATCTACGCACTCTGCGCACCGCAGAAACCCTCTGATTCGGACTACATTACTGCCGAACACGTCACCCGCCTCCTCAACCAACTGGCTACGGAGTTCAAGTACGTCGTGGTGGACACAGCACCGGGCCTCGGCGAACACTGTCTGGCGACCCTGGAGTTGGCTACTGACGGAGTCTGGGTCTGTGGCATGGATGTCCCCAGCATCAGGGGTCTCCGAAAATGCTTCAGCGTGCTGAAGGAGCTGCAGCTTCTACCTCAAGGCCGTCACACCGTCTTGAACTTCGCGGACAGGAAGAGCGGTCTTTCCGTCCAAGATGTAGAGGCCACCATTGGGGTTCCCGTTGACACAGTGATCCCTCGTTCCAAGACCCTTCCCTATTCCACAAATCGTGGTGTTCCCGTCCTGCAAGGAACCGCCCGGGATGCATCGATCAAGGGGCTGCGAAAGCTCGTTCAACGGTTCGATCCTCGGTTGGAATCGACACCCCAGAACAAATTGCACCGGAGGGTAGTGGTGTCGTGAAACTGTCAGAGAGATTGACCAAAAACAACCCTATTCACACAGTTGCTTCCACGGGTCCGGAGGCAGGAACCTTCGTTGCGGCCGAGGACAGCAATGCATTTCCCTCAGTGTCACCACCGATTTTGGGCGGTGCACCTAGCGCTCCGGCGGTGGATGCACTGGCTGGTCTCAAGCAACGAGCAGCATCTTCGCTTTTTGCACGCATAGGAAACCGCATGGGGGATACCTCATCCTCCGAGGAGGACCTTCGGTCCTTCGCAGTGGAGGAACTCTCAGCCGTCATCGACGAAGAGCAGGTACCCCTATCCCCGGAGGAACGGCGCCGGCTGATCCGCGAGATTTCCGATGAAGTCATGGGCTACGGTCCGTTGCAGCGATTGTTGGAAGACCCGTCGGTCACGGAAATCATGGTGAATCGATTCGACCAGATCTATGTGGAGCGTCACGGTCACCTGGCATTAACGGAGCTGCAGTTCAGCTCGGATGACCACCTTCGGAAGGTCATCGAACGGATCGTGTCGAAGGTGGGACGTCGCATCGACGAATCTTCGCCACTGGTGGACGCGCGGCTGGAAGACGGCTCCCGTGTCAACGCGATCATCCCGCCCCTGGCTGTCAACGGCCCATCTATGACTATCAGGAAATTCAGCCACGTTCCGCTCACGGTGAGGAATCTTATCGAATGGGGTTCCATGAGCCAGGAGATGGCCGAGCTGCTGAGTGCGTGCGTTCGTGCCAGGCTCAACGTCATTGTCTCGGGCGGTACGGGTACAGGAAAGACGACGTTGCTCAATGTCCTGTCGTCCTTCATTCCTGAGTCAGACCGCATCGTTACCATCGAGGACGCAGTAGAGCTACAACTCCAACAGCGTCATGTCGTCAGGCTGGAAAGCCGGCCACCCAATATTGAGGGAAAGGGTGCGATCACCATCCGCGACCTGGTCCGTAACTCGCTTCGTATGCGGCCGGATCGGATCATTGTAGGAGAGGTCCGCGGCGGCGAATCCTTGGACATGCTGCAGGCGATGAACACCGGCCATGATGGCTCCCTGTCAACAGTGCACGCCAACTCCCCCAGGGATGCCATTGCTAGATTGGAAACGCTGGTGTTGATGGCTGGGATGGATCTTCCACTCCGCGCAATTCGGGAGCAGGTTTCCTCAGCCGTTGATCTGATCGTCCAGGTCACCCGGCTACGTGATGGTAGCCGGCGGGTAACCCACGTGACCGAGGTGCAGGGCATGGAAGGCGATGTTGTCACCCTCCAGGACGCTTTTCTTTTCGACTACTCGGCGGGGTTGGATGCCCAGGGCCGTTTCCTGGGCAAAGCCATACCCACGGGTATTCGGCCCCGTTTCCTCGATCGGTTCGCGGAGCTCGGCATTCAGGTTTCCCCCACGACCTTTGGTGCTGTTCCCGTAACAGTGGGGAGGCGGTAGCGATGGATTCTCCAGCACTCTTCGTCCTCGCCGTCTCGCTCTGCGTGGCAGCCCTCATTGTCGTGGTAGCCGTTGTCCTGAAACCTCAGAACGGCCCTATCCCTGTCGAGCGTCGCCGAGCGGACCTGCCTCAGGATAATTCAGCAGTGGGGCGTGTTTCGGAGTCCGCCGTGCGCTTCGTTGACATCGCCATTGGCAAGTCAGGGGGGCCTTTCAACCGCGAAGTTCTCTACAACGCCGGCGTCAAACAGGCGCCCGCCGACGTGACCGTCGTGGTTGTCATTGCAGCCGTACTTCTGGGAGGCTTCGGCTGGCTTCTGATTAATCCGCTCATTGGCATTCTGCTGGCTATTGCCACTCCATTTGGTGCGAAGTTGATCCTTGGCGTGAAGACAGGAAAACGCCGCGGCAAGTTTGAGATGCAGCTAACTGACACTATTCAGATGTTGATAGGTGGACTACGTGTTGGGCACAGCATCATGAGGTCATTGGAGGCCGCGGCCCAGGAATCGCAGGCCCCCACGTCGGAAGAACTGGCCCGGATTGTCAACGAAGTGCGGATCGGCAAGGACCCACGGCAGGCGCTGGAAGATTGTGCCAGCCGCATGGACAGCGAAGATTTCCAGTGGATTGGGCAGGCAATCCAAATCAACCGCGAGGTGGGTGGGGATTTGGCCGAGGTTTTGGAGCAAGTGGCAGGAACAATCCGGGAGCGAAGCGAGATCAAGGGGCACGTACGTGCCCTAAGCGCTGAAGGCAAGATGTCGGCCATGGTCCTGATGATTCTTCCTGTTGCGGTGGGGTTATTCATGTCCGCGTTGAACCCCGGCTATATGAGGCTCTTCGCTGAGCACCCCATCGGGATTGCTCTGGTGATAGTCAGCGCAGTCCTGTTCGTTATCGGAGGCTTCTGGATGAGCCGCACTGTAAAGATCAAGTTCTAGGAGACACTACTCATGACTCCCATCGCATGGCTAATTATTGCCACCATCGTCCTTCCACTCGGCTACTTCGCATGGTCACTGCTCAGCATTGACCGGAGGGGCGTAGTTGCCATTCAAAGCAATCTCGGGTCGGGTTTCGCGCAAGGTAGCGGCGTGAACCTCAAACGACCGCCAGTCCTGCTTGGCGTTGCCAGGAAATTGACCCCCGGCAGCTACGAAGCCAGATTGGATCATTGGCTCGCGCTTGCCGGGCGGCCAATGTCGATGCCATTGCCCAAGCTCATAGCCTTGAAGCCAGCACTCGCGTTGGCTGGAGCAGTCGGCGGAGTATTCCTATTCCTCCTCAGTCCGGGAGCCGGAATGGTTGGGTTGGGCCTTTTCCTGGCCACATTCCTGTACTTCCTTCCAGACCTCCTGATCTATAACACTGGGATTAAGCGACAGGAAGCCATAAAGCTGGAGTTTCCCAACACCCTAGATCAAATGCTGATTTCGGTCGAAGCAGGCCTAGGGTTCGAATCAGCTATGGAACGGGCATCTTCGCAGGGGGCTGGCCCACTGCCCCAGGAGCTCATACGCACGTTGCAGGACATCCAAGTGGGTCGTCCCCGGCAGGAGTCCTACGAGGCACTGGCCGATCGTTGCGCCGTACCTGACGTCCGCAGTTTCGTCCTTGCCGTCATACAAGCGGACAAGTATGGCATAGGGATCGCTAACGTCCTCCGCGCCCAGGCCAAGCAAGCACGCGTGAAGCGGCGGCAAAGCGCCGAAGAGCGTGCGATGAAACTGCCCGTTAAGGTACTTTTTCCGCTCTTGTTCTGCATCTTTCCGGTGCTGTTCATAGTCCTTCTGGGTCCCGCAGTCATCAAGATCATCCAGGCTTTCTCCTGATCTTGTCCCGCGGGAAATAGACCGGCACTTCGCGGATCCCAGACCACGGAGTGCCACAACGGCCCCCTTCCGGTACCCAGAGCCGGGAGGGGGTCCTCCAACATCCGGACCCAACGGAAAGAACTACTCCCGCCGCGCCCGTGTCAGCTCAGCGCGGGCCAGCAACTCCGCATCCGACGGATAGGCTACTTCCTCCAGCACCAAGGGATGCGGTGCAGCAAGAACGGACTTGGCATCCCGCTTGCGTTCCAGCAGGCGCGAGTGCAACCAGCCAGGAGACTCCAGCCCCTCCCCCACACGCAGCGCAGATCCCACCAAGGAGCGCACCATGTTGTGGCAGAAGGCATCGGCCTGGACGGTGGCCTCAATGACACCGTCGCTTCCCCGGGAAAAGGAGAACTTCTGCAGCTCGCGGATGGTGGTGGCACCTTCACGCGGCTTGCAATAGGACCTGAAATCCTGCAGCCCCAGCAGCGCTGCTGCCCCGGAGTTCATGAGCGAAACATCCAACGGAGTCTTGTGCCACAACGTGATGCCCCGCAGCACCGGGTCCCATCGCTCGGGACCGTCGGCAATCCGGTAACTGTACCTCCGCCACAGCGCAGAGAAGCGGGCGTCGAAACCTTCCGGCGCCAGACCGGCGTCGTGCACTTCCACCGCACCGGTGAGGTCCCCAAGTATTCGGCTCAGTGCGCCACGGAGTCGCCGCAAGAGCGCGACGGCGGGATCGAGTTCGTGCCCGCGCGGCAGTGAGAACCACTCAGCTTCGGTCAGGTCCAGGTGCACTACCTGGCCGCGGGCGTGAACGCCGGCATCAGTCCGGCCGGCAACTGTTACACGGATGGGCCGTTGCAGCAAAAGTGCCAGTGCTTCTTCCAACGAACCCTGGACGGTACGAAGACCGGGTTGCAAGGCCCACCCGTTGAAAGGACCGCCGTCGTACGAGAGATCAAGCCGGACACGCAAAAACCCGCCGCCCCCCAAAACGGGGGCAGCGGGTTTTCGTTCGTTCATAGACTTAAGTCTACTGTGAAGAATTCAGTGAATTACTTCTTGTCCTCAGCGGCCGGAGCCTCTTCGGTTTCAGCAGCTTCAGCTTCAGCAGCGTCGGCTTCAGCGGCCGGAGCCTCTTCCGTCTCAGCAGCTTCTGCTTCTACAGCTTCGGTCTCAACGACCTCTTCCTCGGCAGCCGGAGCAGCCTTGGCAGCGGCAGCGGTTGCTTCAGCAACAACGGCCTGCTTCGGGGAAACCGGCTCGAGGACGAGCTCGATGACAGCCATGGGAGCGTTGTCGCCCTTACGGTTGCCGATCTTGGTGATGCGGGTGTAGCCACCATCGCGGTTGGCAACGGCGCCGGCGATGTCGGTGAACAGCTCGTGGACAACGCCCTTGTCGCTGATCAGGCCGAGAACGCGGCGGCGGGAAGCGAGGTCGCCACGCTTGGCGAAGGTGACCAGACGCTCTGCGTACGGCTTAAGGCGCTTGGCCTTGGTGACCGTGGTGGTGATGCGCTTGTGCTCAAACAGAGCAGCTGCCAGGTTCGCGAGCATCAGGCGCTCGTGAGCCGGGCCGCCTCCGAGGCGCGGACCCTTAGTGGGGGTAGGCATAGTTATTTCTCCTGTTATGTAAGCCGTTCAGGTCCATTGCTGGACCCGGCGGCCAAGATCTGCTGTTTAGAGCTCGTCGTCGCTGAACGCGGCGTCGTCCTCTTCGATGGCTGCGGCGCGGGCTGCGAGATCGAAACCGGGAGGGGAGTCCTTGAGGGACAGACCCAGTTCGACGAGCTTTGCCTTGACCTCGTCAATGGACTTCGCACCGAAGTTACGAATGTCCATCAGGTCAGCCTCGGAGCGGGCAACGAGTTCACCCACGGTGTGGATGCCCTCACGCTTGAGGCAGTTGTAGGAACGGACGGTGAGGTCCAGATCCTCGATCGGCAGAGCCATGTCAGCTGCCAGGGCAGCGTCCGTCGGCGACGGGCCAATCTCGATACCTTCAGCTGCGGTGTTCAGCTCACGAGCCAGACCGAACAGTTCCACCAGGGTGGTGCCTGCGGAAGCAACAGCATCGCGCGGAGCGATTGCCTGCTTGGTCTCGACGTCGACAATGAGCTTGTCGAAGTCGGTGCGCTGCTCAACACGGGTAGCTTCCACGCGGAAAGTTACCTTCATGACCGGCGAGTAGATCGAGTCAACCGGAATACGGCCGATCTCGGAGTCGCCGGACTTGTTCTGAGCTGCCGAAACGTAGCCACGGCCGCGCTCGATGGTCAGTTCGAGTTCGAACTTGCCCTTCGAGTTCAGTGTGGCAATGTGCAGATCCGGGTTGTGGAATTCGACGCCGGCCGGCGGAGCGATGTCCGCGGCGGTGACGACTCCGGGGCCCTGCTTGCGCAGGTACGCAACAACCGGCTCATCGTGCTCGGAGGAAACCGAAAGGTTCTTGATGTTCAGGATGATCTCGGTGACATCTTCCTTGACACCCGGAACCGTGGTGAACTCGTGCAGCACGCCATCGATCCGGATGCTGGTTACAGCGGCACCGGGGATGGAGGAGAGCAGGGTACGGCGGAGGGAGTTTCCGAGGGTGTAGCCGAAGCCCGGCTCCAGCGGTTCAATGATGAAACGGGAGCGGTTCTCGGATACAACTTCTTCAGACAGGGTGGGGCGCTGTGCAATGAGCACTTAGGTTTCCTTTCGGCGAGCATCCGCTATATGACGCAACACAGGTGGTGGAAATCGGCTTCGGTTTCCAGCCTGACCAGCCGGGCCATGCTGATGGAGCGTCGAAACACTCCATAGCAGGCCCGGCCGGTCAGGCAGGGAAGACCTAATTAGACGCGGCGGCGCTTCGGCGGGCGGCAACCGTTGTGGGCGCTGGGGGTGACGTCCTGGATGGAGCCAACCTCGAGGCCAGCGGCCTGAAGCGAACGGATTGCGGTTTCGCGTCCGGATCCCGGGCCCTTGACGAATACGTCAACCTTGCGCAGACCGTGCTCCTGAGCGCGCTTTGCAGCAGCTTCGGCAGCCATCTGGGCAGCGAACGGGGTGGACTTACGGGAGCCCTTGAAGCCAACCTCACCGGCGGAAGCCCATGAGATGACAGCACCGTTCGGGTCCGTGATGGACACGATGGTGTTGTTAAAGGTGCTCTTGATGTGCGCCTGGCCAAGCGCAATATTCTTCTTATCCTTGCGACGCGGCTTACGAACCGCTCCACGAGTCTTCGGGGGCATTGTTTCTCCTACAGAAAGTTATCGGGGGAAAACCAGGTCAATCCCGAGGGATTAACGTCCGGCCTTCTTCTTGCCGGCGACGGTGCGCTTCGGGCCCTTGCGGGTACGAGCGTTGGTCTTCGTACGCTGTCCGCGTACGGGCAGGCCCTTGCGGTGGCGCAGGCCTTCGTAGCTGCCGATTTCTACCTTGCGGCGGATGTCAGCGGCTACCTCGCGGCGAAGGTCACCCTCAACCTTGTAGTTGCCTTCAATGTAGTCACGCAGCTGGACCAGCTCGGCGTCAGTCAGGTCCTTGACGCGAACGTCAGCGCTGATGCCGGTGGCAGCCAGGGTTTCGTGTGCACGGGTCTTGCCCACGCCGTAGATGTAAGTAAGCGCAATTTCCAACCGCTTTTCGCGGGGAATGTCTACGCCAGCGAGACGAGCCATAGTGGCGGTACTCCTTGAATAAACCGGAGGTCGTAGGCAGTACACCCACACGTTCCGTGTGGCCCCAGCCTCCGACCGGGGGTTCGCTGACCAGGCTCTGAAATGCAGTCCTGGCACAGCTTGTGCTGCCTTTATTTACTTGCGTGGGCTAGCAACCCAGGTTTGCCCTTGCGGGCGCTGATTCCCGGAAGGGGAATTAGCCCTGGCGCTGCTTGTGGCGCGGGTTCTCGCAGATCACCATGACCCGGCCGTTACGGCGGATCACTTTGCACTTGTCGCAGATCTGCTTGACGCTCGGCTTGACCTTCATGGCGTTCCTTTGCGTGTTTTGCAGTTGATCTGCTGGAGCGGCTTAGGCACTATTGCCAGGCCGCCCAGCAATTTACTTGTAGCGGTAGACGATACGACCACGTGTGAGGTCGTATGGGCTCAGCTCAACCACTACCCGGTCCTCGGGGAGGATTCGAATGTAGTGCTGTCGCATCTTCCCAGAGATGTGTGCGAGAACGACGTGCTTATTGGTGAGCTCAACACGAAACATCGCATTGGGCAGCGCCTCAGTCACAACGCCCTCGATCTCAATGACCCCGTCCTTCTTGGCCATATCCTCCGCTAACTGTTGTTTGCCGCCGTCCTTCAGTAGGCACCGAAGATCCAGCGGACGTTTTTTGTTTGCTTGGCTCTCTTGAGCCACGACACTAAAAAGGGCGTGGCTGCACAGACAACCAACAAATAACTCTACGCCAATCAGGCCGGAAAGTTAAATCCGTCCATGGTAGCGCAAGGCACCCCCGCCGTCACTCCCCTGAAGGCCTGAAAGCCGGGAATTCACCTGCGCCCGTCGTAACGCTGTCCGCCGCCAGGACGCCGTCGAGGATTGCCAGCCGAACGGCTTCCGCCGCGGCGCTTTGGAGCGTTATCAGCGACACCTGCCGCGCCTGTTCAGTACTGCGGTCAAGCCCGACGGCGCTGGTCGCCAGAGCGAACACGGTGTCTCCGTCCGCCAAGGTATGGGACGGATCCAAAGCCCGCGCCAAGCCCGCATGCCCGGCCGAAGCAGTCCGCTTGCACTCAGCCACATCAAGCACCGCGTTGGTCGCAATCACCACCAACGTTGTGTTGAGCCCCTGCGGCGAAACGGCGGGGTCCACATCGGTTTTCAGGCCGGCAGGACCAAAGACCGGCGATCCCAGTGCATTCACAACAGCAATAGCGCCAACAACCACACCACCATCGAGAGTGATGGACGACGTCCCGATCCCGCCCTTGTACTGCCCCCGCGCTATGAGCGCACCGGTCCCCGCACCCACGTTTCCACGTTCGACGACGGCATGGTCACCGGAGGCGAACGCCGCGGCGGCTGCCTGGTAGCCCATGCCGGCGTCGGGTCGCGCCTTCACGTCACCACCCCGACCGAGATCAAAGATGGCGGCCGCAGGCACAATCGGCACCACGGTCCCCGGAACAGCGAACCCCCTGCCCTGCTCCTCACACCACAACTGAGCCCCGCCAGCCGAGGCCAACCCAAAAGCACTGCCCCCGGTCAGAACGACTGCATCAACGCCGGAAACGAGGGTAGTGGGATCCAGGGCGTCGGTCTCATGGGTCCCTGGACCCCCACCACGAACATCCACGGACCCCACAGTCCCCGCAGGAGGCAGCACCACAGTAACCCCGGACAACCACCCCTCCCCCACCCTCTGAACATGCCCAACCCGTATGCCGGCAACATCGGTGATCGAATCCATGGCTCCATTCTCCCCCTGCCGGGAGTCGAACGCGGGGTGGGGCGCCGGCCGAAAGTGGGAGCCGGGCCTCAAATACGAACAAGCGAGTAACCCCGAGTAAACAGCTTGGGAAGTGTAAGACAACTATCGCTACACACCACCAATTCGGCTCAAACAGCCGCTTCGCATGTGGTGAGCTAGGCCTGTCTTCGCCGCCCCGATCCGGGAGCCGGCGCCCCACGTTCGCCCGAAAACGTTAGTGACCCATGACTACCCGACAGATTCACAGCAGCACTGCGCCTGCCGGAAGGCGGGACCCTGAGCCCGCCCGGCCCGTTGAAGCAGCCCGGCACCGTCCGGTGAGGCGGCGTTGGTCAGGCCGCAGCCGCAAGGATTTCCTGGTTTTCCTTGCCATGGCTTTGCCCAACCTGGTGCTTATCGGCACCTTTACGTATTGGCCCCTGATTAACAACGTCTATTACTCCACGTTGGACTGGACACTCGGTTCGGCATCGGCCACGGTGGTGGGGCTGCAGAACTACGTCACCTTTTTCACCAGCGAGGATGCGTCCAAGGTCCTGGGGACCACGGCGATTTTTACGCTGGTGACCGTGGGCGGCTCCATGGTGCTCGGCTTGCTGGTAGCCCTTGCCCTGAACTCCAAGGTCCGTGGTACCACGTTCGCCCGGTCCGCTGTCTTCGCGCCCTACGTGCTCTCCGGGGTGGGTGTCGGCCTGGTGTGGCTGTTCATCTTTGATCCCGGATACGGCGTCCTGGCGTGGGTTCTCCGAGGACTGGGACAACAGAGCCCGCAGTGGATCAACGATCCCCAGCTCTCCTTGGTGATGGTCATCATTGTGTACGTCTGGAAGAACCTGGGCTACTGCGCCGTGGTGTATCTCGCCGGGCTGCAGTCCCTTCCACGTGACGTGATGGAAGCTGCAGCACTTGATGGGGCGAACAGCGTGCGGCGGTTCTTCGATATTTCCATGCCGCTGCTTTCTCCCACCACCTTCTTCCTGCTGATCACCACCATGCTCAGCTCCTTGCAGGCGTTCGACCTCATCCGCATCATGACGCCGCTGGGCAATGGCACCAGCACGTTGATCTACGAGGCGTACCTGCAGGCGTTCGGCGCCTATAACCGGGCCGGATATTCGGCCGCGATCTCGGTGATCCTCTTCGCCATCCTGCTGATCATTACGGTCCTCCAACTGCGGTTCGTTGAGCGAAAGGTCCACTACTCATGAGCGCGCCGTCACCAACCGCCGTCGTGCTTTCCCAACAGGAGGCGCAGCAGGAGAACCAGAAGCAGTCACCCCGGCAGGATCGGCCGCGTCCTTTCTCCAGCACCAACCTGCTCCAGACCGTGGCAACCGGCTATGTCCCGTTGATCATTGCCACATTGGTGGTGTTCCTGCCGCTGTTGTGGATGCTGTTGAGCTCTTTCAAGCAGCCGGGCGAGATCGTCACCACGGATCTGAAGGTCCTGCCGGAGTCCTTGAACCTGGAAAACTACGCCACTGCGATGACCACTGTCCCGTTTGCGCAGTTCTTCGCGAACAGCCTGATCGTCACAGTGGTGGGGGCGTCCATCAAGGTCGTTCTGGCCATCCTGACCGCCTATGCCCTGGTTTTCGTGCGCTTCCCGTTCAAGAACGTGATCTTCGTGTTGATCCTGGTGGCGCTCATGGTCCCGGCCCAAGTGTCGATCCTGCCCAACTACATCCTGATTGCAGGGATGGGCGGCAAAAACACGCTCTGGGGCATCATCCTTCCCGGCCTCGGCACGGCCTTTGGCACCTTCCTGCTGCGCCAACACTTCCTGACGCTGCCGCCGTCGATCCTGGAAGCCGCGGAAATTGACGGCGCCGGCCACTGGCGGAGGCTCTGGCAGATCATTGTCCCGGTATCTGTGCCGTCCATTGCCACTGTGGCATTGGTGACCGTGGTCAGCGAATGGAATGACTACATCTGGCCGCTCATCATCACCGACCGCCCCGAAACCATGACGCTGCCTGTGGGCCTGACGTTGCTGCAGAACTCTGAAGGTAACGGGGCAGGCTGGGGAATCCTCATGGCCGGAGCCGTACTGGTGATCGTCCCCATCCTGCTGGTGTTCGCAGCACTCCAGCGCTACATCGTGGCCGGACTGACCCAAGGCAGCGTCACCGGCTGATTTTCTCCCTCCGCACCATCGCATCGAAATACCCCTAGTGAAGTTATTGAGAGGAAGCACCATGCGTACCAACCTTGACCGCCGACATTTCCTGGGACTGGCCGGACTCGGCGCCGGAGCAGCAGCACTTGCCGCCTGCGGTGGGCCTTCGACGGCGGGCCCGGCAGGCGTCGTCGACACCGCTGGGATCGATTTCAGTGGCGTTAAGCCGGCCGCCTCCATCGATTTCTGGACTAACCACCCGGGCAAGTCTCAGGACGTGGAAAAGGCGATCATTGAGAAGTTCCACGCCAAGTTCCCGGACATCAAAGTAAACCTGGTCACGGCCGGCGCCAACTACGAGGAGATTGCACAGAAGTTTCAGACGTCGCAGGCAGCCAAGACCGGACTTCCGGCACTGGTGGTCCTCTCCGATGTCTGGTGGTTCCGGTACTTCTCCAACGGCAGCATCATCCCCATCGACGGCCTCGTGAAACAGCTGGACATCAAGATTGACGACTTCCAGAAGTCGCTGGTGGACGATTACAAGTACGACGACAAGCAGTGGGCCCTCCCCTACGGCCGGTCCACCCCGTTGTTCTACTACAACAAGGACCACTTCAAGGCTGCGGGCCTGCCTGACCGTGCACCGGCCACCTGGCAGGAATTCGCAGAGTGGGCCCCGAAGCTCAAGGCCACGTCCGGCGCACAGTACGCCTACATCTACCCCGCGCTTGCCGGATACGCGGGCTGGACCCTGCAGAACAACCTGTGGGGTTGGGGTGGCAGTTGGTCCAAGGATTGGGATATCACGTGCGATTCGAAGGAATCAGTGGCCGCGCTGCAGTGGGCCCAGGATTCCATCTATAAGGACGCGTGGGCCGGTGTGTCCTCCAAGGAAGCCGCGGACGACTTCGCCGCCGGCATCACCTCATCCACCATTTCCTCCACCGGTTCCCTGCTGGGTGTGCTGAAGGCGGCAAAGTTCAATGTGGGCGTCGGATTCCTTCCGGGTGGGCCTGAGGTACCCAGTGGAGTGTGCCCCACCGGTGGTGCCGGTCTGGGCATCCCCAGCGGAATCACCAAGGAGGAACAGCTCGCTGCAGCCACGTTCCTGAAGTTCATGACCGAGCCTGAAAACACGGCAGCCTTCTCCGCCGCCACCGGTTACATGCCTACGCGTCTCTCAGCGGACATGTCCGCTGTCCTCGCCGCAACACCGCAGATCAAGACGGCCATGGACCAGCTCGCCGTGACCAAGGTCCAGGACAACGCACGCGTGTTCCTGCCGGGCGCGGACCAGGAGATGGCCAAGGCTGCAGCCAAGATCCTGACGCAGCAGGGCGACGTCCAGGCAACCATGACGGATCTGAAGAAGACACTCGAGGGCATTTACACCAAGGACGTGCAGCCCAAGCTGAAGGGCTGACTCCTCCTCCGGGCATGAAAAGAGCCGGGCTGCTGCTGCAGCCCGGCTCTTTTTCTTCAGAAGCGCACTTATTTTCCCGGGTGTTCTTGTCCGGGTACTAGGGGATCGGTACAGGCACGACGCCGAGGGGCGCCAACTGCGCGGCGCCTCCATCCGGTGCGGACAGGACCCAGATGCCCTTTTCGTGGACGGCCACGGAGTGCTCCCACTGGCAGGAACGCTTGCCGTCCGTGGTGACTACGGTCCAGTCGTCGTCGAGGGTTGCCGTTTCGATGCCGCCGCGCACCAGCATGGGTTCAATGGCGAGGCACAGTCCGGGACGGATCTTCGGTCCGCGGTGGCTGGTCCGGTAGTTGAGCACGTCCGGTGCCATGTGCATTTCCGAACCAATGCCGTGTCCAACGTAGTCTTCGAGGATGCCCAGGGGCTTGCCGTGGACGGAAGAGACGTAGTCATCGATCGCGTTGCCGATGTCTCCGACGAACTTTCCGTTGGCAAGAGCGGCGATGCCGCGCCACATGGCAGCTTCAGTGACGTCGGAGAGCCGCTGGTCTTCGGGATCGGCAGTGCCGACGATGACCGTCCTGGCAGAGTCTGAATGCCAGCCGTCCACAATGCAGCCGCCGTCGATGGAGATGATGTCACCGTCGTTGAGGACCTTGGTTCCGGGGATCCCGTGAACCACTTCCTCGTTGACGGAGGTGCAGATGGTTGCGGGGAAGCCGTGATACCCGAGGAAGTTGGACTTGGCTCCTGCGTCGTTGAGGACCGCGGCAAATACCTCGTCCAGGTCCTTGGTGGTGACGCCCGGCTTGGCCGCCGCAACTGCAGCGTCAAGTGCACGGCTCAGGACAAGCCCGGCCTCCTGCATTTTGCGCATCTGCTCGTTGGTCTTGTATTCAATGCGGGGCTGACCGAACGCCATGTTCTCCTCTGGAAGTGTTGCTGATGGAGCCGATCAGGCTCCGTGCTTGAACCATTTTCCCGCATTGGAGACTGTGGTCGAAATTGGCTCGATTCCCAGCTCGTACCGGAGGCGTTCCAGGGCATAGGTTCGCTCACGCCCCAGCTGGCTGACCGCGTAACGGGTGAGTCGCGGATTCCGGCCGTTCGCCCGGGAAACAGCCTCCGATATGCCGGCCAAGGCCATAGCCGCAGGCTCCGGAAGGTACTTGATATTGATGCTCTCCAAGCCAGAGGCATCAAGAACCTGCCGCAGCACTCCGCCGAGTCCAACAGGCTCCGCATCCCCCACATTGACCGCGCCCCGGATATCCGAACAACAGGAGGCCAGTACGGCTCGCGTCAGATTGTCCACGTGCGTCAGTTGGTGTTTGACCCGGGCATGACCGACGCTCAGCAGGTGGCCCCGTTGGATGTTGCTGATCAGGCGCGGCAACAGCGTCCGGTCACCTGGCCCATAGACGCCATGCGGCCGCAGTGCCACGGCATTGCCATGACGGCGGGCTTCGACGTCGGCGAGCGCCTTGCTCTGTCCATAAGCACTGAGGTGCCGCGTGGCTACCTCGTCCTCAGCCCGGTTGACGCATGGTTCCCACCACGGGTAGACGCTCGAACTGGAGATGTGGACCAGGCGGGTTCCGGCGAAGGCTTCGGCAACGGCCCGGGTGCCAAGAACGTTGGCCCGGTGGAAGAGGGAGGGGGCACCCCAATCGGCAACGTGTGCAGCAGCGTGCACCACCGCGTCAACGCGGGGAAGCTGAGCCGGCGGCAGGCCCGTCAGATCCCAGTAGCTCAGGCCGGGGCCACGCTGCCTCGCGAAGCGGACCACATCCCAGCCCAGTGCCTCCGCTGCGCTGGCCACGGCTCCCCCAATGAATCCCGTGGCTCCGGTGACTGCGATCCTCACCGCGCTGCCATTCCCTGGGACCGTGACCCGAACTCCTGCCGCAACGCTGCCCGGTCAGGTTTCCTGTGCCGGCCACCGGCCGGGATGGACTCCAAAACTTCAATGTGGTCCGGAAGGGCAGATTCGTCGATGAGCTTGGGGAGTTCACGGGCAATCCGTGACTTCACTGATGCGGCACTCTCGCCGAGCGAAACCACTATGGCCAGCCATACGGCTTCGTCTCCGAGCTCATCCTTGACACCTACCATCACTGCTTGCTGTACTCCGTGGATCCCGGCTATGACCGGTTCGTAGAGCGCCGGGTAAATGTTGGTCTTGCCACGGATGATCATGTCCTTCTTCCGTCCGATCATCACCAACCGCGGCGCCCCGCCGCTGCCATGGTCCAGCCGAACCAGATCACCCGTGGCGTGCTCCGCCATCGGGTCTTCGCCCAGATATCCCTGGCACACGTTGGGGCCGTGAACAAACAGTTCGTGGTCTTCACCCACCCGGATCCCGACGGCGGGCAGCGGCTCCCCCAGGAAGTCACCTTCACCGCTTCCGTCGGGGGCCTTTATTTCAGCCTCCGCTCCCGAAGCGAAGGCCAGTTTCTCGTGTCCATCGGCAATCGAGACGGGCAGCGCTTCTGTCATGCCGTAGATCAGTTTGAAGTCGATGCCCGGGAGCAGGCGGGTGGCCCGTTTCAAAAATGGTGCCAGTATTGGTGCGGCACCAAGCATGACGGTCCTCAGCGAAGAAGGCAGCCTGACCGTACCGGTCTCGATCGAGTCCAGGATGGGTGCCAACTGGGACGGCACCAGAAAAAGGTGGGTGGCGCCGTCGTACGCTGTCTTTTTGCCGGCCACGGGTCCGAGCTCGCCGGCAAGCCGAAGAGGATCGATGTGGGCGGAAAACCCGTATGCGGGCATGGTCCAGTGTGCACCCGCAATGAGCGCGGGCAGGCCCATCATCAGTTGCTCTGAGTGGACCCTGTCGCCCTCCCTGAAGGTGCAGCGCGTAGTGAGCTGCTCGAAACCCGCGGCCAGGGATCCCCGGGTGTGGACCACTCCTTTGGGAGCACCCGTGGTCCCCGAGGTGAAGATGATCACGGCTTCCTGCGAGGAAGCGCCCTCCCAATCGCTGGCATCGTTGGCATCCCCGGACCTGGTTACCAGTGTTCTGACCGGTGACGCGCCCCTCGGCACACCGGGCAGCCACGGTCCGGAGTAATAGTGGTGGACGTCCATGGCGCCGTAATCAGGGAGGAGGAGCCCCTTGTTCCTGGCGATGGGACGAAGCGGACTTTTGGTGCTCAGCGCATACAGAAGCGACTCAGAAGCGGCCCATCGCGGTGATGCGAGAGCCGCGCGATCCTGAAAGAGGGAAGGCCCGATCCCCGGGTCAATGAACACCACTGAGCCGCCCGCCCGCACAGCGCCAAGGGCGAGGATGAACGCTGCAGGGCTGGGCCGCACGGAGAACAACATCCGTTCGCCCAAGCCGAACCCGTCTCGCTGGAGGCTGCGCGCAGTAGCCTCGATCCCGTCCACGAGTTCACGGTAGGAGATGGTCTGGCCGGGCTTCACAGAGTCCACGCCGCGCCGCTTGATGCGGCGGACCTTGCCAGGGGCTGTGATGGCGGGATGCTCCGGGTACCGTTCCGCTGCTGCATACACGGCGGCGATCAGATCGGCAGCGCCTACGGATTCCATGGTCTCCTCAGGCATTGGCAAGTTCCAAAGTCTTGTACCCCGGGATGAGAACACCCGTACTGACACGGCGACGTGCGATGGTCCAGGGGTGTTGAAGATACCGGTCCAGCAGTATCTCCAGGGTCTTATTGATCTCAGCCATGGCCAACGGCATGCCGATACAGAAGTGCGCTCCCGCGCCGAACCACAGTTGGCGCGCCTGCGCAGGAATAGCGTGGTCAGGATCAAAGCTGCCCAGGCTCTTGGTCGCATGGACGGTGGAAAGCAACACGCGGTCGCCCGGGTGCACCTTGGTTTCCCCAATGAATCCCGGAGCCACCGCATCCCTGAGCATCATGGGCGATGGCACCGTGAATCGCAGGGCCTCGTTGATGACGGCTGGAACAGTAGAACGATCGCTGGCCAGTTCCCCAATCCGTCCGCTGTCGCTAAGAAGCGCCACCAATCGCGGAAGGAAAGAGACCAGGGTTTCGGTACCCACCATGACGAACGCACTGATGATGCCCATCGCTTCGTCCTCGGTCATTCCTAGTTCACGGAGCCTGCCGGGAAACGTCCCCGGGTCACTCTCCCGATAAGCCACCCTTGCCGGTCCCGCAAGGATGCCGACGGCGGAGCGACCCTTGGCGATTTGGCGCACCGTCAGGGTGGGGCGCCCCAGGCGGACGAGGGAGGAAATGGAAGATCCCAGATTGAAGAGCTCCTTGTTGGGAAGCCTGCCCGGTGCATTCTCAGGCACTCCCAGCAGCCGGGAGATCACTCCCCCAGCCAGGTCCTTGACACAGTCCACTACGTCCACTGATCGTCCAGAGTCCAGTTTCCCGCTGATGCGTGCTTCGAAAGCAGCAGCCGCTGGTTCCACTATCCCGGCTACGGATCGGGGGGTGAACAGATCGCCCAGCCTTTGACGCAACTGTTTGTGCTCCTCGCCATCCATGTTCACCAAGGCTTTGGGGCCCACTACAGGAGTCCATAGAGCACCGGATCCCGAGGGCCCGTTCTTCACAAACCGCTGTTGGTCCATCAGGACCTCGCGAACCAGGCCCGCTTCGCTGACCAGCACCCCCAATCCTGGCAACCTAAGCACTGGCCGGATGCTCCCCAGGCCTCGGATCATGGGATAAAGCAGAGGGTGGGCGCCCAGGTGGATGCGCCGCTCCCAGCGCTCAGCGGTGGCTGCGTCCACCGTCATCGGATATCCACGTGCTCGGGACGGTACCGGTGGTCTGCGTACCAGGCCAAGGTGTTCTTCAAACCCCATGCCTTGACGCGACGGGAGGAACCGAACACCACAACATCACGCCGAAGGGCGTAGTTCCGTGTCAGCTTCCGCACTCGGTTGGACAAGGCCCTGTCCTCGTGGAGGTCCTCGATGCTGGAACGTGGGAACCCACCGGAGCGGTCATACATGTCTGCGGTGATGGCCATGTTGCAGCCCGGGAGCATCTGGTAAGGACCCAAGTATCCGTCACCTTTGTTACCGGGCCGGATACGGCCAAAGAATGAGGCTACTTCCACCGCGAGCAACATCATCCGCCGTTCGCCGGCGCTGATCCCCTCATCCAGCCTTGGATTAAGCTGGCCGGCGATCAATTCCAGCCCGTCATCGAAGGCCGCCATGATCCTGGCCGTCCAGTCCGGAGCTGCGAGGCAATCAGAATCGGTGCGCGCCAACCAGACCGCGCCGTGCTCCACCCCGAAACGCATTCCGGTGTCCGCGGCCGCACCGGTACCCTTCTGCGCTTCGATCAGCAACCGGATGTCCATTCCGGGATGTTCGGCTGCGAACTCCGCCACAATGCCTCGGCTGTCATCAGTGGAGCCGTTATCCACCACCACAACTGTGAAGTCCGTGAACTCCTGGGCCGCCAGGGACACCAGGGTCTGGCGTACCAGCTTTTCCTCATTCAGCATAGGAACAGCGATGCACAGCGGCCTGGTGGGGCCAGTCCCAGCCAACCGCGCGCTTACGGACCCGGACTGTAGGTTCATGGCCGTCACAGCCGCACCACAGCCATGCCCAGGCTCACCCCGCCGGCCAGGCCTACCAGTGCCACAAGGTCTCCGGGTCCACACCGGCCACTGTCCATGGCGAGTTTGAGCTGGAGCGGCAGGCTGACCGATGCCAGGTTGCCAAAATCTTCCACGGAGGGGACCAGCAATTCACTCGGGACACCTGCGCGCTCAGCAAAGATCTCCCGGTATGGAGCACTGACTTGGTGGACACAGACCACGGCGAAGTCCGTCCACGACAAGTCAAGCCGTTCCAGGGTCTCGTCAAGAATCTCAGAGCCCAGATCCAGGAACGCGTCCTTCAGCTTTTCGCCGTCCATACTGAAGTAGCTGGCCTCCGGATCACGGGGAAAAGCGGAACCTCCCGCTGAGAGCGTACCCACAGACCAGTGGCTGCTCCGGGCAGTGAAGGCCATGGACAGGATCCCGGCGGCTCCTTCGGGGCCCGAGGGCTCCCGGTCTACGGCCTCCAGCAAAACGGCTGCACCGCCGTCGCTCATGGTGTAGCCGGGAAAACTGGACGCAAAAGTCTCGAAATCCGGAACCCTCCACCGCACCGCCCGTGACGGCGACTCACCTGTTGCCACCAGCACGCGGGCATAACGTCCGGTCGCGATCAAGGAGTCCGCCACTTCAACGCCGTTGAGGAAACTGTTGCAGGCATTTTTGACGTCCATCACCGGGCATGAAAGCCCCAGCTTTGCCGAAACCATGTGCCCGGTGGCCGGCTCCACCATGTCCTGGCTGGCCGAAGCGAAAATCAAAAGGTCCACTTCCGGAGCCTGGAGACCGCACTCAGCCATCACTTTGGCAGCCGCGTTGGCAGCAAGGTCTGACGCTTGCTCAGTATCAGCCATGACGCTTCGGGAACGGATCCCCGTGACCCGCCCGATCAGCCCCTTCGGGACCCGGAAGCCCGGACTGCATTCACCAATACGGCGCTCGACGGCGGCCGTGTCCAGCCGGGTGGGCGGCAAGTAGACTTCCAGCCCCGAAATCCGGCTGTGCCCGGATAAAGCAGTGTGCATGCGGTCCCCCACTAGTCAGCCCCGAAACGAAAAGGGTGTGCCCCGCACCAATGGTACGGGACACACCCTTCGCTCCAGAGCCGGGAAATCCGGCTATGTGGAAAACAAACTAGACCGCTTTGGCCGACTCAATCGCTGTAAGGACACGGTCGGTAACTTCATCGATACCGCCAATGCCATCGACCTGCGTGAGGATGCCACGCTCGGCATACTTGGCCACAACGGCCTCGGTCTGCTCGTGGTACAGATCAAGACGGTGACGGATCACGGTCTCATTGTCATCAGAGCGGCCGGTTTCCTTGGCACGGCCAAGGAGACGCGTCACCAGTTCTTCGTCGTCAGCAGTCAGCTGAAGCACGACGTCGAGCTCCTGCTGGCCTTCGGCGAGGATCTGGTCCAGGTAATCAACCTGGGCAGTGGTGCGCGGGTAGCCGTCCAAGAGGAAGCCGTTCTCCACATCGCTCTGGCTCAGGCGGTCACGAACCATATCGTTCGTGACGCTGTCCGGAACGAAGTCGCCTGCGTCCATGTACTTCTTGGCTTCGATGCCCAAGGGTGTTTCGCCCTTGACGTTGGCACGGAAGATGTCGCCGGTGGAGATGGCGACTACGCCGAGGCGCTCGGAAATCCGCTCAGCCTGCGTACCCTTGCCCGAACCGGGAGGTCCAATGATCAGCATTCTCGTCATCGCAAAAGCCCTTCGTAGTGACGTTGTTGTAGCTGCGCATCAATCTGCTTGACGGTTTCCAGGCCGACACCCACCATGATCAGGATTGACGTGCCACCGAACGGAAAGTTCTGGTTGGCATTGATCAGGACGAGTGCAACCAGCGGAATCAACGCCACGAAGCCCAGGTAAAGGGCTCCCGGCAGGGTGATCCTGGAAAGCACGTACTGCAGGTAGTCCGCGGTCGGTTTACCCGCCCGGATGCCCGGAATGAACCCGCCGTACTTCTTCATGTTGTCCGACACTTCTTCAGGGTTGAAGGTGATGGCCACGTAGAAGTAGGTGAAGAACACGATCATGGCAAAGTAGAGCGCCATGTAGATGGGGTGGTCGCCACGGGTGAGGTTGTTGTTGATCCATTCAACCCATGGAGCCATCTGCTCCCCTGCAGCCGGCTGGTTGAACTGAGCAATCAGGCCAGGCAGGTACAGCATGGAGGAAGCGAAGATAACAGGCACGACGCCGGCCATGTTCACCTTGATGGGAATGTAGGTACTGGTTCCGCCCACGGTGCGGCGGCCAATCATGCGCTTGGCATATTGGACCGGAACACGTCGCTGGGACTGCTCCACGAAAACAACCAAAGCCACGGTCAGGAGGCCTACAGCCAGCACGGTGAAGAAGGTGCCGGGGCCCTTGCTCTCCCAGATGGAACCGAGGGAACCCGGGAAGCTTGCAGCAATGGAGGTGAAGATGAGCAGCGACATACCGTTGCCCACGCCCTTCTCCGTCACCAGTTCGCCCATCCACATGATCAGGCCGGTACCGGCCGTCAAAGTGATGATGATGAGGATCGTGGTCATGATGCTCTCATCAGGAATGATGGGCAGGTTGCAGCCCGGGAGCAGCTGACCGGACCGTGCCAGGGACACCAGCGTGGTGGCGTTCAGCAGTCCGAGGGCGATAGTGAGGTACCGGGTGTACTGGGTCAACTTTGACTGTCCCGACGAACCCTCTTCGTAGAGCTGCTGGAACCGGGGAATGACCACCCGGAGCAGCTGTACGATGATGCTCGCCGTGATGTAGGGCATGATGCCCAAGGCAAAGACTGAGACCTGCAGCAACGCGCCGCCGCTGAACAAGTTCACCAGCTGGTAGATGCCCTGCGAGGTGTCACCGGTGTTCAAGCATTGCTGGACATTCTGGTAGTTCACACCAGGCGAGGGGATAAAAGCTCCCAAGCGGAAGATTGTGATGATTCCCAGCGTGAACAACAACTTGCGTCGCAAATCAGGCGTCCGAAACGCCCGGCCGAATGCGCTTAGCAAGCGTCCTCCTGAGTAGAAAGTACAAGGATGTGATAGGGCTCAATGAAACCCAACAACCGAGTCTAACTGCTTGTGACGCCGTCGTAATAATCGCGAGTCCACAACCACGAAAAAAATCCCGGTACTCAGGGCCGAAGCCCCGGGTACCGGGATCCTTTTTACAACGGGCATCTGCCCCACTGGCTCTTAGAGAGCAGTGGTGCTTCCGCCTGCTGCAGCAATCTTTTCCGAAGCGCTGGCGGAGAATGCGTGGGCCGTAACATCAACCTTGACGGTGATGTCGCCGGTGCCAAGCACCTTCACGGGCTGGTTCTTGCGAACGGCACCCTTCTCAACCAGGGATTCAACGGTGACAGCGCCACCTTCCGGGAACAGCTCGTTGAGCTTCTCCAGGTTTACAACCTGGAACTCAACCCGGAACGGGTTCTTGAAGCCGCGCAGCTTCGGCAGGCGCATGTGCAGCGGCAGCTGGCCGCCGGCAAAGCCAGCCTTTACCTGGTAGCGGGCCTTCGTACCCTTGGTACCGCGACCAGCGGTCTTACCCTTGGAGCCTTCGCCACGACCCACACGGGTCTTGGCGGTCTTGGCACCCGGGGCGGGACGCAGGTGGTGGACCTTCAGAGCGTTCTGCTTCTCAGCAGTCTCTGCGGCGGTCTTGTTCTCTGCCATTACTTCGCCTCCTCTACATTCACGAGGTGCGGAACCGTGTTCAGCATTCCAACGGTCACGGCGTCAGCGGTGCGGACAACAGTGTGTCCGATGCGCTTGAGTCCGAGGGACCGAAGGGTGGCGATCTGGTTCTGCTTGGCGCCAATGACGCCCTTGATCTGGGTGATCTCCAACTGGGCGTCGGAGGGAGTCAGGTTCTTAGCCATGACTAAACACCTGCCTTCTGGTTCTGGAGCGCGCGCACCAGAGCAGCAGGAGCAACCTCGTCCAGCGGCAGGCCACGGCGGGCAGCCACGGAAGCGGGCTCTTCGAGCTGCTTCAGAGCGGCAACGGTCGCGTGAACGATGTTGATCGCGTTGGAAGAACCGAGCGACTTGGAGAGGATGTCGTGGATACCCACGCACTCCAATACCGCGCGGACCGGACCACCGGCGATAACACCGGTACCGGCGGAAGCCGGACGCAGCAGGACTACGCCTGCAGCAGCCTCACCCTGCACACGGTGCGGGATGGTGTTGCCAACGCGGGGAACGCGGAAGAAGGACTTCTTGGCCTCTTCAACGCCCTTTGCGATAGCAGCGGGAACTTCCTTGGCCTTGCCGTAGCCCACGCCGACCATACCGTTGCCGTCACCGACGACGACGAGAGCGGTGAAGCTGAAGCGACGACCACCCTTGACGACCTTGGCAACGCGGTTGATGGTGACAACGCGCTCTACGAACTGGCTCTTCTCAGCCTCACGACCGCCGTCGCGGCCACCACGGCCACCACGGTCGCCGCGGCCCTGGCCACGGTCGCCGCGCTCGCCACGACGTCCGCCGCGGCGGTCATCGGCAGCGGGTGCGGTCTCAGTTGCTTCAGCAGCTACAGCTTCAGTCACCTGAATGTCCTTTTCGTTATTTTCAACGGTCACAGTGCCAGCCCACCTTCGCGAGCACCGTCAGCGACGGCGGCGATGCGGCCGTGGTACTTGTTACCGCCACGGTCGAAGACAACAGCCTCGACGCCTGCAGCCTTGGCGCGCTCTGCAACGAGCTCGCCGACGCGCTTGGCCTTGGCAGTCTTGTCTCCGTCAAATGCGCGAAGGTCAGCTTCCAGGGTGGAAGCGTAAGCCACGGTTACACCCTTGCTGTCATCGACAACCTGGACGAATACGTGACGTGCCGAACGGTTGACGACCAGACGAGGACGTACAGCCGTACCGGTGATGCGCTTGCGGATACGAAGCTGGCGACGGCTGCGTGCAGCAGACTTGCTCTTGTTCGAACGCTTCTTGTTAATTGCGATGGCCATGGTTTACTTACCAGCCTTTCCGACCTTGCGGCGGATGACTTCGCCGGCGTAACGGACACCCTTGCCCTTGTAGGGGTCAGGCTTGCGCAGCTTGCGAATGTTGGCAGCAACCTCGCCGACCTGCTGCTTGTTGATACCCGAAACAGAGAGCTTGGTCGGACCCTCTACTACGAAGGTGATGCCTTCGGGTGCAGAGACGTTAACCGGGTGGCTGTAGCCCAGAGCGAACTCCAGGTCAGAACCCTTGGCCTGAACGCGGTAACCAGTACCAACGATTTCAAGCTTCTTCTCGTAGCCCTCGGTAACGCCCTGGATCATGTTGGCGATCAGGGTGCGGGTCAGGCCGTGCAGCGAACGCGAGTTGCGCTCGTCGTTCGGGCGGGTGACCGTCAGGGTGTTCTCTTCCTGGGTAACCTCGATCGGGCTGGCCACAGTGTGGCTCAGCTCGCCTTTGGCACCTTTGACGCTGATGACGGAGCCATCGAGCTTGACCTCAACTCCGGCAGGAACGGTGATGGGGAGACGTCCAATACGTGACATTATTCTCTTCCTTTCCCGTTACCAGACGTACGCGAGGACTTCGCCGCCCACGCCCTTCTTACCGGCCTGCTTGTCAGTCAGGAGGCCGGAAGAGGTGGACAGGATTGCGATACCCAGGCCACCCAGCACGTGCGGCAGGTTGGTGGACTTCGCGTAAACGCGGAGACCCGGCTTGGAGATGCGGCGGACGCCAGCGATTGAACGCTCGCGGTTCGGACCGAACTTCAGGTCGATGGTCAGCTTCTTGCCAACCTCGGCGTCTTCTTCCTTCCAGCCGGCAATGTAGCCTTCTGCCTTCAGGATGTCAGCAACGCGTGCCTTCAGTTTGCTGTACGGCATGGACACGGTGTCGTGGTATGCCGAGTTTGCATTGCGCAGACGCGTGAGCATGTCTGCGACAGGATCTGTCATAGTCATTTGGGCTATAGCCCTTCCTCGTACCGGTTTCCGCTGCGCCGGCTCTCAAGAGCCTGCGTAGTCGGACCTGTCACGTAGTTAGTTTTCGGTCTTGAACGGGAAACCAAGCGCCTTGAGCAGCGCGCGGCCTTCGTCATCGGTCTTGGCGGTGGTGACGACCGTGATGTCCATACCGCGTACGCGGTCGATGGAGTCCTGGTCGATCTCGTGGAACATAACCTGCTCGGTCAGACCGAAGGTGTAGTTGCCGTTGCCATCGAACTGCTTGCCGTTGAGGCCGCGGAAGTCACGGATACGCGGCAGAGCCAGCGAAACCAGACGATCCACGAATTCCCACATACGGTCTCCACGCAGAGTTGCGTGTGCACCGATCGGCATGCCTTCGCGCAGCTTGAACTGTGCGATCGACTTGCGGGCCTTGGTTACCTGCGGCTTCTGGCCGGTGATCAGGGTGAGGTCGCGGACAGCGCCGTCGATCAGCTTGGAGTCCTTGGCGGCATCTCCAACACCCATGTTCACAACAACCTTGACCAGGCGGGGAACCTGGTTGACGTTCGCGTAGCTGAATTCCCCCTGCAGGGACTTCTTGATGGTCTCTGCATACTTGGTCTTCAGACGCGGAACGATCTTCACTGGAGTCTCGAGAGTCTCAGTCATTAGATGTCCTTCCCGGTGGCCTTGGACACGCGGATACGGACGGTCTTGGTAGCGCCATCCTTCTCAACGGTGTCGAGACGGAAACCAACACGGGTCGGCTTCTTGGTCGACGGGTCAACCAGAGCAACGTTGGAAACGTGGATCGGGGCTTCAACAACCTCGATGCCACCGGTCTTGGTGCCGCGCTGCGACTGACCGACCTTGGTGTGCTTGGTGACGCGGTTGATTCCCTCTACCAGCACGCGGTTGGTGTCCGGGAATACGCGCAGAACCTTGCCCTGCTTGCCGCGGTCTCCGCCGCGTTCCTGCTTGGCGCCGGTGATGACCTGAACGAGGTCACCCTTCTTGATCTTAGCCATGGACTAAAGCACCTCCGGGGCCAGCGAAACGATCTTCATGAACTTCTTGTCGCGAAGTTCACGACCAACCGGGCCGAAGATACGAGTACCGCGGGGGTCACCGTCGTTCTTCAGGATCACAGCTGCGTTTTCGTCAAACTTGATGTAGGAACCATCCGCACGGCGGCGTTCCTTCTTGGTACGAACGATGACAGCCTTGACGACGTCACCCTTCTTTACGTTTCCGCCAGGGATAGCGTCCTTGACGGTAGCGACGATCACGTCGCCAATGCCTGCGTAGCGACGACCGGATCCACCGAGAACGCGAATGGTAAGGATTTCCTTAGCACCCGTGTTGTCGGCGACCTTGAGTCGCGACTCCTGCTGAATCAATTTTTACTCCTTGCGTCGCGCCGGTTCTCAGACCGAAATCATGCATACGGAATGAGCCTTGCGGAACGGTTGATCGGGGTGTCTCTTGACCTGCCTGGATTTTGCCAGTACAGGCCTAAACGCCCGTGCCACAAGCATCAGCTTCCCTTGCAGAAAACTCTGCGCGGGGCAGTATGCAGCGGCACGATTGTTTACGAGGTAGTTGATGACGCACAAGTGGCGCCATACAAACTCAATATCCTAGCACGTTTTCAACCCGAAGCCGAAACGTCCGGACAAGCGGAAAGGCCCGCATTCCCAAAGGAACACGGACCTTTCCAGTGAATCACTGCCAGGCAAGCCTGGCGTTGGATTTACTTGGCCTTTTCGAGGATCTCCACCAGACGCCACCGCTTGGTAGCAGACAGCGGGCGGGTCTCAGAGATGAGAACGAGGTCGCCGATGCCGGCGGTGTTCTCTTCGTCGTGAGCCTTGATCTTCGAGGTGCGGCGAATAACCTTGCCGTACAGAGCGTGCTTCACGCGGTCTTCAACCTGAACAACGATGGTCTTTTCCATCTTGTCAGAGACAACGTAGCCGCGACGCGTCTTACGGTAACCGCGCTGTTCAGCGCTGGCTGCTGCTTCCGTCACAGTTTCCTTCTCGCTCACTTGGCGTCCTCTCCAGCTTCAACCTCGGCCTTTTCAGCCTTGGCAGCCTTCTTGGACTTCTTTTCTTCCTTGGCTTCCACAACCGGTGCGGCAACCTCGGCACGAATGCCCAGCTCGCGCTCACGGAGAACGGTGTAGATGCGTGCGATGTCCTTCTTTACCGCGCGCAGGCGACCGTGGTTCTCCAGCTGTCCGGTGGCGGACTGGAAACGCAGGTTGAACAGCTCTTCCTTGGACTTGCGGAGTTCTTCAACGAGACGCTCGTTGTCGAAACCGTCCAGCTGTGCGGGTGCGAGATCCTTCGACCCTACTGCCATTTCTATTCACCACCTTCGCGACGCACAATGCGTGCCTTCAACGGGAGCTTGTGGATTGCCAGGCGCAGGGCCTCGCGAGCTACCTCTTCATTGACACCGGAGAGTTCGAAGAGAACCCGGCCCGGCTTGACGTTTGCGACCCACCATTCCGGAGAACCCTTACCGGAACCCATACGGGTTTCGGCAGGCTTCTTCGTCAGCGGACGGTCCGGGTAGATGTTGATCCAGACCTTGCCGCCACGCTTGATGTGGCGGGTCATCGCGATACGAGCGGATTCGATCTGACGGTTGGTTACGTATGCCGGGCTAAGAGCCTGGATACCGTACTCACCGAAGCTGACCTTGGTGCCGCCCGTAGCAGCGCCGGAACGACCCGGGTGGTGCTGCTTACGGTGCTTGACTCGACGTGGGATAAGCATTTAAGCCTGTCCTCCTTCTGCTGCCGGAGCAGCAGCTTCAGCGGCCGGTGCTTCAACGGCAGCAGGTGCTGCCTCAGCTGCCGGACGGTCGTTACGACGACGGCGGTCGCCACCCGGGCGGCCCGGACGGTCTCCTGCACGGCCACGGGACGGAGCAGCAGCTGCCTGCTGAGCCAGTTCCTTGGCAGTTACGTCACCCTTGTAGATCCAAACCTTCACACCGATGCGGCCGAAGGTGGTCTTGGCTTCGTAGAAGCCGTAGTCGATGTTCGCGCGGAGGGTGTGCAGGGGCACACGGCCTTCGCGGTAGAACTCCGAGCGGGACATTTCTGCGCCACCCAGACGGCCCGAGCAAGCAACACGGATGCCCTTGGCACCCGCACGCTGTGCGGACTGCATTGCCTTCTTCATCGCACGGCGGAAAGCCACGCGGGAAGTCAGCTGCTCAGCGATGCCCTGGGCAACAAGCTGTGCTTCCATCTCGGGGTTCTTGACCTCGAGGATGTTCAGCTGAACCTGCTTGCCGGTGAGCTTTTCGAGCTCGCCGCGGATGCGGTCTGCTTCTGCGCCGCGGCGGCCGATAACGATACCCGGGCGTGCCGTGTGGATATCCACGCGGACACGGTCGCGGGTGCGCTCGATCTCGACCTTGGCGATGCCGGCGCGCTCCATGCCGGTGGACATGAGCTGACGGATCTTGATGTCCTCGCGGACGAAGTCCTTGTAGCGCTGTCCGGGCTTGGTGCTGTCAGCGAACCAGTGCGAAACGTGGTCGGTGGTGATGCCGAGTCGGAACCCGTGCGGGTTTACTTTCTGTCCCACTTAGCGAGCCTCCTCTTTCTCCGGGGTTGCGACAACCAGCGTAATGTGGCTGGTCCGCTTCCTAATGCGGTAGGCGCGGCCCTGGGCACGCGGCTGGAACCGCTTCATGGTCGGGCCTTCATCAACAAATGCTTCGGTGATGAAGAGGTCGCTGTCGTCGAATGCAACGCCGTCACGGTCCGCGAGGACACGTGCGTTGGCCATTGCCGACTGAAGTACCTTGAATACCGGCTCCGAAGCTGCCTGGGGGGCAAACTTCAGAATTGCCAGAGCCTCATTCGCTTGCTTACCACGAACAAGGTTGACGACGCGCCGGGCCTTCATAGGCGTTACGCGGATGTGACGCGCAATAGCCTTGGCTTCCATTGCTTTCCTTCTCTCGTCTAAGACGTAAAGTCAGGCGCCTAGCGGCGCTTGCCCTTACGGTCGTCCTTAACATGGCCGCGGAATGTCCGCGTGGGAGCGAATTCGCCGAGCTTGTGCCCGACCATCGACTCTGTGACAAACACCGGGATGTGCTTGCGTCCGTCGTGTACGGCGATCGTGTGCCCGAGCATGTCGGGGATGATCATCGAACGGCGGGACCAGGTCTTGATGACGTTCTTGGTGCCCTTATCGTTTTCCCGTGCGACCTTCACAAAGAGGTGCTGGTCAACGAAAGGACCTTTTTTCAGGCTGCGTGGCATGTGTCCAGGCTCCTATCGCTTGTTCTTGCCAGTACGGCGGCGACGAACAATAAGCTTGTCGCTCTCTTTGTTCGGACGGCGGGTACGGCCCTCGGGCTTGCCGTTCGGGTTAACCGGGTGACGTCCACCGGAAGTCTTACCTTCACCACCACCGTGCGGGTGGTCAACCGGGTTCATGGCTACACCACGGACGGTCGGGCGAACGCCCTTCCAGCGCATGCGGCCGGCCTTGCCCCAGTTGATGTTCGACTGCTCGGCGTTGCCGACCTCGCCGACGGTTGCGCGGCAGCGCACGTCAACGTTGCGGATTTCACCGGAGGGCAGACGCAGCTGGGCGAAACGGCCTTCCTTGGCAACGAGCTGTACCGAAGCACCTGCGGAACGTGCCATCTTGGCGCCGCCACCCGGACGCAGTTCAACTGCGTGGATTACGGTACCAACCGGGATGTTGCGCAGCGGCAGGTTGTTGCCCGGCTTGATGTCAGCGTCGGGACCAGCCTCGACGAAGTCACCCTGGGACAGCTTGTTAGGGGCGATGATGTAACGCTTGGTGCCATCAACGTAGTGCAGGAGTGCGATGCGAGCCGTGCGGTTCGGGTCGTACTCGATTTCGGCAACGCGGGCGTTGATGCCGTCCTTGTCGTGACGACGGAAGTCGATCAGACGGTACTGGCGCTTGTGCCCACCACCCTTGTGACGGGTGGTGATCTTACCGGAGTTGTTACGACCGCCAGTTTTGTGCAGCGGACGCAGCAACGACTTTTCCGGAGTCGATCGCGTGATTTCAGCAAAGTCGGCTACGCTCGAGCCACGACGGCCCGGGGTAGTCGGCTTGTATTTACGGATTCCCATAATTTATTTCCTCGTTAAAGTGGTCTCCGCTACGCGAGCGGACCGCCGAAGATGTCGATTGTGCCTTCTTTGAGGGTGACAATTGCACGCTTGGTGCTCTTGCGCTGTCCCCAGCCGAATTTGGTGCGCTTGCGCTTACCGGCACGGTTGATGGTGTTGATCGAGTCAACCTTGACCGAGAAGATCTTCTCGACGGCCAATTTGATCTCGGTCTTGTTCGAGCGAGGGTCCACCAGGAAGGTGTACTTGCCTTCGTCGATCAGACCGTAGCTCTTTTCCGAAACGACGGGTGCAAGCACGACGTCGCGCGGGTCCTTGATGGTGGTTACGCTCACTTGGAGGCCTCCTCGTTCTTTGCCTTGTCAGCGACGAACGCCTCGAAAGCAGCCTTGGTGAAGACCACGTCGTCGGAGACAAGCACGTCGTAGGTGTTCAGCTGGTCTGCGTACAGAACGTGAACATCCTGGAGGTTGCGCACGGAAAGTGCAGCAACATCGTTGGCGCGCTCGATAACGACGAGCAGGTTCTTGCGCTCAGTAACGGAGCGCAGCGAAGCCAGTGCGTCCTTGGCGGACGGCTTGGTGCCGGCTACCAGTTCAGCGATGACGTGGATGCGGCCGTTGCGGGCGCGGTCAGACAGGGCGCCGCGGAGTGCAGCAGCCTTCATCTTCTTGGGGGTGCGCTGGCTGTAGTCACGAGGGGTCGGACCGTGGACAACGCCACCGCCGGTCATGTGAGGAGCACGGATGGAACCCTGACGGGCGCGGCCGGTACCCTTCTGCTTGAACGGCTTGCGACCTGCACCGGAAACCTCGGCGCGGGTCTTCGTCTTGTGGGTACCCTGGCGTGCAGCAGCGAGCTGTGCGACGACGACCTGGTGCAGCAGCGGCACGTTGGTCTGGACGTCGAAGATCTCTGCAGGCAGGTCTACCTTGACAGTGCTAGTCATTGAACTAGGCTCCCTTCACGGCGGTGCGTACGAGTACGACCTGGCCGCGGGCGCCGGGAACGGCACCCTTGATAAGGAGCAGCGACTTCTCAACGTCAACTGCGTGAACCGTGAGGTTCAGCGTGGTGTGACGTTCGGCGCCCATGCGGCCGGCCATTTTCAGGCCCTTGAAGACGCGGCTCGGGGTGGATGCGCCACCGATGGAGCCAGGCTTACGGTGGTTCTTGTGGGCACCGTGGGAAGCGCCAACGCCGTGGAAGCCGTGACGCTTCATAACACCGGCGAAGCCCTTACCCTTTGAGGTGCCGACGACGTCGATCTTCTGGCCGGCTTCGAAGATCTCAACAGAGAGCTCCTGGCCCAGCTCGTAGGATGCGGCGTCTGCGGTACGCAGTTCGACGACGTGGCGGCGAGGGGTGACGCCGGCCTTTTCAAAGTGACCAGCCAGCGGCTTGGTGACCTTGCGGGGGTCGATCTGGCCGTAGCCGATCTGTACGGCGACGTAGCCATCTACCTCTGCGTTGCGCAGCTGGGTGATGACGTTGGAGTCAGCCTGGACAACAGTTACCGGGATGAGCTTGTTGTTCTCGTCCCAGACCTGGGTCATGCCGAGCTTCGTGCCCAGCAGGCCCTTTACGTTACGGGTTGCGGTCATAGTCTCTCAGCACCTCCCTAGAGCTTGATTTCGATGTTCACGTCTGCAGGCAGGTCGAGACGCATAAGCGAGTCGACGGCCTTCGGCGTGGGGTCGATGATGTCGATCAGACGCTTGTGAGTACGCATTTCGAAGTGCTCACGGCTGTCCTTGTACTTGTGAGGAGAGCGAATAACGCAGTAAACGTTCTTCTCCGTGGGCAGCGGCACCGGGCCGACTACCGTTGCGCCTGCGCGCGTGACCGTCTCAACGATCTTCCGCGCTGAAACATCAATGACCTCGTGGTCATATGACTTCAGCCGGATGCGGATTTTTTGTCCCGCCATGTCGCCTGACTCTCTTTCAGCTAGTGCTGCTCTAGTTAGGGCTGCTCTGTTTACTTACCTGTTGATGTGGCCGCCGAAGCGTTTGAGGTTTTACCACCACACGCCGCACAAGCTGAATCCGGATATTCCGGGTTCCTCAACCTGCCGGCGCACCGACCCCCGCGGTCGGGCGTGTCGCGATTTCCACGCAGACTCGACCGCATTCCATGGGGTTCAGGGTTATGTTTGGGCTTCAACCTGGACCCTGACACCCGGCATTATCCGGATCGGGACACGAAGAAGCGCTTGAACAACTCATCCAGTATGGCGGAAATCCGGAGTAAAGGCCAATCGGCGGCATAAGAGCCCTTGAAGGACCATTGCCCGGCGGCCCGCGCCTGAGGAAGATGGGTGCATGACCGTCCAGGATTCAGGCTCCGTGGAAGATCTGGCCGCCCGGCTGCGTCCCGGTTTCACGCTGGGTGTGGCCTCGGCTGCTTTCCAGATCGAAGGATCACTGACGGCCGATGGCCGCGGCCCTTCCGGCTGGGATGCGTTTGCGGAAAAGCCGGGAGCAATAGTCGACGGCGGCTCCCCCAGTGTAGCGTGCGACCATTACAACCGCTCTGATGAAGACATCGCCTTGATGCAGGAACTTGGCGTGGACTCCTACCGCTTTTCGCTTTCGTGGCCGCGCATCCAACCCGGCGGGAAGGGCTCGATCAATCAGCGGGGCCTGGACTTCTACGATCGTCTCATCGATAAGCTCCTGGCTGCAGGCATCTCCCCCATGGCCACGCTGTACCACTGGGATACCCCGCTGGAACTGGAGCATGCCGGCGGATGGATGAACCGGGACACAGCCGAACGCTTCGCCGTCTACTGCGAGGCCGCGGCTGAACGCTTTGGCGACCGCGTTGATCACTGGGTCACGATGAACGAGCCCGTCTCCGTCACCGTGCAGGGTTACTCGTTGGGAGTGCATGCCCCGGGCCGGGAGCTGCTTTTCGATTCCCTGCCTGCTGCACATCATCAATTGCTGGGGCACGGAATGGCGGTACGCGCACTCCGGGATGCAGGAGTGAAGGGACAGATCGGCGTATCCAACATGCACTGCCCCGTCGAGCCCGCCGGCACCAGTCTCGGCGACCGGCTCATGGCGCAGGCGCTTGACCTGATCCTCAACCGCATCTATGCCGATGCCATACTGCTTGGCCAGTACCCCAGGCCGCCTCTACCCATGAAACCTTGGTTCCGCTCCCTTGGTACTGTCCACGACGGCGATCTTGAGCTGATCAGCCAGCCGTTGGACTTCTACGGACTCAACTACTACTACCCTGTCAAGGTCGCCTCCGGTCCCGGCCCGGCAGAAATCCCCACGGGAACCTCTCCCGAGATGACCAAGGTCCCGTTCCATCTGGCGGCCTACCAGGAGTACGACACCACCGGGTTCGGCTGGCCTGTTGCACCCGAGTATTTGGCGCTATTGCTGAGGCAGATGAAGGACCGGTACGGGGAAGCCCTCCCCCCGATATACATCACCGAAGGTGGGGCCAGTTTTCCGGAACCACCGCAGGTTGACGGCCCGCTCCAGGACACCAACCGCATCTCCTACCTCGCCGAGCACCTTGGCCATGCCCTGACGGCAACCGGTCCCGGCGGAATTGCCGAGGATGTGGATCTGCGCGGCTATTACGTCTGGACGCTCCTGGACAACTTTGAGTGGGCAGCCGGCTATTCCCAGCGCTTCGGGCTGGTTCATGTTGACTTCCATACCTTGGAGCGGACTCCCAAAGAATCCTATTACTGGCTGCGCGCGCTGGAGCGGGCCCGTCGCCGTGAATCGTGAGCCTGACCGCCCAATCAGGTTAAAACGAGGGGCTAATTGTTCTTATTGGCACGCCTGATCCGCTTGGCGCGCTCAATTTCGCTCCGAAAGTTCTTGCGGCCCCACAGCACGCCACCACCAACTGCGGCAATGACTGCCAGGAAGATCAGGAATTCCATACCGTGCTCCTCTTCGTAGACTGCCAGATTATCGGATTCCGTCCTTCTCTTGTCCCCACGGGACGGGACCCGGCACGGCATTGTTCGGTGAACTATTCTGCGCCGAAGCAGTGTCCGGATAAACGCCGCCCTGTCCCACGTTCTGCGGCGGCACACCACCCGGCACGCCACCGGGCCCACCATTCGGCCATACGTTCTGCGGCGGCACACCACCCGGCACGCCACCGGGCCCACCATTCGGCCATACGTTCTGCGGCGGCACACCACCGGGCCCATTACCACCGGGCCCGCCACCTCCTGCAACTGCCTGAGGCTTCCGGTTCAGACGCCACACAGCCAGGACAATCAGTGCCAAGGCAACCAGCGCGAGCATGGCGAACGCGTATGAGCGCAGCGCCCACATGACGCTAAGCGCAACGCCCACGGCGCCCCACCACACCATGGCCCTCTCGGCCAGCAGCAACCCGGCCACAAGCAGCAAGGCATGCCCCACCAGGACATACAACTGCTGGGGGGTCGTTCCACCAAAGATGGTGCCCGTGGATGTCAGAGACAATAAGGCCGCAGCAATTCCGAGCCGCAGCAGGCCTTCGCTCCGTTGGCCCCTCATATAGCGCAGCCCTGCTAAAACAGCCCCGGCCAGAACGTACCACTGCACGGCCCAGAACCAGTCCGGCAAGGTTTCGCCAACGAACAGCACCGAACGCTGGAGGGCGGCCAAGGAAGCCAACGCTGAAACTTCTGCGGCCAGCCACTTGCTGTGCGGCATCTCCACGACTACCAGCGCACCGGTCGCCACAACCAGGAGAACAGCCACCCAGGACGTCTCATCACGGATCATTCCCACGGCAGCCGACGAAGCCAGCGCCAAGGCTGCTGTTGCCGCGAGGGCATTCCGCCGCAACGGCTGCCCGCCGATTGCAGCTCCTCCCATCCACTTCGCCGCGTAAAGAAGCACTGCTGTACCAACACCACCCACCAGCCAAGGGACGTAGTGGCTCCATACCCCAAGTGCCATGTCCCCGAGCAAGCCTTCGACGGCGGGGACGGCGCCTACCAGCACCGACGGGGCGGCACCGAGGTAAAGTGCGGGCAACTGCTCAACATGCGAAGCAGCGAACAGCACCAAGGCAAAGACCAGCAACGCCAGCCCGGTCAGTGCGTAGGACACGTCAAGCGTCAGGAGACCCCCGATGATGACGAAGGAAAACGCCGCAATGAACCAGAACCAGCGCTCAGCAAGGTGGCCGGTTGCTTGGCCCGCGCGGACAACGGCCTGCACAACCCGGACACCAACCATCACGACGGCAAGTCCCAAGAGAACCGCCGGTACCTGCGCCCTGTCGAGCAAAGGCTCGGACCACCACGTGTTGGCTGGGAACGTCAAGGCCGGGCCGGCGGACAGCACCACCCCTGCCACGGCAGCGATACCTACATACTGGGATCCACGGACCCCCAATAGACGCCACGCGATCGCTGCGGAAGCCGCGGTGAGCGCCAACTGTACGATGACCACCCAACGGCCGCCGCCGTCGTCGTATGCGCCTGCCAAAAGGTAAGCCGCAGGCAACAGGAGCTGGGCGGCCAGAGCAGCCCAAGCTGCTGCCTGCTGGAAGGCGATATCAACGCCACGGCTTCGCTGGATCCACGTCACAGCGTGCTGCAGCACAAGGACCACAGCCAAGGTCATGGCAACGGTGGCGCTTGACTCAGAGAGATCCCCCACGAGGACCCCGACGAAAGCCAAGGACAAGACACGGAGTCCCAGCATGTAGCCGCCCCGGACATGACGGCCTTTTTCCACTGCCACCATGAACCCGCTGTAGGCTGCGAAAATTCCCAGGAGAATCTCTACGTCCCGGACACTCCCGAGCCGTAGGGCAAGGAGCAGCACCAAGGATGCCGGCCCAAAGATCCAGGCTGCCGGATGCGGCCTCAGGACGATACCACTGAGAACTGCCGCGAGGGCCGTCGCGATTGCTACAACTCCGGGTTGCCAGCTTCCATCAGGAAGCTGCTCCCCCGAGATACGGGAGACCCCGGAAAGCGTCAGAATCATGGCCGCGCCGGCCATCACGGCTGCCACCGCCGCGGCATCTGCCACGGAAGCGTGCGGAAAGCGTCGCCTGCTGTTTTTCTGCAGGGGCAGAACCAATTGCAGGGCTGCCGCCGCAGCAATCACCAGCGCCACCGTGGGAACTTCGCCGGCCAGGCTGAAGCTCCAGCCATTCCGTACTGCGTCAAAGTAGGCCGAACCTGCCAGGATGGTGCCGGCCGCACGTGCCAGCCACCAATAACTTTGACGGTGGAAGGAAAGCGGAATCCGGAGCGCGGTTATCGCAAAGTAAGCCACCCCCACCAGGAGAACCACATTTCCCAATGCCAACGAAACGGCAGCAAATGCCACCACTCCGGCGACGATGCCCATGGCTGGGGCAAGAACTTCACCCAAGGTAGGACGCCACGGCACACCTGCAGCCCAATTGTGCCGGGTGGCCGGGAACGTCAAGGCGCCCGAGGCTACGCCCGTCAGCAACACCAGCAACACTGCCGTTGCCACGAAGGGATGCCCGGCAGCGCGGTCCACCAATGGCAGGACGAGCATGCCTGCCACAGCAAGCCCGCCGAATCCGGCAATGGTCACCGACGGAGCGAGCAGGCGGACTCCCGCACGCGTGAGCCATGCGCTGACCAGTTGTTGCGCTGCAGCCGCAGCCACGAGTGCAACCACTGAAATAGCGAACCTGTCCGGGCTCTCCGCAAAGGCACCGGCCGCGGCGGCAGGCACCGCTGCCGTGGCGGCAATTCGTGCTGCAAGGACCAACACAGCTTGGAAGGCCACCGGATGAACGGCCGCCCGCAACGACCAATACAAGGCGGCCGCGGCCAGAAGCCCCGCTACCGGCCAAGCGCCCAGCAGGCCCATGAACGGTAACGTCACAGCGAGAACCACTCCGGGAGCAAACTCAGTTCCGTTGCCCAGTTTCCACCCCACCACCATGGCCGTCGCCATGGTTACAACGAGCGGAACATAGGCAGGCAAATCATAAGTCCCGAGAGCCAACACCACGGTGAGGACGGCAGCCGTGGCCAACTGCAGGCCCAGACAGGAGACGGCGTCGTTCCACCAGTACCGCAGCTTCAGGCTCTCTCCCCCAAAGGCAACTCCCAGGGACTGCACGCCACAGCAAATCACTGCGGCCAGCATCACGCCACTGACATCCGAGGTCACATCCCACACCACGCCCAGTAACGCCAGCGTCAGCGCTACGCGCGCCCCGTAAACGTGCTGCAGTCTGTACTGCGCCCGTGGAATGAAGGCCACCACAGCAAAGTAGATTCCACACATCAGCATGACCAGCGGGTATTCGCCCTTGGCCAGGAGTTGCGGCGTCACCGTGACAGCAAGTGCCACCAACGGGACAACATAGGGATGGAGCACCATCAGCGGTCGGACATAGAGCGGTGGTAGCCACCGGGGACGAATCAGCGCCGCCAGAGTCAGGATGATGGCGATTCCGATCAGTGCCGTGAAGTACCAGACCAAGGCCCCGCCCAGCACGGAAACTCCGGACCAGGCGGTAGAGACAACGAAGCTCAGGGAAAGGAAAGCCAGGACCTTGTTGTCCAGCCGAACTGCGGTGTAGGCATACACAGCTGTCCCTATCAGAGAGGTCACCAGCCATGCTGCCGGACCGTTGGGGAGCACAAAGTTGTACATGGCCAGCCCCGTGACGGGGATGAGCGCCAAGCCCGTTCCGACGAACGCAACCGCAGCCGGACGCAATCGGGGCATTTTTGCGTGGATGATCAAACCAGCGCCGTAAAACAGAGCGGTGATGAAGCAGATGCCCGCGAACCGGAAGAGTGCCGGCAGGCTCGTTCCAACGAACAGCGCACCGGCAGCAACCAAGAGAAGACTGGCTACATAGAGGGTGACGTTGATGTTCTGTTGGTCGCGCTTGGCCTTGCGCGCTGCCGCTGCCTCGGGAGTTTCCCGGGTGATCGGAGCCTGTTGCGCTACGGCCCACTGCGGTTGTGCCGCCACGACGGGCCGCTGCTGGACCGGGGGCGGTTGAATGCCCGACGGCGGCACGGGGGGCTGCGCTGTGAACCGTGCACCCGCTTGGGCCGGTTGAAGCGTTGACGGCGGCATTTGGGTCCGCGCGGACGTCGGCATCGGGGCGGGCGACGGCATCGGTCTCGGCGTCGGGGCGGGCATCGGCATCGGCGTCTGGGTGGGCGCAGCGAACGGTGCGCCCACGTGCGTGGGCGGCTGAACCGGTGGCGACGCAGGCATCACTGGCAGACCCGCCCCGGAAGCAGCTGGAGCCGCGGCGCCCGGACGCTGCGGCACAGGAATGTCAGTGGACTTCCTGGCCTCGGCGTCGCGCCAACCGGCCAGATGGCCGGCAAGGAAACCGGCGTGGTAGTCGGCCGCCTTGTCCGGCGCCACGGAAGGGCCAGGAACCGCACCCCGGCGCCCCTTGGCTAGCCCGGCTGCAAAGCCAATACCGCCAACAATGACGATGAGCAGCAGTATAAGGAATGCAGTCATGAAAGCTCCTTGGTAGCGCTGGATTCAGCGGCGGACCGCTCTTTATCCATTCGATAGAGTAACTGTACCAAAAAGAACCCCACCGCCGAAACGGTGGGGCTCTTCCTGAATGACTACCGGCTGGGCCGGAAGGTCACAGATCTACAAGTAGTGACTACTTGATGATGCTGGTGACACGTCCCGAACCAACGGTGCGGCCGCCTTCGCGGATAGCGAAGCCGAGGCCCTCTTCCATAGCGATCGGCTGGATGAGCGCAACGGTCATCTCAGTGTTGTCGCCAGGCATAACCATTTCCGTGCCTTCCGGCAGGGTGATAACGCCGGTTACGTCCGTGGTACGGAAGTAGAACTGCGGGCGGTAGTTGGAGTAGAACGGGTTGTGACGTCCGCCTTCGTCCTTGGACAGGATGTAGACGTTGGCCTCGAAGTCGGTGTGCGGGGTAATGGAACCCGGCTTGACGACAACCTGGCCACGCTCGACATCGTCGCGCTTCAGACCGCGGAGCAGGAGGCCACAGTTCTCGCCGGCCCATGCTTCGTCGAGCTGCTTGTGGAACATCTCGATACCGGTAACCGTGGTCTTCTGGATCGGGCGGATGCCAACGATCTCAACCTCGGAGTTGATGGCGAGGGTTCCACGCTCGGCGCGGCCCGTAACAACGGTGCCACGACCGGTGATCGTGAAGACGTCTTCGATCGGCATCAGGAACGGCTTGTCGCGGTCACGTACGGGGTCCGGAACGGACTCGTCGACAGCTGCCATCAGGTCCTGGACGGACTTGACCCAAACCGGGTCGCCTTCCAGAGCCTTGAGACCGGAAACGCGAACAACCGGAGCCTCATCGCCATCGAAGCCCTGCGAGCTCAGGAGCTCACGAACTTCCATTTCGACGAGGTCGAGGAGTTCTTCGTCATCAACCATGTCGGACTTGTTCAGTGCGACCAGCAGGTAGGGAACACCAACCTGGCGGGCGAGCAGAACGTGCTCACGGGTCTGAGCCATCGGACCATCGGTTGCAGCAACCACGAGGATTGCGCCGTCCATCTGGGCAGCACCGGTGATCATGTTCTTGATGTAGTCAGCGTGACCCGGGGCGTCTACGTGTGCGTAGTGGCGCTTCTCGGTCTGGTACTCCACGTGGGAGATGTTGATGGTAATACCGCGCTGGCGCTCTTCCGGAGCAGAGTCAATCGACGCGAAGTCGCGCTGCTCGTTGAGATCCGGGTACTGGTCGTACAGCACCTTGGAAATGGCGGCAGTCAGCGTCGTCTTACCGTGGTCAACGTGACCAATGGTGCCGATGTTGACGTGCGGCTTAGTCCGCTCGAACTTTGCCTTTGCCACAGGTTCCTCCTAGAACGATTTCAAGTGAAGTGCTCCTCGGCCGCGCTTTTCGCGGCAGAAACTTTAGCAAGTCTACTTGGGGGCTTGGTTTTGGTGAAATTGCAGATTCAGGAACCAATAGTAGTTCCTCGAGCCTGTTTGCGCAGGGGCCGGGCCGCGGCTCTCGCCGCAGCCCCGCCTCACGCGCTTAGATGCCTTCCCGATACCGGAATTGCATCCGTTACCGGGAGATTACTCGCCGCGGGTTTTCTGGATGATCTCGTCGGCTACTGCCTTCGGGACCTCCGCGTAGCTGTTGAACGTCATGGAGTACACAGCGCGACCCTGGGTCTTGGACCGGAGGTCACCGATGTAGCCGAACATGCCGGACAGCGGAACGTGTGCACGGATAACCTTCACACCTGCTGCGTCTTCCATGGACTGCATCTGGCCACGGCGGGCGTTCAGGTCACCAATAACATCACCCATGTATTCCTCAGGTGTGCGGACCTCAACATCCATCAGCGGTTCAAGCAGAACAGGGTTCGCCTTGCGTGCAGCTTCCTTGAAAGCCATACGGCCGGCGATCTTGAACGCCATTTCCGAGGAGTCAACATCGTGGGACGCGCCATCAATCAGCGTGGCCTTGATGCCGACAACCGGGTAACCGGCCAGGACGCCGTCGTTCAGTGCATCCTGGATACCAGCGTCAACGGACGGGATGTATTCACGCGGAACGCGGCCACCAGTGACCTTGTTCTCGAATGCGTACAGCTCGCCGGAAGCGGTGTCCATGGGCTCGATCGCGATCTGGATCTTTGCGAACTGACCCGAACCACCGGTCTGCTTCTTGTGCGTGTAGTCATGACGCTCGACTGCGCGTTTGATGGTTTCGCGGTAAGCAACCTGCGGCTTGCCAACGTTTGCCTCGACCTTGAATTCGCGGCGCATGCGGTCCACCAGGATGTCCAGGTGGAGCTCGCCCATGCCGGCGATGATGGTCTGGCCCGTGTCTTCGTTGAGGGAGACCTGGAAGGTCGGGTCCTCAGCGGAGAGCTTCTGGATGGCCGTGGAGAGCTTCTCCTGGTCACCCTTGGTGTTGGGCTCGATGGCAACCGAGATCACGGGCTCCGGGAAGCTCATGGACTCGAGGACGATCTGGTTGTTGGCATCGCACAGGGTGTCGCCCGTGGTGGTGTCCTTCAGACCGATCGCTGCGTAGATGTGGCCTGCGGTAGCGCCCTCAACGGGCATTTCCTTGTTGGCGTGCATCTGGAACAGCTTGCCGATGCGCTCCTTCTTGCCCTTGGTGGAGTTGACCACCTGGGCGCCGGCCTCGACGTGACCGGAGTACACGCGGACGAAGGTCAACTGACCGAAGAACGGGTGTGCAGCAATCTTGAAGGCGAGGGCCGAGAACGGCTCGTCAGCAGAGGGCTTGCGGGTGAGTTCCTTCTCTTCGTCGCGGGGATCGTGACCGATCATCGGCGGGACGTCGAGCGGGTTCGGCAGGAAGTCAACAACAGCGTCAAGCATCGGCTGGACACCGCGGTTCTTGAAGGCTGAACCACAGAACACCGGGTAGAGCTCGGAGTTGATGGTCATCTTGCGGATGCCGGCCTTCAGTTCCTCAAGGGTGAGTTCTTCACCTTCGAGGTACTTCTCCATGAGTTCTTCGGAAGCCTCGGCCACAGTCTCTACGAGCTGTGCACGGTACTCTTCGGCCTTGGCCTGGAGGTCCGCCGGGATTTCCTGCACTTCGTAGGAAGCGCCCATGGTGACGTCACCCTTTGCGTCGCCAGGCCAAACCAGGGCGCGCATTTCGAGGAGGTCAACAACACCGATGAAGTCGTTCTCAGCGCCAATGGGCAGCTGCATGACCAGCGGCTTGGCACCAAGGCGGGAGATGATGGTGTCTACGGTGAAGTAGAAGTCAGCGCCCAGCTTGTCCATCTTGTTGACGAAGCAGATGCGCGGAACGTTGTACTTGTCAGCCTGGCGCCAAACAGTCTCGGACTGCGGCTCCACGCCTTCCTTGCCGTCGAACACTGCAACTGCACCGTCGAGGACGCGCAAGGAGCGCTCAACCTCAACCGTGAAGTCAACGTGGCCCGGGGTGTCGATGATGTTGATCTGGTTCTTGTCCCAGAAGCAAGTCACGGCGGCAGACGTGATGGTGATGCCGCGTTCCTTTTCCTGTTCCATCCAGTCAGTCGTCGAAGCGCCGTCGTGCGTCTCGCCGATCTTGTGGTTCACACCCGTGTAGAACAGGATGCGCTCGGTAGTGGTGGTCTTGCCGGCATCGATGTGGGCCATGATGCCGATGTTGCGGACCTTATTAAGGTCGGTAAGCACGTCCTGTGCCACGGGGTCTCCCTTTCGGATGGACTACACGTTCGCCGCCGGCTCAGTGAGCCGGCGGCGTCCGGAAAGTTTTTACCAGCGGTAGTGTGCGAAGGCCTTGTTGGACTCGGCCATCTTGTGGGTGTCTTCGCGACGCTTCACAGCGGCACCAAGACCATTGGAGGCATCCAGGATTTCGTTCTGGAGGCGCTCGGTCATGGTCTTCTCCCGGCGGGCCTTGGAGTAGCCCACGAGCCAACGCAGAGCGAGGGCGGTGGAGCGACCCGGCTTGACCTCAACCGGAACCTGGTAGGTAGCGCCACCAACACGGCGTGAACGCACCTCGAGGGAAGGCTTGACGTTGTCCATGGCCTTCTTGAGAGCGGCAACGGGGTCGCCGCCGGACTTGGCACGTGCACCTTCAAGTGCACCGTAAACGATGCGCTCTGCGGTGGACTTCTTGCCGTCGACAAGAACCTTGTTGATCAGCTGCGTGACCAACGGGGAGCCGTAAACGGGATCGGAAACTAGCGGCCGCTTCGGGGCCGGACCCTTGCGAGGCATATTACTTCTTCTCCATCTTTGCGCCGTAACGGCTGCGAGCCTGCTTGCGGTTCTTGACACCCTGGGTGTCGAGTGCGCCGCGGACGATCTTGTAGCGGACACCCGGAAGGTCCTTCACACGACCACCACGGACGAGCACGATGGAGTGCTCCTGGAGGTTGTGGCCAACACCGGGGATGTAGGCGGTTACTTCTACGCCACCGTTGAGACGCACACGTGCCACCTTACGGAGAGCCGAGTTCGGCTTCTTGGGGGTGGTGGTGTAAACGCGGGTGCAAACACCGCGGCGCATCGGGCTGCCCTTCAGCGCAGGAGCCTTGGTCTTGGAGACCTTCGGCGTGCGGCCCTTGCGGACCAGCTGGTTAATCGTAGGCACTTTCGTGTTCTCCGTTGTTTGATCTCTGCCCCCACACACAGGCGCCAGCCAGTGTAAACGTGGGAACTTTGGCGTTGCTCGTGCAGCCGGCCGAAACTCCGGTAGGCGTGCAAAAGTGCGGCATTCGTTGCGCATGTTGCCCGCAACCCGGAAACAGGCTCCACCCAGCACCATGAGAACAAAACCAAAATGATGCTGCGGCGGCCTTCATCCACTGCCACACAGAACAATTACCAAAAGTCTAGCACGGCTTGATCTAGGGCCTTAATCGGGTGTATGGAGGACGACGGCGCCACCCGGCTGCCGCCGTCGTCCTCCACTCCCCCAACTGACTTCGCGGGTAGCCGCGGCCCTTAACGGGTCCGGCCCCGCACTCAGGGAGTACGGGGCCGGACCTTTACGGCGTCAAGCAAGCGATGACGGCGTCAACTTACCGGTTTAGCGGAAGTCGTTACCGAGATCGTAGTCATCCAGCGGGATGGCGTGGAACTCGGGAGCGCCGTCGCCACCCAGGGCGTCATAGGAGAAGTCGGTGAAAGCGCTGGGGCCCGTGAACAGGCTTGCCTTTGCTTCTTCCGTCGGCTCCACAGTGACCTCTGTGTAGCGGGGCAGACCCGTACCGGCCGGGATGAGCTTACCGATGATGACGTTTTCCTTCAGGCCGAGCAGAGGATCGCTCTTGCCTTCCATGGCCGCCTGCGTCAGGACGCGGGTGGTCTCCTGGAAGGAAGCTGCCGACAGCCAGGACTCGGTAGCCAAGGAAGCCTTGGTGATACCCATGAGTTCCGGACGACCCGAAGCCGGGGACTTGCCCTCGGACACGACGCGGCGGTTCTCGTCCTCGAAGCGGGCGCGCTCTGCAAGCTCACCGGGGAGCAGGTCGGAGTCGCCGGATTCGATGACGGTCACGCGGCGCAGCATCTGGCGGACGATAACCTCGACGTGCTTGTCGTGGATACCAATGCCCTGGCTGCGGTAAACGCCCTGAACTTCGTCCACAAGGAACTTCTGTGCAGCACGCGGACCCATGATGCGCAGAACCTGCTTCGGGTCCACCGGACCGTTGATCAGCTTCTGGCCGACGCTGACGTGCTCGCCGTCTTCGATGAGGAGACGTGAACGACGCAGTACCGGGTAGGCAATCTCTTCGGAACCATCGTCCGGAGTGATGACCAAGCGCATCTGGCGCTCGGACTCTTCGATGGTGATGCGGCCGGCTGCTTCAGCAATCGGTGCAACACCCTTCGGAGTACGGGCTTCGAAGAGCTCCTGGATACGGGGCAGACCCTGGGTGATGTCGTCGCCACCACCGGCGGAAACAGCACCACCGGTGTGGAACGTACGCATGGTCAGCTGTGTACCGGGCTCACCGATGGACTGTGCGGCAATGATGCCCACGGCCTCGCCGATGTCCACGGTCTTGCCGGTGGCCAGCGAACGGCCGTAGCAGAGCGCGCAGGTGCCGACCTTGGACTCACAGGTGAGTACGGAGCGGACCTTGACCTCGGTGATGCCTGCAGCCAGCAGCTGGTCGATAACGACGTCGCCGCAGTCGGTACCGCCGGCAGCCAGGACGTTGCCCTGGGCATCGACGACGTCGACAGCCAGCGTACGTGCGTAGGCGCTGTTCTCGACGTTCTCGTCCAGGACGAGTTCACCGTTGGAATCCGGCACGGCGATCGGCGTGAGCAGACCGCGCTCGGTACCGCAGTCCTCTTCGCGGACGATGACGTCCTGCGAAACGTCCACCAGACGACGGGTCAGGTAACCCGAGTTGGCGGTACGGAGAGCGGTATCGGCCAGACCCTTACGGGCACCGTGCGTGGCGATGAAGTATTCCAGCACCGACAGGCCCTCACGGTAGGAGGACTTGATCGGGCGAGGAATGATCTCACCCTTCGGGTTGGCCACAAGACCACGGATACCCGCGATCTGGCGGACCTGCATCCAGTTACCACGTGCACCGGAGGACACCATGCGGTTGATGGTGTTCATCGGGGACAGGCTGTCACGCATCGCCTGGGCGATCTCGTTGGTTGCCTTGTTCCAGATTTCGATCAGTTCCTGGCGACGCTCGTCGTCGTCGATCAGGCCCTTGTCGTACTGGCCCTGGATCTTGGCGGCCATGGCTTCGTAACCGGCCAGGATGGCAGGCTTGGAAGTAGGTACCTCGATGTCGGAGATGGCAACCGTGACACCCGAACGGGTGGCCCAGTAGAAGCCTGCGTCCTTGAGGTTGTCCAGCGTTGCCGCCGTAACAACCTTCGGGTAACGCTCGGCGAGGTCGTTGACGATCCGGGACAGCTCGCCCTTGTCGGCAACAGCCTCTACCCAGGGGTAATCCTCGGGCAGCGTCTGGTTGAAGATGACCTGTCCCAGGGAGGTCTCAACGAGAGCCGGCTGACCGGGCTCCCAACCTTCCGGAGCTTCCCATCCTGCGTAAGGCACAAAGTCATCCAGACGGATCTTCACCTGGGAGTTCAGGTGCAGGTCGCGGGCGTCGTACGCCATGATGGCTTCCGAAACCGAGGAGAAGATGCGTCCTTCGCCGGCAGAACCGACGCGCTTGGTGGTCAGGTGGTACAGGCCGATGATCATATCCTGCGAAGGCAGGGTCACCGGACGGCCATCGGACGGCTTCAGGATGTTGTTCGAGGACAGCATCAGGATGCGTGCTTCGGCCTGGGCTTCCGGGCTCAGCGGCAGGTGGACTGCCATCTGGTCGCCGTCGAAGTCAGCGTTGAAGGCGCCACAAACCAGCGGGTGAAGCTGGATTGCCTTGCCTTCCACAAGCTGCGGTTCGAAGGCCTGGATGCCGAGGCGGTGCAGGGTAGGTGCACGGTTGAGCAGCACCGGGTGTTCGGTGATGATCTCTTCCAGCACGTCCCAGACCTGCGGACGGTAACGCTCGACCATGCGCTTTGCCGACTTGATGTTCTGTGCGTGGTTGAGGTCAACCAGGCGCTTCATCACGAACGGCTTGAAGAGCTCCAGAGCCATCTGCTTGGGCAGACCACACTGGTGCAGCTTCAGCTGCGGGCCAACCACGATGACCGAACGGCCGGAGTAGTCAACGCGCTTGCCGAGGAGGTTCTGGCGGAAACGACCCTGCTTGCCCTTGAGCATGTCGCTCAGGGACTTCAGCGGACGGTTGCCCGGACCGGTGACGGGACGGCCACGACGACCGTTGTCGAAGAGGCTGTCAACAGCTTCCTGAAGCATGCGCTTCTCGTTGTTGACGATGATCTCCGGAGCACCGAGGTCAAGCAGGCGCTTGAGACGGTTGTTGCGGTTGATCACACGGCGGTAGAGGTCGTTGAGGTCGGAGGTCGCGAAGCGGCCACCGTCGAGCTGGACCATCGGGCGCAGTTCCGGCGGGATCACCGGTACGGCGTCGAGAACCATGCCAAGCGGGCTGTTGTTGGTGGTCAGGAACGCGTTGACAACCTTCAGGCGCTTCAGGGCACGCGTCTTACGCTGGCCCTTGCCGTTCTGGATGGTGTCGCGCAGTGACTCAGCTTCAGCCTGCATGTCAAAGGTCTCGAGGCGCTTCTTGATGGCTTCGGCACCCATGGAGCCTTCGAAGTACAGACCGTAGCGGTCACGCAGTTCGCGGTAGAGGCCTTCATCACCTTCAAGGTCAGCGACCTTGAGGTTCTTGAAGCGGTCCCAGACCTGCTCGAGGCGCTCGATGTCGGCGTCGGCACGCTTGCGGACGTTCGCCATCTGGCGGTCGGCAGAGTCGCGGGCCTTCTTCTTGTCGGCAGCCTTGGCGCCTTCGCCTTCGAGACGGGCAAGCTCGTCTTCAAGGTCGCGGGCGATCGTGGCGATGTCGCTGTCGCGGTTGTCCACCATCTGCTTCTTCTCGAGGTCGTGCTCAACCTGGAGGTTCGGCAGTTCGGCGTGACGGGATTCGGTGTCAACGCTGGTGATCATGTAGGCAGCAAAGTAGATGACCTTTTCAAGGTCCTTCGGTGCCAGGTCCAAAAGGTAGCCCAAGCGCGAGGGAACGCCCTTGAAGTACCAGATGTGGGTTACAGGCGCGGCGAGCTCGATGTGGCCCATGCGCTCACGACGCACCTTGGCGCGGGTGACTTCAACGCCACAACGCTCGCAAATGATGCCCTTGAAGCGGACGCGCTTGTACTTACCGCAGTAGCATTCCCAGTCGCGGGACGGGCCGAAGATCTTCTCGCAGAAGAGGCCGTCCTTCTCGGGCTTGAGCGTGCGGTAGTTGATGGTTTCCGGCTTCTTGACCTCACCGTAAGACCATCCGCGGATGTCTTCCGCGGTGGCGAGGCCGATCTGCATGAGGCCGAAGGAGGATTCGCTGGACATATGGTCCCTGTTCTCTCTTGTTCTCTAAATTCTGAAGTCTTGGTTACGGGAAGAGGGAGATGTTCCGACGGACAGTGGTTGAGGCTGTCCGCCGGAACAGCTGCTAGACCTCTTCTACGGAACTGGGCTCTGCACGAGACAGATCGATGCCCAGTTCTTCCGCAGCCGTGAAGACTGCGTCATCAGAGTCACGCATTTCGATCGTGGTTCCGTCCGTGGAAAGAACTTCCACGTTCAGGCACAACGACTGCATTTCCTTGATCAAGACCTTGAAGGACTCGGGAACGCCAGGCTCAGGGATGTTCTCGCCCTTGACGATGGCTTCGTAGACCTTCACACGACCATGGATGTCATCAGACTTGATCGTGAGGAGTTCCTGAAGGGTGTAAGCGGCGCCGTAAGCTTCGAGCGCCCACACTTCCATTTCACCGAAGCGCTGGCCACCGAACTGAGCCTTACCACCCAGCGGCTGCTGGGTGATCATGGAGTACGGGCCGGTGGAGCGCGCGTGGATCTTGTCGTCCACCAGGTGGTGGAGCTTCAGGATGTACATGTAACCGACGGAGATCGGGTCCGGGAACGGCTCGCCGGAGCGGCCGTCGAACAGACGGGTCTTGCCGGAGGAGTCGATCAGGCGGTCGCCGTCGCGGGTCACGTTGGTGGAGTCAAGCAGGCCGGTGATTTCTTCTTCACGGGCGCCATCGAACACCGGGGTGGCAACGGTTGTCTGGCCGGTTTCACGAGGCAGGTTGGGCAGGTTCTTGACCCACTCCGGCTCGCCTTCGATCTTCCAACCGGTCTTGGCAACCCAACCGAGGTGGGTTTCCAGGACCTGGCCAACGTTCATTCGACCCGGAACACCAAGCGGGTTCAGGACGATGTCCACCGGGGTACCGTCTGCAAGGAAGGGCATGTCCTCGATCGGGAGGATCTTGGAGATAACACCCTTGTTGCCGTGACGGCCGGCGAGCTTGTCCCCGTCGGTGATCTTACGCTTGGCTGCAACGTAGACGCGGACCAGCTGGTTCACGCCCGGGGGCAGTTCGTCGTCGTTGTCGCGGTCGAAGACGCGCACGCCGATGACCGTACCGGACTCGCCGTGGGGCACCTTCAGGGAGGTGTCGCGGACTTCGCGGGACTTCTCACCGAAGATGGCGCGCAGGAGGCGCTCTTCCGGGGTCAGTTCGGTTTCACCCTTAGGGGTGACCTTTCCGACCAGGATGTCGCCGGCTTCAACCTCGGCACCGATGTGGATGATGCCGCGCTCGTCCAGGCCTGCAAGGACTTCCTCGGACACGTTGGGGATGTCACGGGTGATTTCCTCGGCACCAAGCTTGGTGTCGCGGGCATCAATTTCGTGCTCCTCGATGTGGATGGAGGAAAGAACGTCCTCAGCAACAATGCGCTGCGACAGGATGATGGCGTCCTCGAAGTTGTGGCCTTCCCATGACATGAATGCCACGAGGAGGTTCTTACCGAGGGCCAGTTCACCCTGGTCCGTTGCGGGACCGTCAGCGATGATGCCGCCAACTTCCAGGCGCTGGCCTTCGTTGACCAGGACGCGGTGGTTGTAGCAGTTGCCCTGGTTGGAACGGGCGAACTTGTTGATGCGGTAGTTGGTCTCGGTGCCGTCGTCGTTGATCATGACAACCAGCTCGGCGGAAACCTCGGTGACCACACCTGCCTTCTTGGCGATGACAACGTCACCGGCGTCGACGGCTGCTGCGCGTTCCATGCCGGTGCCCACGAAAGGAGCCTCGGAACGGACCAGCGGCACGGCCTGGCGCTGCATGTTGGCACCCATGAGTGCGCGGTTTGCATCGTCATGCTCGAGGAACGGGATCAGGGCGGTTGCCACGGACACCATCTGGCGCGGGGAAACGTCCATGAACTGAACGTCTGCAGCGGGAACCAGGACAGGCTCGCCTCCACCACCACGGGCACGGACAAGGACAGTCTCTTCAGAGAACTTCTTGTCAGCATCCAGCGGAGCGTTGGCCTGTGCGATCAGGACCTCGGCTTCGTCATCGGCCGTCAGGTACTGGACTTCGTCGGAAACGACGCCTTCGGAGACCAGGCGGTACGGCGTCTCGATGAAACCGAACGGGTTGATGCGGCCGTAGGATGCCAGCGAACCGATCAGACCAATGTTCGGGCCTTCAGGGGTTTCGATGGGGCACATACGTCCGTAGTGGGACGGGTGAACGTCTCGAACTTCCATGCCTGCACGGTCACGGGACAGACCACCCGGGCCAAGTGCCGACAGGCGGCGCTTGTGGGTCAGACCCGAGAGCGGGTTGTTCTGGTCCATGAACTGCGACAGCTGGGACGTTCCGAAGAACTCCTTGATGGCTGCTACAACAGGGCGGATGTTGATCAGTGTCTGCGGCGTGATGGCCTCGACGTCCTGCGTGGTCATGCGTTCGCGGACGACGCGTTCCATACGGGACAGACCGGTGCGGACCTGGTTCTCGATCAGTTCGCCAACTGCACGGATGCGACGGTTGCCGAAGTGGTCGATGTCATCGACGTCGACGCGGAGCTCGTGGTCTTCGCCATCGCGCTTGCCCATGAGGGTCTTCTCGCCGGCGTGGAGCGCAACGAGGAACTTGATCATGGCGACGATGTCTTCAACGTGCAGGACCGAGGCTTCCTTGTCACCAAGGGAGCGGTCGATACCGAGCTTGCGGTTGATCTTGTAACGGCCAACCTTGGCAAGATCGTAGCGCTTGGCGTTGAAGTACAGGTTGTCCAGCAGCGACTGGGCAGCCTCGACTGTGGGCGGCTCGCCCGGACGCAGCTTGCGGTAGATATCCAGAAGCGCGTCTTCGCGGGTCTCGGTGGCGTCCTTCTCCAGCGTTGCACGCATGGAGTCGTACTGGCCGAACTCTTCCAGGATCTGGCCTTCGGTCCAACCGAGGGCCTTCAGGAGAACCGTTACCGACTGCTTGCGCTTGCGGTCGAGGCGAACGCCGACCTGGTCGCGCTTGTCGATTTCGAGTTCGAACCATGCACCACGGGACGGGATGATCTTCGCAGTGAAGATGTCCTTGTCACTGGTCTTGTCAGCAGTGCGCTCGAAGTAGGCGCCCGGCGAACGGACCAACTGGGAGACAACAACACGCTCGGTGCCGTTGACGACGAACGTTCCCTTCTCAGTCATGAGGGGGAAGTCGCCCATGAACACGGTCTGCTGCTTGATTTCGCCCGTGTTGTTGTTCATGAACTCGGCCTTGACATACAGCGGTGCCGAGTAAGTGGCGTCACGGTCTTTGCATTCGGCCATGGTGTACTTCGGGTCAGCGAACTCCGGCTCGGAGAAGCTCAGGGACATGGTGCCCTGGAAGTCCTCGATGGGGGAGATCTCTTCGAAGATGTCGGCAAGTCCGGAGGTGGTGGCGACGCTGAGGTCGCCCTCCTCGACAGCCTTCGCTACCCGCGCCTGCCAGCGTTCGTTTCCGACGAGCCAGTCAAAGCTGTCCGTCTGCAGGGCGAGAAGATTCGGAACGTCAAGCGGTTCGTGAATCTTTGCGAATGAGAGGCGGCGGGTGGCACCATCGGTGCTTGCCGTGTTAGCGGTTTCGTTATTAGAGGTGCTCGAGGCGACCAAGAGGGATCCTTCCACAGACCTTCAGGCGTTTTCAGATCTCCCCCGTTTGCATCCCGCAGAGTGCTCCGCAGGATACTTATTCCGGTTCCGCTATATGACCCGGACCCAGTCCACTCATTGGCTATGCACGTTAAGGAACGGCACGTCAATGGTGCAGCTGAGAGGTAAAGCCCACCGCTATATGAAGGCTGAAGGTTAACAGGGAAGACGCAAATATCTACGATACGGCAAAGTAGCCTTCCTGTCTACCCCAGATCGTCCCTGATTGCAAGCACCGTTGCTGCAGGCACCTAAGCACAGGGCTCCGCAGTGAATCGGCCTGCACGTAAGAGAACCTTCCGGACCTAAAAGAACATTCCGGTATGTCTTTGGTTCCTCGCGCGTGATTGGAATGCCGACGCAAGCACAACCGTTGAAAGGGTAGGCTGGCGCACGCCCCGCGATAGCCTTGCAACACCACACCCGGATGGAAGAGAGACCATGACCAACTCCGCTGACGACAATGACGTTGTCATCCTTGCCGCTTCCCGTACCCCGCAGGGCCGGCTAAACGGGCAATTGGCGGGCTTTACCGCCGTCGACCTTGGCGCGCATGCCATCACAGCAGCCCTGGCGGCCAGCGGCGTGAAAGCCGAACAAGTGGACGCCGTGATCATGGGGCAGGTGCTCCAAGCGGGAGCGGGCCAAAACCCTGCCCGCCAAAGCGCAATTGCCGCCGGCGTTGGTTGGAACATCCCTGCCGTGACCATCAACAAGGTCTGCCTTTCCGGGCTCACAGCAGTGATTGACGCCGCCCGCATGATCCGCAGCGGTGACGCCACAGTGGTGGTTGCCGGGGGCCAGGAATCAATGACCCGCGCACCACATCTCCTGCCCGGTTCGCGGCAGGGTTGGACCTATGGAGCCATCCAGGCTTTGGACGTTGCAGCCCATGACGGTCTCACGGATGCTTTCGATGGACAATCCATGGGCCTGTCCACGGAAACCAGGAACCTCACCCTGGGCATTGACCGCAAGGCCCAGGACGAGGTGGCGGCTGCCTCCCACCAGCGTGCCGCTGCCGCCATCGCAGACGGAACGTTCGACGTCGAAATAGCTCCGGTAAGCGTCAAGCAGCGCAAGGGTGATCCCCTGGTCCTCACCTCGGATGAAGGTGTCAGGCCCGCCACCACTGTAGAGACGTTGGCACCACTCAAGGCTGCTTTCGCCACAGACGGCACCATCACGGCCGGCAACTCCTCTCCCCTGTCCGACGGCGCCTCCGCACTGGTGCTGACCAGCCGACGCTTCGCCGAGGACAACGGCTTGGACTACCTTGCTGTTGTGGGTAAACCCGGCCAGGTTGCCGGACCGGACAACTCGCTGCACTCACAGCCCTCGAACGCCATTGCACAAGCCTTGAAACGTGCGGGTTGGACCGCGGAGGACCTGGATTTCATCGAGATCAACGAAGCCTTCGGCTCTGTTGCCGTCCAGTCCCTCAAGGACCTCCGCTATCCGCTGGATAAGTGCAACATCCACGGCGGCGCAATTGCCCTGGGCCACCCCATCGGGGCCTCCGGTGCGCGGCTCGCGCTGCACGCAGCCCACGAGCTCAAGCGCAGGGGAACAGGCAAGGCCGCAGTGTCACTTTGCGGCGGTGGCGGCCAAGGTGAAGCCCTGCTCCTGTACCGCGACTGACTATGGAACCGGGACTGGGTCCCGAACCGCCAACGAGGGGAAACGACGTGAATGATCCTGTGACGGACGGGGCCGAACGCTTCCTGTCCGATGCTGCCGCCCGCGGACTGGACGTGGACGTCGTCGAGCGTCCCGCAGCCCGCAGCTTGGAAGAAGCTGCCGGGATACTGGGCATCAGCCCGGCTGACATTGTGAAGTCGCTGGTGGTCAAGCACCGCGATGGCAGTTTCCTGTTCGCGCTGATTCCGGGCGACCGCCAGATCTCGTGGCCTAAGCTGCGCGCCCTGGTGGGCGTCAATAAGCTCTCACTCCCCCACGCTGACGTCGCCCTGGCCGCCACCGGCTACGAGCGGGGCACCATAACCCCCCTGGGAAGCACCACACCGTGGCCCGTCTATGCCGACGCCACGATCACCGGACGGCGGATCTCCATGGGAGCCGGTGCCCACGGCCGAAGTGCGTTCGTGGACGCCGATGCCCTCACGTCCGCACTCGGTGCGGTTGTGGCGGACATCAGCGAACCAAACTAGGTAGGTAGCAGCACTTGCCGTTCTGACAGCTCAGAACGGCAAGTGCTGCTAGCTGCTTGGGGTGCATTAAACGCAGGAAGCCCCGCCCGCTCCTTAGTCGGAGCGGGCGGGGCTTCCACAAGCAAGAACGAGTTACTTGAGGGTAACCGTTGCGCCAGCTTCTTCGAGCTGAGCCTTTGCCTTCTCGGCAGCTTCCTTGGTGGCGCCTTCGAGAACAGCCTTCGGTGCGCTGTCAACCAGGTCCTTGGCTTCCTTGAGGCCGAGGGAGGTGATGGCGCGAACTTCCTTGATCACTGCGATCTTCTTGTCGCCAGCAGCTTCGAGAACGACGTCGAATTCGGTCTTCTCTTCAGCAGCTTCAGCAGCACCGCCGGCAGCGGGGCCGGCAACTGCAACAGCAGCAGCCGTAACTTCGAAGGTCTCTTCGAAGAGCTTGACGAACTCGGAGAGCTCGATGATGGTCAGTTCCTTGAAAGCTTCAATGAGCTCTTCGTTGCTGAGCTTCGCCATGGTGGCGTCCTTCCATTAGTTGGTGCAGGTCCGGGCTAAACCGATCCATGCACCAGAGTTTGATTGAGGGGAGAACTTAGTTCTCTTCGGTTGCAGCTTCAGCGGCTTCGGCCGGAGCCGCAACCTCTTCAGCAGCAGCCTCTTCAGCGGCCGGGGCTTCTTCAGCGGCCGGTGCAGATGCGCCGCCCTCTTCTTCAAGCTTGAGGCGCAGAGCGTCGATGATGCGTGCAGCAGCGGATGCGGGAGCCTTGAGGACACCAGCAACACGTGCAAGCTGCAGCTCGCGGGACTCGAGGGCTGCCAGTGCGGCAACTCCTGCTGCGTCCAATGCCTTGCCTTCGAAGACGCCGGTCTTGATAACCAGCTGCTTGTTGGCCTTGGCAAAGTCCGTCAGGCTCTTGGCAGCAGCAACAGCGTCACCCTTGATGAAAGCGATTGCAGTAGGGCCGGCGAGCTGATCGTTGAATGCTTCAACTCCAGCTTCCTTGGCTGCAATGGCACTCAGGGTGTTCTTGACGACCGAGAACTTGGTGTCCTGGCCGAGCGCAACACGCAGTTCCTTGAGCTGTGCAACAGTGAGCCCGCGGTATTCGGTCAGGACAGCCGCGTTCGATTCCTTGAAATCGTTGGTGATCTCCGCAACAGCGGAAACCTTGCTAGGCGTTGTCATAACCCTCCTTCCGGGGAATAAAGCCGGTCTTCCGGGTCCCCGCTCACGAGAGCTAAAACTAAAAAACGCCCCGCGCAGATGCACGGGGCTTGGCTCAACACAGACAGAATCTGTGGAGACTTGCTTCGTTCACCTGCGCCGGCCGCCCTATGTTCAGGGTCCTTCGTCAAGGAATTCACTGTGATCTCAAGGGCGTAGCTGCAGAATTGAGCTGTGCTCGAAAGAGTGGATTCCCATCAACCGACGGTCTTTGGTACTTCAAGGTTACGGGAGAGTGTTCCCCAAACCAAATCGAGGGCGGACTAGTCCGACGACGTAGTGTCCTTGCCCCGTCCGGGAAGTTCCTTCTGCCAGAGTCCGGTGACGCCCGCCGTCGTAAAGCCCAACTGCTTGTTTACCGTCAGGAGGTAGCGGTTTTCGGGTGCGTTCCAGGTGTAGATCACCCTGGCATCAGGGAACTGCTCACTGAGCCTTTCCATGTTCGCCAACTTGATCAACAGACCCAGCTTGTTGCCCCGGTGTTCCTGGAGAACCAGGGTGTCGTCCTGGAACACCACGTCCTGTCGGTGCGCCAGGACACTGATGGTAGTCAGGCCCACCAGCTTTCCGCTCTCTACATGCTCGACGGCGGTGACCACCGTGCGCCGGCCCTGCGCCAAGGCTGCGTCCTCGGTTTCGCGAAGAACGACGGGGTCGAACACCATACCGCTTGCCTCGACTTCGGGGGCATCTTCTTCCCCGTCCTCACGGACCACCTCACCGGCAGCATTCTCCAACGCCGCTACGGCCTCAAGCCACGGTTCCGGGCAGCGGTCGGTCCAGTGGTGAAGGAGGTACCGGCCACCGTTGGCTTCCTCGGCCTCCACCTGAAGATCGCCCACCAGCTTGGAATCCAGCGGCAGCACGCAGGAGCTGAACTGCTCAATGTGTTGCAGGGTGTATCCGGCGCGCTTGGCAAAATCCACTTCCCTGCTGCTGACGGGAACAAAGCCCGCACCGCTGCCAGGGATCAACTGGTCCTCAGGTACCTCGGTCAGGGATGTTGCAGGGTGATTGGTGTCCACCAGAATCATGGTCCTGCCCTCTGCCCGGGCCAGTTGTTCAGCGGCCTCAAGCAATTGGCGTCCGACGCCCTGGCTTTGGTACTCGGGCAGGATGTCCAGGGTGAACTCCGCCAGGTCCATGTTGTCCGTCAGGGGCAAGGCGATGTCAACCGTACCCACAATCGTTCCATCCACCTTGGCCACCAGGATGATCTGGCGCTCGTAGGGATCGGAGAACTCCAGCAACTTCTCCAACGGCGTGTAGGCGAGGTCGTCGCTCCCCCAGGTCTCCATGCGTACCCGTCGGCCTACTTCCACGGCGTCCAGGAAATCAGCGGCGTCGGGGCTGTCCAGGGTGTCAGGCACCCACAGCTGCTCGACGTGAACGGTCTTTGCCTCGTCTACAGTCATTCCAGCCGTTTCTGCCATTCGCCTTCAAAGCCGGAGGGCTTGAATCCCAGGGCGATATTAATGGCCAGCATATGCCGGTTTTCAGTGGCGTTCCATGTCATGACGGACGTGGCGTCCGGCCAAAGCTCTTTTGCGCGTCGAAGATTGGCGATCTTAACCAGCAACCCCAGGCGGTGGCCGCGGTATTCCGGGGCCACCAACGTGTCCTCCTGATAGATCACCGCCGGCAAAGCCACACGATGAGTCAGGACCGTGTACGCCGCCAACTCACCCGTGGCATCGTGGCGCGCGACAGCGGCCACCACATCAATACCGCTCGCTCGCCACGTGGCCTCTTCCTGACGCACACGTGCGGCATTCCACTGCTCACCCTCCCACCCCAATCCGGCGATCGGCACTTCGGTGCTCATCAGGCTCTTGAGGCGCGCGAAGACGTCCACCACCTCGTCCGGACACTGGTTCTGCCAAGAGATGACGCTGTATCCGGCCGATCGCTGAGACGCTTCTGCCTCGAGTTTTAACAGGACTTCTTCCGCCACGGGGAAGGACAATGTGCTGGTGGTTTCAACCTGTTCCAGCGAATACCCATGATGAAGGGCGAACATTGTGGATGCGGAATCGAGAGGAACACTGCCAGTACCGGACTTGGCCTCCAGCAAACGGCCGGGGCCCGTGGCAGGTCCAAGCGGCTCCTCGCAATACCCGTCGAAAGAGCGGCGGCCCCGCCCTCGTGCCAGCTCCTCCAGCATCCCAAGGATGGTCGAACCAAACCCGCGCCGCCGAAAAGGTGCGGCGACAAGGACGTCCACACCCGCCGTCGTCGTGTTTTCACTCAGTGGCAGCGTCAGCGTCCCGCTGCCCACCACCACACCATTGAGATACGCCAGGAAAACCTGCCGCTCTTCGTACTCATTTCCCCGCCAGAAGACGGCAGCTTCCACCAACTCAGGGCAACGGTCCCGGCTGCCCCAGAGCTCCAAATGGTGGGCGACGTTCAAAGCGTGGAATGACTCAAAGTCCGACGCCTCGTCACCAGGCTGTTCGGGCACAGGGATGCGTTCTACGGACAGCCCGCCATTTTCGAGAAGGTACGACGACGACACGCACCACAGCCTACGGCTCGCCTTGGGCTGCGAACAGGGCGGGCGGAACATTCGAACAAGAAAAAGGACCGCCCGGCTAAGCCGGACGGTCCTTTTCTCAGAGCCAGTGTTCGCGAAGCTTACGCGTCGGTGAGAACCTTGGTGACGTTCGGGTCAACGGTGATGCCCGGACCGAACGTGGTGGCAACGGTAGCCTTCTGGATGTAGCGGCCCTTGGAAGCGGACGGCTTCAAACGAAGCACCTCTTCCAGTGCAGCTGCGTAGTTCTCGGCCAGCTTGTTGGCGTCGAAGGAAACCTTGCCGATGATGAAGTGCAGGTTCGAGTGCTTGTCGACGCGGAAGTCGATCTTGCCACCCTTGATGTCGTTGACAGCCTTGGTGACATCCGGGGTAACCGTGCCGGTCTTCGGGTTCGGCATAAGGTTACGCGGGCCGAGGACCTTACCGAGGCGGCCAACCTTGCCCATGAGGTCAGGGGTTGCCACTGCGGCGTCGAAGTCGGTCCAGCCGGCTGCGATCTTTTCGATCAGGTCATCGGAACCAACGAAGTCGGCGCCTGCAGCGATTGCTGCTTCAGCCTTGTCACCGGTTGCGAAAACGAGGACGCGGGCAGTCTTACCGGTGCCGTGGGGCAGGTTGACGGTGCCACGAACCATCTGGTCGGCCTTACGCGGGTCGACGCCCAGGCGGAAAGCGACCTCAACGGTTGCGTCGAACTTGGAAGGGTTGGTGTCCTTCGCGAGGTTGATGGCTTCGATCGGGGCGTAGACCTTGTCTGCCTCGATCTTGGCTACGGCTGCCTCATATGCTTTGCTGCGCTTTGCCATGCTGCTGTTTCTCCTTGTGCAGTTGTGGTCTGCGGACCGCGCTGGGCCCTGCCACAGTCGTGGATCCGGCAAGGATCCTGCGACATTTCAAATGTTTCAGATGCCGGTTACCCGGCGGGTGAAGGCCACGGGGGCCTTCGAAGGGTATTAGCCTTCTACGGTGATGCCCATGGAGCGGGCGGTGCCGGCGATGATCAGGGCAGCAGCCTTGATGTCGTTGGCGTTGAGGTCTTCCATCTTGGTGGAAGCAATTTCCTCGACCTGTGCCTGGGTCAGCTTGGCAACCTTGACGGTGTGCGGGGTAGCCGAACCCTTGGCGACGCCTGCAGCCTTCTTGATGAGCTCTGCAGCCGGCGGGGTCTTGGTGATGAAGGTGAAGGAACGGTCTTCGTAGACCGTGATTTCGACCGGGATAACGTTTCCGCGCTGGGATTCCGTTGCAGCGTTGTACGCCTTGCAGAATTCCATGATGTTGACACCGTGCTGGCCAAGCGCAGGACCGATCGGCGGAGCCGGGTTAGCGGCACCTGCCTGGATCTGCAGCTTGATGAGGCCGGTGACCTTCTTCTTGGGAGCCAATGTAGGGTCCTTCTCTCAATAGCTTCCTGGGACACAGGAGCGCGTCCCAGGTTTTTGGCCGCCATGGCGAGGCGGCCGGCCGCTCCCGAACTGCTAAGCAGGCAGGACTGGAGCGAAATTTTGGAATCAGCTAGATCTTGGTGACCTGGTTGAATGCGAGCGTCACCGGGGTTTCGCGCTCGAAGATCGAGACCAGCACCACCAGGGTCTGGGACTCTGGCTTGATCTCGGAGATCGTTGCCGGAAGGGTCTCGAACGGGCCCTCCTTGACGATGACCGACTCGCCGACCTCGAAGTCGACGGCCACGGGAGCCTGGTTCTGCTTGTTGACCGGCTTGCCCTGCTCTGCCTGCTCTTCTTCGAAGACCGGGGCGAGCATGGAGAAGACCTCGTCAAGGCGCAGCGGAACGGGGTTGTGGGCGTTGCCCACGAAGCCGGTAACACCAGGGGTGTGGCGAACGGCGCCCCAGGAGGCGTCCGTCAGGTCCATGCGGACCAGGACGTAACCGGGGATGCGAACGCGGTTGATCACCTTGCGCTGCGCATTCTTGATCTCGACGACCTCTTCCATGGGGACCTGGATTTCGAAGATGTAATCTTCCATGTCCAAGGTCTGGATGCGGGTCTCAAGGTTTGCCTTCACGCGGTTTTCGTAACCTGCGTAGGAGTGGATGACGTACCAGTCACCTTCCTGGCGGCGCAGCTTGGCCTTGAACTCTTCAGCCGGGTCAGCGGGCGCTGCAGCAGCAGCGACTGCGAGGTCGTCGCCGTCGGACTCTTCCGAAGCGTCGTCTTCGTCTGCGACATCGCCGGACGCGTCATCAGACTCGTCGTCCACGTCCGCGCCGAAGTCCTCTTCGGAATCGTCGGCGTCGGCAGATTCGGGCGCAGCAGAATCAACCTCGGACTCTTCCACAGCCTCAGCTGCGGTGTCGTCGGTTGCTTCCAGCTCAGTCTCGTTTACCTCGAGCTCCTGCTCAGACACTTGGTCTCCTGCTTCCTCATTGCCTAACATGCCTATTTAAATGGCTCAATTCCGCAAACCCCGCAAAATTCCTGAACTACCAAGGAATTTCACACAGTTTGCGGACAGATCCGCTTAGCGGTCCGTAGCGCCCGACCCACCGAAGACCCAGCTGACTCCCGTGCCGAAGGCCAGGTCCAGAAGGGTGACGATGAGCATCATGATGGCCACGAACACCAGCACCACGAGCGTGTAATTGATCAGTTCCTTGCGGGTGGGCGCAACGACCTTCTTCAGTTCACCAATAACCTGGCGGACGAAGAGAGCAATACGGGCGAAGAAGCCGCGATCGGCTTTCTTGGCGGGACGGCCCTTCGAGCTGCTGGCAGCTGTTTCGGTCACCTGATCCTCACTCACCTTGCAAAGTCGTTGACCCGACTCTGATCAGAGCCATGGTTGCTGCGCGTGCCCCGGCGTTTCCGCCGGGACAGCTTGCGCAGGGCAGACAGGACTCGAACCTGCAACCTGCGGTTTTGGAGACCGCTGCGCTACCAATTGCGCCACTACCCTATGGATCGAATCCATGTTTCAGGCCGCACTTCAGCCTGTGGTGCTTTTCAACACCGGTGAACCAGTCTACGCAAGAATTTCGCGATAGTCGAACCGGCTCATTTCCGGTCCTCCCGACCCCAAAAACCTGTGACCAGCATTATCAGTCACAAAGTCCGGCAGACACCCGGGAGGTCCGCAGATCAGCATAAGGTAGTTTACGTCGAATCCCATCATCCAGCCCACGAGCTGCCTGCGAAGAACGGTACATAGATGTCTGCCGGAACAACTACCGCCCGCATTTCACAGCGAATCTCCGCCATCGCCGAGTCCGCCACCCTTGCCGTTGATGCCAAGGCCAAGGCACTGAAGGCCGCGGGCCGCCCCGTGATCGGTTTTGGTGCCGGGGAACCCGATTTCCCCACCCCGGATTACATCGTGCAGGCTGCGATTGAAGCTGCCGGCCAGCCGAAGTACCACCGCTACTCCCCTGCCGGCGGACTCCCTGAGCTGAAGAAGGCCATTGCAGAGAAGACCCTGCGGGACTCCGGCTACAAGGTTGACCCTTCCCAGGTGCTGGTGACCAACGGTGGCAAGCAAGCCGTCTACAACACCTTCGCCACCTTGGTGGATCCGGGCGACGAGGTCATCATTCCCACCCCGTTCTGGACCACCTACCCCGAAGCCATCCGCCTCGCCGGCGGTGTGCCCGTTGAGGTTTTCGCCGGACCGGAACAGGGATACCTGGTGACCGTCGAGCAGCTTGAAGCCGCTGTAACCGACCGCACCAAGATCCTGCTGTTCGTTTCTCCGTCCAACCCCACCGGCGCCGTGTACAGCCCGGAGCAGGTTGCGGAAATCGGTAAATGGGCCGCTTCCAAGGGTCTTTGGGTTGTCACGGACGAGATCTACGAGCACTTGACCTACGACGGCGTTGAGTTCACCTCCATCGCCACCGCCGCCCCGGAACTGGGCGACAAAGTGGTCATCCTCAACGGTGTGGCCAAGACCTATGCCATGACCGGTTGGCGCGTGGGCTGGATGATCGGCCCGGCTGACGTCATCAAGGCAGCCACCAACCTGCAGTCGCACGCCACCTCCAACGTCTCGAACATCATGCAGGTTGCCGCCGCCGCTGCCCTCACGGGTCCGCTGACCGCCGTCGACGAAATGAAGGTTGCGTTCGACCGTCGCCGCAAAGCGATCGTTGCCGGCCTCAACGCGATTGAAGGCGTTGAATGCCCGACGCCGACCGGCGCCTTCTACGTGTACGCGGACGTCCGCGGACTCTTGGGTAAGGAATTCGAGACCTCCAACGGTCCCGTCCGGCCGCAGACTTCGGCTGAACTTGCCACGCTCATCCTGGACGAGGTTGAAGTTGCCATTGTTCCGGGCGAAGCCTTCGGACCTTCCGGCTATGTCCGCCTGTCCTACGCCCTCGGCGATGACGACCTCGCCGAAGGTGTCCGCCGCATTCAGGAATTCCTGGGCAAGGCGAAGTAGCAAGCAGCCAGGGCAAACGCTCTTCCACCCCACCAGGTGGAAGAGCGTTTGCATTTAAGGCTCGGGAAGTGCGAGAGCGATGGGGAAATCCCCGCGGGAAGTGGGAGAGCGTCAGAGGAGGCGGCGCTCGGCGGCCCACTTGGTCAGTTCGTGCCGACTGGAGAGCTGAAGCTTCCGCAAAACGGCCGAGACGTGTGTTTCAACCGTCTTGATGGAGATGAACAGCTCTTTGGCTACTTCCTTGTAGCTGTACCCACGGGCAATGAGCCTCATGACTTCGAGTTCGCGGGCCGAGAGCTTGTCCAGTTCGTCATCGGCGATATCTGCCGGGGCGGTGCCGAACGCATCCAGCACAAAGCCTGCCAGCCGGGGTGAGAACACGGCATCGCCGTCGGCCACCCGGATGACGGCGTCGGAAATCTCCTTGCCGGAGATGGTCTTGGTCACGTAGCCACGGGCACCGGCACGGATCACGGACACCACGTCCTCGGCAGCGTCGGAAACGCTGAGCGCCAGGAAACTGGTGGTTCCCAGCATCGCGGCCGATCCTGCAATGACTTCACGGCCGCCACCGCCCAGACCCCCGGGAAGGTGCACATCCAGGAGCACCACCTCCGGGCGGGTTTCGGCAATGACGGCGATGGCCTGCTCCACCGTTCCGGCCTCTCCGATGACGTCCACGCGGGCATCCAGGTCGGCCTTCAGTCCGGACCGGAAAATGGTGTGGTCATCCACGATCACCACCCGCACTGTGCGTTCCGGACCACTCTGGGGGTTGGTGCTCATTGCTTCGCCTCTCCATTCCGGGCTTCAGTGTTCCGGGTTTCGGTGTTCCGGGTTCGTTGTTCCGCTGTGTCGCCGCCAATGTCGCCATTGGCTGACGGCATGGCCAGCCGGACTTCGGTGCCATCGCTGCTGCTGTTGATGGTTGCCGTGCCACCGTGCCGTTTCATCCGGCCAATGATCGATTCCTTGACGCCCAGCCGATCGTCCGGGACAGCATCAAGATCGAAGCCGGGGCCGCGGTCCTTGATGAAGATCTCAGTGCTGCCCGCGGTGCTCTCCACATAGACGGACACGGTTCCGCCACCGTGCCGCGCGGCGTTAAGCATCGCTTCCCGGGCTGCCTGCACCATGGCTTCGTGCCGCTCCGTCATGTCCGTTTCGCCCACGGCCACCACCTCTACTGCGTGGCCCTGGGAGTCTTCAACCTCCGCTGCGACGGCTTTGATGCGCTCGGCCAGGAGCCCGGACTCTTTGGCGGCATCGCTGAAGAGCCAGGCCCGGAGTTCGCGTTCCTGGGCTCTGGCAAGCCTCACGACGTCCTGTTCCGAGCCCGCCCTGCGTTGGATCAATGCCAAAGTCTGCAGCACGGAATCGTGGAGGTGGGCGGCGATCTCAGCGCGCTCTGTCTCGCGGATGCGGCCTGCCCGTTCTGTTTCCAGGTCCTTCCAAAACTTCAGGCCCCAGGGCAGTAGTACCAGGGCTACGCCGCCCAGGACAGCGACCGATGCCAGCAAGGCCAGCCAGGTCTGTTCCCACGACCCTGAGCCTGAGACCATCACCAGGACGCCCGCCACCACAAGCGCCAGCCCGGCCGCCAGCCGGACCCAGCCGCCTGCTTGATCGGCCTTCGTCTTATCCACCAGGCCGGCCCGGCGGGTTTCGTCAAGCTGCATCCAGGCAATCGCAGCACCACCGAGGATGGCCGCGGCCGGAATGAGGGTTCCCAACGGAACGTCGACGCCGAACTGGCGTGCGATCAGGATGGCGGCCACCAGGAGAAGGGCCGCGCCGAGCAGGATTTCCTTGCCGTACGGGATGCTCCGTGCGGTAAACCAGGACGCCCAGGTACCCTGATCGCCGCTTCCGGACCAATTCCAGGCGGCGGAAGGACTGCCAAATCCTGGAGGCTCAGCCGTGGAGTCGGGACCACCGCGGGGGATGGCACCCACGCCGGAGGCAGGACGGTCAACGGTTGGCCCGCCGACCGGAATGGAACCACGGACCGGAACGGAACCACGGACCGTAGGTGCGCCGGCAGCAGCCGGCAAGGGACCGGCGTCGTGCGTTGTCACTACCCGCGAATTTCCGCCGCCCGGCCTGAATCCTGCAGCAGGCACGCCTCCACCACCAGGCGCAGGCACGGGCGGCAGGCTCACGGCAGGAGCAATGGGCGACGCCGGACGCCGGGCATTGCGCTTGGCGCTCTCATCCGCGGTAGGGACCATGGTCCACAGCCAGGCATAGAAGGCAACGCCTGCACCGCCGGCCAAACACGCAAGGACCATGCCAAGCCGGACGAACTTGACCGGCCAGCCCAAGTGATCGGCCAGTCCACTGCAGACGCCGGCGATCATGCGGTCGCTGCTGCGGACCAGCACAGGGCGTTGTACAGCGGTTGTCATGTACCAATCCAAACACGGATCAGGGCAACCCGGACCGGAAACCGGCGCTGTTCGGGGGTCGCTCAGGGATCATTCAGGGTATCCCCCAGTAGAGGGAAGGACCGGCCGGGCGGCAGGATCGAAGTATGAACGCGAACAGCATGAATCCAGAGGAACCCGGAACGCCAGGCACTGCCGGCACCTCCGGCTCACAGCACGAGCCCGCTGCCGGCGCTTCCGCGGCCACTGGTCCGGAAAACAGCAGCTACCCGCCTGCCGGCGGCGCTCCGGCCACTTCCCAGGAGAACTTCTTCGACTGGATCCGCCACCAAGGCGTCCGCCGCGGACCGGACCGCTGGATTGGCGGCGTCGCAAGCGGTGTGGCCCACCGTTTCGGCATCGACCCTCTGATTGTGAGGGGCATCTTCATTGTTTTGGCGATCTTCGCCGGTGTGGGGGTGCTGCTCTACGGCATCGCCTGGGCGCTGCTGCCGGAGCCTGACGGGCGCATCCACGTCCAGGAAGCCGCCGCGGGCCGCTGGTCTGGAGGCATGACCGGGGCATTGATCACCACCATCATCGGGCTTCCAAGCCTGGGCCGCGGATTCTGGGGCTGGGGCTGGGATGGGCTGCCGGGCCTGTTCTGGACGCTGTTCTGGATGGGTGGCGTCTTCTACCTCATCTACTTCCTGGTCCAACGCAACAAGACGTCGAAGGGAATTCCGCCCGTGGGCCAACAGAACTACTCCACCGCACCCGGCAGGACTGACGCGTACGGAACCCCGACCACCTATGGATCGTCTACGGCCTACGGGGTTCCGACGGCCACCAACACCGGCGTCCCTGTTTACGGCAGCGGCCAACCCGGCACGAAACACCAGGGTCACGGCGCCAGCGCCATGCCGGCATCGGGCCCGTACACGCCGTCAGGGCCTTACACCCCGGGAAGCTCCTACACTCCGGGAGGTCCTTCCGGTCCCCGTCCGCCTCAGGGTCCCACTCCCCCGCACGACTGGCAGCCCAAACCCGCAGCCCCCAAGCGCAAGGGACCCGGAGCCGCAATCGTGGCTGTCTCTGCCGGCGCTGCATTGCTGGCCGGCGGTACGTTGAAAGCGCTCGACGCTGGCAACGTCATTGACTTGGGCAGCTCGGCCAACGCCGTGGTGTGGGCCACCGGCGCCGCAGTCCTGGGACTCGGCATCCTGGTTGCGGGGCTCCGCGGCCGGACCTCGGGGTTCCTCGGATTCCTCGCAGTCGCTGCCCTGGTGATAGGCGGAATCTTCAACGTGGTCCCCAGGGACGGAGACCGTTTCTCTTTCCACGACGTGAATTGGGCACCAACCAGCTTGGAACAAGCACGGCTGGGTATCAATGTCACCGGCGCCCAGGGCCACTTGGACTTGAGTGAGATGAACCTTACGCCCCCGCTGGTCACCGAAGTCCTGATCCCCGTGGACGCGACCGCAAGCAACGTCACAGTCATCATTCCCGACGACGTACCCGTGGAAGTCAGGGCGGATATGACGTTCGGCAACCTCAACGAACGCGGCTCGGACCGCGGCGGCCGGCTCCAGGACGAGCGGACCCTGTACAACACCGGGAAACCCGGCGCCAACCTCGTGGTGGAAATCGACGGCACGTTCAGCAACGTGACCATCCAGGAAGGAAACTGACATGAGCACCAACGAGCCCGGCAACACCAACCAAACCAACCCGACCGAGGCACTGCCGAAGGAAACCAACCCTACGCAGGCACTGCCGAAGGAAACCCGCACCACCGAGGCGCTGCCGAAGCCACGCCTCCAGGAAATCCCGCTCACGCCACCACTGGAGCGCAGCTTCAACGTAGAACATACGGACGACGACGAACCCCGGCAGGCGCGGATCGGCACCGTGGTTTGGGGGCTGATCGTGATAGCCCTGGCAGCGCTGATAGTTATCTCGACGCTCGGTTGGGTGACCCTGAACGGCACGTATGTGCTGATTGGCTTGATGATCGGAGCCGGAGCGGCCTTGGTGGTCGGAGGACTCCTCTCGGCCCGCAAGGGTTCAAAAAAAGTAAGCACTACGAAGTGACAAAGCAACCACAACAGGGAAGTCTGTAGCCATGGACAAGTTCTTCAGCATCGTCAGGGGCTTCGGCCTGAAGCGTGGACCGCAACGCTGGCTGGGCGGCGTCTGCGGAGGAATTGCTGCAAAGCTCAGGGTGGACGTGGCTTACGTCCGGGTGGCATTCCTGCTCTTCTGCCTGCTGCCGGGGCCGGCATTCGTGGTCTACATCCTTGGTTGGCTGCTCCTGCCGGACCAGAACAACAAGGTTGCCCTCGAATCGTTCATCAACCAGCGTTCCCGGTAGTTTCCGGTCACAAAGTACCCCAAGCGTCCCGCCTCCTGGCGGGGCGCTTGCTTTGTTTTCAGCCAGGTTTCCAATACCGCACAGCCCGGTTCAAAAGTAACCATTTGTGTCCCACCCCACATGCGCGTCTACAATCATGGGGAGCTCAGCGTGGCGCTCTGCACGTATTCCTCCAAGCCATGAGTGAGCAAACATGAAAATTGGCATTCTTACCAGCGGTGGCGACTGCCCCGGCCTCAATGCAGTGATCCGGGGAGCAGTCCTCAAGGGCATCGCCATCCACGGTCAGGAATTTGTGGGCTTCCGCGACGGCTGGCGTGGTGTAGTGGAAGGTGATGTCATTGACATCCCCCGCACCATGGTCCGCGGTATCGCCAAGCAGGGTGGCACCATCCTGGGGACCTCCCGCACCAACCCGTTCGAAAACGGCGGCGGCCCGGATGTCATCAAGGCCCACATGGAACGCTTGGGCATCGACGCCATCATCGCCATCGGCGGTGAGGGAACCCTGGCTGCAGCAAAGCGCCTGACCGACGCCGGCCTGAAGATCGTCGGAGTCCCCAAGACCGTGGACAATGACCTCGACGCCACCGACTACACGTTCGGCTTCGACACCGCAGTTCAGATCGCCACCGAGGCCATCGACCGCCTGCGCACCACGGGCGAATCGCACCACCGTTGCATGATTGCCGAAGTCATGGGCCGCCACGTCGGCTGGATCGCCCTCCACTCGGGCATGGCGTCCGGTGCGCACGCGATCCTGATCCCGGAGCAGAAGGTCAGCATCGAGGAGATCACCGAGTGGGTCCAGGAAGCCCACGATCGTGGCCGCGCACCCCTGGTGGTGGTAGCCGAGGGTTTCGTTCCCGAGCACATGGAGTCCCCGCACTCCGAACGCGGCCTGGACACCTTTGGACGGCCCCGCCTCGGCGGTATTGCTGACCAGCTGGCCCCGGAGATTGAGGCCCGCACCGGCATTGAAACCCGCGCAACCATCCTTGGCCACATCCAGCGCGGTGGCGTCCCCACTGCCTACGACCGCGTCCTGGCAACCCGCCTAGGCATGGCGGCGATCGACTCCGTGGTGGACGGAAGGTGGGGCACCATGGTGGCCCTCAAAGGCACGGACATTTCCCATGTGGGTTTCGAAGAAGCCCTGGGCAAGCTCAAGACCGTGCCGCAGCACCGCTACGACGAAGCGTCTGTGCTTTTCGGCTAGTCCGCTAGGCTGAATCCATGACTTTAGAGCCCACGTCCGCTGCCATCATCCAGCTGGCGTGGGCTCGCCATTTGGGGCTCGACGACGACGCTTTCGCCACCGCCGCAGCCCGGCTCGCCGCTTCCTCGACCGACCCTGGCGAGCCCGCGAACCGCATCACCCGCGTGGACGAATCGGCCCGCGCCGTGGTCTTCCTCAGGCTGTTTGGAGTTTCAGCATTGGTGGGCCCGCAATGGGCCTTGGACGCCGCCGTCGGACTTCCCGATACCGAGCTCGCCCAACACGTGACGTTACTGACGCTGACCCGTTCGCATGGCGGGCACGGGCTTGGATCGACCGCGCTGTTCTTCGCTGACGATTTGCCGCTGCAACAACCTTCCGAGGACCTTACAGTCTCCCGGGGGAACCCCGAGGCGATCAGTTTGGAAGGGTTGTGCCCTCCGGACGACGTCAATGAGGTGGGACTGCAAGGACTGGAACACCGGTTCACCATCATGCACCCTGACGAGGAAGTGCCCACTCCTGTGGCCTGCGGCGCCTACTCCGAGTGGGAAGGCATCCTGGCCAACATGGGGGTCCTGGTGGCACCGCCGTATCGTCGGCGCGGTCTGGGCACTTTGGCCGCGTCCATTGCAGCGCATGAAGCCCTGGCTGCCGGGCTGACCCTGCAGTGGAAATCCGACGTCAGCAACACGGGAGCACTGGCGATGGCCCGCAGCCTTGGCTTCGCCACGGGCGGGCTCCACGCAAGCGTGCTGCTGGGCTGACTCCCCCGGGAGTTTTTGTACAGCTAACGCCCTTAAGGGGCTCCTTAAGGGCGTTATCTGTACAAAAAACTCTAGGTGTTGAGATCAGCCTTGGCAGTTTCCGGTGCAGTTTCGGACGTGCCGCCCCAGCCCTGCACGGACTTCGGCTTGCCAAAGAACAACGCCACCACCGCACCCAGCAGGATCGCACAGGCAGGCAAAAGGATGGACTGGCTCATCGCCGTCGAGAATCCTGCATGAAGGGCTTCCGGCAAGACTCCGCTCATGGACGCCTCGCCCACCGGAGCGCCGGCGGGCGCTGCCGGCAGTTCCGCTGAGAGCCGCGACTGGATCAAGGCAGCAATGGCAGCCGACCCCAGGACCGCACCGATCTGGCGGGTGGTGTTGAAGACACCGGATCCTGCTCCTGCTTGACGTGGTTCCAGGTTGCGGGTGGTTGCATTTGATACCGGACCCCAGATGAAAGCGTTGGCAACGCCCTGCAGTGCACTGGGCAATAGGAACATCCAGATGGGGGTGTCGGGTCCCAGCAGGGCGGCGGTCCAGAACAAGGCTCCAGCCATGCAGACGAGCCCAAAGGAGGCAAAGTACCGCGGATTTGCGCGGTCAATGAGCTTGCCCACGAACGGAGCCAGCACACCCGAAATAACGGCCATGGGGATCATGAGCAGAGCCGACTGGGTTGGTGTCAGCCCGCGGACCGTCTGATAGTAGAAGATGGTGGGCAACGGGAATGCAGTCACGGTGAAACCGACAGCCATGATGGTGGTGTTGCCAAGGGAGAAGTTGCGGTCTTTGAACAAGCCAAGGGGCAGCAGGGGTTCCCCGCCGCGGCGTTCAAGGAGCCACTGCCACAGAACAAAGAGCACCAGGACCACGAGCCCGGTGATGATCAGGCCCCAGACGGTGACGAAACCGGTCACCGTTCCCCACTTGTAGCTTTGGCCCTCCTGGATGCCAAACACCAGGAGGAACATGCCGACGGCGGACAGCACCACGCCCAGGACATCGAACGAGTGGGTGTGGGTGGTCAGTTTCGGCACGAAGCGCATCACCAGGATGAAAGCCACGATCCCGATGGGGACGTTGACGAAGAAGATCCATTCCCAGCCAAGGCTGTCCACCAGGACGCCGCCCAGGATAGGGCCAACCAGGACGGCCATGCCGGCGGTAGCGCCCCACAGTCCCATGGCGGCACCGCGGCGGTCCGGAGGGAAGATGCGGGTGATGACGGCCATGGTCTGGGGTGTCATCATGGCTGCACCCAGGCCTTGGAGGACACGTGCGGCGATCAACATGGTGACGTCACCGGACAGGCCGCACCACAACGACGCAAGGGTGAAGACCACCAAGCCGATCAGGTACAGGTTCTTCGGTCCGAACCGGTCCCCCAACCTTCCGGTAATAAGCAGGGGCACGGCGTAGGCCAGCAAATAGGCGCTGGTGACCCAGATGACGGCGTTGATATCGGTATTGAGGCCCTCCATGATCCGCGGGTTCGCCACGGACACAATGGTGGTGTCGATGAGGATCATGAAGAACCCCACCACCAGTGACCAGAGCGCCGGCCACGGCTTAGCTACGTTTTCCAAGGGATTCCTTTGGCTTGTGTGAAAGTTCGGCGGGAGTTGGCCGGGGTTCATCCCAAGGCAGTCGCCCGGAGCCCAACTCCTCCAGGAGGCCGCGGATCCACGCGATCTCCGTTCGGCGCATTGCTTGTTGATACGTGATGTCTATCCAGTACTTGCGGTCCAACCCCTTTGCCGTCACAACGGTTTCGGCGCTGAGCAGGAAGTCAAGGTCGGCGGTCAGCGCCACAACCCGTTCCTCGAGGAGTTCCATCACCACGCCCGCAGGCAGGTGATGCGCCTCGGCAATGGCGTGGGGAAACAGCGGATACTCGTTTACGGGAGTGGACAGCATGGCCCTGAGCCGGGCATCGAGTGCCTGGTGGCCGGCGGCTGTGATCCGGTACGTAGTCCTCTCGGGCCGGTTGCCTTCCCGCTCAGTTCCCAGGGCCTCTACCAGTCCGCTCTCATCAAGCCGGCCCACTGCGTGATACAGGGTGCCGGGACGAACCTTGACCAGCCTGTCCTCATGACGGGCCATCAACAGTTGATACATCTCATAGGGATGCATTGGTTCCTCGGCCAACAGGGCCAAGGCTGCGACGCCCAAGGGCGTCAGATCGGAAATCCTGGGCACAGTGGTCCCTTCCGCAACGTATATTCCACCAACAACTATTCCACGTGGAATATAAGGGCGCAAGTAAGCCCGGCCGCCTCTGCGACCGGGCTTACCAGGCTAAGAGTCTCCTCAGCCCAAGAGGGCCAGAATTTCGGTTCGCGCGAACATGGCCGCAGCCTCGCGCGCGGTGGGGGTTCCGGCGTCGGGGTCTGCTCCTGCGTCCAGCAGCACCCTGGCCACGCCGGTATATCCCTTGAAAACTGCCCCTGCAAGGGGTGTCTGGCCGCGGTCATTGGCTGCATTGACGTCGGCGCCGTGGTGGAGGATCAGCTGAACAGCTTCCTCGTGCCCGTGGTAAGCGGCCAACATCAGCAGGGAGTCCCCCGCTGCGTTGGTCAAAGTGGCAGGAGCACCTGCGGCCAGGTAGCCACGCAGCAACCCGGTGTTTCCCTCACGGGCGGCATCGAACAGTGCGTGGGCAAGTGCCAGCGTTTCGTCATCGGCACCTGCCTCCGGGCTCGCGGGCCCGGAACCTTCGGGCTGGTTCGGGTGGCTCATCGGTGGGGTCCCTTCAGGAATCCGGTCTGGCGCCCGACAACCTGGCCGGCGTCGGGGGCGACGATCACTTCCTGGGCAGCGACGTACGGTTCCTCACCATCCATCACCGTCAGGGTTTCCTCAGCTGAAACGGACCTCTTCACCACGGCCAAAGCCACTGGCCCCATCTCGAAGTGCTGCGCCACCGATGTCAGAGTACCTACCTTGCGCTCCCCGGCAAATACGACACTGCCAACAGCCGGGAGGGTGTGCTGGGAACCGTCCAATTGCAGGAACACGAGGCGGCGCGGCGGGTGCCCCAGGTTGTGGACACGGGCAATGGTCTCCTGGCCCTTGTAGCAGCCCTTGTTCAGGTGCACCGAGGTCCGCAGAAGATCCAGCTCATGGGGAATGGTTTTCTCGTCGGTCTCTGCGCCAAGACGCGGACGCCACGCAGCGATCCGCAGGGCATCGGCGGCCAGCGCACCCGCCAGCGGGAGGCCTTCAACCGCGTTCTCCAACTCTGCGGCCGGGACGAGGTACTCGAACCACGGACGTTCAAGGCCCGGATGGGACTCCTCCGGAACGATGCTGTAGGCGTAACCTCCCGGGCTGACATGCGGCCACGGATCCTCCCATACCAAGCGGGAAGAGAACTGTTCCACCGGCTTGGTGGCTCCCAGCACTGCCCACTGATCAGAGACATCGGTGATCTCCACCCGGAGCATGAATTTCATCTTGTTCAGCCACTCGGCCAAAGGCGCGGCTTCCGCGGTCTCCACGATCAGCCACGTGGTCCCGCCGTCATCAATCACCCGGGCATCAAATTCGATGCGGCCTTGGACACTCAACAACAAGAGCTCGCTGGCAACCCCGGGCTGGAGGTTGGTGAGCTGCTGGGAGGACAACGTGTTGAGCCAGCTGAGGCGGTCGGGTCCGGATACGGTGACCACCCCGCGGTGTGAGAGATCGACGACGGCGGTGCCGGCGGCCAAGGCGCGCTGCTCACGCAGCGGCTCACCATAGTGGGCAGCGACGCCGGCATCGAGGCCGGTGTCCTCGACCGCGCCAGGGCGCGACAACAGAGGGCTGGTGTAAGTCATATGTAGTAGAAGTCCTTGCAGCTCAGCGGTATTCCGGCATCAGCGGTATTCCGGATTTTCGAAGTCGAAGCGGGTGCCCGCTTTCCATTCGGCGGGCAGGTTGCCGTAAGCCGGAATACCCCCGGCATCCCGGAGGATTTTGGCCATGTGGAGCAGGTTCCACGTCATGAAGGTGGCGTTCCTGTTAGTAAAATCACTCTCCGGCCCACCCGATCCTTCATCAAGATAACTGGGTCCGGGCCCCACCGGACCGATCCATCCGGCGTCGGCTTGTGGCGGAATAGTGAAACCGATGTGCTGGAGGCTGTACAGCACGTTCATGGAACAGTGCTTGATACCGTCCTCGTTGCCGGTGATGAGGCAACCGCCCACCTTCGGATAGAACGCCCATTGGCCGTTGCTGTTCAGCTCGCCCGAATGGGCATAGAGGCGCTCGATGAGCTTCTTGGTTTGGGAGGAATTGTCACCGAGCCAGATGGGCCCGGCCACCACCACGATGTCGGCATCGCGGACATCAGGGTAGATTTCCGGCCACTCGTCGGTTGTCCAGCCATGCTCGCGCATATCGGGGTAGACCCCGCTTGCGATGTCGTGGTCCACAGTGCGGACAACCTTGGTGGAGACGCCCTGCTTCTCCATGATGTCCCGGCTGATCTTGATCAGGCCATCGGTATTGCTCAGTTGCGGTGAAGGTTTCAGCGTGCCATTGAAGAAGAGAGCCTTCAGGCCCTTGTAGCCGTCGGGCTTGAGGTGATTGTTCACTCACTGCTCCTTCTGCTGCCGGCTGCTGGAACGTACGGTCAAGGCCCTGGTCAGGACACCTTGTGCAGGAAGGCCGAGGCGTGGGCTTCGAGTGCTTTCCCGCTGGCTGCGACGTCCCAGCGCCACAGGAGGTTTCCGTCAACCAGCCCGAAAATCCTGGTGGCCGCGGTGTACTCCTTGGAGTGGCTTCCGCGCATCACCATGTCCGTGCTCAGCTGGATCTGGGGTCCTTTGATCTGACCGTAGTAGAGCTCCGTAATGCCACCGGGATGGGCAATCGAAACGGAGATGTCGAATCCGCCATCCTCGTTGCGGCGCTCTTCGACGTCGTCCGCGGTCTTCAGTACCGGGACGATGTCCGCCGGAATGAGTCCGGGACCGCCGTCGCCCTCCTGGAGCTTCCGCTCCAAGGCCCAAAAGCCTGTCTCGACCGTCAACGGGCGCAGCTTTGCGCCGGCGTCGTCACTCAGCCAGGTCTCAGCCCTGTACTGCAAGTACGGCAGGCCGTTATGGGTGAAGGAAACGTGCTGGACAAAATGCTCGGAATCCTCGTCGCCGCTGCCGAGCCGGCCACGGCCTTCCCACTCACCAATGAGCCAGGAAAGGGGGACGAGTTCAGGCGTCAGATCGGTAGGGATCTCAATAGGCACAACGACTACCTCTGTTGGAGAGCAGGGTCAGAGAATTTACTTCTGGCCCTTGAAAAGGCGGTAAACGACAAAACCCGCAAACCATGCCATGGCAACGCTGGCCAGGCCAAGGAGAACGAGGAAGAAGATTTCAAATGCGAGTACAGACATGATGCCATCCTAACCGTTAGTAGATGAGTAGTTTGTCTATGAAGTACACCAGAGCCCCCACAGCCCAGACGGGGGCAACACCCATTCCCACGGCTGCCCGGAGGTTCAGGCGCCCGCGCCGGAGCGTGGTCATCCGCCGGAAGCAGACCAGGACGGAGCCCACCACAACGCCCACCAGTGCCGCAGGGAGTACTGCAATATCCGAGAATACAAGACCTGCGAGGGGCCCCATGAGTCCGGCCATGACCACGCCAAGGGGAGCCACTATGCGGTCGGGCCACCGGATGATTCCCACCAGCAAGGCCACAGCAGCGCTCAGGCCGGCCACCAGGACCATCTCCTTGACGCCGTTGAACCGTGCGCCGGCGATCCACCCTGCACCAAGGCAGTTCAACAGCACGCCGGCACAGCATCCCAAGGTTGATTCCAGCCGCTGCGCCTGCCCTGTGCCCCGGACCAACTGCACCACGAAGACCGCCATCACGCCCAAGGCAATGAATGCCGGCGTTCCTTCCAGGAACCCGGGAGCAGGCAGGTAAGCGGCGGTCACAGCCGATCCCGCTCCCGCCAGCCCGATCACTGATGCCAGGGTTTTCTTGGCCGGGACGCCAAGGAAATGCGGCCAGCCAATCCCCACGGCCGCGGAGGCAGCAATGCCGACGCCCACCATGGCTTCCCGGGAAACGAAGGTGCTGGCCACGATGGCGATGAGCGCCACGAGTCCGAATACCCCGATGCTCCAAGATTTCACTGTGTGCCGACCTCAATCCGATGCGCCTTACGACCTCTCGACAATCCTGCCTTAAGCCGGCCCAATATGTCGTAATTCCGGTGTCCGCCCGTCACGAATCCATGTGTCGCAGGGCACTGATGGGTATACTCAGACTTCAACGGCGCACTGTATTGGCCTTGATCCCGTTACAACGGGCAGAGGCCGCCAATGCGCTGTGACCGGCCGGGATTCTCCGGTTTCGACGCCCGATGATGCGCGTACAGCCCATTGGAGGAACTATGTCGCACATCCTGCTCCTGACGAACAGCACCGGCTCATCGGTGGACATTTTGCCTGCCTTGGAGTTGCTGAACCACCGCGTACACATCCTCCCGGCAGAACCCACCGCCCTGCTTGAAACCGATCCCACGGACATCGTTTTCCTGGATGCCCGCAAGGACCTGGTGGGCGCCCGCTCGTTGACCCAGCTGCTCAAGGCCACCGGCCTCAGCGCTCCGCTCATGCTCATCCTTACGGAAGGCGGCATGGCTGCCGTCTCCTCTGCCTGGGCAGTGGACGACATCGTGCTGGACTCCGCAGGCCCCGCTGAAGTGGAGGCCCGGATCCGACTGGCCATGGCGCGGGCGGTTCCCGGTGAAGAGGAAACCCAAACGGAGATCCGCGCTGCCGGGGTGGTCATTGACGAGGCCAGCTATACCGCACGCGTCAGCGGCCAGCCACTGAACCTGACGTTCAAGGAATTTGAGCTCCTGAAGTACCTGGCACAGCACCCGGGACGGGTGTTTACGCGCCAGCAACTGCTGACAGAGGTCTGGGGCTATGACTACTACGGCGGCACCCGGACGGTGGATGTCCACATCCGGCGGCTTCGGGCCAAGCTCGGCGTGGACCACGAGAACCTGATCAGCACAGTCCGGAACGTTGGCTATCGGCTCACGCTGGTGCGGCTGCCCGATGACGAGCTCTCCGAGGCCTAAGCCGCCCGGCGCCTTGGGAAAACGCGCTCAACATGAGAATGAAGGCCGGAATCCCCTCGGATTCCGGCCTTCTTTCATCTTCTTGGTGGAGGACATACGGGTCGAACGTATCGAGGCCACCCCACTGGTGGATCCCCCCTGCGCTGACCTGCAGGTGACTTACGAATAAGCCACGAAGCCGAGCGAGATATTGAGACTACCGCCCTTCCACCGGGACTTCAAATCAACGGGCTTGCCCTGGGCGTATAGCCTTGCATCATGAGTCACGCGCACCCGGAAAACTGGCCCGTCCTGATCATCGCCGGCGCCTTGGACCCCGATCTCCTCAAGGACGTCAAGACCCTCGCCGCAGCAGCTGAAGAGTCGGACGGGAACCCACCCTTTTCGGAGCAGACGCTGGTGATGCTGCGCGGCATCGATTCCGGCGACCACTCGGTGCTGTCCTTGGTCCTCTACGCCCCTGACGAGGATTCCGATCCGGCCACGGGTGAAGACCTGGCGGGCGTCGCCGTCGTCGTTGAAGCGCCTGACTCCAGCGGAGTCCTGGAACTGGCTGTCCACCCGAGCTACCGCAACCAAGGCGTTGCCGGACGGCTGCTGGGCGCGTTGCAGGGCAAACGGAGCCTGGAGGGCCTCAGCGCTTGGTCACACGGAAACCACGAGGCCGCAGCCGGGCTTGCCGCCACCTTCGGATACGGGCCGGTACGTGAGCTGCGGAAGATGCGTCTGATGTCCTCCGCTTCGGCACTGCCCGACGACGGCCTCCCGGACGGTGTTTCCCTCCGCGCCTTTGTGCCCGGCCAGGATGAGCAGGCATGGCTGGCAGCCAACCGTGCCGCGTTCGCCCACCACCCCGAGCAGGGTTCCATGACCTTGGCGGACCTCGAGGCCCGGAAGGCTGAGGATTGGTTCGACCCCGAGGGCTTCCTGTTGGCCGTGGACGCCGAGGGAGAGCTCCTGGGATTCCACTGGACCAAAGTCCATCCGCGCCAGGGACCGCACCCGGCCATCGGCGAGGTGTACGTGGTGGGCGTTACTCCAGCGGCGCAAGGCCTGGGCTTGGGCAAGGCCCTGACCGTCGCTGGAATCAAGCACCTCCAGGACAAAGGCCTGCACGCCGTCATGCTGTACGTTGACGCCGACAACGAGGCGGCGGTAGCCCTATATCAGAAGCTTGGCTTCGTTCGCTGGGACACCGATGTAATGTATGGACCTTTAACCAAAAATTAACCCGGGGCGATTACCGGACGGAAAGCCGGTGACATCTATGATTCGGGCAGCACAATTGCTTGTAATGTGGGAGGAAACCCCGTCCTGAGCTTAGGAGAACCCCATGCAGCCGGACCCCGTCGGCACCGCCGGATCCACATCGAAGGGCGCAACTCTGCCCCCGCGCTTCGGATCCTCGGAAGTGCCGGCATCGCGAGCCACCCAGGACCGCATCGACATTCCGGAATTCGCGCCGAGCCTTGAGCCCGAAGGCGACATCACCCCGGACCGCTTCCTGGACCGCGAGCTCAGTTGGCTGGCGTTCAATTCCCGCGTGCTGGAACTCGCAGAGGACCCTGACTTGTTCCTGCTGGAACGCGTCAACTTCCTCTCGATCTTTGCCTCGAACCTGGATGAGTTCTTCATGGTCCGCGTGGCAGGCCTCAAACGGCGCATCGCCACCGGCCTCGCCGTACCCTCCCCCGCCGGGCTGAGCCCCATCGAGGTGCTCGAACAGATCGGCGAAGAGGCGCACAAGCTGCAGGAACGCCATGCACGGGTCTTCGCCGAGCAGATCCGCCCGGCACTGGCCTATGAACACATCCACCTCATGCACTGGCACGAACTTGATGAGGATGCCCGCCACAGGATCAGCATCATGTTCCAGGAGAAGGTCTTCCCCATCCTGACCCCGCTGGCCGTGGATCCTGCGCACCCCTTCCCGTACATCTCCGGGCTCTCCTTGAACCTTGCCGTGATTGTGAGCAACCCGATCAGCGATAAGGAACTCTTCGCCCGTGTGAAGGTTCCGGACCAGCTCCCCCGCCTGATTTCCGTGGATGGCCCCCGCGCAGGCGCCATCCCGGGCCGTGTTGCCCGCTTCATCGCGCTGGAAGAAGTCATCGCCGTCCACTTGGACAAGCTCTTCCCCGGCATGGAAGTCCTGGAGCACCACACCTTCCGTGTCACCCGCAACGAGGACCTGGAAGTTGAAGAGGACGACGCCGAGAACCTCCTCCAGGCCCTGGAGAAGGAACTGCTGCGCCGCCGCTTCGGTCCTCCCGTCCGTTTGGAAGTCACCACGGACATCAACCCGAACATCAAGGCCCTGCTGATCCGGGAACTGGGTGTCGAAGAGTCCGAGGTCTACTCCGTACCGGCACCGCTGGATCTGCGTGGGTTGTCGGCGATCAGCAACATCGACCGTGCTGATCTCCACTACCCCAAGCACGTTCCGCACACGTCGCGCTACCTCAACGAGTCCGAGACGTCCAAGGCTGCCAACGTTTTTGCCGCCATGCGCCGCCGGGATATCCTGCTCCACCACCCTTACGACTCCTTCTCCACCTCCGTTCAAGCCTTCCTGGAGCAGGCCGCGGCGGATCCCAAAGTGCAGGCCATCAAACAAACCCTCTACCGGACCTCCGGCGACTCGCCCATTGTGGATGCGTTGATCGATGCTGCAGAGGCGGGCAAGCAGGTGCTGGCCCTGGTGGAAATCAAGGCCCGATTCGATGAGCAGGCCAACATTTCCTGGGCACGCAAGCTGGAGCAGGCCGGCGTCCACGTGGTGTACGGCATTGTGGGCTTAAAGACCCACTGCAAGTTGTCACTGGTGGTCCGCCAGGAAGTGGACGGCCTGCGCCGCTACTGCCACATCGGCACCGGCAACTACCACCCCCGCACAGCCCGCTACTACGAGGACCTTGGCCTCCTGACCGCCAACGAGCAAGTGGGTGAGGACCTCTCCAAGCTGTTCAACCAGCTCTCCGGCTACGCCCCGAAGTCCACCTTCAAGCGCCTGCTTGTGGCTCCGCGCTCAGTCCGGGCAGGCTTGGTGGAGAGGATTGAAACCGAAATCCGCAATGCACGCGCCGGCATCCCGGGCCTGGTGCAGATCAAGGTCAATTCCATGGTGGACGAGGCCATCATCGATGCCCTGTACCGTGCCTCGCAGGCCGGCGTGAAGGTTGACGTCGTAGTACGTGGCATCTGCTCGCTGCGCCCTGGGGTACCGGGTTTGAGCGAGAACATCACGGTCCGCTCCGTTCTGGGACGCTTCCTTGAACACTCGCGCGTGTTTGCTTTCGGCAACGCCGGCGAGCCCGTGGTGTACATCGGTTCCGCGGACATGATGCACCGCAACCTCGACCGCCGCGTGGAGGCCCTGGTTCAGCTGGCCAGCAAGGAAGACACAGCAACCGTCATGGACCTGATGCGCCGCTACGTAGATGATGACACTGCCAGCTGGCACTTGGACAACCAAGGCCACTGGACGCGTTATCACCAGGATGAGGACGGCAAGCCGCTGCTGGACATGCAGTCCTGGCTCCTGGACTCCCGTTCGCGCCAGCGCGCATCGGCACGGCGGTAGAGGAACCACTTGAACAGCGATACCCCCGTGGCGGATCAGACGGACCACCCCGGCGAGCCGGTGGCTGTTGTCGCGGCCGGCGCCATTCCATGGCGGCTCAACAAAGGTGCCCTCGAGGTTCTCCTCATCCACCGCCCGCGCTACGACGATTGGTCCTGGCCCAAAGGAAAGCTCGACGCCGGCGAAACGGTTCCCGAGTGCGCAGCCCGTGAGGTGTGGGAAGAGATTGGCCTCCTGGCTCCTTTGGGCATACCCCTTCCCGCCATTCACTACCATGTGAGTGCCGGCTTGAAGGTGGTCCGGTATTGGGCTGTCCGTGTCAACGGAGCCCCGCTCAGGCCCGATGGCAAGGAAGTGGACAGCGTGATGTGGTGCAGCCCTGACAGGGCGGCCTCGTTCCTGAGCAACCCTACGGATGTGGAGCCGCTCGAATACCTCGAGAAGGCCCATATCCGCGGTGAGCTGGACACTTGGCCGCTGATACTGATCCGCCATGCCAAGGCAAAACCACGGTCTTCCTGGACCAAGGCCGAGGGCGACCGTCCGTTGGCGGCTACGGGCCAGCGGCAGGCAGTTGCCGTTCAGCGTCTCCTGGGGGTGTGGAAGCCACAACGCGTGGTCACCAGCCCTTGGGCGCGCTGCGTTGCCACCATCGCCCCTTATGCCAAGGCCAGCGGAGCCAAGGTCAAACTGGTGGAAGCCTTGACGGAACACAGCCACCAGCGCTCCCCCAAGAAGACTGCTGTGGCCGTTGAGGCGCTGTTCGACAAGCAGGTGCCCATTGCCGTGTGCACGCACCGACCTGCCCTGCCTACTGCCCTGAAACAATTGGGCCAACACATGTCCCAGGGCCTCAAAGCGTTTCTTCCGGCATCAGACCCTTACCTGACGCCCGGTGAAGTGATTGTTTGCCAAGTGGCGCGTGGGTCCGAGCGGAAGATCGTTTCCGTGGAACAGGTCAAGCCTTTCGACGACTAGGCATTTTGTGGGATGGCCACACGGCTTGACCCCTGCAACTTTGTATCAGTAGATTGACACAAAAGATGTGGGGGTCTTGCCGTGGTTGTCATACCAACCTTGTTTTTCCTGGCGCCGGTAGTCGGTGCCATCATCGTGTACCTGTTCCTGCGCCTGCAGGTCTGGTCCAAGCCCGATGCCCAATCTGTTGCCTCGCACGGTTTATGGGTGGGCATCATCGGGTGGATGGCCAGCTCACTGCAGGGTGCCATGAATGCCGGGATCATGCGCGCGAATCCCATGGGATCGAACGCCCCTGCAACTCCGGACCAGATCGCCACCGCCCTGGGCTGGCCAATCGTCGCCTGCCTCACCGTCCATGCCCTGGGGCAGTTGAGCTACCCGGCACCGAAAGCCCCGCGCAGATACGCTGAACTCACCGTCCGCAGGATCCGCGACTTCCTTCCCCGCAGGCTTGCATGGACCACCGCCGCAATCTTCGCGGTCGCAGCGCTGGCCATCGCGTGGATCGGGGCCCTTCCAAGCCACACGCCGGTACTCCCTACACCCCCGGGCCAGGCACCACCCCAGGGCAGTGCCTATCCCTACAACGGGTACATGGGTCAAGGCCAGGACGGCCGGATTCCCGGAGCAGAGCTGGCCGCCTGGCTCGGCGCGGCCTTGGTGGTCCTGGCACTGGGAACCGTGCTGGTACTTCTCCTGATCGCCCGCCGCCGCCAGCTTGAGACCCTCGATGGCGACGACAACCGAACACTCCGGACCATCGCCACCAGCCGACTGCTCCGGACGGTCTGCACCATCGCCGCCGGCCTGGCTGCCATCGCCGGCAACTTCGCCGCCCAGCCCGCACCGGGAGCCCTTTGGCAATCGTCGTGGTTCAACGTCCTGGGCCTGGTCAACATGGTGGTCCTCCTCATGATGTGGTGGTGGCGGGTTCCGGAATTGCCGTCGCTGCAGAAAGCGGCCAAGACCACCAGCGCAGCAACACTCCGCGCCGATCCCCGAACGCACCCCGCTGCACGATTGAGCATTTCCCTCGGAGCGGCCCTGGGAGTGGTGGGCGGACTAGCGTTGGCCGCCGGCTACGCAGCAATACTGTTCCCGCCCCGGCCACCTGCCGTGTGGTCCTTCCCGGTGTTGACGGGCATTGTGGCCGCGCTGCTCCTCGCAGCCATCGCTGCGGGCGACCTCCTGGCCGCCAGGAATTACGGCACACCCGACGCTCCAGTCCACTGGCCTAGACAACCCGTCTCCAGGGGCCTGCTCTCCTTCGCCATTGGCAGCACCCTGGTGCTGGCCCTGGCGGTTGCTTTCGCTGTGGCCGGGGAAACGCAGCCCTTTGATCCGAAAGCCTGGCCGGCCGCCGTTCTTACTACTGTCATGGTTGGGCTCGCCGGCGCAGCAGCTATCCTGGCGGTGCGTCGCCGTCGTGGTATCCCCGAGGCAGGCGGTAATGCGGGACTGGACGCCGCGCTCCGGGCCATCAGCATGTACAGGATCGTCCGGACCCTGGCAGCGTATGGTCTTGGCCAGGCGGGCGCGCTGCTGTGCAGCACCGGCAACGCCTGGTACGGTGTGTTCCCGCCCGCACCCAGTCCCGATCCCATCGGACCCAACCCTGGAATCCCTATCGGCATCGCCCTGATCGTCGTTGCGCTCCTGGTCGCTGTGACTCCGGTGCGGAGCTTGTTCAGGAGCATTCCACGGGGTGGCGCCGTCAAACAGGGAGAACACGCACAATGACCGCCGGGATCACGGTGGACCTCTCGGATCCTGTCCCGCCGTTCGAGCAGATCCGCCGGCAGCTCAGCTCACTCATTGCAGTAGGGGTCCTGGCACCCGGCAGCCGCTTGCCCACAGTGCGCAGCCTGGCCGCCGATCTCGGCATCGCCGCGGGAACAGTGGGGCGCGCGTATAAGGAGCTGGAGCAGTCCGGACTGATCGAATCACGACGACGGAACGGGACTATCGTCGTCGGCCCGCCACCAGCACCCCACGGCACTGTCCGTTCGGATGCTGCGGTGATGGCCGCCGTCGACGATTTGCTCCGGACGGCGCGTGAGGCCGGCATTGGTGACGACACTCTCATAGATCTGGTTCGGGGCAGGCTGACCAGTAAGCTGGACTCGTGAGCATCCCCACCCCTTATGAAGATCTTCTGCGCGACGTCATGGCCAACGGCACGCATAAGTCGGACCGTACCGGCACCGGAACGCGCAGCGTCTTCGGCCGCCAGTTGAGGTTCGATCTTGCCGAAAGCTTCCCGCTCATCACCACCAAGCGGGTCCATTTCAAGTCCGTGGCAGTAGAGCTCCTGTGGTTCCTGCGCGGTGACTCCAACGTGAAGTGGATGCAGGACCAAGGCGTGTCCATCTGGGACGAGTGGGCGGATGCCGACGGCGAGCTCGGCCCCGTCTACGGCGTCCAGTGGCGCAGCTGGCCGACCCCCGACGGCGGGCACATCGACCAAATCTCCGAGCTCATGACCAACCTGGCCGCCAACCCGGACTCACGCCGGCACATCGTGTCCGCATGGAACGTCTCCGAACTCAAGGACATGGCACTGCCGCCATGCCATGCGTTCTTCCAGTTCTATGTGGCCGACGGAAAATTGTCCTGCCAGCTCTACCAGCGCTCCGCGGACACATTCCTGGGTGTCCCCTTCAACATTGCCTCCTACGCCCTGCTGACCCGCATGGTGGCGCAGCAGCTTGGCCTGGAGCCGGGCGAATTCGTCTGGACCGGCGGCGACGTCCACGTCTACGACAACCACGTTGACCAGGTTGCCGAGCAGCTCAGCCGTGAGCCGTACGAGTACCCGCAACTGAAGATCCTCCGGAAGCCGGACTCCATCTTCGACTACACCCTGGACGACTTCGAGGTTGTGGACTACCGCCACCACCCCACCATCAAGGCGCCGATCGCCGTATGAGCACTTCCGGGAATCCCTCGCAGCTGCCCGGCGTCATCTTCACGCAAGAGACCGCCGCCAGCATGACCGGCATCGGCATGGTGTGGGCGCAGACAAAGTCCGGCGTAATCGGCAAGGACGGCTCCATGCCGTGGCACCTGCCCGAGGACCTCAAGCACTTCAGCCAACTCACCACCGGGCATCCCGTCATCATGGGCCGCAAGACGTGGCTGTCATTTCCGGAAAAGTACCGTCCCCTTCCGGGCCGGACCAACATTGTGGTGACCCGCAATGCAGGCTGGGCATCCACGCCCGAGGCGGAGGGCGCCGTCGTGGTTTCATCCCTGGACGCGGCCCTGCTGGAATCCCAGTTCGCCCCCGGTGGCCAGAAGGTCTGGATCATCGGTGGTGGCGAGATCTTTGAGCAGTCCATGGAAATCGCCAATCTGGCGGTCATCACCATCATTGACGCCGACTTGGAGGGTGACACCTTCGCCCCCGAGCTCGGTGATGACTGGGCGTTCGACGCCGTAGCCCCGTCCGAAGGCTGGCTCACCGCCAAAAACGGCACCAACTACCGGTTCACCACATGGCGCCGGAACGCAACCTAGGAAAGCCAAGAGAGCTGAGCATGCTGAAGAAACCTGAAACGCTGTTTGTGCTGGGCTATATGCTGCTGCCGCTCTTCGCCCTGATCTCCGCCATTGTGGGACTGACCATGATCCTGGGCGGCAACAAGATTGCCGGGATCATCGTGCTGATCGTTGTTACGCAGGTGTTCGCGTTTGGAGCCTTCTTCGCCCTGCGCAAGCGCAAGGCCGTGCTCCTGCAAGAGCACGACGCCGGCACCCCCTAACCAGCGCGGCAGGCCTCCGCGGCCGCTTGGGCGGGTATCGGCGTCGTGCAGGGCGTGCGTGACGTAACCAACAGCGGCCCTGCGTCCCGAAAGTCTAGACTTGTTCAATGACTACAGCAGCTAATCCGTCCGTTGGACTGGTCGGTTGGCGTGGCATGGTTGGTTCCGTCCTGATGCAGCGCATGCAGGACGAGAACGACTTCGCCAACATCAACCCGGTATTTTTCTCCACCTCGAACGCAGGAGGTGCCGCCCCGTCGTTCCTGAGCTCTACCGATGGTGATCCTGGCAAGCTCGAGGATGCGTTCGATATTGAGACGCTGGCCAAGCTGCCGATTATTGTCACCGCCCAAGGTGGCGACTACACCAAGCAGGTCCACGGTGAACTCCGCAGCCGCGGCTGGGACGGCCTGTGGATCGATGCTGCTTCCACCCTGCGCATGAACGATGACTCGATCATCGTGCTGGACCCCATCAACCGCGACGTGATCGACGCCGGACTGTCCGGTGGCGTGAAGGACTTCATCGGCGGCAACTGTACGGTTTCCTGCATGCTCATGGGCCTCGGCGGCCTGTTCAAGAACAACCTGGTGGAGTGGGGGACCTCCATGACCTACCAGGCTGCTTCAGGCGGCGGCGCCCGCCACATGCGCGAGCTCCTCAACCAGTTCGGCACCCTCAACAACGAGGTCAGCAGCGAACTGGAAGACCCTGCCTCGGCCATTCTCGAAATCGACCACAAGGTCCTCGCGGCCCAGCGCACCGGCGTTGACGCCACCCAGTTCGGCGTGCCGCTGGCCGGCTCCCTCATTCCGTGGATCGATGCCGACCTCGGCAACGGCCAGTCCAAGGAAGAGTGGAAGGCCGGGGTGGAGACCAACAAGATCCTCGGCACCGGAAACGGAACCGCCGGCAAGGACCACATCGCCATGGACGGCCTGTGCATCCGCATCGGTGCCATGCGTTCGCACTCCCAGGCCCTCACGCTCAAGCTGCGCGAAGACCTGTCAGTCACCGAAATCGAGAACCTCCTGGCCAAGGACAACGAGTGGGCCAAGGTAGTTCCCAACACCAAGGAAGCCTCCATGGCGGACCTGACCCCCGTGGCAGCTTCCGGCACCCTGGACATTCCCGTGGGCCGTATCCGCAAGCTCGAAATGGGCCCGGAGTACATCAGCGCCTTCACCGTTGGCGACCAGCTACTGTGGGGTGCAGCCGAGCCGCTGCGCCGCATGCTGAACATTGCAACGGGCAAGCTCTAGAACGTTCCCTCGGGTACGTCGAAACCCGCTGTTCCGTTGCTGGTCCGCAACAGAACAGCGGGTTTCCGACGTTCCGGGGTTAGTCAGCGGCGCCGTGTACAGCGGGGGCTTGCTCAGTGGGGGCTTGCTCAGCCGGGGATTTGCTCAGCCGGCCATGAACTTCGCATAGGCCCTGCCTTGTGCCTCAAAGGATCGTCCGGCGGCCGTTCCCAGCTGCCCCGCGAACGGTTCCGGGAGCACACCTACGGATTTGCCGTTCACAGTCCTGGCCCACGTTCCCACCACCTCTCCCCCTGAGACAATGATGCGCTTGAACACGCCGTTCTTGCCTGGCACTACCTGCTCGGCGTATTCCGGGGCCAGCACCAGGCTCCGGTCCTGGTAGCCGAGCAGGAACTCATCGAAGCCCGGAAGAGCCAGCAGCGAGCGTGAGCCGGGGACGCCGTCGTCGAGCATTGCAGCAGTCTCCGGCGACATCCAATAGCTGGTGCCGCGAAGCGGCAACTCAACCAAGTGCCCGTGCAGGCTCTTGAGCGCCGCACGCGCCTCAGTGAGCGGGATTTGGCTCCACCAGGCAAAGTCCTTGATGGTGGCGGGGCCGTGGCTCCTGAGGTAGCGGAACAACAGCTCTGCTATGCCCTCCTCCCGCTGAAGCACCCGGGAATTGGGTATCCATTCCTCAAAGGGCACAAACAGCTGCTGCAGGCCGGCTTTTCCGGCAGAAGCGGCCATTGGCCCCTGAACCAGCCACGCACGCTGGCACAGACTTCCCAGCAAGTGGATGCCCCGCTGTGCCGTAGTGCTCTGCCCTGCTTCTTCAAAGGCTTGGAACAGCTGCTCCCGGGTGGCACCATGGGCGCCCTCGGATGCCTTGAGGCCCTCCGTTGTTTTGTGGGCGATGTCCCGGCAATGGCTGATGTCGTCCTGGGTAATGCCGAGTTCACGGTGCCGTCCGGCAACCGCGGTCATGAGGCGGCCACTGGTGATGTCCAGGATCCAGCGCAGGTCCTCGGGGGCCAGCAGGTGCAGCGTCCCCCGCATGGGCCAGGAGCGGACCACTGTCCCGGCGTCCAGGGCAGCCCTGACGTCCGAGGCCCGCGTGCCGGGGACGCGCTGACCCACGGCCCACAGCGCGTGGCCAAGGTCCTGGGCCTGCATCGCGGTCATCCAACGGACCGCGTCGGCTACAGAAGGAAAGCCGCCGCCCAACAGGCCCTGGCTGACGAGCCGCAAACGGCCCATGATGCGTGGACTGGGGTTCTGGTGGGCTAGGGCCATGCTTCATCCTAAAAGGGCCGGCATGCACAGGGAACCTTGCCGCGCCTCCCAGCCCTCACCCAGCGTGGGATCCTAGGATGGATTCATGCTTTTTGGAGATCTTGCCCCGTTTGTGCGGCCGATGAGCCGGTGGTTGGCTACCGCCGGCTGGTTCTGCGCGCTGGTGGGACTCGGTGCCGGGCTGATCGTTGCAGTGGGTACGGGTGTCAGCCTGTCCCCCTCAATGCGGGCCATCCAGACAGCCAGCCTTGTAGCGACCGCCGCAGCCGCACTTCTCATCGGCACCGCCGCGGCCAGCCAACCCGTATCCGGCCGTGATGACCAAGCGCCCGAGCCATGGTTCTACCCGACAGCCGCCGCGCAGGTCCGCAGCTTCCTGGTAGGGGCCATCGTCATGCTCCTGGGTTTGGTGGGCTTCGCCGCTGCCGGCCTGTTCATGCCCAGCGGACCATCGCCGCAGAGCATCGCCTTCAGCCAGATCTTCCTTCTAGGCTCGGTCAGTTGCGGGCTCACGTTCCTGCTGCTCAACAAGATCCTGCCGATTGCGGAGCGGCGGACCCGCTAGGCCCTGACGGCGTCGCGCGCTTGGCGTCTTTTGGCCGCGTTGCGACTTCGCCGAGGGGCGGGATCTCGACCGAAAGATCCCCCTATTCCCGCGAGATCCAACCCCTCGCGAGCTGGCAAGTCCCTAAAGCGAAACGCCGATCAGCAACGGTTCCGGGTGCAGTTCAATACCAAAACGCTCGACGACGCCGTCCCGCACCTCACGCGCTATGGCCACCATGTCCGAAGCCGATGCTGAACCCCTGTTGGTGATGGCGAGGGTGTGCTTGGTGGACAGGGAAGCCCGTCCACCGGAGATACTGCCTTCTTCCAGGCCGAAACCTTTGCCGAATCCGGCCTGATCGATCAGCCAGGCAGCGGAGAGCTTCACCAGTCCGTCATCGCCGGCGGGATACTTGGGTGCGTTCTCCGGCAACTTGGCGGCGAGTCCTGTCTCCACGATCGGGTTGGTGAAGAATGAGCCGGTTGAATAGGTATCCCGGTCCGCTGGATCCAGGACCATGCCCTTGGACGCGCGGAGCCGGAGGACTTCACGTCGCACATCGTTGGAGTAGGCGCGTTTGCCGGGCTCGACGCCCAGGACCCTTGCCAACTCCGCATACCGGATGGGGGCGCTCATCCGGCCCAGCGGCAACTGGAACTCCACAGTGAGCACCACGTAACGGGGCGAGCCCTCAACGGTGGTCTGCTTCAGGATGGAGTCGCGGTATCCGAACTTGAGCTCGGAGTTGGTGAAGGTCTGCACTGCATTGCGTTGGCGGTCCCATGTTCGGACGGCTGCGATGGTCTGGGAAACATCCGCCCCGTAAGCTCCCACATTCTGCACAGGGGTGGCACCGGTGGCACCCGGGATTCCGGACAATGCCTCGAGGCCGGACCACGCGTGCAGCACTGAGTGTTCCACCAGGGCGTCCCAGTTGTGGCCCGCCTGTACTACCACCGAGACCCCTCCGCAGCTGTCCTCGGAGTTGACCGTGAATCCCTCGGAGGCGATCTTCAGGACCGTCCCGGGGTAGCCGTCGTCCGAGATCAGGAGGTTGGAGCCGCCCCCGATGATCAGGAGCTTCCGGCCTGCAGCGTCAGCGGACCGGACGGCGTCGATAATTTCAGCCTCGGTGCGGGCCTCAACATAGTTGCCCGCGGGGCCGCCAACGGCAGCAGTGGTCAGTTCGGAAAGCAGCGTTTGGGTCACCAATCAAGCCTAACGGGCTTCGTTGGCCTCAGCGGACTTTGCCGCCTGTTGGCCGGCCAAGGGCGCCAGGAAGAAGCTGACAACCAGAAGTGCCAGGGGCGCCAGCAGTGAATGCAGAATGCCGAAATGTTCGGCCAACAGCCCCAGGAGCGGAGGTCCGCACAAGAAGGCACCGTAGCCGATGGTGGAGACCACCGATACCCGGGCAGCGGCGTGGACGGGGTCATCTGCCGCAGAGGACATCCCCACCGGGAAGCCGAGGGATGCGCCCAGTCCCCACACCGCCAAAGCCACGAAGGCGAGCCATGGAACCGGAGCGAAAACGAAGAGCGCGAGGCCCACGACGGCGGTTGCCGAGCACCAGCGCATCACCACCACACGGCCGAAACGGTCTAGGATGACCGTCCCGGTGAAGCGCCCGATGGTCATGAACGTGACGAAAAGCCCATAGCCGACAGCGCCTGCAGCGTCGCTCTGCCCGTAGCCGTCCGCGAGTGCCAGGGCCACCCAGTCACCGGCGGCTCCTTCGGCCAGTGCCAAGCCGAGGACCAGGACGCCGATCAGCAAAGTCCGGCGGTCACGCCAGGCAAGTGCCACCAGCCGTTTATTATCCAGCGGAGGGGCGGCATTGCCGGCGCCCTGTTGAGAGTGCGCCGATTCGGGAGTAACAGCCGGTTCGGGAGTAACACCCGGTTCGGGAGTAATAAGGGGCAGGGGGCCGGTGGAAGGATCCTGGAAGGTATCCGTTTCCGTCGAACGATAGCTCTGCGCAGTTGAAGAGGTGGCAGCTGCGGCGGTCTTCTCCGCGCGGAACCAGAACGTGGCCGTAACAACGGACGATGTCACCACAACACCGGAGATCAGGAAATGCCAGAACACCGGCATGTGGATGGCAGCAGCCCACGCACCGAACCCTGCAGCGGCTACGGTTCCAAGGCTGAAGGCGCCGTGCAGGTGCGGCATGATGTGCCGCTCCAACTCGCGTTCGAGTGAGGCCCCTTCCACATTGGAGGCGGTGTTCCAACTGGCTGTACCCAGGCCAAGTACCACCAAGCCTGCCGCTACCACCAGGGAGTTTGCCGCAATGGAGGTGCCCACACCCACCGTGACCAGGCCCGCACCCACCATGCAGCTGCCAATCCTCGTGGTCAGCTTGGGACCGAGCCGCAGCACGATGAGGCCGGAGGCGGAGATCGATATGAACGAGGCCACCGTCATGCACATGAGCAACAAGCCGATGCCGCCCGGGGTGAGGTTCAATCCATCGCGGATGGCGGGCAGTCGGGATACCCACGTGGCGAACGCGATGCCGCTGGCCGCGTAGGAGGCAAGAACAGCGGCGCGCCACCGCGACATTTCAGTCGAGGTGGCGCGCCGTTGAGAGGTGTTCGATTGGTTCAAGAGACCTTCACAACCGCCTGGGACTTCATGAGGACTTTCTGTCCGGCCGCCATGACGGTGAGGTCAATACGCGCGGTGCGGGCGTCGGCGTCGAGCGCTCCTACAACACCGGTGACGTCGATGACAGCACCGGCGTCATCGGTTCCGGTCGTGTCGGTTACGAGGACAGGCTTGGTGAAGCGGGTCTGATAGTCGACGACGGCGGCGGGATCGCCTGCCCAGTCACTCACCAACTGCACGGCGGCACCCATGGTGAACATGCCGTGGGCGATGACGCCCGGCAGTTCCACGGAGGTCGCGAACGACTCATTCCAGTGGATCGGGTTGAAGTCGCCCGAAGCCCCTGCGTACTTGACCAGGTCCTGGCGGGTGACGTCAATGCTGCGGGTGCCGATTTCCTGGCCGACCGTCAGTTCTTCGAATGTGGAGCTCATGGTTACTGTCCCTCTCCGCGGACCAGGATGGATGAGGTGGTGGTTGCGACCTTTTCGCCTGCCACGGTGGAAATCTCGGAGCGCGTGGTGATCATGGCTCCGCCGCCCATGGCACGTACACCGTCCACATGAAGCTCGGCGACCAATTGGTCACCGGCAACGATGGCGCGGTGGTGCGTGAACCGCTGGTCGGCGTGGACCACGCGGGAAAAATCGATGCCCGACTCCGGGTCCTGGACCAGCTGGGCGTCAGCACGCTGGGCGACGATGATGGCGAACGTTGGCGGGGCTACGAGGTCACTGTGGCCCAAGGCCTTGGCGGCCTCGACATCGAAGTGCGCGGGGTTGCCGGCTTTCACAGCCTTGGCGAACTCGCGGATCTTTTCACGACCGACGTCGTATACCTCTGCGGCAGGGTAGCTTCGGCCCTGCAGGTCCGGATTGATACTCATGCTCCAACCCTATCGGGCTGCGGGGGCCGGGGGCAGCGCCTTGATCCGGGAGCACGAAGTTCGGTGATGGATTACTTTTTATAGCCCTTGCGGATCTTCTGGCCCCGGACCACGAGTCCGCCCACGTGCAGGAGCAGGCCCACGCCAATGATCGGCAGCGAAGCCATCGCAAGGCCTTGGTTCCCGGAGGTGTTCCCGACAATGGACAAGATGAGTCCGACAGCGATCAGCCCCATGGCGCTGAACACCAGGACTTTGTAAGCAGTGGAGGCGTTGGCCCAGAATTCGTCTAGCACCGTCCAAGTCTACTGGTGCATCAGCGTGCGTTGCCGAGGGGTTGGCTCTCAAGGGAAAGATGGGCTCATACTCCCGAGAGCTCGCCCCTCGGCGGTCAGAGATGTCGCCCCTCGGCGGTCAGAGATGTCGCCCCTCAGCGGAGAGAGACGTCGCCCCTCGGCGGAGGAACTAGAACAAGGAGTCCTGCAGCGCCGGGATTTCCGTCAGGTGCGGGCCGAACTCGATCTTCCTGCCCTTCAGGGCGCCCAGGTCCGCCACGAAGCTGCCCTCGATTTCGTTACCCGAGGCGTCGGGAAGACCAGCCAGGGCGATGGCGCCGGACAGGGCGTGGACGCGCAGGCCATGCCCGCCGGCGTCGAAGGTTGCCGGGTATGGATGGCGGCCACCGGCACCGGCGGTGCAGAGCCGTTCTGCCAACTCAGGCCGTTCCCACTCTTCCTCCACAACGGCATAACCGGTCATGGCCAGGCCGCCTAGCAACTCGCGCACCCGGCCGGCATGCTGCCGGTTCAATGCCAAAAGCTCGACGCCGGCACGCGGCTCCACCAGGCCTGCCACTTTGGAGCCAGAACGGACTTGTTGGACGAGGCCGAGCTCGCGGGTGACCATGTCCTCGAGGACGCGGACTACCCGGCCGTCCTCGGCGTGGGCCACATAGGAAGCGTGCACGGCGCCCTGCTCAGCAAGCCGGTTCCACTTTCGCGGCGCGGAGGCCGTGCCTACTTTGGTGGCACCGTTGGCGAAGGTGGCGACGTAGAGCCAGTGCGGCTGCATGAGGTAGGCACGGAGCCCGGCGGGAACGGAGGTGCCACGGTGGAAATCGTGCATCAGCCGGGAGTCGTCCCGGGCAAAACAGGCCCCGCATTGTTTCCCACGTTCTGCTGGGGAACTACCGCGGCAAGGAACGTGCGTGCGATCCCCCGGCCCGTGGACTTTAGTGTGTCCAAGGCACCATAAGCCCGGGATAACGCGCAGGCCCAGGGCTGAGCCCCGGGCCAACGCAATATCAGTGAACCCCGCGTCCGGTGTGAACATACGCAGGGAAGGGGACGAAGAGTCCCAAACGACTCCGTGAACCAGCATGCCTACAGGGAAGGCTGGACTCCGAAAGCCACTGCAAGCTTCATGATCTTCTCGGCGCGGCCCAAACGCGGGAGGTCGGAGCCGTCGCGGATGACCCGGCCGTTGGCCTCGAAGTCGTTCATGAAGTCCGTGGCCCAGGCAACATCCGACGGCGTGGGGCTGATGACCTCGTTGATCACGGTGGTCTGGTCGATGGCCAGGCAGAGCTTGCCGGTCATGCCCATGGTCACCGTGATGCCCGTCTGCTCACGCAGGATGGGGTGGTTGGTACCGACGGTGGGGCCATCGATGGGGCCCGGCAGGTTACCGACACGGCTGGCGACCACCAGTTTGGCCCGCGGGTAGGCCATGGCTTCCGGTGTTGCTGCCATGCCGGTGTCGCGGCGGAAGTCGCCGGAGCCGAAAGCGAGGCGGAACGCACCCTGGGCGCGGGCAATGTGGTTGGCTTCCTCGATGCCGAGGGCGGACTCAACCAGGGCAATCACGGGAGTCTTGCCGTCCATGCGGTGGTAGGACTCAGTGACCTGGTCTGCGGATTCGGTTTTGGCCAGCATCACGCCGAGCAAGCCCGGCGTGCCGCGGAGGCCGGCGAGGTCGTCGGCCCAGAACGGGCTGGTGGCGTCATTGATGCGGACCCACGCCTGTCCACCGGCGGTCAGCCAGTTCACGACGTTTTCACGGGCTGCGTCCTTTTGCGAAGGGTCAACGGCGTCTTCGATGTCAAGGATGATGGCGTCTGCACGTGAACCCGCGGATTCATCAAAGAGCTCCGTTTTCATGGCGTTCACAAGGAGCCACGAACGGGCAATGTCGGCGGGAATGTTGCGGGTGGGCCGAATGGACTCGGCGGCGATGCTAGACGTCATGTATCTACCGTATCCGCCCGGCGGCTCGCAGGGCGAAGAAATGCGCCCGGTTGTGAGGATCAATACGAACTAAACCCCATATGACTGTGGGGTCCCTCAGTATGAAGGCCCGACGACGTCCGCGCCAGTCATGTGCAGCTGACGCGTAGCTGTTGTTCATGGAACTCAACGCAGCGTCTTTGTGTCCTCCGGTTGCCAGGGAAGGCCCAGGATTTCGCCCTGTTTCGGGCTGTTTCGCAGCGTTTCCGGCCGTTACCCGGGCACTTCCCACACAGCACCACCATGGGCTTTCATCGTTCCCAAGCCGTTGCACACGTTCCACATAAGCCGGCCGCCCAACACCCTGCAATCCATCGAAAGTAGCTCCCATGAAACTGCATCTGCCCCTGCTGAGCGTCGCGGCCGCCGTCGTACTAGCGCTGACGGTGTCCGGCTGCGGCGGTGCAGCCGAGGCCGGACAAACCGGCCAGGCCGGAAACGAAGTGAAGGAACTTCGCTACCAGGGATCAGCCAACAACGTGACGTTCCCCGAACTTGCCGCGGACCTCGGATACCTGGGCGACCTGAAACTGAACTGGGTAGGCAACACCACCAGTGGACCCCAAGACATCCAATCCGCAGCCACCAACCAGACCGACGTTGGCGGCGCCTTCTCCGGGGCGGTGGTGAAACTCATCGAGGCCGGAGCCCCCGTCAGGGCTGTCACCAACTACTACGGCTCGGACGAGAAGACCTTCAGCGGGTATTACGTGAAGGCCGACAGCACCATCAAGGAGCCCCGGGACCTGATCGGCAAGAAGATCGCCGTCAACACCTTGGGCGCCCACCATGAAGCGGTCATCAATACCTGGCTGACCAAGAACGGCCTGAGCCAGGACGAGATCAAGCAGGTACAGCTGGTCCCCCTGGCGCCGAACGATACCGAGGAAGCGATCCGCCGCGGCCAGGTGGACGCCGGAACGCTGGGCGGTGTGCTGCAGGACAGGGCCATCGAAGCCGGCGGCCTGCGTTCCCTTTTCAGTGACGTGGAGCTGTTCGGCACCTTCGCCGGCGGCCAGATTGTGCTCCGCAGCGACTTCATCGAGAAGAACCCCACCACCACCCGGACGTTCACCACCGGAGTTGCCAAAGCGATCAAGTGGGCCGCAGAGACGCCCCGGGAGGAAGTCATTGCCCGCTTTGCCAAGATCATCGAGAGCCGCGGCCGCAACGAAAGCACGGCCAACCTGAAGTTCTGGAAGAGCCCCGGCGTCCCGGACGCGGGCGTGATCAAGGACGAGGACTTCACCCGTTGGGAGGCGTGGCTGAACGCCTCGGGAATTGTGAAGGACAAGCTCACGCCCTCCAAGTACTACACGAACGAGTTCAACGATCTCGCCTCGAAGAAGGGATAGTCATGACCGCGAAAATCAGCCTCCGGAACGTCACCAAGGAATTCACGGTCCGGGCCACGAAGACCACCAGCGCCACCCGGCTCACCGCCATCGACTCCCTCAGCCTGGACGTCCGCGACGGCGAATTCCTCACCTTGGTGGGGCCCAGCGGTTCGGGCAAGACCACGCTTTTGGACTTGCTGGCTGGCCTCTCAACGCCGACCTCCGGCGAGGTACTGGTCGATGGCAAGCCTGTGACGGGGCCGGGCAAGGACAGGGCCGTCGTCTTCCAGCAGTATGCGTTGTTCCCGTGGCGGACGGCCTCAGCCAACGTCTCGATCGGGCTCGAAGGCACGGGTCCGGATGGAACCAAGCTCAACCGGCGCCAACGGGCTGCCAAAGCCAGCGAATACCTGGCGCTCGTGGGGCTGGCAGGTTTCGAAGACCGTTACCCGCACGAACTCTCCGGCGGCATGAAGCAGCGCGTGGCCATCGCCCGCAGCCTGGCCTACGAGCCGGACGTGTTGCTGATGGACGAACCCTTCGCCGCCTTGGATGCCCAGACCCGCGAGCAGTTGCAGGATGAGCTCCTCAGGATCTGGAAAGCCACGGGCAAGACCATCGTTTTCATCACGCACGGCATTGACGAGGCTGTTTACCTCGGCGAGCGCGTTGCTGTGCTCAGTGCCCGGCCGGGCCGCCTCAAGGAAATCGTGGACATCACCATTCCGGACCGTGAAAGCGACGAGGACATCCGTTCCAACCCTGCTTTCGTTGAGCACCGCCATCAGGTCTGGACCCTTTTGCACGACGAAGTCCGCCGTGCCCAGGACGCCGGCCACCGAAAAATCCTGCCGGACGGCAGCGCACCGGACGAACCCGCAACCACCATCGAAAGGAGCGCGGCCTGATGACCACCACGCTCATTGAAACAGAAGCCGCTCCCAAGGCGGGCGCCACAGCTGACCCAACGGTCGTCGTCGAACGTTCACCTCAGGATGCTGCTGAACGCACGACGCCGGTGCGCGGCAGACTGCGGCGGGTGGCCTCCGCTGCCGGTTCCGTCCTCTGGAAGTCCACAGCCGTCCTGGTTTTCCTGGCGCTGTGGGAGCTGGGCCCGACGTACTTGGCGAGCCCCTCCACCCGCGTGTTCCTGCCGCCACTCCATGAAGTGCTCCTTGCATGGGGCAAGCTCTTCGAAGCAGGCACCATCCAAGGGCACATCGCGGCCAGCCTCACCCGTTCGGTGGCAGGCTTCGGGGCGGCACTGGTGGCCGGGGTCTCGCTGGGTTTGCTCATTGCCTGGTACGGGCGGCTGAACTCGGTCCTGAACCCCCTGCTTGAGCTGTTCCGCAACACTGCTGCGCTGGCTTTGCTTCCGGTGTTCACGCTGCTGCTGGGGATCGGCGAGGAATCGAAGATCAGCATCGTGGCCTACGCCGCGTTCTTCCCGGTGCTCTTGAACACCATTGCCGGGGTGAAGACCGTGGACCCGCTCCTGATCCGGGCAGCACGTTCTTTGGGGCTCAACAGCTTCCGCCTGTTCCAGAAGGTCATCCTGCCATCCGCGGTTCCCACGATTTTCACTGGCATCCGTATGGCCGGCACGGCGTCCATCCTGGTGCTGATCGCGGCGGAAATGGTCGGAGCCAAAGCCGGGCTGGGTTATCTGATCGTGAACGCCCAAAGCAGCTTCCTGATCCCGGATATGTATGCGGGCATCCTCACGGTGTCCTTGCTGGGCCTCGGCGTGAACTTCCTGCTGGTGGCCCTTGAACGGCACTTCTCCCGCTGGCGGACCGCCGTAGGTGCCGGTGCCTAGTACCAACCAGCTTCCCGGAACCACCATCTTCCTGGAACCAACCCGCTTCCCGGAACCAACCCGGGGCGCCTGCCGCAACCATCACAACAAGTAAGGAACACATCATGACCGTCATTACCGAAACCAAACTCGGGTTCGCCAAGCTGGGCTCCCGTATCGGCGCCGAAATCCGCGGGCTGGATATCAGCGGAGACCTGAGCGAAGAAACTGTGGCGCAGATCCGGGCAGCGCTCAACGAGCACAAAGCGTTGGTGTTCCGCGAAGCCAACATCTTCAATGACGAGGCCCAGGTAAAGTTCGCCTCGCACTTCGGGCCGCTGACCAAGGCGCATCCCACGGTGGCCTCGGTGGACGGCGAGGAGAACGTCCTTCCCGTAGACAGCGAGAACGGCTCGGCCAACAACTGGCACACCGACGTCACGTTCGTGGTCAACCCGCCGCAGGCTTCAACGCTGCGCAGTATTGATCTCCCTGCCTACGGTGGCGAGACGTTGATTGCCTCCTCTGCCGGCGCTTACCAGGACCTCCCGGAGGAGTTGCGCAGCTTCGCGGATAACCTTTGGGCCATCCACACCAATGATTATGACTACTCGGTGCCCAAGAACCTGGAGCACTCCAACGCCGAAGAGCGGCGCAAAGAGTTCACCCGTCTGAAGTTCGAAACCGCCCACCCTGTGGTGCGGGTCCACCCCCTGACCGGCGAGCGCGGATTGTTCATTGGGGGCTTCGCGCAGCGGCTACGGATTGTGGGCCTGTCCAACACCGAATCCAAGGACATCATCCGCCTGCTGCAGGCTTACGTGACGCGTCCGGAGAACGTGGTCAGGGTGAACTGGGAGCCCAACCAGGTGGTCCTGTTCGATAATCGCATCACCCAGCATTGTGCCCCGGACAACTACGATGGCCAGCCGCGCAAGCTCAACCGCGTGACCATCGCGGGCGACATTCCGGTGAGCATCGACGGCAAGCCCAGCCAGGCATTGCAGGGTGACTCGAGCAGCTACTCCGTGGTGGCTCCGATCAGCAGCGCCTCCTAGCCATGTGTTGCTGTCCCCACCCAACTGAGTCGCAGTTGTGCGCGTTTTGAGAGGTCATGGCGCGCACAACTGCGACTCAGTTGGGTTAAAACCGGGGTTAGGGGATGTTGTTTCCCCGGGCTGTCACCCACAGTCCATACCACTGGGCACGAGTCATGTCCTCAGCCACAGCCGCGGCATCGCTACATGCCTTGATGCGCCCGGGATTGGTAGTGCCGATCACCGGCGAGATGCCGGCCGGGTGCTTCATCAGCCAGCCCAGCAGCACTGACTCCGGCGTGGTGTCCTTCTCCCCCGCCAATTTTTCAAGCATCTCCGCGGCCGCCGATTCCGCCGGCGATAATTCCGCAGCCGGTGCACCCGTATAGCGCCCTTGCGCCAAAGAACCATACGCCTGAAGTTCAATTCCCCCAGCCATGCAGTGCTCCAGGGTTCCGTGCGGGAAACTGTACCCCGGCCCTTCTGCGTGGTTGACCAGCACAGTGCTCTCCAGCCAGTCCCGGCGCAGCAGGCTCATTTCCAGCTGGTTCGCCACGATGGGCGTTGCCAGTTCATCCTGCAGGAAGGCGATCTGGGCGCCGGACATATTGGACACGCCCAACTGCCGCACCTTGCCTTCCGCCATTAACTGCCCGACGGCGTCCGCCACCTCGCGCGGGTCCATCAACGGATCGGGCCGGTGCAGGAGCAGTACGTCCACGTAATCCGTCTGGAGTCGTTTGAGGCTCCCGTTGACCCGTTCAAGGATGGCCTCGCGGCTGAGGTCGTAGTGCGTCTGGAGTCCGCGCTCCCCAAGCCTGATTCCGCATTTGGTCTGCAGCTGGATCTTCTCCCGCAGACCCTGCGAACGGGCGAGGACTTCACCAAAGACGGCCTCGGACTTTCCGCTGCGATAGATATCCGCATGATCGAAAAGTTCAATGCCAATCCCCTGGGCGGCTTCAACCACCGCAGCGGCCTGATCAATCTCCCCGGCGCCGTAGGAGGTACCATCCCACGGGCCGCCGAGTCCCATGCAGCCGTATATGAGGCGTCCCCGCCCGTTCGCATTCGTCATGACTTCAGTATTCAGCCCCGGTGTCCCGTCTTGTCCCCGGCGCTTACGCGTTGCTGACAATCCATGCGGTGGTGTCCGAAGGCAGCTTGCCATCCTCCAGCGGACCGCTGGTTACCACTACGTCCCCTGCAGGCAGTTCAACAGCTTCGCTGCCGAAGTTAGTGATGACGTGCCAGCCACCCGGGCGGCTGAAGTGCAGCACGTCCTGGTTCGCGGTCTCTACCCATTCAAGTTCCTCGCTGGTCTGGAGTTCGCTGCGCAAGTGCAGTGCCTTCCTGTAAAGCTCCAGCGTGGAACCTTCCACTCCGTCCTGCGTGGAAACTGCGTAGTCCTTGAACCACTCCGGCTGTGGAAGATGTGCTTTACCCGCACCGAAACCGAAAGACGGGCCTTCTGCGGTCCACGGCAGCGGTACACGGCAACCGTCACGGCCAATCTCAACGCCGGGGTTGCGGAAGAAGGACGGGTCCTGGCGTTCGGAGTCAGGAATTTCGGCGACTTCGCGCAGGCCGAGTTCCTCACCTTGGTAGAGGTAGGCAGAACCGGGAAGCGCGAGCAGCAGGAGCGTCGCGGCGCGGGCACGACGCAAGCCGAGTTCGACGTCGAGCTCTTCAGCCGGTGCGCCGGCCAGCAGCCAGCCCTTGCCGTCCTGGCCCTTGGGTTCGCCGCCGGTGATGTCCTGCGCCGCATTGGTTCCCTGCGCTACCGATCCACCCTTGGGCAGGCCGTAACGGGTGGCATGGCGGACAACATCGTGGTTGGAGAACACCCACGTGGAGGAGGCCCCCGATTCCTTGGCAGCCACGAGGTTGTCCGTGATGATCTTCCGGAACGACCCGGCGTCGTAGTCGGACTGCAGGAGGTCAAAGTTGAACGCCTGGCCCAGTCCCTCGGGGCTGGCGTAACGGGAGCGCCGTGACTCGTGGACCCAGGCCTCGGCGACGGCGGTGCGCGGCGGGTTGTATTCGTTGAAGAGCTTGCGCCACTCGGCGTAAACCTCATGCACCTCATCACGGTCCCAGAACGGGTGTGAACCGTCCGTGAAACCGTCCGTGCCATGGGCTTTGGCTTCCAAGTCAGCCTTCATGGGCAACGGCTCGGATAGGTCCTTGGCCATGCCGTGGGCTACGTCGATGCGGAAACCGTCCACGCCCCGATCCGACCAGAAGCGCAGGGTCTTCAGGAAGTCTTCCCTGATCTCCGGGTTCTCCCAGTTGAAGTCCGGCTGCTCCTTGGCAAAGATGTGCATGTACCACTGTCCGGGCGTGCCATCAGGCTCGGTGATCCGGTCCCAGATGGGTCCACCGAACACGGAGTCCCAGTCCGACGGCGGCAGTTCCCCGTTTTCGCCCCGGCCGTCACGGAAAATGTAGCGCTCGCGTGCCGCTGAGCCCTTGGGCGAGGCCAGGGCTTCCTTGAACCACTCATGACGGTCCGAGGAGTGGTTGGGAACGATGTCCACCACGATCTTGATGCCGGCGGCATGCAGGGCTGCGGCCATCTCGTCGAAGTCCTCCAGGGTACCCAGCTTCGGGTCCACATTGCGGTAGTCATCCACGTCGTAGCCGCCATCCGCGAGCGCGGAAGGATAGAACGGGCTCAGCCAGACGGCGTCGATCCCCAGCTCCTTCAAATACGGGACTTTGGCCGTGACGCCCTTGAGGTCACCGAGCCCGTCACCGTTCGCATCGTAGAAGCTGCGCGGGTAGATCTGATAGACGGCCGCTTGGCGCCACCAGTTCGGATCGGACATGCGGCCGGCGTCTGTACGGTGTGCCTGGGTGGCGGAAGTACTCACGAAACTCCTTTGATTTAGATTCTAAATTTATCTTCCCGACCAGTATGAAACGGCTGCCCGGGAAGGTCAACAATGGTTAGCCCTTGACCGCGCCTTGCGTCACGCCGGCCATGACCCATCGCTGCGTGAACAGGTACGCGACAATCGCCGGTGCCATCGCCATCAGGTAGGACGCGAAGGACACGTGGTAGTTGTTGCTGAACTGCGTCTGGAACAGGTTCTGCCTCACGGGGAGCGTCTGCATTGCCGGATCGGAAATAATCAACGACGGCATCATGAAGTCATTCCACGCGTACAGGAACGCGAAGATCCCCACTGTTGCGCTCATGGGTGCCAGTAGCGGAAAAATCAGCTTCCAGAAGGTCTGCCAGGTGGTTGCGCCGTCTATCCTGGCGCTCTCTTCCAGTTCCATGGGGATGGACCGGAGGAACGCAGTGAACAGCAGCACACTGAAACTCAACTGGAACATGGTGGCCAGCAGGATAACGCCGAACGGGTTGTCCAGGCCGAGGCGGCCGGTGAGCTGGATCTGCGGCAAGGCAACCACGGGGAAGGGAATGAACATTGCGCCCAGAAGGTAAAAGAAGGAATACCTGAAGATCCGCCGCTCCCAGTTGCGCACGATCGCGTACGAGGCTAAGGCAGCCAGGATGATCGTGGCCAACACCGTCCCGGCTGTCACCAGCAACGACATCGCCGCTCCCACGGGGAAGTTCGTCAGGGTCCAGGCCTGGACGAAGCCGTCGAGGCTGAACGGGGCGGGAAAGGAGAAAGCATTGCCGTCCACCGCCTGCCCCTGGGTCTTGAACGCCATGGAAACGGTGACATACAGGGGAAGGAGCACGGTCACTGCGCAGAGGACCAGGACAGTGGTTGCCGGCCAGTTGACGCGTTCAACTTTGGTGCCGGATTTGCTGGAGGCCGGTTTGGTGGTCATCGAGGTGTTGGTCATTAGAGTGCATTCCGTCCGCGGGTCAGCGAGAGCTGTACAAGAGAGATCAGGATGGCCACCACGAAGAAGATCGTGGCGTTGGCCATTTGATAGGCGTAGTCGCCGCCATTGAATCCGGCAATAACAGTCATCGCGATACTTCTGGTTGAGGTTCCCGGGCCTCCGTTTGTCAGCCCCACGATGATGTCGTAGGCGTTGAGGAAGCCTTTGAACCCGAGAATGATGTTGATGACCACATAACCGGCCACCAAGGGAAGCGTGATCTTCACCAACTGCTGGAATTTGCCGGCACCGTCGATTTCCGCCGCCTCATAGACATCTCCGGGAACGGCCACAAGCCCGGCAATGTAGATGAGCAGGGCCCCTGGGACCGCCTGCCAGGCAGTGACAAGCACAACTGCGATCCAGGCAAGGTCCGGGTTGGCGAGCAGGCTGCTTTCCAGCCAGGGAACTCCTGTTGCGGCACCGAGCGATGGCAGGGAGTTGGAGAACAGGAAGTTGAAGACGTAGGCGATGATGATGCCCGAAACCACCATGGGGATGACGAAGATGGTCCGCAGCGCCGTCTTCATACGGATGCGCGCGGTGAGCCCGACGGCAAGAAGGAAAGCCACCAGATTGACGGCAATGACCGTCACTATGGAGAAGCCGAAGGTGAAAAGGTAGCTCTGCAGGATGGCTGGGTCACTGAAAATCGCAATGTAGTTGGTCAGGCCAACAAAGTCCCAGTCGCCAATGCCGATCGAGTTGGTGAAGCTGAAGAAGATTCCGATGATGCCAGGGACGGTGATGGCCAGGGTGAAAAGGACGAGGCTGGGCACGAGGAAGACATAGAAGATGGGCTCAACGCGACGCTTGCTGCGCGGATGCCGGGGACGTGGCCCTTGATGGCCTTTCGCGCGCCGACTCCGCGGGGGCAGATCCTGGTTCCGGCGGCTGTGACCGGAGGTGGTGGTTGGGGTGCTGATGCTGGACATGTGTCTGACTCCCTATGGTCTGCACTACTGGCGGAACGCCAGGCGCGCCCAATCTGCGTCGAGTGTGCTGAGGGTGGATGCCGGATTTGCGCCGAACACGAGTGCTTGGGTGTAGTTCATGATCGGGATGGTGCGGGGAACCAGCACGGAAGGACCCTGATAGACCTTGGCGTCCTCGTAGTACTGCACCATCCCCTCGATCCGGGGATCGGGAACCACTGCGGAGTCCTTGGTAGGGGTGAAACCCAACTGGGATTTGTTGTAGGCCTCAATGACTTCCGGCTGGTAGAGGTACTCCAGGAACTCCCGCGCAGCGTCTTTGTGCTTGGAAGCCTCCGGAATCCACGCCGCGAGGTCCACATTCACGCGAACCCGCAAGTCAGCGGGGTCCTCGGTCATCGGCAGCGGAAAGGTACCGAGTTTGAGATCGGGTGCGGTCTTGGCGATCTCGCTGAACGCCCACGGGCCCTGCAGGTACATGGCAGCCTTGCCCTGCGAGAAAGCCAGGTTGCCATCGCCGTACGCCCGGCTTGCAGCGTCCTTGTTGACGTAGCTCCTGGCCAGCGTCAACATCTTCTGCACAGGCTGGTCAAAGTCCTTCCGGAACGACGTCGAGGACTCCGGCCCCACGTCCACGCCCTGGGCCGCAAGCTTCTTGAAGAAGTCAAGAGTGTCCACTTGGCCACCCACAGAGTAGTCAAACCACCCCTGGGCGATGGTCCAGTCATCCTTCCACGTGGCATAAAACGGCGTAACACCCGCGGCTTTCAGCTTCTCGCAGGCCGCGATCAATTCGCTCCAGGTGGTGGGCACCTTGATGTTGTTGGCCGCGAAGATGTCCTTGTTGTAGATCACCGAGGACGCCATGACCGAGTACGGCAGGGCACTGGTCCGGCCGGGATAGGAACCGTACTGTTCCATGAGCGGTTTGAGGTCTTCACGGATGCGGGAGGACGCCTCCGTACCGGACAGATCGCTCAACGCGCCGCGCTGGACGAATCGCGAAGTCTCCATGTTGTAGTTGGCAAGGGCAATGTCCGGCGGATTGCCGCGAACGAAACTCGCGGACACGACGTCGACGCCGGAAGTGTCCAGGACCACCTCGGTATGGTCCTGCGAAACGTTGTAGTCGGCGACCAGTTTGGTCATGAAACCAATGGCTTCCCGTTTGCTGAACGTGAAGCGGATGGTTTCCTTGCCCGTTTGTCCCGAGCCTGAATCTTCGGCGCAGCCTGAGAGGAGGCCTGCGAGCAGCGCCAAACCCAACCCCATTGCTGCGAAGCGTTTCCTGTGTGTCATTTTCACAGACACCGTTGCCCTTTCGTTTCGCGGGCCTCAGTGGCCGCATGTGCATCGGACGGCGGATGATGCGCCTCGCCGCCCGAAGTTTAGATAGGAGCTAAATTTACGTCCTATCGGTAACCATGGTGAGTGATGGGCGCCACAGGGTCAAGCGTTCGCCCAAATGCGTCGACATTTAAATTTATGTACTAAATTTAGAGAGACCGCTCTATCATTCCGATGGCGGCAGAAGAAGTGGGAGCTTTCGAATGCAGACCGGGACCGCACCGTCGACGCAATTGGTTCGAAGGGTCAACGCCACGGCAATGCTCAAGGCCATGCGCGGCGCGGGAATACTCACCGGAACCGAGCTGATGGCTGCCACCGGACTCTCCCGCGCCACCGTCATTTCCATCTGCGACGAACTCGTCCGGCTCGGCTGGCTCCAGGAATTGGAGAACCAACGAGGAGCCGGTGACTACGTCAAGGGCAGGCCTGCCCGCCGTTTCGCTTTTGACGACAGTGCGGCCAGTGTGATCGGGATCGACATCGGCGCCACCAAGATCACTGCGATCGTGGCCGACATGGCCGGAACGCCACTGTCCAGGGTCACGACGCCGTTCCGCACCTACAACGTTCCGGCCAATGAACGCGCGGACGTGTTGGACCGGATTGCCGCGGATGCCTTGGAGAAGGCCGGCGTAACTGCAGACTCAGTTCTTGCCGTGTCCGTTGGCGTTGCTGCCCCGGTGAGCCGGGAGGGCGAGGTCCTCAGAGCACAGGAATTCTGGAAGTCATTCGACGTCCGCCGGATAGTCTCCGAGCGCCATGGCTGGCATGTACTCCTGGAAAATGATGCAAACCTCGCCGCCTTGGCAGAACGGTGGCAAGGCACCGCGCAAGGAGTCGACAACCTTGTGGTGATGCTGGCAGGAGACCGCTTGGGATCCGGCATCCTCGAATCCGGCCGGCTGCTCCACGGGCATGTGGGCGGCTTCGGCGAGCTGGGATTTCTGGACACCGTGGATGGCGTCGGTGACACCTACGGCATCGCCCACTATGCAGCGCTGTGGGGCAGGGAAGCCCTGGTTGCCGGCGCGGAAACAAAGATGCGGGCCCTCTGCGGCGATGATCCCCAAACCTTGACCGCGGAGATGGTGTTCAGGGCAGCAGCGGACGGCGACGAAGCAGCCGGCGGTGTCCTGGACCGCATGGCGCACCGGATGGCCCGGGTTGTTGGTTCCATCAGCACCTTGGTCAACCCTGAGCTGGTGGTTATTGCCGGAGCCGTCGCAGCATCTGCCGGTTCCCTGATCCCGGCGATGGAACAGCAGATACCGGACTTCACCTTCACTCCCCCACGGCTGGCAACCTCCACCTTGGGAGACGGCATCGTGTCCCTCGGCGCCATCCGCCATGCATTGGACTACGTCGAAGAGCATGCGTTGGATTTGTATCCGGCTTCTGCCTCACATCAGATGGCCGCCGCCGGTCCGGCATAGATCTCCCGGCGTTGCCTTAGTCCGGCATCGACATCGTTCGCAGGTCCAGTTGCCGGAGGACGCGGTCTGCCACCTCGGGATCGGTTCCTGGCTCGTTGCGGGCAGCCACCACTTCCTGGCGGGCGGCGTCCAGGGCAATGGTCTGCACGGCGATGGACAGTTCCCGCCCACGCTTGCGCTTCTCGGCAACGGATTCATTCTGCAGCGTGCCATCCAACAACTCCGCATGGAGACGCCGCATCTTCTCCTTCACAAGGGCCACCTTCTCGGCGGGGAGTTCCTTCATGAGGTCGTGTTCCTTCAAGGCTGCAACAGCGGCCGATTGCGCCCGCTTGGCCAAAACCTTGGCAGCGTCCTGTTCATGTGATCCGTCCTCGGTTGCGTGCAGCACGCGCATGAGCCAGGGAAGCGTCAGGCCGGGCAGGACCAAGGTGGCCAGGAGAACCGCGCAGGCAATGACCAGGATCTCGTGGCGGGCCGGGAACTCGCTGCCGTCCGGCAAGGTCATGGGGAGGGCCAGGGCGAGGGCGAGGGTAGCCAGGCCACGCATGCCGCACCAGGTCAGGATCAGCACTTCCTTGGGCGAAGTAGGTTGCAGCAGGTTCCTGCGCTTGCGTGCGGTGAGGGCAAGGAGTCCCAGCCAGAGGAAGCGCACCACAAAGACCAGGATGCAGATCACCACGGCCATGCCGATCATCCCGAAGATGGCAGTTCCTTCATCACGGATGACGTGGCGGATTTCCAGCCCCACCAAGCCAAAGGCCAGCCCGGTGGCCAGCAATTCCACCACATCCCAGAAGGCAGTGCGGGTGATGCGCTCGGCCGCGTCCTGCGGCCGCGTATGGCGCTGGAGTTCCAGGGCAGTCACGACGACGGCCACCACACCGGAGGCGTGCAGCTCTTCGGCGAGGATGTAGGCGGCGAAAGGAACCACCAAGGTGACAGCACTGCGGGCAACCATGGAGGTCACCAGTTGGGTGATGAACTTGGTCAGCCATCCCATCGCGATGCCGATCAAGACCGCCAGCGCTGCCCCGATGACAAACTGCGGAATGACTTCCGGACCCACGTCCTTGCCGGACATGGTGGCAGCCACCGCCGCTTGGAAGATCACGATCGCTGCGGCGTCGTTGAAGAGTCCTTCGCTCTGGAGGACCGTGATAAGCCGGCGGGGCATGTGGACCCGGCCGGCCACGGACTCCACGGCCACAGGGTCCGGAGGTGCCACCATGGCACCCAGCGCAATGGCAGCGGGGATACCGATGCCCGGGATCATGAGCCAGGCAGCACCGGCCACCACGGCAGTGGAGACCACCACCAGGGCCACGGCCATCAGCAGCAGCGTGCGCCAGCGTACGCGGAACACTGCCCAGGAACTCTTCTGCGCCGTGGCGAACAGCAAGGGTGGAAGGAAGATCGGCAAGATCAGTTCAGGCGAGATCTCAAACTCGGGAAAGCCCGGAATGAACGTCAGGGCAACCGCCAGGAGCAGCATCAGGACCGGGTAGGGAAGCCTCAGCTTGTCCCCCAGGCCCACTGCCACCACCGTTGCAAGCAGCAACCCGACAATGAGCGCCAACTGATCCATTTTCCTGCTTCCCCTGAGGTTGTGCGGCACTTCCCCAGGCCAAGCCGAAAAAGTTCCCTACCAACATATCCCGGCGAGCAGGCCTACCCCCGGGAGGGAGCGCGCATCAGTCCTCGGTGAGTGCGTCCACAACATCTACGGTTCCATCCTTGAACGCAATGGTCCTGTGGATGGTACCCGGCAGTTCCAGGACCGCCGCCGTGACCAAGGCAACGTTCGCCCGCGACGTTTCCGTGCCATTGCCGGGATTCTCCGGCGAAGTCTGGATCAAACCCGTGGCGGGCTCGTTGGTGAGGGTACCCGGACCCAGGACAGTCCAGTCCAGGGCCGTGCCGCGCAGGTAGTCATCCGCGGCCGCTTTAGCTTCCGCGTAGGCAAAGAACGGGTTGTCCGCAGGGACTCCGTGGTCCTTGGCTGCGCCGATGTAGGAGACCATCACGTAGCGCTTGACGTCGGCCTCGGCTGCAGCGTCCATTGAGCGGATGGCTGCGTCACGATCCACGGCATAGGTCCTGGCAGGATCGCCTCCCCCGGCGCCGGCGGACCACACCACCGCGTCATGGCCCCTGAGCGCCTCGACGAGTTCCGCCGTCGTCGAGTTCTCAACGTCCAGGACCGCCGCGGAGGCTCCGGTCTCCGTGACATCCGCCACATGATCGGGATTTCGAATAAACGAGGTGACGTCGTGACCTTCATCACTGAGAATGCGGGACAGATGCAGGGCCACTTTCCCGTGGCCGCCAATGATTGCGATTCGGCTCATGGACCCATTCTGTCCCACTGAACGAAAAAAGACCCCGCAGGCGAAAGCTGCGGGGTCTTGCTCTGTAGCGGTGGGGAGGCTCGATCTCCCGACCTCACGATTATGAGTCGTGCGCTCTAACCAACTGAGCTACACCGCCACGAATGAGAAAAACCTGTGTCAAGCCGGTCAAAACCGCCTTGACACAGGCCCTCATTCAGAGCCCCCCACCGGAATCGATCCGGTGACCTCGTTCTTACCAAGAACGCGCTCTACCACTGAGCTAGGGGGGCAACGAGTAAATACTCTACCGGACGTTTTCAGAAGCTACAAATCGGCGAAAAAACGCGGAAAATCGACGCCGACACAATTTGCGAAGACGAGGTTTTGTTGATCTATTTTCCGCGCCTTTGGTAATGCCGCTGCACCCGCCGCCGGCTCGTCGATTGATCCAGTCAGGGCAGCCGCAGCACCTGCCCCGGGTAGATCCGGTCCGGATTGGGAACGGTGTCGGCGTTGGTGGCAATCAGAGCTCCGAGATCCACCCCGAACTGCGCGGCGATCCCGCTCATGGTGTCTCCCTGCTCCACCACCACCTCCGTGACGCGTGGAGCCACCGGCCCCTGCTGTCCGGCCCCTGCTGCGGCTTCTGCGGCTGCTTCCTGCGCCTGCGGCTGGACTTCCGGGGCCTCGGGTTCCAAGCCCTCCTGACGCGCCTCCTGGCCGCTGCGGCGTTCGCTGCCGCCTGCTGTTCAGCAGCTTGGGCTGCCGCAGCCTCCGCAGCGTCCCGGCCAGCGGTTGAAACCGCGACGGCGGCAGCGTCCTCGGCGGCTTGGGTCACGGCCGTTTGGGCTGCTGCATCCTCTCCTGCCGTTTCGGGGGCAACGGGGGTAACGGGGGCAACGGGCGCAGCGTGCTCCCTGTGGTCCGTCTCACCTGACTGCTTGCCGCCAAAGCCAAGGTTCTTCTTCACGTTGTCCAGCAATCCCATGGAGCACCCTCCTGCGTTCTGCTTGTGTTCAGCCTTGACTCGATCGTACGGCGGAGCACTGTCACAGGGAACCCGGCGTTGTTCGCTGTCCCCATCGCAGAACGGCGCGGACAGCGAACAAGAGCCGGAATAGTGCGTTAAACGCCTCAGGGGGCCGGCTCCAAAGCCGACCCCCTGACGGGAACTACTCAGTGATGATCACCAAGGAAGTGTTTACCACTTGCCCTTGCGGTTGAAATCGCGGTGTCCGCCTTCGCCGCCACTGCGGGGCTTGCGGGCGCCGTCACCGTGACCACCGAAGCGGGAACCACTGGCCTGGCCGCGGTCGCGGTCGCCGAAGCTGCCTGCGGTGCGCTCTGAGCGGTCGCTGTAGGAGCGGCCACCACGGTCAGCGGAGGTACGCTCGCCGCCTTCGGACTTGCGGAAGTCCTTCTTGAAGCCGCCGCTGCCCTTGAAATTGCCGCCACCGCGGTTCTCGCGGTCGCCGTAGCCGCCACGTCCGCCGCCACCCTGGTAGCTGCCACGGTCGCCGCTGGGCTTGCGTCCGTTGTCCAGTTCGAGGTGGATCAGCTCGCCACCGATGCGGGTGCGGGACAGTGCGCGCAACTGCTCGGGGCTGAGGTCCGCCGGGAGCTCCACCAGGGAGTGGTCCGAGCGGATGTCGATCCCGCCGATCTGTGCGGAGGAAATGCCGCCTTCGTTGGCAATGGCGCCAACGATGGAACCCGGCATGACGCGCTGGCGGCGTCCGACGGCGATCCGGTAGGTGGCGTTGCCCTCGGTCAGTGCGCGGGTCGGTCCACGGGAGCCGAAGCCGTCCTTGGAGCGCTCACGCTTCTGGTACTCGGGAGCTGCAGGCAGTTCCTTGACCAGCAACGGCTGTCCACCCTGCGCCATGACAGCGAGTGCGGCAGCGATCTCTGCTGCGGGAACGTTGTGCTCTTCCTCGTAGGAGGAGATGAGGTCGCGGAACGCTGCAACATCCTCGGACGCGAGGGTCTCGGTGATGCGCTCGGCGAACTTGCCAAGGCGCAGCGTGTTGACGGTCTCGGCAGTCGGGAGGTGCATCTGCTCCACCGGCTGGCGGGTTGCCTTCTCGATGGAACGCAGCAGGTACTTCTCGCGCGGCGTCATGAAGAGGATGGCGTCACCGGAACGGCCTGCACGGCCGGTGCGGCCGATGCGGTGCACGTAGGACTCGGTGTCGTGCGGGATGTCGTAGTTGATGACGTGGCTGATGCGCTCAACGTCAAGACCACGGGCAGCGACGTCGGTGGCCACGAGGATGTCGATGCGGCCTTCCTTCAGCGCGTCAACAGTGCGCTCGCGCTGCTGCTGCGGGATGTCGCCGTTGATGGCGGCAGCCTGGAAACCGCGCGACTTCAGCTTGTCGGCGAGGTCCTCGGTAGCCATCTTGGTGCGCACGAAGGCGATAACGCCGTCGAACTCTTCAACCTCGAGGATGCGGGTCAGTGCGTCCAGCTTGTGCGGGCCCATGACCTGGAGGTAACGCTGCTTGGTGTTGGCACCCGTGGTGGTCTTGGACTTCACGGAGATTTCAGCAGGGTTGTTCAGGTACTGCTTGGACATGCGGCGGATCTGGCCCGGCATGGTGGCAGAGAACAGGGCAACCTGGCGGCTCTCCGGAGTCTGCTGGAAGATCTGCTCAACGTCATCGGCAAAGCCCATGCGCAGCATCTCGTCAGCTTCGTCCAGCACCAGGTACTGGAGTTCGGAAAGGTCCAGCGAGCCCTTGGCGATGTGGTCGATCACACGGCCCGGGGTACCGACAACAACCTGTGCACCGCGGCGCAGGCCGGCGAGCTGCGGGCCATAAGCCGAGCCACCGTAGACCGGGAGGACGGTGAAGTCGTCAATGTGCTTGGCGTAGGAAGTGAAAGCCTCGGCAACCTGGAGGGCGAGTTCACGCGTCGGGGCCAGGACCAGTGCCTGGGTCTTGCGTGAAGGTCCGTTGAGGTCGTGGAGTTCAGCCAGGCGGGACAGGGCAGGAACAGCGAAAGCTGCGGTCTTGCCGGTACCGGTCTGGGCGAGGCCGACGACGTCGCGGCCTTCCAGGAGCAGCGGAATGGTGGCTGCCTGGATGGGTGAAGGCTTCTCGTAGCCAACATCCTGCAGGGCGGCCAGAACGCGGCCATCGATGCCAAGATCTACGAAGCGGACGCCTTCTTCTTCCTCGTCTTCTGCCTTGGGGGCAGCAGGCTCGGTTGCTTCTGCCCTGGGGGCAGCAGCTTCGGTGAAGGTGGGGGCTGCGGACTCAGGTGCAGCATTCTCGACGGGGGCAGCGGCAGCAGCCGGTGCTTCAGCTTCGGCAGGAGCGGTGGTCTCGGCTGCAACAGCGGGCTCAGTGGCCTCGGCTGCAACAGCGGATTCAGTGGTCTCGGCGTCGAAGTTTTCGTTGAGATTTTCGGTCATAGGGGGAAATTCCTCATCCATAGGGCAGTCGGCGCGGCCCGGTTGGGCTTGGCCGCAGTACTCGTCGCGAAAACAGGCAAAGTGCCCTGCTTTCGCAAGAAGTCCGGCGCTATCGCAATCCCATGGCAGGACTTCCCGCTGCATCTCTTGGCTGCTATCCCAGCAGTCTGTACAGCGTTTTCTTTAGCCGGCTCTCCCTATGAAAATGCCCGCACACAATTGCGGGCCCCAACACTTACCAGTCCTGCCTCAAGAATTGGGCAGGATAAAGGGATTTCCGGAGTGGGGGATGTTTCAAGTGTAGGGCACAGAGGCCCATCACCGCGACTCGGAAGTCCGCGAAGTACGGGTGAGCTTGTTCACACAGCGGATGCGTGGCTCCCCGGGATGGCTAGAGCCCGTTCCTCCGGAGTACTTTTTCAAAGACCGGGTGGTAGTCCTCCTGCAACCGGATCTCCCCGTCAGCCTCGGCGTCCAGCAGGATCTGCACCAGTTCAGGGGTCGGCTCGCTGAACCACTGGCCCACGGTGATGCCGTGCTTGGGAACGAATGTGCGGTGGATATGGTCCCCGGCGGTGATGGTCCCTGTCCTGATGACGCGGAGGTAGGTGCCCACCCGGCCTGCCTGCGTGAACCGCTTGACCCACTGCGGCTCTTCAAGGACCCGCTGGAAAGTAGCGCAGGGCACACGCGGAGACGTAACCTCAACCTCCACGTCCAGGCCGATCTTCCAGCGTTCACCGATCACCGCGCCCGTGGTGTCGATGCCGGACACCCGTAGGTTCTCACCGAAGAGTCCCGCCGGCACTTCCCGGTGCAGCTCAGCTGCCCAGAAGTCCGCATCGGCCTGCGAATACGCGTACAGCGCTTGGTCTTCTCCGCCGTGATCCACCCGGTTTGCCTGCACGTCCCCGTGCAGCCCGAGCTTATGAACCTTGACAGGGCCATCCACCGGACGCTTGTCCATGGCCGTGACTCCCACGTTGCCGGAATCAGGCAGCAATTGGTGGACACGGCAGACGGCAAGGAGGGATGCGGTGTTCATGGCAACAGTCTACGGACGGTCCTGCCAAGGGTTGGTCCCTTCCGAGGATTAAGGATCAAAACGGTAGCCCATGCCTGCCTCCGTGCGCAGGTGCCGCGGCTCTGCCGGATCCCGCTCCAGCTTCCGGCGCAGCTGCGCGATATACACGCGCAGGTACTGGGTCTCCTTGGCGTAGGCCTGCCCCCACACCTGGGTCAGGATCTGCTGCTGGCTCACCAGCTTGCCTTTGTTGCGGACCAACAGTTCCAGGATGTTCCATTCCGTGGGCGTCAGCCGGACTTCCGTACCGTCCTTCACGATTTTCTTTCCGGCCAGGTCCACCATGAAATCGGACGTGGCAACTGTTGGTTCCTCATGGCCGGTGACGACACGGCGTGAGGCGACCCGAAGCCGGGCAAGCAGCTCATCCAAACCAAAAGGTTTCGTCACGTAGTCGTCCGCACCGGCGTCGAGCGCTTCCACTTTGTCTTCCGAGGCGTGCCGGGCAGAAAGCACGATGATGGGCATGCTGCTCCACCCGCGGATGCGGCGGATGATCTCCACGCCGTCCATGTCCGGCAGCCCAAGGTCCAACACCACGATCTCCACCGGCTGGTTGGCTGCGGCCTGCAGGGCATCGGCGCCGTTGCCCACGGACAACGCCTGGTAGCCATGGGCCTGGAGGGTGATCTGCATGGCGCGGGCAATCCGGGCCTCGTCCTCGACAATCAGCACCAGGGTCATTGCGGACCACCGGTCCACAGTGGCAGCGTGACCACCATGGTCAAGCCGCCACCGGGTGTGGGCTCAGCGTCGAGCCGGCCGCCCATGGCCTCACAGAAGCCCTTGGCGACAGCCAGTCCCAGGCCGATTCCACCTCCGGTACTGTTTCCGGGTGCCGGTGAATCACCAAAGCGCTGGAACGGCTGGAACATGGTGAGGACTTCTTCCCGTCCCACTCCCCTGCCGTGATCCACAATCCGCAGTTCACCGGCCGGCCGGTCCCCCAAGGTGATTCCAGCACCGGCCCGGGCCGTCAGGACAACATCGGAGTCCGGTGCGTACTTCACCGCGTTCTCCACGATGTTGGCCACTACCCGTTCCAGCATGCCGGCATCGGCCTGCACCGGCGGAAGATTGGGCGGAAGCTCGTTGCGGAGAAGCCCTGCCGGAACACCCCGGAGCGCCTGCGGCAACACCTCGGCCCACACGATGCCGGTAAGCAGCGGATTGACCGCATCAGCGGTGATCCGGGACATATCCAGGAGATTGTCCACCAGGTGATCCAGCCGGTCCGCATATTCCTCGATGGTCTCCAACAACTCCCGCTCCACCTCCGGCGGGAAATCCACGTCCTCCTGCCGCAGGCTGCTGACAGCGAGCTTGATACCGGCCAAGGGCGTCCGAAGATCATGCGAGACTGCGCGGAGGATGGATGTCCGCATCTTGTTGCCCTCTGACAGCCGGACGTTGTCCCGGCGGCTCTTCACCAACTGTTGCCGCTCACGCACTGCCACCACGAACGCGCCGAACGCGGCAAGCAGGCGCTGGCGCTGTGGGGACAAAGGGCCACCGCGCAGCAACAGCGTGTAGTGGGGATCGACGACGGCGGCATGATCGGCGGCGGCATGGGTCACCGGCGGATTCGGCCCGGCGCTGGCCAGGACCTGCGATGCAGGAGCAGCACCGGATGGGTACGGTGTTCCCGGGGCCGCGGAACCCAGCAAAGTAACCGCATCCATCCCCAGGTTGACCCGGACCTTCTCAAGGAACGTTTCCAGGCTTCCATCCGAGCTCAGTATCCGCAGGGCCAACCCGCTCAGCGCAGTGGCTTCAGCTTCCGACCGGGCTGCCTCCTGGGCACGCCTGCCGGCCAGTCCCACTGCAAGCGCTACGCCGCAGGCCACCGCCAGGAACACCACCAAAGTGAACAACGTGGTGGGATCGGCAATGGAGAGGGAGCCTACGGGATCGGCAGAGAAATAGTTCAACAGGAAGCTGCCCAGAACAGCAGCGACCACTGCCGGCCACAAACCACCGATCGCGGCAACAGCCACCGCCACCGCCAGTTGCAGCAGCATGATCATGGAAAAGTTGCGGAAATTCAGGACCGTCACAACAAGTTCGACGGCGGGCGGCAGCAGCAATGCCAGCACCAGGCCCAAGATCACCCGTGTCCGGCCAATGCCACGCACCGGCGGGAGCCGCAGCAACACGCCGTCGTCGCCATGGTTTTCTGCCGTTGGTGCCGCCATGGCTCCATCCTTACACGCTTCCCACAATGGGGAGTTCTCCCCAAGTCCTGCGCTTGGCCGTGCCTGCACGGCTTCCAAGGACTAGGCTTGCTCTGAGCATTCTGGTCCGGCGTGGCGCCGGGCACACCAACGGTCTATCCAGGGGGATACACATGGGCCCAAAAGACAGCCCTGACGCAGCCGGCAACAACGGCGGCAGCAGGGACAACAACGCCGACTTCGGAGCGGGCAACAACCCGCCCAAGCCCCCGCCCTGGCAGGTGCCCAAACCCGACCTCCACCCGGAGCTGTTCACACCTGTCCAGGACAACCCGCAGCAGGGCAAGCCGGCCAGGAACAAGAAGGTGCCCGCGGGAGCATCCCCCAGTGGAACCCCCCGGCCCGGCCAGCCCCTTCCCGTGGTGGATCCCTTCGCCAAGGAACGCGAACGCGGTGAGGCCGAAGCAGCCAAGAAGAAGAAGCGCTCGCAGCGGCGCACCGTGGTGGTTGGCCTGGGCGTGACCGCGCTGTTGGCTGGAACCATCACCGCGATCGTGGCCAGCAACGAGCAGGAAGCCGACTACGCCCAGGTCTGTTTCAATGAGGAAACCGGCGAGCGCGTCGATGACAACGATTGCAACAACAGCAGCTCGGCGGGCCGAAGCTCGGGTGTGTACGCGTGGTACTTCTACTCCCGCGGCGCCAGCGTGCCTGCGGTGGGCCAGAACCGTTCCGCCTACCCGAGCTACACCAAGAACGTCCCAACAGGAGCAAAGTCCTCCACGGGCTACAGCACCAAGGGCGGCACCGTCAGCCGCGGCGGCTTTGGCAGCAGCTCCAAAAGCGGCGGAAGCTCGGGAGGCTAGGCGTGCGTCGACTGCCCTCCGAGCCCAGGCCGGACTGGAAGCAAAAGATCGAAGAGCAGGGCCTGGTTTTTTCCACCACCACCATGCCCGATGGCCGCAAAATCGAATACTGGAACGAATCGGCGTACTACGAGTTCACCGAGGACGAGGTGGAGACCCTCGAGAAGACCGCGGAAGACATGCACATCATGTGCTTGGAAGCCGCCAAGTACCTGGCCACCGGAGCCATGGGCGATCTCGGCATCGGGCAGCAAGCCCTGGAACTGGCCGGCGAGTCCTTGTTGGCTGCCGACATGGATATCTACGGTCGCTTTGACTTCATCTATGACGGCAAAGGTGGTCCGGCCAAAATGCTGGAGTACAACGCCGATACCCCTACCGGGCTGATCGAAGCCTCCGTGGCGCAGTGGTTCTGGCTCCAGGACGTTTTTCCGGAAAAGGATCAATGGAACGGAATCCACGAGGCCTTGATCCGGCAGTGGAAGAAGTTGCAGTTCCGCACCGGCATGAGCACCCTGCATGTTGCCCACTCGGAGGCAGAGGAATCCGGGGAAGACTGGATGACCGCTGCCTACATGCGGGACGTCGCCAGCCAAGGCGGTTGGACCACCATCGGCATCAACATGTCCGATATCGGTTGGGACCCCAACCTGAACCGGTTCGTGGACTTGGACAACTTCATGATCAGCACCATGTTCAAGCTGTACCCATGGGAACTGATGATGAAAGAGCCGTTCGGGCAGCGCCTCCTGCAGCGCGCACACAATCCACGCTGGGTTGAGCCGGCGTGGAAGATGCTGCTGTCCAACAAAGCACTGCTGGCGGCCTTGTGGCATCTCTACCCGGACCACGAGAACCTGTTGCCCGCCTACCTCGGCGATCCCGGTCCCCTCAAGGAATGGGTAGCCAAGCCGCTCCACGGCCGTGAGGGCGACAACATCCGTATCCATGCCCCGGGCATTGAGATCCAACAGCCCGGTGGCTACGGCCGTGAAGGCTGGTGCTTCCAGCAGTACCACTCCCTGCCCGATTTCGATGGCAACCACCCCGTCCTGGGACTCTGGGTGGTGGATGGCGAATCCGTTGGTTGCGGCATCCGCGAATCGGACGGCCCCATCACGGACTACTTCTGCCGCTTTGTCCCCAATACCATCGACGCCCCGGCGCCCATCGCGCCCACTGCTACTTCCTACGGAGCCGCACTATGAGCACTGAAACCTCGACGCCGGGTGGCGGCCCGGCGGGCGGCGACCGTACCGCCGTCGTACCTTCCAAAGGCCTCCACGCCGGGATCCTAGACCTTGGCGATTCCGTCATGCTGGGCCTGGCATCCACGGCGCCCGTCTATTCGCTGGCGGCTACCCTGGGGCTCATTGTTGCCGTCAACGGTAACTACACGCCGCTGATCCTGATCCTCGGCTTCATTCCCGTCCTGTTCATCGCCTACGCCTTCCGTGAGCTGAACAGCGCCATGCCGGACTGCGGCACCACGTTCTTCTGGGCCCGCAAGGCGTTCGGGCCCTGGGCCGGTTGGCTTGGCGGCTGGGGTGTTGCCCTGGCAGGAATAGTGGTTCTGGCGAACCTGGCACAAATTGCCGGCAAGTACTTGTGGCTTTTGATCGGTGATGGTTCCCTGGCCGACAACACCTGGCTGGTGACGGCAACCGGTGTGCTGTTCATTCTGTTCATGACGTATGTGAACCACCGGGGCATCCGGCTGGGCGAGCACGTCCAGCGCACCCTGACCTACATCCAGTACATCTCCTTGGGCATCTTTGCGGTGGCCATCGTCTTCCGGATCGCCGGTGGCGCCCCTGAAGGACAGGCCTTCGACTTCGAATGGTTCAACCCGGCCGGCGCTTTTGCCGACCCCGGCGCCGTGGTCCACGGTGTCCTGCTGGCGCTGTTCATCTACTGGGGCTGGGACACATGCCTTGCGCTTAATGAGGAAACCGAGAACCCCACCAAGACACCCGGCCGTGGCGCCGTCATCTCAGCCTCCGTGCTGGTGGCAATCTACGTTTCCGTAGCCCTGCTGGTGATGATGTACGCCACGATCGGAACCGACGGAATCGGCCTTGGCAACGAGGCCAACCAGGACGACGTCTTCCTGGCAATGAAGGACGTAGTACTGGGCCCTTGGGGCTGGCTGATCATCGTCGCTGTGCTGGCGTCGGTCCTGTCCTCCACCCAGACCACCATCCTGCCCACCGCCCGCGGAACACTGTCCATGGGCGTCCATGGTGCGCTGCCGGCCCGGTTCGGCAAGGTCCACGAGCGCTTCATGACTCCGGGCTTCTCCACCCAGGTCATGGGTGCGGTTGCCGTGGTGTACTACGTGGCCATGAGCTTCCTGAGTGAAAACCTGCTGTCCGATTCCATCAGCGCCATCAGCTTGTTCATCGCGTTCTACTACGCCCTGACCGGGTTCTCCTGCGTGTGGTTCTTCCGCTCCACGCTCCGGGATTCTGCCCGCAACCTGTGGTTCCGCGGGATTTTGCCCTTCCTGGGTGCGCTGTCCCTCACCGTGGCCTTCTTCATCTCCGCTGTCCAGATGTGGGATCCGGCCTACGGCGACACCCAGATCTTTGGCATTGGCGGGGCGTTCGTCAGCGGTGTGCTGCTGCTGGCCCTGGGCGTAGTGCTGGCCATTGTGTGCCGGTTCGCTCCATCAACCCGTGGCTACTTCACGGGCGAGCGGGCCGAGGTTGGCGTAGTCCGCGGCGAGTAGCTGCTCTTGCCTGGGCTGCTCCTGCCCGGGCTGCTCTTGCCGGAGTGCCCCGACATGAAAGGGCCGGAAACCCGCATCGCGTGGTTTCCGGCCCTTTCTGCACTCCCGGCCATGCCGATGCTCCCCTTCGGGAAGGGGGCTTAGTGCCCCCGCGAGGCCCACAAACGCAGCCGGGTGGGCACATCCGGAACGTCCTCGATCCGGACTGAGTGGCGCCGCAGCACCACAAGCCAGCACACCAGGATGGCCACAGCACAGAAAACGCCGGCGCTGGAGGCCATGATCCACAGACCGGGAGTCTGGACATTCAGGTCCTGGGAGCCCAATGCCGTGCCGATGGTCTTGGGCGAGAAGAAGAACACCAGTGTCGACACAGCCAGCACGGCGCCCATAACAACCCTTTGGGCTGCGAAACGGGACGGCGTCTCCTTGATGGTCCAGGCGAACGCCGGCAGGACCACGGCCATCCATACCCAGTGGTGGGACCACGAGACCGGGCTGATGAGCAACATGGCAAGTGCCGTCGTCGAAATGGCGATGACCCGTGCGCCTTGGGCGCTGGCCGCCCTGACAAGGACGGCCGCCAGGACGACGGTAGCCAGGCTCAGGACGATCCAGGGCACGGTGACGGCGTCGTGGGAGACCCCGAAGTGCAGGAGTGCGCCCTTGATCGAGAGGTTGTCCACATAACCGGCCCCGCCGATCCTGGACGTATCGGGAAGGATCTCCAGCCAGAACTGAAGGGATTCCGCGGGCCGAAGCAACCAGCCCAGCAACACAGTGCCCGCGAAGCCCACGGCCATGTTCGCCAGCCCACGCCAGTCCTTGCGCATCAGGAAGTACAGGCCAAACACCAACGGCGTCAGCTTGATGCCGGCCGCGATACCCACCAGAAGGCCGGTGCCCCGGAAGCCCTTTCGCTTGGACAGCCCCCCCCAGGAGGTCGATCACCATCAAGCCCATGAGGATGATGTTGATCTGGCCGAACGCCAGGGTTTCACGCCAAGGCCCCAGGAACAGGACAGCCAGGAACAGCGCGGCGGCAATCCAGCAGCTCCTTGTGGAGGACAGTGCACTGCGCAGATCAGGCTTGGATGACCAGTACCGGACGATCGTGACCGCCACCCAGGCCGCCAGGGCGACGCCGGCAACGTTGAACACCATCAGAGCCGAAGTTTGTGGCAACCTTGCCAGCAAGCCAAAAACCAAGGCGGCAAACGGCGGATACGTAAACGGGAGTTGCGGGCCGCCTGCTGACGCGACGCTGGGGCCGTAAAGATCCGATGGAGACGTCCCGGCCTGGTTGAGGATGCTCCCGCCGAACCAGTAGACGCTGAAGTCCAGGCCTTGCTTGGCCCAGTCCGCGAGCATCATCCATACCGGGATTGCCAAGACAACCAGCGGCAGCAGGCGAAGGGCAAGGGCGGACCGTGAAGCCCCGCTGCGCGGTGGTGCGGCTTCCGCCTTGGACCTTAAATCGACGTCAGGCAGTGCCATGCAAAATCCCCCAAGTTAACCAAAAACGCAACGGGGGAAGTGTGCGACCCCCGCCTCCATACTACTGAAGGGGCACCGGACGGCCGGCGGCACGCAATGGTTGCCGGGCCGCCCGGCACCCTAGGATGCTGGAATGAGCGATTCAATGACGAACACCTCCGACGTCCTGGCCCTTGATTCACTGCTGACGGCGGACGAGCTGGCGGTCCGCGAGAAGGTCCGTGACTTCACAGCACAGCGGATCCGCCCGAAGATCGCGCAATGGTACGAGGACGCTCATTTCCCGCGCGGGCTTGCCCCGGAATTGGGCGAGCTCGGCGTCTTGGGCATGCACTTGGAGGGGTACGGCTGCCCCGGCCGGACCGCCGTCGAATATGGCCTTGCGGCCATGGAACTGGAGGCGGGCGATTCGGGAATCCGCACGTTCGTCTCGGTGCAGGGCTCCCTGGCCATGACCGCAATCCACAAGTGGGGCTCGGAGGCGCAGAAGGAGCAGTGGCTGCCGCGGATGGCCGCAGGCGAGCTGATCGGTTGCTTCGCCCTGACGGAACCGGATGCGGGGTCGGATCCCTCGTCCATGAGAACCTTTGCCCGTGAGACGGCGGATGGCTGGGTCCTGGATGGCGCCAAACGATGGATCGGCCTGGCGTCGATCGCGGACGTCATGGTGGTGTGGGCCAATACCGGCGACGGAATCCGCGGCTTCCTTGTTCCCGCGGGAACTGCCGGTGTGACCGCGACGCCGATCGAGCCGAAGCTCTCCATGCGCGCCTCGGTTCAGTGCGATGTAACGTTCGACGCCGTGGAGCTGGGTCCGGAGGCCATCCTCCCTGGTGCCATGGGACTTAGGGGCCCATTCTCGTGCCTGAACGAGGCCCGCTACGGCATCGCGTGGGGTGCCATGGGTGCGGCACGCGACTCCTACGAAGCCGCATTGGAGTACGCCGGAACCCGGCTCCAATTCGGCCGTCCGCTGTCCGGCTACCAGCTCACGCAGGAGAAGCTGGTGAACATGCTGGTGGAGATCCAGAAGGGCACCTTGCTGGCTCTCCACCTGGGCCGTTTGAAGGACGCCGGGCATCTCCAGCCCCAGCAGATTTCCCTCGGCAAGTTGAACAACGTCCGCGAGGCCATCAAGATCGCCCGCGAGGCGCGCACCATTCTTGGCGGCAACGGCGTAACCCTGGATTACTCACCGCTGCGCCATGCCAACAACCTCGAATCCGTCCGGACCTATGAAGGTACAGATGAGGTCCACACCCTGATCCTTGGCCAACACATCACGGGCATCGGGGCCTTCCGCGGCTGACCCAAGTAAGTCGCAGTTGGGTCAGGGTTCGGGGAGGACCACCAGGTTGAAATAGCCGCGCAGGCCCTTCACCACGTCTACCTCGTCCGGGGCCAGCAACCACTGCGTCTGGAGCCCGTCCCAGAGGGCAACCAGGGACATGGCCGCTTCATCAGGATCAACTCCGGGCCGGAGCCTGCCCTGGGCGGCCAGCTCGGCAAAGCGCAGCGCATAGCTCTTCCGGAGGCGTTCGAAGCGCTCGGTGAAGTAAACCCGCCCGGGGTGGGAATCGGTGACGGACTCGGCGCACAGAACGATGTACAGCTCAACCACGCCCGGAATGTTCTCGTTGAAGAGCGCCGTCCGGATGACCGAGTCAACCAGGCCCTCTTCCATGTCGTCAGGGAAAGCATCGCCGGTGATTTCATCGCGGCGTTCCAGGACTGCCATCAGGAGATCGCGTTTGGACGGGAAGTAGTGCAACAGGCTTGTTTGGCTCAGCCCCACCTTGTCAGCAACATCCTGTAACGATCCACCACGGTACCCGTGGGCAGCAAACACCTCGTGGGCGGCGTCCAGGATGGTTCGGCGCCGTTCTTCGGATTTCGCGTAGGGGCCTCGCCGCACTGCGCGGCCCACGTCCTTTGTGGTCATGGCTAGCCAGTGTACATGCGTGTTACGTATCAAAAATGAAATTCGAGTAACCACTCGAATTTTCTGTTACCGTGGTCACACTTGCCGCGGTGGGACCCACGAATCCAATGCCGCGCCATCGTCAACCTGACACGAAGAGGTGAAGGCTCATGACCCGATTCACGCGAAGACAACTCCTGGGCGCAGGCCTGGGAACAGCAGCCATGGGCTTGCTGACCGGGTGCGCTACCCCAGGGACGCAGTCCGTCAACGCTGCCCCCACCATCCCCGCCGCCGGCGAGCCCGTGCGGCTCACCTATTGGGCGTGGCTCAAGGATTTCCAGAAGGTCGCCGACGTCTGGAACGCTGCGCATTCGAACATCCAGGTGGATGTGGTGTGGATCCCCGGCGGCAACTCCGGCGGATACCAGAAGCTCTACTCGGCCTTGGCAGCCGGGGGCGGGCCTGATCTTGCGCAGGTTGAGTTCCGGTCCATCCCGGAGTTCATGCTGGTGAACGGCCTGGTGGATCTCGCCCGCTACGGCGCCAACGACCACGCCCATTTGTACGACCCCACCCTGTGGAAGCAGGTCTCCTACACAGGAGGCGTCTATGGCATTCCCCAGGACGCGGGCCCTATGGGCATGTTCTACCAGCCGGCCATCCTGGACAAGGTGGGCGGCAGCAACCCGAAAACCTGGGATGAGTGGGCTGCGTTGGCCGCCGAACTTCGTTCCGTGGACAGCTACTTGGACTGCTTCCCCATCAGCGATGCCTCCCCGTTCGCCTCATTCGCGGGACAGGCAGGTGCGCAGTGGCTGCGCCCGGAGGAGGATGGCTGGGTCATCAACATGACCGACGACGCCACACTCAACACAGCGCGCTTCTTCGATAAAGCGATCGACGACGACCTCGTCACCACCGCGTACGGCGCCTTCTCCCCGGGCTGGTTTGCGGCAGCGGCCAAGGGTGGGATTGCCTCGACCATCACCGGCAGCTGGGGTGATGCCCTGGTCCAGGGCGTCAGTGGCTCGGAAGGAAAGTGGCGCGCTGCCCCCATGCCCACCTGGGGTGCTACGGGCTTCGGCTCAAGCTACCTCGGCGGTTCCACGGCTGCGGTCCTGGCCAACAGCAAGCACCCCAAGGAAGCACTTGAGTTCGCGGTGTGGCTGACCACGTCCAAGGAGGGCATCGACGCCCAGATCAAGAACAGCGGCATTGGGTGGTCACCCAACCCCGACTTCATCGGCACGGACCGGCAACAGCCATCTGCGTTCTTCGGCGGCCAACGCTACAACGAGGAAGTCTTTGTTCCCGCTACCCGGCAGCAGAACCCGGACTGGTCCTGGTGGCCGGTAACCCAGCAGTCCTTCAACATCCTGAGCGACGGTTTCCGCAAGAAGGCGTTCGGTACCTCGTTGGTGGATTCCATCGCCGCTTCTGAGCAGCAGATCATCACGGTCTTCAAGAACAAGGGCCTCACCATCCGGAAGGAAACGGCATGACGACTACCCGCACCGCACCCACCGTGCAGCGTCCCGCCACCGCAAGCCTCTCAGGCAAACAGAACAAACAGGCCGGCAAGCGGAACGGCGCCGCCGCCCGCGCTCCCTGGGTGCTGCTGGCACCATTCCTGGCCCTCTTCGTCCTCACGTTCCTGCTGCCCATCGTGGTGGCCATCATGTCCAGTTTCACCAAAGTGACCCGCAGCGGGCTCTTCGGGGAAGCCGGCGTGAGCAGTGAGTTCGCCGGTTTCAGCAATTACGCCCAGGCCCTGTCCGATGGCAGTTTCGTTGCCTCGATCGGCAGGATGCTCCTGTTCGGAGTTGTCCAGGTGCCGGTCATGATCGTCCTGTGTACGGCGTTGGCCCTCATGCTCGAGTCGGCCTCGGCAAAGTGGCCGGGCTTCTTCCGCGCAGCGTACTTTCTCCCTTACGGCGTGCCTGGCGTCATCGCGACCATCCTGTGGTCCTTCCTCTATGTCCCCGGCCTCAGCCCGCTGTTCGATGTCGCCAAAGTGGTGGGCCTGACCCCTGATTTCCTTGGTGCCAACAGCGTGCTGTGGTCCATCGCAAACATCGTCACCTGGAGTTACACGGGCTACAACATGCTGATCATCGTGGCGCAGCTTAAAGCCATTCCGGTGGAGCTCTATGAAGCAGCCAAGGTGGACGGTGCTTCAACCTGGCGCGTTGCCCGGAGCATCCAGCTCCCCCTGATTCGTCCGGCACTCATGCTCACCACGGTGTTCTCCATCATCGGTACCCTGCAGCTCTTCGCGGAGGCACAGGTGCTCAAGACCGTGGCCCCGGCCATCGACAGCCAGTACACGCCAAACCTCAGTGCCTACACCACTGCGTTTGCCTACAACGACTACAACGTCGCCGCAGCCCAGTCGGTCATCATCGCCGTGGCCGCCTTTGCCCTGTCCTTCGCCTTCCTCGCACTGACGAACAGGAAGTCCTCATGACCGCCACCGCCACGAAGCCCGCCTCCAACGCCGTCCGCAGCAAACCTTCGGCAGGCCCTGACCGTTCAGCCGGACGACGACGGTCCTCCACCATCATTGTCACCTCCCTTTTGGTGGTGGTGGCCTTGTATTTCCTGATTCCCGTGTACTGGGTCTTCGTAGCTTCCACCAAGTCCACCGCCGATCTCTTCTCCACCAACGGTTTCTGGTTCGCGCCGACTTTCTCCTTGTGGGAAAACATCGGCCGCGTGGTCAGCTACGACAACGGCATTTTTGGCCGCTGGTTCCTGAACTCGGCAATCTACGCAGGTGTCGGCGCACTCCTGGCCACCTACTTTGCTGCCGCTGGAGGCTACGCGCTGGCCAAGTATGAGTTCAGGGGCCGCAACCTGGTCTTCGGCACCATCCTGGGCGGCGTGCTGGTTCCCGGAACGGCCACTGCGCTGCCCCTCTTCCTTCTGTTCAGCCAGATGGGCCTGGCCAACACCTACTGGAGTGTCCTCCTGCCGTCGCTGGTCTCCCCCTTCGGGCTTTTCCTTTGCAGGATCTATGCCCAAGCCACAGTGGATACCTCGCTGATCGAAGCAGCCAGGATCGACGGCGCCGGGGAGCTGCGCATCTTCCACACCATCGGGCTCAAGGTACTGACCCCCGCTTTGGTCACCGTGTTCCTGTTCCAATTGGTGGGTATTTGGAACAACTACTTCCTGCCCTTGGTCATGTTGTCCGACTCGGAGCTGTACCCCATCACGCTGGGCTTGAACAACTGGTTGAGCCAGGTTGACCGTTTGCCTGAATTCTACGAACTGACCACCGGCGGAGTGCTGCTCTCCATCATTCCGCTCAGCATCGCCATGATCGTCCTGCAGCGCTTCTGGCGCGGTGGGCTGACAGAAGGAGCCGTCAAGTAATGAACCCGTCACCCGACGTCCAATACATCACCGATACCGGCCCGGGCACCGGCAACAGGGTCCCGGCCCGCTCCTGGCTGCACACTGACGCGCCCACCCTGTCCCTCAATGGCCAGTGGCGGTTCCGGCTTCTCCCCGGTGCGCCCGGCACACCCGGCGGCCGGGGCGTCCTTCCCCAGGGCGAGGCCGTCGAAGGAGTCTCCGAGGAAGGCTTGGACGACTCCGGCTGGGACCGGATCCCGGTTCCCGCCCACTGGGTGTTGGAGGGCGGGGGCACCTATGGCCGCCCCATCTACACCAACGTCCAGTTCCCCTTTCCCACCGATGCGCCGCATGTCCCGGACGAGAACCCCACCGGTGACTATCGCCGCTCCTTCGAGGTTCCGGAGACCTGGACCCTCGACGAAAAAACAGTGTTGCGGTTCGACGGCGTGGAATCCCGCTACAAGGTATGGCTCAACGGCGTGGAAATCGGCGTAGGGACCGGCAGCCGCCTGGCGCAGGAATTCGAGGTGACTGAGGCCCTCCGTACCGGGCATAACGTGATTGCGGTCCGCGTCCACCAATGGTCGGCATCGAGCTACGTTGAGGACCAGGACCAGTGGTGGATGCCCGGCATCTTCCGCGATGTCACACTCCAAGTCCGCCCCAAGACGGGCATCGAGGACCTCTGGCTGCAGACGTCCTACTCCGCCGGTTCAGGCATCATCGACCCGGAGATCACTGCGGACACAGCCGCCTACCCGGTCCGGCTGTCGGTTCCGGAACTGGACGTCGACGTCGTCTGGGACTCCCCTGCCGACGTCGCCCCGGTGGCGATCACCGCCGTCGAACCTTGGTCCGCTGAGGTTCCGCGCCTCTACAACGCAACGGTGCACAGCGAAGGCGAGACCATTTCGCTTCGACTGGGTTTCCGAACCGTGGAGATCAAGGGTGACCAGTTCCTGGTGAACGGACGGCGTGTGGTGTTCCACGGCGTGAACCGCCATGAAACCCATCCTGACCGCGGCAGGGTTTTCGATGAGGACTTTGCCCGGGCCGACCTTGCCCTGATGAAGCAGTTCAACGTCAACGCGATCCGCACCAGCCACTACCCGCCGCACCCGCGCTTGCTGGACATTGCGGACGAGATGGGATTTTGGGTGATCCTTGAATGCGATCTGGAGACGCACGGTTTTGAACGTCACGGTTGGGTGGGCAACCCCAGTGATGATCCCGCGTGGCGTGAGGCGTACGTGGACCGGATGGAACGCACGGTGGAGCGGGACAAGAACCACCCCTCCATCATCATGTGGTCCCTCGGCAATGAGTCCGGCACAGGCGCCAACCTGGCAGCGATGTCCGCCTGGGCGCATGCCCGGGACGCCGGCAGGCCCGTCCACTACGAAGGTGACTACACGGGCGCCTACACGGACGTCTACTCGCGGATGTACTCTTCCGTTCCGGAAACCGAGGCGATCGGCCGGGACGATTCCGGGGCGCTCCTGCTGGGTTGCTCCGCGGCGGAGTCTGCCCGGCAACGCAGTAAACCGTTCATCCTGTGCGAGTACGTGCACGCCATGGGCAACGGGCCGGGGGCCATCGACCAGTATGAGGACCTGGTGGACCGCTTCCCTCGGCTTCACGGCGGATTCGTGTGGGAATGGCGTGATCACGGCATCCGCACCACCACAGCCGATGGCACGGAGTTCTACGCCTACGGCGGCGACTTCGGCGAGGTTGTCCACGACGGCAACTTCGTCATGGACGGCATGGTCCTCTCCGATTCGACGCCTAGCCCTGGTCTCTTCGAGTACAAACAGATCGTCGCTCCCCTGCGGTTGGGCTTCTCCACCGAAGCGTCCGACGGCGGCATCCGCCGGTTCGTCTCCGTCGCCAACCTGCGGCACACGGCAGATGCCTCGGACGTCGTCCTGCGTTGGCGTACTGAGTTCGACGGCGTTCCGGTTGACTCCGGCGAGCTGGACGTCCTCACACAGGAAGGCAGCCAGCTTGCTGCGGGCAGCACCGCTCGCATTGAGCTCCCGGGGTTCGCAGCTGTGGGAGTCGGTGAACACTGGCTCACGGTGGAGGCTGTCCTCCGCAAGGACACAGGGTGGGCTGAGGCCGGGCACGTCATCTCGGCAGCCCAGCTGGAGATGACCGAAGCACCTGCTTCGCTTCGGCTACCGCGTCCCTTGGCATCCTCCGCACCTGCCGCTCTTGATGCGGAGGGGACCCTCTCCCTGGGACCGGCTGTCTTTGAGGCGGGCCGGTTGATCTCCCTGGCAGGGCTGCCAGTGTCCGGTCCGAGGCTGGAGCTGTGGCGTGCCCCCACGGACAACGATGCCGGCGCCGGCCGCGGGAGCTATGACCTGGCCGACCCGTGGCTTAACAACGGCAACGGCACTCCTGCTCCATCCATGGAAACGGTGTGGCGCGCTGCCGGCCTGGACCGGATCACCGCCAGGGTGGAGAAGGTTTCAGCCGGCGAATCCTCGGTGGTGGTCCGGACCCGCTACGCCGCTGCCGACGCTTCCCAGTGGGTCTCGGTCGAGGAAAACTGGCAGCTGTCCGGAGGCGATCTGTTCCTCCTGGTGGACATCGTTCCCAGCACAGGTTGGGACATCATCTGGCCTCGCGTGGGGGTCCGATTCGAGCTGCCGGCCTCCGTGGACGGGGCGTCATGGTTTGGTGCAGGACCGCGGGAATCGTACCCGGACAGCATGCACGCCACCCTGGTGGGACGGTACTCAGCGGGCATTGACGAGCTCACGGTGCCGTACGCCAAACCGCAGGAATCGGGACACCGCAGTGCTGTCCGGTCGCTTGACCTGCAGCAGGCAGGTTCCCCGTGGCTGAAACTCGACGCCGTCCCGGACTCCCGCGGCCGCCTGCCCGGTTTTACGCTCACCCGGCACACTGCGCAGGAAGTCTCAGCGGCGGGTCACCCGCACGAGTTGCCGGCAAGCCAGGGCAGCTACCTGTACCTTGATGCCGCCCAGCACGGCCTCGGATCCAGGGCATGCGGTCCGGACGTCTGGCCGGACTACGCGCTGCGCCCGGAAGCGCGGACGCTGGCGTTCCGGATCACCGAGGCGGGCTAAAACCCCCGTTGCGGGGCCCGCTTTGCGTGCTCTATTGAGCGAATAGCGCGCAGAGCGGGCCCCGCAACGCACCGGTGGGCATGAGTTAGGCGACGCCCACGGGTTCCTTCTTCACGGCATCTTTACGGATGGTGGCGCTGATCACCGCGGCCACGGTGCACATGGCAGCCGCGCCGAGCCAGGCGTAGTTGTAGTGCCCGGTGGCATCCCGGATAAATCCGGCGAGCAGTGCGGCCACGGCTGCTCCCAGCTGGTGGGCGGCGAATACCCAGCCGAAAACCACGGAACCGTCCGCGCCGAACACCGATCGGCAGATCGCCGCAGTTGGCGGCACTGTGGCCACCCAGTCGAGGCCGTAAACCACCACGAAGATGATCATGCTCGGTTCCACGGACGAGCCCAGCAGCAGCGGCAATACCAGCAGCCCGATCCCGCGGAACTGGTAGTACACCGCCAACAGGACTTTGGGATTGAAGCGATCGGTCAGCCATCCCGAGGCGATGGTCCCCACGATGTCGAAAATTCCGACGACGGCCAACAACCCTGCCGCCGTAGTCTCGGGCATGCCGTGGTCATGCGCGGAGGGAATGAAGTGCGTGCCTATCAGTCCGTTGGTGGTTGCTCCGCAGATGGCGAAACCGGCAGCCAAGGCCCAGAAGGTGCGCACTTTGCTGGCCCGTTTCAGTACCTGCAGGGCACGGACAGCGGCATTGGCGGAGTCCTTCGGCGGCGACAGTGCGGGCGCTCCGCCTCCAGCGGCAGGCTTGCCGGCCGGCGTCGCGACTGATGTCGCACCTGTTGGCGCGTCGCCCGGTTCCTCGGCCCCGTAAGGCAACACCCCGACGTCGGCGGGTGAGTTCCGGAGCCATCTCAGCACCAGCGGGACAACGGCGAGCGCGCCGGCGGCAATGAGCAGGGATGCTCCCCGCCAGCCGGGGTTCTGGGCAAGGGCGGCGATGAAGGGAAGAAATACCAGCTGGCCGGCAGCACTGCCTGCCGTCAGGATACCGATGACCAGTCCGCGGCTCTTGGCAAACCAGGTGTTGGCGATGGTCGCCGCGAACACCAGTGCCATGGAACCTGTGCCGAGCCCGATCAGCAAGCCCCAGGTGAGCAGGATCTGCCAGGACTGGTTCACGAACACCGTGAGCGCCGAACCCAGCCCGATGAGGCACAGCGCAAGTGAGGTGACTTTCCGGATGCCGAACCGTTCCATCAGTGCTGCAGCGAAGGGCGCCGTCAGCCCGAACAGGACCAGGTTGATGCTGACGGCCAAGGACAACACCGTGGTGGACCAGCCGAATTCCTCCTGCAACGGCACCATCAGTACACCGGGTGCCGCACGGAAGCCGGCAGCTCCCACCAAGGCAAGGAATGCCACCGCTGCCACGATCCAGGCAGGGTGGAGCCGGCGGTGTCGGTTGGTGGGTGCCGTCTTCCCGGGCGGTGCACCGGTGACGTCGGGAGCTGTCATGCGGGGATCTCCGTTTCAGGGGAGTCGGGCGTCAGGGTCTCTTGAGGTGCGACGGCGAGATGTTCCTATTGTCAACCCCTCCCCCATTAACCCCATTTCCGGCCGGTTCGGGAAGACGTTGCCGGCTAGGCCGTCGGCGGGTTCAGTGGTGCGGGTTCGAGGTGGTTTTGATGTTGGCGCTCCAGCTGGCGAGGAAGTCGAGTTGATCTTGGGCTTGGCTTCCGGGTTCGGCTGAGTAGGCGATCAGGGTGAGTCCTTCGCCGGGCAGTTCCAGGGCGTCGCCGGTGAGCTCGATCTCGCCGACGAGTTGGTTGCGCATTCTCTTGCGGGCGCTGCGGTGGAACCGCACATTATGCCGGGCCCACCGTGTGGAGAATTCGGTGCTGCCAGCGGCGAGGTCACCGATGAGGCTGTTCAATGCCCGATCGCGGGGGTTCTGTCCGGATTCTGTGCGCATGGACGCTGCGAAGTCGTCGGCGAGGGTATCCCAGTCGACGAAGAAGTCCTTGGACCGGGGATCAAGGAACATGAACCGGGCAAGGTTCAGCGGCAGCTTTTCGGGGCTGAGGATGTCGGTGTAGAGGGCGAAGCACAGGCTGTTGGCGGCCACGACGTCCATGCGGGCGTTCCGGACGTAGGCGGGTGTCCCGGTCATCCCTGCCAAGACTCTTTCGATGCTGGGCCGCACGTCTGCACGGGAACGCCGCGCGGCGGATGCCGGGGTGGGCCCGGCCGCTTTGGCGAGGTCATACAGGTGCGCGCGTTCGGCTTCATCCAGCTGCAGGGCACGGGCCAACGAGTCGAGAACGGACTCGGACACACCTCGCAGGTTTCCTCGTTCGAGCCGGGCGTAGTACTCGGTGCTCACCCCGGAGAGCATGGCTACTTCTTCGCGTTTGAGGCCGCTCACTCTCCTGGTCCCGCCGTAGGCGGGGAGCCCTGCCTGGGCCGGGGTGATGCGTGCCCGGCGGCTCATGAGGAAATCGCGGACGTCGTTGGTGTTGTCCATGCCTTCTAGGCTACGGCGGTACGGGAACGGTCTAACAGGAACTGCCAGTACACCGCACAACAGGCACTCCCGCGCCCGTAAAAGGGCTGGTTTTCTTGAAGAAGACCGTTTCCGTGTTTCGAAAGGACACCATGTCTGTCCCCACTGCCAGCCGTCCAGCTGTCGTCGTCCGACCCAGGGCGTCCCTGATAGTGGCCATGCTGGGATTCTTTGTGGTCGCCTTGGACGCTCAGATCGTCAACGTCGCCCTCCCGGAAATCCGGAATGACCTTGGCGGTGGCCTCTCCGGACTGCAGTGGGTCGTGACCGGGTACACGTTGATGTTCTCTGCCCTCCAACTGTTCGCCGGCACGCTCTCGGACCGTGCAGGCGCCCGGCGCGCCTACGGGTTGGGCATGCTGATCTTCATTGTCGCTTCTGCCGCATGCGCGCTAAGCCCGACGCTGCCGGTCCTTATCGCTGCTCGCATCCTGCAAGGCATCGGGGCGGCCATGATCACCCCCGCTTCCCTGGCCCTGATCCGGGAGGCCTACCATGACCCGGCCTCCCGGGGTCGGGCAATTGTGTACTGGGGCCTGGGCGGTTCAGTGGCCGCCGCTGCCGGCCCGGTCCTGGGCGGGCTGTTGACGCAGCTCGACTGGCGGCTGATTTTCTTCGTCAACCTGCCCGTCGGTGCCGCAGCAATGATGGCCCTTTCCCGAGTCGCGCCTTCGGCCCGCCGTCCCGCGCCCTTCGACTGGGCCGGTCAGGTCACCGCAGTCGCAGCACTGGCGGCACTGACGTACGGCATCATCGAAGGCGCTGAGGCAGGATATGGCAGCCCGGCCATCCTGACACTGTTCGGCATCAGCGCGATCTCAATCGCAGCTTTCATCACCACCCAATCCAAAGGCCGGCATCCGATGATCCCGTTGGATCTGTTCCGGTCCCGGGCAGTGTCCACCGCGCTGATCATCGCTGTGGTGACGATGGCTGCTTTCTACGGCATCGTGTTCGTGCAAAGCCTCTATTTCCAGCAGGAACGCGGATCCTCTGCTCTGGAAACCGGTTTGTTGTTCCTGCCGATGACGGCTCTTGTTGCCGTCCTGAACCCGTGGGTGGCACGGCTGATGGCCCGGTATGGGCATGTGGCGATGATCGCCGCGGGCCAGCTGATCATGACTGCCGGCCTGATCGGCCTGTGTCTGCTTCCTGCGGATGCGCCGGTCCTGCTCGTCGCAGCTTTCATGATCCCGGTCGGCGTTGGTGGTTCGTTCACTGTCCCGCCGATCATTGCCCAGGTCATGGATAACGTCGCCGCCGAACGGGCCGGCACGGCCAGCGGGGTGGTCAACACCGCCCGTCAAGTTGGCGGGTCCCTGGGTGTGGCCATCTTCGGTGCTGTCCTGGCCAGTGGCGAGTTCATGACAGGGCTGCGCGCCAGTCTCGGTGCCACCGCGGTCTTGCTCGTCATCCTTGTCGTCGTATCCCTGGCACCACAGCGTCGTTCGCAACCAACCAGGAACTGATCCAACCCAGTCTCTCGAAAGGAACTTCAATGCGTCTCGCGATTCCGGGCCCAACCTCCAAGGGGCCCACCGAAAAATTCACCGGTGACGTGTATCTGAACGCACTGCAGTCCGGCGACGATCCCTCACGGCTGAACTCTGCCATGGTCCGCTTCAGCCCTGCCGCCCGCACCCACTGGCACTCCCACCCCCTCGGTCAGACACTGCACTGCACCGACGGAGCGGGACTGGTAGCCACCCGCGACGGGAAGGTCATCCTCATGCGCGCCGGAGACACCGTCTACACCCCGCCAGGGGAAGAACACTGGCACGGCGCAACACAGGACAGCCTGATGTGCCACCTGGCCCTGGTCGAACACGACAACGGACACACCGCGACGTGGCTCGAACCCGTCAGCGAGCACGACTACCTGGCCGCCCACACCACTACCCACGCCTAGACCTCAACAGAACGACATTAAGGACAAACCCATGAAAAACGTCACTCTCAACAACGGTATCGAAATGCCCATCCTCGGCTTCGGCGTATTCCAGATCCCCGAAGAAGAAACCCAGGCCGCCGTCGAAGCAGCGCTGGCCACCGGCTACCGTCACCTGGACACCGCAGCCTCCTACGGCAACGAAAACGCCGTGGGCGCCGCGATCAAGGCCAGCGGGATCAACCGGGACGAACTGTTCATCACCACCAAACTCTGGATCCAGCACGCACCCACCGGCAGCGTCTACGACGACACGAAGCGCTCATTCCAGAATTCCCTGAACCGCCTCGGACTGGATTACCTGGACCTCTACCTGATCCACCAGCCGCTCGGGGACTACTACAGCGAGTGGCGCGCCATGCAGGACCTGAACAAGGAAGGCCTCGCCCGCGCCATCGGCGTCTCAAACTTCCACCCCGACTGCCTTGTTGACCTCATCGACCACAACGAAATCGTCCCGGCGGTCAACCAGATCGAAACGCATCCCTTCCATCAGCGGTTCGCGGATCAGGAACTGATGCGCGAACGCGGCGTCCAGATCGAATCCTGGGGACCCTTCGCCGAAGGCAAGAACAACCTCTTCACCGATCCGGTCCTCAGCGCCATCGCCGAAGCACACGGCAAGTCAGTCGCCCAGGTGGTGCTCCGCTGGCTCATCCAGCGCGACGTCGTCGTCATCCCCAAGTCAGTCCGGCCCGAGCGGATGGCCCAAAACCTGGACGTCTTCGACTTCACCCTCACCGAAGAGCAAATGACCACCATCACCACCCTGGACACCGGCGCCAGCCTGTTCTTCGACCACCGCGACCCCGCCATGGTCAGCTGGCTCGGCGGCCGCCGCTACAACTAAAGCGCCGGCAATCCCGTGGCCCTCAACCCTTTGAACGTCAGCCGGCGGTCCGCCCTTCGCGGAGCGGCCGCCGGTCTGACCGGTGCCCTGCTCGCCGCAACAACAGCAGCCTGCACACCCCAAGGACCACCCACCGTGCCCTCAACAGACACCAGGCCCCCACCAAACAGCACAGGACCAGGCCAGGGAGGCCAACGGGTAATGCTCGCCTACTTCTCACGGGCAGGTGAAAACTACTACTACGGAGACCGAACCAACCTGGAGATCGGCAACACCGAGGTACTCGCGGGCATGATCAGCGCCCTGATCCCGTGCCAGGTACACCGCATCGAAGCCGCTGAACCCTACCCGGACAGCTATGACGCCACCGTCGCCCGGAACGTCCGCGAACAGGACGAGGACGCACGCCCGGGGATCAGCAACCCGCTGCCCTCCATACAGCAGTACGACACGGTGATCCTGGCCAGCGGCATCTGGAACGTCAGGGCCCCAATGATCATGACCACGTTCACCACCCATGCCATGAGCGGGCTGGGCAACACCGCACGCGACTACGAACAATCCTGCACCGGTTCAACCATCGGCCAAGGCCTTGCGGTCAAAGGCGAAGAGGTCCGGGACGCCGGAGCCGCCGTCGAATCATGGCTACAACGTTTAGGACTTCTCCCCGCCCGCTAAGCGCTCGGCAGCAACAGCCGGCGCCCGCGCACCTACAGTTACACATATTGAAAGGTTCAGCACATGAGCGATTCACACCAGACCAGGGCACAGCAACTCATCGGCGATTTCGCCCCGAAACTCGTTGATCTCACAGACGGCGTTCTCTTCGGCGACATATGGGAACGCGAAGAACTTCCACCCCGGGACCGCAGCCTGATCACGGTCGCCAGCCTGATCACCAGCGGCAGTACCGACCAGCTCCGCGGGCACCTCGCCCGCGCACGGACCAACGGACTGACCGAGACCGAACTCAAAGAGGCGATCATCCACATGGCTTTCTACGCCGGATGGCCCAAAGCAATGTCAGCCATCACCGTCGCGAAAGAAGTCTTCTCACAAGCTGAATAGCCGACGGGACTAGGGCCTCAGCTTGACGACTCGGTTATGTTCTTGGAGGTCCTTCTTGAGGGCGTAGTAGAGCTCTCTTGCGACGTAGCGTTTCAGGCTGCGGATAACGTCTCCTTTGGAATGTCCTTGCGCCCGTTTGCGGTCTCGATATGCCTGGGATTTTGGGTCGAGTTTGAGGCTACCGACAGTGATCAGATAGATGGATCTGTTGGCTTGGCGGTTGCCACCTCTATGAAGTCGCATTCTGTGGGATCTACCTGAGGAAACCGGCACTGGTGCGACGCCGCAGAGGCGGGCGAACGCGGCCTCGCTGGGGAATCTGTCGATGTTTTCTCCGGCTGTTATCAGTAGCTGGGCAGCGGTGACAGGCCCGACTTGGGGCAGTGCCATCATGGTTGGCGCGATTGCGTGCAGCAGCTTGGTCAGGTGCTTTTCGGTCTCGTTGATCTGAACGGTGAGTGCAGAGATGCGCCGGCCGAGTTCCCGCAGCGCATATTTGGCGGCTTGCTCCGGCGTCCAATCGGTCCTTCAGAATGCCTTGTGCCGTAACGAGGATGTCTCTCACCTGGACAAGTGCAGCCGTGCGGGATTTGATGGCGGAGTCCCGCACAAGATACACGTGACGGATGGCTTCAACGGTGCCGGTTGTGTCTTTGGCTGGTGAAGAGCATTGACCGGAGAGCACTTTGCGGGCTGCTTCTTCTGCGTCTATAGCGTCGTTTTTCCGTGAGCGGCTACGGGTCAATGAGTGTCCCCTGTTGACCTCGATGACATCTACCCCTGCGGCCAGCAGATGCCTTGTTAGGCCGGCCCCATAGGAGCCGGTGCATTCGATGCCGAAGGCGCTGATGATCCCAAAGCCCGAGGACCAGTCCAACAGGTCTTGGTATCCGGCGAGGTTGGCGGGAAAACGGCGGTCATCCAGTAGATGCCCCATGGAGTCCAGAGCTGGCGCGTGGTGAAACATCGAGTGCGTGTCTACCCCGATGGTGACTGCCCTGACGGGCAGCGTCGTTGTGAGAGTCATGTGCGCTCATTCCTATCGACGGATTTTGAGGCGAGCACGATTGACCGGGCCGGGCGGACAAAGCACTGAAGAGCTAAGCTGCACGTTCCTATCAAGTCACAACTCCGTCCGGCCCGATCGCCCTAGGTGAGTGACAGGGAAGCCGAACCGACAGATCTCCGCGTAGACAGTTCGTGCACGAGGTGCCGATCGTCACGAAGCGGGCAAGTCAGGAACTGCTTTCCTGCCACCGTCTCATTTTCAACAGTCGTCTAACTGTTGAGGCTGCGACTCGCGCAGATGCTTCAAACCCAGTGGGCAGGGAGCCGGACCGACAGATCTCCCCCAGTACAGAACCGGCGCAATGTCGGATCGTCAGCCAGCGGATAAGTCAGGAACAACCTCCCTGCCATGTCCAATTCTCCTCAGTGTGCCAGCGGATGGTCGCTGCGTTTGAAGCTGTGCCAGCTCGTGGTGGCGGCGGTCAAGGGCGTGCCGCAGTGGGTGCACGCATCAGCCGACATTGTTGCCTTACCGCAGTCCGTGTGGATGACCTTCATATGGGATACGTCGTTGGGTGCATCCATGTTCTTCTCAGCCCAGAGCTTCCGGCGTCGCAACCAAGTAGTGACCGGTTGGAAAGACGAGTAGCCCCATCAGGTTCAGATCGACCCGGGAGTTCCTACAATCGATAGTGTCTGGGGATTTCTGAATAACTGTTCCGGCGTCCAGGCCGGTTCCAATTGCGCTTGGGGTTCCCATGAATCGGCAGGACAACCCACAACCACAGAACCTGTCATCTGCGATCGATTCCTTTCGCAAGAAGGTGCCGTACCCGCACCTCAAGACCCTGCTGCTGACTGTCGCCATCATGTCCGCGGTGGCCGCAACGCCGCCGTTGGCCGGCAATGGAACAACGTGGAGTCCGACGCCGCCTTCCGGATTGGCACTTGGCCCGCACGCCGTGACGTTCCAGCGCCAGGTGGCTCCCGCCGTCGTGGGTCCAATGGCGGGGCAACTTCCCGACGGCGGCGGGTCCATTGCCCGCCTGCCCGGCAGCCGGGGCGAATGGACCATTGAGGTGGCTGGCTCGGGCGGCCAGGAGATGGTGGATGCCTGCATCGGCCCGGTCCATTACACCCCCACTGATGACTTTTCACTCTTCATCACCGAACACGATTACTGTGGCGGGTGGGCGCGTTTTTCGGGCATCGAGGTGGGCCAAACGGTCACACTCCCCGGCTATGGGACCTATACCGTGGATGCCCGTGGCCAGGTCCCCTTGGGCGGCACCACCAGCCATGTCTCGGCGGCTTTCGACGGCTTCCCCAGGGCCGTCCTGCAGACGTGCATTCCCGGCACCAATCAAATGCTGGTGATTGCCCTCAATTAGGGACGCCGGATTCCCTGCTTGCGAATCCTGGGGTGTGATCTGCGCGACACACCCCGCCGGTTTCCCCCGCTTTCATCCCAGGTTCATCCGCCCTGATTAGGCTGGCCCGGTCAACTCTGACCACGAAAGGTACCCCTGAATGTCCTCGAACAACCCTGAAATGGTTAATCGTTCAACCGATTCGTCCGGGCTCTCCCGCCGCGGCTTCCTTGGCACCGCGGCTGCAGCGACGGCGCTTGCAGCCGCAGGATCGCTGCTGCCGCCCTCGGTGCAGGCAGCCATGGCCAAGCCGGTCCCGCCGGGAAGCCTGCAGTCCATCAAGCACGTCATTGTGCTCATGCAGGAGAACCGCTCTTTCGATCACTACTTTGGATCACTGCGCGGGGTTCGCGGTTATGGGGACAAAGCCGTTACCCGCCTGCGGACCGGTAAGTCCATGTTCGAGCAGCCGCGCGCCACCGGCGGGGACGTGCTCCCGTTCTCCCTGCGCAAAGCGGCCGAACTCGCCGGCAGGCCCGGTTCCGATATCCAGTACCTGGGCGATCTGGACCACTCCTTCAACGGCACCACCACGGCGTGGAACAGCGGCTGGTGCGATCAGTGGATTCCCGCCAAGAGCGCGTCCACCATGACGTTCTACGAACGCCAGGACATCCCGCTGCAATACGAACTCGCGGACACCTTCACCATCTGCGACGCCTACCATTGCTCCGTGAACGGCTCCACCAACCCCAACCGGAATTATCTCTGGAGCGGAACCACGGGCAGCGAACCGGCCAGCACCAAGCGTGCCGTCACCAACGCAGCCTACGGTTATGACCACGGCGGTTACGACTGGACCACCTACCCTGAACGCCTCGAACAGCACGGTGTCTCGTGGAAGATCTATCAGGACTGGGATAACTTCACGGACAACGCCGTGGAATATTTCCAGACGTTCAAGGCGATCGGCCGCAAGATGCTCGCCAAGGTGGATGGAAACCTTCGCACCACCGAGGAGTTCTACGACACCCTTCACGGAAAAGCGCCGGCCGAACAGGACCGGCTCCTCGCACAATTGGAGCAGGGCAGGGCCGGCCTCACCGATGCCGAACGGGCACTGTTCGACAAAGCCATGTGGCGTGGCCGTCCAGACACCCTCCTGGAACGCCTCAGCGCAGACATCACCGGTGGAACCTTGCCGCAGGTCAGCTGGCTGGTGCCTTCCGCAGCCGATTCCGAGCACCCGGGCGCTTCCACACCCGTGGGCAGCGCAAACTTTGTCTATCGCCTGCTGGACACGGTGGCCAGCAACCCGGAAACCTGGGACAGCACCGCAATTTTCCTGAACTTCGACGAGAACGATGGCTACTTTGACCACGTCCCGCCGCCCGTCCAGCCGCGTCCCGCGGCGGGCGAATCCACGGATTGGACCACCGCCAGGCCCATCGGACTGGGACCGCGCGTACCCATGACGGTGGTTTCACCGTGGACCGTGGGCGGCTACGTCAGTTCGGAAGTCTTCGATCACACCTCCGTGCTGCGCTTCCTGGAACGCTGGACCGGCGTTGAAGAACCGAACATCTCGCCTTGGCGCCGCGAAGTCTGCGGTGACCTGACAGGCGTCTTCAACTTCACGTCCCCGGGCACTCCTCCGGTCCTTGACCACCCGGGAGCTGTGCCGGCCAAGATCAGTCGCTGGCGCCCCAATCCCCCGGCCGTGCAGGTGGCCCCGCTCCAGGAGACCGGCAGCCGGCCCGCCCGCCCGCTCCCCTACCGTCCTCAAGTCTCGGGAAACGTTCAGTCCGGCACCCTGGGCCTGACGCTGGCCAACAAGGGATCCCGGTCCACCCACTTCACCGTGTACGGCTACGCCGGCGAGGTCTCCGAACCCCTGCACGTGGACGTTTTGGGAAGCCGGAAGGTGGAACTTCCGGTCGCCTCAGGTGCGTTCGACGTCGTCGTCACCGGCCCCAACCGGTACCACTACGAACTGAAAGGCACGACGACGGGCGCAGCGTCAGGCGTGGATGTCACCGTGACCGGTCGCCGAGGCACCAAAGCCGTGGAACTGGAGTTGAGCAACAACGGCAGGGCAACGGTCACCGTGAAACTGGAGTCCCTGCAGTACGCGCAAATCAGCCAAACCGTGAAGCTGAAGCCCGGGCACACCAGGAAAATCGGCTGCGACACCTTGGAGGGCTGGTACGACCTCCAGCTCACCTCTGCCGATGATGGGTCGTTCAGGAGGCGCCTGACAGGTCGGGAGGAAGACGGCCGCGAAGGCATCTCCGGCTAGCCGCTCCAACGAGTCCCGCCCTTGTTCGCATCCCCCACCGTACATCGGTGGAAGTTGCGCACAAGGGCGGGATTCGTTGCTAGCTGACGTGTTTTCGGGTCCGGGCGGGATGGTAGGCCAGGGCCCAATAGACCAGCATGGCTATTGCGCACACCACGCCAAGGCTGGAGATCATCAGTTGCCATTGGGTCTGCGGGTCCTTGCCCCACTCGGCAGCCCCGGCCCATACTGCGAGGTTCTTGGGGGTCATGAAGAAAGCCACGGTGGAACAAACCGCGATCACCCATCCGGCAGTTCGCATCCGCCCGGATCGTGAAGGAACCCTATGAATGGCAAACGCCATGCTGGGCAGGGCAACAGCAACCCACACCCAGTGGTGGGACCAGGACACAGGGCTGATCAGGAGCATCAGCAGGGCGGTGGCAGAGACTGCGACGAAGTTCTCGTCCGCGTCAACAGCCCACTTGATGATCAGTCCCGCAAGGACCACCAGCCCCAGGGACAGAACCATCCACACCACGTTGGTGAGGGAAGAGTCCGGCATCCCGAAGTGCAGCAACAGTCCCTTGACGGAGAGGTTGTCAACGTACGCCGGACCACCGATACGGCCGGTGTCGGGGAGGATTTTGGTCCAGAAGTTCAGGGAAGCCTGAGGCAGGACTGCCCAGGCAAAGGCAATGGAGCCAAAGAAGCCCGCAGCCATCCAACCCAGCGCCTTGAAGTCCCGGCGCACCAGGAAATACAAGCCAAAAGCCAGGGGCGTCAGCTTCACCCCGGCGGCGAGGCCAATGAGGAGGCCGGCAGGCCAACGGATTTGGCCTGCCCGGACTTTGCCGTACAGGGCGAAATCAACAAGGATCACGCCCATGAGGATGATGTTGATTTGCCCGAAGACGAAGGTGTCCCGCCATGGTCCCAGCAGCAGGATGGCACCCGCCCCCACCAACGCCGTGGTGCGGAAGCGGTAGTCGGCAAAGGCCGCACGCCAGGTCTTCAGGCCGAAATAGTGCCGTGCCAGCCATGCGGCCACGACGCCGGCACCCACCAAGGCGGCGAGGATGAACACCAGGCTGCCCGCAAAAAAGCCCATGCCCGCCAGAGCCGTGAAGAGCAGGGCGGCGAACGGCGGATACGTGAACGGCAGTCCCTCCCTGAAGGCGTACAAGTCGCCGCCTTCCAAGACCTTGCCGCCGCCGTAGAAGTAGACCTCAAAGTCATTCAGCGCCGGCTCGTAGTCCGTGTAGAGGAACCACACCGCGACCACCAGTGTCAGCGCGCCCGCCACGGTGAGGATCCAGCCCCGCTGCGCGGTGGAAGCCACCGTTTGTGAAGGAGAAGCCACAGTGTCAGCCGTTGCTGATCTTGGCAAAGGCCTGCTCAAGGTCGGCGATCAGGTCCTCGGCTTCCTCGATCCCGCAGGACAGGCGCAGGAGATTGACGGGAACGGCCAGTTCGGTGCCCTTGACTGAGGCGTGGGTCATCTCCGAGGGGTAGTTCATCAGGGACTCGATGCCGCCCAGGGATTCGGCGAGGGTGAACACCGAGGTTGACTCGGCAACCGTGCGTGCTGCTGCCTCACCGCCCTTGAACTGCACAGAGACCATGCCGCCGAACTTCTTCATCTGCTTCGCGGCGAGCTCATGGCCGGGGTGGTCCGGCAGGCCCGGGTACAGTACCGCTTCCACCTCGGGACGCTGCAACAGCCATTCGGCTACGGCCTGGCCGTTCTCGCTGTGGCGGTCCATGCGGACGCCCAGGGTCTTGAGCCCGCGGGTGGTGAGGAAGGCATCCATGGGACCGGAAACTGCACCAACAGCGAACTGGATGAAGCCGATCTTCTCCGCGAGTTCGGCATCCTTGACCACAATGGCACCGCCCACAACATCGGAGTGGCCGCCGATGTACTTGGTGGTGGAGTGGACCACAACATCGGCGCCCAAGGCCAGCGGGGTCTGCAAGTAGGGAGACGCGAAGGTGTTATCCACCACCAGGAGGGCACCGGCGTCGTGCGCTACAGCGGCGAGGGCCTCGATGTCGGTGATCTTCATCATCGGGTTGGACGGCGTTTCCACCCACACCATGCGGGTGTTGTTGGCAGCAACAGCAGCCGCAACGGCGTCGAGGTCCGACATATCCACGGGGGTGTTGCCGATGCCCCAGTCACCCAGGACACGGTTGATCAAGCGGTAGGTGCCACCGTAGGCGTCGTTGCCCAGGACAATGTGGTCACCGGGGCGGGCCACGGCGCGGATCAACGAGTCCTCCGCGGCAAGGCCGGAGCCGAACGAGAACGCCGCGGTGCCACCTTCGAGGGCGGCAAGCTGCTCCTGCAACGCATCGCGCGTGGGATTGCCGCCACGGCCGTACTCGTACCCTGAACGCAGGTTGCCGATGCCGTCCTGGGCGTAGGTTGAACTGAAGTGCAGCGGTGGCACCACAGCACCGGTCCGGGGTTCAAAGGCCTGTCCGGCGTGGACGGCGCGAGTGTTGAAGCCGGCGTTGTTGGTGGCAGACATGAAAGCTCCTCTTGGTTCGTGGGGCGGATGGATCAGGGCGCAGGCCGGGACCGGACGCCGGCGCTCTGTTGGGGCCTAGTTGCTGAGGTAGGCCAGGAGGTCATGGCGCGTCAGGATGCCCACCGGGGCACCGGCAAACGTCACCATGACGGTATCGACGTCGGACAGCAGCTCGCGCGCGGCCGAAATGGTCTCCAGGGAGCCGATCACCGGCAGGCGTTCACCCATGTGTTCGGAGATCTTGTCCATCAGCTTCGCTTCGCCGCGGAACAGCTTGCTGGTGAGGCTGCGTTCATCCACGGCCCCCATGACCTCACCCATGACTACCGGCGGTTCCTGCGAGAGGACCGGGATGTGGGAGACGCCGAACTCGTTCATGATGTTGATGACGTCACGGACGGACTCGTTGGGGTGGATGTGGACCAGGTCCGGCATCTCGCCCGTCTTGGATTTGAGGACTTCGCCTACTGAGGACTCTTCGCCGCCGGAGAGGAAGCCGTAGGAGCGCATCCACTGGTCGTTGAAGATCTTGGCCAGGTAGCCGCGGCCGGAGTCCGGGAGGATCACCACCACCACTGCGGACTCGTCCAGGTCCTTGGCGGCTTGCAGTGCGGCCACCACGGCCATGCCGGACGAGCCTCCCACCAGGAGGCCCTCTTCACGGGCCAGTCGACGGGTCATGGAGAAGGAGTCGGCATCGGAAATTGCGATCACCTGGTCCGCAACGGAGGGATCGTAGTTGGCGGGCCACATGTCCTCGCCTACGCCTTCAACAAAGTATGGCCGGCCGGTTCCGCCGGAGTAGACCGAACCTTCCGGGTCTGCGCCGATGATCCTGACCTGGCCGCCGTCGGACTCTGCACGGTCAGCGGAGACTTCCTTGAGGTAGCGGCCGGTGCCGGTGATGGTGCCGCCGGTTCCGGCGCCGATGACCACATGGGTGACCCGGCCGTCCGTGTCCTGCCAGATTTCGGGACCCGTGGACTCGTAGTGGCTGCCGGGGGCGGCGGGGTTGGAGAACTGGTCCGGCTTGAAGGCGCCGGGGATTTCGCTGACCAGGCGGTCCGAAACGCCGTAGTAGCTTTGCGGGCTGTCCGGAGCCACAGCAGTGGGCGTGACCACTACCTCGGCACCGTACGCCTGAAGGACGGCGCGCTTGTCCTCGCCCACCTTGTCCGGCACCACGAAGATGCACTTGTAGCCCTTTTGCTGGGCTACCAATGCCAAACCCACTCCGGTGTTGCCTGACGTCGGTTCAACGATGGTTCCGCCCGGCTGGAGCCGGCCGTCCTTTTCCGCATCCTCGATCATCTTCACGGCGATCCGGTCCTTGATGGATCCACCGGGATTGAGGTATTCAAGTTTCACCAGGACGGTGGCTTTGAGGCCCTCCGTGACGTGGTTGAGCTTGATGAGCGGCGTATTGCCGATGAGGTCCAACACGGACTGGGCGTACTTCATAGGTACAAAGTTACCGCCTGCCCGGTGTACGGCCTGCTTCGGCTCCGCGGCTAGGTTCCGGCGGAGGTGTCGGTCTGCCACACGCCAAGGACGTTGCCCTCTGTGTCCTTGAAGTAGGCGTACCAGCCCATGGTGGGGACGGCGTCCTTGGCCTGGACCACGCTGCCGCCGGCTGATTCCACCTGTGCCAATGCAGCATCGACGTCTTCAACGTCAATGGTCAGGATGGGAGTCTTCAGCGCCTCAGTCCGTGGAAACAGTGCGCCATTGATGGCTCCCGGTTCATTGGGGGTGCCCGTCTCTTCGTTGGTGGGGGCCGTGATCGCCGCCGTGTACTCCATGCCCTCCATGGGCATCAGGGTCCAGCCGAAGGCACTCTGGTAAAAAGTGTTGGCCCGCTCATTGTTGTCCGCGGGGATCTCGAAATGCACCACTCCACCCATGGTTCGCGCTCCTTGATTTTGGAAGTTGTTCCTTCGATATGGCGCGGCCCACCCACGCCACATCAGGGAGTCTAGCGGTGGGCCGTTGCCACCGTAAGGGCTGCGGCGGATGCAGATTGTCAGCCCGGCGTGGGACCATGAAAACATGACCATTGCAGACGCCCCGGCCGTTGTTGCGGCCGCGGCTGATGCGGCCATCCGGTGGCATCCGGGCGCTGCCTTCCGCTTGGACCAGACCATGTTTCCGCTCATGCGGGGCAACGCGGACCCTTCCTTTGCGGTGAACTCCAGCGGTTTCTGGATGGCCTACACCGCCCGCTCGGGGCCGGCCACGGTGAGGCTATCGGCGGGCGGGGTGGGAGTGGAGTCCTTTGTAGACGCCCAAGCCTGGGGACCCGGAGCCGGCGACGCCATCGCGGGAGTACCGCGGTTGCTCGGCGCCGATGACGATTGGTCCGCCTTCGACGACCCCGCCTTCCATGCCACTCTGCCGCGCCTCGTGACAGAAGCACGACGCCGGAACCTGGCCCTGCGGCTGCCTTCCACCGGGCGCGTGGTTGACTCCCTGGTGCCCACCATTTTGGAGCAAAAGGTCACCACCTTGGAGGCACGGCGCGGGTACCGGTATTTGCTGCATCGCTACGGAACAGCCGCCCCCGGCAAGGCCCCCGCAGGGCTCCTCGTACCACCCTCCGCCAGGCAGTGGCTGGCCGTGCCTTCGTGGGAGTGGCACAAGGCCGGGGTTGGACCACAGCGATCGGCCACCGTGATGCGGGCGCTGCAGTCCGCCGTCGCGCTTGAACGCCTTGCCGGGCTGGACCCTGCCCGGGCGAGCGCCGGGATGCAGACCATTCCCGGGATCGGCATCTGGACGGCGTCCGAGGTAGTCCAGCGGACGCACGGGTGCCCTGACTCGATTTCTGTGGGTGACTACCACCTGGCCTCGTACGTGGGCTATGCCCTGACGGGTCGAAAGACTGATGACGCCGGCATGGTGGAGCTGCTGGAGCCTTGGCGCGGGCAGAGGCAACGTTTGGTCCGCATGCTGTATGCCAGCGGCTTCCGCAAGCCCACGTTCGGGCCACGGATGACCGTTCAGGATCACCGCGGTCACTGAGTTTTCATTGCGGACGGGAGCTGTCCGCAGGGCCGTGGACGGCCACCCTGCACGGGTATAGCGTGGCGCCTAGGAGCCATCACCTGCCAGCCCTGGAGTGACCGTGATCCACACCCACAAGCTCACAAAAACCTTCACCGTGAAGAAGGAAACCGTCGAGGCCGTCAAGGGTGTGGACCTGGACGTAGCACCCGGGGAACTGGTTGCCTTCCTGGGTCCGAACGGCGCAGGCAAGTCCACAACCCTGCGGATGCTCACCACTTTGTTGAAGCCCACCTCCGGCTCGGCCACCGTAGCGGGTGTTGATGTCGGCAAGGACCCTGCAGGAGTGCGGGCCCGGATCGGCTACATCGGCCAAGGCAATGGCGGCGGCCACAGCTACCGGGTGGTCGACGAACTCATCATGCAGGGCCGCTTCCACGGAATGAACACCACAGATGCCAAGGCACGCGCCGAAACCCTGATGGCATCGCTGGAACTGGCCGATCTCGCCAAGCGCACGGTGATCAAGCTTTCCGGCGGTCAACGACGACGCATGGACGTGGCGCTGGGGCTGATGCACTCCCCCGGGCTGCTGTTCCTCGATGAACCGTCCACCGGGATGGACCCCCAGAACCGCGCCAATCTTTGGGAGCACATCATGCGGATGCGTGAGGAACACGGGACAACCATAGTGCTGACCACGCATTACATGGACGAGGCCGATTCGATGTCCGAGCGCGTGATCGTGATCGACCACGGCACCATCATTGCGGACGATACCGCCAGCAAACTCAAGGCGAACCTGGCCGGTGACCTGATGGCAGTGGAGGTTGCTGCCGGTTCGGCCTCGGAAGTTCGTGGCCTGTTGGGCCGGGCCGCCGCCGAGGGCGACATCCAGGAAAATGCGTACGACGGCGTGGTCCGCTTCCAGCTTCGGCTGGCCCAGGGGTCGCGGCTGGCGCCCGGGTTGTTGAAGGACATGCACGACGCCGGGGCTCCCGCCCAGTCGCTGGAGTTGAAGCCGCCCACGCTGGACGACGTTTTTCTGGAATTGACCGGCCGCAGCCTGCGCGAAGGAGCTGACGTCTGATGATTGAGCAAGCTGTCGCCCCGGGAGTTGCCTTCCAAAGGCGTGGACCGCGCAGCGTCCTGACTGACACGTGGTTCGTGTTCTGGCGGGAAATGCTGCTCCCGTTGCGGGATCCGTTCTCACTGATTTTCTCCCTCATCCAGCCACTGGTTTTCCTGGGCCTCTTCGGTCCGCTCCTGGGTGCGGCCGTGGGCGCCCCGGCGTTCGGCGGCCAGTCCACCCTTCAGTGGTTCCTGCCCGGTGTGGTGGTCATGATCGCCCTCTTTGGCACGTCCATGACAGGTTCCAACCTGCAGTACGAGCTCATGACGGGCTCCTACGAACGGATCCTTGCCACACCGTTGTCGCGGTCCTCGCTCATGATCGGCCGGGCACTGAAGGAGTGGGCTCCCTTGGTGGTTCAGGGCCTGCTGATCTCGATCGTGTGTATTCCGTTCGGTTTCGTTTTCCATCCCTTGCATGTGCTGTTGGGCCTGGTCATCCTGGGCATCTTCGGAATCGGCCTGGGTGCACTGTCCTATGCCCTTGCCTTGGTTTCCCAGAACAAGGAATGGATCTTCTGGGGTGTCCAGCAGACCTTGCTTTTCCCGCTCATGATCCTGTCCGGGATCATGCTGCCCATCGAAGCGGGCCCCGGGTGGATGAAGGTGGCCAGCCTGTTCAATCCGCTGACCTACCTCGTCAATGCCGAACGCGAACTCTTCTCCGGGAACATTGGCATGGACACCCTCGGGGGTCTCGTGGCCGCTGTGGTGACTGCCGTGGTGGGCCTTGCAGTGGGAATCCGGACCATCAGCCGGAACACCAACTAACTACCTGTTTTTCACGGGGAGGTGTAGCCGGGACACCGCTTCCTGGCGCATGTCCACTTTCCGCACCTTGCCCGAAACCGTCATGGGGAAACTCTCCCGCACCTCCACGTAGCGGGGAATCTTGTAGTGGGCCAACTTCCCGCGACAGTACTCGGCCAGGTCCCCTGCGGTCAGGTCGGCAGCACCGGGCTTGAGGATGATGCAGGCCATCAGTTCTTCGCCGTACTTCTGATCCGGAACGCCGATCACCTGCACGTCCTGGATGGAGGGGTGAAGGTAGAGGAATTCCTCGATTTCACGCGGGTAGATGTTCTCCCCTCCGCGGATCACCATGTCCTTGATCCTGCCCTCGATCACCACGTACCCGTCGTCGTCCATGCGGGCAAGGTCACCGGTGTGCATCCAGCCCTGGGCGTCGATCGCTTCCGTGGTCTTATCCGGCTGGCCCCAGTAGCCCTGCATCACCGCGTAGCCCCGGGTGCAGAGCTCACCGATGATGCCGCGCTCCACCACTTCACCGGACCCCGGGTCAACAACGCGGCTTTCCAGGTGCGGCATGGTCCGGCCCACCGTGCTGGTCCTTTGTGCCAACGTGTCCCCTGCACCGGTCATGGTGGAGACGGGCGAGGTCTCGGTCATGCCGTAGCAAATGGCCACATCCACCATGTGCATCTCATCGATCACCCGGCGCATCACTTCAATGGGACACAAGGATCCCGCCATCACTCCGGTCCGCAGCGTGGAGAGGTCATAGGAAGCAAAATCCGGAAGTGCGAGCTCGGCAATGAACATGGTGGGCACGCCGTATAGTGATGTCCCGCCGAAGTCCTGCACCGCTTCCAACGCCGCCGAAGGACTGAATCCGCGGCCGGGAATGATGGTGGCGGCGCCGAAACTGAGGGCATTCAGGTTTCCGATCACCATGCCGAAGCAGTGATAGAAAGGCACGGGAATCACCACCCGGTCCTGCTCCGTATAGTTCAGGAGCCGGCCGATCGAGTGCGCGTTGTTGAGGATATTGTGGTGCGTCAACGTGGCCCCCTTGGGAAAGCCCGTGGTGCCCGAGGTGTACTGCAGGTTGATGGGATCGTGCGGGTCCAGTTCCGCCATCCGGTCCCGAAGTGCCGAAAGCCCGACGCCGTCTGCCCGGGTGAGGAGTTCGGCGTAGGTGAGCTCGTGGCCGGCTTGAGGCTCTCCGCCGACGAGGTCCAACTCCGCGTTACCCGGGAGAAAGACAATCTCCCGGAGGTCCGGACAGTTACCGGCCGCATCCCTTGCCATTGCCACGTAATCGCTGTTCTTGTCCGATGGCGCAGCCACCAGCATCCGCATGTCGTTCTGTTTGACCACGAAATCCAGCTCGTGGCTCCGGTAGGCCGGGTTCACGTTGACCAGCACTGCACCAATTTTGGCTGTGGCGTACTGGAGAATGGTCCACTCAGCGCAGTTGGGGCTCCAAATACCGATCCGCTCGCCCTTGGCTACACCTGTGGCGAGCAGCGCGCGGGCGAGGCGATCGACGTCGTCGTTCAGCTTTTGGTAGCTCCACCGGCGGGCATCACCGCCCGGAACGGCAGCGGCCTCAATCAGCGCATCCCGCAAGGGAAACCTGGCCGCTATGCCCTCAAAATGGGCACCAATGGTCTCTTCGAGCAGCGGGACGTCAGTGTCTCCGGCAGTGTAGGACAACATGACGGAACGCTACCAAGTGAGGGCGCGCAACAGAACCGTAACCGCCTCCAACCGCGCCGTGTCCTGCCGGTAATGTGGGAGTCATGAGTGAACCCATCGACCTGCAGGCCACGTTCATCCCCAATGAAGGCGAGTTCTTCCGTGTGAAGCTCGCTTTGGAAATCGCGATCGACGAGGTCGTCAATGAACCCGGCTGCATCCGTTACGAACTGACCGAGGCTACCGAAGAGAAGCTCGTCCTCACGGAGCGCTGGGAATCCGAGGAGCTTCTGGAGAAGCATTCCAAGGGCATCGCCGTTCAGGACCTGAACGAGTCCCTCAGTGCGCTCCTGGCAGAGCCGGTCAAGCTCGAACGGCTCTGATCGCGTAATACTACGAGAACGCCTTAAAGCATCGAGGTCGCCGGAATTTTCCGGCGACCTCGATGCATTTCCGGCGAGTTCGGTGTCGAACCGCCGCTTGGTCTTAGTTTTCCTGGGCCTCGGCACGCGCCTTGGCAACATGGGCGTGGACCTCGTCCATGTCCAAGCCCTTCACGGCTTCAATGACCTGCTCAAGCTGCTGGCCGTTGAGCGCACCCGGCTGCGAGAAGACCAGGACCTTTTCGCGGAAAGCCATGAGCGTGGGGATGGACGTGATCCCGGCTTCGGCGGCCAGTTGCTGCTCGGCTTCGGTGTCCACCTTCGCGAAGACGACGTCGGTGTGCTTGTCCGAAGCTGCCCCATAGGTGGGCGCAAACTGGCGGCACGGGCCGCACCAGGCAGCCCAGAAATCCACCAGGACGATGTCGTTGTCCTCGATGGTCGATGCGAACTGTTCTCCAGTGATGTCAACTGTAGCCATGGTTCCACGGTACGCGACCCTGCCCGCTAAGTCCCGCGGAGGGGCGCCCTGTTCGCTTCCCGCGTTACCGGGAATAAAGCAGCCAAACCCCTACTTTGCCAACACGTACTTCAGCGCGGACGCGTAGAGCGGGGCCACTTTGTTGTGGCCGGTCTGGTTCATGTGGGTGCCGTCCAGGTAATCGGCGGCCGCCCCTGCGATGGTTGCCGTACCGGCCAGTGAGATCCGGGGCCACCCGCGAAGCGCGGCCTCCCGGGTCACCAGGCCATCCACCCACCGGCGCTGGGCGTGGCTGGAATCGTACCGTGACAAAACGCCGTTGATCAGGATGGTGCTGCGGGGATATTTGCGTCGAAGTTCGTCCCATAGCCGGTTGGCTTGGGACAGGATGGCTGCATCCGTGGCGCCGATCCTGGCGTCGTTGCCGCCCAGGGTCACCACCACCAGCCCGGGGTTGCCCTGCGGAAGGAGGATCCGGTCCTGCGCCAGCGCATCAGTGGCAGAACCGCCCCCGACGGCGGGACTTCCGGAAACGTAGCCCAGCCCGCCAATGCTTCGGACTACTTGCCGGGGGTACCCGGCCCCGCGGGCACCTTGCTCGCCCCAGGAATCCAGGTCCAGTTGGGAGTCCCCCAGGAAAACCACGGTGGACGCATCCACGGGCTCGGCCGAGTAGAGCTCCTCCGTGGCACCGTTCCATATGGTCTCCAGCTTCTGGAACGCCACGTGCGTACCCCTGTTGTCGCTCCAGGTATCCCGGACGGGCCAGCCGAACTCGCCCGGGTTTGCGGACCACACCTTGTAGGTGGGGTGCCCAACAATCTTTGCTCCGGTGGCCGGTCCCCACACCAGCCAGCCATTGACGAATTGTTGAACGAGTCCTCCCGCCCGGGGAAGTTTGTCCGTGAGAGGGAGGCCCAATTGTCCGGCCGCTCCGCCCAAGGCGTTGTAGCGGTTGTGGACGTCACCGTGCGTGGTGGAGTGCGCCCCTGTAGCGGCTGACCAATAGACGGTGCCGCCCTGGAAGAGCTGGTAGACAAAGGCGTTTTGCCGGACTTCCTCACCCACCGGATACCCCAGGGCCCCGTTTTGGCCTCCAGTGGAGGACCAGTAGCTGCGGATGGCACCGGTCACTGCCTTGGCCCCGGTGGCCGGTGACCACATGATGGTTCCGCGCTGGTACTGCTGTGACGAACCGCCATTTTTCAAACCCAGGGCTTCGTCCGTGGAGGGGTAGCCCAGCTCGCCCTCTTCCATTCCGGATTGACGCCAGCGTTCGCGGATGGCGCCCATGGAAGGGTGTGCCCCGGTGGCCGGGGACCACACCACAAAGCCGCGTTCAAAAGCCTGCCAGGCACCGCCGTCGCGCAGTCCCGTGCTTTCCCCTGTAACCGGGTACCCGAGATAACCGGCTTCGAGACCGGCACGGCTCCATGCCAGATGGATCGAACCGCTGGTCCGCTGGGCACCGGTTCCCGGCGAATACGTGATGGCGCCGCGTTCATAGCTCTGCTTGGAGCCGCCGTTGCGCAGCCCGCTGGCGGTATCGGTTTTGGGATAGCCATGGAAACCCGAAGGCCCGCCCGCAGCCCACCAGGACGTACGCACCGGCCCATTGACCACCACCCGGGCGCCCGTGCGGGCAGACCAAGCGATGTCGCCCCCGGCAAACCGCTGCACGCAGCCGCCGGTGCTCCCGCTGTCGGAACATTCCTCGGCACTGGTGGGGCGCAGCAGTACGCTCCGTGCCCACGCGCAGGTGTTGTACAAGTTGCCGATCGCACCGGTGAGGGGCGGCGTCGAGGTTATTGCGGGCACGGCCAGCGGGGCGGCGGCCTGCGCGGGAAGTGCCGCACCCAGCGTGCCGGGAACCAGCAGCGCCATCGCTGCAGTGCGCAGAAACCAACGACGCACCGGCCCCACTGCCGTCTTAGAAAAGCCCACTTACCAAACCCCCACCTGCTGCCCCACCAATAACACTGAGGCAAGTATCTGCGACGTCGGCACACTCAACACCGGCGACCCAGCCAATGGTGTCACATTGTTATGACCAAGCCACTTGATTGGCATTGAACAGGTGTTTAGTGTTTGAAACATGCGTTCAAGCGCAGAGGATCTCACCACCCGGGCCCGCATCCGCGACGCCGCCATCGGACTGTTCGGCCGCGACGGATTCGCCCGCGCCACAGTCCGGGCAGTCGCCACGCTGGCAGGGGTCAGCCCTGGCCTGGTCATCCACCATTTCGGCAGCAAGGAAGGCCTTCGCGCCGCCTGCGATCAACACGTCCTCGCCCAAACAGCCAGCCAGGGCCTCGGGAAGACCCACCCGGGATCAACACGCCAGCTGATCCAGGACTACCTGAACCACCCGGAACAATACGCCCAGGAGATCGCCTACATCCGCCAAGCACTGGGTGACGAATCCGAGGCCGGCGATGCCTTCTTTGATGCTGTCGTGAGCCAAACGGAGGACATCATCAACGCTGGAATCGCGGCAGGAACCATCCGGAAGTTCGACGACGTCCGGTCCACCGCCGTCGTCATTGCCTCCAACAGCTTGTCCATCCTCATGCTGGGCCGGCACCTCTCAAGGACACTGGGCGAGGTCAGCCCGGAACCCCACGGAATCGGACCTGGGTTGCTGCGTCAACTCACGCTGCCCGCCCTGGAGATCTATACCCACGGGTTCTACACCGATTCGCGGTTCCTTGACGCGGCCCGCGACGCCTTGCAGCAAGAGACCATCAACCACTGAAGGGAGCATGCCCCGTGACCCAGGCAATCGTCGTCGAGGGGTTGCGCAAGAAGTTCGGTCACCGCGAAGTCCTGCACGGACTGGATTTCGCAGTGGAATCCGGGACGGTTTTCGGCGTCATCGGTCCCAACGGAGCCGGCAAGACCACCACCATGCGATGCTTGCTGGACATCATCCGGCCCAGCGCGGGTTTGGTGACCGTGCTGGGGCAGAATCCCCGCCGTGCGGGCACCTCCCTCCGCCGCAGGATCGGATACCTGCCCGGTGAGCTGCATCTGGAAAACCGCACCACAGGCCGCCGCATGCTGGAGCACTTCGCTGCCATCAGCGGACCCGTGGACCCCCGCCACGTCAACGATCTTGCGGACCGCCTGAACCTGGACCTGGACCGCCAAACCCGGAAACTCTCCAAAGGCAACAAGCAGAAGTTGGGGTTGCTGCAGGCCTTCATGCATAAACCCGAGCTCTTGGTGCTGGACGAGCCCACCAGCGGCCTTGACCCCTTGGTCCAACAGGTTTTTCACGCCATGGTCCGCGAGGCAGTGGCCGCGGGCGCCACGGTGTTCCTCAGCTCGCACGTCCTCAGTGAAGTCCAACAAGCAGCTGACGCCGTGGCCATCCTCCGCGACGGCCAAATCGTCACCGTGTCCACGGTGGAGGCCCTGAGGATGGCGGCCGTCCGGCAACTGCGTTTCAACAGCACGGGAACAAACGCGCACGACGTCGGAGCGCTGCTGGCCCGGGTGCCGGGCGTCGCCAACGTCGCGGTTCGCGAGCTCCCCGCCGACGGCCACACCACAGGGACAGTGGTGGCGACAGCAACACTTTCCGGTCACGTGAAGCCCCTGGTCCAGGAGTTGGCGCGACTGAACCTGACGGACCTCGTCCTTGAAGAACCAGACCTCGAAGAGGCCGTGCTGACCTTGTACACCGGGGGCGCTGACACCGAACCTGTGGCCGGCACGGGCACTGTGGGTTCGGCCGGCTCTCCACGTCGCCCGGAAGGAGCGGACCGTGCCTAAGATCCTGCCTCTCTTCACCAAGGCGCTCACCGACTCCTCGCGCTCCACGCTGGGCTGGGCAGTGGGCCTGACGGCGGCGTGCATGCTGTACCTGCCTCTCTACCCGTCCATTGGCGGCAGCGCGCAGATGCAGGACCTGATCAACGCGCTTCCGCCTGAAATGACCAAAGCCCTCAATTACGATCAGATCGCTTCAGGGCCTGGCTACACCCAGGCCACCATGTTCGGGCTGATTGGGTTCCTCCTGATGTCCATGGCTTCCATCGGCTGGGGTGCTGCGGCGGTAGCAGGCGACGAAGAATCAGGGCTGTTGGAATTGACCCTCGCACACAGCGTGACCCGCGCGCAGGTGGTGCTGGAACGAGCCCTCGCCATCTTGGTCCGGACCGCGTTCCTTTCCGTCCTGGTGTTCCTTGTGGTGCTGGGACTGAACGGGCCCGCGCAACTGGGGATCGACGTCGGGCATCTCACCGGAGCGGTGCTGCTGTTCGCCGCCCTTGCCCTGCTCAGCGGAACCGCGGCGCTCTTTGCTGGAGCGCTGACCGGCCGGAAGATGTACGCTGTGGCCGCGGGCGCCGCCGTCGCTGTCCTTGGGTATGTCTTCAACGCCGTGGGAAGGCAAAGTCCCGACGTGGAGTGGTTGTTGAACCTCTCGCCCTATCACTGGGCCTACGGCAACTCCCCTGTGGCCAACGGCGCCGACTGGGGAGCTGTTGCCGGGCTCTTCGGCATCTCCGCAGCCTTCATTGTGCTCGGTGCTTTGGCCCTGCGGCAGCGCGATGTGGGCGTCTAGCTCCAGACGTGCGGGGCGGGGCGGCGTGCGCCGGGGAGTGCATTGTTCTCACGCCATTCATGGATCCATTCGGGTAGCTCAAGGCCCGCAGGAGGGGCTCCGAACTCCGCAATGATTTCCTCCTGGGTGACAGGCTTGCCCTTGGCAACCAATCGCGTGGCAATGTGCGCGCGGGCATAGATCTCGCCGTCCACCACCATGCGCTGTTCAAAGTAGATGGCTTTGGTGTCCAGGCCGATGATGCGGGTCTCGATGGTGTAGCGCTGCCACAGTTGCAGGGACTTGCGGAAGGCGATGGTCTCGCCGGCAGCTACCGGACTCCATCCCTTCTTGCGCATCTTGGTCCAGATCCCGCTGCGGACCATGAGGTCGAAGCGGCCGAGGTCCATCAGGGAGAAATACATGCCGTTGTTGACGTGCATGGCGATGTCGATGTCCGTCGGCAGCACTTTCAGGGGCAGGGAGGACTCTTCCCAAACACCCAGCGGAGAGCGCTTGGCGGAGGTAAAGAGCAGCATGAGGGTGCGAAGAAGCAGATGCATGCCCACAATGTTACCCGTCAGTAACTTTACGGGAAAGGCGTTGACCGCATGGTGGACAGGGAATAGTCCATGACGTGCTTTATGTCCAACGTTTGCACTAACGTTTACCGCCGGTTCATCAAAGGCGTGCAGAATATCTGAAACTCTTCTGTTGAATGACCATCCAAGGGGGACCCTTTGAGCACGCTGCAAACTACCAGGCCACAGGGCCAGGTCTGGCCCGAACTTTCACGCCACCAAAGCGTTGTCCTCCAGGATGCGCGGGGCAACCGCATCGAGGGAACCATCGACGGCATGACCGAGGACCGCAGCACCCTGTGGATCCAGCTCAAGGGCGGCCTCGGCAGGCAACTGATCCACCACCTCGACGGATACTGGCTGGAGACACCCGCCGCCTGAGCGGTTCCACACGCCCTGCCGCCCTTCCCGCAGTACCCTTCGGCTGTCCCCGCAAGGGTAGATGCGCCTGCGATGGCTAGTATTCCCCTATGACACAAGCGCGATACCGGGACCTGGTGGAATGGCCCCTCATGGCCACGGCACTGATCTTTCTCACCGCCTATGGATGGCAGGTCATCGGCAAGGTGAACGGGCCCGATGCGGTGCCGTTCGAGATTGTCCTCTGGATCACCTGGGGTATCTTCGCGCTGGACTATTTCGTCAACCTCTGGCTTGCCGAAGACCGGATGCGCTGGTTCCTCTGGAACCTGCACGAGCTGTTGATCGTGGTACTCCCCTTCTTCCGCCCCCTGCGGCTCCTGCGCCTGGTCACTCTGCTGTCCGTTCTCCAACGCACTGTGGGCGAAACATTGCGCGGACGCGTTGCTACCTACGTGGCAGGCGCAGCGGCGATGCTCATCCTCGTCGGCGCACTGGCAGTTTTGGACGTGGAGCAGAATGACCCCGCAGCGAAGATCCTCAATTTCGGTGATGCCGCCTGGTGGGCTGTCACCACCATCACCACCGTCGGCTACGGAGACCTGTACCCGGTAACCCCCATCGGCAGGATCGTAGCTGCGGCACTGATGATGAGTGGCATCGCAGTGCTGGGTATCGTCACAGCATCGATCGCCTCTTGGCTGGTTCAGCGGATCGAGGAGAACGCCGAGGACGTGGCAGCGGCCGCCGAAGTCAAAGCCGCCGCAGCCGAGGAACCCGTACGAGCCGAGATGGCCGATCTGGTCACCGAGATTGCAGCCCTGAGGATGGAGATCGCCGAACTTCGGGAAGCCACGGAAGCCCGGCAAACCGCGGAATCAGGGCGGGAGCGCGAAGCCTAGGCTCGGCGTCCCGCTGGAGCCCGTACGTTCACCACCTACTTTGGGCAGCCGGATGCCATGACACGCCCTTGGTTACGGCGAGTCGCCGCCTAAGTGCGATCAAAGTGGGTGGTGGCGGCACACTCGTCCGGCACTCTCAACTCCCGCGCTCATCTCCCGCGCTCATCCGAATCTCCGGCCGCACAACGGGTGCGCCGGCGAACAACACCGGGATCCTTGGGCCGGGAAGCCGCCTGGCGAGATCTGCCGGGCATAAAAAAAATCCCCGGAACCACTGGTTCCGGGGATTTTCCTTTGGGTGGCAGATGAGGGATTCGAACCCCCGTAGGCGTTGCCAGCTGATTTACAGTCAGCCCCCTTTGGCCGCTCGGGTAATCTGCCGAACTTCAAAAGAAGATCACTTCCGGGGACCGTTTCTTTTAGATCCGGTAACCGAAGGCAGAGACAACCTTACAGAACTTTCTGCGAAGAATCTAATCGGGGGCAGATGCCAGGGATTTCGCGGTATTTCACGCTTCCCCGAGGATCCGGCCCGCCAGTTTGGCTTCGAACTTCTCCGCCTGCTCGGCGGTGATCTGGTTCAGCTGAACCGCCCGGAGCAGGTCGGCGTGCACTCCGTCCATGCGGGCGGTGGCGTCAGGGACAGGGCTCAGGACGATCGAAGCAGCAACAGCAGCAGCAGCTACAGCACTCGCGGCGGCAACTGCGGCCGTGCCAAGGGAGCCCGCTGCTGCGGACGCGGATTTGCTGATGGACTGGACGGCCTTGCTGCTCATGCTGATCCTCCGGCGATGTGTTCTTCCAACTGGTACAACTCTCAACCGAGCCCCTCCGTTCCAGCAGTGCATGCGCTGTGAGCGAACTGTGAAAGAACTCCCCGGCCCCAACCCCCGGCTTCCGTACTAGGCTGGATGCCAGACCAACCCGCCCTCACAGGGCCCCCAACCTAAGGAGAGTCATGGCAGGCGAATCCACATTCGACGTCGTCAGCAAGGTAGACAAGCAAGAGGTCGCCAACGCACTGAACCAGTCCCAGAAGGAAATCGCGCAGCGATACGACTTCAAGGGCGTGGGCGCGGAGATCGATTTCAGCGGCGAGAAGATCCTCATGAAGGCCAACTCCGAGGACCGCGTCCTTGCCGTCCTGGATGTCTTCCAGTCAAAGCTGATCAAGCGCGGCATCTCGCTGAAGTCCCTGGACCAGGGCGAGCCTTTCCCCTCCGGCAAGGAATTCCGCCTTGAATGCACCATCAAGGAGGGCATCGCCCAGGACATCGCCAAGAAGATCAACAAGATCATCCGCGATGAAGCCCCCAAATCGGTCAAGTCCCAGATCCAGGGCGACGAACTGCGCGTAACCTCCAAGTCCCGCGACGACCTCCAGGAAACCATGAACATCCTGAAGAAGTTCGAAGAGGCAGATCTGCAGTTCGTGAACTTCCGCAGCTAAGCTGCCCGCACCATCCGAAAAGCCGGTGTGCAGCCCCACCCAGGAGCCTGCGCACCGGCTTTTTGCTACCCGAAACTACAGCGATTGTCGTAATGAGTTGGCGCATTAGCACACGATTAGTTTGCGTAATAGTCAAGTCACAGTAGTCTTCTTCCTTAGGTGAGCCTAACTACGGCTTCCCAAGCGAAAGAAAACCACATGACCGCCAACTTCCTGATCGGCCTGCGCGAAGGCCTTGAGGCATCACTGATCGTGGTGCTCCTGATGGCTTATCTGATCAAAACCGGCAGGCGGCATTTGATCTCCCGGGTATGGATGGGCGTCGGTGTTGCCATCGCCATTTCGCTTGGTTTCGGCGCCCTGCTGACCTTCGGCCCCCGCGGCCTGACATTCGAGGCGCAGGAAGCGATCGGCGGCGGCTTGTCCATTCTGGCCGTTGGACTGGTGACCTGGATGGTCTTCTGGATGGCGCGCACCGCGCGCAGCCTCGGGGGCGAACTCCGCTCACAAGTGGACAAAGCGGCCGACGGCGCCGCCTGGGGCCTTGTGGTGGTTGCGGCACTGGCCGTGGGACGCGAAGGCCTCGAAACAGCATTGTTCATTTGGGCTGCAGCCCAGGCCACCGGTGAAACCACCTTGCCCCTCCTTGGCGCCTTGCTGGGCCTGATCACCGCAGCCGGCCTGGGGTACCTCTTGCACCGGGGTGTCCTGAAAGTGAACCTTGGCCGGTTCTTCACGTGGACGGGCGTTGGCCTGATCATCATTGCCGGCGGCGTCCTGGCCTATGGAATCCACGATCTCCAGGAAGCGGGCATTCTTCCCGGTTTGAATAACCTGGCCTTTGACGTCTCCGCCGCCATCCCGCCGTCGTCCTGGTACGGCACCCTGCTCAAGGGCACCCTGAACTTCTCCCCCGCCACCACGTGGCTGGAAGCGGCAGCATGGGTGCTCTATGTGGTTCCGGTACTGTTCCTCTACCTCCGGGCCAACCGTGCGTCGCCGCCCAAGGCCGCAAACCCCGCTTCAATCCCTGCGGTAGCAACCCAGCGGTAACGCCCGCAGTCTTTCCGGGCAACTCCTGCCCCGCGCCTACCTCCAACCAAAAGGAACCCACCCATGCTCGGATCAGCCAACCTCCGCCGCACCCTTGCCGTGATCGGCGCAGCCGCGGCCGTGCCCTTGGTACTTGCCGGCTGCACAGACAACACCAAGGCCACCGGAGCCACGGACGGTCCCATCCAGGTCAGCAGCACCGCCAACGAGTGCAAGGTCTCCACGGGTACCGCACCCAGCGGCAACCTGACCTTTGCTGTGAAGAATGAGGGCACCGAGGTCACTGAGTTCTACCTGCTGGCTGAGGACGGACTGAGGATCCTGGGTGAAGTGGAGAACATCGGGCCCGGCATCACCCGCAATCTGGTGGTCACAGCTCCGGCGGGCAAGTACAACACGGCCTGCAAACCGGGCATGCAAGGACAAGGCATCCGCGCTTCCTTTGAAGTCACCGAGTCGGGCAACAAGCCCACCGTGGACGCCGATTTCCAGAAGCTCCTGGACAATGGTTCCCAGCAGTACGCCGCCTACGTCAAGGACCAGACAGAGCAGCTGATCGTGGGGACCAAGGCCTTCGCTGAGGCCTTTGCCGCAGGGGACGCAGCGAAGGCCCGCGATCTTTACGCTTCCACCCGCATGCATTGGGAGCGGATCGAACCCGTGGCAGAATCCTTCGGCGATCTGGACCCCAAGCTCGATGCCCGCGAAGCCGACCTTGAGCCCGGCCAGGAATGGACCGGCTGGCACCGTGCGGAGAAGGACCTCTTCCCGCCGGCGGAGTACACAGCCATGACTCAGGCTGAGCGCAGTGCCATTTCCACGCAACTGGTGACGGACACCGAGGACCTGGTCACCCGCACCCGCACGGTGGAACTGACACCGGACAAGCTCGGCAACGGTGCCAAGGAACTCCTGGATGAAGTTGCCACGGGCAAGGTCACCGGTGAAGAAGAGATCTGGTCCCACACCGATCTCTGGGACTTCCAGGCCAACGTCGACGGCGCCCGCATCGCTTTCGAGAACCTGAGGCCGGCCCTTGAACAGAAGGACGCCGAGCTCGCCACGTCCTTGGACGAGAAATTCACGGCCCTGCAAACCGAGCTCAAGAAGCACGCCAAGGGTGACGGCTTTGTCTATTACAACGAGCTAAGCCAGGAGCAGGTCCAGCAGCTTGCGGCCTTGGTCGATTCGCTGGGTGAGCCCCTCTCCAAGCTCACCGCAGCCGTGGTGCTATGAGCGGCTGCCCCTTCGGGCACACCGGCGATCCCGGCGACAACCCTGCCGACGCTGAACGCCGCGGCGGGTCCGCCGGCATCGAACGTTCCGGCGAGCCGGCCGCCGTCGTAAACTCCCGGGAAGCGTCCGACGGCGGTGCCCGCGCTGCCGCTGGAACCGCCACCAAAGGCATGTCCCGGCGCGGCTTGCTCTCCCTTGCGGGGGTCGGGGGTGCCGGGGCCGTGGCCGGGCTGGCCGCCGGCTTTCTGGGGCATGACGCCCTGACCGCGGGCGCGGCAGCCGCTGACACCAGCACCGGGGAGTCCGTGGTGCCGTTCTTTGGCGATCACCAGGCCGGCATCACCACCCCGGCGCAGGACCGGTTGCACATGGCTGCCTTCGATGTCACTACCGAGGATCGCAAGGAACTCATCAAGCTCCTCAAAGACTGGACGGCCGCGGCTGAAGCCATGACCACCGGCAACCCCACGGGCAGGACCGGCGCGGTGGACGGGCCCTATGATGCTCCACCGGAAGACACCGGCGAGGCCTTGGACCTGGCGGCCGCCAAGCTGACGCTGACGTTCGGATTTGGCGCCGGACTGTTCGAGAAGGACGGGAAACCGCGGTTCGGACTGGACGGCCGGCGTCCTGAAGCTTTGATTGATCTTCCGCATTTCCCGGGCGACGATCTTCAACCGGGGCGAACCGGGGGCGACATCGTCATCCAAGCGTGCGCCGATGACCCCCAGGTAGCCGTCCATGCCATCCGCAACCTCGCCAGGATCGGCTTTGGAAAGGTCCGGGTCCGGTGGTCTCAGCTGGGCTTTGGCCGCACGTCTTCGACGTCCCGCGCGCAAGTGACGCCCCGGAATCTCTTCGGTTTCAAGGACGGCACCAACAACCTCAAGGTCGAAGACAACACGCTGCTTGATGAGCACGTGTGGGTGGGCTCCGGCCCCGCGGGCGAGCAATGGATGACCGGCGGCAGCTACCTGGTGGCCCGCAGGATCCAGATGCACATCGAAATTTGGGACCGGACCTCTTTGCGGGAACAGGAAGGGCTGATCGGCAGGACCAAGGGAGCGGGCGCGCCGCTGTCCGGCGGAGACGAGTTCACCGCACCCGATTTCACCCTGGCCGGCCGTAACGGCGATCCCCTGATTCCCCTCGATGCCCACGTGCGACTGGCCCACCCGGAGCAAAATGCCGGCGTCAGGATGCTGCGCCGCGGCTACAACTTCACGGATGGCTCGGATGGGCTGGGCCACCTGGATGCCGGATTATTCTTCATAGCGTTCGTCAAGGATCCCCGGACCCACTATGTCCCCATGCAGCTGACGTTGGCCAAGAGCGACACCCTCTCCGTGGAGTATCTGAAGCACACCGGCTCCGGGCTCTTTGCGGTGCCTCCGGGTGTGCAGCAGGGCGGCTTCATCGGCGAAGGGCTTTTCGCCTGACCGCGTTCAACGGGAACCTAGGACAGCGGGCGCCCGGCCATCCGCTCCAAGCGGCTGATGCGCTCCTTCATGGGCGGGTGGGTGGAGAACATCCTTCGCATACCGCCGCCACGGAAGGGGTTGGCGATCATCAGGTGGGACGCGTTGACCAGCCTCTGGTCCTGCGGGAGCGGCAGCTGGGTGACACCGGATTCAATCTTGCGCAGGGCTGAGGCGAGTGCCAGCGGATCGCCGGTGAGCTCGGCCCCGTCTTCGTCGGCGTCATACTCCCGCGTGCGGGAGATGGCCATCTGGATCAGCGAAGCGGCAAATGGTGCCAGCAGCGCCATGGCGATGGTGGCCAACGGGTTGGCGTTGCGGCGGTCCCCGCTGCCGAAGATGAGCAGCATCTGCCCCACGGACGTGATGACGCCGGCCACCGCTGCAGCCACCGACGACGTCAGGATGTCGCGGTTGTAGACGTGCATCAGTTCGTGGCCCAGCACTCCACGTAGCTCGCGGGCATCGAGCAGGTGCAGGATCCCTTCGGTACAGCACACGGCGGCATTTTTGGGATTGCGGCCTGTGGCAAAGGCGTTGGGGGTCATGGTGGGCGAGAGGTAGATCCGCGGCATCGGCTTGTTGGCCCTCACAGAGAGCTCCCGGACGATCTGGTACAGCTGCGGAGCCTGGGCTTCAGTGACCGGGTAGGCGGCCATGGAGCGGATGGCGATCTTGTCGCTGTTCCAGTATCCGTAGGCGGTGGTGCCCACACCGATCAATGCCATGATCCAGATGGGCGTGGTGCTGCGCGTTCCTGCGGCAATGATGGCGCCCAAACCCAACAACACCGCCCACAGCACACCGAAAAGCGCTGCGGTCTTGAGTCCATTGTTGTGTTTATGCACGGTTGCTCTTGCCTCTTTCATCGGCTCTGGCACGGATTCTGTAAGGATTAACGCCGACACCGGTTATCGTGTTCCGTTCCCAGCCTACGGGCCGCTCGCCGCAGGCAGGGCTAAGGCACCGGGTGCTTTGCATCGTAGGCAACGTACGCCCCCCTATTCGCTGGCGAGTCGTGACAATCAAGGACGGGATGTGAGGACCGTCCAACGCTTTCTTCCCACCTGTGGTGCTCCGCTTGGTAGGCTCACCCCGGGGAAGGAGTTGACATGCGCACATCGCGGCAATTGCTGTACCGTTCGGCTTTTTGGGAGATTGCCAGGCCACGTCACCCCCTCACCGCCGGACATGTGCTGATCAGGCTCTCGGACCCCTCAACAGAATTCGCCCACCCTTCAGCCGCCGACTGGCTTTTCTGCCACGGACTGGCCCGCGCCGCCCTGGCAGATGTCCTTGGCTCCACCCGGTGCGCCATCATGTTCGCCCACCAATGGCACCCCCTGGGTTCGGCAATCGGGGAGCCCGTAGCGGAATCTTCCACGCCAACGTTCCACCTGTTCGGGCGATGGGACGGAGAAACCACGACGCCGGGACACCAGTTGTCGCTTCCGGCCCACCGCCGGACCGGCGAAGCGGACCACGATATGGAGGCCACCGACGCTGCCATGCGTGAGTCTTTGCGGCTTGCCCGGCCGGAGGTTGCGGCGGGGCCGGATGCTAAAGCAGCTGCCGCCGTCGAGCCCGTTGCCGCCGTCGAGCCTGTTCCCGGTCCCCTGGTCCGGGCCGTGGACGCAGGACCACGCCACACCGTACTGGAACCTGCCAGGAAACTTGCAGCCATCAGCGAGGTGCGTCCGGCAGAGTTGCTGGCGATCGGTGCAGCGTTGGCCGTTCTTCCCGTCCCCGGAGGTTTCAGTGGAATCAGTTGTGTTGCCTTGGAAGGCCAAGAGCCCGGAGCGCCGTTGCGGGTCCATGCATTGGGCCGATCTGCCGCCGAAGTGGTGAATCCACTGGAAGACTTCCTGGATTCACCAGAAGTTAGCCTTGCCTTATTGTGAACTCCTCAAAATAAGTGTTTCAATGAATGCATGACAGATCACACCGCCGAGCAAGCAGAATGGGCAGCAGCCCTGCATGCCCATGGCCGGCGTGTGACCAAACAGCGGCTGGCGGTGCTCGCCGCAGTCCAGCACCATCCGCACTCTCCGGCAGAAGGCATCCTTGCCGCTGCCCGCAAAGAGCTTCCTGAACTGACGGCGCAGTCCGTTTACGTAGTGCTCAGCGACCTCACGGACCTTCAGATGCTGCGCCGATTCGAACCCCCGCACTCCCCGGCACTCTACGAAACCCGGGTGGGTGACAACCACCATCACGCCGTCTGCATCAGCTGCGGCAAGGTGGAGGACGTCGATTGCGCCGTGGGCCACGCACCGTGCCTCACCCCGCACTGGGATGAGAATTCCAAGCCCATGACCATCCAGATCGCAGACGTCCTGTACCAGGGCATCTGCCAGGACTGCCAGTCCAAACAACAGCTTCCCGTAACTTCCGTAACTCAGAAATAAGAAAAAGGAGAACAATGACTGCCATTTCAACAACCCAGTCAGGTGCCCCCGTAACCTCCGACGCGCACTCGAAGTCCGTCGGCGCTGACGGTGCCATCATCCTCACCGATCACTACCTGGTGGAGAAGCTCGCACAGTTCAACCGCGAGCGGGTCCCGGAGCGTGTAGTGCACGCCAAGGGCGGCGGCGCATTCGGTACGTTCAAGACCACCTCGGACGTTTCGGCCTACACCAAGGCAGCCTTCCTGCAGCCGGGCGTCGAGACGGACATGCTGATCCGCTTCTCCTCCGTTGCAGGCGAGAACGGTTCTCCCGACACCTGGCGTGACCCCCGCGGTTTCGCCGTGAAGTTCTACACCTCCGAGGGCAACTACGACCTCGTTGGCAACAACACCCCCGTCTTCTTCATCCGCGACGGCATCAAGTTCCCGGACTTCATCCACTCCCAGAAGCGCCTCCCGGGCAGCCACCTGCGTGACGCTGACATGCAGTGGGACTTCTGGACCCTCTCCCCCGAGTCTGCCCACCAGGTCACCTGGCTCATGGGCGACCGTGGCCTCCCGGCTTCCTGGCGTGAAATGCAGGGCTATGGCTCGCACACGTACCAGTGGATCAACGCCGCCGGCGAGCGTTTCTGGGTCAAGTACCACTTCAAGTCCAACCAGGGCGTCAAGACCATCACCGGTGACCAGGCTGAGCAGCTTGCCGGCTCGGACGCTGACTTCTACATCCGCGATCTCCAGGAGAACATTGCCGATGGCAACTTCCCCTCCTGGGAACTGCACGTCCAGGTCATGCCTTACGAGGACGCCAAGACGTACCGCTTCAACCCGTTCGACCTCACCAAGGTGTGGCCGCACTCTGACTACCCGCTGATCCACGTGGGCACCATGGAGCTGAACAAGAACCCGGAGAACTACTTCGCGCAGATCGAGCAGGCCACCTTCGCGCCGTCGAACTTCGTACCGGGCATTGCCGCTTCCCCGGACAAGATGCTGCAGGCCCGCATCTTCTCCTACGCTGACGCACACCGCTACCGCGTGGGTACCAACCACGCCCAGATCCCGGTGAACCAGCCCAAGAACCAGGTCAACAACTACAGCCAGGATGGCCAGGGACGTTTCCTGTTCAACTCCCCCTCCACTCCGGTGTACGCACCGAACTCCGTGGGTGGCCCGGCTGCTGTTGAGCCCACCTCACCGGCCGGTGGCTGGGAGAACGACGGCGAGCTCACCCTCTCCGCCCACACTCTGCACGCTGAGGACGACGACTTCGGCCAGGCCGGTACCCTGTACCGCGAGGTCTACGACGACGCTGCCAAGGCCCGCCTCCTGGACACCATCACCGGTGCCGTTGGCGGCGTGAAGAACGCCGACATCAAGGAACGCGCCATCCAGTACTGGACCAACGTTGACTCCGAGCTCGGCGCCAAGCTCCGCGCCAACCTCGGTGCAGGCCAGACCGAGTCCGACGCCGAAGCAGCCAACAAGCTCTAAGCGTCTTTTGCTCCACTGCTTTACCTGATCACCCCGCTGCGGATCTCCGCAGCGGGGTGATCTTTTTGTTTTTCCACATAGCTGCCTTGGACTATGGCTGGGCCGGTAGTGGCGTCTCTAGGATCCTTCTATGAGCACATTCGAAGGCATCCCTACTGCCGCATTCCGCTTTTACGCCGAGCTTGAAGAGAACAACAACCGTGAGTGGTGGCTGGGGAATAAACAGAGGTACGACGCCGAAGTGAAAGGGCCGCTGACTGCCCTCCTTACGGAGTTGGAGCCGCAGTTCGGCCCGGCTAAGATTTTTCGCCCCAACCGTGATGTCCGGTTCTCGCAGGACAAGTCACCGTACAAGACTGCCCAAGGGGCCTTCGCTGCAGGCCAGGAAGGTGTCGGCTATTACCTCCAGATCAGTGCCGACGGCCTGTTGATCGGTGGCGGCTACCACTCCCACACCCCGGCGCAACTGGCGCGATTCCGGGCCGCAGTGGACGCTCCTGACAGCGGACTGGAACTGCAGGAGATCATCGATGCGGTGGCAGGAGCCGGCTTCGCCATCGAGGGCGAGAAACTGAAGACAGTTCCGCGGGGTTTCGACAAGGACCATCCCCGCGGGGAACTGCTCAAGCACAAGTCCCTGTCAGCGGGCGTTGAGGTGGGTGAACCTGGCTGGCTGGCCACTCCCGCAGCCAAGGATGAGATCGCTGCCCGCTGGGAAGTGCTGAGGCCACTGGTTGATTGGGTACGCGAGCATGCGGCGCCGTGACTGCGAAAGTACTGATGGGAAGATCGACACGAAAAAGCGCCCGGAAACCGTTGGGTTTCCAGGCGCCTTCTCCAGCAATATCAGGCAGCTGTCTGACAAGCTGCGGGGATTGGACTAGACCTTGGTGTAGCTGTCCTCGTCCTCGTCGCCCTTGCGCTGGGTGCTTTCAGGAGTACCGTCCACCGAGGCCTTGGCTGCGGCGAACTTCTCGTTGAGCCGCGAATGACGCTGACCGTAGGCGAAGTAGATGGCCATACCGATGACAAGCCAGATCGCGAAGAAGATCCAGGTTTCCACGGCCAGGTTGGTCATGAGGTAGAAGCAGAGGACTGCCGACACCCACGGCAGGACCTTGCCGAACGGGACCCGGAAGGCGGGCTTGAGGTCCGGGCGCTTCTTACGCAGCACCAGGATGCCCAGGCTGACCATCACGAATGCGGAAAGCGTTCCGATGTTGATCATCTCCTCGAGCAGGTCCACCTTGGTGACCCCTGCCACGAGGGCTACGGCTGCACCACAGATGATCTGCAAGCGGGCCGGCGTCGAGCGCTTTTCGCTGGTCTTGGACAGTGAACGCGGCAGGAGCCCGTCGCGGCTCATGGCCAGGACCACGCGGGACAGGCCCATGAGCAGCACCATGATCACCGTAGTCAGGCCCACCAAGGAACCGAACGCGATGATCTTGGCAGCGTCCGTATTGCCCACGGCCTCGAAGGCTGTGGTCAGGGTGGGGTTCTTAACCTCGGCCAGCTGCGTGTAGGAAACCATGCCCGTCAACGCGAGGGAGACCAGGATGTAGAGCAGCGTAACCACCGCAAGGCCACCGAAGATACCGCGCGGCAGGGTCTTCTGCGGGTTCTTGACCTCTTCTGCGGAGGTTGCCACTACGTCGAAGCCGATGAAGGCGAAGAACACCAGGGCTGCGCCGGCGAAGACGCCCAGAGTTCCGTACTGGGCCGGTGCAGCGCCGGTGAGGAAGCCGAAGAAGGACTGCTTCATGACGTCGGCGGCACCGGAGTCAGTAGGCTGCGAGGCAGGGATGAAGGGAGTGTAGTTGGAGAACTTCACGTAGCTGAAGCCGACAACGATCACGAACAGCACCACGGCGATCTTGATCAGCGTAAAGACGTTGCCGACGCGGGCGGACAACTTTGTCCCCAGCACCAGGAGCACAGTGAAGATGGCAACAATGAGGAAGGCACCCCAGTAGAGGTCAATGCCGGCTACCTGGATTGACGGCGGCATCTCCACACCCATCAGGCCAAAGACCGTGCTGAGGTAGATCCCCCAGTACTTGGCGATCACGGCCGCAGCGGTGAAGAGCTCAAGGATGAGGTTCCACCCGATGATCCAAGCAAGGACTTCGCCCATGGTGGCGTACGTGAAGACGTAGGCGGAGCCGGCCACGGGAATCGCGGTGGCGAACTCGGCGTAGCACATGATGGCTAAAGCACAGGTGACAGCGGCGATGGCGAAGGAGATGGTGACGGCGGGGCCGGCAAAGTTTGCGGCAGCCTTGGCGCCAACCGAGAAGATCCCGGCGCCGACAGCAACGGCGACGCCCATGATCATGAGGTCCCAAGTGCTCAGGCTGCGCTTGAGCTTGCGACCGGGTTCGTCGGCATCGGCGATCGACTGCTCGATCGACTTGGTCCTGAAAATGTTCATAAAAATGCCACATTCTGGATGGGAGTGGTATAGGACTCATCAAGAATAGTGTCCGGCCCTTGGACGACCATATTTATCCCAGATAGTGAGACGAACCACGAAACCCCGTGACGGGTGTGACTGGTGGGACGAGGGCGGGTAGCCCCCGTCACACCAGCCAGGAGTCCTAAATGCCGGGCACGTCCCAGTCCATGAGGGTGGAACGGATCAGGAACCGTTTGCCCTCGGGTGACTCCACTGAAAAACCGCTCCCCCGGCCCGGGACAACATCGACTGTGAGGTGTGTGTGCGACCAGTAGTTGAACTGCTCCTTGGACATCCAGAACTCCAAGGGCTGCGGCTCTCCTCCTGCTCCGATATCGAACCTGCCCAGAAGGACATCCGAGTCACCGGTCAGGAACTCCCCCGCCGGATAGCACATGGGAGCCGATCCGTCACAGCAACCACCGGACTGGTGGAACATCAGTGGCCCATGCTGAACCCAGAGCTTGCGGAGGAGTTCCACGGATACCGCGGTGAGCGCCACCCGGGAGAAGTCCTCCCCGGGCAGCGTCACCGCAGCTTCCACGCTGATGTTGTTCATCAGAACGTCAGGACCACTCGGCCGTCGATCTTGGCGTGCTTCATTTCGTCAAAGACCGCGTTGACCTCGGACAGTTCCCGGGTGGAGACCGTTGGCTTGATCTTCCCCTGCGCGTAGAACTCCAACGCTTCCTCAAGGTCCTGCCGCGTTCCCACGATTGAGCCGCGGACCGTGAGGCCCTTGAGGACGATCTCGAAGATCGGCGCCGGGAAGTCTCCCGGAGGCAGCCCGTTGAAGACGATGGTTCCACCGCGGCGCGCCATGCCGATCGCCTGGCCGAAAGCCGAAGGGTGGACTGCGGTCACCAGTACACCGTGGCAGCCGCCCGTTTCACGCTGGATGACCTCCGCCGGATCTTCATGCAGTGCGTTGACCGTCAGCTCGGCGCCGTGTTCCCGGGCCAGGGCCAGCTTGTCATCAGCAATGTCCACCGCCGCTACCCGGAGCCCCATGGCTACGGCGTACTGGACAGCAATGTGCCCCAGTCCGCCGATGCCGGAGATGGTGACCCACTGTCCCGGCCTGGTCTCGGTCATCTTCAGGCCCTTGTAAACGGTGACGCCGGCACACAGCACCGGTGCCACTTCCACCGGGTCCGAGCCTGCCGGGATGCGGGCAGCAAAGCGGGTGTCCACCAGCATGTACTCGCCGAACGAGCCATCCACGCTGTAGCCGCCGTTCTGCTGGGACTCGCAGAGCGTCTCCCAACCGGTGCGGCAGTACTGGCAGTCTCCGCAAGCGGACCACAGCCAGGCGTTGCCGACAAGCTCGCCAAGGGCAACATCGGTGACACCCTCCCCCAGTGCCACCACTTCACCCACTCCTTCATGGCCGGGAATGAACGGTGGTGTCGGCTTGACCGGCCAGTCGCCTTCGGCGGCGTGCAGGTCGGTATGACATACCCCGGACGTAATGAGGCGGACCAGCGCTTGGCCGGGACCCGGCGTCGGGCGTTCCACTTCCTTGACCGTAAGGTCGGTTCCGAATTCCGTAACTACTGCTGCTTGCATGGTGCTGGTCATTGACGATCTCCTTTGATCTGTACGAATGATGGGAGTTTTTGTACACCTGATGCCCCTAAAGCCACTCCAGAAGGGCATCTGCTGTACAAAAACTTTTAGAAGAAGCCGAGCTTGTTCTCGTTGTAGCTGACCAGGAGGTTCTTGGTCTGCTGGTAGTGGTCCAGCATCATGGCGTGGTTCTCACGGCCAATACCTGAGGACTTGTAGCCACCGAAGGCGGCACCTGCCGGGTAGGCGTGGTAGTTGTTGACCCACACGCGGCCGGCCTGGATTTCCCGGCCTGCACGGTAGGCGACGTTTCCGTTGCGCGACCACACTCCGGCACCAAGGCCGTAGAGGGTGTCATTGGCGATGCCGATTGCGTCGTTGTAGTCGCTGAACTTGGTGACGGACACTACCGGGCCGAAGATCTCCTCCTGGAAGATGCGCATCCGGTTGTGGCCTTCGAAAATGGTGGGCTGGACGTAGTAACCGCCGGCGAGATCGCCGGACAGCTCGGCCCGGGCACCGCCGGTGAGGAGCTTGGCGCCCTCCTGCTTTCCGATGTCGATGTAGGAAAGGATCTTCTCCAGCTGGTCATTGGATGCCTGGGCGCCAACCTGGGTATCGGTATCGAGGGGGTTGCCCTGGATGATGCTGTTGGTCCGGGCCACAACGTCGGTCATGAAGGAGTCGTAGATGCCCTCCTGGACCAGTGCCCGGGACGGGCAGGTGCAGACTTCGCCCTGGTTGAAGGCAAAGAGCGTGAAGCCCTCCTGGGCCTTGTCATAGAAAGCGTCATTCTGGTCCGCGACGTCGTCGAAGAAGATGTTGGGGCTCTTGCCGCCAAGTTCCAGAGTGACCGGAATGAGGTTGTTTGACGCGTACTGGCTGATGAGGCGGCCGGTGGTGGTTTCACCCGTGAAGGCGATCTTGCGGATTCGGGAGCTTGAAGCCAGCGGCTTGCCCGCCTCTACACCGAAGCCATTGACGACGTTCACTACACCAGCGGGAAGGAGATCACCGATGAGCTCCATAAGGACCAGGATTGACGTGGGAGTCTGCTCGGCTGGCTTGAGAACTACGGCGTTGCCTGCCGCGAGCGCCGGTGCCAGCTTCCAGACGGCCATGAGGATGGGGAAGTTCCACGGGATGATCTGGCCAACGACGCCCAGCGGCTCCTTGAAGTGGTATGCGGTGGTGTCCTCATCCAACTGGGAGAGGTGGCCTTCCTGAGCCCGGACTGCGGAAGCGAAATAGCGGAAGTGGTCCGCTGCCAGCGGGATGTCGGCATTGAGGGTTTCGCGGACGGGCTTGCCGTTGTCCCAGGTTTCCGCGACCGCAAGGAGCTCAACGTTCTCATCAATGCGATCGGCAATCTTGTTCAGGATCGCTGCACGCTCGGTAGCGGACGTCTTGCCCCAGGAAGGTGCAACCTTGTGGGCGGCGTCCAGCGCCAACTCGATGTCCTCGGAGGTGCCGCGGGCAACTTCGCAGAAGGCCTTGCCCGTGACGGGGGTGATGTTCTCAAAGTAGGCGCCCTTGACCGGGGCAACCCACTCGCCGCCAATCCAGTTCTCGTACCGGTCCTTGAAAGTGACCTTCGAACCCTCGGCACCCGGCTGTGCGTAAACAGTCATTGCTAGCTCCTTTGCTGCGAATCACGGTGGCTATCGCCATTGATCCGAGCCTAGGAGCGGGGAGGTTGCAGCTACGTTGCAACCATGTGAGTCAGCTCACGCTTTCATTTCCCTGTCGATGCGTTCAAGATCAGCCACGACGGCGGCCCGCTTGGGCGAGCGCGGCGGCAGCAGCTTCAAGACGGCAAGGCGGAGGTCGACGTCGTACTTCGCCTCCGGCAGCTCAGCGTACTTGAGGAGCGAATCCACACTGCCGTCGCTGAGCAGCGCCTCCCGCAGCAGATGCGAAACCCTCTCACGCAACTGCACGACGCCGGGCGCCTCCGATCGCGGTAAAAGCCCGCCCTTGTAGATTTCCAAGGCGATGCGGTGCGCACCGCGCTGAAGGCAGCTGAGGACCTGACCGGAATCGGGCAGCAAATCGACCGGCAAACGGTATGGCCGCGACTCGGGGACCGCCTCGGGGCTGAGTTCCTGGATGACTTTGCGGAGGCGGACCATTTCCGCCCTCAGGGTGACAGCTGAGCCATCGCCCGGATACAACTGGGTGCAGAGGTCATCCGCGCTGAGTCCGGCGGGGTGATTGCTGAGGATGGCCAGGATCTCGCTGTGCCTGGCGGATAGAGACACTGTCCTGCCGTCGATGCTGAGCAGGGCCTGATCTCGGCCCAACAACTGCAGGCTGTTTCGGTACAGCGTGTGGCTGGAAGCGGCGGCCGCGCTCCGGCGTCGGGGTTTGTCTTTGACGGCGGCCGCCAGTGTCAAACGTTCAATGCGCAACTGGGCCTGGGCTGCCGCAACGGTCGCCTCCACCAGGGAAAGGGTGTGTGCCGCCACCGCCGTTTCAGTGCCGGTGATGTCCACAACGCCCAGGACCGCGCCGGAATCGGGATCATGGAAGGGAACAGCCGTGCAGCTCCAAGGATGGACAGAGCGCTTGAAATGTTCAGCGCCGGAAATCTGGATGCTCCTATCCAGGGCCAAGGCGGTACCGGGTGCACTGGTACCCACGGAGGCCTCGGACCAGTCGGCGCCCGCCACGAACATCATGCTTTCAGCACGGCGTTGCATCACAGGATCACCATCCACCCACAAGAGCCGCCCGACGTCGTCTCCCACTGCCACCAACAAGCCGCTGTCATGGCTGGGCTGAACCAGGAGCTTCTTGATCACGGGCATGATGGTGGCCAAGGGGTGCTGCCTGCGGTACTCCTCGAGCTCATCGCGGTCCATGGCGAGCGGAGCCTCGGCGACGTCCGGGTTGGCCTGCAGGCTCGCGGACCTCTGCCAGGATTCACGGACCAGGCGCCGCAATCCGGCGATGTCCTCGGGCACTCCGAGACGCAAGGAATCCAAACGCTCATGCCCTGAGAGGGCACGCTTCTGCAGCAACTCCGCGGCCTCGCTGCCTGGAACCGGCTGATGGACTGGATTCCTCATCGAACTCCCTGGTAGTCCGCTATGACAGTGCTCTGCACATGTGGTGGGCGGGACAGTATCGAGAAGTCTAGTTCGAGGAAAGGAGTTTTTGTACAGCTGAAGCCCCTAAAGCAGCCGAATAAGGGCATCAGCTGTACAAAACGCCTTGTCAGCCGCGGGAGATCTGGATCATTTCCTCGCGCGGAACAACTTTGATGCGCTCACGAACAACACTCTCGCCTTCGCCGGTGGATCCTTCGGACCAAGCAGCACCCAGCGCGGCCTCGTGGGCATCCAACCTGTTCCAGCCTTCCCACGTGGTGTACTCGATGCCGCGTTCCTCGAGAAGGTCGATGATGGCCTGCGGATCCGGGTTTTCCGCCGGGGGCAGGTTGAGCCGGTCTTCAAGGAGGAAGCCGATGGTCTCCAACGCATCGCCCTTGGTATGGCCGATCAACCCCACCGGTCCGCGCTTGATCCAGCCCGTGGCGTAGATTCCCGGCACGGGCTCGCCGTCGGCACCCAGGACGCGACCGCCGTCGTTCGGTATGACGCCGCGGCGGGCGTCGTACTCAAGCTCCTCCAACGGCGAACCGTGATACCCGATGGCCCGGTACACCGACTGGACCGGATACTCGATGAACTCCCCCGTGCCCTTGACGTTGCCCGTTCCGTCCAGTTGCATGCGCTCGAACTTAATCCCCGAGACCTTGCCCGGGGTCTCCGGCGAATCCAGGATCTCCACTGGACTGTGCAGGAAGTGCAGGTGCAGCCGGCGGGAGGACGGCTGCTCGGATTCAGCGTGCTCCTCCACCAGCCAGTTGGTCATGGTGTTGACCATGGTCTTGATCTGGTTATTGGTTTTGATGGCCTCGTCCGAGGCTTCGTCGAACTCGAAGTCTTCCGGGTACAGGACAATGTCAACGTCTTTGCAATGCGAGAGTTCGCGCAATTCCAGGGGTGTGAATTTCACTTGGGCAGGACCACGACGGCCAAAGACGTGGACGTCGGTGACCGGGGAGTTCTTCAAACGGGCGTAGACGTTGTCCGGAATCTCGGTGACCAGCAGTTCCTCGGGGTGCTTGACCAGCATGCGGGCGACGTCCAGTGCCACGTTGCCGTTGCCGATCACGGCTATTTCCTTGGCGTCCAGGGGCCAGTCGCGGGGAACGTCCGGGTGTCCGTCGTACCAGGACACGAAATCGGCGCCGCCGAAGGACCCCTCGAGTTCAACGCCGGGAATGTTCAGGTCGGCGTCCTTGATGGCACCGGTAGAGAAGATGACGGCGTCATAGAAAGCCCGGAAGTCATGCAGGGTGAGGTCCCTGCCGTAGGTCACGTTGCCCAGGAAGCGGATATCGCCACGGTCCAGGACTTTATGCAGGGCGTTGACGATCCCCTTGATGCGTGGGTGATCAGGAGCAACCCCGTACCGGATCAAACCGTACGGCGCCGGATACGCCTCGAAAAGGTCGATGCTGACCTCGACCTCGCCGTCCTTGACCTCGTTGGATTTGGTCAGGATGTCCGCGGCATAGACGCCTGCGGGTCCTGCGCCAACGATCGCAACGCGAAGCGGACGATTGGGGGTTGTTGCGGCTGAGTTGGACACCGTTAGCCCTTCCGAAGCAGTGAGCCACGCCCGTTGTTGGGGCGCGCAGATTCCAATTCTAGATGTCGACCCTACGCCCGGACGCTTATATGGCAGGAGTCACGGAAATTCACCAAGATTGCGGAATATTGCGGACGCAGCCGGTGTTGGCGACAATGTGTCGACTCCGGATCAGATAACTGCCAACTCTTCTTCAAACCAGCCCACGACGACGACTGCCGGGGGCGGCGGGAAGGTTACCGGCGGTGCCGGGATCCCGGGCAGTAAGCCTGTACGGAGCGAGTCGACAGCGGGAATCCTTTTTGGAATCGGCGCCTACGGACTGTGGGGGCTCCTCCCCCTCTACTTCTTTGTCCTCATGCCGGCCAGTGCAGTGGAAATCGTGGCGAACCGGGTTGTCTGGTCCTTGATCTTCTGTGCATTGCTCATCACCATTACGCGGGCCTGGCGGGTCTTTGGTGCAGCGGTGAAGGACAAATCAGTTTTCGGCCCCTTGGCTTTGGCTGCGGGCCTGATTGCCATCAACTGGCTTACCTATACTTTCGGGGTCACCACTGGTCACGCCGTCGAGACCTCGCTGGGTTACTTCATCAATCCGCTGGTTTCGGTCCTCCTGGGCGTCTTCGTCCTGAAGGAAAAGCTGCGTCCCCTGCAGTGGGCTGCGGTAGGCATCGGCTTCGTTGCGGTGGGAGTCCTGACCTTCTCCTATGGCCAACTTCCGTGGATTGCGCTAATCCTGGCGTTTAGCTTCGGCCTTTATGGCTTTGTGAAGAAGCGCGTGGGGCCCAAGGTGGACGCCCTCACCAGCCTCAGCGTGGAGACAGTAGTGCTGGTTCCGTTCGCCGCCATCACCATGGTGGTCCTGGGCGCCACCGGAGCCGCTACGTTGACTACCCAGGGAGCGGGGCACTTCTGGCTGCTGGTGGCTTCGGGTGTCATTACCGCCGTACCGTTGCTCTTCTTCGGCGCTTCAGCCCGCCGTTTGCCGATGACCACCATCGGCCTCCTGCAATACTTCGCCCCGGTCCTCCAGTTCGTTGTGGCGCTGACCGTATTCAACGAGACCATGACCACGGCCCGCTGGATCGGCTTCTGTGTGGTGTGGTTGGCCTTGATCCTGCTGACCATCGACATGCTGCGGACCACGCGGAAGAACTCGGTTCTCAAGAAGCGGGCGCGCCTGGCTGCTGCGCAGTAGCCAAGTCCAGAACGCGTTGTGCAGTTCTGTTCATTTCTGTTGAGGGGTTCCGGAAGCGGACATAAGGTTGCGGAAACTTCCCAGCTTTCTGACCACCCTCCCCGCCCTGAGCACCCGCTCCCACGTAACTCGCACCAAGTGGGTTGGGCGCTCCGGGCAACAGTTTTGAACGGAGCAGTTTTGAACTTCAACGGACCCACTTTGAGTCGCCGGACCCTCTTCCGCACGGCAGGCGCAGCCGCCCTGGCAGGTGCCCTACTTTCCCAGGCCGGGCCTTCGTTTGCCGCCTCCGGACTCCAGGAGCTGATAGATCGACGGCGACTGGTTCTCACCGGTGGCCGCAGCGCCGCGGACATTCCCGAACTCGCTGCGCAGCTTGAGGCAATGGGCAAGACCGCCGAAAACTGGTGGAGCTCCATGGACAAGTCTGCAGCGCGCACATCCCTGTGGAGCGACATCCCTTTGACTGGAATCGGACAGTCCGCGGCGGCCACAGGCAACATGGGACTTCACTTCAACCGCCTCTACGACATGGCACTCGGATACGCCGTGCCGGGCAACCCTTATGCCGGCAACCCTGAGCTGGCCGCAGACATTGTTTCGGGGCTTCAGCTCCTCAGCAGCACTGCCTACAAGCCGTCCACCAAGGCGGCAGGCAACTGGTGGTTCTGGGAGATCGGCGTGCCCCGGAAGACCGTGGACATCCTGACTCTCCTCTACGCTGAAGTCCCAGAAGCTCTCCGCACGTCATTGTTGGCTGCCGTCCGGTGGTTCGCGCCCAACCCGAATTGGCGCGGACGTGCCACATCCTTGGCAGAGACCGGCGCCAACCGCGTGGACAAGTCCTTGGCCTGCTGCATGCGGGGCATCCTGGACGGCAATCCCAGCGAGATCGCCCTGGGACGCGACGCCTTGAGCGACACCGTACGCGGCGGGATCAACAGTGTGTTTACCTACGTCACCAGTGGCGACGGCTTCTACGCCGATGGCTCCTACGTTCAGCACTCCTATCTGCCGTACGCGGGAACCTATGGAGTGGTGGCCTTGGCCGGAATCGCAGAGATCATCGCCATGCTGGGTGGCAGCGATTGGGCAGTCAACGACCCCAAGCGAACCGTGCTCCTCGACGCCGTTGAGGAAACCTATGCCCCGTTCGTGTGGGATGGCCGGATCATGGACACCATCCGCGGCCGTGCTGTCTCCCGGCAGCGCGAGCCCGACTACGTCAGCGGCTTCGGGCTCATCTCAGCGGTCCTGTTGCTGGCGCCGGGCTGCGAAGAACCCTACAAGTCCCGGTTCCTGGCCTTGGCCAAGGGCTGGCTGGAACGCTGCGCAGACCAGAAACTGGTGGGGAATCCAACCCAGAGCCTGGCAAAGTCCTTGTTGTCCCTCGGCGTCCTTTCCGACTCTGCCGTGGTTGCTGCACCGGCGCCCGTCTACAGCCGGATGTTTGCTGACCAGGACAGGTTGGTCCATCACCGTCCCCAGTGGGGCTGCACTGTGAACCTTTCCTCCAAGCGCATCGGCCGCTATGAGTGGGGCAACAGCGAGAACAACCTGGGCTGGTACCAGGGCGATGGCATGACCTTCCTATACACCAGGCAGGATCCGTCCCAGTTCAGCGCGGACTTCTGGCCCACGGTGGATCCCTACGCACTGCCCGGCACTACGGTCAATGACCAGGTGCGTGCCAGCGGGGCAGGCGCTGCGGGAACCGGAATTCCGCGGGCCTTCCAGGCCTTCGCGGGCGGGCTCACCATGAAGGGACGTTGGGGCGTGATCGGCATGGACCACCTCAACCACAACAAGACCCTGTCCGGCCGGAAATCGTGGTTCTTCCTGGACGACGCAGTGGTCTGCCTCGGCGCAGGCATTACCGGTACAGGGGGTTCGGCAGTTCAGACCACCATTGAGAACAGGTCCTTCGCGGCCGGTGCCGTTCCTGCGCTGCGCACCGATTCCCGGAACCGAACCATGGCGGCCGGAGACGCCGCCGTGGCTGTGAAGCGGTCCGTACATGTGGAAGGCCATGGCGGCTACGTGTTCTTGGAAGCGCCGGGGGTTTCCGGCAACACTGAAGTGGCCGTGATCCGTCGGACGGGCTCCTGGTTCGACATCAATTCAGGAGCGGACACCGGCGGCAGCAAAGACCTTGTCACGCGGGACTACGTGACCATCACGCACCGCCATGGCAAAGATCCCGTGGGCTCCGGCTATGCCTACATGGTGTTGCCTGCTGCCAGCCATGCCACCACGTTCTCCCAATCCGCGAACCCCGACGTGCACGTGCTCGCCAATTCTGCGGAGGTCCAGATGGTGGAGATAGCCAAGGATCAATTGGTCATGGCCACCTTCTTCGCGGCCGGAACTGGAGGAGGCTACTCCGTGTCCGGGCCGTGCACTTTGGCGGCACACGAAACCGGGGACAAGCTCGGGCTCTCCGTGGCTGATCCGTCCCGGACCCAGTCATCGGTGCGAATCACCGTGGATGGGGCGTGGAGCAAGCTGGCGGATTCCGATGCCGGTATTGCCGTGGTCAGCACCAATCCGCTGGTCATCGAGGTTCAACTCGACGGACATGGCCACCAGAAGAACCTGACGCTGGGCACCTAGGCGCGTTCCGCCGTCGTGCGTCCTGCGGTTGGTTCGCCGGGATCGCGGGAACACTGCGAGGACCCCCGGAAACTTCCAGCGAACACGGCGCATTCCCGCGAACACGGCGCAGCAACCCCCGCCAAACCCCGCCAACGCTCGCTGAGTTCGCGGGAACACTGCGAGGACTCCTGGAAACTTCCAGCGAACACGGCGGTTTCCCGCGAACACGGCGCAGCAACCCCCGCCAAGGTTCGCCGGGATCGCGGGAACACTGCGAGGACCCCCGGAAACTTCCAGCGAACACGGCGCATTCCCGCGACACGGCGCAGCAACCCCGCCAACCCCCGCCAACGCTCGCCGGGATCGCGGGAACACTGCGAGGACCCCGGAAGCTTCCAGCGAACCCGGCGGTTTCCAGCGAACACGGCGCAGCAACCCCCGCCAACCCCGCCAACGCTCGCCGGGATCGTGGGAACACTGCGAGGACCACTGGAAACTTCCAGCGAACACGGCGCATTCCCGCGAACCCGGCGCAGCAACCCCCGCCAAACCCCGCCAACGCTCGCCGAGTTCGCGGGAACACTGCGAGGACCCCCGGAAACTTCCAGCGAACACGGCGGTTTCCCGCGAACCCGGCGCAGCAACCCCCGCCAACCCCCGCCAACGCTCGCCGGGATCGCGGGAACACTGCGAGGACGCTTGGAAACTTCCAGCGAACCCGCCGGTTTCCCGCGAACCCGGCGGCGAGAGTTAAACAAAGGAGGGCCGGGTTCACGAATGAACCCGGCCCTCCCTCTGTGTGAAGCGTTGAAGCTTACGCGTGCGCCTTGATGGCTGCTGCGAGGACCTCGAGGCCGTCGATCAGCAGTTCGTCGCTGATGACCAGCGGCGGGAGCAGGCGGATGACGTTGCCGTAGGTGCCACAGGTCAGGATGATGACGCCTTCCTTGAGGCAAGCGGCAGCAACGGCCTTGGTCAGCTCAGCGTTCTGTTCCTTGGAACCCGGCTGTACCAGCTCGATGGCCAGCATGGCGCCACGTCCGCGGATGTCGCCAACTACGGAAACTTCCCCGGCCAGTTCGCGGAGCTTGCCCAGGGCGAGTTCTTCGATGTGGCGGGCACGGCCGTTGAGGTCGTGCTGCTCCATGGTGTCGATCGCTGCAAGTGCTGCGGCGCAGGCAACCGGGTTGCCACCGTAGGTGCCGCCGAGGCCGCCGGGGTGAACGGCGTCGAGCAGGTCTGCACGGCCGGTGATGGCGGACAGCGGGAGGCCGCCGGCAATGCCCTTGGCCATGGTGATGATGTCCGGGACAACACCTTCGTGGTCAACGGCGAACCATTCGCCGGTGCGGCAGAAACCGGACTGGACCTCGTCTGCGATGAAGACAATGCCCTTTTCCTTGGCCCACTCGGACAGCGCCGGGAGGAAGCCTTCGGCCGGGACAATGAAGCCACCTTCACCCTGGATGGGTTCGATGATGATGGCGGCAACCTGGTCGCCACCGATCTGCTTCTCGATCATGGTGATGGCACGCTTGGCGGCCTCGGCACCGGTGATCTCCGGGTTTTCTTCACGGAACGGGTAGCTCATGGGCATGCGGTAGACCTCGGGCGCGAACGGGCCGAAGTTGGTCTTGTACGGCATGGCCTTGGCAGTCAGCGCCATGGTCAGGTTGGTGCGGCCGTGGTAGGCGTGGTCAAAAGCTACGACGGCGTCGCGGCCGGTGGCCAGGCGTGCAACCTTGACGGCGTTCTCCACGGCTTCAGCACCGGAGTTGAACAGCACGGTGCGCTTGGCGTGGTCGCCGGGGGTGAGGCGGTTGAGCTGCTCGGCAACTGCAACGTAGCCCTCGTACGGGGTGACCATGAAGCAGGTGTGCGTGAAGTGCGCGGCAGCTTCCTGGACAGCAGCGACGACGGCGGGGTCGGACGCGCCGACGCTGGTCACGGCGATGCCGGAACCGAGGTCGATGAAGGAGTTGCCGTCGACGTCGCGGATGATGCCGCCGTCGGCGTCTTCAACGTAGACGGGGACGCCGGAGGCGACGCCGGCAGCAACGACGGCGGAGCGACGCTCGGCAAGTGCCTGCGACTTGGGGCCGGGGAAAGCGCCGTTGATGTTGCGCTTTTGCTCGATGCGGTACGAGAGTTCGTTCGCGGTGGTGGTCATGGGGTGGTTGCCTTTCTGGGAAATTCGTACGGGTGGGGCGGACGCGCTACGCGTCTAGTGCACTCATCACGTGCTTGATGCGCGTGTAGTCCTCCACGCCGTACATGGAGAGGTCCTTGCCGTAGCCGGACTGCTTGAAGCCGCCGTGGGGCATCTCTGCCGTCAGGAGGATGTGGGTGTTGATCCAGACCGCACCGAAGTCAAGGTCGCGGCTCATGCGCATGGCCGTACCGTGGTCGGTGGTCCAGACGCTGGACGCCAGGGCGTATTCGACGTCGTTGGCGAGCTCGAGCGCTTCTTCTTCGGTGCTGAACTTCTGGACGGTGATGACCGGGCCGAAGGTTTCTTTCTGCACGATGTCATCGGTCTGCTTGGCGCCGGAAATGATGGTGGGCTCGAAGAAGAAGCCCTTCTCCCCTGCGCGGTGGCCACCGGTTTCGATCTTGCAGTTGGCCGGCAGGTGCTCCACTACCGAGGTGACGGCGTTGAAGTGGTTCACGTTGTTGAGCGGGCCGAAGTAGTTCTCTTCGTCGTTCTGCGAACCGGTGTGCAGGGTCTTGGTGTGTTCCACCATGGCTGCCACGACGTCGTCGTGCACGGAGTCCTCAACCAGCACGCGGGTGATGGCGGTGCAGTCCTGGCCGGCGTTGAAGAAGGCGAACTCTGCGATGGCTGCGGCGCTCTTCTTGACGTCGGCGTCCTTGAAGACGATGGCCGGAGCCTTGCCGCCAAGTTCCAGGTGTGCGCGCTTGAGGCCCTTGGCTGCCCCGCTTGCCACGGCGATGCCGGCGCGGACGGAACCGGTGATGGACACCAGGCCGGGGACCTTGTGGTCCACCATCATGGCGCCGGTTTCACCGGTGCCGAGGACCACGTTGAGGACGCCGGCCGGGAAGATCTCACCGGCGAGGCGGGCCAGCACCAGGGTGGATTCCGGGGTGGTGTCAGAGGGCTTGAGGACAACTGTGTTACCTGCGGCCAGGGCGGGGCCGATCTTCCAGATGGCCATGAGGAACGGGTAGTTCCACGGCGCAACCTGGGCTACGACGCCGATCGGTTCGCGGCGCACGTAGGAGGTGTGGCCCTCGAAGTACTCTCCCGCGGACTTGCCTTCCATGATGCGGGCTGCACCGGCAAAGAAGCGGAGCTGGTCTGCGCCTGCAGCAACTTCCTCGGAGGCGATCAGGGAACGGACCTGTCCGGTGTTGCGGTGCTGGGCTTCAACGAGTTCGTCGCTGTTGGCCTCCACGGCGTCGGCGAGCTTGAGGAGCATCAGCTGGCGCTGGCCGGGGGTGGCCTTCTTCCAGGACTTGAAGGCCTGGTTGGCCGCGGTCATGGCGGCGTCCACATCGGCCTGCACCGAAATGGGAGACTTGGCGACGATTTCCCCGGTGGCAGGGTTCACGATGTCCAGGAGACCCGTACCTGCCGGCGTAACGAATTCGCCGTTGATGAAGTTCTGCAAGGTTTGAACCACGGTGTGCAACCTCTTTCGGTGTCTGGCATGGGTTTTAGCTGATCAGAGCCTATGCCAGGGAGGGGGTGCAAGGAATAGTCAGCTGCACACACAGGAAGCCCTCGCTTAGTGCGCTTGACCAGCACCGGGTTACGCTTTTAAGCATGGCAATGTCCCTCGCTTCGCTCGTCGCTGTCCCTTCCCTGAAACTCCGCCAGGCCGGCCTCGCAGAAACCACCTGGAACCAGGACATCAGCTGGGTTGCCGTGACGGAATTGGAGGATCCCCAGCGCTTCCTCAGCGGCGGAGAACTGGTCCTCACCACGGGGCTGCGCCTCAAAAGTGCCGCCGACCAGAGGCGCTTTGTCCGTCAGGTCCAGCGCGCAGGCGCCGTGGGTATTGGCTTTGGCATCGGCCTCACCCACGAGGTCGTTCCGGAAGCACTGATTGCCGAAGCCAACCGCTGGGGTCTTCCCCTGGTGCAAGTGCCCTACGAGATCCCTTTCATTGCCATCGGAAAACTCGTGGCAGAGTCGCACTCCGCTGACCATTACTCCAACCTCGAGCGGCTCCTCGCCGGACATCAGATCCTTGCCCGTTCACTCCTCACCGGCGGCGGCCTCAACGAACTCCTCAAGCAACTGGGCAGCATGCTCCGCACGGACGTTGTGCTCACCCAGTTCAGCGCGCAGCTGTACAACAGCGTGGCCGGGAAACCGGCCCCGACGGCGGATGGTTGGGCTTCGTATCCGATTCCCACCGGCCGCAGGGATGCCTGCACTCTCTGGTTGCGGCAGCCTTTTGTGGACTCGGGAATCGTCAGTTATGCGCAGAACCTCATCAGCGTGGAGCTCAACAACATGGTCAAGCAGCGCCAGTCCCAGCGGGCCATGGCCGGCCAGGTGCTGGACGACGTCATCCACGGAACTTTGGAAACCATTGAGGCAGCCCGGCGTTTGGCCGGCGTTGGCATCAACAGCACCCGGAAGAACGTGGTGCTGGTTGCCGAGTCCACAGCCCACCACAAACAACTGGTCAGCATCTCGCTGCCCCAGGCGCTGGAAGCGGGCGTCAGCGCCGTCGTCGGGAAGGACCTGGTAACGGTCATCAGCGACGACGGCAGTTCCGCCACCGCTTTGGCCAAGGGCCTCAGCGATCACTTGCAGGAAGCAGGCATCCACGCTGTCATCGGAATCGGCGGCGCTTATACGAAGCCGAACGGCCTGCGCTGGAGCTACTTTGAAGCGCGCGACGCCGTGGCGCACGGCTTGCCGGTCAACGAGCCGGAGCGCCTGAGCCTGACGTCCCTGCTGCTGGCAAGCGAGGATGTTCCACTGGCGGACATGGCCAGCGAGTCCCTTACGCCCTTGCGGAAGTTCGACGCCGCACATGGCGCAGAGTTGGTGGCCACACTGGAAAGCTACCTGAACCACAACGGCTCAGTCGCCGCCGTGGCTGAAGCCCTCACCTTGCACCGCAACACGGTCCGTTACCGCTTGGCCCAGATCACTGAACTGACCGGGTACGACCCCTCGCAGACGCAGGACCGCGTGCAGCTTTGGCTGGCTCTGGCCGTGCAGCGGCTGGGTTCACGCAACCCGAGGTAGCCCTCCAACGCTTCTCCGCGGAGAGCTTCGCCACAAAACTGTGGACATTAGACGTCAAACGTCTAACCTTTAAATATGGCGACGACTTCTTTGACGACAACTACAGGAAACATCCCTCTGGTCTCCCCCGCGCAAGCGGTCCCTAAGACACGCGTCGTCGCCGTCGTCGGAATTATTGCCGTGGTGCTCATCGGTTTGAATCTTCGCGCAGGCATCACCAGCGCCGCCGCACTGTTCCACGAACTGCAGCAGGTCCTTGGCTACGGTGCTTTGGTGGCCTCCATCCTGCCGTCCATCCCGCTCTTGTGCTTTGCGGTTGCAGGTTTGGGAACGTCCTGGCTGACCCGCCGCGTAGGCGTAGAGAAAGCCATCGCCATCGCCTTGGCACTGTTGGCCGGCGGATTGCTGGTGCGCGGCATTCCAGTGACTGGCGCACTATTGGGCGGTACCGTCCTGGCGATGTCCGGCCTGGCAGTGTGCAACGTGGCCATGCCCTCATTCATCCGCGAGCACTACTCCGAGCGCACCTCAATGATGACCGGCCTTTACACGTTCACCATGTCCGGCGGCGCCACCTTCGCCGCAGTCGTCAGCGTTCCCTTGGCGCAGGAACTCGGCTCACCCTCCATGGGTCTGGCTGCCTGGGGCCTGCTGGGTGTCGCGGCCCTCCTCGGCTTCCTGCCGATAGTCCTGCACACCCACCGGAACTCCACCAAGACTGATCGGCCGCGGGTCTCCATGTGGCCGCTGCTGCGCACCCGGCTGGGCATTCTGATCACCGCGATCTTTACGTTCCAGGCCTTCCTCGCCTACGCCGTGATGAGCTGGTTCGCTTACATCCTCACGTCCCAAGGCCTCAGCGCTTCAGAGAGCGGCCTGCAGTTCGGTGTCATGCAGCTGGTCTCCGTAGCTGCCGGCATGATCCTCCTTGCGTTCGGCTCCCGGCCCGGCATGCTCCGCCCCGCCCTCTATCTCGCGAGCAGCTCCACGTTGCTGGCCATTGCCGCCATGATCTGGCTGCCGACGTCGTTGGCCGTTGTGCCTGCTATCTTGTTCGGCTTCGGCCTGGGCATCTTCCCGCTGGTTTTGGTAATCATCAGCCGCAGCGGACGGTCGACGGCGGAAACCACCGCGCTCTCCACCATCGCCCAATCGCTGGGATACTTGATTGCGGCAATTGGTCCCTTTGGCATGGGACTCCTCCACAGCGCCACCGGCGGCTGGGTGCTGCCCTTGAGCCTGCTCTCCATCGTGGCGGTAGCGCTCATGGTCACCTGCCACCTGCTCACCAGCAAGCGCACTGCCACCAAGACCGGACCGAGGACTGCATGACCCTGACTCCATCGCATCGCCCGGCTCTGGCCGAGGAGATTACTTCCAAGCTGCGGGACATGATCAAGTCCGGCGAATGGCCGCTCCAGGAGCGGATCCCCGCGGAGCCCGAGCTGATGTCCACCTTGGGTGTTTCGCGGGGAACCCTGCGGGAGGCCATCAAGGCGCTGGCCCACTCCGGCATGCTGGAGGTCCGACGCGGCGACGGCACCTATGTCCGGGCCAACAGTGAGATGTCCGGCGCGGCCCAGCGGATGTACTTGGAGCACACCCAGGAACATATCGTTGAAGTCCGACTCGGCCTGGACACCCAGGCTGCCCGCCTGGCCACCAAGCACGCCACCGCCGAAGACCTGGCCGAAATGCGACGTCTCCTGGCGCTACGCCACGATGCTTGGCAGGCCGAGGACTATCCCACGTGGGCCAGCGCCGACTGGGAATTCCACGAGCGCGTTGCCTTGGCGTCAGGGAATCCCCTGCTGCACCAGTTGTACGTTTCGTTCGGTGGCGTGTTCCACAACGACCTCCTCAGGCAGCAGCGCAAGGGCGGCTTCAACGGCATCCCCCGCGAAGGGCACGACGAATTGGTGGATGCCCTCGAAGCCCACGATCCCGACGCGGCCGTCAGCAGCGTCTACCGGAACCTGGACTACTGCTCGGATCAGGCGCCGCGGTAGCTTTTGCTGTTTACGGCACTGTCTCGATTCCGGCTCCGGCGGCGTCCCTGAACCTGGCATTGATCAGGACCACCTCGCGCCCGGCACGATCCAGGAGACTTGCGGCGACACTCGCCCGGTATCCCGTGGCACAGTGCACCCAAATCCTCTGATCCGGCAGTACGGTGCTCCTCCCGAGGAGCTCGTAGACGGGCACGTTCAGCGCACCCTTGATATGGGATGTGTTGAACTCGTCCGGACGCCGGACGTCCAACACCACGTCCTCCGGCTTCCGCTCGCTTGCAAAGAGGTTCCAATCTCCGTGCCCATAGCTCGCCCGGGGAGATTGCGGTGCCAGGGCTCCGATGTCCAGACCCGTTGAGTCAGGCCCGACGGCGGCATCCGGGTTGTCGATGCCGATCCTCGCCAAGTCGCGGATCGCCTTATGCACCTCGCCGTGTGGGCCCAGCAACGTGAGCGGTTGGTTCCAGGGGATCACCCAACCGAGGTAGCTGGTGAAGTTGTCCCCGCGACCGTACTCGAAGCTCACACTGCCTTGAAGGTGGGTATCAGCGAAGGCCACGCGGTGGCGCAGATCCACCACCCACTCCCCTGCCCTCAACCGCCGGCTCAGCTCCACGGGATCAACGGAGTCCGGAACTGTCAGGTCCGGGCGACCCGGTCCGGCCGCATTCAGTGGGCTCATGTGGGCGTAGTAGGCAGGATAGGCGGAGATATTCTCCAGCAACTCTGCAACGAAGTGGTCCTCGTGGGGATCCGTCAGGGCGTGGTTGGACTTTGCCTGCTCAGCAATTGTGGACGATTCCTGGCGGCTCGCGGGCCCGATCGAACAGAACGATCCGAAGCCATGGGTCGGGTACAGCGCAGCCTCCGGACGGGAAGCATCCACCAGGCGCCGCACCGAGGAGTACTGTTCGTGGGCCAGCTTTGCGGTGTCGTGCGGCGATACCAGGTCCGTCCGCCCTACCGAACCATAGAGCAAGCTGCCGCCGGAAAACACAGCCTCCAACCCGCCGTCGTAGGTGTCATCCCTCACCACGTAAGAGAGGTGCGTGTGCGTGTGGCCCGGCGTCGCAACGACCGAAACCGAGAGCCTGCCGACGCGCAGGACCTGGCCGTCAGTGACGGGAACCCTAACAAACGAAACCTCATCGGCCGCGTTCACCAAGTACGCGGCACCGTGCTTCTCCGCCAGAACCAAACCACCAGTGACGTAGTCATTGTGCAGGTGCGTTTCGGCCACATGCGTGATCCGCACGCCGGCTTCACGGGCAGCCTTTTCAACCCGGTCAATGTCCCGTTGAGGGTCAATCACCAAGGCAACGGAGCCGTCGTGCACCAGGTAGCTTCGGTCCCCCAACTGGGGAGTTTCGATGACCACGACGTCCATGGTTCAGGGTACCGCGGGTGCACGGAACGGAAGCAGAGGAGCTTACTGTGGTGATTCCTGCACCAGGAATCACCACAGTAACCTCCTCTTGAGTCAGCCCACCCCTTTGTCTCAGGTTATGGAATCATGATTCTCTTCATCGCTCGGGTCTCCTGAGGCCAGAAACCGGTTCCTCGAAATTGCGATGCTCCAAAAAATGAGAATACCGAGAACTGTTGCAGATGCAAGTGAAAACGCCCCCTCTACCAGCCACTGCAAGAAAATTGAATTAGTGCGCTGGCCCAGCTCCGTTTCTGGTTGACCAATAATGATGGCGATAATCATCGTCATGCCCAATGTGATGGTTGCTCCCCAAAGTGGGGCCACCGAGCCATTCGATTTCTGAGGCGAGAAACGGTTGCGGAAAACCCCCATTGTGACTGCACTGAGAATCACTGTTGCGAGATGGTATTCCCACGCGACCCTCGGAACGATGGCTTGAATAGGGTTGCCTGGAAAATCTGTAATAATCCCGTCCTGGGCGTTTCGAGTTTGGATCAAAAGGAAACCAAGGGCAAGTATCCAAGCAACTGTAACCATCATCGACCCGAGCGTTCGAACAACACTGGTGCTGGGCACGTTGCCTAGTCCAACCGGTTAAGAACGAACGCACGCTTCGATGTGCTTCGCGGCAGTTCGACCGTGTGAGGCAAGTCTTCGAGGCCTTCAACCAGGAGCAGTCCGCGTGCCCGATTACTCTTAACCGAATCTGCCCGCAGGGACTTCGATGTCGGGTTGGCTTCCAGTTCGACATCAGCGGGCACCAGATAGGCGGTAACTCCCTTCGCGTTAGCGGCTGACTGATCGCCCCAGAGATGGAGTGAAAGACCATTCTCATTGAAGTGGGCCCGTGTCATGCAAGCCGTTCCGATGTTTCCTGCCGGCGCCTCGAGGGATACGACCATGCAGACTTCTGACCGATCAGAGCTCACAGCCGCATAGTAGGACGCGCTATCTGTCTTCTTTAGCAGGCGCATGGAATCTCTCGCCAGGTCAGACAAGGCATGGCTTGCGGTTACAGCTGAAGGGGGCAGGTCTATTGCCCGCTGCTCTTGGCCTAACGCAGGGACCAAAACGTCCGGATCCAGCGAACCCTCTTTAGTGGCGAGGGCCGGGGACGCGAAGATGGCCAACGCTACGCTGGAGATCGCGAGTGTGGCAGCGGCGGTCGAGCGTAAGTGCTTTGATGAAAAAGTCATTTGCTACTCCTGAAGGAAGAGGGAAGGAAAGCCAGGTCTCAAATGCAATACGGCTTATTGTCGTGACCTGGCACAATCAACCCCTGTTGTCCCTTGAATTTGAAGCCCGTAGCCCCACCAGCAGTCGCCGTGAGTCAAAGCGGCAGGCAAGTGCGTAAAACGGGTACGGGCATGATTGGGTACGTCAATACCTCCATAGACATAACCGCTGTTATCCCCGCGAGTTCGGACGTACAACTTGCCGCCAAAAGTGGAATTCATGAATCCCTCACCGCCGACATTCGTTCCACCGTATCCGCTCTCTGCGTGCTGCCCTTGCGCCATTGGTTTCTGCAATGCGTAGTAGATGTCCGAGGCACCATGTGCCGCGGCGGGAATTCCTAGCGGAATCACAACCATCATTGCCATGACAGCAGCGGATTTTAGATTTCCAACCTTCATTGCTCCCCCTGAGAAAGCGGCGACTACGATGTCGCCGTCGTGAGGGAATGTTTACATCTTTCTGATCATTGCACCAGTTAATCATTTCTGCAGTGTTAATAATCCCGAATTCGAAGAAATATCTGGATTTCCGCGTCACGAAAGAGCAAAAGCCGTTTCGCGCATTGCGATCTGCGTGCTGCATGATGTGGCAGCTCTGGTCCTGGCAACCGACACTGATCCATGCAAAAAAGACCCACCCTGGTTGGTCCAAGCTGGGTCGTCGATTGATGCTGAACGGTTTGGTAGGCGTAGGGAACACATACTTGGGCGGCCTCTACGAACAACTCTTCGGATAACGAACTAGCTCCAGATATAGCTACTCCCCGAAAGGCAGAACTGATTTCTCAGCTCAACTTCCGGGGAGCAGCTAGATGGGGTGACCCCCTCGTAGTTTTAGACCTGTGCGGCTACGCCATCACGGGAGATATTGACCATGTCCTCGCGCGGCACTACCTTGATGCGTTCACGCTTGACCTCAACACCGTGGGACGTGCCCGCCTCGGTGGCTGCTGCGCCGAGGGCGAGTTCGTGGGCGTCCAGGGCCAGCCAGCCTTCCCAGCTGGTGAACTTCACGCCGCGGGAATCGAGAAGATCCACGACGGCGTCTGCCGCGGGAACCTCGGCGACCGGCAGGTTTTCGCGGTCCTCCAACAAGTACGTGACGGTTTCGAGGGCATCGCCCTTGGTATGGCCGATGAGGCCAACCGGACCGCGCTTGATCCAGCCCGTTGCGTAGAGGCCCGGAACGTGCTGGCCGTCGGCGTCAAGGACGCGGCCGCCGTCGTTGGTGACGACGCCCTTCTTGTGGTCGAACTCAACGTCCGGCAGCGCCGAACCGAAGTAGCCGATGGAGCGGTACACAGCCTGGACCGGGTAGTCGATGAACTCGCCGGTGCCGCGGGCGTTGCCTGTTCCGTCCAGCTCGGTGCGCTCGAACTTGATGCCGGCAACCTTGCCCGGGGTTTCCGGGGAGTCCACGATTTCCACCGGGCTGTGCAGGAAGTGCAGGTGCAGGCGGCGGGAAGCGGTGAGCTCGGAGAGGTCCTCGGGCTGCTCGGCGATCCAGTTGGTCAGCGTGCCAACCATGGTCTTGGTCTGGTTGTTTGTCTGGACCTGGCGATCAGACTCTTCGTCGAATTCGAAGTCCTCGGCGTAGAGGATGATGTCTACGTCCTTGGAGTGCGAGAGTTCACGCAGTTCCAGCGGAGTGAACTTCACCTGTGCGGGTCCGCGGCGGCCGAAGACGTGGACGTCGGTGACCGGGGAGTTCTTCAGGCCGGCGTAAACGTTGTCCGGGATTTCGGTGACCAGCAGGTCATCGGCGTGCTTGGACAACACGCGGGCCACGTCCAGGGCTACGTTGCCGTTGCCCAGGACAGCGATTTCCTTGGCGTCCAGCGGCCATTCGCGGGCAACGTCCGGGTGTCCGTCGTACCAAGAGACGAAGTCTGCGCCGCCGAAGGAACCCTCGAGTTCGATGCCCGGGATGTTCAGGTCGGCGTCCTTGATGGCGCCCGTGGCGAAGATGACGGCGTCGTAGTGCTTGCGGAGGTCCTCGATGGAGATGTCCGTGCCGTAGTCCACGTTGCCGAAGAAACGGATGTCGCCACGGTCCAGGACCTTGTGCAGGGCGTTGACGATGCCCTTGATGCGGGGGTGGTCCGGTGCCACGCCGTAGCGGATCAGGCCGTACGGTGCCGGGTAACGGTCGAAGAGGTCGATGCTGACGTTGAGTTCGCCGCTTTTGACGGCCTCGCTCTTGGTCAGGATGTCAGCTGCGTAAACGCCGGCCGGGCCGGAGCCGATGACGGCGACGCGAAGCGGACGGTCCGCAGAACCTACGGGGGTGCTAATTGACACGGCTGTGTTCCTTCTTCTTCTCAGTTACTGCGGACGCGGGGACGGTTGGGGGTAATAGTGCTGTAGTCAGCGGTCTTGAAGTGCTGCGGTGCAAAGGGGCTGACACGGACAACATCGCCGATCACGATGACCGCCGGGTTGGCCACGCCGACGGCTTCCGCCTGGTCCGCGATGGTCCCCAGAGTGCCGATGGTGACGCGCTGGTCCGGCAAATACCCGTTCTCTACGATACCTACTGGTGTGTCCAAAGGCAGACCCGAGCCTGCCAGTTCAGCCGCGGAATCACGCAATTGGGCCACTCCCATGAGCAACACCACAGTGTGATCCGGGCGTGCGGGGACCTCGGAGAGCTCTTCGTGGCCGGTCACCACGCTGAAGCCCTTGGCCAGGCCGCGATGCGTCACCGGGATACCTGCGGCAGCAGGAACGGAAATTGCCGACGTCACCCCGGACACCACTTCAACCTCGACGCCGTTCTGCCGGCAGAATTCTACTTCCTCACCGCCGCGGCCCAGGACATAGGGGTCGCCGCCTTTAAGGCGGACCACCCGGTTGCCCTTGAGGGCTTCCTCTACGAGAATCCTGTTGATCTCGAGCTGCGGAACGGGATGGTGCCCGGGGGTCTTGCCGACCTCGATCACCCGGACGTCGGGCGCCAGTTCCTTGAGCAGCTCCCGCGGGCCAAGACGGTCGGCAACCACGACGTCGGCCTGGCCCAGGAGGCGACGGCCGCGGACGGTGATGAGACCCGAGTCGCCTGGCCCGCCGCCCACCAAGGCAACAGAACCAGCCGGAGTCTTTCCAGCTGCGTCCGGCTTACGGTGCCGGCGCAGCGGAAGGTCCCCGGTTTCGAGGGCCGTGGCAACTGCGTTCCGAAGGGCCATGGCGCGGCGTGGGTCTCCCCCGGCGTTGATGGCGATCTTGACGTCGTCCACTACGGCAACCGCGGGTGTCCACGCTGCGGATGCTTCGTGGTCCGAGGCGTTGACGCACCAGATGCGCTGCGCCTCGGCGTCGGCTGCTACCTGGGTGTCCACGGCGGGAGTGCCAGTAGCAGTCTGAACGAACCAGACGCCGTCGACGTCGGTTGTGCGGTACTCGCGCTGCTCCCAGGTAAGGAGGCCGGAAGCGGCGAGTCCGCGAAGTGTCTCGGTGGCAACGGGAGCGACCACGGTGACTTCCGCACCGGCGTCGAGCAGTCCCTTGGCGCGGCGCGACGCAACCGGGCCGCCGCCGACCACCAGCACCGGGCGGCCGAGCAGCCGCAGCGCGGTGGGGTAAATGTCCTGTATTGCCATGAAAAAACTGTAGGGCGGCTCCGTAACATGCTTCAAAGGCTCGGAAACACCCGGTAACGCTGGGTAATCCAACGTCACATAATTCCAGGCTTAGCCGGAAGAAACCCTGTCTTTAAGCGTCAGGTAGTAGGCCCGCTGTTCCTTGCCCAGATGCTCGATGGCGTAACGAAGGGTGGTTCGGGGCATGGTGGCAGCGTGCTCGTCAAGGAACGCCAGGAGTCGCTCGCGGCTGCTGCGCCCTGCGTCGCGGACCCAGCCGCCCACTGCTTTGTGGATCAGGTCTTCCTTGTCTCCGAGCAGGATTTCTGCAAGGGCGAAGGTGTCATCCAACTGTCCTTCACGAATGAACGCCGAGGTGGCAACGATGGACGTCCGGCGCTCCCACATGTTCTGCGACCGGGCCAGGCTGTAGAGCGGGTCGCGCGGCTTATTCAGCAGCCATCCGCCCACCACGTTCCCAGCGCCGAGGTCCACCAGGTCCCAATTGTTGATGCGATCGTGCCTCCGCAGGTACAACCCGTAAAGCTCCCGACGCCGTTCTTCCGTGGTCTTCTTTTTCTGCGCCTGGAGAGCCATGATCTTCACGGCACCGGCCCTGGCCTCGTGAATGTCTTGCTCCAGGAGCATCTCCATATCTTCCAGGGGCATGGCCGCGAACTCCTTGGCCAGCGTGAAGACCTCGCCCATACGGACGCCCATGAAGAAGTCGCCCTCGGCATAGTCGCCCTTGCCGGTCTTGAAATAGCGCCGGTATTTGGCTTGCTCGACATCCGACTGGCGGATTTTCAGGCGCTCCAAGAACGCGACGGCGGTGGGCTCGGTTCCTGTCATGCCTCCATCATGCGCCTAAAACACCGACCAGCCGGTGCGCGTGGTGAATTCGTCCAGCGCTGCAACCCCGGCCACGGAATTCCCGGATCGTCCCAGCCCAGGGCTCCACACGCTGATGGAGCACTTGTTCGGGACCACGGCCACTATCCCGCCGCCCACTCCGCTCTTGCCCGGAAGCCCCACCCGGTATGCGAATTCGCCAGCGGCATCATAAGTACCGCACGTGAGCATGACCGCATTGATTCTCTTGGTCTGCGCCGGAGAGAGCAGCAGCGTCCCGTCCGCGCCCAAGCCGTTGGAGGCCAGGAAACGGGTTGCGAGTGCAAGGTCTTCGCACGTCATGGCGAGCGCGCATTGCTTTGCATAGGAATCCAAGACGTCCTCCACCGGGTTTTCCAAGTTGCCGCAGCTTGCCAGGAAGTGAGCCAAGGAAGCGTTGCGGTGGCTGTTGGCCAGTTCGGAGCCGGCCACCTGCTGATCGGTGTCGATGCTGTCCTTGGTGGTTTCCTGACGCATCAGATCCCGCACGGCGTACGCTGCGTTTCCGGTCAGGCTCAGGAGGCGGTCCGTCACCACGATTGCACCTGCGTTGATGAAGGGGTTCCGGGGAATGCCGTCTTCACTCTCCAACTGGACCAGCGAGTTGAAGGGGTTGCCGGAGGGCTCCCGGAACACCCGCTTCCAAATACTGTCTCCGTCGAATGCCAGTACCAGGGCCAGCGCAAAGACCTTGGAGATGCTTTGGATGGAAAAGTCCACGTGGGCGTCTCCGGCTGAATACACCTCGCCCTCACGGGTGGCGACGGATATGCCGAATTGTTGGGCGTCCACGGCTCCCAGTTGGGGAATGTAGTCAGCTACGTTGCCTTGGCCGACATGCGGCTGCACGGCCCCGACGATGTCGTCGAGGAGATTCTGGATATCCATGGTTCCTAGCCCTTGGTCCCTGCATAGGTCCAGAGCCTGATCTGGAGGTGTGCCAGTAAGCGTTCATCCGCTGATTGCAGATCCAGCCCAGCCACTTCGCAGGCGCGGCGGAGCCTGTAATGAACAGTGTTGCGGTGGACGGCCAATTCCTCGGCGCACCGGTTCACGTCACCGAAGAACTCCAGGTAAGTCAGGAGGGTCAGGGCGAATTCCGGGTAGCGACCGCAAAGCCGGGTGATTCCTGCATGACGCAGGGTGGTTCGCGATTCCAGCAACTCCAGCAGCTCCCTGTTCAGGACTGTTGTTTCCACGTCGCTGTAGGAGGCCACACGGACGTCCGGCGTTGCTTCCATGACTTTGAGGACGCTGCGGACGTGATCAAGGGTGGCATGCAGTGCGTCCAAGCGCGGAACGATGGGACCTACTGCTGCCTGCACCTGGAAGTGAAGGTGCGTGGTGGCATCACGAACGATGGTGTTGACCAGCCGGTTGATGGCGGGGAGGGACTTCAGCGGGTCCACGTCGGGGAGGATGATGGCCGTTTCCATCCCCAACGCCCCCACTACGGCGCCCGGTCGGTAGGCTGCGGCGTGGATTGATGCCACTTTGGAGAGCTCTCCCCTGCGGAGCTGAAGCCCCGCCGCGCTCTGGCTGAGCCCGCCCGCCGAGATCAGGACCAAAGCCGCTGGCTTCGACGGATCGATGCCTGCCGATTGGGCCTGCGAATGGACTTGGGCGGTGCCACTGAGCAGGCTGGACACCCGGTCCTCGCGCATCGACTGGGACTGCTCGTTGCGGTGCCGTACCAGTTCGATGGCCGCATGCCGGGCCGCACCCACCATGATGCGGTCCGTGTTCGCCGCCAGAGGTTCAGCACCTTCCTGCAACCAGATGTATCCCATCACCCGGCTGCCGGCGTGAATGCCGATCGCCACACGTTCCCGGAGCCCGGCCTCGAGGTTGGCCTCTACGTGAACAGGTGCTTCAGTAGCTTGGAGGTGCTTGTAGACTCCTGATTCCTTCAGGAGTTTTTGGTACTTTTCAGGGCCACGCCGCGCCAGGATGGACAGTCTGCGGAGCTCATCAACGTCATTGGACGCCGGCGAGTAGGCAAGGACCCTGTTGCCCGGATCTTCGATCACCACGTGGCCGTTGGTCAGCGTGGCTGTGGTTTGGGCGATCGCGAACAGGTCCCGGTGAACGGCGGTAGGTGTTTCCCCCGGCACATCGTTCTCACGGACCCGGTCCAGGGCGATGCTTTCGAACTTATCCCAGCGAAGCCCCGGGGCAACGGCCACCAGTCCAATGCCGGTCGGTTGGAGCAACTCGGCCACGGCTTCCAGCTCGCGTTCACTGCCCTTGACAGCAACTGCTGTGGGACGGCCCGCCATGATGCGGCGGAGCGCAGGGAGCGCCGCACGCCCGCGAACGCCGATCAACATGACCAGGGCGCCTGGGCGGATCTCGTCGTCGTCCTCAGCATCAACAATGACAGTTTCGCGAACAGTTCTGTTGTCCTTTGCCGGGGCCAGCAGCAACCGGGCGTTGCCGACACCCAGGTCTTCCAGGACATCGCTCAATAGGGTGACGACTCCGTCGTCGTCAATTTCCAGGGCTTTCAACGAAGCTATCGCTTCCTCTCCACATCAGTTTCTTCAGCAGTACGCTTCCTCGCCATTGAGGGCGCCGCCGGTACATGTGCGCAGGCACGCACAGCGAGAAACATTACCGGCCCTTCAGAACACCAGTGTTGTCCCCGCGGCACAAGAGCCGGGCCCCGAATTTGGTTCGCCAGCCAATTTGTTGTCGACGGCGGCGACCTAGAGTTGGTGACTGTCCCACACACCACAAAGACTGACTGCAGCGCGGCCAATTTCAGGCGCAACTGCGAGGCAGCCAGCCCCACGTTGTGGAGTATTGAGCCACCCGAGGTGGCAACGGAGTCAAAGGAGACCCCCGAAGTGATACCCACCCCTGCGTCCACACAAACCCTTCCTTCCCCAACAGACCTGGCTGCCAGTCCGCCGTCGACCGCTTTCGCCCAAGAAGAAGCCGGCTACCGCAAGACCCTCAAGCCCCGGCAGATCCAGATGATCGCCATCGGAGGGGCAATCGGTACCGGGCTCTTCATGGGCGCCGGAGGCCGCCTCAACGGGTCCGGACCTGCGCTGGTGCTGGTCTATGCCGTCTGCGGATTCTTCGCGTTCCTGATCCTGCGGGCACTGGGCGAGTTGGTGCTGTACCGCCCCACGTCGGGCTCTTTTGTGTCTTACGCCCGGGAGTTCTACGGCGAAAAAATGGCCTACACCGCGGGCTGGCTCTACTTCCTGAACTGGGCCATGACCTCCATTGTGGACGTCACCGCCGTTGCCCTGTATGTGAAGTTCTGGGGCCAATATTGGGCACCCATCAATGACATCCCGCAATGGCTGATCGCATTGATCGCTTTGGTAGTGGTGCTCTCCCTGAACCTGGTGTCCGTGAAGATCTTTGGCGAGATGGAGTTCTGGTTCGCCATGATCAAGGTGGGGGCCCTGGTGACGTTCCTCGTGGTGGGTATCTGCTTCATTGTTTTCGGCGGCCGGACGGATGTTGGCGTTCCGGGTTTCAACGTCATCGCTGAGAACGGTGGCATGTTCCCCATGGGCTCCGTGGCACCGCTCCTGGCCATCAGCGGCGTGGTGTTTGCCTACGCAGCTGTGGAACTGGTGGGCACCGCGGCCGGCGAAACCGCCGAACCCCACAAGGTGATGCCCAAGGCCGTGAACACCGTGGTGATCCGCATCGGGGTCTTCTACGTGGGCTCCGTCCTGCTGCTCTCGCTCCTGCTTCCCTTCACGTCCTACAAAGCCGGCGAATCTCCGTTTGTCACCTTCTTCTCGCATCTCGGTGATCCACAGGCCGGAGCCATCTCCGCATCCGTGATGAACTTCGTGGTCCTCACCGCGGCATTGTCCAGCCTCAACGCAGGCCTCTATTCCACCGGCCGCATCCTCCGCTCCATGGCGGTCAATGGCTCGGCTCCGCAATTCACCGGACGGATCAGTAAGTCCGGAGTGCCCTACGGTGGCATCCTGCTGACAGCGGTCATCACCTTGGTGGGTGTTGGATTGAACGCCGTCGTTCCATCCCAGGTCTTTGAAATCGTGCTGGAAGTCTCGGCGGTGGGCATCATCGGCGGCTGGGCCACCATCATGTTGTGCCACATCAAGCTCCAGCACTGGGTCCGCAACGGCAAAGTGGTGCGGCCTGCGTTCAGGCTCTTCGGAGCGCCCTTCACTTCCTATCTCACCCTCGGATTCCTGGCCTTTGTGCTGGTCACCATGGGGTTCTCGGAAACAGGCCGCTGGGTGCTCGCGTCGCTGCTGGTGCTGGCGCCGCTGCTGATAGCCGGCTGGTATGCGTATCGCGGCCGTATTCGCACTGCCCTGACGTCCTAGACCCCTTTTCAGTTTGAAAGTGAAACACATGAGCACCCCTTCCCCGTCCCCCAGAATCGGCACCCCCAGCAGGGCTTGGCGTTCCCGTGCCGACGCTTGGGAGTTTTTGGGATACGCCCTCAGGCAGCTCGCCTCGGCCCGACACCAGGAGTCCGGTTTGCTGTCCCAGATCGATAGGACCTTTGCCCTCTTGGCAGCGGTGGAACCGTATTGGGCAGAGCCTGGAGTCAACGCCGTTTCCCAGTTGCGCCAGTTAATCGACGACGGCGAACCTCAGGCCGCGCTCCAGCTTCTGGGCGGTTTGGATCACCTTCCGCTCGCCTCTGCCGGGGAAACAGCTGCGGTGCCGCGCGGGGAGATCCTGGACGAGGAAGTTGTTGACCAGTCCGAGCCAGCGGAACGGCCACGCTTTGAGGTCCTGGTGGTGGACACCGTCGAACCGGACGAGGCCGAAGCGCTCAAGAACACCATGGCTGCGCAGCGCCGCCCTTCGGATGCGTTCACCTACACGGTCAACGTGGTTCCCAGTTATGAGGATGCACTGGTTGCCATCATGCTGAACCCGGATATCCAGTCTGTTGTTCTTCGCCCGGGCTTCTCCCTCCGCAGCTCGCACCTGCTGGGAAGCGACCTCCAGCGGTTCCTGGCCCGGCATACCTCCGCAGACTTGCAGGACTCGCGACCCATCAGACGGATCCTTGCGCTGGCCGAAGCAATTTCCGGGCTGCGGCCGGAACTGGACGTCTACTTGGTGGCAGGGGTCTCCATCGAGTCCCTGGCGGGATCCCTCACCAGGAAGTTCCGGCGGATTTTCCGGCGACAGGATCATCTGGACCTGCATCTGTCACTGCTGTCCGGCGTGGCCGAGCGCTACGAAACACCGTTCTTCACGGCGCTGCAGGACTACAGCCGCCGCCCGGCCAGCGTCTTCCATGCCCTTCCGATTTCCCGGGGTGCGTCGGTGGGGACGTCACCGTGGATCCGGGACATGGCCGATTTCTACGGGACCAACCTGCTGCTGGCCGAAACCTCCGCCACCTCGGGCGGTCTGGACTCCTTGCTGGATCCGCACGGGTCCATCAAACGCGCACAGGAACTCGCCGCGCGGGCCTTTGGTGCGCAACGAACCTACTTTGTCACCAACGGCACATCCACGGCCAACAAGATCGTGCACCAGTCACTGCTTGCCCCGGGGGATGTTGTGCTGGTTGACCGCAACTGCCACAAATCGCACCACTACGCCTTTGTGCTTGCCGGTGCACGTGTGTCCTACTTGGATGCCTATCCTCTGGACAAGTACGCGTTTTATGGTGCTGTCCCTCTGGCCAGCCTGAAGCGCAGGCTCCTGGAGTACCGGCGGGCAGGCCGGCTTCACGAGGTGAAGATGGTGACCCTCACCAATTGCACGTTTGATGGTGTCGTCTACGACGTCGAAAGGGTCATGGAGGAATGCCTGGCCATCAAACCGGATCTGGTTTTCCTGTGGGACGAGGCGTGGTTTGCCTTCGCCCGCTCCCATCCGGTGTACCGCCGTCGAACCGGCATGGCGGCAGCAGCGGCACTGGAAGCTTCCTTCAGCGATCCTGCCTACGCCACCCGGTACGCGGAACAGGCAGCCGCCCTTCATGACCCGGTCACCGGCGAACCTGTTGATGACGAAGCCTGGCTCTCCACCAGGCTGATTCCGGATCCTGCCAAGGCACGCCTGCGGGTCTACGCAACGCAGTCAACCCACAAAACGTTGACCTCGTTGCGGCAGGGTTCCATGATCCACGTGTATGACCAGGACTTCGCCGGCTCCAACCGGGAGTCCTTCCGGGAGGCTTACATGACCCACACGTCCACCTCCCCCAACTACCAAATTCTGGCTTCCCTGGACATTGGCAGACGACAGGTGGAACTGGAAGGTTTCGGCCTGGTGCAACGGCAATCCGACCTTGCCGTGTCCGTGGCCCAAGCCGTGGCCCGGCATCCCCTGCTGAAGAAGTACTTCCGGGTGCTTTCCTCGCGGGACCTCATCGGTCCGCGCTATAGGGAAACCGGCTCCAGCATGCCGCTGCGGGATGGGCTGTCGGAGCTGGAGGACGCCTGGCAGCGGGACGAGTTCGTCATCGATCCCAGCCGCCTCACGCTGGACATCAGTAAAACAGGGATCGACGGCGACACTTTCCGCCACAGCTACCTCATGGACGATCACGGCATCCAGGTGAACAAGACATCACGGAACACTGTGCTGTTCATGACCAACATCGGCACTTCCCGGAGCTCCGTGGCTTACTTGATCGAGGTCCTGGTGAAGCTCGCTGAGGGCTTTGAGAATCCACATCCTTCGTCGCGGGCTCGGACGCTACCTGCCGCCTCCGACGCTTCCCGTCCGACTCCTCCGCTCCCGGACTTCAGCACCTTTGCCGCGCGCTTCCGTGTGGATGATTCCTGCGAGGACGGTGATATCCGGGCCGCTTACTTTGAGAGTTACAAGCCCGATTCCACGGTGTACTTGTCCGCGCCTGAGGTGGCTGCGGCGGTGGCCGGTGGTCAGGAAGTGGTCTCGGCAGGGTTCGTTACGCCGTATCCGCCCGGGTTCCCCATCCTGGTCCCGGGGCAGGTGATCACCCGGCAGACCCTCGAATTCATGGCTGCTTTGGATACGCGCGAAATCCATGGGTTCGATCATGAACGGGGGTACCGGGTGTTCGCGGAGCCTGCTTCTTCTTCTGTTCTCGAGCTGGTGGCGGTGGCGTCCTAGGGTTTCGCGGAAGCCGCAGGCTAAGTCATGGCTTGGCGCTCCAACCGAAGGCAGGGGCGACGTGCTTGGCGACGTTGCCCAGCAGCTTGGCGTTGTAGTCGACGCCAAGCTGGTTGGGCACTGTGAGCAGGACCGTGTCGGCTGCTTGCACGGCTGCGTCCTTCGCAAGTTCGTCGGCCAGTTGATCCGGCTCGCCGATGTAGCTTTTCCCGAAGCGGGACAAGGCGCCGTCGAGAATTCCTACCTGGTCTTGGCTGTCCGCTTGGGCTCGGAGACCGAAGTAATGATTATCCTGCTCATCGACGATCGGAATGACGCTGCGACTGACGGAAATCCTTGGTTCAAAGTCGTGCCCTGCGGCGGCCCAGGCTTCGCGGAACATCCGGATCTGCTCGGCTTGCAGTTCATCGAAAGGCACTCCCGTGTCCTCAGTGAGGAGGGTTGAGCTCATGAGGTTCATGCCTTGCTCTGCTGCCCAGACTGCAGTCTTCCGGGTTCCGGCGCCCCACCAGATTCTCTGCGGGAGGCCGGGTGACTGGGGTTGGATGGGCAGCAGACCTGTGGCCCCGCCGGCGTAATGGGGGTCCGCTTCGGCCACCCCGTGCCCGGCGATGGCTTTGCGGAACAATGCAGTGTGGCGGCGGGCCATGTCGCCACCGTCCTCACCGTCCCCGGGGACGTAGCCGAAGTTGGCTGCTCCGTTCCGTGCGGGTTCGGGTGAACCACGGCTCACTCCGAGCTGCAACCGCCCATCGCTGATGAGGTCCGTGGCTGCTGCTTCCTCGGCCATGTAAAGGCTGTTCTCGTATCTCATGTCGATCACGCCGGTGCCAATTTCGATCCGGCTGGTCCGTGCCGCAATAGCGCTCAGCAGCGGAAAGGGCGATGCTTGCTGCCGGGCGAAGTGATGCACCCGGAAGAACGCTCCGTCGATTCCCAGTTCCTCGGCAGCTACCGCCAGTTCGATTCCCTGCTTGAGGGCCTCGCCGGCCGTTGGCACGAGGGAACCCGGGACTCGGGCCCAGTGACCGAAGGAGAGGAAACCGATCCGTTTGTTGTGCATGTTCGGGACAACTCCGCGAGGGCCCGGAGAATTCCACGGACCCCCTCGTCCGCCTCTCAGCGTCTTCCGAAAGTGATTCAGAATCCGTCGAGCGCATTAGGTATAGTGGAGCCCTCGGCGGTTTATCTATTTGATGGAGTAAAATGAATTTCGACACGGGGGTTGCCGATCGTTTGATCGGTGCATGTCGAGACGCAGCGCGTACGTTGCAGGATCAACGCGGCGGACGGGAATCGATCTCGACTGCTGCTCTTACGGAATTCCGGGGCGTGTTCGCAGACTGTTTCCGGGAAAACGTTGCCGCTGAACGGGCGGCCCGCTCGGAGCTGGTCCACATGTTGGAAGATGTTGCCCGTCAGGTCCACGAAGCGAAGAGCGCCGCGGAGGTTTAGCAGCGTCGCTTGGATCAGGTAACGGAGTGGGCGCTTGCCTCCGGTTGGGCGCGTGCTGGCGGCGGTTTTGGTGTGGATGTAGGGCCGCGCCCGTCGATGGAGGCGACTGACCGTCCGGTGGTGAGAGTGGAGACTGCACGGCAGGGGTTTCGTGTCTGGGCGAGTGGAAGCACTGGTGGGGCGAGTTCCGCTGATCCGGACACCTTGGACTCCGCAGTGTCAACCTTCAGGATCCAGGACGACTCAGACCGAGGCGCGGCCAACAGAGTCAGTGCAGCTGTGTCCGAGTTCGAGGACAAGTGCTCCTGGGTGCACTCTGATCTCGACGCTGTCCGTGGCGGGCTGCGACGGTTCCTGGAAGACAACCATCAGGACGCGACCCGGCTTTCCGACATCGCGTCGACGTTCCGCGCTGCCGGTGGGAGCGGTGACCTCGGGCAGATAACGGTATCGAACGGCGTTCTTGTGCTTGCAACGGCGCCTATGACCTTATCGGGCTCGGCCCTGCTGGGCTACTTGTCCACTGCCTCCGACGCTGACGTGAAGGCATTGGCCACAATACCCGGATGGCAGCAGACCCTGCGAGGCATGGACCCATCGAAAATCGGGGCTTGGTGGGCGGGCATGAAAACGGGAGCCCAAACTGCAGTGAACGAGTCCGGGTTCACGCAGGTACAGGAGCTGATGCTGGCTGCGGCTCCGGCCATGTTCGGCGCTTTGGACGGGATTCCCGCACTGGCCCGGGTCCGGGCTAATCAGTTGAACGCGTCAAGCTTGCTCCGTGCGGCGGAGAACGACCTGGAAACAGCCCGGAAGTTGTCGGGGATCGGGCAAGCCCACCACGACCCGAACCGAACAAAGATGCTGGAAAATGAGGTGGCCTACCTGAAGCAGGTGGAAGCCGGGGACGTGCAGCTTTACCTCTATGACCGGGACCAGTCCCGGATCGTGGAAATGATCGGCACCCCGGGCCCCGACACACGGCACGTGATCACCTACGTTCCCGGAACCTTCACCGGAATGAACGTCTTCTACGAAGGCGGCGTACAGCAGGTCTCGAGATACCTCAATAACAACGTGCCGGGGACGGTGGCATTCGTCTACAAGGATGGGCGGTTCCCCGGAGAGGCGGACACCGCAGGAGGTCCCAACCTGACGAGAATTGGTGAGGCGAACGATGAGAAACTCGCACGCACGTCCGGGCAGCAACTGGCAGGTTTCGAGACCGGGATGCGCACAGACCCCTACCTGAACGGTGCCGAACAAACCGGCATCGGACACAGCTGGGGCCTGGCAAACGTCACCAGCTCCGAAGTCGCCGGAGCCCGATATGACAAAGTAATATCCCTCGCCGGGGCCGGAATGCTCCCGGACTGGAAACCACAGCCAACCACGGAATACTCGAACCTGTACTACTATGATCTGCTCGTCCATGGTCAGGGAGTTCCCAACCTCATCACGAAGAGAGGGGTGGTGTGGGATGGAAATAACCCCATTCATCGGGATGAGTTCGAACAGCACTATTACCGCGGCCCCCACGACGACCAACTTAGGGCGATTAACACCGTCGAAGAAGGGAACATCCTCATGGAAAACCACAACCTCATCGCCTCAAACAGCAAGGACAACCGGAGGGTTTTGGATGAAGTGTCTGAGGTGTTGAAACGATGAAAATTTCCAACTTTGCAGCCTACATCGCCGCGATCGTGACCATTGGTGGCGTCTCAAGCTGCGCAACTTCGGACATTCCAAGAGAGGAACATAACGTGGTTACGCAAGTGAGGTGGCAGGAAGCTAAAGCAAGCACGGAAAAGGAAGCGCTGGAGATCGCGGCCTTGATCCCAAAGGACAAGATTACTTCCATAGTCCAGAAAGAGACGGGCGTTCTCCTATCCTGCAGCAATACCGAACACAACTGGAACGGTTCGACTTCGATCACGCTGACTGAGGGAAGCGAAGCTGAATCTGTCGTGAAAGAACTTGAGACGGCTGCTCGGGCACACTACACGGATCATCGTTTTGAGGTCTCAAGCGACCGGACCATACAAGGCACCTTTCGTGTTGAGATAAGCGATCCGGCCACCTCGGAAATGTATCTCATCAGGGAGGACGATCCCGGCGTCATTCGCATTGCATCAGGTTCGCCTTGCTTCACTTTGCCCGAGGGCATCTACCCGGGTGGGGATTTCTAGATTCTCATGAACAACCAGAACCTCATCGCCTCAAACAGTGAAAACAACGAGCAAGTACTCAAAGACATGCTTGGAATTGTGGCTCGATGAGGGCGCGTCGCGGTGCCATGGCGTTGTGGCTGGTGGCAGCTTCGATCGGGCTCGCCGCTTGCGCTGGAAACCCCAACACGGGTTCAATCCAGTCGACTGTGCCAACACCTACTAAAACACAAGAGGAACCGATGAAAGCTGAACTGAACTGGCAGGAGGCGAAAGCCCACACCCAGGCAATGGAATTGGAGATCGCCGCACTGATTCCAAAAGATGCTGTTGTCTCGATCGATCAGAAAAGGAAGGGCGTGCTGCTGTCCTGCACCAAGACCCAGCACAATTGGAATGGCTCGACGACCGTCACGGTCACCGAAGGAACCAAAATCGAGCCGATCCTGAAAGAAATCAAAACCCACTATCAGAGTGGACAATACGTCGTCGAGGACAGGCTTGATATCAGAGGATCATACGAAGTCCAGATAAGCCCTCACAATACGAGCGCTGAAAACTACATTGTCGCCGAAGGGTTAGCCCCCAACCAGATCCGCATTGATTCGGGCTCTGAGTGTTTCACGTTGCCAGAAGGTATTTACCCGGGCGGGGATTTTTAGATCCTCATGAAAAACCAGAACCTCCTCGCCTCGTACAGCGAGGACAACGTGCACGTGCCCAAGTGCATGCTGGGAAGTGCAATTCGGTGAGGATTCGGAGCGGCGCCGTGGCGTTGATGCTGGTCGTTTCAATCGGGCTTGCCGGCTGCGCCGGAAACCCAAGCGCGAGTTCGACGGAGTCAACCGTGCCAACTGCCAGTGATACACAGGAGGAACCGTTGATAACTGAACTGACCTGGCAGGGAGCCAAAGCCCACACTCAAGCTATGGAACTGGAGATCGCCGCCCTGATCCCAAACAACACCATTGTCTCGATCGATCAGAAGGAGACGGGCATGCTTCTGTCCTGCAACAGCACACACCACAAATGGAAAGGTTCCACGACCATCACGGTCGTTGAAGGAACCAACATCGAGCCGATCGTGAAGGACATCGAAGCCCACTACCGGGCGAAAGGAACGAAAGTATCCGCCGACAGGAATGTCGACGAAGACTATCGAATCCAAATCGATCTGGGAGCCGGGGAGAACTACATCGTCGCAGAAGGCTTGGCCCCAAATGAAATCCGTATCGCCTCAGGATCTGCGTGCTTCACTTTGCCCGAGGGCATCTACCCGGGTGGGGATTTTTAGGTCCTCATGAACAACCACAACCTCATCGACTCAAACAACGAAAATAACATGAAAGCGCTTGAAAACAAGCTTGGAATCGTGACTCGATGAGGGCGCGTCGGGGTGCCATGGCGTTGTTGCTGGTGGCAGGTTCGATCGGGCTCGCCGCTTGTGCTGGAAACCCCAACACGGGTTCAATCCAGTCGACCGTGCCAACGCCTGTTAAAACACAAGAGGAACCGATGAAAGCTGAACCGACCTGGCAGGAAGCAAAGACCCAGGCCCAAGCCATGGAAGTGAAGCTCGCCGCCCTAATCCCAAAAGACGCTGTTATCTCGATCGATCAGAAGAAGAAGGGCATGCTTCTGTCTTGCAACAAAACCCAACACAAATGGAAGGGTTCAACCACCATCACGATTGCCGCAGGAACGAACATTGAGCCGGTGGTGAAGGACATCGAAGCCCACTATCAGAGCAGCCTCTTTGGAGTCAGGAACAGGCTTGACATCAGGGGTTCCTATGAAGTTCAAATGATCGCTCTCAGCGGAAGCGGGGAGAGCTATATTGTTGCCGAAGGCCTGGCCCCAAATCAGATAGACATCGATTCAGGTTCGCCTTGCTTCACATTGCCCGAGGGCATCTACCCGGGTGGGGACTTCTAAAGCGCAGTTCCGCGCGGAGTGGTACAAACTCCACGTCGTCCGGTGCCTGCTCCTTCCTCATTCAGCCCGGCGATAATGCATCGCCACCGCTCCGTTACTGAGCGGCTCTGCTGAGATCAGCTCAAGATGCCGGGTGCTGGGCAGTCCGCCTTGGTAAAGGGTGGGTCCGTGGCCTGTGATCATGGGGTGGATGAGGAATTTGTACTCGTCGATCAGGCCCAATCGGTCCAACTCTGTTGCTAGTTTCCCGCTGCCAACAAGCACCCCTTTGGGAGTCCTGTCCTTAAGCTCCTGAACGGCCGTACCCAGTTGGCCAACCAGCCGATGACTGTTGGTCCAGGGGAAGTCGCTCCGCGTTGTGGAAACGACGTACTTGGGTTTTCCCTCCAAGGTGATCGCCCACTCGCGTAGGGCTGGCGGCGCTTCTACTTCGCCACGGGCAACCAAGGGCCAGTAAACCTCCATCATTTCGTAGGTAGTCCGGCCCCAGAGCATTGCGCCGCTCTGATCCAGGAGACGCGTGAAGTGGGCGTGCGTCTCGTCGTCGGCGATGCCCTCCTGATGGTCCACGCAACCATCGAGCGTGACGTTGATGCTGAACGTTAGAAGGCCCATTCGACGATTCTAGGCCGCGAATCGCAATGGCGCAGCGGACAACGGAGGAATGCCAAGGGCAGGCAGCGCCAGCAGAAAATGAATCGCTCATTTATACCCTACCGGGGTATACTGTCGGCATCGGAAATAGATGAAGGTGGTGAAGCATCGTGAGCAAACTGCTGTCCCCTCAAGCTCTTGCCGCCTCCCTCGTGCGGGCGTTGCTTCTACTTCTGGTAACGGCCGTCATTGCAGGCATATTCGGAATGCACATCATCAGCGGTCCGCATGGGGCAGGGGGAACGCATGCGTCTCATGCGGCATCACCTGTAGTGAGCACCTCCTCATCCCACCACGCGCACGGCCCTTCTCATGAGGTGAGCGGTGCCTCGGCTGGCGACGATCACGGCACGGAATTTGGAAGCTGCTCCTGCACTCAGGCTGCCGGTTGCATCCCATCCCTCACAACAGCTTCCCTGAGCGCTCCCCCACCCGGCACGACAGGCGAAGTCACCCCTGCATCGTGGGAACTGCCCACCATCTTTCCGTCCTGGTCCTACCAACCCCACGGTCCTACACCCGGGCAACTCTGCATCAGCCGTACGTAAGCACTGGATGGCCCGATAACAGCCGGGACCGCACATCCATTCACCATCTGCTGACTACCGGGCGGCTGATTATCACCGCCGCCCGAAATGCAAAGGACTTTTACTCATGAACAGAACTCACTTCACTGTGACCGGAGCGGCTCTCGCAGCTCTGCTTGCCCTGGCTGGTTGCGCTTCAAACCCCGGCTCCGGTTCCATGCCAGGCATGGACCATGGAAGTTCCGGCACCTCCATCAGCCCCTCTGCGAACAGCGGCGACGCCGGGCACAACGCAGCGGACACCATGTTCGCCCAAATGATGATCCCCCATCACTCCCAAGCGGTGGAGATGTCCGATGCCATGCTGGCAAAGGCTGACATCCCGGCCGCAGTAACCGCCTTGGCCGTGAAGATCAAAGACGCGCAGGCACCCGAAATAGAGAAGATGACGGGCTGGCTGAACAGCTGGAACGTGCCTGTCATGGGATCCTCGGCGCATGGCGGCCACGGCATGGACGGCATGCTGAGCGAGGCGGACCTGCAGAAGCTTAGGGATGCCCAGGGTGTGGACGCGGCCAAGCTCTTCCTCACGCAGATGATCGCGCATCACGAAGGTGCTGTGACCATGGCCAAAACCGAGATAGCCCAGGGCAAGAACCCGGAGGCCGTCCAGCTAGGCAAGGACATCGTCACGGCGCAGGAAGCAGAGATTCGGGAAATGCGGGATCTGCTGACCGGACTCTAACCTCACCGTCTGGCGACGCAAGGGCTCGACGGCGGGAGGTCGCCGTCGAGCCTTTGCTCGCCGTCCGGAAGTCGACTGTTATGCAGCGGCCGACTCGAAGTGCCGAGCGCCTAAAGCGTGTCTGGATCAACAATTGTCGTCGGGTAAGGCTTGCCCGGCCTGAGAGGGGAGATACTGACGATCTTCCAGCCTTCCCCGGATTTTGCCAGTTCAACTTTTTGGTCGTAGACGTAGCCTTCGCTGGGGCCTTGCACGCCGTTCACCGGACCGTGTTCCAGCTGTGTCTGCTCCGAAATCTCTACGTTGGCGCCGGCATCGGTGATGGTGAAATTCTTGACGGTGATCTCCGAGCCGCTGTCCGTCAAAAGGACGCCATGGGGAGCAATCGCGTCCCTGCGTTCGTGGAGCTGTCCGTACTCCAGCTCAATACGCTCAACTGCGTCCGGCACGAAATCCTGACTGATCTCCTCCTGAGTGGAGGAGAAGCCGGGGACAACTTGATGATTCCTGCGGTCGATTGCCCGCTCGATAAGAGTCTGAACAGCGGCCTTCGCTTCCGCATCCGGCTGCGGGGCCGGCGCTGCACACGACGTCACGGAAAGCAGTGCAGCTACAGCAACCGACACCAGTGTTCTTTGCTGCCTGGTCATGACCTGCCACCCTTCACACGACTCCCGGGAATCGCCTCCCCCAAATGCAAAGGCTGGTGGCAACGTAGCATGTGGTCCGGGTCGAAACCAGATCCGGCCACGTTGTACGAGTACGCGCGTGGCCTGCCCGCACCCCTTTCCGCCAAATGCCCCTGTAACCACTGATGCGCACGGCGCGAACGGGTGCGAACCCGACGCAGAAGTGGTGCGCCCGGCGCAAACACGTGCTCCAAGTGAAAGGGGGTCCGCCAGAAGCCGCCGCACCCCTTTCCGCCAAATGCCCCTGTAACCACTGATTCGCACGGCGCGAACGGGTGCGAACCCGACGCAGAAGTGGTGCGCCCGGCGCAAACAGGTGCGGGAAACCCCGGCGGACCTAGCGGCTGCTGCCCGCCAGCAAACCCCGGCGCTGGAGCAGTCGCTTCTCGATCGGCCCGAACACCAGGAGCTCGATCAGGATGCCCACAAACAGGATGAGCAGGATCGCGGACATCACAATGGTCATATCGGAGAGCAAACGGCCCTGATCCAACAACGAGCCCAGCCCGAAGCCGATGGTGCCACCTACCGCGATGATTTCGGCGGCCATGAGGGAGCGCCAAGAGAAAGCCCAGCCCTGCTTCAAACCACCTATGTAGCCCGGAAGCGCTGCGGGCAGGACAATCTGCAGCGCCATCTGGAGCCGGTTTGCGCCAAGCACGGTGCCCACGCTGCGGTACTGCGGCGGGATCTGGTCCACGCCGGAGATGAGCCCGTTGATGATGGACGGGATGGCACCCATGAAGACCACGAAGTACACGGTGCCTTCGGACAGGCCGAACCAGATGATGGCGGCAGGAACCCACGCCACGGACGGGAGGACCTGCAAGCCGGAAATGAGCGGCCCGAACGCACGGCGCAAAGGAGCCACCTGAGCCAGGATCAACCCCACGGGGGTGGCGATGACTACGGAGATCAGGAAGCCGATCACACCACGCTGCAGCGAAGTCCACACTGCTTCCTGGACTTTGCCCTCGCCCCACATCGTCACGAACTGGGTGAGCACGTCAAGCGGCCCCGGTACCAGGTCCCGCCGCTTGAACCCCAGCGACACGTAGAACTGCCAGGCAAGGATGAGGACCACCAGGGCAGCCACGGGCAGCAGCACCCGATTCCATTCAATCCCGCGCTTACGGCTTGTGTCTGACTGCAAATTGTCCAGGCCGGCTTCAAGGTCCCGGAGTTCCGAGGCATTGCCCTTCAGCGATGGCGAGGTGATGTGCTCTTTGGATTCAGTCACGGGAAGGGTCCGCTCTTCGGTGGTGATGGGGTTACTTGGCATGGCGGCGGATCTCCTCGCGAAGACGGCGGGTAATGACACCGGTCAGCTCCCCGGCACGGCCTGCATTGGTACGGTGTTCCTCGGTGACGTCCCATTCGGCCACCACACGGCCAGGACGCGAGGACAACAGCAGCACGCGCTGGCCCAGGCGAACGGCTTCGCGCACGTTGTGCGTCACGAACACGATGGTCCGGCCGGTTTCCTTCCAGATCCGCTCAAGCTCGTCATGCAGAAGATCGCGGGTGATCGCATCGAGGGCAGCAAACGGCTCATCCATGAGCAACAACTGCCGGTCCTGGGCCAAGGAACGGGCCAACGCAACGCGCTGCCTCATGCCGCCGGACAGTTCGTGCGGGCGTTTGTCGCCAGCGCCACCAAGGTGGACCAGTTCCAACAGTTCGGTGGCGCGTTCGCGCCGGCTCGCCTTCGTGCTGGACTTGTCAGCCAACTGCAACGCCAACTCAATGTTGCCGCGCGCGGTCAGCCACGGGAACAGGGCCGCGTCCTGGAACATGAAGGCAGCGCCGTCGCTGGGTACTTCAAGAGCGCCCGACGTCGGCGGTTCCAGTCCCGCCATGATGTTCAGCAGGGTGGACTTACCGCAGCCGGACGCACCGAGGAGGGCGACGAACTCGCCTTGAGCGATGGTGGCGTTGACGTCGTCCAGCACCGGGGCGCCGTCGCCGAAGCGCTTGCCCAGGTTCTCGAGTACGACTGGCATGGTCCCGTCCTTCATGTTGATTGGTAAAGCTGATGCGGCCAAAGGCCGGCCACTCCCCTCCCATTAAGGGGAAGCGGACCAGCCCGTTACTGCTTAGTCCTGGCCAAGACCCGCAGCCGGGGTTTTCTTGCTGTCGACCTCGTTCAAGGTGCGGAGATCGAAGATGCCGTTGATGTCGGCCTGCTGCGTGGTCCCGGCTTTGACACCGTCCTCCAGCAACTTGTTGTACGTTCCGGCGAGCGGGTCGGTGGTGAACTTGATGTTCTGCAGCGCACGCTCAATCACGTTGGCCGGAAGCGGCTTACCTGCCGTGTCCTTAAGGACCGCGTTGATGGTGGTGGCCTTCTCCGCAGCCGAAGCGCTATTGAGCCAATTCACGGATTCCACATGGCCCTTCAGGAGGGCCTTCACGGTTTCCGGGTGTTCTGCGGCGAACTTCTTGTTCACGATCAGGATGGTGGTGGTGAAGTCACCGTTTTCCCACAGGTCCTTCTCATCCACCAGGACCTTAGCCCCGGCTTCGAGCACCAGTCGGGAGGCCCAAGGCTCCGGCAACCACGCGCCGTCGAGCTTTCCATCCTGGAAGAGCTTCAGCGACTGGGCGTTCTCGGTCGGGTTGATGTTCACGTCGCCACTGCCATCAGTGTTGGTCTTGAAGCCCTGGTCACCGAGCCAGGCCCGGAGCGCGACGTCCTGGGTTCCGCCGAGCTGCGGAGAGCTGAGGATCTTGCCCTTGAGGTCGGCCGCGGAGTTGATCTCCGGCTTCACCACCAACTGCGCACCGCCGGACGCTGCACCGGCGATGATGCTGATGGACTCGCCCTTGCTCTTGACGAAGGAGTTGATGGCCGGGTTCGGGCCGATGTACGTGGCGTCGATGGCGCCGGCGTTCAGGGCTTCGATCGCGGCGGGGCCGGCGTTGAAGACCTGTGTGCTCAGCTTGGTATCGCCGAGCTCCTTGGCGATCAGGCCCTTGCTGGTACCCACCAGCGCCGGGCCGTGGGTGACGTTGCTGAAGTATCCGAGCTTCAGCTCAGCAGCCGGGGACGTGGTCGGGGCCGGCGCGGCCTGGTTGTTCTGCGAAACAGCGGAAGCAACCGCGGCGCCTGCACCGATCAGCAGCACCAGGCCGACGGCCAGGGCGATCTCTACAGTGCGGCGGCGCTTGGGCTTGGATGCGGCCTCACCAGCGACGATGCGGGTGGTGCCGGAATCCGGTTTCCGTGACTCGGGAGTGTTAGCCATGAGGGTGGGTCCTTAGAAGATGTGGGATGCGAGCGGGGCGAAGATCAGGCCCCGTGACATCGCCCGTCAAGGGCAAGCAAGGACCATTCCGGAGAGGTCATGCCTTCACAGTAGGGACTGTCATATTTCGGCTTCAATCCCGTAGAAATCAAGGTTCACGCACGTTCACGTGGCGTCACATTCGCGGTGATGCTTGCCGACCGATTCTGCTGGATCCGACCGGCACTTTCCCCACAAGCGACACCCTCGGGGCCGGACCTCTTGCAAGACTCCCGGACGATCGAATTCAACGAGGTTTCACCACCGAGAACCTCAGCGTCATGAAACTTCCGGTCCGCCACTTAAATGTCAGGGGGTCCGTGGAGGCTTTGGAAAACGACAACAGAGGAGAATTAGATGTTCGTATGTGATTGTGGGCGCACTCCACCTGAAGGTTATGAATATTGCGGTTGTGGACAGCGGGTACCTCAGATTGAAGGCTCCCGGGCCTCGACAAATGCGACGCGAATGGGGGACAACCACGATGGCATCCAAGCCGGGCGCGATGTCATTGCCGACCAAATCGTGTTTGGAAAAGATCCTTCAGACCCATTCGACATCCGGATGCCTATTGATCGAGCATCGAAGAAGAAAAGCATCTTGCCTGACAACTGGGTAGGTGCAGCCGGGGCGGTCTGCACAATCCTCTCGTTTCTAACAACGGCCGTCTTACCCGCCTCCGTCCGGAGCGGCTGGATCCTTCCCCTGACCGTGCTCGGATTGCTGGGTGCTTTTGTACTCCTCGGTTGGTGCTATTTCCGATTCCTTTTGGCCCCTGGGCAAATTGTGGTGACGGGCTTAGGGATCTATGAGAAAAGCCGCAGTGGGGTCGTTTACCAAACCCGAGTCGAGGGAGAGTGCCCATGGTGTGCTTCCAACGGCCGGCAATCCAGCATGCCGCTGCGATACGTCGACAAGAAACCACTCTGGGTGTGCACTGACTTTCCCAGCCATCACACCGCAGGCTTCGATCCGTCGTCCGTTGCACCAATCGAAACGTAACTCGCGAGGGCTTCAATGTCGCGCGGAGTTGTGCGGCAGCAGCCACCTATGAGATGGGCGCCCCGGTCCTGCCAAGCAGCTGCGTTGCCGGCCAAGGTTCCGGTGCCCTGAACGCCCTCCGACGGACTCCATGTTTTGGTCACGGCGTCGTAGGTCTCTCCGGAATTCGGGTAGGCCACCAACGGCTTATCGGAGGCTTGTTGCAGAGCGCCCAGCGCGTCAGTCACCAGTTCCAGCGGCACACAATTAACCCCGACGGCGGCCACCCGCGGTTCCGCGCGCAGCAGCGCTGCCACGTCCGCAAGGGGCGTTCCGTCACTGATGTGGCCGCTGTCCCGCAGCGTAAACGTAAACCAGGATTCGACGTCGAACTCCGCCACGAGCGCCAACAGCGCCTCCGCTTCGGCGTACGACGGCAGCGTCTCGCACGCCAGGAAATCCGCGCCGGCCTCCACCAGCGCAGCGATCCGCGGGCGGTGAAAAGCTTGGAATTCCGCGGCGGGAAGCGTGTAATCCCCGCGGTATTCGGAGCCATCGGCGAGGTAAGCGCCGTATGGACCTACGGATCCGGCCACCAGCAAAGGGCCGCTCGCAGACCCCTCCGCCAAGGCTTCGCGCCGGGCTTCGTCGGCCAGACGGACGCTCAACGCCACCAACTCCAACGACTCCTCCACGGACAGCCCGCGCCGCGCGAAACCCTGCGGAGCGGCCTGGTAGCTGGCCGTGATCGCTACGGAGGCACCGGCGTCGAAGTAGTCGCGGTGGACCTGCTTGATCAGATGCGGCTGCTCCAGCAGGACCTTGGCGGACCACAAAGCGTCTTCCAGATCGCAGCCGTGGGCCTCCAATTCCGTGGCCAAAGCTCCATCCAGGACCAGGTCCTTGCCGGCGTTGAGGAGAGTGCTGAGCGTGGTGTTCTGTGGCATGGGTCCTTCCCAAAAAGAAAACCGCAGCTTGTCCGAAATTCCCGCCGTACAACGTGAGGAGTCGCGAACAAGCTGCGGTTTTGTGACTACGTGTGACCCTAGATGACGTAACGTTCGTCTTCGTGGTCGCCCGGGTGGTCCTTCACCAAGCCGGCGGCAAGGGTGTTGCCGTCGATGGGGTCGATCACCAGGAAAGCGCCGGTGCGGCGGTGGTGCAGGTAGTTCTCCAACGGCAGCGGAGCAGAGAGCCGGAGCTGTGCGTGTCCGATGTCGTTGAGTTCCAAGTTCGACGCCGGCTCCACATTGAAGGTGGCCAGATCCAGCTTGCCGGTGACGTTGCGGACCAGTGCCTGGACCGTACGCGTACCGTGCTTCACCAGGACCTTCTGGCCTTCGCGCAGCGGCTTCGGCGAGAGCCAAGCCAAGGACGCATACAGGTCAGCGGTGCTTTCGCGGACCGTACCGGCAGCGGCGATGGTGTCGCCACGGGCGATGTCGATCTCGTCAGCCAGGCGGACAGCCACGGACTGCGGAGCAGCGGCCTCGTCAAGCGACTGACCGGCGAAGTCGATGCCGATCACCGTGGTGGTGCGCGGTTCGTGGCCGGGGCTGATGACACTCACTTCGTCGCCAACCTTGACTGAACCTTCCGTGATCTGGCCGGCGTAGGCGCGGTAATCGCGGTACGCCTCCACATCCAGCCCGGCAGCAACAGCATCCGGAGCCAAGGCACCCTGCGGACGGATCACCAGCTGGACCGGGAAGCGGAAGCTCTCCAGTTCGGCCTCGAGCTCGTCAGCGGCCGGGAGGGATTCGAGGACCTCCAGCAACGCAGGACCGGTGTACCAGGGGGTGAGCTCTGAGCGGTCCACCACGTTGTCGCCGTCAAGCGCCGAAACGGGAACCACGAAAAGGTCTGTAACCCCGCCAGCATTTGAATCTTCACGTCCGAGGCCAAGCTCGCGGGCAACCTTCTGCACATCCGCTTCAATGTCGCGGAACACCTGCTCGCTGAAGTCCACCAGGTCGATCTTGTTCACGGCCACAATCACGTGGGCAACGCGCAGCAACTGCAACACGGATAGGTGGCGGCGGGTCTGCTCCAGCACACCTTTGCGGGCGTCAATGAGTACGACGACGGCATCCGCAGTGGACGCGCCGGTCACCGTGTTCTTGGTGTACTGAACGTGGCCGGGGCAGTCCGCCAGGATGAAGCTGCGGCGGTCGGTAGCGAAGTAGCGGTAGGCCACATCGATGGTGATGCCTTGCTCACGCTCGGCACGTAGGCCGTCGGTCAGGAGGGCGAGGTCGATCCCGCCCTTCTCGCCGCCGAAGCCGCGGTCCGCAGAGGTGCGGGCAACGGCGTCGAGAGTGTCAGCAAGAATCGCCTTGGAATCGTGAAGGAGGCGGCCCACCAAAGTGGACTTGCCGTCGTCGACCGATCCGGCGGTGGCGAAACGGAACAGTGTTGTGGGCAGGGCGGTTTCGAGCCCGGCAGCCAAAGTTTCGGTGCTCATTTAGAAGTAGCCGTCCTTCTTGCGGTCTTCCATGGCGGCCTCGGAGATGCGGTCATCTGCTCGGGTGGCGCCACGTTCGGTCAGGGTGGAGGCAGCGACTTCAACAACGACGTCGGCCACGGTGCGGGCGTCGGACTCGACGGCACCTGTGCAGGACATGTCACCCACTGTGCGGTAACGCACCAGTTTGGTGATGACTTCCTCGTTGGGCAGCGGCTGGGAGACTTCGCCCACCGCGCGCCACATGCCGTCGCGGGCGAAAACTTCGCGCTCATGGGCGTAGTAGAGGCCCGGGAGCTCGATGTTCTCGCGCTCGATGTAACGCCAGATGTCCAACTCGGTCCAGTTGCTGATGGGGAACGCGCGGACATGCTGGCCCACCGTGTGGCGGCCGTTGTACAGGTTCCACAGCTCGGGGCGCTGGTTGCGCGGATCCCACTGGCCGAATTCGTCCCGGAGGCTCAGGATGCGCTCCTTGGCACGGGCCTTGTCCTCGTCACGGCGACCGCCGCCGAAGACGGCGTCGAACTTGTTCTTCTGGATCGCATCAAGCAACGGAACAGTCTGCAGCGGATTGCGGGTGCCATCGGCACGCTCGGCCAACTCGCCGCTATCAATGAATTCCTGGACCGAACCAACAACCAGCTTCAAACCAAGTCTCTCAACAGTGCGGTCCCGGAAGTCGATGACCTCGGGGAAGTTATGCCCCGTGTCCACGTGCAGGACAGGGAACGGAACCTTGCCCGGCCAGAACGCCTTGGTGGCCAGGTGCAGCATGACCACGGAGTCCTTGCCGCCGGAGAACAGCAGCGCAGGCTTCTCGAACTCGGCAACCACTTCACGGATGATATGGATGGCCTCGGACTCGAGGGTGTCCAAGCTGGAGAGTCGCTCGGCTGAGGGTCCGCCGTGCCCGCTTCGCGATGCCCGCCACGCCGCGGCGGACCCCTCAGCCTCGCTCTGCAACTGGTTCAACTCGAGGTCCTCGCTGGTTGTTTGGGTGCTCATGTGTGTAGTCCGCATTCTGTCTTGTCGGAACCTGCCCAGCGGCCGGCTCGGGGGTCTTCACCCGGGGCCACTTTGCGGGTGCAGGGCTGGCAGCCGATGGACGGGTAGCCCTGGCTCAGGAGGGGGTTGACGGGAAGGATGTTGTCCTCGGAGTACTCGATCAGCTGATCGAAGGACCAGTCCACCATCGGGTTCACCTTGACCAGGCCGAAGCCTTCGTCCCAGGTGACCACCGGAGTGTTGGTACGGGTGGGTCCCTCGTCGCGGCGGACACCGGTGAACCAGACCTCATACCCGGCCAGCGAGCGACGCAGGGGCTGCACCTTCCGCAGTGCACAGCACTGGGCGGGGTCGCGGGCGAACAGATCCTTGCCCAGGAGGCGGTCCTGCTGTTCCACCGTGTTTTCGGGAAGGACGTCCACCACGTTGACGCGGAGATTCGCTGCGACTTCGTCGCGGGTCTCGTACGTTTCCTTGAAGTGGTAGCCGGTTTCCAGGAACAAGACGTCGACGCCGGGAAGCTGGTCCGCGACCAAGGCCGGCAGGACGGCGTCGGCCATGGAGCAGGCCACCGTTACCGTGGGCAGCTCAAAGTTGCGGGCAACCCAGGCGATGACGTCCTGGGCAGGGGCATTCCAACCTAGCTCAGCGGCACCGGCCTCGGCCAAGGCTTTGAGTTCCTCGTGGGAGCGGAGGGCAGCGGCAGGCGATGCCGCCCCCGCCCCTTCGCCGCGCGGCTGATCTCCGATCAGCCCAGCGCGCGGCTCCGACAGGCCCGATGCCACTCCCTGGGCGGCATCGCCTGCCACTCGCTGATTTGTGCTCATTGGAGATCTCCTTCATCTGCCGAGTGTGCCCACTCTGCGAAGGTCTGGCCTTCGGCGCCCACGGCGACGAATTTACGGACCACGCGCTCCACGTAATCGGGCAGGTCTTCCACCGTGACCTTGAGGCCGCGGACGGTACGTCCCAGACCGGCTTCCTCGCGCTCGTTGTTGGCCAGCCCGCCACCGAGGTGGACCTGGAAACCCGGGGTGGGGTCGCCGTCGGGCGTTGGCAGCATCATGCCCTTCAGGCCGATATCGGCCGTCTGGATGCGTGCGCAGGAGTTCGGGCAGCCGTTGATGTGGAGGGACAGTGCCGAGGGCAGTTGCTTGGTTTCCACGAGGTCGGCCAGTCGGCGTTCCAGCTCAGCGATGGCTGTTGCCGCCGTGACCTTGGTTTCGACGATGGCCAGCTTGCAGAACTCGATGCCCGTGCATGCGATGGTGCCGCGGCGGAACACGGACGGACGTGCCGAGAGGCCCAAGGTGTCCAGTTCGGCGATCAGCGGCTCGACCTGCTCCTTGGCGACGTCCAGGATGACCAGCTTCTGGTGAGGAGTAGTGCGCAGGCGGTATGAACCGTGCTTCTCCAAGGTGTCCGCCAGCGTGACCAGCGCTTCGCCGGAGGTGCGGCCCACAGTCGGGGTCACGCCGATGAAGAACTTGCCGTCCTTCTGCTCGTGAACGCCGATGTGGTCACCGGGAGCCGTGGGCTTGGGAGCGGCGGGGCCGTCGGGAAGCTTGAAGCCGAGGTACTCATCCTCAAGGATCTGGCGGAACTTGGCCGGTCCCCAGTCGTTCATGAGGAACTTCAGGCGGGCCTTGGTGCGCATGCGGCGGTAGCCGTAATCGCGGAAGATGCTGGTCACGCCGAGCCATACTTCAGCGGCAACATCCGCAGAAACGAACACACCGAGGCGTTCGGCCAGGCGCGGGTTGGTGGAGAGGCCGCCACCAACCCAAAGGTCGTAGCCGGCGCCAAGTTCGGGGTGGACGACGCCAACCAAAGCGAAGTCGTTGATCTCGTGCACCACGTCCTGGGACGGGTGGCCCGTAATGGCGGTCTTGTATTTGCGCGGCAGGTTGGCCAGCTCGGGGTCACCGATGAACCGCTCGGCGAGCTCGTGGATCAGCGGCGTGGGATCGATGATCTCGTCCTTGGCGATACCCGCAACCGGGGAGCCGAGGATGACGCGGGGAACGTCGCCGCACGCTTCGGTGGTGGACAGGCCGATGGACTCCAGGCGGCGCCAGATCTCCGGCACGTCTTCGACTCGGATCCAGTGCAGCTGGATGTTCTGGCGATCCGTGAGGTCGGCCGAGCCGCGGGCGAAGTCCACGGAAATCTGGCCGATGACGCGAAGCTGCTCGGTGGTCAGCGCGCCGCCGTCGATGCGCACGCGCAGCATGAAGTACTTGTCTTCGAGCTCGTGCGGTTCAAGCGTTGCGGTCTTGCCGCCGTCGATCCCGGGCTTGCGCTGGGTGTAGAGACCCCACCAACGGAAGCGACCGTGAAGGTCCGTCCCGTCGATCGAATCGAAGCCCTCTTTGGAGTAGACAGACTCAATGCGCTCACGGACGTTCAGTCCGTTGTCTTCCTGCTTCCAGGTTTCGTTGGCATTCAGTGGCGCGGTGCCGTCAACCTTCCACTGGCCGTGGGGCTTGGCGGCAGGGCGGGTGCGCGCCGGACGCGAGGGAACTGCGGTGTCCGAGGACGCACCGGCTACAGCTGTATCTGTCATACATCGACTGTAGGTCTGGCCAGATTTAGCCAGCAAAGGTCCGGAAATGCTAAGTCACCTAGGGAAACATTTCGTCACGAACACGCCCGCGGCCTTGTCCGGAGGACCTGTTCTATGCAGGTCCATACAGCCGCTTTTCCGCGCAGATAAAGGTTAGGAGAGCCTTTCCAACACTGCGTCGTACCGTTCCAGCGCGATCTCAGCGAGCACCCTCGATGGCAACAGTGGCGCCGCCACAACATCGGCCCCGGCCTTGGCCAACTGATCGTGGAAATAGCCGGTCGCCAGCAGGTACGAAGCAATGAAGACCCGGCCCGACCCACCGTCGGCGGCGAGTTCTTGGCGCAAGGAGGCCACGCCGTCGGGCACTGTGGGCTGGGCACTGGCGCCATAGGCCACCCGCACCTTGTTGGGCAGCAGGTCTCCGAGCAGCCTCGCCTGCTCCTCCGAATCAACCGAGCCGTCCGGAAGGGAGGAGCCAGCGGCAGCCAGCAGCACGCCGTCGTCCTCCTCCAGTCCGGCCGCGCGCAAGTGGGTGGCCAACAGCTCAGCCAGCCGCGCGTCCGGTCCCAGCGGCCTGGCAGCCACAACCTCGGGCCGGGCCTTGATTGCTTTGGGGACGTCCACTTTGATGTGGAAACCGGTTGAGAGCAAAAGCGGTACGACGACGGCGGGAGTCCCCTCGGGCAGGCCCTCCACCACGCCGCCCAACTCGGGTTCCTGCACGTCAACGTACGCCTCAACTACGCGCAAACCGGGGCGGAGGGCTTCAATGTCGGCCATGACCTGCCGGATGGCAGCTTGCCCTTCGGCATTCCGGGTTCCGTGGGCGCAAGCGATCAAAACGGGGCTGTTCATGGGAGCTAGCGTAACGTTGAGCCAGCATCTATTGAGATTCGTATCCAGAAAGAACCCGTCCACTTGATTTCCATCGACATCGTCCTTCTTTGGCTCGACCTGGTTGGCGTGTTCTTCTTCGCGGTCTCAGGATCCTTGCTGGCCGCCCGTAAACAATTCGACATTGTGGGCTCGGTACTCCTCGGGTCCATCGTGGCCCTGGGTGGCGGCGTGATCCGCGACATCATCATCAACGCCGGCCCACCCATCGCTTTCACGAATCCGGCGTACCTCGCTCCCCCGCTGCTGGCCGCGATGCTGGTCTACTTCCTGTTCTCCTCGGTCCAGCGCTTCACGTCGCTGCTGACCCTGTTCGACGCCGGTGGGCTGGCGTTGTTTTGCATCACCGGAACGCTGAAGGCCCTCACCGCGGGGATGAATCCCGTGGCCTCGATCCTGCTGGGTGTTACTACCGCCGTGGGCGGCGGGTTGCTGCGGGACATTACTGCGAACGAAATTCCCACGCTGTTCAACGCCCGCGATCTTTATGCCCTGCCCGCGTTTGTAGGGGCTGGCCTCACCACGCTCCTGTGGCATCTGGGTAACTTCACCGGGCTGACCGCATGCATTGTGGCTGCGGTTGTCTTCGCCTTCCGTGTCACTGCCTGGCGCCGCAGCTGGCACGTACCGCTGGCCGTCCGCGGATGGCACCGCCCCGGAGCTGGACCGGGCGCAATTTCGGGGGCCCGGGATTAGCTAGGATAAGAGCATGACTGACATGTTCCTCGAGAAGTTCCGTGCGCTGGTCCCAAAGTATCTCGAGGATGAATGGCAGGAAGAAGACGGCCTCACGCCTGAGGAACTCGATGACGCCCTCGCCGATCACTCCTTCACCATCCCGCTGGTTCTCCGCGAGTTCTACCTCGCAATCGGCGGTTGCGAGGACCTCATGGAGGCCTACCACTACTTCTGGGATCCCGAAGAGCTCGAGGTCGATGACGAGGGCTTCCTCATGTTCCTTGAGGACGAAGAAGAGCAGTTCACCTGGGGATTCCGGACAGCCGACCTCAGCATCCCGGACCCCATCGTCTGGCGCCGCAACAACGCCCGCGGCCAGTGGAAGAGCGAAGAGGGCACCTTCTCGGAGTTCGTGTTCGACATGTTCGAGTGGGCGTTCAACGACGACGAAGACTAACTTCCAGTTTTGATGCAGCCCTTTCCCTGACCTTGCCTGTCAGGGTGGGGGCTGTTTTGTTTGCGGGGGGGGGTGTGCGGCTGCCACCCACTTTGATCGCTGGATGGGCCCAACACGCCGTTCAGAAGGGCGTGTCGCTGGAGAATTGCGGTCAAAGTGGGTGGCGGCGGTACCGCCGCAGAGAATGCTTACGACGGCGGAACCCACCCGGGTGCGTACCTCGCCGGGGCAAAGCGGCCGGCTTCCCTCTTGCGTAGGACTGCCAGGACTTCACCCACCATGCGCTCAGGGTGGTGAACGACGTCCGCATAGTAGTAGCGGAGGCATAATAGCCCTCCCCGCATGGCTGCGTTGTTCCTGTACTGGTCCTTCTTGACCTGTTTCCCTTCAAGGTGGGTGCCGCCGTCGAGTTCTACGATCAGGCACTCGTTGACGAGGCAGTCCACCTCACCCACCCCCGGCACGTCCACGTGCATCTGAACCTTGAGGCCCGCCTTGGTGAAGTGTGTATGCGCCAGCACCTCGAGGAGGGAGTCGGCACGCGGAAGAACCAAGTCCAAGCTTTCCCGCATCCTGCCGTTTCTGTTGCCCGGAAGCTTTGACCTCAGGAAGTCGGTGGAGAGCAGTGCAAGGCTGACTGCACTCTGCACCATGACGAGCGCGTCGAGTTCCGGCAAGCATCGGAGGGCATGGATCAACACATCTGCTACCCCTGCAACAGGCAAGTACGGATGATCGGGGTGCAGACGGGCCCCGTGGTGGACCACTCGTAGCCTCGCCAGACCAGTGCTGCAGCTTAAATGGACTTCCTCTGCTCCCCCAAGAGTCCAGAGGCCATAGAACCGCGCGGCAGAGACGCAGGTGATCACGCCGTCCGCTCGAAAGGCAGCGACTACGTCCGGGTCGGCCTCGCTGAGCGTGTAAACGCCGCGGTGCAAACGCTTGACGGCCCCGGTACTGATAGCCTTCGCGAGGACCCGCTGGGAGAAGCCCGCCTTCCTGAGGGTTTCCGTCCTGGCTGTTCCGTGCCGGCTTCGGAGGAATGTGGTGAGGTCCATGTAGCCATGCTGGGTTCGACGCGGCCCTTCCGGTTGCCGAAATTGCCCCTATGTGGACAACCGCGCGCACCTCCACCACCCGCTTTGCCGGCCCAGGAGGGCAGGACACGCCCCCTGTGGTAGCAACCCCCGCACTTGGAACTCAAAGTGGGTGACACCGGCACCGCCCCTGAAAACTCGAGCGACCGACCACGCTCCGCACTGCCTGTAAATCAGGCCGCAAAGGATAAAAAAACCATTGACCCAAAGAGTTGCATATGTGACAGGATTGTCATAAGCTTTTCACGGATCCACTAAATGCCTCCGGTGGGTCTGATGCGAACGGAGATTGTGGTCCCGGTTCGGTGCAGCGTATGACTCGTAACGTTGCAGCGAGCCGGGGCCATTCCGTTTTTGCGTGGACCTCGCACTTTGGCGCGTACGGCCACCACCCACTTTGATTCCCCAGACCACCCAACACGCCGAAACTATAGGCGAGCCGTCCCCTCAGACCCACAAAGTAGGTGATGGCGGTACGGGATTCCCTCGACAACGGCGCCCCGGGGCCCAGCTAAGGTCACGACGGCCTGCACTATGTACCCGGACACAAAAACAAGCACCCGGAAACAAGAACAGGCGCCCAGCCAGAAGACCGGACGCCTGTCAAGAAGTGGAAAACTAGCTGCTGCGGTCCACCACGGCATGCGCGAAGTTGGTCAACGACGCCTTCACCACACCCTCGGGCAGCGGGGCCAAGGCAGCCACGGCCTCGGCGGACCACTGGCGGGCAATCTTCCAGGACTCGTTGGTAACCGGGTGCTCGCGCAGGCCTGCCACGGCCTCAGCCAGGGCTTCGTCGGAGGACAGGTCGCCGTCGATCAATTCCAGCAGAGCACTGGCGGAGGCATCCCCTGCAGCCGCGTCACGGCGGAGCAGCAGCACGGGCAAAGTGGGCACACCTTCACGGAGGTCGGTGCCCGGGGACTTGCCGGACTTGACCTTCACGCCGGTGACATCAATGACGTCATCCGCGAGCTGGAAGGCAACGCCCACCTTCTCGCCGTACTCCACCAGCAGGTCCTCGTAGGCCTCATCGGCGCCGGCAAAGATCGCACCGAGCTGACCGGACGCTGCCACCAGGGAACCGGTCTTGTCAGCGATGACGGACAGGTAGTGCTCCACCGGATCCTCGTCTTCGCGCGGTCCCACGGTTTCGTGGAGCTGGCCGAGGCACAGACGTTCGAAGGTTCGGGCCTGGATGCCCAACGCCCTGGAGCCGAGTTCGGACACGAGGATGGAGGCGCGGGCAAAGATCAAGTCACCGGTGAGGATAGCCACCGAGTTGCCCCAGACTTCATGGGCCGTAGGAGCGCCACGGCGGAAGGGAGCGGAGTCCATCACGTCATCGTGGTAGAGCGTTGCGAGGTGCGTGAGCTCCACAACTACTGCAGCCTGGACAACCTCGGAGCGTGAAGCATCGCCAAGGTGGGCGCACAACAGGGTAAGGAGGGGGCGGATGCGTTTGCCACCGGCTTCCACCAGGTGACGCGACGTCGCATCAGCCAGGGGGTCCGAGTTGGAGATGGCTTCGCGGAGCTTCTTCTCAACCCGGGCAAGGTTGGTGGTGATGGCAGGTCCGAGCTCGGCATCGCCGGCGATGGCGGCAAAACCGGCGGGCAGCTGGAGTCCCGTTGCGATCGCAGTGGTGTTGGGAGCAGGCTCAACAGAGTCCGGCAGGCCGTGCCCGGCATGCGTCCAGCTGTGTTCGGCAGAGTTCGTCACGGAATAACCCTAACTAGTTGTTGCGGAAACCGCGGAGTCGGTGCCTGCCGGCGTATGGGCGCGGGCAGTGGAAGTGTTGGAGGTGGCCGGAACCAGCATCTCAAGGACCCGGATGACGCGGTCTTCGAAACCCTTCGCGGCTGGGTCGGTGAGGTTGGCCAGCATGCGGACCACAAAGCGCATCAGCACAGGAATCGGCATCCCGGTCCGCAGTGCAAGCTTCATCACGGCCGGCTTGCCTATGAGGAAAGCAAAGGCACGGCCCAGCGTGAAGTGCGAGCCCCACTGGTCCCGCACGTAGTCGCCGTACCGCGAGAGGTGCGCATCGGCGTCGTGCGTTGACCAGCCGGCCGACGCCGAGCGGGCGGAGGCGTCAATGATGAACTCTGCCGCGAACCGGGCGGACTCCATGGCGTAGGAGATGCCCTCGCCATTGAACGGAGACACCATGCCGCCGGCGTCGCCCAGCAGAAGCAGCCCGGGTGAATAGTGCGGGGTGCGGTTGAATCCCATGGGCAACGCGGCGCCGCGGATCTCGCCCACCTGGTTTTCCGGCGTAAAGCCCCAGTCAGCCGGCATGCCGGCGGTCCATTCGCGCAGGACCTGCTTATAGTCCAGCTTGCCGAATTCCTTGGAGGAGTTCAGGATCCCGAGACCCACGTTGGACGTGCCGTCACCGACCCCGAAGACCCAGCCGTAGCCGGGCAGTGGCTTGCCGGACTTGCCGGGCAGTTCCAGCCAGCCTTCCATCCAGTCATCGTTGTGACGCGGGGACGTAAAGTAGGTTCGCACTGCGACACCCAACGGCCGGTCGTCACGCTTGTGCATCCCCAGCGACACGGCGGTTCGGGTCGAGTTTCCATCCGCAGCGAGCACGACGTCGGCATGGAAGTCGCGCGTCTCGCCCGTCTTGCGTCCGGACTCGTCAAGGATGGACGCCCGGGCGCCGATGACACGGCCGTCGTCGGCGGTCAGTGCGGAAGTAACGCTGTGGCGTTCCAGCACGACGGCGCCCGCGGCCTCGGCATGCCGGGCCAGCGATTCGTCGAAACCGAGCCGGGTGCGGATCAGGCCGTACGTGGGAAAGTCGGAAACCTCGGGCCACGGCAGCTCAATGGTGCGTCCGCCGGCAATAAGGCGAAGGCCCTTGTTCCGGCGCCACCCGTCCTCCACCGTGTGGGATAGTCCCAACTTCTGGATCTCGCGGACAGCACGGGGCGTAAGGCCATCGCCACACACTTTTTCACGGGGGAAGGAGGTCTTTTCCAGCACCGTGACGTCGATGCCCGCCTGGGCGAGGTAATACGCAGCGGTGGACCCGGCCGGGCCCGCGCCAACAATCAGTACTTTCACGTCGTCCTAAATCAGCAGGCGGTACGGGTTCAGCCGGCCTGTTGGCGCGGTTTGATCTGGCGGCGAAGCTTGGCCACGGGAACGCTGTCGCGATGCTCGGCCGGCTTCTGTGCGCGGTGCACGGCGACGATGCCACCGCTGAGGTTTCGGTACGTGATGTCCGTCCAGCCTGCGTCGCTGAGCCACTGGGCCAGGTGGTCCTGGTCCGGCCATGCGCGGATGGACTCGGCGAGGTACACGTAAGCGTCCGGGTTGGAGGAGACCTTGGTGGCGATGGCAGGGAGCGCACGCATGAGGTACTCGGTGTAAAGGTTGCGCCACAGCGGCACTACGGGATGCGAGAACTCTGCGATGACCAGGCGGCCGCCCGGCTTGGTGACGCGCAGCATTTCCTCGAGGGCCTTGCGGGGTTCAACAACGTTGCGCAGTCCGAAGGAGATGGTGGAGGCGTCGAAGCTGTTGTCAGCGAACGGCAGGTTGGTGGCGTCTCCGGCAATGAAGTCGATGTCCGGGCGGCGGCGCTTGCCCACTTTGAGCATGCCCAGGGAGAAGTCGCAGGCAACGACGTCCACACCGGCGTCGGCGTAGGGTTCGCTGGACGTTCCGGTTCCGGCGGCGAGGTCCAGGACTTTCTGGCCCGCCTTCACATCCATGGCATCCACCACGATCCGGCGCCAACGGCGCGTCTGCCCCATGGACAGGACATCATTGACGACGTCGTATTTTGGGGCGACATCATCAAACATCGTCGCAACTTCGTCCGGACGCTTTTCCAAGGATGCTCGGTTCACCTTGTAATTGTCTCAGACATTCAACGGACTTTGCTGCGCTGTAGAAGTCGGCTCAGATTCTGGTTGCCTGCGGGAGTACTGTTGTTCCATCATGACGAGCACGCTCCGCACCTTGACAGTCCCCCTCGATGTTGAATCATCCTCCGGGGGGCTGCCGTCATTTCTGGTGCGGGACGACGTCCTTTGCTGGTCCCGCCGCGAGGCCGGACTGGTGGGCTACGGCGAACTGACCCGCTTCAACGCCACCGGGCCCGAGCGTTTCCTCGAGGCCGATATCTGGTGGCGGCACCTCATTCTTGAGGCCGAAATCACTGATCACGTGGAGCTTCCAGGCACCGGTCCCGTGGCTTTCGGCTCGTTCGCCTTCTCCAAAACCTCCCCGCACGTGTCCCGCCTGATCCTCCCCGAACTGGTGGTGGGGATCCGCGATGGCCGCGCATGGGCTACCCAACTAACGTTCGACGACGACCCCCTCACCAAAGCGGGCGTCCTCGCCTCCGTGGACCGCTGGCTGACAGAACCGGAACCGAATGGTGAGGATTCAGCGGTAGGAGGGTCCGACGTCGTACCCTCACCCGAGGCTGTTGCCGCTGACGGCTCCGCCGGTCACCTGAGCTCCGGTTCCCTGAGCGAGGCCGCCTGGATGCAGGCTGTTTCCAACGGCGTGGAGGAGATCCGGGCCGGCAAGCTGGAGAAGCTGGTTTTGGCGCGCGACGTCGTCGCTACCCTTCCCGAGGGCGTCAACGCTGCGGAGGTACTTCGCCAGCTCGCCGCCAGATACCGCGAATGCTGGACGTACGGCGTGGACGGCCTGGTGGGCGCAACGCCTGAGATGCTGATTCAGGTGGAGGGCCGCACTGCGCAGGCCCGCGTGCTTGCAGGAACCCTGGATCGCCGTGATGCCGATGGCATGGACGGCTCCCCCATGGAGTATGCGGAGCGTGTCCTGGCTGGATCCGAGAAGCAGCGGCATGAGCACGAGATCGCGATTGATTCCCTGACCCGGCAGCTGGCTCCTTTCTCCGAGGCAATGAACTCGCACAACGAACCGTTCATTTTGGAGCTGCCCAATGTGTGGCACCTCGCTTCCGATGTGAAGGCTGAGTTGGCCGACATCGAGGGCCATGTGCCCACGTGCCTGGCCCTGATCAATGCCTTGCATCCCACGGCCGCAGTGTGCGGGACCCCGACGCTGGTTGCTGGCGCCTTGATCCGCAAGCTCGAACACCTGGACCGCGGCCCGTACGCCGGCCCTGTGGGTTGGCTTGACGCCGCCGGCAATGGTGAATGGGGCATCGCCCTGCGCGGTGCGGTGATCGAGGACGCCAACACGGTCCGGCTGTACGCAGGATGCGGGATCGTTGAAGGCTCGCAGCCGGAGGCCGAACTGGCCGAAACATGGGCGAAGTTCCGGCCGATGCTCGAAGCGTTGGGGATTCGCCGCTAAATCCGGTATCCCGGACAGTGCCTCTTCGCAGGTGGTTGATTAGTGAGTAAACTTGTTATCCAATAGTGAAACTTCGTTTCCTGTGATGCACATCTCACGTTCGGCGCTACACTAAAACCGACTCAGTTCAGCATCCACCGCAACAAAAGGTAAACAACATGCAGATCTCCCGTTCGGTTCTGTCCGGCACCAAGATTGCCGCCGTGCTCGCAGCCGGCGTCCTGGCCCTGACCGCCTGTGGTGGTTCCTCGACCCCCGCGGCCACCAACGAATCCGGCATCGCGCTCATCAACGCAGGCAAGCTCACGGTCTGCTCGGATGTTCCCTACGAGCCCTTCGAATTCCAGAAGGACGGCAAGATCGTCGGCTTCGATATGGACATTGCCGCCGAGATCGCCAAGGACGTCAAGGCCGAACTCAACGTGGTGGACAGCTCCTTCGAAGCCATCGAGACCGGCACCGCCCTGACCGGTTGCGACGTCTCCATCTCCTCGATCTCCATCACCGACGTCCGCAAGAACGTCATGGACTTCTCCACCCCGTACCTGGACGACGACCTGACCCTCGTGGCAACGTCCGCCTCCGGCATCACCAACCTTGATGGTGCCAAGGGCAAGAAGGTGGGCGTCCAGCAGGCCACCACCGGCGCACAGTACGCCAAGGACAAGGGAATCGACGCCCAGCAGTTCGAAGACACCGGCCTCCTGGTCCAGGCTCTCAAGGCCGGCACCATCGAAGCCGCCGTGGGCAACCAGTCAGTCCTGGGCTACGCCATCAAGGACGATTCCAACCTCAAGCGCGTTGAAGACTACGCAACGGGCGAGAAGCTGGGTATCGCCATCAAGAAGGGCAACACCGCCATGACCGATGCCGTGAACGCCACCCTGAAGCGCATCACCGATGACGGCACCCTGAAGAAGTTCGAGACCACCTGGTTCGGCGAAGCCACCAAGTAGTCCGAGCCCCGGCTCCCCCAGATCCACGCAGGCGGGCCCCGAAGCGATCTGTTCAGGTCCTTTCGGGGCCCCACCTGCGCAACATGAATGTGAGAACCCCATGGCAATGACTGCACGTCAACGAGCCAAAGTCAGTTTGTACGTCCAGGCCGGAATCTTTGTTGTGGCCGTGGCCGCCGTAATTATTGCCGTGGACTGGAAGACGATCGGCACCAGCGTCTTCAACTTCGCCAAGATCGGCCCGATGTTCCCGGACATCTTCCTGGTGGGCCTCAAGAACACCCTGATCTACACGGCACTCGGGTTCATTGTGGGCTTGTCCGGTGGCCTGCTGCTGGCACTGATGAAGCTTTCATCGTTCCCGCTGTACCGCTGGTTGGCCACGGGCTACATCGAGTTCTTCCGCGGCGTTCCGGCCCTGCTGGTCTTCATCGCGTTCGGCTACGGCGTACCCCTGGCCTTTGGAATCCAGTGGGATGTCAACATCATCGTGATGGTTTCGCTGGGTATGGTTGCTGCCGCGTACATCGCTGAAACCCTTCGCGCCGGCCTCCAGGCCGTGCCCAAGGGCCAGATGGAAGCCGCCCGATCGCTGGGCATGCCGCACTGGCGGGCCATGGTTTCGATCGTTATCCCCCAGGCGTTCAAGATCGTCCTGCCGCCGCTGACCAACGAAATCATCCTGCTCACCAAGGACTCCTCGCTGATCTACGTACTGGGTCTCACAGCCTCCCAGTACGAGCTCACCAAGTTTGGCCGCGATGGCATCTCCAGCCTGGGCGCCGGCCTGACGCCGTTGCTGGTAGCCGGTGCTTTCTATCTGGTCATCACCATCCCCTTGAGCCTCCTGGCACGGAAGTTCGAAAGCCGCTCCGCGCGGACCAAGCGATAGGCAGGATAGTCATGAATAACTCCACTGGGAGCACGGCCACCGTTCGCGCCGCCGGCGTCAATATCAAAGACCTGCGCAAGTCCTACGGCAGCAACGAGGTCCTCAAAGGCATCTCGCTGACGGTTGAACCGGGCCAGGTTGTCTGCCTGATCGGACCTTCGGGTTCGGGCAAGTCCACCCTGCTGCGCTGCGTCAACTTGCTGGAGCAGCCGAACGCGGGCACCATCAACGTTGGTTCCTTTGAGGCCACCGACCCCGACGTCGACCTCAACAAGATGCGTCAAAGCGTGGGAATGGTGTTCCAGCACTTCAACCTCTTCCCGCACCTCAGCGTCCTGGACAACTGCACCATTTCCCAGACGAAGGTCCTCAAGCGGTCCAAGTCCGAAGCTTCGGAGGTGGCGCGCCACAACCTCGAACGTGTTGGACTGGGGCACCTCGCCGACCGTTTCCCGGACCAGCTCTCCGGCGGCCAGCAGCAGCGCGTTGCCATTGCCCGTGCCCTGTCCATGGACCCGCAGCTCATGCTCTTCGATGAGCCCACCTCCGCTCTGGACCCCGAGACCGTGGGCGATGTCCTGGCTGTCATGCGCAAGCTGGCCCAGGAAGGCATGACCATGTTGGTGGTCACGCACGAAATGGGCTTCGCCCGCGAAGTTGCCGACCGCGTTGTCTTCATGGACGCCGGCGTAGTGGTGGAAGAAGGGCCGGCGGAGAACATCATCAGCGCTCCAACCCAGCCGCGTACCAAGGAATTCCTGCGCCGTGTTCTTGACCCGACGCACATTGGGGTGGAGGAAGCGTAGCCTTCCCGCACTCCCCCGCTGACGGGCGGGCGGCACTCTTCGTGAGTGTTGCCCGCCCGTTTTTGCGTTCTTGTGGGCGCTCTTTTGTTTCCCCGGGGCGCCCGTTTCCGCCTGGCGGGAACGGGCGCGAGGCTTGCCGGCGTTGGCCTCAACCGGCGGTTAGGACCTGGCTCACGGCTCCGGAAATGGCTTCCTTGATGCGTGCATGGAGCGCACGCAAGCCCGCCCGGTCCACGCGCACCTCCACAATGGTGCGGCCCTTCACCGGTGACTTCAGCGCCGCAGCAAGTTCCGCCGTCGTACTCACCGCTTGGTGCCCGACGCCGTACGCCGCCGCAAGCGCCGCGATGTCCACTGAGTGCGGGGTGCCAAAGAGGCGTTCGACGGCGGTGCCGTAGGCGCCTGAGTCTTCCACGGCGCCGTGCTCCAGGAGGCTGAAGATGGCGCCGCCGGAATCGTTGAGCACCACGATGCGCAGGTCCGGGACAGGTTCGCCGTGCCCGAGGAGCAGTCCCCCGGCGTCGTGGAGGAAGGTGACATCGCCCAGGAGGACGGTGGTTTCGCGGCCACTGCCCACGGCGATTCCCGTGGCTGTGGCGACGGTGCCGTCGATGCCGGCGAGGCCACGGTTTGCGTTCACGGTGGCGATGGGTTCCGGGTGGGGTTGACCGGCGAGGTCCACATCGCGGATGCCGTTGGAGGAGCCAAGCACCAACTGCCCCCGTGAATGTTCCCAGACGGCGGCACCCACGGATGGGCCGTTGGCAAGCGTCTCCTCCGCAAGCACTCCGTCCAAGCCGTGCTGTGCCGCTGCGCCGGCGAGGAGCCAGGAGTCCAGCCATTCGGCAGGTCCCCGGCCCGCGAATTCGGCGAGTTCGGGAAGGGTTTCGATCGGGGTTTCACGGCGTCGGCCGGCCTCGTACCAGGCAACGGGAACGGGCTGGTAAATCGCCGATTCCACCGATTCGCTTGCCAGCAAGGCGGCCACCGGGCGGGACAGGGTGGCCCGGCCAAACAGGACCACACGCTGGATCGGGGTTCTTGATCCGGGTCCGAAGTGCGCCAGCAGTACCCGGTATGGGCCCACCGCATTTGGTCCGAAGCGCGCGTTCGACGACGGTTCAGCCAGCAGCGGCAGACCATGGGCACGGGCAAACGCTTCAGCCACGGGGCCGGCGTCGTGGCCAGCAAGGACCACGGTACGTCGCTCGGCCAAGTGCTTCGGTGTCGCCGGAAGATCCAGCGTTTGAGGACCGGCGTCGTAGTGGAACACGCCGTGTCCGGCAGCGGCTGGAAGTGCGTCGCCGTCGGCCGGTACCAGCGGGTCCCGGAAGGCAAGATTCACTTGGACAGGACCAGGCGGGGTGTCCTCGAGGGCCCCGGTGGCCGCATATAGTGCGGTGGCAACGGCCTTTTGGGGATGGTCTCCAGCCGGGACGTCGACGGCGAATCTCACGTGATCGCCGAAAAGGTCCAGTTGAATGGTGGTCTGGTTGGCCCCGGTTCCGTGAAGTTCTTCCGGGCGGTCGGCGGAGACCACTACAACGGGAACGGCCGAATGATTGGCTTCCATGACAGCAGGCAAGAGGTTGCCAACCGCGGTTCCGGAAGTGGTCACCACTGCCACCGGTGCCTCGGTGGAAAGTGCCAGGCCCAATGCTGTGAAGCCGGCATCGCGTTCATCGATGCGCACGTGCAGCCTGACCCGGCCTGCAGCTTCTGCTTCAGCGAGAGCGTACGCCATGGGTGCAGACCGCGAACCCGGCGCCACCACCACGTGCCGCACACCGCCGTCGAGCAGTGTAGAAACGGCGATCCGGGCGGCGCCGATGGATGTCAGAGAGTCCTGGGAAGTCACCGTTCCAGTCTATTGGCGCCCGCCCCACCCCTCTCCCACATCCCTAACCCTTCCAGCCGTCCCTCTCCCACATCCCTAACCCTTCCAGCCGTCCCTCTCCCACATCCCTAACCCTTCCAGCCGTCCCTCTCCCACATCCCTAACCCTTCCAGCCGTCCCTCTCCCACCCAAGAGCCGTTAGCTTTCCTTGACGTCCAGCAATACCTCGTTATGTCGCAGGAACCAAGGCTTGAAAGGAGGGTCGAAACGCGCGAATCTGGGCGCACTGATCGGTGTAAGATCAGCCAACTGAAGGGCCTCGGTCAACGCAACCGTATGGCGCTCAAAGGCCGCAGCTGATCCATTGCCTGTGAATCGTGCAACGGCAGATAACGCCCCTGGCACCTCACGGATTTTGACCTTGGGTTCATTTGGCACCGGAGCAGTCTCCGCTGTCAGCCCCGCCGGCAAAACGAAGGCGACAACGTAGTCCCCGTCGCTACCATCCGGGAGGGGTCCGCTCTGCAGGACCGGCGCCGTCATAGCCAGTTTCTCTGACGTTCCGCTCTCCTGAATGACAGGCGCGGTCATGGTCAGCTTCTGCCTGGTGGTGTTGCTGCCGCTGATGTAGTTGAAAAGATAACGGAAGGCCTCGTTCCCGGCGCGATCAAAGGCCGCGTGAACTTCCACCTCCGCGAGAACATGCGGGGGATACCGTCTCAGTTCGAAGTGGGGATATTGCTGGACCAGATCGTACGGCTGCTGTTCAGTCATGATTCAACCGACCTTATGCCGACAGGGCTCGAGCCGCCAGAGCATTGGAGGTGACAGAGGGATCCGCTCAAGCACACGGGACGTGGAAGAGCGTCGGAAGACGACGAAAAGCTCCCCCTCCCTGGAACCGGGAAGGGGAGCATTCGTCAGTAAGGAAGAGGCCAAACGTTACTTGCGGAAGACCTGAACCACAGAGGGGCGGGGAGCCCGGGCCGCACCGGCAGCGGGGGTGGCGCCTGCAGGGACGTAGTCCGGGAAGAAGGAGTTCTGCTCCGCGAACGAGCCGTCCTCGCCCGGGTGCTGGACGGCCACAAACACGGTGCGCTCTTCGTCGTGGATGATCGGACCACACGTCTCGGCGTCGCGGGGAACGGCGAGGAACTGCTCCACCTTGCCGCGCTCAGGACCTTCGAGGGTGACCTTGAACAGGCCGTCCGCGTATCCGATGGTGCCGGGGGCGCCGTCGGTGGAGATCCAGAGGTTGCCCACGGAGTCGAAGGCCACGTTGTCCGGGCATGAGATGGGTGAGACCTTGTCAGCCGGGAACCCCGAGAAGTACGTGGAGGTGTTCTTGGCGGGATCGCCGGCCACCAACAAGAGGCTCCAGTTGAATTTGGTGCCCGTTTGCTCGCGGCCTTCGGTGATTTCCACGACGTGGCCGTCACGGTTCAGGTTGCGGGGGTTGACCTCGGTGGCGCCTTCCTTGCCTGCCTTGCCGCGATCGGTGTTGTTGGTGCATGCGACGTAGACCTTGCCCGTGCGCGGGTTCGGTTCAACATCTTCGCAGCGGTCCATCTTGGTGGGCCCCACCTTGTCTGCGGCGATGCGGGTGTAGACGAGGACCTCCGGCACGGTCATACCGGGCACAGCCGAGGTGCCGTTGACTACCAGTGGCAGCCATTCGCCGGTCCCATCGAAAGAACCGTCTGCGGGGAGCTTGCCGGTGCCGTCAATGTCCGCAGGAGAGTCACCGGTGAAGCGAGCCACATAGAGGTCGCCTTCGGAGAGCAGGTTCATGTTGTTCTTGCGGGCTTCGCGTGAGTCTCCGGGCTGGTACTTGCCCTTGGAGACGAACTTGTAGAGGTAGTCGAAACGCTCGTCGTCGCCCATGTAGGCCACTACGTGACCGGAAGGAGCGACGATGACGTTGGCGCCCTCGTGCTTGAAGCGGCCCATGGCGGAGTGCTTCTTGGGAGTGGACGTGGGATCGAACGGGTCAACTTCCACGATCCAGCCGAAACGGTTGGTCTCGTTGGCGTAGCCGGAATTGCGGGTGTCGAAGCGCGGCTCGTCGAGTTCCCACTGACGGGTGGTTGGCTTGGAGGAGATTCCGTATCGCTTGTCGCCGTCGCTGGTGCCGGGGGCAGCGAAGTAGCCGTTGAAGTTCTCTTCGCCGGAGAGGATGGTGCCCCACGGGGTGGTTCCACCGGCACAGTTGCCCAGTGTGCCCTTGATCCAACGGCCTGCCGGGTCATCGATCGTCTTGACCAGGTTGGTACCGGCGGCGGCGCCCGTCAGTTCGTAGACGGTATCTGTGAGGAAGCGACGGTTCAGAGGTGCGCCCTGGACGTAGTTCCACGGCTTGTTCTTGTTCTTGCGCTCGAGCTCCACTACAGCCAGACCATGTCCGGCGCGTCCGATGGCACGTGCCTCTTTGGGGTCGAAGCCTTCCGGCAGCATGATGTTCTCGTTGGTGTACTCGTGGTTGCTGAAGAGCACGGCACGGCGGTCCTTGGAACCCGGGATGGGCAGGATGTCCGTGTAGTCGTTGTTGTAACCGAACTGGCGGGCCTGGGCTGCAGCGGTCTGCGCGTTGAGGTCAAAGGCCGGTGAGTCGGCAAACAAGGGGTCGCCCCAGCGGATGATCGGCTTCCAATCGAAGCCCTCCGGAACGGTGAAGGCATCCACCGCAGCGTCCACGGGCTTGATGGCCGTGAACGTGAGCTTGGACTTCTCGAAGCCCTTCTTGGCAGCATCGGAGAGCCCGTTTCCCGGGTCGGCCACAGCGGTGTCACCACCGGTTACGGCACCACCGAGGACGATGGCGAGCGCTCCTGCGGCGCCGAGCCCCAGTGCTGCACGGCGGGACATGGCCGTTGAGGCGATGTCGCGGAAGTAGCCGTTGGCGCTCGTGTTGCAGACATCGCCCGAGCAGGCGTTGTCGCACTTCAAAGCACAGGTAACCGCACTGCGTTTGCCCTTGGTGTGGCCGAGCATGGGGAGCAGCGGAAACGTGCGTCCGGTGGTTTCAGACATTGGGGAAGACCTTCCAGAGGATGTACGAGGTTCCCGCTGAGCTTTTCAGCGGAATCCGAATCTGAGAGGTCTCTCCGGTTAAGAACCGGTGAACAAAGGGTGCTGGTTTGCCGCCAGGATTCCGTGCACCCTTCGCAGCCGGTCCAGCCACCACTCCCGGCGTTCCCTCGGGGCCGCGAACTGCTCAAGAAGTCCAGGATCGGCCACCGTTTCGCGTAACTGAATGCCGCCGTCGTCGGCCACCAGCGGGTCCAGCGTGATGTCCGATTCGAACAGCGATACTGTACCGAGTCCGCAAGCGTAAGGAAGCGCAGGCAGCGCGGCTGCGAGCGCCAGCCCGGCGCGGATGCCCACGGAGGTATCCAGCGCAGAACTGACGACGGCGGGCAGCCCGGCTTGCTCTACGATGTCCAGTGCCCGCCGGACTCCCCCGAGTGGAGCGACCTTGACCACTATGAGGTCCGCGGCGCCGGCCCTGGCTACCCGAAGGGGATCGTCCTCCTTGCGTACGCTCTCGTCGGCAGCGATGAGAACGGGCGTCCCTCCCTCAGAAAGCCGACGCCGGACCTCGGCCAGGCCCTCAATGGTGGGAACGGGTTGTTCAGCGTATTCAAGGCCTGCAACGGAGAGCTTGCCCAGCGCCTCCACTGCTTGCCCGATGTCCCATCCACCGTTGGCATCAACACGGATGGCGGCCTCGGGCAGAGCTTCACGTACTGCGTGTACCCGCGCAACGTCGTCCCTCAATGATTGCCCGCGTTCGGCGACTTTGATCTTGACAGCGTCCACGCGCCCGAACCGTGCCAGCACCTCCGGGACGCGTTCTGCGGGAACGGCGGGAACTGTCGCGTTGACCGGGATGGCGGACCGCCGCGGAGGGGGGAACCCCATCCACCCTGCTTCCAAGGCGGCGGCCAGCCAAGGAGAGGACTCGTGGTCGTCGTATTCAGGGAACGGGCAGAACTCACCCCACCCCATGGGCCCGCGGAGCAGGAGAGTCTCGCGCTCCATGATGCCGCGGAACTTCACCCGCATGGGCAACGAGACCACGTGGGCCGAATCGACGAGTTCTTCTAGGGAGGGAAGTGCAGGCATAGTGCCACTGTACCGGCGGCCTTCCGCCCCAAATACAGGCCAACCCGGCTATGTGGAAAAGTCATTCAGTCCAGTACTTCTGCACTCGCCCCAAGGCTTCTTCCAGATGCTCGCCGGGCAGGACGAGCGAGCCCTCAGGGATCCCCAAGGCCCGCCACCTGATCGCCAGCGTGCAGTCCCCTTCCAGCGGCAACGGCCACAGCCAATACCGTCCGGTGAACTGGACGGACTCGGCGTTGTTGCTCCCTCCGCCGCCGCCCAAGGTTGTCAGGACAGGGCCGGTCATGTCGTCACCCTCTTCAAAGGACGCCGGTCCGTGAATGGCCGCGACAGCTTTGCGTCCGTCCGCAAAAGCCACCCCTACTTCAAGTCCCGTCCTGGTATCCAGGCTGGACCGCGGGTGGTTATAGCTCTCCTCCACGATTTCCCGCCATTCCTGATCCGACTCATCCACGCGTCGAACAGACCACACCAGGTCCAACAGGCAGCCCGTGGAGTACACCTCTACCAACTTCAAAGCCACCACCATCCGCCGGCTCTTGTGCACAAACCCGCCAAGCGGGACCACGCCGGGCAATTCGTCCGACGGCGGCCCGGCCCACCCCGGCCTGATTGGCTGGGGTTGACGTGCCCGTTCGGGAGGCTCGGGGAGGGCGTCGAAGAAGCTCATCTTCCACTCATACACCACCTGACAGGCACTGGGGAGAGGTGCTTGGCAACCGAGGGGCAGCAATCGCGATATTCTCGGAAGACGACTCAATGTGGGGGAGATATGACTCAATCAACGCCCGGTTCCGCAACGCCTCCGGGATGGTATCCGGACCCTTCAGACCCGCGACTTGTCCGCTGGTGGGACGGCCGCGTCTGGACTGCCCACTTGGCTCCGCAGCAGGCCTCCCATCAGGTTTCCCGGCCGATGCAGTACCAGCAGGTGCAGTACCAGCCCGCGTTCAAAGCTCCGCGTACCCCGATCAGCGATGATACGCCCGTCTACAACCCGTTCATTTGGGCCATCACGCTGCTTCCGTTGGTCTCGGTGCTGTTCATGCTGACCTGGCAGCCTGAGTTCCGGGTCATCACCACGCGGCAGGGCGTGACCACCTTGGACCCGTTCTCGATGTACACGCCGGGGTATTTCCTCCTGTTGGCCTCGAGCCTGGTCATCTACGGCCTCTCGGTGTTCTTCGCGTACCTGGACTACCAGCGTTTGGGGAGGGCCGGCGTCGTGCGTCCTTTCCACTGGGCCTGGACGTTCCTGAACTCGGCGGTCTATGTCATTGGCCGTTCGGTGATCGTCAACAAGGTGGCGCCCAAACGCGGGCTGTTGCCGGTGTGGATCACCATTGCCGTGTTTGTGATCAGCATGGTGGTGGCCGGCATTTGGACGTCCAGCTTCATGCAGTCCATGTACTCCCAGCTCGGCTATTCTGTCGCGACGTGACAACGACGCCCGGCTGGTACCCCGACCCGACTGATCCCCGCCATCTGCGCTGGTGGAACGGCACCTGTTGGACGGGCCACGCGGGACCTCCCGTAATCCAGCCAGCGACTGCCCAACGCCCGTTGCTGGCCAAGGATCAAGCCGTGGGAAACCCGTTCATCTGGCTACTCGCATGTCTGCCCTTTGGCGTGGGTACCCTGATGCTGTCCTGGAACCCAGAGGTTCACACCTACATCGCAAGCAGCGGATACCTTTCCATCGATCCCACGTACATCTTCACAGCAGCCTATTTCGCGATCATAATCGGCTTGGTTCTCACGTACGGCGCAACAGTGGGCCTCGCTGTGTTCGACTACAGGTGGCTTTCCCGCAAAGGCGTTGTGCGGCCCTTCAGCTGGGCTTGGTCGTTCCTTGGCGGTGTGCCCTACGTGATCGGGCGAGCAGTCGTGATTCATAAGGTGGCACCACGAAGAGGGCTGTGGCCGATTGCGGCTATCGTTGCTGGGTGGGGGCTTTATATTGTGGCTGGGGTCGCCAAAGCGCTGCCCTTCATGCAGTCGGTGTTCTACGAACTGGGGTACTGAAAGCCCGTTACCTCACACGCGTTAGGTAGACTGCTGACAAGTCTGCAGGAGAGGAAAGCACCATGAACCGCAAGGCCACCGCACTGGACGTCGCCAAACGGGCGGGTGTGTCCAGAAGCGCGGTCTCGCTGGTTCTGAATGGCCGTGGTGACGGCAATGTGGCCAAGGAGAGCCAGGACCGGATCCGGGCAGCGGCACTGGAACTGAACTACTCCCCTAACGCCATCGCGCTGAGCCTGCGGAACCAGCGGTCGCGCGTGATCGGCATTCTCTCCGATGAAGTGGTGGTCAGCCCGTTCGACGGCAACATCATTGGCGGCGCGGACGACGTCGCCCGAAGCCGCGGTTTCGTCACCGTGGTCATGGACACTGAGCAGGACGCCGCGAGGGACGCCGGCGCTATCGAAACCCTCTTGGACCGGCAGGTTGACGGGCTGATGTACGTGACGGTGGGCCTGAAACCGATCGAGGTTCCGCCAGGCATGCTCCGCGTTCCCTCAGTGCTGGCCAACTGCTACGACGCCCACCCCGCACCCCAACTGCACCACGTCATCCCCGATGAACTCACCGGCGGCAGGGAGGCCACAGAGCACTTGTTGCAGCTGGGCCACCGGGACATCGCGCTCCTGGCAGGATCCGAGGACTCCCCAGCCGCGCCACTGCGTGTCCGGGGTTATCGGGATGCGCACGCCAAGGGCAACGTGCCGGTACGTGAGGGCAGGATTTTCATGGCCGGCTGGGATATTGATGCGGGTTATCGTGGCGCCATGAAACTTCTCGACGGCGTGTCCCCTGCTGATCGCCCCACGGCCATCATGTGCGCGAACGACCGCCTGGCCGTCGGCGTCACCCTCGCGGCCGCACGGCTTGGGCTCAGTGTCCCCGGCGACCTCTCCATCATGGGCTACGACGACGAAACCCGGATTGCCGACACCATGGTCCCGTCCCTGACCACCATGGCCCTGCCGCTGCGGGAGATCGGCCGCGCCGCCATGACCACGCTGCTGGATGCGATCGAGGGCACGGACGCCACTGGAAAAGGGACCACCGTTGAAACGATGGTCCCTTGCCGCTTGGTCACCCGCGAATCGACCGGCCCCGCACCTACGCGCTGAGTTGCGGGGCCCACTCTGCGCCCCAAACACACCCACAAACACGCACACCAGACCCCGCAACACACGCACCCCACCGTTGCCAGGCCCACTCTGCGCCCCAAACACACCCACAAACACGCACACCAGACCCCGCAACACACGCACCCCACCGTTGCGGGGCCTCCTCTGCGCCCCAAACACACCCGCAAGCACGCACAACAGGCCCCACAACACACGCACGACGCCGGCCTGCCGCCTATGCGGGCAGGCTCAGCTCCCACACGTCGGCAGTCGCTCCGGCGGGCAAGGTGAGTTGCCACTCCTCACCCGGAGCAGGGTAGGCCCGAAGCGTGGTGGCCACAGAGCCGGAGCGGTACACCTCAACAAGGGATGCATCGATGAAGATCCGGAGCTCCTCCCCCGCGGCCAGAGAGCCCGAATAAACCACTTGGGCCTCAGCCCCCGAGCCAAGGAGCAACGCAACGGAACCGGCACCCAAGCCCGCAACCGAGGAAGAAGCCCCCCGAACCAGCACCTCGGCAAACGCAGGTACAGCAACAGATCCCGTAGCTCCCGAAGCCACAGCAGCACCACGGTATGCAAGAACTTCGGGCGCAGGAGCAACCTCCAAAACCCCCTCAGCCACCGACAAAACGCGGGGATGCGTCAACACACCCGACCACCCGGCGTCGTCGATTTCTTCCTGGGTGCGGCCCCGCCGCCCGTCACGGCCGGGACCTTCGTTGGCCCACCCCCACAAGAGAGCAGAAGCAGCATCACCACCAGCGGAATAGGAAAGCTGAACAATCTGCGGCGCATAGAAGTCGCGGCCAAGATCCGCTTTCCCGCCGGAGGACGGCGTAAAGACCGGCAGCCCGGACGAAGGATCCGCGGAAAGGGACCCCACCAGGTACCCCACACCGTTGGCGTGCTCGTGGTCGTCGCCGGAGAGCCACAGCGAGAACATCATGACCCAGGTGGAGCCACCTGAAGCGATGGGCACCTCCACCAACTGCGGGCACTCCCAGATCTCAGCGGGGGTATGCGCAGCAGCCACGGGATCAGCCGTGGTCAGCCAGATCCCTTGGTATTTCCAATCGTCAAGGGAATCCACAGTGTAGAGCAGCAAGGCGGCGCGGCCGTCGGCAAGACCCGCCCCCTGCATGGCGTAACGTGCACCGCCAAACCAGAAAATAAAAGGGTCCCGCACAGCCGTAACCATGGGATCCGCCGGCATGGATGCAGCAACGTGGCCGTCCTGTTCCCAGGTGACCAGATCGGCCGAACCCCGGGCAATAACTACCTGCGAGTGCCCGCCGTGGTCCTGGACCCCCGAGTAGCAAGCTGTAGGCACGCCATCATCCATGGTCACTACGCCTGTCCAGCAGCCCGCCGAATCCGGCCCTCCGGCCTGCGGCGTAAGGGCGACGGGATGCTCCTCCCAGCGCACCAAATCAGCAGAGCTCAGGTGCCCCCACTGAATCTGTGAGTGCCTAGCGGACAAAGGGTTGTACTGAAAAAACACGTGGTACCGGCCGTCGATGTAGCTGATGCCGTTGGGATCGTTGATCCAGCCCTGCGCCGGCCTGGGGTGGAAGCGCGGGAACGCGGGATCCGGGTGGGTGGCGGCAGCAGCCAGGGATGAGGAGAGTGCAAGGTCCGTCAACGGAACCCCTTTCAAAAGCGATGAAAAAGAAATTACTTACCCGTACCGGCAGTGAGCCCGTCCTGCAGCGCGCGCTGGCCGAACATGAACACCACCAACGCGGGAATCATGGAGAGGACAACACCGGCCAGCACCACGGAGATGCTGCCCGTGCCGAGGTTGCCTTGGAGCGAGACCAAGCCCAGCGGCAGCGTGAAGTTTTGCTCCGAGATGGTCATGATCAGTGGCCGGAAGAATTCGTTCCAGTGGAAGTTGAACGCCAGGATGCCCACAATCGCCAGGCCAGGCATCGCCAGCGGCGCGTACACCGATCGGAACGTCCGCCACGGCGAGGCGCCGTCGATCGCGGCCGCTTCAGCGAGCTCACCCGGCAACCCCATGAAGTACTGGCGCATCAGGAAGGTGCCGAACGCCGTCGGGATGGCCGGAATGATCAGTGCCAGCAGCGTGTCGGAAAGGCCTACTCCGCGGATCAGCATGAACACAGGAACGATCGTGACCTGCGCGGGCACCATCATGGTGGCCAGCACGATCGAGAACAGCGCTCCGCGTCCGCGAAAGCGCAGGTGCGCGAAGGCGTAGCCGGCCAGCGCTGCGGTCAGCATCTGTCCTACGGCAATGAGGCCCGTAACCAGCGCGCTGTTCACCACCAGTGCCACGATGTTGAGTTGCTTGAACACTTGCTCGTAAGAGGTCAGGTCCGGGTTCAGCGGCAGGAAGGCGGGCGGCAGCTGGAAGGATTCCGACGGCGGCCGCAGCGAGGTGGACAGCGTCCACAACACCGGACCCAGGATAAAGACGGACGCGATCAGCAAGACGATGACGCGGACGGCCACTGACCAGTCGCGCTTTTTCCGCTTTACTACAGGCGCCGTGGTGGTGACACGTTCTTGAGTGGTAGTCATGGCGGGCCTTACTGGTAGAAGACGAATCGTTTGCTGAGCCGGAATTGGGCGGCGGTGATGGCCATGATGATCAGCGTCAGGATCACTCCGATCGCCGATGCCTGGCCGAACTCAAGACGCTGGAACGCCGATTCGAAGATCACCATCACCGCTGTGCGTGTTGAGTCCCCGGGCCCGCCGCGGGTGAGGACGTAGGGCTGGTCGAAGACTTGCAGCGCGTTGATGATCGCCATGACCGAGGCCACCAGGGTGGTGGGGCTCAGCAGCGGCAGTGTGACGAACCAGTGCTTGCGCCATCCTGTGGCACCGTCAATGGACGCGGCCTCGTAGGTCTCCACCGGAATGGAGGCCAGGCCGCCGATAAACAGCAGGAACGAGAATCCGAAGTTCTGCCACACATAGACAAGAATTACGACGGCGGCCGACCCTGTTGGCGTCGTCAGCCACGGAACCGCGGGGATGCCGACAATGGACAACAGCCAGTTCACAACACCGAACTGTTCGTTGAAGAGGTACCGCATGAAAATCGAGACTGACGCTGCGGAGAGGATCAACGGGAAGAAGAAGGCAGAGCGGAAGAACACCCTCAGCCAGGCCGGCATCTTCTCCTGCACCATGATGGCCAAACCAAGCGCCAGTCCAAGCTGGAGTGCCACGGCCACCACAACAAACACGATGGTGTTCAGGAACGAGACCCGGACGGTGGGGTCCTGGACTACCTCCGCAAAGTTGTCGAAGCCCACGAATGTTGGCGCCGAGATGATGTCCCAGCGGAAGAACGCGAGCGCAATGGACGCGACGATCGGCAGCAGGGTGAAGATGCCCATGCCCGCGAGGGTCGGTGCCAGGAAAGCCCAGGGCAGCCAGCGTTGCTGCATGCGGCCCCGTTTGGGTGCTTGTCCGTTCTTGTGGGCGGCGTGGCGGCGGCCCGGCTCGCTCCCCGTCCCCGTAGGTGTACTGGTTGCGGTGCTCATGGCTGCCTCCTCAGGGCCAGTTCAAGGTCGCGCTGCATGGAATTGAGTGCGTCCTTGAGCTGACGCTCGTCTCCACTGACAGCCAGGCTCACGTTTTTCATCAGGGCGGTTTCGACGGCGGCCTGCTGGGGTGGCGCTGGAATGGGACCTGTGGTGGGGAACTTGTCCAGGGTGTCGTAGAAGACCTTCCAGTTCCGCGGGCCGGTTCCGGCGTAGAGCTGCTCGTTGACCATGGACCGCCGGGCAGGGGTGGTATTGGGGGTGGGGAACACGATCTGCATGGCTTCAAGGCTGGAGCTGAATTTCACCCATTCCCAGGCGGCGTCCTTGTCCTTGGCGGTTTTCATGATTGCGTAGCCGGCCGTGCCGAACTGGTGCCGCTGGGTCCGGCCTTTGGGGAAGAACTGGACGTCGAACCCATCCTCGGTCATCCCCGCCTCGTGAAGGCCTTGCACCCAATAGCCGCCCGCCGGCGTCGTGCCTATCCTGTTGGAGGCGAAGAGGCCGATCAGTGCGCTGCCGCCGCCTTCCTCCGGACGGACACCCAGCCCGTCCTTGACGAGTCCACGGAGATAATCGAAGGACTCGAAGACGCGGGGGTCCTCTGCGTTGGGTTCCAGCCACTGGTAGCCGCCGGAGCGGAGGCCTCGTGAGGGGTCGTTGGCATAAAAGCCGTCCCATAGCCATTCGCCGCCCGGGGACTTGGTTTCCTTCAGGAAGCTGGTGTCGTTGGCGTAGAGCCACGGCACTACGCCGCCGAAGAGACGGTTGGTCCAGTAGTACGGCGTGAAGTCCTTGGGATTGGCCTTCTTCATGGCAGCGAGGGTGCTGCGGAAATCGGTGTGCGTCCAGTTATCGGCCGGGCGTTCAAGTCCCGCGGCACGGAGCGATGCGGTGTTGTAGTACATGTTGGCGGCGTTCCAGTCGATGGGGAGCTGGAACAGGCTGCCTTTGTACATGAACGCTTCCACCAGGCTGGGGTGGACGTCCTGGAAGTATTCCTTCATGTGGTCCGCGTCGCGGCGCAGGTACTCATCCAGCGGGTGGGCCAGCTTCTCGGCAAAAAGCTGAGCACCTTCCGTTGCCACGTAAACCACATCCGGTGGGGTCCCTGCTGCAACCATGGTGAGGATCTTGGTGAAGAAGTCCTTCCAGTCCACGGCTTGAATTGCCTGTACCTTGACCTTGATTTCGGGGTGGACCTTGGCGAAGGCGTCAATGACCTTCTGGCGGGCTGCGGCATCTGCGGCGGTGCCCATGATGGCGATGCTGAGGCTGTTATCTCCCCGGCCTGGAATATCGGCCCCGGTCAGGCGCGGCCACGACGCCGCGGTGACTCCAACAATTCCGGCGCCGAGGGCTGTAAGGGCACTCCTGCGTGTGAATTCCCGCAAAGCCCCGTTGGTTCCCGACATGTGGATTCCCTTTCCTAACACGTGTTAGGAAGCATATTCCTGGCACCTAACACGTGTCAAGCGTCACAAGGATGTTGCGCCCACCTCACTACGCCCTGAAACGCTGTCGCGCCTTCACACGGACCGTCCAGAGAACTGTGGCACCCTAGACAGAATGAGTTCCCAGCAATTCCGCACCAGCGGGAGGTCGAGCAAACGGCCGCTTCATAAGCCCACTGCAGGCGTCGGCACAGGATTTCTTTTCATCCTGGCCACCATCGCCAGCATGGTGGGCCTGGCCGCAACGTACTACTTCTTTGTGCGCACCACCATGGGTCAGTTCATCGACGAGTCAGCGCTGGTTGAAGCCACCGTGCTGGGCGGAACAGCCGGCAGGGCCTCTACGGAGTTCCTGGATATGCTGCCCATGATGTCACTAGCGATCGCCGCCATCATGGTGCTCTTCGTGACCATTGCACGCCGCCGCTGGAAAGCCGCCGGCATCGCCGTGGCCGCATGCATCGCCGCCAACGCAGCCACTCAAATCCTCAAGTTTCTCATTCCGGACCGGCCCGACCGCGGCGTCCAAACCTTGGAACTGAACTCCCTCCCCTCCGGACACACCACCCTCGCCGCCTCCGCCGCGGCTGCCGTGTTCCTTATGGTTTCGCCACGCTGGCGCCCTCTGGCCGGATTCCTCGGCAGCACCTTCGCCGTGGCCACCGGCGTCTCCACGCTGATCAATCAGTGGCACCGCCCGGCCGACGTCGTGGCTGCTTTCCTGGTGGTCGGCGCCGTCATGCTCCCCGCCGGGTGGCTCATCCTCCGCACCGGCAGCAGCTGGAACGTCTGGAAGGGATACGGCGAGCACTGGGCCGCATCCCGCCTGTGGGTGATGCTGACAGTTGTTGCCCTGGTGGTGGCAGGCATTGTTGCGGCCTACTCGCTCCTCCAAGTCATGCCCGGACTGAGCACCGACAGCACCATCGACTACTTCTGGGCCGGGACGGCGTTCATCGTGATCGCCGGCTACCTGTCCGCCCTTGGTGGCACATGGCTCTTCGGACTGGCAGCGCGGAAGGGCTAGGGCGCTTCACGCTCGACGACGGCACACCCTTACGCGCCGCACGAACCGGCCCGCGGGAGCAATCGGCTCTAAAGGGTGCCCAGCCCCGGAAGCCTAGTCGGCCGGACCGACCGAGTCGAAGAACTTGGGATCCTTCGCGGCAGCAGCTCCGCGCACCCGGGCCTGCTCCTGAATGAAGTGTTGATCTTCATCCGTGAGGTGGGTGCCGCCGTGCGCGTCGACGCCCGCATTTTCCCCCGTTTCGCCATTGATGATCGCGGTAACGGTCCGCGGCACGATCATGGTTCCCGGATTGTCGATGAGCCACTGCTGGGTGTCCGGCGAGAGTTGGTCCCAGAATTCTTTGATGTGCACAACAATCAGCACTGCCCTTCATTGGTGGGTGGATTCATGGAATGCGCCATAGCGCCGGTAGAACACCTGAGTGACCGGGGATGTGGGCCACTTCAAGGCTACGCCCCGCTTGGTGGATCCGGACCTGCTCGTCGCAATCTTTTCGGGGATGACGTCGACTGAGTCTCCGGCATGCGTTACAGTTAGTCCAATCGTTGGATAAACAGTGGCTAAGCCAGGAGTTCCCATGTCATTCACCCTCAGGTCCGACTCACCCAAGTCCAGCCGGAAACGAAGCAATCCAGTTGTCCCCGTATCTGGTTCACGCGATCTGGTGGTGGATCTCATTCGCGTTGCCTGCATGTTTGCCGTGGTGGCCGTCCACCTTCTCATGATGGGTATCAGTGTGGACTCCGCAGGCATCGGGGTGGGCAATCCCTTGACCTCCTTGTCTTGGTTTGCGCAGGGTACGTGGTTCGGACAGGTCATGCCGCTCTTTTTCGTGGTGGGCGGCTTCGCATCGCTGACTTCCTGGCGCAGCTTGCAGCGCAAGGGCGGTGACGCCGGCGATTATCTCCGGAACAGGGTACTCAGGCTGGTACGCCCCACGGTCGCCCTTTATGCGTTCCTCACCGTTGCGCTGTGGAGCGCGACGGCGGCTGGCGTCCCGGGCGACCTCCTCACAGTTATCGCTGCGGGTGCCGGAGTTCAGCTGTGGTTCCTCGCTGCTTATCTGATCTGCCAGGCGATGGTGCCCACTATGGCGAAGTTCCACGGCCTGGCACCGTACTGGACCATCGCGGCGCTGGCCGCGGGCGCCGTCGTCGTCGATGGTCTTCGCTTGGGCTTGGAGCGCAACCCGTGGGGTTTGGACTCAAATCCGATCGGCCTGCTCAACATGGTGTTCGTGTGGGGGCTTCTGCAGCAGTTGGGCTTCTTTTATGCGGACGGTTTCTTTGACCGCTTCGCTTCGTGGAAACTCGTTCTGGCCGCTGCCGGCTGCTACGCCGCAATGGTTCCGCTCACGCACGCCGGTCCCTACCCCGTGGATATGCTGACCAGCCAGAACCCGCCCATGTTTCCGCTGGTCTTGGTGGGCCTGGCGCACGTCCTGCTGGTGAAGGCCGCGTACCCGGTGCTGCAGCGATGTGTGCAAGTGGGCTGGGTACAGAAGGTGATGTTCGTAGTGGGCAGCCGCGCAATGACCATCTACCTGTGGCATCTGCCGTTGATCATCGCCCTGTTCGGCATCGCTTTGGTTCTGCGGCTTCCGTTTCCCCAGCCTGCCAGCACAGAGTGGTGGCTAAGCAGGCCCTTGTTCTACATCGCGGCGTGGGCGCTGGTCCTGCTGGTTTCCATGCCGCTGCTCCGGCTGGAACTGGCCAGTACCGCGCTGGCAGCAGGTGAGCGCCGGCCCGCCATGTGGCGTATCGCGGCTGGCACCGTGCTGGCCATCATCCCGCCGTTCGTGGTGATGAGGCAGGCCCTTGACGTCACCAACGCCACCTGGGGTTTGGTCCTCTTGGTGATTGCCGTGGCGCTTGTTACCGGCAAGGTCCCCCAGCGGTCTTGGAGGACGCCCCAGCCCGTGGGGCGGGCCGAAGCCTGACCTGCCCAAAAAAGCAAGCCTTCACCAGCGGGCTCCTGCGGGGTAGATTCTGCGCTACCGTACCCGGCCACCCAATTGCCGGGTCACCACAGGGAGATGCAGGACATGCATACAAAGCACAAACCACGCATTGAAAAACGAACCTCTGCCCTAGCAGCAGGAGTGGCGACCATCGCGATTCTTGCCGTAGCAATAACTCCACCCGCCCTGGCTGATAAGGGGACGGACAGCCAGGCCCTCCGCGACGCCGTCACTGCGGACGCAATCGTAGGCCACCTTGAGGAACTCCAAGCGATCGCCGATGCCAATGGCGGCACCCGGTCGGCAGGGACTACGGGACATGTAGCCTCCGCGGAATACATCGAGCAACAGCTGCGGGCAGCAGGCTATGTGCCCCAGCGCCAGTACTTCGAATATCTCAAGTTCAACCTTGCCAGTGAAGCTTTTGAACGTGTCACGCCAACCCCGCGGACATACACCGAGGATGACTTCGCTGCCATGTCCTACTCAGGTTTCGGCGACGTGACGGCAACGGTGACCGCGGTGGATATCAACCTCACAGGTGATCGTGCATCCACCAGCGGATGTGAGGCTGCCGACTTCACCGGCTTCGTGGCAGGAAGTATCGCCCTCATCCAGCGCGGAACCTGCCCCTTCAACACCAAGGCTGTAAACGCCCAAGCTGCCGGGGCTGCAGGCGTCATCATCTTCAACCAAGGCGACGCCGATGACAGGCTGGCACGCTTGGACGGAACGCTGGGCGCTCCGACGGCTGACAACCCGGAAGTGACCATCCCCACGGTAGGCGCCAGCTTTGCAGTCGGTGAGGATCTGGCCGGACTCACAGGTGCTACGGTACGGATCGCAGTTGAGGGCGATACCCAGCCGATCGAGACCTTCAACGTCCTGGCAGATACGTCCGGGCGTGCAGACCGCACTGTAGTGGTAGGTGCCCATCTGGATTCCGTCGCTGAGGGTCCGGGCATCAACGACAACGGCTCCGGATCCGGCGCCATCCTTGAGACGGCCTTGCAGTTTGCGGCGCTTGGAATTTCCCCCGAGAACCGCGTGCGGTTTGCCTGGTGGAGCGGCGAGGAAGATGGCCTGATTGGCTCTGACTACTACGTGGCCCAGCTGAGCAAGAGTGAGCTGAAGAACCACGCACTCAACCTCAACTTCGACATGGTGGCCTCACCCAACCCGGTCCGGTTCGTCTACGACGGTGATGGCAAACCACTCGGAACCGCGGGGCCCAACGGTTCGGCGTTGATTGAGAAGGTGTTCCTGGACTACTTCGCTTCCCAGGGTCTGGCCACGGAGCCCACAGAGTTCGACGGTCGCTCGGATTACTTCGGGTTCATCGAAAACGGCATCCCGGCCGGTGGCCTCTTCACGGGCGCTGAAGAGATCAAGACGGCAGAGCAGGCGGCAATCTACGGCGGCACGGCCGGCGTTGCCTACGACCCCTGCTACCACCAGGCCTGCGATGACATCACCAACATCGACACAGCGGTCCTGGAACAGATGGCCGACGCCATTGCCCATTCCACGCTGGTCTTCGCGGAAACCCAGTCCGCGGTGAACGGTACGGCCAAGGGCACAGGCAGCAGCCTGAAGCTCGAATTCAAGGGCAACAAGGCACTCCGCTAGTAGTTCTGTTTGAACGCGACAACGGCCGCAGGGCAATCCCTCACGGGGTTGTCCTGCGGCCGTTGGTGTTGATGCGTTGGGGGTGAAGGGCGGCCAAGACCCACTTTCAGCGCCACAGTCCTAGAACTCAACCACATGCGGTTTCAGACGGCCGTTATCTTGGGCAAAGGGGGTCAGGAACCAACGCAAAAGACATGTCAATAATTGCGCCGGTGCTTCAACCTGGGAATTGCGACGGCGAACACCACTGCCGCTGCGAAGCCCAGTACCCCTGTTGCCCAGATTCCAGCGGACAGGGAAACGGCGGCCGTCAACCCGGAGAGCAGCACCGGTCCCCCGGTTGCACCAGAGTCGGCTATGAAGCGCCATATACCCAGGAAATGGCTCCTTCCGTTGTCGGGCGAGAAGTCGGCGCCCAGCGTCATAATGAGACCTGAACTGATGCCGTTGCCGAACCCGATCAACAGCGCAACCAGCAGCAACGGCACAAAGCCTGCAGTGAACGGAATCAGAATCAAGGCCGATCCCATAATCACCGTGGACGGGATGGCCACCCATTGCCGGCCTTTCCGGTCCATGAGCTTTCCTGCGGGGTAGAACACGAGCATGTCGATCGCTCCGGACAGCCCGAACAGCAGTGAAGCATGCGTGGCATCGAGTCCCAAATGGTCCGCCCACAACGGGATGACCACCTGACGCGAGGCCCGCAAGGCACTGAGGAGCAGGATCCCGAACCCGACAGACAGGAACACGCCAGCGTGGGATGCCGCGACGCTCCGCAGAGTGGACGCCGGCGGGCGAGGGCGGCCGTCGGAGGTTCCTGGTGCCACCAAATCCGGAATGGTGAGGGACAAAGCCGCAGCCGCCATCATGCCCGCGAAGCCCACCCAGTACGCGCCGCTGATCCCGGCGAACTGCATGACACCGGCGCCAACAAACGGACCGATGAAGATGCCGATCCTGGTCACCCCGCCCAATGTGGACAGTGCCCGGGCGCGGTAGAGGACAGGGACTGCTTCAGTGAGAAACTTCTGCCTGGCAAGGTTGAAGACGCTGGCTGACATGCCCACAAGGGTCATGGAGGCCGCCAGCAGCCACAGTCCGTGTTCTATCTGCTGAGCGAATGCTGCGGCACCCAACGCCAGGGCGCCCAAGGCTCCGGCGCCTACGATCGACCACCGCTCACCGAACTTCTCTGTGATGACCGAGGCCGGAATGTTGAAGATCCACGACCCCAGCCCGATCAGGGTCACAATCAATGCCGAGACTGCTACGGAGGCACCCAGGTCTCGCGCCGAGAGTGCGATAACCGGCAGGACCGCTCCCTCACCGATGCAGAACAGCAGTGCGGGCCCGAAAGCCGGCAAGGCAACGCTGCGAAGGCTGAAGTTCTGGTTCGTCTGGGTCCTGGTCATCCCTTTCATCCTAGGACTGCCGTATCTGCAGCCCACCCCGGCATTACCTTCCGCAATGGACACCCAGGCGCCAGTGCGGCCCGCAATTGTTGCGGCTCCGGGCACCGGAGCCGCAACAACGACATGCGAAGCGGGATCGCCACGTCAATTAGCGGGGGTTAGCTGCTGCCTTCCGACGTCCGGCTGCGGCCAGGAGGAGGCCCATCAGGACCATCCCACCTGCCCAGAGAACGAAGGTGCCGTTCAGACCGGTAGTCGCCAGTGCGTTGGAGCTTCCGACGGCGGTGGGGGCTGCCGCGGTCACCGCACCTTGCGAGGAACCAGCGGTGACTACTGCCGCGGTTTGGGTGCTTGTACCCACTGTGTTGATGCCCGTGGTGCCGCTGGTGTTATTGCCGCCGCCAGCAGGCGGGTTCACGGACGGCGGGGTGACAACCGGCGGGTTCACGGACGGCGGGTTCACGGACGGCGGGGTGACAACCGGCGGGGTAACAACAGGAGGAGTAACTACAGGCGGGTTCACAACCGGAGGAGTAACAACAGGCGGGTTCACAACCGGAGGAGTAACAACAGGCGGGTTCACAACCGGCGGAGTAACAACAGGCGGGTTCACAACCGGCGGAGTAACAACCGGAGGGTTCACCGTGCCAGCTGAGCCGCCTCCCACACCTACGGAGGTGGACCCGATGCTGACCGGAGCAGTAATCGGAGCAACCACCTGCGTACCCGAGAGAATTCCGCCATCGCCGGAGGTTGCGCTTCCGCCCGCAGTGCCAGCAGGAGCAGTAGTACCACTGGTACCGGTGCTCGTAGCCGAAGAATCACCCAACACACCAGCAGACGTGGAACCCACGTTCACCGGAGCAGTAATCGGAGCAACCACCTGCGTACCCGAGAGGATGCCGCCGTCGCCGGAGGTTGCGCTTCCGCCCGCAGTGCCAGCAGGAGCAGTAGTGCCACTGGTACCGGTGCTCGTAGCCGAAGAATCACCCAACACACCAGCAGACGTGGAACCCACGTTCACCGGAGCAGTAATCGGAGCAACCACCTGCGTACCGGATCCGATGCCATCCGAACCACTCGTCGAGGCACCCGAAGTGCTGCCAGCAGGAGCAGTAGTGCCACTGGTACCGGTGCTCGTGGCCGAAGAATCACCCAACACACCAGCAGACGTGGAACCCAGGTTCACCGGAGCAGTAATCGGAGCAACAACCTGCGTACCGGAACCAATGCCGTCAGAACCACTCGTCGAGGCACCCGAAGTGCTGCCAGCAGGAGCTGCAGGGGCAGAAGCACCGGACGTAGCTGCAGAATCCCCAGCTACACCCACAGCAGTGGCTCCGATGTTAACAGGGACCGATATCGGAGCCACTACCTGAGCGCCGGATGCGATTGACTCTCCCCCCGACGTTGTTGCCTGCGCCGGTGCTTGTGCCGGCGCAGGAGCTGATGCTGCTGGAACGGTGGTGGCGGATGAATCCCCCAAAACACCGGCCGACGTCGACCCCACCGTGATGGGAACCGTCACCGGCGCCACCACTTGGGTTCCCGAAGCAATGCCGCCGGAACCGCTGGTCCCGGTGGTCGACGTCGAACCTGTTGCCGCTGCTGGTGCGGCAGGTGCGGCTGGGCCCGCCGCAGTGGAGCCCCCCAGCAGACCCACTGACGACGAGCCCAGGTTTATGGGCACCGAAACCGGGGCAACCACTTGAGTCCCGGAGCCGATGCTGTTGGAGCCATTGGTAGTAGCTGCAGGTGCCCTGCTCGAACCTCCCGCAGATCCCGGCGCGGAAGCCGTAGCTGCTGAATCCCCCAAAAGTCCCAGAGAGGTGGCGCCCGTAGTGATCGGCGCTGTAACGGGCGCTACTACCTGCGTGCCGGAAAGGAGTCCGTCCTTGCCGGAGGTAGTGTCTGCGGCGTTGGCCGCGGTTGCGCTGAGGGCAATCATGCCCCCGGCAAAGCATGTGCCGATGAGGCACTTGCGTAGGGTCGTGTTCATGATGATCTTCTCCTGAAGGTCTAGTTCCCAAAGGCGTCCGTTGACGGATCGCCCGAATTGCCGTCGGCTGCGTGCTGTTGCGCAGCGAGGCTCGGGAACTAGTCAGGAGAGGAACCGGGATCGAATGAGACCGGCTTTGGATGGTGTTCGTCGCTGACCTTTACCAGGTCAGCGAGGAAATCTGCTGGGATGATCAATGCGCCATGCAGGAAGGCTGCCGCAGGGCTCGGCGGACCGTTCTGCGAATTGCCGGAGCCAGCACCTGCGAGGGTGGCCGGCACTGTTCCCGGGCCGGTCGGCGAGCCGGCAGGAGCTGCGGGGACTTGGGCCGAACGGACTTCGGCGGCCTCTTCTGCTCCTGCAGAACTCAGTGCACGGGACGGCGACATAGCCGGCGCCACACTGGTGGCAGAGGCCAAAGCAGTAGTTCGAGTTGCTGGTTCGGTTCCTACCGCTGCACGTACCTCGGCATCACTTTCCTCCGCGGCCGTTCCTTGCGGTGAAACAGCGACGACGTCATCCGGCGATGTGCCAACTCCCGGTGTCGCGTCTACCGACGGTGCTGCAGGGGGCAATGAGCCGGCGCCTCCCTGCAGGGGCGGAAGGACCGATGCTATCGGTGGAGTCACGGAACCGACAGGCGGCAAACCCCTGTCAACTACGTCGTCAATCACATCAACAACTGGCTGAACTATGGGGTTGGTGACGTCGGTAACGGGTTCCAGTGCAACGGGTTTCAAGGCCTCGTTGACCGGAGGAACGACTACAGCGACTGTCTGATCCACGGTTTCAGTCACCGGGGCAACGGCGTTCACAACGGTTCCCACGGTTTCCCCCGGGACCACCTGGTTGACGACTGGCAGGGATCCGGCAATCCCGTCTACCGCTCCCCCAACGCGCTCCACGATCGGCGTCACTGCCGGAACCGGAACGGAAACCGGCTGTGCAGGCACTATGGATTTGACGGGTGCGGGCAGAGGCACGGTTGGGACTGGAATGCTGATGGCGGGAGCCGTTGCCTGTGGGACAGCCGCCTTTGCAACGGACCCGACGGCGTCAGCAACTTCGGTGGTGCCAGCACCTGCCGCCTTGGTTGCTTTGGTGATGGTACTGCTCGCCGTTTCGGTTGTTGAAGCGACAGCGGACGAGGTGGTTGACGTTATTCCGCCAAGAAGTGAGTGGTCATCCGCGGCGCCGGAGTCAGCGCTGGCGGCTGTTGCGGAGAGGGTCATCCAGAGTGCCGTTCCGGCTCCAGCGATCATGACTGAGCGGAGAATGTTGGTAGCACGCGGGAAGACGCGTGTTCCCTTCATCTCGACACCCCCAGGTAGTCGCGAACCGAATGGTCGACTTCATCCTAGGACGGGAGTTACCGAATAGTCCATGGCTGGGAGTAAACAAGATGACAAATTTGTAAGGAGCCTTGCTACGAAGGGTAAGAACCCGTTTTTCCTGGCCCAAAGTCAGGGGTCCCCAACGATTGCCTGCCCTGGGCGCTGGTTTCCTGAAGCCTCTTGATGAACCAGCGGGACTGTTCAGGCCCATAGGGCAGGACCGGGATTGCCTTGGTTGCATCTGAGGGCATGTCCCGAATGGACTGCGTGGCTTGGCGGACAGCTGTGCTCATGGTGTCTGCCATGGTCTTCACAAACTCGTCACTTGCGGGCTTGCCGTGACCGGGGACCAGGAACTCGTAGCGGTGACGGAGGGCGGAGATGTGCCGCAGGGCGTCAGCCCACTCTTCCGGGTACGAGTCCTCGAACGACGGATGAGCACCCTGCTCCACCAAGTCGCCCACGTAAAGGGTGGTGCTTGTACCCACCAGGAGGTCGCCATCGGTGTGGGCCCGGCCCAGGTAGAAGAGCGTGGCCGTGATCCCGCCAAGGTCCACCAATACAGGCTGATCGTGAACCAAGGCGTTGGGAACAACGATGTCGACGGCGTCGCCCTCCCCCGCTGCCATCTCGGGTTCGTTGGTGGCCACGAAGCGCCGCTGGTTGTCGGCGTCTTTTTCGATAGCCGCCGCACAGTTGGCGTGCGCCCAGAACTCCGTAACGCCGTCGTCCGCGAAAACGGCGTTACCGAAGAAGTGGTCGTAGTGGGCGTGGGTGTTCACCACCACCAGCGGAAGCTGCGTCTTTTCGCGGACCGCTGCGAGAATCTCCCGGCCCTGGCGGGGGCCGCAACCGGTGTCGATGACCATAGCGAGTTCAGAGCCCACCACGAGCCCGGTGTTCAGTAAGGAACCCTCGGTTTCCAGGACGTAGTTGTTGGAACCGAGTTCTAGCCAAGCTGACAATTGATTCTCCGTTTACAGTGCAATCCGGCGATGTTCAGGCCTCTACTCTACCCACGGAAAGCTGGGAGGGAGCGGAACCCGCACCATCGCGGCGCACTGATTTACGGCGAGTTGCCTTAGAGAATGGCCGTCATGATGTTCCAGCCGGAGCCAACTTGGGTGGCATAAATCCAGCCGCCCGAGCCGTTGCCGCCGTAAAGAACCAGGTCACCGTTGCTGGCCCGGCCCATGAGGTCCACTGTGCCGTCCCCATTGAAGTCACCCGGAGATTCGATGGCGGTCATGATATTCCACCCCTGGCCGATCTGACCCGCTGCGAACCAACCGCCGGAGCCATTACCCGGGTAGAGCAGGAGCGCCCCGGCGCCGTTGCGGGCCACGACATCGGCTTTGCCGTCGCCGTTAAAGTCACCAACGCCCTCAATGGCTGTCATGACATTCCAACCTTGACCGATCTGACGGGCCGGAAGCCACCCACCGGAGCCATTACCCGGGTACAGCCACAGGACGCCGGCGGAGTCGCGGGCTATCACATCGGCCTTGTAGTCCCCGTTGAAATCACCGGGAGCTTCGATTGCCGTCATCACGTTCCAGCCAGAGCCGATTTGGCGGGCGGCGAGCCAACCACCGGAACCGTTGCCCGGGTAGAGCCACAACCGGCCGCTGGAGTCGCGGGCCAGGACATCGGCATTGCCGTCGCCATCGAAATCACCAGGGGCCTCGATGGCAGTCATGCCGTTCCAACCCGAGCCGATCTGGCGGGCAGCCAGCCACCCGCGGTAGCCGTCGCCCGCGTAGAGCCACAACCGGCCGCTGGAGTCGCGGGCCAGGACGTCACTACGGGAGTCGCCGTCGAAATCGGTGATCTTCCTCCTGTTGACCGGGGCCGTGCCGCCGTAGGTGCTGAGCGCCTTATTGGCATCAACAAGGCCGGCCCCACAACCAGCCGGGCACCCTGCGGGAAGAGGCCGTGAAGTAGCTTTCAATTGCTGCTCCACTTTGCTTGGGGTCAGGCTGCTGCCTTCGGCTGAGATCAGCAACGCCGCCAGCCCGGCTACCTGGGGCGCGGCCATGGAGGTTCCCTGCATCCAGGCGTAAGCCGATCCGGCACTGGTGGTTTTTCCGAAGTTGAAGGTAGACAGGATTCCGTTCGTGGCGGCCTGGCTCATGTCGCCGCCAGGGGCCGTGACGTCTACTGCGCTGCCATAATTCGAGTACTGTGCACGGGCACCGGAAGCGTTGCTGGCGGCCACGGTGATGACGTTTTCACAGTTGGCCGGGCTTGCGTCGGCAGCGGGACGGTTGGAGTTTCCTGCCGAAACCACCACCGCGGCACCCGCATTGTGAGCGAAATTGATGGCGTTTTGGTAGGTGGCCGAGCAGGCCTTGATACCGCCGAGGCTGAGGTTGATCACGCGGGCCGGGTTGGGGTTCACCGGCGCACCGGTGACTACGCCGCCAGCGGCCCAAATGATGGAGTCAGCGATGTCGGAGGTGTAGCCGCCGCAGTAGCTCAACGCCCGAACGGGCAGAATCTTCGCGTTGGGCGCTACCCCTGTGATGCCTTGGCCGTTGTTGGCGACCGCGGCGATGATCCCTGCTACGTGGGTACCGTGCCATGACGAGTTCTGGGCGGGGCTTCCAACCTCGCATACACCAGCCGGCTCCCAGTCGCCTTGGTCGGTGGGATCGGAATCGCGGCCGTCACCGTCCCGGCCATCCTCGGCGTAGGAAATCATGTCATAACCGGGCACGACATTGGCGTCCAGATCCTCATGCCTGGTGATCCCGCTGTCCACAACGGCAACGACTACGCTCTCACCCTTGACGTAATCCCAGGCTCCCGCGGCATTGATGCTGGCCGGACCCTTCAGGTTCCACTGCTCCGGGAAGCCGGGGTCAGTGGCATCCGCGGTGGCATGCATGATGTCATCCGGCTCTGCGTAGGCAATCGCTGGATCGGTGCGCAGCGTCTTGACGAAAAGGGCGGATTCGGCGGCTGAAAGCGGCTTGTCCAATTTGATGACATGCCCGCCGGTGGCATTTTGGCGGGCGGTCTCTGCGACAGCACCAAGCGCGGTGGCAGCTTTGCCGGCAACGTCGCGGGCTGCTTTGTCCGCGGACTGAGCGGTGGCATCCTTCATTCCCACAATGAACTGATCCGTGGGAGATTCGGGGGCGGGTGTCAGCACCTGCGGCCCTCCGGGAACAATGTCCACGGTGTCTGCTGCGGCCGGCTGAACGGCCAGGCCACCGCTGATCAAAAGAGTAGTGAGCGCCAGACCTGCAGCTCTCAGGGACCGGATTCGGGAGTTATTTACCATCAGGGGCATCCTTGGGACGTCGCGATCAACCCTGAGCGGCTGATTGCGGGCAACTGGAGACCACCAGTTGACCCCCAAGGAATTGTAAGCTGACTCCCGGCTTTAAATGGTACGAATCGCGGTTTGTGACTGTTGCGGGCCAAGCGAGGCCCACAAGGCCGAAGCGTCAGACCCGGCCCTTGACGATGGCGGCGATCAGTTCTTTGCTGCAGCCCACGGCAGCAGCAAAGGCACTGTAGGACCAGCGATCCGGGTCTTCCTGGCGGGCACGGAAGGCACTACCCAATGCGTTCAAACACCATGGTCGCCTGAATGCGGTCGCCCCCACCGATGACGCCCTTGCTTCCGCTGCTGGCAGTGGTGATGGTGTGGAGCCGGTAGCCCTTGGCGGCTTGATCGTTGATGGCCTTTTCAAGGGAGGGAAGGTTACCCGAACCGGCGCCCCACATTTTCTCTTTCAGAATCACCTGGAGAACGACGTATTGCTGCACTTGCACCACTTCCTTCTGTTACTGGCATGCCGCGCTTTGTTGGCCGCTCCCGTGTATCTGGATGGTTGCGTGCAAGGCTACTCGACGTCGGGAAGGAACCTTAGGCTTTCATCCCAGCTCGCGCAGCCCAGCCGTCATCTGACCACCAGCATCTCCGGTGTTGACGGTGCCTTTGGGCTCGAACAGCAATGCTTGGACTTCGTTTTCAGCCTTGGGGCAGTGCTCAATTCCTTTTGGGACCACATAGACATCGTTCGGCCCGAGCAGCACGTCTCCGTCACGCAACTGGATAGTGAGGTTGCCGCTGATGACCATGAACAGCTCGTCAGTATCAGGATGGGTGTGCCAAACAAACTCGCCCTGAATCTTGACCACTTTTACGTCGTAGTCGTTGATACTGGTCAGCCGGTGCGGCTGCCAGTGCTCGGAGATCGAATCAAGGGCGTCATTGATGTTAGCTACCGGTTTAGTCATGGTGGTCATCTCTTTCTTCCAGGGTCTTAATCGCGGGGCGCTTTCATGTTTCACGGATGCATTTGTGCGCCCTTGACGATCCGATCTACAACGTTTCGGGGACCACGGAGGGCAATTCCCACCAGATCGAGGTCCTTGGCAGCGACCGCGGCCACTGCCGCGCGGTTCGCTTCATCGTGACCAGTAGAAAAAAGGTCACGTGTATACAGGGCGACAGGAATTTCACGGGAAAGGGCCCGGTCCCGAGCTGATGCCAGGAGTTCCCCTCCGGCCGTGAGAACCAAGACTGGTTGGCGCAGCATCGGAAGGTAACTGTTGCCGTCCAAGTCTTGGTATGGCTCCCCTGTGAGGCCGGGGGCGCTGGTGGCAATGGCGCTCATGAGGAAGGCCGTTACGTTGAGCTCCTGCCACGGCAAAAGATCGTCGCGAAGGACCACCACTACTTTCGTGTCGAAACGAACGGTTGCTGGGGAAGGTGAATCAATGACTGCTGTTGAGTTTTCGTGCATGAACCCAGCATGGCGCCGGCAGGAAAGCTCGTCTTGTACATTTCTTGCATGGGCAACTCAGTGCACGCATGGCATCCGGCTGTGCCATATGTGCGCGAGGTGCTCCATGCAACGTTCGAGGATCACAGCTACCCGTCGCATACTCACGAAGACTGGACGGTGCTTCTGATCGACAAAGGTGCCGTGACATATGATCTTGGCCGCACCGAGCATCAGGCCGTTCCCGCCTCAATTACCCTGCTGCCACCGCATGTCCCGCACGACGGACGCTCCGCCGTCGGGGGTGAATCATTCCGCAAGCGTGTCCTGTACCTCAGCGAGGACTGGCTGCCCGCGAAAGCTGCAGATGCTGCAGTGACGCAGCCGCTGCTGATGGATCAGCAGACGGTGGCGACCGTGATGGGTATCCATGCCGCGTTGGCTTCACCCGGGGATGCCATGGGAGCCGAAAGCGGCGTTCTCACTCTCCGGGAAGCCGTCCGCTCCCACCTCGGGGCACCCTCGGCCCCGACGCGGGATGCTCCCCTTGCCCGCCGGCTGCGAGAAATGTTGGATGACCGCCTCTCGGAGTCCTTCACCATCGCCGAAGCCGCCCAACTGCTCGGCGCGCATCCGAGCCACCTGGTGCGCGCTTTCTCCAAGGCCTACGGCATCGCCCCTTACAGGTACGTGACGGGGCGCCGTGTTGATCGCGCCCGACGACTGCTGCTGGAGGGCCGGCCGGCATCTGAGGCAGCGGTCGAGGCGGGTTTCCATGATCAGTCCCACCTCACCAGGCACTTCAGACGCGTCCTGGGAACGACGCCGGGAGCCTTCGCCGGATGACCGTCACCCCGGCGGGACTGGTGCGGTCTAGGCGCGATCGTGAAGAGTCACGTGGTAGCCGTCAGGATCGGCGAAGGTGAAAGTGCGGCCAAATGGACCGTCGACAGGAGCGGTGACGATCCTGTGCCCATCGCCGCGCAGAGCATCGTGAATGGCTTGAACGTCAGTGGCGTGGAGCCACACCGCGGCACCAATGCCCGGCTGTTCAACTGTCGATAGATCAGTGCCGGGAACGACCATACGGAGCGCGAAAGGGATCGGCCTTGTGTCGAACACGACGGCGTGAGGCGGCCCTGCTTGCGACCGCACCAGGCCGAGGTACTGCTCGTAGAACGCTTGTGAAGCGTCGAGGTCGCGCGCCTGGAGGGAGATGAAATCGGGACCGGTGACGGGCATGGTGTTGCTCCTTTGCTTTTCATTGTCAGTTATCTGACACGAACAAGCTATGTCAGAATACTGACATGAGTCAACGTGGAATCGACCTCACCACCTCGCTGGGATACCTGCTGAAAGAAGCGTCGAGCGCTCTGCGCGCTTCCATGGAAGCAGCGCTGAGGCCGCTTGGAATGACCATCACCCATTACTCCTGCCTGGAACTCCTTGCACAGCGCCCGGGCCTGTCGAACTCCGAGCTTGCCCGGGGCGCGTTCGTCACCCGACAGTCCATGAATGTGCTGCTCCAAGCCTTGGAACGCGACGGATACGTGACCCGCCCGGAGGAGGCCCGCGTAGGTAAAATCCTTCCCGCTCAGCTCACCCCGCTGGGCCGAAGCAGTCTTGAGAAGGCAAGCGCTGCGGTCCGTAGCGTGGAGGTCAAGATGCTCGGGGGCATGACGCAGGACGAACAAGCCACTGCGTTCAGGGCGCTGCAAAGCATGGTCCGCTCATTGCGGGAGGACCAGGGAGTCAGCCAGGGTGACAGCAGCGAGGATAGACGTCATGCGGATAAGTAGAACTGCCAGGTTGAGCGTCGTCGCTGCCACATTGGCCGGGCTGCTGAGCGGCTGCACCATCGAAACGACTCCCCCGGCCGCCACTTCCCCAGCTGCCACTCTTGCGGCGCGCCCGATGGCAGCGGCCCAAGCAGCAGTAGCCCAAGTCCCAGGGGCGGAGTTGGAGGCGGCCCGCGCATGGGACGGAACCACCGCCTACGTCCTCGCGACGCTGTCCGCGACGGAGGTTTTTTCCGGAGACCCGGCAACACTCATCGATTACTCCTTGGCGCAGCTCGCTTCGCAGGACGAGGTGGATCGCGGACGCCTGGTGCGCTTCAGCTTCGAAGCGCCGGGGCAAACGGTCGAAACCACCAAGGCACTTCTTGCGTCCCTGGGCATCGACTCGGAGCAGTACGCGGGCGGGTCCTCTTTGGAACTGGCCAATCAGGACCTGGACGACCGATACGGCACGTGGCCCGCAGCGGTTCCCAACCTCCCGCCGTCGTTCAATAACAATTCCTAAGTCCCCGCATGGATTTTCAAAGCTGCAACGCCGCCGGCACGCATCACCGCAAGAGGGGATGGATGGTCCTCAAGTTAGAGAGCCAGGCTATTGCGGATGTTCAACTCGCGGTAAGTACCGGCAAAGAGCCGAATCGCCGGAGGCTTCAGCCAGGATGAGTAGCTCGGTGAAGGTCTTCAGCTCTCCGACTGTCCAGCCCTTTTGTCGGGCAAAAAAACGCGGAGCGGCGCAGGTCGAGCGCCTCGGCGACGCGGCTCTCGCCGTCATTCGTGAGCGAAACCTTGACGGCTCGGCGGCTAACCGGATCCGGTGCGCTTTTGCCGAGGCCCAAAGTCCTGTAACGCTAACCTACGGCTAACTGCCCAATGCCGTCGTCACAGCAAACGCCACGCTGCTTTCTGCCGTTCCCTGAAGCGGACTGACTAGCACGGGCCTTTCGGCGCTGGCTATGAACGCAGCGGCGCCACGCTCTAAACGAAGGTCATCGGCAGCGGAACCAAGAACCACCGCGCCGGAAACAACCACGACGACGGCTGGACCGTTTTGCGCCAAGGCCACGGGTTCATCTGTTGAGCTAAGTTCGATGCGTTGGAGCTGAAATTCCTCGAACGGGGGTCGGTACAGCTCCTGTCCGCGTTCCTTCCCATCAGCGATCACGCTTGGTACGCCGAGAGATTCGAAACGCACCGTCCTCAGCAACTCGGGGACGTCCACATGCTTCGGAGTGAGGCCCCCACGCAGCACATTGTCCGAGGAAGCCATGACCTCGACGCCCAAGCCGTGGAGATAGGCATGGATATTACCGGCCGGAAGATACACAGCTTCACCCGGTTGAAGGGACAGATGGTTAAGTAGCAACGAGATGAGCACCCCTGGATCTCCGGGGAACGCATCATTGATCTCTATCAGCGCCGTGAGTGCTTCCTTGTGTGGTTCACGCAGTGTGCCTCCTCGCAGCACGGCCACGATCTTAAGCACGGCGTCCGATGACTTCTTACCGCCCTCGATCAAGCGTGTGAACGCAGCTTTGAGGGCCAAAGATTCGTCGGTGTTGCTCAGGTCCGCGATAACACCGGTCACGATGGGCGGAACACCTTGGGCTGTAGGATCCAAAATGGTGGCAAGGTGCTGGAAAATGCTCTTGGCGATTGCCGCAGGTCTGAAGCCACACAGTGCTCGGAAAGGGGTAAGTGCGAAGATCATCTCGGGCTTATGGTTATCGTCACGGTAGTTTCGTACCGGGGAATCGGCTGCTAAACCTGCCGCGTTTTCCCGTGCATACCCTTCGCGTGCCTGCTCCAGGCTGGGGTGTACTTGCAGGGAGAGGGGCTGGTCGGCGGCCAGGATCTTTGTAAGGAACGGCAACCGGGGACCAAATGCGGCGAGGCTTTCGGCGCCCAGGAAGTGCACCGGGTTGGATTCAATCAGCTCGTCCAAGGGCTGTTTGGCACCGCTGGGATGGAAAGCCGTAGACGGCGAATCCGGATGAGCACCGATCCATAGTTCTGCTTCCGGGCCGTTTGGAGCGGGACGACCGAGCAAGTCGGCTATAGCTGTCCTTGAACCCCACGCATAGGGCCGCGATACGTTTTCAATCAGGTACAAGTTTGACCTTCCTTATCCGGGGGCTAAAGCGCAAAGAACAGGCGAGTACGCATCCTCGCATCAGGAGTCATGACCTCGGGTCAGCGAGCAAATCGGGCAAAAGGAGGGGTGCGACTCCACAGCACTGCACCCCTGACCCTTTGGCAAAAGCATGAAGCTGATTTCTACAGCTATGCCCGGACGAGTGCGAGGACGCGGTCTCGGATCTTTTCCATGGTGGGCTGATCCTTGGCCTCTGCGTTCAGGCGAAGGAAGGGCTCGGTGTTGGATGGACGCAGGTTGAACCACCAGCTGCCGTCCTTGGCCGTGAAGGTGCTGCCGTCCATGTGGTCGATCTCGATGTCTTCGGTTTCGAAGTCGATGCGAACACGTTCCACGGCGCCAGCTTTGTCCTCGATCTCGGAATTGATTTCACCGGAAGAGACGTAGGGCTCGTACTGGCGGCCAAGTTCGGAGAGCGGTCCGTCCTGCTCGCCCAGGGCGGCCAGGACGTGCATGGCAGCGAGCATGCCGGTGTCCGCATTCCAGAAATCCCGGAAGTAGAAGTGTGCCGAGTGCTCCCCGCCAAACACTGCGCCTTCCTCGGCCATGACGGCTTTGATGAAGGAGTGCCCCACCCGGGTCCGTACCGCACGGCCGCCGTCCTTGGCGACGAGCTCGGGTACGGCCTTGGACGTGAGGAGGTTGTGGATGATCACAGGGGTTTCTTCCCCTGCAGCCTGGGCACGGGCGATTTCGCGGCGGGCCACCATGCCGGTGATCGCGGAGGGAGATACGGGCTCGCCCTTCTCATCAATCACGAAACAGCGGTCAGCGTCGCCGTCGAACGCCAGGCCGATGTCCGCGCCGTGCTTGACGACGGCGGCCTGCAGATCTCGCAGGTTTTCCGGTTCCAAGGGGTTGGCCGGGTGATTGGGGAACGAGCCGTCCAGTTCAAAGTAGAGCGGGACGATCTCGAACGGCAAGGCTGGAAGCAGTTTGTCGCCAAGTACTGCCGGCGTGGTCAACCCGGCCATGCCGTTGCCGGCATCCACTACCATCTTCAGCGGACGGGAACCGGAAAGGTCCACCAGCTCGCGCAGGTATTCCGAGTAGTCCTTCAACACATCACGCACGCCGATCTCGCCGCGGGTGGCCGCTGCAGGGATGGTGCCCGAATTCAGGTACTGCTCGGCCAGGGCCTGGATTTCCTTCAAGCCGGACTCGGAGGAGATGGGCTGGGCGCCGGCCTTGGCCATTTTGATGCCGTTGTATTCGGCAGGATTGTGGCTGGCGGTGAACGTTGCACCGGCGGCGTTCAACGCACCGCACGCGTAGTACAGCTCATCGGTGGAAATCAGGTCCAGCAAAAGGACATCAGCTCCACGCGTGGCAGCACCGTTGGCGAAAGCCTGGCTGAACTCAGGCGAGGACGGACGCATGTCCCCGCCGACCAGGACGGTTTCGCCTTCGAGGCCCAGGACGTCAATGAAGGCAGCCCCTACGGCCTCGACGATTTCAGCCGTAATGGATTCACCCACGATCCCACGGACGTCGTATGCCTTGAAGGATGCCGAGAGGTCGAATGTCTTGTTCTGCTCGCTAGTCACGCGCTCAATCCTACTGTGGCACGCGTGATCACCAGATGACCCACCTCCATGGGAATAGTGACATTAACCACACCCGCGAGGGGTGACGCATATGCGCGCCCCCCTCGGTTTACATGTCCGCGAGCGCTCCACCCGGGTTCTCGATTGCGTCAGCCACGTACCGCAGGAAGCCTGCAGCAGTTTCGCCGTCGCACACGCGGTGGTCGAAAGCCAAGGTCAGTTCTGTGACCTTGCGGACGGCCAACTCACCGTTGACCACCCAGGGCTTGTCGATGATGCGGCCCACACCCAGCATCGCAACCTCGGGGTAGTTGATGATCGCAGCCGAGCCGTCCACGCCGAACACGCCGTAGTTGTTCAGCGTGAAAGTGCCCGAGCCCAGTTCTGTTGGAGTCGCCTTTCCCTCACGTGCGACGGCCGTGAGTCGGCGGATCTCGGCGTCCAGCTCGCGGGCACTCAGCTCATGGGCGTTCCGGACGGAAGGGACCACGAGTCCGCGATCAGTCTGGGCGGCGAAGCCGAGGTTGATCCCTTCGAATCCGACGATCTCTTGCGATCCATCGGCAGCCGTTTCAAAGCGGGTGTTCAGGGCGGGGTACTTTTTTAACCCGGCCGTGACAAAACGGGCGATGAAGGCCAGCAGGCCCGGAGTGTCGTGCGGTGCGCGCTTCTTGAGCTCGGCCCGCATCTCCAGCAGAGCGGTTGCGTCCACGTCCACCCAAACCGTGGCCTCGGGAATCTCGGAGCGGCTGCGGGTCATGTTCGCAGCCACGGCCTTACGGACGCCACGAACAGGCGTTCGCGCAGAGACAGACAAACCGGTACGGCCGTCGACGGCACCCGAATCAGCGGAAGCAACAACGGGAGCAGGCTCGGAGACATGGGAGGGAGCAGCGTCTGCAGCCGCCTCCGGTGCCGAAATCGCTGCCTCCACATCGCGCCGCATGATCAGACCGCTGGCGCCCGAACCCTCAATTGCGTCCAAAGAAACACCATGATCCCGAGCCATCTTCCGCACCAGCGGTGAGATGACGGCACTGAGCTTGCCGGGGATGCGCGTCCCGGCCACAGCCGGCTCCATCACCGGCTCAGTAATAGCAGCAGGCTCAGCAACAGAGACGGCAGAATCGACGACGCCGACACTCGCCTTCCGCGGGCGGGTCCGCCCACCTGTCGCTCCCCCGGGCGTTCCGTAACCGATCAGCACATTGCCCGAGCCAGCCTTTTCCTCGGTCCGGTACGTCTCGGCAGCAGCTTCCACAGCCGGCGAAACGTCGAGGCCGGAAGACACCGGCGAAGGGTCCACAGAACCAGCCGGAGCCGGAGCGGCGGCAGCGGGCGACCCCGCGGAAGAACCAGCGCGAGCGATCGAGATCAGCGGTTTGCCGACGTCGAGCGTTTGACCGGCCTCACCATGCAGCTCGGCAACCGTGCCGGCGTAGGGCGAGGGAACCTCAACCATGGACTTGGCGGTCTCAACCTCGGCGATGGGCTGGTCCACCACGATCTCGTCACCCACGGCAACGAGCCAGTTCACCAGTTCGGCCTCGGTGAGTCCTTCGCCGAGGTCGGGCAGTTTGAAGACCTGCATATCTGAGCTCATGGTTAGTCCTCCCATTGAAGGTCATCGACGGCGTCGAGGATGCGGTCGACGCTCGGCAGGTAGTAGTGCTCCAGCTTGGGAGACGGGAACGGGACATCGAAGCCGGTCACCCGAAGGATCGGGGCTGCGAGGTAGTGGAACGCTCGTTCCTGGACGCGGGCCACAATTTCGGAGGACACGGACGCGAATCCATGGGCTTCAGCGATCACGACGGCGCGTCCCGTCTTGCGCACGGACGCGCAGACGGTCTCGTCGTCGAAGGGGACGAGGGTGCGAACGTCAATGACTTCGAGCGAGCGGCCCTCTTCGGCAGCGGCAGCTGCAGCGGCGAGCGCTGTGGGGACGGACGGGCCGTAGGCGATGAGCGTCGCGTCCGTGCCGGGACGGGCAACAGCTGCGCGACCCTCGGTGGAGGTCCCGGCGTCGTGCTCTGCACGCAGTGCACCCAAGTCCACCTGGTCCTTGGACCAGTAGAGCTTCTTAGGTTCCATGAACATCACGGGGTCATCGGAGTCGATGGCTTCGCGGAGCATCCGGTAGCCGTCGGCCACGGTGGCCGGGGTATAGACCTTCAGGCCGGCGGTGTGCGCGTAGTAGGACTCGGAGGAGTCGCAGTGGTGCTCCACTCCCCCAATGCCGCCCGCGTAGGGAACACGGATGACCATGGGCATTTTGAGTTTGCCCTTGGTGCGGTTGTGCATTTTGGCGACGTGGCTAACGATCTGTTCGAAAGCCGGGTAGGCGAAGGCATCGAACTGCATTTCGATCACGGGGCGCATGCCGTTGATGGCCATGCCCACGGCCATGCCCACGATTCCGGATTCTGCCAGCGGGGTGTCGAAGCAGCGTTCTTCACCGAATTCGGCCATGAGGCCATCGGTGATGCGGAAGACGCCGCCGAGCATTCCCACGTCTTCACCGAAGACCAGGACGGAGGAATCGGCGCGCATGGCATCGGCCATGGCAGTGTTCAGGGCTTTGGCCATGGTGAGGCTCTGCGGGCCGGTGGCTTCTGCAGTGGCCGCGGCGGACGCGGCGGCGCTGGCGGTGGCTGCGCTGACGTTTCCGTTAACGGTGGTGGTGACGGTCATTTTGCGCTCTCCTCTCGTGCGAGTTCGCTGGCGAGCAGTTCGGACTGTTCTTTCAGCTGCGGGGTTTGCTTGGCGAAGACGTACTTGAAGAGGTCCAGGGGCTGGACCGGGACATCCTCGCCCAGGCCCTCGCGGAGCTGGCTGGCGACGTCTTCTGCGTGCGCAGCAATCCTGTTGCCTGCCTCTTCGTCCAGCAGCCCCTTGTCCGTAAGGTACGACTTCATGCGCGCCAGCGGATCCTTGGCCTGCCATTCGGCAACTTCGCTGTCCGGACGGTAGCGGGTGGCGTCGTCGGCGTTGGTGTGGGCCTGCATGCGGTAGGTGTGGGCTTCGATCAGGAGCGGTCCTGATCCTCCGCGGGCCAGCTTCACCGCTCGGTCCATCACGGCGAGCAGTGCGACGAGGTCGTTGCCGTCAACGCGCTCACCGGCCATGCCGTAGCCAACAGCCTTGTGGGCCAGCGACGGCGCCACGGACTGGTGGCTGAGCGGTACGGAGATGGCGTACTTGTTGTTCTGCACAAAGAAGATGACGGGCAGGTGGAAAACTGCAGCGAAGTTCAGGGCCTCGTGGAAGTCGCCTTCGCTGGTGGCGCCGTCGCCACACATGGCCATCACCACCGTGTTTTCACCGCGTAGCTTGGCGGCATGGGCCACACCGACCGCGTGAAGCAGCTGCGTGGTCAGGGGGGTGCACTGGATGCCGACGTTGTGCTCTGTGGGGTCGTACCCGCCGTGCCAGTCGCCGCGGAAGATAGTCATCACCTCAACGGGGTCCACCCCGCGGGTCATGACGGCGACGGCGTCGCGGTACGTGGGGAACAGCCAGTCACCTTCGCTGAGGCACATGGCAGCTGCAACCTGGCAGGCTTCCTGGCCGTGGCTTGAGGGGTAGACGGCCATGCGGCCCTGCCGGACCAGTGCCGAGTTCTGGTCGTTGACGCGACGTCCGACGACGAGTTGCTCGTAGGCGGCCATCAATTCAGCATCGCTGGGCGTGGGGTACTCGTGGCCGGGCTCGGTGCCTTGCTCGTCATGGGAGCGGAGGGTGCCGTCCGGGTTCACCATTTGGATCTGGTGCCGGGCGGGGAGCATGTAGTCCTCAACGCTGATGCCGAATTTTGTCCGAACGTCAGCAGCGTGGTCCTCTACAGCCGTTTCCGGCGCAGAGTGGTCTGCATGGATCGTCATTGGTCCGTCCTTCTCTAGCCACTATGTGCTTCAAGTATGTTCCCCGGCCCTGTTTCGTATCCAGCTCTCCACTGAATCATGGAAGCCCTTGTCAAAAGCGCGTATTCTGAAAGACGAATTGCCATTGTGAGCTGGGTTACGTGCCCGTGCTGTAGACGAATTGGAGAGCCCGTGAGCGAGGCCGAGGCGGAGCAGACCGCCGTACCGCTGGACAGTGTGGACCGGGACATCATCCGTGAGCTGACCACCGATGGGCGCATGTCTATCACGCAGGTGGCTGAGAACGTCCACATCAGCCGAGCCCACGCCTATACAAGGATTGCCCGCCTCACCGGGGAAGGCGTACTGACCAAGTTCACGGCCTTGGTGGATCCCATCAAAGCCGGCCTGCGGTCCTCCGCCTATGTGACGTTGAAGGTTCAGCAACACTCCTGGCGCGAACTCAAGGAACAGCTGCGGGCCATCCCGGAAGTCCACCACATCGCCTTGGTGGGCGGAGACTTCGACGTCATCCTTTTGGTTCGGGCAACGGACAACATCCACCTGCGGCGTGTGATCTTCGACCAATTGCAGTCCATGGATGGCGTGCAGGATACCCAGACTTTCCTTGTCTTTGAGGATGTTGACACCCGGTAGACGCCCAGGGCAGTCCTTTGCTGGGAGGGAGCACCCATTTGGGAACCTTAGACTGTCCCCGTGCCCCTCAAAACTGCCTCCGCCACGCGTGTCATTGGCGTGGTTGTGGCGGCGTGCCTCTTGGCGGCGTTGCTCTGGCTGATCGCGGCCTTCCAGTTCTTTTACAACCCTCCGGAAGCAACACCTCACCGTACGGACGCGATCGTGGTCCTGGGCGGCATGAGCAAGGAGCGTTTGCCTGTGGCTCAAAAGCTCCAGCGGGAACTGGGTATTCCCATTCTGGTGGTCTCTACGACTGGCTTGGCCGGCAACACGGAGGGTGACGCGCTGTGCGATGAGGAATCGGGTGATTCCAAACTTGTGTGCTTCCGCCCTTCGCCGCTGAATACCAGAGGCGAGGCTGACGCTTTGCGGGGGCTGATTGCCGACCATGGTTGGAAGTCCGTGACGGTGGTGACGTCCGAGTATCACGTGATGCGCGCAGGCACTCTGATTGAGCAATGCACTTCAGCGGAGGTGCAGATGGTCGGGTCCCAACCGGACCTCTCAGCGGGCGCTTGGCTGGACCGTTTTGTGGTGGAAACGGGCGGGCTGATTGATACGTGGATGCGACCGGAGTGCTCGTCCGGATAGGCCCGGCTCGCTGCTAGCTGTAAGTGACAAGGTTCGTAACGCCATACGAGTCATGGATGGTTCATTTGACAAGGATCTTCGAGCATATTGCGGGCTTTTCTGGCTCCTTGAAGGTTCCTGTCAAGCTATTGAGTTTTAGGGATGCAGCACGTCATTCTTTTGCCATAGGTCCAAGGTCTCACCCTACGAGCCCAAGGATCCTCCGTGGCCACTTTCAGAGCAGAGCCGACACCTTTCCCTCCCCGCAGGTCCCGTCACCTTGTTGCTGGCCTTATGGCAGCGGCAGTTCTGGTGCTCGGCATCCTTCACGGGGCGCCGGCCCAAGCTGCAACTCCTCCTGTTTATCCTATTAGCGGGTACTTCATCTATGGCAGCACCAGTGATGCAACCAATCTAAAGAAATTGACAGACATAAAGTCAGTCGGTGGTGACACCGTGATCACCTTCGGTTCGCTACTCAAGCCGGCAACGCTGTCGACCATCCCGGCCGGGTGCACGATATCAGGAGTCAACTGTGCGAAGGCCGTTGCTTCCGGCGCCAGCGTGAACCGCTACTTCATCTACTCGGATAACAGCTCGTGGGGAGCTCCGGCACTCGTATGCCCTCGGGACAAGACCATAACTTCTGGAAACGCCGTATACACAATTCTTGTGTTACCCACTTCAGGAAGCGGTTGCACATCGACGAACGGAAAGTACGACATTGTGGTGATCAGTGGCGGACTCGGTTCAATCTCTATTTCCCTTGGCAAGGTAGCAACCGGACTGGGTATGAAATACTTCGCCGGCATGCCAGCGCCGGTGAAGAGGACCGATGTCACGTACCTTCCCGATCTGTCCTACGAAGCAACCTTCTCTCTGTTCACGGATCGCTTCCTCCAGTATCAAGCTAAGGTCAACAACGTGCCAGGTTTGGCAGGCTTCTACCATCACACCGAGATGCCGCTGAGTGACAGTCCCGTTTGGGATTCGGTGCTGTCAATTTATGACATTCAGAACGCCGCAATTGAAGAAATACTGCCTACCCGCTCGGCGATAGTAAGCCCTTACATTGACACCCGAAAGTCCGCCTCCGCCAGAATCACTATCGATCAGGCTCGGCAGGCCGTCCACAACATCGCAAACACAGCAAACGGAGCTTCCCTCGCTATCGCGGTACAAGACGGAATGGGTACCGGGAAGGCGGGAGCATTTTTCGGGAACGAGAGCGGAAATGCTGTCGATCAATATTCCGCCGCGATCGTCGGCACCGGCTCCTGGGCTAGCAAATACCTAGCACCAAATCGGGACTACTTTTGGGCTATGGCAGAAGGAGTTGAAGGCACCGGCGTAGAGCTGTGGGCCAACTTGGAAGGGATGGCCCCTGCTACGAGCCAGAATCCTTGCGAGAACAGCCTGCGGGGTCAAACGACAAAGAGCCGCATCAACAGGCAGCTCCAGCAACTGGGGAACACGCCCACGAAGGTCATCTCGTTTATGTGGGATCCGTACTTCACGTGTACCGGGACCTACGCACCTATGCTGGACCGACTCAAAGCGACGAGCACGACACCAGTCATCACGGATTCTATCTTCTACGGAAATGGCAACGTCCTAGTGACGGGGCACAATCTGAGCGGCGGCACAGTTCAGGTCAAGTGGACCGACGCATATGGCCGGGTGTTCGACAAAACAGTTGCTTCCTCAAGTTACAACCCCAGCTACGGCGCACAGCAGGGAATTAATCCACGGCTGGAATCCGTTGTGGCCCAGTTGGGAAGCACGAGTCTGGGCTCAGGAAAGTACTACATCATCAATGTTGTCAATGGTTCCGGTGTCAAGAACGACGCCCCATACTCTGACCGCGGCTGACAAGGCTTCGAGCGGCGGGCGACAGCACGACCTGTAGTCCCGCCGCTTTTGCCGGTAGTTGACTTGGACCCATGCCTCGAATCGACGCCCTGTAACGGCGGGATGTTGTGCTTCACTCCTCAGATGCAAGAATTGGTTGTGGCCATGTTTCCTTTGGACGCATATGAGGAGTGAAGAAATGACGGACAGTGTCCGCCAAGCGGCGGCCCTTTCGCCCTCCCCGCGGCACATGCGGAAACGCAGTTTCGGTAGGGACGTTCCGACTGGGCATGTCGCCCCAAAAGCCCCCACCAAGCCGCCTAATGGCGAACAGAAGGACACGGTAACAGTCCGGCCACCCAGAGATTCGCAACTGACCGCCGGACAGGGCGGTGACGAATTGCAACGGGCAAAGAGCCATGCAAAGGCCACCCCGCGCAGGAAGCGACTTATAGCCTTGACAGCTGTGATCCTCGTCTCACTTAGTATCCCCCTTATGGTGCTGACCTTGATCTTTGCTGGATGAGCAAAGCTTCGCCGTTCTACATAATTAATCACGTCGATTGAGCGTGAGGTAGCATCGGCTGGTCAGCCACTGCCGTACCCGGGGGAATCCATGCCCAGAGTCATGCCAATTTTCGGTACTCGTCCAGAGGCCATCAAGATGGCACCCATCATCACTGCCTTGAGTGAGTCCACCGAATTCGATTGCGTGGTAACTGTCACAGGTCAACACCGCGAGATGCTGGACCAGGTAAACGAGCTATTTGGCATCGTGCCCGTTCACGATCTCGACATCCTCCAGCCCGGACAGTCGCTATCGGCCATCATGACGCGAACCATCGACGGGCTTGACCGGCTTTTCACTGTGGAAAAACCTGACGCTGTTATTGTGCAGGGGGACACGACCACCTCCACCGCTGCCGCCATAGCAGCCTTTTACCACGGAATTCCCGTCGTGCATGTCGAAGCAGGGCTACGCAGCGGCGATCCAATGTCTCCATTTCCGGAAGAAGCGAATCGCAAGATTACGAGCCAAATCGCCAGCCTCCACCTTGCGCCGACGAAGACAAGCAAGGCGAACCTCCTTGCCGAAGGAATCACCGAGGATGCCATCGTCGTCACGGGTAACACTGTGATTGACGCCCTTCTGGCTACGGTTGACAAGAATTTGCCGTTCTCCGACCCCGAACTGGAAGACGTAGCTGCCAGCGGCCGCAGGATTCTGTTGGTTACGACGCATCGCCGGGAAAACCAGGGGGATGCTATGCGTGGAATGGGGAGAGCTCTAGCACGTATAGCAGAGTCTGAACCGGATCTTCTAATTGTTCTTCCTGCCCATAAGAATCCTGTGGTCCGCGAAGCGGTCCTCCCCGCAATTGCCAACTTGACGAACGTCTTGGTCACAGAACCACTTGCCTACGGGGAATTTACTCGCTTGCTTTCTTTGGCGCACCTTGTCCTTACTGACTCGGGCGGCGTTCAAGAGGAGGCCCCAAGTCTGGGAAAGCCAGTGCTGGTGATGCGCGACAACACTGAGCGCCCGGAAGCGGTACATGCCGGTACTGTCGCCCTCATCGGCACTGATGAGGAAAGAATCTTCAAAGAGGTCGAACGGCTCCTCAACGACCATGATGCATTCGATTCAATGGCCAACGCCGTAAACCCCTACGGTGATGGAAAGGCTGCAGAACGAACTGTGGCTGCATTGCGGCAGCTGCTGAACATAGGAGTCAGGTGCGCGGATTTCCTGTGCGACTCTGAAAAGGATGATTACAGCACCAAAAGCACGAACTAAGTAGGCTCCCAGTTTGGACTTTAATCATTTGAGTCCGCGTGAAAACGCGGCAGAAGGAACAGAATGCAGCTAAAATTAAAGGGCTACTTCAAAGAGGATAACTCGCCGATCGCGGAAGCAGTCAAGGCGGTGGAGATGCTCGAGGCCAACTCCGTGGGCCGGCCTCACGTTCTCGGATATACGCCAGTGGGTCGCACCAATCCATACCAGGCTCTCTTATATCGTGCGGCCGAAGACTACAACATCGCGACAGTTCCAGTGGTCAAGAGCTGGGACTTCCACAAACTGTTTCAAATGCCATCCGCCGAGTCTTCGACTGTTATTTTGCACATTCATTGGACCTCGTTCATCCTTCAAGGCATTACGAGTTATGCCACTGCCAAAAAGAAAATACAAGACTTCCGCACTGCAGTCGGCGACATAAAGTCTAAGGGTGGCAAAATTATATGGACACTCCATAACATTATTCCGCATGACTCCCGATATCCGGACCTGGAAATGCAGATACAGCAATATTTGGCTGAAGAGGCAGACGTACTCCATGTTCTGTCGGACGCGTCCGCGGAAATGATGTCCGCAGCGCTGACCATTGACAAAAACAAGCTCGTAAATGTGCCCCATCCGAACTATCGGCTGACTTACGAAGATTACGTTACAAGGAGCAATGCGAGGCTGGAGTTCGGCATCGGGCCGAACGATCGTGTTTACGTTCTCCTCGGCGCCCTCAAGGCATACAAGGGTTTAGATCGTCTCTTGAAGGCTTTCGATGAATTCAGTTCTCAAGATCCAGACACGCGACGTGTCCTCCTCGTCGGCGGAATGGCCGACGATTCACAGGAGGTAGCCGACTTCGTCAAGAAGTGTCTGAAACATCCCAACGTCTTGATCGAGCCCAAGAAGGTTCCAAACCATCTGGTGCAGAATTACATGCGGGCGGCAGACATAGGTTTGGCGCCGTACACGAGGATGCTGAATAGCGGTGCAGTCCTGCTGTATCAAAGCTTCGATCTGCCTGTCATCGCCTCCGATGTACCCGCGATCTGGGAAAACATGTCCGACGAAATCGGAGAACGTGTAGCGGACAACTCAACCGAGAGCCTAGTGACCGCGTTCGCAAAGGCGGATCGCTTCTTTGAAAACGATGTTCGGTCGAAAGTCCGAATCTACGCAGATCAGTTCGACGCTACCGAGTTGTCCAGAGAGTTCACACGCCGCTTGCTTTGGAAGCTCAACAGCAACCCCACGAAATCTAGCTCGAGGAGGCCCTAGTGCGAGGAGCAGAAAGCAACATGGCACATACTCACGACAAGCCCGAGGAGCCCAAAGCTCGCTCACCCTATCGGGGAAGACCAGCTACCTCATTCTGGCGAGCCGCGATATCGGACAATCAGGGCACGTCCATGAGTGGGCTCTACGAGAAGAAGTTCGACATTGGCCCCGACGATGCAGTCGCGACTGCTGGCAGCTGCTTCGCTCAGCATATTGCCACTAATCTCCGTTCGAACGGCTTCAACGTGGTCGACACCGAGCCGGCGCCCGGTTCGATGTCACCCCAAACCAGAGAACGGTTCGGCTTCGGCGTTTATTCGGCGCGATTTGGCAACATCTACTACGTGCGCCAGCTCTTGCAGCTGGTTCAAGAAGCCTACGGTCAGCGTCAGCCCAGCAACTGGATCTGGAAAAAGGGTGATAGGTACTTTGATGCCCTGCGTCCTTCGGTGGAACCGGTTGGATTGGACAGCGAGTCCGAGGTAAAAGTCCACCGCGAACAACACTTGGCGGCGGTGAGGAAGCTCCTCGCCTCTGCTTCGGTCTTGGTCTACACCTTCGGGTTGACTGAGGGTTGGGTCGATCAAAATTCCGGTACTGTTTTCCCGACAGCGCCAGGAACGCTCTGTGGAGACTTCGATCCAGACGTCTTCAGCTTCAAGAACTTCAGCTACTCTGAGGTCTTTGCGGATTTCGAAGAACTTCGCGAACTCATTCAACGCCACAACCCGCATATCAAGTTCTTGCTGACTGTCTCCCCTGTTGCCCTCGCAGCTACGGCAACGGACGACCACGTTCTGGTTTCTACAACTTACTCGAAGGCGGTACTGCGCGCCGCAGTAGGAGATCTCGCAAAGAAGTACGAAGACGTTGCTTATTTCCCTTCGTTTGAGATCATTACCGGCAGCCCTGCACGCGGCCGCCACTGGGACGACACGTTGCGGTCAGTGACTCCGGAGGGAGTTCGCGAAGTAATGACGCACTTCTTTAGCTCACATCCGGCAATTGGCGGAGCCGATACAGAGAACATTGTGACGGCAGAGGAACTCCTCTGCGAGGAAGCTCTCCTGGAGGTGTTTGGAAAATGAAACTGTGCTTTATAGGGGACTCTCACTTAGGCCACATCATGCCGGTATGGAAGGAGAAGGCCGCAACAGCTCCGACTATGCAGGCCGGGTTCCACATTGAGCGCACTTATGGAACCCTGCCCTTGACGTTGAATAGTGGGTCAACGAAGGTTGCCGAGTTCTCGGACATTACCTGCGCGTACTCGGCGGATGTTGACTTAACCAGCTTTGACGCTTTCATTATTTTTGGCATGCATTATTCACTCGCAGCCCTCGCCAAGACGCATTCCAAATATCGGTCCGCGGAGAACCGGGGAAATAGCGGAGCCTATCTGCTTTCCAAACCAGCCTACAACGCCATGACGGATGAGCTTTATCAATTTTCCAAAGCAAAACGGGTCATTGATGCTGTACGAGAAAATTCGAATCGTCCAGTATTTTATGCTCAGCAACCCATGCCTCTCGAGTGGATTGTCGACCGCCAGGATCGCAATCTTGGGTTCTTCAAGACGATCGTCGATTCTGGTGATATAGATCAACTGCTTGACACTTACGATGCGATGCTAAATCGGCTTGAGGGTGAGGGCGTACGTGTATTGCGGCAGCCAACGCAAACCTTGGCCCAACCCGGTTTCACCAAATCTCAGTATGGATTGGCTGATGTCGATGACCAAACCCCTGACAGCCCTTACATGAAGGGTGACTATTTTCATATGAATTCCCAATACGGCGAACTCGTTACGCAGGATATTTTGAACGAACTAAAAATTGGTATGGGAGAATAAGATGGCGGGAATACCTTCGCCTATTGAGTATGTTTTGGAGTTCCCAAAACCTGTTAAGTCCGTTGAATTTGTCGTTGACTTGAAAACGCCCGTCGACGAGAAATCACTTGTCGCACTCGTGAAATTACCTGCAATGGCTAACGTCGTCCCCGGTACGTGGTCCTTCTCCGGCGCACTCCAAGGGCACTTTAAGTACGTAACGTCAGACGGCCCGAACGCCTATGCCCTGCCGAGACTGACTTTCGATAACTGTGTAACGGAAGTCCGTTTGCAAATGGTTCCTTGGGGTCAAAAACTGCTGTCCCCCGCTCGAGCGGTCTCGAGTGTCTGGGCGGTATCAGACTTCAGCAACGACGACTCGGACGACCTTAATGTCATTGTGAAAGGAAGGCTCGTCTGATGCCTGACTACTTGTCCGATAAGGTCGGCGCGCTTGTGGTGGCGGGTCCCGGCACCGACACCCACTCAATTGAACGCACTCTGAAGTCTCTGCGTTGGGCCGGCATCAACCCTGTTGTGTTAACGCCAGACCGGACAGAAGCTTCCGGCGGGGTTGATGATGGGAAGTATCGATACGACCCGGCATCCGAGACAGCAGCCCAAGCCGTCAACAGAGCGCTATCATCGATTTCGGAATCTCTCGTTCTGATTGTGGCTGCCGGCACAGTGCTTGCGCAGAAGGGCATCACCGCGCTGTCGGAATTGGCAGAGAACAATCCAGATTCGATTATCCGGTTCCCTCAGCGAGTCGTCAGACCGCTTAGCGCCCTGGATGACACAGAGATAGACGCGCTCATTGTTTCTGAGGGCGAGCCGCGAACCGACGCGGTCCTTGCCCCACGTAAGGCATCGTACTCAGCTGTGGCGATCCCACGACGGCTTCTTCACACACTGCGTGGACTTAAGCCGGCGATGGCCGATGTCACAGGGGCACTCGAAGATCTTGCCCAGCGCGGCAAGCATTTCGGGTACAGCGAGGAATGGGCCTCTCCGGCAGCTGCAGTTTTCACCTTTGCGACCAAAATGCACTCGATGCCGAACGTCGATGTCAACTCGCTGGCAGGAGGATCCTCGAAGCCCGGCATGTTTGGTGACCTGTTGGGTTGGCGTTCCTCATCGACCGAAGATGGTCCTCTGGTCTCAATCATCATCTCAACCTATAACCGCGGTGAGTATCTGGCGGAATGCTTGCATTCGATAGTTGCGCAGTCCGTACAGGACTTCGAAGTGATCTTGGTTGATGACGGAAGTACGGATAATACAGGCGAAGTTGTTAAGGCGTTCGCTGATGAGCGAATCCGCTATTTCCCGCGCGAGAACCATGGCATCTCTGCCTCAAGGAATTTCGGCGCCGACCAAGCGCGGGGTGCCTTCATCGCAGTGCATGATGACGACGACATTATGCTCCCTTGGCGGTTGGAATCCCAGCTCGAGTCGTTGGAGCCCGGCGACCACGGTAGCTTCGGTGTATCCGTGCATTTTGACAATGCCACTGGCGAAGTCCACCGTCTCGTACACCGTCTGTTCAACATGCAAACAGCTTTACGTTACGGGAACAATCCCACTCATCCCACTTGGTTAATTCGTGCGGATGTCTTTAGAAGGTTCCGCTATGATGAAACGCTCAAGAGCGGGGTGGATAATAACATTGCACTTCGTATGGTGCGTTCCGGCGTAAAGATGAAGCACACCGGCGAAAACCTCATTCTCCGTCGTCTCCACGGTGGTCAGATAACGCGTAGTGCTGGTGAAATTCAGCAAGCTTCGGCCAAGATGTCTCAACGCATGCTCAAGTTTGCTAACGGTGTTTCTGGTGACCCAACCAAGGTTGTCGCATCAGAAGAGTGGCTCTCCAATATGGCTAACAAGGCCTTCGAAGAAGCTGTCAGACCATATCTGCCTGACCACCTCGTCACACGGCGCGTTACTTGCAACGTTATGCCAGGGGAAATCGATGGCAACGTCGATCCTGCACGACCGCATCAGGCGGGAGCTCCCGCGGCATGGGACGAACTGCTACCCCGCACCAATATCCTTGCCGGAGTGTCATGGGCGGGGCTGGCAGCTCTCCGAACGAGTGGGGTCGAGTTTTCGGCCTTTGAGGACGGCATAGCTTCCGCTCAGGAAATTCTCATGCGGGGTATTGCTGACCACGCTACCCGGGCCTCAAGTCGGTACAACCTGGTCTTGACCCACCCGTCTGCCAGTACCGCGCTGCAGGACGCAGACGTGGACAAGTCGCAGGGCGTAGTCCTCAGTGGTTCCGATGCGGAAGCCTCCTACCAGTACACCGTGCTCGATCAATGCGATCTGAGCCTGAGCGTGTCAGCAATCAATTCGTTGACCGCAGATGCAAATTACGCTGACGGTATAGCGTTCTTGGTCTCGAAAGCCTCCACCGACCCAGCACGCGACCTCTGCCTAGCGCTTCGAGTCTCTGAGGAAACAAAATGAAAGTTCAATGGACGAAGAATGATTTCGGGAGATCGGGCATCCTTGCCATCCCAGAGGCAGGTGACTCCCACCCGGTACTCGATACGTATTACATGGACTATCTGATCGAGAACCTCGACCAAGATCGCTTAGCGATCGCGGCGGCCCTTGTGTTTGGTTCGTACAGTGGAAACCGTCTCTCATTTACAGGACGCGTGTCCTCGGAAGTAGCCCGTGCCATTGAAGCGTTCCATCCGACGGATGGGGTGCGAGTGGAGCCCGTCAGTTATGGCGAGAACCACTCACCCCATGGAGACTCAATCCTCCACATCAATTCGGGACATGCACACACGAAGCGTTCGAATCGGATCGGACAGCAGCGACGACTCGATGTTGCCCTCCTACCGACGGACAGAAACTCGGGTGCTCTTCTGACCATGGATAGCCTGGACGTTGCTACCAATTCGTGGTTACATTCCGAATTTTTGCAGCTGCCCTACGCAACTGATCTCTGTAAAATAGCGAGCGGCGTGTTGTTGTCCACTGACTTGAGCGCAGCTGGGGTTGCCATCTGTCGGTCAAGCAATGCACTACCTGCGCAAGTCCTCGCGGGAGCTCAACGTCTGCTCGACAGCGTCGGCTTGACCTTGGGTATCGCCGAGTGTGGCGAGAGTCTTTCCTAACCTGAGTCATCTGTGGGTGCTCGGGAAACATTCGAATTTCGGATTCGATGACTACTGTTTCCTGAGCTCCCACAAGTCAGAAGGAAACGATCGCCGGAGGGGAACCGGATTCCATAGTGCCAACGGTTCATCAAAGATCTCTCGGTCTCCAGTGAGAGCCCTGACGGCATCGTCAAGGGTCGCATAGCAAACGAGTTCCTTCCTCCCAGTACCCATGACATAGTCCTCATACTTGAAAAGACTCTCCTGAGAGGGCTTGAAAAGGGCCGTGGGAATGCCAAGCAGTTCCCCAATTATCAACCCATGCAGGGAGGAAGCAGCGATCTGTTCGCTTTGTGCGAGACGGGTAAGTATCTCGATAACGGATCCCCTTGGATTGACTACTTCCGGTAGATCCTGGTAGGTCTCAAAATCATGAAAATTTGGTATGACAGACAACTTGAAGCGCTTTTGTTGGCTCAAATCAGCGAGGTTAGGCATGGCGTCAAGCAGGAGAAGGGCAGGATCTCCGTACACTCCTGGGTCCCCAATGCTCTTGTGCTCTTCAAGCCACTTGCCACTTAGCGGGCCTCGGAGCGCCCTCAGGTCTAGTTTGGAGAACTTGTGGTGCACCTCGCCGACTTTTCCGTTCACGCCGGAGCCCCACACGGTATCCAGGTCCTCGGCAAAGTGCATTACGGAACCCACTGTCAGCAGTTTCGGCCTAATGACGGATCCATCCCCTGGAGCGTCAGCCAAGATAGGCTCGAGAAATTGATTCTGAACAATCTTCCCGACCAATGCAGGACCGAGGAGGTCGCCGAAGTTATTGACAGTACCCAACCGTCCAGACACGTCCGCCCGAACGGGGTTCCATGCAAAAACCTCGACTCCATAGATGCTAACCAACTGCGTCCTCCTGACCTTATAAGGCATTCGTAGCCATTCTGTCAGGGCGGAACGCAACATCACGTCACCGATCCAGCCTTCGATGAACGGATCTGCTCTTACCAACGATAAGTAACATTGGCAAGCACCAGTTCATTTTTCGTCGGTTCAACCACACCATATCAAGGCGATGCAACTCGGCTATCGCTTTCGACTTCGCAGAGAAGGAAGTATGTCGCTTCGAATCACCGTAATAGGAACAGGCTATTTGGGTGCCACGCATGCAGCATGCATGGCAGAACTGGGCTTCGAGGTGCTAGGCCTCGACACAGATCCGAAAAAGGTCGAGCAGCTCAGCGCCGGCATCCTCCCGTTTCATGAACCTGGACTGCCGGACCTTCTGAGGAAGCACACGTCGACGGGACGGCTGCGATTTACAACATCTTACGAGGAGGCCGGCGCCTGGGGCGACGTTCACTTCATTGCAGTGGGAACTCCCCAGAAGGCGGGAGACCACGCAGCCGACATGACCTTTGTCGACGCTGCGACCGTCTCCTTGGCTAAGAACATCACCAAGGATGCGTTGATCGTCGGGAAGTCCACCGTCCCAGTGGGCACAGCCCGAAGACTTCAGGAGCTTGTGAACTCGGTAAAACCCGATTCTCTAAATGTGGAACTCATGTGGAACCCGGAATTTCTCCGCGAAGGATACGCCGTTCGGGATACGCTGACGCCGGATCGACTTGTTGTGGGCGGTGGCTCAGATGATGCTGTCGCTACCCTTCGTCAGGTGTACGCATCTGCGCTGTCTACTGACACACCATTCATCACGACTGACCTTGAAACCGCTGAATTGGTCAAAGTCGCTGCCAACGCATTTTTGGCGACGAAAATTTCGTTTATCAATGCGTTCGCCGAAGTAACCGAGCATGTCGGAGGGGATATTCGAGTCCTTGCCGACGCCATCGGTCTTGACAAGAGGATTGGGCGTCGATTCTTGAATGCAGGCGTGGGGTTCGGCGGTGGCTGCCTACCAAAGGACATACGCGCCTTGCAGGCTAGGGTCAGTGAACTTGGGTTAGACAGGACCATGCGATTCCTTTCCGAAGTGGATGAAATCAACCTTCGACGGCGAGAGCGAGTTGTGCACCTTGCAACGGAACTCCTAGGCGAACTAGACGGTCGGACCATTACCGTGCTGGGTGTGGCATTTAAGCCGAACAGCGATGATGTGCGCGACTCCCCCGCTCTTGACGTTGCGGCACAGCTCTTTAACGCTGGAGCCGAAGTTTCAATCTATGATCCTGAGGCCATGAACAACGCGCGCTCACGATTCCCGCGGCTCAAGTATGCCGACTCTCTTGAGGAGGCACTTCAGGGCAGCCATCTGACGATTTTGCTTACGGAGTGGCAGGAGTTCTCGGCTTTGGAACCAAAGGATCTGGAACCTCTGGTTGAGTCAAAAGCGATCATCGACGGTCGAAATGTCCTGAACCCGGACGCTTGGACAGATCGTGGATGGCGTTTCGAATCACTCGGCCGTAGATCAGTTCCAGCCATGGCATCCTCTTCCTCGCTTAGCTAGAACCATTCGGCCGGTCCTCTCCATGGACCGGCCGAATGGCTTCAAATCTTTGTTCGTCGCCGCGATAAACACGGAACGAATGCATCCCTCTATCCTTAGGTGTTCGACCATTGGCACGTATTTATGTTTACGGCAGCTGTGTATCCCGCGACTCGGTCGAGTTTCTCGACATGTCCAAGCATCGACTCCTGGGATATACGGCCAGGCAGTCGCTCATCAGTGCAGTCAGCGATGTTTACCCCGCTTCGGCACAGCTGGGCACCTTGGAAAGCCGCTTCCAAATCCGCAACCTCCAAGGTGACTTCGATGGCAGCATCTTCCGAACGCTATCGGACGTTGCAGATCAAGCCGACTACATCTTCTGGGACCTTACAGATGAACGATTGGGTGTCATCAAGGTCGCAGACAACACGTACGTAACCCGATCAGTCGAGCTAATCCAAAGTGGTCTCATGGAGAACTTTGACGAGGCCACTTGGATTCAGTTTGGAACGGATGAGCACTATGAGCTTTGGCAGGAGTCAGTAAGGAAATTTGCCGAGTTCACAAAGGCACGCGGCTTGCAGTCGAAGCTCCTACTATTTAACCTGCCATGGTCCATGTGGGATAACGAAGGCACTCCGCTCAAGAAGACTTGGGACTTGTTTCCCGATGAAGCAAACAATGTCTTGGCTCGTTATGTAGGATTCGTTCGCGAACACATGGGCGTGAACTATCTCGACATCCCTTGGGATCAGGTCGCGGCCAGCAAGACCCACAAATGGGGTGTGGCGCCGTACCACTACGGAGACCACGTTTACGAAGTCGTGGCAGATAAGTTCGCAGCCCTTGAGACAGCGATGTCTCAAGGTCGCGAGGAACCGGGAGGCGTGGTGTCCACTACGGATCTTGCGTGGAAAGACGCGGTCGCCGACCCCCCGACCTTTTCAATTCCGCCAGGTGCTTCAGCTTTCGGGCTTCAATTCGATGCACGAAGTGCGAGTTCCGCGGTTAGGCTGATTTTGTCACTTGAGCTTGAAGGAGCCGAGGGCCTGCACCTATACAAACACAGGATCACTAAATCGGTCATGGAAGATATTGGCCATTTTCGCTATCTACATCTTGATAGCGGCCAGCGCACCTACTTCGCGGGCTTTGATCTTCCGGAAGGTGTTTCCTGCAAGTCCCTGACCGTAAAGGGCTGGCAGGTCGGAAAGGGAAAGGTTGAAATCGGCCAAATATCCCTCTTCACTAACGCAAACAACAGAGCCAAGTGCCTTAACTCGTGAATACTTCAGAGACCAACCCAGCCGGGGGAGCAGCCTCTATTTCGTTGAAAGATGCCCGTATGCAAGACGAACAGCCGGATCTGAAGCTTTGACAGTGCAGTTCGCAAGGGAGCCGGTAAGGGCCACTGTAGCTGGGGTAACATTTCGACGAACGTAGAGAACGGGCGTTGCCTGCCAGGGCTGGCGGATTGGCGTTGCGTAGCCTTGGATGAGAGTGTCCTTTACCGAGTCAGTGTCTGCCTTCACCAAGTCGTAGGTTTTGACGCCACCATCGTAAGGTCCTGACTGTGTTCCCATGGCGATTAGATTGCCAACGGTCTCGACTCGTTCGGCCTGTTGCCCGATAACAATCCCAGAAGCACCATAAAGTAACGTGTTGTTTCGGATCACCACGTCCTTTGGTGCACTACTTGGGTCGGTACTGCCGGACGCTTTGATGTTGGACCCGAGCGGGGCGCCGCCCATCAGGTTATTCTCGATGGTGCCCCCGCTCGAGTAGACAGTGGGCATGAGGTAGATGTTGTGCATTTCGCCCACGTTCCCGGTCTTGGCCGCGTCGCGAATGCAGTTGGCGCCAATCATGTAGTTGTGCGGCGCCGCCGCCGTTCGGCCTTCATTGGTCCAGTTAGCCGGAGTCTTCTCCCGCACAAGAATGTTCGCCACGCCACGGGTACCAGCCACTTCATTCTTAATGAAGGACCAACCAGTCCCACCAAAATAGCTCACAATAGCCTGGCCCGTGGTGTTGGATGCACTGTAACCCCAGCGGATTCCTTGGACGATCCAATAGTCGGCACCGGTGAGGGACAAATATCCGTTAATCTGAACCATCTCTCCTGGATAAGACTGGAGATGAATGGGGGCATCTGACCTAGCTGGACGGGCGGCCCAACCGACTTTCTCATCGTACGTACCGGCCCGAACTACGATTACGTCTCCCGGCTTGGCTATTTTTACGCCGGCCTGCACGGTCTTGAGCGGTTGGCTGATAGTCGGTTCGGGACAGGACGGCTGGTTGGGCGGCATGGTCCCCGTGTCCAAGCAGGTCACGCGGTTGTACTCGACGTAACCCCAAGGCTGGTTCACTCCTACGACGTCCGATCCTTGATCGTCCACGTATATCATCCTGGCGCCTGCAGATGGCGGTGCGATACTGCTGGAACCCACGCCCGTATAGTCTGGCGCACTCGCCCCGTGTGCCGGAGCAGCTCCGCAAACGGCAAGCGAAGCCGAAACAATGAACGCCGCGATCAACATCTTACGTGTAGTCATAAAGGAGTGTCCCCAGAAAAGAATGGCCTTGGAGCTCTAATCCTATGGCGCTTCTTCTCACCCGACCAGAGTCTTCCGACCCCAGAATTTGCGCCAGTCAGCCCGTTTCCACTCCCAAATTGCGCGCACGGGGCAGTCTGCAGCGAATCAAGGGGTGAAAGCGCTGCTAAGTTGGCACAAAGTGCAGAGTGATGTCACGCATTGAAGAATCCGCGGGTGTCGACGAGTAGCTTGCCTTTGAGATGGTTGGCTACTTCCCTGAAAGCTTCGTGGTCCACCAACAGCACAACGGCCGAGGACCTACGCACGGCCGTGATAGGGTCCATCAGCTCAACATTTTCGAGTCCCTGCAGTCTTGTGGGTAGCACTTGCACGTGCGGCTCAGCAATATTGATCTTGTTTCCTGTCAACTTACTCGCCAGGTCCACAGCAATTTCGATGGCAGGCGATTCGCGTAGATCGTCGATATTGGCTTTGAATGCAAGACCCAGCACTGCAACTTCAGCTCCATGATCCAATGCCTCAACGGCCGCCATCACTTCACTGACAACCCAGCCGGGTTTGGCGTCATTGACTTCGCGGGCCGTCTTTATCAATCGCGATTCAGTCGGGGCAGCAGAAACAATAAACCATGGGTCAACCGCAATGCAGTGGCCGCCTACGCCGGGCCCCGGATTCAGAATATTGACGCGGGGGTGATGATTCGCGAGACGAATAAGTTCCCAGACATCAATGTCGAGCTTGGAGCTAATCACTGAGAGTTCATTGGCAAAAGCAATATTGACGTCCCGGTACGAATTTTCGACGAGCTTGGCCATTTCAGCTGTTACGTCGTCTGTCATCAGGATCTCGCCCTTACAGAACACAGCGTACAGATCGCGCGCGAGACTGGCAGCTTCGGGAGTAAGACCCCCCACGATGCGATCGTTGGTAACGAGTTCAATCATGACTCGGCCCGGCAAGACCCTTTCCGGGCAGTGGGCGACGTGGATCACGGGAGATCCGCCAGCACCATCGAGTGACAGATCAGGCCGAAGGTCCAGTAGGTATTCGGCGAGGTGCCTGGTGGCGCGTGGCGGGGACGTTGATTCCAGAATGATGAGTTCACCGCCCTGCAGCTGTGGTGCAATCCCGCGTGCGGCAGCTTCGATGAAACTAAGGTCTGCCGACCGGTCGTCCCGGAACGGAGTTGGGACGGCCACGATATACGCCTGCGCAGCTGGAGTGTCTAGTGTCGCCTTTAGGTGGCCCTGGCTTACCGCGCCGGCAACGTGGACACCCAGGTCTGGCTCCACGAAAGGAACCTCACCTCGGTTCACTGCGTCGACAGTGCTCTGATTTACATCCACGCCGATGACGTTGATGCCGTTGGTTGCGAGGATGGCCGCAGTGGGCAGTCCAATGTAGCCGAGGCCTATTACCGCAGCTGTCTCGATAGACGTCATTACATTGCCCCTTTTAGACAGTTAAGTGCTCTTTGGGATCTCCAAAGAACTTGATTTCACCGGACGCAGCCAGTTCCTCATCAGAAACATCCCACGTGTGGCCTTCGCCTTTTCTGAGCTGACAGAAGTTGAACCTGTCGGCCGAATAAATCGTCCCTCCGGCATCTGTCACAGCCTTAAGGAAAGCAGTGTCCTCACCTCTGTTCAGGGCCTCAAAGGGCGTCTCCTCAAACACCGTCCGCCGAGCCGTTATCGTCGGCCCCATTACCAGGCGGCTTTCTCGGTGCTCCATATGCGGCATGCGAAGCACTGTCGCGCCGGTGGATGAGAAATGCATGTGATGGGCAAGCTTGCCAACTACAGTGGCCTTTGAAAAGTCCAAGGCATGCAGCAAGTCTGCAAGGTAGCGTGGACCGTAGTAGTCGTCGTCATCCATCTTTGTAAGCACTTCTCCACTGGAAGCGCTAACACACATATTAAGACATTCCCCGAGGGGGACTTCCCGAGTAGCCGACAAGATCGTGAATCTGCTTACGCCATACTTTTCGGCCAGACTCCGCGCCCTGCTCGGTGCTACTTCAAAGCCATGTGTCAGCAACACTAGCTCGATATCCACGTCCACCTGCCTGCCGACAGTGGCGAAAACATGCTCCAACTGGTGAGGGCGGATCGTCGGCACAAGTGCGCTTACGGACGGGAGTGCTACTGGCTGACTTCTTTCAGGTAAGACCGAAGCCACTACAGTCTCCGCCCTGTGGGCATACGTGTTTTCAGTCCAGATACGTCGCTGACCTCTGTGAACGACTCGATCATTGAACTCCGAACTGCGTGCAAGCATGCGGATCTGATGCTCCCCACGCTGCCTGGTATCCGCGACCAGGACTTCATCTGCCTCGAAGAATCGCCTAATGGCGGCGCTTGGTGTGGAGACCACCGGAGTACCGGACGCAGTGATCTCGAAGATTCTACGGGCACACATGCTCGGCGAATCAACAACCGAGTTCACATTCAGAAAGACCTTGTAGGCACGGTATGCCGTAAGCATCCTTGGGTAATCCAGGCTACCGACCACGTGTTCGTTGAAAGGAACGGGGAACTGGTAGTTCGAGTCCCCGCCCAACTGGCGAGAGAATATCTCGAGTTTCGGACCGGACTGAGCGGCCGCATCTCTTGCAGCACTTAGCAACAAATCCATCTGCTGTCGACGCTCCGGATATTTATGAGCGAAGTACATGCCGGCAAAGGCCACACCCTTCGAGTGCCTCCCCTGTCCAACTCGCATGGGATTGTGGATGGCTGGCTGAGCTGCAAAAGGAAGTGCGGCAATCCTGTCATGCCCCAAATCCCTCTGATAAACCGGAATTCGATCCGAATCACTTGTGAAAACGACGTCAAACTGCTTCGCTGCTGGGAGGAAGTCGTCGTAGTGTGGGGGATCCTCTTTATTCCAGAAGACAGTGGGAATGGAATGCTCTTTGCACCACGCCATGAGGGCGAGAAACTCAGGCTTAGGGCCAGATGTCCCCATGAGTTGGTACTGCCAAGACCCGCCGTTACCGTTCCATGCCGATTCTACAAAGAGAAAGTCCACTTTAGTCTCGGTGAGCTGATCCTGCCACTTTTCCTTAAGCAAATGCAGGAGATTCCACTCATAAGCAAAGGCGGCGGCGGAAAAATCATCCAAGATCACGCCAACTGTAAGATCTGTTCGTCGCGGAGCCCGGTCCGGCACACGGTGCGGTCCGAATGTTTGCTGCTTCCTTGAGTCAGGCTTTTCGTTGTGCGGACCGGGGGTCAGAGCTCTCGACTTCCGCGCTCTCTTCATTCTGTTTTCAATTTTTTGGCGTCGTCGCCATTCGCCAAGTTCAGCGAGCCCCCCTTGGCGCAAATGCCACGCTGCCTTTCGAAGCTCATCAATTAAGAGCATGTCAGCGTCCCTCCGTTCGTCTGCCGCTGGCTCTCTCCATAATTTGGGTAGCCACAAGATTTGCTCTAGCGTCGTCCTTAATTTTGGCCGCGCTGATGTTGTTTCCCTTCGAAAGATGGGACGAAAACTCTTGGTATAGCCTCGTTGTTTCCTCGGGGTCTCCATCCATGATCAGCTCACCCTTGTCCAGCCAAAGCACGCGAGAACACATGTCGCGGATGGTGTCGAGGCTGTGACTAACGATGAACACACACCCTGCCTGCGACCGGAGCTCGTCCATTCGAGCCTTGCTTCGGTTACCAAACTGGGCGTCACCAGTATTCAGTGCCTCATCAACCAAGAGAATCTCTGGATTAACGGCCGCCGCAATCGCAAAGCGAAGGCGCGATGCCATACCTGCAGAATAAGATTTCATCGGCAGATAGATAGCTGAGTCCAGGCCGGAAACTTCCACGATGCTGTCAAACTGCTCGTCTATTTGCTCCATACTCATACCCATGGCCAAGCATCCCAGCACCACGTTCTGATCACCTGAGAGCTCGGGGACCAATACGGCATTTACTCCCAGCAAGACCGGGGTACTCGACGCATAAACAGCTCCTTCGGACGGTGCTGCCTGCCCGCTGATTAGCTTCATTAGTGTGCTCTTGCCGGATCCGTTGCGACCGATGATCCCGACAGACTCACCGCGTTCTACGACCAAGGAAATTTCCTTGAGCGCACTCACTGTGACGAGGTTGGTGTGACGAAATAGCCTGCGGATTCTGCCCTTGAGGCCTCTACGCGCGATCGTCGTCCTCTCGTCTGATGACGCTACTCGATAAGTCATCTTCACCTTATCGATCACGACACAGGGCGGACCATCCAAAAAAACCGTTTGGTCAATCTCGACCATAGGTCTCCTCCCCCTTCCAGAAGAAGAAGAAGCCGATAAGAAGTGCCGTCAGCGCAACTACGGCCAAGCTCGTCCAGGACTCCCACGCGGGAACCCTGTCATACAGAACACAACTCCGGACGATGTCTATGACATTAAAAAGAGGGTTGAATTTCATCACTGCCAGAACAGTGGGATCCTGAATGAATCTCTCGTAGGAGTAGAACACCGCAGATCCATACATCCATGCCCTGATTACGAACGGCAGCAAATGCGTCACATCATGAATGGTGGAGATAATCCGGGCAAGAATCATGCCAATGCCGAGGTTGAAAACTCCTTGGAGCACAACCGCAGGGACTATTAGAAGCCACTTCCAACTGATGACTTCAGCCGGGGGCAGAATTACTACCAGTAGCAGCATACCCAGAATGAGGGGCACCGCCGAGAGCATCTCGCGGACATTGGCTCCCAGAGGAAGAGCGGCTCTAGGAAAGTTAAAGGCTTGAACCACGGACTTCCCGTTGCGGATGGAACGTGCCCCTGCCGTTATAGCTCCTGCACTCAGCTGAAATAGAAATATCCCAACAACCAGATACCCGACAAAGTTCTCGATCCCGTGGCTCGTTTGGAGCAAAAGGCCAAAGATCACGTAGTAGGTGAGGCCATTGAACACCGGATTCAGCAACAGCCAAGCGCTTCCAAGCCGATCCTTGCGTGTTCCGCTCTGCACTCGCGCCCGGGCATCATAGAAAATAAATTGCCTGTAGTCCCAGAGCCGGACCAAGTAGTCTAAGAAGCCAGGCCTTGATCCGACGCGTGATAGCTTTCGGATGTCTACCGACATCGGCTGTATGGCCGCAGGCGCTGGTAACCTAGCCTTTTTCGCGGACACTAGATGTTTCCCCTTGTTCTCTTAAGCCGGTGAAGGGCATTTCGCCTTACAGGGTCCCGCACAACAGATGGCCTATCCTCAACCCACTTCAGTTGTACGACGTCCTCAGTTTCGGGCCCCACCTGAGCATGCTTAGGCTCTCGAGCCATCGTCGTCGACATCAGCTGGCCCTCCTAGAATAGTTAAACGCCAAATTTTCATATGCCTGGCCGTACCCAAGAGCATTGGCTCGCCATGTCCTCGAGGCGAGTACTTCAGCCCTCCCCGCGGATCCCATCTGCCGGCGCAAACCTTCATCGTTCAGTAGCTCGAACAAAACATCAGCCAAGAGGACAGGATTCTCCGCCTCGGTTAGTCTGCCGTTTATGCCGTCGTGCACGATCTCCCTCAACGCATCCAAATCACTGGCTACAACTGGCCGTCCAGAGGCTAGAGCTTCGACAGGCTTCAGCGGCGTAACAGACCGCGTAACCGCAAGATCTTTTCGGGGCACGACAAAGACGTCAAGCGCCAAATGATAGAGTCGCGCCTGGTCAGGAGGAACCCGGCCTGTGAAGATCGTCCGGTCCGAGAGTCCTAAACGCTTCACCTGGGCTCTTAGCGTGGGCGCAGCCGTTCCGTCCCCCACGAGAACCAGCTTCAACCTAGGCAGTCTAGGCGCAAGTAGCGCAAATGACGCAATTAGATCATCGAGACCTTCATAGTCAACAAGGCTACTGACTGTCCCTATGTAGAGATTTTTGGGATCAAGACCTAGAATCCGCCGAGCCTCCCCATGCTCCATTGGAGCCTCGAGGTAGGCACCGCCCACGGCGTTGGGACTTATCAGAATCTTGTCCTTTTCTACACCGAAGGACGCAATATTCCGTTTCATCGATTCGCCGAGGGTTACGACAAGGTCAGCTGATCGCATGACTTCAGCTTCGCGTTCCTTGAAGAGCCGGTATCGTTCGCTGTTGCGTGCCGCCTCACTACGGCTCGATGCCCAAGTATCTGCAAGCTGTCCACGTACTTCATAGACCCACGGAATATCCAGTGCGTGGGCGACTTCCCTCGCCACAAGACCATTCACGAAATGGGTTGTAGTGTGGATGACTGATGGCCTGAACTTCTTGCCAATTGTCAAGAGTTCGGTCGTTTGCTGCTGCAAACGATCATCCATCTTTGAGGCCATAGCTCCGGGCAGGATCCGCTCGTATCTGACACCACCAACTACGTCCAGGTTCCTCGCGGTCAGGACCCCAATTTGAACGGGGTATCCCATTCGAGTCACGGCCAACGGTTCCCAACCGGCTTCCTGCTGCGCCGTTAAAATGGAATGCGTGCGTCGCGCGTAGCCGCTTCCTGTGTGGGGTACTGAGTTTGTCACTAAGTGCAGGACGCGGCGAGGCTCCGGCGTCATTAGGACCGCCGGTGCCACAGGGTTCCAGCCTTGGAAGACCTTGAGTTCTGACTTCAAACGGAGCCGCTGCTTGGTTGTGCTGCCAGCCTGGCCATGGAGCACGCCGACCGCGTCGCTCATGTCGCCGTCGTACCATTTGCGCCGAGCTACAGTAGACGCCGTTTGACGTGAATCCGCCACCAATCGCAAAAGGCAATCCGCAAAATGCGGCAGGCCCGCAGCCAAAGCCACTTCGGCAGCTTTACGGGCGCGATCTCCTCCGGTGCCGGCCCCTACAGCGCGATCTAGGCGTCGGGCCAACCCTTCAACATCCCCCGCCGCAAGGCTGGCCAAAAGGAGTATTGGGCGCCAAGATCCAGGCGCCAAACGGGAAACGAAACGGGCGGCCGGCCGTACAAGACGGGAGGGAATTCGTCGTAGGACCTGCAAGACGAGAACAAACGGCGCTTCAGTCAAATGTTCGGAAACAGTCCCCGCCGCTAGTCGAATATTTCGAATGAACTGAATCACGGGCGACGCACCTGCCGTATAGCTTTTCCAGACCGCACGAGCGCCGAAATTTCCTGCATGTATCTAACAGCCAGCTGAGTGTAGTCGGCGTTATTCCGGACCCATTCACGTCCGCTGGAGCCTGATGAGAGACGGCTTCGATCAGCGGCGAGTTCCCGCCATAGCTGGGCTACGGCCTCAGGGCTGGCAGACACGACGTCTCCGCCGCGGGCTTCAAGGATGATGCGCTCAGCCTCTCCCCGCACCACCGCAGTCACATGACGGCCGATCGCAAGAACCTCGTAGGTCTTTGATGGGACAGTAGTTTCAAACGACTTCCAATCGTCCCGGAGAGACACAATGCACGTGTCTGCTTCGCGGTATTTATCGATGACCTCCGCCCCCTGAAGTGAGGGGTAGAAAGTAACCGGCGCATCGATCTCACGAGCAAGCTTTACCAGTTGCGGGCGGCTGGTTCCGTGTCCAACCAAGGTCAAATGAAATCCGTCACCCAGCAAAGCGCTTGCCCGAATCAGCACGTCCAACCGCTGACTCTTGCCATGGTTGCCAAGGTATAGCGCGTGAAAGACGTCACGCACGGATGCCGGGGGTTCCAGGAAAGGAATCGAACTCAGATCGAGTCCGTTACTTATGGTCACCACATTCCGAATACCACGGTCACGCAGGGTTGCGGCGAAACCGTCGGTGACTGTCACGACAAGATCCGCTCGCTGTTGCACAAACTCAACGACCCTTTCCACGAGGCTTTTCACGCTCCCTTGGACCATCCGCGCATCCCGCGCCAAGTCGGGCCAGGCGTCTCGCATCTCAACTATGAGCGGCACCCGGCGGAGCCTGGATAGGACGTACCCTGTGGCTAAGGTCGGCAGACTAGGCGCCGTTGCAAGAATCGCATCCGGTTTTTGCCCTAAGAGTCCCACGGGGACAGACATCACTGCGGAGAAAAACTGGTCTACAAAACGCGCTAGTGACGAGGTTCCCAGGTGGCGTAGGTACGGGACTCGCCTGATTACTTCACCGTGAGGTCCGCTCTGGTGTGCAAAAGCTAATCCCGCCTCACGCCGGGGCAGGTTGCGGCGGCCATTCGGATAGTGTGCCACCGGCGCTACGACGTCGACGTTCCATCCTGCACGTCGAAATTCCCGCGTCAGAGACGCCCAGCGGCGCTGCGGCGGACTGTGTTCCGGCCAGTACGAGTGTGTGAGAAGCATGAGGCGCATCGGCGATGCCGGATCTACCGCAATCTTTTCCCCTGAGAGGGACCTAACCATGGGCCTACTTGCCGTCAAGGCGTGGTCCACGGATTCCCTTGGACCGTAGTGCTCTGAAGTACGCAACGCCAAGCAACACAAGCACCAGCACAGTGAGACCTTGCACAACCAAGTTACTCTCGGCCGCGGGCGACAGAGCGGCCCTAAGAGGGCCGGCAATCTCCGCGCTGGCAATGGGCGGAGCGTAAGTCCTGGTTGCTACGGGTGTCGGGGTAGGCTCAGCGTCAGTAGTCGAGGATGCTTCAACCTCAGCCGCGTCAGGTTGCACGGACTGATCATTGATGCCGTAGTCCACGGCGACCGGCGGGGCGTCAGGCGTCGGAGGAGGGAGGAAACCCGCCGGTGCAAGAGGTACTGGTGCCACAGGGTGGACCTCTGCCGGCACGACTGGCTCAACAGTTGGGGGTTGATCAGGAACCGGCGCGGGGTTCGTATCCACCGGCGCGGGGTTTGTATCCACGGGCGCTGGGATCGGATCAGGCTGGAGCACAGGTGGGACCACTGGGTCAGTGACAACAGGGGGCACCAGGATTGGCGGTGCCGTGGGATCTGGGCTCGGAGATTCGCTAGGTTGTTCCGCGGGTGCGGGATTTGTGTCCGTAGCACCAGCAGGTTGGGCGCCTACGAACCCGAGAATGGCCAGCAACAGGACGGCGCTTGTGGCTTGGACACGTCTGATTACCCTTCCCATCTTAACCCCCGTTATTTGTTCGCCGAAAATGCACACGTTCTCGGATCGTGCTGCGCTGCCTGAGACGTGGCGGCGCGCGGACGTCCACCTTCGGAGGGCGACCCGCATCAGTTTATCGTATGATTTAGAACCTCTCCCGCCCTAGCCGTTAGTTCGCCCCCCGGCAGGTTCTGATTGATAGAGTCATCTCTGCCGACCTCACCAAAAGGATAAGATGACGCTCCGATGGCTGCGGAGAACAGAGGCAACGCCCGACTCTGCCCGCAATAAGAAATCTCGCCCACGCATGTGGCTACGTGGGAGCATAGTAGTTTCAGTACTTCTCATTGCGGTTGTAGCCAGGCTGTTCGGTATCGCGAACGAGCCAGATCCACTAGACAGCAAGTCTGAAAGTGCCGCGGCTCCGCCTTACCCCATTAGCGGATACTTTATTTCTGCGAGTTCCAGCGATGCGACCAACCAACGAAAACTGGCGGAAATCAAAGCACTCGGCGGCGACACGGTCATAACATTCGGAACACTTTTGAAGCCGGCCACGGTCGAAGCAATTTCTGTTGAATGCCAAATCGATGGAAAGAACTGCACTGAAAGTTCCACGGACGGCATTAGTGTCAATCGATATTTCACTTACTCGGATGGCAGCAGATGGGACACCTCAGTTACTAAATGCCCGCGCGACCGAACCGTGATGAGTAACAATAAATATTACACTGTTTTAGTGCTGCCAACAAAAGGAAACGGTTGCACATCGACAAACGGCGTTTACGACGTCGTCGTGATCGGTGGGAACAGCAAGGATGCTGACGATCCTTCGGCATCCTTGGCTGCCGTCTCAACCCGGCTGGGCATGCAGTACTATGCGGGTTTACCCTCTCCCGTGAAACTGACGAACCCAGATTACCTACCCGACCTTACTTACCAGAAAACACTTGCGCTTTTTACGGAACGGTTTTTGGAGTATCAAGCAGCCGTCAACGACGTACCTGGGCTTGCAGGTTTCTATCACCATACCGAAATGCCGCTCAGCAACAGTCCAGCATTTGACTCAATTCTAAGTCTCTACGAAATGCAAAATAGAGCCGTCCGTGACATTTTTCCAACAAGGGCAGCCATCGTCAGCCCCTATCTCGACACGCGACGTAATGCTGTCAGCATTAGCGTGGAAGAAGCCCGTGAGGGAAGCCGCCGGATTGCTGATACCTCTGGCGGTCTGCAACTGATCATCGCCGTCCAAGATGGTATGGGTACTGGCAAGGCCGGAGCATTTTTGCCGCATGAGGCTGACGATCCCGTTGACCGCTTCGCGGCCACTGTCGTCGGCAAGGGGTCATGGAGCAGCAAATATGTAGCCCCAATTAGAGAGTACTTCCTTGCCGCCTTATCCGGGCTATCGGGGACCGACGCCGTACTATGGGCAAACTTGGAGGGCATGACACCGGCGACACCTTCAAATGCCTGCGGGAGCAGTTTGCGCGGACAGTCGAGCAAAGTCAGGTTGGACCGCCAGTTGCAGCAACTGCCCGATCCACAAAAGGTCGTCTCGTTCATGTGGGATTCGTATTACACCTGCGAGGGCACCGGAGTTCCTCTCAAGAACCAGCTCAAGTCGAGTCGGCCGACGCCAATCATTACGGGTACAAAGTTTGATGCTTCAGATGGCCGCGTCGAAGTCCAAGGCTTCAGTCTTACTGGAGGGCGAGTGGAAGTCAGGTGGACTACCAATGCGGGTGAACATCAGAAGATGGTCCTGGAGCCCAGAAGCGTGAATCTTGAGTACGGACAAGGTCGAGGCGCGAACCCAAAACTGGAACTCATCATCGTCGATGTTGGCCCAACAAGTGCCGACAGCGGCCGTGATTTCGCCGTCACTGTGGTCAATAGTTGGGGGGGGAAGTCGGAAGAATTTGTTTCCAACCAATGAGCACGGATCTAGAGGGGCGGCAATCAGCCGTTGAAGCTAACGCCCACACCCCTTGATAGAATTGTTACTGCTGATACCGACACCAAGGAACTCATGACGCTCCCGACAGACACCGAAACCCCCCCGGCGGAATCCCGCCACCGACGTCGGAAAAGCGGTAAAAGAACCGGACGCAACGTCCTCCTTGGCTTTGCTGCGGCGGTGCTGGTTGCAGGCCTAATCGGAGGCGCCTACATCTTCAATTTGGCGCAAACGTTCAACTCTGGAACAACGAAGATTGAGACTGCTTTCCCGGAGGAGTCGACGAGACCACAGAAGGCCGAGCCCGTCAACGGCACTGCGCCGATGAACATTCTTGTGATGGGCAGTGATACCCGTGGCGCTGCTGAGCTCGACGTCGATACGGCGGCCTCCACTGATCAACGGGCTGACACGCTCATGCTCGTGCATATCCCGGCAGACCGCAAGAACGTCTACGCCGTCTCCCTCATGCGTGACCTCTGGGTGGAGATCCCAGGAAAGGGCGAGTCGAAAATCAACTCGGCGCTCGCTCAGGGTGGTGTTCCCCTCATGGTCCAGACCGTGGAGTTGCTCTTCCAGCAGCGCGTCGACCACGTCGCCATGGTCGATTTCGAAGGCTTCAAGGGTCTTACCGATGCCCTGGGCGGCGTGGAGGTCGATGTTAAGATCCCGTTCGCGCCGGCAAAGGGTCCCATGAAGGGCCACTACTACGAAGCAGGCAAGCAGACGCTCAATGGCGACGAAGCACTTGCCTTCGTCCGTGAACGAATGTCATTCAGCGACGGCGACTATCAGCGAGTGCGAAATCAGCAGGCCTACATGAATGCAATCATCAGCAAGACCATCGCCCGCGAGACCCTGGCTAACCCTGTCACAGTCAACAGCATGGTCAGCGCTGTGTCACCCTTCATCAGCGTCGACAAGAGTTTCGACGCCGCTGCCATCGGTAGCCTCGCCTTGGGCATGAAGAACCTTAGAGCAAGTGACACTGTCATGTTCACTCTGCCCACGCTTGGGACCGGAACGTCCGCAGATGGTCAGTCGATCGTCGTGGCGGACACCACGGCCATCTCGGAGATCGCAGCAGCCCTTTCGAAAGACCAACTGGGGGCCTACATCGCTGCCCACGCACTTGAGAAGGGCAACTAGCGACTGCCTTGTGGGATTGAGGTCGCCACTGGACACCTGTCCGGACCTCCACACTCGTGCCCTGGTTTGGTTCAGCTTCAGGTCAGGTTCCAATTCGTTCAATCTCATGCAGTCGACGGTTCAGGCTTACTAACCTTAGCAAACAGCACTCCTGGCCAGGTTCTGAACGTCCCGACGATGACGGCGACGCGTTAGCGCCATTCTGAGGATTGGAAATGCACTCGGGGCCTGCCTCCGGCAGGGTTCGTCCCAAAATGAGACAGGAAAAGCCTCCCGGTGGTCAGCAGAGATGTCTAGAAACCACTGATCACACGGGAGGCCCTCGCGTGTAACCATACAGCACGACATGGCCGAAACAGAATCCGGTGGTCGTCTTGTAACGCCTCTTACAGTGGACGTGGGCGCGTCCTCCGGCTCTTTCACTGTGATTCCTGAGATAGAATCCAGTGCGAACTCGCCTCGGGCGGAGCTCTGGTTGTCGGAGTTCCCCGGGCTGCACTCAAATTGGGGAGGAAATGATGCCTACATTCGTGATCAACGAGGGGCTAGCGACCGAAGAAGTTATTTCAGCCGCACGAGCCACAGAAGGAAACATACAGTGGTGGTTCTACGATGCAAGTGACCGTGCCCAGGAGACACGGCTGAAAGGCCATGTCCAGACTATTCGGGAAATTTCGCCTATTTAGCCACCGTAAACAAAAAGATCCGCCCACGCCCGAAAGGGCGGGACGGATCTTTTTTGTGTGGTTCTTCGCCGGCAAACCTGCGAAGAACACCAACTATACCGAACAAGGAGCGAAACCCGCATTTGTCCGCGGCTATGGCTGCAGCGTAGCTCCGGCTAGTCCAGGAAGCCCTTCATCCATGCCTTTAGCTCTTCGCCGAACTCGGGGCGTTCGGACGCCAAAGTGATCACGGCCTTAAGATAACTGAGCTTGTCACCAGTGTCGTAACGCCTTCCGCGGAAGACGACACCAAAGACCCCGGCGCCTTCGCCATGGCCCGCGGCAAGAGTTTGCAGCGCGTCTGTCAGCTGGATCTCACCCCCACGGCCAGGTTCAGTCCGTTCGAGGACATCAAAGACTGAAGGGTGCAGAACGTATCGACCAATTACTGCAAGGTTGGAGGGAGCCTCATCCGTATCCGGTTTTTCGACCAAGCTATTTACACGTACATAACCTTGACCGTCAATGGTGGATATGTCGGCACACCCATACGAGCTGATCTGAGACGGCTCTACCTCAATCAAGGCAATCACCGAACCGCCTGTTTGAGCTTGCACTTCCATCATGGTCGTTAGCAACTCGTCGCGCTCGTCAATCAGATCGTCGCCTAGCAGAACGGCGAAGGGTTCATCTCCTACGTGCTGACGAGCGCACAGCACAGCGTGTCCGAGCCCCTTGGGCTCTCCCTGGCGCACATAGTGAATGGGGCCCAGACCTGAAGCGTACTGCACTGACTCCAAGCGGGTCTGATCACCTTTTAGTTCCAGGGTCCGTTCCAGGGCAGGAGCACCATCGAAGTGATCCTCCAGCGCGCGCTTGCTGCGTCCCGTGATCATCAGAATGTCAGTCAGCTTTGCGTTGACTGCCTCTTCAACGACGTACTGGATAGCCGGTGCATCCACCACCGGTAACATTTCCTTCGGCATAGCTTTTGTGGCTGGCAGGAAGCGAGTGCCCAGGCCAGCGGCCGGAATCACAGCTTTTCGGACAGTTTTACCGAGCGTAGTCATGGACGAACCCTATAAAACTCACTCGGAATATACGAACTTTACAAGGCTGGAAGTTTTTGAGACGACTGGCCCATAGCCTAGCATTCCGGCCCCTACTAGCATTTGGGGTTGGCTGCCCACTGGGCGGGTTCTCTCACCCACTGGGCCTACAACCAATATAGAATACCCATGAAGACGCGCTTCAGCGTCACGACTTCCGGGGGATTCCTTGAGTATTGTTTTGTGGGGTTCGCGCGCGCGCGGGCCGGTTGGCATACGACGACGGCATATAGTCTCTGGGTTCGGCACCGCCGCTTTGACCCTGGCGCTGGTGTTGGGAACTGCTGCCGCGCCGGCTACGGCTGACGCCGTAGAGGATGCCGTCCCAGTGGGTGAGCAGCCTTCCCATATAGCCGTGAATTCAGTAACCGACACAGCCTATGTGTCGACTTTAGGCGGCATTTACAGCATCGGCGGAGGTGGCACAGCGAATGTGTATCAGCCCGATGTCATGTCGTCTCACATCGCTGTAAACACGGCGACGAACAAGATCTACGTCAGCGATTCCGGTTCGGTCGCAGTAGTTGACGGCGTGACCCACGCAGCCACCACCGTCGCAGTTGGCGCTAGTGCACACGTCATTGCGGTAAACGAAAAGACCAATAAGGTCTATGTCAGCACTGCAAATGGCCTCAAGATCATCGATGGCGCTACAAACGTGGCCACTCCGATCCTGAACTCCGCCGGTGCGCAAGACATTGCAGTCAATACTGCCACCAACAAGGCCTACGCTCTTTCCGCCGGGACTGTGAAAGTCATCGACGCCAGCGGAAAGATCACGTCAACTGTGTCCGTGGGTGCGGGCGGGATCGGTGCTATCGCGATCAATCCGTCAAAGAACAAAATCTACGTCACGACGACACCAAAGTATGGATCCAGCGTCAAGGTCATCGACGGTGCCACTGACAAAATCACGGGATCCTTGGCATCCGAAGGCCCACTCGGAACTTTGGCGGTGAACCCCGCCACCGACAAGATCTACGTCGAATCCGGCACTTGGAACAGCGACGGATCCATCAAGGTGATCGACGGCGCCACCCTGACCGAAACTGCGCACATAGTCACGGCTACCCGGGTTCGCAGCATCGTGGTAAACCCGTCCAACAACAAGATCTACGCCACCATGACTGGCCGTGGAACCACCATCATTGATGGCCGGAACAACACCAGCAGTGCGCTTTACACGGGCCAGGAACCCGACGCTGCAGTCGTGGACACGTCCAACAACAAGGTTTACGTGGTCAACTCCGAGAGTGATTCTGTGGGCGTCATTGACGGAAATGCGGAACAGCCCGTCAAGAACGACTTCAATGGAGATCTCAAGGCCGACATCTTGGCCAGAGATGCTGCGGGGGTGCTCTGGCTTTACCCCGGCGATGGCTCCGGCGGCTGGCTGCCGCGCCTCCAGGTGGGACAGGGCTGGAACGTCATGAACGCCCTAGTGGCTCCCGGCGACTTCAACGGAGACGGCAACGCCGATGTCTTGGCTCGTGACGGAGGCGGAGTGTTGTGGCTCTATCCAGGCAACGGCTCCGGCAACTGGCTCGCTCGTGTGCAGGTCGGCAGCGGCTGGGAAGGCATGAGCGCAATTGAGGCAATTGACTTTCATGGTGACGGATTCGCTGATGTCGTTGCTCGTGCCCGCGACGGCGCGCTCTGGGTATATCGCGGAGATGGCAAGGGCGGTTGGTTGCCCCGGATGTGGGCCGGTTCCGGCTGGACCGGAATGTCCGAGATTACTGGCGCAGCTGACTTCAACGCTGATGGGATCTCTGATCTCGTCGCCCGCAACGGCGCCGGCACCCTGTTTCTCTATCCGCCTAACGGCTATGGAAGCTGGCTCCCAAAGCAGACCATTGGACAGGGTTGGAACAGCATGAATTCACTCGTCGGTCCCGGCGACTTTAATGGCGACGGCAAGGCCGATATTCTCGCCCGCAACGCAGCCGGTGAGCTCTGGCTTTACGCAGGCAACGGCGGAGCAGCCTGGCCTACCGCGAGCAAAGTCGGCTCAGGATGGAACGGCATGACTGCCATCCTCTAATTTGCACCACTTGAATGAAAATCAACGGCCACCCCTGATTGACCAGGGGTGGCCGTTGATATTTCTACTAGAATCCGACTATGGACGCGGTAGAGCGTCACGATCAATGGGGGACCTCATGTCTGTTGCTTTGGATGAAACGCGCCCGTCAAAGAAATCAAATCAACGACGACGGCGACGGGCGGGGGCTACGATTGTCGCCGCCGCTTTGGCGTTCGCGGTGTCTCTGGTAACTACAGAACCGGCCACCGCAGACGCAGTTACGGACCGCTTCACTGTCGGGCAGTGGCCCACCTCAATTGCAGTAAACCCTGTAACAGACACGGCCTATGTCGCCTCGTACGGTGGCGTGCACAGCGTTGGTGCTGGCGGAGCCAGAGCAATCTATTCCGACCCCGCTGACCACGTTGTAGTTAACTCCACCACGAACAAAATATATGTCAGCGCTTCTTGGTCCATCGCTGTGATTGATGGGGCAACGCTCGCAGTTACTGAGGTCCCGGTCGATTCGGTGGCGGGCGTTTTGGCTGTGAACGAGAAAACCAACCAAATATACGTAAGTACCAACAACGGCCTCGTTATTCTCGACGGCGTCACCAACGCTACCAAGCCTGTACCTGGTTCAGCTTCAGCCAAAGACATCATCGTCAATGCAGCCACTAACAAGGCTTACGCCCTCTCCGGTGGGACCATCAAGGTGATCGATGGGAGCGGGAATATCACTTCCACAGTGTCCATTGGAGCCGATGGTTTTCTCGCCGTGGCAGTCAATCCGACGAAGAACAAGATATACGCAACTAGCGCGCCAAAATATGGATCCAGTTTGAAAGTGATTGATGGGGCAAGCAATGCGATCCAGGGCTCCATCGCGTCGACCGCTCCGCTCGGAACATTGGCCGTGAACGCAGTGACCGACAAAATTTATGTGGGCTCCGGAGACTCCTCCAGTGCCTCCGTCAAGGTAATGGATGGCGGCACCCTGACTCAGACTGCGACGATACCCACCGCAAGCCAGGTGCGGAACATCGTGGTCAACACCGCGAACAACAAGATCTACGCCTCCATGCTTGTTCGGGGTGTCACCGTCATCGAGGAAGGGAAAAACAGCAGCAGTGTTGTATACACCGGGTGGGACCCCGGACAGGCGGCCGTAAACACAAATAGCAACAAGGTATACGTCGTCAACACAGCCAGCTCTGGCAACCAATACAGACAGTACTCGGTGGCTATCATTGATGGAAATGCGGCGAGATCCGTCAAGAACGACTTCAACGGAGACCGCAAAACCGACATCTTGGCAAGGGACAAGGCAGGGCTGCTTTGGCTCTACCCAGGTAACGGCTCAGGTGGTTGGTTGCCGCGTGTCCAGGTTGGCCAGGGCTGGAACGTGATGACGTCCCTCGTCGCACCCGGCGACTTCGACAACGATGGCCATGCTGACGTGTTGGCGCGTGACGGGGCGGGGCTGCTGTGGTTCTACCCTGGCAACGGTAATGGAGGTTGGCGGCAGCGCGTACAGGTAGGTCATGGCTGGGAGGAGATGAATGCAGTTGAGGGCGTCGACTTTTACGGCGATGGCTTCATAGACCTCATTGCGAGAAACCGCTCCGGAAACTTGTATCAGTACGCTGCAGATGGAAAGGCCAGGTTCTTACATCCTGGCTGGGCCGGTTCTGGCTTCACCAGCGCAGCGGGACTCTCGGAAATCACCGGGACAGACGACTTCAACTCCGACGGCCTCGGAGACCTGATTGCCCGCGACGGCACCGGGGCACTTTGGTTGCACCCCGCCAGTGGATACGGCAGCTGGCTCCCCAAGAGGCAGATCGGCCAGGGCTGGAACGTCATGAACTCCCTGGTTGGACCCGGTGACTTCAACGGCGACGGCAAGGCCGACATCCTGGCACGCAACGCAGCCGGTGAGCTGTGGCTCTACGCCGGTAGCGGGGGCGCCGCCTGGCCCACGGCCACAAAAGTGGGCACCGGCTGGAATGTCATGACGGCCATCCTCTAACTCAGTCAGTCTGAGGAGGTAAAGAACGGCTGGCCCGCGGAAGATCAGGGCCAGCCGCTCCGCACATCACCCACAAACCCCACCACATCTGCAGCCACCCGTTCCGGACATTCCCACAGCACCAGATGCCCGGTCTCCTCATAGATCTTTAGACGCGATCCCGGTATCCGTCGGGCCAAGGTCTCCTGATGGTGTCGCGGCACCAGGTGGTCGTGAGCACCCCACAGAATCAGGGTGGGGGCTGAAATGGTGCCGGTTTCTGTTGGCGGCACGGCTTCGTAGTAGCCGCGCAGCGATTGTTTCCACACCGATGCCGGCATTGCGAGACCGTCCTGCACCCGGTCTTCAATATAGGACGCAGGAACCGTGTGCAGGAGCCGATACCAGGACAACGATTCCCGGACCCACTCCTCTGAAACCGGATCAGCCAGGGATTCCACTTCTGCGGCGAACGGCGGCTTCCCTTGCAGGCTCAACGGTGACCCAACCAGAGTCAGCGAAGCCACCAACGCCGGGTGCATCACAGCTAGTTGTTGGGCAACATATCCCCCGCTGGAAGAACCCAGCACGTGGGCACGGACGAGATCCAGGGCATCGAATAGAGCCACAACGTCTTCGGCCGCTTCAATCAGCGAGTAACCACCGGAGGGCTTGTCGGCAAGGCCGTGGCCACGAAGATCCGGGGCTACAACAACCAAGCCCGGAACCGAGGCAATCAGCGGCTCGAAACTACGCCAGGACTCACTCCAGGCGTGCAACAAGAGCAAGGGCGTGCCGCCGTCTTCGGCTGCTTGTTCAAGGCGACCTTGAATGAAACAGGTGACGCTGATACCTGTGCTCAGTGCGACAGTCCTGACCTCGGACTCCATGGGGCCAGCGTACGCGCAGCGCTCCCCCGGGACGAGGGCAAAAGGCACTCGGCAAATCACCAGCCAGCGAAACTATGGTTGAAAGGTCCCGCCTGATCCCCCATCAGGCGGGACACTTGCGTTCCGGAGCCTTGCAGTGGTCCAAATGCGGCGGCCAGGCGGAGTTGCCCGTCAAAGCCGCATTGAGGCGGGTCTGAAGAACTTCAGAGCTATGCTGGCGCCGACGAGGAAAACACGATGCTTGGGGGACGGTATGAATCTTGGATTGATAATTGCCGGGACCATAATTCTCCTCACTGCATGCCTGTTCTTGCTGCTGGCGATGTTGTACGTCACCCGGCTGGTGGCCAGAACACGAAAATCCCTCTCGCTACATGACAATGCCCACGTCATTTCTGAACTCAGGGACGAAGTAACGGCCCGTACCGCTCTGCAGGGCAAGCTCGCCCTTTGGTTTATGGCCATCTTGCCCGTCACCGTCATTTATCTCGCCTGGTTCGGGCCCGTCCTCCTATTTGCCGCCATGCTTCCTCGCCAGCCTTAGATGGCGGAGTAGAGTGCCGCGGAAGGCTGGACCAGCCGCCGTCCAGGTTTGCTGCTGAGCCTGGCAGTCATCAGGGCTTGTCGCGGCGGGAACCGGCTGGGGCGGGACGGCAGGGTCAGACGCCGGTAGGCAGAACCTCAGCCCGTCGCCCCAAAATCCGTCGTTAATGCAGTGCAGGGGCACGTGTTCGTCGCCGACCCGAAGCGACGGATTGCGCAAGCGTTTAGAGGAACTAAAGGTTAGTTCCACTGAACCGTCGGGTGAGGCGCAACTATAGGCTGCGTTCCACGGACTCAGATCTTCACAGGCATCGAGTTCCCGGGATACGCCGCCCCGGTCCACGTACTCCCAGGTCTTGTCCGACTTCTCACCGACCTGAATGACAGAGTTTGGAACGGACCGTGCGTAGTCCCGCGTAAAAGGCCGCTCATCGCAACCCGCTGCTGTCAGTGTCAGCAACGCAAGCAGCGCAAACCCCGCTTTAGGTCCTCTACGCATTCGCAAGCCCCTCCCCTTCGCCGTTGACCACCACGTTCATCAAACCACCTCAACTTCCACCCGCTCCACGTACGACTCAATGCAGTGGCTTTCCGACTCACCCGCCACCACGTTCGCCAAGGTTATGCTGGCCATCCCCACCGCCAGCACGGCACCAACCGCATTGCGTACCCTGTTGGTGGTAGAGGGATTGCCTCGCTGGTTTCGTGGCAGTCCTGGACGGCGGAAAAGAAATCAACGTAGGGCTGGACCAACCGTTCCGGTGCACTGTTGGCCGTGTTGTGCCGGGCGCCTGAAGGCTGAGCCCGCCGGCCGTCGTCGTCGATTTACCGGGCCAGTCACGCAAGCTGCCAGCGGTCAGCCATGTGGCGCCGCCGTGACCAGGCGCGACAATTCGGTGCCCGGCGCCGCGAGGCGGTCCACGGTGTCGAAGATGAACTGCTGCATGGCGGCTGCAGCCGCTGAAGGTCCGACGTCGTTGCGCCGGGCAAGGTTGACGGTCCGCCTCAGCGCTGGACGCACCAGACGCGCGCTGCGAAGCCCGGGCCGGTCAATGACCACCATCGCCGGTACGACCGCCAAACCCAGCCCGCGTTCCACGAACCGCAGCACCGCATCCATTTCCCCGCCCTCGACGGCAATCAAAGGCTCGACGCCGGCCGCGGCGAACGCAGCATCAGTGGCCATGCGCAGTTCATAACTTCGGTTGAACGCCACCTGCGGTACACGCGCAAGTTCCTCGAGGGTAAATTCTTCCGGCAACCCTGAGGTGGAGGCGGAAATAACCACCAGCTCCTCGGACAGCAGCGGGACCAGTTCAGTGCCCGGCACGGAAGGGTCTGTTCCCCGGGTGACCACCAGGGCCAGGTCCAGAGTGCTTTCGTTCAGGGCATCAACCAAAAAACGCGAGCCGCCTTCAGTGATGTGCAATTCCACTCCAGGATGGGCGCTGCGGAAAGCGGCCAGCACGTCCGCCACCAACGAGACGCACAGCGTAGGCGGGGCCCCGAGCCGGACGCGGCCGCGGCGCAATCCCGCGAGTTCCTGAATCTGGTCCTGCGCTGCTTGCGCGTCCCCGAGCATTCGCCGGGCAATGGGCAAGAGCAGTTCTCCCGCATTCGTCAGCGTGATTCCTGAGGGCCTGCGGTGAAAAAGTGCCGTGCCAAGATCGGCCTCGAGTGCTGCTATCTGTCGGCTGAGCGATGGTTGAGCAAGATAGAGCTCCTCGGCCGCACGTGTGAAATGCCCTACACGAGCCACTGTTTCAAAGGAGCGCAACTGGTCCAACTTCATGGTCATAGCATAAACGCATCACTGCGAGCAGAATAATTCATTGGAGACATAGCGCCAATCCTCCTAGCGTTGTGGATATGAACCTCTCCTCAACTCCAGAACGTCTCCTGTCCACTTCAGTGCTGGTCATCGGAACCGGCGGCGCCGGCCTGCGCGCCTCCATTGAACTCGCCCAGAGGGGAGTTCAGGTGCTGGCTGTTGGCAAGCGCAGAAAGCACGATGCACACACGAGCCTGGCAGCCGGTGGGATCAACGCAGCCCTGGGCACCATGGACCCCGAGGACAGCTGGGAACAGCACGCGGCCGATACCTTGCGTGAGTCCTACTTCTTGGCCGATCCGGCCATTGTCGAAACCGTCGCCCGGAATGCTGCCCGCGGCATCGAGGACCTTGAGAAATGGGGGATGCCCTTCGCCCGCGAAGAAGACGGCCGCATCTCCCAGCGCTTCTTCGGCGCCCACAAGTATCGCCGAACCGCTTACGCCGGGGACTACACCGGTTTGGAGATCCAGCGGACCCTCATGCGCCGGGCTGCCGAGTTGAACGTACCCATCATCGACACCGTCTACATCACCCGGCTCCTGGTAGCCGACGGCACCATTTTTGGTGCCTATGGCTTCGACGTCGTCGACGGAAACCCGGTGCAGATCCACGCCGACGCGGTCATCCTGGCCGCAGGCGGCCACACGCGCATCTGGCGCCACACCTCCTCACGACGCGATGAGAACACCGGTGACTCTTTCAGGCTTGCCGCGCTGGCCGGCGCCCGCATCCGCGACGCCGAACTGGTCCAGTTCCACCCCTCAGGCCTCCTCGACCCCGACGACGCCGCAGGCACCTTGGTCTCCGAAGCCGCACGCGGGGAAGGCGGGATCCTTACCAACGCCCTCGGCGAGCGCTTTATGGAACGGTACGACCCCGAGCGCATGGAGCTTTCAACCCGTGACAGGGTGGCTCTTGCGGGATTCACTGAGGTTGCCGAAGGTCGTGGGACAGAGAAGGGCGGGGTTTACCTGGACGTCTCCCACTTGCCTCGCGAGACCATCATGGAAAAGCTGCCCCGGGTCTACCGCACCCTGATCGACCTTCAGATGCTGGACATCACCACTACCAAAATAGAAATTGCACCCACAGCTCACTACTCCATGGGCGGGGTCTGGGTGGCACCGGAGGATCACGGGACCGGAGTGAACGGACTCTATGCCATTGGCGAGGCATCCTCGGGGCTGCATGGAGCCAACCGACTCGGGGGCAACTCACTGATCGAACTGCTCGTCTACGGGCGGATCACTGGCGAACATGTGGCCGAGTACGTACGTTCACGCACCGATGTTCGCCGGGATCCTGCAGCGGTGGGACTGGCCCACACCGAAATGCAAGGCCTTCTTACCGGGAAGGGTACTGAATCAGCGCGTCGGCTCCAGCGTGAATTGCGCAATCTCATGACCGAGCATGCCGGTGTGGTGCGCACCGAAGAGGGGCTGAAAGCGGGACTCGGGAAGCTCGCTGACCTGGAGGAACGCGCCGGCTTTGTTACGGCGCACCCGGACATCGCAGGTTACGACGACCTGGCCCACGCCTATGACCTTCTGGGTTCCCTCCTCGCCGCACGAGCCACTCTGGAGTGCGCCATTGAACGACGCGAAACCCGCGGAGCGCACAACCGTGCCGACTTCCCGGAGATGGACCCGTCACTGCAGGGCAACTTTGTCTGGTCACCAGGTGGAGGCGTCAGTTTTGAAACAGTGACTCCTGCTCCCGAGTCCTTCCGGGCCTTGGCCGAGGCCCACGCCGAGGACTCCGTGGCCGGGAAGCTTGTGGAGTAGATCAGAGGGCTCAGGCCTTGGCTTGCGGTAGCTGCCGCAACCTCCACGCGATGATCTCTTGAAGGACCACAGTGGGCAGCGGGGCATCATGGCGCAGCTGGACGAGATGGTCTGTGGTTCCATATTCGTTCAGCTGCGTCGCGTACTTTCAGGGCAACCGGACCATCTGCTCATGGCGTTGAGGCGGACATTACTCGCGCGGGAGCGACTGCACTCCGGGAGAAGGAGGCCTCCGGCGTAGTGGTGGCCGCTTCTAGCCGCGACGAACAGGCTGCTGCAGCTCGGTCACCCAATCGGACTGATCCTCTGAAATCGCTCGAACATAGAGTTCCCGGCACGGCCCGGAGTGGACTAGCCCTCGAGCGAATATCTCAGCGTGCAGGGCCTGCCAGCTTTCTGCAATGTGGTCCATGGAGCCGAGATGGACGCCACAGACAGCCGTTTCCACAGCGGGCAACTCGATGATCTCGAAGCCCTCCCGCGCGGGTCCGGCGTAAGAGTATCCGGCAATGATCTGCAGGCCCTCTTCCATGGTCTGGTACTGCGCCACAGGGGTCTCCAAAGTCCCACGCTCATCGCCAATGATTTCGGCAACGGCATCAAAAGCGGGACCCACCACGCCTGCGACTTCAGGCTGGTCAGCTACGACCATGCGGCGGGCTGCAAGACGGACAGCGGCCAGGGGCTTTTCGATAATCTCAATCTGTGACATGTGGTTCTCTTTCTCGATGAGGTGGAGCCGCCGCTGCACGTCAACGAGCCGGGCGGAAGCGATCCGATGTTCCTGCTCAACCTCTGCGCGGCGGATCCTCAACAGGGATGCGATGCGTTCGGCCTCGACGCCTTGGTCAAGAATCGACGAGATGTCGTTAAGGCCAAAGCCGAGTTGGCGCAATGCAACAATCCGATGCAGGCGCTCAAGTTGGGAAGGATCATAGGACCGGTAGCCGCTGAACTCGTCCACATAACCCGGCACGAGCAGGCCTGAGGCATCCCAATGCCGAAGCATGCGATGGGTCACCTGCCCGATCTGCGCGAAAGCTCCGATGGATAACATGCCTTAGTTCTCCCGCCTTCCACAGTGTCAGAGTCAAGTGTCGCTCGAATTGATCGCAATGCCGTCCTTACACAACTCAGGACTTCCTGCAGGCACCGCACTGCATGGTCTCAGGAGTAATTTAGTAAGGCCCCTTACTTCAAGTAGGATCTGTTCCCATGAGCAGCCCGGCAAAGTCACAAAAATCAAAACTCAAGCAGTCGATCACCGGTCCACTGCTTTTCCTTTTCATCCTCGGTGATGTGCTGGGCGCCGGCATCTACGCGCTGGTGGGAAAGGTCGCAGGCGAGGTGGGAGGGGCTGTTTGGATTCCACTTGCGCTTGCCCTGTTCCTGGCCATGCTCACCGCCGCCTCCTACGCAGAGTTGGTCACTAAATATCCAAAGGCCGGCGGAGCTGCGGTCTTTGCTGAGCGGGCTTTCAACGTGCCCCTGATTTCGTTCCTGGTCGGATTTTCCATGCTGGCTGCCGGCGTGACCAGTGCGGCCGGTTTGAGCCTGGCCTTCGCCGGGGATTACCTCAAGCCTTTCCTCGATGTGCCTGCCACACCCACTGCCCTGATATTCCTGCTCTTGATAGGTCTGCTGAACGCACGAGGAGTGAAGGAATCCGTCAGGGCCAATGTGGTGATGACCGTCATCGAAGTATCGGGCCTGGTGTTGGTTATCGTCCTGGTTGGCCTCATGCTCGGCCGCGGAGACGGCGACGCTTCGCGCGTCCTTGAGTTCAACCCGGCGGTCTCCCCAGGGGCCGGGATTCTCGCAGCTTCCTTGCTGGCTTACTACTCCTTTGTCGGCTTCGAAACTTCCGCGAACGTGGCCGAAGAGGTCCGGGACGTCCACCGCGTCTACCCCAAGGCACTGTTCGGGGCGCTGTTGACCGCCGGCGCGATCTACATACTTATCGGCCTGGCTTCATCCATTGCCCTGCCCGCAGCTGACCTCAACAGCTCTTCGGGCCCATTGCTGCAGGTTGTCCAAGCCACAGGCTTTGGGGTGCCCGACTGGCTCTTCGGCCTGGTTGCACTCATCGCCGTCGCCAACGGTGCGCTGCTGACCATGATCATGGCCAGCCGCCTGGCCTTTGGAATGGCAGAACAATCGCTCCTCCCCGCAGGGCTGGGGCGGGTTCTCCCCCAACGACGCACACCTTGGGTAGCCATTGCCGTCACGACGCTGGCCGCGATGGCTTTGACCGCCACCGGCGATCTGGGCTCGCTTGCTGAAACAGTGGTCCTGCTGCTCTTATTCGTCTTCATCAGCACCAACCTCGCCGTCATGGTGCTGCGCAAAGACAAAGTTGAACACCAGCACTTCCGCGTGCCGGTGGTCATTCCGTACCTGGCACTGGCTTCGTGCCTCCTCCTGCTGTTTCAGCAAGGACCGGAAATCTGGTTGCGGGCAGCCATCCTTTTGGGCATCGGGCTGGTCCTCTTCTTCGTGACACGCAGAATCCAGGTCCGCAACCGGCCTGCAAGTAAAAACAACTCCGAGGTTGAGAAGGAACGGCTAGAGTCCTAAAACAGCCCTGCATCCAAAAACCTCGAGGAGTCCCGTGCCGACTGACATCCCCTGGAGCCGCGGCGAGTGGACCAACCAGCCAGCCGCCGTCGTCGAGCAGGCCGGTGACCTGCTGGTGACCGCAGCCGAAGGCAGCGACGCCTGGCGCGTCACGTCCTACGGATTCATCCACGACACCGAACACGCGCTGCTTGCCCCCTTCCCGCAGGACAGTGCCATGGAAGTTGAGTTCACCACAGCATTTTCCCAACAGTTCGATCAAGCGGGCATCTTCATCCGTGTCGGCGGCGAGCATTGGATTAAGGCAGGTGTCGAATTCGCCGACGGCGCCGCTCAGCTGGGCGCGGTGGTTACGGACCGCGTCTCGGACTGGTCCTTGGCGCCTGTTCCGAAATGGAACGGCGGGCGCGTCCGCATGAGGGTCAGCCGCTCGGGAGACGCCCTCACTATCCGTGCCGCCTCGGAGGGAAATGAACTCCAGCTGGTGCGGGTGGTGCCGTTTGCACCCGATCTGGCCGCAACTGCCGGGCCGTTCACCTGCGCACCAACACGCGCGGGCCTGACAGTCCCCTTCCACTCTTGGCGCGCTACACCCGCGGACCACGAGCTGCACTGATTCCAACCGAATGGAACGAGCTTGCGGGTCCCATCGTTCATGAGATTATGGAGGTTCCTGCAGCCTGCCTTTGAGGAGTGCTGCGACTCAGTCGGCTCCGTAACAAGCCTATGGGGGCACATCACGGTGGAAGATACTGCGAGTCTTTGGCGTACTGACCCCACGACGTTCCGCGACGTGGCCATCAACCGCCAAGCCATTGAAGCTGCCTTGGCAGGCGAGTGTCCTCCGGTGGAGCGCGTCCGCTACTTGGCGCTGCTTGGCCGGGACGCTGAGGCTTTGGATGAAGGCTTCAAGCTGCTGCCCCAAACGCCTGACCGCCGGGAGTTGTTGCTGATCCTTGCGCAGGTCAATCAACGCCAATACCGGTGGCATGACGCAGCCGTCCTCCATGAACGGGCGCTGCGAACCGTCCGGTCACCTGAAGACGAGGCCTACGTCCGTCACCACATCGGCCGTCGCCTTTTCGACGAAGCCCGCTTCCGTGCCGCTGCCGATGAATTTCAATGGGCAGCGGACCTTTACCGGGTCGCCGGCCACCCCGAACTCGCCGAAGACAACCGCCAAGCCATGCGGCACGCCCTGCAAGTTCACGGTGCCGAACGGGGCGTGGAACGTTCGGCGTTCGACCTCTCCTAAGGTACTCACAGCCAGCCCCAGCACAAGGCTCATGTAGCCTAGTAAGTAAGCTGACTATTTGTGAAAGCCTTGGGGGCGCCTGAATGCCTGATATGGAACTATGGCCAACCAGCCGGCTGCTGTCTACGGCGGCCCGGCTCGTGGAGCTTGCATGGAACGACAAACTGCGTCCGCTGGGATTGACCTACCCGGCGGTGCTGACGCTTGATGCCCTGGCGACGGCAGGGCCCATCACGCCCGGGGATCTTGCCCGCAGCGTCCGGGTGCAGGCCCAAACCATGGGCCCCCTGCTGACCAGGCTTGAATCGCGGGGCTACATCCGCCGTGAGCCCAACCGCTTCGACCGCCGCAGCCAACTGGTATTGATCACCGACTTGGGCCTGACGCTGCTGGAACAATCCCAGAACCAAGAGAACAATGTCCTCGCAGCCATCAACCTGGACTCCGAGGACCTGCGCGAAGAACTCCTCGCGATCGTTCGCCACACAAACTTCGATTAAGTGTTAGGTCATCCCGCGTAGACGAAAGCTCTTCCATCAAGCAGTATGGAGTTATCCGCTGATGAAGTCCGGCGTCCCAAGGAGAACACCTCTCCAACAACAACACCGGGCTATAGACACTGACAGTAATGCCCGGGCGAGTAAAAAAGGGCATCATGAGTGAACTTCAAATAGGCGATAGCTTGCCGGTGGACCTTCTGAGTTTCAGGGCAGCAGAGTGCCTCGTATCAACAGGCGCACCAGAGTCCGAGGACGTATGCGTCCTGGACGCAGGCCACACAGGAAACCATTTGGCCGCAGGGGCAGACATGGTGGTTCGGGCCGTCTGGTCCTAGACCGCCGGAAGCCTGGACCAAGAGAACAATAAGTTGAGGGCAAGCGACGCCGTACGGCTCGCTTGCCCTCAGCGTTTCCTAAGTGCCGCAGAAGGTCCGGTAAGGGCCGAAGCTTTCCGGCGCAGGCTCGGCATACTTTTCCAGCCCGGGGCGTTCGCTATAAGGCTCGGACACGGCCGCCAGCAGCCGCTCCGTTGGGCCCATGTCCCCAACAGCGGCTGCAGCAAGGGCCTCCTCCACCAAATGATTCCGTGGAATATAGACCGGATTAACCCGGTCCATGGCTTCGGCATCCGGCGACAGTGCCCGCCACCGTTCCAACCAGGCATCGAACGCGGCCAGATCCAGGATCTGCCGGCGGGCCGGCTCGGCCTCCCCACGGGCCGCCTTGCCGAGGCTTCGGAAGAACGCGGTGTAGTCCGCCCGCGTCTCCTGAACCAACTGAAGGAGGTCATCCACCACAGGTGAGGCAACGTCGTCGTCGATGTCCTCCGGCAGACCAAGCTTGGCCTTCATGCCGTTGAACCATGTGGCACTGTACTCCTCGCGGAACCCCTTGAGCGCCTCGATGGCAAGGGCCACCGCCTGCTCCTCATCCTCATGGATCAGGGCTGCGATCGACTCAGCAAAACGGGCGAGGTTCCACTCGGCAACCACCGGCTGGTTACGGTAGGCGTAACGCCCCATCTCATCAATGGAGCTGTACACCGCCACGGGGTCGAAACCCTCCATGAAAGCGCACGGGCCGTAATCGATGGTCTCGCCGGACACTGTCATGTTGTCCGTGTTCATGACACCGTGCACGAACCCCACCAGCATCCACTGCGCCACCAGTTTCGCCTGCACCGAGATGACGGCTTTGAGGAGTGCAAGGTAGCGGTTGCTTTCAGCGCCCGACGACGGGTGGTGGCGTTCGATTGCATGGTCGGCAAGACGGCGAAGCAGGTCCAGGTCATTCGAAGCCCTGGCGTACTGGAAACTACCAACGCGCAGGTGACTGCTGGCCACCCGGGTCAGGACGGCCCCCGGCAGCAGAGTCTCCCGCTGAACCTGACGCCCGGTGGCAACCACCGCGAGCGATCTGGTGGTGGGAATGTTCAGGGCGTGCATCGACTCGCTCACGATGTACTCCCGCACCATGGGCCCCACCGCGGCCAGTCCATCACCGTTCCGGGCAAAGGGCGTGCGGCCCGAACCCTTGAGATGAATATCGCGGAGCTTCCCGTCAGAACCGGCAACCTCACCCAGCAGGAGGGCACGCCCGTCTCCCAGTCGTGGAGAGTAGAAGCCGAACTGGTGCCCCGAATATCCCTGGGCCACCGGCGTCGCTTCCTCCGGCAGGGCATTGCCGATCAGCAGCCGCACGCCTTCCGGACTTCGGAGGAAATCAGGATCAAAACCGAGCTCGACGGCGAGTGGCTGGTTGAGCACCAGAAGTTGCGGATCCGGCGCTTCCTCGGCCTGCCAAGGAATAGCCAGCTCCGGGAGCTCCCGGGCAAAATGCCCCTCGAAGGCGATGGTGGAACGCGCTACGTCACTCATCTCTTAAGGATATAGATGCAGTTCCCGGCCCGAAAGGACGGCCGGCGCGGTTAGCATGTAAACCACTGCCGTTTGGCGGGAGATCCATGGGGGGCGGTTTCCGCCAAAAAGTTAGGTAGATGTGGGTACATTTGCGCAGCCGCGCCGTTTTTCGGTATCAAACCGGTGGGCCATTGGGTGTGCAGCTGCATCGTTGCTCGCCTTCTTGGGCGCCAATGGCATCCTCTTCAGTAACGCCCTCCACCTTCCGTGGGCCGGCCCTACCCGCCTGATCCTGGGTGGATTCCTCGGCCCGCTCGCGGCGAGCCTATCCGCCGTCGTGCTTTTGCATCGGGCCGGCCGCCTGCCTGCCGGCGTCGCTCTTTTCACAGCGGTCAGTGCAGTCCCAGCATGGGCTCTGGCTGCGCTCGCGGCAGCAAGTTTGTCCGTGCGCTTTGACGAGGCCGATATGAACCGGGGCTTCAGCTGGTTTGGATCATCGATGCTGCTCTTCATGATTCTGGGTCTGATTGCAGGGACCGTGAGCCTGGCGGTTCCCTTTGGCGCCCTCCTGGCCGGCCGGCCTTCACTTGCTGTCCGCGCCTTACAGGCCGTGCTCGTAGCCGCACCCACGGCTCTTGCGCTCGGGGCGCTCATGCTGATGCCACCCATGGCGGGGACGTTGGGTGCCATCGCACTCCTTGTCCTGGCCCTCCAGAAGGGGCGGTCGGCACCGTCGGAGGCCGCCGTGCCCGCCCATCCCCGCCAAGTGCCTGCGCCGAACCGGATTACCGTGGCCGGCGCCGCGCTTGCACTGTTCCTGGTGGGGCTGGCCTGCGCCGTCTTTGCCGTCACAGGCAGCAATTGGGCACCCAATGTCACTGACTCCACTCACGCGATGAACCTCGGGTTGGCCTACGGCGCCTTCGCCGGTGTTCCTCTGCTGGTTCTTGCCGGGCTGGTGCTCGGCCGGCGTCTCGGGCCCACTACACCATGGGTGGTCCTCCTCGGATGCGCAGCCATGGCCGTCCAAGGATTCGCACAACTCCTGGGGGCGGGCCACCCGTCTCAGTGGCCTGCCACTGTGGTTGCAGCAGCACTTATGGGTTTCGCCATCGCACTCCCCTTGGGACGGCTGGTAACTTCCGGCGGCTTCGGCCGAATCGCCGTCGTCGTCCTGATGGGGCTTGCGGCCTCAACGGTGGGTTTGCCACTGGTGACGATGTCCGCCTTCCTCGCACCTCTTGGCTCTGCGGCCTTGCTTATCTGGTCATGGAAGACCGGCAATACACGGCAACCGCGGCTTGGTTCGTGAGGTGATGGGAAGGGTGAACTGATGCACCCTCTTAAAAGCCACTCCCGGATTGGCCGACGTCTCGATCGTGCATCAATGCCGTGTGACGCCGTGCCCGAAATTCGTGCTCTCGCTGAGGTTCCGTAAACTTGCAGGTTGCAACGAACCAACAACAGACGAAACTTACAAGAGACGACTTTTTAGAGCAGTCTGAGCGCTCCAGGCGCAAAAGGAGAAACTGTCATGTCCGCCGCATCAGGCCCCGGGACCATCAGCCAACCACCGGGGGACGTTTCCCCAGCCTCCGGGCAAGGGACGAACCCTCCGCCCGGAACGGGTGAGCAAAAAATAGCCAAGTGGGTCTTCTGGCCCGCAGCAACCATCATCATGGTTTTTGTTCTCTTCGCCACGATTTTCCCTGGCACCGCCACGGATTTGTTCAGTTCCATCCAGGGCAACGTCATCAAGTGGTTTGGCTGGTATTACGTTGCAGCCATAGCCCTCTTTGTAGTTTTCGCCCTTTGGATCGGGCTTAGCCGCTACGGTGACATCAAGCTGGGCAAGGACGACGACGACCCCGAGTTCTCTGTCATGTCCTGGTTCGCTCTGCTGTTTGCGGCCGGCATGGGAATCGGATTGGTCTTCTTCGGTGTGGCCGAACCCTTGAATCACTTTGCCTCACCGCGCCCGGGTGTGGAAGGTTCGCCCTTGGTGCTCGCCCAGCAGGCGATGACGCAAACGTACCTCCACTGGGGTCTGCACGCCTGGGCGATTTACGTTGTGGTGGGTGTATCAATCGCCTACGCCGTGCATCGCAAAAACCGCCCCATCTCCATCCGCTGGGCTTTGGAGCCGCTCCTGGGCCGGAAGCGGGTAGCCGGCAGCTGGGGAAACCTCATCGATATCTTTGCTTTGGTCGGTACGCTCTTCGGCGTAGCCACCTCCCTGGGCCTTGGCGTACTGCAGATCTCCGCCGGCCTCGAGCAGGCGAACATTCTGCAGGCCACCACCATGACCCAAATCGGCCTGATCCTCTGCATCATTACGTTGACCATTGTTTCGGTGGTGTCAGGTGTGGGCAAGGGCATGAAATGGCTGTCCAATACCAACCTGGTCCTTGCCGCCCTGTTGATGCTCGTTGTCCTGTTCACCGGACCCACGCTCTTCCTTTTGCGCGAGTTTGTGCAGTCAATCGGCCACTATCTCCAAAACGTTGTGGGCCTGACATTCAACACTCTGGCCTTCTCCGGCGCGGAAGGCGAAGCCTGGCAGGCTGCGTGGACAACCTTCTACTGGGGCTGGTGGATCTCATGGGCACCCTTCGTTGGGATCTTCATCGCCCGCATTTCAAAGGGACGCACAGTCCGGCAGTTCGTTGCCGGTGTGCTCCTGGTTCCCACGACGGTTGGGTTCCTTTGGTTCTCGGTTCTGGGCGGCGCAGCGATTTACCGCGAACTCTTCGGCGGTGGCGGCCTCATTGGCGCCGACGGCAGCGTGGATACCGAAGGTGCTCTCTTCGGCCTCCTGGGCGACCTTCCCGGCGGAACCCTCCTCACCATCGGCGCCATTCTTCTCATCGCCATCTTCTTCATCACCTCGGCAGACTCCGGCGCACTGGTGATGGGGATGATCTCCACCGGTGGCCATGCTGAGCCCAAGAACTGGTTGCGGATCTTCTGGGCCCTGGCAGCTGCTGCGGTAGCCATCGCTTTGCTTCTGGCCAACGGCCTCCAAGCGATTCAGACGGCGGCAATTCTGACGGCGGTGCCTTTCAGCGTGGTGATCATCTTGATGTGTATCTCCACTGCCAAGGCCTTCCATAGAGAACATGTTGCGTTGATGCGGGCCCAGCGCAAACTTGCCCGCGACCAAATGACCGCTCATGTCACCGAACACGTGCAGGATTCCATGGCGGACTCCGTCCAAGAGCATTACCAGGAACACGTGGCGGAGCAGATCCACGATTCCGTCCAAGAGCACTACCAGGAGCACTTTGCGGAGCAAGTCACCGAGGCAGTGGAAGCACAGCTCAGTGAACGATTGGCTTCGGAGGAAGAAACCGTCCAGGACACCACATCCTCCGTTTCTTCCCCGGGGAAACGGAAATAAGTAGAGATCGCTCCTCTTCTCCCAAAAAGGGGGTGCCCGCAGTTCGTTGCGGGCACCTCCCTTCCTGGTCAATGGAGAGTGTGTAATGACGCCCCCTGCGGAGGACACTTTTATGAACCACCCGTCCGGCCCTCCGCGTTCCTCCATCCTCGGTCGCGGAAGCTACGCCGAATCGCTCCGCATTGGAGCAATCCTCCGCAAAGAAACAGTGGGCGGCGCCCTGCTGGTTGCCGGCGCAGTAATAGCCCTTATCTGGGCCAACTCCCCTGCTGCGGACAGTTACTTTGCCTTGCGCGACCTCAAGATCGGCAACGAGCCCTGGCATCTGGAACTTAGCCTCGGCGCGTGGGCAGCCGACGGCCTCCTGGCCATTTTCTTCTTTCTCGTAGGACTGGAACTCAAACGTGAGTTCGTCGCCGGAGACCTTCGTCAGTTCAGCAAATCAATAGTCCCCATTGCAGCGGCAGCCGGCGGCGTCATTGTTCCTGCCGTCATCTATACGGTCATCAACGCCAGCAGCCCGGAAACTCTCCGCGGCTGGGCCATACCCACTGCCACGGACATTGCCTTTGCAGTGGCGGTGCTTGCGATTATCGGTTCACATCTGCCCAGCGGTCTGCGAATATTCCTGCTGACGTTGGCTGTTGTCGATGACCTGATCGCCATCAGCATCATCGCCATCTTCTACTCCACTGACATCCAACTCCCGCCGCTGCTCTTCGCCTTGATCCCGCTGGGCGCCTACACCTTCCTGGCCCAAAAGTACCGTCGGTTCTTCGGCACCAAGCCCGTGGCAGCCTGGCTTATCCTGCTTCCCCTGGGGGTAGCCGTGTGGGCACTCATTCATGCCTCCGGCATCCACGCCACGGTTGCCGGTGTGCTTCTGGGGTTCGCCGTTCCGGTGATTCGCTCACAAGCCAGCGGAGGACCAAGTGCCGGCCCCGGGCTCTCCGAAATCTTCGAGCACCGCTTCCGGCCAATATCCGCCGGGATCGCCGTCCCGGTTTTCGCCTTCTTCTCGGCCGGCGTCGCAGTGGGCGGCTGGGAGGGCCTCGGAACAGCGTTGTCCGGCTCTGTAGCCATCGGCATCATTGTTGCGCTCGTCCTGGGCAAACCGATCGGCATCCTCGGAACAACCTGGCTGCTCACCAAGATAACCAAGGCATCCTTGGACAGCTCCTTTAAATGGATAGATGTCCTGGGTGTGTCCATGCTGGCTGGAATCGGCTTCACCGTTTCATTGCTGGTAGCCGAACTCGGCTTCGGACAAGGGAGCATCCACGACGATCACGCCAAAGTGGGTATTCTGGCTGCTTCATTGCTGGCCGCCATTTTGGCTTCCATTGTCCTGAGCACACGCAACCGCCAGTACCGCATTGCCGAGGCCGAGGAGGCGGTGGATTCCGATGAAGACGGCATTCCGGACGTTTACCAGCAGGAGCACCGTCCCTGAGAAACCTCTATTGCAAGATGAACGATTACCTCTGTTGCCGCCCTTCCCCCCGCAGGAGCGAACGGCGCTGAGACACCTGTTCCGTGTAGGGCGCCCGGGGACGGGCCGGCAATTCGTCGATCAGCTCATTTGCCGCGTGCGCCAGCAGGTCCCTCTGCAGCGGCGGCAGCGAGTGAAGCGACTGAAGGTAGGCGTCCACTTCGTATTCGCCCACCATCCCGCCAATGGAAAAGTAGCGCAACCATAAATCCTCATGAGGAATTCCGGCGTTTGTCAGGGCTTTGCGCAGGCCCTTGAGCTGGAGTTGTTCTTGAAGAGACAGTCCCTCGCAATTGTTCCGCTCAGGTTCTGTCATAAGAGCCTTCCGTCCTCCCACCCCTGAGGATTTCGGCGCTGACGGAGGCCAAAGACTGCTGGGCCTCCTGGGACAGATTAAGCAGCTCCCTGACGGCATCTTCCTCGGTCATGCCGCGCTGACCCATGAGGTAACCCTGTGCGCGGCTAATGGCGTCCCGGCTGGTCAACGCCCCCACCAGGCCCTCGCTGAGGCGCCTCGGAGTTTCGGAAGTTTGTATGTTGTCCAGCAGGATAGCTGCGGACTCAGCGAGCTTCTTCAGGGAACGAGCCGTCGTTTGGCCATAGGCTCCAGGGGCTGCGGCGTAGAGCTTCATGGCGCCAAGGCATCTGGTTCCACGTACCAAGGGGACACTGATGACGGACGCGATGGACAGTTCCCGCGCTTCTTCAGCCCACTGCGGCCAACGGTCATCGGTCCCGGCGTCGTCAACGATCACTGTGCTTTCCGTCGCCCACGCGCTGAGGCACGGGCCCTCCCCCAGCCGATACTGGGACTGGTCCCCTTGAATGACCAGGGGATCCGTTGCCCCGGCACTGGTTCTATTGCCCTGCTCGTCTATCAGGGACACACCGGCTCCTGCGCTGCCGGGGAAGGCATCACGGATTCCTTCGGCCAGTAATTGAACAGCCCGGTCCACCTTCTCCTCTGTCAGGAGCAAGCCTTTGATCCGGGCAAGAGTCAGGGTCAGTTCGTCGAAGGGAAGTTGCTGGGACATAGGACAAAGACCTTTCGCGGGACCCAAGTTCCCGCACCATAGCTGAGGCCGCTTGCTGGACCTGATCGTCTCAACGATCCATTCTCAGAATAGTCACAGCGGGATTCGCTTCGTCAACGGGCATGCCGCCGGCGGACCGCCCGAACCATCCGTCCGGCCTTGGGCGGCACTCAGGAACTGACAAGTTCATCCCAGAGGAAAGCCAAGGTGGCGGCCCCGGCCCGCAGGATGTCAACGCAGACGCTTTCATCGCTGTCGTGCCAGTTGTCCTCAACCAGCCCTGTGCCGAAGAAGACCACCGGCACGTCCAACGCCGTGGACAACAACTCGGCGGGGCCTCCCCCTGCATTGCCCATACGTCCCACTTCGTCAACATCGAAACCCTTTGCCATGGCTATGGACAGGGCGTCGAGGACAGGGTTTTCGGGTGTCCGGTATGGTTCCTGTGCCGTTTCGGTGTCCACTGCCAACTGGTAGTCGTAGTGGTTGCTCTTCATGGTTTCAAACCAATGCCTGACTTGGAACGCAACCTCTGGCACGGTTTGGCCCGCGACAGTTCGGATGGTCAGGTCAACAGATGCCATGGACGGCACTGTCGCCCGCTTCACCCCTACCGGGTCTCCCGCCACCAGCGCTATGACTTCCAACGCCGGGCGCTCCCACAGCTGCTCCAGAACTGTGTAGCCGGCCTCTTCCCGGATACTGCGCGTGCGTGAACGGGCCAGCCAGTCTTCCGGGTCAAAGTCAAGGGCCGCCAACTCCTGCCTGCGTTTGGTCGGGATGACCTCCACGCAGTCGTAGAAGGCAGGAAAAGCGATGCGCCCCTTCTCGTCATGGAGGCCGGCAAGCATTCTGCTCATCTCGAGGGCGGGATTAGGTGCAGGTCCGGATACGGCCCCGCTATGAATGTCGGCCCGCGGCCCATAGACCTCCAAGTGCACGGAGACCAGGCCCCGAACGCTGGTACAGATGGCAGGGTGGCCGGCCTTCCACAGCAGGGTGTCAGAAAAAATCACCACGTCCGCTTTCAGGCGCTCACGGTGATTGCGGACCATGGCCGCCAGGCCGGGAGAGCCGGCCTCCTCCTCGCCTTCCACTATCAGCTTGAGGTTCACAGCCGGCGCCTTCCTGCCGGTGACCGCCAAGTGCGCCCGCAAACCCCAGAGGTGTGCCATCACCTGGCCCTTCGCATCGGAGGTACCCCTGCCGTAGAGCCGGCCATCGCGGAATACCGGGCTGAACGGGTCGGTCTGGTCCCAGTTTTCTTCCTTGACCGCCCGGACATCGTGGTGGCTGTAGATCAAGACCGTCGGGGCCCCGGGCGCCCCCATCCATTCCGCGAAGACCGCAGGTCCTTGGGATCCTTCCCATATTTCAGTGATGGGAAAGCCGATATCCCGAAGTTCTCCGGCCAACCAGTTGGCTGAACGCGTCAGGTGCTTCCTCCGCTCAGGGACGCCGGCTACCGACGGAATCCGGACCCATTCCGAAAGCCGGTCAAGGAAACCTGGCAGGTGCTCCTGTAGGTAAGCCCGAACATCATCCTCGTGCCGCATTCCCCGCTCTCCTTAGATCGATTCGGTAGCCTGCAGCCGCCGTCGGCTTCGGTCAGAGGGTGCCGGGGCACCTTGGGGTGCCGCGGCACCGTGGGTGCGTTCGACGGCGTCCCTCACCACTGCGGCCAAGTCACCTGTACGCATCATGACGTCCCGCTGACGCTGCGCACCCGTTCCGGGAGACAGCATCGTGGCCACCGTCGTCATCACCCGCTGCTCGTCTCCGCTACCGGCCAGAATCGGCCGGATGTGCTTCAGAAGAACCTGAATAGCTTCGGTTGCCGGGCACGGTGTATTCAGCAGAGGATGCAGCAGCATGCCTTCGACGCCGGATTCGCTCGCCTTCCACGCAGCCAGTCTTAACTGCTCCGCAGTGAGGCGTGGCGCCAGGACACCTGCCCGCCACTGCTGTGAAGCCTTTTCAACAAGCGCCCGCACAATTGTGGCGATGACGGCCGCATGTGAAGCCTCCATGCAAACATCGGCGATGCGTACCTCCACTGTGGGATGGTTCCGGGAAAGACGGGCATCGAAGTAGATCATGCCTTCGTCAATCAGCACCCCGGAAGCGAGCAACGATTGAACGTAACGCCGGTACTCACGCTCGGAACCGAACCTTTCGCAAGGTCCCGCCGTCGGCCACCGGCTCCAGGCTTGGTAGCGGAAGCTTGAATAGCCGCTATCGCTCCCCTGCCAGAAGGGCGAGTTCGTGCTCAGGGCCAACAGCAGAGGCAGCCAGACACGGATCCGATCCAGGACAGCCACACCCTCCTCACCGGAGGTGATCTGGACGTGCACATGGAAACCGCAGGTGAGCTGTTCACGGAGCGTCAGCCCGAACCGGCTGGCCATGGTGAGGTATCGGGGCTGTTGGACCAGCGTGGGCAGCCCGGCAACCGGACTTGTTGCCAGGGCCACTGCCCTTGCGCCCACCTTACGGGCGGCTTCGTCCGCCAAGGAACGTCCCGCGCGGATGCCGGTTTCCAACTCCTGCAACGTAGAACAGACGGGACCCACAACCTCGATCTGTTCCTGCTTGACTTCCAAGGCCAGCGCCGGTCCCGATTCCGGGACGCCCATGGCCTGCATCAAAACCTGTTCAGCGAGCGGCATCGCTTTGCCGGATATGGGGTCAACCAGCAGAAATTCTTCTTCGACCCCGAAAGTCCGGAGTCGGCCCTGACGTGCCGTGCGGTTTGTGCCTCTGAATGAAGTGTCCATTGCAGTTCCTGAAGGGTGGCGGCTCCGCTGGGTGCGTTGCCGTTGGGCGAACGACCCTTATGCACGAGTCATAGTCAGCTTTATATCAAAACTAAGCATACTGATCAATTGATCATAGCCTGCGCTTCCTGTGGCCGGAAGGCAAGCAAAAGCGCATCGGATGGGACGAGCTGTATTCTCTACTTGAGCCACATCTTGATGGCCTTTTTTGGTTTGGAACCACGCACTTAGGGTGCTGAACCATTGACGTTCCTGGGGGAACCATGATTCAGTCCCGATCCTCGCGGGCCCTTGCCGGCATCACGTCCATTGGATTACGGATCGCCGCCGTGGGCGCCGCGATGATGCTGTCGGCGTGCACCATGATTCCCCTACCGGTAGAACCCACAGCAACCACGCCTCCAGCCAGCGCGGCTCCGGCGGCGAGAAATACAGAAACCGCGACGGCGGCGTGGGAAGTTGAGCTGACTCCGATCGGCCAGCCTGTGGTTGCCGACGGCGTTGCCTTGGTTTACGCGTCGACGACCACCGGTGTGAATGCCCATGCTTTCTCAATCGCTGACGGCAAACAACTGTGGACGCAGCCCGTTCATCCGGGATATGAAGCTCCTTCAGTACCTTTGGAGCCTGTCGTCAGCAAGACAGCCTCGGGCCGGAGCGTCGCGATCTTCCTGCAGGCGGCTTCTGTTCCTGCCGGGCTCCACAGTGACGTGTCGTGGTGGACTGCGCCTGTTGCCTTTGACCTCCGCACCGGCAAGGAGCTGTACCGCGGACGGCCTGAGCTGGTCAGCACCCGTCCGTTTGCCTGCGACGGACTCCTCGACCTGTGCTTTATAGCCTTTGATGAGAACACCCAGTCAGTTGAACACTGGGTGGACATTGAAACCGGTGAGGAGTCCGGGGGTGCTGACATCAACCCGCTCACCGGGGTTTTCCAGCCTGTGGGCAAAGAGCTGTACTCGGTGGTGACGGACGGAGTTGAAAAGCTGGCCCACGTGGCATACGGCGAGGTCCTGTGGGAAGTGGAGATAGAGAAGGTCTTTGGCAAGGGTGCCTCCACCGATTTTGGCAGGCACTTCATCTACTCCGAAAAGCTGGACCTTTACATAGGATCGGTCGGCATCAATCCCACCGATTTCTCTCCGGATAAGTTCGCTGAACAAACCTTTTCAATGAACCTTCGCGACACCACCAAAACGGTGGGCTTCCGGGCTTCCAGTGGACGGGTTCTATGGACGGCGGACGGCACGCAGGTGCAGTGCGCCGAGACTATCGGAACCGTGGGCACCAAGTTGGAGGACGGCGATGCATTTCCCGTCCGCTGCGAATACACAGAGGGCTTCATTGAATTTCCCGCAGGAAAGTACCGGAGCGCTCAAACGAAACTGGTTGGCTACGACCCCCTTACGGGCGAAGTCGCCTGGGAAATCAAACCCGTGGAGTCGCGGACCTGGGACTCGTACGGGCTCCTGCCCTCGGTGGGCCGCGGAGATCAGCTCATTGCCGGCACGTTTTGGAGCGCAAACCTCCTGGATACCCGTACAGGTAAATATCGGGGCACCACGTTCGAAGACGTGTTTGTTTGCTTGAAGGCCACAACATACGTCATGCCTCCTGATGGCCCCTACACGGATAGTCCCGGCTCCGGCTCGTACACGGCGTTTCCCTGCACAAAGGGCGGGACGGCGGTGCCGGCACTGACGTACGGCGCACTCACGGACGTCAGCACTCCGGACCAGGACACTGCCGTGATCTCCTTGGAAGGAAAAGTGGCAGGCTACAAGCTCCTCAAGGACTTCGTCTAGGCCCTGGCCCCACGAAACACGCCCTTATCCGTCCCACTCAGCGCACTGCTGCGAGGGGAGCGAACAAGGGCGGGATCCGGCAGCGAAAGTGGGAGCTAGCCCTTGAAGACGGGTGCCCGCTTCTCCTGGAAGGCACGGAAACCCTCGGCGTAGTCATCGGTCTTGCAAAGACGTGCTTGCTCCGTGTTTTCCTCGGCCATGGAAGCCCACAAGCCAAGGCGCTGGTCCCGGATGTGGGCTACCAGTTCCTTGGAGGCATTGAACGCCTCGGTCGCCCCAAGGGCCACACGGGAAACGATCTCCCGGGTCACCGGCAACAAGGAATCCGCCGGCATCGCCCGGCTGAACATCCCCTGCTCCACAGCCTCCGCCCCGGAAATGAGGTCGGCGGTGTAGATCAGGTCAAGTGTGCGGTGCATGCCCAAGCGCTCAGTAAAGTACCAGTGCCCGCCCGAATCCAAAGTGGCCCCGAGCTTGGCAAAGGGTGAACCGAACTTGGCGTTGTCCGCCACGTACACAACGTCCGTGGCCAGCAACAACCCCAGCCCCACCCCCAGGCAAGCGCCGTGGGCAGCGGCAAACGTGGGTGCGGGGAATGCGGCCATCTTCTTCAGCAACGGTTCCACGAGTCCGCCAAGGTACGCCTGGGCATCATCGGTTTCCGGTGCCACTCCTGAGATGTCGCGGCCGGCGCAGAAGGCACGGCCCTCACCGCGAAGCAGCAGCGCCCGCACCTCACCGCGTGAGGCGGCGGCAGCGGCGTCGTCGTACGCTTTGTCCAGTTGGGCAAGCGCGTCCTCGTTGAGCGAGTTCAGCTTGTCCGGGTAATTGAGGACGATTTCGGCAATACCGTTGGCAATGGAGAGCTCGATCATGGGGACTCCTTAGACGTCGAAGTCGACGGTAACTTCTTCGCTGGTGGGGTGGGACTGGCAGGTCAGGACGTAGCCCTTGTCCAGCTCGTCCTGCTCAAGGGCGTAGTTCTCATCCATGGTCACCGTACCGGTGATCAGCTTGGCGCGGCAGGTGCCGCAAACACCACCTGCGCACGCGAAGGGAACGTCCGGGCGGACGCGCAACGCGGCGTTGAGGATGGATTCGCGGGCGTGGGTGGGACTGGCGACGTCGCCGGTCAGCCCGTCAAGGGTGAAGGTGATCTTGTACGTATCCTGCGACTCGTCCTCCACCACGGGGCGGCCGGCATTGCCTTCGGGGCGGTCCGGGCGGCCGGTAGTGAACAGTTCAAAACGCACGTGCTCGGGCTCAACGCCGCGGGCAGCGAGCGTGTCTCGGCACAACTGGACCAACTCGAACGGTCCGCACAGGAACCATTCGTCCACATCCTCGGAACGGATGGCACTGCTGAGCAACGCCTGCAGCTTCTCCGAATCAATGCGCCCGGTCATCAGCGGTGCGATGCGCTGCTCACGGGACAGCACGTGGTGAAGCGCCAGGCGCGACGGGTACTTGTCCTTCAAGTCCGCCAGCTCTTCAAGGAACATGACGTCCATGGCAGCTTTGTTGGCGTACACCAGGTCAAAGGTGGTCTCCGGATTGGCCGCCAGCAGAGTGCGGGCGATGGCGATGACCGGCGTGATGCCCGAGCCCGCAGCAATCGCCACGAAGTTGCCCGGCTCCCCCGCCAATTCCTCCGGGTGGTTCATGGAGTTCATGACGTTGTGCTGAACGGCGGCGCCGTCCTTGCCGTGCCGTGAAATGAAAGCACCCTGCGGGCTCATGACGTCCAGGACGTCGCCAGCCTTGAGTTCGGCGTTTGCCCAGGTGGAGAACAAGCCGCCCAGGTCCTTCTTGATGGCCACGCGGATCTCGCTGCTGCCGTCCTCGAAGCTGCGCGGCTCTGCGCAAATCGAGTAGCTGCGGCGAACTTCGTGCGGCTCGCCCTGCTCATCCGGCAGCGTGGTGCGAAGGGCCACGTACTGGCCGGGCAAGTAGTCATACTGTCCGGCAAGCTCGGCCGGAACCCCGAACGTGACCTCGATGGCATCGTCCGTCAGGCGCCGGACTTCCGAGACGGTCAGGTTGTGGAAAGACGCACGACGGCGGCTGGCCGTCTGGGTTTCGGTGGTCATGGAATTCCTTAGAGGACTTTGAAGTAGTCGAACGGTTCCTTGCAGTCCTGGCAGACGAACAACGCCTTGCAGGACGTGGAACCAAAGCGGGTGAGTTCCTTGGTGTTCAACGACGAACACTGCGGGCATTTCACTGCCAGGCTCAAACGGACAGGACCGGAGTGCCCACCGGCGGCAGCCATGCCACTGGGCGGGGCAATCCCGTACTCTTCCAGCTTGGCTTTGCCGGACTCGGTCATCCAGTCAGTGGTCCACGCCGGGGAGAGCACCAGGTTGATGTGCACGCTCGCGTAACCCTCCTTTTCGAAGGCTGTCCGCAAGTCGTCTCCGATGGCGTCCATCGCCGGGCAGCCCGAGTAGGTGGGCGTGATGGTGACCTCGACGGCGGCAGGTGCGGCGCCGTCGTCGTGCCGGCCTGATGTTGGGCTCGAGTCTGGTGAGTCGACAACCCGCACGCCGCGGAGGATCCCCAGGTCCTCAATGGTGAGGACGGGGATCTCCGGATCGCAGACCGTGGACGCGATGTCCCAGGCCCGCTGCTCGGCGGTCTTTTGCTGCGTGCGCGTCTGCGTTGCCATGCTGGTCACCAGCTCGCGCCGGGGTGCTCGCGGGCCAGGACCTGCATTTCAGCAAGGATGTAGCCCAGGAACTCGGAATGCTTGCCATGGCGACCGCCGCCGAGTGACTGCGGGACACCAGGGATGTCCAGCTCGGCCTCGGCCATGATGTCGCCGATGAGGCGATCGAATTCCGCGCGGAGGCTGGAGGGCTGGACAGTAATACCGGCCTCAGCCAGACGCGTGGTGAGTTCATCGTCCTCGAACAGTTCATCCACGTACGGCCACACCAGCTTGAAGCCTTGGATGATGCGTGCGCGGGACTCGTCCGTGCCGCCGGCCAGTCGCAGTACCCACTGGGCGCTGTGATCGCGGTGGTAATCCACTTCCTTGACAGCCTTGGCGGAGATGGCTGCCAGGGTGGCGTCCGAGGACCCGGTCAGTGCTGTGTAGAGCTGGTACTGGTAGTAGCTCACGATGAACTGGCGGGCAATGGTGACTGCGAAGTCGCCGTTGGGCTGTTCAAACAAGTGTGCGGACCGGAACTCATGCTCGCGCCGGAAGTAGGCGAGGTCGTCCTCGGACTTGCCCCATGCTGCCCCGGCATAGGTGAGGAATGAGCGCGCATGGCCCAGCTGGTCCAACGCGATATTGCCCAGTGCAATGTCCTCTTCAAGCTCGGGAGCACGGGAAATCCAGTGGCCCAAACGCTGGGCCAGGATCAGGCCGTCGTCGCCGATCCGCAAGGCAAACTCTGCAACATCTTCGGTGGGCTTGACCTGTCCGCGGCTGATTTCCAGGGCGATGTCCTCCGGACGCAGCGCGTTGCCCGGGGTGATGCGGGTGGCGCTGGCGGAGCCGTCACCGGATGCACCGGCGCCGTGGACGCCCACGGAGATATCGCCGTGGCCTTCGATGGCGAAGTCAGAGTCTTTGGCAGTTTCTTGAGTGCTCACAGGTGCTTCACGCCTTCGCTCTTGGTGTAGTACGTCGCGTGGCGGTAGTCCTTGCCCTGCGGCGACTCAAAGAAAGAGCCCTTGGAGTCGGGATCGCTGGAGGAAATCGCCTCGGCCGGGACAACCCAGATGGAGACGCCTTCGTTGCGGCGCGTGTACAGATCGCGGGCGTTCCGGAGGGCCATGGCGGCATCCGGTGCGTGCAAGGAACCTGCGTGGACGTGGGACAGGCCGCGGCTGGAGCGGACGAAGACTTCCCACAGGGACCACGGAGACTCTTCGTGGGCGCCACGCGGGGTGACGTCAGGGGCTGAGGCGGGTGTCGTCGTCGTGCGTTCAGCGTTGGAGGCCGCAACCTTGGGTGCCTCGCGGTTGATTTCGCTGGCGGCGCTGGCCGGTGCTTCCGGGTTACCGTGGGGAGCCATTATGCTGCGTTCTCTTTCTGTGCTTGCTTGCGAGCGTAGGCCACAGCGGCTTCGCGAACCCAGGCACCATTCTCATGTGCCTCACGGCGGCGCTCCACGCGCTGCGAGTTACAGGGGCCGCGGCCTGCCAGGACTTCCTTGAACTCGTTCCAGTCCAAGGGCCCGTGCTCCCACTTCTTGGTTTCTTCGTTGAAACGGATGTCCTCATCAGGCAAGGTCAGGCCGAGGACCCGGACCTGCTCCACCATCATGCCGACGAACCGGCTGCGCAGCTCGTCATTGGAAAAGCGCTTGATGTTCCAGGCCATGGACTGCTTGGAATTGGGCGAATCGTCATCCGGCGGACCGAACATCATCAGCGACGGCGCGTACCAGCGGTTCACTGCGTCCTGGGCCATCTGCTTCTGCGCAGGCGTGCCGTTGGCCAGTTCCAGCAGGATCTCGAAACCCTGGCGCTGGTGGAAAGACTCTTCCTTGCAGATGCGCACCATTGCGCGACCATAAGGACCATACGAGGCACGGCACAGGGGCACCTGGTTGCAAATGGCGGCGCCATCAACAAGCCAGCCGATGGCTCCCATGTCAGCCCAGGAAATGGTGGGGTAGTTAAAGATGGAAGAGTACCGGGCCTTGCCGGCAATGAGGTCTTCCATCATCTGGTCCCGGGACTGGCCGAGGGTCTCGGCGGCCGAGTACAGGTACAGGCCGTGCCCGGCCTCGTCCTGGACCTTGGCCATGAGGATGGACTTGCGCTTCAGGCTCGGTGCCCTGGTGATCCAGTTGGCTTCCGGCTGCATGCCGATGATTTCCGAGTGTGCGTGCTGCGAGATCTGGCGCAGCAGAGTCTTGCGGTAAGCCGCCGGCATCCAGTCGCGCGGTTCGATGCGCGAGTCCTCCGAAATGATGCGATCAAAATACGCCTGTCCGGCTGCCTCCCGCTCCTGCTCTTCCGGGGACAGCTCAGCGGGCACTGACTGCAGATTCTGCGATGCCATGGTTGCTCCTAATAAATTACCGACCGTTCGTTCAGAATATGCGGAGCGGACGTTTTCAGTCAAGGTCCGGGTTCCTTTACCTCCCCCTCACTTTCCGTTCACAGGCCCTGACAAGAGTGGACGGCATGACTGACCTCACTCGCCGCACCCTCGTCAAAACGTCCCTCGCGGGCCTGGCACTGACCAGCCTGGCCACCAGCGCGGCACCTGCATTCGCCACACCATCCGCTGTACCACTGGTCCGAAAACGGCTGACGCTCCCCACCGGGATCGCAACCGGAGACGTCACCACCGACTCCGCCGTCCTCTGGTCCCGCGCCTCAGGCCCCGGCCGCCTCACCGCACTGCTGCAGGCGGTTGACGACTCCGGCGAGATTCTTCGCGGCCGCTACGGTTTCAGCCGCACCATCCGCGGGCCACTGGCCACCGAGGCCAGCGACTTCACCGCCAAAATCCACGCCACGGGGCTCCCCGCCGGCACCCGCTTCGCACTGGAGCTGAACTTCGAGGACGAGAACGGGGCCGGCGAATCAGTCCGCGGTACGTTCAGCACAGCGCCCGGTTCAGCCAAGGGGAAGCACGACGGCGGCGCTGACGACGCGCGCGGGGGCGGCAGGTCGTCGTCGTACGCGCAGTCCTTCGTCTGGACCGGCGATACCGCCGGCCAAGGCTGGGGCATCAACGAGGACCTTGGCGGGATGCGCGGCTACAAAGCCATGCACGCCACCCGCCCTGACTTCTTCATCCACTCCGGCGACACCATCTATGCCGATGGCCCCATCGCCGCCACTGTCACCGAAAAGGACGGCCAGGTGTGGCGGAACATCGTCACCGAAGAAGTCACCAAAGTAGCCGAAACCCTCAAGGAATACCGGGGCAGGCACCGCTACAACTCCCTCGACGCCAACATGCGCGCCATGTTCGCCGACGTTCCCGTGATCGCCCAATGGGATGACCACGAGACCACCAACAACTGGTACCCCGGCGAAATCCTGGACGACCCCCGCTACACCGAGCGCAACGTCAACGTCTTGGCCGCCCGTGGCCGGCAGGCCTGGCAGGAAAACATGCCGATCGCCGACGCCGCGGCGCTCTGGCGCCCGGGAACGTTCGACGCCGGACAGTACCAGCCTGCGCGCATCTACAGGAAGATTTCACGCGGCCCGCGGTTGGACATCTTCTGCCTGGACATGCGGACGTTCAAATCACCCAACACCGACGGCAAGGAACCCTACGCCACCAATATCCTTGGCCAGGAGCAAGTGGACTGGCTGATCAAGGAAGTCCGCAAATCCAAGGCGACCTGGAAAGTGATCGCGGCAGACCTGCCACTCGGCATCATCGTCCCCGACGGCTCAGTGAACCAGGAAAGCCTGGCCAATCGCGATCCCGGCGCCCCCTTGGGCCGGGAACTGGAAATCGCTGGCGTGCTTTCGGCGTTCAAGAAGTTTGGCGTGAAGAACACGGTGTGGCTGACGGCAGACGTCCATTACTGCGCCGCCCACCACTACTCCCCGGAGCGGGCCTCCTTCACGGACTTCGATCCCTTCTGGGAGTTCGTGGCCGGGCCGATCAACGCGGGCTCCTTTGGGCCGAGCGACATGGACAAGACCTTTGGGCCGGAAGTTCTGTTCGCCAAGGCCGGGCGCTTCCCCGGGGAGTCACCGCGCGATGGTGAAAACCAGTACTTCGGGCATGTGGATCTTGCCGACGACGGCGTCTTTACCGTGAGTCTTCGTAACGCCAACGGTGCGGTGTTGTACTCGAAGGCGCTTACCCCGGAGCGGTAAGACGGAAGATTCTTCTGTGACGAAGCCCCGGCCGATAAGTACCTGGCCGGGGCTTCAATCGCATTATGCTCAATCAATAGTGCTATTGGATGGGCAACCGGGAACGCATTTCATCCTGCCAAACTCTCCAGCTCAAACCGATGATTTTCGGGCTTGATAGAATCAACACTCCTGATGCCGATACCGAGGAACCCATGACGCTGCCAACAGACACCGAAAATTCCTCCGGGGCGACCCCTTCCGAGCATCGGAAAAGTGGCAAGAAAACTGCACGGAACGTCCTCATTGGTTTCGCGGCTGCGGTACTGGTCATCGGCCTGGTTGCCGGCGCCTATGTATTCAATCTGGCGCAAACCTTCAACTCCGGCACTACCAAGATCGACGCAGCATTCCCCGAGGAATCGACCAGGCCACAAAAGCCCGAACCCACTAACGGCACAGCTGCAATGAATATTCTGGTGATGGGCAGCGATACCCGCGGGTCCTCCGAGGTGGACGTCGAAACCGGCGCTTCCGCCGATCAGCGTGCTGACACCTTGATGCTGGTCCACATCCCTGCTGACAGGAAGAATGTCTACGCCGTGTCCCTCATGCGTGACTTGTGGGTTGATATTCCCGGGAAGGGCGAGGCCAAAATCAACGCCGCACTTGCCTACGGCGGCGTCCCGCTGATGGTGCAGACGGTTGAGTCCCTGTTCCAGCAACGCATCGACCACGTGGCCATGGTGGACTTCGAAGGCTTCAAGGGCCTGACGGACGCGCTTGGCGGGGTGGAGATCGACGTCAAGATCCCCTTCTCGCCTAATTCCGGCCCCATGAAGGGCCATGTCTATGCGGCCGGCACACAGACTTTCAACGGCGACGAAGCACTTGCCTTCGTCCGCGAACGCAAGTCCTTCAGCGACGGCGACTACCAGCGGGTGCGCAACCAGCAGGCCTACCTCAAGGCGATCATCGGCAAGACCATCGCCCGGGAGACCCTGACCAACCCGGTCACCATCAACAACATGGTCTCCTCGGTGTCACCGTTCATCAGCGTGGACAAGAGCCTGGACGCCGCTGCGATCGGAAGCCTTGCCTTGAGCATGCGGGACATTCGAGCCTCCGACACCGTGATGTTCGCCCTCCCCACCTTGGGAACGGGCACCTCCAACGACGGTCAGTCCATTGTTGTGGCGGACACCAACGCGATCTCAGAGATCGCTGCCGCCTTGTCGAAGGACCAGTTAGGCCAGTACGTGACGGCTCACGGGCTGGAAAAGGGCAACTGAGCCCTCCAAGGTGTCAGGTGGTCGTCGACGTTACGCTGGGGGCATCGTCGCCCGCCGGCCAAGTGTGCGCGCAAATTACTAAATTATGCGCAGAATGAATCTTCAGCCCTCCGCCATTTAGGCAAAAGCGTCCCCAACTGCACGGTAATCAACTAATCAGCAGGCTTAGAATGCGCGATTAGTATCACATTGTGCGCATTATGGATCTTGAAAGCTGCCTTTCAATTTGCATTTCAAGGGCATCAGCCATAACCCCTCCACCTGAATTTGTGATGCATCTAAAGTCCCTTTACGATTGCCCTTGAAACGTCAAGTCACACCATCTGGTGCGGCCGGGCGTCTTTGGATTCATTCGCTCCGATGGGGCGATGGGGGCATAGCTATGGGGGCTGAATCGTGATTGAAACCTTTGTGTTGTGGTACCGGAAATCACGGTCAACCACCAAGCAGCCTGGCACTGCCACCCAGCAATTCACGGGCTGACCCCCATGACAACTTTTGTATCTGCCTCACGCGACGTCGCTCTCGCAGCAGGCTCTACGTGGCTGCGCTCCCAGAGCATCAAGATGAGGTTTCTTGATCTTGCCTGCGTGGTCATCGCCGTCGGTGGCGCCCACCTGCTGCGGTTCGGCACAGCGGACGTCACTGTTGCCGGCGGAGACACGGAGCTGTCCTACTCAACGCTCTCCATCGTCCTCATTCTCACGTGGACAGCCGCACTCGAGTTCGGCGGAACGAGGGATCGCAAAGTCCTCGGCACCGGAACCGACGAATACAAACGCGTTGCCGTTTCATCGCTGTGGCTTTTCGGCTGCTTGGCCGTGGTCTCCTACGTCTTCCAACTGCAGACGGCACGAGGATACGTCTCCGTGGCCCTGCCCTTGGGCGTCATCCTGCTCCTTGCGGTCCGTTTCGCCCAACGACGCAACCTGCACCGAAGCCGGCTCGAGGGACGGAATCTACACAAGGTGCTCCTGATCGGTGCGCCCAATAACGTCAACCACTTGTCGGACAAGCTGAATCAACACATCGTGTCCGGATACCAACCAGTGGCCGCCCTGCTCACGGATTCAGTATCAACCGCTCCAACCAACCTGCCCGTTCTTGGCTCCTCCCCCAGCGTGGACATGGTCCTCGACTCCATTGGGGAATCCGGAGCAGACACCGTGGCGGTCTGCGGTGGAGCACACTTGGAGCCGGCCTTCCTGCGTCAACTGGGATGGGCGCTCTCTGCCCGCGATATTGGCATGATCGTAGCTCCAGCGCTCACGGACATTTCCGGTCCCAGAATCCACATGCAGCCGGTTGCCGGACTTCCCCTGATCCATGTCACGACGCCCAAACTCAGTGGGATGAAAGCCTTCGCCAAGCGGGCCCTGGACGTATGCCTTTCGTCCATGTTGTTGCTGCTGCTGGCGGTGCCCATGCTGGTCATAGCCATCCTGGTCAAACTGGACAGCCCCGGTCCGGCCTTCTTCTTCCAGGAACGGATCGGCAAAGGCGGCCAGTCCTTCAAGATGATCAAGTTCCGCTCCATGCGCAACAATGCGGAGACGTTACTGGAGGCGTTCCAAGCCCAGAGCCAGGACAGCGTCATCTTCTTCAAGATGAAGGACGATCCGCGAGTCACCCGTTTGGGTGCATGGATCCGGCGTTACTCCATCGATGAACTGCCCCAAATCATCAACGTACTCAACGGCACCATGAGCCTTGTTGGCCCACGTCCCCAGGTAGCCCGCGAAGTGGAGATGTATGACTTTGCTTCCGTCAGGCGCCTCCTGGTCAAGCCCGGCATGACCGGGTTGTGGCAGGTGAGCGGCAGGAACGATCTCTCCTTGGAAGAATCAATCCGTCTTGACCTGTACTACGTGGAGAACTGGTCCTTGGCCCAGGACATCATCATCCTCTTCCGGACTGCCAAGGCTGTGGTTGGCAAGGACGGGGCTTATTGAACCTGCGGATGAAGCCCTGGTTCAATGCCTGCGGGCCCGGGTTCAGTTGGGTGCCGCAGGGGCCGTTGCCCTGGCATTCCCGGCGTCCGGTGTTTCTGTCAACGCTTTGTTGGGTTCACCGTCTTCGGCTGCAAGAAGGGCGAAGAAGGTCCAGATCGGCAGGAACGTCCATGATGACTGAGTGGAAACCCCGAGTGCTGTGAAAACAGCCAGCATCCCCAGTAATGACGCATTCCGGAAATTGCGCCACAGAAGGACCACAATCAGGAGTCCAAAAGCGATAAGCGCCACGTAACCAAGCTCGGCTGCCACGTGCGCATATGCGTTCTCGGCAATGGGACGTGTCTGGTCCGTGGAGTAAATCCAAGGCAACTGACGACCGCTGACGTATTGATCGAAGTAGGCGCCATAGCGACCGGGGCCAACGCCAAAAATTGGATTATCAGAACTCATGTCAAAGGAAATCTGGGATTTGACTCCCCGCAGATTCAAGGACGTTGTGGCGTACTGGTAGTCCGGAGCGAACTGGGTAAATCCAATCTTTGCCAGTTGCCTGCCCAGGATGGTCCTCAGGCTGTCCGAAAAGAGCAGTGCCAGAATCGCAACAAGTGCCGTTGCGATCAAGGGAACCACCACCTTGGAAAACTTAAGGATGACCATCAGGGCAATTCCCGCAGCAAGGCCGGCATAGGCCGTAGTCGATTGCGAATACAGAATTGACAGTGCCGCTACCACCGCAGCCAGGTAGCTTCTGTTGTAAAGGGCCACCAGAATTGCGGCACCGGCAAAGAAGCCCAGGTGCTGTCCCTCCAGGAAGGGGCCTGACCGAAGGGTCTCCACGGTCTCATCCACACCCAGTGTCCGGAAGCCAAGGAAGCCAATCAGTTGCGTGTTCCCCGACAGGGCAGAGGCCCACTGCATCAGGACTGCCACCCCACAGAGCCAGATCGACGCCACAACCGCCCGCACCGTTTTACGTCGATCCACTCTCCGAAGGACCGACCAATAACACAGCGCCAAGAGGGCGTATCCGCTGTACAGAAGCAGGTCGGTTTCATACCCCCTGTCATATCCAACAGATCTGAGGCCGCCACTGCCCGGGGTGAGATTGACCAACGCGGAGAAGACAGTGGCAATGGCGAGAACGGCCACAGCCACACTGGCAAGATCCCGCTTTCTCCGGGTGGTTTTCCGGCCAAGCACATAACCGGCGACGCCAAGGACACCGAGAACTTCACTGATCTTGAGCGGGAAACCCACCGGAACAGTCAGCGCATACTGAAACGGCATGAAGACAACACTGAGCAGCATAAGGCGCTGGAACCACGGTCCCGACGTCAGCAAGCCCTTGAGGGAATCAGCTTTTGCCAGTGACAACACCGGAGGCTCGTCCAGTGATGCATCCTTGCCGTGTGCCAGGACGGTGCGGCTCGATGCACCCGCACCTTGGTTGATCTGCTTCCCCATACAAACGCCCCTGAATCTCCTCGGCCCACTGCCGATCATCTGCACTTCATTCCAGCAATACTCGTTCGTCGAACGCCCGCTCCTACCAGCGGAAAAGCTTCGCAATCCTGCGGAACCTGGCACCTATGAGACTTGGTGAGGAACGGCCCGCGCGGTCGTCGGAAGCTGCCAGGACCTCGGCTTGGGGCCACACTGCCCTCCGGATGAACAGCAGGCGTTCCCGGGCTGGAAGCGACCTGAAGATCATCCAGTAGGCCCGCCACCATCCTCTGCTCTCCCGCCATTTCCAGTTCAAGGGGATTTCATGGTCTATCCGCAGATGGGCGCCCGGAAAGGCAAGTCGAAGGGCAGGCTCCAGGACGGCAGAAGCCTTCACGCTGGCGGCAAACTGGAGCACTGCCTCTCCGCCGAGCCTCAGCTTTTCAGCGTGCTCCTCAGCTCCAACCGCCGTTTTCCCATGCCTCGCCTCCGGTCGAAGATCATGAAGGGCGAAGATGACAGAGTGTGCCGGGAGATCGGGCGTCATCATCGGAACCCCCGCAACCAGGACGGCTTGGGAGCTTTCCTTCACCCTGGCAAAAACGGCTGAGTCGTCATCCGCGCATCCTGGGATGTGCCGGTGCACGTCCACTTCACAGCCCCAGGAACCGGGTTCAAGTGCCACCGAATGGTTGAAGGAAAGACCGGACCATTGATCCGTCCTGCTGTTCCATCCCCATGCCTCAAGCGCGGCACACAATATCTCAAGACGTGTGGGATCAGCCCATACGTCCACATCGCCGGAGTGCTCCCGCTCCCGCAGTCCTTGGCGGTGAAGCATAGGGCCCTTGATGGATACGGCCTCAACTCCGTGGTCCCGCGCGACGCTGGCTACCAGTGCATAGACCATTTCGTGGATGGGCGAGGACATCCACGGAACCCTGAGCTCGAAGATTCGTGATGGATGCGAAGGATCATCGGAAGCGATCCCGGCTTCCGCAAACTCGCGGACCAAGTCCCGCTCAACATCATCGAGCGCTGTATCCGGCACCGGATCACCCATGAGCTTCCGCCAAAGGGCTGCCGGCATGCCGGCCAAGCCCATAGGCTCCGACGGCGTGGTTGCCAAGAGCATCAGTTCAACGTCTGTCTGATTTTCGTGCCAGCCACGGAGGTCCAGTGCGCCATAGGCAACAGCTACCCAGCTCGTCATTCGCCGTCCTCCCCTGGGACCCGTGTGAACGGCGTGGAACAGCTCGGTATTCACGCGCGCATCTGCAATTTTCAGTCCTGATAAATCTACCGCAATTCAAACCGGCAGATTAGTCAGGTCGCTTACAGTAAACAATCTGCACAAAGCCGATTACGCCCCGGGATCGGTTATCCTTGATTTTGGCCGTACACCAGACAGGCTCCGTTGCGACTACCTCCTCCTATCCAAATTCAGGTGAGGAACTACCACGGGCCGGGAGTCTACATCTGATGCGCCGATGAATGGGGGAGCTGGACAATGATGGACTTTTGGCATGGGCTTATTACCAGTCCCTCAATGAACAAATGGACCTTGGGTTCACCGAAGCAGGTGCCGTTTGCTAAACCGTGATTCCGGCCGGATTCTTCACGTGGTGGACCGTGTGGAAGGCGGGGTGCCAAAGGCTGTTCGAAGCTACATTGAAAACAGCCCAAAAGAGTTCACCCACTTGGTTTTGTCACCCTTTCACGAGGGGCAGCCAGCCCTTGTGTGGCAGGGCTTGGCAGTTGAGCACCACGATTTGGGGACAGGGCTCTTTAAACGCATTTCCACGGTAGGTACCGCCGTCAAACTGCTGAAGCCCCACGTGGTCCACGCCCACTCCAGCTTCTCCGGCCTCTACACCCGAGTCAGGCGCCTCCCTGCACCGGTGGTCTACGAACCCCACTGTTTCAAGCACGACGACCCCCACACTTCCCCAGCCAAGCGGGCAATCTATCGAAATGCCGAGAGGTTCCTTGCCCGGAGGACCTGGAAATTCGGAACACTGTCTGCCCACGAAGAGAAGCTGGTCCGCGCCCTCAGCCCGGCAGCCACGTGCGTTGCCATCCCAAACCTGCCCACCGTCGCTCCCCGGTTAGCAGAGTCCCGCCCGGTTGACTCCAGCCCGGTTGAATCCAGCCCGGCAAAGCCCCATCCGCGTACCAGCCAGGCGATACCAGTGGTCTCGATGGCGGGAAGAATCGCCCGGCAAAAAGACCCGGCGTTCTTCAGGGATGTTGCTGTTGCCTTGCGGGGCATGGTTCCCTCCGTGCGCTTCCAATGGATCGGGGACGGGGATCCGGAGTTACGGAGGACCCTTGAAGAGGCCGGGATAGAGGTGACGGGCTGGCTCGACAATCCGGGAGTGGCTGAGTCCCTGGCGTCCAGCACTGTCTACGTCCATACCGCCGCCTATGAGGGCTTCCCCCTGAGTGTTCTCGATGCCGCCGCCCAGGGCGTTCCCATTGCAGCGCGCAGGATCAACGCTTTGGACGGTTCGGGCCTCATGCAAGCGGAGGACGCGGACGGCGTGGCCGGGCTGGTGGCCGCCATCCTGGACCACCCCGAAACAAAAGAGCTGGCGCTGGCGGCAAACCGCAGCTTGCTGGCCCGCATGAATCGTTCAACCCTGCACACTGCGCTTCGTGACCTCTATGACCTGAAAGGGCCTGATCGTTGAACCGACTCAAGCAAGTGTCGTTCCCCTCCCGGATTCTCTCCCGCCACGTCGGCGGGAACACCACCTATGCACGGGAAATCGCCAAAGGGCTTGAGCTCAGGGGCGTCGAGATCAGCCAACTCAGGTCCTCCAAGCGTGCGGCGCTGACTGCCCTCATGGAGACCTGGCAGGGTCTCACGGTGCCCGCAAAGCCAGGCTTGGTGCTGCACTACAGTGCTGACACCGGCCCTTTGCTGCCTACCCGCGCCCCCTCTGTGGTGACCGTCCACGGCGTCGCCAGCCGCTGGATCACGACGGCCAGGTCAGCGCAGCAGGAAAGAATCTGGCGAACCCGGGTACAACGGGCCATCCGCTCAACCGATGCAGTCATCACTGTCTCCCAGTCCAGCGCAGACGATGTCGCCCAGGTGTTCGGGATGGATCCGGCACTCATCACGACGATTCCCCACGGCATTGATACCGAATACTTTGCCCGGCCTCGGGCCCTCGGGGAACGGCTTCAACATCTTCGATCCACCCCCTATGTCCTGTACCTCGGAAACATAGAACCCCGGAAAAACCTGATCGAACTTGTCCGGGCGTTCGCACTCCCCGGACTGAAGGACCTGGGGGTGAAGCTGGTGATCGCGGGAAAGCCGGCGTGGAACGCCACTGAACCCATGGCGGCAATCGAGTCTGCCGGAATCGAATATCTGGGTTTTGTCGACGATGACGAGCGGGTAGCGCTCATGCAGCATGCCGCACTCTTTGCGTTCCCAAGCCTCTATGAGGGTTTCGGTTTCCCCGTTCTCGAAGCATTGGCCTCCGGAACCCCGGTCATCTGTTCGGACCGGGGGTCCCTGAAGGAAGTTGCTGGTCCGTCGCTCTTGTTCGAGGACACCGATGCTGAATCAATCGCCCGGGGCATTGCAGGGGCCCTCGGCAGTTCCGCATCAACAGAGCAGGCCCGCGCGGCCGGCCTCGCCTGGGCACGGCGATTCAGCTGGGATGCCAGCGTTGAGGCGCATACCGCGGTTTACGAGAAGGTGTTGCAGCGATGAAGGTCCTGATTCTCCACGGCTACAGCGCCGACAACATTGGCGACGGCATGCTGGTCACCGAGGCAATCGAACTCATCAACTCGACGTTCCCCGCCGAGCCCATCGATCTCACACTGTGTGCCTCGGATCCCGACAGTTTTGATCTCCCGGGTGTATCGCTGCGCCGAAGCAAGCCGAGCCTCCGGGGCTATGACCGCGACTATTTGGCCACCCTGGGAAGCCTTGGCAGCTTCGACCTCATTGTGGGCGTTGGCGGTGGATACCTCCGCGGCGGTAACTGCATTGAGCTTGCCAAAGCACTGTTGGTCCATGGCGTGCAGCTGCGGGCGGCGAGCCGCCACGGGGCGAAAGTTGTTTACCTTCCGCAGAGCATCGGTCCCCTGCGACTGGCCAGCGCCCCTTGGTTCCGGCGGCATTTGGGCCGCCTCAGCCGCGTCTGGGCACGCGATGAGCGCACCGTCCAGGAGCTCGGGCTGCCGACCGTCGTCGGGCGTGTGCCCGACATGGCAGTCCTGCGCGTTGCGGCGCGAACCACACATTCAGTGGAACCTACTCCCGTGTATTCGGTCAGGAACCTCCGCGGCGGCCTTCCCGCGCCGATCGTTGAGCTGGCGGGCTTGCTCGGATCGTTCGACGGATACGTGCAAAGCCAGACCGGCGGAAACCAGGACCTCTCCCCCATGCAGAGCCTCGAACCGCGGCGGATCCTCAGCCGCGGGGACTTGCTGGAGGGCACATCCGCCAAGCGGGTAGTAGTAGCCGTGCGGTTGCATGCTGCCCTCATGGCCTTGCAAGCGGGCCATTACGTTGTTCATCTGTCCTATGAGCGAAAAGGTTTTGCGGCGTTCGAGGATCTGGGGCTCAAAGACTTCGTCCACAACGCCTTCGCCTTTGATCCGGAAACTGTGCACACCCAGGTTGAACGCCTGTTGACCGATGAGGTCGCCCGCACCGAATACGACGCAGCAGTCAACCGTGCCGCCGCAAACACGGGCGAGGCCTACACGGCCTTGGGTGAGAGCCTTCACAATGCCGTCCAGGGCATCAAAGCATGACCACTGCTACGGCCACCCGGAGCAGCGTGCTCCAATCGTTGGTCATGGTCGCATCAGGAGCTGTCACAGCGATCGTTCCTGCAGCATTCCAAGCAGTTGCAGCCAGGCTGTTCGCCCTGGAAGGACAGGCACATATAGCCCTGATCCTGAGCATCGGTTCCTTTTGCGCCGGTGTCATTGCAGCAGGCCTCCTGGAACCACGGATGGCCGATTCGCAATTGGCCGAGAAGACCTACATCCCGGCGTGGGCTACGGTCCTGGGCGTCGCGGGAACGCTGGCGATGATGATTTTCCCAAGCTCCATTGCAGCCTTGGCCTTTGGTTTGCCGTGCGCCATGGTGGCCCTGCAGATAGGCCGGATGCATGCCGCCTACACGGCCGGGTGGAAGATGGAGGCGTTGACTGCCACCGCGCTGGTCCTTGGCGCCGGAACCGCCATGATCCTTGCACTACACGATTCACCGTGGGCCGTCGCGGTCCTGGGCGCATCCATGGCAGCCGCGATCGCAATCCGCGCCCTGAAAACCCCGTATAAAGCATTGGGCCGGCCACGGTTTGCGCCAACGGCCTGGATCACCCTTGAGACCGCTATGGTGGCCCTGGTTCCGTTGGGGATCGTAGCAACTGTGTACCTTCTTCAGCGGGATGAGGAAGCTGTTGCCCTCAAGGCCACCATCACTGTCCTCGGCGCGCTTCAACCCATCCTGGGGTACATGCGGACGCGGCTGCTCGGAGCGGAATCCAAGAGTCTCGCCTTGGGCATGTCCGCCCTCAGCATCGTGGCCATTGCGCTCATTCTGGTCCTGGAAGTCCTTGGCGTCTTCCAGGCATTGTTCGGCTCCGCGTGGAACGTGGTGACACTCGGCGCCCTATCACTGGCCTGCCTCTGGAAACTGGTCAGCATCCCGGGGACGCTGCCCTTCACGTACCTGCGGCGGGCCGGGATGGTGGGCCAGGTCTTCTGGATTCGGATCGTGTCTTCGTTGTTGTATCTCGCGGTCAGCGTGGCTTTGATTCTCTGGAGCGACTCCCTGGCGGTGCTTTTCCTGGGGCTTACCGTCGTGGAGTCCGTAACGGGCCTGTTGCTGTACGCGCGGTACCGCTCGGTCTCAAGGGCAACCCGGGCCGCCTGACGCCTGGCCTTACTCCGGTGGTCCCCACGTGTCGAAGGGAAAGACCCGCCAGTCCACCCGCCCCGTGATTTCCCCCCGATGGACAGTCCTGACGCAGTCGGCAGCGGCTGCCGGATTCCTGCAGGCTGCAACGGAGTCTTCCGAGTTTGACCGGTGGTCACCCAACATTAGGTATTGGTCCTCGCCGAGGAGCAGCGGCTCAAAGCAGCGGGGCGAGTTTACCGCCGTCGAGCAGTCAAGTGAGCCCGGGTGCAACGGAAAATCCTGATAAACATACGGTTCTCCGATAACGTCACCATTGACCATGACCGAGCCGGCGGCGTCGCAGCATTCAACCGTGTCACCAGGCACCCCGATGATCCGTTTGACCAAATACTCCGTGTTGCCCGGGCCGATGCCGGTCAGTTCACCGAACCAGCCCACACTGCTGCGCAGGAAGCTGCGGTCAGGTGCCGGCCCCCAGCTTGGCGGCTTGCTGAAGACAACCACGTCCCCGCGTTCGGGGGCTGCAGCGAAGTAGGCGGTCCGGTTCACCAACACGCGGTCGCCCACGTTGAGGGTTTGCTCCATGGAGCCTGTGGGCACATGGTAGATCTTCACCAGGAAGCCTTGGACCAGTGCCACCAGGATCAACGCCAGCAGTGCGTGGCTCCACGGTGAACGGAGCAATCGACGACGCCGGCGGGCAGCTTGCGTAGTAACGGGCGCCATTGTTACGTGGCCGGGATGCGTACGAGCAGCCCCGCATCGGCAAGAGTCGAGAGAACCTGCACCACCGCTTGGTCGAGGTTCTGTTCAGGGGGAGCACCGAATTCGAACTCCACCTCTCGGGCAAGCGAATCAAAATCACGGCCCTCGCAAATCGACCTCCAGACCAGCGGGCCCACGCCATCCAAGACGTGCACAACGCGGTTTCCATCCAGGATGGCGGTCAGGCCACCGGCTTCCACTGCGTCCAGAACGGAGGCAGGAACGTACGACTCCGCTGCCAGGGGATTCCGCACGCCGACCGTTTCCTCCATGGGCAGGACGGCCTCCCACGCCTCGGGTTGTTCCCGCGTCAACAACTCAGGGACCAGGGGCAGGACCTCATGTGCCTCACGGTAAATGACCTGCCGAATGGCGCCGCAGCGGTCTACGTGGGTAGCAATGGTCTGGAGCGGCTTGTCCATGTCGGCCAGATAGCTGATCTCGGGGACGATCGCTACCAGGGCCTCGCACAGTCCCAAGGTGCCGATCCCGGGCTCCCCGGTGAAACCATCCAGCCGGGACACCAGAACCAACCCGGCCAGCATGAGCGGGGCAGCCGGGAGCCCGCCAAGACCCAGGGCAGAAGGGGCCAGTTGCTCTTTGTACATCGCACCGGGCCGGATCACCGAAAGTGGTTTCCTGTAGGGGTGCACTGTGCCATCGGCCTCGATGCCAACGGTCTCATCGGTGACATAGCCGTATTCCGCACCGAGGTGCCGCGCCAAGGTGGTCTTGCCCCTGCCGGACGGACCGATGAACGCCAGCACCTTGCCGGAGGGGTGGGCAATTCCGGCAGCATGCAGCATCAGCAGGCGGCCCCGTTGTGCCTCGATGGCTGCCAAAGTTGTGCGGGTGGAAAGCTCCGCTACGGAACCTGGGAGTCCGTCGTCGTCCGGGAAAGGCCAAAGCAGTCCGGGGACGCTATCCTCAACGCCACGAGCATCGCTATTTTTGGCAAGTGCATCGGACCAGGGGCTCCGGAGTTTTCCAAGTCGGCCTGCATCAACCTGTTGTTCCGAAAAATCGAATCGAATCCTGACTAAACCGCCCAGTGCATCGATCAGGATGTCATCGGTTTGCATTTCCCCCACCTAAGATCAGCAGGCCACACCAAGCGAAAGTTATTCTGTTGGCGGCCTTCAAATACCCTAATCCGCATTACTGGAACGCACGAAAACGCGTCAGCCCAAGGACTGACGCGCTTTCGCAGTAGTTTATAAAAAGGCCTAGAGCAGACCCGCACCAACCGGGACGGAGATGCTGCTCGTAGCGGTCAAGGTACGGCCGCCAATAACCACGGTTACCGTGACAGGGAACGTTGCCAAAGCACTGATGGCAAGTCCAGTGCTGGTACCTGCCAGTCCAAAGACAATGGGAACGTTCAGCGTGCCGTTGCTGGCGACCGTGACGGGTACGCTGTTGGTCCAGGTAGTGGCCGGGAAACCGAACTGTCCAACGATGGGAGCCGACTGGTATACAGCTGTGCGCTGGCCGGCAGTGGTGAGGGCGCCGTCGAAGGAATAGACGCCGAAACCGCGAGCCCGTCCAACGGTGATGTTGATGCCGGCAGGACGCGCAACCGAGACAGTGACGGTAGCGGTTTCCGTTACCCCGCCCGGACCGTTTGTGAACGTAAGGATGGTGGGAACGGTGACCAGGGCCTGAGCGGTCAGCGTGCCGCCGCCATCCAGCAGGTTGAGGCTGAGGAGGTCCGTGGTTGAAGCCGTGAAGGCAAGGCTCAAAGTGTTCACGGACGCTACAGCGGCCGGAGCAGCCACGGCGGCGGCGATAACGGGCACGGACCAGGCGGCGCCCTTGACGACTGCGCGGCGGGAGTGCGGCTTGGAAACGGTAACTTCGTCGCTCATTGCTCTTCTTTCAACTCGGAATGAAAACCATCGGTTGGAATCCAGCACATGCCGAGTTCCCCCATCAGGAATAGACATTACCCACGCATTTTTGGCTGGAAGCGACAGATTCGGCCCCTGCGGTAACTTTGTCGCTGAACGGTTCAAGGTCTGCGCGAAACGTCCTCTGCCGTCACCGGCAAGCGGCGTTTAGGACGCTGCAGCCTCACTCCCCCGGCGTTCCCTGAGATCCCGCGGCCCGCAGCCGTACAGCTCATCCAAGGCCCTGCGCAGGGCAGCCGTTGTCCCGAAACCGGTCTGCTCGGCGATTTGCTGGACGCTGAGAACGTCATAGCGGGCATCTGTGAGCAGTGTTCGCGCCAACCTGCCGCGCTGCCTGCGGATCTCCGCCGCAATGGAATTTCCCACCTCCGCGAATGCGGCCTGTACCCGGCGCAAGGACGATTGCACAGCCTTTGCCACGGCTTCGGGGTTCAGTTCCCGGTCAGCGCATCGTTGCGCGATGACCGCCATGGCCTGGTCCCGGAGCACTGAGGTCAAGGACGTGGAATCCCAGGAAACCCCACAGTGGTCAAGCAGGAGGCTACCCGTGAGCTCCAGGAGGATCTGCTCGGTGGCATAGAGCTCAATGGCTGAACCGTGCCGGGCGGGCTGATTCAGGATTGCCCCGATGAAGGCCTCAGCAGCATCATCGAGCCGTGAGCGGACGGGAGTGATGGTGACGCTGTCCAGCGCGTGGGGGACGAACGTCTCCGCCGCACTTCTCTGGATCCGGATTCGTTTGGCGTCCGCGTCGCCGATGAACGGAGACGGTAATCCCCTGCCGCCGGGGACCACGACAACCGACTCACCGCCTGGCAGATGCGCCCCCGAGCGCGGATCCCGGATGAGACCTGATGCTACGAAATAGATGTCCACGGTATCGTCAGAACCGGCTGCATCAAGGGCGGTGAAATCCCCCGAAAGTGAACTGATGCTCAGCTCACCAAAAACGCATTCTGCATGCCTCTGAAGACCATGCTGATCCTGCGCGAAGTACACCGCTCCCATTTGAAGAAAGTCAGTATCCTGCATTTTTCATAAACCCCCCATCCCACCGCGAGGTGGGTATCCCCTTTAGGTCAGCACGTTACGATACTTACAACGCAGTGCAAGAACTGCGTTCTTTTGTGTCGACGTGTCGGCGCCCACAAAGCATCAGGGGGACAATTTCATGGAGCTCACGGACTATTGGAAGGTCCTGCGCGCACACTGGATTTCGGTGATTGCCATTACCTTGTTGGGTGGAATAGTCGCTTTCGGCTGGACTTTGACCCAAACCAAGGTCTTCAGCGCCGATGCCAGCGGCATCATCTCCGTGGGCGTCAACAAGGATCTGGGCACGGCCATGGCCGGGGAGAGCTACTCCAAGTCCCGTGCGAAGTCCTACCTGGACGTCGCAAAATCCCGGTCCGTGGCAGAAACCGTCATCAAGGACCTCAAGCTCCAAGGGACCTCGCCTGAGCAACTGATCAGCCGGATCTCGGCCCAGAACCCGCAGGACACCGCCACCCTGAAGTTCTCCGCCCAAGCCAGCAGCCCGGAGGGTGCCCGGGACCTCGCCGAGGCTTGGGTCAGGGGCGTCGCCAAGCAGGTTGCAGAGCTCGAAAAGGGCAGCAACAGCAGCGAAACGTCCATTGTCAGCTTCCGCTCGCTCGATGCCGCACAGCTCCCCACCACTCCTACGTCCCCCAACACCCGGCTGGCCCTGATGATCGGTGTTGTAGCCGGCCTGCTGCTGGCCATCGGGTACGCCCTGCTGCGGAACATCTTCGACCGCCGTGTCCGATCCGCAGCCCAACTCGAAGCCGAGACCGGCGTTGCCGTCATTGGAACCGTTCCGTTCCACAACAATTTCGACGGCGTCAACCGCCTCGTGCTGTCCCGCGGCGGCAATGACCTGGAGAACAAAAACCACCAGGACTACGCCGTAGCCGAGGCCATCCGCGAGCTCCGGACCAACCTCCAGTTCATGGACGTCGACGAGCCGCCCCGCATCATCGTTGTCACTTCCGCACTCCCGGGTGAAGGAAAAACCACGGTGGTAGCCAACCTGGCCCAAACCATCGCAGCCTCCGGCCAACGTGTTGTTGTGGTGGACGGCGACCTCCGACGCCCCACCGTTGCCAAGACCTTCGGACTGTTGGCCAACGTGGGCCTCACCGATGTCCTCATCGGCAGGGCCACGCTCAACGACGTCCTGCAGCCCTGGGGCGAAAGCGGCGATCTCTTTGTGCTCGGCGCCGGCTCCGTACCGCCGAACCCCAGCGAACTTCTGGGCTCCAACGTAATGCGGACCCTGCTGGAAGACATCGCCAAGCACGCGATCGTCCTGGTGGATGCCCCGCCGCTGTTGCCCGTCACCGACGCGGCGATCCTCACCGCCCGCACGGACGGAGCCTTGGTGGTCAGCCGTGCAGGCAAAACCACCTACGACCAACTGAAGAGGGCACTCCAGAACCTCGAACGCGTCAAGGGCAGGCCACTGGGCCTGATCATCAACGGCGTTTCGCGCAAATCCTCCAAGGGCGAGGACTACGGGTACCAGTACTACACGTACTACAACCGCAAGGACACCGGCGAGGAAGCGGCCAAAGCCAACCACGTTCCCGCAGCGGAATCGAGTCCCGTGGCTGCGACAGAGCAGGTCCAGCTGACCGACCAACGCCGCGGCCGTCGTCGTGAAAGCACCAACGCCCTGTGAGCGTGACCAACCACGGCGCCCAGCCGCCGTCGTCCATTTTGACAGTGTGCACAGGGAACATTTGCCGCTCACCGTTGGCCGAACAACTGATCCGCGCCCAGCTCCAGAAGCACGGCGTCAGCAACTTGCAGGTGGTCAGCGCCGGCCTGCACGCCGCATCAGGGGCACCCATGGAGCCCCTCCCGGCTGCCCTGTCCAGGGAGTACGGCGGCAACCCGGATGGCTCGGTGGGCCGGCAGATCTCGGCTGAGGTTGTTGAGGCGGCCAGCCTGGTGCTGACCATGACCCGCAAGCAGCGCGATGAGTTGGTGAAGAAGTATCCCGGCGCTGCCCAGCGCGCGTTCACCATGGCCGAGTTCGCCCGCGCGGCAGCAAATGTCCCTGCCGGCGAAGGTGCAGCAGTTCCCGCGGCTGCCAGTTGGGCGTCGGTGACCGGCGCAGTGACAAGTACTCCCTTGGCCGGTCTGGTCAGCCGCGCGGCAGCCCTCCGTTCAACAGCCGGACTCCGTGACGAGGACGACATCCCCGATCCCATCAACGCCTCCGAGGCTGTGCATCGGGACGTTGCCCTGCGGATAGCCGGGCATTGCGAGGATGTTGCCGGAATCCTCCGGAAGCACCTCTAAGCCGCAAGCCTCTTCATCACCGCAAGGCCCACCAAGGCCCCCACGGTGTTGGCCACCAGGTCCGAGAACGCTGTGACCCGGCCCGGAACCGCCAGCTGCACCGTTTCGATCAACGCCGACGACCCCAGGGCGAGCAGCCCCACGGTCCACCAATTCCAACGGGTTGGCCGGAGGAGGCGGAGGAACGCCCCGAAAGGGATGAACAGGACGATGTTGGCTGCGAACTCCACGCCTACTGCGGCGGTTTCGAGCGGCAGGCCAAGCAGCGAAAGCCACCCGGCAATCACGCCCACAAACCCTGTCACAGTGCCGGCTTCACGCGCCGGCAGGAACACCACCAGGGCCAACGCCACCAGATACAGGCCAAACATGACCTGGATCCAACGATTGGCGATCCTCGGGTAAACCATCACCAATCTCCTCACGGTGTGCGTGCCTGCAGCCATCAACTATAGGGGCTGCCCTTGAAACGTCCGGATTCCTTGCGGCCTGCCCTGCTCTTCGGGCGTGTTTTCGGCGTATGCTCTCCTCAGCGCAGGCAAGACGCGTTGTTCGCTTTTGGTGGGGCCACTTTCTAAGGCAGGGGTTCAGTGGCAGGAGTGAAGCACGGGGTTCTTCCGATGCGCTCGTCGGCACGGCACGGATGGCCGCTTTTTCTGGTGCCCGTAGCGTTGTGCATGGTGCTGTTGGCCGTCGGCCTGACAAGCGGAACAGGAACGACGACGGCGCAACTCGCCGGTGACCTGGCGATCCTTCTGGCAGCGCTCACCGCGCTGATTGCCCATACTCGCGCAGCCAGACGCCGCAAGGACAACTCCGCAGGCCGGTGGTTCATTGTGGCGGGCCTGGCTGTCTGGAGCGCAGGGCAAACCGTCTGGACCATCAACGGCATAGTCCTGGACCACCAGTATCCCTTCCCATCGTTCGCGGATATCGGCTTTGTTTGGTACGCCCTGCCCACGTCCATAGGCCTGGTCCTCCTCTTGAGGGGCCAGGGGCTGCGCTTGCCCCTTCGCCGCACCATCCTGGATGCCGGGGTGGTGGCCAGCTCCACCTTCTTCATCGCCTGGAGTTCCGTTCTGGGGCCATTGGCCGCAGCCACGGACCAGGATGCCTTCTCCCGAATAACCCAGATGGCGTACCCCATCGCGGACGTCCTCATGGTCTCCGTGGTCATCGTCCTGACCATGCGCGCAGCCCGCGGACGCCGGCTGCCGTGGTTGAGCATGGCCCTCGGTTTCTGGATCCTGGCCATCACCGACCTGACATATATGAGCCTCACCCTTCAAGGCATCGCCGGCGTTACAGGCTCCCCCTTGGCCTTGGGATGGGTGCTCGCCTTCCTGCTGGTGGGGCTAAGCCCCCTGCTCCCCGAAGCGGACAGCACGCGGAAGGACGGGCGGGCCTACGCCGCAGCACTTGAGCTGCTCCCCTACGTGCCCGTCTTCAGTGCAGTGTTTTTCTCCCGCAGCCGTCCCATTGGCGAGGACCCCATCCTGTTGGTCACCGGGCTGGTGGTGGTGGCCTTCGTGATCGTGCGGCAGGTGTTGATCGTCGTCGAAAATGTGACGCTGACCCGCGATCTCGAATCGAAAGTAGCCGAACGCACTGCCCAGCTGGAAGGACTCGGTGCGATCGTCAACTCCTCCGGCGACGCCATCATTGGCGAAACACCGGACGGCATCATCACCAGTTGGAACCCCGGTGCCGAGCGAATCTTCGGGTACCGGGCGTCGGAAGCAATCGGCAGGAAGGGTGACTTCTTTGTTCCGGTCCACCTGCTGGAAAAAGAACGCCACGCCTTGGATTCCACTGCCCGGAGCGGGGAAGTGCAGAACTACGAGACCGAGCGGAAGCGTGGTGACGGTGCCACCATCCCCGTCTCGGTGACCCTGTCCCCCGTCCGCAGCGAGAACGGAATCCGCGGCGTCGCCACCATTTCCCGCGACATTACCGAACGCCGGGCTGCCGAAGCTGAACTGCTGGCGGCACGTGAAGCGGCCTTGGAAGCCAGCAGGCTCAAGTCCGAGTTCCTGGCCACCATGAGCCATGAGATCCGGACTCCGCTCAATGCCGTGATCGGTCTGACTTCCCTCATGATGGACACGCCCCTGAGCGAGGGCCAGCGGCAGTACGCCCAAGGAGTCAAGGGCGCCGGCGAAGTCCTGCTAACGCTGATCAACGACATCCTGGACTTCTCCAAACTGGAGGCCGGGAAAGTGGATCTGGACGTCAACGCTTTTGACCCCCGGGCCCTGGTGGACGAGGTGGCTGGGTTGGTTGCAGAGGCAGCCCAGGGAAAGAACCTGGAACTCATCTCCTACTGCCATCCCGATGTTCCGGAGCGCCTGATGGGCGATGCCGGCCGTATCCGGCAAATCCTCCTGAATCTGTCCTCCAACGCCGTCAAATTCACCCCCGCCGGCGAGGTCGAAATCCAGATCTCCGTGGTCAGCCGCGATGCGGACAACGCGTCCCTGAGGTTCGAAGTCCGGGACACCGGCATCGGAATCAGCGCCGCGGACCATCACCGGCTCTTCGAATCGTTCGCCCAGGCAGACGCCTCCACCACCCGCCGCTACGGAGGCACCGGGCTGGGGCTGGCGATCTCCCGGCGGCTCACCGAGGTGATGGGCGGCAGGATTGGTTTGGAAAGCGAACCGGGCACGGGCAGCAAATTCTGGTTTGTCCTGGAGCTTCCCATCGGCCCGGCGCCAACGGACACCGGAACCTTGCCCGCCACACTGACCGGCCGCAGGGTCCTGGTGGTGGACGACAACGCCACCAACCGTTTGGTGCTGGAAAAGCAGCTCGCCAGTTGGGGCATGCAGCCTGTAGCCGTTGCCGACGCCGCCGCCGCCATGGACGAATACCGCACAGCCGTGTTAACACACCACCCCTATGACATCGCCGTGGTGGACATGTGCATGCCCGACACCGACGGCCTGGAACTGGCACGCCAAATCAAGGACGAAAACGACGGCGCCGGATCGCCGGGGATCATCCTGCTGACCTCCACCATGCAAGTGGAAAGGGGCGACCTCCTCAGCGCAGGAATCCGCGAATACCTCACCAAACCCGTGCGAAGCTCAGAGTTCTACAACCGTCTCCTGCGCCTGATGGCCACCCGGATTGTGGGTTCCCCTGCTCAGCCGGTGCAGGTGGAGGCAGCTGCGTCGACTGAGCCGGTCCCGCGCCTGGGCAAACTCCTGGTGGCAGAGGACAACGAGGTCAACCAGTTGGTGGCCCGCGGCATGGCCAACAGGCTGGGTTACAGCGTTGACATTGTGGACGACGGGGCCAAAGCAGTGACCGCAGCCCTTTCCGGGAAGTACGCAGCCGTGCTCATGGACTGCCACATGCCGGTCATGGACGGCTTTGATGCCACCCGCGCCATCCGGGCCAGGAACGGTCACGCGGCCCGCATTCCCATCATCGCCATGACCGCCGGGGCACTGAACGAGGACCGCGAACGTTGCTTCGCCGCCGGCATGGACGACTACATCAGCAAGCCCGTGGACCTCGCCAAGCTCGCTGCTGTCATGACACGCTGGGTTCCGGAACAAGAGCAAACGTCGACGGCGGTGGGCGGCTCCGCGCCCGGGGCTGCGGTGGGCGTCGCGCAGGCGCCGGCGGCAGCATCGGCGTCGAACGTTGGCGTTGACGGCGTTGGTGTTGACGGTGACGTCCTTGCTGGCGCCGCTGTTCTTGACGCCGGCAGACTGCAGATACTCCGCGAACTTGGGCCCGCCGACGGTCTGGGCCTCCTCCCAGAAGCGATCCGGGCCTTTCGGCAAGACTCCCAAACTACCCTGGAAGCCCTGCGTACCGCACTGGGTGCCGGGCAAGGGTCCGCCGTCGAAGCGGCCGCCCACAAACTCGCCGGCGCGGCCTCCAACATTGGAGCAGCCGGTGCCGCAATCCTCTGCAAGGATCTGGAACGGCTGGGCCGCGAGGCAGTGCCGGACCTGGCATCGCTCGGCATGCCGGTCCTGACGCGGTTGCAGACAGAACTCGAGCAGGTGGACCTTGCCCTCGAACGCACTCTCCAAGGAGCTTCATGAAAGTCCTGATCGCCGACGACGACCAGATCTCCCGGATGATCACCAAGGCCGCCGTCGAGCAGTCCGGCCATGAGTGCATCGTAGCGGAGGACGGCGACTCGGCCTGGCAGCTTTACCAGGAAAACAGCCCCGAAGCCGTAGTCACGGACCTCATGATGCCCGGCCTCAACGGGCTGGACCTCTGCCGCGCCATCCGCGCGTCCGAGGAGGACAGTTACACGTACATCATCCTGGTGACCTCGCACGGCTCCCGGCAGGATGTGCTGGCAGGTATGGAAGCCGGTGCGGACGATTACGTCACCAAGCCCTTGGACCCGTTCAGCCTTCACATCAGGCTCCTGGCGGCCCGGAGAATCACCTCGTTGCACGCAGACCTTGCCCGTTACCGTTCGGCATTGGCCGAGCAGGCGCGCACTGACCCCCTCACCAAGCTGCACAACCGGCTGAAACTCACCGAGGACCTGTTCTTACTGCACAGCCGCGATAACCACGACTACTGCCTGGCCATGGTGGACGTGGACAACTTCAAGAGCTACAACGACATCTACGGGCACCAGGCCGGGGATGCCGCGCTGGTAGCCATCGCAACAACCCTTGCCCGCGAAGTCCGGAAGGCCGACGCCGTCTATCGCTTTGGCGGCGAGGAGTTCCTCCTGGTCCTCCACGACCAGTCCCCGGCAACCGCCGCGGCCGTCATGGAACGTGTCCGGTCCACGGTCCATGCCCTGAGGATCGAGCACTCCGGGGATCCTGACGGTGTCCTGACAATCAGCGCCGGAGTCTCGGCCTTCACGGACGGGCACCGGGCGGGCAGCGAGCAACTCCTGCGTGAAGCCGATCTTGCCCTCTACGCGGCCAAGGCCTCCGGCCGAAACCGGGTGACTCTGGCCGATGCCCTCGCGGAATGAACGGGATCAGTGGTTGGAATCAGCACAACGCTGTAATCAGCACAACACTGTATACGTATTTCGGGCGCTGATGTTTCCTGTACCTGAAGGAAGACGATAGTCCCCTGAGCTGCACGCAGTGTTGTCCGTCATTGTCACGTACGTCACAGGCCTTTCGAAGTCAACGGCGCCGCCCGTTGTCTTGATGTCGTTGTTCATAAAAGTGTTGCCCACGATTTGTATGTGGTGGATTTGCTCGGTGCCGTCATAGTAGGCGTCATGTAAGCCCCTAGGAGAACCCCAGACGGTGTTGCCCGAGAGATTGATGTTGTAGATGACTCCGGATCCTCCAGCGAGATCGATCCCTGCACCGTGCCGGCCTCCCCGCACGTTGTTGTTGGCGACTCGGATGTCGTGCACGTCTTCGTCACCAAATGTGTGCACCGCTATGCCGTCGTCGCCATCCGTGCCTTTGCGCTGATCCACGATGTTTCCCACAATGTCACCCTTACTGGTATTCATCGCGTGGATGCCGTCCAACTCCACGTATTTACCGTTGGTGGCTGATTGGGTACTGCTATCCCTGACACACCACCCGGAACCACCAACAAAGGCGATCGAGTAGGTAAACGGATTCTTGGTGTGGACACCCTGGACGAGTGAGTTCGTGGATTCCCGGACATCAATCACGTACTCATTGAGGCGTCCCGCGACATTGCCGTTCAAGGTGTCCCCGGACTGGTCCGCAGTGAAGTGCGACAGCGTTGTATTGTCTGCACCCGCTGTCGTCACGATGGGATATCCACCAGCGGGTCCGGTGTTGTTCGTGAACGAAGGACCTGCCTTGAGGATCGTCCCCACCCCTTGGCCCACCAGCGCTACGTTGTTTTGCATCTGCAGTTTTCCATTGATGATGTAGGTTCCCGTTGCGAGTTTCACCACCCCTCCGCCGGCAATGCCGGCCGCGTTGATTCTGCCTTGGATGCTTGCGGTGTCATCAATGGAGTCGTTGGGGGTGGAAGTGACTGCGAAGATACTGGTGGCACTACTGCCTGTGGCTCCGCTCTGGGTACAGGCAGAAGGCGTCCCGGCAAGAGGCAGCGAACTCTGGACCGGGATCGCTGCTGCTGCCGGAGTGGCGAGGGGTGCCATCCACACCAGTACCAAGAGCACGGGGCCTGCGCCCGACAGGAAACGAGATAGTTGCTTTTTCCGCCAACCCTCGTGGCGTGTTGGCCGAGCAGCCGTGAAGCGAGCGCTGTTATTGGTCATGATGTTCTCCTCATCGATCCTTCAGCAACACGGCTAGCTGTGTTCGAAATTCCCGCGTCCAGCCTGTAATGGGCAGCAGGGTCCGCAACCGACTCACCTAATGAGTGAGGGCACTCCGGCAAACATGACGTCAGGATCAGTAGATCTGTTGGATGACTTCTTTGTAGTCGTCCAGGGTGACGCCACTTTCGCCGTCGTCGAACAGATTCGGTTCAAAGCCGAACAGGAACATGGTCATCCCGCATTCCACGGCACAGCCGGGAGCGGCTCTCAACTGTTCGGCAAGACTGTCCGACACGGAGGAGCCACCGGTGAAAGGGGAGTCGGGGGGACCGGGGTTCTCGCCCACCAGACCGAGTCCCGCACGTCGTGCCACGGCGCTCGTGTAACGGTGGGCGGACCACGATGACACATCTTCCTGGACCACTTTCCCTTCGTCCCCGGGGCTGCATCGGTCTTGGGGATCAATGACGGAACGGGCTGTGACCGCCGAAACGTCATCCAACCCGGTAAAGTCCACGTCCACACCGGGAACCATGGACAACACGGCGAACTGGGCCTGATAGTCCAAGCCCCGTTCCTGGGCATCATCAGGGTTCGCCCGTCCATCCAAATACCCCGCGACAGCTTCTGCTTTGTCAGCTGGCAGGACTCCCCTGCCTGCCACAGGGACGTGTACGCGTCCTTCATAGCCAAGACTCCGCAGCTCGTTGACTTGCCACACCACTGCGTCCACAGCAGATCCGGCATACCAGGCCCACCACTCATGGACCTGTTGGTCTGACACAGCCTGCCCATTCCATACAGCCGAGCCCGGAATCCATCCGGGCATCGGAGAGAGCGGTACACCCTCAGCCAAGCCATAGCCCTTTTGGGGTGCATCGCCGAAAGCCCAAAATTCCCTGTCATTGCCGCCAGCCCCGGGCCCCGGGTAGCCCAACTCCCCGGTGGAGTTTGTCCCGACCCGTATTGCTGCAATGTTCTCCAGACCTTGGTTTGCCGCCAATACCGAGACGAGGCGCGATAGATACCTTTGGGCGGCATTTCTCACTTCGGAGCTGAAGATGAGTTCGGCTCCGCCGCTCCGTGCAACGCCTCCCTCGCTTCCTCTCAGCTCACCCCCTGGCAGCCCTCGCACCCAAGTGGGCGCGTAGTGCAGGCCGGGCGACAGAATCACCTTGATGCTTGCACGACGGCACTGCTCCAGCTGTGCCACGACTTCGCCTGCATACTGGCTGTCCACCCATCCCCTGCGTGGCTCGAAACGGTCCCAGGCCACTGGCAGCTCGACGATCGAGACCCCGGCTTCGCGAAGGGCGGCGAGGCGTTGGGGTTCACAGGTAGCGCCCAAGACTCCAAAAGCGAAGGACTCAGGCGCCGCATGCTGGGATTCTGCACTGCACCCGGCGGTCATAGCGGCCAACATGAGCAACAGCACCATCGAAAGGACCACACGCTTCACCTGTACCCACCTGATACCGGCGGCAGTGTCAGCCCACCTGAAACCGCAGCCTCCAGCTTGGTTCGGTCCAGTCGCCACACAACGGTCTCACCCGACGTTGGTCCGCTAAAGGTAAAGACGGGCGCGGCATTGTTCTGCAGCCACTGCAAAAAGCCAGGCGAAGCAAAACCATACCCTTGGCTTAGCTGCCTGCCTTGGGTAAGAACGTACTGGGCGTCACCGTCCCTCAAGGATTCCAATGAGGGCAGAACCTCCCAGTTCTCATGGGGAAGCAAAGCGAATTCACCCGTCACGGACGTCAAGCCCACTTTCGCCGATGCAGGCAGCTCGGCCATCATCCAACTACGGGCCTGGAACAGCCCGTCATCTACGGCGGAGCGTGCTTGAACCCCCAGAAAGAGACTAAAGCCGGTCATGAGTGCTGTGGCCACTACCACAAACCGTCCAAGCCGGGGCCGCCACGCCACAACCATCACCGCAGCAACGGGTAGTGAGACCAACCCGGCCAGGACCACGCAGTAACCAAATTGTTCTTCCGCAGCTCCAAAAAACACGGAGTAAACACCAACCAGGCCCGTGAAGATTGAGAACAAACCAATGACGCGACGATTCACCGCAGGCGAGGTGGCGGCAATGGCGCCAGCCAGGACGGAAAGTCCCAAGAGCATATAGCTGGTGCCGAACCGTCCCACAAGATCCACGAGGCGGTCTGCGAGGCTTACTTCGGAGACCGAATTGAAACCAGTCATCTGAACCGCGCCCACCATCCTCAGAATGCCTACCGATTTTTGGTCAACAAACTGTGGAAGAAGTCCCATGGCGGTCATGAAAAACAGGTACACCGCATAAGGAACCACCGCTGAGGCGAGAATCCGCCAGGCAGTGAACGGCGGTAGGGTTCTGCGCCACAGCACCCCGGCGACGAGCGGAACCACAGTGAACACGGCTGTCATGTCTTTCATGACGATCGCCAGCCCGAACACCAACCCGGCGCTGATCTCCAGCCACCAGCGTTCCCGTCCCTTCCGGCATTCAAGCGCCATGAGGACCAGGAGCCAACCCGTCAGAACGGCCAACCCGGCCGGCGTTTCCATCATCAAACGGCCGTCCATGCGGAGGAGGAAGGGATCGCTCGCCAGGATCACCCCTGCCACCGCCGCCGCTCTGATGCCCACCAGACGGCAAACCACCAGGAAGCACACGACCACCGTCACTGCCCCCAGGATGCTGTTGACCCACCGCAACTGCAGCGCCAGATCCATCGAATTCCCTTGAAGGCCAAAGCCACGGATGACCAGGGCGTTGAGGGCGTAGGTGCCCGGCGGGTGCAGGAAAAACGGAGCGCCCAGAATTGTTGGCATCTGCCCGTCTGCCATCTGCCGGGCCAGATCTGCGTACGTCACTTCGTCGATGAAGACATCGTTTGCCCGCTGGACTCCAACCACCCGAAATACCAAGGCCAGCAGTCCCACGAGTGCCGCGGCCCGGAATGGGCGCTGAGTTACCTGACGCCGCTTCCCGGCAGAACGTCGCGCTGTGAACCTCAGCGGTGCCGGATCAGCGCGGTGAAGCGAAGTCATTGCACTCCCGACGGCGCTGCGGGCACAAAGTAGGTTTCCGGAATCAGGGGAATCTCCCCTGAAGGAAACAAGGCGTCGGCCTGCGTGGCATACTGCCTGATGCGGCCGGGCTTGGTGTCCAGGCCCCTGTCCCAGGACCACCGCGCCAATCCTCTGGTGGACAGGTACGCTTCATCCGGTCCGGCCACCAGGTCGTAGGGAAAGTCGGAGTACATCACAAGATGGTCCGGGTGGTCCCTGCCAAGGTCGCGGGTGATCAGATGGTCAATGTGACGGCCCACTCCCGCGGGGCAAAAGAGCAGCTCAGCCCCGGTCAGTTCCAAGAGCCCGGCAACACGTTCCCGCAGCAGCCGTACCATCTCCCGGTCCCCTCTGGAGATTCTGCCCAAGGCGATGTCGAACCGGTAGGTGGGGTATCTGTGAGTCAATTCCGGAAGAAGCCTGTCCCAGGCACTGCTTCCCACCATGGCCGGTTTGCTCCGGCGTCGAAACAGCGCATCCACTTCCCCTAGATGCAAGGACTGGACTCCCATGTTTTCCAGCACGGCCCGGTCCTCGGACCTTCTGGCCTCGAAGAGTTCCCCGGCATCCGGGACGGTGCACTGACGCAGGAACGACCCTGCCGCGCGGGTGTGCGGAGCCGGTGATGACTCAGTGAAAAGAGTCGCAACGATAATCTGACGCCCCTGGGCCTGCGCTTCGATGAGAGCCCCGCAGGACAACACAGCATCGTCCAGATGGGGTGACAAGAACAGCCAGGGAGCGTCTCCGGCCAGGGAACGATCAACTCTGGATTGGAACTGCATTCAGGCCCTTTCTGCACGGCGGAGTAGCTCCTGCCGGGGTTGGGAGGTGTTCAGTTCAGCAAGTGCTGTGACGTAGGCCTGGGCTTGCAGGTCTGCGAGCGCATCCCAGTCGTAGCCGGCGGCAAACAGGCGACCTTCGGCAGCCACCTGCTCCAGCCCAGCCTGGGAATAACGGGTGGCGATCTCATGGGCGAAAGCAGTGACATCGAAGGGGGTGACAAGCCATCCGGTCCCAGCAGGGAGGATCTCTCTGAGGCATGGGATATCGAAAGCAATTACTGGCGTACCAGAAGCCAAGGCATCAATGGCCACCAAGCCGAATGTCTCGTGCCGGGAAGGCACCACCACCAGACGGGCCTCGCTGATGGTCGTGAACTTCCTTTCCCCGGACAACCAGCCCAGCAGCTGAACACGTTCGGACAGACCCGCTTCCTGGACGGCAGCACGCAACCTGTCTTCGTCCGGACCGGTGCCGGCAATCAGCAGATTTCCTTCAACTCTGCTGCACGCTTGGGACCAAGCCTGCAGGAGCAGGTCAAGCCCCTTATGCCCGTACTCCAGACGGCCGATGAAGAGGACATCCTTTCCAACGCGCGGCGGGTTGCGCCACACGCATGGGTCCACACCATTGCCGATCACGTCCACATGAACGTCTGGATTCAGTTTCTTCAACCGTTCGGCTATGCCCTGCGAAACAGCGATGAGTCTTCGGTGCTTCCGTACCCCCAGCCGCTCCATCCAATGCAGCGGCAACTTGTACTGCCGGGCCTTGTCCCTGGCATGGAGCCACTGGACAACTCCAATGGTGGGACGTTGGGTCCATAGCGGGGCTGCCATGGTGGAAAACGGGGCGAAAAAATCTTCCACCACCAAGTCAATCGATGATCGGCGCCGGCTCGCTTCGAAAGGCAGCCGTGCCACGTAGGCCACCAACCGGGTCAGCCGATTGCGGCCGGATCCATACCCGATCGGCACGTAGTGCACACCGTCCTCCACGCGTTCCGTCCAGCCCGGATACCGGGTGGTGAGCACCGTGACCTGGTAACCCTTTGCTGCCAGCCGACGGTTGATTTCGTGGGTCCGCACGGATCCTCCGCCGGCCCCGGGCATGCCCGGATCTTCGAATCCCAAATGCAAAACTCTCATAGCTGTCTTTCCATCCTTCGGGCGTTGGGAGGCCATGGACTGTGGTCGCCGTGACTATGGCGGACATCTCCGCGCTTGACAGCCCGGCGGCGGCTGCCACCGGCCCGATCGCCAGCCGACCGCCCGCTGGCTTCCCGGCGTCGTCGTGAAATTTTGAAGTCGTTTCTGTGCGGCAGCAGCCCCCGTTGATGAGCGAGAACCATGAGGCCGCTGACAGTGGCCAGGGCCAGCCACACCAAGGGCTGGACCTGGGCGGCCACAGCGAGCGCCACTATCAAGGCGCCGGCCAGAAGCAGGAACGGGCCGGCGCCCCGGCCGGGGTGAGCCGCAATGAGTACCGGGCGTGCCAGGAGAGCCAGCACACCACCGGCCATGACGGCTCCCACTGCGGAGCCCACAGCCATGCCGGTGACTGCATTGACTTGCCAGCCAACCCACAGGCCGCCCACCACCAACACACTCGCGCAGGCCAAGCCAATCTGGCATCGGCGATAGGCCCGCAAAGCAAGCAGGACCGTGGACACAACCATGAGGACCGCGTAGCCCAGGCCGGAAGCAGCCAACCAGGGCAGGAGCCCCAGGGAACCGTGGTACTTCTGAGGAACAATGAATCCGGCCATCAACGGCGGGGCTGTAGCGATGATGGCGAAGGCCACCACGGCAAGTTGCCCGAATGAGGCAAAGGCTGCACCCAGGACCTCACCTGCTTTGGCACCGGGCGTGCGCAGCAACGGGAAGGCCACCAATGCGGTTCCGGCTGCCACATAGACCGGCCCTTTGGCGATGGTCGCAAGCGCCTGGAAGCCTGCAGCTTCGGCCGAGCCGCCGTCCAGGAAGCCGACCACCACGACGTCGACGCCCACCAACACAGAGACAACGCCGAGAACGGAGGCGATGTCACTGGTTTCGGCCCATCTCCACTTCTCCAACAGAACCCGCGGACGCCACCGCAGGTCCCGGTAGAAGGACCACGGCACCACCAACGGTGCCAGGCATCCCACAACGAAGCCGAACACTGCTCCCCCCGCACCCCATGCCATGGCAATCACCACGATGCTGAAGATGAGCCTCAAGAGAACCTCACCCACGGTGGAGAGTGCGTACCAGGTGAAACGGAGCTCGCCCTGCAGCCACCCCGCGGGTGCATTCGCCAGGAAGATGACGAAGGCTGCGAGCGCCACCACTGCGGCCAGGCCGGGGTCGGCGAGCGCGAGCGTCACGCTGCCTGAGATCGCTGCCGCGGCAACTCCCGCCAGGCAGGAAACGAAGACCGAGAACGCAACGCCATTACGGCGCTCCTCGGAACCTGCCGGGTGGACGGCAACAACGTGGGACAAAGGAAGCGGGACCAAAGCATTGGCCACGATTCCCACAACCCCCAGGATCATCGCTGCGGCGGCGAACATGGTGTAGTCCGCAGTGTCCAGCTTGGTGGCCATGAGGAGGGTACAGGCGTAACTCATGACGCCTACAACCCCTGCCGACACTGCGAGGAAGCCGCTGTTCGCGGCGATTCCCGGGTCTTTGTCCGAAGCCCTCCGGTTTGCCCTGGGTCTTTGACGCACAGCAAGAGTCATTGTTTTCTGGGATGGATCCATGGATGAACGCCCGTTACTGGCCGTCAAAGGCATCGGCGGGAGTGAAAGCGCTCCCGGGACCGGCCAGCAAAGCAGTGCGTCCGGCGGAACGGACCTCCGCAGAGGTCACGCCAATTCTTTGCATGGCCGCGAAGGCCTCGAACTCGTCACGTCCCTTCATCAGGACAGCGAGCTGTCCGTCCTCGGTGACAGCAACTTCATCCGTCCTGCGGAGGATGGACTGAAGATCGGCATCCTCGGGCCGCTCGAAGCGCACCAAGGTGGACAGGTCAGAGTGGCATGAACGCGGGTCCCCACCATCACGCCGCATCTTTTCCTCTTCCAACAGGGCTCCTGTGAGGAGCCTGGTGCTACGGTCCCAGGTGAAACAGCGGGCCCATTCCCGGCACTCAACCGAAACGTCCAGCGCCGCGTCCGGATCATGCATGGCGGTAATTGCCTCGACCAGTGCGACTCCGAATTTCTTGGGGGTGTCCACCAGCCAGCCGGTTCTGCCGTCCACTACCGAATCCCGTATGCCGGGCACTCGCAGGGCAATGCAGGGAACGCCCCACGCGGCGGCCTCGATCACCGAACAACCCCAGCCTTCCGAGGCCGAGGTGGAGGCCGTTAACCAAGCCCGACTCAACAATCTGTCACGGACGTCGTTGGGCTGGTAGCCATGGAACGTTACTGCGTGGTCCAGGCCAAGGTCCATCACCAACTGCTGCAGTCGTGGGCGCTCCGGGCCGTCCCCCACAATGTCCATCCGCAGGTTCTTGACGCTGCGCGCCGCCACAGCAAACTGGCCCATCAGCAGGTCCAGCCTCTTATGCGGCACCAAACGGCTGACGACGGCGATGGTCGGCTCAGGCGCTCGGTCGGCAACGGCATCGGGGATGTCAATGGTTCCGTTCGGCACCACGTGGACAGGACCCGAAAACCCGAGCTTCCTCAACTCCAGCCGGGTGGAGGGCGATACCGCAACAATGGACCGCTGCCCATATACCGTTTTGGCTCCCGAGCTTTCCAAGAACCGGCCCACGGCAGCCAGAGGCGGCGAGAACCTGGTGCGGAACTGCTCCTGGTGTACGTGGTGTATCACCTGGATGATCGGCAGTTCCCGAGGAAGGAACAACGGCGAAAAGAACGGTATCCCGTTCTGGCAATCCACCACGGCATCAAATTGGCCGCCGGTCCGCAGGAGCCTGAGCGCGGCATGTCCATAGATGGACAGCGCTCCGCCTCCCCGCAGGATACGGATGCCATCGATGACGTCCTCCGGCGCCTGGCCGTCGTCGCGACCTGTAAACCAGGTGACCTGGACGCCGTTCTGTACCCACCTCCTGGAAATCTCATGCATGTACTGTTCGGCGCCGCCGGCCTGTGAATGCTGGACGTCGCGCCAGTTGAGCACCAGCACATGCTTTCCTGCGAGAAGGGCCGGGGCGTTTATCTCAGGAAGGCCGGAGGTCATGGTGTTGCCCGCTGAAGTTGGATCACCGAGGCAAAACTGGCTACCCCATCCTGGAAGGGGCGGAACGTTGATGCGGCCCCATCCGTCCATGCCACGGGAAGTTCGATAATGCTGGCGTCGTTGTCCTGCAGGCGCAGCAGAAGCTCAACGTCGAAGGCGAACCCGGTACTGCGGCACTGCACCATGGCTGCGGTGAGGGCATCCCGTTCAAAGAACTTGAATCCGCACTGGGTATCCCGGATGCCTTTGACCTTTGATTTGGTCAGCGCACGGAAGGCCGTGCCTCCCACCCTGCGCCCGAGGTGTTGGGGGCGGACCAGGGTTGAGCCGGGTGCGTGGCGGGAAGCGATCACCGCTGCTGCTCCGTCGGCAAGGTGAGCCATGGTCTCGGTGAGGGTTTCCAGCGGTGTGGCGAGGTCGGCGTCGAAAAAGCCAGTGAACCTGGACGTTCCGCTGAGGAGGCCACGGCGGACCGCGGCGCCCTTGCCCTTCCGGGAGCACCCCACGACGGAAATAGGAACGATGTCCCCTTCTTCCCGCGAGATCCGGCGGACCACTGCGGCAGTTTCATCAACACTGCCGTTGTCCACCACCACAATCCGCGAAGACCACGGCTGGACGGCCAGGAAATCGACGGTTTGTTTCAGGGTGTCGGGGATCCTGGCGGCCTCGTTGTAAGCAGGAATGATTACCTCAAGGTCCACGCTCGAGCGGCGCAGTGAGTCTGAATGTCGACGCGCTTGAAGACTCCCTCTCTTGCCTATGTGCACGCTGTGCTGTTGAAGAAGGACCATCTGAACCTCCATATATCCGGGTACGGCACAAAAACGTGCTCGCAATATAAGGAGTGGTGGCACCCCGGAAGTCATGACGCCAATCCAGCCGTAGTGGTCCAAGTCATGGACCACTCTCAATACGGGAAGCCGGTCCCGGCGCTCTGAGCGAAATTGCTGGTTCCTTGTCTGAGCCCGTCTATAGAGTGGCCACATGAGCCACACATCTTCCGTCCCTGCCACTGCTCCGGAATCAGCAGCGGTGCCTCCTGTCGCCAAGCGGGTCCCCATGCGCCGTGAACACCACGGCGATGTTTTTGTGGACAACTACGAGTGGCTCAGGGACAAGGAATCCGCCGAGGTGGTGGACCTCCTGAAAGCTGAAAACGCCTACCAGGAAGCTGTTACCGCGCACCAGGAGCCCTTGCGTGAAGCCATGTTCCAGGAGATCAAGGGCCGTACCCAGGAAACGGATCTGTCCGTGCCCAGCCGCAAAGACGGCTGGTGGTACTACAGCCGCTCGGTGGAGGGCAAGGAGTACAGCATCCAATGCCGCGTCCAGGCCCACAACACCGGGGACCCAGTGGCGGACTGGACACCCCCGTCGGTGGAACCCGGGGTAGCGATCGACGGCGAGCAGGTCATCCTGGACGGAAACGTCGAAGCTGAGGGCCAACCGTTCTTCAGCGTTGGCGGTGCCGCGGTGACGGTGGACGGCAACCTCTATGCCTACGCTGTGGACAACTCGGGTGATGAACGGTTCACCCTCAGGATCAAGGACCTGCGCACCGGCGAACTCCTCCCGGACGTCATCGAGGACATCTTCTACGGTGTAGCTTTTTCCCCCGATGGCACGCGCCTCTTCTACACCGTGGTGGATGATTCATGGCGTCCATATCAGGTGAAGGCCCACGTCTTGGGCACGCCGGTGGCCGAGGATGAGGTTCTCTACCAGGAGGACGACGTCGCCATGTGGCTTGGGTTCGATCTCTCCGCAGATCGTCGCCACCTGGTTCTGAGCATCGGCTGCTCGGAGTTCAGTGAGACCCGCCTGCTCCGCTTCGACGATTACGCAGCAGGACTCACCACGGTGATCTCCCGCGACCACCACGTTCTCTACGAGGCAGAGCCCTTCCTCCTGGATGGCCGGGAAACTCTGCTCCTGACCCACAACAAGGACGCCATCAACTCGATGGTGAGCCTGGTGGACCCCGCTGAGCTCAGCAAGCCGCTGACAGAACAACTCTGGCGGACCGTCGTCGAACATTCCGACGACGTCCGGGTCAACGGCGCCGGCGTGACGTCCACCCACGTGGTCCTTTCCGTCCGCAAGGACACTATTGAGCGCGTCCAGGTTCTGCCCTTGGCCGGTCTCGGCACCGATACCCAGGGAGCACCCGTGGAGCCGGCCTTCGAAGAAGAGCTCTACACCGCCGGGGTGGCAGGTTCGGATTATGAGGCTCCCGTGATCCGCATGGGCTACACCTCCTACTTCACGCCCTCGCGCGTGTACGACTTCGTCCTCCCCACGGCCGGCCTGCCTTCGGGCCAACTGCTGCTCCGCAAGGAAAGCCCGGTCCTGGGCGGCTACTCAGCGCAGGATTACGTGGCCACCCGCGAATGGGCAACGGCCGACGACGGCACCCGGGTACCGCTGTCAGTGCTGCGTCATGCATCGGTCCAGCAGGATGGCAGGAACGCCGGGCTGGTGTACGGCTATGGCTCCTACGAAATGAGTATGGACCCCGGATTCGGTGTGGCCCGGTTGTCCCTCCTGGACCGTGGCATCATCATGGTGATCGCCCACATCCGTGGCGGCGGCGAACTCGGCCGCCAGTGGTACGAGGACGGCAAGAAGCTCACCAAGAAAAACACCTTCACGGACTTCATCGCCGCAACGGACTGGCTCGCGGGATCGGGCTGGGTTGACCCGTCGCGCATCGCGGCGATGGGTGGATCAGCCGGCGGATTGCTCATGGGCGCGGTGGCCAACATGGCCCCGGAAAAGTACGCAGCAGTGGTGGCACAGGTGCCGTTCGTGGATGCTTTGACCACCATTCTGGATCCTGAACTTCCGTTGTCCGCACTGGAATGGGAGGAATGGGGCAACCCCATCACCGATCCCGAGGCCTACGCCTACATGAAGTCCTACACTCCGTACGAGAATGTGGGGGCTGTGGCCTACCCCAAGATCGCCGCGGTGACATCCTTCAACGACACCCGGGTGCTGTACGTCGAGCCGGCCAAGTGGGTCCAGGCACTGCGCTCAGTGTCCACCGGTTCGGAGCCCATTGTCATGAAGATCGAAATGGACGGCGGACACGGCGGAGCCTCGGGCCGGTACGTCCAATGGCGTGAACGGGCCTGGGATTACGCCTTCGTCGCCGACTCCCTTGGAGCCACTGAGCTCCTTCCGGGTGCCGGCCTGAAGTAGGAGTTTTGTACTCTTAGGGTTGGCTGGCCCTGAGCATCGCATAGTAGCCCGGGATCAGTTCCGGGGCCGAGGGATTGCTCAGGGGGCGCGTCTCGATGCTCGTTGAGCCCTCCTCCACAAGGGTCCATTCCGAGGCCGGGAAGGCCTTCGACCGTTGGGCAGCCCCGAACCTGCCAGGCATTGGCAGTTCCTTGATGGCCCACTCCAGCGGGGCCGGGATGGAATGACGGGTGGCGCCAAGATGGCTCACATAGTCCACAGGCGTGCCTGGGAAGTTGGTCTCTGCGAGGAAGACACCGCCGCGGGTCCCGACGACGGGCAGCAGGTTCGCGGCCAAGGCTGAGCGTCCGTCCCGGTCCAGAACGTGCAAAACACCACGGATGAAGACGTTCGCGTCCCCGGTCCAGCCCGCAGCTTCAAGTGCCGTTGCAACCGTGCGGGCAGCGTCAGGTGCCGTCATGTCGCAAACTGCAAAGGACGCCGTCGTGATTCCTGCTGACTCTTGCTTCGCCCGGTCAACGGCGTTGGCAGAGTAATCGAGTCCCAGCGCATGCGGGAAGTGTCCGGCCAGCAGACGGGTGAGGCTGCCATTGCCGCATCCGACGTCCACCACCGGCAACGAACGGTCCAGCTTCGCCATCTTGGGGAGGTACCCGTTGAGTTCGTGGTCGCTTCCCGAGTCCCAGAGGACATCGCCCGTGGCGCCGGTGGAGCGGATATCGCCCCAGAACTGCTCCCAGGCAGTACGGGGATCCTTGGGCGCAGCGGAAGAGAGCCTGATGAGGCGGGGAATCAACAGGTACTTCTGCAGGGCGCTGAACATTCTCCAAATATATGTGGCGCTAGGCCTCTACCAGCCAATCCAACGCCTCTGTTTCGGAGGTGAAAAACTTGGTGGGGCACGGTGGTTTCATGATGCCAAGGAAAAAGTTGGCAATGACCCTGTCCACCGGAGATGAGCCCCACAGCGCGATCCGGTTCGCCTGGCAAGGTTTGGCAAACACCGATCGGGCACCGCGGGTGACGTCATCGGTGGTGGCCATGTCCACGATCATGGGATGACGGTCCTCGCCGCAGAGTTCGTTCACCCGGTCCATGGCCCGCTGGGCGTCGGATTCCCTGATCCTGGCTCCGCGAGGCCACGTCAGGCGAAGGATGCCCGGTTCTTCAAGCTCCAGGTCAAATGACACATCCTGGTGATCCTGGGGTGTTGCTGGGTGGTCCACAGTGCTCCTCGCTGGTTGTTGCTGTTGCAGGGAAGGCGGGCGGTGCTCCCCCGCTGACAACCTCAAGGCTGTCGAATCCCCAGGTCAAAGTAAAGGTGTGGCCCAGGACTCATCGAGTACATTTCGGCAACGGTCACCCTTGTCCGCAATGCCGCTGATAGTGTGTTGCCACATCATGAATCACCGCGAATGAAACGTTGGAACGGAAGGGGCTCAATGGGCGAGACCGTTGCCGGCGTACAGCATGCCCGCTCCGCAGTAGTGGCGGATTCAGACAAGGACCGTTTGGCCACCACGACGACTGCCCTTGCCGCAGCGGGATTCGACGTTTCCCAGGCCTTGGATGCCGCGGCCCTGGCCTCACACCTCCAGCACCACAACCCCTCGGTGGCGGTGGTTGAGAGCTCCCTGGCGCATGGACTCCGCAGCCCGGGCGTCCCCATGCTGCTGATCCTGGCTCCCCGGGAATCCGTGGACCTCCAGGAAGTGGAGTCCTGGCGCGTCGCTGACTACATCATCAGCCCAGTGCAGTCCGGGGAACTGGTTCACCGGGTGGAAACCCTGATCGGCCGGGCCGCTGAACGCTCCCGTTCGCGCGGTGAAATCGAAGCGTTGCGCGAAAGCCTCCGTAATGTCTCATCTGCCATCCGGGAGACCAACGATCCCCAATTGATCGCGGACCACGTGGTGCGGGGATTCGGTGAGGCGCTGGACGTTGACCACGTCTGGTTCGCTACCTTCCGCGACGAACGCGTTCCCAGCATTCGTGCACAGTGGAACCGCCCCGGCCTTCCGATGCTTCCCGCGAGGCTGGGCGAGAGTGAAGACGCCATCACCGAGGCGGCCAACAAATTGTGGGCAGACGCCGATGTTTTGGCGGTGGAAGACCACCGCGATGACCCCGACTCCGGAATTGCCAAGGCTTTGCGGGAATGGTCCGGCGAGCTCAACCCTGTCTCCACCGTCCTTCTGCCCGTGGGTGAAGGCGGGTCCGCCATGGGTATCATCCTGCTCTCCACTGTCCAGGAGCGCCACGATTGGACCCGTCCCGAGATCGCGCTGATGCAGCATGTGGCCGGAAATGTGGCCCACGGGCTCATCCAAGGCCACCTCATCAGCGCCCAACAGCGGGTCCTGCACCAACTGAGGCAGTTGGACAAGGCCAAGACGGACTTCCTGGCCACTGTCAACCACGAACTCCGGACCCCCCTGACCTCCATCACCGCTTATCTGGACATGATCCAGGACGGATCCGGCGGGCCGGTCCCTGACGGCATCAGGAAGATGCTGGACGTCATTGCCCGCAACTCCACTCGTCTCCGCAGGCTCATCGAGGACATGCTCACGGTGTCCATGCAGGACGGCAGCAACCTGGATCTCAAACCGGTGGATATTGCCAAACTCCTCCAGGTGGTAGTAGCCACGCTTAGGCCACTGGCCGAATCCCGCCATGTCTCGTTGTCCTTCACCGAAGGTACCGACGACATCGAAGTCACGGCCGATGAAGCCAAGCTGGAACAGGTCTTCACCAACATCGTGGCCAACGCCATCAAGTTCACCCCCGAGGGCGGCCGCGTGGGCATTACCAGCTCCGTTTCGGACTCCGAGGGCGGAGGGCTGGCGCTGGTCAAGATCGCAGATAACGGCTTGGGCATTCCCGAGCATGATCTGCCCCATATCTTCACCCGCTTCTACCGGGCTTCCAACGCCACCTCAGCAGCGGTCCCCGGCAGTGGCCTTGGATTGGCCATAGCGCACGACATCATCAGCCGCCATATGGGCCGTCTTCTCCTGGATTCCACTTTGGGCTCCGGCACCACGGTCTCCGTCGAATTGCCGGTGGTCGGGCCCTGATCACGCCTCGATTCCGGCTGTGACAGCCCTGTCAATGTGAGCCCCCTGCTAGTGCTCTGCGGTCACAAATGCTCGACATACTGTGAAATAAAAATTGATGCCCCGGGCAGCAGCCCAGGGCATCAATTGACGTTATGTGGCCTTGAGAGGCGCTCCCCCAATGTTTAGTTTGGCCACCAACCGATGCTGGTGGTGTTCGTCTTGGTGGTGGTGTAGCTGTTAGGCCACCAGCCGATTGCTGTGCTGTCCTGCGTAGGCTCGGCGTTAGCCGGGGCAGCGAAACCCGTTACTGCCAGAACCGCCGCCATGAGCAGGGTTGCCGCAAATTTTTTCATCCGCTATGCCCTTTCGTACTGATGCGAATTTGTTGTCTGTGACTTGAATAAAGTCACGGTGCAAACTATACGAGCTTTTCTTCCGCAATGACATGGATAATGGGCACATGCAAAGTCCGCACCTCGCCTCCCATCTCGTTGCCGGCCTGACCGCGCGCGCCAAATGGAAGGAACGGGACTTCGACGAGGCGTACCGCCTGGCGGGCGAGGCTGCCGGGCTGGCCACAGACGCCGGAGATGACGAGTCCTGGTGGAACATGCGGTACCTGCAAGCAGAGTGCCTCCGGGACCAAGGCCGCATTGAGGAATACCTCAGCGTCGCCCTGGAGCTCAACGACCACAGCCTGACATCGTCCTCGCCCGAGCTCGGAGCCAAAGCGGGAACCATGGTCGCCGTAGCATTCCAAGGCTTGGGCAGGCTCCCTGAGGCCGCCACCATGGCCGCTGACGCGGCGAAACTCGCTGCGCGCGACGCCGAACTGCTGTACGTCCAGATCCTCGCCCAGCGAGCACTGATTGCCGCGCTGGCGGAGAGCCGGCTCCTTGACGATGCCTGGCGGGAATGCCTCGTGCTTGAAACCCTGCTCACCGATGACGTCGATGAAGACACCGCAGGCAAGGGTTATTGGGTGATCGGAAACGTTGCTTTCCTTGCCAATCGGGTCAACGACGGCGGGCGATATCACGATCTCGCGGCCGAAAGGCTCTCACCGTCCAAAGACGTTGATTTGTGGGCGCGATTCAACCGGGCATCAGCGGAAATGCGTCTCCAGGCAAAACTCAGTGACGCAGCTACGCTCCGTTGCATTGAAAGGGCCGAGCTTGCCACCGATATTGTGGGCGGCTCCGAACGGGACCACCTGGAAATGTCGTTGGTCCGAGCCCATTGGTATTTCCTCGGCGGTGATATGCAGCAGGCAACAGCGATCCTCGAACCCCTGTGCGCCCGCTCCTCCATTCTGGCCACTCAAACCTCGGCTGAAGCACATTTCCTTCTGGCCCGGGCACTGCTCGCGTCCGCTCGACGGCCGGACTCCCTGGCCATTTTCGAGGAAGCTGCCGCACTGTTCGAACAGGCTGCGTTGCCTGAACGCAGTGACGCCGTGAGGGAGTATCTTCGTCATAGCGACGAACAACGAGGCCGGCCACACGGGGAGTGAGCATGTCCGAAGGAAAGATGTACTCCGGCGACGATCCACGCCTGGGGTTCCTCCTGGAGGGCATCGTCAAGCTTGCAGCAGGTGACCTTAACACCAGGATCGAAGTCTCAGACGCACGCGATGAAATCGACGCCGTGATCATGGGCACCAACCTCCTGGCCGAGGACCTGCAGATCGTTTACGAAGAGCTCGAGCAACGGGTCCAGGCACGGACCCGGCAGCTTAATGAAGCCCACCTGGCGATGCAGCACATGGCCATGACCGATCCCCTGACAGGCTTGAACAACCGCTCCGCCTTTGCCACGGCCCTCAGTGAAGCCCAAGCCAGCGGGGCGGAGAGCGGCCGGAAAGCGGCCATTCTCCTCCTGGACATGGACGGCTTCAAGGCCATCAATGACTCCTTGGGGCACACCATCGGGGACAAGGTCCTGGAAACAGTAGCGGCCCGGATCAGCGGCGCCGTGCGGGGCCAGGACATGGTGGCCCGCATGGGCGGCGACGAGTTCGCCGTGCTCATTCCCGACGTCACCCAAGCAGCAGCTGCCTCCATTGGCAACCGGATTCTCGCTGCCGTGATCGGCCCCATGGAGATTGAAGGCCAACACCTGCGATGCGGTGCCAGCATGGGCCTCCGGATGGCCGACCCCGGCCACCGCGCGGAGGAACTGATGATGGAAGCGGACATCGCCATGTACGAGTCCAAAGCTGACGGTCGGGGGAAGCTCAAGGTCTTCGAGCCGGCCATGCTTCACACCCGGCAGATGCGGAACCAGCTGGTGGGCGAACTCAAAGAAGCAATCACCGGCTCGCAGTTGGTGCTGTTCTACCAGCCCATCATCCGGCTGGATACACGTGAAATCGAAGGGGTGGAAGCGCTGGTCCGCTGGAACCACCCCACCCGCGGACTCATCATGCCTGACCAGTTCATCCCCATTGCCGAGGAAACGGGCATGATTTCCGATCTCGGCACCTGGGTGCTCCGCACCGCCGTCGAGCAGTTGAAGCAATGGCGCAACGACCCCCTCACATCAGGGCACAACTTCAGCATGCGCATCAACGTTTCAGCTCCGGACCTGCAGCGGCTGGAATTCATTGAAGACGTCCGCGAGGCCTTGGCCTCCGCGGAACTGGACCCATCGCTCCTGGTCCTGGAACTGACCGAAAGCGCTGTCATTCAAGGCAATGACCTGGATCGCTACACGCTCAACAGCCTGCGCCGATTGGGTGTGGGACTGGAAATCGACGACTTCGGCACCGGCTACTCGTCCATCAGCTACCTTCGCCAACTCCCGGTGGACACGGTCAAAGTGGACCGCACCCTCCTCTCAGCCCTGGGCAGCGACCCCGCGCAACCGGCGCTGCTGGCCGCAGTGCTGCAGTTGATCCGTGCCTGTGGGTTGGCCGCGGTATGGGAAGGAATCGAGACTGCCGAACAGGCCGAATACCTCCTCAGCATCGGGTGTACCAGCGGCCAAGGGTACTACTTCAGCAGGCCCCTGCCGGAGGCGCAGTTGACCGAACAGCTGAAGCACCACAAGACGTGGCCCGTCAGCTGATGCTCCGTGTCCATGGGTGGTGCCGGTTGCGCCATTCCGAATCGAGGATCGCGTAGATGTTCTCCGTGGCCCATTGCCCCTTGTAGTGCCAGTTATCCACCAGGGTCGCTTCCAGCCGCATGCCCAAACGCTTGGCGATGCCGGCTGAACCTTCATTGAGGGCGTCGAGCTTGGCGTCCACACGGTGGAAGGACAGGGTCTCGAAGGCCAGCTTCAGCACCGCCTCCGCTGCCTCTGTGGCAATGCCGTGGCCTTGGGCATCCGGGTGAAGAATCCAGCCGACCTCGGCTTGGCCAGTGCCTTCAAGCCATTTCAGTACCACTTCGCCGAGGAGACCGGGCTGGTCCTGGCGTTCGATGGCCAGGCAAATCCAGTCACCCTCCTGCTTGAACTCGAAGTTCGCATAGCGGCCAAGGACTTCCATGGCCTTGGTCCTGGTCAGTTCGTTGCGGAAAAGGAACCTGGCCGTTTCGGGGAGGGATTGGTATCCGTGGAACCTCTCGAGGTCCTCGGCCTCGAAACGGCGCAGAATGAGTCGGTCGGTCATGATGGGAAGCTCAATTTCGGGCATGACTCCGAGGCTACTAGGTGCGGACGAATACTGGTCCAGTCTTGACACGTGACGCGATCTGGGATTACCTAATGAACATTCGGTAAATAAAGCTGGAGGCAATGACGCATGGTTGAAACAACCCTCTCCGGTGCTTCGCACCACATCCTGACGAATGACTACGCGTCGGAATGGATGGGCATCGAGGTCCTCAAGCTCGACGACGGCCACGCCACCATCCGCATGCACCTCCGCCAGGAAATGCTCAACGGATTCGGCATGGCCCACGGCGGAATGATCTTCGCCTTCGGCGACACCGCCTTCGCCCTGGCCTGCAACCCGGCCAACCCCACGGCCAAGCAAGCCGCCAACATCACGGTGGCCTCCGGCGTCGATATCAACTTCATCAAGCCCGCGTTCCAAGGCCAGGTGATCACCGCCGTCGCAAACCGCCGCGCCAGCACCGGGCGCAGCGGCCTGTACGACATCCAGATCTACGCCGCCAACCCCGACGCCGCCCCGGACACCGAGCCCGGGGAACTCATTGCCGAGTTCCGTGGCCGCAGCCGCACCATCTCCAAGAAGTAGGAAACCCATGACGCAGAACACCGTGGCCGCACCCGCAGCTTCCACCTCCGAGGCCCCTGTGCTGGACCGTGAAGAAACCATCTCCCGCGACGAACTCGAAGCCCTCCAGCTCACCCGCCTCCAGCACACAGTGGCGTACGCCTACGATCGCGTGCCGCTGTACAAGCGGAAGTTCGACGAAGCCGGCGTGCACCCCACGGATCTCCGCGAGCTGAGCGACCTCGGCAAGTTCCCTTACACCACCAAGGAAGACCTGCGCCTGGAATACCCGTTCGGGATGTTCGCCGTCCCGCAGGACCAGGTGGCGCGCATCCATGCCAGCTCCGGCACCACCGGCCGCCCTACCGTGGTTGGCTACACCAAGCAGGACCTCGCCAACTGGGCCACCCTGGTGGCCCGCTCCTTCCGCGCATCCGGCGTCCGCCCCGGCATGAAGGTCCACAACGCCTACGGCTATGGCCTCTTCACCGGCGGCCTCGGCGCCCACGCAGGCGCTGAAGCCCTCGGCTGCACCGTCATCCCCATGTCCGGCGGGCAGACCGAACGCCAGATCCAGCTCATCCAGGACTTCAAGCCCGACGCCATTCTGGCCACGCCCACCTACCTGCTGACCATCGCCGACGCCATGGCACACCAGGGCATCGACCCCACGTCCACCTCGCTCAAGTACGCCGTGCTCGGCGCCGAACCGTGGACCGAAGAGATGCGCCACGAACTCGAAGTCACCATGAACATCAAGGCCTCGGATATTTACGGACTCTCCGAGGTCATGGGTCCTGGCGTCGCCGGCGAAGCCGTTGAAACCCAAGACGGCTGCCACATCTGGGAAGACCACTTCCGCCCCGAAATCATCGATCCCTTCGACCACTCCACGGTGCTGGCCGACGGCGAACCCGGCGAACTCGTCTTCACCTCCCTCACCAAGGAGGCGCTGCCGATCATCCGCTACCGCACCAAGGACCTCACCCGCCTGCTGCCGGGCACCGCCCGCCCCGCGCACCGCCGCATGGGCCGCATCACCGGCCGCAGCGACGACATGATCATCCTCCGCGGCGTAAACCTGTTCCCGTCCCAGATCGAGGAAATCGCGCTCCGCATCCCGGAACTCAGCCCGCACTTCCAGCTCGAAATCACCCGCCCCGAAGGCAAGCGCATGGACTCGTTGACGGTGAAGATCGAACGCCGCGAGAACGTTCCGTCCGAGGCAGGCACGACGGCGGCCCACACCTTGCGCGAGCAGATCAAGATTCATGTGGGGTCATCTTGCGTGGTTGACGTTGTTGAGCCGGGTTCCCTTGAGCGGTCCAACGGCAAGCTTCGCCGGATCTACGACATGCGCCCCAAGGGCTGATCACCTCCCCCGTTGAGATCGTGAGAAAATGCCAGCATGCCTACTGAGACCACCACCAAGCGCGGACGGCCCGGTTACGACCAGCAGTCGGTGCTCCGCATCGCCGTCGACGTCTTCAACCGACACGGCTACGACGCAACGTCCATGGGCATCCTGGCTGAGAACCTCGGGATCTCGAAGTCAGCCATCTACCATCACGTGCCGTCCAAGGGCGATCTGCTGAAGCTCGCCCTGGACCACGCACTGGGCGGCCTTGAGGCCATCCTTGAGGAACCGGCCGCCACGTCAGGGCCCGCAGATGCCCGCCTGGAGTTCGTGCTGCGGCAGACCATTGCCGTGCTGGTGGACCGGCTGCCGTTCGTCACGCTTCTGTTGCGGTTGCGGGGCAACACGGAGATCGAGCGGGATGCGTTGGAACGCCGCCGTGCCTTCGACCACAAGGTAGCCGAGTTGATCGCAGCTGCCCGGGAAGACGGGTCGCTGCGCCAGGACATCGATCCCCGCACCGTGACGCGCCTCTTATTCGGCACCATCAACTCGATTGTGGAGTGGTACAAGCCGGGCGGTTCCCTGTCCCCGGAGAAGCTGGCCGATGACGTCATCACCATGGCCTTCGACGGCCTCCACACAGCCGCCTGACCCTCTCCCACCTCCCACTGGCTTCCGGCGCACCCTCTCCCACCTCCCGCTGGCTTCCGGCCGACCGTCTCTCACATCCCGCTGGCTTCCGGCGCACCCTCTCCCACATCCCACTGGCTTCCGGCGAACCCTCTCCCACCTCCCACGCCCTACCGGCGAACCCTCTCCCACCTCCCCGGGCTTCAATCCAACCGCTCGATTGGCCGAATTACGTGTGACAAGACCTTCCCTCAGGGAACAGGTAGAGTTCCTCGGGACGGCGGGCTAAGAACCTGTACCGGAGCAAGACGCGTGCACCGGCCGTAGCGTCACGAACCTACCTGATGCACCACACATAGGTAGTGCTGACTTTTGAGGGGGACGACGTTGGGCAAGTGGCGAAAGTTGATTGGCCTCAGCTGGCCTTTGCTGGCGCTGGTAGTTTCGTACCTTGCGCTGGCGTTACTAGCCAGCGGATTCGACGGAAACCAGCCCCTTTGGGCAAGCCTGGTCTTTTTCGCCCTACTTCTCTGTTGCATCTGGTTCCTGGCGTGGACAGTGGTATCGGTGTTCCGCGTTCTGGCCATGGTGCGCCGCCATTTCGGAATCTATACGAAATCCGAGAAACGGGGATTTGAGACACAACGGATCTTCGCCGATGGCTGGAGCCGCGGAGCGAAACTACTGGAAGTTACGGCAAAAGGGGGCCACGCCCGGACTTACGACACATGGGATGTGGTGTTGCATCCAGACGAAGTGCTGTATCTGGACACTCAGATGCAGTACTCGAGGTTCTACGGAACCGATGCGAGTTATGTTCACACTTCAACGCTCGCGGTCGGTCGGCCGTCATTCGTTATTGGCACTGCGATTGGCAGCGCCGTAGGGAACGCAAGGGCCCGCAATGCGGCCATGGCAGCGGCACAGCCCATGTGGAGGGAACATCAATTTACTCGGACGCTGGCCACCAGCCAACGGATACTGTGCCGGACTGCCACCGGATGGCTGAGTTTCTACTTTGGCGGAGTAGCAGTCTGCCACGCCGAGCCAGAAGCATGGACAATTGGGCTCGAATTCCATGACACCGAGACCCTCAAGCTTCACGGCCCAGATGCGCCGTCGGTATGCGTCATGGTTTTGGCCGCCCTTTACGGCAGCAGCTGCCTGGCCAACCACCCCGCCCTGGGGAACCTGCGCATGAACTGAATGTCCGGCCGGCCAAGGGCATGAGATATGAGAGAGCGAACCCCTCAAGCACGCGGGACGTGAGAGAGCGAACCACTCAAGCACGCGGGACGTGACAGAGCGAACCGCTCAAGCACGCGGGACATGACAGAGCGAACCCCTCAAGCACGCGGGACATGACAGAGCGAACCGCTCAAGCACGCGGGACGTGATAGAGGGTTACTTGTCCACGAGGGTGAGGACGTCGTACGTGGCCACAATCTCGTCGTTCTGGTTGGTCAGGACGGCATCCCAGGCCACCTCGCCGTACTCATAAGTCTCACGAGGCGTGATCTTCTTGGCCGTCAGGGTGACCCGGATGGAGTCGCCCGCAGCCACGGGGGTGATGAAGCGCAGGTTCTCCAGCCCGTAATTGGCCAGGACGGGACCCGGGGCCGGCTCCACAAAGAGCCCGGCAGCCCAGCTCAGCAGCAAATAGCCATGGGCCACGATGCCCGGGAAGAACGGGTTGGCTTCAGCAGCTTCCTGGTTGGTGTGGGCGTAAAACGTATCGCCGGTGGAGTTGGCGAAGGCTGTGATGTCCTCGAGCTTCACCTCGCGCAGTTCGGAGCGAATGGCATCCCCGATCCGCAGGGTGGCCAACGACTTCCGGAACGGGTGCTCGCCTTCAGTTTCCACCGTGAAGTTGCGGTCGGCGCCGGTGTGCCACTGGCCCGTGACGGCAGTCAGCATGTTCGGCGAACCCTGGATGGCGGTGCGCTGCATGTGATGCAGGACTGAGCGGATACCGCCCAGCTCCTCACCGCCACCGGCACGGCCGGGTCCGCCGTGAACCAGGTGCGGCACCGGGGAACCGTGCCCGGTGGAGGAGCGGGCATCTTCCCGGTTGAGCATATGAACGCGGCCGTGGTGGGCTGCGATGCCAAGCACCAGCTCCTGGGCAACTGAGGGATCGTTGGTGCAAACCGAAGCCACCAGTGAGCCGGAGCCCCGGGCTGCGAGGCGCACGGCATCGGCAAGATCCGAATACCCAAGCACGGAGGAAACCGGACCGAATGCCTCGAGCGAGTGCACTTCTTCGGCTTCGGCATCGGACCAGCTCAGGAGCACCGGCGACATGAACGCACCGTCCTCAACCACACCCACGGCCCCGCCGACTGAGGTGACCGACGGCGTGTCCAGGGATCCGTACGCAAGCTCACCACCGGCGTCGAGCATTGACTGAACTGCCGCGCGGACGTCCGCGAGTTGTTCCAGCGACGCAAGCGCGCCCATGGTGACGCCGTCAGCGCGGGGGTCGCCCACCACGACGCGCTCGTTGATGCGGGCACCGACGGCGGCAGCGACCTCGGAGGTCAGCGCCTGCGGAACGATGATGCGGCGGATGGCGGTGCACTTCTGACCGGCTTTGACGGTCATTTCGGTGACAACGGCCTTGACGAAGGCGTCGAACTCGGGCGTTCCGGGAACAGCATCCGGGCCGAGGATCGCGGCGTTGAGGGAGTCGGTCTCAGACGTGAAACGGACGCCACCCTGGACCACGTTCCGGTGGCCCTTCAATGAGTTGGCCGTGGACGCCGAGCCCGTGAAGGAGACGAGATCGCGGTAGTCGAGTTCGTCCAGGATGGTCCGCGCGGAACCGGAGATCAGCTGGAGCGAGCCGGCCGGAAGAATGCCCGATTCAACCATGGCTTTGACGGCGGCGGCGGCAACATAACCGGTAGGCGTGGCGGGCTTCACGATGGTGGGGACACCGGCGAGGAACGCGGGTGCGAACTTCTCCAGCATGCCCCAGACCGGGAAGTTGAAGGCGTTGATCTGCACGGCGACGCCTGGAATGCGGGTGTAGATGTGCTCGCCCGCGAACGAGCCGTCCTTGGAGAGAACCTCCATGGGGCCATCCACCACCACCTGCGAGTTGGGCAGTTCGCGGCGCCCCTTGGAGCCGAACGTGAACAGCACGCCAATGCCGCCATCGATGTCGATCATGTTGTCGATCTTGGTGGCACCGCTCTGCGAAGAGGATTCGTAGAGTTCCTGGCGCCGCCCGTTGAGATACTGGGCAAGCTCCTTGAGCTTGAGGGCGCGCTGGTGGAAGGTCAGCTTCCCGAGTTCGGTTTGGCCCGTTGTTCGCCCGTAATTTACGACGGCGGCAAGGTCCAGTCCGTCGGTGCTCACGTTGGCCAGGACTTCACCGGTGCTGGCATCGCGAACGGGCACCTTCCTGGCATCGGGAGCCGGGGTCCACCAGGCATCCTGAACGTAGCTGGGAACGGTTGCAACGGCTGTGGTTTCCGGGGCGACTGCTGTAGTGGTCATCGTCGACGGGTCCTTCCAAGGCACGTGAAAGCGGCACGGTCCCTGCTGACTGGAGCCAACATTACTGACCGGCCGTTCGGTAATATATACAGGGTACATGAATGCCGGGAAGAGTACAGCAGGTATTTCGTGAGGGACCTTAGCCCCGGCCGCCCAGCTTCTTCGCCAGCAACAACGGCTTCTTCAGGAGCTCCCCCACGCTCGTCCGGGAAATGACCGTCTGGTTCAACGCGTCCAACCGCTCCAGCACATGGTCAAGCTTGGCTCCGGTTTCGTCGAGGCGACGCTGCTGGTCGCGGATGAGCTCCTCCTGTTCAGCCAGGACACGGGTCAGGTACAGCATTCCGCCGAGCCCGCCCTGGGAAATGCCGTCGCGGAGGTGCTGATCGCGGACCAAGGCATCGTAACGGGCGTGCTCCGCAGCCTTGGCGAAAATGCTGTTGCCATCATGACCTTGGGATTCCGGGCGCTGGGACCAGAACGCGAGGGGTTCGCCGTCGAGGAAGCCAACACGCGAGTGGCTGAGGACGCGCAAGTGAAACTCCCAGTCGCCCACCACGGGGAGGTCTTCGTTGTAATAGCCCACGGCGTCGTGGAGGCTTCGGCGGTAAAGGAAGGAAATGGGAACAGCCCGGTTGATTTTCAACATGTCCGCAAGGGTGATCTGCTGCATGTCGGCCCAGAAGATCTCGCGGCGGATCGGCTCAATGCGATCCCCCTTCAGCTCCTCAATGACGATCTCGGTCCGGACCATCACGCCGCTTTCGCCCCCGTGGGCAGGATCGTCCAAGTAGGCCACGGTGTTCTCGAGGAAATTCGGAGCCCAAAAATCGTCGTCGTCGTGGATCACGATGAACTCGCCCGAACCGGCCTTGATTCCGGCATTGGATGCCGCCTCCATGCCCACGGATTCATTGTGGTGGAGCGTGGTGATCCGCTTCCGCTCGTCTTCAGGCCGCTGGGCGGTGAGGTGATCGACGTCGGCCGGGTTGCCGCCGTCGTTCACAATCACCAACTCGAAGTCCTGGAACGACTGCGCAAAGACGTCATCCAGGGCCCGGGCCAGGAAAAGCGGACGGTTTTTGGTTCGGGTCACGATGGTGACGCGGGCACCAGCATTCATGGCGGGTCCATTCCGTTGGGAAAGTGATCAATGCTGCATGTTAGCAGCGGTGATGGCCCCGGAACCGAGCTTTGACCTCAGCGCGTCCACCTCGTGTTCCGAGACGCCGTTCGCCTTCAGGAATCGGGCCACATCCAGCCCTTCGAGGAACCTAAGCAGGCCCGCCCTCTTCTGCTCCAGGATGGCTTCAAGTTGGTCCTCGGGAAGGTACGGATCATGGGCGTGCGGGGCACCATGTGTTCGATGCCGCTCATTGATTCCCCTGGCCGCGAGCTCGTAACCACGCACAATGTCTACGTCGTTCATGCCAGCCAGCCTCTGCAGCATCAGCGCGATTACCCCACTGCGATCCCTGCCGGCCGAGCAGTGAACCACCACCTTGCCGGGCGAGGCCGCGATGGCTTTGAAGACCGGGGCAATCCTGTCCGCGAACAGGTCGACGTAATCGCCATACTGCGCCGGGTCCTTCAGATACGGGCCGAACAGCTCGCTGAAGCGGCGGTGGTCCGGATCCTCCGTAGGGCAATGTACGACGTCGATACGCGCCTTCACGTCGTCCGGCACCTCGGGGTCGGTGTCGCGCTGGTGACGCTCACGGGAGGCGCGCAGATCGATGACGGTGCGGACGCCGTCGTCGTACATTTGCTGCCAACCGGCCTCGGTGACCCACTCGTGCCGGCCCATCCTGTAGACATCGCCGGCGATCAGCCACGCATTCACGGCACCGTCCCAGTGGATGCTCGGGTGAGCTTCAGATGACTCCTCCATAGGAGCCAGCTAAGCACATGGGAGGGCTGGTGCGGGAGCGTTCAGGCCCGCGAGGGGTTAGCTCTCGGCACATGGCGGCCCGCCGAGGGGTTAGCTCTCGGCACATTCGGGCATGCATATTGCCGAGAGCCCGCCCCTCGACGATTGGGTAGACCTACCGCTTGGCGAGTTGGGCGGGTTTGACCGCCGAGACCAAGGCCGCCGCGTAGGCCTGGTGTCCGGCAACGTTCGGATGGAAGTTCGCGTCCGGGAGGGGCAGACGGAAGTCGAGGACGATCCACGGCTCCAAGGAGTTTGCCGCGTGCCCGGCGAACCTCTTGGTCACGTCGACGAACTTTGCGTTGGTCCGGCTCTCAGCAACCGCCTTGGCGATGGTTTGGTTGAGGGCGTCGATGGCTTGGTTGACCTTTGCCTGGTTCTCGACGGGAATGACCGGCACCCCATTGACCGGGTCAAAGAGCCGCGGGTAGCTCATCACAGCGATGGTTGCCTGCGGGGCTGATGCCTGGATGGTCTGGTAGATCCCCTCAAGGCCTACTTCGAGCACCGGGAGGTTGGCGATGATCGCATTAACGGTCCCTGCGCAACCCGCAGTATCCGGCGACGCGCAGGCCTGGAGCGCCAGAAGGCTCCCAGCATCTATGGCCCCGGCAGTGATGCTCACTAGTTCTGCGTTGTGGAGTGCGGCCTGGCCCAGTGCGATCTGCTCCAGAACCGTTGGTGCGCCGTTATAGAAGGGACTCGGAAATTCCGGAATGAAGGTCAACAGTGCCCCGTGGCAGGCGAGGTTGGCCAGTAGATTGACCCGGCCAGTATCAGCAACCACGTCCACATAGCCAGGGTGGCTCTGCCAGCAAGGCGTGTCCCTGTACAGGCCATCAGCTCCCGTGCCTGCAGTGTAAGAATCGCCAAGGGCCACATAGTCAACGGATGGCGGCGGAGCCGCGGTGGCCGGACTCCCCACGAACCCCAGCGAAAGTCCCAGGACAGCGAGCCCGCCCGCCAAAGCAGCCAGCCGTCGTCGTGCTTGATGAGTTGCCATGATTTTCCCCTTCATACTGCTCAAATGGGGCTCCGGCACTCCAAAAAAGAGGAGGTCACGGCTCGCCCCACCACTCGGCCGCATACCGGGGCAATGTGTGGCTAGGTTACGCCTGCGGGGCTGCGGCGGAAAGACCCTGGCACTCGCCCAAGGGTGAGATCCCGGCAGTATCACGCGCGCATAAGGCCGAGATCCCGCCCCTCGGCAAACAACTCTCTCCATCTGGCCGGCAAGAGCGTGGCGTTATAGTCACTTCGCGCAAGTACTCCCCACACTCCGCCGAGGGGTTAGCTCTCGGGACATTGAGCGCCTGGATACAGCCGAGAGCTCACCCCTCGCGTTGCAAAAGGGCCGAGAGCTCACCCCTCGCGGCACACTCGGGGGCCCACTTCGTCTATGCGCCGTATTTTGCCAACCGGAACTCCAACCCGTTCCGCACGGCCGGCCATTCGTGCTCGAGGATGGAGAACACCACGGTGTCGCGAAGGGCGCCGTCCTTGCTGCGGGAGTGGCTTCGGAGCACGCCGTCCTGCTTGGCGCCGAGCCGGGCAATGGCTTCGCGGGACTGCTGGTTCATCCAATGCGTGCAGAATTCAACAGCTGCACAACCCAGCGTTTCGAAGGCATGCCGCAGGAGCAGCAGCTTGGAATCCGGGTTGGTCCCTGTACCGTGCGCCGACGCGGCGTTCCACGTGGATCCGATTTCCAGGCGCGGGGTGGCAGCGTCGATATTCATGTAGGTGGTCATGCCGATCAGCTTGCCCGTGGCGTTGGAGCGCGTGGCAAACGGCAGCATGGACCCTTTTGCCTGCAAGTCCAGGCGGCGATCGATTTCAGCTGACATGCCTTCCGGCGTCGGTACGGAGGTGTACCAAAGCTTCCAAAGATCGCCATCGCGGGCCGCATCCACCAGCCCGTCATGGTGTTCCTGGCTCAACGGTTCCAGCGTCACGAATTTTCCGGTCAGGGTGATGGGCTCAATTGAAGTCACCCGGTTAGCCTAACCGCCTGCGCGGGTCAGTCGTTCCAGTCGAAGAAACCCTTGCCCGTCTTGCGCCCGAGTTCACCGCGAGCCACTTTGTCCCGCAGGATTTGCGGCGGCGCGAAACGGTCACCAAGAGTCGAGTGCAGGTATTCGGCAATGCCCAGCCGGACGTCCAAGCCCACAATGTCGGTTGTTTTCAGAGGGCCCGTGGGGTGCTTGTAGCCAAGAACCATGGCAGCGTCGATGTCCTCGGCCGACGCCACTCCCTCTTCCACCATCCGCATCGCTTCAAGGGCTATCGCGACGCCGAGCCTTGAGGAGGCAAAGCCGGGAGCGTCATTGACGACGACGGCGGTCTTGCCGAGTGCCTCCGTCCAGTCTTTGGCCGCAACAGCGAGTTCGGGAGACGTCTCCTTGGCCAGCACCACCTCGATGAGGGTGGACGCAGGCACCGGGTTGAAGAAGTGCAGCCCCACAAAGTTGGCCGGCCGGCGTAGTTCATTGGCCAACCCTGTGACAGACAGGGAGGAGGTGTTCGAGGCCAGGAAAGCGTCTGCGGACAAGTGCTCCTCCACAGCCTTCAGGGCTGTGACCTTGAAGTCGTAATCCTCAGGTACGGCCTCCACCACGAGCCCGCAATGGATGAAGGATTCGTAGTCCGTGGAGGTGCTGAAGCGGGACATCGCTTCCTCGGGGGTTTCGTTCAGGGTTCCGCGGGCGGCGGACTTGGCCACGGCGTCAGCTACGCGACCCTGGGCTCCGGCTGCTGCCTCGTGATCGCGTTCCACCACAATCACAGTGGCACCCTTGGTCAGGAATGCATGAGCGATTCCGGCACCCATCCGACCACCGCCCAGGACTCCTACGACGTGGGGGATGGCGGGTACAGCGGTCATTTCTGGGTCCTGTCGTGAGTCGGGTCGGCATGTTCGGGTGCGGCAAGGTCCTGGGCAGCTTTGGCTGACTTCTTGTCGAGGAACGCCTGCATGCGGTCAAACTTGGCCTGGGACTCAAAGAGAATTCCCTGCGCAAGAGTGTCAATGAGCGGGTGCGCCTCGGCGGGGGCATGGAAGACCGATTTGGTGATACGGACCGCCAACGGGTCCTGGCGTCCAATCCTGTCAGCCAACTTGTGGGCCGCATCCATCAGCTCAGGCGCTTCGTGGATCTCCGTGATCAGGCTGATCCGCAGGGCTTCTTCCGCGCGGAGCACTGCACCTGCCAGGAGGATCTCCTTGGCCTTCGGCTCGCCCACAAGTTCCTTGAGCCGCCAACTGGCACCGGCTGCGGCGAGGATCCCCAGGCCGGTTTCCGGGTTTCCAATCCGGACACTCGGAGTGCCGATGCGGAAGTCCGCTGCATAGGCCAGCTCGGCGCCGCCACCCAGGCAGTATCCGTCCAGGGCCGCGATGACAGGCATGGGCAACTTGGCGATCCGGACAAAGATCGTGGAGTTGATCCCCTGCAAGGCGTCGTCGCGGCGCCGTTCGCGCAACTGGCCGATGTCCGCACCGGAGGCGAAAACGCCCTCGGTCCCGGCGATAATCAGAACTTTGGGGTTCCGCTCCAGCTCAGCACACACTTGGTGAAGTTCATCCACCATGGTCTGATCGATCGCGTTGCGGACCTCGGGGCGGTTCAGCAGAACGGTGAGGCGGTCCTCGCGTTCCTCAAGGAGGAGGGTGGTGAAGTCTTCCGGGTTCAGTGGCATTACACGCCTTCCAGCAGCATTGCGGTGCCCTGTCCGACGCCGATGCACATCGTCGCCAGTCCAAGCTTCGGTCCCGTGGCGGACGCGAGTTCACGCTCCATCCGGCCCAGCAACGTGATGGCAATCCGTGAGCCGCTGGAACCGAGCGGATGCCCCAAACTGATAGCACCGCCGTCGTTGTTCACAATCTCCGGGTTCAAGCCGAGGCGGCGCATGCTGGCAAGCGACTGGGTAGCGAAAGCTTCGTTGAGTTCCACGGCCCCCAACTGGTCCACGCTGAGGCCGGCGCGGGCCAGCACCTTCTGTGTGGCAGGAACGGGACCAATGCCCATAATCTCGGGCTCACACCCGGCCGAGGCGCCGTCGATAATCCGTGCGCGCGGCGTCAGTCCGAACTTCTTAATGGCAGCTTCCGAGGCAACGATGATGGCAGAGGCGCCGTCGTTGAGCGAGGATGAGTTGCCGGCCGTCACCACGGATCCTCCGGGGACCACGGGACGTAAACCAGCCAGCACGTCCATGGTGGTGCCCTCGCGGGGGCCTTCATCGGTATCCACCACGGTCTCGGACTTCCGGGTCTTCACTGTGACCGGAACAATCTCATCCTTGAAGCGCCCACCGGCTATGGCTGCCAGGGCGAGCTCATGGGAGCGGACAGCAAAGGCGTCAGCGTCTTCCCGGGAGATGTTGTCCACCCGGCCTACTTCCTCCGCCGTTTCGGGCATGGAGTAGGTCATCTTGCCGTCCCGGGAGAGCTCGCCCTTGCTGAAGAGCGGGTTGGCGAAGCGCCAGCCGATGGAGGTGTCGAAGATCTGGCCGGGCTTGGCGAACGCGGTGGTCGGCTTCTCCTGCACCCAAGGGGCCCGGCTCATGGACTCAACGCCACCAGCCACCACGATGTCCGCAGCTCCGGACTTGATCATGTGGCTTGCCATAATGATCGCGCTGAGGCCCGAGGCACACAGGCGGTTGACCGTGATACCCGGGATGTGGAGGGGAAGACCGGCGAGGAGGGTGGCCATGCGGGCCACGTTCCGGTTTTCCTCGCCCGCGCCGTTGGCGTTGCCGAGGATCACCTCATCAATGGAGTCAGGATCGACGCCGGCACGCGCCACTGCTTCCCGGACCACCAGTGCTGCGAGATCGTCGGGGCGAACTGAGGACAGAGCCCCACCGTAGCGACCTACAGGCGTTCGTGCGCCGCCAACAAGAAAAGCCTCGACCATGAGAACATCCTTCGCGAAGTGAAAGGGACCGGCACGGAATAATATACCGACCGTTCGTTCTATAAAGATTACACGGCCCGGCGGACCGGTCAACAGCTGAAACCACCTGCGGACCGGTCCAGGGCAGTTTCACACCACCCGAATACCGAGGTGACCAGCCAAAAGGGGTGCCATGAGGCTCAGTTGGTAATCGTCAATAATGACGCCCGCGAGCCCCGCCAATCCGTTGATGCCGCGGAACTCTGACGTCCGCAGATCCACGTCCTTAAGTTTGGCCCCGCTGACGTCCAACGTGCCGATGGTGCAGTTCTTCAGCGCGATCCTGGTCCCGGAACAGGCGCCGAGATCCAATTCGTTGATGATGCAATCGGAGATCTGGAGGTCCATGAGCTTGGAGCCGCGCAGGTTCACGTAGTCCAGCTTGCCGCCGTCGATCCGGACGGATCGCCAGTTGCCCTCATAGAGTTCAGCTGAGCCCCACCGGGGGTTGCTGATTTCCACGTCCTGCCAGGAGCTGCGTGCGGCGGTGAAGACCGGCGCATAGGGCTCGGCCAGAATGCACTCGCGGAACGTTGCGCCCCGCAGCTGTGCCTCGTTGAAGGAGACACTGTTCAGTTCGCATTCGATGAAGTCGGAGCCACTCAACTCTTCTCCATCGGCGGAAACCTTGGTCCACCTGACGCCGTCATACCGTTCGCCGCGCTGGAAGTCCGGAGCGTCGTCGTCGCGCAGTTCTTCCAAACGGACCGGTGAAATCTTCGGGGCCGCAATCTTCGCAGCCGCCATCAGAGGGATTCCGCCTTCGCTGCGATCTCCGTCAGGTCCTTGGCGAGGGCTTTGCGCGTCATGCTCATGCCGATTTTCCCGAAGAGAGCCATACCCACCTTGCTCAGGAACGAAGGTTTGAGGACCTCGGCGCCGAACGTCAGCGTAAGGTCCGTACCGCCGTCGCGCCCGGACAGGGTGAAGCGCGAGGTGTAATCAGCGCCGCCCTGCAGCGCCTTCACGGTAGTGCTGCGCGGCGGGTCGGCCTGGGACACCCACATTTCGACGGTTTCCTGCTTGCCCATCATGGTCCGGGTCTCCTTCCAGCGCGTGCCTTCGCCGTAAGGGCCCTCACTGAGCAACTGGACGGAGTCGATGCCGGAGATGGTGCCGGCCGAGCCCGGGATGTCCGAGATAACGGCCCAGACTTTCTCCGGGCCTGCCTTAATGTGCTGCGTCAGGGTGGTGGTGTGTTCCATACATCGAGCCTAGACCCGACCCCTGACAGTCCCAATCAAGGCGGTCAGCCAGGTGACCACAGCGCACACACCAATACCCCAGGCGACGTCCGTCACCGCCACCATCGGCGGGAAATCCTTGAGGACTGCGAGCGCCGTCAAAGCCCACGTGGAGTAGGTGAAGAAGCCGAACAGTGCCCCGCCCAGGATCCTCCGGCGCAGGGTGATATCCGTCTTTCCCGGCCGCACCCCATAGTGAACAATCCCTGCAACGAAGACGAGGTAGAACAGGACAGCACCGACAGGATGCGGGCTGGCGGCGAGGAGGTGTCCGATCTGGCTTTCATATTGCCGCTGTGCCACAGTGACGATCCATACGACATCAATGACCGCGAAGATCAGTGCAGCCAGCGCGTAGGACAGAAGCCAGCGTTTCATGCCGCGGCTCATCCCTGGCGCCGGGTGTCAGCGTAAAGGCTGTCCACGATGTGCCGTGCGCGTTCGGTAAAGGCACCGCGTTTGAGCTTCATGGTGGGTGTCACGATCCCGTTGGCCTCCGTAAGGTCCGTCAGGAGCAGGACGAACCGCCTGACCTGCTCCGAACGGGCAATTTTCGCGTTGGCGTCACTGACGGCCTGACCAATGAGCGCAAGAAGCCGCACGTCATCAATTTGGACAGCACCGCCGTCGTCCGGGATCCGCAGCCCTTTGAGGTCCGCGATGCCCTCACGTTCCGCCCACGCGGCCAAGGACTCGGGATCCAGCAGCACCAGCCCACCTAGATACGGCTTGCCCTCCCCGACCATCACGGCATGGGCCACCAAGGGATCCCCTTCAACGTAGCCTTCCCAAATGGCCGGGGAGATGGTTTTCCCGCCGGCGGTGACAATCACATCCTTGATCCGGCCCTTCAGCGTGAGCCGGCCCAGGTGATCCAATTCGCCCAGATCGCCGGTCCGGAAATAGCCGTCCACAAAGGCTTCTGCGTCGTCCGACTCCCTCCGATAGCCGGCAAAGACGCCCACTCCGCGCGCCAGCACCTCCCCCTCGCCTGAAAGACGCACGGTGGTTCCGGGCATGGGGACACCCACGGACCCGGAATTGATGGATCCGGGGAGGTTGCCCGTCAGCGGGGCTGTGGTTTCGGTCAGGCCATAGCCTTCAATGACGGGAAGTCCCAGTCCGCGGAAAAAGAGGGACAGATCGGCGTCCAGCGCCCCCGCGCCGGAAAGGAGGTAATCGAGCCGCCCGCCCACCAATTTCCGCAACCGGGCATAGAAAAGGCGGTCAAACAGAGCCCGCCGCAGGCGAAGGCCGGCCGGGGCACGCAGGTGGGGATCGGCGTCGTGCCCTTCAGCAAACCGTCCCCACTCCACGGCGGTGCGTTGCGCCGCAGCCCAAACGCGTCCCAGCCGTTTCTGCGTTGCGGCGGCAGCGGCGGATGCCTGGATTTTCTGCAGCACGCGCGGAACCACCACCAGGAACGTGGGCTTCAGGGCACCCAACGCAGAGACGACGTCGCGGGGATCAGACAAGTGGGCAATACGCATGCCGTTGGCCAGGCAGACCAGCTGGAGGCCACGGGCCAGGACGTGCGCCATGGGCAGGAAAATGATGGTGTTTCCGCCCTCGCGGACCACCTCGGTGTAGGCGCCGGCAACATTGAGCACCTGGCCCACAAAGTTGCCGTGGGTGATGAGGGCACCCTTGGGAGCAGCTGTGGTGCCGGAGGTGTAGACAATGGTGGCTACGGAGTCCAGGTCAGCCAGAAGACGCCGCTCCTCCACAGTGCTCTCCGGTATTCCGACGCCGCGTGCCACCAGGTCCGTCAGGTCCGCGCCGGGCCTGGCATCGATGGTCCAGATCCCCAGCGGCTGGATTCCTGCATGGTTGAACCCTTGCTCCAGCAAAGCGGCGTGAACCGCGCTGCCGGCTACGGCGAGCCGGACATCGGCATCGGCAAGGATCGCCGTCACTTGCGGTGCCGCTGAGGTTTCGTAGACGGGAACCACGACGGCGCCGGCGAACCAGGCGGCCATATCGGCCAGCGCCCACTCGTACCGGGTTGGGGACATGATGGCCAGGGACTCCCCCGGCTGGATGCCTGCGGCGATGAAACCCTTGGCCAGCGCCCGGACTTCGTCAACGAACTGTTCGGTGGTGACCTGCCGCCATGGCTCCGTAACGGCCGCATCTGCAGCGCGGACCTCGAAAGCGACGTGCCCTGGGTTTGTCCGGAGTCGCTGCATCAGCAGTTCGGTGGCATTGCGGTGGTTGGCGAGATCGATCAGCGGCGGCGAGGTGAATTCTCTCACCGGGCATCCTCTGCCGAGAGCGACTGCAGGTGGTCCTGCATGAGGTCCAGGACGGCGTCCAGAAAATCCCCGACGACGACCTGGTGGTCAGCGGGCAATCCGTCCAGGTGGGCATTGGCAGCAGAAAGGAGCGGCCGCATCAGGTCCTTGATCCGACGGGATGCCGTGGTGGTGACGTTGACATGGACTTGACGCCGGTCCTCGGTGCTGCGGAGGCGCTCCACATAGCCGTGCGCTTCCAGGCGACTGACCAGCGCGGTGGTGGTGGCGGCGGTGGCACCCAGATCAGAGGCGAGGACGCCCACTGTGACAGGACCCGAATCGGCCAGGACAGTGAGGGCGCGGTAGTCGGTGAGATTGAGTCCCAGTGCCTGGGCTACTTTGCGCTCGGTCTCGTTAGCGAGGCCGAACAGGCCTTGCAACGTCCGGGAAACCGGATGCCCGGAGTCACCGGTAGCCTTCTGATGGTTTTGCATGGTTATATAGTAATCAAATTAGTTTGAACATCAAACAGGCTAGGTATCGGCGGCTGCAAAGTCCGGCGCGTGCAGCCACCGAGAAAGGAAACACCCTCGTGAAGGATTCAGACCGGAAAGGTCTCATCGCCCTTCCCGTGGTGGTACTGCTAGGGGCGCTCGTCGCCGCGGCCGGAAGCCACCATGGGGCAAGCCTCGCCGGAGTTCCGCTGTTCGCGGCAGCAGTAGCCGGCGCGTTCATCATCCAGTGGCTGGTGTTCATTCCCTCGTTCAAGGCACAAACGGAAAAGTACTTCGACCTCACCGGCTCCCTGACCTATGTGGCCATTACCGTGCTGCTGGTGATCGCGACGCCGGGGATCGATGCCCGCTCGCTCCTCCTCGCAGCCATGGTGGCCGCATGGGCGCTCCGGCTGGGCACGTTCTTGTCCCGCCGGATCCACAAGGCAGGCAAGGACGACCGCTTCGACGACATCAAGCCCTCGCTGGTCCGTTTCCTCAACGTCTGGACCATCCAAGGACTCTGGGTGGTATTCACGGCAGCTGCAGCCTGGGTGGCCATCACCAGCACCAACCGGGTAGCCCTGGACTGGCTGGCGGTCCTCGGATTCGTGTTGTGGGCGGCCGGATTCGTCATCGAGATCGTGGCCGACAAGCAGAAGAGCCGGTTCAAGGCCGATCCCGCCAACAAGGGCCGGTTCATTTCCACTGGACTGTGGGCCAAGTCCAGGCACCCCAACTACTTCGGGGAGATCCTCCTGTGGACCGGGGTGGCCATCATCGCCATCCCGGTGCTCCAGGGCTGGCAGTGGGTTGCCTTGATTTCCCCGGTGTTCGTGACCCTCCTGCTCACCAAGGTCAGCGGCATCCCCCTGCTGGAGAAGAAGGCTGACAAGACCTGGGGCGGGGAGGCCGGGTACGAGGAGTACAAGAAGAGCACTCCCGTCTTGATCCCCAAGTTCGGTTAGGCCGCACAGCAGGCCCCACAACGCGACCTCCCTGCGTTGCGAGGCCCGGTATGCGCGCCTCACACCCAAGTTAGGCCGCACAGCAGGCCCCACAACGCGACCTCCCTGCGTTGCGAGGCCCGGTATGCGCGCTTCACACCCCAATTAGAACGCACAGCAGGCCCCACAACGCGAAGCCCCCTGCGTTGCGAGGCCCGGTATGCGCGCTTCACACCCCACTTAGGCCGCACAGCAGGCCCCACAACGCAAGGGCCCCCAACGCAAACGGCGCGTGCCCCCGGAAGGAGGCACGCGCCGTCGTACGTTTGAAATGCTGGAACCAGGGGCGGCTTAGCTGAAGAGCTCGCTCTTGGGTTCGTTGTTCTTGACCTTCTGCCAGCCGAGCCAGAGGACCAGCGCGAAGAACGGGATGGTGGCGAGTGTCCAGAGACCGAGCAGGAAGACCTCGCCGGTTTCCTTGTTGGTCATGGAGTCGAAGCCAATCAGCACCGTGATGGCCAGCAAGGCGATGAGCCCAAGCCAGCTGGTCCACGGAGAACCGGGCATCGGCAGGCTGGAAACCTTGCCGCGCTTCTTGCGAAGGGCGATCTGGCTGGCGAAGATTGAGCCCCACGTGAAGATCACACCGATGGAGGCCGTGTTCAGCGCGAGGTCGAACGCGTAGGAGCCGCCCAGCCAGATGTTGAGCAGGATGCCTACGAGGTAGACGCCACCGATCGCGAGAATTGCGGCGTACGGCACGTGGCGGGTGGACATCTTGGTGAGCCACTGCGGTGCGTGGCCGTTGTTGGCCATGGTGCGGAAGATACGGCCGATCGAGTACAGGCCGGAGTTGCAGGAAGACAGCGCGGCGGTGATGACGATCATGTTCATGACATCACCCATCCAGCCCAGGCCCATCTGGCCGAACACGGTAACGAACGGCGAAGTGCCGGCAACGTACTGATCCGAGGGCAGCAGCATCGCCAGCAGCGTCACCGAACCGACGTAGAAAACAACAATGCGGACCACGACGGCGCGGATCGCCTTGGGAACTTCGCGTTCCGGGTTTTCCATCTCACCTGCGGTAATGCCAACGAGCTCGATGGCGTTGTATGCGAAGATCACGGCGTTGAGGACCAGGATCATCACCAGGCCACCCTTGGGGAACATGCCGCCGTCTTCGTGGAAGAGGTTGGCCACGGACGCATTGCCGTCACCGACCTTGGCGTTGGTGACCACCATGAAGGTGCCGACGGCCAGGAAGATCACGATGGCCGCGACCTTAAGGCAGGAAGCCCAGAATTCGAACTCGCCGAACGCCTTGACGCTGAACAGGTTCACGGCCACCAGCAGCACCAGCGCGGCGATGGCGGACAGTTCAATGGGCACATTCGGGAAGAAGAACTGGAAGTACAGGCCGATTGCGATGAGCTCGGCAATGCCTGTCATGGCCCAGTTGATGAAGTACATCCAGCCGGAAAGGAAGGCACCCTTCTTGCCGAACATTTCGCCCGCGTAACTCACGAAGGAGCCGGACGTCTGGCGGTACATGATGAGTTCACCGAGCGCGCGCATCAGCAGGTAGGCGATGACGCCGGCAATGGCGTAGGAGAAGATCAGGGCCGGGCCGGTGGAGGCCAGGCGGCCGCCGGCACCCATGAAGAGGCCGACGCCGATGGCGCCGCCCATGGCGATCATGGTCACGTGGCGGCGACTCAGGGTCTTCTGGTATCCCTCGGCACTGAGGGTTGAGCCCGAGGCGGCGGATGAGGCCTTGGAGCTCTGGAGATCTGTGGGAGTACTTTGCGGCACAGCTGTTCCTTGTGGGTTGGGGTGTTGCTGTAGGTGTCACGCCCATGCCGGAACACGGGCGTCTTTGGCACACATAATTCGAGCTTTTCCTCCTTTGAGGAGCCGAAGTGTGACAAAGAACGCAGAACGCCGAAGCTTCGCGCAACCCGTCTATCTTACGGGATTAACCCGAATGCCCGTGACGCAGGCAACAGGGGGCTGTGGACAATTGCTGCCGGGGACCCCGGATACATCGACGATCTGTCAGCTCCCGTGATGTGGTCGGCCAGCACGGCGGCCTGATCCCACAAGGGAGCCAGGTGCCCATACACCTCACCCCGGTGCTGGGCGCACTCCCCCACGGCGTAGATCCCGTCCTCGTCCATCACCCGCAGATGGTCATCCACCACAATCCCGCGCTCCACCGCCAAACCGCTGACGACGGCGACATCCACGTTGGGTCTGTTGCCTGCGGTGATCACCACCATGTCGCAGTCGAGGTCGGGTTGATCGCGCAGGCTGACGCCGCTGATGTGGTCCCACCCCAGGATGGCAGTGGGCCGGTTTCCGGCGTGCAGGTGGACCTCCAAGCCGCAGGCCTGTAAACCCCGGGCAGCCTCCACCCCCCGCAACTCACCGCCCAGCACCACAACCTTGCCCTGCTGACCCCCGCGCTGCCCGAGCCCGGCGAACTGCATCATCCTGCGGGTATCGTCCATGGTCCGGAACGTGAAGACGCCGTGGCGGAGAGTCCCGCTGGGTGTGAAGAGCCCCTCCATGGGTGGCAGGTAAGGCCGGCTCCCGGTTGCGATGATCAGGTGGTCGTACTGGACAACGCGGCCATCGGCGGCAAAAACGTGCCGGCTGAACTTGTCGATCCGATCCACCCGGACCCCGGTGTGCAGGGTGATGTTGTTCTCCTGGTACCACGGCAGGGAATTGAGAATGATCCCGGCTTCGCTTGCCTCCCCGGCCAGGACCTGGCCGAGCATCATCCGGTTGTAATTTCCGTAGGGCTCGTCGCCGAACACGGTGATGTCGAAGAGATCACCGCCGCCCCTGGCCAGGATTTCCTCCAACACCCGGGCACCGGCCATGCCGTTGCCGATCACCACCAACTGTTTCTTCATCAGTGCTCCACCATGCCGAGGTCCACCACCACCGAACCCCGTACGCCCGCAGGGGCCACGATGAACAACTCGATCACCGAGCCGCCTTCCGTGTCCTCCACCACCCTGAGGGGAACGTGGACATCGCCCTTGGCACCAATCGGAAAATAGCGCAGCGGGATGCGGTCGCGCATCAGCACCACGGTGATCAGCTCCGGGCTTGAATTGCCGCCACGGAAGTACAGTGTCTGGTTGACCACGCCGTCCGGGACAAAGTGGGAGAGCTCGGCGTGGATGGGAACCGGTTTATCCAGCCCACTGCCTTCAAAGTGGTAGATGCCCTGCAGGAAGAGATTCTGGATGATCACGGGACAAGTCCTTTCGGCCGGTTCCCTTCCCATGGTGCTCTGCCGTTGTTTCAGGATGCTCGATCCCGTGTTTCCGCCCGCAAGACAGGGGGTAACGATCGCTTTGCGAACAGCTCACCGGCGGTGAACCACCTGCTGGCCAAGGCACTGCGGACTACAGCAATTCGCCGCCCTGCATCCCGTAACGGACCCATGAACCTGCCGAAGCGCCCCGGCCGGAGGCGGCGGCACGGCCACCGACCTCAACCCGGGCACAGTGATCAAACCACTCTCCCAAGGCGCGGTCATGGCTCACGATCACCAAGGTCCCGGCAAACGAGGCCAGCGCTGACTCCAGTTGTTCCACCAACACCGGTGCCAGATGGTTGGTGGGCTCATCAACGATCATGGTTTGGTACCCGCCCAGAAGCAGCCGCGCCAAGGCCAGCCGGCGTTGCTGTCCCGCGGATAAGCCGCCAACAGGCACGTGGAATTCGGCAGGGCGGAATAGTCCCAGCCGGAGCAAGCCCTCCGCGTGTTCATCAATGTTTCCGCCCAGTCCCGCAGCGAACGCAGGAAGCAACCGGAGCGACGGGCGGGCCAGTACCTCCAATTCCTGCTGCAGGTAGCCCACCGTCCCGTTAACGGATACGGAGCCGGTGGCGGGCTCCAGGTTCCCCGTCAGCACTGACAACAGCGTGGATTTTCCTGCGCCGTTGGGCCCGGTGATGAGCACCTTTTGGCCGGTTTCCACTGTTAGGTCCGTGGGTTGCAGCCGCCCCGGGACGCTGACGCGGCAGGCTTCCAGGGCGGGCTCGGACACCGCATCCGTCACTGAGCCCAACGGTGCCGTCAGCTTCAGCGGCACGGGCGGCCGGTCCACCGGGTTTTCCTCGAGTCTCCGGAGCCGTTCCTGGGCGTTGCGGACTTTACTGGAGACCGCGCTCTGCAAGGTGCCTGCTTTGAACCCGAAAGCCATCTTGTCGTTGTCGCGTTTGCGGCCGTAGCCCATGCGGTCACCCACAGTGGCGGCCTGGAGGCGTTCGGCGGCCATGGCATCGAGCCATTCGTCATACTGCTGGATCCACCGTGCACGTTCCGCCGCCTTCTCGCGGAGGTAGCCTTCATAACCATTTCCGTAGCGGTTCACGGACCGGCGATCGGCGTCCACTTCGATGATGGTGGTGGCTACTTTCCGCAGCAGGACACGATCATGCGAGACCACCACCACGGTGCCCCGGTGCGCGGCCAGCCGCGATTCAAGCCACGCGGTTCCGTTCGCGTCCAGATGGTTGGTGGGCTCGTCCAGGAGCAACGCTTCGGCGGGATCGGCCAGCAAGCAGGCGAGCGCCACCCGTTCCTGCTCGCCACCGGACAAAGATCCAAGCGTTCGACGCCGGTCCACGCCGCCCAGCCCCAGCTTGTCCAACGCGGCTTCCACCCGGGATTCGGCCGCGTAGCCCTCGCGGAGCTGGTACTCCGTCTGCAGGCTTCCGTAGAGCTCAAGTTCGTCATTGCCGGCATCGGCGAGGCCTGACTCGAGGTCCAGGATTTGGGCTTCAAGGGCACGCAGCGATGCCAGGGAAGAATCGATGGCATCCCCTACCGTCACGGACTCGGAGAAGCCGTGGGTCTGGGCGAGGTAACCCACGCGATATCCGGGGTTGCCGCTCAGGCCGGCGGCGCCGTCGTCGGGCTTTTCCACGCCGGAGAGCAGCCGCAGCAGCGTGGACTTTCCTGCGCCGTTTTCACCGACGATTGCTACGTGTTCGCCGTGGTGGATGACGAGGTCAACGTTGTTCAGAAGTTCGCGGTCCCCATAGCCGTGGGAAACGCCGGAAAGGTAAAGGTGGTCAGTCAAGAGGGATCCTCGCAAGTCCGCAGTGGGTGGCTTAAAGCCGTGTGGGTACTGGGGATGCAGCCACAGATGTGGGGCTGCGCTCAAGACTTCATCGATCCAGCCTGCCCCGCGAAGGCGGGCTCGTCAAGCCGAACCGCAAGAGCTGACACCATTGCTTCAGGAATAGCCTTGATATGACACCATCGTGGCGTCACAATGGTGTCATGCAGCTCAACCAGTACGTGACCGCAGTCCAGAGCCAACTGCATGCGGCCGCCGAAGCCGGCGGACCTGATGCGAAGGCGCTGAGCGAACGCCTCACCGCGGTCATAGAGTCCACGGTGAGGTTGGTCCTTCTTGAAGCGCTCTCCGAGGCAGCCCGCGAGATCACCCTGGAACTCGCCCCCGGCTCCGTGGAGGTCAGGCTCCGCGGCCGGGATCCCGAGTTCGTGGTGGGCAACCCTTCTCCCGCCAGTGACTTTGAAGCGATGATCGAACAATCGATCCAAGGAACCACGGCACCTGTTGACCTCGACGGCGCCAGCACCTCCCGGACGACGCTTCGGCTTCCGGATCACCTCAAGCAGCGGGTTGAAGACGCGGCCGGCCAAGAAGGCGTGTCCGTGAACTCATGGCTGGTCCGGGCTATCGCCGAGGCGTTGAACGCCGGCCACGCCGCACCACGGGCAAGAAGCCGGGAACGCGGCGAGCAGAACTTCACAGGATGGGCACGATCATGACAATCTTCCCCACTCCCCTGCCGATCACGGTGGTGGTTGACTCTTCCGTTCGCGCCGACGTCCGGATCATTGCCAGCGACAGGGAGGACACCGGGTTCAACGTCCGGCCCCGCAAGCCAGGCAGGTCAATGGACGTCAAAATGGCCCAGCAGACCACCGCGGACTACTCCGACGGGCGCCTCCAGGTCAGGCTGCACCCTGCGTTCCGCCATACCTGGTTCAGCGACGGGGGTGCAGTGGAGATCACTGTGGAGGTTCCCACTGGCAGCAGCCTGGAATTGAAGTCCGCCATGGGAGACCTCCTCTGCGACGGTACGTTCGGTACTGCAGACCTGAAAACCGATCTAGGCCACATCCGGATCGACCAATGCGGCGAGCTCCGGGCACATACGGACATGGGTGACGTCATGGTGGAACGCGCCTCAGGCAGGTCAAGGATCAAGACCGGCTCGGGCAAGATCCGCATCCGGGACATTGACGGAGTTGTTTCCGTGAAAAACGGCAACGGCAGCACTTACATCTCCCAGGCTTCGGGAACGCTCACGGTCAGCGTAGCCAACGGCGATGTCTCCTTGGAACGGGCAGGGATGTCCACCACCGTGAAAGCATCCAGCGGTGACATCACCGTGGGCGAGGTGTCCGCCGGGAGCCTCACGGTCCAAACGGCTGCGGGCACCCTCAGCGTCGGTGTGCGTCAAGGCACGGCCGCCTGGCTGGACCTCAGCACCAAGTATGGACGGGTAACCAACACCCTCGAGCCCGGCAGCGGACCGGGCGAAAGCAGCACAACAGTGGAGATCCGCGCCCGCAACGCCTATGGCGACATCACAGTGACGCGTTCACCCGCAACAGCGCACGCCTAAGCTACACCGTTGCGAGAGCCCGCTTCCGCCGGGCCTTGGCCAGCCGCGTCCCGATGAGCCCCTGCCGCGGACTGAACAGGTAGACGAACGCGAACACCACACCCTGGGTCAGCACCACCAGGGCCCCCGAGGCCGTGTCCAGGTAGTAGCTGAGGTAGATGCCCGCCACGGAGCACACCACGGAGATGACCGGTGCGATGATCAGCATCCGCGAGAATCGGTCCGTCAGCAGGTAGGCCGTGGCACCCGGGATGATGAGCATGGCCACCACAAGGACTACCCCCACAGTCTGCAGCGCCACCACTGAGGTCAAGGCAAGCAACCCCAGCAACAGCGCGCTGAGCCTGCGGGGCGAGAGGCCAATGGCGTGCGCATGCGTGGGATCGAAGGCGTACAGGGTGAGGTCGCGGCGTTTGAGGATCAGGATGGCGAAAGCCACCACGCCGAGGACCACCACCTGGATGAGGTCCGGGACGCTGACACCCAGCAAGTTGCCGAAAATGATGTGGTTCAGGTCTGTTTGGCTGGGCGTCACCGAGATCAGGACCAGGCCCAGCGCGAACAGCGAAGTAAACACGATGCCGATCGCCGCGTCTTCCTTCACCCTGCTGGTGTTGCGGACTACCCCGATCAACGTCACCGCGATCAGGGCGAACACCAGCGCGCCCAGTGCGAACGGCGCACCCACAATGTAGGCGAGTACGACGCCGGGAAGCACTGCGTGCGACACGGCGTCGCCCATGAGGGACCAGCCGATCAGGACGAGCCAACAGCTCAGGACGGCACAGACCACCGCGGCGATGGCCGTGGTGGCCAGCGCCCGCACCATGAAGTCGTAGCTCAGGGGTTCCAGCAGGAATTCCACGGCTCAGCCCCTGTTCATGACGTCGAGGCCGAAGGCCATGGCCAGGTTTTCCGGTTGGAGCACGGTGTCCGGGCTTCCATGCATCAGCACCTTGCGCATCAGGAGCACGGCTTCATCGCAGAGTTGCGGGAGCGCATGGAGATCGTGGGTGGAGATCAGTATGGTGGCGCCGTCCTCCGCCAACTCGCGGAGGAGGCGGGTGATGGTTGCCTCTGACCGCTTGTCCACTCCGGCGAACGGCTCGTCCAGCAACATCATGGTGGCACCTTGGGCAATGCCGCGGGCCACGAAGGCCCGCTTCTTCTGCCCGCCGGACAGCTGACCGATCTGGCGGTCGGCAAACTCGCCCAGTTCAACCCGCTCCAAGGCATGCTCGACGGCGTCCCGATCGGCTTTGCGGGGCCGGCGCGTGAATCCGAGGTGCCCGTAGCGGCCCATCATCACCACATCCCGGACCGACAGGGGGAAAGCCCAGTCCACATCCTCGCTCTGGGGCACGTAGCCGATTCCGGCTTCCTTGCGCATCTTCACCGGTGGCTCGCCGTTGATGAGGACCTTGCCGGAGTCGGGTTTCACCATGCCCATGATGACTTTGAACAGTGTGGACTTGCCCGAGCCGTTCATGCCCACCAGGCCGCAGATCCGGGAGTGTTCCAACGTCAGGGATGCCGAGTCCAAGGCCAGGACTTCACCGTAGTGGACGGTGACGTTTTCAACGGAGATGGCGTGGGTGCTCATGACGTTCCTCCTGTGAGGGCCGTGGTGATGACTTTGGCGTCGTGGCGGATGAGGTCGAGGTAGGTGGGAACGGGCCCGTCGGCTTCGGAGAGGGAATCGACGTACAGCGTCCCGCCGAACGTGGCGTCCGTAGCTCCCACCACCTGCTGCATGGGGGCGTCGGAGACAGTTGATTCACAGAACACTGCCGGAACCTGGTTCTCTTTCACGAACTCGATGGCCCGGGTGATCTGCTGGGGCGTGGCCTGTTGCTCGGCGTTGACGGCCCATATGTAGACCTCTTTGAGGCCGGCATCCCGGGCAAGGTAGGAAAAGGCGCCTTCGCAGGTGACCAGTGCCCTTTGCTTTTCCGACAGGACGGAGAGCTTGGACACCATCTCGTCCTGCACGGACTGTAGCTGGGCGTTGTAGGACTTGGCGTTGGCCTCGAACTCTGAAGCGTGGGAAGGGTCGAGCTTCGCGAAGGCCTTGGCCATATTCTCTGCGTAGATCTGGACGTTCTTGGGTGACATCCACGCATGGGGGTTGGGCTTGCCCTGGTATGAATCCTCGGCAATGGGCATGACGTCCACGCCGTCACTGACCACGGCATGCGGCACATCGAGGTCCTCCACGAACTGGGCAAACCACGCCTCAAGGTTGAGCCCGTTATCCAGGATCAGGTCGGCTTGGGCGGCTTTGCGGATGTCGCCTGGGGTTGGCTCGTAGCCGTGGATTTCGGCGCCGGCTTTGGTGATGGATTCGACGCGAAGCTTGTCCCCGGCAACGTTCTTGGCAATGTCTGCCAACACAGTGAACGTGGTCAGCACCACGGGCTTGTCATCGCCCTCCGCGGAGGAGTTGCCTCCGCAGGCAGAGACTCCCAGGGCAAGGGCAATGATGGTCAGGACAGCAGCGAAACGGCGGACATCTTTGGCGCGCCGAAACGAAAAGTTAGGCATACCGAAAAGTGTAGCCAAGCAAGGCCCACCCGGCAAAGCTAGGCTGGTGTTATGGGCACACTTTCCACCAAGGCATCCTTGTACAGATTCACTGCCCTCGATGCCCTTGCCATAGCCGTCTACCTCGCTTTTACCGCTTACTTCACTTTTGCCGGTGAATCCGTGGAACGACTGGTGTTGCAGCTTTTTCCCGAGCCGGCCACCGCATCCTATGCCGTCAACGCGATCTTCTATGCCGGCGTCGGAATATTCGCGGTGGCCTCAGCCTGGCGCGTCATGGTGAGGGACCTCAAGATCCTGGGCACCAGGCCTTGGTTCACCCTGGGGATGGTCCCGCTGGCCATTGTGGTGATGCTCATCCTCACGGCCATCCTGGTGGCGGCATTCGGCACAGCCCAAAGCTCCGAAAACCAGCTGGGCATCCAAGGCCTGCTGCAGCAAGTACCGGCGTGGCTCATGGTGCCACTGCTTGTGCTGCTGGGCCCGTTCGTTGAGGAATACCTGTTCCGTCACTTGTTGATCGGCAAGTTGTCCCGCTACCTGAACATCTGGATTTGCTGCGTGATCTCCGTTGTGGTCTTCGCCTCCATCCATGTGGTGGGCCGCGAAGGCTTGGTGTTGTCCGCCCTTGCACCGTATCTGGGCATGGCCGTGGTCCTCGTGGCGGTCTATGTCTGGACCGGGAAAAACCTGATGTTCTCCTACTTCGTCCACGCCGCCAAGAACCTCATGGCCGTAGTCCTCATCTACGCCATCCCTTCGGAGCTGCTGCCTGGCTAGGAGTCGCTCCTCCCCTTCAACACCACGCGATGACTGCCCAAGGTCCTTCCCGTGATGTAGACCTTCACGCCATAGGTGGCGTTGGAGCCGCCTGGATAGCGGTAGGCCTCCCCCGGGTTGTACACCGGCGGGCTGTCCGGGTCCGCCGCGTTGCCTGGGCCGAACTCGATCACGTCATCCCCTACCCGGTAGGCCCCCATCCCGGAGGTCAGTTGGAAGGTCCCGGAGCCGGCGCAGGCATCCTCAACCCCGGTCAGCTGGCCACCCGCGCGGAAGGTCAGCTCCAGGGCGTATGAGGTTTCGGCGCCGTCGAAGTCCAGTTCCAGTTCCACTGTTCCGTGCGCAGCATTCGGCGTGACCGTGATGGACGTTGCCAGTCGATGCTCCACGGCGGGGCGGTTGCCGAAGTCCATGGCGGCACTGAAGCGTCCTTCGTGGACCAACGGGTAGATGCCGTCCGAGCGCTGCAGGTCTACCGGCAACGGCAGGTAGAAGTTGGTACTGAGCTCGTCTCCGAGGCGAACCGCGGGACCATCGACAACGGCGCGCCGGCTGCGGAACGGCCCGAGGTCGAAGAAGCTTCGGGAGAGCCGCACATCCGTCAGGACCGCCTCACCATGGCCGAAGCGCAGGAAAGTGGGATTGGTGGCAAGTCCGGAGCCGATGCCGGCAGTAACGTCGTCGCACCCGCCAAAGACCGTGGCAACGCTCCGGCCGCTCCGGAACCGATGGATCCCACAACTGGCCAACACGGCATGTCCGGGAGCCATGGCAGCAGGAAGGTTCTCAGTTGCCTGCGCGCAGGGCAGTTCCGCTGACAGCCATGGATCAAACCGGACCTTGGCCAAGGCCTTTGCCGGCTCCAGCAACGGGAATTGCTGCAACCAGGCCGCAGCAGCAGCGAAATCGCTGTTCCCGTCTTGAAGCGCCAGACGGCGATACAGCAACTGGAAGGCTTCGGCGTCGAACCTGTTCCATTGATCCTGCCTCCGCGAGAACAAGGACTCCGCACTGCCATCGCTGCTGAACCACGGCAGGAAAGCCGTGAGGTTGGCACGGACGTGGTCCAGTACTTCGGGCCGGTGGGCGTAATCAGCGATCGCCAGCAGTGATGGGTTGGTCACGGCGGTGGCGTAGAGCGGGCTCCTTTCGGAGTACATTCCATCCGGCAGTTGGTCGATCCCCTCGGCCAGCCATTGGCCAATGCGTTGCTGGATGTCCGGACGAGGATCGCCCTCCGATTGGTGCAGTGCATGGATGCGGGCCAGCGCGGCACACAGCTCCCAGCGGTGGTTGGGCGTGTGGACGCCGCCGCTTACCAGGGCGTCAGTAATACGCCCGACGACGCCGCGAAGCCGGCTGACGGTCCCGGCCAACCCGTCGCTGCGGGAACCCAGGATCTCCAGGGCAATGCAGGCGTCATTGATGGTGAAGGCAGAGTCCGGGGGCGAACTCAGGTTGGTACCGTCAAACAGGCCGGTTGGTCCCTGCAGGTGCTCGAGCCTTGCAATGCAATCGGCCATGAGCCCGGGCAGCCTGGCCGAACCCGCGTGAACGGATCCGGGTTGCGTGTAGACCGTGGCTAAAGCCAGCAACCTGCCCATGGCGGGGCGGTGCGCCAAAGCTGCCGCACCGCCGTCGGACGCTTCGATCATGGTGGTGACCTGGCGATCGGCCGCCCCCACCAGCCGGTCGAGGAACGATGCGTCCACGGCAACTGATGCTGTTTGCTGATTCACTGTTGCCCCTAATCCTTCAGTCCGGCGCTGACGTCGGCGTTGAGTACATATTTTTGGAACACCGCGAACACCAGCACCAGCGGGAGGATGGAGATCACGGAGGCACCCAGCAGCACGGGCCAGTCGATGTTTTCCGCCCCCACAATGCTGCGCAGGGCCACCTGGAGGGTGTACCACTTGGGGTCGTTCAGCACGATCAGCGGCCAGATGTAGTCATTCCACCGCCACTGGAAAGAGAAGATGGCCAGGGTGAACAGGATGGGCTTGGACAGCGGGAGCATGATCCGGAAGAAGATGGCCAGCTCGCTGGCGCCGTCGATCCTGGCCGAGTGCAGGAGGTCGTCCGGGACCGTCAGGAAGAACTGGCGGAACATGAACACACCCGTGGCCGTGAGGACAGACGGCACAATGATGCCCGCCAGGGAGTTGTACAGGCCCAGATCACGGATGACGGAGAAGGTCGGGTTCAGTATCACTTCAGTGGGCAGCATGGTGGTGGCCAGGATGCAGACGAAGAAGAGCCGCGTTCCTTTGTTGTTGTACTTGGCCAGCGCGTAACCGGTGCAGGCACTGAAGAAGACGGTGAGGACCGTGGTGACCAGTGAAACCGTGGCGGTGTTGATGAAGTACCGGGCAAAATCAACCCGTTCCCAGGCATCCACGAAACCCTGGAACGTCCATTCGCGGGGAATCATGGACAGGGGGTAACTGAACAGCTCACTTCCGGGCTTGAACGAGCTCAGGAGGAACCACAGCAGCGGCAGGGCATAGATGGCCACGATGACCCACAGCACGGCCGTGAGCGGAGCGGAGAGGTTCTTCCGTTTGGCGCGGCCCGGTCCGGACTTCCCGGAGGGCCGGGCTCCTGCAGCGGGCGGCAATTTGGTAGCTGTTGCCATGGTTCAGCCCTTCTTCTTGTTGAAGCGCAGCTGGATCAGCGCGATAGCCAACAGGACCACCATCAGCACCATGGAGGCAGCACTGGCGTAGCCAACCTTGGATTGCTCGAAGCCGGTCTTGTAGATGTACTGGACAATCAACGTGTTCTCCGTTCCCGGCCCGCCGTTGGTGAGTGCCTGGATCATGGCGAACTCCTTCATGGCGTGGATGGTGGAGAGCAGGATGACCATGAACGACGTCGGCGCGATGCCGGGCAGGATCACATGCCGGAACCGCTGCCAGGCATTGGCGCCATCCAGTTCGGCCGCCTCCAGGAGGGCCTCGGGGATGTTCTTCAGCGCCGCGATGAACAGCAGCATGTTGAAGGCCGTACCACCCCAGGCCGAGGCGAAAATGACCACCATCAACGCGAGGTTCCCGTTGCTGGACCACGGCACCGGGCCGCCGCCCAAGGTGGTGATGACGAAGTTGACGAAGCCAAAGTCCTGGCCGAACATCCATTTCCAGATGACACCCACCACGATCGGCGAGATCAGCCACGGCAGGAAGATGATCACTTTGGCCGCCGTCCTCCCCCGCGTGGCTTTGCTGACCAGGAGGGAAGCAATGCCCAGGGACGAGACGTAAACCAACGGAACCGAGAGGACGGTGTACAGGAACGTCCTGGTCAGAGCCGCATAGAAGGTGCTGTCGGCAAACAGCTTCTGGAAGTTGGCAAGACCAATGAAGTTCAGCTTGCCCACGCCGCGGTAGTCAGTGAACGAATAGATCAGCCCCAGCGCACCGGGCCAAACAAAGAACACCAGGAACAGCACCACGTTGACGCCAACAAGGATCAGCGGAGCGATGACATAGCGGTTGCGCCGCCGTTGTTGGGACTTGCTGCGCGCCGCCGGTGAGCCGGGCTGCTCCGGCCTCACCGCCGGGCTGAGCGTTGAATTAGCCATGGCTTAGGCGCCGTTGTAGAGCTTCACGATGTTCTCCACCGTGGTCTTGGCATCCTGGCTGCCGCCCAGCATCTTCACGGTTTCCTCCCTCAAGGGGTCACCGGAGAAGGGAGTCTCGGCATAGGCCTCTGCCACGACGCGCTTGATGGCGTTGTCGCCCTTGGCCTCGTTCCCGGCGATCTGCTGCTGGTAGAGCTCAAAAGAGGCCTGCTGGTAGGGATATTCCACCTTCAGGCTCTCCTTGACCGGCAGGTAGCCGCCAAGCTTGGCGAACTCGGTGTAGTTGGCGTCATCGTAGAACCAGTCGATGAACTTTTTGGCTTCGTCGTCCGCGCCGGTGTCCTTGAAGGCGACCATGAAGCCGCCGCCGAGGTTGGTGGCGTTGACTTCCTTCTTGGGCAGCGGCACGGAAAGCCACTCGAAGTCCTTGATGTTCTTGTTGAAGTCGGCCACCTGCCAGCTGCCCGAATAGTAGGCGGCAACCTGCCCGCTCTTGAACATGGCGTTGCCGTCTTCTCCGCTAAGCCATACGGACTTGGGCATGGTGGTGTCATCGTTGATCTTCTGGAAGTACTCCAACGTCTCAACAGCCTTCTCATCGGCGGCATACTTGTCACCGTTCTTTGCAAAGGCGTCGCTGCCGAACTCGTACATCATGGCGCGCAAGCGGTGGCCGGAACGGTCCATCACCATTCCGTACTTGGCCCCGGCCTTCTCGCGGACCTGGTTCACGGCTGCCACAAACTCATCCCACGTCCAGGTCGAGTCGATGGTGGCGGGGTATGCCACCCCGGCTTTGTCGAAGAGGCTCTTGTTCACGAACAGGCCTACCGCCGTGAGGTCTGACGGGATGGCGGGCAATGTTCCGTCGGGGGCCGTCTGCAGGAATTTTTCATCAATGTTCCGGGCCTTGGCAATATCGCTGAGGTCCTGGAGCTGATTCACCCAGATGGGGTCCAGGCTCGTGACGCGTGCCAGCGCCGGAAGGTCGTTGGCCGTTGCGGCGTTCTTCAGCTTGGTGGTGATGTCCGCAGTGGGTACGTCCACCACCTCGATGGTGATTCCGGTGGCTTCCTTGTACTTCGCCGCAGCCGCGGCGAAGGCGCCACCCTGGTTGGTGTCCCCTGAAAGGACCAGTTGGAGGGTTTTGGCACCGCCCTCGGCGGAGGCGCCACCACCGCTACAGGCAGAAAGTCCGACCGCGAGGGCGGAGAGGCCGAATGCCGTCAATCCGAACTGCCTGCGGCTGATGCTGGAGATGCGTGTCTGCTCTGACAATGCTCTGTCCTTTTCTCACGGGGCTGCCGGCCCGGGGGCCCGACTGCGGAACTAGGACGTGGCGCGGGGGCCACGCTGCCTTGGTAGGAAAAGCCTTTCCTGCACCAACTGTGATCTATGTCATGACAATATGTCAAGGTGATGTATGCACATCTCCAACGATGGAGAAGCGAACAGCCGCCGTCTTAGGCTCTTATCGGAACCCGGACTAAACGTGACCGCAAAGCCCTACCCGACCACCCGTCGTCGGGCATAGCGTGGGAGGCATGACACTGAACATCCAGGTAGTAGTCGATTGCAAAAAGCCGCATGACCTCGCCGACTGGTGGGCCGAAACGCTGGAATGGAACGTGGAGCCGCAGGACGAGGCGTTCATCCGGTCCATGATTGAGCAGGGGTTCGCCACCGAGGACCAAACCATCACGCACAACGGCAAGCTGGTGTGGGCCGAGGGCTGCGCGATCGTGCCTGCTGAGGACACGGACCCCAAGACCGGCCGGCGCATCCTGTTCCAAACCGACCCAAAGGAAAAGTCCGTCAAGAACCGCGTGCACTGGGATGTCAGGCTGGACGGCCGGGACAAGGATGACGTGCGCAAACAACTTGAAGCCCGCGGCGCCAAATACTTGTGGACCGCCAACCAGGGACCGCACCAATGGCACACCATGGCCGACCCCGAGGGCAACGAGTTCTGCATCAGCTAAGGCCATTACTAGACTCGGAGTGTGAACAACGATCTCCCTGCCAAGGTTTCCGACATCTTTGACCCCTCACGCTGGCGCACAGTTTCCGGCTTTGATGACTTCAAGGACATGACCTACCACCGGCAGGTAGAGCGTTCCGCGGACGGCACCACCAAGGACCTCCCCACCGTCCGGATCGCATTCAACCGCCCCGAAGTCCGCAATGCGTTCCGTCCGGGCACGGTGGATGAGCTCTACCGTGCCATGGACCACGCTCGCATGACGCCGGACGTTGCCACGGTGCTGCTCACTGGCAACGGGCCTTCGGAAAAGGACGGCGGACACTCGTTCTGCTCAGGCGGCGACCAACGGATCCGCGGACGCGACGGCTACCGCTACCAAGTAGAAGGTGCTGCCGGGGACTCCGCTGAGTTTATCGACCCCGCCCGCGCAGGCCGTCTGCACATCCTGGAAGTCCAGCGGCTCATGCGGACCATGCCCAAGGTGGTCATCGCCGTCGTCAACGGTTGGGCGGCAGGCGGCGGCCACTCCCTGCACGTGGTCAGCGACCTCACCATCGCCTCGCGCGAGCACGGCAAGTTCAAGCAAACGGACGCCACGGTGGGAAGTTTCGACGCCGGATACGGCTCGGCGCTGCTGGCCCGCCAGATCGGGCAGAAAGCCGCGCGGGAGATCTTCTTCCTGGCCCGCGAATATTCCGCGGAGGACATGGTTCGCATGGGCGCCGTGAACGAAGCCGTGGACCACGCCCGGCTCGAAGAAGTTGCCCTGGAGTACGCCGCTGACATCGCCCGCCAGTCCCCGCAGGCCATCCGGATGCTCAAGTTCGCCTTCAACCTGGCCGACGACGGACTGGCGGGCCAGCAGGTCTTCGCCGGCGAAGCCACCCGTCTGGCATACATGACGGACGAAGCCGTGGAAGGCAAGGAAGCGTTCCTGCAAAAACGCGATCCCGATTGGTCCAGCTTCCCCTACTACTTCTAGGACTCACCCAGTGGACATTGATCCCGTACTCAAAGCCCTGATGGCCGCCCTCCACGGCGAGGGTCCCGCCGTCGAAATCGTCCTGGACCAAACCGGCGCGCCACAGGCTGTCCCCGTAGAGACCGGCGTCGAGGACGCGGCAGTGGTGGTGCGCACCTCCGGTTCCACCGGGACGCCCAAGGCCACCGTCCTGACCATCGATGCCCTTGCAGCTTCCTCTGTATCCACGGCCATGGCCCTGCGCGGCGAAGGGCAGTGGTTGCTGGCACTGCCCCTGCAGTATGTGGCCGGTGTCCAGGTGCTGGTCCGCTCACTCTATGCAGGCACGCGGCCGTGGGTGATGGACCAGTCCAACGGCTTCACACCGGAGGCCTTCACCGCTGCCGCCGAGGAACTCACGGACAAGATCCGCTTCACGTCCTTGGTTCCCACGCAACTGCAGCGGCTCCTGGACTCCCCCGCGCCGGAAACCCTGGCCGTCCTGCGCCGCTTCAACGCGATCCTGCTGGGCGGCGCTCCCGCTTCCGCTGAGCTCCTGGCATCCGCTCGCGCCCAGGGACTCAAAGTGGTGACCACCTACGGCTCAGCCGAGACGTGCGGCGGGTGCGTGTACGACGGCGAGCCGCTGGACGGCGTCGAGGTCCGCATCGGCGAAGGCGAACTGGAAGGCCGCATCCTGCTCGGTGGCGACACCGTGGCGGCGGGATACCTGGACGCCGCCCGCGCCTCGAAGGCTGCATTCTTCGAAGAAGACGGCGTCCGCTGGTACGTTACCGGCGATCTCGGCGAGCTCTCCGACGACGGCACGCTCACCGTGCTGGGGCGGGCGGACGACGTCATCATCACCGGCGGCGTCAAGGCCTCTGCCGCCTATATCCAAAGCCGGTTGGAAGGGCTCGACGGCGTCACAGCGGCTTTCGTCACCGGCGTCCCGTCGAGGGAATGGGGCCAGGCCGTGGCAGCCTACGTTGCCGTGAGCGATCCTTCCCCCGAGGGCCTGAAGGGATTCACCGCCCGCCGCGAGCAAGCACTGGGGGTCCTCGCACCTAAAACGGTGCTGGCGGACACGGAACTCCCCATGCTTCCCAACGGAAAGCCGGACCGTATGGCCATGATTGACCAGCTTTCGACCCTGCATCAGGGACAATAGACAAGTTCTGCCATCACCCCCTGGCTCAAGATCAACCGCGAAACACACGAGGTACTACACGTGGCGACAGCTGCACAATGGATTCAAGGAGCCCGGCTCCGCACACTGCCCGCGGCCATCGCGCCGGTCCTTATCGGGTCGGCAGCGGCGTACGAGCTCCAAGCGTTCCGGCTGCCGAATGCCATCCTGGCCGCGCTCGTGGCGCTCCTGCTCCAGATCGGCGTGAACTACGCCAACGACTACTCCGATGGCATCCGCGGTACCGATGAGGACCGCGTAGGCCCCCTGCGCCTTGTCGGCTCCGGCGCCGCACTTCCGGAACAAGTGAAGTGGGCCGCGTTCGGACTGTTTGGCGCTGCAATGATTTGCGGCCTGATCCTGGTGATCATCACCCAGTCATGGTGGCTGATCCTGGTGGGCATCGGATGCGTCCTGGCCGCCTGGGGATACACGGGCGGCAAGAATCCCTACGGCTACATGGGCTTGGGAGACATCTTTGTCTTCGTGTTCTTCGGGCTCGTTGCCACGCTCGGCACCACCTATACCCAGGCCGGGCAGGTCAGCCTGGCGGCGGTGATCGGTGCGATCGGTACGGGCCTCATTGCCTGCGCCCTGCTGATGGCCAACAACGTCAGGGACATTCCCACGGATACTGCCGCGGGAAAGCGGACTTTGGCCGTGCGCCTTGGGGACAGGCACGCCCGTGAAAGCTACGTCTTGATGCTGGCGGTTGCCATCTTGCTGGTGATCGTCCTGGCACCCACCAAACCGTGGATGCTGATCGTGCTGCTGTTGATCCCGGCATGCTTGATGCCGGCCTGGCTGATGGTGAACGGGAAGAAGCGCAAGAGCCTCATTCCGGTCCTCAAACAGACCGGCATGATCAACCTCGGATACAGCCTGTTGTTCTCGCTGGGGCTGATCCTGAGCCGCGGCTTCTAAGTTTTTGTACAGCTAACGCCCCCAAGAAGGCTTCTTGGGGGCGTTAGCTGTACAAAAACTCCTAGACGGAGCCCGGGCGTTTGTCGTTGTTGACGGCGATGTCCGGGTTCTTTTCCACCAAGCCGTCCTCGGCTGCGGCGTCCTCAACCTCGCCGGCGGTCCTGATGGGCTTGGCCCGCCCGGAGAAACGTTCGCGCATGGCAGCCGTGGCGGCGTCGCGCTGTTTCTGGAAGAAGAGGTAGCTGATGGCGAACGCCATCAGCCCGGCGAAGATCACCGCCGGGATCAGCCCAACCCCCAAAAAGTAGAAGAGTACGAGCAACGGCGCGAAGAGCGCCAGGCGAATGAGGGAATACTTCAGGAAAGCCACCATCCAAGTTTAGCCGCCCCAATGGTTGCACTCTGATCACGGGCCTGCAGAGGGCGTCCGGTGAACGGCTTCCGGCGACTAGACTTGGTGCATGCTCCGCGTTGTAGGCGTCGTCGTTGTCCTGGTCATCTTCGTCTATGCCCTGGTGGATGTTATCCGCACGGACAAGCACCAAACACGCGGTATTTCCAAACCCGCGTGGATCATCGTGATGATCGTCCTGCCGCTGCTGGGTGCCATCCTGTGGTTCATCTTCGGCCGGCCCTATGGCAAGCCCACGGCAAAGCCCGTACGCCGCTATCCAACAGCTCCGGACGACGACCCCGAATTCCTCAGGAACCTGGAAACCCGACGCCGCAACCAGGCCGAGGATGAACGCCTGAAGAAACTCAAGGCTGACCTTGAAGCCAAGGAGCGTGAGCTGGGCGAGAAGCCCTCGGGCGGCTCAGAGGAGGCGACAGGCAACGGTTTCAAACCCGGCGATGCCAAGCGCAACGAGCCGGATCCCCATGACACCGACGAGCTGAAGTAGCCGAACATGGCCCGGCAAGCCGATGGTTCACGGCAGTCACCTTCCACCACACCATCAGCCAGCGGGCCATCCGCGCCGTCCGCGCCGTCCGCGCCGCCACCACGTCCGGGCATTGCTCTGTCCGCGCCGCCACCACGTCCGGGCATTGCTCTGTCCGCGCCGCCACCCATCACAGCGGTGGTCAAGCCACCCGGCGCCGCACGGCTGTCCCGAACCCTGTGGGTTGCCTCATTTGTGTCGGGAATCGCGGTTGTCGTCTTTGGCTTCCTCGGCCGTGACGCCAGCTTCGAGCGGCTGAAGGGTGTCATCTCAGGCATGGTTCCCGAAGGGGACGCCCAGTCTGTTGAGGGGGCCACCGCCGTCGTCTTTCTGGGAAGCCTCGCCATGATCGCCCTGGTAGTGGCCATGGAGGCAGTGCTGCTGGCGGTGCTTTTCAAACGCCGTGTCTGGGCCCGTTGGACCTTGGCACCCCTGGTCCTGCTGCACGCTGTGGTCACGGTGATCACCGCCGACTTCGTGGTGGCTCCGGGAGCGGACGGAGTCTTGACCACTGTATTGTTGGCGGCCCAGTTCATCCTTGCTGCGGCAGGGCTGATCCTGCTGTTCTTCCCCTCGGCTACTGCCTGGCTGCTCAGCGAAAAGTTCAGCGAACGGCTTACCGAACGGCGGGCATAGCGGCCAGCAACCCTTCGCAACTTCGCATCACCACACGGCACGCTTCCAGTGCCGAGGGCTCGGTCATGGGATTCTCGGCGATCAGCCGCCAACGGTTCAAGCAGGTCCGGGCGGCGTCGTTGACCTGCCGGGGATCCGCTTCGGGATCCAGGCCCAGCCTCAACCAGGCAGTGCTGCCGCGGCCACCCACCAGCCGTTCCGCTTCAGCTTCCTGCTCTTCGCCCAGTCCCACCCCACCGGTACGCAACGCAGTAAGGAGTTTGAGCTCCCGGAACTCGTGGGCCCCGGCCTGAAGCCGTTCCAACGCCTCCTCCAGCCGTTCTGCCCGGTCCCGCGGAGCACCGCGCACCAATGACTCCAAACCCACCACGACGGCCCGGGCCTTCAGTGCCTCGGCGCGGCTCTGGAACAGGTAGCCGATGCTGTCCAGCAGGGTACCCAGCCCGCTGCGTCGGGCGAGTTCGTGAGCCAATTCCGTGGGATCAGTGGTTCCGCCCCGGATCAGGGCAACACCCAAACGGATCCCGAACAGGCCGAACCTCTGGACCAAGGATGCCTTAATGGACGGTTCCAGGCCTTGGGGCCCCGGGGAGCGGACAAAACGATCTGCCGACAACATCAGCCGTTCCCGCTGGTTCCGGTCCATCTGCGCCAACAGCATCATGGCCTCACAGTCCGCTTGGCGCATGGTCCGTGAGCTTTGGGCCAGCAATCCGGCAACGGGGACCACGCCCAGCGCCAGGGGTTTGAGGTTTTGGTCCCGGCTGTACCTGTCGGCGATCACTGCTGCTGAAATCAGGGAGTCGATCCTTCCCGCGCCGATCTCATCTGCCCGGGACAGGACCGCCAGGGCATTGACGGTAGCGGATCCACCGGCTGCGGTGTCCTTGAAGGATTCCAGGAACCGGACATCGGAGGCGTGCAGGTGCCGCATGAGATAAATGACAGCGTCCGCAGCCGTGGGTTCGTCTTCGGGCAGCAGGAAAGCCGCTGACCGTCCGGAGACCTCCCCGGACAAGGAAGAGATACCGGGGGTATCAATCAACGTCAGTCCCCGGAGCCGGGCTGATGGCCAGTCCACCACCAGGCGCTCCACGTCCTGGGCTGGAATATCTCCCAGAGACAGGACCAGGCGGCCGTCTTCGCGCTTCACGGGAAGGTTTTGGGGGCCGCCCTTGAACGGGTAGAGGGTGATTCCGGGACTGTAACCGTGCTGGTACCACGTGACCACACGGGTGCATTCACCGGCGTCCGTTGGGGCGATTTCTTCGCCAATGATCGCATTGAGCAGTGTTGATTTCCCGGCCTTGACCATCCCGGCAACGGCAATGCGCAAGGGCCCTTCAAGCCTGCGGTCCAGTTCATCCACCACCGCGAGCGCGGCGGCGTCGTCGTGAAAGACCTCCCGTGCCTGCAAGAGCAGTTCCGCCGCTCCGGCAATTCCCGGTTCCATCAGCCGGCCGGGACTGAGGAGGTTGCGGGCCGGGGCGGGCTCTCCACTGCCGGTTCTTCCTGCAGCTGCCGGGCTTCCTTCGCCAGCGCATCCACGGCTTTGAGGCGGTTCCCTATCTCCTTGATTCGCATGTCCCGTTCCGCGGCATAAGTGGCGGCGGCTTTCTGTGCTGCCGCCACGGATTCCGCGAGTGAGCGGTGGTGCTCCTCGGCGATCTCCGTGAAATGGTCCCGGGTGGCCCGCTGAACCAGCCGCAACCTGTCCTTGAGTTGCTTTCCCACTTGGAACACAACATCATCCACGTGTTTCCGGACCAGGACCTTCGCTTCAGCTTGCCGTTGCTTGAGCCTGGCTTCCTTGTCTTCCCGGTAGGCTTTGCGGCCCAGCATCAGGCCCGCTCCCACGGACAGGGGGTTGATCAGGGCCATCCCAAAGAGGCCGGTCAGCAGGCCAAACATCAGCACGCCGCCGTAGGACCCGCGCATCCCGATCAGCACCTTCTGCATCGGTCCGAGCCGCCCGTCTTCCATCTCCTGGATGTCAGCCACGGGGTCCAACACTCCGCCGGTATCGGAGACCTTCAACGCAGGAAGGGCAACCTCGTCTTCGGAGAAGTGTTCTGCCACTTGCGTTGCCAACCATTGGGCACGTTCGCTGGTCCAGACGAAAGTATCCGAGACCGCGGCTGCCGTACTCCGCTCCAGCCACTGCGTGAACTGCTCCCAGGCGGGTCCGGGATCGCCTTGGTCAATGGCAAGTTCGGCCTCGCGTTGGATCCTGCGCAACCTGTCCCTGAGGTCATACTCCATGTCAGCGATGAGGTCCCCGATCCCATCGTTGAGGGTGATCTGCCAACGGGCTGAGCGTTTGCGCAGCGAATCGGCGTCGTCCTTTGCCGCGTTGAGGCCCGCGATCATCTGCGGAGTTCCCGCCGGATTTTCCAACGCTTCAAGTTCCGACTGCAGCGCCAGCCTGAAGTTTTCGCTGACGGACAACAGGTCATTGCTGACAGATCTGCGCTGAATCCTGGCCGCCCCGCCAACAATGTTGTTCCGCAGGTGGGCGATCAGCGCCGGAAATCCCGATTCGGCGTTCAGTTCGGCGTCTTGCAGCCTCGCGGCGTGGAGCCGCAGCTCCGAGGACACGGGAAACAGCGGAATGTCGGGGCCGACGTCAGCCAGGTGGTTGTGATCCAGCTCGGCGATCCGGCGCCAGCTCGGATAAAGGTCAGTCTTGGACAGTACACACACAACGTTGGGACTGATGCGCATGGCTTGGCGAAGGAACCTCATCTCCGGCTCCGTGAATTCCTGGGAAGCATCGGAGACGAACACCATGGCGTGCGCCGATGGGAGGGCCGTCAGGGTGGTCAACGTGTGGGTTGAACCCAGTCCGCCAACGCCGGGCGAGTCCACGATTACCAGTCCGCCGGACAGCAGTTTCCGGGGCAGGGAAACTTCGGCCGCCAAAATGTTCTCCGAATTACCCGGATTGCCCTTTTCGGAGACGTAGTCCGCCAGTTGCTCCAACTGCACCGGTTGCCGTTCCAGCCCTGTTTCCGGCCCGACGGCTTCCTCTTCGGAATCGGACCCGTTCCGGCCGGGAACCAGGACAACGGCCGACGCCGGATCCCCCTGGCGTACGACAGTGGGGACGGAGGTGGCAATGTCGTCATCAACGGGGCACACGGGGGCATTCACCAAAGCGTTGATCAGTTGGCTCTTGCCTTGCTTGAACTCACCCACCACGATCACACGGACGCTGGGATCCTGCAGCCGGTTTCGCGTATTCTCCAGGCGTCGCCTCAGATCGTTCCGGTCCCCCACCAGCGCCATACCTTGCTCCACCAACGTGGTCATGCGTGCTGTCTCGGTCACCGTGTGTCCTTTGCTCTCTCATTTTGCGTTGCTGCCGTCCCGGGAGGCCACGAAGTGCCCGGCAGACGGTGAACTGTCTGCCGGGCACTTCCGCAGTACTTCGCGCAGCCGGTTTCACTGCGCCGTGCACATCTGATCGGTACTAGTCGATTTCCACGTCGTTCTTGGCGATGACGGTTGAATGGTCGATGTCGTTGTATTCGACATCCAGCTCCACCTCGTTGTCCGCGATGACGGTGTTGTCCTGGACGTTGGTGTACTCGACGTCCACCTCGTTGTCCTGGATCACCGTGGAGTCGTAGTTGACCTGGACGTCTTCCACCGCGATTTCCTGCGAGTTGTCGATCTCCAGCTCGTTGTCCTGGATGACCGTGGAGTCGTAGTTGACCTGCACGTCTTCCACGTTCACGTTGGTGGAGTGATCGTCGGTGTACTCCAGGTCCACCTCGTTGTCCTTGATGATGGTGGAGTTCTCGATGTTCGTGTACTCCACGTCGCCGACTTCCAGTTCGGTCTCGTTGTTGTAGGAGTCTTTGTTGAACGAATCGTTGTTGGTGGTGTTGTTGGTGGTCTGCGAATTGTCCACCGAGTTGTCCTCGTTGAACGAGTCATTGAACTCCGCGTCGATGTCCACGTCCACATCGGTGTTGTAGGAGTCCTTGGTCACCGAGTTGTCCGAGTAGTCGTTGCCAATGGAGATGTCGTTATTGCCCCTGGCGTCCACAGTGACCGAGTTATCGGTCGAGTGATCGTCCGTGTTGGTGGTGGTGGTGGTCGTGTTGCCGGCGTTGCTGACGTCCTCGCCTGCAGCAACGGCGCCGTCACCTGAGGCAACCACGGCATCCTGGTTGAAGAGTTGCGTGACATCCCCGTCAGCCCAGATGTTCTGGTTGACCGATTGATCGGTGATGGTGTCGCGGTCGTCGATGGTGGTGGTGTAGGAGTAGTTGTTCACTACATGGACCAGCTGCTGAACGGCGTGGGCGTGGTCATCATGGTCGTCGTGGCCACCGCCACCGCCGCCACCACCGTGGCCGTGGTCGTCGTCATCATGGCCATCCCAGCCACCGCCGCCACCGTGGCCGTGGTCGTCGTCGTCGTGACCATCCCAGCCACCGCCACCGCCGCCACCGCCGTGGCCGCCACCGTGGCCATGGTCATCATCGTCGTCGTGGTCGGGGCGTCCTCCGCCGCCACCGTGGCCGTGGTCGTCATCGTCGTCATGGCCACCCCAGCTGCCGCCCCCGCCAGTGGAAGCATGGTTGCCGCCGGTGTTGTATTCGCGGTCGAAGGACGAACGGGCGTTGATCGGTGCGTAGTCCAGGACCACCGGGCGGACAGCATCGACGTCGGCAGAGGAAACGTCGCGGAGGCCGGCTGCGGCAAGGGCAGCCTCGGGGTCGCGGACAAAGTCCTCGGCGGCATCGGGATCGTTGAACAGGCTCATCAGGAACTGCACGAGCTGTTGTGCGAGTGTTGGCATTGGAGTGCTCCCTCAAATTCTGTGATGGGTGGTGAATGGCCCGGCACCTTTGCCCGGCTCTCCTTCAACGTATGGCCGGGGCAGGGAACGGGTCATCGGGGGTGGTCCCCCTACCGCGTCCCTCACCGTTAGGGGATGGCCCGGTTCTCCATTAGGGGGTGGAGGGGTTTGCGGTCACGGAGGTGGGTACCCATCCCCCAGTGCCAGGCGCAGACGGGCCAGGAGTTCGGAGCGGTTTTCAGCTCCCAGGCGTCGTCGCATACGCGCCACGTGATGCTCCGCCGTGCGCGGTGAAATATAGATGGCTTCCCCGATTTCCCGGTAGGTCTTCCCTTCCAGGAGCAGCCGGGCCACCTCACGTTCCCTGGCGCTGAGCCCGGACGGATCCCCCGCCGCTGCGGCGGGATTCTCAACAGCAGGGGCGCCCGTAACCTCATGCCGGGGCTCCGCCGTCCGGTCATGGCCCGCCGCAGCCGGAGCACCCTGCGGGTGGATGTCCCTGGCGCAGGCCAGCAGCCGTACCATCTCGCGTCGTTCCTCCGCATGTGCGGCAGCGTGGCCCGCCAGCCGCGCTCCTTCCCAAGGCATCCCGACGCCGGCCAGCCCGCGGGCCGCAGCTTCGACGTCGGGCGCTTCAAACCGGCCGGCCAACACCGAAACCCAGGCTTTGCCGCCAGCGGCGAGGACAGCTGCCAGTTGGCTGTGTTCGGAAGCCCGCACCAGTGCGGCAGCGTGAGGCGCCAGCCCGGCGGGGTCTTCGCTCAACAGCGCGGCCTGCACTGCCGCCCAATGCACGGGTACCGACCACAGCGGAGGATCGCCCAGCTTGCTCAGGAGTTCCCATGCGGTATCCAGATAGTGCGCTACGCGACGGGTCTCCCTCAACCTCGCAGCAGCAACCATCAGCTCACCCCACGGCAGCAGGCTGTAGAGATCCACGGACACGTGCATCATGGCTTCGCGTGCCTTGTCCCACGCCACCACCAGCCCGTGGACGTCGCTGCCACGCCGCGCCAACCCCACCTCCAGCGCTGCCAGCATCAATTCATCGCGGGGCACCAAAGACCAGTGGTTGGCCTTCACGGCCTCATTGATGGCCAAACGGGCCTCGTCAGCGTTGTCCTGCTGCATGGCTGACCAGGCCTGCAGGAGGAACAGCCGGGGACGGGCAGCATCCCCGCCCTGGCCCGCAGACAATGCAGCCCGCAGCACCTTCTCCGCTGAGGCAGGTTCCCCATTGTGGAGTGCGCACAGTGCTGCCAAGGCCCCGGGTGTTTCCGGCAAGGGAATGGCTGCAGCTGATGCGTTCATCATGTCCGAGGCCCTGATCAGCTCAGGCAATGCCGCATGCGGTGCTGGGCCAAGTGTCCGCCGAAGCCCCTCCTGGGTGAGGGCCAAAGCCACCGCAAGCAGGGTGGGTGACCCGGAGGGCGGACCGGCTGAGAGTATCTCCTCCGCCCGTCCCGCGTTTCCGGAACCGATCATGGCCACCGCGGCCAGCGGAGCGGACCCGTCCAACCTTTCCGGGCCAAGCCAACTGTACGTTTCGGCACTCCGGGCCAACATGCCGCGCTGCGCCCATACCGCCGCTGCCACGTCCACGCCCAAGCGGAGGTCGGGTGGCTCAGGCAGGGCAAGCAGCCTGTCTACGATCCTGCCGGCTCCGTCCAGGTCCCCGGTGGCAGCGGCGGCCTGCGCACGCTTCGCGGAGTTCTCCAGCCCGCTGTTCCCGGCCAAAACCGCTTCGGCATAAAGATCCACGGCCAGCTGCGGATCCGTATCCAGCGCGTTGTTTGCTGCGTCCTCAAGTTCCGCCGCAACGCGGGCGTCCTGTAACCCGCTCCTGGCGAGATCCCGGGCAAGATCGCCCAGGGGACGTCCCTCCGCCCCGACCTTCTCCACCAGTTCCCTCTGCAAGGCGCGGAGGTGGGGCGTCGGGGTTCGTTTCAGCAAGGCATAGCGGGCCGTCCCCACTACCGTTCCGTCGGACAGCAGCAGGCCTGTGTCCCTTGCCGCAGCAACGATCGCTTCCAGTCCTTCCTCGTTCTCAAGGCTCTGCGGCAAGGGTGCGGGCAGCATGAATCCCACGGACAGGGCAAGCAGCAGTTCGCGGACCATGGCAGACTCACCGGTCAGCTCCGGGATGCCCGGCAGGCCTGACTCGTCACTGGGGAGGGATTCCATGAGGGGGTGATCGGGTGGCCCGGGCAGAAAGTGCCCTGGCTGATGGTCATGTCCCGTCATGGGCTAGACCGCCGAGACCAACGCCGGGTCCGCAACCGGGGCGGTTTCCGAAGGTACGGGTGCCGGATCAGCGGTGGGTGGCGTGGCCGGGTCAAGCGTCGGCTCCGGCAACACCGGAGGCGGGTCCTGGGTAACGGTTGGTTCGGGCTGCGGCACCGTTGGCTCGGGCGACGGTGGCGGGGGCGGTGGAGTGACCGGGTCCGACGGAGTGCTGGGCGGGGTGGTGGGCTCAGTAATTGGCGGCGGCGTGGTGGGAGTTGTGGTGGGAGGAGGATCCGTGGGTCCGCTGGCAGCACCTCCAGTGGGTGCGGGCGAGGGCGTAGCGGCAGGCGGGGTGGTGGCCCCGCCGGGCGTGGTGGGTGTGCCCGGTGCGGCTGCACTGCCCGTCCCGCCGGTTGAACCCGTTGAGGTGCCGGCTCCCGGTCCGGCGCCCGTGCCGGCTCCCGGTCCGGCGCCCGTGCCGGCGCCCGTGCCGGCGCCCGTGCCGGCGGCAGATCCCGCCCCCGTACCGGTGTTCCCGGTTCCGGTGTTCCCGGTTCCGGTGTTCCCGGCTCCGGACCGGGCCGGACTCTTTCCCGTGCCGGCCCTGGTGACGCCGTTCCTGGCGCTGGCCTCAAGTCCAGCCGCGGGGTTTGCAGAAACCGGAGTCTCCCCGGCCTTCCCCGCACCAGCGCCACTGCCTTGGCCCGCGGAGGCCTGCGCACCGTCGTCGCGCATGACATCGGCAGCCTGGTTGCCGAACATGGTTGCCAGCAGTCCGCTGCCTTCCGGGCTTTGGGCTGCCGTAGCGGTGGCGATGGTCAGGACCGCTGCGGCCGCCGCGGCAGCTGCAGCCATCCGGACGCGCGGCCGTGAGGTGTGCCGGGCAGCTTCTGCTGACGGACGCTTCAAGACTCCCAAGGCTGGAGCATGACCGGCGACGTTTGGCCGGTGCGCTGCGTTGTCAGCGGTACCGGCGGAAAGTGCAGCATCCGGTTCTGCCGCAGGGCCGACGGCAGCTACGGCGGCACCACAGCAGATGGCGGACTTGGGATCGGCGTCCACGGCGATTGGCCGGCCAAGTTCCACGGAAATCAGCTCGGCCACCAAGGGAATGCGCGAGGAACCGCCGATCAGCAACACCGCACTCAGATCCTGGGCGTCAACGTTGATGCTCCGCAGGCTTCGTTCCAGTGCCAGCACAGTTTTCCGGAGGGGTTCCTCGATCAGCGCTTCGAATTCGGCCCGCACCAGGCGCACGGACTGCTGGAGTCCGGGGAGCGAGACCGACACACTGGATTCGCTGTCCAGGGACAGGGCTTCCTTGGCCTCGCGGCATTCCCGACGCAGCCGGGACAGGGCCGCCAGCATCTGAGGCGACATCGGATCCGTGTCCGCACCAAGGCTGAGGTGGCCCATCACGTGCCGCAGCACGGCGGCGTCGAAATCGGCACCGCCCAGGGTTTCAATACCGTCGGGACGGCCCAGCAGCTCGAAGTTTCCGGTTCCTGCTTTGCGGAGGATGGCGGTGTCGAAGGTGCCGCCACCGAGGTCGTATACGGCGATGATACTGCCGTCCTCCACCCGCGTCTGCGAGGCGTAGTGCAGGGCTGCGGCCTCCGGTTCACTGATGAGGCTGACGTCCCGGAGACCCGCAGCCGTGAGCGCTTCCAAGACCAAGGACATGCGGTGCTGCCCCCACGCCGCGGGATGCGTCATGATGATCGACGACGGCGCACTGCCCTCGCGCTCACGGGCCCTGTCCACCACCCACCCCGCCATGGTGGCGTACACATCCTCCGCGGCCAGCCATCGCTCTCCCACAGCAAGGGGAACGGAGTCACCTATCCGGCGTTTGAATTCCCGCACCATGTTGTGGGGATCATCCAAGCCCCTGCGTTCAGCCGCTTCGCCTACCAACACCCGGCCGTCGTCGGCGTAGAACAGCACTGAGGGCACGGCACTGCCGTGCAATCCCAACGGGAGGACTTCGGGGGTGGTGCCTTGATCAGGCCTAACCAGGGCTGCAGCGGTAAAACTCGTCCCGACGTCAATGGCGAGAACATAGCTCATGGGTACCTCGAAAGAACACGGCGCATCGCTGGCGGACTGCATCACAAGCGGGTTCTGAACAAGTTAGCACCTGCCCCGGAGGGGTAAAAGGCTTAGTTGCTACACCAATTTGTCATGGTTGATACACCGAATTGTCATTTTTCAAGACCACTCACAGCATGGAGGGACAAAGCCCCTGCTCAGGCCGGTTTACCCCTTTTAGAGCCCCGAGTAAGAGTGCAGGCCGTTGAAGACCGTGTTCACCAGCGTGAAGTTGATGATCACGCAGGCGTAGCCGACGATCGACAACCATGCTGCACGGGTGCCGGTCCAACCACGGGTGGCACGGGCGTGCAGGTAGCCCGCGTAGACCACCCAGATCACGAACGTCCAGACTTCCTTGGGATCCCAGCCCCAGAAGCGGCCCCACGCCTTTTCAGCCCAGATGGCGCCAAACATGAGGGTAAACGTCCAGCCGATGAAGGCGATGGCGTTGATGCGGTAGGAGAGGTTCTCGAGGCTCAGCGCGTTGGGGACCAGGCGCATGAAGCCCAGGTTGTCTTTACGGCCGGCGGCCAGGTTCTTCTGGCGGTACGACTGCAGCAACTGCAGCACGGACATGGCGAACGTCAGGGTAAACAGTGCGGAGGAGAGCACTGCGATGGAGACGTGGATGATCAGCCAGTAGCTCTGCAGCGCCGGAACCAGGTGGCCCACAGGGGTCCAGAAAGCGGCCGAAGCGGCTACGAGCATGATGATGGCCAGGCCGATCACGAACGTTCCCAGGAACCTCAAGTCGCGCCGAATGAGGACAATCAGGAACACAGCAACAGCAACAAACGCGCCGGTAGTGAGGAACTCGTACATGTTGCCCCACGGCACGCGGCCCGCGCCGAAGGCACGTGTCACAACACCCGCACCGTGAATAAGGACACCCAATATTGTCAACGCCACAGCCACACGCGCAGGGGCGCGGCGTTCGCCTGCGTACTTCATGTCGCCGGCGGCGGTGCCGCCCTCAACGGTGAGGCCCGACGTCGGACGCTCGGCGCGGCCTGCCGGCCCACCGGCGTCGGGACCTCCCAGGCCTCCTGCGACGCGGCCTGCAGCAACCGTGACCTTCTCCTCGGCGGTGCTGGCCGCCGCCTTCAAATCCACGGCGCGGAGCATTTTGCTGCTCTTGGCCAGGTCCCAGGCAAAGGCGATGAACGCCACGGTGTACGTGCCGGCGGCCAACAGCATGAACAGCTCGCTGTACTGGCCCAGGGTTTCGTTGATGACGGGCATTACTGGTCCTTCGAGGTTGAGGAAGATCCTGCTGTAGTTGTAGCGGTGTCCTGCGCATCCGGGATGTTCCATTCCCGGGCAAAGATTTCACGAAGAGCGGCTGCTTCGCCGGCCAGGCGGTGGTCTTCACCACGTGCCAGCAGGCCGTACTCCACCATGGTGCGGCCGTCCGCATGGGTTCCGGTGCGGACCCAGACGCGGCGGCGGTTGATGTAGAGGGACATGACCAGGCCACCGACTGCGAGGAAACCGAAGATCAATGCATAGAGCTGGCCGGGGTTGTGGTGGATGTCCACGCCGATGTACTTCTTGACGCCATCGAACGTGATGCTGCCCTTGCCTTCGGGCAGGTCCACCGTGGCCCCGGGTTTCAGGGTGATGCCACCGGCGGCGAGGTCGCGGGCGTTGAGTGGCTTCAAATCCTTGACGTCCAGTTCGAACACGTTCTGGGGCACGCCCTTGTCCAGGCCGAGGTCACCGTAGAAGGAATTCAGGCTCAGTTGCGGGTTGAAAAGTTCCGGGGAAGCACTAAAGGAGACGCCGTTCTCGGAAGGGAAAGCCGTCGGAAGGAAGAAGCCAACAAAGCCGAGCTGTTCCGGCTTGGCGTCGGGGACCTTGATCACCACGGAGGAGTAGTAGTTATCGCCCTGGACCTTGGCAATGACCGGACCCTGGAACGAAATGTTGCCCTCGCCGTCGCGGACCGTGACCAGCGGCGCGTAGCCGTTGCCGGTGAGGTAGAGGCTGGTTCCTCCGAGGGAAACGGGGTCATTGACCTTCAGCGTTTCCTTCTTGCCTGGAGAATCCGGGCCTTCCTTGGTGGTCACTTCGGCTGTGTAATCGATGGGCTGTCCGGCTTTGCCAGGAGATTCCCCGCGGTCGAACGTGGCCTGGAACTTATCCAATTGCATGGAGTAAGGCTGGAGCGAACTGCTTTGGAAGTTGGTTCCCGGAGTGAATTGGTCATAGCCCACCAGAGTGTTGACGAACGTGTCACCCTCCACCAGGATCCGCTGGCCGCTGTAGCCGTACAAGCCGCCAATGGCCACCGAGACCAGCACCCCGATCAGCGAGGTGTGGAAGACCAGGTTGCCTACTTCCTTCAGGAAGCCGCGCTCGGCGCCCAAGGACGGCAGGCCGCCGTCGACGTCCCTGACCTCAACGCGGTAGCCGCGCTTCTTGAGCAGCCCGGCGGCATCGTTGATGGCCTTCGACGCCGGGATCCCGGCGTCGGCGGGCAGTGCCAGGGTGCCGTACTCCGGCAGGCGCGAAAGGCGCTTGGGGGTGCGCGGAGGCTGGGACTTCATGGCCTTGTAGTGCGCGATGGCGCGCGGAGTGACGCAGCCGATCAGGGAGATGAACAGCAGGATGTAAATGGCCGAGAACCAGGCCGACGAGTAGACGTCGTACAACTGCAGGGCATCAAGAAGTTCGCCGTAGGACGGGTTGTCCTTGATGTACTGCGTGACCACCGACGGGTTCGCGGGCCGCTGCGGGAACAAGGAACCCGGCACGGCACCGACCGCAAGCAGCAGCAGCAGGAAGAGAGCCGTCCGCATGCTGGTCAGCTGGGTCCAGGACCACCGGAGCATGCCCTTGAAACCAAGCGCGGGCAGGGCTGCCTCGGACTTGGCCTGCTGGAGTTTTCCGTCCGCTGCACTTTCGGCGGCTGGTGACTTCTTCTTGGCTTTCACGGACTCGCTCATCAGATTGGCAACTTCACGTCGTTTTGGAACCAGTACTGCAACTCGGTCACCCAGGTTCCCCACACACCGGTGGCCATCAGGATGCCGAGCAAAATCAGGATGCCTCCGCCGATCCGCTGGATGGCCAGCCGATGCTTGCGGAAGAAGGACATGACTCCCATGCCCCGGCGGACCGCCAGCGCAATCAAGAGGAACGGGATGCCCAGTCCAAGGCTGTAGACGAACGCCAGAAGCGCGCCCTTGGCCGCCGAGGAACCACCGGACAAACTCAGCAACTGTACCGCGGAGTACGTCGGACCAATACAGGGCGCCCAGCCCAGGCCGAAGGTCAGCCCCAGGAGCGGCGCGCCCCACAGGCCGGCCGGCGGTTTGGCGTGGATCTTCGCATCACGCTGCAACCAGCTGAATCCGCCCATGAACACCACGCCCATGATGATCACCAGGATGCCCAGCACTTGGGTGATCCAAGCATTTTGCGGGCCGGTCAGCAGCGTTCCGAGCTGCCCGAAGGCACCGCCCAAAAGGACAAAGATCACGGAGAATCCCAGGACGAACAGTCCTATTCCGGCCAGCATGCGGCCGCGCCGCTGCTTTTGGAGGTCGACGCCGGTCAGTCCCGTGACGTAGCCGAGGTACCCGGGCACCAGTGGCAGCACGCAGGGCGAAAGGAAGGAGACCAGCCCGGCCAGCAGTGCCACCGGCACAGCCAGCAGCAGCGATCCATTGAGGATCGTCTCGGCGAAGGGACTGTTCATGGGGGCTACTCGGCCACTGCGGAGGTGATGAGGGCTTTCAAGGTGCTCTTCTCAATCTCACCGAGCACGCGGGAGGCAACCTTGCCATCCTTGTCCAGGACAAGGGTGGTGGGAACTGCGCCCGGAGGCACGATGCCGGACACGGACAGGAGCACAGCCCCGTCCTTGTCGTTGAAGCTGGGGTAAGTGATGTTGAAGGTTTTGTCGAAGGCCTCGGCGGTAGCTTGTTCGTCGCGCAGGTTGACGCCGAAGAACTGGACACCCTGGTCCTTGAAGTCCTGGTGCAGCGCTTCCAGCTGGGGCGCCTCGATGCGACAAGGTGCACAGGCAGCGAACCAGAAGTTCAGGACAGTGACTTTGCCCTTGAGGTCCTCGGGCTTGACCGTTTCCCCATTAAAGAGGGTGCCTTTGAGTGCCACTGGCGCGGCACGGTCCGCCTTGGCGAACTCCGTCACCGAACCATCGCCGGCTACGTAGTTTTTGTTGTCGCCCGCCTTGGCTTGCTTGGCCAGGGAATCTTCCTGCGCGCAGGCGGACAGGCCCATGGTCAGTCCTGCCAGGAGGACGCCGCCTGCAGTCAACGCGCTGCGACGTGAGAGGTTGTTGTCCATCTTCTATGCCCCCGGGGTGCTCGCCGCGCCGGGAAGCAGGACGGCTGCGGGTTCGGTGTACTCAACCCGCACGATCTTGCCGTTCCCATCCAGCGTCAAAGAGGTCAGGGATGTGAGGGTGCATTCGCGCTTGCGGGGATCGTGTGCCAGCCGGCGTCCCTCTGCCGTCAAGCGGGTTGACCAAATGGGAAGCTGGTGGCTGACCAGGATGGCTTCGGCGCCATCACCGCCCAGTTCAACTGCCTTGGCCCGGGCGTCCTCAACAGCAGCCAGCACCCGTGCCGCTTGCTGCTTGTACGGCTCGCCCCAGGAGGGACGCAGCGGATTCCGGAAATAGAGCCAGTGCTTGGGCTTAAGGAACTCGCTCCTGGTGGGGTGGAGCCCCTCAAAGTGGTTCTCGGCCTCGATGATGCGGGGCTCCGTGGTGATCTCCAGGTTCAACGCCTCTGCCGTGGGCATGGCTGTTTCCTGGGCACGGGTCAGCGGCGAGGCCACCAAGTGGACAATCTTGGCGCCCTGGGCGGCACGTGCCACAAAGTGGTCGGCCAGCATCCGGGCCATCTCCCGGCCACGTTCGGAGAGGTGGAATTCCGGCAGGCGACCGTACAGGACGCCGTCGGGATTATGGACCTCGCCATGGCGAAGCAGGTGGACAGTTGCTTGGGGCATGTTTACCAGTTTCTCAAAGAAGCGGGACGATCCGAAATCTTCTACCGCTAGTAGAACTCAAAGTTTTTCCGAAATGTTCCCCGGAGTTGGAATAAAAGATGCATATGCATGTTTATACTGGACACGAAGCTCGGTTGACGTTTCAAGCAATCGACCAGACCGGGCAAGCACGCAGTACCTACCAATCGATATAGGAGCAACACCATGATGACTCTCCCCGCTTCCGTCACCACCGGCACCTGGACCCTCGACGCTTCCCACAGCGAGATCGGCTTCACCGTCCGCCACGCAGGTATCAGCAAGGTCCGCGGCCAGTTCAAGGACGCCTCGGCCACCCTCGAGGTCGGCGAAACCCTGACCGATTCCAAGGTCAACGCCACCATCCAGACCGCCAGCTTCGACTCCGGCGACGTCAACCGCGATGGCCACGTCAAGGGCGAAGACTTCTTCGATGTGGAGAAGTTCCCGGAAATCACCTTCGTCTCCCGCCACGTCAAGGCCAACGGCAACAGCTTCGACCTCGTGGGCGATCTCACAATCAAGGGTGTGACCAAGGAGGTTTCCATCGAGACCGAATTCAACGGTGTCGCAGTGGATCCCTTCGGCAACACCCGTGCGGGCGTCTCCGGCGAAACCACCATCAGCCGCAAGGACTTCGGCCTCACCTGGAACGCCGTCCTCGAAGCCGGTGGCGTCCTGGTCAGCGACAAGGTTGTCATCAACTTGGAGCTCGCTTTCATCGCACCGGCTGCCGCATAGTCCCTCCCTCCCGGCCCGGGTGCATGGGTCCCGCCCTTGTTCGTTATCCCCGCCGCACAACGCCGCGGCTGACCAACAAGACGCTGATCCCAAGCGCAGCATGCCAAACGGCGCCCTCCGCAGTTCACTCTGTGGGGGCGCCGTTTCGCATATCCGTAAGGCACCCCGCAATTGTTCGGCAAACAGCCTGTATTTACCTGCGAGTTGGCTCCGAAGTTCCTATGCAACCCTCAACCCGCGGTCTACAGTGATGCCATGAGTACCCCAGACGAAGCACCACAGCCACAGCAGCCCGGCTCCCAGCCTCCGCAGCCCGGCAATGTTCCTCCTGCGGGTTACCAGCCTCCGCAGGGCTACCAGCCACCCCAGGGTTACCAGCCGCCGTCGCAACCGGGGCAGTATTCCCAGCCCGGCCAGACCCCGCCGGGCCAGACCCCGCCCGGCCAGACCCCGCCCGGTTCACGCCCGGGGCAACCCGGTTTCCACTTCGAAATGCCCACCGACGGGCCCCGCAACTTCAATGACGTCATGCCCCAGGGCGGCTTCTCTGGAATGTTCAAGACCCAGGGCCTCCCCACCGAGCTGAAGGTTTCCTACTTCATCTGGGTGATCTCCGGACTCCTGGGCCTCCTGTTCGGACTCATCGGCTTCTTTGCCATCATCGCGCTCTTCGCCTTCGCCCCCGGCGTTGCGGGGATCCTCTTGATCATCCTCATCCTCACCCTCGCTGTAGCTGCGGCCCAGGTGGTCCTGGCCATGAAGATGAAGGAGGGGAAGGAGTGGGCCCGGCTCGCCCTCACCGTCGTGGCTGGAATTTCCTTGCTGCTCACCATCTTCAGTGCCGCCAGCGCAGGAGGATCCAGCACGGGCCTGGGCAGCAACTGGTTCGGCTTCCTCGTCAGCGCGGTAGCCGTAGTCCTGATGTGGCTCCCCAATTCACAGCTTTGGTTCAAGGCAGTCAAAGGTCACGTATAGCGCAGACGCAAGTGTCGTCGTCGTTCATTGAACGGCTGCATGTGCGCAGAAGGCCGCGGTCAATCCTCCCGGATTACCGCGGCCTTCATCATGCAGGCGTAAGCCAAGATGATGATTTTTGCCTTGAGCAGGAAATTCCTGCGTGGGATCATCTGCAGCGTCAGACCCGGGAGGTACGGTGGAAGCAGAACCACGCTGGGGGCAGGGTCATTTTGCTGATCCCGGCGGCCGCACCAGCAGTCGAACAAGCAAAGGAATGCCATGAGCAACCCTCCGTACCCGCCGTCAAACCCGGGCGATGCCAACCAGCCCGAGCAGCCGGGCACCCAGCCCGCTGCTCCCTCAGCGCCGCAGTACGGCCAGCAGAGCCCCGCTGCACCGCAGTACGGCCAGCCTTCCGCGCCGCAGTACGGCCAGCAGAGCCCCGCCGCACCGCAGTACGGCCAGCCCGCCGCTCCTCAGTACGGCCAGCAGTCCTCCCCCTACGGCCAGGCGCCTAGCGCTCCGCAATACGGCCAGGACACCAACTGGCCCAGCCAGCAACCGGGCCCCACCGCTGTCCCGCCCATGGTGAACTACGCCTTCTGGATGATCATTGCAGCCGGTATTCTCTCCGCCATCAGCTCACTGTTGTTGGCCACCACCGGAGCTGATGCTTTCATCAACGCCATGAACCAGCAGGCATCCCAGCAGGGCACCGACATCCCCGCGGGATCCATGGAAGGCATGCGCGGCGTGATCGGCGTCAGCGCGGTAGTCGGCGCCATCGTGGGCCTTGGGCTCTACGCGCTGGTCGCTTTCCCTGTTCGCAAGGGCAAGAACTGGGCCCGAATCTTGGGCACCGTCTTCGCCGCAATCTCCGTCCTGGGTCTCACCAGCCTGTTCCAGTTTGGTGCCACGTACGGCATCCTGCAGCTGATCGTGATCCTGCTGGGCGTTGCTGCGATCGTCATGCTGTACCTGCCGGCGTCGGCTCCTTACTTCCGCAAGGCACAGCCGTTCGGCAACCCGTACCAGAACCCGTACGGCCGCTAAGCACTTCCGAATACCCAAATGCGGGCGTGGACCCGGCGAAGGCTAAACAGCCTGGCCCGGTGTCTGCGCCCGTTGTGCGTGATACGCCAAAATTTGAAGCTCCGTGGCCATGTCCACCTTGCGAAGGTTCACATGCGGAGGGACCTGCAACAGCACCGGCGCAAAGCTCAGGATGCTCCGGATGCCGGCGGCAATCACGCGGTCGCACACAGCCTGGGCTACTGTGGCCGGCAACGCCAGCACCACCATGTTGGTGTGGGTTCTCTCCAGAACCCGCTCAAGTTCCGCCGAGTCACTGACGCGCAACCAGCCCACTTCGTTGCCGATCACCATGGGGTCGGCGTCAAAGATCGCTACGACGTCAAAACCCCGGGACTCAAAGCCGCCATAGCGTGCCAAGGCTTTGCCGAGGTTACCGGCGCCCACAATCGCGACCTTCCAGTCGTGCGTCAGGCCTAGAGCGGCGGCAATGTGGCGGCTGAGGTATTGGACTTCATAGCCGACACCGCGTGTCCCGTAGGAGCCCACGTACGAGAGGTCCTTGCGCAGTGTGGATGAGCTGACGCCCGAGGCCTCGGCCAGCGCCTCCGACGACACCCGCTCCACGCCTTCAGCCAGCAAAGAGTTCAGCGCGCGCAAATAGAGAGTCATCCGGGCCACAGCCGCGGGCGGGATCTGCTTGGTGGCAGGTTCGTTGTCCCCGGCGGCAGCCTCCGGGGACGGTTCCAGCGCAGTCACGGTATTCTCCATTGCGTCGCTTTGTTGTTCCACTCTATGACCCCCGGCCGGAGTCAACAAAAGCAACTACTAGCGGGTAACCCCACCTTCAGTCCTCCAGGACCTTCTTCAGGGTGCGGGTAAGCCGTTCCTCGTCGATCTTCCAGAAATCACGCTGGATACCATTGACCAGCACCACGGGAATCTCCTCCGCGAAGCGCTGCTGCAGTTGCGGGTCGCCGTCGATCCCTTGTTCGGTCCACTGCACGCCAAGACTTTTTGTGACACGCTCGACGGCGGCACGCGCCTCGGTGCACAGGTGGCAGTCAGCTTTGGTCAGGAGGACAACGTCGGGAAGAGCCATGCATCTAAGGTACCGGCCCAACCCTCTCCCACATCCCACCCCCTCCCCACCGTCCCTCTCCCACATCCCACCCCCTCCCCACCGTCCCTCTCCCACATCCCACCCCCTCCCCACCGTCCCTCTCCCACATCCCACCCCCTCCCCACCGTCCCTCTCCCACATCCCGCGCCTATCCCACCGTCCCTCTCCCACATCCCGCGCCTATCCCACCGCCCTCTTCCACATCCCACCCCCTCCCCACCGTCCCTCTCCCACATCCCGCGCCTATCCCACCCGTGCGCCCTCAACACCGGCCCCGGCTATTGACTAGACTCAAGGCATGCCCGAGGAGAAGAACGCCGCCGTGGTCGCAGATGCCTTGGTGCAGAAGGACATCGTGCATAAGCGCATAGGTGAAGCCGCATTCTTCGACGTTGATAACACTTTGATGAAGGGCGCCAGCCTCTTCCACGTAGCCCGCAAGATGTACGAACGCAAAGCCTTCACGCTGTCGCAAGCCGCGGGTTTCGCATGGAAACAATTCAAGTTCGTCATGCGCGGCGAGAACATGGACGACGTCCACTCCGTCCGTGACTCAGCATTGACCCTTGCCTCCGGTATCACGGTGGATGACATCAAAGCCTTGGGCGAGGAGGTCTACGACGAAATGATCGAGTCGCGGATCTGGCCTGGAACCAAGGCCTTGGCGGAGCAGCATCTCAGGGTGGGACGCAAAGTCTGGCTCGTAACGGCCACACCCATCGAGGTGGCAACCGTCATTTCCACACGGCTCGGACTGACCGGCGCCCTTGGCACAGTGGGTGAAGTGGAAGATGGCATGTACACAGGGAAGCTCGTGGGAGATATTCTGCACGGCCCCGCGAAAGCAGTCGCAGTCCAGATCGTGGCAGACAGGGAAGGTCTGGACCTGGACCACTGCTGGGCTTACAGCGATTCCGCCAACGACATCCCCTTGCTTACCATGGTGGGCCATCCCGTGGTCATCAACCCCGATGCGAAGCTGCGGCGGCATGCCCGTGAGAATAACTGGCCCGTTTACGACTTCCGCGCCGGCCGCCGGGCAGCAACTCTAGGGCTAAAGGCCGCCACGGTGGGCGGAGCGGTGTACGGACTGTGGCGTGGCTTTTCACGGTTCCGCGGCCCCCGCATCTGACCCTCTCCCTCATCCCTCGGGCATCAACCCAACCCTCTGCCACATCCCTCGGGCATCAACCCAACCCTCTGCCAGATCCCGACAACGGCTTTAGCGACCTGTGGATAACTTCCCATGCCTGAGGCGTTTCTGGGCAAGAATGCCAGTTATGCAAAAAGCCGCACCCCTCCCGCTCCAAATGATCGACGCGCCGTTTACTCTCGCCGAGGCCGAGGCCGCAGGCCTGAAGCAATCGCACCTCTGGAATCGCAGCAAAATACTGGGGGTCAGCCGCGGCCTTTATCGGCCGTCGGACTGGGATTTCGAACTGTCGGCGGCAGCACGATCGCTGTCGGCAGCAAGTCCTGGCGCCTGGATCTCCCATGTGACGGCCGCGAGACTGTATGGAGCATCCCTTCCACCGTGGTTGTCAGATTCCAACGAACTGCATCTCAGCAAGCCGAGGCACCTCCCGCCGGTGCGGCGCAAAGGAGTGATCGGACATACGCTGGTAGCCTTCGCCGACGAGATCGAGTGGGTCGACGGCATCCGAATGAGCACCAGAGCGCGGACCTGGTTAGATCTCGCCAGGCGCCTTCCGCTTCCTGAGCTCGTCTGCATGGGCGACGAACTCATCCGCAAGCCCCGCTCGGAATTCGAGGATCGCGATACCCCTTTCACCACACCGGACGCGCTCCGCCGGTTAGTGGACAAGCACAAGAACCTGCAGGGCGTTGTTCGGGCAAGAGAAGCCCTCGACTTGATGCGTATCGGCTCCGATTCCGCGCCGGAGTCACTGCTCCGCCTGGCGATGTTGGACGCCGGCATTCCCGAACCGGAGTTACAGGTGCATCTCCGCCCCAAGGACCCATTCTCGCCGTCCGCAGACTTGGGCTTCCGATCTCGACGCCTTGCACTACAGTACGACGGCGGTCACCACCTCGGGCGGGAACAGATCTATAGTGATCGGCGACGCGACAAGGCATTTGAAGCAGCGGGCTGGGTAGTCCTCAAGTTCGGTAAAGATGACCTGGCGGACAACTTTCGGTCAGCCACCCAGAAGATCAAGGGTGCTTTGCGGTCAGCATGGCAGGATCCTGCGGTCAGTTCAGGCTTTTCCCGAGGGACGTGAAAGAGGGCCGGCCACAAACCCGAGGGACGTGAAAGAGGGTCGGCGCCAAACCCGAGGGATGTGGAAGAGGGTTGGCCTCAAACCCGAGGGACCTGCAAGAGGGTTGGCGTCAAACCCGAGGGACCTGCAAGAGGGCCAGCATCAAACCCGAGGGATGTGGAAGAGGGTGCAAAAATGCCCGCCGCCTCGAGAGGCAACGGGCATTCACGCTTGATGAAGTATCTCTACTTCTTATTGCGACGCTGGTGGCGGGTCTTGCGAAGCAGCTTGCGGTGCTTCTTCTTGGCCATACGCTTGCGGCGCTTCTTAATAACTGAACCCACGAAAGTTCCTTACAAACTAGAAGTTCCTGTCTGTTGGAACAGATCCGCGGAAGCAGACAAGTACAACTGACAGATTCTTACATTGACGTAAAACGTTCCTTAACAGAGTACCGCTTCAAAGGGGCACCCTGTGACCATGGTCCGCGGGACGGACCCATGGAGCCTCAGGCGGTCTCGGATTGCCCATCCACCACAGCACCCTTGAGGTACTGGGCTACAGCCTCTTCAGGAACCCTGAAGGAACGGCCAAACCTGACGGCGGGCATTTCCCCTGAGTGGACCAGGCGATACACGGTCATTTTGGAAACACGCAGGACGTCGGCCACTTCGGCCACCGTCATGAAACGCGCATTCGAGAAGTTAGTCTCTGCGGACATTTCCCATATTCCTTTGCTCTCAGACAGTAGGACACCCCCAGTAGAACGGTGTGCCGATGCTGAGCCATCCAACAACCATGTGCTAGATACTCTAGAGGCTGATGGGGCCAATGTGAAAGCATTTCCGCAAAGTGGGACCACACTTCCTCCCTCCTCAGCTGACCTGCAGCTGACCTGCCGCGCCCCCGCCGCTCACCCGCAGCGCCCGATTCGTGGGCTCGCTGCCTGGAGTGCCGGGCGAACGGCCCGTTGCGCAGCAAAGCCACGAAACGGAGCCGGACCAACCAACCGCCGCCTCGGGATACTACGGGGCAACCACCGCGCGGCGCTTCCGGGCCGAGGCTGCCAGCTGCTCCAACACCGAGGCCGTGACGTCCCATTCCATGCACGCATCCGTGACGCTCTGGCCGTAGACAAGCTCCTGCTCGCCGGAAAGTTGCTTGGCCACATCCAGGTTTTGGGCTCCGCCTACCAGGAAGCTCTCCAACATGACGCCGGCGATGGGCGAGGTCTCCCCTGCCTCAAGCTGAGCACCGATTTCCAGGGCCACCTCTGCCTGGCGGTGGTGGCTCTTGCCGCTGTTGGCGTGGCTTGCGTCCACGATCAAGCGCGGGTTCAGCCCCTTGGAGGCGAGCTTGGCGGAAGCAGCTGCAACATCGTCCACTGAGTAGTTGGGCCCCTTGCGTCCGCCGCGCAGGATCACGTGGGTATCCGGGTTGCCGGAGGTTGCGACGAGAGCCGCGCGGCCGTCGTCGTCGATCCCCAGGAAGGCTTGCTCAGCGGCAGAGGCGCCGCAAGCGTCAATGGCCACCTGCAGATCGCCGTCGGTGCCGTTCTTGAAGCCGATGGGCATGGACAATCCGGAGGCGAGCTGGCGGTGGATCTGGCTTTCGGTGGTGCGGGCACCGATCGCGCCCCAGGAGACAAGGTCAGCCATGTACTGCGGGCTGATGGGCTCCAGGAACTCGGTGGCGGTGGGCAGCCCGAGGGCAGTGACCTGCTTCAGGAAGCCACGGGCTGCGCGCAGGCCCGCAGCGATGTCATGGCTGCCATCGAGGTGGGGATCGTTGATGAGGCCCTTCCAGCCAACCGTGGTGCGGGGCTTCTCGAAGTAGGTCCGCATGACGATCAGCAGGTCTTCCTTGTGCTTCTCCGCCTGGCTGACCAACCGGCGGGCGTATTCGAGGCCGGCCTTGGGATCGTGGATGGAGCACGGACCAACGATCACCAGCAGGCGGTCGTCAACGCCGTCCATGATGGCTCGGACCTGGTCACGGCCGCGGTCGACGACGGCAGCTGAGCGGGCATCCAGCGGCAACTCAGCGATGAGGTCATGGGGCGCCGGAAGCGGCTCGAAGCGGGCCACCCGCAAATTGGAGGTAGCGGGCTGTGCTGCCTCTGATGCGGAGTCAAGCGAATCGGTGGGTTCTGCGGCGATGCTGGTCATGTCTGGGTCCTGTTCCGGGATGCGGAGCGGGCCCCTTTTCAGAACCCGCCGGATATGGCGAAGGGCAGAGAATGATCTCTGCCCTGTTGGCTCTGAAGGAAGTTGGATGCGTGTCAGTTAGACGCGGGCCCCTCCAGAGCCAACGAAAAATACGCATACCAACGGTTTGTCATAGCCACACCATAACCGCGGTTCTTCACACCGGGCAAATTGCGTCCGTCATGATGACAAAAGTTTGCGCAGGAACTGCAGTTGCCTGATCCAGTGGTGTTCCTGCCCGCCCTCGTGGTTGTTGAACCGGTATACCTCGATGTCCTTTTCGGGCGCACCGCCGGAAACCCCGTAGTTGTTGTAGCTGGCGAAAACGGTGGACGGAGGGCAGATGTCGTCCATTTGGGCAGCTGAGAAGAGTGCAGGCACGGTGGCAGCACGGCCCAGGTGCACGCCGTCGAAGTAGTTGAACACCGCCAGCATCGGCTCATATTTGTCGCGGTGACGCCCCAGGAACCCGGCAATTTCCGGGTACGGGCCGCGCGGGGTGATGTCGATCGCGCGAGGGAAGTCCTGCAGGAAGGGGACGTCAGGGAGCGCGGCGATGACGCCGTCGAGCCTTCCTGCCGTGAGCCCCGCGGCCGCAACGGTAATGCCGCCGCCTTGGCTGACGCCGGACAGGACTACCTTGGAAGGGTCGACGGCGGGATGGCTCTGTGCCGCTTCCACGGCCCGGAACGCGTCCACGTAGACCCGGCGGAAATAGTAGTTGTCCTGGTGATCGGCTCCGCGGGTCATGAGCCCTGCGTAGTTGTTCCCGCCGGCCGAAGGGTGCGGGTCCGGGGTGTCACCAGAAACACCGCCGTAGCCTTGGCCCCGAGTGTCCATGATGAAGTGCGCGTAGCCGGCCTGGGCCCAGCGGGTGTTCTGGTTGACCAGCCCGCGGCCGCCCGAATAGCCGATGTACTCCACCACCACGGGTAGCTGCTCCCCCGCCTCACGCTGTGCGGGCACGTGAAGCCAGCCCTTGATGCGGTCTCCCCCGAAGCCGGAGAAGGAGGCGTCAAAGGTGTCGATCACGGAGAGGTAGTTCTCCACGGGCTCGAAGACGGCGTCGAGCGGAAGCGATCTGGCCTCGGTGATGGTGCGGTCCCAGAAGGCAGCGAGATCTGCCGGAGGAACCGCGCTTGAGGTGTAGTGGCGGAGCTGCTCAAGAGGAAGGTCAAAGAGGGGCATGTGGACATCCTACGTCATGGTTTCGTGTGCCCCGTCACAGGGAACGGCGGCTAAAGGTCGGTGATGGACAGGTTGCGATAGGCGGCTTTGAGAGGTGCCATCTGACGTATTCCGAAGTACCCGCCGCCCAAGGGCCGCGGGCTGGGATCCATCCACTCAAAGAGCGGCAGCCCGTTGATGGAGAAGGCCACACGCGGACCGTCTTTGACCACCTCGATGCCATAAAATCCGTCGGCGTCCTCGGCGGGAGGAAGCGGGTCGGCTCCCTGCGCCACGAGTTCGAAACCCGCGCTCTTGCGGAGATTGCAGGTCCGGAACGCACGTTCAGATGAGTGCTTATGCCGGAAATAGGAGACGTGGAGGGCGTCGATATCTCCCGAATGGTATTGCGGATAGAAACCGGTACGCGGAGCCAGAGCGGAAGAAAACAGGTCTTCGCCGCCGTGCCCCCGCGCAGCGAAGAACACCATGGCCAAGCCCGGCTCCTCCATAGGAAGGAACTCCCAGCTGATCCGCACGTGATCGGGCAGCTCCTGGGGGCACCACAGCGTCCAGTGCGCGTGGTCGCCGTGCTCTTTGGCGTCAAGGGAACCGGACAGGACCAGAGCACTGCTGCCGTCGGCACCCAAGCCGGGCCCGCCGTCGTCGGGCGCTTCGAAAACCTGTGCAGCAAGCTGGACCGGCCCCTCGGCCACCCAATCAGCCACGTCCGCAGGACCCCGCAGCGGGTTGGAGTGAATCACGAACGCGCCCCCGCGTTGCGCAACCCCGCCCCACGCGCCCCCGCAGTGAGCGTCGCCGACAAGCCATAGCCGAGGGCCTCCAACTGCTCCGCCACGAAGGCCGCGATCCGCCGGGCCCCTTTCTCGTGGAAATGGGTGTTGTCCTCAAGACCGCCGGCCCAATGCGCGTGCTCACCAGGAGCGAAATGGCAGAAAAGTTCCTTGGACCCGTCCTCGCCCAGTTCCTCGTAAAGCCCGCGCGTCCATTGGTTGAGGTCGATCACGTCAAGGCCGAGCTCCTCGGCAAGTTCCCGGACCACCGCCGGGTAGTCCCCCAAAGTGGCCTCCAGCGTGCCATCAAGCCAATGCCGGCGCTCCACCGAGGTGCAGAGGATGGGGATTCCGCCCTTGCTGCGGACCTCCGCCACCATGCGCTTGAGGTTTTCGGTGAAGCCGGTGCGGGCGGTGAGGTGTTCACGTTTCTGGTCGTTGTGCCCGAACTGGATCAGGACAACGTCCCCTTGGACGGTCTGGTTGATGAGCTGGTACCAAAGCCCCTCCTCGCGGAACGACTCCGTGGTGGCGCCGCCCTTGGCGTAGTTGTGGACGGCACCCCACCAGTACGTCTCGGGCGCCAAGTGGGCACCCCAACCGCTCATTGGGTACTCGAAGCTGGGGCAGGCAGCCACAGTGGAGTCGCCCGCGAGGAGGATTTTCATCGGTGTCCTTTCATCGAAACCGCGGTGCTTAGCCCTTGACCGAACCGATCAGCATGCCCTTGGCGAAGTGCTTCTGCAGGAAGGGGTAGAAGATCAGGATGGGCAGGGTGGCCACCACGATCACGGCAAACTTGATGCCTTGCTCGGGAGGGATATAAGAGGGATCCACGTTGCCGGTGCCCAGAAGGTCCGAGGCCGCCGTGACCTGGCGCAGGTACATCTGCAGGGTCCACATGTTGTTATCGCTGAGGTAGAGCAGCGGGGACATGAAATCGTTCCAGATCCCCACCGCGTAGAACAACGCGAACGTGGCAAGCACCGGTTTAGACAACGGCAGCAGGATCCGCCAGAGGATCCCGATCTCAGTGGCGCCGTCCATTTTGGCGGACTCTTCCAGCTCCTGCGGGAGTTCCTGGAAGAAGTTCTTGATGATGATCAGGCTGAACGGGTTGATGGCCGCAGGCAGGATCAAGGCCCAGTAGGAGTTCAGCAGGCCCAGGTCCTTGACCAGCAGGAACGTGGGGATCATGCCGCCGGAGAAGACCATGGCGAAGACCACCAGGGACATGATCAGCTTCCGGCCCCGCAGGTTCTTCTTCGCCAACGGGTAGGCCATGGTGACGGTCAGGATGAGCTGGATCAACGTGCCCACCAGCGTGACCAGCACCGTGGTGATCAGTGCCCTGGTGAAGGCGGGCGTGGAGAAAATGTACTCATAGGCGCCAAGGGTGAACTGCTCCGGCCAGACGAAGAACGCCCGCCGCGTGATCTCGGCTTCGTTGGCGAAGGAGCCTGCAATCACGTAGACAAACGGCAGCAGGGTGATGATGCCCACGAAGCTCAGGAAGACGTAGTTCGCGGCATCAAAGACCCGCCCGCCCCGGGTGTTGTGAATCTTCATTAGAACAGTCCGCTCTGGTTGAACCGCTTGGACAGCCAGTTGGTGCCAAAGATCAGCACGATTCCCACCAGGGACTTGAAGAGCCCGACGGCGGTGCTGTAGCTGTAGGCGCCTTGGGTAATGCCCACGAAGTACACGTAGGTATCGAAGACGTCTGCCACGCTGCGGTTGAGTGCGTTGGTCATGAGGTAGATCTGCTCGAAGCCGGTGTTGAGCATCTGCCCGATGGCCAGGATGAGCATCACGATGATGGTGGACCGGATACCGGGCAAGGTGATGTGCCAGACGCGACGGAACCTGCCGGCGCCGTCGATGATCGCTGCCTCGTACTGGTCCTGGTCAACGGTGGCCAGCGCGGCAAGGAAGATGATGGTGCCCCAGCCGGTGTTCTTCCAGATTTCCTGGAGCACGATCAACGGCCGGAACCAGTTGGGATCGGAGAGGATATCCACATTGGTGCCGAACAACCCGTTGACGAACTGGAACAGAGGTCCGATGTCCAGGGCGAAGAGCAGGAAACTCAACGACGCAACAATGGTCCAGGACAGGAAGTGCGGGATGTAGACGAGTGTCTGGACCGTGCGTTTGAGCACCGAAAGACGGACCTCGTTGAGCAGCAACGCCAGGATGATGGTGAGCGGGAACGCGATGCCCAGGTTCAGGAACGCCAGGATCAGCGTGTTGCCCAGCAACCGCGGGAAATCGGGGTTGGCAAAGAAGTCCGTGAAGTGGGTGACACCCACCCAGGGGCTGCCGTTGACGCCCAGGAACGGAACGTAGTCCTTGAAGGCGATGGACACGCCATACATGGGCCCGTACCGGAAAATCGCGAAGTACAGGACCCCGGGCAGCAACAGCAGGTACAGCCACTTGTAGTGTGCGAAGTGGACGGCAAACCCGCGCCGCCGCGCCGGGGCGGGCGGCTTGGTGGCCACCCGCTCCGAAGCTTTGGCTTCTACAACCGGGGCAGTCACTTCTTGTTTTCCCGCCAGAGCTTATTGATTTCTTCCTTGACCTTGTCACCGCCGCTGGTGTTCCACAGCTTGATGGCGTCCTTCAGGCCTTGCTCGTCGATCTGCCCTGCCAAGTACTTGATGCGGGCATCGGCCACGATGTTGTCCAACTGCGCGCCCTTGGCAACGTAGGTGGGAGAGACGAAGGCGGCTGCCGGGTTGTACACAGCGCTCTTGAGGTCCTCGGCCATGACGGAGACACGGTCATCGAAGATCTTTTGTTCGTACTCGGAGGCCTGCTTGACGGGGTAGAAGTTGTTGCCCGTGACGTTGGTGCCCAGTTGCGCGAAGCTCTTGATGTCCGTGTTGACCACCTTGCCCTCGGGGGTTTCGGGCTTGATGGTGGCTGCCAGTCCTTCTTCCACGGTGAAGTTCACGCCTTCGATCCCATTGTTCATCAGGATGGCGACTTCCTTGCTGTTCAGCTTGTCCAGGAAGCCCAGGACGTTCTTGAGGTCAGCCTCGGTCTTGACGCTGGACTTGGGAATGGCCAGGAAGCCGGAGTAGCCGTCGGTGGGGTGGGCGTGGAGCTCGCCGTCGGGTCCCTTGAGGCTGCCGACGAAGCCCACTTTGTTCTCGAAGTCGTTCGGATTGGCTTGCTTGAAGAGGTTGATCAGCACACTGACTCGGGAGTCGACGTCCACAATGATGCCGCCCTTGCCGTTGAAGAACGGCTCGTTCCACTTGGTGCCGTCGAACGTGGCGAAATCGGGGTTGATGAGTTTCTCGTCCACCATCTTCTTGATGAAGCGGTTGGCTTCGAGGAATTCATCGGTTTCGAAGCTGGGGACCAGTTTGCCGTCCCGCTCGGTCCAGCGGTTGCCGGCGCCGTACCAGGTCTCGATCAGGTCATAGGGGCTGTTGGTCCCCAGGGCGCCCCACTTGGGGATGGTGATGCCATAGGTATCGTTCTGGCCGTTGCCATCCGGGTCCTGCTCGGTGAACGCCTTGGCTACCTTGTAAAGGTCTTCGGTGGTTTCGGGTGCCTTCAGCCCCAGCTTGTCCATCCAGTCCTGGCGGAACATGACCGCGGCGCGGATCGGGTTGCGGCCACGGTATACGCCGTAGACCTTGCCGTTGACGCTGGCGTTCTGCTGGACCTCCGGGAAGGTGGTCTTCAGGTTCGGGTAGTCGTTCAGCTTGTCTGTGAGGTCCCAGAAGGCGCCCGCTTCGGCGTTCTTCACGAAGCCGGGCGTTTTGCCTTGGACCACCAGGACGTGCGGGATCTCAGAGGACGCCAAGGTGATGTTCATCTTGTCTTCGTAGGAGGCGTTGGGCGTCCAGGTGATGTTGACGTCCTTGCCCGTGAGTTCCTCGAGCTTCTTCTGCACCGCGCCATCAGCCGTGGGCGGCTGCGCTTCCAGGAACGGCGCCATGATCTTGACGGAGGAAAGGTCCGACGCCGGCGCTTCGCCACCACAGGCGGTCAGCGCCAAGGCTGCGGAAACTACGACGGCGGCGGCCAACGTGTGTTTTCTACGGATCATTTTCTTACCTGCTCCACTTCATCGGGGTTGGTGTCTTTCGACTCTTGCTTTGACGGCGCACCAGGAAACCTCTTGAGGCTCCATACATGCTGGCCACTCGCATCTTGATACGTTTCATTTGTGCTCGCGCCAGCGGCGCCGGGAACGAGCTCACTGCTTCCTTGGATATCAAGGGAACGGTGAAGGACAGGCGGCCCGCTCAAGGCGGGGCGGGAGCGGTTGAACTCAGGCAAGGCTGGCCTCCGTGCTGGGGGTGGGCGTGGACGCGGGACGGCCGGCGTTTGCTTCGCCGGCCAGGGGCGGGCCGGCAACCTGGGCCGACATCGCGTCGTCGTTCGCCGTAAAGAAGCGGTCGCAGAGCCAGCCCGTGACATACAGCCAGGCCCCTACACCGAAGAACGGGATCAGCCCCGGAACCGACCGGCAGACGAAGAAGGCGGCAGCGGTCACGAACAGCAGAATCACGGTTCCCGCCAGATGCCGCATGGCAAAGCGTGAGGACATCAGGAAGTACCCGGGAATGGACAGTTCATAGCGGGCGAACATGGGAAAGAGGTAGCAGACCGTTCCGGCGGCGAAGAGTGCAGCCATGAGGATTCCCGCGGACGCTATCTGCGAACCAAAGTCCCAGCCCGCCGAGAAATAGCCCCAGTTCAGGGTCAACGCAACACCCACCGCAAGCAGGGGCAGGCCCAGGGCATTGCCCTTGGCAAAGTTCCTGACGTACTCCCGGGCGAAGCGCCGCATTAAGGGCGTGGCATTTCCGCGCACTTTGTCGCGGACCAGGACGTGGGCCGCAGCAGTGCTGGGTCCGATCCCGAGGACGATGCCGCCGAGGAGCGTGAACACCATCCACAGCACGTTCAAGCAAGCAATCCACACGAGTGTGTCGAAGAGCGTATAAGCGCGGAAGCCGAATCCACCAGAGGCCATGCCGCTCCCCCTTTCTCCATCGTTGCAGAACAGGCCCGCATGGCTGCCATGACAGTTCTGCCGATGAGTTTCGGAACAACCGCGATGATGCGCCAGTTGGGGTCGGCCCTTGTGGGCCATGTCACTTAGTAAACGCTTTCCCGTCAACTTAGACGTTGGGAAAGGCGGGAGTCAAGAGCATTCTTGAATCGTTACATTCTCGCGAAACCCACGATACACTGGGCGGAACCGGAATTGGGAAAGCGCTTGCTAGGTATAGCCTGAACCTTCCGGACCACTTACGTGAATGACCCTGACGACGGCGTCAAAGCTTTCGTTGCAGCGCCAGCAGAGGAGAGCCATGGACACCCCTTCCATCGAGTCCATCACCAGTCCTGACCCGCGCCCTACTGCCCCGGCGCCCAGGACCGCACCTGCCAGAATCGCTCTGGTGGGAGTCCACGGCTTTGGAACACACCACCTCAACAACCTCAAGCGGCTGAGCACTCAAGGAGCGGTGGAACTGGTTGCCGTGGCGGATCCCCATCCCCCGGCCGCCGGAGCCTTGCCTGGGACCACCCATGTCCACGCCACCCTGGATGACCTGTTGGCCGGAAACCACCGCCCGGACGTCATCATTGTTGCCACGCCGATTCAGACCCACGCCCCGCTGGCTTTATCCGTCCTGGCCTCCCCCGCCCACCTCTACCTTGAAAAGCCCCCCGTGGCCTCCATGAAGGACTTCCTTCGACTCCAGGATGAGGCAGCCTCGGCCCGGCGCAGTGTCCAAATTGGTTTCCAGAGCCTTGGTTCCCATGCGCTGGCCGCTTTGGAACAGCTGGCCAACGGCGACGCCACGGAAGAACTTCCGGGCATCGGCACGCTCAAGGGCATCTCAGCTACCGGCCGCTGGGTCCGCGACCGCGCTTACTACAAGCGCTCACGCTGGGCCGGTAAGCGCAGCCTCGACGGCGTGGACGTGGTGGATGGCGTGGCAACCAACCCCTTGGCCCACGCGATCGCCACTGCCCTGCGTATCGCCGGAGCCCGTCAGGTAGATGACCTGGCCTTCGTGGACCCCGACCTCTACCGGGCCAACGATATTGAAGCGGACGATACTTCGGTGATCCGCATGCAGACCGTCAACGGATTGCCCATCACCTGCGCCCTCACACTGTGCGCCACGGAGTCGGTGGAACCCTATGTCACCCTTCACGGCACGGAGGGGACAGCCGTGTTCCACTACACCGAAGATCGCGTCACCGTGCGCACCGAAGCCGGCGAGACCAGCCATGTCTTTGGGCGGGACGATCTCACGGAGAATCTGCTCCAGCACCTCTCCGAAGGAGTCCCCCTGCTGAGCCCCTTGGATCACAGCGGAGCCTTCATGCGCGTCCTGGAAGCCATCCGGACAGCCGAGGCGCCGGCCCTGATTCCCACAGAATTCGTCACGTGGGTGGGATCCGGAGACCAAGCCCATGCCGTGATCCCCCGGATTGAAGACATTCTGGAACGCGCCACGCTGGCCCACGCCACCTTCTCCGAGCTGGGCCTCCCTTGGGCCCGGCCACAATCAGCCGAGGCACTATTCGCTGCCCGTCCGGGCCCTGAAACGCCAGGCGATGATGCTCCCGGCGCGGACACTCCTGCCGTTGTCCTCCGCAGCGGAGCCGGACTCGGTGCAGCGTTGTCTCCACGTCCTTATCTGCATCCGGTGACCACCCGGAGCGGCATTGTGGTCACGGACCATGTGGCGTCGGACCACGTCTGGCACCTCGGCGCAGGCTTCGCCTTGCAGGACGTCAACGGCAGCAACTTCTGGGGCGGCCGCAGCTACCGACGTTCCGCTGGAAAGTATGTTGACCTGGATGATCACGGCAGGATCGACATCGCAGGAATCACCCAGGGCTCGGAGCACTCCACCGCAGACCTCCAATGGCTGGGTGCCGATGGCGGATTGCTCCTTGAAGAACGACGCACTTTCCGCCGTTCGCTGCTCAACCAGCGCACGTGGCGACTGGACATCACCACTGAACTCACCGCCGTCGTGGATGCCTTGCTGGAAAGTCCCGGCTCCCACGGCGCAGCCGGCAGCGGGTACGGCGGTTTCTTCTGGCGGCTGCCTGTCAACACCTCTCCGCGCGTCTTCTCCTCCACAGCCGAAGGCGAACCCGCCGTACACGGCTCAGTGACGCCGTGGCTGGCTTGGACCGGAGAGTTCGACGGCGGCCCCGCAACGCTGGTTTTTGCCGCACCTTCCGAGTCGCCGGATCCATGGTTTGTGCGGTGCAGCGACTACCCGGCTGTCGGCTCGGCGTTGGCTTGGGATGCGCCGGTGGCGATGGCTGCAGGCGAGTCCCTCTCCCGTTCCGTGACCGTGTGGATCAGCGACGGGACACTGGACATCCCTGAGATCGAGGACCTGGTGGCGGCTCGATGAATTCCGCGGCCCCCGCATCTCCACTGCTCGCAACCAGCCTCACGGCGGAGGGGCTGGACCGGTGCATCATGGCCCCGGCGCAACCAAAATTCGGGTGGCTCCTCGACCCCGGTCCTTCCGCAAGTGCCGGGCAATGTTTCCAAGGCGCCTACCGCCTCCGCGTGCTGGATCAGGCCGGAACGGAACTATGGGATTCCGGCCCCGTTGTCACGGACCAGCAGCACCATGACTCCTCCACAGGCCCCGGACCTGGTCCCACCCTCAGCCCCGATACCGACTACCAGTGGACCGTCCAGCTCACTGATTCCACGGGCGCCGTGGGTGAACAGAGCGCCCCGGCAAGTTTCAGCACAGGGCTTTTCGCTTCGGCAGGACTGCCCGAGTCGACAACCAGCGGCTGGGACGCCGAGTGGATCCATCGGAACCCCGGAGGCCGTGCGCCTTTGGAACAAGTGGAGGGGCTGCTGCGAGTGAGCGGTTCGCCCCACCTTCCGTGGCCTGTGTCAGCCGGCGACAGCACGGTCATCACAGCCCGCTTGCGGTTGCGTCTTGGTGCTGCCGGGATCCTCCTGCGCAGTGATGGGCCCGGTACAGGGCTGCTCCTGGAGATCAAAGACAACGGTTCGGCTGTGCTTCGACCCGCTCCCCTTTGGGAAATCGGGGCCATGTCCGTTCCTCCCACCGAAGCGCTGGCCCAGACCCCGGCCTTTGAGGCAACCGCCGCATCCCGTGCCGGCGCTCTCCCCCACAACGGTTGGCAGAACCTGGTGGTCACCGATGACAGCCGGCGTATCACTGTCACCATTGACGGCACCACAGTCCTTGAGGCGGACGTTGCGCCCAGCACCGGAACAAGCACCGGCACGGGCATCGCGTTCCACCAAGCACCCCGCAGCCAAGCAGAATACTTGTCCTTGAGCGTCAGCCGTGACGGAAAGACCCTCCTCAGCAGCGACTTCACCGCCCCCGGTGCCATCAGCGGTTGGAACTCCAGCACCCCTCTCCGCCAGCCCGATGAGTGGACCCTCGCCAAGGCCACCTTCAGCCTCAGGCGCCCCGTCGTCCGGGCCCGCCTCTATGCTGCAGCCAGCCACCACGCTGCGTTCAGCCTCAACAGCAGCCCTTGCCTTGAGACCACCAATTTCGGATACCCGGGTGAGCACTTCTACAACGCCGCGGACGTCACGGACGCACTGCGTTCCAGCAACACCGCCGCTGTGACCGCCGTCGCGCATTGGTACGGACCTGGCCAGGGACGTGCGGCGGGCAGGCCGGGGCTGCTGGCCCAGTTGACGGTGGAGTACGACGACGGCACGCGGGACGTGTTCGGCTCCGGACCCGGGTGGTTGGTGGCCGAGGGGCCCTACCGGCAGAGCGGATACCGCAACGACGAGGGCGACCCCATCGAACACTTCGATGCCACGGCATGGCCGGCTCCGGAGGACTGGCACCCGGCGGTTTCGCTCGGAGCCCACCCCGTAGCCGACTTCCCCGTGCTGACCCCGAACTACGCCGGCGTCGCGCGAAACCATGCCCCCGTCGTCGAGCTTTTCACTGCCGACGACGGCACCCCGGTAGCGGACTTCGGCCGAGTGATTCCAGGGCGCCCCGTGGTGGAGTTCCGCCAAGGCCATCACGGGCGGACCGTGATGCTGCGCGCGGGGTACACCCTGCAACCGGATGGCCGCGTGGACAAGGGGAAAACCGCCAGTCAGAACACGGACATGGCGTTCCCCTACACGCAAAAGGATGGACCACAGCGCTACGCGGCGTCGGTGCATTTGGGGTTCCGCTACCTCGAATTTCCAGGCGTTCACCTCCAGGACCTCGGCAGTGTGGGGGCCACGATTATCCATGCCGAGCACCCCGCCGAGGGCAGCTTCCACAGCTCCGATGAGACCCTGAACCGGGTCTTCACCCTCCTCCGGGATTCTGCGTTGTTCGGCGTGCAGGAGCAGTTCGTGGACACGCCCACCCGGGAGAAAGGCCAGTTCCTGGGTGATGCGGTGAATATCTCGTACGCCACCATGGCGTTGTTCGGAGAACGGCACTTCACGGCCAAGGCGCTGCGCGAGTTCGCAGGATCTGCCAAGCGCTACTGGGATTCACCCGGGGAGCGTGGCCGTTACAACGCCGTCTACCCCAACGGCGACGGCAAGCGGGACATCCCGGATTTCTCGCTCATGATGCCCGAATGGGTGGAGGACTACCACCGGCTCAGCGGGGATACTGCGCTGGTCCAGGAACTGCTCCCCCGGCTAATGGACACGGCCGATTACGTGCTGCGGCACATTCCCGGCAGCGGCACTACGGCCGGGCTGGTCACGGACCTCGGCGGCGGCGCGGGTCCGTACCTGCACGGCATCGTGGACTGGCCGGCGCCGGGCCGTTTCGGGTACGACATGGACTGCGTGGCCCGCACCACCGTGAACGCCCAGGGCTGGTCAGTGCTCGACGCCGTCAGCCGGCTCTGCGGGGCTACGGGCCTTGCATCGGCGGCGGCACGCTACAGGGAAGCGGCGGATCAACTGGCGGAGCGCATCAACACCCTGCTGCGCGTGGACGGTGTGATGGTGGACGGCCTGTACGCCGACGGCCGGCCAAGCCTGAACGCATCACAACATGCAACCTCATTCCCCTTGTCACTGGGCATCACCCCTGCCGCTCACGCTGGCAAGGACGCCGAACGCATTGCCGGGATGGGAATGCGGCAGGGTCCCATGACGGCGCACCGGCTGCTCCGTGCTTTGCTTTCCCAGGGCCGGGTGGACAGCGTGCTGGATCTCCTGACGGATGCCACCCAGCCCGGCTGGGCACGCTTGCTGGAAGCCGGCGGATCCTTCACCTGGGAGGCCTGGGAACTCGAAGAGGGCACAGACTACAGCCAGTCCCACGCCTGGTCGGCCTCGGTTGTCCGGGAGATCCTTGAGTACCTCCTCGGTGTCCGGGTGACCGCTCCGGGAGCGTCCGGCGTCGTGATTCAACCGCCGGTGTGCCGGCTGGAACATGCTGCCGGGAGTGTACCTACCCAGCGTGGAGTGGTTGCCGTTTCCTGGCGACGGACGGCCGATCGCATGGAGGTGGACTGCACCATTCCTGCGGGCGTAGCTGCCCAAGTGGTGCTTCCGGACCGAACAGTAGCGGCAGGGCCTGGAACCTGGACGTTCGGCCCGCGAGACGGCAGTTAACACCCATGTTTCCAGGAAGCATTGGGTTTAAGTGCCGTCTCGCGGGACCGGACAAGGGCTAACCCAGCGCGCTCCTGGCTTCGTCCATGGCTTTCTTGGCGGCGTCTGCCGGTGACATCCGGTTGAAGTGCACCTCCAGGCCGTATCGCCCAAAAGCCTCGACGGCGGAGCTGGAACCTGCCGGCGGCACCGGGACGGCGTCTCCCAATTCGGAGGAGATCTCGTCGATGAACTTGGCCGTAACGGCGTCTTCCGGCGTCAGCTTGGGAAGGACAGCAGCACGGACCTCCGAATTACCCGGGATACCGCGGTCCGCGAGGGCTATTTCTCCGGCCTCCACATTGTTGGCCAGGAAGTCGATGAGTTTCTGGGCTTCGGCCGGGTGCTTGGTGCGGGAGCTGGCGGACCAGAACTGTGAGGACTTGTAGAACTGCTTGGCACTGGCCGCGCTGCCGTCCGTGCTCGGCGGCCGGTGGATCTCCAGCGGCTGGCCCGAGGCCTTGGTGAGGGCGCTTAGCTGGTTGGACCAATACCAGGCGAGCCCGAACCTGTTGGTGGCCAAGCCCTGCTGGTCCACCGAGGCGGTGGCGTCCTCGGTCATCACCGAGGCGGGCGGCACAGCCTTGGAATCGCGGAGTTCGGCCTGGTATTCGTACCACCCGGTCAAGTCCGCCTCGTCAAAGCCGAACTTGCCATCCGAAGTGAACAGCGACTTGCCGTGTTGGCGGAACCAGAGATTCATGGGGGCGTCGCCGCTGACAGCTCCGGAGCCGTACACCCCACTTTTGCTGCCCTCGGTGATGGCGGCCGCAGTTTTGTTGTATTCGTCCCAGGTCCACGTTTTGTCATCGGGCAAGGTCACACCGCTTGCCGTCAGGAGTGAGGGGTTGGCCAGGACCACTTGGGCGTTGACCCCTGCCGTGACTGCATACTGTTTTCCATCAACTTTGCCTGCATCTGCCACGGCGGAATCGAACTTGCCGAGGTCTACGTCCTTGAGCTCCAGGAGGGCGCCGCGTTCTGCATATTCGCCCAGGTAGGCGGCATCCATTTGAATGATGTCCGGAGCGTCCTGGGAGGCCACCTGGGTGGCCAGCTTGTCCCAGTACCCGGACCAATCGCCGTATTCGCCTTTGACTTTGATGGTGGGGTTCTCTGCTTCGAAAGCATCGATGAGTTTTTGGGTCATTTTGTGGCGGACATCCGAACCCCACCAGCTGAAGCGCAGGGTGACTGTTCCATCGGAGGCGGCCTGCGGCGAGCTGCCGCATCCGGTCATGGTGATGGCTACAACGGCCGCGGCGGCTGCAGCTTTGAGCGCGAACTTCTTTGTTGCACGAATCGACATCTGGGGTCCTTGTCTGGGCAGGGTGAGCTCTTGCAGATGCACGTCGGAGAAAACGCTTTCTCAGCCTAGGTGTGCTCTACATCACCAGTCAAGGGAGTTTTTGTTTGTTTGAGCTATCACTTATAACAAAAGCGCTCAGGCCACGGTGCGGGCACGCCGCACCGAATACCGCCACAGCAGGAACCCAATCACAGCTGCCGACGCCATGCCGAGCGCACCGGTAACCACCAGTCCTGCCCTGACGCCAAAGTCCTCCGTCAGCCATCCCGCCAACAAACCACCCAGCGCGTGGCCACCCAAGAGCAACGGGAAGTACAGGGCCAGCACCCTGCCCCGAACACTTGCCCCGGCTTCCAACTGAACGGCCGTGGCTGCGCTGGTCAGGAACAGCAACGTCATGAAGCCCACCACAATGAGCATCACCACGAACCACTCCTGCGTGGGCATCAAGGCTGCCAGCAGTTGCGTCAGCCCGAAGAGCCCGGCGCTGGCCACGATGCCCTTCCGACCGAACCGCTTGATCCGGGTTGCCACCAATGCGCCCACCAGCGCGCCCAAAGCGCTGACAGTATTGAACAGGCCGAAACCGGCGGGACCACTGTGCCAGACCCTGTCCGCGAAGGCAGCCAGGACAACCGGGCCGTTCATGCCGAAAGCGCCCAGCAAACCAGCCAGCAGCATGGTCAACAGCAGGGGTGGCCGCTCGCGGACAAAGCGGAACCCGGCAAGGATCTGGCCACGCCGCGGTTCCTTCCCACGGACCTCGGGCGATTGGTGCAGCTCACCTGGCCTGATGGAGACGATCATGACCATCACTGCTGCGCCAATGCCGGCGTTGGCCGCGAACGCAGCTGCAGGACCGGCCTGGGCAATGACCACCCCGGCAAGCGCGGGACCGGCCATGGCACCGAGCTGGGCCACCGCACTGTTCAACCCGATGGCGGCAGGAAGTCCGGAATCGCCCACCACCTCATTGACGAACACTTGCCGGGCAGGGCCGTCAATGGCGCTGGTGATGCCCAGGGCAATGCAGGAGGCGTAGACAACCCAGACGTCGGTGCCGCCCATGGCGTTCCACACCGCCAGTCCGGCGGCCAACAGGGCGGCAACGGATTGGCAGGCCAGGAGAATCCGACGCTTGGGGAAAAGATCCACCAACACACCGCTGAGGGGGCCAACCACCAGCATGGGCAGGAATTGGAGGGCGACGGCAAGGCCCACAGCGGCCGGGCTTCCCGTGAGCTGGAGAACCAGCCAGTCCTGCGCCAGCCGTTGCATCCACACCCCGCCGCTTCCCACCAGGGACAGGGCCACGAAGATCCGGTAATTGTGGTGCCGCAGCGGATAGTGCCAGGTTTCAGTGGAGCCGTCACGTGGGGCGGGTTTGGTGGATTTAGCGGATTGGGGGCGCAGGGGGAACGGGCGCGGCGACACGGAGTGGACTGCTCGATTCAGCGGGTTGGGTCGGTTTCTTATGGAGTTTTTGTACAGCTAATGCCCTTAAGGAGGCTCCTAAAGGGCATTAGCTGTACAAAAACTCAACGGTGGGAGCGGATCTTGATGGCAGCCGCCGCCAGGACCAGGGTCCCGGGAACGATCACGAACAGTGCCTGCAGCATCCACACGAAGACCACCGTCATGAAGAGTGCCGCGAGCAGCAGCAAGGAACCCGTCCAATCGCGCACAGAATCGGCTTTGGCTTGCGAATAGGCTGCGGCCCAACGTTCGGGGCCTGGTACGTCGGCAGGCTGGAGGCCGGCATCGCCGTCCCAGGTGACGCTGCCGCTCCAGTTGGCGGCGGTGCGGAGCAGGAGGATGGCCCCGGCTGCGGCCAGGATCAGTGTGGCCGGCAGGATCATGGCGCGCCCGGGCAGTTGACCCACCAGGGCGAGCAAGAGGTTCAGGACAATCACGACGGCGGCTACCGTCGTCGTGATTCCCAGCTTCCAACTGCCGGGAAGCGCACGACGGAAATTGCCCCACAAGCTGCGGAGGGAATCATCCCGTCCGCTGAGGTGCCTTTCCAAGTGCGCGACGCCGGCCGCATAGGCAGCCGGCGCCGTCACCGAGGGGACGGAGAGGAGGAGCACGATGACCCCCGCCAGGATGGTCTCAGCGAAGAGGGCGAAGCGGTTGACCGGGATGCCGGGCTTCGGCGACGACTTGCCTGCGGCGTTCATTGTGCTCATTCTCTTTGTCCTTAGCCCTTGAGGCCCTGCGTCGAAACGCCTTCGACGATGTAGCGCTGGAAGACCAGGAAGAAGACCAGTACGGGCAGGAGGGCCAGGACGGACATGGCGATCATGGCTCCGTAGTCCGAGCTCTGGGTCTGGTCCACGAAGAGCCGCAACGCCAAGGGAAGCGGGTACTTTTCCGGGGTGTTCAGGTACAGCAGCGGGCCCAGGAAGTCGTTCCAGCTCCAGATGAAGGAGAAGATCGACGTGGAGATCAGGGCAGGCTTCATCAGGGGGAGCATGATGGATCCAAAGATCCTCACGTGCCCGGCGCCATCGATGCGGGCCGCCTCATCCAGTTCAGCCGGGAGGCCGCGCATGAACTGGACCATGAGGAAGACGAAGAACGCATCGGCGGCGAGGAACTTGCCGATCAACAGCGGGACGTAGGTGTCCACCAGGCCAAGCTGCTGGAACACGATGTACTGCGGGATGATCACCACGTGGAAAGGCAGGAGCAAGGTGGCGATCATCATGCCGAAGAACAACCCACGTCCGGGGAAGTTGATCCGGGCGAAGGCATACGCGGAGATGGATGCCGAGAGGACGGTTCCCACCACTGCTCCGACGGCCAGGATCAGTGAGTTGGTGAAGAACGTCAGGGTGGAGACCCCGCCGATGCCTTCCATGGCCGTGATGAAGTTATCGAAACTGAAGTTGGCGGACAACAGTGCGTTGTTGGCACCGCCGATCTCGGAGTTCGGCTTGAACGATGCCGAGATCATCCACAGCGCCGGGTAGAGGACCATCGCCACCAGTGCCAGGGCAACGACGTGGAAGATGGTGCTCTTGATCCGCTTGACCGCGGTTGACTCGGACTTGGGGTTATAGACCTGCGCCGCTGGGGGTTTGGTGGGAGCGGGCTGGGTGGGGGTTGCCATGGTTGTCATTTCGAATCACCGCTGTAGTGGACCCAGGACTTGGAGGTCTTGAAGAAGATCAGCGTGATGATGCCGACCACGATCACCAGGAGCCAGGCCATCGCCGAGGCGTAGCCCATCCGGAAATCGGAGAAACCGCGCAAGTACAGGTAAAGGGTGTAGAAGAGGGTGGAGCCGGCCGGGCCGCCTTCACCGTTGGAGATGATGTAGGCCGAAGCGAAGATCTGGAACGCGTGGATGGTTTCCATCAGCAGGTTGAAGAAGATCACCGGGGAGAGCATGGGCCAGGTGATGTTCATGAACTTCCGGACCGGGCCGGCACCGTCCATCGAGGCTGCCTCGTAGAGGTCCACCGGGATCTGCTTGAGGCCGGCCAGGAAGATCACCATCGGGGCACCGAACTGCCAGACGGTCAGCAGGATCATCATGCCCATGGTCATGTTGGGGTTACCCACCCAACCGCCCAGGTTGATCCCGAAGAAGGACAGGCCCTGGTCTACGGGACCGGAATCGCCGAACATGGCCTTCCATACGATGGCGATGGACACCGAAGCGCCGATCAGTGACGGGGCGTAGAACGCGGACCGGTAGAAGCCCTGGCCCTTGCGCTTGCTGTTGAGCAACATCGCGATCGCCAACGCCGCCGCCAGCTTCAGCGGGGTACCAAAGACCACGTACTGCATGGTCACGCCCACGGACTGCAGGAACCGCTCGTCCTGGAAGAGGGACGTGTAGTTGTCCAGGCCAATCCACTTGGGGGCATCGAACAGGTTGTAGTTGGTGAAGGAAAGGTACAGCGAAGAGATCATCGGCCCAACGGTCAGGGCGATGAATCCCAGCAGCCACGGCAGCAGGAAGGTGTATCCGGCGCGGGTGTCCGCCCCCCGCCGCCGCGATTTACGCGGCTGCGAGGGAGCGGAGGCGGCGCGCCTGCTCAAGGTTGGGCTTTGCGTCACGAGAATAGTCCGTCAGTCATGAAAGCCTGAATCAGGCGTTCTGCTTGATAAGGTCTTCGGCTTCCTTGAACCACGCATCAGCGGCGCCGTCCACGGTGAGCTTGCCGTAGTTCAGGTCCTGGGCAACGCGCTTGAACGTTGATTCCAGTGTGCCGAAGCCAACAATGGGCGGCTCCGGTGCATCCTTGAGGTATTTCTCAATGGACTTCTCGTAGTCCACCACCAGTTTGTCGGTGCCTTCGAAGGTGGTTCCGTCACGCTGGGTCTTCGACGCCGGGACCCCGCGGGAGGTCTTGAAGATCTGGCCCACCTCGGGATCGTTGACCATGAAGTCGATGAACCGCGCTGCAGCGTCCTTGTTCTTGGTCTTGGCGCTGGCCACCATCAGCATGGAGGGCTTGAGGAACAGGCCCAGGTTGTCCGGATCGTCGGAGGGGACGGGAACCAGCTTGAGGTCCTTGGCGCCGCTGTCCGCGAGGTAGCCGGCCATGAAGTTATCCCACGTGACCTCGGTTGCAGTGACGTTGGAACCGAACGGGGACTTGGGCAGCAACTGCGTTACCTTGTCCTCGCCCACAATGGCTCCGGTGCCGCGCAGCTCCGAGGTCATGTTCAGCCACTTCTTCAGGTCATCCTTGGTGAAGCCCAGCTTTCCGTCCTCGGTAAAGGCCTGGATGTTGTTCTGGCGCAGCCAGATGTTGAACATCCACCACACTCCGGTGTAGTCGGTGCTGCCGAACAACGTGCCGTTGCCCTTCTGGCCCACCTCGGTAAGGAAGGCGTTGAATTCCTTATAGTTCCAGGAGCCATCCGGCTCGGCGATGCCCAGGGAGGCGAGCTTGGCGGGATCGTAGTAGACCGCGAAAGCGTTGGTGCTGGTGGGAATGCCGTAGGTCTTGCCCCGGATCTGGCCCGAGGGAAGAAGCGACTTTTCGAATGCGTCCGTATTGATCTTCACGGTGCCCAGGTCAAGGAGCTGGTTGCGCTGGCCGTAGTCGCGCAGGTAGGACAGGTCCCACTGCATGACGTCCGGAAGTCCGCCACCGGCAGCTTCGGTAGCGCGCTTCTGCCAGTACCCGGCGAAATCCGAGAAGTTGCCGTTGACCTTGATGTCCGGGTTCTTGGATTCAAACAGGGCAATGGCCTTGCGGGTACGTTCTGCACGGTCGTCGTTGCCCCACCAGGTGTAGGTGATGGTGACGGGGTTGTCCGCGGAGCCGGTTTGGGCCGGGGAAGAGGACTGGCCACAGGCAGCCAGGAACGCGGCAGATGCGGTGCCGAGTGCCACTGTTCCGAGGAATTTCCTTCTATCAATCATGAGAGCCTCCTTGCTCAGTTGGTGCAAGCTTCCGAGGTCTCTACAACGTGGCAGTGATCTCGCTTACACTCGTTCTGAATCGATACAATATCCCTAATTGTGAATCTGGGCAAGCGTTTTCCAAGGAAGCTGCTTCCCGCCTGTTTCACGGCTAGGCTGCTTGCATGGCCTCCGACCCCAGCCGAGACTGAACCCGCCACCACGACGAAGGAGTCCCTTTGACCTTCCCCGAAAACACCAGCAGGCCTCCTGTCTGGAACGCCATCGACGGCCTCGCTTACGGCGGGGACTACAACCCCGAGCAGTGGCCTGAAGACATCCGCGTCGAAGACATCGAGCTGATGAAGGAGGCCGGCGTGAACTTCCTGAGCGTCGCCATCTTCTCCTGGGGCCTCCTCGAGCCCACCGAAGGCACCTATGATTTCGGCTGGCTGGACGATGTTTTGGACAACCTCCATGGAGCCGGGATCAAGGTGGCACTAGCCACGGCCACCGCTTCTCCCCCGGCCTGGCTAGCCCGCAAACACCCCGAAATCCTGCCCGTCACCGCGGAAGGAGTGCGGCTGGAGCGGGGCTCCCGACGCCACTACACGCCGTCGTCGGCTGTCTACCGCAGGTACGCCACCACCATGACGCGTGTGATCGCCGAACGCTATAAAGACCACCCCGCCTTGGCGCTGTGGCATGTGGACAACGAGCTTGGCTGCCATGTTGGTGAGTTTTACGGCGAGGAAGATGCTGCCGCTTTCCGCGCCTGGCTGGAACGCCGCTACGGCACCATCGAGGCCCTCAACGACGCCTGGGGAACAGCGTTCTGGTCCCAGCACTACGCTTCATTCGCTGAAATCATCCCGCCGGGAGCGGCTCCCACCACACTCAACCCGGGCCAGCAACTGGACTTTGCCCGGTTCAACTCGTGGGTGTTCATGGACTACTACCGCGAACTGCTGGCGGTGATCCGCGAGGTCACCCCCAATGTTCCGGCGACCACCAACTTCATGGTCTCCAGTGCCACCAAGGCCCTGGACTACTTCGATTGGTCCAAGGACATGGACGTGATCGCCAACGATCACTACCTCGTGGCCGCAGACCCGGAGCGCGAAATTGAACTCGCCTTCAGCGCCGACCTAACCCGCGGCATAGCGGGAGGCCAGCCATGGATCCTCATGGAACACTCCACCTCGGCGGTCAACTGGCAACCCCACAACCAGCCCAAGATGCCCGGCGAAATGCTCCGGAACTCCCTGGCCCACGTTGCCCGCGGCGCCGATGCCGTGATGTTCTTCCAGTGGCGGCAAAGCAAGGCGGGCTCGGAGAAGTTCCACTCGGCGATGGTTCCCCACGGCGGCCGCGACACGCAGGTGTGGCGCAACGTGGTGGACCTGGGCGAGGCGTTGTCCAAACTGGAACCCGTCAAAGGATCCCGCGTGGAATCCAGGGTTGCCGTGGTCTTCGACTACGAAGCCTGGTGGGCCTCGGAGCTGGACTCACACCCCAACAATTCGTTGAAATACCTCGACACCATGCGCGCCTTCCACCGCGCCCTGTACCTGCGCGGAATCACTGCGGATTTTATTCACCCCACCGGCGATCTCTCCGGTTACGACCTGATCCTGGCGTGCACCTTGTACTCCGTCACGGACACCGCGGCTGCCTCCATCGCGGCGGCAGCGGAAGCCGGGGCCACAGTCCTCATCACCTATTTCAGTGGCATCGTCGACGAGCGGGACCATGTCCGGCTGGGCGGCTACCCGGGTGCTTTCCGGGACTTGCTGGGGATCCGAAGCGAGGAATTCCACCCCCTGTTTCCGGGAACCTCGGTCACGTTGAGTGATGGGACGGTGGGCACCGTGTGGAGCGAGCACGTCCGCGCTGAAGAAGGTACGGAGGTTCTTGCGACCTTCACCGACTACCCGCTCGACGGCGTTCCGGCCCTGACGCGCCGATCCGTCGGCAACGGTTCGGCCTGGTATTTGGCCACGCTTCCGGACGCGGCCGGCATCGACGCCCTGACCGCCCGGCTCGTGGCGGAAGCAGGGGTAAGTGCCGTCACCGAGGCGGCTGCCGGCGTCGAACTTTCCCGCAGGCGCGCCGACGACGGCCGCACGTTCCTGTTCGCCATCAACCACAGCCGTGAGGATGCCCCGGTCAAGGCCGACGGCGACGAACTGCTGAGCGGTGCGCGCTTCACTGGCGTTGTTCCCGCCGGAGCCGTGGCCGTCATCGCCGAAGACTGACCCGCACACAAAAAACCGCGCCCCGGTTTGATCCTTACGGACCAATCCGGGGCGCGGTTGTTGTTGCCGGGCGAAGCTAGCTGATGGCTGACTTCATTTCGTCCACGGCCTTCTTGCCTGCTTCTTCCGCCGAGAGCCTGTTGAACATGACCTCGGAGGTGTAGCGCTTGATGATTTCCTGGATGGCACCGGCGCCCTTCGGCGGAGCTGCCGGAGCCTCCCCAAGCTCTTCCTTGATGGCGCCGATGAAGTCCACCACCTTCACGTCTGCCTTGGCCAGCTTGGGAGCAATTGCCTCGCGGACCTCCGAGTTGGGGTAGACGCCGCGGTCCGCAAGGAGGACCTCGCCGGCCTTGACGTTGTTAGCGAGGAAGTTGATGAACTTGGCCGCCTCTTCAGGGTGCTTGGTCCGGGAGGAAGCGGACCAGAACTGCGAGGCTTTGTACCAGAGCCCGGCGTCTTCAGCCTTGCCGGTCTTGGACGGGAAGCGGAGGATCTGCAACTCGCCGCCGGCAGCCTTCTCAAGAGCCGGAAGCTGGTTGGACCACCAGAAGGCCATGCCGTTCTTGCCGGTGGCCAGACCACTCTGATCCAGCGGGGCAGCTTCAGCTTCGACGATTTCCGAGGCCGTGGGCACTGCCTTGTTCTCGCTCATCTGCTTCAGGAATTCCCAGTAGCCCTTGATGTCCGAGGGCTCGAAGCCAAGCTTGCCGTCCTGCGTGTACAGCGACTTGCCGTTCTGTCGCAGCCATACACCAAGGGAGGCTTCATCCGTTCCGTATGCAGCCGCACCGTAGGTTCCCTTCGGGGACTTGGCCGTAACCTCGGCCGCGATGCGTTCGAAGTCTTCCCATGTCCAGGTCTTGTCGTCAGGAAGCGGTACGCCCGCGGCCTGGAAGACCGCCGGGTTGGCGAGGATGGTGGCGGCGTTGATGCCCGCCGCGATGCCGGTGAGCCCGTCCTCGCCCTTGCCGGCGTTCAACGCGGCTTCATCGAGCTTGGAGGTGTCGATGTCGTGCTTGGAAAGGTCCAGCAGAGCGCCACGGCTGGAGTATTCGGTGATGTACTTTTCGTCCATCTGAATGATGTCCGGGGCGTCGTTGGCGGCAACCTGGGTGGCCAGTTTGTCCCAGTAGCCACTCCAGTCGCCATACTCCGGCTTGATCTTGATGTTGGGGTTTTCCGCTTCAAAGGCGGCAATTGCTTCCTGCGTCAGTTGTGCACGCTTGTCCCCGCCCCACCATGAGAAGCGAAGCTCCACTTTGCCATCGGCGCTCTTCGCTTCCGATCCGCCGCCGCCACAAGCGGTGAGGGCGAGGACAGCGGCGGCTGTTGCCGCAACGAGGGCGGAGGCACGAAGCCTGCGCTTGGCCTTGGGCGCTGTTACACGGGTTTTCGAGGCAGTTGCGGGGGCGACTGCTTCACCCTTTGGATTTTCCGGCACTGTTGTCTCCGATCTTCTTTGATCTCGATGCGAATGTGAGAAAGCGTTTTCCCGTTGGGATTATGATACAAGTCACAATCTTGTATTACAAGAGACGGACTTGTTCTAGTTGTCTTATTTGATGCCGGTGGTGGCGATGCCCTTGATGAGGAAGCGCTGCCCGAACAGGAACACCAGGAAGACGGGGAGCAGGGACACAATGGACATCGCGAAGAGGGATCCCCAGCTGGTTGCCGACTGCGAATCAACGAAAGCCCGGAGTGCCACGGGGACAGTGAACATGTCCGGATCCGTGAGGTAGATCAAGGCGCCGAAGAAGTCGTTCCACGTCCAGATGAACGTGAAGATAGTGGTGGTGGCCAAGGCCGGAACCATCAGGGGCAGGATGACGCGGAGGAAGATCCTGGGGTGGCCGGCGCCATCGATGCGCGCTGCTTCATCGAGGTCCTTGGGAATACCACGGATGAACTGGACCATCAGGAACACGAAGAATGCGTCGGTGGCCAGGAGCTTGGGCACAATCAGCGGCCAGAAGGTGTTCACCCAGCCGATCTGCGAGAACAGGATGTACTGCGGCACGATCACCACGTGGAACGGAAGCATGATGGTCAGCAGCATGATGCCGAAGAAGATCTTCTTGCCGGTGAACTGCAGGCGGGCGAACGCGTAGGCAGCCATGGAGCAGGAGATCAGGTTGCCAAGGATGGAGCCAAGAACCACGATCGCCGAGTTGACCATGTAGTGCCCGAACGGGTGCGTCAGCGCGGACCAGCCATCGGTGTAGTTGCTCATCTCCAGGTTTTCCAGCCACAGGCCGGGTTCGCGGAAGATGAGGTCGTTGGGCCGCAGGGAGGAAACCACCATCCACAGCAGCGGGTAGATCATCACACCGCCCACAATGATCAGGATGGCGTGCTTGACCAGGCCCTTAATGCGGGCGCTGCGGCTGAAAGCGAGGCTGCCACGGGACTCGCGGCGGCGCGGGCCCTTGCCGGACTTGCCGGCGTTGGCGTCGTCGGAAGAGGCTGCGGGGAGGGTCTGGAGTTTAGTCATCGTAGAACACCCAATACTTTGAAGCGATGAAGTTGATGGCGGTGAAGGCACCGATGATGACCAGCAGGAACCAGGCCATCGCTGAGGCGTAACCCATATCGAACTGGCCGAAGCCCTTTTGGTACAGGTACAGGGTGAAGAACATGGTGGAGTCCGACGGGCCGCCGTTGCCGCCCGAGACGATGAACGCCTGGGTGAAGGATTGGAACGAACCGATGATCTGCAGGACCAGGTTGAAGAAGATGATGGGGCTCAGCATCGGCAGGGTGATCCGCCAGAACTTCTGAAGTGTGGTGGCGCCGTCAACTTCGGCAGCTTCGTAGTACATGGTGGGGATCTGGCGCAGGCCGGCCAGGAAGATGATCATGGGGCTGCCGAACGTCCACACGTGGAGCAGGATGATGGAGCCAAGCGCAGTGTTGGGGTCCGAGATCCAGCCCGGGCCCTCTATGCCTACCATCGCCAGAACCTGGTTGACCAGGCCAGTGGTGCCGAAGATCTGCTTCCACAGGATAGCCACTGCAACGGAGCCACCCAGCAGGGACGGCAAGTAGAAGATGGACCGGTAGAACGGAAGTCCGCGGAGACCCTTGTCCAGGACCAGGGCAATTATCAGCGCCACCGCCAGCTGCAGCGGGACACCTACCAGGACGTACGTGAAGGTCACACCCAGGGAGTTGTGGAGCCTGGCGTCGCCGAACATGCGGACGAAGTTATCCAAGCCCACCCATTCCGGGGGCTGCAGGAGGTTGTAGTCCGTAAAGGACAGGTACAACGACATCATCATGGGGCCCACGGTGATGGCGAGAAGGCCAATCAGCCAGGGAAGGAGGAAGATGTACGCGGCCTTGTTGTCGCGGCCGTTGGCCTTCTTCTCTTCCTTGGTCATGGGGCCCTTGCGGCGGGTCATCGTTGAGAGTTCGCCTATGGCGCTCATCGCTTCCCCCTCGCCGGCCCGCGAACGCCTTGCGGCGTCCCCGTGTGTAGTACAGCGGCCATGTGGTCTCCTTTGGTCATCGTGGCCATCCACGGACTTCGAGTCTGGTTGGTGCTTGCCTTCCGGGGAGCGCCCATCTTCCGGCACTTCCCCTGAGGGACCAGGATTTGGGTCCTGGGCTTCAGCGGCTCCGTACCAAAGTAAACGTTTTCTTGACCCATGTACAGCCTTTTGCTAATTTTTGAGAAAGCGTTTTCTGATGAAGCTGCTGAATCCGATTTCGCCACGCTGAAGACGCCCGGCGTGCGCCCCGCACACCCTTGACGCATCAATAAGGCAGGACACTATTGTTCCCCACCGACTGCGACTGCCATGAGCGCGGCTGACATGGCAGAGACGCCCATTCGTCCCAGCGCACTGGCGCGCTACGAAGACTGGCCGGACTATGCCGTGCGCCATCGCTTCGAAGCGGCTTCTCCGGCCGCGCAACAACTGGCTGACACACTTGGCGTTCCTTCCGTAACACCGGATCTTGAGTACACAGTGCACTGGGAAGCCGATCGTGACGGCGTCACCACCTCACATTTGTCATGGCAGCCGGGATTCGGCCCCAGGACATCGGCGTGGTTCGTGCGGCCCGCCGGCGAAACCGCTCCGCTTCCCGGCATTCTGGCCCTGCACTGCCATGGTGGAGTCAAATCCCACGGAGCGGCACGGCTTGTGTCCCTTCCGGACAAGGAACAGGATCACGACGGCGGCACCTCCACCGCAGCCGGCTCCAGCAGGACGATGCTCCCCTTTGGCCCGATCCCGGCCGAGGTACGGCAAAGGCTCTACGGCGGCCGGGCACTGGCCACCTGGATGGCGCAGCAGGGGTTCGCAGTACTGGCCCACGACACCTTCATGTGGGGAAGCCGCGGCTTTGGGCTGGACACCCCGCCCTGGCGCACCGCCGCCGCCGTCAACGGACGGCAGGCACTCTGGCGGGAGGCCGGCGTCGAACCTTCCCCGGCGGAACTTTACGACGCCGCGGCAGCTGCCCACGAGGAAACGGTGGCCAAGGCCGCCACGCTGCTGGGCAGCAGCGTGGCCGGAACCGTGGCGCATGACGACCTCGCCGCGCTGGGCATCCTTTCAACGCTCCCCGGCGTGGACTCCGGACGGCTCGGCTGCCTCGGGTTCTCCGGCGGTGGCGGGCGCGCCATGGTCCTCGCAGCCCTCAGCCCCCTGATCCGCAGCTATGTGGTGACGTGCATGATGACCACCTTCGATTCCCTGCTGCCCGCCTACCTCGACGCCCATTCCTGGTTGCTTCACGCCCCCGGCCTCGCCAGGCTGGGCGACTGGCCGGACCTTGCCGTCCGCTCCGCCGCCGAAAAGGTCCTGGTCCAATACGGGCTGGCTGACCCGCTGTTCCCGGAACAGGGCATGCGTGAGGCCCACCGGCATCTGACCGAGCGCATGCCCACCCGCTACACCGGCAGTTTGTGGCAGGAACCCCACGTCTTCACCCGGGCCATGCAGGAGGAGGCCGCAGCATTCCTCGCCGCGGCACTGCGGCCCAGCCAACCCGGCCCTTCCCCGACACCTGACCTCGCTAGGACAGACTCATGACTCAGCCCTTAACCGCCACCACTGCGGAGGTACACCCGCGGCTCCCCCGTGTTGCCCTGGTGGGTGTCCACGGCTTCGGCGAACGGCACCTCGCCAATCTGGATCGCTTGGCTGCTGCCGGCAGGCTGGACCTGGTGGCTGTGGCCGATCCCCGCCCGCCCGCCGAAGGGAAACTGGCCCCCGGCGTGGAGGTCTTCCCCTCCCTGGACGATCTCCTGGCGGCAGGAAGCGCACCGGACGTCGTCATCATTTCCACGCCAATCCAGACGCACGCACCGCTGGCCCTTGCTGCCCTCAAAGCCGGGGCACACGTGTATCTGGAAAAGCCGCCCGTAGCGTCCATGGCGCAATACGAGGACGTCATGGCCGCGGCTGCGAGCGCCGGCCGCCTGGTTCAAGTGGGATTCCAGAGCTTGGGGTCCCAGGCCCTGCCCGCAATAGACGCCTTGGTGGCCGGCGGCGAAATAGGTGAAGTCCGCGGCATCAGCGCCACAGGTCTGTGGCTACGGAGCAAGGCGTACTTCAAACGCTCGCGATGGGCCGGCAAGCGAAGCCTCAACGGCACCGATGTGGTGGACGGCGTGGTCACCAACGCCTTGGCGCACGCCGTGGCTACCGGGCTGCGGCTTGCCGGCGCCCGGACGGTCTCCGACGTTGCCTCGGTGGAGACGGACCTTTACCGGGCCAATGACACCGAAAGCGACGATACCTCCGTGGTGCGGGTCCGGATTGTCGGTGATACCGGGTTTGCGGGCAATACCGTGCTGACGTGCGCACTGACGCTGTGTGCACCGGTCCAATCCGCGCCGACGGTGACCGTCCATGGGACGCTCGGGCAACTGACGCTCTCCTACACGGAAGACCGCCTGGAAATCAGCTCCCTGCAGGGCACCCGCGTGGAGACGTTCGGCCGCATCGACCTGCTGGAGAATTTGCTCACCGCCCGGACGGAAGAAGATCTCCTCAGCCCCCTTGGCGGGGTGGGGGCCTATGTCGCGGTGTTTGAAGCCATCCGCACGGCCGATGCGCCCCGGAAAATCCACCCCGACTTCGTCACTTGGGAAGGCGAGGGCGACGACGCCCACCCCGTGGTCCACGGCATCGAATCGCTGATCCGCCGGGCAGCCCTGGGCCAGAATACGTTCGCTGAGCTCCGAGCGCCGTGGACGGCATCCAGCGGACCCGCGCTGGACACTCTGGACATCAGCGGCACGCCGGTGGCTACCCTGCAATCCGGATCCCATATCCGGCCCACGTCCTCCCCGCGCCCCTACCTCCACCCTGTTCGAACCCTTGCGGGAACTGTGGTTACCGATCACGTCCCCGAGGACCACGTGTGGCATCTGGGAGCAGGCGTTGCCCTCCAGGACGTGAACGGCATCAATTTCTGGGGCGGCCGGACCTACACCCGGGATGCCGGCGCCTACGTTTGGCGCAAGGACCACGGCCGCATCGTCACCGAATCGGCGGAGCACGTTGACGGAGAACGGCACGAACAGCTGAGCTGGCTCGGCCCGGACGGAACACCGGTACTGCGCGAACAGCGGAAGTGGCGCTGGGCCGCCGTCGGGCCTTCAGCGTGGAAGCTGACGTTGGATTTCACGCTGGAATCAGCCACGGGACATCCGGTTCTGCTGGGCAGCCCCGGCTCCAACGGGCGGCCCCAAGGCGGGTACGGGGGTTTCTTTTGGCGGCTCCCGAAGGTGGGCGACGCCACCATCTGGACACCCGAGGCACGTGGCGAGGACGCCGTGCACGGCAGCGCCGCGCCGTGGCTGGCTTGGTCCGGAACGTTCGACGCCGGAACCGCCGACCCGACCCATGTCACCGGAGATCCCGGGCTGGGCCACCCGGCCACCCTGGTGTTCCTGGCCTCACCGCAGGCGCCTGACCCGTGGTTTGTTCGGCATTCGGGTTACCCGGGCGTCGGCCTTTCGCTGGCTTGGGACGCACCGGTGAGAACAGAACCTGGCCGCCCGGTTCATAGGACCGTCACCGTCCTCATCACGGATGGCTTCCTGGCAACACAAGATATTGAACGACTCATCTCAACTTTGGGGGAACCGGCATGACCACGCCTACTCAATCCACGCCCTTGGCAGGGCAGACACCTACGCAGGCATCGAGGCCGGCGAGCGTCTCCGCAACCAACGGCCGCACCGCCCCCGGCCCAACGGCGCCCGGCCTTACCGTGCCCGGCCGTACGGCACCGGGCCAAACGGCGCCCGGCAACGTAGCCGACCGCGCGGTCAAGCGCCGGCGCGTGCTGGACATCCTGGACGCCGCAGGCCGCGATTCGCTGTTGCTCACCTCCAACACGGCCCTCACCTGGTACCTGGACGGGAGCCGCGTGCACATCAGCCTGGCGGGCGACCCCATCGCTGCCCTGCTGGTGGACCGTTCCGGCGACCACCTGGTCACGTTCAACAACGAGGCAGGCCGGATCGCCGCAGAGGAGTTGCCGGAGGGCGTCAGCCTGGACACCGTTCCGTGGCATGGCCAACTGCATGCCGTCGCAGCCGGGCTGGCTGTTGATGGTGACCCGCTGGTGGAAGCAGCCGTCACCACGGAACTGCGTGCCGCCCGCCAACAACTCCTCCCGGCCGAAACGGCCCGCTACGCGGAATTGTCTGCCGACGCCGCGGCCGCCATGACGGACGTCCTCACAGCCGTCAGCCCGGAAGCCACGGAGTTCCAGCTCGTCTCGGAGCTTGCCGCGAGGATCGTGGCCGTCGGCGCCGAGCCGCTGGTCCTGCTGTGCAACGGCGCTTCCCGGAGCGACTTCCGGCATCCGTTGGCCACGCACTCCCCCATCGGCCGCCGTGCCATGGCAGTGGTGTGCGCCCGCCGGAACGGACTGGTTGCCAACCTCACCCGCTGGGTGGCATTCGACGCCGGAACTCCCCAGGAACTCGACGCCGAGGCCAGCATCGCCGCCGTCGAGGCCGACATCTTCAAGGCCACGGTGCCCGGGGCCCGGCTCAACACCGTCTTCACCGAGATTCAGCAGGCCTACGCCCGGCACGGCTTCGGCGAAGACCAGTGGACGCTGCACCACCAGGGCGGGCCGGCCGGTTATGCTGGCCGCGATCCCCGCGTCACCGCCGATGTTCGGGACACTATTGTGCTGAACCAGCCCTTCACATGGAATCCCTCCGGGCCCGGTGTGAAGATCGAGGACACGGTGTTGCTCACGGAATCCGGCCTGCGGATCCTGACCACTGACGACCGTTGGCCGACCACCCAAGTGGAGGGCCGCCGTCGTCCGCTGACGCTGCGTCCCTGACACCTGGCTCCCCACACGAAAGGGGCGGGATCACCGTGATGGTGGCCCCGCCCCTTTTCGTCTGGGGTTAGCTGAGGGTCAGAACGCCGTCCACGCGGCGGGGGATGCCCAGCGGGTTGGCGTCGTGCAGCGCCGGGTGCAGGACTGTTTCGGGAGCATCCTGGTAAGCCACCGGACGCTGGAATCGGCGGACCGCGGTGGCCCCCACGGAAGTGAACAGGGACGTCGTGGCCGGGTACGGGCCACCATGCTGCTGCGCCCAGTTCACGGCTACACCTGTGGGCCAGCCGTCGAAAAGAACCCTTCCGGCGAGGCCGCTGAGCTGCTCGACAAGAGCGGAAACGTCCTCGCCCGGCTGTGCGTGCACCGTGCCGGTCAGGCTGCCCGGGACCTTGGCCAGGGCTGCGGACAGTTCGTCCTGGTTGGCATACTCGATCAGCAGCGTGGTGGGGCCGAAGCACTCCTCCAACAACTCTTCCGGGCGCTCCAGCACGTTGGCTGCACTGGTGGAGAAGACCACGGGCGCGGCGCCGTCGGCCAGGCTGTCCTGCTGCACTGTACCGCTGACGACGGCGACACCCGGCTGGTCAGCGACGTTCCGCAGTCCGTCCGGGTAGGCCTCGGCGATTCGCTCGGTGAGCATGGCAGCGGTGGGCTTGTCCTTGCTGGCCTCCGCCAGATGCGAGGCGAAGTCAGTACCGGCAGGGATGAACACGAGCCCCGGCTTGGTGCAGAACTGGCCCGCCCCCATGGTGAACGAGCCTGCCAGCCCTGCGGCGAGCTGCTGCCCGCGTTCGGCGAGTGCGTCTGCCGTGATGACTACCGGGTTCAGGCTGCCCAGCTCGCCGTAGAAGGGAATCGGTTCCGGCCGGGAAGATGCGAGATCAAACAGTGCGCGTCCACCGGGAATGGAACCGGTGAAGCCGACGGCCTTGATGGCCGGGTCCTGAACCAATGCTGTGCCTGCCTCGCGGCCACTGACCAGGGCGAAGATCCCTTCCGGGGCCCCTGCCTTGGCCAGGGCTTCGCTGACAATCTCAGCGGTCCGCTCGGAGAGGCGAAGGTGGCCCGAGTGCGCTTTGACGATCACCGGGCAACCCACAGCCAGTGCGGACGCGGTGTCACCGCCGGCCACGGAGAAAGCGAACGGGAAGTTCGACGCCGAGAACACCGCCACCGGGCCGATGGGACGAAGGATTCGGCGCAGGTCGGGCTTGGGCGGGGTGGATGACGGGTCAGCGTGATCAATGACCGCCTCCAGGTACGAGCCCTCGGTGATCACGTTGGCGAACAACCTCAGCTGCCCACTGGTCCGTGCCACCTCGCCCGTGAGCCGGACCGTGCCCAAGCTCGTCTCGGAATCGGCGATCGCCACCAGCTCAGTGACGTTGGCGTCCAAGGCATCGGCGACGGCGGTCAGCCAGGCGGCGCGCTCGGCGTCGGACGCTGTTGCGGTCACCTTTGCTGCTTCCGTGGCTGCTGCAGTGATGGCTGTCAGGTCAAGAGTTGCTGTACTCAATGCGGTTTCCTTTACTGTCGGGGGCTGCGCTTGCAGGGGCGGGCTGGTTGACGGTGAACTCGAAGCCAAGTCCCGGGCGGCCTGTGCTGCTGAGCCTGCTTCTGCCAGTGCTGTTGCTGATCTTCACAGGTGAGGGCCCGGCCAGGATGCCGAGTTGTTCGAAGGAAGCGTCTTCCACGTCCTCCACGCTCACGGCGTCGGCCAGGGTGAGCGCCAGCTGACCGGAGAGTTCCGGGAGCAGGTGCGGCGCCACCCTGATGCTGTTGGCACGGGCCAACTCAACGATCCTGCGGAACGGGGTAATGCCGCCCACGCGGACGATGTTGGGCTGGATGATGTCCACAGCTTCAGCTTCGATGAAGTCGCGGAAACGGTAGATGGTGTGGACATTCTCACCCAAGGCAATGGGCACGGGCGAGTGCTTTCGCAAGCGCCGGTAGGCCCAGAGGTCATCGGCGCGGATGGGTTCTTCAAGCCACTCCAGTCCGTACTCCCCCAAAACATCCAAGGCACGGAAGGTGTGGGCGAGGTCCCAACGCTGGTTGGCGTCGATCATGAGCAGCCGGTCCGGGCCAATGACCGCACGGACGGCTGCAACCCTTTCGGCGTCTTCCCGGAGCTCCGGCTTGCCCACCTTGATCTTCACGGCGTTATGCCCGGCAGCAACCCATCGCTGCGCCTGCTCCACAAGCTGCTCCAGGGAGTAGTGCAGGTTGACGCCGGAGCCGTACACCTCAACGGACTGGTGCCGCTGCCCAAGAAGTCCTGTGACAGAGGTACAGGCCTGCCGGGCTTTCAGGTCCCACAGGGCCAGGTCCACACCAGCCATCGCGATGGTGGTCAGGCCTCCCCCGCCGGCTTCATGCAGCCGATTCCACAACTGGTCCCAGACAATCTCAGGGTTGGCTTCCAGCCCCACGATGAAGGGTGCAATATCGTAATCCAGGAGGGCTTTGACCGCCTGGGGACCAATGGTGGGTGTCCACGAGAAACCGTGGCCCGTGCCGCCGTCGTCCGTGCTCAGTTCGGTGACTATTACATGGTTCTCAGGCGCCTCGGCACCCCAGCTGCGCAGCAGCGGGACCGTGATCAACCGGGTGGTGAGGCCCGTAATGCGGGCCTGCATCAGCTGCCGGCCAACTCGTGGCCCTTGGCCAGGATGGACTTGAGCTCCAGCAGCTGCTCCTCGGAAGGATCCACCAGGGGCGGACGAACCGAGCCAACCGGGAGCCCGGCAAGGCGGAGGCCGGCCTTGATCAGCGAGACACCGAACCCGGGAGTCTGGTCGCGGAGACGGACGAGCGGAGCGTAGAAACCCTCCAGCAAAGCGTGGCGGCGGTCCTCGTCACCGGACATGTAGGCGTCGTAGTAAGCCTTGGCGATTTCCGGGGCCATGGCGAATGCAGCCGAGGAGTACAGGGGGATGCCAAGGCCACGGTAGGCGCCCTGCGTCAGTTCGGCCGTCAGCAGGCCGTTGAACAGCGCAAAGTCGGTACGTCCGCTGGCGTTGATCGCGGAGACGATTTCCTGGGCCAGGCCGACGTCGCCGATTCCGTCCTTGAAGCCAACCACCTTCGGGTTGGCGGTGAGGCGGGTGATGGCCTCGGCCGTGAACTTTGCCGTGCCGCGGTGGTAAACGATCACCGGCAAGCTGCTCGCGGCGGCGATGGCCTCCACATAAGCCACCACACCATCGGTGGGGCCGGTCACCAGATACGGCGGAAGCACCAGGAGGGCGTCCGCGCCGGCTTCCTCAGCCACCTTCGCGGCGGCAATGGCGTGGCCCAGCGGTCCGCCGGCACCGGAGACCACCGGCACGGCCCCTGCAACAGCCTCGACGGCGGCAGTCACCACGGTGCGGATCTCCTCAAGTGAGAGCGCATGAAATTCGCCTGTGCCGCACGCGGGGAAAACGCCGCCGGGGCCGAACGGCAGACGGGAGGTGATGTGTTCCTTGAGCAGTGCTACATCTACCGTGCCGTCCTCGGCGAAGGGAGTGACGGGGAAGAACAGTACGCCGTCGAAGTTCATGGTGTCTCCTTGGTTGCTCCCGCCGGGACCAGGCCGGCGGGGTTCTCGTCGTTGAGTGCTGCCTGATTTAGTGTTGCGCCGTTCAGTGCTGCGCCGTTCGGCGCTGCGCCGTTCAGTGCGGCTTGTTCGTTCAGTGCTGCTTGTTCGCTTGCCGCTGTGTCGGCCCCTTCATACGGCGGGGTGAGTTCGGTGCGCCAGGACCGCTTCGGTTCCCAACCGAGAAGCTCACGGGCTTTGTCGATGGAGAAGGCCGGGCTGGTTCCGGTGAGGTGCTCGGTGAGGGGTCCGCTGCCCGGCAGGAAGCGGGGGAACAATTCCGAGAGCGGCGCGGTAGCCAAAGCATCTTTCGCGCCCACAAAGAAGACCTGGCCGTTGGGAATGCTGTCCATCTTCTCCAGCAGCACATCCAGGAAGTCAGCCACATCCCGGGCATCTACGTAGTTGAACAGAGCCGGCGCGGACAACGCGGGATCATCCAGGCGTTCCCGGATGGTGTGGCCTTGCTGCGTCAGGGCCCCTTCCCACTCCTCCGGGGAGAGAACGTAGCACGGGCGGAAGGCCGCGTACCGGATCCTGTCGCCCTGGGCTGCGGCGAACATCTGCACTGTCTGCTCGGCAATCAGCTTGGACAAGGCGTAAGCGTTCCACGGCTCGGGCGGCGTCTGCTCATCCAAGGGGAACGACGGCGGCAGCCACCCGGCCGGTGAGCCATAGCCCAGGGCGGTGGGGCTGGACGCCGTCACGATCTTCGGCACACCCGCGTCGGTGGCGGCACTGACCACCGCGTAGGCGAGCCGGGTGTTCGTGCTGAAAATGACATCCTCGGGTGCGCTGAAAGGTACGGCAATAGCGGCGAGGTGAATGACGGCGTCGGGCGCTGTTTCCCGGATGAGCCGCTCCGCTTCCCCGGGTGCCAGGAGATCAGCGGTGTGCTGTTCGGCTCCGGCGGGCAACTGCTCAGCGGGGATGGCGTCCCGGTCCACCGAGATCACCTTGTGGCCGGCGTCCGCCAGCCCGGCAACAACGCTGCGCCCCAGCCGACCGGAACCTCCGGTGACAAAAATCCTGCTCATGGTGTGTTCCTTGCTTGGTAGTGAACGGGTCAGGACTGGCTGCGGCTGAGATCGGCGCCGAGGCCAAGTTCGCTGATCCGGACCGGGAGGTCGGTATCCAGGGACTGGTTGCCGGCAATTCCCACCGAGACGGAACGGAGTCCGTCGATGTAGCCGGACGGCCGGCCCAGCGGATCAATGCCGGGGCCGTTGAAGAGGTCCGAGAGCAGGAGGTTGTCGCCGCCGCCGTGGCCGCCCTCGCCGTTGACGATCGGGACTTCGTAGGCTGCTTCCCAGTGCCGCTGGACCACCAGGCGCTCGCCGTTCCGGCGCACGGCGTCATCTTCCTCGATGGGTGTGGCGCTGGGGTCAACCACGGTCTTTTTATCGGTGGAAGACTCGACGGCGGCACGCTCCACCACTTCGAGTTCAGCACGGCCTTCGGTGCCGTTGACGGTCACGCGGTAGCCCTCCCACGGGCTGTGGGCGTTCAGCGAGTAGCTCAGCGTCGGGCCACCCTGGTAGTCCACTACGAGGGCCAGGTTGTCCTCGATGGTGATGCCCTCGGTGAAAACGTCCTGGTCGCGGATGTAGCCGTCGAACTTTTCGTTGTCGTAGTACAGGGCCTTCAGGCGCTCGTCGTCGCGCATGTCCAAGCGGAAGGGATCGTGCCCCAGGCCGTCAACGGTGCCGCGCTCGGGGCGGGCTCCCAGGCCACGCTCGGCAGCGTTCTTGTCACCGTAGAAGCGCAGGCCGCCGGAGGCGAAAACGCGCTCTGGAACATCGTTGATCCACCAGTTGACCAGGTCGAAGTGGTGGGAAGCCTTGTGGATGAGCAGGCCTCCGGAGTTCTTCTTTTCGCGGTGCCAGCGGCGGAAGTAGTCGGCGCCGTGCACGGTGTCCAGGACCCAGCTGAAGTCGATGGACGTGACCTTGCCGATCACACCGTTCTGGATGACTTCCTTCAACGCAGTGTTGCGCGGCGAGTAGCGGTAGTTGAAGGTCACCACCACGTTCTTGCCGGTCTTGGCCACGGCTTCGGTAATGCGGCGGCATCCGTCAACGTCAATGGTCAGCGGCTTTTCAACCACGACGTCGGCACCGGCCTCGAGTGCTTCGACGATGTAGTCGGCGTGGGTGTAGTCCGGCGTCGTGACAATGACGCGTTCAATGCCATTGGACTGAATGAAGCTGGTGAGCTGGCCGGGCTCGAAGGATGCCACGGGTTCCGTTCCGCCAAGTTCGCGGATGAGCTCCTGGTAGAAGTCCACCCGGCCCTGGTTGACGTCGGAGAGCGCAATGAGCTCGGCTACGTCCGCGTGCTGCCCGTAGATGGCCCGGATGTACATCTCGGAGCGGCCGCCGGTTCCAATGAGGGCAATGCGGGTCCGCTTGCCGCCTTCGGTCCGGGCTGTGGGCGTGGCCGATGCGGCTGATTCTGTCTGGGTCTCGGCTGAGTCGACGGTGACCATGTGGGATGCCCCTTTCAAAAGGCAGGAGTGAACCGCTTGACGGCCCGGCTTCGTGTGGGAAGAATCATGAGAAAGCGTTTTCTCAGAGCGTTATAAGCTTTGTATCAAGACTCTGGTGGTCACGTCAACCACTGCTCCAACGACGGTGCATACGGGAGACGACCAATGGGAAGGGGCCACATGGCACGCAGGAACACCAACAGGCGCGTCGGGATAGCCGACGTCGCGGAGAAGGCCGGGGTTTCGCACGCCACGGTCTCCCGCGTCATGAACGGTAATGCCGCAGTGGATCCAGGGATCGCAGCGCGGGTCCGGGCAGCCGCCGCTGAATTGAAGTACCAACCCAACCCGGTGGGGCGCAGCCTCGCCCTGGGCAAGACCGACACCATCGGAATAGTTGTCCCGGACCTGGCCAACCCCACGTTCCAGGCCATCCTCCGTGGCCTCAGCATCGCCGCAGCCCAGGACGGATACCGCGTCCTCATCGCAGACTCCTCAGAAGTCACCAGCGAGGAAGCAATCCTGGCGGGGGAAGCCCGGCGTCGTTGTGATGGCGTGGTCCTCTGCGCTCCCCGCATGGCGGACGCCGAACTCGAAGAGCTGGCGCCCACCCTGCATCCCCTGGTACTCATCAACCGGACCACCATCGCCACCAACACCCCGAGCCTGAGCGTGGACTACGGGCAGGGCATCCAGGAACTGGCACAGCATCTGGTCTCCCTGGGACACAGGCGGCTGGTCTTCCTGTCCGGCCCGGAGCACAGCGCCTCCAACCGCCAGCGCCTGGTGGGGTTGGACCAGTTCCGCGCCGAGCACCCGGACATCGATTTGCAGATGCTGCACGGCGGCTCCAATTTCGACTCCGGCCACGAATCCACCGAAGCCATCATCGCCAGTGGCGCCACCGGGGTCCTGGCCTTCAACGACCTCGTGGCCATGGGTCTGCTTAGCGGCCTGCACGAGCGCGGGATCCGGGTTCCGGAGGACATTTCCGTGACGGGTTTTGACGACATCCCCTTCGCCAAATACACCACGCCCCCGTTGACCACGGCAGCCGTGCCCATCAACGAGCTCGGCAGCCTGGCCTGGCGGAGGATGCGGGAGCAGATTCAGCAGGCCGGCGAGACAGCTACCCAGGCACAGGACGAGTTCTCGCCCAGGGTAGAGATCCGCAAGAGCACAGCGGCACCCGCCCTCAAGCCCGCGAGTTGACACTTCACCCCCATGTCTCCCGAAAACATGGGGGTGAGGTGTCAACTGGGCGAGGGGTTTGCGCCCACTCCGGCCTCTTTGTAGAAGCCTTGGATGTGGGCGGCAACAAGCTCAGCTGCCTTGGCGCCGTCGTGGTTGTTTACGGCATCGAGGATGGCACGGTGCTCGGCCCGCAGGCGGGTGGACGTCGCGTTCCAATCGGGGAGGTTTCCAGTGAGCTCACCCGCGTAATTCTCGATCGCGCCCCGGAGCGAGGCCATCATGGCGCTCACCACGGAGTTACCGGCTGCCTGCGCCAGGGCCACATGGAACCGGGCATCGAGGGCCAGGAACGTATCAATATCCGGGGCGGCGTCCATCTGGTCCAGGAGCTCCGCGGCCTCCTCCAGCGCCCGACCACCCACCTGGGCTCGTTCCGCAGCCCAGGATTCCAGCAGGACACGGGTCTCCACGATGTCCGCCACGGGAAGATGGCGCGTTGCCACGTGCAGCCTCAATGTGGAACCCAGCGCAGAGCCGGGCTCGGCGATGACCACGGTCCCGGCGTCCTTGCCCGAACCCACCCCCGCGCGGACCACCCCCATGGCCTCAAGGATCCGGACGGCCTCGCGCACGGATGTCCTGGAAACCTTCAGTTGCTCGGCCATGGCACGTTCACCCGGCAGCCGGCCACCGAGGGCAAGGTCTCCATCGGACAACTGCTTCTCGATCCATTGCAGGACCAACTCGTGGGTACGCATAACGGAATACTAGTTGATGTGGTCCGACCACATGGCCTACAGTGTGGTTAGACCACAGAGGCAGGACCTCAGAATTCAAGGGAGAACCGCATGACCGACACCCTCGACCCCAAGATCACAGCAGCGCCCGCTAATGCCGGGAGCGATCAAAACGTAACCCGCCAGCAGCAGCCGCGCCCCGCCGTCGCGCTCCCGTCCGTGGTGCCTCCGGCACTGAAGCGCCGCGTTCCCAAGGTGTCGGACCTGGCACCGCTGATGCAGTTCAAGAAGCCCGAGTTCAGCAAGACCGCACGGCTCAAGCGCGCCAGCACCATCTGGGAACTCCGCGACATCGCCAAGCGCCGCACCCCGCAGGCACCGTTCGACTACACCGACGGTGCTGCCGAAGAAGAGATCACCCTGCGCCGCGCCCGCCAGGCGTTCCAGGACATCGAATTCCGCCCCGGCATCCTGCGCGACGTCTCCAAGATCGATCTCCGCACGGACATCCTGGGCAAGGAATCACGCCTGCCGTTCGGCATCGCACCTACCGGCTTCACGCGCATGATGCAGTCCGAGGGCGAGTACGCAGGCTCGCAGGCCGCTGAAGCCGCCGGAATTCCTTACACCCTATCCACCATGGGCACCGCGTCCATCGAGGACGTCGCCACTGCCGCTCCCAACGGACGCAACTGGTTCCAGCTCTATCTCTGGACCGACCGCGACCGCTCGCTGGAACTGATCGAACGCGCCGCCAAAGCCGGCAACGACACCCTCATGGTCACCGTGGACACCGCCGTGGCGGGCGCCCGCCTGCGCGACGTCCGCAACGGCATGACCATCCCGCCGGCCCTGACCATCAAGACCGTCCTGGATGCCTCATACCGTCCGGCCTGGTGGTTCAACTTCCTCACCCACGAGCCCCTGACCTTCGCTTCGCTCTCCCGCTACACCGGCACCGTGGCCGACCTCATCAACTCGATGTTCGACCCCACCCTGACTTACGAGGACCTGGACTGGCTCCGCGAAACCTGGAAGGGCAAGCTGGTGGTCAAGGGCATCCAGACCGTTGAAGACGCCCGGCGCGTTGTAGACCACGGCGCCGATGGAATCATCCTGTCCAACCACGGCGGCCGCCAACTGGACCGCGCACCCATCCCGTTCCACCTGCTGCCGGAGGTCACCACGGCACTTAAGGCAGACAACAGCAAGGCCGCGGTCATGCTGGACACGGGTATCATGAGCGGCGCGGACATCGTGGCGGCACTGGCTCTGGGCGCAGACTTTGCGCTGATCGGCCGGGCCTACCTGTACGGCCTCATGGCCGGCGGACGCGAAGGCGTGGACCGCACCATCCAGATCCTGGAGAAGGACATGACCCGGACCATGGCGCTGCTGGGCGTCAGCAAGGTGTCGGACCTGAACCCGGACCACGTGCGGCTGCTCCAGCGCTAAGAGTCGCCATGTAGGTAGCAATAGAGGCCGTTTGAACGCTCAAAACGGCCTCTACTGCTACCCAGTTGGGCAAAAGGGTTAGATCAAGCCCTGGGCCAGCATCGCATCGGCAACCTTGACAAAGCCGCCGATGTTGGCGCCCACCACGTAGTTTCCGGGCGCACCATATTCCTCTGCCGTTGCGGCGCAGCGATCATGAATGCCCACCATGATCTCGGTAAGGCGCTGTTCGGTGTGCTCGAAGGACCAGGAATCGCGGCTGGCATTCTGCTGCATTTCAAGGGCAGAGGTAGCAACGCCACCGGCATTGGCCGCCTTGCCCGGGCCGAACAGGATCCCGGCCTCCTGGAAGACGGACACAGCTGAACGGGTAGAGGGCATGTTGGCGCCCTCGGCCACCGCAATCAGGCCGTTGCTGACCAACTTGGCGGCGGCCTCGCCGTCGAGCTCGTTCTGGGTGGCGCAGGGCAAAGCCACCGTGCCGTTGACGTCCCACACGGAACCCCCGGAAACGTGGTTGGCACCGGCGCGGCGTGCGGCGTACTCGGTGAGGCGCCCGCGCTCCACTTCCTTGATCCGGCTCAGAAGCTCGACGTCGATCCCCGCCTCGTCCACGATGTAACCGGCCGAATCGGAACAGGCTACTACGGTGGCTCCGAGTGATTGCGCCTTTGCGATGGCGTGGATGGCAACGTTGCCGGAACCGGAGACCACCACGCGCTGGCCGTCGAAGGACTGGCCGCGGGTTTTGAGCATCTCCTGGGCGAAGATCACCGTGCCGTAGCCGGTGGCCTCAGGCCGGACCAGCGAGCCACCCCAGGAGATGCCCTTGCCCGTGAGGACTCCCGATTCGTAGCGGTTGGTGATTCGCTTGTACTGGCCAAAGAGGTAGCCGATTTCCCGGCCGCCCACGCCGATGTCGCCGGCGGGTACGTCAGTGTACTCGCCGATATGCCGGTACAGCTCGGTCATGAAGGACTGGCAGAAGCGCATTATTTCGGCATCGGAACGTCCGCGGGGATCGAAATCGGAGCCACCCTTGCCGCCGCCGATGGGCATTCCGGTGAGCGCATTCTTGAAGATCTGCTCAAAGCCGAGGAACTTCACGATGCCCAGGTACACCGAGGGGTGGAAGCGGAGCCCGCCCTTGTACGGACCGAGGGCGGAATTGAACTCCACCCGGAAGCCGCGGTTCACATGGACGCGGCCGGAATCGTCGGTCCACGGAACGCGGAAAATGATCTGGCGCTCAGGTTCGCACAGACGCTCCAAGACGGCGCCCTCGAGGAACTCCGGGTGGCGATCATGAACGGGGCCAAGGCTTTCGAAGACCTCAGTGACGGCCTGGTGGAATTCCTTCTCCCCCGGATTCCGTGCCAACACGGTGTCGCGGACAGCTTCGAGCCTTGAATCCATGCGTGTTCCTATCCTCAGTGCGCCGACCCGCGGCGAGACGATTAGTCCCGCCCATGGTTGCACCGAGGGACATGGGATCTCCATCCGGAGACAATGTGACCCTCACCAAGGAGTTAACACAACTGTAGAAAATCGTTGAAAACACAAGGAAACGCAGGGTAAACAAAAACTCACAATGTGATGAGGATCACGTTAAGTGGTTCCCTGCTACCGCTTACGGCCGAACTTGGGAAGGTTGGGCAGGTTCGGAAGGTTGGCCAGGAGGTCAGCAGCCTTAGTGGCAGCGCGGCCTACGGTGCGGCCAATCTGCTGGGGAACGGTGTCATCGGACGCCGGGTCAAGGGAGACTGGCGTTCCACTCGCGTGGACCTTCACGGCCTGGCCAATAGCGTCGGCACGGTTGGGAACTGACGCGACGGCGGCTTCGGCGGGAGCCACAGCGGCGGGCACGTCCGCGGCAGCGGTGGAAGGCCCCGCTGCAGAAGGCACGACGACGGCGGGAGCCGCGGTTCCGACGTCGAACGTTTCAAGCCAGCTCGCGATGCCCGCAAGCGGCTTGGGATTCAGGGCGTAAAAACGCTTCTGGCCTTGTGCGCGCATGCTGACGAGGTCAGCCTCGCGGAGCACTTTCAAGTGCTTGGAGATGGTGGGCTGGCTCGCAGCCAGTTCTTCCACCAGTTCGCCTACTGCTTTATCCCCAGAGCGGAGGGAGACCAGGATGTCGCGTCTGGTTGCCTCAGCTATGACGGCAAATACGTCGTCAGTCACCATGCCTCCAACCCTAGCGACATATACGCCGATTGGCATCCCTGTTTCTTTGCAATGCCGGCCCGTGAATCGAACGTCAGTCGAACCAAGGGTCCAGTCCGTACAGGGGGAAAATTTCCTTGCGCGTAGCAATGACCGTCCGGTCCACTTCGTCCGCGGGGTCGTAGCCAACTTCCCAGGAGCGCCACCACACGTCTACGTCGTCGCCCATGGACTCCGGCGCCCACACGCCGTACGTTTCGCGCACATACGTCCGCCAGGCTTCGGGCACGGGCGCACTGAGCGGCACCGGGCGCTGGGTCACCATCCCGATCAGGTGGCTCCAGGCGCGCGGCACAACGCCGGTGACGTCATATCCGCCGCCACCGGTAGCGATCCAGCGGTTGTCGCAGTACCGGGCGGCGAGGCTTGCGACGGCGGATGCCGCCTCACGCTGTCCGTCAACGCTGAGCGTGAGGTGCGTCAGGGGATCGTCCCTGTGCGAATCGCAGCCGTGCTGGCTGACAATCACTTCCGGTTGGAACGCACCCACAAGCTGCGGAACCACGGCATGGAACGCGCGCAGCCACCCCGCGTCACCGGTAAAAGCAGGGAGGGCAACGTTGACCACCGTTCCGGGCGCATCCGGTCCGCCGGTTTCGTTGGCAAAGCCGGTCCCGGGGAAAAGGGTGAGGCCCGTTTCGTGCAGGCTGATGGTCATCACGCGCGGATCGTTCCAGAAGATGCTCTGCGTCCCGTCGCCGTGATGGGCATCGACGTCGATGCTGACGATCCTCTGCACACCGCCGTCGAGCAGCCTTTGGATAGCCATGGCGACGTCGTTGTAGACGCAGAACCCGCTGGCCTTTTCACGAGCGGCGTGATGCATGCCGCCGCTGAAGTTCACGGCGCGGACGGCCTTTCCGGACAGGATGGTGTCAGCGGCCAGCAACGAACCGCCGGCGAGCCGGGCACTGGCCTCGTGCATACCGGCGAACGCGGGATCGTCCTCCGTGCCCAGGCCGCGGCTTTCCTCTGGCGTGGACGGGTCCTCGCTGACGCGTCGGACAGCCTCCACGTAGCCGGCGCTGTGCACCGTTTGAAGTTCGACGTCGGTTGCCACAGCCGGTGCCTCGACGGCCACGTGCTGGTGGTCGAACAGGCCCAAGGATTCGGCCAGCCGTGCCGTCAGTTCGAGCCGCTGCGGAGCCATGGGGTGGCCGGGACCAAAATTGTAGGCAGTCATGGCTGCGTCCCACACCACCGTCGTTGGCAGTGCGGAGCGGGTAATGCTGGAAGCCGTAGTCCCAAGCCTGGAGTTCATCCAGAACAGGCTACCTGAGCCTGGCAGGCCCTACCGCCCGGTTACGCCGCGGGAATAGTGGTTTACTACTCAGGAAAGCTTGTTTCAACCGAGGAAGAGCGCCATGTCTCAAAGCCAGTCGCGGTCCACGAGCCCGACCAACTGGCAACCCAACCAGCAGGAGCGGGAAGGTCTGTGGATCTTCACCCGCGTGCGCGACTTCATCGACAACATTGCCAACACCTCCCCTGCCCGTTTGGCGTTGACCGTCTTCGCCGTGGTCATCCTGGTGTTCACGGGCTTGTTGTCCCTGCCGGCGGCTTCCTCGGACGGCACTGTGACGCCCCTGCACCAGTCCATGTTCACGGCGGTCTCCGCAGTGTGCGTCACCGGGTTGACGGTGGTTTCCACAGCTACCCACTGGACCTTCTTTGGTCAGCTGGTGATCCTGATAGGCATCTTTGTTGGTGGCCTTGGCACGCTGACCCTGGCCTCGCTGTTGGCGCTCATGGTCAGCAAGCGCCTGGGCGTACGCGGCAAGCTGATCGCCCAGGAAGCCATGAACAACGCGGGCCGGCTCGGTGAAGTGGGTACCCTGCTCCGGATCGTCATCGTGACCTCGGTGGTGATTGAAGCCGCCCTGGCCATCGTGCTGATCCCCCGCTTCATGGTGCTCGGCGAGAGCTTCTGGCAATCCGTGTGGCACGGAGTCTTCTATTCGATTTCTGCGTTCAACAACGCCGGGTTCACGCCTCACTCCGATGGCATTGTTCCCTACGAAACCGATCTGTGGATCCTCATCCCGCTGATGTTGGGTGTGTTCCTGGGCAGCCTCGGCTTCCCCGTGGTGATGGTGCTGCAGCAGAACGGGCTCAACTGGAAGAAGTGGAACCTCCACACCAAGCTCACCATCCAGGTCTCTTTCATCCTGCTCGCCGCGGGCACGGTCCTCTGGGGCCTGATGGAGTGGGACAACGTGCGGACCATCGGCACCATGGACCTCGGCGACAAGATCACCCATTCTCTGTTCGCATCCGTCATGACCCGGTCCGGCGGCTTCAACCTGGTGGACCAGAACCACATGGAATCCACCACCATGCTGCTCACCGATGCCCTCATGTTTGCCGGCGGTGGCTCCGCGTCCACGGCCGGCGGCATCAAGGTGACCACCATCGCCGTCATGTTCCTGGCCATCATGGCCGAAGCCCGCGGCGACGCCGACGTTAAGGTCTACGGCCGCACCATCCCCCAGGGCACCATGCGCGTGGCCATCTCCGTGATCGTAGCCGGGGCAACCCTGGTATCGGTGGCCGCTTTCCTGCTGCTCTCCATCAGCGGAGCGTCGTTGGACCGGGTGCTCTTCGAATCCATTTCCGCCTTCGCCACCGTGGGACTGAGCACCAACCTCAGTGCCGAGCTGCCGCCGTCGGGCGTTTATGTCCTGACAGCCTTGATGTTTGCAGGCCGCGTGGGCACCGTAACCCTTGCTGCGGGACTGGCACTGCGCCAGCGCAGCCAGCTGTACCACTACCCGGAAGAGAGGCCAATCATTGGCTAGTACCACGGGGGCCGCCAACCGCCCCGCACACAACGCACCAGTGCTGGTCATTGGCCTCGGCCGGTTCGGATCCGCCACCGCTGAGCAGCTGGTCAAGCAAGGCCGTGAGGTCCTGGCCATCGAACGGGACCGCACCTTGGTCCAAAAGTGGGCGCCCGTCCTCACCCACGTGGTGGAGGCCGACGCCACCAACATCGATGCCCTGCGCCAGCTCGGAGCCCAGGAATTCAGCTCGGCCGTGGTCGGCGTGGGCACGTCCATCGAGTCCTCGGTGCTCATCACCGTGAACCTGGTGGACCTCGGTATCCAGCACCTGTGGGTCAAGGCGATCACGCCCTCGCACGGCAAGATCCTCACCCGTATTGGTGCCAACCACGTGATTTATCCGGAAGCCGACGCAGGCGTCCGCGCCGCCCACCTGGTGTCCGGGCGCATGCTGGACTTCATCGAGTTCGACGACGACTACGCGATCGTCAAGATGTACCCGCCCAAGGAAACAGTGGGCTTCACCCTGGAGGAATCCAAAGTCCGCTCCAAGTACGGCGTGACGATTGTCGGCGTGAAAACGCCCGGTGAGGACTTCACGTACGCCCGGCCGGAAACCAAAGTGTCCGGCCACGACATGTTGATCGTGTCCGGACACGTGGACCTGCTGGAGCGCTTCGCGGCGCGCCCCTAACCGGAATGGAGTTTTTGTACAGCTAACGCCCTTTAGACGCGCTCTTAGGGGCGTTAGCTGTACAAAAACTCCGAGGTTAGCCGAGCTGCTTGGTGATTTCTGCTGCCCGGGCGGCAGCGGCGCGGGCGCCGTCGGCAATGATCCTGGGGATCCCGCCGTCGTCGAAAGCCATGATGGCCCGCTCGGTGGTTCCCTTGGGGCTGGTGACGGCGACGCGAAGCGCGGTGGGATCTGCTCCCGGTTCGGCCAACATGAAGCCGGCACCGGCCACGGTTTCGCGGGCGAGCATGACGGACAACTCCTGGTCCAGGCCAAGCTCGACGCCTGCCGCAGCCATGGCTTCGGCGAGGTAGAACGCGTAGGCGGGACCGGAACCGCTGATGGCGGACAGCGCGTCAACCTGTTCTTCCGGAATCTGGACCACAGTACCGGCGCCGGCAAACGCCTTCTTGGCCGTTTCGAGCTGCTCAGGCGTGCAATGCGTTCCCGGGGAGACTGAGATGACGCCCCGCCCCAGCCGTGAGGGGGTGTTGGGCATGGTGCGGATCACCGGCTGCCCGTCCGGCAGTGCGGCCTCGAGCTGGGCGATGGAGACTGCCGCAGCCACGCTGACAACAATGGTGTCCTTAGCCAACGCCGGGCTGATCTCCCGGGCCAGGTCCAAAATGCCTACCGGCTTGACGCCCAGGATGACCATGCTGGAGCCCGTGGTGGCCAGTTTGTTGTTATCCGGCTCCTCCTCGCCTGCGATGGCCATGACCCCGTGGCGCTGGGCGAGTTCATCGGCTCGTTCTGCACGGCGGACGGTTGCGACGATGTCAGACGGGTCGGTCCCGGCGGCAAGCAGGCCGCCCAGGATTGCCTCGTTCATGGATCCACAGCCAAGGAATGCGATTCGGTTGCTCATGGCTCCATCATTGCAGTTGGCCTCGGACGGGGTCTAACGAATTCCAGATTCCCAGCTTGCTCCCAAGGTTATTGCAGGCAGCACTCATTGTTGGTCCGTAACTTAGTAGTTACCTCATTGAGGGTGCGAGTGATGAGGCGGGCATGGGGATGTCCGCCACAAGCACCGGTGGCCGGGCGGGTTTTCCCCCATTTCCCGATTCGGCCGCCGGTGCTTTCGCTTTTAAGCGACCAACCCCGCAGTTGTTCGCCTGACACACCGTTGAAGGGCGCGTCAGGCGAACAAGCGCCAGGACAGGGCTCGACGCCGTTACTTCTCTACGCTGCGCAGCGACGGTGCGCTGAGGTGCTGCCGCGCGAAGCGCAGGGTTTCTGCCAACATTTCCTCGCGCTCCCCGGCAACCTTGGCCTTCCGGGTGGAAATTTCTGCCACCACTACGCCGTCAAACCCAGTGGACGCCAAGTGCTGCAGGGCGTCCGCGCACTGCTGCGTTCCGGTGCCGGGCACCAGGTGCTCGTCCTTTCCGGAGCCTGAGCCGTCCGTGAGGTGGACGTGCCGAAGCTTGCTGCCCAGCGCCTTGATGGCTTCCAAACTGTTGGCCCCGGCAGTGGCAGCGTGCGAGAAGTCCCACGTGACGTCGTCGTAATCCTGTCCCAGGGGATCCCAGTGCGGCAGGTACGCCACCGCTTCCCGGCCACGGACACGCCAGGGGTACATGTTTTCCACGGCAATATGCACCTGGTACATGGCCGCGATCTCGCGGACGCCTTCCACGAAGTTCTCGGCGTAGTTGGACTGCCAGCGGAACGGCGGGTGGACCACCACGGTGTCGCACCCCACGTCAGCGGCCATCTGGCACGACTTCTCGATCTTGTTCCACGCGGTGCCCCACACCTGTTGCGTCAGCAGCAAAGTGGGCGCGTGAATGGAGACAATCTCCTGGTGGTACCGATGGCTCAGTTGGATCAGGGCGTCCGGATTCTGGCTCACCGCGTTGTTGGTGACCATCACCTCCACGCCCTCGTATCCCAGGTCCTGCGCCACAGCGAAGGCGTCGTGGACGCTCAGCGGGTACACGGACGCGCTGGACAGCGCCACGGGAATTTGGCGGTCATTCACTTCAGGTTCGACGTCGTTGCTCATCTCAGGAGGCCAGCCCGCCTGCCACAGGGGCTGGGATGGGGGTGGGGGACGGTGTGTTGACAGGGACCGGGAATTCTTTGAACCCGGGGTGGGGTTCGTCTTCATCCTCGGAAACCTTGGCGGCTTCCTTGGCTGCCTTTTTCTTGGACTTGTCCTTCTTGCGCTTGCCCACATGGGGCGCGGGATCCAGGGCATCTTCGAACACCAGCTGGTCAAGCCGGCGCAGGATCAGGCCCTCCCGCAGTGCCCACGGGCAGATTTCCATGGTGGGGAATTCGAAGAGTTCCAGCGCAGCCTCGGCCACCAGGGCGCCTGCCAACAGTTGCCGGGCCCGTGCATCCGAGACGCCCGGCAGGTACAGGCGGTCCTCCACCGTCATGGCCGAAATCCGCTGGGCCCACAGGCCAAGGTCCGCAGCGTGGAGCTCGCGTTTCACATAGGGTCCAGCAGCACTCGGGGCTGCGCCAGCGATGCGAGCCAGCGACCGGAAGGTCTTGGAGGTACCGGCCACCAGGTTCGCACGGCCCAGCTCGTGGAAGTTCCGGACCACCGGCTTCAGCGTGGAACGGATGTAGCGCCGCAGTTCCTTGACGCTCTTGGCTGTCGGAGGATCATCGTGGAGCCAATCCCGTGTCAGCCGGCTGGCACCCAGGGGAACCGAGGTGGCGAACTCGGGAAGTTCATCGGTTCCATACGCCATTTCAAAGGAACCGCCACCAATGTCCAGGTCGAGGATGGGACCTGCGCCCCACCCATACCAACGGCGGACGGCGAAGAACGTCATGGATGCTTCTTCGCTGCCCGTCAGTTCCTGAAGGGTGACCGTGGTTTCGTGCTTTACCCGTGCCAGGACTTCCGGACCGTTGGTGGCCTCCCGGATGGCCGAGGTACAAAACGCCAGGAGGTCCTCCGCTTTGTGGCTGGCGGCAAACTCCCAGGCTTCCAGCACGAACTCGATGAGCTCGTGCTGGCCGGCGTCGTTGATGTTGCCATCACCGTCAAGGTACTGCACCAGGGACAGGGGACGCTTGTGGGATGCGAAAGCCACCGGACGCGCGCCCGGGTGAGCATCCACAAGAAGCAGATGGACGGTGTTGGAACCGATGTCTAGAACGCCAAGACGCATTCTGCCATTATTCACCGATTCCAAGGCCGTGAAGCAACTTGGCGGCGACGTTTCGCCGTCGGATTGGTGTCCGGCGGTTTGGGCACCCGCTATTCCGCGGGCTCCCCTGCTTCATCTGCACGCTTGAAGTCGCGGCGGATGTTGGCGATGCCTTCGGGGTCGATTTCGAAGCCGAACTCGCTGCCCGGGTTGATGACCATGCCCAGTTCATCACCGATGTTTCCCAGGATCGCCGAGCCCATGGTGCCCAGGACGTGAGGGGCTGCTTCGAGGAACCGCTCATCAACGCGGCTGGGGTGGCTGAATACCGCCAGGACGGGCTGGCCGTCAGCGTTGGAGAGCACCAGCGGCTCCACCGAAGAATCCGGGCCGTCCACGGCTTCGGAACTGACCAGGTAGACCTCGTTGTTCAAGAAAGCGAGGATGACATCCACCGGGTTGGCATCCGGCTGCTCGGCCGAGGCGAGCTTCGCCTCGAGGTCGTTCAAGGGTTCGTTGTCCGGTGAAACGGTCTGTTCAGTCATGGTTCTACTCGACCACGATGCCGGCCGGGACGCAATTCGCGCTTGCTGTCCCGGCCTCCATGGTGGCTATTTCCTGGCCGGCGCCTACTTCTTGGCTGCGGCCTTCTTCTTGGCCGTCGCCTACTTCTTGGCTGCGGCCTTCTTCTTGGCCGGCGCCTTGCGGGTGGTGGTCCGCTTGACCGGGCCCTTCGCCCGCTTTTCCGCCAAAAGTTCGACGGCGCGTTCCCGGGTCAGCTCCTCGAGGGACGTTGTGCGCGGGACCGTGATGTTGGTGATGCCGTCGGTGATGTACGGGCCGAAGCGGCCTTCCTTCACCACAATGTTCTTTTCCGAAACAGGGTCCGGGCCGAACTCGGCAAGCGGGGGCACAGCTGCACGGGCACCCCGCTGCTTGGGCTGCGAATAGATCTCCAGTGCCTGCTCCAAGGTGATCGTGAAGATCTCCTCTTCAGATCCGATGGACCGGGAGTCTGTCCCCTTCTTCAGGTAAGGACCGAAGCGGCCGTTCTGCACGGTGATGGGGTTGCCCTCCGCGTCCTCGCCGAGGACCCGGGGCAGGCTCATGAGCGCGAGGGCCTCGTCCAAGGTGACCGTGTCCACGGTCATGGACTTGAACAGTGAACCGGTACGCGGCTTGGCCTTGACGGGCTTCTTGGGCGGCTTCGGCTTGCCGTTCTTGTAATACTCAACCGGCTGGTTGGCCAACTGTTCCTCGGTCATTTCGGGGATGATCTCGGTGACGTAAGCACCATAGCGGCCATTTTTGGCAACGATGGTGTGGCCGGTATGCGGGTCGGTTCCCAGAACCCGTTCCTCCGGCGCTGCTGTCTCCATGAGCTCTTTGGCTTTGGCGGCCGTCAGTTCATCCGGAGCCAGTTCCTCAGGGACGTTGGCCCGGGCGGACTCGACTACCTCTCCGGTCTTCTCATCCACGGTAGGGATGGAACTTTCCAGGTACGGCCCGAACTTGCCAACGCGGAGGGTGATGCCTTCGGCGATGGGCACGGAGTTGATCTCGCGTGCATCAATTTCGCCCAGGTTGTTGACGATGCTCAACAGGCCCGGATCGGCGTCTTCACCGTAGTAGAAGTGCTTGAGCCACGCTGCGCCCGCAGCCTGGCCGTTGGCGATCTTATCGAGGTCGCCTTCCATGTCCGCGGTGAATTCGTAGTCCACATAGTCCGTGAAGTGCTGTTCGAGCAAACGGATCACGGAGAATGCGATCCAGCTCGGAACAAGGGCGGACCCTTGCTTTCGGACGTAGCCGCGGTCCTGGATGGTGGAGATGGTGGAGGCGTAGGTGGATGGGCGGCCGATGCCGCGCTTTTCCAGTTCCGCTGTCAGCGACGCTTCGGTGTACCGCGGCGGCGGTGAGGTTTCGTGGCCGACGGCCAGGATGTCCGAGGCCTTCAGGGAATCGCCCTTGGCCACGTTCGGCAGACGCCGGGCTTCATCGGAGTCTTCGTCCCCGCGGCTCTCGTCCTTGCCTTCTTCATAGGCGGCCAGGAAGCCCGGGAAGGTGATGACGGTACCGGAAGCCGAGAATTCGGCGTCGCGTCCGTCAGCAGCCACCGCACCGAGGCGGATGGTGGCGGTGGAGCCCTTGGCATCGGCCATCTGCGAGGCAACCGTGCGCTTCCAGATGAGCTCGTACAGCCGGAACTCATCGCCGCTTAGCTGCTTGGCCACTTGTGCCGGGGTGCGGAAGGAGTCTCCTGCGGGACGGATGGCCTCGTGCGCTTCTTGGGCGTTGGCAGCTTTGTTGGCGTACACACGCGGGCTCTGGGGTACGTACTCGGGACCATAAAGCTCAGCGGCCTGACGGCGGGAGGCCGTGAGGGCCTCATCGCTCAATGCCGAGGAGTCGGTACGCATATAGGTGATGTAGCCGTTTTCATACAGGCGCTGGGCTACCTGCATGGTGCTCTTGGAGGAGAAGCGCAGCTTGCGGCCGGCTTCCTGTTGCAGCGTCGAGGTGGTGAACGGCGCGGCCGGACGGCGGGTGTACGGCTTGGTATCAACGGAGCGAACTTGGAAGTTTGCGTTCTCCAGGCCTGCCGCCAAGGACGTGGCGAGTTCCTCATTGAGGTGCACCACGGTGGAGGAGGTGAGCTGGCCGTTGTCATTGAAGTCGCGGCCACTGGCAACCTTGGAACCGTCCACGGCAGCAAGCTTGGCTTTGAAGGAACCCGAGTCGGCACCGAACTGGCCCGTGAGGTCCCAATAAGACGCAGCACGGAAGGCCATACGTTCGCGTTCGCGGTCCACCACCATGCGGGTCACCACGGACTGCACGCGGCCGGCCGAGAGCCCGCGGGCAACCTTGCGCCACAGGACAGGAGAGATCTCATAACCGTACAGGCGGTCAAGGATACGGCGGGTTTCCTGGGCGTCCACCAGCGCGGTATCTACATCGCGCAGATTGTCCATGGCACGGTGGATGGCTTCTTTGGTGATTTCACCGAAGGTCATGCGGTATACGGGAACCTTGGGTTTCAGGACCTCCAGGAGGTGCCACGCGATGGCTTCGCCTTCGCGGTCCCCATCGGTTGCGAGATAGAGCGCATCAGCGTCTTTGAGCTGGGCCTTGAGCTCGGCAACCTTTTTCTTTTTGTCCGGGGAGACAACGTAGTACGGCTTGAAGTCGTTTTCGACGTCGACGGCGAACTTGCCCAGCGAGGTCTTCTTCAGTTCTGCAGGGAGGTCGGACGGCTGCGGGAGGTCCCGGATGTGGCCGATGGAAGCCTCGACGATGAAGCCTTCGCCAAGGTACTTGGCGATGGTCTTACTCTTGGCGGGAGACTCCACGATCACGAGTTTCTTGCCGGTTTTTGCCTTGCTGGGCACGGTGCTCCTACAGAAAAAATGAGTAATTGGGCTGGTGCCCATATTGGCCTAGTTCACCATAGATTGCAGAATCCTGCGTTTTGGTAGGGAAACCAGGGCGGTCATTCGGTGACCCGGCCGTGAGGGTTACTGCCCGGGTGCCACGCGGTCATCCGGGATCATTGACCACAAGGTTGCCACACGTTCGGCGCCCTCGGGAATCTGCGTGGGATCTTCGAGCTCGTACTCCCGGACGACCTCGCGGATCCTGTCCGCGAGTTCCTTGCGTTGCGGATTGGTCAGGTAGAGCAGGTTGCTGGAGAGGACCACCGAGACAGGTTCTTCCTTCCCTTCGCCCCGCTGGCGGCGTTCTCCCCGGGCTTTGGCAAAAGCCGAGGCACGGCGGCGGAACGCATCAAGTTCCAGATCAACCACAGCGATCTCGGGGCTGGCAACGCTGCCTCCCGAGATGGTGAAGTCGGTTCCGGCCGCTTTCCAACGCCGTTCGCGTGCGTCCCCGGCATTTTCGGCCGGTGCCACGATTCCCCATTTCTGGAGGGCGCGGAGGTGGTAACTCATGGCGCTTGGGGTGAGGCCGGTCCGCGCTGCGAGTTCGGTGGCCGTATGGCTCACCTGGGTGGCGTACAGCTCGGAGATAACCTCGATGCGGGCAGCGTGAGCCAAGGCCCGGATAGCCTTGGGATCGGTGATCTCAACCGTCTTCTCGGCCCGCTTCCGCCGCGGAACGCCGCCTGACGTTTGGGATGTCTCGTTGTTCGCAATCACTTGATCAGTGTAGTCAGGGTCACTTGCGGGACCGCCGGTGTTCATTGCCGACGGCGTCGCGTCGCTGCTCATGCGCCGCTCTGCACGGGGTCCGGAAGCAGGAAGCCCTCCAGGACAAGGTTGGTGACATCGCGGTACAAACCCTCCCTGAAGGCATCCTCATCAAAGTCCTCGCCGCCTCCCAGCAGCGATACCAGGGCCGCGACGATCTGCCGGACAGACAGCTGCCCATCGCAAGCAGAAGCGAACCCTGCAAGCTCCGTACTGAGCAGGTTGGTCCTCCGGAGTCCTGCACCCTGCCTGAGGAGAATGACGCCCGGGTGGGCAGCTCCAGGGCGCTGGTGCCGTTCTTCGGTGACGTCCTCAGCGACCACCAGATGCGCCTCGGGAACGGAGTTGGCAGCCACCCAATCTGCCCGCTCCACGGCGGCACCCAGATGCGGTCCGATCGGTTGCTCAATGGGATAGGTGATCTCTTCGAAACGGCTGAAGACGGGCTGGTGCCCGGACAGGGGCCGCCGCAACATGATCATGCCGAAGCCCACCCCCTCCACGTTCCTTGAGGCGAAGTCATCAAGGTAGGCGGCATAGGAATTCTTGTATTGCTCACGGTCACGGTTCTGTGAAGCATCCTGCAGCCAGGTCTCGGCATACTGTTCCGGATCCACCTGCTCGCGCTGAATGAACCAGACATCAAGACCGGAATCCTTGAGCCAGTCTTTGGGACGGTCCTTCCAGTCCGTTCCCGCGGTAACCTCCCAGTTTCCCAGCATCTGCGCAGTGCCACCGGGTTCCAGTACCCCGGCGATTGACTGCACCAGCGCCGCCACGATCCCGTCGCCGGGAAGCCCGCCGTCACGGTACGTGAACTGGTCAGATGAGGATTCCCCGCCTCTGCGGGGTGTGATCACGAAAGGAGGGTTGGAAACCACGAGGCCAAATTGTTCGCCGGCTACCGGGTCCAGGAGTGATCCCAGCCGCAGGCTTACCCGGCTTTCCAGATCCTCCGGATCCAGTTCAAGTTCCGCTGCGTTCAGCAGCAGGTTGAACCGGGTAAATGCCAGTGCACGAGCGGAGATGTCCGTAGCCGTGACATGCTCGCAGTGGTGCAGGAGGTGGAATGTTTGAATCCCGCATCCGGTCCCCAGGTCCAGTGCGCGTTTGGTGTGCTGCCTGAAGGTTGTTTGGACCAGCGTTGTGGAGGCGCGGCCAATGCCCAGGACGTGGTCATGGCGCAGGACTCCCGGCTGCTGGTGGGCTGCGAGGTCGCTGGCGACCCACAGTTCGGCACCACCGGTGCCGTCAGCGTTGGCATCCCATCCATAGGGGCGCAAATCCACCGCGACCCGGACCACCCCGGCATCCACTAAGGCGAGGCCGAGATCCACGAGACCTTGTGTGCCGATTCCGGGCAGGGCGGAGTCAACGTCAGCCACGGACTGCGGAACGGCCAGCAGCCACAGACGCACCACTACTGCCAGGGCCCGGACAGCAGGATCGTGCGAGTCCGTCAGCCGTTCGGTGGCCAGGAGAGCGGGAACCACCTGGTCCCTGCCGAGCGCTGCTGAGACCTGCTCCCCCAGCACGGTCGCCACGCCGTCCACCGTGTAGGAGATGGCACGGAGGTCCCCGGCAAGTAGCTGGAGCAGCGCTGGCTGGTCGCTTCGGGGGGCATCGTCAGTGTTGCCGGCGGTAAACAAGAATGCTGTGTCAGTCACCCTGCAAGTGTAGGTGCGGCAGGCCGGTCCAGACCGCCTCGTTCCGGGCTATGTGGACATCCGGGCTATGTGGACAAAGGACACCCCGGGAACCCGGTAGCGTGGAATCATGCTCAACTTCTCCTCCACAAGGCGCCGGGCGGGCCTTGTTACCTTGGCTGCTGCCGTCCTGCTGGGGGCCAGTGCCTGCCAGGCACCGGTCAACATCGCAGATGCAGACGTTCCCGCTTGGAAGGAAAAGGTCCTCCCGGCAGCTAACGGCGCAGTCCTGGAGGACTCAGGCAAGATCCTCAACCGGGATGCGCTGGTCAAGGAATCATCCGGCGTCTCCGCAGGAACCTACACGCTGACCATGGCATGCGATGGCGGCGGCAAGGCCTACTTTGCAGTCTCCTCCAACGGAAGCAAGATCGCCGATGCGGCTGCCGCCTGCAACGGAAGCCTTGATGTGGTGAAGATCAAAGTACCTGCCGCCGGTCCCCTTAGCATCTCAACCAGCAGCGTCGATGCTCCGCTGATCTACGGTTACCACCTGGTTCCGGCCGCAGGCTGAAAACTCCCCGCATCCTTCCACGCCCAGGCCTTTGGAGAGCGGCCGGCCGGGCGTAAAGTCAGTGCATGGGCAGCAAGGCAGCTTGCTCGGTGTTGCCACGGCGGCTGGCGAGGTCCGCCGTCGTGCTTTTGGTTGTCCTTTGCGGCGGTGTAGCGGGATGCGAATATACCTATGAAGACGGTGGCAGGCCTGAGGCAACCGCCACCTCCACAGCCGGAAATGTTGCCCTTCCGCCTGATCCGGCGTTGGAAGAGACCGTCAGCGGCGAGGCTTTGGAAGAGTGGGCCAAGGCTGCACTGCCCGAATCCCAGGGACAGTCGTTCTACTCCAGCAGCGGGTACCTGAACCCGGGTGAATCCAAGTCCGAGCAAACAGTGCAATTGCCGGCAGGAACCTACGCGGTGACGCTGGCATGCCGAGGTACGCGTCGGGTCTCTTTCGACGTCACGCTGAACGAGGTAGCCCTGGTGGACCTGACCTTGGGGTGCGCCAACGCGCGGGTGAGCGTTGTGCAACTGGAAAAGGACGCGGTCCTCTCCATCAGGGTCGGCTCCAGGTCCGATGCCAACTTCGCCTACAGGGTCAGCAGGCTTTGAATCCGCCGCTACGCGGCTTCGCAGCCTCCGGGACAGCGCAGCGTTTCAGGACTGGAAGCACATTCGGCGCAGTAAAGGGTCAAAGTGCGGCAGCTGGGATTGGAGCAGTTCTCAAATTTGTTGGTGGGCCCAGCACAGCGGACGCATTCACCGATGGTCTTGGCGTCCTCGCTGAACTCCACGTGCATGCGCTTGTCAAAGACATATAGGGAACCTTCCCACAGGCCTTTGTCCTTGAACGTTTCGCCGTAGCGGACTATCCCGCCATCCAGTTGGTACACCTCTTTGAAGCCCCTGTTGACCATCAGGCTGGACAAGACTTCGCAGCGGATTCCACCGGTGCAATAGGTGACGACCGGCTTGTCCTTGAGGTCGTCGTACTTGCCCGAGTCCAGTTCCTTGATGAAGTCGTGCGTGGTGTCCACGTCCGGAACGATCGCATCCTTGAACTTGCCGATCTGTGCCTCGAACGCGTTGCGGCCATCAAAGAACACCACGTCCTCGCCACTGGACTTCTTCGCATCCACCAGCGCGTGGAGTTCCTCCGGCTGCAGGTGTTTGCCGCCGCCCACCACGCCGTTGTCATCAACCTTCAGTTCCCCGGGAGCACCGAACGACACGATTTCATCGCGGACCTTGACGCTGAGGCGCGGGAAATCTGCGGCGCCTCCTTCCGACCATTTGAAGTCGATTCCGTGGAAGCCCTTATATTCACGCGTGGTCTTGACGTACTGCTTCATGTTGTTCAGTTCGCCGCCCACCGTGGCGTTGATGCCGTCCTTCGAGATGAGGATCCGGCCGGTGAGCCCAAGTTTCTCGCAGAGGGCGCGCTGCCATAGACGCACGGCGTCAGGGTCGGCGATCGGGGTAAAGCCATAGAAGAGCACAATTCGGTTCAAAGCCACTATTCAAGGGTACTTGGTGCAGTAAAATCGCCGGCCTGACGGACTGCCGGTACAGCCCGCCAAGAGGAGAAGTCACAATTCCATAAGCAACCATGCCGGGACCGATCCGGCTCTGTTGCTTCATGGTGCGCTGGCATACTCTCTCTACATGAGTCCAGACGCCTTGGTTGAAGACATTGCGCACCTCTTGGAAGTCTGGGTAGCCGGCTGGTCCGGCTGCCGCGGCTATGAGTCACGCCAAGAGGGCCGCTTCCCTGCTGCGCTTCGCGCCGACAAGACCGGTGACTGGGAGTATTTCGCCCACGATCCCTCGGACGAAGAGTTCACCGCCCTGGCGGCTAAAACCGCGGAGGCTCCCACCCGGATCCTGACGGTCCTCACCAACGATGTCCAACGCTACAAGTACCTGGCTGAGCAGCACGGGCTGACTGTGACGTCCGCATCCCAAACCATGATGATCGTGGACATGGAAACCCAGGATTCCGAGGACCCCTGGCTGCCGGATGACGATCTTGAACTTGCTACCTCCGAATCCAACGGGGTCCACTACGCGGTAGTCCATTCCGGCGAGCAGGTAGCTGCCAGCGGACGGGTCTTCGTGGTGGACGGCACTGCCGTCTTCGACAAGATCGTTACCGAACCGGACTTCCAACGGCGCGGCCTGGGCAGCTTCATTATGAAGGCCCTCGCCGCCCAAGCCTTCTCTCACGACGTTGAGAACGGCCTTTTGCTCGCCTCCCTGGACGGTCAGAAGCTCTATTCACACCTCGGCTGGGACGTGGTGGGCCACGTCCTGATGATGTCCGCCAGTGGTACCGAAGGGTCAGATCTTTCCGGGGTATAGTTTCTCGCTCCGACGGCTTATTGAGCCAGGTTCGACGGCGGTGCCCTTGGGTGCCGCCGTTCGCCGGCCCGCAGAGTGACAGAATGATTCGGTGGCTGCACCTCATTCATTGATCTCCCTGCTGGGCCGGACTGCGGATCCGGAGCAGCTGCGCCATGTCCACACCATCCCCGCCCGGAAAGCCGTCAACGAGCCTTGGCCGGGCTGGGCCCACCCCGACGTCGTGGGCGCCTATGAGGCACTGGGGATCCAGGAACCGTACCGGCACCAGGTCCAGGCCGCGGACCTCGCCCATTCCGGTCAGCACGTGGTCATCGCCACTGGAACGGCTTCCGGAAAGTCGCTCGCCTACCAACTGCCCGCGTTGGACGCGATACACCGTTCCGAGCTGCGCGTCCTCTCCGATCCCGGCAAGATCCATGACGACGGCGCAGTCACCCTGTACCTGTCCCCCACCAAGGCTTTGGCCGCCGACCAGCTCGCGGCGATCCGCGCGCTGAAGCTGCCAACCGTGCGGGCGGAAACGTACGACGGCGACACCGATATTGCATCGCGCCGTTGGATCCGCGATCACGCGAACTTCATCCTGGCCAACCCGGACATGCTGCACTTCGGAATCCTGCCCAACCACACTTGGTGGGCAAAGTTCTTCCGGCGGCTGCGCTACGTGATTGTGGACGAGGCCCACAGTTACCGCGGTGTTTTTGGCTCCCACGTGGCCAACTTGATGCGGCGGCTCCGGCGGATCTGTGCCTATTACGGTGCAGGGAACACGTTTCCCGAGCCGGTGTTCATTGCCGCGTCTGCCACTGCCTCCGACCCCGGAGTTTCTTTTGGGCGGCTCATCGGTGCCCCTGTCAGGGAAGTCTCCGAGGACTGCTCCCCACATGGTTCCACGACGGTCGCGTTCTGGGAGCCGGCGCTCACAGACGTCAAGGGTGAGAACGGTGCCAAACAGCGGCGAACCGCCGTAGCGGAGACAGCGGACATTCTGGCAAACCTCGTCTCCTCGCGCGTCCGGACCATCGCCTTCATTAAGTCCCGACGTGGTGCCGAGTCCATTGCCTCCATCACCAAGCGACTCCTCGATGAGGTGGACCCCAGCCTGCCGGGGCGTGTTGCAGCCTATAGATCCGGATATCTGCCCGAAGAGCGGCGTGCCCTGGAGCAGGCGTTGCGATCCGGCCAGTTGCTGGGGGTCTCCAGCACGTCCGCTTTGGAGCTCGGCATCGACATCTCGGGGCTTGATGCCGTGCTGGTTGCAGGCTGGCCCGGCACCCGCGCCTCCCTTTTCCAACAGATTGGACGGGCCGGCCGGGCCGGGCAGGACGCCATCGCGGCTTTCGTGGCCAGCGACGACCCCTTGGACACGTACCTGGTGAACCATCCCGAGGCCATCTTTGATGTGTCTGTGGAAGCCACTGTCTTTGATCCCGGAAATCCTTACGTCCTTGGCCCCCATTTGTGTGCCGCTGCCGCTGAGCTGCCTATCGGGCCGGCCGAGCTTGATCTCTTTGGCCCCACCTCCGAAGGGCTGCTTGACCGTCTTGTGGTCCAGGGATACCTCCGCAAACGGCCCGCGGGATGGTTCTGGACCCATCCGGAGAGCGCCGCGGGAATGGTCAATCTCCGCGCCGACGGGGGTGGTCCGGTAAGTATCGTGGACGCCGAAACGGGCTCTCTCCTGGGGACCATGGACTCTCCGCAAACCCACTATCAGGCCCACACAGGTGCCATCTACGTCCACCAAGGTGATAGCTACCTGGTGGAGGACCTCAACGAGGCCGACCATTGCGTGATGGTGAGACGGGTCAACCCCGACTTCTACACCACCGCCCGCGACGTCACCCAGATCGAAGTCCTTGAAACGTTGCGCTCGGTCCAGTGGGGCGACATCACCGTGCATTTCGGCGACGTCAAAGTGACTACGCAAGTTGTGTCCTTCCAGCGCAAGGCCTTGATTTCCAACGAGATCCTCGGCGAAGAACCCTTGGAGCTGGGAGCCCGGGATCTCTTTACCAAGGCCGTCTGGTTTGTAGTTGATAACCGTTCCCTTCACGGTGCAGGACTGGTGGAAGCAGAGTTCCCTGGGGCACTTCATGCCGCTGAACACGCTGCCATTGGGCTCCTCCCTTTGGTGGCTTCCAGTGATCGCTGGGACATCGGCGGTGTTTCCACGGCCCTCCATGCCGACACCGGGGTGCCCACGATCTTCGTTTACGACGGACATCCAGGCGGCGCAGGCTTCGCCGAGCGGGGCTTTGAAAAGGCCCGGATCTGGTTGACGGCAACCAAAGAAGCCATTCAGGCCTGCGAGTGTGAGGCTGGCTGCCCGTCCTGCGTCCAGTCCCCCAAATGCGGGAACAAGAACAATCCGCTGGACAAGGCAGCCGCCATCAAACTCCTGGGTGTGTTGTTGAAAGACGCCATCTAGAAACCCCTGTCCTGCGGATTTCAGAGGGCTGGACCGGACCCAAGCGGGGAGCTTCCAGGGAAGCTATTCGTACAGACGGTCCTGCCGGTGCTACGGAGGTGGTCCTGCCCGTGCCCGTCCCGTGGCGGCTCCCCAGTCAAAGGGGTGATCCAGCTCGGTGGCAACGTCAACCACCATCCCGCCGGTCACAGTGCAGGACGTCATGGTCGCCCCGTGCTGCGCCACGACACCGGAAGCCACAGCGCATGGTTCCCCAGATGTCAGCCCTCGGGCAGCATCTGCGGCTGCGAGCGCCCCCAGGTCTGCCGCGGATGCCGCCCTTGAGGCCAACACACCTGCCTGGGCCAAGACGAGTACGCCGACAAGCAATGCCATCACCACTGCGCCCAATGTCAGAGCAAGAACGGTTCCTGCCCCGCGTTCGGAGTGCACAGGCACTGGTAACGGGTTCATGGAAGACCGGCACCTGAACCAACGGACCACGCCCCGGCTGAGCTGGCGCCGCCTGATTCTGCACGGGCAGAAGCCGATGCTGTCAGCGTCCAGGGGATGAGCGGCCCCATGGCGCCCCCGGCCCGGGATGAGACGGTGACCGTGAGCCATCCCCCGCCGTCGGTCATGGAAGAGGTAGCGGTGTCGCCTGCAAGGCGCCTGACAATTCCTTCCACGGTGGCACCCGTCTCGCCCCGCGCGGAGGCCCTGGCTCCTGCGGTGGCAGCTTCCTGCAATCGCAGTTGTGTTATGCCCGCAGCGCCGCCTGCCAGCAGGAACGCCAAGAGCAAGACCACCGCGGGTAGGGCAACGGCGAACTCCGCGGTTACTGCGCCCAACTCCGCCCCGTCCTTCTTCCGGCAGGACGGTGATCCGGCGAGGACAGCAGATGGACTCCCGACGGCAGGCAGCACGTGCGTCATGGCAAGGACAAGGCCGTGCGGATCAGGTTGAGCAGGAAGCTGCGGACTTCTTCGCTCCGAAGGATGACCACCAGCAGCCCGGCGAGACCCACTGCAGCGAGGGTAGCTATGGCGTACTCTGCAGTAGCCATGCCGCTCTCCGAACCCAAAAGCATGGCACGTGTCCGGAGTGGCTCCCGGCTCCTCCACAGGTTCCTCCGATGACGCCGAGCCGGCCGCCGCCGGAACAAACCCTGATCCTGCAGGTCCATGCTGGCCGGCACGGCCAGCACACCGTGTGCACCCGCCAGGTCAATGTCCGTTCCGGCGGTGATCCGGACGCCCGCTTGCCCAATGCCGGAATCCCTGAATTCCTCCAGTTCAAACTGCTCGATTCCAAAACTCCTCGTGCCAGGATTCCCGCCAACCGCGGCTCGATAAAGCGACACTCGTTCCCGGCCCGCAACACGGCGGCCCGGACGGCGGTCAGGACGACGGTCAGGACGACGGGCAGATCCGGCCCTGAATAGTGATTTCACAGTGGATTCCTTTCAAGAAAAGCCAGCGGGTCCGCCGGCTGATTCAACTCTTCCGTGACCCGGCACGGCCCGTAAGAAGCGGATTCCCCCAAGTGGATAATCCCTCCGAACCGCCAGGATGTGGAGGAGAAGTGGGCACCGTCCGCAACTGCTGTGCGCAGGTCAGCATGGACGGTTTCATCCGGCCGGAAGCATGGCGATCAGGACCGGCACGATCCCCAGGCAGATGAATGCCGGCAGGGAACACAGGCCGAGGGGAACGACGAGTTTGACTCCCAGGGCAGCTGCTCTCTTCTCTGCGGCCCGGAACTGTTCGCGGCGTTCCCTGGCAGCCTGCGCGTAGAGGATCGATGCTGAGGGAGCGCCCGTTAGGGCTGCGAAAGCCAGCGCCTCTTTGAGGCGCACCACTTCAGGCTCGTGCTTGGTGGGGGTCCGCCAGGCTGTCTCCCAGTCCGCTCCAATGGCCAGTGCGGCAACGACTGGCCTGAGTGATTTCCTGATGGGCGGTGACGCGCATCCGGCAATAAGTTCAAGGGCCCGGCCGATTCCAGCTCCGGCGTCAAGCATCGACGCCACCAGTTCCAGCATCATCGCGGTATCGCGGAGACCGTCGGACGGACCTTTCGAATCAGTTGGATTCGTGGTGTGCGGGCCTGCCCCGGGCTCAGGCGAGGTGGTGTGGGCATTTCGAATCAGCAGGCGTGCCCTCGAGCGCCGTGGTCCGGCGTACCAGATGGAAGCCGCCAGCCCCAGGACCATGACCATCGCCAACACTGGCGCACCGGTCATCACGCGTTCCCCGCTGCTGAGGCCACCAGTCGTGAAGACCAAACGCGGCCGGCCACCGTCAGGATCAGTCCGGCAGCGAAGGTGGCAACTCCCAGAACGTTGTCCAGCAGGATTCCCAGTGGATCCACGCCCAGGGCCATCCCCAGCACCAAGCCGAACACCGGGAGCCAGGACAACAGCTTGACGGTAGCTTTTGGCCCGGCGAGCGCAGTTTGCCGGGCTGCTTCAGCATCTTCCTCGGCTTCCAACTGGGCGGCAAAGCGGGTGAGGAGGTCAGCAAGCGGACAGCCGCTGGTTTCTGCCACTTCCAAGCAGGCCGCCAGTTCCATCCACACGCGTCGTTCAGAACTCCCGCGCCGGGGATAGATCCGTGCGGCAATATCCCGGATTGCCTCAGCCGAAGAGTTCCCCAGACTCGAAGCTCCCCTTGCAGCAGCCACCACCAGCAGAGACTCTTGGCTAAGTGAAGCAGTCCCCGGCCCTACCACCGTGTCCGGGCCGCCGCCATCGTTGGTCAGACGCGGACTATGAACCATCCAGAGTTCCTCCCACAACCGGGACGTTCCCCGCCCGCCACGTAGCAAGGCCGCGAGCTGTTGCACGAGCACCACAAGCGGAAGGGGTTCGGGACGTTTTCGCCGTTTCGGGTGACGGAGCCTCACCCCTGAACGGACACCTAAGGCAGCGCCACCGGCCACGGCATGCGGCTCTCCCAAGGTCTTCCGCAAGCGTCGGACATCAACACCCCTACCCCGAAAGTGCTGCCAGGCAGCCAGCGCTGCAACGAGGACAAAGGCACCGATCATGGGGTGTGCCGGGGACTCGGCGACCCGCTCGCTCCGGCCCAGTCCATACCTGCAGGTAATGCGGGGGCGAGCCTGTCGGCGAGCGCCGGCCATGCGGGCCCACACGTCATTCCTGCTTGATTCCAGTGGAGTGCGGTGACCACCCTCTGGTCTTCGGGAGTGTCAGTCAGCACTCCTATGGACGCCACTTTCCGTCCTGTCGGGGTTCGGTCCACGTGAATAACGACGTCCAAGGCACTGGATACCTGCAGCCGCACGGCTTCCGCGTTCAGTCCGGCCAGCGCACCGAGGGCCACCAGCCGGGCGGGCACGGCCTCTGCCGTATTGGCGTGGATGGTTCCGCCGCCCCCTGTATGGCCGGTGTTGAGGGCTGTGAGCAATTCACGAACCTCAGCGCCCCGGCATTCTCCGACGATCAGCCTGTCCGGCCTCATGCGCAGTGCCTGACGGACCAGTTCGCCGAGGTCCAGGGCACCTCCGCCTTCGAGGTTTCCATGCCGGGATTCAAGGGTTACCACGTGAGGATGCACCGGGTTGAGTTCGGCGGCATCCTCAATTAGTACCAACCGCTCCGTCGGCTGGCTCAAGCCGAGCAGGGTGGACAGCAGGGTGGTCTTTCCCGAGCCTGTGGCGCCGCTGATCAGAAAACTCAATCTTTGGCTGATGATGGCCCTTAGAACCCCTTCCACCTGCTCGGAAAACATGCCGCTTTCCCTCAACTCGGGCAGGGTGAACACGTTCTCACGGCGAATACGGATGGAAAGGAGGGTTCCCGACGTGGATATCGGCGAGAGAACCGCGTGCACCCGGTAGCCGCCGGTGAGCCGCACATCTACGCAAGGGGACCCATCATCCAGTCGACGCCCACCGGCCGATACCAGCCGGGACGCCAATGACCGGACCTGTTGCTCAGTATCGAAATGCACTGATGACTTCTCCAGTCCTTTCCCGCGGTCCAGCCATACGGAATGCGGGCCGTTGACGAAGATGTCTGTAACAGCAGGGTCCTGGGCCAACTGCTGGAGGGGTCCCAAACCATTCAATTCAGCATTGATGGACTCGGCGGCCTCCAATGCACCGGCGGTACCCAACAGCCTGCCGCTTGCCTGCACCGCTGCTGCGACCGTGGAAGGCGTCACCGGCCCGTTCCCCGCGAGCACAGACTCCCGCACCGTCTCCAGGAGCAGGGAATCGAGCTTCCGGCCCTGCCTGCGCCGTGTTCCCTCGAACGGATTCACTGAAGAGCGCCGTTCAGTTCCAGCACGGACATGGCAAAACGGTTGATGGGCCTGCGCTGGCCAAGTTCGAGGATGCGTCCCAATTCCGTCCCGGCCGCCACTCCCCTCATTTCAGGAATGACACCCAGCAGGGGTAGTCCCAATGACTCGGCAATGAGGGCGGCATCCACGGAGGAGGCGCTGCTGCCACGAATCACCAGCCCTGCGTCAATGGGCGGGAGTTCGCTGAGGATGCGCCCGGCTGCTACTGCGGATTTGAGCTGGGCTTTGGCGAGCAGGACCATCTTGTCGCAGTCCCACGCAAGATTCCGCACTCCTTCGCCACTGCGCCCGATGTCCACCAGGATCAGCTCAAAGCTGCGTCGTGCGGCGTCCATGACGGCAGCCACTGCCCGCGCATCCGGGCTGTGGATCGCGTCCCTTGTACCGGGCCAGGATAGGTAAGCGAACCCGCCTGCGAAAGGGAGGGAATCCCGAAACTGCCCGGAATCGATACTTCCGCGGGTTTCAGAGAAATCGGGCCATTTGAGTCCCGGAATGTCCTCGGCCGTGATAGCCAGTTCCAGGCCGCCGCCCCAAGGATCGCCATCAATGAGCATGGTGCTGACACCATGGTCCGCAGCCGCTTGTGCCAGCCAGATACTTGTAGTGGTGGCGCCCGCGCCGCCACTGCCACCGATGATCCCCATGACCGTGCCCCCAGGGTCCGGTGAGCCGGACATACTGAGGTGTTCGGCCAGCCAGGCAGCAGCTTCGGGAAGGACGGCAACCCGTTCAGCGCCGAGGGCAGCGGCCAACTCCCAGAGCCCGTCCCCGTCCGAAGCCCTCCCCAACATCACCGTGGGTGAGCGTCGCCGAGGAGGCAACTCCCGGACATCGCTACCCACCAAAACGACGTCCGCGCTGTCCCACCCGTGCACGGCCTCGGTCACATCGGTGGCGGTGGTGAGGCTTCCACCAGCAGCTGCCACAATCCGTTTGGCTTCTTCCTGCAGATAGGGGTCTGCGGAGACGAGCAATATCCCGGCAGCGTCTTGTGGGACCCAGGCTCCGTCCATGTCCGGTTGCACTTGAAGGTTGGTGGGTTGCCTGTGCCGGCGATCTCGCTTGGTCATGGATCCACCATCGTGGACCTGGTGGAACACCATAAGGGCATGAAAACCGTATGTGCACAACTTGGACTGGAACCACCTGATGGGCCATCGCCTGTGGAGGACAAGTGCCGGGGCATCACAGCGCCCGCACACAAGGCAGAATGGAGACCATGTATTTGCTGCTCGCCGCCCACCCGGAAGGCGCAGCCATACAAAGGATCTCCCCCACCGGAAGGGCAACGGCTGACGCGCGTGTAGTCGCCCGTGGTGAGTTGCCCGGCGTCGTGCGTGAGTTCGAAACCCAGCGGCCACGCTGGGTGTGGCACCGCGCCCAGGACTGGTATCCGGAGCTCCTGACGCACGGGGTCGAGCTGGAGCGATGCCATGACCTGGCGTTGTGCGGAGCCATCCTGGCGCACTCGGAATTCACAGCCGGGACTGACTATGCCAAGCATGCGGTCAAGCTCACCCAGGACGACGACTCAACGCCGCCGCGCGTCCTCCAGCCGCCGCCACCTCCAGCGGACCAAGGAGCGCTGTTCGAGGACTTGTTGCCAGCCACCCCCAAAGCGGGGCTGGCCGAACTCCGGGAGGAGTTCGCGGCCCAACAGCACGCCATCTCCGAGGTCTCCGAGGCACAACAGCAGAAACAACGCCTCCAACTGCTGCTCGCCGCCGAATCGGCCTGCGCGATCATCGCCATTGAGATGCAGCACGCCGGCGTCCCCTGGCGCGAAGAGTTGCACCAGCAGATCCTCGCCGACGTCCTGGGACCCAGACCACCGCACGGACACCGGCCGCCGGCGCTCGAAGCTCTCTGTGCCGAGCTCAGGAGTATCCTCAACTCACCCAGCCTGAATCCGGACTCCCCGCAGGACCTCATGCGCGCCTTGCACCGGAACGGGATCGAGGTGAAAAGTACCCGCCAATGGGAACTCCAGGAGTCGAAGCACCCTGCCATCCAGCCGCTGCTGGCGTACAAGAAACTCTCCCGGCTCCACACGGCCAACGGCTGGGCATGGCTGGACGCCTGGGTGCGTGACGGCCGGTTCCACCCCGAGTACGTGGTGGGCGGAGTGGTGTCCGGCCGCTGGGCTTCACGCGGTGGCGGCGCACTGCAGATTCCGCGCAACATCCGGGCGGCGGTCCATGCGGATCCGGGTCATAAGCTCATCGTTGCCGATGCTTCGCAGCTGGAACCCAGGGTCCTCGTGGCGCTGGCCCAGGACACCAAAATGGCCGAGGCTGCGCGGGATAAGGACCTCTACGCGGGCATCGCCGCCCAAGGCTTCGGCGGTGACCGTGCCAAGGCCAAGATTGCGCTGCTGGGAGCAATCTACGGTGCCACCACGGGGGAATCAGGCAGGCTCATGCCGCAGCTCACGCGGACCTACCCCCGCGCCGTCGGATTCGTGGAGCAGGCAGCCCGCGAGGGCGAGGCAGGGCGGACAGTAACCACGCGGTTGGGCCGGAGCAGCCCGCCGCCGTCCGCCGGTTGGTTGCGGAGCCAGCAATCCACCACCGCCGAAGAACAGCGCCGCGCCGACAACCTGGCCAGGTCCCGTGGCCGGTTCACCCGCAACTTCGTAGTCCAGGGCTCGGCTGCTGAATGGGCAGCCTGCTGGCTGGCAGAATTACGACGACGGCTGCGGGCTTCGCGCGCCGAAGGCTCACCTATTGGTGAACTGGTCTTCTTCCTGCACGACGAAGTGATGGTCCACGCCCCGGACGACGCGGTTGATGCCTGTATCCAAGCCATCGAAGAGGCGGCCGCCGCGGCCAAGGAGCTCATGTTCGGGCGCATCCCGGTCGAATTTCCGGTGACCGTCGCCGTCGTCGAGTCCTACGACAAAGCGAAGTAGCCGCACAGTACCCACAACCTCGTGGACTATCCAGTCATATGCCGCCATATGAGCCGGAATGACCGGTACCGCCAAGTAACTTTTGTTCTCCCCCGGTTCTGGCTACTTTCACTATGTGGATACGTTGCTGGTCCACATATGTGTGCGAGGAAGCATCAAGGGGGAGCATCAATGGCTGGCAGGTTTGAAATTCTTCAGGACAACGACGAAATGTACCGGTTCCGCCTGACCGCGGCCGACGGAACCGTCGTGGCCGAATCACCGACGTTCAGACACCTGGAGGGTGTCATTGCAGGCATCAACGCCGTCCGAGAAAACGCTGCCACCGGACTGGTAGTGGATCGTTCGACGGCGGCGCGCAAGGCCGCCTGACAGCGAACCAGCGCTGCTGTCATTTTCAAAGTCGGCCGCGTTCGCTCCCTCGGAGGCTGCCATTGCTTCGCGACATGGTTGCAGTAATTCCCGTCACCGTGCACGTCATCGTGCGGGTTCTTACGTACATGGCCTTGGCCAGCAAGCGCGCGGAACATGACGGCGGGATTCCCAGACACGGAGATCGACCGGCTTACGGGCAGCCATTCTAGGGCGTGTAATAGCCACGCTCGCCTGCGCTCCCGGTAGGGTGAGTTCATTTATGGGGGCCTGTGCTGTGCGCGCACTGATGCATCCAGGACACACTCCATTGGAGGAAAAACTGTGCATCGACGGGAAGAACCGGACACCTTGATCAACTCGGAATCCCAAGGTTCAGGGAGCCACTGGGTACAGATAACTGAGCAGAGACGCCTTCAAGCCTCTCCCCTGCCCGACCGCGAACAGCCAGTCTGGGAAGGCAGTCGACTTCGCAGAAGGCTTTTGATAAAGCGCTCCGCAGCCATACTGGTCATCGGAACCGTCACCGCATTGCTAGGTTGGAGCGTAATTGCTGGCATCAATCATGCAACGGCCACCTACACCACCATCGAGGGAACCGTTACGGCACAAACGGAAAGTCCGCGTAGCCGCACGGCCTCCTGCCAACTCGACATGAGCTACACCGTAGATGGGCAAGAGCTGCACAGCGTCGCCCAAAACTAATGCTTACTGCAACACCCTGCCACCGGTTGGATCGAACGCCAGGATCAACGTCGCCTAATCTGATCCTCACGATATCTGGCTCGACGGTATCGATGATGCGGGCCATCCAAACCCCATACTCTTTGCGGTGTTTCTTGTGGTGGCACCGCTCGCCATCGCTTTCGCGCTCTGGACGGAACTCACCGATTTTGGTGCAGCCCGCCGTCTCGTCGCCTCAGGTGTTCAATGGCGGAAAATTAGAGCCACGGTTGTAAGTAAGTCCGGTGGCCAAGCTGGCGTTATTCTCTGGCTAAAGGCAGACAGCGTCTCAGGAGAACCCAGCACCTTTGGTATTTTCTACCGATTCTTTAGCCCCGTTGGACCCGTACGCAAAGGGGACATCGTGGAGTTGAGCATAATCGCCGATGGACAAAGGCATGCACTCCTTTGGAGACCAGAAATCCAAGACGTCGACCTTATACATACAAACCAACCACCTGCGTTTGTGGCCTAGCGGACTCTTCCACTCGCGCTGGCACCTCCATAGTTGCTTCGACGCAGTTGCTTCGACGCTACTGTCCGGAAGAGGATCGGCTTACGGGCGCTCAATCGGCAGCCGAGAGATTTTCGATCCAAGAGCTGTGCGACAGGGATATCCAAAAGTTGGCTGCTGCACCTCGCCCCGTTGCGCAATATGCAGAACTTGTCTCGATACTAGGCAGGTTCGGGCTGCGGCTCTGGGTAAACTCGCAGTCAACGGAAGGAGCCTCGCATGACAAAGCGGAAAATTCACGGCGTCTGGGTGTTGTACCTAATGCCGATCTTCCTGCTCTTCGGCTTGGTCATGTGGCTCATGAAAGATGTCCTGAATTGGTTCTGAGAGTCCGATAACGGATCGGAACCACAGCGGACACCTGCTGCTAGAGGTCGATGTCCCGCAGTTTGTCCGTGTCCCAGGGAACGGTCCAGCCCAGTTCATCAAAGAGCCCGCTGAGGACCATCCCCGTGAAGCCCCACACCAGCACGCCATTGACCGTGAACCCGGGACTGGTATACGTGCGGCCGAAGCGGGTGATGGTGGCGGTGACGCGGTTGGCAGGATCCAGGAGATCGCGCACCGGCACCCTGAAGACCTGCGCGGATTCGGCGTAGTCCACCACGCGGACGGGCGATGGCGCATCCCACCAGCCCAGCACAGGTGTCACCCGGAAGTTGCTGCGGATCAATCCGAGCTCGGGGATGACGCCGAGGACGCGAACGCCGCTGGCGTCCAGTCCGGTTTCCTCTACGGCTTCGCGCAATGCGGCGGCCACTACCGATTCATCCTCCGGGTCCACCATTCCACCAGGGAAAGCTACCTGGCCGGGGTGGTCGTCGAGGGTGTGTGCGCGCTCCAACAGCAGGACGTCAAGGTCTGCAGGAGCTATGGGCCGCCCGGACTCAGCCGGTACGTCATCCAGCACGCCGAACAGCATCAGGACAGCGGCCGGCCGGTTGGTCTCCGGTATGACGGGCAACTTCTCCCAGAGAGCCGAATGCTGTTGCTGACCTTCTTCAAAGCGGGTGACCAGCGCGGACAGTTCCTCAAGCGCGGTCACCCGGGCCTCCTTTGTGATTCCATGCGGATCTCCGCGGCCCTGTGTGTCTCGGCCAGCAGCTTCTCCAGCAAAGCTTCGTTGCCTGGCGCGAGCTCGTACTTCAGCAGCTTGGCTGCCTTGACGGGATCCGTTTCGCCCTCGCCGTAGCTCGGGCAGAGACTCGCGACTGGGCAGGCACCACAGGCCGGCTTCCTGGAATGGCAAACCCTGCGTCCGTGAAACACCACCCGGTGGGAGAGCATGGTCCAGTCGCGGGGTTCGAACAATTCAGCGACGTCGAACTCGGTCTTCACGGGATCGTCCGACGCCGTCCATCCAAAGCGGCGGGCCAGCCTGCCGAAGTGAGTATCCACCGTGATCCCGGGAATCCCGAACGCATTGCCCAAAACCACGTTCGCGGTCTTTCGCCCAACACCCGGGAGCGTCACCAAATCTTCGAGGCGTCCCGGGACCACGCCGTCGTACTCATCCACAAGCCGGGTGCTAAGCGCCAGTACGTTCCGCGCTTTTGCCCGGAAGAAGCCCGTGGGCTGAAGGATGGTCTCAAGCTCCAAGGGATCCGCTTCAGCCATGGCACGGGCATCCGGATAGCGCGCAAACAGGACTTTAGTGACCTGGTTGACCGCCACGTCAGTGGTTTGGGCGGAGAGGACCGTGGCCACCACCAGCTCAAAGGGGTTCCTGAAATCCAACTCCGCATGGGCGTAGGGGTACTTTTCAGCGAGAACCCTGTTGATCTTGCGTGCCCGGCGCTTGAGCGCGAGCAGCGAACCAGCTTCAGCGATGGCCACGACGTCCCTGCCTAGCCGCGTTCGATGTTGCTGAGCTCCCGGAGAACCCCAACCTTGCCGTCGGTGTCCTGCACCAGGAACTCATGGCCGCGGTCCTCCAGTGCCAGCACCCACCCGCCGGGCTCGATGGTGAAGGCCGGAGCGCCAGTGTGTTCGTCGTACGCAGTCCTGGGCTGGGCCACCGCGAACCAGAAAGCCTCGTACTGCGGGGAATCGGAGTCCTCCGGACGGCTGGCCGGGTCCACGGTTGCACCAATCGACTCACTCACTCGCCGGGTGTCGCCGGAGACAATGGGGGTGGCCATCGTGGCGGCCCATGGCTGCTGGGCGGCCGGCTGCTGGGCTGCAGGCTGCTGGGCTGCAGGCTGTGTTGCGTGCTGGGTCGTGGCAGGCTCAGAAGCAGCGGGCTCAGCGGCCGCCGGGGTCTTACCGGCTTCCGTCCCTGCCTCAGCACCCTTTGCAACCTCCTGCGCCGGAGTGGGCGCTGAAGTACCAGCGCTTGCCCCGGCTGATGTCTGGCCTGCCGGAGCGCTGGCGGCCGGAGTGCTGCCCGTTGAGGTCACGTCTGCTGAATGCACGACGGCGGGAGCCTCCGTTGCGGCCGGCGCTGCAGCTCCGTGGCTGGCTGGCGGAGCGAACGGACTGGCACCAGCACCAGCACCAGCGGCGGAAGCACCAGCGGAAGCGCCGGCCCCTGAAGTAGCCGCGCCGGTCGCTCCGGTAGAGGCCGCAGCAGCCGCCGCCCCGGGAACGGCAGCGCCCGGAGCCTGGTATCCGGACGTCGATCCTTGGAACCCGTGCCCCGGAGCAGCCGTGGCCGTTCCTGCGGTCGGCTTGGAAGCTGTGGGTTCCTTCGGTGTTTTGGGAGCAGCAGGCTTGCGGCTTGGTACTGCGGCTTCGCGGGCAATCACGTGGGCCGGTGTTTCGGCGCGGCCCTTGAAGTCAGCGGACAACCACGGGAGATGCGGGGCCAGGACGGTTGCAGCCAGGAGGCCCACTGAACCGATCAAACCCAGCAGCACGCCGCCATTGAACGAGTTGGCGATGGTCAGGAAGAAGAGTGGAAACGCGAAGGACGCCGTGACGGACGCGAACTGGTCAACGGACAGCGAACCAACCCGGACGATGGTTCCAGGCTGCAATCTGCGGGCTACGAAGAGGGCCACCACCACCAAAGGCAGGATGATGCCCAGCAGGAGGAAGAAAAGGTTGCCGAGGTTCCATAGGTTGTAGCGCTCCCCGAACATCGGCAGCAAGGACGCAACAAACATCAACAGCGTGGAGCCGAATACAGTGAGGTCCCGGATGGTGAAGGGCCCCGCGACGGCGTCGTACTTGCTGGTATCTTTCCCGGCAGCGTCAGAAGTTCCAGCGGCGTTGCCACGTGGTGCGGTGGCCGTTCCAGCCGTGGTCTCCGGTCCCGTTCGTGGTGAGTCGTGCGGGCCTGGGCTCAGCTGGTTCATCTATTTCTCCTTCGTACGGCGGCGTCTTGGGCAGTCCGGACAGGTGACCCCCGCAGGATTCCGCGGAAAACCGGTCACGCTCAAGGTGAGTCCCAAGACTTCTTCAGCCTATGCCACCCCACTGACAGGGTTCTAGCTGAAAACGGCCATCCGGCTTCGCCCACAGCAAACTCCAAGGTCCCTTACAGATAGTGACCGGCTTCGGCAGCGCATACTACGGCGGGAGGGCGCCGCCGTCGTGCGTCATGTAAACGGTTCCCGGACGCCGGTGATGCCATTCGTCGCTAAATCAGCGCCGCTCGCTGGCGCGTTTGTGACCACGCACACGTAGGACCTTCCAAAGCGATAGTGTTGATGGCGGACAGCACTCTGCGGACCTTTGAGGGACGCGCTCGACGCCGACGACGGCCCGGGCGGGTACCTCATGGCAGGATCCGCGCAGCAAAGATCGATGAATGATGAGGTTCACCATGTCCCAGGACACCACCGGATCCACGGCCACCGCTGCAGCTTCAACTGCTCAGAACGGTCCGGCCGCACACGTGGAGGCGCTTGAAAACCTTCTCCACGAGAACCGTAAATTCGCGCCATCGGCAGAGTTCGCCGCGAACGCCGTGACAAGTGCTGACGCCTACGCAGCGGCTGAAGCTGATCGTCCTGCTTTTTGGGCCAAGCAGGCCCGCGAGCTGTTGACGTGGGACAAGGACTTCACCGAGGCCCTCGATTGGTCCAACCCGCCGTTCGCCAAATGGTTCGTCGGCGGCGAGGTCAACGCTGCGTACAACGCGCTGGACCGCCATGTTGAAAATGGCTTGGGCGACCGCGTTGCCATCTACTTCGAAGGCGAACCCGGGGACACCCGCACCTACACGTACGCTGAACTGACCGAAGAGGTCAAGAAGGCAGCGAACGCTTTCGAGTCCCTCGGCGTGGCCAAGGGCGACCGCGTGGCCGTCTACCTGCCCATGATCCCCGAGGCCGTCATCACGCTCCTTGCCTGCGCCAGAATCGGTGCCGTGCACTCGGTAGTGTTCGGTGGCTTCTCCGCCGATGCCCTGCGTTCCCGGATCGAGGATGCCGAAGCCAAGCTGGTGGTCACCGCCGATGGCACCTACCGCCGCGGCAAGCCGAGCGCCCTGAAGCCGGCAGTGGACGAAGCCCTCTCCAAAGAGGGTCATACTGTCCAGAACGTCGTGGTGGTCAAGCGCAACGGCGAGGACGTCAACTGGGTTGAAGGCCGCGACCTCTGGTGGTCCGACACCGTGGATAAGGCATCAACCGAACACACCGCCGTCGGCCATGACTCCGAGCACCCGCTGTTCATCCTCTACACCTCGGGCACCACCGGTAAGCCCAAGGGCATCCTGCACACCACCGGCGGCTACCTCACCCAGGGCGCCTACACGCACAAAGCCGTGTTTGACCTCCACCCCGAAACGGACGTGTACTGGTGCACGGCCGACGTCGGATGGGTCACCGGCCACTCGTACGTCACCTACGCCCCGCTCATCAACGGCGCTACGCAGGTCATGTATGAAGGCACCCCGGACTCCCCGCATCAGGGCCGCTGGTGGGAAATCGTGGAGAAGTACAAGGTTTCCATCCTGTACACCGCACCCACGGCGATCCGGACGTTCATGAAGTGGGGCCGGGACATCCCGGACAAGTACGATCTCTCCTCCATCCGCGTCCTGGGTTCGGTGGGCGAATCCATCAACCCGGAAGCATGGATGTGGTACCGCGACGTCATTGGTGCCAACGCCGGCAAGAACGGTGAGAAGAAGGAAAACCCCGCGCCGATCGTGGACACCTGGTGGCAGACCGAAACCGGCGCCCAGATGATCGCGCCGCTGCCCGGCGTCACGGCCACCAAGCCCGGCTCGGCGCAGGTTCCGCTGCCCGGAATCGCCGTGGACGTCGTGGACGAAGCCGGCCAGCCCGTGGCCAACGGTGAAGGCGGCTACCTGGTGGTCCGCGAACCGTGGCCGTCCATGCTGCGCGGCATCTGGGGCGACCCCGACCGTTTCAAGGACACGTACTGGTCCCGGTTCGAGGCCATGTACTTCGCCGGCGACGGTGCGAAGAAGGACGAGGACGGCGACGTCTGGCTCCTGGGCCGCGTGGACGATGTCATGAACGTCTCCGGCCACCGCCTCTCCACCACGGAAATCGAATCGGCACTGGTCTCTCACCCCTCCGTTGCCGAAGCAGCCGTTGTGGGCGCGGCGGACGACACCACCGGCCAGGCCGTCGTCGCGTTCGTCATCCTTCGCGGTGACGCCGTGAACAACGGCGACGAAACCGTCCTGGAACTGCGCAACCATGTGGGCAAGGAAATCGGCCCGATTGCCAAGCCCAAGCAGCTGCTGATCGTTCCGGAACTGCCCAAGACACGATCCGGCAAGATCGTCCGGCGCCTCCTGAAGGACATCGCGGAAGGTCGCGATACCGGTGACGCCACCACCCTGGCAGACCCCGGCATCATGCAGCAGATTGCTGATTCGCTCCGCAAGTAGATAACGCACGACGGCGCCGCTCACCTCCCGGGGTGGGCGGCGCCGTCGTGCTTTAAGCAGTGGTATGACGGCCGGGTGACGACGCCGCGATCCAATGAGCCGCCGGGCGGAGGGCCCCCGCCCTAGACTGGAGCCAGACTCAGCCCCATGTTTGACGAGGTTCCCCAGAAAGGCCCCGATGCTTCAGGCAGCACGCCACACCGCCATCATCGACGCCGTCCAGCGCGAGCGCGTCGTCCGGGTCTCGGACCTCGCACAATTGCTGGGGGTCTCCCCCATGACCGTCCGGCGGGACATCGAAGCCCTTGAGGAAGCGGGCCGGGTAGAGCGCATCCACGGCGGAGCCAAGCTTCCCGGCGATGCGAGCACCCACGAACCTGGCTTTGAGCTCAAGTCCACGCAGCTCACCGCGGAGAAGCACGCCATCGCCGTCGAGGCCGCCTCGATGGTCCAGGAAGGCATGGCGATCGGTCTCAGCGCTGGAACCACCACCTGGGCCCTGGCCCAGGAACTGGTTCACGGCCCCCGCATCACTGTGGTCACCAACTCCGTGCGGATCGCTGACCTCTTCCATCACGGATCGTCATCGGGACCCGCCCGGTTCGGATCTACCGTGATCCTGATTGGCGGCGAGCGCACACCGTCCGATGCTTTGGTGGGGCCGATTGCCACTTCTTCCCTCAAGCAACTCCACCTCGATGTCCTGTTCCTGGGGGTGCACGGCATGGATGCACAGGCCGGTTTCACTACGCCCAACCTGCTGGAAGCCGAAACCGACCGCGCGTTCATGACGTCAGCGCGAAGCACCGTGGTGCTGGCTGATCACAGCAAATGGGGCGTGGTGGGCATCGCGTCGATCGCCCAGTTGGAGGAGGCCGACGAACTGATCACCGATTCGATGCTCGGCGAAGATGCCCGCCGTGTCCTGGCCGAGAATGTGGCCAAGCTGAGGATCGCAGGCGCCTAAAAGGCTAGGCGGCCGCACCCACGCGGGACGAGATAGCCGAACCCAACAGCAGTACCCGGAAGGTGCGCTCCGTAGCTTCCTGCAACAAGGTGGCTCCTTCGGCAACGGCCCTGTCCAGGTCCATGGGAATCGGGATGATCCCGGCAATGGCGTCGATGCCGGCGGCGTGGACGTCCGCTGCGTCCTTGCCAATGGAACCTGCGAAAGCCAGCACGGGGACTCCTGCCCGTTGTGCGCGCCGCGCAACTTCCGCCGGGACCTTGCCCCGCGGCGTTTGGAAATCGATAGCGCCCTCAGCCGTGACCACCAGGTCGGCGTTGGCAATGTGGGCGTCGAGGTCTATCCCGGCCAGCCCTGAATCCAGCAAGAGTTCGAATCGTGGAACCAACCGGCCACCTACCGCAGCGAGTCCGGCGCCAAGCCCGCCCGAGGCTCCTGTTCCCGGGCCGGTCCTGAGGAATTCCTCCGGGGTGCCGGTGGCTTCGGCCAACAGGGCAGCCCAATGATCCAGGCCTTGGGACAGTTGTTCCACCTGATCCGGCGTGGCACCCTTCTGCGGGCCGAACACCCGGGCCACGCCTTGCGGACCACAGAGGACATTGAACGGGTTCAGCGCCAACTCCAGTTGGCACGCGGCCAGCCGGGGATCCAGCCCCGAGAAGTCCACACTCCCGGCATCTGCCAAGGCAGCACCGCCCTCCGGCAGGTCTTTGCCGTTCGCGTCCAGGATCCTGACGCCCAAGGCGCGCAAGGCGCCCGCACCGCCGTCGGACGTTCCTGAATCCCCGCAGCCCACCACGATGCGTTCCACGCCTTGGTCCAAGGCCGCCAGGATCAACTCCCCCACCCCTCGGGTAGTGGTCAGCCCGGGGTTGCGCATGGTGCCCGGGACCAGGCGCAGGCCGGCCGCGGCAGCCATCTCCACCACCGCTGTTGGCCGGTCCACCGTGCCGAGGACCGCAAAGTGGGAATCAACCGGCAGGCCTACCGGACCGGTGACCCGGGTGCGGATGATCTTGCCGCCGGTGGCGCTGGCAAGCGCTGCCGCCGTGCCTTCGCCGCCGTCGGCCATGGGGACGGAGTTGATGCTGACGCCCGGAATGACCCGGCGGATTCCGGCAGAAATCGCGGCGGCGACTTCAACGGCGTCGAGGCTTTCCTTGAAACCGGAGGGCGCAACCAGAATGCGTTGCGGAATGGACATGACCATGAGGACACCTTTTTCTTGTGGGTTATGGCGAGGTGATGAGCGGCAGGCCCAACAGGGGCCACACCGTGAAAGCGAACAGCAGAACGACGACGACGCTCAGGGGTGCCAGCCAGGCAGAGAGCCGGAGGAGATCCGCCGGCTGGTAGTTGGCCTTGCCGTCTGTTTCGGCAAAGATGGCCACCGGTTTAGCGGAACTGGTGAGCGTATGGCAGAAGCCTGCTGCGGCGGTGGAGGCAAAAGCTGCTGCCATGGGTTCCACTCCCATGGGCGCTGCCGAAGCCACCACGATGGGGATGAGGACTGCAGAACGGGCTGATCGTGACTGGATGACCAGGTGCGCGGCAGTGGACACCACCACAACAACCACCACAAAGATGTAAGGCTTCGCCACGCCGAACACAGCCACAGGTCCCAACAGGGAATGTGCCAGCCATGCAGCCGCTCCCGTCGTCACCAGGCTCGATCCCAGCGCCAGGGTGGCAGCCATGAAGATCAGCATGGACCAGGGCACCTTCTTCAGCGCGGAGCCCAGCGTGACGGATCCGTAGGACGGCAGTGAAACCACCAGGGCTCCCATGAGGGCCACCAGGGCGGGATCGAGCCCGTGGATCGGTTCGGTGCACCACAGTGTCACCACCGCGCCGAGCAGCAACAGCGACCGTTGCTCGTCCAGGTCCAGTGGTCCCGAGATCCGTTGGGGGCTGTCCTTCTGCAGCTCGGCCATGTTGATCCCGAGGGGTTTGGTCCTGTCCGGGGCTGCCGTGAACAGCCTGACCACCAGTTCTGTGGCCATGAAGGAGGTGGCCAGACCCAACGGCAGGCCCAGCAACAGCCAGGAGGCAAAGTCGAAGCCCGGAAACCCCGCGGATTGCAGGATCTGGCTGGTAATCAGGTGAGCTCCGGCACCGAGGAAGGAGCTGACCGCGGACAGCAGAATCACCGTAGGAAACAGCACCGCCAACATCTTCACCACGGCAGGACGGTCCTGAAGGACTTTCCGCAACGTCAGGAAAATGGGCAGGACCAGCGCTGCCCTGCCGGACGTCGCAGGGATGGCGAAAGCCGTCACTACCAAGCCAAGGCAGGACAAGTGCGCCAATTGCCGGACAGAACGCGCACCGGAAATGATGAAGGCTGCACCCCTCGCCGCCAGGCCAGTGGAAGCCACCGCACTGGCAATGACGAATGCCGCCATCAGCAACCAGATGGTGTCCTCACCCAAGGCGGCAAAGAGACTCTGCGTGGGAAGGGTCCCGCTGATCACCAGTGCGACGGCGGCACCCAAGGCTACATAGGTGTCCTCCACCGGGGAGAAGATCCAGAACCAGATGGCTGCAACAAAGATGCAAAGGGTCACCGCTGCGTGACCGTCCAGGCCCCACCCGTTCACCGAGTTCACGGCAAACGCCGTCATCAGGGCCAGTGCCGCCACCATGGCGATCGCTGCTGCGGGACGGAGGACTCCAAGGATTTTCCTGCCGCCATCACCCTCCGCCGGCTGCGTCACCGGGGTGGGCGCTGAGCTGTAATAGACCTCTCTCATGTCAACCGGTACCCCGCGCCACGGACGGTCTCCAGCCGTTCCGCCCCGATCTTTGCCCGGAGCGCGCGGACATAGACATCCACCACGTTCGACGCAGGATCGAAATCCATGTTCCAGGCGTGGGAGATCAACTGTTCCCGGGTGAGCACCTGGCCGGGGTGGCGCAGGAAGACCTCCAGGAGCGAGAACTCGCGGGCCGTAAGATCAGCTCCGGAGTCCCCCACCCGGACCCTCCGGCTCCGAAGGTCCAGGACCATGTCGCCGTGGGTGAGGTTCAGCACCGGCGAGCTGTCAGCGTCATCGTTGAGCCGCAACCGGATCCGGGCCAGCAACTCCGCGAACTGGAACGGCTTTGTCATGTAATCGTTGGCTCCGCTTTCCAGCCCATACACGGTGTCAGCCACGGAGTCGCTGGCCGTCAACACGATCACCGGGGTCTTGGAGCCTTCGCTGCGCAGGCGTTCCAGGACTTCGAAGCCGCTGAGCATAGGCAGTCCGATGTCCAGGATGATCATGCCGAACTCGCCCGAACGTGCCAGCAACAAGGCGCTGGCACCGTCGTCCACCACCAAGCACGTATAGCCGGCGGCCCTCAGGCCTTTTTCGATGAAGTCGGCGATCCGACGGTCATCCTCTGCGATCAGGATCCTGCTCACTTGTGGTGCTCCTTCACTTCATCCAGGCGTTCGGTGACGTCGCCGCCCGAGCCGGGATCGCCGTCGTCGTAAATCGGTGATGGCACGGTAATGCCGAACGTTGCGCCGTTGCCGTGCGTGCTCCGAACCCAGGCAGAACCCTGGTGCGCCTCGGCGATGCTGCGGACAATGGCCAGCCCCAGTCCAGCGCCCGGCCTGGCGCGCTCGGTGTCCTGAGCCGCTTGGCCACGGTGGAAGCGGCCAAAGATGCGCGCCGCTTCTTCTTCCTCCACACCGCGTCCCTGGTCCGAGACCCAGATGGTGAACCGGCGGGCGCCGCCTTCCCCTTCAAAACGTGACCCGAGGCTGACGGTGCTGTCCTCCGGCGAGTACTGGCAGGCGTTCGTGGCCAACTGCAGCACGGCCTGCGTCATCCGCTGGGTGTCCACGCTGATGCTTCCCTCGGCGATCTCCAGGATGGGCCAACCCCGCGGTCCCAGTACTTGCGCCTTCGCCTCAATATCCAGCAGGAGCGTTGCGGCGTCCGTGCGACGGGGCTGCGCGAAACCTGGACGGTCCACTTTGGCCAGCAGCAGCAGATCCGAGACGATCCTGCCCATCCTGGCGAGCTCATCATCCACCAAGGCAAGGGTGCGTGCCCTGTCCGCCTCGTCGTCTTCCATGAGTTCAAGGTGCCCGCGGATCACGGTGATGGGCGTGCGCAGCTCGTGCGACGCGTCATCCACGAAGGCCCGCTGAGTCCGGTATGCCGATTCAATGCGGTCCAGCATGGTGTTGAACGTGACCGCGAGCGCCGAAATGTCATCGCTGCCCCGAACCGGCACGCGGGCGGTCAGGTCGCTCTCGGAAATATCCTCGGCGACGCGGCGGACCTCGCGTACCGGCGACAGGATCTGACCTGCCACCAGCCAGGCGATGCCAGCTGTCACTGCCAGCCCGCCCAGGGACACGAAGAAGATGGTGAGCACCGTTCCTGCTACCTGCGCTTCACGCGGGGCCATGTAAATGCCCACGATCAGGTGGCCTGTCTCCTGGCCGGAAACCACCGGCAGGCGGACCCAGTGCATCTCGCCCTCACTGGTATGCGCGATTCCCGACGAAGCGTCGCCGGTGCGGATCGAGTCCATCAATGCCTGGTCCCGCGGAAGGTCGTGGCCGTTGGCCTGCGAGCTGAGCGCTCCCGTGGGGGTGTAAAGGATGCGTTGGCCTACGGTCCCCACAATCACCTCGCCTTGGGCTGCGGACTGGCGGCTCAGGAAAATCTCCAGCATCTTCTCAATGGACGTGAACGGCTTGGCCGTGGTGGGATCAACACCCTCCGCGGCGAAAGCACGGAACTCCTGGAGCTCTTGGGCAATATCCTGATGAGCCTGCGTTTGCGCACCGTTCAGCAGCAGGGAACGCATGGTCAACATGACCGCCAGCAACGTCAGTGCCGTGGTGAGCAGGATCCAGCCCGCGATCCTCCAACGGGCAGGAACCTTGGAGCCGGACCGGGCCCGCGGGCTGCCGTTGCGTGGATGCCGTTCCGGCGCTGCAGGCAAGGTTGCGGTGGCTGTGGTGGTGTCCGTCATGGTCATCAGTCCTCCACCTCTCCAGCATCGTCGTCATCATCAATCACTACCGGCGGCACCACCGGAACAGGGACAACCGGCTCAGGCGATGGTGCAGGGGGCGCAGGCGCGGGCGGCGGGGCCACCGGCGGAGGCGTTGGTGCCGGGGGCGTCGGTGTCGGGGACGGTGACGGGGTCTGCGTTGGTTCCAGGCCGGGGGCCGGCTTGCCGTCCGGCCCGGGTCCCAACTCGATCGGATTCGCATCCACCGCCGGCGGTCCCGAAGGAGCCGCCAGCAAGGTCCCGGCAACTGCAAGAAGCACCGGAATGACCAGCAGCGCCCCCAGCAGGAGGACTCGTCGCATTGTTTGCATGCGTTCATCGTTGCAGGCCACTATGAGGGGTTGATGAAACGGGAATGAAGAAGTCTTCATCCGGGGCCCCACCCATGTAGGTAGCACTTGAGTCTCATACCCCGGGTGGAGGCGCGTCCGCAGAGTTCAGCCGCGGGACTGACGCGGCAGGACGGGGCCGGCGGGGATGCTGGATGTATGAACGCCATCCTCCACGCCCAGCAACTCACCAAGCATTACCCCGGCAGCATTGCCCTGGACCACGTCGACTTCACCGCGAATGCGGGCGAGTCCATTGCGATCATCGGACCGTCCGGTTCGGGGAAGACCACCCTGCTGCATTGCCTCGCCGGGATTTTGAGGCCCGACGCCGGTTCGATCACCTTGAGTACGCAATCGGCCCCCTTGCGCCTGGATACTTTGGGCGACGCCGCGTTGTCCCGCCTGCGCAGGGAAGAATTCGGCTTCGTGTTCCAGCAAGGCATGCTCCTGCCGGAACTGACTGCCGTGGAGAACGTTGCCATGGCACTGATGCTCAACGGCACCGACCGTGCAACGTCCGAATCAAGGGCCGCGGAGTGGCTCGGCGCGTTGGGCCTTGCCGGCATGGAGCAACGCCGCTTGGGCGAGCTGTCCGGTGGGCAGGTCCAACGCGTGGCCATCGCCCGGGCCCAGGTCACGGGCGCGCGGGTTGTTTTCGCGGACGAGCCCACCGGCGCCCTGGACTCAGCCACGTCAACGGAAGTCTTGGACGTTCTGCTGCGCTCCGTGGCAGCCAATGGGCGGACGTTGCTGGTGGTCACCCACGATCCCAACGTGGCAGCCCGATGCCAGCGCGTGGTGGAGCTGCGCGACGGCAGGATCGTGGCGGACAGCGCCGGACCGGTTTCCCCAGCCGTCCCGGGGACCCCGGCCACCAGCTTCAAAGGTGCCTTCAATGTCTAGTCTCGCCATGGCCCTTCGGCTCACCCCTTACCTGGCACGAAGCAACGGCAGCAGCCTCCGCGAGACTGGTTTGCGCGACGCCGGGCTGCCGGTCCTCGCGTTCGGCACCGTCACCGCACTGCTCCTGACCGTGGCCGGCGGCTCGCAGGTCTTCTGGTCCTGGTCGGACGACATCGCAGGCACTTACCAAGCGCTCGCCGTCGTCGCCATGGTCTTGCTCATCATCCCGCTCCTGACGCTGGGCGCCTCGGCCGCCAGACTCGCCGCGCGTCGTCGTGATGACCGCTTGGCATCCTTGCGTTTGTTGGGCGCCGACAGCGCAACCGTGGTCTGGATGACCGTGATCGAATCCACGGTGCTCGCTGCGGTGGGTGCGCTGGCGGGTGCGGGTCTGTACGCCTGTGCGGCACCGTTCCTGGGGCTGATCCAGTTCCGAGGCCAGGCCATTGCCGGCCACGCCTGGCTGTCCGTACCCTCCATCCTGGGCTGCATCCTGGCCATCTGCGTGCTGGCTGCGGCGAGTGCTGCCTTGGGACTTCGCAAGGTGGTGGTTACGCCGTTGGGTGTCCGGACCAGGCAGACGGCCGACGGCGTCCATTGGGTTCGCGGTCTCATCGCGGCTCTGGTGGTGGTTGTGGGAGTGGTGGCGATGGGCATGCTCAGCAGCTTTGGCGCGTTCGTTGTGATCGTCGCAGTGATGGGAGGGTGCTTTGGCCTGGCGTTGTTGGCGTTGAACCTGATGGGTCCTTGGATCCTGCGCCTGCGGGCGTCCTCGCAGCTCAAGCGGGCCAAGCGTCCCGAGCAGCTGCTGGCCGCGCGGACGGTGCTGGAGAGCCCCAAGGAATCGTGGCGGCAAGTTGGGGGCGTCGCGATGACCAGCTTTGTGGGCGTTTTTGTGGGTGTCGGCATGGCCGTGGCGGACACCATGGGTGGAAGCGCCGGGGATGAGACGGCCCTGTTGGTCCGCGACATCAACACCGGGGTGATGATTACCCTGTTGGGTTCGTTCCTGATGGTGGCTTGTTCAGCGGGTGTGAACCAGGCAGCCGCGGTGCTTGACCGGGCATCCATGCTGGTTGCCTTGGACCGTGTGGGCATGCCGCGCAAGCTGATGGTGGCCTCGCGGGTCAAGGCCGTGATGTCGCCGCTGTTCCTGGTGGCCGGCATTTCCGCGGCTGCCGCGTCCGCGCTGGTCCTGCCGCTGACGGGCATGGTGCTGCTGACCCGGCCCGTGGTGTTCCTGACCATCGGTGGAGTGTTCGCGGCCGGTTTCCTTTTGGTCCGGCTGGCCGTCGCGGCGGGTACGGCCCAGATCGGCCAGGTGCTGGCCCGGCCGGAGCGCTACGCGAGCATGGACTCCTGACTCGGCCATCCGCCGTCGTAACCTCCCGCGGGCTATTTGCAGCCGCAGGACTGCCGGATGATCAGCTCGGTGGGCAGGATGTGATGCTGCAGCTCTTCGCCGCGGCTCTTGCCGACCAGTGCCTGCACGGCCGCTTGGGCCATCGCTTCAACGGGCTGGGCAACAGTAGTGAGCGCAGGCCAGCTGTATTCGGAGTCCAGGGAGCCGTCGAAGGAGACCAACGCCAGGTCCTCGGGCACCCGCACGCCGGCCTCATGAAGGGCCCGGAGGATGCCGATTGCTTGCATGTCATTGCTGGCGAAGATCGCGGTGGGGCGGTTGGCCATGGAGAGGAAGCGCTTGCCAACTTCATATCCGCCCGGTCGGCTGAAGGGACCGTGCAGCATGGGCCCGTCCGGCAACCCGGCGTCCCGCAAGGTGGCCAGCCAGCCAACCTCGCGGCCATCCATCTGGTTGCCGGTATTGGTGCCGATCGCCAAGCCGATGTTCGTGTGCCCATGGCCGATCAGGTGTTCCACGGCAGCCCGCGCTCCAGCCTGGAGATCAACACCCACGCTGTTGAATTCCGGCGGCGAGCCTGCATTGTTCAGGAGCACTGCGGGGATTTCCGAGGCTTCCAGTTCCGAGACATCGGGATCGAACACGCAACTGGCCAGGAACACACCGTCCACCTGACGGGCGGCCAGGGTGCGGATATTCTTGCGCTCGCGCGTCAGGCTGCCGTCCGAGTTGGTGAGCACCATGCCGAAGCCAAGTTCCGCTGCGGCGTCTTCCACGGCGTGGGCCAGATGCGTGAAAAACGGGTTGGTGTTGTCCGGAACCACCACGCCGATCGTCTCACTTGACCCCAGCTTCAACGCCCGGGCAGCTGCGTTGGGTCGGTATCCGAGGACACGGATGGCATCGCGCACTTTGGCTTCCGTCGCCGGGGCCACATTCTTGGGTCCACCGTTCACTACATAACTCACGACGGCGGTACTCACCCCGGCGTACCGGGCCACGTCTTTGCGTGTAACCGGGCCGCGCGAGGTTTGTACCGCCGAAGTTGTCATGAGGTAAATGCTAGCTACTCCACGGGAGCATCACCGAAGTCGCGGATGGGAAGACGCTCCCCGCCACGCAGCGCGGACTCGTGGGCGACGATGCCCGGCAACGTAAACCGGGCAGCCACCCAGGCGTTGACGGGAGGAAGGCTGCGGTTGTTCACGGCCGTCACAAAGTCATCTACCAGGAACTGGTGGCTTCCCTCATGGCCGTTGGGTGCTCCCAGGAACTCCTGCGGGAGCCTGGACTGATCATGCACCGGGGCCAGTCCGGAAATGAAGGCATCCCGCAATTCGGGCGCAACATCTGCCAGTGAGGGATCGTCCAGGGACATGGTGGGCTTGGTTTCCACCTGATCGGAGACGTCTTCAACCGTGGTTTTGTCCTGCCACACGGTAGTGGTGGCAAGTTGCTCGAAGCTGGCGTCGGTGCCGAAGAAACGGAAGCGGGATTCGCGGATGTGTGAGGGGTACCCGACCCGGCGCATCTCATTGGTGCGCATCGCACCGCCGTCGTTCATTTCAAACAGTGCCGTGGCGTTGGAGAAGTCGTTGGCGAACATGCTCACGTCCTTGTCGAAGACGCCGTCACCGCGCTGGTCCTTCACACCGATGCAGCTGACGCTGACCGCGTGGCCGGGGACGGCGCCCAGGACTCCGCCGATGGCGTGGGTGGGGTAGAGCATGGGAGGGTAGCTGGCGGTTTCCTTCCATCGTTCTCCGCCGCTGTACTGATACGCCTCATAGAACCCAAGGTCCATGTCATGGACGTAATCGCCCTCGGTGTAGAAGATGCGGCCGAACTTACCGGCAGCGTGTTGCTGCCGGGCGAAGACGGTGGCGGGGTTGTAATAGCTGGTCTCCCCCATGGCGTAGACCAGTTTCGTCTCGCGCACGGCCTCGATGATCCGTTCAATTTCCTCTTCGGAAATGGCCATGGGCACGGCTGAGTAGACGTGCTTTCCGGCCCTGAGGGCGCGCTCGACCAAGGGGCCGTGAGTCCACCGCTGCGTGAAGATGGCGACAGCATCGACGTCGGACTCCAACAGTTCCTCGAAGCTGCCCATCACTCCATCCAGCCCCCAACGCTCCTGCGCTGCAGCTGCCCGCTCAGGGAGTTCGTCGATTGCGTAGACCGCGCTGACACCCGGGTGGATCTTGAACAAGTGGGCGAATTGGCTGCCGAACTGTCCGGCACCCACAACACCGATCGAAAACGTCATTGTTTACCTTTCCTGGGGCCGTCGAAGCAGCCTCCGCTGTGTACTCACTGATTTCCCGTCGAGTCTTGCACCGCGATCTACTCGAGTCAACAGAAACAACATATGTGAACATTTTTCACCAAAACTTTGCGGCTGCTCTTGCTATGCTCTGATCTACTCGTGTAGATTCTGGTCCAGTTGTTACGCATATCACAGTCAGGAAAGGGTCGACGATGACCACGATAACCAAACAACCAGATCCCGGGCTCGCCGCCGGGGCGCCGCGGAAATCACGGAAGCGGGGAAAACCATCCGACGGGTTCCGCGGCATCGGGGACCTGAAGGTCGCACTCTTCTTCATCGCTCCGGCAATGGTCGGACTGATCCTCTTCTACCTCGTCCCGACCATCCGGGGCATCTACCTCAGCTTCACCGAGTACAGCATCCTCGGCGACCCCGAATGGATCGGCACGCGGAACTACGAACGCATAGCCAAGGACCCGCTGTTTTGGAACGCCCTGGGCGTCACCACGGAATACGTGATCATCAACATCGTCCTTCAAACGGCGTTGGCCCTGGGCCTTGCCATCCTGATGCACCGCGTCGCCAAGTCGACCCTCATCCGCGGCGCGCTCCTGATGCCGTATCTGATGGCAAACGTCATCGCGGCCCTGCTCTGGTTTTGGATGCTTGACTACCAGATCGGCATCATCAACCAGATCATCGAATGGACCGGACTGCCACGGGTGGCCTTCTTCGGCAGTGAGCAATGGGCCATCCCCACCCAGGCGCTGATCAACACCTGGCGGCACATGGGTTACACGGCGCTCCTGATCTTCGCCGGCCTCCAAGCCATCCCGAACAGCGTCTACGAGGCCGCCAGTATCGACGGTTCCAAGGCAGCGAGCACTTTTTGGCGGATCACTTTGCCGTTGCTGCGACCGGTCCTGGTATTGGTCCTGGTAGTGACCGTCATCGGTTCCTTCCAGGTCTTTGACACCGTCGCCGTCACCACGGCCGGCGGCCCGGTCAACGCAACCCGCGTGCTGCAGTTCTACATCTACCAGCGCGCCTTCAATGAGCAGGATTTCGGCTATGGATCCGCCCTGGCCGTCATCCTCTTCCTCATCCTCGCAATCGTCGCTTTCATCCAGATGAAATTCCTCCGCGGCAACCAGTCGGACCTGGACTAAGGACACGCCATGACCACCCTTGCATCCACAAAGAACGGCAGCCGCCGCGGGCCGCTCCGCCGGCCCTTCAACTGGCGCCGCGCCATCGCCCTGACCCTGCTCACCCTGGCCGTTGCCGTGAGCATCCTGCCCTTCTATTGGGTTTTGCGTACGGCGCTGTCCTCCAACGGCTCCCTCGCCGCGAACTCCGCCAACCTGCTGCCGGCAGACTTCAACCTAGGCGCGTTCAAGCGTGTCTTCGGCCTCCAGAGTGCCTCCGAAGCCATCGCCGAAGGCGGCTCGGGCGCTTCGATCAACTTCTGGCAGTACCTTTGGAACTCGCTGCTCTTCTCCGGCATCACCACAGCCTGCGCCGTGTTCTTCAGCTCAATGGCCGCCTATGCCTTCTCCCGGCTGAGGTGGAAAGGCCGCGACGCGGTCTTCTCCCTGTTCCTCGCCACCATGCTCGTCCCGCCGATCTTCACCGCGCTGCCCAACTTCCTGCTCATCAAGAACCTGGGCTTGCTCAATTCCATGCTCGGGCTCGTGCTGCCCTACCTGTTCATGACCCCGTTCGCGATCTTCTTCATGCGGCAGTTCTTCCTGAACATGTCCAGGGAAGTTGAAGAAGCCGCCATGCTGGACGGCGCCAAGCACTGGCGGATCTTCTTCCAGATCATCATGCCCAACGCCGCTGCCCCGATCGCGACCCTGGCGCTGCTGACCTTCATGGGTCAGTGGAACGAGTACTTTTGGCCCCTGCTGGTGGGCACTTCGGAGGAATCCCGGGTACTCACCGTGGGTCTGGGAGTCTTCAAATCCCAGTCCCCGCAAGGCGCGCCGGACTGGTCCGGGCTCATGGCCGCAACACTCGTCTCCGCCACGCCCGTGCTGATCCTCTTCGCCATCTTCGGCAAACGAATCGTCAACTCCATCGGCTTCAACGGCACCAAATAACCTCCTCCCTCCCGCAGAAACCGGCATGTACCGGCACGCACCCCACCCCGTCCTGAAAGGACCAACCATGATGAACAAGAAGGCATTAGGCGCCGTCGCCGCAGCCGCTATCCTCTCACTGTCCGCCTGCTCGGGCGGAGCCTCCGGAGCAGAGGCTGCCAAGGGCGAGATCAGCTACTGGCTCTGGGACGCCAACCAGCTCCCGGCCTACCAGCAGTGCGCCACGGATTTCACCAAGGCCAACCCTGACATCACCGTCAAGATCACCCAGACCGGTTGGGACGACTACTGGTCCAAGCTCACCAACGGCATGGCCGCCGGCACTGCACCGGATGTCTTTACGGACCACCTGTCCAAGTACCCGGACTTCCTCAAGACCAAGCAGTTGGTGGCCCTTGACGAGCAGATCGCGCAGGACAAGGTAGACCTGTCCCAGTACAACGAAGGCCTTGCGGACCTCTGGGTGGGCCAGGATGGCAAGCGCTACGGGCTGCCCAAAGACTGGGACACCATTGCCCTGTTCTACAACCAGAAGATGGCCACAGACGCCGGCATCACTCCGGAACAGATGGGTTCCCTGACCTGGAACCCGCAGGACGGTGGAACGTACGAGAAAGCAATCGCCCGCCTCACCGTGGACAAGAACGGCAAACGCGGCGACGAAGCGGGCTTCGACAAGAACAACGTTGCCGTCTACGGGTTGGGCCTGCCGGGCTCCGATGCCGAGAACGCCGGCCAGACCCAATGGAGCTACCTTTCCGCCACCACTGGCTGGACCACCACAGACAAGAACCCCTGGGGCACCCGCTTCAACTACGACGACAAGAAGCTCCAGGACACCATCGACTGGTGGGCCTCGCTCGCCGCGAAGGGCTACATGCCCAAGCTTGAAACCACCGTTGGCGCCAATGCCGCCGATAACTTCGGTGCAGGGAAGGCCGCCATAAACAGCAATGGCTCCTGGATGATCGGCCAGTACACCGGCTACAAGGGCATCGACGTCGGGATCGCCCCCACACCCCAGGGCCCCGAAGGTAAGCGTGCCTCCATGTTCAACGGCTTGGCCGACTCCGTATGGGCCGGCACCAAAAAGAAGGACGCCGCCATCAAGTGGGTCGAATACCTGGGCTCGGCAGCCTGCCAGGATGTCGTGGCTTCCAAAGCCGTGGTGTTCCCGGCCATCAGCACCTCCTCCGATAAAGCCGCAGAAGCCTTCAAGGCCAAGAACGTGGACGTCAGCGCCTTCACCCAGCACGTGAAGGACAAGACCACCTTCATGCTCCCGATCACGGACAACGCCTCCAAGGTTTCAGGAATCATGAAGCCGGCAATGGACGCTGTGATCGCCGGCAAGTCCCCGGCCAGTTCGCTGACGGCCGCCAACGAACAGGTCAACGCCCTCTTCGCGAAGTAACACCCCCACCCGTTGTGGGGCCCGCTTTGCGCGCTATTTTCATTGCGAAGCGCGCAGAGCGGGCCCCACAACACCTCCCTACCGGTTCACAGCCCACCCGATTGAAAGTGACTTCATACATGCACCCGCTCCATCTCCGTTCCGCAGGTACCAGCCTGGTGATCAGCACCCACCGTGGCGAGGCTGAGATAACCCACTGGGGAGCCGACCTGGGCGAGACCCTGCCTGACCTGGCCATTCTCAACGAGCCAATTCCGCCTTCCGCCATCGACGCCAACGTCCCCGCAGGGCTCCTGCCGCAGGCTTCCTCGAGTTGGCAAGGACGGCCCGGACTGCGTGGCCACCGCATTACCGACAGCGTACCCGGCTTCGATTTCTCCCTGCGCCTTCGCGTGGTGAGCGCGACGGCGGACGGTGCTGCCGCCGTCGTGGTTCAGTCCGATCCCGACGCCGGCATCACCGTGACCAGCAACCTCACCTTGCACCCGGGCGGGCTTCTCGAACTGCGGCACACGGCTACCAACGACGGCACCTCGCCTTTCCAGATTGATGAGCTGGCGACGATGCTCCCGGTGGCGCCTGACGCCGTCGAACTTTTGGACCTGACAGGTCGCTGGTGCCGTGAACGGCACCCGCAGCGCCGGGCCATCCAGCAGGGAACCTGGGTACGGACCGGACGCCACGGACGCACCGGGCACGATTCCTCGTTGCTGCTGGCTGCGGGGACCGCCGGATTCGGCAACCGCCACGGCAAGGTCTGGGCCACGCACCTGGCCTGGAGCGGCAACCACGAGCAATTTGCGGACAGCGTCGCCGATGGCCGGACCATGGTGGGTGGCTCCGAGTTTCTGGGGCCGGCCGAAGTAGTCCTGCAGCCCGGCGGGAGTTACACCACGCCCGCACTGTTTGCGGCGTACTCGGACCGTGGTTTGGATGGGATCTCGGAAGCGTTCTACTCCTGGTTCCGCTCACGACCGCACCACGTGGGTGCAGCTTCCGGAAAAGCCCGCCCGGTAGTCCTCAACACCTGGGAAGCGGTGTACTTCGACCACAACCTGGACACCCTGATCGAGCTCGCGGAGTCCGCTGCCGACCTTGGGGTTGAGCGTTTTGTGCTCGACGACGGCTGGTTCCGCGGGCGCCGCGGCGACCACGCCGGCCTGGGCGACTGGTATGTGGACGAAACCCTCTGGCCTGATGGGCTGACGCCTTTGATTGATGCCGTGACCAGCCGCGGTATGGAGTTCGGGCTGTGGGTTGAGCCGGAAATGGTCAACCTGGACTCGGACATCGCCAGGGCGCATCCCGAATGGCTCGTGGGTCCGTCCGCGCTTTCCCACAAAGACGGCGGGCGACTCCCGCTGGGGTGGCGGCAGCAGCACGTGATCGATCTGGTGAACCCGGACGCATGGCAGTACATTTACGACCGCATCGACGCGCTGCTGAGCGAGAACACCATCAGCTACCTCAAGTGGGACCAGAACCGCGACCTCCTGGAACACGGGCATGCCGGCCGGGCTTCGGTGCACGAGCAAACGTTGGCGGCCTACCGGCTCTTTGATGCACTGCGTACAGCCCATCCCGGGGTCGAGATTGAAAGCTGCTCCTCCGGTGGCGCCCGTGTGGACCTTGGGATCCTGGAACGGACCGACCGTATCTGGGCCTCGGACTGCAACGACGCCTTGGAACGGCAGACCATTCAACGATGGACCGGGTTGGTGCTTCCGCCCGAGCTGGTGGGCGGCCACATTGGACCCACCACATCGCACACCACTGGCCGCACCCACGACCTCTCCTTCCGCGCCATCACGGCGTTGTTCGGACACTTCGGCATGGAGTGGGATGTCCGCTCCGTCACCGGCGCCGAACGCGAGGAGCTCAAGCGCTTCATTGGCCTGTACAAGGAACACCGCGGCCTGATCCACAGCGGCCGGATGGTGCGGGCCGATGTGCCGGACGAGTCACTGATGGTGCACGGCGTTGTTGCGGACACTGAAACGTCCGACGCCGGCACCCCGGCCGGCTTCACTGCGGCACTTTTCGCTGTGGTGAAGACGCGTACAGGTTTTGCCGAACTGCCCGGACGGGTGGCGATTCCGGGGCTGGACCCGTTACGTACATACCGGGTGGAGGCTATCTTCCCTGCCCCCGGCGATGCCGACTACGGGCACACGTTCACTGAGGCCAGGCCGGCACCGTGGGTGGCTTCGGGAGCGGAGGCCAGCGGGCGCTTCCTGGGCGAGGTAGGTCTGCCCATGCCGGTCCTGAACCCGGAGCACGCCATCCTGCTGCGGTTCACGGCCCTCTGACGCTCTCCCACATCCTGAACTGGTCCCCGATTGTTGGACTGGCTATTGGGATTTTAGGCTGCGAGGGTCTGGGCCCGGTATTGGATCGGGCTCTGGCCTTCGAGTTTGGTGGAGATCCTTTCGTTGTTGTACCAGCGGATGTACTCGTGCAGTGCTGTTGCCAGGGCGTCGGTGCTGAGAAACCGGACGTGGTGGAAGAGTTCTTCCTTGAGATGTCCGAAGAAGTTCTCCATGACCGCGTTGTCGTAGCAGTTGCCCTTGCGGGACATTGACTGGGTGGCGCCGGCTTCGCTGAGCAGTTGCCGCCAGAACACGTGCTGGTATTGGAAACCTTGGTCCGAGTGCACCAACGGTTTTTGACCCGGTTCCAGGCAGGTGATGGCCTGACGCAGCGAGGTGTTGGCCAGTTCCAGGTTCGGGGAGTTACCGATGGAATAGGAGATGATTTGCCGGTCGAAAAGGTCCATGACGGGTGAAAGGTAGAGCTTCCGGTCCCCGACGCGGAACTCGGTGACGTCGGTGACCCACTTCTGGTTCGGAGCATCGGCGTCGAATTCCCGGTTCAGCAGGTTCGGTGCAATCACGCCCTGTTCGCCTTGGTAGGAGTTATAGCGTTTCCGCTGCCGAACCTTGCAGCGCAGGGCCAGGGCGCGCATCAGTTTCAGCACGGTCTTCTTCGCCACCGTCCAGCCGTGCTTCACCAGCTCGGTGTGGATGCGGCGATGTCCGTAACGGCCGTGGTTGGTCGTGAAGATCGTTGTGATGGCGCTCTTGAGAGCTTCCTTCGGGTCCGGGGACAGGAGCCGGGCCTGATGGTAGAAGAACGTCGAGCGGGCCAGCCCCGCGACCCGCAGCAGAACCGGGAGCGGGTAATCAGCCTTGAGAGCAACGAGGGCTTGAACCTTCACCGTCGTTCCTGAGCCCTCAAGGCCCGCAATTTTCCCAAGTAGGCCACCTCAGCCCGCAACAGTTCGTTCTCCCGACGCAGTTGCTCAAGCTCCGAAACCTCCGCAGACCGCGGAGCTGCCCCGGACTTCACGGACGGCACGGCACCAGGCTTCCGCGAGGGCACGGCCCCGGGTTCCCGAGAAGGTGCGACCTTCGGCTTCGCTGGCGTGCCGTTGCGTTTTGGCCGCAACCCATCCTCACCCGCCAATCGATAAGCCCTGACCCATTTCTGCAGCAGTTGACGTGAAGACAGGCCCGCTTCAACAGCCAAGTCCGGCCCGGTTTCGCCCGCCAGGAACCGCTGCACCAGCGCCAGCTTGACCTCGAAAGAGTATGACTTCGGCGCCTTGGTCACCAACACTCCTCGCCCATGAATCCTCCATAACCCATACAGTCCCCTGACCGGCACAGGCGGCGCATCCAAGTACCGGGCCGCCGCCCGATACCCCAGACCCCTTTCAAAACACGCTACAGCCGAGACCCGCTGCACCACAGACAAAGAACTACGCGAACACATAAAAACTGCTCCCCTCAAATCGGAACTGAAATTCTCAGTCCAACTTCAGGGGAGCAGTTCATCCCAAGGGCTTCCCGGGAACCCTCTCCCACGTCCCGGCTGGTTAGACCACGTCTGCCAGGTAATCGATGGCCAGCTTGTAGCCAAGGACACCGGCGCCCACGATAATCGCGGTGCAAACACCAGACAGGTATGAGTGGTGCCGGAACTCTTCGCGCTGGTGGACGTTGGTGATGTGGACCTCGACGGCGGGCAGCTGCACAGCCGCCAGGGCGTCACGAAGTGCCACGGACGTATGCGTGTAGGCGCCGGCGTTGATCACAATTCCGACGGCGGTGCCTCGCGCTGCGTGGATGGCGTCCAGAAGATCGCCTTCATGGTTCGATTGCACGCAGTCCACAGTGAAGCCATGGGCTGCAGCCGCGGAGATAGCGAGTTGCTCGACGTCGGCCAGTGTTGACGTGCCGTATTTCTCCGGCTCGCGGGTGCCCAAAAGGTTGAGGTTGGGTCCATTGATCACAAGGATGGTGCCGCGACCGGCTTCGGTGGCGGGAGTGGCTTCAGTCATGGCTCCCAATCTATAGCGGCGCGGGAAGGCAGGGGAACCGTGCCCGCTCCGTGAGAGGTGAGAGCCCTAAAACACCCACCATGTGGGAGAAGTCCTACTTACGGGTGCATTGACCGGGCGACACCGGGTTGCTGAGCCCCGAAGCCTGCGCCGCTACTGGCTCCAGGTCCGCCATGGTGAGGGCGAAGCCCAAGGCGGCATCGGTGGTTGTTTTGGCGAAGATGAGCCCGGCCACTTCGCCCTGCATGGTGAGCAGCGGACCGCCGGAGTTGCCCGGCTGAACGTCACCGGCCAGCTTATAGACCAGCTCCGGAGAAGGATTGCTCCCGTAGATGTCCGGGACAATGATGGTCGAAATCCCTTGGACGGTGGCCGGCTTTGATTGGAAAGGACCGCCGTGCGGGTACCCGGCAAAGGCCGCGGGGCTGCCTTCGGGCAGGTCGGCACTCATCGGCAGCGGACTGGACTGCAGTCCATCCACGGCCAGGACTGCGATGTCACGCTGGGGGTCGAAGTACACCACCCGACCCGGCAACGCGCCGCCGTCGGGCACTTCCACCACCGGCTGCGACACGCCCGCCACAACGTGCGCATTGGTCACGACGCGCCCGGGCGAGACGACAAATCCGGATCCGGTCTGGTTCTGGCCGCATTCAAAGGCTGTGCCCGCGATCTTGAGGACTGACTCGGCAGCCTGGTTGAGGGCCGGGGTGTCCGTGGAGGCGTTGGGGACGGGCACCGGAGTCACGGGCCCGATGCCCTCGATGAGTTTGGGGATGCCGTCGCCGATCACAGTGGACCGCAGCTGTGCCATGGTGCTCTTGACCGGCGTTGGAGTGATGTTGTCGATGTAGCGGATCACACGGGAACCGGCCAGCTGCTGGGAAACAAAAGGCACGCCCAGCGAACTGATGCTGAACGCCAACATGGACATGACCAGCGCAGCCACCACCACACTCACCACGCCACCGATCAACCGGTCAGCGGCATGCAGCGGCTTGATCCGCACGGCATGGCGGATTCTGCGCCCGATCATGGTCCCCAGCCCGTGGCCCAAAGCTATAAGCACGACGGCGGCACCCACCGTAGCGGTCAGCCTCCAACCACTGTCCGTCACCCAGCCACTCACAAGCGGCACCGCGATGAACGCAGCAACGGCACCCACCACGAATCCGGCAATTCCACCGAGTGTGACCATAAAGCCGTTGCGCAGGCCATAGATCAGGTAGGACAGCAGCATCAAGATCAATGCCAAATCCAATATCGTCAAGCCAAACACCAATGCTCCTCATAGCCGGGTAGCTCCAATTCTAGGTGTGGACCCTGACAACCAACCGTTAGTCGCATCACCACGGCGCCCCGTGAATGCTGCTCTTAGCCTGTTCCGAGGCCCCCATTTAGGGCGTTCCATGGCTGAAACCCGCGTCGTTTCAGCGTTTCGCGTGCCAAGTACGTCACAGAAGCTTGAAAATTCTGAAACAATGGCCTGAGCGCCACGACCGAAACTTATATTCAGGAGATTTCATGGACATCGAGGTATTGCGCCGCGCACCCCTCTTCGCCACCCTTGACGACGACGCATTCCGCTTGCTGACGGACGAACTCACCGAGGTGGACCTTTCACGCGGAGCCTCCGTGTTCCGCGAAGGCGACCAGGGTGACCAGCTCTACTTCATCGTTTCCGGCAAGGTAAAGCTCGGCCGCACCTCCCCCGATGGCCGCGAGTCCCTGCTGGCCATCCTTGGCCCGGGCGAACTCTTCGGCGAAATGGCGTTGTTCGACCCCAGCCCGCGTACCGCCACGGCCACCGCCGTTTCAGAGACCCGCCTGGCCGGCCTCAAGAACGAGAGCCTCAACGCATTGCTCCGCACGCGCCCCGAGGTTTCCGCGCAGCTTCTGCAGGCTCTGGCCCGCCGTCTCCGCCGCACCAACGACTCACTGTCCGACCTCGTCTTCTCCGACGTTCCGGGCCGCGTTGCCAAGGCCCTGCTGGACCTGGCCGACCGCTTCGGCCGTCCTGCCACCGACGGCGTCCTGGTGGCTCACGAGCTCACGCAGGAAGAACTGGCCCAGCTGGTTGGCGCTTCCCGCGAAACCGTCAACAAGGCATTGGCCGAGTTCGTTCAGCGCGGTTGGCTCCGTCTGGAAGCCCGCGCCGTAGTGATCCTGGACATGCAGCGTCTGCGCCAGCGTTCGCGCTAAGCATCACAGCAGAAAAGCCGCCCCGGTTCTCACCGGGGCGGCTTTTCTATTGGCACTGCGAGAGCGTGCGGCTCGAGCCCGCGGGACGTGAAAGAGCGTGCGGCTCAAACCCGCGGGACGTGAAAGAGCGTGCGGCTAACGCTCGCGCTGGGGTTCTCCGGCGATCGTACGGGCAGCTTCGACCTCGAGCATCAGGATTCCGCCTTCGTCCACGAGTTTGGCCTGGTACACATGCGCTTTGCGTTTGTAGCTCAGGTAGGCGATGCAACCGTTGGAGGCCGCCATTTTCTCGAGCATGATCTCGGAGCCGGGGACCAGGAGCTGGCCGAGGGTGAGGCCCACAGTATTCGACTGGCCAATCTCGTCACCGAGCGCCGGGGTGTCGCGGAGTGCGATCGCTTCGGCCGCAGTCACCCAGCGACCCCACACGCCCTTGCTCTCCAGGATGCTGGGCTGCTGGTTCACGGGAACTGTTGCGGCAAAGTACCTCGTGTTGAACCGGGCATGCGCGAAGTCCGGGCTCAGCCAGTTCACCAGGGGTTTGAGCAGATCAGTGCGGAGCGAGAGCCCACGCTTGGAGAGCATCTCCGTGAAGGACTTTTCCTGTGCGGCCACGGCTTCCCGGGCCCTCATCCAGTCCAGCGTTGATGTGGCCTCAACGGTGGAGGAAGCATCCGGTCCGGCGAGCAGCACGCCTGTTTCTTCGAAGAGTTCGCGGATGGCTCCCACCACATGGCGGCGGGCGAGTCCGACGTCGTCCGTTCCCATGTGCTCAGCCCACTGCTGGGGCGTGGGGCCTACCCACCCGACGGGATCGTCGTCAGATGCGTCCAGGGAACCGCCCGGGAACGCGACAACGCCCAACGGCGAGGATCCTGGCCTGTAACCAAGCCAGGTCTCCAAACCGGTGGGCGAGTCGCGCAAGAGCACAACGGACGATGCGTAGCGGGCGGCCCTGGGGGTCCGCTCGCCGAGCTCAAGCCAGTTTCGGGCTGCCCCTTCGAGTTCGGGAGGCAGTACAAACAGGCGGCGGGCAAGCTGCGGCAATTGGGTGAACCGGTTCCTTAGCTGAATTCAGCAATGAGCTCGACTTCAACAGGAGAGTCGAGCGGCAAGACAGAAACGCCGACGGCGGAGCGTGCGTGCTTGCCGGCGTCGCCGAAGACCTGGCCCAGAAGTTCGGAGGCACCATTGATGACGCCGGGCTGCCCGGTGAAGGTGGACTCGGAAGCTACGAAGCCAACCACCTTGACGATGCGGGTGACGCGGTCAAGATCGCCGATGACGCTCTTGACGGCGGCAAGTGCGTTGATGGCGCAGATCGCGGCGTAGCGCTTGGCGTCGTCGGGATCCACGGTGGGCTCGTCGGACGTGCCCAACTCTCCGAGGGATACCTTGCCCTTAGCTTCGAGTTTGCCGTTAATAAAGGGCAGCTGCCCGGACGTGTAAACGTAGTTGCCGGAGATGATGGCCGGCACGTAGTCGGCAACGGGCGCGGCGACCTCAGGGAGGGTCAATCCGAGCTCGGCAAGACGCTGCTCAACAGCAGACGTGGGGGCGCCGGATTCCGCGGGAGACGTGGTTTCTGCGGGGGTGGTCATGGTTACTGCTTCTCCCTCTTCAGGTATGCAACAAGGCCTTTGCCATCGGGGCCACCGACAACCTGGACAAGCTCCCAGCCGTCCTCGCCCCACTGGTCCAGGATCTGCTTCGTAGCGTGGATAATGAGCGGAATCGTGGCGTACTCCCATTTGGTCATGACAGAAAGCCTAGCCCTTGCCGGTAAAGTGGAAAACATGGTGACTCGCAAGAACCCACTATTCGACACTGCCACCACCCTCGGAAAGATTCTAGGTTTCCTCGGTGTGAGCGCTATTTGTGGCGTCCTGGTGGCGGGCCTTTTGGTCCCCGCAGCCGCCGTTTCGGGCAGTGCCGCCAGTGGTTCAATTCAGTTCTTTGACACTCTGCCGGCGGAGCTCCAAGTGGATCCGCCCAGCCAGAACACCACGATCCTGGCGAAGGACGGTACGCCGATCGCCTCGATCTATGCGGAGAACAGGACCAAGGTTCCGCTGGATTCGATGAGCCCGTTCATCAAGGACGCTGTCATCGCGATTGAAGACAGCCGTTTCTATGAGCACGGCGGCATCGACACCACGGGCATCATGCGAGCCATCGTCAGCACCGCCCGCGGCAACAAGCAGGGCGCGTCCACCATCACGCAGCAGTACGTGAACAACGTCATCAATGAGTCCCTGGTGGCGTCCGACCGTGAAGAAGACGTCAAGCTCAACGGTGGCGGCAAGGGCGTGGGCGACAAACTGCGCGAAATGAAGCTCGCCATCGCGTTGGAGAAGAAGTTCTCCAAAGAGCAGATCCTTGAGGGCTACCTCAACATCGTCTTCTTCAACCGTGACGCCTACGGCATTGAAGCCGCCTCCAAGTTCTTCTTCAGCACCTCCGCGAAGGACCTGACGCTTCCGCAGGCCGCCCTGCTGGCCGGCCTCGTGAACAGCCCCTCGGCCTTCGATCCCATCGCGAACCCGGACAACGCCCAGAAGCGCCGCGACCTCGTACTCGCCGCCATGGTGAACCAGGGCAAGATCACGCAGGCCGAGTACGACGAAGCCGTTGCTACCCCGGTCACCACCAAGGTCACCCCGGCCCGCCAGGGTTGCGCGTACGCCACCATGGCGCCGTATTTCTGCGACTACGTGCTTCACCTGCTCTTCAACAACCCGGCGTATGGCGACACCACCGAAGAGCGCGTCAAGCGCGTCCAGCGTGGTGGCCTCACCATCCAGACCACCCTCGATCCGACAGCCCAGAGCGTGGCCCAGCAGCAGGTTGATGCCACGGCCGGCGCCAACCCGGATAAGTGGGGCGCGTCCATCACCTCTGTACAGCCGGGTACGGGCCAGATCGTCAGCATGGCCCAGAACACTGTCTGGCTGCCTCAAGAGGGCAAGTTCGATCAGACACAGAACTTCAACGTTGACGTCCTGGACGCCAACGGCAATGACCTCAACGGCATCGGTGGCTTCCAGCCTGGCTCGACCATGAAACCCTTCACGTTCGCCCAGTGGCTGAACGAGGGCAAGTCGATGAACCAGAACGTCAACGCTTCGCGACGAACGTATCAACAAAACTTCCCTTGGCGGAACACGTGTCCCACACCGGTGAACGGTTTCTATGACAAGAGCGTCCCGGGCAGTTTTGACCTCCAGAACTCGGACGAGGGTTACTACCGCAACATGACCGTCCTTTACGGCCTCATGAACTCCATCAACACCGCGACGTTTGCTTCGGCAGCTCAGGTGGACCTCTGCGGGATTCAAGGCATTGTTGATGCCACGGGCATCCATGGGGGGCTCCCGACCCGTGATGAAACGGGTAAGGTTACCGATCCGAACCCCAAGGTCACGATGACTACCTTGTCCAACCTGATCGGCGCCACACAGACTGCACCCCTGACCATGGCGGCTGCATTTGCGACCTTCGCTGCTGACGGAAAGTACTGTGAGCCGATTGCCATCACATCTGTCAAGGACCAGTCGGGCGCTGAATTGCCTGCCCAGTCATCCAACTGCAAAAACGCCGTTGAGCCCGCCGTCGCCCGGGGCGTTGCGTACGCCATGCAGGAAGTGCTCAACGCAGGATCTGGTTCGCTGATCCGCCCGTCACTTTCCACGAAGGGCAATTTCCCGGTGGCCGCCAAGACTGGCACCAACGACTCCAATGGCTCCACCTGGGTTGTTGGTTACACCACCGGCCTGGCCACGGCTTCCTGGTTCGGCGACCCGCTGGACAATCAGCTCCGCCCCGGACGCAATCTGACCGTCAACGGTAAGTTCTACGAGGCCATTGACGGTTACATGATTGCCGGTCCGCAGTTCACCAACTACATGTTGTCGGTGGCTCCTGCCTACGGCACCAACCCCTTCCCAGCGCCGCCGTCCAACCTGCTGGGCACGGCGGCCCCGCAGCGCAACACCACGCCTGCGCCGTCCAATCCGAACCCCGCCCCGCCCTCCAACAACGGAAACGGCGGCAACGGAAACAATGGCAATAACGGCAACGGCAACAACGATAAGGACTAATCGTGTCCTTCCGTGATTCACTGGCAAACCGCGTCCGCACCGTCGGGCGCGGTTTCGCCGTCACTACAGCCCTCGGTGCAACAGCCGGCGCGGCAGCAGCTGCCTACGGCTGGTGGGAGAAGGACCAGTTCGAGGTCCGCCAGGAAACTTTGCCGATCCTTCCAGAGGGTGCGGCGCCGTTCCGGATCCTGCACCTCAGTGACATCCACTTCGTCCCGGGCCAGGACAAGAAGGCCCAGTGGCTTGAGTCCCTGGCTGAGCTGAAGCCCGACCTCGTGGTCAATACAGGCGACAACCTGAGCCATGCGAAGGCCATAGATCCCCTGATCCGGGCTCTACGTCCGCTCTTGGAGTTCCCCGGGGTGTTCGTTCCCGGGTCCAACGACTACTACGCGCCAAGGATCAAGAATCCTGCCGGCTACTTCCGCGGACCCTCGAGGCACAAGAAAGACCCCGTCAAGCTCGATTGGCCGAGGCTTCGCTCCGCGTTCGGAATGGGTGGTTGGATCGATCTGACCAACCGTGCCCAGTCGGTGGTCCTGAACGGACTCCGCTTTGATTTCTCGGGAGTGGACGATCCCCATCTCAAACGCGAACGGTACGCAGGCTGGCCCCGCGGCACCGTCAACCAGGATGCGCGCCCCCACCTGAAGGTGGGCGTCATCCACGCTCCGTACCAGCGCGTGCTGGACCACTTCACCGAGGCCGGAGCTGACCTGATCCTTGCCGGCCACACGCATGGCGGTCAGATCTGCATCCCCGGCTACGGCGCTTTGGTCTCCAACTGCGACCTCCCTACGTGGCGCGCCAAGGGCCTCCACGACTGGGAAAGCAATGAATTCACGACGCCGGTGAACGTCTCCGGCGGCATCGGAACCTCGCGCTTCGCCCCGGTCCGCATCGCCTGCCGCCCGGAGGCAGTCCTGCTCACCCTCACGGCACGCAGCTAAACGTAGAGGGATCATTACGATCCTCAATAACTGGGTCAAACATTTCACCGACGTTGCGTTCTCCTGTGAAACGAATCACGCCATGGCATAGGGTAGTTGCTACGGGAAACTACCTCCGCACCATCTGAAGATCCAGCTGTTGAGAAGCGGGCATGTCCAAGCAAACGTCATTTTTCACCTCCGTCGGCCGCCTGTACCCCTATGTGCGGCCCATCCTCCCCCGCCTTTTCATGGGCCTGATCTGCGCCTTGCTCGCGAGCATTGTTGCGTTGACGATTCCGCAGGTCCTGCGCGTCCTCGTCAACAACTCCTTGCAGCCCGGCGGTTCCACGGACGCAGTCTGGATTGCCGCCATCGTGATTCTTGCGTTGGGTGTTGCTGAAGCGGGACTGGTGGCTTTGCGCCGGCAGTTCGTCATCAACCCGGCCACGACGGTTGAGACCAGGATGCGGGTGACCCTGTACGGTCACCTGCAAGAGCTCACCGTGGCGTTCCACGATCGCTGGGGCTCGGGCCAACTGCTCTCCCGGGCCATGACGGACCTGAGCTTCCTGCGCCGTTGGATGGCGTTCGGCGCGATCATGCTGGTGGTCACCACACTGACGGTGATCATCGGCGTCGGCGTGATGTTCTCCATGAGCTGGCAGCTGGCGCTGATCTTCCTGGGCGCGGCAGTGCCGATCATGATCAATTCCTTCCGCTTCCGCCGCCGCTTCAGCCTGGTCACCCGCCTCAGCCAGGACCAAGCTGGCGACCTCGCCACCACCGTTGAGGAATCCGTCCACGGCATCCGCGTCCTGAAGGCCTTTGGCCGGAGTCGCGAGGCGCTGGAGAACTTCAATGGGCAGGCCGAGGAACTTCGCCAGACGGAGATCGCGAAAGCCAAGCAGCAAGCCGGTTTCACGCTGGTGGTCACGCTGCTTCCGGAGCTGGCTCTGGGCGTTGGGCTGGTGGTGGGAATCATGCTGGCCGCCAGTGGAGAACTCAGCATCGGCGCGTTGGTGGCATTCTTCGCCACGGCTGCAGTAGTGGCCACACCGGTGGAATTTTCGGGCATGCTCCTTGCCATGGCCCTGACCGCGAAGACCGCCCTGGACCGCCACTTCGAGGTCATGGACACGGAGAACACCATCACTTCGCCGGACCAGGCCGCGGTACCGGAGACAGTAAAGGGCGCCTTGCGCTTTGAGCACGCGGGGTTCGGGTTCGACGACGGCGGCTCGCTTTTGCACGACCTCACCCTGGATATCCGTCCCGGCGAGACCATGGCCCTGGTGGGCATCACCGGCAGCGGCAAGAGCGCCATGCTCCAACTGGTCCCCCGCCTGTATGACGTCACCGAAGGTGCAGTGACGATCGACGGCGTTGATGTCCGTGATTACGACGTTGAGGAACTTCGCAGGATAGTGGCCGTAGCTTTCGAGGACACCACGCTGTTCTCCAGCTCCGTGCGGGACAACGTGCTCCTCGGCGCTCCCGATCCCAGCGACGCTGCCTTGGACGAAGCCTTGGACGTGGCACAGGCCCAGTTTGCCTACTCATTGCCCGATGGCGTGGACACGCTGATCGGCGAAGAGGGGTTGAGCCTCTCCGGCGGCCAGCGCCAGCGCATTGCACTGGCCCGGGCCATCGCGGCCAAGCCAAAGGTCCTGGTGCTGGATGATCCGTTGTCGGCCTTGGATGTGAACACCGAGGAACGGGTTGAGGCCCGGCTGCGCCAGGTACTCCGCGACACCACCACGTTGATCGTCGCGCACCGCCCTTCCACGGTGGCACTGGCCGATCGGGTGGCCTTGCTCGAAAACGGAACCATCACCGCCGTCGGGACCCATACGGAACTGTTGGCCGAAAACGATCACTACCGCTACGTCATTGCCAGCCTGGACGCCGGTCCCAAGGACCTGGACACCGAACTGGACGAGCTCGAAGAAGCTGAGGAGGCCCGCCGGTGACTGCCGCAACGTTTGGAACCGCCAACGAGGACAACACGCTCCTCACCAAAGCAGACAGCAAAGCCGTACGACGCCGGTCGCTCACCTTGCTTGCCTCGCTCATCCGCCCGGTACGGTTGCGTTTCTGGCTGACGATCGTGATGGTGGTGGTCTCGCAGCTCACCCGGGTTGCCGGACCTGCGCTCATCGCGTTCGGGATCGACAACGCCCTCCCTGCACTGCAGACGGGTGACAACGGTCCCTTGGTACTTGCTGGTTCCCTCTATCTGGCAGCTGCGATTGCCACAGCTGGAATGACGGCGCTGTACGTGACGTCGACTGCCCGGTTGAGCCAAGCCATGCTGCTGGATCTTCGACTAAGGGTTTTCCGGCACACACAACGGTTGAGCCTTGAGTTCCACGAGAAATACACGTCCGGGCGCATCATTGCCCGTCAGACCTCGGATCTCGAAGCTCTCCGGGAACTCTTGGACTCAGGCGTCAGTTCGTTGGCCTCGGGCATGCTGTTCATGGTGTTCACCGCCTTCACCATCTTTGCCCTTGACTGGCGCAGTGGACTGATCGTCCTCGCGGCCGGCGTGCCCATGTTCTTCCTGGCCCGCTGGTACCAGAAGCACTCGCAAATCGCGTTCCGTGAATCCCGGGTGGTCTCAGCCCGCTTGATCGTCCACTTCGTGGAGACCATGACCGGCATCCGCGCGGTGAAGGCTTTCCGCAAAGAGCGCGAGAATGCCTCCCGTTACGGGGAACTGGCTGAGGATTACCGCAAGAACACGGTCCGCTCCATCAACCTGAACGGCATCTTCCAGCCTGGCCTGGTGCTAATCGGCAACGTCTGCGTGGCCGTGGTCCTGCTGTTGGGTGGTTTCCGGGTGCTCAGTGGTGACTTGGCTGTCGGCGTGCTGCTGGCACTGATCCTGTCCACCAAACGCTTCTTCCAACCCGTGGACCAGATGGCCATGTTCTACAACTCCTTCCAGAGCGCACAGGCCGCGCTGGAAAAGGTGTCCGGACTCCTTGAGGAAGTTCCTACCGTCCGCCCGCCCAAAAACCCCGTGGCGCTGAAGAGCTCCCGCGGCGAAATCGACTTCAAGGCCGTGGAGTTTGGCTACAACGATGGCAAGGTTGTTGTTCCTCAGCTGGACCTGCACATACCGGCAGGGCAAACCGTTGCTCTGGTGGGCCAAACGGGTGCGGGGAAGTCAACGTTGGCTAAGCTCGTGGCCCGCTTCTACGACGTCACCTCCGGCGCAATCACGCTGGACGGCGTGGACCTCAGGGACCTGTCCACCACCGACCTCCGCCGCGCCGTGGTGATGGTGACGCAGGAAGCATTCCTGTTCAGCGGCTCCGTGGCGGACAACATCGCACTGGGCCGGCCGGAAGCGTCGCGGGCTGAGATTGAAGCGGCCGCTGCAGCGGTGGGAGCCCACGAGTTCATCATGAGCCTCCCCGAGGGCTATGACACGGACGTCAACAAGAGGGGTGGCCGGGTGTCCTCCGGGCAACGGCAGCTCATCGGTTTCGCCCGCGCCTTCCTTGCCGCACCGGCCGTGCTGATCCTTGATGAGGCAACCTCCTCCCTGGACATTCCTTCCGAGCGCATGGTCCAGCAAGGACTGTCCAACCTGCTGGAAGGAGTGGCCGGTGGCAGAGGGGCCAGGACAGCAATCATCATCGCCCACCGGCTCTCCACTGTAGAGACGGCCGACAGGGTTCTGGTGGTCCATGACGGCCGCATTGTGGAAGACGGAACACCCGCCGAGCTGATCAGTGGAGGCGGGCGGTTTGCCCAACTGCATGGGGCGTGGCGGGACTCGCTGGTGTAGCCTCCGCTGCCTCGTGGCTGTGACAAGGGGCACCGGCTCCTCGATTTCGCATCACGGGACGTTTCGGCTATTCTTGAACAGTTGCTTTCGCAGCGGATCGGGATGTAGCGCAGCTTGGTAGCGCGCTTCGTTCGGGACGAAGAGGTCGCAGGTTCAAATCCTGTCATCCCGACCAAAAAAAGAGGGTCTTCCATTGGAAGGCCCTCTTTTGTGTTCCCTTGACCTTGCAAATGAGCAAAAAGAAACCCCGGGGCATCGCTCGTCACGCCCCGGGGTTTCTTTAACTACAATTGCTTTACATAGGGTCGGGCCAGTTGCCAATGGACATCGGCGTGTACGTGGTGTCCGTTGACTTGGTCGGCGCTGCCACGCGCATCGGGTCCGGCCAGTTACCAATGGCACTTACTGTGCTGGAATCTGCTGCGGGAGCAGCAGAGACTACACCGGGAGCCGCAACCGCGAACGTCAGTGCGCCCGCCACGGCCACTGAAGCGATGATTTTCTTGAACATGATGTTGTACCCCAATGCGAGTCGGATTCGTTACGGAAATTGCACGGTCCCTGTTGACATACATTGTAAAATGTTTTCCACAGAGACTGTCAAGGTTTAGGTCAAAAGACGCCTGTAGGAGGGACCCGTGGGAAACGGATTCGGCGAGAAGCTACGTGCCGAACGGCTCGAACGTGGGTTGACGCAGGCCGAGCTCGGCAAAAACCTGTATTCGCCCAGCTACATTTCGCTGCTGGAGACCGGCCGCCGCGAGCCAACGGCCGAGGTTATCGAAGAGCTGGCCCGTAGGCTGGAACTCGCGCCAAAGGCCTTGGAAGCGTGGAGCCAACCCGTTTCCGTAAGCGACGCTGAGTACGTCCTGGCCGGCCTGTATGCCCGGCAGGCCTGGGATCTGCGCGACTACCAACTCGCCGCCAGCCACGCCGCCACCGCTGCGCAGATCGCCCTCGAGGCCAAGAACAACAGCGCTTGGTGGAACATGACGTACATGCAGGCTGAGTGCGTCATGAAACAAGGACAGCTGAAGGAGTGCCAGCAAATTGTTGAGCACCTTCTGGAGCACCCCATGGCCACGGAATCCGCCGGCCTTGGAGTCCGCGCCTGGCAGATGCTTGCCGCAGTGTGTCACGGACAAGGTCAGCTGGCCACCGCCGTCGAGCATGCCAAGCGAGCCGTCAAGCTCAGCGAGCAGCTTCCCAAAGGATCCACGCTCATCATCGGTGCGCACCGCGCGCTGATCGGCGCGTTGGCCGAGAGCGGCAAGCTGGATGAGGCCTGGGAGTACTGCCTTGCCATGATCGAGCACATGGACGAGCACTCCATGTCCCAGCTCGCAGGCGAGGTTGCCTGGGTGGTGGGCAACGTCGCCTTCATGCGCCACGACTACGTGGAGGGCATCAAGCACCACGAGCGCGCAGCCAAGCTCCTCTCCCCCGCCAATGACATTGAGCTGTGGGCCAGGTTCAACAAGGCATCGGCGGCGGTCCGGCTTTCCTCCGGCATCGTGGAACCGGAAACCCTCTCCGCCATTGAACGTGCCGAACTCGCGTTGTCCATTGTGGGCGGAAACACGACGGATCAGTTGGAGGTCGCCTTCATCCGCGCACGCTGGCTGTACCTGACCGGTGACATTCCGGCCGCCGTCGGGAAGCTCCGCGAAATCCACGCAGACCGCAAGGTCCTGGCCAGGCACACTGCCGGTGAAGTCTCCCTGTTGTTGGGCAAGTCGCTGAAAGCAGCCGGCGAAGCCTCGGAAGCACTCCAGTTCCTCGAGGAGGCCCAGCATGACTTCAGCGCCGCAGGGGCCTCTGATCGGGTGCAGCAAGCCATGGACGCAGTGCTGGAGATCCGCCTCGCCGAGCGTCGCGCGGCGAAAGAACACTCGCAAGCCTGATTAACCAGGTAAGTCGCAGTTAAGCGCGTTTTGAGGGGTCAAAACGCCCTTAACTGCGACTCAGTTGGGTGCTTCTAGGCGAAGGTGCGGCCCGTCAGTTTCTCGTATGCCTCGACGTAGCGGGCACGGGTGCGCTCCACTACCTCAGCGGGCAGTGCCGGTGGCGGAGTGTCAGAGGACTTGTCCCAGCCGGACTCGGCGGACGTCAGCCAGTCGCGGACATACTGCTTGTCATAGGACGGCTGCGACTTGCCCGGCGCGTACGTGGACGCGTCCCAGAAGCGTGAAGAATCCGGGGTGAGGACTTCGTCGCCCAGGGTGATGATGCCTGTTGCTGCGTCGATGCCGAACTCCACCTTGGTGTCGGCCAGGATGATGCCGCGTTCACGGGCGATCTCCTCAGCGCGGGTGTAGATCCTCAGCGTTAGCTCGCTCAGGCGGGCAGCAATATCGTCGCCCACCATGGCTACGACGTCGTCGTAGGTGATGTTGACGTCATGCTCGCCCACCTCGGCCTTGGCCGACGGCGTGAACAAGGCCTTGTCCAGGCGGGAACCGTCCACCAGGCCCTCGGGGAGCGGGATCTCGCAGACCGTGCCGTGTTCCTTGTACTCCACCAGGCCGGAGCCAGTGAGGTACCCGCGGGCAATGCACTCCACCGGGAACATATCCAGCTTCTTGCAGATCATGGCCCGGCCCTCGACGGCAGCAGGTACGCCACCCTCCACCGTGGAGGCCAGCACGTGGTGCTCAACCTCCAGCTGGTCGAACCACCACAGGCTCAGCTGCGTCAGGACACGGCCCTTGTCCGGGATCTCGCTGCTCAGCACGTGATCGTAGGCGCTGATGCGGTCGCTGGCCACAACCAGCACGCACTCCTGGCCGATCTTCTCCGTGATGGCCTCGTCTGCCGGAACGTAGAGGTCGCGGACCTTGCCGGAATAGACGTGGGTCCAGCCCGGAAGATCCAGGGTCTCGGTCTCGAAACCGCCGGTGGGAAGAGAATCAGTCATGCTCAGGCCTGCACTTTCGGAATGGTGCCGGTAGCGGTGTACGGCACGCGGATTTCGCCGCGGGCGGCCTTGCCTCCGATGTCCGTGCGGAACTGTGAGCCTTCAAGCTGAACCAGCTCCACGCCGTCGTACGCCTTTTCGCGGGCCTCCACCAGATCGGAACCGAGAGCCACAACCGCCAGGACGCGTCCGCCGGCGGAGACCACCTTGCCTTCATCGTCCAGCTTGGTGCCGGCGTGGACCACGTGGACACCGTCCAGCTCGTCCACCTTCTTCAGGCCGCGGATGCGATCGCCGGTGCGGGGAGCGTCCGGGTAGTTTTCGGCGGCGACGACGACGGCGACTGCCGTGTCCTTGGACCAGCGCAGCTCTTCTGCGGTGTCCAGTTCTCCCTTGGCAGCTGCCAGCAGCAGCGCACCGAGCGGGGTCTTGAGGCGGGCCAGGACGGCCTGGGTCTCGGGGTCGCCGAAGCGGACGTTGAACTCGATGACGCGGGTGCCGCGGGACGTTAGGGCGAGGCCGCAGTACAGCACGCCCACGAAGGGAGTGCCGCGGCGGGCCATCTCATCCACTGTGGGCTGGGCGACGCGGTCGATGACTTCCTGGACCAGGCCCTCGGGGGCCCATTCAAGCGGGGTGTAAGCGCCCATGCCACCGGTGTTGGGGCCTTCGTCGTTGTCGAAGATGCGCTTGAAATCCTGTGCCGGTGAAAGCGGAACAGTGGTGCGGCCGTCGCAGAGGACGAACAGGGAAACCTCGGGGCCGTCAAGGAATTCCTCGATCACCACGGTTCCACCGGCGTCGAAGCACGCCTGGGCATGGGCCAGGGCCTCCGCGCGGTCCTTGGTGACCACCACGCCCTTGCCGGCTGCCAGGCCGTCATCCTTGACCACGTGCGGGGCACCGAAAGTGTCCAGGGCGTCGGCGGCTTCCTCGGCGTTGGTGGCAACGCGGGCCATGGCCGTGGGCACGTTGGCTTCGGCCATGATCTGCTTGGCGAAGGCCTTGGAAGCCTCCAGCTGGGCAGCTTCCTTGCTGGGACCGAAGACCGGAATGCCGGCTTCACGGACGGCGTCGGACACACCGGCAGCCAGCGGCGCCTCGGGTCCTACAACAACCAGGTCCACTGCCAGCTTGGTGGCGAGGGCGGACACGGCTTCCGGGTCGTTCCCGTCAATCGCATGGGTGGGAACGAGTTTGCTGATGCCCGCGTTGCCCGGGGCCGCGTGGACCTCGGAAACGTTGGGATCTTCAAGCAGAGAGCGGACAATGGCGTGTTCGCGGCCGCCTGGGCCAATGACGAGTACCTTCACAGTCCTCAAGGGTACTTTGTGAAGGGCGCGCGGCCTAAGCTGTGTCACTCCTCGGACCCAGCTGCGCCCTAGACTTGGCATATGCCCATGAGTTCGCATGAAACGTTCAACGTTGAGTCTGCGGTGGAACTGGCAGTGATCGAACGAAGTGGCTTTATTGAGTCCCGGCACATCGGCGCGGCCGTTGTTCTTGCCGGTGACGGCTCGGTGGTCACCCGTCTTGGTGACATCGATGCCCCCATCCTGGCCCGTTCCACCCTTAAGCCCTTCCAGGCCCTGGCCTCCATGCAGTCGGGCGTGCCCTTGCGCGGCGCCCAGGTTGCCGTTGCCTGTGGCAGCCACACCGGTTCCCTTGACCACATGGACGTGGTGGAGGGAATGCTCAAAGCGGCGGGCGTGAAGGAAGAGAACCTCCAATGCCCCACAGCGTGGCCGCAGGATGAGACCGCCCGCAACTGGCTGGTCCGCTCGGAGCGTGGCGAGTCCAAGCTGGCTTTCAATTGCTCCGGCAAGCACGCTGCGTTCCTGTGGGCGTGTACGGAAAACAGCTGGGACCTCCGCAGCTACCTTGAGCCGAACCACCCGCTTCAGCAGCGGGTCCGTTCTGTCGTTGAGGAATACACCGGCGAAACCATTTCCCACTTGGGGATCGATGGCTGCGGCGCACCCGTTGCCGCCGTGTCACTGACCGGCCTGGCCCGTGCGTACTCCCGCTTGGCCAAGTCTCCGGGGGACAAAACGTCCAACGCCCGTGCCGCCACCATCGCCACGTCCATGCTCGACTACCCCTGGGCCGTGCAAGGCAAGGGTGAGTCCAACACGATCGTCATGGAAGAGCTTGAGGTCCTGGCAAAGATCGGTGCCGAAGGCGTCCTGGTCCTGGCCACCCCCACGGGCGCCACGGTGGCCGTAAAGATGCTGGACGGGAACCTCCGCGCCACCACCCTGGTAGGTCTGACGCTCCTGGCAGTGAGTGGCGCTGTGGACATCCCCGCGGTCTCGAACGTCCTTGAACGCGTAGTTGAGCCCATCCTCGGAGGCGGACGCACGGTGGGCAAGATCAGGTTGGGCCACGCTGTCTCGGCCCTGCTCGACTAGTACTTCGGAGGAGAAACACCCATGGCAGTTGCACGACGCCGCGTCAACATCGACGAGGGCCGCGCCGCGCTGGCAGCCTGGCAAGCCGCCGTCGAGCCTTCCGGCAGTAACGGTGAGCCGGGCAGCGTTCCCGGGGCGCCGCCGTCGCGCACTCTCATTGCGACGGCGGTCCGCTACTCCCTGGAGGAAGTCACCGCCCGCGCGCCCGGCAATTCAGTGGAAGTGCGGGTGCCGCCGTTCGGCGTCACCCAGTGCGTGGAGGGGCCGCGCCACACGCGCGGTACTCCGCCGAACGTGATCGAGTGCGACGCCGACACGTGGCTTTCGCTGGTCACCGGCCGCCTCTCCTGGGCTGACGCGGTTTCGAACCACAGGCTCGCCGCCTCCGGTCTGCGTGCGGACCTCTCGGAACTGCTCCCCCTCTAAGGAGTTTTTGTACAGCTAATGCCCCTAAGACCGTGTCTTAAGGGCATCAGCTGTACAAAAAGTATCCGGTTTAGTCCGGGCAGACCGGGGTGGTTGATTGCCCCTTCTTGCTCATTTCGAACTGCGGGATGTCCTCTGCAGCCGGGCCGCCGCGGAACTTCGGCGAGGGCTCCTGGCCACCGCTGATGCGTTCGAGCTCCTGCTCCTCGAAGACTTCTTCCTTGCCGAGCATGATGGCGGAATCGTGGTTGGTGATCTCGCCGTTGAAGGCCCGGAGCATGACGCTACGGTCAAACTGGCCTTCCCACTTGGCTACCACGAACGTTGCTACGCAGTTGCCTAGGAGGTTCACCACCACGCGCATGGAGTCCATCAGGCGGTCGGCTCCGAGGAGGAGCGCGACGCCGGCTACGGGGAAGATGCCGAGCGCGGCGGCTGTGGCGGAGAGCGCCAGGAAGGACGAACCCGGCACTCCGGCCATGCCCTTGGAGGTCAGGAGCAGCACGCCCAAGGCAGCCAGCTGCTGGCCAAGGTCAAGGTTGTGGCCGAAGGCCTGCGCCAGGAACAACAGTGAGATGGACAGGTAAATCGCGGCGCCGTCCAGGTTGAAGGAGTAACCCGTGGGAACCACCAGGCCCGTGGTTGCACGGGAGCAGCCGGCGTTGGTCAGCTTGGTCATGATGCGCGGCATCACAGCTTCCGTGGAAGCAGTTCCGAGGGCCAGCAGGAATTCCTCGCGGGTGTACTTCAGGAACGCCCACAGCGGAACCCGGGCAAAGCCCCAAGCCACCAGGAACAGCAGGCCGATGAAGATGATCGCGGCTCCGTAGCAGGCGGCTATCAGGAGGGCATAAGTGCTCAGCGTGCCCAGTCCGTACTGGCCGATGATGAAGGCCATGGCACCGAACGCACCGATGGGAGCCACTTTCATGATCCAGGACATGATCTTGAAGATCAGCTCCAGGACGGTCTCCATGAGGCTGATGACGGGGAGGCACCGTTCGCGGCCGATGACCACAATGGCTGCGCCGAAGAAGACGGAGAAGAACAGCACCTGGAGCAGGCTGTTGTTGGCAAAAGCACCGATCACGCTGACGGGAATGACGTCCAGGATGAACGCTGCGGCGTCCTTGGGAGGCGCGTTGCCTGTCTTGGCGTTGAGTGCATCCTGGGAGAGCGTAGCGGGGTCGATATTAAGGCCAGCACCAGGCTGAACGATGTTTCCTACGATGAGCCCGAAGACGAGGGCGAAAAGAGTGGCGCCGGTGAAGTACAGGAGCGCTTTGACCCCGACCCTTCCGACCGCTTTGACGTCGCCCACTGCCGAAATGCCCGTGACGATCACAAGGAAAATCAGCGGGGCAATGATCATTTTGATGAGTTGGATGAATCCATCGCCCAGTGGCCGAAGGGCGGACCCAATGGTCGGCCAGAAATGACCGATGAGCACACCTGCGACGACGGCGATCAGGATTTGAAAAAAGAGCGACTGATACAGCCGCTTTTTCTTCTGCGGGGCCGAACTCGCCTTCAGCGCCGCGGAGTCTGGGATCTTCATTGTTCTGAACCAATCAGTTGTGAACAGCCTCACATTTTGTGGGGTTTTTCAAATGTAGGCCCGCACGGGCCATTCCGCAAGGGGAAAATTGGTTTCCATATTGTGGAAGTCACATTCGGTTTGGAGGAGCTCTCGCCGCGCCTCCACCACCTTCTTTGGCGCAGAAATGCCCGCGACACACCGCCTTAGGGGCGTGTCACGGGCATTCCGGAATCACAGTGAGTGGTGGCGGTACAGGCCACCGGTGTTGAGGGCGTTATGTGTACAAAAACTCGCTAGCCGCGGCCGACGAAAGGCATGCCGGCGGCGGTCACCACCAAGGAACCAACACTGGCGGACGCCGGCATGTTGGCCATCATCAGCACGGCACGGGCAGCGTCGTCCACGGGGAACATGGGCTCCACTTTGCGGCTGCCATCGGCCTGGAGCGCCCCGGAACCCACGCCTATGGTGTCCATGATCTCGGTACGGGTATTGCCGATGTCGATCTGCCCGCACGTGATGCCGAATTCCCTTCCGTCGAGCTCAATACTCTTGGTCAGGCCGGTCATTGCGTGCTTGGTGACCGTATAGGCCACGGACCTGGGCCTGGGCGAATGCGCTGAGATGGAGCCATTGTTGATGATCCGGCCACCCTGCGGCTCTTGGGCTTTCATGGTCCGCACCGCCTCCGCCGCACACAACATGGAGCCGGTCACATTGACCCGTAGCGTCGCTTCCCACTCCCCCACGCTGATCTCACCGACGTCGCCGGCCGGCCCAAAGATGCCGGCATTGTTGAACAGCACATCAACCCGGCCCCAGCGTTGGCGGACGTCCGCGAAAAGGCGCGCGACGTCGTCGGGCGCTGTCACGTCGCACGGAACCGCCAACGCGTCCGGGTGGTCCCCCGCAGTTTCCAGCAGTTGCGCCTCACGGCGACCAGCCAACGCAACACGGTAACCCTCCGCGAGCATGAGCTTGGCGACCGCGCGGCCAATACCCGAACCTGCCCCGGTGACGACGGCGACCCTCGGGCCTGTGGGCGGGTGTGAGTCAGTCATGTGGTTGCCTTTCGGGGAAGTGCTGGTGCCTGCGTCAGAGTACGACGTCGGCCGGCTCGGTTGCGGTAGCCTGATCGGCTGCGGCTGACGGCGGGGCGGTGGTTATCGGCCAGCCTATGACAGTCTTCGGGCGCGGCGTGGCGTAAGTCCTGACCTTGGACGTGGACAGCCCAAGGCGGACCAGGGACTCAGCGATGGTCACCGCCGCCGCCACACCGTCCACTACCGGGACGCCTGTGCGCCGGCGGATCTGCTCGTCCAGTTCCGCCATGCCGCCGCAGCCCAGGACAATGACCTCGGCCTTGTCCTGGTTGACCGCTTGCTCCGCCTGGCCCACGATCGCCTCAACAGCACGCTCCGGATATTCCTCAAGTTCCAGCACAGCCATGCCACTGGCCCTGACCGAAGCACAGCGTGCGTCCAGGCCGGCCAGCTTGAGGCGGTCCTCGATGAGCGGAACGGCGCGGTCCAGCGTGGTGACCACGGAATACTTGTGGCCCAGGAACATCGCAGTGCTGGCTGCGGCCTCAGTGATATCAACCACCGGGACATCCAGGAGTTCCTGGAGGCCTTCGCGGCCGTGCTCGCCATAACCGGCCTGGATGACGGCGTCGAAGGGTTCGGGATAGTTCACCACGGCGTCCATGACGGCGATCGCGGCGAGGTAGCTTTCGAAATTTCCCTCACAGGAGTCGGCGCCGAAGCGCGGAGTGATGCCGATGATCTCGGTCCCTGGTGCAGCTGCGGCGCGGGCCTGGGCTGCGATGGAGTCAGTCATGGACTGGGTGGTGTTCACGTTGGCGACAAGGATGCGCATGGGTTTCCTCTCAACGGCAATGCCCGTCCCCTGCCGGCTTGCCTGGATCCGCTTGCAGGAATCCGGGTGGCTGGGAGGACGGGCGATCGCCTTGATGTTTGATGAGTCAGTGGGTGCTGGCGACGGCGATCGGCTCGCCGGAGACGTCCTCGTGGACCTGCTTCTTGTCCGCGACAGCGAAGTAGGTCAAGGCTGCGACGCCGGCTCCGATGAACCAGGCGAACGGGGCGGCTGCTGCCAGTGCGGGAATGAACGCGATGGCAATGGCCAGGCCTGCTGCGGGGAGCATGGCGATGATGGCCTTCGGGTTCACGCCGCGCTTGTAGAAGTAGGCGCCCTGGGGATCCTCGGTGTAGAGCTCGGGGACATTGACCTTGCCTCGCCGGACCAGCCAGTAGTCGGCCATGACCACACCGAACAGGGGACCGAGCAAGGCGCCGAGGCCGCCCAGGAAGTACACGATCACAATCGGGTTGTTGTACAGATTCCACGGCAGGATGACCAGGCCGATGGTACCGCTGACCCAGGCCGCCTTGCGGAAGTTCAGGTGGCGCGGGAAGAGGTTGGTCAGGGCGTAGACCGGAGCCACGAAGTTGGCCATCAGGTTCACTGCGATGGTCAGGATCAGCAGGGCCAGGCATGCAAGGACCAACAGCAGGGTATTAGGGATGCTCTCCACAATGTCCGAGGGGCTCTCGATGACCGTGCCGTTGATCTTGTACTGCCCGCCCGCCATAACCACGACGATCGCGCCGAAGACGAGCATGTTGATGGGGATGCCCCAGAAGTTGCCCTTGACGATCGACTTCTTGGAGGCCGAAGAACGGGTGAAGTCACAGAAGTTCAGGACGAACGTTCCGTAAATGGAAACCCAGAGGGCGCCGCCGGCAAAGATGGTGAGCCACATTTCGGTACCTTCGAGGCCCTTGATGCCGCTCCACTGGATAGCACCACCGGCTTCGATGAAGACCCACACGGCGATCGCAGCCATGGTGACCAGGATGATGGGACCGGCAAAGGCTTCATACTTACGGATCATTTCCATGCCGAAGCTCACGATGACCAGCTGGACAATCCAGAGCGCAACAAAGGAAAGCCAGCCAAGCGTTGAGAGGCCAAGGATGGAGTTGCTGTCCAAGTCCTTGAGTCCGGGAGCCATGGCCACGAGCATCACGCGCAGGACCACGGAGGCCAGATACGTCTGGATTCCAAACCAGGCAACGGCAACGGCGCCGCGCACAAGGCTGGCGATCTGGGCTCCCCTGATGCCGAAGCTGATACGGCTCATGACAGGGAAAGGAACCCCGGTCTTTTCACCCATGAACCCGGAGAAATTCAAGAGGGCGAACAGGAGGATGGCACCAATCCCCAGGGCTACCAGGATTTGCCAGCCGCCCAGGCCGAGGGAGAACAGGCCAATGGCGAACGCATAGTTACCCAGGCTGTGGACGTCATTGGCCCAGAGGGTAAAGATGCTGTAGCTGGTCCATTTGCGGCCCTTGGCCTTGGTGGGTGCGAGGTCGATGTTGTAAAGACTGGGGCTGATGGTACGGCCTGCTGCTTCGGAAGCAATGGCGCAGAGATCGGTGTTGCCCACCACCGGGTGGTTGGGGCCACCTGCGTTTTTGTCTCCCGGAGTCTCAGTGACGCCGACTGATGAAGTCGTCTGCATCGTGGATCTCCACTTCGTACTGATTCCACAATGCGGAATCTAGTTATTGAATAGTGAAAGCACTCTATGACCCGGGTCACGTAACGTCAAGGGTCCATGGTGTATGCAGGGTCACATTCGGTTGCTTGGGCAGCGGTTTCCCAGTTGACTGTTGCGGTTACGCAATCCGTGTTGACGCTGCCCACCAGCGGACGTAATCTCGAATTGCAGAATTTTATTCTCACAATACGAAATTCCTTGAGCGCCCCCACAGAGCAAGCGCCCAGACATTCAATGAAGAGAGGTTGGACGTGGCTGCAGGAGAAGAGACCTCACACATCCTCAGCGGGTTGACTGCCCAGCTGCCTGATCGTGATCCGGAAGAGACCGCGGAGTGGATTGAGTCCCTTGATGCGTTGATCGCGGAGCAGGGTACCGAGCGTGCCCAGTACATTATGCGGAGTTTGTTGCAGCGTGCCGGCGCGAGGTCGGTGGGTGTGCCGATGGTGACGACCACTGATTATGTGAACACGATCCCGGTGGACCAGGAAGCAGAGTTCCCGGGGAACGAGGAGTTCGAGCGCCGGTACCGGGCGTATATGCGGTGGAACGCCGCGGTCATGGTCCACCGTGCGCAGCGGTCCGATATTGGTGTTGGCGGGCATATTTCCACCTATGCCGGTGCCGCGACCCTGTACGAGGTGGGCTTCAACCACTTCTTCCGCGGCAAGGACCACCCCGGCGGCGGGGACCAGGTGTTTTTCCAGGGCCACGCTTCCCCTGGCATGTACGCCCGCGCGTTCATGGAAGGCCGGTTGACTGAGGAGGATTTGGACGGGTTCCGTCAGGAAAAGTCCAAGGCCGGCCATGCCCTGTCCTCGTACCCGCACCCGCGGTTGATGCCTGATTTCTGGGAGTTCCCGACCGTGTCGATGGGTATCGGCCCGATGAACGCGATCTACCAGGCCCAGTCCAACCGGTACCTGCAGAACCGTGGCATCAAAGACACCTCGGACCAGCAGGTCTGGGCGTTCCTCGGTGACGGGGAAATGGACGAGCCCGAGTCCCGTGGTTTGTTGCAGCTCGCCGCGAACGAGAACCTGGACAACCTGAACTTCGTGATCAACTGCAACCTCCAGCGCCTGGACGGACCGGTCCGCGGCAACGGCAAGATCATGCAGGAACTCGAAGCGTTCTTCCGCGGCGCGGGCTGGAACGTCATCAAGGTCGTCTGGGGCCGCGAATGGGATTCACTCCTGGAAAACGACCGGGACGGGGCGTTGGTGAAAATCATGAACGAAACCCCCGATGGTGACTACCAGACCTACAAGGCCGAGTCCGGCGGGTTCGTCCGTGAACACTTCTTCGGCAAGTCCCCGCAGACCAAGGACATGGTCGCGGACCTGGACGACGAACAGATCTGGGGCCTCAAACGCGGCGGCCACGATTACCGCAAGGTCTACGCCGCGTACAAGGCAGCAACCGAGTTCAAGGGCAAACCCACGGTCATCCTGGCCAAAACAGTCAAGGGCTACGGCCTGGGCCCGCACTTCGAAGGCCGCAACGCCACGCACCAGATGAAGAAACTGACCATGGAAGACCTCAAAGCCTTCCGTGACCACCTCCGCATCCCCATCAGCGATGAACAACTCGACGCTGACCTCTACCGGCCCCCGTACTACCACCCCGGCATGGACGCCCCCGAAATCCGATACCTGATGGAACGCCGGGCAGAGCTCGGCGGGTTCGTCCCCGAACGCCGCCGCAAACACACCGAAGTCACCCTGCCCGAGGCCAAGTCCTACGACGTAGCCAAACGCGGATCCGGGAAACAACAAGCCGCCACCACCATGGCCTTCGTCCGGCTCCTGAAGGACCTGATGCGGGATAAGAACTTCGGCGCACGCTTCGTGCCCGTCGTCCCGGACGAATCCCGGACCTTCGGCATGGACGCGTTCTTCCCGACCGCGAAAATCTACAACCCCAAAGGCCAGAACTACCTCTCCGTGGACCGCGACCTCGTCCTGGCCTACAAAGAATCCCCCGCCGGCCAACTGATCCACCCCGGCATCAACGAAGCCGGCGCCGTAGCAGCCTTCACCGCCGCCGGCACCGCGTACGCCACCCACGGCGAACCCCTGGTCCCGATCTACGTGTTCTACTCCATGTTCGGCTTCCAACGCACCGGCGATTCCTTCTGGGCCGCAGCAGACCAAATGACCCGCGGCTTCATCATCGGCGCCACCGCAGGACGGACCACCCTCACCGGCGAAGGACTCCAACACGCCGACGGACACTCCCCCATCCTGGCCTCCACCAACCCCGCCGTGAAAACCTACGACCCCGCCTACGGCTACGAAATCGGCCACATCATCCGCCACGGCCTCGAAGAAATGTACGGCCCCGACACTGACGGCACCGGTGAAGACCGGAACGTGATGTACTACCTCACCGTCTACAACGAACCCATCACCCAACCCGCGGAACCGGAAAACCTGGACATCAACGGGCTCCTCAAAGGCATCTACCGCCTCGCCGAAGCCCCCACCGGAGACGGGAACCGCCCCACCGCGAACATCCTCGCCTCCGGCGTCTCCGTACCCTGGGCCCTGGAAGCCGCCCGGATCCTCGCCGAAGACTGGGGAGTCGCCGCCGAAGTCTGGTCCGTGACCTCCTGGAACGAACTGAGACGCGACGGACTCGCCGCCGAAGAACACGCCTTCCTGAACCCCGGCCAACCCGCCCGCACCCCATTCATCACCGAACAACTCGCAAACACCACCGGACCAGTCATCGCAGTCTCGGACTACATGAAAGCCGTCCCCGACCAAATCCGCCAATTCATCCCCAACGACTTCGCCTCCCTCGGAGCAGACGGCTTCGGCTTCTCCGACACCCGCCAAGCCGCACGCCGCTACTTCAAAAACGACACCCACTCCATCGTCGCCAAAACCCTCCAGTTGCTGGCGGCGAGGGGCGAAGTTGAGGAGGGCGCGCCGTCGTACGCTATTGACCGCTACAAGCTGTTGGATGTGAACGCCGGCACCACCGGCGGCGCAGGCGGCGACGCCTAACCAACCGCATTACCAAGATGGCGGCAGTGTTCGTGAAGAACACTGCCGCCATCTTGGTGTTTCGCTGGTTTGTTTGACCGGGCTCAGGTGCCCAGGTTCCTCCGGTCCACCACGAAGCCGGTCGCCGCATTTTCGCGGACCGCGTTGATGCCGTCCACCACGGCTTTAAGGTTAGGAAATTGTGGCGACACTGCCACAACCGTGCCGTCCTCGGCGGTGAGCCTGAACCGGAATGAGTTGGATCCTGCTTTGAGAATTTCGAAATTGCCAGCCATTTTCCCCTGTACTTTCACGCATCGTTGCGTTTTCGAGCTGACTTCATAACTCCCTCATAGACGATATCGGCCATTTCAGACGTCCAAAAGCCCTACTGATCGGTAATTTACAACCGATATAGGTAGATCAATTCGAAAGTCCCCGAGGAGCTAGAGACCGCATGCACCCCCGCGCGTATCGTGAGGATATGACTGACACCGGCACGGCCCCCACCACGGGTGTGCTCCTCGCTGCAGGCGCCGGCACCCGTTTGGGCCGCGGACCCAAGGCGCTGCTGCCATTCCGCGGCCGGACCCTGGTGGAGGTTCTCGCCGATACCCTGTTCGACGGCGGTTGCCGCGAAGTTGTTGTGGTGCTCGGTGCTGAGGCCGACGAGGTCCGTCGGAAGACCGATCTGGGCACCTATACGGTGGCGGAAAACCAGAACTGGGCCAAGGGCATGGCCGGATCCTTCCGCGCCGGAATCGACGCCGCCACCCCCGGCAACAGCATCATGGTGGCGCTGGTGGACCAACCCGGTTTAACCCCGACGGCGGTGAGCCGGCTGCTGGGCAGCCACCGTCCCGGCCGGGTCACCGCAGCCGCCTACCCTGACGAGTCGGGTCACCTGAAGCGCAGGCACCCGGTGATTTTCGACGTCGCGCTCCGTGCCGATGCCGCAGCAGCGGCTCATGGCGACACCGGCGCGCGCTCCTTCCTCAAAGCGCATCCCGGCCTGGTGGACCTGGTGGATTGCAGTGACCTGTGCTCGGGCGAGGACCTGGACACCAAGGATCAGCTGCATCTTCTGGAAGGGTAGCCGGCGGGTAAATTAGGGGCATGATCAGCATCGAACCCGACGATCCCGCGCGCCCCGACGTCCACCAGCTTCTCAGCGAGCACTTGGCTGACATGTTCGCGACGTCGCCTGCAGAGAGTGTTCACGCGTTGGATCACTCGGCGTTGTCCCACGAGGCCATCACGTTCTGGACAGCCCGCGAGGACGGCACCTTGCTGGGGTGTGGTGCGCTGAAGAAACTCTCCGCCGGGCAGGCAGAGATCAAATCCATGCGCACCACATCCGCCGCACGCGGACGTGGTTTGGCCACCCGGATGCTGGAGCACATTGTGGCCGAGGCTGCCCGGCTGGGATACGAACGCGTGAGCTTGGAGACGGGAACAGAGGACTACTTCGCTCCGGCACGCAGGCTGTATGCCCGGCACGGTTTCACGGAGTGCCCGCCTTTTGGGGATTACACCCTGGACCCGAACAGTGTGTTCATGGAGCTCACCGTCTCCCCCAAGTAGGTAGCAGCAAACGTCGCAATGAGGGCTCATAGCGACTGTGGAGTCTCATGACTTAATAGACAGTTCTGTCTCATGACTTCGTAGACACTCTGTCTCAGGACATCGTGGACAGTTCGTGGGCGGGTTTGCTGCTGTTCATGAGTAAATCCCAGCCGGACATCAGGATCCGGCATGCTGTGGCAACGTGGTCCGAGGATTCGCCCAGGGGCGCGGTCTCAGCGTTCTGCAGGAAGCACAACGTTTCCCGGGCCTGGTTCTACCGGGTCCGGGCGGCGGCAGCTGAGGTGGGGCCGGTGAAGGCGTTGGAGAAGAAGTCCACGCTTCCGAGGACGACGCCGACCAGCACGGCACCGGCCATGATCGAGCTACTGCTGGGCACCAGGGAGGAACTACACGAGAGCGGGCTCGATCACGGCCCACTCTCGGTTATCGCGAAGCTCTCCAGACAGGGCTTCAAACCGCCCTCCCGCGCCACCGTGGCCAGGATATTTGTTCGGGCGGGGGTGGTAGTGCCCGAACCTCGGAAGAAACCACGAAGCGCTTACAAAAGGTTCGTCTATCCCCAGCCGAACGCGTGCTGGCAGATCGATTCGACCCAATGGCAACTCGCTGACGGGAAGACGGTGGTGATCTTTCAGCTCATCGATGACCATTCACGTCTTGCGCTGGCGTCCTTGGTCGCTACCGGGGAGACCAGCGCCGCCGCGGTTGCGGTGGTCACACAGGCCATCGAACGCCACGGGGCACCGCAGAAATTCCTCTCCGACAACGGCTTGGCACTGAATCCCACCCGCCGCGGCCGCACGGGGGCGCTCGTGGAGTTCCTCAAGGCCAGGGGCGTGGAGCCGATCACGGGCAAACCCTACAAACCAACCACTCAGGGCAAGAACGAACGCTTCCATCAGACACTGCACCGATACCTGCACCGGCAACCACCTGCATCCTCAATGGCCGCCCTGCAACTCCAGGTTGACGCGTTCGATCTCTACTACAACAGCGAACGGGAACACCAGGCACTCTCACCGGCAATGACACCCCAGGAAGCATGGAACGCGACCCCCAAGACACCCCCGCCAGCGACCCCACGAGAGCCCACACCCGGACCTGAACGGCGAACCACGCAACGAACAGTGAACCGAAACGGATGCGCGACGATCCTGGGAACCCATTTCAAACTGGGCAAAGAACACATCGGCGCCACCGTGCACATCCTCCACGACGAAAGCACCATCGTCTTCTTCGACGCCCGCGGCACCGAGATCATCACGCACTCACTGCCGCCCCGAGGCACACCCTACGTCGGCAACGGCAAACCCACAGGAGTCGAAGCCGACCCACGAGGCACCCGCAAGAAACGGACGAACTACCCACCCCTCAAAAACCGACAAACAAAGCCCCAAGCCGAAGTGTCCACACAGTCATGAGACACCAACTGTCTACGAAGTCATGAGACATGAAGTGTCTACAAGGTCATGAGACATGACAAGGGCTCATAGCGACGTTTGCTGTTACCTAGTTGGGCTGGCACGGGGACGGGGGTCAGTTGGGGATGAGGGTGCGGTCGCGGAGGGCCAGATAGATCTTGTCCCGCGCGATGGGCAGCTCACCGAAGCGAATGCCCGTGGCGTTGCGGATGGCGTTGGCCAGCGCGGGAGCCACGGGGTTGAACGGGCTCTCACTCATGGACTTCGCTCCCAGCGGGCCGGTGGAGTCGTTGGTGGTGGCGAAGTACACCTCGCTCCGGGGCACGTCCGCGAACGACGGTATGTGGTACTGCCGCAGGATGTCCGTGGTGACGCGGCCGGCGTCGTCCACTTTTACTTCCTCGTACAGCACCGCGCCGAGCGCCTGCGCAATACCGCCCTCGATCTGCCCACGGCACTGCCGCGGGTTGACCACCACACCGGCGTCCGCGGCTTGGACACTCTGCAGGATGCGCAGCTCACCTGTTCCCGTGTTGACGGCAACCCTGAAGCCATGGACGTTGAATGCCACAGACCGTGGCGTCCCTCCCCAGTTGCCGTCGGTGGCGAGCCGGACGCCTTGCAGCCGGGCGGCGTCGACGATTTCCGTCAGCGGCACGGTCCGGTCACCGCACTCGACGGCGCCGTCCACCAAGCGGCAATCCGTCAAGGCGGCTCCCGTCAGCGACGCGGCAACAGTCTGGATCCGGGTGGCCAGTTCCAGCGCCGCACCGAGTGTCGCCTTGCCGGCCACCACAGTTCCGGCAGAACCGAACGCGCCGGTATCGTGCTCAAGGAGGTCGGTATCGGACTGCCGCACGGTCACCTTGGACGCCGTAGTAGCCAGGGCCGTGGCAGCCAGCTGCGCGTGGACAGTGGTGGTGCCGTTCCCGAATTCAGCAGTACCGACGTCGACGGCGAACCTTCCGTTCGCTTCCAGGCTCACCCGGGTGTGGGCGAAGTGGCCGCGGGGCGGGACGGTGTCGATCATGGACAGGGCTGAGCCCTCCCCCACCACCCAATCGGGACCGAGATCATCCAAGCCGGCAGCCCGGTAGCGTTCCTTGCCGCGGTCCAAAGCGTCCCGGACCAAGGAAACACACTGGTCCAGGCCGTAGCTTCCGTAGTGGACGTCTTCCTCAGGCTCAGGAGTTGTGGAGAGCATGTGATCTCCGGGCCGGACCATGTTCTTGAGCCGGAACTCGAGCGGATCCATGCCGATCCCTATGGCCAGCTCGTCAATGGCCGACTCGATGGCGAAGATCATCTGGCTCAGCCCATAGCCACGGAAAGCACCTGCCGGGACGGTGTTGGTGTAAACGGCGTGGGCATCCACTTTCTTGTTCACGCACTTGTACACGGCCAGGGACTCCCCGCAGCCGTGGAACATCACACCGGGAGCGTGGTTTCCATAAGCACCGGTGTTGGTGAGGACGTTCAACTGCAGCGCAGTGAGGGAACCATCACGGCTGGCACCGGCCTTCAAGTGAATGGTGAAGGGGTGCCGGGTGGTGGTGGCCGTGAACTGCTCGGTGCGGGTGAACTCCAGCTGCACGGGCCTGCCGAGTGCCAAGGCGGCGAGAGCCACCAGGTCCTCGGTGAGGACTTCCTGCTTGCCACCGAATCCGCCACCAACCCGGCCGGCCACTACACGGATGGTCTCCGGGGCCAGGTTGAACACCCGGCTCAGCGTCCGCTTCACCAGGAAGGGAACCTGCGTGGAGGAACGGATCATCAAGCGGCCGTCCGCGTCCACCCAGGCAATGGATGCGTGGGTTTCCATCGCAACATGCTGCACGCGCTGGGTTTGGTACGTGTGCTCGTGGATGAAGTCGGCCGCTGCAAAGCCGTCGGCCACGCTGCCCAGTTCGGCGTGCACCTCGGCCACGACATTCTGGAGCGGACGGGAAATGCGCGAGAAGACACCGTCCTTTTCCCCATGGATCGCCGGGGCTCCTGGGAGGATGGCCTCTTGCGGAGTGAACACCGGCTCCAGGAGTTCGTACCGCACGTCCAGCGCGCGGGCACCTGCCTCGGCGGCACCCACCGACTCGGCCACCACCGCGGCAACCCGCTGCCCGATGAACCGCACCACGTTATCCAGCACACGGGTATCGTCGGGGTCGTCGGTGTAGTTCTCGTGCTGGGCCGTGGAAAACAACAGCTGCGGGGCGTCTTCATGGGTGAAGACCGCAACGACGCCAGGAACAGCCAGGGCGGGTGCTTTGTCGATGGACACGATCCGGGCATGCGGGTGCGGCGAACGCAGGAGCTTCATGTGCAGCAGGCCCGGAAGATCCTCGGCCGGAACATCCAGACTGTAGCGGGCGGTTCCGGTGACCACGGCATGGCCGGCCGGAGCGGGAACGTTGTCGCCGAGTTGGCCCGGCGTGGCAGGCACGGCGGCTGGAGCTTGAGCGCTCTGCACCGGCTGCGCCCCCGAAACGTCAGCAGCGTGCTGGTGGTCCCCTTGGTCGCTACCGTGAGCATCACGGTGAGCATCGCCGTGACCGCAGACCGCGTCCGCAATGGAACGGTAGCCTGTGCAGCGGCACAGGTTTCCCTTGAGGTTGCGGGGCAGGTTGGCGCGTTGCTCGTCGTCGAACGTTGCCGCGGTCATCATCATCCCGGCGGTGCAGAAACCGCACTGGAAACCCTGGGCCTCGAGGAACTGTTCCTGCACAGGGTGCAGACCTTCTGCAGATGCCAGGCCCTCGATCGTGGTGACTGCTTTGCCCTCGGCCCGGACTGCCGGGTAAATGCAGCTGTGGACCGGCGTTCCGTCGACGTGCACGGTGCAGGCACCGCAATCGCCGCCGTCGCAGCCCTTCTTGACTCCGAAGTTTCCTTCCTCGCGGAGGAACGTGCGGAGGCATTGTCCAGGGCGGGGTGTGGCCTGCGAGGCAGAACCGTTGATTTCAATTGCCATTGCGGGCCTCCTTCTGCTGGGTGCTTGATGCGGTTGGCTGGGTGGACGGCTGGGGCGAGGTGTTGTGCGGCGGCCAGAAATCGCCGGACACGGTCATCGACTCGCCCAGCAGCTCGGCCCGGATCTCCTCCGCCAGCTTGAACGTCATGTCACGCCGCCACGCAGGAAGCCCGTGGATGTCATCGTGGTACAGCGGCCACGGGATGGAATCGCCGACGACGTCAGCCAGCGTCCCGGCGTCGGGAACCTGTCCGGCGGGGAACCGGAGCTGTACCGGCCTTTTGGTGGAGGCGGTCACGGTGATGACCAGTCCGCCGTCGGGGTCCAGCCGGCCGATCAGCAGGACGCCGGAGCGTCCAAGGTTGCTGAGCGACAGGCGCCGGAAAGCGACGCGGGCGGAGAGCGCGTTGGCGGGCAGATGGATGCTGCGGAGCAACTCCCCCGGAGCCAGGACAGTCTGCATATCACCCGTGACGACGTCTGCCACGGGAACGTCCCGGCTGGTCCCGTCCGGGCTGAGGATGGTGGCTTCGCCGTCCAGCCCGGCGCAGAGCGAGGTCATGGGCCCCGCGGGCAGGCCGGTGTAGATGTTGCCGCCCACCGTAGACATGTTCCAGATCTTGAACGAGGCCACAAAGGAGTCGCAGCAGGGGCGGATCAGTGCCAGTCCGGGCCATTCACGGTTGGTTATTTCCGCGGACCGCGGCAGGGCATAGAGCTCGGCGACTGTGCAGGTGGCGGCCAGTTCGATTCCTGAGTCAGTGACAGTGATCGCGGGCCACTCCGCTTGCCCCAGGTCAAGGAGCCGCTTCAGAACGGTGCTGCCGTAGGAGAAAAGGACAGTTCCCCCGGCGAGCCAGGCATCGCCGTCGCGCCATTGTGCCGGGTCCGTGGTGGGTACCACGGCCTCGATGGTGTTCATGTCCATGGGTCCTCCTGAGTGAGGTTTTGGGTAGCTGGATAAGCCGGGGCCGGGTGAATCTGGCCGGCGCTGTCTTTGAGGGACGGGAAGCCGGGTGCGTCCGAAGTCCGCCGGCCCGCGCCGCGCTCCGCGATGATTTCGGCGGTGATGGACACGGCAACTTCGGCAGGAGTGACAGCACCAAGGTTCAGTCCGATGGGCGAGTGCAGCCGCTCCAGGGATTCCGGGGAAGTGCCCGCCTCGAGCAAGGCGTCGATCCGTTGACGATGGCTGCGACGGGACCCCATGGCGCCGAGATACGCAAGGTTCAAACGGAGCGCGCTCTGGAGCAAGGGGATGTCGAACTTGGGATCGTGGGTCAGGATGCACACTACGGTGCGGGCGTCGATGCGTCCTGCCGCTGCCTCTGCTTCAAGGTAACGGTGCGGCCACTGGGTGACCACTTGGTCCGCTGCTGCGAACCGTGTTTGCTGGGCGAAGGCGGGCCGGGCGTCGCATAGCGTGACGTTGTAGCCAAGGAGTTGCCCGGCGGGCAGCAGTGCTGCGCCGAAGTCGTTGGCTCCGAAGATCAGCATCCGGGCGGCCGGCAAGCGGCTCTCCACCAACAGGGTGATCGGCTCCGGCCGGGTTTCTTCCTGCGGGGGCCTGGCCAACCTCTCGGTGGTAACCCAGCCATCGATGCATCCCTCAGGCGGTGCCAGGCGGACCAAGCCGGCGCGGCCACCTTGGAGCAGTGGCTCCACCTGGGCAGCCGCGGCGAAAAGTGTGGAGGGGTGGTCGCCCAGCAGTTTGGCCAGTTCCTCGGACTCCATGGCACGGAACCGGACGGGATCATTGACCACCATGACTCCGCCGTGGGCATCGAGCCGACGGATCAGGGCCGCAGGTCGCGGGCTTTCGGCGAAAACAGACAGTTCAGGCGAGCCTGCCCGGAGCGGCTGGATGTGGACTTCCAGTTCCCCTCCACAGGTAAGGCCGACGGCGAATGCGTCCTCGGCACTGTAGCCGAACGACTCAAGGCGGGGGCCGCCGTCGCGCATTGCTTCCAAAGCCGCTTCCACCACGGCACCTTCCACGCAACCGCCGGACAGGCTGCCCAGGATTTCGCCGTTTTCGGAGACCAGCATTGAGGTTCCCATGGGCCGCGGCACGGAACCGCCGGTCCCTACGATCGTGGCCACAGCACACAGTTGGCCGGAGACCGCAGGCCGCCAGCTGCCCAGTGAAGGCATCAGATCCAGCATGGCAACACATCCTTATTCCAGGTGTCCCAGCCGGGTGGCCCGGCCGGAGCAGTGCGCGATCTTGCCTCATATTCTCATTTCCAGAGGAGGTAGTCGCGGTTATTCAGTAAAAGTGGGAGTTCATAGGAACGGGGGCAAGGGCTTCATCTCCCTGCCCCCGTTCCCTGACGGAGCGTCGGCCGCCCAGCCGCCGCCCGCCGTCGTGCCTGTATTAAGGGGACGACGACGACGGACGCCTATTCGTGCGGTGGGTACCGGCGGACCGCCGATCGAAGTGCCGGGATATCCGCCGGCGCGGGTGCGGCTTCCGGCTAGACGCCCATCAGGGCGTTGATGGGGCCGCGGGCGAAGTAGATGATGAAGCCTGCCGTGACCACCCACATGAGGGGATGGACTTTCTTGGCCTTACCCGACGCCGCGCTGATCACCGCGAAGGAGATGAACCCGACGCCGATGCCATTGGCGATGGAGTACGTCAGCGGCATGGTCACAATGGTCAGGAAAGCCGGGAGGGCGATCGAGAACTTGGTGAACTTGATCTCGCGGATCTGCGCCATCATCATCGCACCCACCACCACCAGGGCTGCTGCTGCAACTTCCAACGGGACCACCGAGGTGAGCGGGGTGAAGAACATGGAGCCCAGGAACAGCAAACCGGTGACCACCGAGGCCAGGCCGGTCCGTGCGCCTTCGCCGATGCCCGCCGCCGAGTCGATGTACACGGTGTTGGATGAACCGGACGTTGCGCCGCCCACCACTGCGCCCATGCCTTCAACAATGAAGGCCGACTTCAGCTTGGGGAACGTGCCGTCCTTGTGTGCCACGCCTGCACTCTTGGCCAGGCCGGTCATGGTGCCCATGGCGTCGAAGAAGTTGGTGAACACCAAGGTGAAGACCAGCATGGTGGCCGCCAATCCGCCGATCCTGGCGAACGAGCCGAAGAGGTCGAACTGGCCCACCAGGCTCAGGTCCGGGACGGACACCAGTTGGCTGGACAGGATGGGCACGTTCAGGTGCCAACCGCCCGGGTTCTCGGCGCTGCCTGGACCAATGTGGAACACGGCCTCGGCAACAGCGGCGAGGACAGTGGTGGCGACGATGCCGATCAGCAAGCCGCCCTGGATTTTGCGTGCCACGAGGATGCCCATGGTCAGCAGTCCCACAATGAAGACGAGGGTGGGGATGGAGGTGATGGAGCCGTTATCGCCGAGCTGGACCGGTGGGCCGCCCGTGGTTGCGCGAACGAAACCGGAATCCACAAAGCCGATAAACGCGATGAACAGGCCGATGCCAACGGTGATGGCGGCCTTGAGTTCCTTGGGGACTGCCTTGAAGATCGCCGTCCGGGCACCGGTGGCGCCGAAGATGACAATCAGGATGCCGTTGATGACCACCAGGCCCATGGCTTCGGGCCATGTGACTTCCTGGATGACCGCGACGGCGAGGAAGGAGTTGATGCCGAGGCCGGCTGCGAGGCCGAAGGGCAGGTTGGCGATCAAACCGAAAATGATGGTCATGACACCGGCGGTCAGGCCGGTGACGGCACCGACCTGTGCTGCTGAGAGCCAGCCACCGGCGACATCGGTTGGGGCATTTTCCGCCGAGAAGCCGCCCAGGATGAGCGGGTTCAGGATGACGATGTATGCCATGGTGAAGAAGGTGACCAGGCCGCCGCGGAATTCGCGGGCCAGCGTGGAGCCACGCTTGGAGATCTGGAAGAACCTATCCAGGAAGGAGTTCGACACCGGGGGCTTCTTGTTGCCATCTGCCAGGCCGGTTGCCGTGTGCTTTGCCGCTGTGGGCCCTGCGCTGTTTTCTCCGTTGGGGAAGAGCGCAGCCTGCTTCTCAGCTGCTGTCTGCATTTCTGCGTTATCCAGGATTTTCATTTCAGCCACCGGGCCCTAGTAATCAATCCTGGAATCAAGCGTGTTCCATGTGGTGAACGGCTGGAGGGCCGCCGGAGCCTGAGGGTCGCCCAGTTCCAGCTTGGCTACCGGCATCAGCGCGTCCCGGTTGTCATTCTCGAAGTACTCGTAGAAAACTGCGTCGTCGAAGCCAACGGACGCGGCGTCGTGACGGTCTGCGGCGAAAAACACGCGGTCAACGCGTGCCCAGAGTGCCGAAGCCAGGCACATGGGGCACGGCTCGCAACTGGTGTAGAGGGTTGCTCCGCTGAGATCGAACGTCCCCAGCTCGCGGCAGGCATTACGGATGGCCGTGACTTCTGCGTGTGCGGTGGGATCGTTCGTGGCGGTAACGCGGTTGACGCCTTCGAAGGCTCGTCCGTCCGCGGTGACAATGACGGCGCCGAACGGGCCCCCACTGTTAAGGACATTGGCTGTTGCCAGCTCAATGGATGTGGCCAGGAATTGCTCGGCCGTGACGGTTGTACTCATGTTGCGACTTCCTTAGTGCTGAGGAAGCCAGGTGACCTGTTGGGGGCGCTACAAAAAGGAGCTCCAGTTAGCTTGGTTACCAGGCTTCAGCATGTGCGATGAAGGTTAAGTTGCGCCTGGTAGATAGCTTCCCGAGGTCCGGGTGCCCGCCTTTGGCAACTAGAGCGTAGCACCAGGTTTGTGAGCCGCGCCATAGTTTTTTGAAAACTTAATTTCGTCATGCGAAATTGCTGGGCGGTGCGGGTGGTGCCGGGGACGGTACCTGGCTGGTGCCCGAATGTGACTGGCTGCCGCGCACTGGCGTTGACTGCCGCCGTCGTGCCTTTTACGCTTTTTGGACCGGGCCGCTCTCCATGCGGGCCCGAAACCTGGATCAGCAGACAGGGCCTAACTGAGCTGGAACGCGTTCACGCCGACCAGACAAGGAACCTGACATGACCCCCCTTTGGATCAAGAACCCGCTGGGTATCTTCACCGCAAATGATCTCGACGCCGGCGGCGGCCTGGTGGTCTCCGATTCCGGCACCATCATTGAGCTGGTGCCTTCAGGCGGGCAGCCCTCTGCTCCCGCGGCCGTTTTTGACGCCTCCGCCCACGTGGTGCTGCCCGGGCTCATCAACACGCACCACCACTTCTACCAAACCCTCACCCGCGCCTGGGGACCGGTGGCCAACGCTCCCCTGTTCCCCTGGCTGCAGAACCTCTACCCCGTGTGGGCCAGGCTGACCCCTCGCAGCCTCGAGCTCGCCGTGCAGGTGGCGCTGGCCGAACTGCTGCTCTCCGGCTGCACCACCGCCGCCGACCACCACTACCTCTTCCCCGACGGCATGGAAGACGCAATCGACATCGAGGTAGCCGCGGTTCGTGCCATGGGAATGCGCGCCACGCTGACCCGCGGGTCCATGACCTTGGGAGAGGACGACGGCGGGCTGCCGCCCAGGACCACGGTCCAGTCACCCGAGGCGATTCTTGCGGACAGCGAACGGCTGATTCGTCAGTACCACGAGACCGGTGACGGGGCCGTGGTGCAAATTGCGTTGGCTCCGTGTTCGCCATTCTCGGTGACCAAGGAAATCATGGCCGAGTCTGCGGCCATGGCTGAGCGGTTCGATGTCCGGCTGCACACCCACCTCGCCGAGACGATCGATGAGGAAGACTTCTGCAAATCCATGTTCGGGCTGCGGACTGTGGACTACCTGGAATCCGTGGGCTGGTTGGGCAACCGCACTTGGCTTGGACACGGCATCCACTTCAACGACGAGGAAATTGCGCGGCTGGGAGCCGCAGGAACAGCGGTGGCCCACTGCCCGACGTCGAACATGCGCCTCGCATCCGGCACCGCGCGCGTCCTGGAACTTGAGGCCGCGGGCGTCCCGGTGGGGCTGGGAGTGGACGGTTCGGCGTCGAACGATGCTTCGAACATGATCCTCGAAGCACGGCAGGCCCTGTATCTGCAACGGCTCCGCTACGGGGCCTCGGTTCCTGTGGAGCGGGCACTGGGCTGGGCTACCCGTGGATCCGCTGCCGTTTTGGGGCGCTCCGACATCGGGCAGCTGGCACCCGGACTCCAAGCTGACCTGGCCCTGTTCAAGCCCGACGAGCTGCGGTTCTCCGGAAGCCACGACCCCGTAGCTGCGTTGTTGCTCTGCGGGGCGGACCGGGCAGACCGTGTGATGGTGGGCGGTTCATGGCGGGTGGTGGACGGCGCGATTCCCGGGCTGGACGTTGCCGGGCTCATCGCTGAGCACTCGGCGGCGGCGCGGAAGTTGGTGGCGGGCTAGGTTCCTTCCTGCGCCCGTTTCGATGGTTCGCTGCGCATTATGCCGTTCAAACGGCACTGTCGGCAGCGAACCCTCGAAGCGGGCTTCTCCACATAGTCAAACCCGCCCCTGTCTTTGCCCGTCGGCTCATTGAATTCTTGATCCATGACACAGAGCAACGAGCTTCCTGCGGGTATGGATTTATGGCGGACCGATGAGCTCCACGAGCTAGGCATCAACCATCGGAGGATTGCCGCGCTGGTTCGCGCCGGCGCCTTAGTACGACTCCGCCGTGGTTGCTATATTCGAGGCAGCACGTGGGCAGCCCAAAAGCCCTGGGTTCAAAGTCTGCAGCTGGTCGCCGCGCACGCACACGGCACACTTTCGACGTCGGGCGGCGGTTTGGTCTACAGCCACACCTCAGCGGCGCGTCTTCATGGCTTATTCCTGTGGGGTGTTGGAAATAAAGTCCACATCACGACGGAAACAACAGCATCCGCCACTTCACACGGCAAGGACGTCATACCGCACACCCGCCCGCTGGCGATGATGGGGGCTGTTTTCGTCAAGGGAATGCCTTGCACCACGTTGGAACAGACGGTTGTGGACTGCTGCCTCATGCTCAACTACAAACAAGCCCTGGTGTTAATGGATCACGCCCTCCGAAAGGGTGCCGACGCCTCGAAACTGCAAGAGATGTGCGCATCGCGGGCCGGACGCAACGGAGTTCTCACTCTTCGACGGGCTTTGGAGAATGCCGATGCCAGATCCGAGTCACCCGGCGAAACCCTGACCCGCGAGCTGCTCCAAAGGTTGCGTATCGAGCTGCCCGAACTACAGGTGAAGGTGGCGTCAGCCGAAGGTCACCATCGGCTGGACTTGGCATGGAAGGAAAAGAAGGTGGCCCTGGAGTTCGACGGCAAGGTCAAGTACTTCGACTACGCACCCACCGCCGAGGTGATCTACCAGGAACGGCAGCGAGAAAAGGCCCTCACGGAGCTCGGCTGGAAGTTCATCCGAATCAAGTGGCAGGACCTATTCAGGGAGCAGGAGTTCAAAACGAGCGTACTTAGCGTTTTGCGGAGAGCAAGCTAGAGCCCATCTCGGGGGTTCGCTGTGCATTCGATGGTGCGCACGGCACGCTGCACTGGCAACCCACGAAACGGACAGGCGCGGGGTGGTGGGCGCGGGGCGGGCCGCAGCAGGCGGAGGGCACGGAAAAGCGGGCGACACCTCCCCAGGTATCGCCCGCCTCGTTGGCTCTGTTGCGCAGAGTCCGCACACCCTTGGATGCAGGAAAGATCCTAGGGGCGCTGCCGGCCGAACACCGGGAGTGCCCGCAGCCAACGGGAGAACCCGCCGGCTTTGCGGTCACAGTCGGCCGGAATGTAGAAGTCGGGATCTGTTGCACCGAAGGGCAGGTACAGCTCCTGACCCGGCGCCGGGAATTCCACGACGTTGTTCGTATCCTTCGAGTCCATCTGTTCCTCCTCTTTCGCATGCAAGCAGTTTCCGCTCTTCGGAAAACTTTTATTGTTATGTGGAAAGTGTAGGCAGCTGCCAAACAACGCGTCAAGACCCCCTCCAGGCCAAAGGACGTTGCCCCGGTCACATTTGGATGCTTCATAACGATCCCCCGAAACCCGTATACAGAAGACGAAATAGTGCGCTACTCTCGAATGAGTTCGTGGCGTAGGTCACGTAACCTGAGAGCAGCAGGCAGGGTCGTAATGAGCTGGCATCCATGGATGCTGGCTCTTTTTTGTTGGGTCAGCTCCACCAGAAACGCAGTGGAAACACGCGCTTAATTTCATTGATGGAACGTAGGTTCCACCTCACAGAAGTTGGGATATGACCATGAGCAACAACATCGTCCTCGGCGAAAACCAGTACGGCAAGGCAGAAGTCCGCGTCGTCAAGGTCACTCGGGATACAGACCGCCACCACATCGAAGACCTGAACGTCACCTCGCAGCTGCGCGGCGATTTCCAGGCCGCACACCTCCAAGGCGACAACGGCCACGTAGTTGCCACCGACACCCAGAAGAACACTGTCTACGCCTTCGCCCGTGAAGGCGTGGGCTCACCCGAGTCCTTCCTCCTGCGCCTCGCAGATCACTTCACCGGCGGATTCGACTGGGTTACGGGCGGCCGCTGGGAAGCCGAAGCCTACAGCTGGGATCGTATCCAGGCTCACGGCGAGGGACACGACCACAGCTTCGTCCGCAACGGACAAGAGGTGCGCACCGCCGTCGTCGTCCGTGATGGCGCAACCACCCACCTCATCAGCGGCCTCAAGGACCTGACCGTCCTGAAGACCACGCAGTCCGGCTTTGTCGGCTACCCGCGCGACAAGTACACCACGCTGCCGGAGACCACGGACCGCATCCTTGCTACGGATGTATCCGCCCGCTGGCGCTACAACACCAACCTGGACTTCGCCGGAACGGACTTCAACAAGAGCTACGAGGACATCAAGGCCCTCTTGCTTGAAGGCTTCACCGAGAACTACTCCCATGCCCTGCAGCAGACGCTGTTCGACATGGGCAAGAAGGTCCTGGAAGCACACAGCGAAGTGGACGAAATCAAGTTCTCCATGCCCAACAAGCACCACTTCCTGGTTGACCTGAGCCCGTTCGGCCTGGACAACCCCAACGAGGTCTTCTTCGCCGCGGACCGCCCGTACGGCCTCATCGAAGCAACTGTCCAGCGCGAGAACATCGAGGCTGCACCGGTTGCGTGGAGCGGCATCGCCGGCTTCTGCTAAACCCGCACCACACCAGCACTAAACAAGCACCACTAAATAAGCACCGCAAAATAAGCACCATCCCAAGGGCTTGTGTGCAGGTCCGCCCAACGGCGCCCCGTAAAAAGGCCGGACCTGCACACAAACCCAACCCCCAAAACCAAGATTTTGTTAGCCAGACACAGTTAGCCAGACGAAGACGTCTGCCATGAACCCAGAAAGTCTGCCATGAACATCAAGAAGAAATCCCGCACTGCGAATACCACCTCGTCGCAGTCGCACAAGCCCGAACGTCCCGAGGACAAGCGGCTCTCCATCGGAAGCACCTTTGCTTACGGCTTCCAGCACGTCCTGACCATGTACGGCGGAATCATTGCTCCGCCGCTGATCATCGGTGCGGCGGCCGGCATGAACTCCCAGGACATCGGCCTCCTTATTGCCGCCTGCTTGTTCGTTGGCGGCCTGGCCACCATCCTGCAGACCGTGGGCATCCCGTGGTTCGGTTCGCAGTTGCCATTGGTCCAGGGTGTTTCCTTTGCTGGCGTTTCCACCATGGTGGCGATCGTCCAAGGCGGCGGCGGGATCCAGGCGGTGTTCGGCTCGGTCATTGTGGCCTCGCTGATCGGCTTGGCCATTACTCCCCTGTTCTCCAAGATCATCAAGTTCTTCCCGCCGGTAGTCACTGGCACGGTGATCACCACCATTGGCCTGACACTGATGCCGGTGGCAGCAAACTGGGCCATGGGCGGCAACGCCAAGGCAGATAACTACGGCAGCATGGCCAACATTGGCCTCGCGGCAGCGACCATGGGCGTCGTCCTGCTCCTGAGCAAGGTTGGCAACGCAGCCATCTCCCGCCTTTCGATCCTGCTGGCCATGGTCATCGGCACCATCATCGCGTTCGTGGCAGGCATGGCCGATTTCTCCAAGGTTGGCCAGGGCGACATCGTCGCATTCCCCACACCGTTTGCTTTCGGAGCCCCCACCTTTGAGATCGCCGCGATCATCTCCATGCTGATCGTCATCCTGGTGACCCTGACGGAGACCTCGGCAGACATCATCGCAGTGGGCGAGATCGTGGATACCAAGGTGGACTCCCGCCGCATCGGCGACGGCCTCCGCGCCGACATGCTCTCCAGCGCCATCTCCCCGCTGTTCAACTCCTTCACTCAGAGCGCCTTTGCGCAGAACGTCGGACTTGTTGCCATTACGGGCATCAAGAGCCGCTTCGTCGTCAGTGCCGGCGGCCTCATCCTGGTCATCCTGGGTCTCCTGCCCGTCCTGGGCCGTGTTGTCGCAGCGGTTCCGACGCCCGTCCTGGGCGGCGCCGGCGTCGTACTGTTCGGTACCGTCGCGGCCAGCGGTATCCGTACCCTGGCCAAGGTTGAGTACAAGAACAACATGAACCTGATCATCGTGGCAGCTTCGATCGGCTTCGGCATGATCCCCATCGCCGCACCGTCCTTCTACGACGCCTTCCCGTCCTGGTTCTCCACGATCTTCCACTCCGGCATCAGCTCGGCAGCCGTCATGGCCATCCTGCTCAACATCCTCTTCAACCACCTCAAGGCCGGTAACTCGGACAACCAGTCGGTGTTCGTCGCGGGCACTGACAGGATCGTCAGCGAAGAGGACATCAAGTGCCTCAGCGAAGGCGACCGGTTCGAGAACGGCAAGCTGATCGACGCCGATGGCAAGGAAGTCCCGCTGAAGACCTCCAGCGCGTCGGAGCACTAACTCACCACCGCCCCGTAAGTGACAAAGGCGGCAGTGTTTCCTTGGGGGACACTGCCGCCTTTCTCGGCTCGCGAGGAACGCGGACACGCAGGAAATGTACGACGCCGGCACTCGCCAGGGTGCGGAACCCACCTTGGCAGGCTCTCACTTCCGCAAACAGCGCACCGTAGGATCGGGCCATGACCGAACAGGCAATGACCAGCCAGACGCCGTGCTTCCATTCACTGGCCTTCCGCGAGATCCCGAAGCCCGACTACGCCGATGTCTGCTTAGCCACCCTCCCGGACGGCGCCGGCATCGACCCTGCGCAATGGGCGGAGCGGGTGTTCTCCTTGGATTCCATGCCTCGCTGGGTGGCCGCGGCAATGGGCTTGCGACAGGTCCTGGTCCCCCTGATCGGTGTTCCCCGTGCCCCTCGCGACACCTTCAAGGTGACGGATCAATCGGGCGAAGAAGCCCTGATCTTCGTCCGGGACAAGCATTTGAACTTCGCGGCCGCCGTCGGAGTTGATCCGGTGAGCCGACTGATCAGGGTGACTACCGCCGTCGAGCTTAAAGGCTGGCGCGGGAAACTGTACTTCGGCGTCGTGCGCCCGGTGCACCCCATTGTGGTGAACGCGATGCTGAGGAAGGCCACCCGCTCAAAACCCGCGCCGAGCTGACAGATAATGCCCATGTTTTTGGAAAACATGGGCATTACGTGCCAACTCGGCGGGAGTGGGAGGTCTAGTTCTGGTTGAGCTCCGCGGAGATCGCCATGGCGGCCTCGCGCAGCATGGGCACGGCGCGGTCGGCGAAGCTCTGGTCAACACGGGTGATGGGGCCGGAGACGGAGATCGCGGTGGGCGTGGGTGCATTGGGCACGGCCATGGCGAAGCAGCGGACGCCGAGCTCCTGCTCTTCCTCGTCAATGGAGTAGCCACGCTCACGGATGAGCTTGAGGTCCGCGAGCAGGGAGTCGATGTCGCCGATGCTCTTGGCCGTGGGGGTGGGCATGCCGGTACGGGCCACGATGCCGCGGACAACTTCGTCGTCCAGCTGGGCGAGGATGGCTTTGCCAACGCCGGTGTCGTGCGTGTGGGCGCGGCGGCCAACCTCGGTGAACATGCGCATGGAGTGCATGGAGGGGACCTGGGCCACGTAGATGACCATGTCGGAATCCAACACAGCCATGTTGGAAGTTTCACCGAGGCGCTCCACCAGGGTCTTCAACTGCGGGCGGGCCACAGCCCCGAGCTGCTTGCTGGCGCCTTCGCCGAGCCGGATGAGCCGGGGGCCCAGGGCGTAGCGGCGGTTGGGCAGCTGGCGGATGTAGCCGAGGGACACCAAGGTCCGCAAAAGACGGTGGATGGTGGGCAAGGGGAGGTCAGTGGACGACGAGAGCTCGCTCAGCGTGACATCGCCGCCCGCATCCGTGATCAGTTCCAGCAGTTCAAAGACGCGCTCAACGGACTGCACGCCTCCGGAGGCTTTTTCAGCCATTCCCTTGTCTCCAATGACTCAGATTCCGACAACTCTTATCCGCATCGTGAAAAGAATTGCTTAGAACACCCAACATACAGCACAGCGTCAACCTGCGCGACGACACCGAACATGACCAAGCAGGGGGTTGTGTTTCCACTTTGTAGATAATAATATCCATAATACGAAAACACTCAGTTTGGAACGGCGGCCCGGGAACGGGCCTTACAGGAGGAATTTCAATGGCGAATCCGAGCCCCGGAAACTCGATCACCCTGCGCGTCGCCGCACCGTCGAGCTTCACCGCTACCAGCGAACTGGCAGCAGCCGTCGGCGCAGCCGGTGCAGCAATCACCGCGCTGGACGTCACGGAATCCCACCACGAGACGATCGTTGTTGACGTCACCTGCAACACCACCGATGACGACCACGCAGCCCGCGTGAAGGACGCCCTGAACGCGCTCGACGGCGTCACCGTCCAGCACGTCTCGGACCGCACTTTCCTCATGCACCTCGGCGGCAAGCTCGAGGTCGTCCCCAAAGTAGCCCTGCGCAACCGCGACGATCTCTCCCGTGCCTACACTCCCGGCGTCGCCCGCGTTTGCATGGCCATCGCAGAAGACCCGGCCGCTGCCCGCAACCTGACGGTCAAGCGCAACACCATCGCCGTCCTCACCGACGGTTCGGCCGTTCTGGGCCTGGGAAACATCGGCCCCGCCGCCGCCCTTCCCGTGATGGAAGGCAAGGCTGCGCTGTTCAAGCAGTTCGCCAACGTTGACGCCTGGCCGGTCTGCCTGGACACCCAGGACACCGAAGAAATCATCATGATCGCCAAGGCCATGGCCCCGGTCTACGGCGGCATCAACCTCGAAGACATCGCCGCACCGCGCTGCTTCGAGATCGAGAACCGCCTCCGCGAAGAGCTGGACATCCCGGTGTTCCACGATGACCAGCACGGCACCGCGATCGTCACGCTCGCGGCCCTGGTCAACGCCCTCCGTGTGGTGGACAAGAAGCTCTCCGAGGTCAAGATCGTGGTGTCGGGCGTCGGCGCTGCCGGCTCGGCCATCATCCAGCTCCTCAAGGCCCAAGGCGCGCAGCACATCATCGCCGCCGGCCGTTCCGGCGCCATCCACTCCGGCGAGGAATACGGCGACGAACACCGCAGCTGGATTGCCGCGAACACCAACGAAGAAGGATTCTCCGGAACCCTGCACGACGCCCTCAAGGGAGCAGACGTCTTCATTGGCGTCTCCGCCCCGCACGTGATCGGCGAAGAGCAGGTTGCTTCCATGGCCGAGGACGCAATCGTGTTCGCCATGGCCAACCCGACGCCGGAAATCGACCCCGTAGTTGCGTCCAAGCACGCAGCCGTGGTTGCCACCGGACGCAGCGACTTCCCGAACCAGATCAACAACGTGCTGGCCTTCCCGGGCTTCTTCCGCGGGCTGCTGGACGCCGGGGCCTCAGACATCACCCCGAACATGCTGGTGGCCGCCGCCGAGGCGATTGCCAACCGGGTGGCTGACGATGAGCTCAACGCGAGTTACATTATCCCCAGCGTCTTCGATCCCCATGTTGCCGCCGATGTTGCGACCGCCGTGGCAAATGCGGCGCACGCCAACGCCGCCAGCGCACTCTAGAAAAAGGAATCCGCTCACATGGCTATCACAGTCACCGATCCCCGGCCGGTCGATCGCGCCGAGGAAATCCTCACCCCCAAGGCTTTGGCCTTCATCGAGGAACTGCACAACCGCTTCGCCGGCACCCGCAAGGAGCTCCTGGAAGCACGCGGAGTTAAGCGCCAGAAAGTGGCCGACACAAGCCGCCTGGACTTCCTCCCGGAAACGCAGGAAATCCGCGACGGCGACTGGAAGGTCGCCGAGGCACCGGCAGCTTTGCAGGACCGCCGCGTTGAGATGACCGGCCCGGCAACCCCGGCCAAGATGGCCATCAATGCCCTCAACTCCGGCGCCAAGGTGTGGCTCGCGGACCTCGAAGACGCCAGCACACCCACCTGGCCCAACGTCATCGATGCCATCCTTAACCTCCGCGACGCTGCCCAGGGCACCCTGAGCTACACCTCGCCCGAGGGCAAGGAATACCGCCTGCGCACCGACGCTCCCCTGGCCGTTGTGGTGGCCCGCCCGCGCGGCTGGCACATGGAAGAACGGCACCTGCTGATCGACGGCGAACCCGCCGTGGGTGCGCTGGTGGACTTTGGCCTGCACTTCTTCCACGTCGCCAAGCAGTTGCTCCTCAACGGCCAGGGTCCGTACTATTACCTGCCCAAGATGGAGAGCCACCTGGAGGCCCGCCTCTGGAACGACGTCTTCGTGTTCGCCCAGGACTTCCTCGGCATCCCGCAGGGCAGCGTCCGCGCCACGGTCCTCATTGAGACCATCCCCGCAGCCTTCGAGATGGACGAGATCCTCTACGAACTGCGCGATCACGCCTCGGGCCTGAACGCCGGCCGCTGGGATTACCTCTTCAGCATCATCAAGTACTTCCGTGACGCCGGCGAAGAGTTCGTCCTCCCGGACCGCGCCACCGTTGCCATGACGGCTCCGTTCATGCGCGCCTACACCGAACTCCTGGTCAAGACCTGCCACAAGCGCGGCGCCTTCGCCATGGGTGGCATGGCCGCCGTCATCCCCAACCGCAAGCAGCCGGACGTCACTGCAGCAGCCTTCGACAAGGTCCGTGCCGACAAGACCCGCGAAGCAAACGATGGCTTCGACGGCTCCTGGGTTGCCCACCCGGACCTGGTTCCCACCTGCCGCGAAGTCTTTGACTCCGTGCTGGGTGACCGTCCCAACCAGCTGGACAAGCAACGCCCCGAGGTGAACGTCACCGCCGAGCAGCTGATCGACGTCGCGTCCGCCGGCGGAACCGTCACGGAAGCCGGCCTGCGGCTGAACCTGTACGTCGCCGTCGCTTATACGGGCGTCTGGATTTCCGGCAGCGGCGCGGTTGCCATCCACAACCTCATGGAAGACGCCGCAACCGCGGAGATCTCCCGTTCACAGGTGTGGCAGCAGCTGCGCAACAAGTCCGTCCTGGCGGACACGGGCAACACCGTGACCCGCGAGCTGGTTACCCGCATCCTGGGCGAGGAGACCGAGCGCCTGCGCATCGAATTCGGCGACGAGAACTTCGCGAAGTACTACGAGCCTGCCTCCAAGCTGATCGAGGACATCTGTTTGTCCGACGATTACACGGACTTCCTCACCACTCCCGCCTACGAGCTGGTGGGCTGAGATGGGCTCATTCTCTTCCTCTGACCTGGCCCATATCGAGTCGCAGCTCGAGGCAACGGACCAGTTGCTGGACCGCAACTACCCCGGCGACGACGGCTCACGCCAGCCCATCCACACTGTCTACATTCCGGCCGACCGCTTCACGCCTTCCCTCGCCGCAGACTGGGGCGCCCAGGCGCTCGCGACGGCGGAAGCACACGGCGGCCTCGAAAAGCTGGGCCGGCTGTTGGGCCAGGAACCCGACCTGGCTGCCGCTGTTGCCTCCCGGGTGGCTTCCAAGCTGGCTGCTGAACCGATCGAGGACCTGCGTTTGGACTTTGAAGACGGCTACGGGGACCGCGGCGATGAGGCAGAAGACGCCGACGCCGTTGCTGCCGCCAAGGCTGTTGCCACCGCCGTTGCGGCCGGAACGGCTCCGCCCTTCATCGGCATCCGCTTCAAGTGCTTCGAAGCCCCCACCCGGGCCCGCGGACTGAAGACGCTGGACCTGTTCGTGTCCACCCTTGCTGCCGCCGGGGAACTTCCGGCCGGGCTGATCCTCACCCTGCCCAAGGTCACCACGGTGGCCCAGGTTCAGGCCATGGATTATGCAGTGTCCCGCCTTGAGGAAGTCCACGGACTCCCCGCCGGCCGGCTCCGCTTTGAGGTGCAGGTGGAAACCCCGCAGCTCATCATCGGTGCTGACGGAACCTCACCTGTTGCCCAGCTCCCCCACGTTGTCCCGGGCCGCATCAGCGCCCTGCACTACGGGACTTACGATTACAGCGCCTCGCTGGGCATTTCCGCGGAATACCAGTCCATGGAGCATCCCGTGGCCGATTTCGCCAAGGAAGTCATGCAACTCGCCGTCGCCGGAACGGGCATCCGCCTCTCCGACGGTTCCACCAACATCATCCCCGTGGGCGATGGTGTTGAGGATGCCTGGAAGCTGCACGGCCGCTTGGTCCGCAGATCCCTGGAAAACGGCTATTACCAAGGCTGGGATCTCCACGCCGCCCAGCTACCCAGCCGCTTCTCGGCGTCGTACGCTTTCTACCGCGAAGGCCTGCCCGCCGCCGCACTGCGCCTGCGCAACTATGTTGAGCGCACCGAAGGCGGCGTCATGGACGAGCCAGCCACCGCCCGCGCCCTGGCCGGCTTCGTCCTCCGCGGCGTCCAGTGCGGCGCAGTGGGGACCGACGAGGTCAAGGCGCTTGCCGGCGTCGAACTTTCACAGCTGACCGCACTGGCGCACCCGCGGCTGGCGCAACCGACTTCCCACTGATAGGAGCATTTCGCATGGGCAAGTACTACTACCCGCAGGGCGGCCTGCCGCCGCAGACCCAGCTGACCACCGAGCGGGCCATCGTCACGGAGGCTTACACGGTGATCCCCAAGGGCGTCATGACGGACATCGTCACCAGCAACCTGCCGGGATTCTCCAACACTCGCTCGTGGATCATCGCGCGGCCGATTTCCGGCTTCGCCACCACGTTCTCCCAGCTGATCGTCGAGATCGCACCGGGCGGCGGGGCTCCCAAGGCGGAGTTCGAGGCCGGCGTTGAAGGCGTCATTTTCGTCACCAAGGGCCAGGTCAACCTCACCCTCGACGGCGAACTGCACCACCTCGAAGAGGGTGGCTACGCCTACCTTGCTGCCGGCGCCGAGTGGGGCCTGGAAAACGTGTCCGACGACATCGTCTCCTTCCACTGGATCCGCAAGGCCTACGAGCGGCTTGAAGGCTTCGAAGCCAAGTCCTTCGTCACCAACGAGAAGGACGTGGAACCCACCTCCATGCCGGACACGGACGACGTCTGGAAGACCACGCGTTTCACGGATTCCAGCGACCTGGCGCACGACATGCAGGTCAACATCGTCACTTTCCAGCCCGGCGGCGTGATCCCCTTCCCGGAGACCCACGTCATGGAGCACGGCCTGTACGTCCTTGAAGGCAAGGCCATGTACCTGCTGAACAACGACTGGGTTGAGGTGGAAGCCGGCGACTTCATGTGGCTGCGCGCGTTCTGCCCGCAGGCTTGCTACGCCGGTGGTCCGGGCGAGTTCCGTTACCTGCTGTACAAGGACATGAACCGCCAGGTGAAGCTCACGTAGTCTGTTCCTTCTGCTTGTGCCGAGATCGCCGGAATGCTGCCAGTTCGCTGGAGCTTTCCGGCGATTTCGTCGTTTTCCGGCGGTTTCGGAGCGGGTCCGGCGAACTCAGCTGTTTTGGTGGGTTCCGCGCCGGCCAATTCTGAGCCCGGCCCAGAAGGCGAGCATCAGCAGGCCAAGGACCGTCACAGCCAGCCCCACCTGGCTGGCTTGGCTGACCATCGTCACACCGTTGCCCAGGAAGAGCGTGTCGCTTAACGGCGCGTAGGCAACGAAGCCGAAGTCCGTGCTCTGGTTGCTGAACGCCACGATCAGCCCCACGATGACCGCGACCAGCCCCAGCAAAGGCACGACGACGGTTGCCAGTTTGCGTCCCGGCGTCGGTTGGTTGTGTTCCCCAAGTGTGTTGTTATCCCCCATGCGCCCGAGTCTAACCTGCGTGCGTGCACCCAACTGGGTAACAGCAAACGTCCCATTGAGCTCTCAATGGACCGTTTACTGCTACTCAGTTGGGTTTGCCCGGGCCGCCGGCGATTCTGTACGACTCCTGCAGCAACTCGTCGAGCTCGTCCGCGCCGATTCGTTCGAGCCGGACCAGCATGAGCTGGGGTGACTGCTCATGGTGCGGCGTCCAGAAGAAGGTATCGGGATTCATGGCTGCGAGCGCTTCGCGTTCGTCGGTTTTGACCGTGCCCACGCCCTCTTCCCAGATGCGTGCCATGAGGGTCTTGGCGAACCATGCCGGTTGTCCCCAGCTGGGCCGCTCAGTTACGCCTTGCATGCTCAGGCAGATGCGCCGGACGTCGTCTTCTGTGGCCATGGTTCACTGTGGCACCGTCAGGCTGGCTGCGACAAGCGAGTTCGCGGGAAGGCTGCGAAATGGCCGTAGGCTTCCATGCGACCTTGCGCGCTTCCCGCGAACCCGGCGAACCTGGGGTTATCGACAAAAGCCCGCGGCAGCACCGGCGTCGTACTTTTAGGCTGCCCTGCCACGTCGCGGGAAACGTGCACGGCGCCGGGAATGCTGCCACACCGCCGGAACGTTCGGGCGATCCGGCAGGTTTCCCGCGAACTCGGGGGAGCACTTGGTGGAGCACGAGCTCGAGCCTGCGCACCCGTCCGGCCCCGGTCCCCTCCCCTCCCCCCGCCCCTTGCGAAGGGCCTTCGGTAGAGTGCTCCCCATGGATGACAAAGCGATGCTGCACGGTTACTTGCGACTCCGCCGCGCTGACCTGCTGGGCAAGGTGGAGAACCTCAGCGAGTACGACGCCCGGCGGCCCCTGACCCCCACGGGAACTAACCTGCTGGGCCTGGTGAAACACGTGGCCAGCGTGGAGCTGGACTATTTCGGGGTGACGTTCGGGCGACCCAGTGGCCGCGAGCTGCCGTGGCTGGCCGAGGATGCTGAGCCGGATTCCGATATGTGGGTGCCCGTCACGGAGACCCGTGAGGAGATCCTGGAGCTGCACCATTTCTCCGCCAAGCACAGCGATGAGACCATCGAGTCCCTCCCCTTGGACGCGCCGGGCGTTGTTCCATGGTGGTCCGAGGAGAAGAAGAACGTGACGCTCCACCAAATATTGGTCCACATGTGCGTGGAAACGGCCAGGCATGCCGGGCACGCGGACATCATCAGGGAACTCATCGACGGTTCCGCAGGTCAGAGGCCGGGCGATCCGAACATTCCCACCCGTAACTCCGAGGAGTGGGCTGCGCATCGGTTCCGGATCGAGGAAGCCGCGCGGGAGGCGGATCTCCGCCACTTCTGAACCTTCACAGCCCTTGCATAAGGTTGGCAAACCTCCTGCGTAGCCTCGCTCCGTAGAAATGGGGCATGACTCCTCCACAGACTGAACACCGTAAGGGCGGCCGGACACGGCGCGCCGTCATCTCCGCCGTTCTGGCAGTCACTCTCTCTGCCGGGGGCGCCGCTGCCTGGGCATTGGACCGTTTCGTGGTCCCTCATGCGGAAATCACGAACGTCAGCGAATACGAAGCCGGCCAAGCCGGAACAAGCTCGACGACGGATGCCGCCTCTGCGGAGACGGCGTCGAGCGCCGTGGTCACCGATACCTCCTACACCTCGGGCGACACAGGCGTCACTATCTCCACGGTGACCACCGGCAGCGGCGACGATGCCGTGACGTACTACGTTGCCGACGTCGTGCTTGATGATGCAACCACGCTGAAGTCGGCGTTCGCCGAGGACACCTATGGCGAGAACATCACCGAAACCACGTCCGCGATCGCGGAGGACCACAACGCCATTTTCGCCATCAACGGCGATTACTACGGTTTCCGGGATACGGGCATCGTGATCCGCAACGGCGTGGTGTACCGGGATGAGGGCGCACGGCAGGGCCTGGCTTTCTATAAGGACGGGACCGTCAAGGTCTATGACGAGACCACCACCAGCGCTGAGCAACTCGTCGCCGACGGCGTGTGGAACACGCTCTCGTTCGGACCGTCGCTGCTGGAGAACGGGGAGATCGCCTCCGGCATCGAGGACGTGGAGGTTGATACCAACTTCGGCAACCACTCCATCCAGGGCGAGCAGCCCCGCACCGCCGTCGGCGTCATTGACGAGAACCATCTGGTGTTCGTGGTGGTGGACGGCCGCAGCCCCGGCTACTCAGCAGGCGTGACCATGACCGGACTGGCCGGGATCATGAAGGACCTCGGCGCAACCACCGCGTACAACATCGACGGCGGCGGTTCCTCCACCATGTACTTCAACGGCTCCCTGGTGAACAACCCGCTCGGCGAGAACAAAGAGCGCGGCACCTCCGACATCCTCTACATCGCCCAGTCATGATCATTCTGATACCGGCCTACGAGCCGGACCACCAGCTCACCGCACTTGTCCGCAACCTTCAGGAAGCCGATCCATGGCTGACCATGGTGGTGGTGGACGACGGCTCCGGACCGGTTTACCAACAAACGTTCGACGACGCCGCCCGGCTTGGGTGCCATGTGCTCAGTTACGCCGTGAACGGCGGCAAGGGACACGCCCTCAAGAGTGGTTTCGCCTTCATTGCAGAACATTTCCCGGGGCAGGACGTGGTGTGCGCGGACAGCGATGGCCAGCACGCAGTGGCCGATATCCTGGCCGTGGCCGACCGCGTCCGCCAGGTCCCGGCGTCGATGGTCCTTGGCTGCCGGAACTTCACCGGTGATGTCCCGGCCCGCAGCAAGTTTGGCAACACGGTAACCCGGGCCCTGTTCAGGCTGGCAACAGGGCAACGGGTCGCCGATACGCAAACGGGCTTGCGCGGCTACCGGGCTGACATGCTCCCGTGGCTGCTGTCCGTCCGTGGCCGGCGCTATGAGTACGAACTCAATCTGCTGCTGGAAGCGAAACAGGCCGGCTACGGCGTCGAGTCCGTGGAGATCGCAACCGTCTATCTGGACCACAACTCCGGATCTCATTTCAGGCCCGTGGCCGACTCCCTAAGGATCTACGCACCACTGCTGAAGTTCCTGGGATCGTCGTTGTCCGCGTTCGTGGTGGACATGGTGATGTTCCTGGTGTTGAGCGCTGTCACGGATTCGCTGCTGGTGGCCGTGGTGGGAGCCCGGCTGCTCAGTGCCTCGGTGAACTTCCTGGTCAATCGCCGGCTGGTCTTTGAGCATGGCAAGGACACCCCGCTACGTGCTGCGGCCACCGGATACGCGTCCCTGGTAGCTGTCCTGCTGGCCGCCAACTACGCTGCCATGGCTGCCCTCATCTCCCTGGCCGTCCCGGACGTACCGGCCAAACTCGTCACGGAAGTGACCCTGCTGGGTATCAGCTATGCCGTGCAGCAACGCTTCCTGTTCGCCCGCAGGGCCCGCACCGCAGCATCGGAAACCGATGGCACCGAAACACATATCCCAGCCTTGGTCCCGGCACAGTTTCAGCACAGCATGCCCGGGAAAAGTGGAGATCAATCCCCCAAGAGATTCCGGAGTAACTGATGAACACCATCATCTTCATCGCGGCAGACCTGGCCGCCATCACCATTTTGACCCTGGCCCTCTACCTCCGCCGCCACCGGCGCCGTGACCTGGTGGTCTCGTATTTGGGCATGAACGTGGGCGTCCTGGCAGTTGCCACAGCCTTGTCCGGGTCGGCTGCCGGCGTTGGGCTGGGATTGGGCCTGTTCGGTGTTCTCTCCATCATCCGGCTCCGGTCCACCGAACTGGCCCAGCACGAGGTGGCCTACTACTTCTCGGCACTGGCATTGGGCTTGATCGCGGGCATCGGGGTGGAGCCGCTCTGGCTGACCCTGGCCCTCATGGCGTTGGTCCTCCTGGTGATGTTCGTTGGCGACAACCCACGCGTACTGCCCGCCTACCGCCACCAGATGGTGGTCCTGGACCGCGCCATCACCAACGAACCCGAGCTCTACGCCCGGCTGGAGGAAGTCCTCAACGGCGCCGTGCATTCGGCCACCATCCAGGAACTCGATTTGGTCAACGACAAGACCGTCGTGGACGTCCGGTATGCGGTCCGCCCACAACAGCCACGGCACGCGCAGCTGGGTTTCGACCAGCCCGCCGGTGCGCTCTCGCCCGCACCCCAGGAACTGCCCGTACCCACCCAGCCATCCGTGCCCACTTCGGCAGGTGTGGCGTGAGCCGGGTCGATGCCGAACCGATCATGCCGCAACTGAGCCAGCTGCCCGCCGTCGGGCTTGAAGAACTCACCACGGAGGCTGCGCTGCTGACCCGGGTTGACCGCAAGTATCTGGTGCCGTCGGCCACTGCCCGGAAGATCCTCAGCACGTTCGGCGCCGAGGCCCGGGTGCTGGAAATGGACGGGAACCGCACGTTTGCCTACGACTCCGTCTATTTCGATACCCCCGCCCTGGACAGCTACATGCTGGCAGCCCATGGCCGCCGCAGGAGGTTCAAGATTCGCACACGAACCTATCTGGACAGCGGGGTCAGCTTCCTGGAAGTCAAGACCGAAGGCGCCCGCGAGGCAACGGTCAAAGAGCGGATTCCGTACGAGTTGGGCCACCGTGACCATCTGACGGACGAAGGGTTGGCCTACGTCAATGAGACCCTGGCCGCGGTCCTCGGGGACGTACACTTTGGCCCCCTTGAGCCGGTACTGTCCACACGCTACAACCGCACCACACTGTTCCTCCCCGAATCCGGAAGCCGCGCGACCATCGACTCCGACGTCATCTGGCAAAGCCCCAACGGCCAGCCGTGGGTGCTGGATGACGCCGTGGTGGTCGAGACAAAATCCGGTTCGGCTCCGGGTCCGCTGGACCGGCATCTGTGGGCGCACGGCGTCCGTCCGTGCCGCATCTCCAAATTCGCCACCGGCATGGCCGCGCTCCATCCCGAGCTCCCAGCCAACCGTTGGAACCAAACACTTCGGCGCAGGATGCCCCTGCGTCCTGCCTGCTGACACTCCGTCCGCTGACCTTCCCTCCACAGACTTAGGAACCCACCATGCGCTCTTTCCGTACCTCCCTTTCCGTTGCCGCCGTGGCCCTGGCCGTATCGTTGGCCGGCTGCTCCACTGCCGCCACGAGCTCCACGTCCACCGGCACCACCTCAAGCACCACCACCACAAACACCACCCAGCAGGCGGTCACCGCAGCCACCGTCGAGGAAGACACCCATTACGACAACGACGACCTCACGTGGGATGCCGCAACCGAAGTGGCCATCAGCCTGGCCGACGACGGCAGCAAAGTGACGTCGTCGGGCTCCACCGGCGTGGCGGTAGACGGCGATACCGTCACCATCAGTGCGGCCGGAACCTACCGCCTCAGCGGCTCGCTGAGCGACGGCCGCATCGTAGTAGCGGCGGGCGAGGAAGACACGGTGCGCATCATTCTGGACGGCGTTGAACTGGGCAACTCCAGCGGTTCGCCGTTCGTGGTGCAGAGCGCGGATGAGGCGATCGTGTACCTGGAAGACGGCAGCACCAACACCCTGACCGACGCCACCACCTATGCCGACCAAGGGGATGACGCCCCCAACGCAGCGCTCTACTCCATGGCCGACCTCACCATCGCCGGCACCGGTTCCCTCACCGTCAACGCGAAATCCAATGACGGCATCGTGTCCAAGGACGGCCTGGTGATGGCTTCCGGCAAGGTCACCGTGGACGCTGTGGACGACGGCATCCGCGGCAAGGATTACACCGTCCTGCTGGACGGCGCCTACCAGGTGACCGTGGCCGGGGACGGCGTGAAGGCGGATAACGAGACGGACGAGGGCCGGGGCTGGCTGCTGGTCAGCGGTGGCTCGCTGACCGTCAACGCCGGCGACGACGGCGTGAAGGCGTTCAACACCCTCACCGTTTCCGGCGGAACCGTCACCGTTGCCGAGTCGGAGGAAGGGCTGGAGGCGCAGCACATCGCCATTTCCGGGGGCGACGTCACCGTCACTGCGAACGACGACGGCGTGAACGCCTCGGGCGGTTCGTCCACCTCCACGGCCACTGACGCCGGCGCCGCGGGTGGCATGGGCGGCGGCATGGGAGGACCCGGCGGCGGGGGCGGCGAGATGGCGGCAGGCGATTACTCCGTTGACGTATCCGGCGGAACACTGACCATCAACTCCGAGGGCGATGGCCTGGACTCCAACGGCAGTGCCAACATTTCTGGCGGAACCGTGGTGGTCAACGGTCCCACCAACGACGGCAACGGTGCTCTTGATGTAAACGGCGAGCTGGTAGTCAGTGGCGGAACCGTGGCCGCAGCAGGCAGCGCAGGAATGGCGGTCACCCCTGGGACGTCGTCCACGCAGTCAGGGGTGCAAGTGACCTTCGATTCTTCCGTATCGGCCGGAACTCCAGTGCACCTTGTAGATTCCTCCGGCGCTGTGGTTGCCACCTTCGTGGTCACCAAGACCACTGCCTCCTTGGTGTTCTCGTCCTCCGCGATCACCGAGGGTGAAAGCTACACGGTGTATACCGGGGGCAGCGCCGATGCCGGAGCAGGCCTGACCACGGGTTCCACTGACGGGGCACAGGAGCAGGGAACCGTCACCGCGGGCCAGTACACCCAGGCCCAAGGGCCGGGAGGTGGTGGCGGCCGTCGGTAGGTTCGACTCCCCAAAAGTGGCCGATGGCCCGTGGCTTCGTTACCTCCTTTGATGGCTTTTCTGGCTGAAATCAACCTTTTTGGTTTTCATTCTGCGAGCTGAACGGTCAAAGTGGGTAGCGAAGCCACACCCCGTTCGGCAGGGATGAACTTCCGGTCACAGGTGCGTGCCGGCTGGTGCTCACCGCCCTGTACCGGAGGAGGTAGCCACCAGAGGAGGTAGCCCCCACCATTCAGCGCCCGACGACGACACTCGCCTGCCGTCGTCGGGCGCTGTTTTGGCGTCCACCGGACCACGTGCGCCGCCCCTGCAAGCCTGCCCCGCAAACTTGATGCGAACTTGAGCCAATCGAAAAGGTTCCTTGATATAGCGGCGCCACGCTGGAATCAGCCGGAGCACCCATACCGAGGGGTTTCGGCAACGAATCTCAAGTATGAAAGACAACGATGTGGGGGACGCAATGGAGCATTCATCAGCACTCAGTGAGGTTGTTGCCGTCAAGGGCATCATCCAGGACCAGCACCCCGTGGATTTTTACGCTTTGGGCGTCGCCGGATGCATTGATCGGCTCGCCGCGCCGCTGCGACGGACCGGCATCACCGTCCACTGGCACACCCCGCATCACGGCATCGAGATCTCGTCCTCGGCCGCGGCCCTCCTCTATCACGTGGCGCAGGAGACCTTCAGCAACACCCTGAACTACGCCGACGCCAGCGAGCTCACCGTTCGCCTCAACGCCGTTTACCACGGCATCCAGCTCACCATCACTGACGATGGCACAGGATTCGAAATCCATGCGGCACCCAGCGGCCGGCGGCACGGTTTCGGCCTGTTGTTGATGTCCATCGCAGTGCACGACGCCGGCGGGACAGTAGACATTGATTCCGCCCCAGGGCGGGGCACCAGTGTGCGGGTCACGCTACCGCTGGATTGAGTCCGATTTGGGACCTTTTTTGGCCTCCCAGCCATGGCCCAACCGGTTTCCCGGACGTATTCTGTAGCTACTTTTCAGCCTGACATCCCGGACGGATTGGCACGAAAATGGCGCAGAACAAGGGTCCAAAGGCAGGTCTCGGCAAGGTCCTTCTCAGGGTCTTCGGGTACTTCTTCGTGAGCATCCTCTGCGGTGTGTTGATCTCCGGGCTGGTGGTCCCCGTGGTGGCATTCACCAGCACCACCGTGGGCGGCTCGATCGGGTTCTATGAGGACCTCCCGAGCGAACTGAACGTCGATTCCCCATCCCTTTCCAGCACGGTGGTTTCGGCGGACGGCCAGCACATCGCCACCTTCTACGCAGAAAACCGGGTCAAGGTGCCCTTGGAGGAGATGTCGCCCTTCATCCGCGAGGCGATCGTGGCCATCGAAGACAGCCGTTTTTACGATCACGCCGGGGTGGACGCGCAGGGCATCATCCGGGCGTTGAGCTCCAACCTCACCAAAGGCACACGCCAAGGGGCCTCCACGTTGACGCAGCAATACGTCACCAACGTGCTGAACGAGTCACGATTGTCCGAGGGCCGTCCGGAAGACGTGGTACTCAGCGGCCAAAAGACCATGGGAGATAAGCTCCGTGAGATCAAGCTGGCCCTCGAACTGGAAAAGCGGTTCAACAAGGAGCAGATCCTTGAGGGGTACCTGAACATCGTCTTCTTCAACCGGGATGCCTACGGCATTGAAGCCGCGTCACGCTATTTCTTCAGCACGTCGGCAAAAGACTTGACCCTGCCGCAGGCCGCCCTCCTTGCCGGCCTGGTCAACGGACCCAGTATCTACGATCCCACTGTGGACCCGGATGCGGCGTTGAAGCGGCGCAACCTCGTCCTTGACCGGATGGTGGAACAGGGCAAGATCACTCCGGTGGACCACGGCGTGGCGGTGGCAACGCCCATAGAGCTGAACATCACGCCTTCACGTCAGGGCTGCGCGGGCGCTTCGATCGCCACCTACTTCTGCGACTACGTCTCGCACCTGATTCTCAACGACGAGACCTATGGATCCACTGTCAATGAACGCGAGCGCCTGCTCTACCGCGGCGGGCTCACCATCACCACCACCTTGGACAGCAGGCTCCAAGCCGTTGCCCAGGCCCAAGTGGACGCCTCTGCCGGGGAGAACCCGGATAAATGGGGCGCGGCCATGACCACCGTGCAGCCGGGCACCGGGAAGATCCTGGCGATGGCACAGAACACGGTCTTTGTCCCGCAGGAAGGGAAGTACGATACCCAGCTGAACTTCAACGTCGATGCCAAGGACGGGAACGGGTACGACCTCAACGGTGCAGGGGGCTTCCAGCCGGGCTCCACCATGAAGCCGTTCATCTACGCCGAATGGCTCAACCAAGGCAAGCACCCCACCGCCACAGTTGACGCCTCACGCAGGGTCTACCCCGTCGGGTTCCCCTGGCGATCCAGCTGCGGCAAAGTCATGGGCGGCTACAGCAGCGCCCAGAAAGCACAGAACCTGGGCGCAGACGACGACCTGCAAAACAACGATCCCGGGTACTACCGCCCCATGCCCATCAATTACGGCCTTTACAACTCCATCAACACCGCCACCTTTGCCACCGCAGCCCAGTTGGACTTCTGCGGTATCCAGAAGATGGTGGACACCGTGGGCTTGCACAGCGGCTTGGACAACGCCCCGGTGAACATGCACCAAATCGGCAACCTGCTGGGCTCCATCGGCGTTGCACCGCTGGTCCTGGCGAGTGCTTACGCCACATTCGCTAACGACGGCACGTACTGCGCACCCATCGCCATCACCGGGATCAGCGACTCCCAAGGACGCCAATTCGAAGCCCAGACACCGGAGTGCCGGGAGGCCGTCAAACCATCGGTGGCCCGTGGTGTCAATGCCGTCCTGCAGGATGTGTTGAAGATGGGTTCCGGGGTGTGGATCGAGCCCAAGGTCCACACCAAGGTCCCGGTAGCCGCCAAGACCGGAACATCCAACAACAATGGAGCCACGTGGGTTGCCGGCTACACCACGGCACTTGCCACGGCGTCGTTCTTTGGGGATACGACGGCGGGACAGCAGCGCGCGGGGCAGAACGTCACCATTAACGGCAAGTTCTACAAGTCCCTGGACGGTTACATGATCGCCGGGCCGCAATGGGCCAACTATATGGTGGAGGCCACGGCCCTCTACCCCGGCGGTCCTTTCGCGGCGCCTGCTCCCCCGCCGGCACCTTCCACCCCGGCACCCACCACCCCGGTGCCGACCCTCCCGCGCCTCACGGGAGGGTAGCGCGCAACAATCACCCCGCGTTGCGAGGCCTGCTCTGCGCGCAATTCCTGTGCTAAACCCTGCACGGCAGGCCTCACAACGTTTCGCTACAGCGTGACCTCGGCGGCCGCGCGCGTGCCGTCGTCCTCGTAGTTGTCCACCCCGGCAAGATGGCGGCCGGCGATGTATCCGAACGTCAGCGCCGGCCCGAGGTTGATGCCGCCTGCGGGATAGTGCCCACCCATGACGTTGGTTTGGTCATTCCCCGCGACGTACAGGCCGGAGATGGGTTCGCCGTCGTCGTTGAGCGCCCGTGACCTGCCGTCCGTGTCGATCCCGGCGAACGTGCCAAAGCTCCCCGGAACCACCCGGACGGCGTAAAACGGGCCCTTCTCGATGGGGCCCAATGACGGGTTTGGTTGGTGGGTGGGATCGCCGCCGTAGCGGTTGAAGGCTGTCCCGCCGCGCCCGAAGTCAGGGTCGACGCCGTCGCGCGCGTTGGCATTGAACCTCTCCACTGTGCGGCGCAACTCCGCGGGGTCGATTCCGCATTTCGTGGCAAGCTCCTCCAACGTCCGGCCCTTGATGAGGTACCCGGATCGCAGGTAGGGGAACAGCGGGACGGGCAGCGGTTTGGCCATGCCCAGCGGGAATTTCCGCACGAACCGGCTGTCCGCGATCTGCCACGACTCAACGGCGGCACCTTCCGGCGTCGCTGCCAGGAGCGCCTCAACGTAGTCGTAGTAGCCGTTGGCTTCGTTCACGAACCGTTTTCCATCCGCGCGGACACCGATGCTGCCGGGCTTGGCACGGTCCATGATGTGCGGGAACACCCCGGTCCGGCCGTTGCGGTACGGCACCAGCGACACCGGACACCACGCAGCGGGCGACTTCACGTCGGTCTTGAAACGCGCACCCACCGACGTTGCCAGGCTAATGCCGTCGCCAGTGGTCTCCTGCGGGGAAAGCGTCCAGTGCTCCCGGCCGGTGGGCGCCTTGGGGAACAGTTCCTTTCGACGCAGAACATCGTTGGGGAAGCCCCCGGTTGCCAGCACCACGCCGCGGCTCGCGTTGATCCGGAGCTCACCCTCAGGTGAACGCACGACGGCGCCTGTCACCTTGCCGCTGTCATCGCTGAGCAGCGCTGTGGCAGGGGTGGAAACGCGGATGTCCACGTCCAGGTCATCGGCGGACTTCATGAGCCTGCCGGTCAGGGCTGTGCCGTTGACCAACTGCATGTTGCGGCGGTGGGTCAGCAGGTCCAGCAGATGGAAACCGAAACGCCACCCGGCGTGGAAGATCCCGTTGAGGTTGCCCTGCGATGCCGAAAGGAACTTGCTGAGGTCCGGCCCGGCCATGATGCCCATGCCCAGGAAGGATGTCTCGTAGAGCTGGTGACGCATCTTGGCCCGCAAGGCAGGTTTGATGGCCCGGGCGTTGAGGGGTTTGGGACCCACCGAGCGGTGGCCCGTGCCTGCTCCGGGGAGATTGCCGTAGATGTCGTTGATCCTGCTGCCGGGAACGAACTGCAGGGACGTCTTGTCCTGGAAGAATCCCACCATGTGCGGGGATGCTTCCAGGAAGGCTTCCACGTTGTGCTCCCGGTAATCATCGCCCAGGACTCCACGGAGGTACGTCCGGAATGTTTCCTTATCCTCGGTGACGCCTTCGGCGTATGCCAGCGGGTTGGCGGGAGCCCATGCCCAGCCGCCGGACCACGACGTCGCGCCGCCGCAAACAGCGGACTTTTCCACGACGATGACCTTCAGCCCGTGATAGGCCGCCGTCACTGCCGCAGCGAGGCCGCCTGCTCCTGAACCGATGACAAGGACATCGCAGTCAAGGGTGGGGCGGGATGGGGTGGTGTTCATGAAATGCTCCAGGTAAATGCGGGGGTATTGAGGACTGAGTCAGCTGCTGCTTTCAGCTGTTTGGCCCATGCGAGTTCGCCCATGGCGGCCACCCTGCTTCCGGAGGGGGTCTCGACGCTCACGGGGACCACTGCGGAGAAGGAGGCGAGCATGGACGTCAGGTCGAATTCGCCTTCTCCGGGTACGCCCCGCTCCGAGCGGGACTCAAGGATCAGCCCTTCCCTCCCGGGTGGCGGGATAGCGGGGCCGTCGCAGAGCTGGATCATGGGTACCAGGTCCGCGGCGTCTTCAAGTTCAGCCCACGTGCCACCGAAGCGGTTGACGTGCAGGGCATCCACCACGATTTTGCAGTCTGCGCGGTCGGCGAGATCCACAGCCTGCGGAATGGAGCGGACGGTCTGGTAGGCAATGGGCTCCAGCGTGGGAACGATTCCGTACGCTGCGCCGTCCTGCGTCATCCGGGCGAGGTGGTCCCCGAAGCGGTCCAAGTCCGGGTCCGCGCAGGCAACAGTCAGCGTGGATGCGCCCAGAGCCTGGCCTGCCTCCATCATCCGCAACCAGGCTTCGCGTTGATCAACGCCGTTTTGCAGGCCTGTTCCGTCCAGGAGCAGGAATTCGATGTCTTCAACCGTTATTCCGGTATCGGCCATCCGGGCCAGGGTTTCTCGAAGCATGGGTGAGCCCGGCTGGAGGTTGTATGGGCGCTCGGTGGGCGTCACTGGGCGGACGCGTGCGCCGATGAAGTCGAACCCGGCCTGGGCGGCGATGGTTACCAGGTCCGGGGGCGCGGTTCCCACCAATGACAGCTGGGCGAGCCCGAGCCGGCGTATCGGTGTGCCGAGGGGTGGAAGGGCAATGGGGGCAGAGCCACCGGCTTGGTGGGGCTCGGCGGCACCGGGATCGCCGGTACGCTGCGAGATCGCCGAAAAGCTCCAGCGAACCGGCACGTTTCCAGCGACCTCGGTCCCACCGCTGCCAGGACCGGCAGGCAAAGCAGCAGCAATCCGTTGCGCAGCGTCGTATCCGCTCTTGACTGCGTTGGAAACAATGGCGGATGCCTTATCCACCACCGTTCCAGCCACAGCGACGGGCAGCGAAGCAGACAGGCTGAGCTCCGCCTCCCTTTCCGCCACGGTGAGGGGGCCGTCCAGCGGCAGCACGGATCGCGAGACAAGCAACGCCCCCGGAGCTTCGATCCACTGGTCATCCATGCCGGACCGGCTGATGCGGACCCGGTTGCCGTCAAACTCCTCGATGGTGCTGGACAGGAAGATCCGCACCTGCGGGTTGGCTTCAAGGCGCGGAACAGCCAGGATCTTGGCGCGGCGGCCGGACTCCGGTGCCAGAGTTTCCTGTGGTCCGATGATCAGCACTGCGGTTCCCCGGGAAGCAAGGGTGTCGGCCACGCTCATTGCCACGGCATCGGCACCCCAAATGGTCACGGCCTCGGGTACTGGGCCCGCCGAAGACGCCGCGGCCCCGGAAGAAGCTGGGCCCGCCGAAGACGCCGCGGCCCCGGAAGAAGCTGGGCCTGCCGAAGACGCCGCGGCCCCGGAAGAAGCTGGGCCCGATGAGCCTGGGCCCACCGAAGAGCCCGGGCCCACCGAAGAGCCTGGGCCCACCGCACCCGCCGCACCGCCGTCGAGAATTTCCGGGTGTGCCGCGAGCCAATCCCGGATATCCGAGACCCGCGGTGAGTCGGCGCCGATGAACCCGGGTGACGGGCGCGCCCCGCCAGTTGCGATGACCACGGCGTCAGCTCCAAAGTCGCGGGCCAGCGCGCCGGCGTCGGACGTGTCAACGCGGGTGCGCAACTGCACGTCCACGCCGAGGCGCTCGTTTTCCAACGCTGACCAATCGGCAAAGCGGTGGAAATCCGGAGTGGATCTCATCCGCTCGGCGAGGGCAAACTGCCCACCGGGCCGCGCGGCGTCGTCCACCAACGTCACCTGAGCTCCCGCTTCGGCGAGTTCGCGGGCTGCGGTGAGGCCGGCGGGACCGGCGCCCACCACCAAGACACGCGAGGTGGAGCGGACGGCCGGCGTTGGAACGGGCACGCGGGAACGCCCGACGGCGGGGTTGACCGTGCACGTGACCTGGCCCAGGCCGAGGTTGTCGATGCAGACGTTGCAGGCGATGCAGGGCCGGTATCGTTGGCCGCGCAGCACGCCGCCAACAAAGGCGGGATCGGCATGGATGGCGCGGGCCAGGCTGACGAAGTCGCAGGTGCCGTTCGCGAGGACTTCTTCGATGATCTCCGGGCTGTTGAGCCGCCCGGCCATGCCCAGCGGGAGCCCGAAGCGGCGGTAGGCCTTGGCGTAGTCGGCCAAGATCCCGGGCTTCCACTCCCCCGACTGCACGATCCACTCGCCGGCGTCGTAACTGCCGGCCGAAAGGTCCAGGAAGTCGAGCTTGTCCAGGTGGGCTTTGGCAATGATCGCCACTTGCTGGTCGGCGCTGATGCCGTCGACCGGACCTTCCAGCACGGACACGCGCATGCCCACAATCGTGTCCGGCACGGCCTCGCGCACGGCGTCGATGACGAGGTTCATGAAGAACTCCGGCGCGCCGAACTCGTCCGTGCGGTGGTTGGAAATGGGCGACATGAACTGGTGGATCAGGTAACCGTGGGCGCCGTGGAGGTTGATGACATCGAACCCTGCAGCCACCGCGCGCTTCGCCGCAGCCGCATAGGCGTTCACGAGTTCGTAGCACTGGGCCGCGGTGAGCTCCAGCGGAACTTCGCCACCCGCCGTCGGACATGGAACCGGCGACGGCGCGAGGTTCTTGAGCCCGGACACTACGGACTGCGCGGTGCGGCCGCCATGGTTAAGTTCGACGGCGGCGAGCGCACCTTCGGCGTGGAGGGCGTCGGTGAGGCGGCGAAGGCGCGGGACCATCTCATCGCTGTGCAGGCCCAGTTGGTGGGTGCGGCCCTTGCCGTCTGCGCGGACATAGGTGGCTTCGGTAGTGACCATGCCCAGGCCGGCCTTGGCTCGGGTTACGAGGTAGTCGATGTACTGCTCGGTGATGTGGCCATCGGTGGTGCCGTAATTGCGTTCCATGGGTGCCGACGCGAGGCGGTTTCGGAGGGTCCGGGAGGCGCGGCCGTTGCGGCCGAGGGTCAAAGGGGATCCCGCTGTTGGTGCAGAAGCCATAGTCAGTTCGCCACTTTCTCTCGGAGGTGGTCGGTGCCCGAGCCGGCGGAGGGAATTGCCGCGTGGGCGGGCTGCACTGCCGCGAACCGGACGGGTTGGCCAGTGCGTGAGGACTCATAGATTGCGAGCAGGATCCGCAGCGACTTCAGAGCGTCGTTGCCGGTGATGGCCGGCTCGGTGCCGCTCTCCAGCGCCTGGACGAAGTCCTTGACCTGCAGTTTGTGGAACGGGATGAGCTGGCTGTTGATGCTGGACAGATCGACGTTCGGTTCCACGCCTTCCGGATGGACAGGCTCGACGACGATTCGCTCGCCCACCGCCCACAAGTCCAGGCGGCCATCGCTGCCTTCCGGGAATTCCGTCAGGGACGCCGAGGCCCCTGTTTCACCGGTGATGCGGAGTTGGATCCCGAGGTTGGGCGACACCGCGGTGGAGGCCTGCAACGTTGCCATGGCCCCTGAGGTGAAGGTGATGACCGCCGTCGCCGAATCCTCTACCTCTATATAGTCGCCGTGGCGGTAGGTGTTGACCTTCCCGTAGACCTCGGCGACGTCCCCGAGGTACCACTGGAGGAGGTCGATCTGGTGGACTGCCTGGGACATCAGCACCCCACCGCCATCGGTTTCCCACGTGCCACGCCAGGCGTCGCGGTTGTAGTAGTCCGGGGCGCGGTGCAACATGACCGAGCACTGGGCCATGATGGCGCGGCCCAATGTGCCGTCGTCGATTGCTGCCCGGATTTTCTGCGACGCCGGCCAGAAACGGCGCTGGAACAGCACCCCCAGCTGGACACCGGCTTCATTGCAGGCTGCCACCATGCGTTCGGCGGATTCCAGTTGGGTGGCGATGGGTTTCTCGCAGAGAACATTCACCCCGGCTGCGGCCGCCCTCAGCACCACGTCCTCGTGGGTGGGGTGCGGCGTGCAGACGGAAATGATGTCCAGATCCAGGTTGAGGAGCTCATCCACGCTGGTCACGGCATGCGGGACTCCCCACGTCCTGGCTGTTGCCGAGGCCCGCTCCGGATCCACATCGCAGACGCCCACCATCAGGACGTTGTCCAAGGCAGCTAACGCTTCCAGGTGATTGCGGGAAATGGCGCCGCAACCCACAATTCCTACGCGGAATGGGCGGGCTGCCGGTACTGGCGAAGTCATAGGGTGATCCAACTTTCGGGGCAGGTGGGTCGGTTGCTGGGTGTGGAGGTAGTGCCGGTGCCGGGCGGCTGGGACGTGCCGCCCGGCGTCGTGCGTTCTGTTCTGGCAGGTGTTTTTACTTGATCCGCGGCTTGCCGAGGTCCTCCAGCGGAACATTGTAGGTTTCGCGGGCCGTCATGATGGCGATGGCCGAAGCCACCAGGCAGAGGATGGTGAAGCCCGCTACGGGCCACCAACCGTTCGGTCCGGGCTGGGCCAGGAGGGTTGCGATGGCCGGTGCGAAGCCAGCCAGGATCAGGCCGATCTGGCTGCCGATCGCCATGCCGGAGTAGCGGACGGCTGCGGGGAACATCTCCGGGAAGAAGACGGTCCACACCCCGTTCCAGCAGGAGTAGAAGACGGTCATGTTGAGGAAACCGAACAGGAAGATCAGGGCAATGTTCTGCTCGCTGATGGCCCAGAAGTAGCCGATGGTTGTCAGTGCGCAGCCAAGGGCTCCCACCAGCAGGACCTTCTTGCGGCCGATGCGGTCCGAGATCATGGCCGAGATGGGGATGGTCACCATGGACAGGCCGATGGTTACGGCGTTCACGGTGAGCATGAGCGTGCGGTCGATGCCCACGGCCGGGCCGGTGGCGTAGGCCAGGGCATACACGGTGAAGGTGGTCTGCATGACGGAGAACAGCATCACCACACCGACGCGCAGGACGTCACGCCACTGCGTCTTGAAAACTGCGACGGCGGGAATGGCCTTGGGCTTGTCCTGCTCCACGATTTCCTCGAACACCGGCGGCTCGTCCAGGCGGGTCCTGATCCAGTAAGCGACCGCGAGGACCACTACCGAAAGCCAGAACGGCACCCGCCAGCCCCAGCTGAGGAGTTGGTCTTCGGGCAGGGCTGCCAAGGGGATGAAGACTACGGTGGAGAGCACCATTCCGGAGGCGTACCCGGTCATCACGAAGCTGGTGAAGAACGCGCGGCGACCTTCGGGTGAGTGCTCCATGGTGAGGGTGGAGGCACCGGCGGCTTCAGCGCCGGCAGAGAATCCCTGGGCCAGCCGGCCCACCAGCAACAACGCCGTTGCCCAGTAGCCGATCTGCCCGTAGGTGGGCAGGAATCCGATGCCGATGGAGGCCACGCCCATGATCACCAGCGTGACCATCAGTGCTTGCTTCCGGCCTATCTTGTCGCCGTAGTGGCTCATCACCAGGCCGCCCAAAGGCCGGGCGAGATAGCCTACGCCGAACGTCGCCATGGCTCCCAGCAATGCCACTACGGGGTCACCGCCGGGGAAGAAGATCTTGGGGAAGATCAGGGCGGCGGCAGTGCCGTAGATGAAGAAGTCGTAGTACTCCAGGGTGGATCCAAGGAAGGAGGCGAGGGCCGCCTTCTTGGGCGTTTTGACGTGTTCAACCGGTTCTGTTCCAAGCGGCGATGCCGGTTGGTTGACGTCCGAGGGCGAGTGCTGCTGCACGTGTCCCATACTGTCTCCTCATTGAGTGCCGCGGGAAGTGGCACCGCCATGGTGCCTTGCCCGGCAAAGAATTAGATGAGTTCCCAACCGCCGGCTGCTGCTTTGTTGTGCAGCCCGCCCGGGGACCGTGGATGACGACTCCCATAGCTGTGCTCCAGATCACAGGCGATTGTTGCTCTGGAATCGACTGTAGGACCCGGATCACACCGCGCGGCGCAACTTCCCGTTGAACGGGACAAGTCCCGCGCGGGGGGTTAGTCAGTTCCGGGCGCGGGCTAGTCAGTTCCGGGGTGGGCTAGCCACGGACGGGAACCATACGGCCGGCGCTCGGCACCCATGGTCCGGGACAAACCGCGGCCTGCGGCCACCAGGACCGGAAGGAGCAGCCCGGCATCCTCGTCAACGGAAGGCACGACGGCGGAGATGGCACCTATGACGGTTTGGCCCTGGCCGAACACCGGCACCGAATAGGCCGTGTTCTCCTCGATCAGGACACCCACCAACCGGGCGTAGCCGCGCTCACGGATCAGGGCCAGGTGACTCCTGATCTTTACCGGGTCGATCTCCGTGGCAGCCGTGGTCTTCTCCAGCTTTCCTGCCAGGAAGCGGTCCTGCACCCAGCCCGGCATGTGCGCCATCATGGCCATTCCCGATGACGTGGTGTGGATGTCCAGGCGGCCCGCAACCTGCGCCAGGTTCATGACCGTTCCATGCCGGTCCAGGCGTTCGAGGTAGAGCACACTGTTGTTTTCCACATCCGGAATGGAGAGGGCCACGTGTTCCTGGACAGCGGCGTGGACACCTTCCAGGAACGGCAAACCACGGCGCCGGAATTCTTCCAGGGGGTTACTGCGGGAGGCCAGCTCCCACATTTTCATTCCGACGCCGAACTCTCCGGCCGCGTTGCGTTCCAGGAGCCCCTTGGCCGCCAAATCCATGGCCAGCCGGTGCACGGTGCTGCGGGACATCCCGGTAATCCGGACCAGGTCCTTCAAGGGAAGCCATGGCCGGCCTTTGGAAAATGCGTCCATGATCTTCACGACGCGTTCGATCACGGACTCCCCCGACGCCGAGTTGGCCATGATGCCTCCGTAGTGCTCTCCGGTCGGCTGCATCGCGGACCTCAAACCCAATATAGCCTTGCACTGAAGCGCAAAATCCGGGAGGCAACGTGGAACTGCGGCAAATTGAGGCCTTCCTGGCAGTAGCCGAGGAACTGCATTTCGGCAGGGCGGCAGAACGGCTCCGGATGGCGCAGTCACCGTTGAGCCAGACCATCAAGAAGCTGGAAAAGGGCCTGGGCGAGCCGCTCTTTGAACGCAACACCCGGTCCGTCACCCTGACCACGGCCGGTCACTCACTGTTGCCGCACGCCCGCAGGATCCTTGAGGAAGTGGATCTGGCACGCAGGGCCGTCAGTGCCGGAACCGGGACCATCTATGGAAAACTCGCCATCGGCTTCTCCGGCGCGTTGAACCACGCCACGCTTCCCCCGCTGACGCGGGCCCTGCGCCAGCACTACCCCCAACTCGAGGTAACGCTGCATGGGGGCTTGCTGACCCAGGAAGCCCTTCAACAGCTGGGCAATGGCGCCCTGGACCTGGCCTTCATCGGCCTGCCCATCGATGCCCTTTCCCTGGCCACCCGCCGTATTGCCACCGAGCGGCTGGGGGTCACGCTGCCGGCTGACCACCCGCTTGCAGGGCAGGCCTCCGTGGGGATGGCCGAGCTGGCCGGTGATCAGTTCATCACCATGCCCGCCGCCCAGGGGTCCACGCTGCGTGAGGTAACTTTCGCGGCGTGTGCGGCCGCCGGGTTCCGCCCCAGGATAGGCCAGGAGGTCTCGGATCCCTACACTGCACTGTCTCTGGTTGCCGGCGGTGTGGGCATCAGCCTGATGCCCGAGTCCATTGAGGGCATCATGCCCGCGGGCATCGTTTTCCTGCCCCTGGAAGGCGAGGAGGTCCTGCTATTCTCCGGGCTCGCCTGGAACCCGGTCGCGTTGTCGCCGGCTCTCCGCGCGGCACTCCGCATCGCTGAGGAAGTGCTCCCCTCCCCGGCGGACTAGCCATTATGTATTTTCTGCACATAGTTCCAGACCAACTAAGTATTGGACAGGACCTAATGAGTTGCCCAGCATTGAGGGAACCCCCATCCACTCAATGAAGAGGACAACTCCATGGCCACGTTTGCCGTTACCTACACCTACTCCCCCACGACGTCCGCAGACCGGGATGCAGTCCGCCCCACCCACGTGGAGTTCCTCAAAACCCAGTTCGACGACGGCCGCCTCCTCAAGAGCGGACCTTTCGGCCCCGAGGAATCACCTGGCGCCCTGCTGATCATCGGGGGCGAGACCAAAGCCGACGTCGAAGCCCTCATGGACCAGGACCCGTTCCAGAAAGCCGGGCTAATCGAAGAACGGACCATTCGGCAATGGAACATCTTCTTCGGTGCAGACGCGCCCCGGCCTGAGGCCCCGCAGCCCGCCGAACAGAACTGAGGCCCCTCCGTGCTTTCCGCGATCACCGTCTCCAAAGAGACCATTGCCTTTCGGGATTCCCCCGAGCCCACCCTTGAGCCGGGCCATGCCTTGGTCCGGGTCCACAACGTAACCCTCTGCGGCACCGACCTCCACATCTGGGAGGACGACTACCCCAGCGAGCTTCCCTTGGTCCAAGGCCACGAGTTCTCAGGCATAGTGGAGGCCCTCGCCCCCGGTGCGGGTCCGGGTACTGCCGGCGGTTCCGACCCTGGCGCCGCCAGCGGTTCCGCCGTCGGATTCGGGGACCCCGGCAACCACAACCTCAGCATCGGCGACCGCGTAGCCGTCAACCCCATCATCTATTGCGGCCAGTGCCGCCCGTGCCGCACTGGCCGGTACAACGTCTGCCAGGACGTGGGCTGCCTCGGCTGCTATTCGGACGGAGCACTCACCGAACTGATCAGTGTGCCGGTGGAAAAGCTGTGCCCCGTCCCGGACCACCTCCCCCTGGACATCGCCGCGATGGGCGAGCCCGCGTCCATCGCCATGCAGGCCGTCAACCGCGGGCGTCCCGAAGCCGGTGAGACCGCACTGGTACTGGGAAGCGGACCTATCGGGCTGCTGGCCACCTTGTATCTGACGGAGCTTGGAGTCAAGGTTGTCTGCGCTGACACTGAGCAGCACCGACTGGACCTGGCGGTGGAATTCGGTGCGGCGGACACTCTGCTTGTGACACCGGGACTGGCATTCCCGGATGAACACCAGGCGCCGAGGTTGGCGTCATTGACCGACGGGTACGGACCGCAACTGGTCATCGAAGCCACCGGCGTTCCCTCCTCCTTGGAGAACGCCATCAGGCTGGTTGCCAGCGCCGGGAGAATTGTCCAAGTGGGCATCTCGCCACGGCAGGCCACCGTCTCCATGAAGGACATCCCCTACAAGGAACTGGATCTCATGGGCAGCCGGATGAGCCTGAACCTCATCCCGGACGGGCTCGCCCTGCTGGCCCGGCACCCCGGTCAGGCCCGCGCGCTCATGACCCACCGTTTCGCTTTCTCCGACCTTGAGAAGGCGTATCGGCTGATGCAGGGCCGGACCGAAAAGATCGGCAAGATCCTGATCCAGATGCCGGCGGGAGGCACCGCATGAGCACCTCAATCATCACCGCACCCCACCAGCTCAACGCGAGCTACGACGTCGTGGTCATGGGCAGTGGTGCCGCCGGACTGGTGGCCGCCGTCCGTGCAGCCGATGCCGGACTGAGCGTACTGGTGGTGGAGAAGGCACCGCTTTTGGGTGGCACCACGGCTGCCGGTGGTGGCGTGATGTGGGCGCCGAACAACCACCTCGCCAAAGCCGCCGGGTACCAGGACAGCCAGGCCGACGGCGTCGCTTACCTGACAGAGGCGGCCGGCCACGTGATGACGGCCGGGGAAATTCAGTGGTACGTGGACACTGCGCCGCGGGCAGTGGAGTTCCTCAACCTGAAGACCAAAGTTTCCATGGTTCCCATTGCCCGCCCGGATTACCACATGGAGTGGAAAGGGGCCGCGGACGGTGGCCGCGGTTTGGACAACAACGCCTTTGATCCCCGGGACTACCCGGGACTTTCGGAGCTGATCCGGCCGTCGTCGTACTTTCCGCTGCTCACCATGACCGAGCGGGATCAGCTCAACGGCCGCTCAGCTGATCCGTTGCTGCTGGAACACCGGGCCTCTGCGGGGATCCGGACCATGGGCGGGGCCCTGGTGGGGAGCCTGGTGGCGAGCGCCGTGGATCGCGGCGTGCACATCGTGGTGTCCAGCCCTGTGGAGGACTTGTCAGCATCCGGCGCAGGGTGGAGCGTGCGACTCGGCGGGGTTTCCGCCGACGCGCCGGTGTCAGCGACCGCCGTCGTGCTTGCCTCCGGTGGCTTCGAGTGGAATCCGCGGCTGCGCAGGGCCTTTCTGCCGTATCCGGTGACGCCCATCAGTGCCCCGTCCAATGAGGGCGACGGCTTGGAACTGGGCCTCAAGGCCGGTGCGGCTGTGGAGGACATGTCAGCTGTGTGGGGTGTTCCGGTCATTTCGACGTCGGCCCATCAGTATGACGGTCAGCAGTCCGGGCGCATGGGAAACGTGGAGATGACGCTGCCGGGATCCATCACCGTGAACAGCTGCGGCAAACGTTTCGTCAATGAGGCCCTGAACTATCACGACGCCAGCCGGGTTTTCGCATCCATCAACCCGCACACCGGCCGGCAGCAGAACAACCCCGCGTGGCTGGTGTTCGATGCGGACTACCTGTCGAAGTATCCCGTGGCAGGCTCAGTGCCCGGCGAACCCGCAGAGTGGATGGTGTCCGCGCCAACCTTGGAACTCCTGGCACAGGAACTGGGCATCGATCCGGTTGGTCTTAAGGCCACCGTTGCCCGGTTCAACGCCGACGCAGCACTGGGTGTGGACACGGAATTCGGACGCGGGTCCACACCGCAGGATCGGTTCCTGGGCGACGCCGGAAACACTCCCAATCCCTGCCTGGCCCCCTTGCTGGCTGCCCCCTTCTACGCCGTTCCCATCCGGGCCGGTGTGCTGGGGACATCGGGCGGGCTGGCAACGGACTTCAGCGGCCGGGTGCTGGATAACCGGCAACAGGCCATTCCGGGTCTCTACGCTGCGGGCAATGTCTCGGCAGGTGTCTTCCGCAACAACTACCCCGGCGGCGGCGCCACCCTTGGCTCTGCGATCACCCGCGCCTTCGCCGTGGGGGAAGATCTCGCGGGCCGGCTGACGTAGCCGAATCCTGGGGGACACAAACGCTCGACGGCGACTACCGCCGTCGGGCGTTCTTGTTTGCGTTGCGAGGCCCGCTCTACACCCCACGCGCCCAAAATAGGACGCACACCAGGCCCCACAACACACACCCACCCACACACCCCCACGTTGCGGGGCCCGCTCTGCGCGGCACGCGCCCAAAATAGAGCGCACAAAAGGCCCCACAACGCAGCCCTCACTAGATGGGACTAGCGGGCGTAGAGCTCGGTGAAGTTCCTGAGCACCCGCATGGGCTCCGTCACGGATGATTCAAGGGCTGCGGCGATGAGTTCCTCGGCCTCGTGGGGCGGGAAGTATCCGGCGTTCTTGTAGATGTTGATACGCGTGATGAGGCCGTCGGCATCCAGTTCGGGGTGGAACTGCGTGGCGTAGAGGTTGTTCTTGATGCGGAACATGTGCACCGGGCACGCCGCCGAACTGGCCAACAGGACCGCATGTCCGGGCAGTTTGCTGCACGCTTCCTTATGCCCGACGAACGCCTCGAAGGTATTAGGGACACCGCGGAGCATGGGATCGCGCTCCCCGTCAGCCGTCAGTTGGATCTCTCTTGGCCCTACCGGTTCGCCAAAGCGGCGGTCAATGGTGGCTCCTTGATGAACGCCCAATGTACCAACGCCGTAGCAAGCGCCCAGGAACGGGAAGTCCTCGGCCACGATGCGGTCCAACAGCGATGAGAGTTCCGCCTCGACCCGGATCTGCGCTGCACTCTTTTCCTCCACAGGATCGCTGGAGGTGTAGGGACTCCCGCCCACGATCACGCCGGAGTAATCGGAGAGTTCAAGGGGCGGCAACGGCTCGGATTCCAGCCGCAAGCGGACAAGCTCTTCCGGTTTCAAACCGCAGTACCGGAGGTAGGCCTGGTACTCGTCGTCGGCAGCGGCGTCTTCGGCGCGGGTGGCCAGCAAAAGGAAGGGCTTCACAGGGCCAGTCTGCGTGAGGAATGGCTGAGGGACAAAGTGTGTTGCCAGCAGGAGGGGGTTTCTGACAGAGACTCCCTCGCATCGCCGTGGATGCATAACGTTGTACGGAACCCCCTATGAAACCCCATGACTCATCCCAAGAGGAGCACTCTTTGAAGCAGGACCCTGTGGTCGTCGGAACGCCATCACCCGAGGCGTCGCGTGCTGAAACGCAGCAACCGAAGAAGATCCCATGGGGCGGCCTTCTGGTTCTGGCCGCAGCGGGTTTCACCGCGGTGACCACCGAGCTCCTGCCATCCGGACTGCTCCCCCAAATCAGCCGTGACCTCGGAGTGGACGAGTCGGCAGTGGGTTCCCTGACTGCGGTCTACGCGGCCATCATCGTCTTCACGGCACTTCCGTTGTCCCGTTTCCTGGCGGGCAGGTTGCCGCGGAAGACCCTGCTCATTGCCACGGTGCTGGCCTTTGCTCTGAGCAATGTCTTCCTGGCACTGAGCCCGACCTTGGGCTGGGCCATTGGGGCAAGGCTCCTTGGCGGCATCGCCCACGGCATGCTGTGGTCCAGCATGGCACCGTACGTGGCGCGCATCGTTCCCGCGCATTCTGTGGGTAAAGCCATGGCGGTGGTGTTCAGCGGCAACAGCATCGCCTTGGCCGTCGGCGCTCCGATCGGAACATTGATGGGTTCCCTGATGACGTGGCGGGCCTCCTTCCTGGTCCTGGCCGGGGTGGGTGTGCTGCTGGCAGTTTTGGCTTTCTGGCTTCTCCCTGGCGCCCATGACCAAGCCAGCCAGAAGACCCCATCCCTCCGGGCAGCCATGAAACTCCCCGGCGTGATCGCCATTGCCATCGCCTGGCCGCTCCTGCTGCTGGCACATTTCACCCTCTTCACCTACGTTGCCCCGTTCCTTCTGGCCTCAGGGCTGCCGGAATCCGCCACAAGCCTGTCCCTATCCGTGGTTGGCATTGCCAGCCTGGTGGGTATCTGGATTGCCGGCATGACCGCGGACTCGCACCCGCGCACTTCGGTGATTGCCGCCGTCGGACTCTTGACTCTTGCGTTCGCCCTCCTGCCCGCAGTGGGCGGCACCTGGGTGGGGGCTTTCGGGCTGATGACGCTGTGGGGCATCGCCTTTGGTGCAGTAGGTATCTACAACCAGGCGGCGATTCTCCGTGCGGGCGGTGAACACAAGGATGCTGCCAACGGCCTCACCGTGGTGACCATCCAACTGGGTATTGCCGTGGGTGCCGTGTACGGAGCTTTCGCCCTCACCACTGTGGGTGCGCAACTGGTGCCGTTGGCGGCGGCGATTCCCACGGCGATTGCCCTGGTGATCATCATCGCGAGTCGTCGCGGCGGCTACCCTGCCGGGGGTCGGGAGAAGCGCCGTTAACATTGCCGAAACATGGCAGTGACGTGATCTTCATGAACCAGGGATTTCTGTAACTTACCTGCAACTTAGCTCTTCTGAGTCGGAAACATAGCTCACCGAATATTGATCGGGGGGTTGGCGTGGGCCGGGACAACGGCCCCGTTTGGGACAGGCTCAATGAGAAGGGAACGCAGGTGGAGATCTCTGCGCAACACGTCTGGATGATGTTGTCGGCGGCAATGGTGCTGTTCATGACCCCCGGCCTCGGCCTGTTTTACGGTGGCATGACCCGCGCCAAGGCTGCGCTGAACATGATCATGATGAGCTTCATCTCGGCTGGCATCGTGGGCGTGGTGTGGGTCCTGTGGGGCTACTCGATGACCACCGGCGACGGCTTCCTCGGCCTGTTCGGCAACCCCTTTGCACACTTCGGCCTGCAGGACCTGATCGGATCCCCGGACCTCATCAAGGCAGGCTTCGCAGCCACTTTCGCCATCATCACCGTGGCCCTCATCAGCGGTGCGATCGCCGACCGCGCCAAGTTCGGCGCCTGGGCAGTGTTCGTGCCGATCTGGATCACCGTGGTTTACTGCCCGCTGGCCTACATGATCTGGGGCGGTGGCCTCATGAGCGCCGGAGGTGCCGTGACCCAGGTCTTCGGCCAGGTCATCGACTTCGCCGGTGGCGCAGTGGTTGAGGTCAGTTCCGGAACCGCCGCTTTTGTCCTCGCATTGATCGTGGGAAAGCGTCACGGATTCGCCAAGGACCCCAACCACCGCCCGCACAACGTGCCTTTCATCATGATCGGCGCGGCCATCCTCTGGTTCGGCTGGTTCGGGTTCAACGGCGGCGCCGCCACCACGGCGGAGCAGGCCGGCCTCATCTGGATCAACACACTGGTTACCCCGGCTGCGGCAATGCTTAGCTGGCTCGTCGTGGAGAAAATCCGTCACGGGCACCCGACATCGCTGGGTGCCGCGTCCGGCGTCGTGTCCGGCCTGGTGGCCATCACGCCTTCCTGCGCCAACATCAGCCCGCTCGCCGCACTGGGACTGGGCCTTGTTGCCGGCGCCGCCTGCGCGGTGTTCGTGGACCTGAAGTACAAGTTCGGCTTCGACGATTCCCTGGACGTTGTGGGCGTCCACTTCGGCGCCGGCGTGATCGGCACGCTCTCCCTGGGCTTCGTCGCCTTCCCCACCGAGGGCACTGCCGGTGGCCTCCTTTACGGTGGCGGGCCGCAGCAGCTCATTGCCCAGACAGTTGCCGTGCTGATCACCATCGCTTTGTCCGGTCTGGGCACACTGGTGATCGGCCGGATCATTCACAAGACCATTGGATTCCGGGTTCCCTTGGAGCACGAAGTCACCGGTGTGGACCTCACCCAGCACGCAGAGTCCGCTTACGAGTTTGGCCTCACCGCCCACGGCCACTTCCGCCAGCAACAGGCCCACCTTTCAGCCCTCATTGGACGGAAGCCCGCTCCGGCTTCCGAGGCCAAGGAAGACAGCTTCGCCTAACGGCACCCTCAACAAACAGCAGCCGACGGCGGAACGTGAGTCCCGCCGTCGGCTGCTGTTTTGTGCGCGCCCCGGTTAGGCTAGCCGGACCCGTTCCAGATCCGCTGCCACCAGGTCCGTTTGCGCCGGGGTTCGGGCTCAGGCTCCGGCGGAGCTGCAGCGGCCCTGCGCTCCCGCCATTTTTGAACCTCGGCGTCCACGTCGCGGAGCTTGGTGATTACGGGAGGGCCACCTTGAAGTTGCCGCCGGGCTTCGACCACCCGCTTATTGAAGTCCTCCAGAAGGTCCCGGACCTGCTTGTCCGTGTACTGCTGGTCCAGCTTGGCATCGAGTTCCGAGTCCTCGATCCGCAACAAAATAGCGGGCGGGCCAATGCCGCTTAGCCGTTCACGTTGGATGAGCCCTTTGACCCACCAGTCGGGGTCGTAATGCTCCCCTAGTCCGGGGATTGGTTTGCCAGCGTACTTGAGGTTGTCGAACTTCCCCTGATTCATGGCGTCGCGGATGAGGTACTCAACCCGTGCGGCGTCGTCTACTTTCCGGCGCTTCTCGCGTTCTTCGGCATCGGCGGCCTCGAGCTCTGCGTCTTCCTCGGCATTGCCGCCCCAGGACCGCACGGCGCGCAGTTCCGCTCCCCGTTCAAGCTTCCGCCTGAAGGCATTGTTCTCGGCGTTCACGTTCCCGCCACCTCCTTACACGGCAGCCCTCGCCTGCCGGACATCCTCGTTCCAGTATTCCGCACGTCGACTTGGTTTAAGGAGGTACCCCCACCACCCACTTTGAAACCGCCACGGCCCCCGCCACGCCGGAAATGGGGCGTGTCGAGGGCCGTCCAGAGCCCAATGTGGGTGGTGGAGGGGCAGCCGGAGTCAGGCGCGGACAGCCATGCCCGGATCCAGCTGTTCAATACCCTCAGCAGTCACCAGCACCACCCGTGCCGTGCAGATGTCGTAGAACAAGCCGGTTGCCTGAACCTGCCCCGACACCAACGCCGGACCGGTGACGGGGTGGTCCTCCAGCTTCCGGAGCTGCAGGGCAATGTTCACCATGCTCAGTTGGTCCAGCCGGCTGTACCCCTCGGCATCGGCTGCCCGGGCAACGGGATGGCCGGCGAGCAAGGCCGAGTAGCTGGGCCGTGCGTGCTCCAGCCATGAATCGAACCCGGCCCCCAGGGCAGGCGCAGAACCCTCAGTATCAGCAATGACGGCTTTCATGGCACCGCAGTTGGAATGCCCGCAAATGACAATCGAATCCACGGACAGCGCCTTGACCGCAAAGGACAATGCGGAATCGATGGAGGCGTCCCGGCCATCGCTGCACACCACGTTGCCGATGTTGCGGAGCGTGAGGAGGTCACCCGGCCCGCTGCTGGTGATCAGGTTCGGGTTGACCCGGGAGTCGACGCACGCCACGAACAAGGTGTCCGGATTCTGGCTTTCCGTCAGGTCCTGGACCAGTGGACGGACCTTGTCTGCGTGCCGGCGATGGTATTTGTCGATGCCCAGGAGGATGGACCGCAGTGGCGGCTGCCCGCCGTCGTCTGCTGTTGTTTTGTCAGCGGAAGGCAACCAGGACGTGCGCGGCGGCAAGGGGAATTCCCGCAGGTCCTGCCGCTGGGGAGTGTTGTCCTCGGCATCGGTGAAAGCAGTGGTTCCGTGCTCTTCAAGAACCACGGAGGCGCCGGTGTTGCGGTGCTGCTTCTGCCAGGCCACTAACGCTTCGCGGAAGGCGTGGTCAAGGTAGTCGGCGTTCAGTTCCACCACGGCGTCCTGGCCTTCGGGCACGGAGTGCAGGACGCGGTTGAGCCGGGGCAGCGCGAAGAAGCTGCACGATCCGGCGATGGTCACGCGCCACGGCAGGCCGGAACCTGCGGGTGCGTGCGCGTGGATCTGGGCCCGGAGAACCCGCCACAGCACGCACAAAGCGGCGAGCGCCAGGCCGATCATGACGCCTTCGAGCAGGTTCAGGACCACCACGCAAACCAGGGTGACGCTGTACACCAGGAGCTCACCCGTGCGCAGGCTCGTGCGGATGTCGGCTACCTTGACGAGCTTCGCGCCGATGACCAGCAGCAGGCCGGCCAGTACGGACAGCGGTATGAGCTGGATGAGCCCGGCGAACAGGGCAGAGAACACCAGGACCCAGACACCGTGCAGGATGGCGGATGAGCGGCTCTTGGCGCCGGCTTCAACATTGGTGGCGCTACGGACAATCACGCCGGTCACCGGGAGGCCACCGAGCATGCCCGAGACAACGTTGGCGGAGCCTTGGCCCACGAGCTCGCGGTTGAGGTTGGTGCGGGAACCGCCGTGCATTTTGTCGACGGCGACAGCTGACAGGAGCGATTCGATGCTCGCAATCAGGGCCACCGTAATGACGGCCATGGACGCCGCCCGCCAGTTGCCGTCCGGAAGGCTTGGAAGCGCGATGGCATCGAAGATGGAGCCGCTGAAACTGATCCGTTCAACATTTGGGGCCACGGTAACGGACAGGGCCGTGACGGCGACGACGGCGGCCAGCGGCCCGGGTACTTTTCGCACTGCCGCCGGAAGGAACTTCCACGCCATCAGGATGGCAACAACGGCAAGCCCCAGCAACGCCGAGTGAAGTTCCACGTTGGTGATGGCCGCTGGCAGTCCGGCCAGGTTCTCCAAGGCGGATCCTGCAGCCCGTCCGCCAAGCAGCACGTGGGCTTGCTGCAGGATGATGGTGATGCCGATACCCGCAAGCATCGCCTTGACCACCACGGGCGACACTGCCAGCGCGGCCCGGCCAATACGGCTGACACCCATGAGTAACTGCACGACGCCGGCACCGACCGTGATGGCGCAGGTCACCGCCCAGCCGAACTCGTCCACAAGACCGGCGACGACGACGGTCAGGCCCGCGGCGGGGCCGCTCACCTGCAGTGGGGAGCCGCCCAGGCTGCCGGCCACGATGCCACCGACGGCGGCGGCGATGAGCCCGGCCATGACAGGGGCTCCGGATGCGGCGGCGATGCCCAGCGACAGCGGGAGTGCCACGAGGAAGACTACGAGGGATGCCGGAAGGTCGGCACCGAGGTTGCTGAGGAAGCTTGGCTTGTGTGTTCCGTCGCCCGGGTTGTTGCCCGGCGGGCTGTGTGAGTCGGTGGGAACGGAAGCGGAATCGTTAGGTTGCGGCATGGGTGGTCCTTGGGCTTGGGAAATGAAGACCCTTCCAAGCTACGAAACTTGTCACTGTTAATGACAACAAGATGTGACAAGCGTGACAGAAGTTGTGAAGATGCGCTTCATGTTGGGACCCATGGGAACTTTTGCAGGGGTGGAGCGCGTTGGGGGCGGAACCTCCCGCCGTCGTTCTCCAACGCTCCGCGCCCATAACCTAAGGCGCCTTAGTTTAGGCTTGGCTTCATGAGTCAACCCGAAGCCAAGCCTGTACGCATCAGTTCCGAGCCCGTCCAATTGCAAGCGCTGGAACCCATGCTGGAACGGGTGCAGGGCGCGGTGGGCGACGTTCCAGCGTTGTTGGCATTGGCCAAGGAGATCGGTCATACGGCACCCAAGCCCGGCGAGGGCAGCACCGCCAAGCTCTGGGAGTTGCTCGCGTCAGTGACCGCAGCTGATGTCGCCGCCGGGAGGGTGCTTGAACCACACCTGGATGCCCTTGCCATACTGGAACAGGCTGACAGCCCCGCCACACCCGAGGGCGCTTGGGGAGTCTTCGCCGCCGAAGGCCCAGGTTTGAAGCTCGAGGCAAAGCGCGACGACGCCGGCAACTACGTCCTCAACGGGTCCAAACCCTGGTGCTCCCTCGCGGCCCAACTGGACGGCGCAGTGATCACCGCCCACACCGAGGACAACAGCCGGGCCGCCTTTGCCGTGGACTTGAACCACCCCGGGGTGTCCTGCGAAACACCGCAGTGGACCAGCCGCGGGCTGCAGGAAATCCCCAGCGGCACCGTTCACTTCAGCCAAGTCCCCGCCACCCCGGTGGGCGATGAGGGCTGGTACTTCAGCCGTCCCGGTTTCGCCTGGGGCGGCATGGGAGTTGCTGCGTGCTGGCTCGGCGGAGCGGTGGCCGTGGCGCGGGACTTCAGGACCTCACTGCTCAGGGGCGCGGACAACGGCAGGGAACCGGACCAGGTGGCCCTCGCCTCCCTGGGTGAGGTGGATCGGATCCTCACGTCCGCCACCGGCTACCTCGCCCAAGCCGCCGAGCGGATAGACACAGACGAGCCGGAGGACCCGGACGGCGGCACCAGCACGAACACCCCCAGCGCCTGGAGCGAAGCCCTGCGGGTCCGCGGGACTGTTGCGGCCGCCGTCGAGCGTGTCCAAACGATAGTGACGCAGAACCTCGGCCCGGCGCCGCTGGCGTTCAACGAGGCGTACGGCAAACGTATGGCGGACCTGTCGCTGTACATCAGGCAGCACCATGCCATGCGGGACGATGCCCAGCTGGGCGCACTGACGTTGAAAGGGGACTGCGGATGGTAGCTTTCACGCACGCTGATGTGGGCACACCCGAACAGGACTGGGCAGCTGCGGGCGTGGCCGCGCTTCCCGAATTGCCACTGGACACAGCCGAGCTGGCAGCCACGAAGTTCGTGGTGCTGGCTGCGCATCCGGACGACGAATCGCTCGGCGCCGGTGGACTTTTGGCTAAGCTGCAGGCCGCCGGGGCGGCAGTAGAAATCATCCTGTGCACCGCAGGCGAGGCCTCACACCCGGATTCGCCAACCACGACGCCGGAACAGCTTGCCGCTGTGAGGCTCGCTGAGTTCGGCACGGCGATGTCCGGGCTGGTACCGGGGGCGACGTGGCGGTATCTGGAACTCCCTGACGGAAAACTGGCTGCCTCTGCTGATCGGATCACCGCCGCGGTTGAGGAGAGCACCGCCGGGCATCCTCCCCAGAACGTCGTGATCGTGGCTCCTTACCGGGCCGACGGCCACACGGACCACGACACCCTGGGCACCGTTGCCGCCGACGTAGCAAGGCAGGGCAGCTACGGACTCTTGGAGTACCCCATTTGGTACTGGTTGTGGGCAGGAACCGAGGACACCACCTGGAGCCATTAGGTTCGTGTGCCCCTGAGCCCGGAAGAACAACACGCCAAAGCGAACGCGATGCGCGCCCATGCCTCGCAGATCGAACCTCTCTCAGCTCAGCCGGGCGACGAGACTCTCCTATCCGAAACGTTCCTGGAGCACTTCACCAGGCCGTGGGAAACGTTCGCCTGGCATCCGTCAACGGCGGGGAACAACAGTGCCGCGGACGCTGAACGGATCTTTGATGAGGTCCACACCCGGGAAACGGACCCGTGGAACTACACCACCAGCTGGTATGAACGCCGCAAGCGGGCCCTCACCATGGCAGCCCTGCCAAAAGAAAGCTACGAGTCCGGGCTGGAACTCGGCTGCTCCATTGGCACCCTCAGTGATGAGCTTGCCAAGCGTTGCCGGGACTTCCTGGGAGTGGATGCCAGCTCCGCGGCCCTGGCCCAGGCAGCTGAAAGGCTGGTCGGTATTCCGTCGGCAGAGGTAAAGCACCTCACCGTGCCCCAACAATGGCCCGAGGGCATGTTTGACCTGGTGGTGTTGTCCGAGACCGGCTACTACCTGTCTCCGGAGGAGTTGATGGAACTTCTGGCACGGATCCAAGACTCCACTCTGCCCGGCGGAACGCTGCTCCTATGTCATTGGCGGCACCCTATTTCCGGCTGGCAGCTCGACGCGGAGTCGGTCCACTCAATGGCCCGCAAGTACCTCGGCTGGCCCACGCACGGGCTCTACCAGGAGAAGGACTTCATGCTGGAGGTCTTGGTGGCCCCGGACAGTTCGGCATGACCGAAACACAACTGGCAGGCATCAGAAACGTGGCCATTGTGATGCCCGCCCACAACGAGGAACAACGCCTTGGCCGGGCGCTGACCGGGCTTCGTGCCGCCCTGGACGCTCTTGAACTGGAATACCCCAAGGTGGGCGCCTCCGTCACTGTGGTCCTTGATAGCTGCACGGACCGCTCCAAGGAGATCTGCACTGCCTTCAGGGCGGGCGATCCCCGCTTCCGCAATGTCACCGTGAAGCTGCGCAGCGCAGGGGCCAGCCGTGATTATGGCGTGCGGACTGCCATGGACGGCCTCCAACACCCCGGGGCTGAAACCAGCGCAGGGCCAGAAACCGTTTGGCTCGCCAACACCGATGCCGATTCCACAGTCCCCCGGCATTGGCTGGTGCGGCAGCTCGATCTTGCCAACAAAGGCGCCGACGCCGTCCTGGGCTCGGTGGAACCGGACCCTGCCGATGTGGACCCCGCAGTGCTGGGACGCTGGTTGGAGCTGCACCCGTTCCGCGAGGACCACTCCCATATTTACGGAGCCAATCTGGGCATCCGGGCTTCGGCCTACCTCGCGGCGGGCGGATTTCCTTTGATGCGCTCCCATGAGGATCGCGGCCTGGTGGAGCGTCTTCGCCGGCAGGGTTTTACGGTGACATCAACGGACAGCATCCGCGTGGTGACCTCGGGCAGGACCCACGCCCGGGCGCCGCAAGGTTTCGCAGCCTACCTCCGTTCATTGAGCGCTGGAGCTCCTGCCGCAACCGGCTAAGCTGCCAGCGCCCCTTCCACCGCAGCAATCGCGGCTGCCGTGATCGACTCCCGATCACCCGATCCGTCAATGGTCAGCAGGATTCCGCGGTGCGAATAGGCGGTCAGTACTGGCTGGGTTTCGTCCCGATACAATTCCAAACGCCGCTGGATGACCGATTCCGTGTCATCCGCCCGGCCCTGTTCCTTGGCTCGACGAAGCATGCGCGCCACCAACTCCCCGTCGGGGGCGGTCAGGGCCAGAACCGCTCCAAGCGCCCGGCCCTTGGCGGCCAGCATCTCATCCAGGGCACCAATCTGGATCACCGTCCGCGGATAACCGTCCAGGAGGAAACCGGCGTCCGCGTCATTGTCCTCAAGCCTTTGGCGCAGCATGTCCGTGGTGACATGGTCCGGCACAAATTCGCCGTGGTCCATGTACCCGCTCGCTTCGGCTCCGAGCTCGGTTTTGTCCCGGACGTGCCCGCGGAACAGGTCACCTGTGGAAATAGCGGGGATCGAGAAATGCCGTGCGAGGTACTCGGCCTGCGTGCCTTTGCCGACGCCTGGAGGTCCCATGATGATCAATCGCGCCATGTCACTGGTCCGTTTCGAAAGGCGGCCGGGGACTTAAACAATACGCCGACGACGACGGGAGGCACCCGTCGTCGTCGGCTTCTTTTTGCTTTTGGTTCAGTGCCTAGTTGGTGGCAAGCACGGTATCGATCTGCTCGATTGCCTCGCGCATTCCTTCTTCCATGCCCATCTCGGCCATCTTCTGCATCTGTTCCTCGGATTCGAAGCGGGAGGTGATGGTCATGCGCGTGCGGTTGTCCAGGGGTTCGAGCTTCACGGTGGCGTGGGTGATGCCCAGGTCATCTACGGGCTCGCCCTGTTCGTCGGCAAAACCGTCGTCGAATTCCAGGTGGTCCGGGGCGTTGATGGCCGTGAACTTCCACCAACCGCGGGCCTTGGTTCCGTCCGGGCCGGTCATGTAATAGGCAGCCTTGCCCCCGGCGGTGAACTCGTGGGTTTCAAAAGTGGCCGGCCAGGTAGGTGGTCCCCACCAGCGTTCCAACTGCCGGGGATCTTCCCAGATCCTCCAGACGCGCTTCACGTCGGCTTCGAACTCGGCCACGATGGTGAAGCTCAGGGCCTCAGCATCCTTGTTTACGCTGACAACAGTCATGGCAGATCCCTTTCATTATCTTCAGCGAGTATGTCCGCGATCCGGCTGGCCCGCTGCCGCCAGATCATTTCGAATTGGTCCAACAGGTGCCGGGCTTTTTGCAGTCCATCATGGTTTCCCCGCACAATCTGCTCCCTCCCACGTTTCTCCTTGGTCACCAGGGAGGCCCGTTCCAAGACCGCTACATGCTTTTGCACGGCCGCGAAACTCATGGTGTACAGCGCAGCCAATCCGGAGACCGAGTACTCCCCTGCCGTCACCCGGGCCACGATGTCCCTGCGAGTGGCGTCGGCCAAGGCTTGGAACAGGCGATCCAGTTCGTCTCCGGAGGGGCTTTTACTGAGCTGATCTACAACCATTTGGTTGTACGATACGCCCCCGCGGAAGTGGAGTCAAGGGTTTGAAGGGACCATCGCCCGGGCACCCCTTGCGGCTTCACCCATCCCGCGGGTAAGTTGTTGAAACGTCTCAAAGAAAGCGTTTTCCCAGACTCTTAGGTGGAATGACCATGACTCAGCACGCCCCGATTACGTGGATCGATGGCGAACCGCCCGCCGCACTCAGCGCCGGCACGACGTGGGGTATGCCGTTCCAACGCGGCACCGTGCAGGACGCAGGCGTCCTCCGGGTCCACGATTCCAGCGGCAGCCCCGTCAATGCCCAAACCTGGCCCCTGGCCACCTGGCCCGACGGGACCCTCAAATGGGCCGGCATCGCCATCGGGGCAACGAATCAGCCGGCGGACGCCTACAGCGTTACCCACCCGACCCCAACGCACGACGCCGGTCCGGCAGCCGCCGTCGAACGCCCGGGGTCTGAGCGCCCGGGGTCTGATCGCCCGAACGAGGTGACGGTCATCGAAGGTGACAAGACCATCACCGTATCCACGGGCACACTGGACATGGCCCTGCACAAGAGCGGCGACACCCTGTTCACCGAGCTTCGCCGGGATGGCAACGTGGTGGCGAAGGCCGGTCGCTTGGTGAGCCTGCTGCAGTCGGGCGCCACAGAAGAAACAGGCACCACCACCCGCACGGGCTTCACCGGCCACACCACCAGCGTCACCGTGGAGCAGGCCGGTCCTGTCCGCGCGGTGGTGAAGGTGGAGGGCCGGCACCGCGCCGATGACGGCGCCAAGGAATGGCTCCCCTTCACCGTCCGTTTCTACTTTTACGCAGGAGCCCGCAGCGTCAGGATGATGCACTCATTCATCTGGGACGGCGACGCTGAGCAGGATTTCCTGGCGGGCCTGGGCGTTGAGTTCACCGTGCCGCTCGAGAGCGAACTCCATGACCGGCACGTCCGGATTGCCGGTGCCGATGGCGGATTCCTGGTCGAGGCCGTGCGCGGATTGACTGGCCTGCGCCGGGATCCGGGAGAGGAAGTACGCACTGCACAGATCGCCGGACGGGCAACCCCGCCCCTGAATGAGTGGAGCCCGCTGGTTTCCGAACGACTCCACCTCATCCCGGGCTGGAACGATTACACCTTGACACAACTGACCGCCGACGGCTTTGAGCTGCGCAAACGGACCGCTCCCGGCCACGGCTGGGTGGGGATTTCGGGCGGCACCAGGGCGGCAGGCTTCTGCTCCCTGAGCGATGTCCGCGGTGGCTTCGGCGTTGGTATCCGGGACTTCTGGCAGTCGCATCCGGGACAGCTTGATATCCGCGGGGCAGCCACCGCGGAAGCAAAGATGACCGCATGGCTCTACTCCCCTGAGGCCCAGCCCATGGACCTCCGTTTCTTCCACGACGGCCTTGGCCAGGAAACGTTCGAGGACCAGCTTGAGGGCCTGGAAATCACCTATGAGGACTACGAACCCGGCTTCGGCAACCCCACCGGCATCGCCCGGACGCATGAGCTGACGCTCTTCGCCTACAACACCACCCCCGGCACCGAAAGCCTTGCCGCGGATGCCAAAGCTGCGTCCACTCCCCCACTGTTGCAGCCCTCCCCTGAGTACCTGCACGCGGCAGGCGTCTTCGGCGATTGGGCTCCGGTGGACCGCAGCACCCCCGCCAGGGCAGAGCTGGAAGACAAGCTGGACTTCCTGTTCGACTTCTACCAGGGCCAGACCGAGCAGCGCCGCTGGTACGGATTCTGGAACTACGGCGATGTCATGCACACCTACGACACGGACAGGCACGTGTGGCGCTACGACGTAGGCGGTTATGCCTGGGACAACTCCGAGCTCTCCCCCGATCTCTGGCTCTGGTACATGTACCTTCGGACGGGCCGGGCGGACGTCTTCCGCTATGCCGAGGCCATGACCCGCCACACGGGCGAGGTGGACGTCTACCACCTAGGGCCATGGCGCGGGCTGGGTTCACGGCACAACGTCCAGCACTGGGGTTGCAGTGCCAAGCAACTGCGCATCAGCACCCCGGCATACCGGCGCTTCTACTACTACCTGACCGCCGATGAACGCACCGGCGATCTCCTCACCGAACTGGTGGACAGCGACCAGAACTTCCTCGGCCTGGATCCCGTCCGCAAAGTCAGGCCCGACGCCGATACCTACCGACCGGACCGTGGCGCCTTGGGCGTGGGGCTGGGTACGGATTGGAGCTCCCTGGCCGCCACCTGGCTCACCGATTGGGAGCGTACCGGCAACCCGCGCTCACGGGATCGACTCCTGGGGACCATGGCTGACATCGGCGCGCTGAAGTACGGCTTCCTGACAGGCGAAGCGCTCTACGACCTGGATGCGGGAAGGTTCGACGCCGGCAGGGAAGCCATCAGCGTCTCGCACCTAAGTGCCGTGTTCGGTTTGGTGGAAATCTGCAGCGAACTGATCAGCCTGGTGCCGGACAAGGATTTCGAGGAAGCCTGGATGCAGTACTGCCGGCTGTTCCTGGCCACCCCGGAGGAGCAGATCGCGGAAGTAGGTCAACCCCTGGCCGGCATCTACCTCACCCAGGCGCACAGCCGGCTTACGGCCTATGCCGCAGCCCGGCTGGGATCGCCCGAACTGGCTGCTCTGGCGTGGGAGAGCTTTGCCGAGGGCGGGGAAAACCTCAACCACAGCGAGGCCTTCACGCTGAAGAAGATCCTGCCACCCTATGTACTCCACCCCGTCGATGAAGCACCCACTGTTTCCACGAATGACACCGCACAGTTTGGCCTCGCCGTCATCCAAAACCTGGCCCTGATCGGTGGTGGGCTGCCCGCCCAGGAGGTCCCGGCGTCGTAATTTCCGTACCTTCCCCACCTTCTTTGGCGCCGCCGCGGCCGAAAAGTAACCCAAAGGGGTTGTTTCTAGGTCCCGGTGAACCCAAAGAGGGTCAGGAAGAGACAGCCCTAAGAGCTTGAGCGCGGATGCATGATCCGCATCTGGTCCCAAGTCCGCTCCGAAGCGGCGATGTTCTGGTTGGAACGCTCGCGGTCCAGGGACGCAAGCTCGACGGCGATCGCCTGGACCGCGGCCACCGCACCTGTCAGGGACGGGAAGAAGCCGGCACCTTCAGTGGGCACCACAATCCTGTGCTCGGCGTGGACTGCCACGGGTGATCCGGCGCTGTCGGTGATGGAAACGATGGGCGTGCCCAGATTGTGGGCGATGTCCACGGCGCGGATGGTGCTGTCGTAGACCCGCCAGAGGCTGATGGCAATGACCAGGTCCTCTGCACCGAGCCGTGCAATGGCGTTGGTGAGGGCCGCGACATCGGCATCCAGGAGCCTGACGTTGTAGCCGGCGATGATCGCGTTGTGCTCCAGCGCTTTGCCGGGAATGGCGTAACTGCCCGCGGCCACAATGAAGGTTTGCCGGGCACCTGCGATTGCCTTGGCAATGTTGTGGAGGGTGTCCGCATCCAGGGTGCGCTCAAAATGGGCCAGGTTTGCCCTGTCCGTGGACACTGCAGCCTGTGCAGGACTACTCACGTGGCCGTTGTGCTCGGCCGCAACTTCCACCGCGCTCAGGGATGCCAGAAACCTGGACCGGAGCTCGAACTGAAAGTCCGCCCAGCCCTTGAATCCCAGTGTTTGCGCGGTTCTGGTGACCGTGGAGGCATTGGAAGCGGCTACCGCGGCAATGTCGCTGACCGAGCCGTAGGACGCGAGCCGGGGCTGGGACCTGAGAATGCCGATGACCTGCATCTGGCGCGCCGCGAGCTTCCGCCCTTGGACACGGCTGTCCAGCCACTCGGTCAATGTTGACGAGTCGAAATCTTCTTCCACCTATTGACCTACCTCACACTTTGGCCGTAACTTCAATACATCGCATCTGCACAGATCTGTGCATATTCCTAAAAATGTACAACTTGGCCCACTTTGGCAGGAATCCCCATGTCTCTCACAGCACGCCTGGATCGTCTGGCTCTCAGTCGACCACATTACAAGCTTCTTCTCATCGGAGGCCTCGGATACTCCTTCGACGGCATGGACGGCGCAGTGGTGGCCTTCCTGCTCCCACGCATCCAGGAATTGTGGGGGCTCAGCACCGCCAGCCTCGGCCTGGTGGGCTCAGCTGCCCCGCTGGGATTCTTCTTCGGAGCGATCCTGGCCGGCTGGATGGGCGACCGTTTCGGCCGCAAAAAGGTCATGCTGTGGGCTTTGGCCTTCTATTGCGTCATGTCGGTAGTTGCTGCCATGGCTCCCAACTTCGAGATCTTCCTGATTGCACGGGTCTTTGCAGGATTGGGCGCTGGCGCCGAGAGCGTGATTATTGCCCCGTTCCTGTCCGAGTTCATTCCACCCAAGCGCCGCGGCTGGTTCATCGGCACTTTGGCCGGGTTCTTCTCCTTCGGCTTCGTCGGCGCTGCGCTGATCGGCCGCTTCGTTGTCCCGCTCGGTGAGGACGGCTGGCGCTGGGCGCAGGTCATCACTGCCATTCCCATCCTTCTTCTCCTCTGGTGGCGGCGCAGCCTGCCGGAATCGCCGCGCTACCTGATCAGCCGCGGCCGTATTGCCGAGGCAACGGAAGTAGTGGACCGATTCGAGCAAAGCGTTGTCAAGGCCACCGGAAAGCCCTTGGACCCGTTGCCCGCAGCCGAGGAAGAGATCGCCACGCACCAACAGAAGATCAACATCTGGAACGCCCTGAAGTTCATGTGGTCCAAGGCCATGCGTCGCCGGACTGCTGTGATCTGGCTGATCTGGTTCGTGATCACCTTCTCCTACTACGGCTTCTTCTCCTGGATTCCCACCCTGTTGGTAGGCCGCGGAATCACCATCACCAAGAGCTTCGAGTTCTCCATCCTCATTTACCTGGCACAAATCCCCGGGTACTTCTCAGCTGCCTGGCTGTGTGACCGGATTGACCGCAAGAACACCATCGCTTTGTACCTGGCAGGATCGGCCATCAGCGCATTCTGGCTGAGCCAGTCCAACGATTCCGGCATGATCCTGATGGCCGCAGCAACGTTGTCCTTCTTCCTCAACGGCACCTACGCCGGCGTCTACGCCTACACTCCGGAGCTCTTCCCCACCTGGATGCGCGCCACCGGTGTTGGCCTGGCCAGCGCAGTGGGCCGCATCGGCAGCATCCTGGCCCCGTCCATCATCGGCATTTTCGCCGCTTCCCTCGGCTTCGGCGGAGTGTTCACCATGACCACCGTGGTGTTGACCATCGGCGTGCTTGGCGTGGTGATCTTCGGCGCCTCCACAGCGGGCAAGTCCTTGGAGGACATCAACGCCCGCACCGAGCACGATCCCGCAACGGCAGGTACCAAGTGAACACCACGGCCTCCGTTTTCGAGCGGACCTTCCACGCCATGCAACAGGATCCAGGAGTTGTCCTCTTCACCGTCCTGCAGTGGATTCCGCAACGATCCAGCCTCAAGCGGCTCTACACCAGCCACCCGGCAGAGTATCCAGTGGGCGGCGAGAAGACAGTGGAGATCTCTCCCGGCTGGCTGGGCACGGTCATTGAGGACAAGAAGCCTTTCCTGGCAGCGGACCTGGAAGCGCTCCGCAACGTCTTCTCCGACTCCGGGCTCATCCAGCAACTCGGCTGCGGCGCCGTCATCAACGTGCCGGTCCTCGACCAGCAGGAGAACGTCGTGGGCGTCCTCGCGCTCCTCGACGCCGAAGGCAAGTACACCCCCCGCAGTGTGGAAACCGCCGTCGACGTGGTTAACTCCAACCTTGCCCATCTTGTCCAAGCCTTTGAAGCCCATCCCACAGAAATCCCACAAGTCCCCGAAGCCCCCGCGAAGGACACCGTCTAAATGAGCACCGCCCCAGAAAGCACTGCCCTGATCATCCGCAACGCCAGCGTCCTGGACGTTGCAGCCGGCACCTACTCAACTGCCGACGTCGTGAGCGTTGACGGAAAGATCAGCAGCGTCGGACCCCATGCCGAGGCACCCTCCGGTGCCCGGGTCATTGATGGCACCGGCAAGTTCGTGATCCCCGGCCTGATCGATGCCCACGTCCATGTGGTGGCCTCCAGTGCCGACTTCAGATCACTGACCTACACGCCACCGTCCTATGTCTACGCCCAGACCGCCAAGATTATGGGTGCGATGCTGCGCCGTGGCTTCACCACGGTCCGGGACCTGTCCGGAGCGGACTTCGGACTGGCCATGGCCCAGGAGGAAGGGCTGCTGGAGGGGCCCAAAATCCACTTCTGCGGCCACGCCCTGAGCCAGACCGGCGGCCACGGAGACATGCGGCTGCCCGGCGAAGACCACGATCCCAACGGCCGCGGATGCTGCGGCATTGGCAGGGTTGCAGATGGTGTGGATGCTGTCCGCGCCGCTGCCCGGGACGAGATCCGCAAGGGTGCCCACCACATCAAGATCATGGCGTCCGGCGGCGTCTCCTCCCCCACCGACCGTATCGATTCCACCCAATACTCCATGGAAGAGATGCGGGCCGCGGTGGAAGAAGCGCAGGCAGCCAACCGCTACGTCGCAGCGCATGCCTACACGGCAAAGGCCATCAACCGTGCCCTGGAAGCCGGTGTCCGCTCGATCGAACACGGCAACCTCCTGGATGACCAAAGCCTCAACCTGTTCCTGGAAATGGACGCCTTCCTGGTCCCCACCCTGGTCACGTATTGGGCGCTGAAGGAAGAGGGCAAGGAATTCGGGCTCACCGAGGAGATGTGGGCCAAGGTGGATTCCGTGCTCACCAGCGGGCTTGAAGCGATCGAACGCGCCCATGAGGCCGGCGTCAAAATGGCCTTCGGCTCAGACCTCCTGGGCGGGATGCACCGCCACCAGAACGAGCAATTCAGGCTGCTGGGCAAGGTCCAGCCGGCGATCGACGCCATCCGTTCGGCAACCACGACGGCGGCAGAGCTGCTGGAGCGGGTAGGGGAAATCGGTGTGATTGCACCGGGAGCCGATGCCGACATGCTGGTCCTGGACGCCGATCCGGTGGAGGACATCTCCGTGCTGGCCGATATCTCCGAACACTTGGAGTTCCTTGTCCAGAATGGCCGGGTCATCGACTGATTCCTGCCCGTCCAGGCCTGTATTAACCCTCCAAAGAGCTCAATAATGTAAGTATGCTGATCAATACAGAGCCAAGGAGGGCAGCATGACCACGAAAGTAAACAAGACAATCATGGTCAACGTTCCGATCAGTACGGCCTACCGGCAGTGGACGCAGTTCGAAGAATTTCCCCGCTTCATGGGTGGGGTGGAACGCGTGACACGCCTCGGCGATGACCGCCTGGAATGGGTGGCCGAAATCGCGGGTGTCCATCGCCGGTGGGAAGCCAAGATCGTTCAACAGGATCTGGACAGGGCCGTGGCTTGGGCCGCAGTGGAAGGGGCCAAGAATGCCGGCTGGGTCGAATTCAAGGAAGCCGGCCCCAGCCAGACATCCCTGCACCTGTCGCTGGAGTACGAACCGCACGGCGTCCTGGAATTCCTAGGGGACAAACTGCATGTTGTCGAAAGGCAGGCTGAGTCTGATTTGAAAAAGTTCAAAGAGTACATCGAGAAGCAGGCACCGGAGACGGGAACGCGCGCCGCTGGGGACGCTTCCACCTCGGCGGGAGCAGCCACCACCACGCCGATCGTTGATCCCGTCACCCACCCGTTCGACCAGACCAATGGACTGGTGGATCTGGGCGGCGACTCAGACGAAACCGCGGACAGCGATACCCGCAGTGCGGCTGAGCGGAAGGACAACGAAGGCCCCGGGCTGGGTTTCATTCCGCCCCAAAGTGGTGGCCTGCCGGGCCAGCGCTGACGGCAAAGAGCAACGCGGGGTCGCTTCTGACCCCGCGTTGCTCCTTTAAGGGTTTACTTGCCGGTGCCGGTATAAACGACGGCGGGAATCCCCGGAGCCTCCATACCCTCGCCGATGAAGAAGCCCGGATGCGGCGGCTGGTTGTACGCAACATTCTCGCGGGCAACAGCTGTCCGGTACACGGTGTCGTGCATCAGCGTCCTCAGCCGAACCTCGGTGGGAGCGGTGGTGGTGTAGATCCGCAGTTCGGAACTATCCGTGGACGGCCAGGCAATTTCTTCACGCCAGTCGCCCAGGATGTCGGCCTGGATGGACGGGTTGCCCTTGGTGGTGTTGATACTGCGGGCGCCGTCGGCGGTCAGGAGCCGATCACTGGTCTCCGTCTCCCAGTTCCACTTGGAAATGCTGGGGACGCCGCGGGAAACCGTGGCATCGTAGTCATGGTCCACGATTTCGCGGAGCAGGTCACCGTCCCACCAGGCCAGGAAGTTGGCGGCCGGGATCTTCTCAGCGATCAATTCACCTTGGGAAGACATTAGCTGCCCGACCGGCGAATCCCAGGCCGCGGACCCGCCGATCGCCCAGCCTTCAGCCCCTGCGTAGCGCGGATCGATATCTCCCGCGGCCCCGCGGCCGGTGTCCTTGATGGCCGGAATGCTCCAGAGCACCTCGCCGGTGGCGGCGTCCCGGAACGTTGCACCGCGGTTGCCACTCTGGCTCATGCTCTCGTGCACAGCGAAGGTTTCCAGTCCGGGCCGCGACGGGTCCAGGTCACTGGTGTGGATGGCGTCGCCGTGGCCGAGCTTGGTGTTGTAGAGCGGCTTGCCGTCGTCATCAATGGTCATTGAGCCGAAGACGAACTCGTCCTTGCCGTCCTGGTCAACATCGGCCACGGAGAGGTTGTGGTTTCCCTGCCCCTTGTATTCGTCGCCGGCCAGGTTCGAATCGAAAGCCCAGCGCTTCACCAGTTTCCCGTTGACGAGGTCGTAAGTGACCAGGACAGTTCGCGTGTAGTAGCCGCGGCTGAACATCATGGACGGCCGTTCGCCGTCGAGGTAGGCCGCGCCTGCCAGGAAGCGGTCCACCCGGTTGCCGTAGTTGTCGCCCCAACCCGTGACGGCGCCGCGCTCGGGCTCATAAGCCACGGTGTCCATGATGGTGCCGGTTTCACCCTTGAAAACTGTGAGGAACTCGGGACCGGACAAAACGTAGCCCGCCGCGTTGCGGAAGTCGGCGTCGGCGTTTCCGATCACCGTACCTGCCGCGTCCCGTGTGCCATCTGCGGTCTTGAGGGAAACCTCGGCCTTGCCGTCGCCGTCGAAGTCGTAGGCCAGGACCTGCGTGTAGTGCGCACCGGCACGGATGTTGCGGCCCAAATCGATGCGCCACAACTTGGTGCCGTCCAACTTATAGGCGTCCACATAGACGTTGCCTGTGTAACCGGACTGGGAGTTGTCCTTGGCATTGGACGGCGACCACGTCTGGATGACCTCGTATTTGCCGTCGCCGTCAAGGTCCGCCACGGTGGCATCGTTGGCCGAGTAGGTATAGGGCTTACCGTCGGGCGTGACACCATCTGCCGGCTTGTCCAGCTTGATGGCCAGATAGTTCTGCGCCAGCGGCTTCACGGCTTCGGTCAGCTTGTCCTGGCCTTGACCATTGCCCACAGTCTTGATGACGTAGCTCGAGTCCGCCGTGCCGTCCGGGTCCACCAGCATGGTGGCGTTGCGGAGGGGTTCAGGAGTGATGTTGACCCCGTCCCGCAGAACTTGGAAAGCAACGGTGTCCTTGTCCAGGCCCAGCATGCGCCAGCTCACCGTGACGCCCTGGTCAGTCAGGACGGCCACCGGTGCACGGTCCAGGTTTTCCACTTGGCGCTTCAGGGCTGCTGTATCCGTAGTGGCAGGCACGACGGCGGGAAGGTTGGCTTGCGCTGCCTGCGTCGGTTGGGCGGGGGCTGCTTGGGCCAGCGGAACTCCCGTCAGTGCGATGGCGGCGGCAGCGAGCGAGGCGGAAGCCGCAAGAGGCACGGCCCTCCACGCACGGCCACGGGGAGTGCGATAGGAACATTTCGAGGGGTGGTCCAAAGAACATCTCCTTTGATGCTGGGCGGCAGGGGTTCTGCGCGCACCTGTGATTGGAACGTTTCACTCCTGCACCGCATTGCCAGCCGAGCTTGATGGGTGGTGATGTGGTTGGGTGAGAAAACGCTTTCCGCCAACAAGATTTACCAGCGGTTCCACAGCATCGTCAAGGGTTTGACAGGAAATGACTGGGAGATTTCGGTGCTATTTGTGTGAAGTTGTCCGAAGCGTTTGGGGAAGGGCAGGCCCTGGAGGCGCGCTTGGCCAGCCCTTCACCACCCACTTTGACGTTGACTCAACCCAGAATCAACCACATTGCGTTACATTCTGGACCCCTGACCAGCAAAGCCAGTGAGGACGGCGCACCGACGCCGCAGCTGGCAGTGCACACCGGAACCTGGCGTCCGTCGCTTGGGTAGTCCGTACGGTTACACGGCGTAACCAGCAACGTGTAATCGGTCACACTTCTCCGGATTCGCTTGTCAACCATGGCGGGCACCATGAACCATGAATGAGGGAATTCGTTCCCATACAAGCTGAATCAGCAATCCTCACCGACGAGGATGCGGCCCCGGGCGAAGAGGCTTGGGGCTGTTAACGGCCTGAGTGAAAGTACTGACAATGACGACACATACTGACTCCATCACGCTGAAAATCTGGGACAAGTCGGCCATCGACCACACGATCGATGCTGCCGTTCAGTCCCTCTCACACAGGGCAGCTGCAGAAAACTGCGGAATCGCAGTGACCCTCAGCGGACCCAAAACCTTCACCGTGAGCCTGAGCCGCTAAGCAGCTCACACACAACGCAAGAGGACGACGCCGGAACTCACCGGCGTCGTCCTCTTGCGTTTAAGCGCCCGGCCGAGTTGAAGCGCCCGGCCGAGTTGAGGCGCCCGGCCGCGTTTAAGCGCCCGGCTGAGTTGAGGCGCCCGGCTGAGTTGAGGCGCCCGGCCAAGTCCCCGGGGTTATCCGTTTTCCCCGGCGTTGCGCGGCGGGCCTCTCGGACAAGACCGGCATTGGGGCGGGAATTTGGGCATAAGTACCCCGAAACCCCTCTTCGTGACGCCATTCCTCAAGTCCTGAGCAAACCTTGATATTTCCTTGACGCTTTGCCTGCGCGTTTCTTGCGTTGGCGTTGGAACTCTAAGTGAGTCAACGCTTCAACGCTCGAACGGAGGGATCACAATGCTCGCGGAAATCACGGAACAGACGGCCTACACCCACTCACTGGCAACGGCCACCGTTCCGCGCGGATCCCACCGCGCAGCCGGAGGCGTGGTCACCGTCCTGGTTCCGGCACACAACGAATCCGCCGGCATCACCGAGACCCTCACATCGCTGAACAACCAGACCCGCCGCCCGGACCGCATCATCGTCGTCGCGGACAACTGCACTGACGACACCGAGGCCCTTGCGCTTGCCCAGGGCGTAGAGGTCCTGCGGACCGTCGGCAATAAGGACAAGAAGGCCGGAGCCCTGAACTTCGCGCTCAGCGAGCTGCTCCCACAGGCCGACCCCGAGGACCTGATCCTGGTACAGGATGCGGACTCGCAGCTCGCCCTCGACTTCATCGAGAACGCCACCAAGAACCTGTTAGCCGACGAACTGCTCGGTGCCGTGGGTGGAGTGTTCAGCGGCGGTCCCGGCGGTGGTTTCGTGGGACACCTGCAGCGCAACGAGTACGCTCGGTATGCCCGCGATGTGAAGCGTCTGCACGGAAAGTGCCTGGTGGTCACAGGAACGGCAGCACTGTTCCGGGTCAAGACACTCCGTGACGTGGTCTCAGCCCGGCTGGAGGGCACACTTCCTCCGGGCAACGGCAGGGGCGGCGTGTACGACACCTCGGTCCTGACGGAGGACAACGAACTCTCTTTTGCCCTGTTGACCCTCGGCTACCGCATCGCATCCCCGTCCAACTGCACGCTGGTCACGGAGGTTATGCCTACATGGCGCGAACTCTGGGCACAGCGGCTTCGCTGGAAGCGCGGCGCTGTTGAGAACTGTGTGCAGTACGGATGGACCAAAATCACCAGGCCCTACTGGGGACGCCAGTTCCTGTCCATGATCGGCGTGGTGGTGACGTTGGCCTACTTCGGCTCCATCATCTTCGCTTTCACCAGCGGAACGGGCCTGAACCTGCACCCCTTCTGGATAGCTGTTACTGCAATCTTCGTCCTGGAGCGCATCGTAACCCTGCGTTTCCGGGGCTGGAGGTACATGTTGCTGGCCGCAACCATGTACGAAACCGTCATAGATATGTTCCTCCAGGCTGTTCACGCCAAGGCGTACCTGGATGCAGCACTCAACAGAAAGAAAGTTTGGTAATCGACTCATGTACAACAACCCAGCAGCCCCCCTCGCAGGAGCCACCGCAGCCGGAATGGGCTCAGGAGCACTCGCAATGACCGGAGCAGGAGATCTCTTCTGGTTCGCACTGGCTGCTTTCGCCATGCTGGCACTCGGTCTCGCAGTCAAGAGGATCGTCCCCGTCAGGGCACAGAAGAACTAACCAGGCCTGGCAGTCCCGCAGTTGCGTCGCTTACCCCCAGCGCGACACAACCGCGGGTTTGTCATTTAACCCTCAGTTCTTAGGCGATGAGGGCTCAGGTGACCGGAGCCGAAACAGCCGAGAACTTGGCCACCGTGGTGTAGCCGGTTTTGGTCCCTGTAACCCTGACCCTCATAGTGTCCGCCTGATCAGCGCTCACCAGGGTGTAGGTCTTGGCCGTGGCTCCGGTGATCGCAACACCGGAGCGGTACCACTGATACGTCAGTGTGGTTCCGGAAGTCCAGGTACCCGGGTTGGCCGTCAGGGTGGAGCCAACACTTAAGGTTCCGCTGATGGTGGGAGTGGGTGCCACCAGGGTTCCAGCGACCACTGTGGCCGTTTGCGCTGATTCCTTGGTGGTTGTTGCGTAACCGGTTTTGGTGCCGGTCACCCGGACGGTCAACTTGGCGCCTTGGTCGGCTGCAGCGAGCACCCTCGTGGCAGCCGTCGCTCCGGAGATCGCCGATCCATTCCTGTACCACTGATACGTCAGGGCAGTCCCGGTGGTCCACGTTCCGGGGTTGGCTGTGAGGGTTGAACCAACAGCCGCCGTACCTGTCACCGTAGGTGTTGGAGCCGTCAACGGAATCCCCGGGACAAAGGAGAAGTCACGGATGGTGACCGTTTCAGGAGCGACATGGGCTGCATCCCCGCCGCCGCCACCAGTTACCCAGAGGTTGAAGTGGATCTGCTCATTGGCCGGAAGCGGCACCGTGGATCCTTGCAGGATGGTCTTTTTCAGCAGCGTTCCGCTGTAGCCCTCCCCCGCGAAGGTTTCAAAGGTCAGCTTGCCCGGTTCCCAGACCATCCTGTGGGTAAGGATCGGGGCGTTCGTGACATCAAAGGTGACGGTGTTGTTGCCCTCGCCCGGAGGTTTGGTGGCATCAAACCAGTAGCCATGGCCTTGAGTGACCGGCCAATCCTCACCGTAGGCAGCCCCACCGCCCCAGGCGGATGCTTCACAAAGGTCAATCTCTGTGTATCCCGGTTCCGCCGCAGGATCGTATGTGAAAAGGCAACCCCACACCACTTCTTTCTGCAGCGCGCTGACGTCCTTCTCCACCGTGGTGCTGTACGTGCCATAGCCGAAGCCTTCACGGGTGGACTGGAACTCTGCTCCCTTTGGCGCAGAACCCGTGGGATTGCTGATGGAAAGCTTCACATACCCGTTGGCGTCAGGATTGCTGACGTTGTTGGCGTCCCAGCTTGCGTTGTACATGGGCGCTCCGCCCCAAAAACGCTTTTGCCAGTTGAAGCCTTTCCAAGCAAAGCTGCCCACTGGCCCGGGATCCTCAGCCATCGGAGTGGTATCCGCTGCATGTGAGGGGCTGATGCCCGTGAACATTGATAAACCGACCGCCATGACGACGGCCAACCCCATTACTTTTGTTCCCCCGGATGGAAGGAGCCTCATTGACAATGCCATAGCTGTGTCCTCCTGCTGATGCGCCCAGAAACATCTCCGGCTATTGCCGGAGACCGCAGTCACGTTCCACCCCCGAGGAACGTGCAACTCCTCGATTATCAAGTAGCGGGAACGCTGCCGGAAGCGAAACAGGCATGAAAAATGACTGTTTCAACATCAATTGGATAACGGTGGAGCGTCCCGGCAGTACTCTGGACAGATCCGCACCTCCTAAGACAGCCCGCCACCACTACCTGATTCAGGAACTTCATGGCCATTCGCAGTGCAGGAATACTCCTCTACCGAACCGGAGGCGGTGGCGAATTACAACTGTGGATCGCCCACATGGGTGGCCCATTCTGGGCACGGAAAGATCAGCATGCCTGGTCCATTCCCAAGGGTGAATTTCCTGACGATGAAGACCCCTTGGTTGCCGCAAAACGCGAGTTTACCGAGGAAATCGGTTCCCCGCCGCCTACAGCCACCTACGATTTGTTGGGAGTTTTCCGGCAGCCCTCAGGGAAGCTCATCACTGCATACGCAGCCGAAGCGACGGACTTCCAGCCGGAGCAGATCAGCAGCAACACCTTTCCCATGGAGTGGCCCAAGGGCTCAGGTGTCATCAAGGACTTCCCGGAAATCGACGATGCCCGCTGGTTTGGATTGGTCGAGGCGCGGACCAAGCTCGTCAAAGGGCAACTCCCGATCATCGACGCACTGGTCCGGCACCTTGGCAGGACTTCCCTATAGAGCCGACCACCCGCCGTCGGACGCCAAAATGGCGCCGTTGACATTGGTGCCGTCCTCACTGAGCAGGAACGTGATGGAAGCAGCCAGTTGTGCTGCTGTGGCTGGAGTTGGAACTGTGGCCTGCATCAGCGGCCCGAGGCGTTCTGCCGCAAGCTGGGAGCCCCAATTGGCCACGATGTTGGTGATGGTGGGCCCTGGAGCCACGGCGTTGAACCGCAGTCCTTTGGGCCCGTACATCACCGCCGAGTTCTTGGTAAGGCCAACTACCGCGTGCTTGGATGCCGTGTAGGCAGCGCCGGCGGCAGAACCACGCAGGCCTGCCTCGGACGCAACGTTCACTACAGACCCGGTTCCGGCTTCGAGCATGAGTGGCACCACTGCGCGGGTCAGGCGCATGAGCGAGGTGACGTTGATGCGGAAGACGCGTTCCCAGAGCTCGTCATCCACCTCATGGATGGGAGCGAAGTTGTCCATAATGCCGGCAACGTTGGCCAGGGCATCCACCTGCCCGCCAGCGGCTGCCACTACCGCGGCTACGGTCTCCTCAGTGGAGATGTCGCCGGCTACGGGCACCAGATCAAGTCCTGCGTTCTCTTCAACCAGGGCATCCAGGCGGTCCTTGCTGATATCGGCCGCGACGACCTTGCCGCCTTCCTTGGCTATGCGCAGAGCGGTGGCCCGGCCGATTCCCGACGCGGCTCCCGTGACGATGATGGTCTTGCCGGCAAAGCGGCCCGAGGTGATGGCCTCCTGCCATGAAGCGTCGTTGCCCATGATGTCCTTCCGGTGGTTGCTTGCTGGGTGGTTGCTTGCTGGGTGGTTGCTGGTGGTTGGAACCATCTTATGACACTCTGTGTCATTATGTAAGAGTGAATACTGGAGGGATGACTTCGGAAGATGCCAAACCCCCGCGCCCCAGCGGTCGCCCCGCCACCATCGACCCCGACGCCGTAGCCGGACTCGCCTTGGACCTGTTCGCGGAGCACGGGTATGAGAACACCTCCATGGAAGACATCGCCCGGGCCGCCGGCATCGGCCGCAAGAGCCTCTACCGCTACTTCGCCAGCAAAGCGGACCTGGTCTGGGGCGGCACCGAACCCGTGGTCGAAGCCTCAACACTCGCCTTCGGCTCGTTCCACGGGCCGGGAAAGTCCGACGGCGATGTGCTGGCCGGGCTGCGCACAGCAGCAGTCGCCGGGGTCGCGGTCATCCCGGACTTGTCCGTTACCCGCGGACGGCTCCGCCTGATTGCCGAGCACGCGGAACTGACCAGCCGCAGCTATGAGTCTTTGGCGCCACAGCGCGAGCGGGCCTTGGCCTTCCTGATCGAGAACGGCCTGTCCGACTCTGCAGCACGTTTCCTGAGTGCCGCATACCTCGCCGCGACCTTCGAGGCCTGGATGCAGTGGGCCGCCGGGTCGGATCCGGATCCAGTGCCGTACCTGATAGCAGCGCTCGAGGTGTTGAACGTTCCCCCGCGCTAGCTGCTCTTCCTGGCGACGAATTGCCGGATCCACTCCACCGTCTCAGGGTGATCCAGGTGCAATCCATGCCCTGCACCGGGTACGCGCACCAGTACCGAGCCGCGAATGTGCTCGCGGAGCAGGAGTGCATTCGGCAATGGTGCCAAGGCATCCTCGGTGCCATGCAGGATCAGCGTCGGCGCTTGAACCGATCCGAGGTCACGCCAGGCATCGTGTTCCCGGCTGGCTTTGAAATGACGCGCTTTGGCCCAGGCCGAGGCTGGCGAGTTGAAGAAGGTACGTGTCGCCACGGGATTGGCACCCACCCATTCGGCATCGAAGAAGAGCGGCTCAAGCCGTGACATGTCGCCGCCGACCAGGGCTTCCAAAGCTGCCTTGTCCGGTTGCGTTCCGGCAGCCGGCCATTTCCCGCCACTCGTTGCGGCGAGGATCAGGGTACGGACCTTCCGGGGGTAATCCACAGCCAGCCACTGGGCAACCCGCCCACCCATGGAATGGCCGTACACGTGTGCTAAATCGGCTCCGGCGGCATCCAGGACTGCAGCAGCGTCCTCGGCGAAGAGCCGCGTGGTGTAGCGGTCCGCTTCACCCTTCCCACTCCGCCCAATCCCCCGGTGATCAAAGCGGATGACGCGGTAATGGCGGGACAGAAGCTCCGCCGTCGGGCCCCAACCGTCCATGGATGTCGCTTGTCCTGCGATCAACAGCATGGGCTCGCCGTCGCCTTCGGAAGTCCAGGCGAGTTCAGCGCCGTCGGGGGCTTGCGCAAAGTTCACCGTGCCACAGTATCCGGCAGGCATTCAAAGCGCTGCGGCGTGGGCCACAAGGACCTTACTCCGCAGTGAAAATGTCCTCAATGGCACACCCAAACGTCCGGGCAATGAGGAACGCCAGAGGCAACGAGGGATCGAATTTCCCCCGCTCAATGGAGATGACAGTCTGCCGGGAAACCCCCAATGCCGCCGCCAGGTCCGCCTGTGTCCAACGGCGTTCGGCGCGGCGCTCGGCTAGGTTGTTCTTCACTTCAGCGCGCGGTGGCGAATGGCCACGTATCGCAGTCCAGCGTCAACCGCACTCAAACCAACGAGACCGAGAAGGACCGGAAGCGCGTCGATCTCCAAGCGGCCGATGGTCAGCACCAGGGCAGCAACGATGGTGGCGACCAGCACGTCCAGGAAAGCCCCGGCACCAGCCTGGCGCATCCACTGGAGCTCCACACTCTGCTCGCCATGCGGATCACGGGTAACGGTGTGGCGTGAAACGAAGACCTTAATGCCGAGCGACATCGCGGGGTAGACGGCACAGAGGGCACCAATCCCGGCAGCGAGCCAGAAATCGCCCGGGTTTGATGCTCCCACCAACAGTGCGACGGCGATGGTCAGGATGGCGCCGAGGATGACAGCAAGGACGTAATGATGGATCGGCGCACGCTTCGACGTAAAGGAAACTTTACTCATGGCTGAAGTAAAGCACCCTTTACTTTGGGGGACAATGCTTGATGCATACTTCTCGCGCTGGAGCTAGCGTTGAAGGATGACCACCGAGTACAGGTACGACGTCGAGGTGCTGCACCTTTTGATCTCGCCGGCCCACGCCTACTTTGGCCGCGCCAGGGAAGGCGCCGCCGACGTTCCCACCACCGATGCCGGGCAGGCCGAGCTGGTGGCAGGCAAAGGAATTGTTGGCGACAGGTTCTTCGGCAAGGCCGCGCACATGGATGCCGCCGTGACGCTTTTTGCCGCAGAGGCGTTGGAAGCGATCGCCGCTGAACTCGGGGCCGGGCCCTTCGACCCCCTGCTGACACGGCGCAACGTTGTCCTTCGAGGAGTGGAGCTGGCTCCTTTGCTCGGTCATGAGTTCACGATTGAGTCCGGTGGAGATGTGGTGCGGCTCAAGGCCGGGAGGCCGGCACACCCCTGCGCCTGGATGGATCAAATGCTTGCCCCGGGGGCCCACAAAGCAATGCGCGGGCGCGGTGGCGTCCGGTGCCAGGTTGTTGCGGGTGGGCTGCTGCACCGAGGACCGGCTGTATTGATCAGCCCCGTCGCCCTGGATCCGGGCAAGGCAGGCGAGGCAAACGTGCTGCGGCCGTCGCGACTGCCCTGATCATTGTCCGCAAACCATAAGGGACCTGTCTTTCAGGGTTGTCCGCGCATAAGGTAAATGCGTGAAGAGATTGAGCAAGAACGCCCAGGCCTTCGCCGGGTCTGCTTTCGCTGCGCTATTCCGGGCCATCAAAGTAGTTCGTCCCAACAGACCCAACCACCCCGAAGGGGTCCATCTTGTGGGGACCCTGGAGAGGGACGGACTTCCGCTCCGAGCATCGGGAATCCCATGGATGGACATTGCCGGAAGCAACCGGGTGGAGGCACGAATCTCACGCTCGCTGGGAATGCCGGGTTCTTTCCCGGACATTATCGGCCTGGCTGTCCGCATCACCGAGCAGGACAAACGGTCCGACGTGCTGCTCGCGAGCACGGGAGCCACGGGACTTGGGCGCTTTATCCTCAGGCTCCGCCGGGATGCCGCATCAGCAATCTTCACCACGATGATGCCCTACGAATCGGAGGCGGGCCCTGTCCTGATAGCGGCAAGGACCATCGAAGGGCCGCCACAGCTGCCGGCCGAACCACGCGCGTTCCGCTCGTATCTTGGCCAACATCCTTGGATCCTCGAACTCCATCACGCAAGCCCGTTGGGACCGTGGACCAGGTTTGGAAGGTTGACTCTCACCCTTGCTGATATCCACGGCAATGACACTGCCGCAAGATTTGATCCGGTCCTGAACCCGCTTCCAACAGCCGGGACCTACGGCTGGACCAAGCGACTCCGGGAACCTTCTTACGCCGTGGCCCGACGCCGCGTCCAGGACCGTTAGCTTCCTGACCCTCTTTGCCGCCCCAGGACCGGCTATTCAACCCTCCCAGGTTGGAAACCAGCGGTCTGACCGGCAAACAAGGTCAGGAAGCCGTACCCGTTGCTTTGAGCCACTCCCCCGCAGCCTCGAATTCGTCCAGCCGCCGCATTGCCTCCGCCACAACAGAATCCCGGTTGGCATGAAGCCAAGCCGCCGCGCCTTCCTCGTCGCCGAACAACCCGTCGTCTTGAGCGTCACGGCTCTGCTCAATCACGAACCGCCAAAGCCGTCCACGCGGGATCCCGGCTTCGGCCAAGGCTGCGCCCTTCAACAAGGTAGTGCCTGTTACGGGTTCGCTGCCCAGCCGTTCAGCTTTTGCCAGCCAAGTGGGCAGATGGTTGACGCCCTGACGTGCGCCCGGCCCGCGTCCCTCTTTGTCAGCTTCCACCAGGCGCGCCCAGTCCGTTATGGACGGTCCACCGTTCGCTTGGTTCAGGCGCCGTATCAGCCTCCGGACTGCCGAATCACTGATGGCGCCTTGGGGACCTTCCGGGGTGTGGCACATGTGTTCCCGGATGAGCGGCAGGATCTTGTCTTCGTATCGCCCGGGCGCTCCGATCCGGCGCAGGAAATTCCGGGCGGGCTCAACCCCAGTGACGTTGTGCCCGTTGGAAGTGATCCGGCCCTTTGAATCGATGGTGGTGGAAACTGCCTTGCCGAAGTCATGGGTGATGGCGGCCAGTACCAATGCTGCGGTTTCATCGGCGCCCAGATTGTCGCGCCGGGCGATCAGGGCTGCTTGGTCGCCGGCCAATCCGAGGTGGATGTTCACATCGCCTTCCGGATGCCATTCCGGGTCTTGCGGAACGCCCCTTGTCGCAGCCAGTTCCGGGAAGTGCTCTTCCCAACCGGACACGAACAGGGTGTCCAAAGCCTTGGAGATGAACGTCCCTTTCGAGGCGAGTTTGTAGAACTCACCCCAAATCCGGGCCTTGGGCAGATCCACGAAAGCCGGTGCCAGGCTGCGGCACAGGTGCGCCGTTTCCGGGACCAGCCCGAATCCGAACCGGCCGCTGAACTGCATGGCTCGCAGCACCCTCAGCGGATCATCACCAAACGCCGGGCTCGTGTGGCGAAGGATTCCCGCTGCCAGGTCGGCCTGTCCCCCGAACGGGTCCACAACGGTCCCGCTCAGTTGGTCCCAACCCATCGCGTTGATGGTGAAGTCCCGCCGGGCGAAGGCTTCGGCCTCGGACTCCTGGCGCGGCAGCGAAACGTCGAAAACCTGGCCGCCCAGTGTCGCAGAGACTATCCCGAAGTGCTGCCCCACCTCCATGACGTGGCCCGGGAGCGCCGCTGACACCTGGGACGTGGTCAACCCATAGACCTCAATGTCGATGTCCTTCGAATCCACCGCGGCACCGCTGGAACGCGAGAGCAACGCGTCCCGAACAGAGCCTCCAACAATCAGCGGCCGGCCTCCGGCAGCTCGCAGGCAATCGAGGACCTGCCGGGCTTCGGGAGTGAGCTGAAGGAGATTGGGAATAGTTGTGATGGCCTCAAGTCCTAACAACTCATAGCGACGGACAACGAGAGTGTGCCCACAACAAATCTAGGGCTCAAAAGCCACCGGCGCCGCGAACTGGGCCTCGTACAGCCGCGAGTACGCCCCGCCCGAGGCCAGCAGCTCAGAGTGTGTCCCCTGTTCCACAATCTGCCCGGCTTCCATCACCAGGATGAGGTCCGCGTCCCGGATGGTGGAGAGCCGGTGCGCGATCACAAAACTGGTCCGGTCAGAGCGCAGGGCATTCATGGCTTTCTGCACCAAGACCTCGGTGCGGGTATCCACGGAGCTGGTGGCTTCATCAAGGATCAGGACGGATGGACGCGACAAAAAGGCCCGGGCGATGGTGAGCAGCTGTTTCTCGCCTGCCGACACATTGCCGCCTTCGTCATCAAGCAAGGTGTCGTATCCCTCGGGCAAGGACCTAACAAAGCGGTCCACGTAGGTGGCCTGCGCCGCCTCAAGGATGTCGTCCTCGGAAGCAGCGGGCCGGCCGTAAGCGATGTTGTCGCGGATGGTCCCGCCAAACAGCCAGGTGTCCTGGAGGACCATGCCCATCCGGGAACGGAGTTCCTGCCGCGACAGCGAGGTGATGTCAACGCCGTCGAGCGTTATTCGTCCTGAATCCAGCTCATAGAACCGCATCATCAGGTTCACCAGCGTGGTCTTGCCCGCTCCAGTGGGCCCAACAATGGCGATGCTCTGCCCGGGTTCGGCGACCAGGCTGAGGTCCGTAATCAGGGGCTTGTCCGGCGAATACCGGAAGGACACGTTCTCGAAGACGAGCCGACCGCGGGTGGGGCCGGACCGCGGAACAGCATCCGGCTCGGCAGACTCTTCTTCCTCGTCCAGCAAGGAAAACACCCGCTCCGCCGAGGCAACGCCGGATTGCAGCATGTTCGCCATGGACCCCAGCTGGGCCAGGGGCATGGTGAACTGCCGCGAGTACTGGATGAAGGCCTGGACATCACCCAACTGCATGGAGCCGGAGGCAACCTGCAGGCCACCCACTACGGCGATCCCCACATAGACAAGGTTGCCGATGAACGTCATGGCCGGCATGATCAGGCCACTCACAAACTGCGCGCCGAAGCTCGCCTGGTACAGCTCGCCGTTCTTCGCCCGGAACTTCTCCTGCACCTCGTTCTGCCGTCCGAACACCTTTACCAGCGCGTGCCCGGTGTATGTTTCCTCGATCTGGCCGTTGAGTTCGCCGGTATTCTTCCACTGCGCCACGAAAAGCTTCTGCGAGCGCTTGGCGATCAGCAGCGTGGTCCCTACTGTCAGCGGAATAGTCACCAAGGCAATCAGCGCCAGGACCGGCGAGAGCAGGAACATCATCACCAGCACCCCCAGCACGGTCAGCAGGGAGGAGACCACCTGGCTGATGGATTGCTGCAGGCTTTGGGAGATGTTGTCCACATCATTGGTGACCCTGCTCAGCAGTTCGCCGCGCTGGATGGAGTCGAAATAACGCAACGGCAGGCGGTGGATTTTCGCTTCAATCCGCTCCCGGAGTCGGTATACGGTTCGCTGCACGACGCCGTTGAGCACGTACGCCTGCATCCAGCCGAACGCCGAGGCCAGGACGTACAGCACCAGCGCCCACAGCAGCACGGAGGCCAAGGCGCCAAAGTCGATTCCGACGCCGGGCGTCAGGTTCATGGCGCTTAGCATGTCTGCCTTGCTGTCCTCACCTGAAGCACGAAGCCCTGCGATCACCTCGGCTTTGGAGGCGCCTGCGGGCAGTTCCTTGGAGACGACGCCGGCGAAGATCAGGTTGGTGCCTTCGCCCAGCAACCTGGGCCCAATCACGGACAGGGCAACACTGACCACGGCGAAGACCAGCACCAGCGTCAACCACAGGCGTTCAGGCCGCAAGGTGCCCAACAAACGCCGTGCTGATGCGGAGAAGTTGGAGGCTTTCTCGGCCGGAATGTTCATTCCGGCAAAAGGACCTCCGCGGCCGGGACCCATGGCCGGCCGCTGCGGTCCACGGGGACCAGCTGATACGGCACTCATGCCGCCTCCTCCGCAGCGAGCTGGGAGGACACGATTTCCTTGTACGTTTCGGACGTCTCCAAGAGCTCATGGTGCGTTCCGCGTCCAACGATCCTGCCGTCGTCGAGCACCAGAATCTGGTCCGCGTCCGCGATGCTGGAGACCCGCTGCGCAACGATTACCAGCGTGGCGCCGTTGGTGTGGCGTTTGAGGGCCTGCCTGAGCCTGGCGTCGGTGGCGGTGTCCAGGGAGGAGAAAGAGTCGTCAAAGATGTAGAGCTCCGGCTGTTTTACCAACGCCCGGGCTATCGCGAGCCGCTGGCGCTGACCACCGGAAACATTGGTCCCGCCCTGTGAAATGACGGCGTCCAGGCCTCCTTCCATGTCCTCCACGAAGTCCCGGGCCTGGGCTACTGAAAGCGCCTGCCACAGCTCGTCCTCGGTGGCATCGGGTTTACCGTACTGAAGGTTGCTGCGGACGGTCCCGGAAAACAGGTAGGGCCGCTGCGGCACCAGCCCTATGTGGCCCCACAGCAGGTCCGGGTGGAGCTCGCGGACGTCCACCCCGTCCATCCTCACGGACCCTGTTGTGGCGTCGAAGAGCCGCGGCATGAGGTTCACCAGTGTTGTTTTGCCCGCGCCGGTGCTGCCGATGATCGCGGTGGTCTCCCCCGCGCGGGCGGTGAAGGACAGCCCGTCCAGCACCGGTTGTTCGGCACCCGGGTAGGCGAATCCGACGTCGTGCATTTCCAGTTCGCCGCGGCGGATGCCGCCCGTAACAGGGTTCGACGGCGGTTGGACGCTTGACGCTGTTTCCAGCACCTCGCCGATCCGGTCGGCAGAAACGGACGCGCGCGGGATCATGACGGCCATGAACGTTGCCATCATGACGGACATGAGGATCTGCATCAGGTAGCTCAGGAACGCGATCAGGGTGCCCACCTGCATGGAGCCGTCCTCGATCCGGAACGATCCGAACCAGATGACCGCCACGGACGAAACGTTCATCACCAGCATGACCACAGGGAACATGAGCGCCATCAAACGTCCGGCCCGGAGCGCGACGTCGGTGACGTCGTCGTTCGCTTTGCCGAACCGGGCTGCCTCCAAGTCCTCGCGGACGAACGCCCGCACCACGCGGATGCCTGTCAGCTGCTCGCGGAGAACCCGGTTGACGGCGTCGATCCGGACCTGCATTTTGCGGAACAGCGGCACCATCCGCGTCACTATCAATCCCACGCCCACCAGCAGCACCGGCACGCACACGGCGATCAGCCAGGACAACTGGGCATCCTGCCGGACGGCCATGATGACGCCGCCGATGCTCAGCATGGGAGCCGCCACCATCAGCGTGCAGGCCATCAGGACCAGTTGCTGCACCTGCTGGACATCGTTGGTGGAACGGGTAATCAGAGACGGCGCCCCGAACCTGGTGACCTCCTGCTCCGAGAACTCCCCCACCCGGCTGAAAATTGCCTCGCGGAGATCCCTGCCCATCCCCATGGCAGCCTTCGCCCCGAAGTAGACCGCAACCACGGCACACGCGATCTGCAGCAAGGTAATGAGGAGCATCAGCCCGCCCATGCGCAGGATGTAGTCCGTGTCCCCGGTGGCCACACCGTTGTCAATGATGTCGGCGTTCAGCGTCGGAAGGTAAAGCGAGGCGATGGACTGCGCCAGTTGGAACACGACGACGGCGATCAGCAACCGCTGATGCGGCCGCAGGAATCGAACAAGTACCTTCCACAGCATGGGTTCTCCGAGCCAGAGCGTTGTGGGCCGAAGGCCAGTTTACGTCTGGTTGCTGCGGGCAACTAGAGAAAAGTGAGGGGTAATGTCAGGGACTCCCTCTCTCCGTTGCGGCCACATACCGTCGAGGTAGCAATATGCCGGAACCACTGAGGAGAGCAATCATGGAAAAGCGCACACTTGGCAGCGGCGGCCTGGAAGTTTCCGCGATCGGCATGGGATGCATGAGCATGACCGGGGGCTACAGCGAACGGCCTGACCGCGCGGAAATGATCTCGTTGATCCGCACGGGCGTGGAGCGTGGCGTGACGTTCTTCGACACCGCCGAGATCTACGGGCCCTACGCCAATGAGGAACTGGTCGGCGAAGCACTGGCCCCGTTCAAAAATGAGGTGGTCATCGCCACCAAGTTCGGTTGGGACATTGACCCCGCCGAGCGGAAGCCAAGCGGAAAGGTCACCAGCCGCCCCGAAGTTATCAAGGAAGTAGTCGAAGGATCGCTTCGCCGGCTCGGCGTGGATGCCCTGGACCTTTACTACCAGCACCGCGTCGATCCGGAGGTCCCCATCGAGGACGTTGCCGGCGCAGTCAAGGACCTCGTCGACGCCGGAAAGGTCAAGCATTTTGGCATGTCGGAGGCCGCTGCGGGCACCATCCGCCGGGCACACGCGGTCCTTCCCGTAGCCGCCGTCCAGAGTGAGTACTCGTTGTGGTGGCGCCGACCCGAGGAAGAAGTCCTGGGCGTGTGCGAAGAGCTGGGCATTGGATTTGTCCCGTTCAGCCCGCTGGGCAAGGGATTCCTGACCGGCACCATCAACACCTCCACCACCTTCGAATCCGGCAACGACATCCGCAGCACCATCCCCCGCTTCACCCCGGAGGCCATGCAAAACAACCAGGCCGTGGTGGACCTGCTCGCCGGAATTGCTCAACGAAAAGGCGCGACGCCGGGCCAGATCGCCTTGGCATGGCTGCTGGCACAGAAACCGTGGATCGTGCCGATTCCAGGCACCCGGAAACTGCACCGCCTGGAAGAAAACCTGGCCGCGGCCGACGTCGAACTTTCACCCACCGAGCTGGACGAAATCGAGGCGGCCGCGGCGAAGATCACCGTGGAGGGCGGCCGTTACAACGAGGCCGGCGAACGGATGACCAACCTGTAGCGGAGATCAGTCGCTGATCAGCTGAAGCGCACCGAGCTTGCCCGCGAACAGGAGCGCGGCGTCGCTGAGTTCATTCTCGGCAGCACGGCGTGTGCCATCGACGTCCGCATTCAGTACCGTCGGGGCGAAGCGGATGTGCGTGGCGTCCTCAATGCCCACAAAGTTCAACCAGTCGGCAAAGAAGGTGCTGCTGAAATCGGAACCGAAGGCCGCCGGAACCCCGGGAGCGTAGACGCCGCTGCTATGGATGGCCAGGGCGTGCTTGCCTTCCATCAGTCCGGTGTAGCCCTTTTCGGGATCGAACCCGAAGCTCCAGCCTGGCTGGGTGATGATGTCAATCCACTGCTTCAGTACATACGGCACGCCGGAATTCCACATGGGGATGTTGAACACGTAGGCGTCCGCGGCGGCAAACTGGTCAAAGACCGCGCGGGCGGATTCCCAGGCTGCAATCTGATCCGGAGTTTGGTCCTGGCCCGTGAAGATTGCCATCTTCGCGGCAGCCGCGGTGCGGCCGAAAGCCGGCAACGCGCCGTCGTCGAACAGGTTCAAAGTCTCCAGTTCGAACGTCTCCGTAGCTGCGGCTTGGACAGAGTCGATGAAGTGGCGGGCCAAGCGCAGCGAATCGCTGTTGGCGTACCGGGGCGAGGCGTTGATGTGGAGGATGGAGGGCATGGTTTCCTTTCAGTCCAGGGGGTTGTTTTGACCCCTCCTCGATCCTCACCCGGAGGTGTCACGCAGCGTAAGAACGCACTTTATTGTGCCTAGGGCACCTCCACGTGCCTGCAATGATGAGGGCATGACACTCACAGCCGACCAGAGCCGCCGGGCAGCACAGCACCACTACAACGCCTCCCTGGAACTCTGCCCTGCCCGCCAACTGTTGGAAGCCATCAGCAGCAAATGGGTGACTTTGGTGATGCTCGCCCTGGAGGAAGGTCCGCAGCGGCACAGTGAACTTCGCCGCCACATTCCCGGAGCCAGCCAGAAGATGCTGACCTCCACCCTCCGAACGCTCGAGCGCGATGGCCTGATAACCCGCGAGGTCACAGCTTCCGTCCCGGTCCGGACTGACTATGGGCTCACTGACCGTGGGCGATCCTTGCTTCCGATCATTTTCGACTTGAAGGAATGGGCCGAGGACAACATGGATGCCGTGGCGGCCTCGAGGCAGCACCACGACCGTGCCAGCGCACACCCTGAACAGTAGGCTGGAAACGTTCGTGTTGAACCGCATCGAAGGGACTTGAGTTTTGGCTTACATCACCGTCGGAAACGAAAACAGCACTGAGATCGAGCTCTACTACGAGGACCACGGGACCGGCCAGGCAGTGGTCCTGATTCACGGCTACCCCTTGGACGGATCCTCATGGGAGAAGCAGACCGCCGCACTGCTCGACGCCGGTTACCGCGTCATCACCTACGATCGCCGGGGCTTCGGCAAGTCCAGCCAGCCCATTGAAGGCTACGACTACGACACCTTTGCGGCGGACCTGAAGACCGTGTTGGACACCCTTGACCTGAACGACGCCGTCCTGGTGGGCTTCTCCATGGGAACCGGGGAGGTGGCACGCTACATCAGCACCTACGGTTCAGCCCGTGTTGCCAAGGCAGTCTTCCTCGGTTCGCTGGAACCTTTCCTGCTAAAGACAGATGACAACCCCGACGGCGTCCCGCAGGACGTGTTCGACGGCCTCGCCTCGGCAGTCACCGCCGACCGCTACGCGTTCTTCACCGACTTCTTCAAGAACTTCTACAACACGGACACTTTCCTGGGCACGGACCGCCTCAGCCAGGAAGCCTTGGATGCCAGCTGGAACCTCGCCAGCAAATCCGGTGCGTTCGCCTCGGTTGCGGCCCAGCCCACGTGGCTCACCGACTTCCGCGCCGACATCCCCAAAATCGACGTCCCGGCCTTGATCGTCCATGGCACAGCTGACAACATCCTTCCCATCGACGTCACAGGACGCCGTTTCAAGGACGCGTACCCCAGCGCTGAATACCTTGAAATCGAGGGTGCGCCGCACGGCCTGCTGTGGACGCACGGAGCCGAGATCAACGAGGCCCTGCTGGCTTTCCTCAAGAAGCCTATTTCTTGAGCCGGAGTTTCAACGCCTTCTTGCTGTGACGTAGATATTCCTCTTCCGTGGCGTCGGCGGCATTGCGTTCCATGGCGTGCAGCACGCCGTAAGTAAACGCAGCGCTGCTGACACCCGGAGCTGAGCCCAGTTCGAGCAGCTCCGCACGGGACATCACACTGTCCTGGTGATCGCCCAGGATGGACTGGACTCTGTGGGCCGCGGCCTCAACCTTGGTGGCCTTTCCGCCGTGAACACTCTCCACGGCAGCGGCGGCGAAACGCAGCTTTTTGGCTGACTTTCGGACCTCGTGAAACGCCGTGTCGCGTTGAGGCCCGACGGCGGAAGCCACCGCCGCGTCATGGCGTTTGCCCAGCCGCTTGACGGCTTTGTTGACGAGCTTCGCCGTCGTTTTCCGAGCCGGCTCCTCCCCTCGGGCTGTCACGGGTGGAGTGGCGATGAAATCCTCGAGTTCGTCCAGCAGCCGGAAATAGCGGGGGCCGGTCAACCGTTCTTTGATGGCTGCCATCGCGGTGTCCGCCCTCACGGCCATTCGCTGGTCCAACTCATCGTGGAGCGGACCCAGGACCAGTTTTCCGGGAAGTTCATCCAGCTGTGTCTTCAAGCGTGCGTGCAATACTTCCGTATCGCGGTACCGACCCAGGGTTTTGGCCAGGGACTTCAGTGCTCCCTCCAACTCCTTTACGGGCGTCTCTTCGAAGAGCGAGCGGTATGAGTGCAATACGGACCGGAGACGGCGGATCACTGAGCGCATCTGATGGACTGAGTCGTCCCTGCCCAACCTCACATGGGCATCCTGTAGGAGCAGATCTGCCACCTGGGACTGGAGATAGCTGAGCACCGGAGCAACGGCCGCATCCTGGCTGACGGAATCCTGTTGGGCTGTTCCCTTGGTATCAGGCCATGAATCACCCAACGCGGTAGCCAGTTTGGAGGTCCGTTCACTGGGTTTCGCTCCTGCCTCCGAGAGTTGTCCGGTGAGGCTGTCCAGCAGGGCATCATCGGCGCCGTCCTGCTCAGCCAGCTCCACTTCCCACTCCCGCCACTCCACCTCACGGGGCTCCCCGACTGACACGCGGGCGCGCACGTAGTCATCAACGAAGTCAGCCAGTCGTTCACCGTTATGCCCGTACAGGGCGTAGCTGGTGCGTTCCGTGGTGAGGGTGGCGACTGCTGCCATGGCATGACCGCGGGTGTAAGCCAGTACCCGGTCCATCAATTCCAAGGGAACGGTGTCTGCTGCGCCCAGCGGAGCATGAATTTCCGTGCGCTTTCCCGGGCTGAGGGGCAACTTCAGGTGCCATCCGGCGACGGGTCCGCCTGTGCGGCGGCGCAGGGTGATACCTCGGGCCGCCAAGTCAAGGTGGCGGGTATCGAAATAGATGGCTTCCAAACTGTGGATTGCCGGTTCACCTACTGCCCCCACGCCGTCGATCTTCTCAAGTGCAGGCAGCGGGGTGGATTGCCCGGCGTCGAATTTCCGCTCGGACTCCACGGTGCTGGACGTTGCCATGGCTGTCAGGACTCCCTTCCGGGTAAGCCGGAGGGCCGGCCCGTGATGGTGGCCGGCCCTCGGTGGAGCTATCTATTGGTGCTGTATCCAGTGTGAGCCAGTTCCACGCTTCGCGCCAGAGACCGGCCGTCCGCTACAAACCCGGGGTTCGCGGCTGCGGCGGCTCAACCGGCCCGTCGGCTGCCGAAGGCGCCGCGAGGTCCGGATCAACGGGCGGGTTGTCAGCTGTTGCTACCGAACCACTCCCAAAGGTTTGCCCGGTGTCATCCACATCGCCGCCCGATACCGTGCCGCGCCAAGCCCCGGTTTCATGCCCCTGGGCCTCGATGAACTTCTTGAACTTGTCCAAGTCGGCGCCCACCCGCAGCTCATCCACGTGCAATGCGGAGCCGGCCTTTTCGGCAAGGCCTTCGGGCTCCCAATCGATCGCTACAGTCACGCGGGTGCGGACATCCTCCAGCGGTTCAAAGCTGACAGTGCCTGCGTTACGTGGACCATCGACGCTGGCCCAGCTGACCAGCCGGTCAGGGACCTGCTCGATGATCTGGGCGTTGTACTCCCGCTTCACTCCGCCAACATTTGTGGAGAAGTGGAGGGCTATGTCGTCAATCTGTTCCACCGACTCCACGCCGTTCATGAACTCCGGAAAGCTCTCGAACTGGGTCCATTGGTTATAGGCGACTGATACAGGGACATCTACTTCGATTGACTTATTGACCGTAGCCATAGGTTTTGCTCCTTCGATCGTGTCTCGGGTGCTCACGCGGTAATACTGGTGGCGCGCCAGCCAGCTGGCTGCTTAACCAGTGGCGCGCCTGTCTAAAGCGCGCCAGCCAAAGCTCTTAGCCGGCGTCGAAACTTTCTTCGTCATCGTCGTTGGGTGACTCTTCCTGGGGCAGGTCATTGCCGCTGCCGTCCGGCAGGTCTCCATCGTTGCCGTTGGGCTGGATGGACTGCTCGGTCAAATACTGCTCGTCGGTTCCGCCGTAGCGGCCCGCGCCGGGTTCGCCGGAGCTGTCGGAGTCTTCCGGGTCCAGATGGCTGAGGTTCGGGGCGCCGGCACCTTCTCCGAGGGCGGCTTCCTCGATGTCTTCCTCCACGCGGGGCTGGGCCTGGCCTCCGCCGGCTTCCTGCTCTGCCGTAGGAGTGCCGTAGCCTCCTACTTCCTCTTCCGGTGTGGCGTTCTGCTTGTCCATGTGACCTGTCCTTTCCCTGAGCGGTGAACGTGTTTTATGGAACACTTCGAACCTATAAGGCCCCTTGGTGGCATGTCCATGCCTTTGACGATAATAGTCAGCAAACTTAGTAAAAGGCTATTCGGTACCTTAGGGTTCCACCATGAGCCAGCAGGCTGGACGCCGTGATACCGAGGAGCGCAAGGGGTTTCCACCGCACCAAGGAGGGTCCTCGCGCCAGGAAGCATGAGGACATCAGCGGGGCGCTACGCAGCTCTGTTCAGGAGGGCTGCGGGACCTGGCATCCACCTTGCGGATCCAGCCCCGTGTAATTCAGGGGGCCCGCAACGATATTCAGGGCTATGGTGGCAAACTGTGAGCACTGCGCAGGCGGGGTGCTGAAATAGCCCCGTTGGCCGGCCGCAATTGCGCCGATAATGAGCCAAACTACAACGATCAGCCCGATGATTGAACCGATACGCATTATTCTGCCAATCGCTAAACTGACAACTTTCGAAAATTAGTGGTTAACGCCGAATACGGCTTCGCCAAGAGCGCAGCCGCGGACTGGTAACTTTCCGCCCGCGGCCGCGCTGCTCCGATCAATCCGTGGGATTGGGTTCGGTGGTCAGACCACGGTCGTCCGCGGTCCCTTCGTTCTTTTCTTCTGCCGGCCCTGACGGGTTGGCTGATTCGCTGGGACCCGCGTCGACGGCGTCGTCCGGACTTTCCGACGACGAATCACCTACAGGTACCTGATTGCCGGTGTCCGGCGTCCCGGGATCCCTTGGAATAGGATGTCCGGGCGTGGTGGTTCCATCCCGAACCTGTGCAAAACCGGCAACCTCGTTGGGGTCAGTTGTCATACGCGCGACCGGCCCCGGCCCAGTACCCAGCCGATCAAGGCCAGTACCAGCAGGATGATTCCCACCCACAGCAAGAAGCTGAGGGCCTGGTTGAATCCGCCCACCAGGAGCAAGATGATCGCGATGACACCGGCGATTATCAAAAGTGTATTCATTGAGCTACGCATCCCTTCAATAACTGTTGTCTATTCAGGAAGGCGTCCGCTGGTACTCCATTTCTGAAGCGCCACCCATGCCAACGGGCACCGATCGGAGAATTTCTCCTCCATATCGCTTACGTACCCCCACGGAATTAGGTTCAAACCGAAACCTTTGCCCGCGAGGGGCACGTACATAGCATCATGATAGGCGCGCAGCCCGCCGGCGCGAAGTATTTGGACAGGAAACTTAGAACCCCTTTGTGGAAAATGCTCCGAGTGCCCTGCTGATCTCCAGAGCGGTGCCCGCGGCAGCCTCGCCGTACTCCTGGTACTTGGCGGGCACAATTCTGCTTGAGGGCCCTGAGATGGAGATGGAACCAGCCGCTACCCCGCCGGAGCCCAACAGGGGCACCCCGATTGAGGTGATCCCCGTACTAAGCCCTTGCTCGTTGATGGAGTACCCCCGCGCGCGGGTGTCCACAATCATTCCGCGGAGCTGCGCGGGATCAACCACCGTTTGCGGCGTCAACGCTTCCAACGGTCCGGCCAGATACTCGTCAACGAATGCCTCGTCGGCAGCTGACAAGTAAGCCATGCCCGTTGAGGATGCGTGCATCGGCAGGCGCGATCCCAGAGGCAGGAAGGCCCTCAGGACGTGCGGGGTATCGAGCCGCTCGATAATGAGCATGTAGCCGCGGTCCGGGACGGCAAGATGAACCGTCTCCGTGGTGTCCAACTGCAGCGCATTCAATGGCCCCATGGCGGCATCCCGAATCACCGATCCGCTGCTGCCACGGCTTGCCACGGCGAAGGCATGGTTGGTCAGGACCCACTTCCCGGCCTGGGCCTCGGACTGTGCCACCCAGCCCAATTCGGCCAACGTCCTGAGCATTCGGAGGACGGTGGCCTTGGGCACGTCCACTTCACGGCTGAGCTCGGACAATCCTGCCGGCTGGTTGTCCGAGACCGCCTCCAGCACCCTGATGGCCGTGACGACGCTTTGCGTGCTCATGCACCCCTCCTGCTTGACCGGCTTCCCTCAGTGCCCTACATTACAGGCGACTTCCCAAAATGAACCGATGGTTCATCCAGTGAACCGATGTAGTTTGATTGGAGAACGGGCCTATGGAATTACAGATACTCGCCTTGGCCATCTTTGTAGGCGTCTTCGTCCTGGCCACCCTGCGCAAAGTGCACATTGGAGTGCTCATGTTCGCAGCGGCCGCAGGAGTTGGCGTCTGGATGGCAGGGATGACCATCGAGAAGGTGGTGTCAGGATTCCCCATCGGGATCCTTGTCCTGCTGGTCGGGGTGACCTACTTTTTCGCGATCGCCCAAGCCAACGGGACCATCGATCGCATCATCGAGATGGCCATCGCCAAAGTGGGTGACCGCGCTTTCTTCCTGCCCGTGGCCTTCTTTGCCCTCACAATCGGCATCTCCGCCATGGGCTCACCGTTGGCGGGACTGGTCATGGCCCCCATCGGCATGCCACTGGCCAAGAGGTACGGCATCGACCGCATGCTCATGGGCCTGGCCATCGGTTCCGGCCTCAGCGCCGGTGGATTCGCACCCACCAGCCTGTTCGGCATCGTCACCTACGGCACCGCCAGGGCGGCCGGAATCGACCTCGATCCACTGGTCCTTTTCAGCGTGGCGCTGGGCACCAACATCCTGCTGCTGGGGGCCGCCTATGTGCTCTTCGGCGGGTTCAAGCTGCTCAACACCCGCACGGCTGACGGGTTCGGCACCACCGTGCCGCGCTTCAGCGCAAGCCGCCCGACGCCGTCGCACCCTTTTGAGCGCGAAGGCAACATTGCGCGGGGCAAGCTGGCCGCCCAACAGTCCGTCCAGGTCCTGGACGAACCGGCCCCCACGCCTCAGCCTTCACGGCTGGACCGCAACCAGATCATCACCGTGCTCTGCATGGCCGGACTGGTTGTCACCGTCATTTTGATGTCCGTCCTCGGCGCCAGCCCGGACATAGGCGTCCTGTGCTTCGCGTTCGCATCGGTCCTCACGCTGTGCGATCCCCTGTCCGGCAAGTCAGCAGTGGCCAAAATCGACTGGTCCACCGTCCTGCTGGTGGGCGGGATCATCACGTTCGTCGGAGTCCTTCAGACCATGGGAGCCGTCGCTTTGCTCGGTCAAGCAGCCGGCGCCGTCGGGACGCCGTTGCTTGCCGCACTGGTGATTTGCGCTATCGGCGCCCTCGTCTCCGCGTTCGCCTCCACTACCGGGATGCTCGCTGCACTGGTTCCGCTTGCACTTCCCTTGGTGGCTTCCGGGGACGTTGCCGGGTGGGCTGTCATCGCCGCGCTTGGCGTGTGCTCGTCCATTGTTGACGTTTCGCCGTTCTCCACCGTCGGCGCCACCTTCGTGGCCACCGTGGACGCCGACGAGCGTCCCCGCATCACCAAGCACCTCACCCGCTGGGGGCTGTCCATGGTGGTGGCCGGACCACTACTCCTGGTAGGCGCCCTGGTGCTGCCATCCAGCCTCTGAACCCCTTACAGTCAGGACAGAAATCATGCTCAAACCACTCCGCGGAATCACCGTGATCGACCTCAGCCGGGCCCTCGCCGGCCCCTATTGCACCGCGCTCCTTGCCGATATGGGCGCCAGGATCATCAAAGTCGAGAGCGTCAACGGCGGCGATACTGCCCGTCAATGGCCCCCGTTCCAGGACGGTCACAGCCTCTACTTCGACTCCGTCAACCGCAACAAAGCCTCCGTATGCCTGGACTTCTACTCGGCCGAGGGACGCGAAATCCTGGCCGGCTTGATTGCCGACGCCGATGTCCTGGTAGAGAACTTCAAGCCCGGAACACTGGAGAAAATGGGCTTCACGGCATCCCGGCTTGAAGAGCTGAACCCCGGGCTCGTGGTGGGATCCGTTACCGGCTTCGGCAACACGGGCCCCCTCAAGGACGACGCCGGACTGGACCAGGTCATCCAGGGAATGTCCGGGCTGATGTCCGTCACGGGGCCAGGCCCTGGATCTGGACCCGGCTCGGCCTACCGGGTGGGCGTACCAATTGTGGACATCACGTCCGGCATGATCTGTGCGTTCGGGATCGTGTCAGCGCTGTTGGGGGCACGGAACGGCGAGCGCCCGGGCCGCGTGTCCACTTCCCTGCTGGAAACCGCCTTGAACCTTTCTGCCTTCCAAGGGCAAAAAGCGCTCAGCCTCGGCCAGGCAGCCACGCCGCAGAGCAACAACCACCCCGTCATCGCCCCGTATGGCATGTTCGCCACGGCCACGGAATCCATCAACATCGCTGTGGGCAGCGAGAAACAATGGCGGGCTTTCTGCGGCCTGCTGGGGATGCCCACCGCCGTGGAGGATCCCCGCTTCATCACCGGCGCGGACCGCTCGGCCAACAGGGACCAGCTGACGGAGCTCATCGAAACTGCCCTTTCCGCAAAACCCGCGGCCCAGTGGGTGGCACTGATCAGTGAGGCGGGGATCCCCTGCGGCCCTATCTACAACTACCTCCAGGCACTGGCCTCGGAGCAGGTTGCCGCCCTGGGACTCGTCCAGCACAGCAGGCGACGTGATGGCTCCGCACTCCCCCTGCTCCGCGGCCCGCTCAGCCTGGATGGCGAGGCCAGCGAAATCCTGGCTCCCCCGCCACTGCTTGGCGAGCACACCGCCCAAATACTGATGGAGCGTGGAATGACGCACGACGACGTCACCCGGCTTGAGCGCGAGGGCCGCCTCCTCTGCGCGTCGGCTTCCGCGCAGGTTCCGGAAACGATGGGAGCACAGCGATGACTGTGATGTCCCCTGCAACCAACACTGCCCGTCCCGAGGTTTCCCGCGCAGGCCGCATCTCCCTCTCGGTGGTTGATGGCGTGGCCACCGTAGAGATCAGCAACCTCTCCCAACGCAATGCCCTCACCCGGGCCATGTGCTTGGAGGTTCAGGAGCTGATGCCGCAACTGGACGCCGATCCTGATGTTGCCGTGGTGGTACTGCGAGGGGCGGGTAATACGTTCTGCGCAGGGGCGGCCATCAGCGAACTCGCGTCCGTGCTGATCGATCCTCAGGCGGACGGGACCACAGTGGATCACCTCAGCGCCGCCGATGCTGCCATCGCTGCAGTGTCCAAGCCCACGGTGGCCTTGCTGGAGGGTGCCTGCATGGGTGGTGGCTGGCAGATCGCCTCCGCCTGCGACTTCATCATCGCCAACGATCAGGCCGTCATCGGGCTCACCCCGGCCAAGATCGGCATCATCTACCCGCGCCCCGGTTTGGAACGGCTCGTCCGGCAGGTGGGTCATGCCAAGGCAAAGTACATCCTCCTCACCGGACAGACGTTCAGCGCAACTGAAGCCCGCGCGCTCGGCCTGGTGGCCGACGTCGTGCCTTCCGAGTCTTTTGAGGACAAGTGCGCAGCGCTGGTCAGTACGCTCCGGAGCCGTTCGCGGTTCTCCATGCTTGCCATGAAGCGGCTGGTGGACTTGACGGACGTTTCAGGTTCCGGCCTTGCCGTCATTGACCCGGAGTGGGCTGAAGCGTGGTCGGCGATGCCGGATAGCCCGGACATGGAAATCGGCATCAACGCCTTCTTGAACCGTGAGCAGCCGCGCTTCACGTGGGGGTCTGTGGCCTGACTCACGCCGCTTCCCGGCACAAGAGGGCGCCTCCCTTCGTTGGAAAGGAAACGAGGGGAGGCCTCATGCTCATTGTTCTGACTGGAATTGACGGTTCAGGAAAAACGACGGCGGCCCGCGCCTTGGTTGAATCGGCCCGAGCTGATGGGAAGAACGCCCTGCTGCTCGCCAACCACGCTGCCCGCCGGCGGCTATCCCTGTTGTCCGAGCGGCTTGGCTGGAAGCTGCCGCCACGCGTGGCCGATGTCATCGAGACCACCGTGCGGCTGTTCAACGTGCTGCTCAATCATGCGCGTGCCCACAGGTTCGACGGGCTGGTGGTGATGGACCGGCACCTGCATTGCCAACTCGCGCTGCGCCAGGCCAACGGGCTAGGCCGGGGGAAGCTGATCCCTTGGCTGCTTGGGAAACTCCCGGCACCGGATCTTGCGGTCCATTTCGACGTCGATCCCCGCCTTGCCCATCAACGCGTCACCGCACGCGGGACTGACAACGAGACACTTGCCGATCTGCAGGCCTTCCGTTCCGCGTACCGTTCGCTGCCCGAGTTCGATGACTTTGTGGTGGTGGACGCCGACGGGACGCCGGAGCAGGTGCTGTCCCGACTGAACCGGGTGGTCGCAGGGAGGGAAGCCATGAGCATTCCAAGGAACTAGGTTCCATGGAAACTAAATGCTAGGCTTCCCGCTATGAGCAAGGGCATCGAAACCGATTCGCTGTACCCCCTTTTCAGCGAGCTGACCCGATTGGAAACTGAGCTGTGGGACGGACTCGATAGCTTTCTGCGCAAAGAGCACGGCCTCCCGATGAGCAGATTTGAACCGATGGCTGTCATTGGCCGATTGGGGGCATGCCGGGTTTTGGACGTGGCCACGGCTCTTGCGATCTCGGTTGGAGGCACCAGCAAGCTCATTGACCGGATCGAAAAGTCCGGTTATTGCCGCCGGAGAAACAACCCGGATGATCGCAGGTCCTCCCTGATCGAGCTCACGCCCGAAGGGCGCACCATCCTGGAACGTGCCCGGAAGACGGTTGACGCCGAACTTGAACTTCGGCTCGCTCCGGCGCTGAGCCAGCAGGGCGCTGAGGAACTCATGGAACTGCTGAGACGTCTCCGACACGTCAGTCCGATGGCTGCAGCGCGGCGATCCAGCTGACCCGCTAAGTAAAGGAAGCAAGCAAATGACTGACGAACTTCGTGAACGCATGAACCGCTTTGTTGAATTCATCAATTCAGCCGACCAGCAGATTGGTGATGAGATCATTTCACCATCGGCCACGTTCCATGTGCCCTTCTTGCCGGAGCCGGTTCAGGGCCCAAGCGGCTACCTCCAAATCATCGGGATCATGCGGCAAGCTTTTCCCGACGTCCAGTGGTCACTGGAGGAGACCGTTATTGAAGGAAACACCGTGGCCGCGCGATTCACCCTCCGGGGCACCCACCACGGAGAATTCCTGGGCATAGCGGCAACCGGTAAAGCTATACAAGCGCAGGCAATGAACATCTATCGCTTTGTAGACGGTCAGATCAGTGAAGAACACGGGCTCCCGGACCTCTTTGGGCTCATGATGCAGATCCAGCCTGCCGAGGGGTAGGCTCGCTCCATGCCAATTACGGCGTTTTTTGGGGGGATTTCATGAGTGCCAAAACCAGACGCAGCCTGCTGGTCTTCGTGTTCGGATTCGGGACGTACGTTGCTTTTTTGTGGGCGTTGGGGCCACTGCCATCTTTGGCTTTGGGGTGTGTTGTGGCCGCCCTCGCGGTTTTCGTCGACCGCTGGATTCGGATGCGGCGCGGAACCCCTGTGCCCCAATCACCCGGTAACGCCTCCACTCAGGGTGAAGGGCGTCCTTGAGTCAGTCCGCTGAACACACGACGACGGACATCGCCTTAGCGGTCGCTGCTCGCCGGGATGCCAGTTCAGTGGCGTTGGCAGGAGCCGGGACGGAGTTCCTCTTCTATGAAGCCGCCGGTGGCTTGGTTCGTGAGGGCTACCGGATTCCCCGTTCGCGTGAATTCAACACCGTCAACAACAACGGGGTACCGGCCGGTTTGCTCCAGCGGCAGGAAATGGCCTTGGCACGCTGGGCAGCGGACAACGGAGTGCCCAGCGCCGCTGCCATAGATCTGATGATTCAGGACAGCATTCCCGTGCTGATCCTTGAAGTATTGGACGATGACGGCTCCGAGCTGGATTCCGCGGCACTCGGGTCCGTTGTCGCCTCGATGCACGGGCTGCCAGTCCCAGACTTTCCTTTGGTTGCCCAAGCAGGAAGGCCCTGGGATGACCGGATCGTTCACCGGCTGGAGGAACGCTACGCGCGCCTTCGGATCCGCCATTCGCTTCCCGTTCTTCCTCCCACAGCAACGTTGCAGGCAATACTCGATGCCGGCGGCCACGAGGTCTGCCTTATCCATATGGACCTTCGACGCCAAAACGTACGGGTCCAAAAGGGTCAGCTGCTTTCGATTTTCGACTGGAGCAACGCCCTCGCAGCACCTCCAGAACTGGAGATCGCACGGATCCAGGAGTACGCGGTCATCAAGGAAAACGGCATCGACTACCCGGCCTTCCTGAAGGGCTACTCCAAAGCCGGCGGGAGCATCGACGTCGGCGGCCCATGCTGGACCATCTTCGGTCTTGACGCTGCGGTGATGCTCGCAGGCGTCTTCGATTCGGTTGCCCCGGACCGTGAGCTCCGCGAGCATTTTCTGACCCGCGTCAGGACGCTGGCGGGTGACCTGTGAACCGGACATCAACCATGATTTCGGAGGCCGGGATCAGCCGCCGCTCTCAGAAAGTCATAGCAACTGTGGTGGGCCTGCTGTGCGTCTTCATCATCGTGACCGCAATTCCCAGTGGTGTCCTGTTGATCAGCGCTGGAATGGTGGCGATCATTGCCCTCCTGACAGTCTCAGTACTTCGCATCAGGGTGACCATTGAAGCCACAGCGCAGAACCTGACGGTCAGATGCCAGCCGTTCTATGCCAAGACGATCCCGCTGGAGGACATCGTCGATGCCTCTCCGGCGCCGTCCAGTTCCATGACCGAAGGCTTCGGCGTCCGGTACTTGGGCCAGCGAACGTGGGGACTGCTGGTCGGCGGTCCGGCCATGGTCATGGAGACCCCCACCCGCACCTGGTTGATTTCGACGCCTGACCCCGGGTCCACCGCCACGGCGGTCCTGGACCGCGCCGGCCAATCGCGGAACAGATGACTTCCAAACGGTATGGCAGTTTCGGCCAGCCCGCCTTTCAGTTCGGAAGGCTAGGCTAGGGCTTCACCATCCTTGGGGGGAATGAATGGCACGTGTCTGGCAGCTTTGCTGCGCAATGGTTATTCTCTTTGCTTTGTCCTCCTGCGCCGGTCCAAGCATCGAGGAAATGGGCCAACGGACCATCCTGGAACGCGCTGCAGAGGGTATGGAGTGGTTCACCCAATTCACCGCCAACGTAGATACATCCGACCGGGATCAGGTGCGCTCACGGTTGCAGGGAGTAAGTGCTCCATACTCGTTCGGCTGGGACACCGACGGTAACTTCTTCGCCGACCGGTACTACCGCGAACATCTCACCACCAGTGGTGGCTGGTGGGCGGAGCAGCGGACTGTCAACGCATGTGTCCGATACACGGCGAATGCCGGGGGTCCCGTCATGGCTTCGGTGGCCTGTCCGGACGAGCCCCCATTCACAGATCGGGTCGACGAACACGTCACCATTCCTTGAGCGGCTGCCCGGGTTAGTTCCTGTAAAGGTTCCCCACACGGCGCTTGAATGGCTCTTGGACCATCGGCTTACGGGCCGTTGACCAGCGCCTTCACGATGAAAACGAAACAGGTTTCGATAAGATTTTGGGGCCGGGTGTAATTACTCGTTCTTACCTGGCCGTCCGGTAACGGATCGGCTCACGGGCGTTCGACGAGCCAGCTGGGGGCTGATCGGCAGACTACCGTGTCACACTTCGCTGGCTTTTTGGACCGGCCCACCAGCAGGCTTCGGAGACGCTGAGTGGGATCAGCGCCCGGCACCCTCGAGGAAGCATGTTTGAATGGATCATCATGGAAGCCGCGAATTTTTCGCTTGGCTCTGAATCCGATCTGCAGCACGCGATGGAACAGAATCTAGCTGAGCATGCCAGTCACTTGCACCTTAACCGCCTCGGTGCCTCCGTTGTAAAAACAGCCGATCTCCTGATCGCCGATAGCGGCCTGGCCGACGACACCTTCAACATCGTCGCCGCAGCCCAATTCGCTCAGGACACAGCGCAAACCCGCACCGCGGAGACGGTCCGAACCCTGGCATCCACCGACCGCCCGTTCTCATGGTGGGTAGGCCCTGCCTCTACTCCGGGCAATCTTGGCGAATACCTTGAGAACGCCGGCCTCGAAGCGTCAGAGACAGAAAAAGGCATGTGGAAGGACCTGCACGGCGATCTGCCGGAGACGCGAGTAGAAGACCTGACAATCCGTCAGGTGACCACACCGGAACAGCTCGCCGATTACGCCGCGATCCTCGCTGCAAACTGGAGCCCGCCAGCAGCCACAGTCCAGCAATTCTTTGCCGAGGCGGCGGACTCTGCCCTCGCCACTGATTGTCCCGCTCGCTACCTGGTCGGATACATAAACGGTCGCCCCGTCTGTTCTGCCGAAGTGTTCTTGCATTCGAGCGTTGCTGGGATTTACAACATTGCCACGCTCGTCTCCGACCGCCGACGAGGCTATGGCGGAGCAATTACTGTGGCCGCACTCGAAACCGCGCGCGAGGCCGGATACGAAACCGCCGTATTGCAGGCCTCCGAGGACGGGGAACCCGTATACCGCCGTCTCGGGTTTAAAGCCTGTGGCCACTTCACGGAATACGCCATCAGTCCCTAACTCCGCCCTGCCACCTCACGTCCCCTCATCGGCACAAGAAACCCCTGTCCGTCACAGAGCCTATGGGATTGTCCGTGGAAGTGCGCGTGAAGGTTCGTTCTCGCTGGCCCTTCAACATCCTGAACTCTGGGCGAATCCGCTACCGCGACTGGCCCAGTTCAGTGCCAGCCACTCAATCCCTCGGCCGCATCAGCGGCGGGTTCAGCACCGCACGGGCCGGGTGGCCCGGCGTCGGGCGTGCTTCGGGGGCGAGCCTGAACAACGCAGCCGGCCGCCCGGCGTCGCCCGCTGTCATTCGCCCGGTGTCCTCGAGGAAGCCGGGCGTCCCGGTCGCTTTTCGGTGGAAATTCCGGGGGTCCAGGCGTGTCCCCCATACCGCCTCGTACACGGCCCGGAGCTGCGCGATCGTAAATTCTTCCCCGCAGAAGGCTGCACCCAACGGAGAGTATTCCAGTTTCGACTTGGCGCGTTCCAAGGCGTCGGCGAGGATCCGCGAATGGTCAAACGCCAGTTGGTACGTCCCGTCGAGGACCTCCCGCAGCGGGTACCAGGCAGCTTGCTCGGCGTCGCTGCCGGCTGACAACACCGGGAAGTCCGGCGCCAGCAGCAAGTGGGCGACGGTCAGGACGTCGCCTCGGGGGTCGCGGCCCTTGGGGCCGTAACTACCCAACTGCTCTAGGTGCCCGGGAAGATGCTCGACGCCAGTCTCCTCCGCCAGTTCCCGACCCGCCGCTTCCAGCAGGTCCTCGCCCGCCAGGACGAAGCCGCCGGGTAGAGCCAGCTTTCCCTTGAAGGGCTCGATGAGCCGGGTGATGAGCAGGACGTTCAGCTGGCTGTTACGGACAGTAAGGGCGACGACGTCCACGGTCACCGGGAAGCGCTCGGGGGCGGAATGGGATGCAGGCATGCATCAAGTGTATGAAGTTATCGTCATGTTGACAATAAAGGTTCTGCTCCTCTATCGTTTAGTTATCGTCAAAACGACGACAACCGGAGCGAAAGCGAGAACATCATGGCCACCATCAAGCGCTACCCCTGGATCAGCCACTTCCTTGGCAGCCCCACCGGCTACGTCGTCCACCTGCAAAAGGGCGCCGTCAAACACCAGGGAGTGGGCCAAGCCTTCTTCTTCCGCCCCGCGAACTCCGTGTTGAGCGAGATTCCCGTGGACGACCAGGAACTCCCCACCCTGTTCCACGCCATCACCCGCGACCACCAGGACGTCAGCGTGCAGGCCAACGTGACGTACCGCTTCATCGATCCCGTGGCTGTCTCCACCCGCCTGGACTTCGGCCTGCAGACCGCGGGCAAGGCGCCGGCCACCGGACGCGAGCAGGTCTCCACGATCATCGGCCAACTGTGCCAGAGCCACGCGATCGACCAGATCGCCACCACCACTCTGGCCGAGGCACTCGAACGCGGAGTCAGCCAGCTCCGGATTGTCCTCACCGAGGCGCTGCGGGCAGATGCCCGGTTGCAGTCCACCGGCATCGAAATCCTCGGCGTGCAGGTGTTGGCTGTTCGGCCCGAAGCCGACGTCGAACGCGCCCTCCAGACGCCGGTGCGCGAACAGCTCCAAGCCGAAGCGGACCGGGCTGTGTACGAGAGGCGGGCAGTCGCCGTCGAGCGTGAACGCACTATTTCCGAGAACGAGATGGCGAGCCAGATTGAATTGGCCGTGAGGCGTGAAAACCTGGTGGCCCAAGAGGGTGCGAACGCACGCCGGGCGGCAGAAGAGAAGGCCGCCGCAGGCTTGATCGAGGCCCAGGGCTCCGCTGAACGACAGGGCATTGGCGCAGCGGCCGAGGCAAACCAGATTCGCCTCGTTGGTGAAGCGGCCGCTGCCCGCGAGGCCGCCACCATGGAGGTGTACCGCACTATGGATCAGGCCACACTGTTGGCACTGGCCTTGAAGGACGCGGCCGGCAGCCTGCCGAACATCGGGAACCTGACCATCACTCCGGACCTGCTCAGCGGAGCACTTGCCGGGCTGTTCAAGGAACCCACCGCTACCGTTGAAGCCACCAAGTAAGGACCCATCATGGCCACCCCGCGCATCGTCATTGTCCACCGGCGGACCGAACTCCAGGAACTCCTGGACCGGCACGCCACCCGCGGCCAGGCCGAGTTCTTCCTCCGCACCCGCGGCCGCAGCATCCAGGACGTGCAGGACCGGCACGATCACCTCACCGCAGCCCTGGCAACCATCCGCGCTGCCGTGCCGTCCGATTGGCGTCAGGCGGAAGTGGAACGCGCAGACCTCAGCCGGTTCCTGCTCGCGGCCGAGGACATCATCGCCGTAGTGGGGCAGGACGGGCTGGTGGCGAACGTCGCCAAATACCTGAACGGCCAGCCGGTCATCGGCATCGACCCGGAGCCCGGCGCCAACCCCGGCGTCCTGGTCCGCCACACTCCGGCAGCGGCGGCAGCGCTGCTGGCCACTGCCGACGTCGGACGGCTGCGCTGCCAGGATCTCACCACCGTGACAGCAACGCTCGACGACGGGCAGGAGCTTTCGGCTCTCAACGAAGTTTTCGTCGGTCACGCCTCGCACCAGTCGGCAAAGTACACCGTGACGGCGCCCAGTTTTACCCAGCCCGGCGGGCAAACCGAGCGGCAGTCGTCGTCGGGCCTGATCGTCTCCACAGGCACCGGTGCCACCGGCTGGTGTGCTTCGATCGCCCTGGAACGCGGCGGACGGGCACTGCCGGCACCCACCGATCCTCGGCTTGCCTGGTTCGTCCGCGAAGCGTGGCCCTCACCCATCACGGGTGCCTCACTGACGGAAGGTGTCCTGGAAGCCGGCGAAGTACTGCGGATTACCGTGGCGTCGGATCAGCTGGTGGTCTTCGGCGATGGCATGGAGGATGACCGGCTAACGGCGTCTTGGGGGCAGGAGATCACGGTGCAACTGGGGCAGAGGCCGCTGCGGTTGGTTGTGTGAACTCCAATTAGTCCACTCGGTGTAGTCTTGGCGGTTGGCCCTCCTCCTGGAGGCTGGGCACTCCATGTCAGACTCAAACGAGGAGCCTCATGAGCCAGCCCGAGCAAACTGGGCAGCACTTCGTGCCGTCCAGGAAACCACCCAGTACTCCCGGCCGTGACGCTCTACGCGGGTGGCTGATCGGGCTCTTCGCCGGCGTTCTTGGCCTGGCCCCTTGGTGGATCACCGGGGCCACCCTGCCGCTACAAAATTTGTGGGCTACGCAGGTCATGCCAGCGCAGATGCCATCAGCCCTGCTGCCCCTGAGCCAGTACGAGGCGACCACTATCCTGGCGCTTCTCACAGTTGGTGGGGCTGTTGCCGGGCTGGCAGTTCGCATCTGGTCGCCCGTTCGCCGTCGACTCGTTACCTGGTGCGCCGCATCCGGCGTCCTCGTGGTGCACTTCACCGCCACCATCCAGTCGTTCACGGTACTCAAAGATGGGCTATTGCCCGGAAGCCTGTCCGGGCTTTACTTCGGAGGTCTTCTGGCCGGCGTTATCGGTTGCGTACTTGCAGCGCTGGTCGCGTTATTGCTGATCGCTTCACCTTCAACTGTCAAGGCGACCATTGGATTCGGACTCATGGCCGTACCAGTCACCTCATGGGCCGTGGTGTGGGTGGTGAACGTTGTGGGATTCCTGAACGTACCAACCGCTGTCCCAACCGTTGCCCGCTGGGTACCGGCCGTTTTGGTCGGTTGCGCGCTGGCTTGGTGCGGACTCCGGCACGCTCGTCGCGTGGTGGCTTGGGTGCTCAACCTTGTCTTCCTGTGGCTGCTTCCTGCACTCTTCACCGCGGTCCAATCCGTCCTTGGCACACGTGTACCGGCTGGAGATGTCTCTGAGATGCTCGCGATGGGACGCGATGTCTTCGGCCAGGCCCTCGGTCCAGACGGAGCGGCACTCCCGACTCTTTTGCTGGCCTTGGGCATTGGTCTTGTAGGTGTCGGGGTTCAGGCTGTCGCTGCTCGGCGTTCCCCGGCTGCCCGCTAGTTCTGGCGGGCGGTGCGGACCATCCGGATGTCCTTGACGCCGTCTTCGACCTTCTCCGCCCCGTCGGCAACAAACCCGTTCTTCCGGTAGAAGGCCTGGGCTCGTGGATTGGGGTCAGCCACCCACAGCACAGCAGAAGCGGCAGGGTTGATGACTTCGTTGAGAAGGGCAGCTCCTACACCTGATCCGTGGGACGAGGCGTAGGCGTAAAGGACAAACAACTCCTGCGGCTCTTCTGGAAGATCAGAAGAAGGACCTGACATGGCAATGCCGATCAATCTGTCGTCCTGCAAAGCCACGGCAACGTTGTTCTTTTCATAGCGAGGATCAGTCAGCGCTGCGGTCCAGAATTTCTCGCGCCATTCCAGGAGCCCGGGATCGTCCAGCTCAGAATCGCTCATCAATCCCCGGTACGTTTCGCGCCAGGTATCCACATGCACTTTTGCCATGCCGGTCGCATCCGCAGGATCAGCACGACGCACCTCAAAGTTGATTGCCATGGCTCCACGGTACCCACTCAAGGGTTCGGTACCACCACCACCTGAACGTCGTCCTCGTAGAGAATGCGTCCAGGGGCTGATGAACGAAGTTCTTCCCATTTCACGTCGTGACGATCCAACAGGTCCAAATAACCTGGGATCCTTGTCAGCAGATGAGCAGCGCTGGTCTTGAACCACGCTTGGGCGTGAGGGTTGATGGTGCGGTCATACACCCTGGGATCTATGAGGTTGGGATCAGGGTAGGCGGCGTCGTACCAAGCATTGGCGGTCTGCCACCATTGGTGATCCTCTTCGCTTAGCCTCCCGTCCTTCGCCAGCCCGTTTGCCAAGCCAAATATGCCGACGAAGATCCCCCGCGCATTCACGTGTGCCGACTGGTACCTGACGAATTCGGGAACGGTTTCCAGCGTCACTCCTTCGTTCGGTCAAGTGAGCGAAGCTTGAAAATGATGATTCCGAGGTACTTGTTCATCCATGCCAGCTTGTGGGGATGGCGATTGCCTGCATCTTCAGATAATTGCGGCTCAACGGTGGTCTCTATCCAGAAACCCGCAGCGCTAAAGATATTGAGCAAATCAGAGATCGTGTAAGCCCGCTTTGTCAGTGCAATGTGTTCGTTCCATCCGCTGCGATAGGAGAACGTACTACCGGAGAAGTACTCCTCACCTAAGGAGGTGGTGTTTTTCTCGGCTCGCTCCAACGCATATCGGATGGGCTGCGTTCTAGTCAACAGAATGTAGCCGTCATCCTTCAAAAGCGATTTGGCCTCTCGGAGTGTACGAACCGGATCGGGCGTGTATCCGAACGACTGAAGAAACAGAATGCGGTCGAACTCGCGTCGCCCGAGTTCAGGAATCGCTTCCAAGTCGGACAGGTCGCCCTTGATGAGTTCCAGGCCCGGGGGTCTATCAGCGATGAAGTTCCCGCTGATGTCGACACCAATCGAAGCAACGGCTCCGTCGTGAACCAATTCAACGAGCTTTCCCCCATTGCCGCAGCCAAGATCCAGCACTGAGCGCCCTGAAACGTCACCCAGAATTTCGCGCTGAGCAGGCCACTCCACCAGTCGGTCAAGCGAGTCCTCGCGAGCCCGGGCCTTTTCGTAGTCCGGCGCGAGATCAACCCACGGCTTTCCGGCCTCACGCAGCCGGTGTTGCATGTCTTGGTCGTCTGGCCTCGTCACCTTAGGAACAATACCTTCCTGATTGCCCTGTACCGTGGCCACAAGTAGTGATTCCAGCCAGAGAGGATTCCGTGGAGCCAAATATTGTGGAGATCATCAACCGCGTCTTGCAGGATGTGAATTCCTCCGGGCTTACGGAGCCACGCGTTGAAGCAGTCGATTGGGATGAGGACCCGCAGGCAATCTCGGCGATGATTTACAGCACCAGGGATTCCACCGGACAGGGCGTGTCGGTGAGGGCACACATCCCCGGAGCGGACCAGCTGGCATCAGTGGCAGACCAGATCCAGGAATGGGTGATCGAAGAAAACGGCCCCACCAACAGCAACTGGCCACAGTGTCCTTGGCATCCGAACAATCATCCCTTGGCCGCTCAAGCGGTGGGCGATCACGGCGTTTGGGCTTGCCCCGTGCTGCTCACGCCAGTAGCTGTCATCGGCGAGCTCCCTGCCAAGTAAGCGCACGAATAAACGCACCCCAGCATCCCCGCACAGTAACGCCCTTACTCCCAATCCACCCCGGATTTCAACCGTTGTCCCCTTGCAGACCCCCGGGGTAGGGTGACCGAACCGTCCACCCACATCACCGTCTGGAAGAACTCTGGGAGGAACCATGACACATGTGAGACGTCAGCTGGCTGCCGTAACGGCAGCCCTGGCACTAACCGCGACGAGCGGGGCAATGGCCAGTCCGGCCTTCGCCGATCCCCGTACAACCGACAAGAACGCTACGGCCACCGGCTACGGGGGTGCCGTGAGTACCGTAGATCCCGAGGCTTCCGCGGCGGCCATCGAGGTACTGAAGAAGGGCGGCAACGCAGCTGATGCCGCGGTTGCAGCGGCAGCTACCCTTGGCGTCACCGAACCGTACAGCGCCGGCATTGGAGGCGGCGGCTACTTCGTGTTCTATGACGCGAAAACCAAGCAGGTGGGCACTATCGACGGCCGCGAAACCGCTCCGGCCAGCATGAAGCCCGATGCCTTTATTGACCCTGCCACCCAGAAGCCATACAAGTTCACTCCCGATCTGGTCACCAGCGGCGTCTCCGTCGGCGTGCCCGGCACGCCCGCCACGTGGGAGCGGGCCCTGGAACGTTGGGGGACGTTGAGCCTGGGCGACGCGTTGAAACCCGCCATCAAAGTGGCAAATCGTGGCTTCGTTGTAGATGAGACGTTCCGCCAGCAGACCCTGGACAATAAGGTCCGCTTCGATGCGTTCACTCCTACCCGTGACCTGTTCCTCCCCGGTGGTGACGCTCCCGCCGTCGGAAGTGTCTTCCAGAACCATGACCTCGCCGCGACCTACCGCCTGCTCGCCAAGGAGGGCACCGACGCCTTCTACGGTGGCCCGCTCGCGGAGGAGATCGCCAAGACCGTGCAGGCTCCGCCGAAGACTGCCGAAACCACGCTTCCCGTCCCTGTCGGCACCATGACCACGCAGGACCTTGCCAACTACAAGGCCCTGGACCAGGACGCCACCAAAGTGGGGTACCGGGGTTACGACGTTTACGGCATGGCTCCTTCCAGCAGCGGCGGCACCACGGTGGGCGAAGCGCTGAACATCCTGGAGAACTACGACCTCAAAGGCATGAAGCCCATTGATGCCCTGCACCACTACTTCGAGGCCAGCTCGCTCTCCTTCGCTGACCGCGGCGCCTACGTCGGCGATCCTGCCTTCGTGAATGTTCCCACCAGTACGTTGCTGGACGACGTCTTCGCCAAGGAACGCTCCTGCGAAATCGATCCGACGGCGGCCGCTCCCAAGCCGGTAGCCCCCGGCAATATAGAGACGTACGACGGCGCGTGCCCGGCTGCCGTGGCGCCCCTCGCCAATGAGACGGATACAGAAAACATCTCCACGACGAACCTGACGGTCGCCGACAAGTGGGGCAACGTGGTGGAGTACACGCTGACGATCGAGCAGACCGGTGGTTCGGGGATTGTTGTACCGGGCCGCGGCTTCCTGCTGAACAACGAGCTCACTGATTTCAGCACGGTCTACGATCCGAAGGATCCCAACCGGATCGAGCCGAACAAGCGTCCGCGTTCCTCGATGTCCCCCACCATCATCCTCAAAGACCAGAAGCCGTTCCTGGCCTTGGGCTCCCCCGGCGGGTCGACCATCATCACCACGGTGTTGCAGACCATCCTGAACCGGGTCGACCTGGGGATGACAGTCTCCGAGGCCCTCACTGCACCGCGGGCCGCACCACGGAATGGTGCCACCGTCAGCTCGGAACCGGCCTTCATCGAGGCTTATGGTCCTGCGCTTGAGTCCTTGGGCCATGACTTGGTTCCGGCCGGGGACGCATTCACATCGGCTGCCGAGATCGGGGCTGCGACAGCCATCGAGTTCGGTAAGGACGGACAGATGACAGCTGCCGCCGAACCCACCAGACGCGGTGGCGGTTCTGCCATAGTGGTCCAACCCGTCAAACCCGGTAGGTAGCCGCTACGTCAGAAGCCAGGTGACGGGCCGGGAACGGTCTCTTGCATAGCCCGCCTCGGAGGCGTCCCACTTGGGTCGCCTACGAGGCGGGCTTCGTCCTGCCCGGTCAAGATGGCCGGTTGTTCCTGATCTCGCGACTGTATTTCCACACCATCACCAGCGAAGCGGCCCCGATGATGATTCCGGAGATCATGGACCACGGCGATTGGCCCGGGCTGGAGAGGAGGATTGAAAGGGCGTAGGCAGCGAGCACCAAGGCCAGCAGCAGCCATATCAAGGGTTTGCGATTCATTCTTGTATTCCTTAAAGAAGAAGGGTTTGAAAGTCAGGCGAGGTCGCGCTTCAGGAAAATGACGAAGGCTACTGCTAAGACCACTAAAAGCCAGCTTGTAGCCCCGGCGAAAGAGCCCCAAGCCGGTATGTTGACAGCCGCTTGGGTTGCCCAGTCGGCTGCCAGGATGGGAAAGAAGCGGGAGTCGGGCCCCAGCACCATCTCGGGAAGCAGCAAAGTAAGGGGGACCGCGAACAGGCTCACCAGATGATTGCGGATGAGCGACCCCGCGGCGAACCCCCAAATAGATCCCATGCCGGCAATCCCCGCAAAGGCCGGGCAAGCCGGCAAACCCAACTGCCACGCTTCATCCAGTAGTTTCCCTGCCAGGAAAAAGAACAGGCCAATGACCGCGCCGCTGATCAGCGCTGCCAGTACTGTAGCGGCTGCCCGGCCAAGGAACGCAGGCCCTCGTTGGAACAGTAAGACCCGCCGGCTGAAGCTTCCATTGCGGTAATCGGCAGTGAAGGCAAAAGAGCCCACCACTGCAGACCCCGTCAATGTCAGCGTCAGGCCCGCTTCCGTCAGTGGTCCACCGAGGCTCGCCAGGGGTGGCCCGGCTTCCAGGGCAGCTGCAAGAACCATCAAGGAAATGAACCCCAGCACCAGTGCGGCCCCCACCGCCGAGCCCTTCCACAACCACGGCCGTCGCAGCTCTGAGAGGAAGGCGGAACCCATGTCAGAGCTCCTTCCGTCGGAGGGACCACACTGCGCCCAGGCCAGCAACGGCCAGCCATCCAAGGGACACGAAGAAGGCCGGAACTGGTTCAAGCAAGCCCTCAAAAGGCACGGAAGCTATTCCCGCCAAAGCGCCGGACGGAAGCCAGCGGGCCATGTCCGGAGCATTCGCCAACAGAGGCAGTTCGACGGCGAGTGGAATCACCAAGGTGAGGATCGTCGTCGCGTAGTAGTGCTGAAAGATCCACCCCAACGAGCAACCCCAGACGGCGGCTATTGCTGAGGCCACCAGCACCCCCGGCAACAGTCCCAGCGAATCCGGGGCCAGGAGTTGCGGCGCAACGTCAGGCGGCAGCGAGAACGCGACCGTCCCGCCCCACACCGCCAGTCCCGTGATGACGGTGCCGACTCCCACCATCACCGCAGCCGCGTATTTGCTCGTCACCACGTTGGCCATGCCGGCCGCCACCACGGTGCGGCGAAGCGTCCCGTAATACGCTTCGCGGGTCACCAAGTAACTCCCGGCAAATGTCGCCACCGGTGCAATGCTTGCCGCCAAGGACCAGAAGATCCGGATGTTCTCGGAAGCCGTCAAAGCACCCGAGCTGTCCGGCCATCCCAGGAAGTTGGCCACGAACCATGGCACCAACGCGCTGAAAGCCACTATTCCCAGGATGGAGTATCCGCTGACGTACCTGAGAAGCTCGGATCGGATCCCGCTGGTCCAACCGGCCCAGGCTCCGCTGCTCATTGGGCACCGGCCAGAATCTTGAAGTACGCCGCTTCAAGGCTGCCACCGCCAAGCATTTTGGCTTCCCCGAGGGTCCCGCGGAACAGGACCCTCTGTTTGAGGATGACAACCTGGTCCGCCACTTGTTCCAGTTCCATCAGTTGGTGGCTGGAAACCAACGCACTTCCACCGGCAGCGGCGAACTCCCGCAGGAAACGCCGCAGCCACTGAATGCCCTCCGGATCCAATCCGTTGGCGGGCTCGTCCAGAACAAGCAAACGGGGATCACCTACCAACGCGGAGCCGATGCCCAAGCGTTGCTTCATGCCGAGCGAGTAGTCCCGGACCTTCTTGTTGGCCTCGCCCGCCAGACCCACTTGCTCCAGCACGCGCTCAACACTTTCCCTGCCCACTCCCGCAGCGAGTTGGCAGATTTGCAGATGCCGCCGGCCCGTCAGCCCTGGCTCCACGTCCATCCCGTCCAGGTTCACGCCAACCCTGCCGGCGGGCCGTCGGAGGGATCGGTAGTCGACCCCGAACACCGTTGCGTTGCCGGATGTCGCCTCCAGCAAACCTGTAAGACCCGCGAGCGCGGTACTTTTCCCTGCTCCGTTGGGACCGATCAGACCCACCACGCGGCCGGCTGGGACATCAAACGTCAGATCCTCTACGGCAAAACGCGATCCCCTTTTCTTGCTGAAATGTTCAAAACTTGCGTGAATCGTCACGGCTGACCTTTCGTGGAGTCTGAGGGCGCCCCGGTTTGCCCTGGCCACAAGGGCGAGGTAGTGATGGAAGCCCAGAGCCATTCCCCCAGGCTTGTCTCACGTTGGCTCGCTACTTCGGCCCGCCCGGCGGTCGCGAGGTTGGTCCCCGAGACCAGCTCACTGGAGAAGGTCAGTACCGGCACTGGGTCACCGGGGAAGGCGACCGGGACCAAAGTGTCCAAGGGTGCCATGGAGTTCGACGGCGGCTGCTCGCCAATGATGGCCCGGCCCAGGGTTTCGTGGATGATCATCCCCTGCGATTGCAACGTGACTTGGTCCCCGGGTGTCAGAACCCCCGAAGGCCCTTGGACCGGCATCACAATCTTCAACTGGCCGTCCTGATAGGTGTAACCCGCTACGGTCACCGCTTTGACGGGGATGATGACCAGCAGCACCCCGATTGTCAGCAACCCGAGCATCACCACCAGGATCCGACGCCAGAGCGGGCTCCCGTTGGCTGCCGCAACCCGAAAGAACCGGACCACTCCTTTGAGCGCCACCACAATCAGCAGACAGAGGACCGCAAGGACCACAAGATGGCCTGCATAACCCAGCTGAAGGAAGACCGGCATCAGGCGCTGGTACCCGACCACCATGAAAGCAATACCGGCAACAAAGCTGGCGAGGCCAAACCATGGAAGGTATCGGCCCCGTGCTGGCATGCGGTGGGATCCGAGGATCCCGTAGCCGGCCACCTCAGACAACGCCTCCAGCGATTTCTTCCGGAGGTGTGGAATGTCCACGGCAGACATCAGGGCAACGTAGCCGTCCAGCTTGATAAAGGGAAACAGGTTGAGCACGGCCACGGCATAGCAAATGACGCCATAAAGGACTGCGGCGTCCTTCACTGCTGACTCGGGAAGAAACGCCTGGCCAGCCAACACGACGCTACCCAGGGTGACGTGCACCAAGGGTCCCGCGAGCGCCACCAGGACGCGTTGCTTCCTGGAACTCAGCCGCCACCCGTCAGTCACGTCGCAGAAGAAAGCCGGTGAAAGATAGAACAGCATGATGCCTACGCGGCGTGGTGTCCCGCCGAAGTATGTGAGCGCCATGCCGTGGCCTAACTCGTGCAGGAGCGTGGAGACGAACATCGCCGCCACCACATATAGATAAGCCTCCATCGGCAAGGGCGTGGAGAGGACGCGCCACATACTGGGGCCCGCCATGAATGCGCCCACCAGCCCGCCAAGAAGGAGGAGCAGTGCCACCGCAGCCATCCCCGGTCTTGCCATGGCCGCCACCATCGGCCGGCAGAACTGCAGCAACGGCCCAGGGTTAAACAAGGTGAACTGCACTGTCAGGGGCGGCCTGAACTGGACGCGCCGCATCGCAACCGGCACCGCACCGCCGTCGAATATTCCTGTGGGTGCCAACTGGCGGACGATGCCCGTGACGTCCTGTGCTGTCCACGGAGACCCCAGGGAAAGCGCCACTTGGGCCGGATTCTTCCTCCCGTCCACCGCCCTGAGGACGGTCGCGACGTCGGCGGAAACCCGCGCTTTCGGCACACCATTGATCGCCACAATCCACGGCCCGGCGGCCGCCAGCGGTGCATCGATGGACCCCGATGGTGCGAGCTGTACGGGCCACTCGACCGCCCGTTCGGCGGGCACTTTGAGCCGGTTCATATCAGCGGGTGCGGGGTGGAGAAGTGACCGGGCAGGAACAGTCCTTTGGTCTCGTCCATGGTGAGTGGCACCGCGCCGGGGCATACCGCTTTGCCGGCCACCCATCCCATGTCCTGGACTGCCGCGGGAAGCCTGTGGCTGAGGCTCACCCAGTGGGTTTGGATGTCCCTGCGTGCGAGGTATTCAACCAGATCCCCAACCTCAGGAGTGGGTTGGATGCCCGGAAGTTCGGTTGGCTGGAATGACCGGGTCCACCGGAGCAACCCGTCAATCACTGCAGGCGTGGTCCAGAAATCGGCACGGGAATCGTCATCCGTCACTGCCGCGGGAGTCCGGGAAGGCGTACGGGATTGGAAGAGCTCCCGGATTTGGAGTCCTTCCTGGAGTGCTCCCCGCAAAGCGGACACAGCATGGGCGGACGCTTTGAGCCCCACCGCAGCAAAATGGCCTTCGACGGCGATCACGCACACCGCGGTGACCAGCGGGCTTCCCTCTTGGGGGACAAAAGACAGCAACGGTTCGACGCCGGCCGTCCGCGCCGCGTCGAGGAGCAGGAGGAAGTTCCGGGCTTCAGGCGTAGTTCGCACAGCGTCGGGCATCCTCGCCGCATCGAAGCTAAGGAGCGGCGTCCGCTGGTGCCATGCCGCGAGGAACGCGTCCCGTTCCAGCACTTCCCCGACGCCTGCAATCTGTGCAAAGGCCTCCGAGGGCCCGGACGCTGCACCGTTGGGAGACGGATCGAAGAAGCCGTCCCACGGATTCGCCTCCGCTTGGCCGGGGCAATAGTCCACCACCGGAGCGGGAACCTGCGAGGCCTTTCCGGTCAGAAGGTTGGTGGCCCGATACCAGGGAAATTCGTAGGCGAGCGCCGACGGCCGCCCCATTCCCGGGGTGATGAAGTCGATCCGTTCATCAACACTGCCGGTAGGAGCAACAAGATACTCCGCGTCCCCGGGCGCCGGCGCCAACGCGAACCTCTCCACAGCTTCTCCCGCACCCCGGGTGATGGAGTCGCGTTTCCTGACGTCAAAGGCCCCGACGGCGGAGGCGAACCCAGGGTGCGACGCCCGCCCGTGCGCCAGCACACCAGCAGTCCGCCACAGTCCAACCTCGTTGGGGACGTACACCGCGGATTCCGAGACCAAGCCCATGGATGGATCCAGGGTCCGCACGGGATCGATGCTCATGCGCCACACACCCACAGCTCAATGTCATCCAGCCCAGGGGTCCGCGTAGCGATGCGAACCTGCCTGCGTTCCAGGATGGTGAGCCCCTCCGAGGTGATCTCCTCCTCAATAAGGCTGTTGCTGACAAAGGCGATATCGCTGGCATACGCGGAGGAACGGTAGGTGCCGCCCTCACCAAAGGTCACGTGGATCATGGTGACGTGGCGGGCACCGTTGGCGGGGTCCCGGCTTTCCGTGGTGATCAGGAAGGAGTCGCTGCCCAACGGCGAAACTGTGGTTCCGCCGTCGTTGTTTTCTGACACGTGGTGGCTGTCCGCGTTCAGGACGGTCAGCAGGAAGCGCCCCTCCGGCGCAAGGCATTCCCGGACCCTGCGGAACAGTGCGCGGCGGCCGGCCGGGTCCAGGAGGGTGATGGAACTGGCGCCGAGAACCACGCAACCGTACCCGCCGTCGAGCTCGAAGCCGGACATGTCGGCCTCCACCATGTCTACTGAGACGCCGCGCGGATTGAACGCCTGGGTGTCCACCTTGGTCTTGAGCAGGGCGAGCATTTCCCGGGAAGAATCGACGGCGGTCAGCGGACGTCCCAGGGTCAGGAGGGGCCGGGTGATCCGGCCGGATCCGGCAGCCAACTCAAGAATGGGTCCCACCGTTTTGCGGGCTGCGGTCAGGATCTCGGGCAGTTCCGTGAGGTCGTTGGCGGTGACGAGGTCGTAGAGGCGGGAGCCTGACACGCTGTAGAGATCCTCTGGAGGATTCATGTGGCCCAGGATCTGTAGGACGGCGTCGGCGGTCTTGTCTTTTGCGGTGTTCATCAACTCGTGTTCTCCGGGAGGTTGAGAGTGGTGGGATGCACGCGGGTGGGGACGGAACATGGCACCACCCGCGTGCACCGGCTATGTGGCGGCGATTCCGACGACGATGCCGGCGATGATGATGACGTCACCAACCCGGATGTACCACGGTGTATCGTCCGGGGTGTCGAGGTTTTCGAGCTCTTCGATGGACAGCTGAAGCGGCGCGTTTGCGATCATTGGTTCCTCCTTTCTTGTTGTTATGTGGATGGTTGGGACGGGTCTTACGTGATGCTGACGGCGATGATGCCTATTGCGACTCCCTGGGAGACCCCGATGAACCAGTTCTGGAAGTCAGGGGTGTCCAGCGATTCGATCTCCTGGATGGAGATGTTGAGCTGTTTTTGCATGCGCGTTCACCTCCCCTCGCGGTTGTTGTGTCGTCCAAACGGGGATCAGGTGATGGCGACGGCGATGCCTACCAGTGCCAACCCGGCTGAAATGCCCTTGATTCGTTCGTCCCAGTCATCCGGGACATCCATGGGCTCGAGTTCCTGGATGTGGAGGTCCAGGCTCTTGAGTGCGTTTGCGCTGTTCATGTGTTCACCTCCTTTCCCCTGCCTGCTCGTAGATTTCCCGTGGGGGCTGGCAAGATGTGGGGTCCTCCTGCGGCGGCATGGAGGACGTGCTGAATCTGCGCGGCGTCGATCCCCCGGAGCATGGGAAGACCACCGCCCCAGTTGCGGATGGCAGCGTCCGTGGTGCGGACCAGGGTTTCGTCGGTGATGGTTTGAAGCCGGGCGATACCCCACTGCCCGATCAGCTCTTCCATGCCCATCCAGGGCTCGGGGCTCAGTGCAGGATCTGCATCCGTCACCATGCTCCACAGCTGGTTGAGCCGTGAGGCATCGCCCCACGTTGCGGCTCCTTCGCCGATTTCCTTCCAGATGGGACCAATCACCGACGCCGTCGCGGTCATCTTTCGTACGCCCGTGACATAGGCGAGTTCGTTCGCGACGTACCAGTGCTTGGCGCCGTACGGGTTGCGTCCCATCAATGCCCAGCCGGTGTGCGTTTCCATGCTGAGCCGGGCGGCGGCGAGTCTCAGTTCCGGAGAGTCCCTGTGGCCCAACTGTTGGCCCAGCCGCACGATCCGTTGAATGAGTACGTGGCCGTCGTCGTCAAAAATGCTGTGGTGGCTGCCGATCATGGTCCCGGCCACCCGCAAGAACGCTTCCAGCAGCCCCTCGAAAACCAGCTGCTGCGGCAGGGTGGCGAGGTGGCCGGCGTCGAGCAGTGCGGCGTCACCGGTCAGGTGTCGCGAGGCTATCAAGCGGCGTCCGACGGCGGTGTCCAGGCACGCTACAGCGCTGACTTCCGCACCGGTCCCCACGGTGGACGGCATGAGAATGGTTTTGGGACGTTCTTTGGGATTCGTAAGCGGCGGGAGCACCAGGAGGCCCGAACGTTTGGCGTGGCGTTCGGCGAAAATGGCAAGGCTCGGGTCAGCGGTGAAAAGTGCTGCCAGCTTGACCGCATCCAGCACCGAACCGCCGCCGAGTCCTGCTACCGTTTGAAGCCCGTTTTCGCGGATGAAGCTGCCCACCGTCCGCACGGTTTCCACGGTGACCGGAGTCGCGTGCAGCTCCAGGACCGGAGCTCCTTTGAGGTTGCTGGCCAACATTTTGTCCCGATGGGCTTCCAGGTGGCTGTCCACCACCAAACCGGTCCGCCCCCGGGTCAGGCCACCGATGTACTTGGCTGCCGTGCCGTCGTCGAGGATGACGCAGCGGGTCCTCCACAGGTGGTCGGCGATCATGCGAAGACCCCGTCTTTTTCAGCCGCGGCCAGGCCAGCATGGATGGCCGTGCTCAGTTCTTCGAAGTTCTCTTCTGTGTAAATGAGTGCAGGCAGAAGTTGGATCCGTCCCGGCCCTGCCTGCACGATTGCACCGGCGTCGTGGATACGCCGGACCACGGCCAGTACACCGTTTGAGGACAGGGGCGTTCCGTTGTGTGAGCGCAGTTTGATGGCCCTCATGCAGCCCCGCCCTGATGAGTTGCCTATCCCCCGGGTGTTTTGCAGCTCCTCAATGAGGTTGTTGAGGCCGGCGGCCACCTGCTTGGTCAGGGTGTTGTGGTCCAGCCGTTTCATCTCGGCGATGGTGCCGAGGATCGCCGCGCACGTTGCGGGTGTGCCGGCCTGCGTTTCGCCGTGAACGAAGACAGACTCGTTCCTGTCGAAGGTCTCAGTGACGCGCCGGGCGATCAGCAGGGCCGCGCAGGCGCTGGTGCCGTTGGTCAGCCCTTTGGACGTGACGATGACGTCCGGCTGTTGGGACCATTCGTCTGACGCGAACCAGCCACTCACCCTGCCGAAACCGGTGGCTACCTCGTCTGCGACCAAGAGGAAGCCGTGCTGATCACGGTGCTTGATGACCTCTTCAATGAAGGCATCCGGCACAGCTTCCGCACCCGAGCCTAGAACGGGTTCCATGATGACCGCGGCAATCCTGTGGCCTTCCCTGGACATGAGCTGCGCCAGTTCCGCGCCGTCGTCGTCAAACCCGATGTGGCGGATGTTCCGCCGGTCCACTCCGTACACGGCCTGTCCCAGCTCGTCACCGCTCAGTGCCTGACTTCCATAAGTCAGTCCGTGATAGCTGCCCTTCAGCCCGACGATGAGTTTGCGTTCAGGCTGCCCGTCCAAGACGAAGTACTGGCGAGCCAGCTTCATCACGGCATCGTTGGCAGCACCTCCGGAGGTGGAGAAGAGGACCCGGTGAAAGCTGTGCGCTGGCAGGCTCAGAAGGGCGTTGGAGGCTTCGATTGCAGTGCGGTGAGCTGTGCGGAAAAGCGGCAAATAGGACGCGGTGCGGAGTTCCCGGGCCACGGATTCAGCGATGTTCTCGTTTCCGTAGCCCAGGTTGGTGTTCCAGAGTCCGCTCTTCGCGCAGAGGCGTTGGTGGCCGTCTTCGTAGGTGACGTGGACGCCGTTGGCACTGACTGCGGTATGGCTTTTCCCCGCGAAGTCATGCTGGGTGATGAGGGGTATCCACAGCGGAAGTTGGGTCCTGGGGGTAGGAAGGATCGGCACAACAGTCATCAGCGGCCGCCAACAATGTCGATACCGAGTTGCTCAAAGCGGTCCAGGACGGCACGGGCGGACTCCTCGGCGAGCGCGGCTGGAACGTTGAGCGCGTGCGCCACGGCTATAGCCGCTACCTTGACGTCCCGGAGGTTGGAAACGGCTTCGATAATGGCTGCGGCGTCCGGACCGATCTTGAAGAGACGGCCGGTCCTGGCGTCCAGGAGGGTATGCTCGCTCCCCCGCTCTAGGATGAAGGGAGCATGCGCTGATGGCAGGCCGTCCCGCAGTGTGGCCCCGTAAAGGCTGGCTCCGAAACCCACCAGCTTGGTAGCGGGGCGGTCCTCACGGGCGACAAATTTCCACGCGTCCAAGGCCGCCAGGTAGCGGGCGATCCACGGTTTGGCGGCCAGCGATTCGTAGATGTCCCACGGGTAGTAGGCCGCGGCAACGGCCGACTCGGGCCGGAGGGCGATGGCCCTGACCCTCAGGTCTGGCAGCGCGTCACCAACGGCGCCGATTTTGGCCCCGTAGGGTCCGCTGAGAATCGAACCGTCCCAGGTGATGTGAAGCCGGGCCAGCAGGAGGTTGTCCTTTGGTTGCCCATTCAGCAGTCCCCGCTCAGTCAGCACTGCGTTGACCTCGGTGAGCTGCTGCACGAAGTGCCCCGTACGGCAGGCTTCCTCGGCGTCGTCGAAGAAGGCTTGCCAATCCTCTTTGGTGGTAATCCTGACTACCGTCACACCCACCAGGTTCACGAACGGGATGGCCACATAGTCTTGGATCTCCAGGCTCAGTGCGCCGTCCACCAAGAGTTCTTCCCCTGCGACATCGAAGGATCCTGTGACGGCCACAATGTCTGTATCCGTCCTGTCTCCGTTGAGGACCAGGACCACGGAATCCTCATCGGCGAGGGCCTTCGCGTATTCCGCGTGGTCAGGATTCTCGACAAAAATGACATGGCCCCGGATACGCCCGGGAATGCCGGTGACCCACTGATCCACAGCGGCGGCAATGCTCTGTTGCTGACTCAGCTTCAATGACCCAACCCCCAATAGTTGTGCGCTCATCTCCGGAGCAGTCCCGGCGGAATTTCCGGGTGCTCGTTCTGAGAAGGACACTATGGGCCGGCAGAAGGGCCACAGGGCGGAAAGCGGAAACTAGGTGGTGAATCGGCCGAAATTAGGGGTGTTTTGGGGGCGTCTAGGTGGTGGTTTGGGGTGGCCTAGGTGTTGGCGGATGAGCCCATTTCAAATGACTTCGCGCACCACGCGGGATTGGTTATGCTGGGCATTCGACGATTGGGGACGTCAGAAGATGAAGAAAAGATATGGCAAGAGTGCCAATGGCTACTGGTTGATTTTGGCCGGATCCTACGGCCTGACAATCAGCATGGCGGCTATGACCCCCATGCCCTGGCTGCTGCTGGTGGGCGGGATCTTCATCGTCTTCCCCGTGGTCGTGGGCGCGTTCTACGGGCAGATCGGACGCAAGGCGGAGCGCAAGTTTGTTTCGGACAGCCCTGCGATAGTCATGGCGACTACAGCTTTTGCTGTGGCGGGCATTCTTCTGCGCGGCTCGTCAATCGTGGTGTGGGCAGGACCGATCCTGGGTTTAGTCACCTTCATCGGCATGTATTTCTGCCTACGCCGATACGGACGCTTTTATCCGCCTGTTCAGGAGAATTCCTCGAGTGACGAGAGGATTCACACCCGCTGATCCAAGTGGGCGCCGGCGACGTCAGCGGTCGCCGAGTTTCCTTTCGATTTCCGCGCCCTGGGGTGTCTCGAATCTTGCCGAGAGACCCTTGGGGTTGAATCTGAACGTGACGCGGGCGCCGCCGTCGACGTTCCACCGTGCTGATGGGGTGTCCTTGAAATTCTGAAGTGTCGGTTTTCCCCACCTCGCTTGGCCTTCGCGAACCATGAGGGTGAAAGCATCATTGAGGAAATCAGTGAATTCCGGCGTGATGTCCCGGATGCTGTCCGAGGTATCGAGGCTCATTGCCCTCATGACGTTCTTGACTTCGATGGTCATGACGTCAGGGAACGTGAAGTTGGAAACTGTGTTCATCAGGTAAGACCTGCCGTTCTCGACTTCGGTGGTCCACCCGAACCGCTCCACAGCACGTTGTTGGGTCTCGGCCTCTGACAGCGGCCATGGGGCCGCGATCCAGAAGTCCATAACGTCGCAGACCTCGGCAGCAGGCATTGATTTCCAGGTCACGTGTTTCCCCCTTTTTCTTGGTTTTCGCTTTTTGCCCTCTCCAGCCAGTCCCTCCAAGCGGAGTAGCTGAAAAAGTTGAAGTTGTACCCGGCAGCGGCATCCTTCAACGACTCACCCACCCTGAAAACGGGTCGACCGTCAGCGGCCTCCATTGACTGAACAATCTCGGCGTCGGTGGCATTGAGCATGTGAATCAGGGGGTAGGCCGCCCTGAAGGTCTCGAAACCGCCGATGAAATCCACCCAGTGGCCGCGTCCCCATCGAATCTCTGTGCCATTGGGGCCGGCTTTTACATCAACCCCGGGCGCATCCTCAAAGGTGGCTATCTGCTTCTCCGGCCAGAGCATCCCCTGCACCAGGTCCAGGACGAAGGGCCGAGCAGAGTCAGCCCGGGCCACTACTGTCGTTGGGTTGGAGCCGGCATGACGCAATTCCAGGGTGCCATCATCGGTCACCGCGATGACCTTCGTCCCCGCCAGGAACCTCCATTCCAGAACACCGTCAGGGTGAGTGAGCAGGCTCAGCTTCACCCGAGGGTTGATCGCCTTCATCGGCGGGGTGCTGAGAATCTCCTCGACCAGAGGGTGGTCCAAGGAGCTGACCCATAGGGTGGGTTGGCGCTCCCGTTCCACTGTCCCCGTTGAGTCGAGTCGGTACGAGGCCAGCCCCAGTCCGGGGAGTTCCAGGGAAGCGGAACCTGGATCCATCCCGGCAACCCGTTCCGCCGACCAAGTCTGTCCTGTTGGCATCAGTTCTGCCTCACGCCAGGCCCGATAGCTGAGGTCGTCCGGACTCTTGACGCCGTAGGAGTTTCGCAACGCGGCCACGCACCGCTCCGCGAGCTCACGGAACTCGGAGGTCAACGCCGGAAGCGGGAGGCCAGAGGACCAGTTCGGCTGCCCAACCCCGGGTGCCTGCCAACCGCTGCCCTTGAGCACGGACTCGACGGCGTTGCCCACGACATCTTTCCCCGGGGCCTCTGCGTCAAGACGGTCGCCCTGCCTCGCGAATTGCACATACCTGTTCGGGTACAAGCTGGAGGTGATAACCAGAATGGCACGGTCCGTTAAGCCTCGGAGCGTTACTGCGAGCCTGTCCCGGAAATCGTTCCAGTCGAACGTCGCCCGTTCGCTCGGTGTCCGCTCAGCCCAAGGCATCGGCACCCGCGTCCGGACAGTGCTGAACAGGAGGTCCGGGTCTTCATGAGGGATATTCTTTTCCTGATCCCGGTCACGGGGATCACGTCTTTCAAACCCCTCGTCACCGGCCGAGGGGTCCAGGCTGCTCACCAAGAATCCGTGTGGGCCACTCCGATGGACTTCGATGATCAAGCCCCGGTACATGCCACGATGCTTGACGTCATGGCACTCCAACTGCTCCCCCGGACCGATCTCCCGGATGTATCCGTGCTTGCCCCAAGCACTGAAACCCGGCGTTGGCTGATCCGTCAACAACACCCAAGCATCTCCCCGGCGCAGGATCTGATACTCAACACCGTCAAGAACGGCATACTGTCCAGGCTTGATGAGCGATGTCGGCTGGTCCTTTTCCAGGGAATGATTCGACGCCGGACGGTTGGGGACGCGGGATTGGCGCCTTTTTGCGCTGGCCACGTTAGTCCCCCAGCTTCCGGTCGATCTCAACGCCCTGGGGAGTTTGGAACATCGCACTGAGACTCTTCGGGTTGCAGTCAGCGGCAGCCCGGAAGTCCCTAAGATCACAGACCTCGGCTGGGGCCATGGCTTTCCACGTCACCGGTTCTGTCATCTGTTCTCCCCCAAAGCACGAGCCTCAGATGGTTTCTCTGGGCATTTGTCCTCAGTGTAAAAGACGAGCCCGACAGTTTATGACACGTAACTATCAATTTTTAGGCCCTCAGCGAGAACGAAACAGCGGCCAAGTAGCATCCCCCCTATGGAGTCTTTCACCTGGGCAAAAGCCACCACTGATAACTCGGAGCAACCCAAAGTAGCTGTTCTGCTGCCCGGTTCCGGATATCCGGTGGAAGGACCCGTCCTCTTCTGGATTGGTGAAATGCTGGGCGCCCTGGGCTGGCATGTACAGGCTGTCCGGTGGACCACCGACGATTCGCCCGGTGCCGACCCACACGAATTTGCGGCCAACGCCGCCAGACAGGCTTTTGCTGCCGCACCCGATTCCCATCAACGGTTGATTGTGGCAAAGTCATTCAGCACTCTGTCCATTCCTTGGGCCGAGGAAGTCCGCATCCCAGGGATCTGGCTGACACCTTTGCTCACAGACGAGCAGGTCCGAAGCACCATCCGTGCATCGTCAAAGGATGACCTGTTTATCGGTGGTTCCCAGGACAAGCTGTGGGACGGCGGACGTAAGTCAGAAACTGCCGGCACGTTCTTTGAGGTGCCCGGGGCCGATCACTCCTTGCAGATTCCCAATGATTGGCGTGCCTCTCAACAAGTTCAGGCTGAAGTGTTCACGCGGGTGGAGGCATTCATCGGGGAAGTTTCATGACAATTCCGTACCATTAATGGTACGTTTGGGACAAAGGAGAGGTGGCGGGATGACTTATCGTCGAACACTGCGCGAGCTGGCCTTCGAGACCCACGGAGTAGTGACAAGCCGATCTGCAGAGGCCGCGGGAGTTCCAACAGTGGAGCTGCGAAAGCTCGCTGCGCGGGGGGCTCTCACCCGGCTCGGCCAAGGCGTCTACAGGATGGATGAAGCACCTGCCGGTGAGCTTGATGAGTACGCACAGGCCGTTGCCCTGGTGGGGGAAGGCGCTGTCCTAGCCGACGAAGCAGTCCTTGCGGCTCACCACTTGGCGCAGGTCAACCTGCGACGAATTCGAGTGGCATCCGGCCGTCGCGTGCGCGCCCAACTCCCCGGGACCGTAGAAGTTATCCGCCGTGCCGTGCCTGAGGATCAGCGAGACAGCATAGAAGGTGTCCCGGCTATGACTGTCGAAAGCGCCATCCTTGGTGCCCGCGGCAGGATTATGACCGACCGACTTATCGAGGCCACTCATCAAGCCCGTGAGAGGGGCCTGCTGAATCCCGACGCGGAAGCTCGCATCATTGCAGCCTTGGGGACCTCATGACCGCAGAGCCAGATTCCTTGAGAGACTCGAAACCCGCCAAGCTGCCCAAAGATCCAGGCGGAGTAAACATGCTGAAGCGCCGAAGTTCGTCCCGGGGCTATGCAAAAGGTCGGGTTGGACGCTGACGAGCACCCAACCCAACCTCTTTCCAGCTGCCTAACTTACAGAACCGTGGTCCGCGACAGTGACAGGTCCTTGGTTTCCCGGAAGAACAGGACCACCACCACCGCCGACACCAATGCCATTCCCATCAGGTAGAAGGCCGGGGCCAGCGGTGAGCCAAAGCCCGCAACCAAGCCGGTGGCTACAAAGGGAGCCGTTCCACCGAATAGCACGTAGGCCAGGGTGTAGCCAATCGCTGAGCCGGATGCCCGGACCGACGACGGGAACATCTCCACCAGCGCCGGCACGTTGGACGTTCCGATCACGGCGACCAACGCGCCCAGGACGCTCGTTCCCAGGATCGCGAATCCGAGACCCAGCGGCATGATGGAGAACGCGGGAATGGTCATCACCACGAAGCCCACGCAGGCCACCAGCAGCATCCGTTTCCGGCCGTAGCGGTCACTGGCACGTGCAGCCAGAGGACATACCGCCGTGTACACCAGCATGGTGATCACGCTGGTGATCATGGACTCGGCCGAGGAATACCCAAGGCTCGAGGTCATGTACGCAATCATGTAGCTGCTCATCAGGTAGTACGCGATTGCGTTGGTGATGCTGTAACCGAAGAGAGTGAAGATCTGGCGCGAACACATGCGGATGGCATCTCCCAAAGGCCGCTTTGCCACTTCGCCCGTCTTCTCAAGACCACGGAACACGGGGGTGTCGTCAACCTTTGACCGTATATACAGTCCGATTAGGCCCAGCGGCGCAGCCAGCAGGAACGGAATACGCCAGCCCCAGGCCTGGAGGTCTTCAGTGCTCAACGTCGCGGTGATCGCGGCGCCCAGCAACGCACCTGCCACAGAAGCCAGGCCGACGGTGGCCGGGATAATGCTTGCGTACGTCGCCCGCTTGCCTTCCGGAGCGTATTCGACAATAAACGCCGATGATCCCGTGTATTCGCCGCCGGTCGTGAAGCCCTGAACGGCGCGGAATACGAACAAGAGAATCGGGGCCCAAATGCCGATCACCGCGAACGTCGGCAGGATGCCAATGCAGAACGTCGCCGCACTCATGATCAGCACGCAGAGGCCGAGCATCTTGTTGCGGCCAATCCGGTCACCGTAGCGTCCAAAGAAAGCCGCCCCGAGCGGCCTGGCAATGAAGCCGCCGGCGAAGATCGCCCACACGGCCAGAAGTGACGCCGTCGTGGAGTAATCCGGGAAGAAGAGCTTCGCAATGGTGACGGACATGACTGCATAAGCCGCGGAGTCGAACCATTCGACGAAATTTCCGACGGCGGCCGCCGCGGCTACGCGCTTGAGGCTGCGCCGCGGGGAAGACTCGGTGTCAGCTACTTTCTGGGTCATCGTATTCATGATTGTTGTCCTTCGAGGCGGGGAGAGGCTACAACGTGTGGGAGTTCGCGGAGCTGGGCCCGCTGGACTTTTCCGGTGGCTGACTTCGGCAGCGCGGAGACGTATTCAATGAATCGCGGGTACGCGAAGCGGGAGAAGTTCTCCTTCACGTGCGCCACGATTGTTTCGCTCAGTTCCGCTCCCCCATCGTGACCGGGCATCAGTTCGATCCAAGCCTTGATGGACTGGCCGCGGAGCTCGTCGGGCACACCGGTGACGGACACGTCCCGCACGGGATCGAGCTCACGAATGACTGCCTCCAGCTCATAGGGTCCAACGCGGTAGCCGGACGTTTTGATGACGTCGTCGGTCCTCCCCAGGAACCAGAAGTAGCCGTCGTCGTCCACGTAGGCCTGGTCTTTGGTGTGATACCAGCCGCCCCCGAATGCGGCGGCGGACGCCTCCGGCATGTTCCAGTATCCCAAGGGAAATTGCGGGTTGGAGCGCGCCCGGAGGCAGACCTCACCGGTCTCGCCTGCGGGGACTTCATGTTCGTTTTCGTCCAGCAGGCGGACCTCCCATCCAGGAAGTGGACGGCCCATGGAACCGGGCTTGACCGGCACGTCCGGATAGTTGCCCAAGAGCGGGTACGACTCCGTGGAACCGTAGTAATCCAGCAACGTCACTCCGTACTGCGCTTCGAACCACGTGATCAGGTCCGGCGTCAGCGGCTCATTGGACGAGCAAACCGTCCGCAGGGACAGCGGGAAGCGAGTGCCGGCGTCGGGCACGTCTTCGCGCATCTTGCGCAGGAACGTGGGGTTGACCAGCGCGCTGTTGACGCGGTGGCGGCTCATGCTCTCCAGCAGGGCCGCGGGATCGAAGCCGCCGTGGGGCCGGAAAACCAGGTGCGTGGCGCCAAGCCGGAGCGGTCCCATCAGCTTTGCGAGCGACCACGCCCAGTCCCCCGCGCCAAAGAAGACGTCGCCATCGCCGAGCTGGTGGCAGTACTCGAACTCGTTGTGGCCCAACAGGGTCCGGTGAGCATGCACGATTCCCTTCGCCCGGCCGGTGGTGCCCGAGGTATAGAAGATGAGGGCGGGATCGTCGGCTTTGGTCTCGACATCCTGGAATTCGGTGGTTGCCTCTTTGATTTCCGGGCTGTCGATGTCGATGAACGTGCCCTCATAGTCCTCAAAGAGGTGTCTAGCCGATTCCTCGGCGATGATCACCGACGCCCCGCTGTCCTCAAGCCGGAAGCGGATCGGCTCTGCGGCCCAGAGCAGGGACATCGTGACCAGGATGGCGCCGGTCCGGAGCACACCGAGGTATGCGGCCGGGGTGTCGGAGCGCTGGGGCAGCAAGACGGCGACCCGGTCACCTTTCTTGATGCCGGCGTTTTGCAGGGTGGCAGCGATCTGACGGGAACGGTCCTGGATTTCGCCCCAGCTCACCTCTCGTTGACCTTCGACGGCGGACTCCAGGATGAGCGCGCGCTTGTCCCTTGGGTGCCGGTCGGCGACGTCGACGGCCATGTTGTAGAGCTCAGGCACCTCCCAGCGGTGGCTGTTCCGTAGTTCGGTGTAACGGTCTTGGGTTGCGGTTTTCACTTTGGTGTCCCGTCCCTTCAGCGGCGGCCGGCGAGGAAGCGGGCCATCTCGCGCTGCGGTTCGCCGGTGCCGTAGGCCTCGCGGTGCACGCGCTTGGCTTCTGCCATCGCGTCGGTGAGGTCGTCGTCTTCCAGGCTGCGCAGGCGGTTCTTGGTCAGGCGGACTGCGCCCGGGGGAAGGAGGCTCAAGCGGGCGGCGAGGTCCTTGGCGTAAGCCAGCACGCCGCCGTCGTCCGCCAAGTAGTTAAGGAGGCCGAGACGCTGAGCCTCGGCTGCGTCCACCAGCTCGCCGGTGAGGACGAACTGGGAGGTCTTGGACTTGCCGAGGATGCTCCACATGGCCCAAATTCCCGTGATGCTGGGGATGCCGGAGAGGACTTCGGGTTGGCCCATGCGGACTTTGGAGTCGCCGACGCGGAGGTCTGCCAGGAGTGAGTACTGGAAGCCGGAGCCGGCGGCGACTCCGTTGACCGCGGCGATGGTGATCTGGTCGAGGTTGCGGACGGCCCGGTAGAGGCGGTCGAAACCGTCGATCCATGCTTCCGCGGACTCGTGATCCTCGGGGTTCATGGATGCGGTCTCGGCCAGGTCCTGGCCGGCACAGAATGCGCGGCCGCTGCCGGTGAGGATGACCGCGCGGATCTCATCGTTGCCTTTGAGGCCTTCGAGGTAGTCGATGAGTTCGCTGCGCATGGCTTCGGTCCAGGCGTTGAGCTTGTCAGGGCGGTTGAGCGTGATGATGGCGGTGGGGCCGGTCTGTTCGAAAAGGACGTCCTGGGACATTGGGGAGATTCCTTTGGTTGGTTGGGGTTTCTTGACTCCCATCTGACCATCGGCAAATGTGACCCGTCTAACATCAATATCTACTCGGCTTGATACCAAACTGGTATGATGCGCCGATGGACCTTCACCATCTCAAGTACTTTGTGGTGCTCTCCGAGGAGTTGCATTTCGGGCGTGCGGCCCAGCGCTTGCACATGGCCCAGCCGCCGCTTTCGCAGCGCATCAAGGACTTGGAGAAAGAGCTCGGGGTGCAGTTGTTTCATCGGCGGCGTACCGGTGTGGAGCTGTCCGAGGCCGGGGCTCTGCTGTTGGAGCATGCACGAGGGGTGCTGGACCATGTGGCCATGGCGCAGGAGTCGATGCGGCGGATCCGACCTGGCGCTTCGGGCATTCTGCAGGTGGCGGTGCCGCCGGACACGAACCCTGTTGCGCTGTCCACCATGGTTTCTTCATTTGCTGCGTCTGCGCCTGACGTTCTGCTGAATTTGCACGAGCTCACCACTGTGGAGCAGGTTGAGCGACTGCGCGACGGCGAACTGGACGTTGCGGTGGTCCGTCACCCTTTGAGCAGCGTGGGTTTTGAGTCGGGGCCGCTGTATTCGCGGGCTCTTGGCGTGGTTCTGAATGCTTCGCATCCGTTGGCTTTATTGGATGCCGTGCCGCTGGGTGACCTGGCAGGGAATCCGTTGATCATCTTCCCGCGGCATATGGCCCCGACGTTGTACGACTCATTCCTGCACACGTGCCGCGACGCCGGGTATTTGCCGGCGGCTATCGTTCACGCGCGGAATCAGCACTTCACGCACGGATTGATCATGGCCGGCCGTGGAGTGCACTTCAACGAGGAGCCGTGGACGCCGCTGCCTCCGGGGATGGTATGGCGTCCGCTGGTTGGTGATCCATTGGCGTGGCGGACGTCGGCGCTGTGGCTGAAGAGCAGGCGGTCAGCGGAGACGGACGCGTTTGTTGCGGCTGTCGGGGCGGGGCTGGAGGCGGGTGGGCATGGGTAGCGGACTACCCTTGCGGCCCCGCATTTAGCGAACGAGTGATAGCTGAGCGCTGGAACGTTGTGGTTTTTGCACTGCAGCGGGGTCCCCTACCGCGCTCAAAGCCTGACCAAAAGTCAGTCCGTGCAGTTCAGAGTTCGAAACACCCATGGAACGCGCAATGTCTTCGACACCCCAACCTTTCGATCTCCTCAATGCAGGGAGTACAAATCCGAAAACTTTGGAAGTCTCGCGGACCATTCCTTCAGGTTCTCCGTAACGATATCCGCGACGAGTCAGATCAACGCAAGTTTGGCGATAGGACCAATCGGTATAGATGCCGGCCTTATGGAACCCATAAGCAAGCGCCATAGCGGAGACGCCTAGATGAGCCTTCAGTCGAAGAAGACTATCGACAGACGGTTCGCGACCGACACTGGAGCGCAGGAGTACGCGAGGCATGAGGAACTCCGAGGCGAACTGGTCTGCCTCTTTCTCAGCATTTCGCTCACTTACTGTGGAAGCATCCAGGCCCGCATGGAGCACAAGGTGTCCCAACTCGTGCGCTAAATCGAAACGGGAACGCTCTGCAGTCTTCATCGTGGAGAGGAAGACATATGGCAGCCCGCCTTCCCAGAGACTGAAAGCATCCACCTCTTCAGCCCCAGCGGGCAGACTCAGTACGCGCACACCATGCGCCTCCGCCAGCCGCACAGAGTTCGGAAGCGGATCAATCCCTAGCCCCCACTCGGCACGAAGCTGTTGAGCTGCTTGGAGAGGACCCAGCAGCGACAAATCAGGAACGCTTAGCCTCGGGAGTTCGAAATGGGAGGTCAGGAATTCGTAAAGTTCCACGCCGACACGACCGGCAGACGTTGCCGCGTGTTTCTGCGCTGCACTGGAGCGACGACGGGCCCGAAAAAAGACCCGGTCCTCTTCAAGTGGCTCGGTTGGGGGCAGCGACAAGAACGCAGGTTTGCACCCAATCGCAAGGGCTAGCGCACCAGCCATCCTGTCCGGTGCGCCGTGCGTCTCGTAGTTCGTCACCGTGCGCGGCGTAGCGTCAAGACGCTCAGCCAATTGAGCTTTACTGATTCCCGCCCGCAACCTCGCCAGAGTGATCCGAGAGGGTTCTAGCGTCATGACAGTTCAACGATCCTAAAGTCGACGTCGTCCTGAGGTCCGGCCGGACGATGTGAGATTTCCAGATCCGATACGTCGGTGGGAGGCAGGAAAATCCTGCTGGTCCACTGCGTGATGTTGCCATCAACGATCTGGGCCGGCAGCGACAACTCAGCCCTGACCACAGGCTCATCCTTGGACCAGTGATACAGGAGCACCCACGTTAGCGGTGGCTGGGTTTGCCTAATTGAGGGCAACCCGAAAATAAGGTCGAGCATCTGCTGGCCGTTGCACTGGACGGCTGCACCCGTAGCCGGACCGCGGCGTCGGGCTGTTCCAGGGGTCAAGTCCTCCGAAAGGGCGGTATTCGCGTTGCCACCAATGACCATGATCGACGTCAGTCCGTCAGGCGACAAAACCCGTGGAGAGTTCTGAGGGTCTGCCTGTCTCCAGTCACGCTCGTTGAGTTGCTCGCGGAGAGCTGCAACCGTCTCGGACCACTGGACAAAACCGCGGGCAGTGACAGGGTGAAAGTTGGTAATGTTCTGCGCCTGACGGACGCCCCTCAGCACGGAGTTCGTCAGCGTATCGCTGTCCAGGCCTAGTAATTCCAGAGCGGACGCAGCGTTGGTGGACGATACGAAGGGCTCCAGAGGAAGCGGTTCAGAGGTCACATGAACTCCTTTCAATTCCCTCATAGTAGTGCAGAAAACCGGAAAATACTTCCCGCCTCGGTTGTTGTCCGCACGGAGTACGCCGACCGGCGCTCACTCAGCGAGCAGCCAGGTCCTACGCCTCCTCGAACCACCCCCGGGCAGGGTTGGAAACCTCAGGCGCCTCCCGGAACACACCCGGCTGAGCCACCCAGCCAACACCGTTGGCGATGACCTTCTGGATCTGCGGCTGGTGGTACACGGGGTATTCCTGGTCACCGGGGCTGAAGTAGAAGATCCGGCCCTTGCCGCGGGAGAACGTCACGCCTGAGCGGAACACCTCTCCCCCGGTGAACGAGCTGATGAAGATCAGGTCATCGGGCTCCGGAATGTCGAACAGCTCGCCGTACATTTCCTGCTGGGGAATCACAATCGGGCTTTCAATTCCGGCCGCGATCGGGTGCGAGGGCTTGACCGTCCACACCAGCTCGCGTTCGCCTTCGTTGCGCCACTTCAGCGAGCACGTGGTCCCCAGCAAGCGGGTGAAGATCTTTGCAAAGTGTCCGGAGTGGAGCACCACCAGGCCCATGCCACCGAGGACATGCCGCTGCACGCGCTCCACCACTTCGTCAGCGACTTCCTGATGGGCGATGTGCCCCCACCACAGCAACACATCAGTCTGCTCAAGAACTTCTTCGGAGAGCCCGTGCTCGGGATCGGCCAAGGCAGCGGTGGAGATTTCGGAGTCCGGGTAGAAACCGCGGAGCCCTGCAGCGATGGCGCCGTGGATTCCTTCGGGGTACATCTCACCGATGGTTGCGGGCTCGTTGCGGGCCTCGTGGACGGCCTCGTTCCAGACAACAATCTTCAATTTCGCATCAGTCATTTAGAGCACCACTTCACGTTGTTCGAGGGCGGATTTGTAGCAAGCATCGAGTATTAGCGCGCGGCTCAGGGCAAGCGAACCGTCATGGCTTCCCCAAACAGTTTCGCCACCGCGCACGGCGGCAATGAAATCGTCGACGACGGCCTGGTGGGCTCGCCCGGGTTCGGCCACCACCTCGAAGTCCGCGTTCTCGCCGTCTTTCTCGGTGAAGACGTGGACGTCCGCTACCGGGTTCTCGGAGGCGCCCACCGAGCGCAAGTCCGCTCCGCCGTCGGTCCCGTAAACGGTGAAGTCCATCAGGTCCCGTTCGTCGCGGTAGGTGGCCCAGCCGGCTTCGAGGATCAAGGTACCGCCACCTTCCAGGCGAATAAATGCGGAGGCGAAGTCTTCCACTTCAAACTTATGGCTGGAGTTCGAGGCTGTGTAGCGGGCGTTGCCACCAAGCCCGCGGGGACCGAGTTCGGAGTGGGTCGACGCCGAGACCGCCAGGACCTTCGGCTCCCCCAGCAGGTGCAGCGAGTAGTCCAGCACGTGGACGCCGATATCAGCCAGCGGACCGCCACCGGCGAGCTCAGGATTGGTGAACCAGCTGCCCAGCATCGGGATCCCTTGGCGTCGGAGCCACGATGCCTTGGCGTAGTACGGGCGTCCCAGCGTGCCGGCGTCGATCACTTCCTTCAGCGCCTGGATGTCGCCGCGGCGGCGGTGGTTGAACGCGACGTCCAGCACGCGGCCGGCCTTGCGGGCGGCGTCCACCATCTGTTGACCTTCGACGGCGTTGCGCGCGATCGGCTTCTCGCTCAGCACATGCAGGCCCCGCTCAAGCGACGCAATCGCGATGGGTGCGTGCAGGAACGTGGGGACGGCGACGCTAACGGCGTCGAGGTCCTCGAGCTCAATCATGTCCTCCCAGCGGGCGAAGGCATGCGGGATGCCGTACTCCTCGGTCAGCTGGGCAAGAAGCTCCTGCTCCATGCCGGCAACGGCAATAATTTCGACGCCGGGAATGTTGCTGTACGCCTTGAGGTGCTGCTGGCCGGCCCAACCGATGCCCACAACTCCTACCTTGAGGGTTGCGGACGGGGCCTGCTGCTGAATGCTCACGTTGTTCCTGTTCTTTGTGTGGTTTCTTAGAGTCTGTGAGGGGTTTGGGGACTTCGTGACGGGCTTAGCCCTTGACCGCGCCGGCCGTCATGCCGGACACGATGCGCTTCTGGCACAAGAGCACCAGAATCACGAGCGGCACGGTGATGATCACCGACGCGGCGCTGATGGTGCCAAGGGGTTGGTCGAACTCGCTGGTGCCGCTGAAGAACGCGATGGCCACCGGGACGGGACGTGATTCCGGCGAGGTGGTCAGCGTGACGGCCAGGAGGAATTCGTTCCAGACCGAGATGAACACCAGGATCGCTGTCGTCGCCAGGCCGGGAACCGCCAGCGGCAGAATCACCTTCCGGAACGCGACAAACGGCGTGGCGCCGTCCATGTACGCGGATTCCTCCAGCTCACGCGGGATCTCCTTGAAGAACGACGTCAGCGTGTAGATCGCCAGCGGCAACGCAAACGTCAGCTTCGGAATGATGAGGCCAAGCAAGGTGTCGTATAGGCCGATCTCGCGCCAGATGGAGAACATCGGGGCCGCAATCGCGATGGCCGGGAACGTGGTCACCGAGAGGATCAGCGTCAGGATCATCGCCTTGCGGCGCATCTTCAGCCTGGCCAGCGCGTAGGCGGCGAAGGACGCGAACACCAGCGCCACTGTTGTAGTTACGACGGCGATAATCACCGAATTGCGCAAGGCCAGGAGGAATTCGGGGTTCTGGAAGACCACCAGATAGTTCTCCAGGGTCGGCTGGCTCGGGAAGAGCTCGCCTTGGGACAGGCTCGCTCCCTTCTTAAGGGAGGTGTTGACCAGCCAGTAGAAGGGGATGAGCGAGAAAGCCATGACGGCCACCACGAACACCCATACCAAGGGGTGCAGTTTCGATTCCCCGCGCAAGCGACGCTTCGGCGCCCTGCGCCCGGCGGCGAGTTCCGGCGTCGTGCGTTCTGCAGTCAGCGTGCTCATTGTTCCTCCTTCGCGACGTCGCGGATGTTGCCGCCGCCGAAGCGGATGTAGATGACGGAGACCACCATGACGGTGAGGAAGGTCAGGATGGACAGCGCCGAGCCTTCGCCCACCAGCCGGTTTTCGCGCAGTTGGCCGTAGGCGAGCATGGACATGGATTCGGTGCCGTTGGCGCCGCGGGTGAGGACGAACGGCAGGTCGAAGACGCGGAGGGCGTCCATGGTGCGGAAAATCGCGGCGAGGACGATTGCCGGGCGCAGCAGCGGCAGAGTGATGTTCACGAAGGTCTGCCATTTGCTGGCGCCGTCGAGTTCCGCGGCCTCGTACGTTTCGGCGGAGATGACCTGCAGGCCGGCCAGGATGATGAGCGCGGCGAACGGGGTGGTCTTCCAGACATCGGCCATGACGATCACGGCCATCGCGTAGCCGTGCTCACCGAGCCACACGACGTCGCCGCCCGGCAGTCCCAGCGTGGAGAGGACGTTGGTGACCAGGCCCATGTTGGGCTGGAACATCGTCTGCCACGTGATGGCGCTGACCACTGTGATGATCGCGTAGGGCAGCAGAACCACGGTGCGCAGGACGGCGCGGCCCTTGAACGCGAGGTTGAGCAGGAGCGCCATGGCCGTGCCGAGGATGAGTTCCAAGCTGACGGAGAGGCCGGCGAAGAGGAACGTCTGGCCGAACGCAGCCCACCATTCTTGGCTGGTCAGGGCGGCGATGTAGTTTTCCAGTCCGACAAAGCGGGACAGGCCTGCGGTGCGGACGCTGTACTGGTTCAGCGAGAGCCAGATCGCGTAGCCGATGGGGACCGCCGCAACCAGGGCCATGATGACCAGCGACGGAGCGGTCATGCGGAACGCCAGCTTGCGTTCGGCGCGGTCGCGGCCGCTTGTTTGGCGGGCCGGTGCGGGGCTTGGGGGGCGGCCCGGTAGGAGTGTCTTGGTGGCCATGATCAGAAGCTCGCCTTGGCGCTGGTGATTTCCTCGGCCATGCTCTTCACGGCGTCCTCGGTGGAGGCGGTGCCGGAGAGGACGGCGTAGACGTTCTTGTAGATTGCCTGGCTGATCTGCGGGTAGACCGGGGAGATCGGGCGCGGCTTGGCACCCTTCACGGAGGCGAGGAGCTCGGTGGCGAACGGCATCTTCTGCAGCACGGCCGGGTCCGAGTAGGCGGCCTCGTTCACCGGGGCCTGCGAGTAGTCCATGGCCACGTGCTTCTGCCAGTCCGGGGTGGTGGCGAAGTCGATGAACGCGACAGCTCCGGCTTGGTTGGTGGAGTGGGCCGAGATCGCCAGGTTCCAGCCGCCCAGCACGCCGGAAGCTTTGCCGCCTTCCCATGCCGGCAGCGGCGCGACCGCGAAGCTGGACGCCAGCGGTGTCGCGTTGAGCAGGCGGTACACGTGCGGCCAGTTGCGCTGGTATCCGAAGTCGCCGGACTCGTAGGCGAGGCGGGCGGGGTCTTCGTTGTAGGTGAGGACGGCGCGGTCGGCTGAGCCCTTCTTGAGTCCGTCGCTCATGAAGTTGAGGACGTCGCGGGTTTCCTTGGAGTCGATTTTGACGTTGCCTTGGTCATCCAGGACTTCGCCGCCTGCGCTGTAGAGCATTTCGAGGAAGTTCACCGTGAGGCCCTCGTACTGCTTGCCCTGGTAGACGAAGCCGTTGCCGGGAGCTTTGGCTGCTTCTGCGTAGAGCTGCTGCCAGGTCTCGGGCTTGGCTACCTTGTCCTTCTGGTAGTAGATCAAGCCGGCGTTGGTGAAGAACGGCGAGCCCCAGTACTTGTCCTCGTACTTGGTGGTTTCCACAGTGGAGGGAATGAGCCGGTCCTTGTTGGACTCCACCAGCTTGGTCTGGTCCAGCAGCCAGCCCTGGGAAGCGAACTCGGAGGTCCAGATGACGTCCGTGATGAAGATATCGCACTCGGTGGACTTGCCCTCGAGCCGCTGCACAATCTGCGTGCGGGCTTCATCCGTGGTGGCGCCGATCTCCGTGTACTTGGCCGTGACCTTGCCGTTCGCCTTGGTGAACGCCTCCGCCGTGCCCTTGTAGATACCGCTCGCGTCCTTGACGCCACAGATGTTCACGGCACCGCTGGCATTAGCGCCCGACGCCGGATCGGCAGCGGCCGCTTGCTCGGCACCTTGCGGCGCGGCTCCCCCGCCGCACGCGCTGAGGAGGAGGGCGGCGGCTGCGATTGCAGCTGATGCGAGGGCTTTGCGGCTTCGTGGGGCTTTGTTCTGGAGCGGGGAAGCAGGTCGGTTCATGTCCACAAGTGGCTCCTTTGGTGGCTGTGGGCGGGTGGAGTTCAGTTCGCGTTTTAGCTGTTCCGCGTCCTGAGGGTGGCTTCTTTGCCGGTGGTTCGTTCTGATCCGTGGAATCGATTCCAAATGCTGCTTGGAAAAACGGCCTTGCGGCCGTGGAATCGATTCCAAAGTAGTGTGACAGGGACCACTGAAGGCTGTCAACCCTCTTTATTTGGTGGAGTCCCGGATGACGAGTTGGTGCGGGAGGAAGGTTCTTCCCTTGCGATGTTGCCCTGGGACTGTCATGCGATCGAGGAGCTCAGCGAAGGCTACTCGGCCCATTTCGTAGGCGGGCTGCCTTACTGTGGTTAGCTCTGGGACGCACATTTCTGCCTGGGCCGAGTCATCGAACCCTGCCACAGCGATGTCATCAGGGACTCGTAGTCCGGCGTCGGTCAGTTCACGGACGCAGCCGGCAGCGACCACGTCTGTGCCACAGAAAACGGCGTCCGGAAGGTCCTTCGTCTCCAGGAGCTTTTTCGTAAGATCGCGGCCGGCGTGGAATCCGAAGTTGCCTTCGCCGAGCAGGATCTGGTCTTGCTCCAAGCCTTCTTCCTCGAGTGCTTGGCGGAATCCCTCTTCCCGCAGCCGGCCTGAGCGGGCACCTCTATGAGCGAGCATGGCTAGTTTCTTGGCACCGGTGTCGATGAGGTGCTTGGTGATGTCGTAAGCGGCCTGGCGGTCATCGATCGACACACCGAATGCCGCCTCGGCGTCGACAATTTCACAGACCTGAATCACGCTGAGTTGCTCGGCGACGGTGTTGACGTCGTCGTCCGGCATCGTTGGTGAGAAGATCACTAATCCGTCCACGGAGCCGTTGCGGAGCATGTCCACGAGTTGCTGCTCTCGATCAAGGTCCCCGTCGGTCGCTGCGATAAGGCTGACATAGCCCGAGTCAGCCGCAGCATCGCCGACACCACGGAAGACTTCGCTGATCACGAGAGAGTCCAGGTTCTTGGCGAGGGCCAGGACGCGCATGGTGCGGTCTCTTCGGAGATCCCTTGCTGAGGCGAGTGGGCGGTAGCTGAGCTCCCGGATTGCGGCGTTGACTTTCTCCTTGGCCGCCGCGCTAACAGCCGGACTCCCGTTCAACACGCGCGACACAGTCCCCACGGACACACCCGCAGTCCTGGCGACGTCCTGAACTGTCGCTCGAGCCATTCGATTTTCCTTCCGGGAGCTTTCTTGAGGCGCTTACACTAACGCCCATTCGGCGCTCCTCAGCTTAGCGGGACCGCAGATGGAACCGGCGGGAAACCCCAGTCCGGGGAAGGCTGAGCAAGGTGCAAAGTGATTGCCAAACGATGCTCAGGCCTAATACCGGCCAGTTTGGCAAGATCCGCTGTTCTTCGCCTATCCACCTACCGAAACCGAGGACCCAGAAGCAACCGACGCCTTTCAAACGATAGGACCAGATGCACCGAGTTCAAATACTCAATAGATCTGACTTCGACTGACGAATTCCCGCGCGCCCGTACCAGCTGAGCCACCACACGGTATGCCGAACTCGCGCACCTAGGAATGGGTACTACCAAGCGACGCGCCAAGTCCTAGCAAGGGCCGGAGAATGGGCACTAGTAGCGCTTGAACTGGGACTAGGCCGCGGAGGTCGGTCGCCGCTCAATGTTGACCGAACGTCCAACTCAGATTCACGATCGGAGCGAACCTGAGGCTGGATTATTATAGTCGCTTGATTCTACTCAAATCCGGGGCTACGTAGGTGGCCCTCGCGACCGTAGGCCGGCCAAACCAACCCTCGACCTGCGTAATCGTCATCTTCGGAACATCGCGATCAAGATATTTCAAGATTTTATGCACCTGTTTCTCGGTCACTGGCCATCGCCCGACCCGGAGCTCGACTAACCCGACGCGCGATCCGCGAGCCTGAACTTTTATGAAAAATCGGAGGCCTGGAAACGCATGGTACAAATGTGCGCGCAGTTCAGGCAAGATAACCGCTAGGGTCGTTGCGGAATCGACGACTTGGGCTGACCCCATAGAAACAGGGTCTATGTGATCTGCGAGGATCGTTATACCAACTCCTGGAAACATCTCCCGTCGATGCTGCATCAGTACATCCTGCCGCCACCGAAGTAAGAACTTTCCGAGGGCAATACTAGGTCCTATAAATTTTGGCAACAGGGTGACAAGCATCATCCCGGTCGTGCTTCCAACTTGCTTGCCAACGGCCCGCTCCGAGGGAAGGCCAGCGTTCCGGAAGAAGTCCCTCAAAGCCTCATTGACGGCTTCCTCATCTGCCAACATGAACGCCGAGGACTGCTCGGCCTTGACGAAATACCCAATTCGATTTGAGGGAATATCTTCAAAGTTGTACCAGAAGTTCTTTTTAGTCGAGTTATCTCCACCGACTCGAGTAGCACACATGGATTTCCGTTCCGAAGGATGACGGTTTGGACCTAGGGGGCAGTGTCGCGGGAGCTATCCTTATTGCGTCAGTTCGATCCTCATTGTTTGTCCCTAGCTTACTGGCTTCACCCGGGCGGTCGACAAACCTTTTTGTAAGCACCTCGAAGAATAGGCCACTTCAACTGCATGCGAAAGACTCAAGGGCAGCAATGAACACTGCAAACTCTTGCTGGTGCGCGCCTCCTTGACAGGCAGGCTTCATCCAGTCTTAGAGTTCGTAGGCACGAGACATGAGAGCGGCTATTGCTGTCAGAAATCCAGCGTGAGCTGTCCAGTTGGCTCGACATCCAGAGCAACTGGCGTGGCGATCCCTAGGCTGTTGGCGACATTCGTGTAGATGTCCACGTCTGAGCCAAGGGACTTCAGCGTTATCGCCAAACTGAAAGGAGCCGGGCTGGCGCATCTATCGGTTCGTCCATGAGTCTTCCACCAGCCAGTAAGCGGAACAACAGCAAGTTCGTCCACCCCAACCAGCCTATGTGCCGCTCCTCTCCACATATCCGTGCGCAATGAGCCCCTGTCGCGATTCTTGGGCCCAGCAACCCACCCAGGCCCGGTCGAAAAGAATGCGGCTCCGGATTTCTCTGTCTCAACCAGAGATCTCGCAATATCTGAATGGAACTCAGAACTACTTTGCGCCCCGGACTTGATGTGGAACTGCATACCATGAGACGGATAGGTAGAGTGGTGCTCTTTGCCCCTTCTACCGGGGTTGGGCTCTACGAAATATGAAAGAGTCACACGAAATTCAACTTGGCTGCGCCCCAACTGCTCGAGTAAACCCGTCGACCATGGCAACTTGTAGAATTTGACTTCGTTCAGATCAAAATTCTTATCAAACGGGCTAAGGCGATCCTGGACGACAATTGTGACGTCTGATGTGAGACTGTTTAGGAGAGATTCCTCTCGAGGCACGCCCCATCCGAAGATGCGGAGCTTTTCAAGGTCAAACTTGCCCTTACTCAGGAGGGTTCCATTCCTCTTGCCGTGCACACCCTCAGCCATGTGCTCGGTCCATTCGGCGCGATGAACAAGTAAACCTCGTACAGTCTCTGGCCAGTAATCGGGATACCTTGCGTGAAGAACCGCCGCGAGTCGGGCTGCCTGCGCCGTTGCGGCACTAGTTGCGAATGCGTGCGTCAACGGTGCCGCGCTATCCGGTGAAGTTGTGATCACGGAGGTCGTCGCTGGGTGGTCAATATCACCATTAGGGGATCGGAGTAGGTTTCCACCTTCGAGAACAATATCCGGGACAGCCCCGTGGTTCTTGTTCGCCGTGACACCGGTCCTGGAATAAGGCGACAGTCCGCCTTTCTTAGCTATCGGCTCCCATCCTTCGTAATGCCCAGAGGCCGGAACCTCATCAAGCTCGGTGAAAGCACCTATGCGAAGGACATTCCAGGCCTGTGAGGGTTCCTCGGCTACCCTCGTCAAATTCGATGAGTAATAGGAACCAGGAGTACCGAGTGCCGCTAAGTCATCGCCGCGAAGGTTGCCGACTGACACGCAGAAAAGCCTCTGAGCGCCGGCCTCCGGGCGGCCGACCACTACCTTCTCAGGTGTGATTTCTACAGAACACCCCATCGCTAGTGCGTCCAATGTCGTCGACCAAGTGGTGGGCAGTGATTGACTGGCCAGCAGATCGTTCCCGCCCGTTGAAGTTTGAGCCAACAGGAACACTCGTCTATTGGCAGGATTGGCAATTTCCACATGTGATACGGCATTCACCATCAGGAGTCCAGGTCTCTGATGGTCCACGTGCACTTGGCTAGTTCCTCGAAGGACCCTTACTGCTTCAAGTCCGTGATTGATCGCATGACGTTCCCCAGTTCCGCGATCCAAGAGGCCCCGGAGATCTCCAAAAAGCGCTACTCCGGCCATCTGCGTACCATGTCGACTCGAATAGTCATCGCCACTACTACCTTCGACGACGCTCCACACTCTGCCATTTAGGGAAGATGTCAAAAGCGGATGGGCTGCCCTGACTCCATTATCAAGAACGGTGACCACGGGCGCCTGGTCCTCAGGTGGATCGAGAAGGCCTGCAAAGTCGTGGACCCAGTCTGCTACAAAATCGTCTCCAATTTCATGGAGTTCCTCTATGAAACTAGGCCGCCGAATCTCGACTGGCATTGCTGCCGTATTGACAAGTTGCTCCAGATTCTCTCGGGAACCTTCGACGGTGCAGGAGACGTAGTCACCAACCTGTAGTACTGGATGCTCAACTCTCAGTCCAAGTTGCTCACTGAACTGCTCTAAAAGCGGGAACGATGACGTACCTAGGTCTTCGGAAATGTAGTACCACAACTCCCAGAGGTCTGTGCCTTCTTCTGGTGGACTACCTACCCCATCGACCCATAAGTCTTCAAAACGGACAGCTTCGAACCCTGTCATGTTGGCAACTAGGCTTTGATACCGAGGATTGCCCTTCTCGGTCAGGTTCTCAAATTCGCTGATACTCTCTCTAAGTCCTGCCAACCGCTCATTGCTGATCCACAGCACCGCGCGATCACCTGAGGAGGAATCCGCGGGTTCGTCGTCTGCACTTCGGTCAGCGCTCGATACACCGGCGCGAATTTGAAGTACCTCTGCCTTCCGTTCCAAGGCATCGATGTCGAGCAGATGGTCCGAGTCTACCGACACGGCGACCGCCGCGAATCCGTGGGGACGCAATTCATGCGGAACACCACGAGTTGCATGAATCGCGGCTTGCTGGGCGGCGCTCAGCGATGACTGCAAGCGCCGAACCTGAGCACCCCTATCAGCTCCATGATCGATGTACTCGCGTGAAATGTTTCGGGGTTCCGCGCGTCGCTTTCGCTCAGCAATGGGTTGGGCAGGAACAACAATATGGTCGAGGGGAACGTGCGGATGGCGGTCTGTCAATGGTGAGATTTTCTTCTGGAATTTAGTGCATCGATAAGCAGCTGGGTACTGACCCTACTATTGTTTGCCAAGATCGTATCCTTAGCCGCAGCCTCAGCTGCCTTCACTAAGTCGGAGGGTGACAACTCCAAAGCAGCGGACGAAACAGCATCCCAATCAACATCTTTAGTATCCATGGAAGCAAGTCGACGCTTAACAACCGAAACAGCTTGTTTGGGCGCCGGTAGAGCGTAATTAACTACTGCATCAAATCGCCGGAACAGAGCAGGATCCAAGAGTCTTACATGATTCGTTGCAGCGATCAGCACGCTTTCAGCGGGCGCTTCATCCAAGAAGAGAAGGAATGAGTTCAAGATCCTTCTCGTTTCACCGATGTCATTATTCGCTGCCCGGTCGCTTCCAAGAGCATCAAACTCATCGAACAAATAGACTGCCCGTCGGCGAGCCACTTCATCGAAGATCAGTCTCAACTTAGATGCGCTTTCCCCTAAGAACCTGCTCATGACACCATCTAGCCGGATTGTCATCAAGGGAAGAGCAAGTTCACTAGCAAGCGCGGCCGCTGTCATGCTCTTGCCAGTTCCTGGTGGTCCAGACAGCAGTATGCGGTGCGCTGGGACGAAACCGTGCCGTAGAAGGCGGTCTCGTTGGCGTTGCTCGTGGACAACTCGCTGCAGGGTTTTCGCTGTATTTTGATCCAGCACCATCCGAGACAGACCCTGCTCTGGATACGATATGGCGAGTAGCTCGCTGAGCTCTCCTCGGGGACTACCTATGGGAGTGGGCTGACTTCTATGAACTTGCTCCGTGCGTGACTTTTCGATTATGTCCCGCAACTCCAAGGCAACCTTCGAATGCCCTTGCCGAGCTGACTGTGCCGCAACCTGCAGAGCGACGCTATAAAAGAGCTCTTCGTCGCCAGCGGCATGGGCACGGAGCAGCGCCTTCATCTGCTCACTTGGCCCTGCCATGCCGTTCCCCCTCAGCCCGAAAAGTGGGTATTCACCTACTCGATATCCTCTCACAGCGCGAGCTACGCACACCTCACCGAGTCAGACCACAGCTCACCGAGGCTTGGCAAGCTTGGAGTCTTGATGTCAAACCACCACCTCCCCACCCACCCCCTTGACTCCCAACCCCACCTTCCCTAAACTTTTCATAAAGCAGAATCTAAATTCCACAAAGCGGAAACCGAAGCCAAGCACCAAGGCAGCAGCCAAGCACCCGGAAGATAGATCAAAGCCCCTCCTCGGAAGGACCTACGATGACGTACACAGTGAACTGCTCCATCCTCCTGACGGAGCTGCCCTTACTCGAGCGCCCCGCCGCCGCGAAGGCAGCCGGTTTTGACGCCGTCGAGTTCTGGTGGCCCTTCGCCACTTCGGTTCCCACCGACAAAGAGACAACCGAGTTTGAAACAGCCATCAAGGACGCCGGCGTTCAGCTCACGGGCCTGAACTTCAACGCCGGCAACATGCCTGGCGGCGACCGCGGCCTGGTGTCCTGGAAGGGACGTTGCTCCGAGTTCAAGGACAACATCGACGTCGTAGCTGGCATCGGTGAGCGCCTCGGCTGCAAGGCGTTCAACGCCCTCTACGGCAACCGCCAGGACGAGTTCACCCCTGAAGAGCAGGACGAACTCGCCGCCAAGAACCTCGCGGCAGCAGCAGAAGGCGTCGCCCGCATCGGCGGCACCGTCCTCCTCGAACCGGTCAGCGGCGCACCCAAATACCCGCTCCTCACCGCCGAAGACGCACTCAAGGTCATCGCCCGGGTCAAGGCAGAATCCGGTGCACAGAACATCAAGCTCCTCGCCGACTTCTACCACCTGGCAGTCAACGGCGACGACGTCGAATCCGTCATCGAGAACCACGCCAAGGACTTCGGCCACATCCAGATCGCCGACAACCCCGGCCGCGGCGCTCCCGGAACCGGCACCCTCCCCCTCGGCGAATGGATCGCCCGCAGCCGCGAACTCGGCTACGACGGCTACATCGGCCTCGAGTACAAGGAACCGCAGGAAACGGCTTTCAGCTGGGCCATCCGCCAGCGCGCCAACGCCAACTGACTCACGACGGCGGCACCCACCACAGCGGCGGCGCTCACCAAATAGCCCGCTCGAGTTAAAACAAAGACTTTCAGAAAGAGAACCACAATGAGCAACGTTGCAGTCATCGGACTCGGAATCATGGGCCTCCCCATGGCCATCAACCTCGTCAAGGCCGGCCACACGGTCACCGGTTTCAACCGCAGCCAGGACAAGATCGACAAGCTCGTCTCCGAGGGCGGCCAGGGCGCCACGAGCATCGCGGACGCAGTCAAGGACGCCGACGTCGTCATCACCATGGTCCCGGACTCCCCCGATGTTGAGGGTGTAGTCAGCGGCAAGGACGGCGTCTTCGCCAACGCGAAGAAGGGCACCCTCTGGATCGACGCATCCAGCATCCGCCCGGACGTCGCCAAGCGCCTCTCTGAGGACGCAGTCGCAGCAGGCATCCGCCCGCTCGACGCTCCCGTATCCGGTGGCGAACAGGGCGCCATCGACGCCGTCCTGTCCATCATGGTCGGCGGCTCAGCTGAGGACTTCGAGGCAGCACAGGATGTCCTCAACGCAGTGGGCAAGACCATCGTCCACGTCGGCCCGTCCGGCTCCGGCCAGACCGTCAAGGCAGCAAACCAGCTGATCGTGGCCGTCAACATCCAGGTACTCGGCGAGGCCATCGCCTTCCTTGAGGCCTACGGCGTAGACACCGACGCAGCACTGAAGGTCCTCGGCGGCGGCTTGGCCGGCTCCAAGGTCCTGGACCAGAAGGGTCAGAAGATGCTGGACCGCAACTTCGACCCCGGCTTCCGCCTGGCCCTCCACCACAAGGACCTGGGCATCGTCACCTCCGCAGCCCGCGAAGCCAACGTCGCTGTCCCGCTCGGCGCAGTTGTCGCCCAGCTCGTCGCCGCAACCGTCAACCAGGGCGACGGCGGCCTCGACCACTCAGGCCTCTTCAAGCAGGTCCTTCAGCTCAGCGGCCGCAAGTAAGCACCCCGGCACAAGCCGGAACAAGCACCAAAGCAGGGAACCCGCCGTCGTACTTAAACGACGGCGGCTCCCTCACCACACCCAAAAACACCACAGACTTCGCCCGCAAGGGCAAAAACAAGGAGTACACCATGGCAAAGATGCGCACCGTTGATGCGGCCGTAGCCATCCTGGAAAAGGAAGGCGCAACCGAAGCTTTCGGTCTGCCCGGCGCAGCGATCAACCCCTTCTACTCAGCAATGCGTGCCCACGGCGGCATCCGCCACACGCTGGCCCGCCACGTTGAAGGCGCCAGCCACATGGCTGACGGTTACAGCCGCGCAGCTGATGGCAACATTGGCATCTGCATCGGCACCTCGGGCCCCGCAGGCACGGACATGATCACTGGCCTGTACGCAGCCCAGGCCGATTCCATCCCCATGCTCTGCATCACCGGCCAGGCACCCGTTGCCAAGCTGCACAAGGAAGACTTCCAGGCTGTGGACATCGAGTCCATCGCCAAGCCGTTGACCAAGTTCGCCATGACCATCCTGGAGCCGGGCCAGGTTCCCGGCGCGTTCCAGAAGGCGTTCCAGCTGATGCGCTCGGGTCGTCCGGGCCCGGTTCTGTTGGACCTGCCCATCGATGTTCAGATGGCCGAGATCGAGTTCGACATCGACGCCTACGAGCCCCTGCCGGTGGAGAAGCCCAAGGCTTCCCGCAAGCAGCTGGAAAAGGCACTGGACCTGCTGACCGCTGCCAAGCACCCGCTGATCGTTGCCGGTGGCGGCATCATCAACGCCGGCGCTTCGGCCCAGCTGGTTGAGCTGGCCGAGATCCTGAACGTTCCGGTCATCCCCACCCTGATGGGCTGGGGCACCATCCCGGACGACCACCAGCTGATGGCCGGCATGGTTGGCCTGCAGACCTCGCACCGCTACGGCAACGAGACGTTCCTGCAGAGCGACTTCGTGATCGGCATCGGCAACCGTTGGGCCAACCGCCACACCGGCGGCCTGGACACCTACACGGCCGGCCGTAAGTTCGTGCACATCGACATCGAGCCGACGCAGATCGGTCGCGTTTTCTCCCCGGACTTGGGCATTGCGTCCGACGCCGGTGCGGCGCTGGACGGGCTGTTGGAGCTGGCTCGCGAACGCCAGGCTGCAAAGACCCTGCCGGACTACTCCGACTGGGTTGCCGAGTGCCAGGAGCGCAAGGGCTCCCTGCACCGCAAGACCAACTTCAACAACGTGCCCATCAAGCCGCAGCGCGTGTACCAGGAGATGAACAAGGCCTTCGGCCGCGACACCACCTACGTGTCCACCATTGGTCTCTCGCAGATCGCCGGCGCACAGATGCTGCACGTCTTCGGTGCCCGCAAGTGGATCAACGCAGGCCAGGCAGGCCCGCTGGGTTGGACCGCTCCCGCCGCTCTGGGCGTTGTTCGTGGAACCCCGGATGCCACCGTTGTTGCCCTGTCCGGTGACTACGACTTCCAGTTCATGATTGAGGAACTGGCCGTTGGCGCACAGTTCAACCTGCCGTACATCCACGTTGTGGTGAACAACAGCTACCTGGGCCTGATCCGTCAGAGCCAGCGCGGCTTCAACATGGAACAGAACGTTTCCTTGGCGTTTGAGAACATCAACTCCCCGGAGACCAACGGCTACGGCGTGGACCACATCAAGGTTGCCGAGGGCTTGGGCTGCAAGGCCATCCGCGTTGAGGACCCCAACGATCTGCCGGCCGCTTTCGACAAGGCCAAGGCATTGATGGGCGAGTTCAAGGTTCCCGTGGTTGTTGAAGTGATCCTGGAAAAGATCACCAACATCTCCATGGGCGTTGAGATCAACGGCGTGAACGAGTTCGAAGAGCTGGCAGAGTCCGCGGCGGACGCTCCCACCGCCATCCTCGCCAAGGCTTAAGGAAAAGGAGGCACCGGAATGCGTGTTGTCATCGCCCCGGACAAATTCAAGGGCTCGCTGTCCGCGCCCGACGTCGCCAAGCACCTGGCCACAGGCCTGCAGGCGGGGTTCGGTAAAGGCATAGAAGCAACACGCATTCCGGTGGCCGACGGCGGCGAAGGAACCATCGACGCCGCCATCGGCTCCGGCTTCACCCGCCGGACCACCACCGTCACCGGCCCGCTCGGCGAGCCAATGAAGGCCGACTTCGCAGTGCGGGACCAGGAAGCTGTCATCGAAATGGCGGCGGCTTCCGGCCTCGCCCTCCTGCCGGACGGCCCCACTTCTGAGACTGCGAAAACCGCAACCAGCATCGGCACGGGCGAACTCATCCGAGCCGCGTTGGACCTCGGCTGCCGCAAGATCATCCTGGGTGTGGGCGGAAGCGCCAACACCGACGCCGGCGCGGGAGTCCTGCAGGGCCTCGGCGCCGTGTTCCTGGATAAGGACGGCAACGAGCTCCCCGGCGGCGGTGCCGCTCTCGCTGACATCGAGACCATCGACTTCTCCAACTTCGACGTCCGCGTCGAGGCAACAGAATTCGTGTTGGCGTCCGACGTCGACAATCCCCTTCTGGGGGCCAGCGGAGCCCCAGCCATCTTCGGTCCGCAGAAGGGCGCGACGCCGGAAGACGTCACTCAACTGGACGCGGCAGCAAGCCACTTCGTGGACGTCCTCGCAGCCACAACCGGCCAGCACGCCAAGTACGCCGCCAAGGCAGAAGGCGCCGGAGCAGCGGGCGGCGTTGGCTACATTGCCATCGCGGCGCTGAAGGCAGAGCGGCGGCCGGGCATCGACGTCGTGCTTGAATTCACTGAACTGGAGCACAGGCTCAAGGGCGCCGATCTGGTGATCACCGGAGAAGGCAGCCTGGACGAGCAAAGCCTGCTCGGCAAGACTCCCATGGGTGTCTCGCGGGCGGCGCAACGGAACGGGGTTCCCGTGATCGCAGTGTGCGGCCGGAGTACCCTGAGCCGGGAACAACTCACGGATGCCGGCTTCCATACGGTCCATGCACTGACCGATCTGGAAAAAGATGTCCAAAAATGTATCGCTGAAGCAGGTCCGTTGCTTGAACAATTAGGTAGGCACATAGGCGTGTACCTGGCGGAACGGACCGAAAACAAGGAGTACCTCAATGTCTGAAGCAATCGGCGCCTATGACCTCGTTATCCGGGGCCAGCGCATCCTGACCACCGCCGGCCTCGCAGCACGCGAAGTTGGCATCCGCGACGGCATCATCGTCGCCATCGAACCCCTGGGCAACGGCCTGACGGGCAACGAGGTCATCGAACTCGCAGACGACGAAACCCTCATCCCCGGCCTGGTGGACACCCACGTCCACGTCAACGAGCCCGGCCGCACCGAGTGGGAAGGCTTCGCCTCCGCCACCCGCGCAGCAGCCGCCGGCGGCGTAACCACCATCATCGACATGCCCCTGAACAGCATCCCGCCTACCACCAGCGTGGACGGCCTGGAGCAGAAGCGCGTAGTCGCCAAGGACCAGGCTTTTGTGGACGTCGGATTCTGGGGCGGTGCCATCCCCGGCAACAAGAGCGACCTCCGCCCGCTGCACGACGAAGGCGTTTTCGGCTTCAAGTGCTTCCTCCTGCACTCCGGCGTGGACGAGTTCCCGCACCTGGACGCGGACGAGATGGAAGAGGACATGGCTGAGCTCAAGTCCTTCGACTCCCTCATGATCGTCCACGCAGAGGACTCCCACGCCATTGACCGCGCCCCGCACCCGGGCGGCGACCACTACGAGACCTTCCTGGCCTCCCGCCCCCGCGGCGCCGAGAACAAGGCCATCGCCGAGGTCATCGAGCGCGCCCGCTGGACCGGCGCCCGCGCCCACATCCTGCACCTCTCATCCTCGGACGCGCTGCCGATGATCGCCTCAGCAAAGCGCGACGGCGTCAACCTCACCGTTGAGACCTGCCCGCACTACCTGACCCTCATGGCCGAAGAAATCCCCGACGGTGCCACGGCTTACAAGTGCTGCCCACCCATCCGCGAGGCCTCCAATCGGGAGCTCCTCTGGAAGGGCCTGCAGGAGGGCACCATCGACTGCATCGTCTCGGACCACTCCCCCTCCACACTGGATCTGAAGGACCTGGAGAACGGCGACTTCGCCGTGGCATGGGGCGGCGTTTCATCCCTGCAGCTGGGGCTTTCCCTGATCTGGACCGAAGCCCGCCACCGTGGCATCCCGCTGGAACAGGTGGTCTCGTGGATGGCCGAGAAGCCCGCCGCCCTGGCCCGCCTGCACAACAAAGGCCAGCTCGCACTTGGCTACGACGCCGACTTCTCCATCTTCGCCCCGGACGAAGCGTTCGTTGTGGACGTCACCAAGCTCAAGCACAAGAACCCGATCACGCCGTACGACGGCCGTCCGCTGGCCGGCGTCGTCCGCAAGACCTACCTGCGCGGCACCCCGATCGACGGCCAGAACCCCGGCGGCAAGCTGCTCCGCCGCGGCAACGTTTAGGTCAACCGTCATGGCAGTCAATGCCTATGGGCCGCCGCCTTCCCGTGGTTCCGCCTCGCGCTCCACGGGATGGCGGCCTGGCCAGAACCCTCGCAGCATGAATGAACGGAACGGCCTCACAGCCCACGGGCTGGCCCTCTGGGTCAACCCGGCCGAGGGCGACGAGATCGATCCCGCAGTTTGGGAGCGGGCGGCACGCCTTGTGCTGGCCCGCGCCATGAAACTTGCCCCGGAGGCGGAAGTCCGCATCTGGCCCGCCACCGGGGCAGAGCACTCCGGCGTCGGCGACACTTCCTGGGGCGGCACTCCGCAGGAAGCCGCCGACGCCGGTACCAACCGTTCGGATTCAGCCACGGTAACGCTCGCCGATGCCCTCGCGGAGGCGCGTGCGGTGACCCGTGCGGAAGCCATGTCCGACGGCGGCGACAGCACCGAAGCGGGCGACAGCACCGCCGTCGAGCCCGTAACGTTGGCCAGCCGCCGCAGTCAACTTGCGGTGGACCTCGCCGCTGAAGTAGTGCTGCTGGACGGCGAGCCGGTTCCCTTTACTGGCATGGAATACAAGCTGCTGCGCTACCTCGTGGTCAACTGCTCACGGGCCATCAGTCGTGAAGAATTGCAACGTTTTTTGGAGTCATTTGACCTCCCCGGCGCGGCATTTCGCTCGATCGACGTTTATGTTGGAAGGGTGCGGCGGAAGCTAGGCTCCGCCCGACACACCGTCGCCACCGTCCGTGGTGGCGGCTACCAGTTCGTGCCAGGCCCCTACGCCACGGTGCGCGGACCTGCGGAATACAGCATCTAGATTCGCTGTTGTAAAAGATCAACGCCCCGCAATTTGCATGATCGCTGTTGTTTGAAATGAAGGCCGGCTGTTTGCCGGTGAAACGTAAAGGATCGCCATGACCCAGAAACTCCTCGTCGGAACGCAAGCACCTGATTTCGCGCTTCTCGACGCCGACGGCACCAAGGTCTCGCTGTCCGACTACCGCGGACGCAACGTCATTGTGTACTTCTACCCGAAGGCAGCCACCCCCGGCTGCACCACCGAGGCCTGCGATTTCCGCGACAACCTCGCCAGCCTGCAGGGCAAGGGCTACGACGTCATCGGGATTTCCCCCGACGGCCCTGAGGACCTCGCAAAGTTCACTGGTGAATTCGCGCTGACCTTCCCGCTGCTCTCCGACGAAGACCACTCCGTTGCCCTCGCCTACGGCGCCTGGGGCGAGAAGTTGGTTGACGGCGAGATCGTAGAAGGCCTGGTCCGCTCCACCGTTGTCCTGGATGGCGAAGGCACCGTGAAGCTCACCCAGTACCAGGTCAGCGCCCAGGGCCACGTCCAGGCGCTGAAGGAAGAGCTGGGCGTCTAACCCTCGTTACCTTTTTCGTAGCCCGTTTCCTGGTGCAGGATATGGGTGTGCTGGCCTGCTGGTCCCGGCATGATTGCGACCCTCTGTTGATTCGATGATCTTGAGAGTGTTGTCACCGGGGTTGGTAGGTGCCGGGAGATCGCTGATAGGGGCAGGACAGTTCGGGAACGTCGTGCGTAACGTGGGTGCCGGGTCCTGACACCGCTGGCGGGCCAGTGCGGTAGTTGACTACGACTGAAGGTGCCAGATGATCAGGAACCACGACGCTGTCGAAGTGTTTATTGGTTTGGATGTTGGTAAGGGCGTCCATCATGCCGTTGCCGTGGACCGGGCCGGCAGGAAATTGCTGGACCGGGCGCTGCCCAACGACGAAGCCAAAATCCGGGAGATCATGGCCGAGCTGGAGGACAACGGCCGGATCCTGTTTGTTGTTGACCAGCCCGCGACCATCGGTGCGCTTCCCGTCGCGGTGGCCCAGGCCGCCGGGGTGCTGGTCGGCTACCTGCCGGGCCTGGCGATGCGCCGGATCGCGGATCTTCACCCCGGAGAGGCGAAAACCGATGCCCGGGATGCGTTCATCATCGCCGAGGCCGCCAGGACCATGCCGCATGCCCTGCGCTCGGTTCAGTTGGTCGATGAGCAGCTCGCTGAGCTGAGCATGCTGTGTGGGTTCGACGATGATCTGGCCAAGCAGGCCACGGCGACTTCGAACCGGATCCGCGGGCTGCTCACGCAGATCCACCCAGCTTTGGAAAGGGTGCTCGGACCCTACATGGACCACCCGGCGGTGCTGGATCTGCTGCGGACCTGGCCTACCCCTGAAGCTCTCCGTCATGCGGGCCGGCGTCGGATCGGGAACCGGCTGACCAAACTCGCTCCGCGCATGGGTGAACGTCTTGCCGATGAAATCATCGAGGCCTTGGGCCGGCAAACCGTCACTGTCGTGGGAACGAACGCCGCAACCATCGTGCTGCCCCAGCTCGCGGCCATGCTCGCCGGGCTCAACGAAAGCCGCGCAACGGTCCTGACCCAGGTCGAGACTCTTGTGGAGGCCCACCCTCTTCACCCGGTCCTGATGTCTCTGCCGGCCGTGGGCATCAGGACCGCTGCACGAATCCTCACCGAAGTCGCCGGGAAAGACTTCCCCACCGCAGGGCACCTGGCCTCTTACGCGGGGCTGGCCCCTGTTACCTGGCGATCCGGGTCTTCCATCCGTGGCGATCATTCCTCCAGGAAAGGCAACAAAGTCCTCAAACGAACCCTGTTCCTCTCCGCTTTCGCAGCCCTCAAAGACCCGCCCTCCCGGGCCTACTATGACCGCAAACGAGCCGAAGGAAAACGCCACAACCAGGCACTCATCGCCCTGGCGCGACGACGCTGCGACACCCTCTACGCCATGCTCCGCGACGGCACCCTCTACCAACCCCCGCAACCGCTTGACGAAAAACATAGGGGCACTCCCACATCCGAAGGCCCTGAGCCGAACGCTCTCGCACATCCTGAACTGGTCCCCGATTGTTGGACTGGCTATTGGGATTTTAGGCTGCGAGGGTCTGGGCCCGGTATTGGACCGGGCTCTGGCCTTCGAGTTTGGTGGAGATCCTTTCGTTGTTGTACCAGCGGATGTACTCGTGCAGTGCTGTTGCCAGGGCGTCGGTGCTGAGAAACCGGACGTGGTGGAAGAGTTCTTCCTTGAGATGTCCGAAGAAGTTCTCCATGACCGCGTTGTCGTAGCAGTTGCCCTTGCGGGACATTGACTGGGTGGCGCCGGCTTCGCTGAGCAGTTGCCGCCAGAACACGTGCTGGTATTGGAAACCTTGGTCCGAGTGCACCAACGGTTTTTGACCCGGTTCCAGGCAGGTGATGGCCTGACGCAGCGAGGTGTTGGCCAGTTCCAGGTTCGGGGAGTTACCGATGGAATAGGAGATGATTTGCCGGTCGAAAAGGTCCATGACGGGTGAAAGGTAGAGCTTCCGGTCCCCGACGCGGAACTCGGTGACGTCGGTGACCCACTTCTGGTTCGGAGCATCGGCGTCGAATTCCCGGTTCAGCAGGTTCGGTGCAATCACGCCCTGTTCGCCTTGGTAGGAGTTATAGCGTTTCCGCTGCCGAACCTTGCAGCGCAGGGCCAGGGCGCGCATCAGTTTCAGCACGGTCTTCTTCGCCACCGTCCAGCCGTGCTTCACCAGCTCGGTGTGGATGCGGCGATGTCCGTAACGGCCGTGGTTGGTCGTGAAGATCGTTGTGATGGCGCTCTTGAGAGCTTCCTTCGGGTCCGGGGACAGGAGCCGGGCCTGATGGTAGAAGAACGTCGAGCGGGCCAGCCCCGCGACCCGCAGCAGAACCGGGAGCGGGTAATCAGCCTTGAGAGCAACGAGGGCTTGAACCTTCACCGTCGTTCCTGAGCCCTCAAGGCCCGCAATTTTCCCAAGTAGGCCACCTCAGCCCGCAACAGTTCGTTCTCCCGACGCAGTTGCTCAAGCTCCGAAACCTCCGCAGACCGCGGAGCTGCCCCGGACTTCACGGACGGCACGGCACCAGGCTTCCGCGAGGGCACGGCCCCGGGTTCCCGAGAAGGTGCGACCTTCGGCTTCGCTGGCGTGCCGTTGCGTTTTGGCCGCAACCCATCCTCACCCGCCAATCGATAAGCCCTGACCCATTTCTGCAGCAGTTGACGTGAAGACAGGCCCGCTTCAACAGCCAAGTCCGGCCCGGTTTCGCCCGCCAGGAACCGCTGCACCAGCGCCAGCTTGACCTCGAAAGAGTATGACTTCGGCGCCTTGGTCACCAACACTCCTCGCCCATGAATCCTCCATAACCCATACAGTCCCCTGACCGGCACAGGCGGCGCATCCAAGTACCGGGCCGCCGCCCGATACCCCAGACCCCTTTCAAAACACGCTACAGCCGAGACCCGCTGCACCACAGACAAAGAACTACGCGAACACATAAAAACTGCTCCCCTCAAATCGGAACTGAAATTCTCAGTCCAACTTCAGGGGAGCAGTTCATCCCAAGGGCCTGAGCCGAACGCTCTCCCACATCCCAAGGGCCTGAGCCGAACGCTCTCCCACATCCCAAGGGCCTGAGCGAATCCCTCTCTCACATAACTGCACAAAACCTGTAACGCCCGCCCACTTTTGTGAGCGGGCGTTTCATGTGTCGTGACTAAACGTGACAAATACCCAGCAGCATTAGTTAATGGAGCCATGGTCTCTCCCACGCCCGTCCGCCACGCTGTAGTCGTCGAAGATGACGCCGACATCCGTGGACTCCTCGTCCTGGTCCTTGAGCAGCTCGACTTTGTGGTGACCGAAGCACCTGACGGCCTGTCCGGCGTCGAGGCTGTCCGCAACACCAACGCTGAATTGGTCACCCTCGATGTGAACCTCCCGGACATCGACGGCATGGAAGTGTGCAAACGCCTGCGCGAATTCTCGGATGCCTACATCCTGATGCTGACCGCCAGGGCGGACGAGATCGACCGCCTCAACGGCCTGGACATCGGTGCGGACGACTACATCAACAAGCCTTTCAGCCCCAAGGAACTCCAGGCCCGCATCCGGGCATTGTTCCGCCGGGCCCGGACGCCTGCCGCTCCTGCCGAGGACACCGCCCAGATGGACGAACTTGCGCGCGCAGCCGTGGTGCAACAGAGCCTCCTGCCTCGGGAAACCGTCCGGCTTGAGGGATACGACGTCGCCGGCGCCTTCCGCCCCACCCGCAGCGTCGGCGGGGACTTCTACGACTGGTACCAGACCAGGAACGGCATGCACCTGACGTTCGCCGACGCCATGGGCAAAGGCATGGGTGCGGCCCTGATCGCAGCCACCGTCCGCGCCGTGATGCGTTCGGTAGCGGACACCCCGGCCATCGCCGCGGCCTTCTCCTCCGCCAGCGCCACCATCACCACAGACCTGGACCAGTCCGGCTCCTTCGCCACCATGTTCCATGCGCGGCTGGACGCCCCTTCCGGAAAGCTCAGCTACATCGACGCCGGTCACGGCCTTGCGCTGTACATCCCCGCTGAGGGGGCGGTCCAGCGGCTGGTTTCCGCCGGCCCGCCGGTGGGCATCCTTGAAGGACAGCACTGGCCTGCCGCTGAGCTGTTGATGGAGCCCGGCGACACCCTGGTCATCGTCAGTGACGGCGTGCTGGACGCCCACGCTTCCCTCGAGGATTTCATCCGGAACGTGGAAAAGTCGGCGCGGAGCGAGGCAACCTCGGATGGCGTATGCGCCGCCCTTCTGGAGTTGGCACCCGCTGCAACAGCCGAAGACGACGTGACCGCCGTCGTCGTTCGCAGAAAACTTGACGTCCGGCTCTAACGAACCACAAAAAGGGGGAATTGTGACACGTTTCTGGACTCGGCTGTTCGTTGTCCTGACAGTCATCTTGGGCGTCAACTACGTGGCGTGGCGCTGGATGGCGTCGCTGAACTGGGAGGCGTGGTGGATCGCCGTTCCGTTGGTGATCGCCGAAACGTACAGCCTCATTGACGTGATCCTGTTCGGCCTGACCGTGTGGAACCTCAAGATCCGCAAGCCACCGCCCCCTGCGCCGGACGACGCCACCGTGGACGTCTTCATCACCACCTACAACGAGCCACTGGATCTGGTGATGACCACGGCTCTGGCCGCCAAGGACATCCGCTGGCCGCACAGCACCTGGATACTCGACGACGGCGATCGCCCCGAGATGCGCCAACTCGCCGAGTCGCACGGGATTGGCTACGTGACGCGTGGCGCGGATTGGACGCCTGACATGCCGCGGCACGCCAAGGCGGGCAACCTGAACAACGCCCTCATGGTCACCTCGGGCGAATACTTGCTGATCCTCGACGCCGATCAGATCCCCGAGCCGGACATCCTGGACAAAACGCTGGGCTACTTCAACGATGACCGCGTAGCGCTGGTCCAGACCCCGCAATACTTCATCAACGTCCCCGCCGACGATCCCCTGGGCAGCCAGGCACCTCTGTTCTACGGCCCCATCCAACAGGGCAAGGACGGCTGGAACGCGGCGTTCTTCTGCGGTTCCAACGCCATCCTCCGCCGGGAAGCCCTCATGCAGCTGGGCTTGGTGGGCTACGTCAAAGCCACCGAGGACAGTGTCCGCCGAGCCCTGACAGCTTCCCGATCCGCCATCAAGAAAGCCCGACGTTCAGCAGAGGCCGAAAACCCCTTGGTGGAGCAAATGCTCAACGAGGTAGAGGCCGCCACCAACGCCGCCCAGCAGGAACTCGAAACACGGGCACCCCTCAGCGAAATCACGTACCGTGTCCGCCGCAAAGTGGACGAAGCCGTGCGCACCCTGGTGGCCGCCGACTTCTCCGCGCTGCAGGCCGACCTCGAGGAAATCGCCGCGATGGAACTGGCCCACGTCGGAGAGTCGGGCGTGACCACGGTGGCGAGTGACGCCGTCGACCGCATGTCCGGACGCGATTGGTCCCCCCTGGGTGCGCTGGAATCGGTCCATGCCATCCTGTCAGCCATCTCCGTGGAACGCACTGACGAGGCACAGCCGATCATGCCGCTGGCAACCATCTCCGTCACCGAAGATATGGCCACGTCCATGCGCCTGCACGGCCTTGGCTGGAAGAGCGTGTACCACCACGAAATCCTGGCCAACGGCCTGGCCCCTGAAGACCTCAAGACCATGCTCACCCAACGACTCCGCTGGGCCCAAGGCACCATGCAGGTCCTCCTTCGCGAGAACCCGCTGGTGCAACGCCGGATGTCGTGGGGCCAGCGGCTCATGTACTTCTCCACCATGTGGAGCTACCTGAGCGGCTTCGCGGCCGTGGTGTACTTCGCCGCGCCCATCATTTACCTGACGCTGGGCATCCTGCCGGTGAGCAGCCTCAGCCTGGACTTCTTCATCCGTTTCATCCCGTTCATGGTGGTGAACCAGCTGCTGTTTGTGGTGGCCGGGCACGGCATCCCCACCTGGCGCGGGCAGCAGTACAGCCTTGCGCTGTTCCCCACCTGGATCAAGGCATGCACGACGGCGGCGCGGAACGTTTGGTTCGGACGCCCCCTCGGGTTTGCCGTCACCCCCAAGGCACGCCAGAGCGGCGGCCCGAGTTGGAGCCTGATCCGGCCGCAGATCATTGTGGCGGTCTTGTTGGCCATCGCGTTGGTGGTGGGTATTGCCCGGCTGTTGACCGGCCTCTCCGAACCCCTGGGAACCTTGGTCAATGTTGCCTGGGTGGCGTACGACCTTGTGGTCCTGAGCGTGCTGGTCAAGGCAGTTTTGTATAAGGGCTTTGTCCCTGACGGCGATGTGCCTGAAGGTATCGGCCCCGAGGATGTTGGGCCCGAGCGCCCCGAGGAAAGGAACGCAGATGCAGTTTAGCTATGAGGTCAAGGACTCCTACGCGGAGGTGAAGGGTGTGGGCCGCCTGAACATGGTGGCAGCGCCCAAGCTTCGCGAGGTAGTGAACGAGGTTGTAGCCGGTGGATCCAGCCGGGTTGTGGTCAACCTGGCCGAGACGGACTTCATGGATTCCTCAGGCCTCGGAGCCCTCATCGGTTGCCTCAAGGCAGCCCGCCAGGCAGGTGGCGACCTCCGGATCGCCGGCGTCCAGCCCCAGGTGAAGATGGTCCTTGAACTGACCAACATGGACCGGGTGCTCACGGCCTACTCCACAGCCGAGGAGGCGTTCGGAGATGACTGAGGTCATCGCCCGCCGGGGTTTCCACGGACCTTCCAACGAGGAAGCGATCGAGGCCATCCACAACGAGCTCGACGCCTTGTGGGACGACGCCGCCTTTGTGCCGGACATGGACCGGATGACCTTCGCTACGGCCGTCATTGAGGCGGCAGCGAACATCGTCCAGCATGCGCTCCCTGTGGCAGAAAAGCCCGTGGAGATCGACGTCGATATCAGCGTCCGCCCCACCCGGCTGGTGGCGAAGGTCAGCGCCTACAACGCCAAGGAGCCGTTCGCCAACGACATGCAGGCTTCGATGCCGGATGAGGACGCGGAGTCCGGGCGCGGGCTGGCGCTGATCGAGGCTCTGGTGACCACTGTGACGTTCGAACGCCAGGACGGCACCAACACCTGGATCCTCACCCGCAACACCTGACCCTCTCCCAGATCCCACCCCCTTAAGCCCACCCCTCTCCCACATCCCACCCCCCTGGGCCCAACCCTCTCCCACATCCCACCCCCCTGGGCCCAACCCTCTCCCACCGGCATGGGTCGTTCTGCCCATCGCCAAGCGAAACGCGACCTGACAGCATTCGGTGAGATCCGCCGTCGAACGTTAACCGGAAATTGGGGACTAAATGAACCGCAGCACGTACCTTAAGCCTTGGGCACTGGCTGCTGCCCTGGCGCTGATGGCGACTGCGGGCTGCGGCAATACCCCGGACGGACCCAACCGGGAACCAAGCAGTGCACCCCCGGTTACGGCCAGCCCGGCGCCCGTGGCGGAGAGTGTCGCCAAGTACGACGCCCTGCGTGCCGACCTTGTTGCCGCACTGGAAAAGCAGATGCCGGACATTACATGGTCCGTTGACGAGGATGCGTCGGTGACCCAAACCAAAGACGGCACCTGCGTTTTCCATCCCCAAACCATGAAAAGCAGCGCGGACATCGTGAAACCCTCACGGAACTTTGAAGAGGTATTCGCCGCCGCGGATCCCATCCTGCAACAGCACGGGTTCCCGGCGTTCGACGGAACTGACCCCACCCCGGGAGGCTGGGTGGTCACCCGCAGCACCGACGCTGCGGGCGCCACGGTGACCATCCGCTCGAAGTTTCCGGCCTACCTCGACATCACCGCACCCGTACAGACTGAAAGCTGCGATGCCAGCGAAATTCCCCAGGGGGAAAAGTAATGCCCGGATTCTACGGCGCTGACATTGAACAGTTGCGAGCACTGGCAAAGACCATGTCCCGGCACTCGGAACGGATGACCGCCCTGTCCGCGGAGCTGGGTCACCTGATCGGCAATGCGCGCTGGGATGGCCGGGACGCTGCGATGTTCCGGGCTTCCTGGGACTCCGAGCACCGCCCCATGCTGAAGAAGATCTCCAACGAACTGCAGACCCAGGCCAAAGAGTTGATCCGCAATGCGGACCAGCAGGACAAGTCCAGCTCCGGAGCATCCGGCAGCGCTTCCGGGCGGGGAGACTCGAACCCGCCCGGCGACCCGGGACCGCTGGACCCGGACATGCCCGACGTCGATGTGCCCGGCGATGTCCGCAACGATCCCGACGCCGGCGACCCCGCCGACATCAACCAGGGACAGATCGGCGACTGCTGGTTGCTGGCAGGAATCGGCTCGGTGGCCCAAGTGCTTGAGCGCGAAGGCAAACTGGACGCATTCCTCGAGGAGCATATGCGTCCTGTTGGCGATCCGCCCACGCACTGGGTGGTCACGCTCTACGAAGACGGCGAGCCTGTGGAAGTCACTGTGGAGGCCAAGTCCACGGAAGGCGGTGTCCGCGGGGCCGACGGCGAACCCAACTGGCTTTCCATCTACGAACGCGCAGCAGCTGAGCACCGCGGCGGATCCTATGACGACATCGACGGCGGCTTCAGCAATGAGGGCATGGAACTGATGACCGGGCAGTCCGCCGACAAGGACGGCGAGCTGGACTTTGACGATATCGAGGACAAACTCTCCGACGGCCAAGCTATTTCCGTGGGCACCGAAGACGTCAAGGACGACGACTTCGATTGGGTCTGGGAGTCTGAAGAAGTCAACCGAACCGACGTCGTGCCCAACCACGCATACGTTGTGGTTGATGTGAAAACCAACGACGACGGCGACAAAGTGATCGTCCTTGCCAACCCATGGGGGCCCTCCGGCGGTTACATGGAAGGCGACGACGACCATAAGTCAGGAACGCTGGAACTCACCGAAGATGAGTACAAGGAAAACTTTGACTCCGTGTACTCCGTGGACGTGAAGTAAGGATGGCCATGGAACAGCTGGTTACGGTCAAGCAAGGCATGCAACCCACCTTCGGCGGCGTCAAAGTGGGCGTGGTCAAGATCGGCATGGCTGATGGTGCACCCGCCATCCAGTTCTGGATCCGGACCACCGAACAGCAGCGCAAGCAGGCGTTCCGCGAGGGGCAGTCGATCACGCTGCCGGGCGCAGGCTTGTTGACTGTCACCTCGATCCAGCCCGCCGAGGGCAGCACCGACGCCTCCGCGACCTTGACGTACGACGCCGGTCACGTCACCGATTGACGGTTGACGGCCCGGGATGTGAGAGACCGACGGCCCCAAACCCCGGGGACGTGCCAGAGGGTTGGCCCCAAGCACCCAGGACGTGAGAGAGCGACGGCCCCAAGCACGCGGGATGTGCCAGAGCGTCAGGCTTTGGCGATCGACTCCTTCAGCGCCCCCAGCACCAGGGTGACCGAGGCACTGTTGGCGTTCGGGCCCATCATGCCGATGCGCCACACGGTGTCCGCGAACTCCCCCACGCCCGAGCCGATTTCCATACTGAAGTGCTCCAGAAGGTAAGCGCGGACGGCAGCCGAGTTGACGCCGTCGGGCACTTTGACCGTGGTGAGGCTTGGCAACCGGGAGCCTTCGGCGGCGAACAGTTCCAGCCCCATTTCCTGCAGCCCGTTCTGCAGAGCCTCCCCGGCAGCGCGGTGCCGTGCCTGCACCACGTACAGGCCCTCGGCGAGAATCCGGTCCAAAGCAGCTTCGAGCCCGGCGATCATGGTCACGGGCGCGGTGTGGTGATAGGTCCGGGCGCCACTGGCCGCTCCGACGTACCCGCCGAGCAAACCGATATCGAGGTACCAGGATCGTGGATCCTTGACGCGGCGCTCGAAAGCCCGGTCGGACACAGTGAATGGCGACAGTCCCGGCGGCACACCAAGGCACTTCTGCGTGCCGGCATATCCGACGTCGATCCCCCAGTCGTCCGCCGACAACTCCAGTCCGCCAATGGACGTAACGGCATCGGTGATCAGTAGGGCATCGCCCTTTCCGGCACCGAGTGCTGCGATGTCGGAGATCACCCCAACCGACGTCTCAGCATGAACTGCCGCAATGACTTTCGGATTCGGGTGCGCAGAAAGCACACGGTCGGCATCCACGGGCTGGCCCCATTCGTGGTCCACACGGACCACTGTTGCCCCGCAGCGCCTCGCGACCTCGCACATGCGGGCCCCAAATAGTCCGTTAACAGCGATAACTGCCACGTCGCCGTCGGACACGGTGTTCACGAAGGCGGCTTCCATGCCGCCGGAACCGGTGGCACTCAACGGAAGTGTCCGCGCGTTGGACGTGCCCCAGACTGTCCGGAGTCCCTCACAGGTGTGGTCGAGCCGCTCGATGAACACCGGGTCGAGGTGCCCCAGCACGGGATAGGCCAGGGCGGCCATGGCTTCGGGGTAGCAATTGCTCGGGCCGGGACCGAACAGGAACCGGGACGTCAGAATGTGCGGCATGTGCGAACTCCTTCAGCTGGTTGAGGTCATTCTGCCCCAGCCTGCTGTGTGGAGCGAACCAACCGCGTTCCAGCACGCCGCAGCAGAAACTGATCCGTGCCCCAAACGGCGAGCGCACCCAGCGCAAATACCGCACCCAGAACACTGGCGCCGGCCCAGCCCCAAGCGTCGTAGACCGGCGCAACAGCCGCTACCCCCATGGCGCTGCCCACAGAGTAGAACACCATGTAGCTGCCGATGATGCTGCTGGCCGACTCTTCAGCGCCTGCCACGATCATGGTTTGGCTGCTGACGTGGACGGCCTGCACGGCGGCGTCGAGGATGATGATGCCAACGATGAACCAGATCAGCGACCACGTGCCGAAGGACAACACCACCCATGAACCGAGGAGTGCCAGCAGGCTTGCGAGCGTGACCCGTTGGCCCCATCCGCGATCCGCGGCACCACCTGCCCGGGACGCCGCCACCACGCCCACGAGCCCGGCCAGGCCGAAGAGCCCGATCAGCCCCGGTGGAAGGTTCCACGCGGGTCCGCTGAGCAGCAGGGCCATGCCGCTCCACAGCACCCCGAAGGACGCGAACAGCAGCATGGTGATGAGTGCACGCGTCCGGAAAACGGGGTTTCGCCGCGTTAGGACCACCACCGATGAAACAGCCCGCCAATAGCGTCCCTCACCGTTCCCGGCTGGTTCCCGGGGCAGGGCACGAAATACCGCGACCGCCAGGATCGCACCTGTCACCCCCGCGAGAACGTAGACCGACCGCCATCCCCACAGGTCTGTCAGACCTCCCGCCAGCGTGCGGGCAAGAATAATGCCGCTCACGACGCCGGCAGTGACGGTTCCGATGCTTCCGCCCCTTTGCTCGGGGGTACTGGAGGCGGCGGTATACGCCACGATGGTCTGCACCACCGAGGAGGCGAGTCCAAGAATGCCGAAAGCAAGCAGCAAGGCTGTTGGAGTTGTTGCAAGGGCCACGGCACCCGCTCCCACGGCGCTTGCGGCCACTTGGACGCTGATCAGAATCCGGCGGTCCACCATGTCTCCCAGTGGCACCAGGAGAACCAGCCCCAGCAGATATCCGGCTTGGGATGCCGCCACAATCCATCCAACCGCAGCTATGGGGATCCCTAAGTCGGTTCCCATGCGCTCAAGAAGGGGTTGTCCGTAGTAGATGTTGGCCACCATGAACCCGGCTGCCACGGCGAGAAGAAGGAGTAGCCCACGGTCGGGTTTCGTCAGGGAGTAAGGGCTCACAACGCCTCCAAGGTTTGGTTTCAAGATGCAACCATCGGAGCCTATGGCAGAATGGTTGCATGTTGCCACCAAGTGGTCTCGAGTGGACAGATCCTGAATGTCCCGTAGCAAGGGCAGTCGATCTTGTAGGGGACAAGTGGACCCTGCTCATCATTCGGGACTCATTGGACGGCAAGCGGAGATTCTCGGAGTTCGAGAAATCACTGGGAGTGGCCAAGAACATCCTTTCGGACCGCCTTCGCCTCCTTGTGGACAGAGGCCTCCTAGCCAGGATCCCCAACCAGAGCGGCACCCGGAGCCAGTACGAACTGACGGACGCGGGCCGAGACCTCTTCACCCTGATCCTCAGCCTGCGCCAGTGGGGTGAGCGCAATGCCTTCACCGCTGGCGAGTCACATTCGGTTCTCATCGATCCCGCAACCGGGCAACCCGTTCCCGAAGTGCGGCCACTCAGCGCGGACGGCCAGGAGCTCGGCCCCGATCAGGCGCTCCTGGTCAAAGTCGGCCAACCGCTACCTGAAGCCGCACGCTAACGGGCTCCGCACCCAGGAATCTCCAAGCCCAAACTGCTAAGGTTACTCACCAATACCGAGGCCGCCACGGATAGGGGACACAAGTGACGACTGAAGGAAAAGAGGCGCCGGAGCAGGGCGTCCGCGGCGAAGTCAGCCAGGACAGGTTTGTTGCCGGGCAGGACCTAACCAATTGGAAGTCCCCCGCGGGCCGAACGCTGGCTCGGGGCGCCGAGAAGGTCACCTCCCTGCTGGGACCCTACGCGGCCCTCATGATCACGCTGGTAGTGGGCCTTGCCGCGGCATTGTCCCTGGCACTGGTCTTTGGCGAAGTGTACGAGTCCGTCACGGAGGCCGATGGCGTGGCAGGCTTGGATGACCCCTTCCTGGCCGGGGCAAAGAGCGTGCGCTCCCCCGCCCTGGATGCCGGGGTTACCGCATACACCAACATTGGCGGCACCGTGGGCATGCCCATCATTGCCGTGGGCATCATGATTTTCCTGGCCACCAAACGGCGATCATGGACGCCGGTCATCCTGATGCTCGCCGCCGGACTGGGCTCACTGATCATCACCATCCTGGGCAAGCCGCTCTTCGGCCGGGCCCGCCCGGACCTGGCAGATGCCATCCCTCCCTACGAACATTCGGCGTCATTCCCCAGCGGCCATTCTCTGAACTCGATCGTGATTGCCGGAATCGTGGCGTACTTGATCATCCTCAGGCTCAAGACCACCAAGGCCAGGGTGATCACCGTGGTGGTTGCCGCAGCATTCGCCTTCACCATGGGCCTCAGCCGCGTCTATCTTGGCCATCACTGGTTGACCGATGTGCTGGCCGCCTGGGCCATTGGGGTCGCCTGGCTTGCCTTGGTCATTACTGCCCATCGTCTCTACCTGACAGTGCGGACCCGACGCCACAGCGCGGTAGTCTCTTGACACCAGGCCGATGACTCGGCTTAACTGAATTACGTATGCTGAAATAACAGTTCCATGATGCGGAAGCTCGAAAGCATAAGGCTTCCTCCGGCAACAGCTGGGGTTCCGCATAGCCCACACCATGGATGCCAGCATTTGCACGAGGATGTCACAAGCATGGAGCTTGCAGAATTCAACAGTGTTGACCGGGCCGAGGCCATCAGGATCCTGACCCCCTGCCTGGATATCAGCCGCTGGGTGGAAGCCATCGCAGACGCGCGGCCCTTCACCACCGTCGACGACCTTCTGGGCCAAGCCCGGAACGCCGCCGAGCCCTTCACCGCCGCCGAGGTTGAGTCCGCCATGGCGCACCACCCCCGCATTGGCGAACGCCCCAAGGCCCAGACCACCGAGGCCGCAATGTCGCGTTCGGAGCAGGCCGGAGTGGATCCGGGTGACACCGCGATCACCGCTGCCCTGGCCGAGGGCAATCGGGCCTATGAGGAAAAGTTCGGCAGGGTTTTCCTGATCCGCGCCGCCGGCCGCAGCGCACGGGAAATGCTCACCGCCCTCCAGGAACGCCTCACCCACACCCCCCAAGAAGAAGACACGATCGTGGCCGGCCAGCTGCGGGAGATCGCACTGCTGCGCCTCTCCGGACTGATCAGCGAAGGAGTCAACGCATGAGCGTTTCACAAGTAACCACACACATCCTGGACACAGGTTCCGGACGCCCGGCGGCGGGTGTCGCCGTCGTACTTTACGTTCGCGAAGGCGACGACTGGACCCTGGTGGCGAAGGGCGAAACCGACGCCGACGGCCGCATCAAGACCCTTGGTCCCGAGCGGATTCCCGGTGGCGCTTACCGCCTGAACTTCGCCACCGGCGCCTACTACGAGGGCCTCGGCATTGAGACGTTCTTCCCCGAAGTGGACTTGAACTTCACAGTTTCCGACGCCGGCGAGCACTACCATGTGCCACTCCTGCTGAGCCCGTTCGCGTTCTCGACGTACCGCGGCAGCTGACCCCGGAACTTTGTGTACAGATAATGCCCTTAAGGTGACTCCTTAGGGGCATTATCTGTACACAAACCCGGAACGGTACGCTTTAACGCATGGCTTCAGAGGACACCACCCCCAACTCCGCCCGTCGCGAGATCACAGTTCGCCGGGCACCCAAGTTTGTACCCTTCATGATTTTGGGGGCCGTGGTGGGTGCAATCGTGGCCGCCATCATCGCGTACGGCCGCCAAGCCGACCCCGCTTTCGACGCCGGCACGGTCTTTGGTTTCTTCCTCATTGTCTGCGCGGGCGGCGGCGTCATCCTGTTCTCCATCCTCGCCCTGGTCCTGGACCGCATCAGCGTCAAGCGCTCCCAGCGCGCCGTGGTGGAAGCCGTCCCGGATTCGGTCCCTGATGAAGGACCAGAGCACGACGACGTCCGCTAAGTCAGGCGACCGACGCGCCTCTTCGCAGGGGTGCTGAATGTGAGACACACCGCATTTTCGCGGCAACACCCCTGTTCTGCGCCCGTTCCCGGGGTCATATAGCCCGCGGGGGAACGTACCACGGCCACAACATGAGACAATCGACCAGTGGCACGTGGCGACGGAAAACTTTCTCATGATCTTCTCCCCGGCGAAAAAGGCCCCCAGGACGCTTGTGGCGTCTTCGGGGTTTGGGCTCCCGGTGAAGAAGTAGCAAAACTCACCTATTACGGGCTGTATGCGCTGCAGCACCGCGGACAAGAATCGGCTGGTATTGCTACCAGTGACGGCAAGCGCATCAATGTCTATAAGGACATGGGGCTTGTGTCCCAGGTCTTCGATGAGACGACCCTGAACACCCTTACCGGGCACCTGGCCGTTGGCCACTGCCGGTACTCCACCACCGGTGCAAGCCACTGGGCCAACGCGCAGCCAACGCTGGGTGCGACTGCAACCGGCACGGTTGCCCTGGCCCACAATGGCAACCTGACCAACACCGCTGAGCTCCGGGAAATGATCCTTGAGCGCAACGACGGCCAGCTGACCGGTGAAATGAAGCAGGGCAACACCTCGGACACCGCCTTGGTGACCGCGCTCCTTGAGGGCGAAGAGGGCAAGACCCTGGAGCAGACCGCTTTGGAGCTGCTGCCCAAGATCAAGGGTGGCTTCTGCTTCGTCTTCATGGATGAGGGAACCCTCTACGCAGCACGCGATACCTACGGCATCCGCCCGCTGTGCCTGGGCCGCCTGGAGCGCGGCTGGGTTGTCGCCTCCGAGCAGGCCGGCCTGGCCACCGTTGGCGCGAGCTTCATCCGCGAGATCGAGCCCGGCGAATTCATTGCCATCGATGAAGACGGCGTCCGCTCCCAGCGCTTCGCTGAGGCCACGCCCGCAGGCTGTGTCTTCGAATACGTTTACCTCGCCCGCCCGGATGCTGCCATCGCCGGCCGCTCCGTGTACGAGGCCCGTGTTGAGATGGGCCGCCAGCTGGCCCGCGAAAACACCCATGAGGCAGACCTCGTGATCCCGGTTCCCGAGTCCGGCACACCCGCAGCCGTGGGTTACGCCGAGCAGTCCGGCATCCCGTTCGCGCACGGCTTCGTCAAGAACGCCTACGTGGGCCGCACGTTCATTCAGCCCTCGCAGACCTTGCGCCAGCTGGGTATCCGGCTCAAGCTCAACGCCCTGGAATCGGTGATCCGTGGCAAGCGCATTGTGGTGGTGGATGACTCGATCGTCCGCGGCAACACCCAGCGTGCCATCGTCCGGATGCTCCGGGAAGCCGGTGCCGCCGCAGTGCACGTCAAGATTTCCTCGCCCCCGGTTCAGTGGCCCTGCTTCTACGGCATCGACTTCGCGTCCCGCGCGGAACTGATCGCCAACGGCGCAACCATCGAGGAGATCTCCCAGGCGATCGGCGCTGACTCACTGGCCTACATCTCCGAAGACGGCATGATCGGCGCTACCCAGCAGCCGCGCGAACGCCTCTGCACGGCCTGCTTCACCGGCAAGTACCCCATCGAGCTGCCGCACGCGGACAAGCTGGGGAAGAACCTGCTGGAGCGCACCGACCTCGGCGGCCTGCCTCCTGCCTCTGAGGCCGATTCCGTGGATGATTCCGAGGACCCGGCCGAGAAGCCCGGCGCCACGGGGTGCGATCCCGGACCTGATGCCGAATTCGAAAACCTGCTTACCGACGCTGATCGTTTGACCGACGCCGACAAGAAAGAGTCTGTATGAGCTCCGCAACACCCGCCGCTGAGAATAACTCCGGTATCACCTACGCCTCCGCGGGTGTCGACGTCGAAGCGGGAGACCGCGCAGTCGAACTCATGAAGGGCGCCATCAAGGCGACGCACAACTCCTCGGTGATTGGCGGCGTCGGCGGTTTCGCTGGCCTGTACGACGTCTCAAAGCTGCTGACCTACAAGAAGCCGCTGCTGGCAACGTCCACGGACGGTGTGGGTACCAAGGTGGCCATTGCCCAGGCCATGGACATCCACGACACCATCGGTTTCGACCTGGTGGGCATGGTGGTGGACGACATCGTTGTGGTGGGTGCTGAGCCGCTCTACATGACCGACTACATCGCTTGCGGCAAGGTTGTCCCCGAGCGCATCGCTGACATTGTCCGCGGTATCGCTGCAGCCTGCTCCGTTGCCGGCACCGCCCTGGTGGGTGGCGAAACCGCTGAGCACCCGGGTCTTTTGGGTGAGCACGAGTACGACGTCGCGGGTGCCGCAACAGGCATCGTAGAAGCCGACGCCCTCCTCGGCCCGGACCGCGTCCGCGCCGGCGATGTTGTGATCGGCATGGCATCCTCCGGCCTGCACTCCAACGGCTACTCCCTGGTCCGCCGCGTCATCAACCACGCCGGCTGGGCACTGGACCGTCAGGTCTCCGAACTCGGACGCACCCTGGGTGAAGAACTCCTGGAGCCCACCCGCGTCTACGCAGCTGACTGCCTCGACCTCGCCCGCACCTTCCCGGTGCACTCGGCCAACGCCGTTCACGGCTTCAGCCACGTCACCGGTGGCGGCCTGGCTGCCAACCTGGCACGTGTCCTCCCGCAGGGCCTCGTGGCAACAGTGGACCGCAACACCTGGGAACTGCCCGCCATCTTCAAGCTGGTTTCCGAGCTCGGCAACGTCCCGCTGGCCGACCTCGAGCGCACGCTGAACCTCGGCGTGGGCATGGTTGCCATTGTTTCCGCCGAAGCAGCCGATGCTGCCGTCGCCCGCTTGAACGACCGTGGTCTGCCCTCCTGGGTTATGGGTACGGTCTCGGCTGACAGCGACTCGATCGACAAGACCGGCCCGGATTACGTCCAGGGCGCCAAGGGCGTCGACGGCGGCGCTGTCCGTTTGGTGAACGCCTACGCCTAAGCGCGTTCTTGCTTCATAAAAGGAGCGGCCGGGCAGTGATGAACTGCCCGGCCGCTCTTTTTTGCTACGTGGTTCTACGTCTGGATCAAGCTCAGGATTCCGCCCTGCGGATCCCGAATAGTGGCCAGCGAGCCGGTCTCAGGCTTGCCTTCCGGCTCGACCAAGAGCTCTCCCCCTGCAGCCACCGCGGCCTCTGCGGCCTTGCGCACGTCCGCGACGCCGAAGTAGATCTGCCAGGCAGCGTCCTCGCCTTCATCGGCAGGAACAATGCCGGCCACCTCGTCACCGTTGACCATCAACGTGCTGTAGCTGCCGCCGTCGTCCTGCGGGTATTCGGTGACTTCGTGACCAAAAAGCTCCTGAAAGAACGCGACGGCGGCCTGCGGCTCAGGCGTCAGCAGTTCAGCCCACGCCAACGCGCCAGGCTCATTGAACAGGTGGCTTCCCACGTGCGTCCCGGCCTGCCAAATACCCGTGGTTCCACCGCCAGGCGGCTCAATGAACGCCAGGACGCCCGTGTCTGCGACCGGCTCAGGACCAAACTGGAGCTTGCCTCCCGCGTGAACGGCGTCGTCGGCAATTTCCTCAGTATCAGTGGCGGCGATATAGATGTTCCATTGGCCCTGCGTTCCGGCCGCCTCCTGCATCGGGTTCTGCGGGGCGATCACCGCCACCAACTGATCCTTGACGAACGCCTGCGCATAGTTGCGGCCGTCCGGAGTGGGCAGGTCCTTGAAGCTCCATCCGAAAACGTGCTGATAAAAATCCTTGGCCGCGGCCACATCCCGGGTCTGCAGGTCAGCCCAGCACGGCTCACCGCTGGCGTAGTGCTTGCGTGTAGTCATGCTGCCAAGCCTGTCATGATGCTGAATGCCGCGCCTGCAGGGTCCATGAGGACTGCCATGCGACCGACTCCCGGCACATCGAACGCGGGGGCGATGACGTGGCTGCCCAGATCAACGGCCTGCTCCACGGTGGCATCGATGTCCTCCACGTTGAAGTACGTCATCCAGAACGGCGACAGACCTTCGATGGGTAACTTCAGCGCACCCGCAATCCGCTTTCCATCGACCAGAAGGCTCGTGTACTCCTGCAGGTCACCGGCCGGCTCGGTTTCGCTGGTGCAGCCGGTCACCGCCTCATAGAATGCCACGGCCTTGGGGACATCGTTGGTCTGCAGTTCATTCCAGATCATGGCTCCAGGCTCGTTGACCAATCCCGATCCCGGATGGCTTCCGGCTTCCCAAAAACCGATCTGCGCTCCGGTGGGATCTGTGGCGAAGAACATACGCCCTGAACCGTTTGGAACAGTGTCAGGAGGGAAAAGGAGCGCTCCGCCGGCAGCTTCCACTCGCCCGGCGGCCTCGTCAGCGGAATCTACTGCCAGGTAGTTGGCCCAGTAGGAGGGCATCCCCTCCGGGGCATCGGGCATCTGCTGCATCATTCCGGCCACGTAGCGCCCCTTGAGTTTGGCCATGTAATAGGTCATGCCGTTGCCGGCGTCCATGGCATCCAGCTCCCACCCAAAGAGGTCACTGTAGAACTTCCGGGAAACCTCAATGTCAGTGGAGGAAAGGTCCACCCAACAGGGCGTCCCTTGCTTATAGCTGTCAGCCTCCGGCATGGTGTTCCTTTCGATGCGCTCGAAACTCCAGCCTACGCAAAAAAGGGCCCCCAGGGTACGCCAATGAATGGCGTGCCCCGGGGGCCCTTTTCAAAAAGATAAACGGCATCCGAAAATGCGCGATGACCTTGAAGTACGACGGCGGTCCGCAACTCAGTGCCTACGGCACCTGTTGGTTGCGACAGCTATCCGATCCGGCGGGTGTCAACCTCGTCGTCATCATCTTCCGCGTACTTATCCTCATAAGCCGAATAGTCCGGCTCCGGAGGATCGTCGGGGAAGTGGCTCTTGACACGACTGGACGGACCCGTGAGCTCCCGCTCAAGTGCCGAATAGTCAGTGTTCGGGGAGTAGTACTTAATATCCCGAGCCTGCTTGGTAGCTTTTGCCTTTTGACGGCCGCGCCCCATGGCGTGACCCCCTTTTGTACTTGGACCGGAGGTGGTCACCTTGGCTATCGGTGAGGCCCCGGAATGTTTGGTCAATTTGTCGTATGTCTAGATTACATGCTTTCAGGGGTACCCGCGCGCCACCACAACCCCGCGTCCGGGCGAACTCCTGCCAAAACCACGGCCGAACACCCCCTCGGGGCCCAAAAATTGGGTAGAGTCTGCCTCAATGCGGCGTCACGGCAGGAAGGCACACCCGGAAAATGAGCCAGGACAACACTCCACCACGCGATGGTTCCCCACGCGACCAGGACAAGGACGGGGTGCCTCCCGCGCCCAAAACCGGACCCGCCGGCGCTGATACTCCGGCATCCGGGACGGGCGGGCAAACGGATGGGGCATCAGGCGGCCAGCAGCCCGAGCTACCGCCCGTGAACGGACCCGACAAGCAACCTGAGCCCGGGGTTGGGCAACAACCCGTCTGGGGACAGCAGCCTGGAATGGTTGCGGGACAAGCTCCTGGCCTGCCGGCCCCGGAACGGGTCTCCGCAGCCCCGCACCAGCAGGATGGCTCCCCAAACCAGCAAACCCCGCCAGCCCCCTGGGCATCTCCGTCGGGACTACAGCCGGATCCTGCACCCGAACTCGACCCCGACTTCGTTCCGGACCCGGGCACCCAGCCGGATCCGGCCATGCCACCCTCTGGCGGGCAGGCCCCTACATACGCCAGCGCGTATCCAGGTCAGCAGCCTTATGCGGGGCAGGAGCCGTATCCGGGCCAGCAGCCATATCCAGGCCAGCAGCCATATCCGGGTCAGGATGCACCACCAGAAGCGAACGGTGATCCGGTCAAACGGCAACGCTTGGTCATCGGGGGCATCGTGGTGGGCGTCCTGGTTCTCATAGGCGTGGTGATTTGGGTGCTGCTGAATCTCCTGGGAACCCGCCCCGAAGCTGCCGTTACCACTCCGAGTGCCACAGCTACCCCCGGGCCGCTCCCCCGTGATGCAAATTCAAAGGACTTTCAAGTAGGTGACTGCTTCGCCGACTTTGATCCAAATGCCAGCGAGGCACGTGCAGTAGCCTGCGATACCGAACACTCAGCGCAGCTCATTGGAATTCACGTGTACCCGGGCGACGATTCCTTCCCGGGGACCAACGCCCTCCGGGAAAAGGGTCGGGAGGTATGCAAGGCGGCGGTTGGAAAGCTCAACAAGGCAGCCGAGAACTACGTTCTGCTGCAGCAAAACGTTTACCCCAGCACCACCAGTTGGGATCGGGGCGATCGCCGGCTGGACTGCTTCATCGTGGTGGACTCGGGCAACACCATCAAGGAAGACCTCCTGCAGAAGTAGCCCGCCGGCTGCACTTGCATCCGACGGGCTACTTTCGGCCAGTCCCGTTCAGGCCGGGACGACAATCCTGCGGCGGGCGCTACTTCCTGCGGGGCGCTACTTCCTGCGGACTGTCAGCCCCGCACCCGCCGGCATGCCGCCGTCGGGTCCTGCCAGTGCCTCCAGCCCCTCAATGGTGAGTTCGTCGAGGTCAGCCGCAGTGTCCACCAGCACGGTGTCTCCGTCGGTGATTTCACCGGCAAGGATCTCCTTGGCCAGGCGGTCGCCGATTTCACGCTGGACCAGCCGCCGAAGTGGGCGTGCGCCGTACGCGGGATCGAAGCCGGACATAGCCAACCATGCCCTGGCTCCGTCCGACACCTCGAGGCTCAACCGGCGATCACGGAGCCGGTTGCTCAACTCGGCTACGTGCAGTTCCACGATCCTGGCCAGTTCTTCCACAGTCAGGGGATCGAAGAGCACGATCTCATCCAGGCGGTTCAGGAATTCCGGCTTGAACGATGCCTGCACCACTGCCATGACTGCATCACGCTTGGCCTTGGCATCCATGCCCGGGTCTACCAGGAACTGGCTGCCGGAGTTGGACGTGAGCACCAGAATGGTGTTGCGGAAGTCCACAGTTCGGCCTTGGCCATCGGTGAGGCGGCCGTCGTCGAGCACCTGCAGAAGGATGTCGAAGACCTCGGGGTGAGCCTTCTCCACCTCGTCCAACAGCACCACGGAGTACGGCCTGCGCCGGACAGCCTCGGTGAGCTGGCCGCCTTCCTCGTAGCCGACGTATCCCGGAGGAGCACCCACCAGGCGGGCTACCGAATGCTTCTCGCTGTACTCGGACATGTCGATCCGGATCATGGCGCGTTCGTCGTCAAAGAGGAAGTCCGCCAAGGCCTTGGCCAGCTCCGTCTTGCCGACGCCGGTGGGGCCGAGGAACAGGAACGAGCCTGTGGGACGGTTGGGATCGCTGATGCCGGCACGGGCACGGCGCACGGCATCAGAGACTGCCTGCACAGCCTTGCTCTGTCCGATCAGGCGCTTTCCGAGTTCTTCTTCCATGTGCAGCAGCTTCTGCGATTCGCCTTGGAGCATGCGTCCGGCAGGGATGCCGGTCCAAGCGGAGATGACCTCGGCGATATCATCAGCGGTGACGTCCTCAGCAACCATCAGCTCAGGCTTTGAGTCACTTCGCGCTGATTCCTCCTCAGCCGCGGCGCTCAGCTCACGTTCAAGGGCGGGCAGCTCTCCGTAGAGGATCCGCGAGGCCGACTCCAGATCGCCTTCGCGCTGGGACTTATCCGCGGCTGAACGGAGTTCATCGATCTTGGCCTTGAGGTCACCAACGCGGTTGAGTCCGGCCTTCTCTGCTTCCCAGCGCGCGTTCAAGGCACTGAGCTCTTCATTCTTGTCCGCTTTGTCCGCACGCAGGGCAGCCAGCCGCTCCACCGATGCAGGATCCGTCTCGCCCTGGAGAGCCAACTCCTCCATGGTCAAACGGTCCACAGCCCGTCGAAGCTGGTCGATTTCCTCCGGCGCGGAGTCGATCTCCATGCGCAGCCGGGATGCTGCCTCGTCCACGAGGTCGATGGCCTTATCAGGAAGCTGCCGACCAGAGATGTAGCGGTTCGACAGGGTTGCCGCTGCCACCAACGCCGAGTCCGCGATGGCCACTTTGTGGTGTGCCTCGTAGCGTTCCTTCAGTCCACGAAGGATGCCGATGGTGTCCTCCACGCTGGGCTCGCCGACATAGACCTGCTGGAAGCGCCGCTCAAGGGCGGGGTCCTTCTCAATGTTTTCCCGGTACTCGTCCAAGGTGGTGGCGCCGATGAGGCGCAGCTCGCCGCGGGCCAGCATTGGTTTGAGCATGTTGCCTGCATCCATGGCGCTCTCGCCCGTGGCACCTGCACCCACTACTGTGTGGATTTCGTCGATGAAAGTGACGATCTGCCCGTTGGAGTTCTTGATCTCCTCAAGGACAGCCTTAAGGCGTTCCTCAAACTCGCCGCGATACTTCGCCCCGGCCACCATGGAGGCGAGGTCCAAAGCAATGAGCGTCTTGCCGCGCAAGCTCTCCGGGACATCGCCGGCCACCATACGCTGAGCAAGACCCTCGACCACGGCTGTCTTACCAACGCCCGGCTCACCGATGAGTACAGGGTTGTTCTTTGTGCGACGGCTTAGCACCTGAACAACGCGGCGGATCTCGCTGTCACGGCCGATGACCGGGTCCAGCTTGCCCGAACGCGCTACCGCAGTAAGGTCCGTGCCGAACTTCTCCAGCGCCTGGAAGGTGTTCTCCGGGTCCGGGGAGTTGACATTCCTGTCTCCGCGGACACCCGGCAGGGCGGCGAGCAGCGCCTCATGGGAGGCCCCGGCGTCGCGCATTAACTTCCCCACCGCGTCACTTCCGGCCGAAAGACCCAGCAGCAGATGTTCGGTAGAGACGAAAGAGTCTCCCAGCTTGTCGGCCTCGTTCTGGGCGGTCTGTATGGCCTGCATGGAAGGACGTGATAATTGGGCCTGCTGGACGGAACTTCCCGACGACGACGGGAGTGCCTTGATAGCGGAACTGGCCTGCACACTCACGGCATCCGGATCGGCTCCGGTGGCACGCAGAAGTGCCACGGCAACGCCTTCACGCTGGTCCATCAGCGCCTTCAACAGGTGCGCAGGCTCCAGCTGCGGGTTGCCGGCAGTGGAGGCATTCATGGCGGCCGCAGAAAGGGCCTCCTGGCTTTTGGTGGTGAATTTGACGTCCAAAGAGTGCTCCCTTTCTGGAGTGGATCCAATGCTTACAAAGTTGAGTCTACTACGCTCAACTTTGATTTTTGGTCCACTGGGTTCCATGTTTGCCCACGGCGAAACCAGTGTCCAGATAAAACCATGGCTATGTGAATAACAGGGGTCTACGATCAGGCTGTGACCGGGCGGAACGGCCTTCCCACAGGCCCGGCAAAACTTCGAAAAAAGGAACCGACATGACAAAGTACATGGTGCTTTACACTGCTCCTCAGTCCGCAGAATCGGCGATGCAGGACAGCTCACCGGAGTCGGCGGCGGAAGGCATGAAGGTCTGGATGGACTGGGCGGAAAAGGCGGGCGACGGCATTGTCGACCTTGGCACGCCCCTGGGTGGGGGTAAAGAGATCGGCACTTCCGGAGTCTCGGATTCGGCCGCCGACGTAGCCGGTTACACCATCCTTCAAGCCGACAGCATGGACGCCGCGTTGGCACTCCTTGAAGGGCATCCACATCTGATGATGCCGGGAGCGTCCATCCAGGTTTATGAGGCACTGGACATCCCCGAGATGTAGGTATCGCACCAGTTCCCGCCTGCCGCGACCGTACTCATGGGCGCGGAAGGCGGGAACGGTTGCAGACGCTCCGCAGGGCAAAAAACACCCGTAGGCTGTGGCCCATGGATACCATTTCAAGCCCGGAAGAACTCGAAGACCTCATAGGACTCCCCCTTGACCGCGTGCGGAAGAAGGTCCGTACTTCACTCAGCGATTTCGATCGCCAGTGGCTGGCAGCCAGTCCCTTTTGCGTGCTTTCGACTACCGATGCGCTGGGCCGGGTAGACGCCTCGCCCAAGGGAGACCCTGCTGGATTCATCCACGTCCTGGATGAGCACACTGTTGCCATCCCGGAGCGCCCCGGAAACCGGCTGGCCTTCGGCTTCCACAACATCCTCGAGAACCCGAACGTCGGCATCTTGTCGGTCGTCCCGGGCCGGACGGACACCCTGCGGATCAACGGCACGGCACAGATTATCCGGGACGCAGACTTCTTCGATCACATGGTGGTCAAGGGGCACCGGCCCCGCGCAGCCGTGGTGGTTTCCGTAGAGGAAGTGTTTACCCATTGCGGCAAGGCTTTCATGCGGAGTGGCTTGTGGCAGCCCGAAACCTGGGATCCGGAAGGCCTGCCCAGCATCGCGACCCTGGCACGGACCTACACCCAACCCGAGACACCGCTGGCAGACCTGGAGTCCTACTACGGACCGTCCTACGCCGAGAGGATGTACAAGGATTGACCGGCACCCGACAGGCAGCGGATCTCAGGAGGGGTACACCGAGACCAGCGCGGACTTGACCACGAACCTCACGTCCATGCCCGGCACCAGGCCCAGATCGGCGGAGGCCGCAGGGGTGATGTCAGCCGAGAGGGCCTGTTCCGACCCACCGGAGCGTGCACGCACACGGATCTGGTCGCCGTGCGGCTCGAGGTCCGTGATGACCACAGGGAAGGAGTTGCGGGGACTTCCGTGCACCTCGCCCGGAAAGACGGAAACGCTCGACGGCGGGAAAGCGGCCACGCCTGCCTGACCGGGCAAGGGTGACCACTCGGGATCGTGTCTGCCGGCGAAGACCCGGCCATCCGGCGTCGTGATTCCCTCGCTGGTGAGGGTGCCGGTGACCAGGTTCAGCCCGGCCAACCCAGCGGCAAAGTGGCTTCTGGGCCGTTCGAGGACACGTCGGGTGGGGCCTTCTTCTGCGATGCTGCCGCTTTCGACCACAATGACGCGGTCGGCCAACATGTAGGCATCCAGGACGTCGTGCGTCACGATGATGGCTTTGCGATCCTGCAGCACCCGTTTGAGAACACGGCGCAACAGCGGGGCTGCGTGGATGTCCAACGCTGCCATGGGCTCGTCCAGGAGTAGTAATTCCGGCGCAGCAGCAAGGGCCCGCGCCACGGCAACCCGCTGCGCCTGACCGCCGGATAATTGAGCCGGTTTGCGGCCGGCCAAGGGCAACGCCTCCACTTCCGTCAGCCAGTGCTGCGCCGTTTCCCGGGCCGCCCTCTTCGAAGCCCCCGCGCTGCGCGGACCGAAGGCAACGTTGTCCAAGGCATTCAGATGGGGAAACAGGAGCGCGTCCTGCGCCAGCAAGGCAGTCCCCCTGAGGTGCGGCGGGCTCCACAGGCGAGTGCCGCCGTCGAGGTTGAACAAGGTCCTGTTGCTGTTCCCGTTCGTCGCCCCGCCCATGGTCGCCTTGCCGGAGTCGGGCCGCAGCAGGCCGGCGATGACCCCCAGAAGTGTCGACTTCCCGGCCCCGTTGGGCCCCAGGATGGCAACGGTCTCGCCGTCGCTGAGATTGAGGGACATGTGGAAGTTTCTGGCGGCGAGGCTGGCCTGGAATTCGAAGCTCATGGCTGGACCTCCACGGGCTTGTTGCGCTGCGTGCGACCGTAACTGAGCCCCACCACGGCAACTGCTACCGCCACCAGGACCAAGGACAACGCAACGGCGGCATCGGCGTCGGTCTCACGCTGCAGATAGATTTCCAGCGGCAACGTCCGGGTTACCCCCTCCAGGCTTCCCGCGAAGGTCAGCGTGGCACCAAACTCGCCCAGACTGCGCGCGAAGGACAAAACAGCACCGGACGCCAGCCCTGGCAAAACCAGTGGAAGGGTGACACGACGAAGGACTGTTGTGGGCCGGGCTCCAAGCGTGGCCGCCACCGCTTCGTACTTGTTTCCGGCGGATCGCAGCGCCCCTTCAAGACTGACCACAAGGAACGGCAGGGCCACAAAGGTCTGGGCCAGGACCACGGCCGTAGTGGAAAACGCAATCTGGATCCCCGCGGCCTCCAATGACTTACCCAAGAGGCCCTGCCGCCCGAAGGTGTACAGGAGGGCAATGCCCCCGACCACCGGAGGAAGAACCAGCGGCAACAGGACAAAAGCCCTGAGCAACCGCTGTCCGGGGAACTCGCCGCGGGCCAGTACCAAGGCCAGGGGCACTCCCAGCACGATGCAGAGCACAGTACTTGCAGCCGAGGTCCGCAAACTCAGGCCCAGCGCTGCCAGCGAGGATTCGGAGGTGATGAGGGGAATGAACTGCGGCCAGTTGACCTTGGCCAGCATCGCCACCAGTGGAAGGACCACCAGCAATCCCCCGACGCCGGCGATGACAAAGACCCACGACGGGATGCCGTGGTAGCCGGAGCCGATGCGTTTCATCACGATCTCCGGTTACGGCGTGCCGAAGCCGGCGTCGGCAAGGATCTTCCTGCCGTCGTCACCCGTGACCATGGCAATGAAGGCAGCAGCCAGCTCCTTCTTCTTGCTGGTGCCAACGGTGGCAATCGGGTAGGTGTTGACGGCCTTGTCCGATTCCGGGAAGGGGATGCCCTTTACCTTGCTGCCCGCTCCCTTGATATCCGTGACGTAGACCAGCCCCGCGTCGGCTTCCTGGGAGGTGACTTTGCCCAGGACATCGGTCACGGACGATTCCTCACTGACGGGGCTCAGGGTAGTTCCGGAGGCCTTTTCAACAGCCTCAGTGGCCGCTCCGCAAGGAACCTGGCTGGCGCAGGTCACCACCTTGACACCGGGTTTGGCCAGGTCAGCAAAAGAAGAGATCGACGCTGGATTGCCGGGTGGGACGGCGATCTCCAGGACGTTGGTGGCAAAGTTGACGGCAGTGCCTTCCACGAGCCGGGCGTCGGCAAGCTTGGTCATGTTCTTGGTGTCGGCGGAGGCGAACACGTCCGCGGGGGCGCCCTGCGAAATCTGCGTGACCAAGTCCGAGGAACCGGCGAAGCTCAGATTGACCTTGGTTCCGGGGTTCTTGGCCTCAAAGTCCTGGGCCAATTGAGTGAAGGTCGTTTTCAGGGACGCCGCTGCGAAAACAGTGATCTCGCCGGACAGCGGGTACGAGGCACCGGCTGAGGGGGCCGCAGGTGTTGAAGCGTCCGCTGCACAGCCTGCGAGGCCCGCTGAGAGAACGCCGGCAAGCAACAGTGCCATGAGTCTGAGTCGATGACCGGTGATGCTCATATGATGCTCTTTCCCTGCGGAGTCTCGATGATGACTGTGGTGGCCTTGACTACAGCGGTGGCTACCGATCCGAGCTCCAGCCCGAGCTCGCGCACGGCTTCACTGCTCATGAGTGACACCACCCGGAAAGGGCCGCATTGAAGCTCCACTTGCGCCATGACCTTGTCCGCAGTGATCCCCGTGACCAAGCCAACGAAGCGGTTCCGGGCCGAACTTCCAACCCGGGCAGGGTCATCCGGGAGATGGGACTGGTCGCGGGCAAGCGTTGCGAGTTCCAGGCCATCCACGGCAAGTCGCCCGGCCGGATCCTTCTGCGCGGTCAGCGTTCCGTTCTCGGTCCAGCGCCTGACGGTGTCGTCACTGACACCCAGGAAGCGGGCGGCCTCGGAGATTCGTATTTGCGGCATGGGCTCAGTGTAGTTCCGTAAATGCGTCTGGATGGGGCTGATTTCTTCGCAATTCAATTATTACTGGGCACGCCCTCGGCTCCGGCGCAACCAGCACAGCGATGGGGAGGTAGTGGGCCGGGGTGCTGCACCCTTTGGCGCCCGGCGCACCCGTTTGGCGTCACGGGAGCACCGTTACCCGCGCGAGGCCACCGTAAGCACTGGTGCGGTGAGCGCGAAGTGGTGCGCCGCCGTCGTCGCACTCTTCGTCATCGGGGCGCCCCGGGCTCTAGCCCCGACGGACCCGCCGCCGTACCCTGTACTAGGGAGAGAGTCTTAGGCGCGAAGGAGCGTCCCATGGAATGGATTCGTCCGGACAACCCCAGCTATGACGAGGCCCGGAAACTCTTCAATGCGATGATCGACCGCAAACCGGCTGTCATCGCCAAATGCTCCGATCCCGCCGAAGTGGCTGAAGCCCTCAGCTATGCGCACAACCACAACCTGGACGTTTCAGTGAGATCCGGCGGGCATTCCGTGGCGGGCATGTCCACCAACGACGACGGGCTGGTGATCGACGTCCGTCCCATGAAGTCCATCAGCATCAACACCGAAGCGAAGACTGCCACCGCAGGTGCCGGACTCACGTGGGGCGAGTTCGACCGGGCAACCCAGCAATACGGCCTGGCCGTTACCGGCGGCCGCGCCTCAACCACAGGTGTTTCCGGATTTACGTTGGGCGGGGGCTCGGGATGGCTGGAGCGCTCCTACGGTTTCGCCTGCGACAACCTGCTCTCCGTGGACCTTGTCACAGCGTCCGGGGATCGGGTGACCGCCAGTCCGGGAGAGAACCCGGAGCTGTTCTGGGGACTCCACGGCGGCGGAGGCAACTTCGGTGTCGCGACTTCCTTGACCTTCAAACTGCACGATCTTGGGCCAACAGTCATGGCCGGCCTGATGCTGTTCCCGGGCGGGGATGCCGCTGACGTGTCCCGTGCCTACCGGCAGATTGCCCTTGACGCTCCCGACGCCGTCGGCACAGCGCTGGTGTACCTCACCGCCCCTCCGGAACAGTTCATTCCCGAAGACATGGTGGGCAAACTGGCCGTCGGCATGGCCTACCTCTACGCGGGAGACGTTGAGTCGGGCGAAGAACATGCCCGGCCGTTCAAAGAGTTGGGACCCGCCGTGGACCTGGTCTCCCCCATGGGTTATGCGGACTTCCAGTGCATGATCGACGACCCTCCGGATCTCTACAACTACTGGAGTGCCGACTACCACAATGAGCTCTCTGATGATGCGCTGGATCTTCTGGTGGACTCGGCGCAGCGGCTTCCCGGACCGAACTCCCAACAACTGGTGGCACGCTGGGGAGGGGCAGTGGGCGGGCCCGCTGCCGCGAACACACCGTTGCAGCATCGTGGCGCAGCATGGGTTAGTCACCCCTTCGGCCTGGCTGAAACGCCGGAGGGCGGCAAGGAAGCCAAAGCCTGGGTCAAGCAGTTCCGCCAGGATATTGCCCCGCACACCACGGGAGGGGTGTGGCTGAACTTCATCGGCGACGAAGGCCAGGACAGGATCATGGCGGCCTACGGAGAGCAGAACTATCGCAGGCTCTCCCTGGTCAAGCGCGAGTTCGATCCCGACAACGTGTTCCGCGGAAACCAGAACATCCTGCCCGCCCAGCACTGAGATCCCCACGCTCCTTCCCAGTTGCCGTGAACAGTTCGGACAGTGAAGCCCGGATTTCCGGGGCGGCAGCACGGCGGTAGACGTCCCGATGGCCGGCAACTGGGAAGGATCACTTGGGACTACACTTTGGCAATGGCCGTCTACATTGATCCGCCCCTATGGCCCGCACACGGGACCGTTTTTTCGCACTTGGTATCGGATTCATCACTGGATGAGCTTCATGCATTCGCCGCCGCTGCCGGTGTCCCGGACAGGGCATTCGACGGCGACCACTACGACGTCCCGGAACGCCGCTACGATGACCTCGTCCTCGCCGGTGCCATACCCGTCGAGGCCCGCATCCTGGTCCGCAAACTCATTGCAAGCGGCCTTCGGATCCCGGCGCGCGAACGGAGCAAAGCCCTCACGGTCCCGTTGATGGAGCGGTGGAACAGCACTCTCCCCGGCCACGAGGAGTTGGGGTTGGAACTGTTGGAACGCTGGGGTGAGGACGGCAGGAAGTACCATAGCCGCACCCACCTTTTGGCAGTTCTCGAGGCCCTCGACGTCCTGACCGAACCCGCGGTACCTGCCCGGACCGTCTCCTTGGCAGCATGGTTCCACGACGCCGTCTACGAAGGTGTGGCCGGCCAGGATGAGGAAGACTCGGCTATCCTGGCGGAGGACCGACTCACGGCCGCGGGCCTCGCCCCTGCCGACGTGACTGAGGTAGCCCGGCTCGTCCGGCTCACCTCCAGCCACTCCCCGGAAGCGGATGACCATGCCGGGGCGCTCCTCTGCAACGCGGACCTCTCAGTCCTCGGCGGCGACCAGCAAGCCTATGCGCGCTACCTGGCCGCCGTCCGCGAAGACTACGCCCACGTCAGCGACGACGACTTCGCGAAGGGTCGCGCCGCCGTCGTGCGTCACCTCCTTGGCCTGGACCCGCTGTTCCATGGGGAACGAGCCAAAGGGCTCTGGCTCGACGCCGCGCGGCGCAACCTCGCGGCGGAACTCGCGTGAGCGGTTCCCCGGGCGAGCCGGGCGAGCCTGGTGTGCCCGGCGAGCGTGATGTGCCCGGCGAGCCGGGTGTGCCGCAGCGACAACTTCCGTTCGCGGTCCGGTTTGAATGGGGGCTCGACGGCGCCCGCGCGGTAGTTCCCGGAGCCGACCTCGCGGTGGTGGTTGACGTCCTGTCCTTCACCACGTGCGTCAATGTTGCGGTTGAGCGCGGGGCGATGGTGTTTCCCTATCCTCATCGGGACGCATCAGCGATTGATTTTGCGGCTCATCATCAGGCTTTGCTGGCCGGGCCGAGGAACACCGGGGGCTTGAGCCTTTCCCCTTCCAGCCTCCGCACTGCGGGCACGCTGGAGCGCGTGGTCCTCCCCTCCCCCAACGGTTCAACAATCAGCCATGAGCTCGCGGCTTCGGCATCCAAGGTAGTGGCTGTCTCACTCCGAAACGCCGCCGCAACGGCCCGCTGGGTCCACGCCACCCTGCCCGAAAACGCCGTGATAGCCGTGATCGCAGCAGGTGAAAAATGGACGGACGGAGCGTTGCGGCCGTCGTTGGAGGATCAACTCGGTGCGGGCGCGTTCATTGCCGGCCTGGCAAATGCCGGGCGACGCGGCCTTTCTCCCGAAGCTGAGATGGCTGCCGTTTCGTTCGGCGCCGCCAGACCCCGGCTGACAGAAATGTTGCGCAGTTGCTCCAGCGGCCGGGAATTGATCGACGCCGGTTATGCCGAGGACGTCACTATTGCAGCGGAACTGGATGGCAGTTCCGTGGTGGCATTGCTGCTGAACGGGGCATTTCAGACGCCCTAGACTAGGAGGTATGACCTCCTACCTCCATGCCGATGCGAGCCCAGAGCTGCCCCTGGCGGTCCCCGACCTCGAACACGTCCTGGCAGTCCGTGGCGTCGGCGGCTACCGCCAGTACCGCATCCCTGCGCTCGCCGTCAGTATGCGGGGCACCCTGCTGGCTGCCTACGACGGCCGGCCCAACCTGGACGACCTCCCCAATCCCATCGACCTCCTCCTGCGCCGCAGCAAGGACAACGGAAAGACCTGGGGTCCACAGCAAGTGGTTCGGACAGGGACCGGACTGCAGGGATTCGGTGATCCCAGCCTGCTGGTGGACGCCCGGACCGGACGCATCTTCATGTTCCACGCGGCCGGAACCCACGCCGGCTTCTTCGAGGCCGTCCCCGGTCTCGCGCCGGACGACGATATCCAGCACGCGGACGTCAGCTACTCAGACGACGACGGCGACACTTGGCAGCATCGTCGGCTCACCGCACAGCTCAAGTCGGCTCACCCCGGAATCAGCGGCCTGTTCGCGGCGGCAGGACAAGGAATCCAGGTCCACACCGGACCGTTCAAGGGCAGGCTGGTTCAGCAGTACGTAGTTCTCGTGGAGGGGACCATCATGGCCGCCTCGGCGTTCAGTGACGACCACGGTGACACCTGGGTTTTGGGAGAACTGATCGGTGATGGCCCATCCGGGATCGGTCCCAACGAAAACAAGGTGGTGTGCCTGGACGACGGCCGGCTCCTGCTTCATTCCCGGGCGACGCCGTGCCGCCTTTGGTCAATCTCGGAGGACGGCGGGTTGTCGTGGAGCCCGCTTCAGCCGGTTGAAGATCTCCCCGATCCCAGCGATAACGGCTCCCTGACCCGCTTTGACGGGCAGCCGGGCATGCCATTCTCGGAACCCGGCACATCCCGTTGGCTGATCGCCAGCAACAACCAGGACCCGCACCTGCGCCGGAACACGGTACTCAGCCTCTCGCCCGACAACGGCGCCACCTGGCCGGCCAAGCTGGTGGTGTGCCCCGGAAGTTCGGCCTATTCCACGGTGACTCGCTTGCCTGACGGGAACATCGGGGTGTTGTATGAGCGGCAGGGCTACCGGGAGATCGTGTTCGCGTCCATCCCTGCGGAGCAGTTGACGAATCAGTTGGGAGGGTCTGGATCTGCTGATGGGGCAGGCCTTTCCTCCAATTGCCGGGCTGGCGCGGAATCCGGCGACGTGGTTTTCGACATGGAACTGCGATCCATCACCCCCGGCCGTCCTGTCGCATGGCAGAACGCAGGTGAATCCCATGTGGTTCCGTCTACCAGCGACGGCCAGTGGGACGTGCAAACGTGGAAGGAAATCGGCCAAGGCTACGCCGGAAACCAGGTCCTCGGCACCCGTGAAGCCCAAGACCTCAACTACGGACCTATCATTTCCGGCTACAAAGCCGGGGACATCCTCGCGTTCACCGGGCGGGTCCGCAACTGCGGCACCCGGGCGATGACCGGCGTCGTACTTCACGGACCGCACGCCAACCATGCCGATTTTCCGCCCGCAAACCTGCTGCCGGGCGAGCACCTCCTGTACTTCACGCCTACCTGCACCGTCACAGCCGAGGATCTTGACCGGAGCACGCTGGAAGTCGCGTTCACGCTGGAGGCCGACGGCGGGGCCGTGCGTGTGGTGCGACGGTTCAGTTTCGATCTGCGCACCGGTGCCGTGGAGACCTCTTAGCGGTAGGTGCTTCCTAGCGGTAGGTGCTGACGAACGGCTGGTTGGTCGGCACAATCTGCTTGCCCAGCGGCATCAAGGACACCGGGATCAGCTTCAGGTTGGCGATGGCCAGCGGGATCCCAATGATGGTGATGGCCATGGCAAAGGCGGTGACCACGTGGCCGATCGCGATCCAGATACCCGCAACGAGCAGCCAGATCACGTTGCCGAGGAGAGCGAACACCCCTGCACCGCCCGGCTTCTCCACCACCATTTGACCGAAGGGCCACAGGCAGTAGGCACCGATCCGGAACGACGCGATGCCCCACGGGATGGTCACAATGAGCACGCAGCAAATAATGCCGGCCGCGAAGTAACCCAAAGCCAGCCAGAACCCACCGAAGACAAGCCAGATGATGTTAAGGAGCGTTTTCATAGTCCCCATTCTCCACTGTGGGGCTGACAAAAAGCCTAGGGGTCTGCCCTGAATCTTCCCTTAACTAATCCGGCGTTCCACTGCCCGCTAAGCCAGGAGCTCATCCAGCTTGTCAAACGAAGTTCCCCAGCCGTCACGGGTCATGTCCACCCACTCCTGGGATTCGAAAGGGCCCTGCGTGACATTCATGCGCGTGCGGCCGTTGAGGTCTTCGAATTCCAAGCGCATTTCCTCGAATTCGTGGTCGGCGTCCGGAGCGGCCTTGGCTTTGGCGACCAGGAGGACCGGGGGTTCCAGCTCCGAGATCACAGCTTCGATGGGTGCTTCCTGCTCGCCGTTCTCATCCGACCACACCATGACCACCTGCCAGATGCCGCCCACCCGCGGCTCAACAATGATTTTCTCGCGGGGCGCCTCCACCTCCACGGGGCCAAACCACTGTGCGAGCTTGTCCGGATCCATCCAAGCGTCGAAAACTCTCTCGCGAGGGGCGTCAAACTCACGGCTCATGGTCAGGGTGAAGTGTTCTGTGCTCATGCTTGACTCCTGGTTTTCGTGGTTTCCGGTGAATCGGGATGTTGGAAGCGATTCTATGGGGTGCCAGTGACAGCCAGACGCTCTCCCACATCCCCGCCGGATCCCACCATCCCTCTCCCACATCCCCGCCGGATCCCACCATCCCTCTCCCACATCCCCGCCGGATCCCACCATCCCTCTCCCACTAAACCGTAGGTTTCCACCATCCCTCTCCCACATCCCAACGGGACGTGAGAGAGGATCGCCAGAAAACCCAAGGGATGAACTGGTCCCCGATTGTTGGACTGGCTATTGGGATTTTAGGCTGCGAGGGTCTGGGCCCGGTATTGGACCGGGCTCTGGCCTTCGAGTTTGGTGGAGATCCTTTCGTTGTTGTACCAGCGGATGTACTCGTGCAGTGCTGTTGCCAGGGCGTCGGTGCTGAGAAACCGGACGTGGTGGAAGAGTTCTTCCTTGAGATGTCCGAAGAAGTTCTCCATGACCGCGTTGTCGTAGCAGTTGCCCTTGCGGGACATTGACTGGGTGGCGCCGGCTTCGCTGAGCAGTTGCCGCCAGAACACGTGCTGGTATTGGAAACCTTGGTCCGAGTGCACCAACGGTTTTTGACCCGGTTCCAGGCAGGTGATGGCCTGACGCAGCGAGGTGTTGGCCAGTTCCAGGTTCGGGGAGTTACCGATGGAATAGGAGATGATTTGCCGGTCGAAAAGGTCCATGACGGGTGAAAGGTAGAGCTTCCGGTCCCCGACGCGGAACTCGGTGACGTCGGTGACCCACTTCTGGTTCGGAGCATCGGCGTCGAATTCCCGGTTCAGCAGGTTCGGTGCAATCACGCCCTGTTCGCCTTGGTAGGAGTTATAGCGTTTCCGCTGCCGAACCTTGCAGCGCAGGGCCAGGGCGCGCATCAGTTTCAGCACGGTCTTCTTCGCCACCGTCCAGCCGTGCTTCACCAGCTCGGTGTGGATGCGGCGATGTCCGTAACGGCCGTGGTTGGTCGTGAAGATCGTTGTGATGGCGCTCTTGAGAGCTTCCTTCGGGTCCGGGGACAGGAGCCGGGCCTGATGGTAGAAGAACGTCGAGCGGGCCAGCCCCGCGACCCGCAGCAGAACCGGGAGCGGGTAATCAGCCTTGAGAGCAACGAGGGCTTGAACCTTCACCGTCGTTCCTGAGCCCTCAAGGCCCGCAATTTTCCCAAGTAGGCCACCTCAGCCCGCAACAGTTCGTTCTCCCGACGCAGTTGCTCAAGCTCCGAAACCTCCGCAGACCGCGGAGCTGCCCCGGACTTCACGGACGGCACGGCACCAGGCTTCCGCGAGGGCACGGCCCCGGGTTCCCGAGAAGGTGCGACCTTCGGCTTCGCTGGCGTGCCGTTGCGTTTTGGCCGCAACCCATCCTCACCCGCCAATCGATAAGCCCTGACCCATTTCTGCAGCAGTTGACGTGAAGACAGGCCCGCTTCAACAGCCAAGTCCGGCCCGGTTTCGCCCGCCAGGAACCGCTGCACCAGCGCCAGCTTGACCTCGAAAGAGTATGACTTCGGCGCCTTGGTCACCAACACTCCTCGCCCATGAATCCTCCATAACCCATACAGTCCCCTGACCGGCACAGGCGGCGCATCCAAGTACCGGGCCGCCGCCCGATACCCCAGACCCCTTTCAAAACACGCTACAGCCGAGACCCGCTGCACCACAGACAAAGAACTACGCGAACACATAAAAACTGCTCCCCTCAAATCGGAACTGAAATTCTCAGTCCAACTTCAGGGGAGCAGTTCAGGACGTGAGAGAGGATCAGGCCTTGGCGGCTTGGACGAACGCGCGGATCCTGGCCAGGTCCTTAACCCCGCGGGAAGACTCCACGCCCGATGACACGTCAACTCCCCAGGCGCCGGCCGCGGTTGCCGCAAAGGCCACGTTGCCGGACTCCAGCCCGCCGGCGAGCAGCCACTCGCGGCCATCAAGCCCCTTCGCCCGGACAGAAGCGTAGTCCCAGGACTCCCCCGACCCCGGCACGGCGGCATCAACCAGGAAGAGCTCCTCGCCCAGATCGGCGAACTCGTCTTCAGGGGCACCCATGGTGACAGCCCTGATGAGCCGCATCCCGGCGTCGTGCACTGTCTTTACGTCCTCGGCCGTGCGGTGACCATGGAGCTGAACCCACTCGAGGCCTGCCGCTCGCGCTGTTTCAACGGCATCAGCGGCAGATTCGTGCCGAAAAACCCCCACGGGATGGACCCCGGCCGGCACCAAGGGAAGCAGGATTCGGACCTGTTCCGGGCTGACTTCGCGCGGGCTGGCGGTAAGGACGAATCCCACCGCATCCGCACCGGCGTCGACGGCCTCACTGAGGGATTCCGGCGTGCTCAATCCGCACACTTTGACGAACATTCCCGTGCCTCCAGCCAAACTCGCAACGTTTTCCACATATGACGTTAGCAAGCCGGAATGCGAACGCAGAAGCCATGTCCACCACTAGGCTGGTCGGATGGAGATCATTCGCTTTGCCGACATCCGTCCCGAGCCGTGGCGCAACGGCGGTGGGGTGACGCGCGAACTCGCCAGCCATCCCAAGGCAGCATCAGCCCAGGACGGGGCATGGGACTGGCGCGTCAGCATCGCCGACGTCTCCAAAGCCGGCGATTTCTCCGTCTTTCCCGGTATGGAGCGGGTTATCACCATCATCGACGGCGAACTGCTGCTGCTCTCCGTGGACGGCTCGGAGCACCCGCTGGAGAAGTATCGGCCCTTCCGTTTCTCGGGCGAGGCTTCGTCGTCGGCCACGCTTCCTACCGGGGACATCCGGGATCTGAACGTCATTGCACGCGAGGGCGCCTTCAAGGGCTACACGTCCATTGTGGAGATCTCGAAGAAGCGGGCCCACCCAGTGTTCGAAGGCCAGCTTGCTGTTGTGCTTGAAGGCAAGGCCACCGTCGCACCTGGCGCGGTTGCGGAGGCAACGTCAACTGTGGAGGAAGAGTCCGACGGCGACGCCCCGGCACCCAGCGCAGCCGAACCTGTTGAGCTCTCACGGTATGACGCCGTGGTCGGCTCCGATACCCGCAGCCCGGAAATCTCGGGCCGCGGCTTCATCGCGGTCATTTCAATCGACCACTTGGAAGCCCACGCCTAGGTTGGTGACGTTAGCCACCAGAAGTGGCCACCGCGTGCAGTAGTTGCTAGCCTGAAATGAAGGTTCCGCTCTGGAACCTCCGGACGACGGTTCAGTACCCGGAACGCGACAAGACTGGCCAAAGGAAATGTCATGTCGTGGATAATTCTCATTCTTTCCGGAGCTCTCGAGGCCGTGTGGGCCGCAGCGCTCCACCGTTCCAAAGGCTTCCGTAAACCCGTACCTACCGTCGTTTTCCTGGTGTCGGTCATTGCCAGCATGGCAGGACTCGCGATCGCCATGCAGTCCATCCCCACGGGCACTGCTTACGCAGTGTGGGTAGGCGTCGGCGTCGTCCTGACTGCCACGTACGCGATGGTCACCAAGGTTGAACGCGCGACGACGGCCCGGCTGCTTCTGCTTGCGGGCATCGGCGCATGCGTGGTCGGCCTGAAGGTGGTGGCATAGCCATGACTGCAAACACCAAGAACACCGGCAACGGGATTTTCTGGATCATCCTCCTGGCCTCGGCTCTGCTCGAAGCCGTCTGGGCCACGGCATTGGGCCTGTCCAACGGCTTCACACAACTCATGCCCACGGTGGTCTTCGCCATCACCGCAGTATTGAGCATGCTCGGACTGGGCATCGCTGTGAAGCGTATCCCCCTTGGTACCGCCTACGCAGTGTGGGTGGGTATCGGCGCTGCACTGACGGTTGGTTGGGCCATGCTCACGGGTGTGGAATCTGCGAGCCCGCTGAAGCTGCTGTTCATCGCGGGAATCGTGGGCTGTGCTGCCGGTTTGAAGGCCCTTCCTGCCGATAAGCCTGCTGCCAAGGCCGAATAGCTCCCCCGCTCGCTCCGTTTCGATGGCTAGCAGCGCATTAGACGTCTCCTACCATCGAATGAGCAGCGAACCATCGAATCGGTCGGACCGCCCCAGCTAACCCACGTCCACTCCCCCAGCAGGAATACCTTCCGCCTTCATCGGGTTCACGCCAACAAAGGGCTCTTGGAACACCTACGCGCATTGGAGTAGTTAATGACTGCAGTTCAGCTTGGCGACGGCCTCAAAGTCAGCCCCCTCGGCTTCGGCGGAATGGCACTTACCCCTGTCTATGGCGGAATCGAGCCCGAGGAAGGCTTGAACACACTCAGGCATGCGGTGGACGCGGGCATCACGTTCATCGACACCGCAGATGTGTACGGCGCGGGCAGCAACGAGGAACTCGTGGGCAGGCTCTTGAAAGAGCGGCGCGACGAGATCCAAGTGGCCACGAAGTTCGGAATTGAGGGCAACCCCGCGGACGGGTACACGGGTGTCCGCGGGGATGCGCCCTACATCAGGCAAGCGGCGGAAGCGAGCCTCCGCCGCCTGGGCACTGACATGATTGACCTCTACTACATGCACCGCCGTGACCTCCGCGTTCCGATAGTGGAAACCGTGGAGGCTATGGCGGAGCTGGTCCGAGAGGGCAAGGTCCGGCACCTCGGATTATCGGAAGTGACAGCCGAGGAGCTCAGGCAGGCCAACGCTGTCCATCCCATTGCCGCGGTCCAGAGCGAGTGGTCGATCTGGAGCAGGGATGTTGAGCTCAACGTTGTACCTGCAGCCAAGGAACTTGGCGTCGGGTTTGTGCCTTATTCGCCTCTAGGCCGTGGATTCCTTACGGGAACCGTCAGCTCGGGCGACCTTGGAGAAAATGACTTCCGCCATAAGATCCCCCGCTTTGGTGAAGAGGCACTTGATGCGAACCAGGCCGTGGTGGCCGCGGTCCGCGAGGTAGCCAGCGGGCTGGATGCAACTCCGGCCCAGGTAGCCCTGGCTTGGCTGTTTGCCCAAGGTCAGCGCCTCGGGATTTCCGTGGTTCCCATCCCCGGCACGCGTAAAACGTATCGGATCGACGAGAACCTTGGAGCACTGTCCCTGCAACTGGGAACAGCGCAGCTTGAGAAGCTCGACCAAGCTGCGGCCGCCGTCGTGGGTTCACGCTCTGCTGACCCGAACTGGGTTTCACAGGGCCGCGAAGCCAACAACGTAGGCTGATGCGCATGGATTCGCTTATTCACTCATTGCCTGAGGTCACCATCCGCAGCATCTCGGTCAGCGAAATGAACAACAACGTGTACCTGCTGACCTCAAAGTCCACGGGTGCGCAGTTGCTGATCGATGCTGCCGATGACCTTCCGGCCATTCGGCAGCTCCTCGAAGACAGCACCGCAGATTCCCAGGTTGAAACCAAGTTGGCCAGGATCGCCACCACCCACCAGCACTGGGACCACGTCCGGGCCCTGGCTGAGCTGGTGGAAGTCACCGGCGCAAGCACCTCAGCGGGAGCGGACGACGCCGATGCGTTGCCGGTTCCGGTGGATGTCCGGCTTGGTCACGGCGACGTTGAGCGGTTCGACGACCTTGAGGTCAGGGCAATCCACTTGCGCGGACACACCCCGGGCTCGATCGCTTTCGTGTACCAGGATCCGGACGGGCCGGCCCACATTTTCAGTGGGGACTCGTTGTTTCCGGGAGGCGTCGGCAACACACAGAACGATTCCGAACGTTTCACTTCTCTGTTGAACGACGTTTCGGAGCGACTGTTCGACGCATATCCGGACGAAACCCTGGTGCACCCGGGCCATGGGCTGCCCACGACCCTCGGCGCCGAGCGGCCACACCTTGAGGAGTGGCGCGCCCGAGGCTGGTGATTGCGGGGCCTGCTCTGCGTCCCAAACCCAAGGAATGGAGCGCAGAGCGGGCCTCACAACGCGAGACTCAAACTTGCGGGGCCTGCTCTGCGTCCCAAACCCAAGGAATAGCGCGCAGAGCGGGCCTCACAACGTGAAGTTAGCGGCCGCGACGCTCGTTCGATGCCGGTGCCGATGCGCGGCGGGGACCGCTGCGTGCCGGACGACCTGCACCGGATCCACCGCGGCCGGAGTTGCCGGAGGCACCCGAACCGTAGGATCCACCGGACGTAGCGCCCGTTGCAGAAGACCAAACAGCCTTGTTTCCACCGGTGCGGGTGCTGGTGGTGGATGCCGTGCGCGGAGCCGAAGCTGAGCGCTGGCCGGTAGCCGGACGCCCGCTGCGACCGTTCTGGCCCTGCGAGCCGGGAACGTCATTGCGGTGAGTAGCGCCGGCCTTGCCGCGACCACGGGGGCTGCGGGCGACGTCGTCGTTCATTGCTGCGCGACGCTCGGCGCGGTTGACGTCCGTGCGGACCGGCTCGGCCGCGACCTTGCCGCGTCCGTTGCGACCGCCACGGCCACCAGCAGTAGGAGCAGCCTGCGTGGAACGGCGTGCGCGCTTGCGCTGGGCGTTGGCGCCGGTGGACGTGCCGCCACCCTGCTGGGTCTTCGCAGCGAGGAGGGCCGCACGGGTGCGGGGATCAACCTTGTCCGCGATGTCGCCTACGAGCTTCGAAACCAGGGGTGAGCTGGCGGTGACGCGTTCAAACGAAACGTCGACGCCGGCAGCCTTCATGAGCTTCTTGACGTCGCTCTGCTGCTCGGGAAGCGTCAGGGTGACCACGGTGCCATCGGAACCGGCGCGGGCCGTACGGCCTGAGCGGTGCAGGTAGGCCTTGTGCTCTGTGGGCGGGTCCACGTGGATGACGAGCTCGACGTCGTCAACGTGCACGCCGCGGGCTGCGACGTCGGTAGCCACCAGCACGCGAACGTCACCGTTGGAGAACTCGGCAAGGTTGCGGTCGCGGGCGTTCTGCGACAGGTTGCCGTGAAGGTCGACGGCGGGAATGCCGGCGTCGGTGAGGGTCTTGGCAAGCTTGCGGGCGTGGTGCTTGGTCCGCATGAAGAGGACGCGGCGGCCGGCGCCGGAGGCCAGTTCAACAATGAGCTGCTTCTTGACGGTCTGGTCGTTGACCACCAGGACGTGGTGTTCCATGGTGGTGACAGCGGCCTGGGGATCGTCCACGGAGTGCGTCAGCGGGTTGGAAAGGTAACGGTTGACCAGCTTGTCAACACCGTTGTCCAACGTTGCGGAGAAGAGCAGGCGCTGACCCTGGGTGGGGGTCATGTCCATGAGCTTCTTGACGACCGGGAGGAAGCCGAGGTCAGCCATGTGGTCTGCCTCGTCCAGGACGGTGACCTCAACAGCTTCGAGGGTCAGGATGCGCTGGCGGATCAGGTCTTCGAGGCGGCCCGGGCAGGCGATGACGATGTCGACGCCGGCGCGCAGCGCCTTTTCCTGGCGTGCCTGGGAGATGCCGCCGTAGATGACCGTGGTGTTCAGGCCCATGGCCTTGGCCAGCGGCTCGATGGTGGCGTTGATCTGTGTTGCCAGTTCACGCGTCGGCGCAAGGACGAGGCCCATGGGGCGGCCGGGCTTGCGGAAGTGCTTTGCTTCGCGCTCGGCCAAGCGGGCCACGAGCGGGATGGCGAAAGCGATGGTCTTGCCGGACCCGGTGCGGCCCCGGCCCAGGACGTCGCGGCCTGCGAGCGTATCCGGGAGGGTCTTCACCTGGATGGGGAATGCCTCTTCGATGCCATCTGCGGCGAGGGATTCGGCAATGGGCTTGGGCGTGCCAAGGGCAGCAAAAGTAGTCATAAACTTCATGTCTTTCGGGCGGTGTCCAATTGCGGACATCGGCCCCCGACGCCGGTTGGGCCAGGGGTTCGCCGAGGAAAAGTCAGGTGGTCTACCGATTCGCTTCAACAGCGGTGGCCGGGACCAAATAGAACGCGTTCATCGACGCAGGATGTGCCTCTCACATGAAAAATGCCCCGCCGCGCAGCCTTTCAGGCCACCTGCTTCAGGGCGTCACCGCACATCAAGTGTTCCTAGCTTAGCAGTCTTTCTCCTGCGGGCCCGCATCGGCGCTGGTCAGGCTCCGCTGCGGGGCCCGATCTGCACCCTCCCGGGCACAAATACCCCGCAAAGCAGGCCCCACAACCAACCCCCACACCTTGCGAGGCCCGATCTACACCCTCCCGGGCACAAACACCCCGCAGACCAGGCCCCACAACCAACCCCCACACCTTGCGAGGCCCCACAACCAACCCCCACACCTTGCGAGGCCCGATCTACACCCTCCCGGGCACAAACACCCCGCAGACCAGGCCCCACAACCAACCCCCACACCTTGCGGGGCCCGATCTACACCCTCCCGGGCACAAACACCCCGCAAAGCAGGCCCCACAACCCCCCCCCACACCTTGCGGGGCCCGATCTGCACCCTCCCGGGCACAAATACCCCGCAGACCAGGCCCCACAACCAACCCCCACAACTTGCGGGGCCCGATCTACACCCTCCCAAGCACAGACACCCCGCAAAGCAGGCCCCACAACCAACCCCCATAAAGGGCTCAGGCGTGGTGCGTTAGTTCGGATTCGGGGTCGGGTGTACTTGCTTCGGCAGGGGTAGCGCCCTGCCGAGCGCCCCGCCGAGCGCCCGCCCGGGCAGCGACCCGCGGCGCAATAACAACCCCGACGACGGCGATAACCGCCGTGAGTGCGAAGACCCCCGCAAACGGGTTCGTCGTAAATGCCGCGAACACCAGCCCCGTAAGTGCGAGGGAGAGTGCGCCGCCGAGGGAGTCGGAAATGGACATGGCTGCACTGTTGAAGCCTTGGTTTTCCTCGCTGGAGAGCGCCAGGGTCATCACGGAGAGCCGCGGATACATAAGGCCCATCCCGGCGCCGGCAAGGATCCACCCGCCAATTGCCACAGCCGCGGGCAGGGCAAACGCGGCCGTCACCAGTGTGGAGATGACGGCCACCAACACCAGTGCAGCTCCGATCCTCACGGCGAGATCGTCAGCCAAGCGGGCACCCAGCCGGCCTTGGATTGCGGACGCCCCCGCCCAGGCCAGCGCAGCACCGGTCAGGGTCAGTCCGGCGAACGTGGGCGTGAATGCATACCGTTCAGTCAGCAAGTACGGCAGGTATACCTCGGCTCCGAAGAACGCCGCCGACGCCAGCCCGCGGACCAGGATTACGCTGGGCAGGCCGCGCCGGGCGGTGAGGGTGCCACGCGGTACCAGCGGCTTCACCGCTACAAGGGCAATGACAAGCGCGACGACGGCAATCGCCCCGCCGTAGCCCGGCACCTCCGCGGACAGGTTCAGCCCCAGGACAGCGATTGCCGCGAGCGCAGCCCACCCCATTCGGCCGAAGGCCCAGGGAACTGGCTCGGCAGCCGGTTCGGTGTTCATTCCCCGCACGGCCGGCACCACCATCAGCAAAGCCGGAACAACAAGGCCCACGACGCCGAGGAACACCCAATGCCAACTGCTCAATTGGGCCACCACGCCTGCCGCGAATGGACCTACCAGGGAAGGAACCACCCAGGACGCGGCGAACGCGGCGAAGATCTTGGGGTGCAGAACCGGTGGGTACACCCGGGCCACCAAAACGTAAAGGGCCACGGTCATCGCTCCACCGCCCAGACCCTGCACCAACCGGCCCAGCACCAGCACCTCCATGGTTTCGGCCGTGCCCGCTATGAGCAGACCAGCCACGAACAATGCCACGGAGGAGTACAGGGGTGCTGCCGGACCACGACGGTCGGACCAGTTGCCCGCTGCCACCATGCCCATCACGCCCGTGGCCAGAGGACCTGCGAAAGCCAAGGCGTAAAGGCTCGCACCGTCGAGGTCGCGGCTCACCAGCGGCATGATGGTGGTCACGGCGAGGGACTCGAACGCGCTGAGGAACACCAGGGCGCAGGCTCCCACGGTGGCGAGCAAGTAAGGGCGGCGCAGTATCCCGGCCGTTGAAGTGTCAGAGGTCATGGTGGCTACCCTAGAACCTCAACTAAAGTTGAGGTCAATCCACTACCCACGCCACCGGAGGCCACACCATGCAGCCAGCCACAACCCACCGGCCCCTCACCATTGGTGAGCTGTCCGAGCGAAGCGGAGTGGCGCCGTCGGCCCTTCATTTCTACGAACGAAACGGGCTGATCGAAGCGGAGCGGACGGCAGGCAACCAGCGGCGGTACCGGAGGGACACACTGCGGCGGGTCGCGTTCATCAAGACATCCCAGCGGGTGGGCCTGCCGTTGAAGGACATTCGCGAGGCGTTGGATTCCCTGCCGGACGGCCGGACTCCCACCAAACGCGATTGGGCCAGGTTGTCGCTGCGGTGGCGCAAGGAACTCGACGACCGCATCGCCGCCCTACAACACCTCCGCAACGATCTTGACGGTTGCATCGGCTGCGGTTGCCTGAGCCTGAAGTCGTGCACGTTGCAGAACCCGTCCGACGAGCTCGGTGCTTCAGGAGCCGGTGCGCAGCGCTGGAACCAACCCACGTAGCCGCATCAGAGGATGGCGGTCATGACGTTCCACCCGGCGCGCCCACCTGCTGACTCCCAACTAGTTCGAACTTGCCGAAGCAGCAACAGGCATTGCCTTCCGTCCACCCCTCGCGGCACGCTTGGCGTATGACTGAAAAGACGCACGACGGCGGCACTCTCCACGGCGAACAGCGCACCGGCGCTGACACGCACCAGCACGGCCACGAACACGACGACGCCCAGCAACGCGGCCTGAACCTGCACGAGGATGCGGACAATGCAGTGGACATGTGGGATGGCATGTACCGGGAACGGACCAAGGTGTGGAGCGGCAATCCGAATCCGCAACTGGTGGCCGAAGCCAAGGATCTGAAACCCGGCAAAGCACTGGACCTCGGTTGCGGCGAGGGTGCCGACGCCATCTGGCTCGCAGAGCAAGGCTGGACCGTGACCGCCTTGGATGTCTCCGCCGTCGCGCTTGAACGGGCAGCTGCGCATGCAGCGCAAACCAGCCACGCGGACCGGATCACGTGGCAGCAACAGGACCTCACGGAATGGGCGCCGCAGCCTGAATTCGACTTGGTCTCGGCCCAGTTCCTGCACTCACCCCTGCTGCCATGGCGGGAGTCCGTGGCGATGGCAGCGGCGGCAGTTGCCCCGGGCGGCACGTTGCTGGTGGTGGGACATCATCCGCACGGGCTGCCGTCGTGGAGCCACCATCACGATTCCGGCATGTTCTTCACGCCGGAGCAGCTGGCCGGCGCATTGCGTCTGGACCGCGAGCCGTGGTTCGTTAACGTCCTCACAGATCGCCAACGTTCCGTCACCGGCCCCGACGGCGAGTCGGGCACCACCTTGGACACTGTTTTGAGGGCTGTGAAACACGCCTAGGTACCGTCGGGAAGCAGCTCCGCGTAGGGTGCCACCACCTTGCCCGTGGCGGTGGAGTCCGGGTTGAGCATCCACCCGACGCGTTTTGCCGTGTTCAACATGACCACGCTCTCCACCAGTTCGATGCCCGGGATGCGCTGCTGGACGGTGAGCTCCATTTCCAGGACTTCGGCCAAGGACCGCAGCCACATGATGATGGTGAAGTTGGTCCGCCCTGTAGTTGAGGCCGCGAACCGCACGTTCCGGATGGCGCGGGACTCGATGGCGGCGGCCTCGTGCCTGCCTGGAGGGACGTTCGCGAACCACTGGATGGTCACAGGGTAGCCCGAGAATTGTTGGGCGACCTCGCAGCGGAAGGACAGCATCCGGCTGGCCAGGACCCTGCCCAGTTGCCGCTGCACGGTGGCCGGATTCCGGCCCAACGCCCTGGCGATCTCCGCCGCGGTGGCCCGTCCGTCCCGGGCAAGGAAAGGGATGAGCGCCAAGTGGCTTTCGGGGAGCGGGGTGGCACTGGCATCCGGTCCCGCCGGATGGTTGGTTTCAGGCCCTGCGAGCGCGCGGAGTGCCTGCTGCTCGCCCTTGGTGAGGACGTTGAGCCGCCAGGCGTAACCACTGATGTGGATGCGCGTGCAGAGTGCTGTCTGGTACTTGGTGAGTCCTCGGATCTCCTTCAGCCTCGGTAGCAGCTTCGTGCTGAACTGCTCCAAATCCTGGGTGATGACGGTCAAGGTCAGGTCGCGGTTGCTGGCCGCTTCTTCCACGGTGATCACCTCAGGAAGCTCGGCCAAAGCTGCCGTCACCTCCGGCCTCAGGTCCATGTCGCAATCGACATCCACCATAGCCAGGCACATATTTTTTGGATCACCCGTGAGATGAGAGGTGGTCCAGGCAGCGCCTGCGTCCCGGAGCCGGTCCCAACGCGCAGCCAAGGTGGTGGCGTGGACCCCGAGGACCTGTGCTGCGTCGGACCAGCTGAGCCGCGGCGAAATTTGCAGGGCATTGATCAGGCGCAGATCTTCCTCGCTGAGTTCCATGACTCAATACTGCCATATCAGTGCATAATTCCTGATATTTGGCGGAGAAAGTGCATATTTCCAGATGTTTCCAAGCATGTGAAGCACATCACCAGACAATTGTTTGAAGGAAGAGACCCGGATAAGCCCAGGAGTAAAACAATGACCATCGCTGCCGACGCCAAGGAGTTGCGGGACGACATCGTCCGCCTCCGTCACGACCTTCACCGTGAACCCGAAATCGGCCTGCAGCTCCCCCGTACACAGGAAAAAGTGCTCAAGGCACTGGAGGGACTGCCGTTCGAGATCACCCTCGGCAAGGAAACGACGTCGGTCACTGCTGTTCTCCGCGGCGGCGCCGGTCACGCTTCGGCCGGGAAGCCCGTGGTGTTGCTGCGGGCAGACATGGATGGGCTCCCCGTCCAGGAGAACACCGGCGTTGACTACACCTCCCGCGTGGACGGCGCCATGCACGCTTGCGGCCACGACCTCCACACCTCCATGCTGGCCGGTGCTGCCACTCTCCTGGCAGAGCGCCGGGATCAGCTGGCAGGCGATGTCGTGCTCATGTTCCAGCCCGGCGAGGAAGGTTTTGACGGCGCCAGCTACATGATCAAGGAAGGTGTCCTGGACGCCGCCGGCAAGCGCGCGGATGCGGCGTACGGGATGCACGTGTTCTCCTCCGTGGCCGACCACGGACAGTTCCTCACCAAGCCCGGGATCATGCTCAGTTCCTCGGCAGGGCTCTTCGTCACCGTCCATGGCGCCGGCGGTCATGGCTCGGCCCCCCACCTGGCCAAGGACCCCGTCACAGCAGCAGCCGAAATGGTGACCGCCCTGCAGGTCATGATCACCCGCCAGTTCGACCTCTTCGATCCCGTGGTCCTGACCGTCGGGGTATTGCAGGCTGGAACCAAGCGCAACGTCATCCCGGAGACTGCACGTATTGAAGCCACCGTCCGGACCTTCTCCGAAGCCTCACGCAGGAAGATGATGGAAACAGTACCCAGGCTGCTCCACGGGATTGCCGCAGCCCATGGGCTGGAGGTTCAGGTGCAATACGACGAGGAATACCCCCTCACCATCAATGACGAAGACGAGACCACCACCGCGGAAAAGGTCATCGCCGGAATGTTCGGCGGGTCCAGGCACACCCGGATGGCCCTGCCCCTTAGCGGTTCCGAAGACTTCTCCCGCGTCCTTGAGGAAGTCCCCGGCACCTTCATCGGCCTTAGCGCTGTTGCCCCCGGCGCCGACCACGCGACGTCGGCCTTCAACCACTCGCCTTACGCAACGTTCGACGACGGCGTCCTCACCGACGGTGCTGCGCTCTATGCCGAACTCGCTGTATCCCGCATCGCCGCCCTGGCCGGCAACTAGCGCCCGCCCCTTCCCCGCATCAGCTTGGAGAATCACATGACCACCACCGCAGGAACGTCGGCCGACGCCACGGTCCACAAATCCCATGCGCGGACGCTCATCGGCACCGGGATCGGCAATGCCGTTGAATGGTACGACTGGGCAATCTACGCAACGTTCTCACCGTTCATCGCCAGCGCCCTCTTCAGCCAGGCAGACCCCACATCAGCTGTGCTGTCCACCCTGGCGATCTTCGCCGTCGGGTTCGTTGCCCGTCCCTTCGGCGGGTTCGTGTTCGGCTGGATCGGCGACAGAATTGGCCGCAAGACCTCCATGACCGTGGCCGTTGCACTGGGCGCGGTGGGCAGCTTGCTCATTGGTATCGCCCCGACCTTCGCTGCCGTTGGCGCCTTCGCCTCGGTGATGTTGCTGGTGGCCCGCCTCATCCAGGGCCTTGCGCACGGCGGTGAGTTGCCGTCGTCGCAAACCTACTTGTCAGAAATGGCACCCAAGGAACACCGCGGCTTCTGGGCCACCCTGATCTACACCTCCGGCACCGCGGGAATCCTTGCCGGTACGCTGCTCGGCGCAATCCTGACCAACGTCCTGAGCAAGGAAGACATGAGCGCCTGGGGCTGGCGCATCCCCTTCCTGATCGGCGGCGCGCTGGGCATCTACGCCCTGTTCATGCGGGCCAAGATGAAGGAAACCGAAGCGTTCGAGGCAGAGGCTCCCAACGAGAAACGCCTGCCGATCCTGCCGCAGATCATCAAGTACCGGAAGCAGGCATTGCAGGTCATCGGCCTGACCGTCGGCCTGACTGTTGTGTACTACATCTGGGGTGTGGTGGCACCGAGCTATGCGGCGACCAGCCTGAAGATGGACCGCGGTGAAGCCCTCTGGGCCGGTGTCATCGCCAACGTGGTGTTCATCGCCGCCCTGCCATTCTGGGGCAAGCTGTCCGACCGGATCGGCCGCAAGCCCGTGATCATCGTCTCCGCAGCCGGCGCTGCCCTCCTGCACTTCCCCATGACGTGGCTGCTGAAGGACTCGCCGTGGCAGCTGGCAGTGTCCATGTCCGTGATGCTGTTCTTCATCGCCGGCAGTGCCTCGATAGTCCCGGCCGTTTACGCCGAACTGTTCCCCACCCACATCCGAACCATCGGCGTCGGCGTCCCGTACTCCATCTGCGTGGCGGCCTTCGGCGGCACGGCCCCTTACCTGCAGACGTGGCTCGGCAGCATCGGGCAGGCTCAACTGTTCAACGTGTACGCCGTGATCCTGCTGCTGGTGGGCATAGCCTTCGCCTTCTCCATCCCGGAGACCAAGGGCAAGGACCTGACGCTCTAGGTTCTCCCGCGATTGTTGTGAGGCCCGCTCTGCACGTTTTCCCAAGGTCTTGGGGTGCAGAGCGGGCCTCACAACGTTAAACGAAGCGGTCGCGGCCTGCCCGGTAACCAAAGAAAGCAGCCAGGGAGCCCACCACCAGGAACAGGATGCCCGCCGCCGCGAAACCGCCCGTTGCCTGGTGAAGTTGGCCCACCATCAACGTGCCCGCCGAACCTACCCCGTAGCCGACGCCCTGCATCATCCCGGACAAGTGCGCGGCGGTGTGGGCGTCGCGGGTGCGGACCATGATCATGGTCAACGCCACGGCAGTCAGCGCCCCCTGGCCGAGCCCGTTCAGCCCGGTCCAGACCCAGATCAGCTCGGTGGGACCAAAGATCGTGAGGGCAAAGCCACCGCCCGTCATCAGCGCCACCACCATGTTGATGATCCGCTGGTCCTTGAAACGCGTGGCAAGCGCCGGCGCAAACAGTGAGCCAAGCATCTGCAGCACAATGGACACCGACACGATCAGTCCGGCCGTTCCGCCGTCGATACCCCTATCGCGCAGGATTGGTGCCATCCAGGCGAACACGCTGAACGACATCATGGCCTGCAACACCATGAACATGGTCACCTGCCACGCCACCGCCGAGCGCCACACATTGACGCCGCCGTGGACGGCTTGATGTTTTACCGAGGGCTGGCGGATCGCCAACGGAAGGAACAGCAAGAGCACGACGGCGGCAGGCACCGCCCAGAACCAGAGCGCCGATGTCCAGTGGCCGGTTGCCGTAAACACCGGATACGTGAAGCCCGCCCCAAGGGCCGCTGACGCGCAAATCGCTGTGGTGTAGAGGCCGCCCATCAGGCCAAGACGGTGCGGGAAATCTCTTTTGACGACGCCAGGAAGGAGGACGTTGCAGAGGGCTATCGCGGCACCGCAGGCTGCTGTTCCGGCCAGAAGTGCGGGCAGGTGACCCATTCCCGGGAACTCCACCGGCCTCAGGAGCAATCCCGCGGTCAGCACTGCCATGGCTCCGAGAAGCACCCGTTCCGCGCCGAATCTCCGGGCGAGGATGGGGGCCAAGGGCGCGAAGACTCCCAGCAGGGTGACCGGCACAGTAGTGAGGACCACCAAGGACCAGCCCGGCAGGCCGGCGTCGGACGTTATTTCCGGGAGGACCGCGGAGAAGCTGGAGAAGACGGTGCGGAGGTTAAGACCGATCAGGACCAGGCAGATGCCGAGGTATACCAGGCCCCTTCTGCCGCTTAACTGTGTGGGATCCGGTGCAGGTTCTTCGTCGATCTCTGCATCCACCGCGATCTCAGGGAGGACTGATTTCTCTTGGTACCCGGGCGTCTTGGAGGAGGTCACACGTCCTATTCTGTCAGTGCGGCTTGGGCAGGGGCCCGTTGGGCGGGATATGACCGGTGAGCGGTGTATGGCCAGCGGTGTATGGCCAGCGGTGTATAGCCAGCGGTGTATGGCCAGCTGCCTTGGCAGCGTTATCCACATAGGAAAGATTTACCCTGCCTCTGCAGCATCGCGATCCATAGCGTTGAGGGCATGGACAAGACCCCCAAACCTTCACCTCACGGCACTACTTCCGAGCATCCTCTGCCGGCTTCTCAGAAGTGGCACCCGCGGGATTCGCGCCCCCCAGGATTGAAGGTAAGCATCTGGAGTTTGGCACTGGCCATCGGGGCGCCCATTGTCTTCATGATCGTCTTTCCCGTGGGGCTGCTCTTCATGTTGGGCGCTGAGTCACTCCCGTATGCAATTGCTGCGCACACCATTCTCCTGGTCCCCACCGGAGCTTGCTGGGTCGGGGCGTTGGTCTGTGGCCTGACCTGTCTCAGGCTGGCCAAACACCGCGATGCCGATGGGCAGCGGACCATCGCGTGGATGTTTGGGATCTTCGGGCTTTGTATTGCAGGACTCGAAGGGCTGGTGTTGCTCTTGGTAGTGCTTGGCAACTGAACACCGGTGCCCGCACCTTGGAACGTCCCCCCGCAAGTACCCAGCCGGGCCGAACTAACCCGCCCAACCAAAGTATTCTGGAAAGGATGAGTGAAACCCCAGATTCCCCGCGCCCCGTCACGCCCGGCACCCAGGCATCCTTTGGGACCTATGGCGGCCGGCCCGTCAGCTTTGTGCGCCGCGGAACCCGCTTGCAGGGACGCAGGCAAGCCGCGTGGGAAGAGCATGCCGAGCGTTGGGCCATCCAGGTGCCCCGCCACGTTGCCAACACCTCCGTACACCCGGACTACACTTTCGACGCCGAGGCTGTGTTCGGGCGCAAGGCTCCGCTGATCGTCGAGATCGGTTCCGGCCTGGGCGACGCCGTGGTTCACGCTGCAGAGCAGAACCCGGACAAGGACTTCCTGGCAGTTGAGGTCTACACCCCCGGCCTGGCCAACACCATCATCAAGATCAACAGCCGCGGGCTGACCAACGTGCGCGTGGTGGAAGCCAACGCCCCCGAGGTCCTCGAGTCGATGCTCCCGGAAGGCTCAGTCAGTGAGCTTTGGGTGTTCTTCCCGGACCCTTGGCACAAGGCCCGGCACCACAAACGCCGGCTCATCCAGCCTGCCTTCGCTTCCGTAGCTGCAAAGGCACTCGAAAAGGGCGGCTACTGGCGGATCGCCACTGACTGGTCCAACTATGCAGTGCACGTCCGCGAAGTCCTGGCCGGGTCCACGGAGTTCGAGAACATGCACGAAGGCGAGCGCAGCGGCGAGGAAAGCCCGCTGACGCAAGTGTGGCAATCCGGCGTCGAGTCTGTTGTGGGCGGTGCTCCGGTAAGGGAAGGCCGCGCGCCGGTCAGCACAGAGCACACCGGTCCCAACGAGGGCGTGGATGAAGAAGGCGGTTGGGCACCCCGCTTCGACGGCCGCATCCGGACCAGCTTCGAAAACAAGGCCCACGAGGCCGGTCGCATGATCTTCGACCTCACCTACCGCAAGCTTTAGCCAACGGATTTTTGGGGGAACCATGAGCTATCAGCCGCCGGTCGACTACTACCAGCAGCCGCAAAGGACCGGGACGCGCGGTCTGCCCGCCGGGATCACCAGCATCATCGCTGCTGTGCTCTCGCCGATCGCGGCCGTGGTCAGCATCCCCTTGGGCATTGCAGCAGTGGCCTCCGCCATGAGCCGTTACAACGAGGGCAATGACGCGTGGTGGTTTGGCGCCCTGGTGCTGGCGGGGATTTCCGTGATCCTGGCAGTAGTTGCCGTGGTGAGTGGATTGATCGCCGTCTTCCGGGCGGGCCGCATGAACGCGGGACGGATCACGGGCATCATCGGATTGGCCATCATGGCAGTGAACATTTTTGGCATTGTCTTCATGGTGTTCCTGGTGCTCGGTTCGGGTCAGGGGTTCTGATGCCGCAGGTGCGCGCCGAACGATTCATCCGCCTGGATCCGGACACAGCTTTCGCCCTCTCCCAAACGACGGGCCAATTCCGGCTCAAATGGGACCCGTTCATCTCTGCGCAGGCTTTCCTTGACGGGGCTACAGCTGCCGGAAAGGGTGTCAGGACCCGGACCGTTTCCCGCATGGGCCTGAAAATGGTCAGCGAATACGTCTCCTACACCCCACCCCGCAACGTGGGTATGACCATGGTTTCGGGTCCGTGGTTCTTTGAGAACTTCGGTGGCGGCTGGCGGTTTACTCCGGAGGACGGCGGCACCCGGGCGGTCTGGAAGTACACCTTTTCGTGCCGCCCGGCTTTGGTGAAGCCGTTGGCCGAGAGACTGGGAAGCTGGCTGCTGGGCCGGGAGATCGAACGCCGGATCGAGGCGTTCGCGCGGGCTTGCGAGAACCCGGCGCTGGTGGCCGAACTGCGGGCGCAGGGCACCGACGTCGTGGAGAAATAGCGGCTACGGCACGGAAATCGAAGCTACCGTATTCTCCGACTCATCGCGGAGCTCAACCCCAGCGATGCCGGCCAACTGTACCGGAGTGGCCCCGGTGATCTTGATCCGGCCGCTCTGAGTGGCCGTCCATCCGCACGTGCGTTCTTCGGCACCGTCCCGGCCTTTTACCCACAGATACAGGGTGCCTTCCAGCGGCATCGAACGGCCCTCCACAGCGAGCTCAGTGCCCCAGTTCTTTTTCACCATACCCACTGTCAGCTGCAAGCCGTTGTCCGCCTGAACTGAATAGCTTGCGTCCGGTTTCGGGGGCTGGTTCAGCAGGGGTCCGGCGAGGAAGCCAACTGCAAGGCAAGCAGCGGCCACCGCACCCACCACAGCCGCCCACCGCCGTCGTGACTTCTTTCGACGGACCGACAGATCCACCAGGACCTTTTCGGGAAGCGCCTCGGGTTCCAACGGTGAGAGCGTGTCAGGACCCCCAACGACCGTGAGCGCGACAGCGTCAGCCCGGGGAACGGCGTCGAGCAGTGCGGGCAGGCTTTCAAGCTCTTCCAGCTCACGGCGACACTCAGCGCAAGTGGCAAGGTGGTCCTCAAACGTACGGGCTTCGTCTGCCTCCAGCCCACCCAGAAGGTAGGCGCCCAGCAACTGGTGGACAGAGTTGCCGGTCATCGTTCCACCCCCATTTCATCAAGGATTGTCCGGAGGGCTTTCACAGCATAGAAAGCCCGGGATTTCACGGTTCCCGCAGGGATGTTCAGCTGCAGTGCTGCCTCGCTGACGGTAAACCGCTGGTAATGAAGTGCAACCAGGACCTCGCGGTGCTCGTGGCTAAGCCTCAACAGAGCTTCTTCCATAAGGACCCTGTTCAGAAGTTCGTCAACGCGCTCGGTCGCCGGATGGTCCGGGAGGTCCTGTTCACCGGTCTCGGCAGGGCGGCGCTGGGTCTTCCTATAGTTATCGATGATGACGTTGCGGGCCGTCCGGAAAAGGTAGCTGCGCAGGCTGCCGGTGATCTGCGGGGCGTGCTGCCACACCTTGAGGATGGTTTCCTGCACGACGTCGTCCGCTTGGTGGGCGTCGGAGGTGCAGCTGAGAACGAAGCGCTTCAGAGCCGTGCCATGGTCACGGTAGATCGCCGCCACCACGTCCTCGTCCAACGGCATGGCCACCTCCCTCACTGTTTTCCTCTGCCCCTTCGCCTATACGACGACGCGCGTCCGGAAAAGGTTCATCCCCATCTTCTTCCTCCGAACCGCCGCCGAGATCGCGGGAAGCCTGCGATATCCCCGAAAGGTTCCGTGCGAACAGGCAGGATTCCCGCGAACTCGGGATCCGGCAGCGCGTCACCCGAGGGCCCGGAGGATGCGCTCCTTGAAGGCACGCTCTTGGAAAAGATCCTTCCATTCGATCCGGATAAACCGCCAGCCCTCCTCGACGAGTGCTTTTTCCCGCCGTCGTTCTTGAAAAATGACTTCCTCGGTGGGGTTGAAGTCGAAATACTTGGTGCGACCGTCGAACTCCAACGCCAGCTTTTCCTCTTCCCATGCAAAGTCCATACGGTGGCGACCCAAACGGGACTGTACCTCGAACTGTGGCTGCGGAGGTTTGATGCGCAGCCTCTGCATCAACTCGCGGGTGAGTGTTTCGCCGGCAGATTCGGACCGCGGGTCCGCATGGTCCAAGGCCTTGCGCAGCGTGCGTATACCCCGTTTTCCAGCAGAAGCTGCTGCCAGGGATGCCACTGTGTTCCTGTCGGCGCCCACGCGCAATCCGTGGTCCATGATCACCAAGGCTTTGGGATAGTTCAGCATCCTGGCACTGTCAAAGATGGTGCGCTCCAGCGTCGTTGCCCGCAAGCCTTGAACGGGGACAACATCGTCTTCAGTGAAGCTTTCCGTGTGTCCCCGAACATCCTTGCCCCAACGGTCCGAGGAAGGCCGGGCCGGGTGCAGGATGTGAACCTTGTCATCCACACCCCAAACGAACAGACCGTGGAGCCGTGCCGCAGACAAGTGGCTGTAGACGAACCCACCCGTTGATGTGGTCAGTGTCCCGTGAGCATGGGCCACTATCCGCTCCCTGGCCTGCCTCCTCGGACCAAACTCATTCCACATTTTCGCCCTGATATAGCACCCATATCTCATCCGATGCAGTTCTCCTGTGTCCACCAGCGCCTTGATCTTCCGGCTGTTGAGACCGAACCGGAGCAGCTCGTCCGTCCTCCACATGTAGCCGCGCAGGGGAAGCGGGGGCACGGTGCGCGTATTTGGTGTTGGCTTCATCGGCTCAGCATGGCAACCAACCCTCGGCTGCAGGAGGGGTACACGTCGCTATGTGGAAACCTGAACCCCGAGAGCCCGGAAACAGTGCGAGGACGCCGGAAATTTGCCTCCGACGGCGCACGATTCCGGCGAAGTCAGGAGAAACCGCCGGGCTAGGATCGGGAGATGAGCGAGAATCCCCACGTCAAGGCCGCCAAGACCTGGCAAACCATGGTGGACAGCAATCAGGACCTGCTTCTGCGCAAGTCCGGCCATGACGTCCGGTGGTGGGCCGAACGGGGACTAGCTCAGGGAGTGAAGAACGACGCCGAGCTCCGCGACTGGATGCGCGATGAACACGGCATCACCGGTTATGCGCAATACGCAGTCTCCTGGGAGATGTTCGGTTACCCCGAGTTCATGCTCCGGGACGCCGACCAACTCATCGACGGCCAATACGCCAACCACCCCGGCCTCCGCCCGATTGCCGATGCCCTGCTGGCTTGGTCCGCTGAGACCGACGGCGTGGAGATCCAAATGCGCAAGGGCTACGTATCGCTACACAGCCCTCGGCGGAAGTTCGCCCAAGTCACCAGAACGAACAACACCACGGTTGACGTCGCCCTGCGCCTGGACGCCCCGGCCGAGGGCAGGCTCGAAGCCGTGAAAGTACGCGAGGGAGACTTCTTCGACCGCCGGGTGCGGCTGAGATCAATCGACGACGTCGACGACGAGCTACTCGGATACCTCGCCGAGGCGTTGGAACAGAACAGCTAGACGGCAGGCCACTCCCTGGGGAGGGGAAGTGGCTCACTACCCGGGCACGCTGAGATCGTGGGAAGCCTGCCAAGTCGCCGGAAGGTTCCGGGCGAGCACGCAGGGTTCCAGCGAACTCAGCGCCGGGACCAACCAACTAGCCCCGCGCACGCCCGTACAACTGCCGGACCAGATGCTCGATGTCCGGCTCGTGCAAGGACAGGTCAGCTACCTCGGCCGTGCTTGAGATGGCCGCCAGAACCGTGGCGGCGGAGAGCCTCCGAGGGTCGAACGAAACGCTGTGCCGGATCCCGTTGGCCTCAATACCTTCATGGACGGCGCCATCAGGCAGCGAAAAGAGCACACCCGAGTGCATGGGAGTGGCGAGGTCCACCACCATGGTGCGCACGGCTCCGGCCACCTCAGCCAAACCGGTGAGCTGACCGTCGTAGGCGATGGCGCCGTCGTCGACTACTAAAACGCGTTGGCACAAACGCTGGATATCGCTCATGTCGTGGGTGGTCAGCAACAGCGTGGTGCCGTTATCGCGACGCTCGGCGTCCAGGAACTGGCGCAGTTTCTCCTTGCTGATCATGTCAAGGCCAATGGTCGGCTCATCCAGAATCACAAGCTCGGGCCGGTGCAACAGGGCAGCGGCAACCTCGCCGCGCATGCGCTGGCCCAACGACAATTGCCGGACCGGGGTGGTGAGGAACTCCCCCAGGTCCATCTGATCGGCAAGCTCGCGGAACCTGGGCCGCCAATCCGCCTCGGGCATGCGATGCATGGCACCAAGGATCGGGTACGAATCCTGCAGGGGCAAGTCCCACCAAAGCTGGGAGCGCTGCCCGAACACGACGCCGATCTTCCGGGCCAGCGCTTTACGCTGCGGCACCGGGTTGAACCCGCACACGCTCACGCGTCCCGAGCTTGGCACCAGGACACCGGTCAGCATCTTGATGGTGGTGGATTTGCCGGCACCGTTGGCCCCGATGTAACCGACCGCCTCGCCCTGCTCCACAGTGAAGTCGATCCCGCGGACTGCGTGAACGGTCTTCCTGCGTCGCCGGAACCGCCCGGCAGGCTCCATGACTTGGAACTCGCGGCTCAGATTCTCCACGTCGATGATGGGCATGTCAGCCTCCTGCGCCGGTGTACTTTTTGATGGCCGCCCGCCAGAGGAGCAGCATGAGGCCGCTCAGCACGACGGCGGCCGGCAGTCCCAGCCAACCCGTCCAGGCCGGGATTCCGGCAGGGCCGTCGAGCTCGAGGATGACCAGGCTGGGAGCGTAGGCCACCAAGGTTGCGGGGATGACGAACGTGAAGAAGATCTGGATCGGGAAGAAGAGCGCCGCTCCGGGCATGGAGGCGACGTACCGTCCACCGTAGGTGAAAGCATTGGCGAACTGCCGGCCGTCCAGGATCCAGAATTGCATGGCTCCGGCGCCGAGGAAGAGTGCGCAAAAGATTGCCGCACCGGCAAGGGGGGTGATGATGGCCAGGGCGATCTTGGCCGGGTCCCAGTGGACGTCCGTGAGCAGGAGCGCTGCAGCCAGGGCCGCCAGCGCGAAGATCAGCCTACCCACGCGTCTCAACTGGAAGTCCGAGGTGGCCAGTTGGAGCAGCACAGGCAAAGGCCGGACCAACAACACCTCCAGCTTGCCGGACCTGATGGTCTCGGACATGGAATCGGTCTCTCCCAAGAGCAGGTCTCCCAAGGCGAACGCCACGGACGCCAGTCCAAACACCAGGAGCGTCTGGGCCAATGTCATGCCGCCAAAGGTGGAGACGTTGTGGACGATTGCGTAGAGCTCCACGAACTCAGTCAATCCCAGCAGAACCTGTCCGGCGACATCCGAGAAGAAACTGCCCCGATAGGCGAGCTGCGAACGGAGCCGGGCCGAGACAAGGAGTTTGAGGAGGACAAGGTTGGTGACAGGAGCGTGCGGGTCGCCGGCGCGGGAAGACATTGCGCGGCGGGAAGTCAGGGAAGACGTTGCGCGGGGGCTAGCCACCTTGCACCACCAGCCTCCGCGAACCGAAGCGGACCATCACCTGTACGACCACCATCAACACGGCCAGCCACAGAAGTTGGACACCCACCATCACAAGGCTTTCGACGCCGTCGGTCCTCCCCGCAAGGATGTCCACCGGTGTCTGCAGCATTGATGGGAACGGCGTGGCGCGGGCAAAGTCGAGCAGCCAGCCGGGAAACCAGGTCACGGGCACCAGGAATCCGGAGAGCAGGTTCATCAGGACCATGTACAGCATCCAGAAACCCCGGATCTCAAGGACCCAGAAGGACAGCAGGTTGATGGCGAAGAAGCCCAGAAAGTTCAGGGATATGGCGGCGAGGATGGACACGAATCCCAGCAGGTAAGGCCCGGGAGTTCCCGGCATCGCCAGGCCTGTCACCAAGGCACCAACGATCAGTGGCGGTAGCCCGCGGGGCAGGACGTCAAAGGCGGCGCGGCCCAGGTCCTGCGCCCAGTAGGACGCGGTCAGGTTGACGGACCGGGAGAGGTCCACGGCGATGTCCCCCGACTTCACCCGCCCGGCCAGCTCAGCGTTGCCGAACAGCCCCAAAGGTGCCAGGAGCGCCTGGCCCAGCCACACATAAGTGGCGGCCTCCATAGCCGAGTAACCCCCGATGGCGCCGCCCGCCGTCGTAATAGCGCTCAGCAGCAGCGATGCCCGGATCAGCCCGAAAACGGAGTTGGTAAAAGCGCCGGCGACGGCGGCAGTACGGTACGTGGAATGGCGGCCGAATGATGACTTCCCCAGTTCCCAATACGCGCGCACCGATCGAGTCTACTCACGGGTGGCACCGAAATCGCCGGAAACGCGGCGAGGTCGCCGGAACGCAACGGCGATTCTGCAGCGTTCCGGCGACCTCGGCAACGAGTGGCTTACGCGTCGGCGAATTCCTCGGACTCTTCGAACTCGACGGCCGCGATGATCTCCTTGGTCTCCGGGTGGATCATGAAGGCTTCGTCGTCGTCCTCGATCATGAGGTAGTCGCCGTGGTCGGTGGAGAAGTGCCAGGCGAGGGTCTTGACGCCGTCGTGCTCGTAGTTGGGGTCGCCCATGGTGATCTTTTCCAGGGCGTACCCGGCTACGTCGCATAGTTCACGGATGATGACCTCGAACTCGGGGGCGTTGGCGAGGGCTTCCTCGTCAGCCTCGGCCTGGCGCTCGGCGAGGTCCGGGATCAGTGCGACGCGCTCGGCAATGTGGGCTTCGATCTCCTCCTCGGTCAGGACCAGCAGCTCGGATTGGTCGCGAAGGTATGCGGCGTTGAGGTCGATGATGTCCTCTTCCTCAAGAAGTGATTCGAACTCGCCGTCGAGCTCGTCCAAGGCCACCACTGAAGCAGGCGGGGTTTCGGACTCGTCCAGTTCGCCGTCGAGGTAAGCCTCCGCTTCTTCCTCACTCAGCGCATCGAAGGTAGCCGCGGTGCGGTTGAAGAGCTCCAGATGACGGGTGGCGCCCATGCTTTCGAGGCCGGCGCGGATGTAGGCGTCCACTTCTTCGCGCTCCGGTGCGGTGAAGACGTACTGGGCAAAGCCGCCGGCCAGGGCTTGGGTCAGGTAGAAGTCCACAAAGAAGCTGTTGAGCGCAGCGGTGGCGATTTCGTCGCTGTTGAGGAGCTCCTGGTACATCTGGTTCACGACGTTGACGTTGGAATCCACAACATCCGCATTGCCGGCTTCGAAGCTGGTCTTGTTCAGGACGACGGGGTACTCGTTGGTAGTCATGGGAAATCCTCACTGCTGAAAGCTGATGGTGCTCCGGACACTTTCAACGTACGCGTGGGAGCGGCGCGGCAGTCGAGGATGAGGTGAACGGAGGGCGAAGTTTGGGAGCCGTTTTCTGCTGACTAAGATTGAACAGATATCCTCCTGCCGAAAGTAGCCCGACGCATGCCGTCCCACACAGACGAAAACTGGGAACTGGCCATTCAGACTCCTGCCATTAACGACCGCTCCCTGGCGGCCGGATTGGCCTATGCCATGGGCAGCCGAGTGAGCGGGATTTCTTTCGATTCGGCCACAGGCCTCCTGCTCGGCAAGGTCCGCGGCACCGGTCCGCAGCCTTATTCGACGTCGGCCAAACTGGTCCGCAAGCCCAGCGGCTGGAGCTGCACCGTGGGTATTTGCAGCTGCCCGGTCCGTAAGGACTGCAAGCACGTTGCCGCGTTGCTCTTCACTGCCGAGGACCACCCCACCATCCGCGCCCAGCTCCTTTCACAGGCGCCCGGAATCCAGACTTCCCGCGTTGGTTCGGGGCAGCAGGGCGGCGCCGCCCGTCCGGCCTGGGAACAAGCCCTCAACAGGCTGATCACCAAGCCTGGCACGGCTCCCAGTGCTGCCGGCATTCCGCTGGCGCTTCAGTTCGAGGTGGAAGAGCCCGCGGCCCACTTCTCCTACACAGGCCGCCGCGATCCTATGCGCAGCGTCCGCCAGCTCAAGGCCCGCCCCGTCATGATGGGCGCCAAGGGCAAATGGATCCGCGGCGACGTCTCCTGGAACAACCTCAGTTACGTCAGCTTCCGACGGGAATTCAACGAAGTCCACGTCGAATGGCTTCAGACTTTCCTGGCCGCCCATGGGTCCAGTAATGGCCGGCAGCAACCCTCCGGAGCCATGTGGTTGAGCCTGAACGACTTTGCTGCCAAGAATCTTTGGACCCTCCTGGCCGACGCCACCAAAGCCGGCATCCCGCTCATCCACTCCGCTGGTAGCGAGCCTGTCCGCGTTGAGTCCCAAGCCGCCGTCGTCGGACTGAGTTTGGCGCGTCTGGACGCCGCACCGGCGGCCCCAAAGCAGGAAGCGCCCGACGGCGGCCTGCAGCTTGCCCCGTCCGTCACCGTGGGCGGGGAGCCCGTGGATCCGGGATCCGTTGGCTTCCTGGGCAAGCCCGCCAACGGTATTTTCTTCACTCATTCGGGGGAAACCCTGCCCGGCGTGCCGCAACAAAAGAACCTGATCACGCTGGCCCCGATCGAGGGCGGCATCACTGATGAGCTCCTGGAGTTCGTCATGGATGGCCAAACGCTGCAGATTCCTGCCGAGGATGAGAGCCGGTTCCTGACCTCGTTCTACCCGAAACTTCGACAGTCCACGCCGGTCCAGGCCGCGGACGAATCGGTGGAGCTGCCCACCCTGGCCGTCCCCACGTTGTCCCTGCTGGCCAACTACGGCAACGACCACAAGGTCCGGCTGCACTGGGAGTGGCATTACAAGTCCGGCACGCTGGTCACCGCACAGCCGTTGTGGCGGCATCCGGACGACCGTGGTTACCGCGATGATGCGGAGGAAGCGCGGATCCTGGAGTCGCTCGGACGGCCGTGGGACGTGGTGCCCGCGCTGGCCGAGTCGGCAACAGGTGGCTGGGGTGCGCCACGCATCGCTGCCTCCGCGGAGCTCAGCGGCCTGGACACACTGGCGTTCACCGAAGAGGTGCTGCCTGCGCTCAAGGACCTGCCCGACGTCGTGATTGAAACGTCCGGTGACATCGCGGATTACCGTGAGGCCGCCGAGGCTCCCGTGGTGTCCATTTCCACCAAGGAAACGGCCAGCGGCGACTGGTTCGACCTCGGAATCGTGATCACCCTCGAAGGCGAACCGGTCTCCTTCGCAGCCGTGTTCTCCGCACTCGCCGCCGGAATGAGCCGCATGCTGCTGCCCAGCGGCGCCTACTTCTCACTGGATCTTCCCGAGCTGCACCAGTTGCGGGCACTGATTGACGAAGCCCGCTCCCTGCAAGACAACCCGGACAACAAGGACGGCACCCTTCAGATCAGCCGCTTCCAGGCCGGACTCTGGGACGAGCTGGCCCAATTGGGAATTGTGGACGAACAGGCCGCCGCCTGGCGTGAAGCCGTGGGTGGATTGCTCGACGACGGCGTGACCGGACTTCCGCTCCCGGCCGGACTTAACGCTGAGCTGCGTCCGTATCAGCTCGAAGGATTCAACTGGCTCAGCTTCCTCTACAAGCACAGCCTCGGGGGTGTCCTGGCGGACGACATGGGCCTGGGTAAGACCGTGCAGGCCATTGCGTTGATCTGCGCGGCGAAGGATCTGGCCGCATCCACTGCCGCTGCCGCGCAGGGCGACGCCGTTGAGGTGACTCCACGCGCTCCTTTCCTGGTGGTTGCCCCTACCAGTGTTGTGAGCAACTGGGCCTTGGAAGCGCAACGGTTCGCCCCGGGCCTGGTGGTGCGAACCGTCGGTGAAACTTTCGCCAAGAGCGGCCTGTCCCCTGTGGACGCATTGGCCGGTGCCGACGTGGTGATCACCTCCTATGCCCTCTTCCGCATTGATTACGATGCCTACGCCTCCTTCCAATGGGCGGGGCTGATGCTGGATGAGGCCCAGTTCGTCAAAAACCACCAGTCCAAGGCCTACCAGTGCGCGCGGAAGCTGCCGGCCCGTTTCAAGCTAGCCATCACCGGCACACCGCTGGAGAACAACCTCATGGAGTTCTGGGCGCTGACCTCGATCGTTGCGCCGGGGCTGTTCCCGAGCCCCAAACGGTTCGCCGAGAACTACCAAAAGCCAGTGGAAAAGAACGGTGACTCGGCGCAGCTAAGCAAGCTCCGGCGTCGTGTCCGTCCGCTAATGATGCGCCGCACCAAAGAGCAGGTCATCAAGGACCTGCCGCCCAAGCAGGAGCAGATCCTCGAAGTGGTGCTCAACCCGCGGCACCAAAAGGTCTACCAGACGCACCTGCAGCGTGAACGGCAGAAGATCCTGGGCTTGATCGATGACGTGAACAAGAACCGCTTCACGATCTTCCAGTCGCTGACGTTGCTGCGGCAGCTCAGTCTGGATGCCTCGTTGGTGGACTCTTCGCTGTCCGGCGTGCGCTCCTCCAAACTCGATGTGCTGTTCGAGCAACTGGAAGACGTCATTTCCGAGGGCCACAGGACACTGATCTTCAGCCAGTTCACCGGATTCCTTGGCAAGGTCCGCGAACGCCTGGAAGAAGAGGGCGTGGAGTACTGCTACCTCGACGGCAGCACCCGGAACCGCGGCGATGTTGTCAGCGAATTCAAGAACGGGTCCGCTCCGGTGTTCCTGATCTCGCTGAAAGCCGGTGGCTTCGGGCTCAACCTGACCGAGGCCGACTACGTGTTCCTCCTGGATCCATGGTGGAACCCGGCATCCGAAGCCCAGGCAGTGGACCGGACGCACCGCATTGGGCAGGCCAGGAACGTGATGGTCTACCGGCTGGTGGCCAAGGACACCATTGAGGAAAAGGTCATGGCGTTGAAGACCAAGAAGTCACAACTGTTCGCGGACGTCATGGAAGGCGACGCCTTGGCCGGTGGCTCGTTGACGGCGGACGACCTGGCGGCGCTGTTCGCGGAGTAGGGCGTGACTGACTGTAGATGCGGGCTAGTACAGCTAGACTGCGACGCGCTCGCCGCCTCCGGCTTTTCGTCGTCGTCGGTTGAGGTCGTTCAAGGCGCCTCCCAGAACGGAGACACCAATGGTCACGCCAACCACAGGATTGACGATCACGGCGAAGGCTCCGCCGATTGCCAGGGCTCCAGCTGCTGCCAGTAGTTGAGCTTTCATGTTGTCTCCCATTTCCGTTTACCGCCCGTAGCCGATGCTAGTAACCTGCACGTTCTCCTCCGCGCCAAATAGCCGCCTGCCCACGCCGTTGATGTAGACCCAGATGGCACTTCCATCGGCCATGACGTCCACCACCACGCCGGTGCCACATGCCACGCCGCGTAGCGTCACTTCCACGTCGTCGCCCCGCTGGAAGTACTCCCACGCCTTGTGATGCCTCACCGGCAACGTTTCCGGATCTGTCATCTGAAATACCCTGCCGTTCTGCACAGGCAGCTCCCCCTCTTTCCCGCCTAACTACGCCTAACTAGCAGTGCGCGGGCGCGGTGAAAGATGACGGGTATGCGGCAAATATTCGAGGAAGAGCAATTTAGTGCCTGCTTGGTCTTCCGCCGCCAGACTCAGTCGTCCAGCCGAACCCCACGCAGCAACAGCATGGTCCCGCCCACAGCAACAGCGGATGCCAGGAACACCCCCGCCGCACCGAGGCCCACCGCCACCACGCCGATTGCGCTCGGCAGGACCACTTGGCCCACCCTGTTTCCGGCCAGCCTCAGGGCCAAGGCACGCCCGCGTTGGCCTTCCGGCGCTTGGGCGGAGAGCCAGGACATGGTCAGTGGTTGGCCGATTCCCAGGCCCAGGCCGAGGAATGCCATGACGATGAAGAGCAACCACTCGGGCATCGGAATCGCTGCGACCCCGAGGGCAGCTGTGGAAATGGCCAGGCTGATGATGAGCAGTTTCATCCGGCCGAGCCGGCGGGAGGCACCGCCCAGCCCCAGCCGGGAAACCATGGAGAACACGGCCCGGACAGTCAGCATGAGGCCCACGGTGGCCGCGGTCAGGCCCCTTTCCGCACCCAATGCCGGCAGGTAGACGACGGTCAGGTCCACCACTGCCAGGACGGTAGCGCTGGTTGCCAGCGCACGCACCACGCCTGGTGTCCTGAGGAGCGCAGCCGCACTGCCCTTGGGACCGCCCTTGGCAGTGCGCCTCCCGCGGCTGACCTTGGACGAAATCACGAACGTGGTCAGGAACAGCACCAAGCTCATGGCCGTAGCGAGCAGGAAAATTGCCTGCGTATTGGGCCGAACGGAGGCACCACCCACAATGGAAATTGCCAGCGGGCCCAAGGCTTGCCCCAGTGAAGCGGCGAACGTCAGGTACCCGAAAGCGGAGTCCAGCCGCGATGATGCCGCGTTGTTCGCCACCACCGCTTGCTGCCCCACCACGCACGCCAGCTGGCCCGCGCCAAGGAGCGCCGTTCCAGCCACAAGCGCCGGGACTGACGTCCCCCAAAACAGTAGAAACGCAGAACAACCAAGCACGACGCCGGCCCCGATCGCCATGAGCCTGCGCTCACCCAGGCGGTCCACCAGTCCGCCGATGGGCAAGGCGAGCAGCAGGGGAAACACGGCGTAGCTGGCAGCGAGAAGACCCAACGCGAACCCGGGAACATCCAATTCAAGGGCCCGGTAGGTGGTGGCCGGGCGGACCAGGAAGGTGACTGCTTGGATGAGGGCCGAGTGGATCAGGAGTGCAGTGGACGAACGCCGTCCGAGTTCGCCGATCATTCGACCACGAGGCCGGAACTCGAGATCACCCGCAGCGTCTCATCCCGTGCGCCGATGACGTGATCGAAAGCGACTTTGGCTGCCGTCTCCGCATCCTTCGAAGCAATGGCTTCAACCAGGAGCCGGTGATTGGCTAGTGCTTCATCACGGCGTTCCGAGGCCTTATTGGTGAAGTATCGGTAGCGTTCAACCTGGCTGGCGATCTGCTGGTGGAAGCGCTGGGCCCAAGAGTTTCCAGCGATCCTGGCGATGGCCGAATGCAGGGCAACCCCGTACTTCATCGCTTCATCGGCGAACTCCACCATGGCCGCGTTGCGGGCCAGGATTCCGCGAAGTTCATCCAGATCTGCCGGGCTCGCGTTGGCACACGCCTCCCGTGCCATCAGGGATTCCAAAGCGGCCCGGACGTCATAGAGCTCTGAAATCACCTTCTCATCCAGTGCAGGGACCACCACTCCCCCGGTGGGTTGCTGCTCGAGCAGGCTTTCGGAAATCAGGCGTCGGATGGCTTCCCGGAGCGGAGTGCGGCTCACCTGCAACTCGGACGCCATGGCGGGCTCGTAGAGCCGCTCACCTGGCTTGAGCTCCAGGCTGAGTATTCGGCGTTTCAGCTCTCCGTAGACGAGGTGCGCCCCAGTGTTCCGTGGTTGTTCTGCCATGCCGTGCCATCCCCGCAAAAGTGTACTTGTATACATCTATACAACCAGTACCGAGTCATCCAAAGCAACAGAAGCAATGCTTGGATGACGTTGACCACTTCTGACTGACCACGAACGAGCCTGTTCGAGTGCCTTGTTGCAGTCCAAAGAGCCTCATAGTCTCGGCATGGCCGGCCTTCCCTGAAGGCGGGCAGCACCCACACGACAAACCCTGACAATGAGGTCCACCCATGGCGTTTACCGCTCAAAGAATCCGGAGGCCAGTGGCAATACTGGCCGCAGCCGTCACAGCTGCTGCCGGCATGGCACTCCTGCCGGCAGCCACTCCCCAAGCAATCGCAGACGACGCAACAGCAGTTACCATCACCCCGAACCCCGCCAGCCGCGGCGAAGCGTTCGAAGGCTGGGGAACCAGCCTGGTCTGGTTTGCGAACGCGACGGCGGGATACTCCCCCGAGCTGCGTGAGGAGTTGTACCAGAAGGTCTTCGGTGAGAACGGACTGAACCTCAACATCGCCCGCTACAACGTCGGCGGCGGCAATGCCTCGGACGTGGCCAATTACCTCAACGACGGCAGCGCTGTGGAGGGATGGTGGAAGCCGGTCACTGAAGCGCAACCCGGCCAACCGGCGTCGAACCTTTACAACCCGGACAGAACCGTGGACAAGACGCAGGCCAACAAACTCGCGTTCCTGAACGCCTGGGATCCTGACGACCCCGCGTCCTACAACCCCGACGCCGACCAAAACCAGCGCTGGTGGGTGGAGCGACTCGCCGCCGATCAACAGATCACCCATTGGGAAGCGTTCAGCAACTCCCCGCCCTGGTTCATGACCAAGAGCGGCTACGTTTCCGGCCAAGTGAACACCGCCAAGGGCGAGAACCTCCTGCCCGAAGCCGAAGCCAAGTTCGCCGCGTACATGAGGAACGCCGTCGAACTCCTCGAAAAGGGCAGCGGCATCACAGTGGACACCATCGATCCGTTCAACGAGCCAAACTCGGGCTACTGGGGAACGGACATCAACGCCGCCACCGGCAAACCGCCCACCACCTACACGCAGAAGCAGGAAGGTGCGCTGATCTACCCGGCTGCCCAGGACCGCGTGACCAAGCTGCTGGCCGCCGAGCTGGAAAAGGGCACCACGGACGCCGTCATCTCCGCAATGGACGAGACCGATCCCAGCAAGTTCATGACCAACTGGAACGGCTACAGCCAGGAAGCCAAGGACGCCGTTGCCCAACTCAACGTCCACACCTACGGCACCAATGATCGCCGCCGGGTCCGCGACCTCGCCAACTCCACGGACAAACCCCTGTGGATGAGCGAGGTTGGCGGTTTCTGGACCGGCAACCCTGCGCTCGGCGACTCAACCAGCGGCTGGGACCGCTCCAACATCACCAACGGCCTGGGCATCGCCGGCCGCATGGTCAATGACCTCCGCGAACTGGAGCCCGACGCCTGGGTGTTCTGGCAGCCCGTTGAGGACACGTACAAGCAGGAAAAAGCCGACAAAGGCTGGGGTTCCATCTACATCGACTTCGACTGCAACTACGAAGGCCGCGAAGGCTTCTCCAACCGCCGTATCAACGACGGCGCATCCCAGGAACAAGCCAAGTGCAAGGTCCTGACCAACCAGAAATACAACACCACACGGAACTTCACGCACTACATCCGGCCCGGCGATTTCCTCATCCAGAACGACAACGCCAAGACCGCCAGCGCCCTCCGCGCCGACGGAAACGGTGCAACACTGGTCCACTTCAATGACACCCCGACGCCGGAAAAGGTCACCATTGATCTCAGCCGCTTCGGCTCCATTGCTCCCGGTGCCAAGGTCACTCCCGTGATCACCACCAAGTCCCCGCTGGACGACATCGAGAAGAACGCCCTGGTCAAGGGCGCACCCGTGGCCGTGGATACCGCGGCAAAGTCCGCCACGCTGGAGGTTCCTGCCGCGTCTGTGGTGACTTTCGTCGTCGACGGCGTCAGTGGAGTTTCGGACGACGCCGCACCCGTGCAGGACGGCCACAGCTACCACCTCAGCGGTGAGGCGAGCGGCAAGTACCTGACCGGGCGGGCGAACGGAACTGCATCGATCGAGGAACTGGGCGGCGACGCAGCAGGCGTGGCTCCGCAGATGTGGACGTTCAACGCTGTGAACGCTGACGACGAGTTCGCGAACGATCGCCGGTGGGTTCTGACCAACAAGGACGGAAAGGTGCTCACCGGCAACGGTGGAGTCCTGAACGGGAGCCAGAGCGGCGCGGCAACACTGGCCTCGCTCACGCTGGATCAGGCCAAAGCCACTCCTTCTGCACAGTGGATAGTGACAACTGAGAACGGCAAACAATGGTCACTGGTCAATGCAGGCGCAGCCATCGCGTTGCAGGTTTCGGGCAACCAAACTGCCGCCGGAACCTCCGTAGCACTGGCATCCTCCACGGGAACCACGGCCGCGGCATTGGCCAACCCGCATCAGGCGTGGGCCTTCACGGACATTGCAGACCTGAAGCTCCTGGGTGTTTCTCCCGTTGAACTGAGCACTCTCACTGGCGTTGCGCCTACCCTCCCTTCTACAGTGACGCCGCTGTATGAGGCGGGTCCTGGCAAGCCGCTGGCTGTGACGTGGTCTTCTGTTGATCCGGCTGTTTGGCAGAAGGAAGGGAAGGTGACGCTCCGCGGTTCCGGCGTAGATCCCTACGGGCAGGCTTTTGACGATGCGCTCCTCACTGTGACGGTTGGGCAGTACGTCGCCACAGATCCCGCATCCGTAACAGTGGGAGTTGGTTCTACCGTGGCACAAGTCCAGGCCGCTGCGCCCACGTCCGTCCCCGGACACATCGGCGACGGCCCGGCCCGCAACCCGCTCCCCGTGACGTGGGACTGGGCTTCCCTCCCTGAATCCGCCCTGCAGTCCACCGGCACAGTGACAGTGCCGGGCACGGCGGGCTCACTGCCTGCAACCCTCACAGTGCTGGTGGTGGACCGGGTTCCGAGCAGCAACATCTGCAAGGACGACTCCACCACCTCTGTCACCGCGAGCTACACCGAAGGCTCCTACATCGCGAAGAACACCTGTGATGCCAACGCCTCCACCCGCTGGTCCAACTGGGTCAGCGGCGGCCGGGCCGGGGACAACCTGAGCTACACCTTCGGCCGCGACTACACCGTCTCCTCCGTGACGGTAACGTCCGCGGAAAAGGCAGCGGCGAGCCTCAAGGTCCAGTACCAGGACGCCTCCGGAACATGGAAGGACACCTCGGCGGGAACCATCACGGGACTCTCTACTTCCACCCCCGCGACGGTTCGCTTCGACCCCGTCACCACCCGCGGGATCAGGGTTTCATTCGTGACCACGGGCTCGTACACGAAGATCGCTGAAGTGGCGATTGCGGGATCACGCCTGGCCGACGCCGGACTGGCCGATCTCGGCCGGCTCCTGGTCAATCAGGCCTCGGTAGTGGGCTTCGCCCCCGGAACCACCGACTACCGGGTGCTGACCGCGACGGCGACTCCCGTCGTCGTCGGCTACCCGCTGGACACCAACGCCAAGGTGACCGTGCAACAACCCACCGCTGAGAGCCCGACGGCGGTAGTCACCGTGACGGCGCCGGACGGCACCACGAAGGAATACCGCGTGACGGTCTCCACGGGGAAGGACGCGTGCAAGGGCGACGGCTGGAAGACCAGCCCCCAGCCAGTGTTCGCCAACCAGGGGCAGTGCGTGAGCTACTTCGCGGCTGGCAAGTAAGGAACTTCTGAAATAGCGGGGCCCCTTGGGATTTCGATCCTGAGGGGCCCCGCTGAGTTTTCACCGAAGTGGGACGACTATGGGCAAAATGAACAGCTACAAGGGAACCGGGCCCGGGCAGAAGTCTTGGATGAAGTGGACCTTCTCAACCGGCGCTTGGCCGGAAAAGTCGTCTGATCTTCTCAGCCACGCACCCAGCGGTACGGCGTGGTCGTGGAGACCTTGAGCAGCCCGGAGCGTTCCAGGATTGGCCTCGAGAATTCGGTGGAGTCGCTGTGGATCAGGGTCTTGCCCATTTCGAGGGCGGCCTGTGCGCGACGAGCCGTCAAGGCCCGGTAAATCCCCCGGCCACGCCATTCTTCCCTGGTGGCACCGCCCCAGATCCCGGCGAAGGTTGTCCCAGGCACGGGCTCCAAGCGTCCCGCACTGACAATCTTCCCCTCAGCTTCGGCAACCCAAAGCTGCATGCCGTCCCCCAATGACAGCCGGCGCAGCAAGGCATCGGCCATCTCGTCGGAGACCGGTTCGCCGAAGACTTCGTCCTGCATGGCACTCATAGCCCGAACATCGGCTTCCTCAGTGACCTGCCGCAAAGTCACGCCGTCGGGAAGTGGCACCTCCGGGCTCAGTGCTTTCGCTTCACCGATCATGATGGACTCGGGCTCGTCCTGGGTAAAGCCGTTCTCGATCAGGGCCTCATGCAAACCCGGCGCATGGTCGTGCCCGCGGGATTTCCATTCCACCCTGGTGATCTCAGGTTCTGCGCGGAAGTAGGCAACTGACTCAGCAACAAGCCGCCCGATGGTGTGCGCATCCGCGTCGCCAAGGTTCTGGTACGTTACGAAGCCGCGGCCCTTCATGAAAGTCACCCAGCGCACGCGGCCGTGCTGTGTCACTTTGAGGGCGCTCGGGGTCTCGGCGTCGGTGCGGAGATTGTGGTCATAGGCGGCAAGGAAACGTGCGCGGTCTTCGCTGTGGCTCATTCCGCGAGCCTACTGCAGGGGATGAGGCCGCCTCCGCGGGACCGCCGGTTCGATGGCTCGCTGCGCCCGATGCCGTACGCACGGCACACTCAGCAGCGAACCCCCGAAACGGGCACAACCCCACCTCCGTGGGTCCGCCGGTTCGATGGCTTGCTGCGCGTTAGATGGTAGGAATCACCTAACCCGCAGCTAAGCCTCGAACCGGGAAGGCCACAGCCAGGAAAGGGGTATCGATGCACCGTCGGCGAACACGAAACGGTCTTCGCCCTCCCCCTGGCCCGCAACAAACGTGACGCCCCCGCCCGGCGAAGCACCTCCCTCGCCGGTGAGGACGACGACGGCGGCGTAGTCGCCGTCGTGCGCGGTGCCCGCGGTACCCACCCAAGGAATGGTGAGCTCCGAACCCATCGGGTGTGCACCGGAGCGGGTGGTAGTCCCGGAGGCATCCAACTCCAGGCCATACCCGGCCACTGCCCGTACAGTGCTGACCTCCGAAGACGCAGCATCCACCGGCCACCCGCCAATCCGCAACGCAGGCCCGGAAGCGCCCGAAGCGCCGGCAATCCGCACCAGCCGAAGCTCCACCGCGCCCCGCGTCGCCGAAACAACCGTGACCGAAGGACCGACCGTCGCGACACCGGACACCCCGCTGCCGTGATCCGGGCCGGCATCGGGATCGGGTTCGATCCAGTGGGCAGTGAACCGGGAAGCACCTACCTGAACGCCGTCCTCGGAGAACGAGCCGAGGTACTCAAACCCTGTCCGATGCGTCAGCCGGCCGGAGGAGTCAACGAACGCCACAGCGTTATCCACCGACTCCGGCGTCAGGTCCGGGAACGTGTGCGTCGAGTACCCGATCCTCGCGTACAGCGGAGAATCAGCCACCACAGCGCCAACAACAGCATGATCCGTGGCATGGTTCCGGATCCGGACCACGCCATCCGCACGGGTCCCATCAACCTGCCACCCCGGGGCCGCGATCAGCCGCTGGGTGTCGGCAACCTCAACGGGCAGGGGCTCTTCAACGCAGGTCCACACGCGGTGATCCGCCGGCAGCGCCAGCCCGAGCATCCCCTTCGCAGCCCAATACGGAGAGCCCGCACCGGAGTACGCCTGCTTCATGCCCGCAAACTCGCCATGCCAGCCGATGGACAGGAGGCCCTCGTCAGTGATGGACCCGTGCCGGGCAAAGTAGTCGAGCATTCCGGAGGCTGCCCGCCGCGCCATGCCGGGGGCCAGCCGGGTGTGCCCGGACAACTCCCCTACCCAGAAGGGCGCCGCGGCCGCGAACCGGTAGATCAAGCTGCGGCCCTGGATGAGCGGAGCACCGTTCGCCCCCACCAAGAACGCGGCGTCGTCCAGGAAGTCAGCCAGCCGGTCGCCGTCGAGCGTTTTCCGTGCAGTGACCCGCGGATCCGAGGGCGCCATCATCGCCCACAGCTGCGGGTACACCTGGAACGCCCAACCAACGTAGTGGTCGTAGGCGCGCTCGGGGCCGTCGGCGAACCAGCCCCCGCCTTGGTACAGGGAATCGTGGATGGCGAGGCCGGCGTCGATGTCTTCGTCGGAATACCGCCCTCCAACCGAGGCGAGGAACGTCTCCACCACAATCTGGAACCAAACCCAGTTAATGGGCGGATATTCCTCGCCGATCACGGTTTCGAACCAAGCGATGAGCTGCTCCTGCACGCGTTCGGGGAGCTTGTCCCAGAGGACGTCGCGGGTCAGTGCCAAACCAACAGCCAACGACGCCGCCTCAACCTTCGCCTGCCCCAGCTCACCGGGCGTCGGCCACCGGTCAGGATTGGCGGGGTTGGTCCCGGCGTCGAGCCCGGCGGCGTACCACTCCGCGATCCAGCCTGTGGAAGAGGGATCGCCCGCCATCCGGAACGAGGCCAACAGGAACGTCCGTGCGAAGGCCTCCAGCGAATCACTCCGTGGGCCGTACCTGCTGTTGGCTCCAGGCAGGTGGATATTGGCATGGTCCTCCGTGCCAAAGCGATGGGCGGAGCGCAGGAGGTGGTCCGCGTAAGCGCACCAGTGCTCGCGGGTCAGGCCGGTAAAGGGCGAGAGTTGGTGATCCAAAGGCGGCAGCAGCATCAGAGGGAATCCTCCAGTACGCCGGCCAGTCCACGCGGGGCTCCGACGGATGATTCCCGGACAATCAGCTCAGGGTTCAGGTCAATGCGATGCACAGGGCGCATCCTTCCTTCGGCCAGGCGGGCAGCCATGAGCTGGACCGCCACCTTGCCGACGTAGCTTTTGGGCGGCCGGACCGCTGAGATGGCGGGTTCGGCGAGGTAGGCAACTTCGTCGTCGTATCCCACGATCGCCATGCTTCCGGGAACGTCCACTCCCCGGTCCACGCAGTGCTGCACGAACGCCACGGCCTGGGTGTCCGAGTGAACCAGCATGGCTGTGGTCCCGGAGGAACGGCAGAGGTCCAGGACGTGATCGAAGTGCTTGGCGCGGTCGCCGTTGTCCAGCTTGGCCGAGTCCTCATGGATGGACTTTTCCGGCGGAATCTTCAGTGCGGCCATGGCCTGCTTCCAGCCCCGGACCACGTGCGGACTGGTGGGGCTCGTGGAATCAGTGAGGCAGCCGATCATCCGGTGCCCTTCCTGCCACAAGTGCCGGACGGCCATTCCGGCGCCGAATGAGTGATCTGTTGCGACCCATTCCAAACGGTGGGCCGGTATCTCCAACGGCGCCCGACGCTCAGCGAGGATCACTGGAATGGGCAGTGCATTGAGCCAGCGGAGCAGTTCCTTGCCATGCTCTCCGCTCATGTCCGGCGCCACAATCAGGCCGTCGATGTTCTGGGTGTCCAGCAGCGCCTGGACCTGGCGGCGGTTGTCGGCGGAGTCATAGGCGGAACCCCTGACCAGGATGCGGAGGTTCTGCGCTTCGGCCTCCCCGCGCGCACCGGAAATGACCTGGGGCCAGTAGTAGTCCAGCGATGGAACCACCATGCCAATGGAGTAGCTATGCGCCGACGGCCTCCCCACGGCAGCCGATCGGTCCAAGGGGCTGGGCAGCGTCGCGCCGCCGTGGACCCTGGACACCAGCCCTTCGTCTGCGAGGGTGTTCACATCACGCCGGATGGTCAACTCGCTGACGCCCAGCTTTGCGGCGATATCCCGGACCGTGATGGCACCGTGCGCACGCAATTCCTCCATGAGCCGCTCCCGCCGCTGCAGGGAAAAGAGGGACTTGCCGCCCGTTTCAGGGGTCTGCTCGGAACTCAAGATGTTGCCTCCACTGTGAGGGTAAACGCGCCCGAAGCGCGGTTTTCGGCGGGCATGCGGAATCGGATCCGGGTCAGTTTTTCGCCCCAGATATCGCTGAGGAGCGGATCGTCCAGGAGCCACTGGTCCACCAGCACGACGGCGGTGGCGGGCTTCCAGCGCAGGTGCAGGCCCTTGGTGGTTTCCGCAGCCGGAATACCTTCGGGCGTGATGGTCGCGGTAGCGTCCTTACCGACGCGGACGGTGCCGGCAACCAGGTAGGTGATGTCGACGTCGTGCGTTCCCTCAGGCGCGTGCTTTCCCTCAGGCGCCTGCGCGGGAAGGTTCCAGCGGTCGTCGATCACCACAGAGCCCAGGTCCCGGTTCATCAGCGAGGTGCGGATCCACTGCTCGGGGTGGTCCAACCCGTAGGCAGCCCCCAGTCCGAGCTCGAGCGTGGGTTCCTCCGCAGTGGGCTCCTGGAGAACGGTCGCCGCGAAGGATGAACCCGTCCCTTGCTCCAACCCGAAAGGCGCCGGGACGCTGTGCCACGCGCTCTGCATGGCGCGGATCCGGTAGCGATCGGGCCCGAACGTTTGAGCTGTGTACGTGGGCTGGCCGGCGTCGACCAGCAGGGGCACACCATCCACGGCCACCACCACGGAACCGACGTCGCGGTGGTTGTGGTGCTCGCCATTGTGCCCGCCCTTGGCCGCAAGGGTGAGCCCATCGGAGGATCCCGGAGTTTGTCGGGCCACCATGATCTGGACCGATGGCAGGTACGTCCCCCAACTGGGTAACAGTAAACGTCCCATTGGACCCTCATTGCGACGTTTACTGTCACCTAGTTGGGCGAGGGAGGTGAGTTGGGTGAGGACGCGGCCCAGTCCCGAGGCGGCGTTGGGTTCAGGTTCGACGGCGGCAAAGGCGGCGGCATGCGCGGCGGCGTCGGAGTTCCCCAGCCGGACAGCCCAGCGGTGCAGCATGCCCCACGGGAGTCCGTGGTGGGCACGGGCCGGACCATCGGCAACGTTCAGGAACCACCTGTGCCCCAGGTGCATGCGGTGCGGGAAGGCCACCAGCGCACGGATCACGGGCAGGTCCGGGTTCAGTACACCGCCGCTGGCTTCCTCCAACAACGCCAGGCCTTCCAGTGCACGTCCGGCACCGTTCCACCAGTAGGCGAAGCCCTCGTCAATTGCGCCGTCGGCCGGGATGGAGGCGAGGAAGCGGTCGAGTCCCTCGATGCAGCGGGCAACCACCGCCGCCTGCAGCTGTGGGTCATCAACCAGCAGCAATGCCGCCACAATGATGTTCGAGTGGATCCAGGGGTTCCAGTTGTGGACATCGCCATCCAACCCCAGCCAGTGCCAGTCGAGGCGCTCCTGGAAAGGGCGGATCACGCGCTCTTGCGCTTCAAGCCTGATTCTGCGGCGAAGGCCCGGGGCCCGGCTATCAAGGGCAGCACCGAGCAGATGGTCCACCCACGCTAGCTGTGCCACCACTTCCCCGGCGCCGAGATCCAGGTAGGGCCGCGAACGGTCCGGGACTACCTCGCCGCTGCGGTTGTACACGTCATCGTGCGCCGCCCAACTCCACGAGCTCTGCTCGCACAGGAGGTAGGCGCCGTCGATCACTTCGTCGAGCCAGCCCTCGGGGCCACCCACTGCTGCCATCACGACGGCGCGCGTCAGCCGCTGCTGCCGGCTCGCCACCAGTCCCTCGTACGCCGTGCGGTTGCCGTCCCGGAAGTAGCGCGCGTAGTGGGACACCAGCGGTTGAGGCCAAGGGGTCCCCTTCTCCGCTTCTGCTTGGGTGCGTAGTTCCGCAAGGGCGTGGTCGGCAGCGAGCTGCCATCCGGCGTCGGACGCTGGACGAATGGTGAGGCGATCACGGGCGCCTTGAAGCGCCTTCTCAAGGGCGGGCGCGCTGGCAGCATCACCCCAAGCACGCATGAGGGGTGGCGCAGGAACGGCGGCGGTGCCGGTTGCCATAGGAATTCTTCTCTCATTTGTTCGAGTCTGAATGTTTTTGATCAAGCTCGATTGAGTTGAATGAACTGTCTTGTTTATGAGTATGTACTGATTATTAGATGTGATGCAACACATAAAACACGGTCGAACAGGCCGTTGAGAATCTCGAAGGGAGGATCCCCTCAATGTCGCTCAAGCCCCAGGCACTGCTGGTCATGAATAGCGGAACCTTTGCTGACCAGTTCGACTCCACACGACTGGAGCGGCTGGCAGGACTGGTGGACCTTGGTGACCTGCCGTGGACGGATTCCTTGGACGAGCCCGGATTGCAGGGCCGCCTGGAAGAGGTGGAAATCCTCCTCACCAGCTGGGGAGTTCCGCAGCTCAATGCCGAGCGTTTGGAGCGCATGCCCAAGCTACGGGCCGTGTTCCACTGTGCAGGAACAGTGCGCAGCTTCGTCAGCGAGGAACTCTGGGACCGCGGCATCACCGTGACCAACGGAGCGGACGCCAACGCGATCCCCGTCGCCGAGTTCACCTTCGCCTCGATCGTCCTGGCCGGCAAGAAGGCGCACGTCCTGGCCAACGACGCCCGCACGTACCGGGAAGACTGGAGCTACATCGCGGACCGCGGAGAGCTGGGCAACATCGGCCGCGTGGTAGGCGTCGTCGGGTTCTCCCGCATCGGCCGCCGCGTAGTACAACTGGTCCAGCAACTCCAGGACGTCACCTGCCTCGTCAGCGATCCCTACGCCGATCCGTTGGAAGTAGCGGCCGCCGGCGGAAAGCTGGTCACACTCGAAGAACTCCTGCCCGTCTCCGATGTGGTCACCATCCATGCCCCCGCGCTCCCCGAAACCCGCAACATGATCAGCACGGCGGAGCTCCAAGCCATGAAGGACCACGCAACCCTCATCAACACCGCCCGGGGATCGCTGGTGGACACGGCAGCCCTTGAAAAAGAGTGCGCCACCGGACGGATCACGGCCCTGCTGGACGTCACGGAACCCGAGCCACTGCCGGCCGGCTCCACCCTCTATGACCTCCCCAACGTCATCATCACCCCGCACATCGCAGGTTCGCTCGGAACAGAAACCCGGCGGATGTCCGATGCCGCACTGGATGACCTTGAACGGTACCTCGCCGGCAAGGACCTCCTGGCCCAAGTAGTCCATGCGGACCTCGGCCTCAGCGCCTAGGCCCGGTCCCCCACGCAAGTCACACCCAAGCCGCACCTACGGCAAACTTAAAACCCAGTACTAAAGGAGAACGCAATGAAGCGCACAACCCTCGCCGCAATCGCCCTCGCGGTGACTGCAGGGCTCGGACTCACCGGCTGCGCCGGCGCTGCCGGTCCCGCCGAACCGCAGGCGGCCGAAGGCAAGACCCGGCTGACCGTCTCGGTATGGAACTACGAGGGCACCCCGGAGTTCAAGGCCCTCTTTGACAGCTATGAGGCTGCCAACCCCAACGTGGACATTGAACCCGTGGACATCCTGGCTGACGACTACCCCCAGAAAGTCACCACCATGCTGGCCGGCGGCGACACCACCGACGTCCTCACCATGAAGAACGTGATCGACTACTCCCGCTACGCCAACAACGGCCAGCTCCAGGAAATCAACAGCGTGGTGGACAAGGTGGGCAAGGACAACCTCGCCGGCATGGACGCCTTCAACATCGACGGCAAGTACTTCGCAGCTCCCTACCGCCAGGACTTCTGGCTGCTGTACTACAACAAGGACCTGTTCAAGGCTGCCGGCATTGAAGATCCCAAGGACCTCACCTGGGAAAAGTACACCGAGATCGCCAAGCAGCTCTCCACCGAGGCCGGCGGCAAGAAGACCTACGGCACCTACCACCACATCTGGCGTTCAGTAGTCCAGGCCACTGCGGCGGCCCAGAACGGCGCCGACCAGAACAGCGGTGACTACGGCTTCATGGAGGACCAGTACAACACCGCACTGGACCTGCAGAAGTCCGGCGCCACCCTGGACTTCGGCACCGCCAAGAGCCAAAAGACCAGCTACCGCACCATGTTCGAGTCCGGACAAGCGGCCATGATGCCCATGGGCACCTGGTACATCGCCGGCATCCTGCAGGCCAAGAAGGACGCCAAAACCAACGTCAACTGGGGCTTGGCTCCAATGCCACAGAAGAACGACGACGGCAAGGTCACCACGTTCGGTTCGCCCACGGCCTTCGCAGTGAACAAGAACGCTGCGCACTCCGATGAAGCCAAGAAGTTCATCGAGTGGGCAGCCGGCGAAGAAGGTGCCAAGGCGATCTCCAAGATCGGCGTAGTCCCGGCCCTGCAGAACGATGCCATCACCGCCGAGTACTTCAAGCTCGATGGCATGCCCACGGACGAGCTGTCCAAGAAAGCCTTCACCCCGGACACCACCGAACTGGAAATGCCCGTCAGCGACAAGTCAGCTGCAACGGACAAGATCCTCAACCAGGAGCACGACCTCATCATGGTCGGCGAGCGCTCCGTCAATGACGGCATCGCTGAGATGGGCAAGCGCGTCACCAGCGAAGTCCTGGGCAAGTAACGCCAGGCAAGTAGCTCTCCCCGGTTCCGGTGCTGCTTCCTTGAGGCGCAGCACCGGAACCCGGACCTGAAATCTCCGGATCCTGAAATGGAGGAACGCCCCCACCCGGGAGCGGTCATCATGACTACAGAAACAATCCCCCAGGCACCTGCCCCAGTGCAGAGCCGCGGCAACAGGAAGCAAGCCAGGCGTAACACGCTGATCGGCTGGACGTTCATCCTTCCGAACTTCCTTGGCTTCCTGGCCTTCACCCTCATTCCGGTCGTGGCCGCGTTCGCGCTCTCCTTCATGGAATGGACTTCCTTCAGCGCTCCCAAGTGGATTGGCCTGGCCAACTTCGAGCGCATGTTCGCCTCCGATTCGTTCTGGATCGCGCTGCGCAACACCGTTGTTTACGCCCTGGGCCACGTGCCGCTCACCATGGCCCTGGCACTGCTGCTGGCCATGCTGCTGAACCGCAAGCTCAAGGGCATCGGCTTCTTCCGGGTAGCCATCTTCTTCCCGTACATCACCTCTCTGGTGGCTGTGGCGGTGGTCTGGAACATGCTGTTCAGCCCGGACAGCGGTCCCATCAACCAGTTCCTCGGCGCCATCGGCATCGCCAACCCTCCCGGCTGGACCTCCAGCTCGGACTGGGCCATGCCGGCTGTGATCATCACCAGTGTGTGGCGCGATATGGGCTACTACATGGTCCTGTACTTGGCCGGACTTCAGGCGATCCCCACTGAGTTGTACGAAGCCGCCGAAGTTGACGGTGCCAGCGCCTGGCAGCGTTTCTGGAACGTCACCATCCCGTCCCTGCGTCCCACCACGTTCTTTGTGGTGGTCATGCTGACGGTCTCCAGTTTCAAAGTATTCGACCTCATTGTGGTCATGACCAACGGTGGCCCCGGACGGTCCACCACGGTGCTGTCCCAGCTGATCTACCAGGAAGGCATCGGCGAAGGTAAGTTCGGCTACTCCTCGGCGATCTCGCTGGTCCTGTTCATCATCGTGCTGACGGTTACCGTCCTGCAGTTCAAGATCCAACAGCGGAGGGAACGCTGATGACCAACATGGCCGAAGACCTCAAAGCCACACATCTGGCGGATGCAGCTCCGTCTCCGTCAGGGGCACTTACTGCGGAAGACCGTCGTCGTACTGACCGCAAGCGCTCCCCGCGGGAGCAGAAGAAGCGGACCGCGAACATCGTCATCTACGGTGTCCTGGTGGTCCTAGTGGTGGCGCTCATGGTGCCGTTCATCTGGATGCTTTCCTCGTCGTTGAAGGAGAACAACCAGGTCCTCACGGTGCCCATCCAGTGGATTCCGCAGGAGTTCGTGTGGAGCAACTACACGGACATCTGGACCCGGATTCCCATGATGGGCTACTTGCAGAACTCGCTGTACCTCGCCGTGATCATCACCTGCCTCCAGGTCCTCACGGGCTCGCTGGCTGCCTACGGTTTCTCCAAGGTCCGCTTCCCGGGCCGTGACGTGCTGTTCCTGGCCTACATCGGCACCATCGCTGTTCCGTGGCAGGCCTACATGGTGCCGCAGTACATCATGATGCAGAACCTTGGCCTGACCAACAGCTTCAACGCCTTGATCCTGCTGCAGGCATTCGGCGCGTTCGGTGTGTTCCTGATGCGTCAGTACTACATGACCATCCCGGACGAGCTCTGTGAAGCCGCCCGCATCGATGGCCTGAGCGAGTACGGCATCTGGGCCCGGGTGATCCTGCCGCTGTCCAAGCCGGCCCTCGCCAGCCTGGCGCTGCTCACGTTCGTGAACACGTGGAACGACTACATGGGCCCGTTCATCTACCTCACGTCCAACCGCCTCTGGACTGTCCAGTTGGGCCTGCGGTCCTTCGTTGGCCAGTTTGACGCCGAATACGCCATGATCATGACCGGCTCGGTGATCTCCGTGATCCCCATCCTCATCATCTTCCTGATCGGCCAGCGCTACTTCATCCAGGGCATTGCCACCAGCGGGATGAAAGGATGAGTAGTGTGAGCGCTAAACCGCGGCGTTGGGCCGGGCCGGGATTCGAGACCTTCGGGAGTATTTTCGGGTTCACTTACACCTTCCTGGCCGGGAACGCGCTGCTCGCCGTGGCCAACGCTCCCCTGGTCCTCAGCTTGTCGCTGGTGGCCGACCCCGCTTCTGCGTGGCCGTTCTTCCTGGCGCTTTCGGTCACCATCGCTCCGCCGCTCGCCGGCATCTTCGCTGCCTTCAAGGCATTGAACGACGACGGCGGCGCGGTCAAGCCGGTTGCCGCTTTCCTTCGGGGATACAAGCGCAGTTTCGCCAAGTCCGCAGTGCTGGGCGTTGGGGCTGTGGCCATGCTTCTGTTCCTCGGCGTGGACCTGGCCGTCATCCAGAACAATGCTTCTACCCTTCCCGGTGCCGCGCTATTGGTGCCGCTGATTGTCGTAGCAGCCGCCGTGACGGTGACCCTTTCCGTCACGGCGATTGCCGGCGTCGTACTCCTGCCTGAGGCGAAGCTGAAAAGCATCCTCAAGGCTTCGCTTTATTTGGTGGCCCAGCGCTGGTACCTCAGCCTGGCCCTGCTGATCCTGCTGGGGATCATCGTGTCCGCCGCCGTGATGCAGCCGGTCCTGGGTATCGCGCTGGCCCCGGCGCCGCTGCTGTTCGTGATCTGGAGCAACGCCTCGTACGCTTTCCACGCTGTGCTGCGTTCCGCGTAGACCCTGTTAGGACCTCTTTTGAGCAACTTCGCAATCGGCGATCAGGACTTCCTCCTGGACGGCCAGCCGTTCCGCATCCTCTCCGGAGCCATCCACTATTTCCGGGTGCACCCCGATCTCTGGGCGGACCGGATTGAGAAAGCCCGGCTGATGGGTCTGAACACCATCGAGACCTACGTGCCGTGGAATGAGCACTCGCCCTTCCCAGGTGCTTTTATTGCCGACGGCGGACTGGATCTTGGCCGGTTCCTTGACCTGGTGGCCGACGCCGGGATGCACGCGATCGTCCGGCCTGGTCCCTACATTTGCGCTGAATGGGATAACGGCGGGCTCCCGGCATGGCTGTTCACCGACCCCACGGTGGGTGTCCGCAGCAGCGAGCCCGGCTACTTGGCCGCCGTCTCCTCCTATATGGAAGCCGTGCTGGCGGTGGTGGTGCCGCGGCAGATTACGCAGGGCGGGCCGGTGATCATGTTCCAGATTGAGAACGAGTACGGCGCCTACGGGGACGATAAAGCCTACTTGCAGCATCTGGTGGACCTGTCCAAGCGCCTGGGTGTGGACGTTCCGCTGTTCACCTGCGATCAGCCGTTCGGGACCATGATCGAGGACGGCTCGCTGCCCGAACTCCACAAAACCGGGACGTTTGGCTCGCGTTCCCTTGAGCGGCTTGGTTTTCTGCGGGAGCGGCAACCCACTGGCCCACTGATGTGTGCCGAGTTCTGGAACGGTTGGTTCGACAACTGGGGAACGCACCACCACACCACCGACGCCGCTGCTTCCGCCGCCGAACTGGACGCCCTGCTGACGGCCGGGGCTTCAGTGAACATCTACATGTTCCACGGCGGAACAAACTTCGGGTTCACCAACGGGGCCAACGACAAAGGCATTTACGAGCCCACCATCACCTCCTACGACTACGATGCCCCTTTGTCCGAGGACGGACATCCGACGGCCAAGTACTTCGCGTTCCGGGACGTCATAGCCAAGCACTTCCCGGTTCCTGCGGAGGAGCCGGTTCCCCGGGCACCTGCTCCGGTTTCCGTGGTGGCCGTTTCTGAGTCTGTGCCGCTGCTTTCTGTTGCCGGGTCTACGTCTCTGGTGTCCGAAACCATTCCACCGGTGGAGGTGACCGGGCAGTACCGGGGCTTCTACCTCTACGAGGTGTTGCTGCAGGGCGGCGGAGTTCTGTCCTTCTCCGAGGTGCGGGACCGGGCCCAGTTCTTTCTGGACGGCGTGCCCGTTGGCGTTCTCAGCCGGGAACTGGGCGAGCGCACTGTTGTCATTCCCGGTGGGGGTCGCCTGCAGGTCCTTTTGGAGGATCAGGGCCGGGTGAACTACGGGCAGAGGATCGGCGAGGCGAAGGGGCTGATCGGGCCTGCATTACTGAACGGTGATGAGGTGCTGGACTGGGAAGTCGGCGCTGTTGATTTGGCCTCGCTGGACGCATTCCGGGCGGCTGCGGTTGCTCTTCCTCGGGGTGCCGCGTCCGCCGGTGTGGCTGGTCCGTCCATCTCCTTTGCCACTTTTGAGGCCGATGGCCCGGGCGACCGCTTCCTGCGGCTGGATGGTTGGACCAAGGGCAATGCATTCATCAACGGTTTCAATTTGGGCCGCTACTGGAGCCGCGGGCCGCAACGCACCCTCTATGTTCCCGGCCCGCTGATCCGCGAAGGCGCCAACGAGCTCGCCATTTTGGAACTCCACGGAAGCGCCACGCGCGAGGTGAGCTTCGTCGTCGGGCCTGACCTGGGCCCCTACGAAAAGTAACCCCCTCCCACATCCCACGCCCCACCGGCGACCCCTCTCCCACATCCCACGCGGTTTTCCCCAACCGTCTCCCACATCCCTCACCCTTCCCACCAACCCCCTCCCACATCCTGAACTGGTCCCCGATTGTTGGACTGGCTATTGGGATTTTAGGCTGCGAGGGTCTGGGCCCGGTATTGGACCGGGCTCTGGCCTTCGAGTTTGGTGGAGATCCTTTCGTTGTTGTACCAGCGGATGTACTCGTGCAGTGCTGTTGCCAGGGCGTCGGTGCTGAGAAACCGGACGTGGTGGAAGAGTTCTTCCTTGAGATGTCCGAAGAAGTTCTCCATGACCGCGTTGTCGTAGCAGTTGCCCTTGCGGGACATTGACTGGGTGGCGCCGGCTTCGCTGAGCAGTTGCCGCCAGAACACGTGCTGGTATTGGAAACCTTGGTCCGAGTGCACCAACGGTTTTTGACCCGGTTCCAGGCAGGTGATGGCCTGACGCAGCGAGGTGTTGGCCAGTTCCAGGTTCGGGGAGTTACCGATGGAATAGGAGATGATTTGCCGGTCGAAAAGGTCCATGACGGGTGAAAGGTAGAGCTTCCGGTCCCCGACGCGGAACTCGGTGACGTCGGTGACCCACTTCTGGTTCGGAGCATCGGCGTCGAATTCCCGGTTCAGCAGGTTCGGTGCAATCACGCCCTGTTCGCCTTGGTAGGAGTTATAGCGTTTCCGCTGCCGAACCTTGCAGCGCAGGGCCAGGGCGCGCATCAGTTTCAGCACGGTCTTCTTCGCCACCGTCCAGCCGTGCTTCACCAGCTCGGTGTGGATGCGGCGATGTCCGTAACGGCCGTGGTTGGTCGTGAAGATCGTTGTGATGGCGCTCTTGAGAGCTTCCTTCGGGTCCGGGGACAGGAGCCGGGCCTGATGGTAGAAGAACGTCGAGCGGGCCAGCCCCGCGACCCGCAGCAGAACCGGGAGCGGGTAATCAGCCTTGAGAGCAACGAGGGCTTGAACCTTCACCGTCGTTCCTGAGCCCTCAAGGCCCGCAATTTTCCCAAGTAGGCCACCTCAGCCCGCAACAGTTCGTTCTCCCGACGCAGTTGCTCAAGCTCCGAAACCTCCGCAGACCGCGGAGCTGCCCCGGACTTCACGGACGGCACGGCACCAGGCTTCCGCGAGGGCACGGCCCCGGGTTCCCGAGAAGGTGCGACCTTCGGCTTCGCTGGCGTGCCGTTGCGTTTTGGCCGCAACCCATCCTCACCCGCCAATCGATAAGCCCTGACCCATTTCTGCAGCAGTTGACGTGAAGACAGGCCCGCTTCAACAGCCAAGTCCGGCCCGGTTTCGCCCGCCAGGAACCGCTGCACCAGCGCCAGCTTGACCTCGAAAGAGTATGACTTCGGCGCCTTGGTCACCAACACTCCTCGCCCATGAATCCTCCATAACCCATACAGTCCCCTGACCGGCACAGGCGGCGCATCCAAGTACCGGGCCGCCGCCCGATACCCCAGACCCCTTTCAAAACACGCTACAGCCGAGACCCGCTGCACCACAGACAAAGAACTACGCGAACACATAAAAACTGCTCCCCTCAAATCGGAACTGAAATTCTCAGTCCAACTTCAGGGGAGCAGTTCATCCCCCGCCCTTCCCACCAACCCCCTCCCACATCCCCCGCCCTTCCCACCAACCCCCTCCCACATCCCCCACCCTTCCCACCAACCCCCTCCCACATCCCCCGCCCTTCCCACCAACCCCCTCCCACATCCCCCGCCCTTCCCACCAACCCCCTCCCACATCCCACGCGGTTTTCCCCAACCGTCTCCCACATCCCCCGCCCTTCCCACCAACCCCCTCCCACATCCCACGCGGTTTTCCCCAACCGTCTCCCGCTCTCTCTGAGGAGTGATAGAGCGTCAGGGAATTAGGGGTGGGACGTGATAGAGCGTCAGGGAATTAGGGGTGGGACGTGGAAGAGCGCCAGGGAATTAGGGGTGGGACGTGGAAGAGCGTCAGGGAATAAGGGGTGGGACGTGATAGAGCGTCGGGGACGCAGAAAGGGACCGGTTCTTCAACCGGTCCCTTTCTGTTTATTCAGCTCTTTTTATTCAGCTCTTTTTATTCAGCTCTGTCTATTCAGCTCTGTTTATTCAGCTCTGTCTCTCCAACGAGTGAGCCTTCAGTTGCGCGGGCGTCATTAGCCGCGGCAGAGCTCGCCGTACTTGGTGCCGGCTTCCTGGAATGCTGCATTGAGCTCGCCCAGCTTCGCTTCATCAGGGGCTTCCTTGGCCTGCTCGTCCAGGAATTCCAGGATGGCGGTTACAACCGGCTTCATCTCGGTGGATGCAACGGGCTCGATAGGCCGGATGGCGTTGGCGGCGCGGATGGTGGCGGTCTGGCTGGGGCTCTGGGGAATGCCGGCTGCGGCAACGCCAACGCGGTCGCAGGTTTCCTTGGTGGTCAGCTGCTGCTGAGCGGAACAGGCGGATGCCGTGGCGATGAGCCCGGCAGCGATCAGGACAGTGGTGAGTTTCTTCATGATTCCCTCAGTGGTCGACGTCCCTCTGATTGTAATCAGTGCCGGGCCCCCGCCGCGCATCGGACATCCTTTCCAACCTTTCCGGGCCCTGCCCTAGGCTGGGGTGATGGCGATCATTCACAAGGCAAACCTGTCCCCGTCCAAGCTCGATCTCATCGCCGGCTACCTGCCAAAGCAGCCCTGGTTCATTCAGGACGGCACGCCGGAGCTTATTGGCGCCTACCGTTTTGACGATCCCGCCGGCGAGGTCGGGATTGAGACACATGTGGTGGCCGCGGGCGAGCGCATTTACCAGGTTCCCCTCAGCTACCGGGGCTACGAGCTTGCCGGTGCCGACGAGTGGCTGATCGGCACCATGGATCACTCGGTCCTGGGCAAGCGCTTTGTTTACGACGCCTGCGCCGATCCCATCTACGTCAAAGCCCTGGCCACGGCCATTTTGACCGGCCAGAAAGAAGCCGAGCTGATCGTCGACGGCGAGCCCGAACCCCGGCCCAGTTCCGTGACGGTGAAAGGCAGCGGAATGCTCGACGGCGGCGTTCCCGCCCTGAGTGCCTCGGCACCGGTTTCGGGGAGCGGCGTGACCATCATTGACGCCGGCGAGCTTCGCTTGAAGGTGGCACGCGTGGTTGACATCGCCGCGGACTCCTCCGCCAACTCGGCGGCCGCTCCTGAGCTCCACGGCGAGCTGACCCTGAACGGTCACTGGGCAGGGCTGGAGAACCCGGTGGAGCTGGCGGCTGTGCTCCGCAACTAACGTTTCGACGCGCCGGAGCACCTGTTGGTCCAAGGAGCTCCGGCGTAGTCTGGCTATCGGGGGCCGTCTACTCCTCAAGGAGTGCATCATGTACAAACCACAGAACATCATTCCCGCCGCGCAGGATCTGGCCCGGGAGTGGGTGTCCCACGCGGCGGACGGCACGTCGTCCCAGACTGACGCAGTGGTGAAGTGGGCCTTGGCCCGGATCAACCACGCCGATGTCCCGTCCGTTGTTCACGGCGTCATGCTCACCCTGACCGGGAACAAGAAGACCGCCAAGGAAGCCCAGCGGGCGGCGGCCAAAGCTGTGATCAGGACGACGCAGGCCTTGCGGCGGAGCAGTCCGCAGCGCGCTCCACGTCTGTCCGGGTGGGTGATCGGGCTCATCGTGGGGGCCGCTGTTGGTGCCGGGGCCATGCTGGCTTGGCGCATGATGGTGCCCCCGGGTGAACCTCAACCCGTCAAGCAGCCCGAGGCTCCGGTCCAGCCACCCGTGCCGCCGGTTCCCTAAGACACATTCCCGGTCCGAACCTCAGACGGCTGCACTAAAAGGTGAGCGGCCCCGCTAAGGTGCGGGGTCGTCGTCGTGCGTTCCGAATCTTCGCCGGAGCCAGGTCCCGGCCAGCAGCCAATATGCCCCGGTGCTGGCAAGGAGGAAGCCCAGCACCCCCAGGACTACAAGCTGGGTCATGATCCCGGCAATCACCATGGCAAAGCCGCCTAGAACGGCCAGGGTTCCGAGAATGGTGCGGGCAGCTTCTCCGCGCGGCCGGCCCGATGTCAGCTCGGAGGCGAGATCGGGATCGGTCGAAGCGAGTTCCCGCTCCAGCTCTTCCAAGCTCCTGCGTTCTTCATCGGACAACGACACCGTCATCACCCTCACGATGCTCGGGCCATCAGCACGTGCGCTGCTTGCCGTGCCATGTCTTCATTATCTGCCCCTTTTGGTGTTCAAGCCACAGGGCTGCCTGCCGGAACCGGCCTGCGCTTTGTTTCTGTGGCCTCGACTTACCAATAGTCCTCAGCATGCTTACGATGGTGGTGCGGGTTACAGCCTGCTCATGCACGGACTACCGAACGCCGACCGGAAAGTTGAACTCCCATGGCACGACGAAACTCCAAAAAGGCACACCCCAACGGGACAATTCCCAAGCGCCGCGGACCAGGCCGGACCATCTGGCTCATCGCCACGGGACTCATCGCCGGTGTGGCAGGCGGAGCCTTTGCGTTCCGTATGTTGGTGCCGCCGGGAGAACCCGAACCCGTCAAGGGCCGTCGTCAGGAGCCCAGGGGCGCGTCACGGCTGGAAACGCCACGTATGGACGCTTCCGAGCCGCACGTGGCCCAGCCGGCGGAAATCCTGGTTCCGGAAGAGCCAGTGGAAATTTCAACGAGAATGCGTCCAGGCGAATGGACCGAAGAGTCGCTCGAAGCGCACCTTGAGGAGTATCGGCGGCAGATCCGTGACATGGGCGCCCCGGAATCGCAGATTGTCACTAACGTGGAGCGGACCGAAGAAGGGGCTGCCCGCGTAGTGGTGAGCTGGGACCGGACCCTGCCGTAGCTCCCGGCCTAGAGGTTCTCCCCTTGGCGCGGCCGCCATACAACTACCGCTTGGGACCTTGCCCGGGGACGCTGTCCGCGGGCAAGGCTCACGACGTCGCCCGCTGCTCCCGCGGCGAAGATCCTCGCGTCCAACGGTGAGCGGCGTCGGGACAGTTCCTCGGTCAACTCGGCCACCCGGTACTGGAGGGCAGCTACCTGGTTTTCGAGGTCGAGGATGCGTTTGATGCCCTCAAGGGAGACGCCGGACTGCGAGAGGCGCTGGACCTCCCGCAGTTTGTTGACGTCGTTCTGCGAGTAACGGCGGGACTTGCCGGGCGCACGACTAGGGGAAACGATGCCCAAGCGATCGTACTGGCGCAACGTCTGCGGATGCATGTCGGCAAGCTCCGCAGCCACGGAGATGACAAAGATCGGCTGGTTGACGTCGATTGCCATGACCGCCTCCTTACAACCGGGCCTTTGCGGCCAGGTCGTGACGCGGGTTGGCGTCAGTAGTGGCGGCGGCGAAGGCCTTCACGGCTTCCTCCGCTTCCTTGTTCAGGTTCTGCGGAACCGCGACGTCGATGGTCACTAGCAAGTCACCTGTCACTTTGGACGTCTTCACGCCACGGCCCTTGACCCGGAGGGTTCGGCCCGACGGCGTTCCTGCCGGGACGCGTACCTTGACGGTGTCGCCGTCGAGCGTTGGCACTTCGATGGTGGCGCCGAGCGCCGCTTCGGCGAACGTGACGGGCACGTGGATGCGGATGTTGTCGCCATCGCGGTGGAAGAAGTCATGCGGCTTCACACTAACGGTAATGATGAGGTCGCCGTTGCCGGCCGGGCCAACGTTGCCCTTGCCGCGTTGGCGGACTTTCTGACCGTCTTTGATACCGGCGGGAATCTTGACGTCGATCACGTTGCCGTTGCTTTCGCGCAAGCTGACCGTGGTCCCCTTGATGGATCCGGCAAACGAGATGGAGGTTGTGGCCGTACGGTCCGAGCCCTTCTGGGGGGCACGCTGGAAGCCGGTCTGGCCTGCACCGCCGAAGCCACCGCCAAAGAGGTCAGCGAATTCCGGAGGAATTCCGCCGCCGGCAGGCTGACGGGCACCGGGGCCACCGCCAAACAAGCCACCGAACAGGTCCTCGAACCCGCCGTTGGCTCCTGCACCACCGCGTCCGGCGCCGGCACCCGGAGCAAACCGGGCACCACCCATGGCGCGGATGGCATCGTACTGCTGGCGGTCCTCAGGGTTGGACAACACCGAGTATGCCTCGGAGATGTCCTTGAACTTCTTCTCCGCAGCAGCGTCACCCGAGTTGGTATCAGGGTGATGCTCGCGGGCTAGCTTGCGGTAAGCCTTCTTGATATCCGCGTCGGACGCGTCCTTGGCAATACCAAGGATCGCGTAAAAATCCTTTTCAACCCAGTCCTGGCTGGCCAAGAGCGTTTCCTTTCGTTGTATGTTGCGTTGCGCTCCGTGGATTATGGGCCCCCCGCCCCTACGCGTGGCTCCGGCAGGCCCGAAGCCACTCCCGGGGCCTATAATCCACTCCGCGCTGCGGTCAACTCACCTCAGGCGAGCTTACAGCGGGCGCGAAACCGGATATGGGGCGGCGGTGTAAAGGGCACCGCGGAGCGGGCACCGCCCCATTTCCCGTGTAGCGACAAGGTGAGACCTACGCCGGAACAGCCACGATCACTTGGGCTGCACGCAGGACACGCTCGCCGGAGCGGTATCCGGAGCGCAGCACCTGGCTGACCGTGTCAACCTCGATGTCTTCGCCGGGCTGCTGGATGAGTGCCTCGTGGATGGTGGGGTCGAATTCGACTCCGGTGTCCGCGATGCGTTCCAGTCCGTACGTCTTCAGCGCGTTCTCCAGCTTGGTGGCGATGGCGGCGAAGGGGCCGTCTTCGAGGTCACCGTGCTGGCGGGCGGCATCGACGTCGTCCAGCACCGGGAGCAGGGAGTTCAGGACGCCGATGACGGCCATCTCTCCTGCTACGGCGCGGTCGCGTTCGACGCGCTTGCGGTAGTTGACGTACTCAGCCTGAAGGCGGAGGAGGTCGTTGCGGAGCTCCGCTGCCTGGGCTTCAGCCGCGGCACCGGAGGCTACCGATTCCTCGGCCGGCACCTCAACCCCGTTGAGGATTTCCTCAGCCTGGGAGAGGGCGTCGCCGTCCGTGGGAGCGGCGTTGCCTTCGGTGGGAGCCGCAGCTTCGCTGTCAGGCTGACGCGCCTCACCGGTCTCCGGGTCAACCTTGCGGTTGTCCCGGATTACCGGCTTGCGCGGCTCGTTGCCTTCTGAGTGCTCTGCTTCGTTGCCGTGGTGAGGCATGGCTACTTCTTCGCTTCGTCTTCGTCGATGATTTCAGCGTCGACGATGTCCTCGTCAGCAGCAGTCTTCTCACCGGCAGGAGCACCTTCAGCACCGGCACCCGGAGCGTCAGCTGCAGCGGCCTGCGAGTAGATGGCTTCGCCGAGCTTGGTCTGGGAAGCCTGGAGCTTCTCGAACGCAGTCTTCACGGCGGCGTCGTCGGTTCCTTCCAGCGCGGACTTGAGGGCGTCGACGTCGGCCTTGACCTCGGTCTTGACTTCCTCCGGCAGCTTGTCGTCGTTGTCGGCGATCAGCTTGTCCACGGAGTAGGCGAGCTGCTCTGCGGAGTTACGGGTGTCCGTAGCTTCGCGGCGGGCCTTGTCCTCAGCAGCGTGCTCTTCGGCTTCACGGACCATGCGGTCGATGTCGTCCTTGGAGAGCGCCGTGCCACCGGTGATGGTCATGGACTGTTCCTTGCCGGTGCCCTTGTCCTTGGCGGAGACGTGGACGATGCCGTTGGCGTCTATGTCGAAGGTGACCTCGACCTGCGGAACGCCGCGGGGCGCCGGAGCGATACCGGTCAGTTCGAACGTGCCCAGCGGCTTGTTGTCGCGGGTGAATTCGCGCTCGCCCTGGAAGACCTGGATGGCCACGGACGGCTGGTTGTCGTCAGCGGTGGTGAAGGTCTCGGAGCGCTTGGTGGGGATAGCAGTGTTGCGCTCGATGAGGTGCGTCATGACGCCGCCCTTGGTTTCGATGCCGAGGGAGAGCGGGGTGACGTCGATGAGGAGGACGTCCTTGCGCTCACCCTTGAGGACACCGGCCTGGAGTGCTGCGCCAACTGCCACAACTTCATCCGGGTTGACGCCCTTGTTGGGCTCCTTGCCGCCGGCGAGTTCCTTGACGAGCTCGGAGACAGCAGGCATACGGGTGGAGCCACCGACGAGCACGATGTGGTCGATGTCCGAAACCTTGATGCCGGCTTCAGCGATGACGTCCTGGAACGGCTTCTTGGTGCGGTCCAGCAGGTCCTTGGTGAGGTCCTGGAACTTGGCGCGGGTCAGCTGCTCGTCCAGGTGGACCGGGCCGTCGGGGGTGACGGAGAGGTACTGGAGGGAGATGTTGGTGCTGGTGGAGGAGGACAGTTCCTTCTTGGCCTGCTCTGCAGCTTCACGGAGACGCTGGAGGGCGATCTTGTCCTTGGAGAGGTCGATGCCCTTGACCTTGAGCTGGTTCAGGAGCCACTCGACAACGCGGTTGTCCCAGTCGTCGCCACCGAGGCGGTTGTCACCGGCGGTTGCGCGGACCTGGATGGTGGAGAAGTTGTCTTCGTCCTTGCCAACCTCGAGGAGGGAGACGTCGAAGGTTCCGCCACCGAGGTCGAAGACCAGGATGAGTTCGTCTTCCTTCCCCTTGTCCAGGCCGTAGGCCAGTGCAGCCGCGGTGGGCTCGTTGACAATGCGGAGGACGTTGAGGCCTGCGATTTCACCGGCTTCCTTGGTGGACTGGCGCTCGGCGTCGTTGAAGTATGCCGGAACGGTGATCACAGCGTCGGTGACCTTTTCGCCCAAGTAGCTCTCGGCGTCGTTCTTAAGCTTCATGAGGATACGCGCGGAGATTTCCTGCGGCGTGTACTTCTTGTCATCGACGGCGACGTTCCAGTCGGTGCCCATGTGGCGCTTCACTGAAGCGATGGTGCGGTCGATGTTGTTGACGGCCTGGCGCTTGGCGATTTCGCCAACCAGGACTTCGCCGGACTTGGAGAACGCGACGACGGACGGCGTGGTGCGGCCGCCTTCTGCGTTGGCGATGACGGTGGGCTCGCCACCTTCGAGAACAGAGACCACGGAGTTGGTGGTTCCGAGGTCGATACCTACTGCACGTGACATATCTTGTTTCCTTTCAATGGCCGATGTTGGAGATTGCACCCTGGCAGCGGTCCGCTGGGCGGTCTACGTGCCGGAAGCCTGCTCAACAATCGGCTAGTTGAGCGTTCTGGACTCAACTGTACTCAGCCTCAGAAGGATGTCAATCCAAAGTTGAGTGAAGTACGCTCAACTTTGCTTTTCAGCTCCGGAAACATCCCGGAATCACGGGGCCGGAGGGCTGGTTTCGCCCACGGTGAACTGGCAGTTGCACTCGGGTTCAATTGCTCTACATGACTAGTGGAACGCAGGAAGGGCCCGGCCGTCTGCTGACTGCCGAGCCCTTCCTCTACGAGGTGCGTTTTAGGCGCTTAAAGCGTGAACCTCTTTGCCCGTGAAGTAACGCGAATGAGTCTTCTGGACTGTCTCCAAAGAGTCGCTATTCAGCGAGACGACTTCCCAGTCCTCGCTGGGGCGCAACTTCTCCAGACGCAGTCGCTCTAAGAGCGCTGCTTTATGACCATCGGCTCCAGGAAATGCTGTAACCAGCCGATCGCCGGTAAGGCGGTTGTACTCGATAACATAACCAGGCATGTCTCATTCCTTCCTAGTAAGCCGCATGGTATCAAACGAAGCTTTGAGATTCGCCAGTCCTTCCAGGACCACATTCTCCGTCTCGTCCATGTCTCTTTCCGCTTTGGTGAATTCTCTCAACTTGCTCTTGGACGGCTGTTCTTTGGCCTCTTCCAAGCTGCGAAGCGTGCGGACTTTGCTACGGCGCCGCTCAAGTGTGGAGAGGCCACTAGTGGAGATGTCTTGTAGATCAACGACGAACTTTTTCTCCCTATCGTCCGTGGGCAATTCATCATATCGAATCCCCCTGCCCAGCACGTCTGCTGCTGCTTCATAGGTGTTCGCCCATCGGCCTTGAAGGTGGGTTCTGATTTGGACTTCAACTCGTGCCGGGAGTTTTAGCCAGAGGTGAAGCGCGCGGTATCCACTATGCGGGCTGTCCCGCATGTCGCGACAGCACACCTGCAGATCGTGACCAAACAGACCAGCGATGGCATTCGCCACGCCATCCTGCTCATCAAGGGTCATTTCTGCTTCAAACCGCACGCCAGCTATGTCTTGCACGCTTTGCAAGGGCGTCGAGTGGTCGCGCTGAAGCTTCTCTCGCAGGGTATCGATGGTCTTGGGGCGGGAGGTAACCTCCGGTACGCGCTCACCAAGTAACGGAGTCCAATCCAACGCTTTGATCTTTGATTGCGTGTCGGCAGCTACGTCGTTGTAGTACACCATCACGGCATCGTAGGTGGGGAGTGATTCGGGAATTGGCCTGGAGTCCCTGATGCAGATGCCCAGTTTACGCAACTGATTGGTGGTCCAAGGTAAGTCCGGCATGCTGTGATCTTATGTGATTCGTTGGCCATCGACCGCCCGTGAACTGCAAGTACCAGCGGAAAGTTGCACGTAACGACAGAGCACCCCTACATTTCGCCCCTTGTACCCCTGAACGACCTCGTGGTAGACGGCAGCACTCAAGAAGATACGCGGCGAAGCCTAGAAACCCCCGCGTCCGCGGCAGCGTCCAACGGCTCCGGTTTGTATACCCACGCCACCAGCACCACGGAAATGATCATGAGCAGGAACCACGCCAACAGCTTGTCGATGGAGACGGCCTGCCAACCCTCCAACTGATTGGGATAGAGCCACGCGCGCGACCACGTGCCGATGTTCTCGGCGAACCATATGAACAGCGCCACCAGCAGGAATGACACCAGGATCGGCATGCGGAAGCGACGCCGGAACACCCGGAAGTGCATCACGCACCGCCCATAGACAAGCACGACGGCGGCCAGCAGCACCCAGCGGAGATCGAAGATGTAGTGGTGCGAGAAGAAGTTCACGTAGATCGCGCCCGCCACCAGGGCCGTGATCCACCGGCGCGGGTATCGGTCGAAGCGGAGGTCGAACAGCCGGAAAACCCGCACCATGTAGGAGCCCACGGCCGCGTACATAAAGCCGCTGAACAGCGGGACCGCGCCGATCCGCAGGACGCCCTCGGCCTCGTAGGCCCAGGATCCGACGTCCGTCTTGAACAGCTCCATCACCGTCCCCACCACATGGAACAGGAGGATCACCCGCAGTTCCCGCAGGGTTTCCAGCTTGAAGGCGATCATCAGCACTTGAATCACGACGGCGGCAAGGGTCAGGAAATCGTTCCGGGCGAGGCCGGCGTTGTCCGGATACCAGAGCCGGGCCGCGATGATCACTGCGAGCAACGCTGCCCCGAACACGCAAGCCCATGCCTGCTTCAGCCCGAAGACCACGAACTCCGTGAGCCGCTCACGCAGCCTGCCACCGCGGGCGCGGTCCAAGTAGCGGTGAGCGGCGTCGTCGATTGACTGCTCAATTGAGGTGAAGTTACGCATGCGGCATCACGGCTTCCCCATCGAGCCGGCCCAGATAGTAATCCCGCGGCCAGTGCCGAAGCCGTTGCGGGAGCCGAGGATAAACACGGCCCAGGACCCGCATGGTCCGTTCGAACCGCCGGGCATGCCCCGCGCCCCATTCGAAACCGAATCCGTTACGCACGTGCTCCGGCAACAGGCCGGCAGTGAGGAAGCGCGCCAGCGGCATGGCCAGGCGCAGGAGCCGCGGTCCCGCTGCCGGATAAAGGAGCTCCCGGGCGACCCTTAGCGCCTGGTCGTCCGGCCGGAGTCCGCGCACGCGAGCATCCCAATATGCGGCGAACGCAGCACGATCAGCGGGCCACATATCCGGCGGAAGCTGCAGGGCTGTCCCTATCCGCGCGTACTCGCGGTAAATACGGTCGGCGGCGTCGTCGTCGAGCGTTCCATGGATCTGCTCGTAGACGGTGACGGCGGTGTCGTAGAGGGTGGCCACCACCCACAGCTGGGATTCGGCGTCGAAGGCGTTGTAGCCCGTGGAGCCGCCGTCCGGTCTGCGGCGAACCGGCGCGTGGGCGCGGTTGACGGCGCGGCGCACGGCCTTTAGCTGCTCTTCGGAGCCGTAAACCACCGCATAGACGTAGGTCATGGTGGCCCGAAGCCGATCCATGGGACGCTCCGCGAAATTGCTGTGCTCGGCTACGCCGTGGCCCACCCTGGGGTCTGCGATTTGCAGCAGAATGGCGCGGCCGGCGCCTGCGAGCAGGACGCCCTCCGCACCAATATCTGCCAGCCCTCGAACCATCTGAATACTGTAGCTCCCTAGCCTTGGAGCCCGGCCACGCCTTGAAGCACGCTCAGTTGATGGCAAAAAAGTTCGTCGCGGGCGGTGAAAGTATCCGGACCGTATTGCCCAAACACCTCGAAACTGACCGCCCCAAACAGGGACGTCCACACCAGGACGCCCCGCGCCAACGACGCGTCAGGGGCCGCGAGGTTCAGTTCAGTCCGAATGGCCGTCAGGTCTTTTGCCAGCTTTGGGGGAATCACGACGGCGGGACTCACCTCTGCGTTCAGCACACCTGCACGGTAGGCGGCGTCAAAGATACTGACGAGGCGAACGATGACTCGGGTACCAGGAATGGTGGTGCGCTCACCCGGCGCTTGATACCCGGGGACGGGGCTGCCGAACAACAGGGAGTAGCTGGCGGGTTCACGGATGGCCCAGGCGCGGACCGCTTTTGCGAGCGCCGCGAACTGTCCGGCGAAGTCATCTCCGGGTACAGCGTTCACTGCAGCATCCACTTCGTCGCCGAGTTGGTTGTAGCCGTCTATCAGCAGGAGCGTGAGGAGTTCGTCGCGGCTTTCCACATAGCGGTACACGGCAGAGGACACGACGCCGAGATCCCTCGCGACTGCGCGAAGGGACAGGGCGGCTGCGCCGTGGACCGCCAGGTGTTCCCGGCCGAGCCGGATGATGTCTGCAATGGTCTGAGCGCGAGCCCGTTCGCGGGGAGTCCGGGGCTTGACCTCGGCCTTGGCAGTTGCTGGTTCGGCTGACGTCATGACCACATCCTGCCACAACAGAGAGCGCTGTCAGCAAACGAGAGCACCGCTCTTGACAGTTCCAATTGCAGGGCCCATGCTGAATGAGAGAGCACTGCTCTCCCTTTAGATCTCCCGACACCCACCCGAAAGAAGGACCCCCATGTACGTCGTCACAGGAGCAGGACCGGTTGGTTACAGTGTTGCGGAGCAATTGGCAGAGCTGGGTCACCGCGTCCGGGTATTGACCCGCTCCGGGACCGGACCGGAGCATCCCCTCGTTGAACGCATCAGAGCCGACGTCTCGGATCCATCCCAGCTGGGCCCTTCCGTGCAGGGTGCCATCGCCGTCTTCCACTGCATCCACGGATCCGCCTACCGGGCATCAGCGTGGGCCGCCGAACTCCCCCAAGCCGAGCAGGTGGTGATGGACGCCGCGGCGGATGCGGGCGCCGTCGTCGTCTTCCCTGAAAGTCTCTACTCGTACAGCGAGCCGGAACTGGTCATGACGGAATCGAGTCCACGGGAAGCCTCCGGCGGCAAGCGCGGCATCCGGGTCCAGCTGCTGAAAGCACGGGAGCTGCACGCTGCCAATACGGTGAGCGTCATAGCCGGCGACTTCTTTGGACCACGGGTAAAAATGGCCCATGCCGGCGAACGAATGGTTCCCCTTGTCCTGGCGGGCAAAGCAATCCAGGTCATCGGAAGCGCAGATCAACCGCACTCCTTCACGTATGTTCCGGACCTCGCCGCGGCCATGATCGCTGCGGCGCAGAAGCCCGAGCTGTGGAACAGCGTGCTGCACGCACCAACCGGCCGGGCAATGACCCAGCGTGAAGTGGCTGCCGCCTACGCCGAGGCTGCCGGGGTGTCCGTACCAAAGGTCAGTGCCGTGCCCGGTTGGGTACTGCGGGCTGCCGGCGTCTTCTCCACTGACATGCGTGAGCTGGCGGAGATGCTCTACCAGTTCGAGCGCCCTTTTGTGATGGACTCGACCGCCAGCCAGCGGAGGCTCGGGCTTGAACCCACTCCCCTGCCCGAGGCAGCAGCGGTCACCGTGGCGTGGTGGCGAGGCGCTGCACGGCTGGCCACGTGAGAGCCTAGGAGCGGTGACAGTGAACAGTTGGGACCTTGGCCACACAAGAAACTTGCGCTCACGTCATCTCCGCCGCGGAGGAGCTGGCTGTTCCCCCATTTGTTTCAGTGGAACGTTGAAATGGTGAGACACGCGACCATGAAAATTCGAGAAAGGGATCCCTGAAGAAGTTTCTCATTGGAAAATTGAAGCTGGTTCCTCTAAAGTTGTTTCCGGTAGCGGGTTCCATTGCGGATTGCGCGCCATTTCCGAAGCCCGCGCTCTGCGCGGGCTTTCGTGTTCTCCGGCGGAGCAGCTATAGCATCGAGAAATGCTCATCGCTTATCTGGACGAGTTCGGCCACATCGGTCCGTACATCTCGGATTCCCACACGAAGTTCAACACTCATCCGGTCTTCGGTTACGCCGGCTTTGTTATGCCAGCCGAGAACGTCCGTGAGTTCGGGGGCTACTTCGAGTACATCAAGGAGAACCTTCTCCGCTTCGAGATCGAAAGAGACGGCGCGCACCCGCGACGTTGGGAGAAAAAGGGCGCCTCTTTGTTCACGACTAAGAACATCGAGCAGTACCCGGAACTGATCAGAGCATTCAAGCGCCTGATGCGAAAACTCGACAAGCTCGGCGGCAAGGTCATCTTCTACGGCCAGGTAAAGCCGCTGGGCAGCGCCAAGGAAACCGGCGAAAGCGCCGCAGACCGCACCGCCCACGCCCTACGTCAAACCCTTCGGAGGCTGAGTTGGCATGCCGGTCGTCTGGACAGGGACATCATGATCGTTCTGGACAGCGTTGACGATAAGCCCCGCCTCGAAGCTGTCTCTGTGATGGCCAGTTTCATTTACTCCAACAGCAAAACCGATCTGCGACGAGTGGTTGAGGCGCCGATGCAGGTCGAGAGCCATCTCTACGCAACGATCCAGTTCGCTGACTGGCTTTGCGCTCTCCTCGGCCGCGCTGCTCACCACCAGTTCGTGGAAAACTCCCAATTCGCGTGGGCTCCAGCAAACTTCTCGTCCGTGATAGCCAGCTCGGTCTGTTCAGAAGAGTCAAAGATCCTCGTCCCCCAGAACCCGACGAAAAGCGTCCACTCCAAACACCTCTTCAGCGCACAGACCTGGATGGAACGTACGAAACCAAACCCATCGGCGCGGGTAACACCGGTGCCAGGTCCGCGCCCGATCTTTCAACGACTTGAGACCAACAACCCCGAGCTGGTCAAACTCCGCGATAAACTCGCCGGCGACTAAACACTTCTGCGGACAGAGAGGTAACACATGCGAGTCGAGTACGTCGGGAAGAGCGTTGCAGACCTACATGTGAACCTCAGGAGTGGACCTTCGATCCAGTGCGGTTTTACCTACGGTCTGCGGTTCCGCAAACATACCCCTGACGACCTCTTCAAGGAGGGCGTTACCTCCATCAATATCGCACTAGAGGATACCGCCGACATCCTTGTGTTGGATCCGCATATAGACGACGATCCATACGAGCTCATCGTCGTTGTGGTCAACCAAAGGTGTCTGCAAAATCAGCGACTTTACCAATGGCTTAAGAACGCTTTGACCTCAGATCCAGACGCTCCCTCAACTGCTCTGGTGTTTGTTCCGGAGGACCAACCCGGCGGAACGGGGTTCGCTCACACTCTTGGGAAGAGGCTGAATCGAAACCAAGTGGACGCGGAAGCGTGCTCTTACTACCCGGCGCTCATATAATGAAGTTCGTGATGGACTTCTCTGCCTGCCAGCGACTTCTAGGCCTGGGTTATAGGCCGTCGTCGTAATTCCAGTGCTCCTGGCAGCGCCAATCGACAGGTTCGCTCAGCCGCTGGTAGCGGATGTCTGTCGACAGGCGCATGGTGCCGTGGCTGTCTATGTTGTCCAAAGCGGCATGGACATTATGCACTGAGTGGACCCACGACATTACCCACCTCGTTGTCGGTGACGGGACTCGCGCTCGTTCGCCAGCCCCGGAAGATCTGCGGTGATTGAAGCGGCGGGCAGCTTCAGGGTTCCCTCACGTTTCTGGGCCATCACCCGGTGATGGCTGCTCGCGGAGATAGGCAAAATCCTAATGAGTTTGCGTGGCCGTATCGATGGCGCCTTCGCCCGGTTTGGTGGGGCGGATGATCTTCCGGCGGTGCATATGGACATCATCCCAGAGGAACCATGCGAACCAATCGGCAATCCCTTCGGCGGTGCACAGCCCCTGGTATTCCGGCCCTGCCACGATGTGGTCGAAGAGGCCCCGGCGCAACGCAGCACGGTGCATATCACCCGGCGCTGCAATGCCATCACGCGGATCCGTGCCGGCCGAGTACACATTGGCGTCGGCCAAGGACTCGAAGTAGAACTCCCGGAAATCCAGCAGTTGGCCCGGTTCCAACTGCCCCTTCAAGTAGAGGTGGCCGTCCCGGCGGAGCCTTGCCCACAGCGCGTCACGATCCCTGCGTTCGGAGGGGTTACCGGTTCAGCTCGCCGAGGCGGGTCTCCAATTCGTTGGAACATAGCCATGCGAAGTCAACATGTAGTCCACTGTGGCCGCGGAAGCCAGTGAAGTGAATGGACTCCGATTTGCTGCTACCGCCTGAACTTCGGCACCGCAGTCCAGACTGCGACGGGCTTGGGGCTGAAGGAGCTGCTGATCCAGCTCCCAATGACGCGTGTCCAATCGCTCCTGGCGGACACTGACCTGCCGGTCCAATGCGTCGCCACGCTCACCGGATACGACGATCCGCGATCCTCACCGGCAAAGGCCGCACTGACCTCCATGCAGCCAATGTCTGAAAATGTTCGAATCATGGATTCCGCGGTCTCCAGCTGAAACCCTGAGGGAAGTGCACGTGGACGTATCCGGATCGTCCTCAAAAGCACCATAGCCACCCCCACGGGACACTCAATGAGGAGATCTTCCATGCCCACCTTTGCCATCAATCGCCGTCAATTGCTGCAGACCGGGGGCATCGGCGGACTCGCCGTAGCACTGTCGGCAATGTCCACCGGCGCAGCCCACGCCGCCCGGCCGCTGAACACCTCGGCTCCGCTGATCACGGACCTGGGACCCGCCGTCGTGCAGTTTTCCCTGATGAGCTCGCTACTGGTGGGCGACACCGTCTACATCGGCTCGCGCAATCTGAATCCTGTGCGGATCATAGGATTCCATCTGCCCACCCGCAAGGTGACCTCCCGCACCGATCTCGGTTCCGGTTACAGCATCCAGGCGCTGGCCACTGACTCCACCGGCCGCTATCTGTACGCGGGAGTACTGCGCGATGGCGTGGATGGGAAACCAAACCTCTACCGCTGGGATCTGACCACACCCAACGCTCCGGCAGTGGGCGTGGGCGAAACCGGGGACCGCGACATCAGGGCGCTGGCGGTTGCTCCCGATGGCAAGGTTTACGCGGCCGGTGGCGGTCAAACCACCAACGCACCTTCCCTCTGGGAATACGATCCCGGCACTAATGCCATGACCAGCTGGGGCGTGCCCGATCCCGGGGCGACCATTGCCCAGGCTGTGGCAGCCACTGCCAGTCACGTGTATTTCGGCACGGGCAGCACCTTGGGCGGGGGCAACGGCTCCAGTCCCGCGCGTCTGTTTGCGTTCGATCGGACAACGAAGACGTCCACAAACATCCTCCCGGCCGAGGTAGCCACCGGCGTCTCGGTGACATCTCTCAGCGTCCTGAACGGCCAGCTCGGAGTGGGCGTCAAGGGACCCGGAAAATCCGTGCTGATCAACCTGGCAGATCACAGCAAGTACGCGCTCATCGCCAAGACCGGCGTGATGTTCCGGCAGTTGGGCAATGACGTGTTCTTCGCCAAGGAGCCGGGAGTCTGGTCCTACAACATGGTCACCAAGAGGATCACCCAGATCCTCACCGAGGATGTTGGCGCCATGTGGGGCTTGGACGTCTACGGCACCAAGGCGCTCACGGTCTCTTCCTACGACGTCATTGAAGTCGATCCTGTGGCGAAAACCGCCGTCAAGCATGACCTGACCGAAGCCGGCGCACCTGGCGGACCTCAGTCGTGCATGGGCTTGGCGGCAGGAGCCGGGAGCGTTTACGTGGGTGGCACCGGAACCATCGCGCGCCACCAACCGACCGCAAGCCAGGTGTCCTACCTCCGGGCAACCGGCGAGGCGAAGGACGCCGTGATTGTGGGCGGAGTTTTGTACACCGGTCAGTACAACTCCCGCGGAATTTACGCCTACGACCCCAACACCGGGCAGCTCCCCTACCAAGTGGCGGCACTTCCACCCGGGCAAAACCGGCCCCTGGACGTCTGCTGGGACGCCGTCAACGGGCTGGTCATTGCCGGGGCGCAGAACGATACCGCCGGTGGCGGGTGCTTCGCCGCGTACAACCCGGTCACGACTCAGGTCACCTCCAAGGTCAACCCCATCGATAATCTCCAGATGGTCCGGGCCGTGGCCACCAAGGATGGAGTGGCTTATCTCGGCGGGGACAATATCTACGCCACAGGTCCCCGGAGCACCGTGGTGGCCTGGGATCCAGTAGCGAACCAGGAGTTGTGGCGCCTTGATCCCGGCCAACCCCAAGGGATCGCAGCAATGGCCATCCACGGCAAGTTCCTTTACGGGATGTCGCGCAAGGCGGCGGGCTTGTTCGTCATTGACCTGGACACCCGGCAAGTGGTCCACCGCGGTGACCTGAGCACCGTGTGCACGGACTTCGGCGCGCTCCAGGTCAGCCGCGGAATCGTCTACGGCGTTTCGGACACCACGGTCTTCCGCGTTGATCCAGTGACATTCGCGGTGTCCGTTGTTGTGGCAGACATCAACGGCGGCTGGTACAGCGGACCCCACATCACAGCCGATGAGGACGGCCTGCTGTACACACTTCGTGGCCCCAACCTCGTCCGGATTGACGATCAGCAGGCGATGCAGACCATCCGGCGCTAAGCCAACCAAAGTAAGTAGCAGTAGATGCCGTTCAGAGCCCTCTAAACGGCATCTACTGCTACCCAGTTGGGGTGGCGGTAAATAGTCCCGCAAGAACTGAGCACGCAGCACCTCGGGCCAGCGCTACCGGATCTGCAACGGATGCATCAAACAATGGAGGCGGAGTATTCGCGTGGTCGTATTGGCGCACAAACGAGTGCTTGGTCTGCTCGGCAAAGGTCCCCAGATCGGCTTCGGGCGCAAAACCCACCACCACCTGCTCGGGCCCGAGCACCTTGGCCGCGTTCGCCATGCCGATTCCCAAATGCAAGGCGGCGTCGGCAATCAGTGCGGAGTCGGCGTCGGGGTCCAGTTCCCGGTCCTGACCGCTTCGCTCCAACTCCCGTTGCATGCCCCACAGGCTGCCGCGGGTTTCAAAACAGTCCTCGGCACCGCAGTGGCACGGTCTGGCCGGCCCGGGTCCGGTGATGGCACGCGAATGGGCGAAGCCACCCGCGGCACCGTTGAAGCCCCGCTGGATGCGGCCTTCAACCACGACGGCGGCACCCAAGCTGGTGCCGACGCTGAAAATCAGCATTTCCCGGCCTTTGAAAACGTCGTCGAACAGCAGCCCGCGCGTGTAGGCGTTGACGTAACTATCAATGATGACGGGGTGTTTGGCTGCTTCTTCGAGGAGCGATTGGAACGCAATGTCAGCCCAGCTCATCGCCCCGCTGTGCCGCACCAGGCCACTTGCTTGGTCCACCACTCCGGAGACGGCCGCCCCCACACCAATGAGCCTGGGCTCCCGGGAGCCTGCAGCAACGCGCACAGCCCTCGCCGCGGCTGCCGCGGCTTCGGCAGGTTCCGTAGATGCCAACGGCTCGCTGTGCGTGGCCGCCACGTCTCCGCGCAAATCGACGACGACGGCGTGCGCTTCCGTAGCGGACAACCTCACACCCGCGGCGAAAACGCCTTCGCGGCCAAGTTCGAGCAGGCGGGCTGGTCTGCCCCCCGTGCTGGGCGCGATCTCGGATTCCACCAGAAGGCCCGAGTTGATGAGCTTGCCCGTAATTCCGGTGACACTGGCAGCGCTCAAGCCGGTCTGGACAGTGATGGCTGCCCGGGAAACAGGCGATTGGGTGCGCACGACATCGAGCACAAGGGCTTCGTTGATCTCCCGGATCAGGGCCTTGCTGCCTGCGCGTGGCTTCATTGCTGGTGGCTCCTGTTGTTGCGCCGCATGGGATCCCACCCATTCTGGCATCCGTAGGGCGGTTGCTTTCACACTCTCCATGATACTTACTTTAGTCATTGACAAAAGATATCGAAACTGGCAATCTCAACCCATGAACATCAACAACGGCGTTGCATCTACCCCATCGCCACCCTTACCAAGTCCCAGGATTCTGCTGAGCATCCCGGGCGCGGAACTCGCGGCGTTCATTTCTCCGGAAACCCGCGCCGCACTGGACCAGCTCGGGAACGTCACGGTCATCGATCCTGCCCAACTGCAGTCCCTGGAGGCCTTTGCCGATGCGGCCGCGGAAACAGCCATCTTCGTCACCGCCTGGGGATTCCCGCGCTTGGACGCCGAACACCTCGCACTGGCCCCGCACCTCAAGTGCGTTGTCCACGCCGCCTCGTCGCTGCATGCACTGGTCAGCGAGGCATTCTGGGCCACCGGCATCCCCATCTCCCAAGCAGGAGCTGCCATGGCGCCAGCTGTCGCGGAGCTCTCGCTGACCTTCACCCTGAACCTGCTGCGCCGTGTGCATCGACTCGATCACAGCCTCCGTTCCGGTGCCAACTGGGACGACGCCCGCAACGTCAGCCGAGCCCGCGAAATCTCCGGAGCGCGCATAGGCGTAGTTGGCGCCTCAAGGACAGGACGCCGCTACATCGACGCCTGCCGGGCGCTGGGCGCAGACGTACATGTTTATGATCCGTACCTGGCCAGTGGAGATCCCCTCGCAGCCAGTTCGACCACCCTGCATGGCTTAATGGCAAACAGCGATGTCGTCGCCATCCACGCCCCCGCCACCAATGAAACCGTGGGCCTGATCGGGGCCGGCGAACTGGCCCTCCTCCCGGATGGAGCAGTGTTCGTAAACACCGCCCGTTCCACCATCGTGGACATGGAAGCCCTCTATAAGGAGGTGCACTCGGGCAGGATCGATGCGGCGTTGGATGTCTTCGACGCCGAGCCCCTCCCGATGGATGACCCTTGGCGTTCCCTGCCCAACGTCCTCCTCACACCGCACCTTGCCGGTGCCACCGTTGACTCGCGTCGGCGTGCCGGCGGCATCGTCGTTGACGAGCTCCGGCGCTTTATCACCGGCCAGCCCATGGAACACGCCCTCACCCGGACTGACTTGGAAAGGATGGGCTGAACGTGCGCAACATCCTCTTGATCCACTGCCACGACCTCGGCCGTTTCCTGGGTACGTACGGCGTGGAAACCGTCTCCACGCCAAACCTGGACGCGTTGGCCGATGAGTCAGCACTCTTCGAACAAGCCTTCGCGACGGCTCCGCACTGCAGCCCCGCCCGGGCCTCGCTGTTCACCGGTACGTATCCCCAGAGCAACGGCGTCCTCGGCCTCACACATGAACCGTTCGCCTGGGATCTCAAAGAACCGAAAGACCACATCGCCTACCGTCTCAAGTCCGTGGGGTACCAAACCGAACTGGTAGGCGTGCACCACGAATCGCGTGTCTTGGACGATGACGTGGTGGCCGCCAGACTCGGTTTCGACCACGCCCGTACGGGAGGGGCCCGGGACGTCGTCGTGCATCGCGCCACTGACGCCTTGCGACGGATGTCCGGCAGCGAGCGGCCTTTCTACCTGCAGGTCGGCTTCACTGAGCCGCACAGGGTGCCCTCCCCGAGGGACCGTCCCGGGGTCATGGGTTTTCTGGCCGACGGCGTGAATCCGGACGCGTCCCTGGGACACACCGTTCCAGCTCACCTGGTGAACGACGACGGTGCCCGCGAGGAAATCGCCGAGCTCCAAGGCGCAGTCAAACACATGGATGAGGGTGTTGGCAGCATCCTCGCGGAACTCGATGCGCTCGGCCTCCGCGACCATACGCTGGTGCTGTTCACCACCGACCATGGGCTTGCGCTGCCACGCGCCAAATGCACCCTGTACGACGCCGGACTCGGCGTTGCGCTGATGCTTCGCCATCCCGGCAACCCGGCGTGGTCCGGAAGACGCGTGCCGGACATGGTCAGCCACGTAGATGTCCTGCCCACCTTGTTGGACCTGGCCGGACTGCCGGTGCCGGAGGGTCTGGCCGGAACAAGCCTGCGGCCCGCCGTTGAATCGGGAGACACTCCGCGGAGCCACTGCTTCAGCCAGTTGAGCTACCACACCTACTACGATCCCAAGCGATCAGTTCGGACATCAACGCACAAGCTGATCGTCAACTTTTCCAACGCACCACGCGCCATGGATCCCACACAATCATGGATCCACCGCAGCCTGCCGGCGGACCTCGGCGGGCCAACCATTGGCACCAGCCCTGAAATGGAGCTCTACGACCTCACAGCAGATCCTGAGGAACTGGACAATATCGCCGACCATCCGGATCAGCTGGAGACCCTCAGGGACCTCTCCGCTGCCCTCTTCGACTGGATGCGCGAATGCGGCGATCCCCTCCTCACCGCCCCCGTTGCAGCCAGCCGCCACCAGATCGCGATCGACGCGATCCAAGAAGCCACCCTCACCAGAAAGTAGCCACCATGTTCACTCGAAAGATGCGCCGTGCCACTGTGGCCACTGCCGCCGTCGTCACCGCCGCTTTGACTCTCACCGCCTGCGGTTCGGCTGGTTCTTCAACGTCCGACGGCGGCCAGGCCACCGGGAAGGTGACGCTCTGGATGTACCCCGTCATCAAGGACGAGACAGCCAGCAAGAAATTCTGGCAGGACACCGAAGCCAGCTTTGAGAAAGCCAACCCGGGAATTGACCTGACCATTGAACTCCAGACGTTCGACAAGCGGGACGCCCAGATCTCAGCGGCGCTGGCCGCGGGCTCGGGTCCCGACGTCGTACTCATTACGCCGGACCAAGCTGCCACCTACCGCAACGTTCGTGGTCTGCTGCCAGTGGACAAAGCCGTTGAGAAGGACAAGGACAGCTTCTATCCGGGCACTTTGGAGGCAGCGACGTTCGACGACGAAGTGTTCGGAGTCCCGTTGTTCCAGAACATCAACACCACCGCGTACAACACCAAAATCTTCGCGGATGCCGGGATTCCGCTGCCCAGGACCTGGGACGATCTCCGCAGTGCCGCGCCGGTCCTGGCGAAGAAAGGCATCGCCGTCATGGACTACGCCGGCAGCCCGGAACAAACGTTGAACCTGTCCTTCTATCCTCTGTTGTGGCAGGCAGGCGGCACGGTGTTCACCGATGATGCCAAGGACGTTGCTTTCGACTCCGAGGCAGGGGTTTCGGCGCTGCAATTGCTGGTGGACCTCAAAAAGCTCGGTGGACTTCCCGCAGATGCGGCCACCGACGGACCCAAGGTTGAAGGTGCGCCGATCGCCACCGGCAAGGCAGCAATGCGCGCCACCACCTCGCTGCCGGAGCTGAAACAGATGCGCGCCGCACTCGGTGCCGAAAATGTTGCCCTCGGAGCTCCCTTGCAGGGCAAAGTCCAGGCAACCTACGGCAATCCCGGATTGCTAGCACTGACTTCCATCAACAAGAAGGAAAACCGCGACGCTGCCTACACGGTGATGAGCTACCTGAGCTCGGCTGAGTCCCAGAAGGCCCTCAACGCCGCTGCGGGCAACCTGCCCACCCGTACGGACGCCGCGGCGTTGGGCACGGACGCCGATTCCCTAGCCATGGCCGAGGCCCTGAAGTCCGCCAATCCCGGCGAACCCTCGCCCGTAGCACGCCAGGTGATGGGCGCCCTGGCGCCGAACATCCAGGCAGCCCTCCGCGGCGACGTTTCCGCCAAGGAAGCCCTGGACCGTGCCGCTAAAGAGGCTCGCGGCATCCTGCAGCGCTCGGCATCCTGAGTCCAGCCCAACCACTGATTGGTCACCCCATGTCTGTAAACACCCGCACCAGAAGCACACTGGCCGGTCGACATCCCGAGTTGACGGCACCCCCGCTCAAGCCCTTTGGAGCCAAGACGGCCCGTAACCGCGAGGCCATTGCCGGGATCCTCTTCGTGCTTCCCACCTTGGTCATTTTCGGCCTCTTCAAGTTCCTCCCTATCTTTGGGGCGGGCGCCATGAGCCTGACCGAGTACAGCCTCAACGGCGACTTCGAATTCCTGGGGGCGGATAACTACACACGGCTTGCCGCTGATCCCAACTTCTGGCAGAGCCTCAAGGTGACGTTCCTGTACGTGGCCATCTTTGTGCCGTTCATCATCGGAGTCTCCCTGGCCGGGGCGGTCCTTTTGGACAAACTGGTCCGATTCACCGGGACTTTCCGGGCGTTGCTGTTCATTCCGTACCTCAGCTCATTCGTCATGGCGGGCATCATCTGGACGTGGATCTTCTCCACGGATGGACCGCTGAACGCAGCTTTGGGCGGCCTGGGCATGGGCCCTGTGCACTTCACCTCCGGGCCCCAGCTGCTGGTCCTGCTATCCCTGGCCGTGGTGTCCGTATGGAAAGGATTCGGCTACTCCATGCTGATCTTCCTGGCCGGACTCAAAGCCCAACCAGCAGAGGTACACGAGGCTGCCCGCATTGACGGTGCAGGCGCCTGGAAATCGTTCTGGTACGTCACGCTTCCGCTGCTGAAGCCCGTGGTGTTTTTCGTCCTGGTCATCGAGACGATCGTCGGATTCCAGGTTTTCGACACCATCTACGTGATGACCGGAGGCGGACCCGCCCGGGCCAGCCATAGCCTCATCTACTTCCTGTTCGATGAAGGCTTCAAGTTCTTCGACTTCGGCTACGCATCTGCCATCGGTGTGGTGCTGTTCGTGATCGTACTCATCCTCTCGCTCATCCAGCAGCGCTTCTTCGAAGGTAAGGACTCCAAGTGACTGCCACAGTTTCCAGCCCCGCCGCTGGGCAACGGCCCGCCACGGGCACCGCCCCGCGCAGCCCCCGCCGCAACACGGAGAAGCGCCGCCAGCGCACCCTGACGTGGGTATTGGCAGTGATCTCACTCTTCACCGTGGCGCCACTGATCGCCGTTGCCGTGCTGGCGCTCTCCCCGGAGGACGCTCCCACGCTCCCCTACGCGTTACCGTCGTCGCTGACGTTGGACAACATTGTCCGCATCTTCAACGTAGGCGAATTCCCGCTCTGGCTTTGGAACTCCTTCTTGTACTCAGCAGTATCCGTGGTGGTGGTCCTGCTGACCGCTGCCATGGCCGCCTATGCCTTGGCCCGTAAGAGGTTCCCGGGACGGAACGCGCTGCTGTGGGCCATCATCGCCACCATGATGGTGCCGGTTCAGGCCACCCTGATTCCCACGTTCATCCTCATCTCCAAGATGGGCGGCGTGAACACCCTGTGGGGCCTGATCCTGCCCACCTTGGCCAACGCCCAGGCGATCTTCCTCATCCGCCAGTTCGTCAGGGACATGCCCGAGGAACTCTTCGACGCCGCCCGCATTGACGGCGCCGGTGAGTGGCGTACTTTCTGGCAGATCGTTCTTCCGCTGATCCGACCTGTCCTGGCAACACTGGCAATCTTCGTCTTCCTATGGCACTGGAACGACCTCCTCTGGCCGCTGGTGGTGGGCCAGTCCGACGCAGCCCGCACGCTAACCGTCGGCCTGGCAACGTTGAACACCGAGACAGCCTCCACGTCCAACGTCATGGCAGCAACGCTGGTCAGCTTCATCCCGTGCCTGGTGATCTTTGCCCTCCTGCAGAAGCACATCGTCGCGAGCATCACGCACAGCGGGGTGAAGGGATGACGTATGTTGCGCCCATCCGTTTCGGCCTCATCGGCGTCGACTCCCCGCACGCGCCCTCGTTCACCCGGCTCTTCGGGAACGGTTCCGACGGCGTGGTCCCCGGCGGCACGGTGACGCACGCCTGGAAGGGGGAACCGGCGTCGGACTTTCCGTTGAGCCGCGACCGGATCGACGACTTCGCGGACGAGGTGAGCGGGCTGGGCGTCACCCTGTGCGACTCGCCGGAAGAGGTGGCTGAAGCCTGTGATGCCCTGCTGATCGTCTCCTCCGATGCACGGACACACCCTGGCTACTTTGAGCGTGTGGTGCGGTTCGGCAAGCCGATCTACGTAGACACGCGGTTCGCTCCCACCCTTGCGGAGGCCCGAACCATGCTCACCCAGGCGCAGGCCTCCGGATCATTGGTCCTGGCTGGCTCTCCCAAGCGGTTCACACCGGAGTTCCAGGAGGCCCTTTCCCGCGGGACCGGGCAGTCCGTGTCTTTGGAAGGTCCCCTCCCCACCCAGCCCGGCCACCCGGGCCTGTCCTGGTACGGAGTGCATCTGGTGGACCTCGCAGTGGCCGCCCTGGGGGCCGGACCGGAGACGGTAACGGTCGACGCCGTCAGGCCGGGGTCACCGGCCAGCGCCACCAGCGTGACGGTCCGCTGGGGAGACGGCCGCGTGGTCTCGTTGACGGGCGAAGCGGAATGGAGCGCCTTTACGTCAGGGCGCATCAATACCGACGGCGGCTGGTCCGAGTTCTCCATCGAGGCGGGCCCGCCCATGCTGGTGGGCCTCTTGGAAGGGATCGTTAATTCCATCCGTAACGGGACACCGAATGTGCCGTTACGGGAAATCCTCAGCATTGTCGCGATCGTGGAAGCCGCCAACAAGAGCCTGGAAGCCGGCACACCCGTCCCCCTCTCACCCAACTGAGCAACAGCTATCTTTTACTAGCCAAAGGAACACCCATGGCAGAAGTCATCATTGTCCGCGACCCCATCGAGGCCGGAAGCGTCGCTGCATCCATCTTTTCGCAGCAGATCATCGCAAACCCCGCCACAGTCCTGGGCCTGGCAACAGGTTCCACCCCGCTGACCACCTATTCGGCCTTGGCCAGGGCAATCCAGGAGCGCAGCATTGATGTTTCCCGCGTGCGTGGCTTCGCCTTGGACGAGTACCTCGGGGTCCCGCCTGAGCATCCGGAAAGCTACCGCACAGTTATCACCCGCGAAGTGGTGGAGCCGCTGGGACTGAATCCGGACCAGGTGTTCACCCCGCGGGGAACTGGCCCGGACATCACCCAGGCCGGGGCAGAATATGAAGCCATGATCACGGGTGCTGGCGGCATCGACATCCAAATCCTGGGCATCGGTTCCAACGGCCACGTGGGTTTCAACGAGCCCGGGTCCTCCTTGGCGTCCACTACACGCATCAAGGCACTGGCCGAACAAACGCGCGCGGACAACGCCCGCTTCTTTGGTTCCTTGGAAGGAGTCCCAACCCATTGCATTACCCAAGGGCTTGGGACCATCCTCCGGGCAGGGCAGTTGGTGCTGTTGGCGTTCGGTTCCTCTAAGGCAAAGGCTGTTGCCGCTGCGTTGGAAGGGCCAGTGTCCTCAGCAGTTCCGGGTTCGGTCATTCAGCAGCATCCACGGGCGACGGTGATCATCGACGAGGACGCCGCCGCCCGTCTGGTGCACGCGGAGTACTACCGGCATGCTTGGCAATCGGCACAAGACCTGCTTCCAGTAGATTTCTAAGCGGGACCAACATTCGTCCCGCCGACTCAAGGGGGCACTACGTGGACCAAACCGTCCGTTCATCAGCTTGGAAAGCATTCTGGGACAAAGGCGGTTGGTGGCGGGCTATCCTGCTGGCCGTGCTCTATATGGCGGTTTACCTTGGCGCCGGCCTGGCAATTGGGCCGCTTGCAGGCGACCAAGTGGTAGCCGAGGACATTTTCCGCACCCCGCAGAGCGTCTTCTTCGGCCTGACCCTGTCGTTGATTGTTGGCAGCGTGGCCCTGGCTGCCTTTGTGTACTCGGTGAAGTGGTTCAAACCGCTGTTCGCTCCGCAACCTGTCAAGGGGAGCTGGTGGATGTGGGTAGCTCCGTTCTTCCTGGTGGCCGCGATCGTGCTGCGCTTCCTGGGCATCAACTACAGCAGCTACCATGCCTCCGTTGTGGTGATTACGCTGCTCACGGGCTTGCTGGTGGGCTTTGCCGAAGAAATCCTCACCCGCGGCATAGTGGTGAAGATGCTGCGTGACTCGGGAAAGTCCGAGTGGGTGGTCATGGTGCTGTCTTCCCTGGTCTTCGCGTTGCTTCATTCGGCGAACGTCTTGTCAGGCATGCCGATCGTCACCGTCTTGGTGACCGTGCTGTTTACGTTCGGCTTCGGCATTTGTATGTACTTGACTCTCCGGGTCACCGGCAACCTGATCTGGCCAATGATCCTGCACGCCCTGTACGACCCCACGCTCTTCCTGTCCACTGGCGGCATTGACCAGGCCGCCGCGGGTCCGCAGAGCCCGCTCTTACAGTTGGCGGGCCCGGCCAACATGATCTACATGCTGATTGCTGTCGTCGCTCTCATTGTTGTGCGGGGGCGCGTGCAGCGCGCCCCTCTCGCGGTGCCCGCGGGACTTTAGACCAGTCAAAGCAGAAACGTTCGACGGCGGGTGCGGACCGCCGTCGAACGCTTCTGTTAAGTGCAGCGGCAGTTTGCTGCGGCTTCAGGACTGACCGATATCGATGCCCGTAACCGGCGCCCCGGCACGCTCGTACGCCAGCGCTACCGCCCCGTTGGGAAAGCCCTGCGGCGGCTGAACCAAGCGGAACGCTGCGGGCACCCCGGCTCCATCGGCCCACAAGCGCTTGCCTGTGCCGAAGGTGAGCGGGTAGAGGTACAAGTTGAGCCGGTCCACCAGGTCCGCGTCGAGGAGTGACCGTACCAGTTCGCCGCTGCCGATCACGTGGATATCCTTGAAACGCTCCTTCAGGGCAACGAGCTGATCAATGTCCCCCAGCGTCGTCGTCCCGTCCCAATGAGCGTCGGTCAAGCTTCTGGAAACCACGAATTTGGGCAGGCCGTTCAGTGTCCGGGCAATGTGGTCGTCCTGGTTGGGCCAGTACGCGGCGAAGATGTCGTACGTCCGCCGACCCAGCAAAAGGGCGTCCATCCGGTTAATCCCATCGACGATCGCGGCACCGGCTTCCTCATCTGAATAGGCGGCCTGCCATCCGCCGTGCTCGAAGCCGCCCGAGCGGTCCTCGTCCGGGCCACCCGGAGCCTGGTACACGCCGTCGAGGGTGATGAAGAGGTCAACGGAGAGAATCCCCATGGTGTGCTCCTCTCACTTGTGGTTCAGGGTCGCTGATCTTGCCAGCCGGCTGGCGGCGGGGCGTCCAGGAATGTGGTCACAACGTCCAGCACAAGATTGGTCCTCGCCAGGCCGAAGAAGTGTGTGGTGCCAGGGAATACAGCGAGCTGCGAGGCGGGTACGCCCTCAAAATCGCCGTTGACGTCACCGCCGCGCAGCTGGAGGAACCGCACCGCGTGCTCCAGTTTGACCATGTCGGAATCCCCCACCGTGATCAAGGTAGGGGCCTGGATTCCGCGGATCTCGTCATCCGACCACCCCTTTGACCCGGTGTCGTAGCCGCCGAGCTTGGTCAGGAGTCCTTGCAGGTGCTCGTAATCCGGGTGCGGCGAGACGGCCATGTACCGCTGCTCCATGGGAGTGCCCACGATCATGTCCACTGTCATTTCGGTGACAGCTTCAGCATTTCCACCGCGATCGCCGTCGGGATTGAACGACACCGACGACACGATGAGCTTCCGGATGAGCTCGGGGTGCTTGATCGCCAGATGCAGTGCAACGGCCCCGCCGACGCTGAAACCAAAGACATCAACCTCGCCGACGTCCAGGTGTTCCAGAAGGCCAACGACATCCGATGCAAAGTCAGCGGTGTTCAATGGGCGGTCGATGTCGTTGGTTCTGCCGTGGCCCTGGAAGTCCGTGGCGATCACCCGACGCTCCGCTGACAAGGCCGGGATAGGCGCACCGAACTGCTGCTCGATGTCGAATAGTCCACCGTGCAGGAGCAGCAAGGGCGTACCACCTGAGCCGTGCAATTCGTAGTACATCTGTAGTCCGTTGACGTCTGCGTAACCGGCTTCCGGGTCCGGGGTCTGATAGTTCATTCGTTGCCCTTCCACGTTGTAAGGATCGCTGGCCGTTGCGCGTCATCCTAGTCTCGCGGCGGTGATGGCGGCAGGGTCGCGGGGTGAAGGTAATGCGACTAATTTACAAGCGTCTCCTGGGAGGCGCTCGGCTGTTCCTCGTCAGGATCTGCCCATTCGAGGGCAGCCACAAGGTGGCTTTCGTTGGGTAGGGCTTGCTGTTCGGAGGCCGGGAGCTTGTCGTATGTATAGGCGGCGACTGCCATGGGTGAGGTTGACCGCCCGAGGCTGTACCTGACGCTGCGGTCGTTCTTGGTACCGCAGATCAGGATGCCAATCGTTTCATTGTGATGTTCGCGGCGAAGCATGTCATCCACAAGGGCAACGTAGAAGTTCAGTTTGCCGGCATACTCGGGCTGGAACTTTCCCGTCTTCAGCTCGATAACCACATACCGGTTCTGGTCCATATGGAAGAACAGCATGTCTATGTAGAAGTCGTCGCCGTCGACATCGAAGTGGACCTGACGGCCAACGAACGAGAATCCCGGCCCAAGTTCCCTCAGAGTTTCGGCGATCCGGCTGGTAAGGGCCAGTTCCAGGTCTCGTTCGGCGACTTCCCCCGACAAGCCAAGAAATTCGAAATTGTAAGGGTCCTTGGCGACCTGCTGGGTCAGCTCGGAATCTTGTCCAACAAGCCGTTGGACAAAGTTCGATGGTGCCGCACCTGTCCTTTCCAGCGTCCGGTTCATGATCATGTTCAGGAGGACGTTGCGAGACCAGCCGTGTTCAGCTGCGGCAGCCGCGTACCAATCCCGATCGAACTGGTTGTCCAGTTTGTCTAAGAGCACTGTGATGTGACCCCACGGCAATTGTCCAACAGCTTGTTGGACAATTGGATCCGTCCAGGCCGTTGCGAATCCCCGCATATAAAAGAGGTTCGATCGTGAAAGGCCTTTCATCTCCGGAAACTCTGCCCGGAGGTCGTCAGCCAAGCGCCCCATGACGCCGCTCCCCCATTGCTCCACCTGCTGGCGCTCCAACACAGTCTTCCCGATCGACCAATACAACTCGATCAGCTGTGTGTTGACGGTTCGAAGCGCAGTCTGACGCGCATCGCGCACGCGTTTCTTGAGTGCGTCCAGGAGATCTTTGTAGTCTGCCGGTAAAGCCAGGGCACGCGAATCAGTCATGCACACAAACCTATTGACCGCCACTGACATTTCTCAGAGCAACCCCCCTACTCCGCGTCCTCCCCCGTCACCGTGGACTCCCGGATGATCAGCGTCGGGGCCAGGCTCACGCGCCTCAGCGCCGGAGACGCCAAGGAGCCGGTCTTCCCGCCCAGCCTTTCCATGCACATGGCGACGGCGGCATGCCCCACATCGCGCTTGGGCGGGGCGATGGAGGTCAGGGGCACCGGGGCGAGGTCCGCAACTTCGTCGTCATAGGCCACGATCGCCAGGTCCTCCGGAACGTCCAGCCCGGACTCCTCGGCAAGGTTGATGAGGGTGATGGCTTCCTCGTCCGGAAGCACCAAGGCTGCGTGGGTATCGGTCCGTCGGCAGTCCTTGAGGAACTTGGCAAACTCCTTCTGGTTATTGCCTGCCCCCACCACTGACCTGACATATTCCATGACGGGCGCATCTGTTTCGAGGCCGAGCTTGGACACCATGCGCTCGTGGCTTTCACGAAGCCACGGCGCCGTGGGGCTGGTGGCGATGGCCAGCCCAATCCTGCGGTGGCCCAAGGATGCCAGGTGCTCGATGGCTAGCTCAGCACCATAAGAGTGGTCCGACATCACGGATTCGAACACCCTGCTTGACCGTTCCACCAGCACCACTGGTATCCGCAGCCCGGAGAGCAGGTCAAAGGTGGACGAACCGGGCTCAAGTGACCCGGCGGTTGCCAGCAGTATCCCGTCCACGGAGTTGGCCACCATGCGTTGGAGTTGCCGGTGCTCGTCCTCGGTGGAGTAGTTGCTGACGCCTAGGATAAGCCGCGCGTTCAGCTCCCTGGCTGCTGCTTCCGCGCCTCGGATAACCTCGGGAAAGTAGTAACCCGTGGTGGGCACAATAAGACCCAGGGTGGCCAGCGGCTGGCGGGATCTTCTATGGACAGTGTCCCCGGAGCGCTCGGACGGCACTGGGACAGCCCCGCCATGCACGCGGCGCAAAAGCCCCTGGGCGGCAAGCTGTGTCAGGTCCCGCCGGATGGTCATGGTGGACAGCCCGGTCTTCTCCGCGAACCCGTTGACCGTCAGGGTTCCCCGCATTTCAAGCTCGCGCAGAATCTTCTCGTGGCGTTCGCTGCTGAGCATGCCCACCCTCTCCGGAATCGCGATGTTCAAATAAGCATAGGTGACCATATGCACGTGCGTTGCGGGGCCTGCTTTGCGCGTTAAAAACTCGCCAGAGAACGCAAAGCGGGCCCCGCAACGCCGGGCACCTACCGCCGTGGGTGGTCGTTGATCCGCACTACGTTGCGGCCGCGCATGGTGTACAGGTAACCGTCTTCGTCATTGGTGATGTGCGAGCCGCTGTACCAACCGCCATCGATGTCAGCCACCACCGTGGCGAGCTCGAACGTCTTCGGATCAAAGCGGAAGACATCCGTGTCCGAGACACCATAAACAGCGCCACGGTTGGTCACCAAGGCTGCGAATCCGGTGCAGACCGAACTGATGTCTGCCTGGTGCACCACCACACGCCGAGACAGATCAATGACAAACAAGCGCCCGGTCCGGACAATCCCGTAGAGGTAACGCCCCTGCACAGCCAAGGCAGACACACCAGCGCCCAGACCCGGATCGAGGCGCCACAATTCCTTGCCCGTCACGGGGTCCATTGCCACAACTGTGCCGGGTCCTTCGGTACCCGGCCGTCCGCCGCCAAGGTAAGCGACGCCGTCGTGCGCTGTTACTGCGCGCACCAACTGCACCTTGTCCACGGGGTTGAGGAAGAACCCGGATTTGCCCGTGGCGGGGTCGTAGGTCCAGAGCGAGCCGCCGCCCTCAGTGTCAGCTTGCGCGCACACCAGGACGAGCTTGTTGACCTCATCCCAGTGGACATCCAGGGGCCGGTTCTGTTCGGAGGAGAACTTGGCCACTTGGCTGATCGGCTGCCCGCTGCGGGGGTCATAGCTCCAGATGCCCTGGGAGCTGTACTGGCCTGTGTACAAAACCTGATCCACCACCACGGCGTCTTTCGCTTCGCCCGGAACGGTCATGTTGGTGACTTGTCCGTCCGTCAGCGACCGGCGCGAGATCACACCGTTGCCGCCGACGTACACCAGACCGCCTCCGGCTGCCAGCCCCATGGCTTCCTGCGCGTCCGACGGCGCTCCTGCCTCGCCGAGGTCCGTGGTTTTGCAGGCCCCTGATACGGGATCGATTTCGGCCACGAAACCGAACGCGGAAGTCACCAGAAGCTTGCCGTTCAGGGCATCAACGCCCCAGATTTCGCCAAGGAACGGCCCCTGGTAAGGCACTGATGAAACCTGGTTGCCGGACAAGGAGTAGGCCAGGAGCCCGGCCTCGTTGGCGAAGTAGACCTTGTCCCCGATCGCCGCGAAGTTCTTGGCGGTTTTTCCTTCAGAGGCAACGGCAGCATACGAGGACGGATTAGCGACGCTCACCGCAGCAATCTTGGACGTGGACGTCGAAGCTGCGGAGCTCACCAGGACTTTGTCTCCGACGATCGCCAGGTCACGGATGCTCGGGTCCGCCACCATCTCCGCCGGCGTGACGTTGGTGAAGGTCTTGGCGGCATGGTTGTAGGCATAAAGGCAGGCACGGCTGGCGCTTCCTCCGCCGGCCAGAGTGCTGCCTGCGCCGAAGAAGATGGTGGAGTCCGTGGCTGCGACGGCTCGGGCCAAGGTGGCGCCGGCGTCGGGGACTCCCAAATTGGACACCAATCCGGTGGCGGGGTCGTACTCCCACAACGCGGGCGCCGTGCCGCTGCCGCCGCCCACGGCATAGAGGCGGCCGTTCGGGGCCACGCTCATGTCCCGGACGTCACGGTCACCGATGCGGCCAATGGGCTTGGCTTTCACACCCGGGTTGGAAAGGTCCCAGCGGAACAGGTTCGGCTTGGGCCCGGTGGCGTTCTGCAGCACGCCGGCGTAGAGGTATCGGCCGGATGCGTCAGCGGCCATGGTTTGGATGGCGTAGCCGTTCTCCAATTCGGTCACACCGGTGACCTTGCCGCTGGGAACGTGGAATGCCACCACCCGGACGGGATCCAGGTTCCGCGAGCCGATGAACAGAGTATCGCCTACCAGCAGCCCGCTCATGAGGGAGAACTGTACGACGCCGGGGCCCAGGTCCAGGACTTCAGTCGCCTTCGGATTGGTACCCGGCACCGTGGACGCCGACGCCGGGTGGCCGGCTGCCAGCCCAAAGGCCGCCGCCAAGGACGCCGCTCCACCAACGTGCAGGACCGCTCGCCTGCTGATGTTCGATTTCTCCATTGAAACGCCTGCTTCTCAGTAGTGGGGATGGGGATGGGTGTCCAAAATTCATAGCAGGGGCAGCCTCGGGAGGTCTACACTTTCTGTTCGTTCGAACAAAATTGGCGCCCGACACTTCCGACGCCGCTCATTACCTGCGTGGTCAACACTCAATCCCAATGTTTGAAAATGTTTGAAATCTTGTAGATGTTCGAAGCAGCGCGGTTACATGGATTCATCGCATGTGGCCCCAACCACACCAAACTTCTTCGCATCGCAAGTCTTCAAAGGAGAACACCATGAAGCGTCGTCATCTCTTCGCCGGAGTAGCCGGCTTGGCTGCCAGCACCTTGTTGCTCGCAGCCTGCGGCACCGGCCCCACCCCTGCGGCAGCACCCACACCCACCGAAGACCCTTCGGGTTCCATCACCTTCTGGTCCTCGCTGGCCGGCATGGACAAGGTGGCTGAGGCGTTCAACGCCAGCCAGGACAAGATCAAGGTCAGCTTCGAAACCATCCCCAACGGCGCCAACGGCGGTTACGCAAAGCTCTCCACTGCCATCACCGCAGGCAACGGCCCGGATGTCGCCACCATCGAATACCCGCAGTTGCCCCAGTTCGTCAGCAACAGCCAGGTCATTCCCCTCGATGGCCTGATCAACAAGGCCGAAACGGTGGACAAGCTCACTGACGAGACCAAGGCACTGGTCCAGTTCGGAGAGAAGACGTACGCCCTTCCGTACGACGCAGCCCCCATGCTCATGTGGTACCGCAAAGACATGCTGGACAAGGCCGGCGTCGGGGTCCCTAAGACCTGGGATGAATTCGAACAGGCGGGCAAGAAGCTCAAGGCTGTAGCGCCCGACTCCTACCTGGCCAGCTTCAACCCCAACGAGGTAGCGGCGAGCGCCGGTTTGGCCTGGCAGGCCGGGGCCAAGTGGTTCGGAACCGAAGGCGAGAGCTGGAAGGTGGGCGTCAACGATGAAGCAACGCAGAAGGTTGCCACTTATTGGCAGAAACTGATCGACCAGAAAATCGTCAAGGTTACCCAGGCGTACAGCGACGAGTGGAGCCTGGATCTGGCCAACAGCACCGTTGTTGGCGTAGTGGGCGCCAACTGGAGTGCCACAGGCATCCAGAAACGCACGGAAGCCAGCGGCCAGAAGGGCCAATGGATCGCCGCCGAACTGCCCAACTGGGGCAATGAGTCCGGAGCCTTCTACGGTGGATCCAGCTTCAACGTGACCAAGAGCAGCAAGAACCCCGCCGCTGCCGCCAAGTTTGTTGAGTTCCTTACCACCAGCCTGGAAGCCATCAAGGCCCGCGGCAACACCGGCTCGGCGTTCCTTGCCTTCCCGGGACTGACACCTGTAGCCCAGCAGGCCTTTGACGCCAGCTACTTCGGCAACGACATCTATGAGGTCTTCACCAAGGCCTACGGCACCATCACCCCGGGCTGGCAGTGGGGTCCCAACTGGGACATCACCAACACAGCCCTTAAGGATGCCTACGGCAAGCTGACCACCGGCGGCACCATCCACGACGCCGTCGATACCGCCCAGGACGCCACCGTGGCAAGCCTGAAGCAGGCCGGCCTGTCGGTCAAAGAGTAGTTCCGCCAAAGAGCAGTAGGAGAACCCCATGGCCACCCAGGCCCTCACCACCACAGTGCGCCGCCGCGGCCGTGCACTGGCGGGAACCGGCGGACGGACTGCCGCGCTGTTCCTGGTCCCCTTCTTCGCGGTCTTCGCGATCGCCATGATCGCGCCCGTGATCTACTCCCTGGTGCTGAGTTTCCACTCGCAGCAGAAGTCCGGTTTGGGCTTCGGGGAAGCCAAGACCGTGTTCGTTGGCCTTGAGAACTATGTACAGGTGTTCCAGTCCGAAACGTTCATGGAGGGAATCGGCCGCCTCGGCTTGTACTGCCTGATCTACATTCCCTGCATGGTGGGTGGCGCTGTGGTCTTTGCGCTCCTTCTGGATGCCTCGGTGGCCAAGGCACGCAAACTGTTCCAACTCCTGGTGTTCCTGCCCCACGCAGTCCCTGGCGTCATTGCTGCCCTTATCTGGGCATACCTTTATACCCCGGGCATCAGCCCACTGGTTCAAGCGCTCCAGGGCGGCGGCATCCAGATCAACTTCCTGGACGCGCACTTGGTCCTTCCGTCCATTGTGAACATCGGCGTTTGGGAGTGGACGGGCTACAACGTGATTATCTTGTTCACCGCGTTGCAGGCTGTGCCCCGGGAAATCCTGGAAGCCGCCCGGGTGGACGGCGCCGGCGAAATCCGGGCCGCCGTGAGCATCAAGTTCCCCCTGATCCTCCCGGCCCTGAGCGTCATCATGCTCTTTACCATCATCGGCACCCTGCAGCTGTTTACCGAGCCAAACATCATCTCCAAGGCCACAGCCTCGGTCACCAGCACCTGGGTTCCCAACCTGTGGGCCTACGACGCAGCGTTCATCCGCCACAACCTCAACCAGGCAGCGGCGGCTTCCATCATCATTGCCGGGCTGGCCGCAATCCTGTCCCTGGCCGTCACCCGCCTTAGCTCCAGGATGAACAAAGCATGAGCACCTCAACAGTTTCCCGGCCCCACAGCAGCGCTGCTGCCAAGCAAAACCCAAGCCGTAACGGCGGCCGTACCAACCGCGGCGCATCCAAACGTGCAGGAGGATTCGCCAGCAAGCTCACGGTCAACGGCCTGCTGATCATCGGCTCCGCGTACATGGTGGTCCCCGTCCTGTGGCTGGTGTTCGCTTCCACCAAGAACGCAGCTGACCTGTACGGCACCAGTGCCTACGCGTTGGGGAACTTCTCCCTGTTCGAGAACATCGCCAACGTGGCCAATCAGGACGGTGGCCTCTTCTTCCGCTGGCTGGGCAACTCAGTGATGTACGCCGGGGTGGGCGCCGTCCTTGGCAGCCTGATTTCGGTCATGGCAGGGTACGCGTTCGACAAATTCCAGTTCCGTTGGAAGGACTCACTGTTCGGCTTCGTTCTGGTTGGCGTCCTCATTCCGAACACCGCCACTGTGCTGCCCATGTACCTTCTGGCCTCCGTGGTGGGCATGACCAACACGGTCTGGGCCATCCTCATCCCCGTTCTGTGCAACCCGTTCGGCGTGTACTTGGCCAGGGTCTACTCCGCCAGCTATGTGCCGGCTGAAACTCTCGAGGCCGCCCGCATGGATGGCGCCGGGCCCATCCGGTCCTTCTTCTCCCTGGGCCTGCCCATGATGATGCCCGGTTACATCACCATCGCCCTGTTCCAGTTTGTGGGCGTCTGGAACAACTTCATGCTCCCCTTGGTCATGCTGCAGGACCAGCAGCTACTTCCCGTCAGCGTGGGCATCTCCATCTGGCAGGGGTATTCGGTACCGCAGCCCGAGTTCACGCCCATGGTCATTACGGGCTCGCTGCTTTCCATCCTTCCGTTGCTGGTGGCCTTCATCATGCTCCAGCGCTTCTGGAAGTCCGGCCTCACCGCAGGGAGCGTCAAGTGACCAGCACCAAACCAAACGTCGCGCTGGCCATGGGTCCCGGCGTCGTGTCCCGCGTCTTTCCCCGCCGCCGCCTCGAGACCCTCTCCCCCGGCCTGAAGCTGCTCAGCCCCGAGCCCATGGAAGACTTCACTTCCGCGCGTTCGCTGGAAATCCTGGCTGAGACGGACATCCTGATCACCGGATGGAGCTGCCCGAGGCTCGATGCCGCAGCCCTGGCCGCAGCCCCGCGATTGACCCATGTCCTCCACGCGGGAGGCACGGTCAAACACCATGTGGGCGACGAATGCTGGGAAAGGGGCATCGAAATCAGCACGGCTGCGGACGCAAACTCCATCCCCGTTGCCGAATACACGGTGGCCATGATCCTGCTGGCCAACAAGCGGGTCCTCCAGATCGCCCGCCAACTGCATTCGGAGAAAACAGGGATCGAGCCGGACCAAGTGTTCCCGGACATGGGCAACTTCAGCAAACGGGTGGGCCTCATCGGCGCCTCGAGGATCGGCAAGCACGTCATCCGGCTCCTGAAGCCCTATGACGTCCAGGTTGTGGTGGCTGACCCCTTCCTGGACGATTCCGCGGCCGCGGCCCTCGGCGTCGAACGTGTTTCCTTGGAAGAGCTCGTGGCGACGTCCGACGTCGTCAGCCTCCACGCGCCGTCGTTGCCGTCCACCCGCAACCTGATCCATCAAGGGCTGGTGGCCAGCTTCAAGCCCGGTGCCACTTTCATCAACACCGCCCGTGGTGAGCTGGTGGATCAGGACGCGCTGCTCCGGCGGATCCAGGAGGGCGACCTCTACGCCGTCCTGGACGTCACCACGCCCTGGGTACTCCCTGCCGAATCCGGTTTCTACACGCACCCCAACGTGCTCCTCACTCCTCACTTGGCCGGCTCACTGGGCATGGAGCTGGAGCGGATGGCCGTCAGCACCATCGAGGAAGCGCACCGGGTCTCCCGCGGCGAACCGCTCCGCCACAGGCTGCACGCGAAGGACCTCGCCTTCACGGCCTGACTGTCACGTCCCAGGACACCGACGACGGCGACATTACCGCCCGCGGCTGGCATACTCAGTCCCATCGCTCCACCCATCCTCGGGCAGACTCAGCTCCTTGGATTGACTCAACAACTGGGGGCATGAGTGCCAGAGGACAAGCACCAATCACATGCGGCAGTCCGTTTAGCGGGTGCCTCGGCCCAAGGACTGAGCACTTCCGAGGTCGCCGAGCGGGTGGCCGCGGGACAAACCAATGCGTTCGCCCAGGACACCAGCCGCAGCGTGTGGAGCATTGTCCGCGCCAACGTGCTCACCCTGTTCAACGGCATCATCCTGGCCTGCTTCATTGTCCTGTTCGCGATTGGCCGTTGGCAGGATGCCCTCTTTGGCTTCAGTGCAGTGGCAAACGCGGTGATCGGCAGCGTCCAGGAGTACCGGGCAAAGCGGGCCTTGGATCGGTTGGCCCTCCTGAACGCACCCCACGCCCGGGTGATGCGGGATGGTGCGGAGGCGGAAATCGCCTTGGATGATGTGGTGCTGGACGACTCCCTTATCCTTAGGGCCGGTGATCAAGTGCCCGCTGACGGCGTGGTGACCGGTTCACGGGGACTCCAAGTGGATGAATCCATGCTGACCGGCGAATCGGATCCGGTGGAAAAGTCCGACGGCGATCGCGTCCTGTCCGGGTCCGTGGTGGTGGCCGGCGAGGGCTCCGCGGCGGTGGACCGGGTGGGCGCGGACTCGTTCGCCAACTCCCTTGCCGCCGAAGCCAAGCGATTCTCCCTGGTTGCCTCCGAGCTCCGTTCCTCGATCGACCGCGTCCTGAAATGGGTCACCTGGTTTGTGGGTCCGGTGGCGTTGCTGGTCCTGAACGCCCAAATGATTGCCCAGGGCGGGTGGGCCGAAGCCTCGGCAAGTGGCGCGTGGCGTGACGCTGCGACGGCGACTATTGCCGCCGTCGTCGCCATGGTCCCCTTGGGGCTGGTGCTGATGACCAGCATTACCTTCGCTGTCGGGGCGGTAAAGCTGGCCCGGCAACAGGTGCTGGTCCAGGAGCTTCCGGCCGTCGAGGGCCTGGCGCGCGTGGATATCATCTGCCTCGACAAGACCGGGACACTGACCCAGGGCGACATCGTTTTTGACGCCGCCCATCCCCTGACCGCCCGTCCAGGGTGGGAGTCCGTGCTGTCCTGGTATGGGGTGCAGAAGGATGCCAACGCGACGGCCCGCAGCCTTGCCGGGCACTTCACTGAGCCAGCCGGGCTCCCGCTTGACCGGGTGCCGTTCTCTTCGGCCCGTAAGTGGAGCGCGGTGATTTTCGACGACGGAATGTGGGTGCTGGGCGGCCCCGAAATGGTGTTCCCGGCCCGTGAATCCACCGATCCCGTGCTTCGGCAGCTTGCCGCCCAGGCCGTGGAACTGGCAGCCACAGGACGGCGCACCCTGGTCCTGGCACACGGCACCCCCACCAGCGATGAGACTGTTCCGGCCGATGCTGTCCCTGTGGTCCTCCTGACGTTCAAGGAGAACATCCGTCCCGATGCTGCGGAGACGCTGACTTACTTCGCGGCCCAGGATGTGGATGTCCGGATCATTTCCGGTGACAACCCGCAAACGGTGGCAGCCATCGCCCGCGAAGTCGGCCTGGATGCACCCCATGGCTTCGATGCCCGGGAGTTGCCGGATGATGAGCAAGAACTCATGGAAGTGATCAACAGCAACGTAGTTTTCGGCCGGGTATCCCCGGACCAGAAGAAGCGGATCGTGGTGGCACTGAAGGCTGCCGGCCGCACGGTGGCCATGACCGGCGACGGCGTCAACGATGCCCTGGCCATCAAGGAAGCCGATATTGGCGTGGCCATGAATTCCGGTGCTGCCGCTACGAAGGCCGTAGCCCGGTTGGTGCTCCTGGACGGCAAGTTCTCGCACCTGCCCAGCGTGGTGGCTGAAGGACGCCAGGTGATTGCCAACATCGAGCGCGTCTCCATGCTGTTCCTCACGAAGACTGCCTACGCCACCTTCCTGGCTATCGCGTTCGGCATCCTCCTGCTGCCTTTCCCGTTCCTGCCCCGGCAACTCTCAGTCACTGACGGCTTGACCATCGGCATTCCCGCGTTCTTCCTGGCCTTGCTGCCCAACGCCCAGCGCTACATTCCCGGCTTCCTGCGACGTTCACTCACGTTCGCCGTGCCGGCTGGTGTCGCCGTGACTTTGGGGCTTGCTTCCTATGCACGCCTTGCCGCGAACCTGCAGATACCTGAAGCCGAGATCAGGACAGGCTCCACCCTCATTCTGACGATCATCGGCATCTGGATCCTGGTGGTGCTTTCGCGTCCGGTCACGCGGTTCAAGGGCCTGGTGATCGGGGCGATGATGATCGGACTCATCCTGGTCTATTCCGTGCCGATTGCCCGTGATTTCCTGCAATTCACCGACCCAACCCTGCCCACGGCATTACTCGTCCTGGGAACCTCCGTGGCCTGCATTGCCCTGATCGAAATCGTCCGGTTCGTTCACCGCCGTGTTGCTTACCGGGATGCCCAGGAGGCGCTGCATCACCGGGTTTCCAATCAGCGCGTCTCGAAATAGCGTCGTCCACGGCCCGTCCACAACGGCACCAGCACGGCGACCGTGGCAACGGACTGGGAAATGACAGCCGACCAGTCATTATCTGCGGCAATGATGAGGTCCAGCACGGCAAAGGCCAAGCCCAACAGCATCACCGCTGTTGCGCCCCGGCGTGCCGCGCTGCTTCCCCGCGCCACGCCGGAGGCCAGCCCGATCACCAGGAGGCCGAACAGGATCATGCCCGCACCGAGCAACGTGATGGGCAGGGCGATGCCCCCGGACTGGGCCTCCGGGGTGTACCGCAGGAAGATCGTCAGGATCCCCAGAATGATTTGGGCAATCCCGCCGATGTACATGAGCACCACTGAGAACGTCACCGCACCAGGCCGCTTAGGGCTTTCCCCCGTCGTCATGAACCGAGCATAGATGAGGGGCCCTCCAAGCAGGGACAGTCGCGGGCAGGGGTGACACCTTTTGTCACACAATTAACCACACATTCATGCGGCCCTTGGATCCAGTCAACCCGGACTTCCTAGGGTCGAAGCTATGGAAAAAATCTCCCGCAGGTCCCTCATCTCAGCCGGCCTCGGGGCCGGACTCGTCGCAGCCCTCCCCAGTGCCGCCGTCGCCGGGGCCCTCCCGGCGGTTTCAACAGCGGACGACGCCGGTCTCCGCACCGATCCGTTTACGCTCGGCATCGCGTCGGGCGAACCATGGCCGGACGGCTTCGTGATCTGGACCCGCCTGGCGGTGAACCCCGTGGCCGAGGACGGCCTGGGCAGCATGCCTTCCCGCCCGGTCGCCGTCGCCTGGGAAGTTGCGGAAGACCCGGCGATGCGCCGGGTAGTAGCCCGCGGCGTCGAACATGCCAGGATCGAAACCGCCCACTCGGTGCACGTGGAGCTCAAGGGCCTCCGTCCGGGCCGGGAGTACTTCTACCGTTTCCGTACCGGGCGGCACGTCAGCGAAGTGGGGCGCACCCTGACCAGTCCGGCGCCCGGCGAAACCCCGGCGGCACTGGCCATGGCCTTTGCCAGCTGCGCCCAGTACGAGCACGGCTACTTCACGGCCTACAAGCGCCTGGCCGAGGACCACCCGGACCTGGTGCTGCACCTGGGCGACTACCTCTACGAGTACAAGAAGGGCAGCTACGTGATCGGCGGCGGCAATCCGCGCGATCATGAGGGCCCCGAAACCAGCACCCTGGCCGGCTACCGCCAGCGTCATGCCCAATACAAGTCCGACGCCGATCTCCAGGCAGCGCACGCAATCGCGCCGTGGCTGGTGGTGTGGGATGACCACGAGGTGGACAACAACTGGGCCGACGAAATCCCCGAGAACAACGACGCCGACCAGCTCAACGACACCACGGAGCGTTTCCGGCAGCGCCGCACGGCAGCGTTCCAGGCGTACTACGAGAACATGCCGCTGCGCCGCTCTTCAGTCCCGGCCGGGTTCGACATGAAGATCTACCGCACCATCCAGTGGGGCCAGCTGGCCAACTTCCACATGATGGACACCCGCCAATACCGCGACGATCAGCTCGCGGGCGACGGTTGGCGGAAGAACGTCACCGAACGCCTGGCCGAAAACCGCACCATCACCGGCGCCGAGCAGGAGAAATGGCTGCTGGATGGCTTCAGGAACTCCACGCAGCGGTGGGACATTCTTGGCCAACAGGTCTTCTTCGCCGAGCGGGACCGGGACAAGGCGCCGGATATCGATGACGTCTCCATGGATGGCTGGGACGGCTACGCCGCCTCCCGCCGTCGCATCACCCAAGGGTGGGTGGACGCCAAGGTGCGCAACGCCGTCGTACTGACCGGCGACGTCCACCGCCACTGGGCCACCGAGCTCAAGGTGGATTACAAGGACCCGGCCGCAGCTGTGGTGGGCTCGGAACTGGTGTGCTCGTCCATCACGTCCACGGGAAATGGCACAGGATCCACCACCGACCCCACCATGGCGTGGAACCCGCACCTGAAGTTCTACAACGACAACCGCGGCTACGTGAACACCCGCATCACCAAGGACGCCATGACCGCCGACTTCCGGGTGCTGGACTACGTCACCACGCCCGGTGCACCCGTCAGCACCAAAAAGTCCTACACGATCACCGACGGCGTTCCCGGCCTCGCCTGAGCGCGTGGTCTCCAACTAAGTGACAGCACTTGCTCCAATGAGCCCTCATTGCGACATGTGCTGTCACCTACTTGGGTCCGGATTCCAGTGACTACGCCGAACAGCGGGAGTAGCCTAGTTCCAGTTGATGTAGTAGATCTCTGTCCGGCTGGGGTTCTGCCGTGGGCCATGTGCGTTCGTCGCTGTCCGACCTTCTGGGGGTACTTTCCGACGCCGTCGCTCCTCGGCATGTGAGGTTCGACGACGGGTCCCCCACCGCCGTCGTTCCCTTGCCTGAGGCGCCGGTCACCGTCCGGGCTGTCACCCTCAACCGGATTGGCAGGTCGCGCGGAGACGGGCCCGCACTTGACCTCGAACTGCGGGTTGCCGTGGAATGTCACGGCCCCGAGCAGTTGGACACCATGGAGCAATTGCTGTTGGCAGTGGAACTCCACAGCCAGTACTCCGTGGTTTCTAACGGTGAATTCCGGCCCGAGGAGTATTCGGGCGCCATTCAGCAAGGGCTGGGTTTCCTGGTCCGCATCCCGGTGTCCCTGCCTTTCGACGAACCCTCCGATCCTCCCGCCGGGACTGCCCCCGGCACGTCAGGTGCCGCCCATCGGATCCGGGGACGGGTGGTTGACGGGCACAATAAAGGAGTCGCTGACGCATTTATCTATGCCCATTCATCGGCTACGGCTGCCGTCAGTGATGCCACCGGGCATTTTGAGGTCCTGGCATCAGCGGATGAACTCCAGCACTTCGCTGTTGCGGTGAACGGTACTGAGCGGGAAGTTTCGGCCAACATCAAGACACTTCCTGTGGTGATTCGCTGGCTCTGATTCCGGAATCATTTGCTCCGGCGGGCGGATGCCATGAAATGATCAACCATGCGTCCGATGCAGCACTCCAGCAAACTCCAGAACGTCCGCTATGAACTCCGCGGGCCGATCCTCCAAGCGGCCAAGGCCATGGAGGCCGAGGGGCACCGTATTCTCAAGATGAACCTGGGAGATACAGCACCGTTCGGGTTGGAGGCACCGGAGTCTGTGGTGGTGGACATGATCCACCATCTTCGCGGAGCCCAGGGGTACAGCGATTCCAAGGGCATCTTCTCAGCCCGCACCGCCATCTCGCAGTACTACCAAACGCGCGGACTGATGACCATCGGCGTCGAGGATGTCTTCATTGGCAACGGCGTCAGCGAGCTCATTTCCATGACCCTGCAGGCGTTCATGGAGAACGGTGACGAGATCCTGATCCCGGCACCGGACTACCCTCTGTGGACCGCAGCCGTGACGCTCACCGGTGGCAACCCTGTTCATTACCTGTGCGATGAAGAGGAGAACTGGTGGCCGGACATGTCCGACGTCGAAGCCAAGATCACCCCGCGCACCAAGGGCATCGTGATCATCAACCCGAACAACCCCACCGGAGCCGTCTACCCCCGGCACATCCTGGAGCAGTTCGCCGCGTTGGCCCGCAAGCATGATCTTGTCCTGTTTTCCGACGAGATCTACGAGAAAATCCGCTACGTAGACGCCCCGCACATCCACACCGCCTCCGTGGCCGAGGACGTGTGCGTCCTGACGTTCAGCGGATTGTCCAAGGCGTACCGCATGCCTGGCTACCGCGCCGGATGGGTTGCAGTGACCGGCCCCCGCACCGTCACCGCCGCTTACCGGGAGTCGTTGGAGCTGCTGGCCTCGCTGCGGTTGTGTGCCAACGTTCCAGCCCAGCACGCCATCCAAACATGCCTGGGTGGATACCAAAGCATCGAAGCGCTCATTCGTCCCGGCGGGCGTCTCCGCGACCAGCGGGACCTTGCGTGGAAACTCCTGACCGCGATTCCGGGCGTCAGCTGCGTCCCCGCCGCGGGTGCCATGTACCTGTTCCCCAAGCTGGACCCGGAGATCTACCCCATTGAGAGTGACGAGAAGTTCGTCCTCCAACTCCTGCAGGAGCAGAAGATCCTCATCTCCCACGGAACTGCGTTCAACTGGCCCACGCCGGACCATTTCCGCTTCGTCATCCTGCCCGCAGTAGAGGACATCGAAGAAGCGGTGCGCCGCATCTCCACCTACCTGGCCGCGTACCGGAACCGCCCCGTGGACGCACCCAAGTAAGTCGCAGTTAAGCGCGTTCTGAGCGGTCTAAACACGCTCTGCTGCCACTTACTTGGGCGCTGGGGAAGTGACCTACTGGGCAGGGTCCACCATGGTCATGCCGGCGGGGTTCGCCTTGTCGAAGCCGGGCAATAGTGCCGCTGCTTCTTCCAGGCCAATGGTGCGTTCAATGAGCAACTGCGGCTGCAACGCTCCCTGTTCGATGAGGGCCATCATGCCCGGATAGTCCACAGCGGCCATGCCGTGACTGCCCAGGACGTCCAGTTCCCAACCGATCACCCGTGCCATGGGCACTTGCGGGTTGCCGTCGATGGACGGGAGCAGCCCGATCTGGACGTGCCGGCCGCGCCTGCGCAGGCTCAGTATCGCGTCTGCACAAGTCTGTTCACTTCCGACGGCGTCCACCGCCACGTGGCTGCCTCCGCCGGAGAGGACGTTGACCGCCGCGGGGATGTCCGTGCCGTCAGCCAGCACGGTGTGGTCGGAGCCCAACCGTGCAGCCACAGCCAAAGCTTCCGGGTTCCTGTCCACGGCAATGACCCTTGCTCCCATGGCCTTGGCGATCATCACAGCGCTCAGTCCCACACCTCCCGCGCCAACTACAGTCACCCATTCGCCGGCTTTAACCTGTGCTCGGGCTGCGAGCGCACGGTATGCCGTGGCGAAGCGGCAGCCGAGGCTTGCCGCCGTCGAATATTCAATGCTGTCAGGGATGGCAACCAGGTTGCTGTCGGCCGCGTGCAGGGCCACGTACTCGGCGAAGGAACCCCAGTGGGTGAAGCCGGGTTGCTGCTGGTCAGGGCAGACCTGGGCGTCTCCGGCCAGGCACCACTCGCAGTTGCCGCACCCGCAGACGAAGGGGACGGTGACGCGGTCGCCCACCTTCCAGTGCCGGACGCCCTCCCCTATAGCGTCGATCACCCCCGCGAGCTCATGGCCCGGCACGTGCGGCATGGCGATGTCATCGTGGCCGGCCCAGGCGTGCCAGTCGCTGCGACACATACCGGTTGCCAGCACTCTGACCACCACGCCCCCAACAGGGGCCTGCGGTTTGGCGACCTCCCTGACTTCGGGCTGGGTCCGGACCTCATCAAAAACTATTGCTCGCACGCCCCTGACTCTAACAATCGGCTGCCCCTGTCACACTTTGGCCGGCGAATCCGACATCCCTGATGTAAGGCACCATCTCTGAAGGGACGTCAGCATGACCCGCATCAACATCGGCCGCAGCAACAAGCTCGGCTACGCCGCCGTCATTGGACTCGAAGGCTATGCCCGCAAATCGGTGGATCCCGATCTGTATGAACTGATCAAACTCCGCGCCTCCATCCTCAACGGCTGTGGCTTCTGCGTGGACATGCATGCCACGGACGGCCGGAAGCGCGGCATCCCGGAAAGGAAGCTGCACGCGGTGGCGGCCTGGCAGCATTCGAAGGTGTTCTTCGACGCCCGCGAGCAAGCAGTCCTCGCCCTAACCGATGCGGTAACCCAATTGGGCCCGGAGACAGTCACGGACGAGATTTGGAACGCGGCCGCTACCCATTTCGACGACGGCCAGATGGGTGGCCTGATTCTCGCCATTTCCACCATCAATGTGTGGAACAGGATCGCCATCAGCACCCGGATGGAGCCACCGGTGGATGAGAAGAATCCGATCGTCTGAAAGGTAGCGTTGGCAGCATGGCTCTTGCGGTGTCAGCCACGTCGGCGTGGCAAAGCGAACGGAACCGCCTCCTGGGGATCGCCTACAGAATGCTGGGCGACTTCGGGCATGCGGAGGACGTGGTCTCGGAAGTAGCGATCGACGCTGTGCAGCGGGAGCGTAAAGCCGACGCGGACCGTGTGGATTCCTGGCCGGCCTGGCTGACAACCGTCTGCGTGCGCCGCTCTGTTGATCGGGTACGCCAACTGGCAACCGTGCGTGAGGAGTACACCGGCCCTTGGCTGCCTGAACCGGTGGATGCGTCCCGGCTTCCGGAAGAAACCGTGGCTAACCGGGAGCTTCTCTCCCTGGCCTTGCTGCACTTGGCGGAGCAACTGGCACCGGAGGCCCGGGCGGCGCTCGTGTTGCACCGCGCCTTCGCAATGTCCGCCCCGGAAATTGCGGACATCCTTGAGAAAACCCCCGCAGCCGTGCGCCAAATGATTTCGCGGGCCGAGCGCCGCCTGGAGATCGATCCTGAGGCGCCGGCTCCCCGGACCAAGGATCGCGCGGCCTTGGAGAAGCTGGTTCTGGCCATCGAACTGGGTGACATCAACACAGTGGTCGCCATGCTGGACCGGGACGCTGTCCTGTGGGCCGACGGCGGGGGCAGGGTCAAGAGTGCCATGAACCCGGTCTTCGGAGCGGGCAACATCGGACGCTTCTTTACCGGCATCTTCGGCAAAGCTGCGGAGTTCAACCCTGTGCAGCCGATCCGCGCAAGCCTCATAGGGGTCAATGGCGGAGAAGCTTTGGTGATCCGGCACAACGGCCGCGCCGACATTCTTGAGGTCGAGGCCGGCCCTGACGGGTTGATCCGAGGGCTCCGCCAGGTGTCCAACCCGGACAAGCTAACGTGGGTCTCGCTCTGAGCCGACTCCAAGTAGCCGGAAAGCTGCGTGTTCGTGGGAAACTTCCCTACGAATTGGCAGGTTTCCCGCGGTCTCGCGTGGCTTGGCCCGCCTGAGGCGGGCCACCAGCGTAGCGGCGAGTAACGCCGTCGTGATTTCCAGTCCGATGACCAGCAAAAGCGAGGCGGCGCCGGAAACGCCAACAGCGTTCGACGCCGGTCCCCCGCCGTGCGCGTGTCCGGAACCTCCCGCACCGCCCGCGCTGAGGAGCAGGACGGCGTGAAGTCCCACCATCGCCAGGGCCGAGATGGTCACTTGATGGAGCGCGCCCACGCGGCTGTGGCGCCAAATGTGAACCGTGCACGGGATGCAGACTGCCGCCAGGCCGATCATGAGGATGCCCAGCCAGGCTTGGTGGTGTCCGGAGGCTGCGAGCCACAGATGCACCAGGCAGGAAACAGCCGTGAGGGCCGCGCAGATCCGGGGGTGCAGGACAGGTCCGGAGCCCCGGACCCGTCCTGCCATTGTTCTCATAGTGAGTATCCCGCGGGCTTTAGTGGCAGTGCCCGGCGGGCTCGCCATGTTCGCCGTGCTCTTCGGTTGCGGCCGCGCTGTGGCAGCTCGAACCGGAGGCGTTGGCCGGCACGTCCAGGACCGGGCTCCGATCGAAGAAGCCTTCGGGACGGAGCTTGAAGCCCACCGTGTCCACGGGCATGATGGGCCAATCCTCCACGCGCGGGAAGTGCGTGAGGCCGAAGGTGTGCCAGAGGACAATGTCCTGGCCATCAAGGTCGCGGTCCTGGGCAACGTAGGCGGGTAGGCCGGCGCCACCGGAGTGCTGGTTCACGAAGTCGCCCGTGGGGTAGCGCTCCTCCTCCGAGTACCGGGTCACCCAGAGATCCTTGGTGGCGAAAGCCGCGCGCCTGGCGATGGACGAGCCGGGGTCGGCCAGCAACGTGGGCTGGTTCTCGGCGTGAAGCTTGTAGCCGACCGGCTCACCCAGACGGTTCTTCGAATCAGGGTTGGAGATGATCCATGTCCGGCCGGCGCGGGCGTCGGCCTCACGGACTGCCTCTGATTCCTTTGCCAGGACTGTGCGCTTGCGGGAGAACGCGTTGCCACGCTCGTTGCCCGGGCCCATGGCCTGGCGGACCACGTCTTCTTCCTCCACGCGGTTGGTAAAGCCGTCAATGGCCATGTCCAGCCGGGCGCTGAAGAGGTGCTGGTGGAAGGGGGCGCCGAGGCCCGGGGCGAGCTGGGAGATGTTCTCCGATCCGCCCTCCGGGAAGGCACTGGTGAAGACAACTCCGGTGGCCTTGGCTTCGAATTCAATGGTGCCGTCCAGGTAGAGGTACCAGTAGAAGCCGTAATCGTAATTGCCGATGGTTGTGAAGAAGGAGATCACCAGGCGGCGGTTGCGGCGGGTGTAGTTGATGCCGGTCCAGAGGTCGGAGTGCTTGGAGAGGATGCCCCAGTCTTCTTCATGCATGCAGATGCCGTTGCGGATCTCGCGGGGGTTGCCGAAGGCGTCGCTGATGACGGGGCTGAGGTAGGTGATGTCGCCCAGGCAATCGCAGCCCAGTTCGAGCGAGTTGGCGTACTGGCCTACCAGGTATTCACCGGTGTCGAAGTAGTTCTGCCAGGACCGGATGGGCGATGGATCGCCGTAGGGCACCACCATCTCGGCAATCGAGGCACGGTTGATGATGGGGCGTTTCTTCTCGCCGTCCTTGAAGGCGAGGTTGTGGAGGACAACTCCTTCGCGGACATCGAAGCCGACGTCCAGGCTCCACTTTTCCCACTCAACGTGGTTCCCGCCGGTAACCGTGAAGCTTGGGCCTTCCGGCTGGGTGATGCTGATGGGCTTCTGGGTTTCGCGGAGGGGGCCGGTGAGCTCGGGGTCCGTGTAGTTTCCGTGCTCTGCAGGGATGGGCATGACGCCAAGGTCAATGACCTGGGTGACTTCCTTGTTGACCACGTCCACGTAAGCTACCAAGCCATCCACGGGGTGGGCCCATGCGCTGTCTTCCGGGAAATTCTGGACGAAGGCGAGGCCGCGGAGGATGCGGCGACCTTTCTCGTCGTCGTACTCGAAGACTCCGGCGGACAGGGGCGCGACGCGAACTTTGGCCACCTCCAGATCCCGGGACGCGAGCGCGGCGAGCCACCGTTCGTCAGTGGCAAGGAGTGTCTCGACTACCTCGAATTCCTCTTCCAGGACGGGGAGTTCGCCGGAGACTTTGGTATCCAGCTCGATGGCAGTGAGGATCTCGCCGCTGGTTACGGAGACGAGGACATCGCGCGGAGCTCCGCCGGAGATGTCGTGGATGAAGATGCGGAAGCGGCGGTCCTGCCCGGACTGGCCACGGGAGGGATCCACCAGCCCGAGGTACGCGATGCGCTTCCCGGCTCCCAGGTGGCCGGCGGCCTGCAGGATCCCCTGCACCTGGGAGATCTCGGCGCCTGTTGCCAGTGAGTACTGTGCTTCCGCGGTTGCTGTGTCAGTTGCTGTGGGCGTCATGGCTGCCTCTTGTCCGGGACCTATGATGGGTCAGGATTTATTTTCTATAGGTGTAGAGAATAACCAAAACGTAAGATGGGTCACAAGACCTGTCCGCCATTATTTTTACGGGAGCCCTGCCAGTGCCAAAGATTGTGGACCACGATCAACGACGCCTCGAACTGGTGGACGCAACCTGGCGGATCATCGCGCGGCTGGGCATGGAGGGGGCCACCATGCGGGAAATCGCAGAGGAAGCAGGCTTCGCCAACGGCGCCCTCAAGCCCTACTTCCCCACCAAAGACCTGCTCTTGACCTCGGCATTCGCGCACGTGTTCAACCGGACGAATCAGCGCATCGCCACCATGACGGAAGGGCTCTCAGGTGTCGCAGCTCTCCGCGGGTTCTGCGCCGAAGTCCTGCCACTGGATGAGGAACGCGTCAACGAAGCCCGGATCGTTATTCCGTTCTGGCAGAAGGCGCTCAACGACCCGGACATGGCCGCACTTCACAGCGAGTCCATGAGCCAATGGCACACCACCATCACCGATCACTGCGCAGCAGCCCGCACGGCAGGGGAGATCAACGCCCCCATCGCGGACGCCGCCGTCGCCGACCACCTGCTGAACATGATGCTCGGCGCGCAGATCGTGGTGGCGTTGTCCCCCGCCGAGCATTTCTCGCAGGACCTGGCAGGGCAGTTGGATAGCTACCTGGCGCTGCTGGCAGGTTAGCTGGTGGCTCCCGACGCCACCACTCCGACGCCCAGTCCGGCGATCACACCGCTGCTGACGCGCTCGACGGCGGTGCTCACCTTGGGACGCTTGAGCCACCTCATCGCCTTGAACGCGACGACGGCGATCATCGACAGATAGGCGAAGGCAATGACGGCCACCACCACGCCCAGAATGAGCGAGGTACCCATGGTGTCGCCACCGTGGGGAATGAATTGCGGAACAACGGCCAGGTAGAACAGACCAACTTTGGGGTTGAGCAGCGTCGACAAAGCTCCGGCTCCGAGAGCGGACAGCCGGCTGTACGGGAGCGGGGTGTTCTCCGCGCCGTCTCCGGCCGCGGTGGCTTTGGCTGCTTTTGCGGCCTTCCGGGACTTAATGAATGACGAGACACCCAAGTACAGCAAATAGAGGCCGCCCGCGATCTTGACCCAGCGGAACAATTCCGCCGACTGCTCCAGAATCGCCGCCAATCCGACGCCCACCAGCGCAGCCCACACAATGGCGCCTGCCGCGGACCCGGCCGCAGCGGCAATGCCCGCACTGGGACGGTTCAAGGCAATGCGCAGCACCAGGAACGTGTCCGGGCCCGGCGTCACGGACAGGACGAGGCAGAGGCCGGCGAAGGCCGCGAGGGATGCAAGGGTCACAAGCTCGATTATCAGGCACAGTGCCACGAACGGAAAGCGTTCGCTTCCGGTCAAGGGACGTTCGTGCATAGACAAGGCCCCCGCGCGTGACCCCGGCCACACTGGAAACATCGCCGCGCGCCTCAACGGCCGCCAAGACTTACTACCCGAGCGGAGTACCAATGGAGACTTACGACGCCCTGCTGGCCTCGATCACCCCAGCCCCAGGACAGAACAGCCGCACGATCCTTGACCCGGCAACGGGCGAGGCTGTCGGCGAAGCACCTGTTCACACAGTCGATGACCTCGAAGCAGCCATTTCGGCCGCCGCTGCCGCCCAACCCGCCTGGGCTTCCTTGGGCCACGACGCCCGGTCCGCTGCCCTCATGAAGGCCGCCGACGCCGTCGAACGTTCCGCTGAAGAACTTGCCCAACTCCTGTCCCGCGAACAGGGCAAGCCGCTAAATGGCCCCAACGCGCGCTTCGAAGTTGGCGCATGTGCTGCCTGGCTTCGCGCCACTGCGGCCACGCCGCTTGATCCTGAAACCGTGGTGGACGACGGCGAAACCCACGCCCAACTGCACTACCGGCCCATCGGCGTCGTGGGTGCCATTGGCCCGTGGAACTGGCCCATGATGATCACCGTGTGGCAGATCGCGCCGGCCCTTCGTATGGGCAATGCAGTGGTGGTCAAGCCCTCCGAATACACACCGCTCTCCGTGCTGGCCTTGGCCTCGATCATCAACCAGGAACTGCCGGAAGGCCTTCTCTCGGTCGTCTCCGGTGGTCGCGACGTCGGAGCCCGCCTTGCGGAGCATCCGGTGATCGGCAAGGTCATGTTCACCGGCTCCACCGCCACAGGCAAAGCCATCATCAGGTCCTCGGCCGACACCGTCAAAAGGCTCACGCTGGAACTCGGTGGCAACGACGCCGGGATCGTCCTGCCCGATTCCGATCCCAAGGCCATTGCCGAGGGCCTGTTCTGGGGCGCGTTCATCAACACCGGCCAGACCTGCGCTGCGCTGAAGCGCCTCTACGTGCACGAATCCCAGTACGAGGCCGTCTGTTCAGAACTTGTTGCCGTGGCCGCCGCGATGCCCATGGGCAACGGTTTGGACGAGAACAACGTCCTCGGTCCCCTGCAGAACCGCCAGCAGTACGACATCGTTGCCCGCTTGGTTGAAGCCGCCCGCGAGTCGGGCGCCCGGGTCCTTTTGGGCGGAAACCCCGACGCCGATGCTCCCGGCAACTTCTACCCCACCACTTTGGTGGCCGACATCGACAACGACAACCCGTTGGTTGCCGAGGAACAGTTCGGCCCTGCCTTGCCGATCATCAAGTACAGCACCGTTGACGAGGCAGTCGCCAAGGCAAACGCGCTCGACGTCGGACTCGGCGCCTCAGTCTGGTCCTCCGACCTGAACGCCGCACGCGAAGTGGCGTCGCGGATCCAGGCCGGCACCGTGTGGATCAACAAGCATGGCGCCGTGGACCCGCGGGTCCCGTTCGGTGGTGCGAAGCAGTCCGGCTATGGCCTGGAGTTCGGGGCCGAGGGCCTCAAGGCGCTTGGTGTCCCGCAGGTTATCAACGGCTAAGCCCAACCAGGTGACAGATAACGTCGCAATGAGCCCTCATAGCGACGTTATCTGTCACCTACTTTTGCTTTCCAGTGCTCCATTTTGGCCAGGCTGCGATCGCAACGATGATCGCGCCGCATGCACCTACGACGACGACGCCGAGCTCATGGTCGAATCTGGCGAAAATGGCGGCCCCCAGAGCCAACACCCCCGTTCCGGCAAGGAAGGGGCGGCGGGCACTGGCCGCCCAAGCGATGAGGGCAATTCCGAAGAACGGGCTGTATTGAAAGCCCAATGCGACGTCGGCAAAGAAGAACGCTACGGCTGCGAAACAGAGCAGCCCCGAGGCACTCGTCCGGTGAGCAAATCTTAGGCAGTAGAGATAGATGATGAGCGCTGAAATCAGGCTCAACGCGTGTGATGCGACCTGCCAGGGCACTGTTGCCAGGACGTTCCCGCCCATCAGTCCTGAAATCAGGAATGCCCACAGAAATGTGAATACGCCGATGATCGTGCCCGCAAACCTTGCAACCCGCTGCTCGTTGATCTGCTGCGCCTTGTCCCCTTGTTGTGCCTTGTCCCCTTGGAACGTTGTTGCGCCCGACATCAGCGGCCCCCAATCCTTGCTGCGAACCTAGGGCCGGTGGCACGCGCTTGTCCAGTCACAGGGTGGACGCGGTTGGGAAGCCGGGCGCCCAGCATGCAAACATGAGCATCATGGCCCAGAAGATTGCGTACCAAGGTGAGCCCGGAGCCAATTCGGATCTCGCGTGCAAGGAAATGTTCCCCGAGCTCGAAAGCGTGCCGTGCGCGAGCTTTGAGGATGCTTTTGAGCGAGTATCCACAGGTGAAGTGGATCTGGCCATGATCCCGATTGAGAACTCCATTGCCGGACGCGTAGCTGACATCCACGTGCTCCTCCCCCAGTCCAAGCTCCAGATCGTGGGCGAGTTCTTCCTGCCGATCCACTTTGACCTTCTGGGCGTACCGGGAAGCACCATCGAGGGAGCTACCGAGGTCCACAGCCACATCCACGCGCTTGGTCAGTGCCGCAAGCTGATCCGGGAAGCGGGCCTTAAACCTGTTATCGCCGGCGACACTGCCGGTTCAGCCCGCGAAGTCCGGGACTGGAATGATCCCCGCAAGCTGTCCCTCGCTCCGCCGCTTGCCGCTGGACTCTACGGCCTCGAAGTCCTGGCCTCCGGAGTCGAGGACGACCCCACCAACACCACACGGTTTGTTGTTCTGGCCAGGGAACGCGAGCTGCCCAGCAAAGAGGAACTGCCCGGCCCCGCGATCACCAGCTTCGTCTTCCGCGTACGCAACGTTCCCTCGGCCCTTTACAAGGCACTGGGCGGTTTTGCGACCAACGGCCTGAACATGACGCGGCTGGAAAGCTACATGGTGGGCGACGAGTTCGCTGCCACCATGTTCCTTTCCGACGTCGAAGGCCATCCCGAAGACGCCCGACTCCGCCGGGCGTTGGAGGAACTGGAATTCTTCACTACCGAGGTCCGGGTCCTGGGCGTCTACGCTGCAGACGATTACAGGGAACGGAACACGGTCACCGTCTGATTACAGGCTGCCTTGCCGGCTAGCTGCCTGAGCGGCCGTGGGCAAGCCCTGTGGGGAATCCGACGAATGCTGGTTCTGGAGTGGAGCAGCAGCCGCTGGCCTCCAGCTGCGGTGCCAATGGTGCCACGGCAGGAACGTCACAGCTGGTACCGGCGTCGGAGGAGCAAACCCCCGTCTCCGGCAGTTCAAGGTGAACCGTGTCCGCCGCCAGCTGGTCTCCCGCGAGGGCGGCGGCTACCGAGCGGACCTGCTCATATCCGGTGGCCAGCAGGAACGTCGGGGCACGGCCGTAGGACTTCATGCCGACTATGTAGAAGTTCTTCTCCGGATGGGCAAGCACCTTCGCACCGTGTGGCGGGACCGTGCCGCACGAGTGGAATTCGGGATCGATCAGAGGCCCCAATTCGGTGGGTGCTTCAACGGCAGGGTCCAGGTCCAATCGGAGTTCCCGGAGCATGTCCAGTTCGGGACGGAAGCCGGTACAAGGTACGACGACGTCCGCCGCCAGGGCGCGTCCGTCACCGGAGCTGATGGTCGCCCCGTCCTCGGAATCGGTCAGGGAGCGAATACCAAAACCTGTGTGCAGTTCAATGGTGCCGGATTCAACGAGCCTGCGCAGCCGCGAGCCGAGTTGGCCGCGGGCGGGCAGGCCGTCCGCGTCGCCGCCACCGTAGACCTTCTCCGCGGAGGCACCGCGAATCGCCCAGAGGATCCCCGTCTCCGGTTCCTCCTTGGCCAGTTGGACGAGGTTGATCAGGGTGTTGGCAGCGGAGTGGCCCGCGCCGACCACCAAGACCCTCCGACCAGCGAAAGCCGTTCGATCCCTGCCGGAAACATCGGGCAGCGGCGAAGAGATGCGCCTTGTTGCACGCTCTTCACCCAAGGCAGGCAACCCCGAGGTTCCCAAGGGGTTCCGGGTGGACCATGTGCCGGAGGCATCGATGACCGCTGACACGGTGTAATCGCGTACCTCGTCGCTGTGCTCGACCCGAACCAAAAAGGGAGTGGTGTCCCGGTCACGCACATGGGTTTTGTCGATCCCCGCACGGGTGACTGCAGTAACGCGGGCACCGGTCTGCAGGCGGGAAGCAATAGCCGGGAGTTCCGCCAAGGGGGTGAGGTAGTCATCGATCAGTTCCCCGCCATAGGGCAGGGCGGTGGGGCGGGGCGATTTCCAACCCGTCGGCTCGAGTAGCCGCACAGCAGCGGAGTCGAGGTTGAACCTCCACGGCGAGAAGAGGCGGATGTGGCGCCATTGTTCGATGGCTGCTCCTGCAGAGCTGCCGGCTTCGAAGATGACCGGTTCGAGCCCGCGTTCGAGCAGGTGTGCCGCGGCTGCCAGCCCCACCGGGCCTGCACCGATGACCGCCACCGGGAGGTGCTGAATCATTGTTCTCATATCTCCGTGGGTGGTGTTCAGGAGTGGGTGGGTTCTTCGACCAAGGCCGTGGCAATGCTGTCGGCGTCGTCCAGGGCGGCCAGATAGCGCTCGGCGTCCAGTGCTGCCGAGCATCCGGTGCCCGCTGCGGTAATCGCCTGGCGGTAGCGATGGTCCACGGCGTCGCCGCAGGCAAAGACGCCCGAGAGGTTGGTGCAGGTGGTGGGTGAGTCCACCTTGATGTATCCCTCGGCATCAAGGTCAACCTGCCCTTCGACCAGCTCAGTCCGCGGCACGTGCCCGATCGCAACGAAGATGCCGGTGGCCGCCTGCTCGCGGGTTTCCCCGGTGCGTGTGTCCGTCAGGGTTACCCCTGTGACTTTGGTGTCTCCGTGGATCTTGGTGATGGCGGAGTTCCACGCAAACGTGATCTTGGGGTTGTCCTTGGCGCGCTGGGCCATGATGCGGGAGGCCCGCAGCTGATCCTTTCGGACCACCACTGTCACGGACTTGCCGAAGCGCGTCAGGAAGGTGGCTTCTTCCATGGCGGAGTCACCGCCACCTACAACGATGATGTCCTGCTCACGGAAGAAAAAGCCGTCGCAGGTGGCACACCAGGAGACGCCGTGCCCGCTGAGTTTCTTCTCTTCCGGAAGCCCCAACTCCTTGTAGGCAGAGCCCGTGGCAAGGATCACCGCCGGCGCTTCGTGACTCTCTCCCGCACCGGTGACCACGCGCTTGAGGTGACCCTTGAGGTCAACCTCAGTGACGTCGTCGAATACTATCCGCGCGCCGAATTTTTCCGCCTGTTCCTGAAGGCCGTCCATGAGCTCGGGCCCTTGGACCCCACCCGGGAAACCGGGGAAGTTCTCTACTTCCGTGGTGTTCATCAGGGCGCCGCCGGCGGTGACGGATCCGGCAAGAACCAAGGGGTTCAGCCCGGCGCGGGCCGCGTAGATCGCGGCCGTGTAGCCGGCAGGGCCGGACCCGATGATGATCAACTGTTCAGTGCTCACGATTTCTCCTTGGAAGGGTCAGGTAGCAGGCGTGGGTTACTGGGCGTCGGCGTGACGGGCGGGCAGCAGTTCGGTGATCAGGTTCTCGATGCGGGCCTTGATCTCATCGCGGATGGGACGGACGGCTTCAACACCTTGGCCAGCGGGATCTTCGAGGACCCAGTCCTCGTATCGCTTGCCGGGGAAGTAGGGGCACTCGTCGCCGCAGCCCATGGTGATCACTACATCGGACTCCTTGACCGCCTCGGTAGTCAGGATCTTGGGAATTTCAGCCGACATGTCGATACCGACTTCCGACATGGCTTCCACCGCTGCAGGGTTGACCTTATCCGCGGGCTGCGAGCCGGCGGAGCGGACCTCGATGGCGCCTTTCGCGAGCGTTGTGAGGAAAGCTGCTGCCATCTGGGAGCGCCCTGCGTTGTGAACGCAAACGAACAGGACGGAGGGCTTCTTGGCGGTTTCGGTGCTCACAGGTTTCTCCTGATATCGGTGGGGCTGGTCTGGTGGGGATCATCCGCGCCAATGCCGCGATGAGTCAATATTGATGTTCATCGATGAATTGAGTATTGGTTAATACATTGATGATTGTCAATATAAGTGGGTTGCATGCCTACGCCGCATGCAGGCGGGGCGCGAGATTGTGAACGCGACGCGAAATGTCAGCGAAGGCCTCTTCGAACGCCTCCTCATTGTCGAGTCGAACCGGGTCAGGGATGGACCAGTGAATGCCGCGCAAGTCCGGCAATTCCTCATGGGCGTTATCGCACACCGTGACCACCAGATCCTCATCCCTCATCACTCGGTCTATCAGGCATGGCTTGACTCCATCAAGGTCCAAACCATGCCGGCGGGCGACATCAACGGCCCCCGGCGCCACATGGTCCGCCGGATGAGTTCCCGCTGACACCGAAGGGATGTCGCTGGCAGTTCGCCACAAAGCCGTCGCCAACTGTGAGCGGGCACTGTTCCGGCTACAGACAAACAGAACCCGGCTGGCCCCATGCTCGCGGCCAGGAGTGAGGCCCTCCAGCGCCCCGGGAGCCAGGCGCACATAACTGCGCCGCCTGTCAGCTTCCGAACGATGCCGAACGGCCAACCCGGCGGCCTCCATGGACCGCAGGTGATGGGACAGCAGATTGGCGGGCATATCCAGTTCCACCTGCAATTCCGTGGGCGACATATCCCCCAACGTCAGAAGGTCCACGATGCGGAGCCGTGCAGGATCAGCCAGGGCCGCGTACTTGGCCGCACGCTCCAGGAGGCTTGAATTTCGCTCAATAGTCATTGATTCAATTTTGACTGAACTAACTTATTGCGTCAAGCTGTTTCCCATGACTACTCATCCGCCGGCATTGTGGCGCCGCGCGCTCGCCGAAGCGCTGGGGACCTGCCTCCTCGTTGCGATCGTTGTGGGCTCCGGTATTGCAGCGCAGCAGCTCTCCCCCGACGATGTCGGCCTGCAACTGCTACAAAACAGCACTGCCACGGTGCTCGGGCTGACAGTCCTCATCCTGATCTTTGGACCCATCAGCGGCGCCCATTTCAATCCGGCAGTTTCCCTGGTGGACTGGATTCTGGGCCGAAGGGCCGGTGGCGGGCTGTCCGTGAAGGAACTGTGCACGTACATCGCCTCGCAGACTGCGGGGGCGATCGGCGGCAGCGTCCTGGCCAACACCATGTTTGAGGTGGGCACGTCAATCTCCGGCAAAGAACGTGCAACTGCCGGCCACTTGATGGCCGAGGTCGTGGCTACAGCCGGACTTATCCTGCTGATCTTCTCCCTTGCTGCCACCAAACGCAGCTCCTTGGCAGCCCCTGCGGTGGGCGCGTACATCAGTGCGGCATACTGGTTCACGTCCTCCACGTCCTTCGCGAACCCCGCGGTGACTGTGGGCCGGATCTTCAGCGACACTTTCGCTGGCATCGCACCAGGCTCCGTCCCGGGGTTTGTCCTCGCGCAACTGATCGGCGCCGCCGTTGGGCTCGGCCTTCTGGTGGCCCTCTTTCCCAGGGATGCGCGCACGGGGAATGACGTCGTCGTGCCGCACGCAGTGAACAACCGCGGGTGACCTACCCTTGGTCCCGGGGGGGAACGTTGACATGAAGAAGAACTCAAGCCAAGGACCGGCCTGGATCTTCCCTGTTGGGATGATCGTGGTTGTTGTTGCGGTTTTCGCATGGATGGCCCGCAGCGTCCTGCCCGGGGCTTCAATGGTCTTTGTCTTGGGGGCGCTGTACACCGCGCTGCTGTTCCGGCAGGTTCCGCAGGCTTCCCGAGCCTCCATGGTGATGATCCTGGCACTTCCGCTCACCTTCTACTCGTGGCTCTCCGTCGAAGACAACCTGGGGATACCTGCAGCGGCATCATGGGGTCTCGGGTTCATTGCAGGGGCAACGGGAAGCGGATACCCGTGGTCAAGGAAGAAACCGCGGACCACGGCCCCGAAGAAGGCCAAAAGCAACGCTAAAGACGTCAAGGACGCTGTTGGAAGCCGCCGCCTCTTGCTGACCAATGCAGCCTGCGTGACTGTCCTCATTGCAGGCGGGCTCTCCCACCTGGCCTTCCAGAGCCCGACGGCGGCAGTGGCCGCCGTTTTGGCCGGCGCCTTGATCTGCGGTTGGGCCTTGTTCCGTTTTCCGCCGTCAGCGCTGACCCGGAACGCACTGGTCCTCGTCATCCCGTGGAGTTCTTTTTACTGGCATTCCTGGGCGGGAATACCAGTCAGCCCGCCCTTCCGTTCGCGTGGACGTATGGCGCCCTGGCCGGCATCCTCCTGGGTGGGCATTATTGGAACGGCCTGCCTCAGGGCACACCCAGGCCACCGTTCAGCAGTGACATCAAGCGGCGACGAAAACGCAAGTCAGTACGCCGGTCACGGGATAAGCAGAAGCCGGAAGCAGTCTCCGCAGACCACCCCTGACTTACAGCGGACCGGGGAGCCGGTGTCAGACTGCTGCTGGTTCCGCAGGGTCAAAATCATAGGCGGCGAGGCCGTCAATGCTGGTGCGGTTCTTGGTGATCCGATAGTCCGCACTACCGGCAATGCCCTTGCGTTCAAAGTACGGGCCCAACAGATCGCGGTGGCCCTCAAAGCTCATCAAGGGAACGCCCCACCCGCAGGAATCCGAAATGCGGTGGACGTCAACAACAATGACGGCCCTCGCACCGGGCTTCTCCTCGAAGCGCTGGGCCAGGGATTCAAAGTCTTGGTCGTAGCGGGTAATGACGCGCCCCGTTCCGTGGAGCCTGACAATATTCGGGCGTCCGTCAAAGGCACAGAACATCACAGTTATGCGGCCGTTCTCCCGCAAATGGGCTATCGTTTCACTCCCGCTGCCAGTGACATCAAGCCAAGCAAACGTATGCTCATCCAGGACGGCGAAGGTACCCGGTAGTCCCCTTGGGGACACATTGACGTGCCCCTCGCTGGACAGCGGAGCCGTCGCAACGAAAAAGACCACTTGTTGTTCAATGAATTTGCTCAGCCGCTCATCAATTGCCCCATATACCTTCATGGGGAACACGCTTCCATGAACATGAGCACGCCTCAAAGCCCGTCTCAGGGACCGGTACGGCAAGTTATAGCGGCATACATTGATGACCGTCAATGTAGGCGCATAATAGGTACATGACCGCAATACCAACGCTCCAATCCGCCACAGCGGACGACTGCTGCGAACCCTCAATCCAGCCTGCCCTCGGCGCCGAGGATGCGAAGCGGAAGGCCATGGTCTTCAAGGCCCTCGCTGACCCCAATCGGCTGCGGCTTCTGTCCATGGTCAAGGCTGAAGCTTCGGGCGAATCCTGCGTGTGCGATCTCACCGAGCCCTTGGGCCTCGGCCAGCCAACGGTGTCCCACCACCTGAAAATCCTGGTGGATGCAGGCTTGCTGCACCGGGAAAAGCGAGGTACGTGGGCTTATTACTCCCTGGTGCCTGGCGCATTGGACGATGTTGCCGGCATGGTGGCAAAGCTGTGACGGCAGTATTAAGGGCCATGGAGCCGGGAGACTGGCCGGCCGTCAGGGAGATCTTCCAGGAAGGCATCGACACCGGCTTCGCGACGTTCGAATCATCCACACCGGAATGGGACGCCTTCAATAATTCCAGGTTGCCCGAGCACCGCTTCGTAGCAGTCAACAGTGTGGGCACTATTCTCGGCTGGACCGCGGTCTCGCCCATCTCCACCCGCGCGGCCTATTCAGGTGTCGTTGAGCATTCCATTTATGTGGCTGGCGCCGCCCGGGGCCAAGGCGTCGGAAAACTCCTTCTGCAAGCACTCGCGGCTTCCACGGAGGCGCAGGGAATCTGGACCATCCAGTCCAGCATCTTCCCGGAGAACGAGGCCAGCCTCCGCCTCCATCAAGCTCAGGGATTCGCCATTGTCGGGCGACGGGAACGTATTGCTCGCGTGAGCACCGGACCCGCCGCCGGACAATGGCGCGACACCCTGCTGCTGGAGCGCCGCTCGCCAGTGATCAACTGACAGTTATCGGCCCACCGGAGCCTCTTCCTCCTTGCGGTGCCCAACAGAGGCGCCAGCCGAGGACTCGCGCGCCAGCTTGCTTGGCCACCAGATCTTGCTGCCGATGTCATACGCCAGTGCTGGAACCAGCAGTGAACGGACCAGTACGGTATCCAGCAGCACACCAAAGGCCACGATGAACGCCAACTGCACCAGGAACATGATGGGGATGACCCCAAGGGCGGCAAACGTAGCGGCGAGGACCACACCTGCCGAGGTGATGACGCCGCCGGTAACGGCCAGTCCCCGCAGAATCCCCGGGCGGGTCCCGTGCTTCAGGGACTCCTCCCGGACACGACTCATCAGGAAGATGTTGTAGTCCACGCCGAGCGCCACAAGGAATACGAAACCGAACAGCGGCACCGTGGCGTCGGCTCCGGAGAATCCGAAGACCCCGTTGAAGACCCAGGCCGAGACACCCATGGCGGCGCCGTAGGAAAGAACCACGGACAGGACCAGCAGCACAGGAGCCACAACCGAGCGCAGCAGGAGCATCAGGATGAACAGGATGACCACCAGCACGATCGGGATGATGACTACCAAGTCGCGTTGCGCCGTGGTGTTGGTATCCAGCGCTGTTGCCGTGACACCGCCTACCAAAGCACCGGAATCGACCTCCTTGACGGCCACCCGCAGCGACTTCACCGCTTCCTCAGCTTCGATTGAATCCGCAGCGGAGTTCAGCGTCGCATTGATCAGGACCCTGCCCTCACGGACAGCCGGGTCAGCGGGAGCGCCCGGAGCGCCGGTAATGGGTACGTTTCCGTCAGCCAACAGGTAGGCGTCGCCCACGCCGTCGGCTGCTTTGACCTTCTCCAGGACCTGCTGCGCGGAGACTTCCGAGGCGACTACGACGGCGGGGCTGCCGCTGCCGGCGTCGAAATGGCGGGCCAGCGCTTCCTGGCCGTCCACGGCGTCGGAGGCGGAAAGAATGACGTCCGTTTGCGGAACTCCGTTGGCCTTCAATTGCATCAGGCCGGTCGAGGCCGCAAGGAGCAGCAGCACCGAAGCAACCCACACAACGCGCGGCCGCTTGGAAACCAGGCGGCCCGTGGCGCGCCACAGACCCTTCTGCCCCTCAAGTCCGGTGACAATTTCAGGTTCGCGTTCGTCGTCGGGCAGGAGTTTGGGCCGGAAGGGCCAGAAAGCGGCACGGCCAAGCAGCGCCATCAGAGCGGGCAAAAGCGTGAGTGCCGCGAACAAGGAGCAGAGGATGCCTGCCGCTGCCACTGGTCCCAGGGCTTTGTTGGAGTTCAGGTCCGAGAACAGCAGGCAGAGCAGCGCGATGATGACCGTGGCGCCGGAGGCCAGGATCGGCTCGAACGATGCCTTCCACGCCGTAATGACGGCCTGCGTGCGGTTGGTGGTGTGGGTCAGCGCTTCGCGGAATCGGGCCACGTACAGCAGTGCGTAGTCTGTGGCCGCGCCAATGACCAGGATGGAGAGAATGCCTTGGCTTTGGCCGTTCAGCTGGATCCAGCCGGCCTTGGCCATGCCGAACACCAGCAGAATAGCTGCGCACAGCGCAAAGACAGAGGTGAACAGCACCGCCAGCGGCAGCACCACGGAGCGGTACACCAGCAGCAGGATCACGAATACGGCGCCCAGGGCCACCAGCAACAGGATGCCGTCGATCCCGCCGAACGCGTTGACGAGGTCGGCTGTCAATCCGGCGGGGCCTGTGACGAAGGCTTTCATGCCATCCGGGGCTCCCGGCTGAACTACGTCACGCAACTCCTGCACCTTCTCGCGGAGCTCGTCGGAGGACGCCATGGGGACGATGAACTGGACAGCTTTGCCGTCTTGCGAGGGGATAGGCCCGACGACGGCGCTCCCCAGCTTGAGCGCCTCAATCCCGGCTTTCAGCTGGGCTGCTTCGCCCAGCTGGGCCGGGGTGAATGCGGCATCGTTCTCGACGATGACCACGGCAGGGATCTCTTCGGAGTCCCGGAATTTGGCCTGCCAGTCGCCGGCTTCCGTGGCTTCGGCACCTGCCGGGAGGAATGAGGCTTGATCGTTGGAGGAGACCTCCTCAAGCCGTCCGAACGTGGGGCCGCCGATTCCTGCGATGCCAAGCCACGTGATGACCAGCACCACGGGTAACAGCCATCGCAGCCAGAACGGTACTTTCCGCGAGTTCATGGGTCCTTCTTCTGTGGGGATGCGTAGGGTCTTTCTTCCATCATAGATTATCTCTATGATGGAACTATTCCAAGGCCTTAGGGAAATGAATGCCGGGTTCCCCCGCTGTGGGGAGTAATATCCGGAAGGCACTAATCACCAGGCAAACGCTGGCAGGAGGGCGGAGATGTCGGATACAGAACCCACGCGCCCCGAAAACGCGGGCGGTAGCCACCCTGGCGGCCGCCCCGAAAACGCGGCCCCCCAGGAACTGGTGCGGCTCCTCCAGGACTTCACGTTGGAAGCCAACCACTATGTGGATGCCGCAGGCGGCCGGAACGACATGCACCGCACGGACCTGAACGCACTGGCCGTGATCATGCGCCACACTGCTGCCGGCAAAGTAGTCACGCCCGGAGTCCTCCGCTCCGAGCTGCGGCTCAGCTCCCCAGCCACCACCGCCCTGGTGGATAGGTTGCACGCGAGCGGTCACGTGGTTCGCGAACGCCTTGGCACGGACCGCCGGCAAGTCCAGCTCCAGATGACACCCAAGGCGTACCGGGACGGAAGCGCCATGTTCATGCCTCTCGCCATCCGGATGGGCAAGGCCATGGCCGCGTACAGCCCGGCGGAGCTGGAGCTTGTCACCCGCTTCATGACGGACATGGTGGAAGCCACCCTCGCTGCCCGCGAAGAGGCCACTCAACCCGGCGCAACACATTCCACCTAATTCCACCTTCCAAGTTGTAGCGTTTCCCTATGAACGCGCAGCAGCCTGAAGATGTCTATACCCACGGGCACCACGAGTCGGTTGTCCGGGCCCACGCCTCACGGACGGTCGGGAATTCGGCCGCATTCGTCATCCCGCATCTCACGCCAGGAACATCAGTGCTCGACGTCGGGTGCGGACCAGGCAGTATCACGTGCGACTTCGCGGGGCTGGTGGCGCCAGGGCAGGTGATCGGATTGGACCGGTCAGCAGATATCGTCGCGCAAGCCACCGAGCTGGCCACCGAACGCGGCGTGGACAATGTCACCTTCCAGACCGGCAACATTTACGATCTCGACTTCGAGGACGAGTCCTTCGACCTCGTCCATGCCCACCAGGTCCTGCAGCACCTGACCGACCCCGTCGCCGCCCTTCGCGAGATGCGCCGGGTAGCCAAACCCGGCGCGATCGTTGCCGTGCGGGACGCTGACTTCCACGGCATGAGCTGGTATCCGGAAGTGCCCGAACTGGACGATTGGATGGAGCTTTACCAGAAAATCGCCCGCCGCAATGGAGCAGAACCCGACGCCGGCCGCCGCCTGGTTTCGTGGGCCCAGCAGGCCGGCTTCACCCAGGTTGCTCCCTCCAGCAGCAACTGGCTCTACGCCACCGCACAACAGCGCGCCTGGCAATCACGGGTCTGGAGTGAACGCGTCCTGCACTCCGCGTTCGCTGAGCAGGCACTTGAGTACGGGTTCGCCAACGAGGCCGACCTCGCCAGGATCGCAGCTGGCTGGCATCGCTGGGGTGCTACCGATGACGGCTACTTCCTCATCCCCAACGGCGAGGTGATCGCCCGCGCGTAGTCCTCAAAAAAAAGTTTGCCCGACCATGTAGAAATACCCGCCGCTGTTCCGACCCATGAGTGAAAGCATCCACAAAGGGTGCTCCTCACAAGGAGTTTGAGATGAAATACATGATCATGATGTTCGGATCGGCCGAGGGCATGATGGAGACCGCCGATCCCGCCTGGATCCAGGAAATGATCGGGTTCATGATCCAGATCGACAAGGACCTGACCGAGTCCGGGGAGATGGTGTTCAACGCCGGTTTGGCTGATGGCAGCACCGCGAAGCTGGTCAAGCAAACCCCCGATGGCGTCATCACCACGGACGGGCCATACGCCGAATCCAAGGAATCGCTGGTTGGCTATTGGGTGGTTGACGTGGCCAGCGAGGAACGTGCCGTCGAAATTTGTTCAAGCATCGTGAAGTACGCCCAGGTGGTTGAGCTCCGCGAGGTTCAGCAAGCTCCGCCGCAGGAAGCCCTCCCGGAGGTCTAACTGGGCTCCCCGCGGGACACGCGAATCGAGGACCTGCTGCGCACCTTGGCCCCGCAGGTCCTCGGCGTGCTGGCACGGACGCATGGACAGTTCGATGCCTGTGAAGATGCCGTCCAGGAAGCACTCCTGGAGGCCTCCTTGCAGTGGCCTTCCAGATTTCCGGACAACCCACGGGCGTGGCTGATGGCGGTCGCTTCCCGCCGGCTGGTGGATATGTGGCGCAGTGATAGCGCCCGGCGCGCCCGCGAAGAACGAGTCGCGGCCATGGATTTCCAGGCGGGTTCGGTCCCGGAGGCGGACGATACCCTCACCCTGATGTTCCTCTGCTGCCACCCCGCGCTCTCCGCACCGTCACAACTGGCCTTAACGCTGCGCGCAGTCGGAGGACTCACGACGGCGGAAATCGCCTCCGCCTTCCTGGTCCCCGAGGCCACCATGGGACAGCGCATCAGCCGCGCAAAACAGGCGATCCAGAAGGCGGGAGCCACATTCAGCATGCCGCCGGTTTCCGAGCGCAAGGCAAGGCTCGGCGTCGTACTTCACGTCCTGTACCTGATCTTCAACGAAGGCTACGCGGCAAGCTCGGGCGCGTCCCTTCAGCGCGAAGAGCTCACCACGGAAGCCATCCGGGTGACGCGCCTGCTGGTGGCCGTTGCACCCCGGGAACTCGAGGCGACCGGCCTGCTGGCGCTGATGCTGCTGACTGATTCGAGGCGGGCAGCCCGTGCCTTGCCCGACGGAACACCGGTGCCGCTGGCGGAACAGGATCGAAGCTTGTGGAATCGGCAGCAGATTCAGGAGGGCATCGCCCTGCTGTCCTCCGTCCTGGGACGCGGGGCAGCCGGACCGTATCAACTTCAGGCGGCCATCGCTGCCGTTCACGCGGAGGCCGCCTCTGACAAAGAGACCGATTGGCCACAGATCCTTGCCCTGTACACAGTCCTCGAAGCCGTCTCACCCAGTCCCGTGGTCAGGCTTAATCGAGCGGTAGCTGTGGCAATGGTGCAGGGTCCGGCCGTCGGACTGGAAATGCTGGCCGGACTGGACTTGGCGCTTGGCCGGACCCACCGCTTGGACGCAGTACGTGGCCATTTACTGGAAATGTGCGGCTCCTACGCGGAAGCCCGCGCAGCGTACCTTTCCGCCGCCAAAAAGACCGGAAGCCTGCCCGAACGTAGGTACTTAATGGGAAAAGTAGGGCGAATGGACGGGCATTAAACCCATATAGTCGAACCCATGGAACAACGCATACTTGGCAAGACCGGCCGGTCCGTCTCCACCGTCGGACTGGGAACCTGGCAACTCGGAGCCGACTGGGGTTCCGTCACTGAAGAGGACGCCTTTGCCGTCCTGGAAGCCTCGGTGGAAGGCGGCGTCAACTTCTTCGACACCGCAGACGTATACGGAGATGGCCGCAGTGAGCAGTTCATTGGCCGTTTCCTCCGCTCCCATCCGGACCTGGACATCACGGTTGCCACCAAAATGGGCCGCCGCGTGGACCAACGGCACGAGAACTACACCCTGGAGAACTTCCGGGCGTGGACCGACCGCTCCCGGCGCAACCTGCAGCAGGACACCCTGGACCTCGTCCAGTTGCACTGCCCTCCCACCTCCGTTTACAGCAGCGACGAAGTCTACGATGCCCTGGATACCCTGGTCAGCGAAGGCGCCATCCGCAATTACGGGGTCAGCGTCGAGCGCACGGATGAAGCCTTGGAAGCCATCAAGCGCGGGAACACGGCCTCCGTGCAGATTATCCTCAACGCCTTCCGCCTCAAACCCCTCGACGACGTACTGCCCGCAGCGAAGGAAGCCGGCGTCGGCATCATCGCCCGGGTCCCGTTGGCCTCCGGCCTGCTGTCCGGGAAGTACACGCCGGACACCGAATTCCCGGAGAACGATCACCGTAACTACAACCGCGACGGCTCCTCCTTCGACGTCGGAGAGACGTTCTCCGGCGTCGATTTCGCAACCGGCGTCAAGGCTGCGCAGGAGTTCAGCGGATTAGTGCCCGACGGCGTCAGCACCGCCCAGGCTGCCCTCGCCTGGGTCATCGCCCAGGACGGTGTCACCTCGGTCATTCCCGGAGCGCGATCCGCTTCGCAGGCTGCGGCAAATGCCGAGGCCGGTGGACTGCAATCCGCCGGGGAAGGCCTGACCGGGGGAGTGCGGGACATCTACGACCGCTACTTCCGCGAAGCGATCCACCCGCGCTGGTAGCTGACGGGGCCGCCGTCGGGCCTCTTAGCCCGACGGCGTTAGTGCCCGACGGCGTTCGGCGCCCGACGGCGGTTAGTGCCCGACGGCGTTACCAGCCGCTGCGCGTCGGCGTATGTCCCTTCCTGGCTTCTTCGGGCATGGCCATCTCAGCCCGCAATCCGAGGAGCCGGATGGGACGGTCCGGCTCCATTTTCGCCGTGAGATCCAGGGCTTGGGTGAGGACTTGGTCTTTGTCGAAAGTCTCCGGAATTTTCCTCGCGTAGGTTTTGGTGAAGAACGGCGCATAGCGGACTTTCAAGGTCAGCCCCACCACCGGACGCCCCTCCGCAGCCACGTCCTCCAGGACGCGGGCGGTCAACTCCTTGATGGCGTCACTGATCTGGGCGGGCTCGGTCAGGTCCTGCTGGAAGGTGGTCTCGCGGCCATGTGCCCGGGCGACCCACGGAGTGTCGTCCACTTCGCTGGCACCTTCTCCGCGTCCTAACTGCGCATACCAGGGGCCCATCTTCGGGCCGAACTCCGTGACGAGGTCCTGCGGCTCTGTGGCGGCGAGTTCTGCCACAGTGGTGATGCCGTGCTTCGCAAGCCGCTGCGATACTTTCGGCCCAACGCCCCATAGTTCCTTGGTGGGCTTGGCTCCCATGACGTCGAGCCAGTTCTCCTTGGTCAGGGTGAAGATGCCGGCTGGCTTGCCGAAATCCGTTGCATTCTTGGCCCGGACCAACGTGTCGCCGATGCCCACGCTGCAGTGCAGTTGGGTTTGATCGAGGACTGCGGCTTGGATCTGCTTCGCGTACGCCACCGGGTCCTCGGTTTCGACTCCCACGAAGGCTTCATCCCAGCCCAGCACCTGAACCGTGGCACCGGGCTGTGAGCGCAGGGTGGTCATCACTACCTCCGAGGCCGCGAGATACGCCTCCTGGTCGACCGGCAGGATGATGGCGTCCGGTACCTTCCGGGCCGCAATCCGCAGCGGCATTCCGGAGCCGACGCCGAACGCCCTGGCTTCGTAGGAGGCCGTGGAAACAACAGCGCGTTCCGTGGGATCTCCCCTGCCGCCCACGATGATCGGTTTTCCCGCGAGTTCAGGCCGGCGGAGGACCTCGACCGCAGCAATGAACTGGTCGAGATCAACGTGGAGTACCCAGGGGATTCCGCTCACGGCACCAGTTTGCCCTACGTCCTGGCTGTGGCAGTACGCCCACCACCTACTTTGGTTTTGTTGGGCGGGGGAATCAACCAATTCCGGGTGCATTCCGCTTCGTCCGCCGCCAAAGAGGGTGGTGAAGCAACACGTCCTGAGCACCCGCCCCGCGGGCCTAAGCTGAGGTGTGCAGTTTTCACTTTGGCTGGCCCTGGTTGGCGCCGGCACCCTGATCAGTTTCACTCCCGGCGCCGGAGCCATCTTCACCATGAGCAATTCGCTCAACTCCGGCTTCCGACGCTCCATCTGGGGCATCCTGGGTCAGCAGGTGGCTCTGGTCATCCACATCGTCATCGTCGCTTTGGGCGTTGGCGTACTGGTTTCCAGCTCTCCAGTGATCTTCAACGTTATCCGCTATGCCGGGGCCGCGTATCTGGTGTACTTGGGGATCCGGCAGTTCCTGCGCAAGCCGGACCTGGACGAGGAAGAAGTCGCGGAAAAGAAGAACGAGTCCGCCTTGTCCATGTTCCAGCGCGGCATCTGGGTAAACCTGCTCAACCCGAAGGCCATTGTTTTCTTCCTGGCCTTCATGCCCCAGTTCATCCGCCCGGACCAGCCCCTGCTTCAGCAATACGCGGTGCTGACTATCACGGTCATCATTATCGACGTCCTGGTGATGTGGTTCTTCTTCGCTTTCGCAGCGCGATCTTTCCAGCGATTCACCCACGATGTTCGCGGTCAGCAGGTCCTCAACCGGGTCTTCGGTTGCCTGTTTGTCCTGGTGGGCATCCTGCTCGCAGTCATTCACTAGGCCGGCAAACTAGGCCGGCAACCAGCCCGGCAAACCAGGCCGGCAATGCAGCCTGCGCCGGTGCTACCGTCGAGTGCATGGAACCGGACTGGATCGAACACCGACGCTCGGACGACGGCGAGCCCGTCGGCTGGATGAAGCCCGTGGATGATGGCTTCGTGGCCATGGACCTGCTGGGCCGGGCGCGGACTGAGATTGTGGACTGGTTCAGTGCCGAGGAAACCCTGGACGAGCTCGGGCTGCGTTACCTCGCCGACCCGCACGAGTTACTGCTCGACGACGGCGCTTGGCTGCGGGTCCGGATCGCGGAAGTGACTCCGTCCCTGGTGCGGGTGAAGAAGGAAGACTGGGGAGACATGACCGCTCCGCAGGTCTACTTCACCGTGCCCAACCCGGTCTCGGAAAAGCAGCTTCGCCCGCTGTCACCTAGCTAGGTGACATCCAGCTGGCTGACGTGGATCCCCGAACCACCAGCGAGCTTTCCAGTGTCACATGGGGCTCTGCCAGAGCAACGCCTTCCATCAGTCCCCGCAGTTGTTCCCCCGCTTTGCGTCCCAAGGGCGTCGCCGGCAGGTGGACGCTGGTGAGGCTGGGATTGCTCGTGGCCGAGTACGGCAGATCATCGAAGCCCGCCACCGCCAGCTCCTCAGGGATCCGGACACCCTCCACGCGGGCTTCCTGCAGCACGCCATAAGCATGCGTGTCGGTACCGCAGACGACGGCGGTCACCCCCTCGCGCTGCCACTCCGGCCAGGCTTCGGCGAACGCGGCAGCGGCAGCACCGACGTCGATCGGGGTGCTGATGACATGGCCAGGATCCACTGAAAGTCCGCATGCAGCAGCCTCCGCCAAGAAGGCTTCGCGCCGCAAATGGAACGTGGTTGTGCCAGTGACGCCGTCCACATACGCGGCCCGCGTGTGACCGGAAGCAGCCAGATGCCGGGCCAGCTCGCGGGCACCCTGGGCAACGTCAAGGTTCACCGAGGGCGCATAGGACTCAAGGCCCGGAGCGTCGAGCAGCACAAGGGGCCCGGCTGCGGACAGGTCCTCGAGGAATTCTGCGCTGGGCGCCCCCACCAGCAAGCCGGCGGGACGAAGTGCCAATAGTTTGCGCACGTCGGAAGCCTGGGGCGATTCTCCGGCGTCGGTCACCGAGAGCAACAACTGATACTGGGAGCCCAAGGACTCGCGCACTCCGGCGATCACGTTGGCAAAGAAGGGGTTGGACACATCCGGCGTCACCAGTATGACAATTGAGCTGACACCGCGGGCCAGGGAACTGCCGATGCTGTCCACCACATAACCGAGTTCGGCGATGGCTGAGCGGACCCGGGAAATGTTGTCCTCCGACACCCGTCCCTGGGTTTTTCCATTAGCCACCAATGAGACGGTCGCCGTCGAAACGCCTGCCCGGGCAGCCACCATCGCGGCCGTCACACGAGGCGAACGGGGCGCGCGGCCTTGGCGTCGGTCCAGGGATTCCATGCATCGATCGTAGCGTCCATAAGGGGCCCTGACCTGCGAGAAGGCATCAAGCGCTTGACGTCCCAGCAACAGCGACACGCCCGCGGCTACGTTAAGCGTTTGACGTAGCCCACAAACGAGTGCCAGAATTCCCCTGAATGCTTAGCGCCCTGCCCCGGGCAAGTTCCAGGCAGGCCCCAATGACGTGGAGAGAAACGTGGACCCCAACACCATGACACCGGCACGCAGGAAGATCATTCTTGACTGTGACCCTGGCCATGACGACGCCGTGGCATTGCTGCTGGCGCACGGCAACCCGGACATCGAACTTCTGGCCGTGACAACGGTCGTGGGAAACCAGACCCTGGAAAAGGTCACCCGGAACGCCCTTTCGGTGGCCACCATTGCGGGCATCACCGGCGTCCCCTTCGCTGCCGGCTGCGACCGCCCCTTGGTCCGCACCATCGAAACCGCCCCAAGCATCCATGGTGATTCCGGCATGGACGGCCCGGAACAGCCCGAGTCTGCCATCGAGCTGGACCCGCGCCACGCCGTCGACCTCATCATTGAAACGGTCATGGCACATGAGCCGGGCACGGTCACCTTGGTCCCCACCGCGGGCCTGACCAACATTGCAATGGCAGCCCGCAAGGAGCCACGGATCGTGGAGCGCGTGAAGGAAGTGGTGCTCATGGGCGGCGGCTACCACGTGGGCAACTGGAGCGCCGTGGCGGAGTTCAACATCATCATCGACCCCGAAGCGGCGCACATAGTCTTCAACGAACAGTGGCCAGTGGTGATGGTCGGCCTGGACCTCACGCACCAGGCGCTGGCCACGGACGAGGTAGTGGACCGCATCGCGAAGATCGGAACCAAGCCGGCCAAGTTCGTCATGGAACTCATGGACTTCTTCCAGAAGACCTACAAGGACGCCCAAGGCTTCGACTTCCCGCCGGTCCATGACCCCTGCGCCGTCGCCTACGTGATCGACCCCACCGTCATGACCACCCGCAAAGTCCCCGTGGACATCGAACTCCAGGGCAAGCTCACGCTCGGCATGACCGTAGCTGACTTCCGGGCACCGGCCCCGGACGACTGCCACACCTCCGTGGCCGTGGACCTGGATCACAAGAAGTTCTGGGACCTGGTCACCGACGCGATCGAACGGATCGGCGAACCAACGCACGACGCCGGTGCTGCCGCCACCGCGGCGGGCCGCCCAACCGACGTCGAAGTCAGTGCCACCGCCGAGGCCATCCTGGCAGGAGAGGCAAAGTAATGTCCTCCCTCGCAGCAGATTCCAAGTCCACCCGCGGCAACGTCACCGCCCTCATGGTTGCGTTGCTGGCAGCGTGTGTGGCGTTCCAGCTCAATGCCTCCATGCTCAGCCCGGCCCTGGTCACCATGGGCAACGAACTGAACACGGACCAAGCCACCATCGGCCTGTCCCAGACGTGGTTCTTCACCGCAGCTGCCCTCTTCTCCCTCTTCCTCCCCCGCCTGAGCGACATCGTGGGCCGCAAGAAGATCCTTGTGGGCATGATGCTCCTCATGGCAGTGGGCTCTGTCATCGCAGCAATGGCCCCTGATGTTACGTGGCTCTTCGTGGGCCGCATCATCCAGGGCGTCAGCGGTCCCACGGTTCCGCTCTGCCTGATCATGCTCCGCTCCGCTGTGACCAACCCCCGCAAGTACGGCACCCTCATGGGCCTCATCACGGCAGTCAACGGCGGCGTGGCCGGCGTGGACTCGTTTGTTGGCGGCTACTTTGCTGAGAACTTCGGCTTCCGCAGCATTTTCTGGCTCATGGTTGCCTTGGCCCTGATCGCCACCGTCCTGATCGCCGTCCTCGCCGGCGAAAGCAAGCCCGCTGCCGGCACCACCATGGACTGGCTGGGCGTTTTTTGCATCGTCATCGCCGTCGGTGCCCTGCTGACCGCACTGAACGAAGGAGCCAAGCTGGCCACGGCCTTCGACGCCGGCACGCTGACCCTGGCGCTCGTGCTCACGGTGATTGCCGTCGTCGCGTTCTCTGCGTTCTGGGCCGTGGAGAAGCGCGCCAAGGAACCCATGGTGGAGACAGTGCACCTGCGCCAGCGCTCCACGTGGGCTCCGCTGCTGACCACCACGCTGACCATGACCGGTATCTTCGCGGTCATCAACGGCATTGTTCCCGCTTATGTGCAGGCAGCTGATCCTGGCTTTGGCGTCGGTCCTACGGAGATGTCGCTGATCATCCTGACCCCGTATGCCCTTCTTGGTTGGCTGTTCGGTCCCATCAGCGGCCGCCTGGCACCTGTTTTGGGCTACACCAAGGTCCTGCGCATCGGCCTGATAGGCAGCCTGGTGGCCTTGGCGATCATTGCGTTCTTCGGCCTCAGCAACCTGCCCATGATGATCGTGGGAACGGCCTTGCTGGGCATCATGTACGCCGGTACGGTCAACATCATGCTGAACGGACTGGGCGTGGTTCTCTCGCCGCAGGGCAACCCCGGTTTCCTTCCGGGCATGAACGCCGGCGCCTTCAACCTCGGCGCCGGGCTGAGCTTCCTGGTCCTTCCGGCAGTCCTGGTGGCCACGGCTTCGCTCAATGACGCCAAGGCTTCTTACCTGACCGTTGTGGTGGTGGGCCTTGTCATCACGTTCGCCGCCTTCGCGGCCTCACTCCTGATTCCCAAGCCTGTGGACGCCGAAGTGACCGAGGACCAGAAGGTGACCGCATGACCAGCGCACCCAAGGCGGGAATCGTCGTCGTCGGCTCCCTCAACGCAGACCTCACCATCTACTGCGACCGTCTCCCCCAACCCGGCGAGACAGTTCACGGCAACGGTTTCGCGGTGAATCCCGGCGGAAAGAGCGCCAACCAGGCGGTGGCTGCCAGCAAACTCGGCGGGCAGGTCACCCTGATTGGCGCCGTGGGTGAGGACCCCAACGGCACCATGCTCCTTGAATCAACAGCGAACGCCGGAGTGGATGTGTCGCGCGTCCTGCGTACGGAGGTTGCAACCGGGGTCGCCGTTATTTCCGTGGACTCCAGTGGCGAGAACAGCATCATCATTTCCGCCGGCGCCAACGGGACGCTCAGGCCCGCGGACGTCACACCGGACGCTTTCAAGGATGCGGCTGTGGTGTGCCTCTGCCTGGAGGTGGGGATCGATACTGTGATCTCCGCAGCCCAAGCAGGGCACGACGCCGGCGCAACCGTTCTGCTCAACCTCTCGCCTTACGCGGAGGTGCCGGAGCGTTTGGCCGGGTTGAGCGATGTGCTTTTGGTGAACGCGCACGAGGCTTCGCTGTTTCTTGGCGCAGAAGCCGACATTCCTGACGCCCGGGCTGGCGTCGAGGCATGGGAGCCGGTCCGGAGCCAGTTCGCGGACCGTGGCCTGCAGCGGGTCCTGGTGACCCTCGGCGCCCACGGCTCCGTGGTCCTGGATTCGCTGGCGCGTGGCACTGAAGACCAGATCACCCGCATCGCACCCACGCGCGTTTCCGCAGTCGACACCACGGGGGCCGGTGATGCTTTCACCGGTGCCGTGGCTGCGCGTTTGGCTGCCGGTGATTCACTCGCTGCCGCCGCTTCCTTCGCCTCTGTGGCCGCCGCGTTGGCTGCAACCAAGAAGGGCACGCAGGCCGCGTACCCCACCATCGCCGACGTAGAGCATCTGCGGGACGCTTAGCCCCAGCCCGGCACCCAACTGGGTAACAGCAAATGCTCCACTGAGGCCTCGGTGGAGCATTTGCTGTTACCTACTTGGGTTAAGCGGAGGTGCGGGCTGCCCGCCGTGCTGAGCGCTCCACTGCCTTCCGGGAGAGGGCACCGTGGCCGGCCATGAGCCGGGGAACCACCACGTAAACAGCAGCGGGAACCACCAGTGCTGTGAGCAACAAGGCCCGGAGGACCGGGTGCAACGGCTCCATGATGGGGCCGAGGAGCAGCATGCCGATGGACACCAGCGGGAAAATGGCGAGCCAGGTAATGAGCGCCCGCATGTGAATGGAGGGTCCCAACGGGCGGGAAGGAGCTGCGGGCTCGACGGCGGCTTGGGAGGTTGTTTGAGTGGTCATGGCATTCTCCAACTAAACGGTTGCTTTTGGCTTGTGTTCACAATAACCCCGGTGGCAAGCAATTACAACCACCTGGTTGGAAACTGGTAATATGACCGTATGGCGTGGGACACAGAGCGAACCAAGGGACTGCTTCTTGAGGCGGCGACCTCCGAGTTTTGCGCGCGTGGACTGGCCGGTGCCCGTATTGACCGCATCGCGGCAGAAGCGGGCGTCAACAAGGAACGGATCTACCAGTACTTCGGCAACAAGAACGCATTGTTCGACGCCGTGATCGTCACCGCCCTGAGTTCACTCATGGATGAGGTCCCCATCGAGGGCAGCGGCCCCGAGGCCATGGCGGACTACGCGGGCCGGCTCTTCGACCACCACCAGAAGGATGCCACGGCACCACGACTCCTGTTCTGGGAAGGACTGGAGCGAGGCACCGAAGTTGTCGGGCTGCCCAAGCGGATGGCCAATTGCGCGTCGAAGGTCAACAGCACCATTGCCGCCCTGCCGGGTGTCTCACGTGAAGACGCCGGTGATCTCCTGATTACGATCGTGAGCCTGTGCGACGCCGCTCCGGTACTCCCCGCACTCGATGGCCTCATGGCCGGCAATGACCCCGGCCGCACCGAAAGGCGACGCGCCGCCGTCGTACGCACCGTTTTCCTGGCCGCCGCAGCGCTGGCTGCCGAGGCAACGGAAGCCGCTCCCGCCTAGCGCGTGCATACACCCCACGCCTGCGCGTGACAGCTTTGACAGGAAAAGTGACTCGGTTGTGAAGTTGCCCCTAGCCAAGAGGGGGCGCCATGAATCATGCTTGCTGCATGTACTCAACGACGAGCCCATACCGCATCATCACGGTCTGCACCGGAAACATCTGCCGCTCGCCCATGGCAGCGCTCATGCTGACGGAAGCCTTCGACGCGGAAGGGCTCGGCCAACTGGTGCGGGTGGACTCCGCGGGTACAACAGGGTATGAGGTGGGACACTCCATCGACCCCCGGGCCGCCCGTGTTCTTACAGCCCAACACCTCGCCTCGGAAGACCACGTCGCCCGCGAGTGGCGGCGTGAATGGTATGCCGAACGGGACCTGATCCTGGCCCTGGACGTTGACCACTTCGGCTGGCTTCAGGAAGGAGCCCCGGAGCACGCTTCCCTTGAGAAGGTCCGGATGCTCCGCAGCTTCGATCCCCATATGCAGGGGCGTAGCTCCCTGGACCTCGGCATCGAGGACCCCTGGTATGGCGGACACACGGACTTCGACAACACCTTTACGCTCATCAAAGCCGCAATCCCCGGAATCGTGCAGTACGTCAAGGCAGCCATCAGCCGGGCCGAGACAACCGCAGGCCATGACCACCAGCAGGTAACCTCTATGACATGACCCCTGCACCTGTGATCATCGCTGTTGACGGCAGGTCCGGCGCAGGTAAAACCACGCTCGCCGTTGAGCTGGCGGCACGGTTGCGGCAGCACCACAAGGTTTCGCTGTTCCATCTGGAGGACATCTATCCCGGCTGGAACGGTCTCTTGCCCGGCATCGAACGTTACGTCGGCACGGTCCTGACGCCGCTCAGTTCCGGCCAAGCGGCGGAATGGACCAGTTGGGACTGGGAAAAACATTACGACGGCGGTTTGAACGTCACGCTGCCCGCCGAAATCATCATTGTGGAAGGCGTAGGCGCTGCGGCCGAAGCTGCCCGGCCCATGCTGGACGCCGTGGTGTGGGTGGAATCCCCCGGTGACGATCGCCGTCGTCGGGCGCTGACCCGTGACGGAAGCACCTACGAACCGTTCTGGGACAGCTGGGCGGCGCAAGAGGATGAGTGGCTTGCCTCCGATGCTGTGATCAGCGCTGCCGACGTCCGGGTCCAGAACCTCGCGGACGGCAGTGCGCCGGATGACGTGTTGCGGGCCCTGATGTATTTGTCGCCCATTGCCTCGGTCTTGTCACCCGAACTCAGCGCGCGCCGAGGCCTCCAGCTGCGCTCCGAACGCTTGGACGCGACGCCCGACGCTGCGCTGCTGTTCGAGTCCCTCTATGGCCGGTCCGCGAACGCGGTGTGGCTCGATTCCTCCAACGCCTCCGCAGTCGCCGGCCGTTCACAGGCCGCCGCGCGCAGCCGCTTCAGCATTCTGGCCGACGACGGCGGCATGTTCGGCCAGTCGGTACGTCACCAGTCCGGGACTACCCAGGTGACCGCAGGTTCGGCCTCCGTCAGTACCTCTGGCCCGTTCTTCCGCTGGCTCGATTCCGTCTGGGGCCGCCGGGCCGTCCGCGCACCACGCGGCTATGACGGCCAGTTCACGCTGGGCTGGCTCGGTTACCTCGGCTACGAACTCAAGCGCGAAACCGGCGGCAACGACGTCCCCTCCCACACCCCCGATGCCGCCTTGCTCTTCGCCGGCCGGGCTTTGGTTCTGGATCATCGCGAAAAGACTGTCTGGTTGCTCGCCTTGGATGCGCCCGACGCCGGAGAGTGGTTACGCAAGGCCCGCGCCGCCGTCGAGGATGCCGCCGCTACGGTGAGTACCGCCCTTGCCGGGACATCCGCAGCGGTTCCTGAATTCGTCAGCCGGGACAACGCGACGGACTACAAGCGCAAGATCGAGGACTCCCAGCACCAAATCAGCGAAGGCAACTCCTACGAGATCTGCCTGACCACCACGCTGGAAGCACCTGCCGCGGATTTCGATCCCTGGGCGAGCTACCTGATCCTTCGACGCCGGAACCCGGCGCCGTTCGCCAGTTACCTTCGGTTCGGCGAACTGGTGGTCGCGAGTACCTCGCCGGAGCGATTCCTCCGCATACTGTCCGACGGCGGCATGCGCGCCGAGCCGATCAAGGGTACCCGGCGCCGTTCCTCCGACGCCTCAGAAGATGCTGCCCTGCGCCACGACCTTGAGACATCTCTGAAGGACCGCGCTGAGAACATCATGATCGTGGACCTGCTGCGCAACGACCTCAGCCATTTCGCCATTCCGGGTTCAGTGACTGTCAGCCGGCTGTGCGCAATCGAGAGCTACGCCACGGTCCATCAAATGGTGAGCACCATTGACGCTCATCTTCGTCCGGGCGCTCCCCGGGCGGAAGCCCTGGCTGCAGCCTTCCCCGCCGGTTCCATGACGGGCGCGCCGAAGATCAGCTCCATGGACATCCTCGACCAACTCGAGTCCGGCCCACGGGGCATCTACTCCGGCGCCATCGGCTATTTCTCCCTGAACGCGGCCACGGACCTCGCCGTGGTGATCCGGACCCTGGTGGTAAACCCCGACGACGCCGGCGGGCGCACCCTGTCCCTTGGCGTGGGCGGAGCCATCACCTCGGATTCCCTTGCCGACGACGAGTACGAAGAAATCCGGACCAAGGCTTTTGGGGTGCTGTCCACGTTGGGCGCCGATTTCCCGGGCTGAGCCTTGGTCTGCTGTTGAGGACTACTGGAGCGTCGCGGTCAATCTGGCCACGTTATCCACATACTTGGCCAGCGGGGGTCTATCCATCCAGTCTTCCAACATAAGCTCACGGGACACCTCGCGGTACGTGGATTCCACGGCCCGCATGAGGTTCACGGTTTCGGAACCCAGCAGCATCACCGAGACCTCCATGTTCAGGGAGAAGGAGCGCATGTCCATGTTGCTGGAACCGAGCACGGCCACCTCATCATCAATGGTGAAGTGCTTGGCGTGGAGGACGTATGGCGCCCGGTACAGATAGATGCGGACCCCGGCGTCCAGCAGGGCTTCGTAGTAGGAGCGCTGGGCGTGGTGGACCAGGAACTGATCCCCCTTTTCGGAGACGAAGAGCTCCACGGAGACTCCTCGCTGCGCTGCGGTGGTGATGGCGTAGAGCAGGGAGTCGTCCGGGACAAAGTAGGGGCTGCAGATAGAGATGGTGTGCTGTGCCGAATAGATCAGGGTGTTGAACAGGCGGAGATTGTTTTCGGTGGCGAACCCCGGACCACTCGGCACTACCTGGGCTGTGACGCGCCCCGGAGGCGGCTGGCTCGGCAGGCGCAACTGGTCTTCCAAGGACTCGTCGGTTTCGCTGAGCCAGTCCGTCGCAAACACCACATTGAGCGTGGCTACTATCGGTCCCTCAAGCCGGGACATGAGCTCCACCCATTTGCGCCCCACTTTGTGGTGCTTTGGGTTGTTATAGGAAGGCTCAATCAAGTTCTGCGAACCGGTGAACGCAACCAGTCCATCGATCACCATGATCTTGCGGTGGTTCCTCAGGTCCGGACGCCGCCATTGGCCATGGATCGGCAGGAGCGGAAGCATCCGCTTCCACTGGATCTTGCTTGCTTTGAGCCGGCGGATCAGGCGGCGGTATCCCTTAACCCGAAGTGTTCCGATGTGGTCGAAGAGGAGCCTGACAGTGACACCGCGCTCGGTCGCATTCTCCAGCTCGGTCAGAAGCTCGTCCGTGACCGAGTCGCTGCTCATGATGTAGAACTCGGCGTTGACGTAGTCCTTGGCTCCCCGGACAGCCTCGGCCATGGCCTTGATCGATTCCTCGTAACCGGGAATCAGCTCAACTTTGTTGCCGTCCACCATGGGCAGCGATCCGAGCCGGTGGTTCAGCTCCCCTGCGGACTTCACCCATTCCGGGCCGGAGTACACGCTGACCGGATCAGCGAGATCGGAGGTCACCGCGCGAACGCGTCGATTCACTTCTTCCTGCTGCTCACGCCTGCGTTTGGACAGTTTGAAGTTGCCGAAAAGGAGGAAGAGGACGAACCCCACGGATGGGATGAGGAACACAGCCAAGAGCCAGGCCATGGCGGTGGTGGGACGTCGGTTGCCGGGAATGATCCCCAGCAGCACAATGCGCATGATCACTTCCGCAATGGCCCACGCGCCTAATAACCAGGTCCACTCCTGGCCAAACGGAAAAGGAAACAGCACCTACAAACCCCCACGGTCCATGAATAGCAGTGACCACAGCCTATCCGGCAAAGTCATGCGACATCGCCCCGCACTAAGCTGGGACCATGACTTCACCTGCTCCCACGGTCCTGGTTTTCCTGGACCCCGCCTTCGAAAACGGACGAGTTGCCGACTCAAGCCAGCCGCAGCTCATGGCAACGGACCTTGGCGCCACCCGCGGCGACGGCGTCTTCGAGTCCCTGCTCGCCGTTCAAGGACGTCCCCGGAAGGTACAGGCCCACCTGAACCGGCTGAGCAGTTCAGCAGAAGCCCTGGACCTGGTGCTTCCCGGGCAGGACGCCTGGCGCCGCGCCATCGAGACCGCCATCACCGAATTCCGCGACGTCCACCCTGCTCCCACCCCGGAGGAGGATGAGGTTGTGGTCAAGCTGATCGTGACCCGCGGAGTTGAAGGTGCAGCCAGCCCCACCTGCTGGGTACAAGCGTCGCCCTCACCGGCGGGCAGTCGCCGGCAGCGCGAGACGGGCATCGACGTCGTACTTTTGGACCGCGGCTTCGATACCGAAGCCGGCGAGCGCGCGCCGTGGCTGCTGCTGGGCGCAAAGACGCTCTCATACGCCGTGAACATGGCGGCCCTGCGCTACGCGCACAAGCAGGGTGCCGATGATGCGATCTTCACCTCCACTGACGGCCGGGTCCTGGAGGGGCCCACGTCCACTGTGTTGCTGGCGCACCTTGAAACAGTCGACGACAGCGATGGTTCGGTCAGGACTGTTCGGCGCCTCATCACTCCCCAGCTGGACAGCGGCATCCTTCCGGGCACCTCGCAGGGTGCATTGTTCGCCGCAGCCAAGGCCGCTGGTTGGGAACTTGGCTATGGGCCCCTGGAGCCGCAGGACCTCTTCGACGCCGACGCTGTGTGGCTGATTTCCAGCATCCGTTTGATCGCCCCCGTGAACCACATCAACGGCAAGGAAATCGGCACGCCCGAGGTGCGTAAGCAGCTCACTGCTGAACTGAATCAACTGTTCGCGGGAATCGAGTAAACATCACCCCTTCGGGCTTCCGGCAGAGCGCGGATGGCTCTCACCAGCCGGAATGCTGAACCACTGGGGCGGGTGGCCCCGGAACACCGGCCACCCGACCAGCGGAGCCACCCTGCGCAGCAGGGGCACCGGCTGCAGCGGCACCGTCCGGCAATTCGCGTGCGGCAGGTACCGCAATCTCCCGGGGCTGGAAGGGCGCCGTGTTCAAGACTTTGCGGTCTCCCAAGGGTTGCTTCAGCAAAATTGTCAACGGTGTAGGCGGGTTTCCCTGGCAGGTCTTCATCCCGGCCCCGGACGGCCGCACTCCCACGACGACCTCCACGGTTGAGGCCGTTTCGACAAGTTGGGCTACTTCAAGGCGCCCCTCGGCGTCCTGCCCCGAGTTGCAGGAAATCTCCGTGACAAGCAAGGCGAGGTGGTTGGAGGCAAGGCTTCTGGGCTGTGCCGGATCAAGGGTTACCGCCGCGGTATCCAACCCGCCGAGGTCCCACTCGAGGGTGCATGTAGACGACTCGACCACTGCCCACACAGCTTTGCCTGGTTCCGATTCCATGGACTTGGTGGAAATGATGATGTATTGGTAATCGCGAATATCTCCGCTGCCGTCATCCTGGGGAGTTTGGAGCTTCGTCATCAGCATCACCCGATCACTGCTCTCCTGCGCAATCAGCCACGTGTGAGGGTTAAAGTCAGAGACGTCACGCCCCTCGAGTGCCGGTGCAGCGCCGGAAGACAGCTCGCTTGCGGGCTTGGGATTAACCAGCGCCTGAACCGGCACTTTGTTCCCTTGGCACACGAGGTCACCGGGGTCGTTCTCCCCGGGTCCTTCGCCAGCGGCGCTCCCCTCACTCTGGGTATCACCGACCGACAAAGCCGGAGGCCCTTCCGGCTGAAACTGCGCTGACACGGCAGGAGCCACAGCAACGGCCCCCGCAGCAACGACGGTCAGAGCAGCCAGTCCCAACCGAACTTTGGGCCAAAAGCCGGTGGCGCGAATGTACTGCGGAATCGCCGGGGCTTTGGGCTGGAGTCGCCGTTGCCAGGGCAACTCCCCACGGTCCCCTGTTTTTGTCTTCACTCTCATACCCGGTTAATGTCGGACGGTCCCGATAATGTAACGAAACCAAGAAAAGAGGGAGAGCACCCTGTCAGCGACTTAGACACGGCAGGCAGCTTTTCGCCGCGACTCAGTCTGTGCAGAACGGTTGCAAACCCACTCGCATCAGCGGGCCTCCGGCTAAGGAGCTCCGCTTGGAACCTAACAGATAACAAGTAGAGTAATCGCTCGCGTGGCTCATTGATTAGGGAATCTTAGCCTCGACCCTGAGGTTTTTGCGCGTTCAATCGCATTCCTTATCCTCCTTGAAATGGTCATTCGTCATGTGATGAATCTTGTTCTCGTGTTAGTTGGATCACGTCCGGCTGGTACTACTTCAGACTTTGCTGGCTAACTTCCCGGAGGGAATATGGGACTCAGCTCCCCCACAGAAGCCGAAGCATCGGCAACAGAGGCACAGTCCCGGACTGGTGCCTCACAAACAGGTCTTCGCCGGTCCATGGAGGCCCGGCACCTGGTCATGATCGCCATGGGCGGCGTTATCGGATCAGGCCTGTTCGTTAGTTCCGGATACACCATTGCCACAGCCGGCCCCTTGGGTGCCGTGCTGGCATTCCTCATCGGCGCCGTGGTGGTCTACCTGGTGATGGCCTGCCTCGGGGAGCTCGCTGTCGCGTTCCCCGTCTCAGGCGCGTTCCACATTTATGCCGCCCGCACCATCGGCCCTGCTACCGGCTTTGCCACCGCTTGGCTGTACTGGCTCTGTTGGGCCGTGGCGCTGGGCTCGGAATTTACTGCGGCCGGTCTCCTCATGCAGCGCTGGTTCCCTGGCGTTGACGTCTGGATCTGGTGCTTGATCTTCGCCAGCGTCCTGTTCACCCTGAATGCCATTTCATCGCGTGTCTTCGGCGAATCAGAGTTCTGGTTCGCGCTGATCAAGGTCGCCGCCGTCGTCGGCTTGATCATCCTCGGCGGCGCCGCGCTGGCGGGCTTCCACCCCCTTGCCGCGGGAGATTTCCCCTCCTTTGGCGAGAACTTCAGCACCCCGGAGGGCTTGTTCCCCAACGGTTTCACAGGAGTGTTCGTCACCTGCCTGGCGGTCTTCTACGCCTTCTCCGGCTCGGAACTGATCGGCGTTGCCGCGGGCGAAACCGCCAACCCCGGAGCCAACATCCCCAAGGCCATGAGGACCACGGTCATCCGGCTCATGATCTTCTTCGTCGGGGCGATCCTGGTCATCGCGGCCACCATCCCCTACGAAAAAGTCAGCGTGGACGAGAGCCCGTTCGTCACCGTTTTCTCGATGCTCGGTATCCCCTACGCCGCGGACATCATGAACTTCGTGATCATCACGGCGCTGCTCTCGGCAGGCAACTGCGGCCTCTTTTCCTGTGCCCGCATGCTCTTCTCGCTCGCCGATGAAGGCCACGCACCGCAGGTCTTCAAGAAGCTCACCAAGCGTGGCATCCCCATGGTGGCCCTCTGCGTGAGCATGCTTGGTGGTCTGGCCTCATTGATCAGCAGCGTTGTGGCACCGGCCACCGTCTACCTCGTGCTCGTCTCGGTAGCCGGCTTCGCCACCGTTGGTGTCTGGATGTCCATTGTGGCTTCGCATTTCATCTACCGGCGGACCTTCATCAAAAACGGTGGGGACCTCAGCACGCTTCCCTACAAGGCTCCTTTGTTCCCGCTGGTCCCGATCCTGGCCTTCGCGCTTTGCCTGGTGTCACTGATCGGTATCGCGTTCGATCCCAACCAGGTAGCGGCACTCCTCTTCGGTATTCCGTTCGTGGGTGCCTGCTACGCCGTCTTCTACTTCAAATACGGCCGACGCCGTTCGTTGAAGAAGGCAGTGGACGCTTAGGTCCCATTCCGGCCGCGGCCTCCTGACCTCTTTTCGGCACAGATCAGCCCTTGGGCAGCCTTTCCCGGTTGACCAGGGGCTGATCTCGTCTCAAAGAGGGTCAGGAACCTGCGCTGGCCGAATCACCCACTTTGACGGCCATACCTCCCCAACACGCCTACCAGAGGGTATGTCTGGGGCCTTTCGGAGGCCAAAGTAGGTGGTGGCCGTACAGCTGGCGGTGGTTCCGTGGAACACACGACGACGGCACTCACCGCGCGTGCCCGGGCTTGGGTCTGGACCCGGAGCCTACTTTTTGACCGCGCGGACCGGGTGCTCGCTCAATATGGACAGCCGGTTGAAAGCGTTGATGCCGATCGCAGCCATGCAGAGCACACTGATTTGCTCGTCGCTGTAGTGCTGCCGTGCCTTCTCAAAGAGCTCAGGGCTGGGCCGCGAAGAGCTCATGCGGGTTATTTGCTCCGCAATTTCCATGGCTACCACTTCAGCGGGATCAAAGAGCTGCACTTCCTTGTAAACGGCTACCAAGGACAACCGCTGTTCCGTTTCGCCATACTTCAGGGCCCGACGATGGTGGAGGTCCAGGCAGAAGGCACAGCCATTGATCTGCGAGCACAAGTAGTTGATGAGTTCGAGGGTGCGGCGCGAGATCCCCAGCCGGTCAGCTTCGTCTACAAGCTGCTGGGAATAGTGGCTCAGAGTGGCGTAAAGTTCCGGCTGCTGCTTGTCCAGATAGCCGGCCAGACGTGTTTTTGTTTCCTGTTCAGGCATGGTTGGAGCCTAGCGCAAAGGGCCCATGCAGCCTCCCGTGAAAGAGGGACCACCCCAAACCCGCGGGACGTGAAAGAGGGACCGCCCCAAACCCGCGGGACCTGAAAGAGGGACCGCCCCAAACCCGCGGGACCTGAAAGAGGAACCGCCCCAAACCCGCGGGACCTGAAAGAGGAACCGCCCCAAACCCGCGGGACCTGAAAGAGGGACCGCCCCAAACCCGCGGGACGTGAAAGAGGGTTCTATTCGCGCGCGGCGGGGGCGTCGGCGGCGAGCCGGATGCCGTGCTCCGCCAGCCACACCGGGTTGAAGGCCTTGCTCAGGTAGTTGGTACCGGCGTCGGGCGCTATGGCCACCACCACGGAACCGAGAGGTGCGGCCCGGGCCACCCGGACAGCCGCTGCCACGGCCAGCCCGGAAGACGGGCCAAGCGCAAGCCCTTCTTCCTCAAGGAGCCGGTGAACGGTGGTGTAGACCTCGTCATTGGGGATGCGAAGGAAGCGGTCCACGATTGTGCGGTCGAAAGCCTTGGGCCACTCCGCTTCAGGCCAGGAGTTGCCCACGCCGTCCACCAGGATCTCGCCGGGATGCCCGCCGCTGTAGGCGGACCCGTAAGGATCGGCGCCAACTACTTCCAGGTGTCCGCCAGGCCTGGTATCGGCCACACGTTCCTTCAGGAAACGCCCGTTCCCGCTGATGGTCCCTCCTGTTCCGATGCCCGCGACGAAATGCGTAATCAGCCCACCTGTCTGCTCCCAGATTTCGGGTCCGGTGGTTTGGTAGTGCGCCAGGGGGTTGGCTGGGTTGTCGAACTGCATGGGACGCCAAGCACCGGGTGTCTCTGCGGTGATCCTGGCAGCCACGGCGCGAGCGTTCTCCGGCGATTCGGAGGGTGCGTTCCAGTCGGTCAGGATCACGCGGGCACCATAATTGTGGAGCGCGGCGAGCTTCTCCTCGGAGATCGTATCGCCGGTCACCACCACCACCGGGTGCCCTGTCAGGTGCCCGATCAAGGCCAGGCCGATCCCCGTGTTGCCCGAGGTGCTCTCCACGATCGTGGCTCCCGGCTTCAGTTCCCCGGACCTCTCAGCCGCCCGGACCATGCTGAGGGCGGTACGGTCTTTGATGGAGCCGCCGGGGTTCTCGGACTCAAGCTTGATGTGGATGGTGCTCCCCAGGCCCCGGCTCAGCGACTCCAACTTCACCAGAGGCGTGTTGCCCACCTTGTCCAGGACCGAGGCGTCCAGCACGTCCGGCGTGGAGGTTGCCGCGTGCACTCCGTGTTTGCGAACTGTTGTGCTCACCGCGATCCCGCCCCTTCCTCTGTTTCCGGTAATACCTGGTCCAGGACGTCGCGCAACGCAGTCCGCGCCCGTTCCACAAGGTCGGGCGCGGCCGAGCTGTCGCCCAGCACATCAGCGAGTCGACCCACGACGACGCCTGTCCCCTTCCCGAGCGGCTGCCCGGCCGCCGCTTCGAGCAGCAGATACGAGGCTGTCAAAGCCTCGATCACCAGGAGTTTTTCCGCAGCCTCCAGCGACTTCTCGAGTTGCTGCAAGGCCAGCGGGGCGAGTGTGGAGTGGTCCTCGACGTCGGCGGACAGGGTTGGCGCACCCAGGGTGGCCGGAGCGGCCAGGAACTTGAGCTCGGCCAGCAGACCGGCGGCCGAGTACCAGAGCAGCCCCGGAAGTTCCTCACCCGCCAGGCCTTCTCCGGACGATGCCGCTTGTAGGTGCCGGGCCCGGATGGCACGTTGCGGCGGATACAGCTTGGCGATGCGCCGCTCACTGGAAATACCCATGTGTGCCAGCGCCAACCTCAGGCTTTCAAACGTCAGGGCCAGTTGCATCGGTTGGAAGTTCCCGCCGGACACCATGAGGCCGGATTCGACGTCCACCAACGGATTATCGCCTCGGCCATTGAGTTCCACCTCCAAGGCAGTACCCAACTGCGTCACGAGGGATCGAAACGCCCCGTGAGTTTGCGGCGCTGCCCGGAAGGACAACGGATCCTGTACCGAGGCTTCAGGACGAACATCCTCCAACCACCCGCCACGGAGCAGGTGAAGCACAGCAGCAGCCGAGTCACCCTGACCGTCCACCGCCTTTGCCGCTTGAATGGCCGGCGAAAACGGACTGAGGTTCCCGCCGTCGTCGTACCTTGCGATGGTCTCCAGCGAGAGGGAAAGCGCGACGTCGGCCAGGCGGGCCAGGTGCTGCAGCCGCACCAAGGCGAGTGTCCCGGCGCCGACGGAATAAGCGTTGGCACTGACCAGGGCGAGTGCCTCGCCGGGCGCGAGGACCAAAGGTTGCAGGCCGGCGTCGGCGAGCGCTTTGGCACCGGAGATCAACGCGCCATCGGCATCGAAGGCATGGCCCTCACCGATGGCAACGGCTGCGACGGCGGCCAGTTGGGTGAGGTCCGATGAGCCTACCGAACCTTCGCGCGGGATGGCGGGAAGGACGCCGCGGTTGAGGAGTTCGGCGTAGAAACCGGCTGTTTCCGGGCGCACGCCGGAGCCTCCGCGGCTGAAGCCGATGAGCCGGGCCAGGATCACGGCGCGGGCCGTGGGGCGGTCCAGGTAGGAGCCCACGCCACTGTTGTGATACCTGACCACCTGGATTTGATATGCCAGCAGTGACTTCTCCTCCACAGCGGTGTCACGGCCGGATCCGAGCAAGGTGTTCAACCCGTAGACGCGCTGCCCGGAGGAAGCAGCGCGCTCCAGCACATCACGGGAACGTCCCAGCAAAGACAACACATCTGGGTTGAGTTTCACATGAAACGACGGGTCGGCAGCTGCCAGGGCCACACTCCGCGCGGAAACCGGCGCTGTGCCCAGAACAAGCGCCCGGGGCTCGTCGGCCGCCATCAAAAGTCCAGGAGATTCTGCCGGAACCCACCGTTGCCGTAACTCTTCCTCAACAGGCCACGACGCCGCAGTTCCGGAGTGAGCTTGTCCAACACCCCGTGCACCGTCACAGGGTCCACAAAGCCGGAGAAAAGGAAACCGTCGCCGCCGACCTCGGCCCCGGTGGACTCCAGATAGTCAGCAATTTCATCCACGGTGCCGATGATCGAATCCCCTGCTCCGCCGCTCCTGGCCTGCAGGATCTCCCGTAGCGTGGAACCGGGAGGTGCCGCCTTGGCGAAGTGTTCCAACGTGCCCTGGTTGCTGTTGGTGCTCAGCTCAGGAAGGGGTGCGTCGAGGTCGAACTTCTTGAAGTCGATCACCGAGAGATAGGAAATGGAGTTCAGCTGGCTGTCGATATCGCGCTGGCTGAGCTCCCGGCGCCGGGCCCGCAATTCCTCGGCCTCGGCAGGAGAACCCACAACGGTGGGCTTCAGGACAAAAAGTACCTTGACGTCGTCGGGGTTCCTGCCGGCCCGGGCAGCTTCCGCCCTGATGGAATCCCGGTAGGACTTCATGCCCTCAACACCACGCGCCAAGGCAATGGCCACATCAGCATGCCCGCCCGCGAACGCTTTGCCCCGGGGCGACGCACCGGCCTGCACCAACACGGGTTCCTCCGGCAGCGGCGCCGTGTTCAGGGGGCCACGGACCTTGAAGAAGTCGCCGTCGTGATTGATCGGGTGCACCTTGGTGTGGTCCGCGAACACACCTGCCTCAACGTCCTCAACCAAGGCGTCAGGTTCCCAACTGCGCCACAGCCGCCTAACGACGTCGACGAATTCCTCCGCCTTCTCGTACCGGAGGTCGTGTTCGATCTGCTGGTCCAGCCCGTAATTTTGCGCCGCGAGGTCGCTGCCGGAAGTCACCACGTTCCAGCCCAACTGCCCCTCGGAAAAGTGCTGCAAAGTGGCTAGGAGACGGGCTGCAGTGAAGGGCGGATAGAAGGACGCACTGACCGTCGGGACGATCCCCAGATGCTCGGTGGCGGACAGAAGATACGGGACCAATGCCAAGGGATCATGCTTGGGCGCGAAGGATGCGTGGGCCAGGGAAACCTCGGCCGAACCGCCATAAGTGTCCGGCACCGTGAGGGAATCCTCAATGATGAAGAGGTCCAACCCGGATCGTTCGAACGCCCGGACAGCCTCCTGGTAGAGGGCGGGTTTCTTCCAGTCGTAACCCAGGCCGTAACCGGGCGTCCCCCACCCCTGGACACCGAATCCGTGGCCCACAAACCATCCAAAGTGCAGCATGGGCTTGAGTGTAGAACTGCTCTGTCCGTTCACCGCGACCTGATTTCATGCGAAGTTACAGGGGGACGTACTGGGTCAATTATGCTCCCGGGACGTCACAATTGAACGTGGATTGAGACGGCACGGATTTCCACATAGGCCTTGAATCCTGTTCCGCAAACAGCGGGGGTCGGGAATGATCGCTGTATGAATGCAGCAACCACCCGCCCTTCCGCAAAGGACCGGCTGTCCAGCCTCTGGGTCCTTAAGGGATACAAGCGTGAATGGCTGCGGCACGATCTCATTGCGGGTGCGGCACTGTTCTCCCTGTTGGTGCCCGCTGGCATGGCATATGCGCAGGCAGCCGGCTTGCCTCCTGTCACCGGCCTCTACGCAACTGTCGTACCGCTGCTGGTTTACGCGGCGGTGGGCCCTTCCCGCATCATGGTCCTCGGACCCGACTCAGCATTGGCCCCGTTGATCGCTGCGGCGATTGTGCCCCTCGCAGCGGGCAACAGCGGTAAGTCCGTGGCGTTGGCAGGGCTCCTGGCCCTGCTGGTGGGTGCGTTCATGCTGGCGGGCTCCGCCCTGAAACTGGGGACCATCACGGGTTTGCTGTCCAAACCCATTCGGCTCGGATACCTCAATGGAATCGCACTGCTGGTGGCGCTCTCGCAACTGCCGGCTTTCCTGGGCATAGAGGCCGACGGCGACGTCTGGCAAAAGCTCGGACAGGTCACCACCGGGGTATTCGGCGGTGACATCAACATCACCGCGCTGCTGCTCGGTGCAGGTTCACTGGCGCTCATCTGGATCCCGCGGCTCCTGCGGTGGAAAGTACCCGGCGTCCTGTTCGCAGTGGTTGGTTCATGCGTAGCGACGGCGGTCTTGGGCCTTAACGACGACGTGAAGGTCACCGGAGTCTTGCCGCAGGGCCTGCCGTTGCCCGCACTGGGCGGCATTGGATGGGCCGATGCGTTGACATTGCTGCCCGCCGCGGCCGGCATTGCCCTCATGGCCTTTGCCGATACGGGCGTCCTGTCCCAGACCCTGGCAGCCAAGGACGGCAAACGGGTGTCCGGCAACCGGGAGATGGCTGCGCTCGGGGCGGCCAATGCCGCTACCGGACTGCTGGGAGGATTCCCGATTTCCGGCAGCACCTCGCGGACGCCCGTGGCCGTGGATGCAGGTGCCAAATCCCAGCTGACCGGGGTGGTGGGGTCCTTGCTGGTGCTGGCATTCATGCTGCTGGCACCGGGGGTGACGGAGTACCTGCCATCGGCAACCCTTGCCGCGGTCGTCATTGCCGCAGCGATTGCCCTCGCAGATCCGGCTGGTGTCCGGCGGCTCTTCAGCCTTAGCCGCAGCGAGTCCGTGGTGATGCTGGCCGCGTTCCTCGGAGTCCTGACCGTGGGCGTCCTGCAGGGAATCGTTGTGGCGATTGCCCTGGCGCTCCTGGATTTTGTCCGCAGGGCCTGGGATCCGTACCGAACCGAACTTGGCGCAGAGGATGGCCTGCCGGGGTACCACGACGTTGAGCGGCATCCCGAAGCCGAGCGCATCCCGGGACTCTTGATTCTCCGCTTTGATGCTCCCCTGTTCTTCGGAAACGGCCAGGTCCTGGCCGCATTTGTCCGCGAACAACTGCATGAGGCCCCGGACGAGTCCGCGGTCCCCGTCACCCACGTCATCCTTGCCGCCGAACCCATCACCGGGATTGACACCACGGCCTTGGACGATCTGGTCACCCTGGACGAATGGCTGGCCAGCAAGGGAGTAGATCTGGTGTTCGCCGAACTCAAGGGCCCGGTGAAGGACAAGTTGGTCCGTCTTGGCACTGCAGCGAGTTTCACGCCTGAACACTTCTACCCCACTGTCGGCGCGGCAGTACGTGCGCTCAAGGAAGGGGGCACTGAAGCGTCCGCCGATTACGCAACATGACGGCCGGATCGGCGCCCGCAAGTGCAGCCCGACGCCCGCGGATGCTACGTTTTTCTTGAGTAATGAGTACCAGCGCAAAGCCCTGACTTGCTGGTCGGCAACCCTCTCTCCGGCGGGGTGCCTCAGGTGACTACTCGGCGTATCGACAAATTCGAACTGCAAGCGTGACTGAGGAGCACCAGCAATGCCTGAACCCACTGAAGAAAAACTCTCCTACCGCCTGATTACAGGCCCGGACAACCGTGAATTCTGCGAGCGCATCCACAGCGCGCTCGCTGAGGGCTACGTGCTCCATGGCAGCCCGGCAGCTACCTTCAACGGCACCACCGTCATTGTTGCCCAGGCAATTGTGCTCCCCGCCGCGATCGCCAATGCTGATGCCGCCGTCGCCGACGCCGTTGACCAGCTGGAGAACTATGACGACGAAGAAGCATTCGAGGGCCACGCATGAGCTACGCAGGTGACCTGACCCCGCAGGATGCATGGGCCAAGCTCGAGCAAGGCGCCATCCTGGTCGATGTCCGCACCGAGGGCGAGTGGGCCCACATCGGCATCCCTGACACCAAAGCCACGGAGAACGATCCCCTGTTCATCCAATGGAGCCTCGCAGGCGGCATCCCCAACTCCCGTTTCATCGAGGACCTGCAGCAGCAGGCCCCCGAGGACGAGGCCGTGGAACTCGTTTTCATCTGTCGCTCCGGCCAGCGCTCCATCTCCGCCGCCATTGCCGCAACGCAGGCCGGATTCACGGCGTACAACGTCCTTGAGGGTTTCGAGGGTGAACCTGACCGCTACGGTGAACGCACCGTCAATGGCTGGAAAAATCGTGGCCTGCCGACGAATCTGGGGACCGAGTAAGTGACTTTCAATCCCGACGCCGCCGGCTGGAGCCCTGACACCCAGGCCGTCCGCGGTGGCCTTGACCGTACCAATTTCCAGGAAACATCCGAGCCGGTTTTCCTGAACTCCGGCTTTGTCTACGAATCGGCCGCAGCTGCCGAGCGTGCTTTCACCGGAGAAGACGAGCGCTTCGTGTACTCCCGCTACGGCAACCCCTCCGTGGCCACGTTCCAGGAACGGCTGCGGCTGCTTGAAGGAACCGAGGCGTGCTTTGCCACCGCGTCCGGCATGTCTGCGGTCTTCACTGCCCTGGGTGCCCTGCTGGCTGCGGGCGACCGCGTGGTGGCTGCCCGCTCCCTGTTCGGCTCATGCTTCGTCATCCTCAACGAGATCCTGCCCCGTTGGGGTGTGGAAACCGTGTTCGTTGATGGCCCGGACCTGGAGCAGTGGCGTGAAGCCCTCTCGGAACCAACCACTGCTGTGTTCTTCGAATCTCCGTCCAACCCCATGCAAGAGATCGTAGACATCGCTGCCGTCAGCGAACTGGCGCATGCCGCCGGGGCGACCGTGGTGGTAGACAACGTCTTTGCCACTCCCCTGTTGCAACGCTGCGGCGAGCTGGGTGCCGACGTGATCGTCTACTCCGGTACCAAGCATATTGACGGCCAGGGACGTGTCCTTGGCGGTGCGATCCTGGGCACCAAGGAATTCATTGACGGCCCGGTAAAGCAGCTTATGCGGCACACCGGCCCTTCGTTGTCCGCGTTCAATGCCTGGGTCCTGACCAAGGGCCTGGAGACCATCGGGCTCCGTGTGAACCACAGTTCTGCCTCTGCTTTGAAGATTGCCGAGTGGCTTGAACAGCAGCCGGCCATCAGCTGGGTCAAGTACCCGTTGTTGAAGTCCCACCCGCAGTACGAGCTTGCCGCGAAGCAGATGAAGGCCGGAGGCACTGTGCTGACCTTCGAGCTGCTCCCTTCCGCGGGACGTTCGGCCAAGGATTCCGCGTTCGCACTGCTCGATGGCCTGCGTGTAGTGGACATCTCCAACAACCTGGGCGACTCCAAGTCCCTCATCACCCACCCGGCCACCACCACCCACCGGGCCATGGGGCCGGAGGGGCGGGCGGCGATCGGGCTCAGCGACGGCGTGGTCCGTTTGTCTGTGGGCCTGGAAGATGTGGATGATCTCATCCTGGATCTGGAGAAGGCCCTCAAGCAGGTCTAACCTTGCTGCCATGAGCGGGAACCATCCCTATCGCCGTGCCGGAGCGGTCATCGTTGCCGGCACGGTGGTGTGGCTCGTGGGAATCTCGCCGGTCTCGCGCGTCTACATGACACCGGACGACGCCGAACGCTTGCGCATGCTGACCTCCGGACGGCACGGTTGGATCGTGGGCCAGCACCTTACCGCCGTGGGAACCGTCGCCGTGCCAGTGGGATTCGCCGCGTTTGCCCGTGCCGTTCCAGACAAGAACGCCGTTCCGGACAGGGATGCCGTTCCAGGCCACAACGCGCCACGTGGGAATGCGAAGAGGTGGGCTTTCGCTGCCGCCGCCGCATTGCTCGCCGGCGCCCCGTTCTTCGTCCCCAGCCTCGCCCGGCGCGCTGCTGACATTGAGGGTTTTGCCTACCGCCATGGATCCAACGCGCCTTTCCTGGCCTATTCCGGGTTGCATGTTGTGGCGTTGGCCGCCTTGGGCGGGAGTCTTCTTTCCTTGCCCACAAAACGCTGGATCGGCGTCACGGCCGCGGCCAGCGCACCAATCTACGGCGCCATTCTGGTAGCAAAAAAGGACATCCCGCCGTTCTGCTTCTACTTGGTGGAAGGCCTCACCGGCGCCTACTTGATGGCATGGGAAGAGCCGGAAGCCGGCAAAGCCTAAGGCCTCCTGACCCGGGACAACATGGGCGCAGGCTCCTTGTGCGCGTCGGCAGAGGTTCCGCGAACCGTCACCTTCACTGCATGCCCGACGACGGCGGCCAGGGCTGCGCTGGCGGGTGGACTGCCCGCCTGGTTCTGGCTGCCTCGCTTCCTGTTGTTGTACCGCACCGCCGCTTCCCGTTGCTCGCGGGCGCCGTTCCCCCGCTCCAGCAGATCTGAGATCCCCTCTTTGACCAGCTCCAATTCGCCTTGGTCATCCAGCACTGGGCTCACGTAATCCACCAACGCCCAGACCACGCCCGCTGCCGGCTGGGGACGGAAATCACCGAAGTCCAGAAGATCTCCACGCAACCCCGCATTGCTGGCCTGCCAACTCGCCATCCGCAGGAGTGCCGTGGGCACCGCGGTTGGCTCAACGCCGTCGAGCATTTCCAAGGAAGCCGTCTCAACCAAAGCCCGCACCAGCACCGCAATCAACGCGGCGTCCTCGGCGCGAAGGCAGACGTCGGCCACACGGACCTCCACGGTGGGGTGGTTCCGGGAGATGCGGGCATCGAAGTAGATCATGCCCTCATCCATGATCACGCCCGTTTCCAACAGCCGCTTCACGATGCGTCGGTAGGCAGTGAGTGATCCGAACACGGCCGACGGTCCAGAGGTGGGCCAGCGGTTCCATGCCTGGGTGCGGTAGCTGTCGAAACCGGTAGGAAGGCCTCGCCAGAAGGGTGAGTTGGCAGTGAGCGCCGTGAGCACGGCGAGTTTGTCCCGGATGTGGTCCAGCACCACCACACCTTCCTCGGGGGACTCAACAGAGGTGTGCACATGGAATCCGCACGTCAGTTGTTCCGTGGCGATGATGCCGAAGCGGTCCAGCATCGCGGCATAGCGGGGATCCGGGGTGGTGTGGGTGTTCGAATCCAGCGGGGAGGTGGCGATCGCGGCAACCCGCGCACCGTGCTGTCGGGCCGCTTCATTGGCCATGGCCCGGCCGCGGCGGATCTGATGCAGAAGCTCACCGTAGCTGTGGCAGGGGCGGGTCTGCGTCTCGATCTGCTCCAGCTTGAGTTCGTGGCTGAGACTCGTTGCGGACGCCGCCTGGTTGTGGCCCGCGAGCAGCGCATCCGCGAGGGCAAGAGGCTCTCCCGTCACAGGATGGACGATGAGCAGCTCTTCCTCAACCCCGAAAGTCCGCATGCTCCATTCTGCGTCAGGAGGCCGGTAGAGGACAGTGGCTGGAGGGGCAGCCGCGCACTCTCAAAGGCGCAGCGAGGACCGCCCCCGTTTCCGCCATTCGCACCAGAGCGAGCTGGCGCGAACGGCGGAAACGGGCGCGCCACTGATCCGTTGCCGGCGCGAATGGCGGAAACGGGCGCGCCGCCGATCCGTTGCCGGCGTACGCGTGGAGCCTAGTCCTGGAAGTACTCGATCTTGGCACCGATGGTGTTCAGGCGCTCGGCCAAGTCCTCGTATCCACGCTCAATCACGTAGATGTTGCGGAGCTCGGACGTACCACGGGCAGCCAGCATCGCCAAGAGCAGGCAGGCGGCGGGGCGCAGGGCCGGCGGGCAGCCGATTTCCGCGGCACGCCACTTGGTGGGTCCGTTGACGTAGATCCGGTGCGGATCCAGCAACTGCACCTGGGCGCCGAGCTTGTTGAGCTCGGTCAAGTAGATGGCGCGGTTCTCATAGACCCAGTCGTGGATCATGGTTTGGCCCTCCGCGTTGCCTGCGATGACTGCGAAGAACGGCAGGTTGTCGATGTTCAGGCCCGGGAACGGCATGGGGTGGATCTTGTCCTGGGGTGCGCGGAGCTCGGAGGGCTTGGTGGTGACATCCACCAGGCGCGTCCGGCCGTTGCGTGCCATGTATTCGCCGGAAATTTCGAGGTTCTGGCCCATCTGCTCCAAAGTGGCGAGCTCGATTTCCATGAACTCGATGGGGACGCGGCGGATGGTGACCTCGGAGTTGGTGACAATCCCGGCGGTGATCAGGCTCATGGCCTCGATGGGGTCCTCTGACGGGAAGTACTCAATCTCCACGTCAATGGCGGAACGGCCGGTGATCTTCAGCGTGGTGGTCCCGACGCCCTGGATCTCCACTCCCAGTCCCTGCAAGTAGAAGCAGAGGTCCTGGACCATGTAGTTGGGGCTTGCGTTCCGGATGACGGTGGTGCCCTCGCGGTGAGCGGCAGCCATGATGGCGTTTTCGGTGACGGTGTCACCGCGTTCGGTGAGGACGAAGGAGCGGTCATGGACGTCCGCGGGCGGCGCGGTCACGGAGTAGAAACCGGACTTCGCTTCAACCTCGAGGCCGAACTGCCGCAGGGCCTGCATGTGCGGCTCCACCGTGCGCGTTCCCAGGTCGCAGCCACCAGCGTAGGGCAGCAGGTACTCACTGGTCTCATCCAGGAGCGGGCCGAGCAGCATGATGACGCTGCGGGTGCGGCGGGCAGCATCAACGTCCATCGAGCCAAGGTCCAGAACATCGGGCCTGCGGATGCGGAGGTCGTTCCCGTTGAGCCACGTGCACTCGACGCCAATGGATGTCAGTACTTCAACAATCCTGTTGACTTCCTCGATCCGGGCCAGGCGACGCAGCGTAGTGGTACCGCGGTTGATAAGGCTGGCGCACAAGAGGGCCACGCCGGCATTTTTGCTGCTGTTGACATCCACTTCCCCGGACAGGGTCCGGCCGCCCTCGACCCGGAGGTGGGTCATTTGCGGCTTGCCCACTTTGACGATCGATCGGCCGAATATTGCCTCAAGCCGTTCAATCATCCGGAGGCTCAGATTCTGTTTACCTTGCTCCATCCGCGCGATTGCGCTTTGGCTGGTTCCAAGCTCGGTAGCCAACTGCCCCTGAGTCCACCCTTTTTCGCCACGGGCGTTGCGGAGCAGAAGGCCGACGTGTTCAGCGGTAGGTTGCGTCATATCCAAGAAATATCACAGGTGAGCTAGAAGTGCCGTCCAAAACACCGTTTGAGCGGCAAACGTCACAATGTACCCGAACTGTGAGATATGGAGCACGACGGCGGGTGCTCGCCTCGGGCGAACGCTTTCCGCGAGCCAGCGCCGGGCAGAGGTACCCATTGCGATCCCCGGAGCAATGCCAAAGCATGGAGTCAAAGCTCAGGGGGAAATATGCCTTTCTACGGCGCCGACGTCGAACAACTCAAAGCACTCTCCAAGACCCTGGCCAACGGTGCGTCACTGTTGACCAGCCGGGCCCGGGAACTCGATTCACTAATAGGGCAGGGACTAACCGGCCATGGGGGCGGTTGGCAGGGCCAGGACGCCAAGCGCTTTGCCGCAGACTGGCAGGGCCGGCTGAGGCCATTGCTGGAAAGAACCACGCGCGGATTGGAAGAAGCCTCGCAGTCAGTGCTTACCAACGCGGACCAGCAGTCCTCCGCTTCCACTGAAGGTGCAGGCAGCGGCGGCTCCGGCGGCAGTTCGGGAAGCAGCGGCAGCTCCGACACCACCAAGACCGCAGCCAACCCGAACCCCGGCCAGCCAACACCGCAGGAAATCCTGGACCAATATCAGGTCAGCGATGCCGAGGTCACCAAGTGGCCCGGGGACTGGGACCCCCTGCGATTCGTGGTGGACCAAAGGGAGGTCACCGAGAAGGAAGCGGAGCTCCTCAACGGTTTGGGCCCTTTCGAGATGAACGCCTTCAAGGACATCCATGACGACGCCTTCAGCACAGCAGATGACCGCTTCCCCAGCGCCGACCGCAACGACGACCAGAACGACGCCTTCCGCCATGCGTACTGGAACGCCCTGATGGTCAAGGAGTTCGGTGCGGACTGGGCGGAGGATTACGCCACCGCCCACGAACAACTCCCCGGTAATCCTGCGCCGCGTGAGGCGATGGATCTGTACAACAATGAGGTGGGCCGCAATGTGGCCATAGCCAACCCGGATGCCAGTGCTGAGGAGCTTGCTGATTTGATCGAGGAAGCCGTGAACAACGGCGATACCGTGGTGGTGGGACAGGACCTGCTGCCGCACCCATCCAACGAGGTCCCCATGGACCAGACCGGCGACGCCAACAATGCCGAGCCCGCCCCCGGCGAGGACCCGGAATTCAACGACGAGTCGAGGACCACCTCGTGAGGATCCAACCACGAACACAGGCACGACGACGGATGCGGACCCCTGCTGGCCGCCTCACCCTCGCGGGCCTGCTAACTCTCATCCTGGCCTGCGCCCTGGCCGCCTGTTCACTAGGAGGATCCGTCATGCCCGAATCGAATGAGAAGCTCAACAGCCAGGTCCTTGAGTCCGCAAAGAACGGGACGGCCCTGAAGTTGGCTGACGCCACGGACTTCGAGTGGGACCAGGCAGGATTCGTGACGGAGGGGACACCGGCCAAGGACATCGAAGCCGCCTTCGGCGAGCCGCTGACCAAAGAGAACCGCTACACAGCGTCCCCTGCGTTGTTCGTCTTCCTGAAGGACGGGAAGGTGGCCAAGGCGATCCGCATCGTCGCGGATGCCTTCTTCGGCGCAGACTCACAGAAGAAGTATGGCCGGGACGTGGTCCTCACCCCTCCGGAAGGACAAAAGGGCTTCCTTAACTGGCGCGAGTAACGCTTCAAGACAGCAGCAGCGCCGCGGCACCTAAACGCGGTACCTAACGCGGTACCTAACGCGGTACCTAAACGCGGCGCCTAAACGCGGTGCCGAATCGCGGTACCTAGACACGCCAGTATCCCAAGGCATCGATCCGGTGCTTGTCCACGCCCAGCGTCTTCCGCAAGTGCTTGACGATTGCCCGGGTGCTGGAGGCTTCACAGGCGATCCAGAAAAAGTCCTCTTCCACGGACACACTCTCCGCCGTGAGCGCATCGCAGATTTCCTCAACCAGGGCGGCACCGTCGCGTTTGCGCGGAACCCAGGTGACGACGTCGGACTCTAACGTCCGCACCTGGAGTGAGGGGTCGGCGTCGTGCTGGTATTCAAGCCAGGCGGTGACAGGAGCCGCGCCGGCTGCGGTAAGTCCTCGTTCGTCCAGCAAGGAGTTGATGGCCGGGATCGAAGCGGGATCTCCCACCACCCAGATCCGGCGGGGAGCCGGCTGCGGGAAGGTGAAGGAACTGCCTTGGACGGTGGCGTCAATGGTGTCGCCGGGCTGAACGGAGCGGGCCCAGTCAGCCGCTACCCCGTTGTGCATGGCGAAGTCCATACTGAACGTTCCGTCCGCAGGGGATGCGTTGACCAAGGTGTACGCGCGCTGGTGGGCCTTGCCGGAATCGTTGAACCACAACCGGATCCACATGGTGGGGTGCAGGCCGCTGCGCTCCAGGAGCCCGCCGTCGCGCACGTGCACCCGGAAGAAGTCGGGGGTGATTTCTTCGCGCCCCGTGACCTCCAGGGTGAAGTCCTTGGCGCCCATGACTTTGAGGACGACGCCTTCCCAATTGCGCTTCAAGCAACACTCCTTCACGAATGTCCACGATTTGTGAACGGGGCCAAAGCCATTTATCTTGAACTTAAGTAAGCCTAACCTAAGCTCGAAAGCGGCCAGAGATTATGACGCCTGCCCCGATGCACCCTTCCGCCCCGGCAGGCGGCCCCGGAAGCTACCGCGATCAGTGGGGGATCCCGCACTTATGGGCGGATTCCGCGGACGATCTCGCCTTTCTCCAAGGCATGAATGCCGCAACGGACCGCTCGTGGCAGATCGAGTTGGAGCGCTGGCGTTCGGAAGGCCGGACAGCGGAAGTCCTGGGCGTTGACGCCGTGGTCTGGGACCGGTTCGCCCGCCAAGCCCGGCTGGACGACACCGCACGCCGCTGTTTTGAAAACCTCGACACCGACACTCAGCGGTGGTGCGCAAGATACGTGGCCGGCATCAACCAGGCACTGGCAGACGGACGCCGTGGCGGCCCGGAATTTCAAGAATCCGGCAGCGAACCTGAACCGTGGAACCCCTGGACCCCTATGGGCGTCTTCCTGGTGCACCACGTCCTGTTTTCAACCTTTCCCAACAAACTGTTCCGCGCCCACGTCGCCCGGACATTGGGTGAGGACGCCGTGAGCCTGTTCAGCATCGAAGCTCCCGTCTGGTCCGGCAGCAACGCCTGGGCCGCGCACGGCTCGACGACGGCAAGCGGGCTCCCGCTGATCGCCGGTGACCCCCACCGCCTCCTGGAACTCCCCGGCGTGTACCAGCAAATACGGCTCGCCTGCCCGGAGTTCGACGCCGTTGGCTTCGCATTTCCCGGCGTACCCGGCCTCCCGCACTTCGCCCACACCGGGCACACCGCCTGGGCCATCACCAACGCCATGGCCGATTACCAGGACCTCTTCGAGGAAGAACTGCGCCGGGTCACGGACCCCACCGGGGAACGCATCGAGGCGCGGGGAGCGCAAGGGTGGGAAACCGCCGTCGTGAGCGTGGAAACCATCACCGTCCGCGACGGCGAGCCGGTCACCACTGAGGTCATTGAAACCGCGCGCGGCTCGGTGATCTCCGAAGCGCCCGACGGCGATGCGCTGAGTTTGCGCTTTCCCGCCCGCGTTGAACGGCGGCTGGGTTTCGAGGCCCTCCTGCCGTTGTTGCGGAGCCGGAGTGTCTCCGAGGTGGAAACGGCCTTCGACGCCTGGGTGGAGCCCGTCAACAGCGTGGTGGCCGCGGATACTTCCGGAGCCGTGCGGCACTTTGTTGCCGGGCTGGTTCCGCAACGCAATCCCGCCAACCGGCGCCTGCCTGCTCCAGCCTTCTCCGACCGTCATCAGTGGGAAGGGCAGTACGTGATCCTGCCACGCACCGAGGTGGACCGTTTTGCCGTGAGCGCGAACGACCGCGCGGCCGGAGGGGGTGACGCCGTGGCCATGGAATTCGCCCCGGCGCATCGGGCGGCGCGCATCCGCGAACTGCTCGAGTCGGCGTCGGGGCCGTTGTCCGTGGATGACATGCAGACCATTCATACCGATACCCAACTGGGTCCGTGGCCTCTGTTCCGTTCGGTGCTCTCCGGGGTGTCCGTGGAAAATTCGGTCGCGGATAGTTCGTCTGCGGATGACTCGTCCAAGGCGGGGGGTTCGTCCAGGGCGGGCGGTTTGTCCAGGAAAGGCGGTTTGTCCAGGACAGGCGAGGGCGTGCGTTCGCTGCTGCTCGAATGGGACGGCCGCATGGATGCCGGCAGTCACCACGCTGCAGTGTTCGCGTCATGGCGGGGCTCGTTGGTCCGGAGGCTGGCGCAGCATCCCGCACTGGCGCCGTTGAACGAACCAACGGGCTACTCGCCGTTATTCGGACCCTGGTTATCGGTGGCCTCCCGCATCGGCTTCGCGCTGGAGACGCTGCTGGTCCGAGGCCCCGAACTGGGCATCAGCATTGATGCGGAAGCGGCTGCGGCACTTGAGGACGTCGCGCTCGAAGAATCCCGGGGGCTCTCCTGGGGCGACCGGCATCAGCTTCTGGCCGTGCATGTCCTTCCCGGCCCGCTGGCCTCCTCGGCCCCCCGTGCCGGCCTCAGCGGAGATACCGGCTGTGTTCTCTGCACCGAGAGCCTGCCCGGCGTTGATGACCGAAGCTTTCGTGGACCTGTGGCCCGCTACGTCTGGGACCTCTCGGATCGGCGCAACAGCCGGTGGATCGTCCCGTTCGGGGCTTCCGGCACACCGGAGCACCAACACTTCGCCGACCAACTACCGCTCTGGACCGCCGGAGAACTCACACCCGTGGTGACCGACTGGTCGCTTCTGGCCAAAGACACGCCCTGACCCATTCCGCTCCACGCATCAAGCACGCATCAGCCCCGCATCAGCCCCGAAGGAAGCCATGACCACCGTTACCCAGGACTTCTCTGTCCGAGCCACCGTCTACTCCGAAGATCTCGAAGGATGGGGCGCGCTGCGGCTCGTCCCGCTGGTTCCCGCCGAGGACATTGACCTCATCTTCGAATGGGTCACCCAACCCCGCGCCAAGTTCTGGGGAATGACCGAAAACTCCCGCGAGGAAGTCCAAGGGATCTACGAGTTCCTGGACTCCTTGGAGACCCACCACGCGTTCCTGGCCATCCTTGATGGGGAACCGCTGGCCCTTTTCCAGACCTACGAGCCACTGCACGATCCCGTGGGCGAGGCCTACCCCGCGCGGGAGGCGGACATCGGCATGCACCTGCTGCTGGCACCGGCTACCCGGCCCATCCCACACTTCACCCCGCGGCTTGGCACGTCCTTGATCAAGTACATGTTCTCCCTGCCCGGCAAGGACCGTATTGTGGTGGAGCCCGACTCCCGCAATGCCAAAGCCCTCCGTCGTTTGGAAGCTACCTGCTTTGAGCTTGGCCCCATCATCCAGCTCGCCGAGAAGGAAGCCCAGCTCGGATTCCTGACGAGGGCAGGCTTTGATGAGATCCAGGAGCAGCAGGCCCGCTAGCGCCAGACGAAACTCCAGGTTCCCGCGCCGACGGCTGCGAGCACTGCACCGGCGGCGATGAGAAGCCCGCCAAGGACCACCCATACGTCCAGCAGTGAGTACGTGGATTCGCGTGCCCAGGTTCGCTGCCCGCCGCCGAAGCCGCGCGCTTCCATGGTCACCGCCAAACGCGACGCCCTCCTCACGGCCTGGACCAGTAACCCGAAGCTCTGGCCGAGAGTAGCCTTCAACCGTTGGAACGGGCTGCCTTGGGAACCGACACCACGGGCGCGGCGGGCCATGCCGATTGTCTGCCACTCTTCTGCCATCAGGCCCACCAGCCTCATGGCTGCCAGGGAGCCCAGGACAAATCGGTGCGGCAGCTTGGCCTTTTGCGCCAGCGCATCGGCCAGATCAGTCGGGTCCGTGCAGGTCATCAGCAGGATCGCCGGTAAGGCAATCGCCAAACCGCGCAGCATGAAACCCAGCCCCAGTTCAAGGGAACCTTCGCTGATGGACCAGAGTCCGACGTCGAGCAGTACAGCGCCGCTGTCCGCCGCCACGATCGCCGTGCTCCAGCCGCCAATCGCTGCCGCCATGATCAAAGGCCAGGCCCGCTGCCACAAAAGGCGTACAGTGAGGCCGGCCAGCGGGAAGAGCGCCAGTTCCGCAAGGAGTGCTGTTGACGCCGATACCCAGTCGATGGACAAGGCCAGCACCAGGGAAATCAGGAAGACCGACACGAACTTGGCCAAGGGGTTGGCGCGGGTCAGCAGGGCGTGGTTTCCGCGAATGTTCAAAGCGTCCCTCACGCCGCACCCGCTTCCTGATGCGTGGCCTCACCTTGGGAGATCGGGCCGAGCCGCAGTTCCGTGCCTCCGAGTACTGCACTGAATTCCTGGTCGTGGGTCACGGACACCACCGCCGTACCGGCATCCAACAGCTCCGAAAGAAAGGACGCCAGCTCGGCCCAGGTATTGGCGTCCTGGCCGAACGTTGGCTCATCGAGCACCAGGACCTTGGGGTGCGCAGCCAGGACCGTGGCCACCGAAAGCCGCCGCTTCTCGCCCCCGGAGAGCGTGTAGGGGTTGGCATCCACCAGGTGTGTGAGTCGCAGCCGCTCCAGGAGCTCGTCCACGCGTTCCTCACCGTGGCCCAAATGCCTGGGACCAAACATCAATTCGTCCAGCACGTTGCCTGTGACAAACTGGTGCTCCGGTTCCTGGAACACCGTGCCGATACGGGAGATCAGCTGCTCCGCTTTCCACTTGAACGGGTCAATACCCGCACCCTCGGAAAGCTCGACGGCGGCACTCACCGTACCGTCCACCGGCGCCAAAAGACCGGCCAATGTGAGCGCAAAAGTGGACTTGCCGGCACCGTTCGGTCCTGTGACCGTCAGGGCTTGGCCTGCCCTGACCTGTGCACTGATCCCGGATTGCGCGGGGACGGGCGGTATGGTTTTGAAGCCCTTGCGCCGCGGTTTTTCCCGGGACACGGCCAGATCCTGGGTTGCCAGGAGAAGCTGCGCGGTGTCGGGCTGGTTCAGGCGGCCCCTGGTTGCAGGAACGTACCCCGGCACCCAGACACCGGCCGACATCAGCATGGTGCGGGCTTCGGACAGGACCTGGTCCGGTGGGCCGTCCAAGAGGACGCCGGCGGTTGACCCAGGCGCCAGGACCACAATCCGGTCCACCAGGTCCTTCCATACGGACACCCGGTGTTCCACAACCACCAAGGTGGCACCGGTCTTATCCAGGCAGCGCCGAACAGCATCACGGACTTCCAGCACTCCGGCCGGATCCAGGTTGGCCGTCGGCTCGTCCAAGAGGATCAGGCCGGGGCGCATCGCCAAAATACCGGCAAGCGCAAGGCGCTGCTTTTGGCCTCCGGACAGTGCCGCCGTCGGGTGATCCAGTGGCAAACCGCCGCCGGCAGCGGTGCGCAACCCGACGTCGTCGAGCGCTTCATGGACGCGGGACCAAATCTCCTCGCGCGGAACGGCAAGGTTTTCCGCGCCGAAAGCGACGTCGTCACCCACCCGGGACAGCACCACTTGCGTCTCGGGGTCCTGCTGCATCAGCCCTGCGCGCCCACGTTGCTCGCGGGGCGCAACACCGTCGATCAGCAGGGAGCCGGTCTCGTCAGAGTCGTCTTCCTCATCGCTCAGCACGCCGGCAAGGGCATGCAGGAGCGTGGACTTGCCGGCACCCGAAGGCCCCAGCAACAGCACGCGCTCTCCCGGTTCAATCCGGAGATCGAGGCTTTGAACGGCGGCTTGGGCCCGGCCGGCATGCCGCCAACCCCAGCCCTCAGCTGAGATGGCGGCAGGCCTCACCGTGCCGCTTTGCGTGGCGGACATCAGCTGAAGACTGGCTCCGAAGCGGCCTTGCGCGATGCGAAGGAGCTCAGCACGCCGGTCTTTGCCAGGCCGCGGGTGGCGATCCAGGACAGTGCGCCGGCGATTATTGCACCGGAAATCGTGGTGAAGGTGATGTAGGCCAGTTTGTCGACGGCCTCGTAGGCAATGTTCCAGCCCCAAGGCAGGAAGGAGTCGTTGAGACCGCAAAAGAGGCCCGCACCGGCGCCGGCAAGGAGGGCAGCCGGCAGGTTGAACTTCTTGTACCGGAAAGCGGCAAAGATGAGCTCGGCACCCAGACCCTGCAGAACGCCGGAGATGAGTACCGTGGTGCCGTACTGCGAACCCATGATGAGCTCCCCTGTAGCCGCAACAGCTTCACAGAAGAGCGCTGCCCCTGGCTTGCGGATAATGAGCATGCCCAGCACTGCGGGGATCATCCAACCACCGGCGATCAAGCCTGTCAGGGGCGGATATGTCGCGTTCATGGGGATGGACACCAGAGCAGCGCCCTGGGACCAGGCCCAGAAGATCACGCCGCCGGCAATGGCGATCAAGGCCGCCACAACAATGTCTACAACACGCCAGTTATAACTGGTCTTCTTCACGTTTACCGTGGTCATTTTCTGCCTCCTGAGGTTACAGGAGGGGAAAGTGCTCCCCGGATCCCGGGATCGGCTTGCGCCGCCCGTTTCCGGACACTCTGAGAAGCTCGACTCCCTTGCGCCGGTACTAACCGGATCAGGTTCGAGGGTCTGCGGCTGTCCGCACTCTCAGCGCCCTCGCGTCACCTGCATCTCTGCAAGGAACGACGGCGGCGCTCCCCTGTCGTTATCAAATCTGCCCTGATGGGCTGGTTCAGTTTACACCTGGGCGTGTTGCCGGCGCTGGCCCCCTGCCGGAATGCGGTCACAATCGGCTCTGCCCGTGCCCGTTGCGAGGCCCGCTCTGCGCCCCACCCCCGGGATCTCACACGCACACCAGGCCCCACAACAAAACCCACCCACGTTGCGAGGCCCGCTCTGCGCCCCACCCCCGGGATCTCACACGCACACCAGGCCCCACAACAACCCCCCCTACGTTGCGAGGCCCGCTCTGCGCCCCACTCCCGGGATTTAGCACGCACACCAGGCCCCACAACAACACCCACCCACGTTGCGAGGCCCGCTCTGCGCCCCACCCCCGGGAATTAGCACGCACACCAGGCCCCACAACAACACCCCCTACGTTGCGAGGCCCGCTCTGCGCCCCACCCCCGGGAACTAGCACGCACACCAGACCCCACAACCCGACCTGAGAGAATGAACCAGCAGAATCCACCGCGGCAAAAGGGGCACCTCCATGACTGACCTTCCCCAGCACGACCTCCCCCTTCCCACTGATGTATCCGAACCCCGGCTCGCTGCCAGCGTCATCCTGCTCCGCGATGCACCCGGTGGTCTCCAAGCGTTCGTCCAGCACAGGGTGAGCACCATGGATTTCGCGGCCGGAATGGTGGTCTTCCCGGGAGGCCGGGTGGATGCTGCGGACGAGTCAGGCTGGGACTACCCAGCGGACCTGCTTGAACGCCACGCCGCCGCCTGGCATTCAAGCTCAATCGGCACCGACCATTCACAGGCGCCCACCCGTGCCGGCACGGTCCTCAGTGCCGCAATCCGTGAAGTCCAAGAGGAGTCCGGGCTGAGCATCAGCGCCACGGATCTCCGCCCTTGGGCCAACTGGATCACGCCCACGGACATGCCGAAGCGCTTTGACACCTATTTTTATGTTGCCAAACCGGCCCCGGAAGCTACCCCCCGGCATCAAACCACGGAGGCGTGGCAGTCGTTGTGGATGCCCGTGGATCAGATCCTGGAATCCGAAGCAGCCGGGACCCTGAAGCTCATGCCGCCCACGTATTACCTGCTCAAAGAAATTGCGGAGTTTGAAACCGTTGAGGCTGTGTGGTCCGCAGAACACGCGGTCGTTCCGGTACTGGCACCGGCGGGTTCGCTGGCTGCGTTTCTGAAGGAGCGGGAAAGCCGCCGCTAGCGCTTGGGTGGGCCCACGGCCAGCTAGGCTGGGGGCATGAACCTCTTCTTCAAGCTGCTGGGCACCGGAGTGAGCCTCGGAGCAGGCTTCGTCGGTACAAAACTCGTCAACAAAGGGTGGGAAAAGGCCACTGGCAACAAGCCGCCCCTGGGCAATGACGACATGGAGACGAGCTTGCGTTCCGCACTGACTTTCGCCCTGATCTCGGCCTTCGTCAGCACGCTCATCCAAGTCCTGGCGAGCAGGGGCACTCAGCGCGCCATTGCACGCTTCGCCAAGACCCACGACATCGTCTAGGCACCAACAGAAGCAACGCGGGGTCACTTCCTGCCCATCCCTCAGGGGATTCAGGGCCGGAGGTGACCCCGCGTCGTTCTAACGTTCCGTGGGCTCTTGCCCCGCAGCTGCCCGCTGCACAACGGCCTCGAGTTCATCCTTCGTGAGCATCTCGCGGTGGCCGTGCTTGGTGCGGTAGGCGGAGCGGCCCACCATGTGGGCGGACACCGGTGCGGTCAGCAGTTGGAAGATCCATGCCACCAGAAGGACAGGCCACACCCACCACGTCCGCATCTGGAGGCCGATCGCGGCAAGCATGAGGAACAGTCCCAGAACCTGCGGCTTGGTGGCTGCGTGCATGCGGCTCATGAGGTCCGGGAATCGCAGCAAACCGATGGCAGCACCCAGGGACATCAGCGCACCAACCACCAGGAACACAGCGGTGACGGCATCGATCACGGCATCCACGCCGGTTGCGTCAGGACTCATTGCTCTGTTCCCTCCGTTCCGCGACGAACCGTGCAACGGTCACCGATCCAATGAACCCGATCACCGCGAGGGCCACCAGCAACATGAGGTTGTTGAGGTGCCTGTTCATTGCCATGTCGATTGCAAGGGCAGCGCCCAGGATGGCCAACAGGACATCCGATGCCAGAACCCTGTCCAGCAACGACGGGCCGATCGCGATGCGGACAATAGCCCCTGCCGCGGCCAAGCTGAGGATCACAGCTGTGGCGACGAGAACAAATTCCTTCATAGCGTTGCCCCTTCCATTCCCGGACGCTGTTCGGAATCCAAGGCCGCGACTTCTTCCCGAGTGCCCATGATCCGGATCAATCGCGCCTCGATGACGCGTGTTTCCTCACGGATCTTTTGGATATCCGCTTCTTCATAAATATTGAGCGCGTGCAAGTACAGGGTGGACGTTGAGCGGTCCACTTCCACCACCAGCGAACCCGGGATCAACGAGATCACGTGGCCCGTGGCCGTCACCATCAGGTCCGAGTGGCTCCGCAGGGGAACGGCGACGACGGCGCTGCGCACCTTGGGTCCCTTGACTACAGCCAGGAACAACACCAGGAAGCTCGCTGCCACCACTTTGCCCAGGAACATCAGCGCGAAAGGAATGGCGCGAAGGATGTTGAACCGGCCGCTGAGCTCCACCGGCGGAAGATAGAACAACTTGGCAACCAGGACTGCGATCAGGGCACCGAAAAGCAGGTTCCCCGGGCTGAAGTCCCGCCACAGGGCGCCCCAGACAATGACCAGCCAGATGAGCAGTGGGAGCTCGGTGCGGAATGAGATGGGCTTACGGCTCATTTGGCATCACCCGTCTGTGCTTCCTCGGGCTGGGCAAGCGGTGGCACTTCGACAGAATCGCCCAGGACCGAGTGGATATAGGCCGAACGGTCCAGCATGATCCCTGCGGAACCGTCGGCCACCTGGAAGAGTGGACCCGCGAAGACCGTCAGCGCAACACCGAAAACCACCAGTCCCGCCGTCGAGCCCACCATGGTGCGCGGCAGGACGCCCACGTTCCCGGGGGTCATGAGCACCGGGTCCGGATACTCGGCGTCTTCGGGCTTGCGCCAGAAGGCCCTGTTCCAGACACGGGCGATTGCCAGGAGTGTCAGAAGGCTGGTCACCACCCCGCCTACCACCAAAGTAATGGCCAAGGGCGTCCCCAGTTCCACACCTGCTTGCAGGAGGCCGAGCTTTCCAAGGAATCCTGAGAATGGCGGGATGCCCGCCAGGTTCATGGCTGGAATGAAGAACAGCAGGGCCAGCAACGGGGAGAGTTTGGCCAAGCCTCCCAACCTGTCAATGGACGAACTGCCGCCCCTGCGTTCTATGAGGCCTGTGACCAGGAACAGGCTGGTCTGGACAGTAATGTGGTGCGCCACGTAGAAGACTGCGGCGCCCAAGCCAGCGACGGAACTCATGGCCAGGCCGAACACCATGTACCCGATGTGGCTCACCAGGGTAAACGACAAGAGACGTTTGATGTCGCTCTGCGCCAGGGCACCCAATATGCCCACCACCATGGTCAGCAACGCCACCACCATGAGCGGAACGTTCAGCGTGTCCCCGGGGAACAGCAGCGTCTCGGTGCGGACCATGGCGTAGACACCCACCTTGGTCAGCAACCCGGCGAACACTGCCGTGACCGGTGCCGGCGCTGTGGGATAGGAGTCAGGAAGCCAGAAGGACAACGGGAACACAGCGGCCTTGATGCCGAAAGCCACCAGGAGCATAACGTGCAGGAGGTTTTGCGTGCCTTGGTCCAATTCCGCCAACTTGATGGCCAGGTCCGCCATCGTGATGGTTCCGGTGGCACCGTAGATCATGGCGATGGCAACGAGGAACAGCACCGAGGAGACCACTGAGACCACCACATAAGTGACGCCTGCCCGGATGCGCGGCCCGGTGCCGCCCAGGGTCATGAGCACATAGCTTGCCGTCAGCAGGATCTCAAAGCCCACGTAAAGGTTGAAGAGATCGCCGGTAAGGAAGGCGTTGGACACGCCCGCCACCAGGATCAGGTACGTGGGGTGGAAGATCGAGACAGGTGCTTCCTGGTCGCCGTCGGCCATGCCCTGGCCAGTAGCGTAGATCAACACCGCGAGGCTCACTACGGTGGAGACAACCAGCATCAGCGAGGAGAACTGGTCCACTACCAGAACCACGCCCCATGGCGGCAGCCAGCCTCCCAAAGTAACTGATGTTGTGCCGCCGTCCCACACGGAAATCAACAGGAGGCACTCGAGCAGCAAGGTTGCGCTAAGGATGCCGATGCTGACCACGCGCTGGGCGGTGTGGTGCCGGATCAACAGGAACGCAAGTGCGGCACCCAGAATCGGCAGGAGGACAGCTAGCGGCGACAGGTTTGCGAGATTCACGCGCTGCCTCCTTCCTGGTGGGGTGCCTTTTTGGGCGTCTCGGTGGCTTCGGGATGCGTGTGATCGGAACTGTTGGCCGGGGTCACGGCGAACTCTGAGGTTTCCAACGGCACAATGGCGTCGTCCTCGGCGTCGAAGCTTGGCGTCTCGGCCACTCGACGGTCCTCAATGTCGTCCTGGATCTCGTCTTGCCGTGCCAGGACCCACGTACGGTAGATGATGCCCAGCATGAAGGCCGTCACGGCGAAGGAAATGACGATCGAGGTCAGGATCAGTGCTTGGGGCAAAGGATCGCTGTAGGCTTCCGGGTCGGTGTCCTTGGTGAACAGGGGCGCCAAGCCGGCGTAGCCTCCGGTGGCCAGGATCAGGATGTTGGTGGCATTGGCCAGCAACATCAGGCCCAACAGCACACGCGTCAGGCTCCGCTCCAGGATCAAGTAGATGCCGCAGGCGTACAAAACGCCCATGACGATCAGCAGGGTCAGGTTGATGCTCATGCGGAACCTTTCCCGGATGCGGCGGATTCAGCGGCTTCTTCGGCGAGGTCGGCGGCGTCTTCCTCTGCGAGGGGTGCGCCCTTGCCCTCAAAGTGTTCGTCGATTTCGGCACCCAGGCTGCGGAGGACGTCCAGAGCCAGGCCCACCACCACGATGTACACGCCGATGTCGAAGATGGTGGAGGTAACGAACTTGATGTCTCCGAAGACCGGAAGCCAGAACTCGATGATTGCGCTCTGGAACACTTGCCCGCCAAGGAAGAGCGGCACCAGACCCGAGGCCGCCGCCGTCGCAAGTCCCGTCCCCAAAAGGGTCCCCGCGCTGACTGTCGCTGCCTCACTCAATTCGAATCGGCCGCCCGCCAGGTAGCGGATGGTCAGGGCGAGGCCTGCAGTGAGGCCGCCGGCAAAGCCACCGCCCGGCAGGTTGTGGCCGGCGAGGAGCAGGTAGATGGAGAAGACGATCATCGAGTGGAAGATCAGCCTTGTTACCACTTCGAAGATGATGGAGCGACGTTCCGGCGCCAGTGTTCGTCCCGCCACCAGCCAGGCGTCACGGCTTACGTCAGTGAACTTCTTGGCCACGGCCAGCGTGGCGCCATCGCGGGAGTCACGGTCGACGCCGGTGCGGCGCCCCACGCTGCCTTCCGGCACGGCTTCCGAAGTCTTGATGCGATCGCCGCGGCTCCGGACGAAGATCAGGCTTGCAACACCCGTGGCCGCGATGGCCAGCACCGAGATCTCGCCGAAGGTGTCCCAGGCGCGGATGTCCACCAGTGTCACATTGACGACGTTCAGGCCACCGCCGCCCTCGTAGGCCAGCCGGGGGAAGTCCAAGGAAACCGGTGTGGCCACGCGGGCACCCATGGCATAGATGGCCACGAAAATCATCGTGATGCCGAAGGCCGCCCCGATGATCACGCGGATCACCCGGAGCCTGCCGCCGGTCCTGTCCCGGAGTTCAGCAGGCAGGCTGCGCATGGCGAGCACGAACGCCACCAGGACGATCGTTTCCACCAACATCTGCGTCAGCGCAAGGTCCGGAGCGCCTTGCAAGGCGAACATGAGGGCAATTCCGTAGCCCGTCACGGAAACCATGAGCACCGCAAGGAAGCGCTTGTTGGCCCGGACAGCAGCCAGGGCGCCCACCACGATTCCCGCGCCGGCAACCATTTGCAGCGGAGAATTCGGATCGATGAAGTAGATGCCTTCAGGCAAGGGCTTGTTGGCCGCGATCAAGGCCGCCAGCGGTACCGCGAAGGCCACGGTCAGGATCACCGTCAGGTAGAAGTACAACGAACCACGCTGCGTGCGGCCCGTGACCCAGACAGCGATGTCGTCCAAGGCGCCGATGGTGTGCTGGTAGGCGCGGTCGCCGTCGACCCAGTCCGGTACCAGGCTTTGTGCCCGGGCCACGAGGTTGCGCCCGTAGAACATGGCAGCACCAGCGGCGAACGTGATCGCTGTCAGCCCCAGCGCAGGGGTGAGGCCGTGCCACAAAGCCAAGTGCCCGGCGTCGGCAGCGTCCGGAGCGTCAGCGAACAGTGCTGCATATGGCTGGATCCAGGTATCAACGGGAGCGGGCCACACGCCGTAGACAATGGTGAGCAGGCTCAGGATCGCCGGAGCGGCCAGGAAAGCGGGCTTGATGGGTTTGAACGGCGTGGGTTCAACGCCAGGCTTGATGGCAAATGCACCCCACATGAACCGGGCGCTGTAGGCGAATGTGAGGATCGATCCGATCACCAAGCCCACCAGGATCCAGATTCCCCAGGCGGGGGCATGATCGCCTGTGCCGTAGTGGACGAAGGCTTCGAACACTGATTCCTTGGCAACAAAGCCCGCCAGCGGTGGCACACCCGCCATGGACGCTGCGGCTATTGCTGCCACCACTCCCAGTGCCCGTGAGGAGCGGAAAACGCCGGAGAGCTTACGGATATCGCGCGTTCCGGACTGGTGGTCGATGATGCCCACTACCAGGAAGAGCGCCGCTTTGAACAAGCCATGTGCCAGCAGAAGTCCGAGTCCGGCCAGAGCGGCGTCGGGCTGGCCCAGGCCCACCACCATGGTGAGGAAGCCGAGCTGGCTGACCGTTCCGTAGGCAAGGATGAGTTTGATGTCGGTCTGGCGAAGCGCCCGGTATCCACCCACGAGCATGGTGGCCAAGCCCAGCCCCAGGACCACGGGCAGCCAAAACTCCGACGTCGAAAACCCCGGAGCGAGGCGCGCCACGATGTAGATGCCCGCTTTGACCATCGCTGCCGCGTGCAGGTAGGCGCTCACGGGCGTGGGTGCCGCCATGGCGCCGGGCAGCCAGAAATGGAAGGGCACCAGCGCCGATTTGGTGACTGCACCGGCCAGGATCAGCACGACGGCGGCAGCCACCGCACCTGCCATGGGCCCGGTCATGAGCGGTGCTGCTTGGTCCAGGATCGCCGAGATGCGATACGTTCCCGCCGCCTGACCCAGGATGATGAGCCCGACGAGCATTGCCAGGCCGCCAGCGGTAGTGACCATGAGAGCCTGCAGCGCTGAGCGGCGGGCTGCCAAGCGGGTACGCGCATAACCGATGAGGAGGTAGGACAGGATGGTGGTGAGTTCCCAGAAGACGAACAACATCAGGAGGTCATCGGAGGTCACCAGGCCGAACATGGCTCCGGCGAAGGCCAGCAACTGGGCACCAAACCCGCCAAGGTCGGCATCCTTGTTCTTGAAGTAGCGGGCGCAATAGACCAGCACCAGGGAGCCGACGCCGAGGATCAGGAGGGACATGATCCATGCCAACGGATCCATGCGGAATGCCAGTTCCAACTGCAAAGTGGGGATCCACGGAAGAAGTTCTTCTATGCCGCCACCGGAATACACGGGTCCGTATTGGAAGAGCAACCAAATGAAAGCACCGGCCGGGACCGCTGCCAGGACGTAGAACGCGTTCCGGCCCAGTTTGCTGAAGATCAAGGGCGCCACAGTTGCCGCTACAAAGGTGATGGCGAGAACTGTGAGCACTGTTTTCTCCGCAAAGTCAGGAAGCAATTGTCAAAAGTTGGAGCAGGCGGTCATACGTTGGGTTCGGTCTACCAAGTTTATCAAGGGGGGCGGACAGTTTTTCGCCAGGGAAGCGGCCCGGAGGTTACGTTTCAATCCCTGTTCTCCACATAGCGGTCTGTCATCCGCCCGCCGTTCTCCCCGCCGCTATAGCATCGAGCTATGAACGCGGCCGCAGTTCCCGAAGCCTCCCACCCGACGTCCGAGCTGGCGTCAGGACCTGTCTCCTCGAAGAAGGGCCAGATCCTCGCCTGGGCGTCCTGGGACTGGGGTTCGGCTGCCTTCAACGCGCTCATGACCACGTTCGTTTTCACTGTGTACCTCACGTCCAATGCTTTCGGCGGAGAGGACGCAGCCTCCGCGGCGCTTGGGGCCGCCCTGGCCATCGCGGGCCTTGCCATCGCGCTGCTTGCTCCGGTCACCGGCCAGCGCTCTGATGCCGGGGGCCGCCGCAAGCTGTGGCTCGGCGTCAACACTGCCGCCACTGCAGTGCTTACTGCACTCTGTTTCTTTGTCTTTCCCCGGCCGGAATTCCTCTTGCTGGGTGTTTGCCTCATCGCGCTGGGCAACATCTTCTTTGAGTTCGCCGGCGTCAACTACAACGCCATGCTGGCCCAGATCTCTACCCCGAAGAACATCGGCAAAGTCAGTGGCTTTGGCTGGGCCATGGGCTACCTGGGCGGAATCGTGGCACTTCTGCTGGTGCTGCAGTTGTTCGTTCAGCCGTCCTTCGACTGGTTCGGCGCGTCCACGCAGGATTCCCTCAACATCCGCCTGGTGGCAGTGTTCTCGGCGCTGTGGTTCTTCATCTTCGCCCTGCCGGTGATGTTCGCGGTCCCTGAAGTTCCCGCGAAGAAGGCCACCGCATCCTTGGGCTTCCTGGCCTCGTACAAGCTGCTGATCCGCCGTGTCGGGGCCATCTACCGCACCAGTCCCCACACCATCTATTTCCTGCTCTCCAGCGCCATCTTCCGTGACGGTCTCGCTGCTGTCTTCACCTTCGGTGGCGTCATTGCAGCAGGTACGTTCGGTTTTGAACTCAAGGAAGTCATCTTCTTTGCCATCTTCGGCAACGTCGTCGCCGCCGTGGGCGCCATCATCGGCGGCTTCCTCGATGACAGGATCGGCCCCAAAAGCGTCATTGTCCTCTCGCTCGTGGGCCTCCTCGTCGCGGGCACCTTCATTCTGGTGCTGGGCAACGGCGACTACGTCTTCTTCGGTAATGACTGGCCCGCAAGCAACACCTTCTGGATCTTCGGCCTGATGCTTTGCCTCTTCGTAGGCCCGGCACAGTCCTCGTCACGGGCCTACCTTGCCAGGCTCGCACCGGAAGGCGAGGCAGGTGAGCTGTTCGGCTTGTACGCCACCACAGGCCGGGCTGTCAGCTTCCTCGCTCCCACACTCTTCACTCTTTGTATTGCCATCGCTTCTCCCCTGGTTGCCGAGGGCGAAGCCCAGCGTTGGGGCATCCTCGGAATCATGGTGGTTCTCCTGGCCGGCCTCCTTGTGATCCTGCCGGTCAAGCCACCGGCGAAAGTGGAAATAGCTGTGGTCCCAGAGCGTTAACTACAAAGGACCGGTTGAGTGCGGGGGTCGTACCAGCCAGGTTCAGGACAGTTTAGGGTGGAGCTATGAACGTGGATGAGACCGAACTCCCGGGCCTTGGGGTGCGCAAGGATTTCGTCACGGCCTCGGGCCGTCGTATCGGTGTGGTGGAGCTGCGTGAAGGGGAAACAGAGCTTTTCGTCTCCACGTGGGACGACCCCGATACTTGCCAGGCGTCCATTCCGTTGACCGCCGATGAAGCCTCAACTCTGGGGAACCTTCTGGGCGGGCAGCACATCGCCATGCGTTTGGCGGAAGATCACCGGGAAATCCCAGGCATTGTCACCCGGCAGTTCTCCATTACCCCGGATTCCCCCTTCGTGAACCAGCCCATGGGCAAGGCGCAGATCCGCACCCGAAGCGGCGTATCCATCGTGGCGATCATGCGCGAAGGCGAGGTTGTCCCCTCACCGGCACCCGACGTCGTACTTCATTCCGGTGATTTGCTCGTAGCAGTCGGTACCCAGGAAGGCCTTGACTCGGCAGCCGACATCCTCCGCAACGGCTGAACGGGATGGACCCACTCGCACTAGCCCTCGTTGAGTTGGGGGCCGTCGTCTTCTGCCTCGGCCTCCTGGCACGGCTGGCGGGCCGGATCGGAATGTCCCCCATCCCCCTCTATCTCGTGGGTGGATTGGCCTTCGGAGCGGGTGGCTTCGTCAAACTGGACGGCATGAACGAGTTCGCGCATCTTTCCGGTGAAATCGGCGTGATTCTCCTACTGCTTATGCTCGGACTGGAATATACGGCTTCCGAGCTTGTCACTGGCCTGCGGCGATCCTGGCAAGCCGGGGTCATGGACTTCGTCTTCAACTTCCTACCCGGTGCAGGCTTGGCCGTTCTTTTGGGCTGGGGTCTCGTAGGCGCAATCGTCATGGGCGGTGTTACCTATATTTCTTCGTCGGGCATCGCGGCCAAGGTCATCACCGATCTCGGCCGGATTGGTAACCGCGAAACACCGGTGGTCCTCTCCATTCTCGTTTTCGAAGACCTCGCCATGGCCATCTACCTGCCAATCCTTACCGCAATCCTCGCGGGCGTTGGTTTCCTCGGCGGACTCCAGACCGTGGGCATTGCCCTCGCCGTTGTCACAGTGGTGCTGGTCATCGCGCTTAAGCACGGACACCGTGTCTCCCAAGCGGTTCACAGCGAGAATTCCGAGGTGTTCCTGCTCAACGTTCTGGGGCTGGCTCTTCTTGTGGCCGGCATCGCTTCTGCATTGCAGGTATCCGCCGCCGTGGGTGCGTTCATGCTGGGCATTGCCATCTCCGGAGCCACAGCCCACAATGCCACGCGGATCCTCGAGCCGCTGCGGGACCTTTTCGCGGCGATCTTCTTCGTGGCGTTTGGACTCAACACCGATCCCTCCTCGATTCCGCCTGTCCTCGGCTGGGCACTTGTCCTGGCGGTCGTGACTGCAGCAACCAAGATGCTCACGGGATTCTGGGCCGCGAAACGCGCCGGCATAGCCATGCCCGGGCGCTTCCGTGCGGGGGCCGCTTTGATCGCCCGCGGTGAGTTCTCCATTGTCATCGCCGGTTTGGCCGTCGCATCAGGGGCAGTTCCCGACGAACTCGCCGCACTCGCCACGGCCTATGTCCTCATCATGGCCATCCTGGGCCCGCTGGCTGCACGCTTCATCGAACCCGTGGTCAAGGCCCTCCGCCGAACCCCCGGCGCCCCGCCCCGCACCCCGGAACGCGCCCCGGCCTGACTCCGCCGAGGGGCGACATCCCAACCCATGCCCCCCAAAGCACCGAAAGCTAACCCCTCGGCGACCACCCACCCCTCCCCCCTCCGCCGAGGGGCGACATCCCACCCCTCCCCCCCCTCCGCCGAGGGGCGACATCCCACCCCTCCCCCTCCGCCGAGGGGCGACATCCCACCCCATAAGCCCCACCCAAAGCACCGAAAGCTAACCCCTCGGCGACCACCCACCCCGGATCAATGACTCCCGAATCCGACGCGCAACCCCGTCATAGCCGAGCTCCCGAACCTGCTCCACCGTGACCACAACGGAGATCCACCCGTTTGCTGCGAGCGCGGCTTCCCGGCGGATGTCGGATTCCTTCTGCGCGGCGCCAAGGTGATGGCCGCCGTCGTAATTGATTGCCACTTTGAAGCTTGGAAAGGCGAGATCCGGCCACGCCACTTCGCGCCCTGAACTATCGCGTACGACGTAGCTCAGCACCGGTTCGGGTAAGAATTCCCTGCCGATGGCCAGACGCAGGCTCGTCTCAGGCACGGAATCAGCCCCCACCCGCGTCAATTCCAACGCGGCGCGGGCCTTGCGGATGCCACGCATGCCGGCATGCCGATAAACCTGCGTTTTGAGATCCTCGAGGGAACAAAGGGGTACCCGGTTGTGACCAAAACTTCTTGTTTGCCTGCAGATGAAATGATCAGCGGCAGCCACCAAGTCCTCGAAGGGCAGCACGGCAGCCAGGTCCAGCCATGTACGGGCGGGGCTCGTTATGGGAATCCCTTGCAGGGTTCTGACGTCGGAGGGCGCCAAAACCATCCGATGCCCCTTAACTCCCCTGCGTTGGGGTCGAAAGGCAGCGTCGGACCTGGTGAGATGAACCAGGAAATCCTGTTGGGCATCCCAAGGAAGTGGGCAACCCCAGAGCATGGCAGCCGTTTCACGACAACAAATGGCTCCCTCACTGATCCCGGTGAGGAGTCTCGCTGTATGGGCAAGGTCCTGCTGTTCACCCCAAGGAACCCGGATTCCCCTGCTGGCTACCTGGAGATCGCTGTTCCACGCACGATGTTCCGGGATGCCGGCCGCCCGTTGCTCGGCAAGCGTAAAGGAACGACCCAGGAACTCAGTGGGGAGCGGTGCGGAAATCCTCATCAGCCATTGTTGGCATGGTCGAGGACGCCCCGTGAGGTTACCCACAGTGTGGAGGACTAGTGGAGCCCGGCGAGCCTCATTGAGGGGCGGGATCTCGACCGAAAGACCCACCCAAAGTGCCGAAAACTAACCCCTCGCGGGGAAGAAGACCCACCCAAAGTGCCGAAAACTAACCCCTCGCGGGGAAGAAGACCCACCCAAAGTGCCGAGAGCCAGCCCCTCGCGGGGAAGAAGACCCACCCAAAGTGCCGAGAGCCAGCCCCTCGGCGGGGAGGTAGGGCTAGATGGACGTCCGGTGGAAGTTCTGGTGGCTGCGGCTGGCGGTGGGACCGCGCTGGCCTTGGTATCGGTTGCCGTATTCGCCGGAGCCATAGGGGCGCTCGGCGGAGGACGTCAGCCGGAAGAAGCAGAGCTGTCCGATCTTCATGCCGGGCCACAGTTTGATGGGCAAAGTGGCAACGTTGGAGAGTTCCAATGTCACGTGGCCCGAGAATCCGGGGTCGATGAAGCCTGCCGTGGAGTGCGTCAGCAGTCCGAGCCGACCCAAGGACGACTTGCCTTCGAGGCGCGCCGCGATGTCGTCGGCGAGGCTGACTGTTTCATACGTGGAGCCCAGGACGAACTCGCCAGGGTGCAGGATGAAGGGTTCGTCGCCTTCAACTTCCACCAGCCGCGTTAGCTCGGGCTGTTCCTCGGCGGGGTCGATGTGGGCGTATTTGTGGTTGTCGAACAGACGGAAGAACCGGTCAATCCGGACATCCACTGAAGACGGCTGCACCATCGCGGGGTCGTACGGCTCAAGAACAATCCGTTGGGAGTCTATTTCGGCACGTATGTCGCGGTCAGAGATCAGCACAGCATCAAAAATACCCCATGCATCCAAGTCCCCATGCATTGTCCGGGCGTCCCCGTGGGACTATAGTTCCCGGACATGTAGAACCGCGCCCGTACCTGGGGGCAACGAGCATCCGCGGGGTAATTGTGAAAAAACTGGCAGTGCCGGCTTCCATTGTGCTGGCCGGGGCACTGGCCCTGTGTGTGGCGGCTTCGAGCCAGATCCTGCCAGCTACGGATGCGGGTCCGGTCGGCAGCGCCACCCCGTCCGCCAATGTCGAGTCAGGCCTGACGGCACCCGAACCAACTGCGACGCCGGAAACCGCACCCTCCGCTGATGTCCCTGCCGTGGGGGAAGCCTCCGACCCCGCCGCAGTGCCCCCGGCCGACGACGGTTCGCCCACCGTTGTGCCGACCAGGCCTATTGCCCTGGATCCGGTCATCGAGACGCCACCACCGGTGCCGAACATCGGACCTTCGTGGGGTCCGGACGGTCCGGGTGGTCCGGACGGTCCATCGACGGAAGGCACCGGGAACCCTGCCCCCAGCGAACCGGCCGTTTCCAGCCCCGCTGAACCGTCGCCGTCGCAGTCGTCATCCTCAGCACTTCCGACGCCGACAGCACCAGCCCTGGGCCCGCTGCCTACGGCCTCTGCATCCGCATCACCGGCAGCAACAGCAACACCAACGCCATCAGCTACCCCGTCAGCGCCGATTCCCTCCCCCACTCAGACTTCAACCCCCACGGCTTCGCCGTCGGCACCGGCTGCACCGGCACCCAGCGAATCACCGGCCCCCAGCGAATCACCAGCACCCAGCGAATCACCGGCCCCCAGCCGCTCATCACAGCCCAGCGCCACGCAGCCGCAGCCGCCAACCCCGGACGCACCCCAGACCCCAACACCCAGCACCACCCCCTTCCCCGGCAAAGCCCCCAGCGGTGAAAACAATCCGGACAACGGCGCCCTTGCCCTCCTGCCGGACAGCAACACTGCCGCAATCCTGACGGTGTTCAACGCGATCAACAGCTACCGCGCATCCTTGGGCTTGGCCCCGGTGAAGTACCACGCGACCGTGGCGAGCCTGGCGCAGGACTGGTCCAACAACATCGCAACACGGGAAGTGATCCAGCACCGCCCCAATTTCTGGACCGACCCGCGTGCACTCAACCCGAACAACGGGGCGGGTGAGGTCATTGCCGTCCGCTGGGACCGCGATGCTGCGCAACTGGTGGAGTGGTGGAAGGGTTCCCCGGGGCACGATGCCCTGCTGCGGGATCCCCGGTTCAACGTCATGGGTATCGGCATTACGTACACGGACGGTAACTGGCAGACCACGCCAAACCGTTACACGCTGTGGGGTGTGGTGAATTTCTTCGGCTACACCTCGCTGCCGGCCGGAACCACCACGGCACCCGGAGGGACGGTCACTCCTCCTGCGGATCCCGTTGGAGCGTGCCAGCCGGGCGACAAATACCAGCCCCCGACGCTCAATCTCAGCAGCGCCTCCATCAGGAGTGCAGCGGATCTGGTCTCGATCGGAAAAGACGGGACCGTCTATTCGTACCCCTCCTTGGGAAACGCGAAATACGGCGCGGCCCGCAAGATCGGGATAGGTTTCACTGGCCTCAAGGAACTGTTCGTCAGTGACTGGGACCGGGACGGCGTCTTTGACCTCATCTCCCAACGCACCGACGGAGCACTCCTGGTGTATCCGGGCAGGCAGACCGGCGGCTTCGGTTCCCCGGGAGTTCTGGGCCATGGGTGGCAGTCGTTGAACATTGCCGTGGGGAACTGGTGCGCCAACAACCGGCTGCCGCAGATCGTGGCCATGGACGCATCGGGCGGTCTCTGGTTGTACAAGAACGCGGGGATGACGTACATCCGTTCCCAGGCAGCGATCGGCACGGGAAACAAGGCCCTCCGGCTCAGCATGGTTGATTACAACGCTGATGGCTTCCAGGACCTTCTCACCGTTGAATCCAACGGTTCCTTGCGGCTGTACCGTGGCACCGGATTGGCTACGCCCAGGCAGGAAGCAAGGCCCATAGTGGGTGCGGCGTGGACGGACTATTCAGGTCTGCGTTCACTGAAGGGCGTAACGGGAGCGAACACCACCGGCATCGCGGGACTGGGTACCAACGGGGTACTGGAGTACTGGGACCTCACCTCCGGAAGGCTGACGACGCCGGTCGCCGTGGGTGGCGGGTGGAGCGGCTTCAAGCTGGCCCAATAGCCGGGAGGCCAACAACGGTAGCGCTCACACTACGGAGCGCGACTCCATCACGGTTTTGAGCTGCTCCAACTGGGCAACTTCGCTTTCCATGGTTTTTTGGATCATGCCGTTCATCAGCTTTTGCAGGCCCTTGGGGTGGTACTCAAGGGCGAACCGGAGCCGCGTGGTTTGGCCTTCGGTACTGAGGTAGTAGCCGCCGGTGGGTCGGGCGGGTCCTGCGACGACGGCGAACCGGACTTCCGCTCCGGGCCTGGCCTCGGTGATCTGGAAATCGGCGGCGATGGGACGTCCGCCCGGGCCGTTGATGGTCTGTTGGTAGAGCGCGCCCTTTTGGCCGCGGATGCCGGAGCGCAGCGAGATGCTGCGGATTCCAGATCGCCAGAGGGAGTTGTTCATGCCGTCCATGAGGAATCCGTAGACGGTCATGGCGTCCCTGCTGATCACCACTTCGTAGTCTGCAAATGCCACGGAAACCTCTTTCGGCGTACGGTTCGAATGTCGTAGCCCGGTTCCCCATACGCTGCAGCTAACACCTTCAGAATAGTCAGCGGACGCTCCACCGGCACACATAAGAGTCGAGCCTTGACCGAATGGTTATCTGGCGCTTCATAAAGTTACGACTGACAGGGCATGGCACCACGGGGTAGAGTTCCCGAGGCTGGCTAAAACCGATTTGGGGGCGTTATGCGGGTTCCGGGACATCAATCTTTTGTTATTAAGGCACGACGCCGGATGGCTGCGTGCGCTGTTTTCCTCGCTGTGGCGGTGGCCGGCGGAGTTGTCACAGCGTTGCCTGCCACGGCGGCAGCACCAACGGTGAACGCCACCGCTAAAACAGCGGCCACCACGAAAATCCCCACAACGGTCAACCCGTTGCCGAGTGTGGACCCCATCGGGGATCCGGCCAACTTCTCGGTCCTGGTCAACAAGTCGCGGCCGCTGAATCCGGCGAGCTACGCGCCGTCGGACCTTGTTAACGCGCGTGGCTCCGGCCAGTACATGCGGGCGGAAGCTGCCGCATGGCTCAACGGGCTGTTCCAAGGCGCAGCGGACGCCGGTACCGGCGGCTTGTCGATCGTGAGCGGTTACCGTTCCTACGCCACCCAAAGCCAGGTGTACTGGGGCTATGTCAATGCTTACGGCCAGGCGTACGCGGACACTATCTCCGCCCGTCCGGGGTACAGCGAGCACCAGACGGGCCTCGCCATGGACATCGGCAACGCTGCCGGCAGCTGTGGGCTCAGCACGTGCTTCGGTGACACTGTGGCAGGCAAGTGGGTGGCTGCCAATGCCCACAAATACGGTTTCATTGTCCGTTACCCCAACGGCTACACGGGCACCACCGGGTATAGCTACGAGCCCTGGCACCTGCGTTATGTGGGAGTAGCCCTCGCCACTGACATGAACCGGCGCGGCTTCCCCACGATGGAGCACTACTTTGCGGGCAACACCGCAGCCGGGGCCAGCATCAAGTCAGGCGCGGACCTGGTGGCTGCCGATTCTTCCGGCCGCCTGTTGCGATACCCCGCGACGGCGGCGGGCGGCTACGCCGGTGCCGTCCAGATCGGTTCCGGGTGGACCGGGTTGAAGCAGGCCTTCGTGGTGGACTGGGACATTGACGGCATCTACGATCTCCTGGCGCAGTGGAACAACGGCGTCCTGGGGGTTTATCGGGGCCTGCCGGGCGGCGGGTTCGGCAATCAGGTGGTGGTGGGCAACGGCGGCTGGGAGCGCATGACCATCACCGTGGGTAAGTGGACGCACGCACATGGCCGCCCCGGCGTCGTCGGCTACTTCCCTGACGGCGTACTGCGTTATTACCCCAACACCTTTGGTGGTGCCCTGAGTGCTCCCCAGATCATCGGCAAGGGTTGGAACGGCATGGAGTTGACCATCGCCGATTGGGAAGGCGATGGCGCCAACGACATCCTGGCGAGGACGGGCTCCGGCGCCCTCATCAACTACCGCGGCGACGGTTGGGCCGGCTTCTATGGGCCGGCCACTACCGTGGGCACGGGCTGGCAGTACATGCGGGTCCTGGCCCCGAGCTTCGGGCTGACCGGCGCGGGCACCCGCGGCATCACGGCCCAGACCGCCGACGGCAACCTGTACAACTACGGCCTGGGTCGGAGCCAGTGGACCACGTACCGCCAGGTGGGGTCCGGATGGAACGGGCTGAAACTGTTCAAGTAGGCACCGGACGTGCTTGTCATGGGCAGCCCCGCAACTGCGCTAAGCTAGGACTCGCCCGGGCGATTTTTACCGGGCAGCGCGGGCGTAGCTCAATGGTAGAGCGCTAGCTTCCCAAGCTCGATACGCGGGTTCGATTCCCGTCGCCCGCTCAAGGAAAACCCCGGATCCCACGATCCGGGGTTTCTTTGCGTCCAAGGGCTGGTTCCAAGGACTGAATGCCCGACGACGACACCCACCCCGCCCGGGCCGCACGCCCACCCCACCCGTGGGCTGGGAATCGTCCCGGCATAGTGACCGCTGACACTGTGCCTCCCTGCGAGGTGTAGGGTCAGGAGTCAGGAGCCATTTCGGCTCCGCTCTAAGGGAGCCACCATGGGCGACAAATCACCGCGCCAAGCTGCATCGAAAAAATCCAGTAAGTCCATCAAGGAAAAACGAGCCGATAAGCGGGCTTCCGAGTCCTCCGCCACGGAGGCTGCGAAACCTTCGACCGGCAACAAGAAGTGACCGGCCCACTGAGCGTCGGGCTCCTGGCGTCCTCGCTAAAGCCCCATGAGCGCCGCCTCCCCATCCATCCACAGCATCTGGAACGTATCGATCCGGAAGTGCGCCAGCAGCTCTGGTTTGAACATGGCTATGGCGATCGCTTCGGCGTCTCTGACAGCACGCTGAAATCGATGGTGGGTGGGCTCGGTACCCGCCAGGAGTTGATTGCGTCCAGCGATGTCATCCTCCTGCCTAAGCCGCAGGCCCAGGATCTGGCCGAGCTCCGGGACGGCCAAACACTGTGGGGCTGGCCGCATTGCGTCCAGGACAGGGCCATCACCCAGCTGGCGATTGACAAGAAGTTGACGCTCATTGCCTTTGAGGCGATGAATCACTGGGCGGCCGACGGTGGATTTGGCCTGCACGTGTTCCACAAGAACAACGAACTCGCCGGCTACTGCTCCGTGCTCCATGCCTTGGCGCTTACGGGTTCCACGGGCGACTACGGCCGCCGGCTGAGCGCCGTCGTCATTGGCTTTGGTGCCACTGCCCGCGGTGCCGTCACGGCTTTGAACGCCCACGGTGTCCACGACGTCCAGGTCCTGACCAACCGTGGAGTTGCCGCCGTCGGGTCACCGATCCATTCAGTAAGGATCGTCCAGTTCGATCACGACAATGAGGCACCGTTCCTTAGCGAAGTCATCACGGACAAGGGCCGCAAACCGTTGGCACCGTTCCTGGCGGCGGCGGACATCGTGGTCAATTGCACTTTGCAGGACCCCAACGCCCCGCTGACCTACCTTCGCACGGAGGACCTGACGGATTTCCGGGCCGACAGTTTGATTGTGGACGTTTCCTGCGACGAGGGGATGGGCTTCAGTTGGGCCCGAACCACCACGTTCGATGACCCCATGTTCCGCGTGGGCGGCCACGTCAACTACTACGCCGTGGACCACAGCCCGTCGTATCTTTGGAACTCGGCCAGCTGGGAAATCAGCGAAGCCCTGCTGCCATTCCTGGACACCGTTGTGGCGGGCCCGGACGCGTGGGATGCCAGCGACACCATCTCCCGCGCCATCGAAATCCGCGACGGCGTGATCCGCAACCCGGACGTCTTGGAATTCCAGGGACGCTCAGCGGAATTCCCGCACTTGCCGGTAGCCCGGCTTCAGCCGCAATAGCCCTTGAATTCGCAATAGCCTTTGAGATGCAGGCGCCCCTGGTTCCCCGGGGGCGCCTGCATTTTCTAAACCGTCTGCGGCTCCTGCACGATCTTCAGCACCCGCCGCCGGTCGCGCAGGTCCACCTTGATGTGCAGGGATGACTTACGTGCCAGTACGACGGCGACTACCGCGGCGGCGATGGCCGGCACGCCACCGGAGATCAGGACCGCCAGGTGCGGGCCAAAGTGCTCAGCGAGCCAGCCCATCATGGGACCACCGATTGCCTGCCCGCCGATCAGCACCACCAGGTACAGGCTCATGACGCGCCCACGGATGCTCATGTTTGAGCTGGTCTGCACCATTTGGTTGGCCGCGGTGAGGAACATGAGGCACCAGAATCCGGCGAGGACCATGGTGACGCTGAACCACACCATGGTTGGCATGAGCGAAGAGACACAGAGCATCAGCCCATACAACCCGGCGGACGTCACCACCGATCGCAACCGCAGCTGACGGCGGCGGGTGGAAGCCACCGCGCCGATCAGTGCACCGAGCGCAACCATCGCGTTGAGCAGGCCGTAGCCTCCGGCACCGGCGTCGTACACGTGGTCCGCGAAGGCGGCCAGCAGCACGGGCAGGCTCATGGCGAAAACTGCCACGAAGCCGGCCATCAGCCACGGCCAGTAAATGGTGGGTTTGCTGAGCGCATAGTTGAGGCCTTCGCGCAGCATTCCCTTCTTGCGGGGTGTGGGCTGGCTGAGGTGCAGCTGGTCCTTGCGGAGGATCAGCAGCATCGCAACAGTGGAGCAGCATGCCACGGCGTTGGCGGCGAAGGCCCAGCCGGCACCGACGGCGGTGAGCAGAACACCGGCCAACGCGGGCCCGATCAGGCCGCCGAGCTGGAAGGTGGTGGAGTTGACGCTGATGGCGTTCCGCAAGTATTTGGGGCCCACCAGCTCATTGACGAACACTTGCCGGGCAGGCTGGTCCAGGACAGTAACGAAGCCCAGAACCAAGGCAATGACGTACACGTGCCATACCTGGACGAGACCGCTCAGGGAAAGCACCGCGAGCGCCGCGGCCAGCACGGCCGCCGCGGATTGGCAGATGATGAGGATCTTGCGCTTGGCGAAGCGGTCGGCCATCATGCCGCCCCAGGGACCAAGGAATAGCGACGGCATGAATTGCAGCGCCACGGTAATTCCGACGGCGGTGACCGACCCGGACAGCTGGAGCACCATCCAGTCCTGGGCGATGCGTTGCATCCAGATGCCGATCACGGCAATGAAGTGGCCGATCGCAAAGATCCTGAAATTGGGGACCTTCAACGAGATGAAGGTATGCCGCCAGGGCAGCTTTTCACTCACGACGGCGAGTGGCTGGGTGACGGTGTCCGCGGGCTGAGGCGCGGAGAGGGAATCGATGACGGGCTGGCTGACGTTTGCCGCTGAAGGCGGTGGGGGTGCCAAAAGTAGTCCTCGGATGGAGAGTTTCGGTGGGATGCGTTTAACGCTATGGTTGCCAGCAGCAATTATGGAAGCGTATTGCGCCTATAACTAGCATTGCGGAATGCAATGAGGTGCCTGCGGGACAAGGGGCATCGGCGCAGTACTCCGGCCGTGCGCTGACCTGCGCTTAGAGGAGTTCCGTGTTCGAACCTGTCCAGCTCCGTTCCTTTTTGGCGGTCGCGGAAACGCTGAGTTTCACCAAAGCTGCCGAACGTCTTGGGCTCGCACAGCCCACCGTCAGCCAGCATGTCCGCAAGCTTGAGGCCGCCGCCAAGCGGGTGCTGGTTGCCCGGGATACGCGCGAGGTCCGGCTGACCGACAATGGAGACGCCATGGCCGGATTTGCCCGCAGCATCCTGGCCGCGCACGACTCCGCCGCCCGCTACTTTTCCGGCTCGGCAATGCGCGGACGCCTGCGCTTCGGGACCGCCGACGACCTCGCCATCACCGGCCTCCCCCGGATCCTTCGCGAATTCCGGCAGCTCTACCCGCAGATCAACCTCGAGCTCACCGTCAGCCAAAGCGATCAGCTGTACAAGCGGCTAAACGCCGGGCAACTGGATCTGGTGTTCGTCAAATGGGTGGCGGGCGCCAAGGAAGGCACTGTGGTCCGGCATGACAACTTCGCCTGGGTGGGCGTGGAACAGACGGTGCTGGAACCGGGGGCGCCGGTGCCCCTCATCGCGTACCCCGCCCCGAGCCTGAGCCGAAAGCTGGCCATCGATGCTTTGGAAGCCGAGGGCCGGACGTGGCGCATCACGTGCAGCACCAAGCAGATCAGTGGAGTGCTGGCAGCCGTACGTGCGGGCATCGGGGTCGCTGTGATGCCGTCGTCGTTGGTTCCCGAGGACCTCAAAGTCATCACACAGCGTTTCGGACTGCCGCCGGTAGGTGACGTCGATTTCACCCTGATCCGCAACCCGCTGGCCAACGCTGAAGTGATCGACGCCCTCACGCAGGCCATCATGGGCCGGACGCTGAGCAAGTCGAACTAGCGGACCAGGCCCCGGAAGCAGCCGTAGTACGCTCACCGAATGATTCACACCGAGCTCACGCAACCCTCCGCCAGCTTTCATGCGTCCTGGCTTGAAAGCTGGGACGAGTGGGGAACCCTCGACCAACATGGCTCCGCGGCCTTTCTGGCAGCCCGCTACGAGCTGGACCTCCGCGACGGCAGCGACTACGCGAAGTGGATTGAACTGCTGCACCACATGCCCCTGGAAGAATTCCAGCCTCCCGAAGGCTTGGTCAACCAGAGCACCATCTGGGTGGTGGAGGGCAATTCTTATCTGGGTTCCACCAGCCTCAGGCACTCGTTGGCCAATGAGTATCTGACCGAAGTGGGAGGACATATCGGTTATGGAATCCGGCCAAGCGCCAGGGGCCGGGGACTCGCCAAGCTTGCCCTCAACGGCGCCCTCCAGGAAGCACGCGCCCTGGGTATGGAACGCGTGCTGGTGACGTGCAAACAGCCGAACGTGGCATCCGCCCGCACCATCGAGGCATGCGGCGGCGTTCTTGAAAGCGTCCGGCCACCGGAGAGTTTTGCACCGGCGTTGGGAGTGACGGAAGCGATCCGGCGTTACTGGATCAATCTTTAGCGTGACTTGGCACAGACGCCGACCCCTTTCCCCCATTCGCACCAGAAACCTCTGGTGCGTGTGGCGCGAACGGGTGCGGTGCCGGCGCCAAGGGGTGCGCACGGCGGGAAAGGCTGCGGGAGAGTTCAACAGGCGATACGCCCTTACTGGGTAAGCGCATTCCCGGTATCCTGTGATCATGATCGACCTCACTACGCTTGCTGACCTCACGCCGGGCATCTGTTCCGTCACTCTCCGATCACACGGGATTGACGAGGTGGTTCGAATCTCCTCGAATGCAGGACTGGCAGGCATCGAGTGGGGCACCGATGTCCACGTAAGCGATGCGGAGTCGGCGGCGCGGGCCAAGGAAGCCACCACGGCGGCCGGGCTCAGAGTCCTCTCCCTCGGTTCGTACTACCGTTGCGGTGCATTCGGGGACTTCGGGCGCGTGCTGGACCTGGCCTCAGCGCTGGGTGCTCCCAGGATCCGGGTATGGGCCGGTGAACTTGGCTCTGCCGAAGCGAGTGAAAGCCTTTGGGATGCCGTGGTCACGGACACCCGGCGGATTGCCGATCTCGCAGCCGCCCGGGGCGTCGCCATCGCCTTTGAGTACCACGGCAACACGCTCACCGACTCCCCGGCCACCACCCTGGACTTACTGAACCGGGTGAATCACGGCAACGTCGGCACCTACTGGCAGCCCGCCGTCGGACTTTCTGATCAGCAGGCACTGGACTCGCTCCACCAGGTCCTGCCGCATGTAGTGGGCGTGCACTGTTTCTCGTGGGGTCCGGAAGCTGAACGCTTTCCGCTGCGGAACCGGAAGCTGCTCTGGCAGACGGTCACCGATGTCCTGCGCGGTAACGGCAAGGACATGGACATCATGCTGGAATTCGTCCAGGACGATCTCCCGGACAACGTACTCAACGACGCCGCTTTCCTGCACACCATCACCCTCGGTGAGGACTGACGCGGCTAGGCAGTCCATTCCATTCGCCGAAGCCAGGCGGCACAGAGCGTTGTCCATTGATCGGCACCCGGCGTTCCCTGTGCCAAGCCAATACCGTGGACTCCGCTCGGAAAGACGTGCAGCTCCACCGGAACACCGGCGCGGCTGAGCGCCGCGGCATAGGCGAGGCTGTGGCTGACGGGGACTGATTGGTCCTCGGCGGTGTGCCACAGGAAAGCGGGCGGCGTGGCAGGGGTAACGTTCAGCTCCGCGGACATCCCGCGCAGCACTTCCAGTCCCGCACCCGTTCCCACGAGGTTGTCCACGGACCCTTGATGCACGGAATCCACAAATGAAATCACGGGATAGCAGAGGATGCTGAGGTCCGGAACAGCGCCCGTGGCGTCCAGCAAAGGATCACCGGTGGCAACGCCAACGGATAGCGTGGATGCGAGGTGGCCGCCGGCCGAAAACCCCAGGACCCCCACCTTGGAGGCCTCGACCTTCAAGCCGTGGTTGCCTGCCCGGATCCACAACAGGGCCCTCTTGGCATCTTCCAGCGGCGCAGGGTGTTGCTCAGGCGCCACCCGGTACCGCAACACGAACGCGTGGATGCCCAACGAGGCAAGCCATTCGGCCACGGGTTCGGCCTCATGGTCTGCCGTCTTCGCGTAGCCTCCTCCTGGCAGCACCAGAATGGCAGGTGCAGTTCGGGAGGAACGCCCGACGGCGGGGATCACCGTGAGCGCCCGGGGCGCCTTGGCATCGGCTGGAGTCATGCTTGTGATTCGGCTGGAATCTCCGTGCTGCGGCGAAGCTTGACCGCGCCGCTCACGGGAGGGGTGTCCGGGTCTCCAGCTGCGAGCCTGCCAATATCCTCAAGCGGCAGGTGAACCGTGGAGAGGGCCGGCCGGAAGTCGCGCAGGGTTTCAATATCGTCAAAGCCGGCAATCGTGGCATCCCTGGGAATCCACACGCCCTCGGGCCGAAGTGCTGCCGTAACCCCGATGGCCATCACATCGTTGACCGCGAAGATGCAGAGGCGTTCCGGGGAGGACTTGATGCGCTCGGCAAGAGCCGCGCCGGCATCGTATCCGCCGGCACGGTTAAATCCAGTGCGGATCACCTCGGCCGCAGGCTTTCCGGCTTCTTCAAGACCACGTTGGAAGCCGCGAACCCGATCGTCCGAGGTGTAGAGCCCTTCGGGTCCGGCAATGATCAGGAAGGCACCATCGTGAGTGGCGGCCAACTCGGCAGCCAGGCCGGCAGCGAGCTCCTCATTGGGTACTTTCACCACGTGGTAGCCCTCGGTGATGGACGCGCCGACAACCGGGTGGCCTACCACCCCCACATGTCCGCCGTTGCGGCAGTAGCGGTCCAGCTCGGCAGCCAGTTCAATGTTGCCTTGCTTGTCCTCGGCACGTACGGAACGCGAGCCGGCAATGACGATTGAGTCCGCACGACGCGCGGCGAAGGCCGCTACGGCCTCTTTTTCATCAGAAGGAGCCCCGGACGTGCTGGCCAGGAGCACCATGCGGTTCTGCTGCCGGGCAGCTTCCTGGACTCCGCGGGCGATCGCAGAGAAGTAGGGATCGGCGATGTCGTGGACAACCAGTCCGATCAAGCCTGAGCTGGACTTTGCCAGGGCCTGGGCCTGCGCGTTGGGAACGTATCCGAGTTTGTCGGCAGCCTCCCGAACGCGCTCGGCAATGTCCTCAGCCGGCTTCCGGGAAGATCCATTCAGGACCCGGGATGCCGTAGCCAGGGAGACCCCGGCTAAACGGGCAACTTCACTCAGTGTGCTGGCGGCCACGGGGCCCTCCTTGTCTGCAGGCGTCGGGACTGGCGCTAGGGAAATTATGTCAGTCTTCGGGCAATTCCGGGAAAGCGCTTGCCAACCCGGCGCGTCATGGTGCATGATCGATTGCAACGGGAATGCGCTTTCCCACACCACACGACTGAAAGCACCGGCATCCGCAAAGCGACCGGCACACAAGGCACTGGAGAAAACATGGGCTTCGAAACAAAGACGATCCGCATCGCCATGAACGGCATCACTGGCCGTATGGGCTACCGCCAGCACCTGCTGCGGTCCATCCTGCCCATCCGCGATGCCGGTGGCTTCACCCTTGAAGACGGCACCAAGGTGCAGGTGGAACCGATCCTGGTTGGCCGCAACGAAGCCAAGATCCGTGAACTCGCCGAGCTCCACAAGGTGTCCGAATGGACCACGGACCTGGACGCCGTGATCGCTGATCCCACCGTTGACATCATCTTTGACGCCTCCATGACCAGCCTCCGCGCCGCCACCCTGAAGAAGGCAATGCGCGCCGGAAAGCACATCTTCACCGAGAAGCCCACGGCAGAGACCCTGGAAGAAGCCATTGAACTGGCTCAGATCGGCAAGGAAGCCGGCGTTACCGCAGGCGTTGTGCACGACAAGCTGTACCTCCCCGGCCTGGTAAAGCTCCGCCGCCTGGTGGATGAAGGCTTCTTCGGCCGCATCCTGTCCATCCGCGGCGAATTCGGCTACTGGGTCTTCGAAGGCGATGTCCAGGCTGCGCAGCGTCCGTCCTGGAACTACCGCAAGGAAGACGGCGGCGGAATGACCACGGACATGTTCTGCCACTGGAACTACGTCCTTGAAGGCATCATCGGCAAGGTCAAGAGCGTCAACGCCAAGACCGCCACGCACATCCCCGCACGCTGGGACGAGGCCGGCAAGGAATACAAGGCCACTGCCGACGACGCTTCCTACGGCATCTTCGAGCTCGAAACCCCGGGCGGGGACGACGTCATCGGCCAGATCAACTCCTCCTGGGCCGTCCGCGTCTACCGCGACGAACTGGTTGAGTTCCAGATCGACGGCACGCACGGTTCCGCCGTCGCCGGTTTGAACAAGTGCGTTGCGCAGCAGCGCGCCCACACCCCCAAGCCTGTCTGGAACCCGGACCTGCCCGTCACCGAATCCTTCCGCAGCCAGTGGCAGGAAGTTCCCGCCAACGCTGAACTGGACAACGGCTTCAAGCTGCAGTGGGAAGAGTTCCTGCGCGACGTCGTCGCCGGCCGCGAGCACCGCTTCGGCCTCCTTTCCGCAGCACGCGGCGTGCAGCTGGCCGAACTCGGCCTGCAGTCCTCCGCCGAGCGCCGCACCATCGACATCCCGGAGATCACCCTCTAATGACGTCACTGATTCTTCCCACAGACGACGGCGGCACGCGCGAGTACCGCCTTCAGGCAGCCACCTCCTGGGCCAAGCCGACCGCACCTTTGACGGCCCGCCGCGCCTACGCCGCAGCCCATGTGATCCCCGAGGTCGCTGCGGACAACACTCCCGGCGCGCCGGCCCAGCTGGACTGGGACGCCACCCTGGCCTACCGGCACGAGCTGTGGTCCTACGGCCTGGGCGTTGCTGACGCCATGGACACCGCACAGCGCGGCATGGGCCTGGACTGGGCAGCCACGCAGCAGCTCATCAAGCGCACCGGCGCCGAGGCAGCCTCCGTTGTGGCAGCGGGCAACGCAGCCATCACCGGTAAGTCGGTCCGCGACCTCGTCTCCTGCGGCGCAGGCACCGATCAGCTGGACATTGCTGCCCTTCCTGAGGGAGCAGCCGGCATCCAGGCCGTCATCGACGCCTACCGCGAGCAGATCGCCGTCGTCAGCGAGGCCGGTCCCAAGGTCATCCTCATGGCATCCCGTGCCTTGGCCAAGGTTGCCAACGGCGCCGACGACTACCTGCACGTCTACTCGACGCTCCTGCAGGAAGTCGACCAGCCCGTCATCCTGCACTGGCTCGGCACCATGTTCGACCCCGCGCTGGCCGGATACTGGGGCTCGGACGACGTCTCCGTGGCCACCGAAACGTTCCTCAGCCTGATCCGTGAGCACTCGGACAAGGTTGACGGAGTGAAGGTTTCGCTGCTGGACGCCTCGCATGAGGTAGCCCTGCGTGCCAATCTTCCGGAAGGAGTCCGCCTCTACACCGGCGACGACTTCAACTACCCGGAACTGATCGACGGCGACCAAACCCACCACTCGGATGCGCTCCTGGGTATCTTCGCTGCCATCTACCCGGCCGCTTCGGTCGCGTTGCAGAAGTACGACGCCGGCCAAGGCGCCGAAGGCCGTGCGATCCTGGACTCCACCCGCGAGCTCGGAAAGCACATCTTCAGCGCACCCACGTTCTACTACAAGACCGGCATCGCTTTCATGTCCTGGCTCAACGGCAAGCAGCCCGGTTTCCAGATGGTGGGCGGCCTGCACTCGGGCCGTTCGGTCCTGCACCTGGCCAAGACCTTCGAACTGGCCGACCAAGCCGGACTGTTGAAGGATCCTTCGCTGGCCGCGTTCCGGATGTCCGACTTCCTGCGGATCAACGGGGTGGGCGCATGAGCGACTTCTCCCGACTGTCCCTGAATAGCGCCACCACCAAGAAGTGGACGCTTGCCGAGGCCGTGGATGGTTGCGCACGTGCCGGCATCCCCGCGATCGGGCCGTGGCGTGACCGCGTGGCCGAGGCCGGACTGGATAAGGCCGCCAAGCTGATCAAGGACGCCGGCCTCCGGGTTTCGTCGTTGTGCCGCGGCGGCTTCCTCACGGCGGCCGACGCTGAAGGACAGGCAGCCGCCCTGGCCGACAACTTCGAAGCCGTCCGCGAAGCCGTAGCACTGGACACCCAGGAGCTGTTCCTGGTGGTCGGCGGGCTCGCTCCGGGTGAGAAGGACGTAGTCGCTGCGCGCCAGCGTGTGGCCGACCGGCTCGAGGAACTGGTTCCTTTCGCTTCCGAAAACGGTGTCCGCTTGGTGCTGGAACCCCTGCACCCGATGTACGCCGCTGACCGCGCGCTGATCTCCACCCTTGGACAAGCACTGGATCTTGCCGCGCCCTATGACGCAAAGGCTGTTGGCGTCGCCGTCGACACTTTCCACGTCTGGTGGGATCCGGAACTGAAGGCCCAGATCGACCGTGCCGGCCGCGAGAACCGCCTTGCCTCCTATCAGGTGTGCGACTTCAACCTGCCCATCGCTGCGGACGCGTTGTTGTCCCGCGGCATGATGGGCGACGGCGTCATCGACTTCGCCACCATCGGCACCTGGGTCAGGGACGCCGGATACACGGGCGACATCGAGGTTGAAATCTTCAATCAGGAAATCTGGGATGCCGATGGCGACACCGTCCTGGAAACCATGAAGCAGCGCTACGCGGAGCTCGTCCTCCCGTTCGCGTAACACGTGATCCTCCCGCGGATGCCCTAAGCTCCGCGGGAGGATCACTCCAAGAACAAGCGGGTTCCTGCCACGGTCACGGCGGGGGCCCGCTTTTTGGTGCCCTGTTCGAGTGTCCGTCCTGGCTGTGTGTACGGCCATCACCCACTTTGAATCCTGGACGGCCGGACACGCCGCAACATGGGTGTGTCGCGGGGCCTGTGAGCTCCAAAGCAGGTGGTGGCGATACACCGGGTTTGTGTCGGCTGTGAGTCGGCGAACGGGCAAGTGAGATAAAAGGTACACAGCTGAAACATTGCGTCGATGGGAGGAAAAAATGCCCACCTACGCTGGTTTTACCTGGACAAAGAGGTCCACGAAACCACTGAAAGGACACCACCATGATGCTCTTGAAGACACTCAGCTTTTTCCTCGATGCCAGCGGCAACCACAGCGGTCCCTCCGGCGAATCCAGCCCCGAGCACTCCCCCGCTGTTGCCGTGCGACTGACGTCCAGCGCCTGGGAGGGCTGGTGGGATGACGCCGATCAGGGCTTTCCCGCCGAGGCCTGAACCGTCAGTGTCGGAGGCTTGTGAGGCTGCGGCTCAGAGGGCTCCTGCGGCTCAGGATGCCCGCGCGGCGAGCTGCATCTTGGCCTTCGGCAACCCGATAAAGGTGACCGATCCGCCGTCGTGCCCTTCCAATACGAGACTGATGTTCCGTGAGCCTTCTTGAGGTTCCACGGAGCTGACCTGGAAAATCTCACCACCGATCCGGACGTTGTCGCCGCCCTTGATGGCCTTGAGCTTCTTGTGCGGCATATCAGTTCTCACGGCGGCGATCTCCCTTGCTTGTCCGGTCCGGCTGGTCACCGTGGTTTTCCCGGATTTCCTCGCCATCCCGAATGACTTGGTCTTCCTTTTCCTGCATCTTGTCGCTCTTCTTGGTATCGCGCGGCGGGAGCTGGATGCTCTTTTCGGCTTCAATACCGCCCTGCAGTTGGCGCCCGCGTTCCATCTCGGCGTCAAACTCGGCACCGAACAGCAGGGACATGTTCAGGATCCAAAGCCACAGCAGCATGATGATGACGCCGGCCAGGGCGCCGTAGGTCTTGTTGTAGTTGCTGAAGTTGGCCACGTAGAAACCAAATCCCAGCGACGCCAGGGCAAAGATCACCAGCGCGGTGAAGGAGCCCATGCTCATCCACCGGAACTTGGGCTGCTTTACGTTGGGAGTGAAGTAGTAGAGGACTGCGATGATGGCCACCACGATCAAGATCAAGACCGGCCACTTGGCAACGTTCCAGACTGTCAGGGCCGCCTCTGACAGGCCAATGGCACCGCCGATGGCCTCTGCTACCGGGCCGCTCAGGACCAGCATGGCCGCGGCGATTGCGGCACCGACCACGGCAACGATGGTAACCGCGAGCATGGTGCCGCGCAGTTTGACGAACCCGCGGCCTTCATCCACTTCATAGACCCGGTTCATGGCCCTGCTGAAGGCTGTGGTGTAGCCGGACGCCGACCAGAGCGCCACCAAAATACCGAAAACCAAGGCGAGGCCGGCCGTATTGGACTGCGTCAGTTCCTCGATCGGCTGGCGCATGGCGTCCACACCCGGCCCCGGCGCGAACTGCTGAACGATGTCGAGCAACGCCGTGGTGGTGCGTCCGGCGTCGCCGAAGATGCCAATCAGCGAGACCAACGCCAGAAGCGCGGGGAAAAGGGAGAGCACAGCGTAATACGTCAGGCCGGCTGCAGCATCGGGACACTGGTCCTTGGTGAACTCCCGGAGCGTCCGCTTGGCGATGTACATCCAAGTGGGCTTGACCAGATCGTTGGGGCTGTCCGGCTTCCGCGAATCTTCCGGGGAAGGGGCGGTCTGCTCCTTGGCTGTGCTGGTGTGGGCTGAGTCTTGTGTAGTCATGGGGCACTCGTCCGTGGGGTTGGTTTTCGCGAACAACTGACTCATCAATAGTAAGCATGCTGATGAATCATGCGGAAGAACCCACGCCGAATTATCGCCTGCGACCCATAGGCGAAACTAGGCCAGCTTGCTCGCCAAAAGGAACTCGAACGGCGACTCAATGACCGACCTGATGACCTGTCCGGCAGCCCCAAGAAGGGTGCCGGAGTGCTCCAAGCTGGAAACACCCAGGCTATCCGGCTCCAGGAGTCCCGGCGCATAGCGCTCCAAGCTCACAAGCAACGCCGGCCTCAGCCACTCTGCCAGCAAAGCAAAGTGCCCACCGAGGACTACGGCGTCAATGTCCATCAAGCGGGCCGAGGATGCGAGCGCGACGCCCAAGTACCGCCCGGCGTCGTGCACTGCCTTCAGCGCGCCGGGATCCCGGGCGGCGAGGGCGGCCAGGAGCTGCTCCGTCCGATCCGCCAGTGAGCCGTCAGGGATATTGGCTGCCTCGAAGATGGCCTCCTGGCCGGCGAAAGTTTCCAGGCACCCCGCCCCGCCGCAGGAACACTCCGGCCCCTCCGGATGGACAACAATATGGCCCAGTTCGCCCGCCGATCCCCCGGGGCCCACATAGAGGTCGGAGCCAATAATGACACCGCCACCAACACCTACTTCGCCGGAGACGTAGAGGAAATCTGCAGGACCCCCGCCGTACCAAAGTTCGCCGAGGGCGGCACTGTTGGCCTCGTTGGACAGCCGGACGCCAAGGGGCGCACCCTCAAGCAAGGAACCGGGCTGCAGTTGCTCGTTTTCCCAGTGGAGATTGGGGGCGGACAGGACTATGTTCCGCTGCTCATCCACCAGGCCCGGGACGGCCAGGCCTCCACCAAGGATGGCCACGTTTTCGACTGCCGCTGCGGCAACCGCTTCAGCCACCAAACTTCCCAGCCGCTGCATGACCTCTTGGGGTGCCATGCCCCGGTTGCGCGATTCAACAATGGAATGGAAGCGGAGATTACCACCCAGATCCACCAGCCCCACGGCAAGGTAGTCAACGTTGATTTCCATGCCCACCACGCCGCGTCGCGAACTGAGCTCCAGCCCCTGGCCAGGCCTTCCCCGCTCTCCATCGCGGTAGAGGCCCACTTCGGAAACAAGGCCCGACTCCACCAGATCCGCCACGAGACTGGAGACCGCCGCCTTGGTAAGACCCGTTCCGGCCGCGAGTTGCGCACGGCTGGGCTTGGCATCGCCGGTCCGGGCAATGGAGTCCAGGACCAGCGAAAGATTTCGACGGCGGACATCGCCTACGCGGCCGGGCGCTGCTGACTCGTTCACTGGCGTGGGACTCCCTGCGGATTTGAAAAATTGTTGCTGGCTTCCATTGACCATGATCCATCATCCCCCATATAGTTCAGATTGAAAACTAATTGGAGTGCTTTTCTTCGCCTCCTTCCCCAGTGCTTTGCAAAGGAGCAAAATGACCCCGCAGCCCACCCCGCAGGACCGCTTCACCTTCGGCCTCTGGACCGTCGGTTGGACCGGCGCCGATCCTTTCGGCGTCGCTACCCGCCCGGCCCTTGACCCGGTGGAAGCAGTGCACAAGCTCAGCGAGCTTGGCGCGTACGGCATCACTTTCCACGACAATGACCTGATTCCTTTTGATGCCACCGCATCCGAGCGCGAGCTGATCCTCAAGAACTTCAAGGCAGCCTTGGCTGAGACCGGCCTGAAGACACCCATGGTCACCACCAACCTGTTCAGCCACCCCGTCTTCAAGGACGGTGGCTTTACCTCGAACGATCGCTCCATCCGTCGCTTCGCACTGAGCAAGATCCTCCGCAACATCGATCTCGCCGCCGAGCTTGGCGCCGAGACGTTCGTGATGTGGGGCGGTCGCGAAGGCAGCGAATATGACGGTTCCAAGGACCTCTCGGCAGCACTGGACCGCATGAAGGAAGGCGTGGACACCGCCGCCGGTTACATCAAGGAAAAGGGCTACAACCTCCGGATCGCACTGGAGCCGAAGCCGAACGAACCCCGCGGCGATATCTTCCTCCCCACCGTCGGACATGGATTGGCATTCATCGCGCAGCTCGAACACGGCGACATTGTGGGCCTCAACCCGGAGACGGGCCACGAGCAGATGGCCGGGCTGAACTTCACGCACGGCATCGCCCAGGCCCTGTGGGCCGGCAAGCTCTTCCACATTGACCTCAATGGCCAGCGCGGCATCAAGTACGACCAAGACCTGGTCTTCGGCCACGGCGACCTCACCAGCGCCTTCTTCACGGTGGACCTGCTGGAGAACGGGTTCCCCAACGGCGGCCCCACGTATGACGGCCCGCGCCACTTCGACTACAAGCCTTCACGCACCGACGGCTACGACGGCGTGTGGGAATCAGCCAAGTCCAACATGTCCATGTACCTCCTGCTGAAGGAACGCGCCCTGGCCTTCCGCGCAGATCCCGCTGTCCAGGAAGCCCTCGCCACCTCGGGCGTCTTCGAGTTGGGCCAGCCCACCTTGAATGCCGGCGAGACCACCGCCGACCTGCTGGCCGATGCCAGCGCTTTCGAAACGTTCGACGCCGATCAAGCCGCCGAGCGCTCGTTTGCCTTCGTCCGCCTCAACCAGCTGGCCATCGAGCACCTGCTCGGCGCCCGCTAAACCACAAAACCATCCCAGTCCCGGCGCCGGACCCGTCAAGCTTCGCTTGCAGGGCCGGCGCCGGTTCGCCAAAGGAACAAACGCATGCCTCTCGTAGCCGGGATCGATAGCTCCACCCAGTCCTGCAAAGTGGTCATCCGCGACTCAGCCACGGGCGCCTTGGTGCGCCAGGGCAGGGCCTCCCATCCGGCGGGCACGGAAGTCCACCCCGATCACTGGTGGAAGGCCCTCCAGGAAGCCATCGCAGAGGCTGGCGGCTTGGACGACGTCGAGGCTGTGTCCGTTGGCGGCCAGCAGCACGGGATGGTGTGCTTGGACGAATCCGGAAACGTAGTGCGTCCCGCGCTCCTGTGGAACGACACCCGCTCCGCACCCGACGCCGAGGAGCTGATCCTTGAAGCCGGCGAAGGCGATGCCGCCGCCGGAGCCTCCTTCTGGGCGTCCACCACCGGAACCGTGCCGGTGGCATCCTTGACTGCCACCAAGCTACGCTGGCTGGCCCGGAACGAACCGGAGAATGCTCGACGAACTGCCGCAGTTTGCCTGCCGCACGATTGGCTGTCCTGGCGTCTCGCCGGACATGGTCCGGGCAGCGGGCCGGCATCGCTGGAGCTATTGCGCACCGACAGGTCGGACGCTTCAGGTACGGGCTACTTCTCGGCCAGCAACGGCGAGTATCTTCCGGAGGTGCTCGAAAGCACGCTCGGCCATGTTCCCATCCTGCCCGTCGTGGTCGGGCCCCTGGAAGCTGCGGGCAAGACGCCTGGTGGCGCTTTGATCGGACCCGGAGCAGGTGACAACGCCGCAGCAGGCCTGGGCGTCAGCGCCGCCGTCGGGGATGTGGTCATTTCCATTGGAACTTCCGGGACCGTATTCGCGGTGTCGGACGTTCCGGCGCAGGATGTCAGCGGACTGGTCGCCGGCTTTGCCGATGCCACGGGCAACTTCCTTCCCCTTGCCTGCACCCTCAACGCCACCCGGATTTTTGACGCCACGGCGGCTTTGCTGGGGGTTGACCTCAACGAACTGGGCACCCTGGCGATGTCCGCTCCGGAAGGTGCTGAAGGACTGACCCTGGTCCCGTACTTCGAGGGCGAACGAACACCCAACCTGCCCGACGCGACGGGCTCGCTCCACGGCATCACCGTTTCCAACTACACACCGGCCAACCTGGCGCGGGCAGCGGTGGAGGGCGTCCTGTGTTCGTTGGCGGACGGACTCGCCGCACTGCAGGCCCAAGGCGTTTCCGCCCAACGCATCATCCTGGTGGGTGGAGGCGCGCAATCAGAAGCCGTCCAGCAAGTTGCAGCATCGGCCTTTGGGCTGCCGGTCTTCATACCCCGGCCCGGCGAGTACGTCGCAGATGGGGCTGCCCGGCAGGCAGCCGGTGTCCTGACGGGCCAGTTGCCGGAATGGCCCCTGGATGGCGTCGACGTCATGCCACAGGATTCCGAGGGAACCGCCCCGTTCCTAACGAGGTACCGCCACTACGCCGCCAAGGTGGCCCTGGGTTGATCATGGGTGCCGGTGATCTATCGTGACAGGGTGAGCTCAGATCAATCTGCACCAGCCCGTCCCCCCGTCATGGAGGACGTTGCCCGCGTGGCGGGAGTTTCCCACCAGACCGTTTCCCGGGTGCTGAACAACCACCCGAACGTGAGTTCCAAGACGCGTGAGCGTGTGGAACAAGCAATCACGGAGCTTGGGTACCGCAGGAACACCGCGGCACGCAGCCTGGTCACGCGACGCTCGCAAACCATTGGGGTTCTCGGCAGTGAAATGGCGCAGTACGGACCGTCGCACACGCTCCTCGGCGTTCAGCATGCGGCACGGGATGCAGGCTACTTCGTCAGCGTTGCGGGCTTGCGGGAAGTCACTCCGGAGACCATCAAGGACGCCATGGCACACTTCATGGACCAAGGCGTCGACGGCATAGTAGTCACAGTTCCGCACCCGGGGACCTTTGACGTCCTCAAAGACATTACCGCCCAAGTGCCTTTGGTTGCTGTTGGCTCCATCGGCGATGAGCACCTCACGGGGGCCACAGTAGACCAGCGCCAAGGTGCCAAGCTCGCCGTCGAGCACCTCCTGAGCCTTGGACATCAGCGGATAGGCCACCTGTCCGGACCTGCCGACTGGATTGACGCCGCTGCCCGCATTGACGGGTGGCAGGAGGCCCTGGTGGAGGCCGGCCTGGAACCGGCAACCTTGATCGAGGGCGACTGGAGTGCAGAGTGCGGCTACCGCGCAGGCCTGAAGATCGCCGCCGACCGTTCGGTCACTGCCCTGTTCGTGGCCAATGACCAGATGGCACTCGGTGTGCTGCGTGCGTTCAACGAGACAGGCGTGCAGGTTCCCGGCGACATCAGCGTTGTGGGCTTCGATGACCAACCTGAATCCGCCTACTTCATCCCCCCGCTGACAACGGTTGCGCAGGACTTCGAGGAACTCGGCCAGAGGTGCATCGGACTGCTGCTGGACCGTCTGGACGGCGGCACAACCCGCGAGGCAGCCACAGTCACGCCCCGCTTGGTGGTCCGCTCCACCACCGCCCCCGCACCCAACTGAGCCGCAGTAGATGCCGATGTGAGCCCGCAAAGCGGCATCTACTGCGAGCTACTTGGGGGCGTTCGGGGCCAGCTTCCGTCATGAGCACCGGTTCGACACCACCCGCTCTTGACATCAAAGTTGTGAGCGCTAACAATTACATCAGACCTTCTTCACTTTTCCACCCCGACCCCCGGCAATGAGGCCTTGGCCAGCCGGATGGAGACCCCATGAATACCTCTGAAAACCTCCCGCTGGACGAGCAGTTCGTCATCGGCGTGGACTATGGCACCCTGTCCGGACGCGCCGTCGTCGTGCGTGTATCGGACGGTGCAGAACTTGGCAGCGGCGTGTTCGAGTACCCGCACGCCGTCGTGTCGGAAAAACTGCCCGGCAGCGGCCAGCGGCTTCCCGCTGACTGGGCGCTTCAGGTCCCCAACGACTACCGCGACGTTCTACGCAATGCTGTACCGGCCGCCGTCGCCGATGCCGGGATCAACCCGGAACATGTGGTGGGTATTGCTACGGACTTCACCGCCTGCACCATGGTTCCGACGACGGCGGACGGCACGCCGCTGAACGAACTGGAACGCTTCGCGGACCGGCCGCACGCTTTCGTGAAGCTGTGGCGCCACCACGCGGCCCAGCCGCAGGCTGATCGGATCAACAAGCTCGCTGAAGAACGAGGTGAAGCATGGCTTCCCCGCTACGGCGGCCTGATCTCCTCCGAGTGGGAATTCGCCAAGGGACTGCAGCTTCTCGAGGAAGACCCGGAAGTCTACGGCGCCATGGACCACTGGGTCGAGGCTGCTGACTGGATTGTCTGGCAGCTCTGCGGCAGTTACGTCCGCAACGCCTGCACCGCCGGCTACAAGGGAATTTACCAGGACGGAAAATACCCCTCCGAGGACTTCCTGGCGGCGTTGAACCCTGAGTTCAAGGGCTTCGTGTCCGAAAAGCTGGAACACACCATTGGCCGATTGGGCGATGCCGCGGGATACCTCACCGAAGAAGCCGCAGCATGGACGGGGCTTCCGGCCGGAATTGCCGTGGCCGTGGGCAACGTGGACGCCCACGTCAGCGCCCCGGCTGCGAACGCCGTGGAACCCGGACAGCTCGTGGCCATCATGGGCACCTCCACATGCCACGTCATGAACGGGGACGTGCTCCGCGAAGTCCCCGGCATGTGCGGAGTAGTGGACGGCGGAATCGTCGACGGCCTCTGGGGTTACGAAGCCGGCCAATCCGGCGTTGGCGATATTTTTGGCTGGTTCACCAAGAACGGTGTCCCGCCGGAGTATCACCAGGCCGCCAACGACAAGGGCCTGGGTATCCACGAATACCTGACCGAACTCGCGCAGAAGCAGGCAATCGGCGAGCACGGACTGATCGCCCTGGACTGGCACTCGGGCAACCGTTCAGTGCTGGTTGACCACGAACTTTCAGGAGTGGTTGTGGGCCAGACCTTGGCCACCAAGCCCGAAGACACCTACCGTGCACTTCTGGAGGCAACGGCGTTCGGAACCCGCACCATCGTGGACGCCTTCCGCGACTCGGGTGTCCCGGTCAAGGAATTCATCGTGGCCGGCGGGCTCCTGAAGAACAAGTTCCTGATGCAGGTCTACGCCGACATCACCGGCTTGCAGCTCTCCACTATCGGGTCCGAACAGGGCCCAGCGCTGGGCTCGGCCATCCACGCCGCTGTTGCCGCCGGAAAGTACAAGGACATCCGCGAAGCCGCAGCCTCCATGGCAGCTGCTCCCGGCGCGGTGTACACCCCCATCCCCGAAAACGTGGCGGCCTACGAGGTCCTCTTCCAGGAATACAAAGCCCTTCACGACTACTTCGGCCGCGGCACCAACAACGTCATGCACCGCCTCAAGTCCATCCAACGAGCCGCCATTCAGGGCTCGGCACAAGGGTCGGCCCGGTCCAACAGCCTTGAAGGAGCCTCCGCATGAGCACACTGTTGGAAACCATCGCGAAGGTCCGCAAGGAAGTCTGCGAGCTGCATGCAGAACTCACCCGCTACGAACTGGTGGTGTGGACCGCGGGCAATGTCTCGGGCCGTATCCCCGGGCACGACCTCATGGTCATCAAGCCTTCGGGCGTTTCCTATGACGACCTCACGCCCGAGCTCATGGTGGTCACTGATCTTTATGGCACACCTGTGCGGGGCATCAACACCGGAAGTGCCGGGACTGTGGACTGGGGCAACCCGGACCTCTCCCCGTCATCGGATACGGCCGCGCATGCTTATGTCTACCGGCACATGCCCGAGGTAGGCGGCGTGGTCCACACCCACTCCACCTACGCCACGGCCTGGGCTGCCCGCGGGGAGGAAATCCCCTGCGTCCTGACCATGATGGGCGACGAGTTCGGCGGTCCCATCCCCGTAGGGCCCTTTGCCCTCATCGGTGACGACTCGATCGGCCAAGGCATCGTTGAGACCCTCAAAAACTCCAACTCGCCCGCGGTCCTGATGCAAAACCATGGACCCTTCACCATCGGCAAGGACGCCCGCAGCGCCGTCAAAGCAGCGGTGATGTGCGAGGAAGTGGCAAGGACAGTCCACATTTCCCGCCAACTCGGTGCTCCCCTGCCCATAGATCAAGCCAAGATCGAGTCCCTCTTCGACCGATACCAGAACGTTTACGGCCGCTAACCCGGTCAGCCAGAAGCCAGCTCACAAAACCCAAGAAAACCCAGGAGCCACCATGCCCAGCGCCAACAACACGTCCGCCAACTCCACCTCCCTGGGGCAGTACGAGGTCTGGTTCCTCACCGGCAGCCAGCACCTTTACGGCGAGGACGTCCTCAAGCAGGTCGCAGCGCAGTCGCAGGAGATTGCCAACGCCCTGAACGCCAGCAGCGATGTTCCGGTGAAGCTCGTATGGAAGCCGGTCCTCACCGATTCCGACGCGATCCGCCGCACAGCACTGGAAGCCAACTCGGACGACTCCGTGATCGGCGTGACCGCATGGATGCACACCTTCAGCCCCGCCAAGATGTGGATCCAGGGCTTGGATGCGCTCCGCAAGCCTCTGCTGCACCTGCACACACAGGCCAACCGGGACCTGCCCTGGGCTGACATCGATTTCGACTTCATGAACCTCAACCAGGCAGCCCACGGCGACCGCGAGTTCGGGTATATCCAGTCGCGCCTCGGCGTGCCGCGGAAGACCGTCGTCGGACATGTTTCCAATCCTGAGGTTGCCCGCCAGGTGGGCGCATGGCAGCGTGCCTCGGCCGGCTGGGCCGCCGTCCGCACGCTGAAGCTGACCCGTTTCGGCGACAACATGCGCAATGTCGCCGTCACCGAAGGCGACAAGACCGAAGCGGAACTGCGCTTCGGCGTTTCGGTCAACACCTGGTCCGTCAATGAGCTCGCCGACGCCGTGCACGGCGCGGAAGAGTCCGACGTCGACGCCTTGGTAGCGGAGTACGAGCGCCTTTACGAGGTGGCTGACGAGCTGAAGGCGGGCGGCACCCGCCACGAGTCGTTGAGGTACAGCGCCAAGATCGAGCTGGGCCTCCGGAGTTTCCTGGAAGCCAACGGTTCTGCGGCGTTCACCACGTCCTTCGAGGATTTGGGCGCTTTGCGGCAACTGCCGGGCATGGCTGTCCAGCGCCTCATGGCCGACGGTTACGGCTTCGGCGCCGAGGGCGACTGGAAGACCGCCATCCTGGTCCGCGCCGCCAAGGTCATGGGCGGTGACCTGCCCGGCGGCGCGTCGCTGATGGAGGATTACACCTACCACTTGGAACCGGGCAGCGAGAAGATCCTGGGCGCGCACATGCTGGAGGTCTGCCCTTCCCTGACCGCCACGAAGCCGCGCGTGGAGATCCACCCGCTGGGCATCGGTGGCAAGGAAGACCCTGTCCGCATGGTGTTCGACACCGACGCGGGCCCCGGCATCGTTGTTGCCCTGTCCGACATGCGTGATCGGTTCCGCCTGGTAGCCAACGTTGTGGACGTCGTAGATCTCGACCAGCCGCTGCCCAACCTGCCGGTTGCCCGCGCCCTCTGGGAGCCGAAGCCCAACTTCGCCACGTCGGCGGCCGCGTGGCTCACCGCCGGAGCCGCACATCACACGGTATTGTCCACGCAGGTGGGCCTTGAGGTGTTCGAGGACTTCGCCGAAATCGCCAAGACCGAACTCCTCACCATCGACGAAAGCACCACCATCAAACAGTTCAAGAAGGAACTCAACTGGAACGCCGCGTACTACAAGCTGGCTGGCGGCCTGTGAGCACTGAATTCACGCTGAACGCGGGCGGTTACACGGCCGTTGTTACCGCCCGCGCGGCCGCGCTGCGCGTCCTGCAGTTCCAGGGCAGGGACCTCGTTGTCCCCTTCCCGGAGGGGGGTCCGATCCCGGACTACCGTGGCGTCATCGCCGCGCCATGGCCCAACAGGATCGCAGACGGCACCTACAGCTTCGACGACGTGAAGCACCAGGTGGCCCTTAACGAGCCCGAGCGGGCGACGGCCTTGCACGGGCTCGCCTTTCCGCTGGATTGGATCCTAAAAGAGTCCGACGCCGGCTCACTCACCTTGACGTGCATGGTGGGCCCCACGGCCGGATACCCGTTCGTGCTGGAACTTTCAGCCCGGTTCGCCTTGGACGAGACGGGGCTTCACACCTCTGTCACGGCCCGCAACGCTGCCGACGTCGCCGCCCCCTACGGCGTGTGCCCGCACCCCTACCTGGTGGCCGGCACTTCGCCGCTGGATGAGTGGGTTCTGGAGTTTTCAGCCGACTCGTTCCTGGAAGTCACACCTGACAGGCTCCTGCCCGTGGGTGTTGTTCCCGTGGAAGGTCACGAGTTCGACTTCCGTTCAGCGCGCATCATCGGCAGCACCGAGATCGACCACGCCTTTACGGGAATAACGTTCGACGGCGGGCTGGCGCGGCTGTCGCTGCGGGACCCGGCGAGCACCGGCGTCGGGATGTCCTGGGACGAAAGCTGCCCTTGGCTTCAGATCCACACGGCTGACAAGCCGGCACCCCTGCCCAACCGCCTGGGCCTGGCCGTGGAACCCATGACGTGCCCACCGGATGCCTTCAACAGCGGGATGGACTTGATCCGGCTGGAACCGGGCGCGGAGCACACCGCGTCCTGGAGCATCTACGCCCTGTAGCCATCCAACTAGGTAACAGCAAATGTCGCTATGGGCATCTGTCATGTCTCATGACCTTGTAGACACTTCATGTCTCATGACTTCGTAGACAGTTGGTGTCTCATGACTGTGTGGACACTTCGGCTTGGGGCTCTGTTTGTCGGTTTTTGAGGGGTGGGTAGTTCGTCCGTTTCTTGCGGGTGCCTCGTGGGTCGGCTTCGACTCCTGTGGGTTTGCCGTTGCCGACGTAGGGTGTGCCTCGGGGCGGCAGTGAGTGCGTGATGATCTCGGTGCCGCGGGCGTCGAAGAAGACGATGGTGCTTTCGTCGTGGAGGATGTGCACGGTGGCGCCGATGTGTTCTTTGCCCAGTTTGAAATGGGTTCCCAGGATCGTCGCGCATCCGTTTCGGTTCACTGTTCGTTGCGTGGTTCGCCGTTCAGGTCCGGGTGTGGGCTCTCGTGGGGTCGCTGGCGGGGGTGTCTTGGGGGTTGCGTTCCATGCTTCCTGGGGTGTCATTGCCGGTGAGAGTGCCTGGTGTTCCCGTTCGCTGTTGTAGTAGAGATCGAACGCGTCAACCTGGAGTTGCAGGGCGGCCATTGAGGATGCAGGTGGTTGCCGGTGCAGGTATCGGTGCAGTGTCTGATGGAAGCGTTCGTTCTTGCCCTGAGTGGTTGGTTTGTAGGGTTTGCCCGTGATCGGCTCCACGCCCCTGGCCTTGAGGAACTCCACGAGCGCCCCCGTGCGGCCGCGGCGGGTGGGATTCAGTGCCAAGCCCTTGTCGGAGAGGAATTTCTGCGGTGCCCCGTGGCGTTCGATGGCCTGTGTGACCACCGCAACCGCGGCGGCGCTGGTCTCCCCGGTAGCGACCAAGGACGCCAGCGCAAGACGTGAATGGTCATCGATGAGCTGAAAGATCACCACCGTCTTCCCGTCAGCGAGTTGCCATTGGGTCGAATCGATCTGCCAGCACGCGTTCGGCTGGGGATAGACGAACCTTTTGTAAGCGCTTCGTGGTTTCTTCCGAGGTTCGGGCACTACCACCCCCGCCCGAACAAATATCCTGGCCACGGTGGCGCGGGAGGGCGGTTTGAAGCCCTGTCTGGAGAGCTTCGCGATAACCGAGAGTGGGCCGTGATCGAGCCCGCTCTCGTGTAGTTCCTCCCTGGTGCCCAGCAGTAGCTCGATCATGGCCGGTGCCGTGCTGGTCGGCGTCGTCCTCGGAAGCGTGGACTTCTTCTCCAACGCCTTCACCGGCCCCACCTCAGCTGCCGCCGCCCGGACCCGGTAGAACCAGGCCCGGGAAACGTTGTGCTTCCTGCAGAACGCTGAGACCGCGCCCCTGGGCGAATCCTCGGACCACGTTGCCACAGCATGCCGGATCCTGATGTCCGGCTGGGATTTACTCATGAACAGCAGCAAACCCGCCCACGAACTGTCCACGATGTCCTGAGACAGAGTGTCTACGAAGTCATGAGACAGAACTGTCTATTAAGTCATGAGACTCCACAGTCGCTATGGGCATCCATTGGGACATCTGCTGTTACCTAGTTGGGTTGGGTCGTCATGAAAGCTGCCACGGCTCCACTCCATTCATGAGGAGAGTTCTTCACCTCGATGTATGTGAAGTTGAAGTTATGGGGAATGGCGTGCAGACCAGATTCAGGAAACTCATTGGCGTGGCTGTTGCGGGCATGCTGGCGCTGAGTTCGTGCGGCACCGTGCCGCATGACTCGGTGGCGGGACAGACTCGCGCAGAAGCCCGGGAAGCCTTGGAAGCCGTGCCTGGAATCACCGTCGCCGGCTTGTCCGGGGGCGAGAAGCCAAACGGCAAAACCAACACCGGCTACACCGTGGATTTGGAGATCGAGCCCGGCTACAGCGTGAAACGCGGCGACCTTCTTATTGACTACGCAGTCCGCCTCATTTGGTCGATCGGAGAGGGATATATGCCCACCGAAGAACTACGCCTGGTGGTTACCACTGCCGAATGGGAACCCTTTTTCGACCTGGTTGCGGCAACGGAAGCGGCCCACCTGAGCGCCAAGGCAACCCAGATCGGCGATCGGAATACGGTGCTCATTCCCGTGGATATCGACCACCCGGACGGTGAACGGAACCTGTCCCGGATCGCCACGAACGGGCGGTGGCCGATCGATGTCCCGGCACCGCTTCCGCTGGACGTAACAGTCAAGCGAGGCTAGGCCTGCGCCCAACAAGCGTCGCCGGACAAAGGCCGGCGTCGCCGCCTTCCTCGGCCCCGCGCCAAGCACACCGCCTCCTGGAGCATCTACGCCCTGCAGTCGCCCAACTAGGTAACAGCAAACGTCGCTATGGGCATCCATTGGGACATGTGCTGTTACTCAGTTGGGTGCGGACTTAGTTGGGTGCGCCCGCAGTACTTTGGCGGACCACCAACTCGGGCGTGAACACCACGGCCCGGTGCTTGGTTCCGCCGCTTTCCTGTTCTTCCGCGAGCAGCTCGATCGCCGTCCGGCCCAAGGCCTCGGTGGGCTGGCGGATGGAAGAGAGCGGAACCACTGCGGAGATGGCGAAATCGATGTCGTCATAGCCGATGAGCGCAATGTCCTCCGGGATCCGGACCGTCCGCAACATGGTCAGCGACTGCATGACGCCCAGCGCCAGGAGGTCGTTGGAGCAGAACACGGCTTCAGGCCGGAGCTCCGGGGCGCGTTCCACCAGGCTGTTGCCCACCTGCCTGCCGGCCAGAACGGTCTGGCCAGCAGAATCCAGGACTTCAACACTGGCCCCGGATACCTCTGCCACAGCACGCTGCGCGCCTTTGAGTCGGCTCGCCACCTGGCGGATGGACGGCGTACCAACAAATGCCAGACGACGGCGGCCCAGGTCCAGCAGGTGCTTGGCGGCAAGATAACCGCCCTCCTGGTCATCCACGGAGACCGAGCTGCAGCGTTCAGTGTCTGCAAGCTCGTCCACCAGAACCGTGGGCACGCCCCGTTCGCGCAAAGTATCGATCCGCTCCGCCACATCCCCTACCGGAGAGATGAGCAGCCCTTGGACGCGTTGCTCCTGGAAAAGGTCCATGTAGTGCGCTTCGCGGGAGGAATCCTGCCCGCTGTCGCCTACCAGGACCACGCTTCCGAGTGCGGTGGCGGCGTCCTCTGCGGCGCGGGCCACCGAGGAGAAGAAGGGGTTCCCGACGTCAAGGACGATCAGCCCGATGGTCCGGCTTTGGCCGGCGCGGAGCTGTCGGGCGGCATCATTGCGGACGAAACCGAGTTCAGCAATGGATTTCAGGACGCGTTCCTTGGTCCTCTGCGAAACCCTGTCCGGATAGTTCAGCACATTGGAAACAGTTCCCACTGCTACTTGGGCATGGGTGGCAACGTCTTTGATGCTGGCTGTCTGGGACATGCTTTCCGATCTCCGCTGGCTGACGTCAATGTGCTGGAAACGCCTTGACACCCTCCCGTTTACGAGGGTAATTTGAATCGTAACAAATGAAACGATTCAAAGACGAGTGACCCTGGAGAAACACACATGAGGGTTTGTTTCCGCTCCTCAGTCCAACCGGAACTGATGGCCGAGTACAAGCAACGCCATGCCGCCGTATGGCCGGAGATGCTGTCAGCACTGAAAAACGCAGGATGGAACAACTACTCACTGTTCCTCGCTCCTGACGGCCAATTGATCGGCTACCTGGAGTGCGAAGACTACGAGGCCTCTCAAGCCCGCATGGCCTTGACTGAGGTCAATGCCCGCTGGCAGGCCGAAATGGCCACCCTTTTTGCGAACAGCGACCTCCCTCCGGACCAGGGCTTCGAGATCGTGGAAGAAGTTTTCAACCTCGAAGACCAGCTTGCCGCTGCGGGCCGCGTCACAGACGCCGCCGGCACCGCACACATAGACAAAGACCCAGCCCACGAATACCAAAAGGAACAAGCATGAACACCACAGAATCGGCCCTGGGCCGTCTAGGGGAACTGGCCATCGAAGTGCCGTCCTGGGCCTACGGAAATTCCGGGACCCGATTCAAGGTCTTCGGCACTCCGGGTACTCCGCGCACCGTCCAGGAAAAAATTGCCGACGCCGCCAAGGTCCACGAACTCACCGGGCTGGCCCCCACCGTTGCCCTGCACATTCCGTGGGACAAGGTGGATGACTACGCAGCCCTCCGTGAGTACGCCGCAGGACTGGGCGTGGGACTGGGCACCATCAACTCCAACACCTTCCAGGATGACGAGTACAAGTTCGGCTCCCTCACCTCGTCCAACGAGTCCGTGCGCCGCCGCGCCATCGACCACCACTTGGAGTGCATTGAGATCATGCACGCCACGGGTTCCAAGGACCTGAAGATCTGGCTGGCTGACGGCACCAACTACCCCGGCCAGGACGATATCCGCGGCCGCCAGGACCGCTTGGCTGAGTCCCTCCAGGAGATCTACGCCGGCCTCGGCGATGAGCAGCGCCTGGTCCTGGAGTACAAGTTCTTCGAGCCCGCTTTTTATCACACCGATGTTCCGGACTGGGGCACTTCCTACGCCCAGACCCTGGCCCTGGGCGAGAAGGCGTTCGTCTGCCTGGACACCGGCCATCACGCACCGGGCACCAACATCGAGTTCATCGTGATGCAGCTCCTGCGCCTCGGCAAGCTGGGTTCCTTCGACTTCAACTCCCGCTTCTACGCCGACGATGACCTTATTGTTGGCGCTGCTGATCCTTTCCAGCTGTTCCGCATCATGCACGAGGTCATCCGCGGCGGCGGTTTCGGCAAGGATTCAGGCGTCGCCCTGATGCTGGACCAGTGCCACAACCTGGAAGAGAAGATCCCCGGGCAGATCCGCTCGGTCCTGAACGTCCAGGAAATGACCGCCCGTGCGCTCCTCGTGGACACGGCCGCACTGTCCGAAGCCCAGCGTGCCGGCGATGTCCTGGCCGCCAACGGCATCTTCAACGATGCCTTCTACACCGATGTCCGCCCGGTCCTGGCCGAGTGGCGCGAATCCACCGGCCTCCCCGCCGATCCCATGGCCGCGTACAAGGCCAGCGGATACCAGAAGAAGATCAACGAGGACCGCGCTGGCGGCCAGCAAGCCGGATGGGGCGCATAAGCATGACAACGCAGAACAAGACAAACACTGTTCAAGAGCTGATTTCCCGTTCCAACCGCCTCGGCGCGGACAAACGGAACACCAACTTCGCCGGCGGCAACACCTCCGCCAAGGGCACCGAGCAGGACCCCGTCACCGGCCAGGATGTCGAACTCCTCTGGGTTAAAGGTTCCGGCGGCGACCTCGGCACCCTGAAAGCTGAGAACCTTGCTGTACTCCGGCTGGACCGGCTGCAGGCACTGAAGTCCGTTTACCCCGGCGTCGAGCGTGAAGACGAAATGGTGGCCGCCTTCGATTACTGCCTGCACGGCAAGGGCGGCGCTGCGCCGTCGATCGATACCGCCATGCATGGCCTAGTGGACGCCGCGCACGTTGACCACCTGCACCCGGACTCGGGCATCGCCATTGCGACGGCGGTGGACGGCGAGGCGCTGACCTCCAAGGTGTTCGGCGACAAGGTGGTGTGGGTTCCGTGGCGTCGCCCCGGCTTCCAGTTGGGCTTGGACATTGCTGCCATCAAGGAAGCCAACCCCCAGGCCATCGGCACCATCCTGGGCGGCCACGGCATCACCGCCTGGGGTGCCACCAGCGAAGAGGCCGAAGCCAACTCGCTCTGGATCATCGACGCGGCCGAGAACTACATCAAGGACAACGGCAAGGCCGAGCCCTTCGGTGCCAAGCTCCCCGGCTACAGCGCCCTTCCCGAGGCCGAGCGCCGCGCCAAGGCAGCGGCCCTCGCGCCGGTGATCCGAGGCCTGGCTTCCACGGACAAACCGCAGCTGGGGCACTTCAGTGATGACGCCGTCGTGCTTGAATTCCTTGAATCCGCGGAGCACCCGCGCCTGGGCGCCCTGGGAACCTCCTGCCCGGACCACTTCCTGCGCACCAAGGTCAAGCCGCTGGTCCTGGACCTGCCGGCCGACGCCTCGATCGAAGACTCCGTCAACCGCTTGAAGGAGCTGCACGCCGCGTACCGCGAGGACTACCAGGCCTACTACGACCGCCACGCCGACGCCGATTCACCCGCCTTGCGCGGCGCTGACCCGGCGATCGTACTGGTCCCCGGCGTTGGCATGTTCTCCTTCGGCAAGGACAAGCAGACCGCACGCGTGGCCGGTGAGTTCTACATCAACGCCATCAACGTGATGCGCGGCGCCGAGGCCATCTCCAGCTACGCCCCCATCGAGGAATCCGAGAAATTCCGCATCGAGTACTGGGCCTTGGAAGAAGCCAAGCTCGCCCGGATGCCCAAGCCCAAGTCGCACGCTACCCGCATCGCACTGTTGACCGGAGCGGCGTCGGGCATTGGCAAGGCGATCGCCACCCGCTTGGCGTCCGACGGCGCGTGCGTAGTCATTGCCGACCTCAACCTCGAGAACGCGCAAAAGGTAGCCGAGGAACTGGGCGGTTCCGACGTCGCCATCGGCGTCCAGGCTGACGTGACTGACGAAGCCCAGATCGCAGCGGCGATCCAGGAGGCCGTGCTCGCGTTCGGCGGCTTGGATCTGGTGGTCAACAACGCCGGCCTTTCCATCTCCAAGCCATTGCTGGAGACCACGGAGAAGGACTGGGACCTCCAGCACAACGTCATGGCCAAGGGCTCGTTCCTGGTGTCCAAGGCCGCTGCCAAGGTCATGATCGATCAGGGCCTGGGCGGAGACATCATCTACATCTCCTCCAAGAACTCCGTGTTCGCCGGTCCCAACAACATCGCCTACTCCGCCACCAAGGCTGACCAGGCCCACCAGGTCCGCCTGCTCGCCGCCGAACTGGGCGACCACGGCATCCGCGTCAACGGCATCAACCCCGACGGCGTGGTCCGCGGCTCCGGTATCTTCGCCGGCGGCTGGGGCGCCAAGCGGGCAGCCGTGTACGGCGTGGACGAGCAGGAACTGGGCAAGTACTACGCCCAGCGCACGCTCCTCAAGCGCGAAGTCCTCCCGGAGCACGTGGCCAACGCCGCGTCCGTGCTCACCAGCAACGAGCTCTCCCACACCACCGGCCTCCACATCCCCGTGGACGCCGGCGTTGCGGCAGCATTCCTCCGCTAGGACCGTCGGTGAACAACGGAACCACCGCGAGCACCGCCCCGGCACACGCCGGGGCGGTGCCCGCCGCCGTCGACAACAACGCAGTGTTCGCCGCCATCGACATCGGCGCATCCTCCGGCCGAGTCATGCTGGGCCGCGTCTCCCCTGAGTCCGGGGTGTCGCTCGAGACAATTCACCGCTTCCCCAACGGGGTTGTGGAGCTCGACGGCGGCCTCCGCTGGGACTTCAACGCCCTGTTCGCCGAGGTACTCAAGGGCTTGGCGGCTGCCGCTGCCACGGCGGCCACGAACGGCGAGAGCATCGTCAGTATCGGCATCGATACCTGGGCCGTTGATTATGGGCTGGTGAACGCCGCCGGGGAACTGACGGCGCAACCGTACAGCTACCGGGACGAGCGCAGCCGGGCCACGGTGGAACGGGTGCACGCGGCGATCCCTCCGGAGAAGCTGTATTCCACTACGGGTTTGCAGTTCCTGCAGTTCAACACGGTGTACCAGCTCGCCGCGGAACCACACCTTGACGGCGTTCAGGCCCTCCTGATCCCGGACCTCATCGCCTTCCTGCTGACCGGTGAGCGCCGGACTGAAGCCACCAACGCCTCCACCACAGGTTTGTTTGACGCTGTAGCCGGTGAGTGGGCCACGGAGTTCCTGGATGCCCTCGCCCTGCCCCGGAACATCTTCCCGCCGCTCATCCAGCCCGGTGAAACCGTAGGCAGGCTCCTGCCGGGAATCCTGGAGCAAACGGGTTTGCCCGCAGCCACCACCGTGGTTGCTGTGGGGTCCCACGACACTGCGTCGGCCGTCGCGGCGGTCCCTGCAGAGCTTGAAGATTTCGCGTACATCTCCTCCGGAACCTGGTCATTGGTGGGTGTGGAGTTGGACCGGCCCGTCCTCACGGAAGCCAGCCGTCAGGCCAACTTCACCAACGAACGAGGCGTTGACGGCACCATCCGCTACCTCCGCAATGTGGGTGGCTTGTGGTTGCTCAGCGAATGCCAGCGCGCGTGGGCCGCGGAAGGCTATACCCAAGCGCTCCCGGCCCTGCTGGACTCGGCGGCAGCGCTTCCTGCCGGTGGCCCGCAGATCAATGCCGATGATCCTGCTTTCACTGCTCCGGACAACATGCCAGATCGCATCCGGGCAGCCGTGCGCAACACCGGTGCCGTACTCCCGGACCGGCCTGCCGCCGTCGTGCGTTGCATTATGGACAGCCTCGCGGCCGGGTACGCCCGGACCTTGGCTGATGCCGAACGGCTCACCGGCCGCACCACCAGCGTGGTGCACATTGTGGGGGGCGGTTCGCAGAACAGGCTCCTGTGCCAGCTCACCGCCGACGCTACCGGCAAGCCCGTGATCGCGGGGCCCGTTGAGGGAACGGCGCAAGGCAATGTCCTGGTCCAGGCCCGCGCCGCCGGGGTGGTGACCGGCGGGCTGGCGGAGCTGCGTGAACTGGTGGCGGCCGGGACCAGCCTGGAACGCTACGAGTTTAGCGGTGCTCGCGTTGGGCTGTGAGGGGTGGCCAACCAGTAGAACCAACCTTCTATCGCAATCAAGGCAAAATGTAACCGAACGGTGTCATACTGTCCTTATGGACATGAGCACCAAGGCTATCGGCCAAGCCATTCGCGAGCGACGGAAAGACCGTGGCTACACTCAGCAAGCCTTGGCCAACGCCATTGGGGCTTCCCGAAAGTTCGTGGTGGATCTGGAATCAGGCAAGAACGGAGCATCTTTTGGGCTGGCCCTCGAGGCAATGCGGGTCCTTGGCCTGGAAATAACTCCTAACGATTCGGAGGACCGTGAATTCATGGGAGACTTCGCGCGCACTCTCGCCGAGGGTGACTACCACTACGCCATTCGACTACTGGGCGAATACACTAACTCTTCGCTCGTCGCGGGCCGGGCTCTCATGCCGACCGCCCCGTCCTTCGACGACGACGCCTACCGGGCTGCGCTTGGCGCGGTTACTCGATGGGTTTCAGCCAAAACCAACTCCCCCGTCCCAAAGTGGGCAATGAACGCCAAGGCGTCATCGCAACCTGTCTTCCTGGCCGAGAAAATTCATCCGGTCAGCGACAGGATGAAGGATCTCATCCGTCGTGAAACTCCTACTGAGATCGCTGCCATGAACGTTTGGATCCGTGAGAGAGATTTGGCCACGATTTGACGGTGTTCGAGTTCCGGCGTGACGACGTAGTTGAACTGCTTCGCGAAGTGGAAGCCCGACTGGAAGCACGCGGGATCACCTTGAATATCCACATAGTGGGTGGCGCCGCGCTCCTGCTCCATGGCATCTTGGGCCGCGCGACCGGCGATATTGACGCGCGGTACTCCCCCCGGGAGGCTGTGGATGAAGTGGCCGCTGCCATGGAACAGGAGTTCGATTTGCCCCCGAAGTGGCTGAACAGCAATGCTGCGGCCTTCCTCCCTGAAGAAGCGCAGTGGATCGCCGGCCCGGAAGGGACCTCCTCAGCCGTAAAGCTCGCAGACCTGCCCACCCTGGCAGCAATGAAGGTTGCTGCGGAGCGGGCCAAAGATATTGAGGACCTTGGCCATATAGTGCTCGCACTGGGGATTGAAAGCGCTGATGAACTGGTACAACTCGCTTTCGACAAGTACGGCGAGCACTCAGTGGCCCTCAGCGCACCGGCGGACAATTACGAAATCGTGGCTGAAGAAGCGATGGCTGCCGCCAAGGCCTTGCGAGGGCGTTAGCCTGAACGCGAACGTCTGGTACGTCACAGCGCCGGATGAGGGTGCCGCGCTAAACTGATGGCATTATGATCCGCACAATGTTCAAGTCCAAGATCCACCGCGCAACGGTCACCCATGCCGACCTCCATTACGTCGGTTCCGTCACCGTAGACCTGGACCTCCTGGACGCGGCCGACATCCTCCCCGGTGAACTCGTCTCCATTGTTGACGTCACCAACGGCGCCCGCCTGGAGACGTACACCATCGCCGGCGAGCGCGGTTCCGGTGTCATCGGCATCAACGGTGCCGCCGCCCACATGGTCCACGTTGGGGACACGGTCATCCTCATCACCTACGCGGAAATGACCACGGAGGAAGCCAGGGCCTACGAGCCCAGGGTGGTCCACGTGGGCAAGGACAACAAGATCCTGCAGCTCGGCAACGACCCCGCGGAGGGACACACTCCCGGGCTCATGCGTCCGCCGCACGCGCTCAGCAACGCGGCGCACCTCAGCTAAGGCGCCACAGCAGGCTCCACAAGCAGCGTTCGACGTCGGCACTCGGGTGAGTGCCGACGTCGAACTTTTAGGGGGCTGCTTTAGCCCACGGGAGCAGGAGCTCGCAGGGGTGGGCGCGTGTCACTGGCGAGCGCGGATGCTGCTTCGCGGGCAGCGTCAAGGCCGCTTTCGATGGCGCCGTCGATGAAGCCGCCCCATCCATTGGCGAAGTCAGAACCAGCGAGACGGATCCGGCCCTCGGGCCTTTGGAGTTCGGCCAAGTGCCGGGTGAGGTAGCCCGTGTAATGCATGGGCCAGGTGGATCGTGCGTGTTCATCGGAAACCCAGTCATGCCCGGCAACTTCGAGCACTGTCAATCCCGGGATAACGGCGTCCAGGTGTGCTTGTGCCCCAGCGACGTCGGCTACATCCACGACCCCGGCGTCTGGACCGAAGCACACAAGGGTGGTGGTGTCCTGATCGATGTACTCGGCTTGGACGAAGTTCAGGGCTGCCGTTTCGGGCCCGAACGCAACGAACCTTTCCTGCCGACCGTCCACCTTGATCCACAGTTTGGCGCCGCGGCCCGCTTGTCCCCTTGCAGCCGCTTCCCTCTTACCGGGCGACAACGGTGGTTGGACGTCGATGCCGTTCAGTACGCTCAGCGGCAGTGCGAGGATGACCTGGCGGGCTCGGTATTGTTCGCCCGCTTCAGTTCCCACCAGGACTCCCCCGGCATCCTGCTCGACGGACACCACCCGCTGCTTCAGCCGCAGCTGTGCCGATGAGTCCGCAAGGATCGCCTCGGCGAGGCGGCGGGTGCCGCCGTCGATCTTGAAGCTGGCGCAGGCCTCAAACATGAGCTGCCAGTCCCCGCTGGCCACTGCGCACCAGCGCAACGCCTGGGTGTAGGCGGCTTCATCCAGCCTGCCGTTGAAATTCAGCGTCCAGAAGGATCTCAAGAGCTGGCGCTGATCCTCAGGCAGACCCAGGCGGTCGATGGCTTCTGACAGCGTGATCCCGTCGATGTCCGCCACATCGGGGTTATCCAAGGGCTGCCACGGCATGGGGAAATAGCGTCGCGAGTCAGCCAGCAGCAGACGATTTGGGCCATCAAGCAATTCCATCAAGCCTTCAGCTGTGCCTTCATGCCTTTGACCGTTTGCCGTCCAGCAGGCCTTGGTGAACTCCGGCCCCGGCAAGGCCTTGATCCCGTACCGCCCCATTTCCGCCCAGACATATGGCTGGGTCCAGTGCACCCAGGTGCCCCCGAGTTCCAGGTTTCGGCCAAGGCGTTCCGCCAGATGGGTTCTCCCGGCGATCCTGTCCTTCGCCTCCAGCAGGATGGTGGCGTGTCCGCTCCGGGACAGCTCCCTTGCTGCTGTGAGACCGGCAAAGCCAGCGCCAATAACAATGACGTCGGAAGTTTCCACAGTGCCCAGGCCCCTAGCTGTAAACGAAGAATTCGATGGTTGGTTCCAAGACACTCCAGCGGGTCATTGCGCCCTTGGAGAAGGAGGCCATGGAGCCTTCCGTCAGCTCAAGGGTGTGCCCGCCCTTGACCTCGATGCGGAGGTGGCCGGAGACGATGTAGATCGTTTCGTCCTGGTCAATGGGCAGGTCGAAGGGTTCCGGTGCTTCTTCGGGAGAGACTTTCCAGATCCCGCCGCTCAGCGTTTCGTTTCCGTTCCCACCTGCACGCCTGAGCCATTGGACAGATCCCAACGCAAAGGGTTCGAACGCTGCTTGGTCCAGCTGGGCATGAAAGACCTGGGTCATGGTGTTGCTCCTGTCAGTATTTGCGGGGTGTTCAGTGTTTGTGGGTGTCTTGCGGGTAGGCCGTGCTGTTCAGGACGCTGAGCCTGGAATTGAAGGGGAGGCTCACCGGTTGGGCGGAGGGATTGTCCCAGCCGAACATCCGCCCAATGGAACGCTGCTCACGCAGATCGATCAGGAGCACAGCTTCAACAGTCATCACTTGTTCGGTCCAGAAGAAGATGTACAGGTCCTCCGCGACAGCCCAGGTCATGCAACGGTCAGTATCAGCAAGCCCGGCTTCACCACCCCGGACGCAGTGCCAGGTGAAGGTTCCTTGATTCAGGTAGATGTGTTCGTAGGATTCGACATCGCTGTAGCGGTAGAAAATGCGCTTCCCCACGAGGTCTGAAGTCCGCTGGTGCACAGTGGGTTGTCCGCCGGCGTTGGAATGCGTGAAGTCAGTAGTTCCGCGGACTTGACCGTCCGCAGTGACAAAACGGGATACCGCAGTGGAGACTGCATCAGTGGATCGGTCGAGAATGATGGTGACGTTTTCGGCGTTGGTATCCTGGGCACCGCCGTCTTGGGCACCGCCGTCGCCGCCTCGGGGCCCCTGGCCACGAACGAAGTCGATGATGAAGATTTCCGGGCGGGCTTCAATGGCCTTGTAATCAGCGGTCCCGCTGGCAGTGCCCTCGGTCCACGTAAGTTGTGACGCAGTGAGGAAGCTGTACTCGATGGCCGTTCCATCAGCTGCCTCAAGGGCGATCTTTGTGCTCGCCAGCGCGGGGGAAGCAGGCAGGGTCTGGTCCCCGAAGCCGTCCAGCATGGTGGAAACCGGCGGCCACTCTTCCTCGGGAACGTAATCCTGGAGTTCGGTGGTGGTCATGTGATGAGTCCTTTGGTTGTTTCAGGCAGTTGCATACGTGGAGAGTTCGGTTCAGACAATTTCTGCGGCGTAATTGATGGCCGGCTTTTGAGATCCTCGAACCAGGCCGGCCACAAAGATGAGCGGTATCCCCAGGAGGAGATATCGGGCCACTCCTCCTGCGCCTTCGAGAAGGACGTCGTAGTTCTCCAGGGTCAGGTAGCCCACAACGATGAACGCCAGGAATGAAAGAGCCGGAGCAATCACGGTGACCCAGAGGTTATCCCTGGTCCCGGATCTGGCGAAGTACACCAGGATTGCGGCCGATGTCAGCAGCAGGATGGAAATAAATCCTGCCGTTCCCAAGGCCACAAACCAGGCAAAGACCGTAGCGATCGGGTCAGCACCTGCCAGCAGAAAAGCGCTGATGATGGCCAGGACAACCAGGGAGTTGACCAGCCCTGCCAATGACGGCGCCCCCGTTGCGGAAACGGCGGACAGCTTGGCCGGGAGTGCGCCCGCCCTGCCCAGTGCGAACAGGTACCGGGAGAACATATTGGACAGCCCCAGAAGCATCGCGATGAAGCTCGTCACAACCAGCACCTGCATGGCAATGCTTAGCCAGGCACCTGCGCTGGACTCTGCAAGATCGAAGATCATTCCGGAGGGGTTTTCGGTGGCTAACGCCTGGATCCCCTCGATGCCCACGGCACCGCTGATGGCCCACGTGGAAACCATGTAGAAGACACCGATGAAGGCGATGACAAGGTAGGCGGCACGCGGGATGGTACGCCGCGGTTCTTTGGCTTCTTCCGCGAAGACAACCGTGGCTTCGAAGCTGGTGAAGCAGGCGAAGGCGAACAGCAACGAGATGCCCAGGCCAGGCCCAAAAATGTTCTCTCCCGTGAAACCTGCGAACGTGAAGATCCCCAGCCCCTTTTGGATAACAAGGGAGCCTACAAGGGCGGCAACCACCAGCGTTTCACCAAGGATGAGCACACCCAGCACCTTGAGGCTGGCATCCACGCCCTTCATTGTCAGGAAGGTGGTCAGCGCCAGCACTGCAACGATCCAAAAATAGACCGACAGTCCAATGCCCGTGAGGCTTTCAACCAGCTGCCGGGCGAAGACTCCGAACTGCGACCATAGGCCGATTTGCAGGCTGAGGTAGGTCAGGATGGCTATCCCGGCGCCTCCTGTGGCCCACTTATTGCCCAGACCTTTGGCTATGTACGCCACAAAGCCCCCGGCATTGGTGATGTGTTGGCTCATCCTGAGGTAGCCCACTGAAAACAGGGCTACCAACAGGGCTGCTATGACGTAGATGACGGGAGTGCCGGGACCGCTGGCCGAGAAGATAACGGGGCTTGCTCCTACAACAGCGGCCATGGGCGCAGCGGCAGCAATGGCAAAGAAGGCTATGGCAACAACGCCAAGCTTGTTGGCCCTGAGCCTGGCAGTACCGGTGGAGGGACTTGCGCCTTTGGGACCGGCCGGGGCCGAGGTCTGACTGGATTCGTTCATGAGGCTGTTCTTTCCGGAATGCACTGGCGCCATCGCCACTGCGGAGGGATAGGGAGCCTTGCGGCTGAAGGACGAACGTCCGGGCGGCGAGGCTGAAGCTGCTCTTGGCGGCAGGGAGGTGATCCGGGCCACACCCCAAACTATACGTTTGTATAGTTTGGGGTGTCAATGGGTTCGTTCCACCGATTTCCCCGCCGCTAGACTCGCTACATGAGCCAGGATGCGCGCAAGTTGCCCTATGGGGACGGCAGGGATGCTTTGCTTTCCGCCGTCCTGGACGTTGTGGCGGAGAAGGGCCTGCGCGGAGCGAGCTATAGGTCAGTTGCCGCCCGCGCCGGCGTCAACCACGCCTTGATCACCCACCACTTCGGGTCCATGGAAGGGCTCCTGGCCGCCACCATGGAGTGGTCCGTGCAACGATCGATCCAGGAAACCGGCCTCTCCGGGCTCGCCGAACCCGACGGGAACTTTGCCGATTCACTGATCGCCACGGTTTCCGCCGAGCCGGAGCTTCAGTTGTTCCAGTTCGAAATGCTCCTCGAGTCCAGGCGCAACCCGGAGATTCGCGCACTGGTTGAGGGTCTCTATGCGAGCTACGTCAGCACAGTGGAAGACGCTTTGACCCGTCGCGGCTTGGACACCGGCAACGAAGCAGCGCTTGCCATCTTCGCGGCCCTCGACGGCCTCATGCTTCAATTCGTCACCATGAGCCACCCCGCCCGAATACGGTCAGCCGTCCATCAGGTAGCGCGAATGATCACCGCACTGGAGAAGGCGAACGGAACCGCCGAAAAGCCAGGCAAAAATTAGAGCACGACGTCGAGACTCACCTCGGTTGCTTGGCGTCGAGCGCGTTTTGATACAGGCCTAAAACCGGGATTTAGCGTCACCCGAGGTGCAAGAACTCCTCCGTCCGCATGACGGAACTCTCATGAGAAAACGCTTACTCAGATCCTATTTATGGCTAAGCTGTCTTTCGTGACCCAACGAACCTCCGTCCGCGCAGCGCCATGATCGGCGTCCTGTCCGGGTTCTTCGTCGTGTGGGCCATCATCCTGGTGGGCATGTTCGTAGGGCGTCGGGAAATTCTGGGCGAGAACGCGCGGTCGGTGCTGAGCTCGCTGACATTCTTCGTTGCCAGCCCTGCCCTCCTCTTCGAGACGCTGAGCAAGGCCAAGCTGCATGACGTCTTCGCCGCGCCGCTCCTGGTCACCGCCGTGGGCGCAGTACTCACCGGCTTGTTGTTCTTCCTGATCGTGAAGTTCTGGCTGAAACGGGACATGCCCGAAGCCCTCATGTCCTCCATGAGCGCATCCTTGGCCAACTCGGCCAACCTAGGCATCCCCATCGCCGTATTTGTCCTGGGCGACGCGAGTTATGTGGCGCCCCTGCTGATCTTCCAGCTCGCGTTCTTCACGCCGATGTACCTGATGGCCCTGGATGCCAGCACCAGCACGCACCGCACCACTCCCCTGCGCTTCCTGCTGATGATCGTCAAGAACCCCATGATCGTGGGTTCTGCGCTCGGCCTGCTGGTAGCGGGGACCGGTTTTCAGGTGCCGACACTCATCCTGGAACCCATCCACTTGATTGGTGGTGCCGCGATTCCCGCCATGCTGATGGCCTTCGGCATGAGCCTCAACGGTTCCAAACCCCTGCAGAAGGAAGCCGGGAGGAGGCTGGACACCCTGCTGGCCAGCGGCTTCAAACTCATAGTCCATCCACTGATCGCGTACGTTTTTGCCCGCTTTGCGTTGGGCATGGAGGGGCACGCGCTCTTCGCCGTGGTGGTGACTTCGGCGCTGCCCACTGCCCAAAACGTCTTCGTCGCGGCCAACCGGTACCAAGCAGGAATCACCGTAGCCAAGGACACCGTGCTGATCACCACCATCGTGGCCGTTCCCGCCATGATCGCAGTGGCGCTGCTGCTTACCTAGCCGTCGAATACGATGGCGTCGGCGATGCGCCGGATGCCGGCAAAACCCGGGTAACGTTCACGGCAACGTGGAAGTACAATGGCTGGTTCGGACAGTTGGGCTACTCCACGTCCGCGCTGGCCAAATAGTGGTCCAGGAGTTGTGCACAGCGGATGAAGCCCAAGTGCGAGTACGCCTGGGGATGGTTGCCCAGGTGTGTTTCCGTTCCGGGATCGTACTCTTCGGGCAGGAGCCCCGTGGGACCAAACAACGCCACCAACTGGTTGAACAGCTCCAACGCATCATCCAACCGGCCCACTGCAAGGTAAGCCTCGATCAGCCACGTGGTGCAGATGTGGAAGCCGCCCTCCAAGCCCGGCAGGCCGTCGTCGTACCTGTACCGGAAAACGGTGGGCCCTACCCGCAGTTCGCGCTCCACGGCGGTCACCGTATCCAGGAAGCGCTGGTCCTGGGCGTCCAGCAGCCCGGACAATCCGATGTGCAGGACAGCGGCGTCCAGGTCCGGGCTGTCATAGGCCACCGTGTAGGACGCGGCGGAGGAATCCCAGCCTTCCTCAAGCACTTCCTCCCGGATGGTGTGGGCAGTGGGTGCCCAGTCCGCGTGCTCCTGGCGGCCATGCAAAGCTGCAGCCCGGAGCGCCCGGTCCAGCGTCACCCAGCACATGACTTTGGTGTACACGTGGTGCCGCGGCGGCCGGCGGGCTTCCCAGATGCCATGGTCCGGCTCGTGCCAGCGGGCCAGCACTGCGTGCGCCATCTGTTCCATGAGGAACCAGTGCTCGTCAGGAAGGAATCCGCGCCGCTCGGCAAGGTCGTGGATCAGCTCCGCGATGGGTCCGAACACGTCCAGCTGGACCTGGTGATCCGCTGCGTTGCCAATCCGCACCGGCCTGGAGCCCGCATAGCCGGGCAGGCTTTCCACGATTGCTTCCGTGGACAGCGGCGCGCCGGTCACCGAATACAGCGGATGCAGCCATTCGGGCCCCGGCGCGTTTTCCAGGATCCGGCCCAGCCACCCCAGGAACCCGTCGGCTTCCTCCGTGGACCCCAGCGACACCAGCGAGTTCACCGTCATGGACCCGTCCCGCAGCCAGCAATACCGGTAATCCCAGTTGCGTGTGCCGCCAATGCCTTCCGGCAGGGACGTGGTGGGCGCGGCCAGCACGGCGCCGGTGGGCTCGTGGACCAGCGACTTCAGCACCAAGGCGGAACGACGCACCAGCGAAGTCTTGATGGTGGGCAGCTGCAGTGCTTTGACCCAGTCACGCGCTGACTGCCCGACGGCGGTACGCCGCTGGGGTTCACCGGCCGGGTCTGCGGGAGGCGGCTCAGTATCCCCGCACCGCATGTTCAGGACCACAGGCCCTGCACTGAGGGAGACCTCGGCTGTTGCCGTGGCATATTTTGAGTCGCTGGTGATGGTGAAGGCCACGCCCGGTGCCGTGAGGATGATCGGATCCGAGGTGCCGATGATATGCACCTCGTCGCCGCGGATCTCCATGTTGAAAGGGGCATTGGCGTAATCAGGCCTCGGTGCGAAGACCACGCGGGCATGGCCCGTCCCGGACAGGACCCGGACCAGGCTGGTGATTCCTTCCGGGGCCGGTTCCAGATAATCGGTCACCGTGACGTCCGCCCAGCGGGTCTCTACGATCATGGTGTTATCCACATAGCGTTGTGCCAGCACCGGAGACGGCTTCACGGGTTCTATGCTGAAGTGGCCTGCGGGGTCACCGCCCAGGATGTGCGCAAACAGCGAGCCGGAATCGGGCAAGGGGTGGCTCATCCAGCAGACCTTTGCATCCGGGGTGAGCAACGCCGTCGAGCTTCCATTGCCGATCATCGAATGCCGTTCCAGGCCTACAGCGTCCTCGCCGAACAACCATGCCCGCCGCAGTTCGAACAACAACGCCAGCACCCGGGCAAAGGATTCCGGATCCGGAATGGTGTGCGGCGCCGTGGTGTCCCCTGGCCCTACATGCAGGCCGAGGTCGGGGCCGCGGAGGGTGGCCAGCGCTTTTTCATCACTCTCGGCATCGCCTGCATACAGCGCTGCACTGACCCCGAGCCTTGAACGCAACTGTTCCAGGGCTTGCCCCTTGGCCGGTTCCTCGACCGTCAGGTCCAACACCGTGCCGTCAATGATGAAGTAGAGGCCAAACTCGATGGCGATCTTTTGGGAGGCAAAGATCACCCGTTCCACCACTTCCGGTGTCGCGGGCCGGGTGTGCACAGCGACGCCCACCGGTTTGCGGACAACGCTGATGCCCTTCTCGAAACCTACGGCTTCAGTCAGCGCCGTGGCCACCTGCTGAAGCAGCTGCTCGGTGGCAAGGGAGAGCGTATAGGCGTACCCCATGTCGAACTCCACCCCGTGGGAACCCACCAGGTGGACCTCGGCGGGCAACCTGGACACCGCCGCCAGGTCCCTGAGGGATCTGCCCGAAATGATGGCCGTGTGGGTATTTGGCAGCGCAGCCAGCGCCCGGAGCGCCACGGCTGCGCTATCCAAGGGGAGCGTCTCCGTGGAAACGCCCTCCGCCGAGCAAAGAGTGCCGCCATAGTTACAGGCCACCAGCAAACCGGGGACCCGGGCCAGAACCCTCAGCTCCGCGAACAACTGCGGGGTGATGCCGTTTTCCGCGTCTGATTGGAGCACTGTCCGGAGCAGGCCAAGCGGAAGCGATTTCATCAGCAGCGCGGAATCGGCAACTGATTGATTCAAGTGCGTAGGCATGGCGGACCCTTCCGAAGCGGATAACTACAGTCTCCGCCCGGACGGTTTCGCTTGACTACCTAGTAGATTGCAAACGCGTAAAGCTTTTCCTTGGATTTATGCGTTTGCTCTCAGCGGTGCGCCTACGCACTCACCAGCCCCGCAACCTCTGCCACGAGTTCCACCGACCGCAGGCGCTCTTCGGTGCCGATGCTCTGGTGCGCCACGATCAGTTCGTCGGCGTCCGCGAACGTCGCAAACTCGTCGAGGTAATCGCGCACCACGTCCTTGGTTCCCACCGCGGAGAACTTCATCATCTGGGCGATGTGCTGGCCTTGAGGGGAGTCGAGCACCATGTCCGCTTCGTCGTCCGTGAATTCGCGGCCGCCGCCGAAGAACAGCGATACACGGGCGCGCTTCACCGCGAGATGGATGGCCTGCGCCTCCGCGTTGGAGTCCGCGGCAGTGACATTGACGCCTGCAATGACGTGCGGCTCGGACAACTGGTCCGAGGGCTTGAATTCGCGTCGGTAGATGGCAACAGCGTCCTGCAGGGCCGCCGGGGCAAAGTGCGATGCAAACGCGTACGGAAGCCCGAACTGCGCGGCCAGCTGGGCGCCGAACAGCGAGGACCCCAGGATGTACAGCGGCACGTTGGTGCCCTTGCCCGGCGTCGCCTCAACACCCTGGATGCGGGTGGGGCCAGTGAGGTAACCCTGCAGTTCCAGGACGTCCTGGGGGAACCTGTCCGAGGACGTGTGATCCCTGCGCAGTGCGCGCATGGTGTTCTGGTCGCTGCCCGGTGCACGCCCCAGGCCGAGGTCGATCCGCCCCGGGTGCAGGGTCTCCAATGTGCCGAACTGCTCGGCGATGGTCAGCGGTGAATGGTTGGGCAGCATGACGCCACCGGCCCCGAGCCGGATGGTGTTGGTGTGCGCGGCAACGTGGGCGATCAGCACGCTGGTAGCCGAGGAGGCAATGGCGGACATGTTGTGGTGCTCGGCATACCAAACGCGGCGATACCCCAGCTCTTCGGCCTTCTGTGCCATGGCCACGCTGCCCGCGAGGCTTTCCGCCACCGTCTGGCCCTTGCCGATGGTTGCCAGGTCGAGGATGGAAAGAGGAACAGTCACAGGAAGGCCTTTCGGTACGTTTCGGTGCCCGCACGGTTGATTGCCGGGCACTTAAGCGACAACGACGGCGGCACCCGCGTTATTTCTGTGAGTTGCGTCGCGCACTGGTTTCCGCCCTTTTTTAGAACGCATTTATGACCCCGTTCGACGCCCGATTAACCGCCATGAACCCCTGTATCCCAGCGTTTCAGAGTGCTTTGACCTGGCTCGCAGGGCTACCGGATAGTTGCAGCCACAAGTACGCATCAGACCGCCCTGTCGCGACGACCAGGACGAACCCAAGGAGAACCAATGGCACGTTTTGCAGCCAAAACCGGCGTCACCGCGGCGCTGGCCGCCACCGCTTTGCTGGGGCTCGCGGCCTGCTCGGACCCGGGTGCGACCGCAGCGACTGGTGCGTCAGCTTCGGCGTCGAACGCTTCATCCAGCTCGTCCACCAAGGAGTTCAATCTGTCCCCCCAGCAGGACCGCATCAAGGTGTCCGTTGACTCCGCCGCGGCCGCACTGGTTCCGGACGCCATCAAGGCAGACGGCAAGCTCACCGTGGTGACCACCGGCGGCACTCCCCCGCTCAGCACGTTCGCCACGGACAACAAGACCCTCATCGGCAGCGAAGTGGACATCGCCTATGCCGTAGGCGAGAGCCTGGGCCTTGAGGTGGAGGTTTTGCCGGTGGCCTGGGCTGATTGGCCGCTGGGCGTGGAGTCCGGCAAGTACGAGGCTGTTCTCTCCAATGTCACCGTCACCGAGGCACGCAAGGAGAAGTTCGACTTCGCCACCTACCGCAACGACCTCCTGGGCTTCTATGCCAAGGCCGGCTCGGACATCGGAGAGGTTAAGGAAGCCAAGGACGTGGCCGGCAAGCGCATCATTGTGGGCTCGGGCACCAACCAGGAAGCCATCCTGGTGCGCTGGGACGAGGAGAACAAGAAGAACGGCTTGAAGCCAGTTGATTTCCAGTATTACGACGACGACTCCGCCTCCCAGCTCGCCCTCCAGTCAGGACGCGCTGACCTCACGTTCGGCCCCAATGCTTCGGCAGCCTACAAGGCGGCCAAGGACGGCAAGACCAAGGAAGTGGGAACGGTGGAAGGTGGTTGGCCGCTGAAGGCCGAGATTGCGTTCACTACCCAGAAAGGCAACGGCTTGGCTGTGGCGGCCCAAGCCGCGCTCAACACCCTCATCAAGGATGGCAGCTACGCCAAGATCCTGGACCGCTGGGGCCTTTCATCCGAGGCCATTCCCGCATCCGAACTGAACCCGGCAGGCCTGCCCAAAAAGTAGGAACCGCTATGGCAGGGCAGACCTGCCGACGCCGAATCCCCGCCGGACATCCCCGGCGGGGATTCTTTGCGCCGCTGCCCCAACCAAGTGACAGCACATGTCGCAATGACCACTCAATGGAGCGTTTACTGTTACCTACTTGGGTGCGGTTAGAAGTGGGCGGGGTCCGTGTTGGCCCCGCACAGGATGACGGCAACGGTTTCGCCGTCGTCCGGCTTGTACGCTCCTGAAAGCAACGCAGCATAGGCTGCCGCCGCACCGTGCTCCACCACGATCCGGTGCTTTTCCCAAAGCGCGCGACGAGCCTCGATGATGTCCTCGTCCGTCACCAGGACGCTCTGGACACCAGTCCGGCGGGCAACCCCGAATCCGATCTCCCCGATCCGGCGGGCACCGAGGGAATCAGCTGCGATCCCCGAAACAGCTACGTCCACCGGCTCGCCCTTGGCCAGTGCCGTATGCAAGGTGGGAACGGTCTCGGGTTCGACGCCCACAACCCGTGCCCGGCCCTCTGCCGCAGCTGCGATGCCGCCCATCAGGCCACCGCCGCCAACAGCAACGACGATGGTGTCGACGTCGGGCAGTTCATCCAGCAGCTCAAGCCCGACCCCGCCCGCACCGGCCACGATCTCCGGCTGGTCGTAGGCGTGGCAATAGACCGCACCCTTCTCCTCAGCGAACCGGATGGCTGCGGCATAGGCTTCGGCGTACTCGGCACCGCCTTGGACCACCGTGGCGCCTATGGCATAGAGCTTGTGGACTTTGTTGGCCGGCGCGGATTCCGGGACGAACACCGTTGCCGGAACGCCGAGTTTCGCCGCCGCATAGGCGTTGGCGAGGCCCGCGTTCCCGCCGGATGCCACCACAATGCCAACCCCGGGGTCCAGCTCGCCGCTTTCCTGGGCGGTGAGCAGGCGGTTGAACGCGCCACGGGCTTTGAAGGAGCCCGTGTGCTGCATGTACTCGCATTTGAACCACAGGTGGTACGGCTCCTGATCGCCGCTTTCAGCCAAGGGCGTGTGGCGGACCCAGCCCGCTGTGCGTGAGTACGCTGCTTCTACTTCTTCGCGTGTGACCATCGTGGCTGCACCTTTCCGTCCGTTTCATCCTATGGACTGGATACGGTTACCGGATATTCACAATATTGTCTTGCAATATCTTTCTAGATTGTGCGACAATATTCCATGGGGATCAGGTGGGCCAGCAGCGCAGACAAGCACGGGATTGACAGGGAAGACGCATTACACGCGATCCTCAACTACATGTACCGCATCGAACAATTCGATGAACCCCGCGTTGACACAACCACCAGACCTGATCTCTTTATCGGCTCAAGCCGTGACCGTAGAACGACTATAGAGGTCATGGCGGTGATAACGCCGCCAGGTGACATCCTGATCTTTCACGTCATGGAAGCAAGGCGGAAGATTCTCGAAATTGCAGAAAGGGGCACAGTGCAATGAGCAAATCTGCGAAGGAAGCAATGGAAGTTACTGTCAATGGAGAGACGGAGGCCCACTATACCGACTTGGCTGAGTGGGCAGAGACGGCGGACATCGGGAACGACGCACGCATCACAAAGGCAGAAGCGCCCGGTGCCGGGCAGTCAATTCTTGAGGCGGCGTTGGGCTCAGCCGAGGCAGTAAAACGCGCCGTGGGCAAGCCCTCGTTGAGCGCCAAAGGCACTTCTCCTTCCCGGTCCCTCAGACTTTCGCAGGAAATGGACGACCAACTGCTGGCGCGGGCCGCAGTTGAGCACCGCAAGCCCTCAGCCATCATGCGTGACGCCCTGGCCGAGTATCTTGCAAAGGCCTCCTGACCGACTCCACAGCATAGGCTTGAGACATGCCTGCCGACTTTGCCCTCCGCCCCGCCGTCGCCTCGGACGCTGCCTGGATAGCAGAACTCCGGGCTGTGGTGATGCGCCCGGACCTGGAACGGTTGGAGCGTTTCGATCCTGTGCGGGTGCGCGAGCGCTTCCTGAACGGTTTCCAGCCGGAGCACACGTACATCATCCATAGCGAAGGCGTGGACGCTGGCGTCATAGCGGTCCGCCCCGAGCCGGATTCGCGGTGGATAGAACACTTCTACGTTGCTCCCACCCATCAAGGCAGGGGCCTGGGCACTGCCGTGCTGAGGCATGTCATGACGGCCTCCGTGGACGAGCGCCCGTTCCGGTTGAACGTGCTCCAGGGCAGCCCCGCACGCCACCTGTATGAGCGGCATGGCTTCGTGCTCGAAAACGAGGACCCGGTGGATGTTTTCATGGTCGCCCCAAACCCTTCTCGGTGGCCCTAGCCTTTCTCGTAGGAGCGGGTTTGTTGGAGCGTCGACTGCGGTGATCGAGTTTTTGCTTTGACGTGGGCTCCAGAAAGGGCGGGTCAGCCGGCGAAAGTCTCTGGCCCTCGAAACTAGGCTTCACCAATAAATGGCTACAACCTCGACATCTAAGAGTTCTTCAGGCCCCCGTAGCTGCGCATACGCGGAAAATCTTCACCGACAGGGTCCCGAACCAAAACAGCTGTTCCGTGATGCTGTGGTTTCGGCGCGGCCTCAGCTGCACGCTACCTTCCATCCCACCACTTGGGAGGTGCCGCCACGCCACGCTGTCTGGTAATCGTTATCCCGTCTGCCCTACAGAAAACTTGACTGGTAACCACTGAAGCTGGTCAAGGGCTCTACATTCTGACGATAGACAGGCATGTACAGAATCTCCGTTATCGGCGTTCGAGTGGGACGAGTTCAAACAGACGAGAGATCCCGTCATATGCGTTTTGCGGTGATTTCGCGGCTGGGATAGCACATGCCAAAGGAGTGTTGCTGCGGCTTGGGTGTAGTGATGGTATCAGCGGCGCAACCTCTCATTAGATGGGAGATTCTTGCGTAGAGTTTGATCCGTGAATATTGAAGCCGGCCGGATTCCGGCCGTTCTGACCACCGCCAATGATGCGGCCCAGGGTCAGGTTGCTATGAATGAAGGGCTGGATACGGCCATGTCTGCGCCTCCTTCTGTAGCTGTCTGCGGCCCCGCATCGTGGAATCAAACTCATCCTCCTCGACCACCTTCCGGAACCTGTCCCCCACATGCAGTTTGCCCGCCGCTCGTGGCACACCATCGGAGGGACCTCCGCTGGCAAGGCCCTGCATCTGGCCGGCCTGGGCATTAAAGTGCGGTTGTGTTCGCCGCTTGGAACTGATGCCGAGGGGCAGCGGATCCGCAGCGCCCTTACGGCAGCCGGGGTGCACGTCGAGCCCTTGGCGTCCGAGCAGACCGAACGCCACGTCAATTTGATGTCCGACGGCGGCAAACGGGTGTCGCTGTACGTTGCGGTTCCGTCGACGCCCACCGAGCGCGAACTCAGCATCGCGGCTGAGGCGGTGGCCGCCGCCGACGTCGCCGTCGTTGACCTCAGCGAACTTGGTGCGCTCCTGTTGCAGCGCTTGGACGCGCAGGAGACGCCCATTTGGGCGGACCTTCACGACTATGACGGATCGTCAGAATTCCACGAACCGTTCCTTCGCGCTGCCACAACGGTGTTCATGAGTGACGACAATGCAGAAGACCCGTGGGACCTTATGCGTTCCTGCCTGGAACGCGGCCCCCGCTTGGCCGTTTGCACCCGCGGAGCAGAGGGTGCAATTGCACTGGAGGCATCCGGGGCACGGCACGAGGTCAGCGCTCTTCCCGCCGAGGTTGTTGATACCAATGGTGCTGGTGATGCCTTCATGACCGGTTTCCTGGCCGCGACACTCCGCGGTGCCACCATTGACGATGCCCTGACGGTAGCCGCGACTCAGGCCCGCACTGCGATTGAAAGTAAGCATCTGCACCCGAAACTGTCGGAGCTACTGACCTAACTGTGGCGTAGCTCGATATCCAGGGTCTCCTTCTCGACAAAGTCCAGCGCGCTTCTGACCGCACCCATGGTCACCACCGAATCACCCAGGGGTGAAACGGCCAGCCGTGGAGGGGTCGCGGTGAATTGGGGCAGTTGCTCAGCAATTGGGTCCATCAGTGCGCCTGCAGACTTGGCAACTGCACCACCTATCACCACAAGCTCCGGGTTGTGGATGGTAGCGACGGCCCCGATGACCCGTGCCATGCGATCGGCAAGCCGATCCAGAATCCGCCGTGCCACAGCGTCACCTTGGCGAGCGGCGGCGAAGACGTGTTCAGCTTCAATTGCTTCGGCAGGATATTCGCGGAGCAGCGTGTCATCACTTCCCGCGAGGGCCTCCGCAGCCCAGGTGCGTGCCATCAGGGCAATGCCAAAGGTGTCCCCGACCCCCTCGACTTGTTTGAGGAATGCCAGCTCGCCGGCGCCTCCGCCACAACCATGCAGAAGCCTGCCGTCGTCGATCACTCCGGAACCAAATCGCTCACTGGCGAGGATAACCACGACGTCGTCCACCCCCACCGCTGAACCGCGCCAACGCTCGCCCAGGGCCGCCAGGTTTCCGTCGTTGGCGAGCAACACTGTCCATCCGTGAAGATCCTTCAGTGCCGATTTCAAGCCAACGTCCAGAAGAGCCCAGAAGGGTTGAGTCACCAATACATCGCCGTTACGGCCCACCGGAGCCGCAATTCCGGCACTGACTGCGAGAACCGCGCCGGGGGTGACGCCTGCTTTGCGGAGGGCATCACATGCAGTGCTGTCTATGGCTGATACACGCTCGTGGGGACTGATATCCGAACCCGGAATGCTGTCATCGGCCGTGATCTGAACTCCACGGAACTGCTGGCTCGCCCTACCGACGATTTCACCGCGAAGGTTGGACACGACGGCCGTCACCTTGGAGACACCCACATCCAGGCCAATGACGTATCCCGCTTCCTGGTTCAGAACGAATCGTCGGGCCGGCCGCCCTTTGAGGTACTCACCAAACTCGCGTTGGTTTTCAAGCTCCGTGATCCAACCCCGGTCCATAATCTCTTCACATACAGATATGGCAGTAGCCCGGGCGAGCCCGGTGCCCTCCATGACGTCCGAGATCGTCACGATGGTGGAGGCCCTCATGAAGTCCAAGACTGATCTGAGGCTTGCCCGCCTAAGCATCTGCGGCATGGGGGAGGAGGAAGGGGCGCTCATCGGGTCTTGACCTCTCTGTAGCTCAGGTCACATAATACTTCAGGCACTAAATTTTGAGTCCAAATTAACTTCGGAGACACAATGCATGAAGCCCCGGACCACCCAGGAACCCTCGCCACCAGCGAATCCGCCCTGGACCGCTGGAATACCCTGTGGGAGCCCGCCGCACGTCGGTACCAGCCCGTCGTCGACCATTCGACGCCTCCCGCACTTTTCGCAGCCCCCTCGTCATCATCAGAGCCGACAGTACAGCTCTAGCTCGGCCCCCGTCCTCGTCCCCACGCTTTGACCTGTCATAAACCAGCCCTTCCGCACGCGAGTTCTTCGTGCCGAAGACGCACTTTCGCCGATCTGCAAGCGCTTCCAGTTTTTACTAAGTTGCTCTTGTTTATCGGCCGAACTCCGCCTACCTTGATGGGTAGCCGTCATCGTGACGCGGCCGCCCGTTCCGCGCGGGCGGCGTCAGTCGCTGCCAGGACTCCCGGCCTGTAGCAGCCTCTCACTGAGGAGACTTCACCTCTATGCCAGCACACGACGAGGACGTCGCAGTCCGCTTTTCCAGCAATGGGAAACGCTTTCAGATAATAGCCGCGTTGGTTCTCATGGCCTTCTTCGGCACCCTCTTTTCCTCCACAGCCGCAGCTCCACCGGCCCAAGCCGCAGCTCCCGGGCCCAAAGACGCCACCGCGGTGATGTTCTCCTGGACATGGAACGCCATAGCCCGCGAATGTACCGAGAACCTCGGCCCGGCCGGATACGGATACGTGCAGACATCTCCCCCGCAAGAACACGTCCAAGGTCCGGAATGGTGGACCCACTACCAGCCCGTCAGCTACAAGGTTGAGTCACGGCTCGGCACTCGGGCCGAGTTCAAGCAGATGGTGGACACCTGCCACACCGCTGGCGTGAAAGTGATCGCGGACGCCGTGATCAACCACATGTCCGGAAAGAGCGCCGGAGGAACCGGTTGGGCGGGAACCATATTCCAGCACTACGACTACCCCGGAAACTACCAAGGGCAGGACTTTCACTCGTGCCGAAGGGACATCGCCAACTACCAGAACCGATGGGAAGTCCAGGAGTGCAATCTGGTCAACCTCTCTGACCTCAACACCTCCTCCCCCTACGTTCAAGGAAGAATTGCCGGATACCTCAATGACCTGGTGGCCTTGGGAGTTGACGGGTTCCGGATTGACGCAGTCAAACATATTGCGGCCAGCGACATGCAAGGAATTCTCTCCAGGGTCAACGACCGCGCAAGGCTCTATGTGGTCCAGGAAGTTATCCGAGCCAACGAACCGATCCAGCCGGAGGAATACACCAGCAACGGTGATATCCACGAGTTTGCCTTCGCCCGCAAACTCAAAGAGGCCTTCAACGGCGGGAATATCAACTGGCTGATCACGGGCAATGGCATCGGCCCCAGCTGGGCAGGCTTCCTTCCTCAACAGAACGCCGCCGTCTTCGTCGATAACCATGACACTGAGCGCAATGGTGAGACACTCACCTACAAGGACGGGGCAAACTACGATCTTGCCCAGATCTTCACACTGGCGTGGAACTACGGGTCCCCGTCGATCCATTCGGGTTATTCCTTCTCCAACAATGAGACAGGACCGGCGGTTGCCTCGAACGGGGAAGTCATGGATCCCGTGTGCGGCCAGAACGGCTGGACCTGCAAGCATGCGCAAACCAACATTGAAAACATGGTGGGCTTCCGCAATACAAGCCATGCGGCGCCGGTCGTCAATAAGTGGGACAACGGCTCTAATGCCATCGCTTTTGGTCGTGGTGACAAAAGCTATGTGGCGATCAATCGTGGCAATGCCATCACCAGGACTTTCCAGAGCTCCCTTCCCGCTGGCCGCTACTGCAACGTGATTGTGGGACTGCCAACAGCTACAGGCTGCTCGGCGGGTGACGTGGTAACCGTGGACGCATCGGGGACTTTCCAGGCCACCGTCGGCCAAAACGCCGCCCTCGCATTGCACATCAACGCAAAAGCAGGCGGGCAAACAGAACCGGGAGCAACCAACCTCAAGGTCTACTACTCCACAACCAAAGGCTGGAACGACTACAAAATGCACTACCGGGTAGGCACCGGCGCCTGGACAACTGCACCCGGCGTCACCATGACCGCCGCCTGCCCTGGCTGGGTCTCGTACACCATCCCCGCCGGCTCAACCGGGGCAACGGCTGCCTTCAACAACGGAAACGGCATCTGGGACAACAACAACACCAGCAACTACGCCTTGGACGGTGGGATCGCAACGGTGAACGGCAATGCTGTTAGTAATGCCGATCCTTGCAGCAGCGCATCTACCCCCGGGCCAACAGACACCACAGTGCTGTTCTACTCAACCAACAAGAATTGGTCCTCCTATAACGCCCACTATCGTGTGGGCGCCGGAGCATGGACTACTGCCCCGGGCGTGGCCATGACTGCCTCATGCCCTGGTTGGGTAACTACCTCCATCCCCCTCAACGGAGCTTCCGGCATCACCGCAGCCTTCAACAATGCGGCCGGAACCTGGGACAACAACGGAACAAACAACTACACCGCTGGTCCCGGCTACCAGCAAGTGAAAGACGGAGTCGTCAGCCAAGGAAACCCCTGCGCCTGACGCACAAAGACCTCACGTGCCCGGGCCTTCCGGTCACGTGAGCCGGGAAGGAGGCGGCGCCGGATCCCGGCGCCGCCTCCGTTTAGAGCCTCATCGAAGCCTCATGGAGCAGGTCTGCAAACGACCCATGGAAGCAAGCTGGCAAGGGAACCCATTTTGGCCCACCGACAGCCACCTTGGACTCAATTGTCCAGACGCTGTATGGACAATTGAGCGTACGGGTTAGCAGCAGGCGGTCGTCCTGATCGGTGGGGGGTTGTTCCGGCTGATCGTGATCACTCGCGCCTCCTGACTGCCCCACCCCAAGTGCGGTAGCCTCGGCACAAACCTACGCACGTCAATGCCGCTCCCGGGGGGAACATCATGGGGAACGTTCGAGCGCGCACCAAAGCGCCCAAAACCAAAGCGCCCAAAACCAAAGCGCCCAAAACCAAAGCGGTCAAGAAGAGGTATCCACTGGTGCAGGCCAAGGCCCTGGCAGCCGGTCTGCTGGCCGCGGGACTGATCGCGGCGGGGCTGCTCGCCACGGAGGCACCGCGCGCAACCGCGGACACGCAGCTACCGCAGCCAACGCCCATCATCGACGGCGCCCCGTACGTGGGTGCCGAGCTGCGCCGACAGTACGACTACAGCTACTGGGGCTGCAGGAATCCGGATGGCTCGGGTGACGGCATTACGTTGGAATGGTTCCGCGACGGCGATCCGCTTCCGGAGGATCGGCAGGGGGAAACCCTCCGGATCCTGCCGGAGGACCAGGGCAGCCGGATATCCATGCGCGTCCATCCCCTCACCCCGGGCAACCAGGGCTGCCCAACCGGCACGCAGCTGAGCGCGGAAACCTTGCCCGTGAAGGCCTCCAGCCGGGCCATGGGGTGGACCGGCCGTGGCAACTTTGAGCCCCTCGCCCGGACGCACGATGGCAGGCTCATCCTCTACCCACGGACCTACACGTACTACAAAGGCATGTGCGAGGGTCCCTGCCCTGCCTATTGGGGTTCATGGGACGAACCCGAGCAGGTGGGACAAGGATGGAATGTCTTTGACATCGTCTTCTCCCCCGGCGACTTCGACGGCGACGGTTTCAACGATCTCCTCGGCCGCGATGCAGCAGGCAAGCTCTTCCTCTACCCCGGCGATGGCGAGGGTGGTTGGCTCGATCGCGAGCAGGTTGGCCAGGGCTGGAACGTCTTCAATTCCATCGTGGGCCCTGGCGACTTCAACGGCGATGGCACCAACGATGTGCTGGCACGCGACGCAGCAGGCGGCCTCTTCCTCTACCCCGGCGACGGCGAAGGTGGCTGGCTCCCCCGCGAACAGGTGGGCTGGGGCTGGCAGGTCATGAACAAGATCATCACCGGCGGCGACATGAATGCCGATGGTGCCGTGGACATCTTCGGACGCGACCAGGACGGTTTCCTGCACCAGTACCCCACTGACGGCGAGGGCGGCTGGGAGGAACCTGCGCCCCTCGGCCCGGGGTGGGAGGCGTTTTCCGAGGTAGCAGGAATTGGTAGCTCCAGCCACTCGAAATACAACGAACTCTCCGCCGTCGCCGCCAATGGCGACCTCCTCAGTTACATTACGGGCGCTTCAAACTCAGGGCTGTATGGCCCGTACGGGCCCATAGGCCGGGGTTGGAACGTCTTCAAGGAACTGCTCTAAGCCCCTGAATGCTACAGCGGCTGCCCCAACACGGTCAGCTGCAGGCTGACGGTCCCGCGCGAACCGTCGACGACGGCGGCACCCGGCCCGCCGCCGTCGGGCGCTCCGCCGTGCTGGCCCGGCGTGAAACCAAACCAGCGCCTGCAGAGCTGCAGCAGGCGGCCCGTGCTCATGGGAACCGCACCGACTCTGTTGAGCGCACTGGCGTCTCCAACCCCAGGTTTTCCCGGAGCGTGGTGCCGCGGTATTCCGTGGGGTAGACGCCGCGTTCCTGGAGCTCGGGCACCAGGTGGTTCACGATCTCGTCCAACCCGCTGGGGACCAGCCACGGCGAGATGTTGAACCCGTCCACGGCGCCAACCCGGGCGTATTCGGCCAAATGATCGGCAACGGCTGTGTAGGAGCCGGTGAAGGTGGCATCGATGCGTGCCGTCTTGGAGGTGACGAACTGGCGGATGGAAAGGCCCTTGTCCTTGGCCTCGGCCCTCCACTGGTCAGCGAGTTGGCGGGCCTTGGCGCCGTGGAAGCCGCTGCCCCGGGTCTCGGAGGTTTCCTCCACCACGGGGTCGATCTCCGGAAGGGGACCATCGGGATCGTAGGAGGAGAGCTCCCGGCCCCAGAACTGTTCCAGATAGGCAATGGCCTGCTGCGGCCCGATCTGCAGGCTGCGGACCCAGGCCTTCTTTTCCCGGGCTTCCTGATCAGTAGCGGCAAGGATGAACTCGCTGGCGGGCATGATCTGCACGGCATTGGCTCCACGCCCGGCTGCGATGGAGCGTGCCACGATGTCGCGGCGGAACTCCACGGCGTCATCGAACTTGGGGTGGGCGGAGAAGATCACATCCGCCTGGCGGGCTGCGAAGTCGCGGCCTTCAGGTGAGTCGCCCGCTTGGAAGAGCACGGGACGGTATTGGGCGCTTCGGGGCAGCCGCGGTGTGACATCAACGGTGTAGTGCTGTCCTTCGTGCAGGACCGGCCGGGCCGGACCGGACGCGGTTTCCCAGGAGTCCCAGATGCGTTTGGCGGTCTCAACAAAAGCTTCAGCGTGCTTGTAGCGATCGGCGTGGTCCAGGTAGCCCCCGCGGCGGAAGTTCGCACCGGTCCAGGCGTTGTCCGTGGTGACAATGTTCCACGCGGCGCGTCCTCCTGAGATGAGGTCCAGGGAGGACAAACGGTGCGCGAGGTCTGCGGGGTCGTTGTAGGTGGTGTTTTGCGTTGCCACCAACCCGATGTTTTTGGTCACGGCAGCGAGCGCGGCCAGCATGGTCTGGGCATCGGGGCGGCCCACCACGTCCAGGGCGTGCGGGCGGCCGAGGTGCTCGCGAAGACGCAATCCTTCGCCCAGGAAGAAGGCGGCGAACTTGCCTCGCTCGGCGGTCTGGGCGATGTGGCGGAAGGACTCGAAGTCCGTCTGCGATCCCGCCTGGGGAGCCTTCCAGATGGTGCCGGAGTTAACGCCTTGGAAGAAAATGCCGAACTGGATCCGGCCGCTGGGCTGGAAAATATCGCGGGTCATGGTGGTCTCCTACTTTCCGGCGGCAATGGCAGCCGCGGCAGTGGTTGAGTAGCGGTTTTCCGCCTTCGGCAGGCCCAGCAGCGCGCGGAAGGTGCCGTCCTGGACGGGCGCCCTGAGGGAGCCTCTGCGGCGAAGCTCCGGAAGTACCAGCCGGGACAGTTCTTCCAGTTCCACGGTGAGGACAGCCGGGTGGAGACGGACGCCGTCGGCTTCCTGGAGAAGTGAGTCGAGCAGTTCGGTGAGGCCGGCGGCCGATCCAACAAAGCGTGCAAGGCCGCTTTCCCGGGGTGTCACCACGCGCGACTCCGCCGCCTGCCCGCGCGCGTCCAGGACGACGTCGAGCTCTGCGACAACCGCTATTGAAGCGCCAAGCCGTGCGCGCACGTCGCGGATCTCGGCGCTGAGCAGCTCCGGTGTCGGCGCGGTGACCAGTACAGCGTCCACTGCTTCGGCCGGCACCAGGCCTTCGCCCACCAGGGATGCCGCAGTGAGCACGGGCAGCTGCCCTTGGAGCGGCCTGGGGATGATGGACGGACCCTTCACCGAGTAAGCGGGGCCTGTGAAGTCCGCAGGCGTTTCGAAATCGGCGTAGTGCAGCTTGTCCACGTCGATGTATCTTCCGGTGGCGACGTCGCGGATCACGGCGTCATCCTCCCAGGAGTCCCACAACCGGCGGCTGACCTCGATGGAGGCGGCGGCTTCCTGGGTCAGTGCCCCGCCCTGGACAAAGGAGCGTCCGACGGCGGCGGCAGCTTCGGGTGATTCTGCTGCGGTGACGATCCACCCGGCACGCCCACCGGAGACATAGTCCAGGCTGGCGAGCTGCGTGGAGACATGGAACGGTTCGGTATAGACCGTGTCTACCTCGGGAACCACCGCGATGGTCCGGGTTACCGGCCCGGCAAAGGCCGCGCGCTGCAGGGCGTTGGCGCGTCCGGCCTCCGGGGTGTCCTTGAAGGTTGCCACGTGGAAACCGGCGGACTCCGCGGCGAGGACGGCGGCGGCAAGGTTTTCATACCCCGCACCGTCGAGTTCAATGGCCAGGAATCCGGCCCTGTTATCTTCGGAGGAACTCACTTTTGGTCCTGACGTTCGTAGGGAATCTTTTCGCCGGCCTCGATCGCCACGGGAAGCCGGTTTTCTGCGGGCGGCAGCGGGCAGGTGGCGAGGTCGGTGTAGGCGCATGGAAGGTTCACGGCCCGGTTGAAGTCGAGCTGCACGGATCCGTCAGCTGCGGGAACCACGGACAAGGAGCGGTTGGCCGCGTAGGTTGTCTTGCCGGAAGTCTGGTCGGTGAACAGAACGGACAGCGACCCCGGGGCGTGGCCATTGAAAGCGGTCAGCGCGAGTTCTTCACCGGCCAGTTTGAAACGGATCTCACCGGGAGCTTCGTAGACGTGGTGGATTCCCTCTATGGCGGCCCCCACGGTAGTGGGGCGCGGAGCCTCGAACGGGACGAAGGTACCAGCCACGGCGAACGCTGCATTGGGAGCGTAGGCGGGTGTCCCCTGGTACTCCTGGAGGAGGGCGTTGGACGGGTTTCGCGACCGCACGATGTACTCGCCTCCGCGTTTGGCCACCTCAATGACGGTGTCGCCGGACACCAGGTTGATGCCGCCGCGCTCCTGGATGGGGCCAAACTCAAGCGTCGTGCCCGGGTCGGTGTTCAGTTCAACGCCGTCCTGCTGCAGGCTTTCTCCCGGTTCCAGGACAACACGCACGACGTCGGCGTCCACACGCCAAGTGCCTGGCGCACCTTCCAGCCGGGTCGCCTCGCTGCTGAGCCAGTGAAGGTGCGTGACTGCGAGGAAGCCATGCGGGTGGGTGCGGTGCTGCTCGTGGGCGGCGTGCCAGTCCTGCCATTCCTGGTTGAAGGACTCGAGGGCTGTTTCAGTGTGCGTAGACAAGTGCGTTATCCGTCCTGTTCAAGGCGTGGTCTGCTGTGACTGCTGCTGCGGCGTCGGGTTCAGTGGCCCCGGCGGATGCGGGCCGGCCACCGAAGGGATCACCGGATTCCCAGAGGGTGGTGGGCGCGGCAGCCCGGACGGCCGGAATGACGCCCAGCGCGAAACGTTCCAGGATCTCGAGCTGCTGCTCAAAGGGCAGCGTGGTGGGCAGGGAGATCGACTGGAGATCATGCTGGTACAGCGAGTGGTAGCTGAGGATTTTGTCGATCACCTGCTCCGGGCTGCCAACCAGCGCCGGCCCCTCGGCAACGGCGTGCTGGATGTCCCGGAACGGCGAGTTGTTTCCCGGGACATTCCGGTTGGCGGTCAGTGCTTCATAAACAGGCCCGTACTGGCGGATGGCTTCCTGCGTGGTGCCTGCAAGGAAAACACCGCCCGCGCCGCTGCCCGAGCCGAGGTACTGATGCCGCAGATCATGGCCCTGGCGCTCATACTCTTCGCGGTAGTGGTCGATCAGGACCTTGTAGTTCTCCCGCGGTTGGATGGCATTGGCGGTGAACAGCGGATCTCCCCACTTGGCGGCGAGCGCAGCGGACGTCAGGGTTGTAGCCGAGCCGTGCCAAATCCGGGGTGAGCCCGCAAAGGGGCGTGGCGTCGTCGTGGTTGGCTCGGTGAGCGCGGACCGGAAGCGGCCGGACCACGTGACGCTTTCCTTGCGCCACAGTGCCCGCAGGAGGGCGTACTTTTCGGCCAGCAGGTCCCATTGATCGTCCAGCGACAGCCCAAAAAGCGGGTACTGCAGCACTTCGTTGCCTTTGCCGATCACCAGTTCCAGGCGGCCGCGGCTCAGCTGGTCGATGGTGGCGTAGTCCTCGGCCACGCGCACCGGGTCCAGCACGGAGAGCACGGTGACCCCGGTTTGGAGGCGGATGCGGCTGGTGACCGCGGCAATGGCGGCGAGGACCGTCGTCGGGGATGAGGAGATGAACTCCCCGGCGTGGCGTTCACCGACCGAGAAGCTGTCGAAGCCGAGTTCCTCCGCACGCCGGGCCGTCTCCACCACTTGGTTCAGACGGTCAGCAGTGGAGACGATCTCCCCCGTCACCGGGTTTTTCACATGAGGGATGATGTCCAGGACCTGGAACTTCACTTGGTGGTCCCGGCCGGGGTCCCAAACGTCGCTTCGGTGACTGTCTTGGATTCCGGAATGGCTTCCTCGGAGAGGCCCCAGCGTTCAAGGACCTTGCCGTAGGAGCCATCCTTGACGGTGGAGTTCAAGGCATCCGTGATGGCCGGGGCCAGGCCGTTGCCCTTGAGGGTGGTAGCAGCAACCAGCGTTTCTGCGGGCCAGCCGGCGTTGACTTTGCTCACAACCTTGAGGTCGTCGCGGGTGTTTTCGCGGTACGTCACGGAAGGGAACGGTGCCAGGTTCAGGTCCGTGCGGCCCGAGGAGAGCGCCAGGATGGTGTCGGCGTCGGAGGAGTAGTACTGCAGTGCAGCTGGTGCCTTGCCCATGGCTTCAAGCTCCTTGTTCCAAGCCAGCAGGATCTTCTCCTGGTTGGTACCCGAGCCAACGGAGATCTTCAGGCCGGAAATGTCGTCCGAGCCCTTGATGTCGTAGCTGGAGCTCTTCTTCGCTTCGAAGCCCATGTACGCGGCGCGGTAGGTGGAGAAGTCGAACAGCTTCACGCGGGCTGCGTTGATCCCCACGTTGGAGAAGACGGCTTCGAAGTCGCCGGACTGGGTCTTGAGCGGCCAGTTCTCCCAAGACGTCACCTGGAGGTCCAGCTCCAGGCCGAGCTTGTCGGCCACCAGTTGGGCGATGTCCACCTCCACACCGATCGGCGTCTTGTCATCGGTGGCGTGGAAGGACAGCGGGATGGACCCCGCTGTGGTGGCCACGGTCAGCTTGCCATCCTTGGCGATTGCTGCAGGAACCTTCGAGGCAGCAGCAGCGTCCTTTTCGCCGCGGATCCGGTTCTGGTCCACGGAGGTGTTGTAGATAACGCCGTTCTTGGCAGCCTCGGACTCCGGCTTGGCTGCCGACGCTCCAGGATCGGAGCACCCTGCCAGCACGGGAAGCACGACGGCGGGAAGTACAGCAAGTGCCAACAGCTTGCTTTTGGTGGTGGCGGCGGATCTGCGGGTGATGCGAAGCATGGGGTGTCCTAGATGTTGAAAGCTGGTTCGATGACTTTGGAGAAGAAGCTGCGCGTACGTTCCTCGCGGGGGTTGGCGAAGATGTCCTGGGGTGTGCCGGACTCCACAATCTGTCCTTGGTCCATGAAGACCACGGTGTCCGCGACGTCCCGGGCAAAGCCCATCTCGTGGGTGACCACAATCAGGGTGGTTCCGGACTTGGCGAGTTCGCGGATGACGTCCAGGACCTCGTTGACGAGCTCCGGGTCCAATGCGGAGGTTGGCTCGTCGAAGAGGAGGATCTTGGGATCCAGTGCCAGCGCCCTGGCGATCGCCACGCGTTGCTGTTGGCCGCCGGAAAGCTGGCGGGGGTAGGCGTCGGCGCGATCCTTCAGGCCCACCCGGTCCAGGAGTTCCAGGCCCCGCTTCCGGGCTTCGGCCTTGGACCGTTTCTGGGCCACGATGGGCGCCTCGATGACGTTTTCCAAGGCGGTGAGATGCGGGAACAGGTTGAAGCTCTGGAACACCATGCCAATGTGGGTGCGCTGCTTGAGGATGTCCTTCTCACGCAGCTCGTGGAGCTTGTTGCCACGGACCTCGTAGCCCACCAGTTCGCCGTCGATGGTGATGTATCCGCCGTCGACCTTTTCCAAGTGGTTGATGGTACGCAGCAAGGTGGACTTGCCGGAGCCGGAAGGACCCACGATCACGGCCACACCTCCCGGCGGGACGGACAAGGAAACTCCTTTGAGGACTTCCGTGGTGCCGAAGGACTTGCGGACATTGGTGATGTCCACCTGGCCGCGGGTCACAGCGGGTGTGGCGTGCGCCGTCGTCGTGCGCTTTCCGCCCTGCGAAGGCGACGGTGAAGCCGGGCCGTAGGCCGGTGTCGCCTCAGCGAGGCGGGCGGCAGCGGCAGCTTCGGAGGAAGAGAAGACGGTGGTCATCGGGGTTCCTTCGTAGGAGTGGCGGCAACGTGGGTAGTGAAGAACTTGCGTGCCTTCTGTACCGGCGTGAGCGGCAGGGTCCGCAGGGCGCCCTTGGAGAAGTGGCGTTCGATGTAATACTGGAAGACGCTCAGGACCGAGGTGATGACCACGTACCAAAGCGTGGCCACCAGGAGCAGCGGCAGCACCTGCTGGGTCCGGTTGTAGATGACCTGGACCGTGTAGAAGAGCTCGGAGTAGGCCAGGACGTAAACAATCGAGGTGCCCTTGACCAGGCCGATGATCTCGTTGAAGGCGTTGGGCAGGATGGCGCGCATCGCCTGTGGAAGCACAATCCTGGTGGACCGCTTCCACGCCGGGATGCCCAAGGCAGAGGCGGCTTCGAGCTGGCCCTGGTCCACTGAGAGAATGCCGCCGCGGATGATTTCCGCGGAGTAGGCGGCCTGGTTCAGCGTCAGGCCCAGGACGGCTGCAGCGAACTGGCTGATGAGCGTGGTGGTCTGGGCTTCGAAAAAGCGGACGTCCGTGAAGGGGATGCCCAAGCTGATTTTCTCGTACAAGTAGCCCAGGTTGTACCAGAGCAGGAGCTGGACCAGCAGCGGCGTGGAGCGGAAAATCCAGGAGAACGTCCAGGACACCGAGACCAGCAGCGGTGAGGCGGACAGGCGCATCAGGGCCAGGATGAAACCGAGGACAAAGCCAAGGACCCCGGAGATGGCCGTGAGCTTGAGGGTCTCGATGAGTCCGTTGACCACCGACTGGGCCGTGAACCATTCGGCCACCACTCCCCACTCCCAGCGGGGGTTGGTGACCAGGGACCAAGCAATGGCTGCAACGCCCGCGGCCACCAGGACGGTGCCCACCCAACGCCACGGGTGGCGGGCAGGGACCAGCTGATAGCCGGAGTAGTCCGGGGTGGGCGGTGACGTTTCCGCCGTGGCAGGCGGTGCGAATGCACTCATGCGCCACCTCATTTCAGATCGGTTGTTCTCTATCGGATGGCTGCCAATCTATGGGCGCGTGAAACCCGGCAGCAAGGCGGGAATTTGCACTTCTTCACTGGACTTCGCAAGGCTTCTCAGAGGTTCGCAGGGCGTCACAATCCTCGTCATCAGGAGCCATATGAATCCCTTCTTTGCGCGTCTTAACGCGACGTGACGCGTGGTGAACGGCCGTTACCGCCGCCTCGACCGGCACACCTCAACGTCCCTAGATTGGGCATCACCAACCGCTGCTTTTCAGGAGATCCCATGCCGTCACGAGTACCCGCCATCGCCTTCATCGGCGGCGGCCCGCGCACGGCCGGCGTCCTTGAACGGCTCGCAGCCAACCGTCCGGCGTTGTTCGCCGGACCGTTGGAGATCCACGTCATCGAACCCCATGAACCCGGCTCCGGGAGGATCTGGCGCTATGACCAGGATCCCGGGCTGCTGCTGAACTCAACGGCCGCGGACGTCACCATGTTCACGGATGCCTCAGTAGCTTGCGACGGGCCTTCGGTTGAGGGACCCGGGCTCTCCGCCTGGGCGGCAGGAGTACTCGATGGCAGCATCCGGGACGTTCCCGCGTTCGAGCCGCACCTGCTCAGCCAACTCCGCTCGCTGACCCCCGATTCCTTTCCCACCCGGCAACTGCAGAGCAAGTACCTTGAGTGGTTCTTCCGCCGGGCCGTGTCCTCGTTGGGCCCCGACATCACCGTGACGGTGCATCGCGACACCGCCACAGGCGTCGGGCGTTCCTTGGACGGTGGCGCTTCAGCTGGCACTGCCCCTTCTGGCGCTGCCTCTTCTGACACTGCCGGCACGCACGACGACGGTACGCACCGGGTGCGGCTCGCTTCGGGCGCCGAGGTGGTTGCCGACGTCGTGGTTTACGCCCTTGGCCACACCGATTCCCTGCCGGATCCCGAATCCGCCAGGCTCAGTGAGTTCGCCGCCCGGCACGGCGGGTTCCATGCGCCGCCGTCGTACACCACAGACGTTGACTACTCGGCGATTGAAGCCGGGCAGGACGTCATTGTCTCCGGCATGGGCCTGGCGTTCGTGGATCTGGTGGTCCTGCTGTTTGAGGGCCGTGGCGGCCGCTTTGACGAAGGGCCCGACGGCGAACTCCACTATGTGCCCTCCGGCGCCGAACCGCGGGTCTGGGCCGGGTCCCGACGCGGTGTGCCGTACCACTCCAAGATCTCCTCAACGCTGCGCGGTGAACCGATTGCCAAGCCGCGGTACTTCACTTCCTCCGCAATCGAGACCCTGCTCGCCACGCACCAGGAGCTCGATTTCCGCGAGCATCTGTGGCCTTTGATCGCTAAAGATGCCGGCTACGCCTATTACCGTGAGCTGTTCACGGGTTACCCGGAGCGGGTGCTGGGGACCTGGAGCAGCTTTGAGTCCAGGTTCGACGCCGTCGATTGGTACAGCGCCGGACGCGAAGAACTGGTGGCCTTCTCCGTTCCGGATCCCGCACTGCGCCTGGACCTCGAAAAGCTGGACCATCCCCTGAGCGGTTGCGCCTTCGCCGATCACGACTCGGTCCAGCGTTCCGTGGCCGCCTACATCCAGCGCGATCTTGACCTTCGGACCAGTCCCGACCATTCCGAGACCCTGGCCCTGTTCACGGCGTTGTTGTTCGTGTACATGGACCTGGGCCGTTTGGTCCCGCAAGAACGGCTCAACGCCCGCTCCCAGCAGACCATCCATGGTTGGTGGCACGGCTTCTTCAGTTTCGTGGACTCCGGGCCGCCGTCCCACCGGTTGCGTGAGATGCTCGCACTGCACAAGGCCGGGTTCCTGAAATTCCTGGGCCCCGGCATGTGGGTGCGCGCCGATGACGCCATGGGCAGGTTCGTGGCCGGGACGTTCCAGTCGCCGGTAGTGGTGGATGCGTCCGCGTACGTTGAGGCCCGGCTGCCGTCCGCTTCCGTGGAACGTTCCGCGAATCCCGCTTTGGCTGACCTGCACCAGGCCGGGTGGGGAACCGAACAACGGTTGCTCACCTCCGAGGGCGCCCACTCCACGGGTAAACTCCTGGTTTCCGGGAATCACCGCATCGTTTCCCCTGTTGGTACTCACCGGAAGGGTATGTTCGCGGTGGGTCCGTGGACGTCGGGCTGGGGTGCGGGAGCGTTCGCCCGGCCCAACACCAACGCGGCGCCCTTCCGGGAAAACGACGCCCTGGCGCGGAGGATCCTGTCCACCGTGGCTGCCGCCCGCCCAACTGAGTCGCAGTTAACGCCGTTATGAGCGCTCAAAACGGCATTAACTGCTACTTACTTGGGTTCCACCTACGAAAGGCCTGACATGACCACAACGCCAACCCTGCCGACGTCGGGCCTTACCGTCCTTCGGCTGCCCATGCGCGATCCCCGTGTCCGTCCGCTCCTGGACGAGCTCGCCGTCGAATACAACACCCGCTACGGGGACCTGTTCAGCAGCGAAGGGGCCGCGGAGGAATTGAACCGCTACCCGGCCGAGGAATTCGAGGCCCCGCACGGTGCGCTGGTCATCATCCAGGAGAACGGCGAGTCCGTGGCAGGCGGCGCGTTCCGCCGTTACGACGAACACACGGCCGAGCTCAAACGGATCTGGACGCATTCGGCCCACCGGCGCCGCGGCCTGGCGCGCCTGGTCCTGGCGGAACTGGAAAATGAAGCTCGACGCCGGGGATACCGGAAGCTCTACCTCACCACCGGGCCACGCCAGCCGGAGGCAAAAAACCTCTACCTCGCCACCGGCTACAAGGCGCTGTTCGACCTCGCGGCAGACCCCGAGGAAATCAAGCATTTGGCCTTCAGCAAGGATCTTGCCGCGCACAGCTAAGCTATGCCCATGGCCAACAAATCCACTGCAACAACTGCCGAAAAACTCGCCACCATCCAGCAGGGCTACACCTTGGAGGGTGCCACCATCGAGCTGGGTGCCGCGATTGTTGACGGCGAAATCCATAAAGAGGCCCAAGTCCGCTTGCCGCTGGCCATGATGAACCGGCACGGACTGGTGGCCGGCGCTACCGGCACCGGCAAGACGGTCACGCTGCACATGATTGCCGAGCAATTGTCGACGGCGGGCGTTCCGGTTTTCCTCGCGGACATCAAGGGTGATCTGTCAGGATTGGCGACGCCGGCCACCGGCAGTGAGAAGCTGACGGCCCGCACCTCGGCGTTGGGGCAGGACTGGCAGGCCAAGAACTTCCCGGTGGAGTTCCTCTCACTCGGCGGTGACGGCCACGGCATTCCCGTCCGGGCCACCATTACCTCGTTCGGGCCCATCCTGCTCTCCCGCGTCATGGACCTCAACGACACCCAGGAATCCAGCCTTCAGCTGATCTTCCACTTCGCGGATAAGAACAACCTGGAGCTGATCGATCTCAAGGACCTCCGCGCCGTCATCCAATTCCTCACCTCGGATGAGGGCAAGGCCGAGTTGGCCAACCTTGGCGGGCTGTCCAAAGCCACCGCAGGCGTCATCCTGCGGGAGCTGGTTGGCTTGGAAGCACAAGGCATGGAGAAGTTCTTCGGCGAACCGGAATTCGACACCGCAGAGCTCCTCCGCACAGCACCGGATGGCCGCGGCGTCATCAGCTGCCTGGAACTCCCCACGCTGCAGACCAAGCCCTTGCTGTTCTCCACGTTCCTCATGTGGCTCCTGGCCGACCTGTTCGAAGACCTGCCCGAAGCCGGGGACTTGGACAAACCCAAGCTCGTGTTTTTCCTTGATGAGGCACACCTGCTCTTCAACGGTGCCTCCAAGGCCTTCCTTGAAGCCATCACCACCACGGTCCGTCTCATCCGTTCAAAAGGCGTTGGCATCTTCTTCGTCACCCAGACACCCAAGGACGTTCCGGCCGACGTCCTCGGCCAACTGGCCAACCGTGTGCAGCACGCGCTCCGGGCTTTCACTCCGGAGGATGCCAAGGCTTTGAAAGCCACGGTGTCTACGTTCCCCGTCAGCGATTACGACCTCGAAGAGACGCTCACTTCCGCCGGCATCGGCGAGGCCGTCATTACCGTGATGAACGAGAAAGGCGCACCCACGCCCGTTGCCTTGACCCGGCTCCGCGCTCCGGAATCTGTGATGGGCCCCAGCACAGAGGACCTCATTCGCAGTACGGTTGCGGCGTCCTCACTGTTGGCCAAGTACGGCACCGCCGTGGACAACCTCTCCGCGTACGAGAAACTCAATGGCCAAGCAGCCGCGCCCACCGGGGACGCTGCGCCGGGATTGCCTCCGGTGCCGACGTCTACGTCCTTGCCTTCCGGGGGTTCAGGGGGTTCCGTGGGTTCCGGGGCTTCACAGGCCGACATCGATGCCGAAGCGCGCCGGATCGAGGAAGAGATCCTGGGCCGTCCCAGCTCGCGGTCCTCTTCACCTGAGTCGTACCCAAGCCCGCCCGCGCCTCCCGCTCCGGCGCCGCAGCCGCAGTCTCCCCAAGACGGAATGTTCGGCGACATTGCCGGCGCCCTCGGCGGTGCTCTGGGCGGCGGGCTCAAGAGCATGGTCCGGTCCATGGGGACGCAACTGGGCCGCGACCTCATGCGCGGCGTGTTCGGGACGTCCTCACGGCGTCGCCGCTAGTTCAGGCTTGCTTCCCTAAGAGTTCAGGCTTGCTTCCCTAAGCACGACGCCGGGCGGCAGCGATGGTTGCTGCCGCCCGGCGTCGCGCCTTCTCCAATCGGTGGACATTCGCCGTAACGTGGCCTTCCTGCACAGTGATCGCTGCCGTGGCAGGTAACGTAAAGGGCGTGCAGTTGAGTCAAGCATTCGTCAAGACCGCAGCCGGATGGCTGCTCGGTCTGATGCTTGCTGCCGCCGGGGCCATCGTCTGCATCAACCTGGTGAGCTCGTCAGTGGCCAGCCCCCAACAACCCGTCAAAGAGTATCTGGCGGCGTTGCAGAAGGGCGAAGGCGAAGAGGCCTTGGGTCTCTTGCGGGCCAAGGTGCCCAGCTCGAATGCTGCCATGTTGGACGGCACAGCCCTGCAGACTGCCGCTTCCAAATTGTCCGACGTCAAGGTTGGCAACCCGGAATCACGGGGCAACAACCGGGTAGCAGTGCCGGTCGATTACACCCTGGATGGCAGCAGGCTCACCACCGAGTTCCTGATGGAGCGGACCGGGACGCAGTGGCTGTTCTTCGCCAAGTGGGCGTTTGTGCCCACCACCTTGCCCACCATTGAAGTGACAGTGGTCAACGCCAGCGAAGCCACCCTCAATGGGGTTCCGGTCAACATGCCCAACGGCCGCAACACGTTCGCCGTCTTCTTCCCCGGCAAGTATGAGGCCAGCCTGAACGGGACCTTCTTCGAAGCGCCGCCCACCTCCGCCCTAGTATCAACGCGCGACGGCGGCCAGGCTCCCCTGAACCTGCAGACGCGGTCCACCAAGTCCATGAACGACGCCGTCGCCGGCAAAGTCCGGGAGTTCCTGGACAACTGCGCCGCCCAAGCCACCGAACAGCAGCGGCTCCAGCCCGATTGCCCGTTCTACCACGCCAGCAATGCCCGTGTGGTGGATGGAACCATCAAGTGGGCCATCACCGAGTACCCCAAGATCACCATCGAACCCTTCGGCGGCAAGTGGGTGGTGGCTCCCCTCAATGGCAAGGCCACCCTGACCGCCCGGGAAATCAACCTGTTCAGCGGGTACGTCAACGATCTCAACGTGGAGCACGATTTCAGCTTCACCACCCAACTGGACGTGGGCGGCGACACCGTGACGGTCACCCCGATGCTGACGTTCTAGGCCGCCCGCCCGGCCCTTCCCGTCTGTAGGGCTTAGTCCATGCCGCGCAGGTCCAGCACCAGCTCGGATTCACCGTCGGCCTGCAGGACCACGGGAATACCCCAGTCCTGCTGGTAGAGGTGGCACGCTGCGTGGTCCGGGATTTCGCCGTCCTCAGTTTCGGGGCCATCACAGGCAGCGGCGCGGGCCGTGATGTGAAGGATGCCCTCGGGAACGTCGGCAGAAAGTTCAAGGGTCCGCAACAAGCCCACTGACGTGCCGCCACCGGAGACCAGCAGCTCCGGCGGAGTGGAAGAAATCTTCAGCTGCGTGGGGTCGCCCCAACGATCGTCCAGCTTCTGGCCGGTGGGCGCCGTGAACCTGACTGCAAGTTCCAGCGCACCCGGAGTCACCGGGCTCTTGGGTCGATGCGTCTGCGATGCACCCTCATCCACCTGCTGGGCTTCCTTGGGAATCGGAACCAGGACCAGTTGGTGCTTGTTGGACTCCACCACTACGAGCAGTGGCTCGCTGCCTTCAACCTGGACCACGACGACGTCGCTCGGCTCAGCGAGGCCCCTCGCCAGAGTGGATACCGACTTGGTGGCGGGATCGTATCGGCGCACGGCACCGTTGTAGGTGTCTGCGATGGCCACGGAATTGTCCGGCAGGACTGTGACACCCAAGGGGTGCTGCAGACGTGCGTCATCGGCCCCGCCGTCGCGGAAACCGAAATCGAACAGGCCCTTTCCTACGGCAGTTTCCACGGTCACACCCGAATCACTGACCACAAGGCGACGCAAGGACGACGTTTCCGAATCCGCTACCCAAATGTTGTCTTCACCATCAATGGCCAGGCCGGAAGACTGGGCGAACCAGGCTTCCTCTGCCTTGCCATCCAGCAGGCCCTCGAGCCCGGAGCCGGCGAGAATGGAAACCTCGTTGGCCAGGGGGTCGAAGGCGAAGATCTGGTGGGTTCCGGCCATCGCGATGACAACACGCTGCAGCTTCCCGCTCCACACCACATCCCATGGTGAGGACAGTGAAACCTCGGTACCGAGACCCAGCGCGCCAACATCGATCGCGTCGGCAGCGAAGTCAGCCGGGCCGGCGTCGTGGTGTTCTGACCAAGTGCCCGCGCCGGTGTCAGTCACCCGGGCGGGGCCGGCGTCGAGCAACCGCTGTACACCGTTGCCGGCTACTGTCTGCACGTACCCGGAGCTCAGCGTCACGCCGCGAAGGCGGTGGTTGACGGTATCGGCCACCACGGCGTCGTAACCGAGTTTCCATGCCAACTCCGACGGAAGCACCGCCACGCCCTGTGGTTCGTTGAACTGTGCGATCTCCGCCTGTCCGTCCAGGAATCCCTTGGTGCCGGAGCCAATGACGCGCTCCACGGTTTCGAGGTCGGGACGGAGTTCCACCAGTCGGTGGTGGCCGGAGTCCACCACAAGGTAGTTGCCGTTGGCCAGCTGCGTGGCTTTGCCCGGGAAGCGCAAAGTTCCCGACGTCGGCACGGGAGCCACGTACGGACCGTCACCCCGGTGCAGGGTGCCCTTGGCTTCGTGCTCGGCCACGAGTTCCTCCAAGAGGACCGCGAGGCCACCGGCGTGGCCCTCACCGGAAAGGTGGGCCACGATGTAACCCTCGGGGTCAATGACCACCAAGGTTGGCCAGGCGCGGGCCGTGTAAGCCTTCCACGTGGCGAGCTCGGGGTCGTCCAGGACCGGGTGGTGGATTTCGTAGCGTTCAACGGCGGATGCCAGGGCCACCGGATCTGCCTCATGCTCAAACTTGGGTGAGTGCACACCCACCGTCACCAGGACGTCTGAGTACTTCTCCTCGAGGGGGCGCAGCTCGTCCAGAACGTGCAGGCAGTTGATGCAGCAGAAGGTCCAGAAGTCGAGCAGCACGATCTTGCCGCGCAAGGACTCGAGGTCCAGGGACTTACCGCCCGTGTTGAGCCAGCCGCGACCCTCCAGTTCGGAGGCCCGGACCCGGAGTTGGGTGCGTACTGTTTCGCTCATCAGCGTCCTTCCAGCTTGGTGTTTGGTTCTGTCTGCCCGGCAGAGTCCTGGGTGCTGCGTTCTGCATTGGTGCGTTGACCATTGCTGCGTTGACCATCGCTGGCCTCGGCATCGCGCTCAGCTTGGGCCGTCCGGGACTGCTGAACTGTCCTGGCAGGCTGGGCCGTGCGTCCTGCCATCTTGGCATCGCGGTCAGCGAGCCGGGCAAACATATCGTTGTAAGCACTGAGATCGGCGTCATTATTCCTGTCGGCCGCACGATCAACCCGTCGGGTCTCGCGTTCGTCGGAGCGCGACCACATTACGGCCACTCCGATCGCCACCAGCAGTGTGGGTACTTCGCCGATCCCCCATGCCACCGCACCGCCCAGTTGCTGGTCTCCAATGGCTGACGGACCCCAGGCCCGGCCCAGGTTGCCGAAGTAGTCGGCTGCCAGCAGCCCGGTGCCACCCATGATGGCCACGCCGAAGAAAGCGTGGAAGCCCATAGTGGCCAACAGGAGGAGCAGGCGCATCGGATAAGGGGCACGGCGCGGTAGGGGATCGCTGCCGATCATGCTCAGCACAAAGATGTAGCCGGTCAAAAGGAAGTGCACGTTCATGAGTTCATGGCCAACGTGCTCGCGCATCGCCAGGCCGAACAGGTCCGAGTAGTAGAACAGCACGATGGAGCCTGCAAAGTTGGCCGCGGCGAACAACGGGTGTGTCACCACCTGCGAGAACCTGGAGTGCACAAACAGCAGCAACCACTCGCGAAGGCCACGCGAGCCGTGGGTACCTTCCCCACGGGAGGGCAGGGCTCGCAGCGCAAGCGTCACGGGGGCACCCAGGACGAGGAAGATCGGCGCCACCATGGTCAGGGCCATGTGATCCACCATGTGAGCGGAGAACAACACGCGCCCGTAGACAGCGGGTGGACCCGAGGTGATGTAGGTGAGTACCACCAGCCCAATGATCCAGTTGACTGTCCGGAACCAGGACCACTTGTCTCCACGCTTGCGGACCTTGACGATGCCCATGATGTAGGTGACCGCGCCGAACAGCGCCACTCCCACCCACAGCCAGTCGAAGCGCCATTCCGTCAACCAGCGCTCCGGCGTGAGTTCCGGTGGAAGCTCGTAACCAGAGAGGATGAACGACGGCGAGGCATCGGGGGCGTACGTGGTGGGCTGCGGAGGAGCCGAACGTCCCAGCGCAACGGCGAGTCCCGACGTCGCGCCCATCACCAGCAACTCAACCAAAACCAACTGCCACAGCACGCGACGGGCCGACATGGAGCCGTTCTTTCCAAGCTGCGGAATGACCCATTGGCGGTGCATGAAGCCGATGCCACCTAAAACCAGCGTGGCCAGGGACTTTGCGACGATCAGTTGCCCATAGGGAGAGCCGAACAGGTCCGCGGGGTTGGTCACGCGGATGGCAGCATTGATGACACCCGAGGCGAACACCAAAACGAAGGCAAAGCCGGCCAACGCCGAGAAGCGGCGCAGTGTCTGCTCGGTGATGTCCGGTGTTCCCTTGCTCCGTGAACCAGTGAGGATTCCGGAGAGGACCACCAACATGATGATGCCGCCCACCCACGTGGACACGCCCACCAAGTGGAGACCCAGGGAGTTGATGGCACCTTCATGGTCGCTGGAACTGGACGAGTGGCCAATCAAGGCTGTGGGAATCAGCCCGATCAAGGCCAGCAGAAGAGTGAATGCCAGGCCGGTCAACGAGCGGACCCCGAACAGCGCAGTGGTCACAACGGCGGCGATGATGGTGACGGCGAGCCAGGCCTTGCCTGTCTCGATGTCGGTCATGAAGTACACCAGCGAGCGGGTGAACTCTGCGTCGCCGGAAAGCCCTTGGCCCGCTACGTCTGCGTAGGTCAGGACGAGGACTGCCACTGAGGACAACGTCCATGCCGCTCCAGCACCTGCGGCAACGGCCAGGGCCCGGGCAAAGGCTGGATGTTCGGGGGCGTCGACGTCCTTCTCGCGGGAACGTGACCCGCCGAGGTTCTTGGGGAGGATGCCAACGGCAAATATCAGGCCGCCCACCACGGTAGCTACTGAGACGTTGTGGATGGCTTTCGCGAACGGGAGACCCCAGCGGACCAACTCGCCGGGATCAGACACCTGCCGGGCGGCCGAGGCACCCGAGTAGATGAGGGCCGCGGCGAGCGTCAGGAACAGCGCGGCCAGACCAGCCAGCTGCCACGGCAGGGAAATCCCCGCGACTGTAGTGCCTCCCCTTGCTCCCGGCTTGGGAACAGGCGAAGGGGCAGTTGCGGAACTTCTTGCTGATGGCACTTATCCATTGTCCGCTACCAGTCGCCGGGCTGCGAATCGGGAGGGTGCCATGTGGATTCCGGGCGCTATGTGGAAAACAAAAGGGACGGCAACCATCAGGTTGCCGTCCCTTCAAGGCGTTCGCCGAAGAGTAATTACTTCTTCTTGGCGACAGCGGCCTTCAGCTTGGAGCCGGCGGTCAGCTTGACGCTGTGGCCTGCTGCGATCTGGATGGTCTCGCCGGTCTGCGGGTTGCGGCCGGTGCGGGCTGCACGGTCGGTGCGCTCAACTGCGAGCCAGCCCGGGATGGTGATCTTTTCGCCGGCGGCGACAGAAGTCTCGAATACTTCGAACAGTGCATCGAGCACGGAGTTGACTGCTGCCTGGCTGGTGCCAGCCTTGCCTGCTACCTCTGCAACGAGTTCACTACGGTTCTTAGCCATTTACGTCCTCCTGGACTCATACGTTTTTGAGCTTTCAAGCGGAATGCGAGCAAGCCACTGTTCGAAAACTTACCAGCTTGGGCTCGCATGGCCAGCAAATTCCGCGTGTTTCCGCGCCTTTTTGACCAAAATCACCGGATTTTAGGGGTTTTTAGGGGTGCTTTACGCCCTTGGCGTACCCTACGGCCTTGGCCGGCGCTGCCTGCTGTGCGCTGTCAGAACAGTATGCGCTGGAACAGAAGGTGGTCCTGCCACTCCCCCGCGATCTGCAAGTAGGAGGGCGCAACACCTATCTTTTCGAAGCCGCACCGCCTCAGAACGGCCTGTGAACTTCCATTGTGAAGCAGCGTGGCTGCTTGGATCCGATGCAGCCCTAGTTCCTCGGCGGCCATCTTTACGACGGCGTTCACCGCACCTGACGCGTGGCCCCTGCCCGTACATTCCGCATCAATCCAGTAGCCAAGGTTGGCGTTCTGGAAAGGACCGCGGACGATGCCGGTCAGAGTGATCATCCCTTGAATGCCCCTGCTGCCGGAAATGATCCACGGCACTTCGTTGCCCGCTGCAAAGTGATCCATCTTGGCACTAAGCGCGGCCTCCTGACCCAGTACCGTGAAAAAGTCATCACCGCGGGTAGGCTCCCAGGGAGCCAGATGGTTACGGTTGCGCAGATACGCTGCAGCCAGCTCGGAAGCATCCGAGAGCTCCACGGGCCGAAGGTGTAGCTCTTCGCCTGCCCTGTCCTCCGAAGCCGTAAACACTCTTCGTGTGAGATTCATCCCCAGACTCTACCGGCACCCTGCCAAGACAATTGCGCGGTGGTCTACCGGGTGATAGCTTTCGGGTGATCGTGAACTTATGACAGGAGGTGGGACCCATGAATGCAGTATCCGCAATGGGCGCTCCCTCCAGTCCACGATCTCCGCGACTTAGCTAGTCGCCATTCGGAGCGCCCTACCCCCGCACTTCGCGAAAGGCGTCTCCCTTGAGTACATCAACTTCTTCCTCCCCGCACTTCCCATCCCCGCACGGAAACTCGACGGCGGCACCCCGGACGCCAGGGTCCGGCCAGTCCCAGCCAGAAGCCGAAGCCGGCCAGTCGGTTCGGCAACCGCCCGAGGACCAGCGCGCCCTGGTCCTCGGCGGCGGTGGATCCACAGGCAACGCATGGCTGATTGGAGTCATAGCCGGCCTCTTTGATGCCGGACTGGACGTCACCACGGCAGATCTCACTGTTGGCACGTCAGCGGGCTCCACCGCCGCTGCGCAGCTCGCCGGCGCAACACCGATTGAGCTCTTCAACGCCATTCTGGATGCTCCCCCGCAACCCGCCGGCAGGGCCGGGTCAGGCCAGGTTGGACCTGGCACCGGCCCCGTAGTCAGCCACATGGAGCGGACCGGCAACATCATGAAGGCTGCCTCGGACATGGCTGATATGCGCCGCAGATTGGGAGCAGCAGCCATCGATATGGCTGAAGCCATGGAAGGCCCCAGCACGCGGTGGCGGGCCACGGTGGCAACCCGTCTCCCCTGTGCAGAGTGGCCGGAGCGGGCAATCCGCCTGACCGCTGTCAATGCCCGGACTGGTGACCCCATGGTCTTCGACCGCAACAGCGGGGTGGACCTGGTGGACGCCGTGGCCGCCAGCTGCGCCAACGGATTCGCCTACAGCATCGGTACCAACTACTACATCGACGGCGGTTACCGCGCCAACGCCGAGAACGCCGATTTGGCTGCCGGCTATGGACGAGTGCTGGTGCTGGCGCCCTTTGGCGGACGGACGCGGACGCCAGTGGAGTGGGGCATGCACCTCTCCGGGCAGGTGGACACTCTACGATCCAACGGGAGCCTGGTTGAGACGGTCTTCCCTCATAGCGATTCCGAGCACATGTTCGGTGTTAATGCCATGGATCTGTCCCTGCGTCCTGCCGCAGCCCGAGCCGGATTCCAGTTAGGCAACGTCCTCGCGGGACGGCTGGCTGATTTCTGGGGCAAACGGGACACTTCAGTCTGAAGGACGTTTCGGCATCATGCCCACGCTGGCCGATAGTCCGTCACCTGGCTGGTGTGGTGGTTAAAGGGGAAGAGCCCCGACCTTGGGTCGGGGCTCTTGCCTTAATGGTTGTCCGGCGGTGTCCTACTCTCCCACACCCTCCCGGGTGCAGTACCATCGGCGCTGTGGGTCTTAGCTTCCGGGTTCGGAATGGGACCGGGCGTTTCCCCCACGCTATGACCGCCGTAACTCTGTTACCCGTCCCGGTCCACCAAAACCCTGTTGGGGGTGTGGTTTTCCTGGGTGGGAAGTTTGGTTACAACTGTGGTGCTTGGTTGTTATTCAGTTGTTTGGTTCCTGGAACAAGGGTTTGTTGTTCGGGAACCACATAGTGGACGCGTGCAGTGTGTTGTGTGGTGTAAGTTGTTGGCCTATTAGTACCGGTCAGCTTCACGAGTCTTTAGTCCTCGCTTCCACATCCGGCCTATCAACCCAGTGGTCTGGCTGGGGGCCTCTCACACATAAATGTGTATGGAAATCTCATCTTGAAGCGAGCTTCCCGCTTAGATGCTTTCAGCGGTTATCCCATCCGAACGTAGCTAATCAGCGATGCACTTGGCAGTACAACTGACACACCAGAGGTTCGTCCGTCCCGGTCCTCTCGTACTAAGGACAGCCCTTCTCAAATTTCCTGCGCGCGCAGCGGATAGGGACCGAACTGTCTCACGACGTTCTAAACCCAGCTCGCGTACCGCTTTAATGGGCGAACAGCCCAACCCTTGGGACCTACTCCAGCCCCAGGATGCGACGAGCCGACATCGAGGTGCCAAACCATGCCGTCGATATGGACTCTTGGGCAAGATCAGCCTGTTATCCCCGAGGTACCTTTTATCCGTTGAGCGACGGCCATTCCACAATGTACCGCCGGATCACTAGTCCCGACTTTCGTCCCTGCTTGAGATGTCTCTCTCACAGTCAAGCTCCCTTGTGCACTTACACTCGACACCTGATTGCCAACCAGGCTGAGGGAACCTTTGGGCGCCTCCGTTACTTTTTAGGAGGCAACCGCCCCAGTTAAACTACCCATCAGGCACTGTCCCTGACCCGGATCACGGGCCGAAGTTAGATGTCCAAAGTGACCAGAGTGGTATTTCAACGATGACTCCACCCGAACTGGCGTCCGGGTTTCAACGTCTCCCACCTATCCTACACAAGCCACTCCGAACACCAATACCAAACTATAGTAAAGGTCTCGGGGTCTTTCCGTCCTGCTGCGCGTAACGAGCATCTTTACTCGTACTGCAATTTCGCCGAGTTTATGGTTGAGACAGCGGGGAAGTCGTTACTCCATTCGTGCAGGTCGGAACTTACCCGACAAGGAATTTCGCTACCTTAGGATGGTTATAGTTACCACCGCCGTTTACTGGGGCTTAAATTCTCAGCTTCGCCCGCAAGGGGCTAACCGGTCCTCTTAACCTTCCAGCACCGGGCAGGAGTCAGTCCGTATACATCGTCTTGCGACTTCGCACGGACCTGTGTTTTTAGTAAACAGTCGCTTCCCCCTGGTCTCTGCGGCCCACACCCGCTCACGGAGAGCAAGTCTCCATCACGGGGCAGGCCCCCCTTCTCCCGAAGTTACGGGGGCATTTTGCCGAGTTCCTTAACCATAATTCTCTCGATCGCCTTGGTATTCTCTACCTGATCACCTGTGTCGGTTTGGGGTACGGGCGGCTAAAACCTCGCGTCGATGCTTTTCTAGGCAGCATAGGATCACCGGATCCCCCCAAACGGGAGTCCCATCAGATCTCAGGCACGTGCTCGAAGCACACAGGAACGGATTTGCCTATCCCTGACCCTACATCCTTAGACCGGGGCAACCATCGCCCGGCCCGGCTACCTTCCTGCGTCACACCTGTTAATACGCTTACCTCCCGGGATCAGGTCCCGCGCTCGGCCAAAACCCACAACACCACAAGGGTGAGCGGGCAGGCTCCGGGCGGTTAGTATCCCCCGCTTGGCATGGGCGGTTTTTCGCCGGTACGGGAATATCAACCCGTTGTCCATCGACTACGCCTGTCGGCCTCGCCTTAGGTCCCGACTTACCCAGGGCAGATTAGCTTGACCCTGGAACCCTTGATCATTCGGCGGACGGGTTTCTCACCCGTCTTTCGCTACTCATGCCTGCATTCTCACTCGTGTAGGCTCCACCGCTGGTTTACACCGCGACTTCACTGCCCACACGACGCTCCCCTACCACTCCACACCCCTGAACCACGAAGGCTAGGGCAATGTGTGAAATCCACAACTTCGGCGGTGTACTTGAGCCCCGCTACATTGTCGGCGCGGAATCACTTGACCAGTGAGCTATTACGCACTCTTTCAAGGATGGCTGCTTCTAAGCCAACCTCCTGGTTGTCTTCGCAACTCCACATCCTTTCCCACTTAGCACACGCTTAGGGGCCTTAGTTGGTGGTCTGGGCTGTTTCCCTCTCGACTATGAAGCTTATCCCCCACAGTCTCACTGCTGCGCTCTCACTTACCGGCATTCGGAGTTTGGCTGACGTCAGTAACCTTGTAGGGCCCATCGGCCATCCAGTAGCTCTACCTCCGGCAAGAAACACGCAACGCTGCACCTAAATGCATTTCGGGGAGAACCAGCTATCACGGAGTTTGATTGGCCTTTCACCCCTACCCACAGCTCATCCCCTCCATTTTCAACTGAAGTGGGTTCGGTCCTCCACGACGTCTTACCGTCGCTTCAACCTGGCCATGGGTAGATCACTCCGCTTCGGGTCTAGATCACGCCACTACACTCGCCCTATTCAGACTCGCTTTCGCTACGGCTACCCCACACGGGTTAACCTCGCGACGTAACACTAACTCGCAGGCTCATTCTTCAAAAGGCACGCCGTCACCAGAATCAGACTGGCTCCGACGGATTGTAAGCACACGGTTTCAGGTACTGTTTCACTCCCCTCCCGGGGTACTTTTCACCTTTCCCTCACGGTACTGGTCCGCTATCGGTCATTAGGAAGTATTTAGGCTTATCAGGTGGTCCTGACAGATTCGCACGGGATTTCTCGGGCCCCGTGCTACTTGGGATACTCTCCAGGCTGCACACAACATTACGGTTACGGGGCTCACACCCTCTCTGGCCGGCCTTTCAAGACCGTTCACCTATGCACGCACATCACCTCACTGGTCCGGCAGAACCAGAACGGAAAGTCCCACAACCCCGCCCATGCAACGCCCGCCGGCTATCACACATGGAAACGGTTTAGCCTGATCCGCGTTCGCTCGCCACTACTAACGGAATCACTATTGTTTTCTCTTCCTGCGGGTACTGAGATGTTTCACTTCCCCGCGTTCCCCCCACGCACCCTATGTGTTCAGATGCGGGTCACACAATCACCTTGCAGCGTTGTGCGGGGTTTCCCCATTCGGACATCCTGGGATCAACGCTCGGTTATCAACTCCCCCAGGCTTATCGCAGATTCCTACGTCCTTCTTCGGCTCCTAATGCCAAGGCATCCACCGTGTGCCCTTAAAAACTTGACCACACAAGATCAAAAACTTACTCGAGAGAACCACGACCACAAGGGCCAGGTTCATTCATAAGAAATTGCTGTAAGAACACACCCACACCAAAGCGTGTGTGTGTTCTAGATGCTCGCGTCCACTATGTAGTTCTCAAACAACAACCCCGTCAACCAGACCACACCCACCACAACCCACACCCCACAAAGGGAAGCGCAAGCCATCAACAGCGGACGAAGTACCGGAAGCAGGAACAAAAGAAACACCAGAAGTGCCCCCCTGCATTGCTGCAAAAAGGTCCTGTTGCCTCAGGACCCAACAGTGCGCCAAACACAACCCCCACCAGCCACGCCCCGGACACGTTCCCAACAACACCACACCCCCCAAAAAAGGAGAGCACAGGCCGCCGTACTAGCACCAGGACACAACCACAAAGGCCATGCCAAAAAACTTTGATTCGTTGATATTCCACCCATGAGCACCCACCGCAGAACAGACGCCTGCGCAATGGGCAACACTGACAACCACCAACCATCCGCATGCACGGACACCGGCAATTATTAGCAGCTCCTTAGAAAGGAGGTGATCCAGCCGCACCTTCCGGTACGGCTACCTTGTTACGACTTAGTCCCAATCGCCGGTCCCACCTTCGACGGCTCCCCCCACAAGGGTTAGGCCACCGGCTTCGGGTGTTACCAACTTTCGTGACTTGACGGGCGGTGTGTACAAGGCCCGGGAACGTATTCACCGCAGCGTTGCTGATCTGCGATTACTAGCGACTCCGACTTCATGGGGTCGAGTTGCAGACCCCAATCCGAACTGAGACCGGCTTTTTGGGATTAGCTCCACCTCACAGTATCGCAACCCTTTGTACCGGCCATTGTAGCATGCGTGAAGCCCAAGACATAAGGGGCATGATGATTTGACGTCGTCCCCACCTTCCTCCGAGTTGACCCCGGCAGTCTCCTATGAGTCCCCGCCATAACGCGCTGGCAACATAGAACGAGGGTTGCGCTCGTTGCGGGACTTAACCCAACATCTCACGACACGAGCTGACGACAACCATGCACCACCTGTAAACCGACCGCAAGCGGGGCACCTGTTTCCAGGTATTACCGGTTCATGTCAAGCCTTGGTAAGGTTCTTCGCGTTGCATCGAATTAATCCGCATGCTCCGCCGCTTGTGCGGGCCCCCGTCAATTCCTTTGAGTTTTAGCCTTGCGGCCGTACTCCCCAGGCGGGGCACTTAATGCGTTAGCTACGGCGCGGAAAACGTGGAATGTCCCCCACACCTAGTGCCCAACGTTTACGGCATGGACTACCAGGGTATCTAATCCTGTTCGCTCCCCATGCTTTCGCTCCTCAGCGTCAGTTACAGCCCAGAGACCTGCCTTCGCCATCGGTGTTCCTCCTGATATCTGCGCATTTCACCGCTACACCAGGAATTCCAGTCTCCCCTACTGCACTCTAGTCTGCCCGTACCCACTGCAGAACCGGAGTTGAGCCCCGGTCTTTCACAGCAGACGCGACAAACCGCCTACGAGCTCTTTACGCCCAATAATTCCGGATAACGCTTGCGCCCTACGTATTACCGCGGCTGCTGGCACGTAGTTAGCCGGCGCTTCTTCTGCAGGTACCGTCACTTTCGCTTCTTCCCTACTGAAAGAGGTTTACAACCCGAAGGCCGTCATCCCTCACGCGGCGTCGCTGCATCAGGCTTGCGCCCATTGTGCAATATTCCCCACTGCTGCCTCCCGTAGGAGTCTGGGCCGTGTCTCAGTCCCAGTGTGGCCGGTCACCCTCTCAGGCCGGCTACCCGTCGTCGCCTTGGTAGGCCATTACCCCACCAACAAGCTGATAGGCCGCGAGTCCATCCAAAACCACAAAAGCTTTCCACCACCTGACATGCGTCAGACAGTCATATCCGGTATTAGACCCAGTTTCCCAGGCTTATCCCAGAGTCAAGGGCAGGTTACTCACGTGTTACTCACCCGTTCGCCACTAATCCCCCAGCAAGCTGGGATCATCGTTCGACTTGCATGTGTTAAGCACGCCGCCAGCGTTCATCCTGAGCCAGGATCAAACTCTCCGTTGAAGTAAAACAAATCAAACAGACACAACCACACCCACCGGAAATAACGGCAAACACGGCTGCACAAAATTCGAAACCAGCTGAAAACCAGACCACCACACACGGGGGTGCGCGACGATCCAGCCATAATTTCAACCAATCAATAAAACAATCGGTATCAACAAACTTGGCACACTATTGAGTTCTCAAACAACAGACCCCCCAAAACATCACCCACAGCACACCACACAAAGCAGCGCACCCAACAGGGCCATTGGAAAAGAAGAGTTATTTTTTGGCCGCCTACCGAACCGTACACACCTTCCGGCTTTCCGTTTCGCACCCGGCGACTCAGAAAACAATACACGCCCCCAACCCCCAACGCAAATCCACCCCCACACCACACCCCCACACCCCCAAAACCCCCACCAAACCGCCGTCGAACACCAACCCCTAACGCCTCACCAACACCCGCAACGCAGCGATCACGGCGCCGGGATTCTCTTCGGCCATGAAGTGGCCGCCGTCAAACGTCACATGATGAAGGTCAGGAGCCCAGGCGCTCCAGAGAGCGGCGGCATCGTAGCCCAGCGCAGCTCCCCAATCCTGCTGCATCACAGTTACGGGCATCTCCAAGGTGCGTCCACGCTTTCTGTCGGCTAAATCATGCACCACGTCGATGCCGGCCGAAGCGCGGTAGTCAGCAACGATCGAAGGCACTGCCCCGCGCGAGGCCTTCAGGTACTCCTCCCGGTAGGACGCCGGGATCGCCTCGGGATCCTTGGTCCACCCATCCAGGAACGAGGCAAAAAAGGACTCGGCTGTGGATTCGATCATGGGCTCCGGGATGCCGGCGGGCTGCGCCATCAGATACAGATGCCAGGCCACCTTGGCATCAACGCCCTGGAGAACATCCCACATATCCAAGGTCGGAAGGACATCCAGGGACAAAAGATGCGTCACAGCGTCAGGGTGGTCCAAACCGGCGCGGAGGGCAACAAGCGCACCGCGGTCGTGACCGGCAAGGGCGAAGCGCGGATGGCCCAACGCAGTTGCCAACGCAACAACATCGGCGGCCATGGTGCGCTTCGAATAGGTCCCTTCGTCAGCCTCCACTGGCTTGTCACTGGCGCCATACCCGCGAAGGTCGGGGCAAATGACTGTGTGATCCGACGTCAGCTGGGCCGCGACGTGACGCCACATCAGATGCGTCTGGGGAAAGCCATGCAAAAGCACGACCGCGGGCCCGCTCCCGGCAACTGCTACATTCAGCTCCACATCGGGTGCCACAGGGACTCGGTGATAGGTAGCTTCAGGTATCAATGTCAACGTCATGGGGTCTCCTTCTTGAGGTTTGTCCCCCTACTGTTTCGTCTCCCAATCAGCGGCGAATCAGCTGGCCTTTCCTTGTCGGTGCCCGTGGCTACGATTGACCGGTGAGCATGCCGCAGATCCGAGTTCTTGGCCCCATCGTGGCGATGGTTGACGGGGCTCAGCTGGAACTGTCCAAACGCAGGCACAGGGAGATCATCGCGATCCTCGTTGCCCTGCGGGGCCGGTCGATCTCCACTGCTTCCTTGGCTGAAGAACTTTGGGATGGCATGCCGCCAGCCGCGGCGGTGGGAGCCATTCGAACCTTTGTTGGCGAGCTGCGGCGCATTCTTGAACCGCATCGAAAGCCCCGGACACCGCCCTCCGTTCTGGTCACGGTGGGTGACGGCTACGCGTTACGGCTCGATGCCGATGCTGTGGACGCTTGGCGCTTTGAAACGGCCGTGGCACTGGCAGGTAAGGCAGCGCCCATCGACGCCGAGTCGCGTTTGTCGACTGCCCTGGTTGAGTGGAGTGGAAATGCCTATCAAGAATTTGCCGATCGACCATGGGCGATCCCGGAGGCCACGCGGCTAAGCGGGCTGCGGCAGACCGCCGTCGAACGATGTGCAGAAGCCCGCCTGGCTAACGGGCGGCCAACCGACGCGGCAGCCATTCTGGAAACGCATGTAGCAGCGAATCCATGGCGCGAAGAAGGGTGGCGGCTGCTGGCACTGGCCCTCTACCGGAGTCATCGTCAGGCGGACGCTCTTGCTGCGCTTCGTCAGGCACGCCGCCAGCTGTCCGAGGAACTCGGGCTGGACCCCAGCCCCGTCCTCATAGACCTGGAGACCCGAATCCTCCGTAGGGACCGGCAATTGAACCGCCCCGAAGGCGACAGTCTGACGCCGATAGCGAATGCCTATTCCAGCAGCGGCATCCGGGCCCGGCTGGAGGCCTCGAACGCAGTGTTGGGCAGTCTGGCGGTCGCCGGCGACCTTCAAACATCCCGACACCAACGCATCGCTGCCATTGAGGCTGCCGCCGACCTCAACGATCCCCAACTCGCCGCGCGAATCATCGGGGGCTACGACGTCCCCGGAATATGGACACGAGCAGACGATCCCGCTGCTGCTGCGGCCGTGATCGCCGCAGCTGACAATGCCTTGGCTTCGACCATTCACCTCAGCGACCGGATCCGGGCCCGTCTCCTGGGGACGATCGCCATGGAATCACGCGGGACAGGGAACAGACAGAGCGAAGCGGCCGAGTCCGTTGCCTTGGCCAGAAAGTTGGGCGACAGCCACGTCCTTTGCTTTGCCTTGAGCTCCAGCTTCATGCAGGGCTTCGCCCGCGCCGGCCTGGCAAAACACCGCCTGGATCTTGGCCGGCAACTGATAACAACAGCGTTCGACGCCGATTCGCCCACCTTTGAGATCAACGGCCGCCTGATGCGGATGCAGGCCTTATGCGCTATGTCCGACATCGAGTCCGCTGCTCTTGAAGCTACTGCAGTGGACCAGCTGGCCGCTCGTCACGAGCGGCCCCTGGCGACGGTCTTCACCCAGTGGTTCCGCTGGACCTTCCTTGGCGCTGGCACAGTGCCCCCTGCACCTGAGGAGATGCCGGGTTTCAGCGAGGGAATTGTTGCCTTTGCGTCGTTCACGCGACAGCTGCGCGATGGCGACGAACTGACCGACGGAAACTTCGGGCCTTATGAGCCATGGGTACGCCCCCTACTACTGCTGCGATCCGGTGAAGCAGCCAACGCTGCGGCCGCACTTCGCCAGGTACCGGACCCGCCACTGGATCTCCTGCTGGAAGCCACTTGGTGCATTCTGGCCCAAACTGCCTGCGAACTCCGTGAACCATCAATGATCAGCCGGGCCCTGACGGCACTGGCCCCGGCCAGCGGAGAGCGTGCGGCCGGAAGCGGAGTGGTTGATGCCGGCGATGTGGGCCACTACCTGGGAATGCTCAGGGCTGCTGGGGCTGGCTTGGGGTAGGGCTGGTGTGTGTGGTGGTTAAAGGGGAAGAGCCCCGACCTTGGGTCGGGGCTCTTGCCTTAATGGTTGTCCGGCGGTGTCCTACTCTCCCACACCCTCCCGGGTGCAGTACCATCGGCGCTGTGGGTCTTAGCTTCCGGGTTCGGAATGGGACCGGGCGTTTCCCCCACGCTATGACCGCCGTAACTCTGTTACCCGTCCCGGTCCACCAAACCCCTGTTGGGGGTGTGGTTTTCCTGGGTGGGAAGTTTGGTTACAACTGTGGTGCTTGGTTGTTATTCAGTTGTTTGGTTCCTGGAACAAGGGTTTGTTGTTCGGGAACCACATAGTGGACGCGTGCAGTGTGTTGTGTGGTGTAAGTTGTTGGCCTATTAGTACCGGTCAGCTTCACGAGTCTTTAGTCCTCGCTTCCACATCCGGCCTATCAACCCAGTGGTCTGGCTGGGGGCCTCTCACACATAAATGTGTATGGAAATCTCATCTTGAAGCGAGCTTCCCGCTTAGATGCTTTCAGCGGTTATCCCATCCGAACGTAGCTAATCAGCGATGCACTTGGCAGTACAACTGACACACCAGAGGTTCGTCCGTCCCGGTCCTCTCGTACTAAGGACAGCCCTTCTCAAATTTCCTGCGCGCGCAGCGGATAGGGACCGAACTGTCTCACGACGTTCTAAACCCAGCTCGCGTACCGCTTTAATGGGCGAACAGCCCAACCCTTGGGACCTACTCCAGCCCCAGGATGCGACGAGCCGACATCGAGGTGCCAAACCATGCCGTCGATATGGACTCTTGGGCAAGATCAGCCTGTTATCCCCGAGGTACCTTTTATCCGTTGAGCGACGGCCATTCCACAATGTACCGCCGGATCACTAGTCCCGACTTTCGTCCCTGCTTGAGATGTCTCTCTCACAGTCAAGCTCCCTTGTGCACTTACACTCGACACCTGATTGCCAACCAGGCTGAGGGAACCTTTGGGCGCCTCCGTTACTTTTTAGGAGGCAACCGCCCCAGTTAAACTACCCATCAGGCACTGTCCCTGACCCGGATCACGGGCCGAAGTTAGATGTCCAAAGTGACCAGAGTGGTATTTCAACGATGACTCCACCCGAACTGGCGTCCGGGTTTCAACGTCTCCCACCTATCCTACACAAGCCACTCCGAACACCAATACCAAACTATAGTAAAGGTCTCGGGGTCTTTCCGTCCTGCTGCGCGTAACGAGCATCTTTACTCGTACTGCAATTTCGCCGAGTTTATGGTTGAGACAGCGGGGAAGTCGTTACTCCATTCGTGCAGGTCGGAACTTACCCGACAAGGAATTTCGCTACCTTAGGATGGTTATAGTTACCACCGCCGTTTACTGGGGCTTAAATTCTCAGCTTCGCCCGCAAGGGGCTAACCGGTCCTCTTAACCTTCCAGCACCGGGCAGGAGTCAGTCCGTATACATCGTCTTGCGACTTCGCACGGACCTGTGTTTTTAGTAAACAGTCGCTTCCCCCTGGTCTCTGCGGCCCACACCCGCTCACGGAGAGCAAGTCTCCATCACGGGGCAGGCCCCCCTTCTCCCGAAGTTACGGGGGCATTTTGCCGAGTTCCTTAACCATAATTCTCTCGATCGCCTTGGTATTCTCTACCTGATCACCTGTGTCGGTTTGGGGTACGGGCGGCTAAAACCTCGCGTCGATGCTTTTCTAGGCAGCATAGGATCACCGGATCCCCCCAAACGGGAGTCCCATCAGATCTCAGGCACGTGCTCGAAGCACACAGGAACGGATTTGCCTATCCCTGACCCTACATCCTTAGACCGGGGCAACCATCGCCCGGCCCGGCTACCTTCCTGCGTCACACCTGTTAATACGCTTACCTCCCGGGATCAGGTCCCGCGCTCGGCCAAAACCCACAACACCACAAGGGTGAGCGGGCAGGCTCCGGGCGGTTAGTATCCCCCGCTTGGCATGGGCGGTTTTTCGCCGGTACGGGAATATCAACCCGTTGTCCATCGACTACGCCTGTCGGCCTCGCCTTAGGTCCCGACTTACCCAGGGCAGATTAGCTTGACCCTGGAACCCTTGATCATTCGGCGGACGGGTTTCTCACCCGTCTTTCGCTACTCATGCCTGCATTCTCACTCGTGTAGGCTCCACCGCTGGTTTACACCGCGACTTCACTGCCCACACGACGCTCCCCTACCACTCCACACCCCTGAACCACGAAGGCTAGGGCAATGTGTGAAATCCACAACTTCGGCGGTGTACTTGAGCCCCGCTACATTGTCGGCGCGGAATCACTTGACCAGTGAGCTATTACGCACTCTTTCAAGGATGGCTGCTTCTAAGCCAACCTCCTGGTTGTCTTCGCAACTCCACATCCTTTCCCACTTAGCACACGCTTAGGGGCCTTAGTTGGTGGTCTGGGCTGTTTCCCTCTCGACTATGAAGCTTATCCCCCACAGTCTCACTGCTGCGCTCTCACTTACCGGCATTCGGAGTTTGGCTGACGTCAGTAACCTTGTAGGGCCCATCGGCCATCCAGTAGCTCTACCTCCGGCAAGAAACACGCAACGCTGCACCTAAATGCATTTCGGGGAGAACCAGCTATCACGGAGTTTGATTGGCCTTTCACCCCTACCCACAGCTCATCCCCTCCATTTTCAACTGAAGTGGGTTCGGTCCTCCACGACGTCTTACCGTCGCTTCAACCTGGCCATGGGTAGATCACTCCGCTTCGGGTCTAGATCACGCCACTACACTCGCCCTATTCAGACTCGCTTTCGCTACGGCTACCCCACACGGGTTAACCTCGCGACGTAACACTAACTCGCAGGCTCATTCTTCAAAAGGCACGCCGTCACCAGAATCAGACTGGCTCCGACGGATTGTAAGCACACGGTTTCAGGTACTGTTTCACTCCCCTCCCGGGGTACTTTTCACCTTTCCCTCACGGTACTGGTCCGCTATCGGTCATTAGGAAGTATTTAGGCTTATCAGGTGGTCCTGACAGATTCGCACGGGATTTCTCGGGCCCCGTGCTACTTGGGATACTCTCCAGGCTGCACACAACATTACGGTTACGGGGCTCACACCCTCTCTGGCCGGCCTTTCAAGACCGTTCACCTATGCACGCACATCACCTCACTGGTCCGGCAGAACCAGAACGGAAAGTCCCACAACCCCGCCCATGCAACGCCCGCCGGCTATCACACATGGAAACGGTTTAGCCTGATCCGCGTTCGCTCGCCACTACTAACGGAATCACTATTGTTTTCTCTTCCTGCGGGTACTGAGATGTTTCACTTCCCCGCGTTCCCCCCACGCACCCTATGTGTTCAGATGCGGGTCACACAATCACCTTGCAGCGTTGTGCGGGGTTTCCCCATTCGGACATCCTGGGATCAACGCTCGGTTATCAACTCCCCCAGGCTTATCGCAGATTCCTACGTCCTTCTTCGGCTCCTAATGCCAAGGCATCCACCGTGTGCCCTTAAAAACTTGACCACACAAGATCAAAAACTTACTCGAGAGAACCATGACCACAAGGGCCAGGTTCATTCATAAGAAATTGCTGTAAGAACACACCCACACCAAAGCGTGTGTGTGTTCTAGATGCTCGCGTCCACTATGTAGTTCTCAAACAACAACCCCGTCAACCAGACCACACCCACCACAACCCACACCCCACAAAGGGAAGCGCAAGCCATCAACAGCGGACGAAGTACCGGAAGCAGGAACAAAAGAAACACCAGAAGTGCCCCCCTGCATTGCTGCAAAAAGGTCCTGTTGCCTCAGGACCCAACAGTGCGCCAAACACAACCCCCACCAGCCACGCCCCGGACACGTTCCCAACAACACCACACCCCCCAAAAAAGGAGAGCACAGGCCGCCGTACTAGCACCAGGACACAACCACAAAGGCCATGCCAAAAAACTTTGATTCGTTGATATTCCACCCATGAGCACCCACCGCAGAACAGACGCCTGCGCAATGGGCAACACTGACAACCACCAACCATCCGCATGCACGGACACCGGCAATTATTAGCAGCTCCTTAGAAAGGAGGTGATCCAGCCGCACCTTCCGGTACGGCTACCTTGTTACGACTTAGTCCCAATCGCCGGTCCCACCTTCGACGGCTCCCCCCACAAGGGTTAGGCCACCGGCTTCGGGTGTTACCAACTTTCGTGACTTGACGGGCGGTGTGTACAAGGCCCGGGAACGTATTCACCGCAGCGTTGCTGATCTGCGATTACTAGCGACTCCGACTTCATGGGGTCGAGTTGCAGACCCCAATCCGAACTGAGACCGGCTTTTTGGGATTAGCTCCACCTCACAGTATCGCAACCCTTTGTACCGGCCATTGTAGCATGCGTGAAGCCCAAGACATAAGGGGCATGATGATTTGACGTCGTCCCCACCTTCCTCCGAGTTGACCCCGGCAGTCTCCTATGAGTCCCCGCCATAACGCGCTGGCAACATAGAACGAGGGTTGCGCTCGTTGCGGGACTTAACCCAACATCTCACGACACGAGCTGACGACAACCATGCACCACCTGTAAACCGACCGCAAGCGGGGCACCTGTTTCCAGGTATTACCGGTTCATGTCAAGCCTTGGTAAGGTTCTTCGCGTTGCATCGAATTAATCCGCATGCTCCGCCGCTTGTGCGGGCCCCCGTCAATTCCTTTGAGTTTTAGCCTTGCGGCCGTACTCCCCAGGCGGGGCACTTAATGCGTTAGCTACGGCGCGGAAAACGTGGAATGTCCCCCACACCTAGTGCCCAACGTTTACGGCATGGACTACCAGGGTATCTAATCCTGTTCGCTCCCCATGCTTTCGCTCCTCAGCGTCAGTTACAGCCCAGAGACCTGCCTTCGCCATCGGTGTTCCTCCTGATATCTGCGCATTTCACCGCTACACCAGGAATTCCAGTCTCCCCTACTGCACTCTAGTCTGCCCGTACCCACTGCAGAACCGGAGTTGAGCCCCGGTCTTTCACAGCAGACGCGACAAACCGCCTACGAGCTCTTTACGCCCAATAATTCCGGATAACGCTTGCGCCCTACGTATTACCGCGGCTGCTGGCACGTAGTTAGCCGGCGCTTCTTCTGCAGGTACCGTCACTTTCGCTTCTTCCCTACTGAAAGAGGTTTACAACCCGAAGGCCGTCATCCCTCACGCGGCGTCGCTGCATCAGGCTTGCGCCCATTGTGCAATATTCCCCACTGCTGCCTCCCGTAGGAGTCTGGGCCGTGTCTCAGTCCCAGTGTGGCCGGTCACCCTCTCAGGCCGGCTACCCGTCGTCGCCTTGGTAGGCCATTACCCCACCAACAAGCTGATAGGCCGCGAGTCCATCCAAAACCACAAAAGCTTTCCACCACCTGACATGCGTCAGACAGTCATATCCGGTATTAGACCCAGTTTCCCAGGCTTATCCCAGAGTCAAGGGCAGGTTACTCACGTGTTACTCACCCGTTCGCCACTAATCCCCCAGCAAGCTGGGATCATCGTTCGACTTGCATGTGTTAAGCACGCCGCCAGCGTTCATCCTGAGCCAGGATCAAACTCTCCGTTGAAGTAAAACAAATCAAACAGACACAACCACACCCACCGGAAATAACGGCAAACACGGCTGCACAAAATTCGAAACCAGCTGAAAACCAGACCACCACACACGGGGGTGCGCGACGATCCAGCCATAATTTCAACCAATCAATAAAACAATCGGTATCAACAAACTTGGCACACTATTGAGTTCTCAAACAACAGACACACCCGGCACCACCCAAACCCACCAAAGGGTCCAAGATCGCTCCGGAGCAACTTTTCAAACTTACCCGAACCAGCGGAACTTTGCAAATCAGCGTTTCCGCGATTCTCACTCCGTGATTCGGCCCCACCCGTCATAGACACGCTCAAAGCGCACCATTTTCAGGCTGTCATCAAAGGGGGGTTGGCCTCCGCGGTTCTCAGCTCCAGGCTGTCTCACTCGCGGCGACTCAGAAGACATTACACGCCCGCACGCCCCGGCACAAATCAGCCCCACCACCACCCAAAACCCCCGCAAACACGGGCCAGAAAGCCCCACAAAAGCCCCAAACCATGCCCAACCCGCCAAAAACAGCACAAGTGAAGCCCGTCACAACACCCAACCACCCAACCCGGCCACCGACACCACCCAACGGCAACCACCGCCGTCGCGTATTCCACCAACCCCAAGGACCCGAAACAAGCGACCGCACCAAACCCGAGGGACCTGAAAGAGCATCCGCACCAAACCCGAGGGACCTGAAAGAGCATCCGCACCAAACCCGAGGGACCTGAAAGAGCATCCGCCTCAAGCCCGAGGGAAGTGATAGAGCGTCGGAAGGGAGCGGCGGGCGTCCGGCAGCGCGCGCCAAGGCGACGCAGGAGCAGCACGCACCAAAGCCACCAAAGAGCAGCGCCCCGAAAACGACCACCGCCCCAGTCGCCGCCCCGCCGGACCAACCAGCAACCGCCCCACTCGCCCCGCCGGATCAACCAGCAACCGCCCCAGTCGCCACTCCGCCGCCGGACCAACCAGGAACCGCACCCACTAACACCCGGCGCTCCAACCGCACCCACCAGAAGCGTTCTTAAACGCAAAAAGGCCGGCAACCATAACGGTTGCCGGCCTTTTCAGGGCTTCGTGATTACCAGGAAGACTTGGTGATGCCCGGGAGCTCACCGCGGTGAGCCATGTCGCGGAAGCGAACACGGGAGATACCGAACTTCTGGAGCGTGCCGCGGGGACGGCCGTCGATCTGGTCGCGGTTACGCAGACGGATCGGGGAGGCGTTGCGGGGCAGCTTCTGCAGGCCGAGGCGTGCAGCTTCGCGTGCTTCGTCAGTCGCGTTGGGATCAACCAGGGTCTTCTTCAGTTCGAGACGCTTGGCAGCGTAACGCTCAACAATGACCTTGCGCTGCTCGTTGCGAGCAATCTTTGACTTCTTTGCCATGTGTTTAGCGCTCCTCTCGGAATTCGACGTGCTGGCGGATCTTGGGGTCGTACTTCTTCAGGACCAGACGGTCAGGATCGTTACGACGGTTCTTGCGGGTTACGTAGGTGTAACCCGTGCCCGCGGTGGACTTCAGCTTGATGATCGGACGTACGTCCTTGTCCTTTGCCATTAGAGCTTTACTCCTCGTGCCAGGATGTCGGCGACGACTGAGTCGATGCCGCGTACGTCGATTGTCTTGATGCCACGGGCTGACAGGGTCAGCGTGACGTTACGGCGCAGGGACGGAACCCAGTAGCGCTTCTTCTGAATGTTCGGGTCGAACCGGCGCTTGTTGCGACGGTGCGAGTGCGAAATGCTGTGTCCAAAGCCCGGCTCGGCTCCGGTCACTTGGCAGTGTGCTGCCATGACTCTCCTCCAAAGATTGAATGTAACGGCGTGCAGATATTCCTGCGTTACCGTGCGACAGGCAGCGTCCGCATCCGGGTCCAAACCATTTCGGTAGTTTCCGCAGCAAGTGCGGCGAAGGAGGTTGGCCTCAGGACCGGGCAGTGAAAATCACTGCAACAGATCCTGGGATACCGGGCGAATACAGGAATGCACGCAACTTGAGCCCCTAACTACCGGCCACCGGGATGTCGGAAAAACCGACAGTCACCACCAACCGGAGCAATTGCACACGAACCGCACTACCTAGCGCCTAACTATTCTACGGGTCAGGCCAAATTAAGACCAATCCGGCATCATAAGCCCTACCAGCCGCGGCCAGGGCCACCAGCACATCGCTGGCGGGTCGCAGGTTGCATAACCCATCCCGGCACCCACCAGGCCGGACTACTGTGGCCGGATCAGTTCCGGGTATTTCGGGTTCAATCCGTCGCCGGAAGAGACTCCCCGGACACGGCGGGCCACCCACGGTGCTGCGGATTCGCGGATCCACCGGGCGTTGGCCTTCAACGCTTCTACACGGTTCATCAGCCGGACGGGAGCCAGTTCCGGGACCTCAATGACGTGCTCGTGCTCCAGGACTTCGAGCACCCGCTTTGCCATGTTGACGTGACCGGCGGTGGACATGTGCATCCGGTCCTCACCCCACAGGCGCCAGTCGTCGTATTCGTCGAAACGCCAGTAATCCACCAGCAAAGCGCCATGGTTCTCCGCGATCTCCCGCACCAACTCGTTGTAGATCGCTGTACGGCCGCGCATTGCGCTGAAGACTTTGGAGCCCTTGGCATCAAAGCCCGTGAAGAGGACCACCGTGGCTCCGGACGCGCTCAACTTGGCGATGCCAGCGTCGTACTCCTCAAGAAGCGAGTCAATATCGATCTTGGGCCGAAGGATGTCGTTGGCCCCGGCGTACAACGTCACCAACGTGGGGTTCATGGCGACGGCTGCGTCAACCTGCTCCGCCATGATCTGCCGAAGCTTGCGGCCACGGATGGCAAGGTTTGCGTAACCGAAGTCCTCATTGCTGCGGGCCAATTGTTCGGCCACGACGTCGGCCCAGCCACGAACACCGTTGGGGCGGCGGGGATCATCGTCTCCAACCCCCTCAGTGAAGGAGTCACCAAGAGCAACATAACGGGCAGAAAAATCCATGCCGTCAGTCTGCCACTTCAGCGCTCGAGGCCACAAAGCACTTACGAATCACGGAGGATCCAGTGGTTGTTGTCCAGGCGTGCCACAATTTTCTCGCCAATCCGGGCGAGGTCTGCCACATCGTCCGGGGTCAGGGAATCCAGCATCAGGGTCCGCACGGATTCCACATGTCCCGGGGCGAGGTAAACGATGGTGGCCATGCCGGCTTCGGTGAGGTGCGCAACGGTCACGCGGGCGTCGCCCGGGTGCGCCTGCCGCTCCACCCAACCACGTTTCTGCAGCTTGGTGACCACGTGGGACAGACGCGACAAAGAGGCACTTGTGCGTGCGGCCAGCTCACTCATGGGAAGGTATCGGCCCTCGGTTTCGGAGAGCATTGCGAGCACGTTGTAGTCGAAGAGCGACAATTTCCCTGCCGACTGAAGCTGGGTATCCAAAGCCGAGGGAAGCAAGGTGTTGATGCTCAGCAGGGCCAGCCAAGCACGGCGTTCGTCGGCATTGAGCCAGCGGGGTTGAGTCATGAACCCATCTTAGGAGAATTCACAGCTTCCTTAGGTCCGGGCTGCGGCCCAACCGATAGGCTGGGCCGCATGTTCGTAGTCTCCTTGACCTACAAAGTTCCCGACGACATTGTCGACTTCCATCGCCCCGGCCATATGGCCTGGCTTAAGGACGCGTTCGACGACGGCATCTTCCTCGCGTCCGGACGTCGCGTCCCAGCCACGGGCGGCGTGCTGCTCTCCAAAGTGGACCGCGCAACCTTGGATGCTTCCCTGGCGCAGGACCCGTTTTACAGCAACGGCGTAGCCGAATTTGAGATCATCGAATTCACGGCAACCAGCGTGGCTGAAGGCTACGAAAACCTGCTGGACAGCTGAGGTATCTGCGCTTTCGCAGTACCCAACCGTTCGGGCAGCACCACCGGCATGAGTTCCGGCCATCGCGCCCGCACATGGTCGCCGCTCGATACGCCGCGAAGCCTCCGCGAAAACCAAGGGCCGACGTCGCGCCTCAGCCAGGCGACGTCGTCGGCGATGTTTTCGGCGCGGGTCCGCGGACGGGGAGCTGCGAGGGCCGGCGATTGGATCGAGTGCTGCGCACCGAGCACCTCGAGAACTTTCTTGGCCATGTATTTGTGGCCGGGAGTGGACATATGCAGGCGATCGGGAGCCCACATCCGGGGGTCCTGGAATTTCTCGAAACACCAATAGTCCACCAAAAGCGTTTGGTACTTGGCGGCGATCCGCCGAATGCTGCGGTTGTACATGGCCGTGCGGACCTTAAGGGGTTCGAGCAGAGGCGACAAAGGAACGTTGTAGCCCGTGAACATCAGGACCGTGGCGCCGGTGGCTGTGATCCTTTGGATAGCCTCCTCATAATCCTGGATGAGTTTGGCCATGTTGGGCCGGGCCATCAGGAGGTCGTTGCCCCCGGCGTAAAAGCTGACCAGTGTGGGTTTCATAGCCAAAGCAGGCTCGATTTGCTCGTCAACGATCCTCTGCAGGCGCCTGCCCCGGATGGCCAGATTGGCGTATTCCACACCGGAGTTGTGCCGTGCCAGTTCTTCTGCCACCCGGTCTGCCCAGCCCCTGCAGTTGTTGGGGAGCCGGAGGTCGGTGTCGCCCACGCCCTCCGTGAAGGAATCGCCGAGCGCCACGAACCGGGTCTGTTCCGTCACTGCTTTGCCTCTTCCATGAGCTTTTTAAGGCCGCCTTTTCGCGGGACCTTCACGGGCTGGGGCCAGCGCGGGCTAAGCGTATCGCCAAGGGTGACGCCGCGAAGTTTGCGGCCGAACAACGGGACCACCCAATCGTTGACCCATCGGCGCTGCCGGCGTTCCCACTCGCGCATGGACATGCGGGTAGGTGGATCCCATTCTTTCGGGGAGATCTTGTGCGGGATATTGAGGTGGTCCAGGACCTGCGCGGCCAAATACTTGTGCCCCGCTTTGGACATATGAAGACGGTCAGGGGCCCACATCCGGGAGTCCTTGTAAGCGTCGAAGCACCAGTAGTCCACCAGGACCGCGCCGTATTTATCGGCAATCTCACGGACTCTTTGGTTGTACAAGGTGTTGCGCTTCTTGAAGGGCTCCAGAACCGCGGAGACTTTCACATCGAACCCTGTGAACAGGACCAAAGTGGCCCCGGTTTCGCTCAATCGTGCAACGAGCAGCTCGTAATCGTTGAGGAGCGCATCCATGTCGGTGCCGAAGTCGAGGATGTCGTTGCCGCCGGCATAGAGCGTAATGAGCGTTGGCTCCATGGCCAGGGCGGGCTCGAGCTGTTCATCGATGATCTGCCGGAGCCTCTTACTTCGCACGGCCAGGTTGGCATATTCCCAGCCCGGCTGCGCCTTGGCCAACTTTTCGGCCACACGGTCCGCCCAACCGCGGACCCCGTTGGGCAGGACCTTGCTCACGTCCCCGACGCCCTCGGTGAAGGAATCCCCGATGGCGACAAACCGCCGTCGAACCTTACTCCCGTCCCCGAATTCCTCCCGCACCCAGCCGACGCTACCGTTCCCCGGTTACACCGGAGCCAACCCAAAGTGAACAAGCGAACGGGAAGTGAAAGAGCGTCGGCCCCAACCCGAGGGAAGTGAAAGAGCGTCAGCCCCAAACCCGAGGGAAGTGAAAGAGCGTCGGAAGGGGGCGCCCGCAAAGCAGTACAGCCGGCTTAGCCCTCGGCTTTACCTCGGCGCCAGTAGCCCATGAACGCAACCTGCTTGCGGTCAATGCCGACGTCGCGCACCAGGTAGCGCCGCAACTCCTTGATCACGAACGCTTCACCGGCGATCCAGGCGTAGAACGGCAGGGCGCCGGCAGGCAGCGTCGGGTTCTTGGAGGCTTCGATGGCGGCGGCGTCCATGCGCTGCGGCGTTTCCCACAGGATGTCCTGGTCCACGTTGACGTCTTCGGGCTCGGGGCCTGCGGCTCCGGAGCCCTTGATGCCCACCCATCCGGGGACGGGAACAGCCTTGGCGACCGCTTCCTTGAGCAGTTCGCCGTGGGGACGTGAGCGTCCGATGGCCGCGCCGCGGGCGAGCCACGTGATTTCGATGTCTGCTGCCGTGGAGATGTCCTGGAAGTCGCCGGCTTCGGGGACCTCGAGGAAAGCGTGGCCGGTCATGTCGGCGGGGAGGCTTTCGAGGATGGCGCTGATGGCGGGGACAGCTGTTTCGTCGCCGGCCAGGAGCACGCGCTGTGCCAGGCCCGGACGCCATTCGATGCCACCGTAGGCTCCGGCCGTGGTGCACTGGGCTGCGCGGTTGTTGGGGCCGATGATGGTGATGGCGTCACCAGGTTTCGCGCCCACCGCCCAGTTTGCCGCGGGGCCGCCGTGGCCGGCGTCGTCGAAGTGCATGACGAAATCGATGTCGATCTCGGGGTATACGGCGTCCAGGCGCTCGGAGCGGACGGTGTAGGTGCGCATGTCACCGCGGACGGATGGGTCCATGGCAAGCCACTCCTGGTACCAACCGGCTTCCTCCATCTTGAAGGGAGGCAGCGGAATGACGTTACCGGAGGCATCGAAGGACGGGATCATCAGTTTCACGCGGAGGTCCAGGGTGTCACCTGCAACTCCGAAGTCGCGCAGTGAGTAGCCGCCGAAGGTGATGCGGCGGAAGTTGGGGCTGAGCTCCTGCACGGCGGTCACGGTGACGTCGAAGGCGAGGGTCATGGGCTCCACGGCGGCACTTGCTGTGGCCTGTGTCGGTTGTGCACTCATGAGGCGATCTCCAGTTCGTTGGTTGAAGCGGTGCGTGCGTGGTGGCGTCCGATGGGAACGATCAGCGGTGTGCCTGAAATGGGGTCCGGGACTACCCGGGATTCCAGGCCGAAAACGTTGAAGACCAGTTCTTCGGTCACGACGACGGGCGCCGGCCCCTCGGCCACGATGCACCCGCCCTTCATGGCGATGACATGGTCTGCGTAGCGGGCTGCAAGATTGAGGTCGTGGAGCACGATCGCCACGGTGGTGCCGCGGCTGCGGTTAAGGTCCGTGACGAGGTCCAGGACTTCAACCTGGTGCGCGAGGTCGAGGTAGGTGGTGGGCTCGTCCAGCAACAGGACTTCGGTTTCCTGTGCCAGGGCCATGGCGATCCAGACGCGCTGGCGTTGCCCGCCGGACAGTTCGTCGATGCTCCGCTCAGCGAGTTCAAGGGTGTCGGTGGCGTGAAGCGCGCGCTGCACCGCGGCGTCGTCGGCGGCTGACCAGCTGCGGAAGAAGCCTTGGTGCGGGTAACGGCCGCGGCCTACGAGGTCCCGGACGGTGATGCCATCGGGAGCGGTGGGGTGCTGCGGCAGGAGTCCCAGCGTGCGGGCAAGTTCGCGGGCGGGGCGGGTGTGGATGTCCTTGCCGTCCAGGGTCACTGCGCCACCGGCCGGTTTGAGGAGGCGTGACAGGCCGCGCAGGAGCGTGGACTTGCCGCAGGCGTTTGCGCCCACGATCATGGTCACTTTGCCTTCGGGAATCTCGGTGGTGAGTCCCTCCACCACCTTGCGTGCCTCGTACTGGAGCGTGAGGTCCTTGGCATTAAGGATGGCCATGTCAGGCCTCCTTTCGGTTCGAGGTGACCAGCAGCCACAGCAGGAAGGGAGCACCGAGGGCGCCGGTGATGACGCCAACGGGAAGGACGGTTCCGTCCAGGATGACGGGGGCGATGTTGGAGGCGAAGAAGTCTGCGAGCAACACGATCAGGGCCCCTGTCAGGGCCGACGCCGGGAGGCTGGGTCTGCGGACGATCCGGCGGGCGATGGGACCTGCGAGAAAAGCAACGAACGCTACCGGCCCGGCAGCAGCGGTTGCGACGGCGGCAAGTCCGACGGCGGTCAGCACCAGTCCCAGCCGGGCGGCGTTGACCTTGATACCGAGTCCGGCAGCTGCGTCATCGCCAAGTTCGAGGATGCGCAAAGGTCCGGCGAGGGCAATGACGGCGGGGATCAGGACCAGCAGAGAGACTGCGAGGACGCCTGCACGGTCCCAGGTGGCGGAGTTCAGTGAGCCGTTGAGCCAGATGAGGGCGTCGGCTGCGGTTCGGATGTCCGCCCGGGTCATGAGGAAATTGACCACTGCGTGAAGTGCGGCGGCGATGCCGACGCCGGCAAGGATGAGGCGGTTTCCGGCGGCGTTGCCACGACTGCCTCCTCCGGCCCCGGTTCCGCCGCGGGAGATTGCGTAAATGATGGCCGCGACGCCGAGTGCTCCGCCAAGTGCTGCCCCGGAAACCACGGCTCCGGAAGCGCCGAAAATCACGATTGCCGTGACTGCCGCGGCGCTGGCGCCATAGCTGATGCCGATGATGTCCGGGCTGGCCAGCGGGTTGCGCAGCATGGTCTGGAACAATGCTCCGGCCAAGCCGAACGCGATGCCGATCATGGTTCCCACCACGGCGCGGGGCAGCTTGTGCTCCATCACGATGAAGCTGGCCCCGGGGATCTTCTCGCCGCCGGTCAGGTGGTTGATGACGATGGTGAAGAAGTCCGGGATGGTTACTGTGTAGCTGCCCAGGAGCACGTACACCGCGAACATGGCAGTGACTGCCAGCCCGAGGAAGAATGTGGGGCTCAGCACACGCCGAAGTGGCAGATGACGCCCACGTTCCTGGGAATCATTGGTGTTAAGTGCCAACTCGGGCACGGTTTTGAGGGTCACAGCCCGGCCCCCTTGCCGCGGCGGATCAGCCAGACGAAGACGGGCGCGCCGATGATGGCGGTCATGATTCCTGCGGGGACTTCGCCGGGGAGAAGGATCACGCGGCCGATGATGTCGGCGCTGATCAGCAGGACGGGGGCCACCACCGCGGAAAACGGCAGGATCCACCGGTAGTCCGGGCCGGTCAGCGAGCGGACGGCGTGGGGTATGACCAAGCCAAGGAAGGCAATGGGTCCGGCTACGGCGGTAGCGGATCCGCAGAGCAGGACGATGCCCAGTCCGGTGATGCTGCGGGCCAACGTGACGTTCTGGCCAAGGCCTCGGGCAATGTCGTCCCCCAAGGCCAGGCTGTTCAGGATCCGGCCACCGGCCAGGACGATCACCGCTCCGACTGCAAAGAACGGAAGCGCAGGCAGAAGGACGGACCAGTCACGGCCGCCAATGGTGCCGACCTGCCAGAAACGGAAGCGGTCAAAGGTGTCCTGGCTCGAGACCAGGATGACGTTCATCAGGGAGAACAGGCCCGCGCTTAGGGCCGCACCCGCCAGGGCGAGCTTGACCGGCGTCGCGCCGTCGCGCCCGATGGAGGCGATGGCATAAACCACGACTGCGGCCGCTGCGGCGCCGATGAAGGCGAACCAGATGTAGCCGGACAGCGAGCCGATACCGAATACGTAGATTCCCACAACCACAGCGAGGGCTGCACCTGCGTTGAGGCCCAGGATGCCCGGATCTGCCAGCGGGTTGCGGGCGACGCCCTGCATGGCGGCACCTGCCAGGCCAAGTGCGGCTCCGGCAAGCAGCCCCAGCACGGTGCGGGGAATCCGGGCGATGACCACAGCGTGGTTACCGTCTGCCGGATTGAAGTTGGTGAGTGCTTCCCACACGGTGTTGAGGGGAAGACCGCGTGCGCCGATCGCCAAGGATGCGGCGCAGACTGCTGTGAGTACGACGACGGCCACCAGCAGCCAAGCGGAGCGCTTGCCTGCGGTGCTGCGGGAACCGGTTCCCCCTCCGGTTCCCACAGTTTCAGGGGTGATGCCTCCCGGGCCAGCCGTCACCGAAGTGCCGTTGCCCCGCCCCTGGAGTGCCGTCGTCGTACTCAGTTTCATTGCAGCTACTTGCCTGCTGCGTCTGCTGCTTTACCAAGCTGCGGCAGGAACGTATCCAGGGCCCACGGCAGGCTCAGCGGTGAAGAAGCGGAGATGGACAGCGTCAGGGTGTTGTCCGAATCGGCAACCAGGGCGCCCTTCTTGATGGCCGGGATCTGGCCGAGCAGCGGATCGGCCTTGATGGCTTCTGCTGTACTGGCGTCCGGAACCCAGGTCACGAAGATGTCGGATTCGAGCTCGTTGGCCTTCTCAGCGGACCACGGGATGAAGAACTCCGTGGAGGTCTTGGTGTTCTCGGTGACCACAGGAGCCAGCTTCATGCCGATTTCGGAGAGGAAGCGGGGGCGGTTGTCGATAGCGGTGTAGACGTTGGCGCCGTCACCCTTGGCGGGTTCGAGGTTGCCGTAGATGAAGGTCTTGTCCTTGATCTGCGGGAACTTGGAAACCTTGTCCTTGACGGTGGATTCGGTGTCCTCGATCAGCTTCTTGGCTTCGGCTTCCTTGCCCAGTGCCTTGCCGATCAGGGTGGTGCTTTCCTGCCATGGGGTTCCGTAGGCGAGCTCCGGCTGCGCCACGACGGGGGCGATCTCGCTGAGCTTCTTGTAGTCCGCTTCTTCCAGACCGGAGTAAGCGGCCAGGATAACGTCCGGGCTGAGCTTGGCGATCTCGGTGAAGTTGATGCCGTCGGCCTCGGAGAACTGGACCGGAGCCTTGTCGGTGCCGAAGCCGGCGCCGAGCTTCTCCAGCGCTGCGTCCTTCCAAGGGGTGGAGCCCTTGTCATTGTTGCCCCACTCGTTCTTGGGGACGCCAACCGGAACCACGCCCAGCGCGATCGCGATGTCGTCGTTGACCCACGAGACGGTGACTACGCGCTTGGGCTGTTCCTTGATGGTGGTCTCACCAAAGACGTTCTTGATGGTCACCGGGAAAGCTGCGGAAGCTGCCTGCTCAGTTGCCGGAGTGGATGTTGCCGGACCAGTGGAGCAGCCGGTGAGGGTAAGAGCGACGGCGGCCAGGGCGGCCGTAGCGGTTCCTGCTGTTTTGAGCAGGGCGCGGCGTGGGAGAAGGGAAGCCACGGGACTCCTTAAGTAAGTGATGCGAACCTAAGTAAGGCTAGCCTAGCCTGCCGATAATTAAGAAACGTTTGCGTCACCTAATCCAGCCCAAGGGCAAAATGGGACGCAGATCACACCCTCTCCCACGTCCCGCGCCCTCAAGCCGAACCCTCTCCCACATCCCACGCCCTCTAGCCGAACCCTCTCCCACATCCCACGCCCTCTAGCCGAACCCTCTCCCAGTGGACATCGGCACGGAAGATTTGAAAGTATTGGCGACAGCGGACTACCGCTTCACAGGAACACGACGAGGGGATGAGCATGCGCACTGTTTCAGTTGCGGCAGCCATGGTTGGCGAGGTGGCCGTTTTGGCCTGCTTGGCACTCCCCCGCACGTCGGCATCCTCCTAGGCAATTCTCCCAAGCACCACTAATTTTGGGGTCCCTTTGCTGTGCCCGCTTCACGGGTGACCGACGTCTTCTGCCATTTACCGCGCGCGCCAAAGTTCAGCGCGCCGACGTCGAACATTTCCGAAAGAAGCCTTGCCATGCAGAAAATCACTGCCCAACAGATCCGATCGTCCTTCATTAACGCCAGCCGCTCCGAGGCTGCCCGGCTCAACCTCCCCCGTGACTTCGAAACCATCAACTGGGACAACCTGGAATTTCTGGGTTGGCGTGATGAGAAGATGCCCCAGCGCGGATACCTCGTGGTTCCTCATCGGGGAAAGCTCACCGGAATCATGCTCCGGGCACCCGAAGGCGGGTCCGGGAAAAGGCGTGTAGTCCTTTGCGAACTGTGCCGCGACGTCTTTTCGAAGGACGACGTTTACCTGTGGGTTGCCAAAAAGGCCGGACAATCCGGCAAGGACGGGAACACCGTGGGGACCCTGATCTGCGCAGAATTCGGCTGCAGCGCCAATGTGCGCAAGGAACCACCCGCCAACGAGATCAACCCGGACCCGGCCGCCGTCGTGGTTCGGCAGATTGCGGGGCTGGAAGAACGGACAGCGCAGTTCCTGGACCGCGTGCAGGCCAAGTAACCCGCTGAGTGACTCCACGTGGCCAAAGTAGGTAGCAGCAGATGCCGTTTAGAACGCTCAAAACGGCATGATCTGCTACCTACTTGGGCGGGTCACCCACGGCGGGGGCGACCCACGGCGGGTCACCCACGGCAGGGCTAGCGCAGGACGATGTCCACCGGGTTCGCTTCGGAACGCCACGCTCCCGGCTCGCCTGGTCCGGCGATGACGGGAGCCGTGAGCACGCCCGAGCGGTTGGTGCGCTTATCCCGAAGGATCTCGGTAACAGATCCAAGGTGCCGGGACAGGTCGATCACGTTCTCAGGAGCCGCCAGCAACAGCTGGAACCCGAACTCGTGCAGCGCCTTGATGCCCGCACCCGCGAATTCCTCGGACGCCAATACGAAGGCTTCGTCCATCATGACGGTGCCGTATGTCGTGAAGCCTTGCTCGGCGATGCCCAGCTGGTAACTCAGGGCAGCGGCCATGATGAACGCCGTGAAACGCTGGCGCTCACCGCCGGACATCGATCCGGTGTCGGCGTGCATGAACACTTCGGTCTTCTTCTTGCCCGATTTACCGGAGGCCTTGCCCGATTTCGACGTAACCTCGCGGTGTTCCTTGCACTGGATAAACAGGTGACCTCGAACGTCCAGCACCTCGGCCCGCCAACGCCGATCCTCCGGAGCCTGTGATCCGAGCCGTTTCACCAGTGTTTCCAGCGATTTATAGCGCGCGGTGAGCTCAGCGTCGTCGTCCACTTCCGTTGCTGAAGCAGCAGCACCACGCGTCGGCCGAGTGTGTTTAGCCTTCAGGGCGTTCTGGATCGCATCCTTGAACTGCTTGGCCGTGGCCGGAAGTGTCTGTTTGATATCGAGTTCCAGGAAGCTGCCCTCATGGAAGTTGACCTGCGACAGAATGCCGTTGAGGGGCAGGATGCGGCTGGTGATGCTGCGCCGTTCTTCATCCAGCAAGTGCAGGAGCGTACTGAACGACTCGTGCGTGCGTTGATTGAAGAACAGCCGGAATTCGGCCTCCTGAGCGGGCAAACCGTCACTGACGATCGCGTGGTACCGGGATTCGAAGTCCCCTGCGGCACCTATCGACGTGCCGTGGTCAACGCTGATGGCGCTCCCCCAGTCACGCACAAAAGCTTCAAACATGCGGGTCAGCCGCTCGGCCGTCGCCTGCCCGCGGGACTCAGCTGCGTGCAGTTCATCGAGCAACTTATTGCGGACGCTGTTGGCCAGGTTGTCCAGCTCGTACAGTTCGGAGACGTCAGCGACGCCGTCGAAGTACGGCTCCAGGGCCGTGACGGTGGAGCCCGACGGCGGTGCTTGCTCCAGCTTCAGCCTCGCGGCATCGAGCAGGCCGTCAGCTGTGGTCATCTTGTGGTCCAGCGCCTTGTATTCGCTCTGGAGCACAGCGGCCGAGCCTGTGGAGGACTGGTGCTTTTCTCGCACGGCTTCGATGTTGGCACGCAGCGGCTCCAGATCCGCCTGGGCCGCCAAGGCGTCCACCAGGCGCTGCTCGATCCGGGCCAGTTCCTCCGCAGCGACGGCTGCCGAGACCTGCTCCCACGGCCGCTCGTCTTCAGCGACCCGACGCAGGGCTTCGAGCTGCCGCGCCATGCCTTGGTGCGAATCCTCACGGCTCTGGGCAAGCTCCGCAGCCTTCACGAGCTCGTTTTCCAACTCGTCCACACGCGCTGCCACCAGCTCCAGCTTGGAAGCATTATCGAAACCGAGGACGTAATCCTGCCGGCTGGTGAAACGGTCGTCCTTTTCCACGGTGTGCCGGTTGCGCTTGACCACGCCACCCAGGCTCAGGCCCTTGTCCATCCCGGCCAGCTGGTCGGGGTCCTCGACGCACGGGTACGCAAAGTCCAGGGCGATCCGCTCACGGATCCATTCGCCGGCGTCGGCATTGGCGCCCGAGGTGAGGATGCTCAACTTAGTCAAGAGGTCGCCGTCGGACACGTCCTCCACAGCCAGCGCGCCGCCGGCAAGCGGTTTGGACACGTCGACGGCGCGGAGTGCGCCCCGCACAGCGTTGTCGTTCAAGTACCGGGTCACGGCCGCGAAGTGTTCGCCGGGAACCAGCAGCGTGGTGGCGAGGTTACGGAGCGCGCGTTCCGCGGCCGGACGCCACTGGTCCTGGCCCTCAGTGAGATCGATCAACTCGCCGCCAAACGGCATCCGCTCTTCCGGGACGCCGGTTGCGGCTGCGATCGCCGCCCGGTTTTCAATGCTCGACGGCGGCAGCAGCGACTTGCGCGACCGCAACGACAACAACTCCTGCTGGGCCGCTGCGAGTTCACGTTTCTTGGTCGCATGGCCGTCGAAGGCCTCAAAACGAAGCTCCTTGAGCGCCTCGGAATCGTCCTTCAACTCCGCAGAGCGGGCCGCCGCCTGCTCATGCGCCTGATCCCAGCCCTCGGCGGTCCACTCAAGATTCAGTCCCGCGTCAGCCAATGCCTTCTTGGCCGAATCCTCAACCTGCTGCCGCAATTTCAGGCCCACCCGGGCGTTCTCCAACGACTGCTCAATGGCCGATATCGCGTTGCCGCCACGGTTGTTGTAGTCCAGTTCGAGGTCGCGGAGCTCCTTGGCCAAGGCGTCCCGCACCGTACGCTCAGCGGCGAGCTCCTGTGCCTTGGTCTGCGCCAACTCCTTGAAACGAGCCAGGGTCTTGGCGTGCACCGTGACCGCAAGCTGCTGCTTGTAAGCCTCGAATTCCTCGCCCGCCAGCTCCCGGAGACGGTTCGCGTCCAGCAACGCCTGCGCGTACTCCTTGTTCAGCGCCGGAACCGGTGCCAACTGGTCCCGCTGCTGCCGAACGTCCTCCAACCGCTGCCGGATGGACATCAGGTTGCTGAATTCCTCCACCACGTCATCGGCGGCAGCCAGCGTGGCCGGAGCATCAAGCACCTGGTCCCGGAAGAACGTGTTCACGCTGCCGCCCAGGCCCTTGCCGGCCTGAATCACGCGAAGCAGCGGCAGCGCCTGGTCGGAATTAATGCCCAGAAGCCGCCGGAAGCGCTCCGCGAACGCCTTATGGACATCGAAAACCTGTCCGTCCGGAAAAATCGACTCCAACGCGCCCTTGGTGAACCGCTTCTGCGCGATCCCCTCAATGGCCTCGAGGTCCAGCGGCTTGCTGTCGATCACATAGAAACGACCGACGCTCGACTCCGTGCCGTTCTTGGGAAGGTCAAACAGCGCCGACACCGTCACCTTCGTGCCGGCCGCGTTATCAAACGTCAGCGCGACGGCGGACCACGTGGCACCAGGGCGCTGGAAGGCACTGGCAGAGCTATCGCCCACCGCCTTATCACCCACCTTGCCGCGCATGTAAGTGAACGTGGTCCTCTTGTCCTCCACAGCGCCGCCGGACCGCTGGGCGGCGGCCTCATTCGAGCGTGGACGGGCATCGAAAACGCGCAGCATCGCATCAAAGAGAGTCGACTTGCCGACGCCCGAATTACCCGTAAGGAGTGTGCCCTTACGGTCCACGTGCATGGTGTGGGCGCCGTGGAACGTGCCCCAGTTGACCACTTGGACGAGCGCCAAACGCATCTGGCCGGGGTTGGTGAGCTCACCGAGGGGGAGCATGCTTGCGATCGTCACTTGCCAACCTCCTCTGTTGCCGGGTCGCCTATCGTGGCGGTACCGGACACATGCTCTGCGGGCCCGTCACCTTCGGAATCGTCGTCCAGCTCGTCACCTGTGGGCGTGGGTTGGTTGGAGTCGGAGTCCAGGTCCAGGAGGGGTTCTGTGCCGGATTCGTCCGCCGCTACTGCAACCAGGGCTTCGATTTGGGCCGGGATGTCGCCGATGTTTTCGAAGGGCAGGGCCAAGGGGAGCGCGTTGCTGATGGTGTAGCTGTCGTCCAGCGGGGTGGGGAGGAGGAGTTGGCGGGCCAGGAGTTTGGTGATGGTGCGGGTGACCACGTCGGAGTCGCGGAGGGCGTCTTGCTGGCCGGCCGGAGTGTAGTTGGCGACGAGGTCCGAGATCTCTTCGCGGGTGATCGTCGGATCTGTTTGGGCCGTGATGTGGCGGTCCAGCAACAGTCGCAGGCGCAGCAGGACGATGGTTTCCACGCGGCTCAGTGCCCGCTGCTGCCGAAGGATGCTTGACCGGGAACCGGCACCGACGATTTCGGGGTCGACGGGGCGGAGCACCGCGATCTTGCGGTCGTGATCGAGCTGGAGCGTGAGGAACAGCTCGGACAGCCTGCTACGGAGGATCAGCTGGTTATCCAGGAGCGTGGTCCAAAGTTTCTCGTCCCGACCACCGTCGATGTACGGGCCTTTGAGCAGTTTCACCAGAGCATGCCGGACCTTCAGGGGAAGCACGCCGGTGTCGCCGGGGAACAGCGCGGCGCCGTCCACGAACGAGTCGCGTGGTGTGACCCGGAACGGGTCAGCATGGTTTGCGTCAGCTGCAGCGGTCGGGTCATCGGCAGCGACCTCGGCCACCTCTTTGGTGACCTCATCCGCTTCGGTGATGTCCGGCGTCGTGATTTCTTCAGTCATCAGAACCCTCATTCAGCGTGACGACCGGCAGGTACGCGGTGCGGATGCTGCCGTCGATTTGTTCGAAGTCGATGTGTTCCCAGGCGGCCCGATCGAAGGCCGCGCCCGTCTGCAGTGCCATGGACAGCAAGGTGCGCACAGTGTTGATGTGCCGTTCCTCGGCCGGCAGGTTCTCCCAGGCTTCACCCAAAGTTGCGGCTCCGGCCATGGCTGCCCGGACCACGGCGGGCCGCGCCTTGCCGGTACGGGCAGACCGAACCCTGTCCGAGTCGCTGAAGGCGATGGGGTCCGCGAGGCGGGGTGGCGTGGCGAATTCGTCGGGGTCGAAGAGCTTGACCATGGCCAACGATTCGAACCCGGCGTTGAACAGGACCGGCCCCGGCACCAAACCCGGCCTGTCACGTTCGTAGGGCATCGAGCGGATGGCTTGCTCGGCCTCGGCCAGAACCTTACGGAGGCTGACGGACTGCCGGACGTCGTCGCTCTGGATGTACGTGTTCAGGCTTTCAGAAAGCTTGCCGTAGATCCGTTGGATCTGGCTGTGCTGATACCGCAGCTCTGCCACCAGGTTCTTCAGCGTTTCGCGGTCTTCCTGGGAGAGGTCGTCCGCGAACTGCCGGCTGAGCACTTCACCGATCGCCGAACGGAACCGCAATTGCTGCTGCGGATCCTCCAGGAAAGCGGTGAAGGATCGGAAGGTTCGGCCTTCAGGGCTTTGCCGCAGCCGCTTGTCGGCTTCCAGGACCTGGGCCATCGTGGCGCCCTTGCTCAGGGATTCCTCGATGATCTGGTTGCGGAGTTCGCCCACAAGGTCTTCGATGCGGTCGCGCATCTTCTTGTAGTCCGCCGGCAGGCTGGCTGCGAGGTCAAGAATGTTGCCGGCGGCTTCCACGGCTTCTTCGTCATCCAACAGGCCATCGAACTCGCCCGAGCTGATGTCCTCCACCAGCTGCCGGCGTTCCTGGATTTCTTCCTCCAGGGCCTCCAGGCGCGCGCTCTGGTCCGGGTTGGTTTCGTTGGCGAGTTTCTCCACATCGCCCAGCAGCGTGCCGAGCCGCGAACCGTTCAGCGTGGAACGCTCGCTGGAAAGGCTGTCCAGGAAAGCGAGCACACGGGCAGCCGGTTCGGTGACTTCGTAAACGATCCGGCCCGACTGGTTTCGGCGCGTCAGGAACTGCTTCCTTGTCCATTCGTCGCCGAACAGCTTGCCGTTCTGCTGACCGCCCAGCGTGGGGTCCTGGCGGCGGAGCTGCTCAAGGAAGGCGTCGACGTCGGCATGGAATTCTTCCAGCGGAAGCTGCGGACGGGTTCGGGTAAAGGATGCCTGCAACACCGCGATCACCCATGGTGCCGAACGCGTCAGGGCCCATGCGGGCCCCTTGGTCAGCTGTTCGAGGTCACGGAGCCTGGCGCTGATGGCATCGGCGGAGGACATGGCTGAACGGGACAATTACTCTCCTTCAGCTGCTGCGAAACCTGGCTGGCAGCGAAAACTGCCCCGTACAAGGTTAACGCAGAGCATCAGGACCTCCCCACCGCAACCATTTCGTAACCTACCGTGCGGTATGGTTTCGATCCCATATCAACGCGGCTCCGGGGCGTTTCCGCTCTGGCCGGAACGCACCCCCACCCCTAGTGTCAGAACATCGACGCAGCCACGCCGCGCCGACCCACGCACCGTCGCTCCGGGGGGAACCATGGATTTCGATTTCACTGCGCTGGAAACAGGCACGTACGTAGTTATTGGAACGCTGGTATTTGCTGCGCTTTTGGTGGCATTCATCGCAGCAGCAGCTATGGCAACAATCATTCTTATTGGCACCATGGGGATGGTCTGGTATGCCGTCAAAGGCATTCTGGGCGGCCTTGTCCATGGCATTAACTTTGCGTGGGACCGTGTGGTCCACCACGCCGGACAAGTGGAAATTCCGGCTGAATTCCAGCCGCAGATTTCCACTGGCACGGGTAGCTACCCGCGGGTAGCATTGAGGGACAGCTGAAGGGTTCCCACCCGAGGCGGACCCTGGCTCCAACCGGCACAACCGGCTAGAGGAGTTATCCCATGACGTCCGCCACTGACAACAGTCTCGCCGCAGCAAGCGTCAACGCCACCGCAGAAGAAGCCCGCGCCGTCGCAGAAGCCGCGCGCGAGACTGAATGGAACCGGCCCAGCTTCGCCAAAGGCCTCTACCTGGGCAGTTTTGACCTCAGCCTGGTTCATCCGTGGCCACAAGCCCGTGCGGATGACGTGGAGCGGGGCGAAGAGTTTATGGGCCGGCTGGTCACGTTCGCCAAAACCATGTCCGGCCGCGTTATTGAACGGGACGCCAAAATCCCGGATGAATACCTGAAAGGCCTCGCGGACCTGGGTGTTTTCGGCATGAAAATTCCGCGCGATTACGGCGGATTGGGCCTCTCCTTGGTCTACTATGGCCGCGCGTTGGCCCTTCTGGGTTCTGTGCACCCAAGCCTCGGCGCACTCATTTCCGCCCACCAGTCCATCGGAGTGCCGGAGCCGGTCAAGGAATTCGGCACTCCCGAACAGAAGCAGGAATACCTGCCGCGTTGCGCCGCCGGCGCCATCACCGCATTCCTCCTGACAGAGCCCGACGTCGGCAGCGACCCAGCGCGGATGGGCGCCACTGCCGTATTGTCCGACGACGGCGGCTCTTACGTTCTGGACGGCGTGAAACTGTGGACCACCAACGGTGTGATCGCCGAACTGGTGGTGGTCATGGCCAGGGTCCCCGCGCACACCGATGCTGATGGCACCGAGCATAAAGGCGGCATCTCCGCTTTCGTTGTGGCGATGGACTCCCCCGGCATCACCGTAGAGAACCGCAACGCGTTCATGGGCCTGCGTGGAATCGAGAACGGGGTGACGCGCTTCCACCAAGTGCGTGTCCCCGTGGCCAACAGGCTTGGCCGGGAAGGTCAAGGGCTCAAGATCGCCCTCACCACCCTTAATACGGGGCGGCTTTCCATCCCGGGGCTCTGCGTTGCCGCCGGAAAGTGGAGCCTGAAAATCTCCCGCGAATGGTCCAATGCCAGGACTCAATGGGGGCGCCCTGTAGGCAAGCATGAAGCCGTCGGCAAGAAAATCGCCTTCATCGCTGCCACGACTTTCGCCTTGGAAGCCGTGTTTGAACTGTCCGCCGAAATGGCAGACGCCGGCCAGAAGGATGTGCGCATCGAGGCTGCGCTGGCCAAACTGTGGTCCACGGAGCTGAGCTGCCGGATCGCCGATGAACTGGTCCAGATCCGCGGCGGCCGGGGCTTCGAAACCGCCGATTCCCTTGAAGCCCGGGGCGAGCGTGCCGTCCCGGCCGAGCAACTGCTCCGGGACCTCCGCATCAACCGGATCTTCGAGGGTTCCAGCGAGATCATGAAACTCCTGATCGCCCGCGAAGCCGTGGACGCACACCTTGCCGCGGCGGGCGACCTCGCATCAGCGGACGCAAGCCTGCAGGACAAGGCGAGGGCCGCCGTCGGGGCTTCCGGCTTTTACGCCAAATGGCTGCCGAAGCTCGTGGCAGGTGCCGGCATGGATCCGCGTTCCTATGCGGAATTCGGGCGTTTGGCCAAGCAGTTGCGGTTCGTCGAGAGGTCCTCGCGGCGGCTCGCGCGGCAGACTTTCTACGGCATGGGCAGGTGGCAGGCGAAGCTCGAGCACAAGCAGGCGTTCCTGGGCAGGATCGTGGATATCGGTGCCGAGCTGTTCGCGATGGCGGCGTGCTGCTCGCGGGCCGAGATGCTGCTGCGCAAGCACCCCGAACAGGGCGCCACAGCGTTCGAGCTGGCCGAGGCGTTCTGCGAGCAGGCGCGCGTGCGGGTGGACGAGTACTTTGACCAGCTGTGGAGGAACACCGACGACGCCGACCGCGGCCTCTCCCGCAAAGTCCTTGACGGAGATTACACCTGGCTGGAGGCCGGAATCCTTGACCAGTCCGAAGGCACGGGGCCGTGGATCGGTGACGCCTCACCCGGCGCCACAACCAAGGAGAACCTGCACCGGACGTACCGGTGATGAGCTAGAGCACGTCCCCGTCCACGTAGAACCATTGCTTGTTTTCCCGTAGGAACCGGCTGAGTTCGCGCTGGACGCTGCGTTCGCCGTCGAGCCTGTAGTGCGCAGCGAACTCCACGGTGCCGGTAGTGTCCAGCGGGCCGCCCTTGGCTGTGTTGAGAATGTCCAGCCTGCGCCACTGCATGTCTGAATCCAGGCCTATGGATCCGGGCCTGGTTGAGGCGTGCCAGGTTCGCAGGAGGTAAGCGGGGTCCATGACCACAAAGGCCGAATAACGGGAGCGCATCAGCTGCTCGGCTGTGGGCGCGTCGGCGTCCCCGCGGTGGAACCGGGCGCAGCAATCGTCATAAAGCTCCCCGGAAAGGCAGGGACAGGCGCCGTTGCGGAGCCGGGCGAGGTCAGGGGTCACAAGGGGCCAATCTGAAGCGGTAAATGAGAGCTGGGCAACATATTTTCCCACGTCATATAACAGCTTTGAAACAACCCCGCCAGAGGAGGGGGCGGCGCGTGATTCCGTCGGTGCTGGACCGTAGGCTGGATACGCAAGCTGGGTGGGCAATGCGCGCATCACAAAACGACAGCCAGGGGAGGCTACGTGGAGGATCCGACAACACTCGCCATCAATCTGACGTATTTGGGAACGCTGGGACTCGCTGTCCTCATGTTCCTGGGGCTCGGGTTGATCATTATCATCACTCTGGTGGTCGCTGGAGTCGGGCGGCTGCTGTCGATAGTTCTCCTGGCGATGGTAGGGATCTTCCCCAAGAAGGAAACCACGCCGATCGTGCACCTGCCGCCGCGCCCCGCCCGTGTCCCTGACCCCGTGACCGGCGTGGAGTCTCCAGCACCCGGGGAGTCTCCACTGGACGACCTCGCCTACCTTGAAACCGGGTCCACTGCCCGTGTTGCTCCGGCTGCGGGGGTCGCTCCGGCTGCGGCCGTAGCAACTTCACCGGCACCTGCCGCACCCGCAACTTCACCGGCTCCTGCCACTCCCGCAGCTTCCCCCGCGCCTGCCGCACCCAAGCGCGACGTCCTGGCCGACGTTCGACGACGACTCTCGGGCGCGTCGACTGCCGTCAAGGAGGGAGCGTGGAAGACCAAAGTAGACCCCCGCAACCTGCCGAAGCCGGCGGAGGTCAAGTCCGTCGTCGAAAACCAGGCGGCCCACCATCCAATCGTCGTGGCGGCCACCAAGGAACCGCCGGTCCTGGCGAAGGACTGGGCTGACGCCGTGGCGGAGGCGGACCGTCGTGCAGCCGCCCGCGCGCAGGCTGACCAGCCGCCCGCCATCAAGGTGACCGTCCGCGAGTTGGATGAGCCTACTCCTGCCGCCAATGGCACAGCGCCTGGGCCGACCACCCCGGATGCTTCGGCGAAGCCGGCGGGCAGTGAGGGGTCCGGCGGCGGCAACGGCGGCGGCGGCAACGGCGCAAAGAAATCGGGCCCGAACACTTCCAAGAATGGGAAGTCTCCAAGCCCGATCCGCAAAGGGTCGCTCAGCAGCGCCAGCCGCAACTCATAACCGCGCCTACGCGGCCAACTGCCGGAACGTCGCGCCGTGATAGATGAGCGGCTTCGAATCAGTATTAATGGTGGTTGCTTTCACTTCCAGGACGACGATCGCGTGATCCCCGGCGGGCGTCTCCGAGACAACCTCGCACTCGAAGCCCAGCACGGCGCCGTCGATCAGTACTGCACCTGAATCACCCACGCTGGTGGCCAGCCCGGCGAATCGATCCCGCGTTTTCGAAGCCAACTGGAGCGCGGCAGCTTCCTGCCCTTCAGCGAGGACCGAGACACCCAAACGCCTGGCCTGACGGAGCTTGGGCCACGTGGTGGAGGAGTTCTGCACCGCGAACATCACCAGCGGCGGCTCCAGTGAAACACCCACAGTAAATGAGGACGCCACCAGGGCTTCCGGCGTGAAATCCACCATCGCGCTGAACGCGGCAACTCCGGACGGGAACTGCGCAAAGGCAGCCTTGATGGCTGCTGTTTCTTCAACTGTGGTCTGTGTCATTCCGGTTCCCCTCATCGTGCGGTGCTTGAGTTCCTTTCCCATAATTCACCTGCCGGCGGGATCGGCAATATTTGTTGATCCGAAAGACATTTGTGTTGCTGCATGTCAAGAAATGTCGCGAACCAAGGCCTCTTCCATTACCTCGCAAGACGAAAAACGAAGAAGTTCTACCGCTTGCGTTTCTGCGTCCAAATGCCGTGTGTAGCCTCGATTGAACAGTCCCACCCCTCCAGCAGTCCCACCACAGGAAGCCTGACATGAGCCTCAACGAGCTACGAACGCTTGGACGCACTGGCGCCCTGATCAGCCCCCTCACTCTGGGAACCTTGAACTTCGGCACCGGAGCCGCGCCCACAGGTCCCGCGGAGAGCATCCGCATCATCAAGGCAGCGCTCGACGCCGGCATCACCAGCATCGATACCGCGGACATCTACTCCCAGGGCGAGGCCGAAACCGTGGTTGGCCAAGCCATTCACAGCCGACGCGACGACGTATTCCTTGCCACCAAGTTCCACGGGCAGATGGGCTCCAACCCAGCGCACGCGGGCAACTCCCGCCGGTGGATCGTCAGGGCTGTGGAGGACAGCTTGCAGCGGCTGAACACGGACAGGATCGACCTCTACCAAGCGCACCGCCCGGACTACAACACCGATCTGTTGGAGACCATCACTGCGCTCAATGACCTCATCCGCCAAGGCAAGATCCTGTACTACGGCACCTCGGTCTTCAGCCCCGCCCAGCTCGTGGAGGCTCAATGGATTGCGAACACCAATCATTTGACGCCGCCTGTGGTGGACCAGGTTCCGTATTCGCTATTGGTGCGCGCCAACGAACGCGACGTTTTCCCCATCACCCAGCAGTACGGCGTCGGGGTTTTGAGTTACGGACCGCTCGACGGCGGGTGGCTGGCCGGCGGATATCGCGTGGGTGCGGGGCAGCCTGAAAGTTCCCGATCGGCTGCCGTTCCTGGCCGTTTCGACGTCAACGCGCCCTTTAACCAGGGAAAGCTGCACGCTGCCGACGCCTTGGCCCAACTCGCAGCCCGGCATGGACTGACCCTCATCCAGCTCGCGGTGGGCTTCGCCCTGAGCCACCCGGCGGTGACCAGTGTGGTGATCGGGCCCCGCACCGAGGACCACCTGACCGACTACTTGAAGGCCGCGGATGTGGTGCTGAGTGAGTCGATCCTCGATGAAATCGACGACATCGTTGCCCCGGCCGTGAACTTCCTGGAGCGCGACGCGGGCACTGTTGCGCCGCACCTTGAGTACCCGGAGTTACGACGCCGGTAGCCCCCTTCCGTTGTGAGGCCCGCTCTGCGTGGTGTGTTCTTGTTTTGACGCGCAGAGCAGGCCTCGCAACGAGCTATTGACGCAGGTTCGGCCGTAGCATGATCCTTGTCCTAAGTGCTGCGGCGCTCCGCAGCACTTAGCTTCCAGTAGAACGCCGCCGTCCCATGTCCAAGCACCCCGTCAAGCAAAGGGCAGCGAAAGCCGCCACCGCCGGGCAGCCGACCGAAGGTCCCCTGACCCCTGAAGAACTGCAACTCTCCGGCCGGAACCATTCCATGCCGCTTGAGGCCCTGCACGACGACATCACGCCGGCCGGCCTCCACTACCTGCTCATCCACTTCGACATTCCACACGTCCCCGCTGATACCTGGCGGTTACGGCTGAGTGGAGCTGTTGATCGCGGCTTTGAACTGAGCCTGGACGACATCAAAGCCCGCCCCTCTGTCACCATGCCCGTGACCATGGAATGCGCGGGAAACGGCCGGTCCCTGTTGAAACCGCGGCCCCTGAGTCAGCCGTGGGTGGTCGGCGCGGTGGGCACGGCCGAGTGGACCGGAACTCCCTTGGCACCCCTGCTGGAGGAAGCTGGTTTGGCGAGTGACGCCGTCGAACTTGTCTTCACCGGTGCGGACGCTGGAGTCCAGGGCGGCGTCGAAGAGCCTTACGCGCGAAGCCTGTCTGTGGCCGAGGCGATGCATCCCGAAGTCATGCTGGTCTATGCCATGAACGGACATCCCTTGCCGATCCAGCATGGGTTCCCCCTCCGCCTGTTGGTGCCCGGCTGGTACGGGATGGCAAGTGTGAAATGGTTGACGTCGATCGAGGCCGTGACGTCGCGGTTCATGGGTTTCCAACAGGCTGTTGCCTATCACTACCTGCAAGGTCCCGACGGTCCCGGGCTGCCCGTGACTCACATTCGTGTGCGCTCCCTGATGATCCCTCCCGGAATTCCGGAATTCTTCACGCGACGTCGGATTGTGGAAGCTGGTCCGGTCATGCTGCACGGCCGCGCCTGGTCCGGGCACGGCGAGGTGGAACGCGTTGAAGTGGGGATCGACGGCGAGTGGATGCCCGCGCATATTGACCCGCCCGTGGGTGATTTCGCGTGGAGGTCGTGGTCCATGGTGTGGGTCGCGAGTCCGGGTGACCATGTGCTGCGGTGCCGGGCGATGGATACATCGGGAGCGCTGCAGCCCACGGAACAGGTGTGGAACTATCAGGGCATCGGGAACAACATGGCGCAGGTGGTTGAGGTGACGGTGCGGTAGGGCTCCTGGCTGCGCCCCGCCTGCCTGCCTGCCCGCCCGCCCGTTCGAGATCGCCGAGATCGCTGGAATGCTGCGGGATCGCCGGAACTTTCCGGGGGTTTTGGCTGGCTTCCCACGACCTCGGTGCTTCTGGGGTTCCCGCAGGGCTTGCGAGGCCCGGTTAGACTCTTCCCAATCATGAGTATCCCGTCATCTTCACCGGCAAACGTCCGAGTCGACGCCTGGCTTTGGGCGATTCGTGCCTACAAGACCCGCTCGGCGGCCACCGCTGCCTGCCGTGCCGGCCACATCCGCATCAACGGAAACCCCGTCAAGGCGTCGCAAAGCGTGATCATCGGCGACACCATCCGGGTCCGGGAATCGGGCTGGGAACGGATCCTCGAAGTCCGGAGGCTCATCGCGAAGCGTGTGGGGGCTGAGGCCGCTTCCCATTGCTTCACCGACCACACTCCCCCGCGTCCCGTGGCCCCCAAGCTAGGGCTCCCCCAGCGCGACCGCGGCGCCGGCCGGCCCACCAAGAAGGACCGCCGGGATATGGAGAAGCTGCGCGGGTAGGTGGTTTTCCACAGGCCGCAGTTACCGACGTGAATCTGGCTTCCCTCCCGACCTAGACTGACCGGCACAACGCCAAACAGCTGCTGGGGAGCCTGTCATGTCACGCCTTTCGTTTGCCACTTTTCCGTCTGTCCGGCCATGGACGGTGGCCGTGGGTCTCACCCTTACGCTGCTTGTGAGTGGATGCCAAGGCGGCTCTCCACCCAGCGGCAAAACTTCCGAACCAAGCACGACGACGGCGTCGCCCGCCACGAGCGCATCGGTCCCGGCTGCTTCGGCTACTCCTTCAGCATCCGCCGTGTACAAACCTGCGGACGCGAAGGGGAAAGCGGAGAATGTGCCCGTTCCCGTGATGCCTGAGCTGGCGAAGGAGAACTCGAAGGCGGGGTTGGAGGCGTTTATTGGGTACTGGTTCCAGCTGCTTAGCTACGCGTACGAAACCGGTGATTCGAGTAGCACGTCATATTTGGCCTCTTCTACATGTGCGCTTTGCCAACATTTGGCGAAATCGGTCGACGCCAATTACACGGATGGGCGCTGGCTAATAGGGGGAAGATTCCGAGCTCCAGTCGCGGAAGCCAGTTGGGACGCTGACTCATCGTCGCAGCAGGGCCGTGTTCAGGTCATCCAAGAAGAGATTCACTACATGGACGGCAACGGGACTGAGAGCCGCGGACTCACAATGGCAACGAATGATGCTGCAGCTTTCTTCGCTAAATATCAGGGCGGGTCTTGGGTTGTCACAGACTTGGGCATAATCCAATGATGTTCCGAACCGTGGTATCCCTGTCGGCCTTTGCCATTCTGGCCCTCGTGGCCGCTCCCGGGCACCTGCCAGCGGGCCGAGCGGACTCAGGTGCCGAGGCTCAAGACAACCGGAATTCCGCACCGGACGCAGGCTTCAAAGAGGGATCGGTGTTTATTGGCGCTGTCTGGAAGTTCGACCCCCAAACTGGAAAATCGACGCCGAAATCTGACAGCTCGTCTCCGGGCGCCGAGGACCCCAATCAGTACATGGCTGACACCCACTGTCGCGCCGATGGGCCCGACACCAAGGACCCCGGTTGCGATGCCCTCGAATGCCCAGCCACCGCAACCAACACTGAAGCAGGCACCCCCGTCATCTGGAAGGAAGCCCCCAAAGCCATCACCAACCCAGGATGGACAGACTGGATCCCCGTCAGCGGACCCACCTGCCTCTACGCAGCCCAACCCGAAAACGTCCTGGCCAACATCGCCGAACGTATCCTCAACGACTTCCAACAACTACCCATCAACCCCGGAACCCTCCAAGCCCAACCCTTCCCCCACACCCTCAAAGGCGGACCCACCAACTTCTACACCACAACCGGCGAGCAAGCCTTCGACGTCACCATCCTCGGCCAAGCCGTCCACCTCACCGCAACACCCGCCAACTACACCTACACCTACGGCGACGGCACCACCCTCGGACCAACACCAGCCGCCGGCTACTCCATCCCCGAAACCGAATGGCTCAACAACCAAACCCGCACCAGCCACAGCTACACAGAAACCGGCAACTACCAAGCCACCCTCACCACCCGCTACACCGGCACCTACTCCGTCAACAACGGCCCACCCCTGCCCATCAACGGAACCCTGAACCTCACCACACCAGCCCAAACCATCCACGTCTGGAAAACAGAAAGAGCACTCGTCGCCGACACCTGCCAGGAAAACCCCAACTCCTGGGGCTGCCCCGACGCAGAACCGAAATAGCCGGCGGCTCACCTTGGGCCCTTGCCCGCATCACGTACCACGTACCACGTACCCCGCACCACGTACCCCGCACCATGTACCGCCATCACCCACTTCGAAGGCGAACACCACGGCAACACACCGTGCAGATGGCGAGTCAAGCAATCCAAGATTCAAAGTGGGTGGTGGCGGGCTGCGGATTGGGCACGCCAAAAGAAGAAAGCACCGGTTCCGAAGAACGGTGCTTTCCGCTGGCTGATTTCTAGGAGAACCAGGTACCTGGAGGGCCCATGAACAACAGGAAGCTGAACACGGCACCCACGGCTACCAACGTGACAACGACGGCCAGAATGGGATTGCGCAGAACCCAAGCCTGGGCTTTCTCGAACCCGCCCCGCGGCGATTCTCCCCCGGCTGCCAGGCGCCAACCGCCGGCGAGGAGGCCACGGCGGTCCAGCGACTTCTCCATGGGAATGGTGGCATACGGAATCACGGCTGAACCGATGGCAAGGAGACCGGTTCGTGTTGACCACTTCTGGTTGATCCAGGTGAAGGCGGCCGTCGCGGCGTAGCAAAGGAACACGAAGCCGTGAATACCTCCAGCGATGCTCACTCCGACATCGGTGGTGCGCGTGACGTACTTAAGGAACAACCCGATCAGCAGCAGCGTCCAAGTCACGGCCTCGGCAAAAGCTACGGTGCGGAACAAAGTGCGGGGCTGCATGGAAGTCCTCAGGTAGGAAACGGGAGACACCTCGTATTTTACCGGCTGTAGAACTTCCCGTGGGTCACCTACAAACAACAAGTCACTTCACCGAGGGCAGTGCCTGCCCGTTCCGGATACGGGAATCGCCAAACTCGATGGCAACGGGCGCAATCTGCATCTGAGGTTCGTGCCTTGTCCGGACTTTGCCGACGGCGACGTGAGGCAACCAGCGGGGCGACCTGTAACCCAGCGCCGGTGAGCTCAGGATGAAGTCGTCAATGTTGTCCAGGCCCAGGTCGTCCAGAAGTGTGTGGAGCCCTTGCACCAAAAGTGCCTGATAGTCGTGCACTTCCTGTGGCACATCCACCTCGAGCCCCATCAGGCGGCCACCGCCCAAAGGGATCAACTTTTCCGCCTTCCCCAGAAAGCCCTGCAACACCGGCAGTTCGGTCAACCAACTGGCGATCTCCGGAAGTGCCTGTTCAGGTGACGACAAACCCTTGGTCCAGGCTGCGATGTCCTTGCCAAGTTCATCGAGTATTCCAACGTGGAGCAGGGTCAGGTGCAGTCCCGGCGGATTTCGGAGCGAATCCACATACCGGGATAAGCCGTCATAGTCAGCTGGTCCCGCGCCGATACGGAGAACGGGTACCTCAACCGTGATGCGAGGTCCATGCGGTTTGCTTCCAGTGGGGTTGCTGGCCGTCATGGTTGCCATTATGCGCCGAACGCCCAGCAAGCGGGAGGCCGACGGCGGAACTCGCCGAACGCCGTCGGGCCCTGATCCTTACTTCTTGGGACGGGCCTGGACAAGGTTGGCGAACGGAAGCCGCCCGTGGGCCGCCACGAAGTCGGAATGGTAGGCGGCCTCGGCCGCATTCACCTCGGAGGCGGGGAGTTCCTTCCACGCAACCACCAAGTCCAAAGCATCACGCAGCTGCCAGATAAGCCGTGCGTCCCAAACGACCGTGGGCCGCCCGCGGCCGTAATCCATGAACTCCTGGATCTGCTTGCGCAGTCCCCGGTTGCCCTGACTGCCGGCGCTGGCTTTGCCCAGGTAAAGCACGGAAGCGTCCGCTATCCACTCGGATTCCAGGGCTTCACGTTTGAGGGAGGGGTCCTTCTTCTTGAACGTGCCGGCAGTGCTCTTACTGAGGAACATCGGCTCAAAATCCGCGGGGCACAGGATGGCGAAGATTCCGGGGCCTTGGGGAATCCTCATGGGATCGAGTTCGTCGAGCGGCCGGAACCCGGTGAACCCGTCCTGCATGAGCGACTTTTTGGTGAAGAGCATGGTCCATTGTGTCAAGCTCCTGGAAAGACATCGTCTCGTGCCAAATTCTTCAGGCAAACCCAACCTCAAGGGGCCAGCTGTCGACGTAGGCAACGACTACTAGTGTCGGCGTACGGCGACTTTTCGAAAAGTTGCCGTACGGCGACAGGTGTCGAGATTGCGCACTGTACGTGAGGCTGGCCCGCTAGCCCGGATGCGCTGCTCGGTGATGACAAGATCGGACAGTTGATCAGCATCCTCCGCTCCATGGAGAACCACGCGAAGGTGGGCTGAACGCGAGCGGTCGGTGCCGCACGGGACCCCCAAACCGTGAAGCAAGCCTTTCAGCGTTGACAGCCGCTTGTGACCCGTGCCATATTCGAAACGTGAACCTGTCAGACAGCCGGACAGCCGGACAGCAAGAGCCCCAGGGCGGGCATATGCCCATTTCCCGCATCTCCGCAGCTGAAGCGGTCTTCGCGGCCCTGCGGCGTGCGATCGAAGGCGGGCAGTTCGATATCGGCACCAAGCTGAGCTCGGAAGCAACGCTCGCGGGCCAGTACGGCGTGAGCCGCTCCGTCATCCGGGAAGCGCTGAGATCCTGCAACACCTTGGGCCTCACGGTAACCAAAACGGGCAAGGGCACGTTCATCGTGGCCAACAAGGTCGCTAATGACCTTACCTTGGGTCAGTACAGTGCGCGTGATCTCAACGAAGCACGCCCGCACATCGAGATTCCCGCAGCCGGGCTTGCCGCGCAAAGAAGAACGGACGAGGAACTTGAGCACCTCAAGGACATCGTCCAGGAAATGCTCAGCGAAAACGATCCCGAAGCCTGGGTGAACCTGGACGCGAGCTTCCACTCTGCCGTGGCCCGCGCCAGCGGAAACCGGGTCTTCGCCAGCGTCGTTTCGGACATCCGCGAGGCCCTGGCACACCAATCCGAAACCCTTAACCTCGTGGCAGACCGCCAACACCGCTCCGACGAAGAGCACGTCGCCGTGCTCAACGCCATCGAAGCCGGCGACTCCGAGGCCGCAAGTAAAGCGATGGCAGCCCACCTGCAGGCCGTCAGCGTTGCACTGGACAGGATCCTCAGCAAATGACCCACTCAAAGGACACCATGCCCGCCCCCGCAACAACCGCCAGCCAGCCGGAACTGGCGGCAAAGACGCCGCACCACGTCCCACTCGTGGAGGTAACCCGTGACGGCTTGGTGGAAAGCATCCACTATGGATCGCTGATCGCCCTCCGCAGCGACAACAGCACGGCGCTGGAAGCCGGCGAACCCGAGGCACCCATGTACCCGCGTTCAAGCCTGAAGCCTCTGCAGGCTGTGGCGCTGCTCAAAGCCGGGTTGGATATACCCCAGGACCTCCTCGCGCTGACCGCGGCCAGCCACTCCGGTGCCCGGATGCACCGCGATGGCGCCACCGAAATCCTGAAGCTGCACGGCCTCACCGAAGCGGCACTGGGAAACAGCATGGACCTCCCTTACGGCGTGGCTGAACGCGAAGAGTGGCTCCGCGCCGGCAATGGCCCCACCCAAATTGCACAGAACTGCTCTGGCAAACACGCTTCCATGACCGCCGTCTGCGTCATCAACGGCTGGCCTGTGGAGGGGTACTTGCACCCCGAGCACCCGCTGCAGGTACTGGTCCGCGAGACCATCACTGAACTGACCGGCGAAGAAGCTGCCGCGGTCAGCACGGACGGTTGCGGCACTCCGTTGTTCGCCCACTCGCTTCATGGCATGGCCCGCGCCTATGGCCGCCTCGCCGCAGCCGAAGAAAGCACCGACGAGGGCAAGGTTGCCCACGCCATGCGCCGCTACCCGCAGATGGTGGCCGGCGAAGGCCGCGATGTCACCGCCCTTATGCGGGCAGTCCCGGGACTCCTGGCAAAGGACGGTTTTGAGGGCCTTCAGCTGGTCGGCCTCCCGGACGGCACCGGCTTAGCAGTAAAAATTTCCGACGGCGGTGATCGCGCCCGCATGCCCGTCACCGTTGAGGTTCTCCGCCGGTTGGGCGTCGACGGCGGCAGCCTGGACACGCTTCAGGGCCCACCTGTGCTGGGCGGCGGCCTTCCGGTCGGCGAACTCCGTGCAGCCCAAATTTTCAGCAACTAAACCAAGGACAGCTATGACCACCGTCGATCAGGCGATCCCCCTCCGTTCCGAACACGACCTTTTGGGCGACCGCAATGTACCTGCGGATGCCTACTGGGGCGTCCACACCCTGCGGGCCATCGAGAACTTCCCCATTACAGGGCAGCCACTCTCCACTAACAAGCACCTGGTCAGGGGCCTGGCCGCCGTGAAGCAGGCAGCCGCACGCACCAACCACGAGCTTGGCCTGCTGGATGCCGAGAAGGCCGCGGCCATTGAGCAGGCTTGCCAGGACGTTATGGACGGCATGCTCCACGAGCAGTTCATGGTGGATGTGATCCAGGGCGGCGCGGGAACCAGTTCCAACATGAACGCCAACGAGGTCATCGCCAACCGTGCGCTGGAAATCCTTGGACACCCCAAGGGCGATTACTCCAAGCTGCACCCGAATGACCACGTAAACCTGAGCCAGTCCACCAACGACGTCTACCCGACGGCGGTGAACCTCGCCACGATCTTCTCCGTGAAGGAACTCCTGGAAGCCCTCGAAGAACTCGAGCTGGCCTTTGCCGAGAAGGGCCGGGAGTTCCGGACCGTGGTGAAGATGGGGCGCACCCAACTGCAGGACGCTGTTCCCATGACCCTGGGCCAGGAGTTCGGTGGTTACGCCGTGACCATTGGCGAGGACCGGGCACGCCTGGACGAGTCCCACATGCTGATCCACGAGATCAACCTTGGTGCTACGGCAATCGGCACGGGCTTGAACGCCCCGGCCGGCTACGCTGAAGCCGCCTGCCGCCACCTGGCCGAGATCACGGGCCTTCCCCTCCTCACTGCCGCTGACCTCATTGAGGCAACCCAGGACGTGGGAGCTTTCGTCCACCTCTCCGGCGTGCTGAAGCGCGTGGCAGTGAAACTCTCCAAGATTTGTAACGATCTCCGCTTGCTGTCCTCCGGACCGCGTGCGGGTTTGGGCGAGATCAACCTTCCGGCCGTGCAGTCCGGCTCGTCGATCATGCCCGGCAAGATCAATCCGGTGATCCCGGAAGTGGTCAGCCAAGTGGCGTATGAAGTCATCGGCAACGATGTCACCGTCACCATGGCCGCGGAGGCCGGCCAGCTTCAGCTGAACGCCTTCGAACCGATCATTGTGCACAGCCTGCACAAGAGCATCTCCCACCTGGAAGCAGCGTGCCGCACCCTTACGGCGCGTTGCGTCCGGGGCATCACTGCAAACACCGAACGGCTACGGCTTACCGTGGAGCAGTCGATCGGTCTCGTCACGGCATTGAACCCCCATATCGGTTACGCCTCCGCCACAGCTATCGCCCAGGAGGCGCTGGCAACGGGTAAGGGCGTTGCGGAACTCGTGTTGGAGCACGGTCTCCTGACCGCCACCCAACTTGAGGAATTGCTGAGCCCCGAACGTCTGGCAAATCTCAGCAAATAGGCCGAAACTGGCCTGTAAACGCTCCAACCAGCCGTCACGCCCCATGAGGCATACCCTCACGAGGCCTTGTTTTGTGTGCCCGGACTCCCTGCCGGACGCGCCCAGGACACCCCCAACAGGACACCCCTAAGGATTCCAATGACCAATCCCATTACGGACCACACGGTCCCGGCCCAAGCGCACGCCAGCGAGAAAGCCCTCCACAAGGAGGACTCCGGCTACCACAAGGACCTCAAGCCCCGCCAGATCCAGATGATCGCGATCGGCGGCGCAATCGGTACCGGCTTGTTCCTGGGCGCCGGTGGCCGGCTCAACGCAGCAGGCCCTTCCCTCGTGATCGCCTACGCAATCTGTGGCTTCTTCGCCTTCCTGATCCTCCGGGCACTCGGTGAACTCGTTCTGCACCGCCCGTCGTCGGGATCCTTTGTCTCCTACGCCCGTGAGTTCTACGGCGAAAAGGCAGCCTTCGTTTCGGGCTGGTTCTACTGGATCAACTGGGCCACCACCACCATCGTGGACATCACCGCAGCGGCACTCTACATGGAGTTCTTCGGCAAATACGTCGCGTGGATAGGCGCCGTTCCGCAGTGGGCGTGGGCGCTCATTGCACTGGTTGTGGTGCTCTGCCTCAACCTGGTCTCCGTGAAGGTCTTCGGTGAAATGGAGTTCTGGTTCGCGCTGATCAAGGTGGCCGCGCTGGTGGCCTTCCTCCTGGTGGGCACCTACTTCGTCATCTTCGGCACCCCGGTGGAGGGTCAGGAAGTCGGTTTCAGCCTCATCGCGGACAACGGCGGCGTCTTCCCCAACGGCGTCCTTCCCATGATCATCCTCATGCAGGGTGTGCTCTTCGCTTACGCATCGATTGAACTCATCGGTACTGCAGCCGGCGAAACTGCCAACCCGGAGAAGATCATGCCCAAGGCCATCAACTCCGTGGTCATCCGCATCGCCCTCTTCTACGTTGGCTCCGTGATTCTGCTGGCTCTCCTGCTGCCGTACACCTCTTACGAGAAGGGCGTCAGCCCGTTCGTGACGTTCTTCGGCTCGATCGGTGTGGAGGGCGTGGACGTCATTATGAACCTCGTGGTCCTCACCGCAGCACTGTCTTCGCTGAACGCCGGGCTCTACTCCACGGGCCGCATCCTCCGCTCCATGTCGGTGGCCGGCTCTGCCCCGAAGTTCGCCCAGCGCATGAACAAGGCAGGCGTCCCCTACGGTGGCATCGCCATCACGGCCGGCGTTTCCCTGCTCGGTGTTCCGCTGAACTACCTCGTTCCGGCCGACGCTTTCGAGATCGTCCTGAACGTCGCTTCCGTGGGCATCATCGTCACGTGGGCCACCATTGTCCTGTGCCAGATGCAGCTCAAACGCTGGGCTGACAAGGGGTGGCTGAAGCGCCCCTCCTTCCGGATGTTCGGCGCCCCGTACACAGGCTGGTTGTCCTTGATCTTCCTGGCGGCAGTGCTGATCATGGTGTTCATCGAGTCCCCGTTGACCATGCTGGTCACAGGAATTGCCTGCGGACTCATGGTGTGGGGCTGGTTCCTGTGCCGCAAGCAGATCCATGAGCTCGCTGCTACCCGCGACGGCTACACCGGCAGCGCGCCGGTCATTGCCAACCGCCCGCTGCCCGGCGGCGACAAGTAACAAGCAACACCCGCTGACTCACGACGGCGGCACCGCGGGTTCCGTGACAATCGGAACCCAGGTGCCGCCGTCGTGGGTTAACGCCCCCAACCAAGTGGCAGCTGAGCGCGTTTTGAGTACTGAAAACGCGCTCAAATGCGACTCAGCTGGGTGGGGACGCGGCGGAGACAGACATCGGATCATTCGTGGCTACTATTGGTCCATGGCTGTCACAGATGAGGCGATCAGCAAGATCAAGGACATGCTGATCCGCGGCGAACTCAAGGCCGGCGATCGACTTCCGCCGGAAAAGGAACTGAGCGAGCGGCTCGGTCTTTCGAGGAGTTCGCTGCGTGAAGCCGTGAAAGCCCTGGAGCTGATCCGAGTGCTGGATGTCCGCCGCGGTGACGGCACCTATGTCACCAGCCTCGACGCCAAGCTGCTCAACGAAGCCGTGGCTTTCGTGGTGGACCTGCACCAGGACAGGTCCATCCTGGAACTCTTTGAGGTCCGACGAATCCTGGAACCCGCCACGGCACACTTGGCCGCGGGAAAAATCACGCCGGACGAGCTCCTGGCGCTGAGGGGCACCATGGACGGCATCGACGAGAACACCGACGTCGAGGAACTGGTAGCCCATGACCTTGAGTTCCACAGCATCATCACCGAAGCCGCCGGAAACGACTACCTCGGCAGCCTGTTGGAAGCGTTGTCCAGCAGCACCGTGCGGGCCAGGATCTGGCGTGGCCTGACACAGGAAAAAGCTGTGGCCCACACCTTGGCCGAGCACCGTGCAATCGCCGACGCCCTCGAACGAGGCGACGCCGAACTGGTGCGCGCGCTGGTGACCGTGCACATCAGCGGCGTGGAGAACTGGTTGCGGCAGGCGCTCTAGCTGTACTAGCCCTCGGCCAAGGGAGTGACAGCCAAGCCATACGTCCGGATGGCGGTCTCTTCCAGCACGGCGTCCTGCTCCGATGGGCTCAGCGAAGACACCAACTCCAACAACACGTCCAGCGTCCGGCCATACGGCGCCCCGAGCGTGCTGACGGGCCAGTCGCTACCGATCATCAAACGCTCCGGCCCGAAGGCCTCCAAGGCTGATTCGAACAGGGGCTCCAACGCATCTGCGGTGTACGCAACGCCCGGCAAATGCAGCCCCGAAAGCTTGGCCACCGTATTCGGCTCCCGCCCCAGCGCCCGGAAGTCAGCACTCCACGCCTCCATAAGCCCAGCATCAGCCAGCGGCGGCTTCCCCAAATGATCCAGCACCACGGTCAGTTCCGGCATCTCGCGGGCAAGCCGGACCGCCCCTCCCACATGCCGGGGGAAAGCATCCGGTATATCCAGGGTGAGCCCGCGCTGAGCCACCAAGGCCAGGGAATCACGGACCGCGGGAAGATCCAGGAAATCATCCCTGGGATCCTCATGCACCAAATGCCGGACACCCTTGAAAACCGGGTGGGCCGTGAAGCGGTGCAACTGCTCATCAGCCTCTGCCGGCGCATCCAGCCTGATCCAGCCCACCACTCCGAAGACCCACGGGTTCCTCGAGGCAACAGCCAACATGCTCTCGGTGTCGGCAACGGTATCGTCGGCCTGGACCAGCACCGCTCCCCGCACACCGGCCGCATCCAACGTCTCATGCGCCTCGTCCTCGCCAAAGCTCCGGAAAAGCGCACCGTGCTGCGGACCGAGCCAACCATAGGGCCGCACTCCCCCGGTGACGAAGGAGTCCAACGTCCACAGATGCAGGTGCGAATCAATCACCGGCCAACACGCTCCAAAGCCTCCCAGAGCTCTTCGGGCACGGTCTCTTCCATGCGGGCAGCGTTCGTGGACACCTGTTCAGCGGAAGTCGCTCCGGCTGTCACGTTCACCACCGCCGGATGCCGCAACGGGAACTGGAGTGCCGCCGTCGGAAGTTCCACGCCGAAGTCGCGGCAGATGGCCGCGAGCGCACGCGCCCGCTCCAGCACTTCCGGGGGCGCCTGCTGGTAGTTGTAGTGTGCGTCTTCGGGGACCTCGGGGCGGGCGAGGAGCCCTGAGTTGTAGGCACCAACGCTCACGACGCCGGTGCTGCGCTCAACGCAGCGTTCCAGCAGCGGGACGTCGGGCTGCTCAAGCAGGGTGTAGCGGCCGGCGAGCATCACGAGGTCAAGGTCCGCAGCTTCGACGCATTCCAACGCCGCTTCAGCAGAGTTGATGCCCACGCCTATGGCCGTGACCAACCCTTCGGTGCGGAGCTTTTCAAGCACAGGCAAGGCCTGGGAGATTCCCGCCTGGAGATCGTGGATGTCGGGGTCATGCAGGTAGGCGATGTCCACATGGTCCAGGCCCAGCCGTTCCAGGGAGTCTTCGATGCTGCGCCGGATACCGCCCTCGGAGAAGTCCCAGACGCGCCGCGTGGTGGCGGGTACATCGAAGCCTTCCGGGTCCCTGCCGCCGTCGGAGTTGGGTTCCAACAGCCGGCCCACTTTGGTGGAGATGACGAACTCGTCCCGGGGTTTATCCCTGAGGACGGCGCCCAGCCTTTGTTCCGAGAGGCCCAGCCCGTAGTGCGGCGCGGTGTCGAAGTAGCGGATACCCGCATCCCAAGCGGCCAACACAGTGGCCAGAGCCTCCCCGTCCGGGATGGCCCTGTAAAGATTTCCGATGCCCGCTCCGCCGAAGCCGAGTTTGCCGAGACTTCCCGGTTTGCCGGGTTCGCGTGAGTTCATGGCAGCTCCCATACCTTCTGGATACCCGCATCCTCCCCCGAGTAATCGTCCTGGACGGCCAAAAGTTCAGCCATTCGGGCTTGCCACGGCACATTGGCCGGGTGACCGGCGAGCGCATGCCGCATGGCCTGGTAGTCCTCGACGTCCACCACGTGAAAGAGATCCAGTCCGCTGCGCCAGATCCGCCAGTTCTTCACCCCTGCCTCTTTGAGGGCTGCCACCAATTCGTCGGGAATGTTCGCGTGCGCGTTGGCGTACTCCTCTTCGGTCCCTGGTTTGAGCTTGGTGTGCAGGGCGATGCTCTCAGCCATTTACTGCCTCTGTCTCCCCAGCCGACGGCGTCAGGAACAGTTCCAGCACCGGGACGGCGACGTCGGGCCGCTGTACGGGCAGCTTGATGGTGAGTGTTCCGGGTGGTTGGCCGCCGGGGGTCATGTTCATGGCTTGCTGCGCAGGGTCCAGTTCGCGCAGGAACACCTCCGAGGCGTCATTGAGCAGCTGGGCGTATTCCACCTTGCCGGCGAGGTTGGGCAGGTGGACGTACTCGAACGGCCAGGCGAACAAGTGAACGTAGAGCCGGTTTCCGCGCTGGGTATAGCGGGCATCCGTCGGTGCTGTGAAGGTCGAGGCACCGGCACCGTGGATGGCGCGCGAGTGCAGCTTCATCCATTCGCCAATGCCCTCCAGCGAACCCAGCGCCCTCGGGTCCAGGCTGCCCCTCCCTGTGGGGCCCACGTTGAGCAGCAGGTTGCCGCCCTTGGACACGCCATCCACCAGCATGCGGATGAGCAGGTCCACGGGCTTGTAGTTCAGGTTGTCCCTGTCATAGCCCCAGCTGCCGTTCAGCGTCTGGCAGGCTTCCCAGGTGACCGGTTCGCCGTCGACCATCATGGGGCCGGCGGGCTGGTACTGCTCCGGTGTGACCAGGTCTCCCGGGATTTCCAGCCGATCGTTGACCACAATGGCCGGTTGCAGTTCCCGCACCATGGCAAGCAGGGCATCGGAGTCCCAGTCTTTCCGGCCTTTGCCGCCCCAATATTCTTCCTGGTGTCCGCCTGTGTAGGAGAAGTCGAAGAACAGGTAGTCGATGGTGCCGTAGTCGGTGAGGAGCTCACGAACCTGACCGTGCAGGTACTCGCGGTACCGGTCCATGTCACGCCCGGCATTCAAACTTTCGACGTCGGACGAGTTGCGTTGGGGGTGTACCCCGTCCACGGTGAAATCGGGATGGTGCCAGTCGATGAGCGAGTGGTAGAAACCGACCTTCAGCCCCTCGGCGCGGAGGGCTTCCACATACGGCGCAATCAAATCACGGCCTGCTGGCGTGTTGGTTGCTTTGTAGTCCGTCAGGGCCGAATCCCACAGGCAGAAGCCGTCGTGGTGCTTGGTGGTGAGGACCACGTACTTCATCCCGGCGTTACGTGCAGCCCGGGCCCACTCGCGGGGATCGTAGAGGTCCGGATCGAAGCGCCGGAAGTACTTTGAGTACTCCTCCACAGTAGTTTCCTCCTTGTTCATCACCCACTCGTGGCGTGCAGGCAGGGCATAGATACCCCAATGAACAAACATCCCAAAGCGTGCCTCTTCAAACCAAGGTGCGTGCTGGATCAACGGGATTCCTTCCATACGGGGCCGTTCGGAAAGCTGTACGCGGCCAGTGTTTCACGGAGCATTTGGTTCCCCGCGCCAGGATTCGACGGCGGCCAATACGCGCCGCCGTGGACAACAACGGGTGTGACGAAGTGTTCGTGGAGGTGGTCCACGAATTCGATGGTCCTGTTCTCCTTGGTTCCGGACACCGCAACGAAGTCGAACATGGACAGGTGCTGCACGGCTTCACACAGGCCAACCCCGCCGGCATGTGGACAGACCCTCACACCGAACTTGGCGGCGAGAAGGAGGATGGCGATGTTCTCATTGACCCCCGCTACCCTGGCTGCGTCAATCTGCAGGACCTGCAGCGAGCCGGCCTGGAGCATCTGTTTGAACACCACCCTGTTCTGTACGTGTTCGCCGGTAGCCACAGGGATGGGCGCCACTCCGCGGGCGATGGCAGCATGGCCAAGGATGTCGTCCGGGCTGGTGGGCTCCTCGATCCAGGCGATGTCATACGGGGCAAGGTGTGCCATCCAGTCGATGGCTTCCTGCACGTCCCAGCGTTGATTGGCGTCCACTGCGATCTTGATATCCGGACCAACCGCAGCACGAGCCGCCCTCACACGGCGAATGTCGTCCTCCAAGGAGGCACCCACTTTGAGCTTGATCTGGGCAAATCCGTCAGCCACGGCTTCCTTGGCCAAACGCGTCAGTTTCTCGTCGCTGTAACCCAGCCAGCCCGGCGTCGTGGTGTACGCGGGGTAGCCCTCGGCGCGAAGTGCGGCTTTCCTCGCTTCCCGTCCGGGCTCGGCGGCCCGGAGGATTTCAAGGGCCTCGCCAGGGGTCAGGGCGTCGGTCAGGTAGCGGAAGTCCACCAGTGCCACCAGCTCTTCCGGCGTCATGCCGGCGAGCAACTCCCAGAGGGGCAGGCCTGCCCGTTTCGCCTTTAGATCCCAGAGCGCATTGACCACGGCGCCGATGGCCATGTGCATCACACCCTTCTCGGGCCCCAGCCACCTGAGTTGGGAATCGTGGGCCAGCAGCTTCCAGGTGGCGCCCATGTCTGCCAGCAGCGCCTCAACATCGGCGCCGAGGAGGTGTTCGCGGAGCGCGTTGATGGCCGCAGTTTCCACCTCGTTACCCCGACCGATGGTGAACACGAAGCCGTGCCCTTCATGCCCGTCATCGGCATCTGTGCCAATGATCAGGTAGGCAGCTGAATAGTCCGGGTCCGGATTCATGGCATCGGAACCGTCCAGTTCCAAAGAGGTGGGGAAGCGAATATCAAACGTTTCCATTGCAGTGATGATGCTCATGCGGCTCCTGAAAGTGCGTCACGATTCTCCACCGAGCCTAAACATCCGATGTCTGCCTTGTCAATGGGTCACATTTCCGTATTATGGGGGAAAACACCACACTAGAGCTCGGATGTTAGTCCCGAACACGGAGGAAGCCATGACCTTGAAATTCGCCAGGCTGGGAACGGCCGGAAACGAGCAACCGGCCGTCATCGCCCAAGACGCTCACGGTGCTGAAAAGTACTTCAGCCTCACGCCCTTGACGCAGGACATCGACGGCGGTTTCCTCGCCTCGGATGGCATCGAACGCACCCGCGAAGCCCTGAACAGCGGAGAACTTCCCGAAATCTCCCCCGAGGGCCTGCGCATCGGCGCGCCGGTTGCCCGACCCGGCGCAGTAGTAGCCATCGGCCTCAACTACACCGCCCACGCCGCCGAATCGGGTGCGACGCCGCCCGAGGTTCCCGTGGTCTTCCTCAAGCCCACCAACACGATTGCCGGACCTTTCGACGCCGCACCCATCCCGCCGTCGTCGGAAAAGTACGACTGGGAAGTGGAACTGGCGATCGTGATCGGCAAGGAAGCGTCATACCTTTCGTCCGTTTCCGAAGCCAAAGCGTGCATTGCCGGTTATGCCGTGGCCAACGACCTCTCCGAGCGCGACTACCAGATTCCCGGTGCTGCGGGACAGTGGACCAAGGGCAAATCCCTCCCCGGTTCCACCCCCCTGGGCCCATGGCTCATTCCGGCCTCGGACATCGATGCCGGCAACCTCCGCCTGCAGACGTTGGTCAACGGCGAGGGCCGGCAAGACTCCAGTACCTCGGACATGATCTTCGAACCCGCCACGATCGTCCACCACCTCAGCCAGTACATGGTCCTGGAACCGGGCGATGTGATCATCACGGGCACGCCCGAAGGCGTGGCATTGTCCGGCAGATTCCCCTTTATCCAGCCCGGCGATGTGGTGGAGTTGGAGATCGAAGGACTGGGACGCCAGCGCCAGGAGTACTTCCGGGCCCAAGCCGCTTCGCCAATCACCGCTCCTGACCGCGTCAGCGCCTGAGGTGATCATGGCATCCTCAGCGGGCAACGACTTTGAGGGCCTCGCGGCACTCGTGACCGGCGGCGCCTCCGGCATTGGGGCGGCTATCGCGGACCGTCTCGCTGCCGGAGGTGCGCAGGTCGCTGTGCTGGACCTCTCCCCCGAAAACAGCCCGCACTTTGGTGTCCAGTGCGATGTGGCTGATGACGCGTCGGTGCGTGCCGCCGTCGAGCATGTTGTGCAGCAGTTCGGACGACTGGACATCGTCATCAACAACGCGGGCATCGGTGCGCAGGGCGATATCTCGGCGAACGACGACGACGAGTGGTTGCGCGTCCTCAACGTCAACGTGGTGGGCATCGCCCGTGTCAGCCGCGCGGCGCTGCCGTATTTGCGCGAGTCTCCGGCGGCCGCGATCGTGAACACCTGTTCCATCGCGGCGACCGCGGGACTGCCGCAACGTGCCCTGTACTCGGCGTCAAAGGGTGCGGTCCTGTCCCTCACGCTGGCCATGGCCGCCGATCATATCCGCGAGGGGATCCGGGTCAACTGCGTGAATCCGGGCACCGCTGATACTCCCTGGGTAGGACGATTGCTGGATTCCGCCACCGACCCCGCCGCCGAGCGGGCAGCCCTGAACGCCCGGCAACCCCACGGCCGGCTGGTCGAGGCTGCCGAGGTGGCCGGGGCTGTTGCATACCTTGCAAGCCCCCTGTCCGGTTCGACGTCGGGAACCTCACTGGCTGTGGACGGCGGCATGCAGGGTCTGCGGCTCCGCCCGGTTCAATAGGGTTTTCGTAACGCAACTGGCCCGCAACCTCCTGCAGCAGTGCTTCGCCTATGCTCAACTCCAAGAGATCAACGGCGACTCATTTAGCAGACTCAGGAGATACAGCCATGAGCAATTGGCGCATCAGGGACTTCCACTCGTCCGATTTGGACGGCATCCTGCACCTCTGGGAGTCCCTCAAAGCCGACGGCGTGGAGCCGGTCTACGCGCTGTCCGAGGTCCTGGCGTCCTGCGAGAAGGACCACGCCGTGGTGGCAGTCCAAGGCGAGCAAGTGGTGGGTGCCGCCGTGGGGCGTGCCGCACACGATCAAGGCTGGATCGTGTTCCTGGCAACGTTGACCGAGTTCCGTGGCCGCGGCATCGGCACCTCGCTGCTGTCCGCCGTCGAGAACCGCATGGCCCCGCACGGCCTCAACAAACTCTCCGCACTGATGCCCGAGACCGAAACCCGCGTCGAAGCGTTCCTGGGGCGCGGCTTCGTGGTGAAGAAGAACCTGCGCTATTTCGAGCGGACCATCCCGGTGCAGCGGCAGGAACTAGGCGCTTTGGGACTCCTTGGCGGGCGTATTCTGGCCCGGGACCTGTGGGAGAACGTGGCTGGCATGCGCCGCGAAAAGGAGTTGCTGGAACGCCGGCTCGTTTTGCCCTTGGCCGAGGCCGACCTCGCCGACGAATACGGCGTGGTGCCGCCGCGCGCCGTCGTGCTTTTTGGTCCTCCAGGCACCGGTAAGACAACCTTCGCCAAGGCCATCGCTTCCCGCCTCGAATGGCCGTTCGTGGAGGTCTTCCCGTCCCGCTTGGCCTCTGATCCCAAGGGCCTGGCCGGAGCGTTGCGCGAGACGTTCCTGGAAATTGCCGAGCTGGAACACGCCGTGGTGTTCATCGACGAGGTGGAGGAAATCGCGTCGCAGCGCGCCGGTGATCCGCCGTCGCCGTTGCAGGGCGTCACCAACGAACTCCTCAAGATCATTCCGGCCTTCCGCGAACAACCCGGCCGGCTGCTGGTCTGCGCCACCAACTTCATCCGCGCCCTGGACACCGCATTCCTGCGCCACGGCAGGTTCGACTACGTCATCCCCATCGGGCTCCCGGATGTCCACGCCCGCGAAGCGATGTGGCAGCGGTTCATCCCCGCCAGTGTGGTGGACTCGGTGGACATCGCCCAGCTGGTGGAACGGACCGAGGGCTTCTCACCCGCCGACATCGAGTTTGCCGCCCGCAGTGCCTCCCAGCGCGCCCTGGAAAAAGCAGTGTACGACGACGGTGCTGCTTCGGGCGGTTCAGCCGGCGCTGCGTCCGGGGTTGGGGCTGGGGCCAACGGGCGCAAGGGACCCGTGACGCAGGACTACCTCGATGCGATCCGGGAGACCCGGACCACCGTCAGCGCCGAGGTGCATCAGGACTTCCTGGAAGACATCGACGTCCTGGGGCGCGTGTAGGGGCTGCTTCTCCTCGAGATCGCCGGAACGCTGCGGGGTCGCCGGAAGGTTCCGGGGGGTCTCGACGCATTCCGGCGATCTCGGCGCAGAGGCAAGGGCAGCGGTAATCTTTGAGCCATGTCCTCGAATCCCCTCCGCCATGCACTTTCCCGCATGGGCGGCCGCGATCCCCATGAAAAGCACCGCACAGCAACTCCGCTGGAGCTCTTCTTCGACCTGACCTTCGTCATCGCTTTCGGTGTAGCCGGCAACCAGTTCGCCCATGCCGTGGCGGAAGCGCACTTCTGGCCCGGGCTCCTCGCCTTCTCCTTCGCCATGTTTGCCGTGATCTGGGCCTGGATCAACTTCACGTGGTTCGCCAGCGCCTATGACACCGACGATTGGGTGTTCAGGGTGGTCACCATGATCCAGATGGTGGGCGTCCTCATCCTGGCCATGGGTGTCGAGCCGGTGTTCCACTCGATCATCGAGGGCAAGCACGTAGACAACTTCACCATGGTCCTGGGCTACATCGTGATGCGGGTGGCCCTGATCTTCCAGTGGCTGCGTGCAGCCCGCCAGGATCCCGAACGCCGGGAAACGTGTTTGCGCTACGCAAAGTACGTGGCGATCGTCCAGGTGGGGTGGGTTGTGGTGCTCCTGGTTGATGCAAGCGTCCTCACCACGTTCCTCATGGCAGCTCCACTGTTCGTCATGGAAATGGCGGCCCCTTACTTCGCAGAACGGAACATCCGAACCCCGTGGCATGCGCATCACATCGCGGAAAGGTACGGACTCCTGGCCATCATTGCCTTGGGTGAATGCTTGATTGGCGCCATTGAAACCCTGCGTGCCATTGTGGCCACGCACCAATGGTCCATGGATGCAGCCTTGGTTGGATTGAGCGGGACAGGGCTGGCCTTCGCAATGTGGTGGATCTACTTCATCCTGCCCTCAGGCCCGGCACTGCACGTCCAACGGCACCGTTCATGGGTGTTCGGCTACGGGCACATGCCGGTCTTCGCAGCCATTGCCGCCACAGGTGCCGGACTGCATGTTGCCGCCTATTTCATTGATCACGAAACCCATATTCCCGCAGCCGCCGCGGTGGCCTCCATCGCCATTCCCATCATTCTGTTCAAAGTCTCGCTCAGCACGTTGTACGGGATCCTGCTCGGCATGGACCGGGAACACCTGTGGAGCTCCACACTGGTGGTGCTGGGTTTGGCGTCCAGTATTGCCCTGGCCGCAGCCGGGGCATCCGTGCCCATCTGCATGCTGGTCATGATGGTGGTTCTGGGCCTGTCCATTGCCTACGACGAACGACGCGGGCACAAGGGCCGGGCGGCGGCACTCCGACGCTTGGAAACCGCCGCGGGCTAGGCCACAACCAACCAACCCTCACGTTGCGGGGCCCGCAAAACACCCCAAAACCCACACCAAGCACGCAAAACAGGCCCCACAACCCACCAACCCTCACGTTGCGGGGCCCGCAAAACGCCCCAAAACCCACACCAAACACGCAGAACAGGCCCCACAACGGAGGGGGCAGGGGTCACTCGGGGGCGATCTCGTCCAATTCGCGGAGCAGGTAAGGGTTGATCCGCTCCAGGATCATCCGGACTTCTTCGCGGGGAACGGCCGTGTACAGCACGGGGCGGGCATCGGCATAGCGGGTGACCGGGGGCTTGTCCGGCCACTTTTCAGCAAGCGCTTTGACCCTCTCCGGCAGGGAATTGTGGGCATTGTCCGCGATCTTCACCAACGTGGCGTCGTGGTCCTCCGCAACGAAACGGATGCCGGCGTCGTAATCATCCGGGTCGTCGTGGAAGCGGCGGGTGACGCGCTCAATGATGTCCACCGCCCGCTCCGACACTCCCATTTCCAACAGGGCTTGCCTGGTGATGGGCGTGTCCTCGGCGATGTCGTGAAGGTAGCCGGCGATCCGGATGTCGTCGTCGAAGTCGGCGAGTGCGTCGCCAACAGCCAGGACATGCTCGCGGTACGGCCGCTTGAGCTTGTCCTTCTGCCGGTTGTGGGCCACCTCCGCCAAGACTTGGGCTGTTTCTACGGTGAAGCGTGGTTCGGTCATACTGGCCTCCGGGTTGGGCATGGGACCAACGGGGATTGGTCCCATGCTCAGGCTATCCGGTGTTCCGGATCCGTAAGCACCGGTGGCCGGACCTACCAGTACTACCAGTCCTGAACTGCCCGGGCAGCGATGGCGACGGTAACAGCCCTCGGCATACGCTGGGCGAACCCGGCGGTAACCCGGTTGACCCAGCCCGAAACCACGCTGCCGGGTGTGTCCTTGCGATCGAGTGCCTTGAGCGCAGTGCCGACCACCTGCTCAGGGGTCTGCATCTTGCCAACTGCCGCGGATTCACCACCGAGGACTTCAAAGAACTCAGTGCTCGTCGCACCGGGGCAAAGGGCCAGGACGCTGAGTCCAGAGTTCTTGGTTTCGTGGGCAACGGCTTCGGTGAAGCTCAGGACGAAGGCCTTGGTGGCGCCGTAAACGGCCATACCGGGGATGGGCTGGAACGCGGCAGTACTGGCCACGTTCACCAAGGAGCCCTTCCCGGAGGCGAGCAAACCGGGGAGGAATGCCCGGGTGATATCCACCAGGGAAGACACGTTCAGGGAGATCTCCGAGGCAATGGTCTCAGGGTCCTCCTCCACCAAAGGACCATGGGTTGCGAAACCTGCATTATTGATCAGCGTATCCACGGCGATACCGCGGCCGGTCAGTTCGTTGAAGAGCTCGCGTCCCGCCCCTGCCTGGCCCAGGTCCAAGGGCAACACGGTCACTGTGACACCGTGGCGGGAGCGCAGGTCCCGGGCCAACTCCTCCATGCGGTCCGCGCGCCTTGCCACCAAGACAAGATTGGAGCCTCGGGCAGCAAACTGTCCGGCGAATTCAGCGCCGAGGCCGGAACTGGCGCCCGTGATCAGAGCAGTAGTGCCTTGGTAAGTCATGGTCATGGCGGAATCCCATCGGTTGAGTCGGAGACTAATGTAGTCGCTGTCTACATGGTAGGCAGCGTCTACTTTGTTGTCAATGACTACATTGGCTTAGACTCTATCCATGACTGCCCAGCCGTACCACCATGGCAAACTTCGCGAGGCCCTCTTGGAACGCGCCAGGGAGACCATCGAAGAAGCCGGCGTGGACGGACTTTCCCTACGTCAACTGGCCCGGGATGTGAATGTCAGCCACGGCGCCCCAGCCAAGCACTTCCGTGACAAGCAGGCTTTGATTGACGCCGTGGCATTGGCTGGCTTTGAGTCAATGAATCGCCGCATCCAAGATGCCGCGCAATCCGGGCACGAACTCCGGGGCCGATTCGTGGGGATCGGCAAAGCCTACGTCGACTTTGCTGTTGAGCACCCCGCCCTGCTGACGGTGATGTACTCCACCAAACACCACCCCGATTCCAGTGATGAGCTCAGAAGCACTGGTGCACAAGGAATACACGTTGCCCGAGCCATGATCACCGAGGCGCAGGAGGCGGGCGTCCTGGCCGCAGGCGACCCCGAAACACTGGCCATGGTGTGCTTCGTAAGCCTTCACGGAACGGCCCTCCTGGCGGCCGGCGGGCACCTGGACGGGAATTCCGTGGAAGACGTCGTCACCGCCACCACAGATACCTTGTGGGCAGGAATGGCGGCAGGAGTCCCGGCAGCACAACAAAGCTAAACAGCGAGCCCCGCGATCACTTCCCGCACCGCCGAGCTCAACTGGAAGTTGCGGCACCCCACTCCCCCGGGCTCCGCCGTTTGTGGCACGTACCCAAAGCCGAGTTCATACACAGGGTCCGCGAACCCCAAAGATGCGCTGGCGCCGTCGTGCCCGAACGCGCGGTAACTGCCGAACGGCATCCGGGTGTGGGACTTCATGAAAACGGTGGCGAAGCAGCCGGTCTCACCAAAGACGCGGTCGATCCCGAAGATCTGTTCGGCGGACACCGTCCGGATGGTCTCTTCAGTCAGGAGGGGCATGGGATCCCCGGAGCCGGCCAAGCCCGTCAGCGCCGCAGCATAGATCCTCGCCATCCCCTCCGCACTGGCCACACCGGCAGCGGAACTCAGCCCCGCGGCCCGCACTTCCCGGATGTTGGGCAAGTCCAGGATGTCGCCCACGGCCGCATTGGCAGCCAGCCCAAAATGGCTGGCGGGATCCACCCACGGCCAGGAGGGATCCGCTGCCCAGCGGAACGGTGCGAAGCGGTCTTCTTCGGCCTCGGGCAGGCCCAGGTAAAAGTGGGCCCCGGTTACTGCACGGATGCGTTGCTCGAAAACATCCTGCAGCGTGGAACCGGTGATGCGTCGGCAGAGCTCTTCCATGAAGATGCCTATGGTCAGTGCGTGATATCCAAAAGCCGAGCCAGGTTTCCACAAGGGCGGCAGCCCGGCGAGTTTGGCCGCTGCAAGCCCGGAGTTGTTGACCTCGTTCAAGGTCAGGCCGCCTTCCACCCCCAGGAGCCCCGCCTGGTGCGATAAAAGCTGCGCCACGGTGATGGAGGATTTGCCCTCGACACCAAACTCCGGCCAATATTTGACCACCTCTGCGTCAAGATCCAGGGTGCCGTCTTGAACCAGCAACGCCATCACCAGGCCAGCCATGCCTTTGGAGCATGAGAAGACGCCGGTCACGGAGTCCGGCCGGATGTGCGGGCCCCCGCTAAGATCCAGAACCTTGACGCCACGATGGTAGGCCGCCACCTGCGCAGAATAGTCAGGATCCTGGGCGAGGAAACTACCGAAGAGCTCGGCGACGGGCTCGAAACCTGGGGCGATCAGCTGTGAATGCATCCAGCCAGCCTACGCGGTGGCTGGTTCAGGACCGGGGAGTTTTCCACACCCACGGCTCCGTGGGAAGGGTCCCGGGGTGGAAGTGCGGCAGCGCGTTATCCAAGGTTCCGGCCGGGAGTCCAAGCGACTCAAGGATCAGGTCACGCACACGTTCTGCAGGAATTCCGACGGCGGCGAGGTCGGCCAGCGTGACGGCACCGTCGCGCTTTGCCAGCCTGACGCCGTCGTGGTTCACCACCAAGGGAACATGGGCGTATTCCGGCAAAGGCAGCCCCAACAGCGTTGCCAAATATGCCTGCCTGGGGGTGGACGGGAGGAGGTCGTCGCCGCGCACCACCTGGTCAATTCCCTGGGCGGCATCGTCCACCACTACTGCCAGGTTGTAGGCGGTCACTCCGTCATTCCTGCGGAGCACAAAGTCGTCCACGACGCCCACATAATTACCCTGCAACTGGTCCTCAACAGCCCACTCGGAGACGTCGGTCCGCAGCCGGATGGAGGCGGGACGCGTCGCACGCCGAATCTCGATTTCAGCGTGGGAAAGCCGTCGGCATGTCCCCGGATAGGCGCCCTGCGGGGCATGAGGCGCGGAAGGGGCCTCCTGTATCTCCCGCCGCGTGCAGAAGCATTCATAGGTGCGGCCTTCAGCCGTCAGGCGGGCAATCGCTTGGTCATACAGTTCCGCACGCTCGGTCTGGCGCACGACGGCGGCGTCCCACCTGACGCCGACGGCCTGCAGATCGCGGAGCTGCTCCGCCTCAGCGCCGGAACGGGCGCGGTCCAGATCCTCGACCCTCAGCAGGAAGTCACGGCCGCTGGACTTCGCGAACAGCCACGCAAGAATGGCGGTTCGAAGATTGCCGATGTGCAATTCGCCGGAGGGGCTCGGGGCGAAACGGCCGGCAGAAGTCATGGTTCAAGCCTATGTGCCGGCGGCGGTAAACATCTCCAGAGAACACAAGAGCCCCTCAGCTACCGCAACGATCCGGTAGCTCAGGGGCTCTTGCTGTGGCGCCCGGATGAACGGGCGGGTGCGGAATGACAATGCTGTGAACAAGAGTCAATCAGCGGCTGCTTCCTTGCGGGAAACCTGTGCAGGGCTCCGGGTGGTGTTCCGGGTTCCTGTTGCCTGCGGGTTTTGGCGGTAGCCTCGTCCTGCTTCGTTGTCACCATTTCAGCAGGAGGCATACAGTTGGTGCAACGGACGTGATAATAGTTGGTCGATCTGACCAGTCTCATGCGAAAAACTCGACAGGAAGTGGTCACTTTGCAGGAACTCGACGCCACGGACCGGCGAATTCTGGCCGCCCTTGATGAAGATCCCCGCGTGCCCATCATGGTGCTGGCCCAAAAGCTGCACCTTGCACGCGGAACAGTTCAATCGCGCCTGGAGAGAATGACGGCGTCCGGTGCGCTCCGTCCCAACAGCAGCCGCGTCCTGCCCTCAGCCCTGGGACGCGGCGTCGCTGCCGCCGTCAGCGCCGAACTCGACCAGAGCCACTTGAACGAGGCGATCGCCGCCCTCCGGGAGATCCCTGAAGTCCTCGAATGCCATGCCCCCGCCGGTGATACCGACCTCATCATCAGGGTGGTGGCAAAAAGCCCGGACGATCTCTACCGGGTCTCCGAAGAGATCCGGCTGTGCCCGGGAATCGTCCGCACGTCCACCAGCATGTTCCTCCGCGAAGTCATTCCTTACCGGACAACGGGCCTGCTGGCGGAGTAGGCCCTAGACGGGTGGGCCGATGTTGGTCTTCAGGTTTTTCATTACCAGCGTGGATGTCAGGCGTTCCACCGCAGGAAGTGCCGCGAGTTCGTCGTCGTAGAAGCGCTGGTAGGCAGGCAGGTCCGCGGCGATGACCTTCAGCAGGTAGTCGGGAGAGCCGAACAGCCGCTGGGCCTCCACGATGTTGGGACTGGCTGTTACCCGCTCCTCAAACTCCGCCATGATGGTGCGCTCCACCTGCTTGAGCGTGACAAACACTATGGCCTCGAAGCCGAGCCCCACCGCGGCGGGATCGATGTCAGCCCTGTAGCCGCGGATCACTCCGGACGACTCCAGATCGCGGAGCCGCCGATGACATGGAGCCACCGTCAACCCCACCTTCGAAGCAAGCGCAGTGGCAGTCATCCGGCCGTCCTCTTTGAGGTGGCGCAAAATAGTTCTATCAATCCCGTCAATCACGCAAATATCTTACCCAAAAGGCCATCGGCTGGGCTAAAAACGGGAACACTTATGGCGCAGATTTCCCTAGAGTTTTCCTACCACCTAGCCCTGGAGAGAAAACGTGAACCCGCAGCTGTTCCTGGCCTTCATGGTCGTCGCCGTCAGCCTGGCCTGCACGCCCGGCGTCGACTGGGCGTACTCGATTTCGGCCGGCCTGCGGCAACGCAGCTTCGTCCCCGCAGTGGCAGGTCTTTGCAGTGGCTATGTCATTCACACTTTGCTGATGGTGGCAGGATTGGCAGCCCTCCTGGCCGGCGTTCCAGGGCTCCTGGGATGGCTGACCATAGCGGGAGCTGCCTACCTGCTGTGGCTCGGCGTCGCGACCCTCCGCTCGTGGCGAGGCGCGAGCTTTAGTGCGGAAGGCGGCGTCGTGCAGTCCGGAAACCAGCTCCGTACGTTCCTTCAGGGGATGGGCACCAGCGGCATCAACCCAAAGGGGCTGCTTTTCTTCGTTGCACTGGTGCCGCAGTTTGTCAGCCCCGAGGCAACACTGCCCGTGCCGATCCAGTCGGGCTTGCTGGGCCTGACGTTCGTGATCCTCGCCGGCGTGATCTACACGGCCGTGGCATTGACCTCCAGGAAGCTGCTGGCTTCCCGGCCGGGCGCCGCGCGTGTTGTGACCTTGGTCAGCGGAATCATCATGATCGGGCTGGGGACAGTGTTGCTGTCGGAACAGCTTCTCCCCCTGCTGCCTCAGATTCTGGCGGCCGGCCACTAGGCGGCTACGCGCTCAGCAGCTAGGCGGCAGGGCGTCAGGCAGCTACGCGCTCAGCAGCTCGTCAAGGCGCTCGTATCCTTCGATCACGCCGTAGTCCATCCCGGTCGCCAGGGCCATGTCGCGTGCTTCAACCGAGGGGTAGACCTCGTGCGCCGACATCCGGGTCCGCCCATCGATCTCCTCGAAGGTTGTGGTGCTGATGACCACTTGGTTGGGCGCGCCCTCGAACTCGATGGTCTGGATGATCAAGGCATCCGGCTCAACCGTGTGGAAGACCCCGCGGAAGCCGTACATTCCGTTGTCGTCGCCGCTTTCATAGCGCCAGCTGCCGCCTGTGGTTGCGTTGTACTCGGTGATTTTCGTCTGCGTGCTACGCGGGCCCAGCCACTTGGCCAAGAGGTCCGGGTCTACGTGGGCCTTGAAGACGGCACTGACCGGGGCATCGAATTCGCGGACTGTGTCAACGAACGGGACGCCACTATCAGCGGTGATTGTTGTTGGGTTGCTCATCTCAGTTCCTCTTTCTTCTTTGCTGTGTTCTCTTGTTCCGGGTTCTCTTGTTCCGGGTGGGAGGCGGCGGCATTTTGCGAAGCGCCCAGCAGCTCGTCCAACTGCCGGAAACGGGACTCGGCCAGCAGCCGATACTGGTCGATCCAAGCCGTCAGCCGCTCCAAAGCTGCCGCATCCAAGTGGACCGGCCTGCGCTGTGCGTCGCGCGAGCGGGTGACCAATCCTGCATGCTCCAGGACCTGTATGTGTTTGGAAACCGCCTGCTTGGTGATGGCGAATGGCTCCGCGAGCTCGTTGACGGTGGCGTCCCCTCGGGAGAGCCGGGCCACCATGGCCCGCCTCACCGGATCAGCCAAGGCCATGAAGGCCCTGTCGAGAGCATCTTGTTCCATTCCGTATTGCACCCTTCTCATCACCCAACGGTTAATCAACCTTCCGGTTGATCAACCGTTGGGTTGATTAAGACACTACGCCTGTCCCGCTTAACGCACAAGGGTGTTTTATTCGCCGCCCAACTGCCTGAAGTCGTTCTCCCACAGGCGACGCATCTCCGCGTCCTTGCGGATAACTTCCAAGGTCTCCAGCTCTGCCGGCGGAGCAGGACGCTTGGACCGCGGAGTCAGGGTACGGCGTCCTTGATCCAGTGCCAGGAGTGCCCGGTCAGTCAAGGCGTCGTTCTTTAGCGCCAGATTGGTCTTCCGACGACGCAGGACCTCCTTCAAAGCCACCTGCGCGGACTCGAAGTCGCCCCTGGCCCGCTGCGACCGCGCGCGGATCAACAACAGCGCCGCCGAGAGGTCGTCGGTATTCAACAGGCCTTCGGTCCAGAGCACCACGTCGCGGTGGCGTTCCAACGAATACGCCGCCGTGCAGCGCGCCAACGCAGAAGGCAACGACGGCGGCAAAGTCACCACCGCTTCCAAGGCGGCCTCGGTCATCCCCATTTCCCGGAGGCAATGGGCCAGCGCCAGGAACACTGATTCCTCGCTGAAAAGGACTGGAACCTCCACGCGCTCGGCCACCTCGACTTTGGTGACCACCTGCCCCAGGTACGTGGCCGAGAACAGGCTGGCGTCGTCGTCGATCCTTGTTGTTAAACCGCGCTGCAGCAACTCCGAAGCCCTCAAGAAACCGCCGTGCTTGTACGCGAGCAGTCCCGCCATCACGTGGCATAAGCCCGCCCATCCCGGATTCATGCGGCCGAAAGCTAGAAGCCGATCCGGTTCCGTGGACGTGAACACGGCGTCGTGCATTGCCTTGGCCGTTTTGGAGGACAACATCCTCAGCCGCGGGATGTTACCCACCACGGATAACCTCGCATGGTCACGGCCGCTGAGGACGCCGGACAGGACATCGTTGACGCCGTCGGCCAAGCCACGGACCGGGGTGCGGACGTAGCCCTCGCGGAAAGGCGTGAGATCGCGGGTGTCGTGGAATATCGTGTGCACACGTCCGTTGGGAGCTTGGCTCATAAATCCATGCTAACCGCCGCTGAACAGGCCCTATCCCCTGCTATCGGAGGCGTTTGAGGAGTATTATGGCGGCGTCGGCAAGGTTTTGCGACACCCCTTGCCGCACGCGGCTCTCCATGAGAAGAGCCGGCAACCGCGTGAAAAGGGAGGACTGATGACCACCGCTTCGCACCCCGCCGAACACCACCACATGATGGGGTTGACGCTTCGCAACACCGCCATGGGCGTTGGCATTGTATTTCTGCTGGTAGGCATCCTGGGCTTCATCCCGGGAATCACCACCAATTTCGGCGCCATGACCTTTGCGGGACATGAATCCGGCGCCATGCTGCTTGGAATCTTCCAAGTGTCCGTACTCCACAACATCGTTCACCTGCTGTTTGGCGTGGCCGGCTTGGCCATGGCAAGGAACGCACGCATGGCCCGCATGTTCCTCCTGGGCGGCGGCGCCGTGTACATCGTTCTTTGGATCTATGGCCTGGTCATCAACCAGGGAACAGCTGCCAACTTTGTCCCGTTCAACACGGCCGACAACTGGCTGCACCTGATCCTCGGCATTGTCATGATCGGGCTTGGCGCCTGGCTGGGCAGGGATGCCATGGACGAGCCACGGACGGCCCGAAGGAACATGTAACCTTCACGTACGTCATGTGAACAACGACGGCGGCCACCCCCTTTCGCGGGACGGTCGCCGTTTTTTGTGCCTAATAAGCGCTCGACGGCGGGTACCCGGCTTAGCGCGGGGCGCGCCCACCCAGCCTCGTTGTGACCTTTGCTGCTGCTGCTGAACAGGCTTCACCGAGGCTGTCCAAGGTGTCCTGGGAAACCCGGAACTTGGGAGCCGGAATCAGGACCGAGGCCACAATGTCGCCACGATGGTCATAAACGGGTGATGCCACTCCGACTTCTTCAATGGAAGTCTCCCCAAAGTTAACTGCCCAGCCGCGCTCCACGGATTCCTCAACCCTCGCCAGGTACGCCTCAATGGCATCCCCGTCCAGGCCGGGAAGGGTGATCGACCCGCTGCGCAGGAGCTGCCGCACACGATCCTTGTCCTCCGCGCCGAGGAACACCTGCACCGACGAGCTCAGGGCCTCGTTGTAGCGGGCACCCAACGGAGCAAGGTGTTTGACCTGATGGCGGCTGGGGATCTGTTCCACGCACATCGACTCGTTGCCATTCCACACCATGAGGGCGCTCGTCTCCCCCGTGCGTTCTGTCAGTTCGCGCAGCACGGGGTAGGCCACGCGGCGCTCTTCGAGTTCCGCCAGGAGGGGGCCTGCCATGGCGATCATCCCCAGCCCCAAGCGGAACCTGCGCGAATCGACGTCGCGCTCTACCAGGTTTTCCTGTTCCAGCGTCGCCAGGATGCGCGAAACGGTGCTCTTGTGCAGGCCAATACGGCCGGCGATTTCGGTGACTCCCAGGAGCGGTTCGTCGGCGGTGAAGCTCCTCAGCACCGCGATGGCGTTGACGATTACGGAGGTGTTTTTGCTGTCACCAGTGCTGTTGCTGTTCTCAGGAGTGTCGCTGGATTCAGTGGGAGTCATGGGTTCACTATATTTCGCTGGAGATATTCCGACGGCGGCCGCCCCACCGGGTTCGGCCGGTGGACACCACGCTGTGTCCACCGGCCGGGTCATTAGGCTCCGATGATGTTGTACTCGGGACCGAACGGGAACTTGGTGATGTTCTCCGCACCGTCCTCGCCCACCACCAGGATGTCGTGCTCACGGTAGCCGCCGGCACCCGGCTGGCCGTCCAGCACGGTGATCATCGGTTCCATGGAAACCACCATGCCCGGTTCCAGGACGGTGTCGATGTCCTCGCGCAGTTCCAATCCAGCTTCACGGCCGTAGTAGTGGCTCAGCACGCCGAACGAGTGACCGTAGCCGAACGTCCGGTTGGCCAGGAGCCCGTGGCTGACGTAGATCTCGTTGAGCTCTGCGGCGATGTCCTTGCAGACGGCACCGGGCTTGATCAGTTCAAGGCCGCGCTTATGTACCTCCACGTTGATGTTCCACAGCTCCAGGGAACGGGCGTCCGGTTCGCCGTAGAACAGGGTCCGTTCCAATGCGGTGTAGTAGCCGCTGGTCATGGGGAAGCAGTTCAGCGACAGGATGTCGTGTTCCTGGATTTTGCGCGTGGTGGCCCAGTTGTGGGCGCCGTCGGTGTTGATGCCGGACTGGAACCATACCCAGGTATCGCGGATTTCCGAGTCCGGGAATGTGCGTGCGATCTCGTGGACCATGGCTTCGGTGCCGATCAACGCGACCTCGTACTCGGTGATGCCGGCTGTGATGGCGTTGCGGATGGCCTCGCCGCCGAGGTCGCCAATGCGGGCGCCGTGCTTGATGACCGCGATTTCCTCGTCCGACTTGATCATGCGCTGACGCATCGCAGCCTGCGCCACATCCACCAACGTTGCTCCGGAGAAGGCGGCTTGGATCTTGTTGCGGTTGTCCAAAGGCAGCGAGTCATCTTCGACGCCGATGCGGCGCGGGTTGATCCCGCGGGTGCGCAGGACTTCCTGGATGGCGTGGATGTAGTTGTCCCGGCGCCAGTCCGTGTACACCAGGTTCTCGCCGTAGCTACGGCGCCAAGGCATTCCGGCGTCGATATTTGCCGTAATGGTGACCGTGTCATCCTTAGTGACCACCATGCCGTAGGAGCGGCCGAAGTAGGTGAAGAGGAAGTCGGAGTAGTACTTGATGGAGTGGTAGCTGGTGAGGACCACGGCGTCGAGGTCCTTCTCGGCCATGATGCTGCGCAGGCCGCCGAGGCGGCGTTCAAACTCAGCGTCGGAGAAGGTCAGCGAGACTTTTTCGCCATTGTTGAGGACTTTGGTGCGCTCGAGCTTGGCCACATCGTTGACGGCCTCGTTCTGAGTGATGGTCATGGTGGTTCCTTTCAATGGGTGGGAAACTATGGCGGCCGCTGGCGGTCATGACGATCAAGATGGCGGCCATGAACGGTGCGCTGCCATGGAGGATTCATGGTCAGGTGTCCAACAAGGTAAGAGTGGTTGCGCTCAACGCAACGCTGTTGCACCAGACTATGTGCGGGAGTGGTGGCGGTCAAGGGTAATCCTGAATGTGTTTTCCCTGCCCAGTGGTGTCCCTCGATAATTTCGGCGTTGATGGCATGTTGTTTCAGAGGAGACATAGTTGCATCAGACGCATCACTCCCGTACCGACGCTCTCCCACATCCCTAGCCCTTCAGCCCATCGCTATCCCACTTCTTGAAGAAAGCCGGCAACCGGACGGAAACTTCAGCGCGGATGCCATAGTTCGAGCCCGCGCACGGCAACACGCTCCCAGGCACCCGAAAGGTTTGGGCCTGGGCTCAAGCACGCGGGGCGTGGGAGGGGGACGCGATCAAGCACGCGGGATGTGAGAGAGCAACGCGATCAACAACGCGGGATGTGAAAGAGCGTCGCCCTCAAGCACGCGGGATGTGAAAGAGCGTCGCCCCCAAACACGCGGGATGTGAGAGACGGTTAGAGGACCTTGCGGATGGTTTCTTCGAAGCTGACTACGTGGTGCAGGGCGAGTTCGGCGGCGCGGTCTTCGTCGCCGTCGGCAATGGCGGTGAGGAGGTCGGCGTGTTCGGAGATGTGGCCGGAGACGGAGGGCATCTTCTCGAGCATGTGGCACCAGATGCGGGTTGCGAGGTTGTCGTACCGGATCAGGACGTCCTCGAGGTGTGCGTTGGCCGAGGCCTTGTAGATGAGCCGGTGCACCTGGATGTCGTAGCGCATGAGTTCCTGCGAGGAATTGTCCTGGCCGTCAAGATCACGAATGGCGGCGGCGACGGCTCGGAGCTCGGAGCGCATGGCGGGGCTGGCCATGCGGGCAGCCTTCCTGGAGGCAAGGGGTTCCAGGAGCTCGCGGATTTCGGAGACTTCGGCGAGCTGGGTGATGTCCACGCCGGTGGCGAACGTGCCGCGCCGCGGATATGAGACCACAAGGTGGTCGCTTTCGAGTCGCTTGATGGCTTCACGGACAGGAGTGCGCCCGATGCCCAATTCGGCGGCAATTTGGCCGTCGTTGATGGGATCGCCGGGTTTGACGTCCAGCATGATGAGCCTGTCGCGCAGCAGCAGATAGGCGTTCTCCGCGAGGGACGTACCCTGCGGAACTGATTCCAGTGCTTCCAATGCGGCGCTCATTGCTCTCTCCCGTCGTCGTACCCCTGCCTGCTGGATGAGTTACCGCAGACCCGTTGACGACCATGTGACCTTCAACATACTATGGCAATAGTTCTAATATATCAGTTGCCTAACAGTCGGCCACTAGACAAGCCTTTGAAGGAGAACACCATGGTTGAACCGCTGATCCGCCCCCTTGCACAGGCGGACCCGGAGGTCGATCAGGCGATCGCCCAGGAACTCATCCGCCAGCAATCCACGCTGGAAATGATCGCCTCTGAGAACTTCGCACCAACGGCCGTCATGGAAGCCCAGGGCTCGGTGCTGACCAACAAGTACGCCGAGGGCTACCCCGGTAAGCGTTACTACGGGGGCTGCGAACACGTTGATGTGATCGAACAGCTGGCCATCGACCGCCTGAAGTCACTGTTTGGTGCAGAGTTCGCCAACGTCCAGCCCCACTCCGGCGCCCAGGCCAACGCCTCGGCCATGCATGCGCTCATCACCCCGGGCGACACCATCATGGGCCTGAACCTCGCCCATGGCGGTCACCTGACCCACGGCATGCGCATCAACTTCTCCGGCAAGTTGTACAAGGTTGTTCCTTACGGAGTCCGCGAGGACACCCACACCGTAGACATGGCTGAAGTTGAGCGTCTGGCCCTTGAGAGCAAGCCCCAACTGATCGTCGCCGGCTGGTCGGCCTACTCCCGCCAGCTGGATTTCGCCGAATTCCGCCGGATCGCGGACCTGGTGGGCGCCTACCTCATGGTGGACATGGCCCACTTCGCGGGTCTCGTTGCTGCAGGGCTGCACCCGTCGCCTGTCCCGCACGCGCACATTGTCACCAGCACTACGCACAAAACCCTTGGCGGCCCCCGCGGCGGCGTCATCCTCACTAACGACGCCGACATCGCCAAGAAGGTTAATTCCGCCGTCTTCCCCGGCCAGCAGGGTGGTCCGTTGGAACACGTCATCGCCGCAAAGGCCGTGGCCTTCAAGATGGCAGCCGAACCGGAATTCCAGGAACGCCAGGTCCGCGTCCTGGAAGGATCCAAGATCCTGGCCCAGCGCCTCCTCCAGGACGACGTAGCCGCAGCCGGCATCTCCGTTGTCAGCGGCGGAACCGACGTCCACCTGGTGCTGGCCGACCTCCGCCACTCCGTCCTTAACGGCCAACAGGCGGAAGATACCCTTCACCGGATCGGCATCACGGTCAACCGCAACGCCGTCCCCTTCGACCCCCGCCCGCCCATGGTTTCCTCCGGCCTGCGTATCGGCACTCCCGCCCTCGCCGCCCGCGGCTTCGGCGCCGAGGACTTCACCGAAGTCTCGGACATCATTGCGACGGCGTTGATCGCCGCAGCGAACAGCGGCACCAAAGACGGCGGCACTGAGGCAGGCACCGAAGCAGCCAGCAGCGAAGCCGACGTGACCCTGGACGAGACCACCGCCGTCGAGCTCCGCCGCCGCGTAACCGCCCTGGCGGAGAAGTTCCCGCTTTACCCCCACCTGAACAACAACGGCAAAGGCGCCGTAACCGAAGCAGAACTGATTGGAGCAGCCCAGTGAGTGCCGACCACCTCCCCGAACACCCGGACTTCCTCTGGCGTAACCCGGACCCGAAGAAAAGCTATGACGCCGTGATTGTGGGTGGTGGCGGGCATGGCCTGGCCACTGCGTACTTCCTGGCGAAAAACCACGGCATGACCAACATCGCCATCCTGGAAAAGGGTTGGCTGGCCGGTGGAAACATGGCCCGCAACACCACCATCATCCGTTCCAACTACCTCTGGGACGAGAGCGCTGCCATCTATGAGCACGCACTCAAGCTCTGGGAGATCCTCCCGGAAGAGCTGGAGTACGACTTCCTGTTCAGCCAGCGCGGTGTCATGAACCTGGCCCACACCTTGGGCGATGTCCGTGAAAGCGTTCGCCGCGTGGGTGCCAACCGGCTCAACGGCGTGGATGCTGAGTGGCTGGATCCGCAGCAGGTCAAGGAACTGTGCCCCATCCTGAACATCAGCGACAACATCCGCTACCCCGTCATGGGTGCCACGTACCAGCCGCGTGCAGGCATTGCCAAGCACGACCACGTGGCCTGGGCCTTCGCCCGCAAGTGCGATGAGCTCGGTGTGGACATCATCCAGAACTGCGAAGTCACCGGCTTCATCAAGGACGGCAACCGGGTCACCGGTGTCCAGACCACCCGCGGCACCATCAACACCGAAAAGGTGGGCCTCTGCGCCGCCGGCCACAGCTCGGTCCTGGCAGAAATGGCCGGCTTCCGCCTGCCGATCCAGAGCCACCCGCTCCAGGCACTGGTGTCCGAACTCCACGAGCCTGTCCACCCCACGGTGGTCATGTCCAACCACGTCCACGTCTATGTATCCCAGGCCCACAAGGGCGAACTGGTGATGGGTGCCGGCGTCGACTCTTACAACGGCTACGGCCAGCGCGGCTCGTTCCATGTGATTGAGGAGCAGATGGCAGCAGCCGTGGAGCTCTTCCCGATCTTCGCCCGGGCCCACGTGCTCCGGACCTGGGGCGGCATTGTGGACACCACCTTGGATGCCTCACCGATCGTGGGCCTGTCCCCCGTGGAGAACATGTTCGTCAACTGTGGTTGGGGAACGGGCGGCTTCAAGGGCACCCCGGCCGCGGGCCTGACCTTCGCGCACACCATTGCCACGGGCGCACCTCACAAGCTGAACAAGCCCTTTGCTCTGGAACGCTTCGAGACCGGCGCCTTGATCGACGAACACGGCGCCGCAGCCGTGGCCCACTAGCGCCCACCCAGGACAGGACAGGAAAAGACATGCTCCTCATTTCATGCCCCAACTGCGGGCCACGCGACGAAACCGAATTCCACTACGGCGGCCAAGCACACGTTGCCTACCCCGAAAGCCCCAATGACCTCACGGACCGCGAATGGGCTGAATACCTGTTCTACCGGGAGAACACCAAGGGCACCTTCGCCGAGCGCTGGGTTCACAGCACCGGCTGCCGGCAGTGGTTCAACATGCTCCGCGACACCGTGAGCTACGAGATCCACTCCATTTACGGGATGGGCCAGGCCCGCCCGGACCTTGCACCCGCCGCCCCAACCACCGGCGTCCCGATCTCCGGCTCCACAGCACCCACCTCCTCGGAAGGAGTCTAGAAGTGACCAGCAAGAACGCACGTCTCGCCACCGGCGGACGCATCGATCGCAGCATCTCCTGGCGCTTCACGGTGGACGGCCGGGAATTCACCGGCCACCCGGGCGACACCATCGCTTCGGCGCTTCTGGCCAACGGCCACATCAACGCCGGCAACTCACTGTACGAGGACCGCCCCCGCGGCATCATGGCCGCCGGCGTGGAAGAGTCCAACGCCCTGGTCAAGATCGCTCCCCGTTTCCGCGGACACGTCGCCGAGTCCATGCTTCCCGCCACCGCAGTTTCCTTGGTGGATGGCATGAACATTGAGCTCCTCTCCGGACTTGGCAAGCTGGATCCCAACGAGGACAAGGCCGAGTACGACAAGAAGTACGTACACACCGATGTCCTGGTGGTCGGTGGAGGCATTGCCGGCCTGGCAGCAGCCCGCGAAGCTGTCCGTACCGGCGCCCGTGTCATCCTCATCGACGACCAGCCTGAACTCGGCGGCTCCCTGCTCTCCGGCTCAACCGCAGAAGGACTGGCCGAGCAGATCGAAGGCAAGCCAGCGCTGGAGTGGGTTGCCGACGTAGAAGCCGAGCTGGTTTCAGCCGGCGAATGCACGGTGCTGAACCGCACCACGGCTTTTGGCTCCTACGACTCCAACTACTTCATCGCAGCCCAGAACCGCACGGACCACTTGAGCGTTCCGGCAGCTTCGGGTGTTTCCCGCCAGCGTATTTGGCACATCCGTGCCAAGCAGGTTGTCCTGGCCCCCGGCGCCCATGAGCGTCCGCTGGTGTTCGAGAACAACGACCGCCCGGGCATCATGCTTGCCTCAGCGGCCCGCACTTACCTCAACCGCTACGCTGTGGCAGCCGGTTCACGCGTGGTCATCAGCACCACGAACGATTCCGCTTACGCCCTGGCTGCGGACTTGCAGGCAGCAGGCGTGGCGGTTGCCGCCGTCGTCGATGCCCGTCCGCAGATCAGCGCGAAGGCCGCCGCCGCCGTCGAGTCCGGTATCCGGGTCCTGATCGGCAGCGCCGTGGCTGACACGTCCGCGGATGAAATCGGCCGCCTGAATGGGGTGACCGTCCGCAGTATCAACGACGACGGCGAACTCACCTCGGGCGTCGAACAGCTGGCTGCCGATCTCCTGGCAGTTTCCGGTGGTTGGAGCCCTGTGGTCCACCTCCACAGCCAGCGCCAGGGCAAGCTGCGTTGGGATGACGAGCTCGCAGCGTTCATTCCCGCCGCTCCCGTCCGCAACCAACAGGTGGTGGGCGCAGGCCGTGGCAGCTTTGAACTCCAGGACTGCCTGGCAGAGGGCATCTCGGCAGGAGCAGCAGCGTCCATCGCCGCCGGCTTCGAGTCCGAAACCACACCGGTGCAGCTTCAGGCACCGGCGGCAAGCGCTCCGAGCCGCCAGCTGTGGCTGGTTCCCGGCCAAACGGGTGAGCCCGGCGAATGGCACCACCACTTCGTGGACTTCCAGCGCGACCAGTCCGTAGCCGACGTCCTCCGCTCCACCGGGGCAGGCATGCGGTCCGTGGAACACGTCAAGCGGTACACCTCCATCAGCACGGCCAACGATCAGGGCAAGACCTCCGGTGTCAACGCAATCGGCGTCATCGCCGCGGCGCTGAAGTTCGGCGGAGCTGAGAACATTCCGGGCGTTGGCGAGATCGGAACCACGGCATACCGTGCACCGTTCACCCCCGTGGCCTTCGCAGCATTGGCAGGCCGCCAGCGCGGCGAACTGTTCGACCCCGCCCGCGTCACCTCGATCCACCCATGGCACGTAGCACAGGGCGCATTGTTCGAAGATGTTGGGCAGTGGAAGCGCCCCTGGTACTACCCGCAGGCCGGGGAGGACATGGACACCGCCGTTCTGCGCGAATGCGCAGCGGTCCGTGACTCCGTGGGCTTCATGGACGCCACCACCCTGGGCAAGATCGAGATCCGCGGCAAGGACGCCGGTGAATTCCTGAACCGCGTGTACACCAACGCCTTCAAGAAGCTCGCCCCGGGGTCCGCCCGCTACGGTGTCATGTGCACCTTGGACGGCATGATCTTCGACGACGGCGTGACCCTCCGCCTGGACGATGACCGCTACTTCATGACCACCACCACCGGCGGCGCAGCCAAGGTGCTGGACTGGTTGGAAGAGTGGCACCAGACGGAGTGGCCCGAGCTCGATGTGGTCTGCACCTCCGTCACGGAACAGTGGAGCACCATTGCGGTAGTTGGCCCGAAGTCCCGCGCAGTGATCGCGAAGGTTGCTCCCCAGCTCGCCGAAAACGGTGGCCTGGATGCTGAAAACTTCCCGTTCATGACGTTCCGCGAGACCACCCTGGCGTCCGGAGTGCAGGCACGCGTTTGCCGGATCTCCTTCTCCGGTGAACTGGCCTACGAAATCAACATCCCGTCCTGGTACGGCCTCAACACCTGGGAAGCAGTTGCCGCCGCAGGTGCCGAGTTCAACATCACCCCGTACGGCACCGAAACCATGCACGTCCTCCGCGCCGAGAAGGGCTACCCGATCGTGGGGCAGGACACCGATGGCACGGTCACCCCGCAGGACGCCGGCATGGATTGGATTGTCTCCAAGGCCAAGGACTTCATCGGCAAGCGCTCCTACCTTCGGCAGGATGCAAGCCGCGAGGACCGCAAGCACCTGGTGAGCGTCCTTCCCGTGGACCACTCGCTGCGGTTGCCTGAAGGCACCCAGCTGGTGGAAAAGGGCATCCCGGTCAACCCGGCTAAAGGACCCGTTCCCATGGAGGGATTTGTAACCTCCAGCTACCACAGCGCCGCACTGGGCCGTTCCTTCGCCCTGGCCCTCATTCAAAACGGCCGCAACCGCATCGGCGAGACCCTGGTGGCCTCGTTGGGAGACCAATTGGTGGACGTGGTTGTTGGCGAAACCGTACTTTTCGATGCTGAAGGGACCCGCAAAGATGGCTGAAACAGCAACACCAGCAGAAACCGCACACGTCAACCGCGTCCGGGGCGCCCGCCGCAGCCCGGCCGAACACCTCGCGGACGCTTTCACCTCCGGCTCCGTGCCGGGCACGGTGACGCTCACCGAAATTCCGTACCAGACCATGGTGGGCGTCCGGGTTCACCCAGCGTCCGACGCCGGTACCCGGGTTGCGTCCGTCACCGGCGGCTTGCCTGCCACGTGCGGCGCCGTGACGGGGACCGGTTCCGTGAACACCCTGTGGCTCGGCCCCACCGAGTTCATGGTGGTGGCACCGGAAGAGGCCCACGATTCCTTGGTCGGCGATCTGACCAATGCCTTGGGCAACGACGCAGGCCAGGTGGTGGACCTGTCCGCCAACCGCACCACGTTCGAGCTCTCCGGCAGCCACGCCCGCGCCGTTTTGGAGAAGACCTGCGCCTTGGACCTGCACCCCCGCGTCTTCAAGGCCGGTACCGCTGTCTCCACTGAGCTCGCGCACATTCCGGTGATGCTCTGGAAGACTTCGGACGAGTCCTACCGGATCTTTCCCCGGGCCTCGTTTGCCGACTTCCTGGGACGCTGGCTCCTTGACGCCATGCGGGAGTACGCCTCCCCCGAGGTCCCCTAATGGCATTGAGTGTGCTTGACCTGTTTTCTGTTGGCATCGGGCCCTCGTCTTCACACACGGTTGGCCCCATGCGCGCGGCAAAACAGTTCACGGACGGACTTGAATCCTCCGGCCAGCTCCCGGCTACGGTGCGCGTCCAGGCTGAGCTTTTCGGCTCCCTGGGCGCCACCGGCCGGGGCCACGGCTCAGACAAAGCTGTGGTTCTGGGGCTGCAGGGCCACTCACCCGAAACCGTGAACACCCACACCGCCGATGACCAGGTGGCCGCCGCGGCCCTCGACGCCGAACTCCGGCTGGGCGGCAACCACCGGGTGGACTTCAACTGGGACGAGGACGTGGTCCTGCACCGCCGCAAATCGTTGCCCGCCCACCCCAACGGCATGACCTTCCGCGCCTTGGACCACACGGGCACCGTGCTCCGGGAACGCAGCTACTACTCCATCGGGGGCGGCTTCGTGGTGGACGGTGACGTCTCGGGAGCCGACAAAGTGGTAGCCGATGACACCGTGCTGCCCTACCCGTTCACCACAGCGGACGAGCTACTGGCCATCTGTCTCCGCGAGGGAAAATCGATCTCGGACATCATGCTGGCCAACGAGCTTGTGTGGCGTTCCGAGGATGAGCTCCGCGAACGCTTGCTCAGCATTTGGGCCGTCATGCAGGAATGCGTGGACAACGGGTGCTCTGCCGAGGGAATCCTGCCGGGAGGTTTGAAGGTCAGGCGACGGGCGCCGTCGTTGTTCAAGAAGCTCTCCGAAACTGACGCCGAGCTGAACGGAGCAAGTTCAGCGGACCCCCTCCTGGCCATGGAATGGGTGAACCTTTTCGCCTTGGCCGTGAACGAGGAAAATGCTGCGGGCGGCAGGATCGTCACCGCGCCCACCAACGGTGCCGCCGGGATTGTGCCCGCCGTGCTGCACTATTACACCAAGTTTGTTCCGGGAGCCAACGACGACGGTGTCGTGCGGTTCCTGCTGGCGGCGGCCGCCGTCGGAATCCTGTTCAAAATCAACGCGTCCATCTCCGGTGCCGAAGTAGGCTGCCAGGGCGAGGTGGGTTCCGCCTGCTCCATGGCCGCCGCCGGGCTCTGCGAAGTCCTGGGTGGAACACCGGAGCAAGTGGAGAATGCCGCTGAAGTGGGCATCGAACACAACCTGGGCCTCACGTGCGATCCCGTGGGTGGGCTGGTGCAGATTCCCTGCATCGAACGCAACGCAATCGCCAGCGTCAAGGCCATCAACGCCGCGCGCCTTGCCCTGCATGGCGATGGCAGCCACAAAGTTTCTCTGGACAAAGCCATCAAGACCATGCGCGAGACCGGCGCAGACATGAAATCCAAGTACAAGGAGACCTCCCGTGGAGGCCTCGCCGTCAACGTAGTGGAGTGCTAGCCATGACTGCCATCCAAACTGAAACTGCCGCACCATCCTCCGCGGAAACCACGGTGGAACACGTCCTCACCCTCGACTGCCCCGAAGGCCCGGGAATCGTGCACGCAGTGTCCGGTTTCCTGCTGGAACACGGCTGCGACATCATCGACAACAAGCAGTTCGGCGACCGCGCCGAAGGCCACTTCTTCATGCGGGTGCACTTCGCCTCGTCCGGCGACACCTCAACGGTCGATGCCTTGCGGACCGCCTTTGCCCCCGTGGGGGAGAAATACAGCATGAATTGGGAGCTTGAGCGCCAGGGCTACAAGCGCCGTGTGCTGATCATGGTCTCCAAGTTCGGGCACTGCCTGAACGACCTCCTGTTCCGCGCGAGGATCGGCGAGCTGCCCATCAACGTGGTGGGCGTAGTGTCCAACCACACCGACCACCAGGGCCTGGCGGAATGGCACGGGATCCCGTTCTTCCACGTTCCCGTCACGGCTGCCACCAAGCCTGCCGCCGAGGGGCGCCTGCTGGAGATCATCGACGAACTGGACGTGGAACTCATTGTCCTGGCCCGGTACATGCAGGTGCTCAGCGATGATCTTGCCCGCAAGCTGGACGGCCGGGCCATCAACATCCACCACTCGTTCCTGCCCAGTTTTAAGGGTGCCAAGCCCTACCACCAGGCCTACGCGCGTGGCGTCAAAACTGTGGGCGCCACCGCCCACTACGTGAATGGCGAATTGGACGAAGGTCCCATCATCGCCCAGCAGGTAGTGGAAGTGGACCACACGTTCGGGCCGGACGATCTCGTAGCCGCCGGCCGGGACACCGAATGCAAGGCCCTCAGCAACGCTGTTCGCTGGCACTGCGAGGGGCGGATCATCCTGAATGGGAACAGGACGATCGTGTTGAAGTAGGGCTCTGCAAAGCAACCATTTCGATGGTTCCCTGCGTATACGCTGTTGCGAACGGCACCGTATGCAGGGAACCATCGAATTGGCGTTTAACGGGGGCCTACAAACGGGCCAGCCGGGTTGCCAGATGCAGCGCGGCCAGCCGGCCTGTCCCCCGGGGATCTCCCCCGCACAGGTCAAAAATCCGTTGGAGCCGGTGATGCAGCGACTGCCGCTCCAGATGCAGCTCGCGTGCCGCCTGGGCCGTGTTGCACCCCGTATCCAGCCAAACGGCCAGCGTCAGCATCAGTTCAGACTTTTTCACGCGGTCATGCTCGACGACGGCCCCCAGCTGCCGCTCCACGAACCCTTCACGCGTGGCCGGGTCCAGCGACTCGTCCGCAAGGAGCTCCACTGCCAAGGTGTCAGCATCCACCACACCATTGCCTGCCGGCGCTAGTTCAAGTGCCCGACGCGCCTCAGCCAAGGACCATGGCGCCTGGGCAATTCCCCTGCCCAACGGGCCCACCGCCACCAAGGATCCGGCCGGAACTTCCAGTTGGCGCAGGGCATCCAAAAGGCCCCGCCGGGTGGCAGCCCCATCGCCCAAGGCAGCGAGCGCCATCAGCTCAGCATTGTTGGCATAACTCGCACTGTGCGGAACGCACTGGCGGAGCAGCGCGTCCACGGCCGGACGTAGGTGCCCGGCCCCGGTGGAGCGGATCACCACGGCGGCCACTGCACCTTTAACAGGAAATCCCGACGCCGGCCCGAGCTGCTGCAGCTGCCACTGCTGGCTTCCCGAATTGATGGCCCGCATGAGTTCGATGCCTGCGAGTTCCTTCAGCCCGGGCGGCATCCGTTGCAACAGCGCCAGGCCCAGGATGTCTACGGATCGTTCACCGGCCACCCGCGCCAAGGCAGCGTCGCCGCCGTCGTGCATGTGAAGTTCCAGACGCGCCGCCAGGACACCGCGCACCGGCACGTCCACCGTGGTGACGCTGCCGCCATCGTCCATGGCAATGGTGTTGTTCGTTGCCGGACTGCCGTCCGGTGCGGAGGCGCTGCCGGCGGGAAAGGTGCCGCCGGAGGCGCCGAGGGTGAGGCCCGACGGCGAGACCAGCCTTGCACTTGCGCCTGTCCTTTCGGACAGCACTGCCAGGAGCTGGTCGAGCCCGCCGCCGTGGGCAAGCTCCGCAGCCATCGCGTGGCTTGCTTGGTCGCCGCGCTGAAGATGCTCCACGGATTCGCTGACCAGGAGCGAGTTGATCTCCTGCATGACTCCAACAAACGGGACCACGTGGCGCAGCTCAATGACGGGCAACCCAGCGGCCTCGGCTATTGCCAGCATGGCTTCCGGCACTTCGGGAAGGGCAGGACCGGTTTCCAGCGCCAGCGCCGCAATCCCCCGGGCTGCCAGTTGCCGGACGTAGTCCGCCTGCCGTTCAGGGGTAACGCCTGCGAGCGCCTGCCCGCCGCTCAACAACAATTCGCCACCGCTGAGGAGCGGTGCGATGTCCAGGACCTCGCTGGAATGCACCCAGCGAACCGCCCTGTTCATGGCATCCGGGACCAAGTTGAGGACCCGGGGAGCAGCAGATTTCAGGCTTTCGTACTCCAAGGCTGCGCCTAAAGGGATAGACATGACACTCCGTATGGTGAGGCGGCATTTGCTTAGACACATCGTATCTTGTTGCTGTGATCCGGGGCACATACGCTGAAAGGGTCCCTTTCACACACGGAGGCTCTCCCCATGCAAGACAACCTCTCCCCCGCGCCTTCAGGCCCAGCGCCGTCAGGCCCAGCGCCTTCCAACTCAACGCAGTCAGATCCGGCAACGGCGCCGGGTCACGACAGCGAAGCCTGGCTTCAGCCCATCCCCGAAGCCGACCGCACCCGCAAAGTTTCCGGACAGTTCTGGATCTGGGCCGGCGCCAACCTTGCGCCCATCAACTGGGTGCTCGGCGCCCTTGGTATTCACCTCGGCCTCGGCTTCGCGGACACCGTGATTGTCCTTGTCCTCGGAAACCTGATCGGCATGCTGCTGTTCGGCTGCTTCGTCCTCCTCGGCCAGAAGACCGGCGCCACGGGCATGGTGTTGGCCCGCGCCGCTTTCGGCCGTCAAGGCAACTACCTCCCGGCCGCCATCCAAGCCCTGCTGGTGATCGGCTGGTGCGCAGTCAACACCTGGATCATCCTGGACCTGGTGATGGCGCTCTTCGGAACCCTGGGCTGGGTGGATCCGGAGGCAAAGAACTACGCCTGGAAGATCGGAGTCGCCACGGCCATCATGGCGGCCCAGGTGGCCATCGCTTGGTTTGGCTACAAGGCCATCGCGGCCTTTGAAAAATGGACCGTCCCGCCCACCATCATCATTTTGGCTGTCATGTCTTGCGTGGCCTGGTTCGGGATGAAGATCGACTGGGGCTACGCAGGACCCGCCGGCAACATCCTGGAAGGGTCCGAGCGCATCGCGGCCATGAGCGCCGTGATGACGGCCATCGGCATCGGCTGGGGGATCACCTGGTTCACCTACGCCGCCGACTACTCCCGCTTCGTCAGCACCTCGGTTCCCAAGCGCAAGGTCTACCTCGCTTCGGTCCTGGGCCAGTTCATCCCCGTGGTGTGGCTCGGCGTTCTCGGCGCAAGCCTGGCCACCAACAGCGGTGAGATCGACCCCGGCAAACTGATCGTCCAAAACTTCGGCGTCCTCGCACTCCCCGTCCTGCTGATGGTCCTGCACGGCCCCATCGCCACCAACATCCTGAACATCTACACGTTCTCCGTGGCCACCCAGGCCTTGGATATCAAGATCAGCCGCCGCAAACTGAACTTGTTCGTGGGCGTCTTCTCGCTCATCGCCGTGGTGTTCTTCATCTTCCAGGAGGACTTCGCAGCAGTGCTCGATGCCTGGCTGATCGGCCTGGTGGCCTGGGTGGCTGCCTGGGGCGGGGTGATGCTGGTGCATTACTTCTGGCTCGAGAAGCGCTGGCCGGCCAAGGTGGATCGTCTCTTCGACGGTGTTGGAACGCACCGCTTGCCGGTCATCAACTGGGCTGGAATCACGTCCCTCCTGGTGGGCATCTTCTCCACCTGGTTGTTCATGTACGGGCTCGTTCCCGCCATGCAGGGCCCCATCGCCGTGGCCCTGGGCGGCTGGGACCTCTCGTGGCTGGCCGGTGGACTCACCAGCGCGGCGAGCTACGCCATCCTCGGCCCACGGGCCCACAAGAAGTTCCTCCTGGCGGACTCAAACCATGTCTCAGTCACCCAGCCCGCCCCCACCCCGGCTGTTGAAAGGACCACAGCATGAACAACCCCGCTTTCGCTGATTCGCTCCACCCGATCACGTGGCCTGAGGGATACCAGGCAGCAGCGTCCTTCACCTTCGACGTCGATGCCGAGTCCTGCACCATCGCCCATGACCCTGCCAGCACCAAGCGCATGTCCCTCATGAGCCACCAGTCCTACGGCCCCAAGATCGCAGTACCGCGGCTGCTCAAGATCTTGGACCGGCAGGACATCAAGGCAACCTTCTTCATTCCCGGCTTCACGGCGGAAAGCTACCCGGACGTGGTCCGCAGGATTGCCGACGGCGGGCACGAAATTGCTCACCACGGCTACCTTCACGAACCCATGCAGGGCATCGATGCCGCCACCGAGGCCAGCTACCTGGACCGCGGCCTCGAAGCACTGGCCAACGTCGCCGGAATCCGGCCGGTTGGTTACCGGGCACCGTGGTGGGAGCTGAACTGGCAGTCCCCGGCGCTGCTGGCGGACCGCGGATTCCTCTACGACTCAAGCCTGCTCGACGGCGACGCCCCCTACCGCATGGCCGTGGCCGAGGACGACTCCCGGGACATTGTGGAGATTCCCGTGGACTGGGCGCTCGATGATTGGGAGCAGTACGGGTTCTACCCCGGAGTCACCGGCAGCGGGGTCATCGAGAGCCCGGCCAAGGCGCTGGAAATGTGGACCCTCGAAGCGCAGGCGCACCACTCCCAAGGAAGTTGCTTCGTCCTGACCAACCATCCGTTCATTTCCGGACGACCGTCCCGCGCCGTTGCATTGGAACAGCTGATTGAGAGGGTCAAGGATCTGGACGGCATGTGGGTCACCACGCTGGCTTCCATTGCCCAACACACCAAGGACACCGTGCAGGAAATCCACACGCACGCACGGATCGACCTCCCGCTGTTCCCCGGTGCCGGAGCCGCCTTCCGCCCGGCGCAGGTCCACGCCCCCGTTGGAGCGCCCGCACACCACTAAACGCCCCGCAAACTCCCGCCGAGTTGGCACTTCACCCCCATGTTTGGCCGCGACATGGGGGTGAGTTGCCAACTCGGCGCAGTTTTTAAGGGGAAGGCACAGTGTTTAAGGGGAAGGCACAGTCTTTTAGGCGCAGTGCTTTAGAGGGAATCTAGCCGTTCACGGCGTTGATCCACACACCAATGATCCACGTACTTGCAGCGGCACAAGCGAGTCCGAATTCCACCAGGATGCCGATGCCGGTGGCTTTGAGCGCGGCACCGCTCGAACGGACGGCTGTGCGGAATTCACGGGTCCGCTGGACTTCGCTCAGGAGCAACCCGACGGCGAACCCCACGAAGAGCCCCACCACCGGAATGACGAACATCCCCACCACGCCCAGCACCACGCCAATCAGTACCGACCTGTTGGGGATGCCGTGTTGTTTCAGTTTCCGTCCGGTAAGCACGGCACTGGCTGCCATGCCGGCCACCACAAAGACCATTCCGACGGCGAAGATCACCCAGCCGAGCGGACCGGCGCCTCCCCAGATGGCCCATGCCAACAAGCTGGCACCGATGAGGATACTTCCGGGCAGCACGGGAATGATGGTTCCGGCGACACCGACCGCAATGGCCAGGCCGCACAGGATGGTCACAATGAGTTCGGCGTTCATGGCCCCCAGTCTATGGGCCGCTTGGCCGGCAGACGGCGCAGCCGGACCGGCTTAACCACAAACGACGGCGACGCTCCCCAGCACGGGGGCGTCGCCGTCGTCGGTCCAGCAGTAGTAGCCGCTACACAGTCGTGGCTACTCAGTCACGGCTGCGGCAACCGCCGCGGTGACAGCCGGTGCCACGCGGGCATCCAGCGGGCTCGGCACGATGTAGTCGGCAGAAAGGTCTTCGGCTGCCAGCTCAGCGATGGCGTTGGCAGCGGCAATCTTCATGGCGGGCGTGATGCGGCGGGCCTTGGCGTCGAGGGCGCCGCGGAAGATGCCGGGGAAGGCCAACACGTTGTTGATCTGGTTGGGGAAGTCGCTGCGGCCGGTGGCCACAACGGCTGCGTACTTCCGTGCAACCTCCGGGAGAACTTCCGGGTCCGGGTTGGAGAGGGCGAACACGATCGACTGATCGTTCATGAGCTTCAAGTGTTCTTCGTCCAGCTTGGAGGAGGAGACACCAACAAACACATCCGCACCCGTCAGTCCCTCACCCGGGCCACCGCTGACGCCACGGGGGTTGGTGCGCTGTGCCATGCGTGCCTTGACGCTGCCGGGATCGGCCACGAGGTCGGCACGATCGGCGTTGACCACGCCCTTTGAGTCGAGCAGGATGACGTCCTTGACGCCAACAGCCAGAAGAATTTCGGCAATGGCAATGCCTGCGGCACCTGCGCCGGAAACAACAACCTTGAGCCCGGCAAGTTCGCGCCCGGTCACCTTGGCAGCGTTGGTCAGGGCGGCAAGAACCACGACGGCGGTGCCGTGCTGGTCGTCGTGCATGACCGGGCAGTCAAGGGCTTCGATGAGGCGCTCTTCGAGTTCGAAGCAGCGGGGAGCTGAGATGTCCTCGAGGTTCACGGCGCCAAAGCTGGGGCGCAGGCGGACCAGGGTCTCGATGATCTCATCAACATTGGTGGTGTTGAGCACCAACGGGATGGAGTCAAGGTCCCCGAAGGACTTGAACAGCGCGGACTTTCCTTCCATCACCGGAAGGGAGGCGCTCGGGCCGATGTTGCCAAGGCCCAGAACGGCGGTGCCGTCGCTGACCACAACTACCAGGCGCTCGGCCCAGGTGTGGGTGCGGGCAAGCTCGGGGTTGGCGTGGATTGCGCGGCTGACCTGCGCAACTCCGGGGGTGTAGGCGATGGAGAGGTCGCGCTTGTTGTTCAGCGGTACGGTGCTGGAAATGGTCAGCTTGCCGCCTTCGTGGGCTGCGAAGATCTCTTCTTCGCTCAATACCAGGGCGTCGTTGTCTGTAGCAATTGTCTCAATGGACACGTCTTTGTCTCCTCAGGCTAGCCGTGGACCCACGGCATGGTTCGGGCAGGAACAGAACTGCTGTTGCGGACCAAGGATGGCTGGTCCGGCGTTGCTTCTGCAGATAGGGGGCTGCTAGCCGCTTCGGTGTTTCCAGCCTAAGGAGCGTGAAGGGGTACAAGATTCAATACCAAGAGAGACGATTCGAGAGTAAAACGTTCAACCAGCAGTAAAAGTGATCCAGCTCACGCGAAAAAGCGCATTCCGAGGAGGAGGTGGTCTAGACCGGAGAGCACATTTCGTCATTCACCCGTCAGCAGGGTGCAGGCCTTCTTCAGATCCTTCTCCGCCTCAAACAGGGACAGCCTGCGGCACCGCACCGCCTGCACAAGGCCGCTGACCAGGTGCAACAAGATCCTCGCCCGGACCGCGTCCTTGCCGGTGTCCTTGCTGAGCGAGCCCACCACTTCCTCGGACAACGCATCAATTTCCCGCAGAAGCTGCGCCGTGTCATCGTCCTTGCCTGCAGGCCGGATCAGGCAGTGCTCCACGCCGGGCTGCATGACCCTCAGGTGGAAAATTTCCATCATCAACCCCGCGAGCGCGTGCCCTTTGCCTTCGCGCCGACGGACGCCGTCCCGGAGCTCCCGCAACTGCTGCCTGTACACGGCCAGCATCAGGTGGGCTGTAGAGGGAAAGTAGCGGTAGAGCGTGCCAAGGGGGATGTCAGCGCGGGCCGCGACGTCGGAGAGGCTCAAAGTATCAAACTGCCGCTGGGCAAACCCTTCCGCCGTTTTCAAGATGCGGGCATAGCGCAGCTGCTGCCGCGGGGTGGTAGGCGCGGCAGCCATACGGGGCAACCCCGTGGTCAGGTCAAGGGAATATGGTTCCAGTGAGTTTGAGGCGGGCATTTCCGGCGATCTCTTGGCAGGCTGACAAGGAAGCGGCCGGCTGGGTCAAGGACCCGCGGCTGGCCGATCGCATCAATGATACGGGAGCTAAATGACCGTTTCCTGAGAGCGTGCCGGCCATGAATGCACGCACGCCGTTCCCGTGTATTGCTGCTCTGCGCACATACACTGCATGCAGGTCTGGAGCACAACCGGGCACGCAACGGGAGGAATACCACCATGGGGACATTTCGACGCCGGATGGCAGCGGCGCTGCTGACCGCCGCTGTGGCGGCCATGACACTTGGTCCCGTCCCGGCGTCGGCCGCTCAAAGCAGCGGACCCGATCCCGTGCTCAGCGGAAAAGCTTTCGTCGGCCACAAGCTCACCGCGGACATCGGCCCCTACACTTTCTACGGCTGCGGAGGCGGAAAAGGCCCCGATTTCACCATCTACTGGACCCGGGACGGTTTCCTGGTAGCCGGCGAGACCGCGCGCACTTACGCGCTGCAGCCCGACGACACCGGGGCGCGGATGGCCGCCCACGTGACCGCCAGCAAGACCGCCTGCAGCGGCGAGTCCCTGCACAGCGACGAAACCAAACCCGTGGGCGCCGCCAACCGGGCGGCCGGGTTTACCGGCAGGAGCTTCGAGCTGCTGGCACGCGGCAATGACGGCGCGTTGCAGCTTTACGGCCGCAAGGGAACCGCATGGGAGGCTGCCCGGACGGTGGGCTGGGGCTGGAACATCTTCAACCTGACCTTCTCCCCGGGTGACTTCAATGGCGACGGCAAGGGCGATGTGATCGCCAGGGACGCCGTCGGAACCCTGTACCTGTATGCGGGCGATGGAACCGGCGGCTGGAAACCAGCCCAGACCATCGGCAAGGGCTGGAACATCTTTGACACGATCGTGAGCCCCGGAGACTTCAACGGCGATGGCCACAACGACATCCTTGCCCGCGAACCGGGAGGTGCCCTCTATCTGTACCCGGGAAATGGTGCCGGAGGCTGGTTGGCAAGGACCGCCGTCGGGCAGGGCTGGCAAATGATGGACGCGCTGCTGACGCCCGGGGACTTCAACGGCGACGGCAATGTGGACGTGCTGGCACGGGACCGCAGCGGCTACCTCTACTTCTACGGCGGCAACGGTGCCGGCGGCTGGACAAGGTCGTGGTTGATCGGGGTCGGCTGGAACGCGCTGAAAGCAGCGGGTGCCGCCGGGGACTTCGACAATGACGGTTTCAATGACGTTTATGGCGTAGACCAGCAGGGCCGGCTGGTGATCTATTACGGCAATGGGCGCGCAGGGTGGCGCGGGTCCGAGGTCGCCGGTAATGGTTGGGGCGGATTCACCGCGATCTTCTAGAGAAATCCCCGTCGCGGTAGAATTGGCCGCATAAAGTCTGGGGAGGACATCATGAATGCACCAACGCGCCCTACGTCAGGTGTGCGCCGGGTGGTGGCTGGAATAGCAGCGGCGGTTGTCGCCGCCATCGCCTTCACGCCGGCACCCGCAATGGCAACCATGGACCCGTCGGATCCCGTGATTCATGGTGCACCCTTTGTAGGCTCAACGCTCACGCTTGAAATCGACCCCGCGTCCTACCGGGGTTGCGGCGCTGCCGCCGGACCGGACTACGGCATTTACTGGACCCGCGACGGCGTTCGGGCCCAGGACCACTCGGCATGGTGGACTTACACTCTCGATGAATCAGACCGCGGCAAGACCATTGCCGCCCATGTGGTGGCCAGCCAAAACGGCTGCGAACCCTTGGAAGTTTCCAGTGAAGAGACCGCACCGATCGCTGCTTCGAACAGGGCGAACGGATTCACCGGACGCGGCGCCTATGAATTGCTCGCCCGGCGCACTGACGGCACCCTCATGATGTATCCGCGCGTTGGCAATGCCTGGGAATCTCCCCGCACGGTCGGGCCAGGCTGGAACAGCTTCGGAACAGTGGTCTCCCCCGGCGACTTCACCGGCGACGGCGCCAACGACATCCTGGCCAAGGACTCCGCCGGCAATCTCTTCCTTTATGCAGGAACGGGCAACGGTGGTTTCCTTGCCGGACGCCAGGCAGGCAGCGGTTGGAACGCCTTCACTTCGATCGTTTCCCCGGGCGACTTCAACGGTGACGGCAGCAATGACATCCTGGCACGCGACGCCGGTGGCCTCCTCTACCTCTACCCGGGCAACGGCAAAGGCGGCTGGCTCAACCGTTCCGTGGTGGGCACAGGTTGGAACGCGGTTAACAAGATCATCACCCCTGGCGACTTCGACGGCGACCACAACGTAGATGTCATGGCACGCGACGCCGCTGGAGCCTTGCGCCTCTACAAAGGCAACGGCGCGGGCGGCTGGGCCGGCATGGCTGTGGTTGGCCAGGGCTGGGGCGGCATGACTACCATCGGCGTGGCGGGCGACATTGACGGCAACGGCAACGTAGACGTCTATGCGGTGGACGGCTCCGGCCAACTGCTCGCCTACTACGGCGACGGCGACGGCGGTTGGAACGGCGCCGGTGCCATCGGCTGGGGCTGGGGCGGTTTCAGCGCAGTCTTCTAAAGATTGGGGGATTCCATGACACTTCATTCTTCCGTTCTTCCTTCACGGCAGCCCATGCGGCGTGGTTTCCACCTTCTGCTGGCAGTACTCCTGTGCGCCGCCCTCGCCATCGCCATCCCACCGACGCGGGCAACCGCGGCAGGACCGGCGCCGCTCCCCACCGTCGTCACGCGGACATCACCTGCCACAGTGGTTCCCGGCAACGTCATCTCCCTGTCCTTCACCCTCAGCGGCCCTGCCCAGGAAGTCGGCTTCGCCTACGTCAACGAGGACACGTTGGAGCAGGCCATCCTCTACGGACCCACCAGTACCGCTCCGGGGCCCTACAGTGCGCAGGCCAAAGTGCCGGTCAACGGAAGCGCATTCAAACGAACGGGCCGGTACAAACTCCTCAGCGTCAACATTGTGCTTCCTTCCGGACAAGGGTCCGTGCGCTATGGCCGCGACGGCAACATCCTCTCCTTGAGCCAAGGCCTCGAAGCACCTACGCAGCGGCCAGGCGCTTTGGACGGCGTCGACTTCGCCGTGAACAACCCCAACTTTCCGCTCATCGACAATCCCAACACCAAGCCACCAGTGGTGTCCGGGGTGGCCCGCTACGACCAAGTGCTGACCACGGACAACGGCACCTGGACCTACCCGCCCACCGGCTTCGTTTACCAATGGCTGCGGAACGGTCAGCCCATAGCCGGCGCCACCGTCAACAGCTACCGGGTAGCCGAAGCCGACCTCGACCAGACCCTGTCCGTCAGGGTCACGGCCACCCGGTCAGGCTACCGGGCTGTATCGGCATCTTCCCTGCCGCTCACACCCACCTCGCCCATCACCGCAACTGCCCCCACGCTCCTGGGGAAACTGACCATCGGCGAGAAACTCACCGGCCTCTTCAACGAGGCCGGCGTTTCCGCCGGAACAGCCGGCGGTACCGTCAGCATCAGGTATGAATGGGTGCGGAACGGTACCCCGATCAACGGGGCCACCGCCAAAACCTACACGCTGACCGCGGCCGACCGTGGCGCCGTCGTGGGCTTCCGTGCAGTAGTCCAGGCCGGCAACCCGGCCACGGCCACGCGGCCCTTCACCGTGTACAGCCGCACCGTGGTGCGGAACAAAGCCCACACAGCAGGATTCGACGCCGGTACCTCCTTGGACCTGTTCGCCCGGAACGCCTCGGCGAATCTGCTGCTCTACCCCACCGACGGCGCCGGACGCTGGCAGGCCGCGAAGACAATCGGATATGGCTGGGATGTCTTTGACCGCGTGTTCAACGCCGGTGACTTCAACAGCGACGGGTTCAACGACGTCCTGGCACGCGACGACGCCGGTACCCTGTTCCTCTACCCGGGCAACGGAACCGGCGGATGGCTGCCCCGCAAGGAAGTCGGCTGGGGTTGGGACGTCTTTGACGCCGTCATTCCGGCCGGCGACTTCTCCGGGGACGGCACCAACGACCTTCTGGCACGCACGCCCGCAGGAGGCCTGGTCCTCTACCCCGGCAACGGCAGCGGCGGTTTCCGCTCCCCCGGCGCGGTAGGCCAAGGTTGGGATGCCCTGAGCCAGGTCTTCTCCCCCGGCGACTTCGACGGCGACGGGAATCCCGATGTCATGGGCCGCGACAATGCCGGGAATCTCCGGCTCTACGGCGGGAACGGCAGCGGCGGCTGGACTACAGCGCGCGCCGTCGGCACCGGTTGGAACGTCATGGCACGCATCGGCGGCGCAGGCGACTTCAACGGCGACGGCATCAACGATGTCTGGGCCATCGACTCCGCCGGCCAGCTGAACATGTACTACGGCAATGGCAGCGGAGGCTGGAAGGGCGCTGGCGTTGTCGGTTGGGGCTGGGGCGGGTTCACAGCGGTGTTCTAAGCCGATTTTGGTTGAGTTTCGGGTTTGACTTGTCTTTTCCCTGAATTTTTGCCAGCAAATTCCCAGACTGTCGTTCCGCCGTTGTACTCTCAAGTCACTTACACCCGCCGGCCATCCGGGACCGGCCCGATTTGGGGGAACAATGGGGATCACTCCTTTGCGCCGTGTGCGCAGCTGGCTGGCAATGATGACAGGCAGCATCGTCTTGGTTGGCGGGCTGGGCTTAGCCCCGGCAGCGCAGGCCGATGACACTTTTGCGCCGGTCCCGGTGGCGGTCTCCACTACGCCGGACTCGATCGCTGCGGGCGGACAAGCGACATCCAGAATTACGGTCCAAGCCTCAGGTCCTATCAACGACGTTTACGTGCTCTTCCGCAACACCGCCACCGGCAAGCTGCACACGCAGATGACGCAAGGCTCCTACAGCGCTGCCGACTCGACGTACTCGTTCGACGTGTTCTTCGCTCAGGGGACTTCGCCAGGAACGTATGTTGCGCAGTATCTGCAGATCCTCACCGCTGCCGGTCAGGAACTGGGCTACTGGCGCGACGGTTCGCTGATCCACAACCCGGGCAATTTGCCGGGCTCCGGCACTGCTGCTGTTGCCCTGGATGCCTTGGACTTCAACTACGTGACGCCAGTGGACATTGACCGGCCCCACACCTCAGGCTCTTACCGCACAGAGTACTGGGATCCCTACACCATGAGCCTTTTCATCCGTGACTCCTCAGGCCGCTTGGGCTTGTTTCCCACCGGAGGCAACGGTACGTGGAAGCAGGCCTACGAAGTTGGCTCCGGTTGGAACATCTTCAACCTGATGTTCTCCGCCGGTGACTTCAACAACGACGGCGAGAACGACGTCATTGCCCGTGACAATGCAGGTTCTCTTTTCCTCTACCCGGCAGATGGCCAGGGCGGCTGGTACCCCCGCCAGCAAATTGGTTGGGGCTGGGGCATCTTCAGCTCGATCTTCCCTGCCGCCGACTTCAGCGGTGACGGCAACAACGATCTCCTGGCACGCAAGCCCTCCGGTGAGCTCGTCCTGTATCCGGGCAATGGATACGGCGGATTCCTCGGTGCGTCAACAGTTGGCTGGGGTTGGAACGGCATGACATCCGTCTTCTCACCAGGCGACTTCAACGGTGACCACAAGCCCGACGTCCTGGCCCGCGACGCTGCAGGTAATCTGCGCTTTTATGGCGGTAACGGTTACGGAGGCTGGACCACCAGCGGCGTGATCGGCCAGGGGTGGAACGCCATCACCAAGCTGGGAGGAGCAGGTGACTTCGACGGCGACGGCGCCAATGACGTCTGGGGTATAGACACCTCCGGCCAGATGCGCATGTACTACGGCAATGGTTCCGGTGGATGGAAGACCTCGGCCGTTGTCGGATGGGGCTGGGGCGGCTTCAACGCCGTCTTCTAGTAGCTTTCGCTACTTTCACCAACGAGTCGCCCCGCCGAGACCCGGGCAGGGTTCCTCCGAGTATTTTTCAATGCATCTACCGCTGCCGGAACCAGGCAGCCTCTTTCCCTGGAGGAACCCTTTGGAGACCAGTACTCCTACGCCCGCGGTTGCACGCAAGCCACGGCGTTTGTTTTCAGTCCTTGCCGCGTCCTTGGTGGCTGGTTTGCTCGTAGCCCCGGCGCTGCCTGCAGAAGCGGCCGTGCCCGCGATTGGAGTGCCTGCGCGCTTGGTTTATGTCAGTACCCCACCCCAACTGGGCGGCGACGCAACCGTCGGGGGCTTGCTGGTGATGGACATCTCAAACACATTCGCCCATGTGTCACCCGAAGGAGGGAGTCCGGCCGTCTCATTCGCCTGGATGCGTGACGGAGCTGTAATCCCTGGTGCAACTGGAACAACGTACCGCGCAACGTCAGCTGACTTGGGACGAGTCGTAGCCGCTTCCGTCACGATCACCTATGACGCAGACTCCACAACGACGGTTCAAGCCTCCCACCCGCTGCGCATCGCGGCAGCTGCCCGCGCCCGCGGATTCAACGGCGACGGTACCCTGGACATCTTTGCGCGGGACGCCTCGGGCCGGCTCCTGTTGTACCCCACGGACGGGCGCGGCAACTGGCAGCCAACCCAGGTGATTGGGTGGGGTTGGAACAACTTCAATATATTGGTCTCACCTGGTGACTTCGATGGCGATGGCACGGTGGATGTCCTGGCCCGCGACGGTCAGGGACGCCTATTCCTGTACCAAGGAAACGGTTCTAGCGGCTGGAAGAAGGCACTCCAAGTTGGCCAGGGTTGGCAGAGTTTCACGGACCTCATCGCGCCCGGAGACTTCAATGGGGACGGCACCAATGACATTCTCGCCAAGGACTCAGCCGGCAACTTGGTCTTGTATCCCGGCAACGGTTGGGGTGGCTGGCTTACCCCCCGCAAGATCGGCCAAGGATGGGAGGGTTACTATGCCGTCGGTGCTGGGCACTTCCTTGGCACGCCAGACCTTGTTGTTCTCACCCGTCCTTTCTGGGGAAATCTCGAAGTGCGAACCACTCACCGGAACGGTTGGTTCGAAGAATATGGCTTGCCTGGCGGTTTTGCCGGCTCCATCGGCTGGGGTTGGGAATCGGTAGCGCGCATCGGCGTGGCCGGTGACTTCAATGGCGATGGAGACTTCGACGTTTACGGGATAGATGGCAACGGCCGTCTCACCATGTACCTGGGCGACAATTCGGGTTACTCGCGCTTCGGCATAGCCGGTTACCGCTGGAAGGGTTCCTCGGTTGTCGGCTGGGGTTGGGGCGGCTTCACAGCAGTGTTCTAATCCGAACCCTTCGGCTTTTTGGCTACTCAGCACTCAATAGGAGATGTGAAGATGACGAACTCGCCAACCCCACCCCCAGGGCGCCATCTGCGTATCCTGGCACTGGTCCTCACGGCTATGCTGGCCGGTCTTCTACAGCACAGCCCAGCGGCTGAGGCGTCGCCGTTGGAGGCTGAATCGTCGACCGTGGAGTCCTACGTTTGGCCACCGGACCCTGCCTTCCTGACTCTGGGAGCAGCTACCACGGCCCCCATACCTGTGTCAGGCGAGATGCGCTTGAACTTCACAGTGGCTCGTCCGGCCACTCGTCTTACTATCGTGATGGTCGACCCATCACAAGCCACCGAGATATACCTGCATTGGAGTATGCCGGCCGGCGGAGAACCACGGACATCCGGATCCGTGGTGCGGACTGTCAACGAGAAAGACGCAGCAGGGAAATACACGCTTCGGCAAGCCGCCGTTGACTTTGCAGACGGCTCAAACACCACCATAAAGCCTCGAAAATACGGAGGGGATAAATCGGCTACCGAGGACTTCCCAAAAGCTGCTTTCGAGGTCATCAACCCGGCCGTGCGACTTCAGCAGAATGTCAATCTGGCGCCCGCCTTCGTTGAGGGGGTTCCCGAAACCGAAATCTGGGCGAGAGCCAATCTTGGTCAATGGCAAGGCAGCGTGTCCCACGCCGACTATCAGTGGATGCGGGATGGTGTGGACCACTACCGAACGACATACGACTATGACTTTTCTTCTTTTGACGTCGGCTCCCTGATTTCCTTCAGGGCGGTGGTCTACGCGCCCGGATACCTGCCCACAGGGATTGTTTCGAAAGCGGTAGGACCCGTCATTCAGCCTCGACGCCCGAAAGTCTTGGGCGAAGGAGCAGTTGGTTCCATTCTCCGTACTGACTTCAGCCTTGCCGAAGTTCCTGTTCCGTCCGGGGCAAGTCCAGTTGTCAAGTACCGCTGGGTGGGACCTCCCTATGCCGAACGCCCGGGCGGTGCGACGTATCGTCCCACCCCGCAGGACCAAGCGCACAACTACCCAAACCACTTCGTCGCCGCTGAGGTCACTGTTTCCTCCGGCTGGGACACCTTGCGGCTTGTAACCAGCGAATGGAAGGAAAATATCAAGGATTCCCACTGGTCCAGTGGTTTCGATGGCGATGGAACGACGGATGTCCTGGCCCGTGACCGCGCCGGCATCCTCAACATGTATCCCACGTCTGCCCAGGGCGGATGGCAGACGCCGCGTGCGATCGGGCAGGGATGGTCTGAAATGACGTCCATTTTCAAGGCAGGTGATCTTGACCGCGATGGCAGGAACGACGTCGTGGCCAGGGACGCTGCGGGACGCCTGCTCCTGTACCCGGGAGACGGCCAAGGCGGCTGGCTCCAGCAGCGTCAAATCGGCACTGGCTGGAGTGTCTTCAACACCATATTTGCGGCAACCAGTACAGCCAGCGACGGTGGTCACAGCGGCATCTACGGCCGCGACTCCAACGGAACTCTCTGGCACTTCGCCAGTTACAGCGGTGGGGGCCTTACCTACGGCGGGAACCCGGTCGGAACTGGCTGGAACATGTTCAACACAGTCTTCCCTGCCGGCGACTTCAACGGCGACGGCGTCGAGGACCTCATGGGGCGGACACCCTCCGGACTGCTTTACAGCTACCGACTGAATGGCTCGGCCATCGACCAACGCCAGGTCATCGGTGTTGGGTGGCAGGTCATGGCCAGAGTTGGAGCTGCCGGTGATTTCAACGCAGACGGTCATCAGGATGTTTATGGCATCGACTATTCAGGCCGAATGCACATGTACTACGGAAACGGGGCCGGTGGCTGGAAAGGGTCCACCGTAGTCGGCTGGGGCTGGGGCGGTTTCACAGCCGTCTTCTAGGACTAGTCGACGCTCTTGATCTTCACCACGAACACGGCACCCAAGAGCCCGATGACTGCGGCGGCTACGTAAAGCGAGACGTAGCCGCCCCAGTAGAGGACAAACGGAGAGGCGATCAACGGGGCGATCACCTGGGGCAACGAGTTGGCAATGTTGATAACGCCCAAGTCCCGGCCGCGGTCCATCCCCGTCGGGAGGACCTGCGTGATGAGGGCGAAGTCGACGGCGAGGTAGGCTCCAAACCCGATCCCCAACACCACCGCACCGGCAAGCCCGCCGATCCATGTTGGTGCGAAGGCGAGGATCAGCGAGGCCAGCGCAATGATGACCGACGACGCGATCACCAATGGCTTCCGTTTGCCCATCTTGTCGCTCAGCCGGCCCCCAAGCACGCTGGTGATAATGACCGAGACCGCATACAGCCCGGTAAGTATGAGGACACCAAACGAGGGATCGATTCCCTCAGTTTCCTTCAGACGCACAGCATCACTAAGGAAGAACAACAGATACAACGTGACCATGTGGTTGCCCGTGCTTACCAGCAGACGGGTCAGCCAAGCCCACGCGAAATCCGGATAGCGTTTAGGCGAGACCCAGAAGCCCTTGAGGAAGTCTGCCAGGTTGAACGGCGGGCGCTCAGTTGGCGGAAGCTGCTGATCGTCATTCTTGAAAAGGTAAAGCACGACGCCGGCCAACAACGCCGCAGCGCACAGCCAGTACCCGGCGGCGAAGTTTCCAACGACGACCGCCGCGATAACCGCGCCGATCAAGATGCCTACTGTCTGCCCCATGGCGGCTAGTCCACCTACAGTTCCACGCTGTGGAACAGGGACGCGGTCAGGTACGGCGGCCGTAATGGCGGCGTACATGGCGTTGGCTCCGGCCTGCACAAGGCACCAAAGCAACGTCATGGCTGCAACGTTGGGAGCACCGGCCAAGGCAACGAGCGCAACAGCTCCCAGGATGGCGCCCATCAGGACCCAAGGAACACGCCGACCAAACCGGGACGTCGTGCGGTCGCTGAACGCCCCGAACAGCGGGTTTGCCACCATGGAAACGGCTGCTCCACAGCCAGTGACCAAGGCAAGGATCGCTTCTTTCTGGCCTTCGTCAAAGTGGGCTGCCTGCAGGCCGAGGAGCACTTGGAGGGGGCCGAAGAACGCTGCGTTGATGCCGAGGTTGACCAGCACAACGCCGGTAACCCAGATCGGCCGGACCCGGGCAACAGGTTCGGCAAGTGCCGTGGTGGTTCCGCCGCGAATGACGGCAGGATCCGGCACCGGACCCGGCAGGTCGGACAAGCTCATGGCAGGTTTCCCCTCATTTGAATGTTTGGATTCAGCCTAGCGCGGCGAAGCGACCATGAGCCGCCGTCGCGCCTTTTATCCACATAGGCCGCTACAAGCGGTGCTATGGCCCCGTCGCGAGCGTTAGTGTGGCCTCACAGCGACTGAGGAGAAGCATTGTGAGCGAGCAAGTGAATACGGCCGATCTCTACGACGAACGTGGGGAGGAACTGGAGTCCATAGCCATTCAGTTCCACAACCTGGGTGGGAACACCCATTTCAGCGGACCGGTACGCACCATACGGTGCTTTGAAGACAACGCCCTGGTGAAGACCATCCTCAACACCCCCGGCGAAGGAGCCGTTCTGGTCATTGATGGACAAGCGTCACTGCGGACTGCCCTCATGGGAGACCTTATTGCGGCGAGCGCTGTGGCCAACGGCTGGTCCGGCGTGGTGATTAACGGAGCCATCCGGGACCGCGAGGCCATCTCCCGCCTGCCCCTTGGCGTCAAAGCCCTCGGCAGCAACCCTAAGAAAAGCGCCAAGACGGGTGTTGGTGAGGTGGACGTTGAACTGGTCATTGATCGCGTTCGCATCCAACCCGGCGTGATGATCTACTGCGACCCGGACGGCATCCTGATCGAGCGCTGACTCTTCCGCGGCTCCCGACTTAGAAAGGAAAGTGGAAGAAATATTCTCCCGGAGGGAATCAACCCGGCAGTAAGATAGTTACTGAAAGCAACTATCCTGCTTAACCCACTTTTCTGCCACCTCTGGAGAAGATATGTCCAAAACCACGCCCGTACGGGCCGCCGGCGAGGTGCTGACCCATCGTCAGACACTCACCGTCATGGTGGGACTCATGCTCGGCATGTTCCTGTCGTCGCTGGACCAGACCATTGTGTCCACGTCCATCTACACCATCGCCAACGATCTCGATGGCCTCTCGCTTCAGGCGTGGGCCACTACCGCGTACCTCATCACTTCGACGGTGAGCACGCCCCTGTACGGCAAGCTCAGCGACATCTTCGGTCGCCGCCCGCTGTACCTCGTGGCCATCGTAATCTTCCTGGTGGGATCGCTCTACGCCGGATCCGTGCACTCCATGACCGAGCTTGCCATTGCCCGCGGCATCCAAGGCCTCGGAGCCGGCGGCTTGCTGGCGTTGGCACTGACCATCATCGGTGACATCGTGGCCCTGAAGGACAGGGCCAAGTACCAGGGCTACTTCATGTCCGTTTTTGGCATTTCTTCCGTGCTCGGTCCGGTGATTGGCGGGGCTTTCGCGGGCTCCGCCAACATCCTGGGTTTCGAAGGCTGGCGTTGGGTCTTCTTCATCAATCTACCCATTGGGCTCGCCGCCCTTGTGGTGGTCTTCATGTACCTGCACTTGCCCGCGCGGCACGTGAAGCAAAAGATCGACTACTGGGGTGCCGCAGCCATCACCTTGGCCATTGTTCCGCTGCTTCTGGTCGCAGAGCAGGGCCGCGTCTGGGGCTGGGCATCGGGAGCCTCTTGGCTCTGCTACGGTCTCGGCGTCATTGGCATCGTGGCGTTCCTGCTCGCTGAAAAGCGGGCCGGCGACTACGCCCTGATTCCTCTGCGTCTCTTCAAGAACACCACTTTCGGCTTGTCCTCGCTGCTGAACTTCATCATCGGCATCGGAATGTTCGGCGCCATCGCCATGCTGCCCATGTACCTGCAGCTCGTGAAGGGGCTGACTCCCACCGAGGCCGGCCTGATGATGATCACGTTTACTGTAGGCATCCTCTTCGGATCGATTTCCGCAGGCCGAACCATCTCCTCATCAGGGGTGTACCGGGTCTTCCCGATCATGGGTACGGCGATCCTGGCTGCTGCCGCTACCGTCATGGGCCTGGTCCTCGGCGTCGATACCGGCCTGTGGGTTCCCGGGCTGATTGCCGTGTTCTTCGGTGTAGGTTTGGGCTTCTGCATGCAACCCCTGACCCTTGCCATGCAGGTATCCGTTCCGCCTAAAGATATGGGCGTGGGCACGTCAACGGCCGCCTTCTTCCGCTCGATGGGTGGCGCGGTGGGAACTGCGGTGTTCATCTCCATGTTGTTCAGCGTTGCGGCCGACAAGATCGCCGAGGGCATGAAGACCGCCGCTTCCAACCCGGACTACCAAGCTGTCATGAAGGACCCGGCTGTGGCATCCGATCCCGCCAACGCCAAGCTCTTTGACTTCTTCAAGAATGGCGCCAACAACGAATCCTTGAATGACACCAGCTGGCTCCACACCGCCAACAGCACGCTGACACGGCCCATCACTGAAGGCTTCGCCCAAGCGATCGACATCGTCATGCTCACGGCTGCCGGGCTCATGGTCATTGCCTTCCTGATCAGCTTCGCGTTGCCGAATAAGAAGCTCACCGATCCGAAGGCAGCAGCCAAGGAGTCAGTGCCGGCGCACTAGCAATAGTTCACCTCAGCATCTCTCCGCCTCTAGTAGCGGTGGCGACGTGGCGACGAACGAAAGGCAGCCCTCGGGCTGCCTTTCTTTCTTGAGCTACCAAGGCATCCCGCGCTTCAAGCGATGCGTTCAATTAGTTCTGTCATCTGCTGCGTTTTCCACATCCTCGGACGTCATTTTCGCAACACAGCTAGCATGTAGGGGCCACCCAGCAAGCTCACAGGCCCCCAATAGACGTCCATACGTTAACAACCTGAATGCATGTCGCGTCGGTCACTTGACTGGAACTCGGGCGATATGACGTGCCACACTGTGTAGCGCGAGTGCACCGGCGTCCCCGTCGGACAGCCGACGACGTCCCGCACCGCGATCCCACCACACCATTCCCCAAGGGAGACCCATGTCCAGTTCCAGCACCGAAGAAGGCGCGCCACCAGTTTCCAGGAAAGTGATCGGCCTGGCCGTTGCAGGTGCCGTGGGCGGCTTCCTCTTTGGCTTCGATTCGTCCGTTGTCAACGGTGCGGTGGATGCAATGGCGGACGAATTCGTCATGAGCGAGGCACTGACCGGATTCGCCGTAGCTGTCGCATTGTTGGGCTGCGCCGCCGGCGCCTACTTCGCCGGGAAGATAGCCGACCGCTACGGACGCATCCCCGCCATGAAAATCGGTGCGCTGCTCTTCCTGGTGAGTGCGGTGGGAACCGGCCTGGCCTTCGGTGTCTGGGACCTCATCTTCTGGCGTCTGGTGGGAGGCTTGGGTATCGGACTTGCCTCTGTCATTGCCCCTGCATACATCTCCGAAATTTCCCCGCGCCACGTACGCGGGCGCCTGGCATCACTCCAGCAACTGGCCATCACCACCGGCATTTTTGCAGCCCTCCTCTCCGATGCGGTGCTCGCCAACTCGGCCGGCGGCGCCGACGGCATTTTGTGGCTGGACATTGAAGCCTGGCGTTGGATGTTCATCGCTTGCGCCCTGCCGGCCGCGGTATACGGGTGGATTGCCTTCCGCTTGCCGGAGTCCCCGCACTTCCTGGTGCTCAACGGCAAGGAAGACCAGGCCCGCACCGTCTTCAAGAAGCTCATCCCGGGTGACGACATCGAGCGCCACATTCGTGAAATCCGGGACTCCATCCAACAGGAAAAGCTCTCCACCAAGAAGGGCTCACTCCGCGGCAACAGGTTCGGCCTGCTGCCGGTGGTCTGGATCGGCATCATCCTGTCCGTGCTGCAGCAGTTCGTTGGCATCAACGTGATCTTCTACTACTCCACCACCCTGTGGAAGGCAGTTGGGTTCCAGGAAAAGGACTCCCTGACAATCTCCGTTGCAACGTCCGTGACCAACATTCTGGTGACCCTGGTTGCCATCGCTTTGGTGGACCGAATCGGCCGCCGCCCTATCCTCCTGACCGGATCCATTGGCATGGCCGTGTCCCTCGGCGTCATGGCACTGGCCTTCTCCTCGGCGGTCGGTACGGGTTCAGAGATCAGCCTCCCGGGCGCTTGGGGTCCCGTTGCCCTGGTTGCCGCCAACGTTTTTGTTATCAGCTTCGGGGCTTCATGGGGTCCGCTCGTGTGGGTTCTGCTGGGTGAGATCTTCCCGTCCCGCATCCGCGCCCGCGCCCTCGGTCTGGCCGCCGCGGCACAGTGGATCGCGAACTTCGCCATCACGCTCAGCTTCCCCATCATGGCAGCAGGTTCGCTGCCATTGACCTACGCCATGTACGCGGCGTTCGCGGCGGCATCGTTCTTCTTTGTGATGTTCAAGGTTCCCGAAACGAACGGCATGTCCTTGGAGCAAGCTGAAACCTTGTTTGTTCCCAAGGGCGCACCGGTAGCCCCGCTTCCGGTCACCTCCGACGAAGCAAAGTAGCGCGAAGAAAGCCCGGCGGATTGATTCCGCCGGGCTTTCCGGTGTTTAGGAGCTGTTCAGCCGCGGTGAATCACACCAGGTGTGGCTCGTGCGATTTCAGGTATGTGCGGCCACCAAGCGCAATGAAGATGGCGATCGCCATGGCAACTGCGCCCGCGAAGAACGGAATCTGCGGTCCGAAGTGTTCACCGAGCTGAGCTGCCGCGAAGGGGGCCAGTGCCCCGCCCATCCAACGCACAAAGTTGTAACCGGCGGAAGCGACAGGACGCGGTGAATCGGAGACTCCCATGGCCAACTCGGTGTAGACAGTGTTGTTGATGCCCAGCAAAGCACCGGCAGCAATGACAAGCACGACGACGGCGGTCACCGAGTGCCCAGCGGCCAGTCCCAGCCCGATGAGGTCGAGCATGAGCACGGCCAGAGTGCCGGTGAGGACCTTGACGGCCCCGAACCGCTTCTGCAGAACTGGGGCGACGAAAACCGAGAAGACGGCGACTGCTACTCCCCAGCCGAAGAACACTCCCCCGATCCCGTAGGCGTCCATGCCGAGAATGAACGGGGTGAACGCGAGGATGGTGAAGAACCCGTAGTTATAGAACAGGGCACTCGCCGCGGTGGTACGTAGCCCCTTGTGTCCGAGCGCCAGCAGTGGATCCCTGAGGCGGGATTTCTTAGCGGGCGCTGGTGTTTTGGGCAACAACGCCAGCAGTGCGATAAAGGCTGCCGCCATGAGGACAGCGGTGCCGAAGAAGGGTGCCCGCCACTGCCAGCCACCAAGGAGAGCGCCCAGAAGCGGCCCCAGCGAGATGCCAAGGCCCAAGGCTGCTTCATAAAGGATGATGGCCGTGCCGGTTCCCCCGCTGGCCACGCCGACGATCACGGCGAGGGCCGTGGCCACGAACAGTGCGTTGCCGAGGCCCCAACCCGCCCTAAACCCCACCAGTTGCTCAACACTGCCAGAGAAGCCGGACAAGGACGCGAAAACCACGATGATCGCCAAACCGATCAGCAAGGTTTTCTTGCCGCCAATCCTTGAAGATACGAATCCGCTGATCAACATGGCAATGGCCGTCACCAGGAAGTAGCTGGTGAATAGCAGCGAGACTTCGCTGGTGGATGCCTCGAGGTTCTTGGCAATCGCGGGCAGGATCGGGTCCACCAGCCCGATACCCATGAACGCGAAAACGGCAGCCAGGGCGGTGGCCCACACCGCCTTGGGCTGCTTGAGGAAGGAGGCTTTCTCCGCCTCCAGCGTGGTTTCGATGGCTGTTTCGGCGCTTGCTGAAGCGTCAGCCAACTGGCGTGACATTCAATGGCTCCTTGTCGGTGCTGGTCTTTTTAGTCCTGCGGCTTTTCTTAGTTCTGGAATGAGCTGTTGAGCTTGGCGATGACCGGCAATGCTGCGGCGAGGTGCTCAATTTCGTCGCTGCTGAGGTCCGCCAGAAGTTCGGCCACCATGGCGTTGCGCCGCTGATTGGCAGAGCTAACCGCGGACGTCCCGGATTCAGTAATGACTACCTGCACCGCGCGGGAATCGTCGGGATCCTGCTGGCGCGTAATCAGGCCGGCGCGCTCGAGCTTGATGATCTGCTCCGTAGCGCTGGGAACCTTGATACCCAGATTCCTGGCGATATCGCCCACGCGGAGGCCGCCGTCGGAAATCATGGACAGCAGGCTCAGTTGCGCGGCAGTAAGGTCGCCGTCGGGATCGAGCCGGCGGAACATGTACACGCCGAGGCGCAGTGACTCACGAAATTCCTGGGCGAGATCAAGTAACCGAGGATCAAAGGTGCTCATATTTAGGTATCCTAATAGTTAGGGTACCTAAGAGTCGATAAGCCTAACCCCGGGGACTAAAGACCCCCAGCCGCCTCGACCGGCGCACCCGTTGATCGAAGATGGCCAGGAAGTGGCGGCGCTGATGATCGGTAGGCATGCCCTGTTGGTGTGCTGACTTCCAAAGTGTGCACATCCTCGGGCACCTGACGGGCCGCCCAGCCAGGATTTTCCTTGACGTGATTGCATGCTTCGCAGAGCCCTGCACCATTGGTCACTGTGGTGGTGCCGCCCGAATGCCATGGCACGACGTGATCGATATGCCTGATGGGTGCATCACAGTAAGGAGTGCGGCAGGCGTCATCCCGGATCTCGATAAACCGCCTCAATCTCGGGGGAAAGAGCCGCGCCTTGGAGTCCATAGTGATGAGATCCCCGGTGGAAGGCGCTGTGTAGAGGCGGCGAAGCCATACAGTGAACTCCGGATCCGGCGTTGACACCGGGCCGCCGCCCGAGGTGGAAGGCTCCTGCCCAGGGGTCTTGTCCGCTTGAACCGCACCGGCGCCGACCAATGCCCTCGCCCACTCAGCGGGGACTATTCCGTAGCCCTTCAACCGGGCAGGTTCACTGTCACCCTGCAATAACGTGCGGTCCGTCATGATGAGCTCGAGATCGACTCCGCTGATACCGCCCCGCCTGCCGGTGACGCGTTCCACCAAGGCATCCGCCATAACTTGGCCCCGATTCCGGGGGTCTCCGCCGGCGCGCGCGGAGTCTGCCTTTCGAGAAAGCGCGGCATAGACGGCAACGCCATGGGAAACAGGAAGCAGGGCGGTCAGGTATGTCATGGCGTCCGGCGCGGGGCGCAGGCTGACAGTCCGCTCTGTGGCAGCGCGGCTGGCGCGCTGGGAAACGGTGCGGGGATCGCGCCGATAGGCGGCGGCTTTGGCCGCGGCGATGATTGTTTTGTCACCGACGCCCTCAAAGGTACCTTCATCCGGCGCGAGTTCCTCATCCACGGCACGCCGATCTTCCAGGGAGAGGCAAGCTGTTTCCTTCACGAGCAACGTGGCACGCCACTCGTTGAGCTGGCCCGATTCCAAGGCGGCCATGGTGCGCGGCATCTCCCTCACCAACGCTTTCGCCAACCCCAGAAGGCGCGAGCCCCGGCTTGGTGACTCGCGGCGCGCCAGGGCAATCTGCGCTCCGGAACCTTGCCCTTGCTCCGATGCTGGAACACCGGCGAGTGTCTGCTCTTGCCGTTGCGCAAGGTCGAAAGCCACTGCGGCATGGGCCTGAACGCCGGCAATGGCGGACTTCAGGCTCTCTAAATCGCGTAGCTGATCAATCAGCTGAACGCTGGAGGACCCCAACCGGACGGCCTTCAGCAGGGTAATGAGGTCCGAAACATCGATCGCGGAGTCCCTGGCCTTATGGCCGACTCCGGGTTCAAGTGAGCCACCACCAACACCTTGCCGCTCTTGAATCTTCTCCATAGCCCCACCCTTCCAGCGGGCCCAGGGCCCCATAAGGGCGGAATCGCCCTATGTGGAAAACAGTGAGGAGCCAGCCCCCTAAAGCGTCAACTTCATGCCCTCATGGCTGGCGACGAACCCCAAACGCTCGTAGAAACGATGCGCCGCTACGCGGGATTTGTCGGTGGTGAGCTGAACCAGGGAACAGCCCCGATCCCGCGCCTGGTCAACAGCCCACTGGATCATCAGCGCCCCAACACCTTGGCCCCGGAGGACATCAGCCACCCGGACCGCCTCGATCTGAGCACGCCAGGACCCCTTGCGGGACAGCCCTGGAAGGTAGCTGAGCTGGAACGTGGCCATCACCTCGCCGGCGAGTTCGCCCACCACTAAAAGGTGCGACGGATCGGCGTCGATCGCCTCAAAAGCCTGCTCGTACGGCGCTAAATCGTCGGCATTTTCGCGGACGGCGCCCAGCTGATCGTCCACCAGCAGTTCGAGTATCCGCGGCAGGTCGCCCCTGCGGGCGCGCCTGAGGGTGAAGGTTCCACCCTCGACGGCGGCGGTGAACAAGGCGGGCACGGTACCGGATGGAGTAGTCACTACCCCAGCATGCCACTTGGCAAAGTATCCTCAGAACTCAGTATTGCTAAGTACCGGTACTTAGTTCTACTATGTAGTGGTAGCTAGTAATACTGAGTAGCGAGGGAGGTGTCCGATGGGCAAGCAGATGACAGAGATGCTCAAAGGCACATTGGAGGGCATAGTTCTAGCCCTTCTGACCGGAAAGGCAGCGTACGGATACGAAATCACCACGCTGCTCCGGGAGCAAGGATTCACCGAGATCGCTGAAGGCACCGTGTACGCGCTGCTGGTCAGGATCGAGCAAAAGGGGCTGGTGGACGTTGAGAAGCGTCCCTCCGAAAAAGGGCCGCCCCGCAAGGTCTACACACTCAATGCGCAGGGCCAAAAAGAACTGAACGAATTCTGGAACACCTGGAGCTTCTTGTCCGGACGGATTGAAGAGCTCCGCAAGGAAGGAAAGTAACCATGGCAGCAAAATGGATCGAACTGGTCACCGGGTCACTCGAGCAGAAGAAGCAGTACAAGCAAGCCAAGGGCCGCATGGATGCACTGCCTGAGCCCTATCGGACCGTAGCGTCGGCCTTCAACCGCTACCTGATGTACTACGGCGGCGTCACCGACGGCGACACCATGGTCCAGATGTTCACGGACCTGGCAGACCTGTGGGAAAGGGCTGCTATTGAAGGCACGCCGGTGACCGAAATGGTGGGCGAAGATCCGATCGAATTCGCCGAAACCTTCGCCCAGGCGTACGGCGGCAAGCGCTGGATCGACAAGGAACGCGAGCGCCTGAACAAGGCAATCGACAAGGCGAAAGAAGCGGAATCATGACTGCTGCGGCAATACAGGTAAAGGGCATCGAAAAGTCCTACAAGGATCTCCATGTACTCCGCGGAGTCGATTTCGAGGTAGCCCCCGGCAGCATCTTTGCCCTGCTGGGCTCCAACGGAGCGGGCAAGACCACTATGGTGAAAATCCTCTCTACGCTGCTGAAAGCGGACGCCGGCTCGGCCGCCGTCGAGGGCTTTGACGTTGCCGCCGAGTCGCTTCAGGTGAGGCAGTCCATCAGCCTCACCGGTCAGTTCGCCGCAGTGGACGAAGTCCTCTCCGGCAAGGAGAACCTGATCCTGGTAGCGAAACTCAGGCACTTGAAGAATCCGGGCGGAATAGCCGATGACCTGCTGGCGCAGTTCAGCCTCACCGAGGCGGCGTCCCGCAAGGTGGCGACGTACTCGGGCGGCATGCGTCGTCGTTTGGACATCGCCATGAGCCTGATCGGTGATCCGAAGGTGATCTTCCTGGATGAGCCAACCACCGGCCTCGACCCCGAAGCGCGCCTTGAGGTGTGGCAGATCGTCAAGAATCTCGCCCATCAGGGGACCACAGTCCTGCTCACCACGCAGTACTTGGACGAAGCCGAGCAGCTCGCGGACCGGATCGCGATCCTCCATGAGGGACGCATCATCGCAAACGGCACTCTCGCCGAACTCAAGCAGCTGCTGCCGCCGGCCAAGATCGAATACGTCGAGAAGCAACCAAGCCTGGAGGACATCTTCCTGGCGCTGGTGGGTACGGGCACAGGCACCGGCGCCGGCGTTCAAGCAGGCGCCGGCGCTGGAGTTCAACCAGGCAGCAACGAGTCAGTAAAGGACAGGTCATGAGCACCCATTTCTTCGCCGACACATCGGTCCTGCTGGGCCGTTCCATGCGGCACATCTTCCGGAGCGTGGACACCATCATCACCACCGCGATCACCCCGATCGCACTGATGCTGCTGTTCGTCTACGTGTTCGGCGGCGCCATCAGGACCGATACCGATAACTACGTGAACTACCTGCTGCCGGGCATCATGCTGATCGCCATTGCTTCCGGCATCGCCTATACGGCCGTCCGCTTGTTTACGGACATGCAGAGCGGCATCTTCGAGCGGTTCCAGTCCATGCCGATCGCACGTTCGTCGGTCCTGTGGGCCCACGTGCTGACATCGCTGGTGGCCAACGGGCTCTCACTGGTGATCATCGTCCTGGTGGCGCTCCTCATGGGTTTCCGCACCTCGGCCAACGTGCTGGACTGGCTGGCGGTCGCGGGCATTTTGGCACTCTTCACCTTGGCACTGACGTGGATCGCCATCATCGCCGGTCTCTCAGCGAAATCCGTGGACGGCGCAGGGGGCTTCTCCTACCCGTTGATCTTCCTGCCCTTCATCAGCTCGGCCTTTGTCCCGACGGAGACCATGCCCGGCCCGGTGCGCTGGTTCGCCGAGAACCAGCCCGTGACGTCAATCGTGAACACCATCCAGGATCTGTTCGCGCAACGCCCGGTGGGCGGCGACATTTGGGTGGCCTTGGCCTGGTGCCTTGGGATCCTCGTTGTTTCCTACGCCTTTGCCACGGCAGCCTACAAGCGTCAGATCGCCTAGCCGCCGCAAAGTAATGAACACCGCCAAACCACGGCCTAAGCTCCTCTTTTCCACAAGGGGAGCTTTCGCCATGCAGACCGATTCGCCATTTGTCAGGCATTGGCTATAGCTTTATCGAACACATTTGTAACGGCCGTCACTATTGTGGCGGGTCCTTCGAAGGGTTCTTGAACTAATGTCCGATCAGACAACACAGGGGCAGCTCCGCGCCTCCAGCAGGGACAGCGAGCCCCACCTGTCACGCTCGCTCAGCAACCGCCACATCCAGCTCCTGGCCATCGGCGGCGCGATCGGAACCGGCCTGTTCATGGGCTCCGGCAAAACCATCTCCGTTGCCGGGCCTTCCGTGATCTTTGTGTACATGATCATCGGCTTCATGCTGTTCTTCGTCATGAGGGCCATGGGTCAACTGCTGCTGTCCAACCTGAACTACAAGTCCTTCAGCGATTTCGCGGGCGACCTCCTGGGCCCTTGGGCAGGATTCTTCACCGGATGGACCTACTGGTTCTGCTGGGTTGTCACGGGCGTCGCCGATGTCATCGCGATCGCGGGCTACGCCAACGAGCTCTGGCCGGGAATCCAACTCTGGATCCCGGGCATCGCCACCATCATCATCCTGCTTCTCCTGAACCTGCCCACGGTGAAGGCTTTCGGTGAGACCGAGTTCTGGTTCGCACTCATCAAGATCGTGGCCATCGTGGCGCTGATCGTGGTGGGCCTGGTGATGATCTTCACCGGCTTCCAGTCCAACGCGGGCACTGCGAGCTTCACCAATCTCTGGAGCCACGGCGGGTTCTTCCCCAAGGAATTCATGGGCTTTGTGGCCGGATTCCAGATCGCAGTCTTCGCGTTCGTGGGCATTGAATTGGTGGGCACCGCCGCTGCCGAAACCAAGAACCCGGAGCACAACCTCCCCCGCGCCATCAACGCCATCCCCCTGCGCGTCATGCTGTTCTACGTAGGCGCCCTCATCATCCTCATGTCCGTCACCCCGTGGACCGAGTTCAAGGCAGGCCAAAGCCCCTTCATCGCCATGTTCTCGCTGGCCGGGCTCGGCATGGCAGCTACCGTGGTCAACCTCGTGGTGCTTACCTCGGCCATGTCATCGGCCAACTCGGGCATCTACTCCACGTCACGCATGGTCTACGGCCTGGCCCACGATGGCGATGCCCCCAAGCTCTTCGGCCGGCTCTCCAGCCGCAAAGTACCCCAGAACGCACTGTTCCTGTCCTGCGTCCTGCTGCTGGCCGGCGTCGCGCTTCTCTACGCGGGCAAGGACGTTGGCGTGGCGTTCGACATGGTGACCACCGTGTCCGCTGTCTGCTTTATGTTCGTCTGGTCCATCATCCTGGCCAGCTACCTCGTGTACCGCAAGCGTCGCCCGGAGCAGCACGCGGCCTCACCGTTCAAGATGCCCGGCGGCATTCCCATGGTGTGGGTGGTCTTCGCGTTCTTCGCCTTCCTTGTGTGGGCGTTGACCACGCAGCCGGACACCCTCACCGCATTGCTGGTGACGCCCATCTGGTTCGCCATCCTCGGCATCGCGTACGCAGTAGTCCGTAAATCGCCCCTGCATCAGGCCCGCGTGGCTGAATGGAAGGCGATGTCGGAAGCGGAAACCGCAGCAGTACGTTAGCCGCGACAGCAGAAAGAGTACGACGTCGGCACCCGGCTTGGGTGCCGACGTCGGCGTTTAACTCACATCACCGGAGAGCCGGCATCACCGCGGCTGGGCCGGGTTGGTGGGAACACCCTGGGACGGAGGGTTGATCGGCGGGCCGGACGTTGCCGGGCTGACGGGCGAACCCGTGCTGGTCCGGCTGACCTCGGGCGTACTGGGCGAGGTGCTCCCGCTGGGCTTAGCGCCGTTCTTGAGAGCCTCGAGCCGGTGCTCCAGGATCTGGACGACGGGGAGCCTGTTCCCATGCGCGTGCTCGTAGTTGAGGAGCTGCTCGATCCCGCCCTCATCCAGGCCCGAGATCCGGGACGGCAAGGTTCCACTGGGAATGTGATCGTAGTCAGCCAAAGGCAGTTCATTGTGCTGAGGGGTGTCGTTCACTGAAGATACCTCCTGTTTTCCGCTGCCGGGCCACGGTCCGGTCCGGCGATCCACATCAGCGATGCTGCCAAAGTAGCAGCCTTTTTCCTCGAAAGTAAGGTTGCTGACATTCCTTCGGGCCTGTATGCCGGAGCGTCAGGCGAAGTACACGCCGATGCGGTTGCCGTCGATTTCCTCGATGCGGATATCGATGTCATAGACGTCGTGCAGCATCCCCGCGCGCATGATCTCCGATGGCGTTCCCTGATGGATGAGCCGGCCGTTCTTCATGGCCAGGATGGTGTCCGAGTAGCAGGACGCGAAATTGATGTCATGGACCACCAACACGATGGTCTTCCCTAGCTCGTCCGACAAACGCCGGAGCAGGCGCATCATCTCCACGGAGTGCTTCATGTCCAGGTTGTTCAGCGGCTCATCCAGCAGCAGGTACTCAGTGTCCTGCGCCAGGACCATCGCAATGTAGGCACGCTGCCGCTGACCACCGGAGAGCTCGTCAACGAACTTGTCCGCCATGGACGTCAGATCCAACTGACGGATGGCCTCGTCCACATACTCAAGGTCCTCAACAGTGGGCCGGCCACCACTGTGCGGGAAGCGCCCGAAGGCCACGAGATCGCGCACGGTAAGCCGCATTGTCAGATGGTTTTCCTGCCGGAGGATGGCCATGGTCCTGGCCAGTTCCTTGCTGGGGGTGGCCGTGACATCCAGTCCGGCAACTGAGACTCCCCCGGCATCCATGGGCTGCAGCCGGCTGATCAGGGAGAGCAGCGTCGACTTGCCCGCACCGTTGGGGCCGATGATGGACGTAATGCCGCCGCGGGGAATCTCGCAGGACACATCGTCCAGCACGGTGGTGCCGCCGTATCGCTTGGTGACGTTCCGGACGGTAATCATTTCAGCGAGCCTTTCAGCAACAGGTAAAGGAAGAGGATGCCCCCGGTGAACTCGATGATGACGCTTAGGGCAGTGGCAAAGCCAAACACGCGCTCCAGCAGCAACTGGCCGCCAACCAACGCAATGGCACCAATCAGCACCACGATCGGCAGCAACCAAGCGTGCCGGAAGCCACGGCAGAGCTGATAGCCGAGGCTGACCACCAGGAGCCCGAAGAACGTCACGGGACCCACCAGGGCGGTTGAAATCGCAACGAGCAGTGAGCAGGCAAGCAACACCCTCATCACCACGCGCTTGTGGTCCACGCCGACATTGATGGCCACTTCACGGCCAAGCGCCAGCACGTCCAAGGTGTGCCGCATGCGCCACACGCCAACGCACACCCCGGCAATCAGCGCAGCGGAAACCGCCAGCAGCCCCGGGTCCACATTGTTGAAGCTGGCGAAGAACAGGTCCTGCAGGATGATGAATTCGCTCGGTTCCATGAGCCGCTGCAGGAGCGATGAAAAACCGCGGAACAACGTCCCCAGAACAATCCCCACGAGCAACAGCAGATGCAGGGATCGCGTGGCTCCGGTAAACATCCACCGGTACAGGAATGCACTGAACCCCACCATCAGCAGGATTTCGACGCCGAACTTCAGCGTGGACGGCGCGGTGGCCAGCGTCGCGGCACCGGCAACGAACGCCAGGGCAGTCTGAACCAGGATGTACAGGGAGTCGAAGCCCATGATGGACGGCGTCAGGATCCGGTTGGCAGTCACCGTCTGGAACAGCAGCGTGGAGACGCCCACCGCCACGGCCACCAGGAGCATCGCGGACACCTTGATGACGCGGCGCGGCAGGATGTAAGCGATGTTGCCCTTGAGGTCGATCGTCAGGAAAACAGCAACAAGCACGACGGCGGCAATCGCCAAAATGGCGATCACCAGTCCCGGCGGGGTGCTTCGGATGGCGTCGCGCCAGCGGGCCACCGCGGAAACGGGAGCAACCGACTTCAGGGGCATTGGCGTCAGGGAAGTTTCAGGCATTGCGTTTCCTCAACAGCAGGAAAAGGAAAAGGATGGCGCCAAGAACTGACATGACCATGCCCACGGGAACCTCGTAGGGGAACCGGATGGTCCTGCCGATGATGTCGCACACCAGCACGAACGCTGCTCCAAAGAGCGCCGTCCAAGGAACAGCCCGGCGGAGGTTGTCGCCGAACAGCAGCGAAACAATGTTGGGGACCACCAGGCCGAGGAACGGCACGGCACCCACGGTGGTGACAACCACAGCCGAGATCAGCGAGACGATCATCAGCCCCAGCCGCATGGTGCGGGCGTAGTTCAGGCCAAGGTTGGTGGTGAAGTCCTGGCCCATGCCGGCCACCGTGAAGCGGTCGGCAGCAAAGAGGCCCACCAGCACCAGGACAGCAACGATCCACAGCAGTTCATACCGGCCACGGAGCACACCTGAGAAGTCGCCGATCATCCAGTTGCTGAGGGTTTGGAGGAGGTCAAAACGGTAGGCGAAGAACGTAGTGACGGCCGCGATGATGCCGCCCAGCATGATGCCCACCAGCGGAATCAGCAGGGTGTTCCGGGCAGGAAGCCTGCGGAGGATGGCCAGGAACAGGGCCGTACCCAGGACGGCGAACACCGAAGCCACCAGCATTTTGCTGAGGATCGGAGAGTCCGGAGCCAGCACAGTGACCACCAGGATCCCGAGAGTGGCCGACTCAACGGTGCCCACCGTGGACGGCTCAACAAAACGGTTTCGCGCCATGAGTTGCATGATCAACCCGGCAACGGCCACTGCCATCCCGGCCAGGACCACGGCAACGGTGCGCGGCACTCGGGAGACCCAAAAGATTTCCCAGGCACCGGCGTCGTTGGCCAAAAAAGCGGGCAGCGAAACATCGCTGACGCCCACGAAGATGCTGCCAACAGCGATCACCAGCACCGCGACAGCAGCCGCAACCAGGCGGGCGGTTTCGCCCGTCCGGTTGCGGCTCGCTGCTGCCGTGGGGCGCACGGCTGTAGTTGTCACGTCAGGATTTCAGGTGAAGCGGAAGGTCAGGCGACGGAGTCGGCCACTGCGGTGACCATGGCCTGGACGTTGTTCAAGCCGTAGCCAACGATGTACCAGCCGGCGGGATCGAGGTTGACGATCTTGTTGTTCTTGGCGGCGTTGGTGGACTTCACGAGCTCGTTGTCCAGGACGGGGTTGGCGGTGGAGCCGGCCGTGCCGATCGCGGTGTCGCGGTTGATGACGTAGAGGATGTCCGGGTTGGTGTCCTTGATGTATTCAAAGGAAACGGCCTCACCGTGGGAGCCTTCGGTCTTGACGTCGGCGGCGGTGGGAACGCCAAGGACGTCGTGGATGATGCCGAAGCGTGAGCCGGCGCCGTACGCCGTGACTTCGCCACCGGAGGTCAGGACGATCAGGCCCTTGCCGGCAGAGGCGGCTTTGGCCTTGGTCTCTGCCACCGTCTTGTCTACTTCTGCAAGCTTGGAGGCGACTTCGTCTTCCTTCTTGAAGATCTTGCCGAGCTTCTCGGTCTGGGCCTTGAAGCTTTCCATCGGCTTGGCGGCGTCCACGGAGAGATCGATGGTGGGGGCGATCTTGCTCAGTTCCTCGTAGGCGCCGGCGGTGCGGCCGGAGACGATGATGAGGTCCGGAGCTGCGGAGCTGACGGCTTCGAAGTCGGGTTCCTTCAGGGAGCCAACCTTGGCGTACTTGGCCTCGGAGAACTTCTTCAGCGCCTCCGGGTAGCTGGCCTCGGGAACACCGGTGGGCTCGACGCCGAGCGCGTTCATGGTGTCCAAAACGCCGAGATCGAAAGTAACAACCTTGGCCGGGTTCACGGGAACGTTGGAGGTGGAGCCTTGGGCGTGCTCAATGGTGATGGTGCTGGCTTCCTCGGGCTGCGACGCCGTTGCCCCGCCTCCACACGCCGTAACGGTCAGCAAGGCGGCCCCTGCAGCCAGTGCCCCGATGTAGCTCGACAGCCTCTTTTTCACGCCGGTACTCCGCTCACTAATAAGTCATAGATGTGTTGCCTAATTGCTTTTTGACTCTATTAGTAAGGTGAGGCTAACTTCAAAACCGAAAGGCCCTCCAGCGGGTCTTTGTGACTGAAGTCACGCAATTTTCTCCCGCTGGAGAGCCTTTGTTACTTTCGGATGGCGTTTAGGCTTCGGCTTGCCGGTCCTCCACAAGCTTCCGGACCGCCGGGAACAGCGGGTGCGAGGCCGTCAGTTCCGTAATGCGCTCGACGACGGCGGCCGCGTCCAGTTCGGACAGCAAGGAGGCGAGCTCCACGGCTTCGTCATCGTTGCCGTCGTCGAAACGCAGCGCTGCGGACATCGCTTCCAGGAGAGCCACCGGCGTCACGCCGCGCTCTGCCAACTCCGCCGCAGGACCAACAAAGCGCTCGTGCCGGCTGAGCTTCCGCAACGGCGCACGGCCCACCCGGTTTACGGTGTCCGGCAGGTGTGGATTGGTGAAGCGGGACAGGATCTTCTGCACATACGCTTCCTGCTCCGCTTCAACGAATCCATGCTTGGCTACCAGCAGTTCCTTGGTTTCCTCCAGCACAGCCCGGACCTTGGCAGCCACGGCCGGATCAGCCATGGCATCGGAGATCTTTTCCAGCCCGGCTTGGTAACCGAAATACGCTGCCGATGCATGGCCGGTGTTGACCGTGAACAGCTTGCGCTCAATGTACGGGCCCAGCTCGTCCACGAAGGTAGCGCCCGGGATTACCGGCGCATTTCCGTCAAACGGCGTGCGGTCAATGACCCACTCATAGAAGGTCTCCACCGTGACGTCCAGGCCCTGGCCGGGCGCCTGGTTGGGGACAATGCGGTCCACAGCGGTGTTGGCAAAGACCGCGACGGCGTCCAAGTCGCCCGCCGAGTCGTCCCAGGCCGCCCGGATCTCCGTGCGCAGGAGGTCCGTGGCGTTGATGGCGTTCTCGCAGGCCATGACCTGCAGCGGCGGCAAATCCGTGGACCGGGCGGCCAGCCCGCGGGCGATCACCGGCGCCACGAACTTCAGGATGTGCGGCCCCACAGCAGTGGTGACAACATCCGCCGTCGAGATTTCCTCCACTACCGCGGCTTCCTGCGAACCCGAGTTGAAAGCGCGGAAACCGGTGACGGTCTTGACCGCCGGATTCTCGCCGACCTCGTGGACGTCGTAGCTGCTGGCCGATGCAAGCTGGCTGATCAGCGCGTCCGCAACATCAGCGAACACCACCTCATAGCCGGCCTCGTGCAACAGCAGTCCCACGAAGCCACGCCCGATGTTGCCTGCCCCAAAATGGACTGCCTTCACTATGCATTGACCTTTCCGAACAGCTCCAGGACTTCGTCAACCGTGGTGGCTTCTTCCAGCTGGGCAACCTGTGCCTTGTTGGTGAAGATCTTGGCGATTGAAGACAGGATATGGAGGTGCTCATTGTTGAGGCCGGCCACGCCGACCACGAACTTCACTTGCTTGCCGCCCCAGTCGATTCCCTGGGGGTAGCGGATGATGGACACGGCCGAGTGGTTGATGTGTTCCTTGGCATCGTTGGTGCCGTGCGGGATCGCCAGGAAGCTGCCCATGTAGGTGGACACGGATTCCTCGCGCTCGTGCATGGCGTGGACGTAGCTGACATCCACGGCACCGCGGTCCAGCAGGAGCTTTCCGGCCTCGTCGATCGCTGCGTCACGGTCCATTGCGGTTCCGTTCAGGATCACGCTTTCGCGGAGCAGGACACCTTTACCTTCGACGGCGGCGGCCGGTTCAGCGGTATGCGCACCATGGGCGTGGGCTGCTGTTGTGGCAGCTGCGGCGGGCTGTGCCCCGGCGGCGGGTTCCGTCGTCGTGCCTGAAGCCGCGCCGTCAGTGTTGCTGCTGCGGACCAGCTCAACAATGTCGTCATACTCGGGGCTGTTCATGAAGTTGTCCACCGAGTAGTGAACGGCGCTGGCCGTCCTCGGCTGGGCGCGTTCGGTCAGGTCCTGGTGGGTGACCACAACGTCGTAGTTGTCGTTGAGGTTGGCAATGGCCGAGTTGGTGACCTTGACGTCAGGGAAGCCGGCCGCCTTGATCTTGTTGCGCAGGACCGAGGCGCCCATGGCACTGGAACCCATTCCGGCGTCGCAAGCGAACACAATGTTCCGGACCGGACGGGTGAGCACGGTGCCGTCCTGGGCGCCAGCGCTGTTGCCGGTCAGCGCCGAGGAGACCGAGCTCTTCTTGCCCTTCATGGCTTCCATGCGGGAGGTGGCCGCGGAGAGGTCGTCGTCGCCCTTGTTCTTGGACGTACGCAGGATGACTGCGGCAATCAGGAAGGACACGGCCGTGGCCAGGATGACCGCCAGGATCACGCCAACGTAGCTGTCACGGGATGTCTGCGCGAGCACCGCGATGATGGAACCCGGAGCGGCGGGAGCCACAAGACCGGAGTTGGTGATGGCCATGGTGGCGATGCCCGCCATGCCGCCGCCGATTGCAGCAAGGATCAGGATGGGCTTCATCAGCACGTACGGGAAGTAGATCTCGTGGATACCACCGAGGAAGTGGATGATTGCTGCGCCCGGAGCCGAAGCCCTGGCGGCGCCCCGTCCAAAGAACATGTACGCCAGCAGGATGCCGAGGCCCGGGCCGGGGTTGGCTTCCAGCAGGAACAGGATGGACTTGCCCTGTTCCAAGGACTGCTGGATGCCCAGCGGGGTGAGTACGCCGTGGTTGATGGCGTTGTTGAGGAAGAGGACCTTGGCCGGCTCGATGAAGATGCTGGTCAGTGGCAGCAGGCCGTTGTTGACCAGGAAACCAACCACTGCACCGGCGCCATCAGTGAAGCGCTGGACAACCCAGGACAAGCCGTAGAAGCCGCCCAGTGCCAACAGCGCGCCCCAGATACCGGCGGAGAAGTTGTTGACCAGCATTTCGAAGCCCGGGCGGATCTTGCCATCCCACAGGGCGTCGATCTTCTTCATGGTCCAGGCACCCAGCGGGCCCATGATCATGGCGCCGATGAACATTGGCGCATCCGTGCCTGCGATGACGCCCATGGTTGCGATAGCACCCACCACACCGCCGCGGACGTCATAGACCATCCGGCCGCCCGTGTAGGCGATCAGGATTGGAAGGAGGTACGTGACCATGGGGCCGACGATGCCCCCGTTGGGATCACCCTCGGCATTGGTGCCGAAACCGCCCAGTTCAGCGACTGGAAACCAGCCCTTCTCGATGAAGAGGGCCGTGATGAGGCCCCAGGCGATGAAGGCGCCGATGTTGGGCATGATCATTCCGGACAGGAAGGTGCCGAACTTTTGTACACCAACGCGCACGCTGGTGCGGGGCTTCGCAACTGTCTCTGTTGCCATGTGAATTCCTAACGTGTGTCCCGCGGCGGCGCGGGGTCAGTCGATATAGATCGAGAGAGAGCGCAGCCTTAGGAGCTGCTGGAAATGCGGTGAAGCCATTCAAGGAAAAGCTTCAGTTCAGAGCTGGAAAGTTGGTCCGAATGCGAGGCCTGCAGTGCCGCATTCAGGGCGATTGCCGCAACAACTACCGAGGACTTACCGGAATCCTCCGCTGCGGCGCCACGGGCGGTGTCCGTGGAGACAGCAAAAATCATGGAATCCCGGGTCATCGTTGAGAGCTCGAGGTTCCGTTCCTCCACCGGTTCGGCGATCAGCATGAGCGTGACGCCCACGTTGGCCGCCAGGATGCTGCGGGCAGCCTCGCGGGGCGGCACGTTGATCTGACCGGCAATGGCGGCCTTGTTCAGCATTTCTTCCAGGAGTGCTTCAGCATCTGCCACGATTGCCGGGCGACTCTCAGGCCTGATGTTGCCGAACATGACCAGGTAAAGATGGGGTTGGCTCAGCCCGAAGTGGACGTGGTTGTCCCACATCCGCCGGACGTCTTCCAAGGGCTCCCCGGACGGTGCAAAATCCCGCTCCCCTGCCACATACTCTTCAAATCCGGCCGATACGACGGCGTCGAACAAGCCTTCTTTGTCGCCAAAGTGGTGGTAGAGCGTTGGCGCCGTGACCCCGGCAAGCTTGGTGATCTGGCGCGTTGAGACCGCTGACCCCTCCGAATTCGCCAGCAACTCGGCCGCTGCGCGAAGCAACCGAATTTTGGGCGGAAGCTGGTCATCGAAACTCATAACCGCTACCCTAGCACCTATAGCGTTGCTATATGAAGTGGCTCACAAAGGAATTTTGTAGGCTAGTTTTCGAGGCTCCCGGTGCCGTCGCCGGAGGCCTGAACCACAAGCAGGAACAGAGGATTCAGTGCAGAATTTCCAAGGAGTAGGGGTAAGCCCAGGCCGCATCATTGGCCCCGTCCGCCAGATGCCCAAGCCGGTGAGCGAACCGCCGTCGGGAGAACGATTGGGCGCGGACGTCAGTCCGGACGACGCCGTCGCGGGCTTGAAAGCGGCCGCACAGGCCGTCCATGACGAGCTCAAGGCACGCGCGGACAACGCTTCCGGCGACGGCAAAGCCGTCCTGGAAGCCACCGCCCTCATGGCCAAGGACACCATGCTCCTGAAATCGGCCGGCAAGCTCATCAAGGCCGGCTCCTCTGCTGAGAGGGCCATATGGGAAGCGGGCGCGTCCGTCTCCGAAATGCTGCACAACCTGGGCGGCTACATGGCCGAGCGCGCCACGGACGTCCTGGATGTGCGCGCCCGGATCGTGGCCGAGCTCCGTGGAGTTCCTGCTCCCGGCATCCCCGCCTCAGACACGCCCTTCATCCTGGTGGCCGAGGACCTCGCTCCCGCCGACACCGCAACACTGAATCCCGCGGTGGTGCAGGCACTGGTGACCTCAGGCGGCGGACCGCAGTCCCACACAGCCATCATCGCCCGCTCGCTCGGCCTGCCCGCAGTGGTGGCGGCACATGGCGTTGACGACATCGCCGATGGAACCGAGATCTATGTGGACGGCGCGGCTGGTTTCGTTGCCGCTTCACCCACGGATGAGCACCGCGCGGCCGCTACCGCGTGGGCGGAAACCTCCGCTACCCTCGCCGAATTCGACGGGAACGGCACGACGGCGGACGGCCACTTGGTCCCGCTCCTCGCCAACGTCGGCGGAGCCAAGGACGCCGTGGCAGCTGCCGCTTTGGGCGCCCAAGGAGTTGGGCTGTTCCGCACCGAATTCTGCTTCCTGGAGCGGGACACCGAACCCTCCGTGGACGAGCAAGCCGCAGCTTACAAGGCCGTGTTCGATGCTTTCCCGGGCAAGAAGGTTGTCCTGCGCACCCTTGACGCCGGCGCGGACAAGCCCCTGCCCTTCCTCACCGATGCCACCGAACCCAACCCCGCGTTGGGTGTACGCGGCTACCGCACCGATTTCACCACGCCAGGGGTCCTGGAGCGCCAACTCGAGGCAATTGCCCGGGCCGCTTCGGAATCCGAGGCCGATGTGTGGGTCATGGCTCCCATGATCTCCACGGCTGCCGAAGCCGGCCGTTTCGCCTCGCTGTGTGCCGCGGCCGGGATCCAGACGCCGGGTGTCATGGTGGAAGTTCCTTCCGCTGCATTGACTGCCGCCACCGTGCTGCGGGAAGTCGGGTTTGCCTCGCTGGGAACCAACGACCTCACCCAGTACGCCATGGCTGCCGACCGCCAGCTCGGACCCCTCGCCGAACTCAACACCCCCTGGCAGCCTGCCGTCCTTCGGCTGGTGCAGCTCACTGTTGAAGGTGCGGCGCAGGAAAGTTCAGGCCGGGAGGGCGCTGCAAAGCCCGTTGGCGTCTGCGGTGAGGCGGCTGCGGACCCGGCCCTCGCCGTCGTACTGACCGGCCTGGGCGTCACCACACTGTCCATGACTGCGCGCTCGTTGGCCGCCGTCGGGACCGTGTTGAAAACAGTCACGCTGGAGCAGGCGCAGGAACTGGCGCAACTCGCTTTGTCGGCACCGAGTGCTCTTGAGGCCCGCGATTGGGTCCGCGCCAAGCTCCCCGTGCTCGAAGAGCTCGGCCTCTAACCTCTGTTTGTTTCCGTCGAAGGAGAAACCATGCCCGAACGCACAGCCACCATCGCCAGCCGCTCCGGACTGCATGCCCGTCCCGCCGCCTTGTTCGCGGAAGCCGCGGGCGAGCAGCCTGTGGAGGTCACCATTGCCATGCAAGGTGACCCTGCCGATGACGCGCTCGACGCCGCCAGCATCCTCTCGCTCATGACGCTCGGCGCCGCCAAGGGCGACGTCGTGGTGCTGCGGGCCGAGGGTGACGGCGCCGACGCTGCACTGGACGCACTGGTGAAGCTGCTGGAGACGGATTTGGACGCGGAGTAGCTTTCTCCGGGCTCCCCGATTCGATGGTTTGCTGCGTGTTAGAGGGCAGGAGTCGTCTATCACGCAGCGAGCCATCTAAATGGCCGGGGCCTGCCAGCACCCGGCTCGCGCTAGGCTTCTGCCATGGCATTGATAGCTCCCCGCGTCACAGCAGGACTCCCGGCCGATGACGCCAGGAATCTGGCGCGCTCCCTCCAGGACAGCAACGACATCACCGTGTTCGTGGACGGCACGGTCCACCGCCTGCCGGACGAGGCGAGGGACGCCGTCGTCGACCTCCTCGCGAGACTGGGCAGGGGTGAAACCGTGACGGTCAGCAGCGTGGAGGAAATGCTCACCACCTCGCGGGCCGCGGAGCTCGCCGGCATCTCGCACACCTACCTGCGCAATATGACCGACCGCGGTGAAATTCCCGTGGAGTACCGCGGAACGCATCGTCGGATCCGCCAGGCGGCCATCATGGCGTGGCTGGAAACGCAGAAGACGAAACACTCTGAAACAACAGCCGCCCAGCCAGGGGAAAATGACTCCGACGCCGGCTGATGGTCTCGGAGTGATAAGGATCAAGCAACGATCCCAGTCAACGGACCAGCACCCCTTAAAGCCGGGGTTACGCTTGATCGGTGGGCAATTTCAAAGGGTGGCATATCGTGGCCGGGTTGGCCGCCATGGCCCTCGCCGCACCCTTGGGCTCTGCCATGGGGTTGAACTTTGTGGCAACCTTCATGTTTGCGTGCACAGTATTCGTAGCCGTAGCCATGTGGACGGAATCAAAAATCGCACGACGCCGGGGTGCGGCCAACGCTTCTGCCGCGCCTGAGTCTCCGCAACCGGCGGCGGACCCCAGCGAATCCGACGACGCCACCAGGGAGTAGCCGGTGACTCAGGGGAAACGCGGACGGTACACGGCTTCCCGGAACCGCCGGGGCCGGAGAGCGCCACGGACCGGGCCATGGGGTTCAATAGCGGTATGGCTCTGACCTCCCCTTCCGTTGTGTGGCCCGTAGTGCATGAGGAACGCCGTGCCCTGATCCGGGATCTTGAACCGCTCCAGCCCTCCCAGTGGAAGACGCCCTCGCTGTGCCCTGGCTGGGACGTCCATGATGTACTGGCACACGTGATCGACAGCGCCAAGACCACTCGCCTCGGTTTCATTCGCCGGATGTTGGCCGCCCGGATGGATTTCGACCGCGACAACGCCGTGGGAGTCGAGCGCGAAAGAGCCCTCGACCCCGCCAAGCCCTTGGTCCAGTTGCAGGCTGTGGCTTCCCGGACATCGGGTCCGCCTGCAGGACTGGCCACCCGGCTGGTGGAAGCTTTCGTCCACGGGGAGGACATCCGCCGCCCGCTGGGGCTGCGCCGTCACTACCCGGCAGCTCATGTCGCCACAGCCCTCCACTACCAGGTGCGCACCACCACCAAGATGGGCGGAGGCAAAGAGGTGGCCGAGGGCTGGCGCCTGGTGGCTACTGACGCATCCTTTGATCACGGGGAGGGTCCCACTGTTGAGGGTTCGGCAATGGCCCTGCTGCTTGCCGTGTCCGGGCGTCCGATCGGGCACGCCGAAGTGAGCGGGCCGGGGGCTCCAGTGTTCCTGCAACGCGTGGGCACCCAGTGAACCCGCGCGCCAAGGCAGCAACCCTGCAGTCCGCCGACGTCGACGTCATGGGCCTGACGGGACGGATTCTCTGGGCCGAAGGCACGCCTCCCCCGGAACCGGGCGCAGAGCCCCGGAACGAGCCTGCGTACATCCTGATTCATGGCATTGGGGTATCGCACAGATATTTGGCACGGTTGCATGCAGTCCTGGCCGCGAGTGCACCTGTCTACTCGCTTGACCTGCCCGGTTTTGCCGGTACGCCCAAGCCTGGGCGCCAGCTGTCCGTGGAGGATTACGGCGCGTACATTGCGGAGACACTTAAGACTTGCGGCATCGAGTCCTACGTGCTGGTGGGGCACTCGATGGGAGTGCAGTTTGCCATTGAAGCGGCCTTGCATGCTCCGGAGCAGATCAGTCAGTTGGTGCTGATGGGTCCGGTGGTGGATTCCCGGCACAAGAACGTTCGCCGGCAGTCCTTGGCCCTGTTCCTGGACGGATTGCTCCGGGAGAGCCCATCGTCCAACTGGATCGTCATCTCTGATTACTTCAAGTGTGGTCCACGCTGGTACCTCACGGAGCTTCCCGTCATGATGGGTTACCCCACGGAGAAACGGCTGGCCGGAGTACAGGTGCCGGTACTGATTCTGCGTGGAAGCCGTGACCATGTGGCAGGGCCAGACTGGGCGCTGCGGTTATCGCGGGTAGTCGCGCAGGGTCGTTTGGTGGAAATCCCTGGGGTGGGGCACGTGGCGCAACACATGCGTCCCCAAGCTGTGGCCGAGGCCATTAGGAGCTTCGTCGCCGCCACGTCGCCAAACCGCTAAGTATCAACGCACGACGCCGGCGCCCGGCTTGCGCCCGCTTGTTGAGTCAGCTGCTCCCGGCTAGGCTGACAAAGCAAGCGCATTAGTAAGTTTGCTTACGAAAGGGCTGATCGTGACCGACAAAGACTCGAATGAACAAACCCAGGGCTTCGGCGCAAGCGGCGCAACCGGGCCGTTTGACACTACGGCCGATGCCGACAGCATCCACGAGGACCCCGACATGCGCCAGGACGAGGACGAGGATCCCGCAGCCTCCGCCAACCCCGACCCCCTCGACGGCAACGTCACGGGCTTGGAACCCGGCGGCGGGGTACCCCCGGGAGAAACGCCGCCGGCCGAGGGCAGCATGAGCAGCGACCAAGGGCACGAAGAGTAACCAGCTGCCACGGCTCAACGTCCAGGCAGTACGGCTACGGCAACCTCAGGATCTCGCCGAGATCGTACGCAACCGGTTCCTCCAACTGTGAGTACGTGCAACTCTCGGGGGTCCTGTCCGGCCGCCACCTGCGAAATTGGGTGGTGTGCCGGAACCGGTCCCCCTCCATGTAGTCGTAAGCCACCTCGATCACCAGTTCGGGGCGCAGGGGGACGAAGGAGAAATCCTTGCCTGCGCTCCACCGGCTTTGGGCGCCGGGCATGCGCGAACCCCCGGCAGACTCATCCTGCTTGGCCCACTCGCCCCACGGGTGCTCACCGAGGTCCACTTGGTAGGGCTCAAGCTCAGCCACCAGGGCCTCTCGCTTGGCCATGGGGAACGATGCCACCACTCCTACGTGATGCAGCCGACCAGTGTCGTCGTGGAGGCCGAGCAGCATGGAACCAACTACTTTTGCGGTCTTATGCCAGCGGAAACCTGCCACCACGCAATCCGCAGTGCGCTCATGCTTGGTCTTGAACATCACCCGCTTGTTGGGCTGGTACGCACCATCCAGCGGCTTGGACAGCACGCCGTCCAGGCCCGCGCCCTCGAGTTGCACGAACCACTCCTGCGCCCGTTGAAGGTCAGTTACAGCAGGAGTCACATAGACGGGCGGCTTGGCCTTGGCGAGCGCACTTTCCAGGATGGCCCGACGCTCGGAGAATGGCTTATCCATGAGGTTCTCGTCGCCGAGCGCGAGGATATCGAACGCAACCAGGGACGCAGGAGTCTTCTCGGCCAGCATCCTCACCCGGCTGTCCGCCGGATGGATCCGCTGCTGAAGCACCTCGAACTCGAGCCGCGTTCCCTCGATCAGGATGATCTCGCCGTCGATCACGCATTTGTCCGGCAGGTTCTTCCTGAGAGCCTCCACCACCTCAGGGAAGTAGCGGGTCATCGGCTTCTCGTTGCGGCTGCCAAGGATGATCTCGTCACCGTCCTTGAAGACGATGGTCCGGAACCCGTCCCACTTGGGCTCGTAGTGCCCAACATCAGGAATGGCCGGAACTGACTTGGCGAGCATGGGCGAGACGGGTGGCATCACGGGCAGGTCCATAGACAATGTCTACCTGCAGGTGCCCGCCGAAGCTAGTGTTAGGCCATGGACATCTTGCTCGTGTTGGCTGCAGTGCTTGGCGCTCCGGCCTTGCCAGCCCCGAAGCGTAGGTCATAGAACCCTGCCGCTTGGCTAGACGTACCGTCCGTTACATTAATGTGACTTTACTTTCCTGCTCATGTACCGTCGTAGGGCGACCCGTATCTCCGCTGGGCCGCTTCCGGAATGACGCCGAGCTCTGCCGCACTCCGGAATCCGCCAGACCCGCGGCAGAGGCGGGGGACCCACAAGTTCCCGGACTTTTCCAAGTCCTTGGGGTGAAGCCGCTACGGCGGCCGGACGGCCTCGTCCGAACCCGACAGCTAACCTCGAAGGCGTTGAGAGGCAACCACCATGTCCCCAACCATGGATCAGCCGCGCCGCGCCCGAACTGAAGGCGAGCGCACCAAGCCAACCGGACGCCGCCGGGCCCAACCCAGCGGATCCTCCAGCAGCGTGCAGGCAAGTACCGCTGCACCCGAAACTCCCGAAATTTCAGGCACGACGCCGGACGCCCCCACTGCGGCCATTCCCACCGTCGCGCCGCCCACCACGCGGGCGGCCGCGCGGGCAGCCGAGCGGGAGCGGGCCGCCGAGCAGGAGCAGGCCGCGCAAGCCGAAGCCCGCGTATCCACCACGCCCGGGCCTCCGACAGCCGCCATTCCGATCGTCCAGGCTCCCAAGCAGCCGGCATACCCCCAGCCCACCACCCCGGAGCCGGCCACCGCCGCCATTCCGATCGTTCAGGCCTCCGAGCAGCCGACCAACCCTCAGCCCGCGTCCGAGCCGGCCACAGCCGCCATCCCGATCGTGTCCGCAAACCCGGAGCCTGCAACCACACCCGTGACACGCGTTGCCGCGCCGACCCCCGCTTCGCCGGCCCGGGCTACATCCCCGGCCCCGGTTGCTGCGGCTGCTTCGGCATCGGCCTCACTGGCTAGCCGGAAGGACGTTCGCCAACAGTCGGGCGCTCCCACGGGTTCACGCTCCGGGCAGGGTTCACAGCCAGGGCCGGGTTCCCGGTCAGGATTGGGCGGTTCGTCGCTTACACGCGAACCCCAGGCGGTCCTGGTGAAGGCGGCTTCGGTCAAGCACATCAGCCAGCGCATGGCCGTGGTGGCGGGTGCACTCGGCCTGGTCCTGACGGCCGGCACCGTGGGGCAGGCCCTCGAGTTGCCGTTCTTCGGCCAGGAGGCACCCGCGCAGGAAGCCAGCGGCGCCGACAGGAATTCGGGTTCCGCATCGCCGGCCCCCAGCGCTTCCTACTCCAGGGCTTCTTCTCCGTCCGCCTCAGCTGCTGCGACGTCGGCGGCCGGCCAACCGGCCACGGTTCCGGAGGCACCTGCGCCAGTGTCGCCGTCGTCCGTTCCCACGCCGAAAGTTTCCTTGGCTGACCCCGTCTGGGTCCCGTCCGCAGTGCCGGCGACCATCGCTGCGGCACCGGGCACCACCAGTCCGGTCCCCACACCGCCGGCTCCGGCACCGGTTCCGAGCGATGTGCCATCGGACACCGTCACCACGCCGCCGGCCACCCCGACGCCAACAACTCCCCCGACCGTTACGCCGAGCCCCAGCCCTACTCCCACCCCCACGCAGACCACCAAGCCACGTCCCACGGGCAAGCCCACCGCGTCCACCACGCCGGCGCCCACCCAGTCTGCGCTCGACCAGATCCTTGACTCCGCAAAGGACGCCCTCAAATGAGCACCCGGCTTCCCCGCATCACCACCCACGTAGGCTGGCACAGCCGGTACTGCAGCAGCAGCCGCACAGCCACCTTCCGGCGTCGGCTGGGCCGCTGGAGCTGCCAGCGCTTGAGGCGCTCGTAGGGAACCAGGAGCAGCACACGCCAAAAAGGAGGCGGGCACCCACACCGGGTGCCCGCCTCCTTTTGGTTCAACGCTCAGATCCGCGGCCGGCCCGCCCAGCGCCGGGCCTTCAAAGCGGCGTGCAATTCGAGGCGGATTGCGCCGCTCAGCGGGTCAGCGCCAATGAGCTGGCGGATGCGGCCCAGCCTGTTGTAGATGCTGCTCCTGTGGAGGTGAAGTTTGGCGGCGACGTCCTGTACTGAACCGTCGCTGTCATACAGCAGTTCCAGGACGGGCAGGAGCTCGCCGTTCTTGTCCTGGTCCTCCAGGGTCCGGAAGTGCACTGAGCCGGTGTCATCCCAGCCGCCCGGCGCCAGGAGACGGTCGAAGAGCTGATAGACGCCCACCGTCCGGCTGTCCACGAGTTCGCCAAGGGGCTGATCGACGGCGGCCGCCTGCGCCGCAACCTTCGACTGCCGGTACGCTCCCGCGAGCTGCCGGATGACCTGGAACGGCTCGCTGATTCCCAGGATCACCCGGTCCACCTTACGGCCGGCACGCTTGGCTAGCTCCAGCTGATAGTGCACCAGTACCTGCGCATGGTCTGCCCGCCCACCGGACTCGCGGAACAGGACCACCGAGTGCGTCTCCGTTCCGGCGCTGAACAACGCGGCATTGACGCCGATGGTGGACTGCAGCGCGGCCGAGCGGTGGGTCAGGGTCGCGGCAATGGGATCGACGTCGGACCTCGCACTGTCCGCGTCCAGGATGGTCACCAGCTGCCATGGACCACGGCCTTGGATTTCCTTCCATCCGGCCACGGCAGCCACTGCGTTCGATTCGCCGCTGCAGGCCGAGAGGAACTCCTGCTCACGCCTGCGCCGGAACTCCGACTCTGCCGTGTTGGAGTCAAGGAGCAACCCCGCCAACAGGTCCAGCTCATCACGCACGCCGGGCAGTTCGGCGAGTATCGCCGTCGCACTTTGCTCTTCAAGGTCCAGCTGGACCCACAAGTAGCCCACGCGGAATCCGCGGACCAGGAGCGGCACGCAGACGCGGCCCAGCATGCCCAGTTCCTCGTTTGCGGGAACCACAACGGGGCGGACCGCTGTGGCGATGCCGTGGGACAGCTGCCAGACGCTGACATCGCCGGGGACCCGTTTGCTCAGGAGGAAGTTCACGCGGACCCGGTCGGCATGGGATTGGTTGGAGCTGTAGGCGAGGAGGACGCCGTCGAGGTCCTCCAGGGAGAGGCCGCGGCCCAGCTTCAACGCCACCCGCTCAACGATCTGCTCCACGTCTTGCTGCATCCTCCAGAGCTTACCAACAGCAGGCGACACCTGACGCTCCATGGCTCGACAAATGTCGAGTCAAATGATGCCGGATCCTTGAATTTACGGGGTTCATCGGTGCCCGCACCTTGGCGTCCATGTCGCCTGCCTCACAGCCGGATTTATTCTGGAATCACAGCCCGCAACACATTTTTCGGCCGAAGAGGCCGCTAACGATGGAGCCCACAGATGATCATCGGCGTCCCCAAAGAAATCAAGAACAACGAATTCCGCGTAGCCATCACGGCCGCAGGTGTCCACGAGTTCCGCACCCACGGACACACCGTTCTGGTTGAGCGCGGCGCAGGCCTGGGCTCGGGCATCACCGACGAGGAATACTCGATCGCCGGCGCTGAAATCGTCAATGAAGCCGACGACGTCTGGGGCCGTGCGGACATGGTCATGAAGGTCAAGGAACCCATCGCGGCCGAGTACCACCGCTTCCGCAAGGGCCTCATCCTCTTCACCTACCTGCACCTCGCCGCTGAACCGGAGCTCACCGCAGAGCTCATCAACTCCGGCGTCACGGCCATCGCTTACGAGACCGTTCAGGAGGGCCGCACCCTCCCGTTGCTCGCCCCGATGTCCGAGGTAGCAGGCCGCTTGTCCGTCGTGGTCGGCGCTTCCTCGCTCATGGCTCCCGCCGGCGGCAAGGGCGTCCTCCTGGGTGGCGTACCCGGCGTCCGCCCGGCCAAGGTAGTTGTCCTCGGCGCAGGTGTTGCCGGAACCAACGCCGCCGCCATGGCCTTGGGCCTCGGTGCCGATGTCACCATCATGGACATCAACATCAACCGGCTGCGCGAACTCGACGCCCTCTACCAGGGCCGCCTGAAGACCGTAGCCTCCAACGCCTACGAGATCGAGAAGTCAGTCATCGACGCAGATCTCGTGATCGGCTCCGTCCTGATCCCCGGTGCCAAGGCTCCCAAGCTGGTCACCAACGAGCTCGTTGCCCGCATGAAGCCGGGCTCTGTCCTGGTGGACATCGCCGTGGACCAGGGCGGCTGCTTCGAGGACACGCACCCCACCACCCACCAGGAACCGACGTACAAGGTCCACAACTCGATCTTCTACTGCGTTGCCAACATGCCTGGCGCCGTTCCGAACACTTCCACGTACGCACTGACCAACGTCACCCTGCGCTACGCCGTGGCACTGGCCAACCTGGGCGTCAAGGCCGCCTTCGACCGCGACCCCGCACTGGCTGCCGGCCTCAACATCGCCGCAGGCCACGTGGCACACCACTCCGTTTCCGAGGCGCACAACCTGCCTCTCGTCAACGACTGGCACAGCCTGGTTACCGCGTAACCATAACCGCCAAGCACGACGGCGGGGTGCGGCTTCCACACGAAGCCGCACCCCGCCGTCGTGGTTTAATCCGCGCCGAGACTGCACTTAACACTGATGTCTTGCCCCCCCAAACATAGGTGTTAGGTGTCACTTCGCAGGGAGGCTCGGGTTGCCCGGATCCGCAGGGAGGCTGGGAACCACGTGGGTGGGAGCCGGCACAGGTACGCCAGAGGGGCGGAGCTTGGCCGGATCAATGGTCGCGGGGTCCATCCCGGGCGGCGTAACAGTGACCGCTGGCTTGGGAACAGCGCCCTTCCCGGGGTCGCGGAGTGACGGATCCTGCGGTGCGTTGAGCGAGGCTCCCCCACCGGGTTGCCGATGATCCCCTGGAGCCGGGTTCCCGGAAGGATTCGGGGCAGGAGGCGCCGGCTGTCCGCGGTCCGGAACTGCGGGCGTCTCCGGAACTGTTGGCGCCGGCGTTGAACCGGCAGGGCCGCCCTGCCGGTTGGCGTCGCCGGACGGAGGAGTGAGCTTCGAGACCGCTGAGCCGATGGCTGCGCCCAGATGCTGGAAGGCACCCGGGATTCCGCCGTCGGACGCAGCCGCAGCAGAGGCACCGCCGGCCAAGGACACCACGACGGCGAGGCCGGCAATGGCCGTGCGCCGCTTTGCCCGCCGCCGCGCAGCAAGTTCGTCGGCAGGGAGGGCACCCGCACGGGCCGGGTCAGCCGCACGTGCAGGGTCTTCAACCCTGGCGAGTACCGCCGTTGGCGCGCCCGACGACGCAACGGGACCGGCCGTCGTCGTGATCTGCTGGGTGGCCGCAACCTGGCCGCGAACCATGAGCGCACGAACTGCCTCGGACGGCACGGGGGCAGTATCGGCCAGCGAACGAAGTTCCAGCAGTTCTGCGCGGAGTTCGGCGTCGCCGTCCAGGCCGGATTCGGCCAGGAAACGGTCGACTGCCTGCTGGTGCACTGCCTGCTGGTGGCTGCGTCCGCGGGGCGGAAGGTGTTCGCTCATGATGTGCCGTTCGTTCGTTGTGCACGTTTCTTCAGTGCGCCCAAGGCCCGGCGCTGCAGCTGCTTCACGGCGCCTTGGGATTTGCCCATGATGTCCGCTGTTTCCTCCACGGAAAGGTCGGCAATGACACGCAATGCCAGGACCTCCCGGTAGTCGTCAGCGAGATCGGTCAAGAGTTCCGTCACGCCCAAGCCGGAGGAGCGCCCGAAGGCCTGTTCTTCCGCCGACGGTGCTCGTCGTGAGTCCAGTTCCGATTCGTAAGGTGTGGAGTCAGGCGTCCGTTCTCGTTTGCGGTAATGGTCCACCATCCGGGCGTGGGCAATGGAGAACACCAGGGTTTTGGCACCTTGGAGGCCGCCATGGAGGGTTTCGAGCTTTGGGTAAAGGGCCAGGAAGACGTCCTGGGTGACGGCTTCCGGGTCCTCCACTCCGCGGGCCCGGAGGTAGCCAAAGACCGGCCCGGAAAGGCTGTTGTAGGCAGCCGTAAAGAGCAGTGCGGGGTCATCATGGTCCGCCTGCACATATTCGTCAGCCAAAGGGTCAAGCACCCGTGGACGCCTCCATCCCGCGTTACGAGGGCGGGGTTCCTTGCCCTAAGCCAAGGAACCCCGCCGTTAAACCGTAGCCGCTGCGTGCTTAGCGGACAGAATCCAGGGGCGCTCCCGGAGCGGCCGGAACGTCCGCCGGAACCTCGCTCGGAACCTGCGAGGGGAGTGCCGGAGCAGCAGGAGTCGCCGGGACTGCGGGGGTGGCGGGCAGCTCAGGGGCGGCCGGGGCGGCAGGCTTCGCGGGGACGGCCGGTACCGCCGGCGTTGCCGGGAGGTCGGACGTTACAGAAGCGTCGACGTCGGCCCCTGCCTTGGCCGAACCGTTCACCTTTGCGTCGGCGGCCTTGCCGGCATCGACCACTGCCTCGCAGTGCGCCTCCACCTTCGCTTCGCCGCCGGCGGCAATGGTCAGGGACTCAAAGCCCGGGACCTTGGCATCGGACTTCAGGCCACCGTTGAGGAACGCGGTGCACAAGCCGAAAGCCTCCGGGGACGTGGCGTCCTCCACTGTGGCTTTCGCGCCGGATACAGCGTCGGCAGCCCTTGCCTGACCGGCTTCTGCGGCTTCGGCGGCCTTTGCCTGCGCGGTCCCGACGGCGTCATTCGCCTTGGCGGTGGCGGTCCGGGCGGCGTCGGCTGCTTCGGCGGCCGTGCCGTCAACCGGAGCAGGGGCGCCCACAAGGTCGTGCGCGGCCTGCTGGATCCCGGTGGGGAGCGCACCGTTGAAAGCAGCTACACCGGTTCCACCGGCAGCTACAGCTCCGGCGGCCAGAACGCCCGCGGCGACTTTGCTGGTGGCGAGGACAGTGAACAAGGACATAAAACCCTCCGACAAATTCTTGGGATTGCCCCGGCAGCGGTTGGGTCGCTGCCGGATGATCAGCATGCGGACGTGGCCCGCACTCCCCTTACATCGTTTGCGGCGGCGGCGAGGTTACGCCTTGTCCACAAAAAACTTTTAGGTCACGGCGTCCCGCTCAGTTGTCCACACTGGCTAGATGTCCCCATGGCCGGGCCGGCTGCAGCCAACTATGCTCAGGAAAATGCCTGCGCCGTTGGTTGCCTGGCTTTGTATGTCACTACGTTCAGGGGATACGTGATGGGACTGGGTACCTAAATGGGACAAGGATTAGTCGGCGCGGACGTCGGAGATCTTCGGCGCTTATCGGCCGTGATGGATGCTGAAGCCGAGAAGATCACGGGTCTTCAGCGGCAACTGACCGCGATGATTCAGGACGGAACGTATTGGCGCGGAAATGACGCCGACCAGTTCCGCAGCAGGTGGCAAAGCGATCTGCACGGACGGCTGAGCGCGGCTGCGACTTGCCTTCGGAACAATGCCCGCGCACTGAAGCTCAACGCGGAGCAGCAGGAACAGGCGTCCATAGGTGGCGCGGGAGGATCCAAGGGAGGCCCCTCTGCCGGGTCCTTCAAGGGTATTCCGGGGGAGCTTGGCTTCACTTTTGATTCCACCAGCTATGGGCCGTTCACCGTTGAAGGCGAAGGCTCCATTGACAGCCAGGCAACGGGTGAGTCACACGGTTCATTTGGTCCGGGTGGGATCGACGTCGGGGGTTCCGGCGAGGCTTCCTCTGGAGGGGACATGACCTGGAAGGCGGAGTCCGAGGTAGGGCCCGTCAAGACGACTGTCACCAATGAAACCTTTGTTGGGGCCCGCGCAGAAGGCGAGTACGGGGCCAGTGTGCCATTCGGGCTCGGACTTCCCAGCGCCCACGCCACCGGCGAAGCATTCGTAGGCGCAGAGAACGTGACCACCACACGATCCGACTTCTTCGACGGATGGGTCACCAACACCTCCACCACGCGGATGATGGCAGGGGTCGAGGCCAGCGCCCACGCCAATGCCAGCAGCCCGTTCCTGTTCTCCGCGGGCGGTGAAGGCTTTGCCGGCCAAAAACTCACTATGGATAACAAGACCGAGTTCGCCGGCGGGCTGTTCTCCCTGGGGCAGGGCGGCGAATTACGCGCCGGAGCCTGGGCAAGCGCGGGCGAAGGCGAAATGAGCGTCAAGGGCGGCGAAACAACCGGCACAGCGTTCAGCGCCGGCGCCGGGGCGGAACTGACCGGAAGCCGGTACGTAGAAGTTCTGGGCCAGACGTTGACCCTTAATGCAACAGTCGCCGCCGGAGCCGGCGAGGGCCACTTCTTCACCGCTTCCATGGACGAGGACGGGCTCACTCTCGGCGCGGGTGCCAAAATCACTGCGGAGCTGGGGCTGGGAGCCGGTGGCCAGATCACCATCAGCCCGTCCGGGTTGGTGGATTCCGTGACCGGGTTCGTCGACTTCCTCAGCAAATAGCTTCCTGTACTGACAACGCACCGAAAGGGCCCCATGACCTCGCACCAGGTTTTCCCGTCCGCAGCATTCCCCGCCTACCCCACCATCAAACTCAACCCGCCGGCAGGGTGGACAGGTCAAGTGGTCCCGGACGCCGTTGGTGCCCTGATGGCCCCTGCCGCGGAAGGGCGCTACACAGCAAACGTGGTGATTTCCGTGTCGCGCCGCTTGCCCGGATACCAGCTCCAGGACATTGCCGCGTCAGTGGACTCATTCCTGGATGCCTTGCCGGATGCCGTTCTGCTGGGCACGGAACCGGTGGTGATCAACGGCCGGGATTGGCACGTACGCGAGGCACGCTACACGCGCCCGCAGGCCGGTTCCCTGGCCCAGTTCACGGCCGTCACGGTAGTACAGCAGGAAACTGCTGTTGATATCATCCAGCTGACCGGCAGCTGCCAGCCGGACGAGGGGAACCAGGACCTCAAGGCCATCTACTCGCTGGTTGCCAGCGCGGACGTTACGCCAGCGTCCTAGCCTGCTCGATCAGTTTCAGCACAGCAACCGAGCCTGCCGGATCCACCGGTAACGGAAGCGCGGACGCCGCGCCGCCGTCGTCGAGCTTGTCCGCCAGAATCCGGTAAAACTCGGGGTAGGCGCCGCGCTCAGTGGGGACCGCCGTGCGCTGCCCGTTCCGCTCCAGCGTGCCATGGTTTTGGGCCGGTTCGACGCCGTACTCGGCGTCCGTAGGCAGCCCGCCCGCCAGCACGTGGGGTTCCTGCGGGTCGGTACCGAACTTCACGAAACCGCCCTCCGTGCCCAAAACGCGGAAGCGCGGGCCGTGCAGGTGGCTGGTCAGGTTGATGCGGACGTGGCTGACCACGCCCGACTGGTGCCTGAGTGCCAGGAAGACATCATCGTCCGCTGATTCCTGGGGACGGCGGGCCTGGATTTCCGCGTAAGTGACGGTTGCTGGGCCAAAGAACTGCAGGCATAGATCCAGAACGTGGGTGCCGAGGTCGAACAGGACACCGCCGCCTTCCTCCGCCGTGGCACCGGCCTTCCAGGCTTTGGCGATCTCCGGTGCCCAGCGTTCCATCCCTACCTCGAACCGGGTTACGGAGCCCAGCGTCCCGGCGTCGAGCAGTTTCTTGACGGTAAGCGAGTCGCCGTCCCAACGCCGGTTTTGGTACACGGTGAGGACGCGGCCCAGTTGTGCGGCCAGGCTGATCAGTTCTTCGCCCTCTGCGCTGCGGACCGTGAACGGTTTATCCACCACGACGTCGAGCCCGGCTTCCAGCGCTGCCTTCGCGAGCGGGAAGTGCGTTGCGGGCGGTGTGCCCAGGACGATGAGGTCCAGCTGATCGGCGAGGGCCAGGATGTCCTCGGGCGTGTTGACAATGGTGGCGTGCGGATAGCGAGCTTTTGCTTTCGCCTGCCGTCCGGCATCGGAGGTGGCAATGACGGCTAGTTCGTAGGCGGGGTTGGCGGCGATGAAGGGCGCGTGAAAGACGCTCCCCGAAAGGCCAAAACCTGCGACGGCGGTACGGATCGGCTGGGAAGTCATGACCCTAGGCTACCGATCCTCTCTCACGTAATAGCCCTTTCACGCCAACCCTCTATCACCGGGTGATAGAGCGTGCGGCTCAAGCACGCGGGAGGTGAGAGAGCGTGCGGCTCAAGCCCGCGGGACGTGATAGAGCGTGCGGCTCAAGCACGCGGGAGGTGATAGAGCGTGCGGGTGAGGGACGGCGAAGGCCGGGAACCTCCGCGAACCGATCAACAGGTTCAGGGAAGCTCCCGGCCTTCAGGAAACTACTCTTGGGAATTTACAGCTGTGGGGCTACTTCTTGGCGCCCTTTTCCCAGCCGAGGGTGGTCCAGTCCGGAACGTTGGAGAGGCTCTGGAACAGCGACGGGCCGTAGTTGGCCAGGCCTGTCCGCACGAACTGGATCTCCGGGCCGTTCATCACGACGCCCATGGAGAAGTACTTCTCCATGTGCTTCTTCTCTACGTCCATGGCGGCCTTGTTGCGCTCGGCGTCATCGGCAATGGTCGAAAGACGCTTGATTTCTGCATCAAGCTCAGCGTCGCCGAGGCCGTTTTCGTTGGTCTCGGACTCGTAGTACTGCTTCACGGCGTCGGTAGCATCCGGGCCCACGGTGTAGCCGGAGATGGTGACATCGAACTCGCGGGAGCCAACAACCTTGCCGAAGTCAGCATCGCCGCGCTGGTCGATGGACACATCCATGCCGGCAGCCTGGAGCTGCTTCTGCAGCGTCTGCGTGGTGGCAGCGGTGGTGGGGTCATCACCGAAGTTGGTGATCTTGAAGGCGACGGGGACGCCGTCCTTGGCCATGATGCCCTTGTCGTTGGCCGTGTAGCCAGCGTCCGTCAGGACCTTCTTGGCAGCTTCAGCACCGGTGTCCTTCACAGGGTAGTTGTCCTGGTAGTACTCGGAGAACGGCATGAGCATCATGGAGCCCGAGCTCTCTTCGGACCAGTTCAGGCCGTTGAAGCGGACGTCGCGGATGGCCTTGCGGTCGACGGCGGTGAAGATCGCCTTGCGTACGGCAACGTCGGTGAGGGCGGGGCGCTTGGCGTTAAGGTTCAAGCCACCGGCAAACAGGCGCTGGCCACGGCGGATCTCGGAGTTGGTGGTCCCTTCGAGCTGCTTGTAGCGGCCCAGGGTACGTCCGTTGGCTGCGTCGATTTCACCGTTCTTGAAAGCAGCGATCGTTGCGCTCGGCTCCATCTGGCGCCAGATGACCTTTTCGAGGACCGGCTTCTGGCCCCACCACTTCTCATTGGGAACCATGGTGACGGTCTTGGCGGTGGTGTCGTAGTTTTCCACCTTGAACGGGCCGGCCATCCACTCGGGGTGCATGTTGCCGGCGAATCCGGTGTTGAAGGTCTCCGCGGTGTTGTTGGCGGGGTGGATCAGACCGAAGAAGAGGGAGTCCAGCGGGTAGACCGGCTGGGTGGTGGTGACAACGACTTCCTTGTCATTGGCGCCGGCCTCCACCGAGTCAACAAAGGCGTAGTTGCCTGCGGTGACGATGTCGATGGCCTTGTCTTCGCCCTTCAGCATGTTCCAGGTGTTTTGGAACGTCTTGACGTCGATGGGCGTGCCATCGTTCCAGGTGGCCTTCTCATTGACCTTGATGGTGATGGTCTGCTTGCCATCCTTGACTTCGCTCTTGACCTCTTCGCAGAAGTCCTTGTTGGGCTCAGCCTTGCCGCTGAAGTCCAGCTTCCAGCAGCCACCAATGCCACCGCTGCTGATGGCAGCCGTGTTGACCGGTGTCAGCAGTGCCGAAGTATCGGCGCTGTTACCAACGTTTGAGAAACCGTTGAAGTCAGGACCGATGCTGCCTACGGCCAGGGTGACTGTGCCGCCCTGTTCCAGGTCCTTCGCTTCCTTGGCGTTGACGCTGATCAGCTTGCTGATGTCACCGCCACTTTCTTCTGCCTTCTGCGAGGCCGGACCCGACGGCGTTCCCCCGCCGCAAGCGGTCAGCATGAGCGTTGCTACGAGCGCTACGCCGCCGATCGTCGTGTATTTCTTCATGGTTTGCCCTTCATGTTTACGACTGGAAATTCATTTGCGAGTTGAGACCAGGGATTCATTTCAAATGCGTCATATGTCGTCAGGCATGCACCACCAGCATGTCGGCGTCTATCTCTCCGTCCGGGAAGAAGCATGCGAAGTCCTGTGCGCCTTCCTTCTCAGAAGCCAGTGGCGGCTCCAGAGTAAGGCACTTTTCCTGCTTTGCGGCAGGTAGTGCGGCAAATACGGGACAACGGGTGGCGAAATTGCATCCCTTGGGCGCATCAAGCGGGCTGGGCAGGTCGCCCTGCAGGATGATGCGTTCCCGGGTGCGTTCAAGCTGCGGATCCGGTACGGGGATCGCCGACAGCAACGCCCTGGTGTAGGGGTGGCGCGGGTTGTCGAACACATCGTCCACGTCACCGGTCTCCACGATCTTGCCGAGATACATGACGGCAACGCGGTCCGAGATGTGGCGGACCACTGAGAGGTCGTGGGCCACCATGAGGTAGCTGAGCCCGAGTTCGGCGCGAAGTTGGTCCAGCAGGTTGATGACTCCGGCCTGCACGGAAACGTCCAGTGCGGAGACCGGTTCGTCCAGGACCACGAGCTTCGGGTTGACCGCGAGCGCCCGGGCAATGCCGATGCGCTGGCGCTGGCCGCCGGAGAACTGGTTGGGGAAGCGGTTCACGTGGTCCGGCTGGAGGCCCACCAGTTTCATGAGTTCCATGATGCGTTTCCGGATGGCGGCCTTGGGCATGCCCAGGTTTTCCAGCGGTTCGGCCAGGACCTCGTACACCGTGAAGCGCGGATCCAAGGCACCCGTGGGGTCCTGGAACACCATTTGCATTTCCTTGCGCATGGCCATCTTGGTCTTGTGGTCCGTGGCTACTTTGTTGCTGACGCCGCCGATCACCACTTCGCCCACCTGGTCCGGGTGGAACTCCATGATTTCCAGGAGCGTGGTGGTCTTGCCGCAGCCGGACTCGCCCACGATCGAGACGCACTCGCCTTCGCGGATGTCGAAGCTTAGGCCATCCACGGCCTTGACCGTGCCGATCCGTCGCTTGATCAAGGCACCCTTGAGCAGCGGGAAGTGCTTTTTTACGTCCTTGAGTTCCAGGACCTTGTCGCGCTCGACCCGGGCTACGCCGTCGAACTTTGAAACGGGCTTGGGCGGCGCGTGGAAGATCTTGTGCGCGTCGGCGTTGCCGGAAAGTTCCTCGGCTTTGATGCAGGCGGCCTTGTGTCCCAGGGTTTGGCCCTCAACTCCGGGCACAGAAACTCCGGGCACGGGGAACAGTTCCGGCTCTCCGTGCAGGCACGCGTCGCTGACCATGGGGCAGCGGGCCGCAAACGAGCATCCGGTGACGGGGAGCGCGAGGTTGGGCGGAGTGCCCTCGATGGGAACCAGCGACTGCTTGGTGGCGGTGTCGATCCGCGGAACGGCGCCCAGGAGGCCCAGCGTGTACGGCATCCGCGGGTTGTAGTAAATGTCCTCCACGGTGCCGGTTTCCACCGGCTTGCCCGCGTACATCACCATGATGTCGTCGGCCATGCCGGCCACAACACCGAGGTCGTGCGTGATCATGACGACGGCGGCGCCGGTCTCCTCTTGCGCCGTGTGCAGGACTTCGAGCACCTGCGCCTGGATGGTGACGTCCAACGCCGTCGTGGGTTCATCCGCGATGAGCACCCGCGGATCGTTGGCGATGGCGATCGCGATCATGACGCGCTGGCGCATACCGCCGGAAAATTCGTGCGGGAAGGCCTTCAGCCGGTCCTTGGGGCTGGGGATGCCCACCATTCGCAAGAGGTCGACGGCGCGGGCTTCTTTGGCCTGCTTGCTCATGGTGGGGTTGTGGACCGTGAGCGCCTCAATGATCTGGGTGCCCACCGTATAGACGGGTGTGAGGGACGAAAGCGGGTCCTGGAAGACCATGGCGATGTCGCTGCCGCGGTGCTTGCACATGGCTTTGTCGCTAAGCCCCAGCAGTTCCTTGCCCTTGAAACGGACGGAACCGGTGATGTCGGCGGTCTCGGGGAGGAGTCCCATGACGGCCATGGAGGTGACGGACTTGCCCGAGCCGGATTCGCCCACGATGCCCAAGGTTTTGCCCGGCATGAGGTCGAAGTCCACTCCGCGGACGGCGTGGACCACGCCATTCTCGGAGTTGAAGCGGACGTTGAGGTCCCGGACGCTCAGGACGGCGTCTCCGGGTGCGTAGAGTCCGGCGTCGCGGAGGCGCTCGACGGGTGTGGTGTTGGTGCTCATTTGGTGACCTTCTTTGCGGTCTTGGTCTTCGCCCGGCCGATGGAGCTGGAGCTGGGATCGAACGCGTCACGGAGGCCGTCGTTCATCATGGCCAGCGAACCGGTCAGCAGGAACATGACGGTCAGCGGGACCCAGAACATCCAAGGGAAGGAGGACACTTGGCCCGTGGCCTGACCGATGAGGACACCGAGGCTGACGTCAGGGAGTTTGATGCCGATGCCGATGAAGGAGAAGGCCACTTCGGCAAGGATCGCGCCGGTGATGCCGCGGGTGAAGTCCAGGACCAGCAAGGAACCGATGTTGGGAACCAGGTGGCGCCAGACGATCCTGCGGGACGGGACGCCCATGTACTTGGCGGCTTTGACGTAGTCGCGCTGCATGAGGGACATGGACAGCGAGCGCACCAGGCGGGCGGTTCCCATCCAGCTGAAGAACAGCAGCACCACTACCAGCAGGAGCCAGCTGGGAAGGTCCTTCAGTCCCCCGCTGCCGCTGGTTGCCACGGCGACTACCAGGATGGCGGGCATCATGATGAGGGCTTCGAGGATGAAGAGCATGGTGGCGTCCACCTTGCCCCCGAAGAACGCCATGGTGCAGCCATACACGGCGGAGATCAGCACGGACACCCCGCCCACGATCAGGCCGATGAGGATCGATGTCCGGGTGCCGTCCACAATGAGCGCCATGAGGTCGATGCCGGCCTGCGTGGTTCCGAGCAGGTGGTCCGGTGATGGCGGCATGCCGATATTCAAGGGATCAATGGTGTCCTTGTCCCATTGGGTCAGGAACCCACCGAAAATAGAGAAGAGGAACAAGGCAACGAAGATGAATAAACCCGCGACGGCGGTCCGGTTGCGCATGAAGCGACGGAAGATGATGCGGGACTTCCCGATCACGACGTCTTGGTCGCCTACCCGGGACTCGTCGATTTCCGCAATGGGGTCAATGATGTTGGTCATTACTGGACCCTCACTCGTGGATCGACCAGCGTGGTGGCGAAGTCGGCAAGGATGGCGCCGATCGCGAAGATCACCGAACCGTACGCCAGCGTGGCAGTGGCAACGTTGACGTCCTGAAGGCTGATGGCCTGGATGCTCCAGAGTCCGATGCCCGGCCAGGCGAAGATGGCTTCGGCGAAGAAGCCGCCGGTGAAGATTGCGGGGATAGTGAACGCAATGCTCTGGGCCACCGGGATGAAGGAGACGCGCAGTGCGTGCTTCCTGATGGCTTGGTTGCGGGTGAGCCCCTTGGCCCGTGCGGTGCGGACGAAGTCGGCATTGACGTTGTCCAGGAGGTACTGCCTCTGGGCGATCTGGTAACCGGCCCAACCGAAGATGGTCATCGCGAAGGTGGGCACGGCGTAATGGGCCACAAGGTCAACGAAAGCCGGCCAGCCTGGCTCGATTCCCGGCGTCGAAATTCCCGTGACGAAGAAGATGCGCTCGCCCACGGCCTCGTTGATGCTGATGGCGCCGAGCTGCACCAGGAAGTATGCGATGGGTGCGGGGAGGATGTGGACAAGGTAGCTGTAGGACGTGATGACGCGGTCCTGGAACTTGTACTGGCGCGCTGCTGAGTAGACGCCGAGGGCGACGCCGATGACCAGGGTCAGGATGATCGAGGCGATGAACAGCCGGGTTGAAACCATCACGCGGTCGGCGAACTCGGCATTGACGAATGCGCCGTTCGGGCTGCGGCCCCAGTCCCAGCGGGTGAGAATGCCACCGAGCCATTCGATGTAGCGTTCCCAGGCATTCTTCTCCGGGTCCAGGCCCAGCCCCCGGAAGGAGGCATTGACCTGCTCGGGAGTTGGCCGCGGAATCTTCTCTTGCTCCAAAACTGCGGGCTTGAGCGATGAGACCGCCAGGAAGTACCCGGCGCTTGTGGTCAGGAAGATCATGATCAGGTAAATGCCCGACCGCTTCATCAGATATTTCAGCATGTCGGGTGGCTGCCCCGAATCGTGGCAATACTCAAAGCTCGTCCTTCCGCGGTTCCCGGCTGTGGCCGGCGTCAGCTACGAATTGGCGCAGCGGGTTGTTGGGTCCCCCGCACCCCTTCAGTGATCACCAGCCGTGTATGGCATGCGTCACATTCAAGAGGAAACTACCACAATAACTGCTTCACGTTTTGCCAGCACGCCTCCAGATTGGCGCCTTGCAGCCAGATTGTTATGTGCAGACTGCGTCACAATATTGATGCGCCGGGCACTTGAGCGCACACCCTTGGGACTTGGGGCCTCGGGGCCCTGGGGATTGCCTGCTCGCGGCTGGGGGAATGGGTGCGCTAACAGGGCCGCGGGAGGCTCGGCCAACACCCCGCTCACCCATGGAAAAGGGTTGACTAATAAGGGTACTTACCAATATGTTGGAACAGTGCAGTGATGTGAATCACACGTCCTCACGCCCGAGGTTCGCTCCAGAACATTCGGGTCTCCAGCAAATCAACAAGTTCCACCGGTTCTCCAGGGGCTTCGTTGGGGGTGGATGGCCGGGGGTTCAAACGCCACTGATTGTGGCGCTGAAAGGAACATTCGAGATGCGAACACGATTAATTGCACCCCTTACTGCCGTCGCCTTGTCTGGAGCCATGCTCTTTGGCGCCACAGCACCCGCGTCAGCCGCACCGCCGCCCAGCGCCAGCGCCCAGCAGTTGGCCAACGTCTCGGCCGTCATCAACGAGACAGTTCCCGGTGTCGGAACCTTCGTCGGCTCCTTCACTCCCACGGAGTTCGGTACAAGCGATGGCGCGCTGACCGTGACCGGCTTGCTGCAGGGCACGTTCACCAGTGTTGCGGGAGTTGTCACAGCTGTGAATGAAACGGTGACCACCACTGTGACCGGCGCAGCTACACAAGCCGCCTGCCAGATCCTCAACCTGGACCTCGGGCCGCTGGACTTGAACATTCTCGGCTTGCGCGTCCAGCTCAACCAAGTCCAACTGGACATCACGGCCGTCCCGGGCCCCGGTAACCTCCTCGGCAACTTGCTGTGCGCCGTAGCCGGGCTTCTGGATGGCAGTGGCCTCAGCGGCCTTGCCAACCTGCTGAACCGCCTCCTGGGCCTCTAACTACACAGCCCAAACAAGATACTTACGCATAGCCGGTAAGTGATAGCCGGTAAGTGAGGTGAGGCGTCCCCCCCGGGGGCGCCTCACCTCGTTAAGGACGCATTGGCCCTCTCGGATCGGGTAAGGCGCCGTCCCCACACCGACCCCCACCCCTCATCTCAGGTGAAGTCACCTTCATCCGCGACGGACGCACGGCGCGCACTCCGGGTCAGGCGACGCTTGCGGCGGGACAGCGCACGCTGAGCATCCCGACGCGCCTCAGCCCTGGCCTTCCGCTGCGCCCTGTCAAGTGCAAAGAGCATGCCAAAAACGAACCCGATCCACAGCACAGCCGCCCCCAGAACCACACCAATCCATATCAGTGACTCCATACCCCGAAACGTACCCTCAACGCGGGGAAAGTATCAGGGGCACGCGCGCTGCGGGGTCAGGCGGTGCGCAGCAGGCGGGTGACCAGTTCGCGCCAGGAATCCGTGAGGCGCGTGGGCGATATCCCGCGGACGCGGACGTCGTCCACAATGCGCTCGGGGTCCAGTGCGTACGTCAGGGACATGGCCATGACCCATGGATCGGCGATCCCGGCCTCCCGCAGCAGGACTTCCATATGACGGTGCGAGAGCTTGGTGGCCGGGACATCGAACCTGTTGCGGGTGGCAGCTCCCGCGGCTTTGAGGAGTTCGCCGTTTTCCAGGACGAAGTAGATCCGCCCTTCGCCAAAGGCAATGAGGCGTTCTTTCGGTGCGGCGCCGGGTCCCAACGGAGGCGGTCCGAACATGAATCCCCGCTGGAATTCGGACTCCGAGTCACTCAGCAAGGTCATCATGAGCCCCGCCCTGCTCCCGAACCGGCGGAAGACAGTCCCCTTGCCCACGTGCGCTTTACAGGCGAGGGCATCCATGGTCAGGGCTTCAGCCCCGAACTCAGCCACGAGGTCCCGGGCAGCATTGAGCAGACGCTCGCGATTCCTCGCTGCGTCGCTGCGCTCATGGGGCGCACCTAAGGGCACGTCCGGCCTCATGGGGATCGAGCTCACAGAAATATTCTAGACCCGGGAATAGAAACCGGACCGCAGTCCGTTTAGTATCGATGAAGGCCCCAAAGCCAAGACATCGAACGGCCGGCACCCCAATCGGCCAGACACAAGGAGACACCATGTCCAAGAGCACCGTTCTTACCCTCGTCGGCAGCCTGCGCGCCGACTCCCACAACAAGAAGCTCGCCGAGGCCATCCAGCTGAACGCTCCGGAGAACGTTGACGTGCAGATCCATGGCTCCCTGGGCACCATCCCGTTCTACAACGAGGACATCGACGTCGAAGGTCAGGTCCCCGCCGAAGCCGCAGCACTCCGTGCCGCAGCAGCCGAGGCCGACACCATCCTGCTGGTCACCCCGGAGCACAACGGCACCATGCCCGCATCGCTGAAGAACGCCATCGACTGGCTGTCCCGCCCGTTCGGCGCCGGCGCCCTGTCCGGTAAGCCGACCGCCGTCGTCGGAACCGCCTTTGGCCAGTTCGGTGGCGTGTGGGCCCAGGACGAAGCCCGCAAGGCCGCGGGCATCGCCGGCGCCAAGGTCCTCGAAGACGTCAAGCTGGCCGTTCCGGGTTCCATGATCCGCTTCGCTGAACTGCACCCGAAGGACGACGCCGAGGTAGTAGAGCAGATCAAGGGCATCTTCGAGCCGCTGACCGCCGCTCAGGACGAAGAAGCAGCAGCCTAGTCTTTCGCCTTCAATGCCCCCGTTCCGCTTTCCGCGGGGCGGGGGCATTGACGTTCCCGACGCCTTCCCGGACTGCTGGCTGCTTCAGCGTGATCAACTCTTGTCCGAACCGTCACCGTAGCGGGATGTTGTGTTCCGCCCACCCGTCCTAACGTTGGAGATACAGGTGGACGGACAGGAGCGCGGGGCTGTCATGCATGCCGGACGGGGACCAAAAAGTACGACGGCGATCGCAGCTGCCTGCCTCGTCTTCGGCCTGTGGGTGGCTGGCTGCAATGCTGTCCCCGCAGATCCTGCTGTTCCCGAAGGTGCAGCCCCTCTGCCGACCGTCTCCGTGACGCCGCCGGCACCTTCGCAGAGCGCTACGCCTTCTGCGTCCGGCCCTGTTGCCTCGGCTTCTGCCCCCGCAATCACTGGCAAGCCTTCCGTTTCCGTATCCGCCGGGCCGCCTACGCCGGCAACACCAACACCGCCGGCACCTTCATCCGCTCCCCCAGGCACCCCGGACGCTTCCGCGGCCGCCCCTACCCAGCCACGTGCCGTCGTCGAGCCTTCCCCCGAACCGGGAACCAGCGCTCCGGAGCCCTCAGAAACCGGGACGGTCATGACCGTGGATGCTTCCGGTCCCGCGGTCTACTACGTGGCAATTGACGACGGCGGCTCCCGCGGCGTGCGGTTCGGCTGCAACGACAGCCTGGTGCCCGTCAGGGGCGTGGCCGCGCCCGGCGACCCATTGTCCGTGGCGCTCGGCCGGTTGCTGGAGGCCGGGATGCCCGTGGACGGCGATGCCGCCCTCTACGACGCCTTGGCCGGTTCCTCCCTGCGCTACCTTTCCGGCTACATGAGCGGGGCTACGGTGGTGGTGAACCTCAGCGGAACACTGCGGCCCGGTGGCGTGTGCGACATTCCGCGCATACAGGCTCAGCTGACGCAGACAATCGTGGCAGCCAGTGGTGCGTCGCGGGCCGAGATCTACGTCAACGGCAGGACCTTGACGGAGGCCCTGAGCGTACGCTGAGCATAGCTTTGGCCACTGGCCAGGCGTGACTAATGGGGAAAACTTGGGGGAAGCTGCATGACCAGTCCGAATCTGCACCAATGGCCTACTGCCAGCATGGGCTACCGCCGCTCGGAGGTATCAGCCGTGGTGGGATCCGGTGACGCATCGTGGGAACGCGCCTCGGAGCAGGTGCTCCGGTGGGGAGTGAAAACCGCTAGCGGCTTCTCCGTCGACTCACCGGGGCCGGTCTCTGTTGGTGACCGGGTGCTGGTCACCGCCCATTTCCTCGGCCTCAGGGTGCTGGAACCGGTAGAAGTGGTTGCAGTGGTTCACGAGCCGGACCGGGCGGGCTTCGCTTACCGGACCCTCCCAGGGCATCCGGTCTCGGGCGAAGAAGCGTTCATTGTTCACCGTGCAGGGAGCACCGTGCACCTGACGATCCGGTCGCTGACAAGACCCGCGCCTCAACAACCGTGGCGATTGTTCTACCCGGCTCTTCTTGTCCTGCAGAAACTGGTCCGGCGACGGTATCTTCGAGCGCTGGGCTGACGCATCACGCCGTCGCGATGGCCAGCACCCGGCGCAGCGCCCATGCCACCCGCAATAACGCCAGGACGGAGGCGAAGGCCAGCACGAACACGAGAGCTTCGGGAATCCACAGCCCGGTGGATGCGCCTCCTTCCAGCACCATGGTGACCAAGGCAGCAACCAACAGCAGCCCAAGCCCCGGGATGGCGAACAGGAACACTTCCCCGATCTGCCGCCGATGGGTTGCCGAGAGTTTCTCCAAAGGGAGCTCCCGTTGGCCTGGCGCGGCCTTCTTGCCCAGCACGTTGATGAGCATGGAGACGCTGGTGAGAGTCAGCCCGGCAGTGGCCCCCGCCAAGGTGGCGAGCGTCTGGAAGAGGGTCCGGCGGGTTCCGGCGTCGGCCCCTTCAAGTAACAGCGGTTGCCGGGCCAGCAGCGCGATGCCAAGCCAGATCAGGACCGCAAACACCGCCCACAGGTAGTCGGCAGTGGGGTGCAGCAGGAACCACCGCCACAGTGTGCGTCGCCGCCCGTTGCGTTGGATATCAACCTCGTACAAGCTCATGGCCCGCACCGCCCGTCGCGGTTTTGTCAGGGAGCGCAGCGGCTTTATTGGGCAGCGTCCCAGCTTTGTCAGGGAGTGTCGCCGCGCCAAGGGCCTCCCGCACAGCAGCCATTCCGCCGGCAACAAGGTCCGGCACGAGGCCTGGGTCAGCGGTGCCTTTGACGTCCGGCAGGGTCCTTGCAAAGAATGCCTCGTTATCCCTGGCCTGCTTGTTGAGGACGGTGACGGCCTCGGCTACGGATTTCTGCGGATCATTGAATACATCCGGATCAACGTCAATGTGCGAAATGAACCGCTCCTTCAACAAATCCACCACCTCGCGGTCACCGGTCAGGGAATCCTTGCCCTCGGCCACCACGTAGTCAAAGTGCTCCACGGAACCGGCGCGGCGGAAAAGATCGATGAGTTGTTGAATGCGTTCCCTGATCCGCTGTTTGTCCTCCGCTTTCCCGGCCCGCCCAACACTCAGGGAAATTCGGAATGTCCCTTCATTCATGAGGCGCGAGGCACTGTCCAGGACGTCGGCCCATTCGCCTTCCATCAGTTTCCCCGAGAGGCGCTCGGCGGGGAGTGCGAACTCGAAACGACTGACTTCAAGCCGGGTGAGGATCTCCTCAATGTCCTCCCTCACAACGGGGACAAGGGTGGGTTCCAGCCCGAGCATTCCGCCAAGATACTCACCCATTCGGGATGCCCGGGGGCCGTTGCCGCTGGTGAGCACGGCAATCACGTTCCTCTTCAGGAATGCGAAGTACGTGGTTTCAAGAAGGTGATCGCCCGGAGCCAGCGGGAGCGGTTTACGCCGGCCCAGGGCATCACCGACGCTCGGCAGATTGGTCTCCCGTACCCGGTCAAGCAGTAGCACTGGATGCGGCGAGGATGTCACCGCCTGGGCGAGCAGTACCGTTCCGTCCGCACTGGTGAAATGCCGATCCGTCCCGGCATCCTGGGCGTTCTTCAGGACCTCCGCCACCCGGCGCGCAGGAAAGGGACGGTTGAGCTCGTCACCGTTCAACTGTTCGATGCGCCAGAACTGCACACTGCGCCGTGCCATCCATACTCCCCTGCCGTGGTGGCTTTTCCTTCTGATCCCAAGGTATCGGCGGGGTCCGACATTAAAGGCGGGCGCCGCCGTCGTGCGTTGCATCAGCTCACATGCTGTACTTGGGTCCCTCCACAAACAGTGCGTCCATCTCGTCGTGGCTACGCGTACCAGCGAGACCGGCCCAGTTGCCGTCACCCAGGATTTCTTTAGCCACCCGCGCAACTTTGGCGTAGGCCGCTTTGGCAGTGTTGCCGCCGATGCTGACGCGGCGCACGCCGGCGTCGTGCAGTTCCAGCGGGGATGGCGCACCTACTCCCGCCAGGGCGTTCAACGGCGCCGGTATCCGGCTGGACAGTTCGTGGAGAACATGAAGATCGACGACGCCGGGCACGAAGACGCCGTCCGCGCCGGCCGTAAGATAGGATTCGGCACGCCGCAATGTCTCGTCGAAGGCTGTGTCCTCGAAGCCACCGGACAGATAGGTATCCGTGCGGGCATTGATGAACAACGGGATCCCGCGGTCGTCTGCGGCCGCACGGATGAGGGCGATCCTGCGCGATTGTTCGGCGATATCGGTGAGCGGTTCCATGGCGGAGTCCTCGATGTTGATGCCTACGGCCCCTTCGTCCAGGACGGCGTGGACGGTAGCCCTCAGTTCATCGTCGGTACGCCCGTATCCGGTTTCGATGTCGGCGGTGACTGGCAGCGTGGTGGCGCCGACTACGCGGCCCAAGGCTGCCATGGCCAAGCCCCACGGCACATGGTCCCCGTCCCGGAAACCCAGGCTCCAAGAGACGGCGGAGCTTGACGTAGCGATCGCCGTCGCCCCTGCGTCCTGGACCACCCGGGCGGATGCAGCGTCCCACACGTTGACCAGCACCAGCGGCGTGGGCCCGGCGTCATGGAGTTTGTGGAATTGCTCGGCCTTGGTCACGGATCCGCGGTGCGCTGTCATAGCTACATTCCAGCCCTTCCGCATCGCAAGGTAAAGCGCCGAATGCCAGACTAGGAGATATTTGAAAACAACTGTTGCCTCATTAGCAACATCCAGGAGTATCCTGTCACTGTGACCCACGAAACATTGGATGCCGGCGCAACGTTGCCCGCTGAAGCCATCGACGCCATTGAGCGTGCCGCCACGGCCGCCCACCCGCACGAGGAACTGTTCTCGGCGCGGGCCGCCAACATCAAGCAGTCCGCAGTTCGGGATGTCTTCGATATCTCGATGCAGCCAGGACTTGTCTCCCTCGCCGGAGGCAACCCCTACCTTCAATCCCTGCCGCTGGAAAAGCTGGGACAAACCGCCGCCCGCATCATCGCCGAAGAAGGAATGACCGCACTGCAGTACGGCGGCGGCCAAGGTACCGAGGAACTCCGCCGGCAGATCTGCGACGTCATGGCAGCCGAGGGCATTACCGATGCCCTGCCGGAAAACGTGGTGATCACCGCGGGCTCACAGTCGGCACAGGACGTTGCCACCAAGGTCTTCTGCAACCCGGGCGATGTTGTCCTCGTGGAAAACCCCACGTACGTGGGCGCGCTGAATACTTTCGAGGCGTACCAGGTTGAGGTGCAGCCGATCGACATGGACGACGACGGCCTGGTACCCGAGCTTCTCGAGGCCAGGATCGCAGCGCTCCAGTCCGAGGGCAAGAACATCAAGTTCCTGTACACCATTCCCAACTTCAATAACCCCTCCGGGATCACGCTGGCGGAAGAGCGCAGGCAGCGGATCGTTGATATATGCCGCAACGCGAATATTATCGTCCTTGAAGACAACCCCTACGGACTCCTGCGCTTCGACGGGCACCCGATCGCACCAATGCGCGCCGCCAACCCGGATGATGTCATCTACTTCGGCTCCTTCTCCAAGATCTTCGCTCCCGGGCTGCGCATTGGCTGGGCACTGGTCCCCGCGCACCTGCAGCGACGTTTCTACCTCGCGTCAGAGGCAGTGACCCTCTGCCCGCCCCCGCTGAACCAAATGCTGGTCTCGGCATACCTCCGGGAATACGACTGGAAAGGCCAGATTGACACGTACCGGACGCTCTATGCCGAACGCTGCCAGGCGCTTCTGTCCGCGCTCGATGAGTACATGCCCTCAGGCCTGACATGGACGCGGCCGGACGGCGGCTTCTTTGTATGGGTGACGTTGCCCGAAGGCGTGGATACCTATCCGCTGCTCGGAAAAGCGATTGACGCCGGCGTCGTCTTCATCCCCGGCGCAGCTTTCTCCCCAGCCGACGGCCCTTCCAACAAGCTCCGGTTGGCTTTCAGTGCGGTGCCGCCGGATACGATTGCCGAAGGCGTCCGCCGCTTGGCACCAGTTTTGGCAGCAGCCATCACAGCCATCAATGAAGGAGCAGCACAATGACCGGAGTTGTGATTGTCGGAGTAGACGGCAGCGAGACGGCAATGAGGGCAGCCGAGGCCGCCCGGCAACTGGCGATCGGCCTCGGGGCCAGCCTGCGCGTTGTCAGCGCGTTCGACAGCAACCGCACAGAGGTGGTTGAGATTGGCACCGACAAATGGATCGTGTCCGACGCCGCCGAAGCAGAAACCGTAGCCCGAACCGTTGCCGAACGCCTGGCGCATGAGGGCCTCACCATCACCTACTCCGCAGCCCGCGGGAAGCCCGGCGAAGCCTTGGTGAAGGAAGCCGAAATGCAGGATGCCAGCCTGATCGTGGTAGGGAACCGCCGCATGCAGGGACTGGGCCGGGTACTCGCCAGCGTGGCCAACACCGTGGCGCACACTGCCCCGTGCGATGTCTACATCGCCAAGACCGACCAGCCGTAAAGCGAGCCGCATCACGCCGCCGGGTGGGGAGCCTCACCCGGCATTTGGCGTTTTTTGGGCCTTGCCCCTGAAGTCATCGTTATAAAATCGAGATGCCCCAATGGCGCGTGCTACCTCCACTTACTGACTTCAAGGGATCATTTTCTTGCTTACTTTGCAGCCGCGCCAGCGCGTGGGACACGACATCCTTCTTGCCCGCCACGGGAACAGCATCAGCACCATGCGCTATGACCGCAGCAACGACCGCATCATCGCGATGCTCGACGACGGCTCTTGGGACAGCGCCCCCAACGTCATCAGCCCCGGCCTGGACATGCCGGAGACCTTTGGCAGCGTGTTCCGCAAGGACTGGCGCTTCCTGTCCCTGGCATGCGTGGCGATGGTTACCATCGCAGCTGTTGCCATGGGCATCAGCGTGGAAATGGCCAACAACATGTCCACCACCGAACTCCAGGCACTCCTGGTCAGCTACCCCGCGTTCTAGGCCGGAACGCTGGGCCAACGCTGCGGATTGTGCCAGTGGTTTCGAAAGCCTAGAGCATCCATTCCCGCAGCAGCCACCACAGCCCGGCAATCACCACTCCGCCAAACAGTGAGCCAACAATCACCTGGCCCAGGGTGTGGGCGCGCAGGACCAACCGCGACCAGCCCACCGCCGGTACCAAAAGCAGCACAGGCAACCAAGCAGGTCCAAACATCGCGACCACAATGACCGCCGCCGCAGCCAGGGCAGAGGCATGCCCGCTCATCTTCCAGAAGGCGCTCACCACTGCCAGTATGGCGATCCCGCCAATGAGCGCGATGATCATTACCGAGACGCTGGCGGGGCCGTCCAGCAGCTGCAACACTCCCAGCCCGACCACCACCGAGACCAATGCCATCAGCAACAACGCCGGCCGTTGGCGACGGTCGCTGACATGGTGGTCCGTGATCCTGCCGAGCCTGACCATGACCAGCACGTATGCCAGTGGCAGAACACAGACGAACACTGCGGCCAGGAGACCGAACCACATGGTCCCGGGAAACCCTGGTTCGATTGCAGGGCTGATCAACAGCAGGACCATCACCACAACCGGCGGTTGAAACACTTCCGTCAGTACCCTGGCAACGGTGCGCCATGCCCCCGTGACCAGCTGAGGGGGTACATGCCCGGAATCCGTGGCCCCAGCCTCGGGGTAGGAAGCCGTCCCCGGACCCCGAGATGCTGACCCGTCAGTCAAGCAACAGCGCCGGTTCTTCAAGAATGGCTGCGACATCGGCCATGAAGCGTGCAGACAAGTCGCCATCCACCACCCGGTGATCGAACGAACCGCCCAGCGTGGTGATCCAGCGCGGAATGACTTCCCCGTCCAGGACCCACGGTTTCTGCTTAATCGTTCCGAAGGCAATGATGGCCACCTCGCCCGGATTGATGATGGGCGTTCCGGTATCGATGCCCAAGGCGCCGATATTTGTGATGGTCAGGCTTCCGCCCTGCATCTCCGCCGGTTGGGTCTTGCCCGCGCGCGCCTTGGTGGCCAGATCGTTGAGGGCCAAAGCCAATTCCTTGAGGGAAAGGTCCTGGGCGTCCTTGATGTTGGGGACCATGAGGCCACGCGGGGTTGCGGCCGCGATGCCCAGGTTCATGTAGTGCTTGACCTGGATCTCGGCGTTTCCGTTTCCGTCCGCGTTGTCCACCCACGTGGCGTTGACGCTGGGGTTGCGTGCCGCGGCCCAGATCACGGCCTTGGCGAGGATCAGCAAGGGTGAAACCTTGATGCCTTCGAAGTCCCGGGATACTTTGAGTCGTTTGACGAACTCCATGGTCCGGCTGGCATCGACGTCCACAAAGATGCTGACGTGCGGGGCCGAGAACGCCGACTCCACCATGGCCTTGGCGGTCGCCTTCCGCACACCCTTGACGGGCAGGCGTTCGATGCGCTGATCCTGCGGCTTCTTGGACGCACCCCAGAACGAGTCAGCCTGATCGTGCTCGGCATCGCGCTGCGCTTGGTAGCTCACCAGATCCTCACGGGTCACCTCGCCGCGATGGCCTGTGGCCACGACATCCGCGAGGTCAATGCCCAGGTCACGGGCAAACTTGCGGACCGGCGGCTTAGCCAGGACCCTGTTGACCAGGCCGCTGATGGTGCCGCTGAGGGCAGCACCGCGGGATACCGCTACCGGGGTTCCCGCTCCTTGGCTTGGCTGCACGGTCGGCGTTTGGGTAGCCGGCGTTTGGGTAGCCGGTTGCTGGGTGACCGGTTGCTGGGTGACCGGAGAGGCAGTGACGGACCCGACAGCGGTGCGTGCCGGCGTCGTGCGGTGCGCAACCGGCACTTCGGCCGCCTTTGCTTCAACGACTGCCTGGTGGTCCTGGACTGTGCCTTCGGCGTTTTCGGCGATCGTGGCTGCTTCAACGGCACCGGCCGGACGCTTCCGCGCACGGCGCTTGACGGCATCGGCCTTTGGTCCGGAGCCCACCAACGGGCCCCCGGCGGGACGGTTGTCGTCTTGGTCTTCATCAACGGACAGCTTGCCGTACATCGGCATCTCGAGGGCGGGGGCTTCCGGTGCTGCGTCGCCCGTGGAGCCTGCTGCGTCCCCGGTGCCTGCGGTGCCGCCGGCACCTGCTGCGTCGTCTGCGCCTTCGGATACAGCGATGATCGCCGTGCCGACCTCCACCGTGATTCCCTCTTCCACCAGCAACTCCGTCACCGTTCCGGCGAAGGGAGATGGCAGTTCAACGAGGGATTTGGCCGTCTCGATCTCACACAGGACATCGTTGATTGCCACGACATCGCCCGGCTTGACCTTCCAAGCCACTACCTCGGCCTCGGTCAGTCCTTCGCCGACGTCCGGCAGGTTGAATTTCTTTACAGTCACAGTGGTCCTCGATTTCCGGTTACCAGGCAGCGAAGCCGGGCAGGATCAGGGCGGTTGAGTAGGCCAGGCGGGCGCTTAGTAGGACAGCGAACGGTCGAGTGCTTCGAGGATCTTGTCGATGTCCGGCAAGTAGTCCTCTTCCACCTTGGCGACGGGATACGGCATGTGGAATCCGCCGACGCGGATCACGGGAGCTTCCAAGTGGAGGAACGCCCGTTCGCTGATGCGTGCTGCGATTTCGCCTCCGATGCCGCCGAAAGTGGGGGCCTCGTGGGCGACGATCAAACGGCCCGTTTTCTTCACTGAGGCTTCCACGGTGTCGAAGTCCAGAGGTGAGATGGAGCGGAGGTCAATAACCTCGATGCTCCGTCCGTCTTCGGTGGCGGCATTGGCTGCCGCCAGGGCCACGGGAACCAGCGGTCCGTAGGCGACGATGGTGGCATCGGTGCCCTCGCGGACAACGTGCGCCTTGAAGGGGTCTTCTGAAAGACCGGCATTCTGGACATCCACTTCGCCCTTGAGCCAGTAGCGGCGCTTGGGCTCGAAGAAGATGACAGGGTCCTGGCACTCAATGGCTTTCTGGATCATCCAGTAGGCATCGTGGGCATTGGACGGGGAAATGATGCGCAATCCCGCGGTGTGGGCGAACAGTGCTTCCGGCGACTCGGAGTGGTGTTCGATCGAGCCGATACCGCCACCGTAGGGAATGCGGATGACCACCGGAACGGTGAGTTTGCCAAGGCTGCGGGCATGGATCTTGGCCAGCTGGGTGGTGATCTGGTTGAAAGCGGGGTAGACAAAGCCGTCGAACTGGATCTCGCACACGGGTGAGTACCCACGCAACGCCAACCCAATGGCCGTACCCACGATGCCCGATTCCGCCAACGGCGTGTCCAGGACGCGATCATCACCGAACTCCTTGATCAGGCCATCGGTAACGCGGTAGACACCGCCAAGGTGTCCGATGTCCTCACCCATGAGCAGTGACTTGGGGTTGTTCGTCAGAGATGCGCGGAGACCCTCGTTGATGGCCTTCGCAATGGTCATTGTTGCCATCAGTGAGCTGTCTCCTCGTCACTTTCGAAGCCGGCCGAGTATTCCTCGAACCAGGCCAGTTCCTCCGCAATCAGCGGGTGTTGTTCGGCGTAAACGCTGGCAAAGGCCTGCCGGATGTCCGGAACCTCAAGGCCATGCGTGGTGCTGCGGACGTACTTGGCCAGTTCATCGCCGTCGGCCTTGACCTGATCGAAGAATGCCTCGTCGGCAAGCCCTTCGGCGCGAAGGTACTTCTCCAATCGGTCCAGCGGATCCTTCTCCCGCCAAGCGGCTTCCTCGGCGGATTCGCGGTACTTGGTGGGGTCATCGGCGGTGGTGTGTGCGCCCACGCGGTATGTATAGGCTTCGATGAGGACCGGACCGCGGCCCTCCCGGGCATGTTCCAGGGCCCACTCGGTGACGGCATGGACTGCGATGACATCATTGCCATCCACCCGGATTCCCGGGAAGCCGTAACCCTTGGCCCGGTTGGCCAGCGGAACCTTGGTCTGGACTTCAGTAGGCACGGAAATGGCCCAGTGGTTGTTCTGGCAGAAGAACACCACCGGCGCGTCGTAGGAGGCGGCGAAGACCATGGACTCGTGGACATCGCCTTCCGAGCTGGCTCCATCGCCGAAGTAAGCGATGACGGCGGCCTTCGGGTCCGTGGCATCCGTTGCTGCTGTAAGCTTCTGGTCGCGCTGGATGCCCATGGCATAGCCAACGGCGTGCAGTGTCTGGGCTGCCAGGACCAGGGTGTACAGGTGGAAGTTGTTTTCGCGGGGATCCCAGCCACCGTTGGAGACACCCCGGAACTGCTTGAGGAGTTCGGCAAGGTCTACGTTGCGGACAAGTGCCACGCCGTGTTCACGGTACGTGGGGAAGATGTAGTCCTGGGGCTGGCTGGCGTGGCCCGAACCGATCTGCGCAGCCTCCTGGCCGGTCAACGGCACCCACAGCGCCAGCTCACCCTGACGCTGCAAGGCGGTGGCTTCCTGGTCGAAACGACGGATCCTGGCCATGTCCGCGTAAAACACGCGCAGCTTCTCGGGGTCGATCCGCTTGGCATAGTCCGAGAAGACCGGATCCGAGCCCAGCTTTCCGTCAGAGCCTAGCAACTGAACCATTTCCACCGGTTCGCCTGGCGCGGCTGCTGCCGCGGAGGTTGCCGCGAGAGTGTCTTCCGTCCCGGGGGGCAGTTGTGTCGAGCCCATTCCGTCTCCTTGCTTGCCGCGGCGGGGCGCCGGGCAATGTCTGTCGCTGGGATATATGCCCGTTCCGGAATGCATTCCGGAACGGGCATACTATTGGCTTTCGTCCCTTACTTTATCGGCAGTAAGTTCGGTTTTAGCATTTGTTAACCGCTAGGAACGCAGCGGTGCCTTTGTATAACCTGCACAGAGTTCCAAGAACCGGGTGTTGGCTTCCACCTCGCCGATGCTTACCCGGACACCCTCATTGGCGAAGGCGCGGACAGACAGCGCACGCTCCGCCGCCAAGGCCGCAAACTCGCCACTGTGCTGACCAAGGTTCAGCCAAATGAAGTTACCCTGAGCCTCCGGAACAAACCATCCAAGCTCGCGGAGGCCGGCCGTGACGCGGTCTCTTTCGTCCACCAGGCTTTGTACCCTTTCCACAACCTGATCGAAATTCTCGATAGAGGTCACGGCGGCGCGTTCGGCGATCTGGGAAACGGCGAATGGCGTGGCAGTGACCCGGAGATGCTGCGTGAGCAAAGGGCCCGAAACGCTGTAGCCGACCCTCAGCCCGGCCAGTCCATGCGCTTTGGAGAAGGTCCTCAGGACCACCACGTTGGGATACTTGCGGTAAAGCTCGATGCCGTCCACGGCCTTCGTATCCCGAACGAACTCTTGGTACGCCTCGTCGATGACCACCACCACGTTGGGGGGAACGGACTGGATGAAGCGCTCAGTTTCCTCTGCCGTGAGGATGGGACCCGTGGGGTTGTTCGGTGTGCACAGGAGGATCACTTTGGTGCGGACTGTGACGGCCGCAGCCATGGTCTCGAGGTCGTGTCGCCCATCAGCCAGCAGCGGGATCCGAACACTGGCTGCCCCAGCGAGACCCACACAGATGGGGTATGCCTCAAAGGATCGCCAGGCGTAGATGACCTCATCCTGCTTGCCATCGTCATTCTGCCCCGCGAATGTTGCAAGAATCTGGTTCAGTGCCCCCAGGCTGCCTGCGCCGGTGACAACATCGTCAGCCGGAACGTCAAGGAAGCCTGCCAGAGCGGTTCGCAGCTTGGTGGCGAGTGGATCGGGGTAGCGGTTGATATCGGATTGGTCGGCGATTGCCTGCAACACTGCAGGAATCGGAGGCAGCGGGTTCTCGTTGGACGACAATTTGTAGCTGGTGAGGCCCTCGATCGCGGCGGGGGGTTTTCCTGCCGCATACTTCGGGAGCCTGTCCACGACCGGGCGAGGGAGTACGCCCTCCGGTACGTTGTCAGTAGTAGTCATGGCTTCAAGCCTACTTGCCTGCTTATGGCTGATGCTGAGCTTATTAACAGGCGCATGTGAAAGCATGGGCCCATGGGTTCATTCATCATTCGCGTCCTCATTAACGGGCTTGCCCTGTGGGTAGCCACTTGGCTGCTGCAAGGCATGGATATCACTACCAGCGCTACCGAGAAGGCTGCCACCAATGCAGGACTGACCCAAGGCGCCGATACCGCCGGCATCATTCTGGCGTACCTGTTCATCGGCCTGATCTTCGGCGTGGTGAATGCAGTGGTCCGCCCCCTGGTCAGGCTTCTGTCACTGCCGGTGACCATCCTGACGCTTGGCCTGTTCACTATCGTGATCAATGCAGCCATGCTGTACCTCACTGCCTGGCTGAGCTCATTCACTCCGGTACACCTCACCCTCGATTCGTTCTTCTGGACTGCCATCCTGGCTTCCCTCATCATCAGCATCATCTCGATGGTGGCAGGACTGATCCCCGGTACCCGCAAGCGCTAGGAGCACGGCAACTACCGTGTTCCAGACCCCGCTTTGGTGTCCTGGACGGTGGGCTGACCAGGTTGCAATGCCCACGGGGAAGCGGGCATCGGCGCCCTTTCCAGTTTGATCCGGCTCACTCTTGCTACCCCACCGGTGCCCACAATGCCCGCGAAGACGGCAGTTGAAGCCATCAGTGACTCGTCCCGGCTTGCAGCAACCAGCTCTGCTCCTGCTGCATAGTTCTCCTGGTCATGTCCGGGACCAAGGCCGGGATCTTGTCCTGCTGGTGTCTTAACCTCGTTGGTCAGCGACACCGTCACCCTGTCTTTCGTATCACTGTTCACCCGGCCATCTGCTCCCGGGACCCAGTCCTGAACATGTTCCAAATGGAGTGAACTGATACCAGGTTCGGGGGTAATTCCGCCTACAGGAGCCCCGGCCGTCAGCACATACTTGAGGTCGAATTCACTGAGAAAGGCCTGGTTCCGGCTGAGGTTCATGGCGTGCACGCCTCCTTGGCTGTGCCCCACCGCCACTACCTGCTCTCCGGCGTCCGCGCCGGCCTCACGAAGAGCCTGACCAACGGCGGCGACTACTTCCTCCGAGTCGTAGGCAACAGCATCACCGATTCCCGGGATATCGAGTGGGTTCGTGTTCGGTGAGAAGGGCTGGGTGCCGGGTATCAGCACCATCCAGGATGAAGAACCGTTCTGTTCGAACTGGATGACCTCAATCTCTCCGCTGTTCCTTGCATGCAGCCTCTCCAGGCGCCGGAGGCTCTCCGCCATGGAGGGCTCGATCTGTTCCGCGGACTGCTCCATCGCCCCGATGCTGACGTGTCGGGGCTGAAGTGCCCCCAAAAGCGGCGACTCCAGAATTCCGTGCAGGATATCCCTCGTTTCCGTCCAAGGGGGAACCAGCACTCCCCTGACGATGTTATGCGTCATGTCACGGCCAGGGAGCAACCATCCGACCCCGGAAAACCTTATCTCTCGGAGGCTCAGCTCACGCCGGAAACCATTTGAGGCCTCCACTAGCTCGTAGTCACGGTGGCTGGCCCGCACATTCGCGCTGATCTCCACCAGGTTCTGGCGAACCCTTGCCACGTCCTTCCGGCTTTCGGCAACAGCGTCGATGGCAGCCGGACCGGTGTCGTAGGAGTCGTACAGAAACGTTTCCAGAGAGTCCTGAACCCGAATAGCCTCGTCCTCGATGTCGCGAAGCTGCTGGACCACCTCATCCAGCTGAATTACGCCCCGCAAGAGTTCTTCCAGCTGGAACGACATCCCGCCCACTCCACCCCGTATGGTGAGGAAGCCGTCCGCTGCCGGAGGCAAGGGCCGGGGCGCTCCTCCGGCTCCCACTGGAGCTGAATCGGCCATTACTGTCCCCTCTCGCTGGAAACTGAGACGTTCTGGGAATGGCGAAGTACCAAGGCAACGGCGGCATCCATGGACTCACGGGCACGCATCAGCGCCGAAGCATGCAATGCAATGGTTGTTCGGTAGGCGCGTCCCGCAGGAGACTGCCAATCGTTCAGTTGGATTCTTCGCAAAGAGGCAAGAACAGCGTCTGCTTGGTCCACGCACGTCTTGATACGCCAAGCGAGCCGTTGGACTTCATGGCTTCGGGAAGCACACTCCAGGGGGTCGAAGGTGGGCGGGTTGGCTGCAGGCATCAAGCCGACGCTCATGTACGTATACTCCGTTGGTTGTTCTGCTGTTCGGTACGATCGACGCTACGGAGCGGCAGAACCCAACGGAAGCAGCGTTGTCGCGTATGTGGATAACCCGGGACGCCGTCCACATAGCCTTGTCACCGACTCGGGCACCATGGCGGAACATGAAAGAATAGGCACCATGGCTGAATCCCCTCGCGTGTCCCTCGCTTCCGAACCCCTCGCCCTTGGCGCCCTTGACGGCCGCTACCGTGCTGCCGTCGCGCCCCTCGTTGACTACTTGTCCGAGGCTGCACTTAACCGCGACCGCGTTCACGTCGAAGTCGAGTGGCTCATCCACCTGACCAGCCAGTCCGTTTTGCCCGGCGCGGGCCCTCTGTCCGAGGATCAGATCGCCCGGCTGCGAGCGATCGTCACCGAATTCAACGCCGCATCGGTCAATGAACTTGCCGAGATCGAGGCTGTCACCGTCCACGACGTCAAGGCTGTGGAGTACTACATCGGCCGTCGCCTTCCGGCCATTGGCATCGAGAACCTGACGGCCATGGTGCACTTTGGCTGCACATCCGAGGATATTAACAACCTCTCCTACGCCGTAGGCATCAAGGGCGCCGTGGAGAACGTGTGGCTTCCGAACGCCGCTGCCCTCGTGAAGCAGATCGAAGCCATGGCGGAAGAGAACCGCGCTGTGCCCATGCTGTCCCGTACGCATGGACAGCCGGCCACGCCCACCACGCTCGGCAAGGAACTGGCGGTGATCGCCCACCGCCTGAACCGCCAGCTGGCACGCATCGCCAAGACCGAGTACCTCGGCAAGATCAACGGCGCCACCGGCACATACGCCGCGCATGTAGCGTCCGTCCCCGGCGCTGACTGGGAAGCCGTCGCCAAAACGTTCGTGGAGGGTCTGGGCCTCACCTGGAACCCACTCACCACGCAGATCGAAAGCCACGATTGGCAGGCCGAGCTCTACGCCGACATCGCCCGCTTCAACCGCATCCTGCACAACGTCTGCACGGACATCTGGAGCTACATCTCCATCGGCTACTTCCGCCAGATTCCGGTGGCCGGGGCTACCGGCTCCTCCACCATGCCGCACAAGGTCAACCCCATCCGCTTCGAGAACGCCGAAGCCAACCTGGAGATCTCCAACGGACTCCTGGACACCCTCGGCGCCACCCTGGTTACCTCCCGCTGGCAGCGCGACCTCACGGACTCCTCGTCACAGCGCAACATCGGTGTCGCTTTCGGACACTCACTGCTGGCTATCTCCAACGTCGCCAAAGGACTCAAAGCACTGGACGTCGCCGAGGAAGTCCTCGCCGGTGATCTCGACACCAACTGGGAAGTCCTGGGTGAGGCCATCCAGATGGTCATGCGCGCAGAGGCGATTGCCGGCGTCGAAGGCATGGAAAACCCTTACGAACGGCTGAAGGACCTCACTCGCGGCCAGCGCGTGGATGGTGCCCGCATGCAGGAATTCGTCCAAGGCCTTGGCCTCTCCGCGGACGCGGAGGCACGCCTGCTCGCATTGACTCCGGGCAAGTACACGGGCATCGCCGACAAGTTGGTGGACCACCTGCACTAGGACCGAATCCTCGACGACGGCGGGCCGGGGCTGTGCCCGGGTCTGCCGTCGGCGTTTAAGCTGGATTGGACACCACGGACACGAAGGCAGCAAGGCAGCGCCGCGAACGCCCAGCAGCCCAGTCCAGTCCAGTCCAGCAGCCCAGCAGCCCAGCAGCCCAGTCCAGTCCAGTCCAGCAGTCCAGCAGTCCAGCCCAGCAGTCCCGCCCAGCAGCCCAGTCCAGCAGCCCAGTCCAGTCCAGGGGACCCGGACCACTAACGATGTAAGGAGCGGAGCACCCATGAAGCTCCTGTTGATCAGGCACGGACAAACACCCGGCAATGTTGCGGGTCAACTGGATACGGCCTTCCCCGGCCCCGGGCTGACCGAACTCGGTGAACGCCAGGCAGCGGCCCTCCCGGACGCTTTGGCCGACGAGGCCATTGAAGCGCTGTATACCTCCACACTGCTGCGCACCCAGCGGACGGTCGCTCCCTTGGCGAAGGCCACTGGTTTGGACCCTGCCATTCTGGATGGGGTCCACGAGATTGAGGCAGGTGCCCTTGAGAAGAAGACCGACCATGAATCGCACCTGCGCTACTTGAGCACCGTCTTTGCCTGGGCGGACGGGGATTTGGACGTCCGGATGCCGGGGGCTTTCGACGGGCACGATTTCTTCGCACGGTTCGATGCCTCCGTTGAGAAGGTCGCGGCCGCGGGGCACGGGACAGCTGCAATTGTCAGCCATGGTGCTGCCATCCGATGCTGGGCAGGACGCCGTGCAATGGACATCGACACGGTGTTCGCTGAAACCCATCAACTGCCCAACACCGGAACCGTAGCTCTCGAAGGCGACCCCCGGAGTGGCTGGAAGGTTCTGCACTGGGACCAGATTCCTGTGGGTGGCCTGGCCTTGGCAGATCCAACCGCCGAGGACCCCACTGGCGAGGCACTTCAACCCTGAGCCCGGCAGGACACAGGGCGGAGCAGCAATTCTCCCGACGCTTACGCGCAGGAAACACCGCGGTAACCACAGCTCCGTAGGCTTGAGACGCATAGACACCTCCCCGAAACCCGGCGAAATGAGGCAAGATGCAGACCAACCCACGGCTCAACATCCGGCAGGTCACGTGGGCCAACCCCGTGGGCGCTGACCTCCGTGCCGCGCAGCAGGCTGAGCTGGATGCACGGTTCGGAAGCACGGATCATGAGCCCGGACCGTCTCCCTCGGAGTCGGACACCGCCGTATTTGTGGTGGCCTATGAGAAATGCTCCGGACAACCACTGGGCTGCGGCGGGCTGAGGATGCTCGATGAAAAGACGGCGGAGATCAAAAGGCTCTATGTAGTCCCCTACGCCCGTGGTTCGGGAGTGGCGAGCTCGATCCTGGCCGCTCTTGAAGCCCAGGCCCACTCCCATGGCTTCACAGTGATCGCGGCGGAAGCGGGTTCAGCCCAGTCGGACGGCCGCAGCTTCTACGAGAGCGCAGGATTTGCCTTGGTCCCCAACTTTGGGCCGTACATCGGCGTGGATGAATCGTATTGCTACTCCAAAAGGATCGATTCCTACAGTGCCTCGCACACGGCGATGGCCTGAGCCGTTACGATCGCTTCGACGCAACGTCAAGCGGAGGTCGCCCCAGTTCGATAATCTCAGATTATGGAAAAAGCAGACATCACCTTCCGAACCCGCAAATGGGTCCGGCCCGAGGACCTTAACGCCAACGGCACACTCTTCGGTGGCAGCCTGCTGAAGTGGATCGACGAAGAGGCCGCGATCTACGCCATCCTCCAATTGGGCAACGGGCGTGCCGTGACCAAGTACATCTCCGAGATCAACTTTGTCAGCTCCGCAGTTCAGGGCGACCTGGTGGAAATGGGCCTGACGGCGAAGCGCTTCGGCCGCACGTCCCTGACCATGCGTGCCGAGGTCCGCAATATGATCACCCGCGAGGCCATCCTGACCATCGAGGAAATCGTCTTCGTCAACCTCGGTGCCGACGGACGTCCCCAACCGCACGGGTACACCGAAATCACGTACGACCGCGACCGCATCCCCACGCATCACCTGACGGAAACGCTCGACGAAGACTGAGCCGCCCGGCGTCGTGCGTTTTAAGTAGTTAAAACAGCCTCACCAGCAAGGCGGGATGCCGCGTAAACTGCCCGGCCCACCGTTGAACCCGTTCGAGCAGCAGGGTAAAACGGAAGGATGAGCGATGTGAACTCCTGGATGGATCAGTACGAACGTGCATGGACCTCGAACGATCCCGAAGACATCCGGGCTCTCTTCACCGAGGACGCCGTTTACAACGACCGCCCCCACACAGCGAAACCGTGGAACGGCCACGAGGAAATTGTGAAGGCGTGGGCCGATGCCGGCGACAAACCGGAAGATTGGACCTTCGAGTGGACGCTCCTTGGCCAGGACGGCGACACAGCGTTCGTCCAGGGGCTGACCACGTACCTGAACGACGAGCCCACCTACGACAATCTGTGGGTCATCCGTTTCGCCGAAGACGGCCGGGCACGCGAATTCACCGAGTGGTACATGGCGCGCAAATAAGGCAGGCCGGAACCCTGGAGGTCAGCGGGAGCGGATCAGCACGTTGTGGTGGATCTTGGTCCACCCCTGATACTTCGGCTGGCCGGCGTCCACGCCGTCATTAATGAGCTTCGCTTGGGTCTGGTCAGACGTCGTCAGCGTGAGGATCTCCTCACCCGTGGCAACCGCTGCGCACCCCGCCCTCCATCGCTCCGGGAGACCTGCAGGCACCGCATACAAGCAAACGGATCCGCCAGTCTTGCTCTTGGCCGCGTAATACTTCACGTCGCCGTGGGTGGCCAACAGACGGGTCGAGCCGGGCTCCACCTCAAGATCCACGCCGGTAAGGCTAACGTTCCCCGGAAGTTCGTCCTCCGCTGTCGCTTCCCTAGCCAGGACATCCGGTCCGGTCGGCTAGGAACAACCAGCCAACCCCAACGCAGCAACGACGGCAAATACAGCTATGACACGACGATTCATGGCACTGCCCCCTCAGGCTCTCGTTTCATCGAGCCTAGCCCACCGCTTCACCCACCCACGGCACGTCAGTAGCTTTCGCGCTCAGCCGTTTCGGACACCGGGATGAACGTTGCTGCGAACCCCTCGGAGGCCCGGGCGAGGACAGCAACGTCCGCGCCCACCAGCACGAAGGAGGCACCGGCGTCGAGATAGGCGCGGGCTGTTGCCTCGTTGAAGGCGTTCACGCCGGCGGGCTTACCTGCCGCTTTGGCGGCTGCAAGGCAGTGTTCGACGACGGCCCTCACCAAGGGATTTTCCTGCTGCCCCAGCAGGCCCATGGAGGCGGCGAGGTCCGAAGGGCCCAGGAAGATGCCGTCAACGCCATCGACGGCGAGGATCTCTTCCACCGCTGATGCCGCAGCTTCGGATTCGATCTGCACCGTGAGGCTGATGGATTCCGAAGCGGACGCCAGGTAGTCCGGTACCCGGTTCCAGCGTGATGCCCGGGCAAGCGCCGAACCCACACCCCGGACCCCGTGCGGCGGATAACGAACTGCGGAAACCGCAGCTGCCGCTTCGAAGGCCGAGTTCACCATGGGAATCAGCAGGTTTTGCACGCCAAGGTCCAGGTATTGCTTGATGACCACGGTGTCATTCACGGGAGGCCGGACCATGGCCTGGACCGGATAGCCGCTCACGGCGTGAAGCTGGGCAAGGATGGATTCGAGCCCGTTGGGACTGTGTTCAGCGTCAATCAAGACCCAGTCCAGGCCGGAGCCGGCGCAGATCTCCGCTACCAACGGACTGCCCGAGCACACCCACATGCCGGCGAGTGGACGGCCGGAACCGGAGAGGGCCGAATAGAAAGTGGGGCCTAGCTGAAGTGGCATGTCACAACTCCCAACGGTCCGTAGTCCGCGTGCACGGTATCACCTTTGTACACCCAGAGGGGGCGGGTAAACGAGCCCGCCAGGATGATATCTCCGGCTTTCATGGAGTCCCCATGCGCGGCGATTTTGTTGGCCAGCCAATGCACCCCGTTGGCCGGGTGGTCGAGCACTCCGGCGGCCACCCCGGTCTCTTCCACGGTCTGGTTTTTGTACAGGATGGCGGAGACCCAACGGAGGTCGACGGCGTCGGGCCGCACCGGTCGGCCGCCCACCACCATGGCGCCCATCGCGGCATTGTCCGAGATGGTGTCCACGATGGTCCGGCCCTCCATTTCAATCCTGGAGTCCAGGATTTCGAGGGCCGGAACCACGTAGTCGGTGGCGTTGAGGACGTCGAAAATGGTGCAGCCAGGGCCCTTAAGGCCTGACTTCAGCACGAAGGCCAACTCCACTTCCACCCGGGGGTGCGTGTACTTGTCCCATGACACGGAGCAGCCGGTTTCGAGGACCATGTCATCGAAAATGGCGCCATAGTCCGGCTCGGTGATGCCTGTGGCGGCCTGCATGGCCTTGGACGTGAGGCCGATCTTCCGCCCCACCAACGTGCGCCCGGCTTCCTCGTTCCGCCGCATCCACAGCTGCTGCACGGCGTAGGAATCCTCCACCGTCATGTCTGGATAGCGGGCGGTCAGCCGAGGAACGGGCGTACGGGAACGTCCGGCTTCGAGGAGCCCGTCGGCAATGGCTTCGATCGTCTTCGCGTCCAGCATGGCTTAGACCTGCGCTCCGAGCTTGAAGCCTTCGGCTGCTTCGTCCGAGCCGCCGGAGGGGCGGGTGTAGGAGAAGCCGTCGGCGCCCACGGTGACTGCCATTTCGGACTTGTCCTCGCGCTCGATGATCGGCTGCGGCTTGCCGTCGAGGTCCAGGACCAGGGACGCTTCGGTGTACCAGGACGGGACTACGGGGTTGCCCCACCAGTCGCGGCGCTGGTTGTCGTGGACGTCCCAGGTGACGGTGGGGTTGTCCGGGTCTCCGGTGTAGTAGTCCTGGGTGTAGATCTCCACGCGGTGGCCGTCCGGGTCCAGGATGTAGAGGTAGAACGCGTTGGACACGCCGTGGCGTCCGGGGCCGCGTTCAATGCGGTCGGAGATGCGCAGGGCGCCCATCTTGTCGCAGATCTGGATAATGTTGTGCTTCTCGTGCGTGGAGAACGCGATGTGGTGCAGGCGCGGGCCGTTGCCGCCGGTCAGGGCGGTATCGTGCACGGTCTGTTTCCGGTGCATCCACGCGGCGTACGTGACGCCGTCGGAATCCTTGATGTCTTCGGAGACGCGGAAGCCGAGGTCCTCCAGGTATTTGCGGCCGCGGGGGACGTCCGGGGTGACCTGGTTGAAGTGGTCCAGCCGGACCAGTTCGCCGGCGGAGTAGAGGTCATAGCGCTGGGTGAGGCGTTCGACGTGCTCCACGTCGTAGAAGAACTCGTACGGGAAGCCCAGCGGATCCTCCACACGGACGGAGTCGCCTACGCCCTTGGTGAAACCTTCCTTCCGGCGCTCAACCCGGCAGCCCAGTTCGCGGTAGTACGCCTCGGCGGCGTCGACTTCGGCCGGGGACTTCACCCGGTAGGCGAATGCTGCGGCTGCGGCCACCGGGCCCTTGCGGAGGACCAGGTTGTGGTGGATGAACTCCTCGAAGGAGCGCAGGTAAATGGTGTTCTCATCTTCCTCGGTGACGTGCAGGCCCAGGAGGTCCACGTAGAAAGCGCGGGACTTGGCCAGGTCCGTGACCACCAGTTCCAGGTAGGCGCAGCGGACAATGTCCGGTGCCGGGACGGTGGGAGTGGGGATGGGGCCGGTGAAGGGGTTGCTCATGGGATTCTCTCTTCGTTGAAAGGGTCAGTTGGATGGAGTTTTTGTACAGATACGGCCCTTTAGAAGGGGTTTTAGGGGCGTTATCTGTACAAAAACTCCGAGTTTAGGCGCCGAACTTAGGGGTGTGAACAGAGCCCAGCGTGATGTGCACGGCCTGCTGGTCGGTGTAGAAATCGATGGAACGGTAACCGCCCTCATGGCCCAGGCCCGAGGCTTTCACGCCGCCGAACGGGGTACGGAGATCGCGGACGTTGTGGCTGTTGAGCCACACCATCCCGGCCTCCACGTTCTGGGAGAAGTTGTGGGCCCGGGTCAGGTTCTGGGTCCAGATGTAGGCCGCCAGGCCGTACTTGGTGTTATTGGCCAAGGCGAGGGCTTCGTCGTCGTTCTCGAAGGGCGTGATGGCCACGACGGGACCGAAGATTTCCTCCTGGAAGATCCGCGCGTCAGGCGCGACGTCGGCAAACACCGTGGGTGCGATGTAGTTACCTTCGGGCAGGTGGTCGGGTCGGCCGCCGCCGGCGAGGAGCCTGCCTTCGGACTTGCCGATCTCCACGTAAGAGGCCACCTTGTTGTAGTGCTCCGGATGGACCAGCGCACCCACTTGGGTCTTGGGATCGTGGGGGTCACCCACCACGATGTTCTTGGCCCGGGCGGCGTACTTTTCGCAGAATTCGTCGTAGATGGCCCGTTCAACCAGGATGCGGGAGCCTGCGGTGCAGCGTTCGCCGTTGAGGGAGAACACCCCGAACAGCGCCGAATCGATCGCAGCGTCAAGATCGGCGTCGGCGAACACGACGCACGGCGACTTTCCGCCGAGCTCCATGGACAGGCCCTTGAGGTTGGCAGCGGCGTTGCGGAAGATGGTCTGGCCCGTGGTGGTCTCGCCGGTGAAGGAGATCAGTGGCACGTCCGGGTGCTTCACCAGCGCGTCGCCGGCTTCCTCGCCCAGGCCATTGACCAGGTTGAACACGCCGTCGGGCAGGCCGGCGTCCCTGAAGATCTGCGCCCAGAGCGAGGCAGAAAGCGGGGTGAACTCGGCCGGTTTCAGGACCACGGTATTACCGGTAGCCAGCGCCGGGGCGAGCTTCCAGGACTCCAGCATGAACGGGGTGTTCCACGGGGTAATCAGGCCTGCGACGCCGATCGGCTTGCGGTTCACGTAGTTGATCTGCGAGCCCGGGACTTTCATGGCGTCGTCGAACTGGGCCACGATCAGGTCCGCGAAGAAGCGGAAGTTCTCCGCAGCGCGCAGGGCCTGGCCTTTAGCCTGGGTGATCGGCAGGCCGGTATCAAAGGTTTCGAGTTCGGCGAGGCGGGCTTCCTGCGCTTCAACGGCGTCGGCGATCTTGTTCAACACCCGGGCACGCTCCCGGGGCTTCATCTTCGGCCAAGGACCGTTGACGAATGCTTCGCGGGCGGCGGCGACGGCAAGATCGATGTCTTCCTTCTGGCCAGCGGCAGCAGTGGCGTAGTTGCCGTTGGATACCGGGTCCAGGACATCAAAGGTCTTGCCTGAGATGGAGTCAACAAACTCGCCGTTGATGAAGTGCTGGATATGGGACGGCAGGTTCTCGGGGGTGTAGTGCTTGGTGGTCTCTACGGAGGTAGTCATCGTTGTCTTCCTTTGTTCATCCAAAGCTTTAGTTGGTGGTGGAGAGGTACGCGTCCAGGGTGGAGGCGCGGTGCTGGCGGGCGGCTTTTTCGATGGTGTCGGCGTCCGCCCCGCCCTCGATAAGTTGCAGCAGTGCTTCGTGTTCGCGCACCGACTCCTGGGCGCGTCCGGGAACAAACCGGAACGTGGAGGACCGGATGGAGGCCAGCCGGTTCCAGCCCCGATGAACCAGGTCCAGAATGTGCGGGTTGGGGCAGTGCTCAAACAGGACGCTGTGGAAATCCTGGTTCAGGGCAGTGAAACGGACGGGGTCGAAGTGCTCCAGGCACTCACGCATTTGCTCGTTCACCGCGCGGGCCCGGGCAATGGCCACCGAGTCGATCAGCGGTGCGGACAGCGCGGTGGCGGCGCCCTCCACGATGCTCAGGGTCTGCATGGTGTACAGGTACTCGGTGGGGTCGATCCCGGACACCGTGGCGCCCACGTTCCGCTCGAACTTCACCAGCCCTTCGGCCTCGAGGCGGCGGATCGCTTCCCGCACGGGGACCACGCTGAAGCCCAAATCCTCGGCGATCTTGGCCAGCACCAGCCGGTAACCCGGCGTGTACGTGCCCTCCACGATCCTCGCCTTCACGGCGGCATACGCTTGCTGGGATTTGCTTTGGGCAGCGGGGTTTTCGACGGCGGAACTCCCGACGGCGGTTTCAGTCACTGTGGGCTCCTTGCCGGCTCTGCCACTCCTGGAAGCGCGCCTGCCATTCCTTGTTCATGGGGTACAGCCCGTCCACGCTGTTGCCTTCCTGGACCATCTGGAAGATGAATGTCTCTTCCTTTTCCTGCTGTATGCAGTCATCCACCAGTTCTTCGGCGATGGCCGGCGGGATCACCAGGATGCCGTCGGAGTCTGCCACGATGATGTCGCCGGGCTGGACAGTGGCTCCGCCGCAGGCGATGGTGATGTCCGTGTCCCACGGAATGTGCCGGCGTCCCAGCACAGCCGGGTGCGGGTTGGCGAAGTAGGTGGGCATTTCCAGGTCGGCCACAGCCGAGTAGTCGCGGACGCCGCCGTCGGTAATGATGGCAGCGGCCCCGCGCACTTGGGCACGCAGCGCCAGAATGTCCCCCACTGTGCCGGTGCCCTTCTCGCCGCGGGCTTCCATGACCAGGATTTCGCCTTCGTTCACGGAGTCGATGGCACGTTTCTGGGCGTTGAATCCGCCGCCGTGGGTCTTGAACAGGTCTTCACGGTTGGGCACGTAGCGAAGGGTCCGGGCAAGTCCCACCACTTTGCGGTCCGGGCGGGTGGCCTGCAAGCCGTCGATGCTCACGTTGTTCAGTCCCCGCTTACGGAGTTGGGAAGACAGGGTTGCAGTAGCAACAGACTCCAGCTTCGCTTTCAGCTCCGGCGTAAGCACCGAAGCCTGGGAAATCGGAGCAGGCAGCCCGGCGGCTTCCCGCGACCCGTAGGCCTCTTCCCGCTGGGTGTCATCAGTCTTGGGCCGGGCGCCAAAGTCCGCGAACGGCGTCGTGCCTTCCATTACTTTGGTGGCCAGGCGGCCGCTGCTGAAGTCACCGCCGGTGACCTCAACTTCGACGACGTCACCTGGCTTGGCAACGGAGGCTCCGGCGGGGGTGCCGGTGAGGATGATGTCACCCTCTTCGAGCGTGAGCAGCTGGGAGAGGTCAGCGACGAGTTGGGCGAACGGGAAGAGCAGGTCCTCGGTGGTGTCGTCCTGGACGAGGTCTCCGTTGTGCCAGGTGCGAATCCTTAAGGCAGCGGGGTCAACGGCGTCGGCCGGGATCAGGGCCGGCCCGACGGGAGTGAAGCCGTCGCCGCCCTTGGACCGGACGTTGGAGCCCTTGTCTGCGTAGCGGAGGTCGTAGACGCCGAGGTCGTTGGATGCAGTGATCCATTCGACGTGGCTCCACGCATCCTCCAGCCCCACGCGGCGCGCGGACTTGCCGATGACCAACGCGATCTCGCCCTCGTAGCCGAGCAGTTCGCAACCGGCCGGACGTTCAACCGTGCCGGGAGCATCCGCGGAGCCGAGTGCCAGGGACGATGACGGCTTCAGGAAGTACGACGGCTGTTCGGGAGTACGCCCGCGCTGCGCCGCACGGCTGGGGTAGTTGATGTGGACGGCAATGACTTTGCGCGTCCGGGCCAGCATGTCCTGGCTGACTTCCTGGGTCCGGAACTCCAATGTCACGGCGCCTCCTCTTCTTGAAACTGGATCAAGTACGAAATCGTATACGAATCACTATGACCCGGACTGTGAGCTGCGTCAACCCCTCCCCAACCCAACTCAGATGGGGGATGCTGGTACCAGATCAGCGGAGGGAAACCATGGAGCCCAAAAGAGAACCGGAGTTGCTGAGGTTTGCCAGCGGCGCAGAGTGGGAGGACTGGCTCGCCGCCAACCACGGCACTCAGGCCGGGGCGTGGTTGGTGATCGGGAAAAAGAACTCCGGCGCCGGCCTTATTGAGATTCAGGATGCCTTGGACAGCGCCCTCTGTTTCGGCTGGATCGACGGCCAGCGCAAAGGCAACGATGAGAAGACCTTCCTGCAGAGGTACTCCCGCCGCCGGGCCCGAAGCTCGTGGTCCCAGGTGAACGTGGGCAAAGTGGAAGCACTGATCACCGCAGGACGGATGCGCCCGGCGGGGTTTGCGGAAATAGAGTCAGCCAAGGCCGACGGCCGCTGGGAAGCGGCCTACGTTTCGCAGGCCAACGCCGAAGTTCCAGAGGACCTGAAGGCGGCGCTCGCAGGAAACACGTCCGCTGGAAAAGCCTTTGAAAGCCTGGGCAAGACGGATCGCTACCTCATCATCCTGCAGGTACTCAAAGCCCGCACGCCGGAAGCCCGCGCCAAGATCCTGGCGAAGACAGTGCAGAAGTTGGCGGAAGGAAACCAGCCACCCTTACAAACTGTCGGTGGGCTCCCGTAGGGTACCCGCATGGACATCATCCTTGTACCCGGTTTCTGGTTGGACGCGTCATCGTGGGAGGAGGTGACGCCACCCCTTGAAGCAGCGGGCCACACGGTTCATCCGCTGACGCTGCCGGGACTGGAGTCAGTGGAAGCATCACGCGCAGGCATCGGTCTTCGGACACACATCGACGCCGTAGTGGCGAAGCTGGATTCCTTGGACGGCAAGGTCATCCTGGTGGGCCATTCAGGCGGCGGCGCCATTATCCATGGCGTTGCGGATGCCCGCCCTGACCGAGTGGCCCGCGCCATCTACGTTGACAGTGGGCCACTGGGCGAAGGCGGAGTCATCAATGATGAACTGCCCGAGGACGGCGACGATATCCCGCTGCCGCCGTGGGAAGCCTTCGAGGACGAGGACCTGGTAGACCTGACTGACCAGCTGAAGGAAGCCTTCCGCGCCCGCGCCATCCCCGAACCCAAGGGCGTTGCGTTCGACCAGCAGCATTTGGGCGACGTCCGCCGTTACGACGTTCCGGCCACGATCATCGCGTGCCAGTTCCCGTCCTCGCTCCTCAAGGAATGGATGGACGCGGGGCACCCCTTCACTGCCGAACTCGCGCGGATCCGGGATGTGGAATACATCGACCTCCCCACCGGCCACTGGCCACAATTCACCAAACCCACTGAGTTGGGCCAGGCGATTGCCGGGGCGGTGGAACGCAGCACGGTGGATCACAGCTCATAGAGCCCGACGCCGGCGCTCACCGGCCGGCGCCCCTCACCAATAAACGGTCAGGCTTTGGGCGGCGTGTTCGTCGCGGGACCTTCCGGCGCCGCGCCGCCCTCATCGGTCCAGTCGCTTCCGGTGGCGTCATCCCGCGCAGGATCAGAGACGACGTCGGAGGCAACTGGATCAGCCGTGGGAACTGTGGTGACCACTGGAACGGTCGTCACGGTAGGACCGCCGGGCCGCTGCTCCGAGTTCGGCGAGTGCTCCGACTTCGGCGAGGTGATGCCGGGGAACATGGCCTCGGCCTTCTCCATCAGCTTCTTGCCTGCCTCATAGAGATTGTCCAGGATGTCCGGAACCGACTCCTGCACGGCTTCGGCGGCGTGGTGAACGTTCTCCTGAACCTCCGGGTTCTTCAGCACCTTCTCGGTGCCTCCGCGGAGCCGCTTGTACACCTCCGGCCAGGACTTGGATCCCCATACGTAGCCAACGGCCACTCCAACGGCGAACAATGCTTTCCCTTTCACAGGAATCACTCCTTTCGAGGCGTTATTCCTCGACACTATCCCCGCCGGGCACACCGTGTCACCTGCCGATTGTTTCGCATGGGTTAATAGCAATTTGCCGAAATAAAACATTCGACTAAACTGTTATGTCAACCAGCGGATAACCGCAGGAAGCAACCGCATCAAACCCGAGGAGTGAAAACCATGGGACTGGATGACAAGATGACGAACGCCACTGAAGAAGCGAGCGGCAAGGTCAAGGAAAAGACCGGCGAAGCAACCGGCGACAGGGACCTGCAAGCCGAGGGCGCCGGAGAGCAGTCGAAGGCCAACCTCAAGCAGTCGGGCGAGAAAGTGAAGGACGCCGCCAAGGGAATCGGAGACTCCCTCAAGGACCGCTAGCCCGCGAATCCCCGGAGTTCCGGGGCTGCAGGCAAGGGCGGCCTAATAGTCAGGTTACTTGCTACTAGCCCTCGGAGCCGCTAGCGTTGCTGGTGTAGTACCTAGTCCGACCCAATCGGCAGGAGTGCTTTATTGGCTGTATTTCATAAATTCATCGGGGTTGCAAAATAGTTCCACTCCCCCACATTCCATAGGGCCTCCAGGGGCCCCATTGCGGTGCCTACACCTTGGAACAGGCACCCGGTGAAATTACTCGCTTCATCACGTTCATGGAATTTCCATCAACAAGAAAGTAGGAGCAAAAATGGGTTTCTTTGGTTTTCTTCTGCTCGGTCTTTTGGCCGGCGCTATCGCAAAGCTTATTCTTCCCGGCCGCCAGGGTGGCGGCTGGTTGATCACCCTCCTTTTGGGCGTCGTCGGCGCACTCTTGGGCGGCTGGATCGGCGGCCTCATCTTCGGTACCGGTCTGCAGGAATTCTTCTCGCTCACCACGTGGCTCCTGGCTATCGGCGGCTCCATCATCGTGCTGCTGATCTACGGCCTGGTCACTAACCGCAGGACCCACCATGGCTAACAACCAGAACCACGACGCCAACGGCGAAGAACTCGAGGGCCAGTACTCCGAGGGCGACTACGGCGATTCCGGGGTGTCCCCGGAGACGCTGAAAGAGGACGCCGGAGGCGACTACACCGCAGGTGACTACACCGAAAAGACGGTGCCCTCGGCCGACGCCGAGCTGGACGAGCACAACACGGAAGACACTCCCCGTGACCGGCCCTTCTCATCCGAACCGGATGAAGAAGCGTCTGGCTCAAGTCGTCCGTAACTCGCAGCCGGTGGAACTTGGCCGGTAAGAACCGAATAACATCAAGGACCCGGAGTACTGCAACCGCAGCACCCGGGTCCTTGCGTTGTGTCCCCCGGAATGCCCCCGCGAGTTTGATGCCCATGTTTTGCCGCCCGAAGATGGGTTTAAGTGTCAACTCGCGCAGGGGGGAGCCCCAACCCAAGGGGGTCGCGAGGGGACCTGATACTTTCGGGCAAGGATAGGTGGGGCATCACCCCCACACCCTGCGTAGCGTCAGAGGCAGGAATGAAGACGGCGGGCAGGACGAGGGAACGGAACAGCATGCAGGAATGGAACCGGGCAATAGAGGCAATCGAGCAGGACCTCACGGCAGAGATCGACGTGGGGACTTTGGCCCGTATAGCCCTGACATCCGAGTATCACTTCCGGCGAATGTTCTCCTCCCTGGCAGGACTTCCCGTTTCGGAGTACATCCGGCGGCGCCGCCTCACAGCGGCCACCGCTGAAATAGTCGACGGCGGCACAGTCCTGGCCGTTGCCGTCCGCTACGGCTATGCCTCTGCTGAGGCGTTCACCCGTGCATTCAAAGCCATGCACGGCCTCACTCCGTCTGAAGCGAGGCAAGCCGGCGCCGTTCTCCATTCCCAACCTCAACTGAGGTTCCATCTACGCGTCGAAGGGAATACCGACATGAAGCACCGTATAGAAGACAAACCAGCTTTCCGCCTGATCGGCGTGAAAGCCCGCGTGCCCCTGGTCCACGAAGGGCCCAACCAGGCCATCATCGATTTCCAACGCGGCCTGGACCCCGCCGTCACCAAGCAGTTGCTGGGACTGGCAGATCTGGAACCGACGGGGCCCCTGTCCGTCACGGACAACATCGATGAGCGGCGCAGCGAGGGAAGTGAGCTGGACTACTGGCATGCTGTTGCGTCCAGTCAGCCGGCACCGGAGGGGTTCGAGGTCCTGGACGTTCCGGAGGGGCTGTGGGTGGTCTTCGAATCCGAAGGGAAGTTCCCTGAGGTCCTGCAACGCATGTGGGCGGACGCAGCAACGGAATGGTTCCCGGCCAACCCCTACAGGTGGGCACCCGGTCCGGAAATGCTCAGCGTCCACGTGGAGCCCGGCGGCACGCACGGCCGGGGCCAGTTGTGGATTCCGGTGGAACGCGAGGAATCAATGGAGCGGTGAGAACCCGGCCAGCCGCACTAGGCTGACCGCTGGGATTCAAGGAATCCCAGGATCTCTTCAAGCGGCAGTACTGCTTGGCGGTACTCGCGGGTAAAGACCCGCAGCACCGATTCGGCGGCCTCCGCATTCTCGGTACCAATGGCCTCGGCAGCGTAGATCACCCTGATGTTGTGGGCGAAGGCGTCGGCCGCGGTCTGGGCGATGCAGTTATGGGCCGAAATTCCGGCCAGCACCACGGTATCCACGCCCCAGTTCCTGAGGCGCATGGCGAGGTCCGTCCCGAAGAAGGCGCTGTCCCGGGTCTTGGTGAGCCTGGGAAGATCGGCAGTGAGCAGGCCGGGGACAAACTCTGCCTGCTCACTGCCCCTGAAGATGAAGCCCTGATCGTCGTCGAGCATGTTCAGGCTCCAGGTGGATTTGTCCCTCTCGTGCACTGTGCCCACCAGGAGGACTTTGGCGCCGGCTTCGCGCGCTGCGCTGGTCAAGGAATTGCAGGCAGCCACAACTTCATCCTGGCGTGACTTCAAGGCAGGATCCTCGAAGTAGGCGTTCTGCATGTCGATGACCAGCACGGCGATCATGGTCGTCCTCCTATTCGGCGGTTCACAGTCCCTTGCCTCCTGTCACGGGCAGCACTGCTCCGGAAATGTAGGAGCCTTCGTCAGAGGCGAGCAGCACATACGCCGGAGCCAGCTCAGCCGGCTGCCCGGCCCGGCCCAGCGGGGTGTCCTGGCCAAACGTGGGCAGCTTGTCCGGCCATTCCGTGGCGGGAATGAGCGGGGTCCAAATGGGTCCCGGGGCCACCGCGTTGACCCGGATCCCCTTGGGTCCCAGTTCCTCTGCCATGGCCTTGGTGAAGGCCACCTGGGCCGCCTTGGTCATGGCATAGTCCACCAACTGGGCCGAGGGGTTGAAGGCCTGGATGGAGGCCGTAACAATGATGGATGCTCCCGGCCGGAGGTGTGGAATGGCCGCCTGGGCCGTCCAGATGAGCGAGTAGAGGTTGGTTTTGAAGACGCGGTCGAATTCTTCCGTGGGGATGGTTTCCAGGCCTTCGCGGTTCTTTTGGTAGGCCGCGTTGAGCACCACGATGTTGAGCCCGCCAAGTTCCTGGACCGTTCGTTCGACGATCTCCGCTGCGAAGCCCTGATCCCTCGCATCGCCGGGCAGGAGGAGTACCTGTGAACCGCATTCACGGATCCATTCCGCCGTGGACCTCGCGTCTTCTTCCTCCTCGGGAAGGTAGCTGATGGCCACGTTGGCGCCTTCGCGGGCATAGGCGATGGCCACGGCGGCGCCGATCCCGGAGTCGCCGCCGGTGATCAGGGCCGTCTTGCCCTGCAGCCGGCCGTGTCCCACGTAGCTTTTCTCGCCGTGGTCCGGCTGGGGGTCCAAGGGCGCCGTCAGGCCGGGCTGCTCTTGTTCCTGCTGCGGGAAGGTGCCGGAGTGGTATCCGCTGCGGGGGTCCGCGGGCGGGGAGGTGAGTCGGTTCTTGGGCTGTCCGGAACTGTTCGGGTCATGGTGGGTCATGCTTGTTCCTTACCCGCTTTCGGCGTCTCCTAATCGCGCTTGCCGTTATCAACAGCTCCGGAAACTAGGTCCGCAACGTCCGGGCCTTGACCATCAGGAACAACCCGTAGGCAATAAGTCCGAGTGCCACGGCAGCCAGCAGGTACACCCCGTAAGGCTGCTCCCTGAGCGCCTTCAGGCCGCCGTCGAGCCCCGTTGACTGCTCCGGTTCGGCGCGCACGGTGGCAATGACCACCAGCAGGCCCACCAGGAAAAGGGCGATCCCCTTGGCGATGTATCCCACTACGCCCACCCCCAGTTGGAACTTGCGCACCGAAGTGTTGGAGGACAGCGTGAGGTCCTTGGTGAATTTCCGGCGAAAGCCCCGCACGGCGAAGACGATCCCGGTGATGGCGATGCCCGCACCCACGGCGACCAGCAGAAACACGCCAAACGGCGCCTTAAGGAGAGCCACTGTGAAGTCGCTGCTGGATTCCCGGCTGTTCTGGCCCTTGCCTGCGATGAAGGAGACGATGGTGGAGGCCAGCGCGGCGAAGACGATCGCCTGCCCTATGGCGGACAGTTTCTTGGTGATCTTGTCCGAGCCGTTCCTGTGCCCCAGGATGGCGTTTCCCAGTTGCCACAGTGCCAGCGCCGCGCAGGCCGCGAAGCAAGCCCAGAGCAGCAACGGTCCGTATGGCTGGCTGGCCAGGGACGTCACGGCTCCGCTGACATCGGCTTCGCCGCTGCTGCCGAACGCCAGTTGGAGGGCGATGATGCCAATGAGCACGTGCAGGAGTCCGCTGACCACGTATCCGCCGCGTGCAACCGCGGCGAAGGCCTGCGAATTCGACGCTTCCTCGGCCACATCGGCGGCCTTCCTCATCTCTTCCTTGATGACAAGCCTCCTTATTTATTGAGCTGCACCCATCGTCCCTTAAATGGCGCCAGGCAGGGTACCTCCTGAAGGGGAGGGGTCCCTGCCCGTGTCAAAACTCCGTCGAAACTCTATCGAAAACTCTGTTGAAACTCCGTTGGAACCGTCCCGATGACCGCTAGAACCCGACCACCGACTGCGGCCAAATACTGCGCAGCCCCACACCCAGCGGATTGAACTGCTCACGGACGGCAACCCGCGTCTGGCCGAGGACCTCGCCGACGTGGCGCACTGCCTCCCCGGCGCTGGAAAGTGGCTCGTGGACAGCGGTGGCACTGGAGGACTGGGTGGAGATCTGGTCAGTCATTTCGGTGGTCCTTCCTGGAAGCTCCATCAGCGGGTGGCTGATGTTTCAACCATCGGACGGGGTCCTCAAGAAGGGCGCCGGCTCATCTCAAGATTCGCTCAAGATTCCGGGCCCGCACCTCACAAGGCAAACGCAACCTCCAACACCTGTCCCGCCCCCATGTTGAGGCGGGCGCTCACCCGGGTGCCGTCGTCGAACAGTTCAAAAGCGGGTGAAATCCCGACGGCGGGAGGCACCCAGGCGGGCGGCTCACCGCCGAGGTACACCAGGGAGGCGAAGCAGGTGCGTTCGCCGGAGAGCCGGCCCTCCAGATAACCACACGCCGACAAAGCACCCAACGGCGACTCCCCTTCTCCCCGGTGAACGCCCCCGTCCGTCAAGCCATGAAGGGGCCGGATGGCTGTGTACAAGCGGCCGTCAGTGAGGACGCCGGGCGCTAGGACACTGGGGTGGCCGGCGAGCGCGTATCCGCCATCACGGACTGTCCCACCAGAACCTGCCGGGGCCGCCACGGCGTGTACCCGGAGTTCGTACCCGCCTGCGGCCGCGGTCCCCGTCGCTACCCGCCAGGGAGAATCGGCGGGATCCTGTGCATCGCTCCACACCGGGCCGTGCCAGCTCGCGGCCTGTCCTGCGCCGGCGGCAAGGCGGTGAATCCGCGAGCGCCGGCTGGGCGTCCCGGCATCGTTGAGGACGGCGAAGTGGTTGTCGACGGGGTGCTCGGTGAACAGCGGCGCCGTATGGCTTGAATAGGCGAGACGGCGGTAGAGGGGATCGTCCGGACCGGGCGCATAGTATTTGTCGCTGCCATGGTTGAGGAGGCGGGCGATACCGTCCGAGGCCGTGGAGTGGAGCAGGTAGTTGGGGGCCTCGGCGTGCTTTGCGCCGTCTGCGGCTTCCAGGGGCGAGGGCTCCTCAACGGCGGTCCACACCGGGTGGTCCGGGGGTAGGAGCAGTCCGACGAACGCCTTGGAGGTCCAGTAGGGCGAGGCCGGTCCGGAGTATTCCTGGGTCATGGGTTCGAAAGCGCCGAGCCACCCCAGTGACGGCAGGCCGTCGTCGTAAGCGCCGCCGTCGAGGAAGTATTTTGCCGCGCCGCTGGCGATCCTGCGGGTCTGGCCGGGGGTGAGCGGCGTGGCGCAGATTGCCTCGCCCATGAAGAGCGGTGCGACGGCGGCGTAACGGTAGATCAGCGAGCGGCCTTGGAACACCGGGGCGCCGTTGGCACCGAAGAACCGGACGTGGTCCTCAAGGAATGCGGCGAGGCGGCGACGGGAGATTTCCAGGCGTTGGTCTGCTTGGGGATGCCGGTCGGCAGCAAATTCCGCCCACAGGATGGGGTACAGGTGCATGGCCCAGCCACAGTAGTAGTCGAAGAAATCGCCTGTGCCGTCATTGTCCCCGTCCCTGTACCAGCCACCGCCTGCGTACCAGTCGTCCAGCCTGTCCAGGCCCTGCACTATGTGGTCTGCGTTGTGGTGGAACCCCGCAGTAGCCAGGAACTCGGCGATCATTACTTGGAAGAGCACCCAGTTGTTATCTACGCAGGTGCTGCGTGAAGAACCCTGCAGCCACACCGCCACCTGCTCCTGCTCTCCCGCTGAAAGCGTGTCCCACAGCCATGGCTTGGTGAGCTGGAGCGCCAGGACAATCGACGCGGCTTCCACCATGGGCTGTGAGCGGTCCGTGATGGGCAGCCATGCTTCCGGCCCATTCATCACCGTGCCGTGCAGGAGGCCCGCCCTATAAAGTCCAAGGTGGCCGTGGGGATCGCTCCCGCCCTCCCCCGCCACCCGGAAAGCCGCCAGCAGGAACGTCCGCGCGAAGCCTTCCAACCCGTCCGACACAGCGCCCGACGACGACGGGCGGCCGGCCAGCAGGATGGCCGCCTTCAGCGGGGAGAAGCGGGGTCGCACCGCGAGTAATTGCTGATCAGCGAAGGCAACCCAGTGGTCCCGGGTCCAGCCCGTGATGGGGCTGAGGTTGAAGTCCGGGGCGGGCATGGTGAATGCGGTTGCCATGATTCTCCTGCAGGGGCACGTAGTAGTAGCCCCACCACAGTAGGAGTTCCATCCTTGGCATGGCGCGAGTTGAACAATAGTGAACCCGCAGCCGGACCTGCTGCATGAGCCGTCCTGGCTAAATTGGGGACTTGCGCTCACGGGTGATGCACGTCACTAAAACTCGTGCGTGAGGAATCCCGGTATCGGCACGTCTTATTCATGACGGCGCACAACAAGCGCTGCAACCAACGGACAGGAGCAATCGCCATGACGATCCAGACTCACACCCCCGCAGATGTTCCCGCCAAGAACACCACGGCAGACGTTCCGGCCAAGAACCCCGCCGGGGCACCTGAGACCAACACCCCTGCCCTGAATAAGGGCAAGGACGGCCGCGGGGCCACCACGGTTGCCGACGGAGTTGTTGCCAAAATAGCCGGCATCGCCATCCAGGAAATCCCGGGCGTCCATGCCCTTGGCGGCGGCGCTGCCCGCGCCATCGGCAACCTGCGCGAAAAGGTGGGCCAAAAAGACCTCACCCAGGGCGTCAGCGTTGAGGTGGGCCAGACCCAGGTGGCCGTGGATGTCACCCTGGTTGTCGAGTACCCCCACCCGCTCCAGGAAGTAGCGGACAACGCCCGCGACGCCGTCTACACCGCCATCGAGGACCTGGTGGGCATGGAAGTCACCGAGGTCAACATCACTATCACCGACATCCACGTTCCCACCGAGGATGAAGACGCAGACGACGCCGGCCGCGAGCCGAGGGTCGCATGAACCCCACCCTCACCGGCATAGCCATCGGAGCGGTCCTGGCCCTGGCTGGGTTGGCCTTTGGTTTCCAGGGCCTGTTGCTGACAGCGCTGTTCATGGGCATCGGGGCCATGCTGGGCCGTTCCGCCGAAGGAAAGCTTGACCTCCGTGGCGTGCTGGACGCACTGCGGGGCAAGCGCTCCTCGACATGAACCGCGCCGACATGAACCGCGCCGGAAGGAACCGCGCCGGACATACCCGCATCACCCCGAACGCCATCCGTAAAACGTTGGAAGCCGTTACCGCCCAGGCGTTCAGGGTGGATGCGGGCAACGTGGCAGCTGACGTGGATGACGATGCCGGCAGGCTCGGAGTCAGGCTTTCCGTCAGGCTGTCCCTCCCCCCGCTCCTGGGACCGCGGAAAGCTACGGGCACGGTCTTCGAACAAGCCCGGGCAGCACGAACACAAGTGGTGTCCCGAGGCTTGGAACTGACCGGACTGGAGATCGGCAGGGTAGACATCCGGCTTGCGGCCGCCAAGGAACACTTCACCGAACACGGCAAGGAAAGGAGGGTGCAATGAGCCAGGACCGGACCCTGCGGCGGTTGATCCGCCGCGAAACACACTCTTCGCGGGCTCTCCCATCCATCATTTGCGCCTGCATCCTGATGCTCGCTTTCCTCTGGCTGGCACTGGAAGCAGTGCTGTGGATCCTCAGTGACCAGCCGCTGCTGGCAAGTCCCGCACAAATGTCCCAATGGCTGATCGGCCTCCCGGCCGCCACGCTCCCGGCGGGCATGGCAGCGGCCGGAGCCGGCCTCGGCATCCTGGGCCTGGTACTCCTTGGAGCTGCCCTGGGCAAAGGCAGGAAGGCCCGGCGCTCCGTAGCGGGCCGGCGCGCTGCAGTGGTGGTGGACGACGACGTGATTGCCGCGGCCGTCTCCAGCACAGCACGGCTCGCCGCCAACTTGGCCCCCGGGCAGGTGACCACCACCATCGGGGGACGGTCCGTACGCGTCCAGGCCCGTCCGACGTCGGGCGTTCCGCTGGACCGCCAAGCCATCACAACAGCGGTCGACGACGAGCTGGCCGCCTTAGCGCTGGACCGCCGGGTCTCCTCGAGCATCCGGATACTGGACCAAGGAGCGGTAGGGCAATGAGGCAAACAAACCGTGCATTGAACCGCATCCTGCTGGCCCTGCTGGGCATCGCACTGCTGGGAGCCGGCGCCGCAGTCATCGCGGCCGGAATCCTGCCTGGCGCAGCCGATACCTGGACAGCCGTGGCATCATCCGCACAGCAATACGCCAGGGACCTCGTGGGCACCGCACCCCTTCCGGAGCCGGTCCGGAGTTGGTGGATAGTGGCGGGCCTTGGGGTACTGCTCCTTGGCGCAGCCCTCAGTGCAGCCTGGCTCGCTTCCCAAGGCGGTGGCCGCACTCCACGCCTGGCCGAACAACTTGACGGATCCGCCCAAGCTGACGGTTCTGACGCCGCAACCGGCCGGACCGTAGTAGATGTGGGGCTGGTTTCCGCAGCCATCCGGGAAGCCCTCAGCGGGAACCGCGACGTCCTGGCCACGTCCGTCTCAGCCTGGGAATCCCGGCGTGGAACCGCACTCCGCCTCCGCCTTGAAGCCCGCAAGGGAAGCTCACCACGCCAACTCGCCGACACCGCAGAACAACTCATCCGGGAGATGGATACCCTCTTGGGACATCCAATCCCCGTCCTGGTCCGAATTACCAGCGGCGCCCGAACCCAGGTGTCTGGACCGCGACGCGCCCGGTAACCAAAGGACCTCATTTCTCTCCACCCGAACCATGCGCGGCACAACAGAGCACGCGCACAGAAAAAGAAAAGGGAACACCATGGGAATCAATGACAAGATCAACAACGCCGCCACCGAACACCTGGGTGCCGCGAAGGAGGGTGCCGGGAAACTGACCGGGGACCAGTCCTTGGAGCGCGAAGGCCAGCACGATCAGGCTCAGGCAAAGCTCCAGCAAGCAGGGGAGAAGGTCAAGGATGCTGCCGCCGGGATCGGCGACAACATCAAGGAAGCAGCCCAGAAGCTCAAAGAGGGCTTCACTAAGAAGTAGGCATCTCCCGGACGGCCCCGCAACGATGGCGGGGCCGCTCCACTTCCACCATGACCCACCACTCCACCGGGAAGGCAGAACGTGACTGGTTCACCCGCGGCGCAGCACCAACTGGACCTCGTTCCGGATGCGTTGCTGGCCGGGCGGGCAGCGGACGGCGACACGGCCGCCTTCGAAGCCCTCGCCCGACGCCATGGCCCACTGATGCGCGCCACCGCCCGCCGGCTGACGGGCAGCCTGGCGGACGCCGATGACGTAGTCCAGGAAACGTTGGTGCAAGCCTGGAAGCAGTTGGACACCCTCCGGGACCCAGCCGCCGTCAAGGGCTGGCTCATGAGGATTGTGGGCAGCCGCAGCATCGACCACCTCAGGAAACGACGCAACCACGTGGACCTGGACGACATGGAAAACCAGCGGGACGATACCCCCCGGACCATGACCCACGATCCGGAAAACAATGCTGTCAACGGCTCGCGCGTGGAGGCCCTTAAAGCCGCGCTCGCCGCGCTCCCCGAGGAACAACGGCGCTGTTGGGTCCTCAAGGAATTCAATGACCAGAGCTACGAGGAGATTGCGCTGACCTTGAACATCAGCCCGGACAGTGTCCGTGGCCGGTTGGCCAGGGCACGGATCACGCTCGCACGCACCATGGAGGAATGGCGATGAACACTCCCGGCGACACCCTCGATTGCGGGCACAGCCTCGCGGATCTCAGTGCCTACCTGGACACGGGACAGATTGACGATCCAACCCATCTGGAGCGATGCCCCGAATGCCAGGCCGCGTTGTCCTCGCTGCGCCACCTCTCGGAACTCGGCGGAGACCTGCTCCGGTCCGATGTTGCGGACGCGGGATCAGGAACCGACGACTGGATGCAATCAATCCTGGACAACCTGCGGCTGGAACTGCGGCCCGGACGGAGCATTCCCTTGCGGGCCGAACACCCGGATGACACGCTGTGGGAAACCGAAGGAGCCGTCTCCGCCCTGATCCGCTCCGTGGCCGACGCCCTCCCCGGAACAGCCGCCGGAAAGTGCCGGCTCCAGGGAGACGTGACCACTGCGGGAGCCCCCATCACCGTGGAGGTGGAAGTGGCTGTGGTGTACGGACACTCCATGGAAGAACGCGCCGCAGCCCTCCGCGAGGAGTTGGCGAAGACTCTGGCACGGCAGACCGAACTGGACATCCAAGCCATCAACATCACGGTGACCGATGTCCTTGAGCCGCCACCAACATCTCACCCCACCGGCACACCCGGCGCACCCGGCGCACCCGGCACCACTGACCCGCTGAACACCGAGGACCAGCCATGACCGAGTTTTTGGAAGCCGAAAACACATCCCCTGCAGCCGGGCAGGCAGGGGCCCCGACCGCCACGACGCCAGCCGGGCTCAACGATCTGGCTGGGGAATTGCTCGGCATAGTTCAAGCGGTGGACGGGGTCCACTCGGTGTATCCCGCGCAGCCGTTGTGGCAGTCCATAGCCGGCGCCGCAATGGCCGCGGTCACGGGAGAGGCCCTCCCCCTCATTGCCTTGAACGGCCCCGGGGGTCCGGCAGGTCCGGCAGGTCCGGCAGACATGCTGACTGTGAAGGTCCGGATCGGCGTGGAGGGATCCCGTTCGGCCCCCGAGGTGACCCGTGAAGCAGCCGGGGCAATCCGGAAGTACCTGCACCCACAGGCTGCCGTCGTCGAGATTTCAGTGGTGAAGCTGGGCAGTTAGGCGTCAAGGATCCACGCTTGCCCCGTCCTGGTTCATAATGAACGAACTGAACACAAGTGAACTTGATAGGCGGACACCTGCATGCTGACCGAGGATCGTCAACAGCTCATCCTGAGGGAACTGGCACTGAACGGCTCCCTCAATGCCAGCGAATTCGCAGCGAAACTGGGAACCTCGGGGATGACCGTGCGGCGGGACCTCGCAGTGCTCGCCGGGCAAGGCCTGCTGGAGCGGGTACATGGCGGAGCCATTCCGATGGGCGGAAAACTCACGGCGGGACCCGCAACGCAGCCTTCCACGTCATGGCGTCCGGGCGGGAGAAGGCCCTTGGCCACCATCGGGATGATCGTGCCGTCGGCGTCGTACTACTTCCCTGGCGTGATCCGCGGTGCAGAAGCCGCTGCGCAGGAAGCCGGCGTCCGCTTGGTGCTGGGTGTCACCAACTATTCGGATGCCGAAGAGCGGCGCCAACTGCGGCGGCTCTACGAGCACGGCGTGGACGGCATCCTCATCACGCCCAGCGGGCAATCGCTGGCCGGGACCGAAACGCTGGACCTCTTGGCCGAGGCTGAGGTGCCGGTGGTAGTGGTGGAGCGGTCGATTGACGACGCCCTGGACCACGGCCGGCTCGAAGCCGTCCGGAGCGACCACGTGCGTGGCTCGGAGATCGCCGTGAACCATCTTTTGGGCCTTGGCCACCGGAAGATCGCCATCTGCCTGCGCGAAAACAGCCCCACGGCCCCTCAGCTCATCGATGGCTACCACCTCGCCATGCAGCGGGCCGGGCACGCCCGCGATGACTCCATGGTGCGCGCCATGTCCCGCGCCCAAAACGACCCCCAGGCCCACCGCGAATTGGTGGACAGAATCCTTGACTGGTGTGCCTCAGCGCAAGTGACAGCCGCCGTTGTGCATACCGACGAGGACGCACTCCAGTTCGTCAGCGCCTGCCTCGAACGGCAGATCCGAGTCCCGGAGGACTTCGCAATCGTCTCCTACGACGACGAAATTGCCGCGCTCGGCGCCGTTCCGCTCACCGCGGTGGCACCGCCGAAATACGACGTCGGACACCAGGCTTTGGTGATGTGCCTGAGCAGGATCGGGGCGCGGCGCGGAAGTACGTCGGCGTTGCAGCGGGTTAACTTGTCCCCGGCGTTGGAAGTGCGCGGCTCCACCCAGCCGTAACCCAGACCCCGCCCTCCGTCCGCCCCATTCCTGTTTACTTCTGTTCATCTTATTGATGATGTTCATTTTTGTGGATTTCATAGTGCCTAGTCCGAAAGTGCCCCCAGAGCACCACGACTTTCGCATCGTGAACTTCAAAGGAGAACAGAATGAAGCGTCGCCAGCTTCTACTTGGAGCAGCCGGCATCATGGCCAGTGCTGCCCTCATCACCGGCTGTGGCAGTACCCCGGCAGCCACGCCAACCCCCACCGAAGATCCCACCGGCGCCATCACCTTCTGGTCCTCCATGGCCGGCATGGACAAGGTTGCCGAGGCGTTCAACGCCAGCCAGGACAAGATCAAGGTCACCTTCGAAACCATCCCCAACGGCGGCGCAGGCGGCTACGCCAAGCTCTCCACTGCCATCACCGCAGGCAACGGCCCCGATGTTGCCACCATCGAATACCCGCAGCTGCCCCAGTTCGTCAGCAACGGCCAACTGCAGCCGCTGGACGGCTACATCAACAAGGCTGAAACCGTGGACAAACTCACGGACGAAACCAAAGCCTTGGTGCAGTTCGGCGAGCAGACTTACGCACTGCCCTACGATGCCGCGCCGATGATCATGTGGTACCGCAAGGACATGCTGGACAAGGCCGGTGTCTCCACGCCCAAGACCTGGCAGGACTTCGAAGAAGCCGGCAGGAAGCTCAAGGCCGTAGCCCCCGAGGCACACCTCGCCAGCTTCAACCCGAACGAGGCTGCGCTCACTGCTGCCCTGTCCTGGCAGGCGGGCGGCAGATGGTTCGGCACCGAAGGCGACAGCTGGAAAGTGGGTGTCAATGACGAGCCCACCAAGAAGGTCGCCACCTACTGGCAGAAACTGATCGACCAGAAGATCGTCAAGGTCCAGCAGTCCTTCAGCGACGAATGGTCCGCGGACCTGGCGAGCGGCGCCGTCGTCGGAGTCCTGGGTGCCAACTGGAGCGCCACCGGTATCCAGAAGCGGACCGAGGCCAGCGGCCAGAAGGGGCAGTGGATCGCCGCAGAAGTACCGAACTGGGGCACCCCGGCCGACGCGTTCTACGGCGGATCCAGCTTCAACATCACCAAGAGCAGCAAGAATCCGGCTGCAGCCGCGAAGTTCATCGAGTACCTGGCCACCAGCAAAGAGGCCATCACTGCCCGCGGCAACACCGGCTCCGCCTTCCTTGCCTTCCCTGGCTTGACCCCGGTGGCGCAGAAGGCCTTTGACGCCAGCTACTTCGGCAACGACATCTACGAGGTCTTCAACAAGGCCTACGGCACCATCACCCCGGGCTGGCAGTGGGGTCCCAACTGGGACATCACCAACACCGCGCTCAAGGACGCTTACGGCACGCTGACCAGCGGCGGCAAGGTGCTGGACGCCGTCGATACCGCCCAGGACGCAACCGTGGCCGGACTCAAGCAGAACGGCCTCTCCGTCAAGGAGTAGGCCCGCACGGTGGGGCGGCTCAATAAAGGGCCGCCCTGCCAGCGAGGAGAAACATCATGGCTACCCAAGCCGCAGCATCCACTTCACCCACGCAAGCCACTGCAGTCGAACCCCGCAAGACCCGCGTCATGTCCGGAACCGGTGGCCGGACAGCCGCACTGTTCCTGACCCCCTTCTTTGCAGTTTTTGCCCTCGCCCTGGTGGCGCCGGTTGTGTATGCAATAGTGCTGAGCTTCTTCGCCCAGCAGAAGTCCGGACTCGGCTTCGGTGAGGCCAAGACCGCGTTCGTGGGCCTGGAAAACTATGTCCAGGTCCTGGAATCCGAGAGCTTCGTGGGCGGCATCGGACGCCTCGCCCTGTACTGCCTGCTCTACATCCCCTGCATGGTGGGCGGCGCCCTGGCGTTTGCGCTCCTGCTGGACGCTGCCGTGGCGCGGGCCAGGAAACTGTTCCAGTTGCTCGTCTTCCTCCCCCACGCAGTTCCCGGGGTCATTGCCGCGTTGATCTGGGCTTATCTCTACACGCCCGGCGTGAGCCCGATCGTCTCGGTCCTGGAAGCCGGCGGGATCTCGCTGAACTTCCTGGACAACCAACTGATCCTGCCGTCCATTGTGAACATCGCCGTCTGGGAGTGGACGGGTTACAACGTGATTGTGCTCTTCACTGCGCTCCAGGCCGTCCCCCGGGAAATCCTGGAAGCCGCCCGGGTGGACGGGGCCGGCGAAATCCGTGCAGCCATCAGCATCAAGCTCCCCCTGATCCTGCCGGCCCTGAGCGTCATCATGCTCTTCACCGTCATCGGCACGCTGCAACTGTTCACCGAACCGAACATCCTGTCCAAGGCCACGGCGTCGGTCACCAGCACCTGGGTGCCCAACATGTGGGCCTACGACGCCGCGTTCAACCGCCACAACCTCAACCAGGCAGCGGCAGCCTCCATCATCATCGCGCTCATGGCAGCCATCCTGTCCTGGGCAGTGACCCGCTTCAGCTCAAGGAACACAGCATGAGCACCTCTACGATCTCCCGCCCACGGCCCCTCCCGCCCGCTCCGCCACAAGGCAGGCGACGCCACGCCCGCAACGGCGGCTTCGCGAGTACGTTCACAGTGAACGCCCTCCTCATCCTGGGTTGCGCCTACATGGTGCTTCCCGTGGTGTGGCTGTTCTTCGCCTCCACCAAGAACTCCGCAGACCTTTACGGAACCGCCGCCTACGCGTTGGGGGAACCGGCCTTCTTAGAGAACGTCACGGCGGTCCTGAACCAGGACGGCGGAATGTTCCTCCGATGGATGGCCAACTCCATGTTCTATGCCGCTTTCGGCGCGATCCTTGGCGGGCTCATCTCCGTCATGGCCGGTTACGCGTTCGATAAATTCCAGTTCCGCGGCAAGGACTCGTTCTTCGGGGTGGTCCTGGTGGGCGTCCTGATTCCCAACACTGCCACGGTGCTCCCCATGTACCTGCTGGCCTCCGTTTTCGGCATCACCAACACCATCTGGGCCATCCTCATCCCGGTGCTCTGCAACCCGTTCGGCGTTTACCTGGCCCGGGTGTACTCGGCGGCTTATGTTCCCGCCGAGACCCTGGAAGCAGCCCGCGTTGACGGCGCCGGACCCATCCGGTCATTCTTCTCCCTGGGCCTGCCCATGATGATGCCCGGTTACATCACCATTGCCCTGTTCCAGTTTGTGGGCGTCTGGAACAACTTCATGCTCCCGCTGGTGATGCTGCAGGACCAGAAACTTCTGCCCGTCAGCGTCGGCATCTCCATCTGGCAGGGGTATTCCATCCCTCAACCGGAGTTCACGCCCATGGTCATTACGGGCTCGTTGCTCTCAATCATCCCGTTGCTGCTGGCGTTCATCATGCTGCAGCGGTTTTGGAAGTCCGGCCTCACCGCAGGGAGCGTCAAGTGAGGTTGAACGTTGCCTTGGCCATGCCGGCCCACACCGCACGGGCGGTATTTCCGTCCAGGAGCCTGGATCCCTTGGAACCGGCGCTGACACTGCTGAGCCGCGACCCCATCCAGGACTTCACGACGCCGGAAGGCCGCGCCATCCTCGCCGAGACGGATATCCTCCTCACCGGCTGGGGCTGTCCCATGATCGACCACACCGTCCTGGACGCCGCACCCCGGCTCCGGTATATCCTGCATGCCGCGGGCAGCGTGAAACACCACATCAGTGATGCCTGCTGGGAACGCGGCCTCCAGGTCAGTTCCGCCGCAGACGCGAACGCCATCCCGGTTGCCGAGTACACCGTGGCCATGATCGTCCTGGCCAACAAGCGGGTCCTGCAGATCGCCCGCGCCCTGCACACCACCCGGACCGACGTCCTGGCTGAGCAGCTCTTCCCGGACATGGGCAACTACCGCAAACGCGTGGGCATCATAGGGGCGTCGAAGATCGGCAGGCACGTGATCAGGCTGTTGGCTCCGTATGAGCTGGAAGTGGTGGTGGCCGATCCTTATCTTTCCCCCGAAGAGGCGGCCGACCTCGGCGTCGGGCTGGTGGATTTGGAGGAGCTGGTGGCAAGCAGCGATGTTGTCAGTCTCCACGCGCCGTCGTTGCCGTCAACCAGAAATCTCATCGACGACGGCTTGATTGAACGTATGCGGCCGGGCACCACGTTCATCAACACCTCGCGCGGCGAGCTGGTGGACCAGGATGCGTTGCTCGCCAGGGTGGAGCGCGGCGATCTCTACGCGATCCTGGACGTCACCACCCCGTGGGTACTGCCTGCCGGCTCCCGCTTCTACACGCACCCCAACGTGCTGCTCACCCCGCACGTGGCAGGGTCCTTGGGCAATGAGCTGGAGCGAATGGCGGCGAGCGCCGTTGACGAGGCACTCCGGCTGTCCCGTGGGGAAGCCCTGCGGTTCCCGGTGCGGCTGGAAGACCTGGCGTTTATGGCCTGAGCGCCGTACACGTACGGCCAGCAGCGCGGCCAGCAGCGCAAAGCGACAAACCGTAAAGGCGAACAACGCACGACGGCGACCTGCCGCCGTCGTACGTTGTTCGCCTTTTAGCTGTTGCTTCCTTAGCGCGCGTCCTTCTTCGCTTGGCGTTGGGCGCCCTGGGACTGGCTGGAGGCGTCGCGCTTCACACCGCCGGTGGTCTTCTGGTGGGACCGTGCCCGGCCCGAATTGGTGCCGGACTTGGTGCCTGTGCCGGACGACTCGGGCCCCGTGGACTTCCCGGCGCTGGCGCGTTCCAGCCGTTCGTCCTTCAAGGCTTCAGCGGCCTCGTGGGCCAGCCGGGCCAGTTCGGTGCTGACGATCGAGAGTGCTTCCTCGAAAACGAAAGCCCTGGCCCGCGCTTTGTCTGACTTGTTCGACGCAGCTCCTCGGGCGCCGGCTTCCAGAACCTCGTCAGCGGCTTTGCGTCGATAGTTGGTGGTGTACTTGTTGCGGGCCCGCCGAACCCGTTTGTGCAGCTTCAGCAGGCCTTCCTCATCGAGGAGCTCAAGCCTGGCTGGCTCCAATTCGCGAATCAAATCAAGTTGGTCTTGCTTCAACACCCACAGATATTGGTCCATTTGCCGATACTTCCATACCTCCCCAATGAGGGGTAGGGGGTGGTGGAGTTCTCATCCGAAGCGGGGGATGGCTGGGGCTCATTCGAAGAGTTCCGGCGCCGCGGTGAGCGCAACATAAGCCCACACGTCCAGGCCCAAAGGTTCCAGCGCTTTGACGACGGCCCGGCGAACGGCGTCCTCCTCGCCCACGTTCCACTCGGATCCGGCCACCACAAAATCAACCTCGACGTACAGCTTCCGCCCTACTTTCCCGGACCGGATGAGCGGTTCCTGCAGCCCGTATTCCGTCCGGACACCCTGTATCGCTGCGGTGATGGCGGCATCGAGCTCTTTGGACGGCGCACCTTCGAGGAGCTCGTTCAACCCCGTCCGGATCAACCCGATGGGGATGTACGCCAGGATCAGGCAGGCCAGCAAGACCAGGACCGGGTCAACATAGAGGGCAACATCGTTCAACCCGAGGTTTTGCAGGACCAACGCCACCCCTGCGCCCAGGAGCATCATGACGCTGAGGATGGCCCCGGCCCGCCATTGCGCGATTTCCGCCACCACCAGGTCCGAGTCCGGTGCCGCCCGCCGCATCCATGCGGCCACGCCGAACCCAATGGCCGCCGTCGCCCCTCCATAGATGGCGATGATCGCCGCGTTGACCGGCGAACCGCCGTCGCGTATCACCACCACTGCATCCCCCGCTGCCACCAGCAACGTCCCCGCCACCGCCAGCCCCTGGATGAGCACTACCAGTGGCGTCAGAGCGTCCCGCCCGAAGGGAAAGCGGCGCGTGGGTCCACCGGCTGAAGCGGAAGATGCCTTCAAAGAGATCGCGGTGAGCACCAGCCCAATGCCCATGTAGGCGCCGTCGAACACAATGATCCTGGTCCCGCTGAGCACACCCAGCACCAGTGCCCCTGCGGCCGACACAGCGGAGACCCATAACGAAGCCCGCAACGCGCGGCGCTCGGCCCCCAGCTGTCCTGCCGGCATCAGTCGCTCCGGGTGGCGAGGGCGTCCAGCAAGCGGATGAAGACGGCGATCCATCCATAAATGATGACGAACGCAATGAGCTCGAACGCCGTCAGGTTGAAGTAGCCCACCGGGTAGAACAGCACCAGGGACACGATCAGGGCCGCCAGGAAACTGCCGCACACCAGGAAGAAACGGCGCGGCAGGCCCCGGAGAATGAAGGGCGAGGCCAGGAGCAGCAGGATGAACACCACGGCCATCCCGGAGGCGAACAAGGTGTGAATCAGGAAACTGACGGACAACGGGACCACCCCCACCCCTGCCAGCAGCAAGCCCATGGCCACGAACGCACCCGAGCAAAGTCCGGCGCTCCAAGGTTTGACCAGAACACCCTGGGCGATCAGGGAACGGAGATCCCGGTCCAGATACACGGCGAAAGTGGTGATGAAAAACCCTGCCACCACCAACGACAGATTGAACAAACCGCTGGAAGCTCCGCCCAACGTACCCAACTGGCTGAAGTGGTACTCCCACCACTTGGGGTCCTGGGAGGTGGCCATGCTGGCGACGATGCTCATCACCATGAACAAGACCAGGAGGCCGGACAGCTTGCGGGTGCTGATGTCGTACACCGAGAGGTAGATCCAGTACACGGCCAGGCCTGAGGCCACCGCCATCCCCACAGTGGCAGCATAGATATCCACGGTGAGCCCCTGGAAGCTGCGCTGCAGGAGCAGGAAAACCGCGACAGTTGCGATCGCCGCTATCAAGGCATGGACCAGGGCCACCGTCGTGGCGTCCACGATGAATTTCCACGCTGGAAGGCTGAGCCGCCAATGCTGATCCGGCTGGTACCGCGAGCGCCAGTAGCCGATATATGCCGCCACTAGCCCGAGCACCAGGATCGCGCCCGCGGTCACCAGGCCCAGGGATACGCCGCCCCATAGCGGAGGGGTGCGGCCGAAGAAGATGAGCAAAGCTGCGATCCCGGCCAGCACTGCGGCGGAGGAAGCAGCCAGGAGTGCCTCCGACTCGTTGGCCAGGCGGGGTTGTTGGGGGCTGGCTGGTGCTGGGCTGGCTGGTGCTGGTGCTGAACTGGGTGCGGGCAGGCCGGACCGCGCCGGTGAGTTAGCGGGAATGGTCGCCGAAGCAGGAACGGTCGCCGAAGCAGCAGGGAGGTCCGACGCCGGTTCCGTCACGGCGCGGTTCTTCCGCCGGGGCGGGCCCGGTCCCGGTGCAGGTCCCCGTGCAGGTCCCGGCGGGCATCCCCCTGCGCTTCCTGCGGCGCGCCCCGGCCATCTTCCTCCGGAGAGAGCCGCAGCCAGGCTCTCGCTTCAGATGCCGAAGTAAAGAAACGGGTGGGGCAGGGAGGCTCTTGAACTGCCAGCTGGTAGTCGGCGAGCATGCGGTCCACAGCGTTGTTTCCCAAGAGGGCAATCCTGGAGGCAGCGCAGGGTTCGGCGAAGACATCGCGGGCCGCACGGCTGAGGTGGGCGGTCTCGGCCATAGTTACCAGGAGGGGATATCGGCTGCCCGCTGCAAGGTGGTTAACGGCCTCGACGGCGGCACGGGCGTTGGCGGCTTCGATCCGGACACCGGTTTTCCAGGCCAGGAACATGACATCATCCGGTCCGATGCCTATGAAGTAGTCGCAGGGGTCCTGCTGAGCCATGGATGTTCTCCCTCTCTGCGGCCCTGGCCGGGGTGCCACGATCTGACTCAACCCTGCACCCGCGGACAATCACCTTGTCTCATCCGAAAAGAGTGATCTTTGGGTGCACTGATGGTTGGGGCCCGTTCAAGGCACCCGGTCAGCTCAGCCCGCCGAGGATGAGTCGGCCGCCTCGGTTTCTTCCGCGGCTGTCTTCGCGTAGGAAGCCGAGACCCGTCGGTAGACCGGGGTCAGGAAGGCGAGTAGTGCCACGGCAATCATGATGAGGCCCGCAGCCAGGAACACCAAGGCGATGCCGCGGGAAATGCCTTCTCCCAGCAGCGGTTCCAATTGTGCTGCGCCCTCGGATGACCGGGCGTAGGGGATGATCCAAAACTGGGCGATCGGAGCAATGAGGAAAGCGGTGATGGGCGCGGCCGCGGACTCGAACGCCATGGCGAAGCCAAAGACCCTTCCTTGCCGTGGCAGGGGGACTACTTTCTGAATGACGGTTTGTTCGGCGGCTTCCACCACAGGAACCAAGGCCATATACAGCCAAATCCCTGCAATGTAGAGCCAAGCCCATTCCCTCACGGTAAACAGCGCACCGATCAAGCCCATGATCATCACCGCGATCAGCATGGTCCGCAAGGGGTTGGACCCAAGGCCGAACTTGCCAATCAAGGCGCCGCCCACCACAAACCCTGTGGCTCCAATGGCGAAGACGGTTCCCCACATTTCCACGGAGAACATTTCCAGCCCGTAGGGGTCCATCAGGGCCATGTAGACGCCACCAATGAAGTTGTTGAACGTGGAGAAGAGGATCAGGGCAAACAGTCCGGAAATCGCCATGACCGCAGCCCATGACCCGCGCAGGTCGAATCCGCCCTCAGCGTCGGAGGCAGCTGCCCGTACTTCCTCGGGCATCCGCAGCGTGAGGAGATGCCCGAAGGCCACCGCAGTGAGCACCAGGGCCACAACCACGGTCCAGCCCATGCCCAGCAGCCCCACGGACAACCCGGAGAGCACCGAGGTGACAATGAACATGAGGCCTTGCACCATGCCCACCAAGCCGTTGGCGTTGGCCCGGCGGTCAGGTTCGATCAGGATGGTGACCGTGGTGGACAGTGCGATGTTGCGCATGTTCTCCACTACTGCGCCTAATAGGATGATCATGGTGAAGATCCAGAACCATGGCTGCGTCAGGTCCAGCAGCGCTTCCTCGGGTGTCAGCAGGAACATGACTCCGGACAGGACGAACATCACCAGGGTGAACATGGCAGCAAAGCGCATGACGGCGAGTTTCCGGTAACGGTCCACAAAGGTGCCGAAGCTGATGCTGGAGAGTGCGATCAGCAGCATGTAGGCGCCGCCGATCACCCCTGTGGCGATCACGTTGCGGGTTTCCAAATACACCCAGAACGTCAATGCGAACCAAAGATAGCTCGTGGTGATGTTGGCCATCGCCGTGTTGACCAGGATCCCTGTGAAAGTGCGGGACCTTTGTGCCGGGGTTCGTACGGAGAGATCGATGGTGTCAGTAGACGCGGCGGTGGCCGGTTCCTGCTCGGTCATGCGTTCCAGTAAACCACCGGGCCCAACCTCCCGGTAGTATCGGCAGGTAATTGACGAAACTCTTGGGGGATTGTTTTTTATGACGGAAATACAGGGGCAGCTGTCTTTCACGAAAGACACCGCCAGGGACTTGGAACTGCAGGAGTATGGGCTTGATCCCGCCGTGGATTCCACGCTCCTGCCCAATGCCGCCGTCATGAGTGCCCTGCAGAACCTTGTGAGGCTCGCCACCGAGTTGTGTGGCGCACCGTTTGGCGTGGTCAACATCATCAGCGCCGAGTACCAGCACCAGATCGGCGCGTGGGGCGTGGACCCGGGGGTTTGCTCCCGTGAAGACTCCATGTGCGCCAAGGTCTTCCTCTCCCGTGAGAGGACCGTGGTGGCGGATGCGTCCAAGGATCCCCGTTTCGCGGACAATCCTTTTGTCACCGGCGAGATCGGCGAAGTCCGCTTTTATGCCTCCGTTCCGTTGCAAACCGAGTCCGGGTTCGTCCCCGGAACCCTCTGCGTCTTCTCGGACAAGACCAAGGAGTTGAGCCCGGAGCAGGTCAGCATGCTGGAGGTCCTGGCCAAGCAAGTGGTTGAGTTGCTGGAGCTGCAGCATCGCACCGTCCAGCTGGACCGCACATATTCCGAGCTCAGGGAGAGCAACGCGAAACTTGCCGGGTTCGCGGGCCGCGTCAGTCACGATCTCCGCATCCCGCTGACCACCATCCTGGGCTATGTGGAACTGGTGGAGGACGATCCCGATGTGGAGCCCCAGAGCACGGCTGCGCGGTACCTGGACCGGATCGGCGCCAGCGGCCGCCGCATGCTTGGCATGTTGGAAGATGTCCTGAGCTACTCCCGCGTGGGCGGTGGCATCCAGCCCGCGCTTGTCTCATTGGGCGAGGTCACTGAGGAAGTGGCCCGGGATCTCGGGATCGAGAACCAGGGCATTTTGGCGGTCCAGGACCTCAAGCTCCACGCGGACCGCGGCCAGCTCCGCACCCTGTTGCAGAACCTTCTCTCCAACGCCATGAACTACAGCAGCCCGGATCGCCCGCTCAAGATCAGCATTAGTGGCGTTTCCAACTATCACGGTGCCACCGTCTTCGTGGCGGACAACGGCAAGGGCATCGCTCCGGAGGACAGGGCCAAGGTCCTGGAACCCTTGGTGCGCCTGCGGCGGCAGGGCGACGGACCGGGTTCCGGACTTGGCCTGGCCACCTGCAGCAGCATCGCCAAAGCCCATGGCGGCGACCTCACGCTCGCGGAGACCCCGGGCGGCGGAACAACGGTGGCGGTCAGCTTTCCCTCCGGAAGCTGACACCCTGCACGCGATATGAGTCGCTGAATTTACGGTCGCATAACTTACGGAAGAGTCGCATGACTTACGGAAGATAAGGCACGACGGCGGCAGGCCGCCGTCGTGCGCTTGTTACCCGGGTCTGGGCTACTTGCCGTTGCCGTTCTCGGATTTCTTGCCGCTCTTGCCCTCGCTCTTTTGGCCTGCGAGTTCCTTGCCGGTGAGGGGTGCTTCACCGACGCCCGGTTGGTCGGCAGGCACAGTGTCCAGCTCGGCCTGGGTGGTCTCCGGGAGGATGACCACTTCAGCCGACCCCGCACCTGTTGACCCCGCATCCGTGGACCCTGAATCTGTGGTCCCGGGAGCCGCCGGGGCTGGTACCGCAGGCGAGGATGCTTCGGTAACAGTCTCTGCGGGTGCCGCGGGGACATTGGGCATGGCGGGTTGCGGATCGGCCTGCGAGATACCGGGATCTGCGGGCTGTGACTGATCCTGCGGGTTGCCGGCCAAGCCGATGCCCTGGGTGAGGAGCAACAAAGCGATCGGGATGGTGACCGCCGCTGCCGCCACACCCCGGACAGTTTTGGGGCGGCGCTTGGTGAAGGTCCGGATGCTGGTGACGGTGGCCTGCTTCCGCGTGGTTGAACGCAGTGGCTGCCGCGGAGGGACCGACGGCAGCAGTGCGGTCCTGCGCCCGGACTGGATCCCTTCCTCGGCAAGAGCCTGTTCCACTTCCTGCGCGCCTGGCCGCTTGTCGGGATCCATGTCCGTCATGGCTTCCAGGAGCGAGCGCAGCGGGGCCGGCAACTCCACGGGAATCTGCGGCGCGCGGTGAAGACGCGCAGAGGCCGTTTCGATCGGCGTACCCGGGTACTCCGCTTTGCCGGTGAGGCACTCCAGGAGAACCAGGCCCAAGGAGTAAATGTCGCTCGCCGGAGTCAGGTGCAAACCCTGGGCTTGTTCGGGGCTTAGGTACTGGGCTGTGCCCACGGTGAATCCAGTGGCAGTCAGGCGGTTGTCGTTCATCACCAGTGCCACGCCGAAGTCCGCCAGCTTCACGGACTCTCCCAGCCCGTCGTCGTCGGAGACCAGGATATTGGCCGGCTTGATGTCCCTGTGGATGACGCCCTTGGCATGCACCTGGGACAGCGCCCCTGCCAGCCGGATCCCGATGCGCGCGGTCTCCGGGATGGTGAGCGGCCCCTCCGTCAGCATGGCCCGCAGGTCCCGGCCTTCGGCCAACTCCATCACCAAGTAGGCACGTTCTTCGTCGTTCCTGGTGTCCACGCCCGCGTCCAGGGCAGCTACCAGCCCGGGGTGGTCGAAGGCGGCCAGCAGCCGCATTTCGTTTTCCTGGCGGGCGCGGAACGAGTCGTCGCCGGAGCCCGGGAGGAAGATCTTGATGGCGACATCGCGTCCGAGGAGCAGGTCTGTGGCCCGGTAAACGGCGGACATGGCGCCCCTGCCCAGCACAGGTCCCAATTGGTAGCGGCCGTCAAGTGTGTCGTCGATGGAATCGGGGACACGGGAGTCCACGGCGTCGTCATTGTTGCCCACGAAATGTCACGTCCTTCAGGCATACCTGGAACCACGGACCCAACCACTGTCCTTGCGTCACCAAGCAATGCCGTCATTCAAACTTTCACGATGGCCGCGCGGCCAATCTGCTTCAGCCACGTGCGGCCCAGGCAAGGAGCCCAAACAGCATCATCCGGTTTCACCAGATAAGTTATCAGGATACTGATTAAACAGCTCGATGAACAATGACGGGTGTCACGCACACCGATCCACGCCACCCCCTGCTCCGAACCTCCATCAAAAGGTCAGGAGCACCCGAACACCATGGAAGATCAACCACCGTCCCTGCAGGACAACACCGAGCTTCAATGCACGATGGTTCCCACCACGCTGGGGCCGTGCGCCGTGCGCCTCCAGTCCGCCCCGGCTCCTGGCAACCTGACGGCGGACGTGTACCTCCACGGTGCCGCGGGATCATGGACGACGTTCCAGCCCCTGCTGTCAACATCCCCGGACCGCACCCGTATATTGATCGACCTGCCCGGCTGGGGTGACTCCACCCAGGGAGCACAGCTGGCCTTTGCCACGGTCGAGGCCATGGCCGGGGTCGTCGTCGAGGTTGTGGAGGACCTCGGATACACCAAATGGAACCTGGTGGGGCATTCAATGGGCGGCGTCATTGCCCTGCATATCGCTGCGGCCCGGCCCGAACGGACGCTCAGCGTTGCAGCAATATCACCCACGGTGTTCGGCGCTGCAAACTCGGTCCGGCGCCCCTGGCGCGGGCTCGCGACGCTGCCCTGGTTTACGGGGATGCTGTTGATCATGCGCTCCATGGCCTTCCTCGGGAACGCCGGAAAGGTGCTGATTCGCGTCGTTGCAGCCACGCCCCTGCTGCAGCTGCTGTTGCGGCCCCTCTTCGCGGACCCGGCCGCCGTACCGCCCCACGTTATCCGCAGGCTGGGGCAGGAAGCCCGGCCTGGAGCCTTCTGCGCGGCAGCCCGGGCCCTCGCCGGCTACGACTTTGCGACATGGCACAGCATCAGGTGCCACGTGCTGGTTTTGCGAGGATCCGCGGATGTGTTCACCCCGCAGTCCGATCTCGATCACCTGGCCGCCCTCGGCCCGCACATCCGTACCCTGACCCTCCCGCGCTGCGGCCATTTCGGTGTGGCAGAGCAGCCGGTAGCCGTTCAGCAACTGCTGGAGGAACTGTGGCAACGCTGAACGCACGACGGCGACCTCCCGCCGTCGTGCGCTTCCTTGCGTGACGTACGGAACTGCGGCGGCCCCACCTTGCAAGGCACAATGGATGGCATGACCCTCACAACATTCGCCCTCGTCCGCCACGGCCAGACCGACTGGAATGCGGAGCGCCGGTTGCAGGGGTCAACGGATATTCCACTCAACGACGTCGGCCGGGAACAGGCGCGCGAGGCCGTCGCCTTCCTCTCGGACCAGCAATGGGACACCGTGGTGGCCTCACCCCTGAGCCGCGCAGCCGAAACGGCGGAGATCATCGCCAAAGGCCTCGGGCTGAAGGTCGCCCGGCTGGTTCCCGAGCTCACCGAACGCAGCTTCGGCCCCGCCGAAGGCTTGCAGGCCGGCCCTGAGCTGGAGGCTTTGCGTATCCCGGGCGGCTTTCGCGGCGGAGAAAGCGACGATTCTGCCGCTGACCGGGGCATCGCTGCCTTGGAATCCTTGGCTGAAGAATTTGCCGGCCGGCGCGTCCTGGTGGTGGCTCACGGAACGTTGATCCGGCTCACGCTCAGCCGCGCCATCGGACGCACGCTGGACAGTGTCCAGAACGCAGTCCTGAACCTCGCCCACCACCATGTAACCGAAGGCTGGCAGCTGGAGTACTTCAACGGCGAGCGCGTCAAGGTGGACGTCGAGGCCTGATCCCGCCGACTAGCTGCGATTCCCCGGTTTGGGGTTGAGCGCAGCGTCCAGCAAACGGTCAAAGCTGGACATTCCGTTCCTGGGAGCGGCTGCCGTGATCACGGCGCGCCACTTCTCCGGAGCATCTTCTTCCCGCGCCAGGACCCGCTGAACCTGCAGTCGCAGCCCAGGCACGCCGCCGACCATGAGCGGCCATGGCTCTCCGCTCCGGATGAGCCGGTTAAGCTGCCGACCCGAAAGCCCCTGGCCGGAATTGCCTGTCACTTCGCTGATGGTGTCATTGACCCTCCGGGCAACTCCCCGCATGAAACTCCGTTGAGCTGCGATGACAGGGATGGTGAGGAGGCCGGCGAAAACCGCCGAGAACAGGGTGAGCGCTCCGAAGCTCCTGAACGCCGGCAGGAAAAACATCAGGATCAGCCCCATGATGACCCCCAGCACGCCAAAAATGACGAATTTGATGGCAGGTTCGTCACCCGGCTTCCGTTCCCAGTGGACCACAGTGACCGCATCCCGGGGGTTTGGTGGTTGTACTGGCTCATTCATGGCCGGGGTCCCTTCACTTCCATGAGCGCTTCGGCCAACACGACCGCCTCGCGGGCTTCCCGCAGATCGCTGAGCAATTCAGGATCCGGGGTTGATGCACCGGCACCGTTGGCGCCGGAAAGCTCATAAAGGGCGCTCTTAAGGCGCCGCCGGTCTTGGGATGCTGCACGGGATGCCTTCAGCTTGGCTACGCCCGCCTCCAGTTCTCCCAAGGAATGGTGGATGGCGTCCCGCTGATCTTGGAGCTGGTGCAACTTTTCAGTGATCCGCGAGGTCTGCCCATGGTGGAGTGCCACCATTTTCACGGCAGTATCGTGGAGTTCTCCCAGAGCGGTGTACACCTCCACGTCTCCGGTGCAGCGGTCCAATTCCATGGCGGCCCGGGCCCGCCGGCGCTCCCATTTCAAGGAGGCCCTCTGGTACTCCTCCAAGAGCAATGAGACCGCACCCAGGGCCTTGATCACGGACCGGAGCCGGCTGCTGAGACGGGCCGCTGCGCGGTCCATCCTCTCAATGAACGCAGCGTAGTTGTCCGGGGGACCGTCCGGCGGACCGCCCGGGAGATTGTCCGGCGGTCTGTCCGGGGGCGGACGCTTGTCCCTGCGGTTCATGGAGCACCCACCCGCCTCGATGATTGACCGGTCCCTTTGCGCGTCAGAGCCCCGCCCCCCCTGCGCAGCGGGAGCCCGGCAAGGAAAACGCTGCCCCAACGCCCATGACACGAGGATAGAAGCTCCAGGGCGCTTGTCATAGGGCTCGCTGCGATGGGTTCGGCTTTAGAGGGTTCAAATAGCGGCAGCAGAGCCGCGATCAATGATCTTGGGTGCAGGTCGGCGCACGATGTGGCTCTTGACCTTCTCGCCCGCGATCATGCGTTGAAGAACCTCGTAGCCGCGCACCCCGGCCTCGTAGAGGGGCATCTTGATGGTGGTCAATGCCGGTCGATAGTAGTCCGCCTGCGGTATGTCGTGATACGCCACAACGGAAAGATCTTCCGGCAGGCGCAACCCCAAATCCGCCACCGCTGCGATCAGCCCGCGGGCGGCCACGATGTTGTCGATGATGATGGCAGTGGGGGGCTCAGAAGACTGCATCAGCTGCGAGACCGTGGCTCGGATGGCCGTGGGGTCGTAGCCACGGACAACTGCCTCGGCAGGGGGCGGAGTAAGGTCCCGGGCAGAGAACGCGTCACGGAAGCCGTCCACGCGGGTATCTTCGGTGAAGGGCGTGGGGGGACCACCCAGCATCGCTATGCGCCGATGCCCCAGTTTCAGGAGGTGCGTGGTTCCCACAAAGATGCCGCGGTAGTCGTCCACCCACACGCACACGTTGACGCCGTCGGTGGGACCATTCAGGACCACGCACGGGACGCCACGCTGCTGGAAGATACTTATGTTCTCTTCCGCTGCCGTATGGAAACGGACCAGGAACCCGTCCACCATGCCGGTACCCACCAGCCGGCTCAGGAGGTTGCTGCCAGGGGAAACCCTGTCCGAGTCGGCGAGAAGGATGGCGCCGCGATTGGCATCCGCCGCATCCTGGACACCACGAAGCGCCTCATCGAACACCGGGTTCGAAAGATTGGGCGTGATGGTCGCAACCAAACCGGTTCGCGATGTTTTCAGTGCCTTCGCAGCGTGATTGGTGACATACCCCAGTTCACGGATCGCTTCCTCTACCCGCTTGCGGGTAGAGGGGCTCATCCTGACGGATTTACTGCCGGAAACCGCTGCGGAAACCACCGCAGCCGAGACCCCTGCCCGCTCCGCCACAGTCTGCAAAGTCACCATGCTTTAAACGTAGCGCTTCTGTCCGTCCACGAAGTAGCGGGCCAGGTGCTTTTACAGGAGCACCCATCAAACCGCCAATTACCGCGCCTCGAGCCGCGCCTTCAGCTGCTCCGCGTATTCGGTGTAAGCGGCTGCGATCTCTTCCAGGTCAACGGTTTGGGGAAAGTCGATCACCGGCTGGTGTTCGGCCAGATATGACGTGGTTTCTTCAACAACACGCTGCTCTTCGAAGGCATCGAGCCCTACCTCGGCAAGGAAGTCCGGGTTGGTGTGGACCAGGGATTCGCCGGCTTGCCCCTCTGATGCCCACCGCACCAAGTATTCGTTCTGATTGACCAGTTCAATGTTGAATGACGTCTCCATGGCAAGCAGCCTACGCCGTTCGGAAAGAAGCGTTCGACGACGGCCTGCCGCCGTCGAACGCTTTTCCTTGCCCTAGAGAAGATCAGGTTACTTACTTCTATACTGGCGTTGTGATGGCATCACTGTGGTTCGGATTGATCGCCTCCAGCGCCCTGGTCATCGGCGCCATCGTCGGAGTGCGTTTCGAGCTGCCGAAGCGGGTTCTGGCCATCCTGCTGTCCTTCGCTGCGGGGTCGCTCATCACCGCCTTGGCGTTCGAACTGTTCGAGGACGCCTATGAACAGGGCGGAATCGTGCGCGCAGCGGTGGGACTCCTTGCGGGAGCCATCGTCTTCACCGCGCTGAGCGCCCTCTTGGATCGCTGGGCGCAACCCGGAAGAACGTCCAAATCCAAGCCCGCAGACAAAATCCAGGGCAGCCCGAAGCTGGATACCGACGCCGCAGCATCCGATAAGGCTGCCACCTCCGCCTCGACCCGCGGAGCCGCCGGCATGGCCCTTCTCGCCGCGGTCACCTTGGACGGCGTGCCCGAAAACGTCGCCTTGGGCATCTCACTGGGCGAGGGATCCGGCGGCTTGGCGCTCCTGGCGGCAATCTTCGTTTCCAACCTGCCCGAAGCCCTGGTGGGGGCGTCGTCCATGCGCAGCCAAGGCAAAACGGCCGGCTTCATCATGCTGCTTTGGAGCGCGTGCGCGGCATTGCTGGTTGCCGCCGTGGTGCTCGGCGCGGGACCGCTCTCCTCGGCCCAACCCGAGACGATCTCCCTCCCGCTGGCCTTCGCGGCGGGCGCGGTGATCGCATCACTCGCGGACACCCTGATGCCCGAGGCCTACGAACACGGCGGCCCCGCGGTTGCACTAAGCACGGCAGCCGGATTCGTCCTGTCGTTCACCCTCTCGCTCGCCTGACACGCTGGTGCGGCATTAAAGCAAGAAGCGCACGACGTCGGGGGCCCGGCGTCGTGCGCTTCTTTTGTATGTTGCGGCTACTAGACCTCGGGGCGCCGCTCGACAACGGTGTGGGGATCGCCGCGGCGCTCAACCACGGTGCGACGGGTGCGGTTGGACATGGCGATGGAAATGATGAGTCCGATGACGCCGACCACCATCAGGATGTAGCCAACCAGGACCTGATCGAGGAAGGGGATGATTCCGGGGGCGAGCGCGAAAGCCAGAATAGCTCCGATGGCGATCAGGGCGATGGAAGAACCAATTCTCATAACGTGCTCCTCATGTTTTTTCGGCGCAGTCAGGGTCTACGGCCGAATCTGTATCATCAGGATACTTATGTTCCCCTCGCCCGGCCACCACCTACCGGCCCATGTCCCTTCCCCAGGCGTGCAGGTCAGTGACCGTAACGGGCGGCCACCCGGCCGATCGCATCCTCGGGAGTGGGCGCCGGTCCGAACACCTGCTCCTGGCGGGTGACATCGGCAACGTACTTTCCAGTCTCGAACCAGGCCACCATGCTGGCCATGTCTCCCACCAACGGAAGGACCTTTGCAGTGACCTTGCCGAGCCCGGCGATAGCACCGGCGGGTATGGACATCACCTTGACCTGTTTGCCCGCCCGTCGGCTGGCGACTTCGGCGGCTTCATGGATGCTCACGGGACGGCTCCACCCGATGTCGATGCGCTCACCCTCAATAATGTCGGCATCCACCGCCTCGGCCAGGTAGGCGGCGACATCGCTGGCGAGCACGAACGTCAGGCGGGCATCTTTGGAACCCAGCCAAACGAAACGCCCCTTCGCGAAGGGATCTCCGCCCATCCCCACCGCCTGGTCAAAGAAAGCACCCGGGCGCAGGGCCACGAAGGGCACTCCGAGTTCCTCAAACTTATCCTCGGCCAGCTTCTTGTTCCAGAAGTGCGGAATCTGGGGTGTTTGGTCGCTGGTGACGATGCTGATCAGGACGAAGCGGGGCACCCCGGTATGCTTGGCGGCGACGGCCAGGTTGCTGTTCCCGAAGGTATCGATGGCCTTGGCGTTCTTGTCATTGCGCGTGTAGCCCGCCGCTGTGGAGATGGCCCCGGAAACACCGGTCATGGCGGCAATCAAAGAGGCCGCGTCCAACATGTCGCCGCGCGCGATCTCGACACCCTTCGCCTCAAGCTTGGACGCGTTGGATGCGGGCCGTACCAAGGCGCGGACCTTCTTCCCGCGCTTGAGAAGCTCATCCACCACTTGTCCACCCAGAAATCCCGTGGCGCCAACAACAAGGACAGGACGATCTTCAGCCACAGCTTCTCCTCAGGGGTTTGTTCCTAGGGTCAGTGGTAGCACGCCACCGGAACTGCGGGCTAGGGGGCACTTCGCCTCCACAGCAAAAGTGCAATCAGACGGTGATGACCACCTTCCCGCGGGCTTTACCGGCGTCGAGATATCGCATGGCCTCCGGGACCTCGGCCAACGGGTACGTCCGGTCGATCGCCGGGGTGATGGTTCCGGCCTCCAGGAGAGCTGCAAGATATTCCAGGTCCCCGGCGGTTTGAGTGCCCACGATCATGATGAGCCGCTGGCGAATGAAGGGGGAAAGCGTCACGGCCCGAAACTGGCGATCCAGGCCGCCTGTCCAGGACCCGCCCTCCTCACCACCGGTGATCACAGCTGCTCCCCCAGGGGTGAGCGCCCGGCGAAGACTCGAGACCGAAGGGTTGCCTGCGATGTCGATGATGACGTCGTACTTGTCAGCGCCCCCGGCCAAGTCAGCACGGTTGGCCAATCCAATACGGTCAACGGAGTCCCGGGCCGTGTAGTCGATGACATGATCAGCGCCGAGGCCCCGCACCAGGTCCGCCTTGGCAGCACTGGCTACCCCGGTGATCTGCATCCCGGCTGCCTTGGCAAGCTGCACCGCGTAACTGCCCACACCACCGGAGGCGCCGGTGATCAGGACCTTAAGTTCCTTCAGCGCCGGGCCGGAAGCGGGATCAATGCCGCCGGCACGCAACGCGATCAAGGCGGTGCAGGCGGACACCGGGACCGCCGCGGCTTGCTCGAAGCTGATGCTGGCGGGTTTATGGGCGAGCTGGTTCTCCCGGGCAGCGGCGTATTCGGCGAAGGATCCCTTCCCGGACCCGAAAACGTGGTCACCCACGGCAAACCGCGTCACCTTCGACCCCACAGCTTCCACGGTGCCGGCGAGGTCCAGGCCGGGGACAGGGTTTCGGGGTGCTCGGAAGCCGTAAGCGAGCCGCAGTGCATATGGAAGACCCGTGGTGACATGCCAGGTCCCGCGGTCAAGCCCGGCAGCGCGGACCCTGACCAGGACCTCATTGTCTTTGATGGCCGGGCGAGGGACCTGGGCCTCATGCAGGACATCGGCGGGACCATACGCGTCCTGGACGATGGCCCGCATGAACGGACGCGGCATGGCTGACATGTTCTGACGTGATTCCTTGGCGTGCTGACCAGTGGTCATGGCCGGACCTTTCAGTGCTGGCGATGCGGGGGTTCTTGGGGATTCTTGGGGTTTTACAGTTTTTTCGTACGCTGTACTAGAGACGTTACCGTACACTGTACTAAACCGCTAGAGCTCCATCCCGCCACCAGCCCGCACAATGACCACGGAGACCACGTGACCGCAGCACCCCAGCGCATACCCCTGAGTCGGGAACGGGTCCTGGCGTGCGCCGTCGAGCTCGCCGATCAATCCGGGATCGCCGCGCTGACCATCCGGTCACTTGCCCGGACCATGGGTACCAAACCCATGTCTCTCTACTACTACGTAGCCAACAAGGACGAGATCCTGGATGGCATCGTGGACATGGTCTTCAGCGAAATCGAACTGCCGGCACCAGGGGGAAATTGGCGCGAGGAAATGCAGCGACGCGCCCGCGGAATGCGCTCAGCGCTCAGGCGCCACCCATGGGCAGTGGGGCTGCTCGAAAGCCGCTCGGCCCCCGGACCGGCCACCCTCCGGCACCATGAAGCCACACTCTCCACGTTGCGGGAAGCCGGATTCTCCGTGCAGCAGACGGCCCACGCCTACGCCCTGCTGGACAGCTACATCTACGGATTTGCCGTCCAGGAAGCAGCACTCCCGTTCGAAGGCAGGGACACGGCAGCCGAAATCACCGAACCCATCATGGAGCGATTCAGCACCGGTGAGTATCCGCGCATGGTGGAGATCGCCGTCGAGCATGTCCTCAAACCCGGCTACGACTTTGGCGACGAGTTTGAGTTCGGCCTGGACCTGATCCTGGATGGCCTCAACCGGCTGAAAGCCGGACAGCAAGCCGGAGAGCAATAGCAGCCTTTGGCTTTCAGGCGCGAGTCTCAGTGGAGGCGCCCGGTTCGAAGGGGTACGGTCAGGCATAGCTGACGACGCCTAGTAAGGGAGCTGACTTAATGGCCAGGATCGAGGACTACGCGATCATCGGGGACCTGAACACGGCCGCCCTGGTGGGGCGCAGCGGTTCCATCGACTGGATGTGCCTGCCGCGCTTCGATTCTCCCGCCTGCTTCGCCGCACTGCTGCACACTCCCGACGCCGGCCGCTGGTTGCTGGCCCCCGCCGGAACACCGGAGGGCGCCAACTGCACGCGACGCCAATACCGCGAGGACACCCTCATCCTGGAAACGGATTGGGAGGTGGAGGGCGGCTCCGTCCGGGTCATCGACTTCATGCCCGTCCGCGACGACGCCGTGGACCTGGTGAGGATCGTCGAAGGCCTGTCCGGTGAAGTCACCATGAACATGGAACTGGTTTTGCGCTTCGACTACGGCCGGGTGGTCCCATGGGTCCGGCACGGGGAGCACGGGATCAGCGCCGTGGCCGGCCCCGACTCGGCCTACCTCACCACCCCCGCGCCCTTGGAGGGCAGGGACAAACGGACCTTCAGCGAATTCACCGTCCGCGCGGGCCAACGCGTTCCCTTCGTGCTGCGCTGGGCACCAAGCCACGAGCGGGAGCCACGCCGGATCAATCCGCTGCATGCCCTTGAAGCCACGGAATCGTTCTGGCTGGAATGGATCGGCCGCAGCGAGATGACCGGCAAATACAAGGAACCGGTGGAGCGTTCCCTGATCACCCTCAAGGCTCTGACGTATGCACCTACAGGCGGCATCGTGGCCGCAGCAACAACGTCCTTGCCTGAGCAGATCGGCGGACCGCGAAATTGGGATTACCGGTACTGCTGGCTGCGGGACGCCACTCTGACGTTGCAGTCCCTGCTGGCCGCCGGCTACACCGAAGAGGCATCCGCGTGGCGGGACTGGCTGCTGCGCGCGATCGCCGGCGACCCCTCGGAGCTTCAGATCGTTTACGGGCTCGACGGCGCCAGGAGACTCCCGGAGGCGGACATCCCCTGGCTGTCCGGTTACGAAGGTTCACTGCCGGTCCGCACCGGAAATGCGGCCGCTCCGCAGTTGCAACTGGACGTGTGGGGCGAGGTCCTGGACGGACTTTCGCTGACCCGGGCGGCTTCCCCTGACGGCGCCGTGGATAGCTCCTGGGATATTCAGGTGGCCTTGATGGAGTTCCTTGAGGGGGCTTGGGACCAGCCGGACAACGGACTGTGGGAGATGCGCGGCCCCAGGCAGCATTTCACGCACTCCAAGGTCATGGCCTGGGTGGCTGCGGACCGCATGGTCAAGGCCGTTCGAACCTCAGGCCTGCCGGGACCTGCCGACAGGTGGGCTGCCCTGCGCAGCGAGATTCATCACGATGTCATGGCCAAGGGCTTTGACGAGGAACTCAACAGCTTTGTCCAGTCCTATGGAAGCAAGGAGCTGGACGCAAGCCTGCTCCTGATTCCACGGGTGGGCTTCCTGCCGCACCGGCACCCGCGGGTTACGGGTACCGTGGACGCCATCCAGAAAGGACTCACCGACGACGGATTGGTCCTCCGGTATCGCACCCAGTCCGGTCATGACGGACTTCCGGGCGATGAAGGCGTCTTCCTGGCCTGCTCCTTTTGGTTAGTTGACGCCCTTCTGGGCATTGGCCGGCCGGATGAAGCGACGCAACTGTTTGAGCGGCTGCTCAGCCTGCGCAATGACGTGGGGCTGCTCAGTGAGGAATGGGATCCGCGAACGCAGCGGCACCTGGGCAACACTCCCCAGGCCTTCAGCCATTTCCCGCTCATTCACAGCGCCTTGCAACTCCACCAAGGCGAGGCCCACAACAGCGATACCCCGCTACACAAACCCAAGCACCCGGAAAGGGCCAGCGGCTCTACCCTTCGGAAAGATCCTCGCCTTCGGTAGCTGAGGGTTCACCCTTGTGGCGGGCTTCCTCGAGGTGAAGATCCAGCTTGCGCTCGGCTTCGCGGCGGCGCTGGCCGACGGTCCGCATCTGTTGCGTAGTGGGATCACCACGGTCCTCGTACGCCGCACCGTTGGGCGCGACGGGCTGCACACTCTCTTGTTCGCCCATACCTCAATGGTCCCATCACCGGATGGTCAGCGATAGTAAAAAACGGCCGTTGCGAGGCCCGCTCTGCGCCCTCCTACGAGTTCTTGGGGCGCAGAGCGGGCCTCACAACCAGCCTTTAGCGGCGCGTCTCGCCCGTGCCGGTGCCCTCGGTTTCGATGCGCTCCTTACGGACTTCCTCATCTACCTGGACGTCGTCGCGGACCGTGTCCTTTTCGAGCCGCACGCGCTCAACCGGAACGGTTTCCTTTTCCACCACAGGCCGTTCCTCGTGCAGGGTGACCTCATGTTCGCTCTCGGTCAGATCCGGACCGGACATGGCATCACCGGCGTTGGCATCCGTAATGGGCTCACGCTCCAAGCGGACTTCCTCGCGTTCCACAGGGACTGTGGTGGTGACGTTTTCCGTAGTGATGTACTTGCGCAGCCGGGCGCGGCCGGTTGCCTGCCTCTCGGTGCCCACATTCAGCTGCTCCTCGGAACGGGTCATGGCGTCATCGCCCCGGCCAATGGACGTGTCGCGGTCGGTATCGGCGTCCCGGTGATAGGCGCCGGTGTCTGTGGCATCCCTGGCACCGAGGGTGTCCTGGGTGCCCACAGTATCCCGGGTTCCCACCGTCCCGGCGACGCGTGCATCGTCATCGCGCTGGCCGCCGTAGTTGTCGCCGTCGCTGAGTCCATAGTGGTTGTAGAGGCGACTCTCCTCGCCCGGATCAAGGTGGCCGTCTTCAGCCACCCTGGGTGCGTCCTTAATGTGGTCCTTGCTGAAGGGCACAATGACGTCGTCGCCTTCAACCGTTGCCTCCCGAAGCGGAATGAAGGATTCCGAGCTTCCGAAGAGCCCGGTCTTGACGGTAACCCAGGTGGGTTCGCCTGTGTCGTCGTCGGTGTAGAACGTGCCAATGGAGCCGACCTTGTCACCTTCTGTGGTGCGGACGTTTCCGTTGAGCCCCATCAAACGGTCAATGTTTTCCCTCGCGAGCATGATGTCTCCTTGGAATGCGGTTCTCTTGATGGATCGCCAAGCGGGCTTCATCACCTGGCATGGTTTCCGGATGCCGGAGCGGGGAGCAGATTCGACCCGCCGGCTTTAAGGAACATCAATACAATAAGCATGCTTAGTGTTTCTTTGGCAAGCCCCTTTGGAGAATCGGTGGCGCTTGCCACACTGCCTCGCCAACCGTAGGCTCGAAGCGGAGAAATTAGTACTTGTGCCAAAGGTATCCACTCTCTCTTACCCGCCAGGGTTCATCATGTCTGCTCAGCCAGAACACCTCCCCTTTCCAAGCCCAACCCACGCGCGCACCCCGCGATGCCAGTCCTGCGGCAGCAGCCAGCACCTCTCCGTGGACACCATAGGCGCCCACCACGACCTCGCCTCCGGCCTGGTGGAAGTGGGTTACAACTGCGGAAAGTGCGACTCCTTCCTTGCCCATGCCGCAACCGTCGCCGACGTCGCAGATGTCCTGCATGGGTCCACAGATTTACCCGGCCTGCTTCAGGCCGGCAACCATCAACTACACTGCGGCATCCCGATGCACACGGGGGCCGGGAGGCGGCACGTCCTCATGGTCGACACCACAGGCAAGCCTGTGGACCCGGAGTTGGAGGCATACCTCAGCACCCAAGTCCTGCATTGCGACGAGTGTGGATTCCAGATGGAAATACCGGACTAGACCCGGCCTTCCAAGGGGGCGCTGACTCCAGCGCCCCCTAAGGCAAAGAGCGCACGACGGCGAGTACCGCCGTCGTGCGCTTTTTTGTGACCTTTTCCAGAAATCGCTTTCTTCCGCTTCCGGCATGCATTACATTTATCTCCAGCAGTTTTCGGGATGCCATCCCGATAATCGGAATTGAAAAAGAACTGACCATTCACGGCAACCCGCCGCCACCCGCTTGGAGACAAGATTGACTGAGAACAGCGTTGTTCAGAACGCCGGTCGGCCAGACACCGGCACCCCTTCCGAGGTGAAGAACGTCCGCAGGGCCGCATGGGCCGGACTGATCGGGACTGCCCTGGAGCAGTACGACTTCGTGATCTACGGAACCGCATCCGCGATCATCTTCAACACGATCTTCTTCCCCAACGTGGATCCTGCGATCGGCATCCTTGCTGCTTTCGGCGCCTATGCCGTTGGCTTCGGCGCCAGGCCCCTGGGCGGACTCTTCTTCTCCAAGTACGGCGACCGCCTGGGCCGCAAATGGGTGCTGGTGGCAACCCTGTTCCTCATGGGAATCGCCACGTTCGCCATCGGCCTCCTGCCGACTTACGAGCAAGCCGGGCTCTGGGCTCCGGCCCTCCTGGTGGCCTGCCGCTTCCTGCAGGGGTTCGGCGCCGGAGCCGAACAAGCCGGAGGCGTGGTCCTGATCGCCGAGACCGCACCCAAGGGCCAGCGTGGCAAGTACGCCTCCTTGGTCTTCGTCGGAGCAGCGGCCGGAACGGCACTTGGAGCGGTCGTCTGGATCCTGGTTCAAATGATGCCCAAGGAAGCACTGGAATCGTACGGATGGCGACTGGTCTTCTTCTCGTCAATCTTCGTGACGATCGCCGCTTACGTCATCCGCCGCAAGCTCAAGGAATCTCCCGTCTTCCAGGAACTTCAGGAAGAGGGGGCCATCGGCAAGCGGGACACTCCCGTGGCAGACGTGGTGAAGAACGGCCGTACCAACCTGTTCCGGGTGTTCTTCATGAATGTCGGCGCCAACGCCCACTCCTACCTTTTCCAGGTATTCCTGGGCTCCTACCTCATCAGCCAGCTCAAGATCGACGCAACGTTCATTCCCAAGGTCCTGCTGGTAGGCGCCCTGTTCGCCTGCGCGTCCGCCTACGTATTCGGCAACCTCTCGGACAGGTTCGGCCGCCGCTCCATGTACTTGGTGGTCACCACCTTCCTGTTCCTCTTCCCCATCCCGGCCTTCCTGCTGATCAACACGGGCAATCTGTTCCTGATCTCGCTGGTGATCGTCCTGGGCTTCATATTTGCCGCCCAGGGATCCGTAGGTGTCCAGGCCGCGTACTTCCCCGAACTTTTCGGCGCACGCTACCGCTACGCAGGTGTGGCACTCGGCCGCGAGTTCTCCTCCGTTTTCGGCGGCGGCGTTGCTCCGCTGATCTGCTCCGCGCTGGTCACGGCCTTCAGCGGATCCTGGGTCCCGGTAGCCATCTACATGATGGCCATCATGGGCATCAGTTTGTTCACCACCATCAAATCCCCGGAGACGGTCGATCGCGACCTTCTCCTTGAAGAGGACGCCAAGTAATGCAACCCCCGATCACGCCCATCAACCCGACAAAAATAGTCATCACCGATTGCGACCACGACTCCATCGATATCGAGCGGGCGGTTGCCCGGGATGCCGGCGTGGAGCTGGTGTTAACTCAGTGCCACAGCGAGGACGAGGTGATCGCTGCCGCGGCTGGCGCGGACGCGATTGTTGTCCAGTACGCGCCTATCACCGCCAAGGTTCTGGACGCGTTGCCAGGGCTGAAAGCGATCGGCCGTTACGGCGTCGGGGTTGACACGCTCGACGTCGAAGCCGCCACCGCGCGCGGCGTCGCCATCTGCAACGTCCCCGATTACGGCACCGAAGACGTCAGTGACCATGCCATTGCCTTGGCCGTCAGCCTGGCGCGCGGGATCACGCAGCTGGACCGCGGTGTGAGGCGGGGGGACTATTCGCTGGGGCCGGTGCAACCGTTGCACCGGATCAGCGGGCGGGTGTTCGGGGTGGTGGGCCTGGGGTTGATCGGGGCCGCCACGGGCCGTAAAGCAAAGGGGCTGGGCTACCAGGTCATAGGGTCCGATCCCCTGCTGGCACCCGGCTCTGTCACGGATGACGGGATCACTGTGGTCAGCTTCGAGGATCTCGTTGCCCGTGCTGACGTCATCTCCCTGCATGTCCCGCTCAACCAGCACACGCATCACCTCATCAACGGTGACGTCCTGGACAAGGTGAAGCCCGGGGCCGTTCTGGTCAATACATGCCGCGGAGGTGTGGTGGATACGGATGCGGTAGCGGCAGCCCTGAAGGACGGGCGCCTGCACGCTGCCGGCCTGGATGTCTTCGAAGTGGAGCCCCTGCCCAGGAACAGCCCCTTGTTGGAACTGGAGAACGCGGTCCTCACACCACACGCGGCCTGGTACAGCGAGGAATCTTACGCGGAGCTCAAGCGCCGCACGGTGGAGAACGTGGTGGAGGTCTGTGCCGAGCGCACACCGCGCAACATCCTTAACGGCGAAGTGCTGACGGGGAGCGTGGCCCGATGAGCATCGAAGCCATCCCGGGAACAACCGTCAAGACCATGCGGGCAGCGGTGTGGACGGGTCCGGAGACCATTGAGTACCGGACCGTGCCGCTTCCCGAGGTGCCGGAGGGTTGGTCCTTGGTCCGGTCCGAACTGACCGGGATTTGTGGCACGGACTTCTCCATCCTGCACGGAAGCCACCCCCGCGCTGAGGCGCCCGTGGTCATGGGTCATGAAATCGCCGGTGTTGTGGAAGTCGCCGCGGCGGGAGGTCCGGCGGCGGGCACCCGGGTGACCGTGGAACCCTTGATCCATTGCGGAACATGCCACCCGTGCCGGGAGGGGAACACCCATGTGTGCCGGAACCTGAAGCTGTATGGGATCGACGTTGCAGGGTCCTTGGCCGAGTACGTGGCTTTGCCCGCGGAAACCCTGATTCCGATCAGCTCAGCTGTTCCACTCCAGGAGGCAGCATTGGCTGAGCCGTTGGCCGTGGCCGTGCATGCAGTGTCCCGGTCGGGGCTGCGTGGCGGTGAGCGGGTGGTGGTTTTCGGCGCCGGCCCCATCGGCATCCTGACCGCGCTTGTTGCCCGGCATGAAGGTGCCGGCAGCGTGCTGATTTCCGAACCCTCCGAAGAACGCCGTGTAGTGGCCGAGCAGCTTGGTTTCGACACCGTCGCTTCCGGCACCGACCCTGTGTCCGCGGTCATGGATGCAACCGGCGGGGACGGCGCGGACATCGTGTTTGATTCGGCTGCGCACCCCTCGGTAGCGGCGCTGCTGCCCAAAGCCGTCCGCGTCCTGGGCACCATCGTTCTGGTGGGCGTCTACAAAAAGCCGGTAGAGGTGGATCTGCAGGCTTTGACCTTCGCGGAAAACACGGTGGTGGGAGTGCGCGTCTACACCCACGCCGACGTCGAACGCGCAGTGACGCTCATCGAGGGCGGCGAACTTGGGTTGGGACGGATCCCGGTGCAGGTCTTCCCCCTGGAAGAAACCCCGGCCGCGTTCACCCAGGCCATGACCGCCGGAGCGGTCCTCAAAGTATTCGTGGGCCCGGCAGGGGCGAACGGCAAGGAAGAAGAATGACTGACACCGGCATGACAGACACAGCAGCGCCATTTGACCTGACGGGCCCGGTTTTTGACCTGACAGGCTCGACGGCGGCCATCACCGGAGCCTCCCGGGGCATCGGCCTGGGAATCGCCGTCGGATTGATCCGGGCGGGCGCCAACATCGTTGCGCTGCAACGGGGCCCCCTCGCTCCGGAACTGGCCCAAGCCGCGGCGGAGGCGGGGGTTTCCGCTGAGGTCGTAGCCATCGACCTCTCCAGTCAGGACTCCGTCACCCGCGCCATCGAAACCACGATGGCCACGCACCGGGTGGACATCCTGGTCAACAACGCCGGCACGCAGATCCGCCATGACTCCGTGGAGTTCCCGCTGGAAGACTTCGACGCGGTCATGAACATCAACACCCGGGCGGTGTTCCAGCTCTGCCAGGGCTTCGGCAAGGCCATGGTGGAGCGCGGACACGGAAAAATTATCAATCTCGCCTCGCTCCTGAGCTTCCAGGGCGGATTGCGGGTCCCGGCCTACGCGGCTTCCAAAGGAGCCGTGGCCCAGCTGACCAAGGCGCTGTGCAATGAGTGGGCCCCACATGGGGTGAACGTCAACGCCGTAGCCCCGGGCTACATCGCCACGGACATGAACCAGGCGTTGCTGGCCGACACTGTGCGGAACGAGCAGATCTCCAACCGGATCCCGGCCGCCAGGTGGGGCTCAGGAAACGACCTCGCCGGAGCAGTGGTGTTCCTGGCATCCCCGGCAGCGGACTACGTCCACGGCGTGGTCCTTCCGGTGGACGGCGGGTGGATGGCCCGATGAGCACTGTTCAACGCCCGAGCATCCCCACACGTCCTGCGCCTTCGGCGATCCTGACAGCCAACCCCGTGGTGGCCGTCATGCGCGCACAGCACGCCCGCGAGTACGCCCCCGTGATCGAGGCCTTGGTGCGCGGTGGGGTCCGCTCCATCGAGTTGACCCTCAGCACCAGAGGCGTCTTCGAGGAACTGCCCCTCCTGAGGGAACGGTTCGGTACGGACGCCGAGATCGGGGTCGGCACCATCACCACTGCGGACCAAGCGAGGCAAGCCCTCGACGGCGGAGCGGACTACCTGGTCACCCCGGCGATGGTGACCGCGGTGGTGAGCGCCGCCGTCGAGCGTGGCATCCCGGTGTTCCCGGGCGGGCTGACGCCCACCGAACTGCTGGCAGGCTGGCAAGCCGGCGCCACTGCGGTGAAACTCTTCCCGGCTTCGGCCGTGGGACCCGGGTACATCGGCCAGCTCCGCGGACCCTTCCCGGATATGCAGGTGGTACCTTCGGGCGGCATCGGGATTGACGATGCGCCGGCGTGGATCGCGGCCGGCGCTATGGCCGTCAGCCTGGGCGGGCCTCTGCTGCGGGACGCCTTCTCCGGCGGGAACCTGGCGGAACTGACAGCCAGGGCAGAAAAGCTCAGCCGGCTCGTCGCCGGGGCCGTCGAAGCGAGGGCGGCGAAATGAGTGCACTCACCGAGGCGGTCCCTACCGATGTGATCACCATGGGCGAAACCATGGCGCTGATGAAAGCCGCTACGCCCGGTCCCCTGGCCCACGCAGGCTCCCTGGAATTGGGCATGGGCGGGGCGGAGACCAACTTCGCCATCGCCCTCAAGCGCCTGGGCACCAGCGTGACCTGGCTCGGGCGGGTGGGGCAGGACAGCCTCGGCGACCTCGTACTCCGAGAGGTAGCTGCCGAAGGCGTGACCACCCTGGGTATCCGCGACGCCGAGGCCCCCACGGGTCTGATGATCAAGGAACGCCGCACCCTGGAACACCTCAAGGTCTGGTACTACCGCTCAGGCAGCGCCGGCTCGCGGTTGGCTCCGGAGGACGTCCCGGTCCACATCATTCGGAAGGCGAAGCTGCTACACCTGACCGGGATCACGCCCGCCCTCTCCGAATCGGCGCGTGAAGCCGCACAGTATGCAGTGTCCGTGGCGCGCGAAGCCGGGGTGACCGTCTCCTTCGACCTGAACTACCGTGCAGCGCTGTGGACAGAGGACCAGGCAGGGCCGGTCTTCCGGGCGTTCATTGAACAGGCGGATATCGTGTTCGCCGGCGATGACGAAGCGGGGATCGCCGTGGGTCACGGCTCGGAATCCCTTGAGCTCGCCCACAGGATCGCAGCCATGGGACCAGGGCAGGTAGTGATTAAGAACGGGCCGCAGGGCTGCGTGGCTGTCATCAACGGCACCGAATACCGTCAAGAGGCAGTGCGCATCAACGCTGTGGACACTGTGGGGGCTGGAGACGCTTTTGTGGCCGGATATATCTCCGACCTCCTCGCTGGAGCCCCGGTGGAAGACCGGCTGCGCACCGCGGTGAGAACAGGCGCCTTTGCCTGCCTCGTCCCCGGAGACTGGGAAGGCATGCCACAACGACACGAGCTGGGATTACTGGACGCTACCGACCCCGTGGCCCGCTAGATCCTTCCGGGGTCTGCCGCTGCTGTGTCAGCGCCGTTGATCAACAGGGGCCTAGATCCACGCCCTTTCAAACCCCGGCGGCAAGCAACTGGTGAGCTCGGGCTGGAACTTCTGCAGCAACGCAACCAGGGATTGGACGCGCTCGGGGTTCATATGGACGCTGGGGGCGGAGACCGACACTGCGGCAGCCATGGCTCCGCTCAAATCAGGTATCCCGATGGCAAGGCACGTGATCCCCAGTTCGTTCTCCTGGTCATCCATGGCGTAGCCGTTGTGCTTGGCCTCATGCAAGGCGGAAAGGAATTCTTCCACGGTCCTGATGGAGAGCGGCGTCGGGGTGATGGCGTGGTTGAAGGCCTTGACCGCTTGGGCGTCGTCCTTCTCTGCCAGCAGCACTTTGCCCAACGCCGTGGTCTGGGCCTTCCGGCGAACGCCCGGATACGAGGTCATCTCGAACCCGCGGTGTCCGCGGGCCTTGGCCAGGTACACCACTTCATCCCCGGACAGTATCCCCAAGTGGGTGGCATCCTGGGTGATTCGGGCAATATCGGACAGGATCTGCTGCACGGCCCCCGGCAAATCGATGCTGGTTTGCGCTTGGGTCCCCAATTCCAGGAGCTTGACGCCCAGATGGTAGCTGCGGTCCTCCGCCTGACTCAGGTACTTGGCTCCCACCAGGGAGGTCAGCATCCTGTGGGTGGCCGATCGGCTGAGTCCTGCGGCTTTGGTGATGTCCTCAAGCCGATGATTGCCGGCCGCTACGTGGTCGATCAGGCTGAGTCCTCGTTCGAGTGTCCGGGCTCCGGCGGTGCTGGCTTCCATACCGCCGATTCTCCCACGAAACAGCCACTCGTCCCTATATGTGGAAAGTCCCCGGCGGCGGTTAGACTCTTCGGTGCGTACTGACCGCGAACAACGCACGACGGCGACCTGCCGCCGTCGTGCGTTGGGATACGGAAAGAAACTCTTCCAGGATGGCCCGGATCGCCACCTGACTACTTGTGCCGATGGCCCCGTCCGCCAATTTAGTAAGGATGCTTGCTTTCTGGCCGAAGGTGGTGTTTTGCTTGATTTACCAACGTTCAGGCACCCGGACTAGGAGCTGACATGGTCTATGAAGACAGCGCGGGTTCAAGCACTCCCAAAGCCCGCAGGAATGAAGTCGTCAATGCGGAAAAGGAACGCTTTGGGGGCATTAAATGGGGTTCGGCCTTCTTTGGCTGGTTAACGGCCATCGGGATGACGGTCCTGCTCAGCGCCTTGGCTACCGCCATCGGCGTGGGCGTGGGGGCGGCGAATCCATCCGGCGCCGAGCAAGCTGCGGATCAGGCCCAGCAGAACCCGGAAACCCTGGGTATTGTCAGCGGAATCGTGCTGGCAGTCGTCTTGTTCCTGGCCTATTACTGCGGAGGGTACGTCGCGGGTCGCATGGCCCGTTTCGATGGAGCGAAGCAAGGGCTCGCCGTCTGGCTATGGGGCATCATCATCGCCATCGTGGTGGCGATCCTCGCGGCGGTGGCAGGTAACCAATTCAACATCCTCGACAACCTCAACGGCGCCCCGCAGATTCCTGTCGACGGAAGCCTGATGACCGCCAGCGGCATCATTGGCCTTGTGATCGCCTTGATCGTTCCCCTCATCGGCGCCATCGTCGGCGGCAAGGCCGGCATGCGCTTCCACCGAAAAGTGGATCAAGCGGGCATTGATCACCAGAGCGGGGTCGTCGGTTAGGCGGCATCTACAGTGAGTATCGCCAAAGACGAGACAAGCGCACGACGGCGACCTCCCGCCGTCGTGCGCTTCAGGCCACCGTGCCTGAAGACCGCAGCGGGGCGCGGCGGGGGCGACATGGCGCGGCTGAGGCAACATGGCGCGGCTGGGCGATATGGCGCGGCGGGGGCGACATGGCGCGGCTGAGGCAATACGGGGTCAAGGGCTTGTGAAACCGGGCTTCGAGCTGCGTTCCTCGAGGGATTCGAGCTCCTGAAACAGCGTGATCTGGAGCCCTTCGGGTGCTTCGAGCCGGGAATTCAGCGATTTCCAGGGGGTCTCCCTGGGTTCAGCAATCAAGGTGCCGCCGGCTTCCACCAAGTCCTTGGTGGCCGCGGCGGAATCATCCACTTCGAAGGCGATCCGGATCTTGGCGCTGGGCTTGCCGTCCGCCTCAATCCTGTCAATCATCCGCACTTGGGCGGCGTTGGCGATCTCGAGGGTAGCCCGGCCGGCTTCCAGGATGGTGACCCTGGCGTCCCCATCTCCTTCGAAAGCAGCTTGCTCGGGCAGGCCCAGGGCGTCACGGAAAAATGTCAACGCGGCATCGTAATCCTCAGCCTCTACGACAAGGCGCAACTGCCGGACCGGTGTTTTTGGACTCGGGTTAATAGTCATGTTTTACGGTAGATCCTGAGCCGCTATTTCCTCGACACCATGAGCAGCGATTGGTTTTCCACATAGCGTCTTTGAGGGCTTATAGCGGTTGGGTCCCCGTGACAGGCTTGATTTATGGAAGGCACAGGGCAGATCGTGGAGCGGCGGGCAAGTTCGTCCGGCGCCAGTGATGTGCCGGCGCACGTTCCGCTTTTCTCGCTCGATGTTCCTGTCCGAACTTCGGCACACCAATTCCCGACGTCGGCAGGCATCACCCCGGATGCATCCCGGGACGCTGGGCGACCCTTCGTGCCCGACTCCCCGTCCATGCCCCGGGAACCTTTGGAAGGGGTAGCGCCCGCGGCGCTGGCAACTTCTCAGGAATCCGCGGCCGATGAGGTGCCGCGCGCGTTGACCCCGCACCCATGGTCGTCGAGTGTTCCATCAATGGAAGCGGCGCTTCTCGGGGGCGCTGCCGCAGTGGACGTGTTGCGTTCGACGGCGGCAGATGAAGTCCGACTGCTCGGTTTTGTCGATGCGGCTGACTTTGCGGGCAAGGTCGAAGAGATCGCCCGATCCTTGGAGTATGTCCAAGTTATTGCGGCGCAGGCGGTGGAACGGGCCCGGACGGAGGCGCTACAGGCCAGTCCGGGGTCCTCGGCGGCTGCGTCGGAGTGGCGGACGGGCTGGACTGAAACTGTGCCGGGGGCTGACGCGGGTTCTCTTTCCGGCGCGGGCTCCGGTACCGGCGCGGGTTCTTTTTCCGGCGGGGGTTCTTTTTCCGGCGCGGGCTCCGGTACCGGCCCGGGCTCTGGTTCCGGCGCGGGCTCCGGTACCGGCGCGGGCTCTGGTTCCGGCGCGGGCTCCGGTACCGGCGCGGGCTCTGGTTCCGGCGCGGGTTCTGAGGCGCCGGCAGCCGGGTCCAGGGCCAGTGTTGTGGATGACGGGTACCGGGACGCGGCACAGTTCCTGCGGGCGCGGTTGCGGATCGGTATCGGCGAGGCCCGGCGCAGGCTCGCCCTCGCCCCGGACGTCCTCCCCCAACCCGGCATGATTGGCCAGGACATCCCCGCCCGCCGCATGATCCTCGCCGAAGCCCTGGCCTCCGGAGAACTGCCCTCCCGCTCAGCGTCGATCATCAGCAGTGCCCTGGACAAAGTCAGGAACCTCACCGACGACGCCACCATCACCCGGATGGAACACGCCCTGACCAAAACCGCAGTAGAGACCGACCCGGACTTCGTCACCACCATGGCCAAACGCTGGACCGAATCCATCGACCAGGACGGCCCAGAACCCTCCGAGGAAGTCCTCCGCCAACACCAAGGCGCGTTCCTACGCCGCCGACGCCGCTACGGCCTGCACCACATCGAAATCTTCGCCACCGCCGAACAATACGAAACCCTCACCACCACCATGAACACCGCCACCAACCCACGCCTGACCACCACGGGCTTCGGCACTGTCATGGGCCCTGATGCCGGCACTGATGCCGGCGGCGGCCCTGACCTTGACCGGCGCTCCCGGGCCCAGAAACTCCTGGACGGCCTCACCGGTGCCTGCAGCCTCGCCATGACCACCGGGGAACTACCCTCCAACGGCGGACTCCGACCCCAACTCACCGTCACCATCGACTACAACGAACTTTTCGATCAACTCACCCCGCCCGGCAATGGCGCCAGGACAGGCACCGGCACCGCTACATTCCTTGGCCCGATCCACCCCAACACCATCCGCAAAATAGCCTGCGACGCCGACATCATCCCCGTCCTGCTCGGCAGCGACTCCCGCGTCCTGGACATCGGCCGCACCACCCGGATCTTCCCACCCCACATCCGCAAAGCCATCACCGCCCGCGACGGCGGCTGCGCCTTCCCCGACTGCACCATGCCCGCACCCTGGTGCGAAGCCCACCACACCACCTACTGGTCCAACGGCGGCACCACTTCGACAGACAACGGCACCCTGCTCTGCAGCCACCACCACCACCTCATCCACAAAGAACAATGGCGCATCGACATGACAACCGGCGTCCCATGGTTCATCCCCCCACCCCACATCGACCCCCAACAAACACCCCGACGCAACCACCACCACACACCCCACAGAACATAAGAAAGCGATGTGGGGCCAATGAGCGGGCTCCTGGGGAAACGAAAGCCCCACTCACTCACGAAGCCGGCAGCCGCCAAATCGCCAAAAGCCCGCCAAGTCCCCAGCAGCCCGGCGAGGTCAGCGTGCGGCCGGCCACCCCGTGTACGACTCTGCCAGGTACGCCTTGGCATGCTCGGACGTGACCACGGAGTGGAGTTCACCGAGTTGGCGGGCACGGTCGAAGTCGTCGGCACCCGGCACCGTATGCAGCATGGATGTCATCCAGTAGGAGAAGTGCTGGGCCTTCCATACGCGGTCCAAGGCGCGGTCGCTGTAGGAGTCAAGCAAAGCGGTAGAGCCGTTGGAATAGAAGGAGTCGAGGCCTTCGAAAAGCACTTTGACGTCGTGGATGGCCAGGTTGAGGCCTTTGGCCCCTGTGGGTGGAACGGTGTGCGCCGCGTCGCCGGCCAAGAAGAGGTTGCCGTGGCGCATAGGCGTGTGGACGAAGCTGCGGAATGGCAGAACCATCTTCTCCAGGACGGGCCCTTCTTTGAGCTCAAAGCCGTTGCCGTTGACGCGCTTGCGGAACTCAGTCCAGATGCGTTCGTCATCCCAGTCGGCCACGTTTTCCTTGGGGTCGCACTGGAAATACATGCGCTGCACGGTTTCAGTGCGCTGGCTGATCAGTGCGAAGCCGTTCTCCGAGTTCGCGTAGATCAGTTCGTCGGCGCTGCGCGGGGCCTCGGCCAGTATCCCGAACCATGCGAAAGGGTATTCGTGGAAGTACCATTTCCGGTTGGCCTCCGGGATTTGGAAGCGGCAGTGGCTGCGGGAACCGTCAGCACCCACCAGGAAGTCGGCTTGGATTTCGAATTCCTGGCCGTCGGCATCCGTAAACCACACCTTCGGTTTGCCTTCGAGATCGTGAACCGTGGTGTCGGTGACGCTGTACCGGACGTCACCGCCGTCGGCTTCCCGCTTCGCTGCGAGGTCCATGAACACGTCAGTCTGCGGGTACAGCCACACGGATTCGCCCACGAGTTCCTTGAAGTTGATGCGATGACTCTCACCATTGAAGCGCAACTCAATGCCGTCGTGACGATCGCCTTCACGCAGCACCCGGTCGGAGACCCCGGAGTCAACCAGCAGGTTGACGGTGCCGTGCTCGAGAATCCCGGCGCGGACCGTTTCCTGGATTTCCTTGCGACTGCGGATCTCAACCACTACGGACTCAATGCCCTGCTTGGCCAGCAGATGGGAGAGCATGAGGCCTGCGGGGCCAGCGCCCATGATGGCCACTTGGGTGGTGATGGGTGTGCGTGCCATTGTTGTTCCTCGCTTCGTTGCGGATCCCGGCTTACTCGGACGCGGGATGAATCTGGATTCAGTGTGGCGCGCAGTGAGTGATTGTCGTTACATCAATTCCGTTCAACGGAAGCGAAATCATTCGGCCAACCGCCGCCCTATGCCTCGGGCCGCCGTCTGGAGTGCCGGAACAAGCGCCTGCAACCGCATTTCCGCAAGCGGCACAACCACGCCTAAAGCCGCCACAGTGCGGCGCTTACCGTTCATCACCGGAACAGCAATGCCCCAGGTGTCGGAATCCACCACGCCCGCTAGTTGCGCGTAACCCTGCTGGGCGGCGTCGGCCAGCAATTGGCGCACGACGCCGGCCGTCACCTTTCCGGACGGATCCTGGAACTGCTCGAGGTACTCCGCCTGCACCTCACGTGGCTGGTGCGACATCAGGGCCAGCCCTGCCGAGGAGATATGGACGGGCATCCTTCCCGCCACCCTGGCCCGGTTCGCGACAGACCCCCTCCGCGAGAGCCGCTCCACGAACAGCGCCTCCCAGCCCTCCAGCACAGCAAGGTTTACGTTCTGGTTAAGGACCTGCTGGATATCCTCCATGAATGGCATGGCAGCCTGACGGAGGGCCAACGTGGGCGAATTTCGGTTGACGAGTTCCCAAAGGCGAAGACCCAGCCGAACAGTGCCACCAGCGCCGGGATCCAACAACCCGTGCTCTGAGAGTTGGCGGACCAGCCGATGCGCCGAGGACAAAGGGAGCCCTGCCCGGTCAGCCAACTCGGTCAGCTGCAGGGAGGTCACTCCTTCCGGAAAGGCTTCGATAACCCGAACCACGCGGTCTACTACCGAGTCTCCTGATGCTGAGTTGGCCACCACGCCCTCCTTGGGTATCTGGTCGGAAAGTGACGCGGCACCAACTTGCCACCTTCCATTCAATGGTAGAACGTGTGCCACGCAACATCCTGGGGTGATACAACTCTCATAACCGACCGAACGTTCTTTGGCCTGGGGCAATCAGCCAGCGCCAACCACAATGAAGTACCGAGGACGCTATGCCAACGATGACATCTGCCCGCCGCTCCCAATGGCCTGTTTGGCTCTGTTGGCTGGCCATGGTCCTGGACGGTTTCGACCTCGTTGTCCTTGGAACTGTCATCCCCACACTGATCAAAACCGGCGATCTGGGCTTCGACGCGGTCGGAGCCACCTTTGCCGCAACCATCTCCTTGGTAGGCGTGGGCCTTGGCGCACTTTTCATCGCGCCGCTTTCCGACAAGTTTGGGCGCCGGAAACTCCTGATCGCCTGTGTGGCAGGCTTTTCGCTGTTCACCATCGGCATTGCCTTTGCCCCGAACGTTGCCATCTTCTCTCTGCTGCGCCTGCTGGCCGGGCTCGGTTTGGGTGCTTGCCTCCCGGCCGCCCTGGCATACATGAACGACTACGCCCCGGCCGGGACAGCCGGGAAGTCCACCACCCGGACCATGACCGGTTACCACGTGGGCGCCGTAGCCACCGCTCTGTTGGCTATTTTCATCGTTCCCAACTGGCGGCTGATGTTCATCATCGGCGGTGTGGCCGGCCTGATACTGCTGCCCTTCCTGTGGGTCAAGCTGCCGGAATCGCTCCCTGAAGCAGCCCCTGCCAAGGCGGGCGAGGCCACGAAGGCAACAGCCGTCGTCGACCCCTCCACCGGTACCAAGCAAAAGACCGGTTTCCGCGACCTCCTGCAGAAGCCCTATCCTCTGGTGGCCGTGGGTATTGGCATCGCATCGTTCATGGGGCTGCTGCTGGTCTACGGGCTGAATACGTGGCTGCCGCAGCTGATGGCTGCTGCCGGATATCCCGTGAGCACCGGACTGACGCTGTTGCTGGTCCTGAACGTGGGCGCCGTGGCGGGCCTTTTCCTTGCCGGGATTCTTGCCGACAAGCATGGGACCAAGAAGATCGTGCTCCTATGGTTCGGGTTGTCGGCGGTGCTGCTGGCGATCCTGAGCGTCAAAATCCCCAACGAATTCCTGCTCAACGCGGCCGTATTCGTGACGGGAGTATTCGTCTTCAGCTCCCAGGTGCTGGTGTATGCCTGGGTCAGCCAACTGTTCCCTGCGCGGCTCCGCGGAACCGCACTAGGCTTCGCGGCAGGTGTCGGCAGGTTGGGCGCGATCGTTGGTCCTGCCGTAACGGGAACGTTGGTAGCCGCAAATATCGCCTACCCTGCAGGCTTCTATGTGTTCGCCGCCGCCGGACTGCTGGCCGTGGCCGCGCTCTTCCTGGTGCCGCACGAGGTCAAGGCCGCCGACGCCACCGTGCCGGCGCACCACTAGCCGCTCCAGACTAGGAAAAATCACCAGCACCGGGGTAAAACCGGCCCGATTCGATGCCCCGGATTCATGGTGCGGCAGTCCGGATCCAGAATTCCCGGTCCAGGGTCCAGGATTCAACGCCTCGATCCCTTGCGCAGGGACTCGTGCGCACTCCCCAGCAACTGCGGACCCGCCGCGAAGCAGCGATCAGTGGAATCCTGCAGTGCGGGGAGAGCCAAGACCGCCGAGTCGAAGTGATCTTCCCGGATCATGGTTTCGATGACCATGCACTGGTTCTCCGTCTCAAAGGCCCCCACCATCGCAGAGGAAATCTTGAGGCTGAGGACCGCATCCATGCTGGCATCGGCATCCTGCAGCCCTAGTCCGTGGGAAATTCTGAGGATCCTGCCGGGCAGCATACTCAGGTAGTTGGAGAGAAAATTGATGGCCGGTGTTGAGTCTTCCAGCTCCTCAGCCAGTGATTGCAGCGTGCATGGCTCCAGGACGGATTCCGTCTTCCCTACGTCTGGTTCAGCACGTCCGGCCGGCATCCGCCGGTCATTCACCACTTGCTGCCTGCGGCTCTGCGGCACCTTCCAGGGCCGACTCGCCGGGCTTGGTGGTAACCGTACCGGCGACGCAACCGAGCGTCGCGGTTGCGCAGTGGAGTTTCGCGGTGGGGCGTCCCGGTTGCGCGGTGGAGCGACCCGGCTGCACCGTGGGGCGTCCCGGTTGCGCGGTGGAGTTTCGCGGTGGAGCGGTGGTGCGTCCCGGCTGCGCGGTGGAGCGACCCGGTTGCACCGTGGGGCGTCGCGGTTGCGCGGGCGTTTGCTGTGAGTGCCACTGCAGTGGATGGTTCTGCAGTGGTTCGGCGTGCAGTCAGGGGGCAGTAAGTGGTTGTCGCCGCTGCGGGCTGCTTCACAGCGACGGGCTTCAAAGCGGCGGTGGGCTCCACGCCAGACCCGAGGCCGGTGGACTTCGCTCCGGACCCGACGACGGTGGGCCGGGTTACGTCGTTGACCGCCGTGGGCTTCCCTGCGGAACGCCGGCCGTGGAGGGCTGGTCCGTCAATGCTGGTGAGGGTACTCATGTCCTGGCGTTCCTTCCGGGTGTTGATCGACTTCTGTAGGGTTTTTGCAGAAAAGCCCGTGTGCCCCTGCCCTGGCTTCCTGCGGAAAATCCTCAAGTCCGACCCTGGAATTCTTATCTGGCCTGGAATTGTTGTCCGACCTTGGAATTCCTGTCTGGCCTGGAATTCGTGTCTGGCTCAGGAATATTTGCTCAGGAGTATGGCTGATGCAAGAAAAATACCGGCGGACCTGATCGAGCAGGGGGGAAGCCCGACCAGGCCCGGCGGGGCTTGATGGTGTTACTAGTAGCGCCGGTAGTTAGGTGGCTGCCGCTAACAAGCTGCGGCTAGGTGGCTGCCGCCAAGAAGCTGCGGCCAAGAAGCTGCTGACTGTGGCTTTCTGGACTAGCACCGCGGACTATGGCGCCGGGGACTATGGCACAGCCGCCGGGGCTGATCGGGCTGGGGTAGTGAATCCGATCAGACCCGGCTGCGCTATCGGCCGGCCCAGGGGGTTATCGGGCTGAACCCGTGGGGCTTGACGGCGTATTGCGGGAAGCTACAGGGAAGCTGCGGTGGTGCTGCGCTGTTACTTGGTGGTTTCGGTGCGTTGGGTGCCGGTGAAGGCGAAGGCGATGGTGGAGGTGGCGCCTTGGAAGTCGTTGTTCGCGGTGGTGGGGAACGCGGTGGTGACTTTGAGGTTGTCGGTCTTGGTCGAGGTCAGGGAGGCCAGGTTGTTCAGGACCTTGTTCGCGGCGATCACCGGCCCGTTGGCCAGCACGGTGGTTTTGGTGCCGGTGCAGGTGTAGGGGGCGGCGGTGCCGGTCCAGGCCACGGAGCAGTTTTCGATGGTCAGCTGCAGGCCGTGGGTGGTGTCGGTGGTGAGCAGTGATCCGGTGGCCCCGGCGGAGGTGGTGAGGGTGATGTTGTTCAGGTCCGAGTTGCCGGTGTTGGCCAGGGTGACGAGTTTTTCGATCTTGTCTCCGGGCAGCAGTCCTGCGACGGGGAGGTTCAGGGTGTTGGCCGGTCCGGGTGCGCCCAGGGCGATGGTGACGGTGCCTGCGGTCACTGCCTGGGAGGCGGAGGTGGAGGAGGTGAACGCGCCGTAGGTTCCCATGCCGGCGACGGCCGCTGCGGTGCCGACCAGTGCGACGGAGGCGAGGATTTTGCCGGAGGTGGTCTTGAGGCTGATGGCCATGGGAATCAGGGTCCTTTCGGTGGGCCACCGCGGTTCCGGCCGGCCTGTTCTTCGATGTCTGCCTCTCTGGCTGACAAGAACTACTGTGCCGGGGCTGGATCAAGAACAAATCCTGCAAACCCGCAACACTTCCTCAGGAAAAACTCAAGACTCCCGCACGCCCCCAACCCCCTATGAAAAACTGCATTGGTGCACGTGGAAGGCCAATGAAAGGGCACAAGAATGCCGATGTGGTTGCAGGCCCTGCTGTGGGGAACGCTGGCAGGCGGAGCCTTGGTCCTCGGTGCCGGGATCGCCTGGGTTTGGAAAGTCCCGCCGAAGATCGTTTCCACGGTGATGGCCTTCGGTGCGGGGGTCCTGATTTCCGCGCTGGCTTTTGAACTGGTGGACGAGGCGGTTGAGGGCGGCGGGTTGATCCCCACCGTGCTGGGTTTCCTTTTGGGCGCCGTAATCTTTGTGGGCTCCAACGTTCTGCTGGCACGCGCCGGCGCCAAACACCGGAAACGCTCCAGCGGACCCCAGCCCTCCGAGAAGGAGAGCCCCGGCAGCGGAACAGCCATCGCCGTTGGAGCGCTCATTGACGGCATTCCTGAATCCGTGGTGCTCGGCGTCGGACTTCTGGCCGGTGGCGGTGTCAGCCCGGCCATGCTGGCCGCGGTGTTCATTTCCAATGTTCCCGAGGGCCTGTCCAGCACGGCGGGCATGAAGAAGGCCGGACGCAGCCCCGCGTACGTCTTCGGCACGTGGACCGGCATTGCAGTGTTCAGCGGACTGGCTGCGCTCATCGGTTACACGGCTTTGGAGAACGCTCCCGGGAGCGTCATTGCGTTCATCACCGCAATCGCCGCCGGTGGGATCCTGGCGATGCTCGCGGACACCATGATTCCCGAGGCCTTCGAAGAGCACCACAACCTCACGGGACTGACGGCCGCCGTCGGGTTCCTCAGTGCCTTTACCATCCATCACGTGGGTGGCTAGGACTCCACCCCCAAAGGAGCTAGTGCGGCAGCAGGCCAAGCAACGGCAAGGCGACCGCCGTCGACACCGCCATGGCCGCCGTGTTGCCGATCACCGGGTGGAATCCTGCGGGTAGCCGCGCGGAAACCAGACGCGCAATGGGCGGAGCCAGGACTGCTCCCAGCACGGCCCCACCCACCATCGCGGACCACGAGCCGCCGTAAGCCAGCACGGCAGCAGGGGCCACGGACACCACGGACGCATAGGTGGCAGCCCATCCGCCGTCGCGGTACCAGCGCCGCCAGAGGACCACGCCGATTCCCGAGGTCAGCGCCTGGGCGAACAGTATGTGGGGCACCAGTTCCGACCCGTACGAGGGCAACCCCGGGTTGAGTACGTACGCCACCCCCACTGCCAGAATGACACCGGCGCCAGCCAGTTCGTTGGCAAAGAAATGGGTCTCGGTGAAGTCCTTGAGGACCCGTCGCACCGCCCAGCCGGCATCGCCGCGGAACTTCCGGTGAACGCTCGACGGCGGGACTCGCCGTTGTGCGGGCGGGTCCGGCACACGCAAGGCTAGCCACGGCAACTGCCTCGCCAGCAAAAACGACACCATGCACGCAACGGACATCGCAAGGACGTTTGCCACCACTGTCGGCAGGCCAAGCGGCACGGACACGGCGGGGATGAACAGCAGGGCCAACGGGGTAGTGGTGACTGCGCCCAGAACAGCGCCTGTGACGCAGGTTCTCCAGCCGCCGCCGTACATGAGGACCATAGCGGGAGCGACGCAAACAAAAGGTACGAAAGTGGGCTGCCATCCGTCGTCGAGCATCCATCCGAAGGCCAGGTTGGATATCAGCAAACTCAGCGACGCCGATGCCAGCACCCAGGGCCAAAGTCCGGTCCCATAACTGAGCGAACCCGGCCAACTCCGCCCCCGTCCGCCGGCCCGCCACGCAAGTGCCGCCCCGGACAGGAGCCCGAGCGCGGCGAGTTCCGAGGCGAAGAACAAGGGCTCCGTCATGTCGCTGAGGAACCACCGGAGCGCCGGGAGCCAGGACTCGGTGGCAGCTTCCGGCCAGCCGGAGTACACCGGGCCAAGCCGCGGAGACTCTTGGGCGAGCATGTGCAGGAGCAGTGCGAAAGCCCCCACAACTGCCACCATCCCGGATGCGCCCATAGCGACCGCTGCCGCGCCAAGATGGCGGGTTGGCTCCGGTCCTCGCCGGAACACGGCTTTGGGCGCGCGGTCAGTTGCGGAATCGGGCGAAAAAGAGTGCGTCATTGGGACCCTAAAACGTGCGGTGGTGCGTGGCTTTGAGCAGCGTAACCGACCGTTTGACGCCGGGCGCAACGTCCTGGTTACGGGGAATTTGTGACCGGACCAAGCACCCGGCCGGGCACCAGCCGGCCACACTCCCCGGCCACCCAGCCCGGCACCCGGCCGCGCACAGCCCAGCCCAACCCGGCACCCGGCCGCGCACGGGCCAGGCACCCAGCCCGGCCACCCGTCGTCGGGCCCCAACCCACTCACCCTTACTAGGTGATCTTTCTGCCCAATCGCTGCCGATCCCAGCCCGGTCCGGCGCCGGACGGGCCGGCCGAATCGAGAATGGTGATGTGGTCCCGCCGGGGAACGGGTCCCTTGCCGGATGACGACGGTCCTGCCCCGGGCCGAACGAACGATGGGAAAGACACCATGAACTTCTTGGAATCGTTGTGGAGCATCATTCTCGCTTTTTTCTTTGTTGCCTATTTGATCCTCCTCTTTCAGATCATTTCCGATCTTCTCCGTGACAAAGCCCTCGGCGGCGGCGTAAAAGCCCTCTGGATTCTGTGCCTGTTCGTGGCACCGTTCATCTCGGCCCTGATCTACGTCATCATGCGTGGGAAAGGAATGGCGCTGCGCAGCGAAATACGCGTTCGTGAATCAGTGGAAGAAGCAGAGAATTACATCCGGGAGGTTGCCGGAGCCCCTACACCCACCCAACAAATCGAATCGGCCAAGGCCCTTCTTGCCGCAGGTGACATTACCGAGGCAGAGTACGCTCGCCTGAAGGAGCTGGCATTGGCCTGATTCGGACGACGGTCCGTGCTTCACAAAACTGCCGAAAGGGACCGCATGACGCGATTGAAGGCATTCCCGCTGTTGGAAGGCGGACCGTTCCGATTCGGCCTGATAACGGCCTTGGGTGTCCTGGTTGCCTTGGCTTTGGGGTCCGCTGTCATAACGTTGCGGTATTCGCTGACGTTGATCTTCGCAGCCCTGTTTATCTCCCTGGGGCTGTATCCCTTGGTCCGGTGGTTGGAACGGTGGAAGCTCTCACGCGGCGGAGCCGTGCTCGCGGTGGCTGTGGGCTTCCTGGTGGTAGTGGCAATCCTGATCCGCTTTGTGGTTCCCATCCTGGTGGAAGAGGGCGCCGCGCTGGTCCGGTTGCTGCCGTCCAGCTTCGACGCAGTGGGTGAACAGGAATGGTTCCGGGACGTCAACGGATCACTCGGCGGAGCCCTGACCCCGCTGCTGGAATGGTTGGAAACCTCGGCAGCGGACCCCAATGTTTGGCTGGCTATTGGCGGCGGCGCCGTGCAGGTTGGCTATAACGTGGTGAACGGGACCTTCGCCGTGGTCTTCGTTGTTGTCCTGACCCTCTATTTCGTGGCCGGACACGAGGTCATGAAATCCAGCCTTTATGCACTGGTTCCCGCGTCCCGCAGGGAATCATTTGCGGACATTTCCGAAACAATCATTGCCTCGGTGGGTAAATACCTGAGCGGAATGTCAATCCTGGCCCTGTTCAACGCAATTTTTACCTTCATCCTCCTGTCCGTGGCAGGGGTCAGATACGCGGCGGTACTTGCCGTCCTTGCCTTCCCCATCACCCTCATACCGCTGGTGGGCAGCGCGGTCAGCACCGCCATCATTACCGTGGTTTCACTCTTCACCTCACCCTCAACGGCACTCGTTGTTTTCCTCGTCATGCTGGCGTACATGCAAATTGAGGCCTATATCCTGACGCCGCGGGTGGTGGGCAAAGCCATCAGCATCCCGGGTTCCTTGGTGCTGATCGGTGCGATGGTGGGCGGGACACTGCTGGGACTGCTGGGCGCGCTGATCGCCTGCCCCACCACTGCCTCCATCCTGCTGATCATCAAAAAGGTAGTCATCCCGCAACAGAACGCCAAGTAGCCCGGCATGCAAGGACTACTGCACGACGCCGAAGCCGTCACCTTGATCTTGTTGGCGCTGCACATCGTGCTCGGTGCAATTGCCGCGGTGATGGTCTCAGCCAACCGGAAACCGTCGTCGGCCATTGCGTGGGTGTTGGCGATCATCTTCATTCCGTATCTGGGTACGGTGGCGTTCCTGCTGGTTGGGCGCGGCAAGCTCCCCAAAGCCCGGCGCGAGAAGCAACGCGCAGTCAACGAACTGATGCTGGGACGTACGCCCGGCCTTTCAGCGGTCAGCCACAGTGAGGACTGGCCCGCCTGGCTGCGTTCCGCCGTCGAACTTAACCTCAGGCTTGGGGCGCTGCCCATGGTGGGCGGCAACCGCGCCGAGCTGTTGGAGGACTATGACGGATGCTTCCACCGCATGATCGCGGACATGGATGCCGCAGAAGAATACGTGCATGTGGAGTTCTACATCCTGGCGCTGGATCCCACAACGTCCCCTTTCTTCGACGCCATGGCCAGGGCCCGCAAACGCGGTGTGGAGGTCAGGGTGCTTTTTGACCACCTGGCAGCGGTTGGCGGCCCCAAGTACAGGGACATGCTCCAGGCTTTTGACCACATGGACGTCGAATGGCACGCCATGCTGCCCCTGCGGCCCTTCAAGGGTCAATGGCAGCGCCCGGACCTGCGCAACCACCGGAAGCTGGTGGTGGTGGACGGACGCGTGGGCTACACCGGCTCGCAAAACCTGATCGATGCCTCCTACAACAAGAAGCGGAACATTCGGCGGGGCCTTCAATGGCATGAGCTGATGGTCCGCTTGGAGGGGCCGGCAGTACGTGAACTGCACGCCGTGTTCGTCACGGACTGGTACAGCGAGTCCGGGACCCTGTTGCCGTTGGACACCTCACCGGTGGTCCTCGGATCGGAGCCGGAGCTCATTGACGCCCAGGTCCTGCCCAGCGGCCCCAGTTTCGATAACGACAACAACCTCAAGCTCTACACCACGCTCATCTACAAGGCCGAGCACCGCGTCAGCATCACCAGCCCCTACTTTGTCCCGGACGAAGCAATCCAATTGGCCATCGTCACCGCCGCCTCGCGGGGATTGAGCGTTGAGCTCTTTGTCTCGGAAGTGGGCGATCAGGCCATGGTCTACCACGCCCAGCGGTCCTACTATGAGGTCCTTCTGCGGGCGGGTGTCCGCATCTACCTTTACCGGGCACCGCAGGTCCTGCACGCGAAGCACTTCACCATTGACCACGACGTCGCAGTCATAGGTTCCAGCAACATGGATGTCCGCTCGTTCAGCCTCAACATGGAGGTCTCGGTGCTGGTCCATGGCCGATCCATCGTGGACCGGATGCGGGCCGTGGAGGACAGCTACCGCGAGGCGAGCATGGAGCTGTTGTTGGAGGACTGGCTGCGGCGGCCGGTGGGGCAGGTGGCACTGGACAACCTGGCCCGGCTGACGTCGTCGCTGCAATAGTTCGCCGGGGTAGCTGGTGAGGGTAGCTGGCGGGCGTAGCGAGCCGCAGTAGGGTGTGGCGCCCTGGCCGGGTGCGCCGCCGCAGCACGATCGGACTGCATCAATCGTCCAACTGCAAGTACCAGGTCACACCCGCGCTGATGCCCCTGCCCAGCAGCAGCGAGAACGCGATGGCGATGACGACCGCAAATTCCGTTGAAAGCCCCGGCAACAGCCCGGACAGGGCGCCGATGCCCACCGAGTAGACGGACCACAGGATGCCGGCTGCAACGGAATAGAGGACGAACCTGCCGCGAGGGACAGGGGTGATGGCGCTGGCCACGTTCATGGTCAGGCGCCCCAGCGGGACAAACCTGGAGGTCAGGACCCACGAGGCGGAGTGCTTGGATAATCGTTCCCGGGACGCATGCAGGGCCTTCTGGGTGCGAGGGCCTTGGAGCATCTTCCAACCGGCCATGTTCCTGCGTCGGACCAGTTCATACGCACCGAGATCTCCAGCCACCGCTCCGGCCAGCATGGCTGCCACCAAAAGGTATCCGTTGGGCAGATTATCCGTGGCGGACAGGGCTCCCAACGCTACAAACAACGACGTAGTGGGGATGGGTGGGAAGATCGCCGACAACGCCACGAAGAGGGCCCCGAGCGGGTAGACCCAGCCGGAGTCCGCAGCGCTCATGATGTCCTTGAAAGCCTGCACGGTGAAACCCCTTTCCGGGCTTCGCCCAAGCGTCTCACGGTGGACATCACCATCCTTACGCGCTGAGCCCGCCGCGCGGATCGCCTGTACTGGGTGAATCCTCGAAGTCACGCCCCTACACTGAAGGAGTGGACGACCTTCGAGGTACCCGCCCGGACTTAATGAGCCCTCAACTGACCACGGTTTCCAAGCCGCCCTTGGACGTGATGGACCGGCCCCGGCTTGTGGCAAAACTCGATGCCGCGCCAGACACCATCCTTCTCTACGCCCCTGCAGGATTCGGCAAAACGGTGCTCCTGGGCCAATGGCTCGCCTGCCGCATGGACAACGTCGCGTGGGTGAGTCCGGACCACCAGGACAAGCCGGCCCTGTGGCCGTCCATCCTTCACGCGCTCCGGCAGTGCCCTGCCGTACCAGCGGGCACTTTGAATCAATTTTCCGGATCCGAGGCTAATGCCCGCGAGGTACTGGGGCGTCTGGCGGAACAGCTGACCAGCGCCGGCACCATCCGTTTGGTGATCGACCGCGTTGAGGGCTTCCCGGCCGCTGACCGGGATCTTTGGATTCCTGCCCTCCTTGCCCACGCTCAACTGCCCTTCCAACTTGTCCTGGCCACCCGGGAAAGCACGGCCGTGGACCCGGGGCGGGCCCGGCTCAGCGGACGGATCCTGGAACTGCAGTCACATGATCTGGCTTTCTCCCTGGACGAGATCAATTCACTTGCGGCCAAGACCATCACCCTGCTTGGGACACATCAATTGGGCGAAGTGTTCCGTCAAACCGGGGGGTGGCCGGCTTGCGTGGTGCTTGCCTTGCGGACCCTGCGCAAGGCCGCGGATATCGAAACACCTGTGGGCGACATCGCAGCGAACAACCGCCAACTCGGGGAGTACCTGGGCCACGAAATTATCCGCGTACTCACCCCCGCCGAACGGCAGGTGCTCGCCAGTACCAGCATGTGCCGTGTCCTGGTGGCAGCCCAAGCCAATGCCTTGGCGGGCCACCGGGATGCGGGCAATGTCCTTTCCGCGCTGGCGGACCACCGCGATCTGGTGGAGTCCGCCGGAAGCGGACGGAAGGTCTTTCTGGTCCGCCCCCTGATCAGGGCATACTTCCGGGCCGAACTTACCCGGAAGGAACCGGACGAAGCGATTCGCCTGAACCGGATCGCTGCGCAGTGGCATGAGCAGGCCGGCGAACCAGAGGCGGCGCTCCGGCACGCCGTTGATGCAGCTGATTCTCAACTGATCGGTGCGATCCTCGAGCGGCACGGAGCAACTCTCCTGGGCTCAGGCGGAGTCACACGGGTCAGGAGGGCCATCGCGGCTCTGCCGGATTCGGTTCTGGCAACCAGTCCGAGGCTCTGTCTGGTGGCGGCACTGGCCCATGTGGAAAGCCGCCAGCCCACTACCGCTGCCCGCTACCTGGCCGCCGCACACCGGACCTGGCCGGATAATCCGCCGGCAGATCTCCGCGAACTTCGCGCTTTGGCAGAAGCCCGGCTTTCCTGGTTCAGCGGAGAATGGGAGAACCAGGATCCCAAGGCCACCAGCGACTATGCGGCCCTTCCCATGTCACGGCAGAGCGACATCAGGATCGAGGCAAAAATGGTGGCCCTCACTGCTGCGGTGATGGAGCAGCAGTACGGGGCGGCGGAGGACGAGGCCCGGGAAGCGTTGATCGAGGCCACCGAAGCGGGCAACAGCTACCTTGCCGGCAAGGTGTACCTCAAGCTTGCCGGCATCTCCTCCATGCAGGGCCAACTCCGCCGCGCCAGTGACTATCTTCGGCAGGCGGAGGAGAAGCTTCCGGCCTACGCGTGGACTGCGGGAGCCGGCCGATCGGTGGGTGCCTTGATTCATGCCTCGGCTGCCCTCCTCGGGTCCGAGCCCGCCGCTGCCCTGAAATTTGCCACTGCAGCCACTGCCGATCTCGGACAATTGGGATCCTCTGCCAAGGGGGTCGGAGCCGCGATGCGCGCTACCTTGGAACTGGTCACGGCGTGCGCCCACTTGGACACAGGAGACAGGCGGCACGCCTTGGACGGCATGCGCCAAGCCCGGTTGAGGATCGGCAAGGACTACCTGTTCGCGCAGCCGATGGCAGCCTTCATCGCGGTGATCGAGCACACGGCGGCCCTGTCACTGGGCCATGCGGAGCGTGCCCGTGAAGTCTTGGAGTGGGCCGAGGAGCTGATTCCCGGCACAGGCGAGTTGTGCCTTTTGCGAGCGCAGGGACCGGCTGGAATCAGCCGCTTCGATGCCGCGACAGAACGCCTCCGCCCCTTGCATGCGGGCGTGGCGGCACCCTTGCTGGAATGGACGTGGATTCACGTTAACGTCCTGGAATGCTCCATGGCCATCCGCGCGGGGCGGAGGGCAATGGCGGGAAAACTACTGGAAGATGCGCTGGCCATGGCGGGGGATCTGGCGGTGACCAGGCCCTTGGCCATTGCTCCCCAGGAAGTCATTGACCTGCTGGTGGAACGGGCGGGTACGCATGGCCCCCAGGAAGAACTTGCCAAGCGGTTGCTGGTTTTGCGGTCTCCTGCTGATGCCCGGCTTGCGCCCTTGCTGACTCCCCGGGAACGGGAGGTCCTGATGCTGCTCCCCTCGCATTTGTCGCAGGAACAGATGGCATCGGAGCTCCACCTGTCCGTGAACACGGTGAAGACCCACCTGCGGATCATCTATTCCAAGCTCGGGGCGGGGACCCGGCATGATGCCGTGGCTGCGGCGTACAGGTTTGGGCATTTACCGTAGGCCGTGACCTCGGAAGACGCCCATCACTCACCCGATTGGGGTGACCCACCAGCTTTGACCCGGTTCTAGTCTGAGAGAATGCCGGCCAAAGACCCCGCGGGTTACCGAAGGCACCCATGACAGACGTGACTGTCACGTTATTGGTGCTCGTCGCAGTGATTGCTGCGTTCGTGTGGAACAGGCTGCCCGTTGAGGTAGTGGCTCTTGGAGCAGCCTTGGCCCTTTACGGCACCGGCATTGTGGGTTTGGAGGATACTTTCGCCGGTTTCGGGAGCGGAACCGTGGTGTTGATAGCGGCGCTGTTCGTTGTGGCAGAGGCCATTGATGCCGCAGGGGTGACCACTTGGCTGGGAAGCCTGCTGATCAGGTTCTCGGGGACCAGCCGTACCCGGTTGATGGTGTTGATGATGGTCTTGACGGCCCTGCTGACTGCACTCATCAGTGTTAACGGAGCTGTCGCCGCGTTGTTGCCCATGGTGGTTGTCCTCGCTGTCCGGCTGGGACGGCGGCCGTCGGAACTGCTCATGCCCATGGCTTTCGCTGCACATGCCGGGTCCTTGTTGATCCTGACCGGCTCACCGGTCAACATCCTGATCCTGAACGCAGCGCTAGACACCACGGGGAAGGGAATCGGGTTCTTTGAGTTCGGGCTTGTGGGGCTTCCCCTGCTGCTGGGAACCATCGGATTGACGCTTTGGCTGGGGCCACGGCTTCTGCCGGTCCGGACCCCTGATGCCCTCCCCAAGGACCTGGGCTCCCACGGTGAGACGCTCATGAACCATTACCTGGGCGGTGAGGGGCTGAGCCGCCTCAGCATCCCGGCAGGATCGGCCTTGGTGGGCCAGCCGGTTGCGTGTCTTCAGGACGGGCACGACGGCGGCCACCTCCACCTCATCAGCGTGCAGGGCTCAGACGGCAAGCCGTCAGAAAACCCGGTGTTCGAACAGGGCGATGAGATTGTGGTGCGCGGCGGCCAGCCCACCATCGACGCCCTTGCCGCACGGCACGGCCTGAGCCAGGACGACGACGCAACCTGCGGACTGATCAGCAGCACCTACGGGGTGGCCGAGGTAGTAGTGGCACCCCGCTCAAACCTGGTCGGTACCGAGGCTTACCCCGGCATGGTGACGGACAGCGGTGACCTGGTGGTGTTGGCGCATCACCATCCGGGTGAGCCGGAGTCCTCGGGACGGACGCTGATCACCGCCGGGGACAGGTTGCTGCTCCAGGGAACCTGGGCTGCGCTCGATCAACACACCGTGGATCACAATGTGTTGCTGGCTGACTCGCCGGACACCATCCGCCGCCAAACAGTCCCCTTGGGCCCGCGGGCAACGCCGGCGCTGATCATTCTTGGCGCAATGGTGGTGCTGCTGGCCACGAACCTGGTGCCTGCACCCGTCGCGGCGATGCTGGCGGCTTTGGCCATGGTGGTGCTGCGTGTTGTCACGGTTCAGCAAGCCCACCGTTCCATGGCGTGGACCACCCTCATCCTGGTGGCCGGCATGATTCCGCTGTCCACGGCCATCACTTCCACCGGCACCGCGGAGATCCTCGCTGAGGGCATGGTGTCAGTGGTAGGAAACGGCGGCCCTTTGCTGTTGCTCCTGGGGCTCTTTGTGGTCACTGCCGTGCTGGGCCAGCTGATCAGCAACACGGCCACTGCCCTGATCATCATCCCGATCGCGCTCTCCGTGGCACAGGAGTCAGCCATCAATCCGTACGCGGTGCTGATGTGCGTGTCGGTTGCATCCTCCGCTGCCCTGCTGACGCCGGTGGCAACCCCGGCCAACATGATGATCATGCAGCCGGCTGGCTACAGATTCGGCGACTACTGGAAATTCGGGTTGGCCATCATGGCCCTCTACGCGGCAGCGGCCATCCTGCTGGTACCCGTGTTCTGGCCCCTTCAGACCTAGCCGCACCGAAGAACCCGGCACACCAAAACGATCGGAGATCAACGTCAAGGCAAACCCTGCACACCGTTCCGCCAACCCCGTAGCGAGGTATTCAAGCGCTCCTTTCCAGTGAAGGGGCAGAGCACACCAGGAGCAACACATGGCCAGCGTCCACACCACCAATGAAACCCCACCACCCGTCAAGGCGGCTTCATGGCTGCCTTTGATCGTGGTGGTCCTCACCCAAATCCAGGCATCATTCGCCGTCAACGCCTTGACGGTCTCCATGCAGGGCATCACCACTGACCTGGATACCGCAGCGACATCCGTGGGCACTGCCATCACCGCCGGTACGTTTTCGATGGCGGCTTTCATCCTGCTGGGAGCGAAGCTGGGAGCCCGGTTCGGGACGCGTAAGGTGTTCCAGATCGCCGTGGCCATTCACGCCGCAGCCATGGCGGGTGTGGCACTCAGCCTGAGTCCGGCGATGCTGTTCATTGCCCAGGCTTCTTCGGGCGCCGTCATTGCCCTGATCGCACCCGCGCTCACCGTCTTCATTGCCACCAATTACAAGGACCAGCAGCAGGCAAAAGCCATCGGGCTCCTGGCAGCTGCCATTCCGGCGGCCGGGGTGCTGGCACTGCTGATTGCGGGCTGGTTCGCCACCACCATCGGCTGGCGCTACTCGTTCGGCCTCATGGTGATCCTCGGTGCCATCAACCTTCTGCTGAGCTTCAAGCTCAAAACCGTGCCGCCGCAGCCCCGGCTGAAGATCGACTGGACCGGCTCCATCATCGCTGCGGTGGCGGTTATCCTGCTGAGCTTCGGTTTCAGCGGCCTGTCGGCCTGGGGCACCTGGTTCGCCACCAGCCAGGCACCCTTCGAGATCCTTGGGCTCTCGCCCGCACCCCTCCTGATCCTCCTCGGGGCCATTGCGGGACAAGTGTTCTTCCTGTGGATCCGGAAACGCCAGGACGCCAAGCTGCCACGAATTTTCGACCTCCGGGTACTGGCCTCCAGTTCCGAACTGGCAGTAACGGCCTGCATGGCCATCATGCTCTTCGTGGGAACTGCGGCAAACTTCCTGATCCCCCTCTACATGCAGATCGTTCAGGGGCGCTCGAGCATTGAGACCTCCTTTTCGATCATTCCGTACACGTTGTCCATTTTCCTCGCGAGCACTTTCGTGGCTTTCCTTTACGACAAGTTCCCTCCCCGGACCATCGCCCAGGGCGGCTTCGTGGTGGTGGCTGGTGCGCTGGTCCTGCTCGCCTTCACCATCCGCAACGACTGGGGCCAACTCTTTGTGGTGCTGGGCCTGATCCTCCTGGGTCTTGGCCAAGGCGCAATCGTCGCGTTGGTGTTCAATACGCTGCTCAGCGCGGTTCCCCGCGAGCTGGCCGGCGACGTCGGAGCCTGGCGCGGCCTGGTCCACAATCTCTCCGGCAGCGTGGGCATCGCCGTGGCGAGCGCGTTCGCCGTCGGGATGCTGTCCTCGCTTATTGCCAGCGGCGCCGCCGCGCATCCGGAAGTGTCGCAGGAGTTGATCTACAAAGTAAACGTCAACGAGGCAGACTTCCTGACCAACGCTCAGGTGGAGGCAGTGATCGGCGACCGGGTGAGCAGCCCCTCCGAGCTGGCAGCCGCGATCGAAGTCAACGAAGAAGCGCGTCTTCGCGCCCTGCAGATCTCCCTTCTGGGATTATCCGGGCTTGCCCTGCTGGCGATTGTCCCGGCAGGTCGCATGCCCGGCCGCATGAAGGGCGACCTTCCCGAGCAACTCGAACCTAACGATCCCGATGCGATTCCCGAGCCGGCCCCCAGCCCACACCACGCTGTCACGGCGCCGTCAACCACAGCTGTCCCCACCACAACTGCTCCAACCACAACAGAACGGGCGAAACGGTGAACCACGAACCCTACAAACTGATCCCGGCGGATTTCTTAGTCCTGCCCTCCCTTGGCGGATCCGACCCGAAATTGCACTTTGTGGACGGCTTCGGCGCACTCGACGCGATCGGCGTGCTGGTGCCCTCGGAAGGTGATGTTCCGGAGTCCGTCGGCCTGCACCGGGAAACGCTGGAAAGTGCGGGCTTTGACGGCAAACCCGGAACCACCCTTCAGCTGGCCAACGCATCAGGGACTTTGGTGGTGGCCGTTGGCGGTGGGAAGCCGGGATCCTTGGATGCGGACGGGTGGCGCAAAGCTGCCGCTGCCTTGGTCCGTGCCACGCAGAAGCATTCGCGGATCGGCTTTGAACTGACCCAAAGTTTCGATGGGACTGACGCTTCAGGGATGGACGCCGAGCGACTGGGCCAGGTTCTGGCCGAAGGTGTGCTGCTGGCCCGGTACAGCTATGAAACGCTCAAAAGCAGGAGCAAGCCGACAACACTGACCGAGGTGCAGTTCCTCGGCGCCGGCCTGGACACCGCGGCTGCTACCCAAGGCCTGGAGACGGGCCGGGTCAAAGTGCGGGCCACTGCCATCGCCCGGGACCTGTGCAACGCCCCGCCCAGCCACCTCACTGCCGTTGGGTTGGCCTCGGCGGCGAAGGAGCTCGGGGCACAGTTCGGATTCGGCGTTGAGGAGTTCAACAAAGATCAGCTGATCGAACTCCGCTGCGGCGGCCTCCTCGGCGTCAATGCCGGCAGCGCCCAGGAACCACGGATGATCAAGCTCAGCTACCGGCCGGACGGGTCCGCCACCGGCCACCTCGGCCTGGTAGGCAAGGGCATCATGTACGACTCCGGCGGTGTCAGCCTCAAACCCAGCGACCCCATGCACTTGCTCATGAAAATGGACATGGGAGGCGCAGCGGCGGTCCTGGCTGTCTTCACCGCACTGCGCGATCTCGGCTGCAAGGCGGCCGTGACCGGGTACCTGATGTGCACGGACAACATGCCCTCGGGCTCGGCCTACAAGTTGGGGGACGTACTCACCACCCGCAGCGGACTGACCATCGAAGTCAAGAACACCGACGCCGAAGGTCGCCTGGTCATGTGCGACGCCCTGACTCTGGCAGTGGAGGACGGCGTGGACGGGATCGTTGACATCGCAACGCTCACCGGGGCAGCCCTGATGTCCCTCGGGCAGCTCACCGCCCCGGTGTTCGGAAACCAGCAACACCTGGTGGACAGGGTGCTGGAGTCCGGGCGCCGTGCAGACGAACAACTGTGGCAACTTCCATTGGAACGGGCCTACCGCCCCCAGCTGGATTCGGACATCGCGGATATCTCCAACCTTGGCGGCCCTTACGCCGGTTCCACCACTGCCGCGCTGTTCCTTGCCGAGTTCGTGGGCGACACCCCCTGGGCACACATCGACATTGCCGGCACCATGCAATCCGACAAGGATGACGCCTGGCGCAGCAAGGGCGCCACAGGGTTCGGCGCGCGTCTCCTCATCGACCTGGCCCTCGGCTATTCAGCTACCTGACCCGTTACCAGCGAAAGGATTTCATCATGGGTTTGTTCAGGACCGCCGGCCGTGCCGCCGTCGTGGGTTCAGTCCTCGGCCGCACGCAACGCAGGCAACAACAGCGCTTCGCCGCCGAGGACGCTGCAGCAGCAGCTGCAGCCGGCCACCACCCTCCCGCTGCACCGCTTCAAGTGCCGCCTCCGCCGCCGCCTGTACCGGCCGCCGTCGTCGATCCGACCGATCATATGCTCGCCCAACTCAAGCAGCTGGGTGAGCTGAAAAGCGCCGGAGTCCTCAATGACAAGGAATTCCAGGCGCAGAAAGCACGAATCCTGGCGCGCTGAACTCTTGCATGACAGCAAAGAGGCCCCGACGCAGCAGCGTCGAGGCCTCTTTTGCATGGCAGGCGATTAAGCCTTCTTGCGCGTCACCAGTCCCCAGATGACCAGGACCAGCAATGCGCCGCCGATGGCGAGGAGCCACGTGGACAGCGACCAGAACTCGTTGATGCCCACCTTGAAGATTGCGCTGCCGATCCAGCCACCCAGAACGGCACCCACGATGCCCAGGAGGATGGTGGTGATCCAGCCGCCGCCCTGCTTACCGGGCATGATGGCCTTTGCGATGGCGCCGGCAATCAAACCCAAAATGATCCAACCGATGATTCCCATTTTTCTTTCCCTCTTTCATAAGTAGGACCCAGTTCGGCATAAGGACGCATGCCGCTATCGACCTGATTGTTGGCTACCAGACGAGCCGTCGGAGCATACCGACGGCTTGGCTGGCAGACGGCCTGCCGGCAGGATCGGGGTCGGTCATGGCGTGAAGCACCATGGACCAACGCCGCCGAACCGTGCCGGGAATTCGAGGTTCCCCCAGAGTCCTGGCAACCATGGACTCGAGGGGAGGGCCTGGGAACGCTTTGGTTCCGGTCAGGCATTCAAGTGCCACCAAGCCCAGTGAATAGATATCGCTGGCCGACGTGGACGTACCGCCGCACACCTCTTCGGGACTCAAGTAATGCGGTGTTCCCGAGGATGATTTGGGTGCGGAATGACGCCCGTCGATCGCTATCCCGAAGTCGGTCAACTTCGCGATCCCGGGGCCGTCCGGATCCGCGTGGAAGTCCACCAGGATATTTCCGGGCTTGATGTCGTTGTGGACAATGCCCCGGCGATGCAGATGAGTGAGCGCCTTCGCGATCCCGCTCATCCATGCCACTGTTTGCTCCGGGGAAACGGGGCCTTCGTGGAGGATGGAACGGAGATCGTTGCCGTCCATCAGATCCATCACCAGGTAGTTGCGGCTTCGCCGGGGGTCTTCCTCCATCATGGTTCCCGAGCCCAGCACCGCCACGATATTCCGGTGACGCAGCCGGCCATGGATGTCCACCTCGCGGCCAAAGGGCGTGTTTTTGGCCGGGTCCGTGGTGCCGTCTTGCGTTGCCCTGAAGATCTTGACCGCCACGAGCTTTCCCGTGCGCAGGTCAAGGGCTTCATTGACGTAGGCTTCCGAGCCGCCGCCAAGCCGCCCGCCCAGCCGGTACCGCCCGCCGAGCACTACCTCTTGCTGGGTGGGCTCAGCGGGCTGGGTGGGCTGGGTGGGCTCAGTTGGCTGGGTGGACACAGCGGGCTGGGACACAGCGGGCTGTTGGCTGCTGCGTGCCATCCCTGTGTGGGTTGACCCTGGCTGGGTTGACCCTGACTGCGCCGTGTTTCGACACGCGGCCCCGCGATCAGCGCGGACGGCCGCTACGTCAAGGGTGGTCACGCCAGGAGTGTTTCGATTTCGGTGGCCGGCACGCCGGCCACCTCCGCGAGCGCCTGGGGGTTGACTCCAGCATCAACTGCCTTCCTGAAGGCCAGCGCAAGGGTGTTTTGGGAGATGGCGAGTTCGTGCTGAAGGCTCTGCCGGCGAAGCGCAGCTACCCAGACTCCGCTAACGGGGTCAAGGGCGTCGATATCCATACGGAAGCCACAGCCGCAGGCCCACTCCGGCCAGATGGGCTCCACCGAGACCCACTTCATGGCGTCGTAGGCCGGTCCGGCGGAAATGGCCATGTGCGAGCCGCAGTGCACGGGTCCCATGGGGATCGCCTGATCCGTTACAACCTGCACGTCATTCTCAGCCACTGGTGTGGAACTTGGTTCACGCAGCGCGACTGTCATCGTCTTCCCACACATTCACTAGTAAGTAGCTTGGCTATCTAGTTATATGTGTACTTATGAATTATGTCCAGCCGGGACTCAGGAGGACGCGATGCTGTCGATGGCTTGGCGCATGCGCCGAAGGAACTCCACCACCACGGCGGAGTCATCGCTGCTCAATGTCTCGGCGGCCTCCATCATGCGGGCGTGCATGTCCCCCATCGTATTCCGAACCTCTTGGTGCGAATCGGCAGTGGGGCGAAGAATCAGGGCACGGCGATCCGTGGGGTGCGGTTCCCTGGTGACATAGCCGGACCTCACCAACCGGTCCACCAGGGATGTCATGGATGCGGACGTCACGCCCAGGCGGACCGCCAGCTCCTTGGGGCCCACCTCTCGCCCGGCCCTCTCGGCTTCCAGGAGGTAACGCAACGCCACAAGGTCGGTTTCGCCCATGCCCATGGAGTTGCGCGTGCGGCGGCGCATGTCGGCTTCGGCCGAGCGGTAGTCCCTCAGTGCGTTCAGGACGTCCACTGCGCCCATTTGCTTGCGGCTTTCCAGGCCGTACCAATAGCCCTGACGCTCACTTTTGTCGTTCATCACCAGTCCTTTGGTAGACATGTATCTCGCTTGTCTAACCAATTGATACTAGGTGATAATCCAAGGGCCCGCTGACCTTCGGGTGGTTCAGGCCCCGGCCTGCGCCTTTCGAACCCGCCGCCAGATAGCCGGCGCCACCACTACTGCAACGCCGACGGCGGCACCAATAACGGTCTCGATGATGCGGTCCCGCAGGAGCAAACCAGGATCGACAGGGGCCGCCAGGAGTGTGGCAATCAAGGCCAGCGGAGTGACGAAGACCTGCGCCACGAGGTACTGCCGGGCGATGAACATTTCGGCGCCGAACTGGCAGGCAGCAATCACCAGGACCATGGCCCACGGCGCGGGGTTGAGCCACAGGATTCCGGCCAACAGCACCAGCCCAATGACTGTGCCGGCGATCCTTTGGATGCCGCGGCTCACCCGGTGGCGCGTCGAATGGCCCACCAGCGGAACCACGGCCGCCACCATCGCCCAATAGGTGTGCCCGAACCCAAGCCGCTCCCCCACCAAAGTGGCAATTGTGCCCGCAAGGCCCGCAGCCACCAGATAGCCGCCGCCCTCCAGCCAGATCGCCCGCCGCTCAGCAGCGGTGTGACGGATGGGCGGTGGCGGCTTCCACGGCGTCCGGTGGCTCTTGGCCACGCGTGAGGACATACCGATCAGAAGGCAGAAACCCGTGGTCAGGACCGACACCAGCATTGCCTCCCACAGAGGGGGCTGGGCGGCGATGGAAGCAATGGCGGCAAACGCGAAAATATGAAAGAGGGAGCCGCCTGGGCGGAGCCGCCACGCAGCCACCACCACTGAGCACGCGCCTGCAACAACTGTTGTGGCAGCGGTCAGTAGCCACGAATAAGCGGCACCTTCTATCCCGGAAGCCTGCGCGAAGCGGGCCATGAGGGTGGCCAAAAGGATGATTAAAAGCATGAAGCCGCCGGCCCGCAATTGGCTGCGGAAACGGACGCCGTGGGGCTCGTTGCGGCCGTAAATTCCAGTGAAAGCACCGAACGAGGCAAACACGGCCAGGTCCAGCCGCCCGATCAGCGTCAGCGTAATCAGGGGAACAAACACACCTACAGCGCAGCGGAGGGCGGGATGGTGGTCCTTGTTTCCAGGACCCATCGTGAACAATTCCGCTACAGCCTTCAAGGGGCGGTTCGCCTTTCGTCGCAGGATCAAACGTACGACGACGGCGCTGGCGTCCGTTCAAGATTACGCTCCGGACGCTGGACTGCTTGGAGTTTTTGTACAGATAGTGCCCCGAATCACGCGTTATCAGGGCATTATCCGTACAAAAACTGCAGGGTCAGAAGCGGGATGCTGCGAGGCTGTTGACCTGGGTGGTGGCCAGCGGGTTGCCGGCTATATCCGTCATGCCCGAGGCAGGAGCGTATCCCGGAAGTGGTGCCGGCGCAGCAGGTACGGTCAGCGCCCCTGGCCCTCCCGCTCCCAAGGTAATAGTCAGGGTCCTGGCGCCCGGGTTCCATGTCAGGATTGAGCCGCCGGCGTTGTTCCCTGCAAAGGTGAGGGCTGTGGCGGTGTAATCCCCACGAAGTGCCACGCTGCCGACCCTAAGGTTGGGGCAGCCCGCTTGGGTCACGGTCAGGACGTCACCTGCGCTGATATTCACCAGCACCTGGCTGCTGCCATTCCCGCTCTGGGTCTGCGTTGCCGTGTTGCTGGTCCATGCGCTGCAGATGGTGGTGGCACTGAGAGCCTCGGAGAAGGTCAGCGTTACAGAGTCTCCTTGTTCCGCGACGCCTAGAGTCTTCCCTGTGCCATTGTTCAGTTGGACCCCGGTCACGGTGGGCACTGCCACGTCCTTGGTGGACGTTGCAAGACCGGCAGTGCCTGTATTACCCGCGGTATCTGTCGCGCGGCCCGAGTAGGAAATGGTTCCATCACTGAAAGCAGAAAGGTTAAGCGGAGCTGCTGTCCATACGCCCACACCGTTGGTCACCAGGGTTTGCGTCACCGGCTGCGCGCCGGAACCAGTCACCGTCAGGGTCACAGAGGAGTTGGCTTCCGCCGTACCGCTGACCGGAACGCTGCTGACATTGGCTTGGTTGACATAGGCCGGCGCTGTTAGCACGGGCGCCAGGGGCGGGGTGGTGTCCGTGACAGGCGTGGCGCCTAAGCTGCGTTGACTTTCGTTTCCCTGCCACAGGGAAAGGGTGGGCGTCACGGTGTAATACCAGGTTCCCGCAGGCACTCCGGCCTCCACGCAACTCAGTCCGGCGACTGTTCCCGCACATCCACCTGTCGCTGGAACCATGGTCCCGCCGGTCGCCGAACTGTAGCGGGCAATACTGTAGCCGGTTACGGACCGTCCTGCCGCCGTCGTGCTTGCCGTCCACGTGACCGTGACGTTAACGCCGTTGATGCCGGTAGCCGGTCTTGCGCCCTGGCCTACGGAATCGGCCGCGGCCGCGCCGGCGCCACTGTTGATGGAGCTCCAGAATGCACTGGCAGCCGGCCCTCCCCAGGAGACGAGGAGAATGCCTGCCACGATGATCGCAAGCTTACTGCGCCAGCTGAACAGGGCGCCCGAAGGACGGTTCTGACGGAGACCGCTCATTTCCGCACCTCCAGCGTCACAGGAACGGAAAATTGGGCACCCTGGCAGGCGGAGAGCGAGGCCACGTCCATGCTGGCGGCGCCCGGAAGCGTCAGCAGAATGGATGAGTTCGCAGGGATCACCACAGGAGGACTTATCGCCGCATCCGGGGGCGTGAACGTGACTCCCGTAGTGGTACAGCCGGCGTGGGCGGCGTCGGCAGTTACCGGTCCGTTGGCCGCGAAACCATGGACGGTCATGGGGAAGGGGTTGGGGTTTGAGGCGCGGAGAAGGACGTCTGCGGTCCCCCCTGGAAACAAGCTGGTCTGCAGGGTGTCGCCCGGGACAAGTGCCTCCATTGCGACTGTCTGAAGCGTGCCGTTGGCTGCCGATCCGTTGCCGCTACCGGCAGCGGCCCAGTAGGCATAGGCGGATCCTGCGCCACCCAGGAGGCAGAGGGCAAGAGTGGCGGCAGCGCTTCTTGCCAAGCGACCTTTTGCGGGAGTACGTGGAGTTCGGACGCTCGTCATGTCAGTTCGCCTGTCCTGTGCCGGTGAACGTGAGCAGGATGGTTGCGCCTTTGCAACCATCCTGGTTCCGGGAAGTGTCCAGCATGGAAATCTGAGGCCGCTTCGGCTCGGGCACGCCCAGCGACGAGAGTGATCGCGCACCAGGTTCCACGGTCAGCGGATAGGTTCCGGAGTACTGGGTGAGTTTGTAATCAGCGGCGCTGCAGGGCAGGTTGGCCGCCACCGCAGCGGGTGTTGGCACCACTTGGCTGATCGCGACGGACAGATTGGTCACCGCGATGGTTTTGTTGTCCGGGTTGGCGATCAGCAGGTCCACAGACCGCGTAACTCCCGGGGCCAGCAGCCCGCTGACGGTACCGCTCACGTCAAAGCTTCGTTTGACGTTCAAGACATGCAGCTGCCCCTGCGCCGTTGCCTGAAGCGTTCCTGCCGTCCCCTTTACGGTGAAGTCCGACTTTCCAGCCGGGGTGCCCACGGCGGTAGTAACGTTCAACGTCGTCTGGGTTGCGCCTCCGGACGTCAAAACCACCGACGACGGCGACCATGCGGCCGCCGCTCCGGCCGGCAAACCCGTGACGGCGAACGTCACCGGTCCAGTGAAACCTCCCGTGGATGCCACAGCAACCGTGTAGCTGGCAGATTGGCCCTGATCCACTGTGCGGCTGGACGGCGACAACGTCAGGGTGATTCCCTTACCGGCCTTGACCTGACCACCTTGGCTCCCGCCCGCTGCAAGCGCCGCAACAGGCACGAAAGCAACTACCAGCGCCAGGAGCAGCGCGCGCAGGGGTATTCCGACTCGGTGCAATGGCGCAGTGCGCTGTGGACGGGGGTCCATGGAAACTCTTTTCGGACGTGTTCAGTGCCGGGCGGAAAGATCAGCCAGGGACCGCCACTGAGGGGCGGTCCCCGGCCGGCCGGTGCTACAGGCTGGAGACGTTGACCGTGACGACGGCCGACTTGCAGGCGTCCTGGTTCACGGTGGTGCTGTCGTTGAACTTCAAGACACCACTGCCCACCGAGGTACCGGCGGCACCGGCAGCAACAGGACTGTTGCTGGTCACCGCGGTGACCTCGAACCACTCGGGGAGACAGCCGGCCACGTTGGTGCTCACGGTCGCACTAAGGGCGCCCACCACTGTGCTTGAGGTGGTGGAGTTATCGGCCGTGTACGCCACATCGACCTGGTTGCCTGGGGCAAGGCCGGCGTCGAACGTTGCGTGAAGGGTAACCGTTCCGCCTCCGGCGGCGTTGGCAGCTGAGCCGTTGCCCGAGCCCGTTGTGGTCCAGTAGGCGTATGCAGCTCCGCCGCCCACAGCTACCAATGCCACACCGGCAACGGCGGCGGTGATCCGGCTCTTTTTGGAAAGCTTGCGCATGATAAGACTCCTTGGTTTTTCTATGTCCCGGGGAGCCGCCTCGCAGCCCCCAGCATCCGAACGGTGTTGTCGGATGAAGCAATGCCCCCATGTTTCTGTGCTGTGCGCCCGCGTGGCTACTCTTGGCTGTACGCCATTTTCCGGGCCGACCAAGGGGTCAGGAATACGCTCATTCCCGGGGCAAGTACTCAGTTTTGCGGAGCGGACTACTTGGATGGGCTGGCGCGGGCGCCGGAACCGCAGGGCGGCGGGTACTCAGTTGTGGTCAACGTGTTCCGAGGGCCAACCACAGCCTCCGGCGCTCCCGGCGTGATGCAGGCCCGTTACGCTGCGCGAACATTGTGCCCGTCTTGAGCAAAAACTGCGCTGGAGTTCGAGCCCTTCGCGTTTATGACTTAAACCCCCGACGGCGGTCAGCCGCCTCTGGGAGGTGGCTGACCGCCGTCGGGCATCAGTGGTGGCGTGGGTCTTTAAGGGTCAGTTGGCCTATTTGTGGGCGGCGAGGATGGTGGAGGCTTCCTGGCGGGTGGTGCCGGAGTCCTGGATGCCCTCGGCGATGTGTGCGAGGTGGGCGGGGATGTCCCGGCCTTTCTTCCGCATTGCGGTGGCCCACAAGCGTCCGGCCCGGTACGAGGAACGGACCAGCGGTCCGGACATGACACCGAGGAAGCCGATCTCCTGGGCCTCGTGCTGGAGATCCACGAACTCCTGCGGCTTGACCCACCGGTCCACCGGCAGGTGCCGCTCGGACGGGCGCAGGTACTGGGTGATCGTGATCAGGTCACACCCGGCAGCGTGCAGGTCCCGCAGCGCCTCAGAGATCTCTTCCCTGGTCTCGCCCATGCCCAGGATCAGGTTGGACTTGGTCACCATGCCCAGGTCCCGGCCCTGGGTAATGACGTCCAGGGACCTTTCGTACCGGAACGCCGGACGGATCCGCTTGAAAATCCTCGGCACGGTCTCCACATTGTGCGCGAACACCTCGGGCTTGGAATCACAGATCGCCGCGATGTGCTCAGGCTTGCCGGAGAAGTCCGGGATCAGCAGCTCCACCCCGGTCCCCGGGTTCAGCTCATGGATCTTACGGACCGTCTCGGCGTACAGCCACACACCTTCATCGGCCAGGTCATCACGGGCCACCCCGGTCACCGTGGCGTACCGCAACTGCATGGCCTGGACACTCCGGGCCACCTTGGTGGGTTCGAACATGTCCACCGGGGACGGTTTGCCGGTATCGATCTGGCAGAAATCACAGCGCCGGGTGCACTCGGACCCGCCGATCAGGAACGTCGCTTCCTTGTCTTCCCAGCACTCAAAGATGTTCGGGCAACCGGCCTCTTCACAGACCGTGTGCAGCCCTTCCTTCTTCACCAGGTTCTTAAGCTGGACAAACTCAGGACCCATCTGGACCTTGGCCTTGATCCACTCAGGCTTACGTTCAACCGGGACTTGGGCGTTGCGGGCCTCGACGCGCAGCAACCTACGGCCTTCAGGTGCGAGTGTCATGACGTTCCTTTGTCTTGATCAGTAAATTCTTGCGTTGCGGGGCCCGTTCTGCGCCCTTCGGCATCGGCATACCGCGCACAGCGGGCCTCACAACTCAGCATTCGACGACGTTGACGGCGAGGCCGCCCATCGCGGTTTCCTTGTACTTATGGGACATGTCCTTGCCCGTTTCCCGCATGGTCACAATGACCTCATCCAACGAGACCCGGTGCGTCCCATCACCCCACAACGCCATCTTCGCCGCGTTGATCGCCTTCGCCGCAGCAATCGCGTTCCGCTCGATACACGGAATCTGCACCAACCCCCCGATCGGATCACACGTCAACCCCAGGTTATGTTCCATCGCGATCTCCGCCGCGTTCTCCACCTGACCCGGCGTACCACCCATCACCTCAGCCAACCCAGCAGCAGCCATCGACGACGCCGACCCCACCTCACCCTGACACCCCACCTCAGCACCCGAAATGGACGCCTGCTCCTTATACAAAACCCCCACAGCACCGGCAGTAAGAAGGAACTTCACCACCACATCATCCCGATCCTGCTGGGAAGCCTTGTCCATCCCCGGGGCGTAATTCAACGCGTAATACAGCACCGCCGGAATGATCCCCGCAGCACCGTTGGTCGGCGCCGTCACCACACGCCCGCCCGAGGCGTTCTCCTCATTGACCGCCAACGCGATCAGGTTCACCCACTCCTGCCAGTACTTCGGATCGTTCCGGTCCTTATCCTCCTTCAGGAGCCGCTCCAACCAATCAGGAGCACGACGACGGACCCGCAACCCGCCAGGAAGCACACCCTCACGCTTCAAACTGGTTTCCACACAGGCCTCCATCACGGACCAGATATGCAGCAAACCCTCCCGGATCTCCTCCTCGGACCGGGACGCCCGCTCATTAATGAACATGATCTCGCTGATGCCCAAACCCTTCGACTGGCACCGGCCCAACAACTCCGCCGCCGTCCGGAACGGCAACGGCAACTCCTTCTTGGACGCCTCCAACTCCCGCTGCGCGGCGTTCTCCTCACCCTCACAGACAATGAACCCACCACCAACAGAAAAGAACGTCGCCTCCCGCACGATGTTTCCCTCAGCATCCGAGACAGCAAACTTCATCCCGTTCGTGTGCCGCGGCAACACCGTCAACGGATGCAACACCATATCCTCCACCGCATACGGCAACTCCACCCCCTCACCCGAGGCACCAGCCAGGTTCAACACACCCGTCTCAGCAATAGCAGCCAAGCGCGCCTCCACCTCCTCAGGCAGGATCAGCTCAGGGTGATACCCCTCCAAACCCAACAAAGTCGCCGTCATGGTCCCGTGGCCACGACCCGTTGCAGCCAAGGACCCATACAAATCCACCCGCAACGACGCCACCGAACCCAGGACCCCAGCTTCCTTCAACTCACCAGCAAACACGGCAGCAGCCCGCATCGGCCCCACAGTATGAGAACTCGACGGACCAATACCCACGGAAAACAGATCAAAGACCCCAACGGCCATGGTTTTTCCTCACTCAATAAACAAAAAATAGAACCCGCCCCGCCCCCAACAAACGGAGCGGACCCCACAAAACCCCCAACCTTTCGCCACTTCGACGCTTCGCTGCCAAACACGCCGTGCGCACGGCACATCCTGCAGCAAACCCCCGAACCGGCCCCAGATGCCCACTCCCCAACCAACCGGACGCCCAAGGAACACCCCCGGCAGCTGGATCCATTCACAAACAAGCGAACCCGCGAGTCGTGCCCCATCTGTGCAACCCGACTCTGTGCAGCCCGACTCTGTGCAGCCCGGCGGGCCCCCCTGGGCCGGCATCCGGAAGCGGGCGTCCAAGGGAGCATCGCATCCGCCCAGCGGATGCCTATGCGACCGAGCCCGCGGAGGATGTCGGCCCCAACGGGCGAAGGCGGCCGAGCCCGCCGAGGATGTCGGCCCCAACGGGCGAAGGCGACCGAGCCCGCCGAGGACTTCAGGCCCATCGGCCAACACAACCGAGCGGCTAGCTCAGGTTCTCGACTCCCGGGTACAGCGGGTGCGCCTTCGCGAGGACATCAACACGGTGCCTCAACCCGGAAAGGTCTGCGTCGGCGTCGGCGATCAATACTTCGGCGATGATGTCCGCAACCTCGCGGAAGGCCGCTTCCCCGAACCCTCGGGTAGCCAGCGCGGGCGTCCCGATCCGGAGGCCGGAGGTGACCATGGGCGGCCGGGGGTCGAAGGGGACGGCGTTGCGGTTGACGGTGATGTCGACGGCGGCGAGGCGGTCTTCGGCTTCCTGGCCGTTGAGTTCGCAGTTGCGAAGGTCTACGAGGACCAGGTGCACGTCCGTGCCGCCGGAGACCACGCTGATGCCTTTCGCGGCGACGTCGGGCTGGACCAGTCGCTCTGCCAGGATGCGCGAGCCCGCGAGGACACGTTCCTGTCGCTCACGGAACTCTTCGGAGGCGGCGATCTTGAACGCAACGGCCTTGCCCGCGATCACATGCTCCAGCGGTCCACCCTGCTGGCCCGGGAACACGGCCGAGTTGATCTTCTTGGCGATGTCGGCATCGTTGGACAGGATAATCCCGCCACGCGGACCGGCGAGGGTCTTGTGGGTGGTGGACGTGGTGACGTGCGCATGCGGAACCGGCGAGGGGTGCAGGCCCGCGGCAACCAGGCCGGCGAAGTGGGCCATGTCCACCATCAGGTAGGCACCCACGGAGTCGGCGATCCGGCGGAATTCGGCGAAGTCCAGCTGCCGCGCGTAGGCGGACCAGCCGGCCACGATCAATGCTGGTTTGTGCTCCTGCGCCAAAGATTCAACCTCAGCCATATCCACGGTGTGGGTGTCCTCGCGGACTCCGTAGGGGACCACGTTGTAGAGCTTGCCGGAGAAGTTGATGCGCATGCCGTGGGTCAGGTGGCCACCGTGGGCCAGGTTCAGGCCCATGATGGTGTCGCCCGGCTTGATCAGCGCGTGCATTACCGAAGCGTTGGCTTGGGCGCCGGAGTGCGGCTGGACGTTGGCGAATCCAGCGCCGAACAGGGTCTTGATGCGGTCAATCGCGAGTTGCTCCACCACGTCAACGTGTTCGCAACCGCCGTAGTAGCGCTTGCCCGGGTAGCCTTCGGCGTACTTGTTGGTCAGCACCGAACCCTGCGCCTGCATCACAGCCACGGCCGTGTGGTTCTCGGAGGCGATCATTTCCAGGCCATCGCGCTGGCGACCCAGTTCGTCGTCGATCTTCGCCGCGATCTCAGGATCCAGCTCTGACAGTTGGGCGTCCAACGACGCCGACACCACTTGCTGGTATTCAGTCACCGATACAGGGTTCACAGTTCTCCACCGTTCTTTGCAGCGTATTCTTCGGCCGACATGAGCGGCCCTTCCTCCGTGGCGGCCACCTTGAACAGCCAGCCCGCGCCATAGGGATCGTTGTTGATCAGGGCCGGATCGGTAACAACGGCGTCATTGATCTCGGTCACCTCCCCCGTCACGGGCGAGTAGAGGTCCGATACCGACTTGGTCGACTCCACCTCGCCACACGTCTCGCCGGCCGTCACAGTGGACCCAATCTCGGGCAGGTCCACGTACACAATGTCGCCCAGGGCGTCGGCAGCAACTGCGGAAATCCCAATCCCCACGGCCCCGTCACCATCAACGGCAACCCACTCGTGCTCAGCCGAGTATTTCAATCCAGCAACTACTTTGCTCATCCCAACTCCTTCTCTGACTAACTGAAAACTTTTCAAGATCACCCGCGGCAGGTTGCCCCATCCCCAGCGCTTAGGGGTTCAAACAGCGCCACCATCCACAACGGTTCGGGTCCGGCGACCGGCAGCATGCGTCTAAGGGAGCGTCGCGTCCGCCCAGCGGGCGCCCATGCGACCGAGCATGCAGAGGTCGGCGGTCCCGAAGACCCCGGCTACTTTTGGCGCTTGTAGAACGGCAGCGGCACGACTTCGAACGGCTCGGCTTTGCCGCGCAGGTCAACCTCGACGATCGTGCCCGGCTCGGAATGCTCGACGTCGACATACGCCAGGGCGATCGGGTAACCGAGCGTGGGGCTCGGCTGGCCGGAGGTGACTTCGCCGATCAGCGAGCCGTCTTTGAGGACCGAGTAGTGGGCGCGGGCGGCGCGGCGTCCGGCGCCTTTGAGGCCTACCAGCTTCTGGCCCAACGTTGATCCGACGCCGGCAGCCTTGATGGCAGAGAGCGCCTCCCGGCCAATGAAGTCGCTTTCCTTGGCCAGGGAAACTACCGGGCCAAGGCCTGCGGCGTAGGCGTTGACGTGGATGGAAAGTTCGTTGCCGTACAGGGGCATTCCGGCTTCGAGGCGCAGGGAGTCGCGGGCTGCGAGGCCGGCCGGGATCAGGCCGTGGCCTTCGCCTGCTTCGAGCAGCGCTTCCCACAGGCCGGCGGCGTCAACGTTGGAGATGTAGATCTCGAACCCGTCTTCGCCGGTGTATCCGGTCCGGGCGAGCAGCAGGTGCTCAGTGCCGCCGTCGAACATTACCGGCACCTCCACCGCCGCGTAGTACTTCAGTCCGGTGACCAGCGCGTGCTGTTCTGCCGGGACAAGCGTCAGCAGGATCGCTTCCGCGGCCGGCCCCTGCACAGCGATGAGCGAAGTCTCGGCGGAAGCGTCCTCCACCACGACGTCGAATGCGCTTGCCCGCTCCGACAGGGCCGCGGCCACCACTTTCGCGTTGCCCGCGTTGGGGACCACCAAGAACCTGTCCACGCCGTCTTCGGGAGAGGGCCGGCGATAGGTGATGAGGTCATCGATGATGCCGCCGTCGGCGTTGCAGATCAGCGAGTACTTGGCCTTGCCCTCGGCCACTGCGGACAACTTGCCCACCAGCGCGTAGTCCAGGAACGCAGCTGCCTCAGGGCCGGACACCCACACTTCGCCCATGTGGGAGAGGTCGAACAGGCCCGCGGACTTGCGGACTGCGTGGTGTTCAGCCAACTCCGAGGAGTATTTGAGCGGCATCTGCCAGCCGCCGAAGTCGGTGAAGGAAGCGCCGGCCTTTTTGTGCTGCTCATAAAGAGCCGTGTAATTCTCAGACATGTGGGCAGTCCTTAGTTTTCGACGTCGGCAGTGTTGTCCTCGAACGCTTCGAGGGGCGGGCAGGAGCACACCAGGTTGCGGTCACCTGCGGCGCCGTCGATCCTGCCGACCGGCGGGAAGTACTTGTCCTGCTTGAGATGGTGGACGGGGAACGCGGCCTGCTCACGCGGGTAGTCGCGGTCCCAAGCGGAACTCACGACGGCGGCAGCCGTGTGCGGTGCGTTGCGCAGCGGCGACTTCTCAACAGTGAAATCACCGCCGGCTACCTGCTCGATCTCGGCACGGATGGTGATCATGGCTTCGATGAAGCGGTCGATCTCGGCGAGGTCCTCGGATTCCGTGGGCTCCACCATCAAAGTGCCGGCAACCGGGAACGCCAACGTAGGTGCGTGGAAGCCGAAGTCGATCAGGCGCTTTGCCACGTCCTCAGCGGTGACGCCTGTCCTGGCCGTCAGTTCGCGGAGGTCCAGGATGCATTCGTGCGCCACGAGGCCACCTTCGCCCGTGTACAAAACCGGGAAGTGCTCATCCAGCCGGGAAGCAACGTAGTTGGCTGCCAAAAGAGCCGACTTGGTTGCTTCCGTCAGCCCCTGACCACCCATGAGCTTCACGTACGCCCAGGAAATCGGCAGCACGCCGGCAGAACCGTAGCGCGAAGCGGAAATGGCCACGCCGTGCCCGTCTTCATGTGCCGCTTTATTCGCGTCCCCCGGCATGAACGGCGCCAAGTGGGCTTTCGCCGCCACAGGACCAACGCCCGGACCGCCGCCACCGTGGGGGATGCAGAAGGTTTTGTGCAGATTCAGGTGGGACACGTCCCCGCCGAACTTGCCCGGCTGGGCCAACCCAACCAGTGCATTCAGGTTGGCTCCGTCAACATACACCTGGCCGCCGGCTGCGTGGATGGCATCGCAAACTTCCCGGACGTCGGCGTCGTACACACCGTGCGTGGACGGGTAGGTGATCATGATGCAGGACAGGACGTCCTTATTGGCCTCGATCTTGGCGGTCAGGTCGGCGTGATCGATGGTGCCGTCCGCAGCCGTGGCCACCACAACAACTTTCATCCCGGCCAGCACAGCGGACGCCGCGTTGGTGCCGTGGGCTGAGGCAGGAATGAGGCAGACGTTACGCTGCTCATCGCCGCGGGACAGGTGGTAGCCACGGATGGCCAACAGGCCCGCGAGCTCTCCCTGAGACCCGGCATTGGGCTGGATGGAGACCTGATCGTAGCCGGTGATCTCCGTGAGGTCAGCTTCCAGGTCCTCGATCAGCTCGCGCCAGCCCGCTGTCTGGTGGTCCGGAGCGAACGGGTGGATCGAGGCGAACTCGGGCCAGGAAATGGCTTCCATCTCGGCGGTGGCGTTCAGCTTCATGGTGCACGAACCCAGCGGAATCATGGTGCGGTCCAGTGCGAGGTCCCGATCAGACAGCTTGCGGATATAGCGCAACAGCTGCGTCTCGGAACGGTGCGTGTTGAACACCGGGTGCTGCAGGAAATCGGAGGTGCGGACTACCCCGGAGGGCAGTTCGAACCCGGCCGCGTCCCCCACCGGGCCGGCGCCAAAGGCGACGGCAACCGCGGAGAGGACCTCCGGCGTCGTGGTTTCATCAACGGAAACGCCCACAGTGTCCGCGTCGATGAGACGCAGGTTGATGCCGCGGGCTTCGGCAGCGGCGATGACTTTGTCTGCCTTGCCGGGAACACGGACGGTGAGGGTGTCGAAGAAGGCATCGGAGACGAGTTCGCGGCCTGCCTTCTGCAGTGCGGTTGCGAGCGTGCGGGCATGGCCGTGGACGGTCTCGGCGATCGCCTTCAGGCCCTCGGGGCCGTGGTAAACCGCGTACATCGAAGCCACAATCGCCAGCAGTGCCTGCGCCGTGCAGATGTTGGAGGTGGCCTTCTCGCGGCGAATGTGTTGCTCGCGGGTCTGCAGCGCCAAGCGGTAAGCAGGGACGCCGGCGTTGTCTTTGGAAACACCAACGATGCGGCCGGGAAGGGTGCGCTCCATGCCTTCGCGGACGGCCATGTAGGCCGCATGCGGGCCACCGAAGAACAGCGGGACGCCGAAGCGCTGCGCAGTCCCGACGGCGATGTCCGCACCTTGTTCGCCCGGGGGCGTGATGAGGGTGAGCGCCAGCAAATCCGCGGCAACCGTGACCAGTGCGCCGCGTTCCTTCGCTTCAGCAATGACACTGGAGTGGTCGAACACGCGACCCGACACACCTGGCTGCTGCAGGACGATGCCGTTGATGTCGCCGTCGGGAAGGCCGTCGCTGAGGTCGGCAATTTCCACCTCGAAGCCGAGGGCCTCGGCGCGGCCCTTGACGATCGCGATGGTCTGCGGGAGGAGGTCCGCGTCCAGGACAGTCTTGCCGTCCTTGACCGTCTTGTTCTTGTTTGCGCGGCGCATCAGCAGCACTGCCTCGGCCACGGCGGTCGCTTCATCCAGCAACGACGCGTTGGCAACCGGCAGCCCCGTGAGATCCTGCACCATGGTCTGGAAGTTCAGCAGCGCCTCAAGACGGCCCTGCGAAATTTCGGGCTGGTACGGCGTGTAGGCCGTGTACCAGGCGGGAGCTTCGAGGATGTTGCGGCGGATCACCGGTGGCGTCACGGTGTCGTAGTAGCCCTGGCCGATCATCTGGACGGCGGTCTTGTTCTTGGATGCGAGCTTTCGGAGCTCGCTGAGGACCTGCACCTCAGTGAGGGCGTCCTGCAACTTCAGGGCCGTTTCCTGGCGGATGGAATCGGGGACCGCGACATCTACCAAGCCGTCGACAGAGTCGTAGCCGATGGCCTTGAGCATGGTGTCAACGTCGGCTTGACGGCGGGCGCCGATGTGCCGGTCCGCGAAGGCGGTGGGGGTTGATTGAACAGTCAAGAGGAACTCCATGATTCAGGCGCCCAGTGAGCGCCACGATGATGTGGGGTTCCTCCCCGCTCTGTATTGGACCTGAGAGATTCCGCAGACTGTGTTTCCACATGCCGTCTGCTTGCACCGTCGGTGAGCCCGGTTACCCGGACTGCTTTCCAGAGTTGCCTAACCGCGGCGGTACATGGGCCTGAGAGATTCCTGGGGAGGATTTGCTCCTACGGCGCCTGACTGGATGTACCGGCAGGACTCTCCCGCCGCAGATCAAAAGCGTTGCGTCACTTTCGTGACACGCTTCACACCATAGCCGCTTCCCGCGAAAAAGCGCAAGCAAGGTGCAGCTACTCCCGCCAACCCTCTTCCACATCCCGGCCCCTTCCCGCCAACCCTCTTCCACATCCCGGCCCCTTCCCGCCAACCCTCTTCCACATCCCGGGTACACCAGCTGGAAACCACCGAGTGGTAGTTTGATCTCTGCTGGAGGCAGACATTGCACCTATTCGGAGGACCATCCATGTTCAAGGGTTTCAAGGACTTCATACTTCGCGGCAACGTGATCGAGCTGGCTATCGCCGTAGTTATCGGCAGTGCGTTCACCGCACTCGTCGGAGCTTTCACCAACCACATCATCAATCCCGTGATCGCAGCCGCCGGCGGCATGAATGCCGAGGGCCTGGGCTTCAAAATCTGGGAGAACAACCCGGCAACGTTCGTCGATTTCGGCGCCGTACTGACCGCACTGGTGACGTTCGTGATCACCGCTGCCGTGGTGTACTTCATCTTCGTGGCGCCCATGAACAAGATCAATTCCCTGGTCAAGGACCGCCTCTCCACTGAGGAACCCGAGGAAGAGCCGCTGCCTGCGGACACCGCCCTTCTTGCCGAAATCCGCGATCTCCTCAAGGATGCCGCTGCCGCGCGCAACGCAAGCCAGGCCTCGGACCCGGACTTCGATTCCGACCGCACCCGCTAAGCGCAGCATCCGTGCTGCTTGGCCGGAGCCCGGCGTTCTCCCACGAGGACGCCGGGTTCTTGCGTTATGGCGCATCCGCAGAAACCTGCCCGCCCCCGGAACGTGACGCTCAGGCAATCGGCCCGAAACAGTGGCAGGGCAGCATGAAATCATGAAGCGCAACCCGAGCACTCCCGTCACCGCGGATCTCCTTTGTGATGCCTGCGGTCAGCTGCCCGAACCGCCCAAGGCCCGGCTCACTCTTGCGAACATTGCAGTGATGCTTCCCATTGAACTGCTGGTTCATGCTGCCGTGGTGGGAACCCAGCTGCCGTATGTGGCCAAGGTTCTGCTCCTCGCGGTCACCGCCACCGTGCTGGTCATCTGGGTGGCCGAGCCTTCGGCCTCCAAGGTTCTCCGGCGATGGTTGCACGCGCCGGCCCTCCGCCACCGACGCACTTTGAACATGGCACCTTCTTTGTGGCGCGCGCGGACCGTACTGCCTGATCAGCCGGGGTCGCTGCAAAAAGTCACCCACGCCCTGGCCAAGCTGAACAGCAACATCCTCAGCCTTCACATCCACCCCATCACTGGGACTGGCCATGCCGCCACTGACCCCGGCGGAACGGTGATGGATGAATTTGTCCTTTCTGCCCCCGGTGAAGTCACCGAGCTGGATCTTTTGAAGGCACTGCACGACGGCGGCGGGCTTGAGTCGCACGTTTGGCCCACCACCGCGTTGGCCATGGCCGACGGTCAAACCAAAGCACTGAGCCTCGCCACCCGTGTGGCCGTAAACCCGCAGGAACTTCCACTCGCCGTGGCCGAACTTCTTTCCGCCAAAGTAGACCCCATGGACCCCGAGCGGTCCGCACCCCAGGCGGCTACCGGCGTCGGGCCCTCAACTGACATCCTCAAGATCCCAACGGCCTGGCACGGTCCGTTGGTCTTTTCGCGGCCGGGCGAGCCGTTCTCGCCCGCAGAGTCCGCGCGTGCACACAGGCTGGCTGAGCTCGCGGAGATTTTGGCGCACACTCCGGCTGCTCAGTCTTCTTCGAATTTCTTGAGCAGCGTGAAGTCAGCCTAGGATTGCGCCGTTCGGCCCGGAAAAGCGTTCAGTCCAGCATCCGTATCCGGAGACCGGTTCCGCGTTCTTTCTCCACCAGGCGCCGCTCTATGGGCCCGCTTTGGGCAAGCCAGAGCACCCTGCCGTCGTAGGTCACGGACTCCACGCAGCCCTGGTCCACAACCTCGTTGTACCGCCACACCTGGACCGTTTGGCCCACGAGGATCCGCCAATTGGTCACAGCCCGGCCTTCTGCTTCGGCGAAGCGCGGCCCGGGTGTCGGCTTCTTCTTACTGTCCTGCACGTCATTACTCCTAGCCGTTACAAGCTTCCTGTAAAGACTTGTGCCGCCACGGCTCAGTACATGACGCGATTCGGGGGACTTTCGCTAGAGTCCCTTCACTGCGCCCAGGACCTTGGTCAGGGAATCCTTGGCATCTCCGAACAGCAGGGTGGTTTGCGGTTCGTAAAGGAGTTCGTTTTCAATACCGGCAAACCCGGGGCGCATGGAGCGTTTGAGGAACACCACCTGCCGGGCGTCGGCCACTTCAAGGATGGGCATTCCGTAGATGGGCGAGCCAGGGGTGGTCTTCGCGGCAGGGTTGACGACGTCGTTGGCGCCCACCACCAAGGCAACATCGGCAGTCTTGAACTCGGAGTTGATCTCGCCCATTTCCTTAAGCGACTCGTAGGGCACGTTGGCTTCAGCCAGCAGGACATTCATATGCCCCGGCATTCTTCCTGCCACCGGATGGATGGCGAAGTCGACTTCGATCCCCCGCGCTTCCAGGGCTGAGGCGAGCTCGGCTGCGGTGTGCTGCCCTTGGGCGACCGCCAGGCCGTATCCCGGCACAATAATGACCCGCTGCGCATAACCGAGCAGCACTGCCACGTCTTCTGCACTGGAGGATCGAACCGGCCGTTCGCTCACGGCTGTGGACCCGGCCGTGGAGCCGCCCTTGAAGGCACCGAACATGATGCCGGCAACGCTTCGCCCCATCGCCGCGGCCATGGCCCGGGTCAGGATGGTGCCCGACGCCCCAACCAGCGTGCCGGCCACAAGAAGGAGTACATTGCCCAGCACCAGCCCCGATGCCGCGACTGCCAAGCCGGTGAAGGCATTCAGGAGGGAGATGACAATCGGAACATCGGCACCGCCTACGGGCAGCACCAACAGGATTCCGGCAACCAGACCCAAAACCAACAGGACCAACGCCAGCACGAGCGAGCCATTCAGGATCACCACAACCCCGGCTCCCACGGCAGCCAACAGCACCACGGCCATCAGGACGGGCAGGCCGGGGAAGGTCACAGGCCTGGTGGTCATAAGCCCCTGAAGCTTGGCAAAAGTGACCCCGGAACCGGCGAATGACACGGCACCCACCAGCAGCGTGAAAACGATGGCCAGTCGAACCCAGGGCTCATCTGTGTGGGAAAGTTCCAGCAACGCCACGAGTGCCGCAGCCCCACCACCTACACCGTTGAAGAGTGCCACGAGCTGGGGCATCTGCGTCATCTGCACCCTGCGGGCCACGGGCGCTGCCACGCCGGAACCGACGGCGATGGCTCCCAGTATCCAGGGGATGTTGTCCAGCTTGACGGAGAGGAACACCGTGACCACGGCCACCAGGGCGCCGAGGGCTCCAATCAGGTTCCCGCGCCGCGCGGTACGTGGTGAATTGAGGCCCTTGAGGGCGAGGATGAAGCACGCGGCTGCGGCCAGGTAAAGGAGTGCAGTCCAAGTGGGGTTGAGCAGGGTCACGGACGGCGCTCCTTAGCCGCGGCGTCCCGCGGGGTGCCACCTCCGGAACCAGGGCTGCCAGCGCTGCCGGGACTGCCCGCGCTGCCGGGGCTGCCAGTGCTTCCGGGGCTGCCCGCACCAACGTTCGACGGCGGCCGCTGCCTTCCGCGGAACATCTCCAGCATGCGGTCGGTCACCACAAACCCGCCCACGAGGTTGGCCGTGGCAAGGACTACAGCCAAAAGGGCGACCGCCAGAACCCACGGATCTGCGGCCTGCCCGGCAACGATGATGGCGCCCACCAGGATGATGCCGTGGATCGCGTTGGCCCCGGACATGAGGGGCGTGTGCAGGGTGCTGGAGACTTTGGAAACAACCTCGAAGCCCACAAACACTGCCAGCACAGTGATCGTCAACAGGCTCATGCCATCCATCAGCGCACTCCTTCAGTTCCGGGGCGGGTAGAGCCAAAGGGTGCTGTCTCGCCTGCGAGCGCCGTGAGTGCCTCCGCGGTGGGTGGGTGCCGGACTTCGCCGAGGTGCGTGAGGCAAGTACCCGCCACTACTTCGTCATCGAAGTCCGGGCTGACCACGCCGTCGCGGGTCATCAGGGCCAGCAGGTTGGCCACGTTCTTGGCGTAGAGGCGGGAGGCGTCTGCGGGCATCGCGGAGGCAGCGTCCTTGATCCCCACCAGTGTGACAACGCCTTGGCCGTCGGCCGTGGGGACGGGAATGTCCTGCCCCGGGATGCTTCCCTCAACGTTGCCGCCGGATTCGGCAGCCAGGTCCACCACCACGGAGCCCGGTTTCATGCCCTGCACCATGTCCCGGCTAACCAGCAGGGGTGCGCGCCTGCCGGGAACCGCGGCCGTTGTAATCAACACGTCCGACTGGGCAACGTGCGGTGTCAGGAGTGCCCGTTGCAAGGCGCCGCGGTCTGCACTGAGTTCCCGGGCGTATCCACCGGAGGCCTCAGCGTTTTCGAGGTCCAGTTTGATGAACGTCCCGCCCATGGACGCTACTTCGTCTGCCGAGGCGGGTCGAATGTCGTTAGCGGAGACCCGGGCGCCGAGCCGTTTCGCAGTTCCAATTGCCTGCAAGCCGGCAACACCTGCGCCCAGCACCAGCACCCGGGCTGGTGGGATGGTCCCCGCCGCGGTCATATACAGCGGGAAGAACCGGGGCAGGCGCATGGCCGCCTCAAGGACGCACCGATACCCCGCCACCAAGGCTTGGGACGTCAGGGCGTCCATGGATTGGGCGCGGGATATCCGGGGAACCAGTTCGAGGGCAAAGGACGTGATCCCGCCGGCGGCGAGCGCGCGCACGGTGGGCAATTCCGAGGACGGTGATCCCAAACCCACGGTGACCGACCCCCGGCGGAGGGCTCCCGCCGTCGACGGTGTCATGGGACGGACGTGGCAGTAAACATCCAGGGCCCCCAGATCCAGGGACTGCACCACGGAGGCGCCTGCTCGGCCGTACTCATCGTCACTGTGTCCGGCGGCTAATCCGGCCCCGGATTCGATTTCCACTTCAAGGCCCAGGCCCGCCAATTGCTTGACCGTTTCCGGCGTGGCGGCCACACGTCGCTCGCCGTCGAGCGCCTCGCGCGCAATGCCTGCTTTCACCCGCCACCCCTCTTCCCGAACTCTCCCGGACTCTCCTCTGAACCAGTTGGCATGAGTCTATGACTGCAAGGGTCTGCGCGGGAGTAGGGGGCTGCGCTATGTGCACAACTCCACTAGGGTCGGTGGAAGCTGGAAGCAACCAGCCACCACACCGTCGACGAGCCGGTTCCGGCCGCGCCGTCGGAAAGGAACGCCACTATGGACACCTTCAAAATCGGTTACTTCGTGGGTAGCCTGGCAAGCAATTCCATCAATCGGGTCCTCTCCAAGGCCCTCATCAGCGTTGCGCCCCCGGAGCTCGAGTTCCACGAGATCGCCATCAAGGACCTTCCGCTCTACAGCTCCGATTACGACGCCGACTTCCCGGCGGCGGGCCGCGAACTGAAGGATGCGATCGCGGCATCGGACGGCATCCTCTTCATCTCCCCGGAATACAACCGTTCCATCCCGGGCGCCTTGAAGAATGCCATCGACTGGGGTTCCCGCCCCTGGGGCACCAACTCGTTCGCCCGGAAACCCACCGGAATCATCGGCGCATCGCCGGGCGGCATCGGGACCGCCGTGATGCAGTCGTCCATGCGCAGCGTGTTGAGCTTCCTGGACGCGCCGCAGCTGAACGCACCTGAGGCTTATATCCGCTTCGTCGCAGACGCGTACGACGACGACGGTTCAGTTAAGGATGAAGGAACCGCTTCCTTGTTGCGGCATTACATGGAGGAATACAGCGCGTTCGTGCAGCGTGTCCTCGCCGCCAATGCGCCCGGCCACATCGGGGACCAGGAGCCGGATTCCGCCAAGCTCACCCGTTAGTGCCGGCGGGGTGCCGCTCCTGTTTTAGGGCGGCACCCACGAAAAACACCCACCTCCGCAGCTTAGTCAGTATCCTTACTAGTATGAGGATTCGTGACCACGCCCTAAACCCTTGGAGGTAACGATGTTTCGAAGACTAGCCACCACCGCCGCGGCGTTGGCCCTTTGCGCAGGGTCCATGCTGTCCACCACGGTTGCTGCCAACGCCGCCCACGCCGGCACGGCGCAAATGAGCACGGCGCAAATGAACACGGCGCAAATGAGTGCGGCCCAAGGCAATGTAGCCGCTACGACGCCGACGCCCACCCCGGATTCCACCAATCCGTCCGGGCCCTCAACACAAACGCCAACCAACCCGGCGCCTTCGTCCGGCGCGCCCAGCACGCCGAACCCCGCAGGCAGCGGGCCCGCCAACCCAGGGACGGGAGAGTCCGATCCCCAGGAGCAGACCCGTACAGACGCCACGCCGTGGGTGCTGGCTGCCGTGGCGGCCGTCATCATCATCGCCTTGATCATCTGGACCGCCCGCAACCGGCGCGGACGGGACAAGGGCATCAGCGATACACCCCGCTGATCGTCCGGCCCGGGATCAGCGGATCAGCCGGATCAGCCGGATCAGCGGATCAGGAATGCAGCCGAACCAGACATATGATCAGGCCAGGCATGCGGGTAAGCCAGGCATGCGGGTAAGCCAGGCATGCGCGTAAGCCAAGCATGCCGGCAGGCCAAGCAACCAGCCAGGCCTAAAGCGTTCCCGCTGCGAGCCGGCCAATGACGCTGGATTCCAGGTGCTCCAGCAGGTGCCGCGGATTGTCGTAGACCTCCGCGGCACCTGCGTCACGCAATTCCGCCTCACTGATTCCGCCGCAGGTCAGGGCGATCACGGGCATGCCGATTGCCGCTCCAGCCTTCACGTCCCATACTGCGTCGCCCACAAAGACCGCGTCCTCCGGGCTGACGTCAAGTTTCTCCAGGCAGGCTATGAGGATGTCCGGCGCGGGCTTACTTTCCTTGGCATCGTTTGAGCTGGTCCAGGCATCGATCGATGATCCGGCGTCGAGGATGTGCCGGCTGACCTCAAGGTCGCGCTGTTGTGCTGACGACGCCAAGCCGACGGCGAGTCCGGCGTCGGAGCATGCCGAGAGAAGGTCCCGGACAGAGTCGAACGACCGAAGCGTCGGCCAGAACGTCGCAAAAACCGCGCTGTGGGCGTTCTTCAGGTCTTCCTGCAGGTCCTCGGAGCACTCGGGCAGGAGGCTTTGGATCAGCCTGTCGCCTCCCATGCCCACGCGCCGGTGGATGGCTGACATCTCGATGTCCAAGCCTTCGCGACGAAAGGCCTGCCACCACGCCATGGCATGGAAATAGCTGGAGTCAATCAGCGTCCCGTCCACGTCAAAGAGGACTCCACGCCGCTTTGATGCCTTTGAATCAGCTCCCACAGGTGTCCGCCTTCGGCCCGGCCCCTGCGCTCACGCCCATCGGAGCCGGTTCATGATCGGACGCCTCCTGCATGAGTACTTCATACCGCTCCGTGGACCCCGTTCGCAGCAGCCCGGTGCCCGCTACTTCCCTCATGGCGGCGACACCCTCAACGGCATCGTCCAGCGAAGAAAAGCGCTTCGAAAGACCCATCAGCGCGTCTCCGCCGTCCAACACCAGGATGCGAAATCCTCCATCAGGGGTCTCCACCAGTTCCAAATGACCGGCCATACCGACCTCCTCGTCTCAACAACTTCCCCACTAGTAAGACTCCTTAGTATACGGCCGATCGACATATTTTGTAACGCGGGAATGAGGCGTGTGCAACTTCTTGTTGTCCACTGCATGACAACAATTGGAATCATCGGTGCAGGACACATTGGCAGCCAGGTCGCCCGCAAAGCGGTTGAACTTGGCTACGACGTAGTCATCAGCAACTCCCGCGGGCCGGAAACCCTCGGCGAACTGGTGGCCGAACTGGGGCCACGCGCTCGGGCCGCGACAGCAGCCGAAGCAGCAGCGGCGGGTGATTTCGCCGTCGTGACCGTTCCCCTCAAGAACTATCAAGACATCCCGACTGAGCCGCTCGAGGGCAAGATCGTCATCGACACCAACAACTATTACTGGGAGCGCGACGGCCGCATTCCGGAGCTGGACAACGGCGAGGCCACCACCTCCGGCCTGCTCCAGAAGCACCTCCCCACCTCCAAGGTAGCCAAGGGCTTCAACCACATCCTCGCCCAGGACATCACCACCGACGGCGCCCCGGCCGGCACGCCCAACCGCCGCGCCCTCGCCACCTCCAGCGACTTCCCGGAAGCCGCCGGGCTCGTCACCAAGCTCTACGACGAATTCGGCTTCGACACCGTCAACGTCGGCCCGCTGGAAGACAGCTGGCGCGTTGAGCGCGACCGCCCCGCGTACGTCATCCGGCAGACCGCCGTCGAACTTCAGGACAACCTCGCCAAGGCGACCCGCACGGTCTAACCCTTGGAGCACGACGGCGGGCGGGCGGCTCACGCCCGCCCGCCGGTTGATGTGGGCAGGCACACGGCACGGTGCCCTGAAAAGTTGATGAAAACAGTGTCATGAATCGGGCCCGAGTGGCACTTTATGGGTGGCTGCTTCCTCGGGCGCTCGGCGCATCGAGCGCCTGGGGAGGCAGTCCCGCCCCCAGCGCCACGACCCGAGGAGTCCCATGTCCACGAAGATTTCGACCTGGCCCGCCGCAACCCCCATGTGGGTGGACCTGGGAGTGGATGACCTCCCCGCCGCAAAAGCCTTCTACGCAGACCTTTTCGGCTGGGACTTCGCTTCAGGCGGGCAGGACGCCGGGGACTACCAGCTGGCTCAACTCAGGGGCCGCACTGTGGCCGGACTGGGGCCGAAGCAGGATCCGGCCACGCCCACAGCCTGGACCACCTTCCTGGCCTCTGACGATGTTGATCTCACGGCCAAGAAGATCGACGCGGCCGGAGGGCAGCTCCTTGCAGCTCCCTTTGATGTGATGGACTCCGGCCGCATGGCCCTGGCCGCTGACAGCGGTGGTGCAGCGTTCGGGATCTGGCAGGCCGGCACGCACATCGGAGCCGAGCGCGTCAACGAGCACGGCACCCTGTGCTGGAACGAACTGCATACCCGCGATTACACTGCCGCCCGATCTTTTTACTCGAAGGTCTTTGATGTCAGCTACCAGGACGTCACGGAAGAAGGTCTCATCTACTCCACGGTCCGCCGGCCACTGGATGGCCGGGAAGTGGGCGGTATTCACCACGACACCGCACTTCCCGATCACACCCCGAATCACTGGATGACCTGGTTCGCCAGCGATTACGTTGCCGGCACCGCCACCCGGGCAGTGGAGCTTGGCGCCACCTTGCTGGGCCCGGTGGAGGAAAGCGCACTGGGGCGGATGGTGGTGGTCCGGGCACCGCAGGGTGAAGTGTTCGGTGTCATTGATGCACCGCGGACCAGCGACTAGTCATGCCGCCGCGGGGTCCAGCGCTTCTGCGATGACCTCATGCGCATGGGCCGCGGCCAAGGGAGCGGCCAGGCGATGAACTGCCTGGAACGTCCTGCGGACCGCGGGCCCGTGCCACTCAGGTGGGAGGTAGTCCGTGGGCAGATTGGGGTCCCGGTAGGGGAACTTCCGCCACATGGTGAGCATCGGAATGTAATAGCGGAAGGCGTCGCGCCGTAGCTCCTCGGTGGACTCGGCCAGCGCCCTTTCGGGATCGTCGCCCACCCTCCCGGTCCATTGCTGTTCCGCATCTTCGTAGAGCCCAAGGAACTCGGTGAATTGCTCATCGAGCTCCTTGAGGTCCCACCATTCGGAGATTTTGGGCCGCATGGGGCCGTCAAAAACGTAGTCGCTCCGGAACAGGTCCACGAACTCAATCAGCCCACCTGCAGTGAGCCGCTCCCGGGCTTGCTCCAGCTTGTGCGCCGGGGCAATCCACACCCCGTTGGCCACCGAACCGAAACCCAGGGCCAGCAAGGCGGAACGCAGCTGGTGCCTGCGGTTTCGCATGGACTCAGGAACTGAAAAAACAGCGAGCACCCAGGTATCTACCGGGGCGGGCGGTTCGGGTGCGAAGATCCGGCGGTCACCTTCACGGAACACATCGCTGATGGACTCGGAAATCTTGTATTTGGCAATCCCGCCCTCGCGGACACTCTTGAGCACGCCCTTGGCTTTGAGCCTGGAGACCGAGGACCGCACACCCGGAGCATCGTAGCCGAGGGAGCCCAGCATGGAGATCAGCGCAGAGACCGGCAAGGCATCTCCCGCGTTCCGGCCGTAGAGGCCGAAGATCGTAACAAGCAGCTGCTGGTGGCGCACCGGGGGTGCCGGGACGGCGAACATCGAAAGAGCCTCATTTCCGCGCCCCCAATCAGGCGCCAGTCCAGTTCATCATAGGTTCGCTGCTAGTCCCCGCCGATTGGCAGCACACCCCCATGCGCCGGCACAACATGGGGGTTAACTGGAGTCTCGCAAGGCGTTCGGGATCAACCCAAGGAAAGAAGCAGGAAGAGAACGGCCAGGACCAACGCCACCGGGGTCATGACAAAGCGCTCAGGCTTGCTCCGGGAGATCGCGTTCATGAACACGCCCACGGTGAAGTAGGCAGTAAGTACCCACATAAAGACGTCGGTGAAGCCTTCGCTGATGAGCGCAGGTACCAGCTCCGCCTTGGCCAACGCCGTGTAGCCGAAGAGGGCGTAGAGCACTACCGAGACCACGCTGCCTACCCTGAGCTTCTGCGGCAGGACATCGTGCTGCCCACCCCAGGCGAACCGCCCAAGGGGCGCGCCAGCCACCAGGGCCACCTGAAAAACGGCCAAACAACCAAGAATTATGCACGCAGAAATCGCGTAGAGCTGCTCCACCCGCTAAGCGTAACCGTGGGGCGCCACCGTATCGGCGAACCTGGCATGAACGTCAACGGAACCATCGCCCAAACCCCAAAGACCCGCTCCAGCTAGCCGCATCTTAGTAAGCATGCTTACTATAGAAGCACGCTGTTTAGAGGCTGACATCGCCTCGAAAGGTCCTTTCCGTATCAACGATAGGAAGCACATCATGGCAGGAAATCTCGTAGCCCGCTCCATTCACGACCTCACAGCCGCAGCCTGGTTCGGCGGCTCGCTGATGGGAGCCATCGGACTGAACGGCGCGGCAGCTGAAGCCAAAGATCCCACCGAGCGAACCCGACTTTCCAGCAAGGGCTGGGGCAAGTGGGCTCCCGTTCAGACAGCAGCTTTCGCCGGCCACCTGGCCTCGGATCTGGCCATCGCTTGGGAAAACAAAGGTCGGATCGCCAAGCAGGACAGCGTCGCCGCCAACACCATCTACAAGACAGTGGTGACGTTGGCCGGAGCCGCCGTCACCCTGTACGCCGGCGTTGTGGGCAAGAAGGTTGATGAGCTCTCGGAGGAAGGCGCCGAGGGTGCCACCGAACCGCGTGCCGGGGCATCGGATGAATTGAAGGCCGCCCAAACGCAGCTGAAAGCACTCCAGTGGGCCATCCCGGCCTTCGCAGCCTGGGTGATCATCCTGGGGGCCAAGCACGGTGAGATGCAGCGGCCCAAGAACATCCTTAAGGGCCTGCGCTAAACCGACCCACCCCTGACGCCGAGACGGCAGTTAACACCACCCCCTCCAACATTGGTGTTATCTGCCGTCTCGTGGGCGTTTAGGACTCTTGCACAGCCCCGACGGCCCGGATCAGATGCTCCGGCCACGGCTGGGCAGCCGTCCCGCCGTTGGGAACGTGCACCGTGGTGACCGTCCCATACGCGGCGACGTCACCGGCGTCGGACGTTACATCGAAAGCCATGGTCAGCGAGGTCCGGCCGAGCGCCTGAATCTTCACCGTGGCGGTGATGCGCTGGCCGAACCACAGCTTGGCCTTGTAGTTGATCACTTGCTGTACCCGCGGAGCATTCGGAAAATAGTCCGGCAACTCCAGGCTGCGGAAAAGTTCAGCTTCCGCAGCCTCCACCCACCGCAGGATTGCCGAGTTGTGCTGGTGTCCGGAGGCGTCGGTATCCACCCATTCCACCGTTCGCTCGACGCTCGCCTCCCGAAACCTGTCCACGATCACGCCTAACGGGCGCTGACGGTTGCGTCGTCGGGGTCAACGTCGACGGCGGCAACGGGCACCTCGGGTTGTGGCTTGGGAATCATCGCCACTGCTCCGGCGGCGAGCACTGCGATGCCTGCGAAGATCGCAAAGTTAGCCTCGAAAGGCAACTTGGAGCCGGCGATCCACCCACCGATCAACGGTCCGGAGATGGCACCCAGCCGGGCGAAGCTCAAGGCCCAGCCCGTCGCCGTACCGCGGACCTTGGCCGGGTAGTAGTCGGCGATGTAACCGGTTAGGACCAGCGATGTGGAGATGGAACCGACACCCGCGAATGCCACGAACAGCAGGTTGACCACCATGGTGTTGGGGAAAACCAGCAGCATGATCCCCAGGCCGCCCAGGATGTAGAACACCACCAGGATGAGCTTCTTGCCGTATTTGTCAGCAGCACGGCCCAGGAGCAGGCCGCCGATTGCGGATGCGAGGCTGAAGACCAGGAGGAACGTCAAGGAAGAGCCGAGATCGTAGCCGGCCTTCTTCATAATGCTCGGCAGCCAGGTGTTCAGGCCGTAGACCAGGACCAAACCGCAGAAAAGCGAGATCCAAAAGAACACAGTGGAGCGCAGGTACTTACGGGAGAACATGGTGGTGATGGTCTTCCACCACGGGTCTGCTTGGACGCCAGCAGCAGGAGCCACGGGAACAACAGGCCTGTAGTTGGCGATGTTCAGCTTGGCAGCCAAGGCCTTGGCCTCGGACTTCCGGCCCTTTGTCTCCAGGAATTCCAAGGATTCAGGCAGGAACTTCCAGATGATGGGAATCAGGACCACCGGTGCTGCACCGATCGCAACCACCGCACGCCAGCCGCCCATGGGCAGGACGAACAAGGCGGCGAGGGCGGCTGCCACGATGCCCAGCGAGTAGCCGGAATACATGAGGCCGTAGTTGTACGAGCGCTTGTTCGGGGCCGAGTATTCGATGGTCAGGGCCGCTGCCACCGGAATGACACCGCCCATGCCCAAGCCGCCGATCAGCCGGAACAGGCCGAAGAGCTCCGGCGTCGGAGCCCATGCAGCGCCCGCCTGGGTGAGCGTGAAGATTGCCATGGAAGCCAGGAGCATCTTCTTGCGGCCCACAAGGTCACTGAGCGTACCGATGAACAAGGCTCCGATAAGCATGCCGATCAGGGCATATGAGCCGAGGCCTCCGAGGGCGAGCGGGCTAAGGTTCCATTCCTTGTATTCGGCGAGGGCGGGAAGGATGGCTCCCAGGACGCCGACGTCGTAACCTTCTGCGAGGATCGCGAGCCAGCAGCAGAACAACACCAGGCCGGTGGTCTTCTTGGGGACGTTCCAGTCGTTGACGGGTGCAGTTGCCATGGCTACTTCACCAGCACAGATGCCGTGGCGGACTCGGGAGTCCAGCGCAGGTGGGTATTGACCTCTTCAATGTCTGCTTCCTTGAGCAGCGACAAGCGGGGACGAACGGCGTCAGTACGCGAGCTCGGTGGCTTACGACGACCAGCGCGGAACTGCGGAATCCACTCGGCACCGGGGCCTTGGTACTCCTGTTCGGCGGCAGCGTGCAGCGTCCACTGGGGATCGTAAAGGTGGGTACGGCCCAGGGCGATCAGGTCAGCCCGGCCCGCGAGGAGGATCGAGTTCACGTCGTCGTAAGTGGAGATGGCACCGACGGCGATCACCGCCACGCCTGCCGGAGCGGCGACTTCCTGACGAATGCGGTCCGCGAACGGCGTCTGGTAGCTGCGGCCGAAGGCGGGCTTCTCTTCCTTGGCCACCTGGCCGGTGGAAACATCCAGTCCGGCAGCGCCATGCTCAACAAAAGCCCGGGCTATTGCCACGGAATCGTCCGATGTGTTGCCACCCTCGATCCAGTCCGTGGCGGAGATGCGCACCGTCACCGGCTTGCCGGCCGGCCAAGCCGCGCGAACGGCGTCGAACACTTCCAGCGGGAACCGCAGCCGGTTCTCCAAGCTGCCACCGTACTCGTCGGTCCGCTTGTTGGACACCGGCGAGAGGAAGGAGGAGAGCAGGTAGCCGTGGGCGGCGTGGATTTCCAGGAGGTCGAAACCGGCCTCGTCCGCACGGACAGCGGAAGCGACGAACTCAGCCTTGATGGCATCCATCCCCGCGCGGTCCAGCTCCACAGGGGTCTGGTTTTCGGGGCTGTACGGCAGCGCAGAAGGGCCGACGGCGGTCCAGTTGCCGGACTCGAGCGGCTGGTCGATGCCCTCCCACATGAGCTTGGTGGAGCCCTTGCGGCCTGAGTGACCCAGCTGGGCGCCGATCTTGGCAGTGGAACGGCCGTGAACGAAGTCCACGATCTCCTTCCAACTGTCCCGCTGTTCGTCCGTGTACAGGCCGCTGCAACCCGGGGTGATCCGGCCGGTCTCGGAGACACAGACCATCTCGGTCATGACCAAACCGGCGCCGCCCAGGGCCTTGGAACCGAGGTGGACCTTGTGGAAGTCACCGGGAATGCCATCCGTGGCGGAGTACATATCCATCGGGGACACCACGATCCGGTTCTTCAGCTCCAGCCCACCGATACGGAAGGGCTGGAACATTGCCGGAGCAACCTCTGAGCGTCCCTGTGAGGAAGCGAAGCCGCGATCCACGGCCTCCGCGAACTCGGGATCACGCAGGCGCAGGTTCTCCTGGGTGATGCGGCGGCTGCGGGTGAGCAGATTGAACGCAAACTGGGTGGGGTCCTGGTCCTTGTACTGCCCGATCCGCTCGAACCACTCAAGGGATGCCTGGGCTGCCCGCTGTGTGGACGCCACAACCGGCCGGCGCTCGGCCTCATAGGCTGCCAGGGCGGACTCGACGTCTGCGTGCTCGTGCAGGCAAGCGGCCAGCGCCAACGAGTCTTCCATGGCCAGCTTGGTGCCGGAACCGATGGAGAAGTGGGCCGTGTGGGCTGCGTCGCCCAGCAGGACCACGTTGTTGTGGCGCCAGTTCTCGTTCCGGACCGTGGTGAAGTTGATCCACTTGGAGTTGTTGGTGAGGACCTCGTAGCCGTTCAGTTCCTCGGCGAAGATCTCACGGATCTTGGCGATTGCCTTCTCATCCGAGACACCGGGAGGGAAGACCTCGTTGGCGGTCTCATCGAAGCCGGCAGCGTGCCACACGTCCTGGTGCATTTCCACGATAAACGTGGAGCCCTCATCCGAGTACGGGTAACCGTGGATCTGCATGACGCCCCACTCGGTTTCCTTCACGAAGAACTTGAAGGCCTCGAATACCTGGTCCGTGCCGAGCCACATGAACTTGTTGGTCCGCATGTCCAGGTTCGGCTTGAACGAGTCAGCGTATTTGGCGCGGATCTGGGAATTGATGCCGTCCGCAGCAAGAACAAGATCGTAATTGGCTTCGAGTTCCTCAACGGCCGGGGCCAGGGTGCTGAAACGCACGTCCACGTTCAGTTCGATGCAGCGGCGCTGGAGCAGTTCCAGCAGTTCCTTGCGGCTCATGGCAGCGAAGCCTTGGCCGCCCACCGTCATCATCTCGCCACGGAAGTGGATGTCGATATCGGACCAACGGGCAAAGCGGCGGCTCATGTATTCCGCCACCACCGGGTCAGCATTACCGATGCCGCCCAGCGTCTCATCGGAAAATACGACGCCGAAACCAAAGGTATCGCTGGCAGCGTTGCGTTCCCAGAGGGTGATGTCGTGTGACGGATCCAGCTGCTTCATCAGTGCTGCGAAGTAGAGGCCGCCGGGGCCGCCTCCAACAATTGCGATTTTCATGGTGTTGCTCCTTCTCAGGCCTGGCTCTGGCCGGCAGGGGTAAGTTGTTCGGTCTGGCTCGCGTTGGTGGTGGCATCCTCAGCGAGGACCTTGTCGCGGAGCTTGAAATGCTGGAGCTTGCCGCTGGGATTGCGCGGAAGTTCGGTAACGAAGCGGACGTCCCGCGGGTACTTGTACGGGGCGATGGTTTGCTTGACGAAGTCCTGGATTTCCTTGCGTTTGGCGGCGTCGCCGGTGACGCCTTCACGCAGGACGATGAACGCGCAGACGATGCTTCCGCGCTCCTCGTCAGGGACTCCGATCACGGCGTTTTCCACAACGTCAGGGTGCTGGTCAATGGCCGTTTCAACCTCTGGCGCACCGATGTTGTACCCGGATGAGACGATCATGTTGTCCGAGCGCGCCTGGTACGTGAAGTACCCGTCGGCATCCATGCCGAACGTATCGCCCGTGACGTTCCAGCCCTGGACCACGTAGTTCGCTTGGCGGGCATCGTCCAGGTACCGGCATCCGGTGGGACCTATGACGGCCAGGCGTCCGATGTTCCCGGGGCCTAGCTCGTTGCCGTCCTCGTCCAGGATGGTGGCCCGGAATCCCGGAACAGCGCGTCCTGTGGTCCCGGGCCGGATGTCGTCCCCGGCAGCGGAGATGAAGACGTGCAGCATCTCCGTGGCACCGATGCCGTTGACCAACCGCAAACCCGTCGCCTCATGCACTGCTTCCCAGGTTTCCTTGGAGAGGTGCTCACCTGCGGAGACTGCGATGCGAAGGCCACGGAGGAGATCGCCGCGCTTCTCTTTCAGGATGGCCCTGTATGCAGTGGGCGCGGTGAAAAGGATGGTGGCCCCTGCCGCGGCCGCGTTTTCCGCGAGTTCCACGGGGCCGGCCTTCTCCGTCAGGAGTGAGGACGCGCCGAATCGGAGCGGGAAGACCACCAGTCCGCCCAGGCCAAACGTGAAGGCCAGCGGCGGCGAACCGGCGAAGACGTCGTCCGACGTGGGCTGCAGGATGTGCCGGGCGAAGGTGTCCGCGTTAGCCAGGATGTCCCGGTGGAAGTGCATGGTCACCTTGGGCACACCGGTGGTGCCCGACGTCGGGCCCAGCAGGGCAACGTCGTCCGCTGAGGTATCCACAGCCGTGAACATGCCGCTCTTATGCCCGCAGCGGGAGGTGAGGTCGCCGTCGTCGTCGAACCCGTTGCCGGCGCCGTACGTGAGGACCTGTACCGCGTCCCCGGCAGCGACCTTGAGCTCATCCACAAACCGGTGATCGGAGATGGCCACCACCGGCTTGGTGAGGGCGATCAGGGTGGAGACCTCGGTGGAGCGCAGCATGGGCATAGTGGTGACCACCACGGCTCCCGCTTTCAGCACACCGAGCCAGGCAGCAACGATCCAGGGGTTGTTCGGCCCGCGCAGCAACACGCGGTTTCCCGGCACAACACCAAGGTCTTCGGTGAGGACCTGGGCCACCTGGTTGGAACGCTGCTGGAGCTGACCATAGGTCCAGACCGAGCCGTCAGGGGTCCACAGGGCGGGGCGGTCTGCGCCGTACTGTTCGACAGCGTCGTCGATCAGTACCGCAGCAGCGTTAAGCCGTTCCGGGTAGTGGAGTTCAGGGAGGGTGAATTCAAGCGCAGGCCAGGTATCGGCGGGCGGCAGGTGGTCGCGGGTGAACGTGTCCACGTGGGCCGATGGCATCATGCTCATGGCCGTTCCTTTCAGTGGTGCGTCGTTGAAGCTGATGGTTGGGGAGGTGGAAAGCTATCTAGGCGCCGGGCCGGATCATGCCCTCTTGGGCGACTGTGGCGAGGAGTCGTCCTTGGCGGTCAAAGAAGCGGCCCATGGCCAGGCCCCTGTTGCTTTGAGCGGAAATGGCGTCCTGGGCGTAGAGCACCCATTCGTCGGCCCGACCGTCGCGGTGGAACCACATGGAGTGGTCCAGGCTGGCGGTGGCGAGTCCGGGGCTGGACCAATTGAGCCCGTTCACGCGGAGCAACGGCTCCAAAATCGTGTAATCGCAGACGTAGGCGAGAGCGGCGCGGTGGAGGTCGACGTCGTCGGGCAGGGCATCAAACGCCTTGACCCAGATGGCTTGTTGAGGCACCGCACCGCCCTCGAGATCGATGTATACCGGTCCGGGAATATGCCGCATATCGAAGCTTCGCCCCGTGGACCAATAGTCTGCCGCCGCGCCCTCGACCCCGTCCAGTGCTTCAGCTGCCGTCCGCAGCGATTCAGGCTCGACGGCGGCAGGGGCCTCCGGCTGGAAGTCCGGTCCCTCTTCGGGAACCTGGAAGGAACCCATGGCGGCATAGACGGGTTTGCCGTTCTGGAAACCGCGAACCGTGCGGGTGGAGTACCCGCGGCCGTCCCGCAAATGTTCCACTTCGTAACGGACGCTGGAACCGATATCCACTGGACGCATGAAGTAGCTGTGCATCGAATGCAGGATCCGGTCGGCACCCACCGAGCGCATCATGGCCGCTGCTGCCTGCGCCACCATGTCTCCACCGTAGGCTTTTGGCCAAGGCACGTACTGGGTGGTTGCTTCATACGCCTCATCGAATACTTCGGCCGTTACGGGCGTGAGCTCCATGGCCTTGAGGAAGGTCTCCGAGGTCAGGGTTCCAGTGATCATGGCTTAGGCCCGGCGGTAGTCGGCGAGGGTTTCGTCTGCGACATCCTCGAGGTTGACCACGAGGTTCTCCGGCGTGCGGGCCGTCAGCCATACGAGTTCTTCGGTGACAGACATGTTGGCCTCCACGTGGGGCATGAACGGCGGCACGAAAACCCAGTCGCCGGCCTTCATGTCAAGGAACTCGGAGTAGTTCTCGCCGAAGTAGATCCGGCCGTGGCCGCGAAGCACGTAGCCACCGGTTTCGGCCTCACCGTGGTGGTGCGGGAGCGAGCGGTAGCCGGGGGTGTTGGACACCTGGCCGAACCAGATCTTGGTTGCCGGGGTGTGCTGGATACTCACGCCGGAGACGCGGATGCAATCGCCGGACTGTGCCGTATTGGTGTCTTCCGCGCCGGCACGGGTGACCACAGGGACCACCTTGCCGTCAGCTTGCGCGTAGATGGAGTTGTCGCCTTCGAGGACGTATTCAGTGGTGCTCTGGCTCATGGGGTTCTCCTTTGGTGTGGTGTGACGTTCAGGCGTTGGCTGGAACTGAGGCGTGGATTCGGAACTGGTTCTCCAACCGGCCGATCCCGTCGATTTCAGTGATGAGGACGTCGCCGTCGTTGAGGTAGCGCGGCGGGGTCATTCCCATCCCCACTCCCCCGGGCGTACCCGTGAGGACGAGGTCGCCGGGACGCAGGACGGTGAACTGCGAAATGTAGGACAGGAGCTGCGCCGGACCGAACACCAACGTGCTGGTATTCCCCTGCTGCACCAGCTCGCCGTTGACGTAGCCGCGGACCTCGAACTCGTGACCGGATTCGTCCGCCGTGACCAAGACCGGGCCCACGGGGGTGGTGCCGTCCCAGGCCTTGCCCTGGAACCACTGCAGCGTCCGGCTCTGCCAGTCGCGCATGGAAACGTCGTTGGCGACTGTGTAGCCGGCGATTGCCTCGCGGGCCTCGTCTTCGTCCGCCCGGTACAGCTCAGTTCCGACGACGACGGCCAGCTCGGCTTCCCAGTCGACGCGGCCGCTGCCCTGGACTTCCACGGGGTCGTTGGCTCCTACGAGCGTGTCCGCGTACTTGGCAAACAGCGTGGGGTACTCGGGCAGTTCCCGGCCCATTTCCTGAATGTGGTCTCCGTAATTCAGTCCGCAGCAGATGACTTTCCCTGCGCGGGGAAGGAGCGGCGCCAGGTCGGCTTCACCGGCTGCGATGACTTTCTGCTCCTTGGATGCTGCGGCCTCTTTCACCACGTTCCGCCATTCCGGCAGGGCCAACAGGGCCCCGACGTCAGTAGCGGGCAGCGTGAGGTAGGAGTCGGCGCCCGTGGCGAGTGCCGCCGTCGTACCTCCATTGGCCGTGCGCAAGGTGGCGAGTTTCATTGCGGTTCCCTTCGAGTTTTGTGATGTGTCGACTTTTTTACGATCGTCACATATGCTCAACGTAGCACGGCGGAAATGATCTGCACAGAGGCTTTCCAAAAGTTTTTGCAGTTGCCACAACGAGGAGGAACAGCATGAGCCACACAACGATCAACCCGGAATCGCTGCCCAAGCCATCGGGCTTTGCGCACGGCATCCTGGCCGGCAATACCGTTTTCCTGGGCGGGCAGACTGCCTTGGACAAGAACATGAACATCGTTCCCGGCGGCATCGTGGAGCAGTTCACGCAGGCGTTCTCCAACGTCATCACCACCCTGCGCGAGGCCGGCGGACAGCCTGAAGACCTGGTCAACGTCACCATCTACCTCACTGACGTGGACGACTACATGGCCAACGGCCGCGAAATCGGACGCATCTGGCGTGAAATGGCCGGCTCCCAGTATCCGGCGATGGCCGGCATCGGCGTCACACGGCTGTGGCAGAAAGAGGCCCTGATCGAAATTCAGGGCATCGCGGTGATTCCCGAGCGCTAAACACTCTGGAGTTTTTGTACAGATACCGCCCCTAAAACCGCTTCTAAAGGTCATTAGCTGTACAAAAACTCCCGTGTATGGCGCAGGATTGGGCCATGGGAACCGTCACCGAATATCTTGAGGGCGTCACTGAGGCCAACCGAGCAATCCTGGAGCGGATTGTGGGGATCGCCCGCGAGTTGGCCCCGGACGCCGAAGAGGGTGTCAGCTACGGGATGCCCGCGCTGCTGGTTGACGGCAAGGGCTTCCTCAGCGTGCAGGAAACCAAGAAACACCTGGCCCTGTACCCGTTCAGCGGGCAGATCCTGCCGGAGATGTCGGAGGAGCTTGGGGGTTATTCGTGGTCGCCGGGGACGTTGCGGTTCTCGGCGGACAACCCCGTGCCGGACTCGATGGTGCGGCGGATCCTGGAGACGCGGCTGGCGTCGATTCGGAAGTAGCCGGTTAGTGCTTCGCCGACACGTCCTGCGAGATCGCCTTGGCTGTGGCCACCACTTCGGCCCGGACAGAATCCAGGTACTTCTCCGGGTCGGGCTGGGCCGCGACGGCCTGGGCCTGCAGGGACACGTTGATCGCAGCCACGTTGTCGCCGTTGTTGTGGTTCCACACCGGAGCCGCGATGGACATCAGCCCGATCTCCAGCTCCTGGTCCAGCAAGCACCAGCCTTGCGCACGGACATGCTCGACGGCGGCCCTCAAGTCGGGCACGCTGGCCACGGTTCGCGGCGTGAGCGGGGTGAGTTCCGCCGTCGTGAGGTATGCCTCCAGCTTGGCCTGCGGCAATCCGGCCAGCAGCACTCGGCCCATGGAGGTGGCATACGCCGGGAAGCGGGTGCCGACGGTGATGCCGACGTTCATGATCCGGCGGGTGGCGACGCGGGCAACGTAGAAGATATCCGGGCCGTCGAGGACCGCTGCCGACGTCGACTCCCCCAGTTTCAGGCTCAGTTGCTCCAGGTGCGGCTGGGCGAGCTGGGGCAGGGAAAGCGCGGAGAGATACGAGTAGCCAAGCTGCAGCACCTTCGCCGTGAGTGCGAACGTCTTGCCATCAGTACGAACGTAGCCGAGCTCAACCAGGGTGTGCAGGAACCTCCGGGCAGTTGCGCGGGTCAGGTCCGTGCGGGCTGCGACTTCGCTGAGCGTCATCACCGGGTTGTTTGCGTCGAAGGCCCTGATCACAGCGAGACCCCGGGCCAGCGACTGGACGTACTGGTCGCTGGCCTGCGGGGTAACTGTGGAGTCGGTCATGGTTACCAATCCTAGATTGCGTTGCGGGGCTCCCAACTTGCGGGGCCTACTCTGCGCCCCAAACCCGGAATCACGCACGCAAAGCGGGCCCCACAACGAGGGGCGCCCAACTTGCGGGGCCTACTCTGCGCCCCAAACCCGGGATCAAGCACGCAAAGCGGGCCCCACAACGAGGGGCGCCCAACTTGCGGGGCCTACTCTGCCTTCTTCAGCGGAAGCGGTACGAGCTCCTGGATTTCCTCGAAGGTGCAACCGAACGTCTCACGGACGGTGACGCCGTCGGACCCTGTCAGGAAAACAGCTTTGTCCGTGTACACGCGGGTGACGCAGCCGACGCCGGTGAGCGGGTAGGTGCACTGCTCCACGAGCTTGGACACGCCCTCTCGCGTCAGCAAAGTCATCATCACAAACACGTCCTTGGCCCCCGTGGCGAGGTCCATGGCACCTCCGACGGCGGGGATGGCGTCCGGTGCGCCGGTGTGCCAGTTGGCGAGGTCACCCGTTGCGGAAACCTGGAAGGCGCCGAGCACGCAGATGTCCAGGTGTCCGCCGCGCATGATCGCGAACGAGTCGGCGTGATGGAAGTAAGAGGCCCCGGGCAGTTCCGTGACGGGAATCTTCCCGGCATTGATCAAGTCACCATCGACGTCATCCCCAACAGCGGCCGGGCCCATTCCGAGCATCCCGTTCTCCGTGTGGAGCGTGATGTTCTGTTCCTCGGTGAGGTAGTTGGACACGAGTGTTGGCTGGCCGATGCCCAGGTTCACGAAGGATCCGGGGACGATGTCGCGGGCCACCAGTTGTGCGAGTTCGTCGCGGCCCAGCGGCTTTTCGGAGGTCTGGAGGCTGGTTTGGGTGCTCATGATCAGGCCACCTGTTCTGCGTTGGAACCGCCGACGCGGACCACGCTGTTGACGTAAATTCCCGGGGTCACCACGTTCTCCGGATCCAGGGAACCGGTAGGCACGATCTCCGAGACCTGCACGATGGTGTGCTTGGCAGCGGCAGCCATGATGGGCCCGAAGTTCCGGGCTGTCTTGCGGTACACCAGGTTGCCCTTGCCGTCGGCCTTGAGTGCTTTGATCAGGGCAACATCGGCGTGGATTGGTGTTTCGAACACCTGCCACTTGCCGTCCAGCAGCCTGGTTTCCTTGCCCTCGGCCAGCGTGGTGCCGTAGCCGGTGGGCGTGAAGAATCCACCAATTCCAGCGCCCGCGGCGCGGATCCGCTCAGCCAGGTTGCCCTGCGGGACCAGCTCCAGCTCGATCTCGCCGGCGTGGAACTTGGCATCGAAGTGCCAGGAATCGGACTGCCGCGGGAAGGAGCAGATCATCTTGCGGACCCGGCCTTCCTTGATCAGCAGCGCCAGGCCCTGATCGCCCTGGCCGGCGTTGTTGTTCACCACCGTGAGGTCCTTGGCGCCGCAATCCATGAGGGCATCGATCAGTTCGAACGGCTGCCCGGCGTTGCCGAACCCGCCGATCATCACCGTGGAGCCGTCCTTGATGCCGGCGACAGCCTCGCCAACAGTGTCAATGAAATTCAGCATGACTCAACCCCTTCTTATGCCGATGCGCCGGCAGTGACGTTCTCCAACACAACCGCCAGACCCTGGCCCACGCCGATGCAGATTGCCGCAACGCCCCAACGCTGCCCGGACGCCTGCAGTGAACGGGCGAGCGTACCGAGAATACGGGTACCGGAGGCACCGAGCGGGTGACCCATCGCGATCGCACCGCCGTGCTGGTTCACGATCGCGGGATCGATCCCCCACGCGTCAACGCACGCCAGCGATTGGGCGGCGAACGCTTCGTTAAGTTCGACGGCGCCAACTTGGTCCCAGCCGATGCCCGCCTTTGCGAGGGCCTTGTTTGCGGCCTCCACCGGGGCGAACCCGAAGAACTGGGGATCGTTGCCGTGCGCACCGCGGCCGGCGATGCGGGCCAGGGGCTCCATGCCCAGCAGCCCAGAAGCAGCCTCCGAACCGATCCATGCAGCCGAAGCACCATCAGACAACGGCGAGGCATTCCCGGCGGTGACCGTACCGCCGTCGGGCCCGTCAGCCTCGGGACGGAAGACCGTCTTCAAACCTCCCAGCTTCTCCGCGGAAGAACCAGCGCGGATACCCTCATCACGGACCAGATCCGTGCCCGGAACCTGTGTCACCAAAGAATCGTAGAAGCCTTCGTGCCACGCAGCATCGGCCAGATTATGTGAATCCGCTGCAAAAGCATCCTGGCGTTCCCGGGTGATGCCGTACTTCTCGCGCAGGCGCTCGGTGGCCTCGCCCAGGGAGATGGTCCAGTCCTTGTTCATGGCAGGGTTCACCAAACGCCAGCCCAACGTGGTGGACGCGAGCGTCATGTCACCGGCCGGGTACGGTTTGGAGGTCTTCGGGAGGACCCAGGGCGCACGGGACATGGATTCGGCGCCGCCTACGAGCATGAGGTCGGCGTCGCCGGCGTTGATCTGCCTCGAAGCAATGATGGCCGCGTCCAGGGAGGAACCGCACAGACGGTTCACCGTGGTCCCCGGAATAGAGACCGGGAGCCCGGCCAGCAGCGTGGCCATGCGGGCAACGTTGCGGTTTTCCTCGCCGGCACCGTTGGCGTTGCCGAACACCACCTCGTCGATCCTCTCGACATCCAGGCCGGGAGCACGCTTTACGGACTCGCGGACCACGTGGGCGGCAAGGTCATCGGGGCGGACAGCAGCAAGGCCGGAGCCGAACTTGCCGAAGGGCGTGCGCACGGCGTCGTACACAAAAGCCTGATTCATGGGTTTTCCTTTGTTCTCTTTCCCAACTGAGTAACAGCAAACGTCGCTATGAGCCCCCAATGGGACGTTTGCTGTTACCTAGTTGGGTGGCGGTGGGGACTAGTTGGGTTCGTTGGCGTCGATCTCGGCGAATACTTTCTGGGCCGTCTTGAACGCCGAGTTGGCTGACGGCACGCTGCAATAGATGGCGGTCTGCAGCAGGATTTCCTTGATCTCGTCCCTGCTCAGGCCGTTGTTGAGGGCTGCCCTGATGTGCATGGCGAGCTCCTCCCAGTGACCGTGCGCCACCAGTGCCGTGAGGGTGACGGCGGACCGCATTTGCCGGCTCAGGCCCGGCCGCGTCCAGATGCCTCCCCAGGCGATCCTGGTGATCATGTCCTGGTAGTCCTCGGTAAAGGAGTCCTTGCCGGCGTTGGCACGGTCCACGTGCGCATCGCCCAGCACTTCGCGGCGAACCACCATGCCGGCGTCGTACAGGTCCTGGATGGTGGAGTCAGGCTGCACGGCACCATTTCGTTCGAAATTGTCCGGGGACAAAGCGCTCACAGTCCGTTCTCCTTCATGAAAGTGCGCATCACGTCGGCCACTGCAGCCGGCGCCTCCGCAGGGGCGAGGTGGGCGACGCCGTCGAGCACTACAACCTCAGCGGTACCGCCGCCGGCGTTGATGCCCGCGGCAACAGCTTCGGCCATCGACGGCGGTGCTACTGAATCCTCGACGCCGGCGATCACCTGCGTGGGGACGGTGATGCTGCCGAGCTGCTCACGGACGTCGAACGCGGCGAGGGCCTCACAGCAGAACGCGTAGCCGAAGCGGTCGGCGTCGCGGAGGGCGTGCAGCAGGCGGCTGCTGATGTCCGGTTGGCGGTCCATGAAACCCGGGCCAAACCAGCGTTCCGCCGAACCCTGGATCATCACCGGAGTCCCTAGTTTGCGAACCGTTTCGGCACGTTCCAGCCAGCCTTCCGGCGTGCCCAGCTTGGCGCCGCTGCACTGGACGGACAGGCTGCGGAGCCGGTCGGCGTGCTTGATGCCAAGCTGCAGCCCCGTGGCCCCGCCCAGTGAGACGCCCGCGTAATGGAAGCTCGCACCCGGCAAAACCGAGTCAACAAGATCGACGACGGCGTCCGCCAGTTCCGCGACGCCGAAACCTTCCGTGACGGTGGGCGAGATGCCGTGGCCGGGGAGGTCCCAGCCGATGACGTCGTACTCGTCGCCCAGGAGTGCCGCGGTTTCGGTCCAAAGAATGGTGGAGGTACCCAACGACGGACCTACCACCAGGAGCGGCTTGGTTCCGAGTTCGCGCTGCGGGGAGAGCAGCACGGCCTTGACGATTGGTTTAGCCACGAGCGGCTCCCTTCGATGATGATGCTGCAAAGTTCGGGTAGGCCGCGAGGATCCGGCGGCTGATTTCCTGAGCTTCTCCGAGGTAGCTTGCCGGGTCCAGGAGCGCCTCAAGTTCAGCATCGGAAAGTTTGTCCGCGGGGACGGCTTCGCGCAGGAGTTTGGCGTAAATCCGGGACTGTTCAGCGGCGGGCGCTTTGAGGGTTTCGTCGACGACGGCCTGCAGCTTTTGCTTTCCCTCCGCACCAAGGAGCGGGGCGACGGCGGCCGAGACGCCTTCGCTTACTAGGAGGGCTCCCGAGATCTCGAGGTTCCGGCGCATCGCATCGGGGAAGACCCGGAGGCCTTCGCTGAGTTCGCGGAGGTGTCCGGCAGCCCCCAAGGCCAACGCCAAGAGCTGCCGGAGCGCGGGCCATTCGCTATGCCAGGCACCGTCAGGGCGTTCATCGTTGAAGGTGGCAGCAGCGAGGTGCAGTTGGGACGCGAGCCCCGGGGCCTGCAACGCTGCACTGCGGATCAGGACGGAGAGAACGGGGTTCTGCTTTTGTGGCATGGCCGAGGAAACTCCACGTCCGGCGGTCAAGGGTTCGCCGAGTTCGCCGACTTCCGGACGGCTCAGGAACAGCAGGTCGGCGGCGATCTTGCCGAAGGAATCCAGCAGCGCCGCCAACGCGTCGCCCAGCGAAGTAACGGCCAGCCGGTTGGTGTGCCACGGGGCGGGAGCGGGTGCGAGGCCCAACCTTGCGGCCAGTGAGTCGGCCAATGTAAACGGCGTTGCGTCCGAACCAGCAGTCAGCTTGGTCCCCGAAGCCAGAGTCCCGCCAGCCCCACCGAACTGAACCGGCAACTCCAGCGACTCCAATCGAGTGGCAGCAGCGGCGACGCCTTGGAACCACTGAGCCGCCCTGAGCCCGAACGTGTACGGAAGGGCATGCTGTGTCAGGCTCCGGCCCACACACAGCGTTCCCGCATGCTGTTCCGCCAAGGTGGCGAGCGCCGTCGTCGTGCCCTTGACGTCCAGTACCAAGGCAGAAATAGTGCGGCTGGCGAGGAGCATGAGCGCGGTGTCGAGGACGTCCTGGCTGGTCAGCGATGTGTGCACAGCCGAGGCCGCACCGATTCCGGCAGTGTCCAAGTCCCGGACGCGGGCACGTAGGTCGCCAAGCAGCGGAATCACCGGATTGCCGCCGCCCTGCGCGTGTTCCGCTATGGAAACGACGTCGTAAGAGCCTGCACTGGCGGCTTCGGCCACCACAGCGGCGGATCCGGCGGGAGCCAGTCCCGCTTCCTCGAGGACAGCAGCCCAGGAGGCTTCGACGTCGAGGATTGCCGCGATCACGGCACGATCACCGGTCAGCGCGGCCACAGCGGGCGACGCCGAGACGGGGCTGAGGAGGCCGAAGTCGCCGTTGGTCATGCCTGGTTTTCCGTATTGATGTCCAGCGAGCCGTCCTGCTGGAAGTCCAGGAACACAGTCTCGTCGACGCCCTGAAGACGGATGTCCCAGGTGAGGCCGCCGTCCGGGTCGCGGCGGGCAATGAGCGTCTTGCGTCGCTCGGGATCCAGTGAGCTCAGCAGGGGATCGTTGGCCAGCGCTTCCTCATTTTCCGGGAGGTATACACGGGTGAAGAGGCGGTTCATGAGGCCGCGGGCGAAGACGGCAACGGAGATGAACGCTGCCGCCCCCGGAGCCGTGGGACCCGGGTTGACGGTGGTGAACGTGTACACGCCCGAGTTGCCAACGGAGCCGCGGCCCCATCCGGTGAAGGTGTAGCCGTCGCGGACCAGGGAGCCGGTGCGCTGGACGATGTTGCCCTCGGAGTCAGGCTGCCAGATTTCCAGGATGGCGTCCGGAATGGCGGTGCCGGAGCCGTCGTAAACAGTGCCCTGGAGGCGGATGCTGCCGGGGCTTCCCGGTGCCAGGAGTTCGTTGTCCTTGTTGAAGGGGAGGGCGTAGCCGTAGAAGGGGCCTACGGTCTGTCCCGGTGTGGGTGCCAGCTTGCTCATGCGCTTACTCCTCGTCCCCGGCGTCGCCGAATGCTTCGTTCTCGGTCCAGGTCCGCTTGGAACCGGTCAGGATGATGTCCCATTTATAGCCGAGAGCCCATTCGGGGCTGGTGAGCTCGTGGTCATACTGTGCCACGAGACGGTCGCGGGCGTCCTGGTCCACGATCGACTGGTAGATGGGGTCCAGCGGGAACAGTTGGTCGCCCGGGAAGTACATCTGGGTGACGATCCGCTGCGTGAACTCCGAGCCGAACATGGAGAAGTGGATGTGCGCCGGACGCCAGGCGTTCAGGTGGTTCTTCCACGGGTAGGCGCCGGGTTTGATGGTGGTGAAGCTGTAGGAGCCGTCGTCGCCGGTGATGCAACGCCCGACGCCGGTGAAGTTCGGGTCCAGGGGTGCAGGGTGCTGGTCGCGCTTGTGGATGTAGCGGCCTGATGCGTTCGCCTGCCAGATTTCCACCAGCTGGCCGGCCACCGGGCGGCCGTCTCCATCGAGGACCCGGCCCGCGACGATGATGCGTTCACCCTGCGGTTCGCCGTTGTGCTGGATGGTCAGGTCCGACTCCAGTGCGTGCACGTCCTGGTGTCCGAACGCCGGCGAGTAGAGCTCAATGGTTTCCGGGTCCGCGTGGTGCAGGCTCTTGGTGGGGTGGCGAAGAATGCTGCTGCGGTAAGGAGCGTAGTCCAGCCGCGGCATGGTCTCCGGGCCTTTGCCGTTCTTCAGCGCCTCGGCGTAACGGTCCCCGATGCCCTTGATCTCGGCGCTGAGATCCGCCTGGGTTTCCACCTTTTTGGCTTGGTGGGCGGCCTGCGGCTCTGCGGGCGGCACGAGTTCCTCGGATTCGAGCGCCTGTGCTGTCTGTTCGTGTGGCACGGCCGGCTCCTTTCGGTTGATGGTTTCTCTTGGCTTGCGGGGCGGCGGTGGGTTTACACCCGGTGGAGCGAGTCGTATTGGACGGCGTGGCGCACCGGAGCGTTGGGCGCCCCGTAGCCGTCGTAGTTGCCCCGGCGTTCCACCATTTCGAAGAACACACTGCCCACGGTGGCGGTGTAGAAGTGGAGGAATTCGCCGTTGGCGTCCCGGTCATACAGGAGGTTGAGCTCCTTGAGGGTGGCCAGGAATCCGGGTTCAAGATCGAACCGGGCGTCCAGGTCCTCGTAGTAGTTGGCCGGAATCTGCAGGAACTCAAGGCCTCTTTGATGGGCGGACCGGGCGGTGGCCACGAGATCGTCCACGGCGAAGGCGATGTGTTCCTGGTACGTTTTGCGGGATGTTTCCTGGGCTTGTTGCGCCGGCGCCAGGTTCAGCACCAGGCGGACTGCCCCGTTGCCGGTCTCCATGACCTGCGAGCGGACCAGGCCGCTGGGGCTTGGGACTTCAGCGAAGGGCTGCGGTTCCAGGGCAAGGGCGCTGGTGTAGAACAGGACAGCTTCGTCAAAGTGCTGCCACGGTTGGGCGAGGTTCACGTGGTCGATCACGGCGTTCTGCGTTGCCGTGGACCGGTCCAACCCCTCACCGAATTCGTGCGTCCAGGCCGCAGTGCCGTCCGGGCTTCCCTGGCACAGGAAGATCTCCGTGGAGTCCGGAGCGGAGATGCCTTGGAAGACTTCCTCATTGGCCTGGACCTTGCGGGCCACCACGGGTGCCTTGAGCTGCTGGGCGCGGGCGGAGGCAATCACTGGGGAGTCGACGTCGAACCCCAAAGCGGCGATAGCCGGTTCCGCGTGGGATGCCGCTTGCTCGTTGATGATCAGGCGGGCCTGGCCCATGGTCCAGAGCTGGACGTCCTTGGTGCGGTGCCGCCCCTCGAACGCGAACCCGAGTTGGCCCAGGAGCTTCTCCAGCTGTGCGGTGTCGTCAGCTTTGACCTCGGCGAAGTTGAAGCCGGCGGGCTCGTCCACTTTGGGCAGCGTGGCAAGTTCCATGGGATAACGACGGCGGAGCCCGGCTTTTGCGTCGGTTCCCCCTTCCGCGGAGGTGCTTGCGAGCCATGCGGCACTCTGCTCCTCAAGCCAGATCAGGGAGCGCATGGCGTCCACGGCCGTGCGATCGGTGTCCGACTGGCGGAAGACGTCGTTGAACACTTCGAGCGAGACCGGGCCCGTGTAGCCTGCGCGGACCACATGGCCCATGAACTTGGCGAGCTCAAACTGGCCCTCCCCGGGGAAAACCCGGTAGTGCCGGCTCCAGGAGAGCACGTCCATGGAGAGCTTGGGGGCATCCGCTACCTGGACGAAGAAGATCTTCTCCGCGTTGATGTCCTCGATGGGCGCGGTGTCCCAATCGCGGGACAGGATGTGGAACGAGTCCAGGCAGGTGCCCAGGTTGGGGTGGTCCACCATCTCCACCAGGCGGTACGCATGCTCGTAGTCGTTGACGTATTTGCCCCAAGCCAGTGCTTCGTAGGCAACTTTGACGCCGTGATCCCCCGCCAGCCCGGCGAGTTCGGCCAGCTGTTCAGCCCGGAGGTCATCATCGTCGATGGTTGCCGTGGCAACGTTGGAGCAGACCAGGATGGTGTCCATGCCAAGGCGTTCCATCAGGTTGAACTTGGCCTCTGCCCGCTTGAGGTTGGCCTTCAGCAGGTCCGGAGTGACGCCGTCGAAGTCGCGGAACGGCTGGTAGAGATCGAGGCCCAAGCCAAGATCCGCGGCCATTTTGCGGACTTCCTCAGGGCTGAGCGGCGAGGTGACCAGGTCCTGTTCGAAGATCTCGATGCCGTCGAACCCCGCAATGGCGCAGGCCTGCATTTTCTCTTTCAGAGTGCCGGACAGGCAGACCGTTGCGATTCCTGTGCGCATCAGCGGCCCGCCTTCGCAAGCTGCGGGGCGGCTGAGTCTTCCGCCGCGATCAGCTCAAGGAAGTGTGCCCGCATCCGCTCCCGGTCGGCTTTGCGGCCGGTGATGAGTTGGAAAGCGTCGGCCGCCTGACCGACCGCCATCCGGCCGCCGTCGAGGACGTCACAGCCCTTGGCGCGCGCCTGGCGAACCAGCTGCGTTTCGATGGGCCGGTAGACGATATCCGCCACCCAGTGGCGCGGTTCCAGCATTTCGATGTCCAAGGGAAGTCCGGGGTGGGCGGCCATGCCGATCGGGGTGCAGTGCACCAATCCATCAGCCAGCGGCATGATCCCCGGCAGCTCTGCAGTACTCCGGGGCGTGACCGTGGCGTCCGGGAAGAGAGCACCCAGTTCCGCAGCGCGTTCTGCTGCACGGGCCGGGTCCATGTCTACAAGGTCCAGCGTACTGACGCCGGCGGTGAGGAGGGCGTAGGCGACGGCGGAGCCGGCACCTCCCGCACCAAGCTGGACCACGCGATCCAGTGTGGCGTTCGGGAGCCCCTCAGCGAGCGCCGAGCCGAAACCGGAGAAGTCTGTGTTGTGGCCGATCAGCCGGCTGTCCTGGATCAGGACTGTGTTGACGGCACCCAGCCGACGGGCGTCGTCGGAAATTTCATCAAGGTGCTCAAGCACCAACTGCTTGCACGGATGCGTGATGTTGAGGCCGTTGTAGCCCATGCGCCGGGCGGCGGTCAGGAGATCCCCGACGGCGGTGGCCGGTAACGCGAGTTCCAGCAGGTCGATGGGGCGGTACAGCAAGCGAAGGCCCTGCACATCGGCTTCGCGTTCATGCATGGGCGGCGTGAGCGAGGGCATGACGCCTTCGCCTATGAGGCCCACCAGAACGGACTCGGCTCGGTTGCTCATCCTAAAGCTCCTTTGACTTCAGCACCGCGGGCATTTGGCACTTTTGGAGGGCGCCGCCTGACCGGGTGTTATTGAGGTTACTACAAGTGTTCATATTCCGCACGCTTGTTCTTATCGCGAACATCTTGGCGATGGATAGTTGGTGTGATGGTGCGTTGCGGGGCCCGCTTTACGTGCCTGCGGGCGGGTTTGGGGCGCAAAGCGGGCCTCGCAACGAAGGGGGGGTGCGTTGCGGGGCCCGCTCTGCGTACCTGCGGGTGAGTTTGGGGCGCAAAGCGGGCCTCGCAACGAGGGCTAGCGCTGGGGCAGGCGGGCCGACAACTCAGCCGCGGCTTCCTGCAGCGTGGGGACGTGTGCGATCAGTTCTTCCATGCTCATCCGGAACACCGGCACCGCCGTGGCGACGGAAGCAAAGGCGTGCCCCTGGGAGTTGAGGACAGGGACTGCGACGGCGCGCATCCCGATTTCGTTTTCTTCGTCCATGACGGCATAGCCCTGGCGGCGAACCTGCTCAATTTCCGCCCTAAACGCGTCCCGATCCGTGATGGAACGCTCGGTCAACGGCTCCAACGGGAGCTCCTCAAGGAGTCGCTTCCTCTCAATCTCATCCTCGAACGCCACGATCGCCTTGCCCACCGACGTCGTGTGCAGCGCACCCAGATGACCGGGATCGCTGGTCACCCGGAAGGTCTTGGGGCCGTCCACCTTATTGACGGTGAGGTGATGGTTTCCATCCCGAACGGAGAGGATGGTGGCCTCATGCGTGCTCTCCGTGACCCTCTGGAGGACCGGCAATGCGGTGGCCGCGAAGCCGTGATGATTCGAGACCCGCTGGCCGAGCTGGAAGACACGCAATCCCAGGTGATAGCGCCGTCCGTCGGGCTCGTAGTCAACAAAGCCATCTCGCGTCAGGGAGCCCAGCAGCCTGTACGTGGTACTGAACGGAAGGTTTGCACTCCTCGCCAGATCTGCCGCGCTCGCCCCGCGCGGTTCATTGCCCAGTAAAACCAACAGGCTCAAGGCCTTGCCGACCATGTCGGTCTTTGTGTCCTCTTTCACACTCATGACTTGATGCTCTCACAATGTGAGAGCTATTTCTAGATGGTGGTGACATCTCTTGACAAGTGACCCCACTCACAGCCACTATTGCTGTATTACACAAGTAGCTCTCACCATGTGGTTACTTGTGAGGGATCGACCGGCCGCACCTCGCTTGGGTCTCCCCCTAGAAGCCAGATTCGCGACATCGTCGTCACAGAAGGAACCACCCATGAGCCAAACAATGCCGTCAGCGACGCCAGGCACTGAAACCGCCGCCGGAACCCCCAAGAAAGCAGCGCTTGCCAGCTTCCTGGGCAGCGCGGTCGAGTACTACGACTTCTTCATCTTCGGCTCTGCCGCGGCCCTGATCTTCCCCCATGTCTTCTTCCCCTCCGCCGATGCCAATGCGGCCATCATGTCGTTCGCGACCTTCGGCTTCGCCTACGTTGCCCGCCCCGTGGGAGCAGTGATTCTGGGACACTTTGGTGACCGGATCGGCCGGCAAAAAGTCCTGATGTTCACTCTGGTCCTCATGGGCGCAGCCACCTTTGTGATCGGCTGCCTCCCGGACTTCAAGACCATCGGCTGGTGGGCGCCGGTCCTGCTGGTACTTGCCCGCTTGTGCCAAGGGCTTTCTGCCGCCGGCGAGCAAGCAGGTGCCTCTTCCATGACACTGGAACACGCCCCGGACAACCGTCGATCCTTCTTTACGTCCTGGACCCTCACTGGAACCCAGGGAGGCCAAATCCTGGCCGCGCTGGTCTTCATTCCCGTAGTGGCACTGCCCGACGACATCAAATACAGCATCGGCTGGCGCATCCCGTTCTGGCTCAGCGCTGTGGTGGTCCTGGTGGCCTTCTTCATCCGCCGCACCCTGCACGAGCCCCCGGCCTTCGCTGAAGCCAAGAAAAACAACCAAATCTCCAAGCTCCCCGTAGCCGATCTCCTCAAGCTGCACTGGCGCGATGTTCTCCGCGTGGTCTGCTGCGCCTTCATCGCCGCAGTCAGCACAGTCTTTGGAACGTTGGCCATCAAGTACGCCCAGGATGTTGCCGGCGTCAGCAGCACCATCACCCTGTGGCTGGTGGTTGTGGCCAATGTGGTGGCCCTCGGAACCCAGCCGCTGTTCGGCATGCTCGCGGACAAGATCGGCCGGAAGCCAGTGTTTATCTATGGCGCCTTCGCCAGCGCCATCATGACCCCGGTCTTCCTGCTGACCCTCGAAGGCGGCAATGTACCGCTGATGTTCCTGGTCTCCGTGGTGTTCTTCTCCTTCGGCTACGCTGCAGCCAACGCCGTCTGGCCGTCCTTCTACGGTGAAATGTTCAGCACCAAGGTCCGTTTCTCCGGCCTCGCCATCGGAACCCAGCTCGGCTTCCTTATGGCAGGGTTCGCCCCCGCAATCGTGACCGCACTGGGCGGAACCAAACCGGGCGGCTGGGTGCAGATTTCCATCTTCACCGCCGTGATCTGCGTGATCGCAGCCGTCTCTGCCATGACTGCCCGCGAATCAGCCAAAACTCCCACCGCCGAGCTCGGCCTGCCCAAGCAAACGCAGCACGCGTAAGCCCTGCGCTCAGCCCCGCTGGGCTGAGACCAGGGAAGCAGCGAAAAGCCCGGAGTGTCACCAGACACTCCGGGCTTTTCGCTCGTCTTGAACCCGTGGGAAGGCTCTCCTGTGGACAACTCCGTGGGCGGGCTACCGCGGGTCCAAGGCCACTGGCTTGAACTTCCCCGTCCCTGTGCCTGAATAGAGCAGCAGTGTTCCATCACCGGCCACGCCCACAAGGGACGGATCGCCTGTCCCCGTGAAAGCGTTGCCAAGGGCGGCGAAGGAACCGAAAATGTTCCAGCCGGAGCCCAAGTACTGCCGGGCAAGGAATCCACCGTTGCCATTACCCGGGTAGAGCCACAAGGCGCCGTCTGTCCCGCGGGCCAGGACGTCCTCCCGGCCGTCACCGTTGAAATCACTGCCCTGCATCACGGCGTTGAAGATATTCCAACCCGTACCGATCTGCTTCCATGGCTGGAATCCGCCGGCACCGTTGCCCGGGTAGAGCCACAAGGTTCCGTCCCCGGCGCGCGCCAGAATGTCGGACCGGCCATCCCCGGAGAAGTCACCCGGTGCCAGCAGCTGCGTGAACCCTTGCCAGCCCGTGCCGATCTGCTTGCGGGCGAGGAACTGCCCCTTCCCATCGGTGGGGTACAGCCACAAGGTCCCATCGGAGGCCCTGGCCGCAAGATCCGGGTGCCTGTCGCCGTCAAAATCGCCGACGCTCAGGACTGAGGTGAACATATTCCAGCCCGTCCCCACCTGTACGCGCGGCAGGAATCCACCTGAACCGCTGCCCGGATAGAGCCACAAAATACCGTCGGCGCCGCGAGCCAGAATGTCGGCGGCAGCATCGCCGTCGAAGTCGCCTGCCTCCCATACCTGGCTGAACTGGTTCCAACCGCTTCCGATCACCAGGCGGTCCGCGAAGCCTGTCCCGTCACCCGGGTAAAGGGTCATCCGCGCGCCGACGGCAAGGACGTCAGCTTTGCCGTCACCGGTAAATTCCTGCCCACCGACGATGTCGCCGGCCAGGTTCCAACCACTTCCGACGGCGGTACGCGGCAGGAGCCCGCCCGCGCCGTCGCCGGGGTAGGCGAAGAGGGTGCCGTCCGACGACCGGGCCAGGAGGCCTGCCGTGCCGCCACCGAAAGTGCCCGCCGCGGAAAGACTGGTGAACACGTCCCAGCCCTGGCCGATCTGACGCTGGGCAAGGAACCCGCCGGAGCCGTTTCCGGGATAGAGCCAGAGGCGGCCGTCGGCGCCGGCAGCGATGAGGTCGGCCCGGCCGTCGCCGTTGAAGTCACCCGGAGCTACCAATTGGGTGAAGCCCTGCCAGCCAACTCCCGCCTGGCTGCGCGGGAGGAAACCGCCCTTGCCATTGCCCGGATAGAGCCACAACGCACCGTCACTGCTGCGGGCCACAATGTCCGCGAAGCCGTCGCCGTTGAAATCGGAAGTACCCAGCACTGCGTTGAAAATGTCCCAGCCCGAGCCGATCCGCACAGGGACTTCAAGGCGGTTTCCGGGCAGGCCGGCGTAAAGGAGGAGTGAACCGTCCGATTCACGGGAAAGAACATCGGCCAGCTTGTCGCCATCGAAATCACCGGCGGAGAAGCTCATCCGTGTCTTCAGTTTGGGATCTGCATTGATGGTGACGGTGGCGGAGGTGGCACTGACCGAGTTAATGGTCACCTTGGTGCCCGTGTAGGTGGTGAAAGTGCTGCCTGCCTGCCAGGCGTGGTTCTGGCTGTACCACCCGTTGAACGGCTTGGTACTGGGCATGAGAACCAGCGAGGAAGCGATGGTGGCTCCGCCTCGTTGGACGATTTTGACGCCCTTGTTTCCGCCGGAGAGGTAGTTGTCGTAGTCCCCTACCGGCTGCCGGAGCTCAAGGTAGTAGACCTCCTTGCTCACGGGATCGGTGAACTTGATGGCTCGCTGCGCCTCGGTTCCTCCCCAGGGCTTCAGCGTGTAGCTCTTGACGCCTGTGGCCACACCGGTATCGCGGATTTCGTCGCCCCGCCCCAGTCCGCCGTAGTCCCAGAAGGTGGAACTGATCACGGGCGAATTCCACTGCGCGGCGCCCATGATGTCCGTAGTATCGCCGTATTCGCGAATGTAGCAGGACGGATCCGTGAATTGGCCGTTGCTGTTGACTCCGACATCGGAGGCTCCACTGGTGCACTGCAGCGCATCAGCATGCATCATGCCGATCACGTGGCCGAACTCGTGGCTCATCACGTTGTTGGAAAAGTTGCTGATCTGCGGCATCAGGACCCGGCCGCTGTAACTGCCGCTGCTGTAGCCGGCGCCCAGTGCGTTCCCGGACAACGTAGTGGTGGGAACGAAGATCACCAAGGCCGTGTAGGGGCTGGCGGACCATTTCAGCTCGCTGGTAATGGTGGAGATGATGGAGCTGTAACTGTCGCTCGACTTCGCCTTGGACTGGTGCCCGGCAACCTTGCTGTTCACGGACATGGACAATTTGTTGGCCGTCATCGCCTGCCAGTACTTGCTGGTGGCCGCCACCGTCCTTTCGGCGTCTGCCATGGAGACAGTGTTGGCATTGTCGGCGAGCTTTGCCGTGACCAGCCGGACACGGATATCCCCGCCGGGGCCGGTTGCTGCCGCACCGTCACGCAGGAGGGAGTCGACGTCGGCCTGTCCCTTGGGTGCGTCGTTCGCCGGTGGCGATTCGAAGGTGTGGTCCGAGCGCGGCGTGCCCTCGATGAACCGGACATTCGGATTGTCCGGGCCTGGTACCGGAACGGCAGTTGCAGGGGCCTGGACGAAAAACAGGCCGGTGGCAAACACCATCAAGCCTGTGGACAGCGCGATGGATCGCCGCAAAACACCCATTGAATCTCCCGGGGACGGAGCCTGTGGCTCCTGTGAGTCTCAAGAACCGAGATCAGGCTACAGCCGCGGCCCCGCCACGCCCGGAAGGCGGGGCTGGGTCGCCTGAAATGCAACCAACCCGGAATGCTAACCGGACCCTAACCGGACCGAAATACCGTGGCAACAATGCCGCGCCACACTGGAATAGCCGGCAAGTGCAGGCACAAGCTCCAGCCCAGGAGGCCACCATGTTGAAGGAAGTCACCACTCACACAACACGTATACGCGCGATCAGCCAGCTCCACCGTGGAGACGAGATCGAAGCCCGCCTGTCCGTAGGACCTGCCTACGATGACGTGGTCATCCGCCGCGGACTGGTCCAGGAGACCGCTCCCGGAATCGGCGTCGTGTGGATCATGGACCACGCCTCAGGGATGAGGAAAGCCATCAATACCGACGAATGCAGTGTTTGGCGCGTCGCCTGAACCGGCTTGACCCCAAACCCCGCTCAGCCACCGGCCACGGACTGGACAATCAAGATCTCCTGGCCGGCAGCAACCTCCGTTTCAAGCCCCTTCAGCCGCCGGACCTCATCACCGTTCACGTAAATATTCACGAAACGGCGGAGGGACCCGGTTTCATCACGCAAGCGCCTGGCCAGCACCGGATAATCTCCGGTCACCGCATCCAGTAACTGTCCTACGGTCACAGCCCCGTCGGCGGACGCAGTCAGATAGGACTGTCCGCCGACGAGGGGCTGCAGGACACCAGGCAGCAGGACCGTAAAGTCAGCCACAACGGGCCTAACCAGGTACCGGGGCGCTGGATTGATCGCCCGGAGTGGGGTCAATCTCCTGGGCCGCTGCCTCCACTATCACTGCGGCTTCGGCAATCACAGTGGCTTCCGCCGCAGCCAGTGGGACCTCCAGTCCTGCGGCGTTGTCCACCACGACGGCGGCCCTAACGCACAGGACATCCGGCAAGTGCGAGGCCACTTCAGTGAAGGTGCCGCCCTCGTCGGCGCTGGCGTACACGGTGCCCCCACGGGTTCCGAAATACACCCCGACGGGCTCGGCCGTATCCACGGAGGCGGCATCGCGAAGGACGGCGTTGTACTCGTGGTCCGGCAGGCCTGTGTGCAGCTCTGTCCAGGTGTTGCCGGCGTCATTGGTGCGGTGAACGCTGAGCCTGCTGTCCGGCGGGATGCGTTCGCCGTCGGCCTTCAACGGAATCACCCACGCGGTTCCTTCGCGTCGCGGGTGCGTCAGCATGACGAAACCGAAATCGGCAGGCAACCCGTCAGCAATCGACTCCCAGTTCTCCCCGTTGTCATCCGAGCGGTACACGCCGTGATGGTTCTGTGCGTATAAACGGCCCTCGACGGCGGCGTCCGCCGCGATCTTGTGGACGCATTGCCCGAACTCGGGGTTGGGATCGGGCATGAAATAAGCCGAGATCCCTTTGTTCCGCGCTTCCCAGGAAGTCCCGCCGTCCAGCGATCTGTACACGCCGCCGGTGCTCATGGCGATGTGGACTTTCTCGCCGGACGGATCAACCACAATCGAGTGCGCCGCCGCGCCACCATAGCCGGCACCCCACTCGCTGCGGTGGGGGTGGTCCCACAGTCCACGGTTCAACTCGAAGTGTTCGCCGCCGTCGGTGGATTTCCACACTGAAGTTGGCTCGCACCCGGCCCAGACAACCCCGGGGCGCGAGTCGGCGTCGGGGTAGATCTGCCAGACGCGCTCCAAAGCGGCGTCCGTGCCCTCCGGGAATTTGATGGCGCCTTGCTCCGGCTCGGTCCAGGTGGTCCCAAGGTCGTCGGAGTGGGCCACAGTGGGCCCCCAGTGCTCGGATCGGACTCCCACCATGATCCGGGTTTTGCCGTCCCGCGTGTCTATCCCGATGCTGGGAATCTCGCTCATCAGGAAGTGCGGACCGGAGAGGGACCAAGCTCGGCGGTCCGGGCTGGTTGCCAGCCACAGGCCTTTCTTGGTCCCGATAGCCAGGACATAACTCTCTGCGGTATCTGCGGTTGCCATGAGTCCCATCGAACCACCGGGGTGAGTGGGTGGCAACGGTTTTTTGGGCGTATGTGGATAGTCGAAGTTTTGGGATGCCCGCAGTCGGTTCGGCCGGACTTTCCATCGAGTTCAAACTCTGGGCACAGGACTCCTTACGGTTACAGTGTCGCCAAACTCCAGATCGTGACGCGAAAACTGAGAAAAAGTTTTCCGGGGCTAGAAACGCCGTCGTCCCCCTTCTCCGGGGAAAACGTGCTTGACTGTGCTTTTGCGGCCACGAGGCCGGAACAACATTGTTGGGGGAACAGATGTTTTGCGAGGTCAGAGAACCATGAAGCCGTCACCAGAGATCTCCGCGGTCCTAGCGCGTTAGCGGGCCGCACCATGGTTGCAGTTTCGCTGCAAGAGGGAGCAATAGTCCTGGACCCATTCTCCGTAAGGATGGTCCTCGGCCTGGTCACCCTGACCCTGATCGTCATTTCCTGTGTGTCGTCCCAGCGGAGACACTCGGCCTACGCCAGGTGGTGGCGGGTTGCCTTATGCCTCTTCTTTGTTGGCAACGCCGCCTTCCTCCTGAACGGGACGGCCTCGCAACTGTGGGCCAACCCCTTGGGCAAGGCGTTGGTTGTCGCAGGGACCTATTGCCTCTGGGCGGGAGCCCGTACCCTAAGGGACCGCCGCGCCCCCTTGTGGCTCTTGGTGCCGGCACCCCTGCTCAGTGGACTTGCCTCGACCCTGGATGACCCGGGAGCCGGAGTATGGTCGGGCGGCTTGACGTACCTCAGCCTGACCACGCTGGGAATCACCCTGGCTGCCGTGGAACTGTGGTTCGCGAGGCCCGGACGCTCGCGGATCACCACGTTCCTGTCCGTGATCGCCGGGCTGACTGCCGTGTACTACTTGTCCCGCGTCATCACCTTTGTGGCAGCCGGGCCCAACAGCGCGGTGTTCCTCGACTTCTTTGGTTACGCGCCGGCGGCCCTCATGCATTTGATGCTCCTGGTGTCCGTGTCCTCCACCATGAATACGCTCAGCAACAAGCAGTTGATCAAACGCCTAAGGGAACGTGCCGAACGTGACCATCTGACGGGCCTGCTCAACAGGGGCGCATTCCTGGACCTGGCAGCCCGCTCCCTTGCACGGCCGTCCGGCCGAGGGGCAGCTTTGATCCTCGCCGACCTGGATCATTTCAAGGCAATCAATGATGAGCGCGGGCATTCAGCCGGAGACGCAGCCCTTCGCGCCTTTGCCGCCGCCTGCACCGCCTCGGTGAGGTCAACAGACCTCGTTGGGCGGTACGGCGGGGAAGAGTTTGTCCTCTTCCTGCCGGGAGCCACCCAAGAGAGGGCCGAGAATATTGCCTCGGAAATCAGTGCCCGCCTGCAGTCCATGAGGGGGCCCGACGGATTGCCCTTCCCGACGGTGAGCTACGGCGTGACCTCCACGGGAACCGACGTCCAGGACCTCGCTTTCATGATCAACGTGGCGGATGCCGCCCTCTACAGCGCCAAGGCGCAGGGGCGGAACCGGGTAGTGGGAGCCGCGCCCTTAAGTACGGAACCCGCGCCCGAAGCCAGCCGCCCGCCGTCGTAATCCACATAGGCAGCAGCTGCGTTGGTACCGCGTTGTGTGACGTTATGCCTAGGCTGTGGGTGGCAAGTGAGAGTGATTCCCACCCGTGAATCACGGAGGACAAACATTAACGGAGAGCGACCATGACTGAAGCGAACACCAATGCACGTGCACAACAGCTAAAAGCCCTGCACGAGGCACCCGAAATCCTGAGTGTGGTCAATGTGTGGGATGCCATCAGCGCCCGGACCATCGCTGCGCTTCCTGAGACGCAGGCAATCGCCACTGCAGGACATTCGATTGCTGCCTCCTACGGATATGCCGATGGAACCATGCCCTTGGACGTCGCGCTGGACGGGGTGAAGCGCATTGTCGACGCCGTGGACCACCCTGTTACCGCAGACTTGGACGATGGCTACGACAACCCGGCTGAAACCATCCGCCGGGCGATTGCCATTGGAGTGGTCGGCGCAAACGTTGAGGACCGGCTCCGCCCGTTCGACGAAGCCGTGTCGCGTGTGCAGGCCATCATTTCGGCCGCTGCCGCAGAGGGCATCCCGTTCCAGCTCAATGCGCGTACTGACGCGATTGCCCGTGGTGGCGATCGCCCGATTGAAGAGAGCATCCAGGACGCCATCGCGAGGGGACGCGCTTTCCTTGACGCCGGCGCCTCCCTGGTGTTCGTGCCCGGCGCCATGACCCGCGAGGTCATCGAGCCGCTGGTTGAAGGCCTCGGCCAGGGAAAGCTTTCCGTGATCGGCGCACCGGGTGCCCTTCCGGCTGCCGAACTCCAGGCCCTAGGCGTGGCCCGCGTGTCCTACGGTCCGTTCACCCAGCGTGTGGCCCTAAGGGCACTGCAGGATCTCGCCTCGGATCTTTACGGCTCCGGCGTGATCCCCTCGGACACTCCGGCGCTGAACTAGCCGGGCCGGTCCTGACCTGTTTCTCCCGTGAGGGCGGGACTGGTCAGGACCCTGAGCGGGTGTCGAAAGCAGCCGCCGATTCCCTGAGCAACCGGGCCACGGTGTCCACGGGCAGGCTCGCTGCCCGTCGCCGGTCGAAGCGTCGCAGAGCGATGTGCCGGGTGCCCAGGCCAGGAACGTCCAGGATGTCCACGTGATCGTGGACCACGCCGGTGAGCGCCAGGGTGGGCACGATGGCCACCCCCTCCCCGGCGGCGACGAGAGCCAGTGCCGTCAGGGTGTCGTGGTACTGATGAACAGTTTCAATCCGGGCTCCTGTGGAGTGGCGGAGGCGACCAAGAACTGCAGTGTTTGCTGCTGAGGGCTCCACTCCCAGCCACGGCAAATGCAAACGGCTCAGGTCAATGTTGTCCGTGCCCAGCAGGCTTCCGGCGGGCACTACGAGCTTCCATGGCTCGTCCAGCAGGGGTTCCTGGACCATGCCGGCGGCCATGGGATGCTGCTCTGCCGCCGTCGAGTCCTGTTCTATGACCACAGCATCGAGCTGGCGCTGGCGCAGGAGCCGCATCACCGCAGGGAAGCTGTCCTCCACTATCTGAATCTGCAGCTGGGGGTATTGGCTGCGCCACTCAGGAAGACGCGGGATCACCACTGTGCGCATGAAACTCGTGAATCCGCCCACCCGAACAACGCCCGCAATATTGACTTCGCTTTGCATCCTGGCCCGGGCAACGTTGAGCGCCCGCTCTATCTCTTCCCCTGCCTCTGCCATCGCCAAACCTGCGGGCGTCAGCACCGATCCTTTGGGGGTGCGCAGCAGCAGTGCCTGCCCCGCCTCGGCCTCGAGTTTGCTGAGCTGCTGGGACACTGCGGAAGGTGTAATCCGCAGTTCGTCGGCCGCCGCGAGGACGCCTCCGGTGCGGGCGACGGCAAGAAGAACCAGCAGTCTGCGGGGGTCTACATCCATGTTAAGTACTCCTAAACACGGTCTTCAGAAGATTGCAATTGATCTAAAGGTCATACTCGCTCAATATTGACTCAAAAGCACGATTCAGCAGCGCAATAACGACGAGCGAATCAAGCCTCCACTACGGATCACAGCCGCCCCGCCGGCTTCTTCCGGGTGCCCAAATCCTGAAAGGACTCCCATGGAACTGCTGTTCGAAATCACCGGCTGGGCCGGCGCAGTGGCAATGCTTGGCGGCTACATGGCTGTGTCCATGGGCTGGCTGCAGGCAGGCACCACCTTCCAGACCGTGAACCTCTTTGGTTCCTGCGCCTTCATCGTCAACGGCACGCTCCATGGGGCTTGGCCCTCCGTGGTGACCAATGTGGCGTGGTTCCTGATATCGGCCGTGGCACTCCTCCGGATGCGGGCAAAGGAACGCCCCGAACGCGAAGCGCACCAGGTTCAGGAACAGGCTCAAGAAGCCCCCTCGCTTGGCCCGGACACCGCTGCCCAGGTCATCGTCGCGGCCGCCCGCCCCAGCGCCATCGCCGCCTAGCCGCCATCCGGCCTCTGGTCTCCGCCCGGCACCGCCTGACCTCCCCCGGCATCACAAAAGGTAACCTCCCGCCGTCGTGCCGTGACCCGGAGCCTATTCTGGGCAGTAGCCGCCGCCCTACTGTGAAGGAAGCCCATGCCCACCCCTGAACATCCCCTGCGCAAGCTGGGTTTCCTCACGATTGGCCTGTTTGATCCCGCGGATCCCGCGGCCGGACACCAATCCACGTTGGAGATCATCGAACTCGGGGAGCGGCTCGGCTTTGACAGTGCGTGGCTTCGGCACCGCCACCTGCAGTTCGGCATTTCCTCCCCTGTTGCGGTGATGGCCGCGGCAAGCCAGCGCACCTCCAGGATCGAGCTGGGAACCGCGGTGACACCGTTGGGTTGGGAAAACCCCCTGCGCCTGGCTGAGGACCTGGCCACCGTGGACCTGCTCTCCGGGGGACGGATCAATCCGGGGCTGAGCGTAGGCGAGCCCATGAATTACGACACTGTCAAACATGAGCTTTACCCTGACACTGCCGACGTCGAGGACTTCAGTTACGCCCGCGTGGACCGGTTTGCCCGGCTGGTCGCCGGCGAGAAGGTGCGGGATTTCTCCGGTAAACAGGGTGTAGTTGAAGAATTTTCCAACCGTGTGGAACCGCACTCTGCCGGGCTGCGTGCGAGGCTCTGGTATGGCGCCGCGAGCATGAAATCTGCTGTCTGGGCCGGGGAGAACGGCTTCAATCTTCTCTCCAGCAGCGTGATCTTCCCGGATAAGGATCAGGAACCGGACTTCGCCCTGGTCCAACAATCACAGATCCGGGCTTGCCGCGAAGCCGCGGCCCAAAATGGGAACCCTGCCCGCGTCTCGCAGGGCCTGGTAGTGATCCCCACGGACTCGGCCTCACCTGGCCAGCGCCGGAAATACCAACGGTATGTGGACGAACGGACGCCACGAACCCTCGCGCCCCAAGGCCCGAAGGGGATGATGTTCGCCCAGGACATCATTGGAAGCAGCGACCAGATTGCTGAGCAGCTCTACGCCCACCAAGGATTCCAGGAAGTCGACGAAGTGGCTTTCGCACTGCCTTTCAGCTTCGACCATGAGGACTACGTGCAGATCCTTACCGACATCGCGGGCAAACTAGGGCCGACCTTGGGGTGGACGGCCGCCACCTAAGCGGCGTCAGTCCACAAACTCCGACTGCGTCTCGATGAAGTCCCAATCCGCGTCAGTCAGTACTCCACTGACCTTGTCCGGGTGGGGACCGCCGGCCTCGGCAATATGCTGCAGCACGGGCAGCGGAAGTTCCTCTGCACGCAGGTTCTCCCGGAGCCATTCCTTGCTGTCCAGGTGCAGATCGAGCCACCACATGAAAATTTCCATCGCGGACCGCCTTCCTTCACATGAGCCGCGGGTCCTGATGCCATGGGCCCGGATTAACCGTAGGCCCGGGCCGGAACGTCTACAAGGGTCCAGGTCTTGTGGCTGGCCAGGGTTAGGGCCAATCTATTCCTAAGGGAATTCCCGGTGCACCCGTTGTGCGGCCGGATTGCCCGTCACACAAGGGATCCGCGATGGACTGTGACATTGAGCTGGAGATTGATTCCGGCTCTGCGCGGGGCGAATATGCGGTGCACGTAGTCCGTGCACCGGCGGGCGGCCACGCTTCGGGCACGTTCACCCTGGACGTGGACGGCATCCTTGAACGGCTCCCCCAGCTTGAAGCTACCGTCCTGGCATCGGCCGTGGCTGCCCGGAGGACCATGCCGGTGGCCGAGCTGGCCGTCCGTGAAGTGGGCCAGCAGCTGTTCCAGGCCCTGTTCACCCGCGAGGTTTATGGCACGTACCGGGCCAGCCTCGGCGCGGCACAACACGCCGGCCAGCAGCTCAGGGTGGTCCTGAGGTTGTCCGCACCTGAGCTGGCCACCATGCCCTGGGAAACCCTGTTCGACGCCGAAACCGAAACCTACCTCTGCCAGACCGAGCCCCTCCTCCGGCACATTCCCGCCCCCGATTACAATCTGAATCCTTTGGATGTGGCCCCTCCCCTGCGCATTCTGGGAATTGTCGCCTCGCCGCGGGACCTGCCCACCTTGGACGTCACTGCCGAGAAAGACCACCTGAGCCGGGCCTTGGCGGGTCCCGTCTCCGAGGGCAGGGTGGAGCTGGTGTGGGCAAAAAGCGGCACCTGGGATGATGTGCAGTCACTGCTGCTGGCCGGCCCCTGGCATGTGGTGCACTTTGTGGGCCACGGCGACTACGACTCCCGCACTGACGAAGGCAGGATCGCCCTGGTGGGGCCCGACGGCAGGGCCGCCATGGTGCGCGCCGTCCGGCTGATGGCCCTGCTCAGCGTCGCCGCGCCCCGCCCGCGACTGGTGGTGCTGAACTCATGTTCCTCCGGCGAAATGGGCCAATCAGACCTCTTCTCAGGCACCGCGTCGGCCTTGGTCAGGAGCGGCATTGGTGCTGTGGCAGCCATGCAATTCGCCATCAGCGACTACGCCGCCATCGCGTTCGCCCACGGCTTCTACGCCGCAATCGCCAACGGCCGCACCGTTGATGAGGCGGCGCGCGTCGGCAGGATCTCCGTCATGGCCAGCCCGGACGGAACCCTGGAATGGGTCACACCCGCCCTTTACGTCCGTGGCGGCACCACCCAGTTGTTCACGCTGAAGGGAACGCCGCGCGCACCGGGTGTTGGTGCAAGCACGACGACGGGTGAAAGTTCGACGACGGCACGGGCCTCGGGCGGTCAGGCCGCGGCACCAGCCCCCGCAAGTCCGCCGGCCTCACAGCCGCAGGTTCCACAGACGCAGGTTACACAGACGCAGGCCGCGCAGACCCAGGTTCCACAGCCGTCGGTTTCACAGCATCAGGCCACCACCGACGCCATGAAACGGGCGCAACTGCGGGCGCTCTATGTCCAAGCATCGGCCGAGCTGAGGGCCAGGCGCCTGGAACAAGCCGTGGAACTGTTCGAGGACCTCCTGACGCTGGAGCCCGGATACCGGGACGCGGCAGCGCTCAAGGACACGGCACAGCACCGGCTGAAACTGGGCCGCACGTACCGGGAAGCACTCGAGGCAGAGGAAGCAGAGGATTGGTTGGCCGCGGCTGACGGCTTCGCCGCGGTTCAGGACGATCCCGCGTTCCCTGACGCCGCTTCCCGACGACAGGACTGCGAGCGCCGCCAACGGATCTCCGATCTGCAAGGTGAGCTTCGGTACCACTCCGCCCTCGGCTCCTGGGAAGCGGTGCTGGATGTGTCGGCAGAACTGGCAGCCCTGGACCCCGATGCCGCAGATCCCGAGGGGCTCGCCACGGAAGCCCGGGATGAGCTGGAGCGGGCCAAAGCAAAGGAGGCAGCCGCCGGGGTGGTTCTCGATCCTGAGGAGGATCTGAAAGCCCAGGGCTCGTACACTGCGGCCACCCCGTCACTCCGGCCACCACGGAAAAAGACCACAGACAGTCCCACGGCCGGGGCATCACAAAACCCGGCCGCCACCAAAGCCGAGGCACCCGGCGGGGTTCCGGCGTCGAGCGTTGATGGAGTCGCCAAACGGCCCGCAGCGAGGGACGCGCCGGCACCCCGGCACGACGGATCCGCGCTTAGCTGGCAACCCCTGGCCTGGGGAGGCGCCGCGTTGGCGGTTGCGGGCGGGGTGGGCGCGTGCTTCGCGGTGTTCTTCATGTGGTTCGACGTGGAGTTCTGGCAGGACAACGGCGGCGACATCGTTCTGAGGATCCTCTACGGACTGCTCGCCCCCATCGGATTCCTGTCACTGACTGTCGCAGGGCTTCCGGAGCGATCAGCCCAAGGGCGGTTGGCTATGACGGGCGTTGTTGTTTCCCAGGCGGTTTTTGGCCTGGCCGGCCTGAACTACACGGTTGAAGTAACCGCGGTCGTGTTCAGTTTCGCTTTGTGTGTTTTCGGGCTATGGGCAGGAATCCTCGCGCTCAGGAATCCGGCTCAACGGACTCTCGCATGGCTTCTGCTGCTACCCCCTGTGTTGCAGCCCATCATTTGGATTCAAGGGAAAGGCGTGTTCATGGAGAGCTGGTATATGACGCAGGCGCTGCCGTTGCTGTTGCATCTGCTGCTTCTTTGCTCGGTGGGCATCATGTTCGTGGTCACCGCCCGCAGGCTGCGGCCGGCTGTTCAAGCGGGGGCAGCAGGATGAGCAGGCTGGTTGAATTCACCACCGACGACGGCGGCACGGTAGTTGTGGAGGTCGCGAACGCGGCCGGAAGCCTGGTGACAAGGGGAGGCGATCACGCCGGGGACCATTCGGGGGTCTTCGCGCGGGCCCAGCAAACCTTCGAGCGGGCCTTGGCGCATGTGCGTCCGGCGGTGCAGGGCGTGATCGACGAGCTGCTGAGCCTGGAGAACCGTCCGGATGAGGTGAGCGTGGAATTCGGGATAGATCTGCACGCGGAGGCGGGCGCGTTCATCGCTTCGGCCAGCACGGCGTCCAATTTCAAGGTGCGGCTGACGTGGAACAAGCCGACGGAAAGCTGACATTCCAACCCACCGAACAGCCTGTTCATTGGATCGCCCCGGCGCAACAATAAGGGTATGGCTGCGGAAAATTTCAGCGGACCCATTCCCTTGGTGGTGGGGGTTCTCCCCGACCAGCATGTGGAGGTCCTCCAGACCGCCCGGACGTTGGCCGAGCGGCTCGGCGTGCCGTTGGTGTGCGCCTATGTGGACGAGGCCAGCTACCTCGTGGAGTGGGACCCGTCCCGGGAGGCACACCGGATGTCGCTGCATCCCGAAAAGGACGACGTCGACGTCGAAGCTGTCCGGGACGACCTCGGCAAGGTGATTGCGGAAGCCATGGATGGTGGAACGGCTGAGTGGACCTTGCGATTGCTGGCGGGAGATCCGGCACGGGCCTTGGGCCGGCTTGCCTCGGATATCAACGCTTCGATGATCATTGTGGGCACGCCGGAGCCCGGATTGGGGCACCGGATTTCCGAGGCTCTCAATGGATCCGTGGCTGCGTGGTTGAGCCATCATCAACGCCGGCCGGTCCTGATTGTGCCCCAAAAAAAGCGTCCTGAAGCTGCTCATCGAAACTAAAGCGAAAGTACTTATTCCAGGTGGTGGCGAAGGGGTTCCACGCAACGTAGAGTGATTACTGCAGGGTAGCGAAAGCCCCTGCTCAAAGACCGCTCCGGAGTGCGTATCCCCCAATAACGCACTCCGGAGCTCTTTTGTTTAACCCCGACGCTCTCCCACATCCCGCGGAGACGGAACGACGGCGGCGCTCGGGTGAGTGCCGTCGTCGAGCCTCGGAAGGGCGGCCTTCAAGGAGTGGCTGGCTTCATGCCCGTGCCTTCACCACCCACTTTGGGTCCGAAACCACCTCGACACGCCACAAAGGACGGCGTGTCAGACGGAACCAACACCCAAAGAAGGTCAGGAAGGCACACGCCGAACCACCACAGACGCAGGGACGGCCGGGACGCGCTGACGCTTGGCATACACTCTGGCCCGTTGGCTGGATAACGCCAGCAGGACGAGGATGTCAGAGGCCAGGCCGGAGAGGCCCGCTTCGAGGGTGAGGTTGGCGGTCCCGGTGGAGTAGTCAACGGCCTGCACCAGGATCGAAATGGAGCTCAGGGCCATGGCAATCACCCTGGCTCCGTTGCTGCCCAGGAGGATCCGCCACGCCAGGAAAACCTCGCCGAGCCCGAAGAGCAGGACGATGACCGCCATGGTGACGATCACCGTCGTCGTGGTTTCCGCATCCAGTGGGACATCCTCAAGGCCGATGTCGCCGCCAGAGGCCAGGAGCGTCATGGCCAGGGTGAATGCCGCAACGGCGCGGATGGCAACGAGGACAGCACCGGTCACTATGGGCGCCGGCCGCCGGTCGCGGCTGTCGATCCGCCCGGTTGGCCGGCCCGCTGGCACCGGGACGCGCCGGGCGTCGATGATGGGCAGGTCGCCGTCTGTGGAAATGGAGTCTCCGCCGCCGTTGCGCGTGTGATAGCCCGTGGAGAAGTCCTTGATGATGTGCACGGAGACGGCAGGTTCGGCAGCCGAAACGGTGGAAACGATGTGATCCCGCTCCACGTCGGTGTTCTGCTCAATCTTGTGGGTGATCTGCAGGGTGAAGAGTGAGAAGCCGACGCTGCGGTCATACGTTCCGGCAGCGAGCCAATCCACCTGATGCCCGCCCGGGAGGAGCCACCCCTCGGGGCATCGCCAGAAACGCACATGGTGGCGTTTGCCCGGAGTGTTGTTCACTTCCTGTTGGTAGGCGAAATCTTGTTGCCGGTCGAACAGGTACAGCGGGCTGACCGGCGCCTCCGTGTAACTTTGCCGGAAAATGGTGGAACTGACGATGCGGCGGCTGCTGGCGAAGGTGACGTCGTCGGCCATGGTCCAGCCGGCGGCCCTCATGATCGCGTGGACCTGGGGTTCGGCTCCCAGCAAAGCGACGTTGACGGGGTCACCCAACAGTCCGTCGCTGGTCCGGGCCCGGCCGATGAAGTAGCCCGGAACGTAGATGGTGGTCAGGATGCGGTGCAGCCGGGGCAACAGCAGGTACGCAAGGAACGCCCAGAACACCACGGAGAACCACAACTGCCCCCAGCCCAGATGGAAACTCTCCCCCACCAGCAGGAAGGCCAGCCATACCGTGGCGGCGCCACCGAGGACGAAGAACCCGTGATCGAGCCGGCTGTCCGTCACATCCTTCTGCGTTTTGTCCATGAAGCTCCCCCTGTGGCCCCTTAAGCTTCGGGCCTCGGGTGGCCGTTGTACAGGCCTAGGCCAGCGGTTTCGGGACGTTGAGTTGGCCGTTGTCGATGAGCCATCGCACGGATTCGAGCACGGCTTGCTCGGGTTCATAATGCGGGGCATAGCCGATCAGGGACGTCGCCTTGTGGATGCTCATGCAGTGATTGCGGGAGAGGTGGGCCCAGCTGATGTCGGCAGATTCCTCGGTGGTGCTCCGGCGGAACTCCTCCCAGCTCACGGTTTCCATACGGGGTTCCTGCCCGAACCAGGAAGCAGCGATGCTCACGTAACCCCGCACGGTCAGGGCAGTGGGGGCAACAATGTTGAAATCCTCCCCGGCTGCCGCGTCCCGCTCCAGGATGGCTTTCTCGAAAGCCTGCGCCACGTCGTCGGCGTGCACGTGGTGCATCAACTCCGTCCCGCTGCCCGGAACCCGGAGTGGCAGGCCGGCGGCGATCGTTTCCCACACGCCGGGATCCAGGTTGCCCAAGGGCCCGATCGGCTGCCAACCCGGCCCCACAATATGCCCCGGGTGAATCGATGTTGTGGCCAACCCGCCTGAGGCCGTCTCTTCCTTGAGCATGCGGGCGATGTCACGCTTCTGGATCCCGTACTCATCAACCGGCTCCGCAGCGGAGGGTTCCGGGGCGGAATCAGCTCCTTCAACAAGAGGCAACTTCAAGCTGACGCCGTATCGCCAGATGGAGCCGCAATGCAGCAGGTGGCCTGTTTCGCCGCGAAGGCGCTCCACCAGCGCAGTGGCTGATTCGAGCGTGAAGCAAATGAGGTCAATCACGACGTCGGCACCCAGCTTCGCTACCCGGTCACCAAAGCTGCCGTCCCGGTCCTCCTGCTGCCGGTCCGCTGAAACCATGCGGACCTGCTGCCACTCGGGCACGTCGGTGTAGGACTTGCCGGTCCCGCGGCTGATGGCGATGACCTCATGCCCGGCACGAACGAGCCTTGGAACAAGGAAGGACCCGATATGGCCGCTGCCGCCGATCACAACGATTTTCATAGCTCTCCGATCTCCACGAGCCCACGGTACTGGCTGGTGAGGATGGATCGGTAGGCCCGACGTCGGCACTCACCCAGGTGCCGCCGTCGGGCTTCTCTGCAGTTGACCCCAAAGTACTGAACGTCAAGCCGCCTGATAATAACGAGACTTACTTGTTCCTGGGTTCGACAAACAGCAGGCCAACGTGACTAGCATGAATAGTCCGGGCAAGCCCGGGTACGTGACCTCTTGAACGACCCCCTCGGACGGTCGGCGTTGACGCGGCGACCACGTAAAGGAGCAAACTGTGCGGGAGCCTGCAGTCAGCGAGAGCGTGTCAGAAACCAGCGGAACTCCGGAAGATCATTCGGAGGAAACGCCACAGATAACGCCCGATGAAAGCGTGAGCGAACCGGCGGAAATCACCTTTGACGAGCAGTTTTATCCGGCCCGCCCCAAGGCGCTTCGGCCGATTGCCCGGAGGCGGCAGTTCTTCGCGGCCCGCCCTTCCTTGGAATTCGATGGACTGAACTCCACCTACGTGGATTGGCTCCGGAACCAGTCCATGCTGGGCGATGCCAACACCTTGGCGCGGCAGCTTTCCGGCCAGGCGAGCATGTGGCAGAACTCGTACGCCAGGCCCAACCCCAGATCAGCAGTAGAGCGTGCACCCGTGTGGTTCACGGCCTACCCGCTGTCCTTCATCACCAAAGACGGACAGTCCTTCCTTTCGGCGCTGGGTGACCCCGCACTCTGGGATGCGTTCAGCGAGATCGGCATCCGCGGGTTGCACACCGGCCCTGTGAAGCTGGCCGGCGGTATTCGCGGCTGGTCCCAGACGCCAAGTGTGGACGGGCACTTTGACCGGATCAGCATGGCGATCGACCCCGCGTTCGGCACGGAAGAAGAATTCCGCCAAATGTGCGAGGTCGCCAACGACCACGGCGGCACCATCATTGATGACATTGTCCCCGGGCACACCGGCAAGGGTGCGGACTTCCGGCTGGCTGAGATGAACTTCCGGGACTACCCCGGGATTTATCACATGGTGGACATCCCCGAAGAGGATTGGCACCTGCTCCCGGACGTTCCCGAGGGCGCCGATTCGGTCAACATCAGCCCTGCGGCCGAGGAGGCCCTGCAAAAGGCGGGCTACATCATCGGGCGGCTGCAGCGGGTTATTTTTTACGAGCCGGGTGTGAAGGAAACCAATTGGAGCGCCACCAAGCCCATTGTTGACACCACCGGCAAAACCCGCCGCTGGGTCTACCTCCACTACTTCAAGTCCGGCCAGCCGTCCATCAACTGGCTGGACCCGACTTTCGCCGGCATGCGCCTGGTGGTTGGTGATGCCCTGCATTCATTGCTGGACCTCGGCACCGGTGCACTGCGGCTCGATGCCAACGGATTCCTCGGCGTGGAAAAGAGTGCGGAAGAAGAACCGGGCTGGTCCGAGGGCCACCCGTTGTCCGAGGCGGCAAACCAGCTGATCGGCTCCATGATCCGCAAGGTGGGCGGGTTCTCCTTCCAGGAGCTCAACCTCACCATCGACGACATCAAAGCCCAGTCGGAATCCGGCCCCGACCTCTCCTACGACTTCATTACGCGGCCGGCCTACCACTACGCCTTCGTCACCGGCGACACCGAGTTCCTGCGCCTGACCCTTCGCCTGTCCATGGAGATCGGCGTGGACCAGGCTTCCTTGGTCCACGCCCTCCAGAACCACGACGAACTGACGTACGAGCTGCTGCACTTCGCCGCCGGGCACAGGGACGACATTTTTGAGCTTGGCGGTGAAGAACTGACCGGGGCCGAAGTTGCCGAGAAGGTCCAGGAAACCCTGCGGGAACGCCTCACGGGCGAAAATGGCCCGTACAACGCGCTGTTCACCACCAACGGCATCGCCTGCACCACGGTCAGCTTCATCATGGCCTCGCTGGGTATCACGGACCAGGATGCCATCACCCCGGAGCAGGAAACCCAGGTCCTGGACGCCCACGTGCTGTTGTCCATGTACAACGCGCTGCAGCCGGGCGTCTTCGCGCTTTCCGGCTGGGACCTCACCGGCATCACGGCACTGGACCGCGAGACCGTCAAGGAGCTCACCTCGCAGGGTGATACCCGCTGGATCAACCGCGGAGCCCACGACCTCATGGGCACCAGCCCCGAAGCGAAGACCTCGCTGGCAGGCATGGCCAGGGCTCGCAGCCTCTACGGTTCACTGCCCGAGCAGCTCAAGGATTCAGCCTCCTACGCACGTCGCCTCCAGCAGATCCTCACGGTGCGGGAGGAATCGGGCATTGCCACCAGCACCTTGTTGGACGTGCCGGACGTTTCCAACCGGGGATTGCTGGTGATGGTCAACCAGCTCGCCGACGGAGCACTGCAAGTAACGGTCCTGAACTTCTCGGACCAGGACATCGCGGGCAGCATCCAGTCCTCACATCTGGTGCCCGGAGCCACCGTGCATGACTTGTTCAGCGGCGAGGACGTCGGCCAGGTGGATGATCTGTGCAGCTTCTTCCTCGAACTCCGGCCGTTCCAAGGCACGGCGCTGTTGCTGAAGGACCCGGTTGTGGAGGAAGAGTCCGCCGAATAGAACGCACGACGTCGGCACTCACGGTGAGTGCCGACGTCGGGGTTTGGTGTTATTCACCTGGGCCATGGCTAATTGCCGACGTAGGGACGCACGTCCTCCATTAAGACAAGCTGGCGGCCGTCTGCGCACGGTCCCACGTCTTTCGACTCCACGTCCAAACCCCCAAATGAGATGACATCACCCATCCGGAAGAGTGTTCCGTCGGGCATCATTAGCCCGGTGTCCGTGACTGTGGTTCCAGTGGGAAACAGTAGGCCGTTGCCGATGCAACCGTCCTTGTCCGCTTCGAGTTTCAGAATCCGGAGAACATCCGGGCGCGCGTAGATACCCTCGGAGATACGACCGTCGATTTCATTCGTGGAAACGGCCACCTTACCTGACCCGCCCGTGACGATGTCGGCTTGCACCGTCGGAGTCGGGGAACCGGTTATTAGGGGCGGTATCCCGCCGGGGGAGCTTGTCGAGTCATCTTCCGGCACAGTGCCGGGTTGCGTTGCAGCCGGCGCAGCTTGCTCGGTGGGGGGAGCCGGCATGGAGGACGTCAGGACGACACCCACAACAACTGCTGCTGCCGCTGCCGCCAATCCTGCACCGGCCAGCATCCGGAGGCGGCGTACATGGGGCGGCCGCCGGTGGGAATTTTCTACGGAGCCACCGACGGAAAGCTGCTCTGCATCGGTAGCCGTAACCGCCAGGCTCTTCTCCCGGCTGCGGGCCAGTTCATCTTCTGTGACCCTCATGGCGGGATCGGCCGCGGTCAGGCGATCCAGGGTGGATGTTTGGTGGTTACGCATTGCTGGGATCCTCCGTGGTGTGGTCTGTCCGAAGCAGTTTGCTGAGCTCTTTCCGCGCCCGGTGCAGGCGCATTCTGACAGCCGTGGCGGTGACATCGAGCAGGTCGGAAACCTCGGCGGAACTGAAGCCGTCCCAGTACGTCAGGAGAAGGACCTCCCGTTCCTCGGGCTTGAGCCGGTCCAGTGCTTCCATCACCTGGCCGTCGTCGGATCCCAACTCAGCGGTCCGCTCCCGCTCCAACTGCTGCGTGAGGTTCAGGGAGCGGGCGGTAGAACGGTAGTGATTGCGGAGGACATTGCGGGCGATGCCAAACACCACAAGCACCGAGAGTTCCTGGTCCTGACGGGACTTTTCCCACGCAATCCGGAAGACATCGGCTGTGAGGTCCTCGGCCGTGGATGCACCATCGGTTCGACGCCGGAAATAGCGGTACACCTTGTCGTGGGACGCCGCGTGTGCCGCCAGGAAATGCTTCTGCCTGGCCGACTCCACACGGTCCCCCTGATCCGTTTGCAAGCTCATACCCCGTTAATGTCCGGCAATCAGAAAAATGTAACCGATTCCGGGAAAAAGCCCCGCGAGTTAGTCCCCGACGGCGTCGCGGCCGCGGCGGAGGATCAGGGGGTCGGCGTCGTAGACCACCGAGGTGTCCTTGTCCTCATAGTCGAACTGGTTCAGGAAGTACCGCATGGCATTGATGCGGGCGCGCTTCTTGTCGTTGGATTTGATGGTGATCCACGGCGCGTGATCGGAGTCCGTGTGCAGGAATGTCTGTTCCTTGGCATCGGTGTATTCCTCCCAGCGGTCCAGTGACGCGAGGTCCATGGGAGAGAGCTTCCAGCGGCGTACGGGATCGATCTGGCGGATGGCAAAGCGTGTGCGCTGTTCCTGTCGGGTGACGGAGAACCAGAACTTGGTTACGTGGATGCCGGCGTCAACCAGCATCTTTTCGAAGACCGGCGCCTGCCCCATGAAGGTGCGGTATTCGTCCTCGGTGCAGAAACCCATGACTTTTTCCACGTTGGCCCGGTTGTACCAGGATCGGTCGAACATGACGATCTCGCCGGCCGTGGGAAGGTGCTGGATATAACGCTGGAAGTACCACTGGCCCTGCTCGCGGTCCGAAGGCTTGGCGAGGGCCACAGTCCGGGCGGAACGGGGGTCCAGATGCTCCGTGAAGCGCTTGATGGTTCCGCCTTTGCCGGCGGCGTCCCTGCCCTCGAAGACAATCACATGCTTCAGACCGCGGTCCTGGCCCCAGTACTGGAATTTCAGCAGCTCGATCTGGAGGCGGTATTTTTCGATCTCGTACTCGTCGCGGGTCATCCGCTGTTCGTAGGGATAATCCTCGTTCCACGTCTCCACTGCGGATCCACCGGGATCAATCAGGTCCGGGTCTTCCCCTTGCCCGCCACTGATGGTGTAACCCAGTTCCACCAGGTGATCGATGGTCTCCCGCAGGTTGTCCCTGACCCACCAATCGTCCAGTGATGTGGATAGTGGATTTGCCTCCGTCATGCGGTCCTCCTGGTCAGCTGTGTGGTGCCCGGCAGCCTAACAATGGTTGGTGACGGGAACATGAACAGGCCTGCCGCCCATCAGCCGTGGTTGCGGCGGGACTCTGCCTTGGTGAAAAGCAGCCAGATCAACCAGACACCCACAAGGATGGCGGCACCCGGAAGCATCTCCTGGACGGTGGGGGCGTCGCCTGCCGGAAGGAGGAGGAATCCCATCCACAGGGCGATCGCCACTACAACCGTACTCAGGACCTGGGGAGCAATCTCCAGCGTCCTGCGGCGGACAAGCTTGACCACCAACTCCAATACCATGATCAGCACAATGGCCGCACCCATTCCCAAGGGGTACGCACTGAAACCGGGGACGAAGTCCTGCCCGGAAGCCCAGACCATGAACACCACCAGCCCGGCAAGGAGTGCCAGCGAGGTGACGAGCGCTGCGCTGATCCTCAGGCCAGGCAACCGCCGCTGCCGGTCATGCCGTTTCCGTGGGATGTAGTCCCAGGCGCCGCGGGTGAGTCGGGAACCGACCCATCCGGCAGCCACCACCAGGACCAGCGGAACCAGCACGGGTGTGACGTAGTTGTTGCTGACGGCCCAAAAGAAGGCCAGAAGCGCCGTGTAGACCTGGGGTGTGGCGAAGACTCCCAACCACCAGCCCAGCAGGAACTCCTTGCGGGCTGCCGGCAAGTCGAGGGGATGGACCAGAAAGTGGGTTTGCGGGTCCGGTAGCTGGACCTTCTCTTCGATCGGATTCATTGTGTCCTCCAAGGGACCTGCTCAATGTAGGGCGGACGAAGACCTGCCCGTGCGATTTCGTATACCTTCTGGCGCGCCACTCCCAGCTCTCCGGCCACCGTGACGGCACTGTATTCGTCCAGGAGTTCGGCAACAGCCGCTGACCTCACCCCGGACGCCCTGGAATTCAAATGTGCGGCAAATGCACTGACTTCCGCAGAGAGCAGGGCCACGGCCAAAGGCCCTCCGAATGCTTCGGCCCAGCCAGGACTGCCCTTTGTGGCTGCGGCGTACAGGGCATCTCCACCATCGTTCAGGACGGCGCGGACCTGCTCCGGGGTGATACCGCGTTCTGCAAACCTCTTGGCTGCGGCTTCGCGGGAACCGTCGTCGGCGGAACGGTGTGTGAGCACCTTCTGCCACTGGGAATCAGCGGCTTGCCACGACGCACTGTCACCCCGGGGTTGACTGATCATGCCTCCATGGTGCCCCTACTGCACCACCCCGTCAACCCCTGGGTGACAAAATATTGACCAGAGGCGGCAAGCTCAATCCAGTAGCGCCGGAAGGGCTGGCCTTCACCATCCAAGCGAACGTCTTCAAGCTGGCCGCCATTTCGCTCGATGGTCCTGGCGGACGCTGCATTACTGTCATCGCACGTCAGGAGCACCCGATCAGGCCCTCCTCCTGCGGCCAAACTGGAGCACATTTCCCGCAGCGCCCACGTTGCCACGCCACGGCCGCGGGCAGAAGGGCGGACACCGTACCCAATGTGCCCGCCTGAGTTCAGCAGCGCTGGAGTCAGGTGATGACGGAAGGCGATGGCCCCCACATACCGGGAGCCCTCGGTTATCCAGCGATAAGTGCAGGGGACGATGCCGTTCACTTCTTCGGCATGCTCAGAAGCAAGCAACTTATCCACCCATGCAGTGAAACCCTCGGCCGTACTGATGTCATCGTCGGCAAACAGCCCGGCACCGTCCTGGTGCGTCCCGTCCCATTCGCGGTGGGACTCGATGAATGACTCGTAGAAGGATACGTCCGGGGCAACAAGCGTCAGCATCCCCCGACCCTACCTCAGCGGATTGGGCAATTTCCGCCCCTGAACCGCAGCGTGTGTCTTCTGCAGAGCCGAGACTGATGCCTCGTAGGAATGCTGGGCCACGCCGACGAAGAGGCAGTCCACCACCATCATCTGGGCGATGCGGCTGCCCATGGCCCCGGACCTGAAGGGGGTCTCACGTGCGGCGGTGTTCAGCACAATGTCAGCCGCCCGCCCCAGTGCCGAATCGGCATGGTTGGTCACCGCAATAGTGGTTGCCCCGGCCGCCTTCGCCGCTTTGAGGAAGTCGACCGTGTCCACGGTGGTGCCCGAGTGGGAGACGGCGACAGCAACGCCGTCGTGATCCAGGAGCGCCGCAGAGGCCAGCGCCGCATGCGGGTCAGACCAAGCAAAGGACGTCCGGCCGATCCTGTGCAGCTTCTGCTGCAGGTCCTCGCCCACCAGGCCTCCCGCACCAACACCGAAGATGTCGGTCTTCCGCGCGGCGGAAATGGCCTCCACGGCCCGGGCAAGATGGTCGACGTCGAGCACTTGGGCTGTATCTGCGATGGACATGGTCTCGTTGAACGCGATTTTGGAAACAATGTCAGCCAGCGAATCGGAGGTATTGATGTCTTCGTAGACCCCCGCCGGCACGCTGTTGGCGAGGCTTTCGCGGGCGGTTTCCCTGGCGAGGTCCAGACGAAGATCGGAATACCCGCTGTAGCCCACTTTCTTGTAGAAGCGGACCACCGAGGTAGTGGACGTTCCACCCTGCTCCGCGAGATCACCAATTGACATCATGGCCGCGCGGGAAGGATCAGCCAGGACCAACTCAGCGATGGCGCGCTCTGAGGGGCGCAGGGCGGGCAAGGCGGAACGGATCCGCACCAATACGGTGCGCGACAACTGCACGTTCAGCGCCTCTTCCATCGCGTTTCCTCCTTGGCGGGCCTGGCGGGCCGCAGTGGTCGTCCACCCATGTAAATAATTTACCTAAATACAGTTGCATAGGTAAACCATTGACGCAATCATCGACAGCGAATACGGTCGATGTAAGCGACATCACAAAAGTTGTCATGCCCTGATCATCGGAAAGGCACCCCATGACACTGAACCGCCGAAACCTCATCCACGCCTCGGGACTGGCTGCGGCGGCCGCCGTCGTCGGGCCCTTTGCCTCCAGCGCCACCGCCGCCATCCCTCAAACCCGGCCCGGCAAGCCCGGCACCACCATCAACGGCGCCGACGTCGCCGCCACTGACAACTGGAACATTTTTGCCGGCCGCCGTGTGGGAGTCATCACCAATCCCACTGGAGTGCTGGCCAACTTCCGGTCAATCGTTGACGACATGGCCGATAAAGGCGTCGACGTCGGGGCCGTTTTCGGCCCCGAACATGGCTTCCGGGGCACCGCCCAAGACGGCGCCAGCGAAGGGACCTCCGTGGATCCCCGTACCGGCATCACCGTCTACGACTCCTACGGTGCCGATGTGGATGGCTACGTGGGCTTTTACGAAAAGTCCGGTGTGGACACTATCTGCTTCGATATCCAGGACGTGGGTGCGCGGTTCTACACCTATATCTGGACCATGTGGGGTGCCATGCAGGCCGCTTCCCGGACAGGTGCCAGGTTTGTGGTCCTGGACCGCCCCAACCCGATAGGCGGCCAAGCGCGCGGTCCCATCCTGCAGCCGGGATTCGAGTCCGGGGTGGGAAAGCTTGGGATCGCCCTCCAACACGGCATGACCGTGGGCGAGCTGGCCAAGTACTTCAATGCAGTGCACTTGCCCGCAGCCGGCCTCACTCCCCTCCAGGACCTGCAGGTGGTGGAAGTACAGGGGTGGCGCCGCGAGATGACCGGCCCGGACAACCGGGCATCGTGGATCCTGCCCAGCCCCAACATGCCCACCCCGGAGACCGCGCTCCTGTACCCGGGCACGGCACTTTTTGAGGCCACCAACATGTCTGAAGGCCGCGGCACCACCCGCCCCTTCGAGCTCATCGGCGCCCCTTACGTGGACCACCGCTGGGCGGAGGCACTGAACAGCAAGGGCCTCGCCGGCGTCACGTTCCGCGAGGCATACTTCCAACCCACCCTCTCCAAGAACCAGGGAATCATCTGTGGTGGAGTCCAGGTGCACATCACTGACCCTGCCCGTGTAGAAGCCCTGGAAATCGGCACGCACATGCTGGTGGAGGCAAAGCGGTTGTACCCGGGCTTCGGCTGGCGCGGCGACGCCGGACGCTGGATGGGGCTGCTGAGTGGGTCGGCCCGCTTCGGCGAACAAATCGACGCCGGCTCGGACGCCCGCACCATTATTGACAGCTGGCGGGCTGAACTGAGCCAATTCGTCCGCGACACCCGCCAATACCTCCTCTACAACGGACCCCGCTAGGCCATCCGGAACTTCAAATGATTGGGATGAAACGCATGCTCAGAAAAGGAACTACGTTGATGACGGCGGCCGCCACCGCGCTTCTCATGACAGGCGCGGGAGTGGCGACGGTGGGCGCCGCCGCAGCCGCCCCCACCACCGCGCGCACGACGACGGTCGCCGCCTCCCCGGATATCGAGGCCATGATTTCCGGCATGTCGCTGGACGAGAAGATCGGCCAAATGACTTGGACGCACGTCTATGGTTCCTCGGCAGAGGACACATCCATGGCGGCCAGCAACCAGGCTCGCTACGGCGTCAATACCCCCGCTGAAGTCGTAGCCAAGTACAACCTTGGCGGAGTCCTCTACTTCGCCTGGTCCGGGAACACCAACAACCCCCGGCAGGTGGCCGGTCTGTCCAACGGCCTGCAACAAGCTGCCGTAGGCCAGGACGGAACCGGCATTCCGTTGGCAGTCACCATCGACCAGGAAGGCGGCCTGGTTGCGCGCATCGGCTCGCCGGCCACCGTCCTCCCCGGCAACATGGCTTTGGGTGCCACGGCAGACGCAGACCTTGCAAGGGCACAGGGCGAAATCCTGGGCTCCGAGATGCGTGCCATGGGCATCAACGTGGACTTCGCACCCGTCCTGGACCTCAATTCCAACCCCGACAATCCCGTGATCGGCATCCGCTCCATGGGTGAAGATCCGGCGCTCGTCAGCGCACTGGGTGTGGCACAGATCCACGGCATGCAGGAGCACAACGTGGGTGCGGCAGCCAAGCATTTCCCCGGCCACGGCGATACCTCGGTGGATTCCCACTACGGGCTGCCCACTGTCACCTATGACCGCGAGACATTGAACCAACACCTGAAACCCTTCAAAGCCGCCATTGACGGTGGCGTGGATATGGTCATGACGGCCCACATCATTGTGGAGGCCATCGACCCCGAGATGCCCGGCACCCTGTCCCCCAAGGTTCTGACCGGTTTGCTCCGGGAAGAGATGGGATTCAAGGGCCTGATCACCACGGATGCGTTGGATATGGCTGCAATGGCCGCCGAATGGCCCCAGGAAGAAATCGCGGTCAAGGCCATCCAGGCCGGCTCTGACATCCTGCTCAACTCCCCCGATGTGGATGCCTCATTCGCGGGGGTTCGCGCCGCCGTCGAGTCCGGTGAACTCAGCGAAAGCCGCCTTGACGAGTCCGTCCGCCGGATCCTTGAGTGGAAGGTCAAGCGGGGAGTCTTCGAGCAGCCGATGGCGGACCTCAACGCCGTGGACCAAACGGTGGGAACCGCCGCCAATCTGGCTACCGCCAACCTGATTTCGGACCGCGCGGTGACCATGCTCCGCAACGAGGAACGGATCCTGCCCCTCGCCTCCGGCAGCTCCGTACTGATGGTGGGTGCAGGTTCCGGCAGGCCTGAAAATGCGGGACCGCTGCTCAAGGAACAGGGATTCGCGGTGACGGAGGACTACGAGAATGGAAGCTCGCCCTCTGCCGCCTATCGTGCCCGTGCGGTTGCCGCGGCGGGCGGAGCCGACGCGGTGGTGTTCACTTCCTACAACGCCACCACCAATGCGGCCCAGCAGCAGATGGTGGCGGAACTGGCGGCCACCGGAACCCCGGTAATCGTCATTGCCACCCGCAATCCCTACGACGTCAGTGTCTTCCCCGGAGCAGCCGCCGTGCTGAACAGTTACGGAGTCAATAAGGTCAACTTCCACGGCGTGGCCCGCGCCATCTCGGGTGCGGTGAACCCCGGCGGCAAGCTGCCGGTCAACATACCCGAAGCAGACGGCGACGGCGTCCTGTTGCCTTTGGGATTCGGCCTCCACTACGACACCGCGACGCCGGCGGCCGTCACCTTCACTGACCGCCCGGGTCAGGGACAGGACGCCTACACCGTTCCAACGGTGGACGGCGTGACCTACCTGCTGGACGGCAAGGAGATCACGGCCGGGACCTACAGGAAGCCGTCCGGAACCGTGGCTGTCGTTGCAGTCCCAGGCAAGGGGTACGTGTTCACCGAAGGCGCGGTTACTGAATGGAGCCACACGTTCACCACGGGACTTCCCAAACCGTAGAAGGACTTACACCACAGAGGAGTTCATCAGTGCGACCGTGATGAGCAGGGCAACCCCGAACATGGGCAGGCAAAGGACCACGTTTGTCAGCCGGTTGTCCCTCATCACGGCCACGAACTCACGGAGGAAGGCGCTTGGCACGAAGTACCTGGCAGTGGGAGCACCCACTACCTCGGCGTTGATTTTCTGGCGCCGGGACAAGAGGGCCGCGCGGAGAACATGGTAGTTGTTGGTGCACACCAGCAACGGTCCCTGGATGCCTTTGTCGGCAAGCAAGGCAACCGAGTACGCCAGGTTCTCGCGGGTGGTGGTGGCCTGGTTTTCTTCCAGCACATCGACGGCCGAAGCACCCTTGGCCACCAGGTACTCCTTCATTGCCGTGGACTCGGGCCGGGGTTCGTCCGGGCCTTGGCCCCCGGAAGGCACCAGTACGGGCCTGGCCGGTGCGCCGCCGTCGTAAATTTCCAAAGCCTTGTTCAGGCGCGCGGCGAGCAATGGCGGGACTTTGCCGTCGATCAAACCGGAGCCCAGGACAATCACCGCCGCCGGGTTCGCGCTGAACCGCATCCTTGAATACACCAGCGCATACCCAAGGAACACCACAAAGGCGCAGCCCAGGTAAGCGCAGAGGAAGAACGCCAACGCGGCGAGGCCGGCCAGGACCGGTTGCCCGCTCAGTACAAAGAGGAAAGCGACAACCGGAGCGAGGAAGACTGCCAGGCCCACGGCGATGGGCAGGAAGCTGCTGATGCCGGGGCCTTCCCTGCGGACCATGGTGATGCCGTTGGCGATCAGGAAGCCGGCAAACACGAAGATGCTCACCACCGGGACCACAACGACCACCAGGTTCAGCCACTCGAACCACGGATTCAGGTCGATCAGGAAATCCAGGAGAGCCTGAAGCAGCAACCACGCCGCCACCAGCAGGAAAACCCCGTTGCGGAGCCTGCGCCGATCGGACTGGTAGGAGGCAAGGAAGAGCCCCGCAAAGAGAAGTCCAAGGACCAGGTTCAGCATGGTTCAAGCCTATGCGTTGAGGATGGCGCCCTGGTCTGGCCACCGATGCCACGGTAGTCGGTCGCCGCGTGAGTAAAGTTCGACGTCGGCCACCGGGTGGGTGCCGACGTCGGGCTTTTGGGTGGGATTCAGCTCTTGGTCTCGTTGGGGTGGCTTGTTCGGAGTTCGTACTCGCTCTACTTGGTCGGACGCTCAACCTTTTCGTTCTTCGGCATTCGCTATGGACGCTCTACAGCTTCCGAGGCTTCCAACCACTCCACGGGTACCCTGCCCAGCCCCGCCGCGAGGGCTGTCGCCGTTTCGCGCCATGATGTCAGTTCTGCAATCGCCAGATGAGGCTGATTGGTTGCAAAGGACGCCCTTGCCGCCGCTAGCACCTTTTCGGCACACGCCACCCGGTCATCCGGACTCAGGGCCAGCATCCAAGGAAAACGATCGCTCATCCGGTCCGCGAGCGTTCCCTCCATGCTCGTCGAAACAGCGACCAGTTGTGCCGCGAGTTCGAGCAGGGAAACGCGTGCCGCATTGGCGCTTTCCGACATCAGTACCAGAGATTCGCCATCACGACGCGTGACCTTAACGGGATGGTCTGCGGCAGCCGCAAAAACGTCCGCCGAGGATCGGCTCAGTTCAGAAGACTGAAATGACGTGCGGGCTCTGAAGGACTCGGACGCTGCCGTAGCCCGGGAAGGTCGGGTTGTTCTTTCAGATTTTGTGGCTGCACCCATGCAATAACACTAACTCAGAACGTATTCTGAAGTCCAGACCAGCTGGCACTCACGCTGGTCGTGTTAGTGCGATCCCCTGGGCAAACTGGTTCAACGCCGCAGCCACTTCACCCGGATGACTCAGCGTGACGTAATGGCCGCCCGGGATTTCCACCGGTTCGGTTCCCAACCGGTCCTGTACTTGGCGCCGCATGAACGACGCCGGGAAGAACTGGTCGTCACGGCACAGAATGGCCAGTGTGGGCACGTCCGGATGGTGGCCAGGCCAAGGTCCAGACATCCAGGCCCCCCGCTGATCGCGTTCCTTGTTCCGGGCCTGCTGTTCAAGATCGTCAGGGACGAGGTTGAAGAACGCCTCGTCGGGGATAGTCTCGCGATCATGTCCGGTATTGGTCCACCACTCACCGAAGGCCTCACCCGGCATGGGAATCATTGCCGAGAGGTACACCAGGCCGTCCGAATTGAGTTCATCGCAGACCAGGGGCGCCGTGAAACCGCCGAGCGAGTGGCCAACCACGATGGTGTGCCGGGCGTCGTCGGCCGCCTCCGTCGCCGCGCGGGTGTAGTCCTCAAGCATCGCGTCCTTGTCTTCGATGGGCAGGTCCACAGCAATAGCCTCATGGCCCGCAGCCTCGAGCAGGGGCTGGACCAAGTGCCAGTCCCACGACGTGGAGCCTCCACCATGAATCAGTACGAAAACCGCCATCTTCCTACTCCTTCCGACATCGCTCCCCCGGTGCATGCGCCAGCGATTAACCAGCATCGACGGCGCCGACTCCAGTATGGGACGAGTCAGGGCTTTACCCCAGGCCCAATTCCCGAAGGGATACCCCTAGGGGGTACTTGACGCATACCCCCCATGGGTATAGATTCTAAGTATGAGCACGCCAGACCTGAGCATGAGCCAACCGGATGCACCCGCCATCGAGGTGGAACCGGAGCACACCGCACCCCACGGGTACACCAGCAACAAGGACGCGTACCTCAAACGCCTGAAACGCATCGAGGGGCAAGTCCGCGGAATCGCGCGGATGGTGGAGGACGACAAATACTGCATCGACATCCTCACCCAAGTGGCTGCCGCCACCAAGGCCCTCCATGCCGTCAGCCTGGGACTCGTCGAGGAGCACATCGGCCATTGCGTCGTTGGGGCTGCTTCCGAGCCCAACCCTGAAGCCCGCGCCGAACAGATCGACGCCAAAGTGAAGGAGGCCACCGATGCCATCGGGCGCCTGCTGCGGTAATTCCGCCAACAACCACCACACCATCCAACTCACCACCAAGGAGACCACCATGAGCCAGACCATCCAGACCAACGTCAACGTTTCCGGCATGACCTGCGGCCACTGCGTCTCCAGCGTGAGCGAAGAACTTGAGTCGCTCAACGGCGTCGAAAATGTGGCCGTAGACCTCAACCCCGGTGGACTGTCCACCGTGACCATCACCTCAACCAAGGAGCTCTCGCCGTCTGAAATTGGCGAAGCCGTGGCAGAAGCCGGCTACCTGGTGGTAGCCAACGAAGCTTAGGAGTCCTCTTGAGTAGCCAGGAGACTTTCAACCAACCTACACACAGGATCATCGAACTGGACATCGAGGGCATGACCTGCGCCTCGTGCGTCAATCGAGTGGAACGAAAACTGGGCAAACTTGAAGGAGTCGAGGCCAGCGTCAACTTGCCCCTCGAATCAGCCCACGTCACCGTCCCGGCAACCGTGACAGACCAGCAAATCGTGGACACAGTCAACGCGACAGGCTACAAAGCCACCGTCCGCCAAGCCCCTGCGCCACACACCCGCGAACCCCGCCCCCACGAGCACCACCACGGAAGCGAGGCGATGGAAGTTGGACACGCTTCCGGCGGCGCTCAGCACGAAAATCACATGGAGCATGGGCCCTCCGCCTCGACGCTCCGCCCGCGTCTGATCGTTGCGGCGCTTCTGACAATTCCAGTGTTTGCCATCTCCATGATCCCCGCCCTCCAGTTCGCCAACTGGGGCTGGGTTGTGGGGGCAATGGCCTTGCCGGTGGTGAGCTGGGCGGCCTGGCCGTTCCACCGCGCGGCCGCCGTCAACGCCCGTCACTTCGCCTCCACCATGGACACTCTGGTCTCCATCGGCGTCATCGCCGCGTACCTGTACTCGGCGTGGCAGTTGTTCACGGATCCCCGGATGACTGAACACCCCGGCATGGAAAACATGTCCGGCGGCGGGCTGTACTTCGAGGTCGCCGCGGTGGTCACCACGTTCCTGCTGCTGGGCCGCTACCTTGAGGCGAATGCGAAGGCCAAGGCCGGCAATGCTCTCAAGGCCCTGCTGAATTTGGGCGCCAAGGACGCCACTATCCTGGTGGACGGCGTGGAGCAGAAGATCCCAGCCGATCAACTCCTGGTGGATGACGTGATTGTGGTCCGCCCCGGCGAGAAGATCGCCACCGATGGTGTGGTCACGGATGGTGCTTCCGCCGTCGATGCTTCACTGGTGACCGGCGAGTCGGTGCCGGTGGAAGTCGGTCCCGGCAGCGCTGTGACAGGTGCAACGATCAACACTTCGGGACGCCTGCTGGTGCGGGCAACCCGCGTTGGCTCTGACACGACGCTCGCCCAGATGGGTCGACTGGTCAGCCAGGCGCAGACCGGAAAAGCGCCCATTGCGCGGCTGGCGGACAGGATCAGTTCGGTGTTCGTGCCGATCGTGCTGGTTATCGCCCTGGTGACGTTCCTGCTGTGGCTGTTCTTCTCCGGTGACCTCAATGCAGCCTTCACGGCCGCCGTCGCGGTCCTGGTGATCGCCTGCCCCTGTGCCTTGGGCCTGGCGACTCCGGTGGGGCTGCTGACGGGAACGGGCCGAGGAGCCCAGCTGGGCATTCTCATCAAGGGGCCGCAGGTTCTTGAGGATACCCGGCACGTGGACACCATCCTGCTGGACAAGACGGGCACCGTGACCAGCGGAAAGCTCGCCGTGGACCACACTGTGGGCCTCAACGGCTACTCCCAGGCCGCCGTCCTGACGCTGGCCGGAGCGGTTGAAGCCGCCTCTGAGCACCCGATCGCCCACGCGATTGCGGCCTCGGCGCAGGAAGCAAGGCACGACGGCGGCAGCCTGCCTCACGTCGAGGGCTTCAGTTCCGCTCCGGGCGGCGGCGTCCGGGGAACCGTTGCTTTCGAGGGAACCACCAAGACCGTGGTTGTGGGACGCTCCGGTTGGCTCGAGGAGAACGGCATCACGCTCGACTCCAGCCAGCGGGAAGCACTCGCTGCAGAGGAAAACGCGGGTGCCACGGCAATTTGGGTTGCCGTTGACGGCCAGCCGGCCGGCATTATCAGCCTGAGCGATACCATCAAGCCCGGTTCGGCAGCGGCAATCCAAAAGTTGAAGGACCTGGGCATCCGCCCCATCCTGTTGACCGGCGATAACCCTGCAGTGGCCGCGCAAGTAGCGGCCGCCGTCGGGATTTCAGCGGACGATGTCTTCGCTGGCGTCCTGCCCGAGGGCAAGGTCGAGGCAGTCCGGAAACTCCAGGCCTCCGGCGCCACGGTAGCCATGGCCGGTGACGGCGTGAATGACGCTGCGGCCTTGGCACAGTCGGACCTTGGCATCGCGATGGGCTCAGGGACGGATGTTGCCATCGAGGCATCCGATCTCACGGTGATGGGCAGCGACCTTGGTCAGCTGGTGCAGGCGATTGAGCTGTCCCGCAAAACCCTCTCCACCATCAAGACCAACCTGTTCTGGGCGTTCTTCTACAACGCGATCGGCATCCCGGTGGCAGCACTGGGATTCCTTAACCCCATGATCGCCGGCGCAGCGATGGCAGCGAGCTCGGTGCTGGTAGTAGCCAACTCGCTGAGGCTGCGCTCCTTCGGGAAGTAGACCCAGGAACGGAAGCAGGGCCCGGCTAGGCTGTCCCGAAACGGACGGCCGACCGGGCCTTTGCCTTGGCTGCTTCCTCATCCCGGTTCTTCGCCGGAGCATTGCTCACCAAGGAGTCCAGGAGATGCTGCGTAATATGCGCGATCTCGTGGACAGCCTCTGCGAAGGCTTCCTCGTTGGCCTTGGAAGGCTTGGTGGATCCGCTGATTTTGCGCACATACTGCAGCGCTGCGGCCTCCACTTCGGCATTCGTGGCATGCGGTTCGAAGTTATGCAGGGTCCTGATATTGCGGCACATAACCCCATGCTAACTATGGGCAGTGCTGCATGGGGAGGGGTGCCCATCGACGGTTTTTGGATTCCCGGGATAGGTTTTAGTTATTGGATCTTCCGGATGAGCCGGAGGCCGCTGGGGATGCCGAAGAGCTCGGGTCCGAACAAATGAAGGAGAATCTCATGGCTATTTGGGGTGCAGATGTTGATCAGCTTCGTCAGCTCGGTAACAAGCTGAAGGCAGGTGCCGAGAACATCGAGCAGCAGCGTTCACAGCTCAAGGGCGCGCTTGATGGCACCGACTGGAAGGGCCCGGACGCTGACAAGTTCCGCGGCGAGTGGGACAGCCAGCACGCTTCGAACCTGAAGAAGGTTGCCGACGCACTTCGCGAAGCCGGCGACCGCGCTCAGAAGAACGCTGAGCAGCAGCAGCAGGCTTCCAACTAAGACAGTTGGGAAGAACCCGGACGCACCAGCGTCCGGGTTCTTTGCTGTTAAGGGAGCAACGAGTCCCGGCGTTGTTCGCACACGCTGCCGTTGTTCGGCGGAGATTTCGAACAAGCCCGGGATTCCTCCGGCTTAGCCGCGGGGCGCTTCGGTGACCGAACCGCTCGGGACGGGTTCGACGTCGTTCGGGTGGTCCAGGACCCGGGCGGCGCGGCGGTCGCCCCGGAGCTCGTCAACCCGGACCAGGACCACGCCGCCCACAATGAGGAGGCCGCCCAGCAATTGAATTGGCCCCGGGAGTTCTCCCAGCAGCAGCCACGCCCAGATCACGGCGAACAGCACTTCGGTCAGCGAGACGAACGACGCTACTTTGGAGCCCAGGCTGCGGGCCGCCATGATCCCGGAAACATAAGCGAGCACTGTGGCCAGGATAATGAGCCCGACGGCGGATACCCACCACGGAGTGGTCCACGGGCCAAGGGTTGTGTCCGCAGCGCTGAACGTCATGGGCAGCAGCCCCAACAGGCCCACCAGCCACATCACCACTGCACCGACCAGGAGGCCGCCGGAAGCGAGTACCAGTGGAGGCAGGGTGTCATTCTCCTTGGCGGTAATGAAGAAGTAGATCACCAGGCACACGGCCGCAGCCATGCCCCACAGGACCCCGATGAAGTCCACCTTCACGGCACCGGTCAGGTCAAGCACCAGGACCAGGCCGCCAAGGGACAGCAGGGCGCCGGCAGCTGTGAGCGCGCGCGGCCGTCGTCGGCTGGCGATCCAGAGCCACAGCACAATCATTACTGGCGCCAGGTACTCGAGAAGCAGTGCTACGCCCACAGACAACCGCGCCACGGCGTTGAAGTAAAACAGTTGGCAGCCTGCCACGCCAATCAGTCCGAAGAGCAGGATGGTGAGCCAGTTGTCCTTGAGCTGGAGCCAGCGGCCACGGAGAACCACGACGGCGGGTATCAGCAGGATCAGCGCGGCACCTGTAAGGCGCACGGCAACTGCGGCGCCGGGTGACCAGCCGGTTTCCAGCATCGACTTGGCGAAAGAGCCGGACGTGCCAAAGACAGCGGAAGAAAAGAGTGCGATGCCGAGTCCTGATGCGAGGAAACCTTTTGCATCAGCCTTCGTCGTTGGAGCTGACACAGCAGCCTCCTGTCAGGAGTAAAGTGGGCTTATGGTCATGACAGTACTCCCGAAACTTGTAAGGAGTCAAAGTGCTTTTTGCGCCTGACACCGAAGTTGCCCTTCGCAGCGTCGTCAATCTGATCAACACGGCAGCCAATGGGCAGGAATCACTCGTCACCCTTGAGGACCTCGATGCGTTCCTGAAAGCGGAAGAGTTCACGGGTTCGCGGGTCAATTCCCCTGCCGAGCTGAACAGCATCAAGCGACTTCGGAGTGAACTCACGGCACTCTGGAGCGCCGATGAGGACAGGGCCGCAAAGTCCGTCAACAAGATCCTGGCCGACGCCAAGGCACTGCCCCAACTGGTAAAGCACGATCACTGGGACTGGCACCTCCACGCCACCACCCCCGAAGCTCCCCTGGCAGACCGGATGGGCACCGAAGCCGCCATGGGCATCATCGACGTGATCCGCAGCCGGGAAATGGAGCGCATGCGGGTGTGCGCTGCAGAGGACTGCGACGCCGTGGTGCTGGACCTCAGCCGCAACCGCTCCAAGCTCTACTGCGACACCGGCAACTGCGCCAACCGCGCCCACGTCGCCGCGTACCGGGCCAGGAAGGCTGCCGAGGGCGAATAGAAGGGCCAGGTGTGCACAGCGTGACGCAGGCAGAGACCAGCAGCGCCAACAAAAAAGCGCTCCCCCACCAAGGTGAGGAAGCGCTGGTAGGTTAGCGGCCGGCGTCGGGCGCTTCAGTCTCGTCGTCCGGAGCCCCCGGACCACCGTGCCCGGGACGCTTGGAACTGAGGTTGACTCCGGATCCCTTGCCGAGGTGGTCGGCGTTTTCCTTGTGGCTCATGGACAACATGGCCGCCACAACGAGGCTCACGATGAACGCGATGCCGGCGCCGGTGAAGGCGAGGTCGAACCGCGGGGCCTTCGCGCTGCCGCCGGAAGCGAAGATGAGAACAGCCACGAAAGCCAGTACTGCAAAGAACGCGGAGAACATGAGCGGTCCCTTGACCGAGGTCCGCATCTTGCGCGGTTCTCCTGGTGTCTGGTCAGCCACGGTCATTCCTCCAATGATGGCGGTTCGTGCCCGCCGGTCTGCAAAAGTTCTACAACGAGTAGAACGTCCAGCTACTAGTTTACGGCCTCGGGCGAAGCGCCGGGAGCAGCGGCCTGGGAAGTGCCGGAGGCTGTCTTGGCATCGTGCCGCAAAGTCAGTCCGGACAGAATCCACAGCACACCGGAAATGATGGCCCCACCACCGGCAACCCCCAGCAGCGCATGCGCCCCGAGCGAGGTGAAGAACGGCATCAACACTGCGGTTCCCACGGAAATGACGCCGGAAACGAGCCAGTCGCGCGCCAACATGTCCCGTTTCCGGAAACCATGGGCGAACTCAAGGAGCCCCAGCACCAGCAGGGCCAGCATTGCCGACAAAGCTACACCCGCGTCCGACTGCGTTACCAACGCGCCAACGCCACCCAGAGCCACCACCACAGGTACCGCCACCGGCAAAGCGCGGGCCATCCACACGGCCCCGGCGGTGGCGAGCAGATACAAGCCCACGGCCCACGCCAGGACATGCACCGAGGGGGTAGCCCAGAAGATCGTGACCGCGCCGAACACCAGTGCCACGGTGGCACGGATCAGCACGGGTTTCCAGAGTCCGTCCGCGGAGGCAGAAGGAGTCTGGGCAGAAGTCGCTGGGAGAGTCACCCGTCCAGTTTAGTGCGAACCCAGCACCATCCACCGATCCGTACGTGCACGCAGCCCCAAAGTCACCCCGCGGGCCAGCATGTAGCCCAGCGCAAACGCCGCCCACAGCCACAGGAGCCCCGCCTCGCCGTCGGGCCTTAGCTGGTGGACTGCCACCAACAACGGCACATAGACGGCAAGATTTACGACGCCGGCAATCGCCAGATACCGCGCGTCGCCGGCGCCGATAAGGACTCCGTCGAGGACGAAAACGTAGCCTGCCAGGGGCTGTCCCAGCGCGAGCACCCAAAGGGCGACGGTGAGGGCCGAGCGGACACCGGCGTCAGGGGTGAAGAGGTACCCGGCCCAGGGTGCGGCAATGGCCAGGAGCACGCCGGTGATCACGCCGAATCCGAGGCCCCAGCGGATCATGGTGCGCGTCAGTTCCCGGACCCGGCCGGCGTTCCGGGCGCCAAGTTCCTTGCCGATCAACGCCTGCGCGGCAATGGCCAGGGCATCCAGGGCGAAGGCGAGGAACGAGAAAATCGTCATGGCCAGCTGGTGGGCCGCGAGGTTCACGGCGCCTTGGGCTGTGACCACCAAGACGGTGGCGAGGATGGCGAGGCGAAGGCTGAGGGTGCGGAGCATGAGCCACGAACCCACCTTGGTCATGGCGCGGATGCCATGCCAGTCGGGTCGCAAGGACACGCCGTGTTGCCGGGCGTTGCGGCTGACCATCACCAGATAGACGGCGGCCATGGCCCATTGGGCGATGCTGGTGCCCATTGCGGAACCAGCCACAGACATGTTCAATCCGTACACGAAGAACAGGTTCAGGGCGATGTTCACGGCAAAGCCCGCAGTTGCCACGACAAGCGGGGTCCGGGTGTCCTGGAGTCCGCGAAGAACACCCGTGCCGGCAAAAATGAGGAGCATCGCGGCCAGGCCAGGCATGGACCAGCGCAGATAATCGACGGCGAACTGGCGAACGTCTCCAGTAGCTCCCATGAACCCCACCAGGGGCTCGGCCGCCACAAAACCAACCACTGCGAGCGCCAATCCGAGCAGCAGCGCCAGCCACACGCCGTCGCGCCCTGCCGCCAAAGCCTTCCCCAGCTTGCCGTCGCCGATCGCCCGGGCGACTGCCGGCGTCGTTGAATATGCCAGGAAGACCATCAGCCCCACGGCGGTGTGGAGGATGGTGGACGCGAGACCTACTCCCGCCAGTTGGTCGACGCCCAGGTGCCCGACGATTGCCGAGTCGGCCAGCAGGAACAGTGGCTCAGCGATGAGCGCGCCGAAAGCAGGAACAGCCAGGCGGAGGATCTCGCGGGCGTTGGAACGGGTGGGAGTGGTTGTGGTTTGAGGCACTAAACCAGACTAGTCCGCCGCGGGCCGGGTACATTTGGGCCGTGTCACATGAGCATCCCGTCACCGTTTCCGTCGCCCGCACCATCCTCCCGGGCTACACCCGCCAAGCCAACGCCTGGGCCCATGCCGGCCAGGAACTCGCCCGCGAATGGCCGGGGTATCTGGGATCGGGCTGGGTTCGCAACGGCGTGGATTCCACTGAATGGCACATGCTTTACCGCTTTGCCGACGCCGATTCCCTGCAGGATTGGGAGGATTCGGAGGAGCGGCGCTGGTGGATCGACAGCGCCAGGGACATGATGGAAACCACCCGCGTGGAACGCCACACGGGGATTGAAGGTTGGTTCTCACGGCCCGGCGACGTCTCCGTAGTAGTGCCCGAAACGGTAGTGCCGCCGCGCTGGAAGCAGGCCATCAGCATCTTCCTGCCGTTCTTCCCCCTGAGCCTGCTGGCCAATTTCCTGCTGCACCCGTTGACGCAGGACTGGCCGCTGGTGTTCTCGGTTCTCCTCAACATCGTGATCCTCACGCCGCTGATGACGTACATTTTCCTTCCCATCACCACCAGGCTGCTGCAGCCGTGGCTTCAGGCGAAGCCCCGCCGTAGCCGTTCGGTTCGTGCCAGGGGTGCCCGGAAATGACCTACGTTCTCTCGGCGGATAAGGACCGCGTGGATCGCGAGTGGCTCTGGGCGGAACTCTCCACCAATGTCTACTGGGGGAAATGGCGTACGCGCGACGACGTGGAGGCCCAGTTGGATAACGCCTGGCGGATTGTGGGCGCCTATGATGCCGTCACCGGGGCCATGGTTGGTTATGCCCGGGCCTTTTCCGACGGCGTCGCCATCGCCTACCTGGCCGATGTTTACGTCCATGAATCCGCGCGCGGCCAGTCGCTGGGCAAGGCCATAGTGCAGGAAATGATCGACGACGGGCCGGGGGCAAACTTCCGCTGGATGCTTCACACCGGCGATGCCCATGGGCTGTACAAACAGTTCGGATTCGCGGAGCCGGATGCGCGCTATCTTGAGCGGCGGGAAAACAGGTAGCTGGGAATTTGGTCATAAAAAGCCATGATTAGTTGACACTTCAAGTTATCTCTTGGATGGTTGAAGCTATGAACAAGTCCAGCTTGACCACCACAGCCCTGACCATCCTGCGCGTTATTGCAGGATTTCTCTTCGCCGCGCACGGTTGGCAGAAGTTCAACGAATTCACTATCGCAGGCACCCAGGCCTCCTTCGCGCAGATGGGCGTCCCCGGCGCTTCAGCCGTTGCCCCGATTGTTGCAACGCTGGAACTGGCGGGCGGCATCGCATTGATCATCGGGCTTCTGACCCGGGTATTTGCAGCCCTCCTGGCCGTCAACATGCTCGGCGCACTCTTCCTGGTGCACGCGCCGGCCGGCGTCTTCGTCGGCAACGGCGGGTACGAACTGGTGCTGCTCTTCGCCGGTGCAGCTTTGGCCCTGGCACTGGCCGGAGCAGGCAAAATCTCTGCCGACGCCGCACTGTTCGGCCGCTCCGGGTCGAAGCTGCGCGTCCTCGCGTAGTCAGGCCCCCGCCCGCGTCCCCCGACGCTCTATCACATAACAGCCCCTAAACGCCGACGCTCTCTCCCTTGCTTCAAGAAAGGGAGAGAGCGCTGGCGTTTAAGGCAGGGGACGTGAAAGAGGGTCGGACGTTTCGATGGTAGAAATGGCAGCATGAAGACCATCCTCACCGGCGTCGGTGCCAGTACCGGAACAACCCAGGGACCGGCACGACTCATTCACGGACCCGACGAATTCAGCCGCTTCCGTTCCGGCGATGTTCTGGTCTGCCGCACCACGGACCCTGCATGGACACCCCTCTTTGGCATGGCCTCCGCCGTCGTCACGCAATCCGGGGGGATGCTGTCCCACGCAGCGATTGTGGCCAGGGAGTACGGAATTCCTGCCGTGCTGGGCGTACGCGACGCACTGGAACTGCTGACCGACGGCGGCCTGGTAGCCGTGGATGGCGCGCAGGGGACCGTCACGGTCGCGGACAGCAAATGACACTTCTCACCCTTCATGCCGTGCGCCTTCTCGGCTTTGCAGATACGGAGGCTGTAGCGGAACGCTTCAGCCAGGATCGCGGGACGGTGGAGTCCCAACTCATCGACGCCGGTGTGAACGGCTTCGTTTCGTACAGCACCTTTGCGGGGAGCAGCGGTTGGTCTTTGTCGAGCCTGGGCAGGACCGAGAACGAGCGCCTCCTGGCCGCTGAACTGGACACCGCGGGTGCGCGCGAAACGGCTTTGGCTGTGCACGACCATTTCGCGAACATCAACACCAGTGTTGTGGAGGCTTGCAGTGCCATCCAGCTGCACTCTTTAGCCAAGGCCGAAGCCAACGACGCCATGGACCTCCTGGGTGGAGCCTTGGCTGCGTGGCGTCCTTTGGAAGACCGGCTGACTGCCGTTCTCCCACGATTTCACGGCTACTCCGAACGCCTGCGCCACGCACTTGCGCTCGTTCCGGATGACACGGCCTGGGTCACGGCAACGGATCGTGACTCGTTCCACCGCGTCTGGTTCGAGCTGCACGAGGACCTCATCGCCAGCCTGGGAATTCAGCGCAGCTAACGCGTACGGGCCCTCACGTCTTAGTCACGTAACAGAAACCTGCCGACAGTAAGATTCCAAGCATGAGCGATGACGCCGCCAATTCAGTGACCCTCCGCTTCCTGGCGGCACCCATGGACGTCGGACACAGCGGGTCCGTCGACGCCGGCACCGTCCTTGAGTGGGTGGACAAGGCAGCGTACGCAGCAGCAGTGGGCTGGTCAAAGTCGTACTGTGTCACCGCCTACGTGGGCAACATCCACTTCACGGATCCGGTCAACAGCGGCGACATGGTTGAGGTGACCTCCACCATCGTCTACACCGGCCGGTCCTCCATGCATATCCACACGGTGGTCAGCTCGCGTGATCCCAAGGGCGGTCCCGAGACCATGCACAGCCAATGCATGGTCATCTTCGTAGCCGTCGGTCCGGACGGCAAACCGATTCCCGTCCCCCAGTTTGAGCCGTCAACACCTGTTGAGATTGAGCAGCGCGACCACGCCTTGGCGCGCATTGAGGTCCGCGAGCAGATCGTTAACGCGATGAATGCCCAGGAATATACCGACGCCGGGACCGCCGAGCGCGTCGTCCTGCGGTTCATGGCGTCCCCCACCGACGTGAACTGGGGTGGCAAGGTCCACGGTGGCATCGTCATGAAGTGGATCGATGAGGCCGCGTATGTGTGCGCCTCGCGGTACTGCGGCAAGGACACCGTGGCCGTCTTCTCCGGCGGCGTCCGCTTCTACCGGCCATTGCTGATCGGCCACGTAGTGGAAGTCGAGGCCCGCCTCGTCTACACCGGCGCCAAGGGCATGCACATCGCAGTCCACGTCCGTTCCGGCGATCCGAAAACCCGTGAAATGAACCTGACCACTTACTGCCTCACAGTGATGGTGGCGCGCGATGAAACAGGAACCTCGGTGCCCATCCCGGCTTGGGAGCCGGTGTCCGATGAGGACAAAAAACTGCACGCGCACGCCCGCGAACTCCTGGAAATCCGTGGCCGGGCGCCCGGAAACCGGCTGCCGGACCACCTGCTGAAGGCCGCTGGCAGCTGATGGATGCCGTTATTGTGGTGGCCGTCTTCGGGGCGGTGTTTGCCGACAACCTGATCGGCTGACCTTCAGGATCACCCTGGCCCCAGCACGCAGAACTCGTTTCCTTCGGGATCCGTAAGACACCTCCACGGCACGTCTCCTTGGCCGATATCGGCATCAGAGGCGCCTAGCGCATGCAGCCGCTCCACTTCAGTCGTCCGGTCGTCTCCGGGATACGGCTTCAGGTCCAGATGGATGCGGTTGTGCAGTGCATCGGGGTCCGGCGTGCGGAGCAACTCCAAATATGGGCCAACCCCCGACGACGACCGCAGCCTGGCATGGTCATCGTTCACCTCATGGAGGGTCCAGTCTGTGGCCCCACTCCAGAACCCGGCCATGGCCCGCGGATCGGTGCAGTTGACCACCACAGTGGCAATCGGTCCTGTGTCCTGATAGATCGGGCGGGGTTCCAGGACGCAGAACAGGTTGCCCTCGGGATCGGCGAGTACCGTCCATGGAACGTCTCCCTGACCGATGTCCGCCGGAGTCGCGCCGAGTTCCTTGAGTCGCGCGACCAGTTCTGCTTGGTGGGCGGCAGAAGTGGTAGCGAGGTCCAGGTGCACCCGGTAATTCACCGCATCCGGGTCTGGAACTGTCACGACGTCAATGCAGACGGCTGAAGGGTCCGGCCAGCTGAAACCCAAAGGCTCAAGGTTGGTCACGCCAGGGCCCTCACTGGAAATACCCCATCCGAGGGCGTCAGCCCAAAACTTCCCGAGAGCAGAGTCATCCCGGGCTTTGAAGTTCACCTGAACCAGTCGCAGTGCCATGCCGCACAACCCTATACCTCTTGCTGGCCGAAGCCTCAGCGGCGTATTCTCCACGAACAGGCAGGTGGGTGTCCTGGCTTCCGTCCGGAGGGCGCGCTCATGAATCTACTGAGTCAGGTGTTGGCAGGGGCTACGGCCTTGGCCTTAATCATCGTCGGCTTGATGGAGATCTTCCGGCACGGCGATCAGCGCCTTCACCGTTTTTTCCTCATAGAACCTGGCGATGTCCGTGCCGCGCGCATGTGGGCCATGAACGTTGGCGCCTACAACATCACCTTCGGGGTTGGCATAGCGGTGGGATTGTGGATGCTGAACTCCGGCAACACCGCCGGCGGTACAGCCATTGTTCTTTTCTGCTGTGCGAGCCATGTCTTCTTGGGATTCTGGCTCTGGGTGACGGAAAAGCGCTTGCTCTTGAGCGCCATCGGGCAAGCCCTCTTTCCCGGCCTGGCAGTGGTCTTCTACCTGATTTTGGGGTGAAGTGGCAGGTCTCCCGGGCAGCACATCCCGGACTGGCCTACAGTGACCAAGGTCCGCTGCCTGACCCGCGGCTGGGAAGAAGATTTCCAGCGCGCGGGAACGTTGGTCCGCCCGCGCCGGCTTCCGCGAAATCGTTCTGATGGCTGCCCTGCCCCATAGGCACCAAAAAAGGCCGCCCAGGGCAGGAAAGCACCAGCCTGAGCGGCCTCCGAATGCAAGAACTACTTGATCAGCGCGGCTGCCTGGTCCATGAGTGCCCCGGCCGCTTGCGGTCCACCGTCCACACCGTCACTAGCAGAGGCCGTGGCGGAGATCAGGACACCATCTTTGACCGCATGGGCGATGTAGATTGCACCCACCCTTCCGTCAGGGAGGGCCATGACGGTCTTGTAACCCACTGTTCCGGGTACTTTGCCCACACCGTCGACCTTTTGAGTAGAGGTGGTGAGGGTTTGCCCTTCAGCGGAATACGTCACCTTTTTGCACTCCTCCGCCTGGGACTTGCTCTTCTCCAAATCGTCCTGGAGACGGGCAGCATCGACGCCGGATGTCATGGAGACACTGCTGATGAAACCGTTGGCCTTGGTGCGGGTGGTGCCGGCCACCGCGGAACCATCGATGGTGCGCGGCGCCCCGAGCAGGAAAGGATCCTTGCAGGCGGCGGGTTCAATGGTGGCTCCCGCGAATCCCTTGACCACCGAGTCATACTGCGCCAGCAGCTCGTCGCCGGAGAGGACGGCGGGGGTGGTGCCATCAGCCAGCTTGACCTGCCCGACCAATCCGATGAGCTCTTCCTTGGTGTACTGCTTCACGGGCGTCGGCGCCGGAGCAGCAGCCTCGCTGGCCGGGGCGGACTTTGATCCTTGTGGGGCCGCCGTCCCACCACCACAAGCCGTGAGAGCCAAAATCACCAGTGCCGATGCCCCGAATCCGAGCAGCGAATTTTTCTTCATGTGTTTCCCCAATAATTCTTAGCGATGCGCCCGCAAACACGGACTCCACTCAGACTACTGGCCTTATTTGGTCGCCCTGGACCAGACCGTACGGTCTAGAAGCCGCCCCCACCAGCGCCTGCGTCGCCTGCCATATTGGCAAAGCGCGAGTAGTGGCCCTGGAAGGCAACCACTATGTCCTTGGTGGGACCGTTACGGTGCTTGGCGATGAGGATGTCGGCTTCGCCGGCGCGGGGCGATTCCTTGTCATAGACATCCTCGCGGTGCAGCAGGATAACCATGTCAGCGTCCTGCTCGATGGAGCCGGATTCACGGAGGTCGGAGACCATGGGGCGCTTGTCCTGACGCTGCTCGGAACCGCGGTTCAGCTGTGACAGGGCAATGACGGGAACTTGCAGCTCCTTGGCGAGCAGCTTGAGTGCACGCGAGAACTCCGAGACTTCCTGCTGGCGGGATTCCACCTTTTTGCCGGAGCTCATGAGCTGGAGGTAGTCCAGGATCACCAGCTTGAGGTCGTGCTGCTGCTTCAGGCGGCGGCATTTTGCCCGGATCTCCATGAGCGACATATTGGGGCTGTCATCAATGAACAGCGGAGCGTCGTTCATGCGGCCCATGGTGGTGGCGATCTTGGACCATTGCTCGTCCTTGATGGTGCCCTTGCGGAGGTCCTGCAGGCCAATAGTGGCTTCCGCGGAAAGAAGGCGCATCGCAATCTCGTTCCGGCCCATTTCCAAGGAGAACATGACGGTAGCCAGGTTGTTCTTGATGGCCGCAGAACGGGCAAAGTCCAACGCGAACGTGGACTTACCCACGGCGGGACGTGCTGCAATGACGATCATCTGGCCGGGGTGGAGGCCATGTGTCAGTTCGTCCAGCTCATAGAAGCCGGTAGGAACACCGGTCATGCCTTCGCCGCGGTGGCCGGAGGCCTCGATCTCGTCCACCGTGGACTCCATGACGTCCTTCAACGCCACGTAATCCTCGGCAGTGCGCTTTTCCGCTACCGCATAGACCTCTGCCTGGGCCTGGTTTACCAGGTCTTCCACTTCGCCGTCCTGGCCGTAGCCCATCTGGACGATCTTGGTGCCCGCGTTGACGAGGCGGCGAAGGACCGCGCGTTCGGCAACGATCTCGGCGTAGTACCCGGCGTTGGCCGCCGTGGGTACGGTCTGGATGAGCTCATGCAGATAGGCAGGACCGCCGATCCTGTTGATTTCTCCGCGCTTGGTGAGTTCATCGGAGACGGTGACGGCGTCGGCAGGTTCGCCACGGCCGTAGAGGTCGATGATGGACTCGTAGATGGTCTCGTGCGCGGGACGGTAGAAGTCGTGCCCACGGACGATTTCAACCACGTCCGCAATCGCGTCCTTGGACAGCATCATGCCGCCGAGCACGGACTGTTCAGCGGGGATATCCTGGGGAGGTTTCCGGCTCGAGTCCGAAGCGCGTGTGCCCTCGATTGAGTCCAAGTGCGTAACTGACAAAGCCGTCCTCCATTTGTGTACCGCTGCAGAGATCTACTCCCTGGCGGCCCGTAAAGCGCAGTGTGTGGCTACGGAGTCCGCCTGGTGCCTCTGACAATGCCAGACAGGGCGGACAAAATAACGTATCCACAAGTTATCCACAGCCGATATCGCCGGCCTGCTGCCAGTAGTGGATTTTGCAGGGCTCGGAGAAACTCAAGGGGGGATATCCGCGTCCAAAATGGACACTCCAGACACGTTACAGCAGGTGCCGGGCACCCCCTGTGGAAAACCTGTGGAATACCTGCCCAGCGTTGTGCACAGACTGTGGGTTACTCTGTGGATAGAGAAATTCTTTTACGGGAAACAAGCCTCTGACCTGCGAAAACACGGCTCACATGCTGTGGACTAAAGAAAGTTTTGCGGGGAATTAATCCACAGCCAACAGTCGCCATCGGGCGTTATGGAGAGCGGAAAGCACGCCAAACATGCCGCAAATGTGATGCATCTTACAAAGGCTGTCCGGATTTGACACCACCCTCTCGGAAGCTTATGCCGTTCGTGGAATGTGCTGTGGATAACCAAGTTCTGGCATAAGCTCTAAGCATGGGGATGAACTTTGGTGACGTGTTGACGATTGCCCTTCCGCTTCTAGTCCTCGTAGGCCTGTTGTGGGGACTCACAGCGGCTTTCAAACCGCGCGATACCGGCGTTTCCGACGCGGAACGGTACCAGCGGGAACTCGCGGCCCGTTCCGCTGCCCACCAAGCGTCCCAAGTGCAGGAGGCGCTGGCATTGCGGGCCCGGATCGAAGCCACCACCAAGCCGAGCCAGAACGAGGCCAGCCACCGGGAGCAGGCGGAGAACGCCAGGACCGCCATCCAGGCCCAGGCCGCACGCTCACACGCAGCCAACCAAAGCGGCCACCAGCCCGCCGTCCTTCCCAACGGCCAACTGAACCCGCAGCTTGCTTTGGAGCTCCAGAACCTGGTCCGCAGCGGGAAGAAGATCGAGGCCATCAAGGTCCTGCGCCAAGCAACCCACTCAGACCTCCTTACCGCCAAGAACTACGTAGATCGGCTCTGACAACGCATGGATTCCATCCTCATCCCGCTCCTGATCCTCGTTGCGGTCATTGCGGGCGTGCTCCTGCTCATTCGCTCCTTCTCCAAGCGCTCCGCTGAATCCAAGGCGGACGCAGCAGTGGCGAACGCCCCCAAGGATCCGGTGCAACTTGCCAGGGAGTCTGCTGCCAAGCTCAATCAGGAGCAGCACCGGCAGCTGTACTCCCTGATCGCCCGCGGACAGGGCATGGCCGCCATCAAGCTTTACCTTCAGGCGACCGGGGAAGGCTTGCGTGCGTCACGTGACGCCGTGGGCGCCCTCGCCGCGCACCCGCAGCCGTTCACGCCTGAAGCCCCCGCCAAGGACCTGTTGGCGGACGACGATGACGAGCCGGAGCGCTTCCCCTACCGATACCGGGCCATCGTCAGCAAGGGCGAGGTGACGCGGGAAGTGAGCAGCAACATGCTCAATGACGAGATTTACGGAAGAATCCGGACGCTCGCCAAAAGCGGTGATGTCGAGGGCGCTGCCATTGCCCTGACGCGCCACTCGGACATCACCATCAAACAGGCCCGGGAGTTCATTGAACTGCTGGACGACTAGGAAACCCTAGAAGTCGAACAGGTCCCCAAGGAAGCCTTCCTTTTTCTTACGCTTGCGGCCATATCCGTCGCGATCGTAACTGTCACGCCGATCGCCGTCGCGCCGGTCATAGTCGCGCCTGTCCCTATCGTCATAACGCGGCTGCTGGGGACGGGATTCGAACGGATTGTAGAGGGGCGGCGGCGCAATGGGGGGCTGGGACGGTGCAGCCGCCGGACGGGCAGGACCAGGACCGGTTTCTGCCGCGACGCGATCAATGATCTTGTCCAGCTCCCCACGGTCCAGCCATACACCCCTGCATTGCGGGCAGTAGTCGATCTCCACGCCGCTTCGTTCGCTCATCACCAGGTCAATGGAATCCACAGGACATTTCATGTTTGCCCCAACGATCAACCCCGCAAAATAGTTCGGGCCAACCAAGGACCGGGATTCGCCAGGCGTTCACTTCCCGTGCTTCGGGGCTACCTGCCGGCTGAGATCCCTGCCAGGAGCTGCTCGAACGGCAGTGACTCGAGGGCATCGTTCTTGCGGTTCGGCTGCGGGCCGCTGAGCAGTTGCACCAGTTCACCAGCTGCCCTGTCCACGCGCGCCGAGAGGGGGGAGCCGCCGTCGTCGGTGTTTCCCCAGTCCTGTGGCCCGGCGAAGACGCCGGTAGCCGCAATCCTGGTGCGGAGGTAGGTGAACAGCGGGCGCATCGCGTAGTCGAGCACCATCTGGTGGCGGTCGGTGCCACCGGTAGCGCCAAGGAGAACCGCTTTGCCGTCCAGTGACTTCGGGTCCAGGACGTCGATGAAGGATTTGAAAAGTCCGCTGTAGGAGGCGCTGAAGACGGGGCTGACGGCGATGATGGCATCGGAATGGTCGACGCCGGCAATCACCTCAGCGAGGCGCGGCGCGGCATAGCCGGTCACAAAGTTGTTGGCGATATCCACGGCGAGGTCGCGCAGTTCGACGATCTCGATCGTTGCGTCGTAGCCTGCCGCCCGCAGCTGCCGCTCGGCGGATGCGGCCAGCTGGTCGGCCAGCAGGCGGCTCGACGACGGGACACCGAGTCCGGCGGAAAGAACGGTGATGCGGCGGGTTTCCATGGCATTCTCCTGTTGCTTGTTCATCCAGCGTACATGCGTTTGCATCTAAATCAATGAACAGGGCCCCGCCCGGAAGTATTCCCGGCGGGGTCTAACTCATCCCAAATTGAGCCAGAAACGCCACCGTAGCCGCGGAAATCTGCCCTTGGGCAACCTCACGGCCCACGGAAGGTTCTCCATCACCGGGCTGGGCCCCATAGCTCCCGAAGAATGCGTGATTGCCGCCCTGAACCTCCACGAACGTGGCATCCAGAGGCAGGAGTTCGCGGGAGGCGTTGATCTTTTCGGGCGTGCTGAGGCCGTCCTCGGAACCGGAGATGGATAGAACCTTCAGCCCTGCCCGGTCACGCATGGAATCCAGCGGATAGGAGGCGTACAGGAGCAGGCCGTCAACGTCCTGGTTACCCAGCGCGAACGAACTTGCACTGACTCCACCCAGCGAATGGCCCCCAACCGCCCACGTTGAGATCTCCGGATGCGCTGCCAAGGCACTACGCGCTTGGTTCCCGTCCAGCAAACTGAGGTTGAGGGGTGTCTTGAGGATGACCACCAGGGCACCGGCTTCCGCAGCCGGCTTGAGGATATCCACATAGGCCCTGGCCTCAACGCGCGCCCCCGGGTAGAAGACCAACCCCTTGGCGGCCGGTCCGCCGTCGGGCGTCAGGACAATCGCCGTCGGCTCTTCAGCAACAGAAACGCCGGCCGCTGTGGCAGCCCCTGCCGGTTGATAGGCGAAAGGGTTCAGCCAAGCCAGCATTGCCACAAGCGCCAGAACAACCAGGCGAGCAGCCCACGCCCCTACCGCCCTGGGGACAGAACGCTTCAAGGGAACGCGGCGGCGCCGCCACAGCAGGACACCCCAAAGAAGTCCGACGACGGCGGCACTCACCAACACGGCGGGCAGCAGCGGGTGACCACGCAGAACGGCTGGATTCCCGATCAGCATCCACAGCGGCACCAGGACCAACGCCGCAGCACACACCGCCGAGGCCCAATAGAGAACGGGCCTGCGAGTTGCCGGAAGGACGTCAGGAGAGGAAGTCATCCTCCAATAATAGTTCCATCATGGAGATAGTTTCGACCGAGCGGGTCGGTTCCAGCCCAATCAACTACGAGGAGCGTGCGTGGACAGGAAGGCAAACGTCTTGTCCCGCGCCTCGCGTGCCTCGTCAAAGTTCAGGTGGAATTGGTATTCGTGCGGAAGTTCAGGCTGGTGGTTCGCGGGCCAGAACAGCTCAGTCACCGGGACGCCGGCGTCCTTGAGGCGGTTGCTGTAGGGCACGGACTGGAGCCAGGTGAGCTCGTCACCGTTGCCACCGCTGATGAAGGTCGGCGGAAAGTCGTCAGTGACGAAATCGACGGTGGACATGGTGGCCCCGGCGTAAGTGGCAGACCAATCCTTGGTGCCCGTGTAAGCCCAGAGGGAGGTCTTGAAGCCCCAGGCTACGATGCCGCTGAGATCAGCCATGGCCCGGAGGTCGTAGACGCCGCAATGCAGGATGGTGGCCGACAACTCCGATTTTTGGAGGGCCGGCTCGATCCCCATCAGGTTGGCGTAGGCGGGGTTTACAGTGAGCGTGGTCATCTGGCTGGCCAGTTGGGCGCCTGCAGAGTCACCGGCCAGCACAATGCGGCTGGTATCCACGTTGAGTTCGGCGGCGTGTGCCTTGATGTAGGTGAGGGCTTCATTGATGTCACGCACGGCAGTGGGATACGTGGCCTCGGGGGCGATCGGGTAGCTCATGCCAATGGTGGTGTAACCCTCGGCAGCGATGATTTGGAGGTACGGATTCACATCCCGCTGCGCTCCGGAAATCCAGGCTCCTCCGTGAATCCACACCACCGTGGGAAGTGGCGTGGTGGTTCCCTCGGGGCTGAAGACGTCAAAGGTGGAACCGGGCTTGTACACCACGCCGGCTTGGGTTTGCAGCGGTGTATCGGGAACGTATGGCGTCATTTCATCGATGGTTGCCTGCGCACCGCGCTCAAAGACAGTCCGGATCAACATGGCGGAAGGCCACGGAGTAGCGGACAGCGCCACGGCAATGATCAGCACCACCAATATCGCCAACTCAAGTTTCCGGTGCCGGGTGGAGCGCCTTCGCCGGCTCTTCGAGGGAGAACCCGCCTGGGCTGATTCATCCCGCCTCGTACTGGCTTGGATCGATTCCAACGGCCCCATTGCACACTCCCCCGGTCGGCGTATCTCTGGACCATGGTATGGCGCAAGGGCGTCCGCGAGCATCAGGACAGCGGTCGCGCCGCCTGCAGCAGGACGCCTTCGCCGCCGTCGAACCTCACCGTATGAAAACCGGGGCGCCGCGCAACCTCCCTGAAGCCCCACCGCGCGTGCAAAGCCAACGACGCTTCATTGCGCGCGTTGACCACGTACCAGGCACTCTCCGCCCGCTCCCACACCCACTGGAGCCGGTCCCGGGTCAGCTCCACCGCCACTCCTTGACGCCGGAAACCGGGCCGAACGGTGACACCACCCAAATAGTGCCCCGCTGGTGCCGGACCGTCGCCATGGTCCCAGTAGTGCGTTTTCGCCCAGCCCACGACGCCGGAACCTCCATCCGCCGCCACGTTCGCTTGAGTTTCTGCCACCAGGACCAGACGCGCGGGGTCCATGATTGCGGCGGTCATATTGGCGGCGAACCGCTTCGAGCCGGTGGCGGAAATACCACCCGCCTCCAGCTCCACAGCCAGTATGCTCGCCACGTCAGCGGGCAGGGCGGGCCGGATGGTGAAAGACATCGGCTCAGTCTAGTCAGCAGAAGCGCTTGCAGAATGAGTGGCAACTCATAGAGTGGGATCTGGCCACTGATCCCTGTCCGGCACGTACGAAAGCAGACCATGACACACCCAGCAATCGCCCCCTTGGACGGTGTCCGGGTCCTGGAACTCGGCAACTACATAGCGGCTCCCACGGCAGGACGCCTGCTGGCTGACTTCGGAGCCGAGGTCATCAAGGTGGAGCGGCCCGGAACGGGGGATGAGCTGCGCAACTGGCGCCTGCACAAGGGCAACACCTCCATGCTCTACCGCACCCTTAACCGCAACAAGAAGTCCGTGGTCCTGGATCTACGCACCGACGCCGGCAAGCAGGCAGTGCTGGAGCTCGTTGCCAAGTGCGACATCCTCCTGGAGAACTTCCGCCCCGGCACTCTGGAGAAGTGGGGCCTGGGCCCGGAAGTCCTCAACGAAGCGAACCCGGACCTGATCGTCACCCGAATCTCCGCTTTCGGGCAGACGGGGCCGCTGTCCGAGCGACCCGGTTTTGCCGCCGTCGCCGAAGCCTACGGCGGGTTCCGCAACCTGGTGGGCGATCCTGACCGCGCACCGGTCCGGGTGGGCGTCTCCATCGGAGACTCGATCGCAGGCCTCTACGCCGCCTTCGGCTCCATGATGAGCCTGTACCAGCGTGAAGCACGACGCCGGGACTCGGCTGGCGCCGTTCCGCTCACCGAGCGGATCATCGACGTCGCGTTGAACGAGGCCATGTTCTCCATGATGGAATCGCTGATCCCGGACTATCAGGCGTACGGCGTGGACCGGCAGCGCGTGGGTGGCCGCATGGAAGGAATCGCCCCGTCCAACGCGTACCTGTGCAAGGACGGTTCCAGCATTGTGGTGGCCGGCAATGGCGACTCGATATACCAGCGGTACATGCAAACCATTGGGCGCCCGGACCTGGCGGAGGACCCTTCCCTGCAATCGAATGCCGGGCGCTGGGCAAAGCGTGAGGAACTGGACCAGGCGATCGGCCAGTGGGCGGCGACGCTTACAAGCACCGAGGCCCTCGCGGTTCTCGAGGCCGCCGAGGTTCCGGCCGGGCCTATCTATACCGCTGCTGACATCAGCACGGACAGCCAGTACGCTGCCCGGAACATGATCCAGAAGTTCGATGTTTCCACAGGAGAGGAGATCCTCCCCGGCGTCGGTTTCCCCGGCATTGTTCCGGTGATCGGGGACCAGTCCCTGCCCATTCGGAACCTGGGCCCGGACCTGGGCGAGAACACCCGGGAAATCCTTGGCGGGCTCCTGAACATGGACACGGCTCAGATCAATGCGGCTACCGGCCGCGAGGAAGCCACCCGAGCATGAACCACTATGAAAGCCCCCTCGCCTCAACGCCGGGCAACGTCATCCTGCGTGACGTCACGCTGCGCGACGGACTCCAGCTCACGGGCAAACTCCTGCCCACCGAGCAGAAGATCGAGATGGTCCGCGAATTGCTGCGGCTGGGAGTGCCGGCCATCGAGCTCGGTTCCATGGCCCGCGCAGACTTGGTCCCCACCATGGCCAATACGCTTGAAGTGGTTCAAGCCCTCACCCCGGAGGAATTGGAAAGGTGTTGGATCTGGGTAGCCACCCCCGGCCACGTAGCCAAGGCTTCAGCGGCGGGTGTCCGTAATTTCCAATACTGTTTATCGGCCTCGGATTCGCATAATAAAGCGAATATCGGCCGGACCACGGACCAGAGCTTGGCCGCTCTGCCTGAGGCTGTTGAGTACACGCGCGCCGTGAATGGTCGGATCCAGTTGTGTATTGCCACCTCGTTCACCTGCCCGTTCGAGGGATATGTCCCGGAGGAACGCGTTCTCTCCATCGCCAATGACCCCCGCGCTGAAGGCACCACGGACATCGTCATCTGCGACACCCTGGGCCAGGCCTTCCCCGCCCAGGTTTCCCGCCTGATCGCGCGGGTCCGGGACGAGTCTCCCGCTCGACGGATCGTCTATCACGGCCATGACACCTGGGGCCTGGGGGTGGCAAACACCTTGGCTGCCATCCAGGCCGGTGCGGCCATGGTTGATGGCGCTCTTGGTGGTTTGGGCGGTTGCCCGTTCGCGCCCGGCGCCAGCGGCAACACCGCCAGCGAGGACATTCTCTTCGCCACCCGCCCGGAGTGGCTGACGCGGGAGGTGTTCGGCGGGCTCGTGGTTCTTTCCGAAAAGCTGCTGGCCGAATTGGGTGAGCCCAACCGCTCCAAGGCGGCCCAGGGTGCACGTTCCAAGGCAGAGGCTTTCGACTGGGTCATTCCTGCCGCTGTGCAGCCTGCGCCCTAGAGCTGCATCCTAGCCTTTCCTGCCCGCTCCACCGGCAGCCATCAGTGCCAGCCGCCTCAGGGTCTCTCGGTTCCGCACAGCTATCACCGGGTCCCGCAGTGCCTTGGGTATCACTTTTCCAGGCCCTCGCACGGCGTCCTCTTCAATGGAGACCCTGCACTGGTTACCACCGAGGTCTTCCAGGGTGATCAGCACTTTGGCTTCGCCCAGAGGCCAGCCCCTGGCCACAATTTCCAATGACTTGCCCGGATCCATGCCGGTCACCCTGCTGCTGTCATCGAGCAGGAAGGGCCATGACCCCACCGAATGGTGCAGCTTGGAGCCTACCTGCGGCCAGTGATCGTCCACGGCACGGATCCTTGAGGCACCCACCACCCAGCCGGAATATAGCCAGCCGTCCTCAATGACCTTCCAGACCTCGACGGCGGGAGACGTGAACAACTGCGTCACGGTGGACATGTGGATCCTTTCTGAGCAGATGCGGCCGCGGCGATGACATTAAGCTAAGCATGCTTATTGTTCACTTGCCATAGGCTGCAGCTTTGTCAGGAATGCGGCTTGGTGGCTTTGCCGTCCAACCAGAGCATGTCCGACTCGTCCCGGTGAGTCCCGTCCGACCCCACATGCTTGCTGTCGATCTGTGGCCCCTTTTTGATGACGTGAACCAAGGCCATTCCATGGCCACGGCCAAGATCGTAGTCAGCTTTGAGCCATTCAAGGATGGTCCCGGCCTTCACGGAAGGATCATTGAAGCCCTTGGATTCGGCGATCTCAACCAATTGCCGCGGCGTGAGCCCGGTCTTGTCTTCAACGGCATCGAGGTAAGCCTGGAATGACATCAGTGTGGCCCTTCAGAGTTGGTTCACCGCGAGGAATTGTTAACTGCGTGCGGTCATCCTATCGGCCGGAACGCATGGCCACGGCCAAGGTAGGCTGAGATCTTCAATCCGGGGGAAATACATGGCTGAATCGCTCCACGTTCAAACGCGCCCGCGCAAAGGATGCATCTCCGTGCTGATTAGCGGGGTTGTCCTGGTTGCGTGGCTTTGCTCAATTCTGTGGACCGCAATAGATGAAGGCGGCGTCCCGTCCGATGCAGGATTCCCCGCAATTCCCGCACCCAGCACAGTAGGCGCGATTTCCGAGGAATGCGGGTCGGGAGGCTGTTGGCGCGAAATGGTTGTAGACGTCAAACCACCGCAGACCGCCAGCTCGCTGGCAGTGGAAATGGACCTGGCTTCGGAACGTTGCGAACCCGTGAATTTATGGACCCTGCGAAAGACCTGCACCGGGATCGCCAACGCCGGCGGCAAGGATTTCCGGATCTACCTCCGCTACTCCCCCGCACTCTCCAAGTATTAATGGTGCGAATGACCGAATCCAAGGAAGCCACTTTATGACGTGGCACCGGGTATCTGCGCAGGTATCGGGTTGCTCGCACGCGCCCCTACACTGATCGCATGATGTGCCGGGGGTGGCGATTGTTTGTGGCGGGTATGGCCTTCGCTGTGGCCACCCCGCTTTTGGCCGCCTGCGACTACGGCGGCCCCGGTTCCGTCGGTTCTGGTTCCGAGGCGACCAGCGCAAGCCCTGGCACCATCACCGTCGAGGTGAACCAATCCCGGGACCAATACGGCAAACAGGCCATCCTGCTGCAGCTCACCAACACCACGGATTCACCGGTGACCGTCACCGGCGGCCGGTTGCGATCCGTGCTGTTCCAGAGTGACATCTCCTGGGAACCATCAGAGGGCAGCCTTGAATTGCCGCCGCGTCAGCCTAAAAGCCTTCCCGTAACCTTGCCCGCGGCCGCCTGCGAAACACAAGAAGCATCAACGGAACTTTCCGCCGGCATCACCTACTCAGTACCGGGCAAGGCGCCTGTGGAGCAGAACACCAGGGCTTCAGATCCGTTCGGAGTGCTGAGCAGAAACGCCGGCGAGCTGTGCCTCGCAACTGCAGCAGCCGCCGTCGTGACCATAGTCTTGGATTCGGGACTTGAGGTCGCCGCGGACGGCCGCACCGCCGTCGTACGCCTTCTCATGACCCCGGCCGGACCGGGATCCGGCACGGAACAACTCACTATTGAATCCATCGATGAGACCCCATTGCTGGCCCAAACCCCCACGGCTCCCTGGCCCCGGAATGTCACCTTGGGCGCCGCCAAGCAGGAACTCCCGCTGACCATCCGCCCTGCCCGTTGCGATCCGCACGCTGTTGCCGAGGACAAAGTGGGGACGCTCTTGCCGCTGCGGGTGGCAGTGGGCAACCGGAAGGGTGTGCTGAAGATTCCGGCGCCGGATGAACTGCGGGGCCGGATCTACGACTTCGTCACGGCATCCTGCGCCCCTGCAGGCTAGCGGCTAGCCGAGGGTGGCAAGGGCGCGCGGAGCGCACTCCACTTTCACCTTGACGTTGGCCTCGACGGACTTCACTTCGCCGTCCATTTGATACGGCAGCGGCTTGAGCGTGGTGAATTCGTAACTGCTCACGCTCGGTTGATCGCCCAGGCCCTGCGTGGTGGCCTTCAGCGCAGTCAGGAGAGTGCGCCATTTGGGCATGTGCGGGAAGACGATCACCTCGAATTTCCCATCCGAGGGGTGGTCATCAGCTTCGCTCAACGTGGCGTACTTGGCCATCTCATTGATATTGGCGAAAACGAGGCTGTCGAACTTCCGGCGTTTACCGTCGGCCATACGGATGCCAAAGGGCTCGAACTTGGAGAAGGTCTGGATCACGGTGACCATTTCCTTCAGGGCACCCTTGCTGCCCTTTTCGAGTTCGGTGGCCACCACCGGGGTGAGGCCGAACCCGATATATGAGTGTGCGTATTCAAGGGGCTCGTTCTCCGTTTGGCCCGTGTGAATCCGGAGAAGGTCGATGTGATGGACATGTCCCTCCGCAATGGCCTCTTCCAAGGGCTTGGTGGCCATGATCCGGCTATGGTCGTTGGCGTTGCCGGCAGCCCTGACTGCGCAGACGGCTCGAGGATTCCCGGCCTGCATCACACCGTTGACCACCTCGTTGTAACCGCCGTCGCCGCTGACGGAAACCACCAGGACATCACCGCCCTTGGAGGCTGCTTCCCGTGCAAGATCGACGGCGTGACCGGCATGTTCAGTGGGCTGGAGGGTGATCTCGGGCTGGTACTTAAGGAGTTCCTTCAGCCGGTCATGCAACTGCTGAGCCAGTTCGGGTGCATCCCCCGTGCTGTTCGGGTTGAAAATGATGACGATCGACTCAAAGGTCCGGGCAGAATCCACAGTGTGCTCCTGATTCATTGCGAGGTCCCTTTTCAGGCGGTAGTTTTCCTCGGAAGTTCCATACTATTCGCAATGCAATGGGGTTCCGGATGAGTCCGGAACGTGAAACCATGAAAAAGGGTTTCCAGAAGCGGAGGCCCAAACAATCAGCCTGATGCGGTGTGTTGCTGTATCAGCAGCGGGGAAAACCCATGGAAGACTCACGCCAGACGGCGCGCACGCTGGTCAGGGAGCATGAGATCACCCTCGACGACCTTTGGGCCTGGTATTGGGCCAACGGTGGGAACGCGAGGCTTTGGGATTTCGACGCCTACATTTTCGGCATTCAGGAACGCGATCCGTTCGACCTGAAGATCCTCACTTGGGCGATGGAAGACCTGGACGCCCGGACACTGCTGTAACGACCGGGATCAGGGTTTCCGCCTTCTTTCCGCTGCCAGCGAAGTACACCACGTAGCGTCCCTCGATGGTGACAGTGGGAATGTCATAGCTGATCATCTCGTTCCAACAACGACCCGCCAGTCCCGCCGGTAGGGTTGCACCATGGGGACAGTTTTGGAGGCCGAAGGCCTGTCGGTTGGTTACGCGGGGGCTCCGGTTTGCGGCGAAGTCAACGCCTCGGTGGCCGCAGGGGACGTCTTGGGAATCGTCGGTGTCAACGGCGCAGGAAAGTCCACGGTGGCCCGGACTCTTGCGGGGCGCCAGGCTTCCCTGGCAGGAGACGTGAAAGTCCATGGCTTGCTTATCGATCCGGATGCCGTCCCCTTCCGACGGCAGGTCTCTGCCGTTTTCGATGACGACCTCTTCTTCCCGTCCCTCACAGTCCGGGAGCATTTGCTGCTGGTTGCCCGGGGGCACTCGCTGGATGACCCGGAAACGCGGGTGGAGGAGGAGTTGGAATTCTTCGGGCTTGTGGGCAGGTCGCATGCCATCCCGGATGCGTTGTCTTCCGGTCAGCGGCGCAGGCTGCTGCTCGCAGCGGGAATGATCCGCCCGTCGTCGCTCCTGATCCTCGATGAGCCTGAGCAACGGCTGGACCCCCGGATGCGGGTGGCCCTCAGTGATCGCATCGCCGCCCACGCCAAAGATGGTGGCGCGGTGGTCCTGGTAACCCATGATCCCCAGCTGCTGCTCGCCACAGCCTCCACGTGTTTGGTCATCGACGAGGAAGTCCGGGAATTCGATCCGGAGCAGGGGGCCTCGATCATTGCCGGCTCCTGACATGCTCAATCGTGAATCGTTGGCACAAAGCAGTGAATTGGCCGCTGACGTTGTCCGCTTCACCCGCCGCTCCGCCCGGCGTTACAAGCGCAGCCGGACCTCGTGGGGTGACCGTTTTGTTGACGCCTACAGCTGGGGCCTTGGGATCGGCGTCTCGTTGACCATGGCAGCCTCGTTCGTCCTGGCGCTGCGCACCGAGATTGCCGGGCGGGCATCCACCGGCAGCATCATCGGAAAGCAGTGGCTCCTCCTTCCGGAACCCGTCCTGTGGACGTCTGTGTCATTTGCAGTCCTCCTGGTTATCAGCAACCTGGCGCGCAAGCTTGGACCCATGACGGTTAGCGGCGCAGAGAGTACCTGGTGGTTGTCGCTGCCGGTGGACCGCCGACCCATGGTCCTGCCCCCGTTCTTCCGTAAAGTGGCTCTCACGGCGGGTGGTTCGGCCATCATCTACCTGCCCTTCAGCTTGGTGACCGCCGTTGACCGCACCGCGGTTGAGCATATTCTCGCTTCACTTACCTTCGCCGGCGCAGGCACGGTTGCCGTGCTCCTATCGGCCATGCAGCAGCTCGGCTGGTGGAGCCGGCGCACAGCCAAAATCACGACGACGGCCGCCCTCCTCGCCTGCGCAGTCCTTCCCGCGCTGTCCTGGTCTCTTTGGCCGCCGGCGCTGGTGGCCGCTGCCGCCGTCGGACTCCTGGCGTTGGTGGCTCGCCGCGCCGGGCGAGTGCGGGGTGAAGAGTTGGTTCGCGGTGGTGCCGTTGCCGGGCACGCCGGCGCTTCACTGTTCATGATGGACGCCAACGAGGTACTGCGTGCTCTGGGCAGCGGCCGTCCAAGGGTCGACGGCGGCCGGGCGGCCCGCTTTTACGCCCGGCCAACGCGCGGCCCCCTGCGGGCGCTGATCCGTGCTGATGCCGTTGCCTTCCTCCGGCTGCATCCCCCGCTTGCCCCATCCATCATCTGGCTTGCAGCCTGCATGGCGATACTGCTCGTAGAAGGCGGACTGCCCGAATTCGCCCAGCTGGCGGTTATCGTGATCGCCGGATGCGCCACAGCGTCCGGCATGGGAACCGTGGCCCGCAAAACCGCCCTGGTTCCAGAGCTCGACGCCCTGCTGCCACTGCATCCGGCCCTTGTCAGGACCAGTCGCACGCTGATGCCCTGCCTGGCAATGGCACTGTGGATGACCGCGCTCAGCGGGCTGCTGGTTCTTCTCGGTGCTGCAGATCCCTTGCTGATGGCGGTGGGCGCCCTTGCAGGTGTGGGCATGGGTGCTGGGACTCTCCGCGCCGCCACCAGGACTCCGCCTGACTGGACAGCTCCGCCGGTTGAGACTCCGTTCGGCCCTGTTCCCCGCGCCCAACTGGGCTCCCTGCTCCGCGGGCTGGACGTGACCATCCTGGCCACGATTCCACTCCTGGTGGCCCTTTACCTGGGCTACGTCCCGTGGTCCGTGCTGCTGGTTCAAGCCGTGTTCAGTGCAGGGATCTTCCTGGTGGTTGTGCTGTCACGGCCCAAGCGGACCTGACGACGTTAAGGATTTAGAGCCGGACCGTTCCCTCGATGCACGTGGCCGACGCTCCACCCACCCAGATCTCCCCGTCCTCGGCTTTGATGTGCACCCTCCCGGCCCTCCCGAGCACGGTGCCTTGGGCCGCCACGTATTCCTGGGGTGCCCTGCCGGAGCCGATCAGCCACTGGGCCGCACCGGCATTGAAGCTGCCGGTCACAGGATCTTCCACCATGGCATCTCCCGGAATGAACGTACGGACTTCAAAGTCCACGGGGGAACCTGGCTGGTGCGGACCGATAACCCCGACCTTCAACTCACCCATGGCGACGAGGTCCGGATCGATAGCCAGCACCTGCTCCGCCGAGCTGAGGAGCACGCCGATCCAGGTGGGTCCATTCACCAGCCACGAAATGTCCAGCAACTCATCTTGCGGAAGACGCAGGGCTGCCGCGAGCCGGGCCTTGATATCGTCTTCAACCGGACCAAAGCGCGTCAGCGGCGGCGCAGCGAAAGCCAGCCGCCCGGCGTCGTGCTTCAGCCTCACCAAACCGGCGCCGCACTCCTGGACAAGGACACCGTCAGTCTTGGGCACTCCCCCGGCCTGCAACCACGTGTGCGCCGAGCCGAGGGTGGGGTGCCCGGCGAACGGGAACTCTTCACTGCCCGTGAAGATCCGCACCTTGTAGTCCGCCAGCGGGTGGGTGGGAGGGAGCAGGAATGTGGTCTCGGAGAGGTTTGTCCAGTTGGCGAAGTGCTGCATTTTCTCGCTGCTGAGACCCTCGGCGTCCACCACCACGGCAAGCGGGTTGCCCCGATACGGCTGATCCGAGAAGACGTCCACTTGGTGGAACGGGCGGCTGCGCAGGGCTTCTGAAGTCACCCGTGAAGGCTACCATCGGGCGTTGCCGGGTAGTGCTGACTAACCTGTCCCCCGTCTGCGAAACTACCCCTATGGCAGAGAACAAGACCCAACCCACGGCAGTGTCCGTGGAAGAATTCCTGGCCGCGGTGGAACACCCGACACGGCGCGCGGACGCCTTCGAGCTGCTGGAGATGATGCGGGACATCACCGGTCAGGAACCCGTCATGTGGGGACCCACCATTGTGGGCTTCGGCAGCTATCACTACAAATACGAGACCGGCCGCGAGGGTGACTCGGCCGCCGTCGGGTTCTCACCACGGAAGGCCAACCTGGCACTGTACGGGCTGACCTACGGCCCCGACGCCGACAGGCTGCTTCCCGACCTCGGCAAACACAAGACCGGGGCCGCCTGCCTCTATGTCAACAAACTGGACGATGTGGACAAGGACGTCCTGGCGCAGATGATCCGCACGGGATACCGGCACGTCATGGACGAGCTCCACACCCCGTAAATCACCCGTCGAGTTGGGCACACAAAAGACCCCCACCACCGGAATCCGGTAGCGGGGGTCTTCAGTTGCAGTCAGAGACTACTTGCGCTGCGCAAGGTTACTTGCTTGCTACGACCTCGAGGTCGATGACAGCGGAAACGTCCTCGTGCAGGCGAACGTTGGCCGTGTACGAACCGACAGACTTGATGTGGTTCGGCAGTTCAACGTTGCGCTTGTCGATGGCGCCGAGGCCAGCGGCCTCGACAGCAGCAGCGACATCAGCAGGCTTGACGGTGCCGAAGAGACGACCGGACTCGCCGGCCTTCACCTCGAGCTTGACCTTCTTGGAGGACAGAGCCTGGGCCTGTGCCTGTGCAGCTTCAACAGAAGCGTGCGCACGAGCGGCGCGGGCAGCCTTGATGGACTCAACCTGCTTCTCGCCACCCTTGGACCAGGTCAGAGCGAAGCCGCGGGGCAGCAGGAAGTTACGTGCGTAACCGTCCTTGACCTCCACAACGTCGCCAGCAGCACCGAGACCGGTTACTTCGTGGGTCAGAATGAGCTTTGCCATGTTAGTTAATCCCTTCCCTTAGCCGCGGCCAGCGCCGGAGTAAGGCAGCAGAGCAACTTCGCGGGCGTTCTTGATTGCCTGGGCGATCTTGCGCTGTTCCTGGACGGTAACGCCAGTGACGCGACGAGCGCGGATCTTTCCGCGGTCGGAGATGAACTTGCGCAGCAGTGCTACGTCCTTGTAGTCGATGACAGTGATGTCAGCGGCCTTCAAGGGGTTGGACTTTGGTTTGGGCTTACGGAGTTCAGCCTTAGCCATCGTGGAGCTCCTTTTCTATGGAGCCCGTGGATATTGATCCACGGGATGGTGGTGTTCGACGGCGGTTGTCACCTTGGTGCCTTGCGGCAGTTCCGGTGAGTGTCCGGCGTCGGACGTTTATGTTTTGTTTAGAAGGGAGGTTCGGAATCCGGGCCGTTGCCCCAGCCGCCAGCGTTGCTGACACCGGGCGTAGCCCAAGGGTCATCCTGCTGTTGTGCGGGCTGGTTGCCGCCCCAGGTTCCACCGGAGTTGCCGCCGCCCTGGTTTCCACCAGGAGCGCCACCTCCGAAGCCACCGGAATTACCGGCGTTACCGCCACCAAAGCCGCCCTGCCCGCCGCCGGAGCGCTGGGTGCGGTTGACCTTGGCGTTTGCGTAACGCAGGCTGGGGCCGATTTCGTCGACCTCAAGCTCAATTACGGTGCGCTTTTCGCCTTCTTTTGTTTCGTAGGAACGGCTCTTCAAACGGCCGGAAACGATGACGCGCATTCCCTTTGTGAGGGACTCCGCTACGTTCTCGGCTGCTTCGCGCCATACAGATGCGCGGAGGAACAGGGTTTCCCCGTCCTTCCACTCATTGGACTGGCGGTCAAAGGTCCGGGGAGTAGAAGCGATGGTGAAGTTCGCTACTGCCGAGCCAGACGGGGTGAACCGCAGCTCCGGGTCATTGGTGAGATTACCGATGACCGTAATAGTGGTTTCGCCTGCCATCTACTGCCTCCTTGTTCGTTCCTTCGGGGTAAAGATCTGGAAGGGGCTGATTACTCAGCAACGACCTTCTGGTCTTCAGGGCGGATGATCTTGGTGCGCATGATCGTCTCGTTGAGAGACAGCTGGCGATCAAGTTCCTTGGCGGTAGCCGGTGCTGCGGTGAAGTTCACCACTGCGTAGATACCTTCGGACTTCTTCTTGATGTCGTACGCCAGACGGCGACGGCCCCAGATGTCTACCTTTTCGATGGTTCCACCATCGGTGGTGATGACATTGAGGAACTTCTGAAGCGACGACTCTACGGTACGCTCTTCGACCTCGGGGTCGATGATTACCATCAATTCGTAAGGACGCATATGTGAACCCACCTCCTTTGGGCTAAGCGGTTACGGTATTTCCGTAACAGGAGGTTCATTTGCGATGCTGCGTCGGCGCTCCCCCACCGAAGACACGGCAAGAGGGCGTAACACAGACTTCAATATCTTAGTGCATCTCCTGCACTCAAAGCTATTCGAGGGCCTGCACGGCTGGAACCGGCCACTTGGCGTATGTGGATAACCCGGGCGCCCTGCAATGAATAGGCAGGAAACAAGGCGGACATGGAGCACGGAATACTGGATCCATGACCGTCCTGAAGTCCACCATCCTCTTTGTTCTGGCCGCAGTTGCAGAGATCGGCGGCGCCTGGCTGATCTGGCAGGCCGTCCGGGAGGGCAAAGCCTGGTGGTGGGCCGGCCTGGGCGTGGTCGCCCTGGGGATCTACGGCTTCTTCGCGGCGTTCCAACCCGATGCACACTTCGGCAGGGTCCTGGCCGCCTATGGGGGCGTGTTCATCGCGGGCTCACTTGCCTGGGGAATGCTGGTGGATGGCTTCCGCCCGGACCGCTGGGACGTGATCGGCGCGGCAATCTGCATGGTTGGGGTGGGCGTCATCATGTTCGCGCCCCGCCCCGGCGGCTAGGCATCAACGCGGCCCGCGAGCCCGGATAAGGCAAAACCCCCGGAAGGTGACCTTCCGGGGGTTTTCTTTGTGCGCGGAGGGGGACTTGAACCCCCACCCCCTTTCGAGGACTAGCACCTCAAGCTAGCGCGTCTGCCATTCCGCCACCCGCGCAAGGTGATCAGGAGAAACAGTGTTTCGTTTTTCTCCTCGACAGCGACAAAGACAGTAACACGAACCTGCCCGATCCGTGGATTCCTGTTCCCTTGGGAGCCTCCCGCTAGGGTTGGGCCCATGGATGCCACACCTGTTAGTGCCTTGCTTTTGACCATCACCTTCTCGGCAATTGGACTTTACGCCCTGTACTTCGTGGTCCGCTCAGGTGTACGCGACGGCATCCTCCAGGCTGACAAGAAGCGAAACGGGGCAACCGACGTCGAACGTTGACGCTGGCTGCCCCGCTGCTGAAGGACGTCTACGACGCCGGTCCCCCACCAATGGTGGCCTGCTCGGCTTCTTTGGTGGCCTCAGGTGTATTTGCGCCACGCTTGCGGTAGCGCCACACGCCGATGCCCACCACGATCGCGGCCAAAGCCAGCGACAGGAAGAGCGACTCGCGCGTGGATTCGATGATGACCATGCCGATGATCAGGGCCACAATCGCGCCGATGGCGATCCACGTGAGGTACGGGAAGAACCACATTTTGAGGTCGAGCTCCTTGGCCGCAGCACCCATGCGCTTGCGCAGGATGAGTTGCGAGGCTGCAATGACCAGCCACACAAAGAGCGCAATGGCTCCGGAGGTGTTCACGAGGAACAGGAACACAGTGTCCGGTGCGATGTAGTTCAGGCCCACCGTCACGAACCCCACCACGGTGGAGGCCAGGACTGCTGCCGCCGGGACACCACGCTTGGAGATCTTCATCCATGATTTCGGGGCATCGCCGCGCTGCGAAAGCGAGAACAGCATGCGGCTGGCGGTGTAAAGGCCGGAGTTCAAGCAGGACAGCACGGAAGTGAGCACAACGATGTCCATGATGGTGCCAGCGCCCGGGATTCCGTAGAGCTCGATCACGGCAACGTACGGGCTCTTTGCAACAGAAGCGTCGTTCCACGGCAGAAGCGTGACAACAATGGCGATGGAGCCGATGTAGAAGATGAGGATGCGCCACACAGTGGACTTCACGGCCTTCTTGACGGCGTCCACGGGGTTTTCCGATTCACCGGCCGCGATGGTGGCGATTTCGGCGCCGAAGAAGGAGAAGACCACCACGAGGATGCCCGCAAGAACCGCGCCCGGACCGTTGGGCATGAAGCCGCCCTGGTCAAGGAGGTTGGCGACGCCCGGCGCGGAAACGCCCGGCATGAGGCCCAGGATGGCAACGATGCCGGCCAGCAGGAAGATGACGATTGCCGCCACCTTGATGGACGCAAACCAGAACTCAAACTCGCCGTAGGACTTCACGGAACCAAGGTTGGTCAGCGTCAGGAGCACCATCAAGATCAGCGCCCAGATCCACTGGTCCACGCCGGGAACCCAGCGGTGCATGATCGCGGCGCCGGCGGTTGCCTCGATGCCCAGGACGATGATCCAGAACCACGCATAGAGCCAGCCAATACTGAAGCCCGCCCAGCGGCCAAGGGCTTTGTCTGCGTAGGTGGAGAACGAGCCGGTCTCCGGGTTGGCTGCAGCCATCTCACCCAGCATGCGCATCACCAGGATGACCACCAGGCCGGCAGCCAGGTAAGCCACGAGGATGCCGGGACCAGCCTGCTGGATGGCAGCGCCGGAGCCAACGAAGAGTCCTGCGCCAATGACGCCGGCGATGGCAATCATGGAGAGGTGACGGGGCTTCAGGGATTTTGAAAGTTGTTGGTCAGCGTGCATGGATCTGCGCCGTCCTTTAGGTGTTCGCGGGGTGGCCGGCGTGGTGTGCCACGGGCCACATGACTCATTCACGCTAACCTGCTAAACAGGCACCACGGCTGTGCAGCCGAACATTTTTACATTGCCAAAAAGGGCTTTGTGCACAAAATGTAATCCTCTGGGCATCTTTTGTTTCGTGCAGAGAACTTTTGAAACAGCCCTGAAATGAGTGTTTGAGGCTTCAGCTCACACTGAAGTGCGGAAGAACAACTCAACAACAGTGGTCAGGAACCGGGGATCCTCAACGCCGCAAAGCTCGCGCGCAGAGTGCATCGACAACAAGGGGATGCCCACGTCTACCGTGCGAATGCCAAGACGAGTAGCAGTCAGGGGCCCAATGGTGGACCCGCACGGGAGATCGTTGTGGGACACATATTCCTGGTAGGGAACACCGGACTCGGCACATAGCCGGGCCCAGAACGCAGCGCCGGTGGCATCAGTGGCGTAGCGCTGATTGGCATTGATCTTCAGCAGCGGCCCGCCGTTCAACACCGGCTTGTTGGCAGGGTCATGCTTCTCCGCATAGTTGGGATGGACAGCGTGGCCCGCATCCGCGGAAACGCAGAACGACGCCGCCAGGGCCTGCCGCCGCTGGCTCACCGAGGCACCGAGCCCGTCCGATACGCGGACCAGAATGTCTTCGAGGATGGGACCGCAGGCGCCGGAGCGTGAGTTGGAGCCGATCTCTTCATGATCGAACGCGGCCAGCACAGCGATGGGGCCCTCTTCCGGTGCTGTTGCAGCGTGGCTGATCAATGCCACCAGGCCCGCGTGGGTGGAGGACAGGTTGTCCATTCGACCTGAAGCGAAGAACTCGCTGTTGGCCCCGAAAACCGCGGGTGGCTGCGTGTCTGCCACCACGACGTCGTACCCGCCAATGTCAGCGGCATCCACCGCGGCACCCTCAACGCGATCCGCGAGCAATGCCAGGAGGTCCTCCCCAACCGGGTCCCCCTGGCCGAAGATCGGGTTCATGTGCTGCTGCTTCGACAGATGCAGCCCATTGTCGTTAACCCCGCGGTCCAAGTGGATGGCCAGCTGGGGGAAGCGAAGAAGAGGGCCAGTGGATGTCAGGTGCTGCGTGCCGTCACGCATGACCAGCCGGCCGGCCAGCTGCAGTTCCCGGTCCAGCCAGGAATTGAGCAGGGGTCCCCCGTAGACCTCGACGCCGGCCTGCAGCCAGCCGAATTTGCCGGTGGTGGGTTTGGGCTTCAGCTTGAAGGACGGTGAGTCCGTGTGCGCGCCGAGGATATTGAAGGCAGTAGTGGGGCCCGCGCCCTTCGGCGTCACCCACGCGATCAGGGCGCCGTCGCGGAGTACGTAGAACCCGCCCGCTCCGCCTTCCCAAGGCTTCAGCTCATCCAGTGCCGTGAAGCCTGCCTCATCCAGGCGACGCGCGGCCTCGTGGACTGCATGGAAACTCGACGGCGAGGCCGAAACGTAGGCGCCGAGGTCCTGGATGTGGTCAATTGCTGAGGAGGCGTTCGAAGGCATGACCCCGAGTCTAGCCCCGCTTGGGGCCGTGATCGGGCTAGACGGTGACGTTCAGGGCAGCCGTATATCCGCCTGCAACCGAACCGGATATAGTCGCCAACTGGTATATGCCTCCGTCGTCACCAAAGACGTTATCCGAGGTCAACGTGGTGTTGGGGAAGTTTCGGGCGCTGGATTCATAGCCGTCCGTGGCGTAGACCTCCTTGCACGCCGCCTCAGTGAGGGCAATCTGGGAGACCGCCAGCACCTGCCCCGCCGTGGTTGTGTTGCTCATGGACTCGAATACCTCAAAGTGAATATGTGGCCATCGCCCGTTGTAGGCACCCGGAAAGACGGTGCTGAAGGTCAGCTGCCCATTGGCGTCAGCCTCCTGCACGCCCCTCAGATAGTTCTCGTTTTCGAGGCCGGAATCGTAGAGGGAATACTTGCCGTTCCGGTCGCAATGCCAGGCGTATACAGCGGCACCAGCCAGTGGCGAGCAACCGTTCGCGTTGTCCAGGAGCGTCAGGGTCACTGTCAGGGGTACTCCCTCAGCGGTTGTTGTGGACGTTCCGAAGCTGGACCTGATGTCCCGGCGGACTACTCCCGACGTTTCAAGCACGTTGGGGCCATTGGAACCATCGGCAGGGTAGGGGCCCAATGTCTCCTCGGGAATCTCCACACCGCACTCCGCGAACGCCCGGGTCACAGTGCTGGTAGCGGAAGGCGAGGCCGCCGTCGTCGAACTTTGACTCGCCATAGCGGCGGCACTGCCAGTGCTCGACGGCGTTGCGCCGCCGCCTCCCGTACCGGGCGTGCAGGCGGCGAGGGCTGCTGCTGTTCCGGCGCCGAGGAGGACGCCTAAAGTGCGCCGCCGGCTGAGGAGCGTGGAGAGATCGAACTCAAGGCCGCGGTCGTGGTCCGGGTGGGGAGTAGTCATGTCTCCATGTAACGCGCGGGGCCTGTGTCCTGTACATGGGGCAGCTGTGGCACATCTGTGAAGAGCGGAGCCGGCGTGCAATATAAACATTTTCATATGCTTGTAATGCGCGTCACGTCATGGCACGATGACTGAACGGACATAAAGACGGAAGGTCACTCGCCATGAACATTGAACTCAAACCGGTGCGCAAACTCCGGATCCACTGGCCAATCCCGGTGGAAACCATGAAGCAACTGGCCGGCGGCGACCTTGGAGCCCTTGACGCCGATGCCGGCATCACCTCCCTGTTGAACGAACTGCAATCTGCGCCCGAACTGGGGGGCTTCGGCAATTACCACCACGTATTCGAGTCCTCTGCGGGTTTCGAGGGCTTCACTGTGGCTGAGGGAGCCAAGCCCACGCTGGGCACCGTAGGACAGCGGACCATCTCGCCGACGTTTGTGTTCACCACCTACTTCGACGACTCCCTGGATCAGCACACGGTCCAGGAGCTGGTGCAAAGGATCGTCGATATCCACCCTTGGGAAGTCCCGGTCATTGAAGTTTCCGGGCCGCTCAACGTCTCCAGCAGCTCCGCAGCGCACGCCGATGTGCGGGTGGCATCATGAGTACTCCACTGTGGCAGGAATTGGCGCCGCTGCTCCGGAACCGGACCTTCACCGACCTGACGCACGCGTTTCATACAGGACAACCGCATTTCCCGGCCTTTCCTGACGAATCCAGGGAAACCCTTTTTGACCTGGAAAAGGGAGACGGATTCACGGCCCACAAGTACTCGATCGTGGGTCAGTGGGGCACCCACGTGGATCCGCCGTCGCATTTTGTCCGCGGCGGCCGCACACTCGACCAATTGCCGGTGGAGGACATGATCCTGCCACTGGTGGTCCTGAATATCAGCGAACGCGTGGCGGCTAATCCGGATGCCACCCCCACCCTGGAGGACGTCCACGGCTGGGAGAGCCGCAACGGGGACATTCCGGCGGGGTCGTTTGTAGCCCTCCGCACCGGATGGAGCCACCGCTGGCCGGACAGTGCCGCCATGGCCAACGTTGACGACGCCGGGATCAGCCACACACCCGGATGGTCGCGGGAAGTACTGGAGTACTTGATCGAAAAGCGCTCAGTCAGCGCGGTGGGGCACGAACAGACTGACACCGACCCCGGCATGGCCACCTCCCGGCAGGATTTCAGCCTGGAAACCTACGTCCTGGCCCAGGACAAATGGCAGATTGAACTCCTTGCCTCCATGGACCATCTTCCGGAAGCCGGAGCCGCACTGGTGGCTACATGGGCCAAGCCGCTCGAGGGCAGCGGTTTTCCGGCCAGGGTTTTCTCCATCCACTAGCCCCTACAGTGACGCCTGGGCAGGCCGAGGGTAGCTAGAATCGATCCATGTCAAAGACCTCCAGCATGGGCCGCGGCATGATGGCCCTTCTTGCAGTGGGGGCGCGTCATGCGGAAGGTTTCGACGGCGGCACGGTGGCCGACGTCGCAGCCCGCCTCGGCAAAGACCGCAGCCAGGTGTCGCGAAGCCTCAAGGGCGCACAGCAGGAAGGCTTCCTGTCACGATCGGAACAACGCGAGTACAGCCTGGACTGGTCAATCCTGACGGACGCCCAACTGGTCACCGAGCAACGGCTGAAGACCGACGGCCTCACCGCCTTGGAGGGGTTGGCCACCGAAACCAACGAGGCCTGCTTCCTGGGCGTACTGAGCGGAAACAGCACCGTCACCATTGGCGAGCAAGTTCCCGAGAGCGCAAACCTTGTGGGTTCCTGGCTGGGCCGTCCCTACCCCGCCTACTGCAGTGATGCCGGCCAGGCGCTCCTGTGGGACGCCCCGGAGTCCGAGATCCGGAAGATCTTTGGCACAGTCGAATTCGTGAAGCACGGGCCCAACACACCGGTATCCGTGGATGATTTCCTTGAACGGCTCAACAACGCCCGCGTCCGCGGATACTCGATTGTTGATGAAGAAGCCGAACCCGGGCTCTACTCGCTGTCCGCGCCCATCCGGGACTTCAAGGGAGATGTCGCGGCGGCCTTGCAAATCGTCGGGCCAAAATCACGGGTGGAACCCCAGCGGGAGGCTTTCGCCGTGGCTCTGGCCTCCTGGCGGACGTGGCTCGAGTCCAGGGTTGGCGGAGTTGCCCGCGCCTAAACGTCCGCCGCCGGCTGGCCGCTGAGGCGTTGGGCGTCGGGTCCCTGGGTGCCAAGGCGTTCGGCGCCGAGCCTCCGGGCGCTGGCGTGAAGAACGGCAGCAATTTCCGGGGCTGCAAGCTCCACCGCGGACTTGCTTCCCAGCACGCTGAGGGCTGCGATGATCCGGCCATCCTCAGCCCGAACGGGAACGGCCAGCTCCCACACTCCATGCTCAAATTCTTCAGCGGCCAGGACATAGCCTCCAGGCCTATCGCGCTCCATCAACTGTGAGACTTCGGGGGCTGTGTGCGCCGCGGCTGGCCCACCAACGCCTATGAAGTTGACATCCCTCAGCAAGGAACTGATTTCCTGTTGCGAATGGTCCCACAGCAAGGCCCGCCCGGAACCTGTGCACCACACCGGCGTCACCATGCCCGGTTTGGCGAACCCACCCAGGACAGAGTTGTTGGTGGACGAACGCAGCAAAAGAACACGGACGCCCTCCCTGACGGACAGCCTGGACCGGAGTCCGAAAGCGGACACCAGTTCTTCAAGCTCAGCACGTGACTGCTGGACCCAAGTGCTGTTAAGGGAAGCTGCCAGGCTGAAGAATCGTGGTCCTGTACGGAAGGGGCCGCGGTCCACCCGTTCCAACAGTCCCAAGTCACACAACTCCTGAGCCAATCGGGAGACCCGGCTTTGCTCCATGTCCAGGCCTGCCGCGAGCTGCGAGACGCCCAGGAGTTGGCGTCCCTGCTTTTCACGGTCCGTGACCATTCGGACAAGGCGAAGTCCCTGGGCCAAGGATGACGCCTCCGGTGACACCTCCACGAAATCCGCTCCTTCCACCAAGCGCTCACGCCATTCTCACACGCTGACACCTGCGGCAAGGACACGGGACCGGTTGGCCCACACCGTGTACAGGTCAGCGAGGATCGCAGCATTCGCGGCTTCAAGTTCCCCTACGGAGACCGTCCCGCCGTCCTGCCCGCCGAAGAGGACTACCTCGTCCCCGGGGCGGACATGCTTCACTGCAGAGACGTCCACAACCATGGAGTTCATGGAGATGATGTCCACCACCGGCACCCGCTGTCCACGGACCAGCACATGCCCCCGCCGGCCAAGTGAGCGTCGATACCCATCGCCGTAGCCCACGGTGACTGTTGCGAGGCGGGAATCCCTGGCAAGGGTATGGGTAAGCCCGTAACCAACGCTGCTTCCGGCCGGGTAGCTGTTGACTGACCCGATCCTGGCCTTGAATGTCATGCAGCGTCGGAACATGGCGTGCCGCGGATCCGAGTCGCCGTACAGCGCAGCGCCTGTGCGCACCATGTCCAACCACGCGGCTGGAACGTTCAGCGTTGCGTAGGAGTTTGCGGCATGCAGCAGGACGTCATGCCGGGGTATCCCTGCTGCGTGAAGGACTGCGCTCGATTCGGCTTTGAAGCGGTCCAGCGCATGCGCCACGTGGTCCACATCGTCCTGCGGAAAGTGCGTCATGATGCCGGCGAGCTCCAATTGCGGATGGCTGATGATTTCCACTGCAGATGCCAGTCCATCAGGGGAGGACACATCGAGGCTGTGTCGGCTGATTCCCGAGGAATTGATGTCCAAGTGCACGCGCAGGCTCCGTCCCTCACCGTCGGCGATCCTGCTCATTTCCCAGGCACTCCGGGGATCAGCAACGAGCTCCTCGATGCCATGGCGAAGTCCGGCCTTGATCTCCTGCGGCGCCGCGGCCCTGACCCGCAACAACCTCCCGGTGAAGCCATGTGCCCGGGCAAGTCCTGCTTCTGCGTTGGTGCCCACCCCTATGTACGGAACACCTGACGCCACCAGGAAAGGCAACAGCAGGTCCGCGCCGTGCCCGTAGGCGTCGGACTTGATCACGGCGCACAGCATGGCCCTTCCCTGGAGCATGCCCAGCATGGACCGGACATTTTCGGAGAAGGCGGCGCCGTCAATCTCAAGCCAACTGGAAAGATCATCTGTCTCCGCAGAGAGTGTTTCCTTCACTGTCATTCTGTTGTCCCCCGGAATTGGCGAACACGGCCGGGCGTGACGCCCGGCCGTGTTCGATGGCCAGTGATGGATCAGGCCAGTGGTGGATCAGGCCGAACGCTTTGCCTTGGCCTTCGGGCCGTAGCGGAAGTGGAAGAACAGGTAGCACGCTGCGACGAAAGGCACGCCGAAGTACAGCGCAGCGATCTGGGTGGGGTCGAATGCAATGCCGATCAGGGACACCAGGCACAAGGTGAAGGCCAGGATGGGCAGGACCGGGAAGAACGGTGCTTTGTAGGCCAAATCGGACACCTTTCCGCCATTGCGGATGAATGCCCTGCGGTGGAAGAAGTGCGAGGCCGTGATGGACATCCACACACCCACCACGGCGAATCCTGCAATGGACACCAGGGCCAGGTAGACAGTCTCCGGTGCAGCCACACTGCTGACCAGTGATGCCAGGCCGCCCACCATGCTGACGGACAGAGCCACCAAGGGAATTCCGCGGCGGGTCAGCTTCTTCAGGGCCCTCGGGCCGTGTCCTTCATCGGCCAGGGAATAGAGCATCCGGGCACAGGAGAACAATCCGCTGTTCCCTGCTGAGAGCAGTGCGGTGATGATGACAAAGTTCATGATGTCCGCTGCGAAGGGGATACCCACTGAAGAGAAGACCGTGACGAACGGGCTCTCATCCAACCCCACTTGGTCAAAGGGGACAGTTGCAGCAATGACGGCGATGGCACCCACAAAGAAGATCAGGAGCCGGATGACTGTGCTGCGCATTGCTTTGGGGATGTTCTTGGCCGGGTCTTTGGTCTCTCCCGCTGCGACGCCGATCAGCTCAGACCCGGAGAAGGCGTAGAAGACGGCCAGGGCGGTTACAAGGACACCGGTGAAACCGTTGGGGAAGAGACCGCCTGAGGTATTGAAATTCTCGAAGAGGAACGGGTGGTTGCCGGATTCCGCAAGGGGGTGGAAGCCGAACAGCGCAGCTCCGCCGAAGACGATCAACGCGATGATTGCCCCCACTTTGACGATCGAGAACCAGAACTCGGATTCCCCGAAGAACTTGGAGGAGAACGCGTTGAAGCCGAAGAGGATGGCAGCGAAGACGAGGCACCACACCCAGACCTCCACGTCGGGGAACCAGCGCTGCATGAGCAAGCCTGAGGCTGTGAACTCAGACCCTATGGCCACTGCCCAGCAGAGCCAGTAAAGCCAGGCCGTGGCGAAGCCCGTTGCCGGACCGATCGAACGGGATGCATAGATGTGGAAGGCGCCGGAGACGGGGTAGGCAATGGCGAGTTCGCCAAGGCATGCCATCACCAGGTAGACCACAAAGGCGCCGACCAAGTAGGCGATCACTGCTCCCAGGGGGCCGGCTTGCGAGATGGTGTAGCCAGAGCTCAGGAAGAGGCCCGAGCCGATTACACCTCCCATCGCAATCATGATCAGATGCCGTGGTCCCATGGACCGGCGCAACCCGGGTTCCGCAGGAGCCAAGGGAGTATCGGCTGGATGATCCAGTTTCAGGGGTGTTGAAGATTCCATGTCTTGTCTCCGTTAAGTGACAGATGCGAACGGTACGCCGATGACTTCCGGAGCAGGGAGCCGTTGGGGGCGCTTGTAGTGACGAAGGTAACACAGATTCTGTGACTTTAGTCATTAAAGACATTTGTGAATGCGAATAACGCACACTATGCCTTCCGCGCATGTCGAAGTGACCATGGAAGAGTCAGAATGCCCCGCCTGGGGCCGGATCAGTCACGGAGGGTGGGGGCGCGGGAAACCGGGAGCCCCACCCCGGCACTACGTCTCCTGGTGGGAGGCCCGCCGGACCACGTTGGACAAGGTTATTGCCGTCACGGTGTCACTCACTCCGGGAAGAGCCGCAATCTGCTCCCAGATCTCCTGGACACGGCCATGGGAACGCGCTTCAACGCGGACAATGAGGTCAAAGTCGCCGCTGAGGACATCACACAAGACCACTTCAGGAATGGATCGGAGCTCGTTCAGTACGTCGGCCCCCCGCATCCTGTCCTTGCGGTACACCATCAGGAAGGCGGAAACCAAGGAATCGACGTCGACTCCGGCTACCACCGTGTAGCCCTGGATATACCCCTGCCGCTCCATGCGATCAATCCGCTGCCTCACCGCATTTCTGGACAGGAGGACCTTGCCGGCAAGTTCAGCGTGCGGGATGCGGGCATTCTTGGTGAGTTCCGCAAGGATTCTCTGATCGATGCTGTCCAGACCAGCCCGCTCCATGTGTCCCTTTCCATCTACATCTGCAGGAACAGCAAGCTCCTGCCCGGACCGAAAGGGCCGCGAAAGACATGATACGTCCCCGCATCCCGGAAGAATGTGCTCAGTAGTCCGGGTTGCTCGGCACCACAAGCCCGGTCTCGTAGGCATACACCACAACTTGCACCCGGTCGCGCAACTGGAGCTTGCTCAAGATCCGGCGTACATGGGTCTTGACGGTCGCTTCCGAGAGGAAGAACTTGTGGGCAATCTCCGCGTTGGACAGGCCCTCGGCAATGGTGGTGAGGATCTCGGTTTCGCGTGGGGTGAGATCGTCAAGCAACGGATCACGGTGGGCTGTTGGCGCCTGCCCGGGTACCGCTCCGCCGCGAACGTACGTTTCCAGAAGCCGTTGCGTCACCCGGGGAGCCACCACGGCATCACCGCTGGCCACGAGCCGCACAGCGTGGACCAGTTCCGACGGAGCTACGTCCTTGAGCAGGAAGGCCGAAGCGCCGGCCTGCAAACCCGTGAAGGCATACTCATCGAGGTCGAAGGTGGTGAGGATGATGACCCGTGCCTCGGACCCTGAGTCCGAGATGCGGCGTGTCGCCTCGATCCCGTCCATGGTGGGCATCCGAACATCCATCAGCACCACGTCCGGTGCCAGCGCTTCCACCTGGCGAACGGCTTCGGCGCCGTCGGACGCCTCACCCACCACGTGGAAGTCGTCCTCGCCTTCCAAGATGAGCCGAAAGCCCATTCGAAGCAGCGGCTGATCGTCCACGAGCAGCACTTTGATGATGTCTTCTGTCATGATTCCCCCTTGTCGCCGGCCCAGTGGAGCTCGGCGTGAACTGCCCAGCCTCCCCTTTTGCTGGGCCCGGCCGTAACGATTCCAGCATAAATTCCGGCGCGTTCATTCATCCCGGCAATGCCCTGGCCAGTGCCGAGGCTGCCCACGGGGTCGCTGCTGCCATCCACGGTTCCGCGGCCGTCGTCGTGCACGTCAATGGTGACCAAATCGGCGTCGCGGGCCACTTGGACGTCAACACGGCTCAGCGAACGGCCGTACCGCAGGACGTTAGTCAGGGACTCCTGGACAATCCGGTAAACGGTGAGTTCAAACGCGGGATCGGCCGGCAGCCCAGGGCCTGAGTGCGCATAATGCAGCGGCAGGCCGGCGGTCCGGAAGCCATCCAGCAGCTTGGCGAGGTTGTGCCCGGATTCCAAGGGCGTGAGCGGCGCCGGCCGTCCGGAGTCGTCGCGAAGTACACCCAGCACGCGGCGCATATCGGCCAAAGCGGCCCTGCCGGTCCGGGACAATTCGCCAAGGACCTCACCCGCGCGCTCCGGGTTCTTCCTGACCACCACGGCGGCACCATCCGAGAGACTGATCATCACAGTCAGGGAGTGCGCCACGACGTCGTGCATTTCACGGGCGATCCTGTTCCGCTCCGTCACCTTGCCCAGCTGCGTGGTGCGGGCTGCCCACGCCGCGATCTCAGCCTCGTGCTCCCGCCGCTGCCGGACCGAAATGCCAATGCCGGTGGCCAAAAGATTGGACAACATGATGGTCACCGCTGTGGCGATGTTGTTGATCAGGTGGAAATTCTCCGGGACGTCCTGCAGGGCGTCCATCCCGCTGGGACTGGTCCACATGAAGAGATAGAGCAGGCTCAGGGGCAGGCTGGCGGCCACGAACACCACTAAAGCAAGGCTGCGTTTCCGGATGGAGGCCACGGCATAGAGCGCGAACCACAAACCTGCCGAGACGTTCGAACCCCACGGATTCAGGATGGTGGCCGCAATTTCAAGGAGGACGACGGCCAGCACAACCTGCAGCGGGAATTGCCGCCTGAAGATCAATGCGATGGCAATCATCAGCAGGATTGCCACCACCAGCCACTTGCCATCGATGATGGAGGTGATGATGGTGGGCAACGCCAACAGAACGTAGCTAAGGATCACCACAGCGTCCATGGCACGCGGCCGCTTGTAGAAGTAGCGGCGGATCCTGCCCCTGCGGCGCTGGGTGATTTCAGCGAAGGACGCGTCCACCGTAGCGGTGGCCGCGTCCTTCACCAGTGGAGCTTCAGTCATGAATTGAGCCTAGACGGCAACCCGTCCTAGACGTCCCGCTTCTTCAACAGGATCATGGCCAGAGCCACCGGAACAACAACCCACGCGCCCAGGACCAGCGCAGCCTGCCACGCTTCCAGCGTTTCAGGAACATGCTCGACGGCGGTCATGGGAGTAATGGTGCTGGTGGGCAGGTACTTGTTGGCTTCCTTGAAGAAGTCGCCGGGAATGAGCTGGAAGGCAATCGGTGCAACGAACAGGAGCCCTACCAGGCTCATGATGCCGCCGGCCGAGTTCCGCACGATGGTTCCCAGGGCCATGCCAATGGCGGCTACTGCTGCCACATAGAGGCTGTTGACCAGGAGAAGCTTGACGGACTGCGAGCTGCCAAGGTCCAGCTTGAGGTCGTAGTTGTCCACGATGGGCAGTGAGACCAAGCCGGCGATATAGATGGATACAGCGGTCAGGAGGAAGGCGCTGACCATGACCACAACCAGCTTGGCCAGGAACGGTGAGAGCCTCTTGGGAACGGCGGCAAACGTGGAGCGTGCCATTCCCGTGGTGAATTCGGAGCTCATGAGCAGGACACCCAGTGAACCGAGGATGAGCTGGGCGAACGAGATGCCGGAGCTGGGAATGCTGACCGCGAGGTCCCCGCCTTGGGCAGCCATGGCGGCCGCTGCTTCGGGATCGCTGGCAACCTGCTCGGCGAACTGACCGGTTCCCCATGCTGAGAGGGCCGCGAAGCCCACCATCACCAGTGCTGTGGAGGCCAAGAGGATCAGCGTGGACATCAGGGTGCGGAACTTGATGAATTCCGAGTTCAGCACACGGTGGAATGCCGGTCCCGGACCGACGGAGTTGCGGATGGACTTGCGGTCCATAGTGGTGGTGCTCATGTCTATTTCCCTCCGGCCTGGGCGGGAACCGATGCCCCGGTGGTGATGTGCGAGTGGTATTCCACCTCGTCCTTGGTCAGTTCCATGTACGCCTCTTCCAGGCTGGCCTGGAGCGGGGTCAGCTCGTACACCATGACCTGGTTCTCCAGCGCAGTCCGGGCAATGCCCCGGGGGTCCAGTCCGGACACTTCCAGGAGCTCGCGCTCGTGGACCTCAACGGAAACTCCGGTGCCCGCCAGGAGCTGCATGAGGCGTTCCGGCTGGTCGGTGCGGACGCGCGTCCGTACCTGGCCCTTGCCGGTGATGATTTCGGCGATGGGCGCATCGGCAATGATCTTGCCGCGGCCGATCACAATAAGGTGGTCCGCGGTGAGTGCCATTTCGCTCATGAGGTGGCTGGACAGGAAGACCGTGCGCCCCTCGGAGGCCAGGTACTTCACGAGGTTGCGGACCCAGACCACACCTTCAGGATCAAGGCCGTTGACCGGCTCGTCCAGAATGATGGTTTGGGGATCGCCCAGCAGCGCGGCGGCGATGCCGAGGCGCTGACCCATTCCGAGCGAGAAGCCCTTGACCTTCTTCTTGGCGACGTCCCCCAGGCCGGTCATTTCAATGACTTCGCGGACCCTGCTCTTGGGGATGCTGTGCGTCGCTGCCATGGCGAGCAGGTGGTTGTAGGCGGTACGGCTCGTGTGGACTGCCTTGGCGTCCAGGAGGGCGCCGATTTCGCGAAGCGGTGCCTTGTGCTGTGCGAACGGTTCACCGTTCACCGTCACAGAGCCCGACGACGGAGTGTCCAGCCCCATGATCATGCGCATGGTGGTGGACTTGCCGGCGCCGTTCGGACCCAGGAAGCCCGTCACCCGTCCCGCTTGGACAGTGAAACTGACACCGCCGACGGCGGTCTTCTCGCCGTAGACCTTGGTCAGGCCTTTTGCTTCGATCATGGAAGCGTTCCCTCCTCGGAGCACATGAGTGTGCAGATGAGTTTTGAATGTACTCACTACGCTACTCACGGAGGGACCGTAAATCGCCGGTCTCAGGGATGATTCAGGGTTCAGTCAGGGTAGTCCTCGCGGATGACCCGCAGCAGGTCAATTCCCGCATGCCGGCACTAGGTCAGCCTGCCGGCAGCGGCGAATACACGCGCAGTTCGCGCGGCTTCACCCTGAACGTGGCACTGCGGACTCCCGGCTTTGGTTCGCCGTCCACCGCCAGGACCAAGGGCTGCCCCACAGCCTCCACGGTGATGGTGGTGGCCTCGGTCAAGTGCGTAACCCTGGAGGCCGCCACAGTGCCCGTCACCACGGCCCACAGCAACCGCGCCCGGGCGAAAGGTTCGTCCGCGGTGATCATGCGGAGGTCAAAGACACCATCATCGAGGACAGGCCTGCGCAGCGGCGCATGGTCGCTGGGATAGAACCTGCCCCGGCCCATGTACAGGATCCAGAGTTTGTGCTTCACCCCATCAACCATCAGGGTGGTGGGCGAGTTGACGCCGAAGGTCCGCAAGGATGCCACCACGCTGGCCATAGGCTTGCCCATTGCCGGCTGGAGCCGCTCCCGCCTGCGGACCAGGTTGGGATACACCCCAACGCTGGCGGTGTTCAACATGGCCAATTCGGTGGTTTCCGGAGTCTCGGGCAGCCCGCGCTGCACTACTACATGCCCCAGGTCCACCAAGGCCGCCTGGCCCTTGGTCACCGCCTCAATGGCGTCGTCGATCGAACTGGTGCCCACGTCGCGGGCGAAGTGGTTGAGGGTACCGCCCGGCAGCACCAGGAGCGGCAGTGAATGCTCGACGGCGGCAGCGGCGGCTGTGCCAACCGTTCCGTCACCGCCCCACACGCCCAGCGCAACGGTGCCGGGACGGGTGGCGGCTGCCTCGATTTCGAAAGCGACATCGTCTCCCTCTTCGATTTCCCGTATATACGCCTTAGGGAATATCACTCGGAGGAGCTCGCCTGTTTCGGGGGAGTAGGACCCACCCAGGACGTTGACGGCGATACTTAGCCCCTCGCCGTCGGCGATTGCCGGTGCCTCGCCAGGGGTGCGACGAGGCGCTGGTTCGGGAGGCCTTGCCGGCCACCAGGTGCGCGTCAGCAAAGCTGCACCCGCTCCCAGGGCTGAACCGAACACGACATCCGAAGGCCAGTGGGCTCCTGTATGAACGCGGGAATAGGCAACGCCTGCCGCAATGGGTGCCAGTACCGCGCCGAGTGCCGGCGAAACCATCCCCGCCCCCACGGCGAATGCCACCGCAGAGGCAGAATGGCCGGAGGGCATGGAAGAACTGGTGGGTTGCGGATTCACAAAGCGGAAAATCGGAAGGTGCTCCGGCAGCGGGCGGGTCCTGGGGAGCGCTTTCTTGAAAATGAGGTTGGTGACGCCCGACGCGACGCCAAGGGCAAGGAGTCCGTGGAGGGCTGCCCTGCGCGGCTTCCCGGGGAATGTGGCCATGACACCGGCAATCCCGAACCAGAGCTTTCCTTTGGTGGCTGCGGATGAGAGCCGCCGGAAGAAGGCATCGTGGTCTCCTTGGGGCTGCCGGGAGACAACCCGGACCAGGAAGTGGTCGAATCTCGCAACTCGTTTGGGGCCCTTGGCCACGAAGCCTCGCATTACTTCACAGTAATGCCTGCGCACCCCGGCCAGGGGCTGCCCACGTCTTCCAGCCGCCGTGGCTACGATGAATGGATGATTCGTGTCCTGCTTCCGCGTCAACAGCCCGGGTGGCAGCTGGTTCTCCCGGGCGTGCTGCTTCTGTGCGCCTTCACGGTGCCGGGCATCATGATCCTTGCCGGACAGGGCGAACCTGCGTTCAACAGCGTCGACACCACGTGGCAGGCCTTGACGTTCACTCTGCACTCACCCTTCTGGGATGGGGTTAACGCGGTACTCAACTGGGCCGGCTATGCCGGGATCCTGGTATTCCATGTGGTGCTCGCCCTCGCGCTCCTGGCTTGGCAACGACCCATGGGGGCCGTCTTCGCAGCGACCTCCGGGGTGACAGCCTTGGCGATGACCCAGCTGGCCAAGGCAGTGGTGGGCCGGGACCGACCCCAAGGGGCCCGGGTCCTGAGCGATACCGGCTCATACCCCTCCGGGCATGTATCGGCCACCACTGCGTTCCTCCTGGTGCTGGCCATCCTCGTCGGGCGCTGGTGGATGACGCTGCTGGCCGCCCTTGGTGTCATTGCCATGATGATCAGCCGCACCTATCTTTCAGCCCACTGGCTCAGCGATGTCCTCGGCGGCGCCTGCCTGGCTGCCGGCATCGTGCTGCTCTTCTGGTGGCGCTTCCGGAACATATGCATCAAAGAGAATGAACGGGCTGGCGGCCAGACTATTTGGGCGGCAAGGGCTTCGCGACGCCTGCAAGCAGGAGAGCCAGCAGAATAGGCGCGCCGATGGCCAGCAAAGCCAGGTGGATGCCCGTGTGGTCGCCCAAATAACCCAGGAGGGGTGGTCCCGCAAGGAAGGCGACGTAGCCGATGGTGGAAACCACCGATACCCGGGCGGCGGCATGCTTGGGGTCATCCGCTGCCGCTGACATGCCCATGGGGAAGGCCAGCGCGGCGCCGATACCCCACAAGGCCGCACCAACACCGGCAAGGATCACGTTGCCGGCGAAGACAAACAGCGCCAGGCCGGCTGCGGCTGCTGCCATGCTGGCCCGCAGGACGGCCACGCGGCCAAAGGTATCAATTGCCTTGCCGCCCAGGAACCTCATGATGGTCATCGCCAGGACGAAGAGCGCGAACAGCAGCGCACCGGTTGATTCAGAGGCCCCGAGGCCGTCCACGGCCGCCTTCGCGATCCAGTCGTTGCCGGCGCCTTCGGTGAGGGTTGCTCCGAGGACCACGACGCCGATCAGCAGCGTCCTGCCATCCCGCCATGCCGAGGGCCCCTTCGCAACCGGAGCGCCGTCGTCGTGAACTTCTGCTGCCTCATGCGGCAGGAAGAAGCGGGGGACCGTCAGGGCCAGCGCCACGGCAATGGCAGCAATGACCAACAGATGCTCCGGGAGGCCTACGCCCAGCTGCGAGAGACCGGCGCCAATCAAGGCACCCAGGAAAGCTCCACCGGAGAACGCTGCATGGAACTGCGGCATGATGGTGCGCTTGAGCCGGTGCTCCACGTCTGCGCCCTCAATGTTCTGGGCCACATCCCACAGACCGATTCCGATGCCGAAGAAGAACAAGGCAATGGCCGTGGCCGGGACGGAGGCGGCCATCAGTGAGAAGGCGATCGCCGCGCCCGCGGCTCCCGCCACGATGCCTGCCACTCGGACCGTATTGGCGGTTCCGATCCTGCCTACTACCCAACCCGCCGACGGCAACGCCAGCAAAGACCCGACGGCGGTGCAGAGCAGCAGGGTGCCCATCTGGCCGGAGGTGAGGCTGAGTGCCTCCGTGACTGCCGGAATGCGTGCGGCCCAGCTGGCAAAGACCAACCCATTCATGCCGAAGATCAGGAACGTCGCCACCGCAGCGGCGTCGACGTTGGTGGTGCTTCTGGTGCTGGTGGTCATGCAATCACAACTTCCACGGAGAGTTTGTTGAGCCGGGCAAGATCTTCGGGGGACGGTTTTTGGTCGGTCACAATGACGTCCACGGCGTCCATTGCGGCAACCAAAGCCACCGCACTGGCATTCCATTTGCTGCCCGCGGAGGCCACAATCACTCGCGCCGCCGATTCCAGGCCGGCGCGTTTCACCGCCGCGTCGTCAAGGTCGTGGGCCAGCAGGCCGTCTTTGAGGTTCAGTGCGCAGGGGGTCACGACGGCGGTGTCGAACCTGAGCGAGCGGATGTTGGCTTCGGTCATGGGGCCCCGGAAAGACTGCTCGCCGGGGATGAGGCTGCCGCCGGGGAGGATGAGCTGGGGTGCCCGGCCGTCCTTGGTGCGCGTCAGGGCTTCAACGCCGTGAAGCGACATGGGCATCACGGTAAGTTCCCGTGTTCCCAGCCGGCGCGCGATCTCCGTGGCGGTGGATCCGCTGTCCAGCCACACGTGCTCGCGGTCCTTGAGGAGGCTGTCAACGGCAGCGGCGATGCGTGTTTTGGCTTCGTGGTCTTCCAGTTCCCGTTGGCCATAACCCGGGTTGTCTCCACGCGCCAGCAGGCTGCGCGCACCACCATGGATGCGCTTGAGAACTCCGTTGGCTGCGAGGATCTCCAGGTCGCGGCGGATGGTTGCGCCCGAGGCCCCCGTGGCGTCCACCAGTTCATCCACGGTGGCTTGTTCGCGGGTGCGCAGCAGCTCGCCAATGAGCCGGTGTCGGTCAGCAGTTCCCATGCTTCAACCGTAACAAGCTTTGCGCATTTAATCACCCTAGGTGATCATCTGCGCATCCGATCCTCTCTCACATCCCATGGCTTAAAGCGAAACGCTCTTGCAGCAGGTGCAAGAGCGTTCGCGGAAGACCAACGGGATGTGCCAGAGCGTCAGCGGGCGCGCTCTACGCGCTTCTCATCCCACACAGGTTCCTCGGATTCGTACACCTTGCCGTCGGAGCCGAAGATCATGAACCGGTCAAAGGACTTGGCGAACCAACGGTCGTGCGTGACCGCAAGGACGGTACCTTCGAAAGAGTCGATGGCACGCTCCAAGGCCTCACCGGAGTGCAGGTCCAGGTTGTCGGTTGGCTCGTCCAGCAACAACAGGGTGGCACCGGAAAGCTGCAGCAGCAGGATCTGGAAGCGGGCCTGTTGGCCACCGGACAAGGACTCGTACTTCTGCTCGGACTGACCAGCCAAGCCGTACGAATCCAGGGCACCGGCCGCGGCTTCGCGGGCGAGTCCGGAACGGTGCTCATCACCGCGATGCAGGATCTCCAGCAGTGTCCTGCCCAGCAGATCAGGCCGGACATGGGTCTGCGCGAAGAACCCGGGCCGGATGCGGGCGCCCAGCTTCACGGTTCCTTCGTGCGGCACTTCAGCAATAACGACGTCGGACACGGGCAAGTGCTCACGCTCCGGATCGGTGCCACCGGTGGCAAGGAGCCGCAGGAAGTGGCTCTTGCCCGAGCCGTTGGATCCAAGCACGCCCACGCGGTCCCCGAACCAGATCTCCGTGGAGAACGGCTTCATGAGTCCGGTCAGTTCGAGCTTTTCGGCCACGACTGCGCGTTTGGCTGTGCGCCCGCCCTTGAGCCGCATCTTCACGTTCTGCTCGATCGGCAATGCCTCGGGCGGGCCGGCCTCCAGGAACTTGGCGAGGCGGGTTTGCGCAGCTTGGTACCGGTTGGCCATATCGGAACGGAACGCAGCTTTGTTCTTGTACATATTGACGAGTTCTTTGAGCTTCACGTGCTCCTCGTCCCAGCGCTTGCGGAGTTCCTCGAACCGGGTGTTACGGTCCGCACGTGCCTCGACGTAGGATCCGAAGCCTCCGCCGTGGATCCAGGCGGAGGCGCCGTTGATGCCGGGCTCGAGCGTGACGATGCGGCCGGCGGCGTTATTGAGCAGTTCACGGTCGTGGCTGATGAACAGCACTGTCTTCTTTGACTCGTTGAGCTTGCCCTCCAGCCAACGCTTGCCGGGGACGTCAAGGTAGTTGTCCGGTTCGTCGAGGAGCAGGAGCTCGTCCGGGCCGGCAAACAGGGCTTCGAGCACCAGACGCTTCTGCTCGCCACCGGACAGCGTTGAAGCGCGGCGAAATTGGGCTTTGTCGAAGGAAATCCCCAAGGCAGCCATGCACACTTCGTCCCAGACGGTCTCGACGTCGTACCCGCCGGCATCTCCCCAGTCCACGATCGCCTGGGCATACTTCATCTGGGTGGGCTCGTCGTCGTGCTCCATCATGGCCAGCTCTGCGTCCTCAACGGCCTTGGCGGCAGCTGCGAGGCCGGCCTGGGCAGTGGAAACCAGGAGGTCGCGGACGGTTGATTCGTCCCGGACCTGGCCAACAAACTGGCGCATGATGCCCATGTTGCCTGAACGGCCCACAACGCCTTCGTCCGGAGTGAGGTCGCCGGAGATGATCTTGAACAGAGTGGTCTTACCGGTTCCGTTCGGGCCAATCAGCGCAGTCTTAGTGCCGTCGGGGACCTTGAAGGTCACGCCGTTGAGCAGCTGGGTGCCGTCGGAGAGGAAGTAGTCGATGCCGGAAACGTCAATATGGGCCACGTTTCAATCCTCCCACGGCAAGGTATTAATGCTCGACGGCGCCCGCTGGCAGCGCTCGACGCCGGACGCCGGGGGGCTCCAGCACGGCTAGGGTTTCCTCCGGGCAAACTCCGGCGCATGCTCGGGGCGAGGGCCGAAGGCGATCATTCGGGCGGGAAGCTTCCCGAACCATGGGAAGTTGCCCACCACAAAAAGCAGCGGCTTGGGAGGTTTCGGCTGCTTACCCGCCATGACCTGCGCGAACACCACCCGGTGCAGCACCCGTTGGAAGGACTGGATCAACACCGTGGGAAGCCAACGCCGCTTCTGGACAGCGGCGAGGTGGCCGTCGTCGAGCGTTTCCCTCAGCAACGGCGAGGCCAGCACCCGCGCCGCGGCCACCGCATCCTGCACCGCAAGGTTGATTCCCACCCCGCCGGCAGGGGACATTGCGTGGGCGGCATCCCCAATGAGCAGGAGCCCTGGCTTGTGCCACCGTGACAACCTGTTGAGTTTCACGTCCAAGAGGTGGAGATCGTCCATGGACCCGATGGTGTCCACCCGGTCAGCGAAGTCCGGCCGCAAACGGGCTACCTTGCCTCGGAACGCTTCCACACCTTCAGCCCGCAGTTGGGGATCCGAGCCCTTAGCTGCCAGGTACGCGATCTGGTGATAATCCTTACGGGTCAAGCTCAGCAGGACGTCCGAGCTGCCGAAGCGGGGTGCAATGGAGGCCACCGGTTCGTCCTCGCTTGGATTTCGCGGGATCCTGAACCACCACGTATCAAACGGCACAGGGAACTCCCGCGGCACCAGGCCGGCCTTTTTGCGGAGGACTGAACCGCGCCCGTCGCAGGCCACCGTCAGAGGAGCCCGCAGCTCCCCGTGTCCCACCAGCGCACCTGTCTGCGGATCACGGGTTCCATACCTCACTCCAACTACCGCGCCCGAAGCATCCGTCAACAGGTCAGTTGCTTCGGTATTCATCAGCAGGGTGAACGTTGGTTCCTCGCGTGCCGCTTCCACCAGGAAGTTCAGCAGATCCCATTGCGGGACCATTGCCACATAGTTGTACGGGGCCTTGAGTCGCCCAAAATCGGCGAGGACCACGGAATCGCCTGCTCCAGCGGGTAGGCGGAAGTTGCCCAATTTGCTCTGGGGAAGGGCTCGAAAACCCGCACCCAGGCCCAGCTCGTCCAGGAGGCGGATCGTCGAGGCGTGCACAGTATCGCCCCGGAAATCGCGCAGGAAGTCGCGTGCTTCTCCAACACGGTGACCTTCACGCCGGCGCGGGCAAGCAACAGTCCCAGGACTATTCCAGCGGGCCCTCCGCCCGCCACTACACACTGGGTATCTGCTGCCATGATCAGCCTCCGATTCAGCCTGCCGCGGTGAGGAACGACTTCAGCAACGGCCCGCTGGTGGTGGCACCCAGCCCGCCCTCTTCAACAAACACTGCCACGGCCAGGTCTCCGTGCGTCGCAACAATCCAGGCGTGGGTCTTGGGCGGGTTCTCGTTGCCGAATTCCGCGGTACCCGTCTTTGCGCCTACCGGAGCGCCTGGAACCTCAGCCAGGAACCCCGCATGTCCCGACGTCACCACGGCACGCATCATGTCGGCCAGGGAGGCGGCCTCTGCCTGGGTAATGGGCTGGGTGGAGGCAGGCGCAGCGGTTGCCGTAGTAGAGGCGGACGACGACGGCGCGGAGCCGCTTTCCGTGGGGGCAGCAGTGGCGCCGGGGTCCTGCGCGGCGTCGGCGTTCAGCACGAGCTGCGGTGAAACCGGGGCCCCCTTGGCCACGGAAGCGGCCATGATGGCTGCCGAGAGCGGCGAGAAGAGGACTTTGCCCTGGCCGATCATGGACGCAGCGTGTTCCGTGCCTTCAGCGGCGCCGGGAACAGAACCGAGGAACGCGTCGGCGCCCAGCTTGGGGGCTTCCACGGCCACGCCCAAAGCCTGTGCCGCTGATTCGAGCTGATCCTGGCTGACAGTTTCGCGGGCATTGATGAAGGCAGTGTTGCAGGAGTGTGCAAACGCGTCCCGCAAAGCGACGGAGCCGAGCGAGGTTTCGGGATAGCCCTCGGCATTCTTGAAGGTGCGGCCGTCCACGGTCAGCGTTGAGGGGCATTCCACCTTGGAGTCCGGGGTGGCGCCGTTGCGGAACATCGCCAACGAGTCAACAATTTTGAACGTGGAACCGGGTGCGTACTGGCCCAGGAGCGCAGTGTTGTAGCCGTTGCTTCCCGGTCCGGATGCTGCGGCGAGAACGGCGCCGGTAGAGGGCCTGAGGGCCACAATGGCTGACGCCGGCTCGATTCCCGCCAGCGTTTGCTCGGCCAACTGCTGAAGCTTCAGGTCAAGGGTGGTCTTAAGGGTGGTGCCGGGAGCGGGAAGGGATGAGAAGAACACCTTGGTGCCGGGGGTTTCACCCTCGGCTTTCTCAGCCGGGGTGGCCACCACTTCCACGCCGTCCTTGCCACGCAGCAAGGCGTCGTACTTCTGCTGCAGGCCGCCGGTTCCGGTGGTGTCTCCGGGGCGCAAGGCACCGTTGGATTTCTCGATCTGTTCTGCGCTGGCTTGTCCAACACTGCCCAGCAGGGCCCGGGCAAAGGTCCTTGTGGGGGCCAGGGCCATGGAGTCCAGGATGCTGACGCCACCGGGAATGGCCTTGATCCTGGCCTCGGTGATCTCGGCGGTGTAGGCACGGAGGACGAGGCCCTCCACGAAGGCCTGCGGGCCGGAGGCTGCAACTTGCTTGGCATACTCTTCGGCATCCACGCCGAGCAGCGCCGCCATGGCGCGAGCCGAGGCGTCAGCTTGTTCAGCGGGAACCTTGGTTTTGTCGATGCCCACCCGGAACACGGGCCGGTCCTCGACAATCGGGGCATCCCCGGCGCCCAGGATCTGGCCGCGCTGTGCGGGAACCGTCTTGACGGACAACGTTTCGCCTTCGGAAAGCTCCGGTGCCAGCAACGCCGGGCTCCACTGGACAGCCCATTTGTCGCCGGATTTCTTCAGCGTGGCCTCGGAGCTGTATTCCCACTTGGCAGAGCCGATGTTCCAGCTGTAGTTAAGGGGAAAAGTGGCGGTGTCGCCGTCGAGTTTTACGTCCCCGGAAGCAACCGAGGGGTTGGCGTCCAGGCCTGCGAACACGGCCTTCAGTTCATCGTTGGCCGCGGCAGCGTCCTTGCCCTCAACGGCAATCGATCCGACGTCGAGCGCTGACAGGGAGGAGGCAAGCTGCTTGGCAGCACCCTCCGCACCGGCGCGGCCGTCATCGCACGCGGCCAGTGAACCAGCCGTCACCAGCGCCACGAGGCCAAGAACAAAACCCTGCTGCATTTTCAGTTTCCCCATTTGCGACATTATGCCCCGTTCCCCTGACAGTTTCTTGTTGTGCCCGGGAAGCGGACAGCCGTCGCGCCACCCCAACGTGGGACGGCACGCGACGGCTGCCTGGGACATCACGCTATGGAGCGCACGTGAACTTGGCATCACCCCAGACCCCGTGTGCGCCGTTGATGGAACCGGATGGGTCAACCACCAGTTCCACGTAAGCCACGCCCGTCAGGTCCACGGATACCGATTCGGGAGCGAACCCGGGGGTGTACGTCCGCGACTGGTACTTGTTCACGCCATCGGCATTGACCTTGAAGATGATGTTGCCGCCGAAACCGCTCTCAAGACCCACCTGTGAGGTGAAGGACGAACACTTTCCTCCCAGGTAATACGTGATCTTCGAGGCAGCGTGAACCCCCAGGCCCTTGGCGAATACGGGCTGCTGCCCTGTTGCGGGGTCCGTGTAATTGATGGCCAGCGGCTTGTCCGGGGACGACGCCGAATCCTTGTTGGCCACGTTCTTCCCGATCACTCCATAGCCGTTCAGGGCTTGGACCCACGGGGTTTCGGAGGCGTACACAGAGCCGACCGGAACGGCCGGCAAGGGTTGCGAGGCCACTTTCCAATCGAAGAACTTCACCCGGGTGTCAGTTGGCAAAGTCACCGATGCCAGCTCCTTGGTGGGGTTCAACCGGACAGTATTGGAGAACGCCTGGTACTTGTATTGCGTGTATTCCGGTGACGGCCCGTTGGCGTTGTTGCGGCCCTGCTCGGATACGGCCACGACCGCGCCGTTCAGCACGGAGGGCTGCAACCAGTTGGGGAAGAAGATGGACTGTTTCTCCATGCTTCCATCGGCATATGTCAGGGTCAGCGTTGGACTGGTGCCGTTTCCCACTGCTGCGGATCCGAGGACAGCCAAGTGCGTGCCCTTCCCCTGAACGGCGATGGTTTGCCCCGAGAGTGCCACGGAGTTGGGAACGTCCGGCCCTACTGCCGGCCAGGTGTAGTCCACCTGGGTCGGTTTTCCTGCGTCTACTGTTACCTTGCTGCCCGGGCGGACACCGCCGGCAGGAACCGTAGCGGCAGCCAGTTGCTCGGCCGCGAAGGTGGCCCCTCCGCCGTCGAAGTTTCCGAGTGCTTTGCCCGCCACGGTGGTGACGGAAACGGTGTTGTAAGCCGCTGCCAAGGAACCGTAGGCGACGTAGATCTGGTTGCCGCCGGTCAGCGTTTGGGTGCTTCCGGAAGCAGTGTACGACGCCGAGACCCGCACCGTCTGTTGGCCCGCCTTTGCGCTGGTTCCCGGCTTGATGACGAATGTGGCAGTTGCTGTGGCACCGCCTTCCACAGTGGCTGCTGTGGCTCCGGAGGATGAGACCACGGTCCAACCCTCGGGCAGCACCGGCGTCAGGACGACGTTCGTTTTGGCCTTGGTTCCGGTGTTCACGAATTCCGCAGTGACCGTGGTTTCCTGGTCCTGGAAGACTTGCCCGCCGGTGGTCACCCGGACTTCAGCTGCAGTATCTTCCTGGCTCTTGCCACCCAGCGGGCCCGCCTGCTGAAGCTGCACGGTAGCCGACTGGTTGGAAGCGATGGATCCTGTTTTGACCCGGACGGTGCCGTTGTTGGCTTCATCGAAGAACCAACCCGTGGTTGCTGCGGCGTAAGCGGCCTGCGTGGAGTGTTGGGCGAGCTTGGTACCGCCAATCTTCACGTCCTTGGGAGCTGCGCCTGCATGGACCTTCAGCTCGTAGGGACGGGCTGGGGCTTTGCCGGTGTAATCACCCTTTCGCTCACCGATGGAGACCTTCACGCTGCTGTTGCCCGTCCCTGGAGCATCTACGGTGAAGACCTGGCTGGAGGATTTGCCATCCTTGAATTCGCGGGTGACTTTGTCGTCTTCGTAGAGCGTGAATGTGTCCTGCCCCTTGGCGTAGACATCCAACGTGATCATGGAATCCTCGGGAACCAAGGAAGCATTGCGCGCAACAATTCCTTCCGGGATGACAGCACCGGCACGGACGAACACCGGAAGCTTGTCCAGTGGTGCGTTGTAGCCGTTGAGGATCTGGCCGCCCTGGTAGAGCTTGCCCGTCCAGTAGTCCACCCACTGTTGGCCTGCAGGTAGGAAGATTCCGTTGCGGACATCGGTCTGGGTAAAGACCGGAGCCACCAGGAAATCAGAGCCGAGCATGAACTGGTTGTTCGCCTCGGCGCCGTAGGACCACTCCTGGTCAGGGAACTCAAGGGCCATGGAACGCATCATGGAAACGCCGGTGGTGGAGGATTCCTGGGCCAACGTGTAGATGAACGGCATGAGTTGCTGGCGGAGCTGCAGGTACTGGCGGTTGATTGCCGTGGCCTCGTCACCGTAGAGCCACGGCCGCTTGTCCGTAGCTGCCCAGCCGGACATGGAGTACAGCGCAGGCGCGAAGGCCTTCCACTGAAGGTCGCGGACGTAAGACTCTGCTGAGCCACCAAAGATGCCATCAACGTCACCGGTGGTGAATGCCAAACCCGAGTTGCCCGCTCCGGTGAGGGCCGAGACCTGCCAGCGAACGGCGTCGAGGTTTCCTGAATGGTCGCCCGTCCACTGCATGCCGCAGCGCTGGGAACCAGCCCAGCCTTCGACCATCAGCGAGGTGCCCCGCGCATCCGAGTACTGCTCGATTCCGCTGTGCGCGGCCTCGCAGCCGGTGAGCGCCTGGCGGTAGCCTTGGCCCACCCACGCGACGTCCAGCTTGCGCAGCCGGACCCCGGCTTCGCCGACTTCGTACTCCTGGTTGGTCAGGGAGCGCTGCGTCCACAGGCCAACTTTGAGATCGGTTTCTTCCTCAATGTTGGCCACTGTTTCCGGAAGCTGCTGGTATTCGCAGCCGTAGCCGTCGTTGACCAGCATCCAGCCTGCGGGCATGTCGTTCTCAACGAACTTCCGCGCGGTTTTGATGGCGTCCGGCGTGCGCTGCTTGGCGCCGTCGGGGTCGCCGTATCCGGAGGATGAATAGCCCGGGTTGGAGCGGTTGTAGCAGTCAGCATCGCCGTATTCCAGCGCGTATACCGGTGGCATCATCGGTTTGCCGGTCAGGGTGGTGTAGGCGCCCAGGGACTCCTTGTAGTCGCCCACGAAGTAGTAGGCGTCAAAGCGCTTTTCCTCATGCGTTGTGGTTGGCTGGCCGCCGAAGTTGTAGGAGCCGCGGGCGAACGTATCGCGGAGGACGCCGTAGCCCTTGGAGGACATGTAGTACGGCACGGCGTTGGGGTAGCCGTCATCGTCCCAGTCGAAGTTCTTGGCGATGTTGATCAGTGCGCCGGTGTGGACTGATCGGCCGTTCTGCATGCCGCCGCCAATAAACTGTTCGCCGTCCTGCTGTGCAAGGTGCTGCGTGGCGGAGTTGGCACCGAAGGTGATGGGCGCGGACTCCTGGAGAACCACCGACCCGTCAGCCCTGAGGACACGGAGCTGGGTGGTGGCCTTGTTGATCTCCACACTGATCTTGGCGGTCTTGAGCACCAGCCAGTCACCGTCGGTAACTGCCGGGGTGGTGCCGGGAAACTTGTCTTTGCCCACCACAATGTTGGCTGTCCTGGCAGGGTCGCCCTGATCAGTGTTGGCGGGATCAGTGAACGTTCCACTGGGATCGGCTTCCAAGCGGAAATTGTCCTCGTCCAGGAAGGTGACCCGGATGACACCTTTCCCGGCGGATATGTCGACGACGTTGCTGGACTGGGTAAAGCCCGTCACCGCGCCGAGGGGTACTCCGGAAGCGTCAACAGGTACTTCCGGGGTGACGGCTTTGACGGCGGCCGGGTCGCCCGGAGCCGCAGTGGCAGTCGCGGCGAAGGTGAGTGCGGGGATGGTTCCGGCGAGGAGCAGCGAGGCAAGGCCAAGAGAGGCTGCCTTCCTGGCCAACGAACGTTTTCTGATGTATCCGAAGCTGTTGGGCGCAGCTCCGGACAGACCCAAGGAGGGTGCGGACATGTGGGGCCAACTTTCGACGAGTGACATTTAGTGATCTAACTCATAGCGAAACGTGCACTAATCGTCACTGCAAATGGGCCAAAGGTCAACCGTTTCACCAAAATTAACCGCCCGGGACTCAGTGCCCGCGGATGATCCTGCGCTGCGTCGCGACGGCGATGGCGGCCGTGCGGTTATCCACCCCGAGCTTCGAGTAGATATGCACCAAGTGCGTCTTGACCGTGGCCTCGGAAATGAAGAGCTGCCTGGCCATGGCACGGTTGCTCATCCCCGTGGCCAATAGCTCCAGGAGCTGGACTTCCCGGGCACTCAACACGGGAGCGGGATTACGGATGCGGCCCATAAGACGTGCAGCAACTTCAGGTGCCAGCGCAGTCTGACCGGCAGCCGCAGACAGCACAGCCTGCCGGATCTGCTCGGGCGGAGCGTCCTTCAACATGTAGCCGCTTGCACCCGCTTCCACTGCCGCAAGGATGTCGGCGTCGGTGTCGTACGTGGTCAGGATCAGCACCGGCGGCGGGGGAGCTCCGGCCTCGCCCGCCTTGATCTTCCCAGTGGCCGTGACCCCGTCCATGCCACTGCCCATCTGCAGGTCCATGAGCACCAGGTCCACCGGTTCACCGAGTGCGTGGAGCTTGCCCAACTCAGCCAGCGCCGCATCGCCATCGGATGCTTCGGCAACCACCGTGACGCCCGGAAAGTCAGCGAGCATGGCCCGGAGGCCCGCCCTCACCACCGGATGGTCATCCACCAACAAAATCCTGATTTCACTCACGAAGCACCTTCATCCGCCGGCAACGGGACCCTGACGGCCACCACCGTTCCTTCACCCGGTGCCGACTCAATCTCCAGGTTTCCATCCAGCGCGGCCAGCCGTTCCCGCAAACTCATCAGTCCGACGCCGGTGCCGTCGCCACGCGCTGTACCGGCCGCCGTCGACGGCTCAAAACCTACGCCGTCGTCGAAAACGTCCAACATCACCTCAGTACCGGGAAAGGACAAGGTCACGACGGCGGCACGGGCGTGGGCGTGCGCCCACACGTTTGCGAGGGAAGCCTGGGCGGCCCTGAGCAGGGTGGTCTGGTATGCGCTGGGCAACTCAACCGGCGTCCCCACCAGCTCGAAGCGGCATCGGAGGGCAGTTCCCCTGGCGGCGGCTTCGGTCTCGGTCTTTTCGCAGAGCCTGCGCAACGTGTCCACCAAGCCGGACTGCTCCAGGTCCGGCGATCTCAGGCCCCTGACGAAGCTCCGGGCCTCGGCGAGATTGCCGGATGCGGTGTCCTGCACCATCTTCAGCCGCTCTCTGGCTACCAGCGTGTCTCCGTCATCGAGGGCTTTTTCAGCAGACCTGCCCATGAGGACGATGCTGGAGAATCCCTGGGCCAAGGTGTCGTGGATTTCGCGGGCCAGCCGTTCACGCTCAGCCAACATGCCGGCGTCGTGCTGTGTTTGCGCCAGCTCCGCGCGCGTCCGCCGGAGGTCATCGGCAACGGTTCGCTGGTTCTCGGCTTCGAGGAACAGGGCCCGATAGGCGAGCCCGGTCACCACGGCAAAGACAGCCCCGAACACCGGCCCCAGCACCATGGCGAGCTGCAAGCCGCCGTCGGCCGATTCCCTGCTGTGGAACCACAAGGCACCCACCAGCAGCGCCGTGCTCAGCGCAATGGCAGGAAGGGCAAGACGCCGGGGGAGCAGGTGAAGCTGCAGGAAGAACAGGGGGAAGGCAACCCAAGCGAAGTCGCCGCTGACCAGCAGGAGCAGCAGCCAGAGCAGCATCACCGCCACCAGCCACCAGCGCGCATACGGCGTGGGGTCGAAACGGGAAGCGCCGCCCGCGTGGCGCTTCTCCAGGATGGTCCCTGCGAGATACACCAAGGCCAGCAACACCGATAGCCCCAGGCCTGAGGCAACAGCCAACGGTGAAGGTGCATCGGCCGTTCCCACACCTGTCAGCAAACGGACAACCGCCACCAGCAACAGCACCGCAAAGCCCACGTGCAGGCATACGCGCAGCACGCGGAGGATGGTGGCGGCGCCGGTGGACTGCATGCCTCCCAGCGTAGCCCCGGCATTTACTCGCGTAGCCCGGTTTCCTCGCCGTGACACCGGAATCAACCATTCGGATGATCGTCCCCTCAACCCGTCGTCGGCAGTCAATCCATCCGGCTCCCGATGTGCAGCGGGTCCGTCGGCGGAAGAGTTGTTTATGCCGGGATCAAGCCCGCAACAAGCAAAGGATTCTGATGTTTCTCGCCATCCGCGACCTCCGTTTTGCCAAGGGCCGCTTTGCGCTCATGGGCAGCGTGGTCGCCTTGATCACCTTGCTGCTCGTGATGCTTTCCGGGCTGACGGCGGGCTTGGGCAACCAGTCCACGTCAGCCATTGCGGCGATTCCCGCGCAACAGATCGTCTTTGGCGCCCCCGCCGGCGGAGAGCCCAAAGCTTCCTATACCGAGTCCGAAGTTTCCGCAGCGCAGCTCGCCACGTGGCGCGAACAGCCCGGTGTCACGTCGGCCCAGGCCATGGGAATCAGCCAAACCCGGTTCCAGTCCTTGGACAGCGCCGGCGCCCCGAACGGAACGGCGAACGTCGCTGTGTTTGGCGGTGCACCCGCTCCATCGGCTGTGGAGGAAGGGACCGTAGTGATCGGTGAAACCCTTGCCAAAGATCTCTCCCTCTCCAAAGGGAGCCGCGTCCGTGTGGGCAGCGCAGAGCTTAGGGTGGCCGATGTTGTGGAGGACCAGTGGTATTCGCACACCGGGGTCATCTGGACCACCCTTGAGTCCTGGCGCACCATCGCCCATGCGGAACCCGGTACAGCTACCGTTCTGGCCATCACGCACGACGCCGGATCCTCCTTGGACGTCGACGCCGCCAACGCGGCGGCCGGGACGGTCAGCACTGATCCAGTGGGCTCTTTCCAGGCCTTGTCCTCGTACAAGAGTGAGAACGGCTCACTTATGCTCATGCAGGCATTTCTCTACGGCATCTCTGCTCTGGTGATTGTTGCCTTCCTGACCGTCTGGACCGTGCAGCGAACCCGCGATATCGCCGTACTCAAAGCCCTGGGCGGATCATCCGCGTACATCCTCAAGGATGCCTTGGCCCAGGCCGCAATTGTCTTGGCCACCGGGGCGGCCTTGGGTGGAGCCATTGGCCTGGTGGCAGGGGTTTTTGCGGCCCAGGCGGCTCCTTTCCTGATCACCCCGCTGACAACACTGCTCCCGGTGGCAGGGGTGGTGCTGCTGGGACTGGCCGGCGCTGTTTTGGCAGTCCGCAAGGTCACTTCCGTTGATCCGCTGCTCGCCCTCGGCGGCAACTAATACATTCCTTGAAAGGAATAAACCATGTCCCTTGCCCTGAACCTCGTCAATGTTTCCTTGGAGTACCCCGATGGCGGCTCCATCCTGAAAGCCTTGGACGCAGTGAATCTCCCGGTCCGCAGGCGTGAGTTCCTCTCCCTGGTGGGTCCGTCCGGATCAGGTAAATCGTCCTTGCTCGCTGTCGCGGCCACCCTGGTCAAAGCATCTTCGGGAACGGTGGTGATTGATGGGCAGGACGTTTCAGTCCTCACCGATGCCCAACGCACAGCACTGCGCCGCGACAAGGTAGGCATCATCTTCCAGCAACCCAACCTGCTTCCCGCGCTGACCGCCGTCGAGCAGTTAGTGATCCGTGAGCACCTTCGCGGCAAGTCGCTGAAGGAGGCCCGTCGCAAGGCCGAGGATCTTTTGGACGTTGTGGGTCTGTCCGCGGCCGGGTCCAAGAGGCCACATCAATTGTCCGGTGGGCAACGTCAGAGGGTGAATATTGCCCGGGCCCTCATGGGCAGTCCCAGTGTCCTGCTGGTGGACGAACCAACGGCGGCATTGGATCACGAACGGAGCGAATCGATCGTCCGGCTGCTGAGGCAAGTGACGGATGAGTTCTCCACGGCCACTGTCATGGTCACCCATGACACCGAGTTCCTGCCCATCACGGACGCGGTGGCCACCATGCGCGACGGACGCATCAGCCCCGCTTTGGTCCCGTCCGCCCAGCCCAACTAGATGACAGTAAACGTCCCAATGGGGCCTCATTGCAGCAAGAACTGTTACTCAGTTGGGCGAGCCGAGGAGGGCTTCGTCCTGGGCATCGTCGTAGGCATCCCGCGCTTCAAGGATGGTGGGCACATGGCTCTCGGCCCAGCGACGCAACAGGGTAAGCGGCTGCAGCAAGGACTTGCCCAAGTCCGTCAGCTCATAGTCCACCCGTGGCGGCACCTGCGCGTAGACGGTCCGGGTAATCAGGCCGTCACGTTCCAGTGCACGCAGGGTTTGCGTCAGAACCTTTGGCGTGACCACGTTTACCATCTTGCGCAACTCGGAAAAGCGGACGGGGCCGTCGCCGAGTACCTGGATCACCAGTGATGCCCATTTGTCGCCGATGCGCTGGAAGACCACCCGCGAGGGGCAGTTCGGGTCCAGGACATTCCCGGCCAGGTCATTAGTATCCACGAGGTAACTCAGTTCCTTTGAAGCTATCAGTATCAAATAGATACTGTTTTCTTATTGCAAGGATACCAACCCCAAGGAGAGCTATGAAAATCGCAGTTTACGGCGCAACGGGCATGGTCGGCAGCCAGATCGTCAACGAGTCCATCACCCGCGGCCACCAGGTCACCGCCATCTCCCGCAAGGGCGCAGAAGTTCCCGGCGCTGCCGCACAGGCCGCGGACCTGGCTGACAGCCAGGCGTTTGCCTCCATTGCAAAAGAGCACGACGTCGTTGTGCTGGCGACGGGTCCCAGCCGCACCGGCGGCGACCATGGCGAATGGCTCGACGCCATGGTGTCTGCCTACAGCAACGCAGAAGGAACGCGCCTCATGATCGTGGGCGGTGCCGGCACCCTGGAAATTGATGGTGTCCGCTTGCTTGATTCCCCGGACTTCCCGGAGGCCTACAAGGCTGAGGCCACCACAGCAGCCAAGGCCCTCGAAGCCGTCAAGCAGACCCCGGAATCCGTGGACTGGACCGTGCTTGCCCCCGCCCCGGTGATCCAGCCCGGCGAACGCACCGGCGAATACACCGTGGCCAAGGACTCACCCGCCGGCAACATCATCTCCACGCAGGACTACGCCGTAGCCATGCTGGACGAGATCGAAACCCCGGCTTACCGCCGCGCGCGCTTCACGGCAGCGAACTAGCCCCTGCCTACAGCCCCAGGGCGAGCCCGGGTACCTGCATTCCGAAGATGTCGTTGAGGGCATGTTTGGCTGCGTGGTACCCGGGCATTCCTGTGACACCGGGGCCGGGAGGAGTGGACGATGAGCAGAGATACACCCCTGGCATAGGTGTCCTCCACGGCACGTTGGAGACAACCGGCCGCTGCACCAGGCCGCGGAGGTCCAGCAGCCCGGCGCTGAAGTCGCCCCCAACATAGTTCTCGTTGTAAGCAGACAGTTCCGCCGCCGTCGTCGTTTGTGAAGCGACCACTACGTCCCTGAACCCCGGGGCGTACCTTTCTATGCGGGCTGTGACGGCTTCCGCCATGTCCACCGTGGAATTCGCGGGCACATGGCAATAGGACCACAGGACATGCTTGCCCTCGGGAGCCCGGGTTGAATCCACCACCGACGGTTGGGACACCAGGACGTAGGGCTCGGTGGGGTGCTTTCCCATATCCACCAAGTTCTCTGACTCAGCCATGGCCAGTCGCGATCCACCTACATGGACCGTTCCTGCCTTCGCCAGTCCGGCATCAAGCCAAGGGACCGGCGCTGAAAGGATGAAGTCCACTTTGCACGCTGCATTCCCGAACCGGAATGTTTCCAGCGCCCGCCGGTAGCGGTCCGGGACTTCGGCGCCGCCCAGCCGTGCCAGCGTTGGTGGAGCGACATCCAGCAGGATGGCCTTCGCGGGGCGGATCTGATCCAGGGAGTTGACGCGTTCTCCCACGTGGATGCGTCCACCATGTTCGATCAGATCGTCTACCATGGCCTTGGCGATGGACATGGAACCGCCCACCGGTATCGCCCAGCCGTCAGCATGGGCCAGGATACTGAGCAAGAGCCCGGCACCCGTTGAACTAAGGGATGGCTGTGAACCAAGGGCGTGCGACATGACGCCCGTCAACAGCGCAGGAGCAGCCGATTCCTGGAAACGGCGGTTCCACAACGGCGTCCCTTGGTCCAACGTGGCCAGCCCGAACATGACAGCCGCCAAGGGGTCCTTTGGAAGACGCAACAGCTGGTTGGAGGTAAAGTCCACCACGCCGTTCGCCCGCTTCACCAATGGCCCCAGGAGCCGCCGGTAAGCATCACCGTCAACGCCGAGTTCCAGCGCGGTCCGCTCCAAGGACTGGTACGCCAGGGCAGCGCCGCCGGAATCCAGAGGAGTGCCATGCTGGACCTCGGGAATCCGCAGCTCCACACGCCGGGAAAGTTCAAAGGCACGGAAGAACGGCGACGCAAGTGCCATGGGATGGACAGCGGAGCAGACATCGTAGAGATAGCCCGGTTCCATCAGCTGGCTGGTGCGCGAACCGCCTCCAATGGCCTCAGCGGCCTCATACAGTTGGACGTTCAGGCCTGCGCGTGCCATGACTACTGCGGCTGCCAGTCCGTTGGGACCGGCTCCGACGACGGCGACATCACCCATTGCTGTTTACCTCCGTTCGCTGGGCTTCCGGGATTCGGGAACATTGTGGGCGGCGCGCCAAGGCAACAGGGACCGTGAAGGTCGGAAGAGATCAATTCTCAACCAGTCCCGGGCTCCGTCAAAGGGTCCGCCATGGGGGTCGTCCTCGCCGTGGATGCGCAGCGGGTCCTGGGCAGGATCCCAGATCTCCATCACCACCCGGGCCATCAGGTAGGCCGTGGCCACCATGTGCAGGCCGACAGCCAGGACGTAGTAGGACATGTCGATGTTGTGTTGGACTGAGCCACCACTGGTTGCCTGGCCCAGGTACATCCAGATGGCCGCCCAGTGCAATCCTTCGGCTGCCTGCCAGATGAGGAAATCGCGCCACCGGGGCCGGGCCAAAGCAAGCAGCGGGATGAGCCAGATAACAAACTGTGGTGAGTAGACCTTGTTGGTGAGGATGAACGCGGCAACTATGAGGAACACCAGTTGGGCGATTCGGGGTCGCCGCGGCGCGCACAATGCCAAAGCACCGATCAGCGCGCAGGCCAGGATAAACAGGTAGAACGCCAGCGAGTTGATGGTGGCCGCATTCATCTGGGTCCACTGGACCCGGTCTGCCACCAGGTTGTAGGCAAACCACGGTGAGCTGTAGCCGGCGGGGCGTTCCTGGGTGAACTCGAAGAAGTAGCGCCAGCCGGAGGGGTTCATTGCTGCGATGGGCAGGTTCACGGCCAGCCACGATCCCAGTGCGGCTCCGGCAGTGATGAAGAACGTCCGCAGCTTCCCGGATCGCAGCGCAAGGACCAGCACGGCGCCGAGGATCAGGACGGGGTACAACTTGGTGGCCGTTCCAAGCCCGATGCACACTCCGGCCAGGATCAACTTGTCCCGTGAGAAGAAGTACATTCCCAGGGCGAGCAAGCCCACGGCCCACATATCCCAGTTGATGAAGCTGGCAAGGATGATCCCGGGCGCCACCGCCACCATGGCGGCATCCCACGGGCGCCGCTTGTTGATCCGGGCGGTCAGGAGAACCGTGACGATCCAGACGGCCACAATGAGTGTGGCGTTGATGTCGAAGTACCCCAGGATGCGTTCGCTGCCCACTCCTTGTCCTGGCACCACCAAGGCGGTGATGCCCGCAATGATGCCCATGAGGACGGGGTATTCGAACAGGCTTCCCTGGGTGAAGAAGGGGAAGACGCCATCACCGAGGCCACGGTTTTTGAAGAGCTCAGGGAAGTCGGAGTAACACGTGGCGTAGAACTGCCCCGGCGTCTGCCATCCATTGACGCGGCAATACTCCTTGGCAAGAACGGCCAGCAGCGCGGCCAGCACGGTCAGGACAATGAGGACCCGTTCAACCGTGAACGGTCCGGAGGAGACTCTTCCCGGAGACGAGTGCTTCCCCAGCGGGCCGCCAATGAGCTCCGTGAAGTTCCGAAGCAGGGAGTCGCTACGGCTCGGAACCACAAAGCGGGCACGTTTTTGCGGCCGGTGCGGCTTCGTCTCCTGCATGGATCGAGCTTACAGTCACCCCTTGGCCCGCAGCATCACACCCATCATGGCGGCATCACTAGCGTGGCGCTTAAAAGGGGGGAGCCCACGCGTAGCCGCGTGGGCTCCTTGAGGTTCAGCATGAATGTGTGGCACCTGAACTCCTTCGGGGCTGGCTGAAGGACATCAACGGATGAGTCCCATCTGGTGCAGGACGACGTAGACGTCTTCACGGCGCTGGTCGAGCAGCTGACCGTTGAACAGGGTGCGGTCCTTGGGAGCATCGCTGCTCTTGTAGAAACGCAGGTCTTCGGGGCGTTTTCGCATGGTTCACCTCCTTTCCACAACAAATTGTTCGGAATTTAGGCACAACAATTAGAGCCAAGTGAATTCGAGAGAAATCAAGGCCTAAAAGGGCATAAAGAGCCGAGGATAATAAAGGGGATAAGCGGACCGAAACGGAGAAACCCGAATCGTCGTGCACAATTGCGCGTGCTTCCGGCAGTCGACCCAACAAGAAGCTGGTTCCGAACTATGGGGAAACTGCGCACCCGCGGCATGCTGCGTGGGTCCGCGCCTACAACTGACTACTCAGCCATCCAAAGGACAGGAGGCCGTCAAGAACACCGCCGGCAGCAAGGCCGGTCCGGATGGTTCAGGAGTGGGTCAGAGAGCAAAAATGGCGTCGGTCATCAGCAGAGGCCGGGGCAGCAGTGACGGTCAACTTCCGTCCGCTAGTCAAAGTAATCATTTTTCCCAACCTCCTTTTCTGGTCACGAGGACCTGCTGTGGCATTCTCCCGGCTGACTGAACCAGGGAATGCGCGCCTTGTTCCCGGCGGGTCGCTCTGGGAACAAGATACAAACTACCCCATGAAGAAGGAGTTTGACCAGCGAAATTAGCTAATTCGCCGAAAGTTTTTCAAAATTCGTGTTTTAGAGTCCCCAACGCACAATTGCAGGTGTGCGCTTATCCCATCCGAGGGTGCAGACCTTCGCCGTTCCCAGAATGAAGTGCCGGCCTTCGCGGGCGTCCATTTCCAGCCAACGGGCGGTCAGGATGCGGGAGAAATGACCATGGGCAACAATCAGGACATTGTCCATTCCGGATTCCAGGACCCGCCCAATGATCTTGTCGGCCCGTGCAGCAACTTCGTCCAGGGTCTCGCCGTTGGGTACGCCATCGGTCCAGATGAGGTAGTCCGGGTTGTCCTTCCGGATCAGGTCCGAGCTGATTCCTTCGTAGTCGCCGTAGTTCCATTCCACGGCCAGCGGCTCATGGACGGCCTCCGGGTACCCCGCGAGTTCTGCCGTACGCCGGGCGCGGCGCAGTGGCGAGGTCATGACCAGGTCAAAGTCGATGCCTTCCAGGACCTTGCGGGCTTCCACAGCCTGTTGCTCGCCCTCAACAGTGAGGGGAAGATCCGTCAGGCCGGTGTACTGGCCGCTTTTGGACCACTCGGTCTCGCCGTGTCGAAGGATCCAGAGTTGCGGACGCGGGGAAATGGCAGCGTTCATTAAGGCTCCTCGGTTTCGGTCAACGGCTCGACGACGGCGGACTCGGGTTGCGCTTCCCACCATGCCAAGAGTTTCTGCTCGGCTTCCTCCGGGGACAGCGGCCCGTGTTCCATCCGTTCTTCCAGAAGGAACTTGTAAGCCCGCCCCACCACGGGACCCGGCTTAAGCCCCAGAAGTGCCATGATCTGCGCACCATCAAGGTCAGGACGGACTGCCGCCAATGATTCCTGTTCCAGAAGCGCCGAGATGCGGTGCTCAAGGTCATCGTAGGCGAAGGACAGACGGTCGGCCTTGCGTTGGTTACGTGTGGTGACGTCGGAGCGGGTGAGGCGGTGCAGGCGTTCCAGCAGGGGACCGGCGTCGGTCACGTAGCGGCGGACAGCGGAGTCGCTCCAGCCGGCATCTCCGTAGCCGTAGAACCGCATATGCAGCTCAACGAGGCGGGACACCGCTTTGATGGATTCGTTGTCGAATCGGAGCGCCTTCATGCGCTTCGCCGTCAGCTTGGAGCCCACAACGTCATGATGGCGGAAGCTCACCGCGCCGCCCGGTTCAAAACGGCGCGTAGCCGGCTTGCCGACGTCGTGCATCAACGCAGCGAACCTCAGCACAAAGTCGGGGCCGGGCACCGGACCGTCAGGACCCGTTTCCAGTGCGGCGGCCTGTTCCAGGACCTGCAGCGAGTGCTGGTAGACATCCTTGTGCCGGTGGTGTTCATCGGCTTCGAGGCGCAGGGCGGAAACTTCGGGCAACACGAACTCGGCGAGGCCCGTATCCACCAGGAGGTCAATACCCACGCGGGGGTACGCGCCGTTGATGAGCTTGACCAACTCTTCACGGACGCGCTCCGCAGAGATGATCTTGATGCGGTCAGCCATTTGCGACATCGCGAGCCGGACGTCGTCGTGAACCGACACGCCGAGCTGGGATGCAAACCGGGCCGCGCGCATCATGCGCAGCGGATCGTCGGAGAAAGAGGTCTCCGGGGCCCCGGGGGTGGCGAGCTCTGACGCGTGGAGGTCCCGGACGCCGCCAAATGGATCCACAAGTTCGAGGCTGGGCAACCGCAGCGCCATGGCGTTGATGGTGAAATCACGGCGCAGGAGATCGTCTGTCAGGGAGTTGCCGAAAGCCACCACGGGCTTACGCGAATCGGGGTCGTAAGCCTCCGCCCGGTATGTGGTGACTTCAATCTGGAAACCGTTCTTCTTCATACCGATAGTGCCGAAAGCACGGCCGATTTCCCAGAAGTTGTCCGCCCACTTCTTGATGACCGCAATGGTCTGGTCCGGCGTGGCGTCGGTGGTGAAGTCGAGGTCCGGGGACGTCCTCCCCAGGAAGAGGTCGCGCACGGGTCCACCCACCAAGGACAGCTCGAATCCGGCATCAACAAAGCGCTGCCCGAGGTCGAGCACCACCGGATCGATGGTGAAGTTAACTGAAGAGCTGTCCAATACGTGCGCCATAGTCCCTTAAGCTTGGCAGATTTTTGCTCAGCATTGGGCCACTGTTCCATGCGAAATCAGGCATGTGTCCGCGGAGCATCTCCTGCAGTCCATCTTGTGGCCATGTCCCGGTCATCACTCGAGGGCAAGAGTCGTTAGAGTGGACCTCATGGCCAACCCGATCCCGAGCGCTCCTGGCAGGAGGACAAACGCACCGTTGCCGTCGGCAATCGGTGCTCACGTCGCGCCCGCCCAGCAGCACCCGGTGCAGGCCTCACTTCCCACTGTTGAGGAAGTGTCAGCCGGTGGCGTTGTAGTAGACACGTCCGACGGCGAACTCCGGGTTGCGATCATCGCCCGCCTTAATAGGGGTGGCCGGCTTGAATGGTGCCTGCCGAAGGGCCATCCGGAAGGCCGGGAGAACAACGAGGAAGCCGCTGTCCGTGAGATCGCCGAGGAAACCGGCATCGAAGGCAGCATCCTGGCGCCCCTGGGCAGCATCGATTACTGGTTCACCGTGAGCGGGCACCGCGTCCACAAGACCGTGCACCATTTCCTCCTCCAGGCAACCGGCGGCGAGCTGACAATCGAGAATGATCCCGATCAGGAAGCCGTTGATGCTGCCTGGGTTCCCATCCAGGAACTGGCCCGCAAATTGTCCTTCCCCAACGAACGCCGCATCGCTGACCTGGCACGGGAAGTGCTGCCCGATCACCTCTGAGCCGGGTACGTGGGACGATAAAGGCGATGTCTGAAGCCAAAACAACCCAGTCCGTTCAATCCGGAGAAGCCCGTTCCAGTGCCATCATGGCCGCAGGAACGCTGGTTTCCCGGTTCCTTGGCTTCGCCAAAACCTGGATGCTCGGTGCCGCCCTTGGCCTGGGTTCCACGGTCAATGACACGTTCATTAATGCGAACAACCTGCCCAACCTGATCTTCCTGCTGGTTGCAGGTGGCGTGTTCAACGCCGTTCTGGTCCCGCAAATCATTAAGGCCAGCAAGGCACCGGACCGCGGGGCGGATTACATCAGCCGCCTGCTCACCCTGGCCGTCCTGGTGCTGCTGGCCTTGACGGCGCTGGTGACCCTCGCGGCACCCCTGGTCATCGACCTCACCACCCAGGGCTACTCGGAGCAGCAAAAGGCCCTTGCCGTCACCTTTGCCTTCTGGTGCCTGCCACAAATCTTCTTCTACGGGCTCTATGCCCTGCTGACCCAGGTGTTGAATGCCCACGGAGCGTTCGGGCCCGCCATGTGGGCCCCCATCCTCAACAACCTCGTGGCCATCGCCGGCCTGGGCATGTTCATTTGGATCCTGGGCGCCAACATCACCAACCCGCACACGCTGGACAACTGGGGACCCACCCAGACCTTCCTGATAGCGGGGTTCTCCACGTTCGGTGTGGTGGCCCAGACGGCCATCCTCCTCATTCCAGTCTTCCGCTTGCGCCTTGGCCTCCGCCCCCGCTTTGGCTGGCGCGGCGTTGGACTGGGCCAGGCAGCCAAGCTGAGCGTCTGGACGTTGGCCACGGCCGCCGTCGGGCAGTTGGCCTTCCTGTACATCATGAGGATCGCCACCATTCCCGGCGCAGAGCGGCTCCGCCTGCAGAACGCAGGGGATACGGTGGGCGCTGCGGTCCTGCCCGGTAACGCCGTCCTGGAAGTCGCGAGCCAGCTGTACCTGCTGCCGCACTCGATCATCGCCTTGTCCCTGGCTACCGTCCTTTTTAACCGCATGACCCGCGCGTCCCAGGACGGCAACAAGGCCGAACTTCGCGACGCCCTCTCCCACGGTCTGCGGACCATGGCCGTAGCCACGGTTTTCGGCGCCCTGGCCCTCTTCGCCTTGGCTGGTCCGCTGGGCATGTTCTTCTCCGGCGGCAAGCCGCAGGACGGCGTCATGCTGGCCCAAACGCTCACCATCCTTGCCCTGAGCACCCCGTTCCTCAGCGCCAACTTCATGATGTCCCGCGTCTTCTACGCCAACGAGGACGCCCGTACGCCGCTGTATGTCCAGTTGTGGCTGGCCGTGATCTACGTGGTGGGAGCTTTCTTCATCCAGTTCCTGCCCGTGGGCCAGATCATCTACGCCATCGCCATTCTTTACACCCTGGGCAACATCCTCTCCGTAGTGATCAGCGTGGTGTTCCTGCGCCGCCTGCTGGGCCACCTCGACGGTCCCCGCATCGCCAATTCGTACATTCGCATGGGGTATGCGGGTCTCGGTTCCGCACTGGCCGGTGCGGGCGCATTGTGGCTTCTGGGCAGCTACCGGGCCGACGGTTTCGCCTGGAGCAGCCGCCCGGCCGCCTTGGTGACGGTGGTCGTCGTCGGGCCCGTCATGCTGCTCGCGTACCTGGTCCTGCTGCGCGTCTTCCACGTCACCGAACTGCGGGACCTCCTGCGGCCGCTGATGGGACGTCTGGGACGGGGTGCTCCAGCGCCGGTTTCCGGCGAACCCGTGGAAACCACGACGGCGGCCCGCGCCACGGTCTCGGACGATACCGGTCTGATTCCGCGCATCTCGGGCGAGTTCGATGCGGCATCCTACCGGGCCGGTCCGGCCGTGGACCGGGCTCCTGCAGTGCCTGCCGCGGACAGTGCAGGAGCCCCCAAGACATACCTGCCCGAAGAGGACGCACCCAGCACCGCACGCGGCGGCAAGTTCCGCCCGCAGGTCCCATTGCCGGGTCGGCGCACCTACCAAGGCGACGCCGGACGCAATCCCTACTTCCCAACACGCGGAAACCACCGCAAGTGAGCCGGTGGCGCCAACATGGGCGCGGCGCATGAATCGGCTAGGCTAGAAAATGAATACAGGTAGTTGCAAAAGCGGTTGAACCGGCTCGCCGGGCCGGCCGCGTGCAGGACCCGCAGCTCCCGGACAGCCTAGGAGGAACACGTGTCCCACCCGATCGACGTCGGATCAGTACTTGGCGGCCGCTACAAGGTCACAGCCAATGTGTTGACCTCGCATGACCAAGATCAGGTGCTCGACGGCGTGGACCAGGTCCTCAACCGTCCCGTGAGCATCCTTGTCGCCGGACCCGGTAATGCTGAGCAGGTTGCGCAGAGCGCCCGCGAAGTCGCCACGGGGGAGCGCCCCGGCCACGTCCAGATCCTTGATCTGGGCGTCAGCGACAACACCACGTACCTCATCACCAACCACAGCAGCGCGCCCGATTTGCTGGACCTGGTGGTTGCCACCAACCCGCCGTACATCGAGCCGTTCTTCACTGAGACGCTCGGCAGCGAGATCTTCGGCCAGCCCCGCACGTATGAGCCTGAAACATACGACGGCCTGTATGAGGATGACGAGCATGACGCCGCATACATCCAGTACGACGAAAACGGCTACCCCATCCCGCATGAGGACGACACCGATCCTGCCGCTGCGCCACAGGCCGGCAACGTCCCTCCGAGGCCTGCCGCCAGCCCGTCGTCAGCCAAGAGCGGGATCGCCGGCAAGCTGGCTGCTGCCGCCGGTGCCGGAGCCGCGGGCTTTGCCGCGCTGAAGAACTCCGCGTCCAAGAATCACGACGCCGGTGCTGGTTCTTCAGCTGCCGGTGCGGGTGCTTCCCCTGCCGGTGCCTCCAATGCCGCTACATCCGCACAGCCGCCCACTCAGGCGGTGTCCTCGCAGCCGGCTCCACCCGCTCCTTCTGCGCCCCCTGCTCCTGCCGCGCCACCGCAGCCGCCCACTCAGGCCGTCAATGCCCAGCCTGCACCATCGCGTGAGCCGGCAGAACCCAAGGTTTCCCTGTGGTCCGAAGAGGACTACGGTTTCGCCGGAGGAGGTGCCGCTGCCGGCGCTGCCGGCGCCTCTGCCGCAGCCCGAGGTACCTCAGACTCCGGTTACGACCGCGCCCCCTCCAGCTTCCCGGCGTCCGCCGCTGTCCAGGAAGATTACGACGACGAGGAAGTGTACGAGGACGACGACGCTCCGGAGAAGGAGCCCCGCTCGCTCCGCTGGCTCGTCGGTGGCTTGCTGGCCGCTGTCTTGATCGTGGGTCTGGTCCTCGCGGTCACCAACTTGGGCAGCCTCCTTCCCAGTGGCGCACCTGCAGCCTCAGAGAGCACTCCCGCTCCCCAGACCAGCAGCAGCACGAAGTCCGAGGAACCCACACCTTCCGAGACAGCGCCTCCGGCTGCACCGCCAGCCATCGAAGGTATTTCCCGCCTCGGCGACTTCCCCTTTGCCGCCACGTACGACAAAGACCTTGCCAGGGCTTTCGACGGCAATGCGGCAAGTTACTGGTCGGACATGGAGTTTGCCACGGCAGACTGGGGTGGACTCGTCACCAACATGCCTCTGGTGATTGAGCTCAAGGAAAAGACCGAGGTTAAGTCCATTGTGCTGAACCAGTTGGGCGGATCCGGTGGCAGCATCAGCGTCTACACCAACGACCGCCCCGCCATGGACGGAGCCAAACTGGTAGGTACCAACAGCTTCACCTCGCCTGAACTCACCATGCCCCTGGCCGCGCCGACGCAGACGCAGTACGTCATTGTAGATATCAAGGCCCTGCCCAAGCTGGCTGCGCCGAAGACCCGATTCGGGTTCGGTCTGCGTCTGGCCGAGGTCACCGTCCAGTAGCCCCACCCAAGTAAGTAGCAGTAGAGGCCGTTTTGACTAGTCAGAACGGCCTCTACTGCTACTTGCCTTGGCTTCACCGCTTAGAACCCGCATGCGTGCAGACGGTACCCTGAATATTGGTGGCTTTCAGGTCCCCATCTCCAACGGAATATTTGGGGCGTAGCCGGGGTTGAGTCAGGTGGCTGCCCCGAAAGCCGCAGCATCGACTAAGGAAGAGGTTCACGCCACGTGAGCATTGCAGAAAACAGCGCATCGCAGGTGCGTGACGTCATCATCGTAGGTTCAGGCCCTGCCGGCTACACAGCCGCCGTTTACACCGCCCGCGCCAACATGAAGCCTCTGCTCATTGCCGGTTCCGTCACCGCTGGTGGCGAACTCATGAACACCACCGACGTGGAAAACTACCCGGGATTCCCTGATGGCATCATGGGCCCGGACCTCATGGAGAACTTCGAAAAGCAGGCCGCGCGTTTCGGTACCGAAATCCAGTTTGAGGACGTCACCGAACTGGATCTCGACGGCGACATCAAGACCGTGACCATCGGTACGGGGGAGACCTTCCAGGCGAAGGCCATCATCCTGTCCACTGGTTCGGCCTACCGTGAGCTTGGCTTGGCGAACGAAAAGCGCCTCTCAGGCCACGGTGTCAGCTGGTGTGCAACCTGCGACGGTTTCTTCTTCAAGGACCAGGACATCGCCGTGATCGGTGGTGGCGACTCCGCAATGGAGGAAGCACTGTTCCTCACCAAGTTCGCAAAGTCCGTAACTGTGGTTCACCGCCGCGATACCCTCAAGGCTTCCAAGATTATGGGCGATCGCGCCCAGGCTCACGAGAAGATCAACTTCGTCTGGAACACCGCCGTCGAGGATGTTCTCGGTGAGGACAAGGTCACTGGCCTGAAGCTGAAGAACCTCGTGGACGGCACCGAGTCCGAACTCTCTGTCACCGGCGTCTTCGTGGCTATCGGCAACGATCCCCGCACGGATCTCATCAAGGGCAAGGTTGATCTGACCCCCGAGGGAACCATCGCCGTGGAGGGCCGCAGTTCACGCACCAACGTCAAGGGTGTCTTCGCTGCAGGCGATGTCATCGATCCCACCTACCGCCAGGCCATCACGGCTTCGGGCTCCGGTTGTGTGGCGGCCCTTGACGTTGAGCACTACCTGGCAGACCTGCACTCCTAAAGCTGCATCCAAGCAACCATACGAAGGGAAAAGTTATGAGCAACGCAAAAGACGTAACTGACGCAAGCTTCAGCACGGATGTCCTGGCTTCCGAGAAGCCGGTCATCGTGGACTTCTGGGCAGAGTGGTGCGGCCCCTGCCGCAAGCTTGGTCCCATCCTCGACGAGATCTCCGTTGAGTACAGCGAGAAGGTCGACGTTGTGAAGCTCAACGTCGACGACAACCCCGCCATCGCAGCCGAGTATGGAATCACGTCCATCCCGGCCGTTTACCTGTTCAGCGGGGGAGAAGTTAAGAGCACTGTTATCGGCGCCAAGCCGAAGCAGTTCTTCGAGAAGGAATTCGCGGACGTCCTGTCCTAGGTTGAACTCCTGATCTGATTTATCGAAAACCGGCGGTTGCTGCTCCTCACGGATCGGCAGCCGCCGGTTTTTTGTTGTTTTGGGAGAAGTAAACCTTTTGGGCTTGCTGAAGCTGCAAACTTTGGTGTGAACTGCTTCAGCTGTACACTCAGCCCGCATTACACTTTCCCTTACCTGGGGTAGGGGAGTCTCGACCCTCTCCCACATCCCACCCCCACCCAACCAACCCTCTCCCACATCCCAACCCCACCCAGCCAACCCCCTCCCACATCCTGAACTGGTCCCCGATTGTTGGACTGGCTATTGGGATTTTAGGCTGCGAGGGTCTGGGCCCGGTATTGGACCGGGCTCTGGCCTTCGAGTTTGGTGGAGATCCTTTCGTTGTTGTACCAGCGGATGTACTCGTGCAGTGCTGTTGCCAGGGCGTCGGTGCTGAGAAACCGGACGTGGTGGAAGAGTTCTTCCTTGAGATGTCCGAAGAAGTTCTCCATGACCGCGTTGTCGTAGCAGTTGCCCTTGCGGGACATTGACTGGGTGGCGCCGGCTTCGCTGAGCAGTTGCCGCCAGAACACGTGCTGGTATTGGAAACCTTGGTCCGAGTGCACCAACGGTTTTTGACCCGGTTCCAGGCAGGTGATGGCCTGACGCAGCGAGGTGTTGGCCAGTTCCAGGTTCGGGGAGTTACCGATGGAATAGGAGATGATTTGCCGGTCGAAAAGGTCCATGACGGGTGAAAGGTAGAGCTTCCGGTCCCCGACGCGGAACTCGGTGACGTCGGTGACCCACTTCTGGTTCGGAGCATCGGCGTCGAATTCCCGGTTCAGCAGGTTCGGTGCAATCACGCCCTGTTCGCCTTGGTAGGAGTTATAGCGTTTCCGCTGCCGAACCTTGCAGCGCAGGGCCAGGGCGCGCATCAGTTTCAGCACGGTCTTCTTCGCCACCGTCCAGCCGTGCTTCACCAGCTCGGTGTGGATGCGGCGATGTCCGTAACGGCCGTGGTTGGTCGTGAAGATCGTTGTGATGGCGCTCTTGAGAGCTTCCTTCGGGTCCGGGGACAGGAGCCGGGCCTGATGGTAGAAGAACGTCGAGCGGGCCAGCCCCGCGACCCGCAGCAGAACCGGGAGCGGGTAATCAGCCTTGAGAGCAACGAGGGCTTGAACCTTCACCGTCGTTCCTGAGCCCTCAAGGCCCGCAATTTTCCCAAGTAGGCCACCTCAGCCCGCAACAGTTCGTTCTCCCGACGCAGTTGCTCAAGCTCCGAAACCTCCGCAGACCGCGGAGCTGCCCCGGACTTCACGGACGGCACGGCACCAGGCTTCCGCGAGGGCACGGCCCCGGGTTCCCGAGAAGGTGCGACCTTCGGCTTCGCTGGCGTGCCGTTGCGTTTTGGCCGCAACCCATCCTCACCCGCCAATCGATAAGCCCTGACCCATTTCTGCAGCAGTTGACGTGAAGACAGGCCCGCTTCAACAGCCAAGTCCGGCCCGGTTTCGCCCGCCAGGAACCGCTGCACCAGCGCCAGCTTGACCTCGAAAGAGTATGACTTCGGCGCCTTGGTCACCAACACTCCTCGCCCATGAATCCTCCATAACCCATACAGTCCCCTGACCGGCACAGGCGGCGCATCCAAGTACCGGGCCGCCGCCCGATACCCCAGACCCCTTTCAAAACACGCTACAGCCGAGACCCGCTGCACCACAGACAAAGAACTACGCGAACACATAAAAACTGCTCCCCTCAAATCGGAACTGAAATTCTCAGTCCAACTTCAGGGGAGCAGTTCATCCCACGCCCTCCCGGGCAACCCTCTCCCACCACGGTGCAATCGAACCGAGCGGAGCTTATGATCCTGGTAGTCCTCCCTGGGCCCATCAAACGGGAGCGGATGGTGTGGCGCTCAAACAGGCAGTCAGGGGCCAACCGCTACATTGTCATCGGCAACACTTTGGAGGAGATGTGCTTGAAATGCGCTACTCCTGAATGGCTCTAATGCCGGTCGCTTTCGTCGGCACGGTCGGACTTACTCAGATTCAGTGGATGAACTCCGGTTGTAACTAGATCGAACCCTTCAGCTTTCTATTTGGGGAGTGTCCATGACGCAGGATTCAGGGGAGATGAAGGCAGGTCATGGCGGTGGGAAGCGGACAACTGGTCACAGATCCGCAGGGGCTTCATCGCTGCCGATGCCTAGGAAGTCACTCACGTGCGGGTGAAATTAGAGTGCCAGTGGAAATCCAATGCGAGAGTCACGACTCCAGATAAGAGTTGCACGGTCGGCGACCCTCAATATTCTCAACAGGCCCATTCGGACAGCGTGTGGCATTGTCCTCAACTTCCCCCACTCGCTGGCGAGACGACTCTTGTACAGCTACTTGCAGTTGTCATTTCAGTTGAGCCCGACACGTCACCGAGCACAAGCGGCTAAGTAATAGTCCCCGTCTCTGCAATGACAGGAAGGGCAGAAGCTGGAAATGCCCCATCCTTGGCTCCGCCCAGTCAGTGGGTGGTTTCACGTGAAACGCTGGCGGGTAGGGCGTGCTTCAAGAATGTCCCCTGGACGGCAAACCAGCGCGTGCAAACTCTGGCCTTCTAACGTCCGCTCTCCACACCGATAAAGCCCCCTGTTTCACGTGAAACATTGGTCGGCTGCCGCGCTCCGGGAACGACCAGTGTGCGGCAGATCAGCGCCGGGATCCCTTAGTCTACTTAAAGCGTCTAGCTTCACTGATGCAGCGCGTGTTTCACGTAAAACACCGCACGGTTGGTGTCGGTGTCCCAGGCACATGATCCTGATGTCTGAGTCTGATGAATCGTTAGTCTGTGGAAACTCGACAGAAGGTTACTGGCAGCGATGAACTTTTGCCTAGCCCCAAGCGCCCGAGGCCGTTCACGGCAGCCAGAAGACCCTCCAGAACCGATTCCGGCCGTGAACGGACTTCAGGGGAGTCACCTACGGGGGACCCTTCCAGCGCCCCGCTGGTCGCCTGCCAGTCGCCTCCGGATCTACCTCATCGGGGTGCTCAAGTCATTGAGTCAGGGGGCGGACCTAGTTTTTGAGCATCCATCGACCGTAAAGCCCAACTCGCAGGCGCTGTGAGAAGGCTAAGTACGCCAGCGATGGTCAGGAACACGGCAACAAACTTCCAAGCGATCAAAGATCACTGTAGTCCCCTTGAATTCCTACACACTAAGGAAGTATCAAGGCTCACCGGCTAGCGATCGTGGTTGCTGCCAGGACACCTGAGAGATATCTCCGGAGTCGGCCGCGTTAGGAAATTCTCGATATGGTGCCAGTATTTGTGCAACGGAACAGAGATGTAGGCGTCAGCAACTCGTTCAAAGCAGTAGCGTGGGCCTTGGTGGCTGTTAGGGGCAACGGGCGGCGAAGTATTCAGCCTGCAACTCCTCTCTCTCGTGAGTATGTAGAACCAGCACTTCAGCACCGTGTGAATAGCCGGTTTGCTGTGGGACCAGAGAGAAGCCGATGCTTGGGGGCGACTATGGGGACTGAAGTCAGAGGCTAACGCAGCAGAACGGGGCCAGCTCCGGGCGCCATTGGCGACGGCCCGCGACTGTCACGGACCTAGGTAGTCATTCTTGGCCGCTAGTTCTCGCGGTCCGTTTCACGTGAAACATTGGAAAACGCGCACAACCAAGTGGCACGTCTACGTGCACTTCACCCACGAACTCCACGGTCTATAGTCACTGCACCACCCTAGTGACCCACAAGAGCAATGCCCGGCGACCACCAACTTGCCCTCACGACAAGTCCAGTGACATCCAGGCGATTCAGCGTGGTCCGGCATTCCCTCATCGAGTCCATAGGGGCTTCAGTTGAAAGAGAATATGTGAAGGTCAGCGAACACTCAGTCACGACGGCAGTGGGGAATCACCGCAACCGCGGGACGGTAGGGCATCCGACGATGGCCAGAACTATGCGTGGCGCTACAGGGAGTCAGGATCCAAAATCAAGACTCTGACCGTTAGTGTGGCGGGCGTCCCAGAGAAGAGAAGGAAGCGGATGCGTGTGGCCGAAACATTAGGGGTCTGCTGCGGCGTACTAACCCACTACAATCACGAACAATCTACCGGCACGATCTGGCATTGCGCTCATTGCAGGGAGCGATCGTCTTTAGAATACGAAGGGAGGACACCGCGCAGACCCGTTTCACGTGAAACACTGCCTAGGACATGTTGCTCCAGCGTAGGAGTGTAGTCCTAGCAGACTAATGCGAGAAGCACATGACTGCGCACGGAGATGGTGCCGGGCTGCTCACGGCCCTGCGGCTAGGACGGGGTCATCTCTTTCCGAGCACCTCCGAGACTAGCCATCCAATCGAATGCCGATGGCTCTTGGAACACAAGTCAACATAGCTGACGTGCCCCATCGCCAGTCAATGACCGGACATGCTGTCCGTCGCTTTTAGGCCCGGCGTGATGAGTACACATAGCCCGTCGAATTCACCAGTGCTGCCACGCGGGAAAGACATCCGATGATTGTGTAAGGAGCCATGCCCCTAGCAAAACGCGGGACACTGTCAGGCCGCAGCCATCGACGCCCTAATCCCCATTGAAGTGTTTGCCCTGGAACGCAATAGGGAGACCCCTAACGCCAGATCGTTTTGGTCCTCATCTACACGGAGGTCTCAAGGCCATCTGAGCGCCTGCCTACCATGCAGCGTCGGGGAAATTGTGACGGTGGTTGTCCACCGAGCTGCACCCAATTGTCCTGATGTTGTGCACACAGTTATCCACAGGCTTATCCACTGAGTATGAGCCCCTTCACAAATCGTTCTCCTTCCTGATTCAGAAGTACGTCGAAGCTCTACGTTTCCTCAGAGCCGCATTGGCTTACGTACGCGAGCTCAGCTCGTAGTGAATGCCGGGATTGGCCCCGAAAACCAATGAAAATAGGGGGTAAAGACCCGAAGCGTGACTCCTACGGTGTCGGTTCTCGCGCATACCGCTCGGGTCGTTCCCGAGGTGGCGTTAACGAGCTGGCGAGACGATCACGTGGACCGCTATAAGCGCCGATGCTTACCTCAGCAGCTCACAATACCCACAGAGTTATCCCCAGTGATATCCACAGGGATATCCACTTCCTTATGCACAGGCCTCAGGCCAGGTTTGAGGCATCCATCGACCCGACCGCTTCACCGTTTCACGTGAAACACTCCGCCCTAGGATCACGAGCGGAAATGAATTAGCCGTCCAGCTTCAGAATCGCGCACACAATAATCACGGTGAGCCCCGCAGTGTGCACCGGGCGGAAACACCATGACGACATCTATCGGCCACAGCGACATCTGACCATTCGTCAACCACTTCACCAACCGTCCAATGAGAAGTTACCATCGGTGGTGCGGTCGCAGATGACGTCGTCGGCAGTTCCTGTCTTCATCCTGTATTGGATCACAGGGTACTGCCGGGGTCCATTGCCCATAAACGCAGGGCCACAGCCAACAGAGTACCGACTAGTTTCCCTTCTGCCCCCGGGGCTGTGGTGCTTTGCCGCCCATAGCATTTTGAGAACAGCAGGACCTTGCCGCAGCAACCATGGGAGGCCTGCCACCGAAGCCCCACTAGTGGTCTGCTGGGGAGAAGGGACGCGATCCTGAACGATCATGACCGCATCAGCTACGGTTGCATCTTGATTCAAGCGGCGTCGATACCAGCAGGCAAAAGCAACATGTTAGGAGTCCTCCTGAGAGTTCAGAACACCCCACTAGCCAATGGCACGAATTCCGTGCCTTCACCAGGGAGACCGCAGGGAACTCGAAAGCAACGATTGGAGGCTGGCCGAGTTATAGAGGAACGCCAGCCTTGGGACCTCCCACGAAACAAGCTCACGACTCCGAGCAGATGGCGCAGTGGTGGACCGAGTCGGCGCAGCTCCACCGCTTGCTGCGGATCGGGCACAGAGTGCTGGCCCTGGCTAGCCGAACACCAGAGAGAGGCGAATGAAAACGTGCAATCTGCCTGCCGGCAGTGGGGCTAACAGTTTTGAAGACGGCACAGCTCAGGACTGCCGCACGACTGCCAACGTAGCTGCCTCCCGACAACTACTCAGTCTGGAATCAGAGTCACACCAAGTCGCCGCAAGCCGGCCGGTGTCCAACGGCATTGACTAGTCCAGTTCAAGCTCCTTCGCAGCTGACCTAAGCCACCTTCCGGAGCCTTTGAACGCGGTTTCCTAGGCCTATTGTGTAGACTCCTACGGTATACGGGGGAGGGCCAACGGGAGTCCCCCTGAGAAGCTGGCTAGGAAGCAAAGCCGGTGTCCACCATTGGGAAGCCGATCTGGGGCCTCGCAGACTGAAACACTTGGCCGACTGAATGGCGCCTCAACGCCCCACTCTCTAAGTGCCATTCAGAGGCCGCCTTCAACGGTGAAACGCCGTTCACTGAGCAGCGACTTGCCTTCCCAGTTTTATCGAAAAGCCAGACATTGGTTAGTAGTTTCGGCTTACGTTTCACGTGAAACACCTGCATCAACATGACCCGCCCTTCTATCCAATAGTGAGCTATCAATAGCTCCTCTCCTCGAAGGCTGATCGGGCTCCGTCAAAAGGTCTCATGCGCCTGGCCGTGGCACCTCCAAGCTTGTACAGATTACTTGCCAAGCGGGCTATCTGGAGTCGAGTCCATTCACGATCTTGTTTCACGTGAAACGTGACGGGGACATCTAACCAGCTAGTTCGAGGCAGGAGTAGGAGAGCTTCGCTGAACAAACAGGCAGGCAACTGCAACTTCATCGGTGTCCTGCCCAAAGAAGCCCGAAATCACTGTTTGTGAGTGTCCCACCTGGTTGCCTCCTAGTTGATGAGAAGGTACTGGCGGCGGACCGCTGACCTCCAGAGAAGTTTGCGGCTACATTGGCAGTCCCTTGGCCAGCCTCGAAGGTGCCTTGACTGCGTTTTGACCTCAGGGCGACGACAAATCAAACTCAATGTACCGTTTAAGCGACCTAAACTACTTCGCGGGGCGCGCAACTCTTGACCGGTACACGCGACCTTGGACCAAGATCGATGTCGAAATGCAAATAGCCAAGGTGTTTCACGTGAAACCCTCGAATAGATCCGTTCAAGCAGTTTAGGGCTAGTCGTCGCCTGTCTCAGGTGAATACGGCGATGTCACGTCCATCCCATCCATGCGACACCAACAATGCAGCGGCTTTGGAGAACTCAGCGCTTGTATCCATTTGTCTCCCATCACTGCCCAACAGTAGCCACCCAGCCTGGGAGACCACAAGAAGGTGTGACCATCCGAAGTGGCAATACTGCAGAACAGCGGTTTTCAAGCGGCATAAACCCACAACTGCGCAAGGACGAAGGACCCACGTTCGTTTCACGTGAAACATCCCGAGCATGCACTTCTAAGGAACTTTCGATGCCCGGGCAGCGAATATCGCGCGGAAAATGGGGCGCCCCCGTGCCCATTTCGTAGGAGAAAACTCAGGTGACAAGCAAAATGGGACCTACTCAGAGAGCAGATCCCATTTTAGAGAGTCAGGAGTGTCAGTCTTCGGCGCCAGGCCCCAGGACATCCATGATGCGATTGAGATCCTCAACGCTGGCAAACTCGATGCTAACACGGCCTTTACGGGCTCCCAGAGTGATCTTTACGTTGGTATCCAAGCGGTCCGAGAGGGAAGACGCAAGGTAATCAAGACGCTCGTGGCGGGCATTCGGCTTCGGAATGCTGTTTTTGGCCGGCGTAGTGGGGTCCTGATAAAGGGCCACCGCCTCCTCTGTCGCACGGACAGACATACCCTCAGCCACGATCCTCTGAGCCAAACGTTCCATGGCGGCCGCGTCCGGGAGTGCCAGAAGAGCACGAGCGTGCCCTGCTGAAAGTACGCTGGCAGCTACACGTCGTTGAACCAAGGGCGGGAGCTTCAGTAATCGCAGCGTGTTGGAGACCTGCGGACGTGAGCGGCCAATACGGTCCGCAAGCTGCTCGTGGGTGGTGCCGAAGTCTTCCAGGAGCTGCTGGTACGCAGCAGCCTCTTCAAGGGGGTTCAGCTGACTCCGGTGCAAGTTCTCCAGCAGCGCATCCCGGAGAAGGTCGTCGTCGGTGGTGTCTCGGACAATCGCAGGGATGGTTTCAAGGCCCGCGGCCTGAACTGCACGCCATCGACGCTCACCCATGACCAATTCATACGCTTCTCCACCCTTTTCGGTTGAAGTACGTACAACAATTGGCTGGAGGACGCCGATTTCTCGAACCGAGTGGACCAGCTCTGCCATGTCATCTTCATCGAAGACCGAGCGAGGCTGTTTGCGGTTCGGGTGAATGTCACCTACCGGAATCTCGGCGAAGCGGGCGCCGGGGACCTCGACCAGCTCCACGCTTGACGCAGAGGAAGAGGAAGCCGCCTCCACATCGTTGGTTTCCGGAGTCGACGAAGCAGTAGTTCGCTTGGACGCAGGCTTAGCCAGCGTTGACTTGGCGGCGGACTTGGCCGGCGCCTTGGACGCAGCAGAATTGGACGCCGCAGACTTCCTAGTCTCCTGCACTGCGGCCTTACCGGCGGTTGCTGCTGCACCAGCCGACTGCGAAGGCTCCGCTTCAACAGCCGCTTCGGAAGCCCGAGTCTCCACTACCGGTTCAACGGACTTCTTTGCTTCCGGGAAGAACAAATCCACTGGGCGGGACGGCGCAGAACCGTTTCCCTGGGCCGCGGCCGAGCTGGGAATGAGAGCCCCAAGACCCCTACCGAGGCCCCTTCGCTTTTCGCTCATTGATTCATCCCTCCGATGAAATGGCCGAGCACGGACCTGCTCAGGCTGTTGCAGTGTTTCAAGAATTCTAGCGTTCGGCGATTTCGGCAGCGGCTTCCATATAGGAGAGCGCGCCGCTCGAAGAAGGATCGTAAGTCATGACCGTTTGCTGGTAGCTCGGGGCCTCAGAGATACGCACTGAACGGGGGACTACAGCTCCCAGAACCTGCTCGGGGAAGTGCTGACGTACCTCGGAGGCCACTTGCGCAGCCAGGTTGGTACGGCCGTCATACATGGTCAAGAGAATCGTTGAAACAACCAGGTCAGCGTTGAGGTGCTTCTGGATCATCTCAATGTTCTTGAGGAGCTGGCTTAGCCCTTCCAGTGCGTAGTACTCGCACTGAATGGGGATCAAAACTTCACTGGCTGCGCAGAACGCATTGACCGTCAGCAGACCCAAGCTGGGAGGGCAGTCAATGAAGATGAAGTCCAGCCGGCCTTCACCATTCTTTTCCCGCTCCTTGGCGTAAACGTCAATGGCTCTTCGAAGCCTCTGCTCGCGTGCCACCAATGAGACCAACTCGATTTCAGCGCCGGCGAGGTGGATGGTGGCGGGGGCGCAGATCAGATTCGGGATGTCAGGGCAGGCAGCAACGACGTCCTTCAGGGGAAGGTCGTTGATCAGGACGTCATAGATACTGTCCACGTCGGCATGGTGCTCTATGCCAAGTGCCGTGGAGGCGTTTCCTTGGGGATCAATATCGATCACCAGCACGTAGAGCCCGGCAGAGGCCAGGGCTGCGGCGATGTTCACCGTGGTGGTGGTTTTGCCCACCCCGCCCTTTTGATTGGAGACAGTGAAGATGCGGGTTTTATCCGGCTTGGGGAGCTCCCTGCCGATCAACCGCTCGCGTCGGCGGGTTTCATTGGCCAGCTGGCGGGCTATCGGACTTGAGTCATCAATGGAATCCATCACGTTATGCACTCCATCAGATACGGTTTCACGTGAAACGGCAGCATTCTCAACCGAATTAGGACGCACAATCGCAGACTGAAGAGACGCGGAGGGTGTAGCCATTGCCCGCGCGGACCCCAACGACATAAACGGGGGGATTCGCTGCGTGGAGGTTTCACTACTGCCCACTGGTCACACTCTCACTCTCATTCGGCGCTTGCTGCCGTTCTCTAGCCTAACTGCTCAGCCGCCGACACGCGGGAAACCAAGCGGGTCTCAGGCCGTCTTTCCGGGCTTGTTGACGATAATCCTCACCACGGTGGTGGGTTCCTCCAAAAGCTCCTGTCCACAAACAACAACTGACGTTTCCACGCCGCCCAGTTTGCGGATGACCTTCTTGGCCTTCTCGATCTCCTCGGCCGCGCTGCGACCCTTGATGGCAACAACTTCGCCATGGCCATTCAGGAGGGGAATCGTCAGACCTGCCAGGTTACTGAGAGCAGAAACTGCCCGCGCCGTAACAACGTCGGCGTCCACCATGCCCACGGCGAGCTCAGCACGCGTCCTCATGATGGTGACGTTATCCAGGCCGAGATCGTCCACCACTTCCTGGAGCCAGATGACACGACGCTCAAGCGGCTCAATCAGAGTCAGTTCAAGGTCCGGCCGGGCAATTGCCAGGCAGAGACCCGGCAGGCCTGCACCGGAACCGACGTCGGCGACGTGGCTGTCCATGGCAATGGCGGACTCAATGACTGCACAGTTCAGGACGTGGCGACTCCACAACCGCGGAATCTCCCGTGGACCAATCAGCCCGCGCTCAGTACCGGATGTTGCAAGGTGCTCAACGTAGCGCTTGGCGAGATCCAAACGCTCCCCAAAAATCTTCTCGGCCGCTTCGAGTTCAGCTGCGGTTATTTCGACCATGAGCTGCTAGTCAGCCGAAACGACGATGTGACGGCCTGCGCCTTCGCCTTCAGACTCGGAAACGAACCCAAGGTCAGCAACGGCGTCGTGAACGATCTTGCGCTCGTAAGCACTCATCGGTTCAAGGGCGACGGTACCGCCGTCGGACTTGACCTTGGCTACGGCGTCTTCGGCGATCTTCTGCAGAACGCCGGCACGTTCCTTGCGGTATCCGTTGATGTCCAGGACGAGGCGTGAGCGGTTCTCCGTCGCGGAGAGTACGGAGAGACGGGCCAGCTCCTGCAGAGCCTCCAACACTTCACCGTCACGGCCCACCAGGCTATCCAACGCTGCAGATTCTTCATCGGCGCCGATGGAGATGTAGGTGCGTCCGTTGCGGACCTCAATGTCGATGTCGCCGTCGATATCGGCAATATCCAGGAGCTCCTCAAGGTAGTCGGCGGCGATGTCGCCTTCCTCCTCGAGACGGCTGGCCGTCTTGGACTGCGTCTCTTCCTGCGTTTCGTCCTGGTCTTCAGTCACAGCGGCGATAACTTCTTCAGTGCTCTCGGCAGACATTACTTCTTCTTCCTGTTCTTACGTTGTGGCTGGACGCGCTGTGCACGGATCTCGGCGGCAGCAGCAGCTGCAGCTTCGGCTTCCGCGGCGGCGTCGACGGTCTTCTTTCCACCCAGGAGCGGCGGGAGGCCTTTGGCGGCGCGGCGCTCTTCCAGTGCCTTGGCGGCAGGGGAACCCGGGGTGGGCATACGGCGAATGACGAAGAACTGCTGGCCCATGGTCCACAGGTTGGTGGTGGTCCAGTAGATGAGGACACCGATCGGGAAGTTGATGCCACCGATACCGAAAACGAGCGGCAGGATGTAGAGCATCATCTTCTGCTGGCGCATGAACGGGCTGGCCATGGCCTCTTCGGACATGTTCTTGGCCATGATCTGCTTCTGGGTGATGAACTGCGAGGCCGTCATGGCAATGATCATGATGATGCTCAGAACCCAAACAGCCACAGCACTGTTCCCACCGCTGGGGTCACCGTGGAGCAGCGACGCCGACAATGGCGCACCAAAGATGCTGGATGAGTCGAACTGGACTACCTGCTCATGGCTCATCGCGCCAACGCCCTGGCCCTGCTTGGCGTTCGTCGAGATACCCGACAACACCTGGAACAGCGCGAAGAAGAACGGCATCTGGATCAGCATCGGCAAACAGGCCGAGAAAGGGTTGGTGCCGTGCTTCTTGTACAGCGCCATCTGTTCCTGTGCCATGGCCTGGCGGGACAGCTGATCGGTCTTGCCCTTGTACTTGGTCTGAAGTTTCTTCAGGTCCGGCTGCAGCAGCTGCATGCCGCGCTGGGCTTTGATCTGCTTGACGAAGACAGGGATCAGGGCGGCACGGATCACCAACACAAGCCCGATGATGGACAGAGTCCACGTCCAGCCGTTCGCGGCGGGCAGGCCAATGAAGCTCAGTCCCTCGTGGAAGCCAACCATGATGATTGACACCAGCCACTTGAACGGAAACATGATTGTTTCAAAGAAGTCCATACGATATCCCTATTCGTTAGGCCGCCGAGCGGCCTTCTTCATCAGCCTGAGCAGCCAGGAACTGGTCCGGATTGTTCAGTACAACAATTGTGGGCGTCCGGCCTTCGGGCCAATGACGGTGGCCGGCGGGGACATGGTCCACTCCACCGGCGTTCCAGGGGTGACATTTGGCGAGCCTCTTGGCCGCGAGCCAGGTACCCTTCACGGCACCGTGCACCGTTACTGCTTCCAGCGCGTACGCGGAACAGGACGGAAAGAACCGGCAGACCTGGCCGTAGAGGGGTGAGATGACCTTGCGGTACGTCTTCAGCAACAGGATCAGGATGTTGCGGGGCAGTTCCCAGAGGAAGGTGCCAACCGCCGCCGGAAGGCTCCGATGCGGAACCTTCCCGGAGGGGTCGCTTGAGGAAGGAACGACGGCGGTGCTTATGTCATGCACGCGGTGTCCCTTCCGTTGTGGTGCCGTTGTGTTCGGTCGAAGCGCTGCGTGGGAGTGAGCCACTCAATCGCTTCGTCGTCACTGCCAGTGCGGCGTTGTAGTCAGAGAGCAGTTGCTCCCAGCTGGCAGATGCAGCTGCGGGCAACGCCCGGACCACTACCGCCAGACCCGTTCCATGCGTATGCAAGGAAAGTGCGCCTGCTTCTCTCAGTCTCCTCTTAACGAGGTTCCTGGTCACGGCGTTCCCGACGGCTTTGGAGACAATGAAACCGATTCGACTCGGCTCCCCGGCCCCGATAGGGGCCGTATATAACACTAAGTTCCGGCGTCCATTGCGGACGCCGGAACGTACAGTTGTTGAAAAGTCGGTAGACGTCCGCAGACGGTTAGGGGTGGCTAGCACCGTCGAACCCGCAAAAAGACCCTGACCGACAAGTCAGTTATTTACGCCGACAGTTCGACGCGGCCCTTGCCGCGACGGGCAGCCAGGATGGCACGGCCGGCACGGGTGCGCATACGAAGGCGGAAGCCGTGCTTCTTGGCCCGACGGCGGTTATTCGGCTGAAAAGTCCGCTTGCTCACGTTAGTTACTCCAGTGGATCAAAGGTGCGCCCACCCGATCAAAAAAGGGGAAGAACTGGCCGACGCTAAGTTTTGTATGTGCCTGCCGCCGTTGCCTTCCGCACGGTGAACGTACGGGGTTACAACTGATCTCAAAAGCGGACACAAAGGACTTCACAACGTTAGGGCAAAAAGGTACCCCCAGTCAAACCGGGAGCCTGCCGCGGAGCTATCCACAGCTGTGCCCAACTGTCGTTCCCAGCCTGTGGATGAAGTGGCTCACAGGCCGTATTCCAGAACAACAACGGTGTAATTATCCACAGGCAACTTCCCAGCTATCTTCTAGCGATTCCATCCCCTAGAGTGGCTCAGTAGCCCAATGTCCACCCGCTGTGTATAACTCTGTGGATTATCGCCCAGAACAGAGCGGCCGGAGAGACTTCGGCTGCCAGCAACGCCGGCAAGCAAGTATTTAGGAACTGATTGATGACAGTAGACGAAGCCAACCACGCCAACACTGTCGGAAGTTCCTGGCGCAGGGTGCTGAGCCTGATGGAACAAGACGACCGGGTATCACCCCGACAGCGCGGTTTCGTCATCCTGGCCCAGGCACAGGGCCTCATCGGTTCCACACTCCTTGTGGCCGTTCCCAACGAGCTCACCCGCGAAGTCCTGCAGACCCAGGTCAAGGATGCTCTCGATGACGCACTTCGCAGCGTCTTCTCGGACGACATCCGATGCGCGATCGACGTGGACACCGATCTGGTGCCCGTCCATGCAGAGCCGGAGCCCGTCGTCGAGCTTTCCGCTGTCTCCGATTTCGCGGAGCCGAAGCCGCAGCCCACTCCGCCCAGCACCTCCCATGAATTTGGCCGCCTCAACCCGAAGTACATCTTCGATACCTTCGTGATCGGTTCCTCGAACCGCTTTGCGCACGCGGCCGCCGTCGCCGTTGCCGAAGCGCCGGCCAAGGCGTACAACCCGCTGTTCATTTACGGCGACTCGGGGTTGGGCAAGACCCACCTGCTGCACGCAATCGGGCACTATGCCCGCAGGCTCTACAGCGGCATCCGCGTCCGTTACGTGAATTCCGAGGAGTTCACCAACGACTTCATCAACTCCATCCGCGATGACGAAGGAACCAGCTTCAAGACCACGTACCGGAACGTGGACGTGCTGCTGATCGATGACATCCAGTTCCTGGCGGGCAAGGACCGGACGCAGGAGGAGTTCTTCCACACGTTCAACGCCCTGCACAACGCCAACAAGCAGGTTGTCATTACCTCGGACCAGCCGCCCAAGATGCTTGCCGGCTTCGAGGACCGCATGACGTCCCGGTTCGAATGGGGCCTGCTGACGGACATCCAGCCTCCCGAGCTTGAGACCCGCATCGCGATCCTCCGCAAAAAGGGCCTCAGCGAAGGCCTGTCCGCACCGGATGACGCCTTGGAGTACATCGCATCCAAGATCTCCAGCAACATCCGCGAACTTGAAGGTGCCCTCATCCGGGTCACGGCCTTCGCCAGCCTCAACCGCCAGCCGGTGGATGTGGCCCTGGCGGAAATGGTGCTCAAGGACCTGATCACTGATGACGGAGCCCAGGAGATCACCGCGAAGCAGATTCTGGACCAGACAGCGGACTACTTCAAGCTCAGCATGGAAGAGCTCTGCAGCAAGTCCCGCACCCGCACGTTGGTGACCGCCCGGCAAATCGCGATGTACCTGTGCCGCGAGCTGACTGACATGTCCCTGCCGAAGATCGGCCAGGAACTTGGTGGACGCGATCACACCACTGTCATCCACGCTGACCGCAAGATCCGCGAGCTGATGGCTGAGCGTCGTGTGATTTACAACCAGGTCACTGAGCTCACCAACCGCATCAAACAGCAGCAGCGCGACTCCTGACATCCACAACGCAGGCGCCACTACATACCTTATTAACAGGTGCATGTGGATAAGCCTGTGGATACTTAAGGGGACAAGCTCGGTTAATGGGCTTAAAACCCTTAAGGCGCCTGTGGATCGTTAAAAACCGCCCTGGGAGTTGTCCCCATCCACACCCTGTTTAAAACCCAGTTAACGCACAATCCGTGAACAGGGCTTAACCGCGGAACGACGCGGTGGGATTGGGTTATCCACAGTTTCCACAGCAGTTATTAACACTACGAATCCCAAAAAAATGAAATCCCTCAAATAACAATCTCGTTCTGCCACCTCCCGCACCATGCCAAAGACCCACCACCGGCCAAGCCGGGGCCGGGTTGCGACTGCCCATGAAGCCGGGGGACCAGCAGACGGGGATGGGTTAATCGCGGATGTTCCGGCTAAGCTGTCAGCAGCGCTCCCATCCTTGGGTCTGTTTGTAGTTCGCTGAGTGCGGACCATGCAGGTTCCGGTGCCGGATTGCGAAGATTTAGCGGCTTCCAAGCAGGAATCCGCGGCTACTACTTGGCAGCAGCAATGAAAGGCGGCACCCCTCCGTGAAGTTCAGAGTCGACCGCGACGTCCTGGCAGAAGCCGTTACGTGGACCGCGCGGTCGTTGTCTCCGCGGCCGCCTGTTCCGGTGCTTTCCGGCCTCCTCCTCAAAGCTGAGGCAGGAACAGTCAGCCTCTCGAGCTTCGATTACGAGACCTCTGCCCGTTTGGAAATTCCTGCGGACATTGCTGTTGAGGGCACCATTTTGGTCTCCGGCCGCTTGCTGGCTGACATCTGCCGCAGCCTTCCCTCCGCTCCCGTGGAGGTGGAGACCGATGGCAGCAAGGTCACACTGACCTGCCGCCGAAGCAGCTTCCACCTCGCCACCATGCCTGAGGGTGAATACCCCGCACTCCCGGCACTGCCTGCCATCAGCGGAACGCTGCCCGGCGATGCGTTTGCCCAGGCTGTTTCACAGGTCATCATTGCGGCCAGCAAGGACGACACCTTGCCCATCCTTACCGGCGTCCGGATGGAGATCGAGGACGACCTCATCACCCTCCTCGCCACGGACCGTTACCGCCTGGCTATGCGTGAAGTTCCGTGGAAACCTGTCACTCCGGGCATTTCCACCAGCGCCTTGGTCAAGTCCAAGACCCTGAACGAGGTTGCCAAGACCCTCGGTGGCAGCGGCGACATCAACCTGGCCCTGGCAGATGACGACAGCAGGCTGATCGGCTTCGAAAGCGGCGGACGCACCACCACATCGCTCCTGGTGGACGGTGACTACCCCAAGATCCGCTCGCTCTTCCCGGATTCCACACCCATCCACGCCACGGTCCAGACCCAGGAACTCGTAGAGGCTGTGCGCCGTGTTTCCCTCGTGGCCGAGCGAAACACTCCGGTACGCCTGGCCTTCACCCAGGGATTGCTGAATCTCGACGCCGGCACGGGCGAGGACGCACAGGCTTCCGAAGAACTCGAAGCCCAGCTTTCCGGCGAAGACATCACAGTGGCCTTCAATCCGCACTACCTCGTTGAGGGTCTGAGCGTCATCGAGACCAAATACGTTCGCTTCTCCTTCACCACCGCCCCCAAGCCGGCCATGATCACGGCCCAGGCTGAGGCGGACGGCGAAGACCAGGACGACTACCGCTACCTCGTGATGCCGGTCCGCCTCCCCAACTAACCGGAACGTACCCGCCACCTTCGCAGAAAAGAGTTCATACTGTGCACATCGGTCTGATCGGCCTTGGAAAAATGGGTTTCAACATGCGGCAGCGCATGCGGAACGGCGGCATCGAGGTCACCGGTTTCGACCGCAATCCCGACGTCACCGATGTTGCTTCCGTGGATGAACTCATCGCGGCACTTCCCACACCTCGGTTGGTATGGGTCATGGTCCCATCGGGTGCGATCACCGATGCCGTGGTTACGGAGCTTGGCGAGAAACTCAGCCCGGGTGACCTCGTGATCGACGGCGGCAACTCACGTTTCACCGAAGACCAGAAGCACGCTGCGGCACTTGCCGAAAAAGGTATCCGCTTCGCTGACTGTGGTGTTTCCGGTGGCGTGTGGGGTCTGGAGAACGGCTACGGCCTGATGGCCGGCGGCGCGGATGAAGACATTGAACTGGCCATGCCGGTCTTCGATGCACTCCGGCCCGAAGGCGATCGTGCCGACAGTTTCGTCCACGTTGGCGGCGTTGGCGCGGGCCATTACGCGAAGATGGTCCACAACGGCATCGAATACGGCCTGATGCAGGCCTACGCCGAGGGCTACGAATTGCTGGCTGCCAAGGACATCGTGAAGGATCTTCCGGGGACTTTCCGGGCTTGGCAAAAGGGTACCGTGGTCCGCTCCTGGCTCCTGGACCTCATGGTCAAGGCATTGGATGAAGATCCCGGCCTCGCGTCGATCGATGACTATGTTGAGGATTCCGGCGAGGGACGTTGGACCGTGGAGGAAGCGATTGCCAACGCAGTACCGGCACCGGCCATCACCGCCGCGCTTTTCGCCAGGTTCGCTTCCCGCGAGGATAACTCGCCGGCCATGAAGATGGTTTCCGCCCTGCGCCACCAGTTCGGTGGACACGCCACCCGTCCGGCCAACTAGGCCGCAGGAGTCCTGCAAACGGCGTGTACCTCGAACATCTTTCGCTGACGGATTTCCGCAGTTACGCACAGGTTGACCTCAAACTTGGTCCTGGCGTGACTGTCCTGGTTGGTTCCAACGGAATCGGCAAGACCAACCTGATGGAAGCAATCGGATACTTGGCGACCCTGAGCTCCCACCGGGTCAGCACTGACGCGCCGCTGCTGCGTTTCGGTGCGGAGCGCGCCATGATCCGTGCCCGGCTCGTCCGAGGAGAACAATCCACGGTTATTGAGGTGGAAATCAATGCCGGGCGGGCCAACCGGGGACGCATTAACCGTGGAAATCCAGTGCGGGCAAGGGACATTCTGGGAATCTGCCAGACGGTGTTGTTCGCGCCGGAGGACCTGGCGCTGGTCAAGGGCGATCCCTCCAACCGCCGCCGGTTCCTGGATGAGCTGCTGGTCAGCCTCGTTCCCCGGCATGCCGCTACGCGGAGCGACTACGATCGCGTGCTGAAACAGCGCAACGCCCTCCTGAAATCAGCCCGCGCGGGCAAATTCACTGCCGGCCACGAAGCTACCTTGGATGTTTGGGACCAGCACATGGCCCGGGCCGGGGCCGAGCTGCTCCATGCCAGGCTGGAACTGGTGGAACGTTTGCGGCCACACCTGAACAGCGCGTACGCGCAGCTCACTGATGGTTCCAAGGAGGCCGGTGCGGTTTACCGCTCAACCATCCAGGGCGTTTTGGACGACGACGGCGGTCCGGCCGATCCCGGTACGGAACCTTCGGCGTCGGTTGACGACCTCCGGCTGTTGTCCGTGGATGAGCTCACCGAACGCTACATCCAGGCCTTCGCTGCCTCGCGTAAGAAGGAATTGGAACGCGGCATCTCGCTGGTGGGTCCGCACCGCGACGAGCTTGAACTGGTGCTGGGACAGGCCCCGGCCAAGGGCTATGCCTCCCATGGTGAAACCTGGTCCATGTGTTTGTCGCTGCGCTTGGCTTCCTACTATGTGATGCTCGATGATGCCCGCACCGGGGGCACCGCTCCGATCCTGATCCTGGACGACGTTTTCGCCGAGCTCGATGTGCAGCGTCGGCGTAAACTTGCTGCAATAGTTGCCGGTGCCGAGCAAGTGCTGGTGACTGCCGCCGTCGACGCCGATATCCCCGAGGAGCTGGCCGGACGGCGCGTAACCGTTGTTCCGGGAGGCATCGATGGCGAAGGATAGCCGCGACGGACTTCAGCCCGGCCGCGATCCGGATGAAATCGACGCTGCCCAGGCGGCTCTGAACCGGATGCGAGAGGCCGCTGCGGCCCGCGGTGAGGTCCGGCAACGGGCGCCGAGGCCCGGATCTGCTCCGAAACGGAAGGGCATCCGCGATACCAGGGGTTTCGCGCAATTCCATGGCAGTGGCCGGGATCCGTTGGGACTTGGCAATGTTGTGGGTCGTTTGGTGGCCGAGCGCGGTTGGACGTCACCTGTGGCGGTGGGTTCGGTCATGGCGGAGTGGGAAACGTTGGTGGGGCCGGACATCTCCGCCCACTGCACACCGGAGAGTTTTACCGATACCACGCTCCATGTCCGTTGTGATTCAACTGCTTGGGCAACCCAACTCCGTCTGCTGAGCACCAGCCTCCTTGAGATGTTCCGCAACGAACTGGGCGAAGGCGTGGTGACCAGCATCCAGGTGCTCGGTCCATCGGCTCCGAGTTGGCGAAAAGGCGGGCGCAGCGTCAACGGTCGCGGACCACGGGACACCTACGGCTGAACGGCGTGCAGGGGCATTCAACGCCCCTGAGTCGTATAGGCCCCCATCGGGACCACTATAGGGCCATTGCAGATAGGGCCAGCGGCCTCCCACGGCCATATTCAGCTCTCGGCTGCCCCCGTATTTGCAAGGATTTGTGAGTTTCCACGATAGAATTGGTGTAGATCACTGAGCGCCGGTGAAACGTCGTTGGGCTCCTGGATCCACTCTTGTGGCATCGGGGACCCCCTTCGTCGGAGTAATCGGCGCAATCAGTCACGTGCCCGTTGACGGCTGCGGTTCGCCGTGGACACCACCGGGAACGGCCGACATCGAGTACAGAGGAGTCGAAAGCGCCTGTGGCTAACGACAATGCAGAGACCTTGGCAGTAGAGCCCGAAGAGGAGACTGTTCCCGAGCCCGACACGCCTGTTGAGGCGCCCAGGGAGTACGGTGCCAGCGACATCACCGTGCTGGAGGGCCTCGAAGCGGTCCGCAAACGCCCCGGCATGTACATCGGATCCACCGGACCCCGCGGCTTGCACCACTTGGTTTACGAAGTGGTGGATAACTCTGTTGACGAGGCATTGGCCGGTTACTGCAGCCACATCGAGGTCACCCTCCGCGCCGACGGCGGCGTTCGCGTTGTTGACGACGGTCGCGGCATCCCCGTGGACATCCACCCCACCGAGGGCAAACCTACGGTTGAAGTGGTCATGACCATCCTCCACGCCGGCGGTAAGTTCGGCGGCGGCGGTTACGCTGTTTCCGGTGGCCTCCACGGTGTGGGTATCTCTGTGGTGAACGCCCTGTCCAGGCGCGTGGACACGGAAGTCCGCCGTCAAGGCCACGTCTGGCGCATGACCTTCGCCGACGGCGGCAAGCCCCAGGGCGAACTCGTCAAGGGAGAAGAAACAGATGTCACCGGAACGTCGCAGACGTTCTACCCGGACGGCACCATCTTCGAGTCCACCGAGTTCGACTTCGAAACCCTGCGCGCCCGTTTCCAGCAGATGGCCTTCCTCAACAAGGGCCTGCGGATCACGCTGACCGATGAGCGTCCGGCTTCCCGCGACGGCGATGAGGACCTGGACCTGGATGCCGTGGCCACGGAAGGCGAAGTGGCCGCCGAGCACCGCACCGTGGTCTACCAGTACCCCGACGGCCTGCTGGATTACGTCAAGCACCTGAACTCGAACAAGAAGGTGGAGATCGTCCATGAGGATGTCATCGCTTTCGAGACCGAGGATACCGAGCGGCACATCGCCGTCGAGGTAGCCATGCAGTGGACAACCGCGTACTCCGAGAGCGTCCACACTTACGCGAACACCATCAACACCCATGAGGGCGGAACTCACGAAGAAGGCTTCCGCGCCGCCATGACCTCGTTGATCAACCGCTATGCGCGGGAGAAGAGCATCATCAAGGAGAAGGAAGACAACCTCACCGGTGATGACATCCGCGAAGGTCTGACGGCCGTTATTTCCGTCAAGCTTTCCGAGCCGCAGTTCGAAGGCCAGACGAAGACCAAGCTGGGTAACTCCGAGGTCAAGGGTTTTGTCCAGCGCGTTGTCACGGATCAGCTGGGTGACTGGCTGGAACGTAACCCCGGCCCTGCCCGCGATGTCATCCGCAAAGCAATTTCGGCTGCCCAGGCACGCATGGCTGCCCGCAAGGCACGCGATAACGCCCGCCGTAAGAGCCCGTTGGAATCCTTCGGCATGCCCGGCAAGCTCTCCGACTGCTCGTCCAAGGATCCTTCGCGCTGCGAGGTCTACCTGGTGGAGGGTGACTCGGCAGGTGGCTCGGCAAAGCGTGGCCGTAACCCGGAAACCCAGGCCATCCTGCCCTTGCGCGGCAAGATCCTGAACGTTGAGCGTGCCCGCTTGGACAAGGCACTCGGCAACGCCGAAGTCCAGTCCATGATCACCGCATTTGGAACGGGTATTGGCGAGGACTTTGATATCGCCAAGCTCCGGTACCACAAGATCGTCCTGATGGCCGATGCCGACGTTGATGGCCAGCACATCACCACCCTGCTGATGACGCTGCTGTTCCGCTACATGCGCCCGCTGATCGAGAACGGCTACGTCTACCTGGCACAGCCGCCGCTGTACAGGATCAAGTGGTCCAACGCTGCGCACGACTACGTCTACAGTGACCGCGAACGTGATGAAACCATCCGCAAGGGTGCCGCAATGAACAAGCGCCTACCCAAGGACAACGGCATCCAGCGCTACAAGGGCCTCGGCGAGATGGACTACACCGAACTGTGGGACACCACCATGGACCCGGACCGCCGGACACTGCTGCAGGTCACCATGGATGACGCCCTCGCTGCCGACCAGACCTTCTCTGTCCTGATGGGCGAGGACGTTGAATCGCGCCGTAACTTCATCCAGCAGAACGCCAAGGACGTCAGGTTCCTCGATATCTAGGGCCCCGCAAAGGCATCTGAATATTCCAGAACTGACATATACCTGAAACGGAAACCTTAGATTATGAGTGACGAAACTCCCGAAGTCCCGGCGGAATCGAACGACGCCGAGGAAGTTGTTCTTGAGGGTGATGTGCTGACCGACCGCGTGGAGCAGGTGGACCTGCAGACCGAAATGCAGCGGTCCTACCTGGACTACGCCATGGCCGTAATTGTTGGCCGCGCCTTGCCGGATGTCCGTGACGGCTTGAAGCCGGTGCACCGCCGCGTTCTGTACGCAATGTTCGACGGCGGTTACCGCCCGGACCGCTCGTTCAACAAGTGTGCCCGTGTGGTGGGCGATGTCATGGGTACCTACCACCCGCACGGTGACATGGCGATCTACGACGCCTTGGTCCGCCTGATCCAGGACTGGACCATGCGGTACCCGCTGGCACTTGGCCAGGGCAACTTCGGTTCACCGGGCAATGACGGCGCTGCCGCACCGCGTTACACCGAAACCAAAATGGCACAGCTGGCCATGGAAATGGTCCGGGACATTGACGAGGAAACCGTCGACTTCCAGGACAACTACGACGGCAAGAACCAGGAACCCACCATCCTGCCGGCGCGTTTCCCCAACTTGCTGGTCAACGGCTCCTCCGGCATCGCCGTCGGCATGGCCACCAACATTCCGCCGCACAACCTTCGCGAGGTTGCCGAGGGTGTGCAGTGGGCGCTTGAAAACCCCACAGCCACGCGCGAAGAGCTCCTAGAGGCTCTGCTGGTCCGCATCAAGGGCCCCGATTTCCCCACCGGCGCCACCATTCTGGGCCACAAGGGAATAGAAGACGCTTACCGCACGGGCCGTGGCTCCATCACGATGCGCGCCGTGGTCAACGTCGAGGAACTCCAGGGCCGTACCTGCTTGGTGGTCACCGAGCTTCCGTACCAGGCCAACCCGGACAACCTGGCGATCAAGATTGCCGAATTGGTCAAGGACGGAAAGATCTCAGGCATTGCGGACCTCCGCGATGAAACCTCAGGCCGTACCGGCCAGCGCCTGGTGATCGTGCTCAAGCGCGATGCCGTGGCCAAGGTGGTCCTGAACAACCTTTACAAGCACACGCAGTTGCAGGACAACTTCTCGGCAAACATGCTGGCAATTGTCGACGGCGTCCCGCGCACCTTGAGCTTGGATGCCTTCATCCGGCACTGGGTTGCGCACCAGATGGACGTCATTGCCCGACGCACCCGCTACCGCCTGCGTAAGGCAGAGGAAGAAGCGCACATCCTGCGTGCACTCCTCAAGGCCCTGGACATGCTGGATGAAGTCATTGCCCTCATCCGTGCTTCCAACACCACAGAGGCTGCGCGTGAAGGCCTGATGGAACTGCTGGAGATCGACGAACTCCAGGCCCGCGCCATCCTGGATATGCAGTTGCGCCGCCTTGCTGCCTTGGAGCGCCAAAAGATCCAGGACCGCCACTCCGAGCTCGAGGCAATGATCCAGGAGTACAACGCGATCCTGGCTTCCGAAGAGCGGCAGCGCCAGATCATCAGCGAAGAACTTGCCGAGATCGTGGCCAAGCACGGCGATGACCGGCGCACCCACATCCTGATGGGCTTCGACGGGGACATGTCCATGGAGGACCTGATCCCCGAAGAGGAAATGGTTGTCACTATTACGCGTGGCGGCTACGTCAAGCGCACCCGCAGCGACAACTACCGTTCCCAGCAGCGCGGCGGCAAGGGCATCAAGGGTGCCCAATTGCGCGGCGACGACGTCGTGGAGCACTTCTTCGTCACCACCACCCACCACTGGCTCCTGTTCTTCACCAACCTGGGGCGGGTCTACCGTGCCAAGGCTTACGAGCTCGCCGAGGCGGGACGCGATGCCAAGGGCCAGCACGTTGCCAACCTGCTCGCTTTCCAGCCGGACGAGCATATCGCCCAGGTCCTGGACTTGCGGGACTACCAGCAGGCCCCCTACTTGGTGCTCGCCACCAAGAACGGGCTGGTCAAGAAGACCAGGCTGGAAGACTATGACACCAACCGCACGGCCGGTGTCATTGCCATCAACCTGCGCGACGAGGACGAGTTGGTTTCTGCCCAGCTGGTCAGCGAGACAGATGACCTTCTTCTGGTCTCACGCAAGGGCCAGTCCATCCGCTTCACAGCCACCGATGACGCATTGCGGCCCATGGGCCGTGCCACGTCGGGTGTAACGGGTATGAAGTTCCGTGAAGACGACGAACTGCTTGCCGCAGACGTAGTCCAGGACGGCTCTTTCGTGTTCATCGTGACCGAAGGCGGCTACGCCAAGCGGACCGCAGTGGACGAATACCGCCTGCAGGGCCGTGGCGGCCTGGGCATCAAGGTAGCCAAGCTTGCCGAAGACCGCGGTGACCTTGTGGGCGCCTTGATCGTGCAGGAAGAGGACGAAGTCCTGGTGGTCATGGAAGG